>NZ_JAGZ01000025.1 GCF_000526915.1 Mycobacterium genavense ATCC 51234 | reverse complement strand
CGGCCAGGATCTCCTCGACCGCGTCGCTCGGCGCGCGATATTCGTTAACGCCGGCGTATTCCGGTGCGGGCAGGGCGCGCGTGTCGAGCTTGCCGCTGACGTTCAGCGGCAGGGCGTCGAGCACGACGATCGCCGACGGCACCATGTAGGCCGGCAGCCGCTCCGCCAGCGCGGTGCGCATCAGCGCGGTGTCCACCTCGCCGGTGACGGTGACGTAGCCGACCAGTCGCTTGTCGCCGGGACGATCCTCGCGCGCGATCACCGCGGCGGCCCGCACCCGGTCCAGGCCGGCCAAAGCCGCCTGCACCTCGCCCAATTCGATCCGATAACCCCGGATCTTGACCTGCTCGTCCGCCCGGCCCAGGTACTGCAGCTGCCCGTCGGGACCCCAGCGCACCAGGTCCCCGGTGCGATACATCCGGTCACCCGGCTCGCCGAACGGGCAGGCCACGAACCGCGACGCGGTCAGCGGGGACCGGCGCAGATACCCGCTGGCCACCCCGCGACCCGCGATGTACAGCTCGCCGGTCACCCCCTCGAGCGCGGGCCGCAGGAACTTGTCCAGCACGAACAACGCCGCGCCCGGCACGGGCACACCGATCGGCGCGGGCGCACCCGGCGTCAACGGCGTACTCATCGCCGCATAGATCGTGCCCTCGGTCGGACCGTAGGCGTTGATCAGCACCCGTCCCGGCGCCCACCGATCCACCACTTCGGACGGCAGCGCCTCGCCCGCCACGAACACCGCGGTCGACTCCAGCCCTTCCGAGGACAGCATCGCTGCCGCAGAAGGGGTTTGGCACAGGACGTTGACCTTTTCGGCGAGCAGCAGCGCGTGCAGATCCTCGGGTGAGCTGGCCACCGTTTCGGGGACGATCACCAGCCGACCGCCGTGCAGCAGGGCGCCGAAGATCTCCCACACCGAAACGTCGAAGCTGTACGAATGCCATTGCGACCAAATTTGTCCCGGGCCGGCCGGCACGGCCGAATGCAGCTTCTCCAGTAGCGACGTCGCGTTCTGGTGCGTGATCGCCACGCCCTTGGGCACCCCGGTGGTTCCCGAGGTGTAAATCATGTAGGCCAGGTCTTGCGGTGCCGGTCCGGACAATTCGACGTCGGGGTCGTCGCCCGGGTCGTCGAAGTCGACGACGAACAGGTCGGTCCCGTCGAAGCGCGACCGCAGCGCCGCGGTAGTGATCGCCGCGACCGGGGTGGCGTCGCCGAGCATGAATTCCACGCGCGCGTCCGGCAGCGCGGGGTCGATCGGCAGGTAGGCCGCTCCGGCCTTGAGCACCGCCATCATCGACACGATCGCCTCGGTCGACCGCGAAAACAGCAGTGCCACGGCCTGTCCCAGACCGGCACCGTGCGCGGTCAGCACCCGCGCCAGTCGTTCCGCGGTCTCGTCGACCTCGCGGTAGGTCCACGACCGGTCCCCGCACACCAGCGCCACGGCCTCCGGCGCGTTGGCGACCTGCGCCGCAAACAGCTCGACAATCGTCACCGCCTGCACCGGCCGGGTCAACACCGCACGGTTGCCCCAGTCGTCTAACCGCGCGGTCTCCCCCTCGTCCAGAAGGTCAATCGATAACAGCCGCCGTTTTCCGCCGGCCATTACTCGTCCTCCGCATCGTCAGTCATGCCTACCAGCACCCGCCGCAACCGCTCGACCAGCGTTTCGATGCTGGCCTTGTCGAACACGTCGGTGTCGTACTCGACGCGAAGGCCCAGTTCGTGACCAGGCACGGCTTGCACCGAAAGCGGGTAGTGGTTGTATTCGCGGTTCGTGAACTTGGTGACCGTCAGGTCCTGGACGCCCGAGAGCGCGGCCGTGTCGATCGGGTAGTTCTCGTAGACGAACATCGTGTCGAAAAGCTGGTCATGCCCGGTGATTCGGTGAATTTCGTTCAACCCCAAATACTGGTGTTCGAGCGTGTCGGTGTAGGAGCGTTGCAGTTGGTCGAGCAGGTCGCCGATGGTTTCGACCGAGTTGAGGTTGGCCCGGATCGGCACCGTGTTGATCATCAGGCCCACAATGGATTCCGCGCCGAGCAGGTCCGTCGGCCGTCCGGAAACCGCCGTGCCGAAGGCGACGTCGGCCTGACCGGTGATCCGCATCAGCAGCTGCGCCCAGGCCGCCTGTAGCACCGTGCTGACCGTGGTGCGGCAGGACCGGGCCAGCTCGCTCAGCGCCTGCGTGGTCTCGGCGGACACCTGGAACTCTTCGACGCCGCGCGCCCCCAGCCCCATCCGTTGCGGCGGGCCGACCAGGGTCGGGGTGTCGAAGCCGTCGAAGACCTCGCGCCATGCCGCCCGAGCCGCGCTGCGGTCCTGATCGGCCAGCCAGGTGACGAACCTGCGGTATGACACCGGCGCAGGAAGCCTGGCGCCGTAGTAGCTGGCGAAAATCTCTTGCAGCAGAAGCGGTTTCGACCACCCGTCCAGCACGATGTGGTGATTGGTCAGCACGAAGCGGTACTGGTCGTCCGCGGTGCGCAGCAATGCCGCCCGGAATGCCGGCTTGTCGATGAGGTCGCAGACCGCGGCACGTTCGGCCGCCGACACCTGCTCGACGTGGTCGTCGACCTCGCCGCCCGCGAATTCGAGGTACTGCCAAGTCAACTCGGGTTCGGCCGGCAAAATCTGCAGCGGCTCGTCGTAGTCACCGCTGAAGCGTGCCACCAGGTGCGGGTGCCGGGTCACGACGGTGTGCACCGCGTCGCGCAGCCGGTCGGGGTCGACGGCACCGGTGATGTTGATGTCCAGCTGCACCGCGTACAGGTCGTCGCCGCTGACGCCGAGGTCCTCGGCGGTGCTGGCGTGGAAGAACAGGCCCTGCTGCACCGGGGTCAGCGGCAACACGTCGGCGATCTGACCGGTCTGCTGCAGTTCGTCGAGCTGCTGCTGGCTCAGCCGCGCCGGCGCGACATCGGACGGCGTCATGCCGCCGCCGCCGTTGCGCACGTGCGCGCAGATACCCGTCAGCGCGTCAAACCACAACTGGCTCAACCGATCAATCTGCGCCTGGTCCAGCGCGGAGACAGCCCAGGTCCAGCTGGCGTGCAGTTGCGGGCCACCCTCGGTGTCCATGGTGCCGGCGTTGAGCTCGACGGTGTGGGCCAGCGGCATCGCGACGGCCGTGGCCGCCGCGGCGGCCGGCAGGTCGTCTTGGGAGAGCTGCCACAGGTCACCGGAGAGATCCGTCGCGCCCGCGCCCAGCCGGCCCAGGTAGTTGAAACCGATTGCGGGGTCGGACCCGTCGAGGTCAACGTCGGGGTTCAGGTACCGCAGCAGTCCGTAGGTCAGCGGGTCGGGCAGGCCGCGCAGCTGTTCCTTGGCGTCCTTGATCACCGGCCCCAGCGCGGTGTCGCCGGCGACCAC
>NZ_JAGZ01000024.1 GCF_000526915.1 Mycobacterium genavense ATCC 51234 | reverse complement strand
GCTGGACAGCAAAGAGAAGAAGTTGTTCTCGCGGATGGCCGAGGTGTTCGCCGGCTTCTTGTCCTACACCGACGCGCAGATCGGCCGGATCCTGGATTACCTCGAGGAGTCCGGCCAGTTGGACAACACCATCATCGTGGTGATCTCCGACAACGGTGCTAGCGGCGAGGGCGGTCCGAACGGGTCGGTGAACGAGGGCAAGTTCTTCAACGGTTACATTGACACCGTCGAGGAGAGCATGAAGCTCTTCGACCACCCCGGTGGGCCGGAAACCTTCAACCATTACCCGATCGGCTGGGCGATGGCATTCAACACGCCCTACAAGCTCTACAAGCGCTACGCCTCGCATGAGGGCGGCATCGCCGATCCGGCGATCATCTCCTGGCCCAACGGGATTGCCGCGCACGGCGAGATCCGCGACAACTACGTCAACGTCTGCGACATCACCCCGACCGTCTATGACCTGCTGGACATGACGCCACCGGAGACGGTCAAGGGGATTACGCAACGACCGCTAGACGGTGTGAGTTTCAAAGCGGCGCTGGCCGATCCGGCTGCCGATACCGGCAAGCACACGCAGTTCTACACCATGCTGGGCACCCGCGGGATCTGGCACAACGGCTGGTTCGCCAACACCGTGCACGCCGCCACACCGGCCGGCTGGTCGAATTTCGACGCCGACCGCTGGGAGTTGTTCCACATCGAGGCCGACCGCAGCCAATACACCGATCTGGCCGCCGAGCACCCCGAGAAGCTGGAAGAGCTTAAGGCGCTGTGGTTTTCCGAGGCCGCCAAGTACAACGGCCTGCCACTGGCGGATCTGAACCTGATCGAGACGATGACCCGATCCCGGCCCTACCTGGTGGGGGAGCGGACCAGCTACATCTACTACCCCGACTGCGCGGACGTCGGAATCGGTGCCGCCGCGGAAATCCGCGGCCGCTCGTTCAGCGTGCTGGCCGACGTCACCGTTGATACCACCGGCGCAGAAGGGGTGCTGTTCAAGCAGGGCGGCGCGCACGGCGGGCATGTGCTATTCATCCAGGACGGGCGCCTGCACTATGTCTACAACTTCCTGGGCGAGTGATGTCTACAACTTCCTGGGCGAGTGCCAGCAACTGGTGTCTTCCGCGGCCGCGGTCCCGTTGGGCCGACACGTTTTCGGCGCCAGCTACGCGCGGACGGGAACCGTGGCGAACAGTCATACCCCGCTGGGCGACGTCACCCTGTTCATCGACGACGAGGTGGTGGGCACGCTCGCGGATGTGACCGCCCACCCCGGAACCTTCGGCTTGGCCGGCGCCGGCATCACCGTCGGCCGAAACGGTGGTTCCGCGGTGTCCAGCCGGTACAAGGCGTCGTTCCTCTTCACCGGCGGCACCATCGCCAGTGTCCGCCTCGACTTCTCCGGGCGGCCCTACCATGACGTGGAGAAGGAGCTGGCATTGGCCTTCGCCCGCGATTAAAAGCCAAGCCGGTCAATCCTTTGACAACGTTGATGCGGGAGCATCAGGAGACTCGGATAAAGCCACAATGTGACGGCGACGGACCGCAGCCGCACCATCGGTGCCATCCGGAGGGGATGCCGGTCATCTTGGGCGCCAGCGTCGACCGGCGGAAAGACGCGCCTCCGACGCACGGCTGGTTCTGCGGACGCGCGCCCAACAGCGCCGGGCCGCGAGTCCTGCTGCACGACTTCGGGTTTTACGCGGCACCCGTCAGTTTCGTCGGTTACGTCAATCCGCGCTGGTTTGACACCCGGCACCGGCCGGCATGCTTCAGCGGGGCGCCCATACGGCTTACGCCCAGCCCCTACCGCCAAAGGTGGTGTTCTTCAACCGCTTTCTGGATCGAATCCCGTGCTACCACCTCGATGACCAGTACTACTCGGCGCAGCGGCGTGGCCTGCTGCCGACGGTGGGCAATCTGCGGTGTATCTTACGACCGCTCGTTTGCCCACCGCGCAACCGGGAGACCTCGAGCGCTTCATTCACTGCACCCTGGATGGCCGAGCGTTTTGCTGGCACCTGCGACCCACCGATCCCGACAGCGAGCCAGCTGGCCTGCACACGGTCGGGATGTGGCGGGACTAGCCGGACGCCGCAGATGTCCAAAGAGCAAAGAACACAAGGACATACACGGAACTTGGCGGCACGCTGACCCGACCACTTCGGTACCGGCCGCGCACGAAACGCCGAGGCGCGGACAATCCGACTGACGAAGGGTGGTGCCGTGACGGTGCCGATTTGGATGTCGTCGCCTCCGGAAGTGCATTCCCTACTGCTGAACGCTGGGCCCGGCTTGGGCCCGATGCTGGCAGCGGCCGCCGAATGGCTGCGCCTCGGTGAGCAATACGCCCGCACTGCAACCGAATTGGCCGCGATCCTGGCCGACACGCGGGCCGGGTCGTGGCAGGGCCCAACCGCAGATCGCTACGTCGCAGCCCACCTGCCCTATCTGCGGTGGCTCGACGCGACCGCCGCCGAATGCGCCACCACGGCGGCAGCACAGCAAGCAGCGGCCGTGGCATATACCGCCGCGGTGACCGCGATGCCCACCGCGGAGGAATTGGCGCTCAACCACGCCCTGCACGCCGCCCTGCTGGTGACCAACTTCTTCGGCATCAACACGATTCCGATCGCGCTCAACGAAGCCGACTATGCACGCATGTGGGTGCAGGCCGCCGAGACGATGGCGGTGTACCAGGCGACGTCGGCCATTGCAGTGGCAACGGCGCCGCCCGCCTGTCCGGCGCCCCAGATCCTCGGGACCGACGCCCGGATGGACGATATGGGCTCGGGCACCGCGACATCGGGCATGGATATGGGGCCACCGACATCGCCGACCGGATTGATCAATCAGATCAAATGGCTGATTCAGCAGATCGTGGAGCAGCTGGAATTCCTGATCAAGTGGATCTTCGATCCCTCGACGTTCACGCCCAAACAGATTGTGCAGGCACTGATTCATACGCTGTGGACCATGGTGACGCAGCTGATCCTGGACCTAATCCTGCACCCCGGAACCGGCAACTTCTTCCTGGTGCTGGCGTACGCATCAATGGCCCTGGTCCACGCGAGCCAGCTGGTGATGCCCTATCTGCTCCCGCTGTTGGCTCCGACGTCCTTGCTCACCGTCGCGGGCCTGGGAGGCTTGGGGGCGTTGGGCGCCCTCCCGTTGCCGTCGGTGATCCCGCCCGCGCCACCAATGGGCGCCGAGCCCCTTGCCGCCGCCGACCGGCCGGCGGCCGTCACCGCGGCCCCCGCGGCAGCAACCGCCACCCTCAACACCGCGCCGACATCCCCGCCGCCGGCTGGCTTGCCGCCCTACGTCGTGTGCCCCGCCCCCGAGTTCGGTGGCGAGCTAGACCCGCACGCCGGCGCCGCGACAGCGTGTGCCGCGCAATACAGTTCGGCGAGGCAACACACGGTCGCCGCCGCGGAGTCGGCCACGGTGGACAGAAAGAGGGCCAGGGACAAGGACCGGGCCCACCGATACGAATACCTGGACGTCGCCCCGAGGCCGCGGCGGACGTGGATGAGCCCGTGCTTCCCAGCGTGCAGGGCGCCGGCCGGCTGGGATGCACCGGCACCGTCGCGGCCGAAGGTAAAGCCAGAGGGCTCATCCACCGCATGACAGCCGATCCGGTGGGCGACGCACCACTGCTGCCCGGACCTGGAGCCCCAGCGGTGCCTAACCGCCAATCCCCGGTCGTCTCACGCTCTATCCGGCTGGGCCAGCCTCCGACATCAAACTTCTTACGAAGTCAGACATTTGACCGATGATCCGACATCGAACGCCTCTCTAACGTGAGCGCTGTGTCGAGCGCCACACGGCACCCAGTTCTGTGATGGCCTTCAACGTCGAGGGGAGTTGTGAAACGTGTCATTCGTGAGCGTCGCGCCGGAGTATGTCGCTGCGGCAACTAGTGACTTGTCGGGTATCGGTTCGGTGATCGAGGCGGCCAGCACGGCCGCGGCGGGGCCAATCGCGGCGGTCCAGCCTCCGGCCGCCGACCCGGTTTCGGCCCAAATTGCGCAGCTCTTCACCGGGCACGCGCAGGCCTACCAAACGGCCAGTGTGCAAAACGCGGCGTTCCACCGGGATTTCGTGCAAACGTTCGGCGCCAGTTGCGCCGCCTACGTGCGCACCGAGGCAACGAACATGACACCGCTGCGATCACTTTCGGGCAGTGCGACCAGCCCGGTGAATGCGGCGCGTAAACCGTTAGGGCCGCTGCTGCTCCGCGATCACGGGACACTGTTGAGCAACCGCTCCGCCGTCACTGCGAGCGGTCGACACCTGCCCCTTGCCGGCGGCCATCGCCTCGACAGCACCGGCGCTGGCTTGCGCTCGGGCGGCGCGATGACAGCGAGGAACCTGCTCGCGCCCCACGAAGGCCGCAACGGCGCGCCATCGCCGCCAAACGTGAACACCGACCCCCGATTTCCGTTCTTCCATCAGGTGCTCCTCAACCAGGTCGGCTACTGGCGCACCCTGTTCGAGGCGCTGAAAACCCTGAACCCGGAAACGATTTGGAACGCCGTCAAGACGGTCACCACGCAAATGGTACAGAACTTCTCCCGGGTGCTGGGCAACCTCACCGACTTCAGCTTCTTCCTGCACGGAGGTCTGCGCGGCTTCGAGATCTTCTTCGGCACACCCCTTGCACTGGCATTCGACTTCCTTGGCGCTCCGGTCAACGCACTGATCGCGCTGAAGGCCAGCATCTCCGCGTTCAGCGCCGCCCTGCACGCCGGGGACGTGCTCGGGGCGCTGACCGCCGTCGTCGAGGCACCGGTCAAGATGGCCAACGCGTTCCTGTTCGGCCAGACCATGCTGGATTGGACGTTGCCGATGGTGTTCTTGCCGGCGCTGACCTCCCTGGAGATCCAGGTGCCGATGGGTGGTTTGTTCGCCCCCCTGCGCAGCGGCGCCATCATCGTCAATGGCGGTGATTTAAAGATCATGAAGGGCACCCAATTCGGTGGCTTCTTCTCCGGGATCCGCGACGTCGGCCGTCAACTGGAACAGTTGATCAGCCTGTCGGCGGGAGAATGACCCCCACTGCACACACGGGGCGACGATGAGGCCGCCTCAATCCGTCTCGCGTACAACGGCTTCGACGAGACGGATGTGAAAACTGTAGCTCCCGCTTAGGCATCGGTAGCGACCACATTCGTCTACGACATCTCTGCCGGGTCGATTTAGGACCTTCCTCCGATGTTCCCGTTCGCGTTTCCGCGAACTCTGGATTCGCATGGTGCGACGCGACTCGCGTTCGCTCGCGTTCGGAACAGACGACCCGATGCGGTCAGGCCTGCCCGCCTGGCAGGCGTTGGTGAAGGAGTGGTTTGGTGTTGGATTTTGTGGTGTTTGCTCCGGAGGTTAATTCGGGGCGGATGTATGCCGGTGTGGGTTCGGGGCCGTTGCATGCTGCGGCTGCGGGTTGGGATGGTTTGTCCGCGGATTTGGCGGGGGCGGCGGAGTCGTTTGCCTCGGTGATCACCCAGACCACCGAGGGTGGGTCGTGGCGGGGTGTGGGCGCGGCGGCGACGACCGCCAGTGCGGCCCCGTATGTGGGCTGGTTGCACGCCACCGCCGCAGCCGCCGGGGAGGCCGCGGCCGCGGTGCGGACCGCGGCGGCGGCGTTTGAAACCGCGCGCTCGGCCACGGTGCACCCCGAGGCGGTCGCGGCGAACCGGGCCCTGCTGGCCTCGCTGGTGGCGTCGAATGTGTTGGGGCAAAACACCCCAGCGATCGCGGCCACCGAGGCCCAGTACGGGCAGATGTGGGCCCAGGATGTGGCCGCGATGTCGGGCTATCAGGCCGCCGTGCACGCCGTGTCGCAGCGGCTGGCGCCGTTTACCGCACCCCCGGCCAAAGGCAGCGGGGCCACCCCGACTAAGCCGGTGATCAACCCCAACTTCACGCCGACCGGCTCGGGGTTGACCCCCACGGGTGGATTGACCCCGACCGGTGGGCATGGCGGCACCGCCACCGGCGGGGGCGCCGGCCCGGTCACCCCGGGTACCGGTGGTGGCGGTGCCGGCGGGTCGGTGATGTCGATGGCGGCCTCGATGGTCGAAGAGGGCGCCATGACCGGCGCGTCGATGGCGATGATGCCGCTGACCTCCATGATGGGCGGCACCCCCGCCACCGCCCCGACCGACACCGCCGCCGCGGCTGCTGGTTTGGCCGAGGCACCCGCGGCCGCGGCGGGTGCCGGGGTGTCCGGGCCTGTGGCCGCCGGTCTGGGTGGGGCCCGCCCCATCGGCGGACTGTCGGTGCCCCCCTCCTGGGCGGCTCCGCTGGCCGGTGAAACCGCCGGGGTGCCCGCCCTTGCCGGGGTGGGCGCCGCGGGTGTCAACGCGGTGCCCGCCGGTATGAGTGGGGCCGCCCCGATGGGCGGCATGCCGATGATGCCCATGGGCGGTGCCGGAGCACCCCTGGCCGCCGCCGGAGCCGCCGGCATGCCCGGTGCCGGCGGGGCCGGCCGCGGCCCCTGTGTGGGTGCACCGGAAAGGAAGTAGAAGGCAAATGACTTCTCGTTTTATGACCGACCCCGCCGCGATGCGGGCCATGGCGGGCCGTTTTGACACCCACGCCCAAACCATCTCCGATGAGGCCCGCAAAATGTGGGCGTCCTCGCTCAACATCGCCGGCTCCGGCTGGAGCGGCAGCGCCCAGGCCACCTCGCACGACACCCTAAGCCAGGCCAACACGGCGTTCACCAACATCGTGACCATCCTCGGCGACGTGCGTGACAACCTGCTGCGCGACGCCACCCGCTACGAAACCCAGAAACACGCCTCCCAGCAGATCCTGCGCGGCTAACCCCACCCCATTCACTGCGGCCACAGTGTGTTGCCGCACAAACACTTTCACAGAAAGGAACACACGTTCATCATGACGATCAACTACCAATTCGGTGATGTCGCCGCCCACGGCGCCACCATCCGCGCCCAAGCTGCAGCCCTAGAAGCCGAACACCAAGCCATCATCGCCGACGTCCTCGCCGCCGGGGACTTCTGGGGCGGCGCCGGCTCCACCGCCTGCCAAGAATTCATCACCCAACTCGGCCGCAACTTCGCCGTCATCTACCAATCCGCCAACACCCACGGCCACAACATCACCAACGCCGGCGACCACATGGCCACCACCGACGCCACCGTCGGCAGCAACTGGGCCTAACAAC
>NZ_JAGZ01000023.1 GCF_000526915.1 Mycobacterium genavense ATCC 51234 | reverse complement strand
GGCCCCACCGAGTTGACCAACATCGTCTTGGTCTGCCCCTACCACCACCACCTGCACCACCGCGGCCTGATCACCATCACCGGAGACCCCGAGCACCTGCTCGTCACCGACCACACCGGCCAACCACTGCGCCCAGGATCACTCGCGCACCCACCCAACCCCCACCCGACGTGCCACCATGCCCCGGACCCACCGGCGAACGCGCCCACTGGTGGTGGTACCAACCCTTCCAACCACAACCACCACCCACCAACTAAGCACCAGCACTCAAACCTATTGGAGCATAACGAATTTCACCTGAAACATCCGCAACCCGCACCCGCGACTCCGATGCCCGTCACCCGAGCCCGGAGCACAACTCGACGCGGACGTTATGCAAGTAGGCGGCTGTCCGGTGGCGGGCCGGAGACCGGACGGATCAGCCCGGCACCGGTGATCAGCGGCAGGTCGAGTGCGGACAGCAGTCCCGGCGCGGCCGCGCACACCGCGGGGATGGCATTGACCATGCACGAGGAACCGGCGATGCGCGCGCCCAGATCGTGGTCGTGGTCCTCGGCCATCTCGAATTCGCATCGCATGCTGCGCGAGCCGTCGCTTTCGACGCGATAGACACCGCGGCCCGACGCCAGCCCGAAGCCGAGGTCCTTCGGCGCGAGGCTGATGTGCGGCTGGGGCCAGTCCGGTGCCAGGTCGTCGCGCATCCGCGTCACGTGGTCAACGACGAAAGTTGGTTTGCCGCCGACATATCCGGTCAGCGTCGAGCGCATCGCCGCGATCGTCCCCGCCTCGATGCGCCCGGTGGGCGTGTCGAACGACTCGGTGGCGGGGACGCGTTCGTTGCTGTCCTCGATATTGTCGATCTTGACGCCCAGCCCCGCGGCGAGCTGGTGTAGCACCGGACCCCAGCCGAAGGTGAATATGCCCGGCTGGGCGGCGAACGCCTGATACTCCGGCGGCTTGCCGAAACCCAGGATCTCGTACACCGCGGACCGGTCCGGGTAGGTGGCGTAGTTGAACATTTCCGTCACCCGCACCGATTCGATGACCCGTGACACTCCGGTAAGCAGCAGCGGCAGAACATCATTGGCGAACCCGGAGTCGATGCCGGTGGTGAAGAACGACACCCCGCCATCGAGGGCGTCCTGGCGCAGCGGATCGGTTAATGCCGCGTCGACGGCGTCGGGAAAGACCAGCGGCACCACCGAACACGACACCACGTTCTTGCCGGCCCGCAAAATCGAAACCATGTCCGCCACGGCCTCCAGCGGCCGCAGGTTCGCGCCGGCGGCATACACCACCGCGTCCGCAGCGCCGGCCAGCATCGGCCCCGGATCCTGGGTGGCCACCACGCCGACCGGGGCGATGCCGCACAGCTCTCCGGCGTCGCGACCCGCTTTGGCGTCGCTGTGCACCACGAGATCGGTCAGTTCCAGCTCGGGGTGGTCGATCACGCCTCGCAGGGCGATGACGCCCATCGATCCCGGCCCCCAGACTCCCACCTTTAGCACGACTATTCTCCTAGTATTAGGATCATTAGTCCGACATTTTGGACAGATGCTAGGGAGCCGGGCATGGGTACGTCAACCGCCAAGTCGCCGCCCACCGCTCGGGTGATGGATGTGCTTGCCACGCTGGCGGATTCGCCGGACGGGCGAACCTCGGCGGAGCTGGCGATGACGTGCGGGATCAGCACCTCAACCTGCGCGCTGGTGCTGGCCGAGCTGGAACGCCGGTCCTGGGTCACCCGGCGCGGGGATCGCCGCTATTG
This sequence comes from Mycobacterium genavense ATCC 51234, assembly GCF_000526915.1. GTDB lineage: Bacteria > Actinomycetota > Actinomycetes > Mycobacteriales > Mycobacteriaceae > Mycobacterium > Mycobacterium genavense. Next base: position 8,468 of record NZ_JAGZ01000023.1, on the reverse strand, counting down.
CCTGGGCAGCGGATTGTTCGGGCTGGTGCACGGACTGCGTATGCAGTTCCCGCTGCTGGACCGCGGCCGCGAAGCCCTCACCTTCCTGCACCACGCCCTCGGCGCGGGCTGTTCGATGTCCAGGATCGGCGGGCGGCACCTGACCACCGTCGACGCGGTGGGGCATGGCACTGACGGTGGGCATGCCGTCGGCCAGCGCTTCCTTATCGATCCGCCATTCGGACTGGTCGCGATGGCCTGGCGCGACGACGAATTCGTGCAGGCCTGGTTGCAGCGGGTGGTGCCGCGGCTGTCCCGCGCCGAAATCGCACAACAGCAACGGGTACTCGCCGACATCCGCGCGCGTGGCTACGGCGCCTGGCGGTTCGACGACACGCACCAGTCCTTGCACCATCGGCTGGCCGGGGTACTCGCGTCGTTGGAGCCCACCGCGCAGATCACCCGCCAGCTCACCACGCTGATGACGATGGTGACCCTGCAATCGACTACCGACACGCTCGAAACAGAGCTGGCGTCAACGGAATTCGTCGTGCTGCCAATCTTTGGCCGGCACGCGCAGCCGGAGTACCAAATCGAGATCCATCTGGGCGGCGCGGCCTCATTGACGCTGGCCGCACTCGACGACGCACTGCAGCACGCGCAGGGGCTGCTCGGCGCCGCGGTGTGATTACCCTGATGTCATGCCTGCCATTTCCGAGATTCGGCGCGCGGCGGATCGAGCCGTCACCACGACGCCGTGGCTGACATCCAGACATTCGTTCTCGTTCGGCGACCACTACGAGCCGGACAACACCCACCACGGGTTGCTGGTGGTGAACAACGACGACGTCGTGGCGCCCCACAGCGGATTCGACACGCACCCGCACCGCGATATGGAAATCGTCACATGGGTGCTTGAAGGCGAACTGACGCACCAGGATTCGGCTGGCAACCACGGTGTGATCTATCCGGGCCTGGCGCAACGCATGTCGGCGGGCAGCGGGATCCTACATTCGGAGAAAAACGACTCCGCCACGCAGCCAGTGCATTTCGTGCAAATGTGGGTTGTCCCCGACGAATCGGGCATCGCCCCCGGCTACCAACAGCATGAGATCGGCCATATCGGTGCCGAACTCGTGACCATCGCCTCGGGCATACCCGGGCGCGACGCGGCCATCCGTCTGCACAACGGTGGTGCGGCACTGCACGGCGCGCGGCTGCACCCCGATGACGCCGTCGTCGCACCCGCCGCCCCGTATCTGCACGTCTTCGTGGCGCGCGGCCGGGTCAATCTGGAAGGCGTCGACGAACTCGCCGACGGGGACGCGGCCCGGCTCACCGACACCGACGGTCGGCGCCTGACGGCGAGCGAGCCGACCGATTTGCTGATCTGGGAGATGCGCGCGGGATTGGGTGGCCAGAACCAATAGAGTAGGCGGGACAGACGGGATCCGGCATGTCGAAAGCGCAGCCGAGGCACGCGGTGCCAAACCCAAAGCGCGATGTAAAAGCACTGAAAACGGTGAATTTCTGGGCGTTGCCCATCGGCGCCACCCTGGCCCTCATGTCGGCGCTGTGCGCGCTGTATCTCGGCGGCATTTTGAACCCGGGTACCAACCTGCACCATTTCCCGATCGCCGTGGTGAACGAGGACGCCGGTACCGCGGGCCCGAAGATCGTCGACGGTTTGGTCGCCGCGCTGGACAAGAACAAGTTCGACGTCCGGGTGGTCTCCCACGACGAGGCCAAACGGCTGCTGGACCGGGCACAGGCGTACGGCGAGTTGGTGATTCCGCCGACGTTCTCCTCGAATCTGCGCGAGTACGGCGAGAGCGCGGTGATGCCTACCAAGGCGCAGCGGCCCTCGGTCACGATCTTCACCAACCCCCGCGCGGGCACGCTGGGCGCCGGCATCGCCGGGCAGACCCTGACTCAGGCCATGTCCACCGCCAATACCAAAGTGGGACAGTATCTTTCGTCTCAAGTCGCAGAGCAGACCGGCAATGCGCCGCTGACGGGCGCGTCGCAGGCCGGCCTGGCCAGCCCGATCGATATCAAGTCGTCCGTGTACAACCCGTTGCCCGAGGGCACCGGCAACGGGTTGTCGGCGTTCTACTACGCCCTGCTGTTGCTGCTGGCCGGCTTCACCGGCAGCATCGTTGTGTCCACCTTGGTGGACACACTGCTCGGGTATGTGCCGGCCGAGTGGGGTCCGGTGTATCGATTTGCCGAGCAGGCCAACATCTCTCGCTTCCGCACCCTGCTGGTGAAGTGGGGAATCATGGTGGCGCTGGCACTGTTGACGTCCGGTGTCTACCTGGCCATCGCCCATGGACTCGGTATGCCGATTCAGCTCGGCTGGCAATTATGGGCCTACGGCGTTTTCGCGATTGTCGCGGTGGGCGTGACGTCCAGTTCACTGATTGCGGTGCTGGGTTCGATGGGCCTGCTGTTCAGCATGCTGGTCTTCGTGATCGTGGGGTTGCTGTCGGCGGGCGCCACCGTCCCACTGGAGGCGGTACCGCCGTTCTTCCGTTGGCTGGCCGAGTTCGAGCCGATGCACCAGGTGTTCCTGGGCGTGCGGTCGCTGTTGTATCTCAACGGCGACGGTGCGGCCGGCCTCTCGCAGGCGTTGTGGATGACGTCGATCGGACTGGTGATCGGCCTGCTGGTGGGCGGCATCGTCACCCGCATCTACGACCGCAGCGGATTCCACCGGATTCCCGGGGCCATCGGGGTCGCGATCACCGAGGCGCACCAAGCGCAGCACAAGGCGCGCATCGGCAACAAGCACGAGAGTTCGGCCGATGCGAAATCCGGCGATGCGGACACCAGCGAGACTGATCCCGAAAGCGTAAGCAAGCAAACGTAATTCGGGCGCGGCCCAAGTGTCACACGTTTGTTATTCATGTTGACAGCTGTGACTGATGTGACTGATGATGTTTCCGTTGCATCCACATCAGGGCCGAAAGAGCTGCCGTGCTGACACGACGCACCGGGTTGCGCCGACTGGCGGTCCGCCTCACGACGGTGTTCGCCTGCGCCCTGGTGACCAGCACCGTCGCACCGCCCATCGCCCACGCCGCGGACGGCCGCGAAGCGCTCGCGAGCGCGATCGGCGCCACCAAGGGCTCGTATCTGGTCTACAACTTCGGCCCCGGCCACCCCACGCCGCTGATGGACGCCAGCGGGCGGTGGTACGAGATGAACAACGGCGGGCATTTGATGATCATCAAGAACGCGTCCGAACGCCTGGCGCCGCACCTGCTGGTCGACACGCACCGCGGGGTTCAGGCGCGCTGCGAGAACAACCCCGGGGCCCGCACCGGCGAGGGGTTGTGGCAGGCCTCGGAGCTGTACACGCCGCTGCAGGCGTGGCAACGGATGGGCCAGCCGACCATCGCGATCAACGCCAACTTCTTCGACGTGCGCCGCCAGAAGGCCGGTTCGTGGCGTCAGACCGGCTGCAGCTCGCCGCTGGGCGCGTTCGTGGACAACACCAACGGGCAGGGTCGGGCCAACCAGGCCGTCACCGGGACGGTGGCCTACCCCGGCAAGCAAGGGCTTTCCGGCGGCGGGGAAAGCTGGTCGTCGCTGACGACGATGATCCTGCCGACCGGCGGTGCGCCGTACGTGGTGTGGCCACGCGGCAAGAATGACTACGACGCCGCCACCCCGGTGGTCGCCGACTTGCTGAACAAGAACGCGAAGTTCGTCGCGGTGTCCGGGATCGGGCTGCTGGGCCCCGGCCAGACCCAGCAGCTGCACGACGGCGGCCCCAGCGCGGCGCGCACCGCCCTGGCCTACGTGAAGCAGCGCGACGAGATGTACATCTTCGAGGGCGGCAGCTACACCCCGGACAACATGCAGGACCTGTTCCGCGGTTTGGGCAGCGACACCGCGATCCTGCTGGATGGCGGTGGGTCGTCGGCGATCGTGCTGCGTCGCGACACCGGCGGGATGTGGGCCGGCGCGGGCTCACCGCGCGGCTCCTGCGACACCCGTCAGGTGCTCTGCGACTCCCACGAGCGCGCCCTGCCCAGCTGGTTGGCCTTCAACTAGCCAGCGGCGAGTCAAGCCTCGGCCGGACCGTACCTGAAGATCAGCAGGCTGGCTGCCACCACGGATGCCGTAAGTGTGAACACCGGAGCGATGAAGAACCGCGACAGCGTCGCGCCGAGGAACGCGCCGGCACACATCGTGAAAATCACAGTGAAGCGCAGCTTTTGGCGTTCGACGGTGCCGCCGCCAATCGGCTGTCCAGCCCGAGGCTGACGATCGTCGACGTCAGCACCGTCGTGGACAGCTCTTGGATACCGAACTGGCGAGCGCTGGAATGCTGCAGACCGAATGTCACCGTCAGCAACCCGATCATGATCAGCTTGGTGTTGTCGTGATAGTGCAGCATGCCCACACCGGCCAAGATCGACAAGGTAAGCAGCAGAACGATTTCCGCTGCCAGCACGGTGGTGATCCATTGCCGGGCCCGGTCACCGAAATGTCGTGACAACCGGCCGCTGAGGATGGTGGTGGTGGTGACGAAGGTGGGCAGGGCCACCGACACCGCGGTCAGGTCGATGCTGGTGCGCGGGGCGAGCCAGAACCCGAGGAAGATCACGTTGCCTGTCATGTTGGCGACGAAAACGTGACCGAGGACCAAGATACTGATCGAGTCGGCCAGGCCGGTGGCAAAAGTCAGTAGCAGCAACGCCGCAACGGTCGAACGCTCGGTTACCGGCGACGTGGCGGCCACGGGTGGAGTATATTTCGGCGGTCTCGGTTCGGCCGGGTTACGGATGCGGCGTGAGATCCAGCGAGGTGACCGTCGTCATTCTGGTCACCATCCAGCGCCCGTGCGTGTGCTTCATAAAAAGCCGATAGGACAGGTACTTCAGCGCCGGGATGTTCTTGGTCAGCGGGCTCGTCGAGGTGGTGTTGGTGTACACGATGACAACCGCGTTGGGGCCGTCCAGCGATTCGACCGCCGCGCCGGTGACCAGGGTGCTGTTGCTGATCTTGGCTTGCTTGTTCGGAGCGACGATGGCGTCGACGAATTTGCGGTACTGGGCCTCGAAATCGCCGCTGAGGTAGCGCGACGCGCGGTCGGCGAGGCTGTCCATGTTCTCCGGCGTGTAGGTCCACAGCGTCGTGATCGCGTTGGCCGCGGTGCGGGCCACGTTGAGTTTGGTTGTCGCCGTGGCACGGTCGGCCAGATAGGGCTGCATGGCCGCGCCCGCGAATGCCGCGGAGCCGACGAAAAGCAGTGCGGCCACCACGACGACGACGGCCATCCATTTGCCGGCCAGCAGTTTGCGCCGCGTCCGCCGGCCCGGTTCGGGAGCGGCCGCCGACTCGGCGGTGTCCCCGGCTTCGTCCGACTCCGCCGTGCCGGATTCCGCTGCAGCAGAGGTGGTTTCGTCGTGATCAGCGATGTCGTCGGCGGTCAGATCGGTCAGATCACCTGCAGCAGGCTGCTTATCTTCCACTGATTTCCTTCCCGTGTAGCAGTTGCCGTCCAACGGTTGATGTTCTCGAATACCTGCTTTTGATCCGGCGACTTGGACGTGACTTCGGTTGCCACCATCACAGTGACGCTGCCGTCGTCGTTCCACCGTTCCACGGCCGCCCCGAGGATGCTGCCAGTCGCGGGTTCCGCCCGGGCGACCTGCAGCAGGATCTCGTTGGCCTTGTCGTGGTACTGCTTGGCGAAATCGCCTGTCGCCTGGGCCATTATCCGCGTCACGTAGTCGTTGGCGTGGTAGGGATCCAGCGACGTGAACTGCGTCATGAACCCTGTCACGTAGCTGAGCACCTCGCGGTCCTTGGATGCGGCGTGCTCGCGGGATTCATGGGAGATCAGCATCAGGGTGGCCAGTGTGATCGCCGCCGTGGTCAACACCGCGGCGACGGTGCCGGCCACCGGCAACCCCCAGGCCCGGCGTTGCGTCTGTGGATCCGTCTCGACGAGCAGCGCGCCCTCACCGGGCTCAAACCTGCGGCGGGGGCTCATTTTCCGTTCCCCGGCGGCTTCGGTTTGGTCAGTACGGTGAGGTTGTCGACCAGCCAATGGCCGCCGTCCTTGACGAAATTCACCCGCACCGTCGCGGTGATGTAGCGCTCCTGGGGCGCCGCGCCGCGACGTCCCTGCATGAACAACAGCATCGTCGCCCGATCCGGCGACGCCGATTCGATCGAGCCGTCGGTCACCCAGTATTCGTTGATAAGCGGGTTTCCCTTCTGCACGATGTCCTGTTGCGCCTTGAGCGGGCCCCGGTAGCTGTCGGTCGCCAGCGACTGAGCCCGCTTGAAATCGTCGGCAAGTGTCGTCGGGTCGTAGGTCAGCATCTGCGCGACGATCTTCGGCCCCTGGATCGCGATCTGGGCCCGCGTTTGATCGGTCGCCCGATCGCGGGAGTACACCACCGCGTAGCTCACCGCGGCGCCCGCCAGGCACAGAACGGTCGCGGTCAGCACCGTGCCGATCGTCCAGCGCCGGATGTCGGGCCGCGGCGTCTCCGAGTACCGCACCTCGGTGCGCAACAGCATGTCGGCGAAGGTGCGCCGCTGCGAATCCCACAGCGGCCAAAGCCATCCCACCACCGACATGGTGTCGAGCAGGTGAGCCAGATCCCGCAGTAGCAGGCCCCAGGCGCCGATGACCGTTCCGTCGCGGTGTACCACCGAGATGCCGAACAGGGCGCGGCCCAAGCTCCATCCGTAGATGTTGGGCAGCAGCAATCGGTTGACCAACAGTGCCAGGATCGCAATCCCGAGCACGCAGCTGCTCAGCCACCACCACCCGCCCCGCGGCGGCACGGTGAACGACACCAACGCCATCGTCGTCGCCACGGCGCCGGCGGGCAGCAAGTCGACCGCGACCGCAGCCGCGCGAATATGCCACGGCGCCAAGGCATTTTGTGATGACACTTGGGGGGGTGTGGTCGCAGTTTCCTCGACCACCAGCGTCACTTCGTCACCTGGTCGAGCTTGGCGATCCGGTACTGGCCTTCGTCCATGGCCATCTTCACCCGCAGCCGATAACCGGTCTCGTTCTCCGACTGCTCGGTGGACACCTTGACGCGCATCGCGACGAGCACTTCGATCGAACCGTCTTTGTTGTCGCGCTCGACCGCGGCCCGCACATCCGAGACCTGGACGTGGACGTTCGCGGACTGATACGCCTGCACGAGCAGGCCGGTGTAAACCATGGCCTGTTGCCGGAAGGCGTCGGTGCCGCATTCGATGATCTTCTGCTCGCTGGCGATCATCGCGTTGGTGTCAGGCGCCTGCGTCGCCGAAACGCAATCGATCGCCGCCTTGACCGCCGCGGCGTTGTTGCGCGCGATCAGCTGGCTCTCGTGGTGGTAGCGCAGCGCCAGGTAGCCACCGGCGCCGACGGCCCCGGCCAGCAACAGCAGAGCGGCGGCGATGCCGGCCAGCCATCCCCGGCCCAGCGCCGACGGGGAACGCGCAGGGGGGAGCGCTTCCGCCGACTCGTCGGCCGGCGGCTGTTCAGAGCCGTCGTCGGCCGGCGACTGTTCGAAATCGTCGGAAGCCGGCGCGGCTTCGGTGTCGTCCTTCGGCGCTGGCGAAACTTCGGCTTCCGGGGTGGCTTCGGGTTCCGCCGTCACCTCGGTCTGGTCGGCTCCGCACTCGGATTCTGGCGAATCCTCGGCCGTCACCTCCGGGTTGGTCTGGTCGGTGACGTCGTCCGATTTCTTCGGCCGTCTCCGACGCAGACGACTAAGCATCGACATCGGTGGTGGGTTCAGCCGGCTGGTGCCAGCATCTCCTTCCATCCGTCGTCTCCTGTTTTGGTCGAGTTTTCGACGGAGTATTTGACGCCGTCGGGCCCTACCAGTTCACCGCTTTGGGGACTGTATACCGCCGAGGGGGGTCCCATCGGCGTGTAGACACACGGGTTGGGCTGCTGTCCGTTGCACTGCACCGTGCCGGTACCTGGTCGCTGTAGCGAGTCGCTGACCGGAGGTGGCGACTCGGCGACGCGGTCCGACGGCGCCGGGTTCATGCCGTTGTTGATAGATGGCGCGGGGATCACCATGCCGGGTTTCACGGGCTGGTCGCAGCGGGCTCCCGGCGCCGGGCAGGTCAGAATCTGGTTCGGGTCACCGAACCACGGGTTGGTCCCGGCGGGCACATACGGCCTGGGGTCGCGGCACTCGCGCGGCGTGGCCGCCCGCTTGCCGGGGACATCCACGCAGGGGATGTTGCGCGAGCCGCGCACGCTGTTGGCCGGGGTGTCCATCGGGATCTTGCAGTAGGTGCCCGACGGCAGCGGTTGCAGGCTGGTATCGGCCGGTGACCGCCACTCGGAGGCGGGAATGAAACCGGTCAGGCAGGGCGGCGGCTGGTTGATCGTCAAGCCGAGGTCCAGCGCGGCCTGGTTCGGGAACGGGGTAGATACGGTCTGGGTGATCGAGGCGGCTTGGGGCAGGAACACCAGCACCTGCTCCACGCCGGTGTGGTAG
>NZ_JAGZ01000022.1 GCF_000526915.1 Mycobacterium genavense ATCC 51234 | reverse complement strand
CCAGGATCCGGCCGATCTGCGCGTCGGTGTAGGACAAGAAGCCGGCGAACACCTCGGCCATCCGCGAGAACAACTTCTTCTCTTTGCTGTCCAGCCTCCAAGAAACACGACACCGTGCCCAGGACCGGATGTTTCAGCAACTGCGCCAAGGGATTCAACGATGGTGCCGCGGCCGCGGTAATGCCCGTGGTGCCGTGGGCGTACAAGATGACCGGCCAACCCCCCCTCGGGAGGCGTGCCGTTCGGCAGATACACCAACCCGCTCACGGCGACCTCGCGGCCGGTGTGCCCCACACTGACGTACAGGATGCGCCAGCCGTCGGCGGCACCGCGCAGCAGGTGCGCCGCGTCGAGTCCCTCGACGCGCAACAGCATCCCCCGCGGCGAGCCGGACACATCCTGTCGCCACCGGTAGAAGTCATCGGCCGGCTCGAACGCTTCGCGGTCAGTCATCTACTCGCCTCTCCCGGTGCGGTAGTACGAACTTCACAGGCGGCCAACATAATTGACCGCCTCTCTGTGGCTGGTGCGTTCATTTGATCGGCGGCAGTGGCTCGTAGATGGCGTGGATGGCGCTGCCGTCCAAGTCGTGGTCCAGGGCCGACCCCGCGGCTCGATAGAGCACCGCGGCGGTATTCAGCAGCGGCGTCGGCGACCCGGCCGCACCGGCCAACTCCGAGATCAGATCGACCTCTTTGATGAACATCCCCAATGTCGCCGATGCCGGCGCGTAGTTTCCGGACGCCATCATCGGTCCTTGTAGCTCAAGCTGGCCCGAACGCGCGGCGGTACCCGCCAAGAGTTCGACCATCACTTCGGAGTTGAGGTCGAGTCGCTGCGCCAGCGTGAGTGCCTCCGCGGTGGTGGCGTTGTTCAGTGCGACGATGAGATTGCCGACCAGCCTGATGGCGGTGGCCGCACCGAACTCACCGACGTATTCGACTCGTTGGCTGAACGCGCCCAACACGGGTCGAACGGCTTCGACGGTGCCTTGCGGCCCGGACGCACATGCCACCACGTCGCGCCGGTAGCTGCTGGGGTTGGTCTCGATTATCGCGCAATCCATCATGGTGATGCCGACGGCTTCCAGGAAGACCCGGGCGCGGCTCTTGGCGGCCACCGGAACGGCGCTGGCCTCCACGAGGTAGCGGATTCCGCTGGTGCCCTTGACCAATTGGGTGCACAGTGAATTGAGCGCCTCGACACTCGGCAGCGCCGAGATCGCGATCGGACCCGTGTCGCAGTTGTAGGCGAGACTCCGCGCGACCGGGATCCCATACCCGGCTGCCAAGGCAGTCCCGTTGGCATCGGCATCAACTGCGACGCTAAGGTTGCCGGCGCGCATGAGCTGCTGTGAGATGGACACACCCACCGACCCAAGACCAATGACCACGGTGCGCAGCTGCTCCGTCATGATTCGCGGCACCCCAACGACGGCGTCTGACGCTGGCGGCCAGTTCCCAAAGCGACCATCTCAGCACCGATTCCAGATATGACACACGGCGCAGCGCGGTGTGGTGCGGCGAGATCCCGGCGAAAACCCATCCCATCCTGGGTTTAGACAACATCCGATCGGGCGGTCTGCATAACCGCCGGGAACCGGAGCGAACAGGGCGCCCGGGTAGGCGGGAGGGTGGTCACACGACAACGTCATGCCCACCAACCCTCCTACCTAGACCGATCGCAACCGTGCGCAACACGAAGGTGCTGCGCCGCACAACTATCCGGCACGCGCCTGGTGCACAACATCGGTTGAATGACTGAATCACCGGCCGCGACAACCACGCATGCCCGCCTCCTCCCCCTCGTAGGTCGGCTACCCAAACGACTTTCGTGACAGCCGGGTGAAGACCGGCCGCATGTCATGGGTCAGCGATACCCGTCGACGGTGTATTGCCGCGAGAGCGGCTTCCCGTCGGTTACGTCGGTCGCGAAGGCCCGCAAGACCTCCTGACGGCCACCAGTTCGCGCGGCCAACCAGCGTCGCGAGTGCCGGCATCATAACCAGTCGCACCAACGTGGTCTCGAATATCAGGGCCGTGGCGACCGTGAAGCCGATCTGGGCCCGTGCGGTCACGTCGCTGAATATGAGACTTGACATCGCGACAGCCGAGATGATCCCGGCGCTGGCGACAACTGGACCTGCCGAGGACATGGCACGAACTACCCCTAAGCGTTGTCCGTGTGGCGATCTGTCGCGGATGAGCTGAATCAGGCTTGCGGTGTGCCCGGCGCTTACCGCGACCAGGGCCACGAATGCCGTGATCGGCACCTGACACGAAACATGCCGATGCACAACGTAGTGCATGACGGCTCGGGTGACTCTGAGTGCCGACAGGTACGACAGGACGGTCAGGCCGGCCACGTACAGCGGTGCGACGACGGCTCGAACGAGCACGATCAGCGCCCCCAGCATCACGAGAACCAGAAAAGTACCGATATATAAGGCGTCACTGCGCTGGTAGTCACGAATATCGCGGTTGACCGCCGAGATGCCGGAAAGCGAGATGGTTGCCCCGGCGAGCGAAGTGTTGGGTTGGGCGCTGCGAGCTGTGCTCAGAATGGCGTCCGCCTGATCGGCGGCGGCTTGGCTGAGCGGGTCTAAACTTGATTGAACCAAATAGCGCACCGCGTGCCCGTCCTCAGAAATGGTCATTGCGGCAATCGGTTTGACGTCGGGCGCGTTGAGAGCCTCTGGTCGAAGATTGAAGCCGGCCATCGACGAGGGTGTGGCGCTCATGCCGATCGAGGAGAGGACGGCCGCCGACTGATTTAGACCAGCCCCGAGCTGTTTGGTCTGCTCCACGAGCTTCTGGATTCCGGTGGCAAGTTGTTGGGACCCTTGCGCCAGACCATTGGCACCGACGCCCACGGTGCTCAGTTGCTGCTGCATCGACGTCACGCCCTGCGCGGCCAACGAGTGCACGGCTTTGATTACGGCGTCCGCGATGCGCTGAATGTCGTCGACGATTCCGGCAATGTCGCTGTTTGTCTGGATCTCGAACAAGAGTCGACGAAGGCCGTCGTTGCCGGGTGTTTGGACCAGGCGCTGTAATTTTCCGCGGGTCGTAGCGCATGAGGGGTTGACGTCGCATGCGGGGCTGGCGTTCAAGCCGGCCACGATGGGCGCGAGTGCGTCACCAGAATTCAGGTCAGCGCCCGGATTAACGCCGAGCACCTGGCCGAGCGACCGCAGTGTGTCGAGGATCGGCAGATCGCGATTCGACTGCACCAAAACGTAATCGGCGACTCCCGAATACCGATGGCTCGCCGCGACGGTGGTCAGCCCGCGCAGATCGGTGTAGTCGGCGCGAAGGAAGCCGCAACAGGTTGCCAGCACGACCATAACGAGCGCCGTGACACCGAGGTGCAGGCCAGGATGTCGGACGACGTTGACCGCGACCAGACGCCAGGCCCGGGTGTGACCGGTGCGCGGGGGCGGGGTCCACCCGCGCCTGGCGGCGACCGCGATGATCGCGGGAAGCAGTGTGAGCGTTGACATCGCGCCGATGGCCACGGCGATCGCCAGCGTCGGCCCGATCTGTGCCAGCTCGCCGAGTCGGGCGAACACCGTGCTCGCGGCGCCGACCACCGCGATGATCGCCGACGCTATCAAGGGCCGGCTCGTCGTGGCCAGCGCATCGTTTACCGCGTCGTCGGATGAGGTCCCCGACCGCAGATGGGCGTGATAGCGGCTGAGCAGGACCATCGCCTGCGCAAGGCCGATGGCAAGCATGATGGCCGTGACCAGTGCGATGCTCTGGCGCGACTCGGGTAGCCCGGCGTGCGCAAGTCTGGCGATGAGGCTGCGCGCCAACATGATCGAGACGACGGTGGCGCACAGCGGGAGCAGCGCGGTTGCAAGGCTGCGGTAGGCGATCAGCAGCACGATCAACACGATTGCTGCGGCCGCGATTTCGAACGCGTGGGTGTCGGACGCCCCGGCACTTGCCGTGCTCTGCGCCGCCGCTTGGGGACCTAGGAAGCTCGCCGTCAGCACGGTATGTGCCACCGCGCCTTGCACACTGGCGACCATCTGCCGGTACGCATCGTCGGCCGTAGGCGAGCCGACCTCGCCGGCAATGTATACCGGCAAGATCCAGGACTTGTGGTCGGCACTGATCATGCGGTCGGGTGGACGCGTCGCCGTCGTCGTATTGGGTGCGTTGGTTGCCAAGCCGCTGACGACTTGCCGATATGCCTGCTCATCGACCGGGTTGACGCCGCTGGAGTCGGTCAGAACCACCAACACAATGTTGGGTGATTTCGCTCGGTCGAACGACTGTTTCATTGCCCGGCCGGCCGCCATTGACGGCACATCGGAGGGCAAGGGTGCGGGCGCGCCGGTGACGAAAACGTCGTGCAGTGCGGGCAGCGTAAGCACGGACCACGCGGTAACCCCAAGCCAGAGGCAGATGGTCAATATCGGCCGCCGCACCACGAAGGCTGTCGGGTTGTACCAACCTCGCCTGAGCCGTGCTGCAAGCGAGGATCTGCGCAGTGTCATGCCGGTGCGGCGGCAATCAATGCGGGCTCGACAAATTGGCCAGCACGGACAGGTCCAGGTCCGGGATCGGCACTTGGGTGGTGCCGGGGATCGCGGCCAGCAGTGACGGCGGTACGGCAACGACGAGTTGATCGGCACCGGCTGGAGGCGACGCCGGAGGTAGGCCGCCCTTGAGTACCGCGATCATTCCGTTGAAGAAGGGCTCGAAGGGCGACAACGCCTCGGGTATGGCGCGGGGTGGGCGCACGGTCGCTGCCGGTGGAGTCGGCCAGGCCCGCGCTGCCGACGGGCCGGGTGGTGGTGGCGCGGCCGGCGGGTTCGGCGGAGACGGCACCTGCGCAGTCACGTTGGGAGAGAAGCTCTTTAGGCCGGGGATGGCGAACACCTCGGTGGGTTGTGCCGAGGTGTGTTCCCCGGGGGACCGATTCGGTGAGGTCTGCGATCCCTGAGGCTGACGGAGATGGCAGCGCGACCGGCGGGAGTGACTCGCCCGAGGACGGCGCCGAGTGGGCGCTGGATTCGTTGGTGAGGACGACCAGCGAGGCCAGCAGCGTGAAACTGACCATGATCAGCATCGCCGCCAGCAGCGGTGTGGTGGCCAACCCGCGGGGCTTGCGCGGTGTTTCCGATGGCACCGAAGTCGGCGGCTCAGGTTCGCAAGTCTCATCCAAGGTCGCCAACCGTGCCGTGCGTGGCACGAACAGCAACGGCTTCGACTTCGTTTGGCGCGGTGCGGATGTCGTGGAAGGCGTGGTGTTCGGGCGTACCGAGCGGCCATCGCCGGCGTGTTTCTGTGCCGCGACCATAGCGGCCCCGCGGGCCAGGGCGAGCTCGCATTCGGCGGGGACAGTCAGACAAAGCGGGGTGAGGTCGCTGAGTTGCTCGATTATCCAGTCCTCGTCGACGCTGGAGCCGAGCACGGCGACGGTGGTGGACTCGCTGTCCAGGTTCGCGAACATCGACGCGGCGAGTGTTCGCAGCGAGGGGTCCGACGAAAATCCACGGTATACCTGACTGACTGCGCTTGAGGTCCCGTCGCTGCCTACTGAGACCGACGTTGCGGTCGCGCAGGCCGATTCCAAGACCAGCGCCGCGGCTGCCCGGTCGTCATTGCTGTCGGCCAGCGTGTGCACGAACGTTTCCACCGCATCGATCATGGGGACCGACACCACGTTTCGGATTCCCAAGCCGCGCAGGGAATCCGAGACGAGCCATGCTTCGGTGTACAAGTCCTCGGTCTAGGTGATTCCCACTTTCACCAGCCGGTAGTCTTGGGCCGCCGCTAACGCCAGGGTGCCGAGAATGACTGCGACCACGTGCTCCGAGATACCCGGCGACCCCACCCGCTGGTGTGATTGACCGGGAACTCATCATGCTCAAGCGTCGCACCACGACCATCGGCACCCTCGACGAGAACGAGACGGGTCACGTGCGACGACATGGATAGGCCGAGCACGACTTCCACTAACAAGCTCCGTTCTAAACCTCGCGGAACCATGTCCGGTGTGCTGGGCCACGGCCGGGGCAGGCGGGCGTCGTGTCGGGCCCGCTGTTGCCGTGGTCTGACGTATTGCTCTGCGCTGCAATGCGTTTGATGCCCCGCTGGCCCGCGCGCAGAAAGGGGTGGGAGCGATCGCGGGCCAGCGGAGCCGACACCGTGCCAACGTTGAGTGACTGGGGTTCGTTGCACGAGCCGATTGGAGCGGGTCAATAGTCAGGTATCGACCGGACGGGGGCTGCTACTACTGGATCGATGTCACCGACGTGATCGACACCATGCCCATGCCCGGCGAACAGATCGAGCACGTGGTGCGTACGGCTTGACTTCGGCTTTCCGGGCCACCGCAAGCGCCTGGCGCTCGGCTTCCACCATGGCTTCGGGGATATGGATGGGCGGGCCACTGATGTCACCCCATAAAAGACCTATCGACATGATTGCGAATCCTCCTACACCGCTCGACGACGAGCGCTTCAATTGATAATGAGGACCGCTTGTCACTGATAAAACGACCACTTCGGCCCTCTGTCTATTACCCGATACGCCAAATATTCGATATATACCTGGCGGGATCATCGGAAGAACCACTGAAAATTCCGGCACGGCTACTCGTAGCCGGCCCCACCCCACTCAGAATCTTCATGCGACGTCCGCGTTTGCCATGGGAAGGCGGTGGCCGGCGGGATAGGGACCGCCGGCCACCGCCGCCGTGGTCGCCGTGTCCGTCGCCGCAGATACCGACGGTCGTCGTTGGTTGTCTACGACATTGCCTCGGCTCGTATTTCAGGGGTCTGACCGATGATGTGCCGGGTGCACCCAGCGTAGGTTCACTTCGCATCGCGACCATGCGCGGCGCTCTTCTAACTCCTGGCGCAATGGCTATTCCGGCCGCGCCGTACCGCTACGTGGAAGATTAACGAGATGTCTCAGCGGCCACCTCATACGGGCTCGAAGGAGTACTCGACGATGCTACTTCAACGTGTGGGTCCGACGTTGGATGATCTACCGCTGCGTGTCGGCCTGCGCGACAAACGTATTCCGTGCAGTGATCTCGATTTCGCCAACGTGACGCGACTGGATGCTAATGAGAATCCGCACGCGCCTACTCAGGAACTCGTCGACGAAGTCATCCGGTGCATTGGGGATGCCGCCGTCGAGTTGCATCGGCGTCCGGATCGCGACGCGATGGATCTGCGCCGCGATCTGGCCGGCTATCTGACTGCGCAAACCGGTGTGCACCTGAGTGCCGAGAACATCTGGGCGGCAAACAGTTCAGATGAGGTGGTCCAACAGCTGCTGCGAGCATTCGGTGGACCGGGACGCATCGCGATGAGTTTTCTCCCCGACTATTCCATGCACCCGTTCGTCGCGGGCTGCACCGACATCGAATCGCATACGGTCCTGCGCGCGGACGACTTCGGCCTTGATCTGGCCGCGGCTGTTTCTGCCGTGGCCGATCGCAAACCCGATGTGGTGTTGCTGGCCAGCCCCAATCATCTGTCTGGGCAGAGTCTCTCGCTTGTCGAGCTGCGGGCGCTGCTCGACGTGACGCCGGGGATCTTGATCGTCGACGAGACCTTCGGTGAGTTTTCTTCGCAGCCCAGCGCGATGACGCTGCTCGAGGAGTATCCGACCAAGCTGGCCATCGTCCGGACCATGAGTGCGGCGTTCGCCTTCGCCGGTGGGCGGGTTGGATACCTGGTAGGTACGCCAAGCCTGGTGGAGGCGATGCATCTTGTTCGGCTGCCATACCACTTGTCGGCTTTGACGCAATCGGCTGCCCGCGCGGCGCTGCGCCACGCCGGCGATACGTCGAGCAATGTGGCTGCCCTCGTTTCCGAGCGCGAGCTGGTGACATCGGCGTTGATCGACATGGGTTTCCGTGTCATCGCCGGTGAGGCCAACTTTGTGCTGTTCGGCGAGTTCGCTGACGCGCGCGCCGCGTGGCAGCGCTACGCAAACGCCGGTGTGTTGATACGCGATGTCGGCATTCCCGGATTTTTGCGAGCGAGCATCGGGCTACCCAAAGAGAACGACACGTTCATCTGGGTGAGCGCCTACATTGGCGCCACCGAAGTTCCGCCGCGGGTTCGACCCGCGTAAGCACTCGGCGCCGCCGCATCCTGACCTGCGCGCCGGTGGCAGCGGATTGTGAGCTAGGTCAATCTCACTGACCCTCAGGGGTATTCGATAGATCGCGTACTATGCCAGGGTTGGCTATGGCGCGGCGTTCGCGGCCGCGTTGGCGGTGACGCGGGTTTAGCGGCCGCGTTGACGGCGCCGCTTCGGTGTCCGCCCACCGTGTTCGTGTCCGGTCGACAGGTGTGAACCGTTTTTCCGATCGTGACTGTCAAGTTAGGAGCGCGACGTGCTGAGCGTTCGCAAGGTACGGGTCCTGGCAGCGGATTTGGGCGCCGCGATGACGACCACGGTGGCTTTTTCCGTGCCGGTCATCCGCAAGGGGTGCCGGTAACCGCCTACATTCCGTTGCTGGCCCTGCTCGGTCGTCGGTTGACCGAGGATGAGGTCGCAGTGGTCGTCGACGAGTTGGTCCGGACCGAGGGCCCCAACTTCGACACCGCCGATGCTGGAGTGGCAATCACGCGAATCACCGATGCATTACCGTCTTTGGCCGATCTCGAGCGGGTGCAACGCCGCTTTGTGGAGGCCGTCGGCAAGCCTGCCAACTGGGACGATTAATCAGGTTCCCCAATAGGTAAGGCGAATAGCCACTTTCGGCAGTGGCCTAAGTGAGCGCCGCGGTCATCGACCTGCGGCGTTGACGCGGAGGAGCCGCGGAGGCCGACTCCCCGCGAGGCCTCTACGACATTGGTGCGTCGTCAAGTTCGGTGCTTTGACCGATGATGCGGGCACTACAGGTCCTGCACTCTCAGGCGTGCGGCGAGCAGTCGGCATGGGGCCCACCACGCTCACTGCTCGCCGCAACTAGGCCTGGCCCGCCGTTACGCGCGGACCAGCGGCTCGGCTGGTCGCAGTCCGTGACGTTCGAGCCGTCGTAATGGCCGAACTGTGGGGGTTGGAGTTCATGCTGCTGGCCTTGGCCGGCTTGACATTCGCTGTGTTGGTGAAGGAGTGGTTTGGTGTTGGATTTTGTGGTGTTTGCTCCGGAGGTTAATTCGGGGCGGATGTATGCCGGTGTGGGTTCGGGGCCGTTGCATGCTGCGGCTGCGGGTTGGGATGGTTTGTCCGCGGATTTGGCGGGGGCGGCGGAGTCGTTTGCCTCGGTGATCACCCAGACCACCGAGGGTGGGTCGTGGCGGGGTGTGGGCGCGGCGGCGACGACCGCCAGTGCGGCCCCGTATGTGGGCTGGTTGCACGCCACCGCCGCAGCCGCCGGGGAGGCCGCGGCCGCGGTGCGGACCGCGGCGGCGGCGTTTGAAACCGCGCGCTCGGCCACGGTGCACCCCGAGGCGGTCGCGGCGAACCGGGCCCTGCTGGCCTCGCTGGTGGCGTCGAATGTGTTGGGGCAAAACACCCCAGCGATCGCGGCCACCGAGGCCCAGTACGGGCAGATGTGGGCCCAGGATGTGGCCGCGATGTCGGGCTATCAGGCCGCCGTGCACGCCGTGTCGCAGCGGCTGGCGCCGTTTACCGCACCCCCGGCCAAAGGCAGCGGGGCCACCCCGACTAAGCCGGTGATCAACCCCAACTTCACGCCGACCGGCTCGGGGTTGACCCCCACGGGTGGATTGACCCCGACCGGTGGGCATGGCGGCACCGCCACCGGCGGGGGCGCCGGCCCGGTCACCCCGGGTACCGGTGGTGGCGGTGCCGGCGGGTCGGTGATGTCGATGGCGGCCTCGATGGTCGAAGAGGGCGCCATGACCGGCGCGTCGATGGCGATGATGCCGCTGACCTCCATGATGGGCGGCACCCCCGCCACCGCCCCGACCGACACCGCCGCCGCGGCTGCTGGTTTGGCCGAGGCACCCGCGGCCGCGGCGGGTGCCGGGGTGTCCGGGCCTGTGGCCGCCGGTCTGGGTGGGGCCCGCCCCATCGGCGGACTGTCGGTGCCCCCCTCCTGGGCGGCTCCGCTGGCCGGTGAAACCGCCGGGGTGCCCGCCCTTGCCGGGGTGGGCGCCGCGGGTGTCAACGCGGTGCCCGCCGGTATGAGTGGGGCCGCCCCGATGGGCGGCATGCCGATGATGCCCATGGGCGGTGCCGGAGCACCCCTGGCCGCCGCCGGAGCCGCCGGCATGCCCGGTGCCGGCGGGGCCGGCCGCGGCCCCTGTGTGGGTGCACCGGAAAGGAAGTAGAAGGCAAATGACTTCTCGTTTTATGACCGACCCCGCCGCGATGCGGGCCATGGCGGGCCGTTTTGACACCCACGCCCAAACCATCTCCGATGAGGCCCGCAAAATGTGGGCGTCCTCGCTCAACATCGCCGGCTCCGGCTGGAGCGGCAGCGCCCAGGCCACCTCGCACGACACCCTAAGCCAGGCCAACACGGCGTTCACCAACATCGTGACCATCCTCGGCGACGTGCGTGACAACCTGCTGCGCGACGCCACCCGCTACGAAACCCAGAAACACGCCTCCCAGCAGATCCTGCGCGGCTAACCCCACCCCATTCACTGCGGCCACAGTGTGTTGCCGCACAAACACTTTCACAGAAAGGAACACACGTTCATCATGACGATCAACTACCAATTCGGTGATGTCGCCGCCCACGGCGCCACCATCCGCGCCCAAGCTGCAGCCCTAGAAGCCGAACACCAAGCCATCATCGCCGACGTCCTCGCCGCCGGGGACTTCTGGGGCGGCGCCGGCTCCACCGCCTGCCAAGAATTCATCACCCAACTCGGCCGCAACTTCGCCGTCATCTACCAATCCGCCAACACCCACGGCCACAACATCACCAACGCCGGCGACCACATGGCCACCACCGACGCCACCGTCGGCAGCAACTGGGCCTAACAAC
>NZ_JAGZ01000021.1 GCF_000526915.1 Mycobacterium genavense ATCC 51234 | reverse complement strand
CCCCCCCCCGCAGCTGGCTGCCCGTTGCCTCGCCGTCAGAACCGCCGATCGGCACCGACACACACCCGATCACGTAGTCGTAGCCGTAGCGGTCCAGATAGGCCAGGATCCCCGCCCACATCAACAACACGACACCACCGTTGCGGTGCCCGTCGCGGACCACGGCACGGCCCATCTCCACCAGCGACGGCCGCAGCGGGTCGAGCGCGCGAAGGTCGAATTCCGTCGCCGTATAGAGGCCTCCGGCCGCGATCACGCCCGCGGGCGCCAGCATCCGGTAGCAGCCCACCAGCTCGCCGGTGTCGTCGTCACGCACCAGCAGGTGGTCACAAAACTCGTCGAACCGGTCGGCGTCCCGCTCCCCCGCACCCGAATCCGGCAACGCGAAACCGGGCGTGCTGGTGAATACGTCGTAGCGGAGCCGTTGCGCCGCCTCGACCAAACCAGGGTCGGTGGTCAGCAACAGCGAGTAACGCGGCCCAGCCGGGCTGGTCGCGGCTCCGTCCGGCGTATCACTCGGTATCAGGCGTATCACGCTCGGTATCAGGACAGAAGCAATGCTCATGGGGACAACGTGGCGCAATCGAGGAGCGAAACGGCATCGCCGCTATGACGTGTTGGTGCACGCAAGATGACGAAATGTGTTGCCCCGGTGAAGTGTGGCGAACATAACTTTGACGCCGGCCCATTCGCAATAGTCCACCGCTAAGTGATTTCGGTCGCGTATTCGTAAGAGCGGCAACGCAATAAACACCCGAACGTTAATCGCTATTAACGTGCGGGCCAATTTAGGCCGAATAGGATGCCCGAGCCGCGGCCGCCATGTTTGATGTAGGCGTGCTGCAGACCTCGAAGCTGAATATCCAAGCGCGGGCGCAACAAGACAGCCGCCTTGCCAGCCTGCGTTACTACGCCGCCTGCAACCGACTGCCGTTCTTCAGAAGCGTCGAATCCGCTCCCGGACCGACGTCCGTCATCGACTGCAAGACCCGAATCATGTGCGGGTCGAACAATTCTCTGGGCTTGTGCGGTGATCGCCGATTGGTCGAGGCGGCCAACCAGGCGACCGAGCTGTATGGGCACGCCTGTGGCGGCGCGCCGCCGCACTACGGCACGCTGCGGGTCAAGGTCGACCTCGAAGAGTTGTTGACCGACTGGTATGGCACCGAGGCGGCGCTGGTGTTCAACAGCGGCTACCTGGCCAATGTCGGTGCCATCACTGTCCTATTGGGCGCCGCCGACCTGGCGTTCCCCGACAGCGAGGCCACATGTCGCTGCACGACGGCATCCGGCTGTCGGGCGCCAGTTCGCGGTACTTCGCGCACAACGACCTTGATTCGCTGGAGCGCAACCTGATCCGCACGGCCGAACGCGGCGGCACCAAGTTGATCGTCATCGACGGTCTTTATTCGATGCAGGGCGACGTCGCGCCGGTGGAAAGCATTGTCGCGCTGGCCAACAAATACAACGTCGCCCTCTACGTCGACGAGGCGCACAGTCTCGGCGTCTTCGGGGTCAACCGAACCGGGATCGCCGAAGAATTCGGCTGCGCCAAGGACGTCGACGTATTGATGGGCAGCATGTCCAAGGCGATCGCCTCCACCGGTGGCTTCATCGTCGGGTCGCGCGACCTGATCGATGTGCTCCGATTGCGGTCCAGCCAGCACATGTTCACCGCCACGGGGGCACCGGCAGCGATGGCGGCCAGCATCGCCGGGATCGAGATCATTCGCGGTCTCGAGGGATCCTAGCGCGCCGAAGCCGTGCTGGCCAACGCCCGCGCCCTGCGCAACGGTCTGGTGTCGCACGTTCTGCAGGTGCGAGCGGGAATCGTGCGGGCCGACGGTTCACACGTAGTGGCCCCACATGTTTCGGTGTGGATCGGCCCGGAAGCGCAGGCGATCGCGGCATGGAATGACGCATTCGACAACGGCGTCTTCTGCTCGCTGGCGGTGTCACCCGCGGTCGGTCCCGACGACGCGCTGATGCGCTGCTGCGTTTCGGCCACTCATTCGCCGGCGCAGATCGAGCGCGCCGTCGACGTCATCGCCTCGGCGGTGCTCGGCGCCAAACGCGACGATAGCGAATGCTATTGGCGCCCGGTCATTTACAAAATTGCTTCGCGAGTGAGGACAGCGCACGCCGATGAGTAGGTTTACCGATCGCATCGCAAAGGTGGCCGGCGACTCCACTTTGGGCCTTCGCTTCGGCACCGCCGGCAACCTAAATTTCGCGAGCTGGCACGACATTCATCGGACGGCGGGCAAAGTCGCGGGCCGACTAGCCGCCGAAGGGGTCGCCCGCGCCGCCAGGGTGGGCGTGCTGGCCGCCAACGCCGAAGACGTCACTGCCGTCGCCCAGGGTATCTGGCGGCTCGGCGCGGCGATGACGATGCTGCAGCAACCCACCTCGCAAGCCGACCTCGGCGAGTGGCACCAGGGCACGCTGCGGGCGCTGGGCTTGCTCGGCGCGCGCTGCGTCGTGTGGGACGGCCGTTCGGGGCCGTCGCCGACGCGTTGCGGGGCGCCGGATACCGCGTCGTCGAGGTGCCCGAGACGTGGACCGGCGCCGACGCGGTCGAGGAGCCGACCGGCGAGGACGACGTCGCCATCTACCAGCTCACCTCGGGATCGACCGGAGATCCCAAGGCGGTGGCGATCACGCACCGCAACCGGTACGCCGACATCGCCGCCATGGTGGCCGAGGTGCGCCTGGACCCGGACGTCGACGTCACGATGAGCTGGCTTCCGCTCTCGCACGACATGGGGCTGATCGCCTATCTGCTGGCGCCGATGTTCGCCGGCAACGCGGCGGTCTACATCCCACCCACCGAGTTCGTGCGCTCGCCGCTGGCCTGGCTGCAGATCCTCACCGAGCGACGGGCCACGGTCACCGCGGCCCCCAACTTCGCGTATTCGATCGTCAGCCGTCGGCTCAGGGCGGTCGGCGATGGCGCCTACGACCTGAGCGCGCTGCGCTGCGTGGTCTCGGGCGCCGAGCCCGTCGACCCGCTCACGATGTACGAGTTCGCCCAGCAAGCCGCGCGTTTCGGGTTGCGGGTATCGGCGATCGGCGCGGCATACGGTCTCGCCGAGGCGACGGTGGCGGTGTCCTTCTCCCCCGTGGATCGACCGCTCGCGGTGGAGAACGTGTGCGGCGACGAACTGGAACACCAGGGCCGCGCGGTCACCGGATGCGCGTGCGGCGCACAAAAGAAGGAATTCGTGCTGCTGGGGCGCCCGATGGCCGGGATCGAGGTCCGGATCTCCGACGACGACCGCGCCACCCGGCCGGCGCGGCACATCGGTGAGGTCGCCATCCGCGGCGACGCGGTGACTGGCCATTACCTCACGGCGGACGGCGAAGTGGCCGCCGTCGACGCCTACGGCTGGTTCTACACCGGCGACCTCGGCTACCTCACCGACGACGGACAGATCGTAGTGTGCGGGCGACGCAAGAACGTCATCATCGTCGCCGGCCGCAACATCTTCCCGTCCGACATCGAACGTCTGGCCGCCTCGGTCGACGGCGTCAGGCGCGGCGGGGTCGTCGCGTTCGGGGTCACGCTCGCCGACCAGCGCGAGGAGATCCGGATCGTGGCCGAGACGGTGCAGAAAGACCCGGGCGACGCGGCGCAAGGGATTCGTCGTCAGATCAGCCGAAAGGTGCGCAGCGCAACGGGATTGAGCCCGACGGTGGTGCTGGTCGGCAAGGGCACGGTTCCGAAGACACCGTCGGGCAAGATCCGCCACGTCGCGGCCAAGCAAATGTTCAAAGAGGTGCCAGCATCGTGAGTAGCGTCAATGATTCCGTCGTGTCGATCGTCACCCGACTGGCGCCGGACCGGATGGCGCCGGTCACCACCGACTCGCATCTCGTCGACGACCTGGGCTACGACTCGCCACGCAAGATGGAACTCGTCGCCACCCTGGAAACCCACCTGAACTTCCCGCTGACCGAGCCCACCACCCCCATCGAGACGGTGGGCGAGGTTATCGCGTGGGTCGAGGCGCAGGCACCGTCCCGGTAGCGCAAAAACCCCCGACGCGACGTGCGCGCGGGGGCTCTGCGTGACGCGAAGATCAGCCCTTGCGGGCCTTGATCGCCTCGGTCAGCTGCGGAGCAACCTTGAACAGGTCGCCCACCACGCCGTAGTCGGCGATCTCGAAGATGGGTGCCTCTTCGTCCTTGTTGACCGCGACGATCGTCTTCGAGGTCTGCATGCCCGCCCGGTGCTGAATCGCACCCGAGATGCCCAGCGCGATGTAGAGCTGGGGCGAGACCGTCTTACCGGTCTGGCCGACCTGGAACTGGCCTGGGTAGTAGCCGGAGTCGACGGCGGCACGTGATGCACCGACCGCCGCACCCAACAAATCCGCCAGCGCCTCAACCACATTGAAGTTCTCCGCGCTGCCCACACCGCGGCCACCGGAGACCACGATGGTGGCCTCGGTGAGCTCCGGTCGGTCGCCGGCGACCGCGGGCTCGCGGGCGGTGACCTTGGTGGCGTTCTCCGCGGGGGCGGGCACCTCGACGGTGACCTGCTCACCCGCGCCGGCCGACGGCTGGGCGTCGATCGCGCCGGCGCGCACGGTGATCACCGGGGTGTCGCCGTTTGCCTGCGCCTCGACGGTGAACGCGCCACCGAAGATGGAGTGGACGGCCTTGTTGCCTTCCTTGACGTCGACCACGTCGACCAGCAGGCCCGAACCCAGCCGGGCCGCGAGCCGGCCGGCGATCTCTTTGCCGTCGGCGTTGGCGGCCAGCAAAACTGCTACCGGAGAAGCGGATTCGACCAGGGAGGCCAGTACGTCGACGACCGGGGTGATCAGGTACTTGTCGACGTCGTCGGATTCGGCCACGTAGATCTTGGCGGCGCCGGCTTCCTTGAGGGCGTCGGCCAGCGGAGCGGCCGTGCCCGGCGCGCCGACCACGACAGCGGACGGCTCGCCCAAAACGCGGGCGGCGGTGATCAATTCGGCGGTGACTTTCTTGACCGCGCCTTCAGCGTGCTCGACGAGCACCAGTACTTCAGCCATGGGTTATCTCGCTCTTCTCGTCAGTGGGTTAGATGATCTTCTGGCCGACCAGGTACTTGGCGATGTCGTTGCCGCCCTCGCCCTCGTCGGTGACCTTCTCACCCGCGGTCTTCGGCGGCTTCGGGATCGACGACAGCACGGTCGACCCGGCGTTGGCCAGGCCGACCTCGTCGCTCTCGACGCCGATGTCGGCCAGGGTCAGCACCGTGACCTCTTTCTTCTTGGCGGCCATGATGCCCTTGAAGGACGGGAAGCGCGGCTCGTTGATCTTCTCGGTGACGCTGACCACCGCCGGCAGCGTGGCCTCGAGCGTGAACACGCCGTCGTCGGTCTCGCGTTCGCCGGTGACCTTGTCCCCCTCGAGCGACAGCTTGCGCAGGTGGGTCAGCTGCGGCAGGCCCAGATACTCGGCGATGATGGCCGGGACCGCGCCGCCGGTGCCGTCGGTGGCCTCGTTGCCCGCGATGACCAGCTCGGTGCCCTCGATGGTGCCCAGGGCACGCGCCAGCGCCCACGCCGTCTGGATCACGTCGGAGCCGTGCATGCCGTCGTCCTTGACGTGAACGGCCTTGTCGGCCCCCATCGACAGCGCCTTGCGGATCGCCTCGGTCGCGCGCTCGGGGCCCGCGGTCAGCACGGTGACCGACCCTTCGCCGCCTTCCCGCTCGCGAATCTGCAGGGCTTCTTCGACGGCGCGCTCGTTGATCTCGTCCAACACGGCGTCGGCGGCCTCGCGGTCCAGCGTGTAATCGCCGTCAGTCAGCTTGCGCTCCGACCAGGTGTCCGGGACCTGCTTGATCAGGACCACGATGTTCGTCATGAGTGTGGTTCGTCCTCCTCGAAGGAGTCTCGCAGCGCGCAGCTACGAGACTTTCAGTACGCGTTTTGCAGCGCACGGTCGTGTTACTACTCGGTAACTTTGTGCAGCCTGCCTTCACACCATAGCGGGTCGTCCTGCAGGTTCTTGCAGGCCTGCCTCCCCCGTGACCGGGGCTACCCGCTGAGCGGTTCGCGAATCCGACACTTCGCGTTAGCCTCCCTATGCAATGAGCGCATTCGCCCCCGACGTTCCCCACGGCACCCCACCGGTGTTGACGCTGACGGGCGAGCGCACGATCCCTGACCTGGACATCGAGAACTACTGGTTCCGCCGCCATCAAGTGGTGTACCAGCGGCTAGCAACCCACTGTGTCGGCCGTGACGTGCTCGAGGCCGGATGTGGCGAAGGTTACGGCGCCGATTTGATCGCCGAGACCGCCCGGCGCGTCGTCGCGGTCGACTACGACGAGGCGGCGGTGGCCCATGTGCGCGCCCGCTACCCCCGGGTGGAAGTCATGCGGGCCAACCTGGCCGAGCTGCCGCTGCCCGCCGCGTCGATGGACGTCGTGGTGAACTTCCAGGTCATCGAGCACCTGTGGGACCAGACCCAATTCGTCACGGAATGCGCCCGGGTGCTGCGGCCGTCCGGGCTACTGATGATGTCGACGCCCAACCGCATCACCTTCTCCCCGGGCCGTGACACCCCGATCAACCCGTTTCACACCCGGGAATTGAACGCCGACGAGCTGACCGAGCTGCTGGTCGACGCGGGGTTCGCGGAAGTGGCCATGCACGGGTTGTTCCACGGGGCGCGGCTGCGCGAGATGGATGCGCGGCACGGGGGTTCGATCATCGACGCGCAGATCGCACGCGCGGTCGCCGATGCACCGTGGCCGCCGCAGCTGGCCGCCGACGTCGCCGCGGTCACCATCGACGACTTCGACCTGATCGCGGCCGCTGACCGCAATATCGACGAAAGCCTGGATCTGGTCGCGATCGCGGTGCGGCCGTGAGCGATTCCGCGACACCGGTGCCCGGCATGTTCACGCTGGTGCTGCATACCCACCTGCCCTGGCTGGCCCACCACGGCCGCTGGCCGGTCGGCGAGGAATGGCTCTACCAGAGCTGGGCCGCCACGTATCTGCCGCTGCTGCGGGTGCTGCGCACGCTGGCCGACGAGGATCGTCACCGGCTGATCACCCTCGGTGTCACCCCGGTGGTCAATGCCCAGCTCGACGACCCGTACTGCCTCGCCGGCATGCACCACTGGCTGGCCAATTGGCGGCTGCGGGCCTTAGAAGCCACCACCGTGGCCGCCAGCGTGCGATCGATTCCCAAGTCGAAGTCGACCGGCTACCCATCCTGTACACCAGAAGCGTTGCGGGAGTGCGGGATTCGCGAATTCGCGGAGGCCGACCGGGCGCTCGACGACTTCGCCACGCTGTGGCAACACGGCGGCAGCCCACTGCTGCGCGGCCTGATCGACGCCGGGACCGTAGAGTTGCTCGGCGGCCCGCTGGCCCACCCGTTCCAGCCGCTGCTGGCCCCGCGGCTGCGCGAATTCGCGCTGCGCGAGGGCCTGGCCGACGCGCAGCTGCGGCTGGCGCACACCCCCGGCGGCATCTGGGCGCCCGAATGCGCCTATGCCCCGGGCCTAGAAACCGAATACGCCGCCGCCGGGGTCACCCATTTCATGGTCGACGGCCCGTCGCTGCACGGCGACACCGCGCTGGGCCGGCCGGTGGGCGACACCGGCGTCGTCGCCTTCGGGCGTGACCTGCAGGTCAGCTACCGGGTGTGGTCGCCGAAATCCGGCTACCCCGGGCACGCCGCCTACCGCGACTTCCACACCTACGACCACCTCACCGGGCTCAAGCCGGCCCGGGTCACCGGCCGCAACGTGTCCTCCGATGCCAAAGCGCCCTACGATCCCGAGCGGGCCGACCGCGCCGTCGACGTCCATGTCGCCGACTTCGTCGACGTGGTGCGCAGCCGGCTGCACAGCGAGTCCGAGCGCATCGGGCGCCCCGCGCACGTCATCGCCGCCTTCGATACCGAACTGTTCGGCCACTGGTGGTACGAGGGCCCGACCTGGCTGGCGCGGGTGCTGCGCGCGCTGCCGGCCGCCGGGGTGCGGGTCGGCACCCTGAGCGACGCGCTGTCCGGCGGATTCGTCGGCGAGTCGGTCGCGCTGCCGCCGAGTTCCTGGGGTTCCGGCAAGGACTGGCAGGTGTGGGCCGGCCAGCAGGTCGCCGACCTGGTTCAGCTCAACACCGAGGTCGTCGACACCGCGCTGAGCACCGTCGACAAGGCCCTGTCGCAGAACTCCGACGGACCCATCGCCCGCGATCGCGTGGCCGACCAGATCCTGCGCGAGACGCTGCTGACCGTGTCCAGCGACTGGCCGTTCATGGTCAGCAAGGACTCGGCGGCCGATTACGCCCGCTACCGCGCGCACCTGCACGCGCACGCCACCCGCGAGATCGCCGGGGCGCTGGCCTCGGGCCGCCGCGATACCGCGCAGCGGCTGGCCGACGGCTGGGGCCGCGCCGACGGTCTGTTCGGCGCCCTGGACGCCCGCAGGCTGCCCCGATGAGAATTTTGATGGTGTCGTGGGAGTATCCCCCGGTCGTGATCGGCGGCCTGGGCCGCCACGTGCATCATCTGGCGACCGCGCTGGCCGACGCCGGGCACGACGTGGTGGTGCTGTCACGCCAACCGACGGGCACCGACCCCAGCACCCACCCCTCGTCCGACGAGGTCCGCGAGGGCGTGCGGGTGATCGCGGCGGCCCAAGATCCCCACGAATTCACTTTCGGCACAGACATGATGGCCTGGACACTGGCGATGGGGCACGCCATGATCCGCGCCGGGCTCACGCTGAAGAAACCGGGCTCGTCGCGACCGTGGCGTCCCGATGTGGTGCACGCCCACGACTGGCTAGTCGCCCACCCCGCGATTGCTCTTGCCCAATTCTATGACGTGCCAATGGTTTCCACGATCCACGCGACCGAGGCCGGCCGGCATTCGGGGTGGGTATCCGGAGCGATCAGCCGCCAAGTACACGCGGTCGAATCGTGGCTGGTGCGCGAATCCGATTCGCTGATCACCTGTTCGGCGTCGATGAGCGACGAGATCACCGAGCTCTTTGGTCCCGGCCTGGCCGAAACCACGGTGATCCGCAACGGAATCGCCGCGGCGCGTTGGCCGTACGCGCCGCGGCGGCCCCGTACCGGGCCGGCCGAACTTCTCTACGTCGGACGCCTGGAATACGAGAAGGGTGTGCAGGACCTGATCACCGCGCTGCCACGGATCCGGCGCACCAACCCCGGCACCACGTTGACCATCGCCGGCGACGGGACCCAGCAGGACTGGCTCGTCGAGCAGGCCCGTAAACACCGGGTGCTCAAGGCAACTCGCTTCGTCGGACACCTGCACCACGACGAACTGCTGGCGGCGCTGCATCGCGCCGACGCCGCGGTGTTCCCCAGCCACTACGAGCCGTTCGGGCTCGTCGCGCTGGAGGCCGCCGCGGCCGGTACCCCGCTGGTGACGTCCAACATCGGCGGCCTGGGCGAAGCGGTGATCAACGGGCAGACCGGGGTGTCATGCCCGCCGCGCAACGTGGCCGCGCTGGCCGCCGCGGTGCGCACCGTGCTCGACGATCCCGGCGCCGCGCAGCGACGCGCCCGCGCCGCCCGCGAACGCCTCACCTCGGACTTCGATTGGCAGACGGTGGCCGGTCAGACCACCCAGGTGTATGTGGCGGCCAAGCGCGGCGAGCGTCAGCAACTGCCCCGATTGCCGATCACCGAGCACGCGCTGCCCGACCGCTGAACCTCACGCGTTGTCGATCCCGACCGAATAGGCGCAGTAGCGCCAGAGGCGTTCGCGCTCCCGTTCGCCGTACCGCGTCCACAGCAGATAGTGCTCCGGGCGGGGCCGCCGGTCATGCCAGAAGCCACCCGACGGTGGCGCCGGGTCGCTCGCGGCTAGCCAGATCGCGGTGTCGGCGCCCTGTTCGGGCGTGCGCAACAGCGGACCGGTGAGCGCCCGGAACGCCGGAAGCGACGCCGCCACCCCGGTGTATCGGACCACCCGGGGTGCATGCAGTAGACGCGGACGCCGTCGTCCGCCCAGTGCCGGGCCAGGATCGGGGTCAGCGCCACCTGCATGCGCTTGGTCCGGGCATACGCGGTGACGCCGCGGTAGGGCTCGTCGAAGTATTCGGGTCATCGGTCGGCAGCGACTGAGTGTACATCCCGCCGGAGGACATCAGGATCACCCGCGGGTTCTCCGCGCCGCGCAGGACCGGAAGCAAGCACTCGGTCAGCAGCACCGGCCCCAGCACGTGGGTGGCCAGGGCGACCTCGTGCCGGTCGGCCGTCTCGGACCGCTCGGGCGGCAACACCCCGGCGTTGTGGATCAGCCCGTCCAATTCCCACACCCGCGCGGACAGGTCGGCCGCGAACTCGCGCACCGCCGACAGGTCGGCGACGTCGCACACCTCCACCTGCACGTCGGCGTCCTGGTTCGCGTCGACGATCTCTTTGCGGGCCAGTTCGCCGCTCGTCTCGTCACGCACCGTCAACAGCACGCTCGCGCCCAACTGCGCCAGGCCCTTGGCAATCGCCTTGCCAATGCCCCGGTTCGCGCCGGTGACCAGCGCGGTTTTCCCCTTCAGCGTGTGCGGCTGCGGGTCTTGGGGCCATCCCCAGCTGCGCAGTTGATAGCCGATGCGGCTGTAACCTCCGACGATCGACCGGTCGAGGGCGGCATCGAGCAGGGACAGCAGGCGAGCGTCAATACCCATGCAGTCCGTGGTACCCACCCCGGCGCAAGGCATGCTCCAGCCGTCATTGGGTACGTCTGCACACCATGGGACTGCGATATTCGAGCGTCGTCGACGCCCCGCGCGAAGACGTGTTCGCCTGGTACGCCCGCCCGGGTGCGTTCGAGCGGCTCAGCCCGGCGTGGTCGCCGATGCGGCTGGTCACCGAGGCGTCCTCACTCAAGGACGGGCGCGCCGAACTGGTCCTGCCCGGCGGGCTGCGCTGGGTGGCCGAGCACCGGGCCGACGGCTATGACCCGCCGCGGCGCTTCGTCGACACGATCGGCAGCAACGGGCCGGCCTCGCTGCCCGTTCGGGTCGCCGTGCGGTGGCGACACATCCACGAGTTCGACGACCTCGGTGACGACCGGACCGAGGTGATCGACCGCGTCGAGACGCCGGTGCCCGGCGCCGCGTTGCGCCCGATGTTCGTCTACCGGCACCGTCAGCTGGCCGACGACCTGGCCGCCCACCGGGTGGCGGCCCGCCATGGTCTGGGGCCGTTGACGGTGGCGGTCACCGGGCCGTCGGGACTGGTCGGTTCGGCGCTGTCGGCGTTCTTGCGTACCGGCGGACATCGGGTGATCCCATTGGTGCGCCGCAACCCGCGCGCCGACGGCGAACGCCGGTGGGATCCCGACGATCCGGACCCGGAGCTGTTGACCGGGGTCGACGCGGTCATTCATCTCGCGGGCGCCTCGATCGCCGGCCGGTTCACCGACGACCACCGGAAGGCGGTGCGCGACAGCCGGATTGGGCCAACCCGTCGGCTGTCCGAACTGCTGGCCAGCACCGTGGCCGACCCGCCGGTGCTGATCTGCGCGTCGGCCATCGGCTACTACGGATACGACCGCGGCGACGAAGTGCTCTCCGAGGCAACCGAGCGCGGCGACGGGTTTCTGGCCGACGTGGTGGCCGGCTGGGAGGACGCGACCGCGCCGGCCGCCCACGCCGGGGCGCGGGTGGTGCAGGTGCGCACCGGCATCGTGCAATCACCCCGCGGCGGCACGCTGAAGCTGATGCGACCAGTGTTCAGCGCCGGGCTGGGCGGCCGGCTCGGCAGTGGCCGACAGTGGTTGTCCTGGATCGGGATCGACGACCTGATCGACGTGTATCACCGCGCACTGTGGGACACCACGCTGTCGGGTCCGGTGAATGCCGTTGCCCCGCAACCGGTTCGCAACACCGAGTACACCCGCACCCTGGCCCGCGTGCTACGCCGGCCGGCATTGTTGCCCGTTCCGTCGCTGGGACCGCGAATATTGCTGGGTGAGCAGGGCGCCCGCGAACTGGCGTGCGCCAGTCAGCGCGTCGCCCCGCAACGACTGGCCGACGCTGGCCACCGGTTCCGCCACCCCGACCTGGAGGTGGCCCTGCGTCACCTGCTGGGACGCACCCGCTAGCGTCGCGGTCAAGCCTCTTGGGAGCGGCCTTCCCGGCTGCGCTGGTAAGCGCGGCCGCGCAGCTCGGCGAGCCACCCGGGGTACAGGGTCAGCCCGGGCGCGGTGTTGATGACCGGATCGAACGAGACATCGGCCGTATCGGTGACGGCGGTCAGCCGCAGTCGAGCCAGCGCGGTGAAATCGCTTGTGCCACGGGCCTGGTCGAGCGCCACGTCGATTCCGCCGTCTCGAATTTGCTTCGAGATGTCGTCGAGTGACAGGCCGCTGCCGTCGATGCCGGTGACGATTCGGGCTCGCACCCACCAAGGGCCTTCTCGGTACCGCAGCGGCATCAGGTTGGTCAGGGTCTGCCCCGTCCACGACGTGACCGGCCGTAGCGCCACCGCGCGCATTATCGCACCCGAGCCCGCCGAAACCAGCAGGATGTCCCATGGCGTCGTCGATTCCTGCTGGGGCGGGATACGGATGGCCAGGCCGATGAAGTCCGGTAGCGGACCCGGCGTACCAACGGCTTTGGACACCCGGGCGATCACCTCGCCCGACGGGATCGGGAGCCCGCAGTCGGCCGGTGCCACGCGTTCGACGGTGCCGCGAGCCAGGACCCCGGCCGGATGGAAGAACCGGCGACCGCGGATCGCCGCTCCCCAACGGAAAGGCAGAGCGAGGACGTCGGGAATGCGCGCCGAGGCTGAGGACATGTCGCGTCGCGTACCCGCCCGAACACCGATCAAACCGTCCGAATGCCGGGCCGCCCACCCAGCGGCGCCGAATCATGGCTGGGCAGCGCCTAATTCACCCCGAAGCGTCGCACCCCCGCGAAGACCCGATGCGCGGCCGGTTTAATCGGCTGGAATGGCGGAAAAGCTGGTCTGGTGACGTGGGAGAGTCTGGCCGCTGCCGTGACCGGCCGGCGTTCGTGGCGACTCGGAATGGCCGCGATCCTGCTCGGCATCGGTTTCATCGTGTTGACCGGCGCCAACACCTCGGCCGGTCAGGCGCCGCTCTCGGTGCCCTCCGACTCCGACTCCGCGAAGCTCGACGCCCTGGCCACCCAATTCCCCGGGGGCGATCAGGTTCCGCTGCTGCTGGTGGTAACCCGCGCCGACGGGGCGCCGCTGAACACCGCCGACGTGACCGCCGCCCGGGCAGCGCGCGACCGCATGCAGCGCGTCGTCACGCCGTTCGGCGCGGCCAACCCACAACCACCGATCGTCTCGGCGGACGGCAAGGCGGCCATCGGCGTGGTGCCCATCCGCGCCGACCTATCCGGCATGGTGCTGGGCGAGGGCGTCGCCGCGCTGCGCACCGCCGCACACACCGGCCTGCCCGCCGATCTGCGGACACATGTCACCGGCGGGCCGGCATTCGGCGCCGACATCGCCGATGCGTTCACCGACGCCAACGTCACCCTACTGGCGGTGACGGGATCGGTGGTGGCGCTGCTGCTGATCGCCACCTACCGCTCATCGGTGCTGTGGCTGGCACCGCTGCTGGTGATCGGCCTGGCCGATCGGGTCGCCGCGGCAGTGGGCACCGCGATGGCATCGCTGACCGGGCTGAGCTTCGACGGCGCCACCTCGGGGATCACCAGCGTGCTGGTGTTCGGCGCGGGCACCAATTACGCCCTGCTGCTGATTTCCCGCTACCGGCAAGAACTTCGGAGCCACCCCGACCACCGCGATGCGCTGCGGCTGGCGGTGCACAGGGCCGGACCGGCCATCGTCGCCAGCAACGCCACCGTGGTGCTGGCGCTGCTCACCCTGCTGTTCGCGTCGACGCCGAGCACCCGCAGC
This sequence comes from Mycobacterium genavense ATCC 51234, assembly GCF_000526915.1. Lineage (GTDB taxonomy): Bacteria > Actinomycetota > Actinomycetes > Mycobacteriales > Mycobacteriaceae > Mycobacterium > Mycobacterium genavense. The sequence continues at coordinate 9,548 of NZ_JAGZ01000021.1, read as the reverse complement.
CTGGGAGCGCTGGCGGCGTGCGGGCTGGTGATCGCCGCGCTGTCCGTCCTGGTGCTGCTGCCGCCGCTGCTCGCGTGGTGCGGCCGCCGCCTGTTCTGGCCGCTGGTTCCCCGGCCCGACGGTGCGGCCACCCTCGATACCGGGGCATGGCACCGGGTAGCGCAACAGGTGGCCCGTCGCCCCGCCGTCGTCACCGCCATCTCGATCGCCCTGCTGGCGGCCCTGGCCTGCGGATTGCTGGGGAGCCGAATCGGCCTGTCGCAGACCGAACAGTTCCGGGTGCAAGCAGATTCGGTGTCCGGTTACGACACGGTGGCCGCCCACTTTCCCGCCGGCGCGGCCAACCCGACGCTGGTCGTGGCACCCACCGCCGCGGCCTCGCAGGTACGGGCGACGATCACCGCCACGCCCGGGGTGGTCTCGGTGGCCGATGCGGGCCGGTCGCCCTCCGGGCTGACGAAATGGTCGGTGGTGACCGACGCCCCGCCGTCGTCGCCACGCGCCTTCGCCACCATTGCCGCACTTCGCAATTCGACGAAATCCGCCGCCCCGGCCGCGCTGGTCGGCGGACCCGACGCCCACGCGCTCGACGTTCGCGATGGCGCGGTGCACGACCGGCTGATGCTGATACCGGCGATCCTCGCGGTGATTCTCGTCGTCCTGTTCGTGCTGCTGCGTTCGGCACTCGCGCCGCCCAACCTGCTCTCGGCGACGATTCTCGGCGCGCTGGCGGCGCTCGGTCTGGGCGGCTGGACGAGCTTGCACGTCTTCGGATTTCCGGCGCTGGACAACAGCACCCCGCTGTTCGCGTTCCTGTTCCTGGCGGCCCTCGGCGTGGACTACACCATATTCCTGGTCATCCGCGCCCGTGAAGAGGCGGCACGGCACGGGGCGCGCGACGGCATGATCCGCGCGGTGTCGGCCACCGGCGGCGTGATCACCAGCGCGGGAATCGTTTTGGCAGCGGTCTTCGGTGTGCTCGGGGTGTTGCCGCTGATCGTGCTCTCCCAGATCGGCATCATCGTCGGCCTGGGAATCCTGCTCGACACCTTCGTGGTGCGCACCCTCGTCATCCCCGCGCTGTTCGCCCTGATCGGCGATCACATCTGGTGGCCCGCTCACCCGGTCGACACTAAAGCTGTTGAACCGCACGATAATTCGATGAAGCAGGAACGGAGCAGGCTGTGAAGCTCTCGACGCTGGCCGCGACGACGCTCGCCGTCGCCGTAACCGCAGGCACCGGAACCATCGCCAGCCCACGACGCGCGCCCGGCTGGTACGCGCGGCTGCGCAAACCCGGCTACCAGCCGCCCGGCGCCGCCTTCTCCGTCGTCTGGACCGCCCTGTACGCCGACATCGCGGCCGGCTCCTCGGTGACGGTGGACCGGCTGCGCGCCACCGGACAACACGACAAGGCACGCGGTTATGCCGCGGCGCTGGCCGTCAACCTGTTGCTCAACGCCGGATGGACCTGTTGCTCAACGCCGGATGGAGTTGGCTGTTCTTCCGGTTTCACAAACTCGGCGCCGCCGTGGCCGGTGCGGCCGCGCTCACGCTCAGCAGTGCCGACCTCGCCCGCCGGGTCGCCACCGCCGATCCACGCGCCGGCGTCGCGCTGGCGCCCTACCCGCTGTGGTGCGCCTTCACCACCGTGTTGTCCACCCACATCTGGCGACTCAACCGCAGCGTCCAATAATGCCCTCGCTCTTGTGGTTTCGCCGCGACCTGCGATTGCGTGATCATCCCGCCCTGCTTGCCGCGGCCCAGGACCAGGACGTGCTCGCCTGCTTCGTCGTCGACCCACGGCTGGAGAAATCGTCGGGCCGGCGCCTGCAGTTTCTGGGCGACACACTGCGGCAACTGCGCGACGACCTGGATGGCCGGCTGCTGGTGACCCGCGGGCCCGCCGACGAGCAGATTCCCCGCATTGCCGGCGAGATCGACGCGACGGCGGTGCATGTCTCGGCGGATTTCACACCCTACGGAAAGCGCCGCGACGAAAAGGTCCGCGCCGCAATGGGTTCGGTGCCCCTGGGTGGCGACGGGCTCGCCGTATCTGGTTTCTCCGGAGCGGGCCACCAAGGACGACGGCGAACCCTACCAGGTGTTCACGCCGTTTCTGCGGAAGTGGCGCGACGTCGGCTGGCGCAAGCCCGCGCAATCGGGTGCCGAGTCCGCACGCTGGCTCGAGCCGCCCAACGTGGTCGGGCAGTGCAAGATCCCCGATCCCGGCGTGGGGCTCGACTTGGATGCCGGTGAGGCGGCGGCACTTTCGCAGTGGCAGCGGTTCGCCGGTGACGGACTGGACCGCTACGCCGAGCACCGCAACCGGCCCGACCTGTCCGGCACCAGCCGCATGTCCGCGCATTTGAAGTTCGGCACCATTCACCTGCGAACCATGCTCGCGTCGATGAACCTGCGCACGACGGGAGCGCAAACATACTTGCGGGAGTTAACGTTTCGTGACTTCTACGCCGCGATGCTGCATCACTGGCCGGCCAGCGTGTGGCGCAACTGGAACAGCGCCTTCGACGACATCGAGACCGACACGGGGCCGGACGCCAGACGCCGCTTCGAGGCGTGGAAGGCCGGCGAAACCGGGTTTCCGATCGTCGATGCCGGCATGCGTCAACTCCGCCAGACCGGCTTCGTGCACAACCGGGTGCGGATAATCGTCGCGTCGTTTCTGGTCAAGGACCTTCACCTGCCCTGGCAGTGGGGCGCCGGGTGCGGCACCGACGCCGCGCCGTACTTCCGGGTGTTCAACCCCACCACCCAGGGCGTGAAGTTCGACCCCGCAGGCGATTACATCCGGCGCTGGGTCCCCGAGCTGAGCGGTGCCGATGACGTCCATTTGCGCAAAGGCGAACGGCCACAAGGGTATCCGGCACCGATCGTCGACCACGGCGCCGAGCGGGCCGAAGCGCTGCGCCGTTATCGGGGCATCGGTTCCTAGCCCGCGCTCGCGGGTCTACAGCGCACCGGAACAACCATTTTGGGAATTCAGCCACCGGCAGCGGCTTGGCATGTAATTATCAGCCGATTCACAGTCGTCAAGTCGAAGCGCCAGGGAGGCGAGATGGCCGGCTCGATCGTTCGAACGTTGTTGATTTCGGGTGCTGCAGCGGGGCTGATGGCCGTCGCCGGCGCGTGTTCGTGCTCGATCGGATCGACGTCGTCGCACGCGGTGGGCAAGAACGACGTCGCCAGCTAGATCAGCACGAAAATGACCGGCGCCAACGGCACCAAGCCCGATTCCGTGACGTGTCCGTCCGATTTGCCCGCGAAGGTCGGGGCACAAATCAACTGCACCATGAAAGTCAGGGATGAGACCTTCACCGTCAACGTCACCGTAACCAGCGTCGACGGCAGCAACGTCAAGTTCGACATGGTGAAGATCGCCGACAAGAGTCGTATCGCGACCGTGATCAGCGACAAGTTGTACGAACAGAGCGGCGACAGGCCCGCCTCGGTGACCTGCCCCGACGATTTGAAGGTCTTCAAGGGCTCGACACTGCGCTGCGTCGCGGCGGGCCAGGTCGACAAGTACGGGGTCAATGTGACCGTCACCGACACGGACGGCGACAACTACCACGTCGACATCAAGGTCGACGACGAGCCGCTACCGTCGTAAACGTTCGATAGCCAACGGCCACAACGCAATCCACGACACCGAGGTCAGTGAGCCGCCTTCTTGCGTTCGATATCGGCCAGCGCCGCGGCCAATTCGGCCCGCTGTGCGGCCGAGCTCTCCCAGGACAGCTGGCGGTTCTTGACCACCTTGGCTGGCGCGCCGACGGCGATCGAATAGTCGGGAACGACGCCGCGAACCACCGCGTGCGAACCGAGCACACAGCCGCGCCCGATCGCCGTGCCACGCAACACCGTCACCTTCACCCCGACCCAGGTGTCCGGTCCGATCCGCACCGGGGACTTGATGATGCCCTGATCCTTGATCGGCAGATTGATGTCGTCCATCCGGTGGTCGAAATCGCAGACGTAGCACCAGTCCGCCATCAGCACCGAATCGCCGAGCTCGATGTCGAGGTAGCAGTTGATCACGTTGTCGCGGCCCAGCACGACCTTGTCGCCGAACCGCAGCGAGCCCTCGTGCGCGCGGATCGTGTTCTTGTCGCCGATGTGCACCCAGCGGCCGATCTCCAGCTGCGCCAGCTCGGGTGTGGCGTGAATCTCGACGCCCTTGCCGATGAACACCATTCCGCGCGTGATGATGTGCGGATTGGCCAGCTTGAACTTCAGCAGCCGCCAGTAGCGCACCAGGTACCACGGCGTGTAGGCACGGTTCTTGAGCACCCACTTCAGCGAGGCCAACGTCAAGAACTTGGCCTGGCGTGGGTCTCGCAGCCGCTGTCCCCGCCAGCGGCGGTGAACGGGGGCGCCCCACATGCTCGTCACAGCCGGAAAGCCTAACGCGGTCAATCGTGAGTACACCAACCGCCACGGGTTACCCTCACCTGTACTCGATCGCTGCCCGTACCGAACGTCACGCGAAGGATTTGGGAAACCGAAGGTGCTTGCCCGACAACCCGTCAGTGGGCTCCGGCGTTGCTCATCCCTTGTGCTGGCGGCTGTGCTCGCGGTCGGGCTCGGCGGGTGTGGCAATACCGATTCCTGGGTGCAAGCCGCGCCCGCACCCGGCTGGTCGGCGCAGTACGCCGACGCGGCCAACAGCAGCTACACCGGCACCGACGGGGCCGACAAGCTGTCCCTGCAATGGACGCGCTCGGTCAAGGGCAGCCTGGGGGCCGGGCCCGGGCTGGGCTCGAGCAGTTACCTGGCCCTCAACGCGCAGACCCCGGCCGGATGTTCGCTGATGGAGTGGGAGAACAACGACAACGGCCGGCAACGGTGGTGCGTGCGGCTGTTCCAGGGCGGCGGCTTCGCCGGTCCGCTGTTCGACGGCTTCGACAATCTCTACGTCGGCCAGCCCGGAGCGTTCCTGTCCTTCCCGGTGACGCAGTGGACGCGGTGGCGCCAGCCGGTGATCGGAATGCCTTCCACCCCAAGGTTTCTCGCGGACGGCCAACTGCTGGTCGCCACGCACCTGGGACAGGTGCTGGTGTTCGACGCGCACCGCGGCATGGTCGTCGGCAGTCCGCTGGACCTGGTCGACGGGATCGACCCGACGGATGCGACGCGCGGGCTGGCCGATTGCGCCGCGGCGCGGCCTGGCTGCCCGGTCGCGGCCGCTCCCGCCTTCTCGTCGGCCAGCGGGATGGCGGTGCTCGGCGTCTGGCAGCCCGGCGCCGCGGCGGCGGAACTGGTCGGACTCAAATACCACCGCGGCCAGACTCCCCTGCTGACCCGGGAGTGGACCTCCGACGCCGTCGGCGCCGGTGCGATCGCCAGCCCGGTGCTGTCGGCCAACGGATCGACCGTCTACGTCAACGGCCGCGACCAACGCCTATGGGCGCTGTCCGCCGCCGACGGGAAGCCGAAGTGGTCGGCGCCGCTGGGGTTCCTGGCCCAGACGCCGCCCGCGGTCACCCCGCAGGGGCTGATCGTGTCCGGCGGCGGGCCCGACACCAAGCTGGTGGCCTTCAAGGACGCCGGCGATCACGCCGATCAGGTCTGGCGGCGCGACGACGTCACCCCGCTGTCGTCGTCGGGCCTGACCGGGTCCGGCGTCGGCTACGCGGTGGTGAGCGGGCCGCGCCACGACGACGCGCCGGGCATGTCGCTGCTCGTGTACGACCCGGGCAACGGCCACCCGATCAACAGCTATCCGCTGCCCGCGGCCACCGGGTATCCCGTCGGAATCGCGATCGGCACCGACCGTCGGGTGGTCGCCGCCACCAGCGACGGCCAGGTCTACGGCTTCGCCCCGGCCTGAGCCCGTCAGAGGGCCAGCGGCGGGATCGCGTTGCGCGGCACCTGGGCCTGGCAGGGGCCGGCGAACGCGGGCAGCATCTCGCCGGGCGCGAAGTAGAAGATCAGCCGGTCGTCGGTGATGGCGAAGTTCTGGTAGTGCGACGGATCGCGGCCCGACGACGGCAAGATGGCCGCACCGAGCGCGTTCTGCCGTTCCAGGTCGCGCTGGACCAGCAGGAAGATCGCCTCCAGCGCCGGTGTGTTGGGCGCGAACAGGGTGTCAAAAGTGATGGGCTGCTTGGTCCCCAAGTTGTAGTTGAACGCCTTGTACCAGGTGGACGTGTGCGATCCCCCGACGTCCTGGAAGAACTTGAGCACCACGCTGCGGGTGTTGTGCGGCGGCTGACCCGCGAAGTGCTGCTCGGCGGTGGCGTCCATCTGGTAGGGTTGGTCGCGCGGCCCGGAGGTCTGCGCGACGGACAGAAACCCGTCACGGTTCTGCGTGATGTAGTCCATCAGCGGTTGCTGGTCGGGGTAGTCGGCCGGAAACGTCATGTTCAGCGTGTAGGTCGCCCCGGTCGCGCGGATATGGCACAGCTGCCCGGCCTCGACGGTGCCGCCGACGCTGGCGCACGACGGCGGGTCGGCGGCCGCGGGCCAGCCCAGCAGAACCGTGGTGACCAGCACCGCGGCCGCGATCAGATAGCGCATAACTCGAATTGTCCTCGTCGACGTCGACTGGCGAGGTCCCCCGGAAAGTGACCGCCGACAGCGTACCGGGCGCTAGCGCGACGGGCGGCACACATAGGCGGTCGCACGCGCGGCGGCCCCGGATCCCAGGCGCGCGATGATCACCGACAGCGCTCGGCTGACGCGCGGGCGCAGCCGTCGTCGCAACGCGTCGGGGTCGACCCGCACGCCCCGGACCAGGATCTCCAGCGCCCCGCAGTCGCGTGCCGACAGCGCGCGGCGGAGCCGGCGCTCGTCGAAGTCCAGCTGCTCGAGCACCTCGTGGCCGCGGACATCCGGCGGCAGCCGGTCACCGGACAGGTAGGCGATGTCGGGGTCGAGTTGCCACAGGCCGTGCCGCGCGCCGTAGTGGCGCACCAGGCCGGCCCGCACGACGGCGCCGTCCGGGTCGACGATCCACCGCCCGGCCGGCCGCACCGCGCAGTCGTCGGGCTCGGTGTCGGTGAGCTGGTCGCCGCGATCCAGGACGCTGGCGCGCCGGCGAACACCCGGTTCGGCCAACCGGCCCGACCACAGGCATGCCTCGCGCACCGAGCCGCGATACGACGTCACCTCGATTTCGCCGTCGAAACCCAGGCGGGCTAGCTGGTCGAAATGTATTCCGGGAGCACACTTTACGACGAGGTCGCGGCCCCGGTAGCAGTCGATCAGCTGGTCTAGCCCCGGTTGGTAGTCGGCCGGGTTGAATCGCCGTTGCCCGCCGCTGCGGCGCGCGGGGTCGACGACGACCACCGCGTCGCGGGTCACCGGGTGCAGCGCGTCGGCGCGGCAGAGACGGGCGGCCGGGTCCAGGTTGTGGGCGGCCATCGCCAGCCGCACCGGGTCGACGTCACTGCCCACCGCCTGCGCACCGCAGTCGCGCAGCGCGGCCACCTCGGTGCCGATCGAACAGATCGCGTCGTGCACGACGGAGCCGGCCGCGGCGAGTCGCCTGGCCCGGTGCAGCGCCACCGGTGCGGCGGTGGTTTGCTGCAACGCTTCGTCGGTGAACTGCCAGCCGGCGACCGCGAGTTCCCCGAGCTTGTCCAGGGCTCGCCGGCGCAGCAGCGTGGTTTCCACCAGTACCGGCGCCCGTCACCGAAGCGGGCTCGCGCAGCGACGATATCGGCGAACCGGGTGGCCTCGGAGAACGCGAATTCGGCGACCGCGGCCAGGGCGGCCACACCCGGCTCCGAGCGCAGGTAACCGACGTCCTCGGTGCTGAAGTTCAGGAGGGTTTGACCCCGGTGACCATCACGTTGTAGAACCAGCCCTTCGGGGCCAGATGGCACCAGATGTTGGCGTCGACCCAGCTCAGCGCCTTCCAGCCGGTGAAGGCGAAATTCGCCCAGCCCCAGCCCAGCCGGCCGGGCGGCACCGACGCTTCGAAGGTGCGCACCGGCCAGCCGAACATCGCCGCGGTGAACTCCTCGCTGGCGGTTTCGACCTGCACCGCTCCGGCGTTGGCGGCCATCCGCTCCAGGTCTTCCGGCGCGAAGGTGTGCAGGTCGACGATCGCTTCCAGCGCCGCGACCCGCGAGGACTCGTCGAGCTCGACCTGCGGGCGCCGCCAGCTGCCCAGGCCGGGCAGCTTGGTGACGTTGGTGGCCACCCGCCAGGTCAGCGTGGACAGCGACCGGGCGTAAACCTCGCCGACGTTGGTCGGCTCGCCGGCGAAGACGAACCGGCCGCCGGGCTTGAGCACCCGGAGCACTTCGCGCAGCGACAGCTCGACGTCGGGAATGTGGTGCAGCACGGCATGCCCGACCACCAGGTCGAAGGTGTCGTCGTCGTACGGGATGCCCTCGGCGTCGCCGACCCGGCCGTCGATGTCCAGGCCCAGCGATTGTCCGTTGCGGGTGGCGACCTTGACCATGCCCGGCGACAAGTCGGTGACCGATCCGCGCCGCGCGACGCCCGCCTGGATCAGGTTGAGTAAGAAAAACCCTGTGCCACAGCCTAATTCGAGTGCCCGGTCGTACGGCAGGTCGCGCTGGACCTCGTCGGGCACGATCGCGTCGAACCGGCCCCGGGCGTAGTCCACACAGCGCTGGTCATAGGAGATCGACCACTTCTCGTCGTAGGTCTCGGCCTCCCAGTCGTGGTAGAGCACCTGGGCGAGCTTGGTGTCGTGCCGTGCGGCTTCGACCTGATCGGCCGTCACGTGGGCTGCCGGAGTTGCGTCGGTCATGCACGGCAGCCTAATCGCCGGCCGATCCACCTTCGAACGAGGTGAACTGCTGATCGGCAGTACCGGCCTAAGCTCATCGACATCGCCGAGGTTCTTCGGGTCAGTGATCAGGGGCTGCAGACAGTGGCAGCGTACTGCGAGACGGTCTCGGCGCAGTTGGTGGCGGCGACTCCGCTGCCCCGTGTTGGGCAACCGATTCAGGCGACATTTGGCGCCGTCGGCACTGCCCATGCGGCCCTTGACGGAGCCATCACTGCTTTGGCCCGACGGGCGCAAACAAGCGCGGTCAAATCCGCCGTGGCCGGCGCCGAGTTTGCAATGAGGGACACCGCGGGAGCGCAGCAAGCCGCTGCTATCGCACCGTCGATACCGCAGGTGTAGTCCCGTGGCGGGGATTGGTGGCGTGGGAGTGACCTGCGCGCGCATATCTTACCGAGGTAAGTCGATCCCATCTCCTGCTGGTCGACGAGCCCGAAGCTTTTTCTTGGTTTGCCAGCAAGATGCCGTTTTATCGGGCTTACTACCGTGACGAACTCAACCCGCCAGCGGCTTTCGGCGTATTGCTTTCCACGTCTGCCGACAAGATCCGAGAAGTCCGGGAACGCTGGGTAGCCGTCGGCGTTGAAGTCGCAGAACTGGACGTATAACCATTCCGGACGAGGCTGGAACAAACCACCAATACCGCTGGGTATCCGTCCGGGGTTGGTGCGGGTTGCGGATGTTTCAGGTGAAATTCGTTATGCTCCAATAGGTTTGAGTGCTGGTGCTTAGTTGGTGGGTGGTGGTTGTGGTTGGA
>NZ_JAGZ01000020.1 GCF_000526915.1 Mycobacterium genavense ATCC 51234 | reverse complement strand
CTATAATCGAACACGTGTTCGACGGGGGATGCCGATGCGGCGGTGGTGGAGCGGATGTGGGCGGCGGCGCTGGCGGAGAACCGGGCGGCCGGGGCGCGGTTGACGGCGATCGGTGAGCTCGACGTGCTGCGGCTGCGCCAGTGGGGGGAACGAGAGTCCTGGGTGGCCGATACCTGGGCGGCCATCTCCGCCGAGATCGCCGCCGCCCTGGATATCAGCCAGGGGTTGGCGTCGAGTTATCTGAACTATGCCCGCGCGCTGCGCATGCGGCTGCCACGCATCGGTGCGCTGTTGCTGGCCGGCGACATCAGTTAGGCGACGTTTCAGACGATCGTGTACCGCACCGACTTGATCACCGACCCCGAGGCCATGGCCACCGTCGACGCCCACCTGGCGGCCAAGGTGCGTCACTGGCCCTCGATGACCCGCGCCCAACTGGGTGCGGCGGTCGATCGCGTCGTCGCGACCACTGACCGTGACGCGCTCCGGCGCACCCGACAACAGCAGGCCGACCGCGAGGTGTCCTTCCACGACAGCGGCAACGGGCTCAGCGAGATCTTCGGCCGCCTACAAAGCCCTAACACCCACCTCGTCGACGCCCGCCTAACCGCCCTAGCCCAGTCGGTGTGTCCGGCCGATCCGCGCACGCTGGCCCAGCGCCGCGCCGACGCGATGGCCGCACTGGCCACCGACGCCGACCGGCTGCTGTGTCGCTGCGGACAACCCACCTGCCCCGCCGCCACCACCACAGCACCCAGCCCGGTACTCATCCACGTCGTGGCCACCCAATCCACCCTCGATGGCAGCGCCCCCGCACCCGGCGCACTGATCGGCACCGACGTACTCATCCCCGCCGAACTGATCGCCCAACTGGCCGCACAGGCCACCCTGCGACCACTGGTCCACCCCGGCAACGCACCAGCCGAACCCCACTACACCCCCACACCCGCGCTGGCCGACTTCGTCCGCTGCCGCGACCTGACCTGCCGATTCCCCGGCTGCGACCGCCCCGCCATCGACACCGACCTCGACCACACCATCCCCTACGCCCACGGCGGCCCCACCTGCGCGGCGAACATCAAATGCCTATGCCGACTGCACCACCTGATCAAAACCTTCTGGGGATGGCACGACCGACAACTACCCGACGGCACCATCATCTGGACCTCCCCGGCCGGGCGCACCCACATCACCGCCCCCGGCGCCGCCCTACTATTCCCAGCCCTATGCGCCCCCACCGGTGAAATCACCACACCAGACCCGCCCCACCCCTGCACCGACCGCACCGCCATGATGCCCCGACGCCGCCGCACCCGCACCCGACGCCGCTACGACTACATCGGACTACATCGCCGCCGAACGACGCCGAAACCACGCAACACGCCAAGCACACCAACCACACCAACCAGCCCACCCCCAACACAACTCACCACACCGAGCCACCCACCCGACGACGAACCCCCACCCTTCTAAGCGTGGTGACCGCTCTACCCGATCAGGACCGCGTACCGCGGTTTGATCACCTCGTCGATCAACGCCAGCCGCTGGTCGAACGGAATGAACGCCGACTTCATCGCATTGATGGTGAACCGCTCGAGATCGCTCCATCCGTAGCCGAAAACCTCTACCAGTCGGTGCATTTCGAGGCTCATCGTGGTGTCACTCATCAACCGGTTGTCGGTGTTGACGGTCACCCTGAACCGCGCCCTGGCCAGCAGATCGAAGGGGTGGTCGGCGATGCTCTTGACCGCACCGGTCTGCACGTTCGAGCTCGGGCACAACTCCAGCGGAATTCGCTTGTCGCGCAAGATCGATGCCAGCCGGCCCAACTCGACGCGGCCGCCCTCGCCCATCTGGATATCGTCGACGATGCGCACCCCGTGACCGAGCCGGTCGGCGCCGCAGAACGCGATCGCCTCGTGAATGGACGGCAGGTCGAATGCCTCGCCGGCATGAATGGTGAAGCGCGCGTTGTGGTCTCGCATGTATTCGAACGCGTCCAGATGCCGCGTCGGGGGATTTCCGGCCTCGGCTCCTGCGATGTCGAACCCGACAACTCCTTTGTCCCGGAAGCGAATTGCCAGATCGGCGATCTCCCGCGACATTGCGGCATGGCGCATCGCGGTCACCAGCAGACGCACCACGATCGGACGACCCGCGGCCACGGCCGCCTTCTCGCCGGCGGCGAAACCTTCCAGCACCGCCTCGACCACTTCGTCGAAAGACAGCCCCCGGTTGATGTGCAGCTCGGGCGCGAACCGGATCTCGGCGTACACAACCGAGTCCGCGGCCAGGTCCTCCACGCACTCGTAACCGACGCGGAACAACGCCTCGGGGGTCTGCATCACCGCCACCGTGTGCGAGAACGGCTCCAGGTAGCGCTCCAGCGAGCCGCTGTGCGAGCGGGTGCGAAACCAGGTCGCCAACTCCTCGGCGTCGGTGACCGGCAGCTCGTCGTAGCCGATCTGGCCCGCAATGTCCAGCACGGTCGACGGGCGCAATCCCCCGTCGAGGTGATCGTGCAGCAGCGCCTTCGGCGCCTTGCGGATCTGCCGCAACTCCAGCGGGGCGCTCACGACGCGACCCCGATGATCAGCGGCCGCGCCGGCGGTGCCGCATCGCCCACACTCCATCCGCCGTTCAGCTCGGCCATCGCGGCGCCGAAGCGTTCGGGGGTGTCGGTGTAGAGGGTGAACAACGGCTCACCGGACACCACGGGCTGCCCCGGGCGCCGATGAATCCTGATGCCGGCGCCGGGCTGCACTCGCTCACCCGGGCGGCATCGGCCCGCGCCGAGTCGCCAAGCTGCCAGCCCCACTGCCATAGCGTCGATGTTCCCCATTGTGCCGCTCCGCGCCGCGATCACGGTCTCTGAATGTGAACCGATCGGCAACGGTACCGACAAGTCGCCACCCTGCGCCGCGACTAGCTTCCGGAAGCGATCCATCGCGGTGCCGTCGCGCAGGGTCTGGGCGGGATCACGGCCGTCGATTCCCGCCAGCTCGAGCATCTCGACGGCCAACCGCACGGTCAGCTCCACGACGTCGGCAGACCCGCCGCCGGCCAGCACCTCGAGCGCCTCGGCGACCTCGAGCGCATTGCCGACCGTCGCACCCAGCGGGCAGTCCATATCGGTCAGCACCGCGCGGGTGGGCACGCCGTGCGCCGCACCCAGCCCGACCATGGTTTCGGCCAGTTCGCGGCATTGCGCCTCCGACTCCATCAGCGCCCCGCCACCGACCTTGACGTCGAGCACCAGCGCGCCGATGCCTTCGGCGAGTTTCTTGCTCATGATCGAGCTGGCGATCAACGGCAGCGAGTCGACCGTGGCGGTGATATCGCGCAGTGCATAGAGCTTCTTGTCGGCGGGCGCGAGCTCACCGGCACCGAAGATCGCCGCGCCGATATCGCAGAGTTGCTGGCGCACTTGCTCTTTCGAGATCTCCGCGGAGAACCCCGCGATGGACTCCAGCTTGTCCAGCGTGCCGCCGGTATGACCCAGCCCGCGGCCGGAGACCTTGGGCACCGCGCCACCACAGGCGGCGACGACGGGCACCAATACCAGCGTGGTCTTGTCTCCGACCCCGCCGGTGGAATGCTTGTCCACGGTGGCCAATGGCTTACCGCCCGAGCGCAGATCGCTGAAATTCAGCCGATCGCCCGAGGCCAGCATCGCCGCGGTCCACCTGACGATCTCGCCGCGATCCATGCCGCGCCAAAAGATGGCCATCAGCAGCGCCGCCATCTGCTCCTCGGCCACGCGGCCATCGGTATAGGCATCGATGACCCAGTCGATCGCGGCATCGGACAATCGGGCACCGTCGCGCTTGGTCCTGATGACCGTCGGGGCGTCGAATACGAAGGCGGTCAAGGGCGTTCCCGGGCGAGATCGTCGGCATCGAACGGATCGGGCAGCAACTCCTCGAGGCGACGCGGCCCGGCCGGATGCGCGATCAGCAGGTCGCGTCCGCCGTGCTCGAGTAGGAGTTGGCGGCATCGCCCGCACGGCATCAACGACGCCCCTTGTGAGTCAACGCACACCAGCGCAACCAACCGGCCGCCACCGGTCGCATGCAGGGCAGATACCACTCCGCATTCGGCACAGAGACCAAGGCCATATGAGACATTCTCCACATTGCAGCCGGTGATCACCCGGCCGTCGTCGACCAACGCGGACGCACCCACCGGGAACCGCGAATACGGCGCATAGGCTCTTGCTGCTGCTTGTATTGCCTTGTCCCGCAGCAAATTCCAACCAATATCAGGCATACCGCAACCTCAATCACCGATCGGATCAGTCGAGAAAGCCACCCTAACCCTGGCACGAAAACGCCGTTCGCGAATGCTGTTGGCTGGTTCCGGGCGCATCTTTGCCGGGCTAAGCTCAAGTGCCCGGCTTTAGTTTCGCAGCGGATATAAGGACCGGATTGAGCACTGAGACCACAGCGTCATCACGCAAGCGGCGACCACCACGGACCCTGTATCGGGGAGATCCGGGAATGTGGTCGTGGGTGCTGCATCGCATCACCGGCGCGACGATCTTCTTCTTCCTGTTCGTGCACGTGTTGGATACCGCCCTGGTCCGGGTGAGCCCGCAGACCTACAACGAAGTGGTCGCGACCTACACGACGCCGATCGTCGGTCTGATGGAGTTCGGCTTGGTCGCCGCGGTCGGATTCCACGCACTCAACGGGATCCGGATCATCTTGATCGACTTCTGGGCCGACGGTCCCCGCCATCAGAAGACGATGTTGTGGATCATTGCCGTCGTCTACCTGTTGGTCATGGTGCCCGCGGCGGTGGCCATCGGCATCCACATGATGGAGCACTTCCGATGAGCAGCCCCGACCTGCAGCTCGGCCCCGGCGACCTCGCCCCCGTCAGGCAACGCTTTCACGATCGCCCCGCCAGCCTGGACAATCCGCGGTCACCGCGGCGGCGCTCCGGCATCCCCAACTTCGAGAAATTCGCCTGGCTGTTCATGCGATTTTCCGGCGTCGCGCTGGTGTTCCTGGCGATCGGGCACCTGTTCATCATGCTGATGTGGGACGACGGTGTGTACCGCATCGACTTCAACTACGTGGCGCAACGCTGGGCGTCGCCGTTCTGGCAATTCTGGGACCTGTCGCTGCTGTGGCTGGCGCAATTGCACGGCGGTAACGGCCTGCGCACCATCATCGACGACTACAGCCGCACCAACAGCACCCGGTTCTGGCTGAACACCCTGCTGCTGTTGTCGCTTACGTTCACGCTGGTGCTGGGTACCTACGTGTTGATGACGTTCAACCCCGATGTCGGAGGCTGACCCGGTGATCCAGCAACACCGATACGACGTGGTGATCGTCGGCGCGGGCGGTGCCGGAATGCGCGCGGCGGTGGAAGCGGGTCCGCGGGTGCGCACCGCGGTGCTGACCAAGCTGTACCCCACCCGCAGCCACACCGGCGCGGCCCAGGGCGGCATGTGCGCGGCGCTGGCCAACGTCGAAGACGACAACTGGGAATGGCACACCTTCGACACCGTCAAGGGTGGTGACTATCTCGCGGACCAGGACGCCGTGGAGATCATGTGCAAGGAAGCCATCGATGCGGTGCTCGACCTGGAGAAGATGGGGATGCCGTTCAACCGCACCCCCGAGGGACGGATCGACCAGCGCCGCTTCGGTGGTCACACCCGCGACCACGGCAAGGCCCCGGTGCGCCGGGCCTGCTACGCCGCGGACCGCACCGGCCACATGATTTTGCAGACGCTCTACCAAAACTGCGTCAAGCACGACGTGGAGTTCTTCAACGAGTTCTACGCGCTCGATTTGGTGCTCACCCAGACGCCGGGCGGCCCGGTGGCCACCGGCGTGGTCGCCTACGAGCTGGCCACCGGAAGCATCCACGTCTTCCACGCCAAGGCCGTGGTGCTGGCCACCGGCGGCTCGGGCCGCATGTACAAGACCACCTCCAACGCGCACACGCTGACCGGTGACGGCATCGGCATCGTGCTCCGCAAGGGACTTCCGTTGGAGGACATGGAGTTTCACCAATTCCATCCGACCGGCCTGGCCGGGCTGGGCATCCTGATCTCCGAGGCCGTGCGCGGCGAGGGCGGCCGGTTGCTCAACGGCGACGGTGAGCGCTTCATGGAGCGCTACGCCCCGACGATCGTCGACCTGGCTCCCCGCGACATCGTGGCCCGCTCGACGGTGCTGGAGGTCCTGGAGGGGCGCGGCGCCGGCCCGCACAAGGACTACGTCTACATCGACGTCCGCCACCTGGGTGAAGACGTGCTGGAAGCCAAGCTGCCCGACATCACCGAGTTCGCCCGCACATATCTGGGCGTGGACCCGATCACCGAGCTGGTGCCGGTTTACCCCACCTGTCACTACGTGATGGGCGGCATTCCCACCACCGTCACCGGACAAGTGTTGCGGGACAACACATCTACCGTGCCGGGCCTGTACGCGGCCGGCGAGTGCGCATGCGTGTCCGTGCACGGCGCCAACCGGCTGGGTACCAACTCGCTGCTGGACATCAACGTCTTCGGGCGCCGCGCCGGCATCGCCGCGGCAGGCTACGCGCAAGGCCACGACTTCGTCGACATGCCCCCGCAGCCCGAGGCGATGGTGGTCGGCTGGGTGGCCGACATTTTGAGCGAGCACGGCACCGAACGCGTCGCCGACATCCGCGGCGCCCTGCAGCAGACGATGGACAACAACGCCGCCGTGTTCCGCACCGAGGAGACGCTCAAGCAGGCGCTCACCGACATCCACGCGCTCAAGGAGCGTTACTCGCGAATCACCGTGCACGACAAGGGGAAACGTTACAACAGCGACCTGCTGGAAGCGATCGAGCTCGGCTTCCTGCTGGAGCTGGCCGAAGTCACGGTCGTCGGCGCCCTGAACCGCAAGGAGTCACGCGGCGGTCACGCCCGCGAGGATTACCCGAACCGGGACGACGTCAACTACATGCGCCACACGATGGCCTACAAGCAGGGCAGCGAGTTGTTGAGCGACATTGCGCTCGACTTCAAACCCGTCGTGCAGACGCGCTACGAGCCCAAAGAGCGGAAGTACTGATGACAGCTGAGGTTGGGGACCCGCCGCTGCCGCCCGTACCGGACGGCGCGGTGATGGTGACGCTCAAGATCGCCCGGTTCAACCCGGACGACCCCGATGCTTTTGCGAAAACCGGTGGCTGGCAAAGCTTTCGGGTACCGTGTCTGCCCAGCGATCGGCTGCTCAACCTGCTGATCTACATCAAGGGCTACCTGGACGGCACGCTCACCTTCCGCCGCTCCTGCGCCCACGGTGTGTGCGGATCCGACGCGATGCGGATCAACGGCGTGAACCGGCTGGCCTGCAAGGTGCTGATGCGCGACCTGCTGCCCAAGAAGCCGGGTAAGTCGTTGACCATCACGGTCGAACCGATCCGCGGGCTACCGGTGGAGAAGGACCTCGTCGTGGACATGGAGCCGTTCTTCGACGCCTACCGCGCGGTCAAGCCGTACCTGATCACCAGCGGCAACCCGCCGACCCGGGAACGAATCCAGAGCCCGACCGACCGCGCACGCTACGACAACACCACCAAGTGCATCCTGTGCGCGTGCTGCACCACCAGTTGTCCGGTGTTCTGGAGCGAGGGCACCTACTTCGGCCCCGCCGCGATCGTCAACGCACACCGGTTCATCTTCGACAGCCGCGACGAGGCCGCCGGGGAGCGCTTGGACATCCTCAACGAGGTCGACGGCGTGTGGCGCTGCCGCACCACGTTCAACTGCACCGAGTCCTGCCCGCGCGGCATCCAGGTCACCAAGGCGATCCAAGAGGTCAAACGCGCGCTGATGTTTTCGCGCTGAGCGTTCCGGCGTTGTACTCGAGGGCCACGTCGCCGACCACGAGCAACCAGGCTTTCGTCGATGCACAGCCGACTGGCGGTGAGCACCACCCGGTCGGGATCTCCGGCAGCAGGGAGGCCGCGAACAACCTGCCGGTGTGCATGTCGAAGCTGGCCAGATGCCGCGCGACGACGTCGGCGACGGTGCCGCCGGGGGGGCTCCACGCCCCACGCCCAGCCGCCGCCGGGGCGGGTCATCCAGATCTTCAATTTCGACTCGAACACCGTGCCAAGGTCGGGGTGAGCAGCGAAGACCGCGTCGATCGCGGCGCGCATCCGCCCCTGGTCCAGTCGTGAGCCGGCGACCAGCACCTCGGTGTGGGTAGCGGGCTCGATGTCTTCCAGGCGGGGCGGCTCGTCGAAGTAGCAGTAGGTCATTGCTCCACTGTTGCGGGCAATCCTTAGCGGATTCTTGGCGAATTCTTGGGATCGCACTGATCGCGGTCGGTCACACTCGCCGCGGCTGTGTCGTCTTGGAGGGTATGACACAGAAAACACGCATCCAGTCCCTCGCACCCAAAAGCGCCGGCCTGATGACCCGCGCCATGTACCGGATCGCCAAGCGCCGCTACGGCCAGGTTCCCGAACCGTTCGCGGTGGCCGCGCATCACCGTCGGCTGATGGTCGCCGGCGCCGTACACGAGACCCTGATCGACCGCGCGTCGCGCACACTGCCGGTCAACGTGCGCGAGCTGCCCGTGTTCTGGACCGCGCGCGATCGGTTGCTCGTGGTGCGTCGACTTCGGGTCCATGCTGCAACGCCTGGACGGCCTGGATATCAAGCGGCTCAAGGAGATCGACGACTACGCCACCTCGCCGGCGTTCACCGACGACGAGCGCGCCGCCATCGCGTATGCCGATGCGATGACCACCGATCCGCACACCGTCACCGACGAGCAAGTGGCCGACCTGCGGGCCCGCTTCGGCGACGCCGGGGTGATCGAGCTGACCTATCAGATCGGCGTGGAGAACATGCGGGCCCGAATGAACTCCGCGCTGGGCATCACCGAACAGGGCTTCAATTCCGGTGACAGTTGCCGCATTCCGTGGGCGACCGCCTAGCGGCGCTACAGTGGCGTATGCGCGTCTGGGAGCTGGGGCCGGGCCGGGTGATGGTGTCCGGCGCGTTCTCCGACCTCGCCGTGCACCACCACCCCGCGGTTCAGGTCACCCTCGGAATGCAAGGGCCGCTGGCGATCACCCGGGGACGGCGACGCGTTTGACGAGTGCCGGGCGGTCGTGTTCGGCAGCGGCGCCCGCCACGCGGTACGCTCGGACGCGAACTCCGCGGCGCTGACCATGTACTTCGGGCTGCAGACGTCGGCGGGGCTGGCGCTGAACACGCTGGCCCGTCGCGGAATCCGGCTTGTCGATGACGGTCGGCAGCTGGCGGAGGCGACGGCCGCGCTGCTGGACACCGACGGCCCGGAGGCGGCCGCCGACCTCGTCGTCGAGACGTTGTGCGGGCCACCGGAATCCGGGGCCGTGCACCCGCAGCTGCGGCAGGCGATCGAAGTGGTGTCGAGCCGGGTGCCCGAACACCTCGACGTCGCGTCGGTCGCCGGGGCGGTCGCGTTGTCGCCCAATTACTTGGGGCGACTGTGCAAGCAGCAGACGGGCGTTTCGTTCTCGGCCACGATCCGCTGGCAGCGGCTGGTCGCCGCCGTCGGCCACCTCGTCGACGGCCACTCAGTCACCGATGCCGCGCACCTGGCCGGGTTCGCCGACGGCTCGCACGCCAACCGGGTCTGCTGGGAGATGACGGGCCTGGCGCCGCGCGATTTCGCCCGGGCGGTCCGCGACTCGATCTGACGGATCCGTACAAGCGCCGAGCCCCGGGGGTGCGCGACGCTTGGGCCCATGCCCGTGATGTCACGCCCCGAACGTGCCTTCTGCTGCGGTGCCCTGTGGCGTTCCAGCAGTGCGGCCATCGCCCGCGAACTTCGCGCCCAACGACTGGGCCGCGATATTCTCGAAATCGGCTCGGGCAGCGGATCCGTTGCCCGGCAAGTCCTTTCGTCCAATCCGGGGATCGCCTGGGTGGCACTGGATCTCGACCCACGCATGACGCGCGCCGCCGCCGACCGGCTGCGTGAATTCCCCAACGCGTCGGCGCAAACGGGCGATGCCACCGCGATGCCCTTCCTCGACGAGTCGTTCGACTCCGTCGTCAGCTGCCTGATGCTGCACCACACCATCGACTGGGAGCGCGCGCTGGGCGAGGTGACCCGGGTGCTGCGACCGGGCGGCACCTTTGTCGGCAACGACCTGGTCCGCACCCCGCTCGCCGGTGCATTCCACCGGCTGGATGGCTCGCCGCACCGGCTGATCGCGCCGGATGAATTCCAGGCCGAATGCGAGCGACACCAGCTCGCGGTCAGCGTGGACTTGCGGCTGTTCGGCCACGTCATGCGTTTTACAGGAAGGAAATCATGATCGTCAACGCCCTCTTCGCGCTACCCAAGCCCGTGCGCCGACTCCTGGCCGGGCGGCCGCTGCGCATTGACGGACAGGAGCTGAATCTGGACGCGCAGCTGGCGATCAGGCTCAAGAATGCCTCACGCTCCGACGTTTTCGACGGTCCGATCTGCAAGGCCCGGGCCCGCTATGACAGACTGCCACGGCTGATCGGGTACCGATCGCCGACTCCGATAACCTTGCGGGACATAGTGATTGGCGTCGAACACACCGACATCCCGGCCACCCTCTACATTCCCGGCGATGTGCCCGCACCGTCCGGATTGTTGGTGTACTGCCACGGCGGCGGGTTCACGGTCGGCTCCCGGGTCAGCCACGACCCCGTCGCCCGGTATCTGGCCGGCCACGCCGGCGTGCGGGTGCTGTCGGTCGAATACCGGCGCGCACCCGAGCATCCCTTCCCGGCCGCCGTCGACGACGCGATCGCCGCCTTCGAATACGCGCACCACCACGCCGCCGAGCTGGGTGCGGATCCCGCCCGCATCGCGGTCGGGGGCGACAGCGCCGGTGGCAATCTGGCGGCGGTGACCGCACAGCAAGCGGTGCGACGCGGCGGCCCGGTCCCCGCGTTTCAGCTGCTGATGTATCCGCCGACGGATCTCGGCACGCGCCGGCCCTCGCGCGACCTGTTCGCCCAGGGCTCCACCTTCACCGACCGGAATTACCAATGGGCGCTGGACAATTACGTACCGCCAGGCAGTGACCTGACCGATCCCCGACTCTCGCCGCTGCACGACGACGTCACCGGCCTGCCGCCGGCGTATGTCGCCAGCGCCGGTTTCGACCCGATCCGTGACGACGCCGTGGCCTACGCCGACAAGTTGCGTGCCGGCGGAATCCCGGTCGCACTGACCCGACAGCCCGACCTGCCGCACGGCTACCTCAACTTCGTCGGCCTCGGGGCCGGTTCACCGAGGCGGCTAGCGAGGCAGCCGGAGCGCTGCGACTGGGCCTGGCCGCCAACGCCCCGTCAGCGGCGCAGCGGGGATCCGGTGAACTTGTCGGAGTTAGCGATATCCCATAGGGCGCAGACTTTTCCGTCGCGCACCGTCATCGCCATGATCCGCGGCATTATCTCGCGGTAACCGTCGCTGGCGGGCACGCCCGCGGTGTAGCCGCCCAGTTCGCCGTTGACCAGCCCCAGCTGATACGAGGTGAACATCGTCGGGCCGTAGCGTTGTGCGAGGCCGAACATGAACCGGGCCACCTTGTCCGCTCCGTGGATGACGTTGATTGCGGTGGGCGCCTTGTTATTCGAGTCGCCCGTCAGCGTCACATCCGGATGCAGCAGCGCCACAACGTCTTCCAGGTTGCCGGAGGCCATCGCGGCCATCAACTTGCCGACCACCTCGTTGTGCGACGGATCGGGTTCCGGCGGCGGCTGACCCGCGAGCGCCTTGCGGGCCCGCGACGCGAGCTGGCGGGCGGCGGGCTCGCTGGTGCTCAGCACCTGGGCCACTTCGGAGAACGGCATCGAGAATCCGTCGTGCAACACGAACGCGACCGCTGATCCGGGGACAGCCGCTCCAGCACCACCATCGCCGCGAACCGGGCATCCTCGCGCGCCACCACCGCGGACAGCGGATCGGCACCGTCGAAGCCGGTCACCACGGGCTCGGGCAGCCAGTTGCCGGTGTAGGTCTCGCGACGATGGGCCGCCGAGCGCAACCGGTCCAGCCCGAGCCGGCTCACCACGGTGGTCAGCCAGGCCCGCAGGTCCGCGATCGCACCGTCCTGTTTGTCCCAGCGCAGCCAGGCTTCCTGGACGATGTCCTCGGCGTCGGCCACGGTGCCCGTCACCCGGTAGGCGACCACCATCAGGTGCGGCCGCAGCGCCTCGAATTCGGTGACCTGCGTCGAGGTCATGGCCCGAGCTTATGCGCATCTCGAACAGATCTGTGCGCGCACCGGCTAGCGGCAGGCCCGCGTTTGGCTGGACAGTGAATTCATGGCTGGGCGACTCGCGGGCAAAGTGGCGTTCATCAGCGGCGTGCGCGCCGGCAGGGCCGCGCGCACGCCGTGCGGTTCGCCGAAGAGGGCGCCGACATCATCGCCGTGGACATCTGCCAGCAGATCGATTCCGTCGCCTATCCGATGGGCTGCCCGGAGGATCTCGACGAGACGGTCAATTTGGTGGAGAAGACCGGGCGCCGCATCGTCGCCGAGCAGGCCGATGTCCGCGACTTCGAGCGTCTTCAGTCGGTCCTGGCCAACGGGGTGAGCGAATTCGGCCGCGTCGACTTCGTCCTCGCCAATGCGGGTGTGGCACCCGGAATCGGCCACGCCGAGCCGACGGCACACGCCTACCTCGATGCGGTCGGCGTGATGCTCGACGGTGTCTATTGCATGATCGAAGCGGCGCTGCCGCATCTGCTCGAGCACGGCGACGGCGGGGCGATCGTCATCACCAGCTCGGCGGCCGGACTCAAGTCCCCGGTGCCCGAATTCAGCCTGCGCAACCCGGGTCTGGCCGGCTACACCGCGGCCAAGCACGGGGTCGTCGGGTTGATGCGCTACTACGCAACCACCTTGGCGGAGAAGCAGATTCGGGTGAACTCAGTGCATCCGACCGGGGTGGCGACGCCGATGATCAACAACGACGCCGTCGAAGAGTTCACCGCGAAGAACCCGGCGCTCGCGGCGTCCTTGGCCAACATGCTGCCCGTCTCGGTGATCGACGCCGAGGACGTCACCGAGGCGATGCTCTATCTGTGCGCAAGGTCCGGTCGCTACATCACCGGCACGACGCTGACGGTGGATGCGGAGAACCTGCTGCGGTGATCGCCGCCCCCGGGGTGGGTTACGCTCACGGCACGATGACTGACAATCTCTGGCTGCATTTTTCCCGGCACGGCGCGACCATCACGCCGCCGATCATCACCCGCGGCGAGGGCGTCACCATCTAAGACGACCGCGGCCGCAGCTACCTGGACGGGCTGTCCGGGCTGTTCACCGTCCAGGTCGGGCACGGCCGCACCGAGCTGGCCGAGGTGGCGGCCCGCCAAGCCGGCACGCTGGCGTTCTTCCCGCTGTGGGGGTACGCCACCCCGCCCGCGATCGAGCTCGCCGAGCGGCTGGCACACTACGCCCCGGGCGACCTGAACCGGGTCTTCTTCACCACCGGCAGCACCGAGGCCGTCGAGACCGCGTGGAAAGTGGCCAAGCAATACTTCAAGCTCACCGGCAAACCCGGGAAACACAAGGTGATTTCGCGGGCGGTTGCCTACCACGGCACCACCCAGGCGCGCTGGCGATCACCGGGTTGCCGCGCTTCAAGGCGCCGTTCGAGCCGGTCACGCCCGGCGGCTTCCGAATGCCCAACACCAACTTCTATCGCGCGCCCGAACCCTTTCACACCGACGCCAAAGCCTTCGGGCAGTGGGCCGCCGACCGGGTCGCCGAGGCGATCGAGTTCGAGGGACCCGACACCGTGGCCGCGGTGTTCTTGGAACCGGTGCAGAACGCCGGCGGCAGCATCCCCGCTCCCCCAGGCTATTTCGAGCGGGTTCGACAGATCTGCGACGAATACGACGTGCTGCTGGTGTCCGACGAGGTGATCTGCGCGTTCGGCCGGATCGGCTCGATGTTCGCCTGCGACGACCTGGGCTATGTGCCCGACATGATCACCTGCGCCAAGGGCATGACGTCGGGCTACGCCCCGATCGGCGCGATGATCGCCAGCGAGCGCTTGTTCGAGCCGTTCGACGACGGCGAGACGATGTTCCCGCACGGATATACCTTTGGCGGGCACCCGGTTTCGGCCGCCGTCGGGCTGGCCAACCTCGACATCTTCGAGCGCGAGGGCATCAACGACCACGTCAAGACCAACGCGCCCGCCTTCCGCGCCACCCTGGAGAAGCTGTACGACCTGCCGATCGTCGGCGACGTTCGGGGCGAGGGCTTCTTCTACGGCGTCGAACTGGTCAAGGACAAGGCCACCAAGCAGACGTTCACCGACGACGAACGCCGCACCCTGCTGGGCCAGGTGTCGGCGACCCTGTTCGAGGCGGGGCTGTATTGCCGCACCGACGATCGCGGCGATTCCGTCGTCCAGTTGGCGTCGCCACTGATCAGCGGTCAAGCCGAGTTCGACGCGATCGAATCGATCCTGCGCGGCGTGCTTTCGGAGATCCAGGGGCGCCTCTAAAGTCCAGGCATGGCGCGCAAACCCCGCATCCATCCGGTCCGGTGGCAGCCGCCACCAATCGAGGCGTTGCCGAACCTGCCGGCGCCGAGCGTCACCGTCGTCGGGGTGCCCGGCAACGGGCCCGAGGACATCGTCGTCGACCCGGACGGCCGGTTGTGGACGGGCCTCGAGGACGGGCGCATCGTGCGGATCGCGCCCGACGGGCAGCCCACCGTCCCCGAGGTTGTTGCCAACACCGGCGGGCGGCCGCTCGGTCTGCACGTCGCCCGCGACGGCCGGGTCCTGATCTGCGACAACCATCGCGGCCTGCTCGCGCTGGACCCAGGCGGCGGGCTAACTGCGCTCGCCGAATCCGTCGGCGGCAGGCGGCTGAAGTTCTGCTCGAATGTCACCGAAACACCAGACGGGACAATACTATTTCACCGAATCGACGGCCGACTACCATTTCGAGCACTACACCGCCCCCATCGTGGAGGCACGCGGAACCGGCGGCTTGTACCGTCTCGATGCGGACGGCTCGATCACCACGCTGGTCGACGGCCTGTACTTCGCCAACGGGCTGACGACGACGGCCGACTCCTCGGCGCTGGTATTCGCCGAGACCCAGGCGCGCCGGCTGTCGAAGTACTGGCTGCGCGGGCCGCGGGCCGGATCGGTGACGCCGCTGGCGGCCCACCTGCCCGGAATGCCCGACAACCTGTCCACCGGCGCCGACGGCCGGATCTGGGCCGCGCTGGTCGCCGAGGCGAACCCGGCGCTGGAGGCGCTGTTCCCCCGCGCCCCGATGCTCCGCAAGGTGGTGTGGCGGCTGCCCGAGCGGCTGCAACCGACGATCAAGCAGGAGATCTGGGCGGTCGCGTTCGACCCGGACAGCGGCGCGGCCGTCGCGGGGCTGCGCACGCATCATGCCGACTTCGGCGCCGTCACCGGCCTGGTCGAGTCGGCCGGCAAGCTGTGGCTGGGCACGATCAACTTTCCGGCCATCGCACGCGTGGACCTGGCCGCCACCGCGCTCTAGCCGGCCGCGCGCTTCACCCCGTCGGCGGCCATCAACACCTCGCGGGCATGCGCCGCCGACGAGCTGCCCGTCAGCCGCGTCAGCGCGTTGCACAGCCACGCCAGCGCGGACTGCAACTCGGGATCGTGCGTGGTTTCGCGCAGCGACCGCAGCTCGGCCAGCACCTGCTCGGTCCCGGCCCGCCGCACCTGGGTCGCCTTCTCGGCCTGCTTGAGCAGTTGGTCCAGCGACCTGGGCCCCTTGGGACCCTTGAACCACATTCGAAGTTTTGGAATAGCCGACAGTGTAGGGGCTGGGCACCGCGTTCGCGCGCCGGGGCAAAGTTTGCAACTTGTGCCCCACCAGTCACAGCGCGGCTCCCGGCGATCTGGCCCGCAATCACCTAGTCTGCACTCACCATGAGCTTTGTACGTTCCGCATCCTGCCTGGCCGCGGCTGTTTTCATGGTCGCCGCCCCGGCCGCTATGGGCATGCCGGCCGCGCTGGCGGAGCCGAGCCCGGGACCCAATGCCGGGAGCCCCAATTGCCCGTACCGGGTGAACACCCCGCCGGCGGTGGACTCCTCGGAAGTGCCGCAGGCCGGCGACCCGCCGATCCCGCTGGCGGTGCCGGCCAAGCCGGTTGGCGGCGAGGCGCTGTCGGGCTGCGGCATCATCACCGCACCCGATACCCCGGCGCTGCCGACCGACGTCTCCGCCGAGGCCTGGCTGGTCGCGGACCTGGACAGCCGCGCGGTGATCGCGGCCAAGGATCCGCACGGCCGGCACCGTCCGGCCAGCATCATCAAGGTGTTGGTCGCGATGGCGTCGCTGAACGCGCTGCCGCTCAACAAGTCGGTGACGGGAACGGCCGACGACGCCGCGGCCGAGGGCACCAAAGTCGGCGTGGACGACGGCGGCGTCTACACCGTCAACCAGCTGCTGCACGGGCTGCTGATGCATTCCGGCAACGACGCCGCGCACGCGCTGGCCATGCAACTGGGTGGGATGCAGCAGGCGCTGGAGAAGATCAACGTGCTGGCCGCCAAGCTCGGCGGCCAGGACACCCGGGTGGCAACACCGTCGGGACTGGACGGACCCGGCATGAGCACCTCGGCCTACGACGTCGGCCTGTTCTACCGATACGCCTGGCAGAACCCGACTTTCGCCGACATCGTCGCAACGAAGACCTTCGACTTCCCCGGCCACGGCGACCACCCCGGCTACGAGCTGGAAAACGACAACCAGCTGCTCTACAAGTACCCGGGCGCGATGGGCGGCAAGACCGGCTACACCGACGACGCCGGGCAGACGTTCGTGGGCGCGGCCAACCACGACGGCCGACGGCTGGTCGCGATATTGCTGCACGGCACCCGCCAGCCGATCGCGCCCTGGGAGCAGGCGGCGCACCTGCTAGACTACGGATTCGCCACCCCGGTCGGCACCCAGGTCGGCACGCTGATCGCACCAGACCCGTCGCTGGCACCCAAGCAGGACGCCGCCGCGGAGCGGCCCGGACCCCAGGCGGCGGGGCTGCTGCCGTCGGCCGACGCGATGCCGGTGCGGGTGGGCGTGGGGATTGTCGGGGCCGTCGTCGTGTTCTCGTTGATCATGGTCGCGCGCTCGATGAACCGCCGCGCCATATAACGATTGGCTTAACTCTTTCGACGCCGCCGCGCGTCGGCGGTAGCGTTTAAAATTAGCTGACGCAATCAAACACCAAATTGTTTTGCGACCCGGTAACACAGCGCGGGAGTAAAGATGATTTCGGTTACCCGAGTCGCGAAGCGAATGGTGAACGCGGGATGAGCGAAATCGCCGATGCGCCGAATTTTGGCACGCCGGTTCTGCCGCGGATGATCGCCCGCTTTGCGGTGCCTATCGTGCTGTTATGGGTGGGGCTGACGGCCGTCGTTAATCTGGCCATCCCGCAGCTGGAAGTGGTCGGTAAGGCACACTCGGTATCGCTGAGCCCGAAAGACGCGGCCGTGGTCCGGGCAATCAAACACATGGGTCAGTTATTCCACGAGTTCACGTACAACAGCTCGGTGACGATCGTGCTGGAAAGCGACAAACCGCTCGGCGACGATGCGCACCGTTTCTATAGCGAGCTGATGCGGCGGCTTACGGCCGATACTGTGCACGTCGCGCACATCCAGGACTTCTGGAGCGACCCGCCGACGGCGGGGGGATCGCAAAGCGCGGACGACAGGGCCGCCTACGTCGTGGTGTTCCTGGCCGGCAACAACGAAACACAGGCGTACAACTCGGTGCACGCCGTCCGGCAGATCGTGGACAGCACACCGCCGCCGCGCGGGGTCAAGGCCTACATCACGGGTCCCTACGCGCTGATCGCCGACCAAACCTAGGCCGGCAACGAGAGCGTCGCCAAGGTCACCCTGATCACCACCCTGGTGATCATGGCCATGTTGTTGTTCATCTACCGATCCATCGTGACCACGGTCCTCGTCCTCGTCCTGGTCGGGATCGAGCTGGGGGGACGATCCGCGGAGTCGTCGCGATTCTCGCGTACCACAACGCTTTTGGCCTTTCGACCTTCGCGACGAACCTGGTCACATTGCTGGCCATCGCCGCCAGCACCGACTACGCGATATTCATACTGGGTCGCTACCACGAGGCCCGATACGCCGGCCAAGACCGGCAAAGCGCCTTCTACACGATGTTCCGCGGCACCGGCCACGTGATTCTGGGCTCCGGGTTGACGATCGCCGGCGCCATGTTCTGCCTCAGCTTTGCCCGGCTGCCGTACTTCCAGTCGATGGGCCCGCCCTGCGCGGTGGGCATGTTGGTCGCGGTGCTCGCCGCGCTCACGCTCGGGCCGGCGGTGCTGACCGTCGCCGGCTCGTTCAGGCTGTTGGACCCCAAGCACCGGCCGAACACCCGGCGGTGGCGCCGGGTGGGCACCGCGATCGTTCGCTGGCCGAGCCCGGTGCTCGCCGCGACCTGCGCGGTGGCGTTCGTCGGGCTGTTGGCCTTGCTGAATTACCGGACCACTTACGACCTGCGCCGATTCATGCCGGCCAGCATGCCGTCAAATGTCGGCGACACGGCGGCGGGCCGGCACTTTTCGCAGGCTTGGCTGAACCCCGATGTGCTATTGATCGAGACCGATCATGATATGCGCACGCCCGTCGACATGCTGATCCTGGATAAGGTCGCAAAGACCATCTTTCACAGTTTCGGTATCTCACAGGTGAAATCGACAACGCGGCCGCTGGGAACGCCGCTCAAACACACGTCCATTCCGTTCATCATGAGCATGCAAGGTGTGTCGAATGCCGAGAACATGCAATTCATGAAGGATCGGCTGGACGACATGCTGATTCAGGTGCAGGCGATGGATGTCTCCATCGCGACGATGAAACACATGTATCAACTGATGGGAGAAATCGTCGACAACACCGTCGATATGGATCACCTCACGCATGACATGTCGAACACCACCGACACCATCCGGGATCACCTCGCGGACCTGTCGGATTTCCTTCGCCCGGTCGGCAGTTACTTCTACTGGGAAAAGCACTGTTTCGACATCCCCGCGTGCTGGGCGGTGCGATCGATATTCGAAACGTTCGACAACATCGATCAGCTGAGTGAGAAGTTGGAATCGCTCGTCAAGGACATGGATGTCCTGATCCGGTTGTTGCCGGAGATGCGCGCGCAGATGCTGCCGATGATTTCGACGATGACCATCATGCGCGACATGATGGTCATCTGGCACGGCACACTTTTGTCCTTCTATAAGCAGCAGGAAATGACCAGCAAGGACCCCGGCGCGATGGGCCGGGTCTTCGACGCCGCCCAGGTCGACGATTCGTTCTATCTGCCGCAGTCGGCCTTCGAAAACCCGGATTTCAAGCGGGGCCTGAAGATGTTCTTGTCCCCGGACGGTAAGGCGGCGCGCTTCATCATCTCCCTGGACGGAGATCCCGCGACGCCGCAGGGCATCGCCCGCGTCGAGCCGATCCAGCAGGCGGCCAGGGAGGCCATCAAGGGAACCCCGCTGCAGGGCGCCGCGATCTCCATGGGCGGCACCGCGTCGACGTACCGCGACATCCAGGAGGGCGCCTTCTACGACCTGCTGATTGCCGGCGTCGCCGCGATCAGCCTGATCTTGATCATCATGATGCTCGTCACCCGCAGCGTCATCGCCGCCGCGGTCATCGTCGGCACCGTGCTGCTGTCGCTGGGCTCCTCCTTCGGCCTGTCGGTGCTGCTGTGGCAAGACCTCCTCGGCATCGACCTGTACTGGCTGGTACTAGCCATGTCGGTCATCCTGCTGCTCGCCGTCGGATCCGACTACAACCTGCTGTTGATCTCACGACTCAAAGAAGAAATCGGCACCGGACTTCAACACCGGCATCATCCGCGCCATGGCCGGCACCGGCGGCGTCGTCACCGCCGCCAGCATGGTCTTCGCCGTCATCATGTTACTTCAGCGACCTACGCATCATCGGCCAAATCGGCACCACCATCAAGCTGGACCTACTCTTCGACACCCTGATCGTGCGCTCGTTTCTGACACCGTCCATCGCCGCACTGCTCGGACGCTGGTTCTGGTGGCCCCAACGAGTACGCCCCCGCCCCGCCAGCCAAATGCTGCGACGCCACGCCGCCCGCCGCCTGGTCCGCGCCCTACTCCTGCCACCCGCCGAGAAACCCTCGGAGATAGCCCGGCTTTAGGCTGCCTGCAGGATCGGCGCGGGGGCGGCCGCCGGGACGCGCAGCGGGGTGAGCGCCCGCCGGGTTTCCGACGGCGGAGCGCCCAGCGCAGCCAGCGCGGCGCCGATGGCCAGGATCAGCACGATGACGTCGGGCCAGACGGTGGAGTGCTTTTGCGCGATGCTGCCGAGCACCGCGGCCAGTGCCATGGTTTCCAGGGTGACCAGCGTCGAGCTCAACGCGATCAGCGTCGGCCGGTGCGCCTCCTCGGCGACCACACTGAGCCAGGAGATCGCCTGAGCCAGGAGATCGCCGCGGCGAAGACGGCCTGGGCGGCGACCGTCGCCACCAGGAACACCGTACCGTACGCCCAGACGTGGGTCCATTGGCCGTAGACCTCGACCGCCAGGGTCAGCGTGGCGGCGGCGACACTGAGCAGCGCGCTGCCCAGCATCATGCCGCGCACCCCGAAGAAGCGGTAAACCTTGCGCCACAACGGCGAACCGCAAACCAGTCCGATGCTGGACAGGATCACCAACACATGCAGGCTGCGGCTGTGGTCGGCGGTGCGCAGGGCGTAGAACGTGGTGCCCAGGCTGACCGGACCGAACAGCAGGCACGCGACCATGTAGCGGCGAAACCAAGGCTGGGACCGAGCGATCGCGATGCCCTGCCGGTAGGTGTCCCGCATCGACATCCGGGGGCGGCGGTGGACCGCACCGGCCCGACGAACAGCGCCGCGATGGCCGAGCCGGCCAGCCCGACCGCGCCCAGCCCCAACAGGTCGCGGCGATACGCCATCTCGCTGCCGTGCGCCAGCACCGGCACCACGAACAGCGTGACGGCGGTGGCCAGCACCGACCCGATGGCGCTCTGGAACAGGAACAGCTCGCCACGCCGCAGCGCGGATAGCTTGCTGGAGACCATGTCGGGGTAGGCGACGCCGGCGATCCCGAGCAGCACTCCCGCTATCACGCAGGTCAGCAGGAACACCACCGCGGTGAAACCGCCGTGCCAGGGAATCACCGCGTCGCACATGGTCAGGGCTGCCACGCCGGCCGCCATCGCCGCCAGCAGCCGGTGCCGCATCCGGCCCACCCGCTGTATCACCACCGGAGACACCGAATTCCCGACGATGTCACCGAGGCTGAAGGCCGGAAATAGCAGGGCGGCCACCCAGGGCAGACCCTGGTGCGCGCAGATCAACGGCAGGATGACGGTGCCGTTGCTCAGCTGCATGCCGGCGGTGTAGAAGGTGCCTTGGGACAGCAGCCGCCCGAACACACGCGGCTGGGCCGGGGCGGGGGACACCAGGGTGAGGGGCATAACAACAGAATCTAAGATGGTCAAGAAGCAATAACATCCTCCGATCGGAGAGCCCGGGTGGAATTGCTGGTCCCCCGATCGGGGGCCGCGGCCGACACCGTTGACCACCCATGTTGGCTGTGGCACCATCTTGCGGATGACTGAGTTGGCGCCCGGTCGGGTGCAGATCACTTGAGAGGTCCGCGCATTGGGCTCACCGGCGCCAGTGTCGGCCTCATCTACGGCTACGACCTGTCCATCATCGCCGGCGCCCAGTTGTTCATCACCGAGGATTTCGGACTCACCACTTCTGAACAGGAACTGCTGACGACGATGGCGGTGATCGGGCAGATCGCCGGGGCGCTCGGGGCGGGCGTGCTCGCCAACGCGATCGGCCGGAAACGATCGATCGTGCTGATCCTGATCGCGTATACGACGTTCGCGCTGCTGGGCGCCTTCTCGCCGGCGTTGCCGATGCTGCTGGCGGCGCGACTGCGGCTGGGCGCGACCGTCGGGGTGATGGTGGTGGTCGTCCCGGTGTTCATCGCGGAGTCGGCTCCGGCGGCGGTGCGCGGCGCGCTGCTGACGACCTACCAGTTCGCGATCGTCACCGGCCTCATCGTCGGCTACCTCGCCGGCTACCTGTTGGCCGACGCCCATGGCTGGCGGTGGATGCTGGGACTGGCCGCCGTGCCGGCGATGTTGTTGCTGCCGTTGGTGATCCGGCTGCCCGACACGGCTCGGTGGTACCTGCTCAAGGGCCGGGTCGACGACGCGCGGCGCGCGCTGCTGCGGGTGGAGCCCACCGCGAACGCCGACGACGAGCTCGCCGAGATTCACCGCGCGATGAGCGAAGGCAGTGGCGGTATCGCCGAGATGCTACGGCCGCCGTATCGACGGGCCACGATGTTCGTGATCGCGCTCGGTTTTCTGATCCAGATCACCGGCATCAACGCGATCATCTACTACAGCCCCCGCATTTTCGAAGCCATGGGATTCACCGGCAATTTCGCGCTGCTCGGTCTGCCGGCACTGGTCCAGGTCGCCGGGTTGGCCGCGGTCGGCGCGGCGTTGGCGCTCGTCGACCGGGTGGGCAGACGCCCAATCCTGTTGTGCGGCATCGCCATGATGATCGCCGCCGACGTCCTGCTGGCGGTGGTGTTCGCTCGCGGCGGCGGCGCGGTGCTCGGGTTTGCCGGCATCCTGGTGTTCATCATCGGCTACACGCTGGGATTCGGCTCGCTGGGCTGGGTGTACGCCAGCGAGAGCTTCCCCACCCGGTTGCGGTCCATCGGGTCGAGCACCATGTTGACGTCCAACCTGATCGCCAACGCCATCGTGGCGGCGGTCTTTTTGACCATGCTGCATTCGCTCGGCGGCGCAGGCACTTTCGCGGTGTTCGGGGTTTTGGCGGTCATCGCGTTCGGGTTCGTCTACCGGTTCGCGCCGGAGACCAAGGGACGCCAACTCGAGGAGATCCGGCACTTCTGGGAAAACGGCGGCCGCTGGGAAGACCCGTGCCCCTGATCCGCGCCGGCACCGTCGTGCTCGACGGCCGGGTCTGCCGGCCGGGATGGGTACAGGTCGCCGGGACGCAGATTCTGGCCTGCGGGGACGGCGCACCGCCCGGGCAACCCGACCGCGACTTCCCGGATTGCCTTGTGGTGCCGGGGTTTGTCGACATGCACGTGCATGGGGGCGGCGGAGCCTCGTACCTGGACGCCGAACGCATCGGCGCGGCCGCGCAGTTCCACCAACGCCACGGCACCACCACAACACTGGCCAGCCTGGTCCCCGCCGCACCCGGCCCGCTGATCGCGGGCGTGCGCGCGCTGGCCGACGCCACCGGATCCGGCACCATCGCCGGTATCCACCTGGAAGGGCCGTGGCTGTCCGCCGCACGCTGCGGGGCACACGATCCCGCCCGGCTGCGCGATCCCGAACTCGCCGAGATCGACGAGGTGCTGGCCGCCGGCGACGGCACGATCCGGATGGTCACGCTGGCGCCGAAGCGGCCCGGCAGCAGCGAGGCGATCCGGCGCTTCGTCGACGCGGGAGTTGTTGTCGCCGTGGGACATACCGACGCGACCTACGAGCGGCCTCAGCAGGCGATCGCCCTGGGCGCCACGGTCGGCACGCATCTGTTCAACGCGATGCCGCCGCTACACCATCGCGCGCCCGGCCCGGCGCTGGCGCTGCTGGAACACCCGGATGTGATCGTCGAGCTGATCCCCGACGGTGTGCACCTGCACCCCGTCGCGGTGCACGCGACCGTCCGGGCCGCCGGGCCCGACCGGGTCGCGGTCATCACCGATGCCATCGCCGCGGCCGGCTGTGACGACGGCGCATATCGGCTCGGCGGGGTACGGGTCGACGTCGACGTGGGGGTGGCCCGGGTGCACGGCACGTCGACGATCGCCGGCAGCACCGCCACGATGGATCGGCTCTTCCGCACGGTTTCGCGACTCGGCCCCGACGCCGACGCCACCCTGGCCGCCGCCGTGCAGATGACCTCGACCACCCCGGCGCGGGCGCTGGGGCTGCAGCGGGTCGGCGCGCTGCGGGCCGGCTACGACGCCGACCTCGTCGTGCTGGACCGTGAATTGCGGGTCGCGGCCGTGATGGCCCGGGGGGTCTGGCGCTAACGGAGCCGGCGGGTCAACCGG
Source organism: Mycobacterium genavense ATCC 51234 (assembly GCF_000526915.1). Classification (GTDB taxonomy): domain Bacteria; phylum Actinomycetota; class Actinomycetes; order Mycobacteriales; family Mycobacteriaceae; genus Mycobacterium; species Mycobacterium genavense. The sequence continues at coordinate 18,672 of NZ_JAGZ01000020.1, read as the reverse complement.
GAAAAGGCCAGCGCGCCAACGGCTCCCATCGCCATCGCGGCCAGCGTCTGCCGGGTACTGATTCCCCCGTCCAGCAGCACCCGTGGAGCGATGACCGCCGGCGCCGGCGGTGGGGCGTACTTGCTGCGCGGGTCGTTGGAAAGCGTGGCGGCCCACGCGGCGGCGAAGAGCACGAGATACCCGGTGATGTAGGAGAACACCATCAGCCCCAGCACCGGCCCAAACGTCGCACCCGCCGGGCTGCGCAACACGACCCGCAGGTAGATCGAGGCCACCTGTTTGAACAGCTCGAAGCCGATCGCCGCGAGCAAGCCGGCCCGGGCCGAGTCGGGCAGGCTGACCTTGTGTCGCGGCAGCCGGCCGATCATCCAGGTGAACAGCATCCACGACACCAGCAGCGACACCAGGATCGACAGGCCGCGGAACAGTTCGCCGAATATCGAGAAATCCGGTATGCCAGCCCATTTCAATACCGTGCGCATCGGCGCGGCGTGCCCGAGCGCGGTGAGGGCGAGGGTGGCGAGGATGACCACGAAGGTGCCCACCATCGCGACCAGATCGGAGAGCTTGTCGCGCACGAATCCCGCCGGTTGCAGCGGTTCGTCCCACCACATCTCGGTGACCGCCCCGCGCAGGTTCGACATCCAGCCCAGACCCGCCCACGCCGCGGTGGCCAGCCCGATCACACCGACCGACGTACGTGCGTTGATCGCCGAATTCATCAAGCCCACCAGCTGCTGTCCGAGCGCGCCCGAGACCGTGTTGCGGATGTGGTCGTCGATGCTGGCGAGCAGCTTGGGATCCTGGGCCAGCACGAAACCCACGACCGCGAAACTGACCATCAGCAAAGGGAATAACGCGAAGATCGTGTAGTAGGTGAGTCCGGCCGCCAGGAAGCCGCCGTTGCGCTCGTCGAAATGCTTGTAGGCGCGCAGCGCGTGGTCGAGCCATCCGAACCGGGCCCGCAACCGGTCAAGGATGCCTGGCTTGGCCGGCTCGTCCATGGTGAGCGCACTACCTCCGTCGCGAAAGAAACCCCAGCCGATCGTAGACCCGCTGGACCGTTTTCCCGGCCACCTCGTCGGCGCGCTGTGCACCGGCCGCCAGCACGGCCTCCAATTCGGCCGGATCCGCGGTCAATTCGTCGACCCGGGCCTTGATCGGGGTGACGAATTCGACGACTGCCTCGGCGGTCTCCTTCTTCAAATCGCCGTAGCCGCGCCCGGCGTAGCCGTCGACGAGCTTGTCGACGGCTACACCGGTGACCGCCGACTGGATGGTGAGCAGGTTCGATACGCCCGGCTTGGCTTCGGTGTCGAACCGGATCTCGCGCTCGCTGTCGGTCACGGCCGAACGAATCTTCTTGGCGGACAACGCCGGATCGTCGAGCAGGTTGATCAGCCCGGCGTCGGTGGCGGCCGATTTGCTCATCTTCGACGTCGGGTCGCCCAAGTCGTAGATCTTGGCGGTGGCCTTGGGGATCAGCATGTCGGGAACCACGAACGTGTCCGGGAACCGGCTGTTGAACCGCTCGGCGATGTCACGGGCCAGCTCGAGGTGCTGGCGCTGGTCCTCGCCCACCGGGACCAGATCGGTGTCGTAGGCCAGCACGTCGGCGGCCTGCAACACCGGATAGGTGAACAGCCCGACGGTGGTGGAGTCGGTGCCGTGGCGCTGCGACTTGTCCTTGAACTGCGTCATCCGCGAGGCCTGTCCGAAGCCGGTGAAGCAGCCCAGCACCCACGCCAGCTGCGTGTGGGCGGGCACCTGGCTCTGCACGAAGACGGTGCTGCGGGCGGGGTCGATGCCCAGCGCCAAGTACTGGGCGGCGGTGACCAGGGTGCGGCGACGCAACGCCTCGGGGTCCTGCGCGACCGTGATGGCGTGCAGGTCGACCACGCAGAAGAACGCGGCGTAGGTGTCTTGCAGCGCGACCCACTGGGTGATCGCGCCCAGCGCGTTGCCGAGGTGAAGCGAATCAGAGGTGGGCTGCACGCCGGAGAAAATCCGGCCGGATTTCGAAGCGGTGCTCATGATGTTTCCGATCTTTTCACGCCGGTGTCCGGCCTCGTCCGACACCGCGTTTCGGAACCGCCGGTACCGGGTAAAGTCCAGGGCATGACGACTCGCGCGCCGATCCACCTGGGTTCTGGAGAGCCGGTCCTGCTGCTGCACCCGTTTCTGATGTCCCAGATGGTGTGGGACGAGGTGTCCCGGCGACTGGCCGACACGGGCCGCTACGAGGTGTTTGCGCCGACGATGGCCGGCCACAACGGCGGACCGTACGCGGGCACCTGGTTGCTGAGCTCGGCGGTGCTGGCCGACCACGTCGAACGCCAACTCGACAAGCTCGGCTGGGACACCGCCCACATCGTGGGCAACTCGTTGGGGGGCTGGGTCGCCTTCGAACTCGAGCGGCGCGGCCGGGCCCGCAGCGTCACCGGCCTCGCGGCGGCGGGCGGCTGGACCCGCTGGAGCCCGGTCAAATTCGAGGTCATCGGCAAGTTCGTGGCCGGCATGCCGGTCTTGGCGCTCGCCCGCTTGTTCGGCCAGCGGGCACTGCAACTGCCGTTCAGCCGCCGACTGGCCAGCCTGCCGCTGCGCGGCTCGCCCGACGGGATCAGCGAGCGCCAGCTGTCCGGCATCGTCGACGACGCCGCGCACTGCCCGGCCTACTTCCAGCTGCTGGCCAAGTCGCTGCTGGGGCCCGGCCTGATGGAGTTGGCGCAGACCGCGGTGCCGGCGCATGTGGTGTTGTGCGAGAAGGACCGCGTGGTGCCGCCGAGCCGCTTCAGCCGCCATTTCACCGACTTCCTGCCCGCCGGGACGAAGGTCACCCGGCTCGACGGCGTCGGGCACGTTCCGATGTTCGAGGCGCCCGACCGGGTGACCGAGGTCATCTCCGGTTTCATCGAGGAGTGCGCCCGCCCGGCCCGGGTCCTGAAAAACCTGGAGACCCCGCCGGCGAGTTAGGCCAGTGCCTTCTGCAGGTTTTCGGCGATCGAGGCGAGGAACTCCTCGCTCTGCTGCCACTGCTGATCTGGCCCAATCAGGATGGCCAGATCCTTGGTCATCTTCCCGCTCTCGACGGTGCCGATGACGACGGATTCCAGCGTCTGGGCGAAGTCGATGACCGCGGGTGTGTTGTCCAGCTTGCCGCGGTGCTGTAGTCCCCGCGTCCAGGCGAAGATCGAGGCGATGGGGTTGGTCGACGTCGGCTTGCCGGCCTGATACTGCCGGAAGTGCCGGGTGACCGTGCCGTGGGCGGCTTCGGCCTCGACGGTCCTGCCGTCGGCGGTCATCAGCACCGAGGTCATCAGCCCCAGCGAGCCATAGCCCTGCGCGACGGTGTCGGACTGCACGTCGCCGTCGTAGTTCTTGCAGGCCCAGACATAGCCGCCCTCCCACTTCAGGCAGGCGGCCACCATGTCGTCGATCAACCGGTGCTCGTAGGTCAGGCCCTCGGCCTCGAAGGCCTCCTTGAACTCCTCGTCGTAGATGCGCTGGAACTCGTCCTTGAACATGCCGTCGTAGGCCTTGAGGATGGTGTTCTTGGTGGACAGGTACACCGGCCATTTGGCGTTCAGGCCGTATTTGAACGACGCCCGGGCGAAGTCGCGGATGGAGTCCCGGAAGTTGTACATCCCCATGACGACACCGCCGTCGGCGGGGATGTCCACCATCTCGTGCACGATCGGCTCTCCGCCGTCGGCGGGGGTGAAAGTTATTGCGACGGTGCCGGGTTTGTCGACCTTGAAATTGGTCGACCGGTACTGGTCGCCGAACGCGTGCCGGCCGATGACAATCGGCCTGGTCCAGCGCGGAACCAGCCGCGGCACATTGGAGATCACGATCGGCTCGCGGAAGATGGTGCCGCCCAAGATGTTTCGGATCGTCCCGTTCGGGGATAGCCACATCTTATTGAGGTTGAACTCGGCGACGCGTGCCTCGTCGGGGGTGATCGTCGCGCACTTGACACCCACGCCGTGCTTCTTGATGGCATAGGCCGCGTCGATCGTCACCTGGTCGTCGGTGCGGTCGCGGTTCTCGATACCCAGGTCGTAGTACTCCAAGTTGATGTCGAGGTGCGGAAGGATCAGCATGTCCTTGATCATCTTCCAGATGACGCGGGTCATCTCGTCACCGTCGAGTTCGACCACGGGGCCCTCGACTTTGATCTTGGACGTGCCTGCCATGTCAGCCCTGGGACGCCGCCAGCGCGTCATTGAACGTCTTGCTCGGCCGCATCACCGCGGTCGTCTTCTCGTTGTCCGGCTGATAGTAGCCGCCGATGTCGACCGGTTCGCCTTGTACCTTGGTCATTTCGTCCACGATGGCTTCCTCGTTCTTGCTCAACGAGTCAGCAAGGACGGCAAAGTGTTTGGCCAGCTCTTCGTCGTCGGTTTGCGCGGCGAGTTCTTGGGCCCAGTACAGCGCCAGATAGAACTGGCTGCCGCGGTTGTCGAGTTCACCGGTCTTACGCGACGGACTCTTGTTGTTGTCCAACAACTTGCCGATCGCGGCGTCCAGCGTCTTGCCCAGAAGCTTGGCGCGCGCGTTGTCGGTCTTGATCCCGATGTCTTCGAAACACGCTCCGAGAGCGAGGAACTCGCCGAGGGAGTCCCAGCGCAGGTGGTTCTCTTCGAGCAGCTGGTGGACGTGCTTGGGCGCCGAACCGCCGGCCCCGGTTTCGTACATCCCGCCACCGGCCATCAACGGCACGATGGACAGCATCTTGGCGCTGGTGCCCAGTTCCAGGATCGGGAACAGGTCGGTCAGGTAGTCGCGCAGGATGTTTCCGGTCGCGGCAATGGTGTCTTGTCCGCGCATGGCGCGCTCGATCGTGTGCCGCATGGCGCGTTCCTGCGACATGATCTGGATGTCGAGGCCCTCGGTGTCGTGCTCGGCCAGGTAGGCGTTGACCTTCTTGCGCAACTCGCTCTCGTGCGGACGCTCCTGGTCCAGCCAGAACACCACCGGCATACCCGAGTTGCGCGCCCGGGTGACGGCCAGCTTGACCCAGTCGCGGATCGGTTCGTCGCAAACGATCGGCATACGCCAGATGTCGCCGGCTTCAACGTTTTGCGTCAGCAGCACCTCACCCGTGTCGAGGTCGACGATGTTGGCGACACCGTCCTCGGGGATCTCGAACGTCTTGTCGTGCGAGCCGTATTCCTCGGCCTGCTGGGCCATCAGGCCGACGTTGGGAACGGTGCCCATCGTGGTCGGGTCGAAAGCGCCGTGGGTCTTGCAGAAGTTGATGATCTCTTGGTAGATCCGGGCGAAGGTCGACTCGGGGTTGACGGCCTTGGTGTCCTTCTGCCGTCCGTCGGCGCCGTACATCTTGCCGCCGGCGCGGATCATCGCCGGCATCGACGCATCTACGATCACGTCGCTGGGCGAGTGAAAGTTGCTGATGCCCTTGGCCGAATCCACCATGGCCAGCTCCGGGCGGTGTTCGTGGCAGGCATGCAGGTCGCGGATGATCTCGTCGTGCTGCGAGGCGGGCAGCGACTCGATCTTGTCGTACAGATCGACCAGCCCGTTGTTGACGTTGACGCCGAGTTCGTCGAACAGCTCCTGATGCTTGGCGAAGGCGTCCTTGTAGAACACCTTCACGGCGTGGCCGAAGACGATGGGGTGGGAGACCTTCATCATCGTCGCCTTGACGTGCAGCGAGAACATCACGCCGGTCTTGTAGGCGTCGTCGATCTCGGCTTCGTAGAACTCGCAGAGCGCCTTCTTGCTCATGAACATGCTGTCGATGATGTCGCCGTCGCGCAGCGACACCGTCGGCTTGAGCACAATCTTCTTGCCGTCCTTGGTCTCCAGCTCCATCTTCACGCTGCGCCCGCGATCTAGCGTCATCGACTTCTCGCCGTGGTAGAAGTCGCCGTGCTTCATCGTCGCGACATGGGTGCGCGACGCCTGCGACCACTCCCCCATGCTGTGCGGGTGCTTGCGGGCGTACTCCTTGACCGCCTTGGGGGCGCGACGGTCGGAGTTGCCTTGGCGCAACACCGGGTTGACCGCGCTACCAAGACATTTCGAATAGCGCTCGCGAATCTCCTTGTCCTCGTCGGTCTTTGGGCTCTGCGGGAAGTCGGGAATCTTGTAGCCCTTGCCCTGCAGCTCCTTGATCGCGGCGATCAGCTGGGGCACCGACGCGCTGACGTTGGGCAGCTTGATGATGTTGGTGTCGGCCAGCTTCGTCAGTCGGCCCAGCTCGGCCAGGTTGTACGGCACCCGCTGCTCTTCGGTCAGGTGCTCGGGGAACTCGGCGAGGATCCGGGCGGCCACCGAGATGTCGCTGGTCTTGATCTCGATGCCCGCCGGCTCGGCGAAGGCCCGCACGATGGGCAGGAACGCGTAGGTCGCCAGCAACGGCGCCTCGTCGGTCAGCGTGTAAATGACGGTCGGCTTATCGGCGCTCACGGACGGTCCCTCTCCCGGTCAGATTGGGGGGCTCAGCGTTATCGTTGCCACGTTATCAAGGGCGTTTGTGCAGGCGTCGACCCGCCATTGGCATCCGGTCGGCTCAGTAAGCTAGTCTTTGTATCGGTCATGAGCGCCAGCATCAAGCCCCGGCTTGCTGGCCGGCAACCCTCCAACCGCGGTGGGGTGCCCCGGGTGATGACCAGGTTGAGTAGCCACAGCACCGGCTATCCGGCAAGCGCGGGTCCGCCATGACGGGCCCCTGAGTAGACAGGGAAACGTGATGTGCAGTCGTTCACCGCATCCGCGTCTCATCGTGTGTCGGTGCTGAACCTGCGGCCGCCGGGTGACGTCACCGATGCAGGCTCCCGGACGGCTACCAGCACCTCGATACGTTCCCTTCCAGCAGAAAGCCCCGCTCATGAGCGCCGACGGCGATAGCAACAGCGATCCGACCGCGCATTGGTCCTTCGAGACCAAACAGGTGCACGCCGGCCAGCAGCCCGACCCGGCCACCAACGCCCGCGCCCTGCCGATCTACCAGACCACGTCCTACGTCTTCGACGACACCGCGCACGCCGCCGCCCTGTTCGGACTCGAGGTCCCGGGCAACATCTACACCCGGATCGGCAACCCGACCACCGACGTCGTCGAGCAGCGCATCGCCGCGCTCGAGGGCGGCGTCGCCGCGCTGTTTCTGTCGTCTGGACAGGCCGCTGAGACATTCGCCATATTGAACCTCGCATGTGCCGGCGATCACATCGTGTCCAGCCCTCGGCTCTACGGCGGCACGTACAACCTGTTCCATTACTCGCTGGCCAAGCTCGGCATCGAGGTCAGCTTCGTCGAGGATCCCGACGATCTGGACTCGTGGCAGGCGGCCGTGCGACCGAATACCAAGGCGTTCTTCGGCGAGACGATCTCCAACCCGCAGATCGACATCCTGGACGTCCCGGGAGTCGCCGGGGTGGCCCACGCCAACGGCGTGCCGCTGATCGTCGACAACACCATCGCCACGCCGTACCTGATCCAGCCGTTCACCCACGGCGCCGACATCGTCGTGCACTCGGCGACCAAGTACCTGGGCGGGCACGGCTCCGCGATCGCGGGGGTCATCGTCGACGGCGGCACCTTCGACTGGACCCAGGGCCGCTTCCCCGGGTTCACCACGCCCGAGCCGAGCTACCACGGTGTGGTGTTCGCCGAGCTGGGGCCACCGGCGTACGCCCTCAAGGCGCGCGTGCAGTTGCTGCGTGACCTCGGGTCCGCGGCCTCGCCGTTCAACGCGTTCCTGGTGGCCCAGGGCCTCGAGACGCTGAGCCTGCGCATCGAGCGGCACGTCGCCAACGCCCAGCGGGTCGCGGAATTCCTCGAGGGGCACGACGGCGTGGTGTCGGTCAACTACGCGGGGCTGCCCAGCTCGCCATGGCATGAGCGGGCAAAGAAGCTGGCGCCTAAGGGAACCGGCGCCGTGCTGGCGTTCGAGCTGGCCGGCGGCATCGAGGCCGGCAAGGCGTTCGTGAACGCGCTGCAACTGCACAGCCACGTCGCCAACATCGGCGACGTGAGGTCGCTGGTGATCCACCCGGCGTCGACCACCCACGCCCAGCTGAGCCCGGCCGAGCAGCTGAGCACCGGCGTCACACCGGGACTGGTGCGGCTGGCCGTCGGCATCGAGAACATCGACGACATCCTGGCCGACCTCGCGCTCGGATTTGCCGCGGTCCCGAAGAGTTCGGACCCGCAGTCCGTGGCGGCGTTCTGAGGACTCGAAAGAACAGCGTCATGACGATCTCCGACGTTCCCACCCAAACGCTGCCGGCCGAAGGTGAAGTCGGCCTGGTCGACATCGGCTCGCTGACCACCGAGGGCGGCGCGGTCATCGACGACGTCTGCATCGCCGTGCAGCGCTGGGGCAAGCTGTCGCCGACCCGCGACAACGTCGTGGTGGTGCTGCACGCGCTCACCGGCGATTCCCACATCACCGGCCCGGCCGGGCCGGGACACCCCACGCCCGGCTGGTGGGACGGCATCGCGGGGCCGGGTGCGCCGATCGACACCGACCGCTGGTGTGCGGTGGCCACCAATGTGCTGGGCGGCTGCCGCGGTTCGACCGGGCCAAGTTCGCTTGCCCGAGACGGGAAGCCGTGGGGTTCGCGGTTCCCGCTGATCACCGTGCGAGATCAGGTGGAGGCGGACATCGCCGCGCTCGACGCGCTGGGAATAAACCAGGTCGCCGCCGTGGTTGGCGGGTCCATGGGCGGCGCACGCGCGCTGGAATGGATGGTCAGCCACCCCGAGCGGGTCCGGGCCGGATTGCTGCTGGCGGTCGGGGCGCGTGCCACCGCCGACCAGATCGGCACCCAGACCACGCAGATCGCCGCCATCAAGGCCGACCCGAATTGGCAGGGCGGCGATTACCACGACACCGGTCGCGCGCCGGATGCCGGGCTGGCGATCGCGCGGCGCTTCGCCCATCTGACCTACCGCGGCGAGGTCGAACTCGACGACAGGTTCGCCAACGATCGCCAGAGCGACGAGGACCCGTCGAACGGCGGGCGCTACGCGGTGCAGAGCTATCTGGAACACCAGGGCGACAAGATCCTGGCCCGCTTCGACGCCGGCAGTTACGTGATCCTGACCGAGACGCTGAACAGTCACGACGTCGGCCGCGGCCGCGGCGGAGTCAAGAAGGCGTTGCGCCGGTGCCCGGTGCCGGCGGTGGTCGGCGGCATCACCTCCGACCGGCTCTATCCGCTGCGCCTACAGCAGGAGATAGCCGAGCTGCTGCCGGGCTGCGCCGGCCTGCGAGTTGTCGACTCCATCTGCGGACATGACGGCTTTTTGGTGGAAACCGAGGCGGTGGGCGAATTGATCCGCGAGACACTGGATTTGGCCGCGAACGAAGGTGCGTGTCGGCGGTGACCCGGTCGAGGAACGACCGCTCGCTGTCGTTCGGTGCGGCGGCCGCGGCCTACGAGCGTGGCCGCCCGTCGTATCCGCCCGAGGCCATCGACTGGCTGTTGCCGCGGGGTGCGCGTCAGGTGCTCGATCTGGGCGCGGGTACCGGCAAGCTGACCACTCGTCTGGTGGAACGCGGCCTCGACGTCGTGGCGGTGGACCCGATTCCGGACATGCTGGAAGTGCTCAGCGTTTCGCTGCCGGAGACTCGTGCGGTGCTGGGCACCGCAGAAGAGATTCCGTTGCAGGACAACAGCGTTGACGCCGTGCTGGTCGCTCAGGCGTGGCACTGGGTGGATCCGGAGCGAGCGATCCCCGAGGTGGCCCGGGTGTTGCGGCCCGGTGGGCGCCTGGGTCTGGTGTGGAACACCCGCGACGAGCGGCTCGGCTGGGTGCGGGAACTCGGCCAGATCATCGGCAGCGACGGCGACGGTCGCCGTTTCGACGTGTCGCTGCCGCCGCCGTTCACCGACCGCCAACGCCATCAAGTGGAATGGACGAATTACCTTACGCCGCAAGCGCTGATCGATCTGGTGGCCTCCCGCAGCTACTGCATCACCTCGCCGACCGAGGTTCGCACCCAGACCCTTGACCGGGTGCGCCAACTGCTGGCCACGCATCCGGCGTTGGCGAATTCGACCGGGCTGGCGATGCCGTATGTCACCGTGTGCATCCGGGCGACGCTGTCGGATTGAAGAATCCGGGACATCCAACAACCTAACTCCATCTTAAAGTTCGGCGCGAGGGCGCGAATCGCCCATTGTCGCAGCTAAAGATGATGTCGCGCAGGGTATCTTGAGCTCGTGCCGACGGCCGCGGAGTACGCCTGGACGGTACAGGAGTATCCAGCCGCGAAGGCTGCACGATTCCAGCGTCCCCGCGACGTCAGCGTCCCCAGCGACCTCAGCGTCCACCGCGTCTTCAGCGACTTCAGCGTCCCCCGCGTCCCCAACGGTGGAAGCCGATTGTGCTGCTCGCCTTGGTGGTCGGGTTACAAAGCGCCGACGCACGGTGGGGGCGCTGGTCGTCCCGCTGACACAGTCATTGCACATCAACAACATTCAGGTCGGACTGCTGGTCACCGTGTCGACCGGGGTCGGTGCCGTCGCCACGCTGCTGGCCGGGCCGCTGGCCGACCGCACGGTGCGGGTCCGCCTGCTGTGGATAGCACTGCTGGTGTGCTCGGCGGCGATGGCGTTGAGCGCCGCCAGCCCCAGCTACGGCTGGCTGCTGGCGTGCCGGGTCGCCCTCGGCGCCGGGATCGCGGTCTCCGGGCCGGTGGTCGCCTCGCTGGTCGGTGACTACTTCAGGCCCGCCGAGCGCGGCCGCGTGTACGGGCTGGTGCTTGCCGGCGAGGGGACGTGCACGGCGATCGGGCTGCTGGTGGCGGGCGAACTCGGGGCGATCAGCTGGCGGCTGGGCTTCGGCTGGCTGGCCGGGGTGGGATTCCTGCTCAGCATCGCGGTGGCGACGCTGCTTCGCGAGCCGCTGCGGGCCAGCCGCCTCGGCGGCCGGACGCAGCATTCACCAGCCCGCTCCGTCTGGCGGGAACTGCGCTGGGTGCTGTCGATCCGAACCAATGTCGTTCTGATCGCGGCGTCCTCGTTCGGCTACTTCTTCTCCACCGGTTCTCCACCGGGTTGAGCACCTTCGGGGTCGCGCTGTTGTGCGGCCGGTTTCAGATCGGCCAGCCGGTGGCGACGATGCTCATCGCCGTCCTGGGCGTCGGCGCGCTGACCGGCGTGCTCACCACCGGACGCGTCGCCGACTGGCTGACCGGCCGGGGTCAGATCAGTGCCCGGATCATGGTGGGCGGGGTGGCATTCCTTGCGGCCGCGGTGTTCATCCTTCCCACGCTGCTCGCCGACAACCTGCTGCTGGCACTGGCATTCGCGTTCTTGGCGGGCACCGCAATGGGCGGGGTGAACCCGCCGCTCAACGCGGCGCGACTGGATATCGTGCACTCGCGGTTGTGGGGCACCGCGGAGGCGGTGCGCAGCACCCTGGTGTCGATATCGACGGGGTTGGCGCCGGTGACGTTCGGCGCGGTGTCGACCACACTGGGCGGCACTCCCAGCGCGCTGGGTGACACCTTCCTGATCATGCTGGGCATGCTGATCGTCGCCGCGGGGCTGCTGTTATGCCTGGCCCGCCGGACCTATCCGCGCGATGTCGCGACGGCGATGGCGTCCGAGGTGCTGACGGCTGCTACCGAACCGGCGCCGGACCGAACTTGAACCGGCGCCCGGAGATCTCCATGGCGATCACCCGGACGAAGTGCGGCTTCACCGTGGCCGGCCACGACAGCAGCTGCGCGTCCTCCGCGTCGAGAATCTCGTCGCGCGCCGTCAGCAGGTGTGCCCGGCCGTGGATGATCACGCTCCACCCCTCGACGTCACTGTGCCCGTCGGCCTCGAAGGCTATCCGGTCGCTCATGACGGCCTGGTAAAGCTTGGTACCCGAGGCAGTTCGAAACAACAGCGTCCGGCGCTGGGTGATGAAGTTGACCGGAAAGATTTCGGCTCGCCCGTCCGCGACGACGACAAATCGCCCCAACGCCACGCTCGACAGCAAGTCCCAGCCGTCTTCGCTCAGCACAGTCACCGGATCATCAGCAGGCATGGCTCAGCCTAACGCGACGCGGATCCGACGCGATACCAGCATGACGGAGGCTGGGGAACCATCCGGTGGATGACACCCGCGTACTCGCGTCGCCCGAAACGCCTGGCGCACATCGCCTGCCGCGCTCGGCTACGCCTCCTCGTCGTTCACCGTCGGTGAGCAAGGGTACACGGATTTAGCGGTGTGCATGGAGGAGCTTTCAGAATTTCAGGCCGGAGTACATCACCTGGTTGGGGTCGTACTTCTGCCGCACGCTGTTCAGCTGCGACAGATTCGAGCCAAAGTAGCGCGACGCCGAGCCGTTGGGCTCCAGGTAGTTGACGTACCCACCGACCGAAAACTGTTGCACCGCTTGGTGCGCTGAGCTCAGCCACTGGGTCGCGGCGGCGACCTGGTTGGCAGCCGGCTCCACGTACCACTGCAGCACCGCGGACTGCCGGCGCCACGGAAACGCCGAATCACCGGGGGCCACGTCGGCGACGGCTCCGCCCAGCGGATCCACCAACAGCGAAGCGCATCCGCCGGAGGCGGGCCATTGCCCGATCGCGGTCGCAATGGCATGGGCCGCAGCGGAATTCACGGTGGTGATCACATCGGATCCGGCCACGAACCCGCGCGGCGACGATGTCGAGCTGCCGCCGGCCAGATACGTCACCAGGTCCATCCGGTTCATCGTCTTGGTGGTCACCGTGCTGGGCTGCAAGCCGACCGCGGCCTTGATCGCGTCGGTCAGACCGGCGGCCCCGCCGGCGGGGCAGGTCGCGAGGATATGGCAGTCGGGCTGAGCCGAGCCGACCGCGAGATCGACCATGGCCCAAGCATTTCGGTCCGCGCCGTTGAGCCAATTCTGCCAACCGACGAGCACCTGGACGGCCGCCGACGGGGCGAACTCGAGCCGGATGACGTCGGTGTCACCGGTCGGGAACGTCGTCAACGTCATCGACGTCGTCACCCCGATGTTGCCCCCACCCCCGCCGCGAAGTGCCCAGAACAGGTCCGGATGATCGTTGGCGGACGCGGTGACCACGTCGCCGCTGGGCAGCACCACCGTAGCCGACTGCAACGCGTCACACGCCAGGCCGGCATGCCGGGAATCGTTGCCGATTCCCCCGCCAAGCGTCAGGCCCGCAACGCCGACGGTGGGGCAACTGCCCGTGGGGACGCCGCGACCGGCACCCGCGCAGGCCTGATGCACCGCCCACAGCGTCGTCGCCGGGGTGACGGTGACGTTGCCGCCGTCGAGGTTCGCCCCACCCGGAAGCCCGCGCAGATCGAGCACCATGGTGCCGTCGGCGGTCGACGCGCCGATGTAGGAATGCCCGCCGCCGCGCGGAGCGACCTTCAGCTTGTTTGCCGCCGCGAAGGCAATCGCCTTCTGCACGTCGGCCTGGGAGGAAACCATCACGACCGCCGCAGGGGTGAAGTTGTCGTAGAACGAGTTGAATACCTGCTTGCTCGAAGCGAATTGGGTTCCATTGGCCGGCAGCAGCACACTGCCACCGATGGTGGAAGCCAAGCCGTTCCAGCCGGCCACCGCGGCGCCGGGGTCCGCGGCAGCCCGCGTGGTCCCGAGCACCGCGCCCGTCGCCAACATTGAAACGGCACCGCGAAGAAACGTCTGACGCGAGATGCCACGGTCCATGATGCCGCATTCTCAACCATTTCTCGTTCCAGAGCACGGTGCTGCGGCACGTGTCGGATCACAGACTGGCCTCGATTGATCGGGACTCGATCCGCGTTCGCGTAACGCTTTCCGCGCGATAACCGATGTCTCGGAAGCATCGCGCCCACGAAACGCATAGTGTGCAAACCTTGACCTTCCCGTGTCGCAAACGTGACTGCCATAGATCAGTCTTCCTAGAGTGATTCGAGTGCCTTCAGGGCACTGGGCGACAGATGGGGAAGCTGTCATGAAAGCAGTTGTTGCTGCACAGAGTTGGGCCTGGACGTTTCGCCATCAGCCGCTGACCGTTCGGTTGCTGGCGGCGGTGGCGGGCCTGCTCACCATCGCCGCCGCGTTCGGATCGCCGCCGGCCGAAGCCGACCCGAACACCGACGACAGCTTCATCGACGCGCTGAACCACGCCGGCGTCGACTTCGGCCAGCCCGGAAACGCCATGGCAGTCGGCGAATCCATCTGCCCGATGCTTGCCCAGCCCGGCGGCAGCTTCGCCGGAGCCGTCACCAGCGTGCGACGCCAGGGCATGTCACCGGCGATGGCGCAGATGTTCACCACGATCGCGATTCAGTCGTACTGCCCGCAAATGATGGCGAACTTGGCCAACGGCAACATGCCCAACCTGCCCGGCGGCATGCAAAACCTGCCCGGCGCGATGCCGAACATGCCCGGTATGCCGAACATGCCGGGCGGCGCGATGCCCGACCTGCCCCAGATCACGGGCCCGGGGATTTAACCCGTACCAAGCGGATCGATGGTCCAGGCGATGTAGACCATCGCGGCCCCGACCGTCGCGGTCGTGACGAAGTCAATGCCCTTGCTGCGCACCACCAACAGGCCCGCGCGCTCGTCGGACAGCACCAGCCGCAGGATCGCGGCGACACCGACGGCGATGCCGATCAGCAGCGAGCCGCGACGCCAGAAGTTGGCGCCCACCAACGCGAATGCCGTCACGAAGATCAGCCCGACCAGCAGGATGGGCCACTGCGCTCTGGCCGCGGTCTTCGCCGAACTCATTGCCGCTCGGCCAACTCGACCACGTTCGTCAGCAGAAACGCCCGGGTCAGCGGGCCGATGCCGCCGGGGTTCGGCGACACATTCCCGGCGACCTCCCACACGTCGGGATGCACGTCGCCGGTGAGCTTGCCGTCCACTCGGCTGACCCCGACGTCGAGCACCGCCGCACCCGGGCGCACCATGTCGGCGGTCACCAGGTACGGCACACCGACCGCGGCGACGATGATGTCGGCCTGCCTGGTCAGCGCTGGCAAGTCACGAGTTCCGGTGTGGCACAACGTAACCGTCGCGTTCTCCGAGCGGCGCGTCAGCAGCAGGCCCAGTGGCCGGCCGACCGTCACGCCGCGGCCGATGACGACCACGTGCGCGCCGGCGATCTCGACGTCGTAGCGACGCAGCAGGTGCACGATGCCACGCGGGGTGCACGGCAGCGGTGCCGGGTTGTTCAGCACCAGCCGGCCCAGGTTTGTCGGGTGCAGCCCGTCGGCGTCCTTGGCGGGATCGATGCGCTCCAGCGCGGCGTTCTCGTCGAGATGCTTGGGCAGCGGCAACTGCACGATGTAGCCGGTGCACTCGGGGTTGGCGTTCAGCTCGTCGATCGTCTCGTTCAGCTTGGCCGTGGAGATGTCGGCGGGCAGGTCGCGACGGATCGAGGTGATGCCCACCTTCGCGCAGTCGGCATGCTTGCCGCGCACGTAGGCCTGAGACCCCGGATCGTCGCCGACCAGGATCGTGGCCAGCCCGGGCGTACGCCCCGCCGCGGTCAGTGCCGCAACACGCTCTTTGAGGTCGACGAAGATCTCGTCGCGGGTGGCCTTGCCGTCCAGTGTGATTGCGCCCACGACTGACAGTCTGGCACGACCACCGGCGGTGCCCGATGACGGTGACCCTCCCCCGCAAGCGGGAGGTGCCCCCATACGCCCTGCTTCGCAGGCCATGCGATCGCCGATACGCTCCTCGCATGGCATCTGCCCAGCCCCAGATTCCGGACGTATTCAGCCCAGCGCAGCTGGGACCGATCACGCTACGCAACCGGACCATCAAGTCCGCGACGTTCGAAGCCCGCACGCTCGGCGCTCTGGTGAGCGACGACCTGATCGAGTACCACCGGGCGCCGGCCGCCGGCGGGGTCGGCATGACGACCGTCGCCTATTGCGCCGTCTCCCAGGGTGGACGCACCGAGGGCAACGGGCTGTGGATGCGGCCCGAGGCGGTGCCCGGGCTGCGCAAGCTCACCGACGCCATCCACGCCGAAGGCGCGGCGATCAGCGCCCAGATCGGCCATGCGGGTCCGGTCGCCAATGCGAAATCCAACAAGGCCAAGGCGCTGGCGCCGGTGCGGTTCTTCAACCCGATCGGAATGCGGTTCGCCCGCAAGGCGACCCGCGACGACATCAAGGACGTAATCGACGCGCACGCCGACGCGGCCCGGTTCGCCATGGAAGCCGGCTTCGACGCCGTCGAAATTCATCTGGGCCACAACTATTTTGCGAGTTCGTGCCTGTCACCACTGATCAACCGGCGCAATGACGAATTCGGCGGTTCGCTGGAGAACCGGGCCAAGGTCGCCCGCGGAATGGTGATGGCGGTCCGCCGCGCGGTCGAAAAAGAAGCAACGCCGATCGCGGTCACCGCCAAGCTCAACATGGCCGACGGGGTGCGCGGCGCCATCACCACCGAAGAGTCGCTGATCACCGCCAAATGGCTGGAGGAAGACGGCGGCCTGGACGCCATCGAGCTCACCGCCGGCAGCTCCCTGGTCAACCCGATGTATCTGTTCCGCGGCGACGCCCCGCTCAAGGAGTTCGCCGGTGTGTTCAAGCCGCCGCTGCGCTGGGGCATGCGCATGACGGGCACCAAGTTCCTGCGCGAATACCCCTACCGCGAGGCGTATCTGCTGCGCGACGCCAAGCTGTTCCGGGCCGAACTCAAGATGCCGCTGATCCTGCTCGGCGGCATCACCAACCGGGAGACGATGGACCTCGCGATGGCCGAGGGCTTCGAGTTCGTCGTGATGGCCCGGGCGCTGCTGGCCGAGCCGGACCTGATCAACCGGCTCGCCGCCGACGGCGCGGCGCACAGCGTCCATTCGGCGTGTACACACTGCAATCGATGCATGCCGACGATCTACACCCGCACCCGCTGCGTCGTCACCGGAGCGCCCGACAACCGGTGATCGCGCGGGCACAACCGGCTCGACGTGCCGCGTTGGTGCAAATGGCCAAATAGGTCCACGAGTTAGAGTTGTGGCGATGAATTCACCAGCCCCGCCGGCGCTGACGGTCCGGTATGACGGGTCGGAACGCACCTTCGCGGCAGGTCACGACGTGGTGGTCGGGCGCGATCTCCGGGCCGACATGCGCATCACCCACCCCCTGATCTCGCGGGCCCATCTATTGCTGCGCTTCGACCAGGGCCGCTGGCTGGCGATCGACAACGGTTCGCTCAACGGCACTTTCGCCAACGGCAGGCGGGTGCCGGTCGTCGATATCCACGACGGGCAGAGCATCAACATCGGAAATCCGGACGGCCCGCTGCTGACGTTCGAGGTCGGCCGTCACCAAGGCATGGCCGGGCGGCCGCCGCGGACCGAGTCGATGGGCATTCCGGTGGCGGCGCAGACCGGGGCGCGGTGGCCTTCGTCACAGGCATCGGGGCAGCCGGGTCCACCACTCGCGGCTCCGCCCGGACCGCCGCCCGGACGCCAGACCACCTGGGCCGCGCCACCCCCGCCGCGGCCGCATCCCGGCCCGCCGGGCCCGCGGCCGGCACCGCCGGGGCAACCCGTGTATCCGACCTCGACCCGGCCGCCCGCATATCCCAACCATGCCCCGCCCAACTATCAGCCGCAGATGTCCGCGCCGGTCGGGTCCATGCAGACGCCCAAGACCCAGATGTCGCCCGTCGCCGAGGCCAAGGCGTCGGAGGTCGGGAACCTGGCCACCAAGATGTTCCAGGCGTTGTTGCCGTCGCGGTCCGGCGCGCTGCAAAAGCCGGCCAACGCGCTCACGATCGGGCGCGCCACCGACAACGACATCGTCATCCAGGACGTCCTGGCCTCGCGCCATCACGCGTTTCTGATCCAGACGCCGCTGGGCACCGAGATCCGCGACGCGCACAGCGTCAACGGCACCTTCGTCAACGGTGTCCGGGTCGGTTCGGCGGTGCTCACCGAGGGCGACGTCGTCACGATCGGAAACGTCGACCTCGTGTTCAGCCGCGACACCCTCGTCCGGCGCACCGACGCGGCCACCCGCACCGGCGGTCTCGAGGTGAACTCGGTCTGCTACGAAGTCGACCACAAGCAGTTGCTGGACCACATCTCGCTGACCGCGCGGCCCGGCACGTTGACCGCGATCATCGGCGGGTCCGGTGCCGGCAAGACCACGCTGTCGCGGCTGATCGCCGGGTACACCAGCCCCAGCTCCGGCACGGTCACCTTCGAGGGCCACAACATCCATACGGAGTACGCCTCGCTGCGCAGCCGGATCGGGATGGTCCCCCAAGACGACGTCGTGCACCGTCAGCTGACCGTCAACCAGGCGCTGGGCTATGCCGCCGAGTTGCGGCTGCCACCGGACACCAGCAAGGCCGACCGCGAACAGGTCGTCGCGCAGGTGCTCGAGGAACTCGAGCTGACCAAGCACGCCGACACCCGCGTCGACAAGCTCTCCGGCGGCCAGCGCAAGCGCGCGTCGGTGGCCCTGGAATTGCTCACCGGCCCGTCGCTGCTGCTCCTCGACGAACCCACCACCGGCCTGGACCCGGCGCTGGACCGCCAGGTGATGATGATGCTGCGCCAGCTGGCCGACGCCGGCCGCGTCGTGTTGGTCGTGACGCACTCGGTGTCCTACCTCGACGTCTGCGATCAGCTGCTGCTGGTCGCGCCCGGCGGCAAGACGGCCTACTGCGGCCCGCCCAGCCAGATCGGCGCGGCGATGGGCACCACCAACTGGGCC
>NZ_JAGZ01000019.1 GCF_000526915.1 Mycobacterium genavense ATCC 51234 | reverse complement strand
GGTAATTGATCGACATTGTCTATGTCCTTCTGAGTTGAAAGTTTTGGAAACCAGTGGTTTTCGCGGTTAGTGGCTGAGGGCCTGCTGCGAGGCCTGCTCTTGCGTCTCGTAGTTGTTGGCGTCACGGATCAGTCCGTCCCGCACGCCGTGGAGCATGTTGACAATGTTGTTGAACGCCTGGTTCATCTGACCCATCGTGTCGTACGAGGTCGCCTGGGCCTGACCACTCCAGCCCGCACCGGCGATGTTCATCGACGACGCCCACATCTTGCGAGCCTCATCCGACACCGTCTGCGCGTGCATCTCAAAACGGCCCGCCATCGCACGCATCGCGTGCGGGTCGGTCATAAAACGTGTTGCCATGTTGCCTTTCTCCTTAATTCTTAATCTTAATTCTTAATTCTTGCGACTCGAGATTTTGTTGTGTTGGACAGCGGATGGGTCGGAACAGTTACAGCGGAAACGCAACTGCCGAACCGAACACCTAAGGATGATCCCCCTCCTGACCAGCACCCACCGGCCCGTCTACTCGCGAGACGGATTGCCCGACCGCTGGGCGGCTGGCGTGACCCACCTCGATGTAAGTGTCCTTAGCCTCAAAGGAAGCAACCGTCAGCCGGCAGCGGCCGCGTTGGCTGCTTCGGTGGCGGCGTAAGAGCCCGAGCTCATGGCCAGCGTCTTCACGAACTCCTCGTGAATCGCCATCGCCTGGGCGCTGACGACCTGGTACATCTGCGCGTGAGCGGCGAACTGCGCCGCGGTGAGCGCCGACACTTCGTCGGCAGCGGCCGGCACGACCCCGGTCGTCGGGGCCGCCGCAGCCGCGTTTTGGGCGCTGAGAGCAGATCCGATCCCACTGAGGGTGGCGGCTGCCGCGGCCAAAGCTTCCGGCTGTGTGGTCACGAACGACATGTTGTTTCCTCCTCCATAATCCCCAAACTCTCCGATGAGAGTAGATGACCGTGTTCGGTAAAGCCTGATCCGTGGACCGCCCGTTCGCAATTGTTCACGGAACGGTACGACGAATTCACTTTTGGCAACGACACAGTAACAGCGTTGGGCCTCGTTTGGGGGCCCTGAGCTGCGAAATCACCGGGCTGGCGTGGTTTGACCTCCATCGTTGTCGAAAGCCTGCTGGCAGGGGCGTTGCCGCGGCCCGCCTCGACAGGCGCAGGAATAAAATCTTGTCGCCGGTAACTCGTCCGGACCGCGGCGGCATGGCTAACGGACAGTGGCATTCCCGCGTGGTGCACGGACGCGTTTCGCCGCATGTCGGCCGGCAACTGTGCGCCTGTGCGGGTCACCGCAATCGCCGTTCAGTAACTACCGGCATCGGGTCAGCCGGCGAAGGGCGGGCGGGCCATGACGGTGGGCTTGAAGCCGTAGCGGGGGCCGGCGGCGCCCACTCCGTGGGCGCCGCCCATGCCGGCCAGGGGCATGCCGCCGAGCAGGTTGCCCGAACCGGCGGCCTCGGGGGCCGCGGTGATCGCGCTGACGGGTACGGCGGTGGCGTGGCTGACCGCGGGAGCCGCCCCGGACCAGACCGCCGGCACCGAGAGCCGCCCGACCGAGGCCGCGTTGCCCAGACCCGCGACCACCGCCGGCGCCGTATGCGAAGCACCGCCGCCGAGCATGCCGCCCAGACCGGCCAACCCCTTGGGCGCCGCCGACGCCGCGCGGGCGGCCGCACCCCCGATACCCCCGGTACTTTTGGCGATCTGCACACCGCTGTTACCCATACCGACCGAGAAGTACGGCAGACCCTCGGTGTTATAGGCGAAACCGACGTACGGGCTCAGGCCGTCGACGAACGCGGCGAAACTGCTGGGCAACGTGGTCTGCCCGGTCAGCAGGAACCACAGTTCGCTGAACAGGTCGGTGGGTCGCGCGGCGGCCGCGGGCGTCGCCGCGGACTGCAGCGTGCTGGGTGTCTGCTGGATCGCGCTCGCTGTGGTGCTCGCGGCGTTGCCCGCCGCGGTGCCCGACGCCGCCGAGGTCGCTTCACCCTGCTTGGCCTGGCCGGACGGGTCGGTGACCTGGGGTGGCGGCTTGAACGGGGTCACCTTGGTCGCCGAGGCCGACTGAGCCGCGTAGTTGTACATCGTGGTGGCGTCCTGGGCCCACATTTGGCCGTATTGCGACTCGAGCTGAGCGATCAGCCCGCTGTTTTGGCCCAGGACGTTGCTGGCCATCGCCTGGGCCAGCAAGATGCGATTTTGGGCGACCACCGGCGGCGGGACCACCAAGGAAAGGGCGGACTCGAACGCGGCCGACGCCGAGGACAGCTGCTGGGCCGCGTGTTCGGCCTGGGCCGCAGTGGTTTTCACCCACGCCACATACGAAGCCAGGGCTTGGACTGCCTTCGCCGAGGCCGGTCCCAGCCATTGCTCTCTGGACAGCTGAGTGATCACGTTGTCGTAGTCCTGTGCGGCCGAATTCAGCTCGGCGGCGAGCGAACGCCAGGCCGAAGCCGCCGTCGTCATCGACGTCGAACCCGCACCGGCGTATATCCGGGCGGAATTCACTTCAGGAGGGAGCGCCCCAAAATCAATCATCGTGATCCCCTTAGCCCGCCGCGGCCGCGTTGGCCGCCTCTGTCAGCGCATACGACCCCGCGCTCATGCTCAAGGTGTTGACGAACTGCTCGTGAATCGCCGTTGCCTGGGCGCTGACCGCCTGATACATCTGCGCGTGTGCGGCGAACTGCGCCGCGGTCAGCGCCGACACCTCGTCGGCAGCGGCCGGTACCACACCCGTTGTCGGGGCCGCGGCCGCAGCATTCTGGGCGGTCAGCGCCGAACCGATCCCCTGCAACGTGCTCGCCGCCGCCGCCAACGCCTCTGGCTGCGTTGTCACAAACGACATGTGATTCCCTCCTCAGTAGCCGTCCGGTGCGAACACCGGCGGGTTTTCTCGATGATGACGTTAGTTCGCTCGTAGTTGGGCTTGCCCTGCCCCTACGAACTGTTCAGATCCGGACAATCTCTGTTCATCTGGCAGACACTTCTGTTCTTCGAGATTCCAATTCCACGTCGCCCCTACCCTGCCGACGGAGGTCGGATAAGCACGCTGCGTTTGAAGCCGTATTTATGGGTGAAGCCGCCGGCGGCGGCGCGTCGCCCGCTGCCGGTCATGGGCATGCCCTGGAGGATGCCGTTGTTGGTGGGTCCGGCGGCGCTGGTGACGTAGTTGACGGTGGTGACGTGGACGACGGGTTCATCCACGGCGGCGGGTGCGGCGTTGGCCCAGGTGTTGGGGACCGACAGGCCGCCGACCTTGATCGAGGAGGACAGGTGCGCGGTGGCCGCGATGCCGCCGGGGTGGCCACCACCGAGGGCGGCCAGGCCGGCGAACTGCGGCGTCGGATACCAGGCACCACTACCACCGGCCGTGGTACCGGCACCGAAGGTCAGCTGCTGAACGATCTGGTAACCGAAGGCGGCGAGACCCACGCCGAAGTAGGCCTGCAGGCCTTGCCGCAACGTGTTGAAGAAGCTCGGGTGCAATCCCATCGGGTTGTCCGGAGTGGGGATGGTGAGCCACCCCGACCACCACGGCGGATCCTGCGCGGCGGACGGGTCGTTTGCCGCATTGACCGACACTTGTTGCAGCAACTGCGGCACCGTGCTGTTGGACGCCATCTGCGTGCCGGCGTTCGTCGCGGTCTGCCCGGTTTGACTGGCCGGCTCGGAGGCGGCTTTTGCCACCGCCTGCGCCTGGTTCACCGTTCCGTCGGGGTTGGTGGTCTGCGGCGACGACGTAATCGGGGGCACCTCGGTCTCGATCGCCGATGCGGCCGCGTAGGCGTACATGGTAGCGGCGTCTTGGGCCCACATTTCCGCGTACTCGGCTTCGGTGGCCGCAATCGCCGGCAGGTTCTGGCCGAAGAAGTCGGTGGCGACCAGAGTCGCCAACTGCAAGCGGTTGGCCGCGATCACCGGCGGGGGCACGGTCGCCATGAACGCCGCCTCGAACGCGGCGGCGGCTCCCCGGGCCTGCGTCGCGGTCTGCTCGGTGTCGACAGCCATGGTGCTGAGCCAGGTCATGTACGGCACGACCGCGGCCAGCATCCGCTGCGATACCGGCCCCAACCACGGTCCGCTGGTCAGCTCGGACACCACCGAGTTGTACCCACTGGCGGCCAGGGCCAACTCTGCCGAAAGCGCGTCCCAGCCTGCGGCCGCGGCCATCATCGGCCCCGATCCCGGGCCCGCGTAGATGCGATCGGAATTGATTTCGGGCGGTAACGCTCCGAAGTCCAACACCGTGTCCTCCTCAATTGGCCGTGATTGCGCTGGCAATCTCGGCTATCGCGTAAGAACCTGTAACCATCAGTGGCCGCCTAAGCGCCTGCTACCTGCGGACCGCCGACTCGTCGCCATCCAGTCGCGTCCACAGGTCAGCAAACTCAAAGAGCGAGCAATCCGCCAGGACCCGGTGCATCCGTTCGCCCACTTCGGCATGGTGATGTACCACCATGGTTCCACCGACGATTGTTCAGGAACGTCATGCCCATCCCGCCTTGATTACCCCCGCTATCAGCAACCGAGCGACAGCTCACTTGGGCTGAACTGCCGCTCGAGGAAGACACTAATGGCTGATGCCCGTGCCACCGACCGGCGAAGCCAACTATTCACACCAGGCCAACCATTGTTCATTCCCGGCCAACTGGAGTTCATCTATGGCGACCGGTTGTTCACCCTTGGTTCGCCAGCCCGTTTCGGGTCGGTCGCCACCCACGGCGTCAGTCCTCGTCGAGGACGAGCGCCATTTCCGGACACGAGGCCACCCCGTCGCGGGTCAGTTCCGCGTCCTCGGGGCGCACCTCGTGTTCTTCGAGGATCGAATAGCCCGACTCGTCGATGGGGAACAACTTCGGATCGACGGCGTAGCACTGGGCGTGGCCGACGCACTTCGACTTCTCGAGACGAACCCTCACAAGGTTCCCTCCCCCGATGCCTGACGAATGGTAGCTCCGAATTCTAGAAGATCGTTCGACGCGCAGTCGGCCAGTTCCACGGTCCACCAGCCGGATTGGAGCATGTGGGACACACGTGCGATATTGATGTGCCACCGGAAATCCTGTGACGGGACGCGGACGACAGGCGGAGATAGAGCGCATGAGCATCTCTGGCGATTACCAGCCAGGCGACTTCTACCTACCGCGGCTTGAATACGCCAACCTGCCCATGGCCGCGGATCGCGGTGTGGGATGGAAGGTGCTCCGGGACGCCGGCCCGGTGGTGTTCATGAACGGCTTCTACTACATAACGCGGCGCGAGGACGTGCTTGCCGCACTGCGCAATCCGAAGGTTTTCTCGTCGCGATTGGCGTTGCAGCCGCCCGGCTACCCGTTGCCGGTGGTGCCGTTGGCGTTCGACCCACCCGAGCACACTCGCTACCGAAAGATCCTGCAGCCCTACTTCAGTCCGCATGCGCTGAGCAAGTCGCGGCCAGTGCTCGAGCTTCACGCCGCCGAGATGATCGCCGCGTTCGCCGACCAGGGCGAGTGCGAGGCGATGGCGGATTTCGCCAGCCTCTATCCCTTTCAGGTGTTCCTCGACCTCTACGGCCTGCCGCTGGAAGATCGCGACCTGCTGATCGGCTGGAAAGACGCCCTCATCGCCGACAATCCCTACCTGAGCCAGGAGGACCTCAACAAGGGCCATCTGTTGTACAACTACCTCGCCGAGGTGGTCGCCCAGCGCCGGCAGAACCCGGGCACCGACATGCTGTCCCAGGTGATGACGGGTGACGGCGATTTCACCGATCTCGAACTGCTGGGGATGAGTCACCTGTTGATCCTGGCCGGGTTGGACACGGTGACGGCGGCGATCGGATACGCCCTATACGAGTTGGCCCGCCGGCCGCAGCTGCGCGAGATGCTTCGCGACAACCCAAGGCAGATCAGGGTTTTCATCGAAGAGATCGTCAGGCTGGAGCCCTCGGCGCCGGTGGCTCCCCGGGCGACCACCGAGTTCGTCGAAATCGGCGGTATGACGCTACCTCCGGGCACTCCGGTACGGCTGTGCATGGCGGCGATCAATCGCGACGGCACCGACTCGGTGTCCACCGACGACATAGTGATGGACGGAAAGGTGCACCGGCACTGGGGATTCGGTGGTGGACCGCACCGTTGCCTGGGCTCTCATCTGGCGCGCATCGAGCTGACCGTGATCGTGGCGGAATGGCTGAAACAGATCCCCGAATTCGACGTACCGCCGGACTACCAGCCCGAGATCAGGTTTCCGTCAAAGACATTCGCGCTCAAGGCATTGCCGCTGAGTTGGGAACGCTGATCCCAACCCAGCGGTTACCGTCCTACTTGTTGACTTCGGTCGCGGCCACCTGGACGAACACACCGGTGTCCTCGGCCATCAGCAGGCCTCGACCACGGGGCAGCGGGCCACCCTTCATCTTGCCGCGGATGAAGCCCTCGTCCGGGTCGGCGTCCATCACCAGCAGCGGCGTATTCGCCTGATGCAGGGCCCGCAGAATCGGGTCGCTGCCCGCCGAAGACCATCCGCCGAAAGTGCGGGTGACCAGCACGTGCAGGCCGACATCGGCGGCCCGGGTCACCCACGGAGCGATCTGGTGCAGCGGCGAATCGAAGCCCGGCGGCAGCTGCTGGACGTCGTCGACGATCAGGAAGATCTCCGGACCGCTCCACCACGACCGCGACAGCAACTCCTGGGCGGATAGTCCGGGCGGAGGCTGGCGACCGGCCAGCATCGCCGCCAGCTCCCCCACCAGCGCCTGCACGCCGTCGAGGTTGTAGGCGAACTTCTCCACGTACTCGGTGCCCAGCACGGTCAGCAGCTGACGACGCGGGTCGATCAGCCAGACCTGCGCCGAGGGCTGACCCTCCGGCGGCGTCGGTGCGGTGCTCGATCCCGGGGCATACAGCCGACCGATCTCGGACATGATGGTGGCCAGCGTCGTGGTGCGTCCACATTCGCGTCGCCCGGTCACCATCAGGTGCGCATTCTCGTTGAAGTTGAGGTACACCGGCGCCAGGTCCAATTCCGAGATGGCCCAAGCGATTCCGCCGACCCCAACGCCCTGGCGGTGGTCGCGGGCGGCCAGCTCCCGCACCTGCTCCACGCCGAAGCTGGCCGGCAGCCGGCGCACCGGGGGTGCCTGGCCGCTGGCCAGCCGGCTGACGGCGGCGATCACACTGTCGGATTCGAAGATGCTGTCGGGGGTGCTGGCGAGCGCGGGGCGGGCCACCAAGGTGTGCAGACCCGCCTGCGGATCGCTGTCAAGTCGGACGTAGTTGACCGCGACCATCCCGCGTCCCGGCTTGACCGGAACATCCTTGGCGAACCGGGACCGCACCAGCTTGGCGTCTTCGACCGCGGCCAGCCGCAGCTCGATGCGGGAGCCGAATCCGCTGCGCACCGGTGGCCGCAGCTCGGATTCGCGATCGGCGGTGACCACCACGTGTACCCCGAAGGAGGGGCCCTGGTTGATGATCTGGTTCACCTGCTCGATCAACACCTCGTTTTCCTCGGCCAGCGCCCGGTAGTTGTCGACCACCAGGTAGACGTCGCCGAAACCGTCGTTGGGCACCGGGCCGGCCTCGCCGCCGAACTTGCGGCGCCGGAACACGTCCATCGACGGGATGCCGTACTCGAGGAAGCTGCGCTTGCGCTCGCGCACCAGCGCCAGCAGTTCGGCCACCGTGCGGCGGACGCCGTACGGGTCGGTCGGACCGGGGATCTCACCCACGTGCGGCAGCCGCGCGATCGTCGTCAGCGCGGTACCGCTGTAGGCCAGGCAGTAGAACTGGATCTGTTCGGGCGTGTGGGTCAGTGCGGCCGCGCAGATCAGCGTCTGCAGGGCCGTGGTCTTGCCCGCACCACCGGCGCCGAGGATCAACACGTTGGCGCCCGGCCCGGAGGTGTCCACCGTCCACGGCGGCTGGTCGTGTTTGAACGGCCGGTCGATGATCCCGATCGGGAAGACCAGGTTCCTGGCCGAGCCGTAGTCCTGGTCCCAGGGACGGCCGAGGAACCGGTTGACCAACTCGTCGATCGCGATGGGCTGCGTCAGCGGCGGCTGCCACAGGCGGTAGGGCTCGAAGTCGATCTTGCGCAGCTGGTTGATGATCTCGGTGCCGACCTTCGGCGTCCTGATGCCTTCGTCGTCTTCTTCGCTCTCGATGCTCTCGGCCTCGAGCACCTCGCCGTTGCCGATGATGGGCGGCGGCGGCTCGATGTCCGGCCCACCGCCACTGACCTCGAGCGGGGTGAACGAGTTGGTGAACAACTGCGGGCGAATGTAATCGATGCTGTGCACCAGCACCGGCGCCTCTTCGCCGTCGATGGTGACACCACGCGAGTAGTAGTCACGCCAGAGGAACTCGGCCTGGAACCGGACGATGTCCTCGAGGCTGCGACGGAAGTAACCCAGACCGGCTTGCGCGGGCAGGTTCACCGCGTTGGGCACACCCGCGGCCTGCGCGGCGCCGGCGGTACGCGCTTTCAGCACCAACCGATAACCCATGTTCTCCATGAGCTTTTCGGCGCGGCTCTCGATGGTCTGCGAGGCCATCATCAGGTGGATCCAGTAGGCGCGGCCCTGCCGGCCGATCGAGTCGAGGACGTCGACCGCGGTCGGCATAATGCGGAACCACTCGTAGAACTCGTCGATGACCACCACGAGCATCGGCAGCGGCGGCATGTCCTGGCCGCGGGCGCGCATCCTGGCGCGCACCGAGTTGTATTCCTTGGCGTCGTCGACTCCGGCGTTGTCACACACCGCCTTGCGCCGGGCGATCTCGCCCCACAGCGCGTCCAGGAACCGCTCCATCAGCGCCTGGTCTTCCTCCAGGTCGGTGATGATCCGCGAGACGTGCGGCACCCCGGCGAACGGCTTGACCGCCGAACCACCCTTGAGGTCGGCAAGCACGAACTGCAGCTCCTCGGGCGGGTGCGCGAGCATCAGTGACTCGATCACGGTGCGCACCAGCGTCGACTTACCGGAACCCGTCGTTCCGGACATGACGCCGTGCGGACCGTCGCCGCCTTCGTCCAGCGACTTCATGTCCAGGAACAGCAGTTCGCCGTTGTCGGAGCGATTGCCGAACGGCACCCGCAGCCGGGAGCGGCCCATCGTGTCGGTGCGGGAGCCCCACAACGCGTCGAAGTCGATGTCGCCGGGGTCGTCGATCCCGTAGTAGGCCAAGATGTCCCGGGCGCCGATGTGCGCGACCCGCTGGCCGATCTCCTCATAGGCCTCGGCCAGGCGCCAGTGCGCCATCTTCTGGCTGAACTCCTCGGCCTCGGCGGCGCTGAACTGGTCGGACAGCGCGAAGAACCACGGCTTGTCGTCGATCACCATCCAGGTGTCGCGGTCGCGGGGCAGCGCCTCGATCACGCCCTTGTCGTCAAACCGCAGCGTCCGCTCCGGGATCGACGTCCACATCGAAGAACCGGTCAGGTCGAAGAACGTGACACCGTCCACGCCTTCGGCGCTGATCACGTACTCCCATTGGGGGTCGACGGCATCGGCGATGATCACCGTGTGCGGTGTCGGGGCCTGCGCCGCCGAGCTGGCGTGGCGGGGCGTGAACGACCCACGGCCGGCGAACAATTCGGCTTGCTCGGCGGCGAATTCGCGCACCGAGCTGTACACCATGCGGGCATTACCCGCGGCATCCTGGCGGCGGGCGTCACCGAAGTGCGGCAGCCACTTGACCCAATCCCATTCGTCCAAGTCGGAGGTGACCACGACCATCTGTACGTGGTCGGGGCCGTGAGAGAACGCCAGCTGGCAGATGATCGCGCGCATCAACCCCAGCACCTGCTCGCGGTCACCGATGAGCGCATACCAGGGCTCCACCAGCAGGGAGACCATCTTGGGCAGGTTGTAGACCACGCTTTGGTAACGACCGAATTCCTGCAGCGCCTTACCGGTCACCGGTTCCAGCTCGATGTCGGTCGGCATGTTCTGGGGTTCACCCCAGGTCACCTCGGGACGCGTCATACCCACGCCGACGCGGACGACACCGAAGTTGAGGTCCTTGTCGTCGGGCTTGCGCTCCCACATCCGCGCCGAGCCCACCGCGGCGGACAGCGTGTCGGGCGCCGGGTGGAACCACCGGTAGTTGGCGTCCATGCTGTCGGCCGACTCGTGGGCGGTCTCGCGCAGCATGTCCAGCATCAGCATGAACTGGGCGCGCATCGAGTCGAGCTTGGGGCGGCTCATCTGCTGCTGCTGACCGCCGAACCGGCCGCCGAACATCATCATCGCGACGCCGCCGATCATGAAGATCGGGAAGATCGCGCCGGCGCCGCCGAACACGCGGGAGCCGCTGCCGAAAACCATCGCGATCATGCCGATCAGCAGGCCGATCACCAGGACGCCGACGATGATCAGCCAGACAGGTTTGCCCTCCGGCGGCGGAATGCTCAGCGGCGTCGGCAGGACGATGTTTTCCGGCTTGATTACCGGAGGCTTCTCCGGTGTCGGCCGGGCGAATCCACGCTTCACTTCGGTACCACCAACTCTGCAGGGAACATATCCATCGGGAGGGTGTCGTGCTCCACCAGCGCATCGGCCCGCGACAGCGTCGGGCCTTGCGGAAGGAGCCGCAGCGCCACCCACGGCGCCAGGCTCGGTGTGGTTTGCAGACCCAGCGCCTCGCGCACGTCGCGGGTGTCGTCCACCCCGAATCGCGCACCGGCATCCGTCACCCACCATAGCGATTCGGTGGTCTTGGCACCGGGGTCGTTGCCGGTGACAGCGACGAAGTTCGCGAAGTTAGAACCGAAGTACACCTGGTCGGCAGTGCGGCCGGTGGTGTCCGACTTCACCAGCGACACAACCTTTTTCGTCTCGGATTGGGACACCGGGATGGTCGGTCCGGACACCACCTGGATACGGGCCCGGTTCTCGCCGCTGGTCTTCTGCCACCACCAGCAGGTGGCCGGGTTCTCCCGAAGGTCCGTGACGTTCAACGGGTTGTCCGGATACGACGACAGGTCCAGCTTGTTGACCACCGGCATCTTGGCCAGCGCCGCGGGCTCCACCGTCACCGGCTTGCTGTTGTTCGCACCGCCGGCGTTCTGCATGATCTGGGCGACCAGCGGCGGCAGTGTCTGCACGCCGTCGGGCAGCACCAGCGAATACTGTTGCGGCCCACTGATCTGCGGCGTGACGAGGATGGTCCCCACCGGGCCGGGCGCGCCGGGGAAGGTTGCCGGGCTGCCGGCGTTCTGCACCTCGGGCACGGTCAGTTCGGGACCCACCGGCAACGCGTCGAACAGGGCGCGGCTCATCGGCTTTGCCATGCTCACTTGTTCGGGCGTCAAGCCGAGCGGCAACAGGACCGAACGGTTCGCCGCGTCGATGCGCGACCGGCGTCCTTCCCGGACCACCCAGGTGTCGCCGTTGTAGCTCAACACCACGGCGTCGGAGCCGCTGAGGACGTGCCGGCGGTTGCTGAGGTCTGGGGTGCCGTCGATCACCGTCACGGTCACACCCGACGGCGCGCCGACGCCGGTCGAGCCGGCCACGGCGTCGCAGATCAGCCACGACGACGAGGTCGGGGTCTTCGCCCCGAAGTTGGACGGCGCACCCGGGATGCCCACCATCGGGCCGCGCGGGATGTTGGCGATCTGGCTGGCCCGCACCAGGTGCGGGTTGTCGGGTCGTCCCGTGATCAACCGCGCCGAGGCCAGGTTCAATGCCGGGTACAACTTGTCGCCGACCCGCACGTACAACGCGCCGGAATCGCGGTCGGCGATGATCGGGGAATCCCCGACCGTGCCGGCCGGGCTGATGAACGAGTACAGCAGGGCACCCAGGCAGATCACCACCGCCGCCGAGACCGACGCCACGATCGCCAAGGTCTGGCGCCGCCCCGGCTCGACCTCCATCCGGACCCGCCAGCGGGTCAGCGCCATCGAGGTCCGGCGAGCAAGGAACTGATAGCCGGTCACCTGGGTGCGCGTCGATAGCCCGAGGCCGTACCCCGAGCCGCGCTGCCCGCGACTCTCTTCCGCCACTAATTCACCATCCGGTCTGTTGGAACGCCTGGACACCGTCCAGCGCCCGAATCACATCGATAACCGTAAGCCACCCGCAATGACCTCGCCATGTAACGCAATGCGGGTTCACTTCCACGCCTCGTCGCGTCCATCAATTCGGCTGGCGTCAAACGGCAGCCCCCGCCCGCACCGCGGCGGCACGCGCCGCTGAGCTGGCAGTTTTCAAGTTCCCCACTTGATCCCCCGGCCAGACTATTCCTCTACTGCTATGGGATCGTAGCTGCGCAAGGCCAAGCCGTCCTGTCGAGCATTCGGCTGACCTGCCAAGTAATCGGCCCGAGTCGTGCCCGGCGGCGTTAGGCAGCAAGATGGGCGGCATGACTGAGCTCACACCTTCGTTGGTCGAACTTGCCGGCAGATTCGGCATCGCCACTTGGTACGAGGACTGGACGGGCCGCCACGTCCAGATATCGGAGAGCACGCTGGTGTCCGTGCTCACGGCTCTCGGTGTCCAGGCCGGCACCGAGCAGGCCCGCAACGAGGCCTTGGCCGGTCAGTTGCGCGCGTACTGGTCGCGTCAGCTGCCCGCGACCATCGTGGCGCGCACCGGCGCCCGGACCCGGTTCTGGGTGCACGTCACCCACGGTGATCCGGCCGTGGTGTTGTTTGCGGTTCGAGGACGGCACCGTGCACGGCCGCGTGCAGCAGGTCGACAACTTCACACCCCCGTTCAACCTGGACAGACGCTGGGTCGGCGAGGCCAGTTTCGTCTTGCCCACCGACCTGCCGCTGGGCTACCACCGGTTGCATCTGCGGTCCAGGGGCATCGAAACCAGTGCGGCGCTGATCGTGATGCCCGACTGGCTCGGGTTACCGGAACAACTCGGCGCGCGCCGGGCGTGGGGTCTGGCTGCCCAGCTGTACAGCGTGCGGTCCGAGCAGTCGTGGGGCGTCGGCGACCTCATCGACCTGACGGATCTGGCCGTCTGGTCGGCGGCCCGGCACGGCGCCGACTACCTGCTGGTCAATCCCCTGCACGCGGCCACCCCGACGCTCCCGATGGAGCCGTCGCCGTATCTTCCGACGTCGCGGCGCTTCTTCAATCCGCTTTATCTTCGCGTCGAGTCCATCCCGGAGTTCGCCGGCCTGGCCAAGCGCGGCCGGGTGCGGCGGCTGCGCGACGACGTCCAGCAGCGCGCCGGCAAGCTCGATGCGATCGACCGGGACAGCGCCTGGACGGCCAAGCGGGAGGCGCTCAGGCTGGTCTATCGAGCACCGCGGTCGGCGGGCCGGGAGCTGGCCTATGCCGCGTTCCGCGAGCGGGAAGGCAAAGCGCTCGACAACTTCGCCGTCTGGTGCGCGCTGGCCGAAAAGTATGGCGGCGACTGACACTGCTGGCCCGACTTCCTGCAGCATCCCACCGCGATCGGTGTCGCCCGGTTCGCCGAAAAGCACGCGGAGGCAGTGGATTTCCATCGCTGGATGCAATGGCAACTCGACGAGCAACTCGCCGCGGCCCAGTCACAGGCGGTCCGGGCGGGCATGTCGTTGGGGATCATGCACGATCTGGCGGTCGGGGTGCACCCGAACGGGGCCGACGCCTGGGCGCTGCAGGATGTGCTGGCGCTGGGAGTGACCGCGGGCGCGCCGCCCGACGAGTTCAATCAGCTGGGCCAGGACTGGTCACAGCCGCCCTGGCGGCCGCGGCCGGGAACGGCGCACGGCCGGATCGCGTGCGTCGCACATCACTGGACGCGGCGCGCCGACGAGGTGATCGATGCGGCTTGGCATGTGCGCTATGACGACGAGTACGAGTCGACGGGATCGGGGTGGCGGATCGCGCGCCGATCGTTGACCGTCAATGCGATCGAGACGCGGCTGGTCCGTCAGCTGTTGCCGTGGGACCAACAGTAGGCGCGGGCGTTGCCGCCGCCGTCCGAGCCGGTAATCCCGCGGCTATTGCATCGCGGCGAGGTTTTCCACCGACTTGCGCACATCGGACCGCAGCACCCTGGCCACGACCTTGCCGACCGGCCCGCTGGGCACGCCGCCGCTGAGGTTGGCGGTGAGGTCGAAGGTCGATCCGGGATGCATGTCGGTCACCGCCATCGTTACGGTGATCCGGATGCCGCCGCGGCCGCGACCTTGCTGCTCAATCGATTTGGGCTCGTCGTAGCGGGTCACCGTCCAGTGGACGACGTTACGGAACCCCTTCACCTTGATGCACGACGAGACTTTGGTGCCCTACTCGATCGTCGACGGCAGCTCGCCACGCCAACCGCCGAAGATCGTCATCCACTCGTCGAATCGGGCGAGATCGGACGCCAGTTTCCAGGCTGTGCTCGGCTCCAGGTCAGACCTGGTCGAAACATCCACATGTGCCAAGGTTTGTCGCTCCCCGTGAAACCGTGCCGCGAATCGGGTCCCACACCAGGTACCCGCGGACGGTGACCCGATAAACCCGCGCCCTGGGTCCCGGTCATATTACCCTGTCGGTCAACGTGTTTCGGCTCGGCTACGGCCAGGCTTCGTTCAGCTTCTCTGCCACGTCGATGATCTGAGCGGCTTGGGATTGCGGCGCGTCGATTTCGTCGGCCACGTATTGGGCGATGAAGCGGCGAATCTCGCCGTCGACGCCGGCCAGGATGCGCAGAATCTCGCCGCGGAACGACTGCGACGACACATTGACGGTGATATCGGAGGGTCGGGGCTTCGCCACGTCGACGATCAGCACCAGTGGCTCGGCGGCGCGGGCGGTGGCGCGCAACGCGATGTCCCCGGAGACCTGAAAACGCTGCTTGTCGAGCCGCAAGTCCAGCAGCAAATCGATCGACAGCGGAATGTGAATGACGAAGGTGATGCTGTCGCCCAACCGCCGCGTGACGCGGGGATCGTGGATCTTGACGTTGGCGCTGACCTTGGCAATCCTGCCGGGTCCCTGCGCGATCGGTTCCATCGCGAATTCGTTGCCGGCGATTTCGGCGAAGGCGGCGGCGACACGCTCGGGCGTGACGGCGACCTCGAAGAATCTGCGTCCGAACTCTTCGTAGGTGACGTAGTCGTGGTTATGCATAGGCTTATACCGTCTCACGCCACCTGCCGGAAACTTAGCTAATCTGCCCGCGTCGCAGGAATTTCACCTGGGTGCGGCCCGGCGGTGTCGCGTTGTGAACAACGCCACAGTCGCCGCTTCGATTCGGTGTGTCGGGCGATCGCCTGGGACGCTGGACGGCGGAGGTGTTGGAGTCTGATGGGCGCCCACGAATCGATTGAGCCGTCCTCAGCCGTCTCCCGGGTCGAGGGAGTGCTCGCCTGGCTTGGCGGCGGACACTGGCGCGAATTGGGGGAACCTCACGAGCGGTCCACACACGCCGTCGCGGGCGCGGTGGTGCTGCTCGGAGCCGTGTTGGCCTGGCTGGTCGCGGCCCTGGCCGTCGATGCATCGGGACACCGGCCGCTGATCGCCGTCGTCGCGCTGACGCTGATCTTCGCGCTGCTGGTCGGGGCGGTGACGCGGGGCATCGCGAGCGGCCCGCATCGCGGTCGTCCCGGCATTGCGGGGCGGATCGCCGTGGCGGTGGCGGTCGGCGTGGTCGTCGGCGAACTCGCCGCCCTGGTCGTGTTCTCCCGCTCGATCGATCAGCGCCTCGAGGAGAGCGCGCGCTGCGTACCGCGGACTCGGCGCCGGCGGTCGCGCAGGCGTCGGCGGTACTGCAACAGACACGGTCCGCGCGCGGCGCGCTGGACGCCGCGGTCGCCCAGGCCCGCAATGAACAGGACAACGCGTTGGTCGTGGCGCGCGGCGAATACCACCCCGGCGGGGTGTCCGCAGACCCGCATCACCGGCGATCCCGGCGCCGGACCCGAAACCCGAACCGCGAACGAACTTCTGGCTGATGCGCAGCGCGAGCTCGACAACGCGCTGGCGGCCCGCGACCGCCGGGCACCCGAGTTGGACGCCGCGAGCTCCCCGGGCGCGGCGCGAAACGGTCCCGGTTCGGCCCCGACCTCGCTCAGCGCCGCGATGGCCAGCAGTCCGCCCGGTGCCAGGCGGTCGATGACGGCCTGGTCGAGGCGTCGATCGCGGAACTTGTGGCAGACGATGACGTCGACCGGCGGCCCGGGCGGCAGGCCGTCGTCGAGATCCACGACCTCGAAACGGCACCGCTCGTCGACCCCGCTGTGCCGGGCCAGTTCGCGTGCTTGCCCGATGGACACCGCGGAGATGTCCAATGCGACGACTTCCAGGCCGCGCTGGGCCAACCAGAGCGCGGCGTAGCCCCGCCCACAGGCGATGTCGAGAGCCCGGCCGGTGGTCGGGAAGCTGTCGGCGTAGGCGGCGAAGACGCCGGGGGGACCGACGGCGCCGCCGGACGCCGGCCCCGTGCCGGTGTACCGCTCGTCCCACCGGCGCTGGTCCTCCCGGGTCACAGCCGCCACCTTACGACTCGCGCGGCCGGGAAAGCGCGACCCGGAAATTCTGGACAGTCGTCTGTATTTGACGCTAACCGGCCAGCGGCCGGGTGTGGCACGTGAGACGCGGTAGCTGCTGTGGCGGGCCGTTTGACCGCCAAGGGGCGGTGTCGTCGGCCGCGGTCATCCGGTTTCCTACACTGGACGGGTGTCTAGAGAAGTGGCAGCTGCGGCCGGGTCGATAGACGGCGTGACCGGTGCCCGCCGCTCGGATCGCCGGCCCGGCCAGACGATCCGCAAGGTCCTCGACGCCGGCCTGGCGGAACTTCGCGAATCGTCCTTCGCCAACCTGACGATGCGTGCCGTCGCCGCCCGCGCCGGGGTCTCGCCGGCCAGCGCCTACACCTACTTTCCGTCGAAGAGCGCGCTGGTGGCCGCGGTCTATCTGCGTTTCCTGCGCGCGCTGCCGCTGCACACCGACGTCAACGACACCACCAAGACCCGGGTCAGCGCGACGCTGCGGGACATGGCCGTGGCGGTGACCGACGAACCCGAGCTCAGCGCCGCTTGCGGAACCGCGTTGATGGCCGACGATCCGGCGGTGCAACCGCTGCGTGAGCAGATCGGCGAAGAAGTGGCAAGCGGATCGCCGCCGCATTGGGCCCGGAGTGGCCGCGCGCGGTGAAATCGACCCTGCAGATGACCTTCGCCGGCGCGCTGATGACGGCGCGATTCGTCAGCTACGAGGAGATCGCCGGGCGACTCGACGAGGCGGTCAACCTGATCCTGGGAGCCTCGGTTGCCTGATCGCCCCACCGCACAACCGAATTCGAGGAAAACCATGGGTGATAGCGGGTTCAACCTGTCGACGGTGTTTTCGACTCTGGCACAAGCACTTCCCGAGCAGCGCGTGCTGTATTGGCGCGGCCACCAATGGACCTACGCCGAGATGGACGCGCGGGTAGACGGCGTCGCCCACTACTTGGCATCGCTGGGACTGGGCTGTCACACCGAACGGGATCGACTGCAGGGCCATGAATCCGGCCAGGACCACGTCGGGTTGTATTTGCGCAACGGTAACCACTATCTGGAGGCGATGATCGGCGCCTACCGATCGCGCATCGCACCGTTCAACGTCAACTACCGCTACGTCGACGCCGAGCTGGTCTATCTGCTCGCCAACGCGAAAGCACGGGCGCTGGTCTACAACGCCGAGTTCGCGCCCCGCGTCGCGGCGATCCGCGACCGACTCCCCCACCTGCAGTTCCTGATTCAGGTGGCAGATGACTCCGGGCAGCCGCTGCTGCCCGGCGCGGTGGACTACGAATCGAGCATCGCGACCCCGCCGCCGCCCGGCGGCATGCCCACCCCCAGCGGGGACGACCTGTACCTGCTTTACACCGGCGGCATCACCGGCATGCCCAAGGGTGTGCTGTAGCGGCAGCACGACGTGCTCGTATCCTCAATGGGCGGACGCCCTTTCGGCTCCGACGAGGCGATGAAGTCCTACGCCGAGCTGGCCGAGCGCGCGTCGGCGGCGCCCGGCTTCGCGTCGGTGCTGCTGATCCCCACCGCTGATGCACGGCGCCGCGCAATGGGGCACGTTCCAGATCATGACGATGGGCGGCTGGGTCACCTTCCCCGACGACGTGCACAGCATTCGCGCCGACGACATTCTGCGACTGGTCGAACGCGAACGGGTGATGAGCATCCCGGTCGTCGGCGACGCGATCGCCCGCCCGCTGATCGACGAGATCGAACGCGGTGACTACGACCTGTCGGGGCTGATCAACATCAGCAACGGCGGCGCGGCGCTGACCCCCAGCGTGCGCAAACGTTTTCTCACCGCGCTGCCGAACCTGCTGGTCATCGATTCCGCCGGGGCCTCGGAATCGGGCCTGCAGATGAGCGCCACACCGACGCAGTCGGAACCCACTGCGCTGGCCACCTTCACCCCGGGCTCCGAAACCAGCGTTGTGGCAGCCGATTTCAGCCGTGAGCTGCGGCCCGGAGATGGCGAGGGCTGGCTGGCGCGGCGCAACACGATCCCGCTCGGCTACCTCGGCGACGCGGAGAAGACGGCGCGCACCTTCCCCATCGTCGACGGCGTGCGCTGGTCGGTTCCCGGCGACCGGGCCCGCTTCCTCGGCGACGGACGCATCGAGCTGCTCGGGCGCGACGCCGTCACGATCAACTCCGGCGGCGAGAAGATCTTCGCCGAAGAGGTGGAGGCGGCGATGGCCGAGCACCCCGGTATCTACGACGTCGTGGTCACCGGCCGGCCTTCGCAGCGCTGGGGCAACGAGGTCGTCGCGATCGTCCAACTCGTCGATGGCCAAGACCCCTCCGACGAGGAACTGCTACAGACGTGCCGACAACACATCGCCGGATACAAACTGCCCAAGGCAATCATCCGCACCGGCAAGGTCCAGCGCTCGCCGGCCGGCAAGGCCGACTACCAGTGGGCCAAGCAGGTTGCCGCCGAAAGCCTTTCCACCACAACGTGATCCGGCTAGACCGCCGGTGCGAGCCTTCGCTCGCCGGCGCGCAGGAACCGGCCGAACCGCTGCGTGCCGAGCACCGGTGACGGCTGGCCCGCCCCGAACACGAACTGACCGGACACCAGCACACTGGTCACGGTGTCGTCGTTGCGGTTCACCATGCGCGACAGCCCGCCGTAGGACTCGACCGGGTGCTCGGCGTAGGCGTCGAGCGACTCGTCGAGCTTGTCGGGATCGATCACCATGTCGGCGCGATCGCCCACCCGCAGGGTGCCCGCATCGATGTCGTACCAGGCTCCGAGCTCCCCGGTGAGCCGGTGTACCGCCCGCTCGATCGACAGGAACGGGGTGCCCCGCTTCTCGGCGTCGTGGACGTGGCGCAGCAACCGCAGACCCGAGTTGTAGAACGCCATGTTGCGCAGGTGCGCGCCCGCATCGGACAAACCCATCTGGACGCATCCGCTTTGCGCTAGCTTCTTGAGCACCTCGGGCCAGTGGTAGGAGATCGTGGTGCGCCAGCGCAGTGCCTCGCCGTCCTCGAGCACCAGGTCCAGGAACGCGTCGACGGGGTGCAGGCCGCCGCGATCCAAACCCACCTGACCGAAGGACTTGCCGACCACCGATTGGTCCGGGCAGGCCACGATGTCGGCGTCGAAGAAGTCACGGTGCCATACCCGCGGCCCGTATTTCTGGTCGTAGTCCTTGCGGAACTGACGCCGATATTCCTCGTCCCGTATCAGCTCGTTGCGGGCCAGCTCGTCCTGCAGATGCAGCGCCGCGGCGCCGGAGCCGAACTCTTCGAAGATCACCAGCGAAATCCCGTCGGCGTACACCTCGAACGGCACCGGCAGATGCTGCCAGCGGAAGTCCCCGCCAAGCCGGTTGACGACACGCGCGAGCGCCTCCATCAAATGGATGACCGGCGGGAGGGCCTTCACATCGGCGGCCGACAGCAGACTGGTCTTGAGGCGTCGCCGCCCCACCCCCAGCGAGGCGGCCAGCTGCGACAGGATCGACAGCGGATTCTTGATGTCGGGACCCGACTGCAGAATCTTGTTGCGCCGCCGCAGAATTGCGTTCAGCCGGCGCAGTTCGCGCGACGTGGCATATGGCATAGGTCGACGGCAGCGTGCGCGACCGGCAGACCTCACCGTCGAGTTTGTCGAAGAGCAACTGCTGCGACGACATCCCGACGAATCCCTCGTCGAGGGCCTCGGTCAGCATCGACTCCATCCGCGCCAGTTCCGCGGGCGACGGGTGGATGTCCTTGCGGGTCGACCGGTCCAGTCCCATCGTCGCGGCCCGCATGTCGGAATGTCCGATGAACGCCGCAATGTTGGGGCCCAGGTTCAGCTCCTCGAGGGCGGCCACATATTCCTTGGGGCTGTTGCAACACCGGGCCTCATCCAGCTGCTCGATGACATAACGCCGCGGAATAGCCTCGACCCGGCCGAAGATGTCGCCGGCGTCGACGTTGTCCAGGTACACCGTCGACAGCGAGCAAGAGCCCAGCATCACCGTGGTCACGCCATGTCGCAGCGACTCGGAAAGCGCGGGCTGCATAGTGTTTCGATGTCGTAGTGGGTGTGGATGTCGATGATGCCGGGGATCACCCATTGCCTCGTCGCGTCGATGATATCGGCACCCGTGGTGTCCAGCGGGCCGTCGCTGATGGTGGCGACGCGACCGTCGCGCAGCCCGAGGTTGCGCAGGGCCGACGGCGCGCCGGTCCCGTCGAACCAGCGCCCGTTGATGATCACGGTGTCGTACTGCATGGTGGGGGCCTCCTGATTTGCAGTGATCATACACACGTCAGATAGTGTCCCATCACAGATTGATCACGCGGCGGACGCCGCTTTGGGCCCGCCGCGCGCATCGGCCGCGATTCGTCTAGCTGCGACGATATGATCCAGCCGTGATGATGACCGACGACGCGATCGCCGTGCGCTGACCATGCGCAGCCACGGTTGGGCAGGCAACACGCCGGCCTCCGACGAGGAGGCGATCGAGCGGATCCTGGATGCGGCGGACAAGATCATCGACGAGCGCGGTTCGGCCATGCGGATCGCCGACGTCGCCCGCGCCCTGGGCGTGACCCGGCAGACCGTGTACCGGTATTTCCCGGGAACCCGGGCCCTGCTGGTGGCAAGCGCGATGCGCTCGGCCGACGGCTTCCTCGATCATCTGGCGGCCCACCTCAAGGGCATCACCGATCCCGTGCTGGCGGTGACCGAGAGTTTCGCGTTCGCCGTGGAACAGCTGGCCGCCGACAACCAGCTCGAATTGGTGCTGAATCGACGCACCCGCGGCGGTCAGACGATCTCCATCGTGTCGGACACGGCGCTGGCGTTCGGACGATCGATGCTGCACCGTTTCGACATCGATTGGGAGAAGCACGGTTTCGACGATGCGGGCCTGGACGAGTTGAACGAGTTCACCCTCCGCCTGTTGCATTCGTTCCTGGCCGACCCGGGACGGCCCCCGCGCAGCGGCTCGGACCTCCGGCGCTACCTGATCCGTTGGATCGGACCGGCGATCGCCTACCCGCAAATCGCGCAAGCGCTGGACCCGCTGCGGGTTCCCGAGCCTCGGGCCCGTCGCCGGCCGCCGGCGGCTTCCTGATCCCCGGTCAGCCGCCGAAGGAGGTTGGAGATGGTCGGACTCGGACAGCTCGCGCTGGACAGCGCGCCCGCCTTCGGTGGTGCCTTGCTGGCGGTTACGGCCGTGCAATTCCGGGGGCCGGACTATCGACAATCGATCCAGCAGGACATGGATCTGCTGGAGCGGCTCCCCGCGGAGGCCACCGAGCGACGTGACGCGTTGCGCCGCTCGATCGATGCCCGCATCGACGACCTCGTCGACGCCGCGGACCGGAGCCGCGCGCTGCGCAGAGCGGCGATGTCGTACCAGGGCAACTGGCGCGATGTGGTGGTGGCGCTCTGCGCGGTGCTGTTCACGATCGTCTGGTGGGGCGTCGACCACAGCCGGGCCAATTGGTTGCCGATGTTCATCCTGCTGATCCTGCTGTGCGTGGTTGCGGCCGCCTACGCGTTCCGCGGCGCCCTGCGTGCGGGCAGTGCGTTTCTGCACCGGCACCGCGCCGGCGAGCAAGGCGCGTCAAAGTAGTGGCGCGACAGCGCCTTAGCCACCACCGCCGGGCGGCGGCACGGCACGACACGACACGACACGACAATGCATAGCAGGCGCTCGTGGTGAAAATGTGACAAAATCCCACGCGTGAAGGCGTACGCCCTCCCGGTTGTACTTTGCGCCGCTACAACGTCCACGTGGGCGGTGCTGATCGCCCCTACCCGCGCCGTGTCCGCCGAGCCCTGTCCCGACGTGGAGGTCGTATTCGCTCGAGGCACCGACGAGGCGCCCGGTCTGGGCGACGTCGGTGAGAATTTCGTCGACTCCGTGCGCGCGCACGTCGGCGCGAAGTCTGTCGGGGTGTACCCGGTGAGCTATCCGGCATCCATGGACTTTCCCCGGGCCGTCGACGGCATTGCCGACGCGGCTACACACGTTGAACAGATGGCGACGAGCTGCCCCAAAACCCTGATGGTGCTTGGCGGTTACTCCCAGGGAGCGGCCGTGATGGGCTTCGTCACCGCCAATCGGGTGCCCGACGGGACGAGCCTCGGACAGGGCCTACGACCCATGCCCGCCGAGGTCGCCAACCACGTCGCCGCGGTCGCACTGTTCGGGAAACCGTCGGCCCAGTTCATGAACCTCATCAATCAGCCGCCGGTCACCGTCGGCCCGTTGTATGCGGCCAAGACGATCGAGTTGTGCGCCCCCAACGACCCGATCTGTTCGGACTCGGGCGACTTCGCCGCGCATCGGCAATACCAGCAGATCGGGATGATCGATCAGGCAGCGGATTTCAGCGCGAACCGCATTGCCGAGGCGACTCCCCCGACTCCCACACCGACGCCGGGTCGGTCGCACGCCCCAACACCCGCGCCGGTACGTTCGACCGCACCCTCGGCCGCGCCGTCCCCGACGCCCGCGCCGGTGGCATCGCATCGTCCCGGACCGCCCCCGGGACCGGCGGCGTGACCTGCCGGTGACTGAATTCGCGCGAAAGCCCTTGGCTTACCGCGTAATTCACTCAGTAGCCGAGTGTTACTTCGAGAATCTCGACCGCCGCGTCGATATTGGGAACGATCGTCGGCCCGTAGTGGCCCACCAACTGCGCGAGCGCCCGGGCGATGTGGGGACCGACGGCGCCGGCGGCCAGTACCTCCTCGGCCAAGACGATGTCATTGACGACGTGGCCGGCGCTCAGGCGCCCGTCGGCGGTGAGTGCGTAACGCCACTCCCCGATCTGGACCCGCTCCGGCGCGGACCGGAACAGGCCACGCCGCGCCGGGCTCAGGATGACGCCGGGAACGCCGCAAAACACCCGGATGACTTGTCCGACGCCGCCGGGCCCGGTCAGCGCCACCCCGATCGCGTGGCTGGCCCGCTGTTGGTCGTAGGTCGTCATCAATCGCTCATCGGAAGCACGAACGTCGGTGTGATGGTTTGCGGCTCGCCGGTGCGGCGCACCGCGGTGCCGGCCACGTAGAACTCGACGGTGTGATGGCCCCAGGCGTAGTTCGAGATGGCGGAGTGCACGCCGACGACGCCGTTCGCACCGTCTCACTCGGCCTCGCTCTGCATGCGCGACATGGCCAGCTCCCGGGCCTGGTAGCTGCCCTGGGTCCACTGCGGCATCTCGGCGTTGCGCCTCACCTGGCTAAGGGTTCGCAGGAAACCCTGGACGGCGATGTGAAACACGCAATTGCCCATCACGAATGCGACCGGCACGAACCCGGAGCGCAGCAACGTGGTCAGATCCTGGCCGGACAGGTGGCTGCTGAACGCCTGCCCGTTGGGCCGTCGAAACGCTCCCGGTTTGGGCACGTAGCGCACGGCGGTGCCGACCGCGATGAATTCCAGATGCTCGCCCTCGCCTTGTTGGCGCCAATCGAGCCGGACACCGAACACCCGTCGGCGCCCAGCGCGTCGGCCTCAGCCTGCATGCGTGACATGGCGTTCCAGCGCGCCCGGTGGGTCGCGTCGGTCAGCACCGGCAGCTCCGATTGCTGCCGGATCCCGGTGAACTGGTAGCCGACGTGATACACCGAAACGCCCATCACTAGCTCCATCGGCTCGAATCCGGCGCCGTGCAGCAGAGCGAATTCGTTGATCGAAAGATCGGTCGTCCATAACTTGCCGGCGTGCGATTGACGTTCGCTGGCTACCGGATCGAGCGACTGCGGTTCCATTGTCAAAGGCCCTCCTGCGGTTCGCAGCCAGCGTAGGCCGCCGCGCCCAGGAACACACGCATAACGTGCGACATTGCCGGGCCGACGGACACACCGGTGCCCCGGCTGACGGTGACCGGCCAGCGACGGTGCGCCCGTTTCCTCACATCTGCGGCGTGTAGCTGCCGCCGCCCGCGGTGTCGGCGCACTCCAGCAGCTCTTTGAGCGCATCGGGAAAGGCGTCGGCCATGCCCCACAGGTCGGGCAGCAGATCCGGGCAGCCGATCAGGCCGATGCCGAGTTCGCCGTTGAGCGACATCACGGTGATGTTGAGTCCGGCGTCGCCGATGACCGGCCCGAAGAGATACATCGCGGCGACCCGGCAACCCAGGAAATACAGCTGGTTTCGCGGGCCCGGCACGTTCGACAGGATCAGGTTGAACGCGCTGCGGTTGATCGGAATGCGGGGCAACAGCCGCATCGCCGCGCCGAACATCGTCGGGCCGCCGAACTGGGTCCAGTCGTGCAGCAGGGTGGGGCCCAGGGCCGCGGTGTGCTCCTTGGCGGCGCGGTTTCCCGCGGCCACCGCGCGGATGCGCTCGGCCGGATCGCTGATCTGGCTTTCCACCCGGCAGAACATCCAGGTGGTCTGATTGCGCCCGGGGCGATCGGACTTGCCGCACACCGAGACCGGCACCGTGGCCACCAGCGGCTTATGCGGCAGTTGGCCGCGCTTCAGCAGAAATCGTCGCAACACCCCGGCGCACAACGCCACCACCACGTCGTTGACGGTCACGCCGAAGCGGTCCTTGACACGCTTGACGTCGCGCATGTCCAACTGGGTGTAGGCGATGTTGCGGTAGCGGGTGACGGAGCCGTTGAACGGGGACGGCGGGGCCGAGAAGGGCGCCGGCCATGGTGCGGCCCTCGCGCGCCCGCAGCGCCGTCCGCGCCAACGTCAGCAGCGTCGCGGGCACCACGGTCGCCAGCCGCAATGGACGGCGGGCAAATCCCATCAGGCCGCTGAGCGCGATCTGCACCGGGTTACCCCCGCCCGCGCCGCGGACGGCCTCCGGTGCCGGCGCGTCGGGCCGCAGGCTGCACAGGTGACCCAGCAGGTTGGCACCCGCGACGCCGTCGATCAAAGCATGGTGTACCTTGAGCATCACCACGACGGCGTCACTGTTGGCGCCGCCCTGCAGCACCCACGTCTCCCACAGCGGCCGATCCCGGTCGAGCGGCAGCCCGGCGATGTATCCGCAGATCTCGGCCAGCTCACGGCGTCCCCCGGGCGACGGCACACCGACGTGCTGCAGGTGGCGCTCCCGTTGGAACTTCTCGTCGTCCACCCACACCGGGTGATCCAGATTCAGTTGGTTGTCGGCGAGTTTCATCTGGAATTCCGGCACGACCGCAACGCTCTTCGCCGAACG
Source organism: Mycobacterium genavense ATCC 51234 (assembly GCF_000526915.1). Classification (GTDB taxonomy): domain Bacteria; phylum Actinomycetota; class Actinomycetes; order Mycobacteriales; family Mycobacteriaceae; genus Mycobacterium; species Mycobacterium genavense. The sequence goes on along the minus strand of NZ_JAGZ01000019.1, from coordinate 28,415 downwards.
CCGCGCGAAATGCGCCGTAGCTGTAGCGGCCCGGCATTGTCGACGTGTCCAACTCCAACACGCAGCACACGTTCAGTGGTTGTGTCGGCGTCTCCCGATAGAGAAAGAACGCATCCAGCCCGCTCAGTCGTTCCATAGCCGCCTGCCCGACTAGTGGTTAGGCATACCCCCCGAACTCCTAGGAGTTTAGGTAGCTCAAAATGGCGCGGCTACACCGCTAGCAAACGCTCTTGGTTAATTCTCGATGACATACCGCCACGGTATTCCGCCGAAACCCTGGATGAACCGATCACGGTTCGGTCCCGTTAACCGGGTACCAGCGCCCCGGGCGCCGTGCGGGTAGCGGCAGACGCGCGCGTTGATTAGCCGCAGGAGGATCATGTTCAGACGAATCGACACCTGCACCGGTCCCAAGCACAAATTGCTGACCATCGAACTGCGTGATGTGGTACGCGAATACCGAATCGGCGGACAAACCGTACGCGCCCTCGACGAGATCAGCCTGCGGCTCGAGGGCGGGCAGTTCGTCTCGATGGTCGGGCCGTCCGGCGCCGGCAAGAGCACGCTGCTGCATTTGCTCGGTGCATTGGACTCTCCCGATTCCGGGTCCATCGAATTCGACGGCGACGAGATCGGCCGCCTCAACGACCACCAGCAATCGCGGTTTCGCCATCATCGCGTCGGCTTCATCTTCCAGTTCTTCAACCTCTTGCCGACGCTGTCGGCCTGGGAGAACGTCGCGGTCCCCAAGCTGCTCGACGGCGTGCGGCTGGGCAAGGCCAAACCGGATGCGATGCGGCTGCTGGAACGTGTGGGCCTGGGCCACCGGACCGAGCACCGGCCGGCCGAGCTGTCCGGTGGTCAGATGCAGCGCGTCGCGGTGGCCCGGGCATTGATGATGGACCCGCCGTTGATCCTGGCCGACGAACCCACCGGAAACCTCGACACCGCAACCGGCGCTTCGATATTGACGCTGCTCGGCGACGTCGCGCACGAGGCCGGGCGCGGCCGGCTGGTGGTGATGGTGACGCACAACCCCGAAGCCGCCCAGGCAACCGACCGGGTCATCATGCTGCAGGACGGGCGGATCGTGTCCAACGAACGATCGGCGGTCCTGGTGTGAGAGCGGGTCCGGCGATCACCGCCACCGCCAGCCGGCTGCGCGTCTGCAGCCTGCGCGAGCTTGCCGTGCACCGGCGACGGACCGTCGCCTCGATCGCCGTAATAGCGGTCTCCGCAATGGATTTGGTGGCCGTGTTCGGAATCTTCGAGTCGATCACCGGATCGGTCAATCGGCTCAGCGACGGAATCGCCGGCATCGCCGCGCTGGAGGTTTCCGGGATCACCGACGCGGGATTTCCCGACGGTATCGCCGCCGACGTGGCCGCGGTCCCCGGGGTGGCTACCGCGGCGCCCATGATCCGGACGACGGTGTCCACCTCGTCGGGACCGGTGCTGCTGTTCGGCGCCGACGATCGCCTCGCGGCGTTGGGCGGTGCGCTCAAAGACGCGTTGAAAACTGCTGCGCCACAACAGTCGGCGGCGAACCCACCCGGACCCGCGAACGGAGTTCGCGTCGGCCCGGCGGTCGGTCGCGCCAAAGGCCAGACGTTGTAGCTCGGTTCGGGTTCGGTGACGGTGACCGAGGTGCTCGCCGGCAAAGAGGTTGCCGCACTCAACGGCGGGCATTACGTCCTGGCGCCACTTGCGTTGGCGCAGAGCGTCACCGGGCGTCAGGGTCAGCTCGAGTCGATCCTGATCACGATCAAGCCGGGTGCGGACCTGGGCCAGGTGCGCTCCGCGGTCAGCGCAGCGGTGAACGGACGAGCCATCGTCGCCGACCCGAGTATGCGGGCTACCCGGGCCGACGACGGTGTCAAGCTGATGAACTACATGGCCCTGATGGGTGCGATGGTGGCGCTGATGGTCGGCGCCTTCTTGATCTACACCACGATGACCATGGCCATCACCCAGCGTCGGCCGGTCATCTCGCTGCTGCGTGCGCTCGGTGGCCGGCGTGCCTTGATCGTCCGCGACATGCTGGCCGAAGCGGCGATCCTCGGGACGATCGGCGGCGCGATCGGGTCGGCGATCGGAATCGGGATGGGACGCATCGCGATTGGCCGATTGCCGCCGGCGATGACGCATGGCCTCGAAGCCCGCATCGAATACTGGCTGCCGGCTATGCGATCCCGGTCGCCATCGTGACGACCGCGCTCACCAGCGCGATGGCCTCCGCGATGGCCGCCCGCCAGGTGTACAAGGTCGCACCCATCGAGGCGTTGGCACCCGTCGTAGTATCGGCCGCCGACCGGGTGCCGCACTGGCTGCGGATGGTCTGCGGCATCGGAGCGGTGATGGTTTTCACCGCGTCGATCGCGGTCGTGATCACCCAGCGCGGCGTGCTGGCGTTCGTCGCGATGTCGGCCGTGTTCTCCGTGGAGATCGCGCTCGGTTTCGCGCTCACGATGCCCATCGTCACCGCCGCGGCCGCAACGTCTCGAATATTCGGCACCGTCGGCGCCATTGCCGCCGCGACCATCGAGCGTGCGCTGCGGCAGGTGTGGGCGACGGTGATGACGGTGGTCATCGCGGTCATCACGACCGTCACGATCACCGGCACGAAGAACGACATGATTCGTTCGGCGCGAGGCATTTTCGCCCCGGTGACCGACACCCCGGTGTGGGTGAGCGCGAATTCTCCGGACACCTACCCCACTGATGCGCTGCCGCAAGGACTTTCCGGCAAACTGGCGGCCGTGCCGGGCGTGGCTCATGTCACCGAGGGCGCGTACGGGTTCGCCGAGGTCGGGGGTACGCGGGTGATGCTCGACGGCTTCTCGGCCGGAACCGCCGACCCGCTGTTCCGCGCGCTCGACCGACAGGTGCGCGACGACGTGCTGGCCGGTCGCGGGGTCGTGCTCTCGCAGAATCTGGGTAATACCCTGCACGTTCGGGTCGGCGACCCGCTCCCCATGCAAACACCGCACGGGGTGCGGCAGGCGACGGTGCTGGCGCTGGTGCCCTATTTCTCGACGGTCATCGGCACCCTGGGTTTGAGCCTGGGTCAAATGCGGGACTGGTTTGACCGCCCGGTCGCGACGACGCTGCAGATCGCTGCGGCCCCGGACGTGGATTCCCATCGCCTGCTGACCGATATCCGTGCGGCGGTGCCCGCACCGAACTATGTCTATGACGGCGGCGCCAAGCTGGCGGGACTCGAAGCGCCGATGCATCAGAGCATGTTCATCGCCAACGCCGTCTGGATCATCGTCGTGCTGGTGGCCGCGGTCGCGTTGCTCAACACCCTGACATTGTCCGTGCTGGAGCGGCGCCGCGAAATCGGGGTACTGCGGGCGATGGGCTCCAGCCGCCGGTTCACGCTGCGGATGGTGTTGGTCGAGGCAGTCGGAATCGGTTGTGTGGGAGGAATTTTGGGACTGGCCTTCGGGTGCGCGGACCAGTGGTTGTTCAGCCTGGTCAGCGGCGACATGATGAATTTCCACGTCACCTTCCATCCCAATTGGATGGCGCTGGCCTTCACGCTCGGCGCGCTGGCCATCAGTCTGCTCGGCTCGGTGCCACCGGCCCGGCGCGCCGCCCGATTGAACATCATCGAAGCGATCGGCGTCGAGTGAGTGCTATTCGGTGAGCGTGGCGAACCCCTGCAGATGAGGCTTGCACTGAAACGGCACCGGGGTGCGTGGGATGCTGCGCAGGTTCGCGGTATCAAATCCGGCGGCCGCAATCGAGTCGATGGTTCGCCGGTTCGGTTGGCACCCCGCGGCCAACCAGGACCACGGCTTGGCGACCAGGTCCTGGCACCGGCCCGTCGCGCCCTCTCCGCGCACGTGCTCGAGCACGACCAGCCGGCCACCCGGCACCAGCACCCGGCGGATCTCGGCCAGCGTCGCGGCGACGTCGTCGACCGAGCACAACACCAACCCGATATGAACCGAATCGAAACTGTTGTCGCCGAACGGAATCGACTCGCCGGTCCCATCGACGATGTCGGCCGTGATCCCCTGGCGCGCCGCGAGACGAGACGCCATCTGGCGGAACGCGGCCACCGGCTCGACGGCCGAGATCGCGGTGACCGCGGGCGGGACGAACTTCATGTCGGTACCTGGTCCCAGGCCCACCATCAGCAACCGTCCGGTCGCGTGCGCGATCGCGTCGCGGCGATACCGGTTGTAGAAGACGCGATCGAAGATCGGCTGGCCGAACCGGTATATGTAGGGAAACAACGGATTTCCGGGCGTCAGCGGCTACCTAGGTCCATTCGAAAAGGCGGATACTCGTCACGCATCAACGATACATACACCGCCACCCGGTAGCGCCATCGCACAATGCCCATCAGCAGATCGAAGATGCCTCGCGGGATCGTCCCGGTGCACAACAACGCCACCGCCGAGATCACGCAGAGCAGCTGCAGCAGCGGCTCCATCGCCCAGCACAGCAACACCTGCGGGGCCCCCAATAGCCACGTCTTCACCAGGACGGCCCAATTCGTCAGGTGCTCGGGGTATTCGACCTCGAGCTCGCCTGGATAGTCGGGCCGGGCCGCCAGGGTGAATGGTGGATATTTGTCGGTGCTGTTCATCGGAAACCGGTAGCTCATCACTCGCCACGACCACCGCAGCACGCCGACATTGAAGTCGAAGATCGGGCGTGGATAGCGTCCGGTGCACAGGATCGCGAAACCGGCCGCGATCGTCAGGATCGGATACACCAGATACAGCAGAATCAGGATGGGATAGTGCGGCACCGCCAGCACGCACCATTTGACGAGCCATAACCAGCGGGACGGGTAGTCGAAATCGCCGCGTACGCAGACACTTTCGACCGGTGCACGTGTTGGATGGATCTCGACGACCCGGGTTTCGGTCACGGTGCGCATCGCCTCATCGGACTTGCGGCCGCCAGCCCGCGGTCGATCTGCGCCGCCATCCGTGGGTGGCTGGTCATCCGCACAAAGTGCGTCAAGATCCAGGTATGCACGCGATCTGGCAGCAAGACGGTTTCGTGCAGCTCCCGCTGCTCGTTGTGCTCACCGTCGGCGTCTGGAAGCTCAAATCGTGGCCCTGGCTGCCCGGATTGGCCATGGCCTACGTCGTCAGCGCGGTGGTGAACATGTGCTTCTACTTCATGCAGACCCTTCTCGGGCCTGACAGTCCCCCGCACCTGGCGACCTACCTACCGCTCAACCTGCCCTGGGTGATCGTGCCGGTGCTGGTGGTGTACCGCTTCTGGCCACACACCTGAAGACGAATATCGTCAACCCGCATGACCTTTCGTCAATGCGTTCGGAATTTGGCGTCGCTGCTTGCGCTAGCTGTGAACCTTCCAGCCCGCCAACGGGGTGGGTGCCGCCGGGGCATTGGGATCGTTGAACTCGACATAAAAATCGCCCTGTTTCACGTTGCCGTCGTAGGCGATGAATCCATGCGCGGTTTGGCCGTTGGCGACGGCGCCCGAGCGCAGCGGCGGCGTCTTGCCGATCGTCTAGTAATCGACCACGGACGAGCCGCCTTGGACGTCCCGGTACGGGTCCTGCCGCCACGGGGAAGACGCGGCGGTGATGGTGCGCCGCTGTAGCTGAATGGCGCGTCGGACTTGCCGACGATGGTGAGCTCGATGACGTTGCAGCCTCCCCCGCTGCTGGTGCAGCCGGACGACACCCAGGCCACGTTGTTGAGCGTGACGTCGGCGGTCGCGGTGCTGTACTCCGTGACATGGATCGTCGTACCGGATTTTCCGGTCGGGAACGGCGACTGTTGGGTCGTCGGGTCCGCGGCGCCGACGGGTGCCGTCGCGCACGCCGTCATCGCCAGTACCGCCGCAAGCCCCGCACGCACGGGAGTAAAAGTGGCCACCTGCCGACGAGAACGCGCGCCGGCGGGGGCAACGCTTTTGACCGGGACGCAATTCGAATCGCGAACGAGCCACAAGATCCCTACTATTTGGCTAGCGCGGTGCGACAATCGTTGTCACCGCCGGAACCAAGGGCGGCAGTACCGTCGTCTTCAGAGCAGAGGAATCCCAACGTGAAGGCGCGAGTATTGACGGCCACCGCCTGCGCCGCATTGGCGGTCTTGGCCGCCGGGGTTGTGTCCGCATCGCCGGCCTCGGCAGGCACTCCCTATTGCGATTCGCTGGCCAACCCCCAGCAAACTCATGAGTGCAACTGTGGCTTCGACTTCGCCCCGGGCAGTCCTGAGTTTCAGGACTGCATGCGTGGAAGTGCGGCCGCACCCGCGCGACCTTAGCCTTCCGGCCCGTACGGAGCCGGGCTGGCGTTCTCGTGGGCCACGTCTAATTTGTTTGCCGCAGCACGCATTCTTGCCGGAAATCGGTGGCTATGATCTCGCCATTGCGATACGACAGGAGCCGCTAATGCCCGGAGATCCTCAGCGTGTGGTCGACCTGCGAGCGCAACAGGTGGTACCCGACGTCCGCCGGACGATGTGGCAAGGCACCCTGCTGCAGTTTGGATTGCGCTCGGTGTTGATCGTCTTGGTCGTAGCGACGTTGGTGCTGGACCCGCCGGACCATTACGAGTGGGTCTGCGCGACCATCCCGCTGGTGTACATGGTCATCCTCGGCTGCTGGAGTGCGTTGACGCTGCGCCGTGGGTCGCCCACGACGACATCCACCACGACGCTGGTGCCGCTGCTCATGCTGACCGCCGACGTGATGATGGTTTCGGTCCTGTCGATACTCGCCGGTGTGACCTCCCCGCAGGACTGGACGTCGGATGTGATGCGGATTGGTTTCTTCCTGATCCCGTTGATCGCGGGCGCGCAGCTGGATCCCAAGATCAGTGCGGCGGTGGCGAACCCGACCATATCCGTGTTCGTTCTGACCTGCTCGATCACCAGATCGGCCGACCAGGAGCCGTGGGCGTCGATCCTGCTGAGCGCATTCGTCTTGGCAGCACTTGCCGGCGGGTCGGTTGCCCTGTCCTTCCTCCAGCGGTCCAGGCTGGAAATGATCGCCGACTTGGCGCGGCAGCGAAGCCACCTGCTGGAAGAGTTGCTGGCAGTGGAACGGCATGAGCGGCAAGCGATTTCGGAACGTCTACACGATGGGGCTCTTCAGTACATCTTGGTTGCACGCCAAGACATGGAGGATGTGCAAGCCGGCTCAGCCGATGCCGCCGACCGTGTCGCGTCCGCGCTCGCCGAGTGTTCGGGGCTGCTGCGCGACGTCGTCCGTGAACTGCATCCAGACGTGCTGGTGCGGATGGGATTGAAGTCGGCGGTCTCCGCTCTCGCCGAAAGCCTTGGTTCGCGCGCCGGACTCACCGTCGATTTCGACGCGGCCAGTTGGCCCGACGGCCTGCGCACCGAGGCCGACGACGTGCTGTACAACACTGTGCGCGAAGCGTCGACGAACGTCATCAAACATGCCCGGGCACACAATATTTGGATCGAGTTGCAATACCGCGAAGGGTTGGCCTGGCTGCGTGTCGCCGACGACGGAGTGGGCATCTCCGAGGCGGCTATCGCGCGCAAGGCCGAGGAAGGTCATATCGGAATGGCATCGATGCGCGCGCGGGTACTCGCCTCCGGTGGACAGTTCGACGTGCGTTCCACCTCCCCCGGCACCGAACTCGCCGTCTCCATACCGTTGGGGACCGCACGTCATCTCACCGCCGCTTGATCGTTGCGGGGCTGTCCACTGGATTAGGTGGTCAGCAAGGCCACGCCGTCGCCGGTGGCTTCGACGCTGACGCAGGATAAATCGGCCACGACGACGTGCGCGTCCGACAGTTCGGTCGCGGAGTGGGTGGTCGTGACGGCTAGTACCTGCGCCCCGGCGGCTCGGCCGGCCCCGACGCCCGCGGGCGCATCCTCGACCACCAGACAGTCCTGTGCCTCGAAGCCCAGCGCGGCGGCCGCCTTGAGGTAGCTCTCGGGGTCTGGCTTGCCGGTCGAGACGTCTTCTGCGCCGATCAGCAACTCCGGAGCCGGAAGCCGCGCTGCCGCCAGCCGGGCAGCCATCAACGAGCGCGGCCCGGACGTCACCGCGGCCCAATGGGTACGTGGTAGGGCATCAAGCAATCGGCGTGCCCCCGGTAGCGCCAGGACACCTTCGAGATCGGCGCTCTCTTGCAAGGCAAGTAGCCGAGCCGTCGCCGCGACGCGCTGCCGTGGTGCGACGAATTGCGCGACCGTGTCCTCGGTTCGCCTGCCGTGACAGACCTTGAGGACCTGTTCGTAGTCGACGTCGTATTCGTCGGCCCAGGTACCCCAGGACCGTTCGACTGTGGCGGTGGAGTCGACCAAGGTGCCGTCGATGTCGAACAGGATCCTCTTGCCACGCAGCACCGCCATAATCCGCAACCCTACGGTTACCGGTCACCGCACGCTCGTGCCCTGCAAGGTTCGCGGTTTGCTTCCAGGCGGCGCTCGGCAAGGTTCAAACCGGCACGAACGGAGCAGTTCGCGGCGAAAACTGCACGTCAAACAGGATCTGCTGACGAGTGTGCATAAAAGACATGCGGGCAGGCCATCGTTGCCAATACGCGCGCGTGGCACATTTGTAAAGGCGGATCAAGAAAATTTAACTAGTTTTAGCCGGGCGGCTTCTATTTGCATTGCCCTGATATCATGTCGTTCAATCCACTGCTGGGCCTCCGCCTGCCGCTACCCAACGACGCTGCGTCAGGCATTTGCAGTATGGGCGACGAAAGGATCCTTGGTGACAACAGCCACCAAACGAGCTCAATACGATTTCATCCATGAGACTTTGCAGCAGGGAACGTCGGCACTGAATTTCACGATGTCGGTGTTGGACAAGAGCTACAAATCTCATTTTCCTGACTATGCCAGCGATGTGAGTGGGATTCTAGAAGACGCTTTTAAGTTTTTGCTGGCAGCTGGTGATGGCGGGGAGCTGTATCAAGCATCGGAAGAGGTGCACGAGCAATTCTTCACCCCCGAAGGAAACGGCTCATGGTTCACCGTGGGCTACTCGGCGTACAAGTCGCAGCGGAAGCCGATACAGGACTTCAACAATCTTGCCGACGCCATTAGCGGCAGCACCGTACTCGACTTCGGCTCCGGCCGCGGTCATTTAGCTGCGCTGATCGCCCGCGCCGGCTTCGACTGCTACACCACTGACGTCATGGACTATCGTGGCGCGGACGCCGACGTTCTGCCGTTTCGGCAGATGGCCTCGCCTGTTGATGTCCCGTATGCGGACGACATGTTCGACAGCGCGATCGTCAAAACGGTTCTCCATCATGTTGATGCCACCGATGTGATTCCGCTGTTGATTAATTTGCGGCGTGTTGCTCGACGGTTGATTATCGAGGAGGACACGTACGCGGTCCCCACCGACTCTCTCGGGGCTGCTGCGGTGCAGTCTGAGTTAGTCGAGTTCAATAAATTGACCGAAAATGACCAATTTCAGGTGCTCGTACTTGTCGATTTCTTCGGCAACGCCGTCGCTCAGGGCCTTGTCGATATGAATTTCGGCTGCCAGTTCAAACGGGTTAGCGAGTGGCATTCATTGTTCACCAGTCTCGGTTTTTGTGTTGTGGATACAGAAATCACTGGTTTCCGCCCCGGTAATATTCACAAAAGCTGCCAGGTTCGCTTCGTCGTTGATCGCGTGGAATCCTAAGACGCTAATTGGCCGGCCGCTCGAGTCCGAGATGATCGCGCAAAGTGGGCCCGGTGTACTCGGTGCGGAATCGGCCACGGCGCTGCAGGATGGGCACGACATGATCGACGAACGTCGTGAGCTCATGCGGCAGTGTCGATCCCATGATCGTGAACCCGTCGACCGCGCCCGCGTCCTGCCAATCGATTACGTGGTCGGCCAGCTGCTCGGGCGTGCCGATGAAGTGCGTCTGCCCCGCCAGCCCGCCCGTCACTTCCCGCGTGATCTCCCGTAACGACGCCTCGGGTCGGGCACGCGAGGCCGCAAAGAGCTGCTCGGCCCGGCTCGACGGCGCCGACCGCTGCGCCCAGAGCTCGGCGGGCAGCGGAGCGTCGGGGTCGAAGCCGTCCGAATCAAGCCCCGCCGTGTAAAGCGTGTTCTGCCAACGAAACTCGGGATTCTCCAACTCTTCGAGGCAGTAGGGGTTTTGTTTGTTGTGTGACGCGAATTTTGAGCAGACTGTGCCCCGCACAATCCCCCGTCAGGGATTTTGATTAATTCAAACAGTCAACTGACCGAAAGCTAAACGGCGGCAATTTAAACCAGATGGATGAGAATTATTTCCGTCACTGAGTGCCGCCTGCGGACACGGAGTTAATGAATGCGGCCATTCCTGCTGGCCAATTTTCAGCACGGGTGAGATAGCCGGCCGCGGGGCTGTTACGGGATCTCAGCCGGGTTTAGTCGGGTCGGTCGCGCACTTCTAACAGACCGGAATACCGCATTTGTGACCACCTCCACGATTCACCACACTATGTGTTGTCCAGCATACCATATGCTAACAGGCATGTGGAGAGTTGTGTGGCAAGATGGTTGAAGTAAATCTGGCAGAGGAGGCACAGCAGCAATGCCGACCAGGCGAGAGCAGACGAGCAGCGAAAGCAGGCAGTTGCTAATCTCGGCGGCCGCTGAGCTGTTCGCCGAACAAGGCTTTCGCAGAACAACATTCGTCGACATCGCCCAGCGCTCGGGTATCAGCCGCGGATCGATTCCGTGGCATTTCGGGAATAAAGACGGCCTCCTCGAAGCGGTCGTCGAAGAGATCACGGAAAGCCTGATTCACGCCCCGCCGCCCGGTGACAATCCCGCAGAAAACCTCGACGAACTTCGGGAATTTATCCGTCGGCCGACGACCAGGCTGTTGATCACATTGACCGCCGAGGCCTTAGAACCGGACTCCCCCGTGCACGGCTTCTATGCTGAGCTGCATCGCACGATGCGCAAATGGCTGAAGAATTGGACCGAACAGATGCCGTTGCCGGCCGGCGTCAACCGCGACGACGTTGTCACGGTGCTCACCGGTGCGGCAATCGGTATCCATCAGCAGTGGCGAGTCGCGCCAGAAGAAATTGATTTGGATCAGACATTCGCCGCGTTTAAGGCGGTTTTCTTGAAGCTTCAGCACGACTAGGACGCCAGCTCACGACAGCTGGCAGCCGTCGCCGTCGAACACGTCTATGGCTGCTACCGGACACATGCGGGCGGCCTTGAGCACCTGCTCTGTCTGGCCCGTCGGATCCGCGTCAAGAAGCGTCACCCAGCCATCGTGGTCGCTGCCGAACACGCGCGGCGCGCTGCGAATGCAATGTCCGCTGGCCATGCACGTCTCGGGGCGGATTTCGACGTGAACCGGTGCGCTCACAGCTTCACCGGGCGCGTCTGCCACCTCGTAAGACCACGTTCAAGGTCCGGCGCACGGGCGCGGTGCTGCCGGGGCCAATGTCGGGGAATCGTGCCAACAGCCGCTCGAAGATGATCTTGGCCTCCAGTCTCGCCAGGGCGGCGCCAACGCAAAAGTGGATGCCGTGCAGGAAGGCCAGGTGCTTGTTGTCGGAGCGTCGAATGTTGAACGTCGTGCTCTCACTGAAGGCCCTCGTGTCTCGGTTGGCGGCCGTGATGCAGAGCCGCATCATTGTTCCCGGCTTGATCTCGTGACTGCCCAGCGTCACCTGCTTGGTCGTGCGACGCATAGTCAGGTGTAACGGCGGGTCCAGGCGCAGCATCTCTTCGACCGCACCGCCCAGTAGCGCCGGGTCGGCGACCAGGTCGCGCTTGGCATCGGGATGATCTAGGAGCAGCGTGATGCCGTTGCCGACCAGATTGAGCGTGGTCTCGTTGCCGGCCACCAGCAGAAGCGCGATCTGGGCCACGAGTTCTTCGCCGCGCAACTGTCTACCGTCGGCGGCGCTGACGCCGATCATGTGCGAGATCAGATCCTCGCCGGGCTCCCTAGCCCGCTGTTCGGCCAGTTCATTCAAGTAGTCGGGTACGACGCCCCCAGCGGATTCGGCACTGGATGTTGTCTGATTTGTCATCGATTGACCTCCCATACCAATTTCTTGGTTCACTGCGACGCGGCGAAAGCTTTGATGAGCTCGCGTTTGAGCACCTTGCCCGTTCCCGACAACGGCATCTGATCGACAAACGCGATGCGCCGCGGAACCTTATAGCCGGCGATCAGTCCCCGGCAGTGCTCGCGCAGTTCACTTTCCGACGCGTGTGTACCTGGCGCCAGCACCACCGCCGCTTCAACCGACTCTCCCCACTGCGGGTGCGGAAGGCCGAAAACTGCACACAAAGCCACCGCCGGATGTTCGGTGAGCGCGTTCTCGACTTCTGTCGTATATACGTTTCGCCACCGGTGATGATCATGTCCTTGAGCCGATCCACCACATACAAGTAGCCGTCGGCGTCGAGGTAACCGGCATCACCAGTGTGCAGCCAACCATCCCGGATAGCCGCATCGGTTGCGTCGGGATTCTCCCAGTAGCCGGCCGTCACATTGTCGCCACGAACCACGACCTCGCCGACCGTTCCGCACGCAACTTGACGATCGGAGTCATCGACAACCCGGATCTCGTTGTGTAATGCTGGCTTTGTGACGCCACGCCGCCGAAACGGATGATGGTGCGCAGCCGACGAAAGCAACGACGCGAAACACGCTAGCTCGGTCATACCGTAAACCTGAGTGAAGTCGGCCGCCCCAAACAATGTCATCGCGCGTCGCAGCAGGTCCTCGGGCATGGGCGAGGCGCCGTAAAGGACGTGACGCACCGTGCGAACCCGAACACCGTCGTCGACGTGGTCGACCAACATCTGGAGCATCGTCGGTACCAACAGGACATCGGTGATCGCATGTTCATCAATGGCTTCGACTGCTGCCTCGGCTGTAAATGACGGGATTGTGACGTGCGTCGACCCGACGAGGTTTCCGAGCACCCAGTGACCGAGGTCGGCGAGATGAAACATCGGTGCCGCATGCAAGATGCGGCCCCCGCGGCTGATCAACCGTTCGGAGGCCAACGCCCCCAGCGCCGACGTGAGCAGGTTGTTGTGGGTGAGCATGACCGCCTTGGGTGTCCCGGTCGTCCCGCCCGTGTAGAACAGCCCAAACAATGCATCACCACTGGCCCGACGGTCCTCGCACGGGAGGTGATCAGCGATTAACTGCTCGTAGCCGAACATGCCTGGGGGCGTGACGTTTTCGCCCATATAGACCACGGTTCGGAGCTCGGCAAGCCGCTCTTGCAGGCCTGCCACCTCCGGCGCGAAGAGGTCATCGACCAGGAGAATTTTCGTTCCGGATTGGGCAAGGGCGAAGGCTATCTCGGCATCACCCGATCGGGGTGTTGCTCGGCCCGCCGATCCAGCACGGCCGGAACCGTGAATCGATCCACTCCGAAATCGGAGGGCCCGGGCGGCCTGCTCCGAACCGAGTGCATCCCTTAGGCTTTCGCGGCCGCCGGGTCGGGATCGCCGCTGGCGGTGTACCCGAAGTCGTCGGGCGACGGCTCGGCGCCTGGATAGAAGCGGTGCGCCCAGCGCCGCAGCGCGGCGTAGTCGCGCGCTTCCTCGGGCGCGAGGTTCGGCTTCTCCAGATACTTCATGTTCTCCCAGGTGAAGAAGTCCTGCTTGATGACTTCTTGTTGCAGCGCCAGGAATTTCGCGGCACGACCGGTCGGCACGTCGCCGGTGTCGCCGGGCTCCCGAACGGAGGCCTGCGTGTAGAAGTAGTCGGTGTAGTCCTCGTCGACCGGCGTCTGCCCGGTGACCTCGATGGTGGCCACCAGGTCACTCGGGAACCGGACCAGCCCCAGCCCCAACGAGTAGTTGTCGTAGATGATCTTGGCATCGACCGGCCCATTGGGGGTCAGCCAGGTTCTGGCCCGGCCACCACCGAAGTGCGCGTTGACGGTGGCGTGCAAGTGATAGCCCGCCAGTTCGAAGGAAGCGGTAATGGCCGGGTTGGCGGCCTTGTGCACGTACTGTACGTGATACGGGTCGGCGGCGTTCTCGATGATCATCTGCGCGTGCACCTTGACCCGGTTCAGCATCCGGCTGTGCGGGTGCAGCGGGTAGTACTCGCCGGTTTCCAGTTCGGGCAGCGCCGGCGGCTGCCAATACGGCGCCCGCCCGTGTCGTTCGTGCCAGACCAGGATGAACCCGTACCACTCCATGCACGGATAGGTGCGGATGCGAACGTTGTTCTTACAGCCGATCTTGCTGTACGGTATCAGCGCGTTGGTGCCGTCGCCGCGCCACTGCCAACCGTGCCAGGGGCAGACGATGTTCTCGTCCTCGACGGTGCCGCCGACGCCCATGTTGGCGCCGAGGTGCTGGCAGTAGGCGTCCAGCACATTGACCTTGCCGGATGCGGTGCGGAACAGCACCAACTCCTCGCCGAAGTAGTGCAGGCGCTTGACGTCCCCGGGCTTGACGTCGCTGGCAAAGGCGACGATGAACCACCCGGTCGGGAACCGATAGGTGGACAGCGCGATGCCGGAGTGTCGGAACTCGCGTTCCGACGGGTCTGGCTCTGGAATCGTATTCGTCACGAGCACTCCGTTTCCCACGCGGCCGGGCCGCTCTTACCTTACCGCGCTTCGACGACTAGAGTCTATTTTTACTATTTTAAGCATTGAACGTCAACGCGGCACCGGCCGGTGGCCGCGGAGCGGGAAAGCGAGCGGGGTTGCACATGACTGCTGCTGCAGTGGACCTATCCGATTTCGCGTTGTGGCGTAACGGTTTTCCCGACGAGTTGTTCGCCGAGCTGCGGCACCACCGGCCGCTTTTCCGACACGGCCTGACGCCCGGCGTGGCGCAGACCGTGCGCCGCGATTTCTGGATCGCGACCAAGCACCGGCATACGGTCCGCCTGCACCGCGACACCGACTCGTTCACCGCAGGGGACGGCCCGCTCATTCAGCCGGTCGCGATGTTTTCGTCGTACCCGACGATCATTACGTTGGATCCGCCGGAGTTGAACAAGCGCCGCAAGCTGATCTCCAATGCGTTCAATCCGCGAGCGATCGCCAAGTTGCAGGACGGTATTCGGGCACGGGCGGCGCGGATGATCGACGACCTGCTCGCCAGGGGCGGCGGGGACTGGATCGCGATGTCGCCGACGCGTTGCCGATGACGGTGATCGGCGACATCATCGGTATCCCGGAAGAGGACCGCCCGCGCATCTTCGACATTTTCGACCGCATCCTCAAGGCGATGGCACCCGAGGCGGGGCCGAGCGGACAGGTGGAACTCGAGCTGTTCGGCTCGGTCTTCGGCTACGCGATGGAGCTCACCGCGGCCAAGCGCGGCACCCCCACCGACGACATCTGGAGCACGCTGGCGTCCGCGGTGATCACCGGTGACGACGGCGAGCAGTTCAGCCTGCCCGAACACGAACTCGAGTTCTTCTTCTTCGTGTTAGCTTTTGCCGGCAGTGACACCACCAAAAACGCACTGGCCATGGGGCTGCAGGCGTTCGTCGCCAACCCCGAGCAAATCGAACGGTATCGCACGGAGGAAGCGGTGCGGCCCAGCGCCGTCGAGGAGGTGCTGCGCTGGGCGTCGCCGGTGGCGTACTGGACGCGCACCGCGAAGGTCGATGTGGAGATGGACGGCCAGCACATCCCCGCGGGCGACCGGGTGGTGTCGATGCTGCGGTCGGCCAACCGCGACGAGGAGGTGTTCGAGGCGCCATTCGCTTTCGACATCGGGCGGCAACCCAACCCGCACGTCGCGTTCGGCGGCGGCGGGCCACACCACTGCCTGGGCGCGATGCTGGCGCGCGCCGAAATGCGGGCGGTGCTCGACGAGCTGCTGCTGCGGTGCGAGCGCATCGAAATCGGGCCGGCCAAGGTGTCCTATCCGAACCTGACGACCAACATGTCGATTTATGACGAGATAGCGATCTCGCTGACGCAGCGGCGCTGAGCCTGTTTGCCCGACTCAGTCCTCCTGCAGTCGCAGTGCGGCCTTCGGGCACTGCTCCACTGCGGCGCGCACATCGATCTCCCGATCCGGCGCCACCGGTCCGTCCGCGATCTGCACCACGTCCTCGTCGCCCAGCTCGAGGACGTCCGGGGCGAGCGATTCACAGAATCCGTTGGCCTCACACAAGGTCTCGTCGACGGTCACGCGCATCAGTTGCCTCCTTATAGGCCCTTCGGGCGGGTTCCGATCACCCCGCTGGCTGCGAGGTTCGCCAGTTCGTCGTCGGTCAGCCCGCACCGATCGCGCAGTACTTCTCCATTGTGCTCGCCCAGCAGCGGCGGCGGGCGCATCAGCCACCGATCCTGGCCGGACAGCAAAGCGAACGGCGGGCACGGATACAGGGCTGACCCGATGCTCGAATGCCGCATTTCCTCGAAGAAACCCCGGGCACGCAGTTGCGGATTCTCGGTCACCAGCGACGGCGAAACCACCGGCGCGGCGGGAACACCCGCACCCGCCAGCCGCTCCACCGTCGATTCCAGCGGCTGCCCGGCGAACCAGTCCTGCAACCGCCCGTCGATGTCGTCGGCGCGCGCCCGCCGGCCCTCCGCCGTGGCCAGGGCCTCGTCACACCAGGCCGGTCGTCCCATCACCTCGACGAGCGCGGACCACTGCCGGTCGTCGCGCACGGTCGCCGCGATCCAGTCGTCGTCTCCGGTGCACCGGTAAAGGTTCTGGATCACCCCGCCGAAGCCGCGATTACCGTTGCGGCTCAGCGTCTTTCCGAATACCTCGAATTCGATGGCCTGTTTCGCGGCGGCGTTGAGCACCGTTTCGAGCATCGGCAGCTCGAGTTGCTGGCCGGTTCCGGTGCGATCGGTGACGTTCAGCGCGGCCAGCACGGCGAAGGCGGCATGCACCCCGGCGAGCGGGTCGCAGGCGCCGCGCGGTGTCACCGGCGGCCCGTCTGGCAGTCCGGTCACCCAGGCCAGCCCGGCCAGCTGCTCCATGGTGGGGGCGAATCCGACCCGGTCGCGCCACGGGCCGTCCAGCCCGAACGCGGGCATGCGGGCCACGACGAGTCGGGGATTGACATCGAGCAGCACCTCGGCGGTCAGCCCGAACTGGTCCATCACCCGCGGCGAGAAGTTCTCGATCACCACATCGGCCAGCTTCTTGAACAGCCGCCGCCCCTCCTCGGAACCCAAATCCAATGTGACAGAACGCTTGTTGGTGTTCATCGCGTGGAACACCCAGCCGTACTCCCACCAGTCGTCGACGTCCTTGCGCATCCCACCGGAGTAGCGAATGCCGTCGGGGCGCTGGATCGACTCGACCTTGATCACCTCGGCGCCGAAGGCCGCCAGCAGATGCGTCGCCGCCGGCCCGACCCAAAACGCGGTCAGGTCCACGATTCGAACGCCTTCGAGCGGCCGATCAGCGGTCGCCACTGTGTCCTCTGATTCGGTTGTGCGCCAGGTTGTTTCGTCATTGTCGGCACCCGCTGCGGCGGTCCTGCCCACCGGGGCCGGCGCGCACGCCGACATCAGCCACGGCGGGCGGGGCTGATGAAACCCGGCCGGGTTTTGCCGGAACACCCCGCGCTCGGTGGCGTATTCCACCTCGCGGATCGTCGCGCCGTTGCCCAGCGCCGCGATCGGCAGCCGGAACAGTTGGCCCAGTTCGACGATCTCCGCGACGGTCCGCTGCGCCAGCCATGGGCCGATCTGCTCGCGGATCAGGTCTCGGTAGGCCCAGCGTCCGATCTGAAAACGCAGCTGCTCGATCTCTTCCAGCTGCGGGCATTCGACCATCACCACGAAGTCGAGCCATTGCTGGCCGGTGACCATCGTGATCCCGACGAAGCCGTTCTTGGCCGGCTCGATCGACGGCACTTCGGTGGTGCGGCGGATCGGCGGCACTCGCAGCAGCTGCGAATGCAGCCACTCGCTGCTCTGCATCAGGGTCATCGCCTCGAGCATCGACAGGTCGAGATGTTCGCCGGGACCGCCGTGCTCGACGCGGCGCCGCACGGCCAGCGCGCCGAACGCGGCGAACACGCCGCCCATGTACTCCCCCAGGTCGCCGCCGATCGAGATCGGGGGCCCGGCGGGATCACCGCGGAAACCGGGCGAGCCGGCCCAGGCCTGCAGGGTGAATTCACTGGCGGCACGGTCGGCATACGGTCCGGTCCAGCCAAAGTCGGAGATCGTGACGACCACGGCCCGCGGCGCATCCGCCAGCAGCCGGCGCGGATCGATGCCCAGCGCGGCCGCTCGCGACGGGCCGGCGGTGAGGATGATGACGGGCCGGCGGTGAGGATGATCACGTCGGCGCCCGCCAGCTCCGCGCGCAATCGCTGCGAGCCCGGCGCGAACGTCATGCTCTGCTTGCCGGCGTTGAGGTAGCAATAGAACGGCGACGGCTGGTCGTCCGGTACCGGCGAACCCGACGCAGAGTAGCGCCGCAGCCAATCTCCTTGTGGTGGCTCGATTTTGCGCACCTGCGCGCCGGCGTCGACCAGTAACTTGCCGCAGTAACTGCCAGCTATCCGGTCACTGATCTCGACGACACGCAACCCGTGCAGCGGTGTCGGACGGTCGTCAGACCCCTGGCTCAATTGCATCCGTCCTTCCGATCGACACGCGCGTCCTTCCGATCGACACGCAATCAGAGATGCTACTTATATCATTACTGCTAAAATAGCTAAGCCAGCTGAGTGCGCGCTCGCCGCTCTTCCCGCTGTTCCTGCGAGGATTGGATGACCACCCTGGGAATTGGTCCCGATGCCCGTCGCCGGTTGTCGGCGCCGAGGATCGCCGAAATCGTAGCCGACGAGCTGCGCCGCCAAATCATCGACGGCGAACTCGCCGACGGCGATCTCCTGCCGCGTCAGGAAGTACTCGTCGAACAATTCAACGTCAGCCTGGTCTCGCTGCGCGAAGCGCTTCGCATCCTGGAAACCGAGGGTCTGGTCTCGGTGCGGCGGGGTAACCGCGGTGGCGCCGTCGTGCATGCGCCGGCCAAGACCAGCGCGGCCTACATGCTCGGGCTGTTACTGCAGAGCGAGTCCGTTCAGGTCGCCGACCTCGGCATGGCGTTGCAGGAACTCGAGCCCGCCTGCGCGGCGCTGGCCGCTCAGCGGCCGGACCGGGCGGACACCCTGGTGCCAGAGCTCAAGGGAGTCAACGATTCCATGGCCGAGCACCTCGACGACGGGCGGCTGTTTACCGAAATCGGGCGCCAGTTCCACGATCTCATCGTGCAGGGCTGCGGGAATCACACCATCATCGCGGTCGTCGGCAGCCTGGAGACGCTGTGGAGCAGCCACGAAAAGCAATGGGCCGACGAGAGCGCGGCGCGCGGCACCTACCCCTCGCTGACCCAGCGGCGGGTGGTGCTCAACACGCACATCAAGCTGGCCGAGACCATTGCGGAGGGCGACGTCGACCGGGCGCGGCGCATCGCGGGTCGTCACCTCGCCGATACACAGACCTATGTGCTGGCCGGTCGGCCCACGCAACGGATCTATGCGCTTTCGCCGCAAGCTCTTTCCCGTTCGGGGTCACGCCCGCCGGGCCTCCGGCAGTCTTAAGTCCCCATGCGAACCGCGGTGGTCACCGGCGGCAGCGGCGGGATAGGTAAGGGCTACGGTCGCAAGCTAGCCGAACTGGGTTACGACGTGGTGCTGGTGGCCCGGCGCGCAGACCCGTTGCGCGCGGCCGCCGAGGAGATCGGGGCCCGTCACATCGTGGCCGACGCCTCCGATCCGGACGGATTCGCCGCTGCGATAAGCACTTTGGCGACGATCGACCTGGTGGTTCGTGCCGCGGGCACGCTGGGTGGAACGTATGCGCGCAAGCAGACCTTCGAGCAGTGGCGGACCATCATCTCGGCCAACCTGGATTCCTGCTTCGTGGTGACCTCGGCGGTGCTGCCGCGGATGCGCGCCGGCTCCCGGTTCGTGTTCATCACGTCGTCGGCCGCGCACGAGCCGATGATGGCCCGGACCGCCTACTCCGCATCGAAGGCCGGCATGAACGCGTTCGCCCGGGCGTTGGCGCTCGAAGTCGACCGCGACGGTATCACCGTGCACATCGTGACGCCGGGCCCGGTGGAAACCGAGATGCTGCAAGACGTTCCCTTCGAGATGTACGCGATTCAGATCTCCGACGTCGCCCACGCCGTCGCCTGGCTGGACACCGTGGACCCGTCGGTCGATCTGCCGGAGATCCGGCTCTCGGCGGCGCAGCGCGGCCCGTATGCCCGACCGCCGGTGGTCCCTAACGAAGCGCGCCGCCACCAGGGAAAGGCTTGATCACCGTTTCCCCGAACTCGTGCAGCGACTCCGGCTTCGCGAAGTCGGCGAACCACACGTAGAAACGCTCGACCCCTTGGCCGGCCAGACCCGCGAAGTGCCGGGTCAGCTCGTCGGCAGTACCGCACACCAGGCCCGCCCCCAGGTTGCCGAAGCGGCGGGTGCTCACCTCGCGCACGGTGTCGGGGTCGGTGCCCGCGCGGGCGAAGCCGATCATCTGCTGGACCGAGATCCGGGCGCTGCCCGTCGACGGGGCCAGCTTCGGCAACCGGTCGATATGGTCGGCCTGCAGGTTCCACCAATCGGCGTGATTGCGAACGAGTTCCATCATGCGTGACCCGCTGCCACCCAGAACCAGCGGTATCGGATGGTTGCGCTTGGGTAGCTGAACCGCACCGTCGTCGTTGCTGCCGTCGCCCCAGTACTGCTTGATCAGGGCCAGGTGACGGCCGAGCTGTTGCACACGGGCCACCGGATCCTGCTGACCGACATCGAATCTGGTGAACTCGGCGGGCCAGGATCCCGAACCCAGGCCCAGATCGAACCTGCCGTCGGATGCGTCAGACAGGGTGACGGACTGCTTGGCGAGCACGGCGGGATGCCGGAAGGCGTCGCAGAGCACCAGATGACCGATGCGCAGCCGCTCGGTCTTGGCCGCCACCCAGGTGGCGACGGCCATTGCCTCCCAAATGCTTTCGCCGGGTAACCCCGGAGCCTCGAGGTGATCGATGAACGCCACTCCGTCGAAGCCACTGGCTTCGACGGACCGCGCCCGGTCCGTGATGTCACCCACAGACAGCCGCACCTGCGGCAGGAACAGATACCACTCGACCATGCGCCACCTATGCTCGTGCCGATTACAAAAGCGCGGCTAGTTTACTATCTTTATTATGTTAGGGGTCTTATGGTTGTCGGACTGACTTCGGATCAGCTGTCGCTGCGCGACACCGTGCGCGACATCTTGCTTACCGAATGTCCTCCCGATGCCGCCCGGCAGGCCCTGACGGACCCGGAGCGCTGGCGCGCTCTGTGGAAGACGGTAGTCGATCTCGGTTGGACCGAACTCGCCGTACCCACCGGCGGCGATTACGGACCCGTCGAGCAGACAGTGGTTCTCGAGGAGTGCGGTGCCGCGCTGGCGCCAATTCCGTTGCTCAGCAGCGTCGGCCTGGCCGCGGGCGTCGGGCGCTCCTGTGGTCTGGACAAGGTGCTCACCGATATCGCCGGCGGGGTGGTTGCCACCCTGGCGGTGCACGCCAAGGGATCTCGGCTACCCGAGCCACCGATGACGTTGCGCGACGGCCGGGTGCGCGGCCCAGCGGTCGCTGTTCCCAACGCATCTCGGGCAGAGCTGATCGTCGCGCTGGCCAAATCCATCGACGGCCATGTCGCCGTGGTGGTGCGCATCGGCGACGGCGTGACGATCACCGCGGGCGAGTCCACCGATCCCGCGCACCCGGTCGCCGACGTCGAGATCGACGCCGAACCGGTGGCGTCCACTCCCGTCGACCTGGAGTCGGCGCTGACCGCACCGATGGTGGCCGTCCCCGCCGATTTGGTCGGCGTGGCCGGCGCCGCCCTGCACCTCTCCGTCGAGCACGCCAAGTCACGCCGTCAATTCGGCTCACCGATCGGGGCATTCCAGGGAATCAAGCACGCGCTGGCCGACAACTAAGTTGCCGTCGAGCGCGCCCGCAGCCTCACCTACGCGGCCGCGGCCCGGCTGGCCGATCCGGACATTGCACCCGCGGACGCTTGGACCGCCGGGGCACTGGCGAAGGCGGCGGCCAGCGACGCCGCGGCCAACTGTGCGGGCACCGCCGTCCAGGTGAATGGTGCGCTCGGGCAGACCTGGGAGCACGACGCACACCTCTACGTCCGGCACGCCTGGCAGGGCGCCGCACTGTTGGGCGACAGTCGCGCGCTCTATCAACAGGTGGGCCGCCGCTTTGTCGCCGCAGGCGCGGCATGACAACCAAATCCGAGGTGGTCGCCGAGTTCGTCGAGTGGCTGGTCGCGTTTCTGCCGAAGGACTATTACGAGAACTACCGCCGGTACCGCTGGGATATCCCGCTGCGCCGCGATTATCAACGCGCAGCCTTCGAGGGTGGGTAGCTGCAGCCGACCTGGCCGCGCGAGCACGGCGGCCGATCGCTGGGCCTGCGCGACGCGATGGAGATCCGGATCGAGGGCGCGCTGCGCTCGGCACCCAAGCTGCCCAGCATTCAAGGGCCCGGCGTCGCGGCTCCTGGCATTCGCCAGTTCGGCACGCCCGCCCAGATCGAGCGGTTCTTGGTGCCGCTGCTGCGCGGCGACGAATGGTGGGCGCTGGGCATGTCCGAGCCGGAAGCCGGATCGGATTTCGCGAGCCTGCGCACGCGCGCCGAGCGGGACGGCGACGTCTTCCGGGTCAACGGTCCATGATCTGGACGACGCAGGCGCACCGAATCGCGGTGGTGCACGCTGTATGCCCGTACCGATCCGGACGCGCCGAAACACCGTGGTATCTCGTGTCTGATCCTCGACCTGCACTCCCCCGGCGTGTGCATCGAACCCATTTGGATGGCCTCGATCTCCGACGAGACGTTCTGCGAGGTCTTCCTCGACGACGTCGAGATCCCCGCGGAAAACCTGCTGGGCCCGGTCAACGGCGGCTGGAACGTCGCGCTGTCGTCGCTGCACCACGAACGCCAGATGATCTGGATCATGAACTGGGTCGAGATCAAGCGCGGACTCGATGCGGTGCGCACTGCGGGCGCCGAAGACTCCGACCTCTACGCCGAACTCGGGTCGCTGCTCGCCGACGCCGAAGCGCTGCGGGCCACCGGGTACCGCGCGTTGGGCAACGAACTCGCCGGCCGGAACAGCCCGGAGGCCGACATCATGAAGCTGCTCGGATCGGTTACCTTGCAACGGGTTTGGTAACTTGCGGCCACGGCCCAAGGACCCGGATCGGCCGGCGACCCGGACCTGCTGTTCGAACGCCAGGACGCGCTCGCGGCCACCATCTACGGCGGAACGTCGGAGGTGCAGCGCAACATCATCGCCGAGCGACTGCTCGGGCTGCCGAAGGGATGACGATGGATTACGACCTCGGCGACGACGCCGTCGAACTGCGACACCGCCTGCGGGAGTTGATCGCTCACCACGTGCCGCCGGATTTCCTGGGGGCGTGCACGGAGGATCCGCAAGACCACGCCACCACCGAGACGTTCTGCAAACTGCTGGCCGTCGAGGGACTGCTGGCGCTGGCGTGGCCGAAAGAGCATGGCGGCGACGGTGGTTCGATCCGGTCTGCCAACACCGCGCTGCGCGAGGAGATGTGGGCCCAGCACGAGCCGCGCGGGCCGCAGTACATGGGGATCAACTGGGTCGGCCCGGCATTGATGCGCTACGGCACCGAAGAGCAGAAGGCCCAGCACCTGGCCGCCATCGCCTCCGGCGATGTGATTTGGTGCCAAGGCTTTTCCGAGCCGGAGGCCGGAACCGACCTCGTCTCGCTGCGTACCCGCGCCGTGCCCGACGGCGACGGCTGGCGCATCACCGGCCAAAAGGTGTGGACGTCGTATGCCCAGATGGCGTCGTGGTGCGTACTGGCGACGTGCACCGACCCCGATGCGCCAAAACATAAGCGGCTCACCCTTTTTCTGATCCCGATGGATCGGCCCGGTTTCACGGTGCGGCTCATCCCGTCGATGCTGGGGCCGCATCACCTCAACGAGATGTTCCTCGACGACGTGCCGGCGTTCCCCGGTGACGTGCTCGGCGAGGTCGGTGACGGCTGGCGGGTGATGCGCGAGGCGCTCGCGTTCGAGCGGGTCGGCATCGCACGCTACGCGCGCTGCGAGTCCCTGCTGCATCGCATGCAAAGCGAGCTCGGCGAGGAATGGGACCGACTGCCCGAATCGCTGCGGGCCCGGTGGGTCCGGGCGCTTGTCGACCTGCGGGTGGCCCGGCTGCTGGCCTACCGCGCGGTGTCGCTGCAGGACGATCCGTCGGCCGGGGCGGCGGCCAGCGCCGCCCGCATCGCCACCACCACCTGCGACTAACAGGTCGCCGAGCTGCTGTTCGACGTGCTCGGACCAACGGCGCTGGACAGCGGCACATCGTCGGCACTGCACGGGGCGAGCGAAGACCATTGGCGCTACGCACAAGCGGCCATCGTGGCGTCGGGCACCATCGAGGTGCAGCGCATGCTGGTCGCCCGCGACGCCCTGGGAGAACACCGGTGAAAACCACACTGCCACAAGATATTAGCGACTTCGCGGCCGTCGCCGCCAAACGGTTCGATCGGCTGGGTGGTCCACAAGCCGCACTGCGGGCCGAGCGAGACGACAGCGTTCGGGACGCGGCGCGCACGGCGCTCGGCGAGCTCGGCGCGTTCGACCTCGATGTCCGGTCCGGTCCGGACGACCTGCTGGCCGCGGCGGTGCTGTGCCAGACGGCCGGTGCGCACGCGCTGCCCTATCTACTCGTCGAGGAGCTGCTGGCGATCGACGGTGCCCGGCTGGCGCTGGTCAATCCCGAGGCGGTACGCATCGACCACGGCGACCTGCCGGGCGACTGGATCGCCGCCGATTTGGATGGCAACCGCTACCAGCTGCGGATGGGGTCGCGGACCAACGCCAAGCTGGGCCCATTCCTGGTGCCGGCCTCTTTGGTCACACCCGACGGGACAGTGCCGGCCGCCGACGTTAATCTTCATCTCGTGCTCGGATCATGGCGGATTCTGGGAGCGATGCAGCGTTCGCTGCGGATCGTCACCGACCATGTGCAGGCCCGCATTCAGTTCGGCAAGCCGTTGGCGGACTTCCAGGCCGTCCGGTTCGCCGCCGCGGATGCCTCGGTCGCGGTGCGCGGACTGTACGAGGTGGCCAAGTTCACCATCTGCCGACCCGAATCGCTGGCGATGCAGGTGCATTCCGCCGACGCGCTGGTGCTGCGGTTCAAGGCGACCGACACCGCACGGCAGGTGCTGCGCACCTCCCACCAATTGCTGGGCGCCCTGGGCTTTTGCGACGAGTCCGACGTCAGTGTGCTCGACCGCCATACCCAACCGCTGATCCGGCTGCCGCTGGGCACCGAGGCGCTCGGGCTGCGCCTGATCTCCAATGTCCGCGATGGGTCCCTGGAGACGCTGTTCAGCGAGCCGGTATCGGCGTGAGCCGCGCCGGCGACCATGCAGAGCGCAGCGATGTGCGCCGATGAGCGCAGAGTCCGCCGCGACCGAGGTGACCCCGAACCCATTCGCAGACGGGATCCCGTTCGGCACCAAACTCGCCGAGCTCGCCGAGGAACTGGCCGACCAGCCGGCGGTGACGATCGTCGCGCTGGACGGCACCGCGCAGACCATGAGCTTCGCCGAGCTCGACATAAGCGTCAACCAGTGGGGACGGGCGCTGGCCGCTAGCGGCGCCGAAGCGGGTTCGTTTGTCGCTCTTGCCATCCCGAACTCACAGCATCTGGTGCTGGCCGCGCTGGGGTGCTGGAAGATCGATGCCGTACCGATTCCGATGCACTGGGATCTGCCCGAATGGGAGCGTGACCGGGTGCGCGCGGTGATCAACCCGGCGGTGGTCGTCGACGAGGACACCCGGTGGGAGCTGGACGCGCTGGCGGCCGGCGAATCCCCGGACCCGCTACCCGAAGCCGTGTCCCCCACCGCCAACGGCATCTGCAGCAGCGGCTCCACCGGCGTGCCCAAAGTGATTCTCAACCTGGCGCCGTCGCTGTGGATCCCGCAGCAGGGCGAACCGTTCCTGGCGAACTGGACACCGGTGGCCAAGCTGCAGACCATCCTGGTGCCCGCGCCGATGTATCACACCAACGGCTTCGCGACTTTTTTGATGCTGCTCAGCGGCGACCATCTGGTGATTCTCGAAAAGTTCGATGCGGCAGTGTTTGTCGATGCCGTCGAGCGTTACCGGATCACGAACTTCACGGCCACGCCGACGATGCTGGCACGCATCGCGGCCCTGCCCGACATCCGAGAGCGCGACCTGTCCAACATCGTGTTCATCCTGCAGGAGCCGCGGTGATGCCGCCGTCGCTGCTGCACACCTGGTTCAAACTGCTCAGCCCGGAGCAGATCGTGACGGCCTACGGCATGACCGAGAATCTCGGCCTCACCGCACTGCGCGGCGACGAGTGGCTGGCTCATCCCGGCAATGTCGGCCGCGGCTTCCGCGACACCGAGATTCGCATCTTGGACGCCGACAAGAACCCGCTGGGTCCGGGCGAAGACGGAGACGTCTATCTGCGCTCGGTGATGAGTGCGGGCTACCGCTATCTGCGTGGAGCGCCGCCGTTGCCGTCGACCGACGACGGATTCCGTTCCGCGGGTGACATCGGCCACCTGGACGAGGACGGTTTCCTCTACATCGTCGACCGCCGCGTCGACATGATCGTCAGCGGCGGCGCCAATGTCTTTCCCGCCGAAGTCGAATCGGCGCTGTCGGGCCACCCCGGCATCGCCAACGTCGTCGTCATCGGACTCAGCGACGAGCGCTGGGGGCGCCGAGTGCACGCGGTGGTGCAGCGCGCCGACGGCGCCGAGTTGGACGAGGCCCAGGTGATCGAGTACGCCAAGAGCCGACTCGCCCTTATAAGGCGCCCAAGACGGTCGAGTTCGTCGACGCCATCCCCCGCACCGCCGCGACCAAGGTCAATCGATCGGCCATGATCGCGGCCCGCGGCGGCTGAGGGAACTTGTCGGGGCCCTTCACTATAATCGAACACGTGTTCGACGGGGGATGCCGATGCGGCGGTGGTGGAGCGGATGTGGGCGGCGGCGCTGGCGGAGAACCGGGCGGCCGGGGCGCGGTTGACGGCGATCGGTGAGCTCGACGTGCTGCGGCTGCGCCAGTGGGGGGAACGAGAGTCCTGGGTGGCCGATACCTGGGCGGCCATCTCCGCCGAGATCGCCGCCGCCCTGGATATCAGCCAGGGGTTGGCGTCGAGTTATCTGAACTATGCCCGCGCGCTGCGCATGCGGCTGCCACGCATCGGTGCGCTGTTGCTGGCCGGCGACATCAGTTAGGCGACGTTTCAGACGATCGTGTACCGCACCGACTTGATCACCGACCCCGAGGCCATGGCCACCGTCGACGCCCACCTGGCGGCCAAGGTGCGTCACTGGCCCTCGATGACCCGCGCCCAACTGGGTGCGGCGGTCGATCGCGTCGTCGCGACCACTGACCGTGACGCGCTCCGGCGCACCCGACAACAGCAGGCCGACCGCGAGGTGTCCTTCCACGACAGCGGCAACGGGCTCAGCGAGATCTTCGGCCGCCTACAAAGCCCTAACACCCACCTCGTCGACGCCCGCCTAACCGCCCTAGCCCAGTCGGTGTGTCCGGCCGATCCGCGCACGCTGGCCCAGCGCCGCGCCGACGCGATGGCCGCACTGGCCACCGACGCCGACCGGCTGCTGTGTCGCTGCGGACAACCCACCTGCCCCGCCGCCACCACCACAGCACCCAGCCCGGTACTCATCCACGTCGTGGCCACCCAATCCACCCTCGATGGCAGCGCCCCCGCACCCGGCGCACTGATCGGCACCGACGTACTCATCCCCGCCGAACTGATCGCCCAACTGGCCGCACAGGCCACCCTGCGACCACTGGTCCACCCCGGCAACGCACCAGCCGAACCCCACTACACCCCCACACCCGCGCTGGCCGACTTCGTCCGCTGCCGCGACCTGACCTGCCGATTCCCCGGCTGCGACCGCCCCGCCATCGACACCGACCTCGACCACACCATCCCCTACGCCCACGGCGGCCCCACCTGCGCGGCGAACATCAAATGCCTATGCCGACTGCACCACCTGATCAAAACCTTCTGGGGATGGCACGACCGACAACTACCCGACGGCACCATCATCTGGACCTCCCCGGCCGGGCGCACCCACATCACCGCCCCCGGCGCCGCCCTACTATTCCCAGCCCTATGCGCCCCCACCGGTGAAATCACCACACCAGACCCGCCCCACCCCTGCACCGACCGCACCGCCATGATGCCCCGACGCCGCCGCACCCGCACCCGACGCCGCTACGACTACATCGGACTACATCGCCGCCGAACGACGCCGAAACCACGCAACACGCCAAGCACACCAACCACACCAACCAGCCCACCCCCAACACAACTCACCACACCGAGCCACCCACCCGACGACGAACCCCCACCCTTCTAAGCGTGGTGACCG
>NZ_JAGZ01000018.1 GCF_000526915.1 Mycobacterium genavense ATCC 51234 | reverse complement strand
GCGGTCTACACGCCCACCACATCGTGCACTGGGAAACGGCGGCCCCACCGAGTTGACCAACATCGTCTTGGTCTGCCCCTACCACCACCACCTGCACCACCGCGGCCTGATCACCATCACCGGAGACCCCGAGCACCTGCTCGTCACCGACCACACCGGCCAACCACTGCGCCCAGGATCACTCGCGCACCCACCCAACCCCCACCCGACGTGCCACCATGCCCCGGACCCACCGGCGAACGCGCCCACTGGTGGTGGTACCAACCCTTCCAACCACAACCACCACCCACCAACTAAGCACCAGCACTCAAACCTATTGGAGCATAACGAATTTCACCTGAAACATCCGCAACCCGCACCAACGCCGAGCCAAGTCGGGAGATCTACCCGCAGATGCAAGCCCGGCGCCGGTGGCCACAGCTCCGCCAAGCGGGCAGCCAACCAATCCGCGATAGCGCGCACTCTGCACCAAATTCGCGGGCTGGGCTAAGGTTCAGCTCAACGGCGACCCGGAGGGCGTTATAAACACCGAATTCACGCTCACCCAGAAACGAGCCCTCGCGGTTCTCACGCTGATCGCGCTGGCGTTCGGCGCCTACTTCCTGCGCGACTATTTCGTGCTGATCGTGGTGGCCGCCGTCGGCGCGTATTTGTTCACCCCGCTGTTCAATTGGTTCAACCGGCGCCTCGGCACCGGCCTGTCGGCAACCTTCACCGTGCTGTCGGCGCTGGCGATGGTCATCGTGCCGGTCGGCCTGCTCATCGTCTTGGCCGTCGTCCAGATCTCCCGCATGGTCAGCAGCATCTCCGAATGGGTCAAGACCACCGACCCCAGCGAACTCGGCAACAAGGCGCTGCACCTCGTCAACGACCTGTTGGGCCGAGTCCCGTTCCTCCACATGACAATCACCGCCGAGCAACTGCGCAAGGCGGCGGTCAGCGGCGGACAGCACGCCGGCCAGTGGTTGCTGCAAGCCCTCCAGGGAGCGGCGGGAGGCGTCGTCGGTGCCATCACCTACGGGATCATCTTTCTGTATGTCTTTCTCGCGTTGCTGGTGCACCGGGAGAGGTTGCGCACGTTGATCGCTCAGCTCAACCCGCTGGGCGAGGAAGTCACGGATCTGTACCTGAAGAAGACCGCCGCGATGGTGCGCGGCACCGTGTTCGGCCAGTTCGTCATCGCACTGTGCCAAGGGGTCGCGGGTGCGGGGTCGATCTACATCGCCGGATTCCACCACGGCTTCTTCATTTTCGCGATCGTGCTCACCGCGCTGTCGATCATCCCGCTGGGCGGGGGCATCGTGACGATTCCGTTCGGTATCGGAATGATCTTCTACGGCAACATCTTCGGTGGTGCGTTCGTGATCTTGTGGCATCTGCTGGTGGTCACCAACATCGACAACTTCTTGCGGCCGATCCTGGTGCCGCGCGACGCCCGGCTGAATCCGGCGCTGATGCTGCTGGCGGTGTTCGACGGTATCGCCGTGTTCGGCCCCGTGGGGCATCGTCATCGGGCCGGTTCTGATGATTCTGATCGTCACGACGATCGACGTCTACCTGGCGGTGTACAAGGGCGTCGAGCTGGTGATACCGGACGACGACAAACCCGCGCGCCGCAACTGGCTGCCGTGGCGCAAGACGGCTAAGTCAGGCGCTGCGTGAGGAATTCGACGACTCGCTGGCGGGCCTCGTAGGCCGGATGGCCGTCGACCTCGCGGACCTCGGTGGTCAGCACGGAGTGTGCGGACTTGGTGAAACCGTGGGCATTGCCCGAGCGCGAGTCGATCTCAATCACCTCGAACGCGTCGCCGAGCCGCTGCTTGAGCGCGGCGAATCGTTCAGCCGGCACCACCGAGTCCTCGCTGAACCGTAAACCCATGGCACACAAGCCTTCAGTGGTGGCGCGCTCGGCGACGGCGGCCAGCTCCGCCTCGCTGAGCCCGGGATCGCTGCGGCGAGCACGCCCCAGCGGCAGCGGCACTGACGGCTGCGAGAGCACCGGCGCCAGCACGCTGTCGTCGACCGGGCGGCCAGGGCGAAGCCGCCGGTGAAGCACTGCCCGATGACGCCGACCCCCTTGCCGGGCGTGGACGCGTTGAGATCGCGGGCCAGCGCGCGCAGGTATTGCGACACCGGCCGCTGCTTGTTGGTGGCGAAGGCCGCGAATTCCCTCGCCACGCAAGCTCGCGCCAGACTCGCCGCGATGGACCCGTTCGTCTTGGCCCGGCCCGGCTCGCCGAACAGCGACGGTATGGCGACGGTGAATCCGTTGTCCACCAAGTGGTTACCCAGCCCCAGCACGCCGGGATGGATTCCGGGTATCTCCGGAATCAGGACCACGCCGGGTCCGGCACCCTTGCGATAGACGTCGTGGGTGTAGCCGCCGCCACTGAACGGGGCCACTACCCACCCGGACAGGTCCGCTTCGGGTGCTGTCACGCGATCGCTCCTATCGGCCGGTCGGCAACGGCGCCTGCGACTGCGTCGCCGCCGCCAGCGTACGGAACTGCTCGGTGGTTCCGGCACCCGTGATCGCGATCTGGGCGGCCCCGCCCGGGCTGGTCAGCTTGGTGGTCCAGATCGGCTCGGCATCGGTACCGCGGTCACCGGACCCGCGATAGACGATCCAGCTCGTACCCGCGACGTCGACCGTTCCGGTCGGATACGCCGACGGGTGGATCGAGGCGACCAGTTTGTCCTCGTCGGCGTTGCTCTGCGTCAAGCTCAGATACATCCCCGTCGGGCCGATGTATCCGACCGTCGACGTGGCCGCCCGCAGCCGCTGACCGTCGGACACCCGCCCGTTCTCGATACCGCCGCGACTGCCGGAGTTGGGTTGCCAGCCCGCGGGCAACTGCGGCAACCGGATCGGAAAGCCCAGCGTCTGCGCATCCGCACGCAGGGCCGTCGCCGCGTCGTAGGACGGAATGGCGCCCTGGTGCGCCCCGGTCGGCTGAAACGAACACATTCCGACCATCCCGGCCAGCAGGATGCATCCGATCACCAGCGGCACCAGTGACCAGAACATTTCGCGACCGTCCTGCAGCAACCGCGGTTTGGCCGGCCTGGCCGCCGGCACCGGCTCACCGGCCTGCTCGGCGCCGGGCTGCTCCTGGGTCACCCCACGAGTATCCCAGTTTGCCGTCGACAGCCGCCGCCCAGCTCCAGCGGACGGATCCGCTTCTGGGAGAATCACCCACATGACAGCATCGGGCGGATCCGGTTCGTCTTCGACCGCGACTGCGGGCTCCGACCCGCAGGTACGGGCACGCCGCGAGGCGCCCGACCGCAACTTGGCCCTGGAACTGGTCCGGGTCACCGAGGCCGGCGCGATGGCCGCCGGCCGCTGGGTGGGCCGCGGCGACAAGGAGGGCGGTGACGGCGCGGCCGTCGACGCGATACGTGAACTGGTCAGCTCGGTCTCCATGCGCGGCGTCGTCGTCATCGGCGAGGGCGAAAAAGACGAGGCGCCGATGCTCTACAACGGCGAAGAGGTCGGCAACGGCGACGGCCCGGACTGCGACTTCGCCGTCGACCCGGTGGATGGCACCACGCTGATGAGCAAGGGCATGCCGAATGCCATCTCGGTGCTGGCGGTGGCCGACCGCGGCGCGATGTTCGACCCGTCGGCGGTGTTCTACATGAACAAGATCGCCGTCGGGCCCGAAGCCGCGCACGTGCTGGACATCACCGCCCCGATCGCCGACAACATCCGCGCCGTCGCCAAGGTCAAGGACCTCTCGGTGCGGGACATGACCGTGTGCATCCTGGAACGGCCGCGGCACAGTCGGCTCATCGCGGACGCCCGCGCCACCGGTGCCCGCATCCGGCTGATCACCGACGGCGACGTCGCCGGCGCGATCTCGGCCTGTCGGCCCCAGTCGGGCACCGACATGCTGGCCGGCATCGGCGGCACCCCGGAGGGGATCATCGCCGCGGCGGCGATCCGCTGCATGGGCGGGGCCATTCAGGCGCAGCTGGCGCCGCGCGACGAGGCCGAACGCCGCAAGGCGCTCGACACCGGCTACGACCTGGATCAGATCCTGACCACCGAGGACCTGGTGTCCGGCGAGAACGTCTTCTTCTGCGCCACCGGCGTCACCGACGGCGATCTGCTCAAGGGCGTGCGCTACTACCCCGGCGGGTGCACCACCCAGTCGATCGTGATGCGCTCGAAGTCGGGCACCGTCCGGATGATCGAGGCCTACCACCGGCTTTCCAAGCTCAACGAATACTCCGCGATCGACTTCACCGGCGACAGCACCGCTGCCTATCCCCTGCCGTAACCGCGACAGCACACCCCGACGAAGAGGAACCGATTCATGGCCGAAAGCGCTGAATATCGCATCGAGCACGACACCATGGGCGAGGTACGTGTGCCCGCAAAAGCGTTGTGGCGAGCGCAAACCCAGCGCGCGGTGGAGAACTTTCCGATTTCTGGCCGGGGCCTGGAGCGCACCCAGATCCGCGCGTTGGGGTTGCTGAAGGGTGCCTGCGCCCAGGTGAACCGCGATTTCGGGCTGCTGGCACCGGAGAAAGCCGACGCGATCATCGCGGCCGCGGCCGAGATCGCCGACGGACAACACGACGACCAGTTCCCGATCGACGTGTTCCAGACCGGCTCGGGCACCAGCTCCAACATGAACACCAACGAGGTGATCGCATCCATCGCAACCAAGAACGGCGTCACGGTGCACCCCAACGACGACGTCAACATGTCGCAGTCGTCCAACGACACCTTCCCGACCGCCACCCACATCGCGGCCACCGAAGCCGCAGTGCGCCACCTGATCCCGGCGCTCGAGATCCTGCACGACGCACTGGCCGCCAAGGCCGGCGAGTGGCACATCGTGGTCAAGTCCGGCCGCACCCACCTGATGGACGCGGTCCCGGTCACCCTCGGCCAGGAATTCAGCGGATACGCCCGCCAGATCGAGGCCGGCATCGAGCGGGTGCGGGCCACGCTGCCGCGGCTGGGTGAGCTGGCCATCGGCGGAACCGCGGTGGGAACCGGGCTCAACGCTCCCGACGGCTTCGGCGCCAAGGTGGTCGAGGCGCTGGTCGCGTCGACGGGACTGTCCGAATTGCGCACCGCGGCAAACTCTTTCGAGGCTCAGGCCGCGCGCGACGGCTTGGTGGAGACGTCCGGCGCGCTGCGCACCATCGCCGTGTCATTGACCAAGATCGCCAACGACATCCGGTGGATGGGGTCCGGGCCGCTGACCGGTTTGGCCGAGATCGCGCTGCCGGACCTGCAGCCGGGTAGCTCGATCATGCCGGGCAAGGTCAATCCTGTTCTGCCCGAGGCGGTTACGCAGGTCGCAGCCCAGGTGATCGGCAACGACGCCGCCGTCGCCGTCGGCGGCTTGTCGGGCGCCTTCGAACTCAACGTCTACATCCCGATGATGGCTCGCAACGTCTTGGAGTCGTTCAAGCTGCTGACCAACGTCTGCAAGTTGTTCGCCGAGCGCTGCATCGTCGGTCTCAAGGCCAACGAAGAGCACCTGCGCGGGTTGGCCGAGTCGTCGCCGTCGATTGTGACACCGTTGAACTCGGCCATCGGCTACGAGGAAGCCGCTGCCGTGGCCAAGCAAGCGCTCAAGGAGAAAAAGACGATCCGTCAGACCGTCATCGACCGCGGTCTGATCGGCGACAAGTTGTCGATCGAGGAACTGGACCGCCGGCTCGACGTGCTGGCGATGGCGAAGGTCAAACCGGCGAATTAGGTGGGGGTGGTTCTGCAATGACGGCTCCTCCGGGCGGTCCCTACGGTCAGGATCCGTACGGTGCGAATCCGTATGGGCAGGGCCCCTATTGGGGTGGACCTCCGCCGACCGGACCACCGCCGACCGGCCCGCAGCAAGGCGGCCCGCCCCCGTACCCGCCGGGCGGCCCGTTCACCAATCCTCAGGGCGAGATGGACCCTTCGTACCCCGGTCAGCAGTTCGGCCAGGCCGGGCCGCCGTATGCCCCCGGCTGGCCGCCCGGCGCCTACCCGCCGGGACCGCCGCCGAACGGGCCGCGGTCGAACATGCCGTGGCTGATCGTCGCGGGCATCGCGGTGCTGGGTGTCATCGCGCTGGTGGTGATCTTGATCGTCAGCCTCAACAACGAACCCAAGCCCCACCAAGCGAGTCCGTCGCCTTCGACGGCCGCGCCGACGTCGCAGCCGGGCGGTTCCGGACAGACCGCAACCGATTGCACACCCAATGTGTCCGGCGGCGACAAGCCCGCGGGCGGCGCCCCGATCAAGGCGGGCAAGCTGTCGTTTCCGGCCAACGCAGCACCCGGATGGGTGCCGTTCTCCGATGACCAAACTCCGAATCTCATTGGCGCGGTAGGAGTAGCGCAGGAGGTGCCGGGCGCCAGTCAGTGGGTGATGCAGGCCGAGGTCGCGGTCACCAACTTCGTCCCCAGCATGGACGTCAGCGCGCAGGCAGCGAAGTTGATGAATTGCGTGGCCGAAGGCCCCGGCTACTCGAACGCCTCACCGACGCTGGGCCCGATCAAGAAGTCGTCGATCACGGTCGAGGGAATCAAGGCCGCGCGGGTGGACGCCGACGTCACGATCGCCGACCCGGCCCGCAACGTCAAGGGCGACGCCGTGGTCATCATCGCGGTCGACACCAAGCCGGTCACCATCTTCCTGGGCGCGACGCCCATCGGCGATGCCGCCTCGGCGGGACTGCTCAACCAGGTGATCGGATCGCTGAAGGTTTCGAAGTAAACCGGTCAGGCCGGGCCCGCGGTCGCCGACACATGCGTGGCCTCCGAGCGACCGCGCAACACGGTGGAATAGCACTCCGCCCAATGACCGCGTTCGGTCTCGTCGGCCCGGTCGACGGCCGCCGCCGAGCAAAGGATGCGCCGATTCGCCGTCTTGGCGAGATCCGCCAGGCGGGCGGCTTCGTTGACCGCGTCACCGATTACCGTGTATTCATAGCGGTTTTCGGCGCCGATGTTGCCGGCGAAGACCCGGCCCGCCGACACCCCGATGCCGAAATCGACGGGGAGCCGACGCAATTGGGTGCCCAACGTGCGCACCGTGGCCAGCGCCGCCGAGGACGGCTCGCCCGTGCGCAACGGAGCCCCGAAGATGGCCAGCGCGGCGTCACCCGCGAACTTGTTGATCAGGCCGTGGTGTTCGTCGACGGCGTCGACGACGATGCGGAAGAAGTCGTTGAGCACGTCGGCAACCTCTTGAGGCGGACGGCTTTCCGCCAGCTGAGTCGAACCCACCAGATCGATGAACAACACCGCCGCCTCGACCACATCTCCCGACAGCGACGCCCCCTCTTCGATCGCGCGCTGCGCGACGTCGGCGCCGACATGACGCCCGAACAGGTCGCGTAGCCGGTCGCGCTCGGCGAGGCCGGCCACCATGCGGTTGAATCCCGTTTGCAGACGCCCGATTTGGGACCGCTCGTAGACGCCGACAGTGGTGTCGATGTTGCCGCGCTGGACCTGAGCCATCGCGTCGACAACTTCGCCGATCGGGTCCGAAATCGAGCGCGACGTCAGGATCATCGTGGGCAGCCCGAGCAGCAGCGCGGCCAACGACACCACCAGAATGGGCACGTCCACGTCGGCCGACTGTTGAATCAGCCAGCCATTTGAGCGCAGCACCACCAACGTCGCGACCACACCGATCGGAAGTGCGCTGACCAGAAACCAGAGCATGACGAGCCGCGCGAACACCCCGGGCACCGCCAGCCGGGGCTCGAGGCCCTGGGTCGCCGCACCCATGATGGGGCGCAGGGTGCGTTGCGCGAGCAGCATTCCCGTGCCGGCGGCGGCCGGTCCACCCAGCGCCACACCGAGCACCATCGGCAACACCAGCGCGGCCCCGCCGTCGAGAATGACCAGCAGCAGGATCGTGCCGGCCAACCCCCAGGCCACCATCAGGATCGCCGTTTGGCGACCGGCGAGTTTCATCGCGATCTCCCGCTGGGCCGCGGTGGGTTCTTCGCCGGCGGCGTACCAGCGCAGCGTGGGGGCGAGACTGACCATCCCGGCCACCGCCACACCAACGATCCCCAGCACGACAAGCACCACGATCGTCGGGGCGTTCTTCTGCGCGAAATCGACGTCGGTGTCCAGGAACGTGTGACCCCGCAGCGGGATCAGGATGGCGGCGGCGTCGATCACCGCGATGATGTAAGCCAGCGCAAGGTCGACCGCGTATTCAATGGACAGCCGCCGCGCCGACTTGCGCTGCGGCGGCTCGGATGTCGCCGCCGAATCACGCGATTCGCGCGCGCCCCGACCGCGCAGTCAGTCCGCTTTGATCACCCTCTATAAGGTAGCGGCGTGGTCGCTAGGCACCGTTGTTCGGCCCACCCGAGTTCTGGCCCGGAATGTCGGTGATCGGGAAGTTCGGCATCGGCTTGGGCGAGGGCGTGTTGGGCAGCGTCGGGATGTCGGCGGGCGGGATGTCGTGGAGTTGGTTGGCCGGTGGCCCGTTTTCGCGGCTGCCGTAGCTGCTGCCCGGTGCCCGCGGGCCCAGCAGTTCGCTGACCGTGACCAGGCGGTAGCCGTTGGCCTTGAGCACCGGAATGAACTGGTACACCAGGTCAACGGTGCTCGAGTAGGTGTCGTGGAACAGCACCACCGAGCCGGGCTTGATATACGTCATCAGCATGTACCGCGTCGCCGCGGTGTTCGAGTCGTTCGCCCAATCGAAAGGTATTACATCCCAAAGGATTTCAGCCAACCCATAGCGAGCGGCGGTCTGGCGCACGTCGGGGGTGGACAGCCCGCCGGCCGGACGGTACAGCGGCGGGGTCCGCCCGGTCGCGGCACTGATCGCATCGTTGGCCTTGCTGAATTGTCCGGCGACGTCCTCGGGTGGCAGCGTCGTCATGTTGGGGTGCTCCCAGGTGTGACTGCCGATCTCCATTCCCGCGTCGGCGATCCGCCTGGCCCCGGCCGGGTTGGCGGCCACCTTGTTGCCGATCAGGAAGAAGGTGGCCTTGGCGTCCGGGATGCCACAGTCCTTCAAGATTTGTAGCAGCCGCTCGTCGAACGGGCTCGGCCCGTCGTCGAACGTCAGCGCGACACATTTGACCACCGAGCAGCTCATGCTGTCGGCGCGCGTCACGTGACCGGTCAGGCCGCCGATCACCAGCACCGCACCGGCGGCCACGACACCGAACACGGTCCGCCAGTAGCGCCAGGCCGGGGTGTCGGGTCGGTTGCGCACCGTAAAAGCCTACCCACCGCGAGATTGCAACCAGCGACGCATTTCGCGAGTGCACGCGTCGTGGAATACAGTTTCGCGGCCAACCACCATCAGTGCGGGCCGGCGATTTCCTCGAGCATCTCGGTGACCAGCGCGGCGATCGGCGAGCGCTCGCTGCGCAGCAGCGTGATGTGGGCGAACAGCGGGTGACCCTTGAGCTTTTCGATCACGGCTGCGACGCCGTCGTGCCGGCCCACCCGCAGGTTGTCGCGCTGGGCGATGTCGTGGGTGAGCACCACCCGCGATCCGGTGCCCAGCCGCGACAGCACGGTGAGCAACACGTTGCGCTCCAGCGACTGCGCCTCGTCGACGATCACGAACGAGTCGTGCAGCGAGCGCCCGCGAATGTGGGTCAGCGGCAGCACTTCGAGCATGCCGCGCGACAGCACTTCCTCCAGCACGACCGGGCTGGCCAGCCCTTCCAGGGTGTCGAAGACCGCCTGCGCCCAGGGGCCCATCTTTTCGCTCTCACTCCCGGGCAGGTAGCCCAGCTCCTGACCGCCGACGGCATACAGCGGGCGGAACACCACGACTTTGCGCTGGGTCCGCCGTTCCAGCACCGCCTCGAGACCCGCGCACAGCGCCAGCGCCGACTTGCCGGTGCCGGCCTTGCCGCCGAGGCTCACGATGCCCACCGACTCGTCGAGCAGCAGGTCGAGCGCCACGCGCTGCTCGGCGGAGCGCCCACGTAGCCCGAACACTTCGCGGTCGCCGCGAACCAGTTGCACGCGCTTGTCCGCATTGACCCGGCCGAGCGCATGCGAGCTGCCGCCCAGCAGCCGAATACCGGTGTGGCACGGCAGATCTCGCGCCTCGACCAGATCGATCTCGCCGTCGGCGAACAGCGCGTCGATGTCCTCGGAAGCGGTCTCGATCTCTCGCATCCCCGACCAGCCGGAGGCCACCACGTCCTGCGCGTGGTACTCGTCGGCGGCCAGGCCTACCGCGGCGGCCTTGACGCGCAGCGGAATGTCCTTGCTGACCAACGTAACCCGCTTGCCTTCGGCGGCGAGGTTGGCCGCGCAGCTCAGGATCCGGGAATCGTTGCTGTCGGTTCGGAAGCCGGCCGGCAGCACGGCCGGGTCGGCGTGATTGAGCTCGACGTGCAGCGTACCGCCTTGTGTCCCAACGGGAATGGGCTGATCCAAGCGACCGTGCTCGAGTCGCAGATCGTCGAACAAGCGCAGCGACTGTCGGGCGAACCATCCCAGCTCGTAGTGGTGGCGTTTAGCCTCCAGTTCGCTGATCACCACCAGCGGGACCACCACCTCGTGTTCGGCGAACCGACTACATGCCCACGGGTCGGACAGCAGCACGGAAGTGTCGATCACGTAGGTCCGGATTTCGGTCACGTAGCGCTCCTCGAGCGGGATGAGCCCGCGCGGACCCGCACAGGCATGTCGGCGGGAACTGCGACACCAGGACCGGGGCCGGTCCTTCCGTTGATCTGACGGGAGGTGCCGCCCTGGCAGCAGAGCTTGACGCTGACCATCGAGGACGACGCTACTCTCGTCGCCGCTTCGCAGCAGCGCAGACGCGCCGGCGCCGGGGTGTGACGCTGACCATGCGAAAGCTAGCCGCTGACGAACTGCCGCAGCGCGGGCTCGTCGGCGACGCCCCAGTCGGTGATGCGGTCGGCGATCGCCTGGCGCAGCTCGGCGGGCCCGAAAATCCCGGCGGCGGCGACGTTTTGCACCTTGTCCTGATACGCGCGGATGTCCGCACCGACGACCTGCAGTTCGGCCGCGCGCTTGGCGATCGCGGCGATGGTCTCCTCGCGGGTGACCTTCAGGCAGTGCGCGACGAGATTGGAGAACAGCAGTTCGTGGCGCACCTCGTCGCGGGCGATCCGGTCGATGAGCCCAGCCAAGATCGGCTCCTCGAGCTGGGCGGCCAGGTTGCGGCAGAACACGGCATGGGTGCGCTCGGTCAACGCCATGTACACCAGGGTTTCCACCTGGCTGTAGTGGTCGGCGCGGTAGCCCTGCATCACGTACTCGATGCGGGCCTGCTCGTTGGCGGTGGGGTCGACCTCGCGGGTCACCACCAGGTACTCGCGCAACGCGATGGCGTGCAGATGCTCCTCCGCGGTCCAGCGGCCCAACCAGCGGCCCCACCAGTCCTCGAGAATGAAGTGCTCGACGAGTTCGCGGTGATGAGCGGCCAGGTCGTCCTTGAGCAGCAGCAGGATCTCGCAGGCGTCGGTGAAAGCCCGCGGCAGCGTCATGCTGGACGGGTCCCAGTCGCGTCCACCGAGGAAGGCATAGTTCTCCCCGCGGTCGAACGGCACGTAGTCGTGAGCAAACCAAATGTCGTCGGTGGACAGGTGGCGGTCCATCTCCGCCTCAACGACCGGTTCGAGTTCCAGGGTCAGCGCATTAGCGACAGGTTTCTGTGCCATGCGGTTACTGTAACCGATAGACACAGGTTCAATAAAACGGGCCGCGCGTGTCGCGGCCATTTCGTGACCCTAACGGCCGACCAGTGCCCAGTCCTCGAGCCCGTCGTACAGCGGGAATTCCCTGGCCAGCCGGGTGACCCGGTCACGCAGGGCGGCAATGTCGGCGGAGGTGCCGGCCGCCAGCGCCGTGGCGATGACGTCGGCAACCTCGGTGAACTCGGCGTCGCCGAAGCCCCGGGTCGCCAGCGCGGGCGTCCCGATCCGCAGACCCGACGTGACCATCGGCGGCCGCGGGTCGTTGGGTACGGCGTTGCGGTTGACCGTGATGCCGACCTCGTGCAGGAGGTCCTCGGCGGCCTGGCCGTCGAGCGGGGAGTTACGCAGGTCGACCAGCACCAGGTGGACGTCGGTCCCGCCGCTGACCACCGAAACGCCGGCCTTGGCGACGTCGGCGGCCAGCAGCCGGTCGGCGAGGATCCGGGCCCCGGACAGCGTGCGCTGCTGGCGCTCGGCGAATTCGGGGGTGCCGGCGATCTTGAGCGCAACGGCCTTGCCCGCGATCACGTGCATCAGCGGGCCGCCCTGCTGACCGGGGAACACCGCCGAGTTGATGGCTTTCGCGTACTCCTGCTTACCGATGATCATTCCGGAGCGGCCACCACCGAGCGTCTTGTGAATGGTGGTCGACACGACGTCGGCGTGCGGCACCGGCGACGGGTGCAAACCGACTGCGACCAGGCCCGCGAAGTGGGCCATGTCGACCCAGAACTTGGCGTCGATTTCGTCGGCGATGGACCGGAACGCCGCGAAGTCGAGAATGCGCGGGTAGGCCGACCAGCCGGCGATGATCACCTTCGGCCGGAATTCCAGCGCCTGGGCACGCACCGCGTCCATGTCGACCAGATGCGTCACCGGGTCGACGCCGTAGAAGCCGTTCTCGTAGAGCTTGCCGGAAAAGTTCAGCTTCATGCCGTGCGTCAGGTGCCCGCCGTTGGCCAGGTCCAGACCCAGCAACCGCTCCCCCGGCGACATCAGGGCGTGCAGCACCGCGGCGTTGGCCTGAGCGCCGGAGTGCGGTTGCACGTTGGCGAAGTCGGCGCCGAACAGCGCCTTGGCGCGGTCGCGGGCGATGTTCTCCACGACGTCGACGTGCTCGCAACCGCCGTAGTAGCGCCGACCGGGCAGCCCCTCGGCGTACTTGTTGGTGAGCACGCTGCCCTGGGCCTGCAGCACCGAGCGCGGCACGAAGTTCTCCGACGCGATCATCTCGAGCGTGTCGCGCTGGCGGCCGAGCTCCTTGCCGAGCAGCTCGGCGATATCCGGGTCGACTTCGGCGAGCGGGGCAGACATCACGGAGGCGGTCACGCGGGCATCAGGTGCGGCAGTCACGGCCGCCAGTCTATTCCAGGTGCGCCTTTACCCAGCCCAGCCGTCTAGCGCGCGATCGTCCCTGCCACACTGGCACTATGCCCCGGCTGAGCGAGCCGAGCCCTTACGTGGAGTTCGACCGAAAGCAGTGGCGCGCGTTGCGCATGTCGACGCCGCTGGCCCTCACTGAAGAGGAGCTTGTCGGTCTGCGTGGTCTCGGCGAGCAGATCGACCTACTCGAGGTCGAAGAGGTGTATCTGCCGCTGGCCCGGCTCATCCACCTTCAGGTCGCCGCCCGGCAGCGATTGTTCGCTGCCACTGCGGAATTCCTCGGTGAGCCGCAGCAGAATCCGGACCGGCCGGTGCCGTTCATCATCGGTGTGGCCGGCAGCGTGGCGGTGGGAAAGTCGACCACGGCCCGCGTGCTGCAGGCGTTGCTGGCGCGCTGGGATCACCACCCGCGGGTGGACCTGGTGACCACCGACGGCTTCCTCTATCCGAACGCC
The DNA here is from genome assembly GCF_000526915.1 of Mycobacterium genavense ATCC 51234. Classification (GTDB taxonomy): domain Bacteria; phylum Actinomycetota; class Actinomycetes; order Mycobacteriales; family Mycobacteriaceae; genus Mycobacterium; species Mycobacterium genavense. Next base: position 43,421 of record NZ_JAGZ01000018.1, on the reverse strand, counting down.
GAGCTGGACCGGCGAAACCTGATGCACCGCAAAGGCTTTCCGGAAAGCTACAACCGCCGGGCGCTGATGCGATTCGTCACGTCGGTCAAATCGGGTTCCGACTACGTGTGTGCGCCGGTGTACTCGCACCTGCGCTACGACATCATCCCCGGGGCCAAACACGTGGTCCGCCATCCGGACATCCTGATCCTGGAGGGCCTCAACGTGCTGCAAACCGGTCCGACCCTGATGGTGTCGGACCTGTTCGACTTCTCGCTGTATGTGGACGCCCGGATCGAAAACATCGAGCAGTGGTACATCTCCCGGTTCCTCGCGATGCGCAGCACCGCCTTCGCCGACCCGGCATCGCACTTCCACGACTACTCGGCCCTCAACGACACCAAGGCGGTCGCCGCCGCCCGCGAGATCTGGCGCTCGATCAACCGGCCGAATCTGGTGGAGAACATTTTGCCCACCCGTCCCCGCGCCACCCTGGTGCTGCGCAAGGACGCCGACCACTCCATCAACCGGTTGCGGCTGCGCAAGCTGTGACGCACCGCCAAAGGCCGAGGCGGGGCGCTCGCCGGAGCACTGAGGTAGCCCCGGGGCGCCCCGCATCGGGGGACGGGAGTGCTACGCGGGCAATCGACGCACTCCCAGGTATTGCAGCTAGCCAAAGACGGCGGTGAGGACGCCGGCGGCCAGCGCCGCGGCCACTCCGATCGGGGTCATGGACACCGCCTCGACGGCGACCAGGGCGCACAGCGTCAAGACGATGTTGGCCACCACGACACCGATGCCGACACTGCGCAAGTCCGGCAGCCCCGTCAGGCTGTAGACCGCCAGCCCGTAGAGCACGAAGAAGGCGCCCAGGGCGTATTCCACGTCGGCACTCAAGCCGGTCAGCGACACGAGCAGCTCGGCGGCGAAGGCGACGGCCAGGCCGCACAGCCCCGTCAGTGTCGCATCTGCACGCATGGCGAAACGCAATAACGAGTCAGTCGCGTCGTACAGGGGCCTGGCCGGCAAGCCGGTAACAGCGGACATGTGATTACTCCTCGTGACGGCGGTTTGTGTCGAACTGGTTTGAGCGTGCCGCCGGAGCACTGCCATCTCGACGCGTGGCGCTGCCAAGTCCTGCCACGGCAGTTATGACCGGGGATTTCGTGCGCGTATTCCCGCGACAGGCGGTCGACGTCGAATCGTCACACGGCGATCGCCTCGACGACGCTGTACGGCGAGGCCGAATCCACCACCCGCGTCATCCGGAATCCGGCGCGGTCCAGCAGTTCGGCGTAGCCCGCGGCCGTGCGCTCGCAGCCGTCGAATTCGACGAGCACTTCCAGGTCGAGCAGGTTGCCCACGAAATCACGATCGTGCTCGGGCAGCAGTTGTTCGACGAGCAGCACATGCTTGCCGGCTCAGGCCGCCTTGCGCACGTTGCGCAGGATCTGCAGCGCCTTGTCGTCGGACCACTCGTGCACGATGTGTTTGAGGACGTATGCGTCACCGCCCGAGGTGATCTCCTCGAAGAACGACCCCTCGACCACCCGGACCCGGTCGGCCACCCGATGTTGCTTGAGCAGGGTCAGTGCGTCCGCGACGACGTGGGGCTGGTCGAACAGAATCCCGCGGGCCTGCGGCGTGGCCTTCAGGATCGCGGCCAACAATCGACCGTGCCCGCCGGCGACGTCGACAATCGTGGCGAAACAGGCGAAATCGTAGCCCGCGACGACCGGCCCGATTGCCAGCGTCGACCCACTGGTCATGGCCTTGTTGAAAACCTCGTCGTAGTCCTTTTCTTCGGCCAGGTACTCGAAGATCGGTTTCCCACGCAGTTGCGCGACCACGGCCTGACCGGTGCGGATGGCGGTGGTGAGGTGGCTCCAGTGCTCCCGATGCTGCGGTGGCCCGACGAATCGAGCCGCGCTGCGCAAGGAGACCTCGCTGTCGGTGCGCAGCGTCGCCCCGATCGGGTTGAGGGCGTAGCGCCCGTCCCGCAGTTGACGGAACACGCCGCACCCGACCAAGGCTTGCATCAGGCGGCCGGACGGCGTCGGCATCCGCGTCCACCGCCTGGGCCAACTCCGTGGCGGACAACGGCTTCTTGGTCAGCACGTCGGCTACACCGAGATCGGCGGCGGCGGTAATCGCTTGTGCCGCCCACGCTTTCGAGATCAATTCGAACATCGCCATGGACGGCGGAACCATCCGCTGGTGCAGCTGTCCGAGGTGGTGCCGAACGGCCCCGACGACACGAGAGATTTGGCCATCCGGGATCTTTGGTGAAATCAAAACTGCTCCTTGGTATTTGAGGTCGGCGCGCACTAAACAGCGACCGCTTCGACGATGCTGATGGGCGAGGCGGTTTCGACCACCCGGGTCAGCCGGAAGCCCGCGCTGCTCAGTAACCGGCCGTACTGGCCGGCGGTGCGCTCGCGGGCGCCGGCGGCGATGTGCATCTCCAAATCCAGCCAGTGGCCCGGGAATTTGCGGTCGTGGCGCGGAATGACGAACTCCACGATCGAGACGTGCTTTCCGACCCCGGCGGCCTTGCGGATGTTGCGCAGAATCTGCACCGCCTCGTCGTCGGGCCAGTCGTGGATGATGTGCTTGAGAAGGTAGGCGTCGCCGCCGTCGGCCACGGACTCGAAGAAGGAGCCTTCGACCAGCTTGACCCGGTCCGCCACGCCCTGTTCCTCGAGTAATGCCGAGGCGCCCGAAATCACATGGGGCTGGTCGAACAGGATCCCCCGGGCTTGCGGTGTCGCATTCAACACCGCGGCCAGCAGCCGGCCGTGTCCACCCGCGATGTCGACGATCGTGCCGAACCGGCTGAAGTCGTAGCTGGCGATGACGGGCGGGATTTCGAGTTCGGAGAGGTCGATCATGGCGTCGTTGAAGATCTCGTCGAGCTCCGGCACTTCGGCCAGGTATTCGAAGCAAGGCTTGCCGCGCAGTTCGGGAACCACGGCCCGGCCGGTGCGGATCGAGTCCGTGACGTGGCTCCAATGCTCCCGATCCTGGGGCGATCCCACGAACCGGGCGAACGCGCGCAGCGACCCGTTACCGTCACTGCGCAGCGTGTCCGCCAGCGGGGTCAGGTCGTAGCGGCCGTCGCGGCGACGACGGAAGATCCCTCGCGAGATCAATGCCCGCAGCAGACGACTGATGGTGTCGGCATCCGCGTCGACCGCCTCGGCCAACTCGTCGGCGTTCATCGGCTGCTTGGCCAGCGCATCGGCGATGCCGAGATCGGCCGCAGCCGTAATCGCTTGCGCGGCCCAAGCATTCGTGATCATTTCCATCATCGCGGCCTGCGGGGGAACCATGCGCTGGTGCACCCGGCCGAGGTGGTGTCGCACGACCTCGAGAGCGCGTGCGAATTGGGTGGACGGATGGGTCGGCGAAAGCATAAGTCCCCCTAGCAGACTCGGATCACACGTACGGACCGGTCGGCCGCACATCCGGTATTCGTTGCCAGTCCACCCGAAGATGGGCGAGGTCGCCATTACAACCGGCGTTGTCAGCCGAATTACGCCGAAGGCTGGACAAATACGGCAGGGCGCCGGGACACCGGCTAATCGCTGGGGACTGTGACACGCCCGCGCAGATCGGCCGCGATCAGCCGGGCCGCGGCGTTCTGCCAGTTGTGCAGCGAACGCTGAGGGACCTTTGTTACGAACCACTGCCAGGCCTGCCGCGCGATCGGATCCAGGCCCGAGGCGGTGGCGTTCTGCGCGTAGGCGCGCACCCCGACCACGTACGGGAAGTACAGCGAGTTGTAGTAGCGCCACTCTTCGGTGGTTCCGAAATCGCCGCCGTCGCGCGGTTTCAACCGTGAAATACCTTCGGCGAGGACGGCTTTGAGCTCGCTGGCTCGCTCGACGGGATGATCGGGTGCGCCCCGGGCCGCCAGCCGCTCGTCGATCACCGGCAACGCCGTCAACAGACTCGCCACCAGCTTGCTCAGGTCGCCGTAGTGGCCCAGGGCGCGCCGGGTCAGCCTGACGAACGTGACGTCGTCGACGTCGGCGAGCGGGTGTTGTTGGCGCAGCGGCAGCGCCGCTCCGGTGTGCCGCAGCGCGGCCCGATCTGCCCGCAACGCAGGAGATTTCGAGAACGCCAGCCGGTCGAACACTCCGGCCAGCGGGTCGGCGAGCACCTGGACGGTGATCGCGATCGCCAGGCTGGTGAACAGCAGCACGGTCAGCGTGGTCTGCGCGGCGGAGTCGTCACGGGTCAGCGCCAGCCCGATCAGCGCCTGGCCGCCGAAAAGCGCCGCCACCGCCACCGAACCGGCGAACGAGCGGAGCATGTCGGCGCGCAGCGCCTGTCCCTCGTCAAACGCGTCCCACAGGGCGACGGCGACCCCGAGCCCGAGGACATCGCAACTGGTCGACGCCAGCGCAAGCCAGGTAGGCACCAGGCCCAGCGGGATGATCAGGATGGCGTTGCCCAGCGAGAAGAACAGGGTCGCGGTGATGGCCAGGCCCACGGCCGGCCGCGGGCGCCGGGGGCGCCGCAGCGCGACCGCCATCGCGCCCAGGGTGGACACCGAGGTCACCGCGAACATCAGCCAGTGGCCCACCCGCAACGGCCCACCGACGCTACCGGCCAACGTCGCGCCGAGCAGGGTCAGCGCGGCGACCCCGGCAATCAGCAGCAGTTCCCGGCCGCGCGACCGCCAGCCGTCACTGGGCCGGGACAGCTCGACGAGCACCGCGAACCACGCCACGCCGGGGATCGCCGTCAGGTAGACCTCGTCGCGGCTCAGCACCCGGGCGTGGGTGGGGTCGGCGGTCCGAATCGCATCCAACGCGACCACCAGCGCAAAGCCGCACAGCCCGATCGCCGCCAACGCGAGGACGGGTTTGCGCGGATCGCGGGCCGCCAGATACAGGCCCAGCCAGGCGCTCAGCGTGAACACCACTGCCGACAGCGCAGCCATCCACTCAGTGTGGCACGGCTGCGTCCGGACGCTTCGAAGCGCTATTTGCCGTGGCGGCGGTCTCGCCGGGTGTAGTCGCGCAGCGCGCGCAGGAAGTCGACGTGGCGAAACGCGGGCCAGTGCGTTTCGCAGAACCACATCTCCGAGTAGGCGCTCTGCCACAACAGGAACCCCGACAGCCGCTGCTCTCCCGAGGTGCGGATCACCAGGTCCGGGTCGGGCTGCCCGGAGGTGTAGAGGTTCTCGGAGATGGCGTCGACGGTCACCGCCTCGACGAGTTCCTCGCCGGTGACGCCGTTGGCGAGTTCCTTGCTCAACAACGCGCGCACCGCACCGACGATTTCCTGGCGGCCGCCGTAGCCGACGGCGACGTTGACGTGAAACGGCGCGACGCTGGGGGTGGACTCGACCGCGCCACGCAGCCGGCGGGCCGGCTCGTCGCCCAGCAGTTCCAGGTCCCCGACCGTGCGCACGCTCCACCGATTGGCGGGTGCGCAGATCTCCTCGACGACATCGGTGATGATCTCGATCAGCCCGGCCAGCTCGTCGGGGTCGCGTTGCAGGTTTTCGGTGGACAGCAGATAGACGGTGGTCATTTCGACGCCGGCCTCCTGGCACCACCGCAGCATCTCGGCGATCTTGGCCGCGCCCATCCGGTAGCCGTAGCTGACGTCGTCGTATCCCGCGTCGCGGGCCCACCGCCGGTTCCCGTCGCACAGCACGGCGATGTGCCGCGGAAGTTGGGATTTCGAGGCGGCCAGGCCCTGCCGCAGCCGCCGCTCGTAGACGCGGTACAACGGGTCCTTGAGCCGCGGCGGGATGATCTCCACGAGCATCCACACTACTGTGGGCCGCAGCCAATTTCGGGTAGATTTTCGCCGACGTCACCGCTGTTGACGGGGCGGTCACCCGGCCGGCGCGAGCTAGTGTTTAGCCGTGTCAGGAACGGGCATTTCGACCGCGATCCGAAGAAGGCAACTAAAGACATGAGCAGCACCACCACCGCCACCGACCCGGAACCCGAATCGCCGGGAATCGCGGCCAATGCAGCGCAACATCTCGTCGACGGCGTCACCCGGGTACTGACCAAGCCGCGATTCCGCGGCTGGATCCACGTCTATTCCGCGGGCACCGCCGTCTTCGCGGGCGCCTCGCTTGTCGCGGTGTCGTGGGCGGTGGGTTCCACCCGGGCCGGGCTGGCCACCCTGCTCTACACCCTCGCCACCATCGTCATGTTCACCGTCAGCGCCACCTATCACCGCGTGCACTGGAAGTCGGCGGCCGCCGTGAAGTGGATGAAGCGGGCCGACCACTCGATGATCTTCGTGTTCATCGCCAGCAGCTACACGCCGTTCGCCCTGCTGGCGTTGTCACCGGCCGACGGCCGCGTCGTGCTGTGGATTGTCTGGGGCGGCGCGGCGGCGGGGATCCTGCTGAAGATGCTGTGGCCGTCCGCACCGCGCTGGGTCGGCGTGCCGCTCTACATCCTGCTGGGCTGGGTTGCGGTGTGGTACACCGGCGAAATCCTGCACAACGCCGGGGTGGCCGCGATGGTGCTGCTGTTCGTCGGCGGCGTGTTGTACAGCATCGGCGGCATTCTGTATGCGCTGCGCTGGCCCGACCCGTGGCCGTCGACGTTCGGCTATCACGAGTTCTTCCACGCCTGCACCGCGGTGGCGGCGATCTGCCACTACATCGCGATGTGGTTCGTGGTGTTCTGATCCAGACCGGCCCTGCGAGACTGCAACCAGCGACGGGACTACTCGCGAAACGGGTAGCGGAATACAGTTTCGCGGCGTTATGACGGCACGCCCAGGGCCGCGGCCAGATCGGCCGACCGAGTCACCGGCAGATCGCACAGCCGTCCGCGGCACACGTAGGCGGCGTCGTCGCCGTGCACCCGGTCCCGGCCGACCAGCAGTGCCGAGGAATCCATCTTGCCGCCGATCACGATCGCCCCGCCTGGCGCGAGCCGGCGGGCGTCGGCCAGCAGCGACGAGCGCGGCGAGTGGCAGGCGATCGCGATCTGCAGCGGGCCGCGGATCGCGGCCTCGGCCACCGAAATCCAATGCCCGGCCGACCGCGGGGCCTTGGCCAGCAGCACCGAATGCGCGGCCAGCGCCTGCGTTGCCGCCTGTAAATAGCGCGGCGCCGTGACGCTGCCGACCAGATGCGCCGCGGTCAGCAGCGCTTCGGTGATCATCGACGCGCCCGACGGGGTGGCCCCGTCCAGCGGATCGGACGGCCGCAGCATCAACTGCTCGGCGTCGTCGGCGGTGTCGTACCAACGGCCGGGCCGCTGCGGATCGGCGAAATGCGCCAGCGCGGTGTCGAGCAGCTCGCACGCCGCCGTGAGCCAGACGTCTTCGACGGTCAGCTGGTAGAGCGCCAACAGCCCGGTGGCCAGCGCCGCGTGGTCCTCCAGAATGGCGGCGCTCTCGCCGACGACCCCGCCCAGGCTGGCCCGCCGCAGCCGGCCGCCGACGACGTGGGTGTCCAGCAGCGCCGACGCGCAGCGCCGCGCCGCGCGGGCCAATTCGGGTTCGTCCAGCGCGACGCTGGCCTCAACCAACGCCGTGATCGAGAGCCCGTTCCACGACGTGATCACTTTGTCGTCGCGTCCCGGCTGGATGCGGGTGCGCCGGGCGGCCAACAGCGCGGTCCGCACGCGCGTCAGCCGTGGCGCCTCGTCGGGGTCGGCGGGCAACTGCAACACCGACGTCCCGTGTTCGAAGGTGCCGTCCGGGCTGACGGCGAAAACCTCAGCGGCCCAAGGGCCGTCGTCGGGGCCGAGCACCTCGGTCAGCTGCTCACGTGTCCAGACGTAGGTCGAGCCCTCGCGGCCGTCGGCGTCGGCATCCAGCGACGAAGTGAACATGTCGCCGTCGGCCAGCTCGTCGAGCATGAATTGTGCGGTCTGCGCGGTGACCCGGCGGGCCAGCGGGTTTTTCGTGCGCCTGGTCCAGTGCGAATAGGCACGCAGCAGCAGCGCGTTGTCGTACAGCATCTTCTCGAAATGCGGTACCACCCAAGCCTTGTCGACGCTGTACCGGGCGAATCCGCCGGCGAGTTGGTCGTAGATTCCGCCGCGGGCCATCGCGGCGCCGGTGCGCTCGACGGCCTCCAGCGCCGCCGGCGACCCGGTGCGCTCGTAGTGGCGCAGCAGCGCTTCGAGCACCGCCGACGGCGGGAACTTGGGCGCCCCGCCAAACCCGCCGTGCGTCAAGTCCTGGTCGCTGAGCACGTCGGCCACCGCGTGGTCACACAGCGCCGGGTCGATGTCGAAGCCACCGTCCGGCGGTCCCCCGAGAGACCAGGCCATCTTGCGCAGCTCGCCGGCGATGTGATCCGACGCCTCCTCGACCTCGGCGCGACGCTGTTTCCAGGTCTCGCTGACGGCCGAAAGCAGCTGCAGGAAACCGTCTTTCGGGTAGTAGGTGCCGCAGAAGAAGGGACGACCGTCCGGAGTCAAAAAACACGTCATCGGCCAGCCGCCGTGACCGGTGAGCGCGATGGTGGCGTTCATGTAGACCGCGTCGATGTCCGGCCGTTCCTCGCGGTCGACCTTGACACAGACGAAGTTCGCGTTCATCGCGGCCGCCACCTCGTCGTCGGAGAACGATTCGTGGGCCATCACATGACACCAGTGACAGGCGGCGTAGCCGATGGAAAGCAGGATCGGCACATCACGTTCGGCCGCGTCCTGGATCGCCTCCGGTGTCCACTGCTGCCAGTGCACCGGGTTGTCGGCGTGTTGACGCAAATACGGGCTGGTGGCCAGCCCGAGGGTGTTGGTGGACGACGGTTCAGCCGGGCTCATCGCCGGATCCGCCTCCCGGCCCGGGCGCCTCGTCGTGGGGCGGGCCGACCGTATCGGTGCCCTCGTCGGCGGCCTGATCGGGTTCGGGGTGCTTGGGGTCGAACGACTCGGGCACCTTCTTCAGTTGCCGGTTCATCGACCGCAGCAGGAACAGGGTGGCGATCAACAACAACACGACGACCAGCAGCCCGATCGGACTGGCCTTGCCGAAATCGGGCCCGGTGTTGTGCGGGGGCCCGTCGGCGATCAGCGTGAGTAAAAGTCGGTTCACGCGTGGTTCTCGATTCCGGTGAACAGGTCGTCCTCGGGCAGGCTGACCGGGACGCGGGAGCGCGCCAACTCGAATTCCTCAGTCGGCCATAGCCGCTGCTGCCAGGCGATCGGGGCGGCGAAGAAGTCGGCCTTCGGGTCGATCTGCGTGGCGTGCGCGCGCAGCGCGTCGTCGCGCTGGCTGAAATACTCCGAGCACTCCACCCGCGTGGTCACCCGCGATTCGAACGGATCGTGTTCGGGTTTCCAGTGCTCAAGCCATTTTTGGAACGGTGGCTCGTGACCGTGCTTGACGGCTTCGTCGTGCAGCAGCTGCATTCGCTGCCGCAGGAAGCCGTGGACGTAGTACAGCTTGGACACCGTCCACGGCTCACCGGCATCCGGGAAGCGGGCGTAGTCGCCCGCCGCTTCGTATGCGCCCATCGAAACCCGGTGGCAGGCAATGTGATCCGGATGCGGATAACCGCCGTTCTCGTCGTACGTGGTGATCACGTGGGGGCGGAACTCGCGGACCACGCGCACCAGCGCCTCGACGGACTCCTCTAGCGGCACCAGCGCGAAGCAGCCCTCGGGCAGCGGCGGCGGCGGATCGCCTTTGGGCAGACCGGAATCGACGAAGCCGAGCCAGGTGTGCTCGACGCCCAGGATTTCGGCCGCCTTGGCCATCTCGTCACGACGAATCTCGGTGATGTGCTCTTGCACGTCGGGCAGGTCCATCGCCGGGTTGAGGATCTCGCCGCGCTCGCCGCCGGTCAACGTCACGACCAGCACGCGGTGACCCTCGTCGGCATAGCGGGCGAGCGTGGCCGCACCCTTGCTGGATTCGTCGTCGGGGTGGGCGTGCACCGCCATCAACCGCAGTTCGCTCACGTGTCCCCTTGTCGGTTCGCTGGTCTCCCCTCGAGCCTATAAGGACCCTACAATTCCAGTTTCCCCATGTTGCATGCTGTCGGGCGTCCACCGGCAGCACACCTAGACCCACACCTGAAACAGCGATGACCCAGACTCCCATTCCGCGCCCCGAGACCCGCTACGGGCGCGCGCGGCTGTCCGGTATCTCGCGCCGCCGGGTGGCCATCGCGCTGGGTGTGCTGGTCCTCGCGGCGGGCATCGGCGTCGCGATCGTCGGCTACCAACGGCTGGCCACCAGTGACGTCTCCGGTTCGCTGGCCGGCTACCAGGTGGTCGACAACGAGACCGCGACGGTCACGATCAGCGTGACGCGATCCGATCCGTCGCGGCCGGTGGACTGCATCGTGCGGGTCCGCGCCAAAGACGGCAGCGAAACCGGTCGGCGCGAGCTGCTCGTCGGGCCGTCGCCCCAGGCAACGGTGCAGGTCACGACCACCGTGAAGTCGTCGGCGCCGCCGGTGATGGCAGACATTTACGGATGCAGCACCGAGGTGCCCGGCTACCTGCGCACGGCCTGACGGATGACAAAGGCGAAGCTCAAATGACGTCATCGGCTGTTTCCACGGTGGTAACATGGATGAATGCACGGTTCCGCCTGGGACCGTGTATTGCTGCATTAGCGGCCGTAAGCACGACGGCACGGCAGCAAGGGGCGGGACCCAGACACTCCCTGCAACGCATTTCACACACTCACGCGGTTACGCGGAGAAACACGACGAGGAGCACGACGAGATGACCGACACTCAGGTGACCTGGCTGACCCAGGAATCACATGACCGGCTGAAGGCTGAGCTCGATCAGCTCATCGCGAATCGTCCCGTCATCGCCGCCGAAATCAACGATCGCCGCGAGGAGGGCGACCTTCGCGAGAACGGTGGCTACCACGCCGCCCGTGAAGAGCAGGGCCAGCAGGAGGCGCGCATCCGCCAGCTGCAGGACCTGCTCAACAACGCCAAGGTCGGCGAGGCGCCCAAGCAGTCCGGCGTCGCGCTGCCCGGTTCGGTGGTCAAGGTCTACTACGACGGAGACGAGTCCGACACCGAGACGTTCCTGATCGCCACCCGCCAGGAGGGCGTCAAGGACGGCAAGCTCGAGGTGTATTCGCCGAACTCGCCGCTGGGTGGCGCGCTGATCGACGCCAAGGTCGGCGAGACGCGCACCTACACCGTGCCCAACGGCAACACCGTGCAGGTCACGCTGGTCAGCGCGGAGCCCTACCACGACTAGTTCCGCCGCGAACTAGCCCAGCGCTTGTTCGAGGTCGGCGAGCAGGTCGCCGACGTCCTCGATGCCCACCGACAGCCGAACCAGGTCGTCGGGCACTTCCAATTGCGAACCGGCCGTCGAGGCGTGGGTCATCGCGCTGGGGTGCTCGATCAGCGACTCCACCCCGCCCAGCGATTCGGCCAGGATGAACACTTTGGTTGCCGCACACAGCTTTTCGGCGGCAGCCCGGCCCCCGCGCATGCGCACCGACACCATGCCGCCGAAACCGGACATCTGTCGCGCGGCGACCTGGTGGCCGGGATGGGTCGGCAGACCCGGATAGAGCACCGTGCTCACCGACGGATGCCCGGCGAGGAATTCCGCGACCGCCAAAGCGTTTTCGCTGTGCCGCTGCATCCGCAGCACCAATGTCTTCAGGCCGCGCATGGTCAGGTAGGCGTCGAACGGGCCCGGCACCGCGCCCGCGCCGTTCTGCAGAAACGCGAAGGCGTCGTCGAGCGCTTTGTCGTTGGTGACCAAGGCGCCGCCCACCACGTCGGAGTGGCCGCCGATGTACTTGGTCGTCGAGTGCAGCACGACGTCGGCGCCTAACGTCAACGCCTGCTGCAACGCCGGAGAGGCAAAGGTGCTGTCCACCAACACTTTTGCCGAGTACTGCCGACCGAGTTCGGCAATGGCCGCGATGTCGGCGACCGAAAGCAGCGGATTGGTGGGCGTTTCCACCCAGATCAGCCGGGTCTGCGGGGTGATCGCGGCCGCCACGGCGTCGAGGTCCGAAAGCGCCACGGGCTTATACCCGACGTTCCAGTGCGTGAAGACCTTGTCGATCAACCGGAATGTGCCGCCGTACGCGTCGTTCGGGATGACCAGATGGTCGCCCGGCCGCAGCAGGGCGCGCAGGGCACAGTCGGTCGCGGCCATCCCGGAGCTGAACGCCCGCCCGTAAGCGCCCCCTTCGACGGCCGCCAGGGCGGCCTCCAGCGCGGCCCGGGTCGGGTTGCCGGTGCGGGCGTATTCGAATCCGCCGCGCAGACCGCCGACGCCGTCCTGGGCGAAGGTGCTGCTCGCATAGATCGGTGCGTTGACCGCCCCGGTCGCGGGGTCCGGGTGGTAGCCAGCATGGATGGTTTTGGTGGCCAGCCCGTTGATTCCGTCGGGTCCGCGGCGGTCTTCGCTCATCGCCTGTCAGCCTATCCAGCGGCGCGCGATCACGCCGAGGCGGACTCGGGCCGTCAGATCGGCAGGACCACCGTCGTCATGATCTTGTCAGCGATCGTCTGGCGTTTGGCGTCCCACAGCGGAAACAGGAAACCGATGAAGCAGATGACCGCGTCGACGAAGTGGGCAAGCTCGCGCACAACGGACAACCCGAAGCCGATCGGCGCTCCTGTGGTCTCGCTGACCACCTTGATCTTCATCACCGTCTTGCCCACGCTCGAGCCGGTGGTGCCCTGGCGGTAGCCCCGGTTCCACAGCCAATACGCCAAGCCGGCCAGCGTCGCCAGCCATTGCGCCAACTGGCCGATCATCGAGGGCTGGCTCACGCAATACTGGCTGACGTCGTACTGCGTGATGTCGGTGACGCACGACGATTGTTGGGTGGCGTACATGATCCCGGTGCCGATGCCCTGCACGATCGCGTACGGCAGGTAGTCGATGATCAGCGCCAGTACCCGGGTGAGCCACGGCGTGTAGGAGTCGGTCGGCAGTGCACGGACCGCCGGTCCGGGCGGCGGCGGCGCGTATCCACCGGCCGACGGCGGAGGCGGCGGCGGATAACTTCCGCCGGGAGGCGGGGGCGGGACCGGGCCGCCGGGCGCGGAAGGAGCGGGCTCATGCCCGCCGGAGGCCGGTTCGAAGCCGCCGGGTTGTTCAGGCGGCGAGGCGGGCGGCGGCTGATCGGTCATGGTGCAACCTTCCACTGCGGGTTAGCGGAACTGGCCGCATTACAGTACCTGAGAAGCCGCGCGTCCCGGACGCTGCGGACACGCGTCGTCAACGCCGCCGCGGCCCGTCCGACAGAAAGCCCAACAGGTCGTATCGGGTGATGACCCCGACGGGTTTGCCCTCCTCGACGACCATCAGCGCGTCCCAGTCGCGCAGCGCCTTACCGGCCGAACCGACCAGCTCGCCGGCACCGATGATCGGCAGCGGCGGGCTCATGTGCTCCGAGACGGCGTCGGCCAATTTGGCGCGGCCCTCGAAAACCGCCGACAGCAGTTCGCGCTCGGAGACACTGCCGGCGACCTCACCGGCCATCACCGGCGGTTCGGCGCCGACCACGGGCATTTGGGACACCCCGTACTCGCGCAGGATGCCGATGGCGTCGCGCACCGTCTCGGTCGGGTGGGTATGGACCAGGTCGGGCAGCGCGCCGGACTTGCCGCGCAGCACGTCACCGACCGTGGGCTGCTCCGTCGAGCCGTCCAGGCGGGTGCGCAGAAAACCGTACGACGACATCCACGCGTCGTTGAAGATCTTCGACATGTAGCCGCGGCCGCCGTCGGGAAGCAACACGACGACCAGCGCGTCCGGCCCGGCTTCCTCGGCCACCTTCGCCGCGGCCACCACGGCCATCCCGCACGAGCCGCCGACCAGCAGGGCTTCTTCCCGGGCCAACCGGCGGGTCATGTCGAACGAATCGGAGTCGGAGACCGCGATGATCTGGTCGGGCACCGTCGGGTCGTAGGCTGCTGGCCAGAAATCCTCACCGACCCCTTCGACCAGATAGGGCCAGCCGGTGCCGCCCGAGTACACCGACCCTTCGGGGTCCGCACCGACGATGCGCACCGCACCGCCGGATACCTCCTTGAGGTAGCGACCCGCGCCGGTGATCGTCCCGCCGGTGCCGATGCCGGCGACGAAGTGGGTGACCTTGCCGTCGGTGTCGGCCCAGATCTCGGGACCGGTGGTCGCGTAGTGGCTGGCCGGGCCCTGCGGGTTGGCGTATTGATCGGGCTTCCAGGCGCCGTCGATCTCGTCGACCAGCCGGTCGGAGACGCTGTAGTAGCTGTCCGGGTGTTCCGGCGGCACCGCCGTCGGGCACACCACCACCTCCGCGCCGTAGGCGATCAGCACGTTGCGCTTGTCCTCGCTGACCTTGTCGGGGCAGACGAACACGCACTTGTAGCCGCGGTGCTGGGCGACCAGGGCCAGGCCGACGCCGGTGTTGCCCGAGGTGGGTTCGACGATCGTGCCGCCCGGCTTGAGCAGCCCGGCGGCCTCGGCGGCGTCGATCATCTTCACCGCGATGCGGTCCTTGGAGCTACCGCCCGGGTTGAGGTATTCGACCTTTGCCGCGACCGTGCCAGCACCGGCGGAGATGACGGAGTTCAGGCGAACCAGTGGCGTGCCGCCGATGATGTCACTGATGTGCTGCGCAATTCGCATGCGTTCATCGTCTCAGGCGATTTCTGGCCGCGCACACCCACTCTCGCCGCGGACGGGATGGGCTAACCGGTGGCTTCGCGGATGTACTCCCCGATTTGGCGCAGCGAACGGACCGCCTCGGGCACCAGCGGGGCCGCCAGCTGGAAGTCGTGAACTTGGCCGGGCCAGACCCGAACTTCGGCCGGTACCCTGGCGGCCGCCAACCGGCTCGCCGCCAACCGCGCGTCGTGCAGCAACACCTCGGATCCGGAGACGTGGATCAGCGTGCGCGGCAGGCCGGGCTTGATGTGCTCGAGAGGTTCGTAGATCTCCTCGGCCTTGCCGTCGACGATGTTCTTCTGCGCCGCACTGGCAACCAATTCGACGAGTGCGTCGAACGCCTTTGCGCCGAACATCGCATCGGTCTTGATATTGGGGTGCGCCTGCTTGAATTCCTTTGCTAGCTGCAGCAGTGGCGAGATCGCCACCAGCGCCGCCGGCTCCTCGCCCTCGGATTGAAGTCGTTGCGCGAGAGTCAGCGCGAGATACCCGCCCGCGGAGTCGCCGGCGAGCACGATCTGATCCGGTTCGAACCCGCGCCGCCGCAACCACCGGTAGGCGTCGTGACAGTCCTGCACCGCCATGCCGACCGAGTGCTTGGGCAACAGCCGGTAATTGACCACCAGCACGGGTGCGTCGGCAAATTTCGAGATCGCTTCCACCACCCGGCCGTGCGAGTTTGCTCCGCAGATCAAGAAGGCACCGCCGTGGAAGTAGAGCACCACGCGCCGGGCGCCGTCGGCCGGTAGCACGCCCGGTCCGCGAACCAACTGCGCCGACGCATGCGGCAATTTCACGGTGTTTCGCACGGTGGGCGACACCGGCAGCAAGGCCCTGGCCGCGAGGTCGATCAGACCCCAGGGCCAGGGCACGGTGGGCGCGTAGCTGCCGGCGGTGAGGATCGGCCGGATGGTGACACGGGAGGCCAATGTGGCCACTCGTCCCTGGACACTGGGGCCGGATTCGAGAACCTCGACCAGGGCGCCGTCGCTGATCGCGAATTTGCGCGCCGCGGCCCTGCGTGACTTCAGCAAATCGCGAAGGTGGGCGGCATTCCGGGGTGCACCGGAAACCGTGCTAACTGCGGTCATGCTCGACACTCCTACGCCTTTGTAGTGCGATACAGCATGTGACGAGCAAGCCGAGCGCCCAGTTCAATTCGTGCGCCGAGTCGTTCAGCCAACCCGTTAAACTTAGCTTCGCAGGCATTTCTTAAAGGAACGTTTGAAGAGTCTGATTTGATACCACATCTGATTCACAACGTGACCGCATTGTTTGCCGGGTGTCCGCGCAAACACGACAGTCGATCTAAACTGATCCCGTGACCGTTAGGGTGCCACGTCTTTCGACAATCGCCCTGGCCACGGCGGGCGCAGTCGCCTCGACAGGTACGGCCTATCTGGGGGCGCGGAATTTGCTCGTCGGCCAGGCAACCCACGCGCGCACCGTCATCCCCAGGGCCTGGGACATCCCGCCCCGCGCCGACGGCGTGTACTCACCCGGCGGCGGCCCGGTGGAACGCTGGCAGCGCGGCATGTCCGCGGATCTGCACCTGATGATCTTCGGCGACTCGACCGCCACCGGGTACGGCTGCGCGAGCGCCGAAGGAGTGCCGGGCGTGTTGATCGCGCGCGGCCTTGCCGAGCAGAGCGGCAAACGTATTCGGTTGAGCACCAAGGCAATTGTCGGGGCCACGTCGAAGGGCGTCTGCAGGCAGGTCGACGCGATGTTCGTGGCCGGGCCACCGCCGGACGCGGCCGTGATGATGATCGGCGCCAACGATGTGACCGCCCTGAACGGGATCAGCCAGTCCGCGCGACGGCTGGGCCGCATGGTGCGCAAGCTGCGGTCGCGGGGCGCGGTCGTGGTCGTCGGCACCTGCCCGGATCTGGGCGTGATCTCCGCGATCCCCCAACCGTTGCGGTCGCTGGCCCACGCGCGGACCCGACAGCTCGCCCGCGCGCAGACCACGGCCGTGCGGTCCGCCGGCGGCGTGCCGGTGCCGCTGGCGCACCTGCTGGCTCCCCAATTCCGGGCCACTCCCGAGCTGATGTTCTCTGCGGACGGCTTTCACCCCTCGCCCACCGCGTACGCCTTGGCCGCCGCGCAACTGCTGGTGGCGCTCTGCGATGCGCTGGGCGAACAGATCGAGGGTCCGGTGCTGAACCGGGCCGCGCGCGCCGAGACACCCATGGTCACCGGCGGCCACACCCCGCTCAGCGCCATGTCGCGGCTGTGGCGGCGCCCGGCGCCCAGCGAGGCCGCCCCGTCGTCGAACTGATTAATCGGCACCGTCTAGATATGCCTTAGCGCGTCGGGGTGGATCTGCCACCCGCACTTCACGCGAGCGAACATCTTGGAGGGAACCGTCATGCCCGAAGCCGTCATCGTCTCCGCCGCCCGCTCGCCGATCGGGCGCGCCACGAAGGGGTCGCTGGTCAACATGCGGCCCGACGACCTGGCCGCCCAGATGGTGCGCGCCGCCCTCGACAAGGTCCCCGCTCTCAACCCGCATCACATCGACGACCTGATCCTGGGCTGCGGCCAGCCCGGCGGTGAGTCCGGGTTCAACCTGGCCCGCGTCGTCGCCGTCGAACTGGGCTACGACTTTCTGCCCGGCACCACGGTCAACCGGTACTGCTCGTCGTCGCTGCAGACGTCCCGGATGGCCTTCCATGCGATCAAGGCCGGCGAGGGCGACGTGTTCATCTCGGCGGGGGTGGAAACCGTGTCCCGGTTCGCCAAGGGCAGCGCCGACTCCTGGCCGGACACCAAGAACCCGCTGTTCAGCGAGGCGCAGGAGCGCTCCGCGGCCGCGGCCGGCGGCGCCGACGAGTGGCACGACCCGCGCTCGGACGACACCCTGCCCGACATCTACATCGCGATGGGGCAGACCGCGGAGAACGTGGCACTGTTGACCGGCATCAGCCGCGAAGACCAGGACTACTGGGGCGTGCGCAGCCAGAACCGCGCCGAGGAGGCGATCAAGAGCGGGTTCTTCGAGCGGGAGATCTCGCCGGTGACGCTGCCCGACGGCACCACGGTGAGCACCGACGACGGCCCGCGACCCGGGACCACTTACGAGAAGATCAGCGAGCTCAAGCCGGTGTTCCGGCCCAACGGCACAGTGACTGCGGGCAACGCCTGCCCGCTCAACGACGGCGCGGCGGCGCTGGTGATCATGAGTGACACCAAGGCCAAGGAGCTGGGTCTGACGCCGCTGGCCCGCATCGTATCCACCGGCGTCAGCGGCCTCTCGCCGGAGATCATGGGACTGGGCCCGATCGAGGCGTCCAAGCAGGCGTTGGTCCGGACCGGCATGTCGATCAACGACATCGACCTCTACGAGATCAACGAGGCCTTCGCGGTGCAGGTGCTGGGCTCGGCCCGCGAGCTGGGCATGGACGAGGACAAGCTGAACGTCTCCGGCGGCGCGATCGCGCTGGGCCACCCGTTCGGCATGACCGGCGCCCGGATCGCGGCCACGCTGATCAACAACCTGCAGACCCACGACAAGACGTTCGGCCTGGAAACCATGTGCGTCGGCGGTGGGCAGGGCATGGCCATGATCTTCGAGCGGCTCAGCTAGGTCGTTGAGTCAGCGTTGCGTGTGCGTCCTGGGCTTTGCGTGTGCCCCCAGGCTGGGCGACACGCAGGGCCAGACAGCAGTAGCCGCACACTCAAGGCCGCAGCCGCACACGCAACGCCGGCAAGCCTTCTCCAGCGCAGACAAAATCCGGCACGCCCGTACGTGTGCCGGCTCTTGTCGTAGAAAACTAATCGTTCTGCAGATAACTGAGCAGACGCAGGATCTCGAGGTACAGCCAGACCAGCGTCACGGTCAGGCCGAGCGCGATGCCCCACGCCGCCTTCTCGGGCGCTCCCGCGCGGATCATCTGGTCGGCCGCGTCGAAGTCGATCAGGAAACTGAACGCGGCGATACCAATCACGACCAGCGAGAACAGGATCGCCAGCGGTCCGCCGCTGCGCAGGCCGAGGCCCGCACCGCCACCGACACCGAACATGCCGAGCACCAGGTTGCCGATCATCAGGGCCAACGCACCGAACATCGCGCCGACCACCCAGCGGGTGAACTTGGGCGTGACCCGAATGGCGCCGGTCTTGTAGACGACGACCATTCCGAAGAACACCCCGAAGGTGCCCAGGACCGCCTCACCGATCAGCGCGCCGGCGTTGACGTTCGACACCTGGAAGTTGGCGAAGACGAACGAGACCGCGCCGAGGAACAGGCCCTCGAGAACGGCGTAACTCAGCACGATCCCCGGGTTGTCCTGCTTGCGGCCGAACATCGCGATCATCACCAGCACGAAACCGCCGAGCGCCCCGATCAGGGTCAGCGGCATCGCCAGCGCGAGATTGTTGGCCACCAGGAAGTAGGAAACGATCGCCGAGACGGTCAGCACGCCCAGCGTGATGCCGGTCTTCGTGACGACGTCGTCGATGGTCACCGGACGGGTGGCCTTGGCCTCCTGGTATGGAGCCTGGTAGGGGTCAGCTTGGTAGTGCCCCTGCTGCATCTGGGCCGCGCCAGTGCCGAATTGCGCGTATCCGCCGCCCTGCTTGGGCAGCGAACGAAATACCGGGTTACTGGTCTCCCGCACCGTCGGATCCTCTCTAAGACTGTGGCTTCGAGCTGTGCGAACACCTGCTCAACGATCAGCCGCCTTTCCAGGTTCCCAGCGGAACTGGTTATTTCAGGGTATATCCGGGGCTCGGTGACTGTCGTCGGCTCAAACATAATCCTTACCCGATCCTTACCCGCGGGCATCGCCCCAGTTGTCACGATCTAGATTGCTGGTCAAGGCCCAGAAGTCATCGCCGCGCCACCCTGGGCACAGATGACCGACCCGTAAAGCCCTCGAAACGATGAAAGGCTGGCGCGTGACCGAAGGCGCGACCGAGACATCCGACGAGATTTTGACCCGTGTCGACAATGGCGTCGGCCTGATCACGCTCAACCGCCCCAAGGCCATCAACTCGCTGAACCAGACGATGGTCGACGTGCTCGCCCCGCTGCTCACGCGGTGGGAAAACGACGATTCGGTGCGCGCGGTGGTGCTGTCCGGCGCCGGCGAGCGCGGGCTGTGCGCCGGCGGCGACGTGGTCGCGGTCTACCACAGCGCCCGCAAGGACGGCGTAGAGGTACGCAAATTCTGGCGCGACGAGTACCGGCTCAACGGCCAGATCGGCCGCTTCCCCAAGCCTTACGTGTCGTTGATGGACGGCATCGTGATGGGCGGTGGCGTCGGCGTCAGCGCGCACAGCAGCGTCCGGGTGGTGACCGAAAAGTCCAAGATCGCAATGCCGGAGGTCGGCATCGGTTTCATCCCCGACGTGGGCGGCGCGTTTCTGCTGTCCCGGGCGCCGGGGGCGCTCGGCTTGTACGCCGGTCTGACCGGCGCGCCGTTCGACGGCGCGGACGCCATCGCTCTGGGATTCGCCGACCACTACGTCGGCCACGACCAACTCGAGGCGTTCACCGCCGCCATCGTCTCGGGCGACGTCGACAGCGCGCTCGCCGCACACGCCGTCGAGCCGCCACCCAGTAGTCTTGTCGCGCAACGAGATTGGATCGACGAATGCTTCGCCGGCGACACCGTGGCGGACATCATCGCGGCGCTGCGCGCCCATGACGCCCAACCAGCGCACGACGCCGCCGACCTGATCGCCACCCGATCCCCCATCGCGGTATCGGTGACGCTGGAGGCGGTGCGCCGGGCGGCAAAGATGGAAACGCTGGAAGACGTTCTGGTTCAAGACTATCGAGTATCGTCGGCCTCGGCGCGCTCCCACGATCTGGTGGAAGGCATTCGCGCGCAGATCATCGACAAAGATCGCAATCCGAAGTGGTCGCCGCCGACCTTGGCCGGGGTCTCCGCGGCCGACATCGAGGCGTATTTCGCGCCGGTCGACGACGACCTGAAATTCTAGAAAGGCGATGCGGTGAGCAACACAAACTATGAGACCATCCTCGTCGAGCGCGACGAGCGGGTCGGGATCATCACGCTGAACCGGCCGGAGGCGCTCAACGCGCTCAACAGCCAGGTGATGAACGAAGTCACCAGCGCGGCAACCGAATTCGACAACGATTCGGGTATCGGGGCGATCATCATCACCGGCGCGGGCGGCAAGGCCTTTGCGGCGGGTGCCGACATCAAGGAGATGGCCGGGCTGAGCTTCGCCGACGCGTTCGGCGCCGACTTCTTCGCCACCTGGGGCAAGCTGGCCGCCGTACGCACCCCGACCATCGCCGCGGTGGCCGGATACGCACTGGGCGGTGGCTGCGAGCTGGCGATGATGTGCGACCTGCTGATCGCCGCGGACACCGCGAAATTCGGCCAGCCCGAGATCAAACTCGGTGTGCTGCCGGGCATGGGCGGTTCGCAGCGACTCACTCGCGCCATCGGCAAGGCCAAGGCGATGGACCTGATCCTGACCGGTCGCACCATCGGCGCCGACGAGGCCGAACGCAGCGGGCTGGTTTCCCGGGTGGTGCCGGCCGACGATCTGCTCACCGAGGCCAAGGCCGTCGCCACCACCATTTCGCGGATGTCGCTTTCGGCATCCCGGATGGCCAAAGAAGCCGTCAACCGCGCCTTCGAATCCACCCTGGCCGAGGGGCTGCTCTACGAACGACGGTTGTTCTATTCGACTTTCGCGACCCACGACCAGTCCGAGGGGATGGCGGCATTCGTCGAGAAGCGGGATCCCCACTTCACGCATCGCTAAGATGCCCCCATGAGCGAGCCAGGTTCTGCGACCGGCGCCGACGACCAATCGGCGGCCGGCGCAGCCCAAGTCGCGGGCCCGCAGGCAAGCGTCGCCACCAAACCCGACGCGGCGCAAGAAGACCCCGACACCACCGGACTGGTGGACATCGCGACCAAGCCATTTTGGGTTCCCCACTACACCTTCACCGGCACCACGGTCGGCCTGATCTTCATCTGGTTCTCGATGACACCGTCGATGCTGCCGCGTGGCGCGATCTTCCAGGCGCTGGTCAGCGGGTTCTCCGGCGCCATCGGCTATGGGCTGGGCGTCTTTTCGGTCTGGCTGGTCCGATACATGCGCACCAAGAACTACAGCCCGCCGTCGCCGCGCTGGGCATGGAAGGTATTGATCCCGGTCGCCCTGGTGGTCCAGGTGCTGATGGCGATCTGGTTTCACGTCTGGCAGGACGACGTGCGCGACCTGATGGGGATCGGACACCTGAAGTGGTACGACTACCCCACGGCCGCGATCCTGTCCGTCATCGTGCTGTTCACCGTCGTCGAAATCGGCCAAGCCATCCGGATACTGGTCAGTTTCCTTGTGGGACAACTGGATCGGATCGCGCCGTTTCGCCTCTCGGTGACCATCGTGGTGGTGCTGCTGGTGGTGTTGACGATCACGGTGCTCAACGGCGTCGTGCTCAAGTTCGCGATGCGCACCATGAACAACACCTTCGCCACGACCAACAACGAAATGAATCCCGCGATCGCCATGCCGAAAAGCCCGCTGCGATCCGGTGGTCCGCAGTCGCTGGTGTCGTGGGAATCGCTGGGCCACCAGGGCCGCATCTTCGTCAGCGGCGGCCCGACCGTCGACCAGCTGACCAAGTTCAACGGCGCGCCGGCCGCCGAACCGATCCGCGCCTACGCCGGCCTGAATTCCGCGGACGGCATCACCGCGGCCGCCGAGCTGGCGGCGCGTGAACTGCAGCGCGAAGGCGGCTTACAGCGCGAAATCGTCGCGGTCGCAACGACTACCGGGACCGGCTGGATCAACGAAGCCGAAGCCTCGGCGCTGGAGTACATGTACAACGGCGACACCGCGATCGTCAGCATGCAGTACTCGTTCCTGCCGAGCTGGCTCTCATTTCTGGTGGACAAGGAGAACGCCCGCCACGCCGGCCAGGCCTTGTTCGAGGCCGTCGACAGGCTGATCCGGCAACTGCCCGAGGGGCACCGTCCCAAGCTGGTGGTGTTCGGCGAGAGCCTGGGCTCGTTCGGGCTGAGGCGCCGTTCATGAGCCTCAACAACGTGTTGGCCCGCACCCACGGCGCCCTGTTCAGCGGGCTGACGTTCAACAACACGATCTGGACGGATCTGACCGCCACCCGAGACGCCGGTTCACCGGAGTAGCTGCCCATCTACAACGACGGCCACAACGTCCGATTCGTCGCGCGCCCAAGCAATCTGGACCGCCCCGAGGACCCGTGGGGCCGCCCGCGGGTGGTGTATCTGCAGCACGCCTCCGACCCGATCGCCTGGTGGACACCGGGTCTGCTGTTCAGCGAGCCGGATTGGCTGCGCGAACGGCGGGGATATGACGTGCTGCCGGAAACGCGCTGGATCCCGGTGGTGACTTTCCTGCAGGTGTCGGCGGACATGGCGGTTGCCGTCGATGTGCCCGACGGGCACGGCCACCGCTACGTCGCCGACGTCGCCAACGGCTGGGCGGCGGTGTTGTCACCGCCGGGGTGGACGCCGGAGAAGACCGAGCGGCTGCGACCGCTGTTGCATGCCAACGATTAGCTAGAGCCAGCGGCGGGCGGGCGCCCCGGCATTGGCCAGCACGTCCGGATTCCCGGCCAATTCGGCCAGCACCCCCGCGCCGGCGAGCGCGTGAAAACCGCCGATGACGTCGGTGGCCCGGTGCAGCCCGATGTCGAGCAGCGCGGCCGCGGCCAAGCTTGAGGTGTAGCCCTCCGAGCACACGATCACCCATTCGACGTCGTCGCCGACGGCCTCCGGCAGGCGGGCATCGCTGGTGGGGTCGCACCGCCATTCCAGGACGTTGCGTTCGATCACCAACGCCCCCGGCACCTCCCCCTCGCGGAAGCGCTGCACCTGCGGCCGGATATCGACGAGCACCGCCCCGCGGCGCAGCGCATCGGGGACCTCGGTGGCCGCCAGCCGGCGAAAGCGGCGCCGGGCGGATCTCAACACCACGTCGATACGGCTCATTGCGTCCCCTCCGGTTGATCGGTCAGTTCGGTGCGCCGACGGCGCAACCTGCTGTCCGCGGTGATCTCGTAGTACGACATCGCGCTCAACGGCGGTGAATACGCGTGCACGCTCAGCGTCGGCGCCCCCGGCGTCTTGATCGGGGTGACGGTCCCGGGCAGCGGGCGCGCCACCGGCCGGGGCGCCCAGACCACGTCGTGCACCCAGCCCAGCGGGAACCCGGCCTGATCACCGGCATCGAGCCGGCGTCGCCGCAAGCTTCTTCCGTCCCAACGGAATTCGTTGAGCGATCCGGACACCACGGTCAGCGCGCCCAGCGACCCGCCGTGATCGTGCAACTCGGTGGCGTGACCGGGAACCCAGCTGATCAGCCAGACGTCGAGCTCGTCGTCGCCGTGGATGCGGGTGAACCAGCGCCGCGAGTCCGGCACCCCGCCCGCCGGCAGCAGGTGGTCGCAACGGCCGCTGAGCACATCATCGGCGGCCTGGTCGGTGGCGTGCAGCAGGTCGGGAACCCGCAGCCGGGTGGGGCCGGCGCAGGGCGACGCGAGGATCGGTGGGCGCAACGCAGCGGAACGGGCGACGGACACGGACATGGCAGAACTCCACAACGAATCGGATTGGGCGAGGGCGGCGCGTTTAGGCCGACAACACTCGCAAAATCCGAAGCGCTCCATCACGGCCGCCAGTGTTGCATAGATTGAGGCCGTGCGGTCGTTCAGTCGGCGCCCCCTGTTATGGGGCGCACTCGTCGTGGCGAGTTCGATCGGACTGGCGGGGTGCTCGTCGGATGGCGCCCGCGCCGGCAAGGTCACGTCGCCCCCGCAACCGTCAGCCGGCCCGTGGGGCGTCACCTCGGCGGCGGCGGTGGCCGTCGGCCTGTCCCCGGCCGGGGTGACAACCAAGGTCGACGTCCCCGCCGAATCGACCGAAGAGGAGTACTACCAGGCCTGTCATGCCGCAAAACTGTGGATGGCGGCGCGACCCAAGACCGGGGAATCCCAGTTCGAGCCGTATTTGGCGATGGTCCAAACGTCGCCGACGGCCACCGCGAGCAGCTGGAACATCAGGTGGGCCGATCTGACGCCGGCCCGGCAGGCGGCGGTAATCACCGCCGCGCGGGCCTCCGCCAACGACGAATGCGACTAGCGTCGTTCGAACTCCCGCGCAATTGCGATCATGGGTGAAAAAAGTGCCGACCCGACCCGGCGCGGGCCGGATCCGGCACGCAAAATGTAGGGGTGTCTGGCGAAGCCGTCGCGCGTCGATCACCACGTCCCCGGGTCGCCATGGCACTCGGGAGCGGCGGCGCCCGCGGCTATGCCCACATCGGGGTGATCGAGGCGCTGCAGGACCGCGGCTTCGAGATCGTTGGAATCACCGGCTCGTCGATGGGCGCGATGATCGGCGGGTTGCAGGCCGCCGGGCGGCTCGACGAGTTCGCCGACTGGGCCAAGTCGCTGACGCAGCGCACCATCCTGCGGTTGCTCGACCCGTCGATCAGCGCGGCGGGGGTGATGCGGGCCGAAAAGATCCTCGAGGCGGTGCGCGACATCCTCGGTCCGGTCGCAATCGAGGAACTGCCGATCCCCTACACCGCGGTGGCCACCGACCTGCTGGCCGGCAAGTCGGTGTGGTTTCAGCACGGTCCGCTCGACCAGGCGATCCGGGCATCCATCGCGATTCCGGGGGTGATCCCTCCGCACGAGGTCGGCGGGCGGCTGCTGGCCGACGGCGGGATCCTGGATCCGCTGCCGATGGCCCCACTCGCGGGGGTCAATGCCGACCTGACCATCGCCGTGGGCGTCAGCGGTAGCGAGGTGATCGCGAAACGCGAGCCCGAGCCCGGTGCCACCGTTGAGTTGCTGAACCGCATGGTGCGCAGCACGACCGCGCTGCTGGACACGTCGGCCGTGCGGTCGCTGCTGGACCGGCCCACCGCGCGTGCCGTGTTGGGCCGCTTCGGCGTGGACACCTACTCGGACGAGGACGACGACGACGCCGACGAGCTCGTGGAGGCGCCGGGGGTTCCGAAGCTGGGCAGCTTCGAGGTGATGTACCGGGCCTTCGACATCGCCCAGTCGGCGCTCACTCGCCACATGCTGTCGGCCTACCCACCCGACCTGTTGATCGAGGTCCCGCGTTCGACGTGCCGGAGCCTGGATTTCCACCGCGCAGCAGAGGTGATCGACGTCGGCCGGCTGCTGGCCGATCAGGCTCTCGACGCGCTCGAGCACCCGGCCGACGAACCGCCCGCGATCGACGGCTGAATTCCGAGAGACGTTGCGTCGGTTCGGAATTCCCTCACTCCGACCCAGCCGCGACATCATAGCGTCCCATCGCCGCGACGCGGGACTTTCACGGATTCCCAGAGCTTTCAGATGTGCGACCGACACTGTTAAGAGTCAATCACTGCGCGATTCACAGGCTATTTAACACGAGCCTAGTAATCTTGGCGCGCCCGACTCTGGTTAGGGACCAAGATCAAATCCCAAGGAGCGCAGTGACTCTCGCAGTGGACATCCCCGAGGCCGCATCGGTCGCCGAGGCAACTGACCCGGCGACGCTGGACGGCAGCATGCAGGACTTCCGGGCGCTGGGCGGCGACGACATCATTGCGCGCGTCGACCGCTTCTATCGATGGCAAGACTGCCGGCGCGAACACGGTCTGTGGCCATTCGGCCGGGCCACCGAGGCCGGTCCGCGGCGTCATGCCACCGTGCACGACGACGGCGGCCGGACCATGTCGGGCGTGAATTTCGCGTCGCAGGACTATCTTTCGCTGTCCGGTCATCCTGAGATCAAAGCCGCGGCACGGGCGGCGATCGACGACTACGGAGTCCACAGCGCCGGTTCACCGGCTCTGGTGGGGAACACGTCGGTGTCGCTCGCGCTGGAGCGCAAGATCGCAAATTTTGTCGACGCCGCCTACGTCAGCCTGTTCTCCACCGGATGGGCCGCCGGTTATGGGGTGGTCAAGGGGCTGGTGCGGCCGGACGACCACATCGTCATGGACCGGCTCGCCGACGCCTGCCTGCAGGAGGGGGCCGCCGCGGCGACGCGCAATGTGCACCTGTTCGCCCACAACGACATCGCCGACGCTCGCGCGAAGCTGGCCGCCGTTCGCGCCCAGGACCGTGACCACGGCATCATGGTGGTGACCGAGTCGCTGTTCTCGATGGACTCGGACACTCCCGACATCGCCGAATTGCAAGATTTGGCACGCGAATTCAAGGCGACACTGGTGGTCGACGTCGCGCACGATCTCGGCTCGATCGGCCTCGACGGCCGCGGCCACATCGGCCTGCAGGGCATGATGGGCAAGGTCGACCTGGTGATGGGATCCTTCTCCAAGACCTTCGCCTCCAACGGCGGCTTCGTGGCGACCAAGCATCGCCGGGTGACCGAATACCTGCGTTACTACGCCTCGCCGAACACGTTCTCCAACGCCCTGTCGCCGATCCAGGCGGCCATCGTGGGGAAGGCCTTCGACATCGTCGACAGCCCGGAAGGCGCGCAGCTGCGGCACCAGTGCATGTCCAACGTCTTGCAGCTGCGGGCACGCCTGGCCGACGCGGGCTTCGATGTCTACGGAGAGCCTTCTCCGATCGGCTCGGTCAAGATGGGCAGCGAAGCCGTGGCCCGCCTGGTGAGCCGGCAATTGCATCGAAACGGGTTGGTGGCCAACCTCGTTGAGTACCCGGCGGAAGCCCGGGGGCAGGCGCGCTTCCGGCTGCAGGTGATGGCCAACCACAGCGAAGGCGACATCGCCAGCGCGGTCGACAAGATCGCCGAAGGCCACCGCACCGCGCTGTGCGAGCTGACGGGATTGGGGGCCTGATCAGACGCCCAGGAACCGAGCCACGGCAGCGGCTTCGCGGCGGCCCTGTTCCCGTCCCGCCGCCGCCGAGCTGACGCGATAGCGCGGGTCTAACACGTTGGGCCCGAACGCTTTCAACGAGTCGGCGTCGGCGAATACCCCGAATGCCGCGCCGGCGAATGCCTCGATCTCGGCGGCTGGCCCGTCGCCGAACGGCGCGGGCGCGTCGGGCGCCGAGGGCACCAGCACCACCGCCGCATCGCAGTCGCGGGCGGCATCGAGGTTCACCGAGCTGGCGATCCCACCGTCCATGTACCGGCGGTCGTCGATCGTCACCGGCGGCCACGCTCCCGGCACCGCGCAACTGGCCGCCACCGCATCGACGAGCTCCACCCGCGATTCGGCGTCGAAAATCACCCATTCGCCGGTGGCCGTGTCGATCGCGGTGATGCGCAGCACGCGGCGCGGCCAGTCGTGCGAGGGCAGGCGTTGCGCGATCACCTGGCGGCGAACCGGCTCGGGAACGGTCTTGCTGCCCAGCGCCACCGCCCCGATGCGCCGCATCTGCTGGCGCGTCCTGTCCAGCGAGTCGTCGTAGGGCTCGGCCAGCGCGGTCAGGAACAGCTCGGTGACGGTCTCGACGTCGACGCCGGAGTCGATCTCGCCCGACGTCTCGGCGACTTGGCGCTCGAACAACTCCTCCAGCGTGGCACCGCTGCCGATCTGGGCGGCGACCGCCGAACCCGCCGACGTGCCGAGCAGTACCTCCGAGTCCAGCAGCAGCCGCGCCGCCGCCGGTGACTCGTCGGCGATGCCCTGCAGAATCCCCGTCTCCCAAGCGATTCCGGCTATTCCCCCGCCGGCCAGCACCAGGGCACGTTTGGTCGTCATGTCACAACTTCCGGGTGTTGGGCAGCGCGTGCTGCGCGTGTTCGACCGGCACGCTGAGCTCCTCCCGGCGCAGCAGGTGCTTCGGCTGGTCGGGCAGGATCATCGTTCGGTGAATCTGCAGCGAGCCGTCGACGTGCACCAGCTCGCCGGGGTGCAAGAGGCGCCAGCGCGGGTCGTCGTCCATCGGCTCGGTGGCAAACACTACCGACGGCCGAGTGCACAGCAGGTCGGACTGCGCGTGAATCCGCTTGGTACGCAGGTCGAATGCCGCGTCGGGTGCTTCCGCGGACTCGTCGCGGCGGTCCAGCAGGCAGAGCTGGTGAGTTGCCGGGTAGCGCAACGCCCACATGTCGATGGCCGTACACAGCAACACGTTGACCGCGTAGATCGGCACGTTGTCCGCGAGCCAGGTCATCGCGTCGGTGATGCCGGCGGAGACGTCGCCGCCGGCCGCGCGGATCGAGGCGGTCATCAGCGCGAACACCCGCTCCGAATCGGTCTGACCCAGCACCAGGTCGTCGGCGCCGACCTCGCGCAGCCGCTCGTCGAGAAGCGGAAGTCCCTCGAGCACACCGTTGTGCGCGAAGATCCGGCCGTCCTGCAAGAACGGGTGGGTGTTGCGGATGTCGAGCGATCCGGTCGTCGCGTAGCGCACATGGGCGACGAACGTGGTACCGGTCTTGCGGTGTGCTTCGGTGGCGAACTCGGCGTCCTGCCACGCCGCTATCGGCTCCTTGTACAGCCGCGGTTCGCCGTTCGCCTCGAAGACACCCAGGCCGGTGCCGTCCGGATTGCGCCGGCTCTGCTCGGCCAGGCTGTCGGGTGCGTCCAGTAGCCAGAAGATCGCGGTGCAGGCGTGCGTCCCGGCGTGCAGGCCAAAGAGTCGACACATGGGCTCGACGCTACCGAATAGGGTTGCGGCTCAGCGCGTCAGCATCCCGGACAGGTCGCGCAGCGCCTGGCGCGCGTAGCCCTTCCACATCCGGCCGAACACCGGAAGCGCCAGTGCGGCCAGGGCCGAGCACGGGTGGATGTCCCAGCGCCAGGTGACCTCGGTGCCGCCGGCGGCCGGCGCGAAGGTCCACTCCCCCAGCACATGGTCGACGAGCAAGGCCATCGGGCCGGTGACATCGTCGAGTCGGTAGCCGAACGAACGGGGCGGGTCGACGCTGGTGAGCTCCTCGCGGGTGCTGCCGCCGCCGGCCAGCACCACGGTGCGGGTCTGGCCCGCGGCATCCCACGCGCCGGTCTGGTCGCGCACCTCCTCGATCGGAGGGAACACCCCGTGCCGGTGGCTGAAGAGCTCCGGCAGCGGCGCCGGCAGAATGCGGTGAAAGGCCTGCTCGACCGGAACCGGTATGACCAGCGACTCTGCGAAGACCCGCGAATGTGCCATGGATCAATCCCTTTCAGCGAGCCTCAGTCGCGCGCCTCGGTGACGTCGTATCGGTGGTCCGCGTGCCGGGCCCGGATGGCCTTCTTGTCGTACTTGCCGACGCTGGTGCGCGGGATCTCGTCGGCAAAGGCCCACCTCTCAGGTAGCCACCAACGAACGACCTTGTCCGACAAGAACTTTCGCAACTCGCCGGCGCTGACCGACGCACCTTCGTTGAGGACGACGACGGCGAGCGGGCGTTCCTGCCACCGTTCGTCGGGATGGCCGATCAGGCAGTTCTCCAACTCGACCGAGGAGATCCATTCCCCGCCCGACTTGATCACGTCCTTGGCGCGGTCGGTGAAGGTGACGAAGCCGTCGGCGTCGATGCGGCCGACATCGCCGGTACGCAACCAGCCGGAATCGAATTTGGAGTCGTCCCGGCCGAGGGCCGAGGTAGTAGGAGCCGGTGATCCACGGGCCGCGGACTTCGACCTCGCCCTCCGCCTCGCCGTCGTTGGGCAACACGGTGCCGTCGTCGGCGACGATGCGCATCTGCACCCCGCAGATCGGCTGGCCCTGGGTGCCGCGGATGGCCCAGTGTCGCTCCTCCGGGGTTCCGATCGGCGGCCAGGCCAGCGTGGCCAGCGGCGACGTTTCGGTCATGCCCCACAGCTGCCGAATCTGGACGTTGTATTTGTCTTCGAAGGTACGCATCATCGACACCGGAACGGCCGAGCCGCCGCAGGCCACCAGCCGCAGCGACGAGATGTCGTGGTCGGGCTCTTTTTCCAGGTGATGCAGCACGTCGTTCCAGATGGTCGGGACCGCGCCGGCCAGGGTGGGCCGCAGCTTCTCGATCATGTCGATCACCGATCGCGCGTTTAGGTGGCAATCGGGCAGCACCAGGTCGGCGCCGGCCATCACGGCCGCGTAAGGCAGCCCCCACGCGTTGGCGTGGAACATCGGCACGATGGGCAGCACCCGGTCGCAGGCCCCCACCCCGATCCCGTTGGTGCTGCACGCGGCCATGGTGTGCAAGAAGCTCGAACGATGGCTGTAGACAACACCTTTGGGGTTACCGGTGGTGCCACTCGTGTAGCACATCGCGGCGGCCGATTTTTCGTCGAGGTCCGGCCAGTCGAATTCGGTCGACTCGCACTCGATCAGCTCCGCGTAGCGCAGCACCGTCTTGCCCGACTCCTGCAGTGCCGCCGTGTCCCCGTCGCCGACCGCGATGACGGTGTGCACGGTGTCCAGCTCGGGCAGTATCGGGGCGAGCAGCTTGGCCAGTGACATGTCCACCAGCACCACCCGGTCTTCGGCTTCGTTGGCGACGTAGGCGATCTGCTCGGGGAAGAGCCGGATGTTGAGGGTGTGCAGCACCGCACCCATCGACGGGGCGGCGAGGTACGCCGTGAGGTGCTCGGCGTTGTTCCACATGAACGTCGCGACGCGCTGGTCGCCGGTTACGCCCAGGCCGCGCAACGCGTGGGCCAGTTGGGCGGCCTGGCACCCCAATTCGCGGTAGGTGGTGTGCCGATAGCCGTCCCCGGTCGCCGTCGCGACGGTTCGGGCCCCATGGACGCCGCAGCCGTGCCGCATGATCGCGGTGATGGTCAGCGGAAAGTCCTGCATCGTGCTTTGCATCGATCTACCGCCTTACCGTCTCGGCGCAGCGCCGCCTCATGGTCGGTCGGGCGAATGGTATCGCCGCGCCATCGCCCGGACACCGGGTTCCCCCGACAAGGTGTGTTGTACCGCGGCCGCACCGGAACGTCAGGCGAGCACGGGTTCGTGCGCCACCAGGTCGGGCACCAGCAAGGCGGTGGACGGCAGCTCCCGGTCGGCACCGCTCTCGATGGCCGGCGGGGCGGGCGTCGCGATGGGCGTGACGCTCACCGCGCCGCAGTAGCCGGCAATGTAGAGGCGCTTGCCATCCGGGCTTTCCAGCGCGCACGACGGCTGCATACCCGCCGCGAGGGTGGCGATGACGTCGTGGGTCAGCGTGCCCAGCACGGTGACGTTGTGGTCGCTGACCAGGTAGGCGCGGGCTCCGCCGGCGGACAGCGTCATCCCGGTGAGAAAGCCGCCGATCTCCCCGACCTTGCGGGTGGTGATGATCTTGTTGGTCCGGGTGTCGATCACGTCGACGACGACACCCACCTCGGGGGCACAACTCGCCACGTAGGCGATCGCGCCGTTTCGGCTCAGCGCGACGTCACGCACGGGCAGGCCGATCTCCACGGTGTCGATCACCCGCAGCGCGGTCCGTTCGCCGGTGCCGCGCTTCTGGCGCCAGCTGGCCCGGGCACCGGCTTGCGCTCGGGTGTCGACCACGACGAGCCGGCCGCCGGTGGGCCCGTTGACGCCCACGTAGGCCCGAGAGCCGTCGGGGCTGACGCGCACGCATTCGGTGGCGGCGGCCTCCGCGATGGTGATCGCGTGGATCTTTCCGGTCGCGGTGTCCAGCGCGGCCAGGTCGGCCACCCAGGCGCCGTCGCGGCCGGCGTACACCTGCCGCCCGGCCGTATCGACCGCCAGGTCACTGACGGATAGCGTCAGCGGATGCGTCGCGACCACCGCGTTCGTGGACACGTCGATGACCCAGATCGCGTCGTAGGCCGTCGACACCGTGCTCACGTAGGCCCGGCCCGGTCCGGAGCCGGCCGTCGCGATGGCGAACGGCTCGTCGACGCCGTCGATCGTGTCGACCACGCGAAAGGTATCGGTGTCGATGATCGAGATGCGATCGGTTCCGTAGTGGGTCGCCACCAGCCGGCGCCCGTCCGGACTGGTCGCGATGCCGCTGATCGGGCCGTTGCCGACGGCGATCTCGATCGCCATCGGGGCCATCGGTGTCGCGTCGATCTCGACGACCCCGCCGGCGGCCTCCCGGCCGTTGGTTTCGCTCACGTTCGCACCGCCTTCGTTCGTTGATGTCGGCCCTCCGCGTGCGCCAGTGGTGAAGCGACGTCGGATAACCGCATTTCAGCGCCTGAAAATGCGCTGGCCTGCACAAATGCTACTGGCCGAATTTCGGCCGAAAATTTTTGAAATCGGCGCTGTCGGCTAAATCACTGCGCGGCCTCAGGATCCGCTCAGGTGATAGTCACCAAGTATATACACAGACACCAGATGGCTAACAATTAAGGTCGCTACTAAATGCTGGTATACGTATCCTAGCTAACTCGACGACGAGCGGTTGGCAAAAACCAGGGTAAGAATTTATTAGCTTCCCTGGCCAAAAGAGGGAAATGTCACATTTGCCGCCTTTGGGTATGTCGCGATGAATTAGCTGAACTGGGTCTTCGGTCGGGCCAGACTGACACCGTCGACGGCGATGTCGAGCTTTTCGTTGTAGAACGCCACCAGGCCCGCGATCTGGCTGACCGCCGGCAGCGGGAAGTGATAGGTCCAGGCGAGGTCGGCGTGCACGGTGTCGCCGACGCGCACCGACCAGTAGCCGGAGGTTACCCCCTTGTACGGGCACTGCGTCTGCGTCGGGCTGGGCTCCAGATGCGCGAACGAAACGTCGGTAGGGTCGATGTAATACCTTGTCGACAAACCAATTTCGAACAGCAGTACCGGGGATCGTGTGTCGGCCAACACGATACCGTCCAACTCGACCCGGACGTGCCGGTGCGAGCGCAGCGCGTCGACCCGCGAGTACGGATTGCGCGGGTGGACGTAGATCGGCTCGTCTTCTTCGAACCAGCGCAACGCATCCCATTCGAACCGCACCATGCCCGCGACGGGGCTGTCGGCGTCGAAGACACGGACCGCCGACGGGTGCGTCTGGCCGGCGCCCTGCACCGCATGCAACCGCGACGGCCCGAACTGCACCTTTTGCGCGTGGTTCTCGTCGCGCAGGAACTCGGCGCGCACATCGGCCAGCGGCACGTAATACGCCGGGTAGTAAGGGATTTCCCACACATAGCGCGCCGCGGTCGTATCGAAGATCAGCTCGTCGCCCAAAAAGCCCCGGACCCGCCGCGGTACCGGTTCGATGCGGCCGCGGGCGGCGGCCATCTGCGGGTAGTCAGGCTCGATCGTCATGGGTCACCTACTGGTCCTTGGACGCCAGGCCGGCCGTCGCATTCGAAATCGCGGTGCGGATGGCGTCGGCCAGCGCCAGCGCGCTTTCCTCGGTGAGCGCCAGCGCCACCCGTGCCGACGTGCCGAGCCCCGGATTGATGACATCGATGTTGACCGTGTGGCCGAAGGGCGCGTGGTCGGGATGGTCGACATAGACCGTGGCGCGGTCGGCGCCGAACCACCCCGACGCGCCCTTGGCGCTGCCGTCGAGCTGCACGTGTTGGTCAGATAGGTGCACATGGCTTGGTAGACCTAGCCTTTCAGGTAGGTGGCGAAGAATTCGTCGATGCGGCGCCAACCGTCGACGGCGGCCTCGGCCCGGTAGGCCGGCCGGTCGACGGAGAAGAACGAGTGGCCCGCGTCCTCGTAGGAGTGGAACTCGTGTGGTTTGTCGAGCTTGGTCAGCTCGGCGTCCAGCGCGGCCACCGCGGGTGGAGTCGGAAACTTGTCGTCGATCCCGAACAATCCGAGCAGCGGGCAGCTGAGCTGGGGCGCCAGGTGCAGGATCGGTTGCATCGCCTTGGGCATGCCGTCAAGCAGATCTTCGACGACGAACGCTCCGTAGCAGTCCACCGCGGCGTCCAGTTGCAGCGAGCACGCCGCCAGGAAGGCGTGCCGCCCGCCCGAGCAGTGCCCGATCACCCCGAACTTGCCGTTCGCGCCGGGCAGCGAACGCAGGTGCTCGACCGCGCCCGCGACATCGCCGACCAGCCGCTCGTCGGGCACACCGCCGCCCGCCCGTACCGTCGCCGCCGCGTCGTCGGGAGCCGCACCGGGCGCCTCGCGGGAGTACAGATTCGGCGCCACGGTGTGGTGGCCGCTGACGGCAGCCCGGCGAACGAACTCCTTGGTCTCCCGGTCATAGCCGGGCATGTGATGGATCCAGACGATTCCGCCACGCGATCCGTCGGCGAGCGGACTGGCGCGATAGGCCTCGATCTCGTCGCCGCCGTGGCCGGTGATGGTGATCGTCTCCGCGCGAATGGCATCCGGGCTGACCGCATTCATACGAGATGCGCCTTGCTGGGCCGCAATTGGGTGCGGTGCGCGTGCGGCTCGTGTGGTGGTGCGCCCGCCGGAATCCAACGTATCCGAACTTGCGCGGTGGCTCAGCCGACCTTGATCGGGATGGTCTCGGCCTCCATCGTCGGTGGCAACTTCCTGAGGTCGACGGTCAAAATCTCGCCGCTGTTTTGGGCGCCGTTGGGCAGCGTTTTGGGCTTGAGCGCGAACGGCGGAGTGGTCGACGCCAGGCCTTGCAATCCGAAATCGCTGTCGTTGGCGACCATTATGGTCTTGCCGCCGTCCGGGGTGATGATGCCTTCGATCTTGGCGTGGCCGAAGAAGCTGCCGGCGGCCGGCAGCGACCCCAGCAGATCGGTGAGATCGAGTTTGAGTTTCTTGCCGGCCACCGTGATGCCGGCGCTGCCGAGTTTTTCGGTGGCCGCGTCGACCCCGCTGATGCCGACAAAGGTCTCGATCGGAACGCCGTTGACCAGCAGGCCGCCGCGGTCGGCCTGATAGCTCGTCCCGGCCACGTTCGCGCGGGGGCCGACGTCGGTGGCTCCGGAGATGTCGGCCAGATAGATCTTCTTGTTGCCCTTGGGCTGCGGCTCGCCGTCCAGCTCGTCGACCAGGAAGGTGGTGTTCGTGACCGCGGTGATTTCGGACACCGCGACCTTGGTCTGCTGCGGGTTGGCCAGCGGGTAGAGGTACTCGTGCACGTCGCCGCGGTTGGCGAGTTTGATCGTCACGATGCGGGTGATCGGAACCGACGTCGACGGGCCGGCCAGCCCCGGGGTTTGCAGCGCCGACTGCATGATGGCCACCAGGGTCGTGCCGTCGGGGGTGACGGTGAAACCCTTCAGGCCGTGGTTCGGGCCGCGCAGCGACAGCTCCTTGGGCAGCGTCCCGTCGAACGGTGAAAGGCGTTCCAGCTCTTTGCCATTGGCGTCGAAATGGACGATGAACGGGCCGTATTCGTCGGCGATCCAGAAGGTTCCGTCGGGCAACGCGACCAGACCCTCGGCGTCCAGGCCGTGATCGGACGGCGTTAGCGGGTTGCTGTTGATGTCGACCATCACCTCGCCGCTGGTGGCCTGCGGGGGCGACAGCCCGACCAACGGCGCCCCGTCCTTGCCCGCCAGCGTGATGATCCGCTGCACCGACGCCACACCGTCGGCGAGCTTCAACTTGGCTATCTGCGGGTGGAAATCGGGTATGGGAAGGACGATTTCGTTCGGTGTGCGCCCGGCGACGTTGAGGCCGCGGTCGGTCAGGCCGTAAATCTCGTCGGAGCTGCCCGGTACCGGGGCGATCGCCGAGCCGTGCGCATTGGCCTGGACGGCGCCGCCGCCGATGGTCGCCAGCGGCGGCAGGTTCTCGGCGTAGAGCTTGACGCTGGCGGTGGAGGTGAGGTGCAGCTGATCGGTGCCGGTGAACCCGGCGTCGGGGGTGTAGATCATAGCGCCGTTGGCGCCGTAGGTGATGGTGCCGTGCTCCGGTTTGGCGTAGGCCACCGGCGTGTCCCCATCGGTCGCCGCGAGCATCTGCTCCGGGGTGATGGTCAACGCCTGGCCGGCGCCCGTCTTCAACTCCGGCTTAGCGCGTGATCCGGAATGGTCCGACGAGCAGGCCGCCGCCGTGATCATCGCGGTGGCGGCAGCGACGAGCCAGATCCTGTGGGATGCCATGCAGTCGACCTAACGAGTAAAAGTTGTCTCGCTGCGCAATGTCGCGCGAGCAGCCGTCACGGTTCAACGCTTCTTGTCACGCACTTTGTAGGTCGAAGGCCACGACTTGCGCGACTCGTCGCCGGTCAGCGGCGTTCCCTTCCCCCCGACCCGTAGGTTGTACGCCTCTTTACCGGGGCCGACCTCGCGATTCGAGTGCTCCTGGGCCAGGAAATACAGCTCGTCGATCGTCGCTTCGTCGTAGGCGACGAACGAGGTTTCCCGTTCCATATCGTCGATCCCGACCAGCATCCGCTCCGGGACATACCGCGAGGCCAGCGCCGCCAGCCCCAGCAACGAGTAGGGGATGCCCCAGCAGCAGATGAACAGCAGCGGTGTTTTCGTGTCGAGGATCGTGGCCGCTTGGCCACCGAACTGCTCGAGCACCGGCGGAATCGCCGACGACACCGTCATGCCGGCAAACGCGGCGATCCAGATCCAGGACAACACGTCGGTGATCCGGTCGAACAGCTCTGTCTTGACGACGTCGGGAGGTTGCTCGGCCGCGGCGAACTCGCGCACGAACGACTTGCCGACCAGCTGCCCGATCAGGGCTACCAGGAAGATCCCTGCGCTGCTGAGCGGCTGTATCCACCGGTGCATGAAGGTCTCGCTGAGCGTGAAGGTCAGCACCGTCAGCACCGCGAACGTGGCTACCGCCCCGATCTCCAGGGTGCCGCCCGACGTACCCAGGGTGCGCCCGATCGCAACCGCGGCGATGGCGATCACCAACGCGACCACCACCGCGGTTTTGAAGGGGACGTTGCCGACCAACACCCAGTAGATAAGCCACGGCGCAAATCCAAGAGCATGCCCACGGTGGGTCAGTGTAGGAGTTGCCGACCACTACCCCACGGGCAACGCCGCGTCGGCATCCAGCGGGGCCCGGCAAACCCGTTACATTGCCTGTGTAGTGAACGACGATCCGCGCGACGACGTGGTCTCCCGGCAATACGATCGGTGGCAGTACCCGCCCCCCATTGACGACCTCGAGGCCTACTCGAAGAACAACTGGGAGTGGTTCGACCCCTACTGGGCGCACCGGGTGTTGTGGCCGGACCGCGGTTACCGGCCCGACCTGGACATCCTGATCGCGGGGTGCGGCGCCAACCAGGCCTCGGTCTTCGCGTTCACCAACCGCGCCGCCAAGGTCGTGGCGATCGACGTCAGCCAATCGGCGCTGGACCATCAGCGGTATCTGAAAAACAAGCACGGCCTGGACAACCTGGAATTACACCTGCTTCCGATCGAAGC
This sequence comes from Mycobacterium genavense ATCC 51234, assembly GCF_000526915.1. Classification (GTDB taxonomy): domain Bacteria; phylum Actinomycetota; class Actinomycetes; order Mycobacteriales; family Mycobacteriaceae; genus Mycobacterium; species Mycobacterium genavense. Next base: position 5,694 of record NZ_JAGZ01000018.1, on the reverse strand, counting down.
GGTATCGACGTTGGGCCGCGACGTCGACCTGATCGTGTCCACCGGCGTGCTGCATCATCTGGCCGATCCGCTGACCGGGCTGACGGCGCTGGTCGGCTGCCTGCGCCGCGACGGCGCGATGGGGCTGATGCTGTACGCCAAATACGGCCGGATCGGGGTCGATCTGCTCGAGTCGGTGTTCCGCGACTTGGGGCTATCCCAGGACGACGCGTCGGTGCGGGCGGTCAAGGACATCATCGCCGCACTGCCCGCCGACCATCCCATCCGCGGTTACCTGGCGGTGGCCCGCGATCTGCAGACCGACGGAGCGCTCGTCGACACGTTCCTGCACGGTCGCCAGCGCAGCTACACCGTCGCCGACTGCCTCGATCTGGTCGCATCGGCCGGGCTCACCTTCCAGGGATGGTTCCACAAGGCGCCGTACTATCCTCACGAATTCTTCACTCCGGCAAGCAAATTCGGAGACTATTTGGCAAAATTGCCGGACGCCGAACTATGGTCGGTGGTGGAACGGCTACAGCCGGCGAACGCGACACACTTCTTCATTGCGTGTCGCCCGGACCGTCCCAAAGAGCAGTACACCATCGACTTCGCGACGGACCAGGCGCTGGACTACGTCCCGATGTCGCGCGCCGCCTGCCTGTTGTCCGACGCCGACCTGTTAGGGTCCGGTTACCGGGTGCGGCTGGGCCCGGATCAACTACCTTTCGCGCAACTCGTCGACGGCCGTCGCAGCATCCGGGAGATCGCCACCGCCGTCGCAGCGCGCGGTGGCAGCAACGCCGATGCGGCGAAGGACTTCGCGCGCAAGCTTTTTCAGGAGCTGTGGCGGTTGGACTTCCTGTCGATGGCAATCAACGCGAGTGAGCATGGTGCGTAATAGCTCGCGCTGAGCCGCATCTGGCGGCCCCTGACGGAGCAAGCCGCAGCCGGCCGGCACCGCCGCATCCGTTGGCGAGACATAATGTCAAGACAACGTTAGGATTCTGGTTCTGCACGGTTCACATCAAGGGGGTCGACGAATGAAGAACACGGCATGGTTGGCGGGCCCGATCGCCGCCGTGGCGACCACCCTTGCCATCGGCGCCGCTCCGATCGCGCATGCCGACGGGGCGGACGACACGTACCTGCGCACCCTGCAGCAGCGCGAGCTGAGCTGGCCCAACGGCCAGGACCAGATGATGATCAACGCGGGCCGTGCGGTGTGTCAGGACTTTGACGCCGGGGACACGATGGCCCAGACCGTCGACGACGTGAAGAAGGCGCTCGGGGTGAGCAACATGGGTGCGGGCAGCATCGTGGGTGCGGCGGTCGCGGCCTACTGCCCGCAGAACCGCAGCAAAATGTAGGGGTTGACCCGGCAACCTCCGCAGCAATGTCGCCTGCACCGGACGCCCGCGGGCTAGGGTGAATCGGTGCTCGCCCTGGACACGATGGTCCGCGAAAACCTCATCATCTGTCCACGCTGCACCGACCCGGTGCGCCGCGAAGCCGGTGCCTGGCGATGCACCAATTCGTCGTGCCGGTACTGCTCCGAGCCGTGCCCGGTCATCGCCGGGATACCCGCCCTGATCGATTTCGAGCACAGCGTGGTCGACGCCGACCGGTTGCGCGCTTCCCAGGGCGCATCGGAGGTGCCCCGACGGGGGCTGCACCGGGTGCTGGCGTCGCTGATGCACCCCGCGAACGACACCGCCGCCGCCAGCGTCGCCCGGATGCTGGAGCTGCTGCGGGTCGACGCCGGCACGGCCGGGCGACGGCCCCGGATTCTGGTGATCGGGGGCGGCTCGCAGGGCGATGGCTTGGCGGGGCTCTACGCCGACCCGGAGGTCGATCTCGTCTCCTTCGACATCTACGCCAGCCCGACCGTGCAATTCGTCGGCGACGGCCACGCGATCCCGTTGGCCGACGGCTGCGTCGATGGCGTGATCATCCAGGCGGTGCTGCAAGTACGTGCTGGAGCCGACGGTGGTGGCCGGGGAGATCCACCGGGTGCTGCGTCCGCGCGGAATCGTTTACGCCGACTCGCCGTTCATCCAGCAGATCTGCGAGGGACCCTACGATTTGACCCGCTTCACCGATAGCGGGCAGCGCTACTTGTTCCGCAGGTTCGAACGCATCGACTCCGGCAGCGTGGCCGGCGCGGGCACCGCCTTGCGTTGGTCGATCGACTATTTCGTCCGGGCCCTCACCCGGTCCCGCCGCCTCGGCAGGCTCGCGGTGCTCTGCTTCTTCTGGCTCAGCTGGATGGACCGGATCCTTGACCCCAAGCACACGATCGACGGTGCCTGCAGCGTGTTCTTTCTCGGCCGCAAGACGAAACCTCGATCAGCGCGGCCGACATCATCGGCTACTACCAAGGTGCGATGTCCGACATCGCCGTCCGCGACCGACCCTGACGCACACCGGCCGCGCCGCCGGCAGGTAGCCGACTATGGGTGGCACAACCACACGGCGTACCACCCGACCAGGGACCACCACGAGTACTTGTCCTGGTTCAGCGATTGGTACCCGGTTTCGTGGCGGCTGCCGGAGGGCTGGTTCTATCCCTGCTAGTCATGGCGGTTCCCAGTAGGTCCGTGCCCCCAGTCGGACTCGAACCGACACTGGGCGGATTTTAAGTCCGCTGCCTCTGCCAATTGGGCTATGGGGGCCTCGGCGGCGAATCTAGCGCGCGCGATCCGGTGGTGGGACACCGCGTCCCACCCGAATTCGGCCGAAATCCCCACGTGCGTGCCGACCTCTCTTCGCGTAGGATGCGCGTCCCGCCAGACGTCCGGGCACGCGCCCCCACCCCACAAGTGACACCGCTATGTCGGCCGGCAGGACCTTGTTAAAACTGCGGGCGTCGGCGTTAAGAGGCCGTAAACGCCCGCCATCCTCGCCCTTTCGATCGGGAACTTGGTCAGGGGGAAATTAGCCTTACGCCAGTACACAGGGGCTCGTACGCCACCGCACAGGGTCGATCCAGTTCTTTGGCTCGACATGGCTCGAACACTAGAGGAGCAATGGATGTCATCTTTGACAACAGTGACTGAAGAGATGCTTGCCGCGCAGGGGCAGCTGGAAACGATCAATGCCAATCTGGCGGCGCAAAACGCCGGCGCCGCGGCGGCAACCACGGTCGTCACCCCGGCCGGCGCCGACGCGGTCTCGCTCCAGCAGGCGGCGATCTTCTCTCCGCGTTCGGCACCGCGTACCAGACGACCGCCGCCGACGCGCAGACCCAGCTGGAAGCGTATGCGACCAATCTGGGCACCAGCTCCAACAGCTACAGCGACACCGAGGCCAACAACGCGGCATCGGCACTGCTGTCGGAGGGCGACCAATTCAACCTGCTGTCGGATCCGGTGTCACAGGTCCAGGCGGCCGAGCCCGGCACCACCGCCCTCGACTGGCTCCAGTACCTGCTCGGTGGCACCGGCTACTACACCAACTCGGCAATGCTCGGCGGGATGTTCGGCCTGTCCAGCAACTCGGCCAACATCCTCAACATCGGTGCCGGCAACTGGGCGTCAGCCGCCTCGAACCTGGTCGGTATGGCCGGTGGTGGTCTGCTGCCCGCCGGTAGCGACACGATCGGTGACGCCGCCGCCGCCGCGGGTGCCGCGGATCTCGCCGCCTCGACGTCCCCCATGCCGGTGGGCATGGGCGGCGTGGGAGGCATGGGTGGCGCGATGCCGGTGGTCGCGGGCATCGGCCAGGGCACCCTGGTCGGCAACCTGTCGGTGCCCCCGAGTTGGGTCGGCGGTCAGGTCACCCCGGTGGCTGGCACCGCCGCCGCTCCGCTGCACACCGTGGGCTGGACCGCCGCCGCTCCGCAGGCCAGCACGGGCACTCCGATCGCCGGCATGCCGGGCGTGGTGACCGGCGCGGAACGCGCATCCAACGGCTTCGGGGCGCCGCGCTACGGCGTCAAGCCGATCGTCATGCCGAAATCGACCGCCGTCTAGCAGCGGCACCGACCTAACTCTCATACGACCTATACGAGCGGGATACACAAAATGGTTATGGACTTTGCAGCACTGCCCCCCGAGATCACCTCGACGCTGGTGTGGAGCGGTCCGGGCTCGGCGCCGTTTATGGCCGCCGCGACCGCGTATGCCAACCTGGCCGCGGAGGTGAGCACCACGGCGACCTCGTGGGAGTCGATCATCTCGTTGCTGACCACCGAGCAGTGGACGGGCGGGGGGTCGGCCGCAGCCGCCGCCGCGGCACAGCCGATCGTGACGTACCTGACCGACACCGCGGCCGCGCTCGAGCAGGCGAGTTCCGCCGCCGCATCGTCGGCGGCCGCGTTCGAGGCGGCGCACGCGGCGGTGGTGAACCCGGCACTGGTCTTCACCAATCGCGCGGAGTTCGCGGCCGCGCTCGCGACGGTCCCGTTCAGCCTCCCACAGCTGATGGAATTGGAGGTCGAGTACAACGAAATGTGGGTCCAGGACGCCACCGCCATGACCGCGTATCAGGCCGCCGCGGATGCGGCCGCCTCGACGCTGCAGCCGGTGACGCCGCTGGCGTCGACCACCGACCCAGCCGCCGGCGCCACCACGCTCGCCGCCAATGACGTGCTCGAGGGGGCCAACGATTTGCAGACGTTGGATTTCAGCTCGGATGTGCAGTCATTGCTCGACTCGTTGGGCATCACCAACCCCGTAGCCAGCAACAACATTCTGCAGTCGATCGACGGCTTCCTCGGTACCCCGTCGGTGCTGAACGCCATCAACGGCGCGGTCAACACCGCCGCCTGGTTCAGCATGATCACCATCCCGACCGCCGTATCGCTGGGCCACGTCTTGGCCGGCGCCGCGGTGCCGGCGGCCGCGGTCAGCGACGTGGTGCCGGCCGGTGCGGGCGGCATCATCGAAGGTGCCGTGGTGAGCTCGGTGTCCCCGATGGCGGGTGCGGGTGGCTTGGGCAGCGCGGCGACGGCGAGCCTCGGTGGGGCGTCGACCGTAAGCCGTCTCTCGGTGCCGGCCAGCTGGGCGGCGAACGCAGCCCCCGCGACCGAGGCGGCCGCAGCGACCGCTCCGCTCGAGGGCTCGGGCTGGACCGCCGCCGAGGAGGAGCCCGGCGTCATGGGCGCGCCCGGCATGCCGGGAATGGTGGCCGGAGCCAAGGGCGCCGGCGCGTACGCCGGGCCGCGGTACGGCTTCAAGCCGATCGTCATGCCGAAGCAGGTGGTGGTGTGACGCCCGAAAAGGCAGTCACATGTCACTCGTTCGAGGCTGGCAGTTAACCGCTACGCCGTAATCTATCCGCTGCGCGGCTACCGTCGCGCTCAGACTTCCAGTTACCGAAGGCAGCACCCGAAAAAAGGAGAAAGGCAAGATGGCAACACGTTTTATGACCGACCCGCACGCGATGCGTGCGATGGCGGGCCGTTTTGAGATGCACGCGCAGACGGTGTCGGATGAGGCTCGCAAGATGTGGGCGTCGTCGATGAACATCGCCGGTGCGGGCTGGAGTGGTCAGGCCCAGGCGACCTCGTACGACACGATGGGTCAGATGAACCAGGCGTTCAACAACATTGTCAACATGCTCCACGGCGTGCGGGACGGACTGATCCGTGACGCCAACAACTACGAGACGCAAGAGCAGGCCTCGCAGCAGGCCCTCAGCCACTAACCGCGAAAACCACTGGTTTCCAAAACTTTCAACTCAGAAGGACATAGACAATGTCGATCAATTACC
>NZ_JAGZ01000017.1 GCF_000526915.1 Mycobacterium genavense ATCC 51234 | reverse complement strand
TCCACGTCATGGTAGGGCCGCCCGGAGAAGTCGAGGCGGACACTGGCGATGGTGCCGCCGGTGAAGAGGAACGACGCCTTGTACCGGCTGGACACCGCGGAACCACCGTTTCGGCCGACGGTGATGCCGGCGCCGGCCAAGCCGAAGGTTCCGGGGTGGGCGGTCACATCCGCGAGCGTGCCCACCACCTCGTCGTCGATGAACAGGGTGACGTCGCCCAGCGGGGTATGACTGTTCGCCACGGTTCCCGTCCGCGCGTAGCTGGCGCCGAAAACGTGTCGGCCCAACGGGACCGCGGCCGCGGAAGACACCAGTTGCTGGCACTCGCCCAGGAAGTTGTAGACATCACTCGCCCAGGAAGTTGTAGACATAGTGCAGGCGCCCGTCCTGGATGAATAGCACATGCCCGCCGTGCGCGCCGCCCTGCTTGAACAGCACCCCTTCTGCGCCGGTGGTATCAACGGTGACGTCGGCCAGCACGCTGAACGAGCGGCCGCGGATTTCCGCGGCGGCACCGATTCCGACGTCCGCGCAGTCGGGGTAGTAGATGTAGCTGGTCCGCTCCCCCACCAGGTAGGGCCGGGATCGGGTCATCGTCTCGATCAGGTTCAGATCCGCCAGTGGCAGGCCGTTGTACTTGGCGGCCTCGGAAAACCACAGCGCCTTAAGCTCTTCCAGCTTCTCGGGGTGCTCGGCGGCCAGATCGGTGTATTGGCTGCGGTCGGCCTCGATGTGGAACAACTCCCAGCGGTCGGCGTCGAAATTCGACCAGCCGGCCGGTGTGGCGGCGTGCACGGTGTTGGCGAACCAGCCGTTGTGCCAGATCCCGCGGGTGCCCAGCATGGTGTAGAACTGCGTGTGCTTGCCGGTATCGGCAGCCGGATCGGCCAGCGCCGCTTTGAAACTCACACCGTCTAGCGGTCGTTGCGTAATCCCCTTGACCGTCTCCGGTGGCGTCATGTCCAGCAGGTCATAGACGGTCGGGGTGATGTCGCAGACGTTGACGTAGTTGTCGCGGATCTCGCCGTGCGCGGCAATCCCGTTGGGCCAGGAGATGATCGCCGGATCGGCGATGCCGCCCTCATGCGAGGCGTAGCGCTTGTAGAGCTTGTAGGGCGTGTTGAATGCCATCGCCCAGCCGATCGGGTAATGGTTGAAGGTTTCCGGCCCACCGGGGTGGTCGAAGAGCTTCATGCTCTCCTCGACGGTGTCAATGTAACCGTTGAAGAACTTGCCCTCGTTCACCGACCCGTTCGGACCGCCCTCGCCGCTAGCACCGTTGTCGGAGATCACCACGATGATGGTGTTGTCCAACTGGCCGGACTCCTCGAGGTAATCCAGGATCCGGCCGATCTGCGCGTCGGTGTAGGACAAGAAGCCGGCGAACACCTCGGCCATCCGCGAGAACAACTTCTTCTCTTTGCTGTCCAGCGAGCGCCAGGGCCGCACGGTGTCCTGTTGGGGCCAGGCTTCGCCGTTGGGCCCCTTGACATCCAGATACGGGTTGATCGGGGGCAGCTCGGTCTCGATGGGCACCAAGCCCATTGCCTTTTGTTTTTCCAGGACGATCTCCCGGTATTTCTCGTACCCCATGTCGAACTTGCCGGCGTACTTGTCGGCCCACTCCTGAAGACATGGTGCGGGGCGTGGCCGGCGCCCGGGCAGACGTAGCTGAACCACGGCTTGTCGGGCGCGATCACCTTGGCGTCACGGATGAACTCAATGGTCTTGTCGGCCAGATTCTTCGACAGGTGGTAACCGTCCTCGGGGGTGCCCGGCGGGTCGACAGGGTGGTTGTCGTACACCAGGTCCGGATACCACTGGTCGGTCTCACCGCCCATGAACCCGTAGAACCGCTCGAACCCGCGCGAGGTGGGCCAGTGCCGCTTCGTCGAGGCCAGATTGGCCTCCTCCAGCGGGGTGAGGTGCCACTTGCCGACGCAGTAGGTGTTGTAGCCGCGTTCGGCGAGCGCCTCGGAGATCAGGGCCGTGTCCGCGGGGATGCGGCCGTTGCAATTCGGGAAGCCGTCGGTGAATTCCTCGATGGTCGCCATCCCAACCGTGGTGGCGTTGCGACCGGTCAGCAGCGACGCCCGCATCGGCGAACAGAGCGCGGTGGTGTGAAATTGCGAGAGCCGCACCCCGCGCTCGGCAATGCGCGACATGGCGGGCATCTCGACCAGGCCGCCGAAGCAGTCCCACGTGGCGATGCCGGTGTCATCCCACACCAAATACAGAATGTTCGGCGAATTCTCCGGTGCGGTCGGCGCCGCGTACGGACCCCAATCCGGTTCCGAAATCACGGATATCCAGCTCTATCTTGCCTTGAAACTCTCGGGAGTCAACAGACATGGGCCGAGCGTAGCGCCACGGCGAAATTTCCGACCTTGTTTCGCCGTGACGGGGCGCTCACCCGACGCAGACGCCCGAGACCACGAGGGTCTCGGGCGTCGTTTGTCGCTCGGGAGTTACTTGGCCTTTTCCAGCACCTCGACGAGACGCCACCGCTTGGTGGCCGACGTCGGACGCGTCTCCATCAGCGAGACGCGGTCGCCGACGCCGGCGACGCTGTCCTCGTCGTGCGCCTTGACCTTCTTGGTCGTCCGGATGATCTTGCCGTACAGCGAGTGACGTGTCCGGTCTTCCAGCTCGACCACGATGGTCTTCTGCATCTTGTCGCTCACCACGTAGCCGATGCGCGTCTTGCGCCGGCCGCGTGTCTTCGGCTTCGCCGGAGTGTGCTGCGGGCCCTTCTCTTTCGCGGCGCCATCTTTCGCAGCGGCCTTCTTGGAAGTGGCCTTAGCTTCTGCCATCACGATTCCTTGTTTCCGTCGGATATCCATCGGGACCACTCGCCAGGCCCAGCTCTCGTTCCCGCAGCACCGTGTACACGCGGGCGATTTCGGTGTGCACCGTGCGCAGCCGGCGGTTGTTGTTGAGCTGTCCCGTCGCCATTTGGAAGCGGAGGTTGAACAGCTCCTCCTTGGATTCGCGCAGGCGGTCCGTCAGCTCCTCGTCGGTGAGCTCGCGCAGTTCGCCAGGCGAAATACCCACTGCCATCAGAACTGATCCTCTCGGGTGATGATGCGTGCCTTGATCGGCAGCTTGTGGATTGCTCGGGTGAGCGCCTCGCGGGCGGTCTGCTCGTTGGGGTAGCTGAGCTCGAACAGCACCCGGCCCGGCTTGACGTTGACGACCCACCACTCCGGCGAGCCCTTACCGGAACCCATCCGGGTTTCCGCGGGCTTCTTGGTCAGCGGACGGTCGGGGAAAACGTTGATCCACACCTTGCCGCCACGCTTGATGTGCCGGTTGATCGCGATACGCGCCGACTCGATCTGCCGGTTGGTGACGTAGGCATGCTCGAGGGCCTGAATGCCGAAGTCGCCGAAGTTCACCTCCGTGCCACCGCTGGCAATGCCGCGCTGGCAGGGATCGTGCTGCTTGCGGTGCTTAACTCTGCGGGGAATCAACATGATTCAGCTCTCCGTGCTCTGCGGTTCGGGTGCAGGCGCACTGTCGGCCGCGGGTTCACCGGCGTCCGCGGCCCGTCCAGCCTCGGTGCTGGTGGCCGTGGTCCCGGATGCACCGCTACGGCGCGGGCGGGTGCCCGACGGCCGTTCGCGGCGCGGACGGTCGGCGCCCGCCGGTGCGGCAGCAGCCAATTCGCGCTTGCCGCCGACGATGTCGCCCTTGTAGATCCACACCTTCACGCCGATCCGGCCGAAGGTGGTCTTGGCCTCGTACAGGCCGTAGTCGATGTCGGCGCGCAGCGTGTGCAGCGGGACCCGGCCCTCACGGTAGAACTCCGAGCGGCTCATCTCGGCGCCACCAAGGCGGCCCGAGCACTGCACCCGGATGCCCTTGACGTTGGGCTGGCGCATCGCCGACTGGATGGCCTTGCGCATCGCGCGACGGAACGCCACGCGGTTGCTCAGCTGCTCGGCCACCCCCTGAGCCACCAATTGTGCTTGCGACTCCGGGTTTTTGACCTCGAGGATGTTCAGCTGGACCTGCTTGCCGGTCAGCTTCTCCAGGTCCGCACGGTTCCGGTCGGCCTCGGTGCCGCGGCGGCCGATGACGATACCGGGACGCGCGGTGTGGATGTCGACCCGAACGCGGTCGCGGGTGCGCTCGATCTCGACGTCGGCGATGCCGGCGCGCTCCAGGCCGGTGGACAGCAGCCGGCGGATCGCCACGTCTTCCTTGACGTAGTCGGCGTACTGCTTGTCGGCGTACCAGCGGGACTTCCAGTCGGTGGTGATCCCCAGCCGGAAGCCGTGCGGATTGATCTTCTGGCCCACTAGTCTGAGCCTCCCCTCGCGTCAGAAGTCTCAGACGTCTTGGCTTCGGCCTGTGGCGCAGCCTTTTTCGCGGGCGCCTTCTTGGCGGGTGCCGTCTTGGCCGGTGCCTTCGCGGCGGCCTTGCTGCCCTCGGCGCGGCGAGCCCGCGACGACTTCGACGACTGCTGGTCCTTGCTCGGGCGGCTTTCCACCACGACGGTGATGTGGCTGGTGCGCCGGCGAATCCGGAACGCACGCCCCTGCGCGCGCGGACGGATGCGCTTGGCAGTGGGACCCTTGTCGGCGTAGACCGTGGCGACCACCAGGGTCGCCGGGTCCAGGCCGTCGTTGTTCTGCGCGTTGGCCGCCGCGCTGGCGATCACCTTGGCGACCGGCTCACTGGCGGCCTGCGGTGCCCAGCGCAAGATGTCGAGCGCGTCGGCGACCGACTTGCCGCGCACCAGGTCGATGACCCGGCGCGCCTTGGTCGGCGAAACCCGCACGAACCGCGCTTTAGCGACGGCCGACGGATATTCAGTCGTCGTGGTGGTCATCGGCGCTTGGCCTTTCGGTCGTCCTTGATGTGGCCTTTGAACGTGCGCGTCGGCGCGAATTCACCGAGCTTGTGACCGACCATCGCCTCGGTCACGAACACCGGGACGTGCTTACGGCCGTCGTGCACCGCAAAGGTGTGGCCGATGAAGTCGGGAATGATCGTCGAACGACGCGACCAGGTCTTGATGACCTGCTTGCTGTTCTTCTCGTTCTGCACGTCCACCTTCTTGAGCAGGTGGTCGTCTACGAATGGTCCCTTTTTCAGGCTGCGTGGCATGTCTTACTCCTCGACTTCCTAGCGACCGTGCTTCTTGCCGGTGCGCCGGCGTCGGACGATGAGCTTGTTACTGGCCTTGTTCGGGTGCCGGGTGCGACCCTCGGGCTGACCCCACGGGCTGACCGGGTGGCGACCACCGGAGGTCTTGCCCTCACCACCACCGTGCGGGTGGTCTACCGGGTTCATCACGACACCACGCACGGTCGGGCGCTTGCCCTTCCAACGCATCCGACCAGCCTTGCCCCAGTTGATGTTCGCCTGTTCGGCGTTGCCCACCTCGCCGACGGTGGCACGGCAGCGGACGTCGACGCGGCGGATCTCACCGCTGGGCATACGCAGCGACGCGTAGCTACCCTCTTTACCGAGCAGCTGGATGCTGGATCCGGCCGACCTCGCCATCTTGGCGCCACCGCCCGGGCGCAGCTCCACGGCGTGGATCAACGTACCGGCCGGGATGTTGCGCAACGGCAGGTTGTTGCCCGGCTTGATGTCGGCGTTGGCGCCCGACTCCACCACGTCGCCCTGCGAGAGTCCAAGCGGGGCAATGATGTAGCGCTTCTCCCCATCCAGGAAGTGCAGCAACGCGATGTTGGCGGTGCGGTTCGGGTCGTACTCGATGTGCGCGACCTTGGCGTTGACACCGTCTTTGTCGTTGCGACGGAAGTCGATCACCCGGTAGGCACGCTTGTGACCACCACCCTTGTGACGAGTGGTGATGCGGCCGTGGGCATTACGCCCACCGTGCCCGTGCAGCGGGCGCACCAGCGACTTCTCCGGCTCCGAACGGGTGACCTCGGCGAAGTCGGACACGCTCGCGCCACGACGAGCCGGGGTCGTCGGCTTGTATTTGCGAATTGCCATGTCTTATCAGGTCTTTCTCTCGGACGCGGCTAGGCCGGTGCTCCGAACAGGTCAATCGGCTTGCTGCCCGGGGCCAGGGTGACAATCGCGCGCTTGGTGCCCTTGCGCTTGCCGAACCCGGTCCGGGTACGCTTCCGCTTGCCCTGCCGGTTCGCGGTGTTCACTGACGCGACCTTGACGGAGAAGATCTTCTCGATAGCGATCTTGATCTGCGTCTTGTTCGAGTCGGGGTGCACCACGAAGGTGTACACGTTGTCGTCGAGCAGGCCGTACGACTTCTCCGAAATGACCGGAGCCAGGATGATGTCGCGTGGGTCAGTGACGGTCGCCATCAGGCCGAAACCTCCTCGGTGCTACCCGTATTCGCCGCGATGTAGGCGTTGAGCGCCTCGATGCTGAACACCACGTCGTCGGAACGCAGCACGTCATAGGTGTTGAGCTGACCGGGCGCCAGGATGTGCACGCCGGGCAGGTTGCGCACGCTTTTGGCGCCGGCCTCGTCGGTGCTGCCGATGACGACCAGGACCTGCTTGCGATCGGTCAGCGTGTTCAGAAATGCCTTGGCGCTCTTGGTCGATGGTGTCTGATCCGACACAAGCTCGGTGACCGCGTGGATGCGGCCGTTGCGGGCCCGGTCGGACAACGCACCGCGCAACGCGGCAGCGATCATCTTCTTGGGCGTGCGCTGGCTGTAGTCGCGCGGCTTGGGACCGTGCACGGTGCCACCACCGGTGAACTGCGGGGCGCGTGTCGAACCCTGCCGCGCGCGTCCGGTGCCCTTCTGCCGGTACGGCTTACGGCCGCCACCGCTGACCTCGCCGCGCGTCTTGGTCGAGTGCGTACCCTGGCGGGCCGCCGCTCGCTGCGCGGTGACCACCTGGTGCATCAACGCGATATTGGCCGGCGCGTCGAACAATTCGGCGGGCAGCTCGATGGAGCCGTCGACCTTGCCGTCCGGCGTCTTCACATCAATCTTTACCGCTGTCATTACTTCTCACCTCGTTTGATCGCGGTGCGAACCACGACGAGTCCGCCGGTGCGGCCGGGGACCGCACCCTTGATCAACAGCACGCCGTTCTCGGCATCGACCTTGTGCACCACCAGGTTCTGCACGGTCACCCGGTCGTTGCCCATCCGGCCCGCCATCCGCGTGCCCTTAAACACGCGCGCGGGCGTGGCGCAACCGCCGATGGAACCCGGACGACGGTGCACCGCCTGGGCACCGTGGCTGGCGCCCTGGCCACGAAAACCGTGCCGCTTCATGGTGCCCGCGAAGCCCTTGCCCTTGGAGGTGCCGGTCACGTCGACGTAGGCGCCGTCGGCGAAGATCTCCGCCGTCAGCTCCTGGCCGACCTCGTACTCGGCGGCCGCCTCCGGGTTGTCCAGCCGCAGCTCGGCCAGGTGCCGGCGCGGGTTGATGCCCGCTGCGGTGTACTGGCCGGTGACGGGCTTGTTGACTTTCCGTGGGCTGATTTCGCCGTAGGCCAACTGCACGGCGCTGTAGCCGTCGAGTTCCGGGGTGCGGATGCGCGTGACGACGTTGGGTCCCGCCTTCACCACCGTCACCGGCACGACCCGGTTGTTCTCGGCGAACACCTGCGTCATGCCCAGCTTGGTACCCAGAATGCCTTTTCTTGCCATGAGTTCGCCGATCCCCTACTGGATGTTGACGTCGACACTGGCCGGCAGATCGATGCGCATCAGTGCGTCAACGGTCTTCGGCGTCGGATCGAGAATGTCGATCAACCGCTTGTGGGTGCGCATCTCGAAGTGCTCCCGCGAGTCCTTGTACTTGTGCGGGGAGCGGATGACGCAGTACACGTTCTTCTCGGTCGGCAGCGGCACCGGCCCTACGACGCTGGCACCCGTACGGACGACGGTCTCGACGATCTTGCGCGCCGAGGCGTCAATAGCCTCATGGTCGTAGGCCTTAAGCCTGATGCGGATCTTCTGTCCCGCCACGCTTCTCCTACCCTCACTCCTCATTGAAGGCCCGGATGTCCGGGCCTGGTGCCCCCGCCGCGCCGACTCGACCCGGCCCGTCTGGGACCGATCGAGCGCCGCGCCGGATACTGCGCCGCTGTTTACCTGTCGTGGTTCACCGGCCCCCGCGGTCGGGCGTGTCACCCTCACACAGCCTTGGCGCGGCCGTTTTGAAGGCCAAAAGTAGTCGCTCCAAGGATGGGACCGGACGCGCCCGTTTGGGCGCTGGTCGTATGCCCGGCCAGGCGCAAACCCGGCTCACGGCAACCCGAACAGTATGCCCTAGATCATGGCCTAATCAAAATCCCGTCCGGAATCTCGCGACCAGGCCGGATAGGCGATTTCGAACAAAGCACTTGGCACTCGGCTACGGGGTCCACTGCTGCCTGGGCGGCGCTGGCCGCATGGAGGTGAACGGCCTCTTCACCGAACTGCTGCCGCGGCTGAAAATCCATTGAGCTGAATGGTGAACCGGAGCTGATCGCCACGACGTTCGTCGGTGGGTTCAAGCACCTGCCGATTCGATACTCGCTGCGCTAGCCCTGTTCTGCGCGCGCTGGACGTGCAGGAAACCGTCGACGGCCGCAAGCGCGCATTCCCGATAGTCGAAATCCGGCAGCGTGGACAGGCGCCCCAGCACCAGCGGGCCGATCAGCAGAGCGATGGCCTGCGAGCGGTCCACCTCACCGAGTTCCGCGGCCTCCGGACTGTCGAACAGGGCGTCGAACGGCGCCGCGTACTGCTGGGCGATGCCTTCGCGAAGGGTGGTGATCGCGGGGCTGTCGGTGCAGCTGGCGTGGTGCGGTTCCGGCAAGCCTTCCAGATCGCGCCCCAGGGCCAACCAGGACATCGCCGTCATCAGGGCGGGCGCTTGGGCCACCGATTCGGCTGGGCAAGGACCAGGGCGACCAGCCGATCCCGCAGCGAGCCCTCCTCGGGCGGGATCGGGGACGGCGGTATCAGGCTGTTGAACGCCGCGGCCAGCAAATCGTTTCCGCTCGGGAAGTGGCGATACAGGGTGGCTCTGGCCACGTTGGCGGTACGGGTGACCGCTTCCACGGTCACCGCACTGGGGCCGCCGGAGCGCAGCAATGTCGCGGCTGCTTCCAGCAAACGAGCCCGCGACCGCGCGGGCCGGGGATCCGAGCTTCCCTCGGTGATTGTGACTCACCTCCCTGTTTACGAAAGAGATTATCCGTCTTACTACGAGACTATCGGTCTCAAAACTTCGTACGCCCCCGAAGGGAGGCGCATCTGATGGTCGATGTCCTGCTCCGGCCTGACCAGCGTACTGATGCGGTGAGCATTGGCGGTAGCCCTCGAGCGCGAGCCTGGACGCTGGCGGTCGCCTGTATGGGGGTGGCGCTGGTGGTGGCGTCGACGACGGCGCTGAACACGGCACTGGGTGACCTGGCGGTCGCCACGTCGGCGACGCAGTCGCAGCTGAACTGGATCGTCGACGGCTACACGGTGGCGCTGGCCTGCCTGCTGCTGCCGGCCGGCGCGATCGGTGACCGCTACGGCAGGCGCGGCGCACTGCTGACCGGTTTGGTGGTGTTCGCCCTGGGCTCGGCGACACCGGCGGTCCTGCACGCTCCCGTGCAGATCATTGCGGGGCGCGCGGTGGCCGGTGTCGGCGCGGCGTTCGTGATGCCCGCGACGTTGTCGCTGCTGACGGTGGCCTATCCGAAAGACGACCGGATGAAGGCCGTCGGCATCTGGGCCGGAACGGCCGGCTCCGGCGGGGTCTTCGGCTTGATCGGTTCCGGCTTGCTGCTTCGCTTTTGGGATTGGCACGCGATCTTCTGGTCGCTGGGCATCGCCGGGCTGGTGATCTTCGCGCTGGCGTGCACTATCGCACCGTCGCGCGACCACACAGCTCCCCGCATCGACGCGCTGGGCGCAATTCTGATCGGAGCAGCCGTCGCGATCGCGGTGGCCGCCATCCTGGAAGCGCCCAATCGGGGCTGGGCGGATCCGGTGGTGTGTAGCGGAATCGGTGCGGGTGTGATCATCGCGGCGCTGTTCGGCGTCGTCGAATGCCGGCGACAGCACCCACTTCTCGACGTGCGGCTGTTCGCCGATCCCTACTTCGCCACCGGCGTGGCGGCGATAGTCGTGCTGTTCGGCGCGACGTTCGGGTTCTTCTATATCGGCATGCAGTACGTCCAGCAGATCATGTGCTACTCACCGCTGACGACGGCAGTTGCCTTCGGCCCATTCCTGATGCCGCTAGGCATCTGCTCGGCACTGTCGTTTTGGTATGTGCCGAAGCTCGGGCTGCGATTGGTCCTGTTCGTCGGCACGCTGCTGATGGCGCTGGGGTTCGCCTGCATGTACCTGTTGGACTTGCAATCGAGCTACTGGCAGTTCGCCTGGCCGACGTTGATCCTGGCCACCGGTATCGGGATCTGCACGGCACCAACGACTTCGGCGATCATGGGTGCGGTTCCCGACGAAAAGCAGGGCGTGGCTTCCGCGGTGAACGACACCTCACGCGAGATGGGCGGGGCGCTGGGCATCGCCGTGGCAGGTTCGATCCTGGCCGGGCGCTATTCCCACGAGCTTGCGCCACAGTTGGGAAGCTTCCCGCCGGCGGTGCGCGGCCCGGCCACCGACTCACTCGCCAAGGCCGTCGAGGTGGCCGGCCAACTCGGGCCGCAGGGGGCCAAGCTCGCCGAGCTGTCCAAGGGCGCATTCCTGTCCGCCATGCACGCGTCGACGATCGCGCTGGCGGTGATCGTCGCCGTGATCTCGATCCTGATCGGGCTGTGGGCTCCGGGACGAGGCGGCCAGCAGCTACGCCCGGTGCGCCGAGCGCTGTCGCGTCGACGGTCTCGAAAGATCGTTCAGACAACGAATTCCGCGGCACGGTGACCGATCATCACGATGGTCGCATGCGGGCCTCGGCTGGTGATGGCGGGCAGGATCGAGCCGTCGATCACCCATAAGTTGTCCATGCCGCGCACCCGGCACCGCGGGTCCACGACCGCGTGCGGGTCACCGTCGGAGCCCATCGGGGCGCTGGCGCACAGGTGCTGCGAAGTGGCCCATACCGGATCTCCGACATATGTTGCCGCACTGATGAGTTCACGTGCCAGCTCGCTGCCGCGCCGCAGGGCCGCGACATCCGCGGGCTCGGTATCGTAGCGGTGCTCGATGTGCGGGGGCACGGCCGGATCCGCCGACACCAGCGAGATTCGCCCGCGTGACCGCGGCTGCATCAGCGCGACGCCGAGGTGTGGCCAGTCGGGATGGCCCCCGCTGCCGTCGCCGGTCATCGCGACGAAGCCACCCGTGTACGGTCTGATCTCGATACCGTCGGGGGCATTGAGCACCACCTCCAGCACCGGCCGGCCGGTGGCCGCCGTCCAGTCGGTGGGCAGCACCCATTCGGGGTGATCGCTGCAGAACCTGCCCACCGGAAGCGGCGCCACCACCGGCACCCCGAGCGCCCGCAGCATCTTCTCGTCACCGATGCCGGACAGCATCAGCAGCTGCGCTGACTGAATAGCACCGGCGCACAAGACAATTCGATCGGCAGTCAGCGTCGTTGGGCCGTGCGGCCCCATCGCGTCCACGCCGGCAACCGCGGTGCCGATGCACCTCAATCGCACGGCCCGCGTCTGCGACAGCAGCCTCAGGTTGGGTCGTCCCAGCGCCGGGAGCAGAAATCCGGCACCCGATCCGGTGCGGACGCCGTCGACGATGTTGAGCGGCACCGCGCCGACGCCCGAGACCAGCTCGGGCCCACAGTCATTGCAATCGGGGATCCAAGAAAACCCGGCAGCGCGCGCCGCGTCGACGAAACGTTCAGTGGTGCCGGTCATTTCGTGTGTGCGGCGCACCAATATCGGGCCGCTGTCGCCGTGAGCGGGGCCGGTGAAATCCAGGTCGTTCTCGATGGCGCGGAAATGTTCGATAACGTCCGACCACGCCCAGCCCGGTATCGCGGCGCGATCGAAGTCGCGCGGCAGCCCGCGACAGAAGTAGCCGCCGTTGACCGCGCCCGACCCCCCGACCGTTGCCCCCCGCACGATCGGCAACTCGCGCGCGGGCTGCTCGGTGAGTCGGGTCGTGTAGCGCTGCACCAACGGACTCCCCGCCCCGATCGGCAGCTGCAGCCCGTTGGCGGTTTGGGCCAGCAGCGCCGGATCGTCCAGCGCGTGGCCCGCTTCAAGGACGGTCACGGTGCGGGCGGGATCGGCGGAAAGACGTTCGGCGACAACCGATCCAGCACTTCCCGCGCCGACGACCAGCACATCGCTGTGCGCGCTTGGCAAGGCGGCGGCTAGCTCCGGATTTGTGGCTTGAGCGCACGCAGGTTGCGTTCGCGGACCACGCCCCACCACAGCCCGAGGCCGTAGGCGAGATCGTCGACGCGCTTGAGCACCAAATACGTCAGCAACCCGATCGGCTCGGCCTCGTCGCCGGTGGCGTCCCGGCGGCGCAGCCAGTCGACGACACCGTCCATCACGGCCGCGACGACGATGACGCGTCTACAGTGCCGCGACACGATGGCCGCGAGCAACGTCACCGGCCAGTAGTGCCGGCAGATGGCCGAGGCCAGCTGCAGCGCCGCCGACCACAAACCGCGGGACGCGATCACCACGACATCGGAGAAGGCGGTATCGGCGCTGCGCATCGCCCTGGCGATGCGCCGCCCGGTCAGGACTGCGATCACGATCGATGCCAGCTGCGACAGGCTGGTGCCGAGCGCCATCAGGATCCAGGCCATCAGCGCCCATCCGGAGATCACCACCGGGGCGGTCTTGTCGGGGTGGCGCACCGACAGCGGGGCCGCGGAACCGCCGTAGAATGCCTTGCGCGCGAGCCAATCCCGCAATTGGGTGCGGTGATCGTGCGCGACCAGCGCGATGGGCTCGTAGCGCAGCCGCGCGCCCGCCTCGATCAGCCGCCAGCACAGGTCGACGTCCTCGCCGGACTGCATGGTCTCGTCGAACCCGCCGACCTCGCAGATGGCCGAGCGGCGGCAGATAATGGCCGCGCTGGGCACGTAGGACACCGTGCTGTGCGGCAGCACCGGCGCCTCGCGCTGCCCCAGGTCCAGCGAAGAATGCACCGCCTCGTACCGGGCCACCACGTTCTCGCTGTGCGCCAGGCCCACGATGCGCGGGGCCACCAGGGCCACGGTCGGGTCGCAGAAGTGGCCGAGCAGCGCTTCCAGCCAACCCCGGCGCGGCGACACGTCGGAGTCCATGAACGCGACGAAGTCGGTGGTGCATGCCGCCAGCCCGGTGTTACGTGCCGCCGCGGGCCCCTTGCTGCGCGGGTGGTGCAACACCTCGATGTCGCAGTGCGTGCCGGCGAAGTCTTCGGCCTCGATCGGCGACACCGAGCCGTCGTCCACCACGATCACGCGCAGCCCGCGCAGCGAGCTTACCAGCCGTCGTGCGCCAGAAACGTTGTCCCGCACCGGGATCACCACGGTGACGTCGCGGTGCGACGGGCCGCCGGCGGGGCGGGGGTGGGCGACGGTGGCGTCCAGCAGGGTGCGGGCCAGCTGGGCGCTGACGTCGTCGCGGACCTTCAGCCGGCCATCGGAGAGCATGTCCTGGGCGGCGGGAGCGAGCTTGAGCAGTCGGGTCGGTGACCCGCCCAGCAACGCCGAGCCGTCACCGAGCACCCGCACCCGGCGGTCGACCTGTACGGCGAACCCGTCCGGCAGTCGAGGCTGACTCATGTCAGCATCCCGTCGGGGCCGGGCACCCAACGCACGATCCGGCGCACGCAACCGTCGACCATCTCGGAGAAGATGCGCTTGCCGTCGGCCGCGGTGGCAGTGGTCGGGTCCCCCAAAACCCCGACGGGGCTGACCGCCGCGACGCCACCGGTGCGCATCGTCGGGAGCAACTCGGGCAGCGGTGCCCGATTCCCGGCGAGCCAGCGGTCGGTCAGCACCTCGGACGGCGAGATATGCAGCAACACCGATGTTTCGGTATGACCGGCATGCGCGTCGGCGCCGGCTGTGGCGCAGGGGCACCAGGCGACGTCGCGACCCTCGGTGCGTAGTGTGGTCACGGCGCGGTGCAGCGCCTCCGCGTTGCCGCCGTGGCCGTTGACGAAGACCAGGCGCTGGGTCCAGCAGCCGGCCGACCTGCCGTACTCGACCAGCAGCGTGGTCAGGGCGTCGGTGCCGATGGAGATCGTCCCGGGGAAGCTCTGGTGCTCGCCGCTGGCGCCGTAGGCGATAGCCAGCGCGACCAACCATGCCTGCTCGAGGCTTGCCTGGGCGCCCTTCGCGACCGCTGTCGCGATCCGGGTGTCGGTGTCCAACGGCAGGTGCGGACCATGTTGCTCGGTGGACCCCAGCGGGGTCATTATCGACGGCGAGGTGGGATATAGCTCGCTCGACGTCGCAGCTCCTAATTCGCCGAGTACGGGCACTCGGTGATGGTAGGCCGAATTCACCTGGCGTGCACCAATTGTTGAGCGTTCAAAGTTAATTTTTTCTGGGCTGTTCATCGGGGCGCCGAAATTCGGCTCGTCCGTCACGGTTGCCACGCGCGTATCACAATTTTCGCACACGTCGATTTTCGCTCGCAATCCCTCATCCGCGGGATTTCGGCGGCGTTGCGACGGGCTGCGACGCCCCCTCCCAGCAGCGAATTGCGGCAAAGCCACCCAGCATGCTGAGGATTAACTCGGGCGCCGCCGAGATCGACTACGCCGGCCCGGCCGGAGGAACGCCGAGTGCCCGGGTGAAGCCGTCCGGCACCAGAATGTCGTCCGGGCACAAATCGTGCACCGAGGCGTGCCCCAGCCCCATGAGCGCCGAGTCGATGCCGCCACGCAGGATGTCGAGAACGTTCTCGACGCCGGCTTGACCATTGGCGGCCAGCCCCCACAGATAGGCACGGCCGATCATCACCGCCCGTACCCCCAAGGCCACGGCCTTCACCACGTCGCTGCCGCGTCGGATGCCGCCGTCCAGCAACACCTCGGCCTGGTCGCCGACCGCGGCCGCCACCGGGGCCAGGGCCCGGATCGATGCGGGTGTCCCGTCCAGGTTGTTGCCGCCGTGGTTCGACACCGATATCGCCGAAACACCGGCATCCACAGCCCTTTTCGCATCGTCGACGCGCATGATGCCCTTGAGCATGAACGGCCCGCCCCACAGCTCGCGCAGCCAGGCGATGTCTTCCCAGGTCGGCGGTGGCGTGCCCATCCATTCCCTGTAGGCCTGAAAGAAGGGCGGACCGGTCTCGCCGCGGCGGGCCTGGTTCGGCACCGACAGCGTCGGCGGATGCATGGTCTTCGCCCACTTCAACAACCACCGGGGCTTGAAGGCCGCCTCCGGGGACAACCGCAGGATGGTCCGCAGGTTCATCTCTTCGGGAATCTTCGGGCTGCCCCAGTCACGCCCGTGCGAGAAGGACCAGTCGGTGGTGGCGATCAAGCCGACCGCGCCGGCCGCGCGAGCCCGCTCCACCCGCTCGGCGATCGCGTCGCGCCCGCCCAACCAGTACACCTGGAAGAACAGCTTGGAGTTTGCCGCGATCACTTCCTCGATCGGCTTGCTGGCGAACGAGGACAGACCCATCGCCGTTCCCCGTGCCGCGGCGGCCCGCGCGACGGCGACCTCGCCGTCGGGGTCGACGGCCTGGACGCCGGTCGGCGAGATCAGCACCGGCATGGAAATGTCTTGTCCCATAACGGTGGTCGATAATTCACGCTTTTCCTGTGCACCTACCACATGCGGTGCGAAACCGAGTTCACCGAAAGCTTCGACGTTGTCGGAGACCGTAATTCCTTTTTCGCTAGCCGCAAGCAAGGATGAATAAACGGATTTCGGCAACCGGCGCTTGGCGCGCTGCTGAGCAATGGCGACTGTTTCGAACCATTCGTCGGCCATCGCTAGACCGGGCTTTCATTACACAGCCCCGCCGGTGGTTGCTGCGGCGGCCGCACCGACAGGGTCAGCGGCACTGGCTGGCGCACCTGTTGTCCGCGCGAGTGGTCGGCACGCGGGCGCGGCGTCTGCCGGTCACGGGCCAACGCGGATTCGCTGTGCCCCTGGACGCATTCGGGATCCGGCCCGTCCATCGGCAGACCGGTGAAGAATTTGGCCGCCATGCACCCGCCCCGGCAGCTGTCGTAATGTCCGCAGCTGCCGCAGGCGCCCGCCGATTGCGGCTCTCGCAGCTCGCGGAAGAGCGGGGCGTTCTTCCAGACGTTGTCGAAACCGCCGTCGCACAACACGTTTCCGGCCAGGAAGCGCTCGTGGATGGCGAACGGGCAGGCGTACACGTCGCCCACCGGGTCGATCAGGCACACCACCCGGCCGGCTCCGCACATGTTCAGGCCGGACAGCGCGCCGGAGGCACCGAGTGGGGCCAGGTGGAAGAAGGAGTCGCCGGTGAGCACCCGCTCGCCCTTGGCAACCAGCCAGTCGTAGAGCGCGACCTGCTGGGCGGCGGTGGGGTGCAGGTCCTCCCAGACATCCGCCCCGCGCCCCGAGGGCCGCAGCCGGGTGATCCGCAGCGTCGCGCCGTAACGGCTTGCCAGGGCGTCGAATTCGTCGAGCTGGTCGACGTTGTGCCGGGTGACCGCGACGGTGATCTTGGCGTCTTTGAACCCGGCCGCGGCGAGGTTTTCCAGCGCACGCACCGCCATCGCGAACGACCCGGGCCCGCGGACCGCGTCGTTGACCTCGGCGGTGGCGCCGTCCAGCGAGATCTGGACATCCACGTAATCGCTGGCCGCCAGTCGGGCGGCGACCTCGGGGGTGATGCGCACTCCGTTGGTCGAGAACTTCACCCCGACATGGTGGGCGGTGGCGTAGTCGACCAACTCCCAAAAGTCAGGTCGCACAGTGGGTTCCCCGCCGCCGATGTTGACGTAGAACACCTGCATGCGTTCCAGCTCGTCGATGATGTCCATGCACTGGCGGGTGGACAGCTCGCGTGGGTCGCGCTTGCCCGACGAGGAAAGGCAGTGCACGCAGGCCAGGTTGCAGGCGTAGGTGAGTTCCCAGGTCAGGCAGATGGGAGCGTCCAACCCGTGCTCGAACTGCTCGATGAGCCGTGGTACGGCGGCTTGGGAAAGGGCAGTCATTGATGGTCCTCCTGGGGCACCAGCATGCGGGAATCGACGAGTACACCAAGCGCGTGCAGGTACGGCCCCTGCTCGGAGTCGTCGACGCCCCCGGCCCGCAGCGCCGACCAAACGTCGGGATGATCGGCCAGCGACCGCACCACCGCAAGGATGGTGCGGTTCTTCAGAAATGAAAGCTTGCGGGTGCCGAAGTGATAGAGCAGGGCGCCGAACGGTTCGGGTCGAACCGCGACCTGTGGGTGCAATCGCCAACCGCGATCAGGGTCGAACCGGCTTTGGGTCGGTCGCGCCTGCGCGGGCGCCGGCACGGTCAGTAGACTCCGCACATTCCGTCGATGGACACCTCTTCAACCAGAGTCTCGGTAACCAGCTCGGCGTCGGTTTCGATCTCGCGGTCCATATGAATTGCCTCTCCTACGGTCTCGACAACGATGGTCGATCTTGTCACAATCGTCGTCAGAATATGGCATCGAGTGCCGAAATGGAAGGGTGGGTCTGATGCTTGCGCAGTCGCGGGTCGGCCGGCGCCGCTCGACGACGCCGGGGCACATCACCGACGTCGCCATCGCGTTGTTCACCGCCCGGGGTTTTGCCGAGGTGAGTGTCGACGACGTCGCGCAAGCGGCCGGGATTTCGCGGCGCACGCTGTTCCGCTACTACGCCTCCAAAAACGCCATCCTTTGGGGCGACTTCGACAGCCACCTGGCCCGGCTGCGCGAGCTGCTCGACGCGGTCGGTCCGCGCGTCCGGCTGGGCGATGCGCTGCGGGAAGCGCTGTTGGCGTTCAACACCTTTGACGACTCCGAGACCGTCCGGCACCGCCAGCGGATGCGGGTGATCCTGCAGACCGCCGAACTGCAGGCGTATTCGATGACGATGTACGCCGGCTGGCGCGAGGTGATCGCGGAGTTCGTCGCCCGGCGCTCGGGAGCCAAGACAACCGACTTGGCGCCCCAGACCGTCGCCTGGACCCTGCTCGGGGTCGCGCTGTCGGCCTACGAGCACTGGCTGCGCGACGAATCCGTCACGCTGCGGGCGGCGCTGGGCAACGCCTTCGATCTCGTCGGCGCGGGGCTGAACAATCTCAAACCATGACCGCCGACGCCGGACACCTGCTGCACACGCTGCGGTCGCAAGGACGGTTCTGCGGCGCCCGCGGCTCCACCATGTACGACGAGCTGTTCGAGCTGGTGGCCCGCGACGTCGAGGCGGGCGGCATTTTTGCGGCGATCTTGTCCGGCCACGAGGACGATCCGCCGCGCGACGCGGTACCGCTGCGGCTGCTGGGCGGTTTGCACCGGTTGGTGCTCGACGGGCGGGCAGCGGTGTTGCGCCGCTGGTATCCCAGCACCGGCGGCAGCTGGGACGCCGACGCCGCGTGGCCCGAGATCAGCCTCGCCGCGGCTCAACACGCCGAGTCGCTGCGTGCTGCGCTAAAGCAGCCACCGCAAACCAACGAGGTCGGCCGAGCCGCCGCGCTGATCGGCGCGTTACTGTGTGTCAATCACGAAATCAATTCCCCGATACGGCTTTTCTAGGTCGGTTCGAGCGCCGGGTTGAACCTGCGCGCCGACCGGTACCGCTACCGCTACGACGGCGGCCAGTGGGGGCCGGCCGGCGCGGCGGTGGTCATCGACGACGCGTGGCACGGCCGTATGCCGCCGGCCGGGTCGGTGCGGATCGTCGAACGGCGGGGGTTCGACATCGCGCCCTTGGACGTCACCGGCGCCGACGGTGAGATGGCCGCATTGAGCTATGTCTGGCCCGATCAGGCCGCCCGGCTGGCGCGGCTGCGGGCCGCCATCGCGGTTGCCCGCGCGGTGCCGGCACAGCTGGTGCGGCAAAACGCCGGCGCCGCGGTCGCCGGCCTGACCCTGGCCGAGGGCGCGCTGACCGTGTTGTGGCATTCGATCACCTGGCAGTACCTGTCGCAGGCGGAACGCACGGCGGTGCGCGCCGCGATCACCGCGCTCGGCGAATGCGCCACTGCCGCCGCACCATTGGCGCACGTGACGATGGAACCGGCCCGCGACGGCCCGGGCGGTCCGGTCAAGTTTCTGGTGCGCGCCCGTCGCTGGCCGGGCGGCGAGCTCATGGTTCTGGGTGAATGCCACCCGCATGGCCCACCCGTGAACTGGCACTAGCTTCGGGGTTGGCGATCCGGACGGGCGTTCCGTCCAGCCAGGCCGCCACGGTCTCGACGGTGTCCGCATAGAAGGCGGCCAGCATCTCGCGGGTGACGTACCCGAGGTGCGGCGACAGCGTCACATTGGGCAGCTGCCGCAACGGATGGTCGGGCGCCGGGGGTTCGATGTCGAAGACGTCGAGGCCGGCTCCGGCGATGCGCCCGGCCCGCAGCGCCGAGATCAGCGCCGACTCGTCGACGATCGGGCCCCGCGACGTGTTGATCAAGTAGGCGTGCGGCTTCATCAGGGCCAGCTCGGGTTCGCCGACCAAACCGCGCGTCCGCTCGGAGAGCACCAGGTGGATGGAGACCACATCGGAACGCTCGAACAACACGGCCTTTTCGACCCGGCGCGCGCCGACCTCACACGCGGCCTGCTCGGTCAGATTTTGGCTCCACGCAACGACTTCCATGCCGAAGACGCGTCCGTATTCGGCCATCCGCTTGCCAGTCCTGCCCAGCCCCAGCAGCCCGAGCGTCTTACCGGCCAGCGTCATTCCGACGCTGCGCTGCCACCCGCCGTCGCGCATCCGGCGATGCTCGTCGGCCAAATTGCGAACCGTCGCGATCAGCAGGCCCCACGCGAGTTCGGGTGTGGCGTCGCGGACCGCGGCGAATCGCGGGTTGGCGAAATCGGAATGTGCTACCAGGACACCGGATTCTCTGGCCGCGGCCATGTCCAGGGTCGGCAGGCTCATGCCCACGATCGTGATCGGCTTCAGGTTTTCCAGCCGTTCGATCAGCTTGCGCGGCAACGACATCCGTTCGCGCATCGTGCAAATCACGTCGAAAGGCTGCAGTACCTCCGCTGCTTGCGCCTCGGACAGATGCCGGTCGAAGACGGTGATCTCGGATCGGTTCGACACCGGCGACCAGTCGGCGAGCTCGAGTGCCATGCCGGCGTAGTCGTCGAGTATCGCCACCCGGGGCATGGGCGTCAGCCTAGCATCTCCGAAATCGGTGTCGCGGCAGCGATTTTGCCGCGGGCCTTCATGACTTTGCCCGGCAAACCGCCGCCGACCACGCCGACCACCACCCCGTCCCGCTCGTAGTAAGCCAGGAACTTCCGTCCGTCGTCCTCGACGAGGTGCACGATGTCGGTGGCTTCCGGCTCGCCCAGGCACTGGATCTTGACGTCGTACTGGTCGCTCCAGAAATACGGCACAACCGTGATAGACGGGACCTCTTGACCGAGCAGCGCGGCCACGATAACTCGGGCCTGGTCGGCCACGTTGCTCCAATGCTCCACGCGCGCTTGATGTCCCGTCGCATAACGCCACGAGGCGACGTCTCCGAGCGCCCACACGTTGGGCACGCTGGTGCGTCCGGCCTCGTCGCACATAACGCCTTTGTCAACACTGTCGACCTCGACGCCGCTGCCCTCCAGCCACTCGGTGGCCGGCCGCGATCCGATACCGACGACCACCAGGTCGGTCGCCAACTCGGTGCCATCGGACAGCACCACGGTGTCGACCCGACCCTCACCGCGCACCTCGGCAACGCCGATGCCGGTGCGCACGTCGACGCCTTCGCTGCGATGCAGCCGCGACACCAGCTCGCCGATCTGCTCACCGAGCACCGATGCCAGCGGCGTCGGCTGCGGCTCCACCAGCACCACGTCGACCCCCAGGGTGCGCAGGCTGGCCGCGACCTCGCAGCCGATGAAACCGGCGCCGACCACCACGGCGTGCTGCGCCTCGGATGCGTGCTGGCGCAGCGCCAAACTCTCGTCGAACGAGCGCAACACCCGGATGCCGTCGAGATCCGGGAACGCCGGAATGCGCCGCGGGACCAGCCCGGTCGCGATCACCAGCTCGTCGTAGCCCAGCGACGTTCCGTCGGAAAGGGTCAGGGTCTGCGCGGCGGTGTCCAGGGCAGCGGCCGCCGCACCGAGCCGCAGCGTGATGTCGTTCTCGTCGTAGAACTCACGCGGCTTGAGGACGACGTCGTCGACCTCTTTGCGCAGCACTTCCTTGGACAACGGCGGCCGGTCGTACGGTAGGTGGACCTCGTCGCTGACGATCGTGACGGGCCCGGTGTATCCCGACCGGCGTAATTGCTCGGCCGCGCGGGCCGCGGCGAGCCCACCCCCGACGATGACGATTCCGTTATTGCTCACGTGGAGTTCTTAGCACGCGGGGCGGTCAGTACTTTAGGGCACCCTTATCGACGGGGATCTGCATGCCGGTCACCGTGCTCGCGCCGTCGCCGGCCAACCACGCGACGACGTCGGAAACTTCCTCGGCCGCCATGAATCCCTTGTACTGCATCGGCATTAGCGGGAAGCTGTGCACGAAGCGGGGATGCTTGGCGAAGATCTCCATCATCGCTTCCGGTTCGATCATCGGGGTGTCGATCGAGTACGGGTGAATCGAGTTGACCCGGATGTGGTACTCGCCGAGCTCGATCGCCAGGGTGTTGGTCAGCGCGGTCAGCCCGAACTTGCTGGCCGAGTAGTGGCCGTTGCCCGGCGTGGCCTTCAGACCGGCCGACGAGCTCACGATCACGATCGACCCGCCGTTGCCGGCCTCGATCATCGCGGGAATCGCCGCGCGCAAAGTGCGCCAGGTGCCGGTCAGGTTGACCCCGATCACGGTGTCCCACTGCTCGTCGGAGAGTTCCCAGACCCGACCCCAGCCCAGCAAACCCGCGTTGGCCACCACGATGTCCAGGCGGCCGAACTGCTCGACGCCGTCGGCCACCAGTTGGCGCACGGTGGGGTCGTCGCGAATGTCGCCGGCGCGGGCCAGGATCTTGCGGCCCTCGGCTTCCACCAGGCGGACGGTCTCGTCGAGGTCTTCGGGGGTGGCCGGGGCGTAGGTGATCGTGCTCGAGGCCGGCCCGCAGATGTCCAGCGCGATGATGTCGGCACCCTCGTGGGCCAGCCGCACCGCGTGCGCCCGCCCTTGCGCGCGGGCGGCACCGGTAATGAAGGCCACCCGGCCCTGCAGTGATCCGTCACGTCCCGACACGGCACGCCCCTTTCGCCGAATCACCGGCTAGCAGCGAAACTGAAACGTGTTCTAGGTGACAGGTTCAGATCTCCGAGATGATCTGGGTCCGGCGCGCGCTGTACTCCTCGTCGGTCAAAGCGCCACTGGCGCGCAGCGTCTCGAGCTGCTGGAGCCGCTCGGCGATCGAGGTCTGCGGGGGTGTGCCGACGGAGCCCGCCCCGGCCGGGGCGCCTTGCGGCGCGGGTGCCTGCTCGGCCGCCCGGCGCACCACCGCTTGGATCTGCTGTCGCAGCGCCGGATTCGACCGGATGTCGACCATCCGGTTGAGCGGGACGTTGTTGTCCTTGAGGATCTGCAGGATCTCCATCAGCGGTCCCGACATAGAACATTTACTGCAGCACGTTGCCGAGGTTGAGGGTGAAATAGACGACCAGAAAGATCGGCCCGACCAAACCGCCACACAGCAAAACCACCGACTGCGTCTTCACATAACGCGCCAACACGTGTGTCTCCTCGGTTCGCCGGGAAGTTCGTGTCAGATTTAGCCCCGACGCGGGCGCCTGATCCATAACCGGCGTCCGGGGCATCGGGCCAGGACAGTCAGCGCGACGGGGTTGGCGGCCGGCCCTTGCCAGTGGCCGACGGGGGCGGCGGGGCCGGCTCATTCGACGGGGTCGGCATCGCCGCGGGCAGCATCGTGGCCGACGAGAGTTCCGCGGTTGCCGCGTCCACCGGGGCCGCCGAGGCGGTTACGACGCTGGACGCGTCCGGCGCCGCTGCCGTGGTTGCTGCCGCCGCGGCCGTCACCGCCGCCAGCGGGGCGTACGCCGGTGTTTGCGCGTGCGGCGCCGCGGCCGGGTCACCCTGCGCCACCGACCCCGCCGGAGCGGCCGCCACCGAGGTGGTCGCCGCCATCGGGGTCACCGTCGCCGCTGCCGGCACCCCCGACGCCACGCCACCCGCCTGCGCCGCGGCGCCGATGAATTGCTGCGAGCTCATCGCCTGGCCGGACACGTTGGCCGCGCCCAGCACGGCCTGCGGTGCGGCCACCAGCGGCGCCGCATTGATGGCCTCGGTGTCCGCGTATTGGTTCGCACCACCACTCATC
Organism: Mycobacterium genavense ATCC 51234; assembly: GCF_000526915.1. GTDB lineage: Bacteria > Actinomycetota > Actinomycetes > Mycobacteriales > Mycobacteriaceae > Mycobacterium > Mycobacterium genavense. Next base: position 37,609 of record NZ_JAGZ01000017.1, on the reverse strand, counting down.
AGCTCGACGAATTGCTGGTGGAACAGCGCTGCCCTGAGCGCTGATCGCCTGATAGGCCGCGGCGTGAACGCCGAACAGGTGCGAGATGCTCGCCGACACCGCGTCGGCGCCGGCGGCCTGCACCGCCGACGTCGCGCCCGACGCCACCGAGTTGGCGTAGTTGATGGCGGCCCCGATTTTTGCCAGGTCTGATGCCGCGGCCGCCACATACTCCGGCGTCGCATTTACGAACGACATCCGAACCTCCCGGCCAGGCCGCGACGGTCAACTACCCCTACCGTCAATTTCAGACTGGACATCGACAGGTCTTACCGGAAATTGGCAAACCTGTCGTGCAGCTTCCGCGGGCACGAAATGCTCAAAGCCCGGACCGCCGAAACCGGCGAGTCCGGGCTTTGACCTGTGCAGCTAGTTGATGATCTTGACGACCCGGCCGGCGCCGACGGTACGGCCGCCCTCGCGGATCGCGAACCGCAGACCGTCGTCCATGGCGACGGGCTGGATAAGCTTCACCGAGATGTTGGTGTTGTCACCGGGCATCACCATTTCGGTGCCCTCCGGCAGCGTCACCACACCGGTCACGTCGGTGGTGCGGAAGTAGAACTGCGGACGGTAGTTGTTGAAGAACGGCGTGTGCCGGCCGCCCTCGTCCTTGGACAGGATGTAGACGCTGCCCTCGAACTCGGTGTGCGGAGTGGTGGTGCCGGGCTTGACCACGACCTGGCCGCGCTCGACGTCCTCACGCTTGATACCGCGCAGCAGCAACCCGACGTTGTCGCCGGCCTGGCCCTGGTCCAGCAGCTTGCGGAACATCTCCACGCCCGTGACCGTGGTCTTGGTGCTGGTCGGCCTGATGCCGACGATCTCGACTTCCTCGTTCACGTTGATCACACCGCGCTCGACACGGCCGGTGACCACGGTGCCACGACCGGTGATCGTGAAGACGTCCTCGACGGGCATCAGGAACGGCTTGTCGGTCTCGCGAACCGGGTCCGGAATCGACTCGTCGACGGCGTCCATCAGGTCCTCGACGGACTTGACCCACTGCGCGTCACCCTCGAGCGCCTTGAGCGCCGAGACGCGGATGACCGGGGCCTCCTCGTCGAATTCCTGGGCGGCCAGCAGTTCGCGAACCTCCAGCTCGACGAGCTGGAGCAGCTCCTCGTCGTCGACCATGTCGGCCTTGTTCAGCGCGACCAGGATGTAGGGCACGCCGACCTGACGCGCCAGCAGCACGTGCTCGCGGGTCTGCGGCATCGGGCCGTCGGTCGCGGCGACCACCAGGATCGCGCCGTCCATCTGGGCGGCGCCGGTGATCATGTTCTTGATGTAGTCGGCGTGCCCCGGGGCGTCCACGTGGGCGTAGTGACGCTTGTCGGTCTGGTACTCCACGTGGGAGATGTTGATGGTGATACCACGCTGACGCTCTTCGGGCGCATTGTCGATCTGGTCGAAGGCGCGCGGCTCGTTGAGGTCCGGGTACTTGTCATGCAGGACTTTGGTGATCGCCGCGGTCAGTGTGGTCTTGCCGTGGTCAACGTGACCGATGGTCCCGATGTTGACGTGCGGCTTCGTCCGCTCGAACTTCGCCTTCGCCACTTCTGTGTCCTCCTGGACTTGTTGGTGCTTTTGAAAAGCAGTGTTGATGTTGTTGTAAGTGCCGCGGTGGTAACCGGGCTAGGTTACTCCGAGCTGATGTTCACTCGCCCGTCGCCTTCGCGATGATCTCCTTCGAGACGTTTGCCGGGACTTCGGCATACGAGTCGAACACCATGGAGTAGTTCGCCCGGCCTTGAGTCTTGGACCGCAGGTCGCCGACATAGCCGAACATCTCCGACAGCGGCACGTGCGCCCGAACGACGCGCGCACCCGCCCGCTCCTCCATGGCCTGGATCTGGCCACGGCGAGAGTTCAGGTCGCCGATCACGTCACCCATGTAGTCCTCGGGTGTGGTCACTTCGACCGCCATGATCGGCTCGAGGATCACCGGCTGGGCTTGCTGCGCAGCCTTTTTCAACACCTGTGACCCCGCGATCTTGAACGCCATTTCCGAGGAGTCAACCTCGTGGTAGGCGCCGTCGAGCAAGGTGACCTTCAGGTTCACCAGCGGGTAGCCGGCCAGCACGCCGTACTGCATCGCGTCCTGGGCACCCGCGTCCACCGACGGGATGTATTCGCGCGGGATGCGGCCACCGGTGACCTTGTTCTCGAACTCGTAGGTCGCACCGTCCTCGCCGGTGAACGGCTCGAGGTTGATGATCACCTTCGCGAACTGGCCCGAGCCACCCGTCTGCTTCTTGTGGGTGAACTCGACGTTGTTGGCCGCGCGCCGGATGGTCTCCTTGTAGGCCACCTGGGGCTTGCCAACGTTGGCCTCGACCTTGAACTCGCGGCGCATCCGGTCCACCAGGATGTCCAGGTGCAGCTCGCCCATGCCGCCGATGACGGTCTGGCCGGTCTCCTGGTCCAGGTGCACCTTGAAGGTGGGGTCCTCTTCGGCGAGCTTCTGGATCGACAGCGACAGCTTTTCCTGGTCGCTCTTCGTCTTGGGCTCGATGGCCACCTCGATCACCGGGTCGGGGAAGGTCATCGACTCGAGCACGATCTGCTGGTTCGGGTCGCTCAGGGTGTCACCCGTGGTGGTGTCCTTGAGGCCGATCACCGCGTAGATGTGCCCGGCCGAGGCGGTCTCCACCGGGTTCTCCTTGTTGGAGTGCATCTGGAACAGCTTGCCGAGGCGCTCCTTCTTGCCCTTGGTCGCGTTGATGACCTGGCTGCCGGAGTCGACCTTGCCGGAGTACACCCGGATGTAGGTCAGCTTGCCGAAGAACGGGTGTGTGGCGACCTTGAACGCCAACGCGGAGAACGGCTCGTCGGTCGACGGCTTGCGGGTGATCTCCTCGTCCTCTTTGCCCGGCGCGTGGCCGATGGCCGGCGGCACGTCCAGCGGCGAGGGCAAGTAGTCGATGACGGCGTCCAGCATTGGCTGGACACCCTTGTTCTTGAACGCGCTGCCGCACAGCACCGGGTAGGCCTCCGAGCTGATGGTCAGCTTGCGGATGGCGCCCTTGATCTCGGCGACCGACAGTTCCTCACCGCCGAGATACTTCTCCAGCAGCGCCTCGTCGGTCTCGGCGACGGCCTCGAGCAGCTTGGTGCGGTACTCGTCGGCCTTCTCCTGCAGATCGGCCGGGATGTCGACGGTGTCGTACTTCTCGCCCAGCTTGGCCTCGGCACTCCACACCTTGGCCTTCATCTCGACCAGGTCGACGACGCCTTCGAAGTCACCCTCGGAGCCGACCGGCAGCTGGATCGGAATCACGTTGGCGCCCAACCGCTCTTCCATCGTCTTGACGGAGAAGTAGAAGTCGGCGCCGATCTTGTCCATCTTATTGACGAAGCAGATCCGGGGGACGTCGTATTTGTCGGCCTGGCGCCACACCTGCTCGGACTGCGGCTCGACGCCCTCCTTGCCGTCGAACACGGCAACGGCACCGTCGAGCACGCGCAGGCTGCGCTCCACCTCGACGGTGAAGTCGACGTGGCCGGGAGTGTCGATGATGTTGATCTGGTTGTCGTTCCAGAAGCAGGTGGTGGCCGCGGAGGTGATGGTGATTCCGCGCTCCTGCTCCTGCTCCATCCAGTCCATGGTGGCGGCGCCGTCGTGAACCTCACCGATCTTGTAGCTGATACCGGTGTAGTAGAGGATGCGCTCCGTCGTCGTCGTCTTGCCGGCGTCGATGTGCGCCATGATGCCGATGTTGCGGACCTTGGTCAGGTCGGTCAGCACGTCCTTCTGTGCCACAGAAGTCTTCCCACTCTTTCGATTGCGTAGTTAGTTCGCTGTCGGTTTGCGCCCGGCCACGCTGCCGGTTTCGCCGCCTAGCGCCGGCCTACCAGCGATAGTGGGCAAAGGCGCGGTTGGCCTCGGCCATTTTGTGGGTGTCCTCGCGCCGCTTGACGGAAGCCCCGAGGCCATTGCTGGCGTCCAGGATCTCGTTCGCCAGCCGCTCGATCATCGTCTTCTCCCGGCGCTGCCGCGAGAAGCTGACAAGCCAACGCAGCGCCAGGGTGGTGGACCGGTCCGGCCGCACCTCGACCGGCACCTGGTAGGTCGCACCACCGACACGGCGGCTGCGCACCTCGAGGGCGGGCTTGACGTTGTCGAGAGCGCGCTTGAGCGTGATCACCGGATCGGTGCCGGTCTTGTCCCGAGCCTGCTCGAGCGCACCATAGACAATGCGCTCGGCGACCGATTTCTTCCCCTGCAGCAGGACCTTGTTGACCAGCTGGGTCACCAGCTGCGATCCGTAAACCGGGTCGTTGACCAGCGGACGCTTCGGCGCGGGCCCCTTGCGCGGCATCAGCTCTTCTCCTTCTTGGCGCCGTAACGGCTGCGAGCCTGCTTGCGGTTCTTGACCCCCTGGGTGTCCAGCGAACCACGGATAATCTTGTACCGCACACCGGGCAGGTCCTTCACCCGGCCACCGCGCACCAGCACCATCGAGTGCTCCTGCAGGTTGTGGCCCTCGCCCGGGATGTAGGCGGTGACCTCGACCTGGCTCGTCAGCTTCACGCGCGCGACCTTCCGAAGCGCCGAGTTCGGCTTCTTCGGAGTGGTGGTGTACACGCGGGTGCATACGCCACGGCGCTGCGGGCTGCCCTTCAGGGCCGCGGTCTTGACCTTGGCGATCTTGTCGCGGCGACCCTTGCGGACCAGCTGCTGAATGGTTGGCATCTACCGGCTTTCTGTGTTTCGTTCTGTGTCAAGCCTCTGTACTGCAGTTTTGCCCCGCCGCACTACCCCCGCGGCCGGGTGTGTCGCACCCGCTCAGCACCGGAAATATCCGATGCTTGGTGGACATGCGAATTAGCCCGGCATCCACTTCCTTACGTCAGGCGCCGTAAGCCGCCAGGCACGAGCCACCACAATACCCGCCGCTGGTCTGGCAGGTCAAAGCGGCGGCCACCGCCGCGCGCTCCGCTGTCAGTCCGAGTCGGCGGCCCCCCGCGCGGTGCGCCTGTCCAGGCCCGTTGCCAGCCGTAATACCATCTCGGTGAACAGCGCATCGGTGTCGATGTCGTCCATGACGCCGGTCATTTCCAGCAGCACGAACCCGTGCAGCGCGGACCAGAATTCGAGCGCCGCGAAAAAGGCCTGTTCGCCGTCGAGGCCGTAGGACGTCAACACCGAGATCACGGGTGCGGCGGCGGCCCGGGTCGCCGCGGTGTATTCGGGGTCGTCGCCGCCCAGCGGCATCCGGGTGAACGCCGAGTACCGGCCGGGGTGGTGATGGGCATAGCTGCGGTAGGCGCCGGCCATGACCAGCACCGCGTCGTCGCGCTCACGTCCCTCCCCCACGCGGTTCAGCATCATGATGATGTCGTCGATGACCCGGATCCGCACCGCGCGGCGCAGGTCCTCCAGGCTGTCCACGTGGTTGTAGAGCGACGGCCCCTTGGTGCCCAACTGCGTCGCCAGCGCGTTGATGGTCAGCGAGTCCCAGCCCTCCCGGTCTAGAAACGTCAGCGCACCGTCGACGATGCCGTCTCGGCTCAGCTTCCCCGGCCGGGATCCGGATCTGATGCCACGTTGGCGCCCCGCCGCCGACGGCTGTTCCGGATGAACTGCCATGGCGATCGCCCTTCGATTGCAGTCGTTGGTGAAGGTCAACTAATGACTCTAGTTGACGGAGTCGCCGATCTCCTCGGACGGACCGGGGGCGGGTCGCGGTTGGCCGGGTCGAAAAAATTTGCCATCGAGCAGGCCAATGCACGTAGGCTCAGTCCAGCAGATCCCGCCAGACAGATGCCGAGCGAAGGGGGCCGCGGTGCATTGGAGAACCGTCGCCGGATCGCTTGCAACCTGTGTCATCACCATGGCGGCCGCGGCGCCGGCCGCGCACGCCAAGAACGGCGACACCCACGTCACCGGGCAGGGCATCCAGCAGACCCTGGACTGCAACAACGCGACGCTGATCGTCAACGGCACCAGGAATTACGTCAACGCGCTCGGCAACTGCTGGGCGGTGACCGTGATGGGGTCGGGCAACACGATCATCGCGGACTCGGTCACGCACGACATCACGGTGTACGGCTACGACCAGACCGTCTTCTTTCACAACGGCGCACCGATCCTCTGGGATCGCGGCCGCGAACTGGGCATGGTCAATCGGCTGCAACAGGTGCCCGCCTGAGGTGCAGTTGCGCTACCGAGGAGGGGATTTTGCGCGTCCACATCACCGACCGTCCGTCCAAGCTCGCGACGCTCGCCCTGGCGGCTGTGGTGCTAGCCGGTTGCAGTTCGACCGCCAACCCGCCCGGGAACCCGAGCGCGACGACCAAGAGCAGCGCACCCACCACCACGACGACAACCGGCGCGGCGGCGCCCACGACTTCGAGTGGTGAAAGCACCACCGCCTCAGTCGAAATCGGAAACACACTGAACTACGGATCGATGGGGACAACGGCCACGCTCGACTGCGCCAGCGGCAAATCGCTGAACGTCGCCGGTTCCAACAACACCCTGACCGTGACCGGCAGCTGCGTGACGGTGAACGTCGGCGGGACCAACAACAAGATCACCATCGACAAGGTCGACACCCGCATCACGGTGCTCGGGCTCGACAACACGATCACCTACAAGGACGGTGAACCGAAGGTGGACAAACTCGGCTCCGGCAACACCGTCAACAAGGGCGGCTGACCGGCTAGCCGGCGGGCGCGCCGTGCCGGCCCGCGCCGGCCGCGAACCGCCCCGCCCCTTCGTTGGCCTCCGAGGCAACTATCCAGATGCTGGCGAATTCCTGGTCGATCGCGTCCGACTCCGACAACCCCCACTGCTGCAGCGCCGAAAGCCGGTCCGCGCGCAGGCACTGCTGCGGCAGGGCGGCCAATTCGGCAGCCAGCTGCTCGGCGGCTTGTCGCGCTTCACCTTTGGGGACAACGCGATTGGCCAGTCCCATTGCGAGCGCCTCGTCGGCTTTGACCCCGCGGCCGGTGAGGATCATGTCCATCGCCCGGCTGTGCCCGATCAGGCGCGGCAGCCGCACGGTGCCGCCGTCGATCAGTGGCACTCCCCAGCGACGGCAGAACACGCCGAACACGGCGTCCTCTTCGGCCATCCGCAGATCGCACCAGATGACCAGCTCCAGCCCTCCCGCGACGGCGTAGCCGCTCACTGCGGCAATCACGGGTTTGGACAACACCATTCGAGACGGGCCCATCGGGCCCGGCCCGGTGGTGTGGATCGCGTTGGCGTCCGGTGTCCCGAAAGCTTTCAAATCGGCTCCCGCACAGAAGGTTCCGCCGTCGCCCCACAGTACGGCCACCGAAGCGGAATCGTCGCGGTCGAATTCGTCGAACGCCGCGTACAGCGCGGCGGCCGTCGGGCCGTTCACGGCGTTACGCGCGTTCGGCCGGTCCAGGATCACCGTGGTCACCGGACCCTTACGCTCTACTCGCACCGGATCACTCATCTCGCCTCCAGAAGTTGAGTTGCGTCGCGCCGCTCCAGCAGTTCGGTCGCGAAGTCGTGGTAGACGCTACGCAGCCGCGCGCCCGGCCAGTCGTCGGGCAGCAGTTCGGCAGGCAGCATCGGGTCGGTGAGCAGGTGCCGCACTATCGCGGCGGCCACCACAAACCGGCCGGGAATATCGGCGGCATCGGCCATCTCGTCGAGCAACCGGTCGCCGGCTTGCGCCCACGCGGGCAGGTCCCATAGCTCGGAGACCAGCTGCTCGGGCGCGTCGTCACGCGCCTTGAGTACCCGCACCCGGTCGGCAACGTCGGGCTCCAGGTCAAGGTCGAGGTTGTCGGGGCGCATCCAAACACCCTCGCGCAGTTCACCGAAACGCTTGCGGTACATACTGGCCCGCTGCGCGGCCCGGGTGCGGGCATCGGTGCCCACACTGGTGACGATCACGACGTGCCAATCTCCGTGCCAGGCCCGGGTCGGCGGCCGAATCGCCTCGTCCTGTCGGCTCTGACGGGCCAGCAGACGATCCGAGAGCCGGTAGCCGTCGGCGGACCGGATCAGGTCGCCCGCGCCCACCATGCGGGTCAGCGCAACCCGCAACGTCGTCTCCTTGATACCGAAATCTGCTGTCAGCCTGATCAAGTCGCCCGCGGTCGCCCAGGCGGGGTGGGCGCCGAGCAGCACGCTCAGCACCACGGACCGGGCCGTCATGGTCGGCATGATTACACCTGCGAGGCCCGGCGGCCGTAGTCACCGAACGGCTCGTCGCGATGCCGTACCGCTTCGCGGAAGCCGTGCTCGACGGAGTCGGCGACGAAGTCGTGCCCCTCTTGCGTGTGCCGGGCGACACCGTCGAACACCGTGGAGACCATCCGGCTGGTGGCCACACCCTGTTGCAGCAGAGCGGAATTCAGCGCCAGCTTGACCATGATCAGCTGGTTAACCGGAACCGCGGCGATGCGAGCCACCAGCCGCTCGGTGCGCTCGTCGAGGTCTTTCGGATCCGGCGCCTCGACGGCCAGGCCCCATTCGGCGGCCTGCGCACCGGTGATCGAATCACCGGTGAACAGAAGGCGTTTGGCGCGCTGATCGCCGAGTCGATGCGCCCACAGGCCCGCCGCCGGCACACCCCACACCCGGGTGGGCGGGTAACCGATCTTGGCGTCGGCGGCGGCGATCACCTGGTCGGCATGCAGCGCGATGTCGGTGCCGCCGGCCACACAGTAGCCGTGGATCTTGACCACCGTCGGTTTGTCGGCGTGCATCAGGCTGGAAAACCCGCGCACGAATCGGCTCATCATCTGATAGTCGATCATCGGGTCCCACGGGCGATTCGGCAGGTGGTTGACGCCCTGGATCTTGCCGTCGAGCACGGTGCCCGCGTACGCCCCGGTGCCGCCCGCCGAGCCGGTGCGGTCGGCGTAGGCGGACAAATCGAAGCCCGCGCAAAAACCTTCGCCGCGACCGGACACCAGAATGACGTGCACGTCAGGGTCCAGATCGGCCCGCTCGACCAGCGCCGAGACCTCCAGCGGGGTGTCCGCGACGATCGCGTTGCCCTTTTCCGGTCGGTTGAAGGTGATCCGCGCAACCCGGTCGGTGACCTCGTAGGTCATCGTCTTCAGGTTGTCGAAGTCGACCGGCCTGATCGCGTGTGTCACTGGCGCCGCTCTTCCCCGCAAGCGGGCGGTGCCCCCCACCTCATCGCTTCGCTCTGCATCGTCGACGGCGCGTGTCACGTTGCGGCTCAGCCCTTTACGAGTGCCCGCTCCAAGATGGGGGCCAGGTCCAGCCCGGTCGGCATGGTGCCGAACGCGCCGCCCCACGCTCCGCCCAGCCTGGTCGCCAGGAATGCCTCGGCGACGGCGGGATGACCGTGACGCACCAGCAGCGAGCCCTGCAGCGCCAGGCAGATGTCCTCAGCGACCTTGCGGGCGCGATACTGAATCGTGTCCAGGCCGCTGAGGTCTTGCCGCAGCCGTTCGACGTGGCTGCCCAATCGCGGATCCTGCCTCGCGCTCTCGCCCAGCTCGGCGAACAGCACCTCGACGCATTCGGGCCGAGTTGCCATGGCGCGCAAAGTGTCCAGCGCGCTGACATTGCCGGAGCCTTCCCAGATGCTTATCAGCGGCGCCTCGCGGTACAGGCGCGGCATGCCCGACTCCTCGACATAGCCGTTGCCGCCCAGGCACTCCAGCGCCTCGGCGGCGTGCGGGGTGGAGCGCTTGCACACCCAGTACTTGCTGGCCGCCAGGCCGATCCGGCGCAGCAGCGCTTCCTTGTCGTCGCCGCGCAGCGCGTTGTCGGTGGCACCGGCCATCCGCATCGCGACGATTGTCGCGGCCTCGGCCTCGACGGCCAGGTCGGCCAGCACGTTGCGCATCAGCGGCTGGTCAATCAGATAGGCGCCAAAGGCTTTTCGGTGCTGCGCGTGGTGGATGGCGCGGGTCAGGCCGGTGCGCATGCTGGTGGCGCTGCCCAGGGTGCAGTCCAGGCGGGTGAGGTTGACCATCTCGATGATGGTCGGCACCCCGCGGCCCTCCTCGCCCACCAGCCAGGCGATCGCGCCGTCGTACTCCACCTCGCTGGAGGCGTTGGCGTGGTTGCCGAGCTTGTCCTTGAGGCGCTGCAAGAACATCCGGTTGCGGCTGCCGTCGGGCAGGATGCGCGGCAGCATGAAGCACGACAGCCCGCCCGGTGCCTGCGCGAGGACCAGGAAGATGTCGCACATCGGCGCCGAGGTAAACCATTTGTGGCCGATCAGGCTGTAGGTGCCGTCACCGTTGGGGGTCGCCTGGGTGGTGCCGGCGCGCACGTCGGAGCCGCCCTGCTTCTCGGTCATCGACATGCCCGCGGTGATGCCGGCCTTCGTGGTGGCCAGCTTGAGCTCCGGGTCGTACTCGCGACTGGTCAGCAGCGGTTCGTAAACGGCCGCCAGCTCGGGGTTGTAGCGCAGCGCCGGGACGACGGCGTAGGTCATCGAGATCGCGCAGACGTGTCCCGGCTCGACGTTCCACGCGGAGGTCTTGGCGGCCCGCACCACGTGCGCGCCCGGGCGGTCGTCGGCCCACGGCGCGGCGTGCATGCCGTGCGCGATCGCCACGCGCATCAACTGGTGGTAGGCCGGGTCGTACTCGACCTCGTCGACCCGGTGCCCGGTGCGGTCGTGGGTGTGCAGGATCGGCCGATTGCGGTCGGCGAGTTCACCCCAGCGCTGCGCCTCCTGACTGGCCGACAATGCCCCGACCGCGTGGACCTCGTCCAGGCCCCACTGCCCGCCCTCGCGGATCAGGGCCTCGACCAGCATCGGCGAGGTAGCCGGGTTGTAGTTTTCCAGCGGTGGAACCTGGTTGGTGACGACATGCGTGTCCGACATGCCACTCATATTACAGTTTTCCAACAATCGCACAAGAGGTGTAATGCCTAACGTGGGTGTGCGGCGAAGAACTCCCACAGCGTCCGGGTCGCGAACGCCGGCCAATCGTGGCCGCCCTGGTCGACCGTGGCGAGCACGACGCCGCGATTGCCGGGGCACGCCGTCGTCGAGGTGCTCACCGGGCCATCGGTCGTGACGGCAGGGGCGCCGCAGTGATCGACGTTGCGCCAGAACGCGTTCACGTCCGGCACGGAGGGGCCATTGATGACGCTGAATCCCTGTCCGCCTTGGTAGGGAACGAGACGATCGGCGGTGCCGTGAATGTGGAAGACCGACGCCGGACGCGGTGACCGGCACGCGTCGAGTTGAGTACCGGACACCGGGCCGATCGCGGCGAACGTATCCGTATCGCACGCCAGCGTGTAGGCCATGATGGCGCCGTTGCTCATCCCAGTGGCGTAGACCCGCGCGAGGTCGATGGCGATGTTCTTGGCGATGTCGGCGACGGCGGCGCCGATGAAGGCGACGTCGTCGACGCCTTCACGCGCGGGCCGACCGCAGCACCCTCCCCCGTTGACGTTCCAGGCCCGGTGCAGACCCTCGGGGTAGGCGACGATGAACTTGTCCGAATCGGCCAATTCGTCCCATTTGTAGGCTCGTTCGGCTTGCTCAGCGCTACCGAAGCCGCCGTGCAGCATCACCACCAGCGGGGCGGGCGCGGCCACGCTCGCCGGCTTGTAGAGCCGGTAGCTGCGCTCGCGTCCGCCCACCGTGATGCTGTGAACGCTGGTGCCGGCCACGAAGCCCGACGGCGGCGTCGACGACGACCATCCCGCGGCCAGGAGGACTATCCCGCAAAAGCGCGGCAAGCCGGCAGCGCATGGGCCCGCGATCAGCCGGTGGTCTTGTCCCGCAGGAACGCGATGTCGTCCTTGCGGCCGTCGTCGGAGGTTTCACAGATCACCGGCGCGTCGGCGGCTTTGACCGCGGCGACCAGCAGGTCGGGATCGATCTGGCCGGTGCCCAGATTCGCGTGGCGGTCCCGACCCGAGCCCGCTTCGTCTTTGGAGTCGTTGCAGTGCACCAGATCGATCCGGCCGGTGATCGCCTTGATCCGGTCAACGGCGCCGATCAGTGCCTCACCGGCGGCCCAGGTGTGACAGGTGTCCAGGCAGAAGCCAATTCCGCTGTCGCCGATGACATCCCACAGCCTGGCAATGGTGTCGAAGTGGCGGGCCATCGCATGGTCGCCGCCCGCGGTGTTTTCCAGGTACACCGGCACGGTGGACTCCAGTTGATCGAGCGCCTTACGCCAGCGTTGGAAACCCTCGTCGACGTCGGTGTCGTCGGCGACGTGGCCTCCGTGCACGATGACCGCCGCCGCGCCGATGTCGGCGGCCGCGTCGCAGGTCTGCTGCAGGATTTTGCGCGAAGGGATCCGTACCTTGTTGTTCGCCGACGCGACATTGATCAGGTAGGGCGCATGCACATAGATCGGCAGCGCCGCGGCCTTCAGCACGGCGGCGTCCTCGCGGGGCTTGGGCGCCTTCCAGCTCTGCGGGTTGCCGAGGAATATCTGTACTACGTCAGCGCCCTCGGCCTCCGCTGCGGCCAGCGGGTCTTGCGGACTGACGTGCGAACCGATTAGCACGTCGGCCAGTCTAGTTTCCAGGGCCGACGGGCGAGTACACCGCTGGACCCCGCGGCCCGAACATGAGATCGTCGGTGCAAACACGGATGGTCGACGGATTCGGCGGTGAATTCGAATGCCTCAGGATCTGACCGCACCCGGTTTTCCTGCCCCACATCGGCTCACGAATGCCGATCGCGCCGTCTGCAAACTCAGTTCCTTTTCGGTACAGTCGATTTCGAAGATAAACGATCTGGCCACCGGACAACTCGCGGAGATGATAATGACGCCGACGGACGCCGAAGCAACGCTGGACCTGGTACTGCCGGCACGCATCCGCGAAATCATCGAACGCAATTACTACTCAAAGGTGAACGGGAGCCTGACCCTCGAGGAGGTGGCCAAGGATCCGACCTTCCTCGAGGATCCGATCAGCCATCTCGCCCTGTTCACCGATCACGGCGTGATGCACATGCGCGATGTCGCCCATCGCATCGTCGACATGATCGCCAACGTGTCGGGCGTCAAGATCGCCGAGCGACCGCGGCAGCGCCTGGACTTCATGACGAGCTACGGCTGCCTGCTTGCCTGCGCCCACGACATCGGGATGTCCGACCTGAATCCCTTTGGACGACTGGTCCATGCGGAGTTCGCGGGCAGTAGGCTTTCGGCGAGCCGTTCGACGAGATCGTCGACATTCTATGGGAGGACAACATCGGGAACCTGGCCTGGCGGGTGCTGCGCCTGACCAGTGCGGCCGTGTTCGCCGGGCCCTCACAACGAATCCTGCGCGAGCTCGCGGCACTGGGCTATGCCCACAGCAAAAGCTCCGTGCCGGCCGCGGTGCTCAACGACGCGACGGCCCTGCGCGACAGGATGCTCCATATCCTCAGCCACCCGCTGGAGGCGCTGTACCACGCCAAGCAGCTGAAGAAGAGTCGCACCGACGAGCAACGCGCTGACCACCAGGCCGCACTGCGGCGCGCGGCGAGCCCCGAGTCATTGCAAGAGCACCACGCGCAGCTGCTCGCTCCCCACTACGACGACTTCGAGAACACGGCCTTTGCTTGGCTGGAAGTCGTTGCACCGCAAGCTCAAGAGTTCGTCACCGATGTCGTGGACACCATCCGCTGCCTACGCTGCGCGGATACCTTGCGCCAGCGCGGCACCCACCTGAGAACCTCGGGCAACTATCAGATTTTCATCGACCAGCGCACCGCGAACGTGGTCTACGCCTTGCACGACCGGGACGGGCGGACATACCTTCTCGAGGGCGACAACCCGATCAATGCCGGCGAGGCCAACCTCGAGATCGCCGAGGTCACCCACGAGGGCGACCTGCGCATCGCCTTCTTCCGCGGCAGCTTCGGGTCGGACGACGCCGTGCGCCGCGCCGCGCACAACGCGTCGGTGATCGTCGACGACATCCAGGCCGACGTCGTCGACAGCTTCATCGGCGGGACGGGCCAAGACGGCGGCCGGCGTACCTGCCTGCTGCTCGAACACACCGAAGACAATCCCGAATTCGCCCCGCTGGTAGCCGAATTGGTGGTCGCCCGCGCCCCGTCGATCAAGGATCGTGTCGTCTGCGTCCCGGCGTTGCGCAACGCGCCCGAGCAGGAGCGGCAACGCTTCCTGGCGGCCAGCGCGATCGACTGGGTCTACGAGAAGCGCGTCGCCTTCCTGCGTAATGTCGCCGACCGCGGCTACCGAACGGACCACATCGATCCCGACCTCGGCTTCAAAAGCACCCGCCTGGCCCATCTTTCGCCGGGCGAATGCCTGACCGAAGTCGGCGCCCGGGCGAGCTTCGTCTATGTCCCGCTGACGTCCGGGCTGCGCGGCCGGCCGTCGGGCGGATACGACTACTTTCGGGTCCACCCCTGGGAGCCGTTGGGCGTCACGGGCGTAATCCGGGGCGATTTCCGCAACTCCACGGTCGTCGCGGCGGATGAGGTGGATGTGCTGATCCTGCCCAAAGACGTTTACCTTCGGCACTGGCACCGCAATTACACGCCGGCGGATTTCTGCGATCTAATCCGCACGATGGCGACCTGGTTCGGCCGCGAACGCCCGGCTGACCGGGCAGTCGGCACAGTGCGCGCAACGAGAAAGCCCCGGGGGTAAGCCCGGGGCTTTCTCGTTTGTCGACTAGCGGTAGTCGCTGTAGCCGTAGTCGTCCAGCGGAACCGCGGCACCAGTGGCCTGACCGAAGTCCGGGCTGTAGTACTGATCCTCGTACGACGGGATCGTGTACGCCGCGGCGCGGGCCTCCTCGGTCGGCTGAACCTGGATGTTGCGATACCGGTTGATGCCGGTACCCGCCGGGATCAGCTTTCCGATGATCACGTTCTCCTTCAGACCGTTGAGCTTGTCGCTGCGGCAGTTGATCGCCGCATCGGTCAGCACTCGCGTGGTCTCCTGGAACGACGCCGCACTCAGCCACGAGTCGGTGGCCAGCGACGCCTTCGTGATACCCATCAGCACCGGACGTCCGGCCGCCGGCTCGCCGCCCTCGGCGACCACCCGGCGGTTCTCCGCCTCGAACTCCGCGCGGTCGATCAGCGAACCCGGCAGGAACTCGGTCGAGCCGGAGTCGATGATGGTGACGCGGCGCAGCATCTGGCGAACGATCACCTCGATGTGCTTGTCGTGGATCGACACACCCTGAGCGCGGTAGACCTCCTGGACCTCGCGGACCAGGTGGATCTGCACCTCGCGGGGGCCCTGCACGCGCAGCACCTCGTGCGGGTCGGCCGAGCCTTCCATCAGCTGCTGGCCCACCTCGACGTGGTCGCCGTCGGACAGCACTCGCTCAGAACCGTCTTCGTGCTTGAACACCCGCAGCCGCTGCCGCTTGGAGAGCTTGTCGTAGACGACTTCCTCGCCACCGTCGTCGGGGACGATGGTGATCTTGTAGAAGCGCTCACCGTCCTCGAGCTGAACCCGCCCGGTTACGTCGGCGATCGGCGCCTTGCCTCGCGGCACCCGGGCCTCGAACAGCTCCTGCACCCGCGGCAGACCGCCGGTGATGTCCTCACCGACACCACCCTGGTGGAAGGTGCGCATGGTCAGCTGGGTACCGGGCTCACCGATGGACTGCGCGGCCACGATACCGACGGCCTCGCCGATGTCGACCAGCTTGCCGGTCGCCATCGAACGCCCGTAGCAGGTCGCACACACACCGGTACCGGTGGTGCACGTCAGCACCGAACGCACCTTGATCTGCGTGATCCCCGCGGCCAGCAAGGCCTCGATCGACGGGTCGCCCAGATCCTCACCACGCGCGACGACGACGTTGCCGGCTTCGTCAACCGCGTCGGCACCCAAAGTCCGTGCGTACGCCGAGGTTTCGATGTACGGGTCGCGGATCAGGGTGCCGTCGGGCTGACGCTCGGCCAGCTCGACGATGATGCCCCGCTCGGTTTCGCAGTCGTGCTCGCGGACGATCACGTCCTGCGACACGTCCACCAGACGACGGGTCAGGTACCCGGAGTCGGCGGTACGCAACGCGGTGTCGGCCAAACCCTTTCGAGCGCCGTGGGTGTTGATGAAGTACTCCAGCACGGTCAGGCCCTCGCGGAACGACGACTTCACCGGACGCGGGATGAACTCACCCTTCGGGTTGGTCACCAGACCCTTCATGCCGGCCAGCGTTCGGGTCTGGGTGAAGTTACCCGTTGCGCCCGAGTCGACGATCGTGATGATCGGGTTGTCGGCCGGGTAGTGCTCGCGCAGCGCCTTACCGACCTCGTCGGTGGCTTCCTTCCAGATCTCCACCAGCGCCTCGTTGCGCTCGTCGTGGTTCAAAGCACCACGCTGGAACTGCTTTTCGACCTTGTCGGCCCGGTCCTCGTAGTGGTCGAGGATCTCCTTCTTCCGCGGCGGAACCAACACGTCGGCCATCGAAACCGTGACGCCGCTTCGGGTCGCCCAGTAGAAGCCGGCGTCCTTGAGCTTGTCGACGGTCTGCGCGACCACGATCATCGGGTAGCGCTCGGCCAGGTCGTTGATGATGGCGGCCTGCACCTTCTTGTGCATCTGCTTGTTCACGAACGGGTAGCCCAGCGGCAGCAGCTCGTTGAACAGCACCCGGCCGAGGGTCGTCTCGGCCATCCACGAATCGCCTGGCTGCCAACCGTTCTGGCCGAACAGCTCCGCCTCGATCTCGGCCGGCGGACGCAGCTGAGTCAGCCGCACCTTGATCGCCGCGCGCACCGAGAGCAGGCCGCGGTCGGACGCCATGATCGCCTCGGCCGGCGAGGAGTACACGCCCTGCTCCGGCTCATCCCTGGCGGCCGCGCGGTATTCGCCGTCGGCCCCGGCGACCTCGGTGGTCAGGTAGTACAGCCCGGTCACCATGTCCAGACGCGGCATGGCCAGCGGCCGGCCGGACGCCGGCGACAGGATGTTGTTACTCGACAGCATCAGGATGCGGGCCTCGGCCTGCGCCTCGGCGCTCAGCGGCAGGTGCACCGCCATCTGGTCACCGTCGAAGTCGGCGTTGAACGCCTCACACACCAACGGGTGCAGCTGAATGGCCTTGCCCTCCACCAGCATTGGCTCGAAAGCCTGGATGCCGAGTCGGTGCAGGGTGGGCGCGCGGTTCAGCAGCACCGGGTGCTCGGCGATGACCTCTTCGAGCACGTCCCACACCTGGGGACGCTGGCGCTCGACCATGCGCTTGGCGCTCTTGATGTTCTGCGCGTGGTTGAGGTCGACCAGCCGCTTCATCACGAACGGCTTGAACAGCTCCAGCGCCATCAGCTTGGGCAGACCGCACTGGTGCAGCTTGAGCTGCGGGCCGACCACGATGACCGAACGGCCCGAGTAGTCGACACGCTTGCCGAGCAGGTTCTGGCGGAACCGGCCCTGCTTACCCTTGAGCAGATCGCTCAGCGACTTGAGCGGACGGTTGCCCGGCCCGGTGACCGGGCGGCCCCGACGGCCGTTGTCGAACAGGGCGTCCACCGACTCCTGCAGCATCCGCTTCTCGTTGTTGACGATGATCTCGGGCGCGCCGAGGTCGATCAGCCTCTTGAGGCGGTTATTCCGGTTGATCACGCGGCGGTACAGGTCGTTGAGGTCGGACGTGGCGAACCGCCCACCGTCGAGCTGCACCATCGGGCGCAGCTCCGGCGGGATCACCGGAACGGCGTCGAGCACCATGCCCATCGGCGAGTTGCCCGACTGCTGGAAGGCGGCAACGACCTTCAGCCGCTTCAGGGCGCGAAGCTTCTTCTGCCCCTTGCCGTTTCGGATGACGTCACGCAGGATGTCGGCTTCGGCGTCGATGTCGAAGTTTTCGATCAGCTTCTGGATCGACTCAGCGCCCATCGCCCCGGTGAAGTACTCGCCGTAGCGGTCGACGAGTTCGCGGTAGAGGTTCTCGTCGACAATCAGCTGCTTGGGTGCCAGCTTGGTGAACGTCGTCCAGATGTCCTCGAGCCGGTCCAGCTCACGCTGGGCCCGATCGCGGATCTGACGCATCTCGCGCTCGCCACCGTCGCGAACCTTGCGTCGCGCATCGGCTTTCGCGCCCTCGGCCTCCAGCTCGGCCAGGTCGGCCTCCAGCTTCTGGACACGGGCCTCGAGGTCGGCGTCGCGCTGGTCCTCGACACCCTTGCGCTCCACCACCATTTCGGCCTCGAGCGTGGAGAGCTCGTTGTGCCGCATCTCGTCGTCGACCGCGGTGATCACGTACGCGGCGAAGTAGATGATCTTCTCGAGATCCTTCGGCGCCAGGTCCAGCAGGTACCCGAGGCGCGAAGGCACGCCCTTGAAGTACCAGATGTGGGTGACCGGTGCGGCCAGCTCGATGTGGCCCATCCGCTCGCGACGCACCTTGGCGCGAGTGACCTCGACGCCGCAGCGCTCACAGATAATGCCCTTGAAGCGAACCCGCTTGTACTTGCCGCAGTAGCACTCCCAGTCGCGAGTCGGTCCGAAGATCTTCTCGCAGAACAGGCCGTCCTTCTCCGGCTTCAGCGTGCGGTAGTTGATCGTCTCCGGCTTCTTGACTTCGCCGTAAGACCATTGCCTGATGTCCTCCGCGGTGGCCAGGCCGATACGGAGTTCATCGAAGAAGTTGACGTCGAGCACGTAACTCCCTTTCCCCTTGCGGGTTTAGATACCTAAAAACGTGAGTTAAGCGAGGTCCTCAACGGACGCGGATTCGTTGCGAGACAGGTTGATTCCCAGGTTCGCCGCGGCGCGCTCCAGGTCCTCGTCTTCGCCCTCGCGCAGCTCGATGGCCGCGCCGTCGCTCGACAACACCTCGACGTTGAGGCACAGCGACTGCAGCTCCTTGAGCAACACCTTGAACGACTCGGGGATCCCCGGCTCGGGGATGTTCTCGCCCTTGACGATCGCCTCGTACACCTTGACCCGGCCGACGGTGTCGTCGGACTTGATGGTCAGCAGCTCCTGCAGCGTGTACGCCGCACCGTAGGCCTGCATGGCCCAGCACTCCATCTCACCGAATCGCTGGCCACCGAACTGCGCCTTACCGCCCAGCGGCTGCTGGGTGATCATCGAGTACGGACCGGTGGAGCGGGCGTGAATCTTGTCGTCCACCAGGTGGTGCAGCTTCATGATGTACATGTAGCCAACGGTCACCGGGTACGGGAACGGCTCACCACTGCGGCCATCGAACAGCCTCGCCTTGCCGTCGGCGTCCACCATGACGTCGCCGTCCCGGTTGGGCAGCGTGCACGACAGCAGACCCTGCAGCTCCTCCTCCTTGGCGCCGTCGAACACCGGGGTCGACACCGTCTGGTCCGGCTGCGCGTGCCGCAGGCCCTCCGGCAGGTTCGCCGCCCACTCGGGCGCACCCTCGATGTTCCAGCCGGCCTTGGCGACCCACCCGAGGTGGGTTTCCAGGATCTGGCCGATGTTCATACGCCGGGGCACACCGTGGGTGTTCAGGATGATGTCCACCGGGGTGCCGTCCGGCAGGAACGGCATGTCTTCGACCGGCAGGATCTTGCCGATGACGCCCTTGTTGCCGTGGCGTCCGGCCAGCTTGTCACCGTCGGAGATCTTGCGCTTCTGGGCGACGTAGACGCGGACCAACTCGTTGACGCCGGCCGGCAGTTCGTCGTCGTCCTCACGGGAGAACACCCGAATGCCGATCACCTTGCCGGACTCACCGTGCGGCACCTTCAGCGAGGTGTCGCGGACCTCACGGGCCTTCTCACCGAAGATCGCCCGCAGCAGCCGCTCCTCCGGCGTCAGCTCGGTCTCCCCCTTCGGGGTGACCTTGCCGACCAAGATGTCGCCGTCTCGAACCTCGGCCCCGATCCGCACGATGCCGCGCTCATCCAAGTCCGCGAGCACCTCGTCGGAGACGTTCGGGATGTCCCGGGTGATCTCCTCGGCGCCCAGCTTGGTGTCGCGGGCATCGATCTCGTGCTCCTCGATGTGGATCGAGGTGAGCACGTCCTCCTCAACCAGGCGGTTGGACAGGATGATCGCGTCCTCGTAGTTGTGGCCCTCCCACGGCATGACCGCCACCAGCAGGTTCTTACCCAGCGCCATCTCACCGTTTTCGGTGCACGGACCGTCGGCGATCACCTGGCCGGCCTCGACCCGGTCACCCGCGTCGACGATCGGCGACTGGTTGGCGCAGGTGCCGTGGTTGGACCGGGCGAACTTGCGCATCCGGTAGGTGTGCCGGGTGCCGTCGTCGGCCATCACGGTGATGTAGTCGGCGGACACCTCCTCGATCACCCCGGCCTTGTCGGCCACCACCACATCGCCGGCGTCGATCGCGGCACGCAGCTCCATGCCGGTGCCGACCAGCGGCGCCTCGCTGCGCACCAGTGGAACCGCCTGGCGCTGCATGTTGGCACCCATCAGGGCACGGTTGGCGTCGTCGTGCTCGAGGAACGGGATCATGGCGGTGGCCACCGACACCATCTGGCGCGGCGACACGTCCATGTAGTCGACCTCGGACGACGGCACGTACTCGACCTCGCCCTGCTTGCGGCGGACCAGAACGCGGGGCTCGATGAACCGGCCGTCGGCGTCGATCGGCGAGTTGGCCTGCGCCACGACGTGGCGGTCCTCCTCGTCGGCGGTCAGGTACTCGATCTCGTCGCTGACCACACCGTCGACCACCTTGCGGTACGGCGTCTCGATGAACCCGAACGGGTTGACCCGCGCGTACACCGACAGCGAGCCGATCAGACCGATGTTCGGCCCCTCCGGGGTCTCGATCGGACACATCCGGCCGTAGTGCGACGGGTGCACGTCGCGGACCTCGAGGCCCGCGCGCTCACGCGACAGACCGCCCGGTCCCAGCGCCGACAGGCGGCGCTTGTGGGTGAGCCCGGACAGCGGGTTGTTCTGGTCCATGAACTGGGACAGCTGGCTGGTGCCGAAGAACTCTTTGATCGCGGCGACGACCGGCCGGATGTTGATCAGGGTCTGCGGCGTGATGGCCTCGACGTCCTGCGTGGTCATCCGCTCCCGGACGACACGCTCCATCCGGGACATGCCGACCCGGATCTGGTTCTGGATCAGCTCGCCGACGGTACGCAGCCGGCGATTGCCGAAGTGGTCGATGTCGTCGGTCTCCACCGGCACCTCGACCCCGCCGGGCACCGTCATGGTCGACTGACCCTCGTGCAGGCGCACCAGGTACTCGATGGTGGCGACGACGTCATCTTCGGTCAGCGTCGACGACGTGATCGGCTCACCGGCGTTCAGCCCGAGCTTCTTGTTGACCTTGTAGCGGCCGACGCGGGCCAGGTCGTAGCGCTTCTCCTTGAAGAACAGGTTCTCCAGCAGGGTCTGCGCGGACTCCTTGGTCGGCGGCTCGCCCGGACGCAGCTTGCGGTAGATGTCCAGCAGCGCCTCGTCGGTGCCGGCGGTGTTGTCCTTCTCCAGCGTCGACATCATGATCTCGGAGAAGCCGAACCGCTCGTGGATCTGTTCGTTGGTCCAGCCCAGCGCCTTGAGCAGCACCGTGACCGGCTGACGACGCTTACGGTCGATACGCACACCGACGGTGTCGCGCTTGTCGACGTCGAACTCAAGCCACGCGCCGCGGCTAGGGATCACCTTGACGCTGTGCAGCAGCTTCTCGGTCGACTTGTCGATCGTCTCGTCGAAGTACACGCCGGGCGAGCGGACCAGCTGGCTGACCACCACGCGCTCGGTCCCGTTGATGATGAACGTGCCCTTTTCGGTCATCATCGGGAAGTCACCCATGAAGACCGTCTGGCTCTTGATCTCACCGGTATTGTTGTTGATGAACTCGGCCGTGACGAACAGCGGCGCCGCGTACGTCATGTCCTTGTCTTTGCACTCGTCCACCGGCGCCTTGACTTCGTCGAAGCGGGGGTCGGAGAACGACAGCGACATCGAGCCCGAGAAGTCCTCGATGGGCGACAACTCGTACAGCACCTCTTCGAGGCCACCGACCGGGTTGACGTCCCCGCGGGCGGCAGCGATCTCGCGCCAACGCGGCGAACCGATCAACCACTCAAAGGAGTCGGTCTGCACGTCGAGAAGCCCCGGAACCTCGAGCGGTTCGCGAAGCTTGGCGAAAGATACTCGGTCAGGTGCTCCCGGCACGGAGTTGTTAGAACTAGAGGAGTCCGTCTTGCTCTGGCGAGAATCTGCCAAGATGCATCCTTCCAGCACCTCGTGCGACTGACGAGAACCGGGCCACCGGACCTTGTTCGCCGCAAATTATTTCGGTTTAAGCCGGCGAACGAACTGCTCAAGCCTCACGCGCGCAACTAAATAGCTGAACCGCAGAGGGGGCTCAGGCTAAGACCACGGTGTCAGGTGGCGGGTGAGGTGGGCAGGAAATAGCCAGCGCAAAGTCCAACAATAGCGCAGGCGCGCGCATTCCTCAACTACCCATCCCGGGGGATAGACGCTGGCTGGCATCTCGAATTGCCCGTGGGTACATGCTGCCCAACAGATTGACCTGTGCAGGCGTATTCGTCAAGAGGAAGGGGCGGCAAGTTGTCAGTGAATTCCTCTGACCGCGGCTTCCGGCAGGCACAAGCAGGCCCGACCACCGCGAGCCGGGGTGATCGGGCCGGTGGGTCGGACGATGGTCAGTCGCCGAACTCGTGCGCTTGGTATTTGTGCGTGCCCTCGAGGTCGTCGAGGATGGCGGCTTGCGCCTTCTTGGGCAGGGTGTGCAGCATCTCGCGCACGCGGGCCTGACGGCGGGCCACACCCTTGCGTTCGGGCATCCCGGGCGTCGCGGTGATCTGCGGGGGCACGCCCTCGATCTCCTCGGTACCGCCGGCGTGGTGACCCGCGTCGATCATGGCCTGTTCTTCGGCCATGGTCGCCTCGTCCTTCTCCTCGGACATCCCGATCGGCCCGATGCGGCGGCCGTTGAGGAACTGGCGCACCACCGGCTCGTCGCTGGTCAGCAGCACCTCGCGCGGCCCGAACATGACCAGGTGCTTGCGGAACAGCATGCCGATGTTGTCCGGCACCGTGCGGGCGATGTTGATGTTGTGCGTCACGATCAGGATGGTCGCGTCGATCTGGGCATTGATGTCCAAAATCAGCTGGCTCAAGTAGGCGGTACGGACCGGGTCCAGACCGGAGTCGGGCTCGTCGCACAAAATGATCTGCGGGTCCAGCACCAGCGCGCGGGCCAGGCCGGCACGCTTGCGCATACCACCGGAGATCTCGCCGGGGAACTTCTTCTCGTCGCCGCCGAGGCCCACCATGCTCAGCTTCTCCATGACGATGTCACGGATCTCGCTTTCCTTCTTCATGGTGTGCTCACGCAGCGGGAACGCGGTGTTGTCGTAGAGGTTCATCGAGCCGAACAGCGCGCCGTCCTGGAACAGCACCCCGAACAGGGTGCGGATCTCGTAGAGCTCCTTGGCCGAGCACTCGATGATGTCGGTGCCGTCGATCACGATCGAGCCACGTTCCGGACGAAGGAGGCCGATCAACGACTTCAAGAACACCGACTTGCCGGTACCCGACGGGCCCAGCAAAACGCTGACCTCCCCGGCGGGGATATCCAGGGTCACGTCTTCCCAAATCCTCGAGGAGCCGAAGGACTTGGTCAGCCCACTGACCTCGATAGCGACGCCCATAGGGAATCCTTCCGTCGACACATGCTGCCACCTGCCCCTTTGTGTGGCATGAGTCACTGTAGCGCACGCCTGGGAGCACACAGCATGGTTGCACAGCACCGGAGCGAAAATTTCGCCGACCTGAGACCCACCCCTGCAGCAGGCTAATGGTCCTGGCAGTACCGGTAAAGGGGTCAGACCGAAGGCGACCAGTTGCCGTGGAAACCCATCGGGACCAGCTGCGGTAGGTGCACGGTGGTGATCGACGCGAGGCTTTGCGCGTCCAGCAGCAGCAATTGCCCCTCGTCACGGCCGCGGTGATAAGCGTAGCCCACCAGGACGCCGTCGTCCTCGGCGCTCCCCCGACCCGTTCGTGGGGTTGGGCACAAAGCACATCTCGCCGAGCAGAAGATCGGCGTCCAGCGGCGCGACGGCGCTTGATCCCGTCGCGTAGTCGTGCTTGTAGAGCGCGGAGGTCATCTCGGTCGCGCCACCGGACAGGTAGCCGCCGTCCGACCCGACGGCGTAGCCGAACCGGTGCCGGGCGCCCAGCAGGGTCTCGTCGATGCGCGGGAACTCCTGGGGACGGTCGTCGCGACGTTCGGTGCTCACCGCACCGGTGGTCAGGTTGATCGTCCAGCGATCCAGCGTCGGCCGGCTGTCGCCGGGACCGCGCAGATCGCGGTCGAACATCCGCGAGTAGCTGCACACGTCGAGCACCAGCATCTCGGTGCCGTTCCGCATCTCCGAGTAGGCGTTGAGCGGATGGAAGACGTAGCAGGGTTCGATGTCGAACCAGCGCACGTCATCGTTGCCGCCTTCGCGGGGCATGACGCCGATCCGCGCGGGATAGGTGTTTTTCCAGCTGTAGGGCATCCGATGCATCGGCTCCCGGTTCCGGTTCAGCGCCGTCGTCAGCGGGCTGGGAATCCGGACCCGGCCGAGCACCGACTGCAACACCAGGCGGGCCGGCGAACTCAGCCAGCCGGGCACGTTGGCCGGCACGACCTGCATGGGGTCGAACGTCACCGGCAGGTCGTAGATCACCACGTACTTGTCGGTCAGCGAGAAGTCGTGCATCATCGGCGATCCGGTCACGTCGATGTCGACGGTGCGCCGGGCGCGGCCTTCGGTGTCGATCACCGAGTACTGCACGCTGCGCCCGCGCGCGAAGCAATAGGACACCGCGTGCAGCTCACCGGTGTGCGGGTCGCGGTGCGTGTGGGCGGTGTAGCCGCCGACCAGGGTGCCGTCGAAGTCGCAGGTCCCGACGGTGTCCAGGTCGTCGGTGAGCTCGTAGTTGGCCCCGCCGCCCTCGACGAGCGCCAGCGTCCGCCCGGCGTGGGTCAGCACGTTGGTGTTGGGCCCGACCGACAGCATCCCGGCGCGCGGGTTGAGCCCCCGGGGCTCCGGCTCGCCGAGCGCGGCGCACGTCGGCGGCATGCGGACCCAGCGGTTGCGATACCAGCAGGCCTTGCCGTCGCGCAGCGCGACCCCGTGCACCATCGCATCGCCGGTGAACCAGTGGTAGGTGGCCGGGTCGACCTCCGCGGCCGGGTTGGGCCCGTTGCGCAGGTAGCGCCTGTCCAGGTGCGCGGGGATCTGCCCGCTGACGCGCAAATCGGTTGCGGTCACCTCGGCGCCCACGGGCGCCAGGAAGCCTTCGAGATACGGGTTGGCGGATTTGGCCGTCTGTGTGAAAGTCATCGCTGAGCTCCTATAACATTGATATTTCAGCGTTATTGCGACCGTACGCCGGCGATGAATAGATGGCAAGGCCTCATCGGAGATAGTGGGAGCGATGACTTCGGAAGTTCAGCGCAATGTGCGCAGTGTTCGTCATGAGATGCTGCACGCCGCGGTCGGCCTGCTCGACAGCGACGGGCCCGATGCCCTGCAGACCCGCAAGGTGGCCGGGGCCGCGGGGACCTCGACAATGGCCGTGTACACCCACTTCGGCGGCATGCGGGGGCTGATCGCGGCGGTCGCCGAGGAGGGGTTACGGCAGTTCGACGAGGCCCAGACCGTGCCGCGGACCGACGACCCGGTCGCCGACCTGTTCGTCACCGGCGCCGCCTATCGCCGCTACGCGATCGAGCGGCCGCACATGTACCGGCTGATGTTCGGCAGCACCAGCGCGCACGGCATCAACGCGCCGGCCGGTAACGTCCTGACGCTCACGGTGGCCGAGATCGAGCAGCACCACCCCAGCTTCACGCACGTGGTGCGCGTGGTGCGCCGGTGCATGCTGGCTGGCCGGATCACCGCCGGCGGCGCGGACGACGACGCGTCCGTGGTGGCCACCGCGGCGCAGTTCTGGGCGCTGATTCACGGGTTCGTGATGCTGGAGCTGGCCGGCTATTACGGCGACGACGGCTCGGCCGTCGCCCCGGTGCTCACCGCGATGATCTCGAATCTGCTTGTCGCCCTGGGAGATACGGCGGAGAGGGTAGCCCAGTCGGTACAGGCGGCGTTTTCCGGCTGAACACACGAAACCCCTGGGGCCCGATTGACTGGGGCCCCGGGGGTTCGCGTGAGTCGAACTACTTGACGGTGACGGTCGCGCCGGCGGCCTCGAGCTTGGCCTTGGCCTCGTCGGCGGCTTCCTGGGCGACCTTCTCCAGCAGCGGCTTGGGTGCGCCGTCGACCAGGTCCTTGGCTTCCTTCAGGCCCAGGCCGGAGACGATCTCGCGGACCACTTTGATGACGCCGATCTTCTTGTCGCCGGCGGCTTCGAGGATGACGTCGAACTCCGACTGCTCCTCGGCGGCCTCGGCGGACGCGCCACCGGCGGCGGCACCCCCGCCGGCAGCGGCGACCGCAACCGGGGCGGCCGCGGTGACCTCGAAGGTCTCCTCGAACTTCTTCACGAAGTCCGACAGCTCGACCAGCGTCATTTCCTTGAAGACGTCGAGCAGGTCATTGGTAGAGATTTTTGCCATGGTGTGGGTCCTTACCTAATGTGGGTTTTTGGGTTATTCGGCGTCAGCCGGTGTTTCGGCGGGTGCTGCCGCCTCGGCGGGTGCTTCCGCAGCGGCTGCTTCGGGAGCGGGTTCTGCGGCCGGGGCGGCCGCGGCAGCCGGGTCGGCGGCCTTCTTCTCCTGCAGGGCGGCCGCGAGGCGGGCGAACTGCGAAACCGGCGCGTTGAACAGGCCGGCAGCCTTGGCGAGGTTGCCCTTCATGGCACCGGCCAGCTTGGCCAGCAGCACCTCCCGGGATTCCAGGTCCGCGATGCGCTCGACCTCGGCCACCGTCAACGGGTGGCCGTCCATGTAGCCACCCTTGATGACCAGCGCCTTGTTCGCCTTAGCGAAGGTCTTGATGGCCTTGGCGGCGTCGACCGGCTCGCCGCTGACGAACGCGATGGCCGTCGGCCCCGCGAACAGCTCGTCGAGACCCTCGATGCCCGCTTCCGAAGCCGCCCGCTTGATCAGCGTGTTCTTGGCCACGGTGTAGGTGGCCGACCCCGCCAGCGAGCGGCGCAGCTCGGCCAGGTTGGCCACGGTCAGACCGCGGTATTCGGTGATGACCGTCGCGGTCGAGGCGCTGAACTGCTCGACAATGTCCGCCACGGCGGTGGCCTTGTCGGCTCTGGCCATGCATGCCTCCTCGGTTGAAAGTTCGTGTCGTCGGTGATCACCCGAGGAACGACGAACGCCCCGGCGCAGGAAGCGGCACGGGGCGTTGGGGTACACCGGCGCACGCGCCGGCGATGATGCCTCGTCCTCCTGCGTGGGCCGCCGGGATGTTCCCGGACCTTCGACCGATTGCTCGGTGACCGACGGTCTTCGGTGGATCGGGACCAAGGATAGCGTGACGACGCGTGGTCAGCCAAAACGACGGATCACAACAGCTAAGCCCCCGCGAGCCGGGCCGCGCCGACCAAGCCGGCCTGGCCGCCCAACTCGGCGGGCACCACGCGCAGCCCGGCCAAAAAGTCCAGCCCGGCATAGTCGGCCAGCGCCGCGCGCAGCGGGTCGAACAGCAGGGCACCGGATTGCGCCACGCCTCCCCCGATGACGACGAGGTCCAGGTCGCAGACCGCGGCCACCGAGGCGATCATGGCGGCGAGCCCGGTGGCCCCGGTGAAACGCGCGCAGCGCGACCACATCCTCGGCGACCGCCGCGGCGGCCAGCTCCCGCGCGCCGGCGCCGGGCGGTGCGGACCAACCGTCGGCCCGCGCCCAGCGCACCAGCCACGGCCCGGCCGCCACCGTCTCGACGCAGCCGCGACCGCCACACGCACACCGCTCGCCGCCCTCGTCGACGACCACATGACCGACGTGTCCGGCGTTGCCGGTGCGCCCGGTGTAGGGCACACCGTTGAGCACCAGTCCGCCGCCCACGCCGGTGGACACCACCATGGCCAGCAGGAAGCCCGCACCCCGCCCCGCGCCCTGCCACTGCTCCCCCAGCGCCATGCACACGCCGTCACCACCGAGGCGCACCGGCACGCCGGGCACGGCGGCCGCGACGCGGTCCGCAACGGAAAGCCTTGCCAGCTTTTGATGTTGATCGGGCTGACCGTTCCGCTAAGCAGGTCGATGGGCCCGGCCGAAGCGATCCCCACCGCACGCACCGCACCGCCGGCCTTGCCCAAGGCCTCGGCGATCATCGCGGCGACCGCGTCCCACACCTGTTCGGCCGAGCCGTTCGGCGGCGTGGGCCGGGTGCCGGTGTAGACCAGCGCCCCGTCGGAATCAACAAGGCCCGCAGCGATTTTCGTGCCGCCGATGTCAAGACAGAGGGTCAGCATGGCGATCAGTGCCGGTGGGTGTTGTCGGGTTGGCGTGGGTCGCCGGGATGCTCGTAGCCGACGGCGAGCTCGACCAGCGCCGCCCGCCGCTCGTCCAGCCACAGCCGGAAGGCGCGGCGGCGCGCGGCGCCGCGCAGATGCTCGCTGATCGCGGCGCGCACCTGTGCCAGCGGCGGCTCGACGCACGCCGGGGCGCGCCAACCGTTCCGGTCGGGACGCGGCGCGGCGAACCGCAGCGGGTTGCGGGCGTGATAATCGGCCACCTCCTGATCGCTGACCCGCACCGTCGCGGTCACGTCGACAAACAGCGCCCGGGCCCGCGGGTCGGCCAGCGCCGCCGCGGCCACGCTGCCGATCTCCAGCCGGGCCGTCACGTCGGGCAGCAGCTGCGCCTCGGTCGGCACGTCGCACACGGTCAATCCGCGGGCGGCCACCTCCGCGGCGACCACGCGTTCGGTCACCAGCAGTTGTACCAGCCAGCGCCGCAGTTGGCGGCCCTCGCCGGTGCCGCGGGCCGGCAGCGCTGCGGCGTGGGGGCCGCTGCGCAATCGCGCCTCGGCCGCGTCGACCTCGGCGACCGCGACGGGCGCACCCGCGACGGTTGCGACCGGGGGTGCGCTCATGTCACGGTCACCCGCACCGCCGGCGAGTACACCAGCCGCCCGGCGCAACCGACCCAAATCAGGGCCCACCACTGGCCGGGCTCCAGCCAGGCGGGTGGGCTGACGTCGAAGCCGAACTCGACGCTGCAGCGGGCCTGCACCACCGCGCCCACCGACGCCGGACCGATCCACTCCCAGGTGCCCCAGGGGCTGATCAGGTGGGCCTCGGCGGACAGCTCCGCGGCGGCATGGCTGCCGATCGTCACGGTCATCCGGGCCGTCTGGCCGGCGCGCAGCGCGACCTCCTCGGGCCCGTCGACCAGATAGATCAGCTCGGCGTCCTGGTCCGCACCGACCGCGACGATGCTGACGTCCTCGACGGTCTGGCACCAAGCGGCCGGGACCCGGTCGCCGGTGACGCGCAGCTGCGCCCGGATCGGGTACTGGCCGGGCTCGGCAGCGGCCGGGACCGCGAGCACCACGTCGGCCTCCCGGTGCTCGCCGCTGCCCAGCGTGAACGGCGCTCGGCGGGGGTCGCGGCCCAGCCGTCCGGACAGGCCAGCACGACGACGCCGTGCAGCTCGGCGTCGGTGCAGTCGCTGGCCGCGGTGAGCCGCATGCTCAGCTGGCCGCCCGGTTCGGCGGTCGCGCGCTGCGGGCGCAGGTGCGCGACGGCCGGCAGCCCGCCCAGCCGCGCCGGGCCGCGGTTGTGCAGCCAGTAGCGCGCGTAGAGCGGTTGGGCGGTCTCGGCTTCCGGGCCCAGCGGCGTGGGCTCGTCGAATGCTTTTGGGACCTCGAGCCGAGCCCGCACGGTTGCGACCTGGTAGCCGTGCAGCTCGATCGATCGCTTGCGGGCCGCCGGTGTCTCCAGCAGGTCGGCGAGCCGCAGCGCGCCCAGCTTGCCCAGGCTGGAGCCGATCTTCACCCGGGTGCGGGTGCCCGTCGATTCGACCAGCCGCAGCGCCACCGCGCCGGGGTCGACGGGCGCGGCGCGACCGGCCGCCAGCGAGTTACCGGCCGCCTTGCACGCCCCGAGCTGCACCGTGCCGGCCGGCTCGACGTGTAGCAGCGACCCGGTGGGCGGCAGGTCGCCTCGCCGCCGATCCGGCAAGACGGCCTGCAGCGGATGGGAGAACTGCGCGCTGCGGGCCGGGATCTGGGCGTGGCGCCAGTCGCCGTCGCCGCCGACAAGCGCGTAGTCGAAATGGTGTGTCCAGTGCTGGAGTTGGAAGTTCGAGCCGTCGGGCGCGGTGCGGCGCGGTTCGTCGATCCAGGTGCCGGACGGCCAGCCGGTGCACGACCGCAACAGCGCGGTGTGCAGCGTGCCGTCGGTGTCGACGGCCAAGCTCGGGACGCCGCGGTTGAGCAGCGCGACGGTGCGGGATTCGAAGGGTGCGGCACCCGATGCGGCCCGCTGTTCGACGACGATCTCGGCGTCGTCGAGATCGTCTGCCAGCGCGGCGATTTCGGCGTCGAGACGCTTCTCGCCGGCGCCGTCGATCACCAGCACCGGCAGCGCGCGCACCCCGCTCAGATCGGCCCCGGACAGCCAGGCCGCCGCTAACGACGTCGCCACGGGCACCCACACCCTGGCCCGGCCCCGCTCGGACAGCTGACGTTCGAGTTCGTTCGCGTACTCCGGATCAGTCTCGGCCAGTACCGCTTTGGTGAAGGCGTTGCGATCGGGACCGCCCAGCGCGATGCGCGTGTCCGGCAGGTTGGAGTCGACCGCGAGGTTGCCGTAGCGCGGCTTGTCGGCGCCGCTGCAGGTGGCGGTCACGCCGGCGCGGGCCAGCGCGACCATCAGCTCGCGCGCCAGCGGCCCGGACGACGCTTCCGACGGCGATACCACCTCGGCCACGGACACCGCGCGAATATCTTTGTCGCCCAATCTAATCCGCACAGCAGTGGAGAGACCGAACCAGCCGTAGGCCGGGTTGTCCAGCGTCCACGGCAGGTGCTCGGTGTCCATGGAGCGGGGCCCGTCGTGCAGCAACGCGAAACCGCGGCCGACGACGGCGTCGCCCACCTCGCTGACCGGCATGGCGCCCGGCACCAGGCCAGCGCAGCCGCAGCAGCCGATCCTAGCCGGTGAACTCATCGACGGTGGTGCGGCAGTCCACCCTGCCCACGCCGTTCCACAGCGTCAATGTCTGTGTGTAGCACAGTATTTCGCCGATTCGGCCCCGTGCGACCAGCCGTTGGCCCAACGGTCCGCGGTACGCCCGCACCTGCGCCGGCGATTCCGACGAGCCCACCACCGGACCCATGGGCAGCAGATGCCAAGGGCCCTCGCCCTGTGTGGGGTGGGCCGGGTATTCGTCGTAGACGGCGAGTTCGTTGCCCACCCGCCCGTCCGCGATCAGTTCACGTCCGTCGTGCACCAACGACACCACCGCCCCGCCACGGGCCGGGTCGACCGTCAACCGGTAGTGCTCGTTTTGGATCTGGTGCCCGGGCAGCGGCTCCCAGCCGGTCCGCTCGCCCGTGGGAACCAGGCGGTAGCTGCGCCAGCCCAGCGATCCGACGTCGCGGGCCAGCCAGGTGACCGACCGCCCCTCGTGCTCGACCATCGCGGCAGCTCGGCACCGTCGGCGTCGCGCAGCCGCACCCCCGCGGGCAGCGGCGGGTCGACCCGCGCCGTGACGACGTCGGTGCGCTGCTGCGTCAGCGGATTCCAGACGACCACCTCACCGCCGATCGCGCCGGACAGCAACGCCAGCGAGTTGTCGCGGGCCGCGCGGCCCAGCTCCCAGGCGTCGCGCCAGCCGGTCAGCAGGTCGAGGTAGACCTAGGTCGGACTCGGAGCCGGTGATCGCGTCGTGGTGTGCGCCGTAGGCCAGCTGCACCCACGCCTTGGCCAGCGCGGCGTGCGGGTAGTCGGCGCCGGTGGCCAGCGCGGCGAACACCGCGTAGCGCTCGGCGTCCAGCACCGCGTTTTCGGCGGCGCGGTTGGCCTGTTTGGTGTCGATGTAGGACACGTCCTTGCCGGTGTAGATCGGGTTCATGTCGCGCGTCTGCGGCGACGGCACCGCTTTCCGCTCGTCCAGCTCGGCGCGCACCGCGGCGAAAGAACTCCTTCGGCACCGCGCACACGAAGCGCGGCCAGGTGTAGCGCGCCGCCCAGTCGCGGTGGATCTCGGTGACCCACTTGTTCGGCGGGGTGTAGTCGGTGCCCACCGGCAGCAGCACGTTGCGCGTCAGGGCGACCCTCTTGAGCTGATCGAACACCGCGTACGTGGCATCCCGCGCCTCGGCCAGCGACGCCGCCGAGTCCATCCCCCAGCCCGCCCCGTAATGCGCCGGCATGTAGTGGGTGAGCAGACCGCGCCCGGACGGCGAGATCCATTCGAACTCACTGCAGAACTGCATGCCCTCGACACCGCCGGAGTGGGTCGGACCCCATTGGTGGTGCGGGCCACGGGCCCACGAGTCGACGTCAGCCCAGCGTCGGCGGCCATCCCGGGAAACTGCGGGTCGTGGCCGAACACGTCGAGCTGCCAGGCGGTGGCCGGATCGGCGCCCAGCACGTCGCGCTGAAAACCAATGCCGTGCACCAGGTTTCGGATCGTCGTCTCCGGGCTGGTGAGATTGGTGTTGGGTTCGTTGTAGGTGCCGCCCATGATTTCGACCCGCCCTTCGGCGATGAAGCGGCGCAGGTCGGCGCGGTCCTCGGGGTGGGTGTCCCAATACGGCTTGAGGTAATCCACCTCGGCCAGCACGAATTTGTACTCGGGCTCGCGGCGGGCCATTTCCAGATGTGCGTGCACCAATTCGAACCCGTTGGTCTGCCGCCCTTTCCCCGGCGGGTCCTCTCGCCACTCGCTGGTGTAGGCGCCCTGGGTGTTCCACCAGACCGGGTCGTAGTGGAAATGGCTGACCATGAACATCGTCCAGCCGGGCTCGGCCACGGTGAACTCGAACCGCACACTCTGCTCGCCGGCGCGCACCCGGGCGGCGCGGCGCTCACCGACGACCGGTCGCCGCACCGTCACCGCGACCTCCACGGCCTCGTCGGCCTCCTCGGCGACGCCTCCCCCCGCAGCCCGTCGCCGTCGATGCGCAGCGGCGTCGGCTCGGTGACCCCGCCGACGACAACACGGACCAGTTGCAGCGGCGTGTCCGGCGGCCCCACGAACAGTTCGGTCGACTGCGCCGAAATCAGCTGCATGCCCGCACCTTACGTGGCTCGACTACAACCGTATCGCCTCATGCTGCAAAGCTGGTCGGGACCGTCAACCAGGAGGATTGATCATGCCAGCCTCGCCCCACCGGTAACCGACGAACGCAGCGCGCGGCGCGAATATCTGGCCTTCCACCAAAGCTCCTACTTCGCGGTGTGCTACGGCCTGACCGACGAGCAGGCCCGGTCGTCGCCGTCGGCGAGCGCGCTGTCGGTCGGCGGGCTGGTCAAGCACGTGACGCGAATGCAACACAGCTGGATGGCACGGGTCGCGGCCGCGCCGAAGGCGGCACCCACCGACCCCCGGCCGTTCGACCCCGAAGCGTTCGCCGACCAGCACGTGATGCGGCCCGACGAGACGCTGGACGGGCTGCTGCGGGCGTTCGCCGAACAGAACGCGACATCGCTGCGGCTGGTGGAGACCGCGGACCTCGACGCGGCGGTGCCGGTGCCCCGCGACGTTCCGTGGTTCCCGAAAGACCTGGACGCGTGGTCGGTGCGCTGGGTGATCCTGCACGTCATCAACGAGTTGGCCCGTCACGCGGGGCACGCCGACATCGTCCGGGAAACCATCGACGGAGCCACCATGTACGACCTGATCGCCGGGCTGGAAGGCTGGCACATCGAGGGCCGGGTCACACCGTGGACCGTGAAACCAGACACGGGCCGGTAAAAAGCCTGCTCACCTCCCGACGATTTGGGCCTCCGCACCCCTGGTTTGGCAGACTGCTGGGATGAGTTCTACCAAACACCGTGAGGTGGCCAGGCTGGACCGGGTGCCACTGCCGGTCGAAGCGGCGCGGGTCGCGGCCACCGGTTGGCAGGTCACTCGCTCCGCCGCTCGCGTTCTCGCCGCGCTGCCGGGCAAGGGGCCGTGGCAGCAGAAGGTGATCAAGCAGCTCCCCCAAACCTTCGCCGATCTGGGTCCGACGTACGTGAAGTTCGGCCAGATCATCGCCTCCAGCCCGGGTGCGTTCGGCGAATCGCTGTCCCGCGAATTCCGCGGCCTGCTCGACCGGGTGCCGCCGGCCGACTCCGAGCAAGTGCACAAGCTGTTCGTCGAGGAGCTCGGCGCCGACCCGGCCGAGCTGTTCGCCAAGTGGGATGAGACGCCGTTCGCCTCGGCGTCCATCGCCCAGGTGCACTACGCCACGTTGCACAGTGGCGAGGACGTCGTGGTCAAGATGCAGCGCCCGGGTATCCGCCGCCGGGTCGCCGCCGACCTGCAGATCCTCAAACGGTTCACCCAGGCCGTCGAGCTGGCCAAGCTGGGCCGCCGGCTCTCGGCGCAGGACGTGGTCGCCGACTTCGCCGCGAACCTGGCCGAGGAGCTCAACTTCCGCCTCGAGGCGCAGTCGATGGAGGCGTGGGTCTCGCACCTCCACGTGTCGCCGCTGGGCCGCAACATCCGGGTGCCGACGGTGCACTGGGACTTCACCAGCGACCGGGTGCTGACGATGGAGCGGGTGCAGGGCATCCGCATCGACGACGTGGCCGCCATCCGCAAGGCCGGGTTCGACGGCGTCGAACTGGTCAAGGCGCTGCTGTTCTCGCTGTTCGAAGGCGGGCTGCGGCACGGGCTGTTCCACGGCGACCTGCACGCGGGCAACCTTTACGTCGACGATCAGGGCCGCATCGTGTTCTTCGACTTCGGGATCATGGGCCGCATCGACCCGCGGACCCGCTGGCTGCTGCGCGAACTGGTGTACGCGTTGCTGGTTAAGAAGGATCACGCCGCGGCCGGCAAGATCGTCGTGCTGATGGGTGCCGTCGGAACGGTCAAGCCCCAAGCCCAGGCCGCCAAGGACCTGGAGCGCTTCGCCACCCCGTTGACCATGTCGACGCTGGGCGACATGTCGTATGCCGACATCGGCCGGCAGCTGTCGGCGCTGGCCGACGCCTACGACGTCAAGCTGCCGCGCGAGCTGGTGTTGATCGGTAAGCAGTTCCTCTACGTCGAGCGGTACATGAAGTTGCTCGCACCGAAGTGGCAGATGATGTCCGACCCGCAGCTGACCGGGTACTTTGCCAACTTCATGGTCGAGGTCGGCCGCGAGCATTCCTCCGACGTGGAGGTCTGATGGACATCCGCACCGGCTACGCCGGCGACCTGAAGCTCTACTACGAGGACATGGGCGACATCGCGGACCCGCCCGTGCTGCTGATCATGGGCCTCGGCGCCCAGCTGCTGTTGTGGCGAACGGAGTTCTGCGAGCGGATGGTCCGCCACGGCCTACGCGTAATCCGTTACGACAACCGGGATGTCGGCCTGTCCAGCAAGACCGAGCACCGCAGTGTCGGTCAGCCGTTGGTCACCCGGTTGGGGCGCTCCTGGGTCGGCCTGCGCAGCAAGGCAACCTACACGCTCGAGGACATGGCCGACGACGCCGCGGCCGTGCTGGACCATCTGGGTATCGAGGCGGCCCACGTCGTCGGCGCATCGATGGGCGGGATGATCGCCCAGGTGTTCGCGGCGCAATTCGCTTATCGGACAAGGACTCTCGGCGTTCTGTTCTCCAGCAACAATTCGGCGTTCCTGCCGCCCCCGACGCCCCGCGCATTGCTGGCGCTGCTCAAGGGGCCGCCGCCGGACTCGCCCCGCGAGGTGATCCTGGACAACGCGGTCCGGGTGAGCAGGATCATCGGCAGCCCGCGTTACCGCATTCCCGACGAGCAGGTGCGCGCCGAGGCCGCGGAAGGCTACGACCGCAATTACTACCCACAAGGCATCGCCGGGCAGTTCGGCGCGATCCTGGGCAGCGGCAGCCTGCGGCACCACGACCGGCGCATCACGGCACCGACCGTTGTCATCCACGGCCGGTCCGACAAGCTGATGCGGCCCTTCGGCGGACGTGCGATCGCGCGGGCAATAACCGGAGCCCGATTGGTGTTATTCGACGGAATGGGACATGATCTGCCACAGCAACTGTGGGATCCGGTGATCGGCGTGTTGACGGGTAATTTTGCCGAGGCCAGCTGAGCCAAGTCGAACAGAGCGGCTTCGGCGTTCAAATTCGTCACGACTTCGCACGGAGTGTCACAGCGTTGTAGCGTTGATGCTTGGGAGGACGTGATGGTAACCAAACTGAAGCCGTATTACGAAGAGTCGCAGGCGACTTACGACATTTCGGACGACTTCTTCGGGTTGTTTTTGGACCCCAACATGGTCTACACCTGTGCGTATTTCAAGAACGACGACATGACGCTGGAAGAGGCACAGCTCGCCAAGCTGGACCTGGGGTTGGACAAGCTGAATCTCGAGCCGGGCATGACGGTGCTGGACGTCGGCTGCGGCTGGGGCGGGGCGCTGGTCCGCGCGGTGGAGAAGTACGACGTGAACGTCATCGGCATCACGCTCAGCCGAAATCACTACGAGCGCAGCAAGTCCCGACTGGCCGCTATCCCGACCAAGCGCCGGGCCGAGGCCCGGCTGCAGGGCTGGGAAGAGTTCGACGAGCACACCGACCGGATCATCAGCTTCGAGGCCTTCGACGCGTTCAAGAAAGAACGGTGGCCGGCGTTCTGGGACTGGGCTTACGAGGTGCTCCCCAACGACAGCCGGTTGCTGATGCACAGCATCTTCACGCATCCGCAGTCGTACTGGAAAGAGCACGGCATCCCGATCACGATGAGCGATCTGCGCTTTCTCCGTTTCCTCGGCAAGGAGATCTTCCCCGGCGGCCAGATGTGCGGTGAACCCGACATCGTCGACAACGCGCAGGCCAGTGGCTTCTCGCTGGAGCAAACTCAATATCTGCAGCCGCATTACGCCCGCACGCTGGACATGTGGGCGGCCAACCTGGAAAGCAATCGCGAACGAGCCATCGCGATTCAGTCCGAAGAGGTCTACGACCGTTTCATGCGCTACCTCACCGGGTGCGCGGCCCTGTTCCGCAAGGGCATCTGCAACGTCGGGCAGTTCACCTTCACCAAGCAGCGCGACACGCCCGACCTGACAGCCGGGTTGAACTGCGAGGTTTCGCCGTTCGTCAATGCGGGCAGATGCTCAGTAATAAAATTTGCCCCACACGGGCTCGGGGGATGATCGGTGCGTTTCGCGGGGAAGGCGCAACACTGATGGCTCAAAAACTGGAACCACATTTCAAAGACGTGCAGGCCCACTACGACCTGTCCGACGACTTCTATCGCCTGTTTTTGGATCCCAGTCAGACCTACAGTTGCGCGTACTTCGAGCGCGACGACATGACGCTGGAAGAAGCGCAGCTCGCCAAGATCGACCTGGCACTGGGCAAGCTCGGTCTGCGCCCCGGCATGACACTGCTCGACGTCGGCTGCGGCTGGGGTGCCACCATGCGCCGGGCGGTGGAGAAATACGACGTGAACGTGATCGGGTTGACGCTGTCCAAGAACCAGGCCGCCCACGTGCAGAAATCGTTCGACGAGATGGACAGCCCACGCAGCAAGCGGGTGCTGCTGGCCGGCTGGGAGCAGTTCGACGAGCCCGTCGACCGCATCGTGTCGATCGGGGCGTTCGAACACTTCGGCCACGACCGCTACG
>NZ_JAGZ01000016.1 GCF_000526915.1 Mycobacterium genavense ATCC 51234 | reverse complement strand
GGGGGGGGGCGACTTCGTCCGCAGCCGCCACGCCGCGCCGCCGGAGTATCGAGTGTACCCGCACCGGCCGGTGGTCGTGGACGGCAAGACCCTCGACGAGATCACCCCGCCGGCGCGGCCCTCGGTTCCGGCGCTGATGCGCGGCTACCTGCGGCTGGGCGCCAAATCCTGCGGCGAGCCCGCCCTGGACCCGGACTTCGGGGTCGGCGACTTCTGCGTGCTGCTGGACAAGCACCAGGCCGATACCCGATATCTGCGACGGCTGCGGTCGGTCTCGGCGGCCGCCCAACTGGCCGGCGGCGAGCGATGAACGCTCCCGCAGTCACCACCGACCACGCCTGGCTGCCGCGCGCGACGTGCGACAGCACCTGCGTGCTCGTACCCCCCGCGTCGCCGCGGTGGCTGGTGGTGCTGCGGGTGACCCTGCGCATCATGTTGGCGCTGCTATTGCTGCTGGGGGCGCCGGTGGCGCTGGTGCCGGGACAGCTGCGGATCCGGCGGTTCTATTGCCAGGCGCTGCTGCGGGTCTTCGGGATCCGGATCAGCGTGTCGGGTGCTCCGATCCGCAACCTGCGCGGCGTGCTGGTGGTCAGCCCGCACATGTCCTGGCTGGACGTCTTCGCCATCGGTGCGGTGCTGCCGGGCTGGTACGTCGCCCGCGCCGACATGTTCGGCGAGCTCGCGGCGCGCTTGCTGAAGATCATTCCGATCGAGCGGTCCAGCCTACGGCAATTGCCCGCCGTGATGGATACCGTCGCGGACCGGCTGCGCGCGGGCCAGACCGTGGTGGCCTTTCCCGAGGGCATCACGTGGTGCGGGGTGGCCTGCGGCTCGTTCTACCCGGCGATGTTCCAGGCCGCGATCGACGCCGGTCGTCCGGTCCAGCCGCTGCGGTTGACCTACCACCACGTCGACGGCCTGCTTTCGACCGCGCCGGCCTTCGTCGGGGACGACACCTTGCTGGCGGCGATGTGCCGGCTGATCACCTAGCGCCGCACCCTGGCGCACGTTCACGTGGAGTCCCTGCAGCTGCCGGGCACCGATCGCCGCGCCCTGGCCCGCCGCTGCCAGTCCGCCGTGGGCGTCGGGGTGACGCGGCGCCCAGGTCAACGCCACGAGCTGGCCGCTTAGCGATCCTGGCCGGCCCGGTATCCTGGCGCGCGTCATGGTCTACCTCGATCACGCCGCCACCACCCCGATGCACCCCGCTGCCGTCGAGGCGATGACGGACGTGTTCGGCACCGTCGGTAACGCCTCGTCGCTGCACACCAGCGGCCGCACCGCGCGGCGCCGCATCGAGGAGTCCCGCGAGCTGATCGCCGACAAGCTGGGCGCACGCCCGTCGGAGGTGATTTTCACCGCCGGCGGCACCGAGAGTGACAACCTGGCCGTCAAGGGCATCTATTGCGCCCGCCGCGACGGCGACCCGCGCCGGGTGCGCATCGTCACCAGTCGGGTGGAACACCACGCCGTGCTGGATTCGGTCGACTGGCTCGTCGAGCACGAGGGCGCCCAAGTGAGTTGGCTGCCCACCGCCGCCGGCGGATCGGTGTCGGCCGCCGCGCTGCGCGAGGCACTGCGCAGCCACGATGACGTCGCTTTGGTCTCGGTGATGTGGGCCAACAACGAGGTCGGCACCGTCATGCCCATCGCCGAACTCGCCGCCGTGGCCGCCGAATTCGGCGTCCCGATGCACAGCGACGCCGTGCAGGCGGTCGGCCAGCTGCCCGTGGACTTCGCCGCCAGCGGGCTGTCGGCGATGAGCGTTGCCGCGCACAAGTTCGGCGGCCCGCAGGCGGTCGGCGCCCTGCTGCTGCGCCGTGACGTGGCCTGTACGCCGCTGCTGCACGGCGGCGGCCAAGAGCGCGACATCCGTTCCGGCACTCCGGATGTCGCCGGTGCGGTCGGGATGGCGGCCGCGATGCGGATCGCCGTGGACGGGCTGGACGCCAACAGCGCGCGGCTGCGCGCGCTGCGGGATCGCCTGGTCGAGGGCGTGCTGGCCGAGATCGACGACGTCCGGTTCAACGGATCGGTCGAGTCGCGGCTTCCGGGCAACGCCCACTTCACCTTTCGCGGCTGTGAAGGCGACGCGTTGTTGATGCTATTGGACGCCAACGGAATCGAATGCTCGACCGGCTCGGCGTGCACCGCCGGGGTGCCGCAGGCCTCCCATGTGCTGATCGCGATGGGCGCCGACGCCGCCACTGCTCGCGGATCGCTGCGATTGTCGTTGGGGCACACCAGTGTTGACGCCGACGTCGACGAGGTGCTGCGGGTGCTGCCCGCGGCGGTGGACCGGGCCAGGCGAGCGGCGCTGGCCGCTGCGGGAGCATCCGGGTGAAAGTGCTTGCCGCAATGAGCGGTGGCGTCGATTCGTCGGTCGCCGCCGCCCGGATGGTCGATGCCGGACACGACGTGGTCGGCGTGCACCTGGCGCTATCCACCGCGCCCGGTACGCTGCGCACCGGTTCGCGGGGGTGCTGCTCCAAGGAAGACGCCTCGGACGCTCGCCGGGTGGCTGACGTGCTCGGAATACCGTTCTATGTCTGGGATTTCGCGGAGAAGTTCGCCGAAGACGTGATCGACGATTTCGTCTCGTCCTACGCCCGCGGCGAGACACCCAACCCGTGCGTGCGCTGCAATCAGCGGATCAAGTTCGCCGCGCTTTCGGCGCGCGCGGTGGCACTGGGTTTCGACACCGTCGTCACCGGCCACTACGCCCGGCTGTCGGAAGGCCGGTTGCGCCGCGCCGTCGACCACGACAAGGACCAGTCCTACGTGCTGGCGGTGCTGACCGCGGAGCAGTTGCGCCACGCCGCTTTTCCGATCGGCGACACCCCCAAGCCGCAGATCCGCGCGGAGGCGGCTCGCCGCGGCCTGGCCGTGGCGGACAAACCGGACAGCCACGACATCTGCTTCATCCCGTCGGGGGACACCCGTGCTTTTCTGGGCGAGCGCATCGCCGTTCGCCCGGGCAACGTGGTGGGTTCCGACGGCGCGGTGCTGGCCAATCACGACGGAGTGCACGGTTTCACGATCGGGCAGCGCAAGGGTTTGGGCATCGCCGGTCCCGGGCCGGACGGTCTGCCGCGCTACGTGACGGCCATCGACGCCGACACGGCGACGGTGCACGTGGGCAGCGCCGCCGATCTCGAGGTGCGTGCGCTGACGGGACGGGATGCGGTCTTCACCGCCGGAGTCGCCCCGCGGGGCCCGATCGAGTGCGCGGTGCAGGTGCGAGCCCACGGTGAAACCGCGAGTGCGGTGGCCGAATTGGTCGGCGACGAGCTCCGCGTGCGGCTGCGCGTCCCGCTGCGCGGGGTGGCACGCGGCCAGACGGTCGTGCTGTACCGGCCGGACGACGCCGGCGACGAGGTACTCGGCAGCGCCACCATCGCCGCCACGTCGCGCTGATTCGCGTTCCAAGAATCCTTTGAGACCTTGCGGAGAGCATTCGTCTCGTAACCGATCGACCCCGAGCGGGAAGGAGACATGACGATGAACGACACCCAGATCACCGCGCAGTCGGTGCAGACCAACGGCCTTGCGATTGCGGCTTTCGTCCTCAGTACCATGGGCATGTACGCCAGCCCAATCTTGAGCAGCGTCCTCGCCGTCGCCGGGTTGTGGCAGGCCAAACATCGTTCGCAGCAAGGACTTTCGCTGGCGATCACCGCTTTGGCGGTCTCGGCGGCCGTCACCGCCCTGCACATCGCGATGTGGATTCAGTGCGGCCACCCCAACTTCGAATTGGAGACCACCGCGCATTGGTGAAAAACCGGTGCCGCACAGGCGATCCGTGACCTACCTCGGGAAGTTGGCGACGATGTTGGTCATCACGATGTCGGACACCTACTGCGGGAAGCCGCAGAAGGTGACTTCCACCAAGGCCACCGCCAGCACCCGGTAGTCGCGGCCGCAGCCGCCGGGCCCCAGATGCAGCGAGGTGGCGTCGGCCTTCCAGTCGCCGACGAACAGCTTGCCGTCCGAGCCGCCGGCACAGTCGGTGACCGTCGAGACCAGGGCGGTGAAGGCATGCTGCGCGGTCGCGGCGTCGCGATAGGCCGCGGCGCCCTCGGAGATCAGGGCGCCGTCGGGCGGGTCCTGGAACGTGGTCTTGTGGCACTCTTCGATATCGGGGCCGAACGTCGCGGTCTCGGCGAACAGGAATCGGCAGGGCCGCGGCGTGGTGTCGGCGAGCGTGTCGATGTCGACCGGCGCGCTGCCGTCCATCGAGGGGATGATCGTCAGATGCTCGTCGGCGCCGGTGATCGCCCGCATCCGCGACTGGTCCAGCAGGATCGTGTCGACATTGACGCCGTTGATGGCCCGGGCGCCGCCGGTGAACCCCGGCAAGGCGGTGCCGTCCACCACCCGGATGCACGCCGCGGTCAGCACCGCCGCGCCACACATCAGCAGCGGCCACGCGAATCTTGCCCTGCGCCACACCGTTTTGCACCCCTCTAAACCTGCCAGCCTAATGGGAGTTGACCGTCCCAACACACCCCTGGCCACCCGGCTGCGATGCGACGTCGAATACGGTTGCCCGGTGAGTGTTTTCGCCGATGTCTTTCCGAAGGCCACCGGCGTGGGGTCGTGGCCCGGCACCGCGGCACGACCCTCGGCGGAGGTCGTCGTCGGCGAGTTGGCGGCCGCGCTGGCTCACCTCGTCGAGCTGCCCGCCCGGGGAGTGGGGGCCGACCTGTTGGGCCGGGCCGGCGCGCTGCTGATCGACGTGGCGATCGACACAGTGCCGCGTGGCTACCGCATCGTCGCCCGGCCGGGCGCGGTGACGCGGCGGGCGGTCAGCCTGCTCGACGAGGACATGGATGCCCTCGAGGAGGCCTGGGAGACGGCCGGCCTGCGCGGCGGCGGACGGGTGGTCAAGGTGCAGGCTCCCGGGCCGATCACGCTGGCCGCCGGGCTCGAGCTGTCCAACGGCCACCGGGCGATCACCGACCCCGGTGCGGTGCGTGACCTGACGGCCTCGCTGGCCGAAGGCGTTGCGGTCCATCGCGCGGCCCTGTCGCGCCGGCTGGACACCCCGGTGGTCGTGCAATTCGACGAGCCGTCGTTGCCCGCCGCGTTGGGTGGACACCTGAGCGGGGTC
Source organism: Mycobacterium genavense ATCC 51234 (assembly GCF_000526915.1). Taxonomy (GTDB): domain Bacteria; phylum Actinomycetota; class Actinomycetes; order Mycobacteriales; family Mycobacteriaceae; genus Mycobacterium; species Mycobacterium genavense. The sequence goes on along the minus strand of NZ_JAGZ01000016.1, from coordinate 64,117 downwards.
ACCGCGCTGAGTCCGGTTGCCGCGCTCGACGAGTCGGTGGCGGTTTCGCTGCTCGACACCTGCGCCGCGACGGTCGGAGCCGAGGTGCTGCTGCACAGCTGCGCTGCCGAAATGCCGTGGGACCTGTTGGTGCGCAGTGCAATCGGCGCGATCTCGATCGACGCCGCGACGTTGAGGGCCGCGGACCTGGACGGGATGGCGGCGTTCGTCGAATCGGGTCGTGCCGTGCTGTTGGGCGTGGTTGCCGCCACCGAGCCGGACCGCCGGCCCGCCGCCGAAGAGGTGGCCGCCGCCGTCGTCGCGGTGACCGATCGGCTCGGATTCGGCCACTCGGCGCTGCGCGAGCGCATTGGCGTCACCCCGGCCTGCGGCCTGGCCGCCGCGACCCCGCGATGGGCCCGTACCGCGATCGAACTGGCCCGCAAGGCCGCGGAGGCGTTCGCCGCGGACCCCGACGCCATCCAGTAGGTGTCACAGCACTTCGATAGCCTGCCAGGGTGAGTTCGCCAGCAGCTGACCCCGTCCCGGCCGAGGTTCGCCGGCGTTGGCGGGAACTGGCCGACGAGGTGCGCGAGCACCAGTTCCGCTACTACGTGCGCGATGCGCCGATCATCTCCGACGCGGACTTCGACGTGCTGCTGCAGCAGTTGGCCGCGCTCGAGGAGCAGCACCCCGAGCTGCGCACCCCCGATTCGCCGACGCAGCTGGTCGGCGGGGCAGGGTTTGCCACCGATTTCACCTCGGCCGAGCATTTGGAACGAATGCTGTCGCTGGACAACGTGTTCAGCCGCGACGAATTCGACGGGTGGGTGGCGCGGATCCACGCCGAGGTCGGCAACGACGTGCCGTTTCTGTGCGAGCTCAAGATCGATGGCGTCGCGCTGGCGCTGGTCTACCGCGACGGCCGGCTGGTTCGCGCCGCGACCCGCGGCGACGGGCGCACCGGCGAGGACGTCACCAACAACGCGCGCACCATCGAGGACGTCCCGGAGCGGCTGACGGCCAGCGACGACTATCCCGTCCCCGACGTCCTCGAGGTGCGCGGCGAGGTGTTCTTCCGGGTCGACGACTTCGAAGCGCTCAACGCCGCGCTGGTCGAAGACGGCAAGGTGCCGTTTGCCAACCCGCGCAACAGCGCCGCGGGGTCGTTGCGGCAGAAGGATCCGGCGGTGACCGCCCGGCGCAATCTGCGGATGATCTGCCACGGCGTGGGACATGCCGAGGGCTTTCGGCCGGCCAGCCTGCACGACGCATACCTGGCGCTGGGCGCTTGGGGCCTGCCCGTCTCCGAGCACACCTCCCGGGTCGAAAACGCCGCCGGTGCGCTGGAGCGAATCGCCTACTGGGGCGAGCACCGCCACGACGTCGACCACGAAATCGACGGTGTGGTCGTCAAAATCGACGACGTCGCGCTGCAGCGCCGGCTGGGGTCGACCTCGCGCGCGCCGCGCTGGGCGATCGCGTACAAGTACCCGCCCCAAGAGGTGCAGACCAAGCTGCTCGACATCAAGGTCAACGTCGGCCGGACCGGCCGTGTCACGCCGTATGCGGTGATGACCCCGGTCAAGGTCGCGGGTTCGACGGTCGAAATGGCCACCCTGCACAATGCCGCGGAGGTCAAGCGCAAGGGGGTGCTGATCGGCGACACCGTGGTGATCCGCAAGGCCGGCGACGTGATTCCCGAAGTGCTCGGACCGGTCGCCGACCTGCGCGACGGCACCGAACGCGAATTCGTGATGCCCACCCATTGTCCCGAGTGCGCCACCTTGCTGGCCCCGGCCAAGGAGGGCGACGCCGACATTCGCTGCCCCAACTCGCGATCGTGCCCAGCACAGTTGCGGGAGAGGGTGTTTCACGTCGCCGGCCGGGGGGCGTTCGACATCGAAGGCCTGGGCTATGAGGCCGCCATCGCGCTGCTGGGCGCCGGGGTGATCACCGACGAGGGCGACCTGTTCACCCTCACCGAGGACGACCTGCTGCGCACTGAGCTGTTCACCACCAAGGCCGGAACGCTGTCGGCCAACGGGAAGCGGCTGCTGGCCAACCTGGACAAGGCCAAGGCGCAGCAGCTGTGGCGGGTGCTGGTGGCGCTGTCGATCCGGCACGTCGGTCCGACGGCCGCGCGGGCCCTGGCCACCGAGTTCGGCAGCCTCGACGCGATCACGTCGGCATCGACGGAGGAACTGGCCGCGGTGGAGGGCGTCGGGCCGACCATCGCCGCCGCGGTCACCGAGTGGTTCACCGTCGACTGGCACCGCGCCATCGTCGACAAGTGGAAGGCGGCCGGCATGCGGATGGCCGACGAGCGCGACGCCGCCACGCCGCGCACGCTGACCGGGCTGAGCATCGTGGTCACCGGTTCGCTGACCGGGTTTTCCCGCGACGAGGCCAAGGAGGCCATCGTGGCCCACGGCGGTAAGGCGGCGGGTTCGGTGTCGAAGAACACGGCCTACGTCGTGGCCGGCGATTCGCCGGGTTCGAAGTACGACAAGGCGGTGGAACTGGGTGTGCCGATCCTCGACGAGGACGGATTTCGCCGCCTGCTGGCCGACGGTCCGGCCGCGGACACAGCCGATTAACAGCGCAGTACTGGTCCGTACTGTGGTTGCGGCTCTATCGTGGGCGCTATGACCCAGACGGCCGATCAGTGCACGGAGCCATCACCGTGGTCTCCGCGGGAGGCCGAACTGCTGGAGGTGACGCTGCAGCTACTGCAGGAACACGGCTATGACCAGTTGACGATCGACGCGGTCACCGCTGCCGCGCACGCCAGCAAGGCCACGGTGTACCGGCGCTGGCCCTCGAAGGCCGAACTGGTGCTGGCGGCCTTCATCGAGGGCGTCCGCCAGGTCGCGGTCGCGCCGAATACCGGCACCCTGCGCGGCGATCTGATCAGTCTCGGCGAGGTCTGCGGCGAGCACGGCCGACAGCACGCCAGCACCATCCGTGCGGTGATGGTCGAGGTGTCGCGGCATCCCGCGCTCAACGACGCGCTGCAAGACCAATTCCTCAAGCAGCGCAAGGCCCTGGTTCAGCACGTGTTGCAGCAGGCCGTGGATCGCGGCGAGATCGCCAAAGATGCCTTCACCGACGAACTTTGGGACCTGCTGCCGGGTTATCTCATCTTCCGGTCCATCATCCCCGGCCGGCCGCCCACCCGTCACACGGTGGAGCTTCTCGTCGACCAGTTCCTGATCCCGGGCCTGACGCGCACCCGCGTATAGGCGCCCGCCCGGTCGTTCGTCGAGAAATGTGTACGGGCACGTCTCTTGTGCAGTACGGCCCAGTACCGTACCGTGAATTCCGTCGTCCGCGCCTCGCACGGCGACGGTAGCAGTCATACAGTGATCGAGAACGCCGACCATCGAAAGGCCGAGGGTGAAGGCGACGTCAACGTCCTCCTTGCTCAGGCAGGGCTGGATAGTGGTGGTCGCGCTGCTCGTCGTCGCCGTCGCGGGATTCGCCATCTATCGTCTGCACGGAATCTTCGGGTCGAACAACAAGACCTCCGCCAACAGCGGCCTGTCCAACGAGATCGTCCCGTTCAACCCCAAGCAGGTCGTGCTCGAGGTCTTCGGCGACCCGGCGCGGTGGCCACGATCAACTACCTGGACGTCAACGCCCAGCCGCAGCAAGTCAAGAACGCGCCGCTGTCGTGGTCGTTCACGATCACCACGACGGAGCCCGCGGTCATCGGCAACGTGGTGGCCCAAGGCAACGGAGACGTGCTCGGGTGTCGCATCACCGTCAACGGTCAGGTCAAGGACGAACGCACCGTCAACAAGGTCGACGCCTACACCTTCTGTCTGGATAAGTCGGGATGAGCAACCACACTAACGAACAGCAGGCGCGGCCATTCGTGCCGCGCAACATCCGCCGGCTCGCATGGGCGATCCTGCTTTTCTGGGTGGCGCTGGCCGCGATCACCAACATCGCGGTGCCGCAGCTGGAGGAGGTGGGCAAGACCCACAATGTGGCGCTGAATTCGCCGGATGCCCCGTCGCTCAAGGCAATCGAGCGCATCGGCCAGAAGTTCGGCGAGTTCGACACCGACAGCTCGGCCATGATCGTGCTGGAAGGCGACAAGCCGCTGGGCGCAGACGCCCACCGCTTCTACGACGAGATGATCCACAAGCTCGAGCAGGACAAAAAGCACGTCGAGCACGTTCAGGACTACTGGGGCGACACCCTGACCGCGGCGGGATCGCAAAGCAGCGACGGCAAGGCCGCCTACGTTCAGGTCAACCTCGCCGGTAATCAGGGCTCGGCATTGGCCAACGAGGGCGTCGGCGCGCTGCGCGACCTCATCGACCACATGAAGCCGCCCCCGGGCGTCAAGACGTATGTGACCGGCGCGGCACCGCTGATCTCCGACCAGTTCGACGTCGGCAGCAAGGGGACCGCGAAGGTCACGGCCATCACCATCGGGGTGATCGCGGTGATGCTGTTCTTCGTCTACCGCTCGGTGCTGACCACGCTGCTGGTTCTGGCCACGGTCCTGATCGAAATGTCAGCTGCCCGAGGCCTTGTCGCGTTCCTCGGAAACGAGGGCATCATCGGTCTGTCGACCTACGCGACGAATCTCTTGACGCTCTTGGTGATCGCCGCCGGAACCGACTACGCGATATTTTTCGTCGGCCGTTACCAAGAAGCTCGAGGCACCGGTGAGGACCGCGAAAAAGCGTTCTACACCATGTATCACGGCACCACCCATGTCGTGTTGGGCTCCGGGCTCACCGTCGCCGGCGCGGTGGCCTGTCTGAGCTTCACCCGCCTTCCGTACTTCCAAAGTCTCGGAATCCCAGCAGCATTGGGCATCCTGGTGGCACTGTTCGCCGCGCTGACGCTGGGTCCCGCGATCCTGACTTTGGGGGCCAAGGCCGGCATCTTCGACCCCAAGTGGAAGATCCAGACCCGTGGCTGGCGGCGGATCGGCACCGCCATCGTCCGCTGGCCCGGCGCGGTACTCGCGGCCGCGAGCGCGCTGGCGCTGCTGGGCCTGATCGCCTTGCCCGGGTGCAAGACCAGTTACGACACTCGTCCCTATATGCCCGCCGACGCGCCGGCCAATATTGGTTACACCGCCGCCGAGAAACACTTCTCGCGCGCCCGGCTGGAGCCGGAATTGATGATGGTCGAATCGGATCACGACCTGAGTAACCCGGCGAGCATGCTGATCCTGGACAAGGTGGCCAAGGCCGTGTTCCACGTCCCTGGCGTCGCACAGGTGCAGACCATCACCCGGCCGTTGGGAACCCCGCTGGTGCACAGCTCGCTGGCATTCGTGGTCAGCAATTCCAGCGCCGCCAGCGGCAAAACCTGACTTACCAACGGGATCGGGCCGACGACGCGCTCAAGCAAGCCAACGAGCTGTCCAAGACGATCGACATTCTGCGACAGCAGTTGGTGCTGCAACAGCAGTTGGCCGGCACCACCCACGACGAGGCCGAGAGCTTTCGCGACACGCTCGCCACGATCCAAGACCTGCGCGACAAGATCGCCAACTTCGACGACTTCTTCCGGCCGATTCGCAGCTATTTCTATTGGGAGAAGCACTGTTTCGACATCCCCGCCTGCTTCGCGTTCAGGTCGCTGTTCGACGCGCTCGACGGCATCGACCAGCTCACCGAAAAATTCGAAAACCTGACGGCATCGTTGGACAAGCTCGACGCGCTGCAACCGAAGCTGGTGGCGTTGATACCGCCGCAGATTCAAAGCCAGGAGACCAATCGCGATCTGACCCTGGCGAATTACGCCACGCTGTCCGGCATCTACGCCCAAAACGCGCGGGCGCTGGAAAACTCGACGGCGTTGGGGCAGGCGTTCGACGCGGCCAAGAACGACGACACCTTCTATCTGCCACCGGAGGTGTTCGACAACCCCGACTCAAACGCGGCCTCAAACTGTTCCTGTCGCCCGACGGCAAGGCCGCTCGGATGATCATCACGCACGACGGTGATCCCGCTACCACAGAAGGCATTTCGCACATCGCCCCGATCGCCAAGGCGGCGCACGACGCCCTGAAGGGCACCCCGATGGCGAACGCGGGAATCTATCTCAGCGGGACGGCGGCGACGTACAAGGACATCCAGGAGGGCGCCAAATACGACCTGATGATCGTCGCGTTCGCCGCACTGAGCCTCATCCTGCTGATCATGATGATCATCACGCGCAGCCTGATCGCCGCGCTGGTTATCGTCGGCACGGTGGCGCTGTCGCTGGGAGCCTCGTTCGGGTTGTCGGTTCTGGTGTGGCAGTACCTGTTCGGCATCCAGTTGTATTGGGTGGTGCTGGCGCTGGCGGTGATCCTGCTGCTGGCGGTCGGGTCCGACTACAACCTGCTGTCGATCTCCCGATTCAAGGAGGAGATCTATGCCGGCCTCAATACCGGCATCATCCGGGCGATGGCCGGCTCGGGCTCGGTGGTCACCTCGGCGGGGGTCGTCTTCGCCGTCACCATGTGTGCGTTCGTCTTCAGCGGATTTCAGGTTCTCGGTCAGATCGGGACGACGATCGGGCTGGGCCTGCTGTACGACACGTTGATCGTGCGCTCGTTCCTGACGCCTTCAATCGCAAGGCTGCTCGGGCGCTGGTTCTGGTGGCCCCTACTGGTGCGGCCGCGTCCGGCCAGCACGATGCTGCGGCCCTACGGTCCGCGTCCGGCGGTTCGCCAACTGCTGCTGTGGGAAGACGGCGACGCGGTGGCGCCGAAAACTACCGCGGCGGCACGCTGATTCAGCGCAGCATGGTGGCCACGATCCCGGCCAGGTAGCCCAGCCGCGCCACCTCCGAGGGCCGGAATTCCGGGCCGGGCCGGCCCAGCACCACCGCGGTGTGCGGGTCGCCCAGCGGCGCGGCGACCATCGTGATGTCCATGTCGCGCCAGGCCTGCGGCACCCAGTCGGCGCCGCCGTCCAGCGTCGCGGCCTCGTGGATCGGCAGCCACGGAGCCGACACCGCGCGGGTTTCCGGCGCCCCCGGACTGGCCGCGAGCCGCTGCACCTGCCCGTCGGACCCGCGCAACACCGTGCACCAGCTCACCCGCAGCACCCGGGGGGCCTCGTCGGCCAGTACCTGCAGCCGGGCCGCCTTGTCCGCGGTCGCGGCGACGTGGTCGAGCAGTTCCAGCTCGCGGTGCGCCTCCAGCAGGCCGGTGTGCGGGCGCACGCTGTCCACCCGCACGCCGTTCAGCGATTCGGCCGCAGTGATCAGCGTGTCGGGCATTGTCCCGGCGGGCAGTTCGATGACCAGGTCGTCGGTCGCGTAGCCCGCGCTGCGGTCCACGACGTCGAGCGACAGGATGTCCCCGCCCACCGAACCGAGCGCCACCGCCAGCGCGCCCAGGCTTCCCGGGCGGTCGACGAGCTCGATGCGCAACAGATATGACGGCACGCCCCACTGTCGCACAGAGCCGCGCGAACGGCATTTCCGCAGGGTGGGTGCCAGCTGCACGCCGGCCGCCACTGCACCGATAGGCTTTTCGCTCGTGTCCCAGATCTTCCGCGACGAGGTCGCGCACCTGGCCCGGCTGGCACGGTTGGCGTTGACCGATACCGAGCTGGACAGCTACGCCGGCCAACTCGACGCCATCTTGACCCACGTCAGTCAGATCCAGGCGGTCGACGTCACCGGCGTCGAGGCGACCGACAACCCGCTCAAGGACGTCAATGTCACCCGGCCGGACGAGCCCAGGCCGTGCCTGACGCAGCAGCAGGCGCTCGCCGCGGCACCCGAAGCCGTCGACGGCCGCTTCGCCGTCCCGCAGATCCTGGGGGACAGCGAGTGAACGAGATCATCCGATCCGACGCCGCGACGCTGGCCGCCCGGGTGGCCGCCAAGGAGCTGTCGTCGGTCGAGATCACCCAGGCCTGCCTGGACCAGAGCGAGGCGACCGATGACCGCTACGGCGCGTTTTTGCACATCGCGGCCGATGAGGCGCTCTCGGCGGCGGCCGCGGTCGACGAGGCGGTGGCCGCCGGGGAGCGGCTGCCCTCGGCGCTGGCCGGCGTTCCGTTGGCGCTCAAAGACGTGTTCACCACCGTCGACATGCCCACCACCTGCGGATCCAAGATCCTCGAGGGCTGGCGCTCGCCCTATGACGCCAGTGTCACCACCCGGCTGCGCGCGGCCGGCATCCCGATCCTGGGCAAGACCAACATGGACGAGTTCGCGATGGGCAGCTCGACGGAGAACTCGGCCTACGGCCCCACCCGCAATCCGTGGGACCTCGAGCGGGTGCCCGGTGGCTCCGGGGGCGGCAGCGCGGCGGCGCTGGCCTCGTTCCAGGCGCCGCTGGCCATCGGCACCGACACGGGCGGCTCGATTCGCCAGCCCGCCGCGCTGACCGCGACCGTCGGCGTCAAGCCCACCTACGGCACGGTGTCCCGCTACGGCCTGGTGGCCTGCGCGTCGTCGCTGGATCAGGGCGGCCCGTGCGCGCGCACCGTGCTGGACACCGCGCTGCTGCATCAGGTGATCGCCGGCCACGACCGGATGGACTCCACCTCCATCGACGCCGCGGTGCCCGACGTGGTCGGCGCCGCCAGGGCCGGTGCGGCCGGCGACCTCGCGGGCGTGCGCGTCGGGGTGGTCAAGCAGTTGCGCGGCGAGGGCTACCAGCCCGGAGTGCTGTCGTCGTTCGAGGCCGCGGTGCAGCAGCTGACTGAGCTGGGCGCGCAGGTGAGCGAAGTCGATTGCCCGCACTTCGATTACGCGTTGTCGGCCTACTACCTGATCCTGCCGTCGGAGGTGTCGAGCAACCTGGCCCGCTTCGATGCGATGCGTTACGGACTGCGGATCGGAGACGACGGCAGCCACAGCGCCGAGGAAGTGATGGCGCTGACGCGGGCCGCCGGCTTCGGGCCAGAAGTCAAGCGCCGCATCATGATTGGCGCCTACGCGCTCTCGGCCGGCTACTACGACGCCTACTACAACCAGGCGCAGAAGGTGCGCACCCTGATCGCGCAGGATCTCGACGAGGCCTACAAATCCGTCGACGTGCTGGTGTCACCGACCACCCCGACCACCGCGTTCCGGCTGGGGGAGAAGGTCGACGACCCGCTGGCGATGTACCTGTTCGACTTGTGCACGCTGCCGCTGAACCTGGCCGGCCACTGCGGAATGTCGGTGCCGTCCGGGCTGTCCCCGGACGATCAGCTGCCGGTGGGTCTGCAGATCATGGCGCCGGCGCTGGCCGACGACCGCCTGTACCGCGTCGGTGCCGCCTACGAGGCGGCGCGCGGACCGTTGCCGGTTGCGCCGACCGTGTAGCCGCCCGCGCCCCAACTTGCCCCGGGGGCAGCCGTTACGGGCAAGATGAAGGGATGCGGATCGGAATTCTCACCGGGGGCGGCGACTGTCCGGGGCTCAACGCCGTCATCCGGGCGGTGGTACGCACCTGCGACGCCCGGTACGGCTCGTCGGTGGTCGGCTTTCAGGATGGGTGGCGCGGGCTGCTGGAAAACCGGCGCATCCAGCTGCAGAACGACGATCGTAACGACCGGCTGCTGGCCAAGGGCGGGACGGTGCTGGGCACCGCGCGCGTGCACCCCGACAAGCTGCGGGCCGGGCTGGACCAGATCAAGCAGACCCTGGACGACAACGGCATCGACGTGCTGATCCCGATCGGCGGCGAGGGCACGCTGACCGCCGCGCACTGGCTGTCGGAGGAGAACGTGCCCGTCGTCGGCGTGCCGAAGACGATCGACAACGACATCGACTGCACCGACGTCACTTTCGGTCACGACACCGCGCTGACCGTGGCCACCGACGCCATCGACCGCTTACACAGCACCGCCGAATCCCACCAGCGCGTCATGCTGGTGGAGGTGATGGGCCGCCACGCCGGCTGGATCGCGCTGAACGCCGGGCTGGCGTCCGGGGCGCACATGACGCTGATTCCCGAGCAGCCGTTCGACATCGAGGATGTCTGCCGGTTGGTCAAACGCCGCTTCCAGCGCGGGGATTCGCACTTCATCTGCGTGGTGGCCGAGGGAGCCAAACCGATTCCCGGATCGATGCTGTTGCGGGAGGGCGGGATTGACGAATTTGGCCACGAGAAGTTCACCGGCGTCGCCCAGCAGCTGGGCGTGGCGGTGGAAAAGCGGATCAACAAGGACGTGCGAGTGACCGTGCTGGGCCACGTCCAGCGCGGCGGTACCCCGACGGCCTACGACCGCGTGCTGGCCACCCGGTTCGGCATCCACGCCGCCGACGCCGCGCATGCCGGCGAATACGGCCAGATGGTGTCGCTGCGCGGGCAGGAGATCGGCCGGGTTTCGCTGGCCGACGCGACGCGTCAGCTCAAGCTGGTGCCCGACGCCCGCCACGACGAGGCCGCCGCCTTCTTCGGCTGACCCGCGGCCGCCGTCGCGGTAAACAAATATCGCGGCGGAAGCGTTGTCAACGATGATGATCGTCAGCAAATCCGATCCGCGCAGCGGTGTGGAGCGCTTCGAGGCGTTTGACGCGCTCGTGGGTGACACGTTCGTCCCGGTCGCGCTCTCGATGGCCGACGCCGACTCCTTCCGGGCAAAGCTGCACACGTCCAGCCTGGGCACGATGCGGATGAATCGGCTCCAGTTCAGCGGTGGGTTGGTGATGCGCCGGACGCCGCGACAGCTGCGGCGCGGCACGCCTCAGCTGATCGAGCACCATAGTGCCGAGTATTTGAAGGTCGGTGTCCACATCGCGGGGCGCTGCGTGGTCCGTCAGGACGGCCGCGAAGCAAACCTGTCCCCAGGGGATTACGTCGTGTACGAAACGACGCGACCGTTCGAATTCGCGGTCGGCGGAAAATTTCAGATGTCCAGTGCGCTTATTCCTCGCGAATTACTGCGCATTCCGTCGGTGCAACTGTCTTCGCTCACGGCTCGCAGCTTCGACGGCCGGCAGGGAATGGGCGCGCTGTTGGCCCCGTTCCTGGTCGAGGTTGCACGACAGACCACCAACGAAGCCCGGCCGACCAATATCCGATTGGCCGATGCGATGTTCGACATGCTGGAGGCCGCGTTTTGCGAGCAATTGGCCTCCGATCGCCCGGAGGGCCGCAGCCCGGTCCAGGTCGACTTGCTGTTGCGGATATTCGGCTTCATCGAGCGACACCTCGGTGACCCCGACCTGAATGGCATGAAAATCGCTGCAGCACACCATATTTCGATTCACCAGCTGCAACGGATGCTGGAAGTCAACGGTCACACGGTCACCGAGTGGATCAGGAACCGCAGGATCGAGCACTGTCGCAAGGACCTTGCGAATGCGGAGCTGGTCACGGTGCCGGTGAGTGCGATCGGCGCACGGTGGGGGCTCGTCAACGCCGCGCATATCTCTCGGCTCTTCAAAGCCGCACATGGTCTGTCGCCGCGGGAGTATCGCGCCGCGGCGCTGAGCTGACGTTTGCGCACCGCGGCAACATCCTGGCACGCACGTGCAAGATTTGCGTCTCGGCCCGACCAATAGTGGGTGGTGACAGGTGACTGCCCGGGTACGGAGGCGAGATGCAAGACACGGCAGACGAATTCGACGAGGACCAGAAATTCGCCGAGCGTGTCGCGGCGAACTAGGCCAGACTGACGGCCGTCCTCAAGCCGCGCTACGACTTCATCGTGTGCGGTTCGGGTTCCTTGGGTTCGTTCGTCGCGGGCAGACTGGCCGAGCACGCGGGCGTCGACGTGCTGCTGGTCGAGGCTGGCGGCACCGACAACGTCGCCGAGGTCGTCGCCCCGGGTCAATGGACCGCCAACCTGGGGTCCGAACGCGACTGGGGATTCCACGGCGAGCCGAACCCCCACCTCAACAACCGCTCCATCACCTACTCGATGGGCAAGGTGCCCGGCGGCAGCTCGAGTATCAACGTGATGGCTTGGATCCGTGGCCACCGCGACGACTGGAACCATTTCGCCGCCGAAGCGGGCGATCCGGTGTGGAACTACGAATCCGTCCTCGACATCTATCGAGGCATCGAAGACTGGCATGGTGCCCCGGATCCGGTGTACCGGGGAAGCGGCGGACCGGTTTTCGTGCAACCGGCACCCGACCCCAACCCGCTCGCCCTGGCGACATTGGATGCGGCGTCGGGCACCGGCACAAAGGTGTACCCGTCCGCCAATGGGGGGCTGATGGAGGCTACCGCGGGCGCGGCTCTGGGTGATGTCCGTATTCGAAACGGCCAACGCCAGTCCGTCTTTCGCTCATATACCTTCCCGCTGATGGACCGCCCCAACCTCACTTTCCTCACCCGTGCGGTCGTGCAGCGGGTCGTCATCGAGGGCGGCAAGGCGGTCGGCGTCGAACTTCGTCATCACGGGACGACTCGCCGCATCGATGCCAAGGCCGAAGTCGTTCTGTCGCTGGGTGCGCCCAACACGGCCAAGGTGCTGATGCTCTCCGGTGTGGGTGACCAAGACGAGCTGAGCCGCGTCGGGCTTCCGGTGCTCCAACACCTGCCCGGCGTGGCGCAACCTTCAAGACCACGTCGCCTTCGATTGCATCTGGGAGTACCGCGAGCCCCAACCACCGCGCAACAATGCCGCCGAGGTCGTCGTGCTCGGCGAGACCACGTCCGGGCTCACCCACCCGGACGTCTTCGCCTGGCAGGTGGAGGTGCCCTATGCGACCGAAGAGACGGCGGCCCGGATCGGCCTTCCCGACGCCGGATAAACCTTTCATGCCGCGATCACCCATCCGAAAAGCCGGGGCCGGGTACGGCTGGGCGGCCCCGACCCGACGGACCCGCTGCGCATCGAGGACAACACCTTGGCCGATCCCGACGATGTGCGCAAAGCCATGGCGTGCGTGCGGTGGTGCCGGAAAATCGCCAACAGCGCGCCGCTGCGGCCGTATGTCAAACGCGAGGTCATGCCCGGAAGCCGGTGCGCAGTGGCAGTGGAGGAGTTCGTTCGGGACGCGGCAACGACGTTTTTCCATCAGGTTGGCACCGCCAAAATGGGCCGCGACGCGATGTCCGTGGTCGATGGTGACCTCAAGGTTTACGGAATCGAGAATCTCCGGGTGGCCGACGGCTCGATCATGCCGCGGATCACCGCCACCAACACCATGGCGCCGTGCGTGATCATCGGGGAACGCGCCGCACGAATCCTCCGGCAAACGCACCGGCTCTAGCCCCGGGAAGGCAAATAACGGATGGCAGCCGCCTCAACGGTCACCCGATTTTGCCGCCCGATCAGCCAGCGCACCCGGCAAGCCCCGGCTTCTGGTTTAACCACCAGGTCGAAACGGCTATCCCAGCGGCCATGAGTAACCGCGAGGGGTTCGCGGAGTCAATGCCCTTTCCGCCGCTCCGGCGTATCCGTCGAATTCCGGCCCGCCTGGGTCTTCGGTGCCGCGCTGGCGCGCCGAAGCCGACCCGACGGCAGCCACCGTGCCCGAACCGCGCCGGACACCGGTTAGGCCGGTCGGGCCGGCCACGCCCAACCGGCTGGCGCGGGCCCGGCGGGCCGCCTCGCCGCACCGGCGGGAACTGACAGTGGGCGGGACCGCCCTCGACGGCCTGGACTCCCGGTAGCCGGCGGAACCGAGCAGGTTCGGCTGGCGGGAGGTGATTCACCGGGTGACCGGGATCGACCTCGGCCCGGGCAAAGACGCCGAGTACGAACGGAGTCTGCGGGAGCGCACCGCGGCCGTCGTCGGCGGTGCGTTTCCGATCGCGGTGCTCAACTTCAAAGGCGGCGTCGGCAAGACCGCCATGGTCGCCGCAACCCGCTGAGCCTGGCCGACCTGCTCGCCCGCGATTCGGTGACGCAGTACGCCCAGGTACGGGCGCACACTCACATGAACAGCTTCGGCCTGGAAGTGCTCGGGTTGCCCGACTACGGCCGCACCGACTGGCGGCTGGAGCGCCAGGACATCGCCAAGGCATTTTCGATTCTGCGGAAACACTATTCGGTGGTGCTGGTGGATTGTGTCAGGGCGATCAACTCTCATGTGATGGACGCCGTGCTGCCCGAGGCGTGAGCCCTGGTGGTGGTCAGCGGTACCTCGATTGATGCGGTGCGCAAGACCAGGACGACGCTGGAGTGGTTGTCCAACAACGGATATCACCGCTTGATGGGGTCGACGGTGCTTGCCATGAACTGCACCGAGCCGGCCAAGCTGGACGGCGTGGTCACCAAGGAATTCGAGTCCCTGTCGGCTCGCATCGCCGCCACGGTCGTGCTGCCCTTCCATCGGCACGTGCACGAGGGCAAGGAGCTCGGGCTGGACCGGTTGAGCCGGGAAAGCCGGCGTACCTATTTGCAAATGGCCGCCGCGTTGGGCGACATCGTCGCCGGCCGGCCGGTGGGAGAGGATCGGCCGATGCGGCCCGGGCGGGAATCCCGCCCGTCCTGAGCCCGGGCGGTGGTGCCGTCGACGGCCGAGCCGCCATTAGGATTGCCTCATGACTGTTACTTCCGGAGCGGCCGAGCTGCTGGATTACGACGAGGTCATCGCACGTTTCGATCCCGTCCTCGGGTTGGAAGTACACGTCGAACTGTCCACCGCGACCAAGATGTTCTGCGGCTGCTCCACCACATTCGGCGCCGAGCCCAACACCCAGGTGTGTCCGGTGTGCCTGGGGCTGCCCGGATCGCTGCCCGTGCTCAACCGGAAGGCGGTGGAGTCGGCGATCCGCATCGGGCTGGCGCTGAATTGCGAGATCGTGCCGTGGTGCCGCTTTGCCCGGAAGAACTACTTCTATCCGGACATGCCGAAGAACTACCAGATCTCGCAGTACGACGAGCCGATCGCCATCAACGGCTATCTGGACGCGCCACTGGACGACGGCACCACCTGGCGGGTCGAGATCGAACGCGCCCACATGGAAGAGGACACCGGCAAGCTCACTCACCTGGGCAGCGAGACGGGACGCATCCACGGCGCGACGACGTCGCTGATCGACTACAACCGCGCCGGCGTGCCCCTGATCGAAATTGTCACCAAGCCCATCGAGGGAGCCGGGGCCCGCGCACCCCAGATCGCCCGGGCTTGCGTGACGGCGTTGCGAGATCTGTTGCGCGCGTTGGAGGTATCCGACGTCCGGATGGACCAGGGCTCGATGCGTTGTGATGCCAATGTCTCGCTGAAGCCGACCGGAGCGGCCGAGTTCGGCACCCGGACCGAGACCAAGAACGTCAATTCGCTCAAAAGCGTCGAGGTCGCGGTGCGCTACGAAATGCAGCGGCAGGCCGCCGTTCTGGTTGCCGGCGGCTCAATCATCCAGGAAACCAGGCACTTTCACGAGGCCGGCGGCTACACCAGCGCGGGCCGCGCCAAGGAGACAGCACAAGACTACCGCTATTTCCCCGAGCCGGACCTGGAGCCCGTCGCGCCCAGCCGCGAACTCGTCGAGCGATTGGGCCAGACCATCCCCGAGCTTC
The DNA here is from genome assembly GCF_000526915.1 of Mycobacterium genavense ATCC 51234. GTDB lineage: Bacteria > Actinomycetota > Actinomycetes > Mycobacteriales > Mycobacteriaceae > Mycobacterium > Mycobacterium genavense. The sequence goes on along the minus strand of NZ_JAGZ01000016.1, from coordinate 48,743 downwards.
CCTGGTTGAGCCGCAAGCGGATTCAGCAAGAGTGGGGTGTTTCCGACGAGGTGATGCGCGACCTCGTCAACGCCGGTGCGGTCGAATTGGTCACCGCCACCATCAAGCACGGCGCCTCCAGCAAGGAGGCACGCTCGTGGTGGGGAAACTTCTTGGTGCAGAAGGCAAACGAGGCGGGCATCGAATTGGACCAGCTGGCCATTACTCCCGCCCAGGTCGCCGCGGTGATCGCACTGGTCGACGAGGGCAAGCTGTCCAACAAGCTGGCCCGCCAGGTCGTCGAAGGTGTGCTAGCCGGAGAGGGCGAACCCGAACAGGTGATGACCGACCGTGGCCTGGCGCTGGTACGGGACGACTCGGTCACCCAGGCCGCCGTCGACGAGGCCTTGGCCGCCAATCCCGATGTGGCCGAAAAGATTCGCGGCGGCAAAGTGCAGGCGGCCGGTGCGATCGTGGGCGCGGTGATGAAGGCCACCCGCGGTCAGGCCGACGCGGCCCGGGTGCGCGAGCTGGTGCTGGCCGCCTGCGGGCAGGCCTGACGCTCGGGCCCGGTTACCGCGGGCGTAACCGCACGCCGGAAAACCGGCCCCAAAACCAGCGTGCGGCTACGCTCGCGCTGAAGGTACTCAGGCCTTGTCGTCGTTGTTGCGCGGGAAGCCACCGCCCTGCGGGAACAGCGGAAACACCACGTCGTCAAGCTTTTCGGCGTCACCGGCGGTCTTGTTGATGGTGGCACCCCAGACGTTTCCGTCGGGTGACATTCGCAGCGCCCAGGCGTGGGCGTGCGTGTCCTTGCGGACGACGTCGGGTTCACCGGTGACCGCACCCGATTTCGCCTCGAGCCGCACCGCCACCGTCGATTTGGTGTTGACCAAGTTGACCATCACCGTGCCGTCCATTGCCGCGCAGCTGGCCACGCCCGGCTTGTCCGGCCACGTCCACACCGTGGAGACTTCCGAGGCTTTCGTGATGCGCTGCAATCGGTCCGCGGTCGGGGTGCGGTCGGCGACGTACAGCGAGCCGTCGACCGGGTCGACGCACAATCCGCCGCCCGAGCCGACACCCGACAGTGCGGTCGTCGGCGGCGTCTGACCGATGGTGGTCGGCTGCTCGATGCGCAGCACCTTGCCGGCCAACGATTTCGGATCCGCGGCCATCGCCGGGTTACCCGCATCACCGGTCAGCACCAGCAGCGTGGTCGGGCTGGTGAACAGCAGCGCACCGGTGTTCCCGCCGGCGCCCTTGGGAATCCCGGTCAGGATGTCCTTGGGGATATCGCCGTCGGCGATGCGGATGACCCGGTTATCGGTCGGCGTGCTGATGTAGGCGTACATCAGGCGGTCTTGGGAGTAGGTCGGCGACAGCACGATATCCATCAGGCCGCCGTCCCCGGACCCGTCGACCGGGATGACCAGCTTGACCTTCGGCTCGGCGCTGACCGAGATCTCCTTGACCGCGCCGGTGGTGCGCTCGGCCACCAGTGCGGTTTTGCTGTCCGGCCCCATAATCAGGCCGCTGGTGCTCTCCAGGCACCCCTGCATCACCCCGGGGGCGGGGCAGGCTTTGGGAAAGGGGGTGGGCGGCAACGGCGGCGGCGGGGGCGGCGTCGAGCTGGGCTGTGGCTTGAGTTCGGGGGCGGTGGTAAAGGGCGCGGAGGCGGCGTCGTTGAACCGCGCGCAGCCGGTCGCCACCAGCAGCGCCGCGCACAGCGCAGCGAGCCCGCAGCGAACCGGCCACCCCAAACGCATGATCGACAGGCTACGGACAGGGCGGGCAGGCGCGCCACACCCGTGCCGTCGCGGCGTCGGGACAAACCTCGGCGGCGGGGCCCATTTATTACGTTTCTGCGGCGCCGGGAAGCCCATTTCGGGTAAATCCGGGCCCATTTAGTGGTCTAGGCGCCGATTGCACGGCGAAAGCGCCGCTCAAATCCCCAATTCGCGACTAAATGCCCTTACCCTGACACCCGTGACCGGTCAATCGAATGACGCGTCTTGGCAGCGGCCCGGCGAAAATCCGGAGCCGGCCCCGGGACGCCCCGCTGCAGCGCGCTTGGTCGACCCCGAAGATGACCTGACCCCGGTCGGGTATCCGGGCGACTTCGGAACCACCACCGTCATCCCCTACCAAGACCCGAATCAGGTCGTCAGCCCCGTCGGGCCGTCCTACAACGTTCTCGATCAGCAGGAACCGCTGCCCTATGTGCAGCCGCAGCCGGCGCCGCGGCATTTGGCGGCCGAACCGGCCGAGATCGACCCGAGCGAAGATTACGAACGGCAGTACGCGATCGGTCGGCGCGGCACCCAGAATCTCGGTTTGCTGGTGTTGCGGGTCGGGCTCGGGATGGTGCTCGGCGCGCACGGGTTGCAGAAGCTGTTCGGCTGGTGGGGTGGTCAGGGCCTGACCGGCTTCAAGAACTCGCTGTCCGATGTCGGCTACCAGCATGCCGACATCCTGTCCTATGTGAGTGTGGGCGGGGAGATCGTCTCCGGCGTGCTGCTGGTCCTGGGGTTGTTCACCCCGGTGGCCGCGGCCGGGGCCCTTGCGTTCCTGATCAACGGCTTGCTGGCCAGCGTGTCGGCCCAACCGCACACGTTCGCGTTTTTCCTGCCGCAGGGCCACGAATACCAGATCACGCTGATCGTCATGGCCGTCGCGGTCGTCCTGTCCGGGCCCGGCCGCTACGGCCTGGACGCCAACAGGGGATGGGCACACCGGCCTTTCATCGGGTCGTTTGTGGCCCTGCTCGCCGGCATCGCCGCCGGTGTCGCCGTGTGGGTGCTGCTCAACGGCGTCAACCCGATCGCCTGAATCGGCCGTTTAGGCGCTCATCGGTAGGGATTGGGCACTCGACCGGAACTCGCGGCCGTCAGCTGCGGAAGCGTCGCGAAAGTGACCGCGGGCAAGCGCAGTTCCGTTCCGTTCTTGAGCGCGGCGCGCGCCCACGAACCCCGGTGGAAGCGCAGCCCATCGATGTCATCCCAGCCAACCGTCCGGCTGCCGAGCAGGTTGCGCACCGTCACACCGTGGTCGTCGGCGACCGTGCGCAACCGGATGATCAATGCGGACAACAGCACCGGGATTCCCAGCAGTGGGGTCGATAACGGCCAGGCGAGCACCGGGATCAGCAATCCGAGGGTCAAAAATCCGACGGCGAGGTGCGCCATCGGTGAGATCTTGATGACTGTGGGCGCGGGTGTCGGGGAAGCGGGACCGGAAGCCACCCCAGCATCATTTCACCCCGGGGTGCGTGGCCACGATTGGTGCCCGCCGCACCGGATTTGACGGTTGAGCAGTGCGAAGGCTACCGTCGGAGGCTATGGAGACCACCGGAAAGCCCGGGATGCTCGTAGTAATTAGTCCGCGCGTTGGTGCGTGACTAGTTCCTTCAGCATGTGAAGCGATCCGGCACCAACGCGCAACCCTCGATCAGCGGGAGCTGACGGGGGTTTTTCTTGCGTATGAACCAAACTTCCACAGCCAAATCAGGACTAAGAGGACAATCACCAGAGTGAGCGCACCCACCAGGTCACAGACACCCAAGTCGCACAACGGCGACAACTGGGCGCCGGGCGCCGCGGAAGACGCCGCAAAAGTTCCGGCCAATCAAGCCAAACATGTTGCACCGCAACAACTTACCGGTGCTCAGTCGGTAATCCGGTCGCTCGAGGAACTCGACGTGGAGGTCATCTTCGGGATCCCGGGCGGTGCCGTGCTGCCGGTCTACGACCCGCTGTTCGACTCGAAAAAGCTGCGGCACGTGCTGGTTCGGCACGAGCAGGGCGCCGGTCACGCGGCAAGCGGCTACGCGCACGCCACCGGCAAAGTAGGCGTCATGATGGCCACGTCGGGCCCGGGTGCCACCAATCTGGTGACCCCCCTGGCGGATGCGCAGATGGACTCGATCCCCGTCGTCGCCGTCACCGGGCAGGTGGGGCGGTCGCTGATCGGGACCGACGCCTTCCAGGAAGCCGACATCTCGGGCATCACAATGCCGATCACCAAGCACAACTTCCTGGTCCGCTCCGGTGACGAGATCCCGCGGGTGCTGGCCGAGGCCTTCCACATCGCCGCCTCGGGCCGTCCCGGCGCGGTGCTGGTCGACATCCCCAAGGACGTGCTGCAGGGCCAGTGCACCTTCAGCTGGCCGCCGAATATGGATCTGCCGGGCTACAAGCCGAACATCAAGCCGCACAGCCGGCAGGTCCGCGAGGCCGCCAAGCTGATCGCGCGGGCGCACAAACCGGTGCTGTATGTCGGCGGCGGCGTCATCCGTGGCGAGGCGACCGAGCAACTGCGGGATTTGGCTGAGCTGACCGGGATCCCGGTGGTCACCACGCTGATGGCCCGGGGCGCGTTCCCCGACAGCCACCGGCAGAACCTGGGCATGCCGGGCATGCACGGCACCGTCGCCGCGGTGGCGGCGTTGCAACGCAGCGACCTGCTGATCGCGCTGGGCACCCGTTTCGACGACCGGGTGACCGGAAAGCTCGATTCCTTTGCGCCCGAGGCGAAGGTCATCCACGCCGACATCGACCCGGCCGAGATCGGCAAGAACCGGGCCGGCGATGTGCCGATCGTCGGCGACGTCAAGGCCGTGATTACCGACCTGATCGCGATGCTGCGCCAGTACGAAACCCCGGGCAAGATCGACATGACCGCCTGGTGGGCCTACCTGGACGAGGTGCAGTCCACCTATCCGCTGAGCTACGGCCCGCAAAGTGACGGCAGCCTGAGCCCGGAGTACGTGATCGAGCAGCTCGGCAAGATCGCCGGGCCCGAGGCGGTCTACGTCGCCGGCGTCGGTCAGCACCAGATGTGGGCGGCCCAGTTCATCTCGTACGAGAACCCGCGGACCTGGCTCAACTCCGGCGGGCTGGGCACCATGGGGTTCGCGATCCCGGCGGCCATGGGCGCCAAGGTCGCTCGCCCCGAGGCCGAGGTCTGGGCGATCGACGGCGACGGCTGCTTCCAGATGACCAACCAGGAGTTGGCCACCTGCGCGATCGAGGGCATACCGATCAAGGTCGCGCTGATCAACAACGGCAACCTGGGCATGGTGCGGCAGTGGCAGAGCCTGTTCTACGAGGAGCGCTACTCGCAGACCGACCTGGCCACGCACTCCCACCGCATTCCGGACTTCGTGAAGCTGGCCGAGGCGTTGGGTTGTGTCGGAATACGTTGTGAGCGTGAGGAAGACGTGATCGAGGCGATCAAGGCGGCGCGCGCGATCAACGATCGCCCCGTCGTGATCGACTTCATCGTCGGCGCCGATGCGCAGGTGTGGCCGATGGTGGCCGCCGGGACGAGCAACGACGAGATTCAGCACGCCCGCGGAATTCGGCCGCTGTTCGACGACGAAACCGAGGGGCACGCGTGATGCAGCCGAGGACGCACACCCTGTCGGTGTTGGTCGAGGACAAACCGGGTGTGCTGGCGCGCGTGGCGGCGCTGTTCTCGCGGCGCGGTTTCAACATCGAGTCGCTTGCCGTGGGCGCCACCGAGCAGAAGGACATGTCGCGGATGACGATCGTGGTGTCCTGCGAGGAAACTCCGCTCGAGCAGGTCACCAAACAGCTCAACAAGCTGATCAACGTCATCAAGATCGTCGAGCAGGACGAGCAAAACTCGGTGTCCCGCGAGTTGGCGTTGATCAAGGTGCGGGCCGATTCCGCCACCCGCAGCCAGGTAATCGAAGCGGCAAACCTGTTCCGCGCCAAGGTAGTCGACGTGTCACTGGATTCGCTGACCGTCGAGGCGACCGGTACCCGCGGCAAGCTCGAAGCGCTGCTGCGAGTGCTGGAACCGTTCGGTATCCGCGAGATTGTCCAATCGGGAGTGGTATCGCTGTCCCGCGGGCCGCGTGGAATCGGCACCGCCAAATAAGCGATACATATTCGGCAAAGTCCAACGAGAAAGAGAGAGATTCACCGTGCCAGAGGCATTAGAGATGTTCTACGACGACGACGCCGACCTGTCGATCATCCAGGGTCGCAAGGTCGCCGTGATCGGATACGGCAGTCAAGGGCACGCACATTCGCTAAGCCTGCGCGACTCCGGGGTGCGGGTGAAGGTGGGCCTGAAGGAGGGCTCGAAGTCGCGGCCCAAGGTCTCCGAGCAGGGCCTGGACGTCGACACCCCGGCCGAGGTCGCCAAGTGGGCCGACGTCATCATGCTGCTGGCACCCGACACCGCGCAGGCCGACATTTTCAAGAACGACATCGAACCCAACCTCAACGACGGCGGCGCACTGTTCTTCGGGCACGGCCTCAACATCCACTTCGACCTGATCAAGCCGCCCGGCGACGTCACGGTCGCGATGGTCGCCCCGAAGGGCCCCGGGCATCTGGTGCGTCGGCAGTTCGTCGACGGCAAGGGCGTGCCTTGCCTGATCGCGATCGACCAGGACCCAACCGGCAAGGGTCAGGCGCTGGCGCTGTCCTACGCCAAGGCCATCGGCGGCACCCGGGCCGGCGTCATCAAGACCACCTTCAAGGACGAGACCGAGACGGATCTGTTCGGCGAGCAGGCCGTGTTGTGCGGTGGCACAGAAGAATTGGTGAAGACCGGTTTCGACGTGATGGTCGAGGCGGGATACCCGCCGGAGATGGCGTACTTCGAAGTGCTGCACGAGCTCAAGCTGATCGTCGACCTGATGTACGAGGGTGGCATCGCCCGGATGAACTACTCGGTGTCCGACACCGCGGAGTTCGGCGGCTACCTGTCGGGCCCGCGGGTCATCGACGCCGGCACCAAGGAGCGGATGCGAGAGATCCTGCGCGACATCCAGAGTGCCGAGTTCACCAAGAAACTGGTCGCCAACGTCGAGGGCGGCAACAAGCAGCTCGAGCAGTTGCGCAAGGAGAACGCCGAACACCCCATCGAGGTCACCGGCAAGAAGCTGCGCGACCTGATGAGCTGGGTGGACCGCCCGATCACCGAGACGGCATAACGCTTTTCGCTTTCGCCCGCCGCTTTCGTCGCCCGTCGCCTTCGTAGCCCGGCCGCTTTCGTCACCCGTCGCCGCGGTCGCGACACTTAAAGCATGGCGACCGTTTACGGCGTGTCGTGTGCGTGGCTTCAGTGTCGCGGCGGCGCTATGACGTCAGGCGGTCGGCGACCGTCACCACCCGGCGCGCCAGGTGCTCCAGGGCGTTGCCGGTGACGTCGCCGATGTCTTCGATGTTGTCGTGCGTGGTGACCAGGCTGGTGCCGTACGGGTTGCCGTCGACGAACTTGGACGGATCGGTATACTTCGGCAGCACCAGAATGCCGCCGAAGTGCATCAGCGTGAGGTAAAGCGCGACGGCGTGGTCTCCTGGCCGCCGTGCGCGGTGTTCGACGACCTGAAGCCCGCGTACACCTTGTCGGCCAGCTTGCCGTCGGCCCACAGCCCGCCGAGCGAGTCCAGGAAGGTGCGCAACTGGGCCGCCGGTGAACCGAACCGGGTGGGCGAGCCGAAGATCACCGCGTCGGCCCACACGATGTCGTCACCGATGGCCGCGGGCAGATCCTTGGTGGCGTTGTAGTTCGCCGTCCAGGCCGGATTCTGCGCGAACGACTGCGGATCGCGGGTCTCGGCGACGGGACGTACCCGGGCCTCGGCGCCGGCCGCCTCGGCCGCCGCGGCGACGCGCTTGGCCATCGTGGTGCCGTGGCCGGTGGCTGAGTAGTAGATGATCGCGAGTTTGGTCACGCGATCAGCTTGGTCGGCTGGCGGGCAATTTGTCGACGCCGATTTCGCCGGGTTGCGTGGTCGCCGAGCCTGGGCGTCATCGAGCGCGAAGTCGACCCCGGCGACAACGGGTCAAATCGGCGGCCGTGCAATGCGTTAGCGCAGCGGTGCCGTCCCGACCCGTCGTCACCTCGCCGCCGCGCGGGCAGGTCGAACTCCGCGAAGAACGCCGCCGCTGTGCGGGTGTTCGACTTCGGAAACGTCAGTGTCGCGAGCGGGGCGGGGTCGCGCTTACGGCGGCGGCGGGCCTGACGACCTCCACTTTGAGTCAGCGGTGGGCGCATTTCGCGGCCGCCGACGACGGTGACGTTCATCGCCCAATTGCGGCGGACAGGCTGGCCTATAACCTGGTCGGGTGAACTTGCCTGTTGTGTTAATCGCCGATAAACTCGCTCAGTCAACTGTCGCCGCCCTGGGCGACCAGGTCGAGGTGCGCTGGGTAGACGGTCCGGACCGGGAGAAGCTGCTGGCAGCGGTGCCAGAGGCCGACGCGCTGCTGGTGCGGTCCGCGACCACCGTCGACGCCGAGGTATTGGCAGCCGCCCCCAAACTCAAGATCGTCGCCCGCGCCGGGGTCGGACTGGACAACGTCGACGTCGACGCCGCCACCGAACGCGGCGTCCTGGTGGTCAACGCCCCGACGTCGAACATCCACAGCGCCGCCGAGCACGCGATCGCGCTGCTGCTGGCCGCGTCGCGCCAGATCGCGGCGGCCGACGCCACGCTGCGTGAACACACCTGGAAACGGTCGTCGTTCTCGGGCACCGAACTGTTCGGCAAGACCGTCGGCATCGTGGGCCTGGGCCGTATCGGCCAGCTGGTCGCGGCGCGCATCGCGGCGTTCGGCACCCACGTCATCGCCTACGACCCCTACGTCGCACCGGCGCGCGCCGCCCAGCTCGGCATCGAACTGCTGCCCCTGGATGAACTGCTGACCCGCGCCGACTTCATCTCGGTGCACCTGCCGAAGACGGCGGAGACCGCGGGCCTGATCGACAAGGAAGCGCTGGCCAAGACCAAGCCGGGCGTCATCATCGTCAACGCCGCCCGCGGCGGCCTGGTGGACGAGGCCGCGCTGGCCGAAGCGATCACCAGCGGCCACGTCCGTGCGGCCGGGCTCGACGTGTTCTCCACCGAGCCCTGCACCGACAGCCCGCTTTTCGAGTTGCCGCAGGTGGTGGTGACGCCGCACCTGGGCGCGTCCACCGCCGAGGCGCAGGACCGGGCCGGCACCGACGTCGCCGAGAGCGTGCGGCTGGCGCTGGCCGGGGAGTTCGTGCCCGACGCGGTCAACGCCGGCGGCGGGGTGGTCAACGAGGAGGTGGCGCCCTGGCTGGACCTGGCGCGCAAACTCGGCGTGCTCGCGGCCGCACTGTCCGACGGTCTGCCCGCATCGTTGTCGGTGCAGGTGCGCGGCGAGTTGGCCTCCGAAGACGTTGAGGTGCTGAAGCTTTCGGCCCTGCGCGGCCTGTTCTCGGCGATCATCGAAGACCCGGTCACCTTCGTCAACGCGCCGGCGCTGGCGGCCGAACGCGGTGTGACCGCCGAAATCAGCACGGCCACCGAGAGCCCCAACCACCGTAGCGTTCTGGACGTGCGCGCGGTGGCCCACGACGGCTCCAGCGTCAACGTCGCGGGCACGCTGTCGGGTCCGCAGTTGGTGGAGAAGGTCGTTCAGATCAACGGGCGCAACTTCGACCTGCGCGCTCAGGGCACGAACCTGGTGATCAACTACGCCGATGCGCCCGGCGCGCTGGGTAAGATCGGCACCATACTGGGCGAGGCCGGAGTGAACATCCAAGCCGCGCAACTCTCCGAGGACGCCGAGGGTCCGAGCGCGACGATCCTGCTGCGACTCGACCAGGACGTGCCCGGCGACGTACGGTCGGCGATCTCACAGGCTGTCGGTGCGAACAAGCTGGAAGTTGTTGACCTGTCATGAAATTGGCGATCATCGGCGGCGACGGCATCGGACCGGAGGTAGTCGCCGAGGCGGTCAAGATCCTCGATGCGGTCAAGCCGGGCGTGGAGAAGACCGAATACGATTTGGGCGCACAGCGTTTCCACGCCACCGGCGAGCTGCTGCCGGAGTCGGCGCTGGCCGAGCTGCGCGAGCATGACGCGATCCTGCTCGGCGCAATCGGCGACCCGTCGGTGCCCAGCGGCGTGTTGGAGCGGGGGCTGTTGCTGCGCTTGCGCTTTGAGCTCGACCACCACGTCAACTTGCGGCCGGCCAAGCTGTACAAGGGTGTGAGCAGCCCGCTGGCGGGAAATCCCGAGATCGATTTCGTGGTGGTGCGCGAAGGGACCGAAGGCCCCTACACCGGCAACGGTGGCGCGATCCGGGTCGGAACTGTCCACGAGGTGGCCACCGAGGTCAGCGTCAACACCGCGTTCGGGGTGCGGCGTGTGGTCAAGGACGCGTTCGAGCGGGCCCAGCGGCGCCGTAAGCATCTGACGTTGGTGCACAAGAACAACGTGCTGACTTTCGCCGGCAAACTGTGGTCGCGCGTGTTCGCCGAGGTCGGTGCCGACTATCCCGACGTGGAGGTGGCGTACCAACACGTCGACGCCGCCACCATCTTCCTGGTCACCGACCCCGGGCGATTCGACGTGATTGTCACCGACAACCTGTTCGGCGACATCATCACCGACCTGGCCGCCGCGGTGTCCGGCGGAATCGGCTTGGCCGCCAGTGGAAACATCGACGCCACCCGGACGAACCCGTCGATGTTCGAGCCCGTGCACGGCAGCGCGCCCGACATCGCCGGCAAGGGCATCGCCGATCCGACCGCGGCCGTCGTCTCGGTGGGTCTGCTGCTGGCCCACCTCGGTGAGACCGAGGCCGCCAGCCGGGTGGAGCGGGCGGTCGAGTCGTATCTGGCATCGCGCGGCGACGAACGGCTTTCCACCACCGAAGTCGGCGAACGGATCGCAGCCGGGCTCTAGCTTTCCAGACCAGCGGTGAGAAACGCCGCAGCGCCCGGCTGCTGCCGGGCTCGCGACCGTCACTAGGCTCAAATGAATGCGCCTAGGTCGAATCGCCAGCCCGGACGGTGTCTCCTTTGTCAGCATCGAGGGTCCGCTGGAGGACCCCGGCGCGATGACTGCCCGCGAGATCGCCGAGCACCCGTTCGGCACCCCGACGTTCACCGGCCGCTCGTGGCCGGTGGCCGACGTCCGGCTGCTGGCCCCGATGCTGGCCGGCAAGGTGGTCTGCGTCGGCAAGAACTACGCCGACCACATCGCGGAGATGGCGAGCTTCGCGACGGGCTCGGCCGCGGCCGATCCGATCATCTTCCTCAAGCCCAACACCGCCATCATCGGGCCGAACGTGCCGATTCTCTTGCCCGCCAACGCATCACCGGTGCACTTCGAGGGGGAGCTGGCCGCGGTGATCGGCCGGCCGTGCAAGGACGTGCCCGCCGCGCACGCAGCCGACAACATCCTGGGCTACACGATCGCCAACGACGTGTCGGCGCGCGATCAGCAACGGGCTGACGGCCAGTGGACTCGCGCCAAGGGCCACGACACCTTCTGCCCGGTCGGGCCCTGGGTCGTCACCGACATCGACCCGGCCGACCTGGCGTTGCGCACCGAGGTCAACGGCCAAGTCAAACAGGACAGCCGCACCTCGCTGATGATTCACGACGTCGGTGCCATCGTGGAATGGATCTCGGCGGTGATGACCCTGCTGCCGGGTGATTTGATCCTCACCGGAACGCCGGCCGGCGTCGGGCCCATCGAGGACGGCGACATCGTCGCCATCTCCATCGAGGGCATCGGCACCCTCTCCAATCCCGTGGTCCGAAAAGGAAAGTCGTGACCGCCCCGGGCGCCGTTCGGGTCCGGTTCTGCCCGTCGCCCACCGGCACCCCACACGTCGGGATGGTTCGCACCGCGCTGTTCAACTGGGCCTATGCCCGGCATACCGGGGGCACCTTCGTCTTTCGCATCGAGGACACCGACGCCGAGCGGGACAGCGAGGAAAGCTATCTGGCTCTGCTCGACGCGTTGCGCTGGCTCGGGCTGGATTGGGACGAGGGCCCCGAGGTCGGGGGTCCCTATGGCCCGTACCGGCAGTCGCAGCGCGGCGACATCTACCGCGAGGTGGTGGACAAGCTGCTCGCCGTGGGTGAGGCGTACTACGCGTTTTCGACGCCGGAGGAGGTCGAGGCCCGCCACATCGCCGCCGGCCGCAACCCCAAATTGGGCTACGACAATTTCGACCGCCAGCTGACCGACTCCCAGCGCGCGGCGTTCTTGGCCGAAGGCCGCAAGCCGGTGGTGCGGCTGCGGATGCCCGACGAGGATCTGGCCTGGAATGACCTGGTGCGCGGGACCACGACCTTCGCGGCGGGCTCGGTGCCCGATTTCGCGCTGACGCGCGCCAGCGGAGATCCCTTGTATACCTTGGTCAACCCGGTCGACGACGCGCTGATGAAGATCACCCACGTACTGCGCGGCGAGGACCTGCTGCCGTCGACGCCGCGCCAGCTGGCGTTGTACCGAGCGTTGATCCGGATCGGGGTTGCCGAACGCACCCCGCAATTCGCGCACCTGCCAACGGTATTGGGGGAGGGCACCAAAAAGCTGTCCAAGCGCGACCCGCAGTCCAATCTGTTCGCTCACCGCGACCGGGGTTTCATCCCCGAGGGTCTGCTGAATTACCTTGCGCTGCTGGGCTGGGCGATCGCCGACGATCACGACCTGTTCAGCCTGGCCGAAATGGTGGCGGCGTTCGACGTCGTCGACGTCAACTCCAACCCGGCCCGCTTCGACCAGAAGAAGGCCGACGCGCTCAACGCCGAACACATCCGGATGCTCGACGTGGCCGACTTCACCGGCCGACTGCGCGACTACTTCGCCGTGCACGGCCACGACACCGGACTCGACGACGCCGGACTCGCGACGGCCGCCGAGCTGGTGCAGACTCGTATCGTGGTGCTGGGCGACGCGTGGGACCTGTTGAAGTTCCTCAACGACGACGAATACGCGATCGACCCGAAGGCGGCCGCAAAAGAACTCGGGCCGGACGGCGTCGCGGTATTAGACGCCGCGGTGGCGGCCCTGGACGCCGTGCCGGACTGGACCGCCGCCGCGATCGAGGAAGCCCTCAAGACCGCGCTGATCGACGGTCTGGCGCTCAAACCGCGCAAGGCGTTCGGCCCGATCCGGGTCGCCGCGACCGGGACGACGATCAGCCCGCCGCTGTTCGAGTCGCTGGAGCTACTCGGCCGCGATCGCAGCCTGGGGCGGCTGAGGACCGCGCGCGCCGGCGTCGGGTAAATCTTTGGTACTCTGCACTGCGGTTTGCAAAGCCGACAACGGCTGGCGGCAGCGGACTCCCAGGCTGGTAACAGCGCTTGAAAAAGTACGGGAAACCGCTCTGAGCAGCGGTTTTCGGCAGCCAATGGGGTATGGTGTAATTGGCAACACAGCTGATTCTGGTTCAGCCATTCTAGGTTCGAGTCCTGGTACCCCAGCAAAATCCGCCATGCTGTAAGCGATTAGGTGGCCCCCGTCGGGTGAGCTATGCTGGCAGCTCGGATCGGTTCTGGCCCCGTCGTCTAGCGGCCTAGGACGCCGCCCTCTCACGGCGGTAGCGTGGGTTCGAATCCCATCGGGGCTACATATTTACTGGCCGGTCCTCAGCACGGCCGGTGCGGTGGAACCACCCACCGGCATCGGCGGCAATCCAAGCTTGCGGTGATCCCACGAGCGCGTGCGCCGCGCGACGATGCGGACGCAGACCCGCTTGTTCATCATCTGCTCGACGAAGGGCTTCATCTCGTCGGTGTAGGGACCGGTGTAGCGCTCAAACACGCTGACCCCGACCCGGTGCGCGACTTCGGGGTCGTCGACGATCTCCGCGACGCCCTCGAAGGAAACCCCGCGCAGCGTGTCGTAGGTGTCGCCGTCCTCGATCAGGAAGGTCACCCGGGGGTCGCGGGTCAGGTTGACCGCTTTCTGTGACTTGGCCTTTGTCTCCAGCCAGATTTCGCCGTCGACGACGGCGTACCACATGGCGGTCAAATGCGGTTGGCCGTCGGGGCCAATGGTGGCCATTGTTCCGGTGCGGCTCTTGACGACGAAATCGGCGATCTCATCGTCGGACATGACGATGGCCGCGCGCTGATTGGTTCCCATGGCGTCAGTCTGTCAAATGCCTTTTCCGGGTGCGCTCAGGGCGTCTCACCCGCACACTCGCCGCCGTGGACACACATTCGAGACGATTAAAGGCGCCGGGCCATGGCGCCGGCGGCCGAGAGAAGGTCGGCGGCCCAGCGCGCCCCGGGCCGCCGACCGATCCGGTCGATGGGCCCTGACACCGAGATGGCCGCGACGACCACTCCGCGGCTATCGCGCACCGGTGCCGACACACTCGCCACCCCCGGCTCGCGCTCGGCAACGCTTTGCGCCCAACCGCGCCGGCGTACCTCGGCCAGCGTGCGGTCGGTGAACTTCGCCGTCGGCAGCACGGCTTTTTGCGTGGCGGCATCGCTGTGTGCCAGCAAGACTTTCGCCCCCGAACCCGCCGTCATCGGCAGCCTGGCCCCGACCGGAACCGTATCGCGAAGGCCCGCAGCCGGTTCCAGTGCGGCCACGCAGACCCGCGAGGTGCCCTCACGGAGGTACAGCTGCACGCTTTCCCCGGTGGTTTCCCGCAATTGGGGGAGCACAGCCGCACCGGCCGCCAGCAACGGATCGTCGACGCGGGTGGCGAGTTCGGTCAGCGCCGGACCCAGCTGCCAACGCCCTTCGCCGTCGCGCGCCAGCAGGCGATGTACCTCCAGCGCGGCGGCAAGTCGGTACGTGGTGGCCCGGGGGAAACCGGTTCGCTCGCACAGTTCGGCCAACCCGCAGGGAGATTCCGCGATCGTGTGCAGTACATCCACGGCTTTATCCAGCACGCCGATGCCGCTATGCTGTCTCATAAAGAGATACTAGCGTCTCGCATTCTGAGATCACAGCCCGGATTGATCGGCGAGCCGCGAACGACGCGAATAAAGGCGAGTTCACGATGGGAACCAACACACCAGGCGGTAAGCCGCGCACCCTGGCCGAAAAGGTTTGGGACGACCACGTTGTGGTATCCGGCTCGTCGGTCCAGGGGGCCGGCGGGCCCGACTTGATTTACATCGACCTGCATTTGGTGCACGAGGTCACCAGCCCGCAGGCGTTCGACGGCCTGCGCCTGGCCGGCCGGCCGGTGCGTCGGCCGGATCTGACGCTGGCCACCGAGGACCACAACGTGCCAACCGTCGACATCGACAAGCCGATCGCCGACCCGGTATCGCGTACTCAGGTGGAGACATTGCGGCGCAACTGCGCCGAATTCGGCGGCCGGCTGCATCCGATGGGCGACATCGAGCAGGGCATCGTGCATGTCGTCGGGCCCCAATTGGGGCTGACCCAACCGGGAATGACGATTGTCTGTGGGGACAGTCACACATCGACCCACGGCGCATTCGGCGCACTGGCGATGGGCATCGGCACCTCGGAGGTCGAGCACGTGCTCGCCACCCAGACCCTGCCGTTGCGGCCCTTCAAGACAATGGCGGTCAACGTCGACGGCGACCTGCCGCCCGGCGTGACGGCCAAGGACATCATCCTCGCGCTGATCGCCAAGATCGGTACCGGCGGAGGACAAGGCCATGTCATCGAATACCGGGGCAGCGCGATCGAATCGCTGTCCATGGAAGGCCGGATGACGGTCTGCAACATGAGTATCGAAGCCGGGGCGCGGGCCGGAATGGTGGCACCGGACAAGACGACGTACGAATTCCTGCGCGGCCGCCCGCATGCACCGACCGGCGCGCAGTGGGACGCCGCACTGCAGTACTGGCAAGGGCTGCGCACCGATGACGGCGCCGTGTTCGACACCGAGGTCTATCTCGATGCGCAGTCGTTGACCCCGTTCGTCACCTGGGGAACCAACCCCGGTCAGGGCGTGCCGCTGGGCGCGGCCGTTCCGGATCCGGAATCGATGACCAATGACGACGAGCGCCAGGCCGCGGAGAAAGCGTTGGCATATATGGACCTTCGGCCGGGCATGCCGATGCGCGACATCGCCGTCGACGCGGTGTTCGTGGGGTCTTGTACCAACGGTCGTATCGAGGATCTGCGGGTGGTGGCCGAGGTGCTGCGCGGTCGCACAGTGGCCCAGGGCGTGCGAATGCTGGTTGTCCCGGGCTCGATGCGGGTGCGAGCGCAAGCCGAAGCCGAAGGGCTCAGTGAGGTATTCACCGCTGCCGGCGCAGAATGGCGACAGGCCGGCTGCTCGATGTGCCTGGGCATGAACCCCGATCAGCTTGCGCCGGGCGAGCGTTGCGCCGCGACGTCCAACCGCAACTTCGAAGGGCGGCAGGGCAAAGGCGGCCGTACGCATTTGGTATCGCCGGCCGTCGCGGCGGCGACCGCGGTCCGTGGCACATTGTCTACCCCGGCCGACTTGAACTGAAAACGAAATCGAGGACGAAGATGGAAGCCTTTCACACCCACACCGGGATTGGTGTGCCGCTGCGGCGGTCCAATGTCGATACCGATCAGATCATTCCCGCGGTGTATTTGAAGCGGGTCACCCGAACCGGTTTCGAGGACGGCTTGTTCGCGTCCTGGCGCTCGGATCCGTCATTCGTGCTCAATCTCAGCCCATTTGACCGAGGCTCGGTCTTGGTCGCCGGACCCGACTTCGGGACCGGATCGTCGCGCGAGCACGCGGTGTGGGCGCTGATGGACTACGGGTTCCGGGTCGTCATCTCGTCTCGATTCGGTGACATTTTCCGGGGCAACGCGGGTAAGGCGGGGCTGCTGGCGGCCGAAGTCAGCCAGGACGGGGTGGAACTGCTTTGGAAGCTGATCGAGCAGAGCCCAGGGCTGGAAATCACTGCCAATCTTCAAGATCGAAATATCACCGCGGGAACGACGGTGCTGCCGTTCAAGATTGACGACCACGCCGCTTGGCGACTACTCGAAGGACTCGACGATATAGCCCTTACGCTGCAGAAACTCGACCAGATCGAATCTTTCGAGGCGGCCCGTCCGGACTGGAAACCGCGCACCCTACCCGCCCCCTGAGCGAATGATCGGGGCGGCAATTCGGCCCGATCACCTTAGCTAGCAAGGCTTATTTTTCGCCCGCGTCACCGGCCAAGGGCGGCAAGCAGATCCCGGAATTTCCTGTCGCTTGGCCGTGAAATTGCGCGTGGCGCTTGGAAATTTGCTGGGTGAGGGTTTACCGTGTTCGCTAGTCGGTTCCCAAAATGGGACCACTGGCTTCGGAGGGTTTGGATGAACAAAGCAGAGCTCATAGATGTGCTCACACAGAAATTGGGCTCGGACCGTCGGCAGGCGACCGCCGCCGTCGAGAATGTTGTCGACACCATTGTGCGTGCGGTGCACAAGGGCGACAGCGTGACCATCACCGGGTTCGGTGTGTTCGAACAACGGCGCCGCGCAGCGCGCGTGGCCCGCAACCCGCGGACCGGTGAGACGGTGAAGGTAAAGCCGACGTCCGTCCCCGCGTTCCGCCCGGGTGCTCAATTCAAAGCGGTTGTTGCTGGCGCACAGCGCCTCCCGTCGGAAGGACCGGCCGTGAAACGTGGTGTTTTTGCAGGCGCAGCCAAGAAGGCCGCCAAGAAGGCTCCGGCCAAGAAGGCCCCGGCCAAGAAGGCTGCGACCAAGGCCCCGGCCAAGAAGGCCGCCACCAAGGCTCCCGCCAAGAAGGCCGCCACCAAGGCTCCCGCCAAGAAGGCCGCCACCAAGGCTCCGGCCAAGAAAGCGGTCAAGGCAGTGAAGCAGACCGCCGCCAAGGCTCCGGTGCGCAAGGTCGCGACCAAGGCTCCGGCCAAGAAGGCCGCGAAGAAGGCGCCGGCCAAGAAGGCCGCCGCCAAGCGCGGTCGCAAGTAAGTCAACCGAGTTCAGCCGCGAGTACCCTTCGGGCGGCATTGCTGCCCGAAGGGTATTTCGTGTGTCAGGCCCGAACGTTGGTGGCCAGCGCGCCGCCGATGTGGTCGGCGGCCACCAGTCGGCCTTTGGCCAGCGACAGCACCCAGGTGCTGCCCTTGTGGTTGCGTGACTTGTCCGGGTCCACCCCGTCGCGTTCGCACCACCAGGTGATCAGATCCGGAATCACCTTGCCCTGCGTGCAGATCACCGGTGTGCCCTCGTGGTCGGCGATGTGCAGCACCCGGTGCCGGCCACGTTTGGGGTTCTTGGCGTAGGCCTCTTCGGTGAGCGTGGACTCGCTCTCGATTCGCACACCGAGCTCCGCGGCGAGCGGTTCGACCGTCTGGTGGCAGCGCACCCGGTCGGCGGCGTGCACGTGGGTGGCACCGAACGCCATCAGTTGGCCGACCAACGCCTCTGCCTGAGCGCGTCCTCGCTTGTCCAGTGGGCGTTGGGTGTCGTCCCCGGAAAAGCGCGACTTCCGGCCCGCGGTGCCGTGCCGCACCACCAACACGGTATGGGTGTCTGCTGGTTGTTTTATGAAGCGCTGCAACACATTTCGGTCTTGGGTATAGTCCAGTTTCTTCATCGCATCGGCGACGGGCAACCAGATCAATTCGTCGACCTCTTTGCCCGGTACAAATTTGCCGCCGGTGCTGCGCGCGGCCCAGTAGTACACCTTTTTGACACCCTGGTCGATCGGGTAGCTCACCTTGTTCAGCCGTCGGCCAAGGATGGCGTGGTGTCCGGTCTCTTCCAGCACTTCGCGTACCGCGGCCACCGGTGCGGTTTCGCCCGGATCCACCTTGCCCTTGGGTAGCGACCAATCGTCGTAACGGGGACGGTGGATCAGAGCGATCTCGAGCTCGGAGTCGTCCGAATCAGCACTGCTGTGTCGCCACAGCACCGCGCCCGCGGCGTAGACGATCCGTTTCCCTGAGCGCCGACCGCCTGACGAGTTCTGGTCCGACACCTCACTCCTGCAGGTCAATTCGGCCAGCGCCACGCCGGCCAAGGGGTGGCTTGGAAAATTACCACACGGCGTTACGTGCCGCGGTGGCGCTCCATCAGTGATTCCTGGTGGTCGCGTACGGAGTGACCGTCCCGCGGCGATGCGACCCACTGCCCGTCGGACTCCAGTTCCCAGCACCGCGTGGACGGGTCCAGCGCCGAGTCGAACAAGTCGTTCAGATAGGCGGTCAGCTTCGGATCTTTGACCTGAACCAGGGCCTCGACGCGACGGTCGAGGTTGCGGTGCATCATGTCGGCGCTGCCGATCCAGAACTCGTTGATGCGATTGAAATACATGATCCGCGAGTGCTCCAGGTACCGGCCGAGGATCGAACGCACGGAGATGTTCTCCGAGAAGCCTTCCGCGCCAGGGCGCAGCGCGCAGATCCCGCGCACCACCACCTCGACCCGCACGCCGGCTCGCGACGCGCGATACAGGGCGTCGATCACCTGTTCGTCGACCAGAGCGTTCATCTTCAACCGGATCCGGCCGCCGCCGTGTTCACGATGCGCGGCGATCTCGCGCTCGACACGTTCGATGATGCCGGTCCGGATGCTGTGCGGCGCAACCAAAAGATTGCGGTAGGAGACCTTGCGCGAGTAGCCGGTCAGCGAATTGAACAAGTCCGTCAGGTCGGCCCCGATATCGGGAGCCGCCGTGAGCAGACCGACATCTTCGTACAGTCGGGCGGTTTTCCCGTTGTAGTTGCCGGTACCGATGTGGCAGTAGCGCCGAATGGTCGAACCTTCGCGACGCACCACCAGGCAGGTCTTGCAGTGTGTCTTGAGTCCGACGTAGCCGTAGACGACGTGCACGCCCGCTTGCTCGAGGGTGCGTGCCCAGCGGATGTTGGCCTGCTCGTCGAAGCGAGCCTTGATCTCCACCATTGCCACGACTTGCTTTCCGGCTTCGGCGGCTTGGATCAGCGCCCGAACGATCGGCGAGTCACCGGAGGTGCGGTACAGCGTCTGCTTGATCGCCAGCACGTTCGGATCGGAGGCCGCCTGCTCGATGAATCGCTGCACGCTGGTGGAGAACGATTCATACGGATGGTGAAGCAGCACATCGCCTTCGCGCAGCGTCGCGAAGATGCTCTTGGGTGTCTCCCGGTCCGCGAAGGCGGGACTGGTGGCCGGAACATATGTCCGGTCTTTCAACGCCGGCCGGTCGATGCCGTAGATCTGCCACAGCGACGAAAGGTCGAGCAGCCCGGGAACTTCGATGACATCGCCGGGATCCACGTCGAGTTCGCGCAGCAGCAGCTCCAGCATGCTCTCGGTCATGTCGTCGGCGACCTCGAGCCGCACCGGTGAACCGAAGCGCCGGCGCGCCAATTCCCGCTCCAGCGCCTGCAGCAGGTCCTCGTCGCGGTCCTCTTCCACTTCGTAGTCGGCGTTGCGGGTGATGCGGAACGCGTGGTGCTGGACGATTTCCATGCCCGGAAACAGCTCCGGCAGGAACGCCGCGATCAGCTCTTCCGTCGGCAGGTAGCGCACCACCTGCCCGTCGTTTCCGTCCTCGGTGCCGAGTTCGACGAAGCGATCGACGTTGTCGGGCACCTTGACTCGGGCGAAGTGCTGACCCCCGCCGTCGTCCTTGACCGTGACGGCCAGGTTCAGGCTCAGTCCGCTCACGAACGGGAACGGGTGCGCCGGGTCGACGGCCAGCGGGGTCAGCACCGGGAATACCTGCTCGGTGAAATAGGTCGAGAGTTGGTCGCGCTCGGCCTGATCCAAATCGGCCCACGTGACGATATAGATGCCTTCCTGCGCCAGTGCCGGCCGCACCGAATCGAGGAACTCGCGCGCGTGCCGGGTCGCGATTCGCTGCGTCTGCTCACCGATGCGGGCCAGTTGCTCTCGCGGCGTAAGGCCGTCGGCCGAACGAACCGACAGTCCCATCTCGTCGCGGCGCTTGAGGCCGGCGACCCGGACCATATAGAACTCGTCGAGGTTCGACGCGAAGATCGCCAGGAATTTGGCGCGCTCCAACAACGGCAGCGAGGTGTCGGCGGCCAACGCCAGCACCCGCGCGTTGAAGTCCAGCCAGCTCAGCTCCCGGTTGAGGTACCGGTCCTCCGGCAGCGCGTCGTCGATCACGGCGGGGGTGGTCGCGGGGGGCGCGCCCAGGGCGGTGTCGCCGGATTGCCACTCGGTTTCGTCAAGCCGTGCTTGCGCTTCGATTTCGGTCACGATGGAATCATTGCTCATCACCCCTCCGTGCTGCTAGCGCTCGGTAGAGATCCACTCCCCGTTGGCATGCTGTTCACCCTTCGGACAGGTTTGCCACGCTGCCTTTTTCACGGGTGGCCGATCGCGCGGGCGGTTGCCGCTCCCACGCCGAGTCGCCGCGCGGCGGCCAAATCGGCGGGGGTGTCGACGTCGCAGCGCAGCCCGGGCCACGCGCCGGTCAGCTCGATCGCGCCCGAACGACGATGTCGCGCCGCGGAATCCGACCCGAACTGGGGATCCAGCGCGGTGCCGAAGGCGCACAGTGCGGCGGTGCCGGTCGTCAGCCGATCGGCCACGAAGCTGCGCCGGTAACCGCGTGCGGCGGTGATCGCCTCGGCCAGCTCCTGCGTTTGCAGTGCGGGCAAATCGCCTTGCAGCGCAACAACATTAGGAAACGAGTCCGCGACCGATCGTTCGGCGGTGGCGATCGCATGGTTGAGCGGATCGTCGTCGCCGTCGGGCGTCGGGTCGTCGATCACCTGCGCCCCGAGTCGTGCCGCCGCGGCCGCCGCGGCTTCGTCGGGCGTGATGACCGTGATCGAGCCGACCGAGCCGACGCCCGCGGCGGCCGTCACGGTGTCGACCAACATGGCCAACACCACGGTCTCGCGGGTCTGCGCCGAGAACACCGGAGCCAACCGGGTCTTGGCGGCAGTCAGCCGCTTGACGGCGATGATCAACGCGACATCGCCGACGCCGTCCCCCCGTGTGCCGCTCATGAGGTCAATCCTGCCAGCGAGCGAGTCACCCTGTCACGAGCGGGGGAATCGCCCGCTTGTGGGGGACATGGTGACGTCCGCCCGCCCGGCGTTCTAGGGTGTAGCGGCTGCGGATGCGACTGACAGATCGGGATGGGAAATGGCCGGCACAGCGGGCGCCGTTGCGGTGATGGGCGCCGGAGCATGGGGAACAGCGCTGGCCAAGGTGCTCGCCGAGGCGTGCGGACCAGAAGCCGAGATCAGGCTGTGGGCCCGGCGCTCCGACGTCGCCGAGCAGATCAACACCACCCGCTACAACCCCGCCTACCTGCCCGGCACGTTGCTGCCTGCCGGTATCCGCGCCACCGCCGACGCGGGCGAGGCGCTGCGCGGTGTGACGACGGTGCTGCTGGGGGTCCCGGCCCAGAATTTGCGCAGCAACCTCGAGGGCTGGACTCCGCTGATCGCCGACGGCGCGACGCTGGTCAGCCTGGCCAAGGGCATCGAGTTGGGCACCCTGATGCGCATGAGCCAGGTCATCGTCTCGGTGACCGGGGCCGACCCGTCGCAGGTCGCGGTGATCTCCGGGCCGAACCTGGCCAGCGAAATCGCCGAGTGTCAACCGACCGCCACCGTGGTCGCATGCAGCGACTCCGGCCGGGCGGTCGCCCTACAGCGGATGCTGAACACCGGGTACTTCCGCCCGTACACCAACAGTGATGTGGTCGGCACCGAGATCGGCGGAGCCTGCAAGAACGTCATCGCGCTCGCCTGCGGAATGGCGGCCGGCGTCGGCCTCGGCGAGAACACGGCCGCGGCGATCATCACCCGCGGTCTGGCCGAGATCATGCGGCTGGGCATCGCGCTGGGCGCCAAGGGTGCGACGCTGGCCGGGCTGGCCGGGGTGGGCGATCTGGTCGCGACCTGCAGGTCACCGCACTCGCGCAACCGTTCGATGGGGGAGCGGCTGGGGCGGGGCGCCAGCATGCAGTCGGCGCTGCAAGGGAAGGACGGCCACGTCGTCGAGGGCGTGACATCCTGCGAATCCGTGCTCGCGCTGGCGTCCAGCTACGACGTCGAGATGCCGCTGACCGACGCCGTGCACCGGGTCTGTCACAAGGGGCTCTCGGTCGACGAGGCGATGGCCCTGCTGCTCGGTCGCAGCACCAAACCGGAATGAGCTCGACGGGTTCGGCAAATCCCCGCTCCGGGTCGGCGCCCGGACCCCTCGGCGGCCCAGGCGGTAGCCTCTGAAGGTTGTGAACGCCAGCAGCCGGGTGCGCGTCGCCGTGGTCTTCGGTGGACGCAGCAATGAGCACGCCATTTCGTGCGTGTCCGCGGGCAGCATCCTGCGCAACCTGGACCCGCAACGGTTCGATGTGGTCGCCATCGGCATCACCCCGGAAGGGTCCTGGGTGCTCACCGACGGCGACCCGGATGCGCTGGCGATCAGCAATCGCCGGCTGCCCGGGGTGACCACCGAGTCGGGAACCGAGCTGGCGCTGCCGGCCGATCCGCGCCGCGGCGGACAGTTGGTGTCGCTGCCGCCGGGCGCCGGCGAGGTTTTGGGATCGGTCGACGTGGTGTTCTCGGTGTTGCACGGTCCCTACGGCGAGGACGGCACGATCCAGGGGCTGCTCGAGCTCGCCGGCGTGCCGTACGTCGGCGCCGGGGTGTTGTCCAGCGCGGTCGGGATGGACAAGGAATTCACCAAGAAGCTGCTTGCCGCCGAGGGGATTCCGGTCGGGCCGTACGCGGTGCTGCGCCCGTCGGCGCAGACGCTGCCCCCCGAGGAACGTGAGCGGCTGGGCCTGCCGGCGTTCGTCAAACCCGCACGCGGGGGTTCGTCGATCGGCGTGAACCGGGTGACCAGCTGGGACGAATTGGCCGCCGCGGTGGCCGATGCCCGCCGCCACGATCCGAAGGTGATCGTCGAAGCCGCGATCAACGGTCGCGAGCTGGAGTGCGGTGTGCTCGAAATGCCGGACGGCAGCGTAGAAGCCAGCACGGTGGGCGAGATCCGGGTGGTCGGCGTGCGCGGACACGAGGACGGCTTCTACGACTTCGAGACCAAATACCTCGACGACGCAGCCGAATTGGACGTGCCCGCCAAGGTCGACGACGAGATCGCCGACAGTGTGCGCCAATTGGCCATCCGGGCGTTCAAGGCCATCGACTGCCAGGGCCTGGCCCGCGTCGACTTCTTCCTCACCGACGACGGACCGGTGATCAACGAGGTCAACACGATGCCGGGATTCACCACGATCTCGATGTACCCGAGGATGTGGGCGGCCAGCGGCATCGACTATCAAACCCTGTTGGCGACCATGGTCGAGACGGCCATCGTTCGGGGCACGGGCCTGCGCTAACCCGCGGGTGGCCCGGCGGGGTCGATCGGCACCGCCGTGATGGTGCGATCGATCACCTCGGAGAGCTGCTGGATCGGTGTCGGCCCGGATCCCGGCGGCAGGGTCAGCGCCAGATACACCGGCCGGTCCACCGTGTACCAGGTGGATCTGCCTGCGTCACCGGCGGATTGCTGATCGGCCGCCACCTCGAACCACTGCACCCGGTCGACGATCTGGATCGGTGATCCCACCACGAAGTCGGTCGGACGTTCCAGCCCGCAGCGCAAGACCACCGGCTCGTTGCCGGTTCCGGTGCGCCAGGCGGACGCACCCTCGGGAGCCGGGGCGGCCAGCGGCGCGCGCTGGTAGTCGCCGAGCCGCTGCGGCAACGCCGCCAGCAGCGCTTCGCATGCGGGGCTGCCGGCCTGCGGCGCGGGCACGGTTGGCAGGGCGACCGGCTGCGGTGGAGCCTCGCGGGTGGCGGCGATGACGAGCACCACCCCGATCGCGACGACCGCCACCACAACCGCGGCGATAAGCAGTGCCCGCGGCGGTCGATCGTCGGAGTCCGAACCGGTCATCATCGCCGGGCCGTCGACGCCCGAGGCATCGACCACCCGGGCACCTCCCATCTCATCCTCACGCCCCCGGATCGTCGCAGCGCTCTACACTGGCGCCGTCCGCTCGCGCGGGCAAAGACCAAACTTACCGCAGGTGGGACCGCTGTACGAGAGCCTCGCCTGGGCGATGCGCGGCGCAGGAGGTGACGTGGGCGAAGACGCGGCCGGAAAGTCGCCCACCTTGGGGCAGCTCGGCGAATTCGGCGTCATCGACCGGCTGGTGCGCGGCCGTGTTCAACCCGATGCCGTGCTGCTCGGGCCCGGTGACGACGCGGCGGTGGTGTCGGCCGCGGACGGCCGCAACGTGGTGTCGACCGACATGCTGGTGGCGGACCGGCATTTTCACCTGGACTGGTCGACGCCGCACGACGTCGGCCGCAAGGCCATCGCGCAAAACGCCGCCGACATCGAGGCGATGGGCGGGCGGGCCACCGCGTTCGTCGTCGGCTTCGGCGCTCCCGCCGATACGCCGACGGGGGACGCGGCCGCGCTGGTCGACGGAATGTGGGACGAGGCCGCGCGCGTCGGCGCCGGTATCGTCGGCGGTGATCTGGTCAGCGCGCCGCTGTGGGTGGTGTCGGTGGCGGTGCTGGGCGACCTGGGCGGCCGGGCACCGGTGTTGCGCTCGGGGGCGAAACCCGGCGCCGCGGTTGCCGTCGCCGGTGAGCTTGGTCGCTCGGCTGCCGGATACTCGCTGTGGCACAAAGAGATTGGCGGATTCGACGAACTGCGTGCCCGCCATCTGGTGCCCGCCCCGCCGTACGGTCAGGGCGCGGTGGCCGCGGCAGCCGGCGCGCAGGCGATGATCGACATCTCCGACGGCCTGGTCGCCGATCTGCGGCACGTGGCCGACTCCTCGGGTGCGGGCATCGACTTGTCCACCGCGGCACTACGGCCCGACCGCGACGCGCTGAGTGCGGCGGCCGCCGCGGCCGGCGTCGATCCCTGGTCGTGGGTGCTGGGCGGCGGCGAAGATCACGCCCTGGTGGCCTGTTTCGCCGGCCCGGTGCCGTCCGGGTGGCGCGTCATCGGGCGGGTGCTCGACGGGCCGGCCCGGGTGCTCGTCGACGGCGCCGAGTGGCAGGGATACGCGGGCTGGCAGTCGTTCGCGCGTGAGGGTGGCCTTTAATAGCAACGTGACCGCACGACCGTTGAGTGAACTCGTCGAGCAGGGGTGGGCGGCCGCACTGGAGCCGGTGGCCGAGCAGGTGACCAAGATGGGGCAGTTTCTGCGCGACGAGCTCGCGGCCGGCCGCAGATATCTACCCGCAGGGCCGAACGTATTGCGCGCCTTCACCTTTCCATTCGATCAGGTGCGGGTGCTGATCGTCGGGCAAGACCCCTATCCGACACCCGGCCACGCCGTGGGTTTGAGCTTCTCGGTGGCCCCCGAGGTGCGGCCGCTGCCGCGCAGCCTGGCCAACATCTTCGACGAATACTGCGCCGACCTCGGGCACCCGCCGCCGTCGTGCGGCGACCTGACGCCGTGGGCGCAGCGCGGAGTGCTGCTGCTGAACCGGGTCCTGACGGTGCGGCCGAGCAACCCGGCGTCGCATCGCGGCAAGGGTTGGGAGGCCGTCACCGAGTGTGCCATCCGCGCACTGGTCGGGCGGTCACAGCCGATGGTGGCGATCCTGTGGGGGCGCGACGCGTCGACGCTCAAACCGGTGCTGGCAGAGGGTAATTGCGTGGCGATCGAGTCGCCGCACCCCTCGCCGCTGTCGGCCTCACGCGGATTCTTCGGCTCGCGCCCGTTCAGCCGCGCCAACGAATTGCTCGCCGGGATGGGCGCAGACCCGATCGACTGGCGGCTGCCGTGATCGTCGCTACGATTCCGGGAAGTTGACGTCCTTGGTGACGGTCTGCCACTCCTCGATCGACGCCGACATTGCGGCGAGCTTGTCGCGCATCGCCTTCAGCACGTCGCGGCCCAGCAGCAGCCGCAGCGGCGGCTCGTCCAGCGTGGTCACCATCAGCACCGCCTCGGCCACCTTTTTCGGGTCGCCCGGCAGGTGATCGGCGAACTGCTTGATCAGGTCCTTGCGCGCCGCCACGTCGGCGTAGGCGGCGATCGGTCTGGCCGATTCCTTCATCGACCGCGTCGCCCAGTCGGTGCGGAAGGCGCCCGGTTCGATCGCGATCACCTTGATGCCCAGCGGCCGCACCTCGGCGGCCAGCGCCTCGGTCACCGCCTCGAGCGCGAACTTGGTCGACGAGTAATAGGCGTTGGGCGGGTTGGCCACCAGGCCGGTCATCGACGAGATGTTGATGATGTGGCCGGCGCCGCGGGCGCGCATCGCGGTCAGCACCGCCTTGATCATGTCGACGGCCCCGAAGTAGTTGACGTCGAACAACTTTCGGACTTCGGCGTCCTCACCCTCTTCCACCGAGGACAGGTAGCCGTGACCGGCCTTGTTGACCAGGACGTCGATCCCGCCGAACGCCTCGTCGGCGGCCGACACCGCGGCGGCGATCTGGGCGGCATCGGTGACGTCGAGCGCAACCGCCACGGCCCGGTCGCCGAATTCGTCGGCGAGATCGGTCACCGCCTCGACCCGGCGCGCGGTCACCACCACGCTGTGGCCGGCTTCCAAAGCGGCGCGTGCGATTTCGCGGCTGAAGCCGGTGGAGCAGCCGGTGATCAGCCAGCGTGCCATCGTTAGATCGTCCCTTCCGGCAGGCGACGCAGATAGGCCGTGCGCCGCTGCGCCAGTTCGCTAGCCCGCTGCGCGGCGCTGACCCGCGGCAAGTGCGGCACCTCGGTGTCGAGGTGATCCAGCTTGACCACCCGTCCGCGCGCACCCAGGTTTTCGCGCGGGCCGTGCTCGCCGAACTCGGCCATGCGCAGGGTCAGGATGGCCTCGCGCAGGCCGTCGGAGTCGATCCAGTTCGCGACGCCGGGGTCGACGGGCGAGATCACGTAGGTGTAGGTGCCGTCCTCGTTCGGGACCGACTGCGCCTTGTTGAGGCTGCCGGTGCGGTCGACGAGATCGAGGGTGGTGCCCCAGATGTTGCTCAGCGGCACGGTGAAGTACTCGGCGCCGCCGTCGTTGAGGTCGACGACGAACGCCTCGTCGGGCTCGAGTTCGAACCGGCCCATCACGTAGACCTGGTTACGCATCGCGCCGACCTTGTCCGCCGACCAGGCCAGGTCGAAGTGGTTGGCCGGCATCTTGTACACGCCGTGGCTGAGCTTGCCGGTGAAGTTCGCGAAATACGACATCATCGCCGCGGTCGCCTCGGCCTGCTCGTCGAGCGTGCGCGCCGGGGTGGTCGGTGTGCCCCGCGCCGTTGCACCTCAATATGGTTGGGGTCGTCGCGACCCCAACCAGCAGCACGTCGCGGATGTAGAATTCGTGGGCCTGCGGCGAGGTCTGCACGTGATTTTCCCGCCCGTTGGGCGGGTCGGCGTCGACGGTGATCGTGAAGCTGCCGTCGGAGTCGACCGCCATGGTGCGGCCGTTGAGCACGTTGACGGTGCCCATGTTCGCGTCCCACAGCGTGAAGTAGTTCTCGGTCATGCGGTTCTTGCCGACGCGGCCGCGGATCTCGTAGCGCTCGTCGCCGGAGATCGGGATCACCCGATACACGCTGTCGGGATTGTCGATGCTTCAACGTGATCCGGGAATGCGCCGGCCCTGCACGGGATGTGCCAGCCGGGTGATGCAACTGACCTTGGGGCGCAGCTTGTCCTGGTTGGACGACCACATCGCCGACGAGAACATCACCTCGGCAAACGCGTCGTCGAAGCGCTCGCGCATCGCGTCGGACGCCTTGGCCCGGCCCAGCCAGGTTTCGGCCACACTGCGATAGGCGGCCTTGACTACCGGGTGTTCGATCAGATCGAGGGCGGCCAGCTCCTGTTCGTGCTGGGATATCGTCGCGACGGGATCGTCAGGCATGCGCTGTTCCTCCGATGTGCTGTCCAAAACGTTTGTGGTACAAGGCGAATCGCTCATCGACCTGCTCGGGGCGCAGGCCGTAGTTCTCCAGCCCGTAGGGCGGTCGCGCGGCCTCGCGGGGACGCTCGCGCAGCCAGCGCCGCATCGCCGCCTCGGTTTCGGCGGTCAGCGGCAGGCCGATCGTGTCGTAGACCCGGGCCACCTGCCCGATCGGATCGGTCACCGCGTCGTCGAACCCGATGTCGGTGACCATCGCAGCCTCTCCGCCGGTTTCCGAGGCCCAGCCGTCGCGGGTCGACATGGCCCGGTCATTGGTCCAGCCCATTCGCTGTAACCATTGCGCTCCCACCCGGTGCGCGTCCACGGTGTCGGCGTGCATCGCGTGCAGGGTGGCGTTGAGGCTGGCTCCCGACGCGATCGTGGTGCGTGGGTCGCGGTGCATGTGCACGATGTGCAGGTCGGGAAACCGTGCCTGCAGCAGGTCCAGATAACCCAGGCGCGCAGGCGATTTCAATACCCAACGCTGTGCCTGCAGGCCCCGCTGCCGCTTCTGCCAACCGATGAACTGCAGCATGCGGTGCAGGTAGTCGTAGGCGGGGGAGAAGTCCTGCTCGTCTAGCCAGGACCGGTAATGCGGAAGGTGCGCACCGGATTCGGAGACATGCGACAGGAATGCGTCGGCCAGAAACACGATTTCTTCTTCGGCCTCGCGGGCGTACATCGGGTGGATGGCGAACAGACCCGGCGCCAGCTCACGCGATTTCGCTTCTCGCGCTTCACTGATCGCGATGCGCGGATCGGCGGTAGCGCCGAATCGATAGTCGAGTTTGGGCGCGACCTCGACGACCTCCAGCCGTAGGCGCAGACGAAACGCGGGTTGGCGGCCAGCAGTCGCTGCAACAGGGTGGTGCCGCTGCGCATCATCCCGACGACGACGATCGGCGCGGCGACCGGTTCGTCGAGGATCTCCGGGTGGCGGCGGATCCACTCCTGGGTACGAAGTCGCATCCGTAGGCTGTGCACCAGCCCCGAGCGCAGGATGTGCACGCCGATCGCGTTGAGGTCGGCGCGTGCGTAGTCGTCCAGCAGCACCCGCAGCGGACCCTCGAATTCGCCGGGGCCCCAATCGGTTAGCGCTTCTTTGCGCTGGGCATCGCCCAGCACCGTATGGAAGTCGAACGGGGAGTACACTAGAACTTCAGGTGCTGGCTGACGTCGCCGACCTGGTCGACGAACATGATGCGGCTGTCGAACCACCAGGCGCCGTCCACCCGGTGGAAGGTGTCTTTGTAGTGGCCGGTGACGATCACCTGCAGCGGGAGGTCGGGGGTGGCCTGCGTGACGCAGTAGTAGGAGGTGCTGCGTGCGGTGCCCGCGGCCTCGTCGATGTGCAGTTGCACATTGCTGGTGTGGTGCTTGGTCTTCGGGGTGCCGTCGTCTTAGATGCGGGTGGCCATCTCGTACATCTGCCGCACCCGGGCGGACCCCTCGAACACCGTCTCCGGCGGACCGTCCTGGACGCCGCAGATGCGGCCATGCACGAAAAGCCGGGCCACCCCGTCCAGGTCGCCACCGTCGAGAAGCTCGGCGTAGGTGTAGATCAGGTTGGTGATTTCGCGCCCGCTGTCACTCATGCCAAGCCACTCCTGTGCCGTTTGCAGACCATGTTGGCAGAACTGACCCAACTTACATAGAACCGCCCATTACTCTTAGTCGCCGTGACGATACCTTGGACGCCGAGCCGGCTCGGCAACTTGACCGGCAAACGAGTCGTCGTGACCGGCGCGACCAACGGCGTCGGGCTGGGCACCGCGCAGGCGCTGGCCAAGGCCGGTGCCCACGTGATCATGGCGGTGCGCAACACCGAGCTGGGCAAGCAGCGGGCCGCGGCGATGGACGGCTTGACGTCGGTGATCGATCTCGCGGACCTGTCGTCGGTGCGCGCTTTCGCCGATCAGGTCGACGATGACATTGACATTCTGATCAACAACGCCGGCACGCTGACCGACCGTCGCAAGGAAACCGTCGACGGCTTTGAGATGACGATCGCCACCAACCTGCTGGGACCGTTCGCATTGACCAATCTGCTGCTGCCCCGGGTGCGTTCGCAGATCATCAACGTCGGCTCCGACGCGCACAAGTCGGCCACCCTGCGACTCGACGACATGCACCTGGGGCGCAACAAGTGGACGCGGCTGGGTTCCTACGCGCGGTCCAAGCTCGGGGTGATGCTGTGGGGGCTCGAGCTTGACCGGCGGCTGCGTGCCGCGGGATCGCCGATCGTCACTCAGCTCACTCACCCCGGCTGGGTGGCCTCGAACCTGTCGAACATCTCGGATGCCCCGTTGATGTCGTTGGTGCAAAAGGGTGTGACGGCGGTGACCGACCGGTTCGCCAACGACATCGACGAAGGCGCGGCGACTACCCTGTACTGCATCAGCGAACCGGTGCCGCCGGGTAGCTTCGTCGGTGTCAGCGGCAGGTTCGGCCTGCGCGGCGAGCCGGCGCTGATCGGCCGCACACCGCTGGCATCCGACTACGACGTGGCCGCCCGCCTGGTGGCGTTCGCCGAAGAACAGACCGGAACCAGGCTGGAGGTATAGGCATGGGTGAACTCGACAACTCGGTCGCCGTCATCACCGGCGCGGCGCGGGGCCAGGGCCGCAGCCACGCGGTGGCGCTCGCCGAGCAGGGCGCCGACATCATCGCGGTGGACATCTGCGCCGATATTGACGCGATTCCCTATCCACTAGGCACCAAAGCCGACCTCGACGAGACCGTAAAGCTGGTCGAAGCCGCAGGTCGCCGGGCGGTTCCCGGCGTTGCCGACGTGCGAGACCTGGCGCAGTTGGAGGCCGCGGTGCAGGCCGGCATCGACGAGCTCGGCGAGGTGGACATCGTCATCGCCAACGCCGGGGTGGTGGCGATCGGTGACACCGAAGCCCGCAGTGAGCCGGTGTTCACCTCGATCGTCGACACCAACCTCAAGGGGGTCTGGCACACGCTGCTCGCGACGGTGCCGTCGATCATTCGCAAGGGCCGCGGCGGCTCGATCGTGATGATCAGCTCGTCACAGGGGCTGACCGGCAAGGGCGGTGACGGCAGCGCGGCGATGTTCGCCTACGCCGCGTCCAAGCACGGCGTGGTGGGGCTGATGCGTTCGGCCGCCAATGCCTATGCGCCGCAAAAGATTCGGGTCAATTCGGTCCACCCGGCCGGTGTGACGACGCCGATGATCCTCAACGATTTCGTGGTGAACCGGATGCTGGAGAATCCGAATCCGGCCGTCTCCCAGATGCTGTTGCCCGACGTGCCGCTGGTCGAGCCGCAAGACGTGACCGAAGCGGTGCTGTGGCTGGCCGGTCCCCGGGCGCGCTACGTGACGGGCGTGTCGATACCCGTCGACGCCGGGCACATCGTGATGTGAGGCTAGCCCCGGACGACCTTGCCGGCCTTGATGCAGGACGCGCAGACGGTGAGGCGCTGCTTGTTGCCGCCGGGACGCGTCACGACGTGCACCGTCTGGACGTTCGGGTCCCAGCGCCGGCTGGTGCGCCGGTGGGAGTGCGACACCGACTTGCCGAAGCCGGGGGCTTTCCCGCAGATATCGCACACAGCGGCCATCGTTCAAGCTCCTCAGATGTTCGGGGGTCGCCGCGTAGAGATCGCGCCGCGACAGCTCAGGATACCGACTCATGCGGGCAACCACCAAAACGATCCACAACGGAGCGTCGGCTTACCTCTGACGGTGTCGCCACCGCTGGCTAGGCTCAATAGGCCGGTTGGCGGAGGAGGTGGGTCGGAAGTGGGCAGTTCGGATCGTCTGCTCGACGCACCGGCCCTGCGGGACTGGGCGCACACCGCGGTCAGCGACCTGATCACCCACATCGACGAGATCAACCGCCTCAACGTCTTCCCGGTCGCCGACTCCGACACCGGGGCGAACATGCTGTTCACGATGCGTTCCGCGCTGGCCGAGGCCAACGCGGGCGTCGGCGCCGACGGCGGCCCGCGATGCGTCGCCCGGGTGGCGGCCGCGCTGTCGGCAGGGGCGCTCAACGGCGCCCGCGGCAACTCCGGGGTGATCCTGTCGCAGATCCTGCGCGGTATCGCCGACGTCACCGCGACCGCGGCGGCCGAGTCCGGCGGGGAACTGCCGCACCTGGACGCGGTGCTGCTCGGGGCGGCGTTGCAGCGCGCCGTCGAGCTGGTCATCACCTCGATGGGCCGGCAGGAAGTCCCGGGAACCATCGTCTCGGTGCTGCGCGCGGCCGCCGACGCCGTCGAGGAGTGCGCCGACGACGGGCTGGCCTCGGCGATCACCGCCGCCGGCGATGCCGCCGTCGTGGCGCTGGAAAAGACCCCGGAGCAGCTCGATGTGCTGGCCGACGCCGGTGCCGTGGACGCCGGCGGGCGGGGTTTGCTGGTGTTGCTCGATGCGCTGCGCTCGACGGTCGGCGGCCAGCCGCCGGCCCGCACGGTCTACGAGCTGTCGCCGCGCGCCCAACCCACGCCGGGCGCCACCGAACGGCCCGCGCCGCAGTTCGAGGTGATGTACGGGCTGGACGGTTGCGACGCCGCGGCCGCCGACCGGTTGCGGCAGCGGCTCGAGGACCTGGGCGAATCCGTGGCGATCGCCGCCGTGCCGTCGGGCACCTACTCGGTGCACGTGCACACCGATGACGCCGGCGCCGCCGTCGAGGCCGGACTCGGAGTCGGGCGGCTGAGCCGGATCGTGATCTCGGCGCTGAGCTCCGGGGTCGTCGGGCTGCCCGCGGGCAGCTGGACCAAGGAGCGGGCAGTGCTGGCCGTCGTGGACGGGGACGGGGCCGCCGAGCTGTTCGCCGGCGAGGGCGCCCACGTGTTGCGGCCCGCCCCGGATGCGGGCGATCCGGCCACCGGCATCAGCGCGCACCAGCTGACGCGCGCCGTCGTCGACGCCGGTGCCGCGCAGGTGATGGTGCTGCCCAACGGCTATGTGGCCGCCGAGGAATTGGTGGCCGGCTGCACCGCGGCCATCGGCTGGGGCATCGACGTGGTGCCGATACCGACGGGGTCGATGGTGCAGGGATTGGCCGCGCTGGCGGTGCACGAGACGGACCGTCAGGCGGTCGACGACGGCTACACCATGGCCCGCGCGGCGGGCAGCGCTCGGTACGGATCGGTGCGCATCGCCACCGAAAGCGCGCTGACCTGGGCGGGCCGCTGTCAGCCGGGCGACGGCCTGGGCATCGCGGGGGACGAGGTGCTGATCGTGGCCGCCGACGCGGCGGGGGCTGCGATCGGTTTGCTGGATCTGCTGTTGGCGTCCGGCGGTGACCTGGTGACCGTGCTGGTCGGTGCCGGCCTGGACGCGGAGGCCGGCGCGTCGGTGACCGGTGTGCTGCACCAGCACGTGCACGATCACCACTCGGGCACCGAGCTGGTGACCTACCGCACCGGCCATCGCGGCGACGCTCTACTGATCGGAGTCGAGTAGCCGTGGCGTCGCTGAACGATCGGCTGGACTACGTGCTGGGCGCCAAGGCCGCGAAGCCCCTCGACGAGGTATTCGGCATCCGGACGGTCGATGATCTGCTGCGCCACTACCCGCGCAGTTACACCGAGACCGCCGCGAAATGGGATGCTTCCGACGATCGGCCGGAGGTGGGTCAGCACATCACTCTCGTCGACACGATCACCGCCACCCACTCGTTCCCGATGAAGAAGAACCCGCGGCGCAAATGCCTGCGCATCACCGTGGGCTCCGGACGCAGCAAGGTGACCGCGACGTTCTTCAACGCGGACTACATCAGCAAGGGCCTCACCGAGGGCACCCGGGTGATGCTGTCCGGTGAAGTCGGATACTTCAGAAACGCGATGCAGCTGACGCACCCCGACTTTCTCCTGCTGAATTCGGCGGGTGGACGCAACCGCGGCAGCAAGTCGCTGAAGACGATCGTCGACACCGCGCCGGCGCTGCGTGGCGAGGAGCTGATGTCGGCATTCGACGGCCACTTCTTTCCGATCTACCCGGCCAGCACCAAGCTGCAGAGCTGGGACATCTATGCCTGCATTCGCCAAGTGCTCGAGGTCCTCGACCCGGTGATCGAGCCGCTGCCCGCCGAGCTGCTCGCCGAACACGATCTGATGGCCGAAGACGATGCGCTGCGCGCGATCCATCTGGCCGAGGACGACACGACGCGCCGCAAAGCGCGCGAGCGGTTGACGTTCGACGAGGCCGTCGGCTTGCAATGGGCGCTGGCGGCGCGTCGGCACGGCGAGCTGTCGCAATCGGGGCCTCCGGCGCCGCGACAGCCGGCCGGTTTGGTGGCAGAACTGTTGCAGCGCTTGCCCTTTGAGCTGACAGCCGGACAGCGTGAGACGCTCAACGTGCTGTCGGAGACGCTGGCGGCCAATCGTCCGATGAACCGGCTGCTGCAGGGCGAGGTGGGGTCGGGGAAGACGATCGTCGCGGTGCTGGCGATGTTGCAGATGGTGGATGCGGGTTACCAGTGCGCGCTGTTAGCCCCGACGGAAGTCCTTGCCGCACAGCATCTTCGGTCGATCAACGACGTGCTCGGCCCGCTCGCGATGGCCGGCCAGCTGGGCGGGGCCGACAACGCGACGCAGGCCGCGCTGCTGACCGGATCGATGTCGACCGCGCAGAAGAACCAGGTACGCCGCGAGATCGCCGGCGGCGAGGTGGACATCGTCATCGGCACGCATGCCCTGCTGCAGGACGTGGTGCAATTTCACAACTTGGGCATGGTGGTCGTCGACGAGCAACACCGATTTGGTGTGGAGCAACGAGACCAGTTGCGCGCCAAGGCTCCCGCGGGCATCACGCCGCACCTGCTGGTGATGACGGCGACGCCGATCCCGCGCACCGTCGCGCTGACCGTCTTCGGCGATCTGGAAACCTCGACCCTGCGCGAGTTGCCGCGCGGCCGCCAGCCCATCACCAGCAACGTCATATTCGTACACGACAAACCCGCCTGGCTCGATCGCGCCTGGCAGCGCATTCGTGAGGAGGTCGCGGCCGGCCGGCAGGCCTACGTGGTGGCGCCGCGCATCGACGAGACCGACGAGCCGGAGAAGAAGGAGGACAACGCGCGACCGACGGAAACCGCCGAAGGCCTGTTCGAGAGGTTGCGCTCCGGTGAGCTGTCGAACTTGCGGTTGGGGCTGATGCACGGACGGTTGCCCGCCGAGGAGAAAGACGCCGCGATGGCGGCTTTCCGTAGCGGCCAGACCGATGTGCTGGTGTGCACCACCGTCATCGAGGTCGGCGTCGATGTTCCCAACGCCACGGTCATGCTGGTGATGGACGCCGACCGGTTCGGGATCAGTCAGTTGCATCAGCTGCGTGGCCGCATCGGCCGCGGCCGGCATCCGAGCCTATGTCTGCTGGCCACCTGGAGTTCGCCGGAGTCGCCCGCCGGCCGGCGCCTGCGTGCCGTCGCCGGGACTCTGGATGGTTTCGCCCTTTCAGAGCTGGATCTCAAGGAGCGACGGGAGGGAGATGTGCTGGGCCGCAACCAGTCCGGTCGGGCAATCAATCTGCGGCTGCTGTCGCTGGCCGACCATCTGGCCTACATCGAAGCGGCGCGGGACTTCTGCACCCGGACGTATGAGGCTGACAGCCAGAACCCCGGATTGGCTACGCTGGCAGCGCGTTTCACCGATACCGATCGCATCGAATACCTGGACAAGTCGTGACGCGCCAGCGACGATGCAGAGCGGAGCGATGAGGAGAAGTGGCGCAAGTGAATCGCAAAGTGCTGCTGTGGTTGTCGGCAGCCGCGGTGCTCGCGGTGCTGGTCGCCTATCAGACGCTGGGGTTCACGGCCGCCAAGCAGGCGGAGGTCGCCGCGCGTGCCGATGTGCCCACGGTGGTGCCGGGTACCGATGTGCTGGCCGGCATCGCCGTGGCACCACTTCGGCTGCACCGTTACGACTACCGTCGGGCGGCCTTCGGCGATACGTGGGACGACAACAATGACGCGCCGGGCGGCCACAACGGGTGCGACACCCGCGACGACATCCTCGACCGCGACCTGGTCGACAAGACCTACGTGGCGATCAAGCGCTGCCCCAACGCCGTAGCCACCGGCACCCTGCACGACCCCTATACCAACACCACCATCGCGTTCCAGCGGGGCGCCAAGGTCGGCGAAGCGGTCCAGATTGACCACATCGTCCCACTCGCCTACGCCTGGGACATGGGAGCTTTCGGCTGGCCGGATCCCGAGCGGCTGCGCTTCGCCAACGATCCGGCCAACCTGCTGGCGGTGCAGGGTCAGGCCAACCAGGACAAGGGCGACCTGCCGCCCGCGTCGTGGATGCCGCCGAACAGGGCCTTCGCCTGCCAATACGCGATGCAGTTCATCGCGGTGCTGCGGGGCTATCAGTTGCCGGTGGATCAGGCCTCGGCCGGGGTGCTGCGCCAGGCCGCGGCCACCTGCCCGACGGGCTGATGCGCGGCCGGGTCACGGTGTCGGGTGCTCCGGGCGACGCGTCGCCGATCGCGCAGCGGCGAGGATATCGTCGATGGGCGCGATGTCGCCCGCGGTGGTGCTTTGGTGGGCATACACGATGCGCCCGTCCGGGTTGACGACGAAGCTGCCCCGACCCTGAAGGACACCCGAAGCGGGTATGCGTGCCCGGCTTCCCGAACGCAGCGCGTGAACAAGGCGCCTCGGCGAGAATGCCGCGTAGCGGGTGATCGAGAAACGTTCAATCTCGGTGGCATTCTCCAGCTCGCGACCGGGATCGCTGACGCAGTCGAACGGGACGGCGCGTTGGGTGCATGCGTCGCAGACCGTGTCGATGTCGTCGTGGTAGACCAAAACCATCCGGGCTCCCACTGCGTCGAGCTGGTCTTTTATTTCGACGAGTTGGCGAGCGGCCTGTTGACAGAATG
This sequence comes from Mycobacterium genavense ATCC 51234, assembly GCF_000526915.1. Classification (GTDB taxonomy): domain Bacteria; phylum Actinomycetota; class Actinomycetes; order Mycobacteriales; family Mycobacteriaceae; genus Mycobacterium; species Mycobacterium genavense. The sequence continues at coordinate 11,341 of NZ_JAGZ01000016.1, read as the reverse complement.
GGCACCACAGCCGGTGGAAAGCGACCACAACAGGTCCATCGGTGAGCATGTCCGACACAGTGACACGCCCGCCCACCGATTCGATGGCGACGTCGATCGGAAACTTCGCTCCCACAGTGAGACTCACGGCGACCTCCAACAGCTACTGCGTAAACCGAACCGGTGCACGACATCTCGTCTTCTGTACCAATCAGTACATAAAATGTACTGATTGGTACAATACGTATTTATGATCACCGAACCGACCACCGATCGGGGGAGAGCGACCGTCGCCCGGGTACTGGAGGCGGCCTGTGACTTGTTCGCGCGTCAGGGCGTTCGCGCGACGACACTCGACGACATCGGGGCCGCGGCCGGCGTGGGGCGTGGTCAGCTGTACCACTTTTTCGCCGGCAAGGCCGATCTGGTGGCCGACGTCGTCGCCTTTCAGGTCGAGCAGGTGCTATCGTCGGTCCGGCCGTCATTCGATGTGACGTCCACCGCCGCTGATGTGCGGAGATGGTGCGCGGAGGCGGTGCGAATGCACGCGTCCTCACGCGATCGCGTCCGCTGCCCGATTGGATCCCTGGTCTACGAGCTGGACGGGGGCGACGACGGGGCTGCTCGCGCGGCGCTGAAGGCTGGGTTCGCCCGCTGGGAGGAGGTGTTCACCGACGGATTTCGGCGACTCGCGGCGAACGGCGAACTGTCCCCCGGCAGCGACCCGGCGGTATTGGCGGCCGGGCTGCTGGCTGCCTGTCAGGGCGGCATGTTGCTCGCCGACATCAGCGGTGACGTCGGACCGTTGCGCCACGCCTTGGACACAGTGCTGGCCGCGGCACTCCCTGCGAAGCCAAATGCAAAGTCGCGTAAGCGAACTCGTGCTGTCGCCGTATCGCCGTCAGCCACGGGAGCCGACGGATAGGGCGGTATCCGGCCGCAACCACTCGTCAGGCGGACTGGACGACTCGAGTGTCAGACGGTTCTTCGTCACAACAGTCGTCATCCGCACGGCGTGCGTCTCCGTGACCGAATCGCAACTGCGATAGTACGGGCGCTATCGCGTTCGAGAAAAGGTGCCTAGATGTCTTCGAAGGTCTCGGGGTCCGGACGCAGCCGGGTTCCGTCGTTGAGCGCGTTGATCGCGTCCATGTGCTCGGCGGTCAATTCGAAATCGAACACGTCGAAGTTGGCAGCGATGTGCTCGGGGTTGCCCGAGCGGAAGATGGCCGCGTTACCCAATTGCAGGTTCCAGCGCAGCAGCACCTGCGAAGCCGTCTTGCCGTAGTCGTTCGCGACCGAGGTCACGGTGGGGTTGTCGTTCAACCTGCCCAGCGCCAGCGGTGTGTAGGACTGCGTCACGACATTGTGCTGAGCGTTGGTCTTGCGCATGTCGTCTTGATTGAGCAGCGGGTGCAGCTCGATTTGGTTGACCGCCGGCGTGGTGAAGGCCAGATCGATGACCATCTCCAGGTACTCCGCGGTGAAGTTGGCGACGCCGATGGAGCGGGCGTGTCCGGCCGCACGGACCTGCAGCAGCCCACCGAAGGAGTCCACATACTTGCCCAGCGCTGCAGCCGGCCAGTGGATCAGGTACAGGTCGACGTAGTCGAGGCCCAGTCGCTCCAGGCTGGCCTCGCAGGCATCCTGGGCGGCCCTGAGTCCTTGATCGGCGGTGGAGAGTTTGGTGGTGACGAACAGCTCCGCGCGGGGAATCCCCGAGGCCGCGATCGCGCGACCGACGGCCGCTTCGTTGCCGTACGCTTTGGCGGTGTCGATCAGCCGGCAGCCGACCTCCAGCGCCGCCGCGATGGCACGTTCGGTCTCGTCGTCCGACAAATCCGCGACGCCGAGGCCCAGCACCGGCATCGTGTTTTCGTCATTGAGCGTGATCGAGGGCATGACGAGGCCCGCGTCGCCAGTCAACGTCATTCACCTACCTGTGAAACTGAAGGTTCGTGGATCGGGACCAAGTCGAGTTCCATCGTCGAGCGAGGAAATCGTCGCCATTTCCGTGGCGCTGAGTTCGAAATCGAACACGTCGAAGTTGCTCGCAATCCGTGCAGGGTTCACCGACTTGGGGATCACGATATTACCGAGCTGAATATGCCATCTGATCAACACCTGGGCCGGTGTCCGCCCACATCCTTCGGCAACGCCGGTGACGGTCGGATGCGTCAGCAGCGCTCCTTGCCCCAGCGGCGCCCACGCCTCGGTCGCGATTCCGTGCTGGGCGTGCACTTTTCGCAATTCCGTCTGGGGAAAACGAGGATGCAGCTCGATCTGATTGACCGCGGGGACAATGCCGGTGGCGTCGATCAGAACCATCAGGTGTTCGGGCTCGAAATTGCTGACCCCGATCGAGCGGATCCGGCCCTGGTCGCGCAGATGGGAGAACGCCTTGACGGTTTCGACGAACTTTCCCAGCGCCGGCATCGGCCAGTGCACCAGGTAGAGATCGAGATAGTCCAGGCCAAGCCGGTCCATGCTGGCGTCGAAGGCCGTCAACGTGCTGTCGTAACCCTGCTCGGAGTTCCACAGTTTGGTCACCACGTAGAGTTGATCGCGCGGCATGTCGGATTCGGCAACCGCACGCCCCGTTTCCCGTTCATTGCGGTAGGCGGCGGTGTCGATATGCCGGTACCCGGCTTGCAGCGCTGCACTCACCGCCCGCTCGGTCTCGGCCGGAGGGACCTGGAAGACGCCGAACCCGACGGCGGGGATCGTATGACCGTCATTGAGGGTGACCAAGGGGGCTGCCGTGACACAGAGTCTGCCAGGCGCACCGAACCTCCATCTCGACGCCAAGCGCGGATTGACTCGCTGGGCGACTCGCATGCAGGACGTCGTCACCACCGTGGGCGTCAAGGCCATTCCGTGGATCCCGACCCCGGCCAAGCGGGTCATGTTCGGCGGCCGGTCGATCATCATCGACGGCAACACTCTCGATCCCACCCTGTAGCTGATGCTGTCCGGCCTGCGGCTCAGCGGGATCGACGGCCTGGCCGTCAACGGCGACCCGGTGGCATCTCGCGCGCAGATGCGTCAGTCGTTGCTGTCGCTGCCCGGTCCGCAGATTCACGTTATGGCCGACGACCTGACGATTCCCGGACCCGCCGGTGAGATCGGGGCGCGCCACTACCGACCGGCCAGCGGCGAGGCCACCGATTTGCTGGTCTTCTACCACGGCGGGGGCTGGGTGCTCGGCGACCTGGACACCGCTGACGCGCTGTGCCGGTTGACCTGCCGTGACGCCGGTATGCACGTGTTGTCGATCGACTACCGGCTGGCACCCGAGCATCCGGCATCGGCCGCGATCGACGACGCCTACGCCGCGTTCAAGTGGGCCTGGGAGCATGCCGGCGAACTCGGCGCCACCCCCGGGCGGGTCGCGGTGGGCGGAGACAGCGCGGGCGGCAACCTGGCCGCGCTGGTGTGCCAGCTGACCCGCGCCGAGGATGGCCCGGCGCCCCTGCTGCAGTGGTTGATCTACCCGCGCACCGACTTCACCGCGCAGACTCGGTCGCTGAGTTTGTTCGCCCACGGTTTCCTGTTGACCAAGCGGGACATCGACTGGTTCACCGCCTAGTACCTGCGCGGTACGGGCATCGACGCGTCCGACCCGCGGGTGTCGCCACTGCTGGCCGAGTCGCTGTCCGGGCTGGCGCCCGCGCTGATCGCCGTTGCGGGATTCGACCCGTTGCGCGACGAAGGCGAGCGCTACGCGACGGCACTGCAGGCCGCCGGCACCGCGGTGGATTTGCGGCGCCTGGGTTCGCTGACGCACGGTTTCGCCAGCCTGTTTCAGCTCGGGGGCGGCAGCGCGGCTGCGACCAGCGATCTGATTTCTGCCCTGCGCGCGCACCTGAGCCGGGCTTGATTTGCTCGAGTGCGCTCGCCGGTAATCTAGAAGCGCCGTCTTCGCCAGCCGACCCACACACAGAAGGATCACCGAGCCCGTGGCCGACAAATCGAAACGTCCCCCCCAATTCGACCTGAAGGCGTCAGACGGAAAGTCGGGCCGGCTCGTTCAGATCGGGGGGACCGCGTTCATCATCGTCTTCGCGGTCGCGCTAATGTTCTACATCGTGACGTCGCATCACGACAAGAAGAGCGGCGTCGCCGGTCAGGGCGACACCGTCCGGGTGACGTCGAGCAAGGTCGTCAACCAACCCGGGACCAACAATCCCAAGGCAGTGGTGACCTTCTACGAGGACTTCCTGTGCCCGGCCTGCGGCAACTTCGAACGCACCTTCGGGCCGACGGTCTCCAAGCTGATCGACTCCGGCGCCATCGCGGCCGACTACGCGATGGTGGCCATTCTCGACAGCTCCAAGAATCAGAACTACTCGTCGCGAGCCGGCGCGGCGGCGCTGTGCGTCGCCGACGAGAACATGGACGCGTTCCGTCGTTTCCACACCGCTCTGTTCAGCACCGGCATTCAGCCGGACGAGCGCGGCCCCAAATTCCCCGACAACGCGAAATTGATCGAGCTGGCGCGCGAAGCCGGGGTCGTCGGCAAGGTGCCGGACTGCATCAACAGCGGCAAATACTTGTCCAAGGTCACCGGGGAAGCCTCGAACGTGGGCATCACCGCGACCCCGACGATCAAGATCAACGGCGAGAACTACGACCCGTCGACACCCGATGCGTTGGTCGCCAAGATCAAGACCATCGTCGGTGACGTTCCGGGCATCGACGCACCCGTCGCTCCTGCGGGTTCGTGACGGTCGCCGTGTCGGCCGACCCCGCCGAGCCATCCGGCGACCCGACACCGGCTTCGACGCGTGACGTGCGGCTCAGCGCGTGGTGGCTGCTGACTGCCGGGGTGGTCGGGCTGGTCTGTTCGATGACCCTGACGGTGGAGAAGATCGACCTCCTGCACAACCCGTCCTATGTGCCGTCATGCAACCTCAACCCGATCATCTCGTGTGGCTCGGTAATGGTCACGCCCCAAGCCTCGGTGCTGGGGTTCCCGAACCCGTTGCTGGGCATCGTGGCGTTCACGGTGGTGGTGGTTGCGGGCGTCCTGGCGGTGGCGAAAGTACCGATACCACAATGGTTTTGGTCGCTGCTAGCGGCCGGGCTCCTGCTGGGTGCGGCGTTCGTGCACTGGCTGATCTACCAGAGCCTGTACCGGATCGGGGCGCTGTGTCCGTATTGCATGGTGGTCTGGGCCATGACGATCACGCTGCTGGTGGTGGTCGGCGCCATCGCGTTTCGTCCGCTGCTCGACGGAGGCAGTGTCGCGGTGCGGCTGCTCTACCAATGGCGGTGGTCGCTCACCGCGCTATGGTTTATCGCGGTGTTTCTACTGATCATGGTGCGGTTCTGGGACTATTGGTCGACGCTTCTGTAAGGAGTCGCAGTGATCTCCAAGGTGTTGGTGGCCAATCGCGGCGAGATCGCGATTCGCGCGTTCCGCGCGGCCTACGAACTGGGCGTCGGAACGGTGGCCGTCTACGCCTACGAGGACCGCAATTCGGTGCATCGGCTCAAGGCCGATGAGTCTTATCAGATCGGCGAGGTGGGCCATCCCGTGCGGGCTTACCTGTCCATCGACGAGATCGTCGAAACGGCCGCCCGGGCAGGTGCCGACGCGGTCTATCCCGGATACGGCTTTCTCTCCGAGAACCCGGCACTGGCCGCGGTGTGCGCGGCCGCCGGCATCACATTCGTCGGCCCTAGCGCCGAAATCCTTGAGCTGACCGGAAATAAGGCACGGGCAATCGAGGCCGCCCGTGAAGCCGGGTTGCCGGTGCTCACCTCCTCGGCCCCGTCGGCGTCGGTCGACGAGCTGGTGTCGGCCGCCTCGGACATGCGGTTTCCGTTGTTCGTCAAGGCCGTTGCCGGTGGCGGGGGACGAGGAATGCGGCGCGTCACCGACATCGACGCACTCACCGAGGCTATCGAGGCCGCCAGCCGTGAGGCCGAGTCGGCGTTCAGCGACCCTACGGTCTACCTCGAACAGGCGGTGGTCAAGCCACGCCACATCGAGGTGCAGATCCTGGCCGACAATGCGGGCAACGTGATCCACCTGCACGAGCGGGACTGCAGTGTGCAGCGTCGCCACCAGAAGGTTGTCGAATTAGCGCCCGCGCCAAACCTTTCCGCCGAGCTGCGGGACAAGATCTGCGCCGACGCCGTCGCTTTCGCCCGGCACATCGGCTACAGCTGTGCGGGCACCGTGGAATTCCTGCTGGACGAGAACGGTCACTACGTCTTCATCGAGATGAATCCCCGGATTCAGGTGGAGCACACCGTGACCGAGGAGATCACCGACGTCGACCTGGTGTCCAGCCAGTTGCGCATCGCCTCCGGCGAGACGCTGGAGGATCTGGGCCTGCGGCAGGAGAACATCGCACCGCACGGCGCGGCGCTGCAATGCCGGATCACGACGGAAGATCCGGCCAACGGCTTCCGCCCCGACACGGGTCGAATCAGCACCTACCGCAGTCCCGGTGGCGCCGGCATCCGGCTGGACGGCAGCACGAACCTCGGTGCGGAGATCAGCGCCCACTTCGATTCGATGCTGGTCAAATTGACCTGCCGGGGCCGCGACTTCCACACCGCGGTATCCCGGGCCCAGCGCGCGATCGCGGAGTTTCGGATTCGCGGGGTATCGACGAATATTCCGTTCCTGCAAGCAGTTCTGGAAGATCCGGACTTCCAGGCCGGCCGGATCACCACGTCGTTCATCGACGAACGGCCACACCTGCTGACCGCCCGCGGGTCGGCAGACCGCGGGACGAAGATCCTCAACTATCTGGCCGACGTGACGGTCAATCATCCGCACGGAACGCACCCGTCGACGGTGTACCCGCACGACAAGTTGCCCGAGGTTGATCTCGACGCCGTGCCGCCGGCCGGATCCAAGCAGCGGCTGGTCGAGTTGGGGCCGGAGGGTTTTGCGCGTTGGCTGCGCGAGTCGCCCGCGGTGGGCGTGACCGACACGACCTTCCGCGATGCCCACCAGTCGCTGCTGGCGACACGGGTGCGCACCAGCGGGCTGATGATGGTGGCGCCGTATGTGGCCCGGACGATGCCCCAGCTGCTGTCGGTGGAGTGCTGGGGCGGTGCGACTTACGATGTGGCGCTGCGCTTCCTCAAAGAGGATCCGTGGGAGCGGCTGGCCACGCTGCGCGAGGCAATGCCCAACATCTGCCTGCAGATGTTGCTGCGCGGCCGAAACACCGTGGGATACACGCCATATCCGGAATTGGTCACGTCGGCGTTCGTCGAAGAGGCAACCGCGACGGGTATCGACATCTTCCGGATCTTCGATGCGCTCAACAACCTGGACTCGATGCGCCCGGCGATCGACGCTGTCCGCGAAACAGGTTCGGCCATAGCCGAAGTCGCGATGTGCTACACCGGAGACCTGTCCGATCCGGGGGAGCGGCTCTACACGCTGGACTACTACCTCAACCTGGCCGCGGGGATCGTGGAGGCCGGTGCGCACGTGCTCGCCATCAAGGACATGGCCGGACTGCTGCGGCCCCAGGCCGCACACCAACTCGTCAGCGCGTTGCGCGCTCGGTTCGATCTGCCGATCCACGTGCACACCCACGACACCCCGGGTGGGCAGCTGGCCAGCTACCTGGCCGCCTGGCATGCCGGTGCCGATGCCGTCGACGGTGCCGCCGCGCCGCTGGCGGGCACCACCAGCCAGCCGGCGCTGAGTTCGATCGTCGCCGCCGCGGCGCACACCGAGCACGACACCGGTTTGTCGCTGTCACAGGTATGCGCGCTGGAGCCGTATTGGGAGGCGCTGCGAAAGGTATACGCTCCCTTCGAATCCGGGTTGCCCGGCCCGACGGGGCGGGTGTATCGCCACGAAATCCCGGGCGGCCAATTGTCGAACCTGCGCCAGCAGGCGATCGCGCTGGGATTGGGCGATCGATTCGAAGAGATCGAAGAGGCCTACGCTGGCGCCGACCGGGTGCTGGGCAGGCTGATCAAGGTCACCCCGTCGTCGAAGGTGGTCGGCGACCTGGCGCTGGCCCTGGTCGGTTCGGGGCTGACCGCCGACGAATTCGCTTCGGAACCAGCACGATTGGACATCCCTGAATCGGTGCTGGGATTTCTGCGCGGCGAGCTCGGCGACCCGGCCGGTGGGTGGCCGGAGCCGTTGCGCAGCGCCGCACTGGAGGGCCGCGGCTCTGCCAAGCCCGTCGAACAGCTGAGCCCGGAAGACGAGGCCGTACTGGCGTTGAGCGGGACCAAACGTCAGGCAACGCTGAACCGGTTGCTATTCCCCGGTCCGACAAAGGAATTCGAGGAGCACCGAGAAACCTACGGCGATACCTCGCATCTGTCGGCCAATCAGTTCTTCTACGGGCTGCGGCAGGGCGAGGAACACCACGTCGAGCTGGAGCGCGGCGTCGACCTGATCATCGGACTCGAGGCCATCTCCGAACCCGACGAGCGCGGCATGCGCACCGTGATGTGCATCATGAACGGCCAGCTGCGTCCGGTGCTGGTGCGAGACCGCAGCATCGCCAGCACCATCCCGACCGCCGAGAAGGCCGAACGCGGCAATGCCGACCACATCGCGGCACCCTTCGCGGGCGTCGTCACCGTTTCGGTGGCCGAGGGCGATCGGGTGAGCACCGGCCAGACGATCGCCACGATCGAGGCGATGAAGATGGAAGCTCCGATCACGGCTCCGAAGGATGCCACCGTCGCGCGGGTGGCGGTGTCGAGCACCGCGCAGGTCGAGGGCGGGGATCTGCTGGTGGTGCTGAGCTGACCCGGATCATCGGCGGCGTCGCCGGAGGGCGACGCATCGCGGTGCCGCCTCGCGGAACCCGGCCGACCACCGATCGAGTGCGCGAGTCGCTGTTCAACATCGTCACCGCGCGGCTGGACCTGAGCGTCCTGGCGGTGCTCGACCTCTACGCCGGTTCGGGCGCGCTGGGGTTGGAAGCGTTGTCCCGGGGTGCGGCGTCCGCGGTGTTCGTCGAGTCCGATCCTCGCACCGCGGCCATCATCGCGCGCAACATCGAGACCCTGGGTCTGCCCGGAGCGACGCTGCGCCGGGGTGCGGTGTCCGCGGTGTTGGCGGGCGGGGCTTCGTCTCCGGTCGATCTGGTGCTGGCCGATCCCCCGTACGAGGTCGCGGCCGCCGAGGTCGAGGCCGCGCTGGCCGCCCTGAGCGCCCACGGCTGGGTGCGGGAGGGGACCGTCGCGGTCGTGGAGCGTGCCGCCGCGGGCGCACCCTTGACCTGGCCGGACGGCTGGACGTCGTGGCCGGAGCGGGTTTACGGCGACACCCGTCTGGAGCTGGCCGAAGTTGGCTGATCCGCCCTGCTACGTTGGTCGCTTATGAGCGGCGCCGTATGCCCGGGCTCATTCGACCCGGTGACGTTGGGTCACATCGACGTTTTCGAACGCGCCGCCGGCCAGTTCGACGAGGTGGTCGTGGCGATCCTGACCAACCCCGCAAAGAAGGGCATGTTCGACATCGACGAGCGCGTCGCGATGATCGAGGAAGCGACGGCTCATCTGCCGAACCTGCGTGTCGAAGTCGGGCAGGGTCTGGTGGTGGACTTCGTGACGTCGCACGGGATGACCGCGATCGTCAAAGGCCTGCGCACCGACACCGACTTCGAATACGAGTTGCAGATGGCGCAGATGAACAAGCACATCGCCAATGTGGACACCTTCTTCGTGGCCACCGCGCCGCAATACTCGTTCGTGTCCTCGTCGCTGGCCAAAGAGGTCGCGACGATGGGCGGTGACGTCTCGGCGTTGCTGCCGGAATCGGTCAATCGTCGACTGCGCCAACGATTGTCGGGCTAGCGCTGCCTGTTAGAAGGGTGGGTCGTCGGGTAGGGGTGGTAGGTCGGAGGGGGTGGGGGTCCAGTCGGGGGGTAGTTCTTCGGGTTCGCGGGGTTGGTTGACCCAGATGCAGAAGGGGCTGGTGCTGGGGGTGCCTTGAAGGCGAAGAGGCTGTCGCGCATGTGGTTTCGGAATTTGCGTGCGGCGATTTCTTTGTTGCGGGCGCGTTGGCGCCGGTTGTGCGCGCGGGTGCGGGTGATGTGGGCGTGTCGTTGCTGGGTCCGGTCGCCGCGGGGTGGGGCCGCTGGGGTGCAGGCGGGTCGGCATGGCCCGAACAGGTCGACCCCGCCGGGGTGGGTGCGGTAGGTGCGCCCGGCAGGTGAGGTCCAGATGATGGTCGTCGGCTAGTTGAGTGTCGCGCCATCCGCCGAAGGTTTTGAGTCGATGGTGCAGGCGGCATAGGCATTTGAGATTGTGGTCGACGGTGTGGCCGCCGGCGGCGGGATCGTGGTGGTTGAACGCCACGGTGTGGTCGAGGTCGCAGATTTCGGCGGGGCGGGCACAGCCGGGGAAGCGACACGTCAGATCCCGGCATCGGATGAAGCGTTGCAGTGCCGCCGGTGGGTTGGTAGCGCAGCGCCTCGGCGGCGCTGACGATCGGGTCGACCCCGAGGTGGGTTGCGGTGTCGGCCAGGGCGCGGACCTGCTCGGCGTCGATAAGCCCGTAGCCCTCGAGGTAGCCCGGGGCCGCATTGTCGGCGTAGACGGTGGGCGCGGCGGCGATGACGTTGACCACGACGCGCACCCCGGCACCACCTGGGTGGTCGGCGGCGGGGCGGCCGGGCAGCCGGGCTGGTGGCAGCGGTAGGCCAGGGCGCGTCCTTGGATCAGGGCGGCCAGCGCGCCGGCGCGGCGCTGATCGAGGGTGCGCGGATCGGCGGCACACACCTGCCCGGCCAGCTGGGACAGCCCGCGATCGAAGGCCTTGGCGGTCGCGGCGGCGATGGTGCCGTAGACCTCGGCCATCCCGTTGGCCAGCGGGGACACCGCCAGGTAGCGGTCGGTGTCGGCGCTGTGGCGGCGCTGGCGGGCGGCATCGGGATCCACCGCGACCACCGCGGCGTCGACCGCGTTGACGATGCGTTGGCGCGACCAGCCCCGCCAGCTGCCCAGCCGGGCGGCCAGGGACCGGTCGACCCGGGCGATCAACGCCTCGTCGGTGATCAGGCCGGTGCGGGCGATGATCAACCGCACCGTGCGCCAATCGGTGCGGCCCTGGGCCAGCAACGCCGCCACCTGCGGCAGCCGGGTATCGAGTGCCTCGGCATCCGAGACGCCATAGCCGGCCGCCACCGCCGACAGGTTCATCGCCGCGGCCACCTCGGCCGCGGTCTGCTCACACCCGTCGATCACCGCAAACTCCCGCCGCTGCGCATCCCGCCCCGCCGCGGCCACCCGCTGCCGCAACAACGCCGCCACCACCGCCAACCGCCGCGCCACCAACACCGACTCCTGCCGATGCAACGACTCAATCTCGGCCACCAAACCCCCATCGAACATACATGCGATCATAAAAGGG
>NZ_JAGZ01000015.1 GCF_000526915.1 Mycobacterium genavense ATCC 51234 | reverse complement strand
CTAACCGCGAAAACCACTGGTTTCCAAAACTTTCAACTCAGAAGGACATAGACAATGTCGATCAATTACCAGTTCGGAGACGTCGACGCGCACGGTGCGTTGATCCGTGCGCAGGCCGCTTCGTTGGAGGCCGAGCACCAGTCCATCGTGCGCGATGTGCTGGCTGCCGGTGACTTCTGGGGCGGCGCCGGTTCGGTTGCCTGCCAGGAGTTCATCACCCAGTTGGGTCGCAACTTCCAGGTGATCTACGAGCAGGCCAACCAGCACGGCCAGAAGGTGCAGGCCGCGGGCAACAACATGGCCAGCACCGACAGCGCCGTCGGGTCCAGCTGGGCCTGACACCCTCGTTTCAACCGGGCCGCACACCAAATCCGGTGTGCGGCCCGGTTGTTTGTGCGGCAAGTGGCTTCGCGCTACGCTCCCTTATAAAAATCGTTGGGGCACAACAGCGCCCGTGATCCTATCCGCGCGGCACCGGATTCCGGAGTTCGTAAGATTTGAGAAGTCTATGAACTCCGTGACAAGCGCATATGCGCTTTGCGAGAATTTCCAGAACATGACCGCCGCAATGTCGGGATACGCGGGTAGCCAGCGCCCGCGTCAAGCCATCCTGGGACAGCTGCCCAGAATCTATCGTGCGGACGGCTCACCGATCCGGGTCTTGCTGGTGGACGACGAGCCGGCACTGACCAACCTGGTCAAGATGGCCCTGCACTACGAGGGCTGGGTGGTGGAGATCGCCCACAACGGACGCGAGGCGCTGGCCAAGTTCGACCGGGTGACACCGGACGTGCTCGTTCTCGACATCATGCTTCCCGACATGGATGGCCTGCGCATTCTGCAGCGGATCCGCAAATCGGACGTCTACACCCCCACCCTGTTTTTGACCGCCCGCGATTCGGTGATGGACCGGGTCACCGGGCTCACCGCCGGCGCCGACGACTACATGACCAAGCCGTTCAGCCTCGAGGAATTGGTGGCACGCCTTCGCGGGCTGCTGCGCCGGTCCAGCCAGCTGTCACCGCCGGCCGCCGAAGCGCTCAAAGTCGGTGACCTCGCGGCTGGACACCGCCAGCCGCGAGGTCACCCGCGACGGCACGCCGATATCGTTGTCGTCGACCGAGTTCGAATTGCTGCGTTTCCTGATGCGCAACCCGCGTCGTGCACTGAGTCGCACCGAAATCCTGGACCGGGTCTGGAACTACGACTTCGCCGGGCGCACCAGCATTGTCGACCTCTACATCTCGTATCTGCGAAAGAAGATCGACTCGGGCCGGGAGCCAATGATCCACACCGTGCGAGATGTCGGATACATGCTGCGGCCGCCGGAATGACGGGCCGGCGTAACACCCCTTCCTGGTTGCCCCGCTCGCTGCGCCGTCAATTGCTGATCGGCGTATTAGGCGTTGTCACAGTGGTTTTGGTGTCCGTGGGCGTGGTCTCGGTGCTCAGCCTGCGTGGCTACGTCACCGCGATCAGCGATGCCGATGTCGCCGAATCCCTGGATGCGTTGGGCAACTCCTACACCCGATATCGCAACGGCGAGCACACCTCGGCGCACCGCCGCACCCCACCGGTGGACCAGGCGATGCTGGAATTCACCGGACAAACACCGGGCAACCTGATCGCCGTGGTGCACAACGGCACCGTCATCGGTTCCGCAGTGTTCTCCGAGGACCAACCAAAACCCGCCCCGCCGGACGTCATTCACGCGATCGAATTGCTGTCCTGGACCGACGCGCCACCGCGCACACCGTACAGCTGGGCAGCCTGGGCGCCTACCGCGTCGACAGCCGACGCGAAGGATCCGACCTGCTGATCGTCGGGATGTCGGTGAAGCTGGCCGACCAGATCATGGCCCGCAAATACATTACCACCAGCCTGCTGATCGCGGCCGCGCTGGCGATCACCGCCGGGCTCACGGTCTGGGTGGTCGGCTACACACTTCGCCCGCTGCGCCGCGTCGCCGCGACCGCCGCGGAGGTCGCCGTTATGCCACTGACCGGCGACGACCACCGGATCAGCGTCCGGGTACGCCAGGAAGACACCGACCCCGACAACGAGGTCGGGATCGTCGGCCACACGCTGAATCGGTTGCTGGACAACGTCGATAGCGCGCTGGCGCATCGCGTCGCTTCCGACATGCGCATGCGGCAATTCCTGACCGACGCCAGCCACGAGCTGAGGACACCACTGGCGGCGATTCAGGGCTACGCCGAGCTGACCCGTCAGGACAGTTCGGCGCTACCGCCGACCACCGAGTACACACTGGCACGCATCGAGTCCGAGGCGCGGCGAATGGTCTTGCTCGTCGAGGAGCTGTTGCTGCTCTCGCGCCTGGGCGAAGGTGAGGATCTGCAGAACGAAGACGTCGACCTGGCCGAATTGGTCATCAACGCGGTCAACGATGCCGCGGCCGCGGCGCCCTCGCACCGTTGGCTCAAAGATCTGCCCGAGGAACCGGTCTGGGTCCGCGGGGACCATGCCCGGCTGCATCAAGCCGTGAGCAACTTGCACAGCAATGCCCGCCTGCACACGCCCCCCCCCCCCCCCCGGCGTCACGGTCACCACCGCGATCACCTGCCACCGCAGCGATCCCGACGCACCGCACGCGGAGCTGACCGTGGCCGATGACGGTCCCGGCATCGACGCCGAGCTGCTCCCGCGGCTGTTCGAGCGATTCGTGCGGGCGAACACCTCCCGGTCCGACGGGACGGGCATCGGACTGGGCCTGGCCATCGTCAGCTCGATCGTCAAGGCCCATCACGGCTCGGTCAGAGCCGAATCCACCAAGGGCCGAACGGTCTTCCGGGTCCGACTGCCGATGATCGACGGGCCGGGCGCCCGGTAACACGTAGTCGGGATCCCGAGCGTCGGTGTGCGCCTGTGTGTTTGCGCGTTGTCCGGCATCGAGGATTCGTGGCCAATATCGGCAGTCAGCACACGCTCGTGGGCAGCGGTGATGCTCGAACAAAGGGGCGTAAAAGAAACGTAAAGGTGCATTCCCGCGCCGTTAGAAAAGCGTCAACCAAAGGCCCTTTCCGGCTGGCCCCACTTACGTTCAAACTGACCTTGCCTCCGAGGACTGCGTTGTGGCTGACTCGATGAGGTTCTTTCGTATGCACGCGTTCGGCGCGGAACGGAGACAAGATGGGCGTGCTGGTATTCATCGTGCTCACGGTGGCGGTGTTCGCCGTGCTGGGCCTGGTGCAGAAGTTGGTCGAGCGGCTATGAGCTACGAAAACATCGTCGGTTTAGTGCTTTCCATCGTTCTCGCCCTGTTTCTCGGGTGCGCCCTACTGTTCCCGGAGAGGTTCTAGTGAGCACGACATCCGCGGGAATCATTTTCCTCATCGTTCTCGTCGCGGTGCATGTGCCATTGGGTGACTACATGTACCGGGTGTATTCGTCGGAAAAGGATTCCGCCGTCGAGCGCGTGCTCTACCGGCTGATCGGTGCCGATTCGCGGTCGGAGCAGACGTGGGGCGCCTATGCCCGAAGCGTTTTGGCGTTCTCTGCGATCAGCATCCTCTTTTTGTACGTCTTCCAGCTCGTGCAGGGTTCGTTGCCGTTACACCTGCACGACCCGGCCACCAAGATGACGCCGGCGCTGGCCTGGAACACCGCCGTCAGCTTCACCACCAACACCAACTGGCAGGCCTACTCGGGCGAATCGACGCAAGGCCACCTGGTGCAGATGGCCGGGTTGGCGGTGCAGAACTTCGTCTCGGCCGCCGTCGGCATGTCGGTGGCGGTTGCGCTGGTACGCGGGTTCGCCCGCCGGCGCACCGGCGATCTGGGAAACTTCTGGGTCGACCTGGTGCGCGGCACGCTACGCATCCTCCTGCCGATCGCGGTCATCGGCGCCATCGTGCTGGTCGCTGGAGGAGCGATCCAAAACTTCCACCTCCACGACCAGGTAGTCAACACACTTGCCGGTACCCCGCAAACCATTACCGGCGGGCCGGTGGCCAGCCAAGAGGCCATCAAGGAGCTCGGCACCAACGGTGGCGGCTTCTACAACGCCAACTCCGCGCACCCCTTCGAGAACCCGAATTCGTGGACGAACTGGCTGGAGATTTTCCTGCTACTGGTGATCAGCTTTTCGATGCCGCGCACGTTCGGTCGAATGGTGGGCAGCAAGAAGCAGGGCTACGCGATCGCGTCGGTGATGGCGTCGCTGGCCCTGATCAGCGTGATGTTCATGTTGTGGTTCCAGCTACAGCATCACGGCACGGTGCCGACCGCGACCGGCGCGGCGACCGAAGGTGTCGAGCAACGGTTCGGCATCGTCGACTCGGCGGTCTTCGCCGACGCGACCACGCTGACGTCCACCGGTGCCGTCGACTCGTTCCACGACTCCTACACCAGCCTCGGGTGGGATGATCACGATGTTCAACATGCAGCTCGGTGAGGTCGCGCCCGGTGGCACCGGCTCCGGCCTGTACGGCATGCTGATCCTGGCAGTGATCACCGTTTTCGTGGCGGGACTGATGGTCGGACGGACGCCGGAATACCTCGGCAAGAAGATCAACCCGCGCGAAATCAAGCTGGCGGCAAGCTATTTCCTCGTCACGCCGCTGATCGTGCTGACCGGCACCGCGGTCGCGATGGCGCTGCCGGGCGAACGCGCCGGAATGCTGAACACCGGGCCGCATGGGCTGTCAGAAGTCTTGTACGCGTTCACTTCTGCCGCCAACAACAACGGATCGGCATTCGCCGGAATCAGCGTCAACACCGACTGGTACAACACCGCCCTCGGCCTGGCGATGGTGGTCGGCCGATTCCTGCCCATCGTGCTGGTGCTCGCCTTGGCCGGGTCGCTGGCCAAGCAGGGCACCACACCGGAATCGGTGGGCACCCTGCCCACCCACCGGCCGCAGTTCGTCGGAATGGTCGCCGGCGTCACGTTGATTCTCGTTGGCCTTACATTCCTGCCCATGCTCGCGCTCGGGCCGCTCGCTGAAGGAATTCACTGATGACCGCGACCGTTGATTCGGCTGCGCCGACGCAGTCCGCACCCCACGCCAATACCAAGCGGGTACAGGGAGGTTTGCTCGACCCGAAGATGCTGTGGAAGTCGACGCCGGATGCGGTGCGCAAACTCGACCCACGCACGCTGTGGCGCAACCCGGTGATGTTCATCGTCGAAATCGGTGCCACGTGGAGCACCGTGCTGGCGATCGTCAGCCCGGCCTGGTTCGCGTGGCTGACCGTGGTCTGGCTCTGGCTGACAGTGTTGTTCGCGAACCTCGCCGAGGCGGTGGCCGAAGGCCGTGGCAAGGCACAGGCCGAAACCCTGCGCAAAGCCAAAACCTCCACGATGGCCTGGCGGCTAAAGGACTGGGCACCCGGAGCCACCCCCGTTGAGGAAGAAGTGGCCGTGCCGCTGCTGCAGCAGGGCGACATCGTGGTGGTCGAGGCCGGGCAGGTAATACCCGGTGACGGTGATGTCGTGGAAAGCATTGCGTCCGTGGATGAATCGGCGATCACCGGTGAGTCGGCGCCCGTGATCCGCGAGTCCGGTGGTGACCGATCTGCGGTCACCGGCGGCACCACGGTGCTCAGCGACCGGATCGTCGTGCGGATCACCCAAAAACCCGGGGAAAGCTTCATCGACCGGATGATCGCACTCGTCGAGGGCGCCAACCGGCAGAAGACCCCCAACGAGATCGCGCTGAACATCCTGCTGGCCGCGTTGACGATAATCTTCGTCTTTGCGGTCGCCACCCTGCAGCCACTCGCGATCTATTCCAAGATGAACAACCCCGGCGTGCCAAACACCCAGGCGCTCAACACAAACGGTGTCACCGGGATCGTGATGGTGGCGCTGCTGGTCTGCCTGATCCCGACGACGATCGGCGCGCTGCTGTCCGTGATCGGCATTGCCGGCATGGACCGGCTCGTGCAGCGCAATGTGCTGGCGATGTCGGAAAGCGCGGTGGAAGCCGCCGGCGACGTGAACACGCTGCTGCTGGACAAGACCGGCACCATCACCCTGGGCAACCGGCAGGCCGCCGCCTTCATCCCCCTCGACGGTGTCACCAATGAGCAACTGGCAGATGCCGCGCAGCTGTCCAGCCTGGCCGACGAAACACCGGAAGGCCGCTCGGTCGTCGTGTTCGCCAAACAACACTTCGGCCTGCGTGCGCGTACACCGGGCGAGCTCGCACACGCTCAATGGGTCGAATTCTCCGCTACGACAAGGATGTCCGGCGTCAACCTGGACGGCCACCTGCTACGCAAAGGAGCGGCCAACTCAGTTGCCGAATGGGTGAGCGGCCAAGGCGGCAAGGTATCGCACCAACTCGGCGAAATCGTCGACGGCATCTCCGCCAGCGGCGGTACCCCACTGGTCGTCGGCGAGGTACGCGACGGTGCGGCCGCGCTCGGCGTCATCCACCTCAAGGAGGTCGTAAAGCAAGGCATGCGTGAGCGCTTCGACGAGATGCGGAAGATGGGCATCCGGACGGTGATGATCACCGGCGATAACCCGTTGACCGCCCGGGCAATTGCCGACGAGGCGGGGGTAGACGACTTCCTTGCCGAGGCCACGCCGGAGGACAAGCTCGACCTGATCAAACGCGAGCAAGCGGGCGGCAAGCTGGTCGCGATGACCGGTGACGGCACCAATGACGCACCGGCTCTGGCCCAGGCCGACGTGGGCGTGGCGATGAACACCGGAACCTCGGCCGCCAAAGAGGCCGGCAACATGGTCGATCTCGACTCCGACCCCACCAAGCTCATCGAGATCATCGAGATCGGTAAGCAGTTGCTGATCACCCGGGGAGCGCTGACCACCTTTTCCATCGCCAACGACATCGCGAAATACTTCGCGATCATTCCGGCCATGTTCGTCGCACTGTTCCCCGGGCTGGATCTTATCAACGTGATGCGGTTGCACAGCCCGCAGTCGGCGATCCTGTCCGCGGTGATCTTCAACGCCGTCGTCATCGTGGCACTGATCCCGTTGTCGCTGCGCGGTGTGCGCTACACGCCGAGCAGTGCGTCAAAACTGTTGAGCCGCAACCTCTATATCTACGGGATCGGCGGAATCATCGCCCCCTTCGTCGGGATCAAGCTGATCGACCTGTTTATCCAATTCGTCCCCGGGATGTCCTGACATGAAGTTTTCGAATTTCGTCCGCGTGCACTGGGCGGCGTTCCGCGCCCTGCTGGTACTGACCGTCATCACCGGACTGGCCTACCCAATTTTCATCTGGCTGGTGGCGCAGATCCCGGGCTTGCATGACAAAGCCGAAGGATCGATTCTTTCCGCCAATGGCAAGCCGATCGGCAGCCGGCTGATCGGTCAGTTGTTCACCGACAAAGACGGGAACCCACTTAAGCAATACTTCCAGAGCCGCCCCTCGGCGGCCGGTAGCGGGTACGACCCGACATCGACGAGCGCGAGCAACCTCGGGCCGAAAAGCATCGTCGACACACCGGCCGATCCGGCGTAATTGGCGACCGGAAAGTCCGCCTCGGACGCTGGCTTCAAGCCGAGCCTGCTGACGCAGGTATGCACGCGCAGCGCCGCTGTGGGACAGCTGAAGGGGGTGGACGGTTCGCGTCCGTTCTGCACCGGCGGCGGTGTGGGCGCGGTGCTCTCGGTGATCGGTCCCCGCGACAATCGCGGAAACGTCGTGCACCCCACCCGGGTGGTCAGTGTCAACGAGCCCTGCCAGACGACGCAGACGCCATTTCTGACCCTTTACGAGAGAATGCACGTCGAGTGTGCGAAGTTCGGCGAGGACTACTCGATTGGCCAGATCGTGCCGGTTCGCGGCAGCGCACCCGGCAACCCGGCGGTTCCTGCGGATGCGGTGACCGCCAGCGGCAGCGGCCTGGACCCCGATATCTCCCCGGCCTACGCCACTATTCAGATCGTGCGGGTGGCCAAGGCCCGCCACGTCAGCCCGGATCAGATCCGCTCGGTGCTGGCCCGCTACGTCGACGGTCGCGCGCTGGGATTTTTCGGCGAGCCCACGGTCAATGTCTTGCAATTGAACCTAGAACTCGACCAGCGGTTCCCGGTCACGAGCTAGCGACTCAGGTGGATGATGGTTGACGTGAGCGACGTCTCCCTCAAAGACCACCCTCCCAAGCGTGGGGAGCTGCGCATTTACCTGGGTGCGGCGCCGGGCGTCGGTAAGACGTACGCGATGCTCGGCGAGGCGCACCGGCGCTTGGAGCGCGGCACCGATCTGGTGGCCGCCGTGGTGGAGACGCATGGCCGGCGGAAAACGGCTGAGCTGCTCGAGGGCATCGAGATCATCCCGCCGCGATTGATCGAATACCGCGGCGGCACTTTCCCCGAACTCGACGTGCCGGCCGTGTTGGCCAGGCGTCCGCAGGTGGTCCTCGTTGACGAGTTGGCCCACACCAATACGCCGGGCAGCAAGAATCACAAACGTTGGCAGGACGTCGAGGAGCTCCTCGATGCCGGTATCACGGTGATCTCCACGGTCAACATTCAGCACCTGGAGAGCCTCAACGACATCGTCGCACAGATCACCGGTATCGCGCAGCAAGAGACGATTCCGGACTCCATCGTGCGGGAGGCGTCGCAGGTCGAGCTCATCGACATCACGCCGGAAGCGTTGCGGCGCAGACTGTCTCATGGCAATGTCTACGCACCGGAACGAATCGACGCGGCGCTGTCCAACTATTTCCGTCGCGGAAACCTCACTGCACTAAGAGAATTGGCGTTGTTATGGCTGGCCGATCAAGTGGACACCGCGCTGGCCAAGTACCGGGCAGAGAACAAAATCACCGACATATGGGAGGCTCGGGAGCGGGTCGTGGTGGCGGTCACCGGCGGGCCGGAATCGGAAACGCTGGTGCGTCGGGCATCCCGGATCGCATCGAAGTCCAGCGCGGAACTGATGGTGGTGCACGTCATTCGGGGCGACGGGCTGGCCGGCATTTCGGAGCTCCGAATGGGCAAGGTCCGGGAACTGGCGAGCAGCGTGGAGGCCTCGGTACACACCGTCGTGGGTGACGATGTACCCACGGCTCTACTGGATTTCGCCCGTGAGATGAACGCCACCCAGCTGGTGATCGGCACGTCGCGGCGGTCTCGGTTTGCGCGGGCTTTCGACGAGGGAATCGGATCGACCATTGTCCAGCGCTCCGGCAAGATCGACGTGCACATTGTCACGAACGAGGAATCCAAACGCGGCTTTCACATCACCTCGCCAGCGCCCCGTGAGCGGCGAGTCTCGTCATGGCTGGCGGCCATCCTCATCCCGTCGATCATCTGCGCCGTCACGGTGACAATGCTGGACCTGTACCTCGACACCGGCGGTGAGAGCGCGCTGTTCTTCGTCGGGGTACTGGTGGTGGGCTTGCTGGGAGGTGTTGCCCCGGCGGCTCTTTCGGCGGTGTTGTCCGGGCTGCTGCTGAACTATTACCTGATCGCTCCGCGGCACAGCTTCACGATTGCCGAACCCAACAGCGCCGTCACCGAACTGGTGCTTTTGCTGATCGCGGTCGCGGTCGCGGTGCTGGTCGACTTCGCCGCCAAACGCGCGCGCGAAGCCCGGCTGGCGGCTCAAGAAGCCGAACTGCTGACGTTGTTCGCCGGATCGGTGTTGCGCGGCGCCGACCTCGAAACGCTGCTCGAACGGGTCCGTGAGACCTACTCCCAGCGGGCGGTCAGCATGCTGCGCGAACCCAGCGAGAAAGACCGCGTCGCCGGACACAAGGCCCACATTGTCGCCTGCGTGGGCAAAGATCCTTGTGTGACAGTCGATTCCGCGGACACCGCGATCGAGGTCGGTGACGACGAGTTCTGGATGCTGATGGCGGGACGGAAGCTGTCGGCCCGCGATCGCCGGGTGCTGACCGCGGTGGCCAAGCAGGCCGCCGGCCTGATCCGTCAGGGCGAGCTGGCCAAGGAGGCCAGCCGCACCGAGGCCATCGTGCGCGCCGACGAGCTACGGCGCTCGCTGCTCTCGGCGGTCAGCCATGACCTGCGCACACCGCTGGCGGCGGCCAAGGTTGCGGTGTCAAGTCTTCGCGCCGAAGATGTCGCGTTCTCACCCGCGGACACCGCTGAACTGTTGGCCACCATCGAAGAGTCGATCGACCAGCTGACTGCCTTGGTCGGAAACCTCCTCGATTCTTCGCGTTTGGCAGCGGGCGTGGTCCGCCCCGATTTGCGCACGGTCTATCTCGAGGAGACCGTGCAACGCGCACTGGTCAGTATCGGCAAGGGCGCCACCGGCTTCTACCGATCCGCGATCGACCGGGTCAAGGTCGACGTCGGTGACGCCGTCGCGATGGCCGACGCCGGACTACTGGAACGCGTGCTGGCCAACCTGATCGACAACGCGCTGCGCTACGCACCCAACTGCGTGGTTCGGGTCAACGCGGGGCGAGTGGGCGATCGGGTGCTGATCAACGTGATCGACGAAGGCCCCGGAATCCCGCACGGCACCGAAGATCAGATCTTCGAGGCGTTCCAGCGGCTCGGCGATCACGACAACACCACCGGCGTGGGACTGGGCATGTCGGTGGCCCGCGGCTTCGTGGAAGCCTTGGGGGGCAGCATCTCGGCCGGCGACACTCCTGGGGGCGGTCTCACCGTCGTCGTAGAATTGGCGGCACCGCCGCAACCGATTGGTATCCGATGACCCGGGTCTTGGTGATCGACGACGAGCCGCACATCCTGCGTGCGCTGCGCATCAACCTGTCGGTGCGCGGCTACGAGGTCGTCACCGCGGCGACCGGCGCCGGCGCCCTGCGCGCCGCGGCCGAACACCGACCCGACGTGGTGATCCTCGACCTCGGCCTGCCCGATACCTCGGGTATCGAGGTGCTCGCCGGGCTTCGCGGGTGGCTGACGGCGCCGGTGATCGTGTTGTCCGCGCGCACCGATTCCTCCGACAAGGTCGAGGCGCTGGACGCCGGTGCCGACGACTACGTCACCAAACCGTTTGGGATGGACGAATTTCTGGCTCGGTTGCGTGCCGCGGTGCGCCGCAATGCCGCGGCTTCGGAACTGGACGAGCCGGTGGTCGAGACCGACGCATTCACCGTCGACCTGGCCGCCAAGAAGGTCACCAAGAACGGCGCCGAGGTACACCTCACCCCGACCGAATGGGGCATGCTCGAGGTGCTGGTGCGTAATCGCGGCAAGCTGGTCGGCCGCGAGGAATTACTCAAAGAGGTCTGGGGTCCGGCGTATGCCACCGAAACCCATTACCTGCGTGTGTATCTGGCACAGCTGAGACGCAAACTCGAAGACGACCCTTCGCATCCCAAACACCTGCTGACCGAATCGGGCATGGGCTACCGCTTCGAGGCCTGAGCGCATGTGGGTGTGCGCTTACGGCTTTCGTTGTGCACGTGCGGCGGCGACACGCCGGGCCGGCCCGCCGCGACCGCACACCGAAAACCACCGGTGCACAGTCGAAACCGTCAAGGACGCAGAGCGGGCGCTAGGGCATGATCGAAAGCACGATGCCGTCGAGGATGTCGTGTTCGCTGACGGTCAGCTCGTCGATGCCCGCGCGGGCGCGCAACTCGCGTGCCAGCTCCTGTACCACGATCGCGCCGCCGGCGATCACGTCGGCGCGGCCCTCGTGCATCGGCGGCAGCGCCGCGCGTTGGGATCGGGTCATGCCGATCAGCCGCTGGCACACCGACATCAGGTCCTCGCCGCCCACGCGCGAAAGATGAATGGTCGCAGCGTCATACGTCGTCATGTTGTGCGCCAGCGCCGACAGCGTGGTCATCGTGCCGGCCAGCCCCACCCAGGTCCTGGCCTGCTCGACGGGCACGGCCCGCAATGCGGGATCGAGTCGTTCTCGCACGAATTGCCGCGCCGCTTCCACCTCCGCACCCGTCGGCGGGTCGGAGTGCAAATAACGTTCGGTCAACCGCACGCAGCCGATGTCGGCCGAGTAGCTCGCCACCACCTCGTCGGCGCCCAGCACGATCTCGGTCGAGCCGCCGCCCAGGTCGACGACGACGAACGGCCCACGGGCGCTGTCTAATTCGCCTACCGCACCGCGAAACGACAGCTCGGCCTCTTCGGCTCCGGTGATCACGTCGGCGACCGCGTCGGGCAACACGGCGCCCAGCACCTCGGCCGTCATCGCAAAGAAGTCGGCCCGGTTGCTCACATCGCGGGCCGCGGAGGTGGCGCCCATCCGAACCCGCTGCACGCGATGGGCTTTCATCAGATCCGCATATTCGACCAGCGCGACCCGGGTCCGCTCGATCGCCTCCGGCGCGAACTGACCGGTGGCGTCGACGCCCTGGCCCAACCGCACGATCCGCGTCTCGCGGTGCACGTCGCGCAGCTTCCCGTCGTCAACGTCGGCGATCAGCAACCGAATCGAGTTGGTGCCGCAGTCGACACCGGCGGCTCTCAGCGCCACACCTCACCATCCAGGATCGAAGCCATGGCGGGGTCGGCGGCAAGCAGCGCCAACGCCTCGTCGCCGAACGGATTGACCCCGGGCCCCTTGGCCAGCGCATGTGCGATCAGCACGTGCAGGCATTTGACCCGGTCCGGCATGCCGCCACCGGAGAACGTGGTTCCGAGCGGCTCGATCGCGTCGCGCTCGGCCAGATACGACTCGTGCGCCCGCCGATAGGCGGCGGCCAATTCGGCGTCGGTGGCCAGCCGCTCGGCCATCTCCCGCATCAGTCTCGTCGTCTCCAGTCTGCTCGCGGCCGCGGTCAGCGCCGGATGCGTCAGATAGTACAACGTCGGAAACGGAGTCCCGTCAGGAAGTTTCGGCGCGGTCTTCACCACGCCGGGCTCGCCGTTAGGGCATCGGTAGGCGATCTCCAGCACACCGCGGGGCTCGCGACCGAGCTGGCGTGCCACCGCTTCCAGGTCGGCACGCTCAACCACCGGGAGCCGCGGGCTTCGGTGATTCCGGCGGCGCGGGCTGGCCGGGCCCGGCCGGCGCGCCGGCCGGTGGCAGGTGCGGGGCGTCGGCGATGGTGTGCCACAGCGACGAGTACCACGGCGCGTTGCTCGACGGCTTCGCCGCTTCGGCGCCCGGCTGCGGGGACGCCGCCGCGGACGCCGGGAGCTGGACCTGGAACGGCGTATCGCCCGGCATCACGAACCCGAGACGCTCGCGGGCCTGCACCGCGATGTAGGCCGGGTCGGCGAGCTTGACCTTCTTCTGCTCGAGCTCGGCGATCTGACGACGCAGCGCGGCCTCACTGGCCGTCAGCTGAGCCATCTCGGTGCGCTGCGCGAAATACGTGCGCACCGGGCCTGCGATCGTCAACGTCAGCACGCACACCACCACGGCCAGCACCGCCGCCCGCCGGGCGGTGAAACCCAGCGGCTGCTCGGAACGTTGCTCGACGGACTCGGCGATCTGGCGCTTGATCGGCTCGACGATGTGCTCGGCCGTCGACTTGGCAGCGGCGGCGTTCTGCGCGAGTTTCGAGGTGCGCGACGACGGCTTCGACGACGGTTTGGCGGCCCGATTCCGCCGGGCTGAATCACCGGCCTTCCCCGGACGCGGTGCCGGGGAACGGCGCTTCGGATCGGGCCGTTTTGCGTCGGGCATCGGACGCCTAGCCGCTTCTTCCGTTGACTGTCAAGCTATTTCACATCCAATGCGTAGCGCGGGAAGGCGAGATCGCCGGCGTAGCGGGCCGCGTCGCCGAGGGCTTCCTCGATGCGCAGCAGCTGGTTGTATTTGGCGACCCGCTCACTGCGGGCGGGTGCCCCGGTCTTGATCTGTCCGCTGCCGACGGCAACCGCCAGGTCGGCGATCGTGGTGTCCTCGGTCTCGCCGCTGCGATGGCTCATCATCGTGCGGTACCCGCTGTGGTGTGCCAGGGCGACGGCGTCGAGTGTCTCGGTCAGCGTGCCGATTTGGTTCACCTTGACCAGCAGCGCGTTGCCGGCGCCGCGTTCGATGCCTTCTTCGAGGCGTTCGGGGTTGGTCACGAACAGGTCATCGCCGACCAGCTGGATGCGGTCACCGATGGTCGTCGTCAGCGCCACCCAACCCTCCCAGTCGTCCTCGGAAAGCGGATCCTCGATGGAGACCAGTGGGTAGGTGTCCAGCAGGCCGGCGTAGAACTCGGACATCTGCTCGGCGCTGCGGGTCTCCTTCTCGAAGCTGTAACCCTTTCCGTCGGTGAAGAATTCGGTCGCGGCCACATCGAGTGCCAACGCCACGTCGGACCCCGTCTTGAAGCCCGTCGCTTCGATCGCCGACAGGATCAGGTCGAGCGCCGCCTTGGTGCCCGCGACGTCGGGCGCGAAACCGCCCTCGTCGCCCAACCCGGTGCTCAGGCCCTGCTTCTTCAGCACCGACTTCAGCGAGTGATACACCTCGGCGCCCCAGCGCAGCGCTTCCTTGAAGCTCGGCGCGCCGATGGGCGCGACGATGAACTCCTGGACGTCGACGCCGGTGTCGGCGTGCGCACCCCCGTTTAGGATGTTCATCATCGGCACCGGCAGGATGTGCGCGTTCGGCCCGCCGAGGTAGCGGAACAGCGGCAGTTCGGCGGAATCGGCGGCCGCCTTGGCGACGGCCAGCGACACACCCAGGATCGCGTTGGCGCCCAGCCGGGACTTGTCCGGAGTGCCATCCAGGTCCACCAGCGCCTGGTCGACCAATCGCTGGTCGTCGGCATTGAGTCCGATCACGGTCGGGCCGATCTCGTCGAGCACGGCCTGCACGGCCTTCTCGACGCCCTTGCCGCCGTAGCGCTCGCCGCCGTCGCGCAGCTCGACGGCCTCGTGCTCCCCGGTCGACGCGCCGGAGGGCACCGCCGCGCGGGCAAACGTTCCGTCGATCAGGGCTATCTCGACCTCGACGGTCGGGTTACCGCGGGAATCGAGGATCTCGCGGGCCCCGACCTGCTCGATAATCGGCACTGGGTTCCTCCTTGCTCGGACTTGCCTAGTAGCTGATGCCTGCCCCGGGCCGGCCTTCAGCCTAAAGCCTGGGTCGGCAATTCATCCTTCTACAGCGGGTGACCCGCCGCATAGGCGGTAGCCCAGTCGCGGACCGCTCGCGCGTACACGCCGGAGTTGTTGTAGGCCCGCAGCGCGGTGACCCATCCCCGGGCCGTCGCGAGATCCTTTCCGCGCCAACACAAGTAGCCCGCCGCCGCCAGTGCCGCGTCATCGATGTTGTCCGGGCTCAGACGGCCGTCGTTGTGGGCGTCGACCCCGTACAATCGCCACGTCTCCGGAATGAACTGCATGGGCCCCATCGCCCGGGCTATCGCGGGCTGGCTGTCCGTGGTGTCTTCGGCGCTGTCGACAATGCGCAAGTTGCCGCCGCTGCCGTCGAGCTGCACGCCCCGGATGGGCGGGCTCACATCCCCATTCGGCGACAGCGTCGCGCCCCGATAAGTGCCGTGGTGGCTCTCGACCTGCCCGATGCCTGCCAGCGTGGTCCAGGCGATATGGCACTTCGGGTTTTCCACCTCGGCGACCCGGGCCGCGTACGCGTAGGCCTCCAATGCGATGACCGGGATCTCCAACGCCGCGGCGCGGGGCAACGCCCACGCCCGCAACTGGTCCGCGGGCCGACCGCTGGCATGGGTGTTCACCGGCGGCACGGGATCGCCGAACGGAGGCGGCACGCCGGCGGGGATGAAAAGGCTGAGCTGCCAGGTACAGCTGGACGCCAGCAGCATCGCGGTCGCGCCGATCACGGCGGCCGCCCGCAACCAACGCCTCGCCGACACCGCGTTCCCCTTAACTTCCCCTACACCAACGTCGCTCACTGAATATCGTCCCATGACCTTTCGCCGAGGTCGGTCGCGTTGAGCCCGCGGACCCCGTTTCAGATCATTTCTCGCTTAGCTACCACTTACCGTGGCTAGCAAAGTTCGAAGAATGCCGACCACCGGGATTCACCAACTCACAAGCGACATTATCTGTCGCGACCACGTAAAACGGCAAATATCGCGGCGGTCACTGACCGGAAAACTTGCCAATCCGATCGCAACCCCGCGTCAGCCGCGGTCTCGGTCCCGCTTGGCGCCTTTGCCCGACTTCTCGGACTCCTCGCCGGTCGCACCGTCGTCGGGCTCGTCGTCGTCGGAATCGTCGGACTCGTCGGCTTCGTCGGATTCGTCGGGCTCGATGTCCACGGCCACGTCGGACGGCCAGTGCGCGCGCCACTCCTCCTCGCTGACCTCGCCCAGCGGAACCACGTCGAGCTCTTCGGGCACGCTGTCCCCGCGTCGAGTCGCGGCGATCGATCTCTCCACCGCGCGGACCGTGTCCACGAACTCCAAAACGGCTGTGCGCAGGAAGCTTTCCGCGTCGACGTCGGATGACACCGTGATCGAGGTGATCTCGGCGGGCATCAGGTCGGCAGGCATCCCGGCCGCGTGCGCGCGCAATCACCTTCTGCGCCAGCGCCAGCGCCGGTTGACCGGTATGGACGTCGTCCATCACCGAATTGCGGGGTTTCTCGGCGGCCTTACGCTCTTCCCACTGAGCCAGCTGCTCCTCTAGTGAAATCGATTGTCCCGCAAGCGCTCCCGGCACTCGATTACCCAGCTTACGCATCAGCGTGGTGGCGACGTCGTCGATGTCGAACGGGGACTGTGGCGCCTCCTCGGCGATGCGGGCGTGGAAGAGCACCTGCAGCAGGACGTCGCCGAGTTCTTCACACAGCGCCTCGGCGTTGCCACTGCGGACGGCGTCCAGCAGCTCGTAGGTCTCCTCGAGCAGGAACCGGCGCAGCGAGTCGTGGGTTTGCTCGCTCTCCCACGGCCCGGCGGTACGCAGTTTGTCCATCATCGCGACGGCGTCGACGAGACGTTCGCCGCGCGGCGTGTCCGGCGCCGAGATCAACCGGGCTCCGGCGGCTAACCGGGCGGTCACCGCGGGGTGGTCGGGATCCGACGACAGCAACACCGGCGCTGCTGGGGACTCGGGGTCCCCGGTGTCCACCGGCCGCGCGGACGGCAGCGACCAGGGCACCGCGACGGGCATCTCCTCGGTGTACTGGATCTCGCCGGTCAGGTGCTCGATCGCCTGGAGTCGCACCAGCGATGGACGGCGGGGGTCGAACAAGACGACAATCATCGCGCTTGTCGCTCCTCCCTTGTCATCGGTGCAGGTGACGCACTCGTTATACCAATTTCCTGCTGCGGTTTGCCCTGCAGGGCCGTCACCAAGTTGGCCACCATCTGCACCAACTCGACATCGCGAAGCCGCGGCGCGCCCACACCGCCGGCGCGCGGAATCGGCACCTGCACCGTGGACGTCGTGGCGCGGTAGCTGGCGGCCGGATGCATCCGCTTGAGCCGCAACTGCGCCGAATCTAGCAGCGTTACCGGCGACAGCCGCACCGTCGCCGCAGATGGGGCCGACACCTCGGTGATGCCCGAGGCGCGGCACAGCAACCGCAGCCGCGCCACGGCCACGAGTCGCTCGGCGGGTTCGGGCAGTGCCCCGTACCGGTCGACGAGCTCCTCGATGACGGCGTCGACCGCGGCGTCGTCGGCCGCGGCGGCCAGGCGCCGATAGGCCTCCAGCCGGAGCCGGTCGCTGGCGATGTAATCCGGCGGCAGGTGGGCGTCGACCGGCAGGTCGATGCGCACGTCCTTGGGCTCCTCCGGGGTGGTGACCGTCTGGCCGTCGGCAGCAGCCCGATACGCTTCCACGGCCTCGCCGACCAGCCGCACGTACAAGTCGAATCCGACGCCGGCGACGTGCCCGGACTGCTCGACACCCAGCACGTTGCCGGCGCCGCGGATCTCCAGGTCCTTCAGCGCGACCGCCATGCCGGCGCCGAGCTCGTTGTTCTGGGCGATGGTCGCCAGCCGGTCGTAGGCCGTCTCGGTCAGCGGCGTGTGCGCCGGATAGAGGAAGTAGGCGTAGCCGCGCTCGCGGCTACGACCCACCCGCCCCCGCAGCTGGTGCAGCTGCGCCAGCCCGAACGTGTCGGAGCGTTCCACGATCAGCGTGTTCGCGTTGGAGATGTCCAGGCCCGTCTCGATGATCGTGGTGCACACCAAGATGTCGTATTCGCGGTTCCAGAACCCCTGCACGGTACGTTCCAGCAGTTCCTCGGGCATCTGGCCGTGCGCAACGACGACGCGTGCCTCCGGCACCAGCTCGCGCAGCCGCGCGGCGGCCGAGTCGATGGAGCTGACCCGGTTGTGCACGTAGAAGGCCTGCCCGTCGCGCAGCAACTCGCGCCGCAATGCGGCCGCCACCTGTTTGTCGTCGTGCGGGCCGACGTAGGTGAGCACCGGGTAGCGCTCCTCGGGTGGGGTGAGGATCGTAGACATCTCGCGGATCCCGGCCAGGCTCATCTCCAGGGTGCGCGGGATCGGGGTGGCGCTCATCGTCAGCACGTCGACGTGGGTGCGCAGGCTCTTGATGTGCTCCTTGTGCTCGACGCCGAAGCGCTGCTCCTCGTCGACCACGACCAGGCCCAGGTCCTTCCACCGGACCCCGGTCTGCAGCAGCCGGTGCGTGCCGATCACGACGTCGACCGACCCGTCGGCCAGGCCGTCGATCACGGCGCGGGACTCGGCCGCGTCGGTGAAGCGGGACAGCCCCTTGACGGTCACCGGGAACCCGGCCATCCGGTCGCTGAACGTCTGCAGGTGCTGGTCGGCCAGCAGCGTGGTGGGCACCAGCACCGCGACCTGTTTGCCGTCCTGCACCGCCTTGAACGCCGCCCGCACCGCGATCTCGGTCTTGCCGTAGCCGACGTCGCCGCAGATCACCCGGTCCATCGGGATCGACTTTTCCATGTCGGCCTTGACCTCGGTGATGGCGGTGAGCTGGTCGACGGTCTCGGTGAAGCCGAACGCGTCCTCCATTTCGGCTTGCCACGGGGTGTCCGGCGCGAACGCGTGGCCGGGGCTGGCCTGCCGCTTGGCGTACAGCGACACCAGCTCACCGGCGATCTCGCGCACCGCGCGGCGGGCCTTGGTCTTGGTGTTGGCCCAGTCGCTGCCGCCGAGCTTGGACAGCGCCGACGCCTGCCCGCCGACATATCTGGAGAGCTGGTCCAGCGAGTCCATCGGGACATACAGCTTGTCGGCCGCCTGCCCGCGCTTGCTCGAGGCGTATTCCAGCACCAGATATTCGCGCCGGGCGCCGCCGACGGTGCGCTCGACCATCTCCACGAACCGCCCGATGCCGTGCTGGTCGTGCACCACCAGGTCGCCGGCGGTCAGCGCCAGCGGGTCGACGGTGTTGCGGCGCTTGGCCGCCAGCCGCTTGCCTTCCGGCGAGGTGGCGCGGTTGCCGGTCAGGTCGATCTCGGTGATCACCACCAGGTTCGCGCCCGGGATCACGATGCCGTCGTGCAGCGGCCCCTTGAGCACCCCGACGACCCCGGCCTTCGGCGCTGCGCCGGAATCCAGCATCGTGGCGGGCGTGTCGGACTCGGCCAGCCGCTCCACCACGCGATGGGCGGTACCGGTTCCGGTAGCGACGACCACGGCGTAACCGCCGGTGGAGACGTGTGCCCGCAGCATCGCGGAGATGCTCTCGATGTCGTGCTGATGGCCGCGCGCCGACGGCACCGCCCGCACCTCGAGCTCGACGGCCGCCTCGTCGGACAGCTGACTCAGCGTCCACCACGGGTGACCGGCCTGGGCCGCCGCGGCCGCCACGTCGTCCAGCTCGGCGAAGCCCGACCCGCCCACCTCCTCGACGTCGACCGGCGCGTCGCTGCCCAGCGCCGCGACCGACCAGGACGCCTCGAAGAATTCGCGGCCGGTCTTGATTAGGTCGGCGGCCCGGCTGCGCACCTTCTCCGGGTCGCACAGCAGCACCGGGGTGTCGTCGGCCAGCTGATCGGTCAGCAGCGCGTGAGCCCCGTTCTCCGCGGGATGCAACACGGATTGCAGCGCCTCCATCCCGTCGACCGGGATGCCCTCGGCCAACTTGGCCAGCATGTCCGAGACGCTGCCGGTGACCGCGTTCTCGCCCGCCGGATGACGCGCGGCCAGCTCGGCGGCCCGCGCCCGCACGTCGTCGGTCAGCAGCAGCTCCCGGCAGGCGACCGCGACGAGGGTGTCGACCTCGAGGTCCGGGATGGACCGCTGGTCGGCGACGGCGAACATCCGCATCTCGCTGACCTCGTCGCCCCAGAACTCGATGCGCACCGGGTGCTCGGCGGTGGGCGCGAAGACGTCGAGAATGCCACCGCGGACGGCGAATTCGCCGCGCCGGCCGACCATGTCGACCCGGGTGTAGGCCAGCTCGACCAGCCGGGTGATCACGGCCTCGAATTCGACTTCCGCGCCGACGCTCAACGTGAGCGGCTCCACCAGACCCAGCCGCGGCGTCATCGGCTGCAGCAGCGAACGCGCGGCGGTCACCACCACCTGAAGCGGCGGACCCAACCGGGCGTCGGCGGGGAATGCCAGCCGGCGCAGCACCATCATCCGGGTACCGACCGTGTCGACGCCCGGCGAAAGACGTTCGTGCGGCAGCGTTTCCCAGGACGGGAAAACCGCGACGGCATCGCCGAATACGCCACGCAGTTCGGCACCCAGGTCGTCGGCTTCGCGCCCGGTGGCGGTGACCACCAGCAACGGGCCCCGCCGGGCCAGCGCGCTGGCCACGAACAGGCGCGAGCTGGCCGGGCCGACCAGGTGCAGGTCGGCCGGCGCGGCGGCCGCATCCGTGGCCAGCTGCTGGAAAGTGGGCGCCGTCAGCGCTAATTCGATGAGCCCCGCGATCGGGGTTTCTGGGCGAGCAGGCCCCGGTGCGGTCATGATGCACCCATTCTAGGTGCGCCGAAGTTCGTCAATATTGCCCCTGGGGCCGTCAAGGGATCGTAAGGATCACGCCATCGCGCGCCGGCCGGGCGCACTTTGAAGGCATGACATTGCTCGACATGCTGCCCTCCATTGGTCGGGCGGCGCCCCGACGGCTGGATCCGCGATCTGGGCCTGTCACTACGCATTCCGACGAGGGCGGCCGGCTCTGCGTCGGTGGCGTCCCGCTGTCGGACATCGCCGACGAGTTCCACACCCCCACCTATGTGATCGACGAAACAGACTTCCGCCTCCGCGCCCGCCGCTACCGCAAGGTGCTGCGCGGCTCTCAAGGTGTCGAGATCGTCTACGCCGCAAAGTCTCTGCTGACCATGGCCGTGGCGCGGTGGGCCCGCGAGGAAAGACTGGGCGTCGACGTCTGCTCGGCCGGTGAGCTGGCCGTCGCGTTGGCCGGCGGTGTGGACCCGGCCCGGATCATCATGCACGGCAACGCGAAATTACCCGACGAGTTGCACCGGGCGGCACACGCCGGCGTCGGGCGCGTCGTGCTGGATTCCAACATCGAGATCGCCTACCTTGCGGGCTGCGCACGCAAGAGCCAGCCGGTGCTGATCCGGGTGACCCCGGACATCGACATCCACGGGCACCGCGCGGTCACCACCGGCATCACCGACCAGAAATTCGGCTTCACCCTCGCGCAGGACCACGCCGCCGACGCGGTGATGCGGGTGCTGGCGCACCCGATCCTCAACCTGGTCGGGCTGCACTGCCACATCGGCTCGCAGGTCATCGACCCCGCGCTGTACGGCGAGACCATCCACCGGATGATTGCCGCGATGGCCGACATCCGCGCCCGGCACGGCGTCATCCTCACCGAGCTGAACCTCGGCGGCGGCCATGCGATCCCCTACATTGCGGGCGATCGGGAACTCGACATCGACGACCTGGCCGTCGTCATCGAAGACGCGGTGGACGAGGCCTGCGCCGCCGAGCACTTCCCGCGGCCCACCCTCGTGGTGGAACCGGGTCGGGCGATCAGCGGCCGGGCCGGCGTCACGCTGTATCGGGTGTGCTCGGTCAAGACGCAGCCGTGTGGGCGTACCTTCGTCGCGGTCGACGGCGGCATGAGCGACAACCCACGGGTGTCGCTGTACGGCGCCCAGTACACGGTCGCGCTGGCCAACCGCCATTCGGTGGCGCTCAAGCAGAAGGTCACGGTCGCCGGCCGGCATTGCGAGGCCGGCGACGAGATCGCCCGGGATGTCGAGCTGCCCGCGGACCTGCACCCCGGCGATCTGCTGGCCGTGGCCTGTACCGGCTCGTATCACCACAGCATGGCGTCGAACTACAACATGGTGTGCCGGCCGCCCGTCGTGGCCGTCAAGGACGGACGGGTCCGCCAGCTGGTGCGCCGCGAGCCGGTCGCCGACCTGATGTCACGCGACTGCGGTCGAATTCGGCCCCGCGGGGCTGTGAGCGTCGAGCGTAAACACAGCGCGAAAAAGTGAGCCGGAAATCGCAGCGTGTCTACGCTCGCGGAGCAACGCGCGGGGCGACCACTACTCGTCTTGCAGCCGGGGGTCGGATTCCAGATGAGTCAGGCCGTTCCACATCAGGTTGACCAGGTGCACGGCCACGACTTCCTTCTTGGGCTCGCGGGTGTCGAGCCACCACTGCGCGGTCATTGACACCGAGCCCACCAATGCCTGGGCATACAGCGGCGCCAGATCCGGATCCAGGCCGCGGCGGGCGAAGTCGCCGGCCAGGATCGAGGACACCTGGCCGACCGCGTCGTTGAGTAGGCTGGAGTAGGTGCCGGTGCTGATCGCGGCCGGCGAGTCGCGGATCAGGATCCGGAAGCCGTCGGTGCGTTCCTCGACGTAGGTGAGCAACGCCAGCGCGACCCGTTCGACACGCACCCGGGACCGGTTGTTGGTCAGCGACGAGGTGATCCCGTCCAGCAGCGCCGACATCTCGCGGTCGACGACGACGGCGTAAAGGCCCTCCTTGCCCCCGAAGTGTTCGTAGACGACCGGTTTGGACACGTTGGCACGCTGCGCGATCTCCTCGATCGAGGTGCCGTCATAGCCGCGTTCGGCAAAAAGCGAGCGCGCGATGCCGATCAGCTGGTGTCGGCGCTCGCTGCCGGTCATCCGGGCGCGTGGCGCGCGCACTTCTTTATCCGGGGCTGCCACGTCCCTCAGGGTATCGGTTTGGCCTGGTGAAATCGCCCGCCTGTGGCTGCGGGCCGCCAACGAGCTGCCACACAGACTGCGCTGAAGTGTCCGACTCCTCAACGGACCAAGCGGTCCGCGTCGTCGTCAGACTAAAGTCTTGGTGGCGCGGTTGACGGTGAGTCGCCGCCGGCCCGGGTCGGCAGTCCGTCGTGGTGTAATCGGCAGCACCTCTGATTTTGGTTCAGATAGTTCAGGTTCGAGTCCTGGCGACGGAGCTTCGGGTTTTGCGATCGGTGCAGGTGAAATGACAGGCTTGGGGCTAAGCACGAGGAGAATCGATGTCGTTTCACGGTGACACAGCGGTCCTGGTCCTGGCGGCCGGGCCCGGCACCCGGATGCGATCGGACACCCCGAAGGTGCTGCACACCCTCGCCGGCCGCAGCATGCTCGCCCATGCCCTGCACGCGATCGCCAAGGTGGCGCCGCAGCGGCTGGTCGTGGTGCTGGGGCATGAACACCAGCGCATCGCGCCGATCGTCGCCGATCTCGCCGCCACCCTCGGCCGACCCATCGACATCGCCCTGCAGGACCGCCCCCGCGGTACCGGCGACGCCGCGCTCTGCGGGCTGTCGGCGCTGCCCGAGGATTACGCCGGGGTCGTGGTGATCACCTCGGGCGACACCCCGCTGCTGGATGCCGACACCCTGGCCGACCTGATCGCGACGCACCACGCCGTGTTGGCCGCCGCGACGGTGTTGACCACGACGCTGCACGATCCATTCGGCTACGGCCGCATCCTGCGCACCCAGGACGACGCGGTGATGGCGATCGTCGAGGAAGCCGACGCGACCGACTCGCAGCGCAAGATCGGCGAGGTCAACGCCGGCGTCTACGCCTTCGACGCGGCGGCGTTGCGGTCCGCGTTGGGCCGGCTGAGCTCCGACAACGCCCAACAAGAGCTGTACCTGACCGACGTCGTCGCCATCCTGCGCGGCGACGGTCGGCCCGTGCGCGCCCGACACGTCGACGACAGCGCGCTGGTGGCCGGCGTGAACAATCGCGTCCAGCTCGCCGCGCTGGGCGCCGAACTCAACCGCCGCATCGTCGCCGCCCATCAGCTGGCCGGGGTGACGGTGATCGATCCGGCCACCACCTGGATCGACGTCGACGTGACGATCGGCCGCGACACCGTCATCCACCCTGGCACCCAGCTGCTGGGCCGCACCCAGATCGGGGGTGGCTGTGTCGTCGGCCCGGACACCACGCTGACGGACGTCACCGTCGCTGACGGCGCGTCGGTGATCCGGACGCACGGCGCCTCCGCGACGATCGGTAGCGGCGCGACGGTCGGCCCGTATACCTATCTGCGGCCCGGCACGGTGCTGGGCGCGGCGGGCAAGCTGGGCGCGTTCGTCGAGGTCAAGAACTCCACCATCGGAACCGGCACCAAGGTGCCGCACCTGACCTACGTCGGCGACGCCGACATCGGCGAGCACAGCAACATCGGTGCGTCCAGCGTCTTCGTCAACTACGACGGCACGACCAAGCGGCGCACCACGGTCGGCTCGCACGTGCGTACCGGCTCGGACACCATGTTCGTGGCGCCGGTCACCGTCGGGGACGGCGCCTACACCGGGGCGGGCACCGTGTTGCGGGACGACGTGCCGCCGGGCGCGCTGGCGGTTTCCGCCGGCCCGCAACGAAACATCGAGAACTGGGTGCAACGGAAACGTCCAGGCAGCGCCGCCGCGGAAGCCGCGGAGAAGGCCGCCCAGCAAGCTAGGACGGCCCGCGACCCGTCGGAATCCGAATAGACACCATGAATTTG
Source organism: Mycobacterium genavense ATCC 51234 (assembly GCF_000526915.1). GTDB lineage: Bacteria > Actinomycetota > Actinomycetes > Mycobacteriales > Mycobacteriaceae > Mycobacterium > Mycobacterium genavense. Next base: position 48,410 of record NZ_JAGZ01000015.1, on the reverse strand, counting down.
GTGTCCGGCAACCCGGCCAACCTTCCGTACCATTCGCTACGTACGATGGGCTTTTCCAAATTTCGATCCCGAACGGCGGGGGCAGCACGGTGAGCCATGATTGGACCGACAACCGCAAAAACCTGATGCTGTTCTCCGGCCGGGCGCACCCCGAGCTGGCCGAGCAGGTCGCCAAGGAACTCGACGTCCACGTCACCGCGCAGACGGCGCGCGAGTTTGCCAACGGCGAGATCTTCGTGCGGTTCCACGAATCGGTGCGCGGGTGCGACGCGTTCGTCCTGCAATCCAATCCGGCGCCGGTGAACAACTGGCTGATGGAACAGCTGATCATGATCGACGCGCTCAAGCGCGGCAGCGCCAAGCGGATCACCGCCGTCATGCCGTTCTACCCGTACGCGCGCCAGGACAAGAAGCACCGCGGCCGCGAGCCGATCTCGGCCCGGCTGGTCGCCGACCTGCTCAAGACCGCCGGGGCCGACCGGATCGTCACCGTGGACCTGCACACCGACCAGATCCAGGGCTTCTTCGACGGGCCCGTCGACCACATGCGCGGCCAGAACCTGCTCACCGGCTACATCAAGGACAACTACGCGGGTGGCAACATGGTCGTCGTCTCCCCCGACTCCGGCCGGGTGCGCATCGCCGAGAAGTGGGCCGACGCACTGGGCGGGGTGCCACTGGCCTTCATCCACAAGACCCGCGACCCGAAGGTGCCCAACCAGGTCGTCTCCAACCGCGTCGTCGGTGAGGTCGAGGGCCGCACCTGTGTGCTGATCGACGACATGATCGACACCGGCGGCACGATCGCCGGCGCCGTCAATCTGTTGCGTGCCGACGGCGCCAGCGACGTGATCGTCGCGGCGACCCACGGCGTACTCTCGGAGCCGGCCGCCGAACGGCTGGCAGCCTGTGGCGCGCGCGAGGTCATCGTCACCAACACGCTGCCGATCGGCGAGGAGAAGCGTTTCCCACAGCTCACCGTGTTGTCGATCGCACCGCTGCTGGCCAGCACCATTCGCGCCGTCTTCGAAAATGGTTCCGTCACAGGGCTATTCGATGGAGATGCCTAGATGGGTGAAGCTGTCATCTACCACAACCCACGTTGCAGTACCTCCCGCAAGACGTTGGACTTGTTGCGGGACAACGGTTTTGAACCCGAGATCGTCGAGTATCTGAAGACTCCGCCGTCGCGCGCCGAGCTGGTGAAGATGATTCGCGACGCGGGTATCGACGTGCGCACCGCGGTGTGTAAGCGCGAATCCTTGTATGCCGAACTGGGACTGGCCGACGCGACAAACGATCAGCTGCTCGACGCGATGGCCGAACATCCGATCCGGATCGAACGCCCGTTCGTCGTGACGGAGAAGGGCACCCGGCTGGCCCGTCCGATCGACGCGGTCCACGAGATTCTGTGAGACGGCTCGCGGTCACCGCCGCGATGACGATGACCGTTGTCGCTTGTGGACCGAAAAGCCCTGACTACTCGACGGTTTGGACGACGAGTTCGACGGCGACGACGACCACCACGGTCGACAAGCCCGTCCCGCTGTCGCAGTATCTGAACAGCATCGGCGTGACGGGCAAACGGGTGGCGCCGAGCGCCCTGACCGATCTGACGGTGTCCATACCGACACCCCCGGGCTGGTCGCCGTTCACCGATCCGCACATCGCGCCCGAGACGGTGATCCTGGCCAAGGACAAGAAGTATCCGACCGCGCGTCTGGTGGTGTTCGCCCTCAACGGCGACTTCGACCCGGCACAAGTCATCAAGCACGGCAACGACGATGCCCAATTGTTCGAGAACTTCAAGCAATTGGACTCGTCGTTGGCGCCCTACAACGGGTTTCCGTCGGCGATGATCCAGGGCAGCTACAACGGCGACAACGGCACCCGACTGCACAGTTGGAACCGGATCGTGCTGCCGACCGGGTCGCCGCCGGCCAGGCAGCGCTACTTCGTCCAGCTCACCGTCGCCGGTCTGGCCGACCAGGCCGCCGCGCAGTCGTCCGACATCGACATGATCATCCACGGGTTCGTCGTCGCGGCTAAATAGCGCCGGTGCCCCACGGCGGCGCTGTCGATGCGGTAGTTCACTAGGGTTATCAGTCATGACCGACTGGACCGCCGCCGATCTCCCGTCATTCGCCGGGCGCACCGTGATCGTCACGGGCGCCAACAGTGGGCTGGGCGCCATCACCGCCCGCGAGCTGGCCCGAGTCGGCGCGACGGTCATCATGGCCGTCCGCGACCCGCGCAAGGGAGAGAAGGCCGCTCGCGACATGCGTGGCCAGGTCGAGGTGCGCCAACTCGACCTGCAGGCTCTGACATCGATCCACCTGTTCGCCGAACAGGTCGACAAGGCCGACGTGCTGATCAACAACGCCGGCATCATGGCCGCCCCGTTCGCGCTGACCGCCGACGGCTTCGAGGGCCAGATGGGCACCAACCACTTCGGTCACTTCGCGCTGACCAACCTGCTGCTTCCCAAGCTCACCGGCCGAGTGGTGACGCTGACGTCGATGGCGCACTGGCCCGGCCGGATCGACCTCGACGACATCAACTGGAAGAACCGGCGCTACTCGGCCTGGCTGGCCTACAGCCAATCGAAGCTGGCCAACCTGCTGTTCACCAGCGAGCTGCAGCGCCGGCTGCGGCTGGCCGGATCGCCGCTGCGCTCGATAGCGGTCCACCCCGGCTACTCGCACACCAATCTGCAGGGTGCCACCGGCCGCAAGTTGGGCGACGCGCTGATGTCGGCCACCACCCGGGTGGTCGCCACCAGCGCCGATTTCGGTGCGCGGCAAACGCTGTACGCCGCTTCGCAGGATCTGCCCGGCGACACCTTCATCGGCCCCAAATTCGGCTGGATCGGCCGAACCCAACCCGTCAGCCGCAGCCGGCACGCCCAGGATCCGACCACCGCGACCGCGCTCTGGGAGCTGTCCGAGCAGCTCACCGGCGTCAAATTTCCGCTCTGAGGTGCCGATGCGCTACCCTGGCCGGGCGTCACGGCGAGGGTGGCAGGCGGATAGCCAGCACCGTTATCGACGGAGACCGACATATGTCGCGACCCTGGCCGTGCCTGGACACCTAGGTACTTCAGCACACGGGAGCGACACGATGGCCAAGAAATCTTCGGTCAACCAACTCAGGGTCACGGTGCGTGGCCAGACGGGCAAGGGCGCGTCCCGCCGGGCCCGCCGCGACGGCAAGATTCCCGCCGTCCTCTACGGCCACGGCACCGACCCGCAACACCTGGAACTGCCGGGGCATGAGTTCGCGGCCGTGCTGCGGCACTCCGGCACCAACGCGGTGCTGACCCTCGACATCGAGGGCAAAGAACAACTGGCGCTGACCAAGGCGCTGGACATCCACCCGATCCGGCGCAACATCCAGCACGCCGACCTGCTGGTGGTGCGTCGCGGTGAGAAGGTCGTCGTCGAGGTCGCCGTCGTCATCGAGGGCGAGGCCGGCCCGGACACCCTGGTGACCCAGGAGACCAACACCATCGAGATCGAGGCCGAGGCGCTGTCGATTCCCGAGCAGTTGACGGTGTCGGTCGAGGACGCCGAGCCCGGCACCCAGTTCACCGCCGGACAGATCCCGCTGCCGTCGGGCGTCAACCTGATCTCCGACCCGGAGATGCTGGTGGTCAATGTCGTCAACGCACCGACCGCCGCCGACCTCGAGGAAGAGGGCGCCGGCGAGACCGCCGAGGGCGCGGAAGCCGCGGCGGAGGAAGCGGCCGGCGAGGCCGAGGCCTCCGAAGAAGCGTCCGAGTAGGCGGCCGGCGACGTGGCCGAACCGCTTCTCGTGGTCGGCCTGGGCAATCCCGGAGACAACTACGCCCGCACCCGGCACAACCTCGGGTTCATGGTCGCCGACCTGCTCGCCGCACGCCTGGGCGCAAAGTTCAAGGTGCACAAGCGTTCCGGCGCCGAAGTGGTCAGCGGCCGGCTCGCCGGGCATTCGGTGCTGGTGGCCAAGCCGCGCTGCTTCATGAACGAGTCCGGTCGCCAGGTCGGCCCGCTGGCGAAGTTCTACTCCGTGCCGCCGGCCGACATCATCGTCGTGCACGACGAACTCGACCTCGACTTCGGTCGTATCCGGCTCAAGCTCGGCGGCGGTGAAGGCGGCCACAACGGGCTGCGTTCGGTGGCCTCGGCGCTGGGCACCAAGGACTTTCAGCGGGTGCGCATCGGCATCGGGCGTCCGCCCGGACGCAAAGACCCGGCGGCGTTCGTGCTGGAGACCTTCACCGCCGCGGAGCGGCCGGTGGTTCCCACGATCTGCGAGCAGGCGGCCGACGCCACCGAGCTGCTGATCGAACTGGGGCTAGAGCCCGCGCAGAATCGCGTGCACGCCTGGTAATTCGCGTCGGGTGTGCGTCCAGGGCTTCCCGTGTGCGTCCGGGGCGCCGTCAGCACACACCCGCGGCGTGAACGAGCTACCGGGTGACCAGGGTGACGGAGTTGGAGCGACGCAGCTTGCCCGACGGTGTCTTCGGGATCGTCCCGGGCCCGAGCACCACGACGTTGCGGGGCCGCATGTCGACCTCTTTGAGCACCTCGCGGGCGACCTCGTGTTCCATCCGGCGCACCTCGGCCGGGTCGCCGAAGGCGTTGGACTCCACCGCGACGGCGAACGTCTCGCGCGAGTGGCCGGCGTCCAGGCGAACCGCCACGGCGCAGCCGGGGCGCACACCCTCGACGCGGCAGGCGGCCCGCTCGATGTCGGTCGGGTAGATGTTGCGGCCGGCCATGATGATGACGTCCTTGACGCGACCGCAGACCACGATGTGGCCCTCTTCGGTCATATAGCCGAGGTCGCCGGTGTCATACCAGCCGTGCTCGTCCTGGGCCGAGATGAAACCGCCCATCGTCAGGTAGCCCGGGGTCAGCGACTCGCCGCGCAGCTCGATGACGCCGACGCCGCGCGGGGCCATCACGTTGCCCTGCTCGTCGATGATGCGGGCCTCGAGGTCCTTCAGCAGCGGGCCGAGCGTGGCCAGCCGGCGGGTGTTGCCCTTGGTCGCGGGCACGGCGCGGCGCAGCGCGGCCAGCAGGTCGGCGTCCACCTCGTCGACGACCAGACCGGCGTTGCACTCCGAGAACGACACCGCCAGCGTCGTCTCGGCCATCCCGTAGGCCGGTAGGATCGCCGAGGACTTCAGGCCGAACGGCTTACCGGCGTCCAGCAGGTCCTCGACGTCGGCGGGCTCGACGGGCTCGGCACCGGACAGCGCGAAGCGCAGCGTCGACAGGTCGAAGTCGCCGGGCTTGGCCTGGCGGCGCAGCCGCTTGGCCAGCAGCGCGTAGGCGAAGTTCGGCGCCGCGGTCATGGTGCCCCGGTACTTGTCGATCAGCTTGGCCCACAGCAGCGCGTCGCGCAGGAAGTCCATCGGGGTGACCTTGACCAGCTCGGCGCCGAAGTACATCGGAATGGTCAGGAAGCCGACCATGCCCATGTCGTGGAAGCATGGCAGCCAGCTGACCATCACGTCTTTGTCGATGTCGTACTGCGCGCCGATGAACATCGCCTCGGCGTTGGAATAGATGTTGCGGTGGGTGATCTGGACGGCCTTCGGCGAGCCCGTCGAGCCGCTCGTCAGCTGCATCAGCGCCAGATCGTCCTCGCCGACCTCGATGGGGTCGACCGGTTCCGACGCCAGCAGGTCGGTGACCGTGAGGACCTTGATGCCCTTTTCTTCCAACACCGGGATCGCGGCCAGGAAGGGCTCGGAGACGATGACGACCTGGGCCTCGATCATGCCGATGACGTTCATGGTGTCCTCGGCCCACACGGCCAGATCCGTGCGCGGGGTGGGCTGGTGCAGCATGGTCAGGCTGGCACCCCGCATCCACAGGCCCTGCGCGGTCGGGGCGATCTCTACCGGGTAGCCGGCGAGCACGCCGACGGCGTCACCGAGGCCGATGCCCGCGGCGGCCAGGCCGCCCGCGATGCGGCGCGCGCGCTCGTGGACCTCGCCCCAGGTGTGGCGAACAGGCTCGTGGGGTTCACCGGTGACCATGCCCTTCTTCGAGACGCGGGCGTTGTGGAACATCTTCTCGGTAAACCTGCTCACGCAAACCTCCTCGGTTCCGGCGCTTTCCCCAAAACCCGGGTTTTCATGTTCCGCTCGCCGGGCAACACTTTGCAGCAGGCGCGCGAGCACAGTTGGGGAGCAGTTCGATCTCGAAATAGTGGTCGGTCAGCAACCTCGTGTCCGGTTGCCTGACCAGTACGACGACCCCGGCCCGTCCGCCCGGACCGGCATCGATGAATCGGCCGTCCGCCGCGACTGCCGGCGGGCGACCAACCCGGATGCTCGAGCTGATCGATGGTCGTCACCGCGAGTTATCTTAAACTCCTCTTAAGTAATAACCCACCATTTCGACGATTTGAGTCGGATTTCACAGGTTGTTTAGTCGTCAGTCATCGGCGTCGGGACCACGCGGGCACCCGACACCGGACCGCTGGCGACCCGCACCGTGCGGCACACGCCAGCCCCGGACAGCTGGGTGCCGACGTCGACCGCCGCCGGTCCCGACGTGCACAGAAACGCGCACGTCGGGCCCGATCCGGACACGATGCCGGCCAACGCGCCCGCGTCCTCGCCGGCTTGCAGGGTGCACCGCAGCGTGGGATCCAGGCTGACCGCGGCCTCCTGCAATTCGTTGCCCAGCAGTGGCGCCAATTGCTCGGGATCACCGGCGCTGAGCGCGGCCAGCACCGGACCCGGCCCGGCGAGCCGCGCCGGGTCCGCGGCTTTTCTGAGCCGATCCAGCTCGCCGAACACCTTGCGGGTCAGCAGCCCGCCGTCGGCGAAGGCCAGCACCCAGTGGAAGGTGTTGCGCGACAGCACCGTGGCCAACTCCTCGCCCCGCCCGGTGCCCAGCGCCGTCCCGCCGTGCAGGGCGAACGGCACGTCGCTGCCCAGCCGCGCGGCCAGCATGCGCAGATCGCGGCGCGGCACGTTGAGGTCCCACAGCGAGTTGATCGCGACCAGCACCGCCGCGGCATCCGCACTACCGCCGGCCATGCCGCCGGCGACCGGGATGGACTTGTCGATCATGATCGACACGTCCGGCGCGCGGCCGACGTGTTCGGCCATCAGCTCGGCGGCCTGCCACGCCAGGTTGCGTTCGTCGGTGGGCAGCGTGTCGGCACCCTCGCCGACGAGTTCGAGCGACAACACATCGGCGTTGCGCACCGTCAGCTCGTCGAGCAGCGAGACGGCCTGAAACACCGTCGTCAGCTCATGATAGCCGTCGTCCCGGCGGTCGCCGACGGCGAGGTACAGGTTGACCTTTCCGGGCACGCGAACGGTGACAGACCCGGTGGGCACCCACTGTGCAGCGGTGTTGCCGTCAGACATTTCCAGTCACCCAGCCAGCCACCGTCACCGCAGCAGACTAACGCCGCGGCGCGCCAACGACACGCAACGACGCCCGGGTCAGCCGCCGGAAGCCTGCGGTTGCGCCGGGCCACGCGCCTGCCAGCGCTCGTCGATGAGCGACTTCGTCTCGCGGATGTTCGCGCGGTTGGACGCGCCGAACACGATCGACTGGATCTGCGGTTGTGCGCACACGTAGTCGATCGCCTCGCGCGGCGGTATCGCACCCGAAGCCAACACCGACATCGCGATCACCCGGCATTGGCGTTCGCGGATCGCCTGCTCGTAAAGGCCTGTGCCGCCGCACATCCGGAAGCCGATCTTGTTGAAATTGGTGCAGACGATCGGATTCTCGATCCCTTGCCGCTCCAGCACATCGAGTAGGCGTGGCAGGTTCATCGTGATGAAACCCGGTTCGGCGTGGTACCTGCGCTGCACGTGGTCGGCAAAAAACTGAAAGGCCTCTTCCATTCCGAGGCCGAGCAGTAAGTCGGTGACGACGTTCTGAACGAAGATGATCGGCGTGGAAAGCCCGGCGAACATTTTCATCTCGGCATCGACCATCAGCTGCATGACCGGCTCGATGTCCTTGCCGGCGAGGGCGACGCCGCCCTTGAACATCGACCTGACCGCCCCGGTGTCCGGCAGAAACCTGCGCAGCGCGTCGACGATCCCGAACTCGGTCACGGCGTTCGCGTACTTGTGCGCATACGGCATCACGGGTAGAAGACGTAGTCGGGGTACCGCGCCCGGTTGGCCCGGAAATGATCACAGATCTCGCCGACCCGATCATGGGTGGTGCAGACGAACGTGCGGATGCCCTCCTGATACGGCGGCGTCGAGCGTGGCCAGCACGGTCGGGAGGTGCTGGAAACGGATCGCCTGCGCGCGCCTTCTCCTCGGACATGTGGTTGACGCCGAAGAATTGGTTGTCTCCGAACAGGACTCGGTCCATGGTCACGATGCCTTCGAGGTGATGAGACTTTTGATGCGCGCGACCAGGCGGCGGCCCGGCGAGCCACGCCGTGCCGGTCGCGGGGGCGGCGCGGGGCGGGCGACCAGTGCGGCGCCGGTGATCATGCCCACCACCCGATCGACGTCGAGCGCGGACCGAAATGTGTTCTCCCCATCCAGCCGGTTCTTGCGCACGCTCTCGGCGAAATAGTTGATCTGGGCCGAATACTCCTCGCCGCGAAGGTAATACCAGACTTCCTCGGTGAGGTCTGTCGTGTATCGGATCGTCCAACCCGGATCGAACTCGGGGAGCCCGGGGTGCGCCGCGCGCAGATAGATCTGACACTCCTGCCGATCGGCGATGACGCGGCCGTTGGTTCCCCACACCGACACCTTCGTCGACATCTTGCGGAAGCTCTCGTCGCTCCAGTTCACGCACAGTTGGCCGGTTGCGCCGTCGGCATAGCGCAATGTGCAATAAACCTCGTCGTCGACGTCACGGGAGAAAACGCTGTGGCGCACCACGCCGTCGACCGAATCGGGCACCCCGGCAATGAAATTCACCAGATTGATGGCGTGGCACGCATAGTCGTACAGAGTCCCGCCGCCTTCGGACTTCACCCGCGCCACGTGCTTCCCTTGTCCCGCAGCACAACCAGCCCGTAGGCCTCCGCGCGCACGTGGTGCACGCGCCCGAGCGCGCCCGACGCGACGATCCGCGCCGCCTCCTGGAACGCCCTCACAAAGCAGCAGTGGTAGCCGACCTGGGTCACGAGTCGACCGCGTTCGGCCAAGGCCACCAAGCGCTCACCGTCGGGCACCTCGAGGACGAACGGCTTCTCGCAGAAGACGTGCGCCCCGGCCGTCAGCGCCTTCTCGAGGATCGACGCGTGCAGCCGGGACGGCACCGCGACGACCACCACGTCGGGCTTGGTCTGCGCCAGCATCCGATCGAAGTCGTCGTAGCACGACAGGCCGGTGTACTTGGCGAGGACGTCACGCACATAGCCCGTCGAATCGCAGATACCAACCACGTCGAGGTCCGGGTGGGTCCGAAGTATCGCCAGGTGCGACAACCCCATTTTCCCCAGGCCGACTATGGCCGTTCGAATCATCGTCGGCGTCTCTCAGTCTGGTTTCGAGCCCCGCACCGGACCATCTACTATCCCCGCATGCCGCACGCGCGCAAGTCTTCCAACGCCATTGCCACCAGCGCCTGAGATGGCAGCCATGGGTCGCTTCCTCCTGATCGCCTCGTCCGGCGGCTGATCGCCTCGTCCGGCGGCCACATCTACGAGATGTTTTGCATGCGGGAATTCTGGCAGGCCGTCTTCATCGAATCGATCACCCGCATCACCGAGCTCTCGCTGACCGCCCGGATGGTGAAGCCGTTCGCCTCCCGCTTCCTGGTCCAGTGGCCCGAGTCGACCGAGCGGACTCCCGGCACCGAATATCACGGGAGGATCGTGTGATCTTCGTGATCATGGGGATGGAGGTGCACCCTTTCGATCGATTGGCGCGCGGTCGACGACCTGGCCCGGACGGGCGATCTCGGCGAGGACTTTTTCGTGCAGCTGGGAACGTGTCGGTACGAACCGCGGCACGCCCGATTCGAACGCTTTCTGTCGTTCGGCGACGTCCGCGAGCAGGTCCGGCGTGCCTCGGTGACCATCACCCACGCGGGCGCGGGATCGACGCTGTTGTGCATCGAGCAGGGCAAGTGCCCGGTGATTGTGCCGCGGCGCTCGTCTTACGGAGAGCACGTCGACGAGCACCAGCTGCCGTTCGCCGCGAAGCTGGAGGTCGACGGGTCGGCGATCGTGGTCCGCGAAATGACCGAACTGTCCGCGGCCATCGCCGCGGCGCGATCTCGTTCGGCGCCGGGCGGGGCGCTGGATCGGGCCCGCGACTTGACCGAGTGGCTGCAGACGTACTGGCAGGGACTCCCCCGGGATCGCCGTGGCGGCGTTCGGCCGGGCCGTCCGCGTCGCCGCTGAGCGCCGCCGGTCAGCTGCTGGAAGCCTGCGGTTGGGCCGGGTCGCCCGAGCGGCGCAGCAGCCGGACGAAGTCGTCGATCTTCAGCGTCTCGCCGCGGCGGGCGGGGTCAATGCTGGCTGCCAGCAATCGATTTGCCGACTCGTTGCCCGAGCCGGCCCACTCGGCGAACGCATTGCGCGCCGTCTTGCGCCGCTGCGCGAAGGCGATATCGACCAGTTCGAAGACCTGCCGCCGAAACGCGTCGTCGGTCGGCCACGGCGCGGTGTCGTACCGGTCGATCCGGACCAGCCCCGAGTAGACGCGGGGCACCGGCCAGAACACGGTCGGCGACACCGTGCCGCAGCGACGAACCCGGCCGAAGAAGCGCACCTTGACGCTGGGCACGCCGTACTCCTTGCCGCCCGGCTCGGCGGCCAGCCGCTCGGCGACCTCCGCTTGCACCATCACGGTGACGGTCGCGATGGACGGAAACTCGGCGAGCAGATGCAGCAACGCCGGGACCGCGACGTTGTAGGGCAGGTTGGCGACCAACGCCGTTGGGCCGGTGGCCAACTCGTCTCGTCCGAGGTTCAGCACGTCGCGATTGAGCACCGTCAGCCGCGCGGCCTCGCTGTGGGAATGCTCGCCGACGGTCTGCGGCAGCCGCCCGGCGAGCACCGGGTCGATCTCGACGGCGGTGACCGTGGCGCCGCGGTCGAGCAACGCCAGCGTGAGCGAGCCCAGACCCGGGCCGACCTCCAGGACATGGTCGGCACGGCCGATTCCGGATACCGAAACTATCCGCCGGACCGTGTTGGCATCGTGAACGAAATTCTGGCCCAACGATTTTCGTGGCCGGAATTCAAGTTCTTTGGCCAGCCGCCTGATGTCGGTGCGTCCCAGCAGCCGGATCGTCAGCGCGCACCAGCTCTTCCGCTGCACACCGGCCACGCGCCCCAGCCCTGGCGCTCCCTGGTGACCTCGGCGATCGCGATCTGCTCCTCGCGGGTGGCCAGGTCGGCGCGGGCGGCAAACCGCAACCCGCCGTTGCGCTCCCAGGTGCCTTGGTCGAATTGGACGCCCCCGTAATAGCCGTTGCCGGTGTTGATCGCCCAGTTTCCGCCGGCTTCGCAGCTCGCGATGGCGTCCCAGATGGATCCATCGGTTACCGGGCCCACATCGGTACCGGGCTTGGTGCCCACCCGCACCACCGCGTCACGGGCCGGCGCAATCACGATGTTGGCGATCGGCAGCCGGCCGGTCTCCACACCGTTGACGGTGGCCACCGCGTAGGTCACGTCCTGCGTACCCGGGCTGCCCGGGTCCTCGACGACCTGGCGGCTCATGTTCATGTCGGGGTCTTCGACCCGGCGAGCGTTGGGCGGCAACGGGATTCGCTCGGTCACCTTCTCGATGCGGTTACGCGTCACCTGGATCTGCATGCCGTCGACGATCGGCGCGGTCGCGGGGGGCACCACCTGGTCGCTGTCTTGCAGCGGCACACCCGCGGCATTGAGCAGCCCCGCGACGTTGGGCGCCGGCAGGTGCACCATGCGGATGTTGCCACCGTCGTTGATCTGGACGCTCTTGGCGCTGACGACCGGCAGCGCCATTCCGGCCAGCGGAACCCGGCTGCCCCGCGAGGCGGCGGCGGGGGCGGTGTCGGTCATCGCGAGCTGGGCCAATGCCTCGTCGACGGTGGAGGCCGTGGTCCACACCTGCTTGGTGTCGTGGCCGTCCAGCGAGATCTGCAGCGGCCGGCTGCGGCGCAGCGTGATCTTGTCGGCATTGTGAATCTCGACATCGGCGGCGGGGTACAGGTCGTCGCGCTGATTGACGACGTAACCGTTCTCTTCGACGATGTCGATGACCTTCGACTTCATCGTCGTCACCCGCATCGCAATGCCGTCGACCGTCAAGGTGACCGTCTTGGATACCGAGACCGCGAAACCGCCGGCAAAAGCGAGTACTAAAAGCACCCCTGAAACGACGAGCCGCAACATCGGCGACGGGGTCTGATGAAGCCTTCTCAATACAGTCAACGCGCGTCTACCTCAGCAACCACTCAACGACCTACCCAGCAGCATTCGACAACCGTGCAATAAACCAACGATTCGATCACAATACGGTAACGAACCGGTCAATCTGGAGCAACTCCGGCACGGATGTGTTGTGGAAATCACCGGCCCGATTCGGCGAGTCCGTAGACCCGACAGGCGTTGCTCGTGGTGATTCGGGCCAGTTCGTCCGCCGGAAGATCGAGCAGTTCCGCGATCGCACGGACAGTATAGGGAAGGCAATACGGCTCGTTTGGTGCGCCACGGTAAGGATGTGGAGTCAAAAACGGCGCGTCCGTTTCGACCAGCAGCTGGTCGACCGGAACCAGCGGCACGGCTTCGCGCAGTGCGCGCGCATTCCGAAAGCTCACCATCCCGGACAGGCTGATGAACCACCCGGCGTCGGCGCAGCGGCGGGCCATTGCGCTGTCCGACGAAAAGCAGTGGAAGATCACGATGTCGGGCGCGCCCTCGGCGTCCAGCACGTCGAGCACCGCGGCGTCGGCGTCCCGGTTGTGAATCATCAGCGGTTTGCCGCGCCGCTTGGCCAGGTCGATATGCCACGCGAAGGCCTCCCGCTGCACCTCGGGTGCCGCGCACCCGTCCAGCCGGCCGGGCCAGTACAGATCCATGCCCGTCTCCCCCACCGCCACCACCCGCGGGTCGGCCACCAGCCGCTCGATGTCGGCGCGAGTGTCGCCGTCGAGGGCGTTTGCGCGCGTCGGGTGCAACGCCACCGCGGCGTACACGCGCGGATCCCAGCCGGCCGCCCGGGTCACCCAGCGCGCCGAAGCCAGATCGTCGGCGATCGTGACCACGGCGGCTACCCCGACCGCCGCGGCGCGCTCCAGGATGGCCGCCACCCCGGCGGCGTCGCGGGCGCCGCATGCGTCGAGGTGAGTGTGGGCGTCGATCAGTGGCGCCAACGGCTCCGGGGCGGGTGGCGCTTCTCGTTTACCAGGTCGGCTGGAGCTCACGCGCACACAATAGGGTGAATCTCGATGAGGCCCTATTACGTCACCACTGCGATCGCGTATCCAAACGGTGCGCCGCACGTGGGTCACGCCTACGAATACATCGCGACCGACGCGATCGCCCGCTTCAAGCGGCTCGACGGTTTCGACGTGCGGTTCCTGACCGGGACCGACGAGCACGGCCAGAAGGTCGCCGAGACCGCGGCCGCCGCCGGGCTGCCCACCGCCGAGCTGGCCCGCCGCAATTCCGATGTGTTCCAACGGATGCAGGAGGCGCTGAACATCTCATCCGACCGCTTCATCCGCACCACCGACGCCGACCACCACGAGGCGTCCAAGGAGATCTGGCGGCGCATGCAGGCGGCCGGCGACATCTATCTGGCGACCTATTCCGGGTGGTACTCGGTGCGCGACGAGCGGTACTTCTCCGACTCGGAGACCGAGGTGGTCGACGGCATCCGTGTCGCCACCGAGACCGGGGCACCGGTGACCTGGAGCGAGAAGGAGCAGACGTTCTTCTTCCGGCTCTCGGCCTACGCCGACCGGCTGCTGGCCCACTACGAAGCCAACCCCGATTTCATCGGACCCGAGGTGCGACGCAACGAGGTCGTCAGCTTCGTCTCCGGCGGGCTGACCGATTTCTCGATCTCGCGCACCACCTTCGACTGGGGCGTGCAGGTGCCCGAACACCCCGACCACGTCATGTACGTCTGGGTCGACGCCCTGACCAACTACCTCACCGGAGCCGGCTACCCGGACACGGGTTCGGAACTGTTCCGCCGCTACTGGCCCGCCGATCTGCACATGATCGGCAAGGACATCATCAGGTTCCACGCGGTGTACTGGCCGGCGTTTTTGATGTCGGCCGGAATCGAGCTGCCGCGAAGGGTTTTCGCGCACGGATTCCTGCACAACCGCGGCGAGAAGATGAGCAAGTCGGTGGGCAACACCATCGACCCGGTCGCACTGGCGAACGCGTTCGGTGTGGACCAGCTGCGTTATTTCCTGCTGCGCGAGGTGCCGTTCGGCCAGGACGGCAGCTACAGCGAAGAGGCCATCATCAACCGGATCAACACCGATCTGGCCAACGAGTTGGGCAACCTGGCCCAACGGTCGCTGTCGATGATCGCCAAAAACCTCGACGGGGTGATGCCCGAACCCGGCGAGTTCACCGCCGCCGACGCCGAGCTGCTCGCGACCGCCGACGCGTTGCTGGATCGGGTGCGCGTCCACCTCGACGAGCAGGCGATGCACCTGGCGCTGGAAGCGATCTGGCTGATGCTGGGCGAGGCGAATAAGTACTTTTCGGCCCAGCAGCCGTGGGTGTTGCGCAAGAGCGAATCCGAGGCGGATCAGGTGCGCTTCCGCACCGTCCTCTACGTCACGTGCGAGGCGGTCCGCATCGCGGCACTGTTGGTGCAGCCCGTCATGCCGGAATCCGCCGCCAAGCTGCTGGACCTGCTCGGGCAGCCCGACGACCAGCGGGCGTTCAGCGCGATCGGGGTCCGGCTAACCCCCGGCTCGACGCTGCCGGCACCCGTCGGCGTTTTTCCGCGGTATCAGCCAACTGCCGAGGACGATTAAACGAATGCGAAAAGAAATGGCAGCACTGGCCGACCGGCCGCGCGTTAGGAAATATGTCCGACATGACCTCTGGCATAGACCATAATCGGCCTGTGGAGCGACGACAGAATCGGCACCAGCACAACGAATCGCCGATGACCACCCTCAAGCAGCTGCCCGCGTTGGTGGTGTTGGAACGGATTCCGGTCCCGGTGCTGGCGATCGGCGACGACGGCGCGATCCTGTTCACCAACACCGCATTCGCGGAAATGGTGGGCTATGAGCCCGAAGAAGTTCTGGCGTTGCGCTTCGGGGAGGTTTTCCACCAGGCGCCCGATTCGGAATCCTCGCTCTTGTCGGTCGTGCACGCCCTGGCGAACATGGTCGTCGAATTGGCACACAAGGACGGCTCCGTGGTGCGCGCGCTGATGAGCAAGTCGGTGGGGATGCGGGCCGACGACCGATTCGCCCTGGCGACATTCCAGGATGTGACCGAGCAGTTGTGGGACGAAGAGCGTTGACCGCCGGTCAACGATCGGCCGACCGCACCGCGCTGCACAGACCATAGGTTTGAAACAACGCTTGATCGATACCAGCAGTATGTTTTGCCTTCGGGCGGGCGCTGAAAATTTACGCCGATGACCTGGCAAAAAATTCTGCGGCTAACTTATTTCCGGCTGTGCCACCGGCGTGGCGTCGAGCCGGGCATGGCGCATCGCTTCGCGACCGAGGAACTGCCTGAAGTAACCCTGCGAGGTTTCCGAGACCATCCCGGGGAGAAGCAGTTCCCATATCTCGGTCAGCCGCTTGATGTCGTCCCCGCCGGCGCCCCGCTTCTTGTCAGGCCCGGATGTCGCGTTCAACAGCAAGCGCATGCCGAAGATGGCGCCGACGATCGACTCGCCGATCACGGTGGGATCGGCGTCGCTCCGCACGTCTCCTTCCGCGATCGCTCGCTGCGCCTCGGCGGCCATCAGCGCGACCAGGCCCGTGCAGAAGCGCCCGGCAGCCGCAGTGAACCCGCTCAGCGTAGCGATCAAATGCTCGGCCGCGCTGGCGATTTCGTCGGAACTCAGCACCTTGACGATCGTGAAGGTGCCGTGCAGCAAGTTCTCCAGCCCCGGCGACGACGACCCGCACACGCCCTGGAACGCGCTGAGCAGTTTGTCGGAGCCTTCCTCAATGATGGCTAACGCCAACGCTTCTTTCGAATCGAAGTGATGATAGAGGGCGCCCTTGGTCATGCCCGTCCGCTCGAT
Organism: Mycobacterium genavense ATCC 51234; assembly: GCF_000526915.1. Taxonomy (GTDB): domain Bacteria; phylum Actinomycetota; class Actinomycetes; order Mycobacteriales; family Mycobacteriaceae; genus Mycobacterium; species Mycobacterium genavense. The sequence goes on along the minus strand of NZ_JAGZ01000015.1, from coordinate 32,230 downwards.
GATCACACTCCATCCGGCGGCCGCATACCCGACCTCGCCGAACACGTCGATCGCTGCGGCGAGGATCTTTCGCCGGGTCGCTTCGGACCGAACCTGGCGCGCCATTGTCGCTACGCCTCCGAACTCTCGTCGGTGCGCAGATTCTGATCTCGTTTCACGTTGCCTCGCAAGCAGATAGCACGCCGCGCACTTATTGCGGCGAGTCCGCCTCAGTCGACGTCGAATTGATCGCGAGCACCGCCCGCCGCTTGAGGAATTGCCCAAAATACTCGAACCGGTCCGGTCGCAGAACGCCTGTCAAAATGAAGGTCCAGCACTTCTCGACGTCGAGCAAGAACCGTTCCGGTTGATCCAGCGTGCTCGTTTGCCGCAGTCCCATGTGCATGGACACCAACAACCGTCCCACGTCATGCGGATCGCACCGGTCATCGATGTCGCCTTCGGCAATGGCTTGCTCGACGACGCCGGCCACGGCGTCGACCCAGTTGCCATCAACTTCTCTTGCAACCCTTGCGTCCGGCCCACCGATTCGATGAGGTTGAGCCCCGCACGCACGGCATCGGTCTTGATGTCCCCGACGGCTACCAGATACGAGAAGTCGATGAGGGTCTCGAGGCCCGAAAGTCCGCGCTTCATCAGGTTTTGCACGGCGGTGGCGCCGGTGGCGGTCTGCTTTTCGATGATCGCGACCGCGAGCGCGTGCTTGGACTTGAAATGAAAGTACATCGCGCCCTTGGTGAGTTCGGCCTCGGCGAGGATGTCGTCGAGGCCGACGTCGTGGTAGGGCCGTCGCGCGAACTGATGCGAAGCAGCTCGCAAGATTTGTCGCCGCGTCGCATCTGCGCGGCCATCGTGGGATTGCACACTCATCGGTTCGACGAACTCACCGTTGCGATGCCGTGCGTCGCTCGCGACCGTCGGCGAGGCCGCGGTCCGGGGTGGCGTGGACGACGGGGGCGGCCGCGCGGGCGGCCGAGGCGGCCGACCAGGCACGGCTTACCGTAGAGGTATATGGCTTACCGTAGAGGTATATGAAGCCGCCTTCGCGATGACGGTCCCGGCGCCGGTGGTTTTCGCCAACCGGGCTCAGCTCGCCTCGCTGACCGCCACCAACTTCTTCGGCCAGAATTCGCCGGCCATCGCGGCCAACGAGGCCGAATACGGCGAGATGTGGGCCCAAGACGCTGCGGCGATGTACCAATACGCCGCGAATTCCGCGATCGCGACCGACGTGACGCCGTTCACCGATGCGCCGGAAGTGACCGACCAGAGCGGGGTGGCCTCACAAGAGGTCGCGGTCGCCAACGCCACCGGCATCTCGGGGGGCAGCAAGCGGCGCTGAAGGGACTGATCAACACCGTTCCCTCGACCTTGGAGGCGTTCTCGACGCCGCTGGCAGACACGACAAACGCGCTGAGCGACGCGGTGTCGGGATTGTCGCTCGACTCGGGGACCGTCTCCACTCTCAGCGACATATCGGCGATCTGGATCATGGCGCTGCCCACCCCACTGTAAGCGCTGTCCAGCCTGTTCGGAATCGCCCAGACCAGCCAGTCGATGGCCATGGCCGCCGGCACCGTCGGCACCGACCTCGGAGCGACGGCCGCGGCGGGCGCGGCCGAGGCCGCATCCGGAGCGGCCGAGCTCGGCAACGCCGGCGCCGGCGCGCTGGGCAGCATGGGCTCGGCGGCGTCGCTGGGGCCCATGTCGGTGCCGCAGGGCTGGACCAGCGTCATCCCGCCGTCACCTGTGGGCGGTGCCCTCTCGGCCCTGCCCAACGGCGCCGGGGCCGGTGCGACCTCGATACCGAGCATGTTGGGCGGCGTGCCGCTGCAGGGCCCGAAGTCCGGGGCGGGGTCCTCGCCCCGGCCCGCGCTATGGGCTGGTGCCCACCGTCATGGCCCAGCCACCCGCCGCCGGATACGGATAACCACCGTGATTCCCGCCGGTTATGGCATGCGCAGCCGCGACGACCACCCCACCCCTACGAGCGTCTTGTTCCGGAAGGAAACGTCAGTGAAGTACACGCCTACGAGCATCGCTGGGGTCACGATCGTCGACATCGAGCCCAACTGCGACCACCGCGGCGTCGTCTCACAGTCCTTCTGCGCCCAGGAGTTCGCCGAGATCGGCCTGATCGCCGATGTCGTGCAGACACAGATCTCCTTCAACTACACCCGCGGCACGGTGCAGGGTTTGCACCGTCAGGCCCCGCCGCACCCGGAGGCCAAGCTGGTCCGGTGCACCCGCGGCGCGATCGCCGACGTTGCGGTGGACGTTCGCCCCGAGTCGCCCACCTACGGCCGGCACGTCATGGTGGAGTTGACCGCCGACAACCACCGAGCGCTGTTTGTGCCGCCCTATTTCGCCCACGGTTTCCAGACGCTGGTGGACGACACCGAAGTCATCTGCCAGATCAGCGGTGCGCATGCGCCCGCCGGCCAGGAGGGTTTCCGGTTCGACGAGCCGGAATTCGGCATCAAGTGGCCGCTGCCGATCACGGTCATCTCCGAAGAGGACGCGACCTGGCCGAAGTCGGACAGCGTCGAGAGCATCGACGAGGACGTCATCGTGATGATGGATGTCAACCGGCTGCTGGCCGAACGTTCCAGCCGTGACACGTCGGCGCTTCCGGCCGCCATCGCGCCGCCGGCACGCCACCCGGTCCAGCTCAGCGAATGCGCCACGCCATCGGGGGCACGATTCAGCTCTGATGCGCGGGCGCGTCACCTAGAGAGCGGGTCGGCATGACCGCCGTGCTGCACAGCCAGCTCCCCAGCGCGCCGGCGGCCGTGCCTGCCGCACCGCCGATCGGTGGCCGTAACCTCCGTCGTTGGCAGCGGAAATACGCGCACGGCGTGCAGCTGACCGACGCGGCGATCGTTGCCGGTTCGGTGACGCTGGCGCAACTCGCCCGGTTCGGGGATTCGCCGTCGTCCTCCGGTTATGCCGGCGCCATGATGACGCTGTTCGCGGTGCTTTGGCTGGCGTCGCTGGAAATCTTCCAGACCCGGTCGCCGCGAGTCCTCGGCGGAGGCCTCGACGAATACCGGCGCATCGCGCACGCATCGTTCCAGACCTTCGGGATCATCGCGATCCTCACCCTGCTCGCCAAGATCGACCTGGCCCGCGGCTACCTGGCGGTCGCGCTTCCCGTCGGCACGCTGGGACTGCTGGTCAGCCGCAAGATCTGGCGCCAATACATCGGCCGGAAGCGAGCCCAGGGCGCATACCAGACGAGGGTGCTGGCGATCGGCGACCGTTCCGGTGTCGCACATCTGGCGGAGGAACTGCTGCGCAACGCGAAAGACGGCTACGCGGTGCTCGGTGTCTGCATCCCGGGCTACGGCCCACCCCGCGGCGAGACGCTGTGGGTTCATCAGCAGGCGATCCCGATCCTCGGTGACGACACGTATGCGGTGCCCGCGGCCGGGCGCTGCGGCGCGGACACCGTCGCGGTGGCCCGCACCGAGCAATTGGGCGTGCAGGGCATCCGAGAGTTGATGTGGCAGTTGGAATCCACCGACGTCGACCTCGTGGTGTCGCCCGGAGTGATGGACGTCGCACGCGCCCGACTGGCTCTGAAGCCGTATGCGGGCTTCCCGCTGCTGCACGTGGAAAAGCCGCAATACGAAGAGACCAACCGCTTCCAGAAGCGGGCGTTCGACTTCTGTTTCGCCCTGGCCGCGCTGGTCGTGACCATGCCGATCATGCTGGTCTGCGCGATCGCTATCAAGCTGACCAGCAGGGGACCGGTGCTTTACCGCGCCGAACGCATCAGCCTCGAGGGCAAGCCCTTCACGATGTTCAAGTTCCGCACCATGGTCGACGGCGCCGACGCGCAAGTCGAGCAGCTGCTGCCGCGCAACGAGGGCGCCGGCGGCATGCTGTTCAAGATTCGCCGGGACCCCCGCGTCACCGCTGTCGGCCGGGTACTGCGCAAGCTCAGCCTCGACGAGTTGCCGCAATTCCTGAACGTGCTCAGGCAGGATATGAGCGTCGTCGGCCCACGCCCGCCGCTGCGCCGCGAGGTCGAGAACTACGACGTCGAAGCCAAACGCCGCCTGCTGGTGAAGCCGGGAGTCACCGGATTGTGGCAAGTCAGCGGCCGTTCGGATCTTTCCTGGGAAGATTCGGTCCGGTTGGATCTGTTCTATGTCGACAACTGGTCGATGGCGGGGGATCTGATGATCGTCGCCAAGACGCTCAAGGCCGTATTGGTAGGCGACGGAGCCTACTGATGAAACAGCGATGACAGAACCGGTGGTCGACCCTGCGGTCGCACCGTCGGTCCCGCTGTCGCGGATCGCGCACGCCTGCGCGATCCAGCTGATCTTCCGGGCACTGGGGATGATGGCGTCGGTCGTGTCGGTGGCGATGACGGCCCGCTACTTGGGCCCGGGACCCTACGGGCAACTGATGATCGCCGTCGTCTTCATCGGGATGTGGTCCAGCCTGGCCGATCTCGGCATCGGCACAGTCATCGTTCGCCGCGTCACCTCCGGCCGGGGCGAGCTCGACCGCCTCGTTCGGGTCAATAGCGGCCTGTCCCTGATGTATTGCGTTCCGCTGGTGGCAATGGCGGCGGTATCCGGGCTGCTGATCTATCGCGACCACGACGTGCGGGTGATGCTGGTGGTGCTGTCCGGGCAGCTGCTGATGGTCACGATGATCACCCGTTTCGAGCCAGTCTTCATGGCCACCGTCAAGTTCTCCGCGGTGGCGATCTCCGACGTCGCCGGCCGGATCGGCGTGCTGGGCGCGGGCTGCTGGTTGGTGGCCGGCCACGCGGACGTGATCTGGTTCGCGGTGGTCCAGCTGATTCCCCCGGCGCTGCAACTGTTGATCCAGGGCACCGCCGCGGCCCGACACGTCTTGCTGCGCCCCATCTTCGCGTCCGGGGAGACCGTCGATTTGGTGCGGGAGACGCTGCCACTGATGGGCGTCATGGTGGTCGCACTGGTGTACTGGCGCGCCGACGGGTTCATCCTGTCGCTGCTCAGCACCCAATCCGAGGTCGGCGTCTACGGGGTGGCCTACACGCTTGCGTTCAACACCGAGGTCTTGGCGCTTTTCTTCCTCAAGTCGTCGTTGTCGACGGCCACCGAGTTGTTCGCGCGCGATGTCGGCGCTTTCGCCGAGTTCATGCGCTGCAGCGTCGAATTGATGTATTTCCTGATGGTGCCGGTCGCGGTGGTCGGCGGGTTGCTGGCCGGCCCGTTGATCGGGTTGCTCGGCGATCGGGCGTTCGTCGCGCGCGGCACGCCGACGCTGGCCTTGCTGTTGGTCGCAGCCGCGCTGCGGTGCATCGCCAGCACCCTCGGCCAGGGCCTGTTCGCCTCACATCAACAGCAGTTCTTGTTCCGAGTCTGGGTCGTCACGCTGGCGCTCAACATCATGCTGAATCTTGTGCTGGCGGGCCGGTTCGGCGCCGTCGGCGCCGGTGTCACGTTGGTGTGCACGGAGCTGTTCAGCATGCTGGCCGCGAGCTGGCGACTGCGACGCCGGTGCGGCTACCGCGAGCCGACGACGTTCTTGCTGCCGACTTCCTGCCTTCCGTGGTTCACAAGCTGACCATCTTCGTCCCGCCGAAGCCGACGCAGCAAGAATCCGACGCGGCAGTGCAATTGGCCGCGGCGTTGGAAGACCACTACGGCGCCGAGAATCCACAGGTGGCCGTCGAAGCCCCCTACGACCGGGGCAGCACCGTGGTCGACCCGTCCCAGCCCCTGGACGGCAGATCATCATCAAAGAGGGCCCGGACAAAGGTCTTTCGCTGCAGGGCAGCAACGGCGTTCCGGCGCTGCTGATCTCGGGCACCGGCGACGAGCTCACCAACCAAACTTGGCTGCTGACCGATCCTTCCGTGAAATTCGCGCTCGGCCCCACCGCGGTGGCCGGGAAGCTGCCGAACAAGCAGAAGCTCGCCGCCGATACCACCACGCTCGAACAGCTGAACCAGAATTCGCTCAGCGCCGAGGACCTGTGGCCCGACGTGAGCATCAGCCTGGACCAGACCCGATGGGGGCATTCACTGCAGCACCTTCGGGTGCACGTGATCGGTTCGCACACACCGCTTCCCAGCAATTTCGGCGGCGAGGTGCTCGCCTCGGTCGCCGGGCAGACGATCAACCGGTGGCCGGCCGAGGCCAACGGCACGATCGACCGCTGGGTCGACATCCCGGATCGGCTGCTGACCCGTTCCACCAGCCTGTCGATCATCGTGCACACCACCGGTGATGCCGGGCATTGCGGCGAGTACCTCCCGATCACCCTGAAGATTGACCCCAAGAGCGAGATTCAGACCTCGCGCGCCGATCCGCCTATCCCCAAAGGCTTTCCGTCGATCCCCCAGTCGTTGATGCCGCGCATTCAAATCGGCATCACCGACGACGCGTTCAACGACACCGTGCGCGCGGCCCAGATCATAGTCGGCCTGCAGCAGCTGAGCGTGGTGCCATTGGCGACCAAGGTCACCAGTCTCAAGCAGGCGATCGACAGCCGGGAACCGGCGGTGCTGATTTCGGCCGGCGCTTGGCCGGTCCAGACGATCCCGCTGCCGTTCAACGCAGAATCACGATCGAGGGCGCCGACGCCGGCGGCGAATCGGTCTCGCTGACACTGGATCCGTCGATCCACTTCGGCTCGCTACAGACCGCATTCGACGGTCACCGCTCGTTTTTGATCGCGACGTCCAACGGGGCACCCGGCCAGCTCGACGAGTTGCTGCGCTGGTTGGCGGCGGAGCCGGGTCGCTGGTCGCAATTGAACGGCCGCGAGATCATCTCCGTACCGGGCAGTGAACCCATCACGGTGGCCAATCCGCCCAGCGACGTCGTGGTGAAGCCGCCGACGCAGGAGGACCACTACACGTGGGTGTGGTGGGTCGCCGGCTGGGTGGTGGTAGCCGCCGTCGGCGGCGGCGTGCTGCTGTACCGGGCCCGCAGAAACTCCGTCTGATCGGCGACGCGGCAATGAGCAGCAGCAGCGGATCCAGGCGCGCGTTGACAAGACAGTGCCCGGGTAGGGCATAGAGAGGTATCACCCGATGGATTTCCGCACCTTTACCCGGACTCTCGGCGTTCACTGGAAACTGTTGACGGCCGCCCTGCTGGCCTGTGTGGCCGGCGCCGCGGCGGTCACCCTGTTCCAGACGAAGGTCTACCAGTCGTCGGCCACCGTGCTCATCTCGTTTCCCGGGCAGACCGACCCCTCGCAGCTGTACTACCGCACCCAGGCCGTGCAGGAGCGACTGTCGTCGTACGCAGCGATCGCCGGCGGACGCTCGGTGGCCGAGCGCGCGGTGGCCCACTACGACCTGCCGATCAGCGCCGACGCGCTGGCAACCAAGACGCACGTCCAGTACGTCCCGAAATCCCTGCTGTTCACGATCAGCGTCACCGATACCGACGCCCGTCGCAGTGCGGCGTTCACCGAAGCGATGGCCGACGAGTTCGTCACGGTGGTCGGGTCACTGGGCGCGCCCCCGAAGGGAGCACCCCCGCCGCAGACCGGCGACCAACAACCCGCCCAAGCCCAGCAGCCCGAGACCATCCTGGCCCGGGCCTCGGTGGTGGAGCCGGCGACGGTGCCGCGGGTCCCGATCAGTCCGGTGCCGGTGCGCAACATGGGGTTGGGGCTGGTGGCCGGGATGCTGCTGGGCATCGCGGTGGCGCTGACCCGCGAGGCCACCGACCACACCGTTCGCGATCGCGAGAAGCTGGAACGGCTGTCCAAGATGCCGACCTTGGCGGAGCCGCCGGGAACGCGCGGCACCGCACCACGATTCGGCACCGACATCTCCTTCGACGACGCGGTCCGTGGTTTCCGGGCACGCCTGCTCCGGGCGGCGGGACCCGGGGTGACCCGGGTGCTGGTGACGGCACCGTTCGGCGGCGAGGGAACCACCACCACGGCGCTGAACCTGGCGAAGGCGTCGGCCGAGGCGGGCGAGGACGTGCTGCTCGTCGAAGGTGACACCCAGCGACCGGTGATCGCGAGCCAGTTGAAAGTCGAATCGGGCGAAGGCCTGGCCAGCGCGCTGGCCAAACCCGAAATCGCCGTCGAAATCGTCAAGCCGACGCCGATCGCCAAGCTGTTCATGCTTGCGCCGCGCGCCGCCCGTCGTGACACCCTGCCGGCCAGCGCGTACCTGCCGGAAGTGCTGGACAACGTGATGCAGGGCTGTCGGCCACCTTCACCCGAACGGTCATCGACGGGCCGCCGGTGCTGGCGACGGCCGACTCCGGCATGCTGGCGGGCACCGTGCACGCCACCGTGCTGGTGGTCCGGGCGCGGCGGACCACCGAGGAAGAACTCGCCGATGCGCTGACCGCGCTGCAGGCCGCCGGGGCCCGGGTGGTCGGCACCGTCCTCACCAACGCGCGAGTGTCCCAGCACACCCGGGCGTCCGCCCGGACCTACCGGGCGAAACTCGGCGGCTCGACGTGATCAGGTACCTGCGGACTCGCCAACGCCTGGTGTTGTCCGTGGTGGTCATGGGCGGGTTCCTGCTCGGCTGCTTCGCCTTCGGGGTGGCCGCGACGCGCGACCTGTATGTGGGCGTCGTCCCGGTCGGCGCGATGTTCGCCCTGGTCGTGTACTGGGCAAAACCGGAGCTGATGGTATGGATCGCGTTGTTCTACATGTTCGGCGCGCTACCGATCGGTCTGTATGTCGGCAAAGTCCTGGGCCCGGTGACGATCTTCGTCTGGCACGTCGTGCTGCTGACGGCGATCGCCTACCTGATTCAACTGGTGCGGCCGCGGTTCTCCGATTACCTGCCACCAGCCATCCTGCTGTTGACCATCGTGTATTTCACCGCGATCGGATTCGCCGACGGGCACTCCGCCGAGGCGATCCTGCACGAAGTGGCGTGCCTGTGCGAAATGCTCGCGGGGTACCTGCTGGCCATGTTGATCGTCTACGGCGACTACGTCAAGGGAGCGACGCAGACACTGATCCTGGCGATGTGGTTTTCGGCGGCGATGGTCATTCTGAGCTCGTCGCTGGGCCTGCGCCTGACCGGCCGCTTCGAAACCATCGGTGAATCGACCACCGGGGGCTCGGTCACCCGCCTGATCGTCCCCACCACCGCGCCGGCGATCGCGGTGCTGGCCGCGCTGATGGCCGCCAAAGTCCTCGGACGGGTAAGGCCCGCAACGTTTTTCGCCCTGGGCGTGCCCGCGCTGATCATTTCACTGGTGGCGTTCTCCCGCGGCACGCTGATCGTGATCGGGCTGGCCGGGGTCGTGGCGTTCTTCGCCAAACCTTCCTGGCCAACGCTGCGGCGCGCGGCCACCTTCGCCGTCACCAGCGCGGCGCTGTTGGCAGCGATGCTGCCGGCGGCGATGTTCCTGCTGCAGCACTCGAAGGCTGGAGCATGGCTGGGCCATCAGCTCGCCGGGTTCGACTACCGCGTGCTGGGCGGTGTCAAAGCCAGTGCGCTCGCCGTCGACGACTCGACGCAATACCGGTTGGTGGAAAATGCCGACCTCGGCCGTGAAATCGCCAAGGCACCCGTGTTCGGCCACGGATTGGGCTACGCCTACCGACTGCCCTTCGGGGACGAAGGATCCGGGAGCGACGCATTCGGGTTCGACAGTTTCACCGTGCTGCTGGGCACCACCTACGCGCACAACTTCTACCTGTGGTGGCTGGTCAAAGCCGGGGCGGTGGGCATGGTGGTCTTCGCGTGGTTCGCGCTGAGGCCGGTGCTTCGGGCCCTGCGCAGCGCGTCCACCCCGGCGAAGATCGCCGGCGCGGTCAGTGTCGGACTGCTGGTGTTGAACATCGTCGGTCCCAATATCGAAGACACCCCCGATTCCGTGGTGTACGGCATGGTCCTGGGCTCGGCAATGGGGTTCGCCAACCTGGCCCGCAGGCGGAAGGATGACCCCGACGGCGCGGATCTCGACGACGGCGCGACCGACGACATTACCCAACCGATTCCGCTGCTGGTGGGGGGTCCGGCCGCCCCCGCTCCCCGGCGGGCCAAGCACTCCACGCAGCCGCGCTGACGCCGGGTCAGGGCCGATCCGCAGCCACTTCGCTCAGCACGTCCATCATGCGATCCGCCACCCGGTCGACGGAGCAGCGCTGCGCGTAGTGATGCGCCGCCGCAGCTCCGCGCTGCGCGGCGACGGACGGGTCGGCCAGCTCGTCGAACGCGGTGACCAACCCGGCGACGTCATCGACACCGATTGCCGGGCACCCCGTCGGTTGGTATTCCGACAGGCCGCCGACCGCGGACACGATCGGCGTGACGCCCAACTGCATGGACAGCACCTGCACACCGCTTTGGGACGCGCGCCGATAGTGCGCGACCGATCCCTTCGCCGCCGCCAGCGTGGTGACGATGTCGGCATAGCGGTAGCTGCCCGCGCGCCGCCGGGCGTGTTCGGGCAGCGTGCCCGGGTCGGATGATCCGTCGCCGATGAGCACCAGGTCGTCACCGCGCCAGCCGCCGCCGGCCACGTGCTGTCGCCAGGCCTCGAGTATCACCTCGAGGTTTTTGTAGGGGTGCAGCCGACCGATCACGGTGAAGTCGCGGCGTTCGTCGGGCCCCGCCACCGGGGGAACCAGCGCGGGATCCAGGTCGCTGGTGAGCGGCAGCACGTGGACGCGGGTGCGCCGCACGTCGCGCCGGTCGGCGATGGCGTTCGCGACATAGTCGCTGTAGGCGATCGTGGCCGCCGAGCGGGCGCCCCACCGATCGAACACCGCGCGCTCGGCGGCCGGGATCTTCGATCGCGTCATGGGGACGGTCGTCGTGCACCAACTGAACGCGCGGAACCTTTCCGGCCAGCGCGATCCACCGTGGATCGCGGACCAGTTCGGCCACGACGACATGCGGCCGGTACCGGCGGAGGCGCCGCCACGCCGCGACCGCGGCGGGCCAGGTCGCGGCGGTTCGAAACCGGGGATCGAGCACCAGTTCGTAGTCGCGCGGAGCGTCGGATTCGGGGTGCAGGTCGGATGTCACCAGCAACGCGTCGGCGCCCCGCCGGTGTAACGCCTCCACCTGGATCCGCGCCAACGGCCGCACCACGGCGAAAGCCATAGCACCCGAAGGTCGCGCCGTGACACGTTACTTACCCAGATCGGAGATCAGCGTGTCGCGTGGAATATCCAGCGTCGCAATGGGATACAGCCCTGAGTTGTCGCGACCGTCGCGCGCCAGCTGCATGGGCGGGTAGTTCACCACGTGCGTCGCATCCGGCTTGTGCTGCTGCCACTCGACGGTGGCGCGCAGCGTGTAGTGTCCCGGAGCCAAACCCCCAGGTCGACATGAACCGTCTCGGTGGCCGACGTCGGCACCGCCTGCTCGCGTGATTGGCTGGTGTCGTCGGAGACCAGCGATTTGAGATCGACCGTTGCCGGGATCGTCCGCACCACCGCCCCGGAGAAATCCACCAACCTGTAGCTGGGCACCCACTTCTCGGTGGCGGCGGCCGCACCATGGTTGGTCCATACCGCCAAAATCGTTGCGGTGTTGCCCTGTACGGATTGCGATCCGGGGCGCGCCTCGACCGAATACCGATAGCCGGCCGACACGTTGGCCTGAGCCCACAGCAGATACAGCTTGGGATCCATCGCCGCATTCGATTCCCGGTCAGGGAAATTGAAGCTCGACGTCATCGACACGTGGTAGCTGACGACGTCGTGCAGGCCCTTTTCGTAATAGCTTCGCGGGTCGGTTCCCGAAGGCAGCTGGCACCATTCGGTGATCAGCAGCGCCGAGGACAGCCGCTGCTTGATCGCGTTGACGACCGCATCGTTGGACCGCACGTATTGCGAGTCTTTGGATTCGGCCCACGTCGGCAACGGTGCGTAGACACCGAGGCAGTCCGCGCGGATGCCGACCGGCGCCGAAAGCTTCTTCGTGACGTCGTCGGCGAGCAGTTGACGCACGATCTCCGGATTGTCCGGCGCGGTCACCAATTGGGTATGCGGAAAAGCGTTTACGTTCGCCGCGACCAGTTGGCGAATCGAGGCGATGGTGATGCTCTGATCGCGAAACTGACTGTAATATCCTAGCTTTGCCACGCTGTCGTCGGGCGCGGGACCCGGCGCGCCGAGTACGTCGCGCAGGTACGAGATGTGGTTTTCGCTGAAATCCCCGTAGCCCGAGAACTCGAACACGCTGAGTCGTTCGTCGCGGTCATAGCGGCGGCCGAGCGCCGCGAGTAGATCCTGAAAAGCCCGTAAATAGTTGGGGTCGTTCCAGTTCGGCACCACCTGGGTCACCCCGGCCCCCGGACCGGTCGGTGGATTCGGGTAACTGGTGGTAGCGCCCGGCATCGCACGCACCCAGTCGGGAACGCCGATGTTCGTGTTGTTGGGATCGGAGTCGTCGCAGCAGGAGCTGTAGGCCATCACCCGTAGCGTCATCCGCATGCCGCGCTCGCCCAGCCTGGCCAGTGCGTTGTCGATCGGGCTGAAGTCGAACTTGCGATCGTCGGGCGTGTCGGGTGGTAACGTGTGGGGGTCGACGGGCTGGATCTGCCGCCAGGTCAGACGCAGACTGGCGTCGTGAGACGCCGGCCATGCCGGATAGCGTTGCTGCGCGGGATTGCCTTGTGGGAAAAGCGGTTCCAGCAGATCCTCGTACTGACCGCGCAGCGGGGTGGAGATCTCCTGGGTGTTCGACGGTATGGCCTGACTGACCATCGCGTTCAACGGGCCGGATTGCTTGTGGCCACCGCATCCGCTGAGTGCCAACATCGCGACCACGGCAACCGCCAGCACCTTTTTGCTAAGTTTTTTGACCATTCTGAGAATCAGATGGCGCCCTGCGACAAGGCCTCACGATCGGCCAGGAACGGCATCGGCATCCACCGCGCCGACAGCAATGCCTCCATCGCATCGCCGGGGACGGGCTTGGACAACAAAGAGCCTTGCGCGCGGTTACACCCATGCTGCATCAAAGTCAATGCGGCAGCGGGTGTTTCGACTCCCTCGGCGACAACCTGCAGACCGAATGCCTCGGCGAGCCCGATGATGGCGCGCACGATGGCCAGGGCGCCGGCGTTGGTCCCCAGATCGCGCACGAAGCCGCCGTCGATCTTGAGCATGTCGACCGGCAGCAACTTCAGGTGTGACAGCACCGCATAACCGGTACCGAAGTCGTCGATGGCCAGCTGCACGCCGACCTCTTTGAGCTCCGCGAGGGTGTTGCGGGTGGTTTCGATGTCGTGCACGACGGCGCGCTCGGTGATCTCCAGGCACAACGATTCGGCGTCGATGCCGAACTCTCCGATCGTCTCGGCGACGCTGCGCACGAAGCCGCGGGTGATCAGCTGCACGGGTGAGACATTGACGCGCAAGATCGCGCCCTGGCCCACGCCGTTGGCGCGCCAGCGGCTGAACTCGGCGCACGCGGTGCGCAGCACCCAGCGGCCCAGCTCGCCGGCCAGGTTGGTCAACTCGGCCACCCCGATGAACGCGTCGGGCAGCAGCAACCCCCAGATCGGGTGCCGCCAGCGGACCAGCGCCTCGGCGACCACCACCGCGCCGGTCCACAAGTCCACCTCGGGCAGGTAATGCAGCAGCAGCGCCTCGCTGCCGATGTCGCCCTGCAGGTGCAGCTCGATGTCGTTGCGAAAGGCGCTCTTCAACGACATGTCGTCGGTGAACACCGCGATCTGGTTGTCGCCGGCGCGCTTGGCGGTCAGCACGGCCTCGTCGGCGCGGCGCAACAACGCGGTGCAGTTGTCGCGCTCCGGCATCCCGACCGCCAGCCCGATGCTGACCGTGCGGCTGATCATGTGACAGCCGATGGCCAGCCGCTCGCAGAGCATCTTGGCCAGCCGCCGGGCGAATGATTCGGCGGTCTCCGGTGACATCGACTGCTCCGGCACCACGACGAACTCGTCGCCACCCAGCCGGGCGATCATCGCCTGCGAGCCGGCGCACATCTGAATGCGTTGCGCGAAGACCCTGATGAACCAGTCGCCCGCGGTGTGGCCGAGGTAGTCGTTGATCGGCTTCAACCGGTCGAGGTCGAGATACAGCACCGCGACGGGTCCGGGCTTTCCGGCGGCGAGCCGTTCGGACAGGTGCGCGACCAGCGCCCGGCGGTTGTACAAGCCGGTCAGGTCGTCGTGCTCGGCCAGGTACCGAAGCTTCTGCTCGGCGGCCAGACGTGCTTGCAACTGGGCGAACAGGGCGGCGACCGCCTCGAGCGTGTTGATCTCGGTCTGCTTCCACCTGCGGTCGCCGAACCTGACGAAACCGAGTACGCCGGTCGTCGCCTCGCCCGACAGCAGCGGCGCGGCCGCCACCGAGGGAGCGCTGGGCCGCGGGCCCCGGCCAGCCAGCGCCGCCACCAACGCCGGCCGGGCGCTATGAGCACCGGCTTGCGGCCCTGCTCGCACTCGGTCAGCAGCGCATCGGCGCCGGCGTAGGGAAGGACGTCCGTCGCGTCCGAATCCGCGGCCTCCAGGCGCGGCGGCCACTCCGCGACCAGCACCGAGGCGCGGGACTGCTCGTCGCGGTGCCGCAGAAAGCTGGCGTCCAAACCCATTTGCTCGACCAGCCGCGCGAGGACTTTTTGGCTCACCTCGGTCGCCGTGGACGCCGTGGCTTCCATCAGCGCGGTGGCGACGGAAGTTACGACCAGGTCCAGGCTGCGCGGCATGGAGACCTCCGAGGTGGGGCGAATGTGCCGGCCGAGCGGCCAGATTTGAGCAGGTCACAGATCATATTGGTGAGAGCACCGTATCATGCACGACGCCGTTTCCTCCGGGCTTACCGCCAGCGTCGGCGGACCGTGTCAACCGTTGCTCGAGTTCGTGTTGTCGCGCGGGATGTCAAGCGTCGCAATCGGGTACGCCCCGGATCCGTCCCGTCCGTCGCGGGCAAGTGCCATCGGGGCGTAGTTCACCACGTGCGAGGCGCCGGGCTTGTGCTGTTGCCAGTCCACCGAGGCGCGCAGCGTGTAGTGCCCCGGCGCCAACCCCGACAGGTCGACGTGCACGGTCTCGGTGGCCGACGCCGGGACCGCCTCCTCGCGTGACGGGCTGGAATCGTCGTGGACCAAGGTTTTGAGGTTGACCGTGGCCGGCAGCGTGCGCACCACCGCACCGGTGTTGTCCACCAGCTTGTAACCGGGCGCCCACTGCTCGGTGGTAGCCGCCGCGCCGTAGTTCGTCCACTCCACCGAGATGGCCGCGACCTGGCCTTGAATCGATTGCGATCCCTGCTTTGCCTCGGCCGAATACCGGTATCCGGCCGCCGCGTTGGCCTGCGCCCACAGCGCGTACAGCTTGGGGTCCATCGCCGACGTCGCGTCCCGGTCCGGGAAGTTCGCGCTCGACGTCATCGACACGTGGTACTTGACGACGTCGTGCACGGCCTTTTCGTAGTAGCTCTTCGGGTCGGCGCCGCCGGGCAACGAGCACCATTCGGTGATCACCGGCGCCGCGCGCAGTCGCTGCTTGATCGTGTTGACCAGCGCATCGTTGTTGCGGACGTACTGGGAGTCACCCGACTCGGCCCAACCGGGCAGCGGCGACTGGACGCCGAGGCAATCCGAGCGGATGCCGACCGGGGCGGACAGCTTCTTGGTGACGTCGTCGGAGAACAACTCGCGCACGATCTCCGGGTGCTGCGGCGCCACCACCAATTGGGTATGCGGAAAGGCGTTGACGTGGGCCGCGACCAGCTGCCGGATCGACGCGGCGCTGATGTTCTGATCGCGGAACTGGCTGTACCCGGAGAACTCGAAAACGCTGAGCCGCTCGTCGCCGTCATAGCGACGGCCCAGCGCCGCGACCAGCTGGCCGAACGCGTCGAGGTAGCGCGGGTCGTCCCAGTTCGGCACCACCTGCGGCACCCCGGGGCTGTTCGGCGGCGGCGCATTGCTGGTGGTCAGCGGCCGCGCCCACTCGGGAACGGCGATGCCGGTGCCGTTCGGGTCGGAGCTGTAGGAGTAGACGCGCAGGGCCAGTCGCATGTTGCGGCTGGCCAGTTTGTTCAGCGCATCGTCGATCGCGCTGAAATCGAACTTGCGGTCGTCGGGCGCGTCGGGGGGCAGCGTGGCCGGATCGGTGGGCTGCAGCTGCCGCCACGAGATGCGCATGCTGGCATCATGCGACGCCGGCCACGCGGGGTAGCGCCGCTGCGCGGGATTGCCTTGCGGGAACAGCGGATTCATCAGGTCTTCGTACTGGCCGCGCAGCGGGTTGGGGATGTCCGCAGTGCTGGGCGCAATGGGCGGACTGACCATGGCCGACAGCGGTCCGGGCGTGACGTGACCACCGCAGCCGCTCAACACCAATGCCGCGCAGGCGCCAACAGCCGCCGCGCTTCGCCTCAGTGTCCGGACCATCGTTGCGATGCTAGAGGGATCCGCGCCCCGGCGTGAGTGGCGGCTCCGTCCCACCGGGCCGTGGCCAGTGACTCAGACCACAATCACCGGGCGCCTGACACACGGGCTGCACCGCCGCTTCGACTAAGCTGACGGCTGGCCAATTGCCGGCGACCCGCGGCGTCCGGGTCCCGTCGGGCTTGCGGTCGCCGGACGACCGCCACTGGAGAGTCACCGAAATGCCCGTCGCACGCTCGGCCAAGCGTTGGCTCGCGCCGGCGGCGAAGGCCATTGCCCCACAACTGTTCTGGCGGCGAAAGTATCGCGCCCTGCAGCGGCTGGGCGAATCTCGCCCGGACGTGCAGCTGGCGGCGTCGTTGTGCGATCCCAGCCGGGTCTCCCTGGATATCGGGGCCGACGTCGGCGAGTTCACCGTCGCGATGTTGGCGGCGTCGCGGGCGGTGATCGCCTTCGAGCCCCGGCCTGCCCAGGCGCGTGCCCTGGCGTCGATGTTCGACGCAGTCGGCGCCCAGGTCCGGGTAAAAGCGGTGGCGCTGTCGGACAAACCCGACGTGACGACCATGCGGGTGGTCGAGTCCGAGCCGGGCCGCAGCACGATCGACACCGACAACAGCCTCGGCGACGTGGCCGGCGGCGAGATCCAGAGCATCGACGTGCCGGTCAAACGGCTCGATGACCTGCACCTGGACGACGTCGGCCTGATCAAGATCGACGTGGAAGGCCACGAACTGCCCGTGCTGCGCGGCGCCACGGACACCCTCACCCGCAACCGGCCGACGGTGGTGGTGGAAGTCGAGGAGCGCCATCACCCCGACGCCGTTGCCGCGATCACCGGGCTGTTGGCCGGGCTCGGCTACGCCGGTTACTTCGACCTCGACGACGCCCGGCGGCCGATCGCCGAGTTCGACCCGGCTCGCCATCAGAACCCGGCAAACGTCGGAAGCCGCGAAAACGGCTGGACGGACCGCGACACCTACGTCAACAACTTCACCTTCTTCCCCGAAGACTCGTAAGGTCCGCCGAGCCGGGAGCACCGGTGATACAGCTCACACTCGTCGATCGAGTTGTCACGCCTGACCTCGCCACGGTGTCTCAAGGGCACACGTCCCGAAGAGAACTCCCGCGAGAACAAGGAGACAGCAATGGGCAACACCCGTGTGGTCGTCATCGGCGGTGGATACGCCGGCACCCTGGCGGCCAATCGCCTGCGACAGCGGCCGGACCTCGAGATCACCCTGGTGAATCCCCGTCCGGTCTTCGTCGAACGAATTCGCCTGCACCAGCTGGTCACCGACACCGGCGCCGCCACCGCCGACTACGGCACGCTGCTCGGTGAGGGCATCCAGCTCGTCGTCGACGCCGTCGAGCGGATCGACACCGCCGACCGGCGGCTGCTGCTGACCTCCGGCACCGCGCTGGCCTACGACTACCTGATGGCAGCACGGAAGTGGTGCCCGCCCAGGAAGCGGTGCCCGGTGCCGCCGAATTCGCCCACTCGATCTGCGATCTGGAAAGCGCGCAGCGGCTGCGCTACGCGCTCGCCGACCTGCCGCTGACCGCACCGGTTACCGTGGTCGGTGGCGGGTTGACGGGCATCGAAACGGCGTCCGAGCTGGCCGCGCAGGGTCGTCCGGTGACGCTGGTGTGCGGTGGCGCGCTCGGGGCGTCGCTGAGCAACCGGGGCCGCCGTTCGGTGGCCAAGCAACTGCGCCGGCTCGAGGTCACCATCGCCGAAACCGCGGCCGTCGGCGAGGTCCGCTGGGACAGCGTGGTGCTCAGCGACGGCGCAGTGCTGCCCAGCGCGGCAACCGTGTGGACCGCCGGGTTCACCGTGCCGGACCTGGCCGCCCGCAGCGGGCTGCGCACCGACGAGTTGGGCCGGCTGCTCGCCGACGAGACGCTGACCAGCATCGACGACGATCGCATCGTCGCCGCGGGTGACGCCGCCGCGCCGTCCGGCCAGCCGTTGCGGATGAGCTGCCAGGCCGCCGGGCCGCTGGGCGCCCAGGCCGCCGAAACCGTGCTCGCCCGGATCGCCGGGGACGACCCCGCCGCGCTCAACCAGGCGTTCGTCGGGCAGTGCATCAGCATCGGCCGCGCCGGCGGCACGCTGCAGTTCGCCCGCACCGAAGACACCCCGGTGAACCTGGCCCTCGGCGGTCGCACCACCGCCGCGATCAAGGAGAGAATCTGCCGGGGCACGCTGTGGACCATTCGGCACGAGGCCGCCAAGCCGGGCTCGTACTTCTGGCTCAAGGGCGGTAACCGGCCCGCTCGAACGGCCCAAACGCAGGTCGCGATCACATGATCGCGACCGGCGAGCACGCGGAACGGTTCACGCTGCTGCGCCCGTTGCTGTTCACCATCGCCTACGAGATCCTCGGCTCGGCCACCGAGGCCGACGACGTACTGCAGGACAGCTATCTGCGGTGGGCGGACGTCGACCTGTCGGCGGTGCGCGACACCAAGTCCTACCTGGCCCAGCTGGTGACCCGTCAGGCGCTCAACGCGCTGCGGGCCGGCGCCCGTCGCCGCGAGGAGTACGTCGGGCCGTGGCTGCCCGAGCCGCTGCTGCTCGACGACCAGGACCCGGCGACCGATTTCGTTCTGGCGGAATCGGTTTCGATGGCCATGCTGGTGCTGTTGGAAACGCTGAGTCCCGACGAGCGGGCGGTGTTCGTGCTGCGCGAAGTGTTCGGTTTCGACTACGGCGAGATCGCCGACGCGGTGGGCAAACCGTCGGCGACGGTTCGCCAGGTAGCCCACCAAGCCCGCGAACACGTGCGGGCGCGGCGCAAGCGCTTCGACACCGACCCGGCGCGCAACGCCGAGATCACCGCGCAGTTCCTGGCCACCGCGGCCAGCGGCGACCTGGACGGGCTGATGGCGATGCTGGCGCCGGACGCCACCTGGATGGCCGACAGCGGCGGCAAGGTGTCGGCGGCCCGGCGGCCGGTGGTCGGCGCCGAGCGGGTGGCCCGGGCCGTCGCCGGGCTGATGCGCAAGGCCCCGGCGGCGCTGCGGGTGGAGATGGTGACCTGCAACAGCGCCCCGGCGGTGTTGCTCTACCTCGGCGATCAGCTGGAGGGCGTGATCACGCTGGAGATCATCGGCGACAAGATCACGAACTTCTATGTGATGCGCAACCCGGACAAGCTGACCGCGCTGGCGACCGCCCGGGACATCAGCCGCGGCTGAGCGCCGGAGGGCGCGAATGTTCACCCTTCTGTCAAGCTAGGGCAGTGCGACTTGACCGGCTCGGCAACCTCGGCGAGGCACCCGGGGTGCTGCGCGCGATCGGTGATGCCGCTCGCCGGCTCGGGTTGCCGCCACCTGCGGCGCTGACCGGCGAATGGTTCGGTGCGCTGGCCGTCATCGCGCCGAGTCTGGCGGTGCGGCCGGTCGATCCGGCCGACGCGTTCGCCGTCGAGCTAAGCTCGCCGGCCCAGCACTCGGTGGGCGGGGGCTGGGTGGGCTATCTGTCCTATCCGGACGCCGGCGCCGACGGGGGCGCGCCGCGCATCCCGGAAGCCGCCGGCGGCTGGACGGACTGCGTGCTGCGCCGCGACCGGGACGGGCAGTGGTGGTACGAGAGCCTGTCCGGGGCGCCGATGCCGCAGTGGCTGACCGCCGCGCTGGCCGCGACGACGGGCCCGTCGCGCGAGTGCCGGATCGACTGGGAGGTGGCCGACCGGGAGGCACACCGCGACGCGGTGGTGGCCTGCCTGGAGGCCATCCGCGCCGGCGAGGTCTACCAGGCGTGCGTGTGCACCCGGTTCACCGGGACAGTCGCCGGGTGCTCGCTGGACTTCTTCGTCGACGGGGTCGCCCGCACGTCGCCGGCCCGGGCGGCCTACCTCGCCGGCGAATGGGGTGCGGTCGCGTCGCTGTCGCCCGAGCTGTTCCTGCGCCGCCACGGCCCGGTCGTGATGTCGAGCCCGATCAAGGGGACGCTGCCGCTGGACACCTGGCCGTCGGCGCTGCGCACCTCACCCAAAGAGGTGGCCGAGAACATCATGATCGTGGACCTGGTGCGCAACGACCTGGGCCGGGTGGCGGTCACCGGCACGGTCACGGTGCCCGAGCTGCTGGTGGTGCGGCGCGCACCGGGCGTCTGGCACCTGGTGTCGACGGTGTCGGCGCAGGTGCCCGTCGAGTTGCCCACCTCGGCACTGCTGGACGCCGCCTTCCCGCCCGCCTCGGTCACCGGCACCCCCAAACACCGTGCCCGCCAACTGATTTCGCAATGGGAATCGCATCGCCGCGGAATATATTGCGGCACAGTCGGTTTGGCATCGCCCATCGCCGGATGTGAACTCAACGTCGCGATCCGGACCGTGGAGTTCGACGCCGCCGGCACCGCGGTGCTGGGCGTCGGCGGCGGCATCACCGCCGATTCCAACCCCGACGCCGAATGGGCGGAATGCCTGCACAAGGCCGCGCCCGTCGTCGGTGTGCCGTGCACCGCGGCCGCGGCGGGTTAGTCACCCCGCGCTTTGAGCACCGCGTCGTAGAGCTGACGCGAGCGCACGCCCGGATGTGCCGCGGCCACCTCGGTACAGGCGTCCTTGACCCGGACCCCGTCGGCGACGAGCTCGTGCACCCGGGCCACCAGGGACGGCACGTCGGCGGGGGCGCTCGCGCCGGCCAGCACGACGGTGATTTCGCCGAGCACGCCGTCGGCCGCCCAGGCCGCCAACTCCTGCAGCGTGCCGCGCACCACCTCCTCGTGCACCTTGGTCAGCTCCCGGCAGATCGCCGCCTGCCGATCACCGCCGAGCTGCTCGACGGCATCGCGCAGACACGCCGCCAGCCGGCGCGGCGACTCGAAGAACACACAGGTGCGCCGCTCGCCGGCCAGCGAGGCCAGCCAGGTCTTGCGCGCCCCGCTCTTGCGCGGCGCGAAACCCTCGAAGCAGAACTTCTCCGACGGCAGACCCGACACGGCCAGCGCGGTCGTCACCGCCGACGGCCCGGGCAGGCACGTCACGTCGACCCCGGCGTCGACACACGCCGCGACCATCCGGTAGCCGGGATCGCTGATCAGCGGCATGCCAGCGTCGCTGACCACCAACACCGTCGCCCCGGCCTTGATCTCGTCGACCAGCGCCGGCACCCGCGCGGCCTCCACCTGGTCGAACATGCTGACCACCCGTCCGGTGATGGCCACGCCTAGCGCTTTGGCCAGCGTACGCACCCGCCGGGTGTCCTCGGCGGCCACCACATCGGCCTCGCCCAGCGCCTTGATCAGCCGCGGTGCGGCGTCCGACGGCTGGCCCAACGGGGTCACACCGAGCAACAGTCGACCACGGGACATGAGGGACAGCCTACGATCGACCTGATGACCGCCCCGCCCAGCGACGCCGCCGTGAAGGTGCAGGACGCCGTCGAGGAGCGCGCGGTGCCCGTCGTCAGCCCGGGGCCGTTGATTCCGGTCGCGGATTTCGGGCCGACCGACGACATCCGCGGCTGGGTGGTGACCGGCATCGTCACGCTACTGGCGGCCATCACCCGGTTCGTCAACCTGGGCTCGCCGACCGACGCCGGCACCCCGATCTTCGACGAGAAGCATTACGCGCCGCAGGCCTGGCAGGTGCTGCACAACCACGGCGTGGAGGACAACCCCGGGTTCGGCCTGGTGGTCCACCCGCCGGTCGGCAAGCAGCTGATCGCGGTCGGCGAGGCCATCTTCGGCTACGACGGGGTGGGCTGGCGGTTCACCGGCGCGCTGCTCGGGGTCGTGATGGTGCTGCTGGTGATGCGGATCGCGCGGCGGATCAGCCGCTCGACGCTGGTCGGCGCGATTGCCGGGGTGCTGTGCATCTGCGACGGCGTCAGCTTCGTGGCCTCGCGCACCGCGCTGCTCGACGGCATCCTCGCCTTCTTCGTGGTCGCGACGTTCGGCGCGCTGATCGTCGACCGCGACGAAGTGCGACGACGAATGCACGTCGCGCTGGTCGAAGGCCGCACCGGCGCACCCGAGTGGGGCCCGCGGCTGGGTGTGCGCTGGTGGCGGTTTTTGGCCGGCGTCATGCTCGGATTGGCGTGCGGGACAAAGTGGTCCGGCCTGTACTTCGTGGTGTTCTTCGGCGTGATGTCGCTGGCGTTCGACGTGGCCGCCCGGCGGCAGTATCAGGTGAACCGACCGTGGCTGGGCACGCTGCGGCGCGACCTCGTCCCGACCGGATACGCGCTGGGACTGATCCCGATCGCGGTGTACCTGGGCAGCTACGCGCCGTGGTTCGCGTCCGAGGCCGCGATCGACCGGCACGAGGTGGGCCAGACGATCGGTCCGCACAGTAACTTTCCGTTTCCCGACGCGCTGCGTTCGCTGTGGCACTACAGCGCCAAGGCGCTGGAATTCCATGCGGGGCTGACCAATTCGGCGGGCAACCACCACCCGTGGGAGTCCAAGCCGTGGAGCTGGCCGATGTCGCTGCGGCCGGTGCTGTACGCGATCGACCAGCAGAACGTCGGAGGTTGCGGCGCGCAGTCGTGCGTCAAGGCCGAGATGCTGGTCGGCACGCCCGCGATGTGGTGGCTGGCGGTGCCGGTGCTGGTATACGCGCTGTGGCGAGCGATCGTCCGGCACGACTGGCGCTACGCCGTCGTCCTGGTCGGTTACTGCGCCGGGTGGCTGCCGTGGTTCGCCGACATCGACCGGCAGATGTACTTCTTCTACGCGGCCACGATGGCGCCGTTCCTGGCGATGGGCATCGCGCTGATCGGCGGCGACATTCTCTATCGCCCGGGCCAAACCGCCGAACGCCGGACCCTGGGACTTATCGTCGTGAGTTCATACGTCGCGTTGGTGGTGACCAACTTCGCCTGGCTGTTCCCGGTGCTCACCGGCATGCCCATCTCGCAGCAGACCTGGGACATGGAGATCTGGCTGCCCAGTTGGCGCTAGTTCGGCGACAGCCGATCACCAGCTCGCCCAGGCTGCAACTAGCGACGGCGCCACTCGAGAAACGCGTTGCCACTTACAGTCTCACGCCGAAAAGCTAGAGCGGATCGCGGGCGACCGGGCACAACATGCACCGCGGCCCGCCGCGGCCGGTGCCCAATTCGGAGCCCGCGATCGTCAACACCTCGATGCCGGCGTCCCGCAGGCGGGTATTGGTTTCCACGTTGCGCTCGTAGGCGACGACGACACCGGGCGCCAGCGCCAGCGTGTTGTTGCCGTCGTCCCACTGTTCGCGTTCGGCGACGACGGGGTCCAGACCCGTGTCGATGACGCGCAGCTTGTCGATGCCCATCGCGTTGGCCGCCGTCTCCAAAAACGACGCCTCGTCGCTGATGTTCACCCCGTCGGGCGTGGGCCGAAGCGTGAACGCCGACAGGTTGTCGACGACGTTGGCGTACATCACCACGGTGTCGGTGTCGACCATCGTGCACACGGTGTCCAGGTGCATCTGGGCGCGCCGCTGCTCGATCGGCACGGCCAGCACCGTGTGCGCGAGATCGTCGTCAAAGAGGCTGCGCGCCAACGCTTCCGCGCCCGCGGGCGTGGTCCGCTCCCCCACCCCGACCGCGATGACGCCGGGCGACAGCAGCAGCACGTCGCCGCCCTCGACCGGCGCGGACCTGGACTCATAGGCCTTGCGCACCCCGGTGAACCGCGGGTGATGGGCGTAGATCAGGTCGGTCAGCGACGTCTCCCGGGCCCGCGCGCGCAGCGCCAGCGAGGGAATCACCACCCGCGGCCCGATCCAGATCGACGAGTCCCGGGTGAACACCAGGTTTGGCAGCGGGTCGATCACGAAATCCGCACCGTGGTGCATGCGTAGCACCAGCGACACGTCGGTCCGGGCGTCGGACGGCAGCTCGTTGAACGTCATGCCGGCCATCAGGACGTGCGCCAGCTTGGCCGGGTCCAGGCCGCGCAGGTATGCCGAAAGTTCTTGCGCCAGCGGCGCTCCGAGCCGGCGCGCATCCACCGCGGCGGCCACCCCCTGCATCCGGGCGGCCCCGCTGTGGTTGAGCGCCTCGGTCAGCAAGTCGGACAGCAGCAGCACTTCCACCCCGCGGGCGCGCAGCAGCGCGGCGAACTCGTCGTGCTCTTCCTGCGCCCGTGCGACCCATGGCAGACCGTCGAACAGCAGCTGGTCGTTGTTGCCGGGGTTGAGTCGTCGCAGCTCCGCCCCGGGGCGGTGCAAGATCGCGATCCGCAGCGTGCCGACCTCGGAATTGGTGCTCAGCTCAACAACACCCACAGCTAAACCGTAGCCGCGCGACACCGGACCGTCGCGTCACACCCGGGGCGCGCTGGTGGCCCGGCGAGTCCGGATCGATCGATCGAACGAATGTCCGATAAACTGTCCAGCGGGGCGACCCAGATAGCAGGGGTACAGGGCTCGTTGTTCGAGCACACCCAGCGGCGCCAACTCGGTGACGGCGCGTTCACCGAGGTCCGCGCGGGTTGGCTCGCCGACGACCAGGGTTCGCGCGAGCTGCTCGACGCGCTGCTGTCCACCGTGCCGTGGTGGGCCGAGCGCCGCCAGATGTACGACCGGGTGGTCGACGTGCCGCGGCTGGTGAGCTTTCACGATCTGACGGTCGAGGACCTGCCCCACCCGCTGCTGGCGCGGCTGCGCCGGCGGCTCAACGACATCTACGCGGGCGAACTCGGCGAGCCGTTCACCACGATCGGGTTGTGCTACTACCGCGACGGCTCGGACAGCGTCGCCTGGCACGGCGACACGATCGGCCGCAGCAGCACCGAGGACACCATGGTGGCGATCATCAGTCTCGGCGCCACCAGAACGTTCGCGATGCGCCCCCGCGGCGGCGGGCGGTCGTTGCAGCTGCCCCAGGCCCATGGCGACCTGCTGGTGATGGGCGGCTCCTGCCAGCGCACCTGGGAGCACGCCGTGCCGAAGACGGCTCAGCGCAAGGGTCCGCGGGTCAGCATCCAGTTCCGCCCCGCGACGTGCGCTAGGAGGTGCGGATCGTGGCCACCGCCTTGACGAGCAGGTCGCGGGCCCGCTGCGTGTCCACCTTGGCGACCGGCTGGTCCGGGATGACCAGCGGGTTGGCGATCACGATCACCTGGTAGTCGCCGAACTGCGCGGAGTAGTCGTACAGCTCGCCGGTGCGGGGGCCGCCGGCGATCACCGCCTGCAGGACGCGGTGCACGCCGAATGTGTGTGTCCCGTCGATGGCCGGCGCGTCGATGACCTCGAGACCGCCACGCACCCCGGTTCCGGAGAACGCGACCTTGGCGCAGTCCTTGCCCGGGTCGCTGACCGGCAGCGGTTTGGAGGTTTCCACCGCAATGACGACGTACCGGTTGCCGCCACCCTCGGCGGACACTGCGGCCATGTTGCCCTGCACGTCCGGCGGCATGTCGGGGTCCGACGCCAGCTTCGCGCAGTTGGCGGGATCGAACTTCAGCCCGTCGGGCAGCTTGCGGGCGGACAGCAGCTTGGGGTCGATCGCGCGTTCGGAGATGTCGGTGACCTTGAACTCGGGTCCGAAGCTCGACTTCACCGCGACGACCTTGGCGATGTCGGCGTTTGTCGAGGCGGTGGTGGCATTCGATGAGCAACCGGCCAGCACGCATACGGCGGCGAGCACACGAACCAGCTTGGACACCGTGGCTAAGTCTACCCAACCGCGCGCGTTCAGCCGCGCAACGTGGAGACCGTTTTGACCAGCAGATCGGCGGCGAATTGCGGCGGCAATGCCGGCAGCGGCGAGCCCGGATCGGTGGTCACCGTAGTAAAGGCGTAGTAGTCGCCCAGGTAGGCGATGAATGTGTCTGCCCGCGAATCGGTTTCGGTGCCCGATTCGGCGGCGGACTTGATCGCGACGACCATGCCGACGGTTTGCGCGTCGTCGATGTGCGGGGCATCGGTCAGCCGCACGCTGGCGGTGGTGT
This sequence comes from Mycobacterium genavense ATCC 51234, assembly GCF_000526915.1. GTDB lineage: Bacteria > Actinomycetota > Actinomycetes > Mycobacteriales > Mycobacteriaceae > Mycobacterium > Mycobacterium genavense. The sequence continues at coordinate 6,014 of NZ_JAGZ01000015.1, read as the reverse complement.
GCTCGGCGGTCATGACCCAGTGGCCACAAGTGTCGACGACGCCGCGGTCCGGCTCGGCATCTGGCAAAGCCACCACCGCCACGGTGACGATGCCGCCGGGACCCGAGGCCGACAACCCCTGCGCGGATTGGTCGCCGCCGTTGCCGGGGTCGGCGAGTGCGGCGCAGGACGCCGGCTTAGATGTCGCGCCGGGGCCCAGACCCCAGATCGCCCGCGGCGAGGCCGCGCTCGGAATGCCCGGAGTTGCCTCGTAATTCGGCGGCAGGTCGCGAATCACCCGCTTGATGTTGGCGGGGTTGACAACGGTGCCGTGCGCCGCCGGCGAGGACGTCGCCGAGGATCGGTGCGGAGGCGAAGGTGAGCCACAGGCAGCGACCGACAACGTGAGCACCGCACCGAACCAGAACGGCCGCATGCGGAGTTGATACCACGAGACGCCGCTCAGCCGAGCGCCTCGATCACCTGGCGTGCGACGCGTTTGATCTCGTCGGCCAGCTCGCGCTTGATGCCCAGCTCGCGCCGGCGCGGCACGTCGATGACGGTGGTGATGACCCCGACGTCTTCGCGTTGCCAGACCGCGCCGTGGCGGTCCATGATCGTGCGCATCGGCAGATTGTCGGAAAGCATTCGCGCGGAGAACCTTTCGACACCGTCGACCTTGGCGGCGATCGACAGCGCGCCGATCAGAAAGCTCCCGATTCCGCGGCCCTGGTAGGCGTCGGCGACGGTGAACGCGATCTCGGCGACCATCGGGTCCTTTTCGTCGCGGACGAAGCGCGCGTCGGCCACCGGGTCGTCGCCGTCGGTGACCACCCACACGAAGTGGTCGACGTAGTCGACCTCGGACAGGTAGTGCATCAGCGCCGGCGACGGCAGCCGGGCCGTCATGAACCGCCGATACAGCGTCTCGCTGGAGAACTGGATATGCCCGTGCACGGTCCGCTCGTCGTCGCCGGGCAGCACCGGCCGCAGCAGTAGCCGGGTCCCGTCGCGCACCCGGATCGGGATAGGCGTGACGAACGCCGCCAGTCGCTGGCGCACCATCCGCAGCAGCCGGGGCATGATGCCGGGGATGTGCACGAGCCGGGTGAACGCCTCGTTGTCGCCGATCCATCCGGTCAGCGGTTCGAGCGTGGTGACGGTCGCGATGCGGGGGCTGTCGCGCAGCAGCGCGATCTCGCCGATGAGCGCGCCGGCGGCCGTCTGGCCGACGGCCACCGCGCCGTCGACGCTCGTGTGTCGGATCTCGGCGGTACCCGAGGAGATGAGCAGGAATGACACGGCCTGCTCGCCTTGGCGCATCAGGACCTGTCCGGCAGCGGCGCGCAGCGGCTGCAGGCTGGCCGCCAACGGCTCAAAGTCTTCGACGGCGCATCCCTCGAAGATGTCCATCGCGGCGAGTTGTTCGGTCCGCGCCCCGATCAATTCGGCCACGGCGGCAATCCACGAGCCCCGTTGCGGCGGCACCGGCCCTCGACTCGCGATGCTCGATCTGCCATGACCGCCCGCCTGCGCTGCCGTCGTCTACCGCGCCCACACGGGACAACTGGACACGGTCGGATGTTGCTCAGGTTAGGCGGTGGCCGCTGGTCGCGGCAAGGAGTGCGCTCATGCGTAGGGGTTTGCCGGTGCGGGGACCGGCGTGACCTCGGTGGCGCGCAGGGTCGGTATCGGCGGCATATGGGGTTGGCGCTCGGCGGGGATTATCACGCCTTCGACCCGCAGCCAGGTGTTGTCGGGGAAGTGAAATGCGCTGCCGCCGCGCAGATGGATGCGAGCCAGTTGGGCGTCGGCGGCACAACAGATGATGACGATGCGGGCAAGGTCGACGCCGCCGGGCTCGTTGAGGGCGAAGCCGGTGACCGTGATCAACCGGTTGTTCAGCGACCCGGTGCTGTCGTTGGCCGCCCGCACCACCGCCTCGGCCAGCGATACCTCCGGTGCCCGCCCCGGCGGCAAGGGTGGAAATGCCACGCGCAGAACATCATTGGACACGTTGGTCACCGAGGTGGCCGCCTGGGGCCGCAACGCCGGGGGTGTGACAAAGCACAGCACCACCACGGGCACCGCCAGCAGCCACACCACGCCGCCGCGGTGGGCATGCCCGGCTTCGACGTCGCGGCCCCCGCGACGGACGTCGCCGACGATGGACACCAGCGCGAGCCCGACCAGCAGCGCGGCGGTGAGCACCAGCCACGGCAGCAGCGCGGGCTTGACGTAGCGGGTGAACACGCCGGTCGCCACGATCAGCGCGATGCTCAGGCCGACCAGCAGCAGGATCGTGTTCTCGGTTTCGCGCTTCATCGCGAGGCGCCCAGCAGCAGCGCGCCGACCAGCGTGGCCATCGTGGTGGCCACCACCAGGGTGGCGGGGGCGAAGCGGGTGGCGAAGGCCCGGCCGAACATGCCGGACTGCATCGCCAGCAGCTTGACGTCGACGGCGGGCCCGACCACCAGGAACACCAGCCGCGGCACCAGCGGAACCATCGTCAGGCTGGACGCCACGAACGCGTCGGCCTCCGAGCACACCGCCAGGGTGACGGCCAGCGCCGCCATCACGACGACGCCGAGAACCAAATGCGCGCCGACGTTTTCGCAGACCCACGGCGGCACCAGCACGTGCAGGGCCGCCGCGGCCGCGGCTCCCACGACGAGGTAGGCCGCCGCCTGTAGGAAATCGTGCCGGGCCACTTCGCAGAACAGCAGCCACTTCGACTGCCCGTCGGGGCCATGCGAGTCGTGCGGTGGGAGTCGCCGGGTGATCCATTCGGTGCGCCCCCACCGCGACCACGCCCAGCCCATCACCACCGCGGTCAGCAACGACGCGCCGACCCGGGCGATGACGATCTTCGGCTGACCCGGGAACGCGACGGCCGTCGCGACCACGACGACGGGATTGATGGCGGGGGCGGCCAACATGAACGTCAGGGCCGCCGCTCCGGCCGCCCCGCCATCGCCGAACAGCCGGCGGGCCACCGGCACCGAGCCGCACTCGCATCCGGGCAGCGCCGCCCCGGCGACGCCGGCGGCAAGCACCGCGGTGGCCGCCCGGCGCGGCAACCAGCGCACCAATCGCTCGGGCGGCAGGAACACCGCGATCAATCCGCTGACCACCACGCCCAGACCCAGGAAGGGCAGGGCCTGCACGAAAACACCGCAGAACACGGTGCCCGCGGTGGACAGTGCGATGCTGTTGACGACCACGGCGCGCAACCACGTCCCCGCGATCGCGAACCCCACCAAACCGAAGACCAGGACTTCCATCGACCCGAAACGCGGTCGACGCTCGGCCCTCATCTCATACGCCCGGACTGGAATCTGACCATTGATGAAAACGATTATCACTCTGACGGTCCGTCGGCCCGCACCCGGGCCGGTGGCAGCTCGGCTAACCTGCAAGGCGATGAGCCGGGATCCGGTCGAGTCGACCCGCGGCCTCATGAGCCAGCCCGCCGAGCTGCGACACGGGTTTCTCGACCTGTTGGGCGAAGCGACCAGCGCGCCCGTTCCGACCGTCGCGCAACGCGCCATGAACAGCCCGTTCGTCGCCACGGTCTACGAACGGGTGTGGCGGCCGACCGTCTTCTACGCGGCCAGCGGCCCCACCCACCGGGCCGAGCAGCGCCGGGCGGCGTCGGCACTGTAGCTGTCGAAGGCTCGCCGGCTACTCGACGTCGCTTGTGGCCCAGGCAATTTCACCGCTCCCCTGGCCGCCGACCTGCCCGACGACGGCCTGGCGGTCGGATTCGACATCTCCGAATCGATGCTGACGCGCGCGGTCGCCGACAACAGCGGGCCGCACACCTGCTATGTCCGCGGCGATGCCCGGACGTTGCCGTTCGACGACGAAACCTTCGATGCCGTCTGTTGTTTCGGTGCGCTGTATCTGATGCCCGAGCCGTTTCGGGTGGCGGGCGAGATGGTGCGGGTGCTGCAGCCCGGCGGTCGCATCGCGATCTTGACCAGCTATGCCCCGCAAGCCGCTGCGGTGCGGCGGCCGATGACGGCGATCGCGCGCAGCACCGGACTCAGGGTGTTCGGCCGGCGTCGGCCGGCCTCGTCGACGTCGAACAACAGACGCAGCGCGCCGTGCAGTTCGTCGTCGCGGCAAAGCCGACCCGCTAGGACGCGGCCTTTGCGACGCCGAGGATCCGGACGACCGGCGTGCCCTCTTCGCACTCCAGCACCCAGGGTTCGCCACCGTTGACCGGCTCGGAGGTGAGCCTGAACATGACCGGCGTGCCGATCCGGTGCGACCTCTGCGTGCATTCGACCTGGAACAGCCGGTAGTCCCCGTCTTCCCCGACGGCCAGCGAGAAGCCCGGCTCGACGGATTCGACCGGAACCTTCTGCAGGTAGTACTCGATACTCATTCCCATCACATTAGAGCCGACAGCGTATCTAATCCCGTGCCGAAACACTGTCTTATCAAATGTTCAGCTAGATTTTTCCGACCGCGCCGAGATCACCGGCGCCGGGTGTGGCCAACGTCTCACGAAATGTCGCCCCGGCGCGGGCGATACGGCGCAAGGCTAGGCAGTCCTGCGCGGTCCCTCGAGAGCCGACACGATTCGGGCCACCAGATTGCCGCCGCGGACGACCTCGATCGTCTCACCGGCTTCCACCCGATCGATATAATGCGCCGCACGGGTTCGCAATTCGTCGAGCCCGATGCGACCGCCACCGTCTCGGGGCGTTGCCCTGACCGTTCGCGAGGAAACCGGAGCGATCCCTAAATCTTTTGTGGCCGAGACGATCCGGGCCACCAAATTGTCGCGCCAAACAATCCAGATCGTCTCTCCGGCTTCGACCCGATCGAAATAGCGGCCAGCCCGAGTCCGCAACGCATTAAGTCCGATCCGCGAGCCGGCACCGTTCACTGCGACCGGATCGGGCAACGCGGTCGGAGTCGGCCGTCGTCAGCAGCCGATATGATCCGCGCCCCCAGCCTGCCGCGGCGGGCGACATCAATGCTCTCCCCCGCTAAAACTCGCTCGACGTAACCGCACGTATTGCTTCGGAGTTGGCCAAGGCCAATCACTTCCGCCATGCCGCTCCGATCACTGTGTTCAGTCGCACCTGCGTACGAGTTGGAACTCATGCATCACGACCCTGGACATCGCCGCCCTAGCCTTTGGTTGCGCGCGTGGCGCTAGACCCATAGTGACTGTACGTGCGGTCAGTATCAAGCTGGCAGCTGTGGCGAAACCACTAGGCCGAATCGGCGCAAGTGAACGACGCCCGAGCGGGTGGGTTATCGGTAACGTCATCTGGTATCGACATCGGTGGTGGGTTCAGCCGGCTGGTGCCAGCATCTCCTTCCATCCGTCGTCTCCTGTTTTGGTCGAGTTTTCGACGGAGTATTTGACGCCGTCGGGCCCTACCAGTTCACCGCTTTGGGGACTGTATACCGCCGAGGGGGGTCCCATCGGCGTGTAGACACACGGGTTGGGCTGCTGTCCGTTGCACTGCACCGTGCCGGTACCTGGTCGCTGTAGCGAGTCGCTGACCGGAGGTGGCGACTCGGCGACGCGGTCCGACGGCGCCGGGTTCATGCCGTTGTTGATAGATGGCGCGGGGATCACCATGCCGGGTTTCACGGGCTGGTCGCAGCGGGCTCCCGGCGCCGGGCAGGTCAGAATCTGGTTCGGGTCACCGAACCACGGGTTGGTCCCGGCGGGCACATACGGCCTGGGGTCGCGGCACTCGCGCGGCGTGGCCGCCCGCTTGCCGGGGACATCCACGCAGGGGATGTTGCGCGAGCCGCGCACGCTGTTGGCCGGGGTGTCCATCGGGATCTTGCAGTAGGTGCCCGACGGCAGCGGTTGCAGGCTGGTATCGGCCGGTGACCGCCACTCGGAGGCGGGAATGAAACCGGTCAGGCAGGGCGGCGGCTGGTTGATCGTCAAGCCGAGGTCCAGCGCGGCCTGGTTCGGGAACGGGGTAGATACGGTCTGGGTGATCGAGGCGGCTTGGGGCAGGAACACCAGCACCTGCTCCACGCCGGTGTGGTAG
>NZ_JAGZ01000014.1 GCF_000526915.1 Mycobacterium genavense ATCC 51234 | reverse complement strand
TCGCCGGTGGAGCCGATGTACATGCCGGGTCGCTTACGGACGGCCTCCAGGCCTTCGAGCACGGTGATCGCTGACGCGCCGTATTCGTCTTGCGCGGCCCGTCTGCCTGCCATCCTTCGTTCCCTCCTAAGTGGTCCGGGCCGGGACAAAGTCCAGGGGCGCGTTGGCGGGGATCAGCTCTTCGGCTTCACGCTGTCCTCGAATTCGCGGATCAGACGGCGCGCGTGTTGCATCACCCATCACCGCGCGAAGGTCTGGTTGACGGCTTCGCGTTCCTTGGGGTCTTCGAGCAGATTGATGATCCGTGCGAAGCCGAGCGGTATCTCTGGATCGTGGAAGTGCTGCTGCCGTTTGAAGCTGATCTTGAACTGCGACCACTTCACCGCGTGCAGCTCCTCGTTGAGCCATACCATGCAGCCCTCCCGGCCGGATTCCTCTGCCCCGCCGAAGAACTCGTGTTGGTCGATGCCATTGATGATCCGGTCGTCAGGGATCTAGCAACCGGCCCAGCGCAGCAGCGTGGGAAACATGTCGGTTACGTGCACCATCTCGTTGCTCTCTCGGACGGGCACGTTGTTGGGCCAGCGGATCAGGCACGATGTGCGGATGCCGCCTTCGGCGGCGCTGAAATACGAACCGTCGAAGAAACCCGCGGTGCCCCGGCCCAGCAGGTGATCCTCGGGACCGTTGTCGCCGGCGAACACCACGATGGTGTTGTCCTCGATGCCCAGCTCCGTCAAGGTGTCCAGGATGCTGCCGAAGTCGTGGTCGAGCATCAGCAGCGAGTCGCCCCATTCGCCGTTGCTGCTCTTGCCCTTGAATTCCTCCCGCACCACCATCGGGAAGTGCATCAGCGAGTGGTTGTGGTACAGATAGAATGGCTTACCTGCCTCGACGCTGCGTTTCATGAAAGCCTTTGCCCGGCGGTCATATTCGGCGTCGACCTCGCCCTTGAGTTTGACTGTCAGCTGCTGGTCTGTGGTGTGCACTCCGTCCTGCTTGGTACCTTCGTACATGTAGGAGTAGCCGTCGCGCTCGCCCTTGTACCACGGATCATCCGGCCACAGACATTCGTCGTAGGTGCGGGCCGGGCCATACCACTCGTCGAATCCGTGGTCCGTGGGCCAGCGGCCGTTTTCCGCGCCGATGTGCCACTTGCCGAAACAGGCGGTGGCGTAACCGGCCTCGGACAGGATGTCGCCCATGGTGCGTTCCCAGGCCACCAGGCCACCGTCGTTGCCGCCCAATGCGATCGTGTGATTGCCCGACCGGATCGGGTACCGGCCGGCCATCAACGCGGAGCGGATGGGCGTGCACTGCGGTTCGACGACGAAGTGGGACAGTTTCAGCGCTTCACCGGCGAACGCGTCGATGCGGGTGGTGTCGGCGCCGCGCAGCATCCCGCCACCGTAGCAACCGAGCTCCCCGAGCCCGAGGTTGTCGACGTGGAAATACACGATGTTGGGTTGTTCGGGCATGACTGTATTACCTCTCCTTGGGTTTGGGGTAAAGCGCTGTAACAGAACGGAACTGAGCACGACTACTGCGGGGGCGGCGGGTCCTCCCGGGCGGCGGTGGTGACCAGCGAGCATCGGTCACCGCGATATCGCACGGTCTCCAGGTTGAAGGGTGTGCCGTCGCGCGAATAGGTCAAACGATGCAGTAGCAACAGCGGTGCGCCGGGGCGGATCTGCAGCAGCTCCGCGGTCTTGGTGTCTGCCGACACGGACTCGACCGTGATCTCCGCCCAGCCCAGCCGCACACCCAGGTCCTGCTCGATGAGGGCGAAGACGTCTTGCTGGTCGAGTTTGGCGTCGACCGGGATGGCGCCGATGCGTAACGAGGTGGTGTCTAGCGACAGCGGTACACCGCCGACCGATCGGAGCCGTTCGATGAACAGAATGGGGGCGTTTTCGGGCAGCCGCAATTTGGCCGCCACGAACGGGGTGGCGATGGCTTCGCGCACCGAGAGCACCTGGTTGTCCACCGGCAACCGGTGCCCGGCCAACGACTCGGCCGAGCCCTCCAGCCGGTCGAGATGCTGGCGCAGTTTCGCGCCGGTGACGAAGGTGCCCGAGCCTTGCACCCGAGTGATCAGGCTTCGCCGCGAAGCAGTTCCAGCGCCTCGCGAATTGCGTTGCGGCTGACGCCGAGTTCGGCGGCAAGCTCGGACTCCGACGGCAACGCCGGTCGCGCCGCGGCCAGGCCGCCGTAGGCGCCTTCGAGGATTTGACTGCGCAACACGTCGCGAACCCACCGCGCGGCGTCGGCGCGGGTACCGGCGTACTCCCGGGTCACAGGACGCGGGAAGGCCTTGGGGGGTACGTGCGGACGCGACGGCATGCGATCACTGTGCCACCGGAAACGTTGGGTGGCGGTTAGCGGGATGTTACGCCACCTGCCCGCCGTGTTAAGCCCTAGGCCAGGGCCTATGCCGCGGCGTTACCGGTAGTGTTTCGCCACTCGCCCCCGCGGGTCAGTCGGCGATGCAGCGGAACCCGATGTGAGTGGTGGCGCTGTCCTGCGACTGCGGCGACCGGGCGGCCGGGCGGTATCGGTGGCAATACTCGGGCGCGCACAGATGCGAGCCACCTTTGAGCACCTGCATGGCCGAGGGATCACCGGTCGCCGGCACCGGGCAGCAACTCGGCGCCGCGTGCTCCGGACGATGGCTCGCGCTGTAGCGGTTCGTGGTCCATTCCCAGACATTGCCGATCATGTCGACCAGACCAAACCCGTTGGGCGCGAAGGTTCCCACGGGCGAGGTACCCACCCACCCTGCGGCGCCGTCGTTGCGGTAAGGAAATCGCCCGTGCCAGGTGTTGGCCATGATCTGACCGCCGGGGGCGACCTCGTCGCCCCACGCATAAATCGACACGGCGCCGCCGCGCACGGCGTACTCCCACTGCGCCTCGGTGAGCAAAGTCCTTCCCGCCAAGCGGGCATACGCAGCCGCATCTGGGTAGGCCACCTGCACCACCGGATGATCTAGCCGATCCTCGATCGAGGACCCCGGCCCGAAAGGTTGGCGCCAGAACGCCCCGGGCGTCCACGTCCACCATTGCCGCCAAGCACGCAAGTCGACCGGTCCGTTGGTCGGCGTGAACACGAGCGCACCAGCGGTCAAATCCTCGGCCGGCAGCCCGGGAAACTCGGCCGGGTCCAATGCCTGTTCGGCGACCGTGACATAGCCCGTCGCCGCGACGAATTCGGCGAACTGCGCATTGGTGACGGGATAACGCTCGATCGAAAAGGGCTTAACGGTCACGTCGTGGACGCGCGATTCCTCCGGATAGAAATCGTTGGATCCCATCGGAAAGGAACCACCGGGAAGGGCGATCAACTCGGTCAGCATTACGACAGGCTATGCCGACACCCACGTTCTCGCCGCGGCCATACCGGCGCCGTTGGCATTATTGCGGCTGAATATCCAACCGCAACAACGATTTTAGTGATGTCGAGCCGTCTACATGCCAGCCTTGCTGGCCAGATCGATCGCGTACTGATTGACGAAGGTGCCCGCCGGCGGGTCGCCCTTGCCGCACGATCCGTCGGATTCGCCGGGACGCTTGATCCACAGGTAGGCGTCGGCGTGCGCGCCCGCGGTATTCGCGGTGGGCGGCGTGCCCAGCGCCCGGCCGCTGGGATTGCACCAGTTGAGTTCGCCGTCGGGCGCCGGCCCGGCACCGTTGCGCGATGTGTCGATCACGTAGTGCGAGCCATTCGTGAGCCCCGAAATCGCTTCGCCATAACCGATTTCGTCTTCGGTGGTGAAGAAGTTCGCAGTGTTGACACTGAAACCCCGAGCGTGGCCGACGCCGGCCTGGTTGAGGCGGGCGGCCATGTCCTCGGCGCTGTGCCAGCGCAGGTGCCCCGCGTCGACGTAGACGGCGGCGTTCGGATCCCGGGTCAGCGTGTCGACGGCGTAGCGGATCAGGTCGAAGCGTTCCTGGCGCGCGTCACCCGACAAACAATCGGCCATCGCCAGCGCGTCGGGTTCGACGACGATCGCCACCCGCAAGGCACCTATGCCGGCGGTGATGCCGTCGATCCAGCCTCGGTAGTCGGCGCCCGACCCCAGCCCGCCGGCGGCGAAGCTGCCACAGTCGCGGTGCGGGATGCCATAGATCGACAGCACCGGGATGGCGCCGGCGGCGTTCGCGTCGCCGACGTACTTTCCGACGGTGGCCGCCGAACCGCCCGGGACGATCCAGCACGCCTGCGGGGTGTTGGCGATGGCGGTCAGCTGGGGACTCGGCGGATCGGCGCTCTGCGCGGCGCGCATGGCCGCCGACGTGGGATTGACGTAGAACGGCGCGCCCGCCAACGGGTTCCCGTCGCTAGCCAAACGCACCGTCGGGGCGGGCACTGGGGTGGCGGAAACACCGACGCAGGCGACGGCGGCAATGGTCGTCAGGGGAGCAATCCACCGCACCACGGCGCTCACAGCTGAGGAGATCACACCAGGAAAATTAGTGTGTCAACACATCGGGTACGCAACCGGGCCGAGATTCGATCGGCTCAGCCTCACCAGAACGACGCGGCGATGATCCCGTACAGCACGACGAGGGTCGCGCCCTCGAGCCAGGTCGATTCGCCGTCGAACGAGATGAATGCGCCAAGCACGACCGCCAGCAGCAGCGCCACCACCAACATCGGACTGAAAACCAGGGTCAGCCCGGCCATGCCGGCGAACTGCGAGACGAGCACCAGCACCGGCGCCAGCACCAGCGAGATCTGCAGTGGCGAATTGAGGACGACCGAGAACGCGTAGGCGGATTGTCCCTTGGCAGCGAGCTGAATGCCGACGAAGTTCTTCACCGCGTTGCCGGCGATCGCCACCACGACCAGCCCGGCGAACACCTCGGAGACATTGAGCGCGTGCATCGCCGGCTGCAACGCGTCGACGAACCACTCCGACACGAAGGCCGCCAGGACACCCGCGACAGCCAGCATCCCGATCGCGAGCCAGACCGGCCAGCGTGGGTGCTCGTGAAATCCGGCGTTTTCGACCTCGTGGTCGTCGCGGCGCAGCGAGGCCGGCAGCGACAGCGCGAACAGGCCCAGCAACAGCACCGAGACGACGATCGACAGCGCATCCTCGTGGTGGGACGCCGGGGTGTGGATCCAGTAGGCGACCGACGGGATCGACAGCGCGGTGACCGAGAGCAACATCAGCACCGTCACGGTGCGCGCCCGGTTCGAGCCGAGTTGCTGGGGGCCGTGACGCAGTCCGCCGGCCACGAATGCGAGTCCCAGCACCAGCAGGAGGTTGGCCAAGATGGACCCGACCAGCGCGGCGCGCACCACGTCGACCAAGCCGTGCCGAAGACTGAACAGGCAGATGAAAAGCTCGGGCAAATTGCCGAGCGCTGACTGGAGCACGCCGGTGGCGCCGGCTCCGAAGCGGTCGCCGAGCTGATCCACGCTGTGGCCGACCACCGCCGCCAGAACGCCGACCGCGGCGGCCGCGACGATGAACGTGAGCACCGAGTTCCAGCCCCCGTAATGGGCGAATCCCGCGCACAGTGTCAATGCCACCGCGAGGAACAACAAGATTCGATCGGACCGGACCAGTACGGGCGTTGCGGCGACCGACATGGGCCCAACCCTAACGGGTCATGGCAGCGGGCGTCGTGCCGCGGCATTGACCACCGGTCCGGATCCGACAAGTACGGGGCCGCATGCTCCCCGCCGATTAGTCGCGGCGATGCAACCCAAGACGAGTAGTCGACCACTCGTGCGCAAGCGCGGTCCTCGGAAATAGCGTCGTCGATACCGGTACGAACAACGCCCGTAGCTCGAGACGGCGGAGCCACCGAGGATCGCGTGTTTCGCGATGCTGCGCTCCCCAATGTGTTGTTGGCCAAGCCGTAACGATCGAACGCGTCTAGTCGCGTGCGGAATCGCGGCCGAAGTAGAGCTCTTGGGTTGCAACGCAGACCATGGCCCTTGCGGTTGTACATCGTCGACGTCGTCAGCCCCCGGCCCGCGACACCACTGGTCGACACCTGATCCGATAGCACCCAGTCTGTCAGGTCGACCGGCCGGTGAAACCACAGCGCGTGGTCGATGAGGGCGTTGAACGTGCTCACGGGCGTGGCCCGCCGCATGACGAGGGGCGGCTCGACCATCGTGGTTCCGGAGAGGTAGGTCAGCAGGCAGCCGTGCAGCATCTCGTCATTCGGAACAGATCCGTTGGCGCGCCACCACATTCGCAACCGTGGCCCGGCTCGGGCAGGTCGAGGGCAAGCCGTGGCGGGGGGTCGACGTAGCGCAGTTCGAAAGGCCGAGGCGCGACCCAATGACCGTCCAGTTCGTCCGCGTACACGGCCAGTTGCTCGTGCATCGGCGCCAGCGAATCGGGACCGGCGATGTCGGGCATTGGCTGTTGGTAGTCCAGCGACTCGAATGGCACGTTAACGACGCGAGTGCCTCGAGCAGGATCTGCCCGTCCTGGCGCGCCGTGATCGTGCGGGTGGACAACGTGCCGCCGTCACGCGCCACGTCGACGTGCAGGTCGACCGGCTTGCGGGCATCGCCGGCTCGCACGTAGTAGACGTGCACGCTGTGCGCGACGCGGCCCGGCGCGGTGAGGCTCGCCGACATCAAGGCCTCGGCGGCAATATGGCCCCCCCACGATGTGGTGGCTCGGGTTGTCCAATTGGGTGGCGACGAAGTGGTGCTCGTCGACGCGAGCAACGTTGAGCGTGTCGATGACATCGGCCAGGGTCGGCCAGGGGTAACTCATCCGGGAAGCTTGTCATCCGTTTCGCCGAGGCGGCGACCCGGGGGACCGAGTTCGAAGGCGCTGCGGCCCAGTTCAGGCTGGTCATCGCCATCGCGGCCCGCCACAGCGCGCGTCGACGCAAACAACGTGATGACGATCGCGCGATGCGTCAGTCGACACCCATGGCTCGCACAAAGCCCGCAGCGAACTCTGTGCACGTGGTGTCGATGTCAGGCAGTTCGATCACCCCGGTGGTAGATAGCGCGGGTCGGCCCAGCATGTGCAGCACCATCGGGCCTATCAGTTGCTGGATGAGCAGGGGCGTCGGCAGATTGCGTATTCGCCCCCGTTGCACCTGCGTAGTCAGCCATGTGCCAAGCACATTTAGCATCCGCGGGCCGGCGTGTTGGGCGAGCGTCTGAACGGTCGGGCTGGTGGGCCGGGCGAACACCTCGGCGAGGATTGCCGGCGCAACCCGGGGTTCGCGGCCCAGCGCTGTCGCCAACGCCTGATACAGGCGCCGCACCGTAGCGGTCAGGTCGTCGGTGGGGACGTCGAGGACATCCTCGAATTCGGGGACGGGGCTGTAGCGTTCGAACACGGACCGCAGCAGTGCGTCGCGGCTGCCGAATGCGATGTAGAGACTGTGGGCCGCACAGTCGGCACGCGCGGCGATTGCTTCCAATGTGGCTGCAGCTAACCCGGATTCGCTGATGAGCGCGGCAGCCGCGTCCAACGCCCGCATGCGGACGGGCAACTGCCCGCCCGGGTCCACCCCGACGGCGCGGACAGCCTCGTCCAACGCCGCCCGAGTGCCGCCAAGGCGGCGCAGCAGTGTGCTGCGAGAAATTCCGGCTTCATGCGCGATCGCGAGCACGGGCACGTCGGCGACGTCCTTGCCGCGCCGCTCGGCGACCCGTAGCGCGGCTTGGACCAGATCGTCGGAGACCACAAGCGCGTCGGCATTCGAGCGGCTACCGAGGGCAGCGGGCGCGGGCGTCATGCTATAACTTTCCTGACACTAGATACATATCGCAATTACTATCTGTATCAGATACATTAACGCGGCAGGAAGTTGCTTTGCCGCGGCGCTGCTGCGGCGTAGCTGAGGTGCCGGGGGAGGCGATGAACGGAATTTCGATCGGCCGCCGCCTCATGCGAGGCTGGGTGTTTCTGGTCGCGCTCATCGTGATCGCCGCCGCTGGCTCGGGCGTCTACCGACTGCATCGCATCTTTGGCTCCAACAACGACACGTCCACTCCCCGGCCCGATCGGAAACGATGTCAACTACAACCCAAAGCACATCACCTTGCAGGTATTCGGCGATCCCGGCACGGTGGCCACCATCAACTACCTTGACATCAACGTGCAGCCACAGAAGGTGATGAATGCGCCGCTGCCGTGGTCGTTGCAGATGGTGACTACGCAGCCCGGTGCCTTCACCAACCTTGTGGCGCAAGGCAATAGCGACTCGCTCGGGTGTCGCATCATCGTCGACAGTGATGTCAAAGACGAAAGGATCGTCAACACCGTGAACGCCTACACCTTCTGCCTGGTGAAGTCCGCATGACCGGCCCCAACGAGCCGCGGCATTCGGTACCTCGGCTACTCCTGCGTTTCTCGGTGCCGATCGCGGCCTTCTGGCTTGCCGTGGATGTAGTCACCAATGTCTATGTGCCGCAACTGGAAAAGGTCGCCCAGGCACACAACGTATCGCAAAGCCCTCAGGATGCGCCGGCGCTGCTGGCCAGTAAACGTATCGGCAAGGTGTTCAAGCAATTCGATTCCGATAGCGCAACCATGATCGTGTTGGAAGGCGATCAGCCACTCGGCGAAGCCGCACACCGCTACTACGACGGCCTGATCAAAAAGCTTGCGCAGGACACCATGCACGTTCAGCACATCCAGGATTTCTGGGGAGATCCGCTGACCGCCGCGGGCTCCCAGAGCGACGACGGCAAGGCGGCCTTGGTGCAGGTCAATCTCGCCGGTAACCAGGGCCAGTCGTTGTCGAATCAGTCCGTGGATTCGGTGCGCGACATCGTCGCTCACTCGTCGCCACCGCCCGGGGTCAAGGTGTATGTCACCGGCGCCACCCCGCTGGTCACCGACCAATTCGAGGTCGGCAGCAAAGGTACGTTAACGGTCACCTTGATCACCATCGGGGTGATCATAGTTATGTTGTTATGGGTATACCCTTCGCTGGTCACCGCGATCCTCGTGCTTTTCACCGTGATGATCGAGTTGACCGCGTCCCACGGAGTCGTTGCCTTGCTTGCGAATTCCGGAATCATCGGGCTCTCCACGTACTCGACGAATCTGCTGACATTGCTGGTGATCGCTGCCGGAACGGACTACGCAATCTTCATCCTCGGCCGCTATCACGAGGCGCGCCATCTCGGTCAAGATCGTCGGGAAGCCTTCTACACGATGTACCGCAGCACTGCGCATGTCATCCTGGGCTCGGGCCTGACCGTCGTCAGCGCGGTGTTCTGCCTACATTTCACCAGGCTTCCCTACTTCCAAACCATGGCCATTCCTGCCGCGACCGGCGTCCTGGTCGCGCTGGCAGCCGCGCTGACCCTGGCCCCGGCTGTCCTGGCCGTGGGCCGCCACTTCGGTCTTTTTGATCCCAAACGCGCCATGCGCACCCGAGGTTGGCGACGCATCGGCACCGCCATCGTCCGCTGGCCCGCTCCCATCCTCGTGGCGACCCTTGCTGTGGCGCTTGTCGGCCTGCTCGCCCTACCCGGGTACACGACGAGCTACGACGCCCGCACGTACATGTCCGCTGATTCGCCGGCCAATCTGGGCTACGCCGCCGCCGAGCGACATTTCGGCTCGGCCCGACTCAATCCCGAATTGCTGATGGTCGAGGCCGACCACGATATGCGCAATCCCGCTGACATGCTCGTCATCGAACGGATTGCCAAGGCCATCTTCCACTTGCCCGGCATCCAGAAGGTACAGGGCCTCACCAGACCGCAGGGGACGCCACTCGTGCACACCTCGATACCGTTCCAGATCAGCGCCGGCAACGTCGGCAGCATCGAGAACCTGCAATACGAAAAAGACCGCGCCGACGACCTGCTCGAGCAGGCCGACCAGATACGCCACACTGTCGGCATCTTGAATCGCAGTACACACTGCAGAAATCTTTAGCGGCTTCGACGCACGACGAGACCCAAAGCTTTCATGCCACCATCGGCACCATTAACGATCTGCGCGACGAGATCGCCAATCTTGATGACTTCTTGCGTCCTATTCGCAGCTACTTCTATTGGGAAAAGCATTGCTACGACATTCCCGCCTGCTCGGCGTTCAGGAACGTCTTCGACGCCATTGACGGTATCGATCAGCTCAGCGAGCAGTTCACCAGCCTCACAGCGAGTCTGGACAAGCTGGATGCAGGCCAACAAAAACTGGTGACGCTGCTGCCGCCGCAAATCGCCGACCAGGAAAGGAATTTGCAGCTGACGCTGTCCAACTACGCCACCAATGCCGGCATCAACGCCCAGACGCGGGCCAACACCGACACCGCGACCCCGCTCGGTCAGGCTTATGACGCCGCAAAGATTGACGACTCGTTCTACCTACCGCCCGAGGCCTTCAGCAACCCCGAGTTCCATAGAGGCCTGAAACTGTTCTTCTCCCCGGACGGCAAGGCCACCCAGATGATCATCACCCACGAAGGTGATCCCGCCACCCCGCGGGGCATCGCCACCATCGACCAGATCAGAAATGCGGCCAAAGACGCGGTGAAGGGCACCATTCTGGCCGGCTCCCACATCTACCTCTCCGGAACCGCCGCGACCTACAAGGACATCCAACAAGGAGCGACCTATGACCTGATGATCGCGGCACTGGCGGCGTCGAGCCTGATTTTCTTGATCATGCTGTTCATCACCCGAAGCCTGGTTGCTGCGATCGTCATCGTGGGCACGGTCGCGCTGTCACTGGGTGCCTCGTTCGGCCTGTCGGTGCTGCTCTGGCAGGACATCCTCGGCATCCAGTTGTATTGGATCGTGTTGGCGCTGGCCATCATCCTGCTGTTAGCGGTGGGTTCGGACTACAACCTGTTGCTCATCTCCCGGTTCAAGGAAGAAGTCCACGCGGGAATCAATACCGGGATCGTTCGTGCCATCGCCGGCAGCGGATCGGTGGTCACCTCCGCCGGGCTTGTGTTCGCGGCCACCATGGCCTCCTTCGTGTTCGCTGACCTGCGAGTGCTCGGTCAAATCGGCACCACCATCGCGCTCGGTCTGCTGTTCGACACGCTGATCGTGCGCGCGTTCATGACCCCGTCCATCGCCGCGCTGCTCGGGCGCTGGTTCTGGTGGCCATTGCGGGTGCGGCCGCGCCCGGCCAGCACGATGCTGCGGCCCTACGGGCCGAGATCCGCGGTCCGGCAACTGCTGCTGTGGGAGGACGGCGACCCAGTGGTTACCCACGAGACCGTCAACGCTAAGACATAGGAGCTCGACGATGGCCTACGGTTTGTGGAGCTTGTTGACGATAATCGTTGCAGGGCTCGGACTTACGTTTATCTTCTGCGCGTTCCTATTCATCAGGCGGCTAGAGGATCGACGGCCCGCTGCGTTGGGCGAAACGGTAGGCGCCCACAAGACGGTTCTGGCCAAACTGCGTCAGCGCCAACCCATGTCGCAAGACGAACTCGAGTATGCACGTGAAATCGTCTCCGACTGCAGCTCCCCGCTTGCCTTCTCGATACCCGCGACTATCTTTGCCATGGGATTCTTCTATGTCTTCGGCTGTCTTCAGCAGCTGCACGGCGGCACACCTTCGATTCGGACGTTCATCGGGGTGCTGCCGATGTTCAGTGCCACTAACATGACCGCGCAGCTGCTCAGGGTCAGGCGACTGAAAGGGCGCCTGCGGGAGGTGGATACGGCAGCGCGCGAGTCGCCCGATGTGGCAGCCGCGCCTTAGCGATAGCGCCAAAATCAACTAAGCGAAAGTTTAGGCGGCCGCGCCTGGGGGGTCCGCACGGACGCCGAGCACCGGCTGCCGACGACGGCCATGCCCCCACCTTGCATCCCAAGGCCAACGGCCCTTGTCATCAGCCCACACCAATTGCAGGGCACGGACACGTGGGCCGAAGAGCCCGACCGCGAACTTCAAGTGGACATCCGGATGCTCGACCTCGACCACTTCGATAAGAAATCTGTCTTGGTAGTCGATATGCATTGCCGGTGCGAGCACCGTGCGGTCGTCGACGATCATGTGCGCAATGGAATTGAGGACGCGACAGCTCGTGTGGGCGGGCAGACCCGTCATCAACAGTTCGGGCAGCCCCGACTGTGTAGCCCGACCGTGTAGGCGAAGGGCCTGTTATCGCTTTCGACGTACTGAACCGCCCAACCGTGGTCGCGGCGGATGGTTGCACGCAGTACGTTCAGGTAGTCCTCGGTTGTGGCGCTTGGATTGTCGCATTGCCAGCACATCGCAGCTCCCTTTCGTAGTGTTGAGCACCGGCATGCACCCACCCTCCGACAAGAACCTCCTGCATAGTCTCGGTCCTCGCACCTGGGTGCCGTCGCGGTCGTGATCGCACGACAACGCTGCTGGTGCAATCTCTTCACCTCGATGAGGGTTCACCTGTATCTAGAGTCATCGCGCCGCAGCGCTCGAGCTCCTACCGAGCCATGTTGGCGAAGCGCGACAGGTGCAGCTGGTGGGCGACGGTGACCGTCTTGGTGGGGCCGTTGCGGTGCTTGGCCAGAATGAAGTCGGCCTCTCCCCCGCGCGGGTCGTCGCGCTCGAAGGCGTCCGGCCTGTTCAGCAGGATGACCATGTCGGCATCTTGCTCCAGCGATCCCGATTCGCGAAGGTCCGACAGCATCGGCTTCTTGTCGGTGCGCTGCTCAGGGCCGCGGTTCAGCTGGCTGATCGCCACCACCGGGACTTCCAGCTCTTTGGCCAAAAGCTTTAATTGGCGTGAGAATTCGGAAACCTCGAGCTGGCGCGACTCGACCTTCTTTCCCGACGACATCAGCTGCAGATAGTCGACCACAACCAGACGCAGGTCGGCCTTCTGTTTGAGCCGGCGCGCCTTGGCGCGGATCTCCATCATGGTCAGGTTCGGCGAGTCGTCGATATACAGTGGCGCCTCGCTGATTTCACTCATCCGCCGCGCCAGCCGCGTCCAGTCGTCGTCGTTCATCCGCCCCGAACGCATATTGGAGAGTTTGATTTTCGCTTCCGCCGACAGCAGCCGCATCACGATCTCGGACTTGCTCATCTCCAGCGAGAAGATGACGCTGGCCATCCGGTGCTTGATCGAGCACGAGCGCAAGAAATCCAGTCCCAGTGTGGAATTATGAGTGGGAACCATCGCCCTGCTTGCCAGGTACATGTGGCTATCGTTGTCCACTTCGACACACCGCACCGGCATCGTCTCGATCGGGCGGACGTCCACGATGAACCGGGAACCAGAACGTACGGTACCGGTTGCCGCCCGACGCTCCTTGTGCAGCAGCACTTTTCGCTGCAGCGCGAACACTGTGTCGTCGGTGGAGAAAGTCAGCGTGTAGGCGGTGCTCGACAACTCGTTGCGGCCTCGGACCCGCTTGGTCGATGTTTGGCAGCGATAGCCGAGGCTGACGACTAGCTCGGCGACATCCATCGCGAGCCGCTGGTTGGTGACACAGAATTGGACTGCGCCACCCGCTGTCACGGTTCCGTCAGTGTCGAGCAGGCCGGCAAGAAGTTCGCGGCGCTGCGTCTCGGACCCCCGCAAATAATCCGTCGGAATGTGCTTGTTACCAAGAACTCCCAGCGTGCGTAGC
The DNA here is from genome assembly GCF_000526915.1 of Mycobacterium genavense ATCC 51234. Lineage (GTDB taxonomy): Bacteria > Actinomycetota > Actinomycetes > Mycobacteriales > Mycobacteriaceae > Mycobacterium > Mycobacterium genavense. Next base: position 88,784 of record NZ_JAGZ01000014.1, on the reverse strand, counting down.
CGCGCCTGCAATGTCTGCGCGACGTATCCGTCCGCTTCAATCCGCATGATGAGTTCGGGATCGGCCGTGGTGATCTGGGCTGCGGCACTGGTGCCATCTCCCAGCCAGGCGCCCAAAGTGTATGGCTGCACTAAGAAGTCGCGAGCCGGTAAATTGAGCGCTTGCGCGTTGACCACGCTGTGGTTGCCTCGCCGGTCCTTGGTGGCGCACCGCAGAGTTCCGGCGATCTCGGCCGTCGTTCGCACCGCCGCAAAGGTGCCCTGATTCTTGGTGCGATGGTAGCCCGTCGCCGCGGCTTGCGCTGACTTGCGCGACGCACGGGTTTCGGTTAGCCACTGGTGCTCCGCGTCGGCGACGATCACGGTCCCGTCCGAGAACTCGACCTCATAGCAGGGCCGCCCGAGCATCACCTCGGTAGCGGCCACCACCCGCGTCGGCCGCCCGTCGTCGCCAAGTAGTTCGTCGCCAACCCGGACATCGCGCATCGTCGTCCAGCCGGTCGGCGTAGGCAGCGGTGTGTCCAAGGCAAGGGCTTTGCCGACTCCAGGTCTCGCCGCGACGATGATCATCTGTCCTGGGTGCAGGCCGTTGGTCACCTCGTCGAGTTCGGTGAAACCGGTCGGCACGCCACGCGCCACTCCACCGTTGGAGGCGATGGCGTCGATCTCGTCCATCGTCGGCTGCAGCAGGTCCTCGAGCGGGACGAAATCCTCCGACAGCCGCCGGTCGGCAACATCGTAAATCTCCGCCTGGGCCCGGTCGACCACCTCGGCGACGTCGGCACCCTCGGCGCCCGCGTAGCCGTACTGCACGACCCGGGTTCCGGCCTCCACGAGCCGGCGCAGCAGCGCCTTCTCGGCCACGATGTCCGCGTAGTACCCGGCGTTGGCGGCGGTCGGCACCGTGGAAATCAGGGTATGCAGATACGGTGCCCCGCCGATCCGGCGCAGCAACCCGCGGCGGTCCAGTTCGGCGGCCACCGTCACCGCGTCGGCGGGCTCCCCGCGCCCGTACAGATCCAGGATCGCGTCGTAGACGCTCTGATGTGCCGGGCGATAGAAATCGCCGGGCCGCACCCGCTCCAGCACGTCGGCGATGGCGTCCTTGCTCAGCAGCATCCCGCCCAACACGGACTGCTCGGCAGCCAGATCCTGCGGTGGTTGACGCCCGAATTCCTCGCTGGGCGGCGGCGAGTCCATTCCCGGCGCCAGGTCATCTACGACGGCCAAGGACTCACACCTCCCTCACGAACATGAGACGAACATACATTCGATAGACGACACTCGACCACGTCGCTCAGGGCACTCCCACTCCGGTCCCAATGCGCCCGTAAAGCCGCGCGCCGGAAAGACCGTAATCGTTGCTGGCCTGCGGGTAAAAGGGCCGTTGTTCATAAGGCTGTGCATCGTGTGTGCATATCCGTCGACACCTGTGTTGAGTGGGGTGTGGAGAACCTGTGGAACAAAACGTGGCGCCGCGGCATCCCCGCTGCTGAGGGCAGTACAACACCGGTTAGCTGGTGTGGAGAAGAATCTCTTCGGCGTGTCGTCGCACGTTACTGCGCCGGGCGTGTTGGCTTTCGGCCGTATTTTCGCCGCGTTACGAGCGGGTTAAGGGGCGCGCCCGGCGAGGTCACCCAAATAGTTCGCCAGCCCGACCACGTCCGCCCATCCACAGGGGAGCCCGTCGGCGCGCCGAGGGCATGACAAAATCCGGCGGCCGCCGATTAACGACAGCCGCCGGATGTGAACAAGCGGTGTGGAGTTAGCTGTCCGCGACGACGTTGAGCGCAACGTCGACATTGATCTCGGGGTGCAGATGCACCGCCACCGAGTGGGTGCCGACAGACTTGATATGCGACTTGGGCAACCGAATAATGCGCTTGTCCAGATTCGGGCCGCCAGCCTTCTTGATTGCCGCGGCGACATCGCCGGCGGTCACTGAGCCGAACAACTTGCCGGAATCGGCGGCCGTCTTCACCGGCAGCGAAACCGGGCCGAGCGCCTCGATCGCCGTCTTGATCTCGTTGGCGTGCCCGAGGTCGCGCACGGCCTTGGTCTCGCGGGCGCGGCGGATCTCGTCGGCCTGCTTTTGCGCACCGCGCGAGGCGACGATCGCCAGGCCGCGCGGAAGGAGGAAGTTACGGCCGTACCCGTCCTTGACCTCGACAGTCTCGCCGACGGTGCCGAGGTGGTCGACGTCGGCCGTCAGAATCAGCTTCATCCTTTTCGTACTTTCGGTTGGGTCGTAAACAAAACGCGCCGGTTATCGCGCCGACGACGTGAAGGGCAGCAAAGCCACCTCGCGGGCGTTCTTCACCGCGAGCGCGATGTCGCGCTGGTGCTGCACGCAGTTACCGGTGACACGACGGGCGCGAATCTTGCCGCGCTCGCTGATGTACGTGCGCAGCAGAGTGGTGTCTTTGTAGTCGATCGACTGGCCCTTCTTCGCGCAGAAGACGCATTTGCGGGTCTTGATTGGCTTTTCGGGCGCCGGGCGCCGTTTCGTGGACTTTGCCATGTGCTCGTTCCTTTCCGTTTGCTATTGGTCTTGTGTGGTTTTGTGGTCGACGTCAGAACGGAGGTTCTTCGTCACCGCCGCCGAAGGAGCCCGATGCCGGGGCACTGCCCCACGGGTCGTCCGCCGGCACGCCGCCGCCCGAATGAGCGGGCGCTGACTGCCGGGATCCGCCACCGCCGCTGCCGAAGCCGCCCCCTCCCCCGCCACTGCGGCTGGCCTTGTTGACCTTGGCCGTGGCGTAGCGCAGCGAGGGCCCGATCTCGTCGACCTCAACCTCGACGACGGTGCGCTTCTCCCCTTCACGGGTTTCGAAAGAGCGCTGCTTGAGCCGTCCCGTGACGATCACCCGCGATCCGCGGGTGAGGCTTTCGGCGACGTTCTCCGCGGCCTCGCGCCAGATGTTGCACCGCAAGAACAGCGCCTCGCCGTCTTTCCATTCCCCACTTTGGCGGTCGTAGATCCGGGGTGTGGACGCCACGGTGAAATTCGCGACGGCAGCACCCGACGGCGTGAACCGCAGTTCAGGGTCGGCAGTCAGGTTTCCGACGACGGTGATAGTGGTGTCACCAGCCACTGTGTCCTCCTGGATCCATCCTGGCTCTCGCCCGGGGACGGTAGACGGTCATGAGCATGTCTCGCTGAGCCTACGCAAGCGCGCCGACGGCGGGGAGTGTGCTCGCTACCCGGCTCAGTGTTTGTCGGTACGCATCACTTTGGTGCGCAACACCGACTCGTTGAGGCTGAGCTGACGGTCGAGCTCGGACACCGTGGCCGGGGCCGCCTTCAGGTCGATGACTACGTAGATGCCTTCGGCGTGCTTGGCGATCTCGTAGGCCAGCCGGCGCTTGCCCCAGATGTCCACCTTGTCGACGGTCCCGCCGTCTTTGCGGACGACGTTCAGGAACGTCTCCAGGGACGGAGCAACGGTGCGCTCGTCAAGTGTGGGGTCAAGAATGACCATGATTTCGTATGGACGCATGGAAACCTCACCACCTCCTCTGGTCTAAGCGGCCACGGTCTGTCCGTGGCAGGAGAGTCGCCTGCGTCGGCAACCGCCCCAGGGTACCGGACGACCTGCTGACCACCAAAAATCGCGGGCGTAACGCAAGCAACATTGGACTCTGGAGGCAAGGCCCACGAAATGCCCGCCTTCGAGCGACAATCGCGGGCAATGCCGGACAGCAACCGAGGCGGGCAAAAGTGGGCCGACCGGCGCGCGAACGGTAGCCGCGATGAGTCGCTATCGCCGCTGTCGCACGTATTCCTCGGCGCGGGCCCTGGTCGCCGCGTCGGCCTTGGCGAGCGAACCGGAGTCAAACGGGGGCTGCGGGTCGTATTCGATCATCAGCTGTGCGACCTGCGCCGCCTCGCGGTCCACGAGGAGTTCTGTCAACCGCAGTGCCATGTCGATGCCGCTGGACACCCCCGCCGCGGTGATGATGCGTTGCGGGAGGTGTTCGACGACGCGGTCCGCCACATAGCGTGCGCCCAGCTGGTTGAGCAGATCCGCGGCCCGCCAGTGCGTGGTCGCGGTGAGACCGTCCAGCAATCCGGCGGCGGCCAGCAACAGTGCGCCGGTACACACCGAGGTGGTGAATGTGGTGGTCGGGTGTACCGCCTGCAGCCAGTCGCGGATGGCTTCGTCGTGAATGAGGTTGCGGGTGCCGACGCCACCGGGCACCACCACCACGTCGGGCGCGCCGATTTCGTCGAAGCTGGCGTCGCAGGTCACCCCCAGCATCCCGTTCTCCGTGCGCACCTCGCCGCGACGGTGCCCGACGAACGTCACGTCGATCGATGGAATGCGTTGCAGCACTTCGTAAGGCCCGACGGCGTCGAGCGCGGTGAAGCGCGGGAACAACGGGATGGCGACCAGAGTCATGTGTGTCCTTGAGCGCTAACCTTTTCGGCGTCCGGCGAAGGTACCGCTGGGCCCGTCCGTCGGGTGTGGGCCGGGCGCAACCAGTCCGGCAACCAGCCGGGCGGTGCATCGGGAGCGCGGTCGAAGGCCCCGCCGGACGGATCGTCCACCCGTCCCTCCCAGCGCACCAAATCCTCGTCTGGCCGATAGATCTGACGAATCACCAACGCGCACAACGCCACGACGGCGATGTCCCGCAATAGCACCGTGGTGGTGAAAAACTGTTCCGGCAGAGAACGATTCGGGTTTCCGTACAGGTAGTACATCCGCGGCACCCACACCACCGCATCGATCGTCATCCACGCCAGCAACACCCGTCGATGTGGTACCGCCAGCACGGCAAGCGGCACCAGCCACAGCGAGAACTGCGGGCTCCACACCTTGTTCGTCAACAGGAACGCCGCGGTCACCAAAAACAGCAGCTGCGCCACCCGCGGCCGCTGCGCAGCGGTGAGCGCAATGTAAGTGATTGCCGCACAACACGCGACGAACAACACCGCGACCACGGTGTTGAGCACCGTGGGTGGTTCCCAGAAACCCAGCTTCGGATCGAAGCCGGGCCATCCGGTGAAGGACTTGACCACGTTGTAGATCGAGTCCATGTCGTCACCGCGACGGGTGTTGAGCCGGAAGAACTCCGACCAGCCGCGTGGGAAGAGCAGCAGCACAGGAAGGTTCACCAGCGTCCAAGTCAGTACGGTGGCCACCGCCGTGCGTACCAGCATTCGGACACGGCCCGTGCGGACAGCCAGCACCAGCATCGGGCCCAGGAACAGCAGTGGATACAGCTTGGCCGCGGCACCCAACCCGATCAGCACACCGGCCAGCACCGGTTTGCGCCGCGCCCAAGCCAGCAGCCCGCTCATCGCGAATCCCGTTGCCAGCGCGTCGAAATTGGTGAAGATCTGAAAGATCAGCAGCGGTGAGGCGGCCACCAACGCCGCGTCCCAGATCCGACGGCCGGACAGACCCGCCGTCGCCCACACGGTCGCCAACCACGCCAACGCCAGACCGAACGCGGCGACGTCGAAGAACACCACCACCTCCGCTATCACCGGAAGCGGCGCCAGCTTGCTCAGCGCGGTGTAGGTCTTGGCCAGCGCCATCGACGCGTACTGATAGACCCCGGTCAACACCGGATACTCCATGTAACGCACCGCGGGCTTGCCGTCGTAGCGGGTCTGCGGGGCGCCGCTGGAATCGGTTTCGATCCAGCTCGACTTGTACGGAAACTTGCCCTGGTTCAACAATTCCGCGCCGTACAGCGGAACCGTATCCGAGTAACACAACTCGTAGTAGGCGCGCTGGTTGTCCCAGTTGGCAACGCGCTGGTCCCCGGTTCCGGTGCCGCTGCTCTGCAGGCACGCCGCCTTCGTCGACCAGCCCAGCGCCAGAAACACCAGCGCGAAGACGAACATCACTCGCAGCGGCGTCATCAGCCGGGCTCGGCCGATCAGCGCATGCCGGCCCACCGGTCCGCCGATGGCATCGGCCAGTGCGGCACCCAAATAGTCGGTGCAGCTGGGGCAATCGCGATTGTCCGCGCTCCGCAGATCGTCAGCCAGCGGGCGCGGGGAAATGGTGGCGCTCTCCTGCCGAGCGCCGGTCACGGTGGCGGTTGCCCGAACGGTGGCGGGGCCGGTTCAGGCGGTGGTGCCTGTCCCGGTGGTGGCGGCGGCGCCCCCGTGATCGTCGTCGGCGGACCCACCGGGATGGTGATGCCCGGGGCCACCTCGATCGTGGGCTGGATGACGGTCACCGCGGGTGGCGGCGGAGGCGGCGGGGCGGGCACCCCCGCGTAACCACCGATCTCGGTCGGCTTGGGGAAGGACTCGTTGGGCGTGCCCTTCAGCGCGCCGTCCATCGTCGACTTCCAGATGTCCGACGGCAGGCCCGAGCCGTAAACCTCTGCGCCCGAAGCGGTTACCAGCGGAACGTTGTCCTGCACGGTTCCCACCCAGACCGCCGTCGACAACGACGGGGTGTAGCCGACCATCCACGCGTCCTTGTTGGCCTGGGTGTCGCCCAGCTGCACCGTGCCCGTCTTGGCCGCCGACGGGCGGCCGCCAGACAGGGCGTGGCCGCGCGAATAGGCGGCGATCGGCTGCATGGCCGCGGTGGTGTTGTCGGCGACCGCTTTGTCGATGCGCTGCTCGGCACCCTTGTCCGAGTTGCCGGCGTCGAACAGCACCTGCCCTTCGGCGTTGACGACCTTTTGCACCAGGTGCGGCGGATGGTACACACCGGAGGCGGCCAGGGTGGCGTATGCCGAAGCCATGTCGATCGGCCGACTTTGATACTGGCCCAACACGATTCCGTTGTTCGGCGGCCCGCCCTTGCCGTCCTCGGACAGAGTGTGCGGAACACCGGGGAAGCTCTTGGCGATGCCGGCCTGGTGCGCGGCATCGGCGACGGCGGAAGGTCCGTTCTTCAGCTTGAGCATCAGCCGGTAGTAGGCCGTGTTCAGCGACATCTTGAGCGCCTCGGCGATATTGCAGGTGCCGCAATTCTCGCCGTCGACGTTCGTGATCTTGATGCCGTCTACGGTCAGCGGCGAGCTGTCGACCTGGTAGCCCAACCCGATGCCCTGCTGCAGGGCGGCCACCAATGCGAACACCTTGAACGACGAGCCGGTCTGCAGCCCGGCCTGAGCGAAGTCGAACCCGTTGGCGTCCGGACCCCCGTAGTAGGCGCGGATGGCGCCGGTGTGCGGGTCGATGGACACCACCGCCGAACGCATGTCGGGGTCTTGTCCGTCAAGATATTTCGACACGGCCTTCTCCGCGGCCTGCTGAGCCTTCGGGTCGATCGTCGTCGTCACCTGCAGGCCCTGCGTGTTCAAGGTCTGCTCGTCGATGTTGAACAGCTCCATCAGCTCTTTGGTGACCTGACGTTCGATCAGGCCACTGGGGCCGGTGGTCTGGTTCTGCGCCCGCGCCTGATCGGACGGGACGGTCTGGGGAAATTGCTGTGCCGCACGATCGCTCGGCGATAGCGCCTTGGTTTCCACCATGCCGTCGAGCACCCAGTTCCACCGCGCCTCGGCGCCCTTGGGATCCACGGCCGGGTCGAGCGAGGACGGCCGGCGGATCAGCGCCGCCAACAGCGCACCCTCGGACACGGTGAGCTGGTCGACGGGTTTGTCGAAATAGGCCTTGGACGCCGCGGAAATCCCATAGGCACCCCGGCCGAAGTAGATGATGTTCAGGTAGGCCTGTAGCACTTCGTCTTTGGACCACTCCCCCGACATCTTGGTGGCGATGACGAGTTCCTTGGCCTTACGCAGCAGGCCGGCGAACCCGTGCTGCGCGGAGCCGACGAGCGCGTTCTTCACGTACTGCTGCGTGATCGTCGACCCGCCCTGCAGATCGCCGTTGCCGAACAGGTTGTTCTCCACCGCCCGCACAAAGCCCCTGAAGTCGAACCCCGGGTTCGAATAAAAGTTGCGGTCTTCGGCGGCGATGACGGCCTGACGAACGTGCACCGGCACCTGGTTGATGTTGACGTCAACCCGATTACCTTCGGGCGGAACGATCTTCGCGATCTCCGAACCGTCGCTGGCCAGGATGGTCGACACCTGGTTGGTGCGAATGTTGCCCGGCTTGGGAATGTCGACGATGAAATACGCCATCGCGAAGGTGACGATCGGCAACAGCACCAGGACCGCCGCGGACAGGTAGGCCGCGCGCCGCACCCACCGCCAGTTGATCTGGTCGACCCAGCTCCAGTCGACACCCGACCCGCGAGCCCGGTGGCTTGGCACGTCGGGGCCGCCGACGTCGCCGGGCCGTCCCGGAGGGGGCGGGCCTTCCGGTGGGCGACCCGACAGCGGACGATCACGCCGCGGCGGCCCGGACGATCGCCGGCCGTCGAGGGCGGCCTTCACCTGCTCGATCGGGTCGCGGGGCTGGGCCCTGGAGCCGGGGCCGCCCAGCGCGGCCCTGACCTCGTCGATGGCGTCGGACCGCCGGGCAGCGCCGTCGTCGCCGACCGGCGGCAGGATCGTCGTCTGCCGGTCGTCGGGAGGAACACGTCGACGGGTCCCGGCGTCGGTGCGCTGCACCGGGCGCTCGGAGTCGTCCGGACGCTCGGCGTTGGGTTGCTTGCTCAAACGTTCAGTCGCGGACCTGCTCGGGTCGTCGGGCGACTGATCGTGGCGCCCTTCGTTATTCAATGGCCGCGCTGGCGCCGTTGCGTGCGGTCCGCGGGCCGCGGGTGCCCTTGGGCGGGCGCTCCGCACCGAGCACATACGACTTGACTAGGTGGTTCCAGCTGCAGGTTCGGCAGACCTCGACCACGTGAACCGAGAACTCGGTGAACTTCATCGCCAGCAGCACCAGCTCTTCGGCGGTACGGGCCGAACCCGATACCGGACCCAGGTGATCGCCGAACACCCACGACACGAGGGTCAGCTGTTCCTTTCGGCAGATCGGGCACATCACCTGGCTGGTTTTGCCGTGAAATTTCGCGGCGCGCAGCAAATAGGGGTTCGCATCGCAGACCTCGGTCACGCCCGTGCGGCCCGAGTACACCTCGGCCAGCAACGAGCGCCGCCGAAGCGCGTAATCCACCACTTGCCGCTGCAGTCGCACGTTGACCAGAGTACGTCTCCCTCGGCACCGCCGATACGCAACCGAGGCTGTCGGCACCGCTGCACCGCGGTAACAACAGGTGACTTCTACGATCACTCCATGGCGAAATGGCTGGGCGCACCACTTGGCGGCGGAGTGACCACCGCGACGCGCGCCAAGGACACCGACCGGCAAGATACCTGCGCGATGCTGGACAACGCGCTCGCCGACGGTGAGCTGTCCGGCGTGGAACACCGCGAGCGGGTCAGCAAGGCCACCAATGCCGTGACACTGGGTGACCTCACGCTGCTGGTGTCGGGTCTTCAGGGCAGTACCCCGACGCGGCTGCGTGCGGCAAAGTCGAAGGCGGTGCCGGCGGTCCGCGCGCGGCATCGCGATCGCCGCACTGGTGGTGTCGGTTTTGTTCGGCATTGGTTTGGGCTGGGGGCTGTATGGCAACACCAGCTCACCGCTGGACTTCACCAGCGACCCGGGCGCGAAGCCGGACGGCGTCGCGGCCGTGGTGCTGACTCCGCCCAAGCAACTGCAATCGCTGGGCGGAATGACCGGTCTGCTGGAGCAGGCCCGGAAGAAGTTCGGCGACACCATCGGCTATCGACTGCTCGTCTACCCCACTTATGCCAGCTTCTATCGCCCGGACCCGTCCGACGACCGACGGGTGCTGGACTACGACTACCGCGGCGGCTGGGACGACCCGACCGCCCCCGGAACGCTGACCCTGTCGGTGTACGTCTCCGGCGAGTACGGCAGCGGTTCGATCGATTTCGCCGGTGACGGCACTCCCAAGCGGGTGAATTACCCCTCCAACTGAGGCTGGGTGTGCGCCCACGACTGTGGGTGTGCGCTCACGGCGTTGACTGTGTCGCCCGGGCATTGCGTGTGCTGTCACGGTTTTCGGTGGGCGATCACGGCTGTCGAGCCCGGTGTGTCGCCACCCTGGACGCCCACCGAAAAACGTCGGCGCACACCGAAAGCCCGGCAGCCTGCGCACACTCGGCGCGATATGCCGACCCCAGGTAGTGTTGTGACAAATATATCGGCGCGATACTATTACGCGACGCGTCGGCCGGAAGTAACCAGTTATGCAAAGGAGGTGACTCGATGCTGGAGCTTGCCATCCTTGGGCTCTTGATCGAATCGCCGATGCATGGCTATGAGCTGCGCAAACGGCTCACCGGCCTACTTGGTGCGTTCCGCGCGTTTTCGTACGGTTCGCTCTATCCGGCGCTGCGGCGGATGCAGGCGGATGGGTTGATTGCCGAGAATGCCGCGCCGGCCGGTACCCCAGTCCGGCGGGCCCGGCGGGTCTACGAGCTGACCGAAAAGGGTCGTCAGCGATTCGGTGAGTTGGTGGCCGACACCGGTCCACACAACTACACCGACGACGGGTTCGGAGTACACCTGGCGTTCTTCAACCGCACGCCGGCGGAAGCGCGGATGCGGATTCTAGAGGGCCGCCGCCGTCAGGTCGAGGAACGCCGGGAGGGTCTGCGTGAAGCCATCGCACGGGCCAGCAGTTCACTCGACCGCTACACGCGCCAACTGCACCAACTCGGGCTGGAGTCCAGCGAGCGCGAGGTCAAGTGGCTCAACGAGCTCATCGCCGCCGAGCGCGCGGCACGCGGGCTCACCGAACAGACGTAGATCACCAAGACATTCGAGACATAGGTAATTGAGGTTAGGAGAACGCCCTATGAGTCAGCACCAGCCTTCGCGGGCGCCTGAGGCGCAGGACGAGGTGCGAGTCGCCATTGTCGGCGTCGGTAACTGCGCGTCCTCGCTGGTTCAGGGCGTGCAGTACTACCAGAACGCCGACGAGACATCGACCGTACCCGGGCTGATGCACGTGAAGTTCGGCCAGTACCACGTCCGCGACGTGAAGTTCGTGGCCGCCTTCGACGTGGACGCCAAGAAGGTCGGCTTCGACCTCTCGGAAGCGATCTTCGCGTCGGAGAACAACACGATCAAGATCGCCGACGTGCCCCCGACCAACGTGACGGTGCAGCGCGGACCGACGCTCGACGGCATCGGCAAGTACTACGCCGACACGATCGAGGTGTCCGACGCCGAGGCCGTCGACGTGGTCCAGGTGCTCAAGGAGGCCAAGGTCGACGTCCTGGTGTCCTACCTGCCGGTGGGCTCCGAGGAGGCCGACAAATTCTACGCGCAGTGCGCGATCGACGCCGGTGTGGCGTTCGTCAACGCGTTGCCGGTCTTCATCGCGTCGGATCCGGTGTGGGCCAAGAAGTTTGCCGACGCCGGTGTGCCGATCGTCGGTGACGACATCAAGAGCCAGGTCGGCGCGACGATCACGCACCGCGTGATGGCCAAGCTGTTCGAGGACCGCGGCGTGCAGTTGGACCGCACCATGCAGCTCAACGTCGGCGGCAACATGGACTTCCTCAACATGCTCGAGCGCGAGCGGCTGGAGTCCAAGAAGATCTCCAAGACGCAGGCCGTCACCAGCAACCTGCAGCGTGAGTTCAAGACCAAGGACGTGCACATCGGACCGTCCGACCACGTGGGGTGGCTCGACGACCGCAAGTGGGCCTACGTGCGGCTGGAGGGCCGGGCGTTTGGTGACGTGCCGCTGAATTTGGAGTACAAGCTCGAGGTGTGGGACTCGCCGAACTCGGCCGGTGTCATCATCGACGCGGTGCGGGCAGCCAAGATCGCCAAGGATCGCGGCATCGGCGGACCGGTCATCCCGGCGTCGGCTTACCTGATGAAGAGCCCGCCGCAGCAGCTGCCCGACGACATCGCGCGCGCGCAGCTCGAGCAGTTCATCGCCGCTGATTAGTTCTGACGAGTGCGCCGCCGTGCGGTGCATTGCCGAACCGGATAACACCGGGCGGTTCGGTTCACTCATCGAGTGTGCGGTGAGGTCGCTTTTCAGAAGGGCGACCTCACCGCACACTCCTTTTTGTACGGCCGCGTGCCGGCCATAACGCGAACGGCGTGCTGTGCAGTCGCTTAGCATTACGCGGAGCGCCCCTCCCTCGACGAGTCAGGCCCAGTCACGGATGAAAGTTCGGCCCGCCGCGTTCCTGCGCACCACCCTGCCCCTGGACATGTCCCACCTCACCGAGTTCGACAGCGGGCGCTACCACTCGATCTGGCTGCCCGATCACATGGTCAACTTCTGGCCGGACTCGATCTGGACGCCCGAATTCACCGACCTCGCCACGGCGTCGCCGTCACCGCATCGCCACCTCGACAGCCTGTCCGTCGCGGCCGCGGCCGCGGCCGCCGTGCTGACCGACCGGGTGCCACTGGTCAGCGCGGTCGTCGACACCGTGCGACGCCACCCCGCACTGCTGGCTCAGACCGCGCTGACCATCGACCACCTCGCCGGGGGCCTGGGCAGCGGCGAGAGCGAGAACACGCTGCCGTACGGCTTCGACTTCTCCCGGCCGGTCAGCCGATTCGAGGAAGCCCTGACGGTGATAAAGCTGCTGTGGTGCAGCGACGGTCCCGTCGACTTCGACGGACAGTTCTACACGCTGCACCACGCCCGCTTGGACACCGAGCGGTATGGCGGGAAACCGCCGCAGATCTGGATCGGCGCCAGCGGCCCGCGCATGCTCGACATCGCCGGCCGCCACGCCGACGGCGGGTGCCCCGCCGGCGCCTGGACCCCGGAGCACTACGCCGAGATGCTCTCGGCGGTAAGGAAATCCGCCGAGCACGCCGGCCGCGACCCGATGGCGATCACGCCGGGCTTCATGCAGATCTGCCTGATAGGCGCCAACGAAGACGAGCTCGCCGAGATCCTGCTGGCGCCGCTGGTCAAGGCCTTCCTGTTGCAAGTTTCCGCAGAGACATTGGGCGGCTTTGGCTTTGAACACCCGATGGGCCCGAGTTGGCGCGGGTTCCAGGACATCGACCCCGCGGTGCTCACCCGCGAGCGGATCCTGGCGTTCCTCGACGACGTGCAGCCGGAGATGCTGCTTGCCGTCGTCCCGCACGGCACCCCCCGCCAGGTGGCCATGACCATCAGACCTACGTGGACACGGGCCTGCGGGTGCCCAAGATCCTCGACTACGGCGCCATGGCCGGTATGGGCTATTTGGCCGCATCGGCCGCGAATGTCCTTGCCGCAGAAGACGAATTGATGCAGTTGTGCGGGGAGCTGTCGTGAGCGCCCAACTCGACGCCGCAGAGCTGCTACGCGCCGCGGAGGCCGAAACCGGATTGCACGACTACAGCGATCCCACGCTGCCGGAGCGCTTCACCGTCGCCGCCGGCCACCTGAACGGCCTCGGCATGGACGCCGACGGAGTCCGTGAAGCAACGCGGGTGTGCCACTGGCTGCTCACCTCGCGGCTGGAATTCATCGCAGACCGCAACCGCTACCCGATCGGCGACGAAGTGATCGAGGCGCCGATGTTCGTGACCGGCGAACCACGTTCGGGGACAACGTTGATGCACGCCCTGATGTCCGTGGACCCACACGGGCGGGCGTTGCGCTTCTGGGAGGTAATGTACCCGTCACCGCCGCCGGGGCTGGCCGCCTCGGACGACCCACGCCGCGAACAAGCCGACGCGGACTGGCGCGAGATCAACACGAAGATGCCCAAATGGCTGCACAGCCACCCCTACAACGACATGCTCGGTGACGGGTTGCCCGAGGACGAACGCACCTGGGCCTTCGACTTCTGGGTGATGACGCCGACGACGTGGTGGCGGGTGCCGATGCAGTCACTGGTCGGCGGCCTGGCCACCGACGCGGCCGCGCAGTACCGCCTGCACAAGGCCATGCTGCAACAGCTGCAATACGCCCGGCTGCGGAAGTACTGGGTGCTGAAGGGTTTTCACGGCTTCCGGCTCAAGGAGATGTTCGAGACCTACCCCGACGCCACCCTGGTCTGGCTGCACCGCGACCCGGTTCAGGTCGCGGCGTCTCGCACCATGATGATGGCCGACATCGCCGAAGGCATGGTCGGGCACGTCGACCTGCACGCCCTGGCGAAGATGCACCTGGAGTTGACCCGCGCCGGGGTTGCCAACACGATGAGCAATCCCATGGTGGACGATCCGCGCATCCTGCACGTCCGCTACACCGACTTCATCGCCGACCAAGTCGGCACGGTGCAGCGCTACTACGCGTTCGCCGGCCGGCAGGTCACGCCGGAAGCCGAGTCCGCGATGCGCGACTACCTGGCCAACAATCACGGCGACCGCTACGGCAAGTTCCGCTACTCCACACAGCTGTTGATCGACATCGGCGAAGACCTCCACGCGCTGCACGCCGAATTCCGGCCGTTCCGGGAGCGGTTCGGCGTCGAGATCGAGAATCGAGGCTGACGCGATGCACGAACGGCTGTCGGTGCGCAATGTCACGTTTTACGGCGCCTCGTTGACCGAGCTGGAAAGTCATCGTCGGGCTCGGCGAGCCGGCGTTGGCGGTCGACCTGCCCGGCCACGGTCATTCCGGCTGGCGCGAGGACGGCGACTATTCGCCGCAGCACAACGCCGATGCGGTGGCGCCGGTGCTGCGCGACTTGGCGCCCGATGCCGACCTGATCGTGGGCATGTCGCTGGGCGGGCTGACCGGGATCCGGATCGGCGCGATAGCACCGGAGCTGGTGCGCGAACTCGTTCTCGTCGACGTCACGCCGTCGGCGTTGCACCGCTATGCCGAGATGACCACCGAGCAGCAGGGCACCGTCGCCTTGGTCTCCGGCGAGCGGGAGTTCCCCAGCTTCCAAGCCATGCTGGACCTCACCATCGCCGCGGCACCACACCGCGAAGTCAAGGCACTGCGCCGCGGCGTGTTCCACAACTCCCGCCGGCTCGAGAACGGCAACTGGGCGTCGCACTACGACACCATCCGCAAAGTGCCGGACTTCGGTGATCTATGGAATGACGTCGACGCGCTGACCGCACCCGTCACGCTGGTGCGCGGTGGCTCGTCACCGTTCGTCACCGACGAAGATGCCGCCGAACTCACCCAGCGCGCAACGCATTTCCGTCAGACCCACGTTGTCGACAACTCCGGGCACTCGGTGCAAAGCGATCAGCCCCGGGCGCTGATCGACCTGTTGGCCGGGGTCCTGGGCGCACGCTGAGAGGCTGCGGCTCCTACCGTGGTCTGATGACCCATCCCATTCGCATCGGTGTACAACTACAGCCTCAGCACGCCCCCGAATACCGCCACATCCGCGACGCCGTGCGCCGTTGCGAGGACATGGGCGTCGATGTCGCGTTCACCTGGGATCACTTCTTTCCGCTCTACGGCGATCCGGACGGGGCGTATTTCGAATGCTGGACCGTGCCTGGCGGCCTGGGCCGAGCAGACGTCGCGTATCGAGTTCGGCGCCCTGGTTACGTGCAACTCGTATCGCAACCCGGAGTTGCTGGCCGACATGGCACGCACCGTCGACCACATTTCCGAGGGCCGGCTGATCCTGGGCATCGGATCCGGTTGGAAAGAGAAGGATTACGGCGAGTACGGCTACGAATTCGGCACCAAGGGCAGCCGTCTCGACGACCTGGCCGCGGCGCTGCCCCGGATCACGTCGCGATTGACCAAGCTCAATCCCGCACTGACCCGCGACATCCCAATCCTGATCGGCGGCAAGGGTCCGCGAAAGACGCTGCGGTTGGTTGCCGAGTACGGCGACATCTGGCACGGCTTCACCACGGTCGACACCTACCCGGCCGCCGCCGCGGCGCTGGACGAACACCGCGCGGCCGTCGGACGCGACCCGTCCACGATCGAGCGGTCGGCCGGGGTGGAGGCCAACAGCGGCGTTCGCCGCGGCGAGGGGGTCGACGGGTTGATCGCCAACGCCGACGGCCTTGCCGCATTGGGGGTGACGCTGCTGACCGTCGGCGTCAACGGTCCCGATTACGACCTCGGCGCAGCGCAGGCATTATGCCACTGGCGCGACGCGCGTTAATTGGTGTTCGCGCTTAATTCATCCGGCAAACACCTTAACGAATGCGCGAATACATGAGAAACTTTCCTGCGCTGATCGCTGGTGCTCAGCTGTAACAGATTTGAAAGAGACTCATGCCGAAGAAATACGGAGTCAAAGAAAAGGACCAGGTCGTCAACCACATCCTCAACCTGGTGCTGACGGGCAAGCTGCGCAGCGGCGACCGCGTCGACCGCAACGAGATCGCGATCGGCTTGGGGGTCAGTCGCGTCCCGATCCAAGAGGCCCTGGTCCAAGTCGAGCACGATGGCATCGTGTCGACCCGCTACCACCGGGGCGCGTTCGTCGAGCGGTTCGACGAAGCCAGCGTGCTCGAGCATCACGAGCTTGACGGCATGCTCAATGGCATCGCCTCGGCGCGCGCCGCGAGCAACCCGACCCCGCGGATCCTCGGGCAGCTCAATGCGCTGATGCGGTCGATGCGCACCGCGAAAAGACGCCCGCACGTTTTCCGATCTCACCGCGGAGTACCGGCGCACGGTCAACGACGAATACGCCGGGCCGCGACTGCACGCCACCATTCGCGCCTCGCAGGACCTCGTCCCGCACGCGTTCTGGATGAGCTACCAGAACAACCGCGACGACGTACTGCCCTACTACGAGGACGAAACGGCGGCGATTCAGCGACGCGACCCCGAAGCCGCGCGGGCGGCCTGCGGCGGCCGCGCCTACTTGATGGCACAGACCATGTTAGCCGAACTGTTCCGGCGCAGGGTTTTCGCCGCACCCGACGACGTTCGCCAGGTTGTCTCCAACCCGCTTCCCGTACTGGCGCGGTCCGAGGCGGTCCGCGGCGAGCCGTCGATGGCGCTCTAAATCGGCTCTCGCCGCGACGGGTTGCCGCCCGGTCGATACGGTGACGGTGATGAATTCGTGCGGAGGCGCGTGCGCAAAGCGCGGAGCCAAGCTGTTCGGACTAGCCACGACAATCGTGATCGTGTGCGCAATGGTGCTCGCCGCACCCGCGGTCGCCGATCGAAACCAATGCGCGCCGGGCGGACCCGAGCGCGCGACGGCCTTGCCGAAAGACCTGACCACCGTCGGCGGCGTCGGTCGCGACGACGACCACACCACTCCCTCCGTCAAGCCGCTCAGTTCGATCAACGTCGACGCGTTGGGCCTGAGCTCGCCGGGTGTCCTGACCGTCGGCACACTGTCGGATGCCCCGCCCTCGATCTGCGTCGACGCCACCGGCACCTTCAGCGGTTTCGACAATCAGCTGCTGACCGCGATGGCGGAAAAGTTGGGCCTGCGAGTGCGTTTCGCCAGTACGGACTTCTCGGCGCTGCTGGCCGAAGTGGCGTCCCGGCGCTTCGACGTCGGTTCGGCCTCGGTGAAGGCCACCGCGGCCCGTCGTCGCACCGTCGGGTTCACCAACGGCTACGACTTCGGCTACTACGCACTGATCGTACCGCCCGGATCGCCCATCGACGGCTTCGATGATCTGGCCGAGGGGCAACGCATCGGAGTCGTCCAGGGCACCGTCGAAGAGGCCTACGTCGTCGACACCTTGCACCTGCAGCCGGTGAAGTACCCCGGCTTCTCCACCGTGTACGCCAGCCTCAAGACACACCAAATCGACGCCTGGGTAGCGCCGGCAGCTCTGGCCGCCAGGGTGATGCACCCCGGCGATCCGGCGGTGGTGGTTGCCAACGAGTTCAGCCCGGGAGATTTCGTCGCGTACGCGGTTGCCAAGGAGAACCCTCCGCTCATCGCCGCGCTGAACTCCGCGCTGGACGCCGTCATCGCCGACGGCACCTGGGCGAGGCTGTATTCCGACTGGGTTCCCCGACCGCTGCCGCCGGGCTGGAAACCCGGATCGCGGGCCGCCCCGACTCCGCACCTACCGGACTTCGCCGCGATCGCGGCCAGCAACCACCACCAGTCGGAGCGACCGCCCGTTCCCAAATCCACGCTCGCGCAACTGCGCGACCAGTTCCTGGATTGGGATCTCTACATGCAGGCGATCCCCGCGCTGCTGATGACCGGGCTGCCCAACACGTTGATCCTGACCAACAGCGCATTGGTGATCGGGCTGGTGCTCGGCATGGTGCTGGCGATGGCGGGCATGTCGCATGCCTGGTGGCTGCGTTGGCCGGCGCGGATCTACACCGACATCTTCCGTGGCCTTCCCGAGGTGGTGATCATTCTGATCATCGGGATGGGAATCGGTCCGCTCGTCGGCGGGCTGACGCACAACAACCCGTACCCGTTGGGTATCGCCGCGCTCGGATTGATGGCCGCCGCCTACATCGGCGAGATTCTGCGCTCGGGAATCCAGAACGTCGACAGCGGGCAGCTGGAAGCCTCGCGCGCACTCGGATTCAGCTATCCGGCCGCGATGCGGCTGGTGGTGGTGCCGCAGGGGATCCGACGGGTGCTGCCCGCGCTGGTCAATCAGGCGATCGCATTGCTGAAGGGCTCGGCGCTGGTGTACTTCCTGGGCCTGGTCGCCCACGAGCGCGAACTGTTCCAAGTGGGCCGCGACCTCAACGCGCAGACCGGCAACTTGTCGCCGTTGGTGGCAGCGGGCCTCTTCTATCTGTTATTGACAGTGCCGTTAACACATTTGGTGAATTACATCGATTCTCGGTTGCGCAGCGGCAGCAACACCGACGACACCGACGAATCCGCCACGATGGTCACTTCCACACTCGGGCCGGGGATGACATGATCGATGATGCCGTCGGGCGGGGATCAGTCTCGTTGGAAGCCAAGGATATTCACAAGACACTGGGTGGAACGAAGGTGCTGCGCGGCGTCAGCTTCCAAGCCCCCGCGGGCACCACAGTCGCCGTCATCGGGCCGTCCGGTTCGGGCAAGTCCACGTTGCTGCGCGCCCTTAATCGGCTGCACGAACCCGACAGCGGCGACATCCTGCTCGACGGACGGTCGGTGCTCGGCGACGACCCTAATGAGTTGCGCCAGCGCATCGGCATGGTGTTCCAGCACTACAACCTGTTTCCGCATCTGACGATCCTCAAGAACGTCGCGCTGGGCCCGCGGAAGCTGCGCGGGCTGTCCACGGAGGAGGCCAAAGAGCTCGCGATGACGCAGCTGGCACGAGTTGGGCTGAAGCACAAGGCCGGTGCCCGCCCCGGCATGCTCTCCGGTGGCCAGCAGCAACGGGTTGCGATCGCCCGGGCGCTGGCGATGGCGCCGCAGGTGATGTTCTTCGACGAGGCGACCTCGGCGCTGGACCCGGAGATGGTCAAGGGAGCCTTGCAACTCATCGCCGACCTCGGGGCGGGCGGCATGACGATGATCGTGGTCACGCACGAAATGGGTTTCGCGTGGTCGGCATCGGACACCGTGGTGTTCATGGATCAAGGCAAGGTGGTGGAATCCGGGCCACCTGGGCAGATATTCGAAGCCGCGACGACTGAGCGCCTGCAGCGATTCCTGTCCCAAGTACTTTGACGGGCTAAAAATAGTGGCTTAGCTACCTTGTACGACACCCATATCGGGTTAGACTGCCGACTTATGGCGGATAGCGATTCCACCGCGGCCGAGGTAACCGAGCTTGCGGAAGGTTTGCACCGTGCGCTGTCCAAGCTGTTTTCGATCCTGCGCCGAGGCGACCCCAGCGGAGTGGTGGCAGGCGATTTGACCTTGGCGCAGCTGTCGATTTTGGTCACCCTGCTCGATCAAGGACCGATCCGGATGACGGACCTGGCCGCCCACGAACGGGTGCGGACCCCCACCACGACGGTGGCGATCCGACGGCTGGAGAAGGTCGGGCTGGTGAAGCGGTCCCGCGACCCGTCCGACCTGCGGGCCGTGCTGGTCGACATCACCCCGCGCGGGCGCGCCGTGCACGCCGAGTCGCTGGCCAACCGGCACGCGGCCCTGGCCGCGATGCTCAGCCAACTCGACGAGTCCGACCTGAACATGCTCACCAAAGCGTTGGCGCCGCTGGAGCGCCTGGCATCGGGTGAGCCGACCTCGGGGCCCGCCGGAGGAGAATCGCCCGCGCGCAAGCGCGCGTGAAAGTACCTGTTTTTCAACAGTATTGGTGATGTCCGTAGACTGATCAGATGCCAACCGCGCTCATCACCGGTGCCGGCGGAGGCATCGGCTCCGCCATTGCCACCGCGCTGGCCCCGACGCATACGCTGCTGCTGGCCGGTCGACCCTCCGCCCGGCTCGACGCCGTCGCGGAGCGCCTCGGTGCCACCACGTTCCCATTTGACCTGACCGACGTCGACGAGATCGAGGCCGCCTGCGAAATCGTCGACGAGCTCGATGTGCTGGTGCACAACGCGGGAGTGTCCCTTCCGGGCCGGGTCGCCGAGTCGCACGTCGACGAATGGCGAGCCACCTTCAGCGTGAATGTCTTTGGGGCGGTGGCTCTTACGCTGGAACTGTTGCCCGCGCTGCGCAGCGCACGCGGTCAGGTGGTGTTCATCAATTCCGGTGCGGGGCGCGCGGTTTCGCCGGGCATGGCGTCCTACTCGGCCAGCAAGTTCGCCTTGCGCGCGTTCGCCGACTCGCTGCGCATTGATGAACCGAGCCTGCGGGTCACCACGATATTCCCGGGCCGTACCGACACCCAGATGCAGCGCGAACTCGTCGCGTTCGAGGGTGGTGACTACGACGCCGCCAACTTCCTGCGGCCCGAATCCGTCGCCGCCGCGGTCGCCCAGGCGGTGGCCACACCGCCCGACGGCCACGTCCACGAGGTGGTGCTGCGGCCCGGCCGGCGATAGCCGGCGTCAGACCACCAGATTCACCAGCCGGCCGGCCACCACGATCACCTTGCGGGGGGTGGCCCCGGCCAGGAAGGCCTGGACCTTGTCATCGGCCAGCGCCGCTGCCTTGAGGGTGTCGTCGTCAGCGTTGGCGGCTACCACCACCCGTCCGCGCACCTTGCCGTTGACCTGCACCGGGTACTCCACGGTGTCGTCGACAAGGTAGGCCGAGTCGGCCACCGGGAACGGGCCGTGCGCCAACGACGTCGTGTGCCCCAACCGCGACCACAACTCCTCGGCCAGGTGCGGGGCCAGCGGTGCCAGCATCAGCACCAGCGGTTCGACCGCCGCGCGGGGCACCGCGTCGCGGTGCTCCTTCGTGAGGTGGTTGGTGTACTGGATCAGCTTGGCGGTCGCGGTGTTATTGCGAAGGGCCGCATAGTCTTCCGAGACTCCCGCGATTGTGCGGTGCAGGACGCGCAGCGTTTCAGCGTCCAGCTGCTCGCCCACGTCGGCCACCCGGGATTCGCCGGTGCTCTCGTCGACCACCAGCCGCCACACCCGCTGCAAGAAACGGTGGGCGCCGATGACGTCCTTGGTCGCCCAAGGCCGGGACGCCTCCAGCGGGCCCATCGACATCTCGTACACCCGCAGGGTGTCCGCGCCGTATTCGTCGCAGATGGTGTCGGGGGAGATCGAATTCTTCAGGCTCTTACCGATTTTGCCGAATTCCTGAAAGACTTCGATCTCGCCGTCGGGTTCGGGATAGAAGAATTTGTCGCCGCGTTCGGTCACCTCGTCGGCCGCGACGTAGGAACCGCGCGCGTCGGTGTAGGCGAACGCCTGGATGTAGCCCTGGTTGACCAGACGACGGTAGGGCTCCCGCGAACTGACGTGGCCCAGGTCGTAGAGAACCTTGTGCCAGAACCTGGCATACAGCAGGTGCAGCACCGCGTGCTCGGCTCCCCCGACGTACAGGTCCACGCCGCCGGGGTCCTGCGGACCGTGCTCGGCCGGCCGCGGACCCATCCAATATGCCTCGTTTTCCCTGGCGCAGAACCGTTCCGAGTTATGCGGATCGGTGTAGCGCAACTCGTACCATGAGCTGCCGGCCCACTGCGGCATCACATTGGTGTCGCGGCTGTAGGGCTTCAGTCCGTCGCCCAAATCCAGCTCGACGTGCACCCAGTCGGTGGCCTTGCCCAGTGGCGGCGACGGCTCGCTGTCGGCGTCGTCCGGATCGAACAGCACCGGTGAATAGTCGGCGATGTCCGGCAGCTCCACCGGTAGCGCGGCCTCGCTCAGTGCGTGGGGGCGGCCGTCGCTGTCGTAGACGATGGGGAACGGTTCGCCCCAGTACCGCTGGCGGGCGAAAAGCCAATCGCGCAACTTGAATTCGATCCGCGCCCGGCCACGGCCCTCGGCCTCCAGGCGGGCGGTGATGGCCTCCTTGGCGGCCGCGACATCCATTCCGTCGAGATATCCCGAGTTCACCAGCACACCGTCGCCGGCGTAGGCAGACTCCGAAACATCGCCGCCAGCAATGACTTCCACGATCGGCAGGTGGAACGCGGTGGCGAAGTCCCAGTCGCGCTGGTCGTGGCCCGGCACCGCCATGATCGCGCTGGTGCCGTAGCCCACCAACACGTAGTCGGCGATAAAGATTGGCACCGGTTTTCCGTTGGCCGGATTGGTCGCGTAGCTGCCCAGAAAGACGCCGGTCTTCTCTTTGTTTTCCTGGCGCTCGAGGTCGGACTTCGCGCCGATCGCGCGCCGGTACGCCGCGACGGCTTCGCGGGGGGTGGCGGCGCCGTAGGTCCACGTGGCGTCCACCCCGTCCGGCCAGGCGGCGGCGACCAGGTCGTCCACCCGCTCGTGTTCGGGTGCCAGCACCAGATACGTTGCGCCGAACAAGGTGTCGGGCCGGGTGGTGAACACGTCGATGTCGACGCTCTCCCCGCTGGAGGTCGTCGCCGAGAACAACGCCTCGGCGCCGGTGGAACGGCCGATCCAGTTGCGCTGCATGGTCTTGACCTGGTCCGGCCAGTCCAGCACGTCCAGCTCGTCGAGCAGTCGGTCGGAGTACGCGGTGATGCGCATCATCCACTGCCGCAACCGTTTCCGGAACACCGGAAAGTTGCCGCGATCACTTCGCCTGTCGGAGGTGACCTCTTCGTTGGCCAGCACGGTGCCCAGCCCGGGACACCAGTTCACCATCGAGTCGGCGCGGTACACCAGCCGGTGGCCGTCGATCACGTCGGCGCGCTCCCCCGCCGACAAGGTCGCCCAGTCCCGGCCGTCGTCGAGACGACGTGCACCGGAATCGAATTCGGCGATCAACTCGGCGATCGGGCGGGCCTTGCCCGCGGCGGTGTCGAACCACGCGTTGTAGATCTGCAGGAAGATCCATTGCGTCCACTTGTAGAAGTCGACGTCGGTGGTGGAGAAGGTACGCCGGCTGTCGTGCCCCAGGCCCAGCCGGCCCAGCTGCCGGCGGAAGTTGACGATGTTGGCCTCGGTCCGAGTGCGCGGATGGGTGCCGGTTTGCACCGCGTACTGCTCGGCGGGCAGACCGAACGCGTCAAATCCCAAGGCGTGCAGCACGTTACGGCCGATCATGCGAAAGTAGCGAGCGTAGACGTCGGTCGCGATGTAGCCGAGGGGATGTCCGACGTGCAGCCCCTCGCCCGACGGGTAGGGGAACATGTCCTGGACGAACAGCTTGTCGTCGGGCACCGGTGCACCATCGGCCGGGGCCAACGACCCCACCGGGTTGGGCACGTTGAACGTCCCGAGCCGTGCCCAGTTGTCCTGCCAGGTGCCCTCAATGCGGCCGGCGAGCTCCGCGGTGTAACGGAACGGCGGCGCGTCGGACTCGGTCTGGGCACCCGTGGGGTTGCTCCGAGACGAGGCGGTCGGCGATTGGGTCACCCAAACAGCGTATATAGGGACGCCCCGGCGGGCCTGTCGGCCACAGGTTGATAAAGGTTGCGTTGCGCAGAGATCAGAGGTTCATCCCAGCTCTATTTCGGCCCTGTCCAGCGCGTTTGGCCTCTGGTTACAGTCAGCCACTATACGACGGATGCTGGTGGACCAGCCATTCGGAAGGACCGACAGAGATGACTCAGATCGCCGCCCCCGGGCGCGTAGTCGTCGGCGGTTTTGCCGCCGGTGTGATCGGGTTCGCCCTATTTTCGGGTGCTACGGCTTCGGCTGAGCCCGTGGCTCCCGTCCCGCCCAGTCCGATCGTTCCGGTGCCGGCGCAGCAGTACTACCCGCCGGCCGCGCCGGGCACGACCAGAAGCCGGTTTGTCCCCACCCCGCCGTCGGCGAATCCGTTCGCGCCGCCGAGCCTCGCCTCGGCGCCCAACGCCGCTCCGGCCGCGACGCCCAACGCCGCCGCGGTCGCGCCGGCACAGCCGCCGTCGGTGACGCCAGCGGCCTCCGGGACGCTGCGCGACTACTTCAAGTCGAAGGGCGTCAAGCTCGAGCCGCAAAAGCCCCAGGGATTCAAGGCGCTGGATATCATGCTGCCGGTGCCGCCGCGCTGGACCCAGGTGCCCGACCCCAATGTCCCGGACGCGTTCGCGGTGATCGCCGACCGGCAAGGAAGCAGCGTCTACACGTCAAACGCGCAGGTCGTGGTCTACAAGCTGGTCGGTACGTTCGATCCCAGGGAAGCCATCTCGCACGGCTACGTCGACAGCCAGAAACTGCTGGCCTGGCAGTCCACGAACGCGTCGATGGCTGACTTCGACGGCTTCCCGTCGTCGGTGATCGAGGGCACCTACCGCGAAGGCGACATGACGCTGAACACCTCACGCCGTCACATCCTCGCCACCTCCGGCCACGACACGTACCTGGTGTCGCTGTCGGTCACCACCGACCGGGCGGTGGCGGTCGCCGACGCACCCGCCACCGACGCGATCATCAACGGCTTCCGGGTGACCGCCCCCGGTTCCGCCACCCCGGCTCCCGCCGCGCCCGCCCCGACCGCCGCACCCGTCGGGCTCCCGGCCCCGGCAACCACACCCGCACCCGCCGCGGTCGCGTCGCCGGCACCGGTCGCCGCGCCGACCCGGCTTCCCGCGCAGACGGCTGTGCCGGGACAACTGCCTTCCCAGCCGGCGCCCAACCTGCTGGCCCTGGTGCCGGGGCTGCCCCCGCTGCCGAACTTCAGCAACCTCGGCGCGCGCTGATTCGGTGTTGGCATAAGGGTTGTGGAGCCCGGCGCGCGGATCCACAACCGGCCTCGTATTGTGAGGCAATGCTGATCGCTGGGGTCTTGTGCATGTGTGCGGCGGTGGCTTCCGCCGGGTTCGGGACTTGGTCGCTGTCGCATAACCACGCCGTCGACGGCACTCAATTGGCGTTGCGCGCCATGGCGCCGACCCAGCTGGCGGCCGCGGTGATGCTGACCGCCGGCGGTGTGGTGGCACTGGCCGCATCCGCGCACACCGCGCTCGTGGTGCTGATCGTCTGCGTGGCCGGCGCCCTCGGCACGCTGGCCGCAGGCTCGTGGCAGAGCGCGCGCTTCGCGCTGCGCCAGCAAGCGGCGGCACCCAGTTGCGCCGGCGAGTGCAGCGCCTCCACACAGTCCTGCCACTGACGAAAAGTCACCGACACGAAGTGGTGCGGTAGGCCACCATGCTGAGGCGCTTGCCG
Source organism: Mycobacterium genavense ATCC 51234 (assembly GCF_000526915.1). Classification (GTDB taxonomy): domain Bacteria; phylum Actinomycetota; class Actinomycetes; order Mycobacteriales; family Mycobacteriaceae; genus Mycobacterium; species Mycobacterium genavense. The sequence continues at coordinate 63,451 of NZ_JAGZ01000014.1, read as the reverse complement.
ACGATCTTTGATCCGTTTCTGCTGGCCCTGGCCTCGACCGTGGCGATCGCCTCGCTCTTCCCCGCCCACGGCGACGCCGCGCACGCGGCTTCGGACGCCGCGGAGTCCGCGATCGCGCTGCTGTTCTTCCTGTACGGCGCGCGGCTGTCACCACAGCAGGCCTGGCACGGCGTCCGGCAATGGAAATTGCACCTGCTCGTGCTGTCGATGACCTTCCTGTTCTTCCCGCTGCTGGGGCTGGCCGCACGGGTGTTGGTACCCTCGGTGCTGACGACCGATCTTTACAACGGAGTGCTGTTCCTCTGCCTGGTCCCGTCCACGGTGCAGTCGTCGATCGCCTTTACTTCGATTGCGCGGGGCCATGTTTCGGCCGCCACCGTCAGTGCCTCGTTGTCGAACATTCTCGGCATTGTGCTGACGCCATTGCTGGTGGTGTTGCTGATGAACACCAGCGGGGTCGTCCGCGTGGATGCCCATTCGATCCGCGACATCGTGGTGCAGCTGTTGCTGCCGTTCGCTGCCGGTCAGCTGGCGCGGCCATGGATCGCGGGGTTCGTCAGTCGTTACGCCGCGGTGCTCAAGATCGTCGACCGGGGATCCATCCTGCTGGTCGTGTACACGGCCTTCTCAATGGACGTGGTGCAGGGCATCTGGGTCAGTGTCGACTTGTGGCGACTGATCCTGGTGTCCCTGGTCGCGGTGGCACTGCTGGCCGTCGTGCTGGTCGCCACGACCGTGGTCGGCCGACTGGCACGGCTGGACCGCGCGGATGCGATCGTGCTGCTGTTCTGCGGGTCGAAGAAGAGTCTGGCATCCGGGCTGCCGATGGCGCTGGTGTTCTTCCCCGACAACATCGTGGGCCTGACCATGTTGCCGCTGATGATCTTCCACCAGATCCAGCTGGTGGTGTGCGCGGTGATCGCCAGCAGACTGGGGCGTGAAGCCGACAAAACGGCGTTGCCGCCGGTGCGCTCGGAGGTAGGGGAGGAGAGCTAGTTTCGGCTGACGTCGATCGGGTGGGTCGCCAGCAGCGACAACGGCAGTGGCTGACGACGCAGAACCTGCCCCCACAGGTCTTCCTTCGCCCCGATCAGAACGTCAGATGGCAACGCGGACAACACAATCCAATCGTCGCGTTCGATCTCGCCTTCGAGCTGACCGATGGTCCAACCCGAGTACCCCGCGTAGATCCGGACGCCCTCGATCATCGGTGCGATCAGGTCGGGCTCGGCGTCGAGGTCGACCATCACGATCCGCCCCGCGACATGTCGCAAACCCGGCACCCCCTGCGGGTCGGCGCCGATCCGCAAGGCGGCCAGGCACAGCGCGGCGTCGCGCTTTACCGGCCCACCGATGAACATCGTCTTCGGCTTGGCGGCGAGTTTGGCCCACTGCGGCAACACGTTGTAGACCGCGGTCTCGCTGGACCGGTTGAGCACCACGCCCAGCGTGCCGCCGTCGTTGTGCTCGACAATGTAGATGACGCTGCGCCGAAACGTCGGTTCGAGCAGGTCGGTATTGGCCAGCAGCAAAGTACCCGCCCGCACCCGCTGCGCAGCGGGTGCGACGTAGTCCTCGGGATCTTCTGGCTGGGGCATCAGTCCATCATCGCACTCCCGTAGCATCGCTCAGCACAAACAAACGCCGCAGGTAAGTATTTGTACTGTTATTACAGCGGCGTCGAGTGCGACGATCTCTGTCCAGCCACCTCATGGAAGTCGGTTCTGTGTTCCAAACCCGGATGCCCTCGCGCGCACCCATCGAGCTGTGGCAGTCGGTGCGCGCCATGCCGGATTTCCGGCGGGTGGTAGCGCTGCGCATGGCGAGTCAATTCGGGGACGGGCTCTTCCAGGCGACGGTGGCCGGCGCGCTGCTGTTCAATCCGGACCGGGCGGCCGACCCCCTGTCGATCGCGTTCGCGTTCGCGGTGCTGTTCCTGCCCTATTCGCTGCTGGGACCGTTCGCCGGGGCGCTGATGGACCGGTGGGACCGCCGGTGGGTGCTGGTCGGCGCCAACTCGTTCCGCCTGGTCCTGATCATGGTGATCGGCACGATTCTCGCAGTGCGCGCCGGCGAGATGTCGCTGCTGCTGGGGGCGCTGCTGTTCAACGGCTTTTCCAGGTTCGTGGCCTCCGGGCTGTCGGCGTCACTGCCGCACGTGGTGCCGCGCGAACAGGTGGTGGCGATGAATTCGCTCGCCACCGCCTCGGGCGCCATCGCGGCGTTCTTCGACGCCAACTTCATGCTGATTCCACGTTTTTTCGTGGGCGGCAGCGATCGGGGCGCGTCGATCATCATCTTCATGACGCTGATTCCGGTGTCCGTCGCGTTGCTGCTGTCGCTGCGGTTCGGCCCCCGGGTACTCGGGCCGGACGACACCCAGCGCGCCATCCACGGGTCGGCGATCTACGCGGTGATCACCGGATGGTTGCACGGGGCGCACGGTGGTGTCCACGCCGACGGTCGCGGCCGCCCTGTCCGGATTGGCGTCGCACCGGATGGTGGTGGGCATCAACTCGCTGGTGATCCTGCTGCTGGCACACCACGCGCAGAACCCGGCGGTGGGCGGCCTGGGGATTGCGCTGGTGTTCTTCGCCGCGTCGGGCCTGGGGTCCTTCCTGGCCACCCTGCTGACACCCCCGACGGTGCGCCGGTGGGGCTGGCCCACCGATCGGCTGCGCTCGATCGCGCACCTGGGGGTGCGCACGCGCGATTACGTGTTCGTGGCCAACGAATTGACCCCGCCGTCCGAGCCGTTTGCAGTCCAGCTGCGCGCACCCGGCGGCGACGTCTGGTCCTGGGGCCCGGCCGATGCGGCCCAACCGGTTACCGGCGCCGCCGAGGACTTCTGCTTCCTGGTGACTCACCGCCGTCCCCTTCGCGCCCTCGACCTCACCGCGCAGGGTCCCGACGCGCAGCGTTGGCTCGAGATCGCGCAGGCCTTCGCCGGCCCGCCGGGCCCCGATCGATAAGAGAAGATCGATAAGAGAAGAGGACGCCGCCGCTAGGTCTCGTCGGTCGGCTGGCCGCCCACGACGACACGCGCGCGGGTGACGTCCTTGTCGATCTGGCCCTCCTTGCCCTGCGCCAGCATGCCGGCCGACGACATCGGCATGGGCGCACAGCCCACCGCGGTGGTGGTCGGCGAGGCGGGGCCGCGCAGCTCGGAAGCATTGAGCACCCCGGCCCGCAGGCTGGTCGGCCTGCCGCCGACCTCCGGCTCGAAGCTGCTGGTGGGACGGGTGTAGCTGGTCAGGCCGGCGCCCGGGAAGCCACCGGCCCCGCCCACGCCGCCGCCTCCAGCCGCCCCGCCGAGCGGACCGGTGGCCCCGGCCAGCATCGCGGGCTCGGCGGCCGCACCGGCCGCACCGGCGTTGCCCGCACCGGCCGACGAGAACGCTCCCGCCATGGACTAAAGCAGGCCCTGCGGCATGCTGGCCATCCCCTGGAAAGCGTCCATCGGGGCCTTGACGACCTGCTGGAGTGGCTCGGTGAGCCCGGAAATCATCTGTAGCGGCTGCTGCATCAGTGAACTGAGCTGGCTGCCGCCCTCGGCGGGTGCGGCCGCTGCCTGGCCCGCACCCTGCGTGGCTTGGCTACCCACCTGCGTCGCACCGTTCATACCGGCTTGCGCCGCCGCCTGCCCCACGGCCGAGGCGGCCGCGGCCGGCCCGGCCGGCGAGGCGCCCATCGGTGCGACGGGTGGGGGAACAGCCAACGCCGCTGTGAGCGTGGCCAGGGTCGCGGCGTAGGCCCAACCGATGGTCGAGTTGTGCGGCCAATGCTCGCCAAAGTATTCGGTGTTTCGCTCGACGATCCCAGGGGTATTTTGACCGAAGAAGTTGGTGGCGTTCAGGACCGTCCACTCATCCCGGTTGGTCTGCGAGATCAGCGACGGGACCACCGACGATCTGGCGATCGTGAAGCCCTCCACTGCCGCCGTCGTGACGCCGATCTTCTCCGCGGTCCAGCCCACCAGGGTCTGCAGTCCGGCGTTCAGGCCGGTGCTGGTGATCATCGAGGCAATCGCGCCCGCGCCCTGCCAATGCGCCGCCGTGGCCAAAGCGTTGACGTTTGAAAAGCCCGCCGCCACTTCGTGATTCGTCGTCTCGGCGACCCACACCGCATTGTTGGCAAGCACCGACGCCGGATTGCCGGCCTCGAAGATCTGGGCGACGATCTCGGGAGGACCTGTCCACCTGGGATCGGCCATTGTCGGTTAGAGCGCGCTCGCGGCCGCGTTAAGTCCATCGGTGACGACGCCGGTCGCGGACGCAAGGCCCTGGGCGCCCGAGAAGGCGGCGCGCTGCCCCGCGTGCTCGGCCGCGGTCGCCAGGTAGGCGGCACCGGTTGCGTTCAGCGCGGCGGCGAATTCCGCGGAGTCGGCGTCCGGGGCCATCGGCAGCACGCCGGTCAGGGCCGCCGACCAGGCGGCGGTGGTGGCCGCCATCTCCTCGCTGATCGCTCCTTCCGTCACCGACGACAAGTCGACGGCGCCCGGCACCATTTCAAACAGCCCGCTCATTGTGACCCTCCGTTTGCTAAATGCCCGGTTCATCCGCGGGGGGGATACCCCCTTTGGCTGGCTCCCCACCAGGCAAATTGTGTCCGCGGAAAGATCGCGGAATGGCCCGATTCTAGGGTGGTTGCTGGCAGCGGTCGATATCACCTTTTCCGCAACCTCGGCCGACGCCGCGGATCGGCCTATTCCGGCGTGCCTACCAGCACGCCTTCGATCGCGCCGTCGGTGGTGACGAGCAAGCCGCGCCCGGGCGGCAGTTGCTGGGCACTGACTCGGGCGAACACTTTTACCGTCGCCGGGTCGTTGTCCATAAATAGGGTCGGCGCGCGCGAACTCGTCATTTTCTGCAGGAATGGATTCGTCACGGAACCCCGGCCCAGTTTCCGGGTAACCGCGACGCGATCACGTGCAGGCCGATCTCGCGACTGCGCTTGATCAACCCCCACAGCGGAGCGCTCGCGGCGGCCTTGCCGATCGCACCGTGCGGACGCAGTTCCTGCTCGTCGTCGATCAACACGAAATGGTGCGGACCCTCCCAGGTGCGCCGGCTCAGCAACTCCTCCTGGCTGAGCCCCCAGGGTTGGCAGCCGGTCACGCATGATCGCCGCCAACTCCTCGAGCACGGTGTCGATGTCGTCGGCGGTGTAGGCGTACGCGCGCACGTGGGGTCCCCGAATCTTGCCGATCAGCGACGTCTTGGGATCGATGGTCGTGATCTGCGCCTGCTCGGGACCGAACCGGCTCATCACCGCCTGCCCGAAGGCAGCCAGCGTGGTCGTCTTGCCGCACAGGTGCCGGCCCAGCACCAGCATGCTCGGCACCGTTCGGGTCGGCAAATACGTTGGCTGCAAAGCGCTTTCGCCGATAGCGAAGGGCACATTGAACGGGTCCGACGCCACCTCGGTCTCCGCGAACGCGGCGATGATCTGGGCGAGCTGAACCTGCTCGGGCAGGCGCGCCAACTTCTCCAGCCGGCCGACGCCGGTCATCTCGGCGATGACCGCGCCGAGCTGGCGGGTAGGCACCCGTTCGCCGCTGGCCGAAATGATCTCCGGGACCCCGACCAGCAGCTCGTGACCCTCCCGGGTGACGCCGAACCCGGGCCGGTCCAGCGTGTTGCGGGCGGCCTTGCGCCGTTCGAGACCCTCGCCCATCTGGGTCTCGTCCGGGTTGCTCAGCCGCAGCTGGATTCGCGCATTCGACACGTTGACCAACGCCTGCTTCTGCCCCACCAGCCACGCCGTGGCGCTGGTCGCGACATGGACGGCGTAGGACAGGCCCTGGCGAGCGATCGAGACCAGGCGATCCCCCATCGCGGAATCCTTGTCGTACAGGTCGCTGAAGTTGTCGACGACGAGGAAGACGTCGCCGAACTTGTCGGCAAGATCGGTGTCGCCTTCCCGCTCGGTCCCGTATCGTCGTTCCCGGAATTCGGAGATGTCGATTTGGTACTGCTTGAACGCCGCCTCGCGGGCCAGGATCAAACCCTCGATCGACGCAACGGTCCGCGAGACGCCTTCCTTGTCGGTTTGGCTGACGACGGATGTCACGTGCGGCAGTCCTCGACGGGGTACAGCGAAGCCCCGATGCAGAAGAACGTGACCCGCTCGGGCCGGTACATCAACGCCGCAGAGGTGATCAACGACATCAACGTCGTCGACTTGCCGCGCTGAGCGGTCGCCACCACCATGATGTTGTCCATCTCGGCGTCGATGACGTGCACCCGCTGCGCGTGGTCTTCGGGGATGTCCACGACGCCGACCGGGAACACCAAGCCGGGGTTGTCCCCGTAGTCGACATACCACGGCTTGCGCCGCCAGCTGCCCACCAGCACATCCATCGTCTCGCTGACTTCCAAGGCGGAAGCCATATTTGGTGGGGCGGGCGCGCACTGTGCGACATCAACGACTCGCGGATCACGTCGACCAGCTTCTTTTTCCGGAAGCCGTCGGCATGGAACAGAAACTCGTCGGGCTCTTCGGGTTCGTCGGCGACCGCCAACGCTTCGCTGTCGGCTTCGCTGAGCGGCTGGTAGGCCCAGGTGAACGCGCGCGGCTGCGAAAAGCTCATGGCCACCGTTTTGTTCACGTTGACCACACGCTTGGGCACCACGAACGGAGCGGATACGTAGAAGCAGCGGAATTGCTCCAAGTCGCGGGGCCCGACCTTGAGCAACGCGTAACCGTTCTCCTTCGACGGCAGGTGCAGCGCCGCGTCACTACCGATCACGTCGCGGGAGTCCTCCGCGGTTTCCGCGCGCAGCACCACCCGAAAAGCGATGTTGCTCTTGACCTTACTAAGCGACGACAGATCCAGCCGCCGACCTCCGAGCGTGAAGAAGACGTTGCAGCCGCGGCCCTCCTGTCCGATGTGGATGACCAGATCGATCCACTCCGGATGGTGGATGAACAACTCGAGGTATTCGTCGATGATCACCATCAGAATCGGTACCGGTTCCACGTCGCGACCGGCCAGCCGCATCTCTTCGTACTCGTTGGCGTCGCGCGCCCCGGCCTGGTTGAAAAGCCGGTATCGCCGGGCGATAGCGCCGTTGACGGCCTTACGCATGCGCTCGGCCAGATGGCGGTCGTCCTTGCCCAGGTTGGACAGTGAACCCGCGACGTGGGGGAATCCCTGTAGGTCCTGGGCCGCGGACTCGAATTTCATGTCGACGAAGATCACGATGAACGTCTCGGGGGAGTGCGTCAACGCGATACCCGTGCACAGCGACAGGAAGTACTCCGACTTGCCGGAGCCGGACGTCCCGATCACCACGGAGTGAAACCCGAAGCCACCAAAGTCTTTGGCGCGCAGAATAATCTGCTGTAGTTCACCGCCCTGCTTGACACCCACCGGCACCATCGCCCATTTGTGGTCGCCGCGGCCGCGGCTTTCACCCCAGAGCCGGTCGACGTCCAGCTCCCGGGGATCGCTGATGCCGAGTGCGCGCAGCAGTTCACCGCCCTGGCTGTCGGTCTCCGACAGCTCTCCGGCGCTCATCGGGGCCCACCGGACAATAGCCCGGGCATACCGGTTGGCGGTGCTTTCGGCGAGCATGTCCGCCACGGTGTAGAAGGTGCCGCGGTGGGCCAGCCTGCCTTCGCGAAGGGTGAAACGTTCGCTGTCGTCGGTAAATCCCACACCCACCCCGGCCCGGGTGGCCGGCCGCAACACGGTGATGCCGGCCATACCCTTCTGCCCGGTCACCCCCTCCCACTGTTCCGGGGTGCCGACGTTGTCGTCGACGATCACCCAGTGCGGTCCCAGCGCCAGACCGGCGCCGGACCCCATCGGCGACGGCATCGATGTCGGGCTCATGCCGACCGGCGGCGCTCAGGGTCTCCGCCCTTTGCGGTGCAGCTCGGCGTCGAGCGCCTCTTCCAGCTCGGTGGGGGAGGTGAAGATCGACCGGCGCAGCCCGCATGCGTCGAACATCTCGTCGTGCTGGTTGTGCGGCAGCCACACCAGCCACGACCACAGCTCCGGATGGCGGGTGACCACCATTATCTTGAGGTCGCTGGAGCTGTGGTAGACGGCCAGCGAACACAGGATCGAACGGGCGAGGCTGTGCAGTTCGCCCGGATCGTCGCCGATGAAGCTGAAGCCGGGCTTCGACCGCAGGCTCACCACCTTGCCGATTCCGCGGATCTTGCTCTGTTCGAGGATGAAATCCCTTAGCGCACCGCCGGTTACGGGCTCCAGCTCTTCGCCGATCGGAACGTCGGGCCACTGCAGCGACACCGCCGATTCGCTGGCCTGCTGAATCCCGATCCCCAGCCGGACATCGAGGAAATCCGGGTCGGCGGGGCGCCGTTCCCACATCCGCGGCCCACCGATGACGGTGTCGAGCTGCTGCGGGTCGCCGTGCACGAAGAGTTGGCTGCGTCGCTGCTCATGTGCCGCGCGTTGCACTTCGTCGCGGTCCTCGTCGAGCTGGCGTAGATAGGCGCGGCGTTGTTTTTCCTGTTCGCCCCAGCTGATGCGGCGACCGCGTCCCAAGCGCCCGCCGAAACATCAGCGTGCCGATGATTCCGACGAGCAGCGCCGGGATCGTGATCATCAGCAGGATGTTTCGCGGTTCACGCTCGGGTAGCGCCAACGGCGCGGCGACCGCGATGCGCACCGGCGGGACATTCGGCGGGGCCTGGCGGGCGCCCCGGACAAAACCTCGTTTGGACATGTTCTATTAACCCCCGCCTGCCAAATCGTTGAGATCGGGAATCGGCGCCACCGCACCACTACCCGAGACGGTGTCGCGCGAGACCAGCGCGGCGTCGCGGCCGATCGCGGGCCCGGGTGCGAAGGTACGCACGATCGGCCACGGTGCTTGCACCGCCAGCCGTGGATCCAGGCCCAACGCCTGCAAAGTGGCGTGATCGGATTGAATTCCGTACCGAACCCCCTGCGGCGAAATCCAATACAGGCTTTCGCGACTGTCGGCCGTCGCGACGCCGCTGGTGGTCGTCACGAAGTTCGCCGCACTCGGTAGCAGCAACGTTTGTTGTGCCTCAGCGGAATTGGGGTCTCGGTCGTCGCGCACCAGCCGAACGACCCGGGAATCCATGCCGATCGGAATCGGCAACCTTCGGCCACTGAGGATCGTGATCCTGGCCTGGGGGTCACCGGTTTGCTTCTCCCAGCCCACGCAGGTCGCCGGGTTGGCCGACGTGTCGACGAATTCCAGTTTCTCCGAGGGGTAGTAGTCGACGTCGAGCACGTCGACCACCGAGATCTGAATCAGCTTGTCAGGGGCGACCAGGGTCGGCGTGGTCGAGCCCTCCGAATCCGCGGTTCGCAGCAGGTCCGCCACGAAGCTGGTGATTTTCTGCACGCCGACGGGCAACAGCACATACAAGCCGTTGACGGTGCCGCTCGCGTCGCGTGTCTGCAGCACCCTGCCCACGATGGAGCCGGGCAGCAATCGCGACGGCGTACCACGGCCCGGAATGACCGGCAGCACAATGGGTTCCGTCGAGGGCATCGCGTCGAACAACGCGTTGGAGATTTCGATCGGGTAGGTCACACCGGGGTCGAGGCCGAGGTTGAAGGTCACCGACCGGTCGGCCGGGTCGATGCGGGATCGCTGCCCGTGCCAGAACACGTACGTCGCACTCTTGTGGGTTGCCAGGATGGCCGTGCGGTTCAACATAACCACCACGCCCAGTTCATATCTCGCCAACCGAAGCGCGTCCGTGAGGCCGACGGGCAGCGGCGGCGGATCGCCTCCTCCGTCGATCACGATGATCAGTCTGCAGCGGCGCCGGAGCGCCTCGACGAGGCCCGAATTGTCGTAGTGGCCGCCGTCGGTGACTTGCACCAGCCGCGCGTCGCGGTCGTTGATGCCGAGGATTTCCCGATACAGGTAGCTCCCGCCCCGGATGTTCGGCAGCGATTTCGGCCATACCCGAGGGCGCGGATCCGATGCCAAACCGGTCGAGCTGGTGGAGTTTTTAAGGTGGCGAACGAAGTTCGGGTTGGGCAACCAGGTTCCCAGGCGGGCGCCGGACACGGCGAGCAACTTCTCGACACCCTTGTTCTGGCGTCCCATTGCCGAGGCGAACACCGCTCCGCTCACGGCGACCGCGGCCTCCACCGTCAGGTCCCGGCGGATCCGCGGCGACGCGGCTTGGAACAAGTTGTCGGTGTGGAACCAGCCGAGCTCCGGTCCACCGACGTAGTCCGCACTCATCACGAACGAAACCGCGTTGAGGCCGGGCGCGGGCTTGTCCGGGCCCGAGATGGCGGCCGAGCAGGCGAAGACGAACTTCGGGCCGTTGGTCGTCCGGCCGTAGAGGTGCAGCCAGGTGGGTTCGGCGTCGTCGTACCGCACGGCCCCGTCCGGACCGCGCCGCACGGCGAAGGTGCGGGCCAGGCAGCGGCGATAGAAGGGATGCAGGCTCAGCGACGTAACGTCGGCAAACCCGAGGAACAACCAGGCCAGCGCCAGACCGCCCAACCACCAAACCCGGTGGCACGTTGAGGAAGTGCTCGCCCCAGCCGGTTTGCGTGCAGTACTGGAAGGCGCCGGCGGCGAAGCTGCCCAGCAGCGCCAGCCACACCACCGCGAGCAGGGCCAAGGTGGCCAGGGTCAGCAACAGCGAGATGACCTCCGGGGGTAACAGACGTTTCAGCAGTCGCGGCGTCGACTGCGCGCCGGCGCTTTTCAGCTTGTGCCGGTCGCGCCAGACGATCGCGATCAGCGCCGCAACGTAGTTGACGCCGACGACACCGGACAGCGCGGCGAATGCGCTGCCCGCGCTGGAGGGTGTGTGGTTGCTGGGTGCCGAGCAGAGCCGCATCAATGCGGGCAAAGCGATCGTCAGCGTGAAGATCACCAGCGCGAATACGGCGCTCGCGCGGGCCATGCCCAGCGCATGCGCCATCCGGCGTTCGCTGCACCGACTGTTCGATCGCCACTCGGTGATCAGCACGAAGACGGTACAGACGACGGCGAAGACCGCGAATACTCCCAGTGCCCAATATGCGGCCGGGTGGGCGACCAGCGACGCCGACGACGGTGTGTCCGGGCCGGCGGCGGTGGATTTGTCAGACACCGGCGGGAAGGCGGCGATCGGGACGTCGGCCAGCAGAAAACCGGCCGCCGACCCAGCGATAACGGGAACGCTGAAAATTATCGCGAGCGAGGCCACCAGATTCTTGAGCACTTCGGTGAGCGCCCGGACCAGCCCGAGTGGCGAATCGGCGAGATAACTCGATCCTCGCCGAATGTGGTCGAACTCCGCCGCCCCGTCTTCGAACCGCTGCGAGATGTTCGCGATGTTCCGCTTCGGCCGCAACCGGCCGGGCTTTTCGCGCTTCTGATTGGGGTCCACTAGTTGGCCTTGGACCGCCAGTAGCCGTGCACCGGCGGCGTATCCGCCGCCCGACACCGAGATCACGTAGTCCAGGCCGTCCAACAAGGTTGGCGCTGGGGCGTCACCGGTACCGGAATTCGCCGCGGGTTCGGTCGCGCTGGATGGTTTCGAGAACACTTGCATGGCGCCCATCGCCACGCACGCCGACCGCACACCCCCGCCAGAAAGGCTAAGTGCGCGAAGCGGTTCCGTTCGGTGTTTCAGCGCCGTCGTGACACCCCGGGACGTTGTAGGCCCGCCGCCAGCTCTGCTGGTTCTTGAGCACAGCGGCGAATGCCTGGCCGGAGTCTCTGATCGCCTCTTTGACGGCCTCCTGGTCTTCGGTCGGCTCCGGTAACGCCTTGGGCGCCAACACTTTATCCCACCAAGGCTGCGGTCTAGGTGCCTCGGTTGGACCCAGTCCCATCCATCGGAATACGCGCAGCGATCGCAGTATCTCGGGGATCGATTCCTGCTGAGTGCGCCGCCACGTCCAGGTCCGGCGGCAGGTGCCCAACGCGTCGCGCAGCAGGATTGCGAAGAATGCAACGACCCCGAAGGCGCCCACGGCGATCGCGCAGAATTTGACGGTGGCCGCGGCGGCGGCCGCGGTGCGCCAACCGCTTCCGCTGGTCAACATGATTGAGACGAGTCGGCATTCGATCAGGTTTGCCGCCACCGCGATCAGGGCGGCAGCACCGATGGAGTCGGCCGGTTGGCCGCCGAGTTTGGAGCCCGCGCGAGCGCGGTAGAACAGCGCGCAACCAGCCAACACCGTGCCATAGGCGGCGATCCACCAGAGGTTGCACTGCAGCGCCGTCGGAAAAGCCGACCTGACGTCGCCAATGGCGGATCCGAGGTCCCCGAACGTGTAGTGCGTCCACTTCGGTCTGAAGGCGCCCCGCACCTCGACCGCGCCGATCACCACACCCGTGGCGATCAATCCGAGCGCGATGACTACCGCTCGTGCCAACAGGAGTCTGTACATGGTCGCCTCCACGCTCGACGTTGAGTTTGGCTAACGCGGCTTTTGGAGAGCCGAGTAATTGTGCGGAGCGCCGGCGACGCGGTGTGCGGTTACCTGAGTCTTCGCAATGGCGCTCGTAATCCCAGCGCTCCAGCCATGCGGACAGGTGGTGGATCGCGATGCTGACCACGATCAGCACCGCGCCTTCTGCGACCATCAGTAGTTCGTTCACAGTCGGTCCATCTCGCGAGCCGTCGCCGCATTCTCGAAGTAGCTCAACCGTCGTGGCGGGTAGTGCCGGCGCGGCTGACGCTGTGCGCGCTGCACCAGCCGTTGCCGCAGCGCGGACGACCAGCGATGCGGGGCGGAACCGGGCGCCGGCGCTGAAAGGGCCGTGACCGTCGCGAACTTCACCTGGCTTTCGGTGATGAGCACGGGCTGTGAAGGCGCCGACGGTATCACGATGTAGCACCGCTGCTTTCGGGATGACTGGCATTTCGATCACCTGAGTTAGGTTTGCGTCCGGTGGTTCCGGCCGTCGATCAAAATCTAGGAAGTCATCGGTATCGAGCGCATGCGTAGTGCACTACCTGTTCTTTCGCGAGGAGCGCTTGCGCTGCCGTCAGGTCTCGGCGTTCCACCGGCTGGCCGGCGGTTCGGCCAGTTTCTGGAACCACGTCAGGTGATAGTTCGCCGACGTCGTATCGCCGGCGACACTGCTGTCGGTGGCCGCCAGCAACAGGCAGTTGAGCAGCAAGGCGGGCGCGACATCCGGGTATTGGCTCAGCAGCTGATAGCGGGCGGTGTCGAGATGCACGCGCAGCAGGTCGGCCTCCTCTTGCACGACGCCGGTTCCTGCGGTGGCGGCTTTGGACAGGGTGTGCACCAGGCGCGGAAGACCGTCCCGCCAGTGCGTGACCCGGCCCAGCTCCCATCCGAAATCCTCGACCGCGGGCAGCTCGCGGGGCTGCACCGACGATTCCGTTGCCGCGAAATCCGTCGCCCTGCCTACTCGGTCGCCTGGGGTGTACGTCGCGGTGCGAGCCGCCTCGCCGAGCAGTGCGACGGCTTTGCCGGTCCGACGTCCGGGCGGCAACAAGCGCACGCCCGCCGGCAGCGTGATCCCCGGCGGAATCCAGCCGTGGGCAAGGTCGGTGACCAGCAACGTGGTGCCGTCCGCGAGGTCGCCGACCGCCCAGTTCAGTCCGGGTTCTTGGCGGACCACGATCGCCAACAGCCGCTGCAGTCGTTCGGATTCGGATTCCGCACTCACCGGGGCCGGCGAGGCTTCCACGACGACTTCGGGCTCGGGCTCTGGACCGCTATCCTCCGACGGGACCGGCATCGTCAACTGTACGGTCTCGGCGTCGGCGTCGACCGGGATTTCCGGGAATTCTCGCTGCCCCGAAATCGCGGCGTCCTCGGACGGTGCGCGATGCCGGCCCCCGGAGGCTTCGCGTTCTTCCTCGTCCTCGGCGGAAACCTCGGCCAGCGCGGCAGCGGGAACCGCGCGATCGGCTGCCGTGACAGCCGGCATGACCTGCGTTTGATCGAGCGGCCGAGCGCCGGCGTCGGGCTGTGCCGCCGGGACCGCCGAGATGACCTGGGTCTCGTCGATCGTCGGCGCGACATCGGCTTCCGCCGCCCGGACCGCGGGAATGATTTGCGTCTTTTCCAGGTCGGCCGTGCTGAACCGTCGCGCTACCTGCGCGGTTTGGCGTCGCGCACGCGCTTGCGCCTTCATCATCTCCAGCTGGCGAATCGTCGATTCGACTCGCCGCACGGTGCGGGCCCGGGCTTCGTCGATGACGCGGGCTTCCGCCGCGCGCCGGCCCACATCGGTGAGTCCCGCGCGCTTGACCATGCCCAACTGCTTGTTGGCACTACCGGCGATTCGCTGCAGGTCTTTCTCGAGATACTCTGCGAGCGTGGCGGTTTCGTCTGTCACCGTCGACAATTCGGCAGGCCAAACCCCACCGATCACCCACGGGGTGCAATCGACAGGAGAGCTGAAGGCCGGCATCGACAATGATTCCCGGGTAGCTCTCCGGAGGCGCTGGCGCGCCGTCATTCGACCGAAGATCGCCACCGCGTCAGACTACCGACATATTCCGCACGCTCTTTACCGATGGTGAATTGTGCGGGGCCGAGGGCGTCGGTAGCGTAAAGCCATGGTTGATTCTGCGCTGCAGCAGCAACTCGACGAGATGCGCACCCTGCTCCGCCGCGCACGAGAGTTGTTCGGCGCCAACCCCATCGAGCCACCGGCCGATATTGCGCCGGATCCCGACGCCGCCAAAACCTGGCTGATCTAGCCGCGGTCGGCTAATCCGCGCGACGGCGCAATTTGTGCGCCAGTAGTTTCTCGATCGCCGCGTTGAGGTCGTCGTGGGTCGGAACCTCCGCCGACGGGGTGTGTCCGGCCGCCGCGATCTCCTGGCGAACTTCCAGCAATGCTTTGAGCCACGACACATCGGCGGTCAACAGGATGCCCTGAGCCAGCGTCGCGGCGTCGGTATCCATCGCCTCTTCGCTCAGCGCGACGCTGTGCATGTACCCGCCGCGGCACGAGCGGACCAGGATGTGCCCACTCGGGTGAACGGTGTCGAACGCGGGATTGGCGTCGGTCATCGACCGCCGTCGACAATGCGGCCGAGTTCGCCGGCCGCTTCTTGTTCGTGTTGATCCCATGCCCTGGCGGACACGGTCAGGTTGTGCGCCATGTCGGCGTGGTCGTCGCCCTGCTGCTCGTAGCACCGGCGCCTGAGTTCGAGCAGTTCGCGTCCGGCGTCGCGTAGCTCACCGAAGATGGGCCCCAAGGAGTCCAGGCTTTCCTGGATGGCGGCGTGCGACGACGGGACGGTGCGCAGGTAGTCGGAGGTCTCTTGGTGGTGCGCGGCCGCTTCACGCAGTTACGCGGGCTCCACATGGATTCGTTTTGCCATCCGTTTTTTCCTGTTCCTGCGCCGCCGGGCGGCCCGGCGAGTTCACTATTGTCCAGTGCTCGGCGTGGCCGCCGGCCGGGTCGGGGTCGGTGCCTCGGTCGTGGCCGGCGCGGTCGCGGTCGTCGCGACCGGCGGATGCTCCCAGCCTAGAAAGCTCGGCCCGCTCACGGTGGCGATGTGCTGAATCTGGCCATCCAGAAGTGCCTTGGTGTGGCCGAGGGCCAGCGCATGGCGATCGGTGAAGATGCCGATATCTCCGGGCGCCAACCTGCAGCGGATCGATCGGGCTGGCGACCGCGGTTCCCGGTGCGGGAATGGTGATGCCCTGCTGCCGGAAAGCATCCGGGATCGACGCGCCCCCAACCGCGGCCTCGATCGCGGCCGCCAGTTGCGGGCTGGCCGCCGTGACCGTTTCACCGTCGGGCAGGGTCACCGTCGTCGGGCCCGCCGGCGGCGCGTCGGCCGCTGCCACGCCGGCATCCTCTTCCTGTTGGTGTTCGTCGCGGTCGTCGGGCTCGGGGTCGGCCGGGTCCGCTTCGAGGCCGTCGTCGTCGAGTGCCGGATCGGCGTCGCCGCCCTCTCGTCGCTCGGGAATCGCCAGGCCGCCCGGCGTACCCCAACCGCCCATCGAACCCGGCGCGGGTGCCGAACTCATGCCGAAGTTGGGGATTCCCGGCAGCGCCGACGGCGGCGCGGGCGCCGGCGCGCTCTCGGCCGGACCTGGATCCCCGGCCAGCAGGCCAGGGTCCTCGGCCAGCAGCGAATCCAGCAGCGGATCGGCCGCGGGATCCAGCGCGGGCGTGGCAACCGCCGCCGGCCGGGTCTCGGCGGCGACACCCGGCGGGCTATTCGAGGCGTCGTACAACGATGTCCACGCGGCCATCAGCGCTGACTTCGACGTATCGTCCAGGTGGCGGTCATGACCACCGTGCGGATGTCCCTGAGCTTGCCGATCAGGAACCGCTGGAAGTCGCGGGCCCCCGCCGGGGTGTTTAAGTCCGATCGAGTTTGCCAAGATCCGCCAACAACATCCGGACCTGTTCAACCCCGGCACGGCACCGCTGGGCCCGCCCCGCGGCGTTCCGAAGGCGCCGCGGCCGAGGCCATAGCGGGTGCGGAAGCGGCTTTGGCACACCAGAATTCGGCGAGCTCTCAGCTGGATCTGCAGGTCATTTCGGCGATCATGAACGCGCACCTCAAGACCGTCGAGGGCGCGGATGCGCTGAGTGCCTTGCAGCGCGAAATCGAGGCCGCCGTGCAAGAATCGTCTCGAGCTGTGCTGCCCGTGTCGTCGGGGTGACCACGGCGGCAAGCTCGGCCGGCGTGAGCCCCGCCTGCCATGCGTTCGGATCGCCGGTGCGGTCGCGCACGACTTCGACCGTGGCCAGGAGCTCGTCATAGGTCGACATCGGCTAGCCCAACGACGCTGCGCCCCAACGCGGGCGGTGTCGCGACCCCTCCATGCCGGGTGACAGTACTGAGGCCGGCAGCTGCCGACAATTCACCGCGCCACGGCTGTGGATAATATCCGCTCGCTAACCGTAGGCTGCCCGCAAGCCTTCCAGCACAGCCCTTTTCGCGCGGTCAAGGTCGCGCGCGTCCGCGACCACCGCCGCAATCTCCCGCTGCTTGGCCACCAGGAACTTCTGGAACTCCCGGGGCGCCCATCGGCGTGTCGACGGCCAGGCCACGATGCCGCGGAACGGCGCGCTCGATTTCGTCGGCGACGGTATCCAGACGCCTGATGCTCTCCCGCGTCGCGGTATGCGCACTGGCAAGCACATTCATCAGCGCACGGTCTGCCTCGGCGACCGAGTCGTGCTTGGTCGCCATCACCGATTGCCGCGCGCGAATGGCGGCTAGCGAAGGGCCGGTCTGTTCCGACATAGGTTCAACCCAATCTCATAGCGGCCGCCGGATCGCGACGTAGCTGCCCAGCCGGCTGATCCGCACCGAGGCGCCCGAATACGGCGCTTCGACGACGAGGTTGTTGCCGATCGCCATCTGCACGTGTCCGGTGTGCGGGAAGACGAGATCGCCGGGCCTGACCTACGACCGGGGCACCGGGATGCCGTCGTTGATCTGCCGATACGTGGTGCGGTTCAAATGAATCCCGGCCTGCGCGTAAGTCCACTGGACCAAGCCGGAGCAGTCGAACTTGTCGGGGCCGGTCGCGCCCCACACGTAGGGGCGGCCCAGCCGGGACAACGCGGCGCGCACCGCAATACCGGCACGACCGCTCGGCGACGGCGGTCGCCGTCCACGGTGGTGCAGCATGCGGTAGCGCAGTGCGCGCAGTGCCGCCGAATGCCGTCGGGCCCGCACCCGGGCGGCCAACACGTGTGCGCGCTGCGCGCGAAGCCTCGCGGCGCGGCGACGCATGGCCTCGCGCTGGGCCATCGGCGTGAGCGGGGTTATGGCGGCGTCGGCGCGGGCGTCGTCCAGGACGTGCTTGGTCAGCTCACGGGCTTCGGCCCGATCACGGTGAGCGCCGGCGATAACGGCTGCCACCGCGGCGGCGGTGCGCACCGCCGAAAGCAATGCTTGCTGCTTGCGGCTCACCCTGGCCCAATAATTACCTTGGCCCACAATGCTATTCACCGCAAATGTGGGCCGGGCGGGCTGAGGTGGCCGCAGCGGCGGCTGATAGGTGGTACCGGCGAAGAGTTGGTGTGCGCGGCTCAACGGCCCGATGTCGCTTTCGGTCATTCGTCCCCTCGACGCTGCCCTCGTCTGTGCCGTCTGGTCCGGTCGGCGCCATGGTTTCGGCGAACGCGCGAACGCGGGGCAGCACCCCGGCCGGGATCACCCCGCGGTTGCGGATGTCCCACACCTCGTCGGCGCTCACCCCGAGCAGCGCCGCGATGATCGCGTCCGGTAACGCCGACCGCGCGCAGGCCCGGTCGAACCGCGCGCTCAAACTGGTCGGCATCCGCTCCCGCAGCGCGCTGCGGGTGTCCTCCAGGGCTCGCAGATGCTCCATGAGCCGCTCGGTCGAGTCCGCGCCCGCGTTCACGGCCACCCGCCATGAGATGGCGGCGAGCATCTCGGCCTTCACGCACTGCGCGATCACAGACAGAATATACGTCTCATATTCGTTTGATGTCGTCACCGGCAGTCGCTCGATCACGGATTTGAGCGCGTCGAGCTGGGCTTCGGCATATCCTTCCAGCACATCGGTGTCGCTGTGCCGGTCGACGACCACCGCCCCGGCCCGTGGCGGGGACATCGCTTCCGGGGGCTGCGCGGCGATCAACCGGGCCAGCTCGGCGTCCGGATCGGCGGCCACCAACAGCCGCGAATAGGTGCCGGGCGGCAGGCCCAAGCCATTCTCAACCTTTTGAACAGTGCTTTTGTGGGCCTTGCGGGCGCCGCGCTCCAGGTAGCTCAATCCCATGATGCTGACCCCGGTGGCCGCTGCCAGGTCCGCTAGGGACCAGTCCCGCGACTCGCGCACTGCACGGATGGCCGCACCTGCCGATTCACGGCTCACCCGCTGGTTCCGGCCATAGGCCGGATATTACACAGCAGCACCGCTATCGCTATGCATATATGTTTTCGTCACGTTTCGCTTGCGGACGAGCGGTGCTTGTGTATACGCGTTCGTCTACGTTTCGATCCAGGCGAGGAGACTGACATGGGCCACCCCTGCGCAACCGACCCGGAACTGTGGTTCGGCTACCCCGATGACGACGGCGGTGACGGCGCGGCCAAGGCCCGTGCCTACGAGCGGTCGGCCACCGCGGCGCGGATCCAATGCCTGCGCCGCTGCCCGCTGGCACAGCAGCGCCGCTGCGCTCAATACGCCATCGCACATCGCGAGGAGTACGGCGTCTGGGCGGGGGTGAAGCTTCCCGGGGGCCAGTACCGCAAGCGCGACCAGCTCGCCCGGGCCCACGACATCCTGCGGCGCATCGCCGCCGGCGAGATCAACTCCCGACAGCTACCCGAGAACGCGGCGTTGCTGGCCCGCAGCGAGCACGAGGCCATCCCGACGTCGGCCGTGATGCTGCATCTTCCGATGGCACAGCTGGGTCCGCGTACCGCCGCCTGATCGGTGCGCCGCGCCGTGTGAATGTTTGTTCACCCAGTCGACGGGGTAGTCGACCGCGACGGAACACAAGACCGTCGAAGAGTTGCATCCATGACGTTCGACCTGACACCGACGGCAGCGCAGCACGATCTTGCCCGGCGCGCGCACGACTTCTCGGAGTCCGTGATCCGTCCGGTCGCGCTCGACTACGACCAACGCCAGGAGTTTCCCTGGCCGGTGCTCGAGGAGGCCGCACAACAAGGCTTCTACAGTCCGTTGTTCTACCGCGACCTGATCGGCGATCCCACCGGCCCGTCGCTGCCGATGTTCATGGAGGAGCTGTTCTGGGGCTGCGCCGGAATCGGTTTGGCCATCGTAATGCCGGCGCTGGCGCTGTCGGCCATCGGTCAGGCCGCATCGCCCGAGCAGATGTTGCAGTGGGCGCCCGAATGTTTCGGCGCGCCAGGCGATCTCAAACTCGCAGCGTTGGCGATCCCCGAACCCGAGGGCGGCAGCGACGTACGCAATCTGCGTACCCGGGCGCGACGCGACGGCGACGACTGGATCATCGACGGCCACAAGATGTGGATCGGCAACGGCGGCATCGCCAACGTGCACGTGGTGAACGCCATGGTCGACGAGGAGCTGGGCCACCGCGGCCAGGCGCTGTTCGTGGTGCCCGGCGGCACCCCCGGACTGGAACTGGTGCGCAAGCTGGACAAACTGGGCTGCCGCGCATCGCACACCGCCGAGCTGCGGTTCAACGGCGTACGGGTTCCGGGCGCCAATTTGCTTGGGGGAGAAGATAAGCTCGAGCACAAACTCGCCAAGGCGCGCGAACTTGTCGCCGGCGGACAACACTCCGGCTCGGCGACGCTGGGCACCTTCGAACAGACCTACCCGATGGTCGCCGCCCAGGCGATCGGTATCGCGCGGCCGCGCTGGAGTACGCGACAGCATATGCCACGGAACGCGAAGCGTTCGGCGGTCCGATCATCGACAACCAGGGCATCGCGTTTCCGCTGGCCGACCTGGCCACCCAGATCGACGCCGCCCGGCTGTTGACCTGGCGGGCCTCCTGGATGGCCGCCAACGAAGTCCCGTTCGAGCGGGGCGAAGGCTCGATGGCCAAGCTCGCCGCCAGCGAGGTCGCCGTCAAGGCCACCGAACGCGCGATCCAGACCATGGGCGGCTGGGGCTACATCACCGATCATCCCGTCGAGAAGTGATATCGAGATGCCAAGTTCTACACCATCTTTGAGGGCACCAGCGAGATCCAGCGGATGGTCATCTCGAATGCGCTGGGCGCCGCGGTGGGCACCCCGCCGCTGCACGTCGTACTCGAGCCGTTCGGCGGGCCGTTGAACCGCATCTTCGGCCGGGGCACCCCACTGCGGTCCCGCGCCGCCGACGCCGCCCTGTCGGCCAAGGATCAAATCCCGGAACCGATCATGCGGGTGGCCATGCGAATGCTGCGGCCGCCGGGCAGGTAGGCCCGTGGCCGCCGATGCGGTCGCCATATCACGCCCGCAAGGAAGCGGTCGGCATCTACCTTCCCCGTAGACCCGCGATGTGACAGGGTCGTAGGACCTCTGGCAGCAGCTACGTGCCTAATGCCCCTATGCGGGCGCACACGAATCGGCGGATGATGTGGCGATGACCGGATACGGGGAAGATTCCGGCGTCGCGTGGTTGGCCGCCGCCGGGCTGCACCGGCTAGTCGAGGTGCTGATCGAGCGGGGTTATCGCGTGATCGGTCCGACGTTGCGGGACACCGCGATTGTCCTCGCTGAACTCGAGTCGGCCGCCGATCTACCACGCGGCTGGGGTGTCGACGTGAATCCGGGTCATTACCGGGTGCGCCGCCGCGGCGACGGGGCGGCATTCGGGCACTCTGCCGGGCCACAGTCCTGGAAACAGTTCCTTCATCCGCCACGGCAGCGAGTGTGGGCAGGTACACGGGATGGGCCAAGCGACGATCAATCCGAAGAGGAGGCCCCGCAGTATGCCTTCCTCGGCGTGCGGGGGTGCGACCTCGCCGCGATCGCCACCCTGGCCGGGTGCTGGGCGGTTCCGAGTACCCCGACACCTCTTTTGTCACGCGGCGGCGGCAGGCCTTCATAGTCGCGGTGAACTGCACCGAACCGGGCGGGCTGTGCTTCTGCACATCGATGGGCACCGGCCCTGCCGTCGGACCGGGTTACGACCTAGCCCTCACCGAGCGGCTCGACGGTGACACCGCGTCATACCTTGTCGATATCGGTAGCCAGGAGGGTGCCGACGTGCTCGCGGCGGTGCCCCACCGGGTCGCCGATGACGAGGAAATCCGTTACGCGCGGGCCGATGTCGAGGCAGCGGCCGGTCGAATGGGCCGCCGGATGCCGGACGCGGACCTTCGGAACCTGCTGACCGAGTCACGCGAGTCGCCGCAGTGGGATGAGGTGGCCAGTCGCTGGTTGACGTGCGGCAACTGCACGATGGTGTGCCCGACCTGCTCATGTACCAGCACCGAAGACGTCAGCGACCTTACCGGTGAGCACACCGAGTGCTGGCAGCAGTGGGCATCGTATTCGAGGTCGATTTCACCTTCATCCACGGCGGGGGCAGCGTCCGCCAATCCGGCGCGTCGCGCTACCGGCATTGGTTGACCCACAAGCTCGGCACCTGGCATGACCAGTTCGGCATGTCCGGCTGCGTGGGCTGTGGCCGATGCATCGCCTGGTGCCCGACTGGCATCGACATCACCGCAGAGATGAACAAGATGGCCGGCAATGACTGACAGCGCGATCAGCCCTGCTGCACCGGCGTCCGCAATGGCGCCCGTTCCGTATCGAGTGCGCAGTCGCGTGGTGGAAAGCCCTGACTCGGCCACGCTGACTCTGATGCCGCTCGACAAAGCCCTGCGGACCCCGCAACCGGGGGAATTCATGATGCTCTACGCGTTCGGGGTGGGCGAAGTAGCGATCTCGATCAGCGGGTACCCCACCGTCACCGACGGCTCGATCACTCACACAGTGCGCGCGGTCGGCGCGGTCAGCCGGGCCCTGCACGATGCCCAGCCGGGCACCGTCGTGGGGGTACGAGGTCCGTTCGGCACCACCTGGGGTCTTGCCGAAGCCGCCGGTCGGGATTTGGTCATGGTCGCCGGCGGGGTGGGGTTGTGCCCGTTGCGCCCAGCGGTGCTGGGCGCGCTGGCGAAGCGCTCGTGCTACGGCAAGGTGACGCTCATCGTAGGCGCCCGTTCACGGGCCTATTTCGTCTTCGCCGCCCAGCTCGAAAAGTGGGCCGACGAACCGCAGATCGAATTACACCTGATCGTCGACTCCCCCACACCTGGCTGGAACGGCGAGGTCGGTTTGGTCACCGCGCCGCTGAGCCGACTGGACTTGAATGCCGACCGCACCACGGCATTCCTCTGCGGGCCGGAGCCGATGCTGCGCTTCGGTGCCGAAGCACTAGCGGCGAAAGGCGGTGCCGCCCAAAATATTCGCGTTTCACTGGAACGCAACATGCAATGCGGAATCGGTTGGTGCGGACACTGTCAGCTGGGGCCGCTGCTGCTGTGCCGCGACGGGCCGGTGGTCGGCTACGACGTAGCGGGACCGCTGCTGCGGGTGAAGGAGCTTTAGATGAGCCGACCCACTCTGGCCGTGTGGAAGTTCGCCTCCTGCGATGGCTGCCAGCTGACCCTGCTGGGCTGCGAGGATGAGTTGCTCACCCTTGCCGAGCAAGTGGAGATCGCCAACTTCGCCGAAGCTTTCAGCGCGGCGGTTGGCGGCCCTTACGACGTGTCGCTGGTCGAGGGCTCGATCACCACCCGACATGATGAGCAACGCATCCGCGAAATCCGGGATCAATCCACGTTGCTGGTCACGATCGGCGCGTGCGCGACCGCCGGGGGAGTGCAGACATTGCGCAACTTCGCCGACATCGCCGAGTTCACCTCCGTTGTGTACGCCAAACCGGAATATGTCGACACGCTGGCAACCTCTACCCCGGCGTCGGCACACGTCAAGGTGGATTACCAGCTGCCCGGCTGCCCCATCGACCGCTGCCAGTTGCTCGATACGCTCGCGGCGTTGCTGATCGGACGCAAACCGCGGCTGCCGGCCAAGACGGTGTGCACCGAATGCAAACTCCGCGGCGCGACGTGTGTGGTTGTCGCCGAAGGGATTCCGTGCCTTGGTCCGGTCACCCACGCCGGTTGCGGGGCACTGTGTCCGAGGCATCACCGCGGATGCTATGGCTGTTTCGACCCGTCTGCGGTGCCCCAGACCGCGACGTTGCTCCCACTGTTACGCCGCGATGGGATGTCCGATGGCGATGTCGATCGGGTCTTCTCGACTTTCAACGTCGCCAGTTTCACCGCCGAACGGAGCAAGCAGTGACTTCGTCGGCACGCACACTAAGCGTTGGCACCTTAGCGCGGGTGGACGGCGAAGGCGCGCTGCACATCACGCTCAAGGACGGCGCGCTTGAAAGTGTCCAACTCAACATCTACGAGCCGCCCCGATTTTTCGAAGCATTCCTGCGTGGACGGGGTTACACCGAGGCGCCCGACCTTACCGCGCGAGTCTGCGGAATCTGCCCGGTCGCCTATCAAGTCAGCGCCTGCAACGCGATGGAGGACGCGTGCGGCGTGCGGCTGGATGAGGATCTCGTCATGCTGCAGCGGTTGTTGTACTGCGGCGAATGGATCAACAGCCACACCCTGCACATGTACTTATTGCACGCGCCTGATTTCCTGGGCTATCCCGACATCGTCGGCATGGCCCGCGAACATGCCGCAGCGGTCGAGCGAGGACTGGCGCTGAAGAAGACCGGCAACCAGTTGATCGAGTTCGTCGGTGGACGCGCGATACACCCCGTCAATGTACGCCTGGGCGGGTTCTATTCCTTGCCAACACGATTGGAATTCAAGCCGATCGCCGAACAGTTACGTCGGGCGCTGGACCATGCCCTGGCGACCGTCGAGTGGGTATCCGGGTTCGAGTTCCCCGATTTCGAACTCGAGCACGAGTTCTTGGCCCTCACCGCACCCGGACGTTACCCGATCGAGAACGGCGCCATCGCGCGCAGTGCCGGTTCCTCGTTCCCCGTTGCGGATTTCACCTCCCACATCGCCGAATCGCAGGTGCCGCACTCCACCGCACTGCACACGTCACTCGATGGCGGTCGCCACTTGACCAGGCCACTGGCGCGGTATTCGCTGAACTCGTCGGCGCTGTCGCCAATCGCCGCCCAGGCCGCTGCGAACGGAGGGTTGTCCTCTGAGTGCCGAAACCCCTTCCGCAGCATCATTGTCTGTGCTGTCGAGGTGGTCTACGCGATCGAAGAGGCGTTGCGGATCATCGCCGACTACCAGCGGCCGTCGCACCCGTTCGTCGACGTTCCCGCCCGTGCCGGCGTTGGACATGGCGTCAGCGAAGCGCCCTCGGCCTGCTATATCACCGATACCGGATCGACGAGGACGGACTGGTTGCAGCGGCGACGATCATACCGCCCACGTCTCAGAACCAAGCGGCCATCGAAACCGATTTGGCCCGTGTAATTTCCGATCATCTCGCTCTCGATGATGCCGCGCTGACCACCTTGTGCGAGCAGCTCATTCGCAGCTACGACCCGTGCATCTCATGCTCGACGCATTTCTTGACGGTCACGGTGCAGGGGCGGTGACGGATAAGATAGTTGTCGTTGGTCTGGGCAACAGCTACCGCAACGACGACGGTGTCGGTGTTGCAGCCGCGGCGGCGCTAGACGACCTCGCCTTGCCCCGCGTTCGCGTGGTGACTGGTGTCGTGGAGCCAATGAGCCTGCTTGAGGCATGGTCGGGTGCCAGGCTGGCGGTGGTGATCGATGCCACGAAGGTGATTCCCTCCAGCCCGGGCCGCATTCGTCGCTGCGCCTTGAGTGACGTGGTTACCGCATCGCACGGGTTGAGTTCGCACAGCGTCGATATCGGCCGCACTCACGGGCTGGGTCGGGCGCTTGGCAGAGTACCCGACGAGCTTGTGGTGTTCACCATCGAAGTCGCCGCCACCGGTCATGGCGTCGGCTTGAGCCCACCCGTCGCACGTGCCGTGCCGCAAGTCGTCGGCATGGCGGTGGACGAGATCAACCGCCGCCAGGGTCCACCGCGGCGATCGGGGCGCCCAGCATCGCGGTAACCCATCGGGGATCGCCTTTCAGCGCGGGGACCAACGCCGCGCACCGAGGTGCCTTTGGGCCCTTGCGTATCGAGCGCCGATTGGGGACACGTTGACGGCGAGATGCCCAGAGTTGCCACCGGTTCGCGGTGAAAGGAGTTGCTGAGTCATGAGCGTTCGGAATTTCGGCACGGGACCGGCCGCGGGCGAGTACAGCGTGGAGGACGACAACCAGCTTCAGCCAGAGGACACCCTCATCGACCGCGGCGTCGACGACATGCTCGACGAGGGCTACTCGCCGCCCGAGCAACCCTACGGACCCGGAGCCTTCGGGCCGCGGGAAACCATCGCACAGCGTCTAGCTGAGGAAGACCAAGGCCCCGTGTCGCGACTAGATAACGTGCTCGACGCAGCTGAACAGTGGCGGTCCGACGAAGCCGAGCGTGACATCGAGTTCCCGCCGCGGCGCGAGGCTGGGCGGGTCCGAGCGGGGCGACTTGTCGCACCGGACAGGGGATTTGGCGAAGACACGGGGGCTTAACTGGTAGCCGAGGACACCGGTATCAGCGGGGGCGCAGCATCTGCCGAAGAAGCCGCTGTTCACATCATCGCCAACGGAGACTAATTCTGCTCGCGCCGTTCGGGCATCTTTTTCGAGGGCACCGGACGACGAACTTTCGGCCCCACCGCGCGTTTGCGGTGACGATGATCGTTGGGGAGCAAGGGTTTTGACGACGAAGGGACTGGGATGAAGATTACCAGCATCGAGGTTGTTCCGTTCGAGGTACCGGCGCCGCGGATTTTCTTTGGCGCGCCTCTGGTCGATCACAAGATCGTCCAGACGGTCACCCGAATCGGTACCGATGAGGAGGTCGAGGGCTATTACTTCGGCGGTCACTTCCACGGCGATCAAGACGGTCTCCTGCCCGGCGACCGCGCCCTTATCGCCGAGTTCCTCGGCCCGATCCTTGCCGGAAACGATCCGTTCGACCGCGAAAGGATTTGGCAACAGCCGTGGGCGGCTACGCTGCCCGAAAACGTCTGCAGCGTAATCGATCTCGCATTATGGGATCTCGCCGGCCGGGCGTTGAAACTACCGGTGCACAAGCTGCTTGGTGCTGCCCGCGAGAGGGTCGAGGCGTACGCAAGTAGCTTCAACAACCTCGGCACGCCAGACGACTACGCCGTCCATGCCGTGGCCTGTCAGCGTGCGGGCTACTGCGCGTACAAGATCCATCCCTACTTCGCCTGGGATCCCGTGACGCGCCAGCCGACGCTGCCGAAGCCCGCGACCGTCGACGCGGATCTCGAGGTCTGTCGAGCCGTCCGCAACGCGGTCGGCGACGACATGGTCTTGATGTTCGACCCGTGGGGTGCCTACAACTACGCCGAGGCCCTGCGCGTCGGACGCGAGCTCGAACGGCTTGGCTTCTATTGGTACGAGCATCCCATGAGCGAATACCAGACCGAGTCGTATGTGGGCCTTGCAGCCGAACTCGATATCCCGATCTGCTCACCCGAAATCGCCGAGGGCAGCATCTACACACGTGCGAACTGGATCGCCCGACATGCGTCGGACATCAACAGGATCGAAGTGCTGCGCGGCGGCATCACCGGCGCCATGAAGATGGCAGCCACATGCGAGGCATTTGGGCTGCGCTGCGAGCTGCACATGAGCGGTTTCGGGAACCTCCAGGTTCTCGGCGCAACGAGTGAGGACGTGTGTGAGTACTACGAACGCGGTCTCGTCGGTCCTGGCGTTGACTACGACGCACCACCGCCGTACCTGAGGGCAGCGTGCGACCCGCTCGATGCTGATGGATACGTCACCATCCCTTCAGCACCCGGCCTGGGCTACACGATTCAGTGGGACTACATCGAAGACCACCGGCTGCCCGAGACCGCTGTCGAAGCCGTCGCACCACTGCATTCACGCTAAAACTAAACTGAGCAAACGAATTCGACAGACACGTCCACCCAGGTGCTGCGCCAGTGACCGCCTCCTGCAGCGTGGTGACCAAAGACCTTTGGCGACGGTGGCATTGCGCCCTTATGAAGGGTTGGGCGCTGGCGGAGCATCGACATGTCAACATCACCGGCGACAGGCGATCAGGGCGGAAAGAAGAGTGCAGACGATGGTGGCGAAAATGGTCAGACGCCTCGGATTGTAAGCCTGGTCGCTTCTGCTGTTTTCGCGGTCCGGGGGGTAGCGGTTGGTTTCGGCCGGTCGGCTACTCGCGGTGCTGCGCGCGCTCGACCGCTACGGCCTATTAGGGGCGGCGACGGTGATCACTGCCGCTCGAGACCGCAATGGGTTGGTACTGATCGACGAGCGTGGCGCGCTTAGTTTCGGCGATCTGGACAACCGGACCAACGCGTTGGCTAACGAGTGGCACCGGCGCGGGCTTGGTCCGGGTGCCAATGTGGCCATTTTGGTCGGAAATCATCGGGGCTTCCTGGAAGCTGTCTACGCTGCCGGCAAGTGCGGCGCCGGTGTGGTCCTGCTCAACACCGGCTTTGGCAGCGTGCAACTCGCCGACATGATGACCCGCGAAAGCGTCGACCTCCTGGTCTATGACGAGGAGTACGGTGCCGCCGCCCAAGACGTTCACCCGAGGTTGGGTCGGATTCGGGCGTGGACCCAAACTGCCGCGCTCGACACCCTCGATGCTTTGATAGCGCGCGGCGATACCAGCCCGCCGCCCAAATCCGGTGGTCGGCCCAAGATCGTCATTTTGACCAGCGGGACCACTGGAGTCCCGAAGGGCGCGGTGCGCTCGGAGCCTAACTCGCTGATACCAGTCGGCAGCCTGCTCGGCAAGGTGCCGTTTCGCGGCCGAGAAGTCACCGAATGCTGTGTGCCGCTGTTCCACTCGCTGGGTTTCAGTCACGCGATGATAGCGATGGTGCTGGGCTCGACGCTGGTGCTACGCCGCGAGTTCGATCCCCAGCGGACCCTGGCCAGCGTGGCCGCACATCGGGCCGTGATCGTCGTGCCGATCATGCTGCGGCGCATGCTCGAACTGGGTTCTCAAGCCTTCGCCGAGCACGATTTGTCGGCATTGCGCATCGTGTTCGTCGGCGGATCCCAGCTTGGGGCCGCGCTGGCCACCCGCGCGATCGAGGCGCTGGGGCCCGTGGTCTACAACATGTACGGGTCAACCGGGGTCGCCTACGCCACCATCGCCACGCCCGCCGATCTGGACGCCGCGCCCGGGTGCGTCGGGGGAGTCGTGCGCGGATCGGTCGTCAAGGTTTTCACCGCCGACCGACACGAGGCTTCCCCCGGGGACGGTCGGGCGGATCTTCGTCGGCAATGTGCTGGCCTTCGAGGGATACACCGGCGGTGGCACGAAGGAGTCGATCCAGGGCCTGATGTCCACCGGCGACGTCGGTCATTTCGATCGGGCCGGCAGGCTGTTCATCGACGGCCACGACGACGAGATGATCGTCTCCGGCGGAGAGAATGTGTACCCGGGGGAGGTCGAAGAGGCACTCGCCCATCATCCCGACATCCTCGACGTCGCGGTCGTCGGCATAACCGACGAGGAGTTCGGGCAGCGCCTGCGCAGTTACATCGTGGTTCGACCTGGCGCATCACTGACCGAGCGCGATGTCAAAGACTACGTGCGAAATCGTTTGGCGCGCTTCAAGGTTCCTCGTGATGTGCTGTTTGTCGATGCGCTGCCCCGCAACGCGGGCGGGAAGGTGCTCAAACGGTTGCTGAGTAACCAATCAATCGAAGACGAGGCCGGCGTGTGGCATGTCCCGGGTGCAGCGCGCTGATCAGCGGCCCCGCCGACCTGGGTCGCCCCGGCCGCAGCCGGATAGCAAGCCGCCGGTGCGAGTGCTGACGAACGGCCTATAAGGCCGGGACTTCAGTCCCTTCCGGCGATTCTGACTACTTGATCGGATAAACATCGCGAGTATGACCAACCGCGAGCGGAATCAACGAATGATGGTGCAACCAGCCGAGACGACGGCAAGCCGGGCGCAAATCGCCACGTTGACCATGAACCCGGCACTGGACATAACGACAAGCGTTGACACGGTGCGACCGACCGATAAATTGCGCTGCGGTACAACGCGTTACGATCCGGGCGGCGGGGGCATAAACGTGGCCCGGGTTGCGCACGTGCTCGGCGGATCGGTTTCGGCCGTGTTCCCTGCCGGCGGACCGACCGGTGACCTCGTTATGTCGCTGCTGGGCGATTCGGCAGTGCCATATCGGCCAGTCGCGATCGCCGGGGCGACACGTGAGAGCTTCACCGTCAACGAGAACAGCAGCGGCCAGCAGTATCGCTTCGTTCTTCCCGGGCCACGGCTGACGTTCGCGGAGCAAGCACAATGCCTGGACCAACTTCGGATAGCGGCCGAGTCAGCCGAATTCGTGGTGGTCAGCGGTAGCCTGCCGCCGGGTGTACCTCCTTACTACTACCAGCGTGTTGCCGAGATGTGCCGGCAGCTGGATGCCCGCCTTATTCTGGACACCTCTGGTGGCGGCTTGCAGCACATCATCCTCCGGGGTGTATCTGCTTAAAGCCAGCGTCCGGGAACTGCGGGAATGCGTCGGGCTCCCGCTGACTACCGAGGCGGAGCAGTTCGCCGCCTGCCGGTGCATCGGATCGTCGTCGACGTCGACAGGTCTCCCGACGACGATGTGCTTTTGGGCGTCGCAATGGAAGAAGCCCGGCTGCGAAACGCCAGCGTCGAGGCGGTCGTCTGTCGGCGCACGGGGTCGGACGATACGGCGGTTGCCGGCGAAGGGGATCGCCGGGCTCTCGCCGACCTCGATGGCAGGCTGGCTCGTTGGAGACATAGCTATCCGGACCTTGAGGTGGAGTCGGTGGGAATCCACGGCACCTTCATGGAGTATCTGACCTACAACTGTAAAACGGTGCAGCTGGTGATTGTCGGCGCTTGCAACCGCGAGCATCTCGAGGAACTCATCGGACCGGTCGGCGGCGCCGTGTTGCAGGACGCCGACTGCTCGCTGCTCATCGTGAATCGGCAACATTTGTGAAATCGGCGGCTATGACAATGTGGAATATTGGGTTCAGCGTTCCACGATTCTTGCCTCGACGGCCAGCAGGAAGGACTCGCAATGGTTACGGTTTTCTTGGTCGACGACCATGAAGTCGTTCGTCGTGGCCTCGCCGATCTGCTCGCAGCCGATCCCGACCTCGAAGTCGTCGGCGATGCGGGCTCGGTGTCCGAAGCAATGGTGAGAATACCCGCGGCGAAGCCCGACGTCGCCGTTCTCGACGTGCGCCTTCCCGATGGCAACGGCATCGAATTGTGTCGCGACCTACTATCCGAACTCCCGGAACTGCGGTGTCTGATGTTGACGTCGTTTACCTCCGATGAAGCGATGCTCGAGGCGATACTGGCCGGCGCCAGCGGCTACGTCGTGAAAGACATTCGGGGCATGGAGCTGGCCCAGGCGATCAAGGATGTGGGCGCCGGCAAATCGCTGCTGGACAACCGGGCCGCCGCGGCACTGATGA
This sequence comes from Mycobacterium genavense ATCC 51234, assembly GCF_000526915.1. Lineage (GTDB taxonomy): Bacteria > Actinomycetota > Actinomycetes > Mycobacteriales > Mycobacteriaceae > Mycobacterium > Mycobacterium genavense. The sequence continues at coordinate 32,477 of NZ_JAGZ01000014.1, read as the reverse complement.
CGAAACTTTGCGGCGCCGCCGAGCACCATGATCCGCTGTCTGGATTGACCGAGCGAGAGCGAACCCTGCTGGGGCTCCTCAGCGAAGGATTGACCAATAGACAGATCGCCGCGCGGATGTTTCTTGCCGAGAAGACGGTGAAGAACTACGTTTCGCGGTTGCTGGCCAAACTCGGCATGGAAAGGCGCACCCAAGCAGCGGTGTTCGCCTCGAAGTTGGACCAACTGTCTGCACCGCCGAGCACGGATATGTAACCAACGGCACAGAACACCCGCCGTCCACAAGGACGCGGCGCTCAGACCCGGACTGTCGACCGGCTTGGGCTTCTTCTAACCCGTCGGCGTGACACGTGCCGTCGGCATCAGTGGCCGGCGACGGGTGCGACTCGGCCGGACGGCCGGTTGCAGGATGCACAAGCAACTCGACGAGTTGTCGGCGGCGCGCGATCAAGCGGAACAGCCGTTGCAGGTGGTTGTCGAGATCGGTTCGGATCTCGATCTTGACGCACCCTACGCACGGTCGTCCTTGCCGCAAGGAAATTGATTGCTGCCGGGCCATTAGGGACTAAAGCCTCATGATCGAACACTGCTCGGCCAATAGAGTTTTCGATGACTGAAGGAGAATTGAAGTGACCACAGCGGGTACGCGAAATCCGCGCCGGCAGCTCCTGTCTGGTGCCGCGCTATCTATGCGCGGGGCCTGCCAATTGGCGCTCGATCCTGATGGATAAGGAATTGATATGTCAACGACAGCCATGATCAAAACCTATGTTTCGGACATTGCGTCTTTGCGCCTTTCCGATGCCGAGGAGGCCGGTGGCAAAGGCGCAAACATGGGTGAGCTGGTCGCCGCCGGACTTCCGGTGCCGGCGGGCTTCGTTTTGATGCGCAGCGCTTATCTGGCCTCTATGCAGGGAGGTGGAGTCGCGCTGGAACTGGCTGCGCTTCACCGCCAGGCAATGACGGAGGTCGACAACACCGCTCGGCTGTCTGAACTCTGCCAACGCATGCGCAACTTGGTGACCAAGGCCGGTGTGAGTGCGGACGTTCGCGACCAGCTACTCGCCTCATACCGCTCCCTCGGATCGAATTGCGTTGTGGCTGTGCGCTCTTCGGCAACAGGCGAAGATGGCCGTGATGCTTCATTCGCCAGGATGAATCAAACCGTGACGAACGTGACCGGCGAGGACGCGCTCGTCGATGCCGTCAAGACATGCTGGGCTTCGCTTTTTACCCCCCGAGTCATCACTTACCGGGCCAGTCGGGGATTCGCGGCCGATCCCGCGATGGCCGTCGTCGTCCAGGAGATGATCGCCTCCGAGCAATCCGGAGTCGCATTCACCACTGATCCCAGCACGGGGGAGCGGGATCGTGTCGTCATCGAAGCCGCTCTTGGTCTAGGCGAGGTTGTGGTCTCCGGAAAGGTTCAGCCCGACACCTACGTCGTCGACAAGAACACGTTAGAAGTGCTGGATGCCAAGGTCGGCTACCAGGCATTCAAGGTTGAGCGCGGGTCCGACGGCCACGATGTCGTGGTGGAATTGGCGCCGGCGCAAGCCCAGGCGCGTGCCCTTGATGACATGTCGTTGCGGCGCATCGCCGAACTGGCGATCGCCGTTGAAGCACATCACGGGTGCCCGCAGACGTTGAATGGGCGATCGCCTCCGGCGAGACCTGGTTGGTGCAGGCCAGACCCATCACGACGTTGGCCACCAACACTTCTGATGATTCTGAGCGGACCGGTGTCCTGGTTCGCGGGCTGCCCGCTGCCCCGGGCACGGCGTCCGGACGGGTGCGAGTGCTACATAGTCCGGAAGAGGGAAAGCGGTTGCTCGACAACGAGATTCTGGTCGCTCCGATGACCAATCCCGATTGGTTGCCCGTGATCCGCCGGGCGGCGGCGCTGGTGACCGAGACCGGGGGTATGACGCGCCACGCGGCGATCGTGGCACGCGAGCTCAGAGTTCCGTGCGTAGTGGGAGCTCGCGATGCGACAAGAGCTCTGCACGACGGCCAAACGGTAACCGTTGACGGGGCCCGCGGCAGCGTCAGCGCCGGAAGCCTGAATTCAGGGTTGCAGGTCGCGACCGTCGAGGCGCCCGCGGCTACGACAAGTAGTGGTGAAACAACCGGCACCAAGATTTATGTGAACCTGGCCATGCCTGATGCAGCCGAAGCGGTCGCTGCGCAAGACGTCGACGGGGTGGGTTTGTTACGTGCCGAGTTCATGCTGACCCAGGCGCTTTCAGGTAGGCACCCCCACGACCTTGTCGCACGCGGCGAGCAGGACGAGCTGGTCAACGCCATGGCGACGTCCCTCGATCGCATCGCCTCGGCTTTCGGAATTCGTCCGGTCATCTACCGTGCCACCGACTTTCGTAGTAACGAGTTCCGCGGCCTACGCGGTGGTGCAGCCTACGAGCCGAACGAGCACAATCCCATGATCGGGTACCGCGGGTGCTACCGCTACATCAAAGAACCGCAGCTGTTCCGTCTGGAGCTCCAGGCGCTGGCCCGGGTGCGCGAGCAGAATCCCAACGTGCACTTGATGATTCCGTTCGTACGTACCCGATGGGAACTGGAGGCTTGTCTCTCTCTTGTAGACGCGAGTCCGCTGGGTTCTCAGCGCGGACTGCATCGCTGGGTGATGGCCGAGGTGCCGTCGGTGACGTACTGGCTTCCCGAGTACATCGGATTGGGGGTCGACGGAGTGTCTATCGGCAGCAACGACCTTACGCAATTGGTCCTCGGAGTCGACCGCGATTCTGATATCTGCGCCGAGCTGTTCGACGAATCCGACGGGGCTGTGCTTGATGCGATCGGCCGCATCGTGGCGATCGCGCGCAAGCACGGCATCGCCTCCTCCCTGTGTGGCCAGGCTCCGTCGACCAACCCGACATTCGCCGAGCACCTGGTCCGCATGGGGATCACCTCCGTATCGGTCAACCCGGACGCGGTCTCGGCTACCCGGCGGGCGGTTGCCGCCGCCGAACGTCGGTTGCTGCTGGAGGCAGCGCGCGCCGAGCACATAACGTAACCGTCGTCAGTTCGTCGGTGTTACCCGCCGGCTGGCGCGTTCGTACCCAACTCTGGTTTGACGTGTGGAGTCGAATGCTCCGGGTGTTTGAGGACTAACGGCTCTGTCCACCGACGATGCAAGATCCTTAATGTTTTCTGAGACTGCGAGATTCGCAGACTCGGTTCGGTGGTTGAGATGACAGTGACGTCGCCTGGTACCCAGGTTGGGGGTTGTCGAGGACGACGCGGCTGTGGACCGATCCCTACGGCGTGTCCCGAAGGGAAGTCGCCCTGATGGCCCCGCACTGGCTGGTCATGGAGACAGCCGCACAGGGGTCCGCCGCCCCGTTCGTCGCCCGTCTGGCAGGCGCCGGCCGGCATCTGCCTGAAACGCATCTGACGACAGACGAATTGATGGCAACGACGCGCCACCGCACTCATATCGATCTGCAACGACTGACCGGAATCCGCGAGCGCCGGGTCTCGGTGGGGCCGAGGATTCCTACACTCTTGCCGTCGCAGCGGCGCTGAACTGTCTGGCCACCACGCAACAGGACCCGGGCGCGCTCGACGTGGTCATCAGCTGCAGCATCACGAAATTGCGTGGTGGCCTGACGCAATGGCTGGAGCCGTCGATGAGTAGCGTCATTGCCCACGGGATCGGGGCTTCACGCGCGATGACCTTCGATGTATCGAATGCGTGCGCCGGAATGCTCACCGGGGTAACGATTTTGAACAATTAGATCCGCCAGGGCATTGTCGAGCGCGGACTAGTTGTCAGCGGTGAGTACATATCCCAGCTGAGCCACAACGCGGCGCGCCACATCCGCAACATCATGAGCAAAGAACTCGCCTGCCTGACGCTCGGGGATGCCGGTGCGGCCCTGCTGTTCGAGCGGGCTCCCGCGGGCTCTGCGGGTATCACCCTGGCCGGGTTCACCACGGTGGCCGACTACAGCCGACTCTGCTTGGCGTATCCGCGGGGCCACGACCCCGGTGCGCGGATGTTCACGAATTTCCGGGGCCATCCAGCGGGCCGCAATCGCCGACACCCCGTTGTTGCTGCGTGAAGTTCTTGAGGCCGTGGGGATTTCGATTCACGACATCGACCATGTGATCACACACCAGACCTCGGCTCGCGCCATCCGCAAGGGAATGGCCCGGATGTCGGTGTCGTTTGGTGACCGCCCCAAGCACGACGCGGTGATCACCGTCGACCGCTACGGGAACACGGCATCGACCACCCATACGGTGGCCCTCGTCGAGGAACTCGAAGCCGGTCGCATCGAGCCTGGGGAACGGGTCGCGCTGCTCGCGTTGGCTTCGGGACTAGAGATCGGCGTAGTGCTGCTGACGGTGGATGAGGAATTGGTGGGCCGCTATGGGCACGGTCATTGACCGCATCGAAATCGCGCACCCGCGGTGGCGTTACCGGCACAGCGCGCTGCATCTGGCCGTCAGCGCCGCAAAGGACTGTCTGCGAGGGGCCGGATGCCATCCCAACGAATTAGATCTTGTCGTGAACGCTGGGGATCTACCGTGACCGCAACCTAGGGGAGCCTGCACTGGCCGCACTGATTCAGGACGACATCGAGGCCAACTCCGAGGATCCGCACCCCGGCGCCCACGGCACGTTCTACTTCGACATATCCAACGGTGCTTGCGGAGTGCTCACGGCGCTACAGATTGTGGACGGATTCTTGCGGACGCACATCATTCACCGTGCGCTTGTCGTTACCAGCGATGCGGATCCGGGCCGCGGCATGAGCGAGGGGTTTCCGTTCTCGGCTACCGGGGCGGCGTTGCTGTGCCGGTGGACCGACGACGATTATGGCCTCGATCACGTGCATTGGGTGAATGCCGACGGTACGACGCACGGTGTCGAGACATTCTCTGCGACAGTGGGATTCGCTGATGCGCGCAATGTCCTCAGATTCACTCAATCAGGCACGATGGATGAGGAGTACGCCGAGGTCGCAGCAGAGGCAGTGCAGGGATGTCTGGATGCGCAATCCGTGCGGCTTTCCGAAATCGCTGCGATTATCGCCGCGCCTGCTCGGCAGGCGTACCGCAGCGCCCTAAGCAGCCGGCTTGGGGTGCCGGCCGACCAGATCACCATCGCTGACGATCAGCGCATGCATACCGCGGCGCTGGCAGCCGGATTCGAGCGGCAGGCCGAACGGCTCCGGGACGCCGCCCAGCTGCTGTTCGTCGTCGCCGGTTCGGGCGTCACCGCCGGCGCCGCTGTGTACCGCCCGCCGCCACCGGCCGCGAGAATGCGTGGCCCTCGAGAGAACGCGCGACAAAGAATGGTGGCGAAATGGAACAATTGACACCGCTGGATGCTGGGTTCCTGGAGGTCGAGGACTCGGATCCGCATGTGAGCCTGGCGGTGGGCGCTGTGTCGATCATCGAGGGCCCGGCTCCGACTTACCACAAGTTCGTTGAGGTGATCGCCGAACGGGTGTCAAGTATCCCGCGCTGCCGGCAGGTACTGCGGACTCATCCACTCGACCTGCGTCCACCCCATTGGGTGGACGACCCCCACTTCGATATCTCGCGTCACCTGCACCGCCTGGCGCTGCCTGACCCTGGCGGCGATACCGAATTGTTCGAGATGATCGCGACATTGATGGAGCGTCGGCTGGACCGCGAGCGTCCGCTGTGGGACTGCTGCTTCATCGAGGGGCTGGCCGACAACCGGTGGGCTGTACTGACCAAGATTCACCACTGCATCGCCGATGGCATCGCGACGACACAGGTGTTGGCGAAGTTCAGTGACAACGGCGCGGACACTTCGGACTGGGCCCCGCGTGTCGGCAAGAAGCCGCACTCGAATGCGTTGGGGCTGGCAAAGATAGGTCTGAACCCGCTGCGCTGGGTCGGCGGGATTGGGCAAGGTGTGCTCGCCGCCGAGCATCTAGCTGTGGGCGCGACTGAATTGGCGGCCGATCTGCTGAGTCGGCCCACCGAGTCTTCACTGAATGGACCGGTCACGACGAGGCGTCGCTATAGCGCAGCCCGGGTTCGGTTGGCTGACATGCGAGAGGTATCTCGAGCGTTCGACGTAACGCTGAACGACGTGGCGCTCGCGGCGATCACCGACGGTTATCGCAGGGTCTTGCTCGGCCGCGGTGAACAGCCCGGCCGCAACTCGCTCCGCACGCTTGTTCCCGTTTCGGTCCGAACGGCCGAACATTTCAACGCGACTGACAACCAAGTGTCGGCGATGTTGCCGCTGCTGCCCGTCGATAAGACCGACTCGGTGCGGCAGCTGTTGCTGGTGCACAAGCGACTGAACCGAGCCAAGGCGAGTGGTCAAAGCGAAGGTGGCGCCGCGATGGTCTCGGCGCTCAAAAGCATCCCGTTTTCATTCTCGACGTGGACGCTTCGCGTGCTGATGCGGTTGCAGCAACGAGCTGTTGTTGCGTTGGCGACCAACTTTCCCGGTCCACGAAGGTGGCTGCGGCTGATGGGCCGTCCGGTCCTGGAAGTCTGGCCGATCCCGCCGATCGCCCTTCGATTGCGCACTGGCATCGCGATGATCAGTTATGCCGACAGCTTCGTATTCGGCATTACGGCCGACTACGACACCGCGCCCGACATCGACGCGCTCGTCACGGGGATCGAGACTGGGATTGCGCAGCTGGTTGCTGCCAGCCGCGCGTCTGGGGATACGCGCGGACGCAAGCCGCGCCGGCCGAAAAAGTCGGATGGCGGGCAGCCTTCGAAGCCATCCCGCACCGACGCCCGCCGACCACCGGGCGCCCGAACGACGGCGTAGGACCCGTGGGCCCTGGCTCTTACTTGGTGTCGGGCCTATGCATCGCACGCTGCACTGCCGCAAACCGTGACCGGGCATGTTCGTCGGCTGCTGTCTGCTCTGCTTGGGTGACCACCACCGCGTCGGGGCCCGGGAATACCAGGGCCTCGCGATTGTCGTCGAGCCAACGCACCATATAGGGCGGCGAACCGTCTTGTGAGTGCACTTCGGTGATGATCCCGCGCCGATCTGGCCGCTCCAATGTCCGTCCCTTGATGACCAAACCAGTCGCCCACGGTCGCGTCCATTGCCATCTCCTCGCCTGCGTCGTTGTCGGTCCGCCTCCATCGTGCGGATGCCCATGGCGTACCGAGAAGGGCAATACACCACTAACCGTCTGGGCCAAAAGTCAACCGAGGCAACAGGAGTGCACCGTCCCAGCCGCGTCTTCCAGCAGGGGCGAGCGGGCGTCGGCCATAGTGCGTGTCTAGTGGAGGGGAGCCGCCCATCGCAGCCGGACGCCGCCGTCGGGACCGGCGCCGACGGTGAAGGTACCGCCGACCGCTTCGGCGCGTTGCCGGAGGCTGATAAGGCCACTTCCGTTTATGTCGTCGGGGATGCCCCTGCCGTTGTCGACGACGTCGATGCACAGCTCGTCAGCAACATCGATGGCGATCGAAAGCTTCGTGGCGTGGGCGTGGAGTACTGCGTTCTTGATCGCTTCCGCGACGACGGATTCGGCGTGCTCGGCCAGCGGGCCCTCAACCACCGATAGAGGCCCTTTGTACTGCACGGTGGTGGCCAGATCCCCTGACAGTTGGCCGATTATCTCGTCGAGACGATGGCGTAGCCCCATGCTATCGCTGGGCTTGCGGCGCAGGCCGAAGATCGCCGTGCGGAAGTCTTGGACCACTCCATGCAGATCATCGACCGCGTCGTTCAGGCGTTGCTGCACCTCGGTCGATCGCACCCGCGGGATGGTGCTCTGCAGCGCGAGCCCGACGGCGAACACTCGCTGGATGGCGTGGTCTTGCAGTTCGCCCGCGATGCGGTCGCGTTCAGCGAATATTTCGGCCTCGGTGCGGGCTTGGGCTAGCTCCGACTGGATCGCCAGCTGATGGGTCATGTCGCGCATCGCCGCCGACACCAGCACTCCATGGGTGGTGCGCATCGGGCTGAGGCTGACTTCGACGGGAAACTCGTTACCGTTGCAATCAACTCCCCATAGTTGCAGCCCGATCCCCATTCGACGCGGCGCAGGGTAGGCGAAGAAACTGCTGCGCAGGCCCTTGTGGGCGTCTCGGAACCGTTGCGGGATAAGGATTTCGACTTCCCGGCCAATCAGGTCCTCGCGCCGATAGCCGAACATGCGGTCGGCTTGGGCGTTCGCGAGCATGATGCGCCCGTCCGAGGTGACGATGACCATCGCGTCCGGTGCTGACTCCAGGAGGTCATGGAACATGGTCTCCGTCCGCTCATGCTCGGCGGTCAGGTCTCGGATCACATTCGTGAACCCGGTGATCGCGCCCGTTTCATCGTGAATCGGGGTCAACGTCATACTGGCCCGAAACCGTTGACCGTCTTTGCGCACCCGCCAGCCCTCGAACTCGAACCGCCCCGAGCTGCGGGCGGCGGCTAGCTCGCGTTCGACCGCCCCGGCGGCGCGGTCCTCGTCGATGTAAAGCATCGACACCGGCCGATCGAGGACCTCAGCCGGTGAATAACCCAACATCGCCTGTGCACCCGGGCACCAGCGGACCACGTCGCCGTTCGCGTCGAGCTGGACGATCGCATAATCGGTAATCGCGTCGACCACCGCATCGACGTCGTAAAGACGTTCGCGAAGGCCTTTGTTGAGCAACGTCGCACTTAGGTAGCTTTCAGCGCTGGGTGATGTCATCGCGCCCGGCCCTCTCTCGTCACCCAAGCTTCACCTGCGAAAATGCTACCGTTTGACTCAAGGCGTTACCTAGGACGCAGCAGCGTAACGTGGATACAGATCCGCGAACTCGCAATCCCCTTGGGACGGTAGGTCAAACGAGAATCGAAGTCCCCACCACTGGCAATATCGGCCACACCATCTTTGCCACGCCTCACGAGTCGCAGGGGTGGGGCGGATGACCAGCTTGCCGGGAGAGTTGCCGCCACCCGGCTGCGGCGAAGACGCATACCGCACCGACCGAAGGGAAAGGGAACCACATGACCACCGACAAGACCGGCGCAGAAACCACGGTCACCGAGGGGCATCAGACGTACACCATCGCCGTCGAGGACAAGACCGTCGGCCACGCCGACTACGCCGACCGTGGTGAACAGCGCGTTTTCCACCACACCGTCGTCGACCCCGACTACGGCGGACGCGGCCTGGCGACCATCCTCGTCGAGGAGGCGCTGAACAAGACGCGGGACGCGGGCAAACGGATCGTGCCCGTGTGCTCGATGGTCCAGACGGTGCTCAAGAAGCATCCCGAATTCGACGAGCTCACCGACCCGCCGACCGTCGAGGTCAGGGCCTGGGTGCAGACCCAACCGGCCGGCTAGTCAGCAGTCGGTCGACGACGGCTTTACTGGAGGCGATCCTCTGGTACCGCCGCTCAGATGGGACAGCTAAATCTCTCCCGTGTGGTTGTCCGGTAACACGATTCGGCGGACAATGCGGCGTGACTTAACGTGTTATCGCAGGGCAGCTGGGTAGATCGGGCACTCCCGTTGCTAAGCGTCCTAGCGGCGGCAGTGGTAGGCGGACCTCCCAACTAACCCACAGCCTCCGTGAGCAAAATGATTGGCTCGGGCGACCAGGCCGGGCGATGGCGTCGCGTTGGTTTGCCGTTCACCACGGCGGCCAGCGCCGGGCCTGCTCGATCGGAGGGAAAAGTGGACTTCGGAGCACTGCCGCCAGAGATCAACTCTGCGCGCGGCGTCGGCGTGGGAAACGCTGGCCGCGGAGCTGTACTCGACGGCAACCTCCTACCAGTCGGCAATTACTGAGCTGACCGCAGGGCCGTGGCTGGGTCCTGCCGCAGCAACCATGGCCGCGACCGCCGCTCCGTATGTGGCCTGGCTGCGCATCGCCGCCGAGCAGGCTGAGCAGGCGGGCAACCAGGCGATCGCCGCGGCGGCCGCTTACGAAGCCACGTTCGCGGAGACGGTGCCGCCGCCGGTGGTCGCCGCCAACCGCGCCCTGCTGGCGGCGCTGATCGCGGCCAACTTCTTCGGGCAGAACACCAGCGCGATCGCGACCACCGAAGCGCAATACAGCGAGATGTGGGCGCAGGATGCCGGCGCGATGCAGAGCTACGCGACCTCCTCGGCGGCGGCGACGTCGCTGACGCCGTTCCAGTCGCCATCGCCGAGCACCAGCAGCGACGGATCCGCGTTCCAAGCCGAGGCGGTCGCACAATCCGCCGGCGCCTCTGCCGGCAGCGCACAGCGGACCGTCCAGCAGGCGATCACTGCTGTCCCCGCCGCGATAACCAACCTGGCCAGTCCGGCCGACGCGTTCGGGTTCGGCGGCCGCGACCTGCTCGGCCTGCTCGCGGACCTGAGCGCGGTTTTCCTCGACCCGGAAATCGGTGCGGCCGGACTTGCCGCCGACACCTCGCTGGGGGTCACGGCTCTTCCCTACGACGTGGGCGGATATTGGACCGGTGTCCACACCGACGACATCGTCAGCGGTTGGGCGGGGATAGAACCGTGGCCGGGCAATGCGCCGACGCCACCGACGACCTTTCCAGTCGTCACCAATCCGGCGGCGTCGGTGTCCGCTTGGTTTGGCCACGCCCCCTCGGTCGGACGGCTGTCGGTGCCACCGGCCTGGGCGGCCGCGGCCCCGGAATTGCGCGCGATGACGACGGCGCTGCCGGCCGCGACCGTCGGCGCCGCCGCGCAAGCGACCGGTTCCAGCGCGGGAGTCTGTTCAGCCAGATGGCCCTGGCGAGCATGGCCGGGCGCGCGATGGCCGGCACCACCGGGGGAGGCGGCGCAAGACTCCAGGAACGAATCGGGGTGCCCGGCAAAAAGGTGACAAGCCGCCGGCCGACTTGCAACAGGCTCCGTTGGGCGGTCCGATCACCAGTATCGCCGCCGAGCTGCGTGAGCTGGCCTCACTGCGCGATGCGGGGATCCTCACCCAAGACGAGTTCATCGAGCAGAAGCAGCGCTTGCTCCCCCGCGACCCGTAGCGCTAAACAGAGCTCAAGTGTGCACTGGCGTCGTGTAATTCATTGCACCGCAATGCCATTGGAGTGACCGCAAGAACGTCTCCGCCTTTCACCACCGCACGCGTGAGCGGCGTGAGTGGTTGGAACAGTGCCTCGACCTCGTCGTTGCTGAGCGCGTCGAGTGCCGAGAGTCCGAGCACGTCGGTGCTCGACTCGACGCGTTCCTTGAGTTCGGCGCCGGCTGCCGTGAGCGTGCCGTCGTCGTTGAGCAGTCCACGCTCGGCCAGCCGCTGTTCGTGGTGGCGCCACTCGGTCTCGTCGTAATCGCGGGTGCGGGCGAGGTAATCGCGGGGGGACGCGACCCGCCGTGGCGTGCAACACGTTGCACTCCCGGCCCGAGATGCCGGCCGCGGTCAAAACCGCCACATGGCCGTCGCCGCGGTGCTCACGCAGCAGCGTGGTGGCATGCCAGAGGGCGGCCAGCGGAGTGTCGGGCCAGGGCAGCGCGCGGTTGGCGGCGAACAGCGGGCACCCGTCGACGGGTGCCGTACATGCGCCTTTTTCGCTAATTCCGCTGCGGTGATGACGTTTTCGTCGTCGTCCAGGCCGGAGCGGCGCAGCGCAGCCACCGCTGAGTCCTGCCTGGCCCGCAAGGCGGCGTCCGGTCCGGCGATCTGCCATGCCGTCGGCAAGGCTTTGGCGACGCGATGCGGGGCGAAGTTGTGGAAGATGGCGGTCACCAGCTCCGGCGGCGCCATGCCCAGCGGGGCGGAGCGGGCCGCGAAGTAGCCCATCCAGAAGCCGCGGTAGCCCAGCTCGTCGAGTGCGGCCCGCGCCTCCGGCGCGAAGTAAGTCACCGCGTGCACCGGTTCGAATCGGTCGTAGAAGCGCCGCGCCAGCTCAGATTGTCTGCGCACGATTGCAGTTAATCACCGGCGCGGCCAATCCCGGTGCCGGGATGGCGATGGATAAGGCCACGACACCTCGTAGAGTTCGTGGCCACGTCCTGAGCAGCCACCACATCGACCCCGACAAAAACTACTGGCGCAACCAAAACAAAACCCCGACACATGGCAGGGGAATCTGTAACCCATGACGCGACTCATCACAGTGGTGGGCGAAGGGGGACTTGAACCCCCACGTCCCGAAGGACACTGGCACCTGAAGCCAGCGCGTCTGCCATTCCGCCACTCGCCCGGGGAAACAACCAAAGGACCATATCACTCTAGTTGCCCCGCGCCCTAACCGTGCCCGTCGACGGCGCGACCGAGGGTGACCAGCGTGGATTCGATTCTCAGAATTCTCACGGTGCCGCAGCGTCGCGGTGTCCCGATAACATGCATGAGTGATGCGACACGCGGGCAAGACGTTTGCCTTGCCCCGGCGATATACCTCGACAAGTGCGGGCGAGCGCTGAAGCATGGGTAGCCAAAGGGGGCTTGCCGCCCGGATCGAGCGCAAGCTCGAATCGACCGTCGGCGACGCATTTGCCCGGATGTTCGGCGGATCGATCGTGCCTCAAGAGGTTGAGGCGCTATTGCGCCGGGAAGCCGAGGACGGCCTGCGGCCGCTTCGCGGAAACTACCTTTTGGCGCCCAACGAATACGTCATTACCCTCGGTGTGCACGACTTCGAGAAGGTGCGCGCCGATCCGGCTCTGACGTCGGGCGCATTCGGTAGATACCTGGCCGACTACATCCATGAACAGGGGTGGGAAACGTATGGTGATGTCGTCGTTCGGTTCGAGCAGTTGCCGAACCTGCGTACCGGACAGTTTCGCGCCCGCGGTGCTGTCAACCCAGATGTCGAGGCCCGCCCGAAAGTCCACGATGCCGCCCCGCCACAATCAAATCAGGCGTTCAGCGCAGAACCAGGAGTACCACCGATGACTGACAACTCGAGCTACCGCGGTCAGGGGCAGGGGCGTCCCGGCGACGAGTATTACGGGCGTCCGCAAGACGACCAGCGCGGCGGCCAGGACCTGCAGGGCGGACCGGACCCTCGCGGGGGATATCCGCCGGAACAGGGCGGCTACCCGCCCCAAGGCGGATACCAACCGCCCCGTCCGCCCGAGCAGGGTGGCTGTCAGGAGCAGCGCGGCGGATACCCGGAGCAGGGTGGCTACCCCGACCAGCGCGGCTACCAGGACCAGGGGCGCGGCTACCCCGATCAGGGTCGGGGTGTTTACCCGCCGTCGTATGAGCAGCGTCCGCCCGCCGGTGGCGGCGGCTACGGCGCCCAGGGTTACGACCACGCCGGGCAAGGTTACGACCAGGGCTACCGCTCGGGTGGCGGCGGTTACGGTCAGCCTGGCGGCGGGCAGCCACCCGGCGGTGTCCAGCAGGGCTACGGCGGCGGCTACGGCGAGTACGGTCGCGGGCCCGCGCGTCCCGAGGAGGGCGGCTACGCACCGGGAGTGCCCGAACCGCAGCGGCCGCTTTACCCCGAGCAGGGTGGCGGATACGACCAGGGTTACCAGCAAGGTGGCCAGGGCTACGGCGGCCGGCCGGAGTACGGCGGCGGGGACTACACGCAGTACGCGGAGAACATTCCGGCCGGCGGGTACGGCCCCGGGGCAGGCGGCGGCTACCCCGAGACCGCCCATCGCGAATACGACTACGGCCAACAGCCCGATTACGGCCAGCAGGCCGGGGGCGGCTACGGCGGTTACGGACAGGGCGGTTATGGCGCGGCCGGGACGGCGGTCACGCTGCAGCTCGACGACGGCAGCGGCCGCACCTATCAGCTGCGCGACGGCTCCAACATCGTCGGTCGCGGACAGGACGCCCAGTTCCGGTTGCCCGACACCGGTGTGTCCCGGCGCCACTTGGAAATCCGCTGGGACGGACAGGTCGCGCTGCTGTCCGACCTCAACTCCACCAACGGCACGACGGTCAACAACGCGCCGGTGCAGGAGTGGCAGTTGGCCGATGGCGACGTGATCCGTTTGGGCCACTCGGAAATTATCGTTCGGATCCACTGAACGCAGCGGGCATAAGCTGCCGTACTTCGCCCCGCGTCGACCGCCCTCCAAGTATCGTGACGTTGCTTGGATTCATGAGGTGCGGCGCCAGGACGGAAAGGACGCCAGATGCAGGGACTGGTACTGCAGCTGACGCGTGCCGGATTTTTGATGCTGTTATGGGTGTTCATCTGGTCTGTTCTCCGGATCTTGAAGACTGACATCTACGCACCGACCGGTGCGGTCATGGTCCGCCGCGGTTTGGTGTTGCGGGGCACGTTGCTGCCGTCGCGCCAGCGCCGCCATGCTGCCCGCTATCTGGTGGTGACCGAAGGGGCGTTGGCAGGTGCGCGCATCACGCTCAGCGGGCAGCCGGTGTTGATCGGACGCGCGGACGATTCGACGCTGGTGCTGACCGACGACTACGCCTCGACGCGGCATGCCCGGCTGTCGCAGCGCGGCTCGGAATGGTACGTCGAAGATCTAGGATCGACCAACGGCACTTACCTTGACAGGGCGAAGGTGACCACCGCGGTACGAGTTCCAATCGGGACGCCGATTCGGATCGGCAAGACGGCAATCGAGCTGCGCCCGTGACCCTGGTCCTGCGATATGCCGCCCGCAGCGATCGCGGCCTGGTGCGCACCAACAACGAAGACTCGGTCTATGCCGGCGCTCGACTGCTGGCCCTGGCCGACGGCATGGGCGGCCACGCCGCCGGCGAAGTCGCGTCTCAGCTGGTGATCGCCGCGCTGGCACACCTCGACGACGACGAACCCGGCGGCGACCTGCTCGCCAAGCTCGATGCGGCAGTGCGCGCCGGCAACTCGGCCATCGCCGCCCAAGTGGAGATGGAGCCCGACCTCGAAGGGATGGGCACCACCCTTACCGCAATCCTGTTCGCGGGCAACCGTCTTGGGCTGGTGCACATCGGAGACTCACGCGGCTATCTGCTCCGCGACGGCGAACTGACCCAGATCACCAAGGACGACACCTTCGTCCAAACCCTGGTCGACGAAGGACGAATCACCAAGGAAGAGGCGCACAGCCATCCGCAACGATCGCTGATCATGCGGGCACTGACCGGCCACGAGGTCAAGCCCACTTTGACCATGCGCGAAGCGCGCGCCGGTGATCGCTACCTGCTCTGCTCGGACGGGTTGTCCGACCCGGTAAGCGACGAGACCATCCACGAAGCACTCCAGATACCCGACGTTGCTGAAAGTGCTTACCGCCTAATCGAATTGGCGCTACGCGGCGGCGGGCCCGACAACGTGACGGTCGTGGTCGCCGACGTCGTCGACTACGACTATGGCCAGACTCAGCCGATTCTGGCCGGCGCGGTCTCCGGTGAAGAAGACCAGCTGACGTTGCCCAACACTTCGGCCGGGCGGGCTTCTGCCATCGGTCCCCGCAAAGAGCCCGCCAAACGCGTTGTGCAACAAGAGGAGCCCGTGCCCCGGCCCCGGTTTGCCTGGCGGCGAATGTTCATCGTCACCACGCTGGTGGTGCTGCTGGCGCTCACGGGCCTGGCCATCGGACGCGCGATCATCCGAAGCAACTACTACGTCACCGAATACGACGGCATGGTGTCGATCATGAAGGGGATCCAAGGATCCCTGCTGGGAGTGTCGCTGCACGAACCCTATTTGGTGGGCTGTCTCAACGCACGCAACGACTTATCGATCATCGGCTTCAGCCAATCCGGTGGGCACCCCGACTGCCGCCTCATGCAATTGCAGGACCTGCGCCCCGCCGCGCGCGCACAAGTGTTGGCCGGGCTTCCCGCCGGGACTCTCGACGAGGCCGAGGCGCAGTTGAAAGAGTTGTCGGCCAACAACTTGCTGCCACCGTGCCCGCCGCCCCGGGCGACGTCACTGCCCGGCTCGCCGAGCCCGGCGACCAGCCTGGCGACTCCGCCCAGTGTCACCGCGCCCCCCGCCCCTTCCACCGGCACCCCACCCAACAGCTCGCCTGTCGGCACCGACCCAGCCAGTACCAGTACCAGTGCTGCTGCGCCCGCGACCACGTCGGCCCCGCCCCCTTCCCCGACGGTGACCACGCTCCCGCCACTCCCACCACAGCCGGGCATCGACTGCCGGGCGGCTGCATGACCACGCAGGTCCAACCTCCGGTCACGGTCACCCCGCCGCTGCCGACTCGACGCAACTCCGAACTGCTGCTGTTGTGCTTCGCCGCAGTGATCACCGTCGCCGCGCTGCTGATCGTCGATGCGAACCAGGAGCACGGCCTGGACTGGGCGCTTGCCAGCTACGGGCTCGGCTTTCTGGCTCTGTTCGGAAGCGCGCACCTGGCCATCAGGCGCTTCGCGCCCTACACCGATCCGCTGCTGTTGCCAATTGTGGCGCTGCTCAACGGACTTGGCCTGGTGATGATCCACCGCCTGGACCTCGTCGGCAACGAGCTCAGCGGTCGTCATCACCCCAGCGCCACCCAACAAGTGCTGTGGACCCTGGTCGGCGTCGCCACGTTCGCACTCGTCGTCACCTTCCTCAAAGACCACCGGCAGCTGGCGCGCTACGGCTACATTTTCGGGCTCACCGGTCTGGTCTTCTTGGCCATCCCCGCGGTTCTGCCGGCCTCGCTGTCCGAGCAGAACGGCGCCAAAATCTGGATTCGCTTGCCGGGCTTCTCAATTCAGCCCGCCGAGTTCTCCAAGATTCTGCTGCTGATCTTCTTCTCCGCGGTGCTGGTCGCCAAGCGCGGTCTGTTCACCAGCGTCGGCAAGCACCTGATGGGGATGACGCTGCCCCGCCCGCGAGACCTCGCCCCGCTGTTGGCGGCGTGGGTGATCTCGATCGTCGTCATGGTCTTCGAAAAAGACCTCGGCACTTCGCTATTGCTTTACGCGTCGTTTCTGGTGGTGGTCTACCTGGCCACGCAGCGTTTCAGTTGGGTGGTCATCGGGCTGACGCTGTTCGCCGCGGGAAGCGTTGCGGCGTATTTCATGTTCGCGCACGTGCGGACCCGGGTGCAGATGTGGTGGGATCCTTTCTCCGACCCCGACGGTAGCGGCTATCAGATCGTGCAGTCGCTGTTCAGCTTTGCCACCGGAGGCATCTTCGGCACCGGTCTGGGCAACGGCCAGCCCGACACGGTACCGGCCGCCTCCACCGACTTCATCATCGCCGCATTCGGTGAGGAACTCGGACTGGTCGGGTTGGCCAGCATCTTGATGCTCTACACCATCGTCATCGTCCGGGGCATGCGCACGGCGATCGCGGCGCGCGACAGCTTCGGCAAGCTGCTGGCCGCGGGCCTGGCATCGACCCTGGCGATCCAGCTGTTCATCGTCGTCGGCGGTGTCACCCAGCTGATCCCGCTCACCGGACTGACCACACCGTGGATGTCCTACGGCGGGTCCTCACTGCTGGCCAACTACGTGTTGTTGGCCATCCTGGCGCGCGTCTCGCACAGCGCCCGACGCCCGTTGCGATCCCGCACGCGCGACACGTCGCCGATCGCGGCGGCCGGCACCGAGGTGATTCAGAAGGTATGAACACCTCGCTCCGTCGCATCTCGATGACCGTGATGGCGTTGATCGTGCTGCTCCTTCTCAACGCCACCATAACGCAGGTGTTCGCCGCCGACGGGCTACGGGCAGACCCGCGCAACCAGCGCGTCCTGCTCGACGAGTACTCGCGCCAGCGCGGTCAGATCATCGCGGGCGGCCAGCTGCTGGCCTATTCGGTGGCCACCGACAGCCGGTTTCGTTTCCTGCGGGTGTATCCCAACCCCACGGTGTATGCGCCGATCACCGGCTTCTACTCGTTGCGGTATTCCAGCTCCGGGCTGGAACGCGCGGAGAACTCGCTGCTGAACGGCTCCGACGCGCGGCTGTTCGGGCGCCGGCTGGCCGACTTCTTCACCGGCCGTGACCCGCGCGGCGGCAACGTCGACACCACGATCAATCCCCGGATGCAGCAGGCTGCCTGGGACGCGATGCAGCAGGGTTGCGGCGGGCCGCCGTGCAAGGGAGCCGTGGTGGCCCTGGAGCCGTCCACCGGCAAAATTCTGGCCATGGTGTCCTCGCCGTCGTATGACCCCAACCTGCTGTCCTCCCACGACCCCGAGGTGCAGGCGCAGGCGTGGCAGCGGCTGCGCGACGACCCGGACAGCCCGCTCACCAACCGTGCGATGTCGGAGACCTACCCACCCGGTTCGACCTTCAAGGTGATCACCACCGCGGCGGCACTGCAGGCCGGGGCCAAGGACGACGAGCAGCTGACGGCGGCGCCCACGATCCCGCTGCCCAACAGCACCGCCACCTTGGAGAACTACGGCGGCCTGCCGTGTGGCGACCAGCCGACCGTTTCGCTGAGCGAGGCCTTCGCCAGGTCGTGCAACACCGCATTCGTCCAGCTGGGCATCCTCACCGGAGCCGAGGCCCTGCGCAGCATGGCACATTCGTTCGGCATGGACAGCAACCCCAGCGTGATTCCGCTTCAAGTGGCGGAATCCACTGTTGGGATAATCGCGGATGCCGCCGCTCTCGGGATGTCTAGCATCGGGCAGAAAGACGTGGCGCTGACCCCGCTGCAGAACGCGGAGATCGCCGCGACGATCGCGAACGACGGCGTGACGATGCAGCCTTACCTGGTCGAAAGCCTCAAGGGACCGGACTTGGCCAACATCAGCACGACTGCGCCCTATCAGCAGCGTCGCGCGGTATCACCGCAGATCGCCGTTAAGCTGACAGAGCTCATGATCGGTGCCGAGAAGGCTGCGCAGCAGAAAGGGGCCATTCCCGGCGTGCAGATCGCATCCAAGACCGGTACCGCAGAGCATGGCGCCAACCCGCGCAACACTCCGCCGCACGCGTGGTACATCGCGTTCGCCCCCGCCCAGGCCCCGAAGGTGGCGGTGGCGGTACTCGTGGAGAACGGGGGCGACCGCCTGTCGGCGACCGGCGGGGCTATCGCGGCGCCGATCGGGCGGGCCGTCATCCAGGCCGCATTGCAGGGGGGCCCATGAGCCCGCGCAGGCGAGCGCGCGTGAGGATCGCAGCGCGGAACGCGCGAGGACCGGAGCGTGCGGGAGACAAGCCATGAGCCCCCGAGTTGGAGTGACGCTGTCGGGCAGGTACCGGCTACAGCGTCTCATCGCCACCGGCGGCATGGGCCAGGTGTGGGAGGCCGTCGACAGCCGGCTGGGCCGGCGGGTGGCCGTCAAGGTCCTCAAGGCGGAGTTCTCCCAGGACCCCGAGTTCATCGAGCGGTTCCGTGCCGAGGCGCGGACGACCGCGATGCTCAACCACCCGGGGATCGCCGCCGTGCACGACTACGGCGAGAGCCAGCTGGATGGCGAAGGTCGCACCGCCTATCTGGTGATGGAGCTGGTCAACGGTGAGCCGCTGAACTCGGTGCTCAAGCGCACGGGCCGGCTGTCGCTGCGCCACGCGCTGGACATGCTCGAGCAGACGGGCCGCGCGCTGCAGGTCGCCCATGCCGCCGGTCTGGTCCACCGCGACGTCAAACCGGGCAACATCCTGATTACCCCGACTGGTCAGGTGAAGATCACCGACTTCGGTATCGCCAAGGCCGTCGACGCCGCGCCCGTCACTCAGACCGGCATGGTGATGGGCACCGCTCAATACATCGCGCCCGAGCAGGCGCTGGGCCACGATGCCACCCCCTCCAGCGACGTGTACTCGCTGGGAGTCGTTGGCTACGAGGTGGTTTCGGGCAAGCGCCCGTTCACCGGCGACGGCGCGTTGACGGTGGCGATGAAGCACATCAAGGAACCGCCCCCGCCGCTGCCGCAGGAGCTTCCGCCCAATGTGCGCGAACTCATCGAGATCACGCTGGTCAAGAACCCCGGCATGCGTTACCGCAGTGGTGGGCCGTTCGCCGACGCGGTCGCCGCGGTTCGCGCCGGGCGACGTCCGCCGCGGCCTAGCCAGTCACCGCCGCCGGGACGCGCCTCGCCGGCCGCCATTCCGTCGAGCCCGCAGACCCGGACCACCGCCGCGCCCAGTGCGCGGGGCGCGGCGGCCAGCCGATCGCGGCCGGCCGCCAGCGGTCGCCGCCCACCGCCGGCCCGTCGCACCTTTTCCTCCGGGCAGCGCGCACTGCTGTGGGCCGCCGGGGTGCTCGGGGCGCTCGCCATCATCATCGCGGTGCTCATCGTGATCAACTCTCGCGGTGACAACCAGCAGCCGCCGCCCCCGACGGTCACCGACACCGGGACACCGCCGGCGACCGCGCCGCCGGCCACCAAGACCCCGAGCGGTTTCGCGCCGGGTTGGCGCCCGGATTGGACGGATCGCGGCGCGATAGGTAATTCTGGATTTCACGGCAGGCCACCCGAACTGAGCTGGGCCACCCCCCTGACGCCCAGCCTTTCGCCGGCCCGACACGAGACACCGCAATGACCACCCCGCAGCATCTGTCCGACCGCTACGAACTGGGCGACATCCTCGGTTTCGGGGGTATGTCCGAGGTTCACCTCGCCCGTGACGTCCGCTTGCACCGTGACGTCGCGGTGAAGGTGCTGCGCGCCGACCTTGCCCGCGACCCCAGTTTCTATTTGCGGTTCCGTCGCGAGGCGCAGAACGCCGCAGCGCTCAATCACCCGGCGATCGTCGCGGTCTACGACACCGGCGAGGCGGAAACCCCCGCCGGCCCGCTGCCCTACATCGTCATGGAGTACGTCGACGGCGTCACATTGCGCGACATCGTGCACAACGACGGGCCCCTGCCGCCGCGGCGCGCGATCGAGATCATCGCCGACGCCTGCCAGGCGCTGAACTTCAGCCACCAAAACGGCATCATCCACCGCGACGTCAAGCCGGCGAACATCATGATCAGCACGACCAATGCGGTCAAGGTGATGGACTTCGGCATCGCGCGGGCGATCGCCGACAGCGGCAACAGCGTCACCCAGACCGCGGCCGTAATCGGGACCGCACAGTATCTTTCGCCGGAGCAGGCCCGGGGTGATTCCGTCGACGCCCGCTCCGATGTCTACTCGCTGGGCTGTGTGCTTTACGAAATCCTCACGGGTGAACCACCTTTCACCGGCGATTCGCCGGTTTCGGTTGCCTACCAACATGTTCGCGTGGACCCCGTGGCGCCCTCGAAGCGGCACGCGGGCATTTCCCCCGACCTCGACGCCGTTGTGCTCAAGGCGCTGGCCAAAAATCCGGACAACCGCTACCAAACCGCGGCGGAGATGCGCGCCGATCTGGTTCGGGTGCACAACGGGGAACCGCCGGAAGCGCCGAAGGTACTCACCGATGCCGAGCGCACCTCACTGCTGGCCTCGACCGGTCCAGGCCATGGTTCGCGCACCGATCCGCTACCGCGCCAACACTTTAGCGACACCGACCCCGAACGGATGGGCGGTCCGGTCGGTCGCTGGGTCGTCGCGGTCGCCGTGCTGGCGGTGCTCACGATCGTCGTCGTGATCGCATTCAACACGTTCGGCGGATCGACCCGCGATGTGCAAGTGCCCGACATGCGCGGCCAGGTGTCTGCCGATGCCGTTGCCGCGCTGCAGAATCGCGGCTTCAAGACCCGCACCCTGCAAAAGCCCGACTCGTCGATCCCGCCCGACCACGTCATCAGCACCGATCCCGGCGCGAACGCGTCAGTGGCGGCCGGTGACGAGATCACGATCAACGTATCGACCGGACCGGAACAACGTGAAGTACCCGACGTGTCCTCGATGAGTTACGCCGACGCGGTCAGCAAACTCAAGGCCGCCGGGTTCACCAAATTCAAGCAGGCGAACTCGCCGTCGACGCCGGAGTTGCTGGGCAAGGTGGTCGGCACCAATCCACCCGCCAACCAGACGTCGGCGATCACCAACGTCGTCACCGTGATCGTGGGGTCCGGCCCCGAGACCAAGCAGGTTCCCGACGTCGCGGGCCAGACCATCGACGTCGCACAGAAGAACTTGACGGTCTACGGCTTCACCAAGATCACCGAGACTTCGGTGGACAGCCCCCGGCCGGCCGGTGAGGTGATCGGCACCAATCCGCCCAAGGGACAGACGATTCCGGTTGACTCGATAGTCGAGCTGCAGGTGTCGAAGGGCAATCAGTTCCTGATGCCCGACCTGACCGGCATGTTCTGGACCGACGCCGAGCCACGGTTACGCGCGCTGGGCTGGACGGGCGTGCTGGACAAGGGCGCCGACGTCGACGCCGGCGGCTCCCAGTCCCACAAGGTCGTCTACCAGAACCCGCCGGCCGGCGCCGGGGTCAACCGGGACGGCATCATCACGCTGAAGTTCGGTCAGTAGCCCCCGGGTCGGGAAAATACGGCCGCACCGCGCAGCGGACCTCGTTCTCCAGCCGGCGGACCAAAGTGTCATCGCGCGACCACCCGCAACAGGCCAGCCAGTTGGCCAGTATCCGGTGACCGCCCTCAGTGAGGATCGACTCCGGGTGGAACTGCACACCGTGGATGGGCAGTTCGGTGTGACGCACGGCCATGATGACCCCGCTGCGGGTCTGGGCCGTCACCTCCAGCACCGGCGGCAGCGACTCCGGCAGGATGGTCAGCGAGTGGTAACGAGTCGCCGTGAACGGATCCGGAAGTCCTTGCAGCACACCGGAATTCGTGTGGTGGACGCTGCTGGTCTTGCCGTGCAGCAGTTCGGGTGCTCGGTCGACGGTAGCACCGAACGCCACCCCGATGGCCTGGTGCCCGAGACAGACGCCCAGCAGCGGGGTGGCCGCTGCGGCGCACGCCCGGACCAGGTCGATCGAGGCACCCGCACGTTCCGGGGTGCCCGGCCCGGGGCTGAGCAGCACACCGTCGAACTGCGCGGCGATGCCGGCTTGATCGGACAGCCTGGCGTCGTCGTTGCGCCACACGTCAGCTTCGACGCCGAGTTGCCCCAAGTACTGCACGAGGTTGAACACGAAGCTGTCGTAGTTGTCGACAACCAGGATCCGCATCGTGTCAGGTTACCGCCCGCCGAACGTCGGGGCCGGCTCCGTGGCCCCTCAGTAGTCGACGGGGCCGCCCGGCTGCGCGAAATGCATCTGGACCGGCTCGGTGTGGCCGACGAGCTGCACGTCGGGCTTGACGTCCTCGTGGTAGCCGAGGCCGAACCGCACGACGTACTGCTTGTAGAGGACCACCAGGGGAGCAGCGCCGAGGGCGGCTTGCATGGCGGCGGGGTTGCCGATCGCCGTGATCGTGTACGGCGGGCTGTAGGTGCGCCCGTTGAGCAGGAGCGTGTTGCCGACACAGCGCGGCACCGACGTGGCGATGATCCGCTGATCCTGCATCTGGATCGCCTCGGCGCCGGCACTCCACATGGCGTTGAGGACGGCCAGGATGTCTTGCTGGTGGACCACCAGGTCGTCGGGAGAGGTATTGCGAGGGAAACGGCCGTTGGCGTCGCGCTGGGCGTCGTCCAGCGTCACCACCAGCCCCGGCCCGTGGACCGGGGTCGTGTCCGCTTCAGCGGCCAACTCGGCCGAGCGCCGCAGCATTGCCGCCAATGCGGCATCGGACGACCGAAGATGCGTCGAGTCGATCTTGCCTGCCAGTTGGTCCCGCTCGGCCTTGAGGCGATTCACCGAGGCCTGCGTCTCACGCACCAAGTCGACCAGGCGCGGCGCGTCGCTGCGACGGATCTCGGCGCCACCGGACACCCCGTGGGTGGCCGCCAGCAGCAGTCCGGCCAGCAGACAAACCAGTGGCACCCCGAAGCGCCATGGTGACCGGCGGGTCTGGATCATCGAGTCTCCAATTTCCTGGTCGGGGGGCCAGGTGGGTTAATCTCGTAGCCAAGTCCTGCGGGTAGCTACAACCACTATCGTTGCACCCCGTCCCGCTCATTGTGATCCCGAGGTAGTCATGCCCAAGTCCAAGGTCCGCAAGAAGAACGACTTCACCGTCAGCGCGGTTAGCCGGACGCCGGTGAAGGTGAAAGTCGGGCCCTCCAGCGTGTGGTTCGTCGCGCTGTTCGTGGGACTGATGTTGATCGGTCTTGTTTGGCTGATGGTGTTCCAGTTGGCGGCCGTCGGAAGCCAGGCACCGACCGCCCTGAATTGGATGGCGCAACTGGGCCCGTGGAACTACGCGATCGCGTTCGCTTTCATGATCACCGGTTTGTTGCTCACGATGCGCTGGCACTAACCAAGATCAAATTCGGAATGAATTCATCTTGGAGCCGTTCCCTGGCTGCGCCAGCAACCTTGTGGGCACCCAATCACACGCGTGTGATTTATCCCCACTGTTGATAGCTGATGTGGATAACTGTATCGGCGGTGGTGGGAGGGGTTAAGGACGGCGTGCAGCAAACGCAATGGGAGCCGCGTGCGGCGGGAGTTGCTGGTTGTGGCCTCGGCGGGCTGTTTATGGCTATCGCGAGTGTGACCGTGGTCACAGACCTGCCGGGGCGCGTCATGGTGGGGATTGCCGGGGCGGGTCTGCTGTTGTTTGCGGGCGCGACGTGGCGCGCACGCCCAAAGCTAGCAATTACCCCCGCCGGTTTGGTCATCCGGGGATGGTTCCGGACGCAGGTATTGCGGCACGCCGACATCAAGATCATTCGGATCACCGAGTTCCGCCGGATGGGGCGCAAGGTGCGCTTCCTGGAAGTCGAAACGGCCGACGACAGCCTGGTGCTGTTCTCGCGCTGGGACCTCGGCACCGAGCCGCTAGGCGTGCTCGACGCGCTCACCGACGCCGGCTATGCCGGTCGACGCGGCGGCGAGCCGGGTTAGCGCAACCGATTCAGGAGATCGTGATCGACTCGATGACGACCGGCTCGGTCGGACGGTCGTTGCCGTCGGTCGCCGTCGTGGCGATCGCGTCGACCACCCGCTGCGACTCGGGCTCGACCACCTCGCCGAAGATGGTGTGACGCCGGTTCAGGTGCGGCGTCTGTCCGACGGTGATGAAGAATTGCGAGCCGTTGGTGCCCGGCCCCGCGTTGGCCATGGCCAGCAGGTAGGGCTTGTCGAACTGCAGCTCGGGGTGGAACTCGTCGGCGAATTGGTAGCCCGGCCCGCCGCGGCCGGTGCCGGTCGGGTCCCCGCCCTGGATCATGAAGCCCTGGATCACTCTGTGAAAGACCGCGCCGTCGTAGAACGGACCGGAAGGACCGCCCGACGCATTTTGGGTCGAGTACTCCTTGGTGCCCTGCGCCAGGCCAACGAAGTTGGCGACAGTCTTCGGCGCGTGGTTTCCAAACAAAGCGATCTTGATGTCGCCGCGGTTGGTGTGCAGTGTGGCAATGGCAGTCTGATACGGGCTGTTGGTCACGACACCAGAGTCTGCCATTGCCCGCGGCCGCGCCCGCACCGGGTGTCGCTCGACGGGGACCCGGCGCCAAAAATCCCGCCGCCGCGCGGCAATCGGCACGCCGGTGTTCTTATGGTGGCAGTCTGTAGGTTCCACGACCCGGCGCGGAAAGGCGGCAGATGAACGCGACGGCGGAATCCCGGCTGACCCCCAGGCAGCGACTGTCCCGGGGCCTGGCCTACTCGGCGGTGGGACCGGTCGACGTCACTCGCGGTGTCATCGGGTTGGGGGCCGACACCGTACAGGCGACCGCAGCGGAGTTGCGTCGCCGCTACCGTCAAGGCCAACTTTCTCGCGATATCGCCGCGGCACAGGAAACGACTGCGCAGGAGGTGGTGTCGTGCCTGCCGCAGGCATTGCAGGACGCGCGCAAATCCCGGCGCCGCCGCAGCAAGCGCCCCCTGCTGATCGCGGCAGTGGCCGTCGTGGTCCTGGCCGGCGGTGCGGCAGCATTCAGCATCGTCCGGCGTTCGACCAATCGGGACAACCCCGATCCGTCGCCGCGACCACCCAGCGTGGACGTGCAGCAGCGGCCCTGACGCCCGCCGCTCAAAATTTACCGATTGCATTGTGCCCGTTCGCGATCCGTTGTCCCGGATCATCCCGCTAACTGGCGTTAGGCCGCCGATCCTGATCGCTCCCGTGCTGTCGGCGACGGCCACGGGATGCGCCGACGCTCCGGCGCCCACACAAATCACGACCCAGTAAGACCTCGCCGCGTCACTCCCCGGCGAGGCCCGAAAGTCCTGTGCGCCTGGGGAACTCGGCACACGGGATTGGTGGCCGTACGCGAACTGCAAGGCGGCCGCGAAGGACGGGCGGTACAACATCCCGCGAGGCGACCCGGCCTACGGACAATGGCTAGACCGGGACATCGACGGTATCGCCTGCGAATCCCACTCGGCGCCGCGCCGGCGTCAGTCGTCGATGTGGTTCGGCGGCTGACCCAGGGGATCGGCTGCGACGGGTCAACCGGGTAGCACTCGGGCGGCGGCGTCACGTCCTCGATCACACCGCGGCCACCGAAGACCGGGTAGCTGGGGGCCTGGTGGCACCGCTCGTAGACGCCGTTCGGGCCCGGCGGCTTGTCGCAGTAGGACTCGCCCGGAATGAGGGTGCCCTGACAGCCCGCAGATGCTGGCGGAGCCAGCCCGATGCCAATTCCGACTCCGCCGAACGTCAATGCCGCTCCCAGCGTCACGGTTCCGGCGACCCGCGCTGATTTGATCATGAGCGGCACGATACAGCTAATACTGTGGCTGTGGCCTTGCCGGCCGAGTGAGTTTACCTGGACGTAGCAAATGAGTGGGTTTGGCTCCGCGGGCCGGCGGCCAATGTCTAAGCAGGAGTCGGTAATTCAGTCGGTACGCCTAGCACCGGGGCGGCGTTTCTTGATTTGTGGAGCCTAGGGGAACCGAACCCCTGACACCTGCCTTGCAAAGGCGAATCGCGCCGCCGTTCAACGGGTTACAGCCTGATCGACATGCGGAAATGCACAACCGTAGTTAACGGTAGTTATCTGTAACTGTGGTCAAATTGTGGTCAGAATACGTCCATTGTCAGTGCCCCGGCGTAGCTTCACCAACATGATTGATGCGTGGAAGGAAGCGCGCGAGGCCAATGAGCGCTTCAGCAAGCTCGGATCCGAAGCCCAGAACACCGAGATCCGGCAACTCGCCGAGGGCCTGGCGCAACTGGCGAAAGCCATCCAGGGAATAGCCGACCCCGATAAGGCCCAGCTGACGATGAAATGGCCAGATGACTAACCATTGGTGCCCGTGGTGCGGGTTCGAGCTCGACGAGTCCGGCCGGCAGAGCTGGGTGCATCGGCATCCGTTCTGCGCGACGGTGTTCGGGGTTCCGACAATGTTCACCGCCGTCAGCGTCACGCTGGCGTACCCGTGGATCTTCATCCCGGTACTCATCGTCGCCGCGCCCTCTGGGTCGACCGCCGGAACCGCCGCCGCGCCGCCACCGCCGCGCGCGCCGACTACGAACACCGCCAGCTCATGATGGCCGCCGTCTTCCGTCCGCAGCAGTCTAGGTTTGAACGACAAGCGCGGATCCACGCGGCCGATCATTGGTCGATCACGCAACCAATTCAGCGCACCGCGTGAGCCTTTCGGGTCACCAGTCGACTGGTTTAGTCCAACGGCCGACGGTATCCGGCATCTGATTGGTGTAGTACTGGCGCGGCGATAGCCGCCCCCACCAGTGTCTGCCAGCGCCATCGTTCGGCAGCCCACGCAGCGCACCCGCTAGGAGTTTGTTACCCGGGTTCACGGTGCCCACCGGAACGAGCGTGCGGGCTATCTCCAGGGGCAGCGCCAGATCAGAGTCATTTGAGATGACGATCGCAGCCTTTACCTCGCCGCGAAATACATACGCGAGAAGGTGGGTCGCGACGTTCACGTCAGACCCCTTCTCTTCGCGCACCCGAACAGTTGCGAGGGGAAGCGGGGTACCGTCGCTGCCGGTGGCCGATTGGACGGGTATGCCTTGCCAGGACTCTGCGCCCGACGGGACGATCACTTGCACACCACCAGATGCAGTCTTATTCGCCAGCGGGGCAACCTTGGCCTAAGCCACATAGCGGCCGAGCTCTAGGACATCGATCGTCCCGTGAGTTCGCAGCGCTTTCAGGTAGATGTCCTGGTCCGTGTAGGCGCTAGGGCTATCGGCTGGATCTACGCGGGCAGTGCAGTACACGATCCGGTGCACCGATGCCCCCTGCCAACCGCAGAGGCTATTCGCGAGACCGCGAATATCGAGCCACCGCCAGCCCGCCGTGCCGCGACCGCAGTGAGCGCGCATACCGTAGTACAGGTTGTAAGCGTCTACGTAAACCCCGATCTTCATGACGATGAACCTACGTCCATCGTCATGAAGCGTGTAGAGGAAAAGATCCCGCCCTGACGAGAGGACAAGGTGGGTATTTACAACGTAGGCACTTTAGACGACGGCGTCAAGTCACACACGTCACTCTAGCCACAGAAGCCTAGCCTTCTGCTCTGAGCTTAGCGAACGGCCGCGGCCACCTCACGAAGAGACCTCATACCGGGGCTCTGACCAGGCTCGTAGTAGTCGCCGCGTTGAATGATCGGCGGAAGACGGAGCCGCTAATGAACAGCTTCACCCTTGGTCAACTACGAGCTGCAGAACATGTTGGGCCATGAGTCCGCGGGGCTGACGTTGGACCGGTACAGGCACCTGTACGGGTCGGATGTGGAGGCTGTCGGGGTAACCATCAACGCTCTTTTAACTGGCAATTGTGGCCACAATGTGGTCGACAGGTCCGATTCGGCGTCGATGCTGTTGGCGCAAACACTGCCTGAACTGCGAATTTCACCTGTGGAGCCTAGGGGAATCGAACCCCTGACACCTGCCTTGCAAAGGCAGTGCTCTACCAACTGAGCTAAGGCCCCTCGACAACCGGTGCGGGATCAACTGCTGCCACGTGCCAGACCTCGACGCCACGGCGTGACCGCAGCACCGCCGTCACCAAGACGATCAGCGCCAACGGCAATGCAAGTCTCACACAACGTCTAGACGGGTACATGGTTGTGGGCCTAGGAGGACTCGAACCTCCGACCTCTTCGTTATCAGCGAAGCGCTCTAACCGCCTGAGCTATAGGCCCGTACACGCGTACGGCCGAGCGACGAGATTACCGCAATCGCCGCCCCACCCCAACACCTGCACTAATCGCGGTCCGCCAACGTGACTTCGACGCCGCCAATCAAGTCGGTGGTCAGGTTGTAGACGAACGCGCCGATCGTGGCCATCGCCGTCAACAACACGATGTTGACCAATCCGATCAGCACGGCTCCACCGAAGATGGTCCCGCTCGAGACCAGTTCCCCGCTGCTGCCGCTGGTGTTGTTCAGCAGGTCACCGACGTTGCTGTTGAGCTTGGCCCACACGCCCATGCCGCCGAGCACCAGATACAGGAACGCCACCGCGATCATCCAGACGAAGAACAATGCCACCGAAAGCATCAGGGACACCTTCAAGGTGCTCCACGGATCAATGCGCCGGATCTGCATGCTGGCCCGCACCGGGCCTCCTCGCCGCCGCGAAACCTGAACCAGGCTGTCCCGGTTCTCCCGAGATTCCGTCACCGTCGAGCGCCCGGCCGGCTGCGGCGATTCCGAGCCGCGCTCCGGGGCGGTGCCGCGCTGAATCCCGCCGGACAGGTCGGGCAACTCGCTGGCGTAAGCCTCGTGCGTGGGGCCGTCGCCGCGGCCGGGCGCGTTGCCGCCCGAGATGAAGCGGTTGACCCGCGCGTCGACGCCGGAGGGCGGGCCCGGCGGCCGCGCCTCGCCCGGCGGTTCGCTTTGACGATTCCCGGGGTTGGCGGCCCGGGCAACGCCGCGATGCCACGGCGGCGAGTCGCCCCCGTCCGGACTACGGCCTGCCTGGGAGGGCGTCCCGCGCGGGTGGGCACCGGTCCGCTCGGCCGAAACGTCCCCGTTCTGGCTGTCGCCCTTCTTGGGGGCACCCGGCTCGCTCGGTGAGGTCACCGGAACTCCTTACCTTTGCGGCCGCCCGGTCGGTGGCCCGTGCACTGTCTCTGGTCGGGCTGAGTCTAGTTGCCCCTGTCCGGTGACAGTCCCTTGGCAGGCGACTGCCCGGGCCGCGGCCCTGGCGGGCTAGCTCTGCGGCTCGTCGACGCGTTCCTCGCCGTCCTCGTCCGCACTTTCCTCGGCGTTGCGGGCAATGGCCAACAGCGTGTCGCCCTCACCCAGGTTCATCAACCGAACGCCCTTGGTCTGCCGGCCGGCCTTACGGACCTGGCGCGCTACGGTACGGATGACATCACCACCCGAGGTGATCGCGTACAACTCGCTGTCGTCGTCGACAATCAACGCCCCCACCAGACTGCCACGGCGGCGGTCGTACTGGACGGTCAAGACGCCCTTGCCGCCGCGGCCCTGCACCGGGTACTCCTCGATCGCGGTGCGTTTGGCGTAACCCCCGGCCGTAGCGACCAACAGGAACATGCCTTCCTGCACCACATTCAGCGACAGCAGCCGGTCGTCCTCGTTGAAACGCATGCCCTGCACACCGGAGGTGGCGCGGCCCATCGGTCGCAGCGCCTCGTCGGTCGCCGAGAACCGGATGGACTGCCCGTTGGCCGAGACCAGCAGCAGATCGTCCTCGGCCGAGCACAGCACGGCCCCGACCAGCTCGTCGCCATCACGCAGGTTGATCGCGACGATCCCGCCGGAGCGGTTGGAGTCGAAGTCGGTCAGCTTGGACTTCTTCACCAGACCGTTCTTGGTGGCCAACACCAGATATGGCGCATCTTCGTAGCTGCGGATCTGGATGACCTGCGCGATGCGTTCCTCGGGCTGGAAGGCCAACAGGTTGGCGACGTGCTGGCCGCGTGCCGTGCGGGACGCCTCCGGCAGCTCGTAGGCCTTGGCCCGATACACCCGCCCCTGCGTGGTGAAGAACAGAATCCAGTCGTGCGTTGACGACACGAAGAAGTGCGCGACGATGTCGTCCTGTTTGAGACCAGCCCCCTGCACGCCCTTCCCGCCGCGCTTCTGGCTGCGGTACAGGTCGGTCTTGGTGCGTTTGGCGTAGCCGGTTTCGGTGATCGTGACAACGACGTCCTCGCGCGCGATCAGGTCCTCGTCGTTGACGTCGCCGTCGGCCGCGACGATGCGGGTCCGCCGGGCGTCGCCGTGCTTCTCGACGATCTCGGCGAGCTCGTCGCGCACGATGCCGCGCTGCCGCTCCGGCTTGGCCAGGATGTCTTCCAGGTCGGCGATCTCGGCTTCGATCTTGGCCAGGTCGTCGATGATGCGCTGGCGCTCCAGGGCCGCCAGCCGGCGCAACTGCATGTCCAGGATCGCCTGGGCCTGGATCTCGTCGATATCGAGCAGCTCGATCAAGCCGGCCCGGGCGATGTCGACGGTTTCCGAAGCCCGGATCAACGCGATGACTTCGTCCAGCGCGTCCAGCGCTTTGACCAGACCGCGCAGAATGCGGGCCCGCTCGTTGGCTTTCCGCAGCCGGTAGGTGGTCCGGCGAATGATCACGTCGAGTTGGTGTTCGACGTAGAGCCGGATCATCTGGTCCAGGCGCAGCGTGCGCGGCACGCCGTCGACGATGGACAGCATGTTGGCGCCGAAGCTGGTCTGCAGTTGGGTGTGCTTGTAGAGGTTGTTCAGCACCACCTTCGCGACGGCGTCCCGCTTGACCTCGACGACGATCCGCAGACCCACCCGGTCGCTGGACTGGTCCTCGATGTTGGAGATCCCGGCGAGCTTGCCGTCGCGGACCTGCTCAGCGATCGAGGTGATGAAGTTGTCGTGGTTGACCTGATACGGCAGCTCGGTGATGACCAGCGAGGTCCGGCCACGCGAATCCTCTTCTACCTCAACAACTCCGCGCATCCGAATGGAACCGCGGCCGGTGGTGTAGGCGTCGTGGATCCCCTGCGATCCGACGATCAGACCGTGGGTGGGGAAGTCCGGGCCCTTCACCCGTTCGCACACCGCGGCGAGGGTGGCCTCTTCGTCGGCCTCGTGATTGTCCAGGCACCAGAACACCGCCTCGGCGAGCTCGCCGAGGTTGTGCGGCGGGATGTTGGTGGCCATGCCGACCGCGATGCCACCCGAACCGTTGGCCAGCAGGTTGGGGAACCGGCTGGGCAGCACGGTCGGTTCTTGCACCCGGCCGTCGTAGTTGGGGATGAAATCGACTGTCTCCTCGTCGATTTCGCGCAGCATCTCCATGGCCAACGGCGTCAGCCGGGCTTCGGTGTACCGCATGGCGGCCGGCGGGTCGTTGCCCGGCGAACCGAAGTTGCCCTGCCCGTCGACCAGCGGGTAGCGCAGCGACCACGGCTGCGCCATCCGGACCAGGGTGTCGTAGATCGACGCGTCACCGTGCGGGTGGTAGTTACCCATCGTCTCGGCGACCGACCGCGCCGACTTCGCGTGGCTGCGGTCCGGGCGGAATCCCGAGTCGAACATCGCGTAGAGCACCCGGCGGTGCACCGGCTTGAGGCCGTCGCGGACCTCCGGCAGCGCGCGGCCCACGATCACGCTCATCGCGTAATCGATGTAGCTGCGCTGCATCTCCTGCTGGATGTCGACCGGTTCGATCCGGTCGACCGAGTCGTCGCCCGGCGGCAGCGTGGTGTCAGTCATGTAGTCCTCGTTGGTGTCTCAGACGTGCTCAGATGTCCAGGAAGCGAACGTCTTTGGCGTTGCGGGTGATGAAGCTGCGGCGTGCGTCGACGTCCTCGCCCATCAGGATGGAGAACAGTT
>NZ_JAGZ01000013.1 GCF_000526915.1 Mycobacterium genavense ATCC 51234 | reverse complement strand
GGGCGGCGGCGCTGGAGGCGCATAAGAACGAGGCCATCCAGATCCAGTCCGAAGAGGTCTACGAGCGCTACATGAAATACCTGACCGGCTGCGCCGACAAGTTCCGAGAAGGCTACGTCGACGTCAACCAATTCACGCTGGAAAAGTAGCCATCGCGTCCGCGCGCCGATCCCCGACCGCCATCCCTTGGAAAGGTCGAAAACGACTGCGCCAAAGCGGGTTTCGACGTCACCCGGCGCCAGCGGCTGCAGTCCGACTTAGCCCACGTCCTGGGCCCGTGGGCCGCTGCGCTAAAAGCGCACACAACCAAGCCGGCTTTGCCAGGGCGTTGCGCCGGGAAAAGTAATTGGCTCCCGGTGGTTCAAAACCGACGCGCAGTGGGTATACGCAAGCTCGTTAGCTAACGCTGGGCGATGAACAGGCGTGTGGCGCCGTCGGTGGGGAATCGACACGACCGGGCTTCTGCGCACTCACCCCAGTTGCTGCTGACAGGGGATAAATAGGCGCGCCGCGCGCCGTTCGGTTGGGGATCAAGCAATCGGGGGGCTCGTGCGCGCCTGCACGCCGTTACCTAGGTGCAGGAGCAAACACGAGAATGGCTGAGCAACCGACGAGCCCGACCAGGACCCGGACGCGTTCGGAGGATATCCAGGCGCACTATGACGTCTCCGACGATTTCTTCGCTCTGTTCCAGGACCCGACCCGGACCTACAGCTGCGCATACTTCGAACCGCCCGACCTCAGCCTCGAAGAGGCGCAATACGCCAAGATCGACCTCAACCTGGACAAGCTGGACCTCAAACCGGGCATGACCCTGCTCGACATCGGCTGCGGGTGGGGCACCACCATGCGTCGCGCCGTGGAGCGCTACGACGTCAACGTCATCGGCCTGACCCTGTCCAAGAACCAGCACGCCCGCTGCGAACAGGTGCTGGGCGCGGTCGACACCGATCGCTCACGGGAGGTGCGGCTGCAGAACTGGGAAGACTTCAGCGCGCCCGTCGACCGGATCGTGTCGATCGAGGCGTTCGAGCACTTCGGGCACGAGAACTACGACGACTTTTTCAAGCGGACGTTCGACATCATGCCCGACGACGGCCGGATGACCGTTCAGAGCAGCGTCAGCTATCACCCGTACAACCTGAACGCCCGCGGCAAGAAGCTCACCTTCGAGACCGTGCGCTTCATCAAGTTCATCGTCACCGAGATCTTCCCCGGCGGCCGCCTGCCGACCACGGAGATGATGGTCGAACACGGCCAGAAGGCGGGATTCGTTGTCCCCGAACCGCTTTCGCTGCGGTCGCACTATGTCAAGACGTTGCGCATCTGGGGTGACACGCTGGAGTCCAACAAGGACAAGGCCATCGAAGTCACCTCCCAAGAGGTCTACGACCGGTACATGAAGTACCTACGCGGCTGCGAGCACTACTTCGGCGACGAGATGCTGGACTGCAGCCTGGTGACCTACCTCAAGCCGGGCGCCTCGGCCTGATTTCGCGGCCGCTGTCGGATCGGGGCTGCGTCGTTCGTCGGATAGGTAGAAAGTGGAGCACGGGGCTTCGCTCACTACCGGAGGTGACGAACATGCAGTATTTCGCTCTGTTGATCGCGAAGGAACAGCAACGTACGCCCGAAGAGTGGGCAGCGGGCATGGCCGAGTGGCAGCGTTTCCACGCCAAAGCCGGCCCGGCGATCAAGGCCGGTGACGCGCTGGCGCCCGCCGCCGCGGCGTCCGTCATCGCCGGCGGGCCCGATGCACCGATCGTCACCGATGGCCCGTTCGCCGAGTCCGCCGAGGTGGCCTGCGGCTACTACGTGTTCGAAGCGGAAAACCTCGACGAGGCGCTCGCGTTGGCGCGCGATGTCCCGATCGCCACCTTCGGGGCGGTGGAGCTGTGGCTGGTGGTCCACGCGGTTGAGCCGTCCCGCAAGCTCACCGGCAACGACTGGCTCGCGCTGCTGCTGGAACCGCCCGCGACCGCACACACACCCGGCACGCCGGAGTGGAAGGCCGTCGCGGCCAAACACGCGGACCTGCACGCGGCCGCCGGCGATCACATTGTCGGCGGTGCCGCCTTGCACGATCGGTCCACCGCGACGACCGTGCGGGTGCGGGACGGCGAGGTGCTGATCACCGACGGGCCCTATGTGGAGGGCGCCGAAATCGCCACCGGGATCTACCTGCTCGGTGCGACGGATCGTGACGCGGCCGTCAAGATCGCGTCGATGATCCCCGCGTCGACGGTACAGCTGCGGCAGCTGGCTGGAGTCTCGGGACTCTGATCCCACCCGCAATGACCAACCTGGACGGCGTCTTCCGCCGGGAATGGGGTCCCGCCGTCGCCGCGCTCGCGCGGTGGTCGGGCGATCTCACCATCGCCGAGGACGCCGTCCAGGAGGCCTGCGCCGAGGCGTTGCGCAGCTGGCCCCGCGACGGTATGCCCGACAGCCCGGGCGGGTGGCTGGTCACCATCGCCCGCAACCGCGCCCGGGATCGGCTGCGCCGCGAATCCGTCCGTCCCGGAAAGGAATTGGCGGCATTCGTGGATGAAATCGGGGCACGTACCGACCACATCGATCCACATCCGGTTCGCGACGACGAGCTGCGAATGATGTTCACCTGCGCGCATCCCGCCTTGGACCGGCAGTCGCAATTGGCGCTGACGCTGCGGTTGGTGTCCGGGTTGACCGTCGCCGAGATCGCGCGGGCGCTGTTGCAGACCGATGCCGCCATCGGCCAGCGAATCACGCGCGCCAAGAACAAGATTCGTCATGCCAACATCCCGCTGCAGGTGCCGCCGCCGCAGCTGTTGGCAGAGCGGACGCCGCACGTGCTCGGCTGTATCTATTCGGTGTTCACCGAGGGCTACTGGTCCACCGCGGGCCCATCGGCGATTCGTGACGAGCTGTGCGACGAAGGCGTTCGATTGGCCGGCGAGTTGTGCGCGCTGATGCCCGACGAGCGTGAGGCGCACGCGCTGGCCGCCCTGACGCTGCTGCACGATTCGCGGCGGGCAACGCGGATCGACGACGCCGGCATGCTGGTGCCACTCGAAGAGCAGGACCGCCGCAAGTGGGACCGCGGCCGCATCGCGCGCGGCCTGGACCGGTTGCGGCTGGCCGAGGACGCCCCACCTGCCGTGGGCCCGTATCTGCCGCAGGCGGTGATCGCCGCACTGCACGCGACCGCACCCTCCTGGGAGCAGACCGACTGGACCGCCATCTGCGCCGCCTATGACCGGCTGCTGGAGCTGACGGGTTCACCGGTGGCGGGCGCCAACCGCGCGCTGGCGGTGGGCCTGCGCGACGGCCCCGATGCCGGGCTGGCCGCGCTGGACGAGGTGGCGCGCGATCCCCGGCTGACCCGTTCGAATCTGGTCGCGGCGGTGCGGGCCGACCTGCTGCGGCGCGCGGGCCGGCCCGGCGAAGCGCTTACTTGGTATCGAACGGCGTTGGAAGCGGGCGGTTCCGAGTCGGGGCGCGACTTCCTGCGGCGACGCATCGCCGAATGCGGCGGCTAGCGTCTGCCGGCGGACGCGAACGTCGACTTGTGGTGCCTATCCCGGTCGAGATCGCCCAACAAGGCGACGATCGGCGTGCAGAAAGCTACGCCTCGGTGAAGTTGCGCGTGACGGACGTGTCGACCGGGATGCCCGGGCCGGTGGTCGTCGACACGGTGATCTTCTTCAGGTAGCGCCCCTTGGACGACGACGGCTTGAGCCGCAGCACCTCGTCGATCGCGGCACCGTAGTTCTCCGCCAAATTCTTCTCGTCGAACGACGCCTTGCCGATCACGAAGTGCAGGTTGGCCTGCTTGTCGATGCGGAAGTTGATCTTTCCGCCCTTGATGTCGGACACGGCCTTGGCGATCTCGGGAGTCACGGTGCCGGTCTTGGGGTTTGGCATCAGGCCGCGCGGGCCGAGGATGCGCGCGATGCGGCCGACCTTGGCCATCTGGTCCGGCGTGGCGATCGCGGCGTCGAACTCCAGGAAGCCGCCCTGGATCTTCTCGATCAGGTCATCGCTGCCCACCACGTCGGCACCCGCGGCGGTGGCCTCCTCGGCCTTGTCGCCGACGGCGAACACCGCGACCCGGGCGGTCTTACCGGTGCCGTGCGGCAGGTTGACGGTGCCGCGGACCATCTGGTCGGCCTTGCGCGGGTCGACGCCGAGCCGGATGGCCACCTCGACGGTCGCGTCCTGCTTGGTCGAGGCCGTCTCCTTGGCGAGTTTGGCCGCTTCCAGCGGGGTGTAGAGGTTGTCGCGATTCACCTTCTCGGCGGCGGCGCGATATTCCTTGCTGTTCTTGCTCATTGATCTGTCCAATCTGGTGTTGGGGTCGTGGTTGATTCGGGCCGAAGCCAGCCCTCCCACGGTGATGAAGCGCAGTTACTCGACGGTGATCCCCATCGACCGGGCGGTACCGGCGATGATCTTGGCGGCGGCGTCGATGTCGTTGGCGTTGAGGTCGGTCTTCTTGGTCTCGGCGATCTCGCGGACCTGATCCCAGCTGATCTTGGCGACCTTGGTCTTGTGCGGCTCGGCCGAGCCCTTGCCCACGCCGGCGGCCTTGAGCAGCAACTTGGCGGCGGGCGGCGTCTTGAGCGCGAACGTGAAGCTGCGGTCCTCGTAGACCGTGATCTCCACCGGGATGACGTTGCTGCGCTGGTTTTCCGTGGCGGCGTTGTATGCCTTGCAGAACTCCATGATGTTGACGCCGTGCTGGCCGAGCGCGGGTCCGACCGGCGGCGCAGGGTTTGCCTGACCCGCCACGATCTGGAGCTTGATCAGCCCAACGACTTTCTTCTTCGGGGCCATGAGATTTGTGAGTTCCTTCCTGGTTTATGCATCCGGCCGTTCTCGCGCACGGGATGGCCGGCTAGATCTTGGAGACTTGCGTAAAGGTGAGTTCCACCGGTGTTTCGCGGCCGAAGATCGAGACCAACACCTTGAGCTTCTGCTGTTCGGCGTTGACCTCGTTGATCGTGGCCGGCAACGTGGCGAACGGCCCGTCCATGACGGTCACCGATTCGCCCACTTCGTAGTCGACCTCGACCACCGGGCGTTCCAGGCCACCGGCCTCGGTGGCGGCGGCGGCAGTGGTGGGGCCACCCTTGACGGGCTTCTTCGCCGAACCCGGCGGCAGCAGGAACTTGACCACGTCGTCGAG
Source organism: Mycobacterium genavense ATCC 51234 (assembly GCF_000526915.1). GTDB lineage: Bacteria > Actinomycetota > Actinomycetes > Mycobacteriales > Mycobacteriaceae > Mycobacterium > Mycobacterium genavense. The sequence continues at coordinate 115,778 of NZ_JAGZ01000013.1, read as the reverse complement.
CGCCAGGGCCGACGGACGAGACGTCGCGCCGACGAACCCCGTCACGCCCGGGGTGTTGCGCACCGCGGCCCACGAGTCGTCGGTCAGGTCCATGCGCACCAGGATGTAGCCCGGCAACACCTTGCGGTTGACCTGCTTGCGCTGGCCGTTCTTGATCTCGGTGACCTCTTCGGTGGGTACCTCCACCTGGAAGATGTAGTCACCGACGTCGAGGTTCTGCACACGGGTTTCGAGGTTGGCTTTCACCTTGTTCTCGTATCCCGCGTAGGAGTGGATGACGTACCAGTCGCCGGGCTTGCTACGCAGCTCCGCCTTGAGCGCGGCGGCAGGGTCGGCCTCCTCGGCCGGCTCCGCGGGTGCCGGGGCCTCCGCGGCCTCGACGACCTCGGCAGGCTCTTCTACGTCGACCGCTTCACCGGCGGAGGTGTCACCGTCGAAGGTAGTCACGGTTTTCAGTCCTCTCTATCTCTTGCGAAAGCTCAGCCGAACACCAGCAGCGCCAGCTTGGTCAGGCCAAGATCGGCAAGACCGACCAGCGCCACCATGAAGGCGAGGAACACCAGCACCACGGACGTGTAGGTGAGCATCTGCTTGCGGTTCGGCCAGATCACCTTCCGCATCTCCGCAACGACCTGCTTGAGGTAGTTGAAGATGTAAACGAACGGGTTGGCGGTACGGCCGCCGGCTTTCTTCGGTTTCTTGGCCTTCTTGTCGGCCTTCTTGGACTTCTTGGAGTCCTCGACCTCGTCCGGGGATTCGACGTCGACGTCGTCGGCATCGGCCACCCGCTGCCGCGACCGCTTCCCGATCGGGCGTTGCGGACGGGCCGCCGCCTTGGTCACCACCGCCGTCCGACCGCCGCCGGTGCTGTCGTCGGTGTCACCGCCATCGCGTGCGGCGTCGTTGGCAGCAGGGACGTCGAGGCCCTCGTCGCTCACCGCATGCTCCTTTGTTCGCTGGCTATGTCGCGATCCGTGCCGCGCTGACCGATTAGTGTCCAGCATGGCACGCTTCTCAGTGTCTTCTGCAGGGGCGACAGGACTTGAACCTGCAACCTGCGGTTTTGGAGACCGCTGCTCTGCCAGTTGAGCTACGCCCCTTCGCGGTTGGCAGGCCAACCTGCGCTTACCTACCGGGCCTACATGACACGCGCGCTCTCCGTTCGGTGATCGCCGAACCTACGGACAGCGCGTTGTAATGGGAAAACCCCGAGGTCCGAGTGTACATCGGCACGGGAGTCAGATACTAATTACGCGGTTCTGACTACCTGCCCGTATTCCGGGTCCCACCTGAGCTGAATGGAACCGTCGTCCGTTTCACTCGACTCTTCCCGGTACTGCCCCATCAACGTGGTGTAGGCCTCCATCACGAGCTCACCGTTGTCGTCGGTGCAGATGTTCTTGGTGACGACGATGTCGGCGCCGAAACGCTCGTTGACCGACTCGATGTCCATCCGGCCCCACAACTTGTCGCCCGCCTGGATCGGCCGGTTGAAGACGAAACGCTGCTCGACCTGCACGATCACCAGGCTCTCCATGCCCAGGTCGACGTGGCGGAAGAAATCCAGCTGCACGTGCTTGGCGAAGATCGTGACGAAGGTCAGCGGCGCGAGGATCGAGTCGTAGCCCAGTTCGGCCGCCGCGGCCTCCTGATAGAACACCGGGTCGTCGTTTTTGATGGACCGGGCGAACTCGCGCACCTGCTCGCGGCCCACCACGAAGTAGTCCGGATACCGCCAGACCATGCCGCGGATATCGGTTTTGAGAGCCATCGGTTACGCCAACTTGGCCGATGCGATCGCCCGTCCGAAAATCTTCTTCCCGCCGGTGGTGGCGCTGATCGCGATGACCACGGACTTGCTCTCCGGATCGACCGACTTGACCCGACCGCTGAAAACCAGCTCGGCGCCCTTGCCGTCGTTGGGCACCGGCACCACCGCCGTGAACCGCACGTTGTACTCGGTGACCGCGCCGGGGTCCCCGACCCACGAGGTGACATAGCCGCCGCCGATGCCCATCGTCAGCATGCCGTGCGCGATCGCGGTGTCCAGCCCGACGACCTTGGCGATCTCGTCGTCCCAGTGGATCGGGTTCAGGTCGCCCGAGACGCCCGCGTAGTTCACCAGGTCCTGGCGGGTGAGCGGGTAGGTCTTCTCCGGCAGCTGGTCACCTACCTTCACCGAACTGAACTCACGCAGTGGCATCAGAAAATCCCTCTTTTCCGTTCTCACCGGCACGACCCGCCAGGGTCGTGTAGGTCTCCTGCACGATGTCACCGGCCTCGTCGGTGATGACGTTCTTGGTCACGACGATCTGGGTGCCGTGCGAAACGCGCATCGAGTCCACCGTCACGTCGCAGTAGAGCCGATCGCCAACCACGAGCGGCTTGAAGTACCTGAGCACCTGGTCGACCTGGACGATCTGCGCGTCGGTGACCGCGATGTTGGCGTGCTTGAAGAACGCCGATTGAGCCTGGTAACCGAAGACGCAGAGGAACGTCAGCGGGGCCACCAGGCCTTTGTAGCCGAGCTCGGCGGCGGCATCCTCCTGGTAGAACCAGGGGTCGTCGTTTCGCACGGCGGCCGCGTACTCGCGGATCTTCTCCCGCTCCACCTCGTAATAGTCGGGATAGCGGTAGTGCATCCCGACGATGTCTGTGGTCAACGGCACGGCTTCAAAACCTACCTAGTCAGTCTCGATAAATCACGCGTAGGTGCAGGTTAGCGTGTCTCGCGGTGGGCCTGGTGCTTGCCGCAATTCGGGCAGAACTTCTTCAGCTCCAACCGGTCCGGGTCGTTACGCCGGTTTTTCTTGGTGATGTAGTTGCGGTGTTTGCACACCTCGCAGGCCAAAGTGATCTTCGGCCGCACATCGGTACTGGAAGCCATTTCCGTTCTCTTTCACACGTCACATTGTTGTGTTGTAGCGATGGCCGGACTCGAACCGGCGACCTAACGATTATGAGTCGTTCGCTCTAACCGACTGAGCTACATCGCCTCTGGTACGCGCCGTCCGCCTGTTCGGCGTCCACCGAGCCCCCTAACGGAATCGAACCGTTGACCTTTTCCTTACCATGGAAACGCTCTACCGACTGAGCTAAGGGGGCCTGGAACCCGTCGCGACAGTCTTGCCTCGGGCCTAAAAGAGGGTACAGCGCGACGCGCGGCGGCACCAAACCACACCGCGGACGTTCAGCCCCCCTCGCTGGTGCGATTCGGATTCCATGCGCTGAGGTCGCTGAACTCGTCGTAGATATCGTCGTGGTCGCCATGTGCGTCGGTGTCGAGCAGGTTGCGCAGCGCCAGGTGGATGGCCTCGCGCGCGTCGGCCACGTGATAGCGACGTATTGCCTCTTGGACGAGATCGTCGTCAATCTCGATCTCGATCTTCCTGAGCATGGCCCAACAATACCCACGCCGCACCGGCCGGACCGTCCGCAGAAAAGCGCCCGCAATGCCAGATCGGTCGGCCGGGTCATAGTCTGATGCGGTGACAGATTCGTCAGCCGACCGACTGTATTTCCGCCAACTGCTCTCCGGTCGCGATTTTGCCGCCGGCGACATGATGGCAACACAAATGCGCAATTTCGCGTATCTGATCGGCGACCGTCAGACCGGTGACTGCGTCGTGGTCGATCCGGCGTATGCCGCCGGCGAACTGGTCAACGCGGCCGAAGCCGACGGTATGCGCCTGTCCGGGGTGCTGGTCACCCACCACCACCCCGACCATGTGGGTGGTTCGATGATGGGCTTCGAGCTCAACGGGCTGGCCGAGCTACTGGAGCGCACCAGTGTGCCGGTGCACGTGAATGCCCATGAGGCGCTTTGGGTTTCGCGGGTCACCGGGATCGGCGTCGACGACCTGACCGCCCATCAGCACGGCGACAAGATCAGCGTCGGCGCCGCCGAGATCGAGTTACTGCACACCCCGGGCCACACACCGGGCAGCCAGTGCTTTCTGCTCGACGGCCGTCTGGTTGCGGGTGACACGCTGTTCCTGGACGGCTGCGGGCGCACCGACTTTCCCGGCGGAGATTCCGACGAGATGTATCGCAGCCTGCAGCAACTGGCCGCGCTGCCGGGCGACCCGACCGTCTTTCCGGGGCATTGGTATTCCACCGAACCGAGCGCGCCGCTGGCCGAGGTCAAGCGTTCCAACTATGTGTATCGGGTCACCAACCTTGATCAGTGGCGAATGTTGATGGGCGGCTAAAGAATTCAGCGGGCGGTTGTCTCGCTCGATATTTGCGTGAGCGTGAGCAAGCACCGAATGATTGCGATTCGGCAGCCGGGCCAGCAGAATTTCGGGTGCACATCGCTGTGATATAGCGGAGGGATGGGTTCAATGGGGTGGATCCAGGGCGGCTGGCACGGGTTCACCGACGTTGATTCGGCCACCTGGTTGGCATGGGCGGCGTGGGCCGCGATTGCGCTCGGCGTGGTCGCGCTACTCTTCACCAACCACCAGCTCACCCGCAACCGCCGACTGGCCGCCGAACAGACGCGGCCCCACGTGAGCATGCTGATGGAACCGCATGCCGCCGATTGGCACGTGATCGAGTTGGTCGTCCGGAATTCGGCCGGATCGCCGCCTACGACATCCGGTTTTCATTTGCTAGTCCACCGACGGTCGCCGAATACGAAAATTCCACCGACGGCTACGCCGAAGTCGTGGAACTGCGCCTCCCCAGCGAACTGCCGGTACTCGCGCCCGGCCAGGAGTGGCGGATGGTCTGGGATTCGGCGCTCGACCGCGGCGAAATCGGCGGTGGTATCGAATCTCGGTTCACCGGCAAGGTGATCTACTACGACCGGCCCCAGATGCCGCGCGGCTGGCGGTTCTGGGAGCGTGAGCGCCGGCCGCTGGAAACCAATGTGGTGCTGGACTGGGACGCCTTGCCGCCCGTTCAGCGCATCGAGTTGATGACAACGCACGACCTGGCCAAGCGGGAAAAGCAGAAGCTGGAACTGATGCGCAGCCTGCTGACCTACTTCCATTACGCGAGCAAGGAAACGCGCGACGACGTGTTCCGCGCCGAGATCGACCGAATCAACAAGGCGGTGGCCGAAACTCAGGACCGCTGGCGCGCACGCCAACTCGACGCGCCAACCGATGTCGGCCTGCGCTGGGGCAGCTCCCAAAACGATCTCGGTAAACACCGGGGCGAGCACGTCTGAGCAGTCGCATCCCGCGCGGGGTGACGCAACGCCAATCTGGTTCAATCGATCTGCCTGTAGCGAAGGAGTTCCGATGAGCGGTCCGGTCACCTACAGCCGCAACGACAACGTCGCGGTGATCAGGATGGACGACGGCAAGGTCAACGCCCTGGGCCCGACCATGCAGGCCGCGATCAACGAGGCGATCGACCAGGCCGACAGCGACAACGTCGGCGCCCTGGTGCTCACCGGCAACGAGCGGGTGTTCAGCGGCGGATTCGACCTGAAGATCCTGACCTCCGGCGAGGTGCAGCCCGCGATCGACATGCTCAGGGGCGGCTTCGAACTGACGTATCGACTGTTGTCCTACCCGAAGCCGGTGGTGATCGCCTGCACCGGGCACGCGATCGCGATGGGGTCGTTCCTGTTGGCCTCCGGCGATCATCGGATCGCGGCCCACGCCTACAACATCCAGGCCAACGAGGTGGCGATCGGCATGACGATCCCGTACGCGGCCCTGGAGATCATGAAGCTGCGGCTGACGCGTTCGGCGTATCAGCAAGCCACCGGTCTGGCCAAGACCTTCTTCGGCGAAACCGCCCTTGCCGCGGGCTTTGTCGACGAGATCGTGTTGCCCGAGATGGTGGTCAGCCGGGCCGAGGAGGCCGCAACGGAATTCGCCGGCCTGCACCAGCACGCCCACGCCGCAACGAAATTGCGCGCCCGCGCCGACACACTCAAGGCGCTGCGCGCCGGAATCGACGGCATCGAGGCCGAATTCGGTCTGTAGGGAGGAGGCGATGCGGCTGCCCGGGCAACCGCCTCCCCTCCTGTCGCCTCCTCCACGCAGCAGTGTGGCACTTCGGCGGCCGAGCGTCACTTCACCCTGGACCCACTCAAACGGCCCAGCGGAACCGCTTCAGGTACGCCTCCCAGTCCCAGGTCAACAGGAATTCCTGCGCCGCCGCGTAGCCCCGCTGATACAGCGCCTCGAGCCGGTCCGTGGCGACGTCGAAGTCGAGGACACCGACATCGGTGGATTCGACGGCGATGGCGCGGGCCGCGACCCACGGCTGGTTGAGGTGGGTTTGGTCGTGACCCGCCAGCATCGTGGTGAGCAGGCTTTCCAGCAGCGCCGTCTGTTCGAATAAGCGCAGCGGTTTCAGCGCGGGCATCACCGCGCTGAAACCCTCGTTGAATCGCGGCAGCACCGTGACCCCAAAGGTGGGCCAGCGCGGCACTTTTCCGTCGAACCGGTCGAAGGTGTCGATCGGAAAGTTCGACAGCACACCACCGTCGACGAGGACGGACGTCGCCCCGCTGAGGCTGCGCAGCTTGACCGGTGGGTAGAAGAACGGGATCGCCATCGACGCCCGCACCGCGTCGGCGACCAACTGCTCGTCGGGGTCCAGCCCGTACAGCCGCCGGTAATCCCAGGGCAGTCTCACCAACTGCGCCGCGCTCAGGTCGGCGACGGTGACCACCAGCTTGTGTCGCCGTCCCTCGGGCAGCGTGTCCTTGTCGAGAAGCAGATCCCCGAAGTAGGTGACACCCAAATTCTTCAGCTCGCTGCGAATCCAGTCGTGGGCGGCATCGCCGCGAAACATGCTGGTGTCGCGGACAAGTCCCCACGCCACGCCGAGGATCGGCACCGGTCCCGCATCGCGCCATTTGCTCAGCGGCGCCGACAGCGCGAGCTCCTTGACCTGTTGGCTGGTCAGCTGGTCACCCTTGGACGCGGCGGCCAGGATCGCACCGACGACCGATCCCGCCGACACACCCGACACCCGTGGAAGGAATAGCCCGCGTCCATCAGGGCCACGATGGCACCCACCAGGCCGATGAACTTGACTCCCCCGCCGGAGAGCACCAGATCCGCGGACTTCGGCTGTGGGGTTGCCGCGCCCATCAGGCGTCCCGCGCCGAAACCCAGTCGTAGGCAAGGTATTTTCCGTCGAACGTCACGACGACGCGGTCGCCGGAGGGGTGCGGCTTTTTTGCACGTCGACGCTGAAGTTGATCGCGCTCATGATGCCGTCGCCGAACTGCTCGTGGATGAGCTCCTTGATGGCACCGCCGTACACCTGCAGCGCCTCGTAGAAGCGGTAGATGGTGGGGTCGGTCGGCACTCCCCCGGTCGGGAACGCGGGCGGGCCGCCAGTACCGGCAGGGCCGACTCCTCGAGACCCAGCATCTCGGCCAGCACCTTGGCCTGCTCCGGCGGAATCGGATGCTGGCCCAGCAACGCCGACGTGGTCCACACCACCGGCCGATCGATCGCGTCGGCCAGCGACTGCCACGTCAGGCCGCGCGTCAGGCGGTTGACGACGATCTGTTCGGTGAGCTCGTTTCTGTTCATCAACCCAGCATGCGGCACGCCGGTTAGCCCGGCTTCGTCGCGGTGACCAACCGCGTGGCGAACCAGGGACCGCCGTACCACATGCGCCAGCCGAGGTTGCGCCGCCGCACATCGCGCCAACCCAGCTGACCCAGATGCGCGGCGTGGCGGTTGGTTTCCCAGAGGTCGGCGATCGCGAGTCGACCGCCCGGGCGCAGCACCCGAATCGCTTCGTCGAGCGCCTTGCGCCGGCCCTCGTGGGTTCCGATGTTGTGGATGGCCAGACTGCTGACGATGACATCCACGCTCTCGTCGGGCAGCGGCAGCGCGGTCATGTCGGCGGTGTGCACTTCGACGCGGTCGGCGACGTTTTCCAGGTCCGCGTTGGACAGAGTCGACTGCTGTGAGTTCTTGGTCTGGTCGGCGCGCCATAGGTCGACGCCGATCGCGCGGCCGCGCGGCACCCGCTTGGCGGCGGCGAGCAGTACCGCGCCGCGGCCGCACCCGAGATCGAGCACGGTCTCGTCGCCTTGCAGCGAGAGTTCATCGAGGATGCGCCGCCACACCACGAACTTGCCATGCTTCGTCGCGTAGATGTACGAGGCGACCGTCGCCAGCACCTGGGCCGCCGACGCCGCACCGAGTACCGCCGCCAACCGGTTCCCGCGGCCCCAGGCGACGCCCGCGCCGCCGAACAGCAAGGCAGACACGACCGCCACGATCGACACCTGCCCGCCGGGCGAGACGGAATGAAAGGACCCGTCGTACCCGTACTCACCTTGGTGCTCGGTCACGCGCTGCGCCTCTGTCATGGTCCCAGCCCTCTACCAGCGTCCGCGGTGCACGACGTCGTCGAACGGGCGCCGGTCCGGTTTGCGGATCGGGGTCAGGGGCCGATCGGCCGGATAACCGACGCCGAGCATGAACGCCACCAGGTAGTCGTCCGGGACGCCCAGGATCGCCCGCGCCTTGTCCTGGTCACCCACCGACGAATGACCGGTGCCGATGCCCAGGTCGGTGGCCGCGATCATCATCGCCATCGTCGCCTGACCGACGTCGTAGTTGTCGGTCACCAGCCGGCGCTCGTCCGGCGGAACCGGGACCACCAACACGATCGCGGCCGGCGCCGACGCGATATGACCGGCGCCGCGCCACACCGTGGACAGCTCCCGCAGCTGGGCCGGGTCGGTGACGATGACAAAGTCCCAGGGCTGGCGGTTCTTCGCCGACGGCGCCCGCCAGCCCGCCTCGACGATGCGGTTCAGGTCGTCGTCCGACACCGGTCGCGGCTGGTACTGCCGGACATTGCGCCGAGCGCAGATCGCGTCCCAGGTTTCCATCTCTTCCTCTCGTCGCGCGCCGACGCCGCGAATTCCGGTCTGCCCTACCCGTTCTCAGGTTAGCCACACCGGATTCGTCAGGGCGACCATCGAGCCGAGCCGGCCTCGTCGCCGGTCGCGTACCTCGAGCCGGGCAAAGCGTGCGGACGCGGCGTCGAGCTCCCATTGCAGCCTGCTGTCCGCCGAGGCTACCGGTGTGCGGCCGGCGCAGCCCGCGTCGGTGATCAGGGAGGCGATGGTGCCGGGTGCTCCGCTGATGACCGCGGTGACCGTCACCGCCGCACCGGGCGGTACTAGCAGCCGCTGCCCGGGCCCGGCCACGTCGCCGCCCGGACAGGACGCGGTCAGCTCGCACGCGACATCGCGGGATCCGACGATATACGAGCGGCCGCGGCGCAGGGCGTCGACGATCGCGGGCACCGACAGCTCGTCCGCGTGCACGGCCGTCTGCGGCGCGCCGACCAGCTGTCGCCTGGCATGGGAGTCGCTGCCGCCGACCGCGACGATGCGCCGGCTCTGTCGCAGAAGCCGCTGCCAAATACGGAGCGACACTTCGTCGTCGACGTTCCAGTGACCGTTCCATACTTCCAGCGAGTCCACGTCGGAGAAACCGAATTCCCACGCCGAGCCCGGCAGCGGCGCGGCGGGATGGGCGGCGACCACCAAGCCCCCGGCTTGGCGAACCTCGGCGGCAAAGCGCGGGAAGACCCCGTCGCCGGGCCCGTAGCGCCAGTCCACCCAGCCGCCCGGGGGCAGGCCGACGGCGAGCCAGTGTCCGTGCCGTGTGGTGACCTCCACGCCCGGAATCACCAACAGCGATCCGGTGCGACAGGTGGGCCAGACCCGGTTGGCGGAGTTGGTGTTGTGCTCGGTGGAGACGATGAAGTCGAGCCCGCCGGCGTGCGCGTCCGAGACCAGTTCGGCGGGATCGCGTTCACCGTCGGAGTGCTCAGTATGCAGATGCAGATCGCCGCGGTACCAGCGCGCACCGCCGACCGAAGCGGGCGTGAACGCCGTCGGCGAATGCGGCGCGACCGGGGGCCCGCTGAGCGGCTCGTAGTCCAACGTGACCCGCGCCTGCCAGGCCATCCCCCACGGACTCAGCACCACCGGGCCCAGCGCCACCGCCCACACGCCCGGCTCGATCGGACCGGCCAGGTAGCCCGGCGTCGCGTGGGTGCGCGAGATCGTGAAGCCGTCACGGGCCCCACCGGACCAGCCCCGGAATCCGGCGGCATTGCCCAAGTCGTGGCCGGCTGCCCCAAACAGCCCGAGGTCCAACACATTTCGGGCCGGGCCGCCGATGCCGGAGTCGTGCGACGTGCTCACCCGAATTTGTTGCACACCGGGCGGCACCTGGAACGGCAGGTAGACCCACCGGTAGATACCAAAACCGAACCGCCCCGAAAACGCTATTTCGATTGCCTTGCCGACAGTGCTGGCACCGGGCGCGGCCTTGGCAATGCTCATGGCTTGTCTCCCGTCGGCGCTGCGCCATTTCGAGCCATTTCCGACGCCGGTGTCGGTTCCGCCCACAGCATTGGCCATGAAGGTTTAACCGGTCGTTACATCGACACGAACAGCCGCTGTAGGGCTGATGAGTTTGCGCTACGCCGACGAGCGCTGAGCGGCCACGAACAGGTTGCCGGGGACGTCGTTCTCGACCTCCTTCGCGGGCCGGCGGCCATAGCCAGCCATCAGGTCCAGCGACGGCGTCACCGTCACGTCCCAGCCGTGGCGACCGAACCAGGCACCCACGTCCTCGCGCTCCTCGAAGTACCACAATTCGTCGGTGCTGGGCACCTCGCGCTGCACGTCCGCCTTGGCGAACGCAGCCCGGACGCGATCCATTCGCGCCCGCCGGCGCGTGCGGGCCTCGGGGTCGAGGAACTTCGGGCCCAACGCCTCCACGCCGATCCGGCTGCCCGGGACCGTCAGCGCCTGCACGCGCTCGAACAGCAACTCCTGCGCCGCGGCCGGCAGATACGGCATCAGCCCCTCGGCCGACCAGACGCTGGGGGCCGAGGCGTCAAACCCTGCTTCTAGCAACGCTTTTGGCCAGTCCTGGCGTAGGTCCACCGGGACGGCGACCCGGTTGCAGGCGGGTTGGGCCCCGTGTTCGGCCAACGTCGATGCTTTGAAATCCAGCACCTTGGGCTGGTCGAGCTCGTAGACCGTGACGCCGTCCGGCCACGGCAGGACTGCGCGTCCAGCCCCGCGGCCAGGATCACCACCTGGGCGATGCCCGCCGTCGTCGCGTCGATGAAGAACGCGTCGAAAAACGCGGTCCGCGAGGCCATGTAGCCGACCATCGCCTGCATCTGCTGCGCCAGGTTGGGTTCGATTTCCAGCAGCTCGGCCGGCAGCTGGGGCGCGGAGTACCAGTTCCACACGCCGTCGCCGGCCGCGTCGAGGAAGACACGCGCGAACGGGTCGCGGATCAGCGGATTCTCGCTCTCGGTCTCGCCGCGCGGGATGCCGCGACGCCCAGCGCCGTCGCCCCCACGCTCTCGGTGATCTCCCAGCTGTCGTTGTCGGTTCTGGCCACGCCCACATCCTTTCGCGTTCACTTCCGCCTGCGAGGTTACGTGAGCAAGCTGTCCGCGGGCTGTGGCCATCCTCGGCGCCCGCTAGCGTTTACCCGCAAATGAACAAGCTGTCCGTCAAGTTCATGCACGCTTGACCGGAGGTATCCGGTTAAGTTGTCGGCGTGCGGCTAACGGCGTGGCCCCGGTCCGAAAGGTCCTGACATGCGAGTTGACGGACGCGACATCAGCGTCTCTGGGAGCTTGCTGCAACCGGTGAACCGGCGGACCAACGACATCCTGCGGCTGATCCTGGCCACCGCCTTTCTCGCGACGGTGATCACCGGTTCGCTGGTCACCCGCACCTGTTGGATCCAGCTGGAGAAGTCCGTCTCGCGGGTCGTCGGGGTGTTGTCTCCCACCCAAGCCGACGTGGTCTACCTGCTATACGGGTTCGCGATTCTGGCGCTACCGTTCATGATCTTGATCGGCCTGATCGTGGCCCGGCAATGGAAACTGTTGGGCGCCTATGGGGCGGCGGCGATTCTCGCGGCACCGCCCTTGTCGATCAGCAGCAACCGCTTCGCCGCACCGCGATGGCACTTCGACGTCTCCGACCGGCTCAGCACGCTGCCGTCGCAGTTCCTCGACGACCCGCGCTGGATCGCGATGCTGGCCGCGGTGCTGACGGTGTCCGGCCCCTGGCTACCCGCGCGCTGGCGGCGCTGGTGGTGGGCGCTGCTGCTCGCCTTCGTACCGATTCACCTGTTGATCAGCGCCATTGTCCCGGCCCGCTCCCTGGTGGGAGTGGCGGTGGGATGGTTCGTCGGCGCGCTGGTGGTGCTCGCCGTCGGCACGCCCGCACTGGAAGTGCCGCTGGCCGCGGCGGTGCGGGCGATTGGAAAGCGTGGATTCGTGGTGTCGCGGTTGATGGTGGTCCGGCCCGCCGGACCCGGGCCGTTGGTGCTGTCGACCGATTCCGGCGATGCCGATTCGACGGCGGCCATCGAGTTGTACGGCCCGCACCAGCGCAGCGGTGGCGCATTGCGCGAGCTATGGCGCAAGCTGCGGCTGCGCGACGCCGAGACCGCGCCCTTCCAGGCGTCGATGAGCCGCGCCGTGGAGCATCGTGCGTTGATGGCGATCGCGATCGGGGAGGCGGGCGTGGCGAACACGTCGACGATCGCCTTTGCGGCGCTGGACCGGGGTTGGACGCTGTACGCGCACCGGCCCGTTCGGGGGATCCCGCTCGACGAATGCACGAAAACCACACCCGTCGTGCGGGTGTGGGAGTCGCTGCGAAAGCTGCACGACTATCAGATCTCGCACGGCGACCTGCGCTGCCACGAGATCACCGTGGAGGACGGCACGGTGTTGTTCGGCGGGTTCGGCAATGCCGAATACGGCGCCACCGATGCCCAGCTGCAATCGGACCTGGCGCAGCTGCTGGTGACGACGACTGCGCTGTACGACGCGAAGTCGGCGGTGCGCGCGGCGATCGACACCTTTGGCAAGGACGCCATCTTGACCGCGTCTCGTCGGCTCACCAGATCGGCTGTGCCCAAACGGGTCCGGAAGTCGGTCGGCGACGCGGCCGACGTCATCTCGGCCGCCCGGGCCGAGGTCAAGTCGCAGACGGGTGCGGATCAGATCGAGAAGGAGACCATCACCCGGTTCACCCGCAGCCAGGTCATCCAGCTGGTGCTGCTAGGCGCACTGGTCTATGTCGCGTACCCCTTCATCAGCACCGTGCCGACGTTCTTTTCCGAACTGCGGTCGGCGAACTGGTGGTGGGCGCTGCTGGACGTGTTCATCTCGGCCTCGATATATGTGGGAGCGGCGGCGGCGTTGTGGGCGTGCACCGACGGCACGGTGAATTTCTGGAAGTTGTCAATAGCTCAGGTAGCCAACACCTTTGCCGCGACCACCACCCCGGCCGGCGTGGGCGGCCTGGCGCTGAGCACCCGGATCCTGCAAAAGGGCGGCCTGTCGGTCATGCGGGCCACCGCCGCGGTGGCGTTGCAGCAGTCGGTGCAGGTGATCATGCACCTGGTGTTGCTGATCTTGTTCAGCACCGTGGCCGGCGCGTCGATGGACCTTTCGCATTTCGTCCCGGACGCCACGGTGCTGTACCTGCTCGCGGGTGTGGCGCTGGGCATCGTCGGCGCCTTCCTGTTGGTGCCCAAGCTGCGGGGCTGGCTGGCGTCGGCGGTGCGCCCGCGGCTGCAGGAGGTGGCCAAGGATCTCGTCGAGCTCGTCCGTGAGCCCCGCCGGCTGTCGCTGATCGTGCTCGGGTGCAGTGGAACGACTCTCGGTGCGGCGCTGGCGCTTTGGGCCAGCGTCCAGGCCTTCGGCGGCAGCGCGACATTCGTCACGTGCACCGTCGTCACGATGGTCGGCGGCACCCTGGCCTCGCCCGCACCGACGCCGGGCGGGGTGGGCGCCGTCGAGGCGGCGTTGATCGGTGGGCTAGCCGCGTTCGGTGTGCCCGCCGCCGTCGGGGTGCCGTCGGTGCTGCTGTATCGGGTGCTGACCTGCTGGCTGCCGGTGTTCATCGGCTGGCCGGTGATGCGCTGGCTCGCCGAGAACGACATGGTTTAGCAAATACGTTCAGCGTCCGTCGCTTTCGGCGCGGGCCATGACGAGTACCGTTGCCCGCCGCACATACTCGCCGGTTTTCGCGGTGAGATAGACGAAGTAGTAACCGTCGGGCACCGACCGCTCCACGGTGATGGGGACGGTAACCGCGGACGACCCGTCGGAGGCGAACCGACCCGACACCGGTGTGGTCGTGATCCGGGCGGCGGGGGACACCCCGGCGAGGCTGTAGCCGCCGACATCGTCGGCCATTCGCTGGACGTCTACGTTCACACTGCCGGTGCTTCCGGGTGCAACCGCGACAATCGGTGGGGAAACATTCAGAGTCATCGCCGAACCACCCGCGACGAACGACGGTGGCGCCGAGGACTTATCGACACCCCAGCCGATGTCCGGATGGGCGGCCAACGAGAACGTGACTTCGCCGCCGGTGTCGATGATCGACTCGGGAAGAAAGGTGCGATCGGTGTGCTTGCCGTCGACGGTCAGGCTGCTGATGTACTTCGGATGGCTTGGCCCGAATGCGCCCGGCGCGGATATCCGGATGGACTTGCCCGCCGGAAGCCTGATCACGGCGCGATCGAAGAGCGGAGTGCTGACCGTGAGGATCGGCGTACCGGGAGTGCTGGGATACAGCCCGAGCGCCGCCCACACATACCAGCTGGAGAGCGCACCCAGGTCGTCGTTGCCCGGCGCGCCGTCGGGCGTCGGCCCGAACAACCTGCGCACCCGGTCGACCGTGAGCTGAGTCTTCCACGGCTGGCCGATGTAGTTGTACAGCCACGGCACCCCGAAGCCTGGCTCGTTGCCGGCCCGCAGGTACAGCTCGTTGGGACCCTCGTTGAGTTTCTTGGTGAAGCGGTCCAGGCGGCTGGCCACTGCATGACGGCCGCCGAGCGCGGTCACCAGACCGGCCACATTGTGCGGTACCCACCAAACGTATTGCTCGGCGTTGCCTTCGTCGTATCCGATCTGACCGAAAGTTGATGGAGAATCCACGAATCCGGGACCGTCGGGGAAGAATCCCATCAGGCTACGGGGAGATACGTAGCGGGTGGTTGGATTGAAAAGGTTCTGCCAGTACTGCGACCGGCTCTGGAATTGGGCAGCGATTGCGGTGTCCCCGAGCCAATTTGCGAGTCTGGAGATGGCGAAGTCGTCGACCGACCATTCGAGGGTGATAGACGCGTCGGCGATCCAACCATCTGTGCGGAACTCGTACAAGAACGGTGCGTAACCGAACTGCAAGTACGTATCGATGCCCGGTCGCTCCACATAACCGTTCAGGCCGATGCCTCCTTTCGTCGCCACGTTCACCATGTAGTGCAATGCCTTTCGCGCATCGAAGTTCCGGACTCCGTAGGCATACAGATTGACGATGAGCGGTACCACGTTGTCTCCACTCATCTCGCCGGTTGCCGCATTCGCGAAGGACCAGCGCGGAAGCGATCCGCTTTGCTCGGCGTCGCTGACGAGTGACTGCGCCATGTCGCCGGCCTGCCTCGGGAAGAGCAGTGCCTGTAGCGGCGCCAGGCTGCGGTAGGTGTCCCAGTCGGAAAAGTTCGCATACTGGGTATCTCCCTTGGCGACCTCGTGGATGAGGCCGTCGAATCCGACGTAACGTCCGTCCGCGTCGTTGAAGGTGTTGGGGTGCAACAGAGATCGATACATGGCGGTGTAGAACGTGTCGATATCGGCGACATTCCTGCCTGCCACGGCAATGCACGACAAGATCGAGTTCCACTCTGAGGACGCAGCGGCTCGAACCTCGTTGAAGCTCGCTGCGCCTTCGGCAGCCAGGTTGGCGCGCGCACCGTCGATGCCGACGTAGGAGATCGCCGTACGGACCTCCACCGCCGACCCTGCCGGAAACTCGACGTAGCCTCCGCTGAACGGCGAAACCACATCGCGGGAACCGGTGTAGACCGAATAGCCGTCCCAGACGCCGTAGGAGAGGAACGGTTGGCTGAACTTCATCGCGAAATACACTGTGTACGTGTTGTTCTTGCCGCAGAATCCACCGCTGGTCGCCCATCCGGTGATCGTCGTGTTGTCCGCACCTAGTTGCATGGCCGCGCGGAAGTTGCCCGCCGGCGAAACGCCGGAACGCACGTGCAACGCGGCGGGACGACCGTTGTGCGGGTAGCTGAATCGACCGACGCCGGTGCGGGTGGTGGCAGTGAGTTCCGCCGTCACTCCGGTATCGGGAAACCGCACCGCGTAGTAGCCTGGCTGGCCCTGCTCGGTGTCGTCGTGGGCGATCCGTTCCCAGGCATTCCACGGTTGTGAGTCGGCCAGGGTAGTAGTCGGCAACATCGAGATATCGCCGAATGCCGCACAGCTCACCGACGCATGCGTCATGCTGAACCCCGTCGAGCGTGGATTGTGGTAGTTGTAGCCGGCGTAGTTGCCCACCGTGTCCGGCGAGTACTGCACCATCCCGAATGGCACGGTGGCGCCCGGAAAGCCGTTAATTTCGCCCACCGTCTCGCCCCCACTGCCCGTTCCGATGAGTGTGTCGACATGCTCGACCGGATTCGCGACGAACTCCGGTTCGCCGTCGTAGGCCATGGGCGGGGCGGCGGCAACAAACGTCATGAAGACCGCCGTCACCGCAAGGAGTGCGACGGCGGCCCTGCGTGAGTTCATAGCTGTCTCTTACTGCAAAACCATGCCTTCGCGTCGATGTTTAACAAATGCGCTCCCGCGACGGGGCCGCATGGGACCTCCAGTTCCCCGGATAGCAAACATTGCCCACGGAACTCGGCTAGTCTCAGTCCGCGTGGCTGGCGCTGGTAGCGGCCCAATTTGGGAGAATCGATCGATGAAACAGTTAACCGCAGCAACCATTGCCGTGGCGCTGAGTCTGGCGCTGGACGGTTGCGGCTCGGGCAGCAAATCAGGCACCAAGACTTCGACATCGACCAGCACCTCGACGTCGACCTCGACGACCACGACGACCACCAGTGCGACGCCGAGCGGGCACGCGCACAAATCCATCGCCGACTACATCGTCGAGAACAAGATCACCGAGACCCCGGTGCACCGCGGCGACCCCGGACCGTCCGTCGATCTGCCGGTGCCCCCGGGCTGGCAGGTCGCCCAGCACAGCCCCACGTCCTACGGCGGCATCGTCCTTGCTCAGCCCGCGAACCGCGACGATCCGCCTACCATCGTGGCGATTTTCCCCAAGCTCACCGGCAACGTCGACCCGTCGCAGATCCTGCTATACGCGCCGGGAGAACTGCAGAACCTCCCCGACTACCAGGGTTCGGCCGGCAAGGCGACCACGCTCGGCGGGTTCCAGGCATGGCAGCTGGGTGGCACGTACACCAAGAACGGCCAGTCGCGTGCGATCGCGCAGAAGATAGTAGTGATTCCCAGCCAAGGCGCGGTGTACGTGTTGCAGTTCAACGCCGACTCGCTGCAGACCGATCACGGTCCGTTGATGGACGCCACCAACGTCATCGACGAGCAGACCACGATCACCCCGTGACAGCCATACCGTGAGGTGAGACCAGGAAGGCGGCTCGCCCAGCCGGTGCCCATCCTGCGCGGAAAGGGCTGCCCGGCGTACCGATTGGACTTACGGTGTGTGGATGGCAGAAGAGTCGTACGCGATCGACGTCGGGCACCCGCCCTCATTCCTGCTCAAACTCGTCAACCCGATGCTGGGTTTCCTGCTGCGCACCCCGCTGGCCGGACCGACCCGCAAGCAGCTGATGGTGCTGAGCTTCACCGGCCGAAAGACCGGACGCCCGTTCACACTTCCGGTGAGCGCCCACGTGATCGACAACGGTCTGTACGCGCTGACCGGCGCCCCGTGGAAGCAGAACTTCCGCGACGGCGCGCCCGCCCAGGTCCGCTACGACGGCAAGTCGACGGCGATGCGCGGCGAGCTGATCCGGGACCGCGCGATCGTGTCCGATCTGTACAAGCGCTGCGCCGAGACGTACGGCCCGCGGCGTGCGCAGACGATGATCGGGCTGAAGTTCCGCGATCAGGGCATCCCGACGCTCGAGGAGTTCGGCGAGGCGGTCGACCGCTTGCACCTCGGTGCGGTCCGGCTGACCCCGGTCTAGCCGGGCCCCGCGCCCGCCGCCGCGCGCGTTCGGGTGATCCCCGGCGGCTCGAATCCCGCGTCGGCCACCGCCCGTAGCACCGCCTGGCCGACCATCTCGGCACGCTCGGTTGGCGTTAAGGCGATCACGCAACCCCCGAAGCCGCCGCCGGTCATCCGGGCGCCCAGGGCACCCGCGCGCACCGCGGTGTCGGCGATCAGATCGATGTGCGCGGTGGTGATCTCGTAGTCGTCGCGCATGGATGCGTGCGAGGCGGTCATGATCTGCCCGGCCGTGGCGAAGTCCGAATCACGGAGCGCGGCAACGAAATCGACCACACGGCTGTTCTCGGTCAGCACGTGGCGGGCCCGACGCGCGTCGACCGGATCGGTCACCTGGCTCAAGATGGATAGGTCGCGGTCTTGAACCGCCCGCAGTGACGACACCGCGAGCTCGGCGGCCGCCCGTTCGCACGAGGCGCGCCGCGCCGCGTACTCACCACCGGCGTGCCGATGCCGGGCGCGCGAGTCGATCAGCAGCAGCGCGACGCCGCCGGCGTCGGGGTCGAAGGCCACCGGCTCGACGGTGAGGTCGCGGAAGTCGATCAGCAGCGCGGTCGACGGCGCTGCGAACAGTGCCGCCAACTGATCAAGCAAACCCGTTGGGGCACCGACGTATTCATTCTCCGCGCGCTGAGCCAGCCGCGCTTGTCCTTTTCTGTCGAGATGGACACCGGTAACCGAGGTGAGCGCGCCCAGCACCGCGCATTCCAGCGCCGCCGACGACGACAGGCCCGACCCCAGCTCCAGGTCGCTGGTGATCGACATCGCGCCACCGGGCACCGGGTGGCCGGCCTGTCGGAGCGTCCACATCACCCCGGCCACGTAGCTCGCCCACCCGTCCACGTCGCCGGGAACCGTGCCGAGCGGAATGCGCACCGTGCCGTCCGCGCGGTCGCTGCGCACGGTGATCGCTTCGTCGTGGTCGGGCGTGAAGGTCACAACGGTGCGTTGCGGCAGCGCGATCGGCAGCGCGAATCCGAGGTTGTAGTCGGTGTGTTCGCCGATCAGGTTGACCCGGCCCGGTGCCCCGTAGCGCACCGTCATGCGAGTTCGCGCAATCGCTGGGCCACGCTTTCGGGCAGGACGTCGCCGATGAACGCGCCCATCGCCGATTCGGAGGCCGCCAGGTACTTCAGCTTGGTGGCGCTGCGCCGGATCGACATCAACTCGACGTGAAAGTAGCCGTCGGCCTGGGCATCGGTGTCGGCGTACTGGTGCAGTGCCGAAATGTAGGGCAGCGGAACCGAATACATGCGGTCAAACCGTCCCAGTACGTCGAGGTAGAGCCGCGCGAACGCGTCGAGTTCGTCGTCGGTCAATTCGACGAGGTTGCGCACGAACCTGTTCGGGTAGATGTGCACCTCGACGGGCCAGCGCGCCGCGAACGGCACGAACGCCGTGAACAGCTCGGTGCGCGCCACGATGCGGCTGCCGTCGGCGACCTCGTGCGCCAGCAGGCTGGCAAAAAGGTTGTCGCCGTGCTGCTTTCGATGTTCGCGCACCTGCGCAAGCATCGCGGCGGTGCGGGGCGTCAGATACGGGTAGCCGTAGATCTGGCCATGCGGATGGGTCAGCGTGACTCCGATCTCCTCGCCACGATTCTCGAAGCAGAAGACCTGCTCGATGCCCGGCGCGGCCATCAGCTCGGCGGTGCGGTGCCGCCACGCCTCGACCACCAGCCGCGCGTGCGCGGCCGGCAACTGCGAAAACGAACCGGTGTGGTTGCTGGAGAAGCAGATCACCTCGGTCCGGCCATGACCGGGCGCCGAGACGAAGCCGTCACCGGCCGGCGCGCCCAACGGCCGACCGGGGCCGGCCAGGCTCGGGAACCGGTTCTCGAACACGACGACGTCGTAGTCCGGCGCGGGCACCTCGCTGGTCAGCCCGGTGGGGCCCGGGCACAACGGGCACTGGTCAGCGGGCGGCTTGTAGGTGCGGTCCTGTCGCAGCGCGGCGATGATCACCCACTGCCCCGTCGCCCGGTCGAAGCGCAACTGCGACTGGTCGGGGCGTTGTTCCGGCAGTGGCCTGCGATCGGCGACCGGCGCGGGACTGTGCCCCGGCAATGCGAAGAACAGCAGGTCACGGCCATCGGCCAGGTTCGCCCGCGTCGGCGCTGTCACGAGTTCGAAGACTAGCGTGACCGGCGGCGATCACGCCGACGTGCTCTGCTGCGCCCCGCTCGCGTGAGCGCGGAGGGAGGGCAAACCTACGAGCCAGGCACCATAGGGTGAGCAGAGGAGGGGCGGTAACGGGTGTCGGACGAGCGCGGAGTGCCCGAGCGCGGCCTTGGCGATACCAGCAAGCTCGACGCGAGCGCCGGTCTCCGCGAATCGGCGACGGCGCTCTACGAGCGGGCGCGAAATTGGTGGATCGGCTCCGATCCCGGGTTGCTGCGACTGCGGATGGCGGCACGGACGACGGCCGCGCTGGCCTGCTCGCTGGCGATGCTCTACGTGTTGACCCGGGCAACGGGGCAGCCGCTGACCGTGGCCGTGCTGGGCGTGGTCATCACGATGATCGCGGCCCGATCCGTCAACGAGCCGGATCCGCGCCAGCAGCGCATCACGATGACGCTGTTGCCCGCGCCCGCCGCGCTGTCCATCACCGCCGCCGCGCTGCTCGCGCCGCACCCGCTGGCCGCCGACGCCGTCTTCGTGACGGTCGTGTTCGCCGCGGTCTACGTCCGCCGTTTCGGGCCCCGCGGCAGAGCCCTCGGCATGGTCGCGTTCATGGCCTATTTCTTCACTTTGTATCTGCGAGCAAGCCTTTCGGAGTTGCCGTGGATGATCGGCGCCGTCGTGGTGGGCACGGTGTGCACGCACGTGATGAGCACCTACGTCATGCCCGATCGACCGGAACGCGTGTTGCGCGCCACGATTCGGGCGCTGCGGGCCCGGATGGCCATCCTGGTCGGCACCACGGCAGAGGCGGTTCGGACCGGCCGCCTCGACGAACGCCGCCAGCACCACATGCGGGCCCGCACCATTCGGCTCAACGAGACCGCGCTGCTGGTGCAGAGCCAGATCGAGGACAGGGCCGATCCCGCCGTCCTGTGGCCCGGTGTGACCAGCCAACAACTGGCTCCCTGGCTGTTCGACGCCGAACTCGCGATCGAATGGGTCGCCAACGCCGGGCGCACGGTGACAACCGTCGTCGCGGACGATCCCGGCGCCATCGCGATGGACACCCGCCTCGAACTGGTCGGGGCGCTGACCGAACTCGCCCGGGCGATCCGGATTCCGGCGCCCGGCGGTCTGCAGCAGGCCGCGGATCACGCCCAGCGGGTTCTCGACCGGCAGCCCGAGCCCACCGCCGACGACGACCCCGGTGCGGCCGCGGTGCGCCGCCTCGCGCTGGCGATCATCAACGCCGCCAACGCGACCGCCGAAGTCCGCGCGATCGTCGAGCACGCCACCAGCGCGGCCGCGGCGGGCCCCGGCAACACCGAACCACCCGACCTCGACGACGACCCGCCCGACAAGGACGCCGGCGCCGAGAAGACGAACGAGGGGCTATCGCAGAGCACCCGCCAAGCCATTCAGGTGACGATCGCCGCGTCGTTGGCCATCGTCATCGGTGAGCTGGCGTCGCCGGCCCGGTGGTTCTGGGCGGTGATCGCGGCGTTCGTGATCTTCGCCGGCACCAACTCCTGGGGTGAAACCCTGACCAAGGGCTGGCAGCGGCTGGTCGGCACCATGCTCGGCGTGCCCTGTGGCATGCTGGCCGCCACGCTGTTCGCCAACGACAAGACCGCATCGCTGGCCGCGATCTTCGTCTGCCTGTTCTGCGCCTTCTATTTCATGACCGTCACCTACAGCCTGATGACCTTCTGGATCA
The DNA here is from genome assembly GCF_000526915.1 of Mycobacterium genavense ATCC 51234. Taxonomy (GTDB): domain Bacteria; phylum Actinomycetota; class Actinomycetes; order Mycobacteriales; family Mycobacteriaceae; genus Mycobacterium; species Mycobacterium genavense. The sequence continues at coordinate 93,859 of NZ_JAGZ01000013.1, read as the reverse complement.
CCACGATGCTGGCGCTGCTGTACGGATTGATGGGGCAATTCTCGTTCGGCGTATTGATGTTGCGGATCGAAGAGACCGCGATCGGCGCCGTGATCGGGGTGGCGGTGGCGATTTTGGTGTTGCCGACCAACACCCGAACCGCCATCCGCAACGACACCCGCGCCTTCTTGCAGGCGTTGACATCGCTGATCGAGATCTCGACGGCGACGATGTTCGGCGAGGACGAGGCCGTCAGCCCTACCGAGCAAGCCCGCCGGCTCGACCGAGACCTGCAGCAATTCCGGATTACCGCCAAGCCGCTGCTGGCGGGGGTGGCCGGCCTGGCGGGGCGCCGCAGCATCCGACGGGAGCTGCGCCTGTTCACCGCGTGCGACCGCTATGGGCGCCGCCTGGCCCGCAGCTGCGAGCGCTACCAGGATCCCGTCGGAGCACAACAGCTCGCGGACGCGTTCACCGCCGCGGCCGAGCAGACCCGCCGCAATATCGACGCGCTGATCGCCCTCGTCGACGGGGCCACGACAGTGACGGTCGACTTCAGGACCGATGCGCTCGACGCCGCCGAGGCCCTGGCCCGCCACCACGACGGCGCGGGCGCGCCGCACCCCGACACCCGGCGGTTCCTCACCGCGGTGCACGCGCTGCGCCAGATCGAACGGGCGGTCATCACCGCGGCGACCAATCTCGGCGCGCGTGACACCCCGAAGGTGGCCAGCGCGACAAGCTGACCCGGGGCTCGCGCGCTCCCCGCCGAGTTGGCAAGCTCCAGCTACCCCAGGAAAGGCGCGCATGAAATCTCCGGCAACACCATCTTCATTCCGGGCTCGACGAGTGGGATCGGATTAGGCCCGGCCTTGCGGCTGCAAGCCAAGGGCAACACCGTCATCGTCGGGGGCCGCCGGGCCGAGTTGCTCGAGCAGATCGCCGCCGCGCATGCCGGCCTCGACACGGTGCGGATCGACACCGCCGACGCGGCCAGCGTGCGCACCGCCGCCGCCGAGGTGCTGGCACGGCACCCCGACCTCAACGTCATCGTCACGATGGCCGGCATCATGAAGATCGAGGATTGGCATCACCCCGACACCTTCCTCGAGACCGCCGAGGCGACGATCACCACCAATGTGCTTGGCCCCATTCGTCTCATCGCGGCGTTTGTCGAACACCTGCAGAAGCAGCCGGCAGCAACGATCGTCACGGCCCGTCGGGCCTGGCCTTCGCGCCGCTGCGGGTAACCCCCAGCTACAACGCCTCCAAGGCCGCCATTCACATGCTCAGCGAATCGCTGCGGCTGCAGTTGGCCGACTCCACGGTGACGGTCAAAGAACTGGTGCCGCCGTCCGTGCAAACCGAATTGATGCCCGGGCAACGCGAAAACGCCGCCGCGATGCCGCTGGACGACTATCTCGACGAGGTCATGCGGGCTGCTGGAAGACGAACCCGACGCCAACGAGATCCAGGTGGAGCGGGTGAAGTTCTTGCGCTACGGCGAGGCCCGCGGCGACCAGGCCAAGGTGATCGCGGCGCTCAACGCCAGCGACCCGCACGGCAAATAGCCGACATTTCGTCGGATGTGTATGCCCAGCGGCGTCTGAGCGCTAGCATCTGGTCTCCGCGGGACAACCCCAGCGGTTGCGCTCGCCGTTCATCAACGGCATCAAACACTGGCAGGTCGACTACGGACGTTGAGGGCGTACGCCTCGATCGGCCGGTCGTAGCCGCGCAGATCCGACCACCGCCGCGGCGGCTTTGGGCCCGAAATTGCCGACAACCATGACGCAATGGTCGACCCGGCGCCACATCGGCGCATGAAGCATCCGTCCCAAATGTCGTTGACACTGGCAGCCCGTGGCCATACATTATCCGGAAGTTGTCCGCGTGGGCTGTATGCTCCGCGGATTCCGGGCTAAGGAGACCGCCATGGCCGTCGGTACCGCTCCCGCAAGTGTTTTCGACGCCGACCTGCCCGCGCTGACTTACGACGCCGCGGAGGTCTACCCGCGCATCGAAGCCGTGCAACGGCAGAGCCCCATCGCGATCGGCCCGTTCGGCCCCGAGGTGCTGTCCTACCGCCTGGTGCGCACCGTCCTTCGCGACACCCGGTTCCAGATCCCGCCCGGCATCAACCTGCTCGTGCAGGGCATCACCTCGGGTCCGTTGTGGGACAAGGTGGTCAACAGCTTGCTGTGCCTGGAAGGCGACGCACACCATCGGCTGCGCAGCCTGACGTCGAAGGCGTTCACCCCCAAAGCGACGCTGCGTCTGCATGACACGATGGCCGGCCTGATGAACGAGCTCGTCGACCAGGTCGCCGGCGCGGCGCGCTGCGACGTGGTCACCGACCTCGCCCGCCCCTACCCTGTGCCGATCATCTGCGCGCTGCTTGGGGCACCGCGCGAGGATTGGCAACGGTTTTCGCTGTGGGCCGACGAAATATTCAAGGCGTTCAGCTTCAACGTCGACATTCGCGAACTCGAACCCGGCGTGATGCGCGCGTGGGCCGAACTCGACGACCATGTCGACGACATGGTCGCGCGGCGCCGGCACTGTTTGACCGACGACCTGCTGTCCGACCTCATCCGTGCCGAGGACGACGGCGACCGGCTCAACGCCGCCGAACTGCGCATGCTCGCGGGAGGTTTGTTGTTGGCGGGGACGGATACCACCCGCAACCAGGTCGGTGCCTCGGTGCAGGTCCTCTGCGAGCACCCCGAGCAGTGGCAATTGCTGCGGCAGAATCCCAAACTGGCCATGCGCGCGGTCGAGGAAACCATGCGCCACTCGCCGATTGCGTGCGGAACGCTGCGCCTGGTGGTCGAGGATGCCGAACTCGACGGCTACCTCTTCCCCGCCGGCACCATGGTGTTGGTGAATACCGCTGCGGCCAACCGCGATCCCGATGTGTACGCCGACCCGCACCGCGTCGACATCACCCGCGAGGGAGCCCCGCCGATCCTCACCTTCGGCGGCGTGCACTACTGCCTGGGCGCCAACCTGGCCCGTCGCGAGCTGGCCGAAGCGCTGACGGTGCTGTGCCAACGGATGATCGACCCGCGCATCGTCGGCCCGGTCCCGTGGAAGCCGATGGTGAGCCTGAGCGGGCCGACGAGCGTGCCCATCGAGTTCGGCGTACGACGCTAGGACACCCACGAGTCGCGGTCCCAGGGCACCCGCTCTACGCTCGGTGGGTTACACGAAGTTAACGGGGGTTTGTCGATGCGCGGGTTCGCGGGCCTGATCGTGCCCGGACGGCGGCTTGCCCTGGTCGGGTCGGTGATCTGCCTGCTCCTTGCCTCCTGCTCGGAAGCCGTAGCGCCACCCGCCGCAACGCCGACGACCACGACGTCGACGTCCACCACCAGTTCGGCTCCGCCACCGCCGCCGATCACCGGCCCGCTGGAGAAGGACTGGAAAAGCTACGGCGGCACCGCCTATTTCGGTTGTCCCGAGGAATTCGCCGTCGGCAAAACCGCGCTGGACGACATTCACCCCAAAATCTTCGATCCGAAATCCGGACAGTACGTGGCGCCGTCGCTGCCGGCGATCCCCGCCGGCGAGACCGTCACCGGAGCCATGTGCGCGCTGTCGAGCTCGCCCAACGACATGAAGGTCGTCTACGTCGTGACGACCGTCAAACCCGGGCAAGCGCCCACCAAGACCACCGGCTACGCGTTCGACTTCAAGACGGGCAAGTCGACGGCGACGAAGGAACTGCAGCCGCCGACTCCTGACCTGAGATTGACCGAGCCAACGCAATGGCGGCTTGGTGCAACGACATCCGGCGCCGCCTGGCTCAACGCCTTCACCGACGGCCATGCGAGCGCGTCACCGCCGCATACCGTCCTGCTGTCCGGCGCCGACCTGTCGATGGCGTGGAACGACCCGCAACCCGGCCGAGTTTGGCCGGATGTCCTGTCGTTTCATCGAAACACGCAGCCGGGCAATAACTCTGGCGCGGAGCTGCGCCGCCCGTCGGGCGAGGCGATCTACCAGGACGACGAGGTAGTGAGCGTCGACGCCGAATTATCGGACGGGCCAGACAAATTGGTGAAGATCACCCGCCGCGACTCCCCCACCGCCGTGTCGACCATGTTCTTCGACCTGAACTCCAAGTCCGTCATCAAGGTCGGCGACTCCGACCGGATCTCCGGCGGTGGGCTGGCCGCGACGTTGTCGGACGGGAAGCTCTTCGTCGACGGCCGGGACTCGGCCGACTCGCAGTTCGGCTTCGGAGTGTGGAACCTGCGCACCCAGCACTGGGACCTGCTGAAGAATCGTGACGAGGCCAAGAACATGCCGATCGCCAAGAGGGCGTTCTTCAACGACCACCTCTACATCACGAACATCGGCGGAACATACTCGGTGCTCGCGTTGCCCGCTCCCGATCCGGTCGCGACGAATTGGTCCATCCGGCCCTTCGAGCGGATATCGGGTTGGACGCTGGTCTGCCGCGGTGAGACCACCGCCGGCGGCGAGTGCAAGGAAATCGTCATGGTGCAAGACCAGGACGGCCACTACCCGGGCCCCTGGTTCTAGCGCTGCGCATCGCGTGCGTTCGGGGCGCGTGACCTGTGCGTCCCCGGCATTGCGTGTGCGCCCGCGGTGGCGACACGCCGCGCGGGCTCACCACCGACGCACATTCGAAGCCGGGAACGCACACGTGCTAGGGAAACGCCATTATCGAAAAGGTGATAGTGCTTCTCCGGGCACGATGGTACGTTATCGATATATGAAAACCGTGCGCAGTTTTTGCCGCATCTGCACGTCGGTATGCGGCATCCTGGTCGACGTCGACGGTGACGAGGTGCTCCGCGTTCGCGGCGACCAGGACCACCCGTTTTCACAGGGTTACTGCTGCCCGAAGGGCCGGGCGCTGCCGCAGCTGCACCACCCATCCAGACCGGCTGGAACGGCCGCGGATGAGGATCGACGGCCGGCTGCAGGACACCACCTGGGACAGCTGTCTCGACGACCTGGGCGCAAAGCTGAAGGACCTCATCGACCGGCACGGCCCGGAATCGGTCGGCTTCTACTTCAGCACGATGGAAAGCGCCGGCTTCCGGATGGCCGAGGCCTTACACGCCGCGATCGGCACGCCGGCCAAGTTCAGCCCGCTGACCATCGACGGCACCGCCAAGCCGCTGATCTCCGATCTGGTCGGCGGATTCATGGGACTGTCCGGCCGCACCGATTTGGACCGCTGCGATTTCCTGCTGCTCGTCGGCGTCCAACCCGGTGGTCTCCCATGGCCATGCGATCTCGATGCCCAACCCGACCGGCACGGTACGAGAGATCGCCAGGCGCGGGCAAGTGTGGGTGATCGACCCGCGGCGCACCGAAACCGCGCGGCTGGCCACCGGCCATCTGGCGGCGCGACCGAGCACCGACCACGCCGTGTTGGCCTATCTGGTTCGTGAGATCCTGCGCGACGGCCGGAAAACCGATGTGCCCGTCCAGGGTGTCGAGGAGCTGACCGCCGCCGTCGAGCCGTTCACCCTCGAGTACGCCGCGTCCTATGCCGACGTTCCGGCGACGGAGTTGGCGCGGCTGGGTGCCGCGGTGCGGGCCGCCGCGGTGGAAACCGGCACCGGCGTCACGATGACGGCCGAGCGGGGCAACGTCACCCAGTGGCTGGCGTGGGTACTGATGATCCTGACCGGCGCGATGAACCGGCCCGGCGGCACCTGGTTTCATCCCGGATTCGCCTATCAGATGGAAACTTTCGGCGAATTCCTGCCGATCACGCCGATCGAGGGAAGCTTCGGGCCCGGTCCGCGCAGCCGCCCGGAGGCCCGGGCGTTCATCAACGAATGGCCGTGCGCGGTGCTGCCCGACGAGATCGCGGCCGGCCACATCCGCGCGCTGATCAACGTCGGCGGCAGCCTGGTCACCTCGTTTCCCGAAACCGGCGAACTGATCCCCGCGCTGCAAAACCTCGAGGTCTTCGCCACCACCGAGATCATCAACAACGAGACCACCGAGCTCGCCACCCACGTGCTGCCGACCAAGGATCCCCTGGAACGCCCCGACATCACCATTCACGACATCCTCAGCTCGCACGTGTCGGTGCAATACAGTTCCGCGGTCGTCGACCCGGTCGGTGAGCGCTCGATGTGGTGGGTGTTTGCCGAACTGGGCAAGCGACTCGGCTACGACCTGGGCAGTCTCAGCGACCCCGACAGCAGCACCGACGACGACGTGCTGGCCGTCCTGTTGGCCGGGGCCCGGGCCAAATACGACGAAGTGGCCGCCACCGGCTGGGCGGAAGTGCCCCGTGAGCTACCGGCGGCCTGGGTCGACGACCACATCGGACGGCTGGGTGGCTGGCGGCTGGCGCCGCCGCTACTCGTCGAGCAGCTCGCCGCTCTGCAACCACCCCCACCACTGGTGCTGGTGCCACGTCGGCAACGCCGAACACTGAACGGGCAGTTGGACTTTCTCGGCGAGGAACCCACATCCTGATCAGCCCCGAGGACGGCGCCGCCGCGGGCGTCATCAGCGGCGGGCGGGTGACGGTGCGCAGCGCCAGCGGAGAACTGACCGGCATCGTGAAGGTCGACGCGGCGATGCGGCCCGGAGCGGTGTCGATCCCGCATGGGCACCACCAGGCCAACGTCAATCGCCTGACCAACAAGGACGACATCGACGTCGTGACCGGCATGGTCCGCTATTCCGGCATCGCCGTCAGCCTGCACCCGGCCTGACGCAATCAACCGGCCGCCAACAGACCCAGATAGCGCTGCCGGGTCCCGGCCGGCACCGCCTTCCGGCGCTCCAGCAGCAGCACACAGCGCAGCGCCAGGTCGAACGACCGATAGCAATAGTGCGCGATCAGCGCCAGGTGCTTGAGTTGCTCGTGGCTCATCCGCTCCGCGTGGACGAAGTCGCGCACGTACACCATGTCGGCCTCCAGCAGCTGGTTGATGGGCCGGCGCGGATCCACGCACGGCGAAATCGGCCAGAGCTTGAGCTCGGGGAAGCCATGCGGGATGAACCCCTGGCCGCGGAGCTCGGAGTCGATATCGCCGAGCGTCGGTTGATCCTGGTACAGCGTTACAAACGGGATCTCGGTTTGGATCACGACCGCTTCGGCGAGTTTAACTGTCCCGCTTCGAAATACCGCGAGTTCGCCACCTTGGACGTCGATCTTCAGGAAGTCGATGTGCTCGATCTCGGAGATGTCGTCGAGCCTGTGCGCTCGCACGGGTACGCGTTCGACCACTTGCCCCGGCAGCTTGAGATACTCGAACACGTCCAGCGCCGCCGGGTCCAGTTCCAGCAGGCTCGTCATCCCGGATCCGCGACAGACGTTGAGCGTGTGGGTGTTTCCGTCGCCCACGGCGTACGGCAGATAGCGTTCGTGCTGACCCTTGCGCTCCTGCAGCGTGCGCAGCGCATCGGCCTGCGGCTCGAAGCCCGTCACACGGCACAGTACCGCGGCAAGCATCGGCGTGTACGGCGGCGCGGTATCTATCGGATTTACACCAACGTCGATGACTTCGGTAACGCGCTGTGGGACAACGAGTTTCCAGAAATCGCTGATGCCATCGGGAACCTCGGCCGCAACCACGAAGTCAAGTATTCGGCATTTGCCAGCCGGCGTCCAGGACGAGACGAGCGCCGAGTTCCCCAGCGGCCTTTCGCCGCGCTATGTATCAAACATGTTTCGATTGAGCTGCGATCGCGTCGCCTAGCGTATACGGTTGTAAAACTCTTGGCGCGGTGGAGCATTGCGGCAATGACGCTGCTGTAACTTCAGATTTAAGTCGCCCACCGTTGGACGATTCCCCCCGCTCCGCTGGATGGAGGACGCCAATGTACAAACGTGAAACCGAACAATGCCGCAACTGCCACGGACAGGCCGACGCGCTGGTCTGGTATCAGTATTCCTCGCGAGGGAACACGGTCGGACGAATCATCTACCGGATGCGCTGCCGCAGTGGTTGCACGGGTCTGGTGGTTACCGGGCCCGGTGCGCGCAGTTAGTCCGGCCACCCCGAGCGTCTCTCAAAGATAGGTGACCGGTCGGCTATAATTGCCGACATGCCACGGCCACCGAACCCCGACGTGCGCCGCCGCCTGCTGGAGGCGGGGCTCGAACTCGTGCACGCGCGCGGCTTTGCCGCCAGTGGGGTCAAGGACATCACCGATGCGGCCGGCGTTCCGAAAGGCTCCTTCTACGCCTACTTTCCCAGCAAAGAGGCGTTCGCCGCCGCGATCCTGGACCATTACTGGTCCGACATCGCAACGAGACTGCTGCCCCTGCTGGACAGGGGCGGACCGGCACGGCGTCGCATCGCACGGTTCTTCCATGCGCTCGCCGACGATCACGAATCGGGTGAGTTTTTGCTCGGTTGCCTGGTCGGCAACCTGTCGCTCGAGCTTGCCGGGTGTAGCGAACCGGTACGCGCCGAACTGGCCCGCATTCTTGGGCACTGGGATACGGCCCTGACGGCGTGCGTGCGCTCCGGCCAGAGTGGCGGCGACATCCGCGCGGACTTCGATGCGGGCGAACTCGCCTCCCTGCTCATCGAATCGTGGGAGGGTGCGGCGCTGCGCGGGAAGGTGACCCGCAGCCGCGCCCCGTATGAGCGTTTCGAAACGATCACCATGCCGGCGCTGCTGGGCTGATCTCGTCCCGTCCTGCAACCGGCCGCTCTTGATTATAGACGACTGGTCATCTATTATCGGGTACCGAGCGGAAGGACCACAGATGACCGATCTGACCATGTATGCCGAACCCCAGAACCCCGTGCTGCCGAGCTCCAACTTCGTGCTCGACCATTTGCACGCAGCACTCGTCATCACCGATCCACAGATCGATTTCCTTAGCCCCCAAGGAGTTTCGTGGTCGGTGTTCGGCGACAGCATCCGCGACAACAACACCGTCGCGCACATCGGCGAACTGCTCGACGCCGCGAAGCTGGCCGGCATCACCGTCGCGATATCACCGCATCACTTCTATCCGACCGACAGCCAGTGGCGCTTCGGTGATCCGCTCGAACAGTTCAGGGCGGGCGTCGGCATGTTCGAACGCCGGGGCGCGTACACGACCGACGGGTTCGCGGGCTCCGGAGCGGATTTCCTGCCGGAATACCAGCACCACATTCACGACGGTCAGACCGTGATCGCGGCGCCGCACAAGATCGTCGGCCCCGAGTCCAATGACCTCGTGCTGCAGTTGCGCAAGCGCGGCATCAAGGTCGTCCTGGCCGGGATGGCCACCAATCTCTGCGTCGAAGGCCACCTGCGCGAACTGATCGAGCAGGGCTTCGAAGTGGTCGTGGTCAAGGACGCCACCGCCGGCCCGCGCCTGCCCGAAGGCGACGGTTATCTGGCCGCCCTGGTGAACTTCCGATTCCTCGCCAGCGCGATATAGACGACCGCCCGGGCGGTCTTCGAGCTGAAGAACCCTGTTGGCACAAAGCACATTTCACGGGCATGACGGAAAGGCGAAACACCATGGAGACGATGCAGAAGTTGCATCAGCACACCTCCACCCTCAACAACGGCAGAAAGATCCCGGTGCTGGGATTCGGAACATCGCTGTCCGACAACAGCAAAACTCGCGAGACGGTCAAGACAGCCGTCGAAGTGGGTTTCCGGCACCTCGACGCCGCCGAACGGTACCGCAACGAAGCCGAGGTCGGCGGCGGCGCTCAAGGAGCTGTTCGCCGCGGGAACGGTACGCCGTGAGGACCTGTTCGTGACGACCAAGCTGTGGAACAACAACCATCGACCCGAACGGGTCAGGCCGGCGCTACAAGCCAGCCTGGACCGATTGGGTCTCGACGCGGTCGACCTGTATCTGGTGCACACGCCATACGCGTTCCAGCCGGGCGACGACCAGGATCCCCGCGACGCGCACGGAGCCGTGATCTACGATCACGGGGTAACGCTGCAAGAGACTTGGTCAGCGATGGAAAGCGTTGTCGACGAAGGACTTTCCCGAGCAATAGGGCTGTCCGACATCGACGTCGAAGGCACCCTGCGGGTCGTCGAGACGGCGCGAATCAAGCCGGCGGTCGTCGAGGTCGAGGCGCATCCCTACCATCCGCAATGGGAGCTGTACAACCTGTGCAAGACCCACGGCATCGTGCTGTTGGCCTTCGCGTCGCTGGGGCACGCCCTCGAGCCGCGCCTGCTCGACGACCCGTTGATCATTACGGTCGCCGAGCGTTACGGCAAGACTCCAGCGCAAGTGTTGCTGGCGTGGGGAATTCAGCGCGGCAGCGCGGTGCTGACGGGATCGGTTACTCCGTCCCGCATCCGGGAGAACTTCGACGTCACGGCGCTGCCGTCGGCCGCGATCGAGGAGATCAACGAGCACCTGCGGACGCGGATCCGATTCAATTCCGTTGCAGATACCTGGGTGCCGGGCTTTACGGAGGTTCCGACGGACCGCTGATGTACCGTGCCAGTTCATGAAGGCTTGGCAGGTTCACGCACCGGGTGAGCCCGCCGAGGTCTTACGCCAGGTGGATCGCGATCCGCCGGATCCGGACGCCGAGCAAGTGCGGATCCGCGTCGCGGCGGCGGGCCTCGGGCTGCCCGATGTGCTGATGTGTCGCGGCACCTATCCGCTGACGCCCCGCTGCCCTTCACGCCGGGGCAGGAGTTGGTCGGCACCGTCACCGCGGTCGGACCCGGCGTCGACATCGCGATCGGCACCCGCGTGCTGGGCGTCAGTGACTTCGTCAGCGGCAACGGATCGTTCGCCACCGAAGCACTTGCGCACGCCGGCAACGTCTTCCCGGCGCCTGTCGCCATGGCCGACGACGCCGCGGCGGGCTTCTGGATCCCCAACATGACGGCGTGGATCGGCTTCGTCGATCGCGGCGGGCTCACGGCGGGACAACGCCTGGCGGTGCTCGGCGCCGCGGGCGGCAGCGGGATCGCGGCGGTCCAACTCGGCAAGGCGCTGCGCGCGCAGGTGCTTGCCGTCGTCAGCGACCAGAAGCGGGTCGAATTCTGCCGGTCGCTGGGCGCCGTTCACGTCGTCGTCGCCAACGGCGAAACCGCCGCTGACGAAACACCACTGGCGCACGCGCTGCGCGAGGCGACCGACTGGGCCGGCGTCGACGTCATCTTCGACCCGGTCGGCGGCGCGCAGGGCACCGCGGCCATGGGCGCCCTGGCTCGCGACGGCCGGCACCTGGCCGTCGGTTTCGCCAGTGGCAGCTGGCCAACCCCCGACGTGGCCATGATGGTCATGACGAATACCACGCTGGTCGGTGTGCTCGCGGCCGGCTACAGCCGGGCGCATCTGGAAGGGATCCTGCGCGGCCTCTCGGAATTCGTCGGCAGCGGCGCTATCCAGCCCACCGTCGGCGAAAGGGTGTCGTTCGACGACATCCCCGACGCGCTCACGCGGTTGGGTGGACGAAAGTCCTGGGTAAGATCGTCGCCGAAATCGACGGCACCAAACCCGTTGCCAGCAACTGAAAATAGCCGCTGAACTGTGGTGGCAGGTACTGGATTCGAACCAGTGTAGGCGTAAGCCGACGGATTTACAGTCCGCTCCCATTGGCCACTCGGGCAACCTGCCGCCTAGCAGGGTACAACGAGCGGGTAGACATTTCACAAACGGCTAGGAGCAACCCGGAACCAACACGGAAGGGCGTTCGCATGGCGGACTCATCGTTCGACATCGTCAGCAAGTTCGATCGGCAAGAGGTCGACAACGCGCTTAACCAGGCCGCCAAGGAGTTGGCCACCCGCTTCGACTTCCGCGGCACCGACACCACGATCGCATGGAAGGGCGACGACGCCGTCGAGCTGACCTCCTCCACCGAGGAGCGCATCAAGGCCGCCATCGACGTGTTCAAGGAAAAGCTGATCCGTCGCGACATCTCGATGAAGGCCTTCGACGCCGGCGAACCGCAGGCCTCCGGCAAGACCTTCAAGGTCACCGGCACCCTCAAGCAGGGCATCGACAGCGAGAACGCCAAGAAGATCACCAAGCTGATCCGCGACGAAGGGCCCAAGGGCGTCAAGACCCAGATCCAGGGCGACGAGATCCGGGTGAGCAGCAAGAAGCGCGACGACTTGCAGGCGGTGCAGGCGCTGCTGCGCGGCGCCGACCTGGACGTGACGCTGCAGTTCGTCAACTACCGCTAACTTCTGGCTCGCGCCGGGCCGGGGCACCGGCAGCTCGCGAGCGTAGGCACACCGCGACTTCTCGCACTTGGATTTTTCGCACTGCGCTTACGCTCGCGGTTGCCGGGGCGGTTCGCGGGACGCCGAGCCGGGGCCGCGTAACACGCGCTGGTGAGGCCTGCTGGCCCCACCAACCGGTGGGTGCCTAAGGAAGTGACGAGTCCCACACCGCAAGCGAGGTTCACGATGACCGTGACTCCCCAGGAAGCCACCGGCCGGCCGCCGGCCGAGGCCGGCTACTTCGACGTCGTCATCATCGGTGCCGGGATCTCCGGCATCGGCGCGGCCTACCGGATCGCCGAGCGCAACCCGCAAATGACGTACGCGATCCTGGAGCGCCGCGAGCAGGTCGGCGGCACCTGGGACCTGTTCGGGTATCCCGGGGTGCGCTCGGACAGCAGCATCTTCACGCTGTCGTATCCCTTCGAGCCCTGGACCCGCAAAGAAGGCGTCGCCGACGGTGAGCACATCCGCGAGTACCTGGCGGCCACCGCGCACAAGTACGGCATCGATCGCCACATTCAATTCGGCAGCTATGTCCGATCCGCGGACTGGGACTCGTCCACCGACACCCGGACGCTCACCGTCGACCAGGGCGACTGCACCACGACGTACCGCAGTCGGTTCGTGTTCTTCGCCTCCGGTTACTACAACTACGACGAGGGCTACACCCCGGAGTTCCCCGACGTCGAGCGGTTCGGCGGCACCGTCGTCCATCCCCAGCACTGGCCAGAAGACCTCGACTACGCCGGAAAGAAGATCGTGGTGATCGGCAGCGGCGCCACCGCGGTGACCTTGCTCCCCTCGTTGGCGGACCAGGCCGCGAAGGTGACGATGCTGCAGCGCTCGCCGACGTATCTGGTCTCGGCGTCCAAGTACCGAACAATCGACGACGCCATTCGTGCCCTGTTGCCCCGCAAGGCTTCTCATTTGGCCATCCGGACGTACACCGCCTTGACCGAGGCCGTGTTCTTCTTCTTGTCCCGCAAGTTGCCCGGCTTGATCAAGTCGCTGCTGCGGCGCCAGGCGATCGACAACCTGCCCGACGGGTACGAGGTCGACGTCCACTTCAAACCGCGCTACAACCCGTGGGACCAGCGGATGTGCATGATCCCCGACGCCGACTTGTACAAGTCGATCTCCGCGGGCCGCGTCGACGTGGTGACCGATCAGATCGACCATTTCGACGCCACCGGTATCGCGCTGAAGTCCGGTGCGCACCTCGACGCCGACATCGTGGTCACCGCCACCGGCCTGCAGCTGCAGGCCCTCGGCGGAGCCACGATCAGCCTGGACGGCGAAAAGGTCGATCACCGTGAGCGTTTCGTCTACAAAGCGCACATGCTCGAAGACGTGCCCAACCTGTTCTGGTGCGTGGGATATACCAACGCGTCGTGGACACTGCGGGCCGACATCACGGCGCGTGCCACCGCGAAACTGATGGCGCACATGGCTTCTCACGGCTACACCCACGCCTTCCCGCACCTGGGCGACCGGCCGATGCGCGAGAAGCCATCGTGGGACATCAACGCCGGATACGTGAAACGCTCGGCGCATCAGCTACCTAAGTCGGGCACCAAGCGGCCGTGGAACGTGCGGCAGAACTACCTCGCCGACGCCCTCGACTACCGGTTCGACCGGATCGAGGAGGCGATGGAGTTCGGTCGGGTGCCCGACCGGGCGGCCGGTGGCGGGTTAGGCCGAGTCCTCGCTCAAGGGCTTGAGCGTCACGACATTTTGACCCGATTCCCCCGAGCGTCCCAGAAGCGCTATGTGCTTGCCGCAGTTGGGACAGAACTTTTCCGCGGGGTGGTGCTCCGCACCGCAATTGGCACAATAGTGCGGCTCGATCACCGCGCCAGCAGGTTCGGCGGCAACACCGCCGACGGGCTCCGGCAGGCCAGATGCCCCCGGCGGTCCGGAGATTTCAGCTGCAGCGACACGCTGCCGGCGATTCTTGAGCACCATGAACGCCACCCAACCGCCGACGACGAGCACCATCAGGCCACCACTTACGATGTACCACAACAGATTTGAGTCATGGAACACCGAGACGTCACCGTACTGCTGCCGCAAATTGGCAGCGCTCGTCTTCAGCTCGGCCAGTCCGGGATAGTCCGGCGACAACGCCGCCGCCTGGTCGAAGTTCTTGATCGCGTCGCTGTAGTGGCCGGAGTAGTAGCTGCCAAGCCCCTTGCGGTAGTACGAGTCGGCGGGACCCAGTGTCGGCTTCACGGCCTTGCCGACCAGCATCACCGCGAGACGATCCGCCGGAGTGATGAAGTTGACTGGCTGCGGTTCGCCGACGGGGGCGAAACTGTTCACGCCGATCACGTTGCCGTCCAGAGCAATCGTCGGGCCGCCGCTCATGCCTTCCGAAATCGCGGCATCGACCTCATACTCCGGCATGGTCCGGATGGTCGCCTTCTTGTTCACCTTGCCGCTCTTGTTCGTCGGATCCAACGAGGGACCGGTAACTCGCTGAGTGGCTTCCGGGAAGCCGACCGCGAGAACCGGCGGGCCAATGCTGACATCACCGTCGCCAGCCAGCACGGATGACGGCATGTTGTGCCTTTCCACCTTCAGCAGAGCGACGTCCCCACTGCTGAGGGGCCGGAAATCCACCACGTTGGCGGGCAGCTTGCCGGCGAGCTTTGTGCCCGTGCCGAAAAGCACCGTGAGGCCGACCTCGGGACCCCGATCGGGGCTGTTGCTCTCGATCCGCGCATTCTTCCGGAGATACTCCGCCGTTGCGACGGGGTCCTGGCCGGCGGACGCTTCCGGAAACTGATCGATATAGGCCCCCGCGGCGCTTTTGGCGATGGCATCTTTCGCGGTCTCCGGATCGACACAGTGGCCCGCGGTCGCGACCCAACCATCCGGGTTGACCACGAAACCGGTGCACGACCAGGTGGCGTCGAAGGGAAGATCCAGGCCCGGCCCGAATTCAGACAGCAGCTGTCCGTCGGGCAGCCGCACATGGCCTGATGTTTCGGCGGCGAGATAGACCACGGCGGGCCGTATCAACGCCGCCGCCCTCTCCTCTGGGTTGGCTTGGGGCCTGGCCGCCATCGGCGACCGCGGCGCCCGGCGCGCCAACCAACACCGCCACACCGACCGTCAACGCCACCGCGAACGCTCGGCCGCCGCGAGGGACAGACCTATTTCTCGGCCGGCTCGCACGTCGGGACATGATTCCTCCTCGATAGCGCTGACCTTGACGATCCGGTGCCGAGGGCGCCATCGGGTAGGGACCGAAGTCCCCTGCTCGGAGGTCGTTGGTTTGAACTTTACCCGGGACAGCCGTAGGTCGGCAAGCCGTCATCCCGTTCCCGGCTAAGCACACTCCGAGTGAACTGCTACTAAATGTGAGGTTTCGGCAATACGCTGAGCTTCATGGCAGCCGAGATGCGCGAACCCAAAGTCGTTATCCTTGGCGGTGGTTCCTGGGGAACCACCGTGGCGTCGAACTGCGCACGCCGAGGTCCGACGCTGCAATGGGTGCGCTCGCAAGAGACCGCCAACGACATCAACGAGCATCACCGCAATACGCGGTACCTGGGCAACGACGTGGTCCTCAGCGAGACCTTGCGCGCCACCAACGATTTCGCCGAGGCCGCCAACTGCGCCGACGTTCTGGTGATGGGCGTGCCCTCGCACGTGATGGGCGTGCCCTCGCACGGGTTCCGCGGCGTGCGGACCGAACTGAGCAAGGAACTGCGGCCCTGGGTGCCAGTGGTGTCGTTGGTCAAGGGGCTCGAGCAGGGCACCAATATGCGGATGTCGCAGATCATCGAGGAGGTGCTGCCGGGCCATCCCGCAGGCATCCTGGCCGGCCCGAACATCGCGCGCGAGGTGGGCGAGGGCTATGCCGCCGCGGCCGTGTTGGCGATGCCCGACCAGCATCTGGCGACCCTGCTGGCGGCGTTGTTCCGCACCCGGCGCTTCCGCGTGTACACCAGCGACGACGTCGTCGGTGGAGATGGCCGGTGCGCTGAAGAACGTCTACGCCATTGCCGTCGGGATGGGCTACTCGCTGGGCATCGGCGAGAACACCCGCGCACTCGTCATCGCGCGGGCATTGCGCGAAATGACCAAGCTGGGCGTGGCACTGGGCGGCGACCCGGACACCTTTCCCGGGCTGGCCGGCCTGGGTGATCTGATCGTCACCTGTACCAGCCAGCGCAGCCGCAACCGCCACGTCGGCGAACAACTCGGCGCGGGCAAACCCATCGACGAGATCATCGCGTCGATGAACCAGGTCGCCGAGGGCGTGAAGGCCGCCAGCGTGATCATGGAGTTCGCCAACGAGTTCGGGCTGAGCATGCCGATCGCGCGCGAAGTCGACGGCGTGATCAACCACGACTCGACGGTCGAGCAGGCCTACAGCGGACTGATCGCCGAGGTTCCGGGACACGAGGTGCACGGCTCCGGATTCTAGTCGATCCCGAAAAGGCTTAAGCCGCTGGGCAATTGACGGCCGCTGAGCTTTTGCACCGCCAGCTGGTTCATCGAAACGCGTTGCTCGATGGCCTCGGTCCAGGCCGGGCGGGCAGCGCCCGCGAAGTCCTGACCACGAATGTGCCGCTGTACTTGCGTTCGCTCAGGGGTGACGGAACCGGCTGTTCGAACTCCCACTGTTTTCAAACGCGATAACGCATGCGATACCGCAAACGAGAACGCACGCATGGTTCGGACAGCTCCGGCGGCACGCCTCAGCCGCGCGCCATTGCTTCCAGGCGGCGGATGCGGTCCTCGATCGGCGGGTGCGTCGAGAACATCGAGCCGATGCGCTCGCCGGCACGGAACGGGTTGGCGATCATCAGGTGGGCCTGGCTGGCCAGTTGCGGCTCGGGTGGCAGCGGAGCCGCCTGCACGCCGCCGGAAATCTTGCGCAGGGCCGACGCCAAGGCCAGCGGGTCGCCGGTCAACACCGCACCCGACTCGTCGGCCTGGTACTCCCGCAATCGTGACACGGCCAGCTTGACCACTGTGGCCGCGATCGGGCCCAGCAGCGAAACCAGCAGCAGCGCAAAGGGATTCTCGCCATCGCGGTTGCCGCCGAACAGGCCGGCCCACATGGCCATGTTGCCCAGGGCGGTGATGACGCCCGCCATCGCGCCGGCCACACAAGAGATCAGGATGTCGCGGTTGTAGACATGCGAGAGCTCGTGGCCCAGCACGGCGCGCAACTCGCGCTCGTTGAGGATGTCCAGAATGCCGGTGGTGCAACAGACCGCGGCATTGCGCGGGTTGCGTCCGGTGGCGAAAGCGTTGGGAGCGTTGGTGTCGCTGATGTACAGCCGGGGCATCGGCTGGTGTGCGGCAGTGGCCAGCTCGCGCACGATCCGGTAGATCACCGGCGCCTGAAGTTCGGAAACCGGCTGGGCGTGCATCGCGCGCAACGCCAGATTGTCGCTGTTGTAGTAGGTGTAGACGTTCATGCCGATGGCGAACATCAACGCCAAAAACATCGCCGTCCGGCCGAACAGCGAGCCCACAAACACGATCATCGCGGACATACCGGCCAACAGCAGGAAGGTCTTCAGCCTGTTGGCGTGCGGATGCCAGGTCATCGGTTGTCCTCCTCCAAAGGACGTGAATGCATTGCTTGACTGTTGTCAATTGAACGCCCGGGACGACCGTCCGAGTTCCGCAACCCGCTAACCGTGCCGGCTGATCGTGTAGTCAACCAACGTCTCCAGCGCGCGACGGCCGGCAACATCGGGCAAAAGGCCCAGCTCATGATGGGCCTTGGCGGCGTACTGCGCCAGAAACTCCTTGGCCTGGGCCATGCCCGGCGATGCCCGTAACAGCCCCAGCGCCTCGGCCACGGCGGCGTCGTCCTCGACCGGACCGGCCAGCAGCTCGCGCAGGCGATCGCCGTCGGGGCCGGGTTGTCGCAGCGCGAAGACCATCGGCAGGGTGTGCACGCCCTCGCGGATGTCGGTCCCGGGCAGCTTGCCCGACTCGTGCGAGTCGCTGTCTATGTCGATGATGTCGTCGGAGATCTGGAACGCGGTGCCCACGATGCCGCCGAGTCGACTGAGCCGGGCGACCTGATCGTCGTCGGCCCCGGAGAACATCGCACCGAACTGGCCGGCCGCGGAGATCAGGCAGGCCGTCTTCTCGTACACCACCTTCAGGTAGTGCTCGATCGAATCCGTCCCCTCGGCCACGCCGCGGGTCTCGCGCATCTGCCCGGTCACCAGCTGAGCGAACATCTCGGCGATCAGCCGCACCGCGTCCGGCCCCAGCCTCGACACCAGCCGCGACGCGGTCGCGAACAGGTAGTCGCCGGCCAGGATCGCGACGTTGTTGCTCCAGCGCACATTGGCGGTCTGGGCACCCCGGCGCAGCTCGGCCTCGTCCATCACGTCGTCGTGGTACAGCGTGGCCAGGTGCACCAGCTCGATGACCGAGCCGGCGATCGTCACCTCCTGCGCATCCGGGTTCGGCCCGAGCTGCGCCGCCAGCACCGTGAACAACGGCCGGAACCGCTTGCCGCCGGCCTTGAACAGATGCGTCAGCGAATCGGTCATGATCTCGTCGGCGCTGCGCAACTCGACGTCCATGAGCTGCTCGATCTTCGCGACGCCGTCGCGCACCGTGGTGGCGAACTCGGCGTCGCCAAAATCGATGCCTGCCACCACCGTCGCGGGGGTCTTCACCTGACCAGCCCTGTTCGCCGGAGTACTCACGCGACCAACATACTGGTGGGCGTGGACGCAAAGGCCCCCGGAGCCGACGTGGTGGTCGTCGGTGCCGGACCCGCCGGTTCGGCGGCGGCCGCCTGGGCCGCTCGCGCCGGCCGCGACATCCTCGTCGTGGACTCGGCCAGCTTTCCGCGCGACAAGCCCTGCGGCGACGGGTTGACCCCGCGCGCGGTGGCGGAGTGCGAGCGCCTCGGCCTTAGCGACTGGCTGGACACCCGCATCCGGCATCGCGGCCTGCGGATGAGCGGGTTCGGCGGCGAGGTCGAAGTGGATTGGCCGGGCCCGTCGTTCCCGTCGACCGGCAGCGCGGTGGCCCGCATGGAGCTGGACGACCGGATCCGCAAAGTGGCCGAGGAGTCCGGGGCCCGCATGCTGCTCGGCACCAAAGCCGTTGGTGTGCACCATGACTCGTCACGGAGAGTGACATCGCTGATATTGGCCGACGGCACCGAGGTCGGCTGCCGCCGGTTGATCGTCGCCGACGGCGCCCGCTCCACGCTGGGCCGCAAGTTGGGCCGACGCTGGCACCAGGAGACGGTGTACGGCGTCGCGGCGCGCGGGTATCTGGCCACCCCTCGCAGCGAGGACCCTTGGCTGACATCGCATCTCGAGCTCCGCTCCCCCGACGGGGCGGTACTGCCCGGCTATGGCTGGATCTTCCCGTTGGGCAACGGCGAGGTGAATATCGGCGTCGGAGCGCTGTCGACGTCGAAGCGGCCGGCCGACCTGTCGCTGCGGCCACTGATCTCCTACTACACCGACCTGCGCCGCGACGAGTGGGGTTTTACCGGCGAGCCGCGGGCGGTCTCGTCGGCGCTGCTGCCGATGGGCGGCGCGGTCTCCGGGGTGGCCGGGCCGAACTGGATGCTGATCGGCGACGCCGCCGCCTGCGTGAACCCGCTCAACGGCGAGGGCATCGACTACGGGCTGGAGACCGGGCGGCTGGCCGCCGAGCTGCTGGATTCGAACGACGTGTCGAGGGCGTGGCCGTCACTGTTGTCCGACCACTACGGCCGCGGCTTCTCGGTCGCGCGCCGGCTGGCGTTGCTGCTGACCTTCCAGCGGGTCCTGCCCGCGACCGGCCCCGTCGCGATGCGCTCGACCAGGCTGATGACCATCGCCGTGCGGGTGATGGCCAACCTGGTCACCGATGACGACGCCGACTGGGTGGCCCGCGCGTGGCGCGGCGGCGGGCGGCTTTCCCGGCTCATCGATCGTCGAACACCGTTCAGCTGAACCAACTTTTCCGCGTGGCGCCCGATCGTCCGCTCAATATCAACTTCGCTGACATATATCAGCGCGCTTGATATATCTGGAGGCATGACACAGCCAACTGATTTCGAATTCGAAACGGCCTACCGCGGCGAATCCACCACGTTCGGCCAGGGCGTGCGTCCGCCGTGGAGCATCGGCGCCCCGCAACCTGAACTGGCCGCCCTGATCGAGCAGGGCAAGTTCCACGGCGACGTCCTCGACGTGGGTTGCGGCGAGGCGGCGATCTCGATGGCGCTGGCCGAACGGGGCCACAACACGGTGGGTCTGGACCTGTCGCCCACGGCCATCGACCTGGCCCGCCGCGAGGCCGCCCGACGCGGACTGACCAACGCCACCTTCGAGGTCGCCGACATCAGCAACTTCACCGGATACGACAGACGGTTCGGCACCATCGTCGACAGCACCCTGTTCCACTCCATCCCGGTCGAGTCGCGCGAGGGCTACCAGCAGTCGATCCACCGTGCCGCCGCCCCCGGCGCCTCCTACTTCGCCCTGGTCTTCGACAAGGCCGCGGTGCCCGGCGGCCCGATCAACGCCGTGACCGCCGACGAACTGCGCGACGCGGTGTCCGAGTACTGGGTCGTCGACGAGATCCGCCCGGCCCGCCTGCACGCCCGGGTGCCCGACGATTCAGTCGGGATGCCCAGGATCGTCGACATTCGCGACGAACCCACCGGGCTGAAGTCGGTCGGCGGCTGGCTGTTGACCGCCCATCTTGGCTGATCGGCCGTGAGCAAGCCGTTGTCGCGGTGTATAGTCCAGCTAATGAGGGGTACCAAGCTGCTTGCAAGCGTCGCCGTGGCGGCGGCCGCCGTATCGCTGGGCGCATCGCTGAACGCGCCGGCACTGGCCGACCCGACGACGCCGCCGCTGCCGCCTCCGGCTCCGACGCCGCTGCGGACACCGTCGCCGCCCAGTGACTACGACGCCCCGTTCAAGCAGATCGTCAACGGCTTCGGCATCTATCAGCCGCAGGACCAGTTGGCATGGCTGGGCAAGATTGCCTGCGATCGGTTGGGTCGGGGCGTGGACCACGACGCGTATCAGTCCGCCAACTTCATCCTGCACACCCTGCCGCGGGGCACCAGCCAGGGACAGGCGTTCCAGTTCCTCGGCGCGGCCGTCGACCACTACTGCCCGGACCAGGTGGGCGTGGTGCAGGCGGCCGGCCAACAATAGGAGCGGGATCTCAGCGTAGCGGCTTATGCCCCGCGTGTAGGGCCACGATTCCGCCGGTCAAGTTGCGCCACCGCACTCCTGCCCAGCCCGCTTGCGTCAGCTGCTCTGCCAGTGCGGCCTGATCGGGCCAGGCCCTGATCGACTCCGCGAGATACACGTAGGCATCGGGCTTGCTGGACACCGCCCGCGCCACCAGCGGCAGCGCCCGCATCAGGTATTCCTTGTAGACGGTGGCAAACAGCTCGTTGGTGGGGGTGGAGAATTCACACACCACCAGGCGTCCGCCGGGCCGGGTGACCCGGGCCATCTCCCGCAGTCCCGCCTGCGGGTCGGCGACGTTTCGCAACCCGAAACTGATTGTCACAGCATCGAATACGCCGTCGCCGAACGGCAGCTTGGTGGCGTCGCCGGCGACCTTGGGCACGTTGCGCGCACCCCCGGCCGCGAGCATCCCGACCGAAAAGTCGGCCGCCACGCACCAGGCCCCGGACTTGTTCAGCTCCACCGTGGACACCGCGGTGCCCGCGGCCAGGTCGAGCACCTTGTGGCCGGGCCCGATCCGCAGCGCCGAGCGGGTGGCCCGCCGCCAATACCGGTCCTGCCCCAGCGACAGCACGGCGTTGGTCAGGTCATAACGACGGGCGACGCCGTCGAACATCGACGCGACCTCCCGGGGATCCTTGTCCAGGGCCGCACGACTCACGACGAAGACGCTACCCGGACCGGATCCGGCGGCTCGGGAATGGTGTGCCGACGCACGCGTTACACAACGGCGTGAGCGAAAAGGTTTGGTTTATCACCGGTACATCACGTGGATTCGGGCGGGAGTGGACGATCGCCGCGCTCGAGCGGGGCGACAAGGTTGCCGCCACCGCACGCAACACCGCATCGCTGGACGACCTGGTCACCAAGTACGGCGACGCGCTGCTGCCCATCGCGCTGGACGTCACCGACCGCGACGCGGATTTCGCCGCGGTCAAACGGGCCGACGACCACTTCGGGCGGCTGGACATCGTGATCAACAACGCCGGATACGGCCAGTTCGGGTTCGTCGAGGAGCTGTCCGAGCGGGACGCACGCGATCAGATCGAGACGAATCTGTTCGGCGCCCTGTGGATCACCCAGGCCGCGCTGCCCTACCTGCGCGATCAACGCAGCGGCCACATCATCCAGGTGTCGTCGATCGGGGGCATCACCGCGTTTCCGCTCGTGGGCATGTACCACGCGTCGAAGTGGGCGCTGGAAGGCGTTTCACAGGCGCTGGCCCAGGAGGTCGCGCCGTTCGGCGTGCACGTCACGCTGATCGAACCGGGCGGCTTCGACACCGACTGGTCCGGCCCGTCGGCCAAGCACGCCGACCCGCTGCCCGCCTACGCCGAGCTGCGCGCCGCCGTGCAAGAGGTACGCCGCCGGCGCTGGGCCGCTCCCGGCAGCCCGAAGGCCTCGGCGGCCGCGCTGCTGAAGGTGGTGGACGCCGAGCAGCCGCCGCTGCGGGTGTTCTTCGGCACTTCGCCGCTGCAGACGGCAAAGGCCGACTACGAGAACGGGTTACGCACCTGGGAGCAGTGGCAGCCGGTCGCCGAGCTGGCGCAGGGCTAGCCGCGAAACCTCACTCGCCTTGCGCGAGTTTGCGTTGCGCGTTGCGGGCGCGCGCCCTGGCAATCGGCGACTGCACGGCCGCGTAGTGGCCGAGCAACTCGTCGCAGATGGCGGGCCAGGTGCGGGCCAGCACGCTCTTGCGGGCGGCGTGCGAATAGCGCGGACGTTCGGCCAGCAGATGCCCCACCGCCTCGGGCAGCCGCTGCTCGAATTCGTCGACTCCCAACAGCAATCCGGTGCGCCACGGGGTGACGAGGTCACGCGGTCCGCCGGCGTCCGGGGCGATCACCGGCAACCCCGAGGCCAGCGCTTCCTGCACGACCTGGCAGAACGTCTCGTGCTCGCCGGTGTGGACGAAGACGTCCATGCTGGCGTACGCCGCGGCGAGTTCGGCGCCGTACATGGCACCGGTGAAAAGTGCTGTGGGCATTGCCGATTGGAGCTTCTGCTGGTCGACGCCGTCGCCGACGATGACGAGTTGCACGTCACCGGAGGCGGCGAGCCCGGCGAGGCGTTCGACGTGCTTCTCCGGCGCCAGGCGGCCGACGAAGCCGACGATCGGCTTGCCCTCCGGCGACCAGTGCCGGCGCAGCGCCTCGTCGCGTGCCGACGGCGCGTATCCCATGATGTCGACGCCGCGCGCCCAGTGATGGACCCGCGGAATTCGTTGGGCCACAAGCGATTCCATCGTCGCAGTGGAGGGCGCCAGGGTGCGGTCGGCGAGCCGGTGCAGATGGCGGAACCACGCCCACGCCGCCCGCGTCGTGATGCCGATGCCGTAGCTCTCGGCGAAACCCGGTACGTTCGTTTGGTACACGGCGACCGTCGGCACCCCTAGGTAGCGCGCGGCGCGCAGGCCGCCATAGCCCAGCAGCGCCGGCGATGCGAGGTGCATCACATCGGGGGCGAATCCGCGTAGCACCTTGAGCAATCGCGGCCGCGGCACACCCAGCGGCAACGTGGTGACCTTCGGAAACATTCGCGACGGCACCCGGTGCACCCGGATGCCGTCGTGAATGCGCTCGGCGGGAGGTTCGCTGGGCGGGGTGTCGGGGGCGATCACCAGGGCCTCGTGACCCGTTCGACGCAGATGCTCCAGCACCCGAATTACCGAATTACTGACACCGTTGACATGCGGCAGAAACGATTCTGCGACGATTGCAACGCGCACACCACCATCCTGTCAGCACTGCCTGTCGCTCAGGTTGCCGACGGGCATATGGGGCGCGAAATCTGCTGCTTAATGCGTTATGCCTCTTTGCTATCCACACTTTTGGCGGCGTCGCGGCGGTCAAATCGCCTGTCTATCAGCGCCAGGCCTACCAGCACAGCCAGTGTGACGAGCCAGCTGACGACCGCGATCGAGCCCGCCGGGATTATCGCCAGGCCGGCGTTGCGGTGCTGCACCCGCACCAGGTTCGGGTCATTCTTGTTGTATTCGACGTATATCCGCATGCCTTTGGCCAATTCGGACGGATACAGCACACCGAGCTCGGGCCGGTAGGTGACCCGCTCGGGAGTGACGAATTCGATCGTGGACCGGCGCGGTCCGGCACTGAGCACCTCCGCCTGCGCCACCCCCATGGCGTGCTGGATCGCGAGGTCGTTGCGCCAAGCACCGGCGACCAGCAACACTGACTGCAGCGTGACCAGACCGGCGACGATCAGCACCGCAATCCGGGTCAGCCGCAACGCAATCCGCGCGGGCGTGGTCGGCGGGTCGTCGCTGCGGCCGTGGATCAGCTTGCGCAGCAATGTTTTTGGCGACATCACAAGGAGGCCTTGATGGCCGCGTGAAGTCCTCGCAGCGACGAGCGGTCCGCCTTGACCTCCAGCACCCGCATGCCCGCGTTGGATTCGCCCAGCGCCGCGTCCAGCTCGGCCACCTCGATCTGGCGGCTCTCGACGTGATACGCGCGGCAGAGCGCGCCGACGTCGACGTCGTGGGGGGTGCCGAAGATTCGCGTGGACACGTCGGAGAATCTCGGGTCGCCCTGCTCCAGCAATTCGAAGATGCCGCCGCCGTTGTCGTTGGACACCACGATGGTCAGGTGCCGCGGCGTGGGCTCGGTCGGGCCGATCAGCAGCCCGGAGCTGTCGTGGACGAACGTCAGGTCGCCGATCAGCGCGACGGTGCGGGCGGGGTTGTCGGCCGTCCCGCTGCGTTCGTGAGCGAGGGCGGCACCGATCGCGGTGGACACCGTGCCGTCGATGCCGGCGACGCCGCGATTGGACCGAACCCGCATGCCGTGGGTGTCCAGCCCCACCAGCGCGGCGTCACGGACCGGGTTGGACGCCCCGAGCACGAGCTGATCGCCCGGCCGCAGCGCATCGGCCACGGCGGCCGCGACGTGCAGGCCGGTGGTCAACGGGTGCGCGGCGAGCTGGTCGCGGACCGCCGCGATCGCGTGCCGGTTCATCTGAGCGCAGCGGTCCAGCCACGCCGGATTCGGCGTCCCGGTGGTGACCGCCCGGGTGCCGGTGGCCTGCGAGTTTCCCGAGACGTCCGGCCAGCGCGGGCCGGTGGTCAACGCGTAGACCGGCACCTGCGGATCGGCCAGCAACGCCGAGACCGGACGATGCAGGGTGGGGCGGCCGAGCATGATCACCTGCTTCGGGCGCAGCAGCGACAGCGCCAGCGGGTGCAGCGGGTTGTCCGCCGGCGGGGCGGTCGGTTCGGCCACGGTCGGCAGCGCTGCCAGCGCGGGCTGCACGCCGGCGCCATGCCCGGCGATCACCACGGTGTCGGGCGTCAGGTCGATGTCCAGCGGCTGGTCGAAGGAGACCGGCGGCGTGTAGGTCCACGGTTTACCGTCCGGGCGGCCCTGCGGCGTCACCGCGCCATGCGGTTCCGGATCCGGCACCAGGGGCTCGCGCAGCGGGATGTCGAACTGCACCGGGCCGGCGTTGGCGGTGCGCGAACCGGTGGCGGCCGCCAGCACCCGGCAGGTGGCCGATCGCCAGGTCGCGTTCAGCGAATCCAGCCGTTCCGGGGCGTCCTCGGCCAGACCGAGGCTGATCGTGGCGCGCACCTGGGTGCCGAAGTAGCCCAGCTGTTCCATGGTCTGGTTGGCCCCGGTGCCCAGCAGTTCGTAGGGCCGGTTGGCCGACAGCACGATCAGCGGCACCCGCGCGTAGTTCGCCTCGACGACGGCCGGGCCGAGGTTGGCGACGGCGGTGCCCGAGGTCATCGCGACGCAGACCGGCGCACCGGCGGCGATCGCCAGGCCGATCGCCAGATAGCCGGCGGTGCGTTCGTCGATGCGTACGTGCAACCGGATGCGGCCGGCGCGATCGGCGTCGGCCAACGCGAACGCCAGCGGCGCGTTGCGCGAGCCGGGGCATAACACCACGTCGCGAACGCCCCCGCGGATCAGCTCGTCAACGACGACGCGAGCCTGTGTCGTCGAGGGATTCACTTCTACAGGGTGTCACAGGCCTCTCACCGCGCGTCGCGCGTGGAGCAACTGGGCCGAATCCGCGTGGGCACCGGGGTCGGCGCGGACCGCGAAGCAATCAGGCCCCGCCGACCTCATCGTCGGTCGGCGGACTCTTGACGACGCTGATCTTGTCGCGCCGAACAGCCGTCTCGATCCTGGCCTGAATCTCGTTCAGCCCCGACAGCACCTCGCCGCGCACCTTGAACAACTCCCTGACTTCGGCCTCGGCGCGCTCCTTGAGCACCTTCGCCTCGCGCTCGGCGGCGGTGAGCAGACCGGCCGCCCGGAGCCGGCTTTCCTTCTCGTACTCCGCAACCTGGGCCTCGACCTGCTCCCAACTGGACTTGATGTGCTGGTCGAGACGCTGCTGCGTCTCGCGACGGCGCCGCTCCTCCTCGGCGAGCTGGCGTTGAACCTCCCGACGATGCCGTTCGGCCTCGTCGGCGAGCCGGGCCCGCTCGTTGTACGCGATCCGCAGCACCTCTTCGGCCTCCGCCTTGGCGGCGGCCAGAATTTCCTCGCGCTGGGCGGCGGCGGAAGCCTGGAGATCGTCCAGCGCGACGCCGGCGGCGGCGCGTTCCTGACGCGCCAGCTCGACCTGCTCGTGCAGCTCACGGGTCAGCGCCTCGGCCTCTTCCCGGGCCATCTCCTTGACGCGGCGCGCCTCCTTCGGAGGCGACCCGCATCATCCTGGCGATGCGGTCCGACATGCCCTCCACCGACTCGATCGGGCCGGACAGGCGTTCGATGTCACCGCCTAATGCGGCGATCTCGGCGGTGAGCCGTCCGTGCTCGGTCTGCGCGTCGGAAACCTCGCGCCGGAGCTTATGGACGTAGTCCTGCAGAGACCCGATCTCGCCATGAATGCGCTGAATGTAGCCGGTCACTTGAGCGCGATTGAAACCGCGCATTTGCACCTGGAACGTCGGGAATTCTTTTGGCGTTTGCATTTCTGCGGCCGCCGAAGAAATTGCTTGCTCAGCGGGTTTTGTTTCGTCCTGGTAAACGTGGGTGGTCACAGTTCTCTCCTGCGGCTGGTCGAGCTACCCGACATCGTCCAGTGGCTCGCGAGTGACCTCCACCGGACGGCCAGTGGCGGCAACGTCGAACGGAGGGGACGCCAGCGAAGAGGCCAAGGATATCGACGGAATTCGATCTTCGACAGCGCCCTCCAGGGTATTGAACTTGTCGTAGAAGTGCTTCAGCTGGGCGACGATCTTCTCGCGCACTTCAACGAGTTCCTCCAGCTTGGCCTGCGCCGCCGCGCACTGGGCGTCGACATCGGGCTGCACCTGGGCCAACATCTCTTCGGCCTGATTCTCGGCGTCGGCCAGACGCTGCGCGGCACTCACGGATGCCTGCTCCCGCAGACGTGAGATGTCAGCCCGCAGTTGCTTACTCCGCGCTTCCATGTCGGCCCGCAGCTCGGCCGCCTGCTGGTGCTCCAACTGGGCTTCGGCGACGATTCGGGCGGCGCGATCCTCGGCCTCGGCCCGAATGGTCGTGGCGAATCGTTGCGCCTCGGCGCGAATCTCTTCGGCCTCCCCCATCGCGGCGTTGAGAATTCCGGAGAGTCGGTCTCCCAGGTTCCTTATGTCGACGGGAATCGTATGTCGACGGGAATCGTATGTCGACGGGAATCGTCCCGGCCAATTCGGTAAAGCGCGCCGACGTCGACTCCAGCTCCGCGTGGGACCTGTTCAGCTGGTCGCGAAGCGCGGTGATCCGCGAATCGCTTCGTCCGGTCGACGCCAGCAGATCGGGCAGCAACTCGCCTTGACTTTCGGCGTGCCAAGACAATTGTTCCAATCCGATACTCAGCCGCATCCGCTTTGGTTCCGGATATACATCGCTCGCGCCCACGGGACGCACTTTAACTGATCGGCCCAGTTCCGGTACCGGCGAAAAGATATCAACTCGATGTGAATAAATCCGCCAAGACAAACTCTTGAATTGCGTTTGCTAACCACTTAGGCTCGCGAAGTTTGTACTTTGAGTGACTAACTGTCGATGCTCAAGTCTTGACGTCGGAGAAGAACTTCAGCGCCACGCTGTTGACCGCCTCGGGCCGCTCCAGGAACCCGAGATGACCCGCGTCGGGGATCTGCACGTAGCGGCCGTTGGGCAATGCGTCGGCGACCTCGCGCCCGAGGTGCGGCGGCGTGATCACGTCGTCGGCGAAACCCATCACCAGCACCGGGGCGGTGATGGCGCGGTACGCCGCGAGCCGGCTGGTCTGCGGAGACACGTTCAACTGGGTGCGCAGCCCGGGGGTGCGCTTGACCGGCCAGGCGCGAAACATCGTGATCCAGTCGGCGACCAGCACGTCGTCGTTGATCGTCTTGCGCGAAAAGTTTTCCAGCACACGGACTTTCGCCTCGTAAGCGGGCGGCAGCTCGATGTTCGACGCGTAGAGTTCCTGCTCGCCCTCGTGAAAACCCTGACGGGCGCGGTCCAGGCGGCCACGGGTGGCCATCAGCACCGCGGCGGTGACCAGCTCGGGGCGGGCCACCATCAACTCCTGGGCGATGAAGGCACCCATCGACACCCCGACGATGCGCGCCGGGGCGGCGCCCAGCGACTCGATCAGGGACACGGTGTCGGCGACCATGGTTTCCGTCGTGAACCCCTCGGCGTTCTCGGTGGCGCCGATCCCGCGATTGTCGAAGGTGATCACGCGATAGCCGGCCGACATGAACGTCGGGACCTGATGCGGTAACCAGGTGCGCCCGGGGCCGCCGCTGCCCGAGATGAAAACCACGGGCTCACCGCTGCCGCGGTCGTCGTACGCCAGGTTGATCACTCGACCGACGGTACAAGGAGCGGATAGCAGGCCTTGACCCGGTCGATCCACCACTGCCGCCGGTCCGGCGGTGCCTGCAGCGCGGCCAACCGTTGCGGGTCGGGCCTGACCGGCCCGACCGGGAGGGCGCCGTCGACGGGCGCGGCGACGTCGGCCACGTCTTGTTGGAACAGCCCGCCGGTGCCCAGTCCGCAGGCGTGCCGCAGCTGCGGTAACGCCGCCGCGGCGGTCAGCCCGGCGCCGATGCCGACCGCCGAATCCAGCGCGCTGGAGACCACGACCGGGATGTCGATCTGCGCGGCGATGTCCAGCAGGGCCGAAATCCCGCCCAGCGGAGCGACTTTGAGCACCGCAATATCTGCGGCGCCGGCGCGGACCACGGCCAGCGGGTCATCGGCCTTGCGGATGCTTTCGTCGGCGGCGATCGGCACGTCGATGCGCCGCCGCAGCTCGGCCAGCTCGTCGACGGTGGCGCAGGGCTGTTCGAGGTATTCCAGCGGACCGTGGATGGTCAGCACGGCCGCGGCCAGCACCGCCTGCTCGACCGTCCAGCCGCCGTTGGCGTCCACCCGCACGGTCGGCACCATCTCGCGCACCGCGTTGACCCGGGCGACGTCGTCGGCCAACGTCTGCCCGGGCTCGGCGACCTTCACCTTGGCCGTCGAGGCGCCGGGAAAGCGAGCCAGCACCTCACCCACCTCGGCGGCGGGCACGGCCGGCACGGTGGCGTTGATCGGAATGCGGTCGCGCTGCAGCGGCGGCGACTGCCGGTAGGCGCCCTCGATGCCCGACGCCAGCCAGGCCGCCGCCTCGGCGGGCCCGTACTCGACGAACGCCCCGAATTCGCCCCACCCCGCGGGGCCTTCGATCAGCGCGACCTCGCGGGTGGTGATGCCGCGGAACCGCACCCGCATCGGCAGCGCCACCACGTGCAGGCCGTCGAGCAGCTCCGGCAGGCTCGGCGTCACCGGCTGTAGACCCGGCGGCCCGCCAGATAGGTCGCGCGCACGTCGAGATCGGCGATCTGTTCGGGCGGCACCGTGCGGGGGTCGGCCGACAGCACCACCAGGTCGGCGTACTTGCCGACCTCGAGCGAGCCGACGACGTTGTCGGCGAACAGCTGGTAGGCGGCGTCGATGATCTGGGCGCGGATGGCCTGCTCGACCGTCAGCCGCTCCTCGGGTGCCAGCACCCGGCCGCTGGGTGCGATGCGGGTCACCGCCACGCTGATGTTGCGCAGCGGCTCCTCCGGCGTGACCGGCGGATCGTTGTGCAGCGAGATGCGCATCCCGCTCGTGACCGCGGATCCTGCTGGCATCCAACGGGATCCGCGCTCCTCGCCGAACAGGCCGTCGACGATGACGTCGCCCCAGTAGTGAATCTGGTCGACGAAGATGCTGCAGGTCACCCCGAGGTCGGCGGCGCGGCGCAGCTGCTCGGGCCGGATGGCGCCGACGTGCTCGAGGCGCAGCCGATGGTCGTCGCGCGGATGGTTGCGCAGCGCCTCTTCGTAGACGTCGAGGATGGTGTCGACGCCGGCGTCGCCCTGCACGTGGCAGGCCATCTGCCAGCCCAGCGGGTAGTAGGCGCCGACGATCTCGCGCAGCTGCTCGGCGGTGTAGTTGGCGCAGCCGCACGAGCCCTTAGGGATGCCCATCGTCCGGGTGGCCTCGGTGTCCAGGTACGGAAAGGACAGCGCGATGTTGCCGATCCATGGCGACCCGTCCACCCAGATCTTGATGCCGACCTGACGCAGCATGTCGTCGCCCTGGCCGGGTGAGGCGGCGGTGGCCATCCGCGGGTTGGACACCTCGTAGGTGCGCAGCCGCACCGTCAACCGGTCATGCAACTGGGCCACCAGCGGCCCGAAGTTCGGGTCGAATGCCATCTCCGAGCAGGTGGTCAGGCCGGCCCGGTTGAGACGTTCACACTCGGCGAGCAGCATCGCCGGGTAGCTGTCGGCCGTGATGGCCCCGCCGAGCAGCGGGAACACCGCGGCGATCTCCTCGGCGGTGCCGTCGAGGTCGCCGTTGGCGTCGCGGCCGTATTTGGCGCCTTTGGGGTCCGGGGTGTCGCGGGTCAGCCCGTTTTGCTGGGCGGCGTGCGAGTTGAAGTAGGCCTTGTGCCTCGAGTTGTGGATGATCACCAGCGGGCCGTCCGGCGCGATCTCGTCGAGCCAGGCCAGCGTCGGGTCGGGCAGACCGGATTGCAGCAGCGCGTCCCAGCCATTGAGGTAGACGCCCGTCGACCCGCGTCGCGCGACCTCCCGACGGATCGCGGCGACGACGTCGTCGGCGCCGGGAACGGTGACCGGGCGGATGTCCACGATCCGGTCCGATCAGCGACGGCCTCCATCAGCGGATGCCCGTGCGCCTCGACGAATCCCGGCAGCACGCACCCGTTACCGACGTCGACGGTCTGGGTGTCGGCGCCGATGAACTCGGCGACCTCGTGGCGAGTGCCGACGGCGATGATGCGGCCGTCGGCGATGGCCAGTGCCTCTGCGGTGGGTCTGGCGTCGTCGACGGTCAGGATGGTTCCGGTAACGACGAGATCTGCCAGCGCCATGGGTAGCGATCCTAATGATCCCCGGCGTCTGCGAGGGTGCGGCTGACCCGAATTGCAACACGTTCTAGTCTTGCCCACATGAGTGACGATTTGTTGCGCCATCCGACGCATAACGGCCATCTGTTGGTGGGCGCGCTCAAGCGCCACAAGAACCGGCCGGTGCTGTTTCTCGGCGACACCACGCTGACCGGGGGCAAACTGGCCGAGCGGATCAGCCAGTACACCCAGGCGTTCGAGGCGCTCGGCGCCGGAACCGGTGCCACGGTCGGGTTGCTGGCGTTGAACCGCCCCGAGGTGCTGATGATCCTGGGCGCCAGCCAGACCCAGGGCTACCGGCGCACCGCGCTGCACCCGCTCGGCTCGCTGGACGACCATGCCTACGTGCTGTCCGACTGCGGTGCCAGCTCGCTGATCGTCGACCCCAACCCGGCGTTCGTCGAGCGGGCGCTGGGGCTGCTGGAAAAGGTCGAGACGCTCAAGCAGATCCTGACCATCGGCCCGGTCCCCCGGGCGCTGGACGGGGTGGCGGTGGACCTGTCGGCCGAGGCCGCCAAGTACGAGCCCAAGCCACTGGTGGTCGCCGAGTTGCCGCCGGACCACATCGGCGGCATGGCCTACACCGGCGGCACCACCGGCAAGCCTAAGGGCGTGCTGGGCACCACGGGCAACATCGCCGCGATGACCCAGATCCAGCTCTCCGAATGGGAGTGGCCCGAGTATCCGAAGTTCCTGATGTGCACGCCGCTGTCGCACGCCGGTGCGGCGTTTACACACCAACCCTGGTCAAGGGCGGCGAGATGGTGGTGCTGGGCAAGTTCGATCCCGCCGAGGTGTTGAAAACCATTGAGAGCAACGCATTACGGCCACCATGCTGGTGCCGTCGATGCTGTACGCCCTGATGGACCATCCGGATTCGCACACCCGCGACCTGTCGTCGCTGCAGACCGTCTACTACGGCGCCTCCGCGATGAACCCGGTGCAGCTGGCCGAGGCGATCCGGCGGTTCGGCCCGATCTTCGCCCAAGTACTCCGATCTTCGCCCAGAACTACGGCCAGTCCGAGGCGCCGATGGCGATCACCTATCTGGCCAAAGCCGAACACGACGAGAAGCGGCTGACGTCGTGCGGACGCCCGACGCTGTTCGCCCGGGTGGCGCTGTTGGGCGAGGACGGCAATCCGGTGCCGCAGGGTGAGCCGGGCGAAATCTGTGTCAGCGGACCGCTTTTGGCGGGCGGCTACTGGAATCTGCTCGAGGCCACGGCCGAGACGTTTAAGGACGGCTGGCTGCACACCGGCGACATGGCCCGCGAGGACGAGGACGGCTTCTAACTCATCGTCGACCGGGTCAAGGACATGATCGTCACTGGCGGCTTCAACGTCTTTCCCCGCGAGGTCGAGGACGTCATCGCCGAGCATCCGTCGGTCGCGCAGGTGTGCGTGGTCGGGGCGCCCGACGACAAGTGGGGCGAGGCCGTCACCGCCGTGGTGGTGCTGCGCTCCGACGCGCCGACGGACGACGCGTCGATCGAGAAGATGACCGCCGAGATTCAGGCCGCGGTCAAGGAGCGCAAGGGTTCGGTGCAGTCGCTCAAGCGGGTCGAGATCGTCGACGCGCTGCCGTTGACCGGGCTGGGCAAGCCGGACAAGAAGGCCGTCCGGGCGCGGTTCTGGGAAGGCGCCGCCCGCTCGGTCGGCTGAGTCGACGGCGACGGGACGGCCGCCTTCCCCTGCCGTCAAGCCGTCCCCCATCGGGCGATTACCTGGCCGGCGAAGTCGAGCATCTCGCCCAGGCTGGCGAACATGGCGAAGGCAGCCACGATCGCCTCGTCGGCACCGGATGCGGCGAGGCGCTCCAGCCTGCCGACGACCGACTCGACCGACGTGCCCGGTTCGAGGTTGACCCGCATGGCCGTCTTCAGCGTGTCCGGATCGCGGCCGGCGTCCTGCGCCGCCCGGCGCGCGATCGACCACAACCGGTCGGTGACCTCTGCCTGCAACCCTTCCACCCCGAGCCAGCCGGTCCCGCTGCGGCCCACCCGGCGCACCGCGGCCGCACTGGCACCGCCGATCCAGATCGGCGGACCGCCGGGCTGGACGGGACGCAGGTCGGCGTGGATGGGCGACAGTGAGAAGAACTCGCTGTGCCAGGACACCGGGGTGGTCGTCCACCATTCGTGCAGAAACGCCAGCAGGTCGTCGAGGATCCGCCCGCGCCGGCGCCAGTCCGCGCTGCGGGCGATGTCGTGCTCGTCCTTCATCCACCCGATTCCGACGCCGACGTCGAGGCGGCCCTGGCTCAGCACGTCGAGTGTGGTCAGCAACCGGGCCAGGTGGACCGGCTCGTAGTAGAACGTGCTGAGCGTGCTGGCGTTGAGCCGAACCCGGCTGGTCGCCGTCGCGGCGACCGTCCACAGCAGCACCGGATCGAGGTAGCGGGTCATCTGCGGCGGGTACGGCTGCTCCTTGCCCGGATAAATGCTGTGCATGTCTACCGGGGTGACCAGGCGATCGCCGACCCACAGGCTGTCGTAGCCGAGGTCTTCGAGTCCCCGGCAAAACTCGCTCAGACCGGCGGCGCTGGTGATAGCGGGGCCGACGATGGGAAGTGCGAAACCAAGCTTCAAGGCGAGAGTCCTCTCGTAACGTTCGTTCAGCTGCTCGGGCCGCGCCCCGGCTCAGGCGGGCACAGCGGCGCCGAGGGCGAAGTCGAAGTTGCCCATCCCGTGGCGGGCGAGGCCCATGACGACCAGGCCGGTTGCTTCCAGCCAGTGCGCCATGTGCAAGTCGCCCACGTCCAACGGGCGCAGCCCGAGGCTGTCGATGAACTCCGCCACCGCGGCCTTGGCGCGCGCGTCGTCGCCGGCCATGAAGACGTCGAGCGGCCGGCCTTTTTCCAGGACCACACCGAAGATCGTGTTGAACGCCTTCACCACGCTGGCGCTGGCCGGGGCGGCCTTGGCGACTTCTTGCGCGACCGACGTGTCGGCGGGGATGGCCAGCCCGTCGGCCGCCGCATTGAAGGGGTTGCTGATGTCGACGATGACCCTGCCCGCGAGGGCGTCCCCGTACTGGGTGACGACCGGAACGACGCTGGCATACAGCAGGGACACGATCACGATGTTGCCGGCCGGGACGGCACCGAACTCCCCCGTCGTGGCGCGGCCGCCCAGGGTCTCGGCCAGGGCGGCGGCCTTCGCCTGATCGCGGCCGATGATCTCGACGGTATTGCCGCCGGCTACCGCCAGTGCGCCAATGGCCCGCGCCATGTTGCCGGTGCCGATGATGCTGATGCTGCTCATTGAGAGCCCTCCCTTGCTGATACCGAAAAAGGTTGACTCGTCTACCTTAAGCAGATTTTTATTGATGCGTCAACCAGTCGCCCGGGCGCACTGTGTCGAACCCTTTCTGGAGACGCGGCGAAGCTGACTACTGTGGCTGTCATGGCGCGTGCTGGTGACCCCAAACCGCCCTGGTGGCTGAAACCGGCGAACAACGTCTTCATCCGGATGTCGCGGCTGGGCCTGAGCTTTGGCGGCGAGAGCCCCGTCGTGCTGACGGTGCCTGGTCGTAAATCGGGACTCCCGCGGTCGACACCGGTGACCCCGATGACGGTGGACGGCCGCGAGTACGTCGTCGCCGGTTTTCCCGGTGCCGACTGGGTTGCCAACGTGCGGGCCGCAGAAGAGGTCACGGTGGCTCGTGGCCGCAAGGTCCGGCGCGTGCGGATGGTCGAGTTTTCCGCCGAGGACGCCCGCCCGCTGTTGCGGGCGTTCCCCGAAGCAGTGCCACCGGGGTGGGCTTCATGAAGCGGGCCGGCCTGGTCGACGAGGGACGCCCGGAGGAGTTCGAAGCGCTGGCCGGCCGCTGCGCAGTATTTCGACTGGACGGAATTCAATAGCCTTGAGCGACAATCCTTTTCACGCCCACTCCTGGAAGCCGGTGGACGGGTTCGGTGATCTGACCGACATCACGTATCACCGGCACGTCACCAACGCCACGGTGCGGGTGGCGTTCGACCGTCCCGAGGTGCGCAACGCGTTTCGGCCGCACACGGTCGACGAGCTGTACCGGGTGCTCGACCATGCCCGGATGTCCCCCGACGTCGGCGTGGTGTTGCTGACCGGCAACGGCCCCTCGCCCAAGGACGGCGGCTGGGCGTTCTGCTCCGGCGGTGACCAACGAATCCGCGGCCGCAGCGGCTATCAATACGCCTCGGGCGAGACCGCGGATACCGTCGACGCGGCACGCGCCGGCAGGCTGCACATCCTCGAGGTGCAGCGGCTGATCCGCTTCATGCCCAAGGTGGTCATCTGCCTGGTCAACGGCTGGGCGGCCGGCGGCGGGCACAGCCTGCACGTGGTGTGCGACCTCACCCTGGCCAGTCGCGAGCATGCCCGCTTCAAGCAGACCGACGCCGACGTCGGCAGCTTCGACGGCGGCTACGGCAGCGCGTACCTGGCCCGTCAGATCGGCCAGAAGTACGCCCGCGAGGTCTTCTTCCTGGGCCGCACGTACACCGCCGAGCAGATGCACCACATGGGCGCGGTCAACGCGGTCATCGACCACGGCGAGCTGGAAAAGGCGGGTGTGGAGTGGGCCGCCGAGATCAACGCCAAATCCCCGCAGGCACAACGGATGCTGAAGTTCGCGTTCAACCTGATCGACGACGGCTTGGTGGGCCAGCAGCTGTTCGCCGGAGAGGCCACCCGGCTGGCCTACATGACCGACGAGGCCGTCGAGGGCCGCGACGCGTTTCTGCAGAAGCGCGACCCGGACTACAGCTCCTTCCCGCGTTACTTCTGAGGTCGCGCCCGTCGAGCCAGGCTCGGCGAAACTAGACTCCGGGCCTGGGAGCAAGAGTCCCCTGCGCCGGTTCGCCGACCAGATCGTGCTGGCCAGCATGCGGCCGCCGATGTCACCGCAAGTGCTGGTCAACCGGCCCGCAATCAAACCGATCGACCTGGACGGCAAACGGATCGTGCTGACTGGGGCGTCGTCGGGCATCGGCGAAGCCGGCGCCGAACGGCTCGCCGAGCACGGCGCCACCGTGGTGCTCGTCGCCCGCCGCCAGGATCGCCTCGACGCGCTGGCGGACCGGATCACCGCCGCCGGCGGCACGGCGCTGTCGATGCCCTGCGACGTCTCCGACATGGCCGCCGTGGACGCGTTGGTCGCCGACGTCGACAAGCGTCTCGGCGGCGTCGACATCTTGATCAACAACGCCGGCCGGTCCATCCGACGGCCGCTGGTCGAGTCGCTTCAGCGTTGGCACGACGTCGAGCGGACCATGGTGCTCAACTACTACGCGCCGCCGCTGCGGCTGATCCGCGGGTTCGCGCCGGGCATGCTGGATCGCGGCGACGGTCACATCATCAACGTGTCGACCTGGGGGGTGCTGTCGGAGGCCTCGCCGTTGTTCGCGCCGTACAACGCGTCCAAGGCCGCCCTGTCCGCGGTGAGCCGCGTCGCCGAAACCGAGTGGGGCCGACGGGGTGTGCACTCGACGACGCTGTACTACCCGTTGGTGGCCACCCCGATGATCGAGCCGACCAAGGCCTACGACGGGTTGCCGGCGCTGACGGCGGAGGAGGCCGCCGAGTGGATGGTCACCGCCGCGCGCACCCGGCCGGTGCGGATCGCGCCGCGGATGGCGATCGCGGCCCGGGCGCTCGACACCATCGGGCCCCGGTGGGTGAACACCCTGATGCAGCGCCAGAACCTGCAGCCCAACCGCGCCTCCGACGGTTGAGCGTGGTCGGACCACAGACGTGATAGACACGAGGCCATGGAGATCTTGTTCAGCCGGATGCTGCTGCGGCCGGCTGATTATCAGCGGTCGTTGACGTTCTACCGCGACGAAATCGGACTGGCCATCTACCGCGACTATGGCGCCGGCACAGTGTTTTTCGCGGGTCAGTCGTTGCTGGAGCTGGCCGGCTGGAGCGACACCGACCACTCCGGCGGACCCTTCCCCGGCGCGTTGTGGCTGCAGGTCCGCGACATCGAGGCGACCCAGGCCGAACTGACCGGGCGCGGGGTGCCGATTGCCCGTGCGGCGCGCCGCGAACCGTGGGGCTTGAAGGAGATGCACGTGACCGATCCGGATGGCATTACCCTCATCTTCGTCGAGGTCCCGGGCGACCACCCGCTACGCCGCGACACCCGGGGTGAACAACAAGGAACGACCGGTTGACTGACAGGTAACATCTGGCGACGGTTCAAAAATTACCTGAGTTTCACCGCGGTCAGCATTCGACAATTTAATCCCCCTACCACCAGAATCAGGCCCTGTGGACATACAACTGTTCCTCTTGATCATTGTCGTAGTCACGGCATTGGCTTTCGACTTCACCAACGGCTTCCATGACACCGCGAACGCGATGGCGACCTCGATCGCCAGTGGCGCGCTGAAGCCCAAAACAGCCGTCGCGCTCTCCGCGGTTTTGAACCTGATCGGTGCGTTCCTGTCGACCACCGTCGCGGCCACCATCGCCAAGGGCCTCATCGATTCCAGCATCGTGTCGCTGGAACTGGTGTTCGCCGGCCTGGTCGGCGGCGTCGTCTGGAACCTGCTGACCTGGCTGTTCGGTATCCCCTCGAGCTCGTCGCACGCGCTGGTCGGAGGCATCATCGGTGCCACGATCGCGGCGGTGGGAACGCGCGGGGTGATCTGGTCGGGCGTGATGTCCAAGGCGATCATCCCGGCCATCGTGTCGGTGTTCGTGGCCCTGCTGGTCGGCGCGTGTGCCACCTGGGCGGTCTTCCGGATCACCCGCGGCCTGCAGAAGGACCGGACCGAAGCCGGGTTCCGGCGCGGCCAGATCGGCTCGGCGTCGCTGGTCTCGTTGGCGCACGGCACCAACGACGCGCAGAAGACGATGGGCATCATCTTCCTGGCGCTGATGTCCTACGGCTCGGTCAGCAAGAGTGCCGCGGTCCCGCCGATGTGGGTCATCGTGTCCTGCGCCATAGCGATGGCCACGGGTACCTACCTGGGCGGCTGGCGAATCATCCGCACCCTGGGCAAGGGGCTCGTCGAGATCACGTCGCCGCAGGGCATGGCCGCCGAATCGTCTTCGGCCGCAGTCATTCTGCTGTCCGCTCACTTCGGCTACGCGCTGTCCACCACCCAGGTTTGCACCGGCTCGGTGATGGGCAGCGGACTGGGCAAGCCCGGTGGCGAGGTCCGCTGGGGCGTGGCCGGCCGGATGGCCGTCGCCTGGCTGGTGACGCTTCCGCTGGCCGGCCTGGTCGGCGCGATCACCTATTGGATCGTCCACTACATCGGCGGATACCCCGGCGCCGTCGTCGGGTTCGGGCTCCTGGTCGGGACCTCGGCCGCCATCTACATCCGGTCGCGCAAGAACAAGGTCGACCAGCACAACGTCAACGACGAGTGGAAGGGCGACCTGACCGCCGGCCTTGACGAGAACAAGCCGCCCAGCGGTGCCAAGGTGGGCGCCACTGCCGGTTCCGACGACGTGAGTGTGGGGTAGCGTCCGATGAGCGAATTGAGCGAGTGGTTTAACTACGAAGCAACCCTGAAGATCCTGATCTTCAGCATGCTGGCCGGCGCCTTCCTGCCCGGGCTGTTCGCCGTCGGGATCCGGCTGCAGGCACTCGGCTCCGGCGGCGTCGGCGCTGACGGCACCACGTCGCAGCCGAACCCGGTGCTGTCCGGCCTGGCTTGGCTGATCTACGCGTTGGTGGTGGCCGTGATCATCATCGGCGTGCTGTTCATCGCCCGCGACTTCATCGCGCACCACACCGGGTATCCGTTCCTCGGGGCCAAAGTAGCATCGAATCGTCGTCCCGAACTACCGAGCCCCCGGGCGGAGTTGATCGAATGAACCGATTCCTTAACTCGGTCGTCTCGTGGTTGCGCGCGGGCTATCCGGAGGGCATTCCGCCGACGGACACCTTCGCCCTGCTGACGCTGCTGGCCAACCGGTTGACCAACGACGAGGTCAAACTCGTGGCCAACGCGCTGATGGAACGCGGCGACTTCGACAACATCGATATCGGCGTGATGATCAGCAAGCTGACCGACGAGCTGCCGTCGCCGGAGGACATCGAGCGAGTCCGGGCCCGGCTGGCCGCCCAGGGCTGGCCGCTGGATGACCCGCACGATGACGAGCACGACGACCTCGAGGGCGGAGCGCACGCATAGCAGTTCTGCGTGCGCTCACCGTCTCGCCCGGCTCGGCTGCCGCAGTGCTGCTACCCGCGTTGGAGCGGGTGCTGGTGGGTTGCGAGTCGGCCTTCGTTGCGGTGCAACCGGATTGCGAGCTGCCCGCATTGCGGATAGGCGAGGCGATCGACGACGACGTCGCGTTGGTGGTCACGACGTCGGGCACCACCGGTAAACCCAAGGGCGCCTTGCTGACTGCCGCGGCACTGGCCGCCAGCGCGGCCGCCACCCATGACCGTCTCGGCGGACCGGGCAGCTGGCTGCTGGCCCTGTCGCCGCATCACATCGCCGGAATCCAGGTGCTGGTGCGCAGCGTCCTGGCCGGTTCGGCGCCCGTCGAGCTGGACGTCTCCTCCGGCTTCGACACCGCCGAATTACCGAGTGCGGTAAGCAAATTGGGTACCGGCCGACGGTACACCTCGCTGGTCGCCACCCAACTGGCCAAGGCTTTGGCCGACCCGCCGGCCGCGGCCGCGCTCGCCGAACTGGACGCCGTTTTGCTCGGCGGCGGGCCGGCACCGCGACCGGTGCTCGAAGCCGCGGCGGCCGCGGGAATCACGGTGGTGCGCACCTACGGGATGAGCGAGACCGCGGGAGGGTGCGTCTACGACGGTGTACCACTGGACGGACTGCGGCTGCGGGTCGACGACGGGCGCATCGTCATCGGGGGCGCCACCGTGGCCAAGGGCTATCGCAACCCGGTTGATCCCGACCCGTTCGCCGAGCCGGGCTGGTTCCGCACCGACGATCTGGGCTCGATCGATGCCGGGGTGCTGACCGTGCTGGGCCGCGCCGACGACGCGATCAGCACCGGCGGGCTGACGGTGTTGCCGCACCCGGTCGAGGCCGCGCTGGGCACCCACCCCGCCGTCGCCGACTGCGCGGTATTCGGCCTCGCCGACGACCGGCTGGGGCAACGGGTGGTCGCGGCGATCGTGGTGCGGGACGGGTTCGGCCCGCCGACGCTGGACGCGCTGCGCGCACATGTCGCCGGCACCCTGGACGCCACCGCCGCGCCGCGCGAGCTGCACATCGTCGACGCGCTGCCGCGCCGCGGCATCGGCAAGGTGGACCGGGCGGCGCTGGTGTGCCGGTTCGGCGCCGGTCAATAGGCTGGTCGACCGTGAGGATTGCCCGCCGGGACATGCTGGCCGTCGCGGCCAGCGCCGCCCTGGTCGCGGCGGCGGTGGTGCTGCCGTCGCTGGGTTGGGGCGTCAGACCGCGCCTCGATCTCGGCCCGGAGCGCTTCGCCACGCATGAACAATCCGCACCGCTGTTCGGCGCCTGGGAGGTGCACGCCAGCTGGGGAACCGGGCCGGCGATTCTGCTCGCGGTGGCCGTCGTGGTGTGGGGACCCGTTGTCGCACAGCGACTTTCGTGGCGAACATTGACGCTGGGCAGCTGGGTGCTGGCCTGCGGGTGGGCGTTCGCGCTGGCGATGGTCGACGGCTGGCAGCGCGGCTTCGCCGGCCGGTTGACCACCCGGGACGAATACGTGACCCAGGTGCCCGGCATCACCGACATCCCGGCGACCGTACGCACGTTTTCCACCCGGATTCTCGACCACCAGCCCAACTCCTGGATCACCCATGTGTCCGGGCATCCGCCCGGCGCGCTGTTGACGTTCGTCTGGCTAGACCGGCTCGGCCTGCACGGCGGCGCATGGGCGGGTCTGCTGTGCCTGCTGGCCGGCTCGAGCGCCGCGGCGGCGGTGCTGGTCGCCATCCGCGCGCTGGGCGACGAGCGGACGGCCCGGCTGGCCGCCCCGTTCGTCGCGCTAGCGCCGACCGCGATCTGGGTGGCGGTCTCGGCCGACGGCTACTTCGCCGGTGTCGCGGCGTGGGGCATCGCACTGCTGGCGGTGGCCGTGCATCGACAGGTTCGCTTTCCTGCGCTGGTCGCGGCCGCCGCCGGGTTGCTGCTCGGCTGGTGTGTCTTCCTCAGTTACGGCCTGGCGCTGTTGGGCCTGCCCGCAGCGGCGGTGTTGGTGTCGGCCAGCGACTTTCGACGCGCGCTGCGGGCTCTGGCCCCGGCCGGCTTGACCGCATTGGCGGTGGCGGTGACCTTCGCCGTCGCCGGGTTTTACTGGTTCGACGGCTATACGCTTGTCCAGCAACGCTATTGGCAGGGGATCGCCCACGACCGGCCGTTCCAGTATTGGTGGTGGGCCAACCTGGCCTGCGTGGTATGCGCGATCGGCCTGGGCGGGGTCGCGGGCATCACCCGGGTGTTCGACGCTGCCGCCATCCGCCGCCGTTCGGGATTGCACTTGCTGTTGCTGGCCATGCTGGCCGCGATCGTCTGCGCCGACCTGAGCACGCTGAGTAAGGCCGAGATGGAACGGATTTGGCTGCCGTTCACGATCTGGCTGACCGCCGCGCCCGCGCTGCTGCCGGTGCGGTCGCACCGGCTGTGGCTGGCGATCAACGCCGTCGGTGCGCTGGTGGTCAACACCGTGATGGTCACGCACTGGTAGGTGGACGTGGAAGATCAGCCCGGGCTGGCGCGCCGGCTCAATACGACCGACGCGGTGGTGATCGGGCTGGGTTCGATGATCGGCGCCGGGGTGTTCGCCGCGTTCGGCCCGGCCGCGCGGGCCGCCGGCGCGGGGCTGCTGATCGGGCTGGCGCTGGCCGCGGTGATCGCCTACTGCAATGCCACCTCGTCGGCGCAACTGGCCGCGGTGTATCCGACATCGGGTGGAACGTATATCTATGGCCGTGTTCGCCTCGGCCCGTGGTGGGGTTTCATCGCCGGGTGGGGATTCGTGATCGGCAAGACCGCGTCCTGCGCGGCGATGGCACTCACCGTCGCCGCCTACGCGGTTCCCGGCGCGGACGTATGGGTGCAGCGACTTGTCGGGATCGCCTCCGTGGTGCTGCTGACCACGCTGAATTACCGCGGCGTCACCAAGACCGCAATGCTGGCCCGGATTCTGTTGGCCTGCATCCTGATTGCCCTGGCCGCCGTCGTCGTGGGCATCGCGCTGGGCCGGCCGGACCCGTCGCAGCTGAGCGGCTCCTGGTTCCGCGGCTCGATCTACGGGGTGCTGCAGTCGGCGGGGCTGCTGTTTTTCGCGTTCGCCGGGTATGCGCGGATCGCGACGATGGGTGAGGAAGTCCGCGACCCGGCCCGCACCATCCCCCGGGCGATCACCATCGCCCTGGCGATCGCGGTGGCGATCTATCTGGTTGTCGGGGTGGCCGCGCTGCTAGCCGCCGGGCCCGAGCGGCTCGCGAATGCCGTTGCGCCACTGGCCGAGGCGGTACGGGCCGCCCGCGCCCCTGCCGCGCTGGTGCCGGTGGTCTCGGTCGGGGCGGCGCTGGCCAGCCTCGGCGCACTGCTGGCGCTGATCGCCGGGCTCGGGCGCACCACGCTGGCGATGGCCCGGCAGCGGGATCTGCCCGGCTGGCTGTCGGCCGTACACCCGACCCACCGGGTGCCACACCATGCGGAGCTCGCGATCGGGGTAGTGGTCTGCCTGCTGGTCGGCACCGTCGATTTGCGTGGCGTGATCGGCTTTTCGTCGTTCGGCGTGCTGATCTACTACGCGATCGCCAACGCCGCCGCGTATACGTTGCACCGGCGCCGCGTGGTGAATGCTTGCGGGCTGGCCGGGTGCCTGTTGCTGGTCGCCACCTTGCCGTGGGCGTCGGCGGCCGCCGGGCTAGCGGTCTTCGCCATCGGGATCGCCGGGCGCGCCGCGGTTTCGAGCCGACGCGCCTAGCGCACGCAGCCCCGGCGTTTGATGGGTCGGCCATCGGTGCACAATCCCGCGCTGACCGCCAGCGGCGCCGCTCAGTTCGCGACGATCTCCGCGATGTCATACTGCCCGAAACAACTCGAGGAGGGTATCGGCGGGAAGGGTTGAGTGCGCGGCTTCAGGCGGTCGTTAGAGTCCGGCCGCGCGGGTGACGCGGGCGAAGCGACTGCCGGGCCCGCAGGCCTCTCGCACCGTGGCGACGTCGGCCAGCACGTCGAAGTCGCTCGGCTGGCGCACCGCTATAACATCAACACCGTTGTCGTGCAAGGCTTTTCGTGTGAGATCGGCCGTGTCGGGTACCGACATCGGCACGGTCCGCAGGCATTCGGCCTTGGCCGGGCTGCGCACCCCGAGCACCCACCAACCGCCGTCGTCGGCCGGCCCGAGCACGGCCGGCGCGGTTAGCAGCCGGCGCGCGCAATCGGTCAGGAATTCGGCGGTCACCTGCGGGGTGTCCATGCCGATCTGCAACACCGGAAAGCCCTCGGCGGCGTCGGCGTGGGCATTGGCGAAGCGGTCGGCGAAGCCGTCACCGCGTTGCTCGATCACGGTGAACGACTCGAGCCGCCACCGGATCTGCAGCGCGGCGGCGGCCGCGTCCAGGTCGCCGGTCAGCGCCACGACCCACGAGCGCACCGCCGCGGCGGACACCGCATCCAGCGTGTCCAGCAACGCCGCGGCGGCGATCTCGGCGGCGACCCGATCCCCGACCGTGGCGGCGAGCCGGGTCTTGGCCAGGCCCGGATCCGGCGCCTTGGCGACCACCAGCAGCTCGGTCATGATATCACTTTCCAGAAGTCCAGGATGGCGGTGATGCTGCCGCGCAGCGAACCGCTGACCTTCGACTTGCCGCCCGTGCGGGGGCCGTAGCTGACGTCGAGCTCGACCACGCGCCACCCGGCCGCCGCCGCGCGCACCAGCAGTTCCAGCGGAAACCCCGA
This sequence comes from Mycobacterium genavense ATCC 51234, assembly GCF_000526915.1. Classification (GTDB taxonomy): domain Bacteria; phylum Actinomycetota; class Actinomycetes; order Mycobacteriales; family Mycobacteriaceae; genus Mycobacterium; species Mycobacterium genavense. Next base: position 49,231 of record NZ_JAGZ01000013.1, on the reverse strand, counting down.
GCGCCGATCGACGACGCCCAGACTCAACAACGCCTCCCGCCGGGCGACTCACATCGGCGCGATGTCGTGGACCGGCAAGCCGTGGCGGGTGCGCAGCCGCCAGCTCATCACCACCGTGCCGCGCCACCCACGGCCAATGCAGCCCGGCCACGGGCCGGCGTCGACCGGTTGCCAGGTCCGCGCCCTGCTCGAGCGCGGCGACCAATCGCGGCAGGTCGCCGGCGTCCATCGAGCCGTCGGCGTCGATGACCGCGACGATCGGAGTCGTCGCGGCGACCACCCCGGCGTGCACTGCCGACCCGTATCCGGGCCGAGGTTCGGCGACGACGTCGGCGCCGTGCCGGACGGCGACGCCCGCCGTGTCGTCGGTGCTGTTGTTGTCCACCACGAGCGCCCGATAGTCGTCGGGGATCCTCGCCAGCACCCCCGGCAGCGACTCCTCCTCGTTCAGACACGGCAGCACCACCGTGACCAGTTCGCCGGGCATCGCTTGGCGATCAGGATCCGGACGACGAGTGACCGCCCCCGCCACCGGATGGCACCCGCGGGGCCATGGTCTGCGGCGGCGGCTTCGGCGCGACGGTCTGCTGCTGGGTAGGCGGTTTCGGCGCGACGGTTTGCTGCTGGGTGGGCTGTTGCGTCGGCTGCTGGGTGGGTTGCTGCGTGGGCTGGACCGTCTGTGTCGGCTGGACCGTCTGGGTCTGCTGGGTCTGGGTTTGCGGCTGGGTCTGGGTCGGTTCCGTCGGGGCGACCGTGGTGGGCGCGACCGTCGTCGTCGGCGTGATCGGCGTGTAGGGCGTCGTCGTCGGGGCGACGGTCGGCGTCGGCGTGATCGGGGTATACGGCGTGGTCGTCGGCGTCGACGGTGTGGTCGGCGTCAACGTCGTCGGCGGCGTATACGGCGGATACCACGGCGGCTGTGGTCGCCAGCCCGGGTACGGGATGATGACCGGCACCGGGATCGGGATGGGCCCGTTGGGGTTCGGCACCGGCCCGGGAACAACCGGTGCGACCGGCGCACCCGGAGCGGGTGCCGGGCCGACACCGGGCACGGGAGCCTGCGGCACGGCCGGGGCCGGAATGACCCCACCCTGGTAGCCGGCGTTGGGCGCTTCGGGCGGCGGCGGGGGCACCGGCGCCTGCTGCTGGGTCGGCAGCAGCGGCATGAACTTGCCCGGGGCGGCGTTCTGGTGGCCGATCACCGGCTGCTGGGCCGCGGTCGGCCGGACGGCAACCACCACCGCGACGGCCAGCGAGGCCACCCCGATCACCGCGAACGCGATCACGGCATTGCCGACCAGTAGCGACCGTCGGCTCAGCTTCAGCGGGCCGGTCTCGGCGTCGGGATCGTCGGAGTAGAAATCGTCGAACTCGTCATACTCGCCGGGCAGCAGGTCGTCGTCATCGTCGGCCATCGAGTAGGCCAGCTGCTCGTCGGCCGCGGGGGGATCACCGAACCCGGCCGGGGCCAGCGCGGTCTCGTCGCCGGTGAGCCCCGGGGCCAGCGCGGTGGCACCGCCGGTCAGCCCGGCCGCCGGGGCCATCGCGGTCGCATCGCCGGTTACCGGTGCGGCGGCGATCGCGGCGCCGCGGGCCAGCGCGAAGGTGGGGTCTTCGGGAATCTGCACCCGCACCGTCGCGTCGCGAAGCTGGTCGGCGACCCCGGCCAGGTCCGACGACGAGCCCACCAGGAACACGTCGTTGTGCGCGTCCGGGTGCGCGCCGAGGCGGGCCATCATCGTGTCCAACGTGCCGGTCGCGTCACCGCCCAGCAGTTCGCTGGCCAACATCGTCAGCGGCGCGTCCGGATCGCCGTCGGCCGCGCTCACCACCGACAGCGTCGCGGTGTTATCGTCCACCACCAGCGCGCCGCCGGTACGCTTCGCCGCGCGCATCAACGCCGTCACCGCCTGCGACTGCGACAGCACCGCGACGTTGTGGACGCCGGAATCCTCCAGCGCCCGACGCAGCTGGTCGGCGGCGGGGTGGTCGGTCCAGCACAGCCGGGTCCCGACCAGCCGGTGGTTGTCGTTCGCCAGCAGCCGATTGGTGCCGACCACAGTTTCGGTGAGTTGCGCGATGGGGTTGTTAGCCAGGTCGACGACGGACTGGTCGATCACGTCATTGCCGCCCGCACCCGCTCCGACAAGCGCCAAGCGGGCGACGGGGCCGGTGACGGCGACCCCCAAAACGACGTCCATCCCTGCTCTCCTTCGGCTGGCCAGCCCCGCAGCCAGATTGTCCCGGCATCATTACACTTCGGTACCGTCGGCAGTAACAATCATTCAGGCGGCCCCGTTCGCCTACAGGCGCAGCGTAGCCGCGTTCCCAGACTCGGGCAGTCACACCCGTGTCGCCGAGGCGGAGATTATGTTTCCAAGTAGGCAACGAAGTCGTCTCGGCAGGGGGTTCCCTGGCCGCCGAAGCGAATGTGCACCGTCAGTGACCGTCCTCGATACCCGGGGGGAACCGTGAGCCAGAGCAGCGACGAGGCGCCTACCGGCCCCATCAGGGGGGTGGCAGCGCAGCGCACCGCGGCGGGCCCGCCGGTTGCCGCGGCGACCGCTGGGCAGCGTAACACCGTGGCCGACCTGACCGCCGCCGTCTTGCTGCTCGCCGCGCCGCTGCTGCCGTGGAACCTGTACTTCGGGATCGCGATCCCCGACAGCAACAGGACCTTGTTCGTGGTTCTGATCGCGGTGACGCTGCTTTCCCTGATCGCGATCGCTTTGCCGGGTTCGGGGCGGACGGTCGGCGGGATTCGGCTGGCGCTCAACATTCCCTATTTGCTGCTGGTGCTCGCCTTCGTCGGGTTCGACGCGTTCGAGACCGTCCGCTTCGGCGGGACCGTGACCGTGCCGGGCGGTGTCGGGCCCGGCGCCTGGCTGGGTGTCGCCGGCGCCCTGCTGAGCGCGCAGTCGGCCGGCCGGTCCGCGGCGGCCGACGACGACACCGTGGCCGGGCGGCACCGGTCCGTCCAGATCATCGGCTGCGTCGCGATGGTGGCCGCGGCGCTGAGCTTCGGCTTCACCCTGTACTGGCGGGTGAAGTACGCGCTGGGCGACGCCGGCGACTTCGGCAAGCAGAACATCGCGGTGATCGTGACGGCGACGGTCTACGGCCTGGTCGCGTTGATCGCCGTGCTCGTCGCCTCGCGGTGGCTGCTCGGCGGCACCCGGGCGTCGCGGCTGGCGACGATCGCGCTGGGCGTCTCGACGCTGGCCGCCGGCATCGTCGTCTGGCTGCTCCCGGTCGGCCGTGACATCGACGCCTTCCACGGCATCGCGCAGAACACCTCGACGGCCGGCGTCGGGTTCGAGGGCTATCTGGCGTGGGCGGCGGCGGCGATTGTCGTGCCGCGCACCCTGTTCGACCGGGCCGCCACCGTGTCGTCCGAGGAGAGCGCGTGGCGGGCGGCGGCCCGCACCGGCCTGCTGCTGATCGTCGTGTGGAGCCTTGGATCGGTGGCGATGCGGGTCACCGACCTGGCCGTCGCGGTGAGCTTGAATTACCCCTATTCGCGCTACGACAGCGTGGTGCTGGCCGCATTCGATGTGGCCACCGCGGCGCTGGCGGTCTGGCTGCGGAACATCCTGGGCAACCCGTCGGCCTCCGCCCGGCTGATCACCACGCTGTCCGGACTCGTTGCGGCACTGAGTATTTCGCGAGTCATCGTGGGCGTCATGCTGGCACCACGGTTCGCCGAAGCGCCCAATGCGGTGCGAAATCCGGTCTACGGAAACGATCTTGCCCAGCAGATCACCAGCACCTTCGACGTCACGCTGTCCGTGCTGGCCATCCTGGTGGCGGCGATCATCACCGGACACTTCAACCGACTGCGCCGCCGCCGTCGTGCCGCCCGCAGGCGTGCGGTCGCGCAGAACGCCGAGGCCCCGACGACCCACATCCCGACCGGCGTCGCGCCGCCGTCGGCCGGTGTGACCACCCGGATCCACACCGGCGAATCACCCACCGCCGCAATACCGCAACCGGCCGGCGCACCGCGGATCTTCCGCGGTGACGACTCGGCCACCCGGCAGATTCAGATGCCCAAGCCGCAGATCTACCGGCCCCCGTCTTAGCGCAGCGGCGCGAACGCGAACTCGCGCAGGCCCTCGCGCGGATCGATCGCCGCGCGGAAACCCAGCACCTGCGCGGCGCGAGCGGGATCGGCGACGATGTGGCGCACGTCACCGCTGCGATACTGCCCGGTGATCACCGGAGACACCACCTCGCCCCGCGCCTGGCAGATCGCGGTGGCCACCTGCAGGATCGAGATCGGTCGACCCGAGCAGACGTTGACCGCGGTGAAGCCGTCGCGCTCGGCGTGGGCAGCCGCGACGTTGGCTGCCGCCACGTCGTCGACGTGCACGAAATCCCGCATCTGGCCACCACCCTCGAAAACCCTTGGCGGCTCGCCCCTTTCCAGCGCCGAGCGGAAGATCGCCGCCACCCCGGAGTAGGGCGTATCGCGCGGCATGCCGGGGCCGTAGACGTTGTGGTAGCGCAGCTCCACCACCGAACCGCCCGTCGACTCCGACCACGCCAGCACGTAGTGCTCCTGCGCGGTCTTGCTGGCGGCATACAGGCTGCGCGGCCGCAGCGCGGCGTCCTCGTCGACCAGCTGCCAGGCCAGCTCCTCACCGCCCAGTGGGCAGCGGTGCTCGAAGGCCCCGGCGTCGAGGTCGGCCCGCCGGCGCGGCAACGGGTCCACCGACCCGTGCCGCGGGCACCGGTAGCGTCCCTGCCCGTACACCACCATCGACGACGCCAACACCAGGCGACGCACCCCGGCGGCGAACATCCCCGCCAGCAGCACCGTGGCGCCGTAGTCGTTGTGCCCGCCGTAGGCCGGCGCGTCGGCCGCGTCGACGCCGGCGCCCACCATCGCGGCCTGATGGCACACCAGATTGACACCGTCCAGCAGCGGGGCCAGCGCCTCGGCGTCCCGGACGTCGACGCGGTGACATCCGTTCGGCAGCAACGAGTTTGGGCCGTGCGCGGCGGGCAGCAGCAAATCGACGCCGATCACCTGATGACCGGCCGCGCGCAATGCCGCATCCACCCGAGACCCGATGAAACCGGCCGCACCGGTCAGTAGCACCCTCACGGCAGCTCGAACGGCAGCGTGACGCCGGTGTGCGACAGACAGTGCGCGCAGTCGCGCTCGGCGGCCACCCGGCCGATGGCGTTGCGCACCAGCGCCTTGAACGGCTCGATGTTCTTTTCGAATTCCGCCATGACGTCCACCGTTTTCACACCCTCGCCGTGGTTGACCCCGGCGTCCAGGTCGGTCACCAAAGCGATTGCCGCATAACACATTTCGAGCTCACAAGCCAGGACGGCCTCCGGGTATCCGGTCATGTTGACCAGCATGAAGCCCGCCGAGGCGAACCACTGGCTTTCGGCGCGGGTGGAAAATCGCGGCCCCTGGATCACCACCATGGTGCCGCCGTCGACCACGTCGGGCAGGCCGGCGGCAGCCTGGCGCAAGGTCGGGCAGTAGGGGTCGGCGAAGTCGACGTGAATGGAGCCCGAGTCGAAGTAGGTGTCGGCGCGGCCGTTGGTGCGATCCACCAGCTGGTCGGGCACCACGATCGAGCCCGGCCCGTAGGCGGGGTTCAGGCTGCCCACCGCGCACGGCGCGAAGACCCGCCGCACACCGAGCGTGCGCAGCGCCCACATGTTGGCGAGGTAGGGCACGGTGTGCGCCGAGTATTCATGCGTAGCACCGTGCCGGGGCAGGACGGCGACCTCGTGCTCCCCGATGGTGCCCACGGTCAGCGGCGCGCTGGGCGGGCCGTACGGGGTGTCCGGGGTGACGTGGTGAACGTCGGAGCCGAAGAACGTGTAGAAGCCGCTGCCGCCGATCACTCCGAGCATCCGACCATTGTGGTGCATAGGGCAGGATGGCCTGGTGGCCAGTGTTGGGCAGTGGATCTCGGGGGCGCGGCCGCGGACGCTGCCCAATGCCGTGGCCCCGGTCGTCGCGGGAACCGGCGCGGCGGCCTGGTTGGGATCGGCCGTGTGGTGGAAGGCGCTGCTGGCGCTGGCGGTCTCGCTCGCGCTGATCGTCGGCGTCAACTACGCCAACGACTACTCCGACGGCATCCGGGGCACCGACGACGTCCGGACCGGGCCGGCGCGGCTGGTGGGCTCGCGACTGGCCCGACCGCGCGCGGTGCTGACCGCCGCGGTGGCGTCGCTTTCGGTGGGCGCGGCGGCCGGCCTGGTGCTGGCGCTGACGAGCGCGCCGTGGTTGATCGCGGTCGGCGTCGCGTGCATCGCCGGGGCGTGGCTGTACACCGGCGGCTCGAGGCCCTACGGGTACGCCGGTTTCGGCGAGATCGCCGTGTTCGTGTTCTTCGGCCTGGTCGCCGTGCTCGGCACCCAGTACACCCAGGCGCTGCGGGTGGACTGGGTGGGCGTGGTGCTGGCGGTGGCCACGGGTGCGCTGTCGTCGTCGGTGCTGGTGGCCAACAACCTGCGGGACATCCCGACCGACGCGCAGGCGCACAAGCTCACCCTCGCGGTGCGCCTCGGCGATGCCCGCACCCGGGTGTTCTACCAGGGGCTGCTGGCGACCGCCGGACTGCTGACCCTGGTGCTGATGCTGGCCACGCCGTGGTGTGCGGCGGGGCTGGTGGCCACCCCGTTGGCGCTGCGCGCCGCCGGGCCGGTGCGCTCCGGGCGCGGCGGGCCCGAGCTGATTCCGGTGATGCGGGACACCGGGCTGACGATGCTGGCGTGGGCGGTCGCGGTGGCCGCGGCGCTGGCGCTGGCCGACTGACACCGAGAGCGCGCTCGACGCCCGGGGTGTGCACCCACGGCTCTGAGTGTGTTTTCGCGGTGCCCTGAGCGCACACGCGAAGCGGCGCCGCACTCCCGATCGCGGCATTCGTTCGCCAAGACGACTTCGGAATTCCAGTAACACGCGTTAGCGTCGATGTGACAGCCGTTACACCACCGAGCGAGGAGCGCAATGCAGCAGATCGCCGCGACCAGTGGGCCCAGGAACGTCGGACTGCTCAGCGTCGGGGCGTACCGCCTGGAACGCGTGGTCACCAACGACGAGCTGTGTCGCAACATCGACTCGTCCGACGAGTGGATCTACTCGCACACCGGCATCAAGACGCGCCGCTCGCCGCTCACGACGAATCCGTGACGTCCATGTCGATCGAGGCCAGCCGCGAGGCGATCGCGAAAGCCGGACTGCACGCCGGCGACATCGACGCCACCAGCACCCAGTTCTTGCAGACCCCGGCCAGCGCCCCAGCGGTCGCTACGGGATTGGGCGCGACCGGGGTGCCCGCATTCGACATCTCGGCCGGATGCGCCGGCTTCGGCTGCGCAGTCGGGGTGGCGGCCGACATGATCCGCGGCTGCATCGTCGCCAAGATGCTGGTGATCGGTTCGGAGAAACTGTCGCCGACCGTGGACATGCTCGACCGCAGCAACTGCTTCATCTTCGCCGACGGCGCGGCCACCGTCGTGCTGGGCGAGACACCCGAGCAGGGCATCGGGCCCACCGTCTGGGGCAGCGACGGCGAACAGACGATGGCCATCCGCCAGGACATCGACTGGATCACCTATACCGAGAACCCGACCGGGCCGCGCCCGTTTCTGCGACTGGAAGGCAGCGCGGTGTTCCGTTGGGCCGCTTTCGAAATGGGCAAAGTCGGGCGCCAGGCGATGGACGCCGCGGGGGTGCGGTCGGATCAGATCGACGTGTTCATCCCGCATCAGGCCAACGCCCGGATCAACGAGGTGCTGGCCAAGAACCTGGACCTGCTCTCCGGGTCGTCGCCAATGACATTGAGCACACCGGAAACACGTCCGCGGCGTCCATCCCGCTGGCGATGGCCGAACTGCTCGCCACCGGGGCGTCCAAGCCCGGCGATCTCGCCCTGCTGATCGGGTACGGCGCCGGCCTGAGCTATGCCGCCCAGGTAGTGCGGATGCCCAACTACTGAGCGTCGGGTTCGTCGTCGACCGGCTCACCGCGCAGCCGGGCCCGCAGCTGCTCGCGTTCGGCGCGACGGCGTTCACCGGAAACGGCCAGCGCCGCGGTGGCGCGCCGGCGCAGCGGGCCGAACAGCCAGATGCCCAACGGCATCGCGATGATCAATGCGAACAACGCCGCGACGACGACGGGGAACTGGTCGACGCCGAGCAGCCGCGCCGCGAGATAGATCACTGCGGTGAGCGCCACCGCCAGCAGCAGCCGCGCCAACGCGTAGAGCAAAACGTCGACAACCACGCGTTCTCGCGGGCGCTGCTGCGCACCCTCCGCCGGGCTGTTCCCAGTGCTGTTGTCGCTCGGCCCTTCTGACACAGCTCGAGCCTACGACGCGGGTATATTCGCTCACAGGAGGTGTGGAGTGCTCTACCTGGTGGTCGTCCTGGTGTTGGGGACGCTGATCTACATTGGCTGGCGTACGGCGCGATCGCAGGTGCACCGACCGAAGACGCGTGTCATCGGACCCGACGACGATCCAGACTTCCTGCGGCGGTTGGGAAACGGGGACAACAACCCCCGCTGACCCCCTTCGGCGACAACGGCAGCCAAGCTCGTCAACGCTTCACGAGTCTCCCGGCGCATCTGGTCCAGATGGATCTCGGCGCCCTCGTCGAGATGGGCGTCGTAGGGCACCAACCGCACCGCGCGGCAGCGTCGCGAGAAGTGGTCGATCACCATGTTCATGTCGACCTTGCCGGTCCGCGGGCGCACCGCGTTGATCACCGCGATCGAGTTGCGGGCCAGTGCTTCGTGGCCGTGGGCGTCCAGCCAGTCCAGCGTCGCCGAAGCGCTGCGCGCCCCGTCGATGGAACCCGAACTCACCACGATCAAAACGTTGGCGTTCTCCAGCACCGACGACATCGCCGAGTGCAACAGGCCGGGCCCTCAGTCGGTGATCACCAGGCCGTAGTAGCGCTCCAGGATGCCCAGGGTGCGGGTGTAGTCGTCGGCGTCGAATGCCTTCGATACCGCCGGATCGCTTTCGGACGCCAGCACTTCCAGCCCGCTCGGGCCCCTCGAGGTGTAGCGGCGGACGTCGCTGTAGCGCTCGACGGTGCCGGCGTCCTGCAGCAACTGACGGACCGTGCCCGCGGTCTCCAGCGGGACCTTCTGGCTCAGGGTGCCGCGGTCGGGGTTGGCGTCGACGGCCACCACCCGGTCGCCGCGGATCTCGGCGAAGGTGGCACCCAGCGTGGCGGCGATCGTGGTCGTGCCGACGCCGCCCTTCAGGGAGATCACCGCCACCCGGTAGGAGCCGCGCAGCGGCCGGTTGACCTGTGCCACCAAATTGTTATGCCGCGCGGCCCGCGGGCTCTCCCCCAGGTTGATCGTCCGGCCCGACAACACGTAGACCAGGCGCCGCCAGCCCTCCGAGGGCGGCGGCTTGATCGGGCGCAGCAGCATGCCGGTGGACAGTTCCGGGTACGGCGTGTGCGGCAGGTGCTCGGGCCGGTACGGGGCCGGCGCTGCCACGGGCTGCTCGGCCTGGCCGTTGTAGTAGGCGCCGTAGCGGTCGGATCGACCCGCGGGATCCCGGTCACCGGGGTGCAATCCCAGGGTGGCATCCCGGCCGGCGGCGGTGCTTCCCGGCGCTCGGTGGCCGGCACCCGACGCTCGGTGCGAAAGCCGGCGAAGACCCGGATCGGTGCGTCGGCATTGGGGTCCGCGGACACCTCGCCGGCGGACGGCTGCTCTTGCGGATTCAAGTCAGTCGCCGGATGTTCCGGCGCCCCCACGCCACTCGATAACTGTTCGGACACGTGCATTCCCCCTTGTTGCGGTCTCACTCCCTAGCTGTCAGCCCACGCCGGCATACGAATGCAGGCCCACGGTCACCAGGTTAACGAAGAACAGGTTGAAGACCATGGCCACGAACCCGGCCACGTTCACCCAGGCGGCCTTGCGGTCCCGCCAGCCCGCGGTCGACCTGGCATGTAGGTACGCCGCGTAGATCACCCACGCGACGAACGACACCGTCTCCTTGGGATCCCAGCCCCAATACCTGCCCCAGGCTTCCTCGGCCCAGATGGCTCCGAAGATGACCCCGAAACCGAAGACCGGGAACGCGAAGATCGTGGTGCGGTAGGCGATGCGGTCCAGGGTCTGCGCGTCGGGCAGCCGATGCACAATCCGGGCCAGCGCACCCTGGGCGGCGGGGTCGCCTAGCCGGGAGGTGCGCAGCAGGAACAGGATGCTGGCGATTCCGGCGACCAGGAAGACGCCCGAGCCCAGGCTGACCACCGAGACGTGGATGGGCAGCCAGTAGGACTGCAGGGCCGGCATGACGGGCGCGGCGTTGGTGTAGAGCCAGCGGTCGGACACCGTGAGCAGGATCAGCACCGGCAGCAGCAGGAAAACCCAGAGCGGGCGGACTTGCGGGCGGCGCAGCACGATCGCACCGGCGATCAGCCCGCACAGGCAGGTGAGGTTGATGAACTCGTACATGTTGCCCCACGGGACCCGCATGGTGGCCAGGCCGCGCAACACCAGGCAGGCCAGCAGCAGGCCGATGCCCAGGTAGACCACCGCGAGCCCGGCCCGCCCGACGCGTTCGTCGAACGACCGCCGGTCGACGTCTGCGACGATGCCGGGCGTGGCGCTGTCGGCGGCGACGGCTCCGGCCAACACGCGTGCGCGGCTATCGGCACGCCGGCCGCCGACGTAGGCGAGTTCGAAGGCCAGCAACAGCAGCGCGACGACCAGAGCCACCACCGCCGAGGTGAACGCCCAGTCGGAATAGCGCGCCAGGCCGATATCGACGTGCGTCGTGTTCATGAGACGTCCACCTGTGAGCTCCTTGCCGACGCTGGGGAACCGCCGAGGTCGGCCAACAGCCGCTCGGTCAGCCTTTCGAACTCGTCGCCCCACCCGGAGTTATCGGTGCGGGCCAAGCCGCCCAGCTCGACGTTCACCGTACCGGGGCCGGCTGCCTCGTCTCCGGCGACCGGAACGAGTCGCACCCAGACCCGGCGCCGGCGCACCAGCAGCGAGACCAGCAGCCCGGCCATCATCGTGATCGCGAAGACCAGCACCCAGGTCTGGCCGGGGTCGTGGGAGACCTGCAGGTTGACGAACGGCACGGCGCCGTCGAAGTGGATCGTGGTGCCCGCCGCGGGCCCCTGGTCGATCCGTACCTCTTGGCCCGCGCGCAGGTTGACCCGCTTCTCCTTGGTCAGCCGGCCCTGCTCGATCAGCTGCGGGTCCAGGGTGAACAACGACTGCGGACGCCCGGTGTCCAGGCCGGTGTCGCCCCGATAGATGTCGACGGCTACCGCGGGGGCGTCGAGCGCGGGGAATCGCGACGAGAGCAGTGCGCCGTCGAGTTGCTCGGTGGGCGCCAGCAGGCCCTGGATCGCGATCTGGTGCGCACGACGCTCGCCGGCGCCGGGGTAGCTGCCGGCCGGCGGGTCGATGCGCACCACCCCCGACGAGAGCAGGGTCTGCGGGTTGTCCGGCCGCCACTGCACGGTCGAGCTGCGCGTCTGCCCGTCGGGGAAGGTGACGGTGAAGGTGGGTGCGTAGCCGTGGCCCTGCAGGTACACCCGGTCGCCGCCGACCCGCAGCGGATGGTTGACCTCCAGCCGGTAGGGCCGCCAGCTGTTGGCCACCAGGTCGCAGCCGTCCTGGTAGTCGATATCGGCGGCGAACGAGGTGGCCTGCCCGGACGGCAGGTAGTGCGCCTGAAAGTCGTTGACCCGCACACAGATTGGGTGTAGCGACGTGCCGTCGACGGTGTTGCCGGCCCGGAACGAGTCGAACGCGGCCGGCGAGGCCGAGCAGAAGCCGGGGCCGCCGTCGGCGATCACGATGACGTTGCCCTCGTAGCCGAACAGCTTGCCGACGGCGACGGCGACCAACAGCCCCAGCAGCGAGAAGTGGAAGACGATGTTGCCGAATTCGCGCAGGTAGCCCTTTTCGGCGGACACCTCGACGACGTCGTCGGCGTGGCGGATCGCGGTTCGCCAGCCGTGCAGCCGCGCGGCGACCTTGTTCGCGACGGCGTTCAGGTCGGCCTCGTCGGCCAGGGTTACCCGCGAGCTCGCGTGCTTGGGCAGCCGAGCCAGATTGCGGGGCGCGGCAACGGGGGTGGCACGCAGGCTGCGGGCGTGCTCGATCATCCGCGGGGTCAGGCAGCCGACCAGGGAGACGAACAGCAGCACGTAGATGGCGGTGAACCAGAAGCTGGAGAACACGTCGAAGGCCTGCAACCGATTCAGCCACGGGCCGATCGTCGGGTGGGCGGCCAGGTAGTCGTCGACCTTGCCCGCGTTCAGGCTGCGCTGCGGCAGCAGCGCCCCCGGTATCGCGCCCAACGCCAGCAGACACAACAGCACCAGCGCGGTGCCCATCGAGGTCAGCGCGCGCCAGGTGTTGCGCGCCCAGGCTAGTAACCGTCTCAAATCGGCAACCTCACGTCGCTGACGAAGGCGTCGCGCAGCCAGGAGACGAAGTCGTTCCACACGCCGGTGACCAGCAGCACCCCCACCGCGATCAGCAGGGCGCCGCCGAAGATCTGGATGGCGCGGCTGTGCCGGCGCAGCCAGCCCAGCCCGGCGACCGCGCGGGCCGAGCCAAATGCCAACAGCACAAACGGTATTCCCAGTCCCAGGCAGTAGGCGCTCACCAGCACGATGCCGCGCGCCACGTTCGCGCCTTCGGAGGCCGAGGCGACGGTGATCACGCCGGTCAGCGTCGGCCCCAGGCAGGGCGTCCACCCGAGCGCGAACACCGCGCCCAGCATCGGCGCCCCGGCAACCGTCGTCAGCTGTTGCGGGCTGAACCGGACCTGGCGCTGCAGGGCCGGAATCAGCCCGACGAACACCAACCCCATCGCGATGGTCAGCACGCCGCCGACCCGCTGCAGCACCAGCTGATTGGTGATCAGCGTCGTGGTCATGCCGAGCACGGCGACGGTGCCCAGGACGAACACGGTGGTGAACCCGGCGACGAACAGCCCCGCCGATCCGGCGACGCGCCACCGGGCCGCCGGCGGGGCCTTGACCGTGCCGGGCTGCTCTTCGAGTCCGACTTCCTCGCCCACCACCGCGGCCAGATACGACAGGTAGCCAGGCACCAGCGGCACCACGCAGGGCGAGGCGAACGACACCAGCCCAGCGAGCATGCAGGCCCCCAGCGCCACCAAAAGTGGCCCGGCGGAAGCGATTTGCGCGAACCCGGTCACTTTTCTGCGGCCAGCTTCCGCACGACGGGCTCCAGGTCGGACGCCAGCAGCTCCCGCAGAAACACCGCCGCCACCCGGTGCTGGCGGTCCAGCACCAGCGTGGACGGGATGACGGTGGTCGGGTACTTGCCGCCGAAGGCGATCAGCGTGCGCATGGCCGGGTCGTAGATCGACGGGAAGGTGACGCCGCGATCGTTGACGAAGTCCAGGGCGGCCTGCCGGTTGTTGTCGCGCACATCGATGCCCAGAAACGACGCCCCGGACCCGCGGGTCGCGTCGTACACCCGCTGCAGCTGGGTGACCTCGGCGCGACACGGCCCACACCACTGGCCCCAGATGTTGATGACGACGACGTTGCCGGCGAAGATCGGGTCGTCCAGCGACAGTGGGTGCGCGGGGTCGGACAGGTCCGGGCCGGACAGCGGGCCGGGGCGGCTGCGACTGGCGGGCGGGTCGTAAAAGATGTCGGTTTTGCCTCCGGGAGAAACGAATTCGAAGGTGCCGCCCTGCGCGACGGCGTCGTGACCGGCCGAGCAGCCGGTCAGCAATCCGGAGATTGCCAACACGGCCACGGCGATCAGCGGCCGCGACATGCTCAAGCGCCCGCCGGTTGGGAGTATTCGATGCCGACCAGCCGGGCGCCGTCGTAGACCAGGGTGGTCAGCGAGGCCAGGTCGCACTCGCGCCGCCGCGGATCGTGCCAGAGGCGCCGACCGGTCAGGTGCAGCCGCAGCGTCCACACCGGCAGCTGGTGGCTAACGCACACCACCTCGTGGCCGGCGCCGCGCACCCGCGCCTTGTCGACCGCGGTGGCCATGCGGGCCGCGATCTCGCGATAGGGCTCGCCCCACGACGGCGTGAACGGGTTGCGCAACTGCCACCAGAACCGCGGGTTCTGCCAGGCGCCATCGCCCGGACTCATCCGCTTGCCTTCGAAGAAGTTGGCCGACTCGATCAGATCGGGGTCGGTGTCGACGGGCAGGTTGAGCCCGGCCGCAATGGATGCGGCGGTCTCCTGCGCCCGCTGCAGCGGCGAGGCGATGACCGCGACGATGTCGCGGCCGGCCAGCGCGTCGGCGACGGCCGCAGCTTGCGCTTTTCCCTTGTCGGACAAGCGAAATCCCGGCAGTCGCCCGTACAGGATGCCGTCGGGGTTGTGCACCTCGCCGTGGCGCATCACATGCACCCGGGTTTGTTCGGCCATCAGGGTCGCTCCTCCTGGGCGGCGGCTTGGGCGGCTCGTGGTAGGGCGTCGGCGATCCGCTCGAAGGCCTCGTCGTCCAGCGCCGCCGAGACGAACCACGCCTCGAAGGCGCTGCACGGCGGGTATACGCCCGCGTCCAGCAGGGCGTGGAAGAACGGCGGGTAGCGCCAGGTCTGGCTGTTGCGGGCGGACGCGAAATCGGTGACCGGCGCGTCCGCGAAGAACACGCCGAGCATATTGCCGGCCCGCGGAATCTGGTGTGGCACAACGACATTGGTGAGCGCCTCGGCGAACAGCCCGGCCAGGCGATCGGCATTGGCGTTCAGTGCGGCGTACACAGCGTCGTCCGCGGTGCGCAGCGTGGCCAGCCCGGCGGCCATCGCCACCGGGTTACCCGACAACGTGCCGGCCTGATACACGGGTCCCAGCGGCGCAAGGCGTTCCATCACCTCGGCCCGGCCGCCGAACGCGGCGGCCGGCAGCCCGCCGCTCATCACCTTGCCGAAGGTGAACAGGTCGGCGGCGACGGGATCGAGTCCGTACCAACCACTTCGGCTGACCCGGAAGCCGGTCATGACCTCGTCGACGATCAGCAGCGCGCCGTGCTCGGCGGTGAGCGCCCGCAGCGCCGCGTTGTAGCCCGCGCCCGGCGGGACGACGCCCATGTTGCCGGGGCTGGCCTCGGTGATCACCGCGGCGATCTGGTCGCCGAACTGCGCGAACGTCTCACGTACCGCGTCAATATCGTTGTACGGCAACACGATTGTGTCGGCGGCCGCGGCGCCGGTGACACCGGGCGACGACGGCAGCCCCAGCGTCGCCACCCCGGACCCCGCGTCGGCGAGCAACGCGTCGACGTGCCCGTGGTAGCAGCCGGAGAACTTGACGATCTTGGCCCTGCCGGTGAACCCGCGAGCCAGCCGCACCGCGCTCATGGTGGCCTCGGTGCCGGAGTTGACCAGCCGCAGCCGCTCGACGGGTGCGACCCGGCCGATGATCTCGGCGGCCAGCTCGGTCTCCGCGGGGGTCGGCGCCCCGAAGGACAGACCGTTCGCGGCGGCCCGGGCGACGGCGTCGACCACGGCGGGGTGCGCGTGGCCCAGAATCATCGGGCCCCACGAGCAGACCAGGTCGACGTAGCGATTGCCGTCGGCGTCGGTGAGCCAGCAGCCGTGCGCCTCGGTGATGAAGCGCGGCGTGCCGCCGACCGCGGTGAACGCGCGCACCGGCGAGTTCACCCCGCCCGGGATGACCGCGCAGGCGTCGTCGAACAGACCCGCCGACGTGCGTACCGCGGCGGCTGCCTGGTCAGTGCTCCCCATGACCACCAGTGTCCCAGCCGGCGAACAGCGATCAACTACAGGGTGTAAGAGTTCGGCGACGGGTTGAGCAGGCCGTGCATCGCGGGTTGGATGAAGGCATGCAACTTCCTCAAGGGCTTGCTCGCTTCAACCGACACGTCACCAACCCGATTCAGCGGATGTGGGCCGGCTGGGCCCCGTCCTTCGGCATCATCGAGCACACCGGGCGCAAGTCCGGCAAGCAGTTCCGCACCCCGGTGACTGCGTTCGACGCCACCGTCGACGGCAAGCCCGGCATTGCGGTACTGCTCACCTACGGCCCGGACCGCGACTGGCTGAAAAACCTCAAGGCCGCCGGCGGCGGGAAGATGCGCCGCCACGGCAAGACCTTCGGCATCACCAACCCGCAGGTGGTAACCCGCGACGAAGCCGCCGAGCACGTGAACGGCCGGACGCGGCGGGTATTCGGGCGGATGCCGTTCGAGCAGGCGGTGCTGTTCAGCAAGACGGCTTAACCCCCCGGACGCGGGTGATGGCGTAGACCGCCAGCACCACGGCCCACGACAGCAGCGACAGCCACAGCTGGCTGCGCGCCGCATGGTCGAACGCCATCTGCACCAGCACGGCGGTGATCCCGGCCAGCGTAAGGATCGACAGCACCGGGAAGAACCACATCTTCAACGGCAGCTGATCGGCGGGGGTGCGGCGGCGCAGGATGATCTGCGACAGCGCGATCAGCCAGTAGACGAACAGGATGATCGCGCCGGAGGAGTTGGGCAGGAACAGAAACACGGTGTGCGGCGCCAGCCATGACATGATCACGCACAGAAAGCCGACCGCCGAGGAGAACACGATGGCGAGGTGCGGAACCCCGCGCCCGCTGAGTTTGACCAGCCGCATCGGCGCGTGGTTTCGGGCGGCGAGCACGAACAGCATGCGCGACGCCGTGTACAGACCGGAGTTCAGCGATGACAGCACCGCGGTAAGCACCACGGCGTTCATCACCTGATCGGCCCCGGCCAGGCCCATCTGCTTGAACGCCGCGACGTACGGCGACGTGCCGACCTCGACGGAATCCCACGGCAGGATCACCACGAGCAAGAACACCGAACCGACGAAGAAGATCGATATGCGCGCGACCACCGATCGCGTCGCGCGCTGGACCGCCTGCGCCGGCTCGCGGCTCTCGGCCGCGGCGATCGTGACGATCTCGGCGGCCACCATCGAGAAGATCACCACCACGATGGCGGCGAACACCGCCGCGACGCGCTTCGGGAGAAACCCGCCGTGTGCGGTCAGGTTGGCGAACCCGCCGTGGTGTCCCGGCCACAGGCCGAGCACGAATACCGCGCCGATGCCGAGGAAGACGATGATCGTCGCGACTTTGATTCCGGCGAAACAGAATTCGAACTCGCCGAACGACGTCACCGAGAACAGGTTGGTCGCGGTCATCAACAGCATCAGGCACAGCGACAGCAACCACAGCGGCGAGTGAAACCAGTAGTCGAGCACCTTGCCACCGGCGACCGCCTCGAACCCGACGACGATCACCCAGAAGTACCAATACAGCCAGCCCACCGAAAACCCGGCCCAGCCGCCCAGCGCCTTGGCCACGTAGTCGGCGAACGACCCGGTCGACGAGTTGGCCGCGGCCATCTCGCCCAGCATCCGCGTCACCAGGACGATCAGCACGCCGCACAGCGCATAGGTCAGGAACGCGGCGGGCCCGGTGTCGCGGATCACCACGCCCGACCCGACGAACAGCTCGGCGCCGATCACGCCGCCGAGCGCAATCATGCTGAGCTGTCGCTGCGAAAGCCCTTGGCGCAGCTCCGGAGGGCTACTCACGGCTTCCATGTCCTGGGCCTCCCAGCGTGCCCCCGGGGTCGTGTTGGTGATTAACCACAACACATCGGCGGCCGGTGCACCAATCGATCGGACAGCCGCATCAGTCCAGGCGGGTGGCCACCACCGACCACACCGGAAAATGCACTCGGTGGTCTTCCAGCAGCGGGTCGATGACGCCGAGCCAATGCACCAATGGCTTCATTCGGCGCAGGATCTCGTCCTGTCCCTCGTCTGCCATCGTCTTCATGGTCTCGAATGTCTCGGGGAGAAGCCGCCCCTGGTAGGTGGCGACACCGAGGTAGTCGATGCGCCATCCGCCGGCACCCAGCACTCGCTCGAGGTTGTCGGCGGGTATCGCGGTCCACTGCAGGCCGTTGACGTTGTGCGGGCTGAACTCGAACATGTACAGCCGGGCTCCGGGTCTGGTCGCACGGTGCAGCGCCTGCGCGTACCGCGTCTGGATGGCTTCGTCGTTGAGGAACACATGGTAGAAGGCACTGTCGACGACGGTGTCGAACCGGCCCTCGAACCCGTCCAGTTTGGTGGCGTCGGCCACCTGGAAATCCACGTGCACCCCGGCTCGCTCGGCGTTGCGCTTGGCCCGCTCGATGGCGGTGGGTGAAGCGTCGATGCCGGTGGCCGAATAGCCGTGGGACGCAAAGTGAATCGCGTGATAGCCGGGGCCGGTGCCCGGGTCGAGCACCTCCCCCTTCATCGCGCCGTCGGCTACCAACTGTTCGACGACCGGCTGCGGGCCTCCGATATCCCACGGAATTCGCCCGTCGGTGTGTTCTGCTTCGTCGTACAACGGCTCGAATCCACCGACGTTCCCGTCAGACGTCATGAACTTCCCGTTTCCTCACTGACCTCGGCACCTGGAGCTTCCCGCCAATAGTTCACCAGGGCCTGCTGCGCGGCAAGCCGGAGTTGCTTGCCCAGCGTCCGAGGCGCTTACAGGTACAGGTCCCGATCCCGGATCAACGCCGTGGCGATCACGCTAATCACCGCCGTCGCAACCAAATACCCGCACGCCAGCCATGGCACGCCGCCGGCCGCCGCGATCAGCGCCGTCAGGATCATCGGCGTCACCCCGGAGGCGTAGATGCCCGAGAACTGGTAGACGAACGACAGACCGGTGTAGCGGGTCTGGGTGGGATACAGCGACGAGAACAGCGTGCCCTGGGCACCGTAGAACAGTGCGTGCACGACGCCGAACACGACCACCATCGCCGGCCCGAACGGGACCAGGTTCATGGTGCCGAACAAGGCGAACGCCGGGAACGCCGCGAGCCCGTAGCACGCCACCCCCGCCAGGTACACCCGCCGGGCGCCGTACCCGTCGGTCAGCGCGCCCGACACGGGCAGCAGCACCGCCATCACCAGGGCGGCGATGGTGACCACGACCAGCACGGGCACCTTGTGCAAGCCCAGCGCCCCGGTGGCATAGCTGATCGCGAACACGCCCCAGGTGTTGAACGCCGAGCCCTCGGCCCAGCGAGACAGCAGGCCCAGCAAGGTGTTTCGCCTGGAGCGGGCGCCGCGGAAGATCTCGCGGATCGGCACGGTGGATGCCGCTTCGAGGTTGCGCAGTTCCTGAAAGGCCGGTGTCTCGTCGACCCGCCACCGCACCAAGACCCCGACCACGACCAGCACCAGGCTCAACAGGAACGCGATGCGCCAGCCGTAGGCGAGGAACTCCGCCGACCCCAACTCGACCTGCAGCAGCGCGAAGATGCCGGTGCCCAGCGCCAGCCCGATTTGCGGAATCGCCCCGAACCGGCCGCGCCGGTCGCCGGGGCTGTGTTCGACGGCCAGCAGCACCGCGCCGCCCCACTCCCCGCCGAGCGCGAAACCCTGCAGCACGCGCAGCACCAGCAGCAGGATCGGCGCCCACACCCCGATCGCGGCGGCGCTCGGCAACACCCCGATCAGCGCCGTCGCGAGACCATGATCAGCATCGTGAGCGCCAGGCTGCGCTTGCGGCCGATCCGGTCCCCGATGTGGCCGAACACCAGGCCACCGACCGGCCGCATGACAAAGCCCACGGCGAACGTCGCGAACGCCAGCAGCGTGCCCACCAACGAGCTGGCGTTGGGATAGAACAGCTTGCCGAACACCAACCCGGCGGCGGTGGCGTAGAGGAAGAAGTCGTACCACTCGACCGTGGTGCCGAGCAGACTCGCCGCGACGACCGTGCGCAGCCGCCGACGGCGATCGCCGTCGGATTCGTCGAGGGTGTCCGCCGGGGCGGGGGCCGGCAGCGTCGTGGCCATGGCTATTGCGCCGAGGCTGCCGCGAACGGCGTCGACGAGGCCGGCTGGGACTTGCGGTTGGGGTGTTTCCACACGCCACGGTTCTCCAGCAGGGGCAGCACGCCCTCGCCGAACCAGTACGCCTCTTCCAGGTGCGGGTAGCCCGACAGGATGAAGTGGTCGATGCCCAGGTCTGCGTATTCGATCAGCCGCTGCGCGACCTCTTCGTGCGACCCGACCAGTGCGGTGCCCGCGCCGCCGCGCACCAGGCCGACACCGGCCCACAGGTTGGGGGCGATCAGCAGCCGATTGCTGTTGCCGCCGTGCAACTTCAGCATCCGGCGCTGTCCCTCGGATTCGCTGCGGGCCAGGCTGGCCTGTACTCGCTCGATGTCTGCCGGGTCGATCGCCTCCAGCAGCCGGTCGGCTTCGGCCCAGGCCTGCTCGGCGGTCGGGCGGCTGATCACGTGGATGCGCAACCCGAACTGCAGGGTCCGGCCGGCCTCGGCGGCCAGGCCGCGAATCCAGTCCAATTTCTCGGCGACGGCCGTCAGCGGTTCACCCCAGGTGAGGTAGACGTCGGAGTACTTGGCGGCAACGGGCCCGGCCGATCCCGACGAGCCACCGAAGAACACCGCGGGAATCGGGTCGGGCGGGTTGTTCAGTTGGGCGCCGTCGACGCGGATGTGTTCACCGGCGAAGCTCACCGGTTCTTTCGACGTCCACAGCCGGCGAACCACGTCCAGGAACTCGGCGGTACGCGTGTAGCGCGCCTGCTTGTCCAGATAGTCGCCGTAGGCCTGTTGTTCGTGCGGTTCGCCGCCGGTCACGACGTTGAGCAGCAGCCGTCCCTGCGAGTGCCGCTGAAAGGTGCCCGCCATCTGCGCGGCCAGGGTGGGGCTGAGCAACCCGGGGCGGAATGCGACCAGGAACTTCAACGTCTCGGTGCGCTCGATCAGCATCGCCGTCGTCAACCAGGCGTCCTCACACCACAATCCGGTCGGGGTGAGCACGGCCTCGAATCCGTTGTCCTTGGCGGCGGCGCAAATCTGGTGCAGATAACGCAAAGTCGCGGGCCGGTCACCGTGCATCGACGAGCCGTGCCCACCGGCGACGAGATTGCGAGAATCCCCGTACGTCGGCAAAAACCAGTGAAATGCCAGGCTCATCCAATCCTCTTCCGCTTCGACGGCACGCACCAAAGTTCCAGGGTCGCGGAGCCCGGCGCCGCGCACGAGGGTTGAAACCTGCCAGATTCAATCCGCCATTCAATCCGCCGCGACGTCGCCTGCCGCACGTCACTACTCGATGACTGCCGCGTCACGATGCCCTTGCAAACTCGGCGACAGGGTCGGAAAAGCCCAGTGGGCGCGGCATTATGACGCTCGTGCCTGATCTGAACCGCCGCGCGGTGCTGCGAATGGGCGCCAGTGCCAGCGTTGCGGCCGCGGGCGCGTGGGCTTTGAGCGCCTGGCTGGACCCGCTCGAACCGCAGGCGGCGCCACTGCCCGCCCCCTTCGAACCGTCGACCGCGAGCAGCAACCTGCCCACCACGCTGACGGGTTCGTTCATCTCCAAGGCGCGCGGCGGCGTCAAGACCAATTGGGTGATCACCCTGCCGCCCGGACAGACCTCGCAGAGCGGGCTGCTGCGCCCGGTGATCGCGCTGCACGGCAAGGACGGCGACGCGAACATGATGCTGGATTGCGGCGTGCCGGACGCCCTGGCGCGGTTGGTCAAGGAGGGCAAGTCGCCGATCGCCGTCGTGGGTGTCGACGGCGGATCCGATTCCTATTGGCACAAACGGGTCGACGGCAGCGACTCCGGCGCAATGGTTCTCGACGAGCTGTTGCCGATGCTGGGCACGATGGGTCTGGATACCTCCCGGGTCGGTTTCATGGGCTGGTCCATGGGCGGGTACGGGGCGCTACACCTGGGCGCCAAGCTGGGGCCGGCGCGCACCGCGGGGATCTGCGCCATCAGCCCGGCGCTGTACACCTCGTACGCCGATTGCGCGCCCAAAGCGTTTGACAGCGAAGAGGACTGGCGGACGAACAGCGTGATGGGGCTGCCGGTGTTGTCCCAGATTCCGCTGCGGGTGGACTGCGGGACATTCGACCGTTTCTATCCGGCGACACGCCAATTCGTTAGCCAGCTCAGCACGCCACCGGCGGTAAGCTTCACGGTCGGCGGACACGACATCACCTGGTGGCGTTTGCAATTACCCGGCGAGCTTTCCTGGCTGGCGACCTAGCGAGGCATCCCGAAAGAGGCATGGCAGTCCGGCAGGAAACCGCGTACAGCCCGCCCTCATCAGCGGGCGATAGCCCCACCCGACAAATTCAGCGACGCGGATTCCGCCCCGACATCGAGGGCCTGCGGGCCGTGGCGGTAATCGCCGTCGTGCTCTACCACGCGGGCATCCCCGGGACCGCCGGCGGCTTCATCGGCGTGGACGTCTTCTTCGTCGTCTCCGGCTTCCTGATCACCGGCCTGCTGTGGCGCGAGGTCAGCACCACGAAAAGCGTTGCGCTGGGCCGTTTTTACGGAGCCCGGGCCCGTCGGCTGTTGCCGGCCGCGGCCACGGTCGCCGTCGTCACCGCCGTCGCGGCGGCCGCGGTGCTGCCGCCGTTGCAGGCACGCAGCGTGTTCGTCGACGGCATCGCCAGCGCGCTGTACGTCGGCAACTACCGGTTCGCCCAACAAGGCACCGACTACCTGAACGCGCAGGCGCCCTCGCCGTTCCAGCACTACTGGTCCCTCGGCGTCGAGGAGCAGTTCTATCTGGTGTGGCCGGTGTTGATCATCGCTACCGCGTGGATGGTCGGACGCATCAAGCGCGACGCGGTGGCGCGGGCGGCGCCCTACGCGGCGGTGCTGGCGCTGGTCGCCGCGGCCTCGCTGACGACGGCCGTGCTGTGGACGCGCAGCGCGCCGCCGTGGGCGTTCTACTCGCTGCCCACCCGCGCCTGGGAGCTGGCCGTCGGCGGACTGGTCGCGCTGCCGATCGAGCAGTGGCGCCGGCTGCCGCTGCTGCCCGCCGCGGTCGCCGGGTGGGGCGCGGCCTGGCGCTGATCGTGCTGACCTGCACGCAGCTCGCCCCCGCCACGCCCTACCCCGGCACGGCGGCGCTGCTGCCGGTGCTGGGCACCGCGCTGGTGATCGGCGGTGGCTGCGTCACCCGCAGCCTGGGGGTCGGCCGGCTGCTGTGCCGGCCGTCGATGCGCGCGATCGGACGGGTGTCGTACTCGTGGTACCTGTGGCATTGGCCGGTGCTGTTGTTGATGCCGCGACTGCTGGGCGATCCCGCCGGCCTGGCGGCCCGACTGGCCGCGACGGCCGTCTCCGCCGGGCTCGCGGTGAGTACGTTCCATCTGGTGGAGAACCCCGGCCGGTTCGCCGCCGGCCTGCGCCGGTCGGCCAAGACCAGCCTGGCCGTCTCCGGGATCGCCAGCGCCGCCACCGCATCCGCATGCGCGCTGTTGCTGACCGTGATACCGGTTCCGGTCGGCCACGGCCCGGCCGCGGCGAAGCCCACCATCATGGCGCTGCCCGCCGCCGGTCCACAGCAGGCGGCCGTCGCGGCGGCCCTGGCGCAGGTGCGTGACGCGGTCGCGGCGGCGGCGGCGGGCCTGCGGGCGGTGCCGTCCAACCTGGACCCGCCGCTGGCCCAGGCGCCGGCGGACAAGGCCGCCGTCTTCGTCAACGGGTGCGTGCGGTCCTGGCGCGACATCGGGCAAAACGAGTGCGCGGCCGGCGACATCGGCTCTGCGACAACGGTCGCGCTGATCGGCGACTCGCACGCGGCGATGTGGAACCCGGCCTGCCAGCAGGTGGCCGAGCAGCGACACTGGCGGCTGGAGACGATGGCGAAGGTGACCTGCCTGATTCAGGACCTGCCCATCGACAACCCGTATCTGGGCCGCGAGTACACCGAATGCGAACAATGGCGCACCCAGGTCCTGGCCCGGGTGGCGGCCGAGCACCCGCGGCTGGTGGTGCTGGACATGAGCCGGCGCTACGGCGGCGACTTCGGCTTCGTGTCCTACGACCCGGCATGGATCGAGACGCTGGGCCGCACCGTCGCACAACTTCGTCGCAGCGGCGCGACGGTCCTGGTCCTCGGCCCCGCGCCGGATCCGCAATCGTCGGTGCCCACCTGCCTCTCCGGGCATCTGGACGACGCCACCGCCTGCGCGCCAAGCCGTTCGGTCGCGGTCAACGACGGCGGGATCTCCGCCGAGCGCGCCGCGACCACCGGCAACGGCGGTCACTATGCCGACCTCACCGACCTGTTCTGCACCTCCGAACGCTGCCCGGTGATCGTCGGTAACACGCTGGTGTTCCGCGACGGCAACCACGTCACAACCGAATATGCGCAGTTGTTGGCACCGGTGCTGGGCTCACTGGCAGACGGAGCCATAACGGACGGATGACGTTGCGATGACTTTCTTTGCGAATGAACCCCACCACGAAACCGAACGTGTTACGAATGTAAGGGTTTTGGAGGTTTGAAATGTCCCCGCTGTTGTTGGTCTGCATCGCGGCTGCTACGCCAGTCGTCGGAATTGGCGTGATGCAGCTGCAAGCTCGCCTGGAGCAGTGGGACTACGAGCGGCACGCAGAAGACTGATCGCCCACGATTGGCTGAAAAGCCTTGCGCGGCTGGCACTTTGACGCGCAGCCGGCCCTACGCCGGAGCGCTTCGCTACCTGAATAGCTGCGTGCGAATCAGCGGTGCGATCTTGTCGGCCAGGTACCGATGCCCGGCGTCGTTGGGGTGCACGCCATCTGGGCCGATCAGGTCTGGCCTGTCGACGAACCAGTGGGCGCCAATCGGGTCGACGAATGCCGCCCCCGCGGCGCGGGCCTCGGAGTTGAGTATGTCGCGAATCTGCAAGATGTCCGGCGGCACATCGGCGGTCGGCCAGGGTGGCCCGATCACCAGGAATCTGGCGGTCGGTGTCAGGATGCGCGCGATCTGGAAGGTGTCGCGGGCCCGGCCGGCCAGCAGGCCGGGGTCGGTGCCCTGGTCGTTGCGGGAGCCGAAAAACACCACCAGCACGTCGTCGGCTTTGACCGACCTGACGGTCAAGTCCTCGAAGATGCTGCCGTGGTCACCGGGCACGGCGTAGCCGGCTCTGCCTTCGGCCGCCACATCGGCGTCGATCTGCAGACCGCGCTTGGTGAGCGTCTGCCAGGTCAGGGCGGTCCACGCGTTCGGCCCCAGGCCGCCCTCGTCGGTGCCGGTCGTATACGAGTCGCCGACCACCGCGATGTGGGTCAGCCGGCCATCCAGCGTCAGCACCTCGTAGGGCCGCGCCCGTGCCGGGTGTGCCACGGCTTCCAACAGCAGGCCGACCAGCAGGGCGAGGTTGACGACGAACGCGGCCAGACGACTCACTGCTACCTCCACCTCCCCCCGGGCGCGGCATGGCCTCTCACTGCACCGACCTCCGGAAATGGTACGAATAGCCGATGCGAACCGGCGGTCAATGCGCTGTTGCGCATGTCTCATCCTGGACCGAGTCGATCAGCATGCCCCAAACTACCAGGGCGGCGCTGCTACCGTCGTCGAACCCACGCCTGAGAGGTCATGGGGCACAGCATGATTCGCGGGTGGTCAGGACGCCGTGCGCTCGGTGACCGGTTCCCGGCCGCCGTCGATCTGGTGCACCTTGACGGGGGTGGACTCGGTGGGCTGCGCGGCGGGACGAACGTCGACCATCCTGCGCATCCAGCGTCGGGCGGGCTCCTCCACGACGTGATACAGCAGACTCGACAGCGCCAGGGCGATCGCCAAAAGGCCCAGCACGTTCCACTTCCAGGGCGAATCGGACTGCCACGGGGTGAGGCCGAATTGCTCGACCGCCCATCCCCAGGACGTGTGCACCAGCTCATGCACCATGTACAGGCAGAACGAGATCTGCCCGCCGTAGACCATCACCCGGGTGGACAGCAGCCTGGGCAGGCTGCCCAGGCCGACCGCCAGCGTGATCACCAGGGGGACGAACAGCACGTCGACCACGCCACCGCTGTCGTTTTCTACGACCCCGCTGATCGAATGGGCGTCGAACCAATACAGCACGCCGACCACGGCGACCAGCAGCAGCAGCGACACGTATCCGGCGATGTGGCGACCGCGGTCGGTCAGCCGCAGCCGGCGCACGGCGGCGCACGCCAGCGCCCCCGCGGCGAACTGCGTCACGATCCGCGGCAGCCAGCTCCACGGCGTGTAGAAGTGACCGCTGGCCAACAAAATCACCACCGGGGGGAGGGAGGCCGCGACGGCCAGCCACATCAGGGTGCGCGCCCGGGTGGCCAGCTTCATCCGGAAGATCACCAGCGCGAGCACGCCAAACAGCAGGTAGGCCAGCCACTCGGCGCTGATCGACCAGGCCGGCCCGTCCCAGCTGGTGCCGTCGAAAAACGGCTCGAACCACAGCTGCACCAGCAGCACCTGACGTATGTAGCTGACCGCGGTCAGGTCGTTGGCCTCGGGCAGCCGCACGTGGCCGACATGCAGCGACAGAATGACCAGCAGCGCGGCCAGGTGCATCGTGACCAGGTACACCGGCCACACCCGGGCCAGCCGCAGCCACAGGAAGTGCAGCGTCTCGCGCGTCGACCAGGACCGGCCCATCCGGTCGAGGTAGTTCCAGGTCAGCACGAACCCGCTGAGGATGAAGAACAGGTCGACGCCTTGCGCGCCGCAGTTGAGCACCGGCGCCAGGTTCTCGCGGAAATCGGGCGAGATGTCGCTCAGCATCGGCCGAAAATGAAACAGCACCACCCACACCGCGGCGACGATCCGGAGTCCCGTCAAGGCCTTGATCTCGCCCTTGATCTCTCCGCTGCGCACGACGCTCTTTCCGTCTAGACGTGGTAGTTCGTTCGCCTGCTGACGCGGCTGACCGGGCATATCGCCCTATCCCAAGCCCCCCGACTCGCAACCGGTAGCCAGAGCAGCTTAACAGCGCGGCGGCCCGGAGCGTGTGACGGCGACGGTGTGCCCGGCGCTTATACCTGCGCGCGCACCGGGCCGTCACCTTTTTAGCAAACAGTTAGACGTAACTGTCGGTCTCCTTAAGTTTGGCGGGCACCGTTGGAGCTAGTTCGGTCGGCGGCGTGTCGGCCTGCGCAACGGCACGGGGATTGGGGCGTTCATGACTATCGCTATGACCACTCGACAGGGCGGCCTCGACTGCGGTGGCGCCCAGGTTCGCGCGCACTGCCGCCACCTCGCCACCGTGCTGACGATCCGGGGCGAGATCGACGCCGTCAACGTCGACCGGGTCAGGGACTGCTTGCGCCGGTTCGTCGTCGGGGACAACCCGCTGGTGCTCGACATCAGCGCCGTGAGCCACTTCGCCGGTGCCGGCTTCTCGCTGCTGCACACGTTCGACGAGGACTGCCGCCGGGCCGGGATGCAGTGGACGCTGGTCGCCGGCGCCGACGTGATCGAGCAGTTGGTCGTCGGTGACGGCGATGCCGCGTTCCCGATCGCGCACTCGGTGCCCGAGGCGTTCTGCGACCTGGCCGACGCCGTCGTCTACCGCCGCCGGCTGGCGCTGCCGCTGATCAGGAAGACGGCGTAACGCCGCGGCGCACGCGCCACAGCCTCGCGGACCCGAGAACCGCCAGCACCCCGGCGATCATCGCCAGCAGCATGGCCAGCAGCAGCCACTGCGGGTTGTACACCAAGGCCGTGGTCGACGGCTGCCCGTCCATGACCGGCGCGACGTTGACGATGTGCCGCGCGTGCAACCAGCTCACCCCGACACCGGCCAGTGCCAGGCAGGCCAGCACAAGTTCGGCCAGCGCGCGAAAGCGGGCCATCACAGCTCGGATCCGGGGTCGTCGTGGTGATCGAGGTCGGCGGCATCGGATCGGGCCGGCTCCACCCGCTCCTGGACCAGCGGCGTCAACGCATCCCGAAGATGACGATGGCGTTTCGCCCAGGCCTGTGCGGTGCGGCCCTCGGTGAGCTTCAGCCCGATCCCCGTCCGGCCGCGCGGCACCCCGACCAACTCACCCATCGCGCGCGCCTCCTGCCACTTCGCCAGCGGCCGAACGGATTTCACCGGATTCTCCGCCTCCGGAAAGACCTTGACGATCTCGCGCACCAGGATGGTCTCGGTGCCCTGACGCAGGGCGTCCTGGGTCAATTCGACCGAGACGTGGATCCGCGCGGCCTTCACCTGCAGCGCCACGAACGCCGACACCATCACCAGAAAGGTCGCCGGGACCCACAACGAAATCGCTGCGCCACTCCACATTTCGATCAGGATCATCGACACCGCCGCGGCCCGACCGCTCAGCACCCACAGCCAGCTGGCGCCGGGCTCGTAGAACAACGGCTTGGGGTCGCCATCTCTCGCTGTGGTCATCGGAGCCTGATCCCCTGATTGTCTACCGCCGATGCGGCCGCTAGGAAAGCCAACCCGCCGCCTCCGCGGCAAAATAGGTCAGCACGAAATCGGCACCGGCGCGCCGAACGCTGATCAGCGATTCGAGCGCGGCGGCGCGCCGGTCGATCCAATTGTTCGCCGCCGCAGCGCAAATCATCGCGTACTCTCCCGACACCTGATAGCCGGAAACCGGCACCGGCGAAACCTCCGCCGCGGCGGCCACCACGTCGAGGTAGCTCATCGCGGGCTTGACCATGATGATGTCGGCGCCCTCGTCGATGTCCAATTCGATCTCGCGCAGCGCTTCTCTGGCGTTGCCGGGTTCTTGTTGGTAGGTGCGACGGTCGCCGGACAGGCTGGAGCTCACCGCCTCCCGGAACGGTCCGTAGAACGCCGACGCGAACTTCGCGGCGTAGGCCAGGATCACCACGTCGGTGTAGCCCGCGGCGTCCAGGCCGTCACGAATCGCGCCGACCTGCCCGTCCATCATCCCGCTCGGACCCACCACATGGGCGCCCGATTCTGCTTGCGCCACAGCCAATTTCACGTACCGCCGCAGGGTGGCGTCATTGTCGACCCGACCCCGGGCGTCCAGCACCCCGCAGTGACCGTGGTCGGTGAACTCGTCGAGGCAGGTGTCGGCCATCAACACCGTGGCCTCACCGAGATCCTTGGCCAGGTCGCACAGCGCGAGGTTGAGGATGCCCTCGGGGTCGGTACCGGCCGAGCCGGTCGCGTCCTTGTCCTCGTCGAGCGGCACGCCGAACAGCATCAGCCCGCCCACTCCGGCTGCCACCGCGTCGGCGGCCGCGCGGCGCAGCGACTCGCGGGTGTGCTGCACGACGTCGGGCATGAACGGGATCGGCCGCGGTTCGTCGATCCCGTCGGCGACGAACATCGGCAGCACCAAATGCCTTGGCTCCAAAGATGTTTGCGCCACCAGGCGACGCAACGCCGGGGTGGAACGAAGCCGGCGCGGGCGCTGCCGCGGGTAGGCCATCACGGGCTCCCGTGGCGACCTGGGGGCACCTCCCGCTTGCGGGGGACTGCGCCCGGCTGCGCCGCGCTTGCGATCGCCACGAGCTAGCGCCTGCGGCTCTTCTTACGCGGCGG
Source organism: Mycobacterium genavense ATCC 51234 (assembly GCF_000526915.1). Lineage (GTDB taxonomy): Bacteria > Actinomycetota > Actinomycetes > Mycobacteriales > Mycobacteriaceae > Mycobacterium > Mycobacterium genavense. The sequence continues at coordinate 19,900 of NZ_JAGZ01000013.1, read as the reverse complement.
CGGCAGCGCGCCCTCGGCGCGCAACCGCGCGGCATGCTCGGCCAGCGCGTCGACCAGAGGCCCGACGGCAGCGGTCTCGGGCTGCACGTCGACCCGCAGGCCGAACTCGGCGGCGGTCTCGGCCGTCTTGGGACCGATGCAGGCAATGATGGTGCGCGCGTGGGGTTTACCGGCGATGCCGACCAAGTTGCGCACCGTCGAGCTGGAGGTGAAGCACACCGCGTCGAAGCGGCCCGTCTTGATCATCTCGCGGGTGGCAGCCGGCGGCGGTGCCGCCCGAACCGTCCGGTACGCGGTGACATCCTCGATCTCCCAACCACGTTCGCGCAGGCCCTCGGCCAGCGTCTCGGTGGCGATGTCGGCACGCGGCAGCAACACCCGGTTGACCGGATCGAAAATGCTGTCGTACTCGGGAAAGTCGTCCAGCAGACCCAGCGAGGACTGCTCCCCGGCCGGCACCAGCTCGGGACTGATCCCGAAGGCCCGGACCCGGTCGGCCGTCGATTCGCCGACGCAGGCGATCTTCACGCCGGAGAAGGCGCGGGCGTCCAGCCCAAACTCCCCGAACTTCTCCCACACCGCGCGCACCGCGTTGGTGGAGGTGAACACCACCCACTGGAATCGGCCGTCGACCAATCCCTTGACGGCCCGCTCCATCTGGGCGGGGCTGCGCGGCGGCTCGACCGCGATGGTCGGCACCTCGACCGGCAGCGCGCCGTAGGACGTCAGCCGCTCGCTCATCTCCCCGGCCTGGTCCTTGGTGCGCGGCACCAACACCGTCCAGCCGTACAGCGCCCGGCTCTCCCACCAGTTCAGTTTCGACCGCCTGTGCACCGTCTTGCCGATGGTGACCACCAGCGGCCCGGTCAGCGGGCCCGCGGGGTCGCCGGCTCCGGCCACCACCGCCGCGTCCGTCAACCCGTTCAGCGTGGTCTCCACCGAGCGCTGCTGACAGGTGGTGCCCTGGGCGGTGACCACGCACGGCGTGGTGTCGGCCAGCTCGTGCTCGATCAGCGCGCGGGCCGCGGCGGCCAGATGCGTCGGGGTGGCCTGCAGGATCAGCGGTCCGGGGGCCGCCGCCAAGGCTTCCCAATCCACCTGCGGGTCGCGCACGTCGGCCAGCGTGTGCGAGGAGCCCAGCGGCAGGCCCGCGTAGGTCGGCACCGCGCTCGTCGGCGACAGCCCCGGCACGATCTCCACGGGCAGGTGGGTGCGCGCGACGGCGTTCACCTCGCTGATCACCGCGTCGAGCGTCAGCGGGTCACCGGACACCAGCCGCACCACGTCGACGCCCGTGCGGGCCTCCGCGGTCAGCGTCTTGGCGACCTCGGCGGGCTCACCCAGCGCCGGACGGATGTCGGCCCCGCCGGACAGCACCGTGGCCGCCGGCGGCTGATCCGCGTCGGGTGAGCCGTCGGTCGTCGCGGGCGCCGGTTCGGCGGGCGCCGGGCCCGAGACGGGCGGCAGGTCCTTGCCGATCAGTGCCAGCACCGGTTCGGGTACGTCGGGATCGGTGAACACCAGGGCCGCATTGGCCAGCACGGTGGCCGCCCGCGTGGTCAACAGTCCCGGATCACCCGGGCCGGAACCCACGAACGTGATGCGGCCCGGTCTCGGCTTGCGCCCTCGCGTCGTCATTGTCGCTCCCAAGTCATCCCTTTTTGAGGTCATTTAGTTACTCGTGCGCGGGGTCTCGCCGCGCTTGCCCGATCAGCTCTTCCGCACCCAACTCCAGCAGCTCCGCGGCCACCGAGAGCCCCAGTTCTCGGGCCCGCTGGGGAGCGCCGATGCCGGACGCGCAAATCACGTCGGACCCATCGAGCGCCGCCACGCAACCGCGCAGCGACAGCTCGTCGAAGACCCGGCCGTCCTCATCAATGGACTCGACCACCTCGGCGATCGCTCCCACCGGTGCGGAGCAACCCGCCTCCAGTTCGGCCAACAGGGCTCGCTCGGCAGTGACCGCCGCGCGCGTGTCAGAGTCGTCCAACTCCGCCAGCACCGCCGCCAGCCGGCTGTCCTCGGCGCGGCATTCGACGGCGAGCGCGCCCTGAGCCGGTGCTGGCAACATTTGCACCGGCTCTAGCGTCTCGGTGACATCAGCGAGACGGCCCAGGCGAGCCAATCCGGCCCGGGCCACCACGATGGCGTCTAGATCACCACTACTTACCCTGTTCAACCTGGTATCTAGGTTGCCTCGTAGGGGGCGGATTTCCAAACCGAGACCCAATGCTCTAAGCTGTGCGGCCCGCCGCGGGGATGACGTGCCGACCAGCGAACCTGCCGGCAACTCGCCGAGCACCAACCCGTCGCGCGCCACCAGCGCGTCGCGCGTGTCATTGCGTGCCGGGATGGCGGCGATGTTGAACCTCGGGTCGTCGGCGGTTGGCAAATCCTTGTGCGAGTGCACGGCGGCGTCGACCCGGCCGTCCTGGATGGCCTCACGCAGCGCGGTGGTGAAGGCGCCGACACCCAACGTTTCGATGGGCGCCGCCGACCGGTCGCCCGCGGTGCTGACGATCACCAACTCCGCGGGGTGACCGTTGGCGATGAGAGCGTCCCTGACGACGGAGGCCTGGGTGGTGGCCAGCAGACTGCCCCGCGTGCCGATACGGATCACGTGCGCCAATCGGGTTACTCGGCGGATTGCTGCGTGCCGGCGTCGAATCCCGTTGGCACCACCGGTAATTCACCTGCAGCCACGGCATCGACGGCGGTCTGGTCGAGTTCGAAAAGCTCGCGCAGGGCTTCGGCGTAGCTGTCGCCGCCAGGGGCGCTGGCGAGTTGCTTGATCCGCACCGTGGGCGCGTGCAGCAGCTTGTCCACCACCCGCCGGACCGTGCGAGCCACCTCTTCGCGCTGGGCGCTCTCGAGCCCGGGGAGCCGGTTTTCCAGCCGCAGCAACTCGGCTTCGACGACGTCGGCGGCGCGCTGGCGCAACGCCGTCACGGTCGGGGTCACCTCGGCCATCCGCTGTCCGGCCAGGTAGGCGGCGACCTCGGCGGCCACGATGTGGCGCGCGGCGTCGACGTCGCCGGCGGCGGCGTGAGCCGAGGGTTCGTGCTGGACGCGGTCCACGTCGACGACCCAGACGCCGGGAAGTCCGGCCACCGCGGGGTCGACGTCGCGCGGCATGCCCAGGTCGCAGATAAGCAGCGGGTTGCCCGCTTCGTCGCGCTGCGCGGCGGCCAGGGCGTGGTGGACATCGGCCAGCGACACCACGGGGCTCACCGCGCCGGTGCAGCTGACCACCACGTCGACGTCGGCCAGTGCGTCGGGGAGCCGCTCCAGCGTCAGCGCCTGGGCGCGCACGCCCGAGTCGCGGATCTTGCGGACCAGGCGTTGCCCCCGAGCCAGCGACCGGTTGAGCACCACGATGCGGGCGATACCGGCCCGGATCAGGTGGGCCGCCGACAGCGCGCCCATCGCGCCGGCGCCGACGACGACGGCGGTCTTGCCCGACAGTCCGTCCACCTTGCGCCCGGCCAGGCCCAGCGCGACCGAGACCACCGAGGCGCCGGTGGCGTCGATGGCCGTTTCGGAGTGCACCCGCTTGCCGACCGACAGCGCGCGTTGGGCCAGCTCGTGCAGCACCCGCCCGACCGTGCGATTCGCCTCGGCGGCGGCGTAGGCCCGGCGCACCTGCCCGAGCACCTGCTGTTCACCGACGACCGCCGAGTCCAGGCCGCTCGCGACGGCGAAAAGGTGCTCGACGGCGGCCTCGCTGTAGCGCACGTAGGCGTACTTGGTGAGGTCGCCCATCGTCATTCCGGAGTGTTCCGACAGCACCTGCCCGATGACGGCCAAACCGCCGTGGAACGCGTCGACCACCGCGTAGACCTCGACCCGGTTGCAGGTCGAGAGCACCATGGCCTCGGTGACCAGCGGCGACTGCAACACCCGGTCGACGATCTTGTTGCGGTCGGCTTCGTCGAGGCTGAGTTGTTCCAGAACGGAGACCGGCGCACTACGGTGCGAAACCCCGAAGAGCAAGATGCTCACGGCAGCATCACCTGGCCAGCTCCCTCGCTACTCCAGTAACTGAACTGCTGTCTACGGTAAACGTTTATTCGGTGGGCTACCAAATAATGAGTCCACTCCCCCGGGCCGGTGGTCACGGCGTTATCGAGCGAGGTCGGCCCGCAGCCGCGGCTCGTCGATCTCCCAGTAACTGTGCTCGCGGCCATCCAGCAAAATCACGGGCAGCCGGTCGCCGAACTCAGCCCGCAGCCCGGGGTTGCCGGCCGCCGCGGCGGCGTCGACGTCGGTGGCCGTCAGGTCGAAATCCAGCTCCCCGGCCAGTTCGGCCAGCCGGGCGTAGGCCTTTTTACAAATGGTGCACCCGGCGCGGGTCAGCAGCTCGATCTTCGGGCGATCGGTCATGGCACCAGTGTGCCTGTGCGCACTCACGGGTGAATTGTGGGCGGCCCCGGCACTCATTAGGTTGCGGCTATGGCTGCAGGCAGCGAGCTGCGCGTCGATCCGCAGATGATGGACGGTTTTGCCAAGTCCCTGCTGGGTGCCGCCGAGAACCTGCGCAGCCGGCTGGCCGAGCTGGACGGTCAGGTCGGCCAAATGCTGGGCGGCTGGCAGGGCGGGTCGGGAAGCGCCTACGCCGCCGCATGGGAGCTGTGGCAGCGCGGGGCCGTCGAGGTCCAGACGGGATTGTCGGTTTTGGCCAGCGCGGTGGCCCAGGCCGGTCAGGCCTACCAGCACAACGAGACCGTTTCCACGCAGCTGGTCCGGGGGTTGCACCGTGGCTGAGGCGTTTCGGGTCGACCCGCAGGCGTTGGCGGAGTCCGTGCAGCGGATGGCCGAGTTCGGCCGCTATCCCGAAAGCATGCTCACCGAAATCGACTCGCTGGTAAGCAATTTGCACGTGACGTGGACGGGCGAGGGCGCGACCGCCCACGCGCAGGCCCACCAACACTGGGCCCGGGGCGAGGCGATGATGCGCGCCGCGCTGGCCCAGTTGCACGCGGCGGGCGCGACGGCCCACGGCAACTACACCAGCGCCATGGCCAAGAATCTGGCGATGTGGTCGTGAACTGACGGTGGATCACGTTGGCGGCCAAGGGTGGCGGTAGCGCTCGCCGCGGAGACTTCGTCACCCACCCGTTCTGGTCCTCACTGTAACAATATACGATCACATACGTGTGATACGTTTGTATATCTGACTTGCATTGTGATGCTGGAAGTAGGTTCTCGTGCTGGAAGTGATCAGCCATCCGCCGACCCGGTTCCCGGGCACATGAACCCGATGGATCGCTCTGGCGCGGATGCCAAGGAGGGACCTGGCGGTGCCGAGGTCGACGAGCCGGGCGGCGAAACTGCCCGTGACATAACGGATTCGGCGCGTGTTATGCCTGCAGCCAGTCGGTCACGTCGCAAACCTGGCTGGATTGCGGTGGCCGCGGTGGTGGGGGTGCTTGTGTTGTCAATTGCGGCTGGCTTGAGTGCGGGATCGCTTTATGCGGAGCATCGCCGAAGTGTCGCTGCCACAGAGGCATTGCAGGCCGCACAGCGCTACGTCAGCCTGCTGACCAACATCAACGCCGACAAGCTCGTCGGGAAGTCGGACGAGATCCTCAATGGCTCTACCGGCGAATTTCATGAAAAGTTCAGCAAGGCCAACGGCAAGTTGGGGACGCTGCTGGCGAACAACAATGTAGTGGCGCGGGGCGAGATCGTCGAGGCTGCGGTCAAGGGTGTTACCCCCACCCGGGTGGTGGTGCTGATGTTCATCGATCAGTCGGTCAGTACCCGCAAGAATCCGGAACTAACAATTGAGCGGAGCCGCATCAGGATGGTGATGACAAAGGTGAGCGGTCAGTGGCTGGCGAGCAGGGTCAACCTGATATGAGGACTGCGGCGATAGGCGCGCGACGGCTGATATCTGCGATCACGGCCGAGGCGCTCATCGTGTCCGCGCTGTTCAGTCTGGCGATTGCGATGTCGGTCGGGCAGTCAAAAGCGGAAGACGTTGACTGGCAAGCGATTGCGCAATGCGAGTCAGGTGAAAACTGGGTGGCCGATACTGGAAACGGGTTGTACGGCGGCTTGCAAATCAGCCAGGCGACATGGAACGCCAACGGGGGTGTCGGCTCGCCGGCGGCAGCAAGCCCGCAGCAACAGATCGAAGTGGCCGACCGGATCATGGAGACGCAAGGCCCCGGCGCATGGCCCAAATGCAGCTCGTATAGCCGCGGCGCGTCGCCGGTGAGCTCACTGAAACATGTGCTGACGTTCCTGACCGACGAGAGCGGCGGCTGCCATGGACTCGAGGTGAAAGGCTGACGCTCGGGTCGGCCGGACCGGGACGCGACACCTCGCCGCACCCGTATGAATGCCATTGGAAATCAACATGTTTAGAAATATCGATCGGCACGCCTAGCGGCTGGGGCGTTGGGCAGCCGCTAGGCGCACGATTGCCGGCGCGCTGGAATCGCCCTTAGGCCGTCGACTCTTCGACGGCCTGTGCGGCCAACCCGTCCCGCCCACTTCCATGACCGTTGCTGAGGAATCCGCCGTGATTGCCCAGAGCCTCGATCAGACTCTTGACCTTGACGGCCTCGTCCTCGGTCGGGATCTCACCGGCTTCCAAATCGTTGAGCAAGTCCACGTTCAATCCGGCCCCATTGGCGGTCTCTTGTGCGGTCAGTTTGGCATGCAGGCGGGCGACGTAGAGTTGCTGGCCAAGCGTGGCGGCCGGAGCGGACGCGGCCCGCTCCATCAGTTCGTCGTAGCACCGACGCGCCTCGCTCAGCGCAAGCATCACCCGAGGAGTAAGCCGGCGGCGGGTTGCCGCTTCGGACAACGTCTTTCGTAACTTTCGTAGGCTTACGCGGATGACCTCAACCCGCGGCCGGAACTCGCCGTTGTTATCGTCCGGCAAAGCTTCGATCGCCGTTAGGTACATGTGCATCGCGGCTTCGGCCATGCCGGAGATGATCGACGCTTCACCTTCGTCCGGGTTTTCTTTCCCCACCGTGTGTCCTCGGCTTCCTATAGCTGTTGGCCCGGCAGAACTACACCCTCCGCCGCGGCGAGCGATCATATTTGTGATACCTGATTATATATGGCGTTACACCAGGGAGTGTCGCCTCTTGTGCCCGTAGCTGCTCTACGAATTTGCCTGGGAGCCAGTCCGGATCCCTATCGGACGCCATGGTGGCGGCTGGTGCACGGACATCGAATATGGTGACCGGCCGGCGACCTCAGCATCAGACCTACGGGCGCTACCCAGCCTCCGCGAAATCCCAGCCAACCCTAGACACGACAAAAGGCACGCGAACGGCCTAGCGCTGCGATGGCAGCTGCCGGGTGATCCGCACTGCGCCGTGTGACAACTGTCTGAAGGCGGAATGCTGTGCACTACAACATATTACTGGAAGTTGGCCCGGGGCAGCCTGGCTGCACTCGTTAACGCAGAGCGGCCCGGACGGGTCCGCTGGGGATGTCCGGGCCGCTCTGGTCGGTCAGAGGTGGTGCAGTATTTGCTGCAGGGCCGCAATCAGTTCATCGATTACCCATTCCGCACCCGCGAAGACTGCCTCGATTACCTTGACCGGCACTATGATGATCGCTTCGGCGGTCTTGATTACGGCCTCGACGATCTCATGGACGATCGGGAATTGGCGGCGGAGGCGGAATGTCCGCTGGCCACACACCACCGGGTGTTAGTGGGAAGGCAGGCTGTAGCGGCCGGAATGGGTAGGCCGGCTTCAGTGTCGGCTCCCACGAGCCCGATGGGGTGGGGTGATAACCCGGCCGGAAGTGGAACGGATATGCCGGCCTCAAACCCGGCCACCCCTCACCCGACGGCGTCGGCTGCCACGCAGGCTCCAACGGTCTAAACGGATATGCAGGCTTCAAACCCGGCCACCCGGTCCCCGAGGGCGTCGGCTGGAACGACGGGTGCAGCGGCCTAAACGGATACGCAGGCTGCAGACCCGGCTCCCAGGAACCCGACGGTGTCGGGTGATAACTCGGACGGAACTTAAAGGGGTACGCCGGCTTCAAATCCGGCCACCCTTCACCCGACGGCGTCGGCTGGAACGATGGGTGCAATGGCCTGAACGGATACGTTGGGTTTGGCGTTGTTGGCTTGAGCCCTTATTCGGCGGCTACTTCCGTCTCGGCGTAAGAAGCACCGGAGTTGGTGAGGGTACGGACGAATTCCTGGTGAAATGTCGTGGCTTGAAGGCTGACTTTCTGGTACGAAACAGCGTGTCCGCCAAAGAGTTCAGCCAGTTGGGCCGACACCGAGTCAGACGCGGGGGGAGCCACACCCGTTGTCGGCGCGGCCGCGGTAGCGGAAGCTTCCTCGATCGAGGATCCTATGGCGGCGACATCGCCTGCGGCGGCCGCGAGTTGCTCGGGCGCCACACTTACCAACGACACAACACTTACTCTCCTGTCCTATTCAGATGTCCACATCAGCACCGATAGACAAAGCAAGTCCGCCGACACCTACGAGAGGACGTCATCGGCGGGCAGATTCGGTTCGCCATGCCAGCCGCAGCGTGGATGCAGCTGATAGTTGCGCTGGGTAGCCGGCGTGCGAGTTGCTCCCGCCCCTTGACCCCATACATCGTGGCGCAGCGTGGAGGCAAGATCATCAGAGGAAACTCTGAATGCCGGCCAGTTGGGTTGTCTTACGCAATGGGCCGCACGGGGTTCAACCTGTGCCGATCACAGGGCGGTGTCGCCGAGTCAAGCGCTTCCCTCGTCGTCCACGCGGCGACGCTGAGCCTTCAGCGCACGTGTGGTGTGCGCAGCCGACGCTACGGTATGCACCTATCCGCGATGCAATCGCTAGTGGCGGCGGAACCGCACGCGACGAGAGCTGTTATGCGACGCCCACTTCAGCGCATCTTGTGCGCTATGTCGCGTAGCGATTCTTGACGGCGGGAGGCGTCCAGCGCCCGTCGAGGATCTCGGCGGTCGGCCAGTAGGCGCGCAGCAGGAGTGAGAACTCGTTGTCCGGTGCGGGCAGCCAGTTGGGGATGTCGCCGCATCGGGGCGGTTGGGCGCCGATGTACAGGGTCAGCGAGCCGTCGTCGTTTTGCCGCAGGTTTCGGGTCTTCGTGCCCAGTGAGTAGCGGCCCTGTTCGTTGGGGTGGAAGAAGTGGTGCTCGTTGTACACGGTCAGCGACCAAAAGCCTTGCGCAGGTGGAAGTTGATTCGGGAGAAAGGTGAGTGAATAGCGGTTCGCCCCCCGTCAATCGCGCCGCGTCGGAATCGAAGTCTTGGTAGAAGTAGGCGGTCTCACCGCTCCGATTGACGAACATGCTCGATTTGGCCACGGCGGTGCGAGTGAAGTAGTCGGTGCCGAACTGCGCACCGTTGGTCACCTGTGTCCAGTGATGCGGCAGCGCCAGGCCGTAATTGCTGAATTCAAACAGTGGCGCGACGAGTTGTCGGTCGCTGTGGTGGGCGGCCGCAGTCACCGCATCGTCGATGTCGGGGTCACAGCGAGCGGCATCCAGCATCGCGCGGATTTGGTGGTAGAGGCTGTGTTCCCCGGCGAGTGGCGGCACTTCGTCAAGTACTGCGGGCAATGTGGAGAAGAAGGTTTCCGGGTCTACCCAGGACGTTTCGCTGTCGCGGGCATGGTCGGGGCCGACGGGGTAGATCGGGATGCGGGACCAGTCAACGGATTTGGTGTGCCCATCGTATTCAGACAACGGGTAGCCGTTGATTTGGTTGATGATCGGCTGGATAGCCACCCAGTCCACGACCGTGTCGTCCATGAACAGCCGCGGACGGGTCGCCCCGATGCGTGTGGGGCAGCGAAAGACTTCGGTAATCCCGTCGGGGACCGGGCCATCCCAATCGGTATGTGCTAGAAGGTAGAAGCCGGGTTGGGTCGCGTACATGGCGCCGAGTTCGGCGAAGCTGTCGGTGCGTTGGTCGACGGCCTGATAGACCCAGAACCGGTCGCCGAAGTCGGGTATCTGGATGACGACGGGTTCGATCTCGAGGTCCAGGAAGCCCTGCCCGTAGACCAAGTCTTGGTTGGGGCAGGCGATCGCCCGCATACTTGGGTCGATGTAATCGCGCAGCATGCATAGCCGGTTCGGCGGCGTGACGGGCAGGAAGCCCCCGGCCAAGCCTGGGGCGGGAATCGCCTTCGCGCTCATGAGGCGGTTGTGCATGTTGACCATCGGCCATGCCCAGAAGTAGGCGAACCGAGCGATTTGCCCGGCATATTCGGCAGATATTCGCGTGCCGACAACCGGGCCGGGAATCGTCGTGCTCATGGGCCCTTTCGGGTTCGGCGCGCCACCGGGGGACACTGCCTGCAACGCGGGCCGATGTTGCCTCGAACTACTTCGGTATGAGGCTTAGCCCGTTTGCGGTGTCCATCGCGGCGCGTACTCACTCCCCGTTAGCCACCGCCGGGGCGAGCAGGTCTTGACGAACCATCTCGACGGCGGCGCCCTTTCCGCTGGCGGTGAACGCCGGGGCTGTCAGGCAATAAGGCCGGTCAGCGGTCGCGATGGCCAGAACGACGTCCGACCCGGCGACGCCGTTGGCGCGGGCGGTGTTCTCCACCCACTTCAGGGGTTGAAGGCCTTCGAAACTGTCGACGTACACCATCCACAGGCGGGCACCACGGTCGGTGTAAAGCTTGTCGGAGGTCTGTTGCAGAATGCCGGCCTCGAATTGGGTCAACACCCCCGACCCGTCGGTGACGTATCGCGACAGCTGAACCGGGGGATGGATTGCGATTCTCAGAAGTCGGCGGTCCGGAATCGTGTCCAGGCTTGCTAAACAAGAAGGCGGCGACAGCGACCAGTGCAACCCCGACGATGGACGCGATGACGGACAGCAGCCCGGCCCGGCGGTTGCGCGGCTTCTTCGAATTGTCTGTGGCGGCAGCCGACCCGCAGGGCTGAGTCGTCCCGTCGTGGAAATCTCCAGTGTCGTCGCCCTCGCCGTCGAGCAGGCTGATCAGAGCAGCGGCGAAGTCCCCGCACGTCGCATAACGCTCGCTGGGCTCCTTGGCCAGGACTTTGGTGAAGACACCGTCGAGAGATACTAGGTCGGCACGACGCTCGCTGATCAGTGGCGGCGGTGCCGACAGGTGCGCGGCGATGACCACGGCAGTGCTGGGTGCCTGGTACGGCGACGACCCGGTGAGCAGGTGGAACGCGGTACAGCCCAGCGCGTATTGGTCTGCCGTGCCGTCGAGACTGGCGCCTTGCAGTTGTTCGGGTGCACAGTAGTCCACGGTTCCCACAAACGTGTCGGCCTCGGTCAGGCCATCGCCGCCGCCGAGTGCCCACGAAATCCCGAAGTCGGCCAGCATGATTCGCCGGGGGTTGGTGCCGTCGCTCAAAAGGATGTTGGCCGGCTTGACGTCACCGTGCAGCACGCCGCGAGCGTGGCCATAATCCAACGCATCGGCGACCGCGAAAATGATCTCCCAGACAACGGCTTTCGGGATGCCGCTCGGGTACTGGGTGCGCAATAGCGTCGCGGCGTCGGTGCCCTTCACGTATTGCGTCGAGATCCACAAGTGGCCGTTCGACTCGCCACGGTCGTAGACCGGGACGATGTGGCCATGCCGCAAAGCTGCGGCCGAGTCCGCTTCGCGGAGGAACCGCAGGCGGAATTCGTCATCGCTCGTGAGCTGAGGCGGCAATACCTTCAGCGCGTCAGAGCGCGGCAGGTGTGGATGCTCGGCCAGATAGACCTCTCCCATGCGGCCGTGACCTACCTTGCACTGAATTGTGTAGCCAGCGAACAGGTCCCCCGGCACCAAGCATCGGCAGCGCCCATACCTTCTCGTATCTCTATATATGTCTATGCCGATCATATATTATCGTGGTAGCACCTCACGACATCCATCCGGCGAACGTGGTGCACAGCAAGTACCCGTTGAAGCACGTGTGATCAGGGTGATCGCGCATGCCGCGACCGTCGTTATTTTCGGTTGACCATTTCGGCCATCACCTCCGATCGATGACTCAACAGCACCAGCGGCACCAGCGCGAACGGGATGCCGAACGACAACACCACCTGCGATAGTACCAGGGCCTGCGTCGTGTCTGTGGCCAGAGCCAGGACGATCAGTGACGGGAGCACCGTCAGGGCCCGCCGCACCATGAGGGGAATCCGCCAGTTCATGAACCCGGCCATCACGACCTGACCGGCGTAGGTGCCGACGCTTGACGACGACAGCCCAGAGATCAGCAGCGCGACGGCAAACGCGAACGCTACGCCCTGTCCGAGGTGGGAGGCGAGATGGCGGTGCACCGAGCCCAGCTCGGTAATGTCGGTCAGTCCGGGCCGGTGAAAAAGTGCCGCTGCGATGCAGAGCATCGCGAGGTTGACCAATCCTGCCAAGCCCAGGCCGACGATGCAGTCCCAGGTGCTGAAGCGCAGCAGGGTGCGGCGGTCCTCGATGGTCACGGCACGCACCCGGTCGATGTGAAGAGTCGAGTGTCGGTAGACCGCGTGCGGCATGACGGTGGCGCCGACGATACTGACTGCCAGGCTTACGCTTTCGCTGTCGGTCAGCCGGGGAAAGAGACCGGCGCTTAGTTGCCCGTACTGCTGATGGCCGACAATCACGAACATGTAGATGACGCCGATCCTCACAAGGGCCACCATGGCGATGATGGCGAGTTCGAAGCGCCGGTATCCACGCTGTTGCAAAGACAGAAGCCCAAATGCCGCGCCCGCGGTCACGATCCCCGCGGCCAGCAGGGGCAAGCCGAAAACCAGGTTCAATCCCACTGCTGCGCCGACGAACTCCGACAGGTCGGTTGCCATGGCGACGATCTCGGCTTGGAGCCACAGCATGACGTTGACGCGTCGGGTGTACTGGTGACGGCACAATTCGGCCAGATTTCGCCCGGTTGATAGGCCCACTTTGGCGGCCAGATACTGGACGAGAATTGCCATGATGTTGGCCATCACGACCACCCACACCAGCTGGTAGCCGTAACTGCCGCCGGCGGCGAAGTTGGTGGCAAAGTTTCCCGGGTCCGCGTAGGCCACCGACGCGACGAAGGCCGGGCCGGTCAATGCGAGCGCGGTGCGGGCGCGCCCGCGGCGTCGGATCTCGGCGAGCGCGATACCGCCCTGTCGGTCCGTTACCGTCACCGGCGCACCCGAATTCCCGCCATTAGCTGCCTCTCCCGATCTCGAGGCGGGTCAAATCCGGCCGTCGGGGAACATGGTCCGCACGGCCTGGGTGATCGTTGCTCGTGCCGTCGCGTCGTCGGCGGCCTGAAGCGACTCGACCACCATGATGTAGCGGTGGTCCTCGCCGATCACTCCCGTCGACAGATGCACCCACGCCCCGGCGAGACAACACATCCAGCCTTGCTTGACGGCGACCGGTTCGGCGGGCAACCCGTCAGGAATCCCGAACCGCTGCGGATAGCCGTCATCGCCTCGCGGGGTGGATTTGGCCAAATTGTCGATGATGACGGCGGCTTGCTGCGCCGGCAGTTCGCCCGATCCCTCCAGCAGCATCTCGTAGTAGCGGATGAGGTCCGTGACCGTGCTGGTGGTGTTCCACCATCGTCCGTCTCGGGGCGGGCCGGTCGATGTCAATCGGTATCGGGTGGCGACCCGCGTGATGATGTCGCTGCCGCCGCGCTGATTCCAAAACTTTTCGGCGGCTTGGTCGTCCGAGGACTGCAGCATTCGGCTCAACATACGTTGGTCGTCATCGGAAGGCATTGTGTGACTTTGGGATTGCTGCATCAGCAGGTCGTCGGCGATAAACAGCTTGGCCACCGACGCGGTGCCGGCAATTCGCGGGTTGCCATGCACGACCAGCTGGTGCGTGTTGCGATCGAGTACGGCGGCCGACAGCGCAGCGCAATTGGCCGCGGCGTCGTCAGTGGCTCGCTTGAGGCGCGCCTGCAGTCCGACGAGACTGGGACTCGGCTCGGTCTGCGGCGCGCGGGACACTGTGGTGCCGTCGAACAGCAGCTGGACCGAGTTCGCTTGTGGCAGCTCGCGACGCGACGCAGTGTAGGCCGCGTTGTTGGTCTCCTTCGCGTGCACGCCGGCGGTGTCGCAACCCACCACCGCCAGCATCACCGCTGTCACGGCCACGACCACTAACAGCGGGCCTGCACGTCTCATAGCTCTTCTCGCACAATTTGGTTCGGTTCGGCGTCACAGTGGGGAGCGAGAACTCCACAACGTAGCGCTTCGAGCGACCCTGACTGTGCGCTGCGCGGTCGCTCGACGCCCTGCAAGGATGCCGAGAGAGCGGCACGCACTACATCGGTCGAATGGCCGATATCCGGTGACCGCAGCGCACGCAAGCGTCGCTATGTCACCAGGCAGTATGTCGCTGTCGTCCAAGTACTTTCCTTTCGGGATGGGTCGCCGTGCGCTGACGGCCGGTATCGCACGCCGCCTGCGGCGTGGGTTCGCTAATTGCTCAGCGTGTCAAGGCATTTAGCGGCTGCATAGCAGATCTGCCCAGGAGGCCACGTCAGGGTGCTGCTTGAGTAAGGCTTTGCGCCCACGCTCGGTCATGACGCCCCATACTCCGTACTCCACTTTGTTGTTTAACGCATGAGCCGCGCATTGACGCAGCACCGGGCAGCCGTAGCAGATTCTCGCCGCGCGCTGCTGCTGCGCCTGCCCAACAAACAGCGCGTCGGGATGGCTGTTGCGACACAAAGCTTCTGCTTCCCAGGTCTGGTGTTCCACACCGGTGCTGGGCGGAGTCGCTGAGCAGTTTCTGACTGGCAGCGTTCGCGTCTGTCCTGCCATTGTCACTGCTTTCCTTGCTGCCAACGATCATCGCCGCGTGCCTTCAGATGGCCGACTGAATCGATACCACGGGATGACACTAAAGTTGTGGAGCGCCTTGGCAACGACAACCCTTCAGCAGCGCAACCGAGGTGTGCGAGTGCTTATCGTATTCTACTGACAGGATCATATACGATCGTGATCTTGGGTACAACTGAGCAAGGTCGTGCCAGCAAGTGATCCGCAGGTGGAGTCGTGTGGTGCACTGCCGGCTCGCGGCAGTCGCGGGACTAACCGGAATAGGACTTCAGCAAGACTTTGAGGGTCCGGCCCAGATGTTCGGTGGTGACGCGCTCGGCGCCCTCGGTGTCACCGTTGCGAATGGCGGCGACGAGTTTGCGATGATCGCGATTGACCTGTTGCCTAAGTGCGGGTTTGGCCCGAACCGCGGTGGCGACAGGCAACATCGACCTGTTACGCAGCGATTCGACCAGGCAATACAGCAGAGGCCAGGACTCGCGCAGTGGGTCGGTGAGGTGGTCGTGGAAATTTACGTTCAGCGCCGCCCAGTTGGCCACGTCCTGCTCGTCGTCCATCTGGGTGGCCACTTTCCCCGCCATGATGGCAGCCACCACGCGGTCTTCTTCTTCCATGGCGGCGACTTCGGCCATCGCCCGCACTTCGAGCATTTCGCGCAGCATATAGATTTCGGTGAGTTCGGCTGTGGTCGGGGCGTGCACACGGGCACCCTTGTGGGCATCGATGTCGACCAAGCCGGTCGCGGCGAGGTCTCGTAACGCCTCACGCACCGGTGTGACGCTGGTGCCGATCCGGTCGGCGATGTCGGTAAGCGTAAGCCGTTGCCCCGCGGTGAGCTCGCCGCGCAGGATCATGTTGCGCACCGTGTCACGCGCCAGGTCTACCCCCGTTTGCCGGGACGCGCTCGATACGCTCTGCAGCGACAGCATTCACCCTCCACTCACCCCAAGCAGATCAGCTGATCATATGCCTTTCTGATGATGATATAGGTCCGTGGACGGGTAAGGCTGCAGTGACTGTTGCGCGCCGGTTCGGCTACGGCTTGGAGAAACTCCGTCAGAGCGCGTACAGCGCCGGTAGGTTGACGACGATCGCCTCCTGGGTGGTGCGGGCGATGACGACCTCCGCCGGTGTGGTCAGGTCGGGGTTTTCTTCCCGATGCGGCACGTACGGTGGGACGAAGATGTAGTCGCCGGGGGCCGTGGCGATACGCACCTCCTGGTCGCCGTCGTGGAACACGAACTCGGGGTGTCCGCTGCGGATGTAGATAGCGGTTTCCGATTCTCCGTGGTGATGATTTCCTGACGCTGTTTGGGCCCCGACGTGCACCTCGCCCATCCACAGGTTCAATGCTCCGACCGGTTTGCCGCTGACCGCGGCAAACCGCTGCATGCCCTGTGTTTGCGCAGTGCCGGCGTCGAGTTCCGAAGCCTTGATGTGGTGGAGACGCTTCCTGCAGAGTGGTGCGATCCGATGCCGAGAAGTCGGGATGGAACTCATCCTGGGTGTTCATACTCAGCCCTTTCTGAAAGTGTTACTGCAGCAGCACAAATCGGGCCGCCGTCAATCGCGTGGTCGTTAGCTGCGTGGCTGTTGCGACGGGGCCGGTGCTCAATAATTGAGCGCCGGAAAACCCATCAGTTTGGCAGCTATGCCGTCCAGGATCCGCCGCAACTCGTGGAAAGGGTCTTGCAGTTTGGGTGGCAGCGTCGATACCAGCGCCGGAATAAGACCGCCCGTCTGCGGACCGTTCGTATATGGTATCCATCGGGTGACGCCGCCGGACGTGTAATTGTTCACCACATAGTCGCCGGGTGCGAAAAGACCACCCAAGTGAACATAGAAGTCATTCGAACTAGGTCGGCTTCCGTCGTGCTTGGTGATCGGAGGCAGTTCAATGTAGTCCTGTCCGAACAGCAAAGCCTTCGACACGTTGAATGGGGTCTCCAAAATGTCGGCGATACCCTTTACGACATGCCCCGACGTCAGTGCATCGAATGCTCCTTGAACACCGTTTTCAAATGCCTCCAGCGAAACGATCGGGGCTCCTAACAGATCAAGCTTCCAGAGCAGCAGCGGATTCATCTCAAACGACCAGTCAAAGTTGAATCGCATCTGCCACCCGGAAGCCAGAAGCTCCAACGGATTTGCCAGCAAGTTCTGCACAAGCTTGCCCGTTACCCCCAAACCCAACGGCTTAAGCAGGTCGGCGAGGTTTTGCATCTCATCCGCCGGAATCTGCATCACATGCCACAAGGCCGGTAGGGCGCCCTGCCAGGTATACCAATACGCACCGTTTGCAACGTGCGACTGTAGACTCGTAATAAATAAGTGGCCGCAGCCTTTGAGGACGTCGTTCATGGCGTCTTTGATGTTGCCGTGCAGCAGGTCTTTGACGGACTGCACGAACGCGTCGGGTAGGCCGAGGATGGCGTTGAGTTCGTCTTTGACGAAGTCGACCAGCGAGGTGCCGATCAGCTTGAGGTAGCCGATCTGGTTTTTGATGATCTGCTCGATCAGCTGGCCGATGTTCTGCACGATCCCGCGCGAGCCGTTCAGCACACCACCGAGGAGTTCGTTGTGCGGGGTGAAAAGCCTTGGCGCAAAGCCGTTGTGGGCCTTAAAGCCGGGTAGACCCGGGTGCCACAACCGCGCCCCTGCCGGCAGGCTGTGCCGCGGGGTGACCAAACGCGGATCCGCCATGCCCGGGCGCCACAGACGCGACGGCTCCGGGCGCCACAGGCGCGAACCCGCGCCCTCGGCGAGCCGGTGTTGACGCGCACCCAACACCTGCAACCCACCACCAGCACGGCCCCTACCCAACCCGGCCGCACTGTCGGCCTCGGCCTGCGCGTAGGCCGCACTGCTGCGGGCCAGGGTGGACACGAACTCCTGATGGAACACCTCGGCTCGGCTACTGACCGTCTGGTAGGTCTGCGCATGCCCACCAAACAACGCCGCCAACTCCGCCGACACCGAATCCGCCGCCGGAGCCACCACCCCCAATGTCGCACCCGACGCAAGCGCATTGGCTTCGCTGATCGCTGAGCCGATCCCCGATAGATCGCTGGCGGCAACCGACACCAGCTCCGGAGCAACACTTAACAGAGACACAATCAAACTTCCTTACTCCAGAACGGTATTCGAACAACGAGCCCGACGACCGGGAGACGAAAAGAGATGCCGATCGAAGGCCCAGATGTGCGGACCTTTCGGCGCTCAGCGGGGAGCCGGCCCACGCCAGCCGGCCGGCCCCCACTGTGGGTTGTTAGGCCCAGTTGCTGCCGACGGTGGCGTCGGTGGTGGCCATGTGGTCGCCGGCGTTGGTGATGTTGTGGCCGTGGGTGTTGGCGGATTGGTAGATGACGGCGAAGTTGCGGCCGAGTTGGGTGATGAATTCTTGGCAGGCGGTGGAGCCGGCGCCGCCCCAGAAGTCCCCGGCGGCGAGGACGTCGGCGATGATGGCTTGGTGTTCGGCTTCTAGGGCTGCAGCTTGGGCGCGGATGGTGGCGCCGTGGGCGGCGACATCACCGAATTGGTAGTTGATCGTCATGATGAACGTGTGTTCCTTTCTGTGAAAGTGTTTGTGCGGCAACACACTGTGGCCGCAGTGAATGGGGTGGGGTTAGCCGCGCAGGATCTGCTGGGAGGCGTGTTTCTGGGTTTCGTAGCGGGTGGCGTCGCGCAGCAGGTTGTCACGCACGTCGCCGAGGATGGTCACGATGTTGGTGAACGCCGTGTTGGCCTGGCTTAGGGTGTCGTGCGAGGTGGCCTGGGCGCTGCCGCTCCAGCCGGAGCCGGCGATGTTGAGCGAGGACGCCCACATTTTGCGGGCCTCATCGGAGATGGTTTGGGCGTGGGTGTCAAAACGGCCCGCCATGGCCCGCATCGCGGCGGGGTCGGTCATAAAACGAGAAGTCATTTGCCTTCTACTTCCTTTCCGGTGCACCCACACAGGGGCCGCGGCCGGCCCCGCCGGCACCGGGCATGCCGGCGGCTCCGGCGGCGGCCAGGGGTGCTCCGGCACCGCCCATGGGCATCATCGGCATGCCGCCCATCGGGGCGGCCCCACTCATACCGGCGGGCACCGCGTTGACACCCGCGGCGCCCACCCCGGCAAGGGCGGGCACCCCGGCGGTTTCACCGGCCAGCGGAGCCGCCCAGGAGGGGGGCACCGACAGTCCGCCGATGGGGCGGGCCCCACCCAGACCGGCGGCCACAGGCCCGGACACCCCGGCACCCGCCGCGGCCGCGGGTGCCTCGGCCAAACCAGCAGCCGCGGCGGCGGTGTCGGTCGGGGCGGTGGCGGGGGTGCCGCCCATCATGGAGGTCAGCGGCATCATCGCCATCGACGCGCCGGTCATGGCGCCCTCTTCGACCATCGAGGCCGCCATCGACATCACCGACCCGCCGGCACCGCCACCACCGGTACCCGGGGTGACCGGGCCGGCGCCCCCGCCGGTGGCGGTGCCGCCATGCCCACCGGTCGGGGTCAATCCACCCGTGGGGGTCAACCCCGAGCCGGTCGGCGTGAAGTTGGGGTTGATCACCGGCTTAGTCGGGGTGGCCCCGCTGCCTTTGGCCGGGGGTGCGGTAAACGGCGCCAGCCGCTGCGACACGGCGTGCACGGCGGCCTGATAGCCCGACATCGCGGCCACATCCTGGGCCCACATCTGCCCGTACTGGGCCTCGGTGGCCGCGATCGCTGGGGTGTTTTGCCCCAACACATTCGACGCCACCAGCGAGGCCAGCAGGGCCCGGTTCGCCGCGACCGCCTCGGGGTGCACCGTGGCCGAGCGCGCGGTTTCAAACGCCGCCGCCGCGGTCCGCACCGCGGCCGCGGCCTCCCCGGCGGCTGCGGCGGTGGCGTGCAACCAGCCCACATACGGGGCCGCACTGGCGGTCGTCGCCGCCGCGCCCACACCCCGCCACGACCCACCCTCGGTGGTCTGGGTGATCACCGAGGCAAACGACTCCGCCGCCCCCGCCAAATCCGCGGACAAACCATCCCAACCCGCAGCCGCAGCATGCAACGGCCCCGAACCCACACCGGCATACATCCGCCCCGAATTAACCTCCGGAGCAAACACCACAAAATCCAACACCAAACCACTCCTTCACCAAC
>NZ_JAGZ01000012.1 GCF_000526915.1 Mycobacterium genavense ATCC 51234 | reverse complement strand
GTTGGTGAAGGAGTGGTTTGGTGTTGGATTTTGTGGTGTTTGCTCCGGAGGTTAATTCGGGGCGGATGTATGCCGGTGTGGGTTCGGGGCCGTTGCATGCTGCGGCTGCGGGTTGGGATGGTTTGTCCGCGGATTTGGCGGGGGCGGCGGAGTCGTTTGCCTCGGTGATCACCCAGACCACCGAGGGTGGGTCGTGGCGGGGTGTGGGCGCGGCGGCGACGACCGCCAGTGCGGCCCCGTATGTGGGCTGGTTGCACGCCACCGCCGCAGCCGCCGGGGAGGCCGCGGCCGCGGTGCGGACCGCGGCGGCGGCGTTTGAAACCGCGCGCTCGGCCACGGTGCACCCCGAGGCGGTCGCGGCGAACCGGGCCCTGCTGGCCTCGCTGGTGGCGTCGAATGTGTTGGGGCAAAACACCCCAGCGATCGCGGCCACCGAGGCCCAGTACGGGCAGATGTGGGCCCAGGATGTGGCCGCGATGTCGGGCTATCAGGCCGCCGTGCACGCCGTGTCGCAGCGGCTGGCGCCGTTTACCGCACCCCCGGCCAAAGGCAGCGGGGCCACCCCGACTAAGCCGGTGATCAACCCCAACTTCACGCCGACCGGCTCGGGGTTGACCCCCACGGGTGGATTGACCCCGACCGGTGGGCATGGCGGCACCGCCACCGGCGGGGGCGCCGGCCCGGTCACCCCGGGTACCGGTGGTGGCGGTGCCGGCGGGTCGGTGATGTCGATGGCGGCCTCGATGGTCGAAGAGGGCGCCATGACCGGCGCGTCGATGGCGATGATGCCGCTGACCTCCATGATGGGCGGCACCCCCGCCACCGCCCCGACCGACACCGCCGCCGCGGCTGCTGGTTTGGCCGAGGCACCCGCGGCCGCGGCGGGTGCCGGGGTGTCCGGGCCTGTGGCCGCCGGTCTGGGTGGGGCCCGCCCCATCGGCGGACTGTCGGTGCCCCCCTCCTGGGCGGCTCCGCTGGCCGGTGAAACCGCCGGGGTGCCCGCCCTTGCCGGGGTGGGCGCCGCGGGTGTCAACGCGGTGCCCGCCGGTATGAGTGGGGCCGCCCCGATGGGCGGCATGCCGATGATGCCCATGGGCGGTGCCGGAGCACCCCTGGCCGCCGCCGGAGCCGCCGGCATGCCCGGTGCCGGCGGGGCCGGCCGCGGCCCCTGTGTGGGTGCACCGGAAAGGAAGTAGAAGGCAAATGACTTCTCGTTTTATGACCGACCCCGCCGCGATGCGGGCCATGGCGGGCCGTTTTGACACCCACGCCCAAACCATCTCCGATGAGGCCCGCAAAATGTGGGCGTCCTCGCTCAACATCGCCGGCTCCGGCTGGAGCGGCAGCGCCCAGGCCACCTCGCACGACACCCTAAGCCAGGCCAACACGGCGTTCACCAACATCGTGACCATCCTCGGCGACGTGCGTGACAACCTGCTGCGCGACGCCACCCGCTACGAAACCCAGAAACACGCCTCCCAGCAGATCCTGCGCGGCTAACCCCACCCCATTCACTGCGGCCACAGTGTGTTGCCGCACAAACACTTTCACAGAAAGGAACACACGTTCATCATGACGATCAACTACCAATTCGGTGATGTCGCCGCCCACGGCGCCACCATCCGCGCCCAAGCTGCAGCCCTAGAAGCCGAACACCAAGCCATCATCGCCGACGTCCTCGCCGCCGGGGACTTCTGGGGCGGCGCCGGCTCCACCGCCTGCCAAGAATTCATCACCCAACTCGGCCGCAACTTCGCCGTCATCTACCAATCCGCCAACACCCACGGCCACAACATCACCAACGCCGGCGACCACATGGCCACCACCGACGCCACCGTCGGCAGCAACTGGGCCTAACAACAGTGAGGTTCAACAGGCCGCGTCTGTGTTTCTGCTCGGAGGAACAGACAACACGATAGGTCGTTGAAGTTCGAGAGAAATGGCAGTCGCGGCTAGGAGCGGGCTCATTCCCGCTCCTAGTTGCGATGTCGTTTGCGGGGTACGCGTTGTAACAGCACGCAGTTCTGCGTGAAAAGCTTTCCGCGACAGGCCTGTTGAGTCGTCGCAAACCAAATGAGGTCAAGTCCGCAGTCCCCTATGGCCGCATACGCCCGGCGGACTCATAAAATCTGACATGTATTACGGCGAAACGTCCGCAGTAATACGTGCCGCAACTGACATCCACGGCTACGCTGCTGCTCACCCAACCGGGGACGGTACGCAGCTGGGCAACGAGGCGTCAGAGGGGCAACGGCAACCGTGTCGGCTCCCGTCATACGTGATAGCCTTGCCGCACAGGAGAATTCGATTGACCAGGCGGCGATTTGCACAAGAGAACACCGGACGCCATCGTCGCGAATTGACCCGAATCCGCGCCGATAGCACGACGATGCCCACGTCGTGTGCGGACACTCGTCGACCACGGCCAGGATCGGCACCTCTTCCGAAGCGGTGGCGGCTGCAAACCGAAAGCCCGTCACGGTCGCACAATCCCTGGAACACGCTGTGGGCGATGATGATCGGCTTCTTCATGATCATGGTCGACTCGACCATCGTCGCCGTGGCGAACCCCACGATCATGGCCGAATTGCACACCGGGTATGACACCGTCATCTGGGTAACCAGCGCCTACCTGCTGGGTTATGTGGCGGTGATGCTGGTCGCGGGGCGACTTGGTGACCGATACGGCACGAAGAACCTCTATTTGATCGGGCTTTTGGTGTTCGTCCTCGCCTCGCTGTGGTGCGCGTTGTCGGGTAGCGCGGCCGTGTTGATCACGGCGCGATTCGTCCAGGGCATCGGCGCCGGCGTGCTGACCCCGCAGACATTAGCCACGATCACCCGCGTCTTCCCCGCCCACCGGCGCGGTGTCGCGGTAGGCGCCTGGGGGGCCACCGCTGGGGCCGCGATGCTGGTCGGCCCGTTGGCCGGCGGAGCACTGGTCGACGGTTTGGGTTGGCAGTGGATCTTTTTCGTCAACGTCCCCGTCGGCATCGTCGGGCTGGTGTTGGCGATCTGGCTGGTCCCGCTGTTACCCACCCACGCCCACCGATTCGACCTGACAGGTGTGGGGTTGTCCGGGGCCGGCGTCGTACTCGTCGTGTACGGCCTACAACACGGTGAAGCCGCACAATGGCAACCGTGGATTTGGGCCGTGATCGTGGCCGGGATTGGGTTGCTGACGGTTTTCGGCTACTGGCAGTCGGTCAACCCCGGCGAACCGCTGGTCCCGACGGAACTCTTCCGGGACCACGATTTCGGCCTGTGCACGCTCGGGGTCGGCGTCATGGCGTTTTCGGTCACCGCGATGATCCTGCCGCTGACGTTCCATACACAGGCGATTTGTGGGCTCTCACCGACACAGACGGTGCTGGTGATCGCACCGATGGCGATTGCCAATGGTGTGTTGGCGCCACTGGGAGGAACCATCACCGACCGGTATCACCCGCGGGCGGTGGTCGGCTTTGGCTTCTCGCTGTTGGCGGTCGCATTGACGTGGCTGTCGTTCGAGATGTCGCCGGGCGTGGCAACCTGGCGGCTCGTCCTGCCGCTGGGCGTCGTGGGGGCTGCGATGGCGTTCGGGTGGCAGGCGTTAGCCGCCACGGCGACGCGCAACCTGCCGTCGCACCTGGCGGGCGCCGGCTCTGCGGTGTACAACTCGGTCCGCCAGCTGGGCGCGGTGGTGGGAAGCGCGGGTATGGCCGCATTCATGACATCTCGGATCGGTGCTGAAAAGCCGTCGTACACAATCGATCCCGAGGACATGGCGGGGCTACAACTGCCCAAGTTCATGCTCGAGCCATTTTCGGCAGCGATGGCGCAATCCATGCTGCTGCCCGGCTTCGTCGCGCTGTTCGGGATCGTCGCCGCACTGTTCTTGCTCGGTGTGGCGCCCCCAGCGACGAGCCTGGCATCCGCGCGGTCCGATCCGCCCGGCGCAGGCGATGACGACCTGGTCGCCGACGATGACTTTGACGATGACCACTATGTCGAACTGATCCTACTCCGGCCGCAGTCCGATGGCTCGCCCGAGGCGGAGACGGACACCG
The DNA here is from genome assembly GCF_000526915.1 of Mycobacterium genavense ATCC 51234. Taxonomy (GTDB): domain Bacteria; phylum Actinomycetota; class Actinomycetes; order Mycobacteriales; family Mycobacteriaceae; genus Mycobacterium; species Mycobacterium genavense. The sequence goes on along the minus strand of NZ_JAGZ01000012.1, from coordinate 119,104 downwards.
CGCCCATACCCACACTAAGACGTCCACCCTCGGCAACACCGATCCGACCTGCCCGCAACGGGTTTCATGTGGATACCGACCGGCGATTCAGTTGGTTCACCGATATGTCGGTGCCGACGGTCCCATCCGCACCGCGCGAACCCGGGCGGATAATTACGCCGCGCGTGAATGTGATTGCCCGACAGGGCTTCACCGCGGCTCCGTCATCGGGCGGCCAACACCGCCGGCATTGCGATCCGGACGACAGCCCGACCGGGTACGGCCGACACTGAGGCCCCGGCGCCGGGGATTACCCGCCGACCGCGGGCCTGGGCATCTTGAATCGCCGGTCTCTCATCCGGAACATCCGGTTGCCGCCCGGCCGCCTGTCGCGGGAGCTCAGCGATGCCACACCGGAGGTCGGCATCGCGGGTGGGGTGGCCGCGTTCGTGGTGGTCCCCGCCGTCGGATGTCGGGGGTCACTTCGCATCGGCTTTTCCACGCCGTCGACCCGCTGCAGTGCGGCCGTCCAGTCGGGTGAAACGTCGGATCCGATGACGCGACCACGCGGATACGCATTCTCGAGCAGCAGGTTGCGAGCCATTGACGATGTCGTGGGCCGTGCCGGCTCCGGCCCGACCGGCGGAACAGCCACCTTGGGTTGGGCGGTAGCGACCGGATGCGTGGGGAGGCCGGCCTTGACCGCGTAGGCATAGTTTCCGGTGTCGAAGGTGGTCTCGGCCAAGGCGAAGACCAGTTGTAGCGGCACCATAAGGAGCGTGTTGAGGTTGGCGAAAGCGATGACGAGTGCTTCCCACCGCTGCAACCGATCTAGTGACGCGGGCGCGTTCGCTGTGCTTGGCGCGCCGCTGTTCAGCCAGGGCAGCACAGCCTCCCTCGGTGAGGCTTGTCGACTTCGCGTGGGCGCAGGAGTCGAAGCAGCATTCGCCGGTACGAGGTCGACGCCGGGAAGTGGTGTTTTGCAAGCGATTTGGGGTGGCGATCCGAACGGCACCAACGTGGTGAACTCCGCGCAGGTCTGCGCATAGTCGTACATCGCGGCCGCATCCTGGGCCCACATTTCGGCGTAAGCACTTTCAGCCGCGGCGATCGCCGGGGTATTCTGGCCGAGAAAATTCGTTTCTGTCAACGTCGCTACGTGGGCACGATTGGTGGCGATCATCTGCGGCGGAACCATTGCCCGCAAGGCCGCCTCGTAAGCGGCAGCCGCGGCGCGGGCTTTGCCGGCGACTTCGGCAACCTGTTCTGCCGCGGTCGCGGCCCACGCCAGATACGGTGTGACCGCATTGGACATGGCCGTTGCCGCTTCCCCGGACCAGGCATCGTGTTGCAGCTGCGCGAGCACCGACGTACAGCCTGCGGTGTAGGACTCGAGTTCGACGGCCAACGCCTCCCAAGCCCTCGCTGCCGCGACGAGCGGCTGCGATCCCGCACCGGAATACATGTTGGCCGAATTGATTTCGGGCGGGAGAACCCCAAAGTCAGGCATCGGTTCTGTCCACTTGGCGTTCGGACTGCGGTGCCAATTGCGGTGGGTGGTCACCGGTTACCCTCCGAGGGAGGGCCGTGGCATCTTGTAGCGACGCAGACCTACCCGCAGGACGTTGTTGACGGTGGGACGCCACGGGCCCGCGGCGGTTCCCACGCCGGCGGCCGGTGCCCCACCGAACAGGCCGGGAGCCGGGCCGTCAACGTCTCCGGGCGCGTCCGCGATGCCTGCTTCCGGCAACCATTGCGGGTCCTCGGAGAGGCTGACTACCGGCGCGGTGGACGCCCAACTTTGGGGAACAGACAATCTACCGATTGGTGCTGCGCGTCCGATGCCGGCAGTGACCCGCCCGCCCATTCCGGTTGCGCCTACCTCGCGGGTGCGCGGGCTCGGTCGGCGGCTCCGGCATAGATCCTGCCGACTGCGCATGAGAGTCCACGTCTCTTTTCGCCGCGTAGAGAAAGCTTCCCGCTGAAGTGTTAGGTACGAATGACGCTGCTGCACAGGTTAATCGGTGCTGTCAAGGTGTTGAAGTCGGCGAAGGCGTCGAGGAGCAGACCTTCCAACTCCGCCCAGTAGGCCACCGGCCGGCGGCGTTGGCGGTGTCCACCGTGGCGAGGCGTTGCAACCCATGGGGAATTTTCGCGACCAATTGCGCCAGCGTCTGCCGAGTGGTGCCGACAGGTGAGTTCTCGACGCCGCGCGCGGCCAGCTGTGCGGACGCGCTCGATCCCGGCGGCGGGTCGGCGAACGGGTAAAGAGTGCTGGCCGTCGACGATGATGCCGCATAGTTGAACATCGCCGCGGCATCTTGGGCCCACATCTGTTCGTAAGCGGCCTCGGTGGCCGCGATCGCGAGTGCGTTTTGGCCAAAGACGTTGGTTGCGACCAATTTCAATAGCTGGCTGCGGTTGGCCGCCACCGCCTCCGGCGGCACAATAGCCGCAAGCGCCATTTCGCACGCGGCCGCTGCGGCGCGGGCCCGTCTGGCCGCCTCCACCGCGTTTGACCCGGTTTGGGACACCCATGCCACGTAGCCGGCCGCGGTGCCGGCCATGGCGTCCGCCGCAATACCAGACCAGCTCTCACACTGCAGCCGCGTTATCACCGAGGTGAAACCGGTGGCCGTCGATTCCAACGTGTGCGCCAGCGCGTCCCAGGCCGAGGCGGCAGCCAGCAGTGGCCCTGACCCGGGGCCTCGAGAGAGCCGGGCCGAGGTGATTTCGGCTGGCAGTGCGCTGAAATCCCGCATCAGCGTTGCCTTTTAGCCCGCAGCGTCGCCGTGAGCAGCGGGGTGCAGTGTTTCGACAACCCGATCATGCCCGGCCGCTCCGCCCTTTTTGCATTGTACATACTTCTGTGATCATATATGTTCTGGCCTGCGGCTGCCAGGTGGGACGAAAGTTGTGGGGGCTAAATGGGGTCGGTTGCACCAGGCTGGCAGACGCCGCCTTCGGCGGTGCCACAACACGGGTTCGGTGCTTCACATGGGCTTGCGGTTGGCGGCGGCGATGAGCCTGATTATCGGTTCACCCTGGCGAACGAGCGCACCTTCCTGGCGTGGCAGCGCACCGCGTTGGGGCTGCTGGCCGCGGCGGTGGCCCTGGTTCAACTTGTTCCGGAGTTGGCGATGCCCGGGTCGCGGCGCGTGTTCGGAGTCGGACTCGCGATTCTTGCGATGTCTACCAGTGCCATAGGGATGTTGCGGTGGCGGCAATCCGACGAGGCAATGCGTCGCGGCGGTCCACTGCCTCGGCACCCCTCCCCTGCCTACCTTGCCGTGGGCCTGAGCCTGGTGGCGGTTATCGCGATCGGCCTGGTCGTCGGCCAGATGATCTCGAGTTGAGCCGGTGATGTTGGGCCGTCCGCGGCTACCGTTGGAACGCACCACCCTGGCCTGGACACGGACGTCGGTCGCGTTCCTCGTCAACGGCGCACTGTTGGCTATTAAGCTGCTTCGCAGCCCGCTAGCCCCGTCGGCGGTTGCACCCGCGATCTTGGCTGTGCTGCTGGCGTTGTGCACGTCGGCGATCGCTGTGCGGCGCCAGCGTGCACTGCTACGCATTGCCGGCCCGTCGGGCATTACTGCGCGCCGACAGGTGTACGTGGTCGGGGCGGCGGCGATGCTGCTGATAGTGCTGATCGTCCCCGCACAACTGAACTAGCTCGGCGGTTATGCGTTGTGGCTCTTTATACGCGCCGGCCGACGTCGCTGAGTTGCTCATGACGTCGGCCGGCACGGCACCGGTTATCGGCCGGGGCGGCGAGATGCCTTGCGGATGGCAAATGACGAGATGACCTCGAATACTCCGATCACCAAGAGCCAGATACCGACGACGAAGACGACGGCCAGGATGGACTTGAAGGGCCGGACCATGATGACGACGCCGCCCACCAGAATGATGAGCCCCAGCACGATGTTCCATCCCCGGCCGGGCGACAGCGGACCGCTGAGTCCCGAGACGGCGGTGGCAGCGCCGCGGAAGATCAAGCCGATGCCGATCCAGACGGCCAGCAGCAAGACCGCGGTGCCGATGTAACGGAAGGCCAGCAACGCGAGGACCAATGACGCTGCGCCGCTGACAAAGAGCAGAACGCGGCTCGCTACTGAAACGTGCATGCCGAGCGCGAAGAATACCTGCGCGATGCCGGAGCCGATCAGATAGACGCCGAACGCAATCGCCGCCACGAGAACCGAGATTCCCGGCCATGCCAGCACCAAAACGCCCAGAGCCACTGATGCGAGGCCGAAGATCAGCGTGGATTTCCAGAGGTGCGGCTGCAGGCGGGCAGCGGCGGGCCAGCCACCTGGGTGGCATCGGGGTGAGCGCCGGTTGCGGCGGTTTCCCCTACCGGGGAGTTGACAGTCATGATTTGTGTTCTCCTTCAGTTGAATTCGTCGGCTCCAGCGGATTCTGGATCCGCATGTGCATACACGGTGAACCGATCAGGGTGCGGCATTGTTGGACAGCGGGGCACCACCCGAGTACCCGGGGTATCAAGGGGATCCGAAACCCACCCCGCAGGATTCCCTCACTGACGCGAGGCCTCGGCTGGCCCACCCCACCCGGCCGGGTGTCGCCGCGACGGATAGGCATGCCTTGCTGTGCTCGACAGTCCAACCCTGCATCGGTGGGCGGCGCGAATCATCGTTGATACTGCCGAACTTCGTGACCTCTCGACGTCGTAGCTGGTTCGGCCGGGTCTCATCGGGCGGCAGGGCAGTCCCATGGTCATCCTTGATTGCTGCAGGTGCCGCCATGGTCGGTGCTAATGGCGGCGGCGGCAAGGCAGTGACCGAGTTGCTGTTGACCGAACGCATTTGGGTGTGCGCTCTCTAGAGTTTCGCCTTGGAATCCGCGAATCCAGCGCACCCATTCACTGTCGGATTTGGGGCGCGGGGACCGCAGGCTGTCGCCGTTGCCCGATTGGCCGATGCCTTTGGCGCATACTTCGTGGCCGTCCAATGCGCGGCTGATGTCAAGGAAGTCCACGCCTCCCACCGCGGCGGCCACGTCGCGCAGTGCCTTGGCGACCTCGGGGACGGCCGAGCCGTATGCCCAGTCAGAGTCGTCGTTGTAGATGGGGCAACAACCGCCTGAATGTAAACGGGCCCAATCTGTTTCGGGATAGCGGTTGTTCGCTGCCGGCGGAACGGTTGAAGGATAGGACTGCAGCACCAGTCGGTAGTCCCCGTCGCGGTATCCGGCCTGGGACATGGTCGCGCGGATGGAATGCAATGATCGAGTGACCGCGTCTTTCATCATCGCCAGGCGCCGGTCGAGTTCGGCCGCCAGCGTCGTGTTGCAGTGTGGGCCATGGGTGATGAAGTCTTTGACGCATTCTCCGACCATGTCTCGAAACTGGATGTCATTGCCGCCGATCGAGACGGCGATCAGCTTGATGTCCTTGGCCAGGGCGTACTGCATCAGTTGATCGACCTGTCGTGGTTCACCTTTGAATGACGTTTGGTCGATGTCGGCGGTGGTGGCGCCCGAGCATGCGACGTTGATGCGATCCGGCTGGGAAATGTTGTAGGTTCGGCCGCCGACCTGGACTTGGGAGACGTAGGTGATCTCTGCGCCGGCAGAGCGATCGCAGCCGTTCTTATACGAAGATCCATAGACCCGTTTGGGGTCGTGCGCGCACACCGTTTCCCAGGGTCCGCAGAGGAAGGCCGCGAGGTCGGTGCCGTGCCGGCTGCCGGGCATGGACGGTTCTCCGTTGCCTTGCCACCGCCCGCCCTCGCCGGAAATGTAGCTGTCTCCCAGAGAGATGACGGCCGGTGACTTCACGTCGGCCCGCGGAGCGGCGACGGAGAAGGGGGACACGATCACCGCCGCCTCGAGCGTGACGACGCTGGCCAGGACCGTCAAGACCGTTCTGTGTGGGACCACCAGAATTCCAATCAATGTGGTGCCGAATAAATCGGAGATAAGCCGATCGCTTGAACCTGATCATCTTCTTCGGCTGGGTAAACGCCAATATCAGTTATCATCTTTATTTCGTTCCGTGACACCGGCGTATTGCAATTCTCATTGTTTACGTAACGACAAAGCTGCCATTAATCGAAGGCGTGAATATCTGTGAATTGATTTTTCGACAACTACGTGCGGTGTCCGCCTTTTTCTCAGTGCTTTGACCGATGTATTGCCGGGTGCGTCGACTGCCGGCGGGTGGACGGCGCACACGAACGTCAGGCAGGCGCACACGCGCCGATGACTAAAGACGAGAGACCCACGCCCGCAACAAGTATGGCAGTGGGACGATTTCGCTATGTGGTGTGGCGGGGCATCACGCCGAGCCCGGTCGTTGCGTCAGCGCCGACTCATCCGCAGCGTGCCTTCGGTGCTGAGCACTTTGCGGGCGGTGCTTTGGTCGTCCCGGCGAGCTTGCCGTTCGAGGTAGCGGTTCTTGGATTCGTCGAATTTGTCGCATTCGGTTTGGAGTTCACCGATCAATTTGCCGAGATCATCGCGCAGCCTGGCCCCCTCGCCGGTCAGGTTTTCGCGTTCGAAAATGCGCCATTTCTTCAATACGGGCAGCACGACCTCGTCGAGATGGATGCGAACGTCGTAGATACCGCCGACGGCGATAATCACGGCTTTGCGGCGAAAGCCGGGTACCGCGAAACCCGGCATTTTGAAATTACGCAGAATCAGGTGCAGCGACGCCATCGTCTGGTTGGGGGCGATTTCGAAGGCGGCTTCGGTGACGTCGCGGTAGAAGATCATGTGCAGGTTTTCGTCCGCGGAGATCTTGGCCATGAACTGGTCGGCGACCGGATCGTTCCAGGCCTTACCGGTGTTGCGGTGTGAGATGCGGGTGGCCAGTTCCTGAAGACTGACATAGATGACCGAGTCGGTGAGTCGATCGGCGAAGTATCCGTCTTAACGGTTTTGCCCGGGACTGAAGCCCCGGTTGACCACCTCCATGCGAAGCATCTCGAGCTCGACGGGGTCGACCGCCCGGGTGAACACCAGGTAGTCGCGCGGCGCGATCCCGTGCCGGTTTTCCTCGGCGGTCCAGCGGTTGACCCACTGGCCCCAGGCACCGTCGATGCCCATGTGCATCGCGATTTCGCGGTGGTATGAGGGCAGGTTGTCTTCGGTGACGAGGTTTTGCACCATCGCCACTTGAGCGACATCGCTGAGCTGGGACTGCTTCGGGTGCCAGTGTTGCCCGCCGAGCGCGTAGTAGTTCTTTCCGTCCGACCAGGGAATGTAGTCGTGCGGGTGCCAGGGTTTATGCATGCTCAGGTGGCGGTTGAGGTACTTTTCCACGACCGGCTCCAGCTCGCGCAAAAGCTGCAGGTCGGTTAGCTCGGCTGGCATGTCACCCCAAGGTCGATTCGCACTGATTTCCGCGTGATGCTCAGGCAATGTATGCGGGGGCACCGGCCGCCAGCATCGGTCAATGTTCTGATGTTGACGCCGGCGCGGCGTCGCAGCGCCGGCCGGCGCCGCGGTGGACTACCGCCGAACGAAGGTCGCCCGGATCATGGACGCACTTCGGTTCAGAACGCGCACCAGGCCGCGATAGTGATCGTCATCGATGATGACCGATTCGATCGATATCATGATGAAAGAGAAATCCGGCCGGCCCATGACCACCGCGATAGACAGGTGAAATAGCACGGCGACGGCCAGGACTGGGGTGCGTGTGCATTTCCAGCATATGAGTATTGGAAATGCCACTGGAACAGCACGGTGGAGTATGTGAGGAAAGCGGTCACAACCAAGTGCTGAGAAAGAAACTCATCCAGGGCACGAATCCCGAAGACGGGAGACGCCAGGATGTAGTAGATCGCTTCGCCTCTCATCCACAGCGGGCCCTGGAGTTTGTTCACTCCCGCGGTGAAGTACAGCAGGCTGATCTGGAAGAAGATGAGGAGTATTGCGAAATTGTGCAGGAGAGTCCCGTAGACAGCACCTCTGAGGTACCTGCCCGTCGGGGAGCAGCGGGGTCGGCGTTTCCCCAGGATCGCATCCACCGACAGATACCTCGACGAATCAATAACCGCGAGGAAAGGGCTCATGGTCATGATCAAGTTTGTTCCCCCGTTGAGCAGATGATCATTTCGTTCGCACAGGGAAAACAGCATGAAGTAGAATATCAGCGCGGTGATTCTGGTCCGATACCCGATCAAGTAGACAATGGTGACGATGATTTGCAGATGGAAAACCAGCTGAAAGTAGGTGCCGCCGCCGTGAAACCCGTACGCGTACGAGTACGCGTATTTGATCTCCGTGAAATACGAAGAAAGTGGATATCCCCCAAACGGCCCCCAATAGTAGTCTCTGGCGGAGTAGTTTGTGCCGATGAGTAGCAGCGAGACCAGAGCGATCGCAATCCGGGAGAGCGCGGATCCGATCAGCGAGTACCGTCGCGCGTAGCAGACGAAATACCAGCGGTTGACCGCGTTTATCAGCGACGTGGTCCGGTTCTGCCGGGCGTCGGCCGGTGGTATCGACGTACTCGGTTGGGCCGGCCTCATACTAGTTTGCGCGTTTTATGTGGGAACGCCGGTTAACCATTGACTGTCTGACCGGGTGGCGGGTCCTGGTAGTCATCGAACTCGAGTTCATCGTCGAATTTCGGTGGGCGAGCTGGAATCTCCACCGTTCTGAGCTGCAGCGCCGTGAAACCCGGGGGGAATATTTTCTTCGCGTAGACGTCGAGGACATTGAAAGCGAAGCATTCGCCGGTTTTCCTTGCCTGCTGTTCTTTCGGTGCGATAGGCACGAGTGTGTACCGGTAGTCTTTGTCTTCGGCGTGCTCTAGTGATTCTTTTACTGAAAGTTGCGACAGGCGCTTGTCGCGAAGTAGTTGCAGCTCTGGCGCTTCCCAGTTTCGGATGGCTAGATGCGCCGATTGGACATGTCGTATTCTTTCCGCGGCAATAGCGGACTGGCCAGCTTCTTGTTTATTGCCGCCGATGTGATGTCTGCCCACGGCGAAACGGTGTGGTCATACCTGACTCTGATCAGAAATCCGCGGTCGGAAACGACGGGGTTAGGAGCGAAGAGCCGCCAATCTTGATAGAAGATCGGGTCGATATATCCTCGATACACCGACTGTAATGCGCGATGAAAGGGACCCGCGGGAGCGTTGACTGTCGTAATCATAAACATATGGAGCATCGAAAAGGCAGAGAGCGCAACAAACAACCATGTTGCCCGCCGTTTGGCGGATGGTCCGAAATGTCTACGCATCGACATGTTCCAATGGCACACGCGGGCGCGCATCTAACAGCGAATGGGCCGCAACCGATTACGTCACTTCCTGCGGACGGCACCCAGCGCCGGCCTGGCGGCCTCTCGCTCCGCCTCTCTCGCCTGGAGACCCCACGCGATGTCCACGGCCGGGTCGAGCTGCCCGACAGTCACCGAATGGTCGGGGCCTTGGACTTGGTATTCCTCCTGCCCGGGCGTTGCGGCTCGCGCTTTCCGGGGGGCAGCCGAGTGTTCGACGGGCTGGGCGTGCTCGGAGGCCTCGAGGTACCGAAGATCGCCCTGGCCGGCTGATGTCTCATCTCGGGACGACATCAGGCCCAAAGTTCCCACGAGCAGCACGAACGCTCCCGTGGCAGCAATCAGCAGAGCTTTAGTGTTCACGGTCGGTCTCTTTCCCTGCGGCAGTACGCGGCAATGCGGTGATCGGGGCACCGGTGCCGGCTGCGTCGACGTTGACAATGGGCGCCGTCGGCGTGAACAGCATTGGGGCCCAGCGCAATTAGGCTAGAAGGCGGTCTGGCGTCCAACATCGGAGATAACGCTGAGATCGCTACTTCATCTTCGTCGTAGGTCGCCGGCCGTCGTGCCCACAACCGATCCCCGAGCCGTAAACCCGCCCCTGACATCTGCCGGATAGGGTTGATAGCGGCCGCAGCACGGCCATCGGACGGCCCGGCGATCTAGGAGGTGTGACGATGACTTCCGCTGAGTCGGGTGAGTCGACTTCCGCTGAGTCGGGTGAGTCGGACAGCACCGACCCCGCCGTGCGCGTCGACTTGGAATCCGTCGCCGCCAACGCCAGCGCCGCCCGCGCGCTCGAGGGGTTGCAGGAGTCCACCGCCGCCCAGGGTGGCCCGCAACCGCCGATCGACCTGACCGCCGCCGCATTCTTCGATGTGGACAACACGTTGGTGCAAGGGTCCTCCGCGGTGCATTTCGGACGCGGACTGGCCGCGCGCAACTACTTCACCTATCGCGACGTCGTCGGATTCATCTACGCGCAGGCCAAGTTTCAGTTGCTCGGCAAGGAGAACAGCAACGACGTCGCCGCCGGCCGGCGCAAAGCACTCACCTTCATCGAGGGCCGCTCGGTCGACGAACTCGTCGCGCTCGGCGAGGACGTCTACGACGAGATCATCGCCGACAAGATCTGGGCGGGCACCCGCGAGCTGACCCAGATGCATCTGGACGCCGGCCAGCAGGTCTGGCTGATCACGGCAACGCCCTACGAGCTCGCCGCGACTATCGCGCGTCGGCTCGGCCTGACCGGCGCGCTCGGCACCGTCGCGGAGTCGGTCGACGGCGTCTTCACCGGCCGGCTGGTCGGCGACATTTTGCACGGGCCCGGCAAGGCACACGCCGTGCGGTCCCTGGCGATCCGCGAGGGCCTCAACCTCAAACGGTGCACGGCCTATTCGGACAGCTACAACGACGTACCGATGTTGTCGCTGGTGGGCACGGCGGTCGCCATCAACCCCGACGCGCGTCTGCGCAGCCTGGCCCGCGAACGGGGATGGGAAATCCGCGACTTCCGGACCGCTCGCAAGGCGGCGCGGATTGGGGTGCCGTCGGCGCTGGCACTCGGCGCGGCGGGCGGTGCGCTGGCGGCGTTGGCGTCCCGGCGTCAATCACGCTGATAGGCTGCGCCGCTGAGCAACGATTAAGTGGGGAGCGTGTGCTACAGCCATGAACACTTCCGAGGGGGCTACGCACCTTCCAGAGGGCACTCAGGGCCTGATCGGCAGCCATTACCGGGCGCCGGATCACTTCGAGGTCGGACGAGAAAAGATCCGCGAGTTCGCGCTCGCGGTGCAAGACGACCACCCGACGCACTTCAGCGAGGTTGCCGCCGCCGAAGCCGGGTATCCGGCGGTGGTGGCACCGCTGACCTTCCTGGCGATTGCGGGCCGGCGCGTGCAGCTGGACATCTTCACCAAGTTCAGCATCCCGATCAACATCGCGCGAGTGCTGCATCGCGACCAGAAGTTCACCTTTCACCGCCCGATCCTGGCCGACGACAAACTGCACTTCGACACGTATCTGGACTCGGTCATCGAGTCGCACGGCACCGTCATCGCCGAGATTCGCAGCGAAGTAACAGACGCCGACGGGAAGCCGGTCGTCACCAGCATCGTCACGATGCTCGGTGAGGCCTCGCATTCAGACGCGCGCCCCGAAGAAACCGTGGCCGCAATTGCATCAATTTCCGCACAAAAGTAGGGTCGATTCGATGACGCCCCAGGGGGAAACGGGTAGCACCCAACAGCTAAAACCACCGGTCGAAGCGGTCCGGTCGCATTACGACAAGTCGAACGAGTTCTTCAAGCTCTGGCTTGACCCGTCGATGACCTACAGCTGCGGCTACTTCGACGAGAACCCGGACCCACAGAACCTGACCAAGACGCTCGAAGAGGCGCAATACGCCAAGCGCAAGCTCGCCCTGGACAAACTGAACCTCGAGCCCGGCATGACGCTGCTCGACATCGGCAGCGGCTGGGGCTCGACGATGCGGCACGCGGTCGCCGATTACGACGTCAACGTCATCGGCCTGACGCTCAGCGAAAACCAGTACGCGCACTGCGTGGCGGAGTTCGACAAGATGGACAGCCCCCGCCGCAAGGAGGTGCGGATTCAGGGCTGGGAGGAATTCCCCGACGAACCCATCGACCGCATCGTGTCCCTGGGCGCGTTTGAGCACTTCGCCGACGGCGCCGGTGACGCCGGGTACCAGCGCTACGCCACCTTCTTCAAGAAGTACTACGACCTGCTGCCCGACGACGGCCGCATGCTGCTGCACTCGATCGTGGTGCCCAGCCGCGAAGAGGGCAACGCGATGGGGTTGAAGGTGAACATGACCCTGCTGCGGTTCATCAGCTTCATCTTGAAGGAGATCTACCCGGGCGGAAAGCTGCCCCAGGTCGATCTGGTCGACAGGTACGCCACGGATGCGGGCTTCAAGATCGAGCGACACCACTTCATCGGCAAGAACTACGTCCCGACGCTGACCGCCTGGGCAGACGCCCTCGAAGCCCACAAGGAAGAGGCGATCGCCCTGAAGGGGCAGGACACCTACGACATCTACCTGAAGTACCTGCGGGGCTGCTCGGACCTGTTCCGCGACGGCTACACCAACGTGTGCCAGTTCACGATGGTCAAGTAAGTCTTCCCGCGAGCGTAAAGCCACCGCGAAATTCGGCCCCGGAGTTCGCAGTCCGTTTTCGTTCGCGGGGGCAGAAGGCTAGCCGAGAAACACGTTGCGGCGCCCGGCCAATAGCCGGTACAGCGTCTGCTGGATCGTCTCGCGGACCTGATCGGTCAACTCGAAGGTGACCATTGGATCCTCGGCGTCGGACGCGGCGTAGTCGTTGGTGTAGATCGGCTCGCCGAACGCGATGCGCCACTTCGACGGCAGCGGCAGCAGGCCCGCCGGCCCGGCCAATGGGAACAGCGGGGTGACCGGGAAGTAGGGCAGGCCGAACAGCCGCGCCAGCAGCTTCACGTCGGTGAGCATCGGGTAGATCTCCTCGGACCCGATGATCGAGCACGGGATGATCGGCGCCTTGGTGCGCAGCGCGGCCGTCACGAAGCCACCGCGGCCGAACCGCTGCAGCCGATAGCGGTCCTCGAAGCGCTTGCCCAGACCCTTGTAGCCCTCCGGGAACACCGCGGTGAGCTCGCCGGCGGCCAACAATCGATGCGCGTCGGTCGTGCAGGCCATGGTGTGACCCGCCTTGCGGGCGGCCTCACCGACCAGCGGCAGGTCGAACACCATGTCGGCGGCCAGCAGTCGCATGTCCCGTTGCGCCGGATGCTCGTCGTGCACCGCGACCGAAAGCATCAGTCCGTCGAACGGCAACACCCCGGCGTGATTGGCCACCAACAGCGCGGGGCCCTCGCTCGGCAGGTTCTCGATTCCGCTGACCTCGCAGCGGAACCAGGACTTGAAGAAGAATCTCAGCAACGGCCGGACGATCGCGTTGTTGAAGTGCGGATCGAACCCGAACTCGTCGACGGTGTAGTCACCGGTCATCCGCTGCCGGAAAAATCCGGCGACCGCGGCGACGTGTTGAGCGAACTCGTTGAGCGGAGCCTCCGTCGCCGTCGCCCCACCACCGACGCGGCGGTGCTCGTCGATTTCGCAAACCACCGCGGCGACCTGTTCGGCCGACGCCTGTCCGTGCGGATCGGAGAGCAAGGAAGGATGCTGACGCGACGCTTCGGCTCTCCGGCGAGCTGCTACCCGACCCCGATTGCTATGCAGGGGAATAACATTCGCTCTGGTTTCACCCGCCACGATGTCTACCTGACTCCAGTCCATGGAATTGGATTTCGGCTACCCCAGCGCTGCGCTAAGGCTATGGCGCGACCTTCCAAGGAGTGTACCCGATCTGGGTCGATTATGGGAGTCAGGCCGCGGCCACGAACGTAGTCATCGAAGGCCTCCGCGGTCGACCACTTCGGCTGGTAGCCGAGCTCGGTGCGCATCCGGGTGGTGTCCATGACCCGGCCATAACTCAGGTAGTTGAATTGCTCGCGATTGATCTCGGTATAACGGTTAGCCCGTCTCAGCGAATCGAGTGCCCACACTCCGAATCCGGGCACCGGCAACGGAATCCGGCCGGCGCGCCGGATCGCTTGGGACAGCATGATGATCCCGTCGGCGCCGATGTTGAAGGTGCCGGCCTTGCCGGCCATCGCCGCGCGATCCAGCGCGGCCAACGCATCCTGCTCGTGCAGCAACTGCAGTCGCGCGTCACGACCTAACATCGTCGGGACCACCGGACCGGCCAGATACCTCGACAGTGTGGTGTCCATCGCCGGGCCAATCATGTTGGCCAGCCGCAGAATCGTCACCGCGATATCGGGCCGGCGCCGGCCCAATCCGCGGACGTATCCCTCGATATCGAGGCTGTCCTTGGCGAAACCACCGCGCAGCGGACGACGGCTGCTGCTGTCCTCGGTGAACATCACCGGGTCGTGCGGGCTCGACCCGTACACCTCCGACGTCGACTTCAGCACGACGCGTCGCACCGACGGCGCTTTCTGGCAGGCCGCGAAGAGCTGCATGGCGCCCATCACGTTCAATTCCTTCAGCGCCGCCGTGCCGCCGGAGCGCGGCGCGTACGACGCCGCGGCGGCATGCACCACCGTGTCGACATCGCCGTTGCGAATCACCTTGGCTATGAAGGGATTACGAATGTCGGCGCGAACGAACTCGGCCCGCCCCATCCGGCGCAGCATGTCCTTGCTGGGGGCGATCGCGTCCACCGCGATGACGTTCTGAATCAGCGGGTTCTGCGCCAGCCGGGCGATCAGGTAGCCGCCGAGAAACCGGCACGCGCCGGTAACGAGCACCACTTTGGGGTAGTGCATCGTGTTATCCGCGTTGTCGCCGGTTCCGGCGCCGCCCCCGCTCGACGAATCCACCCAAACAGCCTAGCTGCCGGGATGGGTCGCGGCGCCATGGCCGAACGACGGTCGGTGAGTTCTTCGGGTGCGCGACGCGGGCTTACTTGCCGAGTTTTCTACGCTGCACCCGCGTGCGGCGCAGCAGCTTGCGGTGCTTCTTCTTCGACATACGCTTGCGCCGCTTCTTGATTACTGAACCCATGAACTCCGCTATCTGACCGGTGACCGCTTAAGGACTGCTAAAAATCTGGAAAACCTCGCGGTCACTTTACCCGGCGGGCCGCACCGAACACCAAACCGCCAGTCGCGCGACCACTCCAATGGCCGCGCTCCAAGCGTCGGTCCCGACCCGTGCCGCCGTGCTCGGGCGGCGGCTCAGCCGGCGTCGAAGTAAGACGTCTCCAGCATGTCGTGCACGGCCTTGGCGTGCACCCGGAAGGACCGCCCAACCCGCACCGCCGGCAGCTCACCGTTGTGCACCAACCGGTAAACCGTCATCTTGGAGACCCGCATCAGGGCCGCCACTTCGGCGACGGTTAGAAATTGTGTCCTTGCCTGGCTATCGGCCGAAGCTGTGTCCCGCGCCTTACCTGCGGAATCTCGCGCCGATGGCCCGTTCGTAGACGTCATCGCAACCCAATCGTGTCAGGCCCGCGCAACGCCACCGGCTTCCCCTCCGCTGGCACCCACACGGGCATACACGTAGGAGAATAGCGGGACTAGTGGGATTACTGGTACTGGTGGGGGACAATCATTTCGAAATCTTTAAATTATTCCGATGTAATTCTTAGCTGCTCAGAGCGCGTTTTCGCGGCCTGAACGGCGGCATCGACGGCGGCGCGCAGGCCCCCTCGTTCAAGTTCGCGCAGCGCAGCGGCGGTGGTACCGCCCGGCGAGGTCACCATGGCACGCAGCTGCGCCGCGGTGGCGTCCGCCTGCTTGCCCATCGCCTCACTGTCGGCCGGTCCCGGCTCGCGATCCAGCCGTTCCAGCAGCAGCGCCGCCGACCCGGCCATCGTCTGCGCGGCCAGGTCCGTCGCCATCCCGCGGCTCAGACCGGCCGCGACGCCGGCGTCGACCAGGGCCTCGACCATCAGGAAGAAATAGGCGGGCCCGGAGCCCGCCAGCGCGGTCACCGCGTCCATCTGCCACTCGGGCACGGTCAGCACGCCACCGACGGCGTCGAACAGCGCCGTCACCTCTTCCAGCTGCGGGGCGCTGACGAAGCGGCCCTTGGCCAGGGCCGTTACCCCGGCTCCAACCACCGCCGGGGCGTTGGGCATCGCCCGGACCACCGGCGTCCCGGCCGGCAGTTTGGATTCGAAGAAGCCGATCGTGATCCCCGCCGCGACGGTGACGAAAACCTGCTCGGCGCTGTCCCCTTCGGCCGCGGAGACCGCCTTGGTCGCCTCGGTCATCACCGGTTCGACGTCGGCGGGCTTGACCGCGACGACGATGAATGTCGCGTTGTCGACGGCGTCCGCCAGCGTGGAGGTAACCCGCACCGAGTACGTGTCCGCCAGGTACTTCGCCCGTTCCGGGACGCGTTCGGCCACGACCAGGTCCTTGACCTGTCGCCCCGACCGAAGCAGACCCGACAGCAGGGCCTCGCCCATGCTGCCACCGCCGATGATCGCGATTCTCGCCATGGCGAAAGCATCGCAGACGCCCAAGCTTCTGCTGGCTACCGGGGCTTCACCGCTTCCCAGGCACCAGGGCCAGCTGGCGCGACTGCACGACGAGCCGGCCCAGGCTGTCGACGACGATGTGATCCTCGTCGAACCAGTCGTGCCCGATTTCCAGGCAGGTGCAGACCACCCGCAACCACCCGTCGGCGGGCAGGGCCCGCAGAAAGGCCGTCAGTTGAACCGTCGGCGCCCAGCCGGTGCGCTCCACGGCGAACGTCACCGGCGCCGACAGATCCCCGCACATCAGCGCGAAGAGCCCGTCGGGGGCGACGTCGCGCGGCCGCGCCCACATCTGCAGGATCGGGGGTCGCCCGTCGGTGCTGGGTGCCAGCGTCGACAGCAGCGGCCGGACGTCGCAGCCCTCGCCCAGGTGCACCAGGCCGGCCAGCGGGTGGCCGGGCCCGATCGGTTCGATGTCGTCGGGCGGTTCGGGCGCCATCAGGTCCAGCACCGGGTTCGCCGTCAGCAGCGGCGCCGTGTCGCCGCCGGGCGCAACGTGCTCCGGCTCGCCCAGGTTGACCACGGCGTGAACGGCGGTGCGGTCGCCCTGGACGAGTTCGACGTCGACGACGCTGATCCGCCGGCCGCGCTTGCGGATCGAGGTCACCAGCCGCATCGGCCCCGGGTCGGGCGCCCACAGGTAGCTGGCCGACACCGCCACCGGCTCGTGTCCGGACTCGGCGCAGGCGTGCCGGGCGGCGTTGGCGCACAGCGCCAGCATCGCGCCGCCGTGCACCTTGGGCCCGATGGTCCAGTGCTTGTTGAGCTCCCCCTCGTATACGCCCGGATCGACCTCCCGCAGCGTCATGGCGGTGGTGAATAGCGCGGTCATGGTCTCCTGACGGTCGGCGGTCATCGCATCAAATGTGTGCGGGCGAACTGCAGCGATTCGGCCAGCATGGCTTCGCGCTCGCTGGCCGAGCGGGCGCTCGAGGTGGATACCTCGAGGATGGCGTGGCCGGTGAAGTGCCCGGCGGCCAGCAACTGGCACACCTCGGCGGTGGGTTGCGTGCCCCGCCCGGGCACCAGGTGCTCGTCGGCGGGCAGGCCGCTGCCGTCGCACAGGTGCAGGTGCACCAGCCCGGCGCCCATCCGTGCGGTCATCTCCAGCGCGTCGGTGCCCGCCGTGGAGGTGTGCGACAGGTCGAGCGTGTAGTGCGCGTGGTTGCCGTCCAGCGGGTCATACGACGGCGCGAACGCCGAAATCGCCGGTCCCGGGCCGCCGCCGCGCCTGCGCATCCGTTCCCGCGACTGGTCGGTCCCGAAGAAGCGGTCCGCCCGGAAGGGGAACATGTTCTCCACCGCGACCATCACGTCGCTGGACGCTTCCAGGTTCGTCACCTGCTCGCTGAATCCCTCGGCGTAGCGCCGCTGCCAGCGGAACGGCGGATGCACGACGACGGTCTGCGCGCCGAGCTCCTCGGCGGCCCGCACGCTGCGTTCCAGCTTGGGAATCGGGTTGGAACCCCATACCCGCTGCGAGATCAGCAGGCAAGGAGCGTGGACCGACAGCACCGGCACCTGGTAGCGCTGCGACAGCTTCTTGACGGCGGCGATGTCCTGGCTGACCGACTCGCTCCACACCATCAGCTCGACGCCGTCGTAGCCGAGCCGGGCCGCATACTCGAACGCGGCCTCGGCCCTCAACGGGTAGACCGAGGCCGTGGACAGGCCGACCTTGATTGCCGGGCGCACTGTTGCGGGTGACGCCTAGCCGGACTGCATGGTTAGCGCCAGCGGCCCCAGAGTGATCAACGCCCCGACGGCCACCGCGATCAGCGTGCTCGCGATGTCCTCGGTCTTGCGCACCGCCCGCACCCCGGCCACCAGCCCGAGGATGACCAGCACCGACAGCACCAGCGCCACCAGGCTGTTCCATCGCCACAGTTGGTCGAACGCGATGAACAACCCGGCTCCGAAGGCGACGGCTAGCATCGACTGAAACACGATCAGGGTGCCGCGCCAGAGCGCCGCGAGCTTGCCGGGCGCCGCGCGGACGTCCCCGAACCCGTCCGTGCGGGGCGCCTCGACGCCGACGTGATCCTCGGCCGCGTCGGTCAGCGCGTCCGCGTCGGCGCCGTCGCGCTCGTCGCTGCGCCGTCGCGCCACCTCGTCGGCGAGGGTTTGGCCGCCGAACAGGGTCGAGTCCTGCAGGTAGGAGCGGACATAGGCGGAATCCTCGGTCGCGGGTTCGGCCTCGCGCACGTCGGAGTCCATGACGTCGACCGGGATGTCGGCGTACTGCTCGAGCGGATCCGGGCTCATGTCCTCGGCGCCCGAGGACGCCGCGAGCTTGCCGACGGGCTCCGCCGGCCGGTCGGCCTCTGGCGCGTCGGGGCGCCGAGCGGGCCGCGGGTAGGCGCTGCGCTCCGGTCCCGTCCGGGGCGGCTGCGGCGCCGACTTGGGCCAACGAGGCTCGGGCCGGGTCGCCGGGTTGGGCTGGGCCTCGGGGGCGGTCCCGACCTGCTCCGAGACGGGTTCGGGTGCCGCCTCCGCCTCGGGTTCGGCGACCTCGACGGTGCCGTTGGCCTCGGGTGTTGTCTTGTCGTGCTCCTCGTCGCGGACGACGGGAATCTCACCGGTCAGCTCGGCGACGGTGACCGTATCGCTGTCGCCGCGGCGGCGCCGACGCCGCCGGGTGCCCACCGGGGCGCCGATGGTCCCGTTCCTGGCCAGCAGCTCGGCCACCGAGATGGGCCGAGTGCCGGGGCTCTCGGTCTCGGAGTGTGGTCCGGTCATGGTTTGTCGCCTCTCGATCGGTTGGCGTTCCGATCTCCTGCCTGACCTCCAGCATTGCGCACCGAGGTCTCTACGAGGGCGGTTCCGTCGGCTTCGCTGTCGAGCTTGCGCAAGATGAGACCTTCCCGTAACGCCCACGGGCAGATATCCACCGTTTCTATCGACAGCGCTCGCATGCTCGCCTCCGCCACCAGGGCGCCCGCCACGATCTGTGGCGCCCGTTCGGCGCTGACTCCTTCCAATTCCGCCCTGTCAGCGGTGGTCATCCTAGAGATGAAAGATATGAGTTGCCTGAGGCCGTTGGCTGTCAGCGTCCGTTTCACCCGTGGTCCGGCGGCCGACGGCGCGGCGCCGGTGAGCCGGGCCAGCGACCGGAACGTCTTCGACGTCGCCACGGCCAGGTCGGGAGCGCCGGCCTCGAGCACGGCCACACTGGCGTCGGCCAGCTCGGCGTCCAGCCAATCGCGCAGCATCGCCACCCGGCGCCGCCCGGGTGGATCGTCGGGCAGCCACTCGCGGGTCAACCGGCCGGCACCCAGCGGCATCGACAAGGCGACCTCGGGTTCCTCGTCGACGCCGCTGGACAGCTCCAGCGAGCCGCCGCCGATGTCGAGGTTGATGATGCGCCCGGCGCTCCACCCGTACCAGCGGCGCACTGCCAGGAAGGTCAGCCGCGACTCGTCGACCCCGGTCAGCACCTGCAACTCGACACCGGTTTCCTTGCGGACCCGGGTCAGCACGTCGTCGGAGTTCTCGGCGTCGCGGACCGCGGAGGTGGCGAAGGCCATCAGCTCCGCGCAGCCGGAGCTGATGGCGATCTTGGCGAACTCGTCGATCGTGGAGATGAGTTTTTCGGCGCCGCGCTTGGTGATCTTGCCCGAGCTGTCGGTGGCCTCGGCCAACCGCAGGGTGGCCTTCGTCGAACTCATCGGGGTGGGATGCCCGCCGCGATGGGCATCAACCACCAACAGATGGACCGTATTGCTACCCACGTCGAGCACGCCTAATCGCACGAACACAAACTAGCGGGAGGGCGAAGCGGTTTGGGTTGCGCCCCGCTGTGAAACACCACAATCCGATATCGGTCGACGCGATCCCGGCGGAATTCAAGATCAGCGGGTCCCCGCTGCGGCGGGCGCGAGTGTGAGCGGCTCGATGGACGTGAATTTTGGTCTAACGTTGCATCCGTGGCGAATTCGCACCCCGAGCCTGGGCAAGAAGTTGAATTGGATTTTGCCCGTGAATGGGTGGAGTTCTTCGATCCGGACAATCCGGAGCATCTGATCGCGGCCGACCTGACGTGGTTGCTGTCACGCTGGACGTGCGTGTTCGGCACACCCGCCTGCCGCGGCACGGTCGAGGGCCGCCCGGACGACGGGTGTTGCTCGCACGGCGCGTTCCTGTCCGACGACGACGACCGCGCCAGCCTGGACGACGCGGTCAAGCAGCTCACCGACGCCGACTGGCAATTCCGCGAAAAGGGTTTGGGCCGTAAGGGTTATCTAAAACTCGACGAGCACGACGGCGAGCCCCAGCACCGCACCCGCAAATACAAGGGCGCGTGCATTTTCTTGAACCGGCCCGGCTTTGCCGGCGGCATCGGCTGCGCCCTGCACAGCAAGGCTTTGAAGCTGGGCGTGCCGCCGCTGACAATGAAGCCCGAGGTGTGCTGGCAGTTGCCGATCCGGCGCAGCCAGGAATGGGTGACGCGGCCCGACGGCACCGAAATCCTGAAGACCTGGATCACCGAATACGATCGCCGCGGCTGGGGCTCCGGCGGTGCCGACTTGCACTGGTACTGCACCGGCGACCCGGCGGCACACGTCGGCGCCAAGCAGGTGTGGGAGAGCCTGGCCGACGAGCTCACCGAACTACTCGGCGCCAAGGCTTATGCCGAGCTGGCGGCAATGTGCAAGCGCCGCAGCCAATTAGGGCTCATCGCGGTGCACCCGGCGACTCGGATCGCGGAGTAGCCCTTAGGGTCGCCGTGGACGAAGACACGCGATCGGCGGCCGCCCCGCGCTGGCGGGGTGAGACCGGGCGCCTGGAGGTCTGGTATTCGGTTCACCTGCAGCGCTACGGATTTCTCGGTGTCGCACCGGGCGAGCCGGTGCCGGACTGGTTCTGCGAGTCCGCGGATCTGAACGAGCTGGGCGCCAAGACCGGTATCGACGCCGCGGGTCTGATCCGCACGATCGACGAGTGGCACCGCCACGTCGCCGAGGACGCCGATCCCGACTTCGGCCGCGGTTCCAGTGCCTACGACGGCTATTGGGGCGACGACAGTGCCACCACCGCCGCCGGGAAGACGCTCGGCCCGATCGACACCGCGCCCTACTACGCGGTGCCGGTGTCCATCGGCGCGATGGGCACCAAGGGCGGGCCGCGCACCGATCATGACGGCCGGGTGCTGCACGTGAGCGGGGAGCCGATCCCGGGGCTATTTGCCGCCGGCAACGCGATGGCCGGGGCGACCGGACGGGCCTACGGCGGTGCCGGCGGAACCATCGGCCCGGCAATGGTTTTCGGCTACCGCGCGGGCTACGCCGCGGCCACCGGGAAGTCCGTCGACCTGCAGTAGGCCGGATTTCGCCGCGACACTTAAGCCTTGGCGACGACACGCCGAAGAACACCGCCGCGGTTTAAGTTTCGCGTCGGGTCACTACTTGAGCGGCACTTGCACGCAGATGTGGGTGCCTACCGGGGTGTCGAGGAAGACGAACACGCCACGGGCCGCGTCGATCCGGGCCCGGTGCGACGCCAATCCGATGTGGCCCTCCCCCAGTCGGCGTGCCATCGTCTCGGTGTTGAAGCCCACGCCGTCGTCGACGACATGCAGGACACATCGGTTGTCGGTGACCCCAGCGTGATCGAGGCGTGCTTGGCGTGCGAGTGCTGGACCACATTCGAGATCAGTTCGCGCACCACGCCGAAGACGATCGGGTCGATCTCGTTGCGGTCGGGGTAGTCGATTTCGGTGGAGATCTCGATGCCCGAACGCTCCGCGGCATCGGAGGCCAACTGATGCACCGCGGCACCCAGACCGACCTGCTCGAGCACGGCCGGATGCAGCTCGAAAGTCGCCTGCCGCAGGCTTTGTGACGCGGCTTGTAGACCGGCCAGCGCGCGCTCGACACGCTCGTCGTTCGGCAGCACGGTTTCCAACTCGACGAGTTCCTGACGGACCGCGAGGATGTCCTGCAGCGGCCCGTCGTGAATGGCTTCCGAGATGCGGCGCTGCAACACGTCCTGGGCGGTCATCGTCTGGGCGAGCAACTCTTCGCGCAGCACGCTCAGTTCGGCCACCGAACGAGTGTGCCGCTCCGCGATACGCACGGCCGTATACGCTGTGGCACAGAGGAACCCGTACAGCGCGAAGCGGAAAGTGGCCTCGAAGATCCCGATCGAGCGCAGCATCTGCGGGTCCTGCAGCACCGCGATCGCGAACCCCGCCATGGAGAAGATCAGCACCACCGCGGCGCGCCGCGACGAGACGTCGAGGCCCAGCAGGATGGGCAGCATCGTCATGATCAGCAGCGGATAGACGCCGTCGGTGGACAGCAGCTGGAAGACCGTCAGCGCGACGACGTCGATGACCGTGAACGCAACCGGTTCCAGCCGGCCCGGCCCAACCCATTGGTGCAACGGAGAGAACGCCAGCGCCACGGCGCACAGTGCGACGAACGAGTAGGCGACGATCAATATGCCCTGCTGCGGCCACTCGAACCGGGCCGTGCCGATGATCATGGCAGCGACCATCAGACCCACCACGCCGATCCGTATTACCGACGCGATTCGATACGAGCGCAGCCGGTGGATCCTGCGTACCCGACGCAACTCCGCGTCGCTGGTATCCGCCACCCGAACACAGTACTCATCTGTGCTTGCCCCTCCGAGGCTAAGTGGCAAAACCCGCATCAGATTCTCCGTGGCGACAATCCGCGCTGGTGCGACAAACAGCTACACTGACCGCCATGGCCGGCGCAGCAATGCCCGAGAAGGTACGCGTTGTCGTCGGCGACGATCACCCGCTGTTCCGCGAAGGGGTTGTCCGGCACTCGCGCTCAGCGGCGAGGTGAACGTCGTCGGCGAGGCCGACGACGGCACGCAGGCATTGGAACTGATCAAGCAGCACCGTCCGGACGTCGCGTTGCTCGACTTCCGGATGCCCGGCATGGACGGCGCCCAGGTGGCCGCGGCGGTGCGAAACAACGAATTGCCCACCCGCGTGCTGCTGCTGCTGTCGGCCCACGACGAGGCGGCCATCGTGTATCAAGCGCTGCAGCAGGGCGCGGCCGGCTTTTTGCTCAAGGACTCGACGCGGACCGAGATCCTCAAAGCCGTGCTCGATTGCGCGAACGGAAACGACGTGGTGGCGCCGTCGCTGGCCGGCGGCCTGGCCGCCCAGATTCGCCAACGAGCCGAACCGTCGGCCCCGGTCCTGTCCGCCCGGGAACGCGAGGTACTCAATCGTATTGCCCGCGGTCAAAGTATCCCCGCAATCGCCGGCGAGTTGTTCGTAGCGCCGTCCACGGTCAAGACGCATGTGCAGCGGCTATACGAGAAGCTTGGGGTCAGCGATCGCGCGGCCGCGGTCGCCGAAGCTATGCGCCAAGGTCTGCTCAACTAGCGGCCGGCCAAACTTCCGGCTCCCGAATCGGCTGCGGCTGCTCTTCGGCCAGCATCGCCTTCGCCTGAGCTTCGGCCTCGGCGACCAGGTGGCGGGCCCGCCGCTCCAGCTCGTAGAGGTGTCCGGCGTTGATGCCCGCGCCGATCAGGCGCTGCCGTTCGAAAACCAGCGGGTCCGTCGAGGCCACCCCGTTGCTGCGCTGGGTCCGCGCCTGGACGAGAACGGGGCCTTCGCCCGCGCCCGCGCGTCGCACCGCCTCGGCGACCGAGTCGCGAACCGCCTCAACGTCGTTGCCGTCGACCGAGTGCACCGGGATCCCGTGGCATTTGGCCGCGTAGGCGTCCTGACTCGCGTTCTCGATGACGAACACCACCGGAAGCTGCCAGGACACCGCGATGTGGGCGGCCTCGGCAAAGTCCGCGGACTTCACGTCGCGAGTTTCCATGGCGCACAACGTAACCCGCCGTCGTCGGCCAGTTGCTTGCCGTAGGCGTGTCCCACGGCCAGCAGCGGTGATTGCCGCAAAGCGCTTGAGAAGGGGGACATTCCACGAACCGACGCCACGAATGAGGCTTCGGCCCCGCCGTCCGGGTCGAACTCGGGCTCGATCAATGCAGCAAGGGCCGGACCCAGCGGCAGCGCGCAAGCGGTCTGCTGAGCGTGCTGCAGATGGATGATGGCGGTGGTCATGACGTCACCCGGGCGAAGGGCCGCCGCGGTGCCGGTGGCCACCGCCTCTTGGCCGAACGCGGCCTGGACGGCCTGGTTGAGACGACCGTCGATGCGCAACTCCTCCACCGCCATGTCGAGCAGGCGCAAGACCCACATTTGGCGGTACAGCTCCAGCTGTTCACGCAACTGTGCCGCGGAGAGTTCGGGTGTGCGAGTCATGTCCGGGGGTCTCCTAACTCGTCGTGGATACACCAGTTAAGTTAGGCCGGTTTAGCGGGTCGAAACTCCGCCGATCGGGCCCGAAAACAGAGGAACGCCCTGTCCCCCGATCGGAGGACAGGCCAGGCTCAGTCCCGGTCCTGACCTGCGCGTCGCAGCAGTTGCGCGGCGGCCGAATAGGGATCGTCGTGTCCGTCGACCACCGCTTGGGCGAGCCCGTCGAGATCCGTCTGTGCCCGCAGCTGGCTTTGCGCCAGGGAAAGGATCTGGGCGCGGGCGCGCGCCACCCGACGCTCGCGGCTGTCCGCGCGGTGATGGTCGTCGATGGCGGTGACGAGGTCGGCAACGCCCTCGCCCCGGGCGGCGATGAGGCTGACGATCGGGGCCTTGGTCTCGGCGCGCAGATCTCGCACGGTCTGTTCGGCGCCCTCGCGGTCGGCCTTGTTGACCGCGACGATGTCGGCGACTTCGAGCACACCGGCCTTGGCGGCCTGGACGGCGTCGCCGGCCCCGGGGTTGAGGATGACAATGGTGGGGTCGGCGACGGCGGCGATCTCGATCTCCGACTGCCCCACCCCGACGGTTTCCAGCAGCACCACGTCGTAGCCGATCGCGCCCAGCAGGCGGATGGCCGCCGGAACCGCGGCCGCCAGGCCGCCGAGATGTCCACGACTTGCCACCGAGCGGATCAGCACGTCAGAGTCGTTGATATGCGCGGCCATTCGAATGCGATCGCCCAGTAGGGCGCCGCCGCTGAACGGCGACGACGGGTCCACGGCCAGCACGGCCACCCGGCAGCCGCGCTCGCGGTAGGCGCCGACGAGGGCCGCGACCGTCGTCGACTTACCGGCCCCGGGCGGACCGGTGATGCCGACGACGCGCACCGCCAGGGCGCTCGCCGGGCCGACGGCGGCCAGCACCTCGTCCCGCTGTTCGCCCTCGACCAAGCTAAGCAGCCGACCGGTCGCGCGCTGAGATCCGTTGCGCGCTCCGGTGATTAGCTCGGCGATGGTCATGGACACATTATGGAGCCGGTACCTCGATGACCGTCGCCGAACCCATGCCGCCGCCCGCGCACATGGCGGCCACACCGATTCCGCCACCGCGCCGGCGCAGTTCGTGCACCAGCGTGACGAGCATCCGGGCTCCGGTTGCCGCCACCGGATGCCCCAGCCCGCAGCCGCTGCCGCTGACGTTCACCTTGTCCGGGTCGAGCTCGAGCATCTTGATCGTCGCCACGCACATCGCCGCGAACACCTCGTTGATTTCGAACAGGTCCACATCAGAGATCGAAAGGCCACCGCGGGCAAGGGCTTTCGGGATGGCCTCGACGGGTGCCAGCCCCGTGAGCGCCGGGTCGACCCCGACCGATGCCCAGGACCGCACGGTGGCCAGCGCGGGTAACCCCAGCCGGTCGCTGGCGACGACCAACGCCGCGGCTCCGTCGTTGGCGCCGCATGCGTTGCCGGCCGTGATCGAAAAACCCTCGATCTCGGGATGCAGCGGCTTGAGCCCGGTCAGCTTTTCCATCGTGGTGTCGCGACGCGGGTGCTCGTCGACCGAGAACAGCCCGGGCGGCGTCTCGATCGGGACGATCTCCTCCTTGAAGCGGCCTTCGTCGACCGAGGCGATCGCGTTGCGGTGCGACCGCAACGCCCAGGCATCCATCTCCTCGCGGCTAACGCCCGCCTTGACCGCGGCGTTCCAGCCCACGGTGATCGACATGTCCATGTTCGGCGCGTCGGGCCGGTCCGGGTGCGTCGGCGGGAACCAGTCCACCCATTCGCCGTCCACCTGGATCCTGGAGCGCGGCGAGGTCGACGCCGCGTTCACACCGCCGGCGATGATCAGCTCGTCCATCCCGGCGCGCACGCTCGCCGCCGCGCTCTGCACCGCCGCCTGCCCGACCGCGCAATGCCGGTTGTTGGCCAGCCCGGGCACCTGCGACAGCCCGGCGGTGATGGCCGCGTGGCGGGCGACCACGCCCCCGCCGTACAGGCCCTCGCCCAGGATCACATCGTCGACCTGCGCCGGATCCAGATCCGTCGCCGCCTCCGCGACGACGTGGTGTGCGAGCTCGAACGCGGTGGTGGCGCGCAGCGTCCCCTTGCGGGCGGTGCCGATGGGGGTGCGCAGGGCGGACACGATGACAGCTTCAGGCACGGTTTCTCCGTTTCGGTAATGAGAACACTATTCTCTCATTTGGAGAGTCCAAGTTGCACCAACGACGTGTCGCTTGCACTTTCGCGGCAACAACGAAAGATGGGCAGCGATGACTCAGGCGGAGGGGACCATCGCGGTTCCGGGCGGAAATGTGTGGTTCAAGCGGGTCGGCGGAGGGCGGGGTCTTCCGCTGCTGGCCGTTCACGGCGGGCCCGGCGTACCGCACAACTATCTGCTTTCGCTGCAACGCCTGGCCGATGAACGCGAGGTCATCTTCTGGGATCAGCTTGGCTGCGGCAATTCCGCATGCCCGTCGGACCCCACCCTGTGGACGATGGAACGCTCGGTCGCCGAAATGGATGCTGTCATCGGCGCGCTCGGCCTAAACCGCTTCCACGTCTTCGGCAATTCATGGGGCGGCATGCTGGCGCAGCAGTACCTGCTCAACGTCGCGTCGCCGGCGGCCAGCCTGACGATCTCGAACAGCATCGCGTCCATTCCCGCGTTTTCGGAGATGGTAGCCCGGCGCAAGCGCGACCTGGACCCGGCTACGCAATCCGCCATCGACCGCCACGAAGCAGCCGGCACGACGCACTCGCCCGAATATCAGGATGCGATCCGCACCTGGAACCAGACTTATCTGTGCCGGCTACGACCGTGGCCACCGGAACTTTCCGAAGCGTTCATCCGCATGGGGGCCGAGGTCTACGAAACCGTGTTCGGGCCCGGCGACTTTCGCATCGTCGGCAACGTCAGCAACTGGGATGTCTTCGACCGGCTGACCGAGCTCGACCTGCCGACCCTCGTGGTCGCGGGAAGGTACGACGAATGCGACCACGAGCACATGTGGGCCATGCACCAGCGCATCAAGGACTCCCGCTTCGAGTTGTTCGAGTCGAGTTCACACATGCCGTTCATCGAAGAACCAGACCGGTTCGATCGGGTGATGCGGGACTTTTTGCGGCGACACGACCTTTGACACGGTTCGAAATCCGTTGCCGCTGATAGACGCCGAACGTGACCGACACCATACCCGCGACACGCGGGACGGCGTTGCCGCGTGGGCCTCTTCGGGTACGGATCACTACACCATTCAACTTCGCACGAAGGGGGCTCCCATTATGAGTGACCGCAACAATGGACTCGTGGAAGGCATCCGGGGCGTCATCGAGGAAACCATCGGAAAGACCAAGGAGATCGTGGGCATCCTGATCAGCCACGAAGGCCTGCGCAAGGAAGGCCGCGCCCAGCAGGACAAGGCCAAGGCGCAGCGCGACGTGGCCAAGAAAGAGGCCCAGGCCGAGGCCGCCCGCGGGGCGGAGAAGACGGCCGAAGCCCGCGAAAAGGCCGCGGCCAAGAATTAATTGCGCCCGCCGGAGAACTGAGCCGCCGCCTGCGGCTCAGTTCTCCGCGGCGTTGAACTTCGCGACGTTGGCCCGGAAGTCCTTGGTCATGAACGACTGGCTCTCGGCCGAGAGGGCGTAGTCCAGGCTGGCCAGCACCGCGCGCTCCAGATGGATTTTGAGCACCCGCTTGGTGCTCTCGACCGCCTGCTGCGGAAGCTCCAAGATCTTTTTGGCACAAGCGATTGCCTCCGCAACCGGGTCGGCGGCCACGTGATTGGCCAACCCGAGTTCGACGGCGCGCTGTGCCTTGATGCGCGTGCCGGTCAGCGCATACTCCTTGGCCAGCAGCAGGCTGATGTGCAGCGGCCAGGTCAGCGGCCCGCCGTCGGCGGCGACCAGACCCACCTGCACGTGCGGGTCGGCAAGGTAGGCGTCCTCGGCGATGTAGACCAGGTCACTCAGCGCGACCAGGCTGCAGCCCAGGCCGACGGCGGGCCCATTTACCGCCGCTATCACGGGAATTCGGCACCGCGCCATACCCAGGGCGATTTCGCGCCCGTCGCGGATGGTCTTGGCCCGCAGCTGGGCGTCGTTGGAGAGTTCTTCGAGGTACTTGAAATCACCGCCGGCGGAGAAGGCCCGGCCGGCGCCGGTGATCATCGCGGCCCGGGCGTCCGGGCCGTCGGTCAACCGCTGCCATATCCGGGCCAACCCGGAGTGCAGGTCGTCGTTGACCGAGTTCAGCGACTCGGGCCGGTTCAGCGTGATGATCCGCAGTGGACCGTCGGCGGGGACGTCGATTTCAGCAGGCATGTCGTACACGTCAGACTCCCAATCCCAAGATGCGCGAAGCGATGATGTTTTTCTGTATCTGTCGATGATGTTTTTCTGTATCTGTGATGTCCCGCCCATGACGCTTTGCGCGCGGCTGTACAGGTAGGCACTGAGCAGCTCCGGATCGCGGGTCCCGGCGACCGCCAGCGCGGCATGTCCCACGGATTGTTCGACCCAGGTCATCAACAACTTGTCCAACGAACCTTCCGACCCGTGCGACACCCCGTCCAACTGTTCGGACAACCGTCGGCGCACGTGATGCGTCAGCATGTCCGACTGAACCGCGGCCCAAGCCAGCTCCTCAGGAACCGGGCCTTGGCGATCATCCCAGTGCGCCAACAGTTGTCGGACAAGCTTGCCGTATCGCGCGGCGTAGCCCAGGGTGGAGGGCTTGCGTTCGTGTCCGACGACGGTCATCGCCACTGCCCAGCCGTCACCGGGCGCACCGACCATCCGGTCCGCCGGCACCATGGCACCGTCGAAGAACACCTGACCAAACTCGTTGGTGACGCCGTTCATCATTCGCAACGGACGTTGTTGCACGCCAGGCTGTTTCATTGCGATCACGAAAGCCGACAGGCCGCGGTGCCGCTTCGCGTCGGGATCGGTGCGGGCCAGCAGCAGGCACCAGTCGGCCACGTCGGAGTAGCTGGTCCAGATCTTGTGACCGTGGATGACGTAGTTGTCGCCGTCGCGGGTTGCGGTGGTGGTCAGCGACGCCAGATCCGAACCCGCGCCCGGCTCGCTGAAGCCCTGGCACCAGCGCTCGGTGCCGTCGATGATGCCGGGCAGGAAGCGCTTTCGCACCTCGTCGCTGGCGTATTCACCGATGCCGTACACCAGGTACCCGACGCTGGGTCGCGGCGGGGCGCCGGCGCGAACCAGCTCCTCGTCGACGATGACGTCGTACACCGGCGCCAAATCCTGCCCGCCTCAATCGCGCGGCCAGGACAGGCCGAAAAAGCCGTTCTCGTACAGGGCGCGATGCCAGTCGGCCATCCGCGCCCAGTACTCGTCGCCCGAGCCGGAGAACTCCTTGGCGTGCTCCGAAAGCCAGGTGCGTAGCCGCTGACGGAAGGCCGCCTCTTCGGGTGAGTCACGAAAGTCCAAGATCGATCTCCTTCAACGTGACAGGCCACAGCTCTGTCGATGTCAGGGCGCGACGCAGGTAGACATGCGCGATGCACTCCCAGGTGTTGCCGATGCCGCCGTGGACCTGGTCTCGCACACGGTTCTGGTGGCACGCGCGCAGTAGACCTTCGCGATCTGGGCCGCCTGGATGGCTTGTGCCGGCTCGAGTTCGTCGACTCCCCACGCGGCGTTTCGCAGCACGCTGACCGAACCCTCAATCAGGGCAAGGCTTTCGGTGAGCAGATGAGCGATGGCCTGATACGCGCCGATCTGTTTGCCGTACTGCTCGCGCATCTTCGCGTAGTCGCAGGCGACGGCCTGTGCGCCGCGGGCGATTCCGACCAGGTCCGCCGACGTGGCGACCAGCGCGAGCGCGTACCACCGCGTCGCCGTCCAGCTCGCCGAGAGTCTCGGTCGAGCCCGCCAATTCGGCGTCGGCTCTGGTCAAGTCGGCACCCGCACACACATCGCCGAGGTTCTTGGCCTGGACGGTATTGCCGGTCAGTGATAACGCTTTTCGGGCACCCCGCGCGTCGATCGCGCGATCGTCGACGGCCACCGTCGCCTCGGCGGCGTCGCCCCCGGCGCGGCGCGCCAGGTCGTCGGCCAGCACCGGGCCGAGGAACGGGGTGTCCACCAGCCGCCGACCGAATTCCTCGGCGACAATCGCTACTTCGACGCCGGAAGCACCGTCGGAGCGCAGTGATCGCCATCCCGTCGCCGCAATCTGCTTGTCCAGCCTGGCGATTCGGCTGTCGTCGGCGAGGTCGGCAACCACGGCCGGCCCGAGGTCATCGGCCAGCTTGGCGGCGGCATCACGCAACTGTTGCTGTTCAGCTGTCAGACGTACATCCATAGCGCTCCTTCAGCACTCGGCGCAGCACCTTGCCCGACGGCAGGCGAGGAATATCGGGCACGACCACGACCCGGCTCAGATGTTTGTAGGACGCCAGCTTCTCATCCACCCGGGCGGTGAGGTTGGCGGCGTCGACGGGTGCACGCGTGGCGACCGCGGCGACGACGGCCTCGCCGTTGACTCCGTCCGGAATGCCAAACACCGCACAGTCTTTGACTGCGGGGTGACCATGCAACACCGTCTCGATTTCGGCCGGTGCGACCTGAAATCCGCGTACCTTGATCATTTCTTTGAGCCGATCGGTGATTTGCAGCCACCGGTCGGCGTCGACCCAGCCGACGTCCCCGGTGCGATACCAGCCGTCGCACACCGCCTCGCCGGTCGCCGCGGCAGGCAGGTAACCGGCCATCAGCGAGGTCGACCTCGCCTGAATCTCACCGATTTCGCCGGCGCCGACCGGCTGGCCGGTTTCCAGCGAGACCACCCGCAGCTGCACTCCCGGCACCGGTTGGCCGACCGTGTCGAGCCGGGCACCCTCGAGCGGATTGCAGGCGATGACGGGCAGTTCCGTGGTGCCGTAGGCCGGAACCCATCCGATGCCGGTGCGCCGTGTCACGGTCTCGGCCACGATGGTGCTGGCCGGCGTGGCGCCCCACATGATGAAGCGCAGGGACGACAGATCGTACGACTCGAGCGCCGGGTGCGAAGCGATGGCCAAGGCGATCGGTGCGACCGCCATTTCAATTGTGATGCGGTCGGATTCGATGTGGTGCAGCATCGTGTCGATGTCGAAGCGGCGGTGCAGTCGCACCCGGGCGCCGCTACGCAGCGCGGTGACGATGTTGAGCAGACCCAGGATGTGCGACGGGGGCGTGGCGACCTGAATCCGGTCCCGGCGAGTCAGTTGCAGCGCGTCGCGCCAGTGCCGCACGGCGTCGAGCAAGCCTTGGTGGGTGTGCCGGACCGCCTTGGGTAAGCCGGTGGTACCCGAACTGAACACCAGCACCGCGTCGACGTGCGGCGGCCACGACAGCGACATCGGGTCCCCGGCGGCAACCGGTTCGTCCAGGTGCAGCATGGGCATCATCCCGGCCAGCACCGGGTGATCCCCCACCGCGTGGGTGGGGTCGGTCAACGCCAGCGCGTGGTCGACCTCGTCGTGCTTCCAGGCGGGGTCAACAACGCCGCCGTGGCGCCCAGCCGCCAGATCCCCAGCAGGGCGGCGACGAACTCCGGCCGATTCGAGGACATGACGGCAACCCGCTGGCCCGCGGTCACACCACTCTTGCCCAGGGCCGCGGCCAGACTGTTGGCCATCGTGTCGAGCTGAGGCAGGCTGAACTGCTGTTCCTCAAACACGAGCGCGGCCGGCTCGGTCACGTCCCGTCCTTCCCCGCAGGCCAGGCTGACCCGTCGGCGCAGTAGAGAAGATGCTATCGTCTAGTGAGAATAGCATTCTCTATACTGAAGAACGCAAGTATGGGCCGGGGGGCCAACGGCGAACCCGACGCGTTCCAGCGCGCGGCGCTCACCGCGACGATCGAGGAGACTCCAAGGGTGGCAGATCCCACATCACACGGTGCCGAGCCCGGCACGGTGACGATCTACCTGGAGCGCAAGAAGGCGACGGTGTCGCTGGTTCCCGGCGAGACGCTCCTGGAAAGCGCCCGCCGGGCGGGCCTGGATCCCCCGTTCAACTGCGAGGCCGGCAACTGCGGCACGTGCATGGCCCGCCTCGAGAGCGGGCACGCGACGATGCGGATCAACGACGCTCTCGACGACGACGAGGTCGACGAGGGCTACATTTTGAGACGACGACGAGGTCGACGAGGGCTACATTTTGACCTGCCAGGGCGTGCTCGATTCGGATTCGATCACGGTGCGCTACGAATAGTCACGAAAGAGGTGGCGTCAATGGCCAAGGGCATCATGCTCGTGGAGAGCCGGCCCAGTTCGCCCGAACGCGAACAGGAATACAACACCTGGTACGACGAAGTTCATTTGCCCGAGCTGCTGGCTCTGGACGGAATCGTCTCGGCGCGACGGCTGCGTCCGGTCAACGGTGAGGGTCCCTACGTCGCCATCTACGAGATCGAGGGCGACGATCTGCAAGCCGTCCTGGACAACATGATCGCCAATGCCGGCAATCTGACGATGTCGGATGCATTGCTGTTGGATCCCGCGCCGGTCCCCCGGCTGCTGGCAACGACGATCGAGTGCGGCGGCTAGCCGGCCGCCGTCTGGGAGAGGAATCCCTGAATGGATGTCGACGACCTGATCCTGGTGAGCATCGACGACCACGTCGTCGAGCCACCGGACATGTTCCTGCGCCATGTACCCGCCAAGTACAAGGCCGAGGCCCCGAGCGTGGTGGTCGACGACAAGGGCGTCGACCAGTGGATGTACCAGGGCCGGCCGCAGGGTGTGAGCGGGCTGAACGCCGTGGTGTCGTGGCCGGCCCAGGAATGGGGCCGCGACCCCGCCGGTTTCGCCGAGATGCGCCCCGGCGTCTACGACGTCCACGAGCGCGTTCGGGACATGAACCGCAACGGCATCCTCGCGTCGATGTGCTTCCCGACGTTCACCGGCTTCTCCGCGCGCCACCTCAACATGCACCGTGAGGAAGCGACGCTGGTGATGGTGTCGGCCTACAACGACTGGCACATCGACGAGTGGGCCGGCTCCTACCCGGGCCGTTTCATCCCCATCGCCATCCTGCCGACATGGAATCCGGAGGCGATGAGCGCCGAGATCCGCCGGGTCGCGGCCAAGGGCTGCCGGGCGGTGACGATGCCGGAATTGCCGCATCTGGAAGGCCTTCCGAGCTACCACGACGAGGACTACTGGGGTCCGGTGTTCCGCACGCTGTCCGAATGCAACGTGGTGATGTGTCTGCACATCGGCACCGGGTTCGGGGCGATCAGCATGGCTCCGAACGCGCCGATCGACAACATGATCATTCTGGCCACTCAGGTTTCGGCGATGTGCGCACAGGATCTGGTGTGGGGTCCGGCGATGCGCAACTATCCCGACCTGAAATTCGCCTTCTCCGAAGGTGGGATCGGTTGGATTCCTTTCTATTTGGACCGCAGCGACCGCCATTACACCAACCAGAAGTGGCTGCGCCGCGACTTCGGCTCTCAACTGCCCAGCGAGGTCTTCCGCGAGCACGCGCTGGCCTGCTACGTCACCGACAAGACGTCGTTGCGGTTGCGTCACGAGATCGGCATCGACATCATCGCCTGGGAGTGCGACTACCCGCATTCGGACTGCTTCTGGCCCGACGCGCCCGAGCACGTGCTGGCCGAGCTGAACGCCGCCGGCGCCGACGACTCCGACATCAACAAGATCACCTGGGCCAACGCCTGCCGGTTCTTCAGCTGGGACCCGTTCGCCCACACGCCCCGCGCTCAGGCGACCGTTAAGGCCCTGCGCGCCAAGGCGACTGACGTAGACGTGTCGATCCGGCCGCGCGCCGAGTGGGCGCGGCTCTACGAGGAGAAGCAGCTGGCCAGATCTTGACGTAGAGCGTCGACTGGTCAGGCGTGCACCCTAACCAGCGTCGGCGCCAACCGCTCGAGCTCGCTTATGCCATGGTTCGCTCACTGGCCGAAGTAATGGCCGGCGTCGAGATCCTCGAGCAGGCCGGCGCGCTCCGGATGCCAATCCAGCACCTTCTGCGTCAAGGCGCTGGACGTCGGGTTGTCCAGTGCCGCAAAGAGCGCGAGGAAGCCGAAATGACCGGCTTCTTCCGTAGGAATGCTGACCGTCGGGACGTTCAGGTGGCGCCCGATGACAGCGGCGATGTCACGGAACGGCACTCCCTCGTCGGCGACGCCGTGCAAACGCGTTCCCGCGGGCGCATTTTCGAGCGCCAACCGGTACAGGTGCGCGGCGTCGAGGGTGTGGACGCCGGGCCAGCGGTTGGCGCCGTCGGCGAGGTAAGCGGACTTCCCGTTGGCCCGGGCGGTGTTGATCAAGTGGTGAGCGAACCCGTGGTGATCGAGGTCGCTGTGCACCAGCGGTGACAGCCGGATCACCGACGATCGCACCCCGCGCTCGGCCAGTGCGATGACGGCGTTCTCCGAGTCGACTCGCGGTTCGCTGGGCAGCGTGTCCTGCTCGGTAGCGACGCTCTGGCCCACTAGCGCGAGCAGCAGCGTGCCCGACGTGCTGACAAACGGCCGGTCGGAACCGGCCAGCGCCTCCCCGATGGCTTGGACGGCGCGCAGGTCCGTCGTCGCAGCGCCGACGAAGTCGTCGAAGTCGTGTTTGAAGGCGAGGTGAATAACCCCGTCGGCCGCCGCGGCCGCCTCGCGCAAGCCGTCGAGATCGTCGAGGTCGCCCCGGTGCACCGCGGCACCCTTGGCCCTCAGTGCCGCGTCGGATGAGTCGGAGCGGGCCAGGCCGGTGACGTGGTGGCCGGCTTCCAGGAGTTCTTCGACGACGGCCGACCCGATGTGTCCGGACGCGCCGGTCACAAAGACACGCATGGATGTTTCCCTTCGATTGCCTCTCGTTCGTCACACCCAGTAGACGGCCAGCTCCCGGAACCTGTCCAAGACCTCTCCCAGATGACGCGATGCAATTTAGGTATCACCGCAGTTAGATAACCCTTTCGCGACGTCGGGATAGGATGACGCCATGACGGATAGGGCATTGCCGGAGGTGGATCTCGATCTGCGGCTGGTCGGATACTTCGTGGTGGTGGCCGAGCACCGGCATTTCGGTCGTGCCGCCGCCGCGCTGCGCATCGCGCAGCCGTCGTTGAGCCGCCAGATCCGCCGCCTCGAACAGCAGCTCGGTGTCCGCCTGTTGGACCGCACGCCCCAGGGCACCCGACTGACGAAGCCGGCGACGTGTTCCTGCCCCGGGCCAAGTCTCTGCTGCGCTCGGCCGCCCAGGCGACGGCGCAGGCGCGGGCGGCCGCGCAACCGCACCGCATCATCGTCGGGTACACGACGGGGATGATCGTCACCCCGGCGGTGCGCGAGCTGCGTCGTGAACATCCCGACGCCGATGTGCAAGTGACGCACCTGGATTGGAACCGCGCGCGCCAGGCACTGCTCGGCCATCACGTGGATGCGGTGGTCACCCGGCTGCTGTTTCCGACCGACGGGTTGCACGTGACGATCCTCTACGACGAGCCGCGGGTCCTGGCGGTGCCCGTCGATCACCGCCTGGCGGGCCGCAAGTCGGTTACCCTCGACGACATCGCCGACGAGCCCATGCCGCGGCTACGGCACTCCGATCCGGCGTGGAGTGCCTTCTGGCGCATCGATCCTCGGCCGAATGGACGCCGGGCACCCGACGGTCCGTTCATCGATGCGCTCGAGGACAAATTCGAGCTCATCGCCTCCGGGCAGGCGGTCGCCGTCATGGCCGGCTTTCACGGCAGCAGACTGCGACCCGACATCACGACTGTCCCCCTGGAAAACGTGGAGCCCAGCCATGTCGTGTTGGCGACCCGCGCCGGGGACCGCGGCCGACTGGTCGGGGCGTTCCGCAAGCTGGCCGAAGCCTACCTCACCGCGCCGTCGACGTGACGGCGAACGTCGACTTGTTGCGCGCGAAATTGCCCGAATTTACTCCCAACAACTCGACGCCGGGCGGCTAACTCAATTCCGGCGGCGGCCGATACTCGGGCTGATAGCCGGATACGTGAATCGGGCTGCCGACGAGGCGGAATTCCCCGGCGGTAGCAACCACTTCCGGCGTCGCCTCGAGCGCCTCGGGCAGGGTGCGCACCGCCGCCGCCGGAACGCCCAGCAGCCGCAGCCGTCGTTCCCAGCCGCTCGCGGAGTCGGTCGCCAGCATCGCCGTGACCACCGCCAGCACTTCGTCGCGGCGGGCGACTCGCTCGGCCCTCGTTGCGAAGCCCCCGATGCCCGCCTCGGCGGCAAACGACTTCCAGAAGCCGTCGTGGGTGATGAACAGCGCCAGATAACCCTCGGCAGTCGGAAAGAGCTGAGCCGGAACGTAATACGAGTGAGCCCCGTACGGCCGGCGCTGCGGCTCGACGCCGCTGTTGAGGTAGGCCGACGCGTGGTAGTTAAGCTGTGAGAGCATCACGTCGCGCAGCGACACATCCACTTGCCCGCCGGTTCCGGAGATGATCTTGGCCAAAAGTCCCAGCGCCGCAGTCATTCCGGTGGAATTATCGGCCGAGGAGTAACCGGGCAGCGTCGGCGGGCCGTCCGGGTCGCCGGTCAGCGCCGCGGTGCCGACGCCGGCCTGCACCACGTAATCGAAGGCCGGGTCGTCGCCGCCGTACAACCCGAAGCCGGTGATCGCCACGCAGACGATCTTCTCGTTGTGCCGCCGCAACTCGTCGTAGGTCAGACCCAGCCGGCGGATCGCCGACGGCTTCAGGTTCACCAGCAGCGCATGCGCCTGGCCGACCAATTCGCCCAAACGCTGTTGTCCTGCTTCGGAATTCAGGTCGAGGACGATGCTGGACTTGTTGCGATTGAGGCTGGCAAAGTAGGTGGCACCGACACTGCGGGAGATCTCGCCGCCGACGGGCTCGATCTTGATGACCTCGGCACCGAGATCGGCGAGCAGCATGGTGGCGTACGGGCCCGCCAGCATGGTGCCGACTTCCAGGATGCGTATCCCTGCCAGCGGTCCGGTGTTGTTGCCAGTCACCGCAATTCCGCTGCGAGGGATGCGATCACTTCACGGGTGCGGCGCTTGGAAGCGACCAACTCGTCCCGGTTGTCGCCGATCGGCAGCAGCCGCACCGACAGATCGGTCACACCGGCGTCGGCGAACCGGCGCATCCGGGCCAGGATGGCTTCCTCGTCGCCGGCCGCGCACAGATCGCCGACATCGCGCGCATCGCCGCGGTCGAGCAGTCGCTGGTAGTTGGGCGACACCTCGGCTTCGCCCAGGATGCGATTGGCCCGCTCCTTGGCCACCTCGACTTGTGAAGGCGCACGCAGGCACACCGGAATGCCCGCGATGATGCGCGGCGCCGGGCGACCGGCGTCGGCGGCGGCCTTGGTGATCTTCGGTGCGATGTGGTCACCGATCGCCCGCTCGTCGGCCATCCACAACACGGTGCCGTCGGCGAGCTCGCCGGCGATCTGCAGCATCACCGGCCCCAGCGCGGCGACCAGCACCGGCATCGGGGTATCGGCCCCGATCGCCATCGGGTTGTGCACCGTGAACGAGTCATTCTCGACGTCAACCGATCCCGGATCGGCGACCGCGGCATTGAGCACCTGCAGGTAGTCGCGGGTGTAGGCGGCCGGCTTCTCGTACGGCAAGCCCAGCATGTCCCGGATGATCCAGTGGTGCGACGGTCCGACACCGAGCGCCAGTCGTCCACCCGACACCGCGTGCGTCGAGAGCGCCTGACGGGCAAGGGCAATCGGGTGCTGCGCCTGCAGCGGCACCACCGCGGTACCCAGCTCGCTGCGCGAGCTGTGCGCGGCCATCAGCGACACCATGGTCAGGCAGTCGAAGTCGTTGGGTACCTGAGGCATCCATGCGGTGTTCAGACCCGCGGATTCGGCCCACTCGATATCGGAGGCCAGCCTGTCCACCTTGCGGGCCATGTCGCCACGCTCGGCGCCGATCATCACTCCGACGCGCACGGTTCCTCCATCGCGGGTTCCTTCGGTTCCGATTCCGCCGTGCCGGTGAGGGCGCGGATTTCGCGCACCAGGTGCTCCAGCGGTGTCCCGGTGGGGAATACCGCGGCAGCGCCGACGGAGAGCAGCTTGGGGACGTCGGCGTACGGGATGGTTCCCCCGACGACGACGGCGATGTCGGCGGCGTCAGCGGCGCGCAACGCTTCGACGGTGCGTGCGGTCAGCGCCAGATGCGCACCGGACAGGATGCTCAGGCCGACGATGGCGACGTCTTCCTGCACCGCGATC
Source organism: Mycobacterium genavense ATCC 51234 (assembly GCF_000526915.1). GTDB lineage: Bacteria > Actinomycetota > Actinomycetes > Mycobacteriales > Mycobacteriaceae > Mycobacterium > Mycobacterium genavense. The sequence continues at coordinate 80,306 of NZ_JAGZ01000012.1, read as the reverse complement.
GACGCGATGTCTTCGATGCGTTGCCTGATGCCGGTGTAGATGACCTCGAATCCGGCATCACGCAACGTGCGGGCGGCGATCTTGGCGCCCCGGTCATGTCCGTCCAGACCGGGCTTGGCGACCAGAATCCGCACCGCCATCTAGAACACCACCGGTTGCTGAAATTCGCCCCACACCGCCTTGAGCGCGGAGACCATCTCCCCGACCGTGCAGTAGGCGTTGGCGCAGTCGATCAACTTGTGCATCAGGTTGTCGTCCCCCTCGGCGGCACGCGACAAGGCGGCCAGGCTGGATTGCACTGCGGCCGAATCTCTTTCTGCCTTGACCTTCGACAGCCGCTTGAGCTGCAGATCACGTCCTTCGGCGTCGAGCTCGTAGGTGACGACATCGTGTTCGGGCTCCTCGGTCACGAACCGGTTGACCCCGACGACGGGGCGGGTACCGGCCTCGATGTCGTGATGCAGGTTGAAGGCTTCGTCGGCGATCAGGCCCTGCAGGTATCCGTCCTCGATGGCCTGCACCATTCCGCCGTGCCGCTCGAGGTCGGACATGATCTCGATGATGCGCTCCTCGGTGGCATCGGTGAGCGCCTCGACGAAATACGAGCCGTCCAATGGGTCGGCGACGCTGGCGACGCCGGTTTCGTGCGCCAGGATCTGCTGGGTGCGCAGTGCCAGTGTCGTGGTTTCCTCGGTGGGCAGCGCGAACGGCTCGTCCCAGGCCGCGGTGAACATCGACTGGACACCGCCCAGCACCGCGGCCATCGCCTCGTAGGCGACCCGCACGATGTTGTTGTGGGCTTGCGGCGCGTACAGCGACGTGCCACCGCAGACGCAGCCAAACCGGAACATCGCCGCCTTGTCCGTTTTGGCGCCGTAGCGCTCCCGCACGATCGTGGCCCAACGGCGCCGTCCCGCACGGTATTTGGCGATCTCCTCGAAGAAGTCGCCGTGGGTATAGAAGAAGAAAGAGATCTGCGGTGCGAATTGGTCGATGGTCATGCGGCCCCGCTCGACCACGGGGTCGCAATAGGTGACGCCGTCGGCCAGGGTGAACGCCATCTCCTGCACCGCGTTGGCCCCGGCATCGCGGAAGTGCGCGCCGGCCACCGAAATCGCGTTGAACCTCGGGACCTCGGCCGCGCAGAACTCGATGGTGTCGGCGATCAACCGCAGCGACGGTTCCGGTGGCCAGATCCAGGTTCCGCGTGAGGCGTACTCCTTGAGGATGTCGTTCTGGATGGTCTTGGTGAGCTTCGCCCGCGGAATCCCCTTTTTCTCGGCGGCTGCGACGTAGGACGCCAGCAGGATCGCCGCCGTTCCGTTGATCGTCATGCTCGTGCTGAGCTGGTCCAGCGGGATGCCGTCGAACAGGATCTCGAAGTCGGCCAGGTCGATTGTCGGCGGCACCGACCCGGCCGACCTCCTCGCCGAACTCGGGGTCGTCGGAGTCGTACCCACACTGCGTGGGCAGGTCGAGGGCCACCGACAGCCCAGTGCCGCCCTACTCGAGCAGGTAGCGGTAGCGGCGGTTGGATTCCTCGGCGGTACCGAAGCCGGAGTACTGGCGGAAAGTCCACAACTTGCCGCGATAGCCGGACGCGAAGCTGCCCCGGGTGAAGGGGAACTCTCCGGGCGCCGGAGGTTCCGCACTTCTGTCCGCCGGCCCGTAGACGGGCCGCAGCGGGATGCCGGAGGGAGTGTGGGCCGTAGTATCCATCGATAAATAACGTACTTGCAAAAAAGAGAATGCCAATACCACACGCTGACCAGGGCAAAGGAGATGCCAGTGGCTGACCGGAAGCTCGCCGACCGCACCGTCGTGATCTCCGGCGGCAGCCGGAGCCGTGGTGCTGCTGGCCAAGACCGACATCCCGCATCCCCGCCTGCCCGGAACGGTGCACACCGCGGCCGCCGATGTCGAGGCCGCCGGCGGCAAGGCGCTGGCGGTCGTCGGCGACGTGCGCCGCGAAGAGGACGTGCAGCGCGCCGTCGACGCCGCGGTGCAGCGGTTCGGCGGCATCGACGTCTGCGTGAACAACGCCAGCGCCATCGCGGTGGAACCGACCGCGAGGCTGTCGGCCAAGAAGTACGACCTGATGCAGGAGATCAACTGCCGGGGCACGTTCCTGCTGACGAAGGCGTGCGTGCCGCATCTGCAAAAATCGGCCAACCCGCACGTGCTGACCATCTCACCGCCGGTGAACATGAACCTGCGTTGGCTGGGCGCCCATCCGGCTTACACGCTGTCCAAATACGGGATGACGCTGCTGTCGCTGGGCTGGTCGGCAGAATTCACCGGCGATGGGATCGGCGTGAATTGCCTTGGGCCGCAGACTTATATCGCCACCGCCGCGGTGGCGAACATGGCCGACGGTGAGAAGCTGGCCGAATCGTCGCGCAGCCCCGAGATCATGGCCGACGCGGCCGTCGAAATCGTCTCCCGCCCGGCTCGGGAAGCCACCGGCAATTGCTACATCGATTCCGAGGTGCTGCGATCGGCCGGGGTGACGGACCTGTCCCGGTACGGCGGCGGGGACAGTCCGATTCCAGATCTATTTCTGGACTGAATGTCTAAGCACGGCAAATAATTTCGCCGTGCGGTATGGCAAGCCAGCCGTCTTTCGCCGCGGCCCACTCCCGCCACGCCTGCGAGATCTCCTCGAGCTGCGCGGTGGTGGCGAGGCCATATCGCAGAATGTCGCGAGCGATGGCGGAGTGCAGGATCCGGTCGGCCCACATTCCGCCCCACCATTCGCGGGTCTCGGCAGTGGCATAGCACCACAGGCTTCCGGTGGGAGTGACGTCGTCGAAGCCCGCTTCCAGCGCCCACGACAGCAACCGCCGGCCGGCGTCGGGCTCACCGCCGTTGGCGCGGGCCGCCTGCTGGTAGATATCGCGCCAAAAGTCCAGTGCCGCAAGGCGTGGGAACCACACGAACCCCGCGTAGTCGGCATCGCGCGCCGCCACGATGCCGCCGGGCACACACACCCTGCGCATCTCGGCCAGCGCGCGTACCGGATCGCCGACGTGCTGCAGCACCTGGTGTGCGTGCACGACATCGAATGTGTCGTCTGCCATGTCGAGCCGCGCCACATCCGCGGTGGCGAACGAGACATTGGACAGGTTGCGCTGCTCGGCCTCGCCGCGGGCCACGTCGAGGACGTCGGCGGATTGATCGATGGCCGTGACGGGCCCGGGTGCCACGATGTCCGCGAGGTCCGCGGTGATCGTCCCGGGACCGCAGCCCACGTCGAGAAGCGACAGCCCCGGCTTCAGGTAAGGCAACAGGTAGCCCGCGGAGTCCTGCGCGGTGCGCCGCTGGTGACTGCGCAGCACCGACTCGTGATGGCCGTGCATGTAGCTGGCCCGGCGGTCGTCGTTCATGGCCCATAATCCTACCGACACGTTATCATATTATGAAACTGCTGTCTCACTATATGAGATAGCTAGTCGACCGGGACGTTGGGAGTCGGGAGGTGCACGCCGGCGCCGGGCCCGTCGAAATGCCACCACTCACCGGAGCAGGGGGACAGCCCGCCGTATTTCATCGCGTAGCGCAGCCGCGCCCGATTCGCCTGAGCCTCGGCACTGACCCCCTGCGTCGCGAATGCCGTTGCGCGCGGGGTGAAATCGTCGAAGTCGGTGCCCATGTCGGCCAGGCACAGCCCGCCGGCGCGACGTTGCGGCGGGCACTGCGGCTCCACACTGGTGAATGTCACGTCCACCGAACACCCCGATTCGTGGCTGGTCGCATACGGGCCCGGTCGCGCCACCCAGGCCGGGTTGGGGACCACCTTGAACATCTGGACCTGAACGTCGTGCGGGCGGTAGCAATCCCAGAACACCAGCAGATGCCCCTGCGGGCGAAGCGCCGACGCGGCAGTCGCGAGCCCTTGAGACATCGACTGGTGCACCAGGCAGCGGGCGTCGGCCGGATACAGCTGGGTGTGGGTGAAGTTGTTCGTGGTCGCATAGTGCAGGTCGACGATCGCGTCGGGGACGACGGTGCGCACGTCGACGAAACCGGCCGCGCGGGCCGCGTCGCTGACGGGCGGCACGTCGCGGCCCGCCCGCGCGGTGGCGGCTTGGGATACCGCGACCAGCGCGACGGCGACCGCCAGCAAGCGAACCGGGCGCGCACCACGCATCCAGCCATTGTTGCCGCTGGTGGTCGATCAGGCCGGTAAGGCAATGGCCGAAAACACGCCGTCGGGGTCGAACTGCTGCTTTGCCGCAGCCAGGCGCGCCGCGTTGCTGCCATATGCATGCGCGATCTGCTCGGGCGCGTCCGGGCCGAGCATGTTGGGGTAGCCACCGGGCAGGGCGTGCGGAGCCAATTCGGTATCGACGCGGTCCGCCCAATCGACGTGTGCGGCCGGGTCGTCGTCGGGTTCCCAGGTCGCCACGATCTCGATCATGCGGTGCGGCGAGCGCAGGCCGAACGCGGTACTCGAGAGCGGAACCCGCGTCGCGGCGCCGTGGAAGTGGTGCACGATAATGCTTGAATACCTTGATGTTTGACGCCAGCCCGCCCCGAACAGCACGGCGATGACTTCCGGTGTGAAGTGCCCGACGTTGCGAGTCCGCGCCGCGTAGTGGCGTCCCTCGACGACATACGAGTCGAACTGGCGTAGCAGGTCCACGTAACTGGTCGGCGCCACGCCCACCGTCAGCGGGGTGCTCAGGGACTGCAGCGGCTCGATGACACGCTCGCCGTCCGACGAATCACCACACCAGACCGGCGACACAAACACGGTGGGATTTCCGTCGGGCCCGGGCAGGATTCCGGTTTGCACGGTGAGCTCGTCCGGTGCGGCGGCGAGGATGCCGTCCAGCTGTGTCCACACCCGGACGGCGTCCGACCACGGGTATACGATGAGCCCCGCAACTACCTCCGGGACCGGGTGCAGTCGCAGACTCAGCGATGTGACCACCCCGAAATTGCCGCCGCCGCGCAACGCCCAATACAGCTCGGGTTCCTCCTGCTGCGTGGCGGTGACCGCGCGGCCGTCGGCAAGCACCACCTCGGCGCCGAGCAGATTGTCCAGCGCCAGGCCGTAGCGGCCCAGCAACGGCCGATAACCGCCACCCAGCGTCAACCCCGTCATGCCCACTGCGCCAACGGTTCCGGTCACGGCGGTCAGTCCGTGTGGGTGCGCCGCACCGCTCACGCCGCGCCGCTCACGCCGCCCGCGGTAACACCGCCCTGCACGGTCGCGACGCGGCTGTCCGGGTCGACGATGACGTGCGCCATCGCGGTCAGATTGATCACCAGACCGCCCTCCCGCAGCGCCCGACCCGCCCAGTCGTGGCCGCCGCCACGCACCGACAACGGCACGCCGTGCTGCCGCGCCGCGCGGACGGCGGTCTGTACCTCGGCCCGCGTCTGCGAACGCACGATCACCGCCGGCGCGTGATCGATGGCGCCGTTCCAGATTCGGCGGCTCTGGCCATAGGCCGTGCCGGTCAGCACCCGCCCGCCGGGGAGGCGCCGACGGAGCTCGTCGGCGAGCGCCGCCGCTGAAGTGGTCGAAGGGCGTGTCGACATGGCTGTTCCTTTGCGTGACCGGCCAGTGATTAGAGCATGCACCCTCGGCGACGACAACGGTTGGATCACTTATCGTCCCGGGGTAGCCGATCGGATAGCCCGCGGCCGCCGGCCCGAAGGAGCAATGGCGCGCTGGGTATCAAACGCAGGGCCCTCGAGCCTTTCACGTCTGGACGCTGATTCACGAAATACCCGAAGACAATTGGGGCGGCGGGTGGGAACGTCATTTACTACCGGCAAATGAAAGGCGTTGTCGCCGATGACTAAATGCGACGACCCCGGATTCGCGGTGACTGCGCCGCTCAATGATGTGTGAGCTGGATTTCACATTGGGCGGCATGTGATTTGCCTAACGGTCCGCCCATTTATAGCCGGGTTCGTTCACTAGCTTTGATAGGTTCGCAGCGCACTATGTGGCAGGAATGGCGGTCAGGAAACCATGCGAAGAATCCCCGCAATGTCGTTGGTCGCCGCCGATATGCTTGGGACCACGTTGTTCTGCGTCGCAACGGGTGTGGCCGCCGCCGATGCCAATTCCGGTGGGTCCCTGGTGCCGCTGACACCGAAGTTTCGGGCGTGCGACTTCACCTGGGCGGTCAACGTGCCGACGATGGGCAAGGGCAGCGGCCAGGCCGTCATCGGCCGGACCGGATCTAACAGGGTCGTCGCACAGGTGCAACTGATCGCCGCCGAGCCCGGAGCGCACTACAACGTCAGGCTGATCCAGTCGCCCCGGACGTCTGCCGGATGCGGCGCCGCGGATGTCGGGGTCACCGCCGGCGGAATCGACACCGACGGTAGCGGCGCGGGCACGGCAACGCTGGAAGGCCCGATTTCTGCGAACTCCACCGGCGTCTGGGTTTTCGTTGACCGCCCGTCGCCGCACTCGCAGACACCGATCGACTTCTACACCTCGGAAATCGTCACACCCATTTAGCCGCGGATACGTTGCGCTACAACGTATCTGAGCGACCACGTCGACGGCCGCTACGATGGGTTTCATGGCTCCGAAAGCGGCGACCGCGGACGTGGTCGGTCTTCCCGAACTTCTCGAATTCATCCGGCCCAGACACAAGATGCTGCTGACCACCTTCCGGTCGGACGGGTCGTTGCACAGTTCACCGGTCACCGGCGGCGTCGACGAACAGGGCCGCATCGTGATCGCGAGCTACCCGCAGCGCGCCAAGAGTGTGAACATCCGCCGCACCCCGTCGGCGAGCGTGGTCGTTCTCTCCGATGATTTCAACGGACCCTACGTGCAGGTCGACGGCGACGCGGAGGTGATCGACCTGCCCGAGGCGGTGGAGCTGCTCGTCGACTATTTCCGGGTGATCTCCGGAGAGCACCCGGACTGGGCGGACTACCGTCGCGCCATGGTGGATCAGGGCAAGTGTCTGATTCGCATCACGCCGCGGCGCTGGGGACCGGTGGCCACCGGTGGCTTCCCGCCGAAGTAGCATCCCTAGACCGAATCGGGGACGTAGACGCCCTGCCCCTGGGCCAGCTTTTCCAGCGTGTCGTACGCCATCCACACGAATCCCTTTTCGCCCCAACGTCTTCCCCAGCTGTTCTGAATCCGCACCGCCCCGGTCGAGTTCGTGTATGCGTCGTCGTAGCCCACGATCAGCATCACATGGCCGGCTTTTTTGCCGTTGCGGTCGCGACTCAACTTTCCATTCCCGACATAGGGCGAGGGTTCGCCGCGGTAGTGCGGAAAGTCGGTGTAAAGCGACATGCCGAAGGCGATCGGCACCCCGGAGGCGATGACGGTACGAACATTGTTCAAACCGTCGGCGCCGGTGATGCGCGTCAACTTGTACTCCGGGATGCGGAAGCTGGGATCCGGCGGAATTGTCTGCGCGCCGTACTCCGACCACTCCACTTGACACGTTGCTTTGGCTCCCGTCCTGCGGTTGGGGGCCGCGGCCAACGACGGAGTGCCGCCGTTGGCTCGAAGCCAATCCAGACATTTGGTGATTTGACCGCCGTGACAGGTGTTCTCGGCGGTTTTGTTCGCGATTTCGTAACGGATGTAGGCGTAGTCGGGTCCGGCCTGCCGTTCCGGATTGGTTGGCGCGGTGCGGCTCTTGCGGGCCGCGTAGAACGTCGCGAGGCCGTACACCGAGGCCCACACGAAGCAGTTCGGCATCGTCTGCCGGCCGACCGGGGGCAACCATTCCTGTGGGACGGATGCGGCCGGCGGCACTTCGCCACGGCGCCTGGGCTTTTCCGTCTCACCGGGTTCCGCGGCGTCGGGGTCGTAGCCATAGGAGGCGAGGTCGGCCGGCTCTTCGCTCTGATTTTGGCCTTGATCCTCGGGTTGCTCCCGGTTGCCGCAAGAGGGCAACGCCAAGGCCACGGCGCCCGCGACCGACAAGCCGAGCATCGAACGCCTGCTGATCCGTGGATCCACGGGCTCTCCTAGGTCACAGCGCGAAGTTTGCCAACGACGCCTCATAACCTAATTGCGTCGAACGGAGCTCGCCGGGTGCGGGAAAAACGCGCCGCGAACCAATCGATGGTGGCCAGGGCCGGGATCGAACCGGCGACCTTCCGCTTTTCAGGCGGACGCTCATACCAACTGAGCTACCTGGCCCGGAAGGCACCGATGACGTGCCTCGCCTTTATGGGCGACCCTGACGGGGCTCGAACCCGCGACCTCCGCCGTGACAGGGCGGCGCGCTAACCAACTGCGCCACAGGGCCTTGCTTTCCTACTTGTACTGCTCGCTTCGACGTTACCGCCGTCGCGAGTACCCCCAACGGGATTCGAACCCGTGCTACCGCCGTGAAAGGGCGGCGTCCTAGGCCACTAGACGATGGGGGCCAAAGTCCAACTACCGTTGGGAGCCACGCCAGCATAGGTCACCGCAGGCCTAATCCTCAAACGAGCGCCGTTCGAGCCGCGTTTGAAGCCCAAGTATCCTGAACATTCGCCGCCCCTATAGCTCAGTTGGTAGAGCTACGGACTTTTAATCCGCAGGTCCTAGGTTCGAGTCCTAGTGGGGGCACCAAAGCGTGGTTCTTACGCCCGGCCGGCTACTGCGGCGGCGGCGCCAGGTCGGGCGGGACGTCGGGATTGGGCGGCGGAGGCGGGTCGACGACGTCGGTGCGGCGCTCCCGATCGTTCTCCTCGATGTGCGGTTGAGGATCCGGCACCGCCGGCGCGGCGGGCAGGACTAGCGCGAAGGCCGCGACCAAGGCGGCTAACCGATTCCCGAGCATCCGACACCCCTTCCGGCACCGTTGGCGCGTTAAGGATATGGCCCACCACCGCTTTGTGGGGCAGATGACAGCCCAGCCGTCCACGCGGGGAACGGGCTTCGTTTGACCGCTACGTGGCTTGGTTATGCTTCGCGACGTGAGTGTCGATCCGGCCTGGCAAAACGCGCCCGCAGCCCTGGTAACGATGGAAATCCGTCACCCCGCAACGGATCCCCTCACCGAATCGTCGAGCCGCGAACTCAAAAGCCTGCTCACCGACGACCTGCCCATCGAGCGCCAGGCTCAGGACGTGGCCTGGGCGATGGGCCCGGGGGGTAACCCGGCGCCGGCGGCCGAGCAGTTCGCCCGCTACGTCAACCGCGACGGCACGCTGGCCGCCTCGATCAAGCGCCAGGCGATCGTCATCGAGACCACCGCCTACTCCACCTTCGACGCGTTGTCGGACGTCGCGATGCGCGTCATCGACGCCCGTGCGCAGGTGTCCTCGATCGTCGGGGTGGAACGGATCGGGCTGCGGTATCTCCTGGAGATCCGGGTCCCGCTGGGCACCGACGGTCGCATCGACTGGGCCGAGTGGATCGCCGAGCCCCTGCTGGGGCCGCAGCGCATCGCTCCGAGTGGGCTGACCCTGACCGAATGGCTGGGCGCCGCCGTCTACCGCGAGCAGCACCCCGGCAAATCGATGATCGTGCGCTACGGACCCGGCCTGGGCCAGGCCCTCGAGCCGAACTACTACCTGCGCAGGACCTTGCCGGCGCAACCCGGACCCTTTTTCCAGTTGGACATCGACAGCTTTTGGACGCCGGCCACCACGATCCCCGAGTACAACCGGGACGCGGTTCGGGCGACTTTTCACAATCTCTACGAGCCGGCCCGCGCGATGTTTCAGGAAATGCTCACCAGCCGCCTCAAGGATGACCTGGTCGGCTGAGGCCTACCGGGTGAGCACCGCGCTGGCATAGGTCACATCGGCGAAAGCCTGCGCGACCTCGTCGTCGGGATAGTGAAAGCCATTGGCCGCGTGCAGCTCCTTGACCGTTCGGGTGGTCACGTCCCATCCCCGCTGTTTGACGTGGTCGACGAGGTGGCTGCGGTGGCCGTGGTAGACGAGATCGTTGAAGTCGACCTCGAAGCCGAGTTCACCCATCCGGTCGTGGTGAGCGCGCCAGCGCGGGTCCGCGAAAATGGCTGTGTCGGGCACGAATTCGAAGGCCAGCCGGCTGCCCTGGGCGCTGAGCTCGGTGATGTTGTCGAACAACGCGTCCTGCGCCTCGTCCGGCAGATACACCAGCAAGCCCTCGGCGCTCCAGGCCGACGGAACCTTCGGGTCGAATCCGGCGGCTTGCAGCGCGGTGGCCCAGTCGTCGCGCAGATCGATCGCGACCGTGCGCCGCTCCGCGGTCGGCGCGGCGCCGAGCTCGCCCAGGGTCGCTGTCTTGAACTCGATCACGGCGGGCACGTCGACCTCGTAGACCACGGTGCCCGCCGGCCACGGCAAGCGGTAGGCACGCGCATCCAGACCCGAGGCGAGGATCACCGCCTAAGCGACGCCGCCGCGCGCGGCCGCAAGGAAGAACTCGTCGTAGAACCTGGTGCGACAGGCCATGGCCTCGGCCATCCGCCGCGGGTCGAAGTCGGCGTTTCCGCCGACGGGGATCTCCCCGTTGACCAATCGGACGTACACATCTATTCCGACCGCCCGCACCAACGACGCGGCGTACGGGTCGTCGATCAACTTCTCGTCGTTGGACAGCGCGCGCTGGGCGGCGACGATGGTTGCCGTGGCCCCGACGCTCGTCGCGAGGTCCCAGCGATCACTTTCGGCGCGCGCCATGCTGCTCCCCTAACCCGAATTCGCAATAAACATAGATAGGCTAGTTATTACCACAGCGCCGGTGGACGAACCTGCCGGGACTACCCTCCCAACTATCTGATGCCCGTGCGCCGGAGGACCCGTGACCGATTTCGCCCAACGCACCATCGACCTGGCCCGCCAGAACGTCGCCGAGGGCGGCCGCCCGGTCGCCACGGTGATAGTCCAAGACGGCGAAGTCCTCGCCGAGAGCGCCAACAAGGTCGCACAGACCAACGATCCGACCGCTCACGCCGAGATCCTCGCGATCCGCGACGCGTGTATGAAGCTGGGCACCGAGCATCTGGTCGACGCCACCATCTATGTGCTGGCCCACCCGTGCCCGATGTGCCTGGGCTCGCTGTACTACTGCTCACCGAAGGAAGTGATCTTCTTGATCACCCGCGAGTCCTATGAGCAGTACTACCTCGACGACCGCAAATACTTCGAAGTCTCAACGTTTTATTACGAGTTCTCGAAGAGCTGGGACCAGCGGCACTTGCCGATGCGATACCAGCCGCACGACGCCGCGGTCGCGGTCTATCGGATGTGGAACGAACGCAACGGCTGCCAGCGCAAGTCGACGGTCATCCCCGAGACGTCGAGCTAGGAAGCGTTGGGGCAGTAGTGCATTGGGTTTCCGCGCTCGTCGAGCGGCGGCAGGTTGCGTGCCGGCGTGTGCACCAGCGGCGCGTCCGCCGGGATCCGCCCGGACGCACGATCCAGACCGGCTCTGGCCCGCGGGTGCTTGTGGAATCGTGCTGGCACACAAGCGAACACGAGGCGAACGAGATCGCCGAGGCGCCGGTGCAGCCAGTCGTCACGGCGCGACCACTGGTAGCCCATCAGCCGGCGCACCGGCGGATCGTAGAGACCGACGGTGAACCAGACGAAGAACGGCGCCAACAGTTTGCGCTGGGCCGCCCACAGCCAGTCCGGCATCTTGCGGGCGAACGGCGGTTTGGGCAAGTCGGTCAGATCCAGCACGGCTCGCGCCGCCTCGTTGTTCTCTAACACGTTGCTGCACATATGATCCCAGTAGACTTGGAATTCCTCCCAGGACGCCGGCACCGGACGCATGCTCATGCCGTATATGCGATACCAGTCGACGTGCTCGTCGAACAGCTGACGCTTCTGCTCCTCGGTCAGCCCGCCGCAAAACCGTTCTGCCACATGGATAGTCCCGACGAAGAAGGTGGCGTGCGCCCAATAGAACACGTCGGGGTTCAGCGCGTGGTAGCGGCGGCCCTGGTGGTCGACGCCCTTGATCTGGACGTGGTAGTCGCGCACTTCGGCGCCGGTGATCGGGGCGCGGTCTTGATCGAAGACGACGCCGGCGATCGGGTACAGCGACCGCAGCAGGCGGGGCCAGCGCTCCCGGAAAAATGTGGAGTGATCGAGGACCGCGGCACCCAGTTGCGGATGCATGTTCTGCATCGAGCCGGCCCAGGGCCCCTGCAGCATGCCGCGCCAATCTCCGAAGTAGCGCCACGTCAACGAATCCGGGCCGAGCGGCGCCGGCGGCGCCTGATATCCCGACGGCGACACCGGGCACCCGCCGGCGACGGCGTCGGCCCGCTCGACAGGCATTGACGCCGTGTGGAAACTGGTCGCGCCGCTACCAGCTTCGGCGCTGGTCAGTGGGCAGGCCGCGGACGTATGTTGGGTCACTGTTGGGTTTCCTGTAGCTAGCCGAAATTCTGACTACGTGCGTTGTCAATTCAAAGCTTAGGAGCGATGTGCAGTCCGGTCAACGACGGGGCCGTTGGTCAGGCGTCCCCCTGGAAAGTCGTCACGCGCTCCGACGCGACAACCTGATCGCCGCCGGCGTGCAACTGCTGGGCAGCGAGCGCGGGCCCGTGCTGACCGTCCGGGCCGTCTGCCGCAAGGCCGCCCTGACCGAGCGGTACTTCTACGAGAGCTTTTCCGACCGCGACGAGTTCGTGCGCGCCGTCTACGACGACGTCTGCGCGCGCGCCATGACGACGCTCACCTCGGCGAACACCCCCCGGGAAGCGGTCGAGCAGTTCGTCGAGCTGATGGTGGACGACCCGGTGCGGGCGTGTGCTGTTGTTGGTGCCGGCCGTCGAGCCGATCCTGACCCAGTCGGGCGCCGAGTGGATGCCCAGCTTCATCGACCTGCTGCAGAAGAAGCTGTCCAACATCGGCGACCCGGTGCTGCAGAAAATGATCGCCACCAGCCTGGTCGGCGGCCTGACCAGCCTGTTCACCGCCTACCTGAACCGACAGCTCGGCGCCACCCGCAAGCAATTCATCGATTACTGCGTCAACATGCTTTTCAACACGGCGGCCCCGTATGTACCGCCGCTGGACGGGGTATCCGAGTAACACCGTTCGTCCCGTAAGCACCTGGATAAGTACGTCAAGTTGTGACCCGCCGCGCCCGGGCGGAACTTGATGCTACTGATCGACACAGATATATTGACTGCAACCATTAGACACAGATAACTGGGAGTGACATGCCAGCGTCAGCCGACCTGACCGATCTGCAGCTTCTGCATGAGCTTGAGCCGGTCGTCGAGAAGTACCTGAACCGGCACCTGAGCATGCACAAGCCGTGGAACCCGCACGACTACATCCCGTGGTCGGACGGGAAGAACTTCTACGCCCTCGGCGGCCAGGACTGGGAGCCTGGGCAATCGCAACTGTCCGACGTCGCGCAGGTGGCGATGGTGCAGAACCTGATGACCGAGGACAACCTGCCCTCCTACCACCGCGAGATCGCGATGAACTTCGGTTTGGACGGCGCCTGGGGCACCTGGGTCAACCGGTGGACCGCCGAGGAGAACCGGCACGGCATCGCGCTGCGCGACTACCTGGTGGTGACCCGCGCGGTCGACCCAGTCGAGTTGGAGAAGCTGCGCATCGAGGTGGTCAACCGGGGCTTCAGCCCGGGCCAAAACCACCAGGTTCGAGCCGACCTGTTTGCCGAGAGCCTGTTCGACTCGGTCATCTACGTGACCTTCCAGGAGCTGGCGACCCGGATTTCGCACCGCAATACGGGCAAGGCCTGCAATGACACGATCGCCGACCAGTTGCTGGGCAAGATCTCGGCCGACGAGAACCTGCACATGATCTTCTACCGCGACGTCAGCGAGGCCGGCTTCGAGATCGACCCCAACCAGGCGACGAGGTCGCTGCACAAGGTGCTGCGCAACTTCCAGATGCCCGGCTACCAGGTGCCCGAGTTCCGGCGCAAGGCCGTGGTCATCGCCGTCGGCGGCGTCTACGACCCGCGGATCCACCTCGACGAGGTGGTCATGCCGGTGCTGAAGAAATGGCGCATGTTCGAGCGCGAGGACATCACCGGCGAGGCCGCCGCGTTGCGCGACGACCTTGCCCTGCTGATCAAGGAACTCGAGGAGGCCTGCGACAAGTTCGAGGTGTCCAAGCAGCGCCAACTCGAAAGGGAAGCTCGCACCGGCAAGAAGGTCACCGCGTTCGAGCTGCACCAGACCGCCGGCAAGCTGGCAATGAGCAGGCGGTAGCCAAGCGGTGCGCATCGGTTCCATCGAGCTCGCCAGCCCGGTGGTGCTGGCCCCGATGGCAGGCGTGACCAACGTTGCTTTCCGGACGCTGTGCCGTGAACTCGAGCGGTCGAAGGTCGGCACGGTCAGCGGCCTGTACGTGTGCGAAATGGTCACCGCGCGTGCCCTCGTCGACCGGCATCCGGCCACAATGCACATGACGACGTTCGCCCCGGACGAATCGCCGCGCTCGCTGCAGCTCTACACCGTCGATCCCGCCACCACCTATGCGGCGGCCAAGATGATCGCCGACGAGGGCCTGGCCGACCACATCGACATGAACTTCGGCTGCCCGGTGCCCAAGGTCACCAAGCGCGGCGGCGGCGCGGCGCTGCCGTTCAAGCGGCGGCTGCTCGGCCAGATCGTGGTCGCCGCGGTGCGCGGCACCGAAGGCACCCGGATCCCGGTGACGGTGAAGTTCCGCATCGGCATCGACGACGAACACCACACCCACCTCGACGCCGGCCGCATCGCCGAAGCCGAGGGCGCGGCGGCCGTCGCACTGCACGCCCGCACCGCGGCGCAGCGCTACTCCGGCTCCGCCGACTGGGAGCAGATCGCCCTGCTCAAGCAGCAGGTCAAGACGATTCCGGTGCTCGGCAACGGCGACATCTACGACGCCAGCGACGCGCTGACCATGATGGCCAGCACCGGATGCGACGGCGTGGTGATCGGCCGCGGCTGCCTGGGCCGGCCGTGGCTGTTCGCCGAACTGTCGGCCGCGTTCACCGGCGCTGCGTCGCCCGCCCCGCCGACGCTGGCCGAGGTCGCGGACATCGTGCGCCGCCACGGCGAGCTGCTCACCGCGCATTTCGGTGAGGACAAGGGCATGCGCGACATCCGCAAACACGTCGCCTGGTATCTGCACGGCTTCCCCGCCGGATCCGAGCTGCGGCGCGCGTTGGCCCTGGTCAAGACGCTCGACGAGCTCGACGCGCTGCTGGACCGGCTGGACGGCACCGTCGAGTTCCCCGAGACGGCGACCGGGCCGCGGGGCCGGCAGGGTTCACCGGCGCGCGTCAGCCTGCCCGACGGCTGGCTGAACGATCCCGACGACTGCACGGTTCCGGCCGGGGCCGACGTCATGCACTCCGGCGGCTGAGCCGAACCACGCTCAAAATCGCGTCTCCGGCGATAAGTCAGTACGATGTGGACCTTGCCGTATTGCGCTCGGGTGGCGGGCGGTTTAACCCGCTGCTCCGGGCGACGGATTACGGCGCGACCTGACGGTAGCGAAGTTGCAGCGCTGTTGGCGCGGCGCGGCGGTGAATTGGCGCACGGACATCACTGACGGCGGCATCAGAGCTTCGGAGGCGGATAGAACATGAGTGACGGCGAGGTAGACGCCACTCTTGGCCATCGCCGTGGCCCCCGCGATCGTCCACCGGCAACCCCGGCCGCGCCCGTGGCTTTGAGCGCCGCACCCTGGGAGCGATTCTACGAACCACTGGTCGATGACAGCGTCCACCGGTGGCAGATCAACCCGCCCGCCGAGACACCCGGAGACGACCCGGCCGAGCGCGTCGAGCCGTCGGCCCGCGACGCGCAGCGAAGCGGAAGCCATGCCTCGGGTGCGCTGAGCGTCGCCGACCTGATCGCCAGGGTCGGCGCCAGCAGCACCGGCACCCGGCACCGCCGCGCGGCCCTCGACGACGAACCGGCCCAACCCGATCCGGAGCCGCAGCCCGACCTGCAGGACACCCAGGTCATCGATATCCCTGCCTACTCGCTCGACGTCGTTTCGGAGGTTCCCGACCTCGAGCCCGCGAGCTATCCACCCGCCCACGAGCCCGAGTTCGCCCTCCCGGTCGAGGAGTCGGCCGAATCGCGCCCCTTCAAGCCGAAGCGGACCCGCCGCCCGAAATCTCCGGCGAACGCCTCGCCGACGCTCAAGTCCCGCCGCAAGCCGATCCTGGTTGCCGCCCGCTCGATGGCCGCCCTGTGTGCCGGGGTGGCGCTGGCGGTGACCGGCGGTGCCTACCAGTGGAGCGCGTCGAAGAACCACCGACTCAACGTCATCAACGCACTCGACCCGGACTCCGGTGACATCGTCGACCCGGGCGGGCAGTACGGCGACGAAGACTTCCTGATCGTCGGGATGGACTCGCGCTCCGGCGCGAACGCCGACATGGGCGCGGGCGACACCGAGGACGCCGGCGGCGCCCGGTCGGACACCGTGATGCTGGTCAACATCCCGGCGAATCGCAAACGCGTGGTAGCGGTTTCGTTCCCCCGCGACCTGGCGATCACTCCGATACAGTGCGAAGCGTGGAATCCCGAGACCGGTAAGTACGGACCCCTCTACGACGAGAAAACGAAGACCTGGGGTCCCAAGATGGTCTACACCGAGACCAAGCTGAACTCGGCGTTCGCCTTTGGCGGCCCGAAGTGTCTGGTGAAGGAAATCCAGAAGCTGTCCGGGTTGAGCATCAACCGGTTCATCGCCGTCGACTTCGCCGGGTTCGCCAAGATGGTCGAGGCGCTCGGCGGTGTCAAGGTGTGCAGCAAAACCCCGCTGCACGACTATGAACTCGGTACCGTCCTCGAGCATTCCGGACGCCAACTCATCGACGGCCCGACGGCCCTGAACTATGTGCGGGCCCGTGTCACCACGTAGTTCAACGGTGACTACGGCCGCATCAAGCGCCAGCAGCTGTTCCTGTCGTCCTTGCTGCGCGCCCTGATCTCCGAAGACACCCTGACCGACCTCAACAAACTCAACAACGTCGTCAACATGTTCATCAGCAACAGCCAGGTGGACAACGTCCAGACCAAAGACCTGGTTCAGCTGGGTCAGTCGCTGCAGAAGATGGCGGCCGGGCACTTCACGTTCGTCACGGTCCCCACCGGTGTGACCGACCAGAACGGCGACGAACCGCCGCGGACGGCCGACATGAAGGCTCTCTTCAACGCGATCATCAACGACGATCCACTGCCCGAAGAAAACGACCAGAACGCGCAGAACCTGTCAACGACGCCGGCCACGGGAGCGTCGGCCGCACCGACGACCAAGAAGTCGGCGCCGCCCTGCGCCGCGCCCGAGGCACGACGCGAGCAGGTGTTGACGACCTCGCCGGACGAGGTCACCGTGCGGGTCTCCAACGCGACGGCACAGAGCGGGCTTGCCGTCACCGCCACCAGCCAGCTCAAGCGCAACGGGTTCAACGTCATGTCCCCCGACGACTACCCGAGTTCGGTGAACACCACGACGGTGTTCTTCTCCCCCGGCAACGAGCAGGCGGCCGCGACGATGGCATCGGCGTTCGGCAACGCGAAGGTTGCCCGGGTTTCCGGCTACGGGCAGGTCGTCCAGGTGGTGCTCGGCCCCGACTTCAAGTCGGTGACCACTCCCGCGCCCAGTGGTTCGTCGCTGTCCGTCCAGATCGATCGCAGCCCGGGCAGCACGCCCACCAAGCTGCCGGACGACCTGTCGGTGACCAACGCCGCCGATACCACCTGCGAATAACCGCATTTCGCTTCAGTAGATCGCCGATTCGGTCGCAGAGTCAGTAGGCTTGGCCTCATGCGGACCGCCTACCATGAGCAACTCTCGGATCTATCCGAGCGCCTTGGCGAGATGTGCGGGCTGGCGGGTGTGGCCATGGAACAGGCAACCCAGGCACTCCTGCAGGCCGACCTTGTCCTCGCCGAACAGGTGATCTCCAACCACGAAGACATAGCGGCGTTGAGCGCCCGCGCTGAGGAGAGTGCCTTCGTGCTGCTGGCGCTGCAGGCACCGGTGGCCGGGGACCTCCGGTCCATCGTGAGCGCCATCCAGATGGTGGCCGACATCGACCGGATGGGCGCACTGGCGCTGCACGTCGCCAAGATCGCCCGCCGACGCCACCCTCAGCACGCCCTGCCCGAAGAGGTCAACGGCTATTTCGCCGAAATGGGTAGAGTCGCAGTCGAATTGGGTAACAGCGCACAAGAGGTGGTGTTATCCCGCGACCCGGAGAAGGCCGCCCGGATACGCGAGGAAGACGACGCGATGGACGATCTGCACCGGCATTTGTTCTCGGTGCTGATGGACCGTGAGTGGAAGCACGGCGTGGCCGCCGCCGTCGACGTGACACTGCTCGGCCGTTTCTACGAGCGCTTCGCCGATCACGCGGTCGAGGTGGCCAGGCGCGTCATCTTCCAGGCGACGGGCAAGTTGCCCGACGACGAAACCGCGCCCACGACGCCCTAACCCGTCAGCCGAAGCGCCCGGAGATGTAGTCCTCGGTGGCCTTTTGCGAGGGATTGGAAAAGATCTTCTCGGTGTCGTCGATCTCGATGAGCCGACCCGGCTTTCCCGCTGCTTCGAGGTTGAAGAACGCCGTGTGATCGCTGACGCGGGCGGCCTGCTGCATGTTGTGGGTGACGATGACGATCGTGTAGTCCTGCTTCAATTCGCTGATCAGTTCCTCGATCGCCATCGTCGAGATCGGGTCCAGCGCCGAGCACGGCTCGTCCATCAGCAGCACGTCGGGTTGCACCGCGATCGCGCGCGCGATGCACAACCGCTGCTGCTGCCCACCGGACAGCCCGCCACCGGGCCGGTTCAGCCGGTTCTTGACCTCGTCCCACAGGTTGGCGCCGCGCAGCGAGTGTTCGGCGACGTCGTCGAGCAGCCTGCGGTTGCGCACCCCCTGCAGCTTCAGGCCCGCCACCACGTTGTCGCGAATCGACATGGCGGGAAACGGGTTTGGTCGCTGGAACACCATGCCGATGGCCCGGCGCACACCCACCGGGTCGATACCCGGAGCGTAGATGTTCTCGTCGTCGAGCAACACGGTGCCCTCCACCCGCGCACCGGGGATGACCTCATGCATCCGGTTCAACGTCCGCAATACGGTCGTCTTACCGCAGCCCGACGCGCCGATGAACGCCGTCACGCTGCGCGGGAGAATCGACAGCGTCACGTCGGCGACCGCCTGAAACGATCCGTAGTAGATGTTGACGTCTTTCAAGTCCAAACGCTTTGCCACCCAGCACTCCTCCCTAGGACTTCTTGGGAGCAAACATCATCGAGACCACCCTGGCTCCGACATTGATAACGGCGATCATCATGATCAGCGTCAGCCCCGCACCCCACAGTCGATCCGTGGGTACCGGGTTGACGCCTGCGCCCGCCGCTGTCTCGTTGAACATCATGCCAGGTAATGTCCCCATGAACCCCTTGAAGATGTCGAAGTTCATCGCCTGCGAATAGCCGACCAGGATCAGCACCGGAGCCGTCTCACCCATCACCCTGGCAAGCGCCAGCATGATTCCGGTGATGATGCCCGACAACCCGGTCGGAATTACCACCCTGACAATGGTTTTCCACTTGGGAACCCCCAACGCGTAGCTGGCCTCGCGCAGATCCATCGGAACGATCCGAAGCATCTCCTCCGTCGACCGCTCGATTACCGGCAGCATCAACAGCACCAACGACAACGACACCGCGAACCCGGAGCGGCCAAGGCCCAGCGTGGCCACATACGACGCGTAGATGAACAGTGCGGCAATTATTGATGGCACGCCGGACAAGATGTCCACCATGAAGGTGGCCACCTTGCCGAGTCTGGTCCCGCTGCCGTACTCCACCAAGTAGATCGCGAGCATCACACCGATCGGGATGGAGATCGCGGCGGACACCAGTCCCTGCAGCACGGTGCCGACGATCGCGTGATAGGCGCCGCCCCCGGCCAGGAACGGCGTCGTGCCCGCCTGCGAATGCGTCCACCACGCCAAGGACGCAATCGCCTTGAAACCCTTGAGGATAACCGCGCCCAGCACCCACAGCAGTGGCGCCAGCGCAATCAGCATCGACAGCGAAACAAGCACCGTGGCAACGATGTTCGAGGCCCGGCGGCGGCGACCAAGCCTGGACAGCCGGCGCGCCTTGAGGGGGCGGTCGTAGATCGAGGTCATCGCGCGCCCCTCCGGGTCCCGGCGAGGGCGCCGCGCGCCAACGCGTCGACGACGAAGGTCAGCACGAAAAGCACCAGTCCCGCGGCGATGTAGGCGCCGGCCTTGTACTTGTCGTTGAATTCCCATGCGGTGGCCGCGATCTTGGTCGCAAAGGTCGAGCCACCGTCGAACAGCGACCAGCCGAACGCCTTTTGCGTGCCGCGCAAGATGATCAGCAGCGCGACCGTCTCACCCAACGCGCGGCCCAGCCCCAGCATCGCGCCGCTGACGTACCCGAACCTCCCGAACGGCCACACCGTGGTAGTGACGACCTCCCAGCGGGTCGCGCCCAGCGCCAGCGCGGCCTCGATCTGATCGGTTGGCGTCTGCACGAAGACTTCGCGGGTGACCGCGGTGATGAGCGGCAGGATCATCACCGCCAACACGATCCCGCCGGTGAAGATGGTGCCGCCGGCCGCCGACGCCGTGCCGTCGGCGAACAGGAACAGCCAGCCCAGCGAATGGTTCAGCCAGGTCGCGACCGGGCGCAGTTGCGGGGCAAGTACATACAGGCCCCACACGCCGTAGATGATCGAGGGAACCGCGGCCAGCAGGTCGACGGTGTAGGCCAGCGGCCCCGCGAGCCGCCGCGGCGCGTACTGGGTGAGGAAGATGGCGACACCCAAAGCCACCGGCATCGCCAGGATCAACGCGAACATCGAGATGAACAGCGTCACCTGCAGCAGATCGAGGATGCCGAAGTGCATCGCCGAGGTGTTGGTGGTGACCCAGTTGCCGCGGTAGGTGAAGAAGTCCTCTTGATTGCGCTTCAACGCCGGGGTCGCGCGCACCAGCAAGAAGCCGCCGATCGCGACGACCACGATCGCGATCAGGACCGCCGACGCCTCGGCGAACTTGCGGAATATCCGATCGCCGAAACGAGATTGCACACCCTTCCATTGCCGGATGGGCAGCACCGGTGTCTCCGGAAAGGAGGCGGCAACGACCGCACCCGAACCCGCGTGGGCTGGATCTGGCGTAATCACTGTGAATCCGTCACTGCTGCTTGGGTGTCACTCCTTGGACCCGAGGGCTACTGCATCGCATCGATCGCGGCGACCAGTCGCTTCTTGACCCTATCGGTCAACGGGATATAGCCGGCCGCGGCAAGGGTGGACTGGCCGGAGTCCGCGGCCACGGTCAGGAAGGACTTGATCGCCTTCGCGGTCTGCGCGTCGTACCCCTTCGAGCAGACGATCTCGTAGGTGGCCAGCACCAACGGGTAGGCGCCCTGCTTGTGGGTGGCGTACATCGAATTGAGGTTCAGCACCAGGTCGTTGCCCCCGGACACGAAGGTGGCCGTGTCAATCGCGGTGCTGGCCGTCTCGGTGGTCAGCGGGATCACGCCGCCGGCGGTGACGAGTTGCGCGTAGGGAAGACTCGCCTGGTCGGCGAAGCCCTTCTCCACATAACCGATGGCGCCGTGGGTGGCCCGCACCGCCTGGATGACGCCGGACGATTTCGTCGCACCTTCGCCGACGCCGCCGTGGAATTCGGTGCCGACGCCCCGAGACCAGCTCTCCGGTGCGGCGGCCGTCAAAAACTTCTGCACATTGTCGGTGGTCCCCGAGGAGTCCATTCGGTAAATGGGCGCAATCCTGATGTCGGGCATCGCGATACCGGGATTCAGCGCCGCCAGCACGGGGTCATTCCAGACCGCGATTTGGCCGGTCAAGATCCGCGCCAGCGCATCACTGTTGACGGTCAACGTCTTGACCTCGGGCAGGTTGTAGACCAGGGCCACCGGCCCGAACACCAGCGGCAAGTCCCAGGCGGGGTTCCCGTTGCACCGTTTGGTGGCGGGCCCGATCTGGTCGGTGTTCAGCGGAGAGTCCGATCCGGCGAAGTCGACATGGCCGGCGATGAATTGCTCGCGGCCCGCTCCCGACCCCGTCGGGTTGTACGACACGGACTTGCGCGGGCAGTACTGACCCCAGACATGGCCGAACATCGCCATCGCGTTTTGCTGCGCGGTCGACCCCTCGGCCGTCAGTTCGCCTTTGCCGCCGCAGGCCGGTGTGCCGGCGGGACCCGTAAACGCCGCCGAGGCCGGGTCGTGGTGATTGTCGTCGCTGCCGCAGGCCGTCAGGCTCGTGATCGTGATCGTCAACGCCGCGGCAGCCAGCGTCTTGCCCACCTTGCCCAGACTCACCGATCTCGCTTTCTGACGCAGTTTCGACGCATGCGGCCGCCGATCGAAACTATGCGCTGAAGCCCCTTTCGCATGAGTGCCTAAGCGGTGAACGTGCGGTGAATAATTTGCTGGCACGCCACTTCTGCCTGCGCTTTCGCCTCAGTCCGCGGCCGGCCCCGGCGCATACGCGGTGTCGACGCTGTAGGTGGTGAATCCCTGCCGCTGATAGGTCCGGACCGCGGCGACATTGTCCGACTCGACGTAGAGCAGCACGGTGACTGCTGCACCGGAACTGCCCGGGTCCGCTGGCCCGGACAGGCGTCGGGCCAGCGACTCGATGCCGACGGCGGTCAGCATCTGCCCGAGCCCGCGGCCCTGCGCGGACGGGTCGACGCCCAGGACGTACACCTCGCCCAGGCGCGGCTGATCGAGGTGCACTTTGGTCCAGTGAAAGCCCAGCAGCTTGTCGTCGCTCTGGTTGACCGCCAGGAACAAACCCGCCGGGTCGAACCACGGCTCGGCTCGCCGCTCGGCCAGGTCGGCCTCGGTCCAGCCGCCCTGTTCGGGATGGTCGACGAACGCGGCGTTGTTGACCCGCAGCAGCTCGGCATCGTCGTCGGCGCCCGCGTAGGGGCGCACCAGCACGCCCGGCGGCGGGACAGCGGGGTCGGGCACGTCGTGCAGCGTGAGCCTCATCTGGACGAGTTCGCGCACCGCGACCAGACCCAGCGCGGACGCGGTCGCGGCGGCGGGCTGCAGCGTGCCGTGCGCCCAAAAGCGGTTAGTCCCACCGGTTTTGCCGATCGCCGCCCGCACCATGGTCGAGCCGATCCCACGCCGGCGGGCCCGCGGATGCACCACGAGTTCGGCCATCGGATCGCCACCGTCGCGCGGCGCACTCAGATTGAGATAGCCCTCGATCGTGTCGGCACCGGCGCCGGCGACCACCAGGTGATCGGTGCGGTCCTGCCCGAGTTCTCGGAGAACCTGTTCGCCGACGGGTGCTACGCCGTCGAATTCGGTTGCCGCCGCGACCAGTTCACGCACCCCCTGCTGCTCCTCGGCGGTCAGTGCGGAGCGCCAGTCGGGCGCGATCACTGACTACGCAGCGGGTCGGCCAGCGGGTCCTGCAGATTCTCGGAATCGGTCTCGTCGGTCTCGTCAGCGTCGTCGTCGGGCGGAGGGATCGGCGCTCGACCGCGCGCCGGGCGAACGGCCTTGTAGCCCACATTGCGGACCGTGCCGATCAACGCCTCGTACTCGGGCCCGAGCTTGGCCCGCAGCCGGCGTACGTGCACATCGACCGTGCGGGTGCCGCCGAAAAAGTCGTATCCCCACACCTCGTGCAGCAGCTGAGCACGGGTGAACACCCGGCCCGCGTGCTGGGCCAGGTACTTCAGCAGCTCGAACTCCTTGTAGGTGAGGTCAAGCGGGCGGCCCCGCAGCCGCGCGGTGTAGGTACCTTCGTCGATCACCAGCTCGCCGAGGCTGACCTTCCCGGCGCTTTCCTGGTCGGCCAGGCCGCCGCGGCGGCCCACCACCAGCCGGATGCGGGCATCGACCTCGGCGGGTCCGGTGCCGGGCAACAGGATTTCGTCCAGGCCCCAGTCGGCGCTGACCGCCACCAGGCCACCCTCCGCCACCACCGCCACGACCGGCACCGACCGGCCGGCCGTGCTCAACAAGCGGCACAACCCGCGCGCGGCCGACAGATCGGTGCGCGCATCGACGAGCACCGCGTCCGCGGTGCCCGCTTCCAGCAGCGAGGAAGGCTCGGGCGGCGCCGTCCGCACGGTGTGGGGAAGCAACGACAACGACGGCAGGACTGGGTCCGGGTGCAGCTCAGAGGTGAGTAGTAGTAGCTCCAACAAGCCCCTCCAGCTCGTGGGAAAGGCATCTCCCAGATTCATAAAGCCACGTGGCGTTAGTGGCCAGGCCATCTAACGATAACGTGCCACCTGGCCTTTGTGCGCCTCCTTGCTCGCGACTGTGAGCCCCACCACGAGCTCATCCAGACCGCAATCCCGTGCCGCGCGCCACCGCGAACTGCGCCACAATATGCGGATGCGCAGGGTGCTGATCAGTGTGATCGCCACGGTTTCGGCCGTGGCGGTGATCGTTGTTGGCACCGTCGGGACGGACTACGGCGCCAGCATCTACGCCGAATACCACCTGTCGCGTACCGTCCGCAAGGCGGCGAATCTGGGTTCCGACCCCTTTGTCGCCATCCTGGCCTTCCCGTTCATTCCGGAGGCGGTGCACCGCCACTACCGAGAGCTGGAGATCAAGGCAAACGCCATTGATCACGCGCCGACGGGCAAGGCCACCCTGGAAGCCACCATGCACTCGATCGACCTGACCTACGCGTCGTGGCTGATCAGACCCGATGCGAAGCTGCCGGTGGGCAAGCTGGAGAGCCGCATCATCCTGGACTCCTCGCACCTGGGCCGATACCTCGGCATCGACGACCTGATGGTGGAGGCACCGCCCGCCGAGACCAACGACGCCACCGGCGGCACCACCGAATCGGGCATCTCGGGAAGCCACGGGCTGGTATTCAGCGGCACCCCGAAATCCGCGGACTTCAATCACCGGGTGAGCACCTCGGTGGACCTGTCGATTGCGCCCGACGATCCGGCGACGCTCGTGTTCACCCCGACCGGCATCCTCACCGGCCCGGATACCGCCAACCAAGCCGTGCCGGACGACAAGCGCGACGCCGTGTTGCGCGCCTTCACCGCCCGACTGCCCGATCAGCGGCTTCCGTTCGGCGTGGCGCCGCGCACCGTCGGGGCACGCGGCTCGGACGTCATCATCGAGGGCATCACCACGGGAGTAACCGTGACCCTCGAAGGGTTCAACCCGTCATGAGTACCGTCGTCGTCGCCATCGTCGCGGCTCTCGCCCTGGCGGCAATAGTCGGCTGGCTGGTGACCCGGCGCTCCGGCAGCCTCACCGCGGTCGATTCGGGCCCGGGCCCAGAGGCCGGCGCGGACACCGTGGACCTGGGATTGTCCGGCACCGGACCGACGGTCGTGCATTTCAGCGCACCGTGGTGCGGACCCTGCGATCGCGTCCGCCGGGTGGTCGACCAGGTATGCGACAACATGGGCGACGTGGCGCACGTGGAGGTCGACATCGACGCCAACCCGGCAGCGGCACGGCGGTTTTCGGTGCTGTCGTTGCCCACCACGTTGATTTTCGACGTCGACGGACGTCAGCGTTACCGGGCATCAGGTGTCCCGAAGGCCGCCGACCTCCGCTCCGCGCTCGAACCACTGTTGGCTTGATCGCGATGTCATTGGGTAAGCTGACCGACGTGTCATCCCGCATGGAGCCCATGCTCACCAAGCGTCGCGCAGTCGATCTGTGCCGCATCGCGCGTTGTTGTTGTCGCTGTTGCTGTAGCTGCTGAGTAGCCGCGCCCGCCCGCGCAGCGCTCGGAGCCAGCCCGGATCCCACCGTGGCATGTCTCCACTTCTTCCGTGCAACAGGCAAATAGGAGTCTTTCGTGTCAAGCAGTGATCCCAGCGCCCGGTCGGACCGCGTCGACGTTCGCGGGCCCAGATTCGCCGCCTGGGTTACGACGGTGGTGCTGGTCGCGACGCTGCTCGTCTCGGCGCGCAGCCCGCTGGCGGCCGCGATCATTCTGGGAGTCCAGGCCGTCGTCTTCGCCATCGGTGCTCTCGGCGGCCCGCGCCGGCACCCCTACGGCCGGCTGTTCGCCACCCTGGTGGCCCCGCGGTTGGGCCCGGTGAAAGAGCGCGAACCGGTGGCCCCGCTGAAGTTCGCCCAATTGGTCGGCCTGATCTTCGCGGTCGCCGGTGCCGCCGGATTCGCCGTCGGTGCGCCGCTGACCGGCGTCATCGCGACGGCTTTCGCTCTGGTGGCGGCGTTCCTGAATGCGGCCTTCGGCATCTGCCTGGGCTGCCAGCTGTACCCGCTCGTGGTTCGCTTACGACCAACCGCCGGTCCGGCGTAACCCAAGTTCATAGAAGTAATCGAAAGGATCCACACCATGGCACGCTCCGACGTCCTGGTCTCCGCTGATTGGGCTGAGAAAAATCTCGACACGGCGAACGTCGTGTTCGTCGAGGTCGACGAGGACACCAGTGCGTACGACGGAGTCCACATCGCCGGTGCGATCAGGCTGGACTGGCGCACCGACCTGCAGGACCAGGTCAAGCGCGACTTCGTCGACGCCCAGCAGTTCTCCAAGCTGCTGTCCGACCGCGGCATCGCCAACGACGACACCGTGGTCCTCTACGGCGGCAACAACAACTGGTTCGCCGCCTACGCCTACTGGTACTTCAAGCTCTACGGCCACGAGAACGTCAAACTGCTCGACGGTGGCCGCAAGAAGTGGGAGCTCGACGGGCGCCCGCTGACCACCGACGTTGTCAGCCGGCCGGCCACCTCCTACACCGCGGCACCGCCGGACAACACCATCCGTGCGTTCCGCGACGAGGTCATCGCGGCCATCAACGTCAAGAACCTCGTCGACGTGCGCTCCCCCGACGAGTTCTCCGGCAAGATCCTGGCGCCCGCGCACCTGCCGCAGGAGCAAAGCCAGCGACCCGGTCACATTCCGGGAGCGATCAACGTGCCGTGGAGCCGGACCGCGAACGAGGACGGCACCTTTAAGTCGGACGAGGAATTGGCTAAGCTGTACGCCGACGCCGGCCTGGACGGCACGAAGGAAACGATTGCGTACTGCCGAATCGGGGAACGTTCGTCGCACACCTGGTTCGTTCTGCAGGAATTGCTCGGGCATAAGAACGTCAAGAACTACGACGGCAGTTGGACGGAATACGGCTCCCTGGTGGGTGCCCCGATCGAGTTGGGAAGCTGATATGTGCTCTGCACCTAGGCAAGGACAGACGTTGCCTGCCAGCGTCGACCTGGAGAAGGAAACGGTGATCACCGGCCGCGTCGTCGACCGCGACGGCCAAGCCGTCGGTGGCGCGTTCGTCCGCCTGCTGGACTCGTCCGACGAGTTCACCGCGGAGGTCGTCGCGTCGGCCACCGGTGACTTCCGGTTCTTCGCTGCGCCGGGAGCGTGGACACTGCGTGCCCTGTCCAAGGCGGGCAACGGCGATGCCGTCATCACGCCGTCGGGCGCCGGCATCCACGAGGTGGACGTCAAGATCGCCTGACCGCCGCGGGAACGACCTCCGATCCCCCGGAAGCGCGGTTGACGGCGCGAGGCGAATAGACTCGCTGGCGTGGTGCTCTTCTTCGAGATCATGCTGGTCGCGGCAGTCGTGGTCATCTCCTGGTTTGCGTTGTACACCCTCTACCGGCTCATCACCGACGAGTCGTGACGTCCGAGGACCCGCAGGGACCGACCGGTTCTGCAGGCTCCGGCGACCGCGCAGTGGCCGCCGCCGCCGAACGCGCCCAGGTGACCGCGGCCCGCAACATCCCCGGCTTCGACGATCTGCCGGTGCCGGCCGACACGGCGAACCTGCGCGAAGGCGCCAACCTCCACGACGCGCTGCTGGCCCTGCTGCCCCTGGTCGGCGTGTGGCGCGGTGAGGGCGAGGGCCGCGGCCCCGACGGCGGCGACTACCGATTCGGCCAGCAGATCGTGGTCTCCCACGATGGCGGTGATTACCTGAATTGGGAAGCCCGGTCGTGGCGGCTCGACGCCGACGGCAACTATCAGGAGCCCGGCCTGCGTGAGACCGGATTCTGGCTCTTTGTCCAGGATCCCGACGACCCCATCGAATCCCAGGCCATCGAGCTGTTGCTGGCGCACTCGGCGGGCTACGTCGAACTCTTCTACGGGCGCCCGCGCAACCAGTCGTCCTGGGAGCTGGTGACCGACGCGTTGGCCCGCAGCCGATGCGGTGTTCTCGTGGGCGGCGCCAAGCGCCTCTACGGCATCGTCGAAGGGGGCGACCTCGCCTACGTCGAGGAGCGAGTCGACGCCGACGGCGGACTGGTCCCGCACCTGTCGGCGCGGCTGTCGCGATTCGTCGGCTAGCGGCCCGCTGCCGTTGCCCGAGTAGCCAATTCGGCGCTCACCCCAAACCATTGCTTTCGCCGGATCTTTTGCGTGTACTGTTCGACGTCCGAGCAGCCGGGCGAAGGGAGATCGGCGGATGCGTCCCACGAGGGCACCCTCGCCCATATTGCGTTGGGCCGTAACCGCGGTCGGCCTGCTGCTGATCGCCTACCTGGCCGTGCTGGACACGCGCCCCACCTCGACGACTCCTTTCCGGCCTGGCTGGCGTGGTTCGGCCGGCCCGGATCGATGCCGACGCTGTTGGTCGTTGTCTGCGTGCTCATCTGGGCGTCCGTGCTGAACTTTCGCTCGGGCAGCCACCGGGTGGTGGGTATTTCGTTCAGCCTGACCGCAGCCCTGGTCCCGATGACGGCGATTCTCGGGCTGACCCCCTACTGGGGATGTCACGACGCCAACCATCCGGCGTTCTTCACTCCCCTGATGGCGACGGCCAGTCTGGTCAAAGGCGACACCGGCGACTTCTGCGTCGGCGGGAAGACCTGTCCGAACCCGACACCGGTGGGCCTGGAACTGGCCCGGATTGCCGCGCTGTCGGCGATCTTCACCGGGTTGGGCGGTGCGGTGGTCGGGTTTTCCGGTCCCAAGTGGACCGGATACGGGCCAACTGGGCCGAATCCGTCACGGCCGTCGTCGGTATCGACAGTGACACCCAGTCGATGCTCAGCGCCGTGGCGCGCACCTTGGACCGGCGCAGCACCCTGGTCGTCCTCACCGGCGCCAGCGACGATCGCGTGCAGCGGGCCCGCCGCCTGGGCGCCCGCGTAGTGCTGGTGGACTTCAACACCCCGTCGACCTGGCTGTCACTTCGGCTGTGGCGCCGCCTTTCTCGGCTCTACCTGATGGCACCGGACCCGGCACTGAACCTGATGTGGCTGGACCTGATCAGTCGCCGGCTCGCCGAGATCGCACACAAACGGCGGCTACCGCTGATCGTGCGGATGGACGATCCCTGGCTGGCCCAGGCGTGGCGGGCCCAGCAGTTCGGCGGATCCGACACCCGATGGGCGGCCGACGTGGTCGGCAAATACGAGGTGACCGCGGGCCGACTGCTCAACAGCATCGTGGCGACCGGGCGGACCAAGCATGTGTTCGTCTGTGGCACTTCACAATTGACGCTGGCACTGTGCGCGGATTTGACCCAACGGGCGCTGGAACGCGACTTCTACACTCCCCCCGGCGCGGTCGAGCTGCCTGCGCTGACGCTCGTCGAACGAGACGCCGAGGACTACCTGCGCGATCACGAGTTCCACCGGCAGCAAGCCGGATTCGCCTCCGAGGGGCCGTCGATCGACGCGGTCGCCGAGGCCCCGACGATACCGACCATGCTGAAGCTGATCGGCGACGTGGACCCCGCGACCAGTGCGGTCATCTTCGTCGACGCCCATTCCGGAACAACGGCGGCCAGGCTGGCCGCCCGCTTCCCCGAAATGCCGATCTACGCCTCGGACCTCAACACCAGCCTCACCGACGAGTCCATCCAGGTCGTCGGCCGACTGCAGTCCTACTCGCTGGTGCTCGACACCCAGGAGGGTCAGGTTCAGGACGCGTGGGAGCGCGCGGCGCGGCTGATCCACGAGCGCTACGTCGCCACGATCGACCCGACTTGGACGCGGGGGTCCGCATCGGTGCCGTGGGCCGAGCTCGACGAGTTCTACCGGGGCTCCAACCGCCGCCAGGTCCGCAACGCGTTGTGGATGGTGGAGCAGATCGCCGGCCACACCTGGAACACCTGTGGCAGCCCGCCACAGCAGCTGTCGGGCAGCGAGAAGGCAGAGTTGGCGCCGTTGGAACAGCTTGCGCTGATGGGCTTCGACCGCGACTCAGCGTTGCAGATGGC
The DNA here is from genome assembly GCF_000526915.1 of Mycobacterium genavense ATCC 51234. Taxonomy (GTDB): domain Bacteria; phylum Actinomycetota; class Actinomycetes; order Mycobacteriales; family Mycobacteriaceae; genus Mycobacterium; species Mycobacterium genavense. The sequence continues at coordinate 50,190 of NZ_JAGZ01000012.1, read as the reverse complement.
CCAGGCCGAGCACGAAGACTGGTGCCGCTACTACCGGCGCAACGGCTGGAAGTATGGCTCGCCGCGCGACGACTCGCGCAAGATCCACAACAAGCTCGTCGACTGGTCGGTGGTGGAAAGCGACCCGGATCTGCTCAACGCGGCGGTGCGGAGTCTGGCGGGCACGCTGTGGAGCCTGCGCCAGCTGGGTTTCCGGTCGCGTCCGCTGTGGCAGTCCTTCACCCGGGTCGGGACGGTGGCCGCCGAACAACGCAGCGCGCCATGGACGTGGGTGTCGGATTCGGGACACACGATGCGCGCCGCTGCCGGCGATTGGGCGATATCGGAGGACGGAAAGGTTTGGTCGGTGCGCGACGACATCTTCCGGGACACCTACGAGCCCGCGGGCGACGGCCTATGGCAGCGCAAGGGACGGGTACAAGCTCGCCCGGCCTATCCGGGCGAGACCATCAATACCTTGGAGGGGCCGACGAACGCCGCCGAGGGCGACTGGGTGGTCCGCGGAGCCAGCGGTGAGCAGTGGCCGGTTCCCGGCGAGGAGTTCGCGCGCCGCTACGTCGAATACCGGCCACCCGAAGAGGCGCACGCCCGCGACGGTGGGGACGGGTAGCCGGTCGGGAATACGGCGAAAACTTGCGCATCCTGAAGCGGCCCAACACTGATACGGTATCGGCGCATGTGCGTACGGGTCGCGCAGGCAGGCGTTCGCCTTAGCTCGTTCGCTTCGCTCACCCTAGGAGACTGCGATGGCGTTGTTCATCAGCTACTCGAGCCAAGATCGGTCGGCGGTCGACGCGCTGACCACCGCGCTGCGGCGCGGTCAGCACCAGGTGTGGTTCGACCAGGAGCTCGGCGGCGGCGACTCGTGGTGGGCCAAAATCCTCGAGCAGATCCGCGACTGCGAGGTGTTCATCGTCGCGCTGTCGAGCAACTGGCTGCAATCCAAGCCGAGTCAGGCCGAGCTGCGCTACGCCCAGGCCCTGGGCCGTCCGATCCTGCCCGTGCGCATCGGTGAAGTTGACAGCATGCGCGTGAATCCCCTTGCCGCATTGCAGATCATTGACTACCGGGAGCCTACGGTCGACGCCGATATCCAGTTGGTCACCGCCGTGCATGCGCTGCGCAGCAAGCCCGTGCCGTTGCCCGACCCGCTGCCCGAAGAGCCTCCAGTGCCGTTCAAATACATCACCCGGCTGGGCAACCAGATGGCCGAAAAGGAGCTCAGCCCGCAGCAGCAGCTGCAGCTGTTGGTCGAGCTGCGGTCCGGGCTCGACGAGGACGGCGACGACCCCAGCGCCCGCAGCGATCGCGCAGCTGCTGCGCATGCTGCGCCTGCGCCACGACGTCACGTACCGCACCCGAAGCGAAATCGACAACGTGCTGGCCGAAATCGAGGCCAAGGACGCTGCGCCCGACGGCGCCGCCGCCGCGTCGGCCCCCGCAGCGAGCGGCGCTGACCGCGGCCACCGCCCCGGTCGCGACAGGCGGCGATACGGCAACCGGCGGATCGAACAAGCGGCTGCTCATCATCGGCGGTGCCGCGGTGGCGGTCATCGCCGCGATCGCGATCGTGGTGGTGATGACCACGCAAAGCGGCAAGACCAAGCCGGCTCCGCGGGCGTCGAACTCGAATTCGGCTCCGGCGGCGGCGAATTCGGGTCCGGCCGGGAACGCGGCCAAGCTGGAATCCTATTTGGTCGGCGCACCAGAGGTCGGTGCCATCGTGGGTGATCCGAGCGTGGTGGCCGGCGAAAAGATCAGCCAGCTGCGAAACCCCAAGTGGACCCTGACCGACCCGACATGCGCGGGCACCTACGAACCCGCCGTCGCCGCGGCATACCAGGGCGCCGGCGGCTTGAGCGCGGTGCGCGGCCTGATCCTGCACACGCCCGAGCAGGACCCGCCGAACCGGATCATCGAGACCGTCGCGGAATTCTCGTCACCCGACCAGGCCAGCGCCTTCGTTCAGCAGTCCGCCGACAAGTGGAGATCGTGCGCCGGTAAGACGGTGACCGAGACGCTCAACGGCAACAGCTTTGACTGGGCATTCGCGGACGTGACGGGCACCGTGCCCAAGATCGCCAGCAGCGCACCCGGGGAGACAACGTCAAAATCTGCCACCACGTACTGCACGCCGACGGCGCCAGGGTCATCGACGTGACGGTCTGCGGCCCGAATGCCGCACCCGGTCAGGCGGGCAAGATCGCCGAGCAGATCGCCGCGAAATCCAACCAATAGCAGCCCAAGACATGGGACGGCCCCCGAGCCGTGTTCCTGGTTGGACAGACCGGGAAGCTCGGGGGCCGGGTGGCTACGGGGAATTCGCCAGCGCATCCGCCAGCTCTTCGGTAGCCAATGCAGCTAGCGCGTAGCCACCTCACATGTCCATGAAGCTATCACTTTCGCGGACCACCTCCTTCCTTGTGTACGGCCGATCGTACCAGTGGCCGGAAGTCGCAGCTACCGGTTTATTTCCGGTCACTCGCGGTCCATTGGCGGATAGCGGAAGACAGTCCCGAATTGCCCCCGGTCACCGGGGTGACGCCGGGGTGAGCGTGTTTGCTGATAGCTGAACACCAGCTGCGGGCGGATGTCAGAGGTGACTGGGAGAATGCTGTACATGACACTTGAACCAAACCTTGCCGAGAACGTCTGGCTGCCTGCGGGCGGCGACGCCGCCGAAATCGTGCGCTGGATCGGCAAGAACACAACTGACGCTGAGTACACGCGTCACTGACGCTGAGTACACGCGTCGCGTGCTGTTCATCCCCAACAAGAATCACTTCGATGCGCGGGACGATGCGGTGAAGGTATACGGCGGCAACGGCAACATCGGCACGAACCGCAGCCCGAGTGTCACACGCGGAGGACCGGTGTTCGCTTACGCGCCAGACCTTCAGCTACTCGGCTACGCGATACAGGCCGCAGACGGCCAGCTGCTCGCCGTTGCGGCACACAACGACGAAGAAATATCGGGTTGGGTCGCGGCGACGAACGCGCTGAATGTGCTGACCGGCGAGCGCCATCCCGGCGTGCCGGACGATATTCGCGAAGCACTCGAAGACCTCCACCACGCGGGGTACAACGGCTACCACCAGCGGGGTCCGTTCTTCAAGGCGAACCGTGAAGAACCGATTGCGATACTGCTCGGTGCCGGATACAGCTACAAGTTCGTGGCAGGGTATCTGCTCGCGCTCGGAGCGCCTGCGCGCCGAGTCGGTGAAGACCTACAGAAGGTCTACCACTGACTGCCCAGTGGCGAATTGGGGCGGTGTCGGCGTAGCCAAACCCCATACACCCCAACAGCACCACTAGTCACAGGCGACGACACGCAGGCGGATGCTGAAGCGCGGACTTTGTCGGCGGTCGTTGGGACGATGGGAACATGACTGCAGAAGAGCCACTGCCCCAGCCGACATGGCAAGGCGTTTGGAGCTTCGGTGGTGATCTTCAAATCAGTGACCTCAGCTTTGCCATCGGCGAAGATGGGACTTTCACAGCGTCCACGCCAACGGTGCGGGTCCGAACCGACCTCTGGCCCTTCTGGCTGCACGATGCGGTAGACGCGGCGGAAGCCGCCATTCGCGCAGCCGAGCGAATTGGGCCACTCATTGCGCGGCTCGACGCCGCAGGGTCAGACGAGGACGTTCGTCGCCCGATCCGCGAGGAACTCACAGCGATTCTGTTCCGAGAGTTGCGTGCGTGCATGCGAACGATGACCGCATGCGCATCGCTTTCGATGCGCTGTATGCCACGGTCAAGGACCGCTGTGGACCACACCCACATGACGTTGACGGAACATGGACGCGGAACCGTACGGCTCGACATAAGCGCATCACCGAAACGCTCCGATACCACCTAAAGATCAGCAGTCGCGATGCTGCGAAGCAGCTGAAGTCTGCTGTGACACAGATGTTTCGGTTTCGCGACTGGGCAGTCCACATGGCCGCAGAGTTTCGTGAACCCATCGCGCGGGCTGACCTTCGCGCCAGTGTCGATTGGCACTTTGTCGCGTTTCGATGCGAAAACGCCGTCAACGCCGTAGGTATCACCGCACAGGCTCTGGACTACCTCGTATCGAAGATGGACAGAAATACCGAACTGGCACAGGGCCAAGAGATCGCTCGGCAACGCATGGACGACATCTTCACTGACTACCACGCGGTCGCGGCACTAACGAAGTTTGACCGCTTCAGCGGCCCGAAGTCCTCCACGGAAGAGACTGCATAGCCACCGCCCAACTGCCGTAACGCTGTTGGCGGGCTAGGTCTGCGCCACAGACACCCTAGCCCGCTTACGCGGTTGAACGGGTGACGGCGGCTGGCTTGGCCGCTCGAGGCGGTAACCGCCGCCACCCTGGCTTATGCCCGCGGCCGCCGCCCCGGCACACCGTGGCGCTGGCCTTGGCGGTCCGGTGCGATACCGGGTGACAGGCCGCTGTACGCGCCGCCGTCGTCAGGTGCGGCGTGGCGAGCGTGGCGTGGGGTAAGGCCGCTGCCCCAGCTGTACTCGCTCGGTTCACCTTTGTCGTAGATGCCGTCTGACCAAAACGGGCTGTGCTGTGCCATGTCGCCGCCTTACAGGTTGACTTCGGGCAAGTCGTACGTGCCGCTGGCCTTAATTTGCACGACCGCCGCAGCGCCACGATGGCGGACCCCGGTGCCGAGCCCGCGCTGAAAGAACGATTCCACCAAGGGGTATTTGGCCCAATTGCCTTCGATCAACCGGAGCCCGCTGCCAAGCGGGGCTGGGATGCATCCTTCGCGCAATCACGTTCTGTTCGGAATCCGGCCCGCCTGTCGCGAACACGGCGAAGTATCCGGCGGGGACAAGCATCTGCCCGTGCTCGTGACTAAAAGCGACGCGGCGGACAACATTCTCGGGCCATTCAGCAATTTGTGCAGGCGTGGCGTCGATGCCGTCATAGCCGGCGACGCCGGGCTGCCATCGAGACCGCAGCCGTCGCTGCCTAGCCGAACGCAGCGCGACGCTCCACGGGTAGCAGCCCGCCCTCGCCTTGCGCGCGGCGATGAACAGTGCCCGGTGGTACGCGTTGCGGGTCTGGCCTTCGCCGGTCGAGTCGAGCACGTCGCGCACGGTCTTGCGGAGCGCGCGGGGGTTGTAGCGGAAGTGGCAGCGACATGACCTCGATTACCTCAGCGATAACGACTTTTGTTTGCTGCCCCGACACGCACCCGCCACACACCGGGGTGAGGCCAGGGTGAGAAGGTCTGAGAAGCCGACTATTTAGCGTTTACCTGCGCGAATGCGCTGTGAGGGCGGGTGCTCCGACAAGCACTCAATTTCGCGGACCACCTCCTCCTTGTGTACGGCCGACCCTACCTCCCGCTGCCGCGCGCGACAACACAATTCAGCGCTTAGCGATCGCTGACGATCGCCGCGTCCACCAGTTGGGCGAATTCCCCGGCCATCGGGGACCGGCCCATCGGACGACCGTCGAGCGTATGCACGCGGGCCGCCAGCGTCATGCTTGATATCAGCCAAATCCCTTGGGCAGCATGCAAATCCGCGACCCGCAGGGCGCGATAGTCGCAGTCGTAGCCCTTGCTTCGGGCCACCTCGAACAGCGCCTGCTGCGTGGTGCCACGCAGAATCGGGTACCAGGGCGGCGGCGTCAGCAGGCACAGATTGCTGTCCGGGCCCGCATAAGATTCGGTGACGATCACCACCGTCGAGCGCGGTCCTTCCAGGATGTAGCCGTCCGAGCTGACGAAAATCACGTCGCCGGCGCCTCGTTGGGCGGCGTACCGCAAGGCGGCCATATTCACCGCGTACGACAGGGTTTTCGCGCCGGCCAGCAACCACGGCATCTCGCCGGCGCCGACGGCGGGTAGTCCGCGGTCCAGCGTGATCGCCGCGAGCCCGTTGTGGCGAACCACGGCAACCCTTTCCGGGACCGGGCTGACCATCACGTACGCGGTGGGCTGCGAACCGCTCTCGCGGCCCCGGCTGTAGATCAACCGCAGCGCGCCTTCGGCGGCCGAGCCAGCCACCCACTCCTGGGTGGCGATCTCGATCGCGCGCCGCCACTTGGGCAGGTCCGGCTCGGGCAGATCCATGAATTTGGCGGACTGAGTCAATCGCTGCAGATGCGGCCCGACGAGGCAGGCGCCGCCGTCGCGGACCAGCAGGGTCTCGAAGGCCCCGTCACCGCGGACGGCCGCGAGGTCGTCGGCGGGCAACAGCGGGGTGCCGGGCGGATGTATTTCGCCGTCGAGGGTGACGATCACACCCGTCTGGGCTGCCATGCCGACAGAGCCTAGCCGTCGCGGCGACCAGCGCAGCCGCGCGGACGCCGGTCCGTAGAGTTGACGTGTGACCCAAGCCGCCAACGATGAGGAGGAGGGGCGCACATGACCGCAGTACCCGCACCCGATTCCGGGCCCGACGCCGGCGCGGTCTGGCACTACGGCGATCCGCTCGGCGAGCAGCGCGCGGCCGAAACCGAGGCGGTACTGGTGGACCGTTCGCACCGCGCGGTCCTCACGTTGACCGGCGCGGACCGACAAAGCTGGCTGCACAACATCTCGACCCAACACGTCAGCAAACTTCCCGACGGGGCCAGCACGCAGAATCTGAGCCTGGACGGGCAGGGCCGGGTCGAGGACCACTGGATGCAGACCGAGCTCGGCGGCATCACCTACCTCGACACCGAGCCGTGGCGCGGTGAGCCATTGCTGAGCTACCTGACCAAGATGGTGTTCTGGTCGGACGTCGCGCCCGCGGCCGCCGGCCTGGCGGTGCTGTCGCTGATCGGCCCGCACCTGGCCGACCGGGCGGTGCTCGACGTGCTCGGCCTGGACGCCCTGCCCGCCGAAATGGCCGCAACCGCGCTGGCCAACGGTGGTTTTGTGCGGCGGATGCCGGCGTCGGCCGCGGCTCGGGTGGAACTCGAGCTGCTGGTGCCGCGCACCGATGCGGCCGACTGGCAGGCCCGCTTCGCCACCGCCGGCGTGCGGCCGGCCGGGGTGTGGGCCTACGAAGCCAACCGGGTTGCGGCCCTGCGCCCGCGCCTGGGCGTCGACACCGACGAACGCACGATTCCGCACGAGGTGCGCTGGATCGGAGGCCCCGGCGTCGGGGCCGTCCACCTGGACAAAGGCTGCTACCGCGGGCAAGAAACCGTCGCCCGGGTCCACAACCTGGGCAAACCACCCCGAATGCTGGTGCTGCTGCACCTCGACGGCTCGGTGGACCGGCCGCTGACCGGTGACGCGGTGCTCGCGGCCAGGCGCGCGGTGGGACGGCTGGGCACCGTCGTCGACCACGTGGATCTGGGGCCGATCGCGCTGGCGTTGCTCAAGCGCGGCATACCCGCCGACACCCAACTGACGACGGGCGCCCAGGGGTCGGTAGCGGCGGTCATCGACGCCGATTCACTGCCGCCGAGTGACCAGATCGGCGCCGGGCGCCTCGCCGTCGAGCGGTTGCGGGGCGGGACGCGATAATGTCTGTCGAAGTCCAACACGGCGGGCAGGGGGCACCGACGCTCGTCCGCGAGGCACGGTAAGCTGTTGGCAGGACAATAACGACACCAAGAGATCGGAGCCGCCTACTTGTTAGGCCGCTCCGTTATTGCGCGAGGGGGTTCCCCCATGGGCCGCGGCCGGGCTAAGGCAAAGCAGACCAAGGTTGCTCGAGAACTTAAATACAGCTCCCCGCAGACCGACTTCGATCGGCTTCAGCGCGAGTTGGCGGGGACCGGTGCGGACCAATCCGGCGAGCTGGATGGCGCCGACGAATCTTGGGATCGCGAAGACGACTGGCGCCGCTAGAAGCTAGGCGCGGGCCCTTAAAACCTCGGGTGCTGCCCAACCAGTTTCGCGCGCGGGCCGTCTTTTCCGCCTTTGCAGATCGTGCCCAACACCCAGCAGTCCAGGTGCCGCGCAGTCAATATCGCCAACGCACGGTCGGTGTCTTCGGGGGCGACGACGGCGATCATGCCCACGCCCATGTTGAAGGTCTTTTCCATCTCCTCGCGGGAGATACGCCCGCGCTGGGCGATCATCGCAAACACTGGCGCCGGCGTCCAGGTGCCGCGGTCCACCTCGGCCGTCAACCCGTGCGGGATCACGCGCTGCAGGTTGCCCGCCAGTCCGCCGCCAGTGACGTGGCAGAACGTGCGGACATGGGTTTCGGCGGCCAGCGCCAGGCAGTCCTTGGCGTAGATCCGGGTGGGCTCGAGCAACTCTTCGCCCAGCGTGCGACCGAATTCCTCCACGTAGCCGGCCAGGTTCATCCGGTCGATCTCCAGCAGGACGCTGCGCGCCAGCGAATATCCGTTGGAATGCAGGCCCGAGGATCCCATCGCGATGATGACGTCGCCGGGTTTGACCCGTTCGGGCCCCAGGATGTCGTCGGCCTCGACCACGCCGACACCCGTCGCGGCGATGTCGTAGTGGTCCGGTTCCATCAAACCGGGGTGTTCGGCGGTCTCGCCGCCCAGCAGCGCACAACCGGCCCGCATGCATCCCTCGGCGATGCCGCCGACGATCGCGGCCACCCGTTCGGGCACCGTGCGGCCGACGGCGATGTAGTCCTGCACGAACAGCGGCTCGGCGCCGCAGACCACGAGGTCGTCGACCACCATGGCCACCAGGTCCAGGCCGACGGTGTCGTGCTTGTCCATCGCCTGCGCGACCGCCAGTTTGGTGCCGACGCCGTCGCTGGAGGCCGCGAGCACCGGTTCGCGGTAGTCGCCCCGCAGCGCGAACAATCCGGCGAATCCCCCAAGCCCGCCGCGCACCTCGGGTCTGGTGGCCTTGGCCACCAGCGGCTTGAACAGATCGACCGCGCGGTCACCGGCATCAATATCCACCCCGGCCGACGCGTAAGTAATGCCCTGGCTGCCCGGTTCTGCTCCTGGGCTTTTTGCGGGATCCGTCATCGCGATAAAGGCTACCGGTAGGCGCTTCCCGCCGGCATCAAACGTCTTTGAAGGACCCGATCAGTGGTTGACCGGAACCTCGTCGGCGGCAACATCGCCGAGCTCTGCACCGCGCGCCGCGTTGGCGAGCATGTGCTCAATAACGTTCTTGCCCAGTGCGGATTCGCTCGGCAGCTCGATCGGATACTTGCCGTCGAAGCAGGCGGCGCATAGCCGGGAGGCCGGCTGCTCGGTCGCGGCGATCATGCCGCGCAGCGAGAGGTAACCCAGCGTGTCGGCGCCGATGGCGTGTCGCACCGCCTCGAGCATTTCCGCCTCGTCCTCGACGGCGTTGGCGATCAATTCGGCCGGCGACGGGAAGTCGATGCCGTAGAAACACGGCCACTTCACCGGCGGCGAGGCGATCCGCACATGCACCTCGACGGCGCCGGCCTCGCGCAGCATGCGCAACAACGCGCGCTGCGTGTTGCCCCGCACGATCGAGTCGTCCACGACGATGAGCCGCTTGCCGCGGATCACCTCTTTGAGCGGGTTGAGCTTGAGCCGGATACCCAGCTGCCGGATCGTCTGGGACGGCTGAATGAATGTCCGCCCGACGTAGGCGTTCTTCATCAGGCCCTGCCCGTACGGGATACCGGACTCTTGCGCGTATCCGACCGCGGCCGGGGTGCCCGATTCCGGCACGCCGATCACCAGGTCGGTGTCCACCGGGCATTCGCGAGCCAGCCGGCGACCGATCTCCACCCGGGCGCCGTGCACCGACCGTCCGCCGATCGTGCTGTCCGGCCGGGCCAAGTACACGTATTCGAAGACGCAGCCCTTCGGGGTGGGGTTGGCGAAGCGGGTGGAGCGCACGCCGTCGGCGTCGATGGCCAGCAATTCACCCGGCTCGATGTCGCGGACGAACGAGGCGCCGACGATGTCGAGCGCGGCCGTCTCGGAGGCCACCACCCAGCCGCGGTCCAGGCGTCCGAGCGAAAGCGGCCGCACCCCGTAGGGATCGCGGCAGGCGTACAGCGTGTTCTCGTCCATGAACGTCAGGCAGAAGGCCCCGCGCACGGTCGGCAGCAGTTCCAGCGCCGCCTGCTCCAGGGTGGAGTCGGCCGCGCCGTGGGCGAGCAGCGCGCCCAGGATGTCGGAGTCCGTCGTTGCCGGGGCCGGGGCGCGCTTGGCGATCAGCCCCGCGTCCCGCGCGCGTGCGGCGAGTTCGGCGGTGTTGACCAGGTTCCCGTTGTGTCCCAAGGCAACCCCGGTGCCGGCGGCGGTGTTGCGGAACACCGGCTGGGCGTTTTCCCAGGTGGTGTCGCCGGTGGTGGAGTACCGGCAGTGCCCGATCGCGACGTGGCCCTGCATGGCGGCCAGCGTCTGCTCATCGAACACCTGGCTGACCAGGCCGAGGTCCTTGAACACCAGCACCTGGGATCCGTCGGCGACAGCGATACCGGCGGCTTCCTGGCCGCGATGCTGCAGCGCGTAGAGGCCGTAGTAGGTGAGTTTGGCGACTTCCTCACCCGGGGCCCAGACCCCGAATACACCGCACTCTTCGCGGGGCGCGTTCAGGTCCTGCTCGGATGCGTCTGATCCTGCTGGTCCTACGGTGGTCACGGGCGGCTCCCTAGCGAGGAGTAGTGACGCCTCGAAGTTTACGGGCACGTAAGCCCCGCGGACGAACCCGTCGGGCGTGTTGAACCCGGAAATTATCGGCGTGCCACCCTAAACCTGCAGTTCAGGGTTATCTTCAGCCCACGTCGAACAGGGGCAGCCAGTGGTCAATTTCACCCGCGCCGGCGCCCGACAACGTCAGTGATCCGGCGGCTTTCGCGTCGGCGAGCGCCACCCGTCCGGTGGCCAGCAGCAGCCAGGTCCGCGGATCGGTCTCCACGACGTTGGGTGGGGTACCGCGGGTGTGTTTGGGCCCGGCCACGCATTGCACCGCGGCGAACGGTGGGATCCGCACCTCGACGCTGGCACCGGGCGCCAGCGCGGCCAGGGTGCGCGCGGTGAGGCGCACCGCGGTCGCCAGCGTGGCGCGGTCGGGTGCCGGACGGGTTTCGTCGCGCAACCAGTCCGCCACGGTAGTAAGGACCTTACGTGTCTTGGCCGGATCAGCACTATCACGGGCGGCCATACCCTAGGGTCTCAGAATCATGGATCCGCGAAGCGGGCCCCCGTATAAGACCGTGGGCCTCGTGACGATCGTGGTCATGGGGCTCCTCGGGTTGGTCTTGTACACGCAATTTCGCGGGGACTTCACACCGAGGACGAAGTTGACCCTGGTGGCCCCGCGCGCGGGCCTGGTGATGGACCCCGGCACCAAGGTCACCTACAACGGCGTCGAGATCGGCCGGGTGGACGGTATTTCCGAGATCACCCGGGACCGCAAGCCGGCCACCAAAGTGGTGCTGGACGTGACGCCGAAGTACGTCAGCATGATTCCGGCCAACGTGGCGGCCGAGGTGAAGGCCAACACCGTGTTCGGCAACAAGTACGTTGCCTTGTCGTCGCCGAAAACACCTGTACCACAATCGATTACACCCTCGATGGTGATCGACGCGACGACGGTGACGACCGAGTTCAACACCTTGTTCGAAACGCTGACCTCGATCACCGAGAAGATCGATCCGGTCAAGGTGAACCTGACGCTGTCCGCCGCGGCACAGGCGCTGGCCGGGCTGGGCGAGAAATTCGGCGCCTCGCTGCTTAACGGCAACGCGATCCTCGACGACGTCAACCCGCAGCTGCCGATGATTCACCTCGACTTGGCGCGGCTGGCAGCGCTGGGCGACACTTACGCCGACGCCGCGCCGGACCTGTGGGACGCGCTCGACCAGGCGGTGACCACCGCGCGGACGCTCAACCGGCAGCAAGGAGATCTGGATGCGGCATTGCTGGCGACCGCGGGCTTGGGCAGCAGCGGCGCCGACCTGTTCGGCCGAGCCGGCCCCTACCTGGCGCGTAGCGCTGGCGATCTCGTTCCCACCGCCCAGCTGCTGGACGAGTACAGCCCCGAAATCTTTTGCACCATCCGCAATTTCAACCAAGTCGCACCCAAGCTTCACGTCGCACTCGGTGACAACGGATACGCGCTGGGAGCCCACTCGTCGGGCTCGATCGGGGGCGCGCCCAACCCGTACACCTACCCCGAAAACCTGCCTCGGACCAACGCCAGGGGCGGCCCCGGCGGACGCCCGGGCTGCTGACAATCGATCACCCGCGAACTGTGGCCCGCTCCGATGCTCGTCATGGACACCGGCGCGAGCGTGGCCCCCTACAACCACTTTGAGGTCGGTTCACCGGTTGCCGTGGAGTATGTGTGGGGCCGCCAACTGGGCGACAACACGGGCAACCCCTGAAGAGCGAGCTGAAAGACACAAATGACCATCGCACGCTTGGCTGCCCACCGGGCGGCGGCCGTCGCTCGTCGACTCACGGCATTCGCGATCGCCGCGCTGGCGCTGTCGGTTTCGGGGTGTGGCGACTCCGGCGACCATCGCGAAGGCGACGCCAGCGACAACGGCTGTCGCACGCTGGCCGCCGATCCGGGTTGGTATGGCGACAACCGTGACCGGCTCAACGCGATGATCGGTCACCTCGGCAGCTGCGGCAAGCTGGAACCCGAGGCGGACGACCCGCCACTGGCGGTGTTCGATTGGGACAACACGATGGTGAAAAACGACGGCGGCGAGGCCACCTTCTTCTGGATGGTGCGCAACTCCAAGGTGCGTCAACCGCCCGGTGGAAATTGGAGCGAGACAAGCCAATACCTCACCGCGCCGGCCGCCGCGGAACTGGCATCCGCGTGCGGCACGCTGACCCTCCGGGTGAGCCGCTGCCGACGGGAACCAACACCGGATGCGCCGACGAGCTGGTCTCGATAGCCAGCGATCGTCAGATCCGCACCGGCGCAGCGGCATTCGCCGGCTACAACCACCGACGCATCAATCCCTCCGCCGCCTGGGGGTCGCAACTGCTGGCCGGCTGGACCGAGGCCGACATCACCGGATTCGCCGCAGCGGCCCGGCGAGAAAACCTCGAGGCACCCGAGGGCGCCGAACAGCAGGTGGGCAGCACCCGCCAAGTCGGGTGGGTGCGCTATTACAACCAGATGCGGGATCTGGTTGCTACCCTGCAGGCCAACGGATTTGACGTGCGTATCGCCTCCGCTTCGCCCGAGCCGGTGGTACGAGTCTGGGCCGCCGATCTCGGCATCGCCGCCGACCACGTGATGGGCACCCGCACCGAGCACGACGGCGACGTTCTGACCTCCCGATTGGCGTCCTGCGGTGGCGAGCCGTCGATTCCCTTCAACGAGGGCAAGCGCTGCCGGATCAACGAGCAGGTGTTCGGCATCCAGGGGCCGTCGGCGTTCGACCAGTCGGCCGAGCCGCGGCGCCAGGTGTTCGGGGCCGGCGACTCCGACGGAGACGTCACCTTCACCGCGGACGCGACCGCGCTGCGCCTGGTGATCAATCGCAACCAGATCGAGTTGATGTGCCGGGCCTACGCCAATTCCGACGGGCAATGGCTGGTCAACCCGATGTTCACCAACCCATTGGGTGCGCGTCCGCCCTACCCTTGTGCGACACAGGGTTTCGACACTCCCGACGGCGGCCGGGCACCGCTGCTACGACCCGACGGCAGCGTCGTCCCCGACCAACCGGATCGGGTACACGCGGGATAACGTGGCTCAGCCGAAGAATCGCGGCAGCACCGCTTCGGATGTCGCGCGCAGTTCGGCCAGTGATACCGTGAACAGGTCTTGAAACTCGACCGCGTCCGAGTCCTGGTCGACGACGCCGATGCGGACGGCAGGAAGCCCGCGCGCCTCGCACATGGACCGAAACCGGCTTTCCTCGGTGCGCGGCACCGCCACGAGCATGCGGCCCGCCGACTCGGAGAACAGCGTCACGAACGGGTCACTGCCCTCGGGAAGCACTATGCGGCAACCGGTTTCACCTGCCAGCGCCGATTCCACGATGGCCTGGGCCAGCCCCCCCTCGGACAGGTCATGGGCCGCGGTCACCAGCCCGTCGCGCGATGCCGCGCTGAGCACCTCGGCCAGCAGCTTCTCCCGCTGCAGGTCGACCGCCAGCGGCAACCCACCGAGGTGATCGCCGGTTACCTGGGCCCAGATGGACCCGTCGAGCTCGTCGCGGGTGTCGCCGAGAAGCAACAGGGACTCCCCCGGGTCGGTGCCCAGGGCGGTCGGGATGCGCCGGTCGACGTCGTCGATCACGCCCAGCACGCCGACCACCGGTGTCGGCAAGATGGCGACCGTTCCGGTCTGGTTGTAGAAGCTGACGTTTCCGCCTGTCACTGGAATCCCCAGGGCCACACAGCCATCGGCGAGCCCCCGAACCGCTTGCGAGAACTGCCACATCACCCCGGGATCTTCGGGCGAACCGAAGTTGAGGCAGTTGGTCACCGCGACCGGCACGGCCCCGGTGGCCGCGACGTTGCGGTAGGCCTCGGCCAGCGCCAGCTGGGCTCCGGTGTAGGGGTCCAGCTTGGTGTAGCGCCCCGAAGCGTCGGTCGACAGCGCGATACCACGGCCGGTGACCTCGTCGATGCGCAGCACTCCGCCGTCGGCGTGCTCGGCCAGCACGGTGTTGCCGCGCACGTACCGGTCGTATTGCTCGGTGATGAATGCCCGGCTGCACAGGTGCGGGCTGCCCAGCAGCGCAAGCAAAGTCGCGCGCAGTTCGGCACCGGTGGTCGGCCGGGGCAGCTTGGCCGAGCTGTCGGCATTCAACGCGTCCTGCGACTCCGGGCGCGCCACCGGACGCTCGTAGACCGGCCCCTGATGGGCAACGGTGCGCGGCGGCACGTCGACCACGGTCTGGCCGTGCCAGGTGATGCGCAGCCGATCACCGTCGGTGACCTCGCCGATGACGGTCGCCAGCACCTCCCACTTGCGGCACACCGCCAGGAAGGCGTCGACATTCTCCGGAGCGACCACCGCACACATCCGCTCCTGGGACTCGCTGGACAGGATCTCGGCGGGGGTCATATTGGCCGCCCGCAACGGGACGCTGTCCAGTTCGACTTGCATGCCGCCGTCACCGGCCGATGCGAGTTCTGAAGTGGCACAGGATAATCCGGCACCACCGAGATCCTGGATGCCGATCACCAAGCCGGCCGCGTACAGCTCCAGGCAGCACTCGATGAGCACCTTCTCGGTGAACGGGTCGCCGACCTGTACCGAGGGCAGCTTCTTGCGGCCGGGGCCGTCGCCCTCGTCGCCGCCGAAGGTCTCCGACGCCAGCACGGACACCCCGCCGATCCCGTCCAGGCCGGTGCGCGCACCGAACAGGATGATCTTGTTGCCGGTTCCCGAGGCGAATGCCAGGTGCAGGTCCTCCTTGCGCAGCACCCCCACGCACAGCGCGTTGACCAACGGATTGCCCGCATACGACGCGTCGAAGACCGTCTCCCCGCCGATGTTGGGCAGGCCCAGCGAGTTACCGTAACCGCCGATACCGCGGACCACGCCGTCGAGCACGCGGCGGGTGTCGGGCGCCTCGGCGGGACCGAACCGCAGTTGATCCATCACGGCGACCGGCCGGGCACCCATGGCCATGATGTCGCGCACGATGCCGCCCACGCCGGTGGCCGCACCCTGGTAGGGCTCGACATAGGACGGGTGGTTGTGTGACTCGACCTTGAACGTGACGGCCCAGCCGTCGCCGATGTCGACGACGCCCGCGTTCTCGCCGATGCCGGCCAGCATGCCCGCGCGCATCTCGTCGGTGGTGGTCTCGCCGAAGTAGCGCAGGTGCACCTTCGACGACTTGTACGAGCAGTGCTCGCTCCACATCACCGAGTACATGGCCAGCTCGGTGTCGGTGGGCCGGCGCCCCAGGATCTCGCGAATCCGCTGGTACTCGTCGTCTTTGAGACCCAATTCAGCGAAGGGCTGCGGCTGGTCGGGGGTGGCGGCCGCATGTTCGACGGTGTCGGCCACGTGAGTGCGGGCGCCCGCTCCTGAGACAGTCACGCACACAGTCTAGGGTCCCGGGCCGTTCGGCTCCGGTTCGCCGAATCGCGGATGGCAACGAACCTCAGATCCGCATCCGAGGAGCTACTCGCCGCGCAGCAGGCGGGCACTTTCGGCGTCGGCCGGATAGAACAACTCGACGGCCAATTCGGCGAGCGTGACATCCAGCGGAGTCCCGAAGGTCGTCAGCGTGGTGAACATCGACAGCCGCTGACCGCCGCCGGCATCGAGCACCACCGGAACGAGCAGCGACGCGCCGTCCGACGGCGTGCCCCACGGTTTGGCGGCCGTGGCAACGCCGGGGTATTCGCGTACCTCGTCGCCGAGGGCCTGCACCGCAGGGTCGCCGGTCAGCGCGATCGTGCGCTGCAACTGGTGCAGCAGGTAGCCCGCCCATTCGCCGAAATTCAGGGGCCGCCCGGCCAGGCCGTCGGGATGCAGGCACAGCCGGTAGACGTTGGCCGGCGGGCCGAGCAATTCCCCGGGTAGGCCGGCCGTGAGCGCAGTCGCGGCGGCGTTGGCGCCCACGATGTTCCAGCACCGATCGATGACCACGCCCGGGTATGGGTGGTGCGCATCGAGGAGGCGTTGCACGGCGTCCCGGGCCGGGGACAGGGCGGCGTCCTCGAGCGGGCGCGACTGGTAGCGCGGGGCAAACCCGGCCGCCAGCAGCAGCGTGTTGCGCTCCCGCAGCGGGATGTCGAGGCCCTCGGCCAGCGTGAGCACCATCTCCGGACTCGGGCGGGAGCGCCCGGTCTGGATGAAGCTCAGATGTCGCGCCGAGACGCCCACGCTCAGCGACAGGTCGAGCTGGCTGACGCGTCGACGCGTGCGCCATTCACGCAACAGAACACCGACCGGCGGGTGGCTCACGCACGCACGGTAGCCACGATCGGTACCCGCGGCGATGACCTCGGAGGTAATTGTGCTGCTGCGCCACGCCGCGCCACTCTTGCTGCGAACGCGCTCAATCGGAGCGTCTGCCCCAGGAGGGAATCATGACCGACATCGCTTCCGCTTCGCGCAAGTTCAGCGCCGAACTGTTCGCGGCATTTTGGGCCGCACCCGACCTGTCGCGCGGGTTGGACATTCTGGCCGACGACATCGTCGGTTACTGGCCGGGCGACCCGGAGCCGGTCCGCGGGGTCGAGGCATACACCGCGAAGATCGCCGAAATCCTCGACGCCGCACCGGATTTGCAGCTCGAGGTCGTCGACAGCGCGACGGTAGCCGGTTCCGCCGAGGGCGAGGAGCTGGTGTTCTTGCACTACATCGGCCGGGCCACCGGGCCGGACGGCCCGCTGCAGATCCGCGGGATCGACCGGGTGCGCACTCGCGACGGCCTGGTGGTGGAGAACGTGATCCGGTACGACCCACCGCTTCTACCGCGGCGCTGAACTCAGCCCCCGATCTCGGCCAGCGCCGAGGGGGTATCGAGGTCGGCGTAGGCGAACGAATACCGCTGCGCCAGTGGGACCGAGACGTCGGTGCGTTGCCACTCGCCGGCGCTGGCGGTCACCAGCCACAGGGTCAGTCCGTGCGCAACGGACGCCCGGTAGCGCAGCCAGATCTCCTCGGCGCTGGGCAGCTCGTCGGCGGGCAAGCCCAGCGAGTCGCGATATTCGGCCAGCAGGTCGCGCTCGCTGTTGCGCCGATCCTCGACGGTCAGGGCGCCCTGCAGGAAGTAGCCCAGGTCCAGCGACCAATTGCCCCGGCGGGCCACCTGCCAGTCCAGGAACCCGACCTCCCCGCTGGGCAGCAGGTAGGTGTTACCGATGTAGGGGTCGCCATGCAACAGGGTCTGCGGCGAGGTGGTCAGCGTTCTGATGTATGGCTTCCAGCTCGACTCGATCAGCTCGTCGATGGTCAGCGACATGACGGACGCGGGCGCGTCGGCGCCGAGGCTTTCCAGTGCGACGGGTAGCGGCGCCGCCTGCATGCCCTCCCACGTCAGGAAGGGCTCGAGCCAGTCCAGCGCGGGCTCGCGGCGCACCCGTTCGCCCCAGTATTTGCCGTGCATGCGGGCCAGGCCGCGCACACCGGTGGCAACCTGCTCGACGGTCATCGGACGGCTGCCGTCGCGGGGATCGGCGCCTCGGGCGCGCAGATCTTCCATCACCAGCACGAAGTCGTAGTCGGCCTCGTCGATCAGCGCGGTGTAGACGGCGGGATGCTCGAGCGGCAAATCCACCCCGCAGGTGAACAGCCTCGGCTCGTGGAACATCCCACTGGTCAATCGGATCAGCGCCTTATGCGCGGGATCGGCGGCCTTGACGAAGACCGTCGCCGGCCCCGCCCCGGCCCTATAGGTGAGGCCTAACCGGGCACGGCGATTGGTGCCGTCGTCACGAAGCTCGACGGAGACCGTGTCCACCTCGGCGCCGGGAAAGTCCGCGGCCAGTGCCGCCGACATCCATTCGAAGCGTGATCTCGTCCCAGTTCTTCGGCACCGACACACTCACCTGACGAGTCCTTTCATAGAAACGACACGTGTCGTTTCCTACACTGTGCAGGATGAAGGTAGCCCAACCCGACCCGGTGCCGCCACTGCCCGCCGAGCGCGGCGGCCGGCCCCGCGACAACCGGCTGCATCACGTGATCCTGGATGCCACCCGCGAACTGCTCACCGCGGGCAGTTACGCCGAACTGTCGATGGAAAGCGTCGCGGCACGCGCGGGCGTCGGGAAAAAGACTCTCTACCGGCGATGGCCGTCGAAGGCGCCGATGGTCGCCGAAGCGGTGCTGGTGGCCTACGGCGGATCGGGCTCGTTCCCGGTCGCCGAGACCGGAGACGTCCGCGCCGACCTGCGGACCTGGCTGACCGAGCATGCCGAGTTCTTGGCCGAACCCTCGAACGCCGCCTTGGTGCGCGCGCTCATTGCCGCGGCCGCCGCGCGCCCGGGCGACGGCGAGGACCTCTATCGGCATTTGAGCGCCCCGCAGCTCGCGGGATTGACGACGCGGCTGCGCCTAGCCGTCGACGCTGGCGAACTCCGTGCCGGCGCGGACATCGACGCCGTCGCACAAGCAGTCGTCGGCACCCTGCTCTTCCACGCGCTCACGCAAACGGCGGCGGGCGGCGGATTCGACGGGCTCCTCGACGCGCTGTTTGACGGCGTATCGAATCACTGACCCGCCACGCAGAACGCGTTGCCTTCCGGGTCGGCCAGCACCACCCAGCGAAAGTTCTCGCTGAACTGGTGCCGGCCCAGCTCGGTGGCTCCCGCCGCGGTCAGCCGCGACACCTCACCGTCGACATCGTCGGCGGCGAAATCGAGGTGCAACCGATTCTTTCCGGGCGTGCGATCGGGCACATTCCGAAATCCCAACCGGGGTCCGTCCGGACACATCACCGCGACGAATTCACCGGGAATCAATTCCTGTGTGGTGCCGCCGAACTGGTCGGCCCACCAACTGGCTAGCTTCGCGGCATCGCCGCAGTCGAAGGTGACCATCTCCACTTTGAGCGTCATACCGATCGACTCTAGGCCCGGTGGAGCCGCGGAACTATTGCGGCGAGAAAAACGCTTGCAGCGCAGCGGAATAGGCCGCCACGTCGTCGGTGCCCATCAGTTCGCGCGCGGAGTGCATGGCGAGCTGAGGAGTGCCGACATCGACGGTGGGGATGCCGGTGCGCGCCGAGGCCAGCGGCCCGATGGTGGAACCGCACGGCAGGTCGGCGCGATGCTCGTAGCGCTGCATCGCCACCCCGGCCTGCTCACAGGCCAGCGCGAACACCGCCGCCGTCCGCCCGTCGGTGGCGTAGCGCAGATTGGGGTGCACCTTGAGCACCGGTCCGCCGTTGACCGCGATCAGGTGGGAAGGCTCGTGGCGCTCCGGATAGTTCGGATGGGTGGCGTGCGCCATATCGGCCGAGGCCAATACCGAGGCCGGCAGCCGCCGCAGGAAGTCCTCCCGGCTGCCGCCGGCCGCGAGCACGATGCGTTCCAGCACGGTGCTCAGCAGGTTGGACTGCGCGCCGTGATCCGACGACGACCCGACCTCCTCGTGGTCGAACAGCACCAGCACCGCCACGTGGCCGCTCGGCTCGGCGTTCAGCAACGCCTCCAGCCCGGCGTAGCAACTGGCCTGGTTGTCCAGCCGGGGGGCGCTGAGCAGGCTGTCGTCGGCGCCGAGCACCGTCGCGGGGGTCAGATCGTGGGTCATCAGGTCCGCGGCCAACACGTCGGCCGGCGCAACCCCGGCGCGCTCGGCCACGTAATCGACGAAGGCGCGCGGTGTGTCGCCGACGGCCCAGACGGCGTTGAGGTGACGTTGCGGGTCCAGGCTCACCGATTTGCGGTCCTCGGCGAGGTGGATGGCGAGCTGCGGCACCCGCAGGACCGGATCGTCGATCCGGATCAGCCGGTGGTCCAGTCCGGAGCCGTCCCGCAGCGACAACCGGCCGCTGATGCCCAGGTCGCGGTCCAGCCACGAGTTGAGCCACGCTCCGCCGTAGGGCTGCAGCGCCACCACCCGCCAACCGGCAACCGCCCGGTCCGGATGCTGCTTGACCCGCAGGTTGGGGCTGTCGGTGTGCGCCCCGACGATCCGGAAGGCACCGTCGGGGCCGGTGGTGTTCCAGGCCACCAGCGAGCCCGCGCGCACGGTGAAAAAACGTCCCGGTCCCCCGGGCCAGGGGTCGGTTTCACGGAGCTCGGTATAGCCGGCGGCGAGCAGGCGACGGGCCACCGTGGCGCAGACGTGGAACGGAGACGGTGAGGCGTCGATGAATTCGCAGAGACCTGCGGCGCTGGCCGACATGTCCAACATCATGGCAGTCCGCGCCGGGCCCGGCCGCGCGCCTTCGCGCTGGCGCACTTCCTGCGCTCGCCGTCGCCACGCTAATGTCACCAGGGTGCCTCCGGTTCAGCCCCAACCCATCCTCGCGCCGCTGACGCCTGCCGCGATCTTTTTGGTGGTCACCATCGACGACGGCGGCGAGGCGACCGTGCACGGCGCGCTGCCCGACATCTCGGGACTGGTGCGCGCCATCGGCTTTCGCGACCCGACCAAGCGCCTGTCGGTGATCACCTCGATCGGCTCGGATGCCTGGGATCGGTTGTTCGGCGGGCCTCCCTCGAGTAAGAAGCCCGCCGAACTGCATCCATTCGTCGAATTGAGTGGAGCGCGCCACACCGCGCCGGCCACTCCCGGTGACCTGTTGTTCCACATTCGGGCCGAGACGATGGACGTGTGCTTCGAACTGGCCGCCCGCATCCTCAAGTCGATGGCCGGCGCGGTCACCGTCGTCGACGAGGTACACGGGTTCCGGTTCTTCGACAACCGCGACCTGCTCGGTTTTGTCGACGGCACCGAAAACCCGGACGGACCAATCGCGGTGAGCGCCACCACAATCGGCGACGAAGACCCCGACTTCGCCGGCTCGTGCTACGTGCACGTGCAGAAATACCTGCACGACATGTCGTCCTGGGAATCGCTGTCAGTGACCGAGCAGGAACTGGTCATCGGCCGGACCAAGCTGGAAGACATCGAACTCGACGACGACGTGAAGCCGGCCAATTCGCATGTCGCGCTCAACGTCATCGAGGACGACGACGGCACCGAGCTGAAGATCGTCCGGCACAACATGCCGTTCGGCGAACTCGGCGCCGGCGAGTTCGGCACGTACTACATCGGCTATTCGCGCACACCGCAAGTCACCGAACGGATGCTGCGCAACATGTTCATCGGCGATCCACCCGGCAACACCGATCGCATCCTGGACTTTTCCACCGCCGTCACCGGCGGGCTGTTCTTCTCCCCCACCGTCGATTTCCTCGACGATCCACCACCCCTTCCCGCGCCGCTCGAGACCGAGCGACCCGAACCACCCGACGCGAACGACGGTGCACTGTCGATCGGCAACCTGAAAGGAACCCCTCGATGAAGAACAACCTTTACCGCGAACTAGCGCCGATCACCGACGCCGCATGGGCCGAAATCGAATTGGAGGCGACGCGGACGTTCAAACGGCACATCGCGGGGCGTCGGGTCGTCGACGTGAGCGAGCCCGGCGGTCCGGTCACCGCCGCGGTCAGCACCGGTCGCCTGCAGGACGTGGCGGCGCCCACCGACGGCGTGATCGCGCACCTGCGGGCCAGCAAACCTCTTGTCCGCCTGCGAGTTCCATTCACGTTGTCGCGTGACGAGATCGACGACGTCGAGCGCGGCTCGCAGGGCTCCGACTGGGACCCGGTCAAAGCCGCCGCCAAGAAACTGGCGTTCGTCGAGGACCGCGCCATCTTCGAGGGTTACCCCGCCGCGTCCATCGAGGGATCCGCAACTGCAGCTCGAACCCGGCGCTGATGTCGCCCGACGACCCTCGCGCGATTCCCGACGTCATCACGCAGGCGCTTTCCGAGCTGCGGCTGGCCGGTGTCGACGGCCCCTATTCGGTGCTGCTGTCCGGCGATGTCTACACCAAGGTCAGCGAAACCACCGAGCACGGCTATCCGATCCTCGAGCACATCAAACGCCTGGTGAACGGCGACATCATCTGGGCGCCCGCCATCGACGGCGCCTTCGTGCTGACCACTCGCGGCGGTGACTTCGATTTGCAACTGGGCACCGACGTCTCCATCGGCTACACCAACCACGACGCCGACACCGTGCAGCTGTATCTGCAGGAGACGCTGACGTTCCTGTGCTACACCGCCGAGGCGTCGGTCGCCCTGGGCGCCTAGGAATAAAAGCCGCTGGACCGCTGCTGAGAGCGGAGTTAATGAACTTCTCTTTCAAAGGCAGGGTTCGATGGCAGCAACATTGGCCGGGTCGACCGCATTGGTCACCGGCGCGACGTCCGGAATCGGCCGCGAGATCGCACGGGAACTTTCTGAGCGAGGCGCCGAAGTTGTGGTGCACGGCCGTAGTGCAGAACGCGGCGCCAAGGTCGTCCAGGATATCGAAAACGCCGGCGGCAAAGCACGTTTCGTCTCCGCCGATCTGAACAACGCCGACGACGTGCGACGGCTGGCGGCCGAGGCCGGACCGGTCGACATCTTGGCCAACAACGCCGGGATCTACAAATTCAACGCCACCGTCGACACCGATGACTCGACGTTCGACGAACACGTGAATGTGAATTTGCGCGCTCCCTACATTTTGGTCCAAAAGTTGGTACCGGGGATGGTCGAACGCGGCCACGGCACGGTGGTGAATGTGAGCACTGTCGCCGCATCAATTCCGGCCAGCGGTGCGGGGATATACGGAGCCACCAAAGCCGGGTTGGAACTGTTGACGCGGGTATGGGCAGACGAGTTCGGCTCCTCGGGAGTCCGGGTCAACGCGATCGCCGTCGGACCGACCGACACCCCTGGTGTCGCCGTCTACCCGGGCATGCTCGAAGCGGTTGGCGCCGCCACCGCGCTCAACCGGCCGGCCGAGCCCAGTGAGATCGCCGGTGCGGCGGTCTTCCTCGCCTCCGCCGATGCCAGCTACGTCAATGGTGCGGTATTGAACGCAACCGGCGGTCAACGGTCGGCCACCGTCTGACGCAACGGCTTTCGCGCGGTCAGAGGTCCAGCACCAGGTCGCCGTCCGGCGTTGCCGAGCAGACGAGCACCGTCCCGCGCGCGGGCGGCTCCAGCGGCTCCTGGACATACCGGGTAGGCCCGGCGACGACGCCGGTCTCGCACACATGGCAGACACCGCTTCGGCAGGAGAACCGGGTCGGCACATCGCACGCTTCGGCGAACTCCAAGATGTTGCCGTAGTCCGGGGACCAGTTCGCGGTAAGTCCGCTGCGCGCGAAGGTGATTGAGGGCCCGGTGCCCGGCGGCCCGGCCGGCACGTGTGGCGGTAGGCGCGCAGCCCCGTCCACGACGCCGGGATTGATGGCGGGTAGCGCACCGAACAGCTCGGTGTGGATACGCGCGGTGTCGAGCCCCGCAACCGTCAAAGCCTCGCGCATATCGGTCATGAATTGGGTTGGGCCGCAAAGATATGCCGCGGCGTCGGCCGGTAAACTCAGCGCGGCAATGGCCGACTGGTCCAGACGCCCCTGCGTCTCGGTGTAGAACACCTGCTGCCGCGCGTGCGGCAACGACTCGATCAGTTCCACGACTTCGTCTGCGAAAGCCTGAGTTTTGCGATTGCGACAGGTGTGCACCCACCAGACTTCACGGGTACTGCGGGCGGCCGCGAGCGCATGCAGCATTGCCAAGACCGGAGTGATGCCGATGCCGGCGGACATCAAGACCACCGGCCGGCCGTCGGCCGGTGAGGTAGAAATCGCCGCGCGGGGCCGCAGCTGCGATGACGGAGCCGGGATCAATGTGCGCGTGCAGCCACCGACTGACCAAGCCGCACTCTTCGCGCTTGACGCTGATCCGGTAGTCGCCGGCCGCGGGATCTCCGGAGAGCGAGTAGCTGCGCAGCGGCACCGGATCGCCGGCTCCGGGAATTCGCACTGTCAGGTACTGTCCCGGCAAGGGCGGCGGCAGCGCGGCATTGTCGTCGGCCTCGAAGCGGATCGACAGCACCGACGAACTCTCGGCATGTATGGCGATCACCCGCAGCGGCCGAAATCCGCTCCACCCCGGTTCTATTGCGGCGGCAGGCGCCGAGTCCGGTCCCGACGCGAGCATGTCGTTGAACGATTGCTGCCATCCCGGGCTCAGCGCCGGGACATCGACGATCTTGCGAAGCGTTGCGGTGTCTTTGTGCGGCAGATACAGCAGCGCGTCGACGTCGGCGACGCTGAGCTGGTGGCGCCCGCGCCGGGTCCGCACGATGCGGTCACCGGCCTGGATGCATCCCTCGGTGATGACGCGGAAGTAGAAGCCCGGACGATGCTGGGCGACAAGGAGATTGGGCTTCTCCGGTTCGCCGAGCCGCAGCCCGACCCGGAAGCAGGTGACCCGAGGCTGGGTGACTTCGAACTCGGCGTTCCCGATTCGGTAGCGGTCGCCGATACACACGTCGTAATCGGACAGCCCGGTGATGGTGAAGTTTTCACCGAAGTGACCCGGCTTCAAATCGTTGCGATTCAGGTAGCGCTTCCAGAACTCGTACGACTCGGTCTGGTACACCATGACGGCGCGTTGCTCGCCGCCATGTCCGCCGAGATCGCCTTGGCCGTCGCCGTCGATGTTGAGGCGTCGCACCATGACCGGCCCCTCGACCGGCGTCTTCCAGATCCCGGTATAGACGGTCTTGTCCCGCCACTGGACATTCGTGGGCATGCCCACGTTCACCGACACAAGCCTGCCCACCATTGTCTCCTTACCCCAGCGTGCTTCGGGCAGGCCCGCGGCCCCGATGACCGCCTTGTCCCGCAACGCATTACCCGTGACCAGATTGGGATAGCTGACCCAGAATATTCGAGCCAGCGCGAGCGGCGACGTCGGGCATTTGCGTACTCTCCGGTCAGGTGGTGCCAAACCCCCGACCGGAGAGTAGCTGAGATCCCGCGTTAAAGCAGCAAACCTGGGCTAGGTCAAAGAATCCGGCGGCAGGTAGCGGTCGCCGTACTTAGCCGCCAGCTCGCGAGCCCGGGCCACGAAGGCTTCCTTGCCCGTCCCGCCCGGGCCGGAGTAGCCGACGATGAACTGCGCGCTACCTCCGGTGTACGGCGGGAACCCGATTCCCATGATCGAGCCGATGTTGGCGTCGGCCGTCGACGTCAGCACGCCCTCGTCCAGGCATTTCTGCGTTTCGAGCGCCTCGGCGAACAGCATGCGATCGATCATGTCCTGCAACGGCGGCTGTGAGGAACCCGATTTGAACGTCTCGCGCAGGCCCGGCCACAGGCGGGTGCGCTTGCCGTCGACGTACTCGTAGAAACCCGCGCCCTTCAACCGTGACGGCCGGCCGAGCTCGATCATCTTCTCGACGACCGCCTCCGCCGGGTGCCGCTCATACGTGCCGCCGGCGTCCTCGACGCCCTTGCGGGTGGCCAGCGCGATCTTGTGCATCAGCTCCAGGTTGAGCTCGTCGGACAGCTGCAGCGGCGGCGCCGGGTAGCCGGCCTGCGAACCGGCGTGCTCGATGCTGGCCGGCTCGACGCCCTCGCCCAGCATCGCCAGCGCCTCGTTCACGAACGTGCCGATCACCCGGCTGGTGAAGAAGCCGCGGCTGTCGTTGACGACGATCGGGGTCTTGCCGATGGCCAGCGTGTAGTCGAACACCCGGGCCAGCACTTCGTCAGATGTCTTCTCGCCCTTGATGATTTCGACCAGTGGCATCTTGTCGACCGGCGAGAAGAAGTGGATTCCGATGAAGTCTTCTTGCCGCTTGACGCCGGTCGCCAGACCGGTGATCGGCAGCGTCGAGGTGTTCGACCCGAGCAGCGCGTTGGGTTCGACGATGTCCTCGATCTCCTGGAACACCTTGTGCTTGAGGTCTTGGTTCTCGAACACGGCCTCGATCACGAAGTCGACGCCCTTGAAGTCGGCGGCATCGGCGGACGGCGTGATGCGATCCAGCAGCGCCTTGCTCTTCTCTTCGGTGGTCTTGCCACGCTCGAGTGCTTTGGCCTCAAGCTTTTCCGAGTAGCCCTTGCCCTTCTGCGCAGCCTCGAGGCTGACGTCCTTGAGCACCACGTCGAAGCCGGCCTTGGCCGAGACGTAGGCGATGCCCGCGCCCATCATGCCGGCGCCCAGCACCCCGATCTTGTTGATCTTGACCGGCTCGATGCCGTCCGGGCGAGAGCCGCCGCCGTTGATGTGCTGCAGGTCGAAGAAGAACGCCTGGATCATGTTCTTGGCGACCTGACCGGTGACCAGCGAAGCGAAGTACCGACTCTCGATGCGGCTGGCCGTGTCGAAGTCGACCTGAGCGCCCTCGACCGCCGCTGCCAGGATGGCGCGCGGCGCCGGCATCGGCGCGCCCTTGAGCTGCTTGCGCAGCAACGCCGGGAACGACGGCAGGATGGCGGCCAGTGCCGGGGACGACGGGGTGCCGCCGGGCATCTTGTAGCCCTTGGCATCCCACGGCTGGGTGTGCGAATCGGAGTTGGCCTTGATCCATGCCTTGGCCGCCGGCACCAACTCCTCGACCGAGCCGACGAGTTCGTCGACGAGCCCGATCTCCTTGGCCTTGTCCGGCTTGAACCGGGTGCCCTGCGACAGGATGTTCATGAAGGCGTTCTGGATGCCGAACATCCGCACGGTGCGGGCCACCCCACCACCACCGGGCAGCAGGCCCAGCGTCACCTCGGGCAGTCCGAGCTGGCTTCCCTTGACGTCGGCCGCGATTCGGTGGTGACAGGCCAGCGCGATCTCCAGACCGCCGCCGAGAGCGGCGCCGTTGATGGCGGCCACCACCGGCTTGCCGAGCGTCTCGAGGGCCCGCAGGTCGCGCTTGACCGCTTCGACGGTGTCGAACGCTTCACCGGCGTCCTCGGGCCCGAGGTTGATCATACTCTTCAGGTCCCCACCGGCGAAGAAGATCTTCTTCGCGCTGGTGATCACCACACCGGTAATTGAATCTTTCTCGGCCACAAGGCGTTCGACGGCCTTGTGCATCGACTCCGCGTAGTGCTCGTTCATCACATTGGCCGACCCGGTGGGGTCGTCCATGGTCAGGGTGACGATGCCGTCGGCGTCCTGCTCCCACTGAATGGTGTTCTCTGCCATGGTCTTAAACCCTCTCGATGATGGTGGCGACGCCCATGCCGCCGCCGATGCACAGCGTGACGAGCGCGCGGCGCGCGTTACGGCGCTCCAGTTCGTCGACCATGGTGCCCAGGATCATGGCGCCGGTGGCGCCCAGTGGGTGGCCCATGGCGATGGCGCCGCCGTTGACGTTGAGGATCTCGTCGGGAATGTTGAGCTCCTTCTGGAACTTCAGCACCACCGACGCGAATGCCTCGTTGAGCTCGAACAGGTCGATGTCGTCGACCGTCAGGCCGGCGCGGTCGAGCACCTTCCGGGTGGCGGGGGTGGGGCCGGTCAGCATGATCGTCGCGTCGGCGCCGCTGGTGGCGGTGGCCACGATGCGGGCCCGCGGGGTCAGGCCCTGCGACTTGCCGGCGGCCTCGGAACCGATGAGCACCAGGGCCGCGCCGTCGACGATGCCGGAGCTGTTGCCGCCGGTGTGCACGTGGTTGATCTTCTCGACCCAGTGGTACTTCTGCAGCGCCACGTCGTCAAAGCCACCCATCTCGCCGATGCCGTCGAACGCGGTCTTCAGCTTGGCCAGACCCTCCATCGTGGTCTCAGGCCGCATGTGCTCGTCGTGGTCAAGGATCACCAGGCCGTTCTGGTCCCGCACCGGTACCACCGACTTGGCGAAGTAGCCGCCCGACCAGGCCGCGGCCGCGCGCGCCTGGCTGCGCAACGCGTAGGCGTCCACGTCGTCGCGGCTGAAGCCCTCGATGGTGGCGATCAGATCAGCGCCGATGCCCTGCGGGGCGATGTAGTTGTCGTAGGTGAATGGCACGTCGGTGAACATCGCGCCACCGTCGGAGCCCATCGGCACCCGGCTCATCGACTCGACGCCACCGGCCAGCACCAGGTCGTCCCAGCCGGAGCGCACCTTCTGGGCGGCGGTGTTGACGGCTTCGAGGCCCGAAGCGCAGAACCGGTTGAGCTGCACACCGCCGACGGTGTCGGGCAGGCCGGCGGCCAGCACCGCGGTCCGGGCGATATCGGCACCCTGGTCGCCCACGGGCGAGACGCAGCCGAGGACAACGTCGCTGATCAGGTTTTCGTCGAGATCGGGAAAACGCCGGCGCAGCTCCTCGATTAGGCCGACGACCAGGTTCAGTGGCTTGACCTCGTTGAGCGATCCGTTGCGTTGCTTGCCGCGGGGTGTGCGGATGGCGTCGTAGATGAAGGCTTCTTCGGACATGTCGACTTCCTGTTCGCAAATGGGGTTTCGGGTCCGTCTACGTGCACCCTAACAGGGGTTCCCGGCCAACCTGTTGGTTGGGCAGGTCTGCGCTGATCACCCCGCCGCTGGACGCGGCGGCCGCGCGGCTGGACGAGCGCGCGGCGTCGACAGCCCGGCTGGCCGGGCGCTCGGTCGACGGCCCCGCCTAAGCTCGACGACCATGACGGTGTCGCGACTGCGGCCCTACGCGACCACGGTGTTCGCCGAGATGTCGGCACTGGCCGCGCATCGGCGCGGTGAACCTGGGTCAGGGCTTTCCCGACGAAGACGGACCGCCGGCGCTGCTGAAGGCGGCCCAAGACGCGATCGCCGACGGCGCGAACCAATACCCGCCCGGGCTCGGCATCGCGCCGCTGCGCCAGGCCGTCGCGGCGCACCGCAAGCGGCATTTCGGCATCGACTACGACCCCGACACCGAGGTGCTGGTGACCGTCGGGGCCACCGAAGCCATCGCGTCGGTGGTCATCGGCCTGGTCGAGCCCGGCTCGGAGGTGCTGCTGATCGAGCCCTTCTACGACTCCTACTCGCCGGTGGTCGCGATGGCGGGCGCGCACCGTGCCGCCGTGCCGCTGGTCGCCGATGGCCGCGGCTTCGCGCTGGACGCCGACGCGCTGCGGCGCGCGGTGACACCAAAGACCCGGGCGCTGATCGTCAACTCACCACACAACCCCACCGGCGCCGTGCTCAGCGCGACCGAACTGCGGACCATCGCCGAGATTGCGGTCGCGGCAGACCTTTTGGTGGTCACCGACGAGGTGTACGAGCACCTGGTGTACTCCTCCCCCGAAGGCCACCGCCACCTGCCGCTGGCCGGTTTCGACGGCATGTCGCAGCGCACCATCACCATCTCCAGCGCGGCCAAAATGTTCAACTGCACCGGCTGGAAGATCGGATGGGCTTGCGGCCCAGCAGAACTCATCGCCGGGATGCGTGCCGCCAAGCAGTACCTGAGCTACGTCGGCGGTGCGCCGTTCCAGCCCGCGGTGGCCCTGGCGCTGGACACCGAGGACGCCTGAGTGGACGAACTGCGGCGCACGCTGCAGGCCCGGCGTGACCGGCTGGCCGCGGGGCTTGCCGACATCGGGTTTACGGTGCACGACAGCCACGGCAGCTACTTCCTCTGCGCCGATCCACGTCCACTCGGGTACGACGACAGCACGACATTCTGCACGGCGTTACCGGAAAAGGTTGGCGTGGCGGCCATTCCGATATCGGCGTTCTGCGACCCGACGGCGCCGCATGCCGACCTGTGGAATCACTTGGTGCGCTTCACTTTCTGCAAACGCGACGACACCCTTGACGAGGCGATCAGAAGGCTTTCCGCGCTCAAGACTGCGTAGGGCTTACGGTTCCTTGTCCGAACCGCCACGCGTCACCAGGTCGCGCAGCCCCTCCACCGACGCGTCGAGGACGTTTTGCATCACACGCCGCACGACGAATCCGGGAATGAAGCCCACGGGTTCGACGGTGATATCGAAACGCACCCGCGTCTTGTCGACGCCCTCGGGTTTGAGGTTGTATTCGACGTGCTGGCCGTGCTGCTGGGAGGTTCCCCTGACGTCATACACCACCCAATCCGGACCCCAGTGATATTCCAGAACCTCTTTGTCGACGAGGCCGAAAATCCGAATGGTGGTTTTGACATGGTGCGCCCTACCGTCGGGATAACGGTCGATCACCTCTATCCGTTTATGCAGTGGCGACCATGATTCCAGCACGTTGACATCCTCGAGCGCCCCCATGACCACGTCGAGCGGCGCATCAACTAGGAATTCACGTGATGCCTTTACAGCCACTGAGGCCAACCTAGCAATCCCGCCCCAGGCGCGGAACGTGTTCAAGGTAATTAATTTGCTACCAGTTGATTTCGTCGATCGACGTGGTAGCTGCCGGCGGCGGCCCGACGGGCGCGGCCGGTGTTCGCGAGAAACGCGGAGCGGGCGCGGCCTGGGTGACACCGTGGGCGGTGATCACCGTCGACCGCGCGGTCAGATGATCGTCGGCGGCGGCCTCACTCCAGGTCAGCACCGGCGTGACGCAGGCGTCGGTGCCGGCAAAAATCCGCGTCCACTCGTCGCGCGTGCGGCTGGCGAATCGCTGCGCGAAGACGTCGTACATCTGCTGATACGAAACGATTTCGAGCTGGCTGGGCACGTCGTCGGGCGACAGACCCAGCCCGTCGAGCAGCGCGGCGAAGAACTGCGGCTCGATGGCGCCGACGGCCATGTACTTGCCGTCGGAGGTCTCATAGCAGCGATAGAACGGGGCGCCGCCGTCGAGCAGAAACGATTCACGCTTGTCGCGCAGGCTGCCAATTCCCTTCATGGTCCACATCATTTGGGCGAGCACGCTGACCCCGTCGACCATCGCGACGTCGACCACCTGACCCTGACCGGACCGTTGCCGTTCGTACAGCACGACGGCGATGCCGATGAGCACCAGCATCGAACCGCCGCCGAAATCGGCGACCAGGTTCAGCGGCGGCATCGGCGGCCGGTCGGCGTAGCCCAGCGCCGACAACGCGCCGGTTCGCGACAGGTAGTTGATGTCGTGCCCGGCGGTCT
This sequence comes from Mycobacterium genavense ATCC 51234, assembly GCF_000526915.1. Lineage (GTDB taxonomy): Bacteria > Actinomycetota > Actinomycetes > Mycobacteriales > Mycobacteriaceae > Mycobacterium > Mycobacterium genavense. Next base: position 18,884 of record NZ_JAGZ01000012.1, on the reverse strand, counting down.
GCGCCAACGGCCCGTCCTGCCCCAGCCGGTGATCCGGGCGTAGATCAGCCGCGGGTTGACCGCCGCGCAATCGTCGGGTCCGATGCCGAGTCGCTCGCAGGTGCCCGGCCGGAAGCAGTCCAGCAGCACGTCGGCCTTGGCGGCGAGCGCCAGCAGCGCACCCGGGTCCGTCTTGACGTCCAGGTCGACGATCCGCTTGCCGCGGTGCAACAGGTCGCGGTCCTCGGTCGGCATCGTCAGCCCGCCGCTGGGGCGGCGCACCCGCACCACGTCGGCGCCCAGGTCGGCGAGCATCATTCCCCCGTGCGGGCCCGGTCCGACGCCACCGAGTTCGAGGACTTTGATCCCGGTCATTGGCCCCTCGCCGGTCATCGCGCCTACTTACCCTTCTTCACCTGCAGCACCCGCTTGCGTAATCCCTCCGTCCCGGTGTCGACGGTGCCCTTGATGGCGCGTTTCAAGACGAAGCCCGGCAGCGGGACCACCGGATCGACGCTGAGCTGGAACGTGACCTTGGTGGCGTCACCGGCGGGCGTCAGCTTGTAGGACGCGTCCTGCGACCGCTGCGGGCCGGAGCTGACCAGCGTCCAGCTCACCTCGTCGTCGCCCCACGTGTACGCGACCACCTGCTCGTCGGTGATGCCCGCGGCTTTGACTTTCATCTTGACCTTGGTGGGCCGACCGGTGGCGTCCCGCTCGAGGACTTCGACGCTCTGATGCGGCGGCGACCATTCGGTCACCGAGTCGAGATCGGCGATGACATCGAGGATCTCTTCGGGGCTGGCTTCGATGACAACTTCGCGGGTCTCGTTGATCGCCATGGCCCGCACGATAGCGAAACGACGTCCGGCCGGGAGCGCTTTCGACCGAGCGTACCGTCGACTTCGTGACTGCTACCACGCCTGGCGCGGGGTCGGCCCCCGCGGATTCCGGCTACACCATCGGTGATTATTTGTTGGACCGGCTTGCCGAGCTCGGCGTCTCCGAGATCTTCGGCGTCCCCGGCGACTACAACCTGGAATTCCTCGACCACATCGCCGCGCATCCGAGAATTCGGTGGGTGGGCAACGCCAACGAGCTGAACGCCGGCTACGCGGCCGACGGTTATGGACGGCTGCGCGGATTGGCGGCTGTGGTAACGACATTCGGAGTGGGTGAGCTCTCGGCGACCAACGCGATCGCCGGCAGCTACGCCGAGCATGTGCCCGTCGTGCATATCGTCGGCGGCCCCTCGAAAGACGCCCAGGGGACCAGGCGGGCGTTGCACCATTCGCTGGGGGACGGCGACTTCGAGCACTTCTTGCGCATCAGCCGCGAAATCACCTGTGCTCAAGCCAATCTCATGCCGGCAACGGCATGCCGGGAGATCGACCGGGTGCTCTCGGAGGTGCGCGAGCAGAAGCGCCCGGGCTACATACTGCTGTCGACGGATGTCGCGCGCTTCCCCACCGAACCGCCCGGAACTCCGCTGCCACGCTACACCGGCGGTACCAGCCCGCGTGCGCTGTCGATGTTCGTCGACGCGGCCCGCGAGCTCATCGGCGACAACCGGTTGACCGTGCTGGCCGACCTGTTGGTGCACCGCCTGCAGGCGGTCAAAGAGCTCGAGGCGCTGCTGACCGCCGACGTAGTGCCGTACGCCACGCTGATGTGGGGGAAGAGCCTGCTCGACGAGAGCGCGCCCAACTTTTTGGGGATCTACGCGGGCGCAGCCAGCGCGCCGCAGGTACGCGCCGCGATCGAAGACGCGCCGGTGTTGGTCACCGCCGGGGTGGTGTTCACCGACATGGTGAGCGGCTTCTTCAGCCAGCACATCGACGCATCCCGCACCATCGACGTCGGGCAATACCAGAGCAGCGTGGCCGGCCAGGTGTTCGCGCCGCTGGAAATGGGCGCCGCGCTGGGGGCGCTGGCCGAGATCCTGGCCGAGCGCGGCATCAAATCACCACCGGTGGCAACCGCAACGGACCAACAACGCCCGGCCGCCGCCCCGACGCCCGCCCGCGATCAGGCCCTGACCCAGGAGATGGTGTGGAACCGGCTGTGCGACGCGCTGACACCCGGGAACGTGGTGCTCGCCGATCAGGGCACCTCGTTCTACGGGATGGCCGACCACCGGCTGCCCAAGGGGGTGACGTTCATCGGCCAACCCCTTTGGGGCTCAATCGGTTACACGTTGCCCGCGGCGCTCGGCGCGGCGGTCGCGCACCCGGACCGACGGTCGGTGCTGCTGATCGGTGACGGCGCCGCGCAGCTGACCGTGCAGGAGCTGGGCACCTTCTTTCGCGAGGGACTGTCGCCGGTCATCGTGGTGGTCAACAACGACGGCTACACGGTGGAGCGGGCCATCCACGGCGAGACTGCGCCCTACAACGACATCGCCCGCTGGAGTTGGACCGACGTTCCCCGAACGCTGGGCGTGGTCGATCACCTCGCGTTCCGCGCGCAAAACTACGGCGAACTCGACGACGCGCTGACCGCGGCCGCGCAGCACCAGGACCGCATGGTGCTCGTCGAGGTGGTGCTGCCCCGCATGGAGATTCCGCCGCTGCTGGTCGACCTCGTGCAGCCGATGTCGCCGGATGGCAGCCGGCGGCGGTGAACTGACCTAGGCCGTACCGTGCGGCTTGGACGATGTGAGTATGGCCTGAACCGTTCGCCGACAACGGCCGCAGTCGGCCCCCGCTCCGCAGGCATGGGCGACGTCCTTGGTGGTCGCTGCTCCCACGTCGACGACCTCGGACACCGTCTGGCCGGTGACTCCGTTACACAGACAGACGAACATCGAGCCGAAGGCTCACTGGCTCTCGATGCGCATGATGTCCGAGAACTGGCCGACGAACAGCGGCGGGTACGGACCGACGCCCGCCCCCGACATCCACTGGGCGGCGGCATCGGGGTGCTCGATCCACTCCCGCGCGCTGTCTTCGTCGGGAAATTCCTGCAGGATCAATACTTCGTGATCGTCGTCGAAAGCCCGGAATACCCAAGTCTTTCGGATGCCCGCCGCGGTGAATCTGTCCATCGCCGAGCCGACGCCCGCGATCAGCGTCGGCACATCGTCGACCGATGCGATGGCGGCCACCACCACCCCGGGCACCGACGGAGTCAACGGGGGTGCCGGGATGAACCGGTCGATGATCTCTCCGGCGAATACCGCGGGGATGTCCTCGACGCCCGCCTCGTCGAACCAATCGAAGAACACCCGCGATCACAGCAACTCCACGATCGGCTGGCGACTGTGCACCCCGATCATCACCAGCACGCGGCCGTAGTCATGCGTCGAGGTGTAGACCAGAACGTGGTGTGCTCCAATGTCGGAGAGAGCCTTCTTGTTGCGCTCCAGGAACGGTTTCACCCGGGTGGGTCGGGCAACCGGTAGTCCGACGCGATCACCATCGAATGAATCTCGCCGTTGTTCATCGGAGTTGGTCCTTCATCACCTTCCCCGTGGCGTTGAGCGGGAGGGAATCAAGGAACTGTACCGCGCGGGGCACTTTGAACCCCGCCATCCGTCACGACACCAGCTGATCAGCTCGTCGGCGCTGACCGCACCGTCGAGGACCACGAACACCTTGCCGACCTGCCCGAGTCGCTCGTCGGGAACGCCGATCACCGCCGCCTGCGCGACGGCCGGGTGGCTGAGCAAAAAGCCCTCGATCTCGGCCGGATAGGCGTTGAAGCCGCCGACGATGAACATGTCCTTCTTGCGCCCGACAATACGCAACCGACCCGTCTCGGTGAAGCTGCCCAAATCTCCGGTGTGTAACCAGCCGTCGCCGTCGATCGCCTGCGCGGTGGCCGCGGGATCGTCGAGGTAGCCCTGCATGACGCGGTAGCCGCGCACCAACACCTCGCCGTCGCCGGCGATGCGCACCTCAACCCCCTGGCAGGGACGCCCGCGGTGGTGGCGACGTCCTCGAACGAATCGCCGGGCAGCGAAAAGGTGACGTTGCCGGCCTCGGTGAGCCCGTAGCCGGTCATCAGCGTCTGAAACGGCAGTTCGTCGTGGATACGACGGACCAGCTCGACGGGGATGTCGGCGGCGCCGGTCACGCCGGCGCGCAATGTGGACAGCTTGGACTTGTCTCCCACCGTCAGTAGCGAGTGATACAAGGTCGGGGGCCCGGGCAGCATCGTGATGGCTTCGCGCGCAATGAGTTCCACCACCGTGTCGACATCGAACACCGCGACCGGCAGCATCGAGGCGCCGCGCAAAAAGGACGTGACGAGTCCCACCTTCAGGCCAAACGTGTGGAAGTACGGATTGATCTGCAGGTAGCGATCGCCCGCACGCAGATCCGCGAGCGTGGCCCACTCCTCGTACATGCGCAGCGTTTGGCGATGATTCATCATCGCGCCCTTGGGTCGGCCGGTGGTGCCCGACGTGAAGATGATGTCCGCGATGTCGTCGCCGCTCACCGCCCGCTCGAAGGGTGAACCGCTGGAAAGGAAGTCGGACTTGAGGTCGATGACGGGTGTGCCCACGGGCGCGGTGAAATCCTGACCCAGAAAGCCCTTCTGCACCAGGACGGCCTTCACTCCGCTGCGGGCGATGATGTCGCCCGCTTCTTCGGTCTTGAACCGCGTGTTGACCGGCACCAGCACACCGCCCGCGGTGAGCAGCCCGAACGCGGCGATGATCCACTCCGCCGAGTTGGGCGCCCAAATGGCGACCCGCTCGCCCTTGTCGACACCGAGATCAGCGAAAGCGCCTGCAGCACAACGGATTCGCTGGACGACTTCGGCGAAGGTGAGGCGCAGCGGACCGTCTACGACTGCTTCGGCATCGCCGAATCGGTCCGCCGCGCTCAAGACCATCTCGGGGATGGTCTCCCACGGAGGGGTGTTTGTCACACGGTGACGAGTCGGGACAGGTTCCCGCCCATGATCTTTGCCTGGTCGTCAACCGACAGGTGTGACAGCGCGTTGACGTAGAACGTCGGCTCCGCCAGACCCTCCGGGTGCGGCCAGTCCGAGCCGTACAACACCTGGTCCACACCGACGAGGTTGACCAGGTCGTCGATGCCGTCCTCGCAGAACGGGCTCACGTGAATGCGGTTCTTGACCATCTCGACCGGGTCGCTCGGGAAAACTTCCGGGGCCTTCCGGAAGACCTCGGCCAGCCCGTCCAGCAGCGGGGTCATCCACTTCGAACCGGCCTCGACAATCGCGACCTTCAGCTTCGGGTGGCGGTAGAGCGCGCCGTGGATCACCCACGAGCCCACCGCGTCCTGGATCGGTCGCCACTCGTTGAGGATGCCCATCGCATTGGTCTGGAACAGCAGCATCTCCTGCTCGGCACCGTCCCACTCGGAGGTGTAGCGGGAGTAGCCGCTGTCGCTGGAGTGCATGCCGACCAACAGGTCGTGCTCGACGACACGCTCCCAGAACGGGTCGAACTCGGGCACCGCGAACGACCGCGGCCCGCGGAAGCCGGGGACGGGCGCCGGCCGAATCAGGATGGCACGCGCACCGCGATTGACGGCCCACTCCAGTTCCTCGATCGCCTTCTCGACGATCGGCAGGGTGATGACCGGGGTGGTGAAGATGCGGTTCTCGTAGTTGAAGCCCCAGACCTCATGGAGCCACTCGTTCAGCGCGTGGATCAGGACGTGGACGGCGACCGGGTCGTCGCGCAGCCGTTCCTCGAGCAGGCTGGCCAGGGTCGGGAACATCAGGGTGCGGTCCAGGCCCAGCTCGTTCATCTTCTCCAGGCGCGGGCCGGGCTCGAAGAACGCCGGGATCGCGCGCATCGGCTCACCGAAGAGTTCGCGCTTGCTCTTGCCGTCCGGGTTGCCGTACTTGAAGTACTGCTCCCAGGCACCCGGCCGCGCGACGACCTCGAAGGTCGGGTTGGGGATGTAGTTGCTGATCTGGCCGCGGATCGCGATCTTCGTCCGCCCGTTGATCTGGACGTACTGGACGTAATCCTTGTACGCCTTGGGCAGGTACTTGGTCAGCGCCTCCGGCGGCTCGTAGAGGTGATTATCAGCGTCAAAGATTGGAAACGGGACGTCTTCCCGATGTGACAACTGGCCCATGAGATCCTCCTTCGCGATTTGTGAGAATACTATTCTCTACCAGGCCGCACCGCAAACGTGCTCCTTAAGGTGATCCCCACTCGCGGTCGCGGCGGGCGGCGAGCCGCGGCGGCGCGACGATCAGCAGGTCACGACGATCTTGAACGTCGCCGAAGCCGCTTCATTGGGCTTGTCGGTCTTGAATCCGTTTGCGGTGCCGCTGATCGTGAATTTGTCACCGCTCATGCTCATCTCGGCGTCGCCTTCGCCTCCCCGGGAGTACATGCCGGTGAACCCGCCCAGGTTCTGAATGCGCACGGACTGCGCCGACGCCGGCTGCGCCCCTTCGTCGATGACGATCTTGGCTCCGGCAAAGCTGCCGTCGATATCGATTGTCCGGGTCCATTAAAATTGGCCGCATTTCACGACGTGGAAACTCGCGTCGCTTCCGTTGACGGTCACCGATGCCGTGCTGGCGACCTGGGTCGACGGGCGAGACGTGCACGCCCCGAGGCCGGCGACAGCGAACACCGCAGCAACTGCCGCGACCATTCGGTCCTGCACTGGGCCACCTCTATTCTCGGTGTACAAACCCCTTCGGCCTGCAGCGATGATGTTATTCTCGCCGGACGAGAACCAATATCGACGCCTCTTCCGAGGAGCAACCAACGCATGCTGGACTTGGAGCTCGACAACGGGCTTGCGGTGCTCACCATCGACCGCCCTCACGCACGCAACGCGATCGCGCTCGACACCATGGACCAGCTGGAGAGGGCACTCGATGCCGCCGCCGGCGCCCAGGCCCTGGTGATCAGGGGCGCCGGCGATAAGGCTTTCGTGTCCGGCGGTGACCTCAAGGAGCTCAGCACGCTGCGGACCATCGAGGAAGCCACCGCGATGGCAACGCGCATGCGGTCCATCTGCGACCAGCTGACGAACTTCCCGGCTCCGGTGATCGCCGCGCTCAATGGCCACGCCTTCGGTGGTGGCGCCGAAGTAGCGGTCGCCGCCGATATCCGAGTCGCCGCGAGCGACATCAAGATTGCGTTCAATCAGGCAACGCTGGAAATCATGCCCGCCTGGGGCGGCGCGGAGCGACTGGCCGCGCTGGTCGGAAAGAGCAGGGCACTTCTGTTGGCGGGCAGCGGAAAACCCCTGGACGCCGCCGAGGCCGAGCGAATCGGGTTGGTGGACATGGTGTTACCGCGCGCCTCGTTCGAAGAGGGCTGGCGCTCGCTTGCCGCCTCCCTTGCCCACCAGCCGGCCGCCGAGATAAAACGGGTAATCAGCGGCGTTTCGCCTGATGAGGCGATAGCATCCTTTGCACGACTGTGGGTTGCCGACGCGCACTGGCAGGCCGCAGAGCGGGTAATGAACCGAAACGCCAAGCCGCAGGCGGCCGGAGGAGCGTCATGAGGATCAGCATGAAAGGACTGTTAAGCATCACGTCGGCGATCACACTGGTGGGGTCGTTGATAAGCGCCAGTTTGGCCGTGAGCACGGCAGTGGCCCATGCCGACCCGGTCATGCATTACGTCAAATACGCCGTCACCGCGGAGAATCCGATCTACGTCGACATCTATTACCTGGATCACCAGCCGGTCAGATTCTCCGATTACAGCCACAACTTGTACTCGTTCACCCCGCACGTCAACGTCGATCTCGTCCCGGGTCAGCCGTGGACCTACGACCTGGACATGACTGACCCCGACCACTACGCGATGGTCGTGGCGAGCACGGGCACCGAGCCCGGAACGCCGGGGCTTCACTGTGTGCTGGCGGTGGACGGTGTCGTCGTCGTATCCAAGGACGGCCTCAAAGGCGTGCTCTGCTCGCTGCGCAACTGGTGAACCACCCACGGCTGCGGCACTTCCGGGATTGGCTGCGGCTCGCCCTCGATGCGACGCAGGTAGCTTTCGACTAATTCCACGGTTTCGGCGTGACCGCCGTAAATACCGACCGCCTGTTCGAGCACCAGGAACCACGACAGGCTGCTCATCAGGACCGTCCACACCACGGGCGGAACGTCTTCTCTGACTTGCCCATGCCGCTCCAACGCGGCCGTCACCGCCTGGCGCTGGTCCTCGCGGAGGCGCTCGGCGTAATACGCGATTTGGGCTCGCATCTCCTTGCGGTGATTTGCCAGCGCCATGAATTCCATGGAAATGCGGGTGAACGCGGGATCGGTGCCGAACCGCCACAGCGCCCACAGCGGCTGCGGCGACTTCATCAGCTGCGCGTGCACCTCGAGCGCTTCCTCACCGCGGCGCCGGAAAACCTCAAGGAACAACTCTTCCATGGTGCGGAAGTAGTAGTGCACCAGCTGAGGCTTCAGTCCGGCCTTGTTCGCCAGCCGGCGTGACGTCACCGCGGCATAGCCCTCTTCGAGCATCACCTGTTCGGCCGTGTCGAGCAGCAGACCCCGGTTCTTAGCGTCCGGCGCCCCGATCCTGCGGGACGATGTCATACCGCTACTCCGTCCTGTCCTCGCTCGCGCGTCGACCACGGGAAATCGTAGCGCGGCGCGCCCTTGTGACCTTGACCATGACATTACTGCCGTGCTAAGCAGGTGCTCAGCAGAACTCGAATCTCTGGCGGCGCTACCGGCTGTCGCCGATCCGCACCGGTCACTCCAGCCCAGGGGGAAACAACCCGATGAGCGACGACTCGATCGACTTCTTCACCGATCCGTCTCTGGTCCCGGATCCGCACCCGTACTTCGACTACCTGCGCAGCCAGAACCGAGTGCTCCGCCTGCCGCATTACGGAGTCGTCGCCATCACCGGCTATGCGGAAGCCACCGAGGTATACAAGGACCCAGACACCTTCTCGAACATCAACTGCCTGGGCGGCCCGTTCCCACCGCTGCCGTTCACGCCCGACGGCGACGACATCAACCGGCTGATCGACGAGCACCGCAGCACTTCCCGATGAACGAGCACATGATCACCATGGACCCGCCGGACCACACCAAGGCCCGCTCCGTGCTGAGCAAGCTGCTGACCCCCAGCCGGTTGAAGCACAACGAAGAATTCATGTGGCGCCTGGCCGACCGTCAGCTCGAGGAATTGCTCGACAGCGGCCGGTGCGAGTTCATCTCCGAATACTCCAAGCCGTTCGCCACTTTGGTGATCGCCGACCTGCTCGGCGTCCCGGAGGACGACCACAAGGAGTTCCGCGCGGTGCTCGGCGCCGACCGCCCGGACGCGAAAGTTGGTGCGTTAGACCACAACTCGGTCGGCATCAACCCGCTGGAGTGGCTCGACGAGAAGTTCTGTGCCTACATCGAGGACCGGCGCCGCGAACCCCGCGGCGACGTGCTGACCTCGTTGGCGACCGCGCTGTACCCGGACGGGTCGACGCCGCCGGTGATCGAGGTAGTGCGCTCGGCCATCTTCCTGGTCGCCGCCGGCCATGAGACGACGGCCAAGTTGCTCAGCGCCGCGTTGCAGTTCCTGGGCGAGCGGCCCGACATCCAGCAGGAGCTGCGCGAGGACCGCAGCCTGATTCACGGGTTCATCGAGGAATCGCTGCGCATGGAGAGCCCGGTCAAGAGCGACTCGCGGCTGACCCGCAAAGCGACCACCTTGGGGGGCGTCGACATTCCCGCCGGGACCGTGGTGATGATCCTGCCGGGGGCGGTCAACCGCGATCCGCTGCGGTTCGAGAACCCGCACGAGTTCGACTTGCGCCGCAAGAACGTTCGCGAGCACATGGCGTTCGCCCGCGGCGTGCACTCGTGCCCGGGCGGGCCGCTCGCGCGGGTGGAGGGCCGGGTCTCGATCGAGGGCCGGGTCTCGATCGAGCGCATCCTGGACCGGATGCCGCACATCGAGATCGACGAAGCCCACCACGGCCCGGCCGCCGAGCGTCGTTACACCTACGAGCCGACCTACATCTTGCGGGGCTTGAGCGAACTGCACCTGTCGTTCACGACCGCGGACGCGGTCGCGCCGGTGGCCTAAAACCGTACTACCCGAGCCGCAGTCCGACGAAGTAGCAACTGAGCATCGCGACGCCCATCACGATCACCCAGGCGTCGGTCAGCCGGCAGAGCAGGACGGGTGCGTTTCGCACTTCCATGAATTCGCGAAAGATGATGCGCACCTTGACAAGTGCGATCACGATGACGCTCGAGGTCACCACCGCGCTGGACTTCAGCAATCCGTCGACCGAGTGGTCGATCCCCAGGTAGCCCAGCGTGAGCAGCGCCAGGACCACCCACACAACCAGTAGCCGCTTGTTGAATTTCACGCCTCACCTCACCACGTAGAGCAGCGCGAAGATGAGCACCCACAGGAAGTCGACGGTGTGCCAGTAGGTCGCGCACGTTTCGACGATCTCCTGGGATTCCCGCGGTCGTGTCGCCGTGCTTCGGAGTTGGTACACGATCACGCCGAGAGCGACGAAGCCGATCAACAGGTGGACGAAATGGATCCCGGTGAGAAAGAAGTAGTAGGTGAAGAAAGCGTTGCTGTCCAACCCATTTCCACTGTTGACCAGCCGGGCCCACTCGAACACCTTGACGAAGAGGAACACTGCGGCGAGTGCGGCCGTGATGGACACGTCGCGCAGCGCTGCGGAGTATTCGCCGGCGCGCGACGACTGAACACACCGGGCCACCGACCACGAGCTCAGCAGCAGGACGAGTGTGTTGCACACTCCGACGCGCAGGTCCAGGTGCGCCTGTGCATGTATGAACAGCTCGGCGTTGCGGGCGCGAGAGAACAGGTAGAAGCCGAAATACCCTGTGAAGACCAGGGTCTCGAACAGCACGAAGGCCCACATGTCGGGCTGGCCCGGCACGAATTTGGCACGTCGGTCCTTCTCGGTCAGGTCAGTCTGTAGATCGGTCATTGCGCAACAACCTTTTTCGGCGGGAAGCCCGGCAGCTGCCCGGTGCCGAAGTCTTCGCGTCGGATCATCCGGTACAGCATGACAACGAAGGTGACTTGGTAGATGCCGAACACGACCATGTCCAGCCACCAGGCGATCTCGCCGTCCCAGGCCAACACACCGCGCCGGAAGATCCAACAGGGCGCGACGACGACCTCGGTCAGCGCGTTGCAGAGGTTGAGATAGCCGAACCACTTGGGGAACACCCGATTCTTGTCCAGCAGGATCGCGACCATCCAGATCAGCGAGCCGATCAGGAAGACTCCCATGGTCCCGTCGAACGACAGGAAGGCGAAGTCGTAGAGCCAGCCGATCACCTCCGGGTCGCGCTCTGGTCGCAGAGTCCCGACGAGTAGCGCGATGTTGTGCAGGATCATGCCGGGAACCGCGCTGAGCGAGTAGATGATCAGATACGAGTAGCCGAACGCGCGGCTGACCGACATCCGCCGTATCGAATATACGATCGGGGCATTGTTTGTCGCGATCGCGCCGCTGATCGCGAAGATGATGCCGAAGCCGACCGGGATGCCGAGGTGGCGTTCGGAGAACCAATGGACTTGCGTCGCGAGGTCCCAGGTGGGCTCCGGTGGGGGCTGAACCTGCGCGATGATGAAGAACACCGGGAAGAACAGGTTGTAAAACACGACGAGCACCCACCACGCGAACCAGAGTTCGCGCTTGGGGTTGCGCCGCAGGTGCCAGACGATCCGGCGATGCAACGGGCCGGTAGGAGGCGTGGCCGGCGAGGTCGACGGTGTGATCACCGCACTCATGTGTTCACCAGTTCGCCTGGGCGTCCGCTGTTTTCGACGCGCTCGCGATAGATGACCTGTCCTAGCACAACGCCCATCACGACGATCCAGACCGCGATGGCAACGTTTTTCACCCAGAACGACAAGAAGCCGTCCCACGCCAGCGGTCCGGTCAACGACACCCCGACAAAGGCCGCGAGCACCAGTGCGACGGCCACGAGAAGGTTGAAGTGTGCGACCCAGGACGGGAATACAGGCCGCGGCTGATCGTCGAAATAGATTGCCACGGCAAGGATCACGCTCTGCCCGATCAGGAACGGGACCAGGATGGTGAACGTCATCCAGCCGAAATCGTTGAGCAGCTGCGCCAGCTCCGGACTGCGCTCGGACCGAAAAGCCGCCAGCAGCCAGCAGACATTGGCGACGAGAAACAACGTCGGACCACCGGCCACGCAACCCAGCATCGTGTAGGCGAAAATCGGGGTCCGGTGCGCCATCCTGCGGACCTGCAGCACGATCAACGCCAGGATCGGAACCAGGCACACGCCGAACCAGTTGAACACGATCATGCTGTACCTGATCTGCGGGATGTGGGCCGGATCCCGGTAGAACGCGGCAACTCGTTCGGCCGACATCGACGGCGACATCGACGGATTGAACCCCGGAAACAGCACGAAGCCGGCGATCCAGAGGATCACCGTGACGGGCAATGTCCACAGCAGAATGACCTCGCCGTCGGTAGGCCGCCGCGCCGCTCGCCGCGCAACCGCATCCGCATCGCCGATGTCCGTCATCGGTACTCCTTTCGGCGCGAAATCGCCGTGCCACATTCGGCTCGTCCCCGAAGCTAGCCGTCCGGCTAGCTTCGGGTCAATAGCCGGTCGTCTAGGCTCGTTCCGTGGGAACAGCAGGGCGGCCGGTCAGCGATGCAGACCTGGGGGTTGTTCACTACAGCCCTGCCCGGGCCCGGGTACTCGACGCCGCGCTGGACCTGTTCGCGCAGCACGGCGTCAGCGGTACGTCGCTGCAGATGATCGCCGATACCGTCGGGATCACGAAAGCGGCTGTGTACCACCAGTTCCGGACCAAGGATCAGATCGTGATCGCGGTTACCGAGCGCGAGCTCGGGCGGTTGCTCCCGGCGTTGGAGGCGGCCGAGGCGCACGGCAACGGGCCGCAAGCCCGGGATGCGCTGCTAGAGAGCGTCGTTGAAATGGCGGTCCGCGACCGGCGGCTGGTGCGTACGCTACAGTTCGACCCCGTCGTGGTTCGGCTGCTGGCCGAACACAAACCGTTCCAACGCTTTATGGACCGGTTGTATTACGGACTGCTGAGCGATGCCGGCCTGGACGGCAGGATCGAGGCGGCCATGTTCTCGGGCGCGATCAGCACCGCGGTCATGCACCCGCTGTTGGCCGACATCGACGACGACACACTGCTCGAGCGGCTTACGGACATGATCCGGCGCCTGCTCGGTTTGCATCGAGAGCCTGCCGAGTAGGGCTCTGGGTAGGGCTAAGTGTCGGCGCGAACCCAGGTCATGACGCCGTCGTGGGCAAAACAGATCAGGAACAGGCCGTCGGGCGCCTGCGCGACGTAGTTCTGGTAATACTCGCAGCTGTCGCCTTCGTTCTTGACTCCCGCCATCGGGGGTGACCGGAACCACCGAGGCTGGTACCTGCGCGGCGAGCCGCAGAACATCAGGCGTCCGGGCTGCGAGGCGAAGGAGACGTAACCGTCGGTTACGCCGAATGCGTAGTAGGTGGTGTTTTCACACGGCGCCCCGAGCACCTGATGCGGCATGATGCCCGGGGTGCAGTCGGGATAGTCGCACACGGTCGGCCCGGCGACCGACGGCGGCGCCGCCAGCACACCGACGCCGAGCAACGCGGCGAATACGGCCACGATAAATCGCACCCAATTACTTTGCCACACCTGAAAAGAAAATTTTCCTGGTTGGAGAAGATCGCCTGCGCGAGAACGTCCGTCCGTGCCGGCGCCCCCGCACGCTACCGTGTCGCGTTCCTTGGCCGACACGCATTTCCGCATGTAGCAGCCATCGAGGAGGGGGCCCGCGGACGGCGGTGGACCCAGGCCGAAGTGATAAGCTGCTTCTCCGTGCATGATCCGGAGGGACCTGACGCCGACGATCGTGGTGACCCGACGGATGTGACCGATTCCGCCGAACCACAGTCGTGCTCCCGGGTCCCGGCGCCCCCTTCCGACACGGACATCGAAGACGAAGTTGCCGCAGCCGAAGCGCGGGCCGAGGCGGCCAGGGCGCGCGTCGAACGGCTGCGTCGCGCGGCATCGGGGGAGGCAGAAGACGCCGTCGCGTCGCCAAATGTCAAGCAGCGCTCCGCAAAGCGGACCGCAAAAACGGTCGCCGCGTCGCCCCGGGCGTCCGCGGTGGCTTCGACGCCCAGGGCGCAAAGCAATAGCCGCCGGCGTCGGCATCGTGGTTGCCTGCGCTTCGCTCGCCGCGAGCGGTTACATGATGTGGCACCACCGCACCGTGGCGCATGATCGCTGGCTCGCCGTGGAGTTCGCGGCGGCCGCCAGGCAAGGGATCACGACGCTGATGTCGATCGACCCCGAACATGCCAAGGAGAACGTCCAGCACATGATCGACGTCTCGACCGGCGACCTCAACGCCCAACTGTCGGCGATGTCGGTCCTCATGGTCAAGAAGGCCCAGGACTCGAAGATCGGCAACAAGGTCACCGTCGTCACCGTCGCCGTCGAGTCGTTGAGCGACAATTCGGGAGTGGTGCTGGTCGCGGCGAAAACCGATGCCACTGGGCCGGATAACGAGAAACCACCACCGGCCTTGTTTCGGCTGAGCGTCACTTTGAACCGCGACGGCGGCCAGCTCAAGATGTCGAAAATTGATTACCTGTCATGACTTTCGAGCGTGATTCGTCTCGGGGTAGCAGCGAAACGGTGACGGACAGCGCGGAGAATCCGCCCGCCGCCGAGGGCTCGGCACGCTCGCGCCGGTTGGCAGCGACCCGCCGCTGGCTGCGCCGCTGTTTGGCAAGCTGGCGTTCAATCGTCGTGACCACGTTGGTCGTGGCCGCCGTAGAGGTCGGTGCCGGTGTGTACGTCAAGGTGTATCGCCCGGATCAGCGGGTGGACGAGGCGGCGGCCCATCGGGCGATCCAGGCGGCTTCGGATGGCGCCGTCGCGGTGTTGTCGTATTCCTATGACCACTTGGATCGCGATTTCTCCGCGGCGAAATCGCATCTCACCGGTGATTTCTTGGCCTACTACAGCAAATTCACCAACGATATCGTCGGGCCGACCGCGAAGCAGGGACACCTGACGACCACCGCCAAGGTGATTCGGGGCGCAGTTTCGGAGTTGCATCCCGATTCGGCCGTCGTCCTGATTTTCGTCGACCAGACCACGGCGAGCATGGAAAAGAAAGACCCCGCGAAGAACGAAAGCGCCGTCGTCGTGACGTTGACAAAGGTCGATAATTCGTGGCGGATCGCTAAATTCGAACCGGTCGGATGAGTGCGATCTAACCGTTACCCGATCGGCCAAAACGGTGTAACGTCAACGCTCGAGAACGCCGCAACCGACGGCGGAAAGGTGCCGCAGGCACTGTCGGAATATGCGCTTCGAGGAGCAGCTGATGCGGTCAGTCAACACACTTACCACCGCAACGCTGGTGGCCGGCACGATATTCGGTGGCTTGGCCACCGCCTCGACAGCCCAGGCAACGACCAAGGAAGAAGTGGCCATCAACGGGACGTACCACGTCACGTCCATCGGCGACTGGGCGCAGCGGAACGATCAATACTTCGCCGAGCCGACGGTCTATCAAACATGGACCATCAGCTCGACGTGCGAGACATTTCAGGAATGCCACGGCACGGTCAAGAGCGACCAAGGATGGACCGCCCCTCTCTATATGAATGATGGGGAGATGTGGAAGGTGAGACGCGAAGTGCCGAATTGGGAACGGTGCGAAGACGGTACCGCATTCCCCGGACAGCAGACCTTTTTCTTCTATCCGGTGAACGAGAATGGTGGATTTCAAATCGGGTCGCGGACCTTGTCTGGCAAGGACAAGACGGTGGGCCCAAGCGGTGCGTGCGGGCAAAACCAATGGCTTGATATCGCGATGCCGTTGCGCCTCGACCAGGTGTCCTGAGGAGGCTGTCCTAGCTCCGCCGGTCCGTAGTTTCGCGGCCTAGCAGCATTTTCAGGACATGCCTCAGGTAGGAAGCATGTCCTGCCACGTCTTGGGAGCTTTCGAGGGCGTTAGGTCCGACTGCTCGTACAACTTCCCGTCCGGACCGACATAACGACCGGTGTGCGGGTCGTACTTTGCCACCACGACCGACGGCGCGTGCTTAGATCCGTTGGCCCCGAAGGCACTTGGCGCAGCCTGGGGTTGTCCACCGTCGGTTTGATCCGGCGGCGCGGGGGCCGGTGGTGCCGGCGGTGGTGCGGGAAGCTCTTCCGGTGCGGGGACGTCGAGTGGCGCAAACGTCGGGATGTCGGCCGACATGGGCGAAATGGGCGCCAGCCTCGGTCCCGACGACGGCACCGGGGGTACCGCGGCTCCGACCGTACCCGGGGGTGGATTGTCTCCCCGCGGCCCCGCGGGTGTGCCGCGCGGCACTGCGCCCGGCGGCAACGGCGTTCCCTCGACCGCGGCGCAGATTCTCTGGTCGGACGTAATCCGGTCGTCCGGCGGGACACCCTGGGCAATCAGATTCGGATCCAACGGGTAGGGGCCCAGGGTGTGTTGGCGCATTGCCAGCGGCATGAAAGGCTTGTCGCTGTTGCAGATTTCGACTGTTGGCGCGCGCTTACCCGGGTGACCCATGCAGGGATAGTTGCGGGCACCGCGAACCGCCAACGGTGAATCCTGCGGAAGTTTGCAATACAGCCCGTCCGGTGTGTCGATCTCGGACAGGTCGTCCGGGGAACGCCACGCGTTGGGCGGCAGGAAGCCCACCGTGCAAATGGGCGGGTCATCGATCGTGAGTGCGAAGTCGCCCATGGCCTTACCGTCGGGATGGTTCTCGCCCTGCGCAGCCTGCTCGATGGCGACTGCCGACGGCAGCAATACCAGCAACTGCTCGATCGAGGGGTGATAGGTCACGCCGATCTGTCCGATGGTGGTCAGGTTGGCAAGCAGCACCGGCAGCGTGGGTTTGATCTGTTCGAGCAGCTGCGATGCTTCGTTCACGGCGCCGGGACCGTCCCGCAAGATCGTGCGGAAGTGGGAATCGTCGTTCACCAACACATCCCAGACCCCGGCGAAGCTACGTGCCCACGTCCGAATCGAATCGGTGGTGCTTGCTTGCGTATCCAGAAGTGGCCCAGTGTCTTCGGTGAGAGCCTTGGTGCGATCGACAACGCCGCTGGCGTCGCGGGACAGGGTCTCCGAGGAATCGATCAATGAGCCCAGGTCGTAACCGGAGCCGTTGAAGCCCTGGAAGGTCTCGTCCAGCAATTGGCCGAGTTTGGTCTTTGGGATGCTGCCGACCAAGGCGTTGAGCTGCTCCAGCGTCGGCCCGACAGCCTGCGGAATCGTCGTGTCGCGCGCGGAGATGACCGAGCCGTCGTGCAGGTACGGCGGCGAGTCGGTCTTGGGCCGTAAGTCCACATACTGTTCACCGACCGCGGAGACACCGAGCACCGCCGCGGTCAGGTCAGCAGGGACTTTCGGCGAAGTGTTAAGGGACAAGATGGCTTTCGCACCTGTTGGGGTCAATCCCACCGAGGTGACCTTGCCGAGCTGAACTCCCCGATAGGTCACGTTCGAAAACTGATACAGGCCACCGGTAGCCGGCAGCTCCAGCGTCACCGTCATCCGGCCGATGCCCAGCAGGGTCGGCGCCTGGATGTAGAAGAGGACCATCGCGATCACGCCGAGGGTTCCGACGATCGTGAAGATCCACAACTGGAGCCGAACAAAACGCGTCGCATCTATCCGCCACCTCCCGTCGGTGCCGTCGCCGGCGCTTCACCAAGACCCGCATCCGGCGCCGTGACCGGCGGCGGTCCGGGCAGCGGGCCGAATCCCGGCGGCGGTGCGGGCAGCGGCGGCGTATTGGGATCCACCCACGGTGGCCGCACGGGGTCATGCAGCGGATCGAGGGTGTAGTTCATGCGGAACGGGGTCCCGGGCGCCGGCGGTACGGGCATGTCCGGCTGTCCCCAATGGGTCCCCAACATCAGTCCGCGTTTGAGCCAACATCAGTCCGCGTTTGAGCCGTGGAATCGTCAGGTCCAGATCGGCGGTGATGTTGAAGTAGTCGCCACGCACGGCGCGGTCGACGAAGTTCTGGTTGAAGGGGAACAAAAACAGCGCCGCCACCGCCATCCCGAGCTCGGGTCCGACATCAGCGAGCGCTTTGAGGGTCGGCTCCAAGTTCCTGAGGTTCTTGACCAGGTCGTCCTGCGCGTCGTTGACCAACCGATTGGCGGCATCGCTGAACGTCCGCAGGTGATCCAGGGCCTCGGTCAATCGCAGGCGTTCCTTGATCAACACATCGAGCGCAGGCGGAATCTTGCGTAAAGCCTCGGTCAACACGTCACGCTGGACCGCGAACGTGCCGACAAGCCGGTTGAGCGCCTGAATGGACTCAACGATGTTGTCCCGCTGGTCATTTAGCGTCCGCACGAACGTGTCCAGGCGGTTGAGCAGATCACGCGCGGCACCCGCGTGCCCCGACAGCGCGGTCGAGAAGTTGTGAATGACCTCCCCGATCTGCCCCAGCCCACCGCCGTTTACGACCGCGCCCAGCGACGACAGCGTCTGCTCGGTCGAGGGGTAGGCCGTCGTGCGGCTCAGCGGGATGGTGGCGCCGGGCTGAAGGTGACCGCTGCCCTGCTGGCCCAGCGGGGTATTGAGCTCCACATGCATCGAGCCCAGCAGGCTGGTCTGACCGACGGTGGTCAGCACGTTGGCCGGAACCACGACATCGGGCTTGACCGAGATCTCGACGTCGGCATGCCAGCCCTGCACCCGCATCTCACCGACACTGCCGACGACGACGTCGTCGATCATCACCGGCGAATTCGATTCCATCGTCCCGACATTCGGCAACTCGACGTGAAAGATGTTGGCGCCGGGCCCCCGTCCGACCGCACCGGGCAACGGCAACGAATTCACGCCCTGGAACCCGCATCCCGCGGCCGACACCACCACGCTGCAGCCGAAGGCGCACACCCGCCGAAACGCAAC
>NZ_JAGZ01000011.1 GCF_000526915.1 Mycobacterium genavense ATCC 51234 | reverse complement strand
AGGCCCTCAGCCACTAACCGCGAAAACCACTGGTTTCCAAAACTTTCAACTCAGAAGGACATAGACAATGTCGATCAATTACCAGTTCGGAGACGTCGACGCGCACGGTGCGTTGATCCGTGCGCAGGCCGCTTCGTTGGAGGCCGAGCACCAGTCCATCGTGCGCGATGTGCTGGCTGCCGGTGACTTCTGGGGCGGCGCCGGTTCGGTTGCCTGCCAGGAGTTCATCACCCAGTTGGGTCGCAACTTCCAGGTGATCTACGAGCAGGCCAACCAGCACGGCCAGAAGGTGCAGGCCGCGGGCAACAACATGGCCAGCACCGACAGCGCCGTCGGGTCCAGCTGGGCCTAACAGATCCCGAGCGGTAGGGGCGTGCCGAGCGATCGGTGCGCCCCTACTGATGTTCGGGGCTCAGAACCGTCCACCGCCGCCCATGAAGCCGCCGTCGGAGCCGCCCGGCGACGAGTTCGACGAGCCACCGAACGACGTGGAGCTCCAACCGCTGAATTCGCCCCGCATCCCACCGCCGAGCAGGTCGCCGATGATGATCCCGCCCAGCATCGCGCCGGTGTCGCTGCCGCCGACGCCGGTGTAGGCACGCTGAGCCGAGACCACGTCCCCGTTGGCCAGCGACTGCGCGTTGGCCGCCAGAGTCGACGCCGTGTTGGCGTGGGCGATCGCCTCGGCCGGGTTGGTCGACCTTCCCGCATGCGCGGCCTCGAGATGCCGCTGGGCCTCGGCGAGCCGGGTGCGAGCCTCGGGCCCCACGCTGCCGCGACGGGTGTCGATGTACTCCGAAACGCCGCGCACCCGCGACTCGGTGGTGAACAACGCCTGCTCGAGCGACCGATTGAGCCGCTCGGCGTCCGCCTGCTCCTTGGCCACCGTGGCCAGCAGCCGGTTGAGATCGGAGTCGGCCTTGGCCAGTTGCGCGAAAGTGCCCAGCGGATCGGCGGATCCGCCACCGGCGGCATCGACAGCTCTCACCACGGCGTCCCGCGCCGCGGCCAACTCGCCGGCATGCGCGGCCTTGCTGCTCGGCCCTTGCAGCTGCGAGGTGGCGTGCTGGATGCCCGCCTGGATATCGGTCATCACGGCCGGCAGCTGCGCCACGGCACGGCGGATGTCGCCGGCCGCGCTGTCCACCGCATCCAGCAGCGCGCGGGCCTGCCCGAGCGCCGACTCGCTGGCCCGCACCGCATCGACCAAACCGCTCTGCTGTCCACAGACCGCATTGCCGGCCAGGGCTCGGGCCGCACCGATATTGCGGTCGGCGAACGCCAACCGCTCCTTGGCGGTGGCGGCATTGCCCGACACCGAAGTCAGTGCCGCTGGACCGAATTCGGTGTTCAGCTCGATCAGCCGCTGTTCGGCCGGCTCGATACGGGCGGTGAGTTTGACGACCTGCTGGGTCAGCGCGTCGAGCCGCGATGCGGCGTTGACGACCAAATCGCGTAGTTGCTCGAACGCCTCGGTCTGCGCGTCCAGTTCACGGTCGGCGCTGGCCGCCGACACGATCACCTGGGTGAGCAGCTCGCGTTGCTGCACCGGCGTCTCGGGCACCGCGTCGTCGAGTTGCTGACGTACCGTAAAGGCTTGGGAGAGTGCAGCTTTGGCGTTGATGACGGCCCGGGTGAACGGTTCGGTGCGCTCTGCGCCGAACTCGTCGATCGCCAAGGCGAGCTCGTTGGAGCTGGTGCGCACGGCGTTGTCGACCTCCACCACCATCGAGCGTGACAGGTCGTCGAGAGCGGCCAGCGGCACGGCGGCCAGCGCGGTCGGATCGGTGGGGTCCACCCGTCGTGCGGCGGCCAGATCGGCGCTGCGACGCCGCCGGCGCCGATAGCGCATGACGAACACCAACGCCACCACCCCGACGATGATCACGGCGAGGGTGGCCAGCAGCCAGAAGCGGTTTGACGAATTCGGTCGCGCATTGAGGCCATTCGCGGCCGACACCGCGGCGCCGCGCCAGTCCCCTTCGCGCAGAGCGGGTTCGATTTCGTTGCGGCGCAGTTCGTCGACCTGAGCCTGGGTCACGCCCTTCACCCCGGACGGCACCAAGAAGGCATAGGCCCGCCCGGTGGTGGCCACCGCGAGCAGCGCGTCGTAGGTGCCTAGGTCGCTGTCGTGGATCGTGCGCTGCGCCCAGCTCACCGCGTTCTGGCCGGAGAAGTCGTCGACGTAGACCACCCACAGCCGGATGTGGCGGTCGTTGTAAAGCCTGTCCACGGCTTCGGTCACATCGATGCGACCGGAAGGTGACAGCGCGCCCGCGTCGTCGGTGACATACCCCGGCAGCCGGAACGGCGGCTGCGCCTGGACGCCCGGTGCCGCCGCCAGCCCGGTGATGAGCATCGTCAGGATCACACCGAGTAAGCGGGCAATGCGCATAGGTTAATTTAGCGCCGGGACGCAGCGGGGCCATTGTGCGGCATTCCCTGGCAGACTGTGCTGCGGTGAACAAGGTGACCACGAACCTGCACGACCCGTACGACGACTTCGACCGCCAACGGCGGGTGGGCGAAGCGCCGAAGACCGCGGGTCTGCCGGGCACCGAAGGTCAGCATCGCACGGACTTCGCCCGCGACCGGGCCCGCGTGCTGCACAGTGCCGCGCTGCGCCGTCTGGCGGACAAGACGCAAGTGGTCGGGCTCCGCGAAGGGGACACTCCGCGCACCCGGCTGACGCACTCGCTGGAGGTCGCGCAGATCGGGCGGGGCATGGCGATCGGGCTGGGTTGCGATCCCGACCTCGTCGAGTTGGCCGGGCTGGCCCATGACATCGGACACCCGCCGTACGGGCACAACGGTGAGCGCGCACTCAACGAGATCGCCGACGAGTTCGGCGGTTTCGAAGGCAATGCCCAGAACTTCCGGATCCTGACCAGCCTCGAGCCCAAAGTGCTTGACGAGCAAGGCAATAGCGCGGGGCTGAACCTGACCCGCGCCGCGCTGGACGCGGTCACGAAATATCCGTGGACACGTCGTGGTGCAAGAAGCAAGTTCGGGTTCTACGACGAGGACCGCGACGCGGCGGACTGGATGCGCGCGGGGGCGCCGCAAGACCGAATGTGCCTGGAAGCACAGGTGATGGACTGGGCCGACGACGTCGCCTACTCGGTGCACGACGTCGAGGACGGCGTCGTCTCACAGCGCATCAATCTGCGGGTACTCGCCGACGAAGACGAGGCGGCCGCGCTGGCCAAGCTGGGGGAGAGTGAGTTCTCCCGGGTGAGCGCCGACGATTTCCTGGCCGCGGCGCGCCGACTGTCGGGGCTGCCGGTGGTGGCCGCGGTCGGCAAGTACGACGCCACGCTGGCGGCGTCGGTCGCACTCAAGCGGCTGACCAGTGAACTGGTGGGCAGGTTCGCCTCGGCGGCCATCGCCACCACGCGAGCGGCGGCGGGTCCCGGGCCGCTGGTGCGCTTCCAGGCCGATCTGGCCGTACCCGACTTGGTGCGCGCCGAGGTCGCGTTGCTGAAAATACTGGCGCTGCAGTTCATCATGTCCGATCCGCGGCATCTGGAAACTCAGGCTCGGCAGCGCGAACGCATTCATCAAGTGGCGCAGTGGTTGTATGCCGGAGCGCCGCGCACGCTCGATCCGTTCTTCGCCGCGGCATTCGCCACCGCCGCCGACGACGGCGCCCGGTTGCGGGTGATCATCGATCAGATCGCCTCCTACACCGAAGGACGGCTGGAGCGAATCGACGCCGGCCCGGCGAACCCGTAACGGCGGTATGGCACCAGCTAGGCTGCGGGTATGAGCAGAAACACCGCCGTTGCCGCCGCCCTGTTTTCGATGCCGATCGTGGCCATGACCGCGTGCAGTTCGCCTCAGCATGCCAGCACCCAGCCGGGCACGACGCCGCCGGTGCACAGCGGCTCACCCGCCTCGCCCGGTTCGTCCGCGGCGGCCAGTCCGGCGCCCAGCGGCCAAGCCCTTTCCGCTCAACTCAAGGCACCCGACGGCCGGCAAGTGGCCACCGCCACCTTCGAGGTGACCGACGGCTACCTCACCATCACCGTTAAGACGGACAGCCCCGGCATCCTCGCGCCCGGCCTGCACGGCATGCACGTGCACGAGATCGGCAAATGTGAGCCGAACTCGGTTGCCCCGACCGGCGGTGCACCGGGGAACTTCCTGTCGGCGGGCGGTCACTACCAGGCGCCCGGCCACACCGGGAAGCCGGAAAGCGGTGACCTGTCATCGCTGGACGTGCGCCGCGACGGCTCGGCTTACCTGGTGACCACCACCGACGCGTTCACCAGGGACGAGCTGCTGGCGGGCAACAAGACGGTCCTGATGCTGCACGGCGCGCAGGACAGCGACATGGCGATGGAGCGCGTTGCCTGCGGCGTGATCGGTCCGGCCAGCTGAGCTGGTCGTCACCGCTACCAGACCCGGCGTCCTAGACTGAGCCGATGGCTGGCCGGATCTCCGATCGTGATATCGCCGCCATCCGCGAACGCGCCCGCATCGAGGACGTCGTCGGCGACTACGTGCAGCTGCGCCGTGCCGGTGCGGACTCGCTGAAAGGCTTGTGCCCGTTCCACAACGAGAAGTCCCCGTCGTTTCACGTCCGACCTAACCACGGCCACTTCCACTGCTTCGGTTGTGGAGAGGGTGGCGACGTGTACGCGTTCATCCAGAAGATCGAACACGTCAGCTTTGTCGAGGCCGTCGAACTGCTGGCCGACCGGATCGGCCACACGATCACCTACACCGGCGCCGCGGCCACCAACGTGCAGCGCGATCGCGGCAGCCGCAGCCGGCTGATCGCGGCCAACGCGGCCGCGGCCGAGTTCTATGCGGCGGAGCTGGAATCCGACGAGGCGGCACCGGCGCGTCAGTATCTGAAGGAACGCAACTTCGACGCCGAGGCTGCCCGCCGCTTCGGCTGCGGATTCGCCCCGTCGGGCTGGGAGACGCTGACAAAGCATTTGCAGCGCAAGGGTTTCGAGTTCAAAGAGCTGGAAGCCGCCGGCCTGTCCCGGGAGGGCCGACGCGGGCCGATGGACCGCTTCCATCGCCGGCTGTTGTGGCCCATCCGCAGCTCGGCCGGCGAGGTGATCGGGTTCGGCGCCCGCCGGCTGTTCGACGACGACCCGATGGAAGCCAAGTACGTCAACACGCCCGAGACGCTGCTCTACAAGAAGTCGTCGGTGATGTTCGGCATCGACTTGGCCAAGCGCGACATCGCCCGGGGACACCAGGCCGTCGTCGTCGAGGGCTACACCGACGTAATGGCGATGCATCTGGCCGGGGTCACCACCGCCGTCGCGTCGTGCGGCACCGCGTTCGGCGACGAGCATCTGGCGATGCTGCGTCGGCTGATGATGGACGACAGCTTTTTCCGCGGCGAACTGATCTACGTCTTCGACGGCGACGCGGCCGGCCGGGCGGCCGCGCTCAAAGCCTTCAGCGGCGAGCAGAATCTGGCGGGACAGTCCTTCGTCGCTGTCGCCCCGGACGGCATGGATCCCTGCGACCTGCGCCTGGCGTCCGGCGACGGCGCGCTGCGCGACCTGGTGGCCCGACGAACCCCGTTGTTCGAGTTCGCGATTCGCACGGCGATCGCCGAATTCGACCTGGACAGCGCCGAAGGCAGGGTGGCCGCGCTGCGGCGCTGCGTGCCCATGGTCGGCCAGATCAAGGACTCCACGCTGCGCGATGAGTACGCCCGCCAGCTCGCCGGCTGGGTGGGGTGGGACGACGTCGCGCAGGTCATCGACCGGGTGCGGACCGAGGCGAAGAAATCCAAGGCCCCGGCACGGGCCGGTGCGACGCCGAGTTCCCGCCGCGGCGCCGAACCGCCGGCCCCCAGCGCCCCGGGTGAACCCGCCGCCCGTCCGGACCCACGCGACCCGACCCTGTGGCCGCAGCGGGAGGCACTCAAGTCGGCGCTGCAGTACCCGGCGTTCGCCGGCCCGGTGTTCGACACACTCACCGTCGAGAGCTTCACCCACCCCGGGTACGCGGCCGTGCGCGCTGCCATCGACGCGGCCGGCGGCACGTCGACCGGCATCACCGGCGCACAGTGGATCGACGCGGTACGTCACCAAACCACGTCGGCCCTGACCGCCGGCCTGATCAACGAGCTCGGGGTGGAGGCCGTCGCCGTCGACGACGAGAAGCTGCCCCGCTACATTGCCGGGGTGCTGGCCCGGCTGCAGGAAGTCTGGATGGGCCGGCAGATCGCCGAGGTCAAATCCAAGCTGCAGCGCATGTCACCGATCGACCAGGGCGACGAGTATCACGCGCTGTTCGGCGACCTGGTCGCCATGGAGGCCTACCGGCGCAGCCTACTGGAGCAGGCTAGCGGCGACGATCTGACGGCGTGAGGGCCTCGTCGGCCGGTCGCTCGACTTCGCGCTGCACCACGGCCGTCTCGGCGTCGATCTCGGCCACGGTGACAAACCCCGTGTCCGGCGAGATGGTGTTCGCGATCTTGCGCCGGCCACCTTCGATCATCGACCGGGCCATCGGACTGCCGGTCAGCGCGCGATACGTGGCGACGAGCTGCTCGTACCGGCGGCGTCCGGCCTTCGAGCCCAGCACGTAGCCCAGTCCGAGCACGACGACATATCGGATCAAAACGTCCCTCTCCACGACGGTGCGGATGGCTCCATCCTGCCTCACTCGGTCGGCTGTGCGCACCCCCGACCGGTCTAGCTGGGAACCAGCCGTTAGCCGGTGAACTTGGGCGCGGGTATGCCAGTACGCTAGAGTCGTCCAGCGATCCGCGCCAGATTCGCGCGGGCCGGGTTCATCCCCTGTAGCTCAATTGGCAGAGCATTCGGCTGTTAACCGAAGGGTTGGTGGTTCGAGTCCACCCGGGGGAGCAGGGTCAGAGTGTTTTTGATGACCGTCGTGCAATTTCCTTGCAACATCTTGGCATCGAGCGGGGCCGTAAGAACCGGGGGACAGAGAGGTCGCCTGTTGGAGATTTGCAGCGAGGTTCAGCAGAACGCTGTCGCCGACGAGGTATCAGCCCTTCTCGCGGTTGTTCGTCCGATCCTCCAGGGCATACTGATGTCGCTCAAGCACGAGTTGGTTAGCGACTTGGGCGGCTACCCCGAGATCAGACTTCGGATGTTGGCGCGTGCTCGGCGTCCCGGCGACGGCGACACCGGGATCTGTTCGAGAACGCGGTCCACGACGCAATCGCCCGAGGTGAACCAGTCGTGAAAGAACGTGTTGCCGATGCCCTCAACAGGTGCCGGGTTCCAGGCGAGACGCTGTCGTCCATCTTGTTCGGTGTCGAGAAGGCTGGCACGCAGCTGCTCATCAACACAGCAGCCGAGTCTCTGACCAACGATTCATCTTTGTTATATGGGACGCAAGGTCGACCGGTGAAGCTGAAGAGGCATTTGAACTCAGCAGCCATGAAATCGGTTGCCCACAATGCTGCGTTCTGGACGATGCCCGCAAACGCCTGCGCATCTGTGTAGTGGTAGACGGTGGCCACTTCATCAAGCTACGGCAGCGACCCATCGAGGCGAGCCGTCTTAGCACCTGTTCTCGCCGCCCGCGTCACGGCGCCGAAAGTCACAACAAGGTGCGCAGCCCGGATCGAATACACACCAGCTCGAAGCTGCCGGGACCGCCGTCATCGGACAGCCCGAGTGTGGCGCAGACGTCGCGGTGGCCGCCGCATGTTGGCAATTCTGGGGAAGACGGGGCGCGGTCGCGGTTTGGTCGTCTATGGTGCTGACCGTGACCCCACAGGCAGGTTGGTATCCCGACCCGGCCGGATCAGGCATGCAAAGGTACTTCGACGGGACGAACTGGACACCTAGCTATGCGCCGGCCGCAGCCCCAGTGCCGCCGAAACCGGCCAGCAGCACAGGACGGACACTCGCAACTGTGCTCGGTGTCGTCGCGGCAGTGTTGGTGCTGGGGTTCATTGGCATCGCCGTGTTGGTGGACATCGGCGAGCACTACTCCGACGCCACATTCACACCCCGGCCAAATCCTAGCAACGACGCAGGGTCGACAAATCAGGCCGTCAGCGATGGCAAATTCACATTCACGGTGACTGGCGTCGACGAGCAGGACTCGCTAGGGGTATCGAAGCCGCGGGGCAGATTTGTGATCGTGAGCATTACGGTGAAGAACACCAGCAAGCAGGAGCAATCATTCCAGGTGAATAATCAGATGTTGATCGGTTCGAACGGCGCGAAATATCGAGCAGATTGGATGGCGGCGACGTCGATCAACAAAGAGAACACGCTACTGCTAGCGCTCGGCCCCGGCTTCTCAGCAAAGTATCGGCTCCCGTTCGACATCACGCCCGCCAAGATCGAACTGCACGATTCGGCACTCTCAGGTGGGGCAACAGTGAAGCTGTCCTAGGACCCGTGGGCCCGGCCTACTGAGGACCGGCGTCGGTGCTGTCACCCGGAACTCACCGCCTGAGATACGCCAGCGGGCGTACCCCCAGATCTCCGCGTGTCCGGGGGCGTCATCGACGGGGGCTCGGCAGCGATGGTTCGAAATTTGACATGTGTCCAGAGCACTTCGGGTTTACGTCACCGTCAGTTAAGTAGCGACGCGTACGGTTGGCCCGTCGCACGCGTGGGTGCCCGCACACGCCGGCAGGAAAGTGGTGTCGTCCGGTGCTATTGAGCGGATTGGTGACCACGTTCGACGCCGTCATTCGCGCCGGATCCGCCGGGCGTGCCGCGCGCCGACTATGACCCGCTGCTGGCCCTGCTGCGCCGCCGCATGCCCGACAGCGCGGTGGCCGCGGTGGCCACCCACCTGGTGGCCAGCGGCGATCTGAACATCAACTACGCCGATATCCGCGCGGCCATCGCCCATGTCGCCGACGAACTGCCCTGCGCGGCCGATCTCGAACGCGTCCAGGGCCGGCTCGCGGCGATCATCGAATTGTCGCAACAGCCCGCGCAATTGAGTCGAGGCGCTAGTCGTCGATGACCGCGAGTCCGCGCCGCTTGAGGTCGGCGAGGCCGTCGCGCATGGCCCGAAGCTGTTCGGCCGAGTGCCCCACCCAGTCGGTGATCTCACCGACGATTCGCACGGGCTCCCGCGTGCGGCAGGACCGCGTCGGATTTCCGGGGAACTTCTTGTCGGTCACGTTCGGGTCGTCCTCGAGTGCGCCTTCGGGTTCCACGATGTAGATGCGGCCGCGGCCCTCGCCCTTGGCCAGCTCGGCGCCCCACACCGCGGCATCCAATGTCCGCGTCACGTAGACGTGGTTCGCCAGGCGTGCGCCGCCGTAGTTCGACCGACGGCCGGGCACCAGGAGATCGCCGGGGGCAAGGTCGGCCTTGGTGCCGTGCAGGAGTGCACCCGACTCGTGCACTTCGAATGGTTTCGGTCCGCTCGTCACGAAAAGCCTTCGCGTCTAGTCGTATTCGGTGCGCCGCATCGTGTCGAGGGTGACTTGCCGAGGGTCGTCGTGTTTTCGGGTGGCCACCCCGTCGTCGACGGCGGCACGATAGACGGCCTCGGCCACCGCGGACGAAACCGCGCACAAGTTCTGCACATCCGGCAACAGCGAGTCACCGGGATGGGCGGGGCTGGCCTGTCCCGCAATGGCTTTGGCGGCCGCGTGCAACATGGCCCGGGTCAGCCGCCGGGCGCCGGCGACGATGATGCCCAGCCCGAGCCCGGGGAACACCAGCACGTTGTTGGCCTGGCCGATGGTGTAGGTGACGCCGTTGTATTCCGTTAAGGGGACCGGGGTTCCGGTTGCGACCAGCGCCCGGCCGTTCGACCAGGCCAGCACGTCGGCCGGCATGGCCTCCATGCGGGAGGTCGGGTTGGACAGCGGGAATATCATCGGGTGTTCGCAGGACGCGGTCATCGCCTCGACGACCTCGCGGGTGAAGGCGCCGAAAACGGTCGAGCAGCCCAGCAGCACGGTGGGGGAGGCCAACTTGATGGCGTCGACCAGCCCCACTCGTTCGCCGGCCGCCACGCCCAGCTGCCGGCGGTCCTTGGCGTAGGGCACCTGGAAGTCGCGCAGGTCGCCCATGTCGTCGAACAGCAAGCCCTGCTTGTCGATCGCCCAGATTGCGGAAGTCGCCTCTTCCGGGGTGGCGCCGTCGTCGACCATCGCGTCGCGAGGCTGGTCGGCCACACCGATTCCGGCGGTGCCGGCGCCGAAGACGATCGTCTTCTGGCCGCGCAGCGGCACGCCGGTCAGCCGCGCCCCGCCGTGCACGGCGGCCACCACCACGGCGCCGGTGCCCTGCACGTCGTCGTTGAACACGCAGTAGTCGTCGCCGTAGGTGGTGAGAATCTTTCGCGCGTTGATCGGCCCGCAGTCCTCGAAATGCAGGATGGCGTTGGGGAACAACCGGTTGGCGGTTTCGATGTAACGCTTGATGAAGGCGTCGTATCCGGCGCCCTCGCGTCGTGCGTGGCGGTTGCCCAGATAGAACGGATCCTGCAGCAGCTGTTCGTTATTCGTGCCGACGTCGAGCGACACCGCGATGCAGCGGCGCGGATCGATACCGCCGCCGGCGGTGTAGAGAGCCAACTTGCCGACCGCGATCTGGATGCCACCCACACCCCAGTCGCCGATCCCCAGGATGGCTTCGGCGTCGGTGCACACGATCAGGTCGACGTCGTCGGGTCCCAGCCCGAACGTCTGGAAGGCGTCGGCGATGTCGTCGGGTTCGTCGATGCTCAGAAACAGGCCGCGCTGGCCACGGTATTCGTCGGAGAAGCGTTGAATGGCCTCGCCCACCGTGGGCGTGTAGACCACCGGCATCAGCTCGGGCAGGTAGTCTTCGAGCACCTTGTAGTACAGCAGTTCGTGACGGTAATGCAGCTGTTCGAGGAGCGGTTCCGACCGAGATCTGTTGACATGCTTTGCAATTGATGCTATACCCGGTCGGCTTGCTGTTCCAGGGTGAGCACCGCCGGCGGCAGCCGCCCGGTCAGCCCGAGCCGCCGTCGCTGTTCGTGGGTGAAGCCGACGCCGCGGTTGAGACTCGGGGAGGACATCGCTATGGGAATCCGGGGCACGTGGCCGTCGCCCATCGGCAACCTCCGTCGTCGTACGTCACGTCGCGGTAGCGCTGCTCGCGGTAAACGTATCTCGCAGAGCAACCAGAGGCGACGTCAGATGGAGAAGTCCTCGCCGTGCCAGACCCCGGCCTCGGGCGGCCGGATCACTCGGCCGGTCTCGGTGTCGTCACCACTTAAGGCTTCGAGCCTCGCGACCCGGGTGAGCAGGGACTGCAGGCTGACCCCGAGAAGGTCGGGCATCAGCGCGTCGTCCTCGTTGCCGCGGGCGAGACGGGTGACGACCTGCCCGGGGACCCCGACGACCACAGAGCTGGTCGGTACCTCCTTGACGACGACCGCGTTGGCGCCGATCCGGCTGTCGTCGCCGACCTTGATCGGTCCGAGGATCTTCGCGCCGGCGCCGATGATCACCCGGTCACCGATCGTGGGGTGGCGTTTGCCCAGGTCCACACCGGTGCCCCCGAGCGTGACGCCGTGGTAGATGGTGACGTCGTCGCCGATCTCCGCGGTTTCCCCGATCACGATGCCAGTGGCGTGGTCGATGAACAGCCCCGAGCCGAGAACCGCGCCCGGGTGGATCTCGACGCCGGTCAGGATGCGGGTGAATTCGGCCAGCACCCGCGCGGCCAGCCGGGCACCCCGGTTCCACAGCAGGTGGCTGATCCGGTGACCCCAGATGGCGTGCACACCGGGGTAAGCGAAGATGACCTGCAGCGTGGTGGGCCGGGCCGGATCTCGATCCTTGGCCGCCCGGATGTCTCGCCGCATGGTCTCGAACATGGCTAGTCCGCCACGTCCGCGAAAAGCGGGGTGCTCAAATACCGTTCGCCGAAGTCCGGGAGTACGACGACGATCAGCTTGCCGGCGTTCTCGGGCCGGCGGGCCACCTGCAGCGCGGCCACCACGGCCGCACCCGAGGAGATGCCGACCAGCAGCCCCTCTTCGCGGGCCAGTCGGCGGGCCAGGTTGATCGAGTCGTCGTTACCGACGGCGATGACCTCGTCGACGACGTCCTCGCGGTAGATTGGCGGTACGAATCCGGCGCCGAGGCCCTGAATCGGGTGCGGCCCCTTCTGGCCGCCGGACAGCACCGGCGAGGCGGCCGGCTCGACGGCGACGAACTGCACCGACGGCTTGCGCTCCTTGATGACCTCGGCGACCCCGGTGATGGTCCCGCCGGTACCCACGCCCGCCACGAAGATGTCGATCTTGCCGTCGGTGTCGCGCCAGACCTCCTCGGCGGTGGTCTTGCGGTGAATCGCCGGATTGGCCGGGTTCTCGAACTGCTGAGGCACGAAATACCGCTGGTCGGTCTTGGCCAGCTCCTCGGCCTTGGCGATCGCGCCCGGCATGCCTTCGGCGCCGGGGGTGAGGATGATCTCGGCGCCGTAGGCGCGCAACACCTTGCGGCGCTCGACGCTCATTGTCTCCGGCATGGTCAGCACCAGCTTGTAGCCGCGCGCGGCGGCCACCATCGCCAGCGCGATGCCGGTGTTTCCGCTCGTCGGCTCGAGGATGATGGTGTCGGGCTTGATCAGCCCGGCCTCCTCGGCGGCGTCGATCAGCGCCAGGCCCAGGCGATCCTTCACGCTGTTTGCCGGGTTGAACGATTCCAGCTTGGCGACGACGTCCGCGCCCGCGCCGTCGGTGACGCGGTTCAGCCGGACCAGCGGCGTGCGCCCGACGAGTTGGGTGATGTCCTCGGCGATGCTCATGAAACTTCCTCCACGATATCGATACAAGACTCGTCGGCGGGCCAGGTGATGTCGAATTCGACGGCCACGTCTGTGGGTACTGTCAGGGCGACCGGTGTGAATCGTTGCGACTCCTCCTCTAGCGCCACTCCAGTCAGGACCCGCCCCTTGAGGTTATGCGGTGTTGTCGCGGTCAGTGTGGTTGCGCGGGTACCCGGGGCGGGACGAAGGTAAAAGTCCCGGCCTGGCTCAACCACGTCGGCGATGGGTCGGCCGTCGGCATCGACAAGTGTGTGTCCGTCAGTCACGTTGAGCGTCAATGGGATTGCCACTTGGAACGGTCCTACGAGTTCGGAGTCGGCTGTCGCGTCCGTACCGACCAGTTGGGCGTCGTCGGTGTCGGGTGCGGCGTTATTCGCACCGGTGAGTAGGTAATTGTAGAGGTGCACGATTCGGTCGGCATTGCGGTAATGGCGGCTACCGGTGAGCCAGAAGTGAACATAGTCGATTGTCGGGTTGTCGGCGTCGGTTGCCGCGACCAGGCGGTAGTAACGGTAGCCGCGTCCTCCGCCGCTGTGGCTGCTGGCCGACAGCGTGCTGCCGACACCGAGTGTGCGTTCGTGGCGGCCACTTCCGGCGGCTACGGCCAACTGCGAACCCGAGATTTCTTGCCAGACAACGCCGTTGGCTGACTTTTGCAGCTTCAACGTGGTGGGGGCTTCGGCGTCGGTCCACACCGAGTAGCCGCCCAGCTGCGGCTCCCCGTCGAATTCGAACGTGGTGGTGCCGCCCGGTTGCCGGTGCACAGCGACGGGCACGTTCAACGGCCGGGTGTGCAGGTCCAGTCCGTTGGTGAAATGCCAGATCGCGGCCTGGGTCGCCGCAATAGCTTCGTGTTCGGCGATGTTGGCCCGCCCCAGCGGGTGACCCGCCTGGCGTACCCGCCGACTCAGTTCGTCC
Source organism: Mycobacterium genavense ATCC 51234 (assembly GCF_000526915.1). Lineage (GTDB taxonomy): Bacteria > Actinomycetota > Actinomycetes > Mycobacteriales > Mycobacteriaceae > Mycobacterium > Mycobacterium genavense. The sequence continues at coordinate 119,345 of NZ_JAGZ01000011.1, read as the reverse complement.
GTCGGCAGCACCGGGTAGGAGTGGCGCAGGATCCAGTCCACCTGCGCTTCGTAGCCGCGGGTGTGCAGATGTGGCAGCCCGGACCAGGATCCCAATCGGTAGCGCGAGGGGTGATGTGGCGCGATGCCGGTGAAGTCCAGCGAATAGGCCTGCAGGTTGGGGTTGAGCCTGATCAGGTCGGTGCGCGCGGTGCTGCCGTCGGCAAACACGATCTGGTCGATGGTGCGGGAGTACGTGCCACCGCGATAACGGGTCATGTGGGTGACTTGAGTCGCTGGGCGCACCAGTACGCCCCGGCGCGTCGCCACCCGCGCCGGGGCGCGAGTGGGCATGGACAACACGGTCATGAGCGGTTGATCTTTCTGAAAGTAGGTGGCGCGCTTGTCTGTGACCCCGGCTGGGTGGTGGTCCAACTCGCCTGCGGGTAGCGCGAGGATTTCTACGGCGTGGCGTCAGGAAATCAACAACAGCAACAACAGCACACGGCGAAGCAGCGCGAAGGAGCGAAGCGCAGCTGAAAGGCCTGTTGCATAGCCCCACTATAGGGCATCAGCAACCTTTGGCATTTCTGCTCACGCACGGTCTAACTCTGTCCGGTGCCGCTGGCCTCCGCCTACGCTCAGCGCGCATGGGCTCATGGTGGGTGATCATGGGTCTTTCCGATCCGCCGCAGGATTCGGCCATGCACGGAAGGATCACGATGACAGCAGCCAGCACGGGCGCTCAAAACGAGTCTCAGGCACTTGGCGATCTCGCTGCCCGGCAGCTCGCCAACGCGACCAAGACCGTCCCCCAGCTCTCGACGATCACGCCCCGCTGGCTGCTGCATCTGCTCAGCTGGGTCCCGGTGGAAGCGGGCCTGTACCGGGTGAACCGGGTGGTCAACCCCGAGCAGGTCGCGATCAAGGCCGAGGAGGGGGCCGGCACCGAAGAGCCGCTGCCCGAGACCTACGTCGACTACGAGACCAGCCCGCGCGAGTACACGCTGCGCACGATTTCGACCCTGCTAGACATTCACACCCGCGTCTCCGATCTGTACTCCAGCCCGCATGACCAGGTCGCCCAGCAGCTGCGGCTGACCATCGAGACCATCAAGGAGCGCCAGGAATTCGAGCTGTCAACAGCCCGGAGTACGGCCTGCTGGCCCAGGCGACTCCCGAGCAGACGATCCGGAGACTCGGCGGTGCGCCGACGCCCGACGACCTGGACGCGCCGATCACCAAGGTGTGGAAGACGCCGAGCTTCTTCCTGACCCACCCGCTGGGCATTGCCGCGTTCGGGCGGGAGGCCACCTTCCGGGGTGTGCCGCCGCCGGTGGTGAGCCTGTTCGACGCGCAGTTCATCACCTGGCGGGGCATCCCGTTGATCCCGTCGGACAAGGTGCCGGTCGAAGACGGCAAAACCAAGTTCATCCTGGTGCGCACCGGCGAGGAACGTCAGGGCGTGGTGGGACTGTTCCAGCCCGGCCTGGTCGGCGAGCAGGCCCCGGGGCTCTCGGTGCGGTTCACCGGCATCAACCAGTCGGCGATCGCCACCTACCTGGTCACTCTCTACACGTCCCTGGCCGTCCTCACCGACGACGCGCTCGCCGTGCTCGACGACGTCGCCGTGGACCAGTTCCATGAGTACAAGTGAGTACGGGTCGGTAGACGCCGAAAGCGAGCTGCCGATCAGCGCCACGGAACTCGCGGCGCTGGCCACCCAGCTGTACGCCGCCAGCATCCGGCCGGGGCCGGACAGTCCGCCGCAGGCGGTACCGGTGGCTCCGCGCGGCAGCGTGCCGGATGCGACCGCGGCGACGTCGGTCGCCGACCCCTACCTGCCGCCCGGTGACTTCAGCGCGTTCGCGGTGCCCAGCCAGGGCATCGTCCCGACGGTGCCCGGCGTGCTGGCCACGGCGGCGCCGACCGTTCCGGTCGCCCCGCGCGGCTCGGCGCCTTATTCGGGGATCGGCTGGTTGCCGGAGGCGCCGTCGATTCCCGACCTGGGCTGGTCCGGCACGGTTCCGGTGGTACCGAACGCGCCGGCCGGCGACGACCACCACTACTACTTCCTTACCGACACCGATCCGGTCCCGCAGCTTGCCGACGACCATGAGATCTTCGACGTTGACGCGGTGCGGGCGGACTTCCCGATCCTGAAGGAAACGGTCAACGGCAAGCCGCTGATCTGGTTGACAACGCGGCGACCACCCAGAAGCCGCAGGTGGTGATCGACCGACTCGCATACTTCTACGCCCACGAGAACTCCAACATCCACCTACGCCCACGAGAACTCCAACATCCACCTACGCCCACGAGAACTCCAACATCCACCGGGCCGCCCACGAGCTGGCGGCCCGGGCAACCGACGCCTACGAAGAAGCCCGCGAGACCGTGCGGCGGTTCATCGGCGCCGAGAAGGCCGAGCAGAACATCTTCGTGCGCGGCACCACCGAAGCGATCAACCTGGTCGCCTACGCGTGGGGCGGCAAGCAACCTGGGTCCCGGCGACGAGATCGTCATCACCCATCTCGAACACCACGCCAATATCGTTCCGTGGCAACTGCTCTCGCAACAGACCGGCGCGGTGCTGAAAGTCGCCCCGGTCGACGACGCGGGCAATCTGCTGCTCTCGGAATTCGAGGACCTGCTCGGACCGCGCACTAAGTTGGTTGCCGCGACTCATGTTTCGAACGCCAGGCACGGTGACGCCGGTCGAGAAGATCGTCGAGCTGGGTCACCGCTACGGGGCGCGAGTGCTGATCGACGGCGCACAGTCGATTCCGCACCTGCCGATCGACGTCGCGGAACTCGGAGCCGACTTCTTCGTGTTCTCCGGCCACAAGATTTACGGCCCCACCGGGATCGGCGTGCTGTACGGGAGTGAAGAGGCGCTAGCGGAGACGCCGCCCTGGCAGGGCGGCGGCAACATGATCGCCGATGTGACGCTGGAACGTTCATTGTACCAAGGCCTTCCGAACAAGTTCGAGGCAGGCACCGGGAACATCGCCGATGCGGTCGGTCTCGGTGAGGCGCTGCGCTATGTGGAGCGCGTCGGCATTGAGCGCATCGCCGCCCACGAGCACGCCCTGCTCGATTACGCGACTCCGCGGCTGGCGGACATCCCCGGGGTGTGCCTGGTGGGCACCGCGACCGAGAAGGCCAGCGTGCTGTCGTTCGTGCTCGCCGGGCATGAACCGCTCGAGGTGGGCAAGGCCCTCAACGCCGAGGGCATCGCGGTGCTCGTTGGCGGCCACCGCCGATGCGGTACGGCGCTACCCGAACGAACTGCTGCGCCTGATCACCGAGATGGGGATGGGCACCGGCGCCCTGGCGGTGATCGGCGGCACCGTCGGCATCATCGGGTTCTTGACCCTGACCACCGGCGCACTCGTCGCCGTGCAGGGATACGACACGCTGTCCAACATCGGTGTCGAGGCGCTGACCGGCTTCCTGTCGGCGTTCCTGAACGTTCGGATGATCGCCCCCTGCACGGCAGGGTTGGCGTTGGCAGCCATGATCGGAGCCGGCGCGACCGCGCAATTGGGCGCGATGCGCATCAACGAGGAGATCGACGCGCTGGAAGTGATGGGGATCCGGTCGATCACCTACCTGGCCTCCACGCGGATCATTGCCGGCGTCCTCGTCGTCGTCCCGCTGTATGCCGTCGCGGTGTTGATGTCGTTCATCGCGGCGAAATTCCTAACGATCTACGCCTACGGTCAATCCCGCGGCGTCTACGAGCACTACTTCTCCACCTTCCTGCGTCCCAACGACTTGATGTGGTCGTTTCTGTCGGCCCTGACGATGGCGACGGGCGTGATGGTGGTGCACACCTACTACGGCTTCACCGCAACGGGTGGTCCCGCCGGAGTGGGGGAGGCCGTCGGTCGGTCGGTGCGGTCGTCGATGATCGTCACGGTGTTTGTGTGCCTGATGATCTCGCTGTCCGTCTATGGGCAGTCCGGAAACTTCAACCTGTCGGGGTAGTCCGATGAGCAACCATAAAAGTGGGCAGGCACGGCCAAACCGAGTGCGAAGCAGCAGGATTGACCCGATCTGGTGGGCGCCGACCGTGTTCATCCTGGTCGCGGGGCTGATCGCGGTGACCGCCGGGGCGTTCTCCGGCAAATTCCAGGACTTCATCCCGCTGACGCTGGTGTCGGACCGGGCCGGATTGGTGATGGAACCGGGCGCCAAGGTGAAGTTGCGCGGGGTACCGATCGGCACCGTCGCCTCGATCGGCACCGACGTGAAAGCGGCTCAGTTGCAGCTGAGGATGGACCCGGGTCCGTTCAAGTTTCTGCCGAGCAACCTCGAGGCCGAGATCAAGTCGACCACCGCGTTCGGATCCAAGTACGTCGACCTGATCGTGCCCGACCGGGCCAGCCGGACCCCGTTGCGGCCCGGCGCGGTGGTGCGCTCACACAATGTCACCGTCGAAGTCAACACGGTTTTCCAGAACCTGCAATCCGTGGTCCAGGCGCTCAACCCGGCCAAGCTGAACGCGATCCTGTCGGCTTTCGCACAATCGGTGCGCGGCAGGGGTGATCGTCTCGGACAGGCGATCACCGATGCCGACAACATCCTGCTGACCGTCAACCCGCGCATGGATACCATCCATCGCGACTGGCAGCTGTTCGGCAAGATTGCTGCCGTCTATTCCGGAGCGGTGCAGGACATCCTGTCAGTCCTCGACTCCGCGACGACCACCAGCACCACCCTCACCGAAAACCAGCGGTCGCTGGACTCGCTGCTGCTGTCCGCGATCGGCTTCAGCCAGACCGGCATCAACGTCGTCGGCAGAAACGAACCCAACATCATGCGGTCGATGAGCCTGCTTGACCCAACCCTGACCCTGTTCGACAAGTACTCGCCGACCTACACATGCCTGTTCCAAAGTGCCCAGTGGTACGTCGACCACGGCGGACGAGATGCGCTGGGCGGATACGGATATTCGGTGATCCTGGACGCAGCGCTGCTCTTCGGTGACGACCCGTACCGGTTCCCGAAGCACCTGCCGAAGGTCAACGCCACCGGCGGCCCGGGCGGCAAACCCAGTTGCGGGTCGCTACCCGACCCGAGCGCTAACTTCCCGGTGCGCGCGCTGGTCACCGGCTGGGGCGCGGCGCCCAACGAGATCCGCACCAACGTCGCCGCCGGAAACCCTTGGTGGGCCAACTACTTCTCGACCACGAAAAATCCTCCCGAACCGCCACGCTAATTCTGGCGCGGGGGAGCCTCCGACATGAGACGCAAACTCTTTAGCATCATCGCGCGGGTCGCGATCTTCACGGTGGTGTGCCTGCTGTTCACCTTCACGCTGATCGCGCTGTTCGGGCAACCGCGCTTCGAGGACCGCGCCGGGTACCAAGCGGTCTTCACCAAACATCTCCGGGCTGAAATCCGGCAACTTCGTTCGTATCGCCGGCGTGGAGGTCGGCAAGGTCGGCGACCTCACCCTGCATCGCGACGGTACGGTCACTGTCGGCTTCGCGATCGACAAGGCGATCCGGCTCACCGAGGGCACCAAGGTGGTCGTGCGCTACGAAAACCTGATCGGTGACCGCTATCTCGCGCTCGAAGAGGCCCCGGGGCCACTACGGCGCTGCCGCCGGGATCGACGATTCCGCTGGCGCGAACCTCGCCGGCCCTCGACCTCGACGCGCTCATCGGGGGTTTTCGCCCGTTGTTCCGGGCGTTGGATCCCGATCGGGTCAACGCGCTGTCCGGTCAGTTGCTGCGAATCTTCCAGGGGCAGGGCGGAACCCTGGCCTCGGTGCTGTCGCAGACCTCGATGCTGACCTCGACGCTGGCCGGTCGCAGCCAGTTGATCGGCGAGCTGATCGCCAGCCTGAACACCGTGCTGCACACCTTCGCCGCGCGCGACCACGAGTTCTCCGACGGCCTGGACAAGCTGGCCCAGCTCGTGGAGGGCTTGGCGCAGCGGAAGGACGACATCTCCACGGGACTGGCGTATGTCAACGCGGCCGCCGGTTCGGTCGCCGATCTGCTGGTCCAGTCGCGCCAGCCGATCAAGGACGTGGTGCACCAGACCGACCGCATGTCCGCACAGGTGCTCGCGGACCGCGACTACGTCGACAATCTTCTCAAGGAGCTGCCCGACATCTATCAGGTGCTGGCTCGTCAGGGGCTGAACGGTGACTACTTCGGCTTCTACTTCTGCGAGGTGCTGCTGAAGCTCAACGGCAAGGGGGGCAACCCGATCTTCGTCAAACTGTTGGGCCAGCCCAGTGGGCGGTGCACGCCCCAATGAGAGTGCGGCCACCAGGCCGTCGAAGCCCGTTTGCGTTGGGACTGATGGGCACCGCCATCTTGGCCTGCATCACCATCGTCGCCTTTCAGTACAACAAGCTGCCCTTCGTCAAGAACACGGATGACTATGCCGCATATTTTTCCGAGGCGGGGGGCATCAAACCAGGTAATACAGTCCGGGTTTCCGGGATGGGAGTCGGCCGTGTTTCCGACATCCGATTGGAAAGCACCAAGGTTCGGGTCGGTTTCACCGTCCGCCAAGGCATCGAGCTGGGTGAGCGCACCGAGGCGGCGATCAAGACGGAAACGATTCTCGGCGCGAAGATGCTCGAGCTCACCCCGCGCGGGGAAGGTCACCTGTCGGGCACCATTCCGCTGTCACGCACCCACTCGCCCTATGACCTTCCCGACGCGCTGGGCGACCTGACCACCACGATCAGCGGCCTCGACACCGTCCAATTGTACTCGGCCTTAACGACATTGGCGGACACCTTCAAGGAGACACCGCCCAACCTGCATCCGGCACTGGAAGGTGTGGCCCGGTTCTCCGACACCCTCAACGATCGCGACGCGCAGCTGCGCAACCTGCTCGGCAATGCCAACAAGGTGTCGACGGTGCTCGGCAAGCGCAGCCAGCAGATCGCCGGTCTGGTCGCCAATTCCAATGCGCTGCTGGCGGCGCTGCTCGACGAACGCGACTCGCTGGATGCCCTGATGAACAACCTGACCGCGGTGTCGCATCAGATTTCCGCGCTGGTCGATGACAACAGGAGCCAACTCAAGCCGGCCCTGGACAAGCTCAACGGGGTGCTCGAAATCCTGGACAACCGCAAGGAAGACATCCAGAAGACCCTGCCCAAGTTCAAGCGGTATGCGATGTCGTTCGGCGAATGCCTGGGCTCCGGCCCGTTTTTCAAGGCCTATGTGGCCAACCTGATCCCCGGCCAGATCGGCGGGCCGGTCCTGGACGCGGACATGTACGACCGGTTCCTCGATCCCGACCAGAAGCTGCCCTCGGAGGCGGTGGACCCGCCAACCGGGACGCCACCCGTGCCGCCGGAGAACGCGCCGGGCCCGCTCTGGTCGCAGCCTCCGTCACCGCCGCCCTCGACACCGCCGGTGCGCACCATCCCGCCGCCCTCACCGCACGATTTCGACGGGCCATGAACATGAGCCGAGACACCCTTCGCAAGATCGCCGCGGTCAGCCTGGTGCTGACGCTGGCCGCGGCCTCGGTGCTGGTCGCCGGGAAGCTGTGGATAGGCGTCGAAAAGAACACGTACTCGGCGTATTTCACGGAGTCCAACGGCCTGTTCGTCGTCGACGAGATCCGCATCCTCGGCGTCGCCGTCGGTGTGGTGGACAAGATCGAGCCGCTGCCCAACAGCGCCAAGGTGACGTTCTCCGTCGACAAGCAGTACCCGATACTGGCCGACGCGCGCGCCGCGATCCTGTCGCCGTCGCTGGTGACGGCGCGAGCCATTCAACTCGTCCCGGCATATTCGGGCGGGCGCAAACTGGCCCCCGGCGCGTCGATTCCGCTGAACCGCACCGCGGTTCCGGTCGAATGGGACGACTTCCGCAAGCAGCTGGAAAAGCTGACCGAGGCCTTGCAGCCCAGCAGTCCGGGAGGAGCGAATTCCGTCGGTGAGTTCGTCAACTCCGCCGCGGACAACCTGTGCAGCCAGGGCGACACCGCGCGTGACACCGCGATCAAGCTGTCCCAGGCGATTTCGGCGCTCGGCGATCACGCCGACGACATCTTCAGCACGGTGCGCAATCTGCAGCTGCTGGTGTCCGCGCTGTACTCCAGCAGCGACCTGCTGGCCGCGTTCAACCAGAACCTGGCCAGCGTGACGACGGTGCTGACCAATAGCCCCAACGAAATCGGCAATGCGCTAAAGGCTCTCGACGGTGCATTGGCGGATGTCCGCGGCCTCCTCGCCGAGAACCGGGAGACAATGGGTGTCACGTTCGACCGGCTCGGTTCGATCACGACCGCGCTGAACGACAGCCGCGGCGACATCAAGCAGATCCTGCACATCGCCCCGACCGTGTTCCAGAACGTCCTGAACATCTACAACCCGCTCAGAGCGCGATGACCGGCATCTTGGCGCTGAACAACTTCGCCGACATCCCGCAGTTCATCTGCAGCTCGATCGAAGCCGCGTCCCGCGCCCGTCTGGCCCGGGTTTCGAAGCTGTGCCTGCAGTACATCAACCCGATCATCAAGAACCGCATCTACAACTACATTCCGGCGGGGATCAACCCGTTCGTCGGGGCACAGGCCCGCCCCAACGAGATCACCTACAGCGAGAACTGGCTTCGGCCCGGCTACTCGCCCCCTGAGGCAACCCCGCCGGCGCCCGACGCGGCACCATTGGTGGACGCAGCACCTCCGCCGGCCGAGCCGCCACCACCGCCGAGCGCCGGCATGAGCTCCACCGAGGTGCTGCGCAATCTGATGCTGCCGACGGGCCCACCCGCATGAGACGCGCGGTCGCCGCGATGCTCGGGCTGCTGTGCGTCGCCGCTCTGTCGGGATGCGGATGGTGCGGCCTGAATTCGTTCACCCTGCCCGGCACCTCCGGCGGAGGGCCCGGCGCCTACACGATCCAGGCGCAGATGCCCGACGTGGTGATCATTCAGCAGAACACCCGGGTTCGGGTCGACGACGTCAATGTCGGCAACGTCACCAACATCGAGCTGCAGGACTGGCACGCGCTGGTCACCATGCGGATCAACGGCGATGTCCGCCTGCCGGCCAATTCGACCGCCAAGCTGGGCCAGACCAGCCTGCTCGGCTCGATGCACATCGAGCTCGCACCGCCCACGGATGAGCCGCCCGTCGGCCAACCGACAAACGGCTCGGTGATCCCGTTGAGCCGGGCGAGCCTGTACCCGAGCACCGAGCAGACGTTGGCCTCGGTGTCAATCCTGCTCAACGGCGGGGGAATCGGGCAGTTGCAGGAGATCAACCAGGCCGTGGCCAAGGCGTTCGCCGGACGCGAAAACGACATGCGCAGCCTGCTGACCCAACTGGACGAGTTCATCGCCAATACCAACGACCAGACCGACGACATCATCGCCGCCGCCGAGAATGTCAACGTCCTGGCCGGGCAGGTCGCCGCCAAAGACCCGGTCGTCGACAAGGCGCTGATGACAGTGCCCAAGGCGCTGGCCGTATTGTCGGCCGAGCGCACCAAGATCGCCGAAACGATCGACCAGGTCGGCAAGTTCAGCGCTATCGCGGCCGACACGATTCACCAGAGTAGGGAATCTCTGGTCAACAATCTGCGCAACATCGCACCGGTACTGCGGTCGCTCGCCGATGCGGGCCCGTCGCTCACCAGAGGCCTGGACGGCCTGACGACCTACCCCTGGCCGGCGTCGACGGTGCGGAACTGGTTCCGCGGCGACTACGCGAACCTGACGCTGATCGTCGACTTGACCTTGAGCCGCATCGACCAAGGAATCTTCACCGGTTCGCGATGGGAAGGCAACCTCACCCAACTCGAACTGCAGTGGGGCGCACCATCGGCATGCAGCCCAGCCCCGTCACCGGCGGCAATCCGCTGACCTACCCCTACCACTTCGGGGGTACTAAATGCTGCGCCTCAATCGCCGGACCTGAATCCAGTTGGCCGTCTTGACGCTGGTGACCGTGATCTTGTGGCGCAATGGCATTCAACTCCATGAAGCTTCCTGCGACGTTGTTCGGGATCGGGGAGTACAACGTCACCGTCGACCTGCCGCGGTCGGGTGGTCTGTACCAAACCTCGGTCGTCACCTACCGCGGCACCGACGTGGGCCAGGTCAAGTCGGTCGACGTCACCGCCACCGGAGTGCGCGCGGTGCTCGCGTTGCGGTCCGGCGTCAAGGTGCCTGCAAATGTTCAGGCTTCGGTGCACAGCCGTTCGGCGGTCGGGGAACAATACATCGAATTGACGCCGCAGCAGGGACACGACGGCGAGCAGTCCCGGGCACTGCGGGACGGTAACGTCATACCGGCCGGCCACGTCGATGTGCCCGTCGACATCGGGCACCTACTCGACATGACCAACCGTGCGTTGCAAGCGATTCCACGGGACAACCTGCACACGGTGATCGACGAGACCAGCCGCGCGGTCGGCGGCCTTGGCCCCGAGCTGGCCCGAATAGTCGACGGCTCAACCGCATTGGCCACCGCGGGCGCCCAGACCATCGACCCGCTCGCGGCGTTGATCGACCAATCCCCGGCGGTGCTGAATTCACAGGTGCAGACCTCCGACGCGATCGCCAGATGGGCCAGCCGGACGTCGGCCTGATGGCACAGTTCAAGGCCCAGGACGCGGCGGTGCGAGATCTGCTGACGCACGGCACTTCCGGGATCGAAGAGGGACGAGCCTTGCTCGACCGGGTGTCGCCGGCCTTGTCGGTGTTGTTCGCCAACTTGGTCAGCCTCGGCGACATCGCCGTCGTCTACCGCCACGACATCGAACAACTGCTGGTGTTGCTCCCGCAGGGCATTGCGGCCATGGCGGCGATCATCGTGCCGAGCTCAAATACCAAGCAGGAGTATCGGGGCGCGCAGTTGGACTTCAACCTCAACCTCAACCTGCCGCCGCCGTGCACGACGGGGTATCTGCCCCCGCAACAGCGTCGGTCACCGGCCAGCGTCGACACTCCGGATCGCCCGGCGGCGGACCTGTTCTGCCGGCTGCCGCAGGACTTGGAGCTCAATGTAAGTGTTGTGCGCAACATTCCGTGTGAGGCCAAGCCGTGGAAGCGCGCCCCCACCGTCGAGCTGTGCGAAAGCGACGAAGAATACGTGCCGCTCAACGAGGGTTACAACTGGAAGGGCGACCCCAACGCCACCACGACGGGCCAGGGCGTGCCGATGTACCCGCCGGGCCAGGACCCGCGGCTGCCACCGCCGCGAGGAACGGCACCGTGGACCCCGCCGCTGTCCGTGACCACCTATGACCCGGCCACCGGTGACTACATAGGTCCCGACGGAAAGCGCTACACCCAGTCGGACCTGGCGCATCCGCGTGCCAAAAACTGGCAGTCACTTCTGGTGCCGCCAGGGTAGCAATGAAGGAGAAACATGGCCGACGAAAAAGTCACTGAGCCAACGGCTCCCGACGGCGACGCCGTCGAAGACGAAGCCGACGAGACTGCACGCCGGTTCGCCCGCTGGCGGCGGCGGGTCGGCGCTCCGCGGCTGTCCCGCGCCGGCGCGGCACTGGTCACCGGCGCCGCCGTCGTTGCGTTGCTGACCGGGTTGACCGGCTGGCTGGGATACACCGCCTACCAAAAGCGCCAAGCCCAAGCCCAGCGTGAGCAATTCGTCCAGGTGGCTCGCCAGGGCGCGGTGAACCACACCACGATCAACTACACCCAGGTCGATGCCGACGTGCAGCGAATCCTCGATCTGGCCACCGGGGCCTTCCGCGAAAACGTCGAGCAGCGGGCCAAGCCGTTCATCGAGGTCGTCAAGGCGGCACAGTCGAAATCGGAAGGCACCGTGACCGATGCCGGTCTGGAGTCCCAGCGGGGCGACTCGGCGCAGGTCCTGGTGGCAGTCGCGGTGAAGTCGCGAACCGCCGGTGGTGAAGAAGCGCCCCGGGAATGGCGGATGCGCATCGAGGGCCGCTCGGTCGGCGACGACGCCAAGGTGTCGAACGTGGTGTTCGTGCCATGACCACGCTCAAGGAAGAACCCACGGCTCAGATCCGCGACGAGGAGATCGTCGAGGACACAACAGAATCCGCCGAGGTCGACATCGCAGGCGAACTGCGGCGGGTCCCGTGGTCGCGGCTGCTCGCGTACGGGGTAATGCCGGCACTCGCGCTGCTACTGGCGGTGGGAGCGGGCTACTTCCGGTGGGTGGCCGGCTCCACCGACGGGCTGGCCACCGCACGCACCGAATCCGTGCGGGCGGCAAGCGATGACGCCGCCGCGCTGCTGTCGTACCACCCGGATTCGGCCGACAAAGATCTGGGCGCGGCACGGGAGCGGTTGACCGGCGAGTTCAAGGACGCCTACGGAGAATTGATCCGCCAGGTCGTGATCCCGGGGGCGAAGGAAAAGCACATCTCGTCGGTGGCCAAAGTGAGCGCGGCATCGCCGGTTTCGGCAACCGACAACCATGCGGTGGCGCTGTTGTTCGTCAACCAGACGGTGACGATCGGCGACGGTGCCCCCACCGATACTCAGCCGGTCATCAAGGTGACCCTGGACAAGGTCAATGGCCATTGGCTTGTCTCGCGGTTCGACCCGGTGTGATTCAGGTGAGCGGGTGGATGCGCCTACTGGTCGTCGTCGCGCTGCCGTCGACGCTGGCCAGCTGGGCGCCCCCGTCGGCGCACGCCGACAACAAACGCCTCAACAGCGCCGTCGTCTCCGCCGTCTACACGCTGCAGCATCAGGCGGGCTGCACCAACGACGTCATCCGAAACAATGCGCTGACACTGGCCGCCCCATGGCATGCCGATGACATGATCAACAACCGAAACATCAACGGCGACATCGGATCCGACGGATCTTCGCCGCAGGACCGCGCAAATGCCGCCGGATTCCGCGGCAAGGCCGCCGAGACGGTGGCGATCAATCCGGCCATCGCGATCAGCAGTCTGGAATTGGTCAACCAGTGGTACTACAACCCCGACGACATGGCCATCATCCGCGATTGCGCCAACACCAATATCGGCGTGTGGTCGGACAACAGCCTGGACCGCACCGTCGTGGTCGCCGTCTACGGTCAACCCGCGCTGCCGACGCGTTAGCCGGAGAACCCCGGTCGCGGTGGCGACGTAAGTCGTGAACGCGCGTCAAGGGCTACCAGACGGCCACCCCGGACGCAGGCCGGCCGGAATAAGGTGCAAAAGAATCGAAGATGAACACGAGTTGAGTCCGCCGTGACGGCATGGTTGCGTGCGCGTGTTGGCGACGAAATCCACTGGCGCATTGCCAAATTCGCGCATGGCGAGCGGTCGCTATCCTGCTAACCTACCTGTTAGCCATCATGCCGCGCTAACAGCGACGTAGGAGAACTCGGTCATGCTTGAAATATCAGACTGGGCAAAGGGGCCTTTCGCGGCCGTTGGGTCGATTCCCGCTTTCACGCAAGGGGACTACGAAAAAGGTGTACAGGGCCTAATAAATTCGGGTGGGTTCCTCGCGTACGCGGCCTACCGGTACAGGGGCAGTAAAGTAAACCAGGAAGCGTTTAAAGTAGAAACGAAGATCCTCTGGGCGGGCATCGTTTACATCATGGCCCTGCAGCTGCTTTACATGAAGGCGACCGACAGCGGAAAAGAATTCAACAGCGCCAAGGGCGACTTCGATGCAGCGGGTGAATCACTTGCGGCCGCCGCTACGCAGGCGTGGGGTGGATGGGTCGGCGACGCGGCCGACGCCTATAACGAGCAAAGTGATCTGCAGGCGAGTCGCGCGGCGAAAATGTCCGAGCATGACGCCGAGATTACCGCGATTTTGGCCGCGGAGTCCCGGCAGGTCAAAAGGTCGTACGTGAATCTCGGCTGGGAACAGACTGGTCTTACCCTCATGATCCCCATATGTTCCCTCCTTTTTGTGTCGGACCCAGTGCGATCACAGCTGATCCAACTAGCCGCGGTTGTGGCCGCCGTGGCGAAAAGCCTCGATATCGTCTCTGACATGATCTATCAATCGAAAGACAACGCCGACGCGATAAACGCGGTCATCGAAAAATACCGCGATTTGGGCGACGCGGCGGCGGCATCGCTACAAGCGGTTCGCCCCGGCATGATCGGTCAGGCCGCAATGGCCTCTGCCTCACAGACCACCGTGGGCCAGTTCGACAGCCTCAACACAGCTGCCCCGTTCGCCGCTGCGGCGACGGTATCCAAGAGTTCGGGCGGGCACGCGTCCCGGGTCGCAGGCGCCGAAAGCACTGCCGATCGCGCCGCGATTGTCAAAAGCGGTTATGTTGGGGGCAATTCCGGCCCGGCTTCCGAAGGCGAGTCGCAGACCCGGATCCCACCGGGGTACCCGATGCCCGCCGGGAGCCAGGCGGTGACCCGCCCATCCCGAGCGTCAACGCCGGCCGCGCAGTCGGTCGACTCGACGGCTCAGTCGCCGGCGTCCGCGGGAGGCGTCGTCGCGCAGGACGAGGCTGCCGCGGGCTCCGAGAGAGCAGAACGCGCACCCATCGTGGCTTGAGACGTCACCAAATCGGCGCCGGCGCCAGGTTTGGCTGGGCGCGTTTCTTAATGCCGCCCCAGTCAACTTGCGGCCAGTGGAAAAGCGAGTGTCGAGGAGGAAATCCATGACGGAGTTGGGCATTAATGCCCCGTATCTAACGGATTTGGCGAAGCAGCAGGACCGAGCCGCAGAAGAGATCGAGTCCGGGACGAAAGCAGTCGAGGGGGCTGCCGAGCAATTGTGGTATGACTATGGCCCCATCTGTGGGTATACCGCGCAAGCAATGACGGATTGCGAAAGCGTGCGGCGCAACGCCGGGAACACGATGAAAATGGTATCCGCGGCCCTGGCTGAGGATTTGCGCGATGCCGCCGCCGCGTATGTTGCGACCGATCAAGCGGCCCGCGGAGTTATCGACCGCCAAGTGGTGGGCGGCTGACCGTGTTTCGCCTAATCACAAAAGCCGCTCAAGGCCCAGAAGGAACGGCGGCATAGTGGACACCACACACCGTAGCGACGAATCCGGCGGCGGCATGCACGACGCCCTGGATTTCGGCGAAGAGTCCGGTTACGAAAGCGGCGCGGTTCTGGACTACGACGACGAGTCGGGCCGCCAGCCCAGCGAGCAGTCGCCCACCGACACTTGGCACGCCGACGAACAGGCCGAGCCCTCAGACTACGGACGCACCACCGACAGACGGCACGGCGACAGTGGCGAGACCGCGGACCCCAAGGCGCAGGACGAATTTCACTGGGAACGGACCACGGTGACCAACCGTCCCGAGACCGTGGTGGTAACCGCGTTCATGGACGGCAAGATCCAAAAGGTCGCGCCGTCACCGCATGTGGTGAGCATGACCGAGTCGGAGCTCGCAGCAGAGATACTCGTCCCGGGCGTGGCCAGTCAGAGGGCATCGTCGGTTTTGCACAACTTGCTATTCGAAAGCATGAAGGGGCAAGGGTTGGGGGTTGATGGGGCCTTGGCCGCCATCCTGGGACCTCGCTCCCTGGACTTGACCCCGCCGGAAGAGGCCGTCAAGGCGGAGGCAGAAGCCTTCGCCACCCGCTACACCAGCCACGATGACTGATCGCATGGCAACCTATTCATCGACCCACGACGCAAGCTCCCCTAGCGGAAGGACGGCCCATGAGCACCGAGATCGCTGCTGGATGAGGTGTTGCAGCAGACTCAGCACATTGGGTCGGCCGTGGACGAACAGCTGCACCAACTCAACACCAGATCATTCGACGGCACCGACGCAGCCAAAACCGTTGTCGTGACTCTCGATGGGCGCCAGCGGCTTGCCGGCCTGCGCATCGAAGACGGACTCCTTCGGCTGGGCGCCGATACGGTGGCGCGGCGCATCAACGAGGCGATACTCAACGCGCAGGCCGACGCGACCGCCGCCATCGAAGCCGACCAGCAGCGGTTCGTTGAACTGTTGGGCCACGCCGCCGATTCCCTGAAAGACATGTTGGGCGCTGGCGAAGCGAAATCGCGGTAGCGGCAACGATTTCGGCGGGCGTTGCACCTCTTATTCGTCACCGCCAACACGCTTGAGCGAGTTAGCCCGCCTCGGCGTCCAGCGGACCGTACTCGGCGACGACGTCGAAGTCGCGGGCCTGGTTCCCCAGCGCGCGCCAGCGCTCGCGGGTCAGGTGCTGCATGTAGACCTTGTCGCGCTGCAGGGGCGAGAACGCAAAATCGAGGTTGATGGGCAATCCCGCCCACGCGACCTGTCCCGCCGGCAATTCCTGGTCACCCGGGTAGTCGTCACTTGCCATCCGGACACCCCTTCGTCGAGTACGCACCAGTTGTTGAGCACATGGTGCGACGGCGATGTTTCAGCCACGGGTGTCCGGCGTTTCAGCCGTATTACGGCTTGCTAGTAGACGTCGCGGTGGTAGCGCTTTTTCGCGCTCAGCGATTGCACGTAGTCCTTGGCCGCATCCAGGTCGAAATTGCCGTGCTCGGCCGCGATCTCGCACAGCGCGTAGTCGACGTCCTTGGCCATCGGATCGGCGCTGCCGCACACATATAGCTGCGCGCCGTCCTGCAACCAGCTCCACAGCTGCGCGCTACGCTTGCGCATCAGGTGCTGGACGTAGACCTTCTCCTGCTGGTCCCGGGAGAACGCCAGGTCCAGCTCGGTGAGCAGTCCGTCGGCGTGCATTTTCTCGATCTCGTCGCGGTAGTAGTAGTCGGTCTCGGCGTGCTGCTCGCCGAAGAACAGCCAGTTGGGGCCGGTGTGACCGAGGGCCCGGCGCTCCTGCAGGAAGCCGCGGAACGGCGCGATGCCGGTTCCCGGGCCGATCATGATCATCGGCGTGTCCGACTCGCTCGGCGGCCGGAAATTGCTCGACGGCTGCAGGTAGACGGCGACCCGGTCGCCGGGGGAGCGGTCGGCGAGGTAGGTCGAGCACACCCCGCGGCGCGGGACGCCCTGGTAGTTGTAGCGCACCGGCAAGACCGTCAGGTGGGCTTCGCCCGGGCATTCCTTGGGGCTCGACGAGATCGAGTACAGCCGCGGTTGCAGGCGTTTGAGAACCCGCAGCCACTCGTGGGCCGACGCGTAGACCGGCAGCTGCGCCAGCAGGTCGACGGCCTGGCGCCGCCAGCACCAATTGCTCAGGGCGGTCTTGTTTTCCGGCTTCAGCAGCTCCGCGAGCTGCTGATCGCCGGTGCGCTCCTGCACGAACCGCACCAGGTCCCGGCTGATGTGGGCGATCTCGATCCGCTCGGTGAGCGCCGAGCGCAATGACATCAGACCGTGCTCGCCGACCTCGACCGGGGTCTGCCCGTTCAATCCGGTGACGGCCAGCCATTCGTCGACCAGCTGGTCGCTGTTACGCGGCCACACCCCGAGCGCATCGCCCGCTTCATAACTGGCGGTCTCGTCGGACAAGTCGAAGACGATCTGCCGCACGTCTTTTGCCGATTTCGGACCGCTGAGGGTGATGTTGCTGATCATGTCGGTGACCAGCGGGCGCTTCTTGTTGTACGCCGGCGCCTGGGGGCGGGGTGCCGGACGGGGCGCGGTCGTGGCGGGGGCCGGCGCCGGTGCACCGACGCGGGTGGGTGTGCGCCGCAACGCCTCGATGACTCCGCTCATCCACCCCGCGGCGGCGTCCTCGTAGTCGGGTTCGCAGTCGACCCGGTTGACGATGCGGGTGGCGCCCAGCTCCGCCAGCCGCTCGTCGAGCTTGCGCCCGTACCCGCAGAAGTCGTCGTAGTTGGAGTCACCCAGGGCCAGCACGGCGTAGCGGGTGTCGGTAAGCCGCGGTGCGCTCTCACTGGTCAACGCCCGCCACAGCGCGGCGCCGTTGTCCGGTGCGTCGCCGTCGCCGGTAGTGCTGGCGATCACCAACAGTTCTCGCGTCGCGGCCAGGTCGGCCACCGGGAAGTCGTCCATGCTGTGCAGCGCGACCGACAGTGCGGCCTCGGTGAGCTGGGCCGCACACGCGGAGGCGAGCTCCTCGGCATTTCCGGTCTGCGAGGCCCACAGCACCACGATCGGAGCCTGCTTCGGCGGGGCTTCGGCAGCGGGGGTCGGGGGCGGTTCGGCCGGTGCCTCGGCGGCGGGCGACGCCGGCGTCAGGGCCGGCATCGATGCCGGCGCCTCGGTACGGGCGAACATGCCCGCGAGCAGACCGTCGACCCACAGCCGGGTGTTGGTATCGAGTGGGGCGTTGAGCGGCAGGGTGGGCACCCCGGCGTTGCGGCGGCCGGCTTCCGTGCGCAGCCCGGCCAGCACCCCGGCCAGGTAGGTGCGGCCCAGCGGACCCAGCTGGGGCGCCGGTTCGTTTGCGACACCGAGGATTTCGGCGAGAGCGTCAACCTGTGACACGCTGATTTCCGTAACCTCCGTAGCTGCGGGATCTGCTGTGCCGGTGGTCACCGACGGCTCGGGCGCGACGACGGAATCCGATGTGGCGGAAACGATCTTGGTGACGGTAACCGCACACGCCTTGAACTCTGGCTGGAACGACACCGGATCCACCGCGTCGTTGGTGACCGCGTTGATGGACAGGTATTCGCCGAACGCGTCGTTCCAGTGGAACGGTGCAAAGCAATTGCCCGGCCACCCCCGGTCGGTGACCACGACGGGCAGTACGGCTCGCCCACGGCGCGAGGCGATCTCGGCCTGATCGCCATCGCCGAGGTCGAGCCGTGCGGCGTCGTCGGGGTGGATTTCGACGAACGGTCCCGAGTTGAGCTTGTTGAGCTTGGCGACCTTGCCGGTCTTGGTCATCGTGTGCCACTGGTGCGGCAACCGTCCGGTGTTGAGCAGGAACGGGTAGTCGTCGTTCGGCATCTCCTCGGGCGACAAGTGCGGGCGGGCGAAGAACATCGCCCGCCCGTTCGCGGTGGCGAACGCCAACCTGGGCACACTGCCGTCCTCGCGGACCAACTGAGTCTGGCTGACACCGTCGTTGCGGTAGCGGATCGGGTTGCGGTCGTCGCTGCCGTCGGGCGGGCAAGGCCACTGCAGCGGGGTCTGGCGCAGCCGGTCGTAGCTCGCGCCGCGTAGGTCGTAACCCGTCTTGGGATTCCAGAAGCGCTTGATCTCCTTGAACACGTCCTCGGCGGAGTCGTAGCTGAAGGAGTCCGAATAGCCCATCTCGCAAGCGATCCGGGCGATGATCTGCCAGTCCGGAAGCGCCTGCCCGGGCGCCGGCACGGCGGGTTGGAACAGCGTCATGTTGCGCTCGGAGTTGATCATCACGCCTTCGGATTCGGTCCACAAGGCGGCGGGCAGTAACACGTCGGCGTAGCCGTTGGTCTCGGTCTCCAGGAAGGCGTCCTGGGCGATCACCAGCTCGGCTTTTTCCAGGCCGGCCAGCACCGTCTTTCGATTGGCAACGCTGGCAACGGGATTGGTGCAGATAATCCAGCAAGCCTTGATCTTTCCGTCGGCCATGCGGGAGAACATGTCGATGGTTCCGGCGCCGACCTCGGTGCGCAGCGAGCCGCGGGGGATGCCCCACTGGTCCTCGACGAACTCACGGTCGGCCGCCGAGGTCACCACCCGCTGGCCCGGCAGACCCGGCCCCATGTAACCCATTTCACGCCCGCCCATCGCGTTAGGCTGCCCGGTCAGCGAGAACGGGCCGCTGCCCGGCTTGCAGATCGCGCCGGTCGCCAGGTGCAAGTTGCAGATCGCGTTGGTGTTCCAGGTGCCGTGGGTGCTCTGGTTGAGGCCCATGGTCCAGCAGGTGACGAAGTTCTCGGCTTCGCCGATCCAGCGTGCGGCGGTACGGATATCGTCGGCGGGGATGTCGGTGATCTTGCTGACTCGCTCGGGCGTGGAATGCTGGAGAAAACTCGGCATTTCGTCCCAACCCTCGGTGAATTCGGCGATGAATTCGGGGTCGGTGTGACCGTTTTCGACGATCAGGTGCAGCAGTCCGTTCAGCAGGGCGAGGTCGGTGCCAGACGAGATCTGCAGGAAGAGGTCGGCCTTGTCCGCGGTTGCGGTGCGGCGCGGGTCGACGACGATCAGCTTGGCGCCGGCCTTGACGCGGTCCATCATCCGCAGGAACAGAATCGGGTGGCAGTCGGCCATGTTGGCGCCGATGACGAAGAAGACGTCGGCCTTGTCGAAGTCTTGGTAGCTGCCGGGTGGTCCGTCCGCGCCCAGCGACAGCTTGTAGCCAGACCCCGCGCTGGCCATGCACAGCCGGGAGTTCGACTCGATCTGGTTGGTGCCGATGAACCCTTTGGTCAGTTTGTTCGCGAGGTACTGTGCCTCCAACGACATCTGCCCGGATACGTACAGGGCGAAGGCATCCGGGCCGTGCTCGTCGATGATGGCCCGCAACCGCTTGGCGGACTGGGTGATCGCCGCGTCGACGTCGATCTGTGCCAGGGATTCGCCGCGCTCGGCGCGCCAATAAGCCGAATCCATCCGGCCCGGTGCGGCCAGCATGTCCGCGGTGGTTGTGCCTTTGGTGCACAGCCGGCCGAAGTTGGCCGGGTGGCTTTTGTTTCCAACAGATTTCGTAACGTGACGGCAGTCGCTCTCCGGATCGGTTGTGACCTGCAACACCATGCCGCAACCGACGCCGCAGTAGGCGCACATGCTGTTCACGGTGTCTTGACCGTGCTCTGCAGCCACGCCTACGTCCCTCCTAACTTCAGCGCGCACCGGTCTATCCGCTAAATCGTGCGTCAAGGATGTTTCGGCATCGGGCGTCCGATGTTTCCGCCGTTTTACGGCTTGATCTCACCGGCTGGCGGCTCGAATGTGAGATGCCGCAGAAATCCATCGTCAAGCGCGTAGCCGCAGGTCAGCGTTGATCCGCGATGAGCGCCAGATTACCCGCGAAGTCTTCGGAATTTCCCCGCAGAACAGGGGTTCGGACCAAACGAATGGGACATTCACAGTTTTCGCTAAGCTCACATTGTGCGCCACCACTTTGTGATTTTTCTGGCCTTGTTGGCCGTGTCTTGCGGCGCGAAACCAACCGCATCGCCGGCGTCGCGGTCGGCGGATACCTGCAAGGAGTCCGACGGGCCGAGTGCGGAGACCATGCGCCGGGCGATCGCCGCGATTCCCGTCGAGGTCTTCGGTTCGAGTTGGGTTGAGATCGGCCGCGGGCACACGAAGAATTGCCGGTTGTATTGGGTGCAGGTCATCCCGACCATCGCCACCGAGTCGACTGCGCAGCAGCTCGTATTCTTCGACCACGACCGGCCGCTGGGCACTGCGACGCCAAACTCCAAGCCCTACATCACCGTTTTGCCCGACGGCGACAACGATGCGGTCACGGTTCAGTATCGATGGCAGACCGGGAACGACGAAGCCTGTTGTCCCAGGGGAATCGGTACCGTTAAGTTCCACATCGGTCCGGACGGCACGCTGCAAGCGCTGGGCAAGATTCCGCACCAATAGGTTTACCGCACACCAAGTTCCGGTATTCCGCGAGATTCGGCAGTGGTATCGAAGGGATTACAGTGCGGGCCAACATCCTTCGAACGGCAACGCGAGTGGGTGGGTCACGTCACCTCTCACACTGGGACCCAGAAGATCTTCAGGCCTGGGAGGCCGGTGGCAAGACGATCGCCCGGCGCAACCTGTTCTGGTCTGCCGTGATCGTGCACCTGGGCTATGCGACGTGGGCGCTGTGGCCGGTGATGGCACTGTTCATGCCCCGCGAGGTCTATGGCTTTTCCGCTGGCGACAAGCTGCTGCTCGGGACCACCGCAACGTTGGTCGGCGCATGCTTGCGGCCGACATATGCCGTGGCAACCGCGGTCTTCGGCGGCCGCAACCTGGCTATGTTCTCGGCGTTCGTGTTGGTGATCCCGATGATCGGCGCGATGGTGCTGCTTGCTCATCCGGGGCTCCCGTTGTGGCCGTACCTGGTGTGCGCGGGGCTATCCGGCCTGGGTGGCGGGAACTTCGCGGCCTCGGCAAGCAACGCCAACTCCTTCTACCCGCAGCGACTCAAGGGTGCGGCGCTGGGAATCGCCGGTGGGGTCGGCAACCTCGGCGTGCCGACGATCCAGATCGTCGGGCTGATCGTCATCGCCGCCGCGGGCGACCGGCAGCCGTATTGGGTGTGCGGCCTATACCTCGCCCTGCTGCTGATCGCGGGTCTGGGCGCCGCGTTCTTCATGAACAACGTCGCCCAGCACCGCGTGGAGCCGGGTCGGCTGCGAGCGATCTTGTCGGCGGTGGTGTCCACCCGCGACACCTGGCTGCTCTCGCTGCTGTATCTCGGGACCTTCGGGTCGTTCATCGGGTTCTCGTTCGCGTTCGCCCAGGTACTGCAGACCAGTTTCGTGGCCGGCGGGCAGACCACCTCCCGGGCCGCGCTGCATGCCGCCGAACTGGCCTTCATCGGACCGTTGTTCGCCGCGCTGTCGCGCATCTACGGCGGCCGGTTGGCCGACCGGCTCGGCGGCGGCCGCGTCACGTGCGCGGTTTTCGTCAGTATGGCTCTGGTCGCCGCGACGCTGATCACGGTCGGCACCATCGAGGATCCGCACGCGGGGCCGGTCAGCGGCGCGACGATGGCCGGCTACGTGGCCTGCTTCTTCGCCCTGTTCACCTTGGCCGGGTTGGGCAATGGCTCGGTGTACAAGGTGATCCCGACGATCTTCCAGACGTGCGGCCGGCATCTGGATATGAGCGAGACCGAGCAGCGTCAATGGTCTCGCGTGATCTCGGGCATCGTCATCGGCGTCGTCGCCGGCGTCGGGTCGTTGGGCGGCGCCGGGATCAACGTGGCGCTGCGACAGTCCTATGTCAGCGCCGGCACCATGACGCCGGCGTTCTGGATCTTCCTGTCCGGCTATATCGCTGCCGCAGTGCTGACCTGGGTCAGATACGTGCGCCGGCCGCCGAACGTGCCCGCCGACCGCGGCCTTGCCGATGCGGTCGACGGTGGTTGAACCGGTAGGTCAGTCGGCGTCGGGCAGGTTCTCCGGGTGCAGCATCTCGGCGTAGCGCAGCGGCTCCGGGATGCCAAAGCCGTCGACCAGCGTCCGGGTGTGCGGGCGAAGGGCCCGGCACCGGTCGTTGATGCCGCGGGTGACCGCCTTGGCCCGCCCGGTCGACAGGTAGCCGTGCTCGATGTACCAGGCCTTGTCGTCTTCGATCACCGACAGCGCATACAGGTCGCAGAGGATCTCCAATAGCTCACGGGCCGCTTCGTTTTCGCAGCCGTCGATGCCGGCGACGAAGGCTTCCAACACGATTCGGTCGATGTGTGCGCTCGCCGCGTGCAGCACGTGATCCTGCACGGCGTTGAAGGCGTCGAACTCCGACATCTCCTTGGACTTGCCCTGTAGCCGCCGCGCGACCGACGACAGCAGGTATTGCTCGCGCTCTTCGAACATGTTGACCTGGGTGCCGCGGTTGAACAGGCTGGCCTCTTCTTTGCTGTCCTGGCGGGCGTCGATGATCGTCTGCATGATCGCTTCGGCCGCAGTGCGTTTCATCACGCGCTCGCCGACGGTGTTGGCGGCGAACCGTACCCAGTCGACGGGGCTCATGCTCTTGATGTCGTCGGCGTAGGCGGTCAGCAGTTCCTTGGCCACCAGCTGGGTCAGCACGTGGTTGTCGCCCTCGAAGGTGGTGAACACGTCGGTGTCAACGCGCAGGGCGATCAGCCGGTTCTCGGCCATGTAGCCGGCGCCGCCGCAGGCTTCGGGCCTTCGACGCGTGCCAGGTGTTGGCCGTCTTTAGTCCGGCCGCGCGCGATTCCAGCTCGCGCTGTTCCTCCGCGTCGGGAAAGTCCGACGTCTGCAGGTCGTGGCACTTGGACACCAGCTCGTTCTGGGCGAACTGCAGCGCGTATGACTTGGCTATCAACGGAAACAGCCGCCGCTGGTGCACCAAGTAGTCCATGATCAGGACCTCGCCGTCGCCGTCGGAAGCGCTGAATTGCTTGCGTTGCAACGCATATCGAGTAGCGATGTCCAATGCGACGCGAGCGGCGTTACCCGCGCTGCCGCCGACCGTGACCCGGCCGCGGATCAGCGTGCCGATCATCGTGAAGAACCGCCGGTTCGCATTCTCGATCGGGGAGCTATAGGTGCCGTCGGGCGCGACGTCGCCGTACTTGTTGAGCAGGTTCACCCGCGGGACGCGGACCTTGTCGAACATGATGCGGCCGTTGTCCACTCCGGGCAGGCCACCCTTGTAATGACAGTCCGACGTGGTCACCCCGGGCAGGTCGTTGCCATCGGCGTCGCGAATCGGCACCAGCACGCAGTGCACGCCGTGGTTGACCGGCTCGCCGTCCACGGTGGTGATCAGCTGCGCGAAAACCGACGCCACCGTTGCGGTCTCGGCGGCCCCGCCGATGTAATCCTTGCGGGAGGACGGCGTGGGGGAATCGATGACGAACTCCTCGGTTTCGGCATCGTAGGTCGCCGTCGTCTCCAGCGCCTGCACGTCGCTGCCGTGCCCGGTTTCCGTCATCGCGAAGCACCCGCGCAGCTCGAGGTTGATGAGCTTTTTCACATACGGCTCGTGGTGGCGCTCGGTGCCCAGGTTCTCGACGGCGCCACCGAACAGGCCCCACTGCACTCCGGCCTTGACCATCAGGGATAGATCCGACATCGCGAGCATCTCGATCATCGTGATCGTGGCGCCGACGTCGCCGGTGCCGCCGTGCTCCTTGCGGAAGCCTTCGTCGGGGATGCCCGCGGCGGCGATGAGCTTCATTTGCTCGAGCACTTTGGCGCCGGCCAGGACGGTGTTCGGCGTGTAGTGCGGACGGAACTGATCCTGGGTCAGCCATCCCGCGTGTGGTTCTTCGCGTCGCGGAAACGTCCGTCCAACGCGTTGCGCAGGTGTGCGGCGATGGTTGTCGTGTCTGGCGCCATAACCGACGGTAACGTGCCATCCCCGCCACGGGAATAAACCGCAGGTGTCGATCGCGTGGCGGGGAGATCAGCCGTGCGGGCGCGCGGGATGCGATTAGATGTCGTCATGTCCCAGCCCGACACCCCATCCCAGAACCCGGCGTTGGACGTCGGGCACACCCATCCCGATGTCAGCGGCGGCTGGCTGCGCGCGGCCACCTTCGGCGCGATGGACGGCCTGGTCAGCAACAGCGCCCTGATCGCCGGTGTGGCCGCCGGCGAGAGCGCCCACACCACGCTGGTCAGCGGTATCGCCGGTCTGCTGGCCGGCGCGTTCTCGATGGCACTGGGCGAATACTCGTCGGTGACCACGTCCAACGAGCAGATCGATTCCGAGGCCTACGTCGAACGGCGCGCCCTGCGCTGCCGACCGAAGGCCGAGCGGGCCGAGCTGGTCGACATGCTCGTCGAGATGGGCATGAGCGAGAAAACGGCGGCCACGGCGACCGACGAGATCCACAAGGACGAGAACCGGGCCGTCAGTTTCCATCTCGTGCAGGAGATCGGCCTGGATCCCGCCGAGAAGCCGTCGGCGCGGCTGGCGGCGCTGGCGTCCTTCTTCATGTTCGCGATCGGGGCAATCGTTCCGCTGATCCCATACCTGCTCGGATACGGGTCGTTGCCGGTCGGCCTGGCGTGTGGTGCGGTCGGGCTGTTGATCGCGGGCGGCCTGACCGCCCGCTATACGCGCAAGCCGGTGTGGTGGGCGGCGACCCGGCAACTGTTGTTCGGCGGGGTCGCCGTGGCCGCCACCTACCTGCTGGGTCTGCTGGTGGCGGCAGTCATTTGATGCCGGGGCGGCTGCTCGCGCTGGCCGGGTTCTGCATCGCCTGGCTGCTCGCCGGTTGCGAGGCGGCGCGCCCGTCGGCTCCGCCGAGCCCGCCGCGCCCGGTGCTGGCCTATCTCGGTCAGGCGCAGGTCGAGTTTGGCACCACCTTCGCGGACACGGTGATCGGCGGTTTGTCCGCACTCAGCTACGACCCCGAGCGTCAGCTCTATTACGTGATCAGCGACGACCGTTCGGAAAGAAATCCGGCCCGGTTCTACACCGTGCAATTGTCGTTGTCGGACAAGGAGATTGGCGGCGTTATCTTCACCGCGACCCGTCCGCTGCTGGATCGGTCGGGGCAGCCGTTTCGGCCGCAGGCGCTGAACACCACGCCGCCGGTGGTGCCGCCCGACCCGGAAGGCATCGCGTTCGACCGCGCCCGGCAACGGCTGTATTGGAGTTCGGAAGGCGAGCGGCTGACCGAGGGCCCGGTGCTGCTGGACCCCTGGGTGCGGACCGCGGGACTCGACGGCGCCTACCTGGGCCAGTTCACCTTGCCGTCCAACCTGGCCATGTCCGCCCAGCAGACCGGACCGCGGCGCAACCGGGCGCTGGAGGGAGTGACGCTGACCCCCGACGGTCGGTCGGTGTTCGCCGCGATGGAGGACCCGGGTTACAACGACGGTCCCGAGACGGGCGACGGGCACCGGGTGTTGACCCGGTTCACAAATTCGACGTCGCCACCGGAATGCCGACCGCGCAATACGCCTACCCGATGGAACCGCCCACGCCGCCCGCCGACGAGAACGGCGTCTCGGATCTGGTCGCGCTGACGGATACGTCGTTTCTGGTGATCGAGCGGACCGATTCGATGCCGCAGACCATCCGTGTCTACCGGGCCGAGATCGGTTCTGCCACAAACGTATTGGACATGCCGTCGCTGACGGATGTGACGCTGACACCGATGGTCAAGTCGTTGGCCGTGGACATGACCGCGACGCCGGGCCTGTCACCGCTGGGCAACGTCGAGGGCATCACGCTGGGGCCGAAATTGGCCGACGGCCGGCAGCCGGTCGTCTTTGTCAGCGACAACAACTTTTCACCGCGGGGGATCACTCAGTTCCTGCTGTTCGCGATGTAGTCGCCGCAGGTGCCGGCGGCCGCAGCCGGTACCGGGCAAACCCGGCCCACAGCGCACCGAACACGGCAAGCACGATGACGTCGAACATCCACCAGCCCGCATAGTGCGTCCACACCAAAATGTCGGCGGCCTGGCCGTCGACCCGGTGCAAGTCGACGGTCGAGGCGGATGCCGCGAATCCCCACTGGGCCGGGACGAACCAGGAGATCTGGTCGTAGCCCCAGGTGCCGACCAGCGTGATCAGGCCGCCGGCGAACAGTGCCGACGCCAGGATCACCGGCACTGCCAGCAGCAGAACCTCCCGCAGCGACTTGCCCAGCGCCGAGAGCGCCAGTCCGACGATCGCCGAGACGATGGCCGTCAGCGCCACGCTGACGAACAGCTCGACGGTCGCGTTCTGCAGCAGCACGGCGCCGCGCACCGGCCGGCCCTTGTCGGCGACGACCATGGCGAACAGGGCCGCGGTCAGGATGGCCGCGGCCGCGCTGGCGACGAGGATCTTGGCGGCCAGATAGGCGGACGTCGACAGCCCGACGGCTTGCTCGCGCCGGAACACGCGCCGCTCGCCGACCAGTTCGCGAATGGTCAGCGCGGTGCCCACCAGCACGGCGGAGAAATTGAGCGCGGCCAGGATCTCGACGGCTTCGTGCGGGTTGTGGCTCGTCAGGCCGGGCCGACCCAGGCCGGAGTCGCCGGGAATCAGCAGGGTCAGCGCCGCCAATGCGAACGGCAGCACCACCAAGAACAAGGTGTAGACGGGGTCGGCGACGAGCAGCCGCGCTTGGCGCCGCGCCACCAACCAGGCTTGCCGGGTCAGGCTGAGTGATCGTTGCAGCGGCCAGGGTGCCGCGACCTCGGGCGGTTCCGAGGGACTTTGTCGTGCGCTGAACGCCTCGGCGCTTACCCGTGCCAGGGCTTCGGACCAGTCGGCGGTGCCCAGCGCGGACTCGATCTGCAGGGGCGCCCCGGCGAAGGCCAGCGTCCCGGTCGCCGTCAGCAGCAGAACCTGGTCGCAGCTGGTCAGGTGGGCCGGCGACGTGGTGGCCACCACGACGACACAGCCGAGGTCGGCCTGCCGTCGCAGCACCGCCATCACCCGTGCTTCCTGCTCGGCGTCCAGCCCGATGCCGGGTTGGTCGACCACCAGCAGGCTGGGTCGGGTGATCAGTTCGATCGCCACCGACGCGCAGCGGCGCAGCTCCGGCGGCAGCTTGCCGATGCGGGTGGCGCGGTGCGGGGTCAGTTCCAGCTCCTCGAGCACCTGGTCGACCACCCGTTGGCGATGCTCGGGCGGGGTGTCCGGGGGCAGCCGCAGCTCGGCGGCGTAGCTCAGGGCGCGTTCGACGGTCAGCCGCCGGTGCATGCGTTCCTCGCGCCCGACGATCCCGATGCGGGTGTGCATGGCCTCGGGTTCGGCGTAGACGTCGTGGTTGTCGACGGTGACCTGCCCGGTGCCGGGTGCCCGGCTGCCCGAGAGGATCTCGAGCAGCGCCGAATTACGGGCGGCCGACGGGCCGACGATCGTGGTCAGTGTGGCCGGACGCGCGGTGAAGGACACCTCCGCGAGCACCTCGTGCCCGTCGGCGGTGAGTCCCAGCCGGTAGGCGTTGACGCCGACCGTGCGGGCACCGGTCGCCAGCGGCAACCGGTAGGTCGTGCTCGGCTCTTCGGTGCGAAAACTGGTGGTGGTGTCCGGACGGGCGGCGCGCAGCTTTCGTGTCGTCATCCGCTCGATCAATCCGCGGCCTTTGGGCGGTTGCGGCGGTGCGACCGGCGGTTCCGCGGGCGGTGGCGCAGGTACGGCGGGCGCGGGCGGGGGCGGTGCCGCAGGTACGGCGGTTGCGGGAGGCGGTGGTGCTGGCGGCATCGGCGGCATTAGAGGTGGTGGCGGCGGTCCGGTCGGCGGAAGGGGGCGCTCGACCGTCGGCTGTCGCGAGGGCGTGATCCGCATGCGCTGGGTTTCCCGCTGCGTCGGCATCGGCGGCGGGGGTTGGTTCGGCGGGACCGGCGGCGGTGGTATCGGCGGCCGCTGCCCAGGCGGTGGCGGCGGGTAGGGCAGGCGTTGCGGGGGACCGGGCGGCGGCCCCGGCGGGCCGGCTGGCGCGCCAAGCCGAAACACCAGTCGTGGCCCGCGCTGCGGATCACCCAGCGCGATCGCCTGGCCGTCGCGGATGTCGACCGTCGCAACCCGGGCCCCGTCGACGAAGATGCCGCCGCGACTTCGGTCGATGGCAACCCAGCGCGCTTCGGCAAAGTGCAGCAGCAGATCGGGCTGCGGCGTCGGCGGGGGCGGGGCGGAGAAGCCCAGGCGGTCCAGCGGGATGTCGCACCAGTCGCCGTAGGCCACGATCACGTCGCGGCCCGGGGCAACGACATACCTCCTCGAGCCGACGAAGACAGTGAGCAATGGGGCTGGGAACGCGGAAGCCACTGACTAAGTGTCTACCTGGCGGCGGGCGTCGACCGAGAAGGGCCGGTCACAGTGTGTTGCGGCGGCGCGGTGTCGCCGCGGCATTGTCGAGCAGCCGGCGCAGCACCCGGACCGCCTCGGTCAGCACTTCGCGGTCGGCCGGCTCGAGCATCGCCAGTTGCGGTTCGATCGCGGCGGCGCGGTCGGCCCGAAGGGCGTTCAGGGTGCGTCGCCCTTCGGCGGTGATGCGGATCCGGACCGCACGGGCATCCCCGGGATCGACGGTCCGGCTAACCAGGCCGGCGTCCTCGAGCCGACGTACCTGGGTGGTCATCGTGGGTTGAGAACAGTGATCGACCGCCGCAAGGTCGCCGATGCGCGCTTCTCCGTGCATTTCGACAGTGGCGAGAAGTCTGGCCTGTGCCGCAGGAAGTGGCATTTGGATGCGTTGCGTAGCCAGTCGGTTCAGCCGCGCGACCACAGCGAGCAGGTCTGCGCCCAGCCCCTGCTGCGGCGCGCCGTTTGCGGTGTCGACAACGTTGTCCATGTATCCATGCTTGCATAGCTTTGCTATGCGAGACCAACGGCTGTCACCGTGCGCAGAATTGTCACGGGTCAGCAAAGAGCCGCCATCGCGAGGGCACACCCGGTACCGGCCTGGCACAATCGAGAAAGTGACCGCGCGCCCGCTTCGGCACAGTACGAAAGGTCCGCTGCAGCCGAACGAATTAGCTCAGGCCGCGGTGATGGGGGCGCTCTGTTCGGTGACCGCAATCATCGCCGCGGTCATCCCGTTCGCTCAGGGCTTCGGGGTGCTGGGCACGGTGCCCATGGGGCTGCTCGCCTACCGCTTCCGTCCTCGGGTGCTGATCGCCTCGGCCGTCGCCGCGGCGGTCATCGCCTTCCTGATCTCCGGGTTGGGCAGTTCCGCGATGGTCGTCGACGCCGCCTGGGTCGGGGGGATCTGCGGCATCGTCAAACGCAAGGGCCGGGGTGTACCCACGGTGATCCTGTCCTCGCTGGCCGCCGGATTGGCCTGGGGTTCGGCCTGGGTCGCCGTATTCGCGGTGCTGACTCGGTTGCGGCAGTTGATCTTTGGCGTGCTGACCGCGAACGTCGACGGTGTCGCCGCATTCCTGCGCTGGGTGCATCTGCCGAACGTCGCCGAGACCTTGAAGCGCTACGTCGCCGAGGGGCTGCAGTACTGGCCGTGGCTGGTGTTGCCCTACTTGGTTTTCGTGGTCGTGGTCGTGACGCTGATCGGCTGGTCGGCGCTGTCTCGGCTGCTGGAGCGGATGGGCGACATCCCCGATGTGCACAAGCTGGATCCACCCGACACCGAAGCGGCGGCGGATGCCCGGATCGGCCCGGTGCCGGTGCGACTGGAGCGGGTGCGGTTCCGCTACCCCAGGGCCGCTCAAGACGCACTGCCCGAGGTCAGCTTGGAAGTCCGGGGCGGCGAGCACGTCGCGGTCACCGGCGCCAACGGCTCCGGCAAGACGACGTTGATGCTGATCCTGGCCGGCCGGCGACCGACCTCGGGAACCGTACATCGGCCCGGCACAGTGGGTTTGGGCGAGCTCGGCGGCACCGCACTCGTCCTGCAACACCCGAAGAGCCAAGTGCTGGGCACCCGGGTCGCCGACGACGTGGTGTGGGGTTTGCCGCCGGACGCCACGGTCGACGTGCATCGGTTGCTGCGTGAGGTCGGGCTCGAGGACCTCGCCGAAAGCGACACGGCAAGTCTGTCCGGCGGGCAGTTGCAACGCCTGGCACTCGCCGCGGCACTGGCCCGGGAACCCGCACTGCTCATCGCAGACGAGGTCACCTCCATGATCGATCAGCAGGGCCGCGATGCCTTGCTGGGCGTGATGTCGGGACTGAGCAAGCGGCACCGGACGGCCCTGGTGCACATCACCCACTTCGACAACGAGGCCGCCACCGCCGACCGCATGATCAACCTCAGTGAGTCGGCCGACAACACCCGCGCGGGAAACACCGACGCGCCGTTGCCCACTGCGGTGGCGGCCCGGCGGCACGACGCGGGAGCCATCGAACTCGCCGGCGTCGGGCACGAATATGCCAGTGGCACACCGTGGGCCAAGATCGCCCTGCGCGACGTCAACTTCGTCGCCGAGCAGGGCGACGGTGTCTTGATCCATGGCGACAACGGGTCGGGCAAGTCGACGCTGGGCTGGATCATGGCCGGGTTGACCGTCCCCACCACCGGCTCCTGCCTGATCGACGGCGAACCCACTCATGAGCATGTGGGCGTGGTCGCGTTGGCGTTCCAGTCGGCCCGCCTGCAGTTGATGCGCAGCCACGTCGACCTGGAAGTAGCTTCGGCAGCAGGCTTTTCGCCCGACGACGAAGCCCGGGTGGCCGCGGCTTTGGGTCTGGTCGGGTTGCAGCCCGCGTTGGCCCGACGGCGCATCGACCAGCTCAGCGGTGGCCAGATGCGTCGGGTCGTGCTGGCCGGACTGCTGGCGCGCTCACCGCGCGCGCTGATCCTCGACGAACCTTTGGCCGGATTGGATGTCGCCAGCCAACGCGGCCTGCTGAAGCTGCTGGACCGGTTGCGCCGTGAACAGGGTCTGACCCTGGTAATCATCTCACATGACAGCGTCGGCCTGGACGGGATCTGCCCGCGCACCCTGCATCTGCGCGACGGAGTGCTGGAATCGGTGCCGACCAGGACGGGAGGCGTGGCATGAGCGCGACCGAGTCACCGGCCAAGGCCCAGACGAAGCGTCCTTCTCGCCCGGTGGTGCTGTTGGTTCCGGTGCCCGGAAATACCGCGATGCACAAGTTGTGGGCCGGCACCAAGATTCTGGTCGTCGTCGGCACCGCCGTACTGCTGACCTTCAATCCGGGCTGGGTGACCATCGGACTGCTCGGCGGCCTGACGGTGGCGGCGGTGCGGCTCGCGCACATTCCCCGCGGTGCGCTGCCCACGATGCCACGCTGGCTGTGGCTCGTCATCGTGCTGGGCTTTGTGACGGCCGCGCTGGCCGGCGGTAGTCCGGTGGTGTCGGTGGGCGGGCTGCACGTCGGCCTGGGCGGATCGCTGCACTTCCTGAGGATGACCGCGCTGACGATCCTGCTGCTCACCCTCGGGGCGATCGTGTCCTGGACGACAAACGTCGCCGAAATCGGGCCCGCACTGGCAACTTTGGGCCGGCCGCTGAAGATATTCCGGATCCCGGTCGACGAATGGGCGGCGGCGTTGGCCCTCGCGTTGCGCGCCTTCCCGATGTTGATCGAGGAATTCCAGGTGCTCTACGCCGCCCGCCGGCTGCGCCCCAAGGAGGCGCCGCCCACGCGCCGGGCCCGGCGCCAGCAGCAGGGCCGTGAACTGATCGACCTGCTCGCGACGGCCATGGTCGTGACGTTGCGGCGCGCCGATGAGATGGGCGATGCGATCACCGCCCGCGGCGGGGCGGGCCAGCTGTCGGCCTCCCCGGCCCGGCCCAAACCGACGGACTGGGTGACCCTGGCCCTCTTCGTCGCGGCCGGCGCAGCCTCGGTGGTGGTCGAGACGATGCTGCATATCACCCCGATTTAACGGGCTTCGCGTAGCGTAAGCGCGTGACCGAGATCCAGCGCACCCGCATCATTGCCGCTCGCGTGCAAGAAGTCTGGGACGTGCTGGCGGACTTCGGGGCCATCGTTTCGTGGGCGGACAACGTCGACCACTCGTGCATCCTGTGCTCGGGCCCCGGCTGAGCGGTGGTCGGCACGACGCGGCGAGTCCAAGTCAAACGCGACACCCTCGTCGAGCGCATCACCGAGTTCGACCCGCCGCACACGCTCGCCTACGACATCGAGGGCCTGCCCCGCTGCTGCGCCGGGTGGCCAACCGCTGGACACTCGCGGCGAACTCGGCCGATTCGGTGACCGTGCGATTGACCACCACGGTCGACATCGGGCCTCGCCTACCGCAACGGCTTGCCGAGCGTCTTGTGTGTCAAGTCGTTGCGCGACAGTCCGATTCGATGCTCGCCGGGCTCGCTAACCGATTGGAGAACGCACGTGTCTGACCGCCCCGACATCGTCATCGTGATGACCGACGAGGAACGCGCGATACCGCCGTACGAGGCCCCCGAGGTGCTCGCCTGGCGTGATCGAATACTGCAGGGGCGCAAGTGGTTCGACGACCATGGCGTGAGTTTCGGCCGACACTACACCGGTTCGCTCGCCTGCGTTCTCAGCCGCCCGACCATCTTCACGGGGCAGTATCCGGACTTGCACGGGGTGACCTAGACCGACGGCATGGGGAAGACGGCCGAGGATTCCCGCATGCGCTGGCTGCGCGCGGGCGAGGTTCCCACCCTGGGCAACTGGTTCCGCGCGGCCGGATACGACACGCACTACGACGGCAAGTGGCACATCTCGCATGCGGATCTGATCGACCCCGACACCGGGCGTCCGCTGGCGACCAACGACGACGACGGCGTCGTCGACCCGGCCGCGGTGCAGCGCTACCTTGACGCGGATCCGCTTGGCCCGTATGGGTTTTCCGGCTGGGTCGGCCCGGAGCCGCACGGCGCGCCGTTGGCCAACGCCGGTGTTCGCCGCGATCCGCTGATCGCCGATCGCGTCGTCGCGTGGCTCACCGACCGGTACGCCCGCCGCCGTGCCGGTGACCCCGCCGCGCTGCGCCCCTTCCTACTGGTCGCCAGCTTCGTCAACCCGCACGACATCGTGTTATTCCCGGGCTGGGCGCGCCGCAGTCCCGTGCAGCCGTCGCCGCTGGACCCGCCGCCGGTGCCCGCGGCGCCCACCGCCGACGAAGACCTTTCGACCAAGCTCGCCGCGCAGATCGCGTACCGCGAGTCCTACTACTCCGCCTACGGGCCGGCGCGCGTAATCCACCGGACGTACGGGCGCAATGCGCAGCGCTACCGCGACCTCTACTATCGCCTGCACGCCGAGGTCGACGCCCCGATCGACCGCGTCCGCAAGGCCGTCACCGAGGGAGGCTCCGAAAACGCCGTCCTGGTGCGCACGGCCGACCACGGCGATCTGCTCGGCGCCGCGGGTGTCGACGTCGAGGAGGTCGCTGCCACTCTCGCCGAGTCGTTCTCCGAAGTGCACGCGCTGCCGGGCCGCGATCTCATGCCGGTGGTGGACGGGGCGCCCGTCGACGACACGCGAGCCGTCTACATCATGACTCGCGACAGCGTCCTGTACGGCGACAACGGCGCCTCGTTCCCGGCGCGCGTGCTGAAGTTGGGCGCGAATCCGCCCGCGCCGCTGCGTATCCGCGTGCCGGCGCACACCGCGTCCAATTTCGAGGGCCTGGTGGTCCGGGTCGACGAGGCCGGCGGTGCGGGGCATTTGTGGAAGCTGGTGCGCAGCTTCGACGATCCGGGTACCTGGACCGAGCCGGGTGTTCGCCATCTGGCCGCCAATGGCCTTGGGGGAGAGGAATATCGGACCTCGCCGCTCGACGACCAGTGGGAGCTCTACGACCTGACCGTCGACCCGATCGAAGCCGTCAACCGCTGGACGGATCCCGACCTGCACGACCTCCGTCAGCACCTGCGCATGCAGCTGAAACAGGCCCGGGCGAATTCGGTGCCGGAGCGAAACCGGCCGTGGCCCTACGCAACTCGCCAGCCCCGGCCCGCGCGCCGCCGCATTCTTGGGTTCAGGCCGCGAGCGTAACCTTCGAGCCGCCAAGACGTTCGAGCCAAGACGTTCGAGCCGCGAGCGTAAACACACTGCGAGAATGAGCCCCGGATTTCGCAGTGCGTCTACGCTCGCGAACCCCGGCCATACGCCCTACGCTCGCGGACCCCGGCGAGCCAGCGGCCGCGCTAGGTCCGCATCCGGTCGATGAGGTTGGACAGCACGACGATGCTTTCGCTGCGCTCGATGTCGGCACTTTCCCGGATGCGCTCCAGCGCCGACTACAGGTGGCGCATGTCGCGGGCCAGCACATGCAGGATCGCGTCCGACGTCCCGGTCACCGTCGCCGCGCTGACCACCTCGGGCATGTCGACCCAGGCCGCCCGCAACTGATCGGGCGCGATGGTGCCGTGGCAGTACACCTGCACGTAGGCCTCGTGTTCCAGCCGAGCGCATTGCGGTCGACGATCGTGGTGAAGCCCCTGATCACCCCACTGTCGAGCATCCGGTCCACGCGGCGTTTCACCGCCGGCGCGGACAATTCACCTTCTCGGCGATCTCGGCGAAGGTCGCCCGCGCATGCTCGATGAGCTCGGCGAGATGCGCTCGTCGGTGTCATCCAGCCGGCCCGTCACCACCCGTCACGTCAACGAGGGGCAGGGCGACCTGCTGCTGGTCGGCGAAATGGTGTTGGCCGGCTATGGTTTTCGCACCGACCGGCGTGCACATGCCGAGATCTCGGCGGCGCTGCGCATGCCGGTGGTCTCGCTGGAGCTGGTCGACCCGCGATTCTACCACCTCGATACCGCGCTGGCCGTCCTTGACGATCACACCATCGCGTTCTACCCTCCGGCGTTCAGCGCGGCGGCACAGGACCAGCTGCACGCACTGTTTCCCGACGCTATCGTGGTGGGCAGCGCGGACGCCTACGTGTTCGGCCTCAACGTGGTATCCGACGGCCTGCATGTCGTACTGCCTTCGGCTGCAACGGGTATCACCGCACAGTTGCGGAACGTGGGTTTCACACCCGTCGGCGTCGATCTTTCCGAACTGCTCAAGGGGGGCGGTTCAGTCAAGTGCTGCACATTGGAGGTGTTTGAATGACGATTCTCGACCATCAGACTTCGTTGGCCGGCAACGAAACGGAGAACGCGATCGGACTCGTCGAACAGTATGCAGCGCACAATTATTCGCCGCTGCCCGCGGTGGCGGCAAGCGCCGAGGGTGCCTGGATCACCGACGTCGAGGGCCGACGCTACCTGGATTGCCTGGCCGCGTACTCGGCGGTCAACTTCGGCCACCGCAACCCCGAAATCACCGCGACCGCGCACGCCCAGCTGGACACCCTCACGCTGGTCAGTCGTGCGTTCCACGCCGCAAACCTGGGCCCGTTCTGCGCCGCGCTTGCCAAGCTGTGCGGCAAAGACATGGTGCTGCCGATGAACTCGGGCGCCGAGGCCGTCGAGAGCGGTCTCAAGGTGGCGCGCAAGTGGGGCGCCGACGTCAAGGGCGTGCCCGAAGGCCGCGCGAACATCATCGTCGCCGAGAACAACTTCCACGGCCGCACGATCAGCATTGTCAGCTTCTCCTCGGACCCGAGGGCGCGGGGCGGCTTCGGCCCGTTCACGCCCGGGTTCCGTGCGGTGCCCTTCGGCGACGTCGCGGCCTTGGCCGACGCGATCGACCAGAACACCGTCGCGGTGCTGATCGAACCGATTCAGGGTGAGGCCGGCATCATCGTTCCGCCCGACGACTACCTGCCGGCGGTGCGCGCGCTGTGTACGGACAACAACGTCTTGATGATCGCCGACGAAATCCAGTCGGGGCTAGCCCGCACCGGCTACACGTTCGCCTGCGACCGCTGGGGCGTGGTGCCGGACGTCTATCTGTTGGGCAAGGCACTGGGCGGTGGCATCGTTCCGCTGTCGGCGGTCGTCGCCGACCGCGACATCCTCGGCGTGTTGCATCCCGGCGAGCACGGCTCGACCTTCGGCGGCAACCCGCTGGCCGCCGCGATCGGCACCACGGTGGTCGCCATGCTGGCGCGCGGTGAATTCCAGGCCCTCTCGGCCGAATTGGGCGCACACCTGCATCAGCGGTTGCGGGATCTGATCGGCGACGGCGTGATCGCGGTGCGCGGCTTCGGCTTGTGGGCCGGCGTCGACATCGAGCCCACCCTGGCCACCGGCAAGGAAATCAGCCTGCGCCTCGCCGAGCGCGGTGTGCTGGTGAAAGACACCCACGGATCGACGCTGCGGTTCGCGCCGCCACTAGTGATCACCGAGCGGGAAATCGACTGGGCCATCGACCAATTTGCGGCCGTCTTGCGGGCATAATCAGCTGATCCGGCACTAGGAGGCGCAATTGCCAGCCAGCTCGATCAGCCTGACAGCGCAGATGCTGCGGCGCCGACCGGTGAGTGGCGCGCCCGTCGTAGACGGAGCCGCAGAGCACCTCAAACGCGGCATCACCGCGTTCCAACTGACCATGTTCGGGGTCGGCTCGACGGTGGGCACCGGCATATTCTTCGTGCTGTCGCAAGCGGTGCCGGAAGCCGGACCCGGGGTGGTCGTCTCGTTCGTCATCGCCGGGATCGCCGCCGGGCTCGCCGCCATCTGCTACGCCGAATTGGCCTCGGCCGTACCGGTGTCCGGGTCGTCGTATTCGTATGCCTACGCGACGCTGGGCGAAGTCGTCGCGAGGCCTGCCTGCTGCTCGAATACGGGGTGGCCACCGCCGCGGTATCGGTGGGCTGGAGCGGCTACGTCAACAAGCTGCTGCACAACCTATTCGGATTCCAGCTCCCGCATGCCTTGTCGGCCGCGCCGTGGGATTCGGACCCCGGCTACCTGAACCTGCCGGCGGTCATCCTGATCGCCATGTGTGCGCTCTTGCTGATCAGCGGCGCCAGCGAATCGGCGCGGGTCAACGCGATCATGGTGATGATCAAGCTGGGCGTGCTGGGCATGTTCGTCGTCATCGCGTTCACCGCCTTCGACGCCAACCAGCTCAAGGACTTCGCCCCGTTCGGCGTCGCGGGCATCGGCTCGGCGGCCGGCACCATCTTCTTCTCGTTCATCGGCCTGGACGCGGTATCGACGGCGGGTGAAGAGGTGAAGGATCCGCAGAAGACCATGCCGCGCGCCCTTATCGCCGCGCTGACGACGGTCACAGGTGTCTACGTGCTCGTCGCGTTGTCCGCGCTGGGCACCCAGCCGTGGCAGGCCTTCGGCGGGCAACAGGACGCGGAACTGGCCACCATTCTCGACAACGTCACGCATCACGGCTGGGCCAGCACGATTCTCTGTGCGGGGGCAGTGATCTCGATCTTCACCGTCACCCTGATCACGATGTACGGCCAGACCCGCATCCTGTACGCGATGGGCCGCGACGGTCTGCTGCCATCGCGATTTGCGACGATCAATCTGCGCACCCAGACGCCCGTGTCGAACACGGCGATCGTCGCCGTCGCCGCCGGGACGTTGGGTAGCCTCGTTCCGCTGGACAACCTGGCCGACATGGTGTCCATCGGCACGCTGCCCGCGTTCATCGTGGTTGCGGCCGGGGTGATCATCCTGCGGGTGCGCGAGCCGGACCTGCCGCGCGCGTTCAAAGTGCCCTTTTACCCTGTCACGCCGGTGCTTTCGGTGCTGGCTTGCGGCTACATTCTGGTCAGCCTGCACTGGTACACCTGGATCGCGTTCAGCGGCTGGATCTTGGTGGTGTTGATCTTTTACTTCGTGTGGCGTCGCCACCACAGCGCGCTCAACGACGCGGACTAGCGCTGCGCGGCGGCGTTGGCCGCGGCCTGTGCCTGCCTCAGAGTGGTCGCGACATCGCCGCGGCCGAGGAACATCTCGTCGAAATAGCTTTGCAGTGCCGCGTTTCCGGCGGCGTAGCCGGCACCGCCGGGCGCTGGGATGCGCGGGCCCTGCAGGACAGCGAAAAACGGTGTGACGTCGACGCCCCGCTGCGCCCAGTAGTCGAAGTAGACCTGCTGGGCCGAACGCACCGCGGGAATCGCCGCGCCCTGACTGCCCAGATAGGCATTGCCCTGGTTGCTGCCCATCCAGGCCAGCACCTGGCGCACCGCGTCGGGATGATTGGTGGCCGAATTGCCGGCCGCGGCAATGCCGTTGGTGACGCTGACGCGGCCCGCGGGTCCGATCGGCAGCATCGCCACACCCCATCGGAACCGGGCATCGCGGGCGATCGCCGCGAGATTGTAGGTGCCGGACTGGAACAGGGCCATCCGGCCGGCCAGAAATTGGTTGCGGGAGAAGTCGCCGTTGGTGTTGGTGTCCGACGCCGGCGGCGCGACGTGGTCGTCGTTGATCAGACCGACGAGGTAGCGGAAGGCCGCGACGGCCTCGGGATTGTCGAATGCGAACTGGTCGCCGCGCTGGAACACCCCGCCCGCCGAGCCGATGTAGTTGAGGTAGATAGCCTGGGCGTCGTTGGCCGCGTTGTAACCCCACTGCCGAACCCGGCTCGGGTCGAAACCCGCTGTGCCCGCGGCATTTCCATTGACGTCGACGGTGAGCCGGGCCGTCAGCGGGCGCAGGGTGTCGTTGCCGTCGGGATTCCAGCGCAGTCCGTTCAGCTGGCCGGGATCGATGTGGGCGGCCGAAAGGAGGTCCGCGTTGTAGTAGACCGCGATTCCGCCGTCGGTGAGTTGCGGGACTCCCCATAGTGATCCGTTGCGGGTGAACTGGTCTACCACCGCCGGTTCCCAGTCCGCAATCGTGCCCGGGCTGAAGGTTTTGCTGATGTTCAGCAGTCGGCCGTTGTCGGCGTAGCCGGCGAAGTAGGCGTTGGAGAGCCAGAAGATGTCGTCGGCGCTGCCGCCTGCGACGTCGGTGCGCAGGGTGTTGAAGTACGTCGCGTAGGCCACCATGTCGACCCGCACCTCGATATCGGGATGCGTGCGATTGAATTCCGCGAACGACTGGCGGTAGGCGTCGGCGATCGGGGCGCCCCAGATCCTCACTCGTACCACGGTTTTGTTGCCGTGTGGTTCGCCGGAGTAGTTTAACAGCACGGCGATCACGGCCAGCAGCACCGCCACCAGTCCCAGCGCCCCGGCGGCCAGCGTGGACGAGCGAGGCCGGTTCATTTGACGCCCGACAGCACGATCGAGGAGACGATGTGGCGCTGAGAAGCGATGAACAGCAGCACCAGCGGCACGATCGCGATCGTGGTCGCCGCCATCACCAGCGTCCATTGCGCGTTGAAGCGCGACTGCAGTTCGGCCGTCGCCACGGTGAGGACCCGCCACTTGTGCCCGCTGGTGATCACCAACGGCCACATGAAGTTATTCCACTGCGAAACCACGGTGATCAGCGTCAGCGCCGCCAGCACCGGCCGGCTCGACGGAATCACCACGTGGGTGATCACGTCCAGCGTGTTGGCGCCGTCCAGGCGCGCGGCGTTGATCAAGTCGTTGGGGATCATCCGAAAATGCTCGCGCAGCAAGAAGATCGCGTACGGGGAGCCGAACATGAACGGCAACACCAACGCCCAGAACGTGTTGCGCAGCCCGGCCTGGGCCATCATCAGATACAGCGGAACCACCGTGACCGTCCCGGGCACCATCAACGTCGCGATATAGACCCAGAACAGCACGTCGCGGCCGGCAAATTCCAGACGGGCAAAGGCGTAGCCGGCCAACACCGAGAAGGTCAGCTGGCCCACCAGGATGACCGCCGTCATCAAGGCGGTCACCGTCGCGGCGCGGCCGAATCCCGCACCGGCCAGGTCGCCGTAGTTGGACAGCGTGGGTGGGCGGGGCAGTTGCAGCGGCGTGCCCGTCTCGAATTGGTGCACCGAGGTGAACGAGGTCAGCAGGCCAAGCGCGAAGGGCAGCAACGTGATCAGCGCGCCGACGATCATGCCGGCGTAGATCAACGCGTTCCCGACCCGACTAGACGAGGTCATAGGTGATCCGCCGTCGGAAATACAGATGCTGGACGATCGTGATGCCGACCAGGATGACGAACAGCACCACCGCCATCACCGACGCCCGGCCGATGGCCGCCGAACCGAACGCCTCGGCGTAGATGCGGTGGGCCACCAGGTCGGTGCTGCCGCCGGGCCCGCCGTCGGTCAACGCGTATACCGTGTCGAAAACCTGTGCGGTGCTGACGATCCCGGTCACCAGGACGAAGAACATCGTCGGGCGCAGCATCGGCAGGGTGATCCGCCAGAACCGCTGCCACGCGTTGGCGCCGTCGGTGCGCGCGGCGGCGTGAATGTCGTTGGGAATGGCCAGCAGGCCCGCCAAAAACGACAGCGAGTTGTAGCCGACGTTCATCCAGACGACGACCGCCGACACCAGCGGCAGCGCGAAAGTAGGATCGGAAAGCCACTCGATGCTGTGTCCCAGCAGGGTCGCGACCGCGCCGTCGGTGGGCGCCAGGATCCAGCGCCACAACACGGCGATCGCCAGCGGCGCGCAAATCCACGGCAGCACGAACACCGTCCGGAAAAAGCCGGTACCGGGAAGCAACCGGGCCAGCATCGAGGCGACCGCCAAGCCGAGCACGATCTGCGTCGGGACCACAATCGCCACGAAGATCGCCGTGACGATCAGGGAGTTGCCGAACCCGGAGTCGGTCAGCACCAAGCGCCAGTTGGCCAGGCCCACGAAACGCAGCGGGCCCAGCAGATCCCAGCGGTACAGGCTCAGCCAGACCACCACGAGGATGGGCAGCAGCAGGAAGGTGACGACGCCGAACAGGCTCGGCGCCAGCAGCCCATAGGCCAGCACGCTGGATCGTGGCTGACTGCGGGCGGCCATGCAGCTAATTAAAGCGGGCGTTGCACGGGTTTGGAGTGCGCAGTCGTTACGGTGGAGCGGTGACACCGAATCGGGGGATCGATGCCGACTTCGTCGACCTGCCGCGACACGAGCTCGCGGAGGCCGCGTTGTCGGCGGCCACGACGGCCGGGGCCAGCTACGCGGACCTGCGCATTCAGCGCATCAACACCGAGATCATCCAGCTGCGCGACGGTGAGCTAGAGACCGCGGTCGTCAGTCGTGAGGTCGGCCTGGCGGTGCGGGTCATCGTCGACGGCACCTGGGGATTCGCCTCGCACGCCGAGCTGGCGCCGTCGGTGGCGGCCGACACCGCACGCCGCGCGGTGCACGTGGCCACCACGCTGGCGGCGCTGAACACCGAGCGCGTCGAGCTGGCGCCCGAGCCGGTGTACGCCGATGCCACCTGGGTGTCGAACTATCGGATCGACCCGTTCGACGTCCCCGCCGCCGACAAGATCGGCGTGCTCGAGGAGTACTCCGGGCGGCTGCTGAGCGCCGACGGCATCGACCACGTCTCGGCGGGCCTGACCGCGGTCAAGGAGCAGACGTTCTACGCCGACACCTTCGGGTCGGCGATCACCCAGCAGCGGGTGCGGGTGATGCCGTCGTTGGAGGCGGTGACCGTCGATCCCGCGGCCGGCAGTTTCGATTCGATGCGCACGCTGGCGCCGCCGATGGGACGCGGCTGGGAGGTGCTGGCCGGCGACGAGGTGTGGAACTGGACCGACGAGCTCGCCCAGCTGCCGGCGCTGCTGGCCGAGAAGGTCAAGTCGCCCAGCGTGGCCGCCGGGCCCACCGACCTGGTGATCGACCCGACCAACCTGTGGCTGACCATTCACGAATCCATCGGCCACGCAACCGAATACGACCGCGCGATCGGCTACGAGGCGGCTTATGCCGGGACGTCGTTCGCCACCCCGGACAAACTCGGAACCATGCGCTACGGCTCGCCGGTGATGAACGTGACCGCCGACCGGACCGTCGAATTCGGTTTGGCCACTGTCGGTTACGACGACGAGGGGGTGGCCGCGCAGAGCTGGGACTTGGTGCGCGACGGCATATTCGTCGGCTACCAACTCGACCGGGTGTTCGCGCCCCGGCTGGGACAGCCGCGCTCCAACGGCTGCTCGTATGCCGACTCACCGCACCACGTGCCGATCCAGCGGATGGCCAACGTGTCGCTGCAGCCCGGCCCCGACGACTTGTCCACCGAGGATCTGATCGGCCACGTCGATAACGGCATCTACATCGTCGGGGACAAGTCCTGGTCAATTGACATGCAGCGGTACAACTTTCAGTTCACCGGGCAGCGCTTTTTCCGCATCCGCGACGGGCGCATGGACGGCCAGCTGCGCGATGTGGCCTATCAGGCCACCACCACCGACTTCTGGAATTCGATGGAAGCCGTGGGCGGTCGGTCGACGTGGCGGCTCGGCGGCGCGTTCAACTGCGGCAAGGCGCAGCCGGGTCAGGTCGCCGCGGTCAGCCACGGCTGCCCGTCGGCGTTGTTCCGGGGCGTCAACGTGCTCAACACGGTCAGCGAGGGGGCCCGATGATCACCCCGCAGTATGTCGTCAACATCGTGTTGGACGAGGCGGCGAAATTGGGTCGCGCCGACGAGACCATGGTGCTGGTCACCGACAAGGTCGAGGCGACGTTGCGGTGGGCGGGCAATTCGATGACCACCAACGGGGTTTCGCACAGCCGCAACATCACCGTCATTTCGATTGTGCGCAAGGGTGACAGCGCTTCCCTCGGCACGGTCGTCTCGGCCGAGGTGGATCCGCGGGTGCTGCCGGGTCTGGTGGCGGCGTCGCAAGAGGCAGCCGCTGCCGCACCCGAGGCCGGCGATGCCGCGCCGCTGCTGGCCGATACCGGAGTGCCCGCTGATTGGGATGCCCCGGTGCCCGGCACCGGGCCCGAGGTGTTCGCCGGCGTCGCGGACTCGCTCAGCCGCGGGTTCACTGGCACCGATCGGCTGTATGGCTTTGCGCACCATAGTGTTTCGACGACGTTCCTGGCGTCGTCGACGGGGCTGCGGCGTCGTTTCACCCAGCCCACCGGCGCGGTGGAGATCAACGGCAAGCGCGGCGACGCCAGCGCGTGGGCCGGGGTCGGGACGCCCGATTTCGTTGACGTGCCTACGGATTCGCTGCTCGAGGACCTGTCGCTGCGCTTGGGGTGGGCGGAGCGCACCGTGGCGCTGCCGGCCGGGCGCTACGAGACGATCATGCCGCCGTCGACGGTGTCGGACATGATGATCTACCTGGGTTGGTCGATGGCCGGGCGGGGCGCGCAGGAGGGGCGCACCGCGTTCTCGGCGCCCGGCGGAGGCACCCGGGTGGGGGAGCGGCTCACCGATCTGCCGTTGACGTTGTTCTCCGATCCGATGGCGCCGGGGCTGGCGTGCACGCCGTTCGTGACGGCCAGCAGTTCCTCGGAGACGGTGTCGGTGTTCGACAACGGGATGGAGATCGGCCAGGTCGACTGGATCCGCGACGGGGTGATCAACGCGCTGGCCTATCCGCGCGCCATCGCCGCCAAATACGACGCCAAGGTCGCCGTCGCCGCGGACAACCTGGTGATGACCGGCGGGCAGAAAGACCTCGCCGACATGATCGCCGGCACCGAGCGTGGGCTGTTGCTGACCACGCTGTGGTACATCCGCGAGGTCGATCCCACCACGCTGTTGCTCACCGGACTGACCCGCGAC
The DNA here is from genome assembly GCF_000526915.1 of Mycobacterium genavense ATCC 51234. Lineage (GTDB taxonomy): Bacteria > Actinomycetota > Actinomycetes > Mycobacteriales > Mycobacteriaceae > Mycobacterium > Mycobacterium genavense. Next base: position 75,051 of record NZ_JAGZ01000011.1, on the reverse strand, counting down.
GGGGTCTACCTGGTCGAGGACGGCGAGGTCACCGCGGCGGTCAACAACTTCCGCTTCAACGAGAGCCCGCTGGATCTGCTGCGGCGCGCCACCGAGGCCGGGGTCAGCGAGAAGACGCTGCCGCGGGAGTGGGGCGATTGGGTCACCCGTGCGGCCATGCCGACGCTGCGGATCCCGGATTTCCACATGTCCTCGGTGAGCCAGGCGCAGTAGTCGTAACGTATCTCCAATGGTGGTTCCGGCTACGGTTCGAGATGCTCAGCTGACCCGGTTGGTGTCGTTGGGTTCGCCGGACGCGCGATCGGTGGGGTTGGTGCGCCGGGTGTGCGTGCAGACGATGTCGCTGCCCCCGCTGCCCGTCGAGGTAGAGGTGGTTCAACCGTCGGCCGAGGCCGAGGCCGTCGTCGCCGAGTTCGCCGAGCAGTTCAGCGCCGACGTTTCCGCGATCACCGCCGAGCAGCGGTCTTTGCTATTTAAGACGTTGGGGGACAGCACCTTTGTTGTGGTGGTCGCGATGTACATCGCCGACTTCGTGCCCTGGGTGCGGGCCGGGTTAGAGGCGTTGGGCCTCGGTTCGTCTTTGCTGGGGTGGACGCGCGGGCCGATCGAGTGGGATCACGCCACCGACCCGTCCGGTGAGGTGTTCGACGAGTTCCTGCCGTTCGTCGGACGGTTACGCGCGCTCGACCCGCTGACCTCCGGGCTGGTGCGGTTGCGCGGGGCGGGCGCGCACAACGGCCGACTGTGCAAGTCGGTGCGGGAGAGCAGGGCGCTCGAGGCCGGGGTTCGGAGACGCTCTACGACGACATCGCGCAGTTCGAGCAGTCGACGTTGATCGACGATCGCGCAAAAGCAGCGCTGAAGTATGTAGATGGGTTAATTTGGACGCCGGCGCACCTCGACGCCGACGTTGTCGCCGAGGTGCGCGTCCGGTTTTCCGAGGCCCAGGCCGTCGAGATCACCCTTGACGTCATGCGTAATGCCATCAATAAGATCGCGGTCTCGCTGGGTGGGGACGCGCCGTGGGTTGCCGAAGGCACCGAGACCTACCTGCTCGATGTCGACGGCCAGCCGGTGTTCAGCTGACCGCTCGAGGTCAGTGCTGCGCCACCTCGATGTCGGAGACCAGGACACGTACGGCCGCCGGTGGCGATCCGGCCCAGGGCCTCGAAAAAGGCGCCCGCTTCTGGGGTCGCCACCGCCACACTGACGTCGTCGTACGTCGGGTAGTACAGAGCGATCATGCGGTAGGCGGGCGTCGGGCTGCCGTCTTCTTTCGGCCAGACCTTCGACGCCTCGAGCCGGAGATATCCCGGTATCCGTCGAGCGGCCTCGAGTTGCTCCGATTCGTAGGCGGCTTCGAAGGCCGCCGGGTCGGTGGGGTTGTCGTAGATGACCGTGAGCTTGGTTTCGGACAACGGATTTCCTCACATCGTCGGTAGTCGGGGGCGAATCGCCGTCCTGACACTACTTCCGATTACACCCCCGGGGATTCGGGTTTCACCGACCCGCCGACTCCCATAAACTAGCCGCCGATTCCGTTGTCGAGACCGAGGTGGGTCCCGAAATACCAAGGGATACAGACCAATTGAACTACTGCTGCGGCGACCAACGCGACGAGGGCGCCGAGCAAGCCGGTCGCACGCGTGCGGGCGCCCATCGGCAACAAGGCCAGAACCAGAAACAGCACGGCCAGACCGAACTCCGCCCACAGCAGGACCTGTTTAGGCGTGTGTGCCGCTTTGTCGTAGTCCGTCAGGTGGCTGTCGGGAAAGCCGGTCAAGGAGAGATCCGTGGCTCCGTTGAAGGCCAGCCCCAGCGCGGCCACGGCGCAGGCCACGCACGCCGCGCGCACGATTGCTGGGTGCGCACTTATCGGCATCGCGGCACGTTATTCGCCACGGTCGCGAGTGTCAATGCTTGTCCGGCGTCGCGATGGGCCGGGGCTTGATTCGGAACTGGGTAGCTCGCAGATCCGGGTTTTTCGCCTGCCACCAGTCGGCTGGCGACGGCACTGGAAGCTGAGACGCTAATGTCGTACCCGTTAAGCACCGGGGGCGGTAGCTCAGTTGGTTAGAGCCGCGGACTCATAATCCGTTGGTCGCGGGTTCGAGCCCCGCCCGCCCCACGGTATTCCGACTGGTAGAGGCGATATTGGTCGGTTCCAGGCGCGTCCGAGGTCGGTTTACCCGTGCCTCGCCCCGGCGGCTGGCGACGCTGTTCGGCTGGGAAGGTCGGCGCTATTCCTTTTTAGGAGGTTGTTCGGGAACCGGGTGGTATAGCCGGACCGGGTGCTTGGAGTACTGGATGAGTGGCACCGTCATGTAGTGATTCCAGAGCATGTGCACGAGGGAAGGGAGTTCGTCGCCGGGTAGAACAAGCCCTCGGCGCTCTGGCGGCCACACTCTGTTGGCCCCGTCGTTGTTGGGGATGTTAATCGCCGCCCAGTCGTCCAGCACGAAGATTCCATCGGGCTGCTCGTGCCAGGGTGTGTCTTGAAACTCGTCTTTCACAAGCGTGATCGCGGCGTCTCCAGAGACGTTTGACTCGTATGCGAAGACGAAGAATGGGACCCGGTCGACGAATCGAGGGAAATCTTCGAGTGTTCCGTGGACCTGGGCGCCTTTGCCCGGGTGCCGTCCGAGTTGCTTCACAGACCGTGCATTCTTCATCGCTCGGCGAAGTTCCTCAGTGCTGAGTCGTGCCTAACTTGGTATACGGCTTCGACGGCATGCGCAATCAGTATCTGCTGGCTGTCGCCAGTCCACAGTGGCTGAAACTCGTTGACTACCGCCACATCAACTTCGTCGGATTGGCGGCCGTTGGGGTCGATGATGGAGGAGCTAAGTGCGACCCGCTGAGCCCCAAGATTTTCCTGGAGAAACTGAGCGAGCGATCGTTCGTTTGCGCCTCCCTTGATATGGGAGTCTTTTTGCGATTCCCGTGTTCGCTCGAACCTGACACGCAGTTCATCACCGCTATTGGCCCAGAAGTTGCTGATAGCACTCACCGGTTCATTGTGGACCCTACGCCGCGCGACGTGAGCACGCTGGCGACGCGGCTCCTAGTTCGTTTCTGAGCCGTCGGGTGTCGGAGCGTGCTCCGCAACCATCGCCGGCAGCTCGTATGCCAACGTGATTAGCTGGCGAGGAAACAAAGCGACGTCCTGAGCTTCCGCCGAAGTTGTGCAGGGAAGTTCGTGGTTGGCCTCGTTACCGACCTTCTTTATCTTTTCGATCCAGGGCCGCATGTGCTTCGCGAAGATGCCCTCTGCTTCTCGATGTTCGAGTGCGTTTTGGGAATTCGGGGCACGGCTATTGTCATCTTTCGCGGGGAGGCCATGGTTAACGGCGATGTGAAGCAATAGCTTGCGGCACATCATCACCGCCGCTGTGTTGGCGCCCACGGAGAGACATGCTCGTACCTCTTCCCATGCAGCCAAGTCATCACCCGTGAGGATCTTCGGCGTGTCTAGACGCATGGACGCAGGGCTGGCGGTGGTGCCGTTGACAACCACTCCGTTAGACCAGCTGATGGGTTCACTTTATGCAGGTGTCGAAGTGGCTGAGGCACAGCACCTTTACGTTGACGCTGGACGTATATGGCGACTACATCCCTGAGGAGGACGGCGGGGCGCTCAACAACCTGCCCGAGCTACCAGCCCCGAACACTATCGGCGCCAGAACTGCCACCAATGTCGTCGCGTTGTTCGGACGCCAGTGGTTGCAGCGGTGGTGGTCTCTCGCGCCTGCGGGCTTGAACACTCATGTGCAGCGCGTTGCCCGTAGTTAGAACGAGCTCTTTATCGACTCCCGGCAGGATTCCTAATTGAGAGGGAGTCTGGATCTGGCAAGCTACTCCTGCAGCGATTGCGCTGAGTGGATAGGCCATGTTGACGACTTCAGCAGACTTGCTCATTGCAGCCCTGGCCTCCGACTCGCTCAATGAGGCCCCTACGTGTGCGGCGTTGTTTCGAGGTGCGCCCACCTCCTGGTAGAGGCGTTTCGGGAGCTCCCCGGTTCTGAAGCTGTTGTGAAGTTCGATGAGCTTTGCGAGTCCATGGTGCTTTGAAAACTTCTCTTCGCGGTCAGTCTGATTCGTCCCTGCGAGGTCGAATTTTCGGTCGATGAGGGCGGTCACAGACAATTCCGCAGCTGTACACGAGTCGATCACGGCTCGTCGGTATTCGCGCGCATTCAGAAGTGAACGCGCGTCTCGAAGGAACAGCCACTCAACATGTGGTGACGAGTTGCTTGCCGCTAGATCCGTCGCAATCTGAATTCGTTGGCGGTCAAGAACTTCCACCCAGTTCATTCCGCCGGCCATGACTTGATAGTTGACTCCAGCTCGCCGGACTCCGTTTGGGTCGCCGCTCCACAACTGAATTATCCAGGATGCTCCTTTGCGCGCGACCCAAGCCCGCGAAGTCTTGCAAGGTGAGTACGTCCAACCAGTCGCAAACTAAGGCCCACCAGTCGGAGAGTTCATCACCGAACTGCGTAGCAGCAGTCTGGAAGGATTTGTCGTCTGTCGCAGCGACTTCCGAATGCACCACACATTGCAGGACGTGGGCGTACTTGGGGTCGTCTGTGCCTCCGCCCGCAATAGAGCCCCAGCCGTCTCCAAGGACGCTGTTGCGGTCCTCGCCTTCACGAACATATCGCCACGGCGGGCGACTGAGCGATCCTTCGCGGATTTCGGGCAGGGTAAGTAAGATTGCGTGTGACACTGTGCGGGATTGAAAACGTGTGGCCGACACATTCGGGTGCCGATAAGAATCCGTCTCCACACCGGAACGCTCCCTCAAGCGGCCACATGCTTCCGGTCTGCGCCTTGGCGTCCTCGATCATGCAGTGCCCGCCGGTCCCATTGCTGCCTCAACCAAAACCGCGAAGCCAAAGTACAGATGGCTTCCCCGTGGCGGTTTCCGTGCCGTGTATGACCATTCCCTGGCAGATCGCGCAGAAGCTCCACGCTGTGACCGCCGTGCTCGAAGTGCCGAGAGTCAACGATCGCGCTCACGACTTGGTGGACTTGCAGCTCCTCGAAGGGCTGCTGCCCGATACCGATCTCGTGCTAACGCGCAGCGCGTGCATCGCTGTTTTCGAAGCGCGCGCTCAGCATCCATGGCCGCCGAACGTGGTCGGGCTGCCACACTGGCCGCCGATCTATTCGGGTGCACTGGAGGGGCTGGATCATCTCGAACTTGCCGCCACCGTTGAGGAGGCGGCGGAGGCCATCCGGCGATTCGTTGAACGTAGCGACAGCGCGACGGCCGTGTGATGGGTCAGCAGCAGTGGCCTGACCGTCAACCCTGTCTGAAGCCGAACTGACCGGGCCTCGACTGCCGTGGTCTTGGGTCCATTCGACGACGACCTCACTCGACTCTCGGACGCCACATTTACGATCACGCCATGCCTCGACTCGGTGGATTCCCGTAGAATCGGCCGTTCGATCCCGATGCCTAACGCTCAATGAGTTCCTGGGGAGAGCACGGGTAGTTCCAAACGAATCTAACTGTGAGACAACACAATCTCCGCGACGGCAGGGCAACGGCCGGATCGGGTGTCAGTTGAGCACGACCACCGATCGCAGCACCTGACCGAGGTGCATCTTCTGGAATGCTGCCTCGATGTCGTCGAGTCCGATGCGTTCGGAGACGAATTTTTCCAGCGGAAGTCGACCCTGCGCATACAAGCTGATCAGGGTGGGAAAGTCACGCTCGGGCAGGCAGTCGCCGTACCACGATGATTTCAGCGATCCGCCCCGGGAGAAGAAGTCGATCAACGGAATGTCCAAGCGCATGTCTGGCGTTGGAAGACCTACCAGCACAACGGTTCCGGCGAGGTCACGAGCGTAGAACGCTTGCCTAAAATATTCGGGTCGGCCGACGGCGTCGATTACCACGTCGGCGCCGAAACCGTCGGTCAGTGCAGCGATGGCTTCTACCGGGTCTTGTTCGCGGGCGTTAATGGTGTGAGACGCGCCGAAGTGGCGGGCCCACTGCAGTTTTGAATCGTCGGTATCGACGGCGATGATTCGCTTGACGCCGACTAGCGTTGCTCCCGCGATCGCTGCGTCCCCGACACCGCCGCAGCCGATCACAGCGACGGTGTCATCGCGGCTGACGGCACCGGTGTTGATCGCTGCACCCAAACCGGTCATGACGCCACAGCCCAGCAACCGCGCCACGGCGGGGTCGGTGGCGGGGTCCACCTTGGTGCACTGGGCTTCATGTACCAAGGTTTTTTCGGCGAATGCGCCGACGCCCAGTGCGGGGGTCAGCGAGGTCCCGTCGGGCAGGGTCATAGGACGCGAGGCGTTGCGAGTGTCGAAGCACTACCATGGCCGGCCTCGTTTGCAGGCTCGGCACCACCCACACACCGCGCGCCAGTTCAAGATCGCGAAATCGCCCGGCTGGACCGCGGTGACCGCTGACCCCACCGATTCCACGATCCCGGCCGCCTCGTGGCCGAGCAAGAACGGGTAGTTATCGCCGATCCCGCCATCGCGATAAGTCAGATCGGTGTGGCACACCCCGCACGCTGCCACACCGACCACTACATCGTTCGGGCCGGGGTCTGGGATGACGATGTCCGCTAACTCCACTGCGTCGTCCTTGGTGCGGGAAATGACACCCCGGACCGTCTGACCTACCCCAGACGACTGAGTGGTTGAGCTCATCTGGTGATCTCCTTAGCGTCTCCGGCCAGCCGCTCTTTGGCTGGGAACCCATGGGCGCCTTGGCATCTCGCAACCACGAGTGATCCCCAATCAGCCGTCCCGGATCTGCCAAGCGGCACTTTACAATGCCAAATAACATACTATATGGTGCCTGACACAGAACGAAAGTGGGTTATATGCGCTGGGTGACCTATCGGACACCTGATGGTGACCGGGTCGGCTTGCTGGTTGGAGAAAGTATTTATTCGTTGCCAACCGGCGTGACGATGGTGGAGCTGATTTCGCGTGGAACGGGGGGATTGGCCGAAGCGGGTCGGCGAGCCCGCCGCGCGTGCGACACGGTGCGGCTAGACGAAGTCGAACTCGCGGCACCGATTCCGCGGCCGCCTGCAATTCGCGATTGTTTGTGCTTTCTCGACCATATGCGCAACTGCCAACAGGCGCTGGGTGGCGGCCGCGTCCTGAAGGACGCGTGGTATCGAATCCCGGCGTTCTACTTTGCCTGTCCGTCGAGCGTGCTTGGCCCGCATGACGACGTGCCGATCGCATCCGGAAGCGCCTGGCAGGACTTCGAACTCGAGATCGCCGCGGTTATTGGAGCCGGTGGCAAAGACTTGTCGGTGGCCGAGGCAGAACGAGCAATCATCGGCTACACGATCTTCAACGATTGGTCCGCACGCGACTTGCAAGCACTCGAACTTCAACTCGGTATCGGTCAGGGTAAAGACAAAGACAGCGCCCTGACGCTGGGCCCGTATCTGGTGACGCCCGATGAACTCGAACCGTACCTTCGCGACGGCAGGCTCGACTTGCGGGTTTCCGCCGCTGTCAATGGGCAGGTAATCGGTGAAGGGTCGACCGGTTCGATGGATTGGACCTTCGCCGAAGTGATTTCGTTCGCTTCGCGCGGAGTCACGCTTTATCCCGGTGATGTTTTCGGTTCCGGCACGGTGCCCACCTGCACGCTGTTGGAGCATCTCGACGTCAACGATTTGGGGTCGTTTCGCGGCTGGTTGGGCGATGGTGACGTCGTCACCCTGACCGTCGAGGGGCTTGGGGCGACGCGTCAAATCGTGCGGTCCTCGCCCGCGCCGCAACCACTACCGGCGCGCAATAATCCGGACGCCGCATCCGCGCCGCTGCGCGTGAACCGAGCGCGCGCCCTGATCCCTTACACCCGTGGTCTGCACGAGGTGGGCACGGATGTGTGGGCATGGACCCTGCCAGATGGAGGCTTCGGCTGGAGCAACGCGGGCCTGGTGGCCGGCGAGGGCGCCTCGATGCTCGTCGACACGCTCTTTGACTTGCGCTTGACACGCGAGATGTTGACGGCGATGAAGCCGATTACCGACCGCCACCCCCTCCGAGACGTGCTGATCACCCACTCCAATGGCGACCACACGCATGGGAATCAGCTCCTAGGCCCGGCGGTGCGAATCCTGGCCGCAAAAGCTACCGCCGAATCGATCGAGCACGAGCTGGCGCCCGAGATGTTCGCGTTTTTCCAGAGTGCCGACTTCGGCCCGACGACTACCCCGTACCTCCGGGAACGGTTGGGGCAGTTCTTCTTTGGCGACGTCGTCACACGTAATGCGGACAAGACGTTCGAGGGCCAGCTCAGTGTCGAAGTCGGCGGTCGTCGCGTCGACGTGTATGACCTGGGACCGGCGCACACCGCCGCTGACAGCGTCGTGCACGTGCCGGATGCGGGGGTGCTGTTCGGCGGAGACCTGCTGTTCTTTGGGTGCACTCCGATTGTGTGGGCCGGTCCGATAGCCAATTGGGTGGCGGCCTGCGACGCCATGATCGCGCTGGATCCCTCCGTCGTCGTCCCCGGACACGGCCCGGTCGGTGATGGCAGCGCCATGAAGAGCGTGCGGGAATACCTCACCTTTGTGTCCGATTATGCGGACTGCGCGTGGACGACCGGACAACCCTTTCAGGAAGCGGCCGCCCGTATCGACCTCGGCGAGTATCGCGATTGGTTGGATGCCGAGCGCGTCGGTGTCAACGTCTATCAGCGATACCGCGAAATTGACCCGCGGACGCCGCAGTTGGGCATCCGTGAACTGTTTGATCTGCAAGCGGAATGGCAAGCAGCACAAGGAGGGTCGCTTTGACGCTGCCCATTTCCGGTGAATGTACCGTCGGCGACACGTTGCGCTTCTGGGCCGAGAGCAATCCTGATACCCCGTTTCTGATCTTCGACTCCATCGACGACGACCCGCGGCGATACACCTATGCCGAGGTCCTCCAAATGGCCATGCGCACAGCGGGACTGATGACCTCGCTGGGACTGGCCCGTGGTGATCGGTTCGCGGTCGTTCTCGACAACAGCCCGGAGTTTCTTGCCTGCTGGTTTGGAGCCGCGATCGCGAAGACCGTGATGGTTCCGGTGAACCCGAATAGCACGGCCGATGACCTTCGCTATATCTTCGACCATGCCCAATGCCGCGGCGTGGTATGCGGCGACGGACAACGCCGAAATGTCGAAAGCGCTTGGTGTGGAGCAGCTTCCCGTGTGATCACCGCCCGACACAACTTCGCCGACATGTCGACAGCTGTATCGTCGACCAACGCACCGCAGATCGCCGGACACGATCCTCTCGCGGTATTGTACACCTCAAGCACTACGAGCAGGCCCCAAGGCGTTGTCGTCACCCATGCCAACTATCGGTCGCCGGCTCTACTGTGGCCGGTCAGCTGCGTATGCGGGCCGATGATCGCTGGCTGGTCGTACTGCCGCTGTTTCATGCCAACGCGCAGTACTACTGCGTCATGTCGGCGCTAGTCACCGTGGTTTCGGTCGCGGTCACGGCCCGATTTTCGGCATCGCGTTGGGGTGCGCAGGTGCGAAGCCTCGGCGCGACTCTCGCAAGTCTGTTTGCCGCGCCAATCCGGATGGTCTTGGCCGCACCGGAGTTCCGTGAGGACGCCGACAACAGCCTGCGCGCCACCGTCTTCGCCCAGAACATCACCCAGGCGCAGCTCACGCAGTTTCAAAACCGGTTCGACTGCCCGTTGTTGCAGCTGTACGGGATGACCGAGGCCATCGCGCCGCCCCTGATGAACCCCCTGTACGGGCCGTCCGACAGCATGAGCATCGGGCTGCCCACCGAAACTGGCCGCGTCCGCGTGGTGGACGAAAGCGGTCGCGACGTGGTGCCCGGCGAGACCGGCGAGTTACTCATCGGCGGGATACCCGGACAGACGCTGATGGCCGGCTACCTCGCCGACGACGCGACAATGGGCCAGACGATCACCGATGGCTGGTTGCGGACCGGCGACATCGTCCGTAAACGCAGCGACGGCTTCCTTGTTCTCCACGACCGAGCTAAAAACATGATCAAACGCGCAGGGGAGAACGTGGCCGCCGCCGAGGTAGAGCGCGTCATTGACGCTCATCCTGGCGTGCATGAATCAGCAGTCATAGGCGTCCCCGACCAAGTGCGCGACGAGGCGATCAAGGCATTCGTTGTGCCGAACAACCATGGCCGAGACAATGCCGATGAAGACGAGCTCATTGAGTTCTGTACCTACCACCTGCCCCGCGGCAAGGTGCCCGACCAGGTCGAAATTGTCGCGCAGCTGCCTTGCACTGCGGTCGGCAAGATCCGAAAAGACCTGCTGATCAAGCACAGTGGGACTGCCCACGGCGTTGGGCAATGGTCGAGGGCGGGAGCCTGACGGATGTGGTTGACGCAGTCGCTGCATCGGGAGCTTCGGCTCTGGCTTGAGCGTATCGCTACGATCCATCGCGACCGCAGGCGCACGGTCGCCGAGTCTGCTGAGCGGATTGCCCGCCTCGCGGCAGCCCTCACGGCGATGGGGGTTTGTCCGGGAGACCGCGTCGGAATCCTCGCCTTGAACTCTGATCGCTACCATGAGTGCCTGCTCGCCGTGCCGTGGTGTGGCGGCGTAGTCAACCCCATCAACACGAGATGGGCGGTTTGTCGATCGCCGGGACCGACGTGACATTCGAGCAGATGCGGCGGCGCTCGGGTGCGGCGGCCGAGATACTGTCCTCGTTGGGCGTGGGTCATGGCGATGGGGTGGCGTTGTTCACCGGCACCTGCCCGGAATGGGTGTACTTCTGGCTCGGCGCGGCCCGGATCGGCGCGGTGAGCGCGGCGGTCAACGCCGCGAACAAAGGGGACTTCCTGCTGCACACCCTGCAGTTGTCGCGGCCAAGGTGATTCTCACCGACGCCGAGCGCCGCCCCCGCTTCGACGAGATCGCCGACCGGTTGGATACGGTGACCGACATTGTGGTGCAAGACGATTCGCTTGCAAGCCGGCTGGAGCGCGGTGCCGTTTGTACCGACGACCCCGCCAAGCCCGGCGAACTGGGGGCGCTGTTCTACACGTCGGGCACCACCGGGCCGTCGAAAGCCGTTGCCACGACCTGGAATTACTTGTTCTCGGTCGCGGCGACCGTAGCGTCGTCCTGGGAGCTGCGGTCGAGGGAGGCGTTGTGGACGGCGATGCCGTTGTTCCACCTGAGCGCCGCGCCGAGCGTGCTGGTCCCGATGCTGGTCGGCGGAACGACCGTGCTGGCGCAATCGTTCCACCCCGCCCAGGTGTGGGACGACATCCGCGCCCACGGTGCCGTGGGCTTCGCCGGAGCCGGCGCGATGGTGTCGATGCTCTGCAACCTGCCGGCCGACACGCGTGACGCGCAGCTGCCACTGCGGTTCATCTCGGCCGCACCGATCGACGCGAGTTCCTATCACGACATCGAAAAGCGTTACGGGTGCCGCATTGTCACGATGTACGGGATGACCGAGGCATTCCCGATAGCGGTCAAGGGCGTGACCGACGAGGGCGTCCCCGGAACGTCGGGTCGACCCAATCCCAACTTCGACGTGCGCATCGTCGACGACGACGGCGACCCGGTTCCCGCGGCACCGTGGGCGAGATCGCCTGCCGGCCCCGGCACCCACACGTGATGAGCGAGGGCTACATCGGCCAAGACGCGCGGTTGGTTCCGCATCCGGAATGGTTCCGCACCGGTGATCTCGGCCGGCTCGACTCCGATCAGAACCTCACGTATCTGGACCGGATCAAGGATTCACTGCGTAGGCGCGGAGAGAACATTTCCTCGGTCGAGGTGGAACGCGTCGTCATGCCCCATCCCGCGGTCGCCGAAGCGGCGGCGATCGGGGTGCCCAGCGAGTTGGGGGAGGACGACATCCTGCTCGTGGTGGCGGTGCGCCCCGACGCCGTGCTGGACTGCGCCGAGCTGCTCGACTACTGCGCCGACCGGATGCCGTACTTCTGCGTCCCGCGCTATGTCGAGCAGGTCAACGAACTCCCGAAGAACGTTATCGGGCGGGTGCGTAAAGAATTATTGCGAGCCAAGGGATTAACTTCGAAGGCCTGGGATCGAGAACAACACGGATATATTGTTAAGCGGTAAGTAAAGTCGATGTTACAAAGTTGGTTCTTTTTTCCTTCGGGGGAGAGGCTGGCGAGTAGAAATGACGATGTCCTACCAGCAGGAGCAGTTCCTGCACGCTGCGACCGGCCGCCACGCGATCTTGAACCTGAACGCCCGGCACAATCGCGCTTACTCCGACGGCGACCGCGATAGCTGGATCGCGACGTTTCGTCATTCCGGTGCCAGCTTTGTCCGCGACGGCGAAGCGTTCGACGACCTGCGCTCGGCATTCGACGGAGGCGAAGGACACCGCCTAGTGACCGTCGACCACGAGATCGCCGTCGACGGCGTGCACGCGATGCAGCGCTGTGTCGCCCTGCTTTTCTCCGCCGCCTTCGGAGAGACCACGTTGCGTGTCACCGGGACCTACCGGGACGAGCTGATCTACGAGCGCGGCGGCTGGTACTACACCTCGTGCAATCTCTGCTGGGACGTGGTGCCGAACCGGCACCCGCTTGTCATGTAAGCGGCACCGATACGTGGATTCCGATCTCAGCTACGATTAGCCTTCGGCACGTACGAAGATGCGCTGCGCATGGTCGGCGCGACAAGCGAACCGCGCACCGCGTCGACGCCGGTCAGCGGAGCGCGAATTCAGTTGTATGCCTCGATGATTCACGACGGCAATCGGTCCTACTGGGATCCGGAATTCGCCCGGCAGCAGTGGGGAGGCCTGCTGGCACCGCCGGGTCTGTTGATGGGATGGCTGATCCCGCCGCCGTGGGAGCCCGGCGGCCGACGCCCGGCGACGTCGCTGATCTTGCGAGTGCCGTTGCCGGGCGCTACATTCATCAACGCCGCCAACGACGTCGAGTTCCCCGAACCCATCGTCGAGGGTGACGTGCTGACCAGTGTCGAGGAGTTGGTGTCGGTGTCACCGGAGAAGACGACCCGACTCGGCATGGGCCATTTCATCGAGACGCTGGAGACCTATCGCCGCCAGGACGGGACCGTCGTCGCCCGATCGCGGAATACGTTGTTCCGCTTCACCCCGGCGGCGCGGGTATGACCGGCGCGGAATTGAATTGGGACGCGATCACCGTTCCCATCGAGCTGCCGGCAGTGGTCGACGAGATCAGCTACCAGCGGGTGGTGGAGAACGCCGGAGCGACGTGGGACTATTTCCCGGGCCATTTCGATCCCGAATACGCCAACAGCAGGGTAACCCAACGATTTACCTCAACACGATGCACCTCGCGGGGTTCGCCGACCGCGTCGCGACCGAGTGGGCCGGCCCCAGCAGCCGGGTGGTGCGCCGCTCACTGCGGCTGGCTGGGTCGATCTACGCCGGCGACACGATGATCGGCCGGGGCCGCGCGGTGGCCAAGCGGCGCGACACCTCGGTGGAGCCGCCGCGCTGCCTGGTGGACATCACGATCGAAGTGACCAACCAGCACGGCATCCTGTGCTGCCCGGTCGAGCTCACCTTGCAGCTGCCCGAAAGTGGTTCATTGTCAATCGGCTAACGGCGGCAGTTGCCCCTTGCACACCAGGGTCTGAAGCTCGACGTACTCGTGCAGCCCCTCCGGGCCGAACTCGCGTCCGATGCCCGACTGCTTGAAACCGCCGAACGGGGCCCCGATGTCGAGGGTGTACATGTTGATGCCGTAGGTGCCGGTGCGCACGCCCGCCGCGACCTCCAGGCCGTGCGCAATGTCGGACGTCCACACCGAACCGGCCAACCCATAGTCGGTCTCGTTGGCGATCCGGATCGCGTCGGCCTCGTCGCGGTAGCGCAGCACGGTCAAGACCGGGCCGAAGATCTCCTCTCGGGCGATGCGCATGTCGTTGGTTGCGTCGGTGAATAGCGTTGGGCGCACGTACCATCCGCGATCGGACGGGCTGTCCTCGCCGCCGAGCACCACGCGTGCGCCCTCGCTCTGCCCGGACTTGATGAAGTCCTGGACCCGGCGCTGTTGCCGTTGGGCGACCAGTGGACCGATGTCGGTTGCCTCGTCGGCCGGGTCGCCGACGGTCAGCGACGACATCATGCCGGCCAGTGCGCCGACGACGTCGTCATGACGCTTGTCGCTGACCAGGATTCAGGTTTGGGTGACGCAGGCCTGGCCGTTGTTAATCAGGCCGGCCGATTTCAGCCCCGCGACCGTCTTGTCGATATCGGCGTCGTCGAGAATGATCGCCGCGGACTTGCCGCCCAATTCCAGGCTGACTCGCTTGAGCTGCTCGCCGCACAACGCGGCGATGCGGCGCCCGACGGCGCTGGAACCGGTGAATGCGATCTTGTCCACGCCGGGATGCCGCACCAGCGCCTCGCCGATGTCCGGTCCCCCGGGCAGCACCGACACCACGCCTTCGGGCAGTTCAAGCTGCTCGATCATTTCGGCCAACCATAAAGTGTCCAAAGGTGTTTCGGGCGCGGGCTTGACGATGACCGTGCATCCCGCGATCAGGGCCGGGATCAACTTGGGCATGATCAGGAATTGGGGAACGTTCCACGGCACGATCGCACCCACCACCCCGACCGGCGCCCGGCGCAGGTGTACCTCAGCGAGGACGCCTTGGCGACGTTCGGTCCAGGGAAACGTGCGGGCGTCCGCCAGCGCGAGATGCATCATCGTCGCCGCGGCCGCCGCTTGGCCGAGCCGGCTGAAGGTCCGCGGGGATCCCATTTCGTCGGTGATCAGGTCGGCCATCTCGTCGATGTGGCCGCCGTAGATCCCGGCCAGCTGTTCGACCTTGGCCATCCGCTCGGCATGCGTCATGCGCGGCCATGGCCCGTGGTCGAAAGCCTGTCGCGCGGCGGTGACGGCGGCGTCGAGATCCTCGGGCCCGGCTACCTGGACGTGTCCGACCGGTTCCTCCGAATGTGGCGAAATCACGGCGAGCTGCTGCGGATTGGCGGGCTTGCGCCACTGCCCTCCGATGAACAGTTCGGCGTAGGTCCGATGTTCGGATGTTTCTGTCATCGGGGCACTTCCTTGGGGCGGGGACGAGGCCGTGACCGTAACTTCGCTATTGACGCTAACATAACAAAGAATAAGGATAGCGCTGTGGCAGAGAAGCCGAGATGAGTACCAATTGGCGCAGTTACCCGTATCAATTGGTGCCCGGCGACAGGCAGCTGGATTTCCCCGAGGCCGAGGGTGAGCATCCCGACCAGGAATCGGATACGTGGTTCATCGGCGGCCAACTACAGGCCGTCGAGAACGACCGGTCGTTTGCGTTCCTGACGATCTTCAACAAGAACCGACCCGGGGGCGCGGTCGTCGCCGACTTCTACACGATGGCGCTGTTCGACCTCGACAACGGCGACTACGGCACCTACACCGATTACGACATGCCGCCGAAGAACATGGAGCCGGGTGCGCGGCGCAAAATGTCCATGGCCACAGGCTATCTCGACGTCAGCTACGACAGCAGTGCCGGCACCGCATCGTGGACCACGTGCCGTGACGGCGACGGCGAATTGCTGCCCTACACGTATCGGGTCAGCCTGGTGGGCCGCGACCACCAAGGCCGATCCATGCGGTTGGACTTGGTCGTCACTCCGACGCGCGCGCCGACACCGGTGGGTGCGTCGACCTTCAACGGGAAGATCGCATGCTTCGGCCAAAACGACACGTATTCGTATTTCCAGACCGGCATGTCGATGACCGGAACAGTGCGCTGGGGCGAGACCGTCGAGCAGGTATCCGGCAGTGCCGGACACGTCGACCGACAGTGGTCTCGGAAGTATGCGGGCGGCGGCGGAACCGGGGGAGACCCGCGCGCCCGCTCGCACGAATGGCGCACCATCAATTTCGACAACGGGGTCGACCTGAGCATCTGGCGCCAGTTCGACCGCGCGAATGGCAATGCGCTGCAACCCTTCACCGGTATCACGACGAGCCATCCCGACCCCGCCATCGCGCCCCAGTGCGCCGAAGACGTGGAGGTCACCGTCACCAGCTATGTGAAATGGCCGGAGACGGTACGGCCCCTGGTACGCCCCCCGGCCCGAGCCCGGTACATGCCCGACCGTCACCGAATCACCTGCGCCACACTGCAACTGGATCTGGTCGGCGAACCGCTGGTGCCGGCGCCGGCGCACGGTCTGCCCATCGAGTACATGGAGGGCCCGTACCGCTACCAGGGGACCTTGTGGGGTAGGCCGGTGAGCGGCTTCGCGTTCAACGAACGCTCGCTGGCGCTGTACCGGGACTGGGAGCTGGTCGAGGTGCTGGCCACCACCGTGGCCGACGCCGAACCCGGCTTGCAGTCGATGGTCGACCAGCTGGTGGGATTGGTGGCCGCCGGCCGCCGCCGGTCGGCGGCTGAACTGCTGGCCGGGACGCGTCCGGTGCAAAACGGCACGGTCGCAACGCTTCTCGACGATCTGATCGCCGTGCTGGGCGAGGCGGAATCAGCCGGCGGCAGCTGACGCCGCCAGCGCCTCGGCCCACGCGATGTGACGGTGCTGCAATCCCGGCTCGTTGCGACCGAACACCAGGTGATCGCGAGCGCCCGAGTTGTGATTGGCCTGCAGGCCCGCGACCAGCTTGTAGTCCTCGTCGCGCACCGTGGCGTGGGCGTACTCGAACACGGCTTGAGCACCGGCAGCCACGGATTCCTCGGAAAGGTCTAGCGGCGTGGAGTTTTGGTGCACGGTGATCGACCTGCCGGGCTCGTCGCCGGGGTAGATGCGGAACAACTCGCCGTTGGCGATCGTCACCGAGATCACGATATTGGGGAACAGGGCGTAGATCACCACCATGTTGTGGAACGGGTCCCAGTGTTCCTCGGGAACGCTCTCCAGCTCGAGGATCCCGTTGAGCGGGAAGATCAACCGATGGTGTGGTCCGTACGAATCGAACACTGTGCAGTTGCTGCGGGCGATCGTGGCGAAGGTGTCCCGGTGCACGGTGGCGAAGTGGTAGTTCTCGGCCAAGGTGTCGACGGCCAACTTCCAGTTGATCGGCGCGTCGAGCACCTTTTCACCCAGCGGAGACCAGCGGCCGATGCCCCACGAGTCGAGCTCGTCGGCGAGCGGCCCCAGGTGCGCGGCGACGTCGAGGGTGGCGTCTTTGTCCAGTGCCACCCAGAGGAACCCGGCGGACTCGGCGGCGGGGAGTTCGGTCAACGAGTCGGATTTTACCGTCGTATCCGCGAATCCCTCGCGGCCCGGCACACCGACCAGCTTTCCGGTGTTGTCGTAGGTCCACGCGTGATACGGACAGCTGAATCGCTTCGCGGTGCCGCAGCCCGTCGCGACCGGGGACTGCCGGTGCAGGCAGACATTGTCGAAGGCGCGGACCGACCCGCCGGATGTCCTCGTCAGCAGGATCGATCGCCCCATCACCGTCTTTGTGCAGTAGGCGCCGGGCGCGGGTAGCTCGCTGACGTAGCCGACCAGTTGCGGGCTGGCCAGCAGCAGCGCCCTGTCACGGCGGTGTCGCTCGGGCGACGTGTAGTCGCTCGCGTCGACGGTGTGCGGCCGCGCAGCTTGGTCGGTGGTCTTGTCGCGGGCCAACTTCAAGGCCCGGCGGGTCAGGTCGATGAGCTGATCGTGATCCATGTTGCAGGCCCCCTCTGACGTTAACTTTATTAAGTTAATTGTGACAATAACAATGCGGCTACGCGGGTCCGGCGACTGCGCTCACGCTTACGGCTCCGCGGGTCCACCGTGTGCGCTAACGGCTTTCGGTGTGCGCTAGGGCGGCTCGCCCCGGCGTGTCGCCGCCCTGGACTCACACCCGAGGCCGTCTCTGCACACCCGAGGCCGCCACCGCACACCCGAGCCACAGAAAGTGACTAACCTGTGACCGGTGTGACTCATGTGTCTGCTGATGTTTGTGTCGTACCCTGTCCGATGTGTCGTTTTCGCGTCGTGACGTGCTCAAATTCGCGGCCGCGACCCCGGCCCTACTGGGCATGGGCGTCGCGGCGTCGGCGTTGGACGCCCCGACGGCCTCGGCATCGCTGGGCACGCTGTTGGACTACGCCGCGGGCGTGATCCCGGCCAGCCAGATCCGGGCCACCGGCGCCGTGGGGGCCATCCGCTATGTCTCCGACCGCCGGCCGGGCGGCAATTGGATGCTGGGCAAGCCGATCCAGATCGCCGAGGCACGTGACCTGCACAGCAACGGACTCAAGATCGTCTCCTGCTACCAGTACGGCAAGGGCAATTCCGCCGACTGGCTGGGCGGCGCGAACGCCGGGCTGCAGCACGCCAAGCGGGGCATGGAGTTGCACGCCGCCGCCGGCGGTCCCCCCACCGCACCGATCTACGCGTCGATCGACGACGACCCGTCGTACGAGCAGTACAAAAACCAGATCGCCCCGTACCTACGGTCCTGGGAAGCGGTGATCGGACACCAGCGGACGGGCGTTTACGCCAATTCGAAGACGATCGACTGGGCGCTGAACGACGGCCTGGGCTCCTGCTTCTGGCAGCACAATTGGGGCTCGCCCAAGGGCTACACCCATCCGGCGGCCAATCTGCACCAGGTCGAGATCGATAAGCGCAGCGTGGGCGGTGTCGGCGTAGACATCAACGAGATCCTCAAGCCGCAATTCGGGCAGTGGGCCTAGCAACCCCGCGCCGTCGTAACGAATTCTGGCCCATTAACCGATCCCGGCATAGTTGCGCAATTCGGTTCCAGCAAACACCTGTTCGCCCAGCGCGGACGGCGGCGCGGCCCGGACGGCTCGAACGCCGCGGCGCGACAGGCGGCGCGCACCACAAATTCGTAACATAACGATTTGATAACAATGCCGCCTTGAACAGCGCAGTTATAGCTACTCGACCGTAACCACCTGCATGCAGGACGTTTGTTCTGGATACCCGGACGGCCGGTTAATCCCGGTGTTACCCACGACACGGTTACCCGTGCGTAGAACTCACCAGTAACCGATCTGCGCAGAAAAACGACCCGAATCCTTATGACACTCTTAGTACAGCCGATGCAGTCCCCGCGCCGCTTGGTCGACACGAGTGGCCGCCGACAACACACCGGTCAGCCGCGATTCGGGCTGCGATTCAGAGCGGAATCGACCCAGAGCCAGCTGGGACCCCGCTCACCGGGGCCGTCAGCAGGCCAGACGAACCGATACGTGAAGACGCATACAGGGAGATATACAAGGTGACGATCCACGAGCACGACCGGGTGTCCGCAGACCGCGACGGCCAAGGCCCGCACAGCACCCATGCTCTGGTCGACCGTCTCACGGCCGGCGAGCCGTACGCTGTCGCGTTCGGCGGCCAGGGCAGCGCCTGGTTGGAAACCCTGGAAGAGCTGGTGTCCTCGGCGGGCATCGAGACCGACATCGCCACGCTGGCCGGCGAGGCGGAGCTGCTGCTGGAGCCGGTGGCCAAAGAGCTGGTCGTGGTCCGCCCGATCGGCTTCGAGCCGTTGCAATGGGTGCGGGCGCTGGCGGCCGAGGACCCGACGCCCGCGGACAAGCACCTGACGTCGGCCGCGGTGTCGATGCCCGGCGTGTTGCTCACCCAGATCGCGGCAGTGCGTGCCCTGGCGCGCCAGGGGATGGACTGGACCGCGACCCCGCCGGTCGCCGTCGCCGGCCACTCGCAGGGCGTGCTCGCCGTCGAGGCGTTCAAGGGCTTACAGGACGGGGCCGCCGCTCGCGACGTCGAGCTGCTCGCCCTGGCCCAGCTGATCGGCGCGGCCGGCACGCTGGTCGCCCGTCGCCGTGGTATCTCCGTGCTGGGGGACCGCCCGCCGATGGTGTCGGTCACCAACGCCGATCCCGAGCGCATCCGTCAGTTGCTGGACGAGTTCGCCCAGGACGTCCGGACCGTGCTGCCCCCGGTGCTGTCCATCCGCAACGGCCGTCGTTCGGTCGTCATCACCGGCACGCCGGAGCAACTGTCTCGCTTCGAGCTGTACTGCCAGCAGATCTCCGAGAAGGAAGAGGCCGACCGCAAGAACAAGCTGCGCGGCGGTGACGTCTTCGCACCGGTCTTCGACCCGGTTCAGGTCGAGGTGGGCTTCCACACCCCGCGGCTGGCCGACGGCATCGTCATCGTCGGCGGTTGGGCCGAGAAGGTCGGCCTGGACGTCGAGCTGGCCCGGCGCCTGACCGACGCCATCCTGGTGAGTGGCGTCGATTGGGTGGAAGAGATCAACGCGGTGCACGACGCCGGCGCGCGCTGGATCCTCGACCTGGGCCCGGGCGACATCCTGACCCGGCTGACCGCACCGGTGATCCGCGGCCTGGGCGTCGGCATCGTGCCCGCCGCCACGCGCGGCGGGCAGCGCAACCTCTTCACCGTCGGGGCCACCCCCGAGGTGGCACGGCCCTGGTCGAGCTATGCGCCGACCGTCGTGGCCCTGCCCGACGGCCGGGTCAAGCTGTCGACGAAATTCACCCGGCTGACCGGGCGCTCGCCGATCCTGCTGGCCGGCATGACCCCGACCACGGTCGACGCGAAGATCGTCGCCGCCGCGGCCAACGCCGGGCACTGGGCCGAGCTGGCCGGCGGCGGGCAGGTGACCGAAGAGATCTTCGCCGCGCGCATCCAGGAGCTGTCCGGCTTGCTCGAGACGGGCCGCACCTACCAGTTCAACACGCTGTTCCTCGACCCCTACCTGTGGAAACTGCAGGTCGGCGGTAAATGCCTGGTGCAGAAGGCCCGCCAGGCCGGCGCCGCGATCGACGGTCTGGTGATCAGCGCCGGCATCCCGGACCTCGAGGAGGCCGTCGAGTTGATCGACGAGCTCAACGACGTCGGCATCAGCCACGTGGTGTTCAAGCCCGGCACCATCGAGCAGATTCGCTCGGTCATTCGCATCGCAACCGAGGCGCCCACCAAATCGGTGATCATGCACATCGAGGGCGGACGCGCCGGCGGCCACCACTCGTGGGAAGACCTCGACGACCTGTTGCTGGCCACCTACTCGGAGCTGCGCTCGCGCTCCAACATCACCGTCTGCGTCGGCGGCGGCATCGGAACCCCCGAGCGGGCCGCCGAATACCTGTCCGGTCGGTGGTCGGAGCCCTACGGCTTCCCGTCGATGCCGGTCGACGGCATCCTGGCCGGCACCGCGGCGATGGCCACGTTGGAAGCCACCACCTCGCCGTCGGTCAAGCAGATGCTCGTCGAGACCAACGGCACCGACCAGTGGATCGGGGCCGGAAAAGCCCAGGGCGGCATGGCTTCCAGCCGCAGCCAGCTCGGTGCCGACATCCACGAGATCGACAACAGCGCCTCGCGGTGCGGCCGGCTGCTCGACGAGGTCGCCGGTGACGCCGACGCCGTCGCCGAGCGCCGCGACGAGATCATCGCCGCGATGGCTCGCACCGCCAAGCCGTACTTCGGCGACGTCGGGGAAATGACCTACCTGCAGTGGCTGCAGCGCTACGTCGAGCTCACCATCGGCGACGGCAACTCGACCGCCGACACCGCGGGAATGTTGGGGCCGGGCAGCCCGTGGCTGGCCGACACCTGGCGCGACCGCTTCCAGCAGATGTTGCAGCGCGCCGAGGCCCGGCTGCACCCGCAGGATCACGGCCCGATCGCGACGCTGTACAACGACGCGGCGCTGCTGGAAAACCCGGAGGCGGCCATCGCGGCGCTCTTGCGGGACTACCCGGACGCCGAGAGGGTGCAGCTGCACCCGGCCGATGTGCCGTTCTTCGTCACGCTGTGCAAGACGCCGGGCAAGCCGGTCAACTTCGTGCCGGTCATCGACAAGGACGTGCGCCGCTGGTGGCGCAGTGACTCGCTGTGGCAGGCGCACGACGCCCGCTACGACGCCGACCAGGTGTGCATCATCCCGGGCACCGCCGCGGTCGCGGGCATCACCCGGGTCGACGAGCCCGTCGGTGAACTGCTCGACCGCTTCGAGCAGGCCGCCATCGACGACGTGTTGGCCGCCGGCGGCGAGGCGCAACCCGTCCGGTCGCGCCGGGTGGGCCGCGCGGATGTGACCGGGGCGCTGGCCGTCGTGCTGGACGCCCCCGACGTTCTGTGGGCCGGGCGCATCGCCACCAACCCGGTGCACCGCATCGCCGATCCTGCCGACTGGTTGGTCCACGAAGGTCAGCGCGCCACGCACTCGTCCACCGGAGCTCGCCTGCAGGTGACTTCCGATGAGCGCGTCGTGTTGAGCATCCCGGTGTCCGGGGTCTGGATCGACATCCCATTCACGTTGCACGCCAACACCGTTGACGGCGGCGCGCCGGTGGTTTCCACCGACGACGCCACCGCCGCGATGCGTGCGGTGCTGGCGATCGCCGCCGGCGTCGACGGACCGGAATTCCTTCCGACGGTGACCGACGGAACGGCCACCGTGACGGTGGACTGGGATCCCGAGCGGGTCGCCGACCACACCGGGGTCACCGCGACCTTCGGCGAGCGCCTGGCGCCCAGCCTCACCACCGTGCCCGACGCGCTCGTCGGTCTGTGCTGGCCCGCGGTCTTCGCCACGATCGGCTCCGCGGTCACCGAGGCCGGCGTCCCGGTCGTCGAAGGCCTGCTGAGCCTGGTGCACTTGGACCACGCCGCTCACGTGGTCGGCAAGGTGCCCGCCGAGCCGACCCAATTGACCGTTACCACAACGGCTTCGGCGGCCATCGACACCGACATGGGCCGGGTCGTTCCGGTCTCGGTGACGGTGGCCGGTCCCGACGGCACGGCGATCGTGACGCTCCAGGAGCGCTTCGCGATCCTCGGGCGTACCGGCTCGGCCGAACTCACCGACCCGTCCCGCGCCGGTGGCGCGGTGTCGGAGAACACCACCGACACTCCGCGCCGGCGCCGCCGCGACGTCACCATGACCGCGCCGGTCGATATGCGTCCGTTCGCCGTGGTGTCCGGTGACCACAACCCGATCCACACCGACCGCGCCGCCGCGCTGCTGGCGGGCCTGGAATCGCCCATCGTGCACGGCATGTGGCTGTCGGCCGCCGCACAGCACA
The DNA here is from genome assembly GCF_000526915.1 of Mycobacterium genavense ATCC 51234. Taxonomy (GTDB): domain Bacteria; phylum Actinomycetota; class Actinomycetes; order Mycobacteriales; family Mycobacteriaceae; genus Mycobacterium; species Mycobacterium genavense. The sequence goes on along the minus strand of NZ_JAGZ01000011.1, from coordinate 52,047 downwards.
CGGTGACGGCGACCGACGGTCAGGCCCGCCCGCCGGCTCGCCTGATCGGCTGGACCGCTCGCTTCCTTGGCATGGTACGTCCGGGCGACCAGGTCGACTTCCGGGTCGACCGCGTCGGAATCGACCAGGGCGCAGAGGTTTTGGAGGTCAGCGCCAAGGTTGGAACGGACCTGGTGATGTCGGCGACTGCGCGTCTGGCCGCACCCAAGACCGTCTACGCCTTCCCCGGTCAGGGCATCCAGCACAAGGGCATGGGCATGGAGGTCCGCGCCCGGTCCAAGGCGGCCCGCAAGGTGTGGGACGACGCGGACAAGTTCACCCGCGACACCCTGGGCTTCTCGGTGCTGCATGTGGTGCGCGACAACCCGACCAGCCTGATCGCCAGCGGGGTGCACTACCACCACCCCGACGGTGTGCTGTACCTGACGCAGTTCACCCAGGTCGCGATGGCGACCGTGGCGGCCGCCCAGGTCGCCGAGATGCGCGAGCAGGGCGCCTTCGTGGAGGGGGCCATCGCTTGTGGCCACTCCGTCGGTGAATACACCGCGCTGGCCTGCGTGCTGGGCGTCTACGAGCTGGAAGCCTTGCTGGAGACGGTGTTCCACCGCGGCTCCAACATGCACGACATCGTGCCGCGCGACGAGATGGGCCGCTCCAACTACCGGTTGGCCGCGATCCGCCCGTCGCAGATCGACCTGCTCGACGACGAGGTCAAGAACTTCGTCGCCGGAATCGCCGAGCGCACCGGGGAATTCCTGGAGATCGTCAACTTCAACCTGCGCGGCTCGCAATACGCGATCGCCGGCACGGTACGCGGCCTCGAGGCTCTCGAGGAGGAAGTGGAGCGCCGGCGCGAGATCACCGGCGGCAAGCGCTCGTTCATCCTGGTGCCGGGCATCGACGTGCCGTTCCACTCGCGGGTGCTGCGGGTCCGGGTCGCCGACTTCCGCCGCTCGCTGGAGCGGGTGATGCCGCGCGACAAGGATCCCGAGCTGATCATCGGGCGCTACATCCCCAACCTGGTGCCGCGGCCGTTCACGCTGGATCGCGACTTCATCCAGGAGATCCGCGATTTGGTGCCGGCCGAACCACTGGATGAGATCCTGGTCGACTACGACACCTGGCGGGCCGAGCGGCCGCGCGAGATGGCCCGCACCGTCTTCATCGAGCTGCTGGCGTGGCAGTTCGCCAGCCCGGTGCGCTGGATCGAAACCCAGGACCTGCTGTTCATCGAGGAGGCCGCCGGCGGCCTGGGTGTGGAGCGGTTCGTCGAGATCGGCGTGAAGTCCGCGCCGACCGTCGCCGGACTGGCCGCCAACACCCTCAAGCTGCCCGAATATGCCCACAGCACAGTCGAAGTGCTCAACGCCGAGCGCGATGCGGCGGTGCTGTTTGCCACCGACACCGACCCCGAACCGGAGGCAGAGGACGAGGCGCCAGCACCCGCGGGAGACGCGGCCCCCGAGGCCGCCGCAGCACCCGCTGCCGCTCCGGCACCCGCCGCGGCCCCGTCCGGGGGCCCACGTCCGGACGACCTCACGTTCGACGCGGCCGACGCCACGTTGGCGCTGATCGCGCTGTCGGCGAAGATGCGCATCGACCAGATCGAGCAGTTGGACTCCATCGAGTCCATCACCGACGGCGCGTCGTCGCGGCGCAACCAGCTGCTGGTCGACCTGGGTTCGGAGTTGAACCTGGGCGCCATCGACGGTGCCGCCGAGGCCGACCTGGTCGGGCTGCGCTCGCAGGTGACCAAGCTGGCGCGCACCTACAAGCCTTACGGCCCAGTGCTTTCGGACGCCATCAACGATCAACTGCGCACGGTCCTCGGGCCGTCCGGCAAGCGGCCGGCCGCCATCACCGAGCGGGTCACCAAGACCTGGGAACTCGGCGAGGGCTGGGCCAAGCACGTCGTCGTCGAGGTCGCGCTGGGCACCCGCGAGGGCACCAGCGTCCGCGGCGGTGCGATGGGGCACCTGCACGAGGGTGCGCTGGCCGACGCCGCTACGGTCGACAAAGTCATCGACGCCGCGGTCGCCTCGGTCGCTGCGCGCCACGGTGTTTCGGTGGCGCTGCCCTCGGCGGGCGGTGGCGGCGGAGCGACCATCGACGCCGCGGCACTCTCCGAGTTCACCGACCAGATCACCGGCCGCGACGGCGTGCTCGCTTCGGCGGCCCGCCTGGTGCTGGGCCAGCTGGGTCTGGACGACGCGGTCAGCGTCGCACCGGTGGCCACCGACGCCGAGCTGATCGATTTGGTCACCGCCGAATTGGGTTCGGAGTGGCCACGTTTGGTGGCACCGGCCTTCGAGCCCAAGAAGGCCGTGCTGTTCGACGACCGCTGGGCCAGCGCACGTGAGGACCTGGTCAAGCTGTGGCTGGCCGACGAGGGCGACATCGACGCTGACTGGGTGCGGCTGTCCGAACGTTTCGAGGGTGCCGGCCACACCGTCGCCACCCAGGCGACGTGGTGGCAGGGCAAGGCGCTGGCGGCGGGTCGTGGAATCCACGCGTCGCTGTTCGGCCGGATCGCCGCGGGTGCCGAGAATCCGGACCCCGGTCCGTACCAGAGCGAAGTCGCCGTCGTGACAGGCGCTTCCAAGGGCTCGATCGCCGCGGCGGTCGTCGCGCGACTGCTCGATGGCGGCGCCACCGTCATCGCGACCACCTCCAAACTCGACGACGAGCGGCTGGCGTTCTACCGCACGCTGTATCGCGACCACGCGCGCTTCGGTGCATCGCTGTGGGTGGTCCCGGCCAACATGGCCTCCTACTCCGACATCGACGCCCTGGTCGAATGGGTCGGTGCCGAGCAGAGCGAAAGCCTTGGGCCGCAGTCGATTCACATCAAGGACGCGCAGACCCCGACGCTGCTGTTCCCGTTCGCGGCGCCGCGGGTGGCCGGCGATCTGTCGGAGGCCGGTTCGCGCTCCGAGATCGAGATGAAGGTGCTGCTGTGGGCCGTGCAGCGGCTGATCGGCGGCCTGTCGAAGATCGGCGCCGAGCGCGACATCGCCTCACGGCTGCACGTGGTGCTGCCGGGCTCGCCCAACCGCGGCATGTTCGGCGGTGACGGCGCCTACGGCGAGGCCAAGTCCGCGCTGGACGCCCTGGTTAGTCGCTGGCACGCCGAATCCTCGTGGGCTGCGCGAGTCAGCTTGGCGCACGCCCTGATTGGTTGGACCCGGGGCACCGGACTGATGGGTCACAACGACGCCATCGTCAGCGCCGTCGAGGAAGCCGGTGTCACCACCTACACCACCGACGAGATGGCCGCGATGCTGCTGGCCCTGTGCGACGTGGAGTCGAAGGTGGCCGCGGCAAGCGAGCCGATCAAGGCCGACCTGACCGGCGGTCTCGGCGACGTCGAACTCGACATGGCCGAACTGGCCGCCAAGGCGCGCGAGGAGATGTCTTCGGAGACAACAGAAGACGACGGGCCGGCCGAAGGCACCATCGCCGCTTTGCCGTCACCGCCGCGGGGCTACACCCCGGCGCCGCCGCCGGAATGGCCCGACCTCGATCTCGACCCGTCTGACCTGGTGGTGATCGTCGGCGGCGCCGAACTCGGCCCGTACGGCTCGTCGCGCACCCGCTTCGAGATGGAAGTCGACAACGAACTGTCGGCCGCCGGGGTCCTCGAACTGGCCTGGACCACCGGGCTGATCCGCTGGGAGGACGATCCCCAACCGGGTTGGTACGACACGGCTTCCGGTGAGCTGGTCGACGAGGCCGAACTGGTCGAGCGCTACCACGACACCGTCGTCGAGCGCTGCGGCATCCGGGAATTCGTCGACGACGGCTCGATCGACCCCGACCACGCGTCGCCGCTGCTGGTGTCGGTGTTCCTGGAGAAGGACTTCGCGTTCGTCGTCTCCTCGGAGGCCGACGCCCGCGCCTTCGCCGAGTTCGACCCCGAGCACACGGTGATCCGGCCGGTGCCCGACTCCAGCGACTGGCAGGTTATCCGCAAGGCCGGCACCGAGATTCGGGTGCCGCGGAAGAACAAGCTGTCGCGCGTCGTCGGCGGACAGGTTCCGACCGGGTTCGACCCGACCGTGTGGGGCATCAGCCAGGACATGCTCAGTTCCATCGACCGGCTGGCGGTGTGGAACATCGTCGCGACCGTCGATGCGTTCCTGAGCGCCGGGTTCAGCCCCGCCGAGGTGATGCGCTACGTGCACCCGACCCTGGTGGCCAACACGATGGGCACCGGCATGGGCGGCGGTACCTCGATGCAGACGATGTACCACGGGAACCTGTTGGGCCGTAACAAACCGAACGACATCTTCCAGGAAGTGCTGCCGAATATCGTTGCCGCACACGTGGTTCAGTCCTACATCGGCAGCTACGGGTCGATGATCCACCCGGTCGCCGCGTGCGCGACGGCCGCGGTGTCGGTCGAGGAAGGCATGGACAAGATCCGGCTCGGCAAGGCCGAGCTGGTGGTCGCCGGCGGTATCGACGACCTGACCCTGGAAGGCATCATCGGTTTCGGTGACATGGCGGCCACCGCCGACACCGAGATGATGCGCGCCCGCGGCATCGCCGACTCGAAGTTCTCCCGGGCCAACGACCGGCGCCGGTTGGGCTTCGTCGAAGCGCAAGGTGGCGGCACCATTCTGTTGGCGCGCGGCGACCTGGCGCTCAAGATGGGTCTGCCGGTGCTCGCGGTGGTCGGCTTCGCGCAGTCGTACGCCGACGGTGTGCACACCTCGATCCCGGCGCCCGGACTCGGCGCGCTGGGCGCGGGCCGCGGCGGCAAGGACTCGCCGCTGGCACGCGAGCTGGCGAAGCTGGGTGTGGGTCCCGACGACATCGCGGTGATCTCCAAGCACGACACCTCGACGCTGGCCAACGATCCCAACGAGACCGAGCTGCATGAACGGCTCGCCGATTCGATGGGCCGCTCCGAGGGCGCTCCGCTGTTCATCGTCTCGCAGAAGAGCCTGACCGGGCACGCCAAGGGTGGCGCGGCGGTCTTCCAGATGATGGGCCTGTGCCAGATGCTGCGCGACGGCGTCATTCCGCCCAACCGCAGCCTGGATTGCGTCGACGACGAGCTGTCCGGCTCGGCCCACTTCGTCTGGGTGCGGGACACCCTGCGCCTCGGCGGGAAGTTCCCACTCAAGGCGGGGTTGCTGACCAGCCTCGGGTTCGGTCACGTGTCGGGTCTGGTGGCGCTGGTGCACCCGCAGGCCTTCCTCGCGACGCTGGACCCGGAGCAACGCGAGGACTATCAGCGCCGCGCGGACGCCCGTCTGCTGGCCGGCCAGCGTCGGCTGGTGTCGGCCATCGCCGGTGGCGAGCCGTTGTACCAGCGGCCGCCGGACCGTCGCTTCGACCACAGCGCGCCGGAGAAGCGGCAGGAGGCCTCGATGCTGCTGAACCCGGTCGCACGACTGGGTGACGACGAGGCCTACGAGGTGTCTGCCGGATGAATTCGGTGATCGGTTAACCTGGCCAGCCATGGGCATTGTCGGTGTGGGGATCGATCTCGTCTCCATTCCGGATTTCGCCGACCAGGTTGACCAACCGGGAACGGTGTTCTCCGAAACGTTTACGCCGGGTGAGCGTCGCGACGCCTCCGACAAGAGTTCGTCGGCGGCGCGTCACCTGGCCGCACGATGGGCCGCGAAGGAGGCGGTGATCAAGGCCTGGTCCGGGTCACGGTTCTCGCAACGACCGATCCTGCGTGAGGACATCCACCGCGACATCGAGGTCGTCACCGACATGTGGGGACGACCGCGGGTCCGGTTGACCGGCGACATCGCCAAGCACCTGGCCGACGTGACGATCCATGTGTCGCTGACTCATGAAGGGGATACCGCGGCCGCGGTCGCCATCCTCGAGGCACCTTAGGAGCCCGGTGGAGTTGCGGCAAGCGATTGCCTCTGCTTCCATGTTCGACGGGCTGGACGCCGCGCACGTGGACTTTCTGGCCGCCCACAGCCGCGCGATTTCGCTGCGCTCGGGACAGGTGCTGTTCCGTAAAGGAACGCCGTCGACGGGTTTCTACTTGGTCCGCGAGGGCCTCATGCAGCTTTCGGTGTCCAATTCGGAAGGCCTGCTGAAGGTCGTGGAAATCCTGCGTCCGGGAAGCGCTTTCGGTCACGCCGTTATGTTTGTGCACGAGCCTTACCCGGTGGACGCCACCGCGCTGGCCGACGCGCAGCTGGTGTTTGTCCCCGCTGTCGCGGTCGACCGGGTTCTCGATGAGGACCCGGCGATGGCGCGCATCATGCTGTCGTCGATGGCACGGCGGCTGCAAAGCAAGATCCAAGACATTGCCATGCTGTCGCTGCAGTCCGCGACCCAGCGGATCGTGGCCTACATCCTCGGGGCGGTCGGGGAGGGGTCCTACAGCCTGGGTGGGGCAGACGGTGCGCCCACCGGCGACACGAGGCCCGGCGGGCGGTCGACCAGCGTCGAGCTGCCCGTTCTCAAACAGGTGCTTGCGTCACGCCTGGGCATGACGCCCGAGACGTTTTCGCGTGCCATGCGTGCCCTCTCCGACAAAGACCTGCTCCGTGTGGAGGGGGCGGTCGTGCAGATTCCCGACGTCGCGGCCTTGGCCCCTCATGCGCGAAGCATCTCGATTCTGTGACCTCACCCACAGGGCCGCCTTGATCTAGGTCAAACCCGGTCTTCTCGACGGTTCATAGCATGAGTTCGTCACTCGCCCAACGCCGCCGGAGGAGACCCGATGTTCTGCTACCAATGCGAACAAACCGACCGCACCGATTCGTCGAGCCGACCCAGCCTGTTGGCCTTCGGATGTGCGAACGCGAAGGGAAACTGCGGCAAGGACGCGACCACCGCGGCCCTGCAAGACGTGCTGGTCTACCTCAATCGCGGTATCGGTCAGTACGCGCACGAAGCCTGTCGGCTCGGGGCGGCTGACCCGCGATTTGCTGCGCACGCCAGCTTCGATCTTTTCACCACGCTGACAAACGTCAATTTCAATCCACCCGGCTCATGGCTTTGATCCGCGCGGCAGCCGGCATGCGTGAGCAGGCGAAGGCAACTTACCAGAATGCGGCCCGGGCGGCCGGCTTCGAGCCCGAAACACTCTGCGGCCCAGCTCAGTTCGTGACGGCAGCAGGGATTTCGGAGGTGGTTGCCCAAGCCGCCTCCGTCGGTGTGGACGCCGGTCTGGATAGCATCGGCCCGGATGTGATCGGCCTGCGCAATCTCAATCTTTAAGGGCTCAAAGGGGTTTGCGCGTACGCGCATCACGCGCATGCCCTGGGGTACCGCACCGACGAGACCGACGCTGGTATCGAGTCGGCGTTGGCGTTCCTGGCCGGCGCGCCTACTGATCCGGACGCCCTGCTTGGGCACGCGATGGAGTTGGGATCGGTAAATCTCAAGGTGATGGAGATGCTCGACGCGGCCAATACCGGCAGCTTCGGCAGCCCTGTACCCACGCCGGTGCGGATCACCCCGGTCACCGGCAAGGCCATCCTGGTGTCGGGCCACGACCTGCTCGACCTGCACAAGATCCTGGAGGCCACCGAGGGCACCGGGATCAACGTCTATACCCACGGCGAAATGTTGCCCGCCCACGGCTATTCCAGGCTGCACGCCTACAACCACCTGGCCGGCAACTACGGTGGCGCGTGGCAGGACCAACAGCGCGACTTCACCGCGTTCCCCGGCCCAATCGTGATGACCTCCAACTGCCTGATCGAGCCCCAGCCGGCCTATCGCAATCGGATCTTCACTACCGGGCCGGTGGGCTGGCCGGGCATTCGTCACCTCGACACCGACGACCTTTCTCTGGTCATCAAGGCCGCACAGTCGTTGCCCGGCTTCGCCACCGAGCTACCGTCGGAAACCATCACCACCGGCTTCGCGCGCGACGCCGTGCTCTCGGTGGCCGATACCGTGATCGAGGCGGTCAAAGACGGTGCAATCAAACGCTTTTTGCTCATCGGGGGGTGCGACGGCGCCGCCCCGGGGCGCAGCTACTACGCCGATGTTGCCGACCAGGCGCCCGACGACACGGTGCTGCTGACCTTGGGTTGCAACAAGTATCGCTTCAACACCCATGAGTTCGGCGAAATCGCCGGTACTCCGCGATTGCTCGACCTCGGCCAGTGCAACGACAGCTATTCGGCGGTACAGATCGCCTTGGCACTGGCGAACGCCTTCGACTGCGGCGTCAACGACCTGCCGTTGAGCCTGTTCGTCTCGTGGTTCGAGCAGAAGGCCGCCGCGGTGTTGCTGACCCTGCTGTCGCTGGGAATCCGCAACATTCGGCTGGGTCCGACGCTTCCGACATTTCTCACCCCCGCCGTGGTCGACATCCTCGTCGAGCGGTTCGCGCTCAAACCCATCGGCGACCCGGCGCGAAACCTCGCCGACCCGATGGCAGGTGCGTAATGACGGAGCTCCTCGCGACTACCACCGACACCGAACTGGCGCGCCACGATGTCGTCCTAGTCACCCGAGACGGGGCGGAGTCGACCATCCGCTGCGATTCGCAGACCACGGTTCTGGCCGCCGCCGAGCAGGCCGGATTGGTGTTGAAGTCGTCATGCCGGACGGGCGGATGTGGGGCGTGTTCTGCGGTGCTCGACGACGGCCAGGTGGACATGGGCAAGCACGACCCGGACGTCATTGAAGTACCGGAGAGTCAAAACGGAATCTTATTGTGCTGCAGCGTGCCTCGTGGCGATTGTCGCATCCGTCTGCCGTACGGCCGAGACCAGATCGTCGCCGCAGCGCCGCAGCAGCGTCAGGTCCAGATCATCGGTCTGGACCGGGCCGCCGACGCGGTGATGCGTATGAGAGTTGCGCTGCTGCCCAGGACCGACGGCTCGGCATCGCGGACTTCGAATCGGGCCAGTTCGTGCGAATCACCGTCCCCGACACCGACGCCCGGCGTGCGTACTCGCCGGCCAACGTCGCCAACTGGGACGGCGAGCTCGAATTCTACATTCGATTGATCCCCGGCGGCCTGATGTCGCAATACCTCAGCGAGAGAGCGGGCATCGGCGACGTGCTCACCGTGTCTGCCCCGCAGGGATCGTTCACGCTCGTGGAGAACGGCCTTCGGCCCCGCTGGTTCCTCGCGGGCGGCACCGGACTGTCACCGTTGCTGTCGATGCTGCGCCGGATGGCCGAGTGGGGTGATCCGCAGCCGATGCGTCTGTTCTTCGGTCTGACGCACCATACCGAGGTCTTCGCGCTGGACGAGCTCCGCGAGCTCGCCCAATCGATGCCGGACTTTCGCACCTACACAGTGGTCTGGCGACCGGATCTCAGGTGGGCGGGTGCCGTGGGCAACCCGGTCGATCTGGCAGCGGCCGAACTCCGCACGGCCGATGAAAGCCCCGATGTCTATGTTTGTGGGCCGCCGCGGATGATCGATGCGACCTACCTCGCACTCACAGCCGCCGGTGTGCCGCGCGAACAGATCCATGCCGAGCGATTTTTCAACACTGCCTGAGAACATCGGGTGGCCAGGCTCGATCCGTAACGGCGCAGATATGCCCGATAATAGTGGGCCACAGTGGTTTTGGGAGATCGTGCCGCATTCCCGGCAGGAGGACTAGCTCCGCGTTGGGCATGGCGGCGGCCACGGCGCGCCCACCGGCCGGACGGATCAACGGATCCTGCTGACCGTGCAGGATGACGGTGGGGATGGACAGCTGCGCAAGACCGGGGCGGGCGTCGCGGCAGGCCATCATTGCTGCGGCCTGGCGGGCACGCGCCGCGGGATCGAATCCGCCTCGGGCATACATCAACTCGCCGAGCCGACGTAGCCGGCCATCATCGCGCGGATACCCGGGCGAGCCGATCACGCGGTGCTGGCGCACCAGCAGTTCGCCTGCCTCGGCCGGCCCGCGCGGCGGCCTTCGGGTCAACACGCCGGGCGCAGCCCACGACAGGGCCAACATCGTCCTCGCGCTCAACCGGCCGACGTCGGGGTGCGGTGTCGTGCTGATGCAGGTGAGTGACCGCGCGCGATGGGCAGTCGATGGCCAGCCGTTGGGCGATTATGGCCCCAATCGAGTGCCCGGCGATGTGTGCCGAAGCCCATCCCAACGCGTCGAGAACCGCGATCGCGTCGGCGGCCATGTCCTCGAGTTGATAGGGGGCGGTAGCCGGATCGCGTCGCGCGGCCCGCCGGGAGGGAGCGCCGAGTCCGTCCAGACGAGTCGATCGGCCCGCATCCCGGTTGTCAAACCGTGCGACGTGAAACCCGTTGTTTACCAACGCGGCACAGAAATCGTCGTTCCAGTAGTGCATGTCGGCCGCCAGCCCGGAGATCAGCAGCAGCGGAGCCCCGGCGTCGCCAATGCGCTGGTAACACAGTCGAATTCCGTCGTGTTGTGCGGTCAACTCCGGCATCGTGGGCGAGTCGCCGGTCAACACATCGCGGCGGGCCTTGGGCCGGCCGGGTGGTAGTCGACCTGCCAGTGCTTGATGCCGTTGAGCCAACCCGACCGCAGCCGCTGGGGCGCGGAGATCGGGGTGAGGTCGGGCATGTGATCGGCGATGGCGTTGAACATGAGGCCGATCGTCAGCCTGGCCAAGTTGGCACCGATGCAGTAGTGCTCGCCGCCGCCGCCAAATCCGACGTGCGGGTTGGGGTTGCGCAAGATGTTGAATGTGTACGGGTCGGCGAAGACGTCCTCGTCGAAGTTGGCCGAACGGTAGAACATCAACACTCGTTGGCCCTTCTTGATCGTCACCCCGGACAGCTGGTAGTCGGCAAGTGCGGTGCGCTGGAAGCAGGTCACCGGGGTTGCCCAGCGCACAATCTCGTCGACGGCCGATTCCGGGCGTTCCCGTTTGAACAGCTCCCACTGGTCGGGGTAATCGCAGAATGCCATCATGCCCTGGGTGATCGTGTTGCGGGTGGTCTCGTTGCCGGCCACCGCGAGCATCACCACGAAAAACCCGAACTCGTCGTCGGAGAGCTTCTCGCCGTCGATGTCGGCCTCGATCAACGAGGTGACGATGTCATCGCCCGGGTTGGCCGCCTTGATCGCGGCCATCTGCATGGCATAGGAGATCAGCCGCGCAGAGGTGGCCTTCGGGCCGATGTGGGCGTATTCGGGGTCATCGGTGCCGGTCATCTCATTGGACCAGTCGAACAGCTTGCCGCGGTCCTCCTGCGGCACGCCGAGCAGCCCGGCGATCGCCTGCAGCGGCAGCTCGCAGGCCACTTGTTCGACGAAGTCGCCGGAGCCGGTCGTAGCGGCGGCTTTCGCGATGTGCTGCGCACGTTCGTTGAGGTCGTCGCGCAGCCGGCCAATCGCTCGCGGAGTGAACCCGCGCGAGATGATCTTGCGCAACCGGGTGTGGTGTGGCGCGTCCATGTTGAGCATGACGAGTCGCTGGACCTCGATGTCCTCGCGGGCGATGTCGTCGTTGAACCGCGGGATCACGCCGTTTTGCCAGCTGGAGAAGACGTCGCTGCGCAGCGACACTTCCTTGACATCCTTGTGCTTGGTCACCACCCAATAGCCGCCGTCGTTGAACCCTCCGGCTTTGCCCGGGGTCTGCTCGCACCACCACACCGGCGCCACGCGCCGCAGCTCGGCGAGCTCTTCGACCGGCAGGCGATGGGCGTAGATGTCGGGATCGGTGAAATCGAAGCCAGGCACCAGGTTCGGCTGCCCCATCACGACCTCCTCTGAGTGAGAGCATCTAGCCCGATCTAAGCCGAATAACAACACAGGCGGTAGGTACTTTTGTCACTTCCAGGCGCTGTTGAATGAAACGTGTTCTATCGCGGTGCCTCAGCCTGGCTCGCGTCGACGGTTAGCCTTGGCCCGTGACTGATCTAGCCCAGCGCGTCCGCGACGTCTTGCCGTCGGTGCGCCGCGATCTCGAAGACCTGGTGCGCATCGAATCGGTGTGGGCCGACCCCGGCCGTCGCGACGAGGTGCACCGCAGCGCGCAAGCGGTCGCGGGGCTGTTGTCCCAGGCCGGCTTTGGCGAGGTGCGCATCGTCAGCGAGGGCGGCGCCCCGGCCGTGATCGCCCGCCATCCCGCACCCGCCGGCGCGCCCACCGTGCTGCTGTACGCCCACCACGACGTGCAGCCCGAAGGCGACCGCGATCAGTGGGCGTCGCCGCCGTTCGAACCCACTGAGCGCGACGGACGGCTGTACGGGCGCGGCAGCGCCGACGACAAGGCCGGTATCGCAACGCATTTGGCCGCGTTCCGGGCACACGGCGGCCAACCGCCGGTGGGTGTGACGGTCTTCGTCGAAGGGGAAGAGGAATCCGGGTCGCCGTCCCTGGGCCGGCTGCTGGCCGCCCACCGCGAAGCGCTGGCCGCTGACGTGATCGTGATCGCCGACTCGGACAACTGGAGCACCGAGATCCCGGCGTTGACGGTGACGCTGCGCGGCCTGGTCGACTGCGTCGTCGAGGTCGCCACGCTCGACCACGGGTTGCACTCCGGCATTTGGGGTGGGGTGGTGCCCGACGCGCTGAGCGTGCTGGTGCGGCTGCTGGCCAGCCTGCACGACGACGACGGCAACGTGGCCGTCGCCGGACTGCACGAAAGTACCGCCGCCGCCGTGGATTACCCGCCCGAGCGGGTGCGCGCCGACTCCGGGCTGCTGGACGGGGTGTCGGAGATCGGCGCGGGTTCGGCGCCGCAACGGCTGTGGGCCAAGCCCGCGATCACCGTGATCGGCATCGACACCACACCGATCGAGAAGGCGTCCAACACGCTTATCCCACGGGCCCGCGCCAAGATCAGCATGCGGGTCGCGCCCGGCGGCGACGCCGCGGCACACCTGGACGCGCTGACCGCCCACCTGCACCGGCACACGCCCTGGGGCGCGCACGTCAGCGTCACGCGGGGCGACATCGGGGAGCCCTACGCGATCGACGCCAGCGGCACCGTCTACGACGCGGCGCGCGCGGCGTTTCAGCTGGCGTGGGGCGTCGACGCGATCGACATGGGCATGGGCGGCTCGATCCCGTTCATCGCCGAGTTCGCCGAGGCGTTCCCACAGGCGAAGATCCTGGTCACCGGCGTCGAAGATCCCGCGACCCAGGCGCACAGCATCAACGAGAGCCTGCATCTGGGCGTGCTGGAGCGCGCGGCGATCGCCGAGGCGCTGCTGCTGGCCAACTTGGGCTAGCGCGCCTCGCCTCTCAGCGGGTGCCGGGGCGCTGCAACACGATGTTGTTGTTTCCCTTCTTGTTGATTGTCGGGGCCCGGAGTGGTAGACCATCGCGTTGTCGTCGCCGAAAACACTGATGGTCTCGGCGCTGTCGACGGTGACGTGATTTGCACTTCCGGCGGGACGTCGAGCCTGCGACAGTGGCCGGTGACGGTGTAGGTGTTGTTGTCACCTTCCAGCCTGAGGTTTCCGTCGTTGCAGTCGATCGTGTCCTTCGCGCCGGCATTGATCATCGTGAGGTTTCCGTGCACGGTCGTGCCGGAGTAACGACCCATCAAAGCCACGATCGCGAATACGACCGCGAACGCACACGCCATTGTCACTGCGCCTCGCGGCGTGTTGGCCAGCCTCGCGACGCCGCCGAACCGGCGCCACCAGGGCTGCTGGTCTTCGTCCGGGTCCATCGCTCATATTCCGTTCTGCCGTTCGGTTCTGATGGCGTCGCGCCGTGTGCCGCGACGATCAGCGCAATTCTGGCGCTCGCGTGCGTCTACCGATCCCAATTGCAGCCCGGAACACTTTGTAGACGGACAGTCTCGTCGCATACCGCTTTATACGCAGTGACGCGTCGCAGGAGAGGGCCACGGCGACTACGGAAGACACCCTGACCGGCAAGGCAGATAAGGCCGGAAAGACCAACCGTTACCACTTCGATCGCCACACCCCGGAGTATCGCGAGCGGTTCACCGCGCTCACCGAGGAGATGCACGCGAGGTGCCCGGTGGCGTGGGCGCACACCTACGACGGACATTGGGTGGCCGCGGGCAAGCCGGGAGGTCTTCGAGCTTGCGCGCTGTCCACACGTGTCCAATGATCACGACGTGACCGGCCAAGGCACCGGCTACAAGGGCATCACCATTCCCACGCTGCCCCAGGGCACCGGCGTCGCGGCGGCATGCTCGAAATGGACGAGCCCGAACACTCGGCCTACCGCAGCGTCCTCAACCCCTACCTGTCGCCGGCGGCCGTCAAGCGCTGGGTGCCGTTCGTCGACGAGATCGTACGGGCGAGCATCGACGAGAAGATCGAAAGTGGGCAAATCGACTTCGTCGACGATCTCGCGAACATCACCCCGGCCGTCCTGACGCTGGCGATGATGGGCATTCCGCCTCGGCATCCACCGCTGCATCGGCTCCGACGTCGCGCGCGCCGTGTTCAAGTCGATGCTCACCGCGGTGCTCGACCGGATGCCCGACTACCGCTGCGACCCCGAGGGCACCGTGCACTACCCGACGATCGGGGTGATCCAGGGCATGCAGCACCTGCCGGCCACCTTCACCCCCGGCAGGCGGCTGGGACCGGGGCTCGACGAGACGCTGGAGAAGCTGCAGCGGGTTTGTGACGAACAGGGCATCGCGCGGCCCATCACCGAGTACAAGGAAGCCGCCGTCATCGACTAGACCGACAGGTCGCGGCGCAGTTTGGCGACGTGGCCCGTGGCCTTCACGTTGTACTGCGCGACAGCGATCTTGCCCTTCTCGTCGACGACGAACGTCGAGCGGATCACTCCGGTGACGGTCTTGCCGTACATCTGCTTTTCGCCATAGGCGCCGTAGGCGGTCAACACCTTGCGCTCGGGGTCGGAAAGCAGCGGAAACGTCAGGCCCTCCGCGTCGCGGAACTTGGCCAACTTCTCCTGTTTGTCGGGGGAGATGCCGACGACGTCGAGGCCCGCCTCGTTGAGCTCGGCGAGGCTGTCGCGGAAGTCGCAGGCTTGCTTGGTGCACCCCGGTGTCGACGCGGCCGGATAGAAGTACACAACGACCCGGCGGCCCTTGTAGTCGGCCAGCGAAACCTTCTTGCCGTCGGCGTCGGGCAGAATGAAGGCGGGCGCCTTGTCGCCCGGCGCCAGCCGCGTGGTCGCGCTCATAGTGCTTCCCCTTTCGGATCACCGGAACGTCCGCATTAGGGTAGTGCCTCAGGTGCACCACGCCGACGATGGCCGACGATGGCCGACGATGGAGGACTTGGAGGACAGACCGTGGCCGACCGGGACCCCGAAGCCATCAAGCAGGAGATCGACCTCGCCCGCGACCAGCTCGCGGCAACGGTCGACTCCCTCGCCGAGCGTGCCAACCCTCGCCGTCTCGCCGACGACCTCAAGGTCCGGGTCATCGGGTTCGTCACCAAACCCGCCGTCGTTGTCACACTGGCCGGAATCGGATCGGTAGTGGTGTTCGTGGCGATCCGCCGGATCAGGAATCGCTGACCCTTAGAGCCCTGCATTCCGATCAGCAGGATCCGATTCGGCGAGTCGGCCGACCATCGACAGCGACACGCATCGTGGCTTAGCCAGGAAACATACAGCGCCGCAACAGATTTAATCGTTCGCTTCGGTGGGTAGGTAGCTAAGCAACGGCCAGTTACCGTGGGCGACACCACAAACCGGTCGCGTGGACAGCGCGGCCCGGCTGTGGCAACGTCAGACCGGCGAAAGGACGACCACGGTGGCTACTGGCACGGTACGAATAGTCGACGGCCACAAGCGTTTCGGGTCCGGCAGCCGGCTGTTGTCGTCGGCGCGGCTGAGTCAGGCCGAATCGGCGGCGGCGCGCTGCACGTGGACGGGGAGGTCGTCTGCCCACGGCTGGGTGGTGACCATGTCGTCCACCTCGATGTAGCCGCGCTCGAATTCTCCCGTCGCCGCATCCACCAGCCGATATTCTTGCCGCTGCTGGTGGATCGGCTGCGCGTCGAGAACCACCACCCGCACGTCGCCGGGCGCGAACCCGCAGCGCTGCTGTAGCGCCTCGATGAGGCACTCGTTGTGCATGTGCCCGTCGCCGAAGTTCCAGCCGAGCACCATCGAGCAGAGGACCTCGCCCTCACACAGGTTGTAGTCGTCCTCGTCGTAGCCGGCCAGCGCGCGGTGCACCAGCGTGTACAGCGCACGTCCGTGGGTGTTCATCCCGCGGAACGCCAGCGCCAGCGGCCCGTAGACCTCGGCGCGGGCGGCCAGGAAGATCACCTTGTCGCGCAAGCTGATTGCGGCCAGCACGGTCAGGATCGCGACGGTCTGCCACCGCGGCAGCACGCCAATCACCGTGCCCAGAGCGGGAATTGGGCCAGATCCGTCGGACACCAGCGCCATTGCCGAGCAACACCAGCAGCGCGCCGTAGAGCAGCGCGTCGAACGGGGTCCGGTCGATGCCCTTGGTCAGCGGCACCCGGTTGGGCCAGGGCGGTAGTCGAATGGTGCCGGGCCGCAGCCAGTATAGGATCGATCCCATCGGCGGGAAGTAGCGCCCGGCCAGCGGCCCGAAACAGCAACCGAGGCCGACGACTTCGAACAGCATGGTGAACAGCACGGCCTTCTGGAACACGATCGGCTCGGTCCACCAGGCGGTGACGGCGGTGAAGCCGCCGATGCCGGCGGTGCACCAGCCGAAGAACCAGCCGCCAAGGATGTAGAGCGCGATCTTCACGCCGTACATCACATGCATGATCAGGAGTGCCGAAACCGTTCTCGGCAATGTGACGAGTCATCGGGATGATCCGCTCGGCGCGGGGCAGCTTGCTCCACGCGGCGATGTCCACGACGGGCAGGTTTGGCTGGATGAACCCCATCGAGGCTCCTTCGGCGCAGTTCGTTGGCAACGGGTGCCCATCGTCAGCCAGGCACCGAGAAAAAACTACTCCGGGCAACCACAGGGTGGGACAGAATTTGCCACGGCGACCAGGCGGCACGCCGATATACGTTCTGGGTGCGCCGTCAGGGTTTCGAACCCCGGACCCGCTGATTAAGAGTCAGCTGCTCTACCAACTGAGCTAACGGCGCTTGGTCGGCCACGACCGCGTTGCGACTCTAACAGGCATCCCGTCGCAGAGCGAAATCGCTGGTCCTCCCAGTGTAGAGGCTTTACGGCCGGCATTTTGCGGGCCGCACGCCGTTGCCCTAGAGTCGTCCCCCGAGTTGCCATGAGCACGGGACGTAACCCATTAGAATATTTGCCAGCATTCTCCGGTCACTGGTGACCAGAACGTAAGCAGGATTGGTCGTGGAAGGTCACTTGATGGCGCCTTTGCGCAGATGTCGATCGTGGCTGGCTGTTGGGTTAGCCGTGTTTGCCATCGTCAGTGTCTCGTGTAGCAGCAACCACGCTGCCGCGCCGGCGAAGACCATCTTCGACAAGGGCACACCGTTCGCCGATCTGCTGGTCCCCAAGCTGACCTCCTCGGTGTCGGACGGCGCCGTCGGCGTCACCGTCGACGCGCCGGTGACGGTGAATGTCGCCGACGGGGTGCTGGCGTCGGTCACGATGGTCAACGACAACGGCCGGGCGATCGCCGGCCAACTCAGCCCCGACGGGCTGCGCTGGTCGACCACCGAGCAGCTCGGCTACAACCGGCACTACACGCTGACCGTCAAGGCGACCGGGCTGGGTGGCGCGGCGAGCCGCCAGATGAGCTTCTCGACGAGTTCACCCGCCCACCTGACGATGCCGTACGTCGCCCCGGGCGACGGTGAGGTCGTCGGCGTCGGCGAGCCGGTGGCGATCCGGTTCGACGAGAACATCGCGGACCGCGCCGCCGCGCAGAAAGCGATCAAGATCACCACCAACCCGCCGGTCGAGGGCGCGTTCTACTGGCTGAACAACCGCGAAGTGCGTTGGCGCCCAGAGCATTTCTGGAAGTCGGGAACAACGGTCGACGTGGCGGTCAACACCTACGGCGTCGATTTGGGCGACGGGATGTTCGGCGAGGACAACGTCAAGACCCACTTCACCATCGGCGACGAGGTCATCTCGACCGCCGACGACAACACCAAGACGGTGACCGTTCGGGTCAACGGTGAAGTCGTGAAGACGATGCCGACGTCGATGGGCAAGGACAGCACCCCGACCGCCAACGGCATCTACATCATCGGGGGCCGGTACCGGCACATCATCATGGACTCGTCGACCTACGGCGTTCCGGTCAACTCGCCCAACGGGTATCGCACCGAAGTCGACTGGGCCACCCAGATGTCCTACAGCGGTGTCTTCGTGCACTCCGCGCCGTGGTCGGTCGGTGCGCAAGGCCATACCAACACCAGCCACGGCTGCCTGAACGTGAGCCCGAGCAACGCCGAGTGGTTCTACGACCATTCCAAGAGCGGCGACATCGTCGAGGTCGTCAACACGGTCGGGTCGACGCTGCCCGGCACCGAGGGCCTGGGCGACTGGAACATCCCCTGGCCGCAATGGAAAGCGGGCAACGCCAACACCTGACGCCGGTTACCCGAGTTTGCGGCGACCAGCTGGGTCCGGGAGTCGGCCAACCAGTGCAGTAGGCCGTCCTGCAGCGCCTCGGCGCGGACCGGGTAACCGCTTCCACCGCGATCACCGCAAACAGCAGCGCGGGTCGAAGGTGAGCATTGTCGAAACCCGGGTCACCTGTGCGACGACATCGCCGGCGATCGATGGTTCGGCCCTGGCGATATTCGCGTGGACAAGGCATTGCGCAACGCGGTCCACCGACTTGCTCGTGCCGGCGCCCCGGCCATCGGGTCAGCGTAGGCACGAGTTCGACTGCCGCGCAGTCGCGTAGGTTATGCGCAGGTGAAGAGCGGGTCGCACACGACGGTGAACGTGCACCCCGATGCGGTCGGGGCCGTGAACGCGAGGACCAGAACTAGGACGACCTTGTACTTCAGACCAGACATGACGACTCCGAACCTATGCAATGGGCTGATACTACGCCGTCTGCCGGCCATCCGGCACCGGAAAAGATCGGCGCCGGCAAAGATCGGCAACCCGACGACGCGGGCCGCTACCGGCCGCCGCCTACAACCGACGCCGGCTTCGCAAAGTCATTGCGCCACAATGCAATACGTGATCGTGTTCGACGACGGATCAACGCCGATCCCCGCGCCGGCCGAGCCGGTCATTGCCCCGCGCAAGCAAAAGGTCAGAGGGCAACGATGCCCTCTGACCTGCTGGGGTGAGTGACGGGACTCGAACCCGCGACATTCAGGATCACAACCTGACGCTCTACCAGCTGAACTACACCCACCATGACCGCGCTATGCGCGGCGACTGTCGATACTAGCGGTTCGGTGGCTCGAGGGCCGAATCAATTGTCGCCACGGCGGCGTCGAGGCCCTCGAGCTCGGCGGTCACCGCCGCGATTTCGCTGGTAGAAGGCCCGGGAAGGGGCACGAACGCGGTGCGGCGGTAGAACTGCAGCTCGCGGATGGACTCGCGGATGTCGGCGAGCGCCCGGTGTGTGACCCCCTTGGCGGGCTGGCCGTAGTAGATGCGCGGGTACCAGCGGCGGCAGAGTTCTTTGATCGAGCTGACGTCGATCATCCGGTAGTGCAGAAACGAGTCCAGGGCGGGCATATCGCGGGCGATGAACGCCCGATCGGTGGCGATCGAATTCCCCGCGAGGGGCGCCGTCTTCGGCGACGTGACGTGCTGGCCGACGTATTCGAGCACCATCGCCTCGGCGGTGGCCAGGTCGACGGTGGAGGCCCGCACCTCGTTGATCAACCCCGAGCGGCTGTGCATTTCGGCGACCACGTCGATCATCGACGACAAGGCGGCGTCGTCGGCATGGATCACCACGTCGACGCCGTCGCCCAGAATGTTCAGATCGGCGTCGGTGACCAGGGCTGCGATCTCGATCAACTTGTCCGAGCCCAGATCCAGCCCGGTCATTTCGCAGTCGATCCACACCAATTCGTCACGCACAGCGCTCAGCGTATGCCCACGTGAGCCCTGCCGCCGTCGGCCCCCGACAAGTAGTGTGGAGCGTTGCAACTTTCTCCGGAGTGGGGCGGAGCCAATGACCACCGAATCAGCCACACAGCGGATCGCCGGAGGCTACGCCGTCGCAGGCCAGGCGCTGGAACTGGGCACCGTCGTCGTCGACGGCAATGCCGACCCGGCTGCGCAGATTCGCATCCCGCTGGCCACCGTCAACCGGCATGGTCTGGTGGCCGGCGCTACCGGCACCGGCAAGACCAAGACGCTGCAGCTGATCGCCGAACAGCTCAGCACGGCCGGGGTCCCGGTGTTGATGGCCGACGTGAAGGGCGACCTGTCCGGTCTGTCCCGGCCGGGGGAGGCCAACGACAAGACCGCGGCGCGGGCAGCCGACACCGGCGACGACTGGGCCGCGACCGGATTCCCGGTGGAGTTCTTGTCGCTGGGCACCGACGGGGTCGGCGTGCCGATACGCGCGACCGTCGCCAGTTTCGGTCCGGTGTTGTTGTCGAAAGTGTTGGGACTCAATGCAACTCAAGAGTCGACGCTGGGTTTGATCTTCCATTGGGCCACGGAGAACAATCGCCCCCTGATCACCCTGGAGCAACTTCGCGGTGTCATCGGTCACCTGACCAGCGAGCAGGGCAAGGCCGACCTGGAATCGCTGGGCGGAGTGTCGTCGACGACGGCCGGTGTGATCCTGCGCGCGCTGGTGAACCTCGAAGGCGAGGGTGGCGACACGTTCTTCGGCGAGCCGAAGCTGGATCCGCAAGACCTGTTGCGCGTGGACAACCAGGGCCATGGCATCATCTCGCTGCTCGAATTCAGCGGTGAGTCTTTGCGTCCGGCGATCTTCTCCACCTTCCTGATGTGGTTGCTGGCCGACCTGTTCAACGAGCTGCCCGAGGTCGGCGACGTCGACAAACCCAAGCTGGTGTTCTTTTTCGACGAGGCACACCTGTTGTTCACCGACGCGTCCAAAGCGTTCCTCGAGCAGGTTGAGCAGACCGTCAAGCTGATCCGCTCCAAGGGCGTGGGGGTATTCTTCTGCACCCAGCTGCCCACCGATCTGCCCAACGATGTGCTGTCCCAGCTGGGGGCGCGAATCCAGCATGCCCTGCGCGCGTTCACCCCCGATGACCAGAAGGCGCTGAGCAAGACCGTCCGCACGTATCCGAAAACCGATGTCTACGACCTGGAGTCGGCACTGACCTCGCTGGGTATCGGGGAGGCCGTCGTCACCGTGCTGTCGGAGAAGGGCGCGCCGACACCGGTCGCTTGGACGCGCATGCGGGTGCCGCGGTCGCTGATGAGCGCCATCGGCAGCGAGGCGATCACCAAGGCGGCCAACGACAGCCCGCTGCGGGCCAAATACGGCCAGACGATCCAGCAGCCACCGGAACCCGAAGTGTCGCAACCACCTTCACCGGCACCGACCGCCCCGCCGTCGTCGTATTCGGACCCCTATGAGATACCGCCGATGCCCGCGCCGGCCGAGCCGCCAGGCCCGTCGATGTGGCAGGAAGTGCTGAAGAATCCGACCGTGAAAAGCGGCATCAACACCGCGATTCGCGAAGCGGTGAAGGCCGTTTTCGGCACCGGCCGCCGGCGTAGGTAGGTCTTTGCTCGCGAGCGTAAGCGCCCCGCGAAATGAGGCCCGGATTTTCGCAGCCCGCTTACGTTCGCGGCGCGCCGGGCGTAGCGCCTCAGCCACCGCCCAGCTTCTTGTAGAAGGAGCCGACGATCGGCGCGACGATCGCGCGGGGGGCATACCCGCTGCCGACCGACATCGCTTTGGAGGTCAAGCCCGGCACGACGCGCATCTTGTTGCGCTGCAACGCATCCAGTGAAACCCGGGCCGTGTGTTCGGTGGAGATCCACAGGAAGTCGGGCACCAGCCGTTCGACCAGTGACCGCTCGGCGTCCTCGGGCAGGTCGGTGCGCACCGGGCCCGGTGCCAGCAGCGTGACGTGCACACCGGTACGGCGCAGCTCACCGCGCAACGACTCGCTGAAGGTGTTGACGAACGCCTTCGAGGCGGCGTACGTCGCGTTGTAGGGAATCGGCGAATTGCCGGCCGCCGAACCGGAAATCAGAATGCCGCCCGCGCCGCGCTCGACCATCCCGGGCAGTACCGCCAAGGTCAGGTCGTGCACCGCCACGGCATTGAGTTGCACCTGAGCCTTCTCACCCGCCGGGTCGAGGCCGGACAGCGGTCCGAAGGTGCCGGTGCCCGCGTTGGCGCACAGGATGGAGATGTTGCGGGCCGCCAACTTGTCGCACAACTTTGTCCGTTCCGCCGGGTCGGCGAGGTCGGCGGGCCGCACTTCCACCGTGACGCCGTAGCGCTCGCCCAGTCGGGCGGCAAGGTCGTTGAGCTTGTCCTCGCGTCGCGCGGTGACGATCAGGTGGTGTCCGCGCGCGGCCAATTCCGTGGCCAGCGCTTCGCCGATGTTCTGCGAGGCTCCGGTGACAACGGCGCGTGCATCGGGGCTGGGAGCGGGTACCGGCATGCGCCAATCGTAGACAGCGGCCGACCGGATGCGGCAACGGCCGCAACCGCGCGCGGGCGGCTTGTCGGCGCAACAAATAGAGTGGCCGGGCATGGGTCAGCCGGAACCGGGGACGGGCGAGATCGCGCGATCTCGGGTGGTGGCATGGGCGCTGTGGGACTGCGGGTCAACGGGTCTGAACGCGATCGTCGCGACCTTCGTGTTCTCCGTTTACCTCACCAGCAGCGTGGGCGAGGGCCTGCCCGGCAGGACCACGCCGGAGAGTTGGCTGGGCCGCGCCGGGGCGGTGGCCGGGTTGACGGTCGCGCTGCTGGCGCCGCTGGTCGGCGTGTGGGTGGAGTCACCGCATCGCCGCCGGGTGGCCCTGAGCGTGCTGACCGGCCTGGCGGTGACGCTGACCTGCTCGATGTATCTGATCCACGACCGCCCGGCCTACCTGTGGGCCGGGTTGGTGCTGCTGGGCGCGACGGCGGCCTGCGGTGACCTGGCCAGCGTCCCGTACAACGCGATGCTGCGTCAGCTGTCGACCCCGCAGACCGCCGGCCGGACCTCGGGTCTGGGCTGGGCGTCGGGCTACCTGGGCAGCGTGCTGCTGCTGGTGCTGATCTACACCGGCTTCATCGCGGGCTCCGGCGACGGGCCGAATGCGGTGCGGGGGCTGCTGCGAATACCGGTGGCCGACGGGCTTTACGTCCGCGAGGCCATGTTGGCCGCCGCGGCGTGGCTGGCGGTGTTGGGGCTGCCGTTGCTCCTGGTCGCCCACCGGCTGCCCGACACCGGCGAGGTGTACCAGCCGACGACCATGCTGGGCGGTTATCGCAAGCTGTGGACCGAGATCTCCGCGGAATGGCGCCGCGATCGCAACCTGGTCTACTTTCTGGGCGCCAGCGCGCTGTTCCGCGACGGGCTCGCCGCGATATTCGCCTTCGGCGCCGTGCTGGGAGTCAACGTGTACGGCATCTCGCAGGCCGACGTGCTGATCTTCGGTGTGGCAGCCAGCATTGTCGCCGCCGTCGGCGCGGTGGGCGGCGGGTTCGTCGATCACCGCATCGGATCCAAACCGGTCATCGTCGGGTCACTCGTGGCGATCGTCGTTTCGTCGCTCACCATGATGGTGCTCTCGGGTCCGGTGGCCTTCTGGGCGTGCGGGCTGTTGCTGTGTCTGTTCATCGGGCCGTCGCAGTCCTCGGCGCGCGCTTTGTTGTTGCAGATGGCCCACAATGGCCGGGAAGGTGTGGCGTTCGGGCTGTACACGATGACGGGCCGGGCGGTCGCGTTCCTCGCGCCCTGGTTGTTCTCCGTGTTCGTCGATGCGTTCGGCGCGGTGCGCGCGGGGCTCGGCGGGATATCGCTGGTGCTGATCGCCGGGCTGATCGCGATGATCGCGGTGCGCGTCCCGCCGCGGCATACCGCCGCGGTTGAACCGGTCGAGCAGACCTAGCGCCCGGCGGCGTCGCAGACCGTGATGCCGGCCCCGAGGCGTTGGCGCACCTGCACGCCGTTCACGCTGACCGAGCAGGTGACGTTGTGGCCGATGTTGATGATCGTCACGCTGGCCGGATGAGCGGCCGACTGGGCCAGGCTGACCTGCTTGCTCCACGGCAGCGAGACGTTGAACTCGGTCTGGATCACGTCACCGGTATCCCAGTAGGTGATGCTGATCGCGCGGCCCTCGCCGTTGACGGTGTAGACGACGTCCTGCATCGCGCCCGGGGTGGGCACGGGCCCGGCCGAGCCGGTGGGCGGCGGCACCGGCAGCGCGGTCTGCGACGCCCGCGTCGACGGCGTCGGCGTCGGGCTCTGCGCACTCGAGCCGGGCATGGCGGGCAACGGCGGCACCGCGGTCTGGGTTTTCAGCGCGCCGTTGGTGAGAACCAGCGCGATCAACAGCGCGACGAGCAGCAGCACCGCCGCGCCGGCGCCGATCAACAGCCAGCGGGGCGATTTCGGGCCGTCCGGTGGCGGAGGAGCCGTGCCGCCTGGCGGCTGGTCTTGGTCTTGCTGCCAATAGGCCGGCAGCTGACTGGTCGGGTTGGTCTCGTTCAGGCTCGGCACCCAGGGCGGGGCGTACCCGCCGTAGGCAGGCGCATAGGGCACTTGGTCGGCGTAGGCCGGATCAGCGAGCGGCGCGTTCGGCGGGCCGATCGGCACGGTCGGTTCCCATCCCGCTGGAGGGGGACTAAACCGCTCGGGTCGCCGTGGATCGTTCATGTCCACCTCACAGATTGCAGGGTACCTAAGCCGAGCGGCCGGGCGGGGAATCTCGCGATGACGCCCACCTCAGCGGACTTGGCCTCCGGCGCCCAACGCGGCGATCGTCATGGCCCGCATGACGGCGCGCGCGCGTGCCCCGCGGTTCGGCTTATCCGCCGCCTTCATGCTGTGCGGCGTCGAGTTGAGCAAGCCGAACACCGCGTGCGCCGCCAGCCGGGCATCGGCTTCGGCCAGCGCCGGGTCCAGCTCGCGCAGCACGCCGACCCACACCTCTACATATTGGCGTTGCGCCTTGCGCACCTGCCGCTCGGCGGCCGCGGGCAGGTGGGCCAGGTCGCGGTCCTGAATGCGGATCAGGTCCGGTTCGCCGAACGCGAAGTCGAGGTGAAAATCGATCAGGCCTTCCAGCGCGTCGGCCGCGTCGGCGTTGCGGGCGATCACGTCGCGGGCCCCGGCAAGCAGCCGGGCGCTGATCCCCACCAGCAGTTCGACCAGCATCGACTCCTTGTTGGGGAAGTGCCGGTAGATGGCCGGGCCGCTGACTCCGGTGGCCGCGCCGATGTCCTCGAGCCGCACCGCGAGAAACCCGCGCTCGGCGAAGAGTCGTTCGGCGGACACCAGGAGTTGCAGTCGCCGGTCGGATTTCAACTGGCTGCGGCGATTCGGCGGTTCGGATTGACCGGCCGGGGTGTCCGGGGTGGACGCTGTCATGACGGCGCTGGGCCTACCTGCGAAAGTTTCGGTTAATCATCGCTAACGTAGCACGGGTTATCGGTGATTAACTCAGCTTGCGCAGATATGCGGACACCGCCGCGACGTCGGCGACCGGCAGACCGGGGTCGATCAGGCCCAATTGGCGGAGCAATGCCGCCTGGTCCCAGTAAAGTCGCTCGCTTGCCATCAGGTCGCCCCGGAACCGCACGATGACGACCGCCGGCAGTTCCACGGTCTCGCCGGTCGGCGCCAGCCCCGGCAGCAGGAACGGCACGTCCCGGTCGTGGGTCATCCGCATGATGAACTCGTCGACCAGCAGACCGTCACCACAGGATCGGGCGATCGGCTCGATGGTGGTGTCGGCGGGAATGGCCGGAATGAATACCTCGGCGTAATAACGACGCAAGTTCTCCTTCCCGGCGCCGCCGCTCATCGTCGGCAGGTGCATGACGGTCGCGTCGTCAGTCATGGTGGAGACGGCCAGGTCGGCGTCTTTGACCGCGAATTCGCAGGCCATGTGGTGTTCCCATAACTCGATCAGCTGGTCGCGATTCATGTGGCTTCCTTTCCGCGGCTCCTCCTGCGTGGCGGCGAGGGTGTGACGACGCCAATAACCCAGCAGCTGGTGGTAGATCTGTGAGCGCACCGCGCGCGCCTCCGGCAGCCACGAGGTCATGGCCCAATCGTGCATGCCGCCGGGCCGCAGGTCGAAAGAGAAGTCGATCCGGTGCGACGAGCGATTTCTGTTGCAGCACAAGGGCATCGGGGCCAAGCACGGCCAGCGAGCCAGGACTACGGTCACGCCCCGGGTGGCATGCCGCGGCGGCCGACGGCTGGCCAGCCGTTCGTTGATACGGGGTGCTCGGGTCGACTCCGAGCAAGCCGGCCAACGAGCGAAACAGCCTGAACGTCGGGGCGCTGATCCGGGCCTGCACCGAAGGCCGACCGATGCATCCCGGCCGTGCACCGGTCGCACGGCAGGCGTGTCAGGCATGACTTCCCCTGAGGTAACAGCACTTCTCGGCGGCGATGACCGATCAAAATGTAAGGAATTTCGCTGTCGCAGGAAAGCAAACCCCTGTTGTCTTTCCTCATCGGTCTGACCGTCCGGCGCTGTGACTCGTCCCTGGACGCGGCGACGGCACCGATGGTATTCTCTGCGTCAGTTAATGAGAATTAACTGAAGTGCGACGGCGAGGAGGCTGCTGCGGCAATGGACGAGCTGCTGGAGCGGTCGTGAGCGCGTCGGTCAAGGTGGCACCGTCGTTCGCCGACGAGCACCGTCGGCTGGTCGACGAGTTGAACGCAAAATTGGCGGCCGCGGCGCTCGGCGGCAATGAGCGCGCCCGCGAACGTCACGTCAGTCGGGGCAAGCTGCTGCCGCGCGAGCGGGTGGACCGGCTGCTCGATCCGGGCAGCCCGTTTCTGGAACTGACCCCGCT
Source organism: Mycobacterium genavense ATCC 51234 (assembly GCF_000526915.1). Classification (GTDB taxonomy): domain Bacteria; phylum Actinomycetota; class Actinomycetes; order Mycobacteriales; family Mycobacteriaceae; genus Mycobacterium; species Mycobacterium genavense. The sequence continues at coordinate 25,313 of NZ_JAGZ01000011.1, read as the reverse complement.
GGCCGCGAACGGGATGTACGACGACGAATCTCCCGGGGCCGGTATCATCACCGGCATCGGGCGGGTCTGTCAGCGCGAATGTGTGATCGTCGCCAACGACGCGACGGTCAAGGGCGGCACCTACTATCCGATCACGGTCAAGAAGCATCTGCGCGCTCAAGAAGTGGCGTTGCAGAATCGGCTGCCGTGCATCTACCTGGTCGACTCCGGGGGCGCGTTTTTGCCCCGCCAGGACGAGGTGTTCCCGGACCGCGAGCATTTCGGGCGGATCTTCTACAACCAGGCGACCATGAGCGCGAAGGAGATTCCTCGGTCGCCGCGGTGCTCGGCTCCTGCACGGCCAACGGCGCGTATGTGCCGGCGATGAGCGACGAGGCGGTCATCGTCCGCGAGCAGGGCACGATCTTCCTGGGCGGTCCGCCCTTGGTGAAAGCCGCTACCGGAGAGATCGTTTCGGCCGAAGACCTCGGCGGCGACCTGCACTCGCGAGTGTCCGGGGTCACCGACCATCTCGCCGCCGACGACGACGAACATGCGCTGCACATCGTGCGGGCAATCGTGGCGACGTTCGGTCCGCGCGAACCCAGCCCGTGGGAGGTGCTGCCCACGGTCGAACCCAAGGCAGCGCAGACCGAGCTCTACGACGTCGTCCCGCCGGATCCGCGGGTGCCGTACGACGTGCACGAGGTGATCGTGCGGCTGGTCGACGGCAGCGAAATCAGTGAATTCAAGGCGAAATACGGCAAGACGCTGGTGACCGGATTCGCCCGCATCCATGGCCATCCCGTCGGCATCATCGCCAACAACGGCGTGCTGTTCAGCGAATCCGCGCTCAAGGGAGCGCATTTCATCGAGTTGTGCGACAAGCGCAAGATCCCGCTGCTGTTCCTGCAGAACATCGCCGGCTTCATGGTCGGCCGTGACTACGAGGCCGGCGGCATCGCCAAGCACGGCGCCAAGATGGTCACCGCGGTGGCGTGTGCCCGGGTGCCCAAGCTGACCGTCGTGATCGGCGGATCCTATGGCGCGGGCAACTATTCGATGCGCGGTCGGGCCTACTCGCCCCGCTTTCTGTGGATGTGGCCTAATGCCCGGATCTCGGTGATGGGCGGCGAACAGGCCGCCTCCGTGCTGGCGACGGTGCGCGGCGAACAGCTCAGCGCGGCGGGCAAGCCGTGGTCGCCCGACGAGGAAGAAGCGTTCAAGGCGCCGATTCGCGCGCAGTACGAGGACCAGGGCAACCCGTACTATTCGACGGCCCGGCTCTGGGACGACGGCATCATCGACCCGGCCGATACCAGAACGTATGTGGGGCTTGCCCTTTCGGTGTGCGCCCAGGCGCCGCTGGAACCGGTCTCCTACGGCGTCTTCCGGATGTGAGTGCAGTGTTCGACACCGTCTTAGTGGCCAACCGCGGCGAGATCGCCGTGCGGGTGATCCGGACCCTGCGCCGGCTCGGCATCCGCTCCGTGGCCGTCTACAGCGACCCCGACGCCGAAGCACGGCACGTGCGGGAAGCCGACACGGCCGTGCGGCTGGGACCGGCGCCCGCCCGCGAGAGCTACCTCGATATCGAGAAGGTGCTCGATGCCGCGGCGCGCACCGGGGCCCGGGCGATCCATCCCGGCTACGGGTTCCTTTCCGAGAACGCCCGTTTCGCCGCCGCGTGCGAGGACGCCGGCGTGGTGTTCCTGGGCCCGCCGGCCCGCGCGATCGAGGTGATGGGCGACAAGGTCACCGCCAAGAACGCCGTCGCCGCTTTCGATGTGCCGGTGGTGCCCGGGGTGGCGAAAACGGGGCTGACCGACGACGAGCTGGTCGCCGCGGCCGCCGAGGTCGGCTATCCGGTGCTGATCAAACCGTCGGCCGGCGGCGGCGGCAAGGGCATGCGGCTGGTTCACGACGCGGCCCGGCTACCCGAGGCGCTTGTCGGCGCGCGGCGGGACGCTGCCTCCTCGTTCGGCGACGACACGTTGTTCCTGGAGCGATTCGTGTTGCGGCCCAGGCATATCGAGGTGCAGATCCTGGCCGACGGCCACGGCAACGTGGTCCATCTCGGCGAGCGTGAGTGCAGCCTGCAGCGGCGTCACCAGAAGGTCATCGAGGAAGCTCCCTCGCCGTTGCTGGATCCGCAGACCCGCGTCCGCATCGGGACTGCCGCCTGCAACACCGCCCGCAGCGTCGACTATGTCGGGGCCGGCACGGTCGAGTTCATCGTCTCCGCCGAGCAACCCGACGAGTTCTTCTTCATGGAGATGAACACCCGTCTGCAGGTGGAACACCCGGTCACCGAAGCGATAACCGGCCTCGATCTGGTCGAGTGGCAGCTGAGGGTGGGCGCCGGCGAGAAGCTCACGTTCGCCCAAGGCGACGTCGAGCTGCGCGGGCATGCGATCGAGGCGCGGGTCTACGCGGAGGATCCTGCTCGCGGCTTCCTGCCCACCGGCGGGCGGGTTCTCGACGTCTTCGAACCCTCGGGTCCCGGTGTGCGAGTGGACTCCGCACTGCTGGCGGGCACCGTGGTGGGCAGCGACTACGACCCGATGCTGAGCAAGGTGATCGCCCACGGAGCCGATCGCGACGAGGCGCTGGCCGGCCTCGACCGCGCACTGGCGCAGACGACAATCCTTGGTGTGCAGACCAACATCGAATTCCTGCGCTTTCTGCTCGCCGACGAACGTGTGCGAGCCGGCGACCTGGACACCGCGCTGCTCGAGCGACTGCCCGACTACGCGCCGCGGCCCGCACCCGACGATGTGCTCGCGGCCGGCGGTCTCTACCGCCAATGGTTGTTGGCCCGTCGCGCGCAGGGCGACCTGTGGGCGCAGCCGTCGGGTTGGCGCGTCGGCCCCGACACCGCGCCGGTGCGCACCGCGATGCGCACGCCGCTGCGCGCCGAGACCGTCTCGGTGTCCGGTCTGCCGACGTCCGCCACGGTGCAAGTCCGCGACTGCCAAAACCATTCGGCGAGTGTGGAAGTCGAGCGCCGAAGCATGAGCGTGACGCTGGACGGGGTGCGCCGGGAGTACCGGTGGGCCGAGGCCGACCGTCATTTGTGGATCGCCGACGAGCGGAGGACCTGGCATCTGCGTGAGGCCGAGGAGACCAAGATCCACCGTGCGTCCGACCCCGGCAGGCCGAGGTGATCAGCCCGATGCCCGGCAGTGTGATTGCCGTGCAGGTCGATTCGGGCGCCGAGGTGTCCGAGGGTGACGTGGTCGTTGTAGTCGAGGCGATGAAGATGGAACACTCTTTGGCCGCGCCGGTTTCGGGGCGCGTCGAGTTGCTGGTGTCCGTCGGCGATCAGGTGAAAGTCGATCAGGTGCTGGCGCGACTGGTGCCGGATTCAAATGCAGAGGATCAGAAATCATGACGACATCGCTCACCGCGGGGGCGCTACCCAAGGAATACGAGGACCTTCGCGACACCGTCGCCGAGTTCGCGCGCACCGTGGTCGCTCCCGTGTCGGCCAAACACGATGAGGAGCACAGCTTTCCGTACGAGGTCGTCGCCAAGATGGGGGAGATGGGGCTGTTCGGGCTGCCGTTTCCCGAGGAGTACGGCGGCATGGGCGGCGACTACTTCGCGTTGTCGCTTGCTCTCGAGGAACTCGGCAAGGTCGACCAATCCGTGGCGATCACGCTGGAGGCCGGGGTGGGTCTCGGTGCCATGCCGATATTCCGATTCGGCACCGCCGAACAGAAACAGCGGTGGCTGCCCGACCTGGTGGCCGGTCGCGCGCTGGCCGGCTTCGGGCTGACGGAGCCGGGCGCGGGGTCGGACGCCGGCGGCACCCGGACCACGGCCAAGCTCGACAACGGCGACTGGGTGATCAACGGATCCAAACAGTTCATCACCAACTCGGGCACCGACATCACCTCGCTGGTCACCGTCACGGCGGTCACCGGCAGTCTGGCCGACGACAAAAAAGAGATCTTGACCATCATCGTCCCCAACGGCACAACGGGTTTCACCGTCGAGCCGGTCTACACCAAGGTGGGCTGGAATGCGTCGGACACCCATCCGCTGACCTTCGCCGACGCCCGCGTTCCGGAGGAGAACCTGTTCGGCGTGCGGGGCAAGGGGTACGCGAATTTCCTGTCCATCCTCGACGAAGGCCGCATCGCGATTGCCGCGCTGGCGACCGGGGTGGCGCAGGGGTGCGTCGACGAGAGCGTCAAGTACTCCTATCAGTGCCAGTCCTTCGGCCAGCCGATCGGCTCCTATCAGGCGATCAGCTTCAAGATCGCGCGCATGGAGGCACGCGCACACGTCGCGCGCACCGCATATTACGATGCAGCCGCAAAGATGTTGGCGGGTAAGCCATTCAAGAAGGAGGCGGCCATCGCCAAGATGATTTCGTCGGAGGCGGCGATGGACAACGCCCGGGACGCCACCCAGATCCACGGCGGATACGGTTTCATGAACGAGTATCCGGTGGCGCGCCACTACCGTGACAGCAAGATCCTCGAGATCGGCGAAGGGACCACCGAAGTGCAACTCATGCTGATCGCGCGCTCGTTGGGGCTCTCGTGACGGACGGCAAGTCGATTGTCCAGCGGGGCTTGTGGTTCGAGGAGTTCCAGACCGGCACGACGTATCTCCACTGGCCCGGCCGGACCATCACCGAGGCCGACAACGTGCTGTTCACCACGCTGACCATGAACACCCAGTCGCTGCACCTCGATGCGGCGTGGGCCGCGCAGCAGCCGGGCTTCCGCGGGGAGCGGCTGGTGAATTCGATGTTCACCCTCTCGACCCTGGTCGGGCTGTCGGTCACCCAGCTGACCCTGGGCACCATCGTGGCCAACCTCGGCTTCTCCGAGGTGTCCTTCCCGAAGCCCGTCTTCCACGGTGACACCCTCTACGCGGAAACCGTCTGCACCGGTAAGCGGGAGTCGAAGAGCCGGCCCGGGGAAGGCATCGTCACCCTCGAGCACACCGGCCGCAACCAGCATGGCGACGTCGTTGCGCGCGCCGTCCGCACCACCCTGGTGCAAAAGCGACCATCCGAACAGGAGTCCTGATGGATCTGCCCTCCACCGGTCCCGGGTGGCTGTTCTGCCCGGCCGATCGTCCCGAGCGTTACGCGAAGGCCGCCGCGGTGGCCGACGTCGTGATCCTCGACCTGGAGGACGGCGTGGCCCAGGCCGACAAGCCGGCCGCCCGCAAGGCGTTGCAGGACACGCCGCTGGACCCCGAGCGCACCGTGGTGCGGATCAACGCGGCCGACACCGACGAGCACGCGCGCGATCTCGAGGCGCTGAAGGGGACGGCGTACACGACGGTGATGCTGTCCAAGACCGAATCGGCCGCGCAGGTGACGGCGCTGGCTCCGCTCGACGTGATCGCGCTGCTGGAGACCCCGCGCGGCGCGGTGTTCGCTACCGAAATCGCCGCGGCGCCGGGCACGGTGGCGTTGATGTGGGGCGCCGAGGACCTGGTCGCCGCGCTCGGCGGCAGCTCTAGCCGCAACGCCGATGGCAGCTATCGTGACGTCGCCCGTCACGTGCGGTCGACGGCGCTGCTCGCGGCCAACGCGTTCGGACTGGTGATGCTCGACGCGGTCTACCTGGACATCCCGGATCTCGATGGTCTACGCGCCGAGGCCGAGGATGCCGCGGCGCTGGGGTTCGGCGGTTCCGTCTGCATTCACCCGACTCAGGTCCCGGTGGTGCGCAAGGCTTTTCGGCCCACCGAGGAGAAGCTGGACTGGGCACGCCGGGTCTTGGCGGCAGCGCAGAACGAGCGTGGGGTGTTCGCTTTCGAAGGGCAGATGGTCGACTCGCCGGTGCTCAAGCACGCGGCGGCCTTGGTGCGGCGGGCCGGAGACTTCGCCTAGCACTGCCGCCCGGCCGTGGCGGACGCGACTTCGGCCGGCCTGCCCGTTGTGAAAACATAAATTGTCGCCTCCGGGCCTGGTCGTCGGCGGCTACTCGGGATGACGCTGGTCAGCATGGGCCGATCGCTCGGAGGAACCATGGCAATGCAGTTCGACGGCAAGGTCGCATTCATCACCGGTATGCGGCTGTTCGCTGCGCGCACAGATCAAACGCGATGATGTCAGCTGTTCCGGCTCTGGTGGAATAAGGCGACGGCGGTGCTTGTCGGCCGGCTGGAACGGTTTGTGCCCTTCAGGTGTGCGCAACCACGGCTTCGCCGGCTATCACGCCGCCAAACACGGCGTGGTGGGTCTGATGCGGTATTTCGCAACCACCTTGGCGGAGACGAACATTCGCGTCAACGCCGTACATCCCTGCGGGGTGGCCACGCCGATGTTCGTCAACGAGCCGGTGGCGCGACGTATGGCCGAATACCCGGAGGGCAACGTCACCGCTACATCACCGGTATCTCGCTTCCCGTGGACGCGGGCTGCACCGTCACATAACGGCCGGTGCCATCGGCGGCGACGTTGCGAAACCGGTGTTTCGCGTCTTAACGAGATCGCAAAAAGCGGAAACATTCGCGAACGCCCGGTTCGCAAATCTGTCGTAATCTTTGATCCACCAGTGCAGTTGCTCGCTGCACTGACTAGCGCAACGGAAGGAACGAAATCATGACCATCGCGCGGGGCTTCGCCGCAAGCGTCGTTTGCGCCGGTTTAGCTGTCGGCACAACCGGCACAGCGTGGGCTGACACACCGACGATGAACGGCAGCTACACCGAGACCGTGACGACGCCAGGCGGTCACAGCATCGACAACAGCTGGACGCTCAACTCTTGCGGGAATGGATGCCTTTGGATCAAGGCCGGGCTCGGGGCTAGCCAGGCAACGTTGGTCGATGGTCAATGGGTCATGGACACGATGAGCAATGTCAGTTGCGTGGGCGGCGGTTACACTTTCTACGGCACGACCACCCACACGGTGTGGGATCCCAACACTCTTACCGGCACGGCCGCACACACCTACATCACGGGAGCCTGCGGCAACCCGCCGGGATACACTCAGGTCGACCAGATCGCGATCAAGTCGGCGGACTGACACTCTGACGCTCAAATCCCCTGAATCCCTTGGGATTTCAGGGGATTTGAGCTATCGGTGCGGTTGCTTGCCGTTTACCGGACGGCTGGACGCCGCGCGGATAGCTGCTGTATAAGGCAAGCTAACTAACTGCGCCGACAAACCGTCGTCGGCCGCGCGACGACACCGTGGAGCGTTATGGGCAACCAGTACATTCCGTCGGTCATCGCGGTGGTCATGCTCGCTTTGGGGCTGACTCTGACCGTGGACGACTTCAAGCGGGCCGCCACGCTGCGCCGACCATTGGCGGTGGCGCTGCTCTGCCAGACCCTGCTGCTGCCGAGCCTGTGCCTGGTGATCGCCGAAGCGTTCCACCTCGAGCCGCATCTGGCGGTCGGACTGATGCTGATGGCCGCCACGCCGGGCGGCACGATGGCAAACATCGTCAGTCATCTGTTCAACGGGGACTTGGCGCTCAACCTGACGCTGGCCGCGATCAACGCCAGGCTGTCGGTCGTGGCCCTTCCGGCGATCCTGGCCGCGTCGATGACCTGGTTCCTCGGTGCGGGCCGCTTCATCACGCTGCAGCTGGACAAGTTCGTCACGGTGTTCGCTCTGGTGCTCGTCCCCACCGCGATCGGCATCGCGATACGTCATCGCTTCCCCGAGCTGGCCCGGCGGATGAAGACGCCGGTCAAGATCGCCGCGGTCTTGCTGCTGATCGCCGCGATTGTCGGGGCGATCGCCCAGGGCGAGACGACGCTGATGCACAACTTCGGCGTGGTGAGCGGGGCGGTGGTGTCCTTCTGCGCGGTCAGCTTGACCGTCGGCTATCTGGTGCCGCGCTTGATGCGGCTGGGGCCGCCTCAGGCGATTGCCATCAGCCTGGAAATCGGGCTGCACAACACCGTGGTCGCACTCGGTGTGGCGCTCAGCCCGCAATTGCTCAACAGCGTTGAAATGGCAACTTCGGTAGCCATTTACGGCGCTTTGTCGCCGCTGATGGCGCTGACGTTCGTCGGCGCGGTCCGGGCACTGGACCCCGCGTTTCGGGTCAAGGCCGAGCCGGAGCCTGTCGCGAGCGAGCCCGGCGCTTAGGCCTTACTTGCGCCGCGCCGCCGCCAGCCGGTCCGCGAACTCCGGTGACTGGATCGAGGCCACCTGCGGCCCCAGCTCGGTGCGCATCGCGAATTCGTGCTGCTCGCTGTCCAGCGATCCGGGGCTGGCGGTGGCACGCATGCTGGCCTTGGTGGCCAGCACCACCTCGCGCGGGGCCGACGCGGGTCCGGCGGCCAGTTCCAGCGCCGCGGCGACCGGGTCGTCGGCAACGCTGAGTGCCAACCCGTGCCGCACGGCAGATTCGGCGTCGAAGCGCATGCCGAACAGCAGGGCGGCGCGGGCGACCTGCGGGCCCACCGCCCGCTGCAGCATCCAGGTCGCACCACCGCCCGGGTGCAGCCCCAGCTTCTGGAAACGGGGATCGAACAGTGCGCCGGACCCGGCGATGCGCACGTCGGTGGCCAGCGCCAGGTTCAGGCCGGCACCGACCGCGGCGCCGTTGACCGCGGCGATCGTCGGCAACGTGCAACTGCCCACGGCCATGAAGCCGTCGTAGAGTTGCTGCAGGCCCGATTCGGCGGCCCCGGAGCCCGCGGCGGCCAACGCGCTCAGGTCGGCGCCGGCGCAAAACGCCTTGCCCGCCCCGGTGACCACGACGACGTGCACACCCGGGTCGGCCTCGGCTCGTTCGACGGCGGCGCGCAGCTGCGCCGAGCTCTCACCCGTCAGCGCATTCCGGCGATCGGGGTCGTTGACGGTGATCAGTGCGACGCGATTGTCCACGCTGAACAAGATGAGATCGGACTGAGCCATCGGGAACCTCCGCGGTCGATCGTCGGGCGAGCTAAAGGGTACTTCGGGCCGCCGCCGCACAGCCCGGGGTGGCGATACCGCTCGCGTCGCAAGCCTGGTTAATCTGACTCAGGTGAGCGGCAACCAGGTGCCCGGTGGGGTGGTGCACAAGCTGCCCGTGGATCTACGCGAGGCATTGACCGCGAACTCGACCGCACTCGCGGCGTGGAAGGACATCACGCCGCTGGCCCGCAACGAGTTCATCTGCTGGGTCGAGGACGCCAAACAGGCGGCGACCCGTCAGGGTCGCATCCGGCGAACCCAGGAAGAGCTGGAAGAAGGCCAGCGCCGGCCCTGCTGCTGGCCGGGCTGCAAGCATCGCGAGCGCACCGGCAAGCCGTAACGGTCAGAGATGGCTCGCCACGAAAGTTGCTGCCTGACTGGGCATTCCGGAGTGCGCATAGGACAGGTGCACCGGCGAAAACAGCTCGTCATGTGAAGGCAGCGCCAAGGCTCCGCCCGGCGTGCACACCGGGTCACCGGGCGCGCACAGGTCAACGGCCTTGGCGCCGTACCACGGGCTGACCTCGTTGACGGGCGCGCCGAGGTAGCGGTCCGACGGATTACCGAACAGGGCGAGTGCGGCGGCGTGATCGGCTTCGTCGGCGGTGAGGATGTCGGGGAATCAAACCCGCAATCGGGGCTCGGGCGATGGTGGCCTCGTCGATCGCCATGGCGCCCAACGAATATTCGCCGAGCACCAGCCTGGTGGCGGGGCAGCTCGCGACCATGGACCGCACGTGCGTGCACATCGCTGCCGCCCGCGGATGCCGACGGGGCGAAATCCTCGCCGGCGGGATAGTTGACCGGATACACACCGATGGACCGGCCGCCGACCTGCGAGCGCAGGGCCTCGATGAATTGCTGGCCGACCGCCCCGACGTCGGGCGGCTCGTTGGTGGCGCGGGCGAAGGTGACCTCGACGTCGGGGCAGGGTGCAGCGGACGCGTCGGCAACAAGGGTGGGTGCGTTCAGGGGCGCTCCCCACGTCAGCGCCGCGACACCCAGTGGCGAAGCGATCCGGCGTGCGTTCACGCCCCCATGCTGGCACATCGCCGAGAGGTGCTGAAGGGTCCGGCTTGCGACAGATACATACCGTCTGTATCGTCATACATACCGTATGTATCTATATGGAGGTGGACTTCGCATGAGTGACGTACTGAGGGCGATCGAAGAGGACCGCAACGCCGTCTTGGCGGCATGCGCGCAGATGCCGGAGTCGTTGTGGGCCAAGGAAAGTGGCTGCCCGGGCTGGTCGGTCCAGGATCTGCTGTCGCACCTGGCATGCAGCTTCTGGCTGGCCGTCGACCCGACCAGGCTGCCCGATCCGGGGGGATTGCCCGCCGAGCGCGCCGCGGACCTCTACGTCGAATCGCGTCGGTCGATGACCCCGGAAGAGACGCTGGCCGACTACGAGCAGGTCAGCCGGCAGGGCCTGGAGATGCTGGCTGCGGTCGCGGTCCAGGACTTCGAGGTTCCGCTGGGCGACGTCGGTACCTATCCCGCCTCGGTGATACCGAACGCGTTCGCCTTCGAGGAGTTCATTCACCTGCGGTATGACCTGTTTGCCCCCGACGGGCCGCTGCAGGGGGAGCCACCACCCGCCGACGAGCTGCGGCTGGCCCCGACGCTCGACTGGATCGAGGCAGCCTTGCTGCAACAGAACGCGGATCTCCTTGCAGCGCTGGGAAACTCGGTCGAGATTCGTCTGGACGGATTGTGCGCGCGGACGCTGCGCCTCGGCGCCGGTACCGACGTCGACGCCCACATCACCAGCGAGTCCCTGGCGTTCGTGCGGTGGGTGGCTCAGCGGGGCACCTGGGACGAGTTGGGCGTGCGGGCCGAGGGGGATCCGGCAGCCCTGGAGATAGTCCGCAAGGTGACGGTCATCTGAGCACCGTTGGCGGCGATCCTGCCCCGGCATGCGGTATGTATGAAGCCATGCCGGAAAAGCGCCGCACGCAGGCCGAACGTGCGGCCGAGACGCGTGACGCGCTGATCGCCGCCGCCCGCCCGTTGTTCGCCGCGCCGGGCTTCGCCGACGTGTCGCTGGAGACCATCGTGCGCAATGCCGGGGTGACCCGCGGTGCGCTCTACCACCATTTCGCCGACAAGACGGAGGTGTTCGCCGCGGTGCTCGAGCAAGTCGAGGGCGAAATGTCCACCCGGATGGGTGAGGCGATCGCCGCCGCGGGGGCGACCGACCCGGTCGAGATCATGCGCCTGGGCTCGGCCTTTTGGCTGGACGCCTGCGCGGATCCCGAGGTGCAGCGCATCGTGCTGATGGACGCGCCGGGGGTGCTGGGGTGGGACCGCTGGAGCGAGATCGGGCAGCGTTACAACATCGGGTTGGTGCGGGGCCTGATCAGCGACGCCATCGAGTCCGGGAGTATCCCGCCGCAGCCGGTCGAGGCGACGGCATTGACGATGCTGGGGGCACTGCGCGAGGCAACGCTCTACATCGCCCGCGCCGACGACCAGCGGCAGGCGCGCGCCGACGCCGGCGCGGTGATCGATCGGCTGGTCGATTCCCTGCGCGCCTGACGCTGCGCACGCCGGTGCGATCGGTTGATAATTTTCTGAAAATAGAAGTGCGTCGTTTCAAGCAATCGATATTGGGTCCAAACCGAAATCGGTTCGCACAGCCTCGACAAAGTCGCTGATGGCCGCACTCGAGGCCTGTTTCCAGTTATTCGTCGGTGCCGGTCTCGGAAATGAGGGCAGCAAAAAGTGTGACGGTCGCGGCGTATTGCGCTTTTTGCAGGATGTCGTTAGGCATAATCAACTTCATTTCTGCCATCACGCTATCAAGTTCTACCATTTGAGGTGCCGCCGCGAGCGCCGCGCGAAAAGTGGCGGCCGCAATTTGCTCAAGTATGGAAGCAGTGGGTTCCGCGGCGGGCGATAGCAGCTCAAGCGCCTGGGAGGCGGTTGATGCGGCCGCGCCGGCTTGTACCTGCTCGACGAGATTCTTGACGTGTTGATTAGACGACACTAGTTCATCGAGTTCCGTTGGCAATTCCCTAAACCTCGACGAGCTGATCTCGCCCTGCACGATGTCCAAGATTTTCACGAAGTGCACCGATACAATGCGCATCAATACGTCATGCTGCCGTTTGGTCTCGAGCGTTTCCCCTCGATGAAATGCGGCTTTAGAGGACATGAATGTCGTGAAGCCGCCAACACCGGCACCTAGCAACGTCGCAAGCGAAGTGAGTACAGCCTGATCCATGTGCATATGCGTAAATGTAGACCGTTGCTAGCCGGACTGCTCCCCGAGCGACAAATCCGGCAACCGATCCTGGTGTGGGGCGGCGACCACCCCCGGAATCGACCGCTCCGCGACCCCGCCGAAAGCCCAGTCCCACGCTGTCGAGCCACCGACCACGCTCCCGGCGACACTGAACGCCGGACCACCTGGAACGAACGTGGCGTGACCGTCGTCGTCTCAGGCCGACGCTATCGGGTCCAAACCGAAATCTTCGCACCGCTTCGACAAAGTCGGTGATGGCCGCATTTGAGGCTTGATGTCCGTTACTCGTCGGTGCACCGGTCAGTGAAATATGGGACGCGAAAAGTGTGACGACCGCGGCGTACTGGGCTTTTATCAGGACATCGCGAGGCATTGTCAACTTCATTTCCGTGAGAATGTCATTTAGTTCTGCGATTTGAGGGGTCACGCCGAGCGCCGTGCCGAACGTGGCGGTTGCAATTTGCTCGAGTTCTGTGGTGCCGGAAAGGATTTCGAGCGCCTGACCGGGTGTCGCCCGGCCCCCGCCTTCACCTGCTCGAAGAGGCTTCGGGCGGCGGGATGGAACGACAATAGTTCATCAAGACCCGCGGATAATTGGGTGTAGACGACGAATTAATGGCGCTCTGTACTCGATCCAAGCTTTTCACAAAGCGAAGCGATGTTTCGCGTACTAGCGCTTCGTGCTGTATTTTGGTTACCACAGTTTCGCCACGATAAAATGTGGCTTTGGTGGAAGCAAATGCGGTAAATCCGCCACCACCGGCACCTAATAGCGCCGCCCCCGACGTAAGCACGACCTGATCGGTATGCACGAACGGAAGCGAACCCGGCGGCGCGCCGAGCGCCACGTTGGCCGCATCGCCCGGAGGTTGCCCGTCGGCAATCCATTGCAGCGGATCCCCGAGGGCCGCCGGTCCCCCGATGGGCGCCGGCCCGCCCGCCGCTGCTACGACACCCCCGGGAGCCGCGAGCGGTGCGGCCAGCCCAGGTAGGGCGTGCGGTGCCACCCCGGGTGCGGCCTGCGCCACCCCCGAAGCCGTTTGCGGTTGGGCCCCGGGCGCCGACTGAGCGCCCGGAACCTGCTCCGCGGGCGCCGATGTCGTCCCCGATGTCGTCCCGGACATCGTCCCGGATGACGAGGTCCCGGACGTCGATGCGCTGGCCGACGTCGTCGACGTCGAGGACGACGCCGGTGCGGTGGTCGCCGGTGCCGCCGCGGTCGGTGTCACCGTCGTTGTCGGCGTCACCACCGGCGCAGCCGCCGGCGCGATGGAGCCTTCGGTGACGGTGCCGGACGCGCCCTGAACGCCGCCGGTGAGGGAGCCGCCAGAGGTGAACGTGACTGTAGAGCCCTGAGGGACGGTGACCGAGCCGGAGGTGACGGTGAAGTTGCCGTAGGGAACGAAGGTGTCGCCCGCACCGAGGACGAGTTTGTAATCGGAGAATTGGACGATAGTGTCGTCGGCGGCGGCGGTGACGATGCCTCGGGGGACATCGACGACGGAGCCCTGGCCGACCGTGAGGGTGCCCTCGTCGACGGTGACCGTGGCGCCGCCCTCGCCGGCGGTGTAGGTGGAGCCGGCGTCGATCTGGGTCGGGGGCGACCCCTGCGGGTCGCCGCAGTGCCTCCAGCCCGAATTGTGGTGGCCGTGCCGTCCGCCGTCGCGACCGCGTTGGAAGTCGTCGCGGCCTTGGCGCCGGGCATCCCGGCCATCCGACTTGGTGGTCTGCGGCGGGTCGTCGAATGCTTCCAGCGTGCTGGCGGTTTCGGCCGCTGCCGCATAGCCGTACATGGCGATGGCATCCTGGGCCCACATCTGGACGTACTGGGCTTCGGTGGCCGCGATTGCCGGGGTGTTCTGCCCGAAGAAGTTGGTCGCGATCAACGCCATCAACATCGCCCGGTTGGCCGCGATCACCGGCGGTGGCACCGTCATTGCGAACGCCGTGTCGTAGGCCGCCGCCGCATAGGCCTGGACGGCGGTCTGTACCGCCGCGGCCCCGGTCGCCGACAGCCACCCCACATAGGGTGTGGCCGCGGCCGCCATCGCGATCGATGACGGGCCTAACCACGTTTGGTCGGTAAGCGCCGCAACCACAGCGGAGTAGCCGACAGCGGTGGACTCCAGCTCGGCGCCCAGCGCGTGCCAGCCCGCCGCCGCGGCCAACATCGGTCCAGACCCCGGCCCGGCATACATGAGCCCCGAGTTGATCTCCGGCGGCAACAGGGCAAAATCCATGTGTTTTCGCTTTTGGCAGTCGTGCGCGCTGATTTGTCAGCAGGAGCGTACTCGCGAATTCCGGAAATTGACGCCCCTCAGAGAAACCCCGAGTTACGGCTGGCTTAACGGTTGAATGCGGCGGTGGACCGGGATCTTGGCACGCGAAAAGGATGCGGCCGCTGGATCTTTCGGGACTGTACCGGCGCATCGTCCCCAGGCGACGTCGCGCATCGTCAGACGAGGATTCGACGGCACCGCCACGGGCCGACCGCTACCCAAATTCATGCTGACCGTACCAATTCTCGACCACCCCGGCAGCACCCGCAACTCGGCCAGCAGCAAACGACCGAGCGTCAGTCACCCAGGCTCACCACCGCACCGGCCGGCGCGCGATTGTCTAGATCGGTCGCGGCGTCCCTGAGCTGGTCAGCGGTTACGAACACCTCGAGAAGTCTGCTGCGTACCGCGCCCCGGGTTGGTGGGAGGCTCAGGGCCCGCGCTATTTCCGCGGCGGTGCCCACGAGGTGAATCCGGTTGGAACCAACTTCATGTGTCACGTAGATGTCCCCGAGGAGCTCGATCTCGTGGACGACAGGATGGGAAGTCATTTGGTCTAGCCGCCCTTCGCATCTCCCGGCGCACACCAAGCGATTCGTTGCCACGTGTCCTTCGGACGCGCGCGAACGTCAGGAATTGCCTCGGGTCTTGACGACCGCGCGGGCGATGTCGACCAGTCGTTGGTTGGACTCTTGGGACAACTTGCGCAGCAGGTCGAACGCGGCAAACGCCTCAAGGTCGAAGCGCTCCATGATGATTCCTTTGGCTTGACCGATGACGTCACGAGTACTCAACGCGTCGTCGAACTGCGCTTCCGCCGCCGCGCCGAACAAGGCAACGGAGGCGTGCTGGGCCAACAGTTCGCCCGTGAAGACAGCGTCTTCGGAAAACGCGCCGGCCTCGTCGCCGTAGAGGTTGAGCGCACCGAGGTTCTGTGAGGTGACGAAAAGTTGGAAACTGAGCAGGCTTCGAGCGCCGTACTCGATTGCGGCCTCGCAGAAATTCGGCCAGCGAGTTTCGGTCGCCATATCGTTGATCAACACCGTGCGGCGCTCGCGCAGCGCGCTCAGGCAGGGGCCCTCGTTGATTTCCGACTGCAGGGTGTCCAGCTTGGCCACCAGGGGATCGCTGGGCACGCGTGCCTCGACCGCATTTCCGTGGACCAGCGAGATGCCCGCCCAGGTTGTACCGGGCACGATCGCCACTGCACCCACCACGATCGACCGAAGGGTGGCCTCGGTGTCGACCTGGTTCTGCATTTCGATGGCAAGCCGGCCCATCGCGCTTGCCATGTCGTTGCCCAACCTGTCGCCCACGGTCACAGCGCTATGTGTTCCACCGGTGCCTGTCGAATTAAACCTTGGCGGGCATCAGCCCGTTGCGGCGGATCTCCCGCGGAGAAACTGCTGGTGCCCCCGGCACGACTCGAACGTGCGACCTAGGGATTAGAAGGCCCTTGCTCTATCCACCTGAGCTACGGAGGCAATGCGCAGGTCAGTCTATCCAACTCGCGGCGGCACTCCGACTCGCCGATGCGACACGCTCGAAAAGCCTTGCCCCACCGTCAATATCGGTTATTGTATTGAACCTCGACACACGTACATCACCAGCTGGCAATCAGCTGTTAACCGCAACGAGGCGTGTGCCTACGGTCGAGGAGAGCCGTTCAATGGGCGTGGCCATGAGCATGACTGCGCGGTACGCGAGGGCGGGCGCTCAGGCGTTTCGCCTGGTAGCCGATGCCAGAGGGGCATCCCGGGCGGCTGGCCTGCTGTTGCGCGGCTCGCCGTTTGCCCTGGGCTGGTTCGCCGGCTGGCTGACCACCGAATTTTACCCGCAGGTGGTGACCGGGCACGCGTTGGCCCGGATATCGACCCCGGCCATCGGTCGCGTCGGCGCTTCCTGGGCCGGGCAGCGGGCGGAGCAAACTCTCACCGCCGCCCTCGAGGAGGCTTTCGGGCCGGATTATCCGGACCTGGTGAGTCACCCGACCTGCGAAGGAACCGAGTGCGCACCCCGCGCCGGGCTGTTGCACCGACCGGGGCCGCACGCGCGTTATGCGGTTCAGACATCAGACATTTCGTACGGTCCGGGTGGGCGCGACAACCTGCTCGACATCTGGCGCCGTCATGACCTGACACCGGGCCGCCGCGCACCCGTGCTGATCCAGGTCCCGGGCGGGGCGTGGACCGTCAACGGCAAACGCGGCCAGGCCTACACGCTGATGAGCCGCATGGTCGAACTCGGCTGGATCTGCGTGTCGATCGACTACAGCAAGAGCCCGCGGTCCACCATCCCGGCGTATCTGATCGACGTGAAGCGGGCGATCGCCTGGGTTCGTGAGAACATCGCCGACTACGGCGGCGATCCCAGCTTCATCGCGATCACCGGCGGCTCGGCCGGCGGCCACCTGGCCTCGTTGGCCGCGCTGACTCCCAACGACCCACGGTTTCAGCCCGGGTTCGAATACGCCGACACCACGGTTCAGGCGGCGGTGCCCTACTACGGCGTCTACGACTTCACCAACGCCGAAGTGATGCACGAACTGATGTTGCCGTTTCTCGAGCAGTTCGTCATGCGGGCCCGATTCGCCGATACGCCCGAGCGATTCGCCGAAGCGTCGCCGATCAACTACGTGCACGACCAAGCGCCCCCGTTTTTCGTGCTGCACGGCGAAAAGGACGAGCTGGTTCCCTGCACGCAGGCCCGCACTTTCTGCGCGGCGATGCGCGCCGCCGGAGCCCCGCTCGTCGCACATGCCGAGCTGGCCAACGCCCACCATGCGTTCGACATCCTGTCCACGGCCCGGTCCCGGCTGGCCGCCCAGGCCGTTGCCGATTTCCTGGGCATCGTCTACGGGCGCCGGGCGACCGCACTGCTCAATTCGTGGCCGCTGTCGGCGACGTCGGCCAGCTGAGTTGCGCAGCCCGACTGTCTGCCAAAACGTCGCGCCCGTCGGTTCGCTGCGCCGCCAGTAGCGACCGAATCGTGCCTTTCACCAGTGCGTCGACGCGACTAGCGTTGGTGGGGCTATCCGGTTGACGGAGCTGAGGCAGGAGGCTTGACGGCGGTGACAAGCGTGGCGCGTCGATCCGACGATCATGACTGAGCCCCGGGGGGACGCTCGGATTGTCCGACGAGCTCGGGCCGGTCGATTACCTGCTGCACCGAGGCGAAGCGAATCTGCGCACCCGGTCGGGGATCATGGCGCTGGAATTGCTCGACACGACGCCGGACTGGGAGCGATTCCGCACCCGGTTTGAAAATGCGTCGCGAAAAGTGTTGCGACTGCGCCAGAAGGTCGTGGTGCCCACGCTGCCGACGGCCAACCCGCGCTGGGTGGTGGACCCGGACTTCAACCTGGACTTCCACGTCCGGCGGGTCCGCGTGTCCGAACCCGGCACCTTGCGTGAGGTGTTCGATCTCGCCGAGCTGATCCTGCAATCGCCGCTGGACATCTCGCGGCCGCTGTGGACGGCGACCCTGGTCGAGGGTCTTGATGCGAGAGGGCTTCAACCACTTGCCGATCGCTCTGGTCGGCGGCGTCCTGGGGGCCGTCAGTGCAGCGGTGTCGGCGGCCGGACGGGTGCTGATGGAACCGGTGTCGACGGTGTCGGGGATCGTCAACTACGCCGTCTCCGGCATCCGGGTCGTCAACCGTGCCGCCGAGCCGTCACCGCTGCTGCGCCGGCGCAGCCTGGCCACTCGTTCTGAGGCGATCGACATCCCGCTCGCCGATCTGCACAAGGCCGCCAAAGCCGGCGGTGGGTCGATCAACGACGCGTATCTGGCCGGCCTGTGCGGCGCCTTACAGCGTTACCACCAGGCACTCGGCGTCCCGATCGGCTCGCTGCCGATGGCGGTGCCGGTCAGCTTGCGCGCCGACGCCGACACCGCCGGCGGCAACCGGTTCACCGGTGTCAACCTGTCGGCGTCCGTCGGTGCGGGCGATCCGGTGGCCCGGATGCGCAAGATTCGCGCCCAGATGACACAGCGCCGCGACGAGCCCGCGATGAACATCATCGGGTCGCTGGCGCCGGTGCTCAGCGTGCTCCCGACGGCCGTGCTGGAGGGAATCACCGGCTCGGTGGTCGGAGCCGACGTGCAGGCCAGCAATGTCCCGGTCTACCCCGGGGACACCTACATCGCCGGAGCAAAAGTCTTGCGGCAGTACGGTATCGGTCCGCTGCCCGGTGTGGCGATGATGGTGGTGCTAATTTCGCGTGGCGGGTGGTGCACCATCACGGTGCGCTACGATAGAGCATCGGTACGAAAGGAAGCCTTGTTCGCTCAATGCCTGTTGGAGGGCTTCGACGAGATTCTCGCACTGGCCGGCGATCCGGCGCCACACGCGGTGCGGGCATCGTTCGCTGCGCAACCCGATGCGTTGTCCGAATCGATGTCGGGCTCATGAGCGCGGCGAAGGACCACGGGATACCCACGCCCCCAAAGGATTTGCAATTGCCCGGCTCGGTCGCCGAGAATCGCGCGAGTCCCCCCGGGCCCAAAGTCGGTGCGTTCTTCGACATGGACGGAACGCTGGTCGCCGGGTTCACCGCGGTGATCCTCACCCAGGAGCGCTTGCGCCGGCGGGACATGGGGGTCGGTGAGCTGCTCAGCATGGTTCAAGCCGGGCTGAACCACCGGCTGGGGCGCTTGGAGTTCGAAGATCTGATCAGCAAGGCATCCGAGGCGCTGCGCGGCCGGATGCTGACCGACCTGGAGGAGATCGGCGAGCGGCTCTTCGCCCAGCGGATCGAGTCGCGTATCTACCCGGAGATGCGGGAGCTGGTGCGCGCCCACGTGGCTCGCGGCCACACCGTGGTGCTCAGTTCGTCGGCGCTGACCATCCAGGTCAACCCGGTGGCACGTTTCCTCGGCATCGACAACACGCTCACCAACAAGTTCGTAGTCAACGAGGACGGACTGTTCACCGGCGAGGTCGTCGAGCCGATCCTCTGGGGGCCGGGCAAAGCCGCTGCGGTACAACGGTTTGCGGCCGAGCACGACATTGATCTGAAAGACAGCTACTTCTACGCCGACGGCGACGAGGACGTCGCGCTGATGTATCTGGTCGGCAATCCGCGGCCGACCAACCCCGAGGGCAAGATGGCCGCCGTCGCCAAGCGGCGGGGTTGGCCGGTCCTGGAATTCAGCAGCCGGGGCAGCGTCGGTATCCGGCCTCAGGTGCGCACGCTGGCCGGCATCGGCTCGATGTTCCCGGTCGTGGCCGGAGCGCTGGGGGTCGGGCTGCTGACGCTGAGCCGACGGCGTGGGGTGAACTTCTTCACCTCGACCTTCCCCCAGACGCTGTTGGGCGCCAACGGCGTGAGCCTGAACGTCATCGGCAAGGAGCACCTGAGGGCACAACGCCCGGCGGTGTTTATCTTCAACCACCGCAACCAGGTTGACCCCATCATCGCCGGAGCGTTGGTGCGCGACAACTGGGTTGCCGTCGCCAAGAAGGAGCTGCAGAAGGATCCGATCGTGGGCACCCTCGGCAACTGACCGACGGTGTGTTCATCGACCGCGACGATCCGGTCGCCGCGCTGGAGACGATGAAGACCGTCGAAGAGCGCGCCAAAAAAGGCCTCTCGATCCTGATCGCCCCCGAAGGCACCCGGATCGATACCACCGAGGTCAGGCCGTTCAAGAAGGGGCCGTTCCGCATCGCGATGGCGGCGGGAATTCCGATCGTGCCCATCGTGATTCGCAACGCGGAGATCGTCGCCGCCCGCAATTCGACCACTATCAACCCCGGCACCGTCGATGTCGCGGTGTTCCCGCCGATCCCGGTGACGGACTGGACGGTGGAGACGCTGCCCGAGCACATCGCCGAGGTGCGCCAGCTGTATCTGGACACCCTGGCCAACTGGCCCGAGGACGAGTTGCCCGAGGCCGCGCTGTACGCCGACAAGAAGCCGGGCAAAAAGACTCCGGCCAAGCTCCCCGCCAAGCCCACCGCGACCAAGGCGCCGGCCAAAAGGCGCCGGCCAAAAAGGCCGTGCCCAAAAAGGCCGCGCCACGAAAGTCGGCGGCCAGACCGACCGAGGGCGCAGCCAAACCCCAACCGGTGCAGCCGAATCCGAATGAGTCGGAGGTTGCACTCAACGACGGTGAGGCTGTGCAACCCGGCACGGATCAGCCCGGTAGTGCCGAGTCGACGTCTCGGCCTCGAGGGCGCGCGTGACACAACCGGCCGCAGATACCAGCGCAGTCCTGACCGCGCGAGACTCGCTGGTGTTGGCGTCCATGGAGTCCGCCGTCGAAACGCAGCTGGTGATGGAGTGGCTGAGCCAGCAGCGCGCCCGGAATCCGGAGGTGAAGTTCGACGTCCTCAAACTTCCTTCCGGCGATGCGCCGCCCACGGCGCTGAACCTGCTTGTCGACCGCCTCGAATCCGGCGAAGACCGCTCGATCGTGCCGGTGCGGGTGTTTTGGCTACCGGCCCCGGATCGTGGCCGAGCCGCGAAGCTGGCCGGGTTACTTCCGGGCTGGGATCCCTACCACCCCAACCAACGGCGGCAGCGCCACATCTTGAGCAAGGATCGCCACCGCGCCAGGGTGGTGGCCGGCGAGGCGGCCAAGGCGTCCGAACTGCGCCAGCAATGGCGCGACACCACCGTCGGCGGGGGCGAACGCGAATTCACCCAATTCGTTACGCGCCGTGCCCTTTTGGCGTTAGAACGAGCCGAGTATCGAATCCTCGGGCCGCAGTACAAGTCGCCGCGGCTGCTGAAGCCGGAGATCTTGGCGTCCACGCGGTTTCGCGCGGGACTGCAGAAGATCCCCGGCGCCAGCGTCGAAGAAGCGGGCAAAATGTTCGACGAATTGGCGACCGGGTGGAGCCGGGTGTCGGTCGACCTGGCTTCCGTTCTGGCCAGGGCGGTTTGTCGCGGCTTCGAAGCGGAGATCGACTACGACGCGTTCCAAATCGCCGCGATGCGCACCGGGTTGGAGGTTCACCCGGCCGTGCTGCTGTTCTCGCACTGTACAAGTATGTGCTGCGTGAATACGTCGGTTACATCGTCGAGAAGCGATTCAACCTGAGCTGGTCCATCGAGGGCACCCGCTCGCGCACCGGCAAGATGCTGCCCCCCAAGCTCGGCCTGATGTCGTACGTGGCCAACGCGTATCTGGACGGCCGTAGCGAAGACATTCTGCTGCAACCGGTTTCGATCGGATTCGACCAGTTGCACGAGACGGCCGAATACGCCGCCTACGCACACGGCGGCGAGAAGACGCCCGAGGGCGTGCTGTGGCTGTACAACTTCATCAAGGCGCAGGGCGAACGCAATTACGGCAAGATTTACTTCCGCTTCCCCGAAGCGGTTTCGATGCGCCAGTACCTCGGCCCGCCGCACGGCCCGCTGGTCCAGGATGAAGACACCAAACGTCTTGCGCTGCAAAAAATGTCGTTCGAAGTTGCGTGGCGGATCCTGCGGGCCAGTCCGGTGACGGCAACGGTTTGGTGTGCGCGTTGCTGCTCACCACCCGAGGCGCGGCCCTCACACTCGACCAACTGCACCACACGCTGCAGGACTCACTGGATTACCTGGACCGCAAGAACACGCCGGTATCGAATAGTGCGTTGCGGCTGCGCACCAGCGACGGGGTGCGCGCGGCCGTCGACGCCCTGTCCAATGGGCACCCCATCACTCGCGTCGACAGCGGCCGCGAGCCGGTGTGGCTGATCACGCCCGACAAGGAGCACGCCGCGGCGTTCTATCGGAACTCGGTCATTCACGCTTTTTTGGAAACGTCGATCGTCGAACTCGCCCTGGCGCATGCCCGGCACACGGAAGGCGATCGGATGGGAGCCTTCTGGTCCCAGGCGATGCGGTTGCGGGATCTGCTCAAATTCGACTTCTACTTCGCCGATTCGACGGCCTTTCGCGACAACATCGCCGAAGAGATGGCATGGCATGACGATTGGGAGACTCACGTCGCGGCCGGCGGCGCCGCTATCGACGCGTTGCTGTTCGCCAAGCGGCCATTGATGTCCGACGCGATGTTGCGGGTGTTCTTCGAGGCCTACGAGATCGTCGCCGACGTGTTGCGCGATGCGCCGGCCGATGTCGGGCAGAAGGAACTCACCGAGGCCGCACTCGGGGTCGGTCAGCAATACGTGGCACAGACCCGGGTGCGCAGCAGCGAGTCGGTGTCGACGCTGCTCTTTGCCACCGCGCGCCAGGTGGTCGCCGATCAGGATCTGATCGCACCGGCGGAGGATCTGGCCGAACGCCGCACGGCCTTCCGCCGGGAATTGCGGGCGATTCTACGGGATTTCGGCTACGTCGAGCAGATCGCCCGCAACCAATTCGTGGCCCGCGAATTCCGGGCACGCGAGGAGCGCAGCGCCCGCCCGGTTTGGTAGGGCGGGCTTTGCGGGCGCCCGCCCATACTCTGGACGCATGACGGTTGGCCAGTCCGCAGCCAAGACCAGGGCGCTGGTGTGGCCGCTGCTTACCGGTGTGGCGGTGCTGGCCGGTTGCACGGCTGCCGGCATCGCGGCGCTGTCGCTGGCCGATACGCTGACCGCCACCGGGTTACCCGATCGGGGCCCGGCGACAACCCTGGGCTTGCCGTTCGTCCGGGCCGCGGGTGAGATCGCCGCGGTGCTGGCGGTCGGATCGCTTCTCTTCGCCGCGTTTCTGGTGCCGCCGCAGAAGTCCGGCGTGCTCGACGCCGGCGGCTACCGAGCGCTACGGGTGGGGACGGTCGCGTCGGGCGTGTGGGCGGTGTGTGCGGTCCTGTTGGTCCCGCTGACCATTTCCGATGTATCCGGTCACCGGTTGACCGAGATCCTCAACCCGGTGCGCCTGTGGTCGCTGGCCAGCCTGGTCAACACCGCCTCGTCGTGGCGCTGGACCGCGTTCCTGGCCGCCGCCGTAACCTTGGCCAGCTTGGCGGTGCTGCGTTGGTCGTGGACGCCGCTGCTGCTGGCCGGGTCGGTGATCACGCTGATCCCGCTGGGGCTGACTGGCCACTCATCGGCCGGCGGCTCGCACGACCTGGCCACCAACAGCCTTCTGATTCACCTGGTCGCCGCCAGCCTGTGGGCCGGCGGGCTGCTGGCGCTGCTGGCGCACGCGGTGCGGGGCGGCGACTACCTCGCGCTTGCCGCGCGGCGCTTCTCGACGATCGCGCAGTGGTGCTGGGTCGCGATGGTGCTCAGTGGCGTGATGAACGCCCTGGTGCGGGTGTTGCCGTCGGACGTGCTGACCACGACGTACGGGCGGCTGGTGTTGGCCAAGTTCGTCGCCGTGTGCGCACTGGGTGTCCTGGGCTGGCGTCAGCGACGCGCCGGAGTCGTTGCGCTGCAACGTGACCCTACGTCACGCGGCGGCCTGATTCGCCTGGCGCTGGTCGAGGCCGTGCTGTTCGGCGTGACGTTCGGCGTCGCCGTCGGGCTGGACCGCACTCCGCCGCCGCCACCGCCGATCCGCCTGCCGTCGATTCCCGAGGCCGAGATCGGCTACGACTTCGACGGCGGGCCGACGGTGGCGCGAATCCTGCTCGACTGGCGCTTCGATCTGATCTTCGGCACGGCCGCAATCATTTTGGCCGCGCTGTATATCGCGGGGGTGCTGCGGTTGCGCCGCCGTGGCGATCACTGGCCGGCGGGACGGATCCTGGCCTGGTTGCTGGGCTGTGTGACCCTGCTGTTCGTCACTTCGTCCGGCGTCGGCCGCTACATGCCGGCGATGTTCAGCATGCACATGGTCGCGCACATGGGGCTGTCGATGCTGGTACCGATCCTGCTGGTGCTGGGCGCGCCGGTCAGTCTGGTGCTGCGGGCGTTACCCGCCGCGGGCCGCGACGATCCGCCTGCCATGCGGGAGTGGCTGCTGGCCGCGCTGCACAGCCGGGTGTCGCGCATCCTGACCAACCCGATCGTGGCGACGGTGCTGTTCGTCGCGGGCTTCTACGGCCTGTACTTCACCTCCATCTTCGACAACGCGGTCGCCAGCCATGCCGGGCATCTGGCCATGAACGTGCACTTCCTGGTCAGCGGCTACCTCTTCTATCGGGTGGTGATCGGCGTGGACCTGACACCGCGACCGATCCCGCCGCTGGCCAAGGTGGGCGTGGTGTTTGCGTCCTTGCCCATGCACGCGTTCTTCGGTGTGGAGCTGATGGGCACCCCAACCGTGTTGGGGGAGGCCTACTACCGGTCGCTGGGTTTGAATTGGCACACCGATCTGTTGGGCGATCAACGCCTGGGTGGCGGAATCGCCTGGGCGGCAGGCGAAGTGCCGCTGGTGATCGTGATGCTCGCGCTGCTGGTGCAATGGGCCCGCAGCGACGAGCGAACCGCGCGGCGGCTTGACCGGGCGGCCGACCGCGACGACGACGCCGACCTGGCCGCCTACAACGCCATGCTGGCCGAACTGGCTCGCGGGCCTGGGTCGCGGCCTTCGAGTGGTCCGTGAGCGTAACGGCACCGCGATTTTGGATTCGGGTGATCGGCGACTGAATGGCGCCCGCGGCTCGCGTGCGAATTTGACTCGCCGGCAAACACATTCGTGAATCGCACTCCCGCTAGTATTTCGTTGCTGTTACCCAACCCAATGCCGTTGGCACGCAGCTTAGTTGGTGGGTGGTGGTTGTGGTTGGAAGGGTTGGTACCACCACCAGTGGGCGCGTTCGCCGGTGGGTCCGGGGCATGGTGGCACGTCGGGTGGGGGTTGGGTGGGTGCGCGAGTGATCCTGGGCGCAGTGGTTGGCCGGTGTGGTCGGTGACGAGCAGGTGCTCGGGGTCTCCGGTGATGGTGATCAGGCCGCGGTGGTGCAGGTGGTGGTGGTAGGGGCAGACCAAGACGATGTTGGTCAACTCGGTGGGGCCGCCGTTTCCCAGTGCACGATGTGGTGGGCGTGTAGACCGCGGGTGGCCCCGCAGCCGGGT
>NZ_JAGZ01000010.1 GCF_000526915.1 Mycobacterium genavense ATCC 51234 | reverse complement strand
TGCTCAGATGTCCAGGAAGCGAACGTCTTTGGCGTTGCGGGTGATGAAGCTGCGGCGTGCGTCGACGTCCTCGCCCATCAGGATGGAGAACAGTTCGTCGGCTGCGGCGGCGTCGTCGAGGGTGACTTGGCGCAGCACCCGCACGGTCGGGTCCATGGTGGTTTCCCATAGCTCTTTGGCGTCCATTTCGCCGAGACCCTTGTAGCGCTGGATGCCGTCGTCCTTATTGATCTTCTTGCCGGCTTTGGTCCCCGCTTCGAGCAGGCCGTCGCGCTCGCGGTCGGAGTAGGCGAATTCGGGGTCGCTGCGCTGCCATTTCAGCTTGTACAGCGGCGGCTGCGCCAGGAATACGTGGCCGTGTTCGATCAGCGGCCGCATGAACCGGAACAGCAGCGTCAACAACAGCGTCGAGATGTGTTGGCCGTCGACGTCGGCGTCGGCCATCAGCACGATCTTGTGGTAGCGCAGCTTGGCGATGTCGAATTCGTCGTGGATGCCGGTGCCCAGCGCAGTGATGATCGCTTGGACCTCGGTGTTTTTCAGTACGCGGTCGATGCGCGCCTTTTCCACGTTGATGATCTTGCCGCGCAGCGGCAGGATCGCCTGGAACATCGAGTCGCGACCGCTCTTGGCCGAGCCGCCGGCCGAATCACCCTCCACCACATACAGTTCGGATTTACGCGGGTCGGTGGAGCGGCAATCGGCAAGCTTGCCCGGCAGACCGCCGAGGTCGGTGGCGCTCTTGCGGCGCACCAACTCCCGCGCCTTGCGCGCGGCGATGCGCGCCTGCGCCGACGATACCGCCTTGTTCACAATGGTTTTCGCCTCGGACGGGTTGGCCTCGAACCAGTGGGTGAGCTGCTCGTTGCAGACCTTCTGCACGAACGACTTGACTTCGGTGTTACCCAGCTTGGTCTTGGTCTGGCCCTCGAACTGCGGTTCGCTGACCTTGACCGAAATCACCGCGGCCAGGCCTTCGCGGATGTCGTCGCCGGTGAGGTTGGCGTCTTTCTCCTTGAGCAGCTTCTTGTCCTTGGCGTACTTGTTCACCACCGACGTCAGCGCGCTGCGGAAACCCTCTTCGTGGGTTCCGCCCTCGTGGGTGTTGATCGTGTTGGCGAAGGTGTGCACCGACTCCGAGTAGCCGCCGTTCCACTGCATCGCGATCTCGACCTCGTGGCCGGTGCCCTTGCCTTCGAAGTCGATGATGCTCTGCTGAATTGGGTTCTTGGTGCGGTTGATGTGCTTGACGAAATCGACCAGACCGCCGGGATAGTGAAACGTGCGCTGCTTGACCTTGTGCGGGGCGGTGGATTCGGCCGCCTTTTCCTCGGCGGTCTTGGGAGCTTCGGCGGTGTCGCTGACGACGTCGTCGACCACCTCTTCGCGGGACACTCGCTCGTCGGTGAGGGTGATGGTCAATCCCTTGTTGAGGAACGCCATTTCCTGCAGTCGACGAGCCACCGTCTCGAAGTCGTAGTCGGTGGTTTCGAAGATATCGGGGTCGGCCCAGAACCGCACCGTGGTTCCGGTCTTCTTTGTGGCCTCACCCTGCTTGAGGGTGCCGGGCACGGCGCGCTCGTAGTACTGCGACCACTCGTGCCCGTCGCGGAAGATGTCCACCTCGAGGCGCGTCGACAGCGCATTGACCACCGACACACCGACGCCGTGCAAACCACCACTGACGTTGTAACCACTGTTTTCGCCGCCGAACTTGCCGCCGGCATGCAGTTGGGTCATCACCACGTCCACAGTCGGTGCGCCGGTGGCGTGCATGGCCACCGGAATGCCACGGCCGTTGTCGGCGACTTCGACGCTGCCGTCGTCGAGGATGCGCACGTCGACCTGGTTGGCGTAGCCGGCCATCGCCTCGTCGACGGAGTTGTCCACCACCTCCCAGATCAGGTGGTGCAAACCTCGTTCGCCGGTGGAGCCGATGTACATGCCGGGTCGCTTACGGACGGCCTCCAGGCCTTCGAGCACGGTGATCGCTGACGCGCCGTATTCGTCTTGCGCCTTCTTCTTCTGGGCAGCCACGGTCGGAATGCTCTCCTCGGGGTTTCATGCGGGCGGTTCCTCATCACCGCAGCAGTCGCATTTACCCACTCTACCGTGATCGGGGGCCGGGACCGATTTTCTGGGCGCGTTTCTACCTATCTGGACGCGCCGTGCGCTGAATTTCTCTATTGACGCCGCGTCCGGACGTGCGTCGCGGGGGTCCGTTTCGTTCTCGCGGATCTGAGCGGGCAAACGTTTACGGCTTACGGGCGGCCGGGCACCGGCGACGGGCAACCACTCGATTCTGTCATCTGTGGGTGTCGCGCGATGCGAGACGGGGCCGACCGCCCGGGCGCGGCGCGCTAACAGAGTGGCTTGGTCTACCCGCGCCGTCGACTAGCTCACCTAATCCAACGGTATTGGCGGGCTGATGAGCCGGAAACCCGACTTGCTGCGTTCCATGAACCGGCGCTCGAATGTGCCTCGGGTCTGCCTGCCGTGGAACTTGCCCCAGAGCACCAAATAGTCTTTGTCTGGCTGGCCTGCGCGTAGCACAACCTGCTCTGAATCCGACTCGGGCTTCCGTAACTCGAGCCGATCCCCGTCGACCTTCAACAACCATGCGGTGGTGTAACCCGCCGGCACCTGGCTGACAAACCTGACCAGGTGCAATGGTGCCTTGTCGCGATCGGTGATCGCCACATTGATCCACGGTTGCGGGTTGTCCTGGTTCAGCATCGCTCGGCGCCCGTCGACGCTGAATGACGTTGCGCGCCAAACGCCGTCGAGCGTTGAGGTGGGGGTGTGGTAGGCGATGTACGCCATCGCGCTGCCCACCGCGGCGCCCGTCGTTAGCGTCGCGGCGACGCCGAATTTGGCGACCACGCCGGCCGCTGCGCTGGGATGCTGGACGCGGCTGGCGCGTTTGACGGCTGGGCGCGTTGACTTTACCCCCGCCTTCAGCCATAGGTGTCGCGCGGCCCTCGACCGGAGATGTGTCGGGGCCCCTTGCGCCAGGACGGGGCGGCAGGACCGGTGATTTTCAACGACGTCACCACACCGTTGCCCACCGCCGCGGCAATCTTGGCCAGCAACTGCGCCTGGATCATCCGCAATTGGGTTGCCCAGGCGGTGGATTCGGCGGCCACGCTGAGCACCCCCTCGTTCAGCGCGGTCGGCGTCGCGTGATCGGCGATCTGATGCCCCACCACCGACGCCCAGTGCCCGAGCACCGTGCCCTCGGCGACACGGCCCGACCACCCGCGCTTTTTCGCGAGATCACGGGCCACCCTGCCCATCAGTTGTGGATCGCGAGCGTCGGGGCCCGGACCCGACCAGCTGCGCCGCTGCCCAGTGACGCGGCGCGGAACCGGATTGCTGCTGCGGCCGCGCCCGGCATCCTTGCCCTGCGCCCGCGCCGCCGCCCGGGCCTCTTCGAGGGTGCGTCGCACCAAGTCGATGCCGCTGAGTCCACTCGGCGGTTCGAAGGGCGGTGGGCCTTGTTCGTCGTGGTCGTCGCCGCGGCCGGTCATAGTCGCATCACCGAAACCCGGCCGGTGTCATCGTCTTGCAAGTCGATGTGCACCCGCCTAGCGTCCCAGCCGGCCGGGACATCTTCCAGTACCGCCGCGGTTATCAAGACTTGTTCGGCCGATTCGGCCACCGCCGCCAGGGCGCGGCGGCGCGCCGCGTCCAGTTCGGCGAACACGTCGTCGAGCAACAACACCGGCTCGGTGCCGTCCGCGCGAAGCAACTCGTATGCGGCCAGCCGCAGCGCGATCGCGAAAGACCACGATTCACCGTGGCTGGCAAAGCCTTTCGCTGGTTGATCCCCCAGACGCAGCTCCAGATCGTCGCGGTGCGGGCCGACCAGACACACGCCGCGTTCCAATTCGGCCCTGCGCCGCGCCGCCAACGCGGCCAACAACGCGGCTTCCAAGAAGTCGCCGTCGGTGCCCGCGGCGTCTGTCCCCTGGGCATCCAACCCGTCGACGCTCGTCTTGTAGTTAATCGACGCCGGCCGTGACCCCGGCGCTAACAACTGGTAGGCCTTCTCTACCTCCGGTGCCAGCTGGTTCACCAAATCGATACGGGCAGCCATCAATTCGGCACCGTGCTCGGCCAACCGGCTGTCCCACACGTCGAGGGTGTCCATCGCGCCTTGGTCGCCGCAGTGCCGTACCCCGGCCAACGATTTCAACAGCGCGGTCCGTTGCCGCAGTACCTTGTCGTAGTCGGCGCGCAGCGCGGCCACCGTGGGCCGGCGCACGGTCGCCAGGTCGTCGAGGTAACGCCGCCGATCCGCCGGATCGCCGCGCACCAGCGCTAAGTCCTCCGGAGCAAAGAGCACCGCGCGGAACACCCCGACCACTTCACGGGTGCTGCGCACCGGCGAGCGATTCAACCGGGCCTTGTTCGCCCGTCTCGCCGCAATCTCCACATCGATCGCGCATTCCCGGCCTTCGTTGACCACGATCGTCGAAACCACCGCTCGATCGGTGCCCGCCCGGATCAGCGGCGCGTCGGTTCCCACCCGGTGTGACCCCAATGTGGTCGAATACCACAGTGCCTCAACCAAATTAGTCTTCCCGAAACCATTGGGGCCGACGAACACCGTTCGGCCCGGCTCGAGCTCGACGTCAACTTGTGCCCAGGACCGAAAATCACGCAGCCCCAAATGCCGGATGTACACCTATCCGGGCAACCGAACTGGCATCAACAAGTAAACGTAATCCGTAGGCAACGCGGAAAACGGACCGCTTCCCGTCGGGTGGCTGTCGTCGTCGAAGGCGGGGCGCAGCAACGCCGGCTTGCCCGGGGTGGTGAAGCCGAACGACACTCGGTCGGCCTTCACCGAGGCGAGACCGTCGGTGAGATAGGTCGGGTTGAACGCGATTGTCAGCGGTTCGCCGGAGAAGTCGACGGCGAGTTCTTCTTCGGCACGGCCGACATCGTCGGCGCCGGCCGACAGCCGCAACAGACCGTCGGTGAATTCCATGCGCACCTGCGCGCCCCGGTCGGCCACCAACGCAACCAGCTTGATGGCCTCGGTCAACTCGGCCACGTTGATGGTCGCGACGGCCGTGTGCTCGGCCGGTAACAACTGACGAAACTTCGGGAACTCCGCGTCCAACAGTCGCGTCGTGCTGCGCTTGCCGTTGCCGCTGATCCCGAGCAGCCCGTCTTTTCCGACTCCGCTGCCAGCGCCCAACGACAACCGGACCTCGGAACCATCCGTGCCGGTCTTGGCGGCTTCGGCCAACGTCTTGGCCGGTACCAATACCGCCGCCTCGATGTCGGGCGACAACGCCGACCAGGCGAGCTCGCGAACTGCCAGCCGGAACCTGTCGGTGGCGGCCAAAACAACCGTCTCACCCGAGATCTCGACCCTGATGCCGGTCAACATCGGCAATGTGTCATCCCGACCCGCCGCAATCGCGACCTGGCCGATCGCCTCGGCGAACAAATCCGATGGCAGCGTCCCGGTCTCTTCGGGCAGCGTCGGCAGCGTGGGGTAATCCTCGACCGCCATCGTCGGCAACGAAAACTTGGCACTGCCGCAAGTCAATGCGACCCGGTTGCCGTCGACGTAAAAGTCGATCGGCTTGTCCGGCAATGCCCGGGTGATATCTGATAACAGCCGTCCTGACACCAAAACGCTTCCCGGAGAAGCGATTTCAGCCGCGATCTGCGCCTCGGCGGAAACTTCGTAGTCGAATCCGGAGATCGTCAGGCCCTGATCGGAGCCGGTCAACAGCACGCCGGACAGCACCGGGACCGCAGGGCGGCTCGGGAGGTTCTTCGCCACCCAGGACACCGCGTCGGCGAACGATTCTCGGACCAGGCAAAACTTCAGATCGGTGAGGCCAGCAGTTGTCGTCGCCACGTTCATAGCGTCCCTTCACCTACCAAAGTTCAAAAATCCGGCAGCCAGCTTCGGGCCCCGCCAGCTTGGGGGCCCCGCCATGGACACCGGTGGCGAGGTACCCGCCAGGACGTCCACAACGGAGTCGAATCACAACCGTAGAGCTTCTGCGTCTATCTTGAAAGCTAATCGCGAAGGCCGACAAGCCGAGTGGGAGCGAGGTTGGCAAGTGCTGTGTAGCGACGTGTCCCCAAGCCTGTTCTTTAAAGAACAACTGATGGATAAATCTCAGTACCAGTATTAAGGCCTGTGCAATCTGGGGACAGCTCCGGCTAGGCTCAGCTAGAGCGGCGATCGGCTTGTGGATGACAGCGTTGGTAACTGTGTAGCCGATGTTGAGCCACTGGGGATGGCAGGGCGGCGTACACTGCACGGTCGTTTCCTGCACCGTTATTTGGCACGTTTGTACACAACACTGCGCACACGGGTGGCTGTGACTGGAGTTGCAGAAGTGCGGGAAGTTTTTGGAAAAAAAATTCGGCGCGCGGTGGGCCGAAACGGCAGAAATCAGCACTTGGAGCGCTGCCGGATGCGAGTGGTGAGCTCTTTGACGTGATCGAAGACCTCACGCCGCTCGGCCATCTCGGACAAGATCTTTCGCTGCGCATACATGACCGTGGTGTGGTCGCGGCCGAAGGCCTGCCCGATCTTGGGCAGGGACAGATCGGTGAGCTCGCGGCACAGATACATCGCGATCTGGCGCGACTGAGCCAGCGCGCGGGTCTTGCCCGGGCCCCGCAACTCCTCGACGGTGGTGTCGAAGTATTCGGCGGTGGCGGCCATGATGGTCGCCGCGCTGATCTGCATGGTGCTGGCATCGGCAATCAGGTCGCGCAGCACGATCTCGGCCAGCGACTTGTCGATCGGCGTCTTGTTCAGTGAGGCGAACGCGGTGACGCGGATCAGGGCTCCCTCGAGCTCGCGAATGTTGCGCTCGATGCTGCTGGCGATCAGCTCGAGTACGTCGTCGGGTACCGCGAGCCGTTCCATCTGTGCCTTCTTGCGCAGAATCGCGATGCGGGTTTCCAGTTCGGGCGGCTGGACGTCGGTGATCAGGCCCCACTCGAACCGGGTGCGCAGCCGGTCTTCGAGGGTGGCCAGTTGCTTGGGCGGCCGGTCGGACGAGATGACGATCTGCTTGTTGGCGTTGTGGAGCGTGTTGAAGGTGTGGAAGAACTCTTCCTGAATACCTTCCTTGCCCTCGATGAACTGAATGTCATCGACCAGCAGCACGTCGACGTCGCGGTAGCTGCGCTTGAACGCGACCTTGCGGTCGTCGCGCAGCGAGTTGATGAAGTCGTTGGTGAATTCCTCGGTGGAGACGTACTTCACCCGCATGCCGGGGAACAGCCGCTGCGCGTAATTGCCTGCGGCATGCAGCAAGTGGGTCTTGCCCAACCCGGACTCACCCCAGATGAACAATGGGTTGTAGGCACGCGCGGGCGCCTCGGCGATGGCCAGGGCCGCGGCATGCGCGAATCGATTGGACGCGCCGATGACGAAAGTCTCGAAGGTGTAGCGCCGGTTGAGGCTGGTTCCGCCGGCGGCCGTGGCCGGGTCGCTACCGTGCGGACGTTCGGTGAAATAGTTGGGCCAACTCTGCTCGACGCCGATCGCTTCGCCGTTGTTGTCGGCCTCCTCGGCGTCACTTGACGTTTCTAGGTTGATGTCGTCGGCGAAGGTGTCCGCTTGCGCAAACTGGGCGTCGTCGCCGTCGTCGGCCGGCGGTGCGATGCGCACGCCGAGTTGGACCTGCTGTCCGAGCCGACGGCTCAGCGCGTCGGTGATCGGTGTGCGCAGATGCCGTTCGATCTCGTTTTGGACGAAGCTGCTCGGCACCGACAACAGGGCGAACCCCTCGACGATGGTCAGCGGTTGAACAAGATTCAGCCACGCGCGCTGTTGAGGGGTGAGCGGGGTGACTAGGGCCGTGCGATTTCCCGCTGCACCGTCCAAGTCGGAGTCGCCGTTGAGCTCAGAGACGACCGCATTCCATACTGTCGTAAAGCCAGAACCGGAGTCATCGGTCAACGACGCATCTCCCTGGTCCGACGTCGAAGTGCAACTACGCTTGGCGACAAAGCAACTGTCCACATAGTTATACACAAGTGTGAACAGGATAGGCGTATGCGGGGCGTAGCGTACCGGCGACGGTTCGCGATCCGCGGGCCGGAGACCACCCGAGCTAGGTCGCCTGCACAGCGAGAAGATCCGCCATCATGCTTCGTTCATTGTCGGGCGCCGCTCCAGTCTGAAACGGCATTGCCCGAAGCTAACAGTTTTCCGTGCGGGTGTCAACAGTTCTGCTGCATTCTAGTCGCGTTATTTAGAGTCCGACGGGGCGTGCCATGACGCGTCGATCACGTCGTGTCGAACTGCCGCGCCGGCAGGGATTTGTCTGAGGCGGCGGTGGTCAGTCGGGGCGGGGCAAGTTTGACCCGGCGAACGCTCGTCAGTACTCTCATACAGTCGCCCGAACGTCGGCGATACGGCTGCGACCCAGGAGTTTTTCACCCGGGGACCGCGCTGGCCAGCAGCAAGAACCACCTCTAGCCGAACCAGACATGAACGGCCGGATGACTGGGACAAGCTTTTAGCGAAACAGAACGAGGAGAACGCCGTGGCCAAGGGCAAGCGGACCTTCCAGCCGAACAACCGGCGCCGAGCCCGTGTGCACGGCTTCCGGTTGCGGATGCGCACCCGCGCCGGGCGTGCCATCGTGTCTGGCCGGCGCCGCAAGGGTCGCCGCGTGCTATCTGCCTGATCTGACCGACAGGCTTGTTGGCGGTGCTTCCCGCGCGCAACCGCATGAGGCGGTCACGGGAATTCGACGCGACAGTAAAGGACGGGATGCGCATCGCGCAGCCCGATCTCGTCGTCCACGTGCGACGGGGAGACGATGACGAGACCGGTCCGCGGGTGGGGCTGATTGTCGCCAAATCGGTCGGTTCGGCCGTAGACCGGCATCGGGTGTCGCGCCGGCTGCGCCATGCGGTGCGCGGCATGCTGGGCGATCTTCATCAGCAAGACCGGGTGGTGATTCGGGCGCTGCCGAGCAGTCGGCAGGCGTCGTCGACGCGGTTGGAGCAGGAGTTGCGCAAAGGCCTGCGCCGCGTCTTCGAACGCGCGGGATCGGACGGTTGACCGTGACCGCGCCGACGTGCGCGAGAGTCAGTGGCGCAAACAGGACCGTGGTGCGCGGACTCGTTTTTCTGATTCAGCTGTACCGGCACATGGTGTCGCCGCTTCGGCCGGCGACGTGTCGCTTCATGCCGACCTGCAGTCAGTACGCGGTCGACGCCCTCACCGAATACGGGTTGATTCGGGGGAGCTGGCTGGCGGCGGTGAGGCTCGCCAAGTGTGGACCATGGCATCGGGGAGGATGGGACCCGATACCGGAAGGTGGTTGCGAACACCGGGGTTCCCGGGTGGACTTTGAAGACACCAGCGCCGTCGGGGACGACCCGGCGGCGCGAGGGGAGAGTGAATCTGTTGTCGTTCGATCTGTTTAGCCTCGACTTCGTCTACTACCCGGTGTCGTGGATCATGTGGGTTTGGTACAAGCTGTTCGCCGCGCTGCTGGGACCCTCGAACTTTTTCGCCTGGGCACTGTCGGTGATGTTCTTGGTGTTCACCCTGCGGGCGCTGCTGTACAAGCCGTTCGTGCGCCAGATCCGGACCACCCGCCAGATGCAGGAGCTGCAGCCACAGATCAAGGCGCTGCAGAAGAAGTACGGCAAAGATCGTCAGCGCATGGCGCTCGAGATGCAGAAGTTGCAGCGCGAGCACGGGTTCAACCCGATCCTCGGCTGCCTGCCGATGCTCGCGCAGATCCCGGTTTTCCTCGGGCTCTATCACGTGCTGCGCTCCTTCAACCGCACGACGGGTGGCTTCGGACAGCCGCAGATGTCGGTCATCCGAAACCGGTTGACGGGCAACTACATGTTCAGCCCGACCGAGGTGCAGCACTTCCTGGACGCGAACCTGTTCGGCGCCCCGATCGGGGCGTCGATGACACAGCGGGGCGGCTTGGAGGCCTTCACCGATTTCAGCCGCCCGGCGGTGATCTTGGTCGGCGTGCCGGTGATGATCCTGGCGGGCATCGCGACCTACTTCAACAGCCGCGCCTCGATTGCCCGGCAAAGTCCGGAGGCGGCAGCCAACCCGCAGACCGCGATGATGAACAAGCTGACGCTGTACGTGTTCCCGCTCGGCGTCGTCGTCGGCGGCCCGTTCCTGCCGCTGGCGATCATCCTGTACTGGTTCTCGAACAACATCTGGACCTTCGGTCAGCAGCACTATGTGTTCAACATGATCGAGAAAGAGGACGAGGCCAAAAAGCAAGAGGTGCTGCAACGCCGAGCAGCGAACGCGCCGTTGCCGGGGGCCAAACCGAAACGCAAGGCCGCGCCGGCCAACGGCAAAGCGTCCTCGACGGGTGGGGACGCCGCCCCGCCGAGGACGGATGCCGGCGAGGAGGAATCCGCCGGAAAGTCACCGGAGCCGGGACCGGACAAACCGGGCACCGCCGGCGGGACTAACGGCCCGGCCAATCGGACGCCCCGGCCCGGGGCTCGACCGCGGAGACGAAAGCGCTGACGATCGGCGCCACGGCTTTACCGGGCCGTCTCCGGAGAGTGACCCGAATGAGACAGGGACGGACCCATGGATGAGGGAGAGAAAATGACGGACGCTGAGACCACCGAACGCGAGTCGGACACCCAAGTCGCGGTCGAGGATGAGGCCGAGGAAGCGACGGCCGCGGAGGCCGGCGCCGATGACGCCGACGATCTGGAGGAGCGGTTGGTCGCCGAAGGCGAGATCGCCGGCGACTATCTGGAAGAGCTGTTGGATCTGCTCGACTTCGACGGCGACATCGATCTGGACGTGGAGGGCAACCGGGCGGTCGTGAGCATCGACGGCGGCGATGACTTGAACAAGTTGGTCGGCTGCGGCGGGGAAGTGCTCGATGCGCTCCAGGAGCTGACCCGGCTGGCGGTGCACCAGAAGACCGGCGTGCGCAGCCGGCTAATGCTGGACATTGCGAGTTGGCGGCGCCGGCGCCGCGAGGAGTTGGCCGCGCTGGGCGACAAGGTGGCGCGGCGGGTGCTGGAAACCGGCGAGCGCGAAGAGCTCAAGCCGATGACCGCGTTCGAGCGCAAGATCGTGCACGACGCGGTCGCGGCGGTGGCCGGCGTCCACAGCGAAAGCGAAGGCGTCGAGCCGAGCCGCCGCGTCGTCGTCCTGCACGACTAGGCGGGTTACACCGGTGTAGTTCGTGGCGCCCCGCACGCCGATGTAGGTCCGAGGACCGGAGGAATGTTTCACGTGAAACATGTCGACGGATGTGATCGGGCGCTGGCGCCGAATGTGATGGCCGTCGGGCCGGGTCCGTCACCCGGGGCGGCGAACGAAATCTTCGGCCACCGGCTGGAGACCGCGACGCGGTACACGGAGATCCTGGCGACGACGGGTGTGGAGCGTGGCCTGCTGGGCCCCCGCGAAGTGGGCCGCGTCTGGGAACGCCATCTATTGAATAGTGCGGCGATCGCCGAGCTTCTCGACCGCGGGGAGCGAGTGGTGGACATCGGGAGCGGGGCAGGCCTGCCCGGGATACCGTTGGCCATCGCACGGCCCGATCTCGAAGTCGCGCTCCTCGAGCCGCTGTTGCGCCGCAGTGAGTTTCTCAAAGAGGTCGTCGCCGAACTAGGGTTGACCGTCGAGGTGGTGCGCGGCCGTGCCGAAGAGCCGGGAATCCGGACGCGTTTCGGCGACCGGGATATCGCGGTGTCGCGAGCGGTCGCGGCGTTGGACAAGCTGACGAAGTGGAGCATGCCGCTGCTACGGTCGGGCGGACGAATGATCGCGATCAAGGGGGAACGTGCCCCCGACGAAGTCGAGGAACACCGGCGTGGGATGGCGGCGTTGGGCGCAGTTGATGTCAGGGTGGTGACATGTGGCGCGAGCTATTTGCGTCCGCCCGCAACCGTGGTGGTAGCGCAGCGCGGAACGCGATCGCGACGCGGGTTGGCACCAAGGGCGGACAGGAGAAAGCGATGAGCCCTGCCTCGGATCGGTCCGGAGGCTCGGGTCCAAGCGTGGAGCAGCTACGGTCGACGGGGACACCCGCCGCGCCGCCGGTGGCGCCCGAAGAGGCAATGCCCGTCGCGGACGAACCGCCGAGCGCGACCACGGCGGATGTTTCACGTGAAACATCGAACGAATTCGACACCCCGATCGGCGCCGCGGCCGAACGCGCGATGCGGATCCTGCACACCACCTACCCGCCGCTGCGCCGGCCGGCTCGGCGTCGAGTCTTCACCGTCGCGAACCAAAAGGGCGGGGTCGGCAAGACGACGACCGCGGTCAACCTCGCCGCCGCGCTCGCGCTGCAGGGGCTCAAGACGCTCGTCATCGATCTCGACCCGCAGGGCAACGCGAGCACGGCGCTGGGCATCATCGATCGGCAGCCGGGTACGCCCTCGTCGTACGAAGTGCTTCTGGGCGAGGAGACGATCGAGTCCTCACTGCGCCGCAGTCCGCACAGCGAGCGGCTGTTCTGTGTTCCGTCGACCATCGATCTGGCCGGTGCCGAGATCGAATTGGTCAGCATGGTCGCGCGCGAGAATCGATTGCGTAACGCTTTGACGGAGCTGGACCACTTCGACTTCGACTACGTCTTCGTGGACTGCCCGCCCTCGTTGGGCCTGCTGACGATCAACGCCCTCGTCGCCGCACCCGAGGTGATGATCCCTATCCAGTGCGAGTACTACGCACTCGAAGGCGTGTCACAACTGATGCGGAACATCGAGATGGTGAAGGCGCACCTCAACCCGCAACTCGACGTGACGACGGTGATCCTGACGATGTACGACGGCCGGACCAAGCTCGCCGATCAGGTCGCCGAAGAGGTGCGCCACTACTTCGGGGAGAAGGTGTTGCGCACCGTCATCCCGCGCAGCGTCAAGGTGTCCGAAGCGCCCGGGTACAGCATGACGATCATCGACTACGACCCCGGATCGCGCGGGGCCATGAGCTATCTCGACGCGAGCCGCGAACTCGCACAGCGTGGTTAGTCACCATGCGTGAAGGGACGACAATGACGAACGCTGGCAAAAAGAAGGGCGGACTCGGCCGGGGCCTCGGTGCGCTGATTCCCACCGGGCCCGCCGAGGGCGATGGGGGACCCGCGACCCTGGGCCCGCGGATGGGAGACGCCGCCGCCGACGTGCTGATCGGCGGGCCGGCGCCGATCGCCAACGAAATGGGCGCGGTGTATCGCGAGATCTCGCCGGCCGATATCGAGCCCAATCCCAAGCAGCCCCGACAGGTGTTCGACGACGAGGCGCTGGCCGAACTAGTGCACTCGATTCGCGAGTTCGGTCTGCTACAGCCCATCGTGGTGCGAGCGATCACGCCGAAACCCGGCGGAGCGCGCTACCAGATCGTGATGGGGGAGCGCCGCTGGCGAGCCGCCCAGGAGGCGCAGCTGGCCACTCTGCCGGCCATCGTGCGGGAAACGACCGACGACAATTTGCTGCGCGACGCCCTGCTGGAGAACATCCACCGGGCACAGCTGAACCCCTTGGAAGAAGCCGCGGCATACCAGCAACTGCTCGACGAGTTCGGGGTCACCCACGACGAACTGGCCTCGCGAATCGGGCGGTCGCGACCGCTGATCACCAACATGATCCGGTTGCTCAAACTGCCGATCGCCGTGCAGCGCAGGGTGGCCGCCGGCGTGCTCTCTGCCGGCCACGCCCGCGCGTTGCTGTCGTTGGAGGCCGGCCCCGAGGCGCAGGAGGAGTTGGCGAGCAGGATCGTCGCGGAGGGGCTGTCCGTGCGTGCCACCGAGGAAGCCGTGACATTGGCCAACCGTGGCGATACGGCCGCACCGGCGGCACCGCGCCGCAAGCCGATTCACATGCCGGGACTGCAAGGCGTCGCCGACCGGCTGTCGAACGCCTTCGATACCCGGGTGACGGTCAGCCTCGGCAAGCGCAAGGGCAGGATCGTCGTCGAATTCGCCTCGGTCGAGGATCTGCAGCGGATTGTCGACACCATGACCCCGCCCAAGGCATGACCCGTCATACCGTGTAATTACGTCACTGTGACACCGCGCGGTCTCCGGGCCCGCATTGGACCGGCGCGAGTGCGGAGATGCGTTGTCCACCAAGCCTTTTCGGCGTTCGGCGGCGGGTGTCGAGGCGGTTCGGTGGCCGCGCCGGAGTGGCGGGGTCAACACTGGCCCGACAACGACACATTCTCCTATTCTGGAGAGGTTGTTGGTGCACGTCAGCCCGCGCACAGCCGGGCTCGCGGCAATGGGCGATACGCACGGGAGCCAGGAGGCTAGTGTCTGCTCGAATCACGCCCCTGCGGCTCGAAGCTTTCGAGCAGCTTCCCAAGCACGCGCGCCGCTGTTTCTTCTGGGAGGTTGATCCCGCGACGCTCGGCGCCCAGGACCAGCTCGCCGACCCCGAATTCGAAAAAGAGGCGTGGCTTTCGATGGTGATGCTGGAGTGGGGTTCGTGCGGTCAGGTCGCGACCGCCGTCCCCGATGAGCACAGCCGCACCGACCCCCCATGCCTGGGCTACGTGCTGTATGCCCCGCCGGGTGCGGTGCCGCGGGCGCACCGGTTTCCGACCGCGCCGGTGTCTGCGGACGCGGTGCTGCTGACATCGATGGGTATCGAGCACGGGCATGCCCCCGACGACTTGCCGCACGATCTGCTGGTCCGGGTCATCGACGAATTGATGCGACGTGGGGTCCGCGCGCTGGAAGCCTTCGGTCGTACCCCGGCGGCTTCGGAGCTGTTGGATCCTGCGCTCGCCGACCCCGACGTCCGGCCGGTGCTGGAGGCTCTCGGCGACTGCTCGGTAGACCGCTGCATCATCGATGCGGAGTTCTTGAAAGACATGGGTTTCGTTGTGGTAGCACCACATTCGTACTTCCCACGGCTACGCCTCGAGCTGGACAAGGGTCTGGGGTGGAAGGCCGAAGTCGAGGCGGCGCTGGAGCGCCTGCTGGCGAATGCTCAGCTGCAGCAGCCGGTCGGCGCCGGGTCCAGCAATGTGTTGAAAGCGGCAAATACGTTGCAGAGCAAGGAGATCGGTTAGGTACCGCCGAGACGGGTGGTCCGTTCCACCGACAACTCGTGCGCCAGTAGCTCGGCGAAAGTGAACGTGCCGGTGGGCCGGTCGTTCTTGCCGAGCAGATAGAGGCGCTTGACCGCGGCGAGGATGCCTTCGGCGATCGCGTCGCGCGTTTGCGTGGACAACAGCATGTCCCGGTCACCGGGGTTGGTGATGTAGCCGACGTCGACCTGGACGGTGGGCATCCGGGTCAACCGCAGCAGGTCCCAGGTGCGGCCATGTGTCCGACAATTCCGTAATCCGGTGCGGGCCACCACTTCTCGTTGAATGAAGTCGGCGAGATTGCGGCCGATGGTCGACACCGATCCATGTGAGTTGCCGAAGTGGAACGAGGCCACCCCGTTGGCCGAGGGACTGACCTGGGCCTCGCAGCGCAGGCTGATCATCAGGTCCGCCCCGACATTGTTGGCTGTAGCTGCGCGTTCGGCGTCCGACGGGCTGCGGTTGGTCGGCCGGGACAAAAAAGTCTCCATGCCGATGGCGGTCATCCGACCTTCCAGCCGACTGGCCAAGTCCCACAAGATATCTGCTTCACTGACCGGACCGGCCGGGCCGTGTGCGATCAGGCCGTGGTCGTCGCCCCCGCGGCCCGGATCGATGATGATTCGCTTGCCGGAGAGTCGGGGGCCCGAGCGGCGCACCAGTTCCTCTTCGCGGATAGCGTGCGGCGAACCACCGCTGACCCGAGAACTCAGAAAGTACAAGGAGCGCAAGGTTTCCGGCCCGCAGATGCCGTCGGCGGACATCCCGTATTCGCGCTGGTAGGACATCAATGCGTTGTGGGTCTGCAAGCCGAAATGTCCGTCGACCAGGCCGGTGTAGAAGCCGAGGTCCTGGAGCCGCGCCTGCAATGTCGCGACGTCGTCACCGTAGAGGGGAGCGCCGAATTGGTGGTACAAGGTGCGCGCGCCGAGCCGGTAGGAAGCCTCCTTCAGGGCCCGGTAGGTGGCCTCGCCGACAGTACCGTCGACGAGCAGGCCACGATGCTGCTGGAAGGCGCGGACGGCCTGCTCGAGCTCCTCGTCGAAGACCTCGAGAGCCACATGCCGGCCCGTGCTCAAATCTTCGTCGGCGTTGTCCAATAGCCCTAGCGCAGCCAGCGAGGCCCTGATTTCGGTCACAGCTGCGCTGCGGTCACCACAGCGCAGCGCGTCGCCGTTTTCGCGGCGCGGACTCGACATATCAAGGGCCCTCCGGGACAAACTGACAGGCAAACAAACGCACTACAGCTAACCGGTATTGTCGCAGATCCTTCTCAGTTTCGGGAAAAGCGCAGGCTAAACGGCGAGGCATCGCCGCGAAGCGCGGATGCGCTCAGCCGAGGTTGGGGACCGCGTCGGAAAGCTCGCGCAGCAGCGCCGCCTTGCCTTTCGCACCGACAATCCGCTTCACCGGCTGGCCGCCCTTGAACAGGATCATCGTCGGGATCGATACCACCTGGAAGTCGCGCGCCGTCTCGGGGTTTGCGTCGACGTCGAGTTTGGCGACGGTCAGCTGTTCGGACCGCTCGGCCGCGATCTCTTCCAGGACGGGGGCGACCATTTTGCACGGTCCGCACCACGTCGCCCAAAAGTCAACCAGCACAGGCTTATCGCTGGACAACACATCCGTCGAGAAGGAAGCGTCGGAGACTTCCTTTGTGGCCCCAGCCTTTTCGGTGTCGCTCATCGTGGTGCTCCAATCAAATCGGTATTGTCCGCATTCCCGGCGGCCGTCTTCTTGTCGTCGGCATCCGACCCTTCGTGCTCGGCCAGCCACCGCTCGGCGTCGATGGCCGCCGAACAGCCACTGCCCGCGGCAGTGACCGCTTGGCGGTAAGTGCGGTCCACCAGATCGCCGGCCGCGAAGACGCCCTCCAGCGTGGTATTTGTGGTGCGCCCCTTGACAAGTACGTAACCATCGGCGTCGACGTCGATGACGTCGCGCACCAGGGCCGACCGCGGTTCGTGACCGATCGCGACGAACACTCCGGTGACGGGGAGGGTGGTTTCTTCGCCAGTTACGTTGTCGCGCAACCGCAATCCCGTCACCGTTGTCTCGCCGTCCACCGCGAGCACGGTCTGGTTGGTCATGAATTTGATCTTGTCGTTGCTGCGCGCCCGCTCGAGCATGATCTTGGAGGCCCGGAATTCGTCGCGCCGGTGCACCAGGGTGACGCTGCGGGCGAACCGGGTCAAGAAGGTGGCCTCTTCCATCGCCGAGTCACCGCCACCGATCACCGCGATGTCCTGGTCGCGGAAGAAGAATCCGTCACAGGTGGCGCACGCGCTGACCCCACGGCCCAGCAACTCCTGCTCGCCGGGCACCTGCAGATAACGCGCCGCGGCGCCCATGGCCAAGATGACGGCCCGGGCCCGGAAGGTT
Source organism: Mycobacterium genavense ATCC 51234 (assembly GCF_000526915.1). Classification (GTDB taxonomy): domain Bacteria; phylum Actinomycetota; class Actinomycetes; order Mycobacteriales; family Mycobacteriaceae; genus Mycobacterium; species Mycobacterium genavense. Next base: position 154,757 of record NZ_JAGZ01000010.1, on the reverse strand, counting down.
TCCCCGTCGGCCGTGACGACCGACTTGACCGGTCCCTCCAGCGAAACGGATTCGACGTCTTCCATCCTCAGGTCCGCCCCGAAGCGCAGCGCCTGCTCGCGCATCTGGTCCATCAGCTCCGGGCCGGTGATGCCGTCGCGGAAGCCGGGGTAGTTCTCCACCTCGGTCGTGGTCATCAGCGCACCACCGAACGAGGTGCCTTCGAAGACCACCGGCGCCAGCTGCGCGCGCGCGGCGTACAGGGCTGCCGTGTACCCGGCCGGACCGGATCCGATGATGATGACGTCGTGGACTGTGTGATGAGCGGAGTCGGTCATACGAACCTTCCAGAAACAGATTTGTTCAATCGTGTCGAACGCCAGCGTAAGCGTGGGTGTTCCCGGCCATGTCGCGCAACACTTGGCACCACCTTAAGGGCGGGCGACCTGCGTGCTGGCCAATAGCCCCGTATCGGCGGCGCTGCAGTTCAACGCCACCGCAAAGACCGCGAGGTCGGTCGGATTGTCGCCCGGTAGCACCAGCAGCACACCGGGGCGGGCGTTGATCTCGACCGGCCGCGCGCCGAGCACCTGCGTGGACGCGGTATAGCCCAGTCCGCCGAGGCAGGATGCGCGCCGGCCCGGGTCGGCCAGCGGACCGTACTCGGGGGCTCGGCCGAGCAGGGCAACGATCTCGGCCGCCGACAGCGGGATCGCCATCGGCGGCGCCGACACCGTGATGTGCAGGGCGGTGGTCGGCGCGCTGGGCGCCGGTTCGGGCTCGTCGAGCAGTGCGGCCGTGCCGAAGCCGATCGCGGCGAGCACCGCGCAAACCCCGACCGCCCCGGCGGCGACCCGGGCTGCGCGGATGCGTGGGCGCGCCGCGTGGGTGGCCGCGCCGCGGGAGTCGCCGGCCGACCGCAGCGCCTCGGAGATACGGCGGGTCACCAGCTCCGGTGGTTCGGGCGCCGATTCGGGATTTGCGTCGACGGCCGCGACGTCGCGGCGCACCCGGTTCAAAGCCCGCAGGGTCGGTTCGGCGTCCGGGTCTTCGCGAACTGGCCTGCGCAACGCGGCGGCGGCTTCGTCGTCGAGCCGACCGGCCTGCAGGTCGGCGAGCGCCTCGACCGTCGGCGGCGGCTCCGCCCGGGGATCCGGATCATGATCCGCCGCTCCGTTCTGCGCTTCGCCCATCGGTCCCAGTGTCCGTCATGCCCGGCCCGGCGGTGCCGCCCGGGCGGGTAACGCACGCCGACGGGATGGCGGGGGCCAGGTAGCCGAGCAGCTGGGCGAGCCGCACCCGGCCGCGGGCGCAGCGGCTCTTGACCGTGCCCTCGGCGATGCCCAGCAGCGCGGCGGTGTCGGCGATCGAGTAGCCCTGCATGTCGACCGCCACGATCGTGGCGCACTGCTCGACGGGAAGCCGCATCAGCACGCGCTGCACCACCAGAGCCGTTTCGACCGCGGTGGTGCGATCGGGCACCGGGTAGATGTCCTCCAGCGGCGCAGTCTGCTGAGATTTGGTGCGCCGCAGCCGGTCCCAGGCACGCGTTGACCACGATCCGGTGCAACCAGCTGCCGACCGCGGCGTCGTACCGAAACGAGCCCGCGCCGCGGTGTGCCGACAACATGGCGTCCTGCAGCGCGTCTTCGGCGTCCTCGGGCGTGCGCGTGGTCAGCCGGGCCAGCCGGTGCAGCTGCCGCCGATGGGACCGAACAACTCCCCGAACGCGTCGCGGTCACCGGCGACATGGGCGGCTAACAACTCGGCGTCGCTGCGGTCCTGCTGGATGTACCCCCCGAAGCCCACGGCGGGACAGTAACCAATCGGCTACCGCGCGGCACTTCACTCGAACGCGTGGTTGTTAGTGTCAGGACGCCGCTTGGACGGTGATTTCCGAGAAGCCGGCCTGGCTCTTGCCGTTGGTGGTTCCCAAGGTGGAGATCCACACCAGCAAATTCGACGTCGGGGCGCCGGCCTTGACCGGGATGACGTTATGGCCGGGTTTGAGCGCGAACGCCGGGGCCAGCACGGTAGTGTCCTCCAGCTTCGACGGCGAAGCCGTGGACGCGGCCCGAATCTCGACCTTGGTGCCGGTGCTCGGCGTATCGATGCTGACCTGACCGATCACCGTGGGTTTCGGCAGCTGCAGGATCAACCCTTCACCCTGCTTGAAGTTCGGGAACGGCACGGCATCGGTGTAGATCTCGGTCGCCCAGGCGGTGGTGGGGTCGCCGTCGATGGCCAGTCCGGCGGTGCCCGTATTGTCGGGTTCCCCGTCGGGCGCGAAGACGGTGGCCCGAGTGGGTTTGACGATGCTGCCCGCCGGCGCGGGAGTCGCCGCCGCCGACGACGCGCTCGACGAACTCGGCCCGTTGAGTCCCAGCTCGTCCTTGTTGAGGCCACCACCGACCTTGCCGAAGATCTTGCTCACGATCGAGGCGAGCACCAACAACGCGACCACGATGATCGCCAGCGCGGCGGCACCACCGATGAGCACGTTGCGGCGCCGACGCATCATCGTCGCGTACTCGCGCCCGGTCGGGCGCGGCGCCTCGGGTGGTGGTGAATCATCGATGGGGCCCAGCACCTCGGTCCGGTCGGCCACTGCGGTGGCCTGTTGCAGCAGGTTCAAAAGCGTTGAGGCGCTGCGTATTCCGCCGTCTTCCTGGACCGAGCGCACGGCGACAGCCGAGATCTGGAACGGGATGTCGCGATCGATGGTGTTGGGTTCGACGGGCAGGCCCGATGCGTCCCGCTCGGCCGGCGCGAGCCCGCTGCGCACCTCGAACTCCGGCAGCGGCCACCGGTTGACCAGCAGGGCGTACAGCGACGCGCCGATCCCGCGGATGTCGTCCTCGGGGTTGGCGTCGGGCATGGTCGCGGGGTACGCAAGCACGACGTCGCCGTCGATGCTGACCCGAATCCGGCTGGGGTGATCGATCGACAGCGCGACGCCGGCGCGGTGAGCGGTGTCGGCGGCAGCGGCCAGCGACTGCATCGCCCGCACGGCGCCGATGGGCGAGGGCGCGGTGTCCGCGACTTCCTGGAGCGAGCCGCCGCGGATCCACTCCGCGACGACCAGGCCACCGTGGCTGGAGTGGACGACGTCGAGCACGCGGGCGATGCCGGGCTTGTCGATCCGGCTCAGCCGCAACGTGCGCGACAAGATCTCCTGGAGGACGTCGTCGGGCAGGGCGCCGTCCGGGTCGACGAAGGTGAGCGACACCTGCCGGTCCAGGGCGGTGTCGAGTGCCTGCCAGAACTGCAGGGGCGGCGCACCGCCGTGGAAGACCAGTAGTCGATACCGGCCCCCGGCGATGCGGGCGCCGGGGACCAGGTGGATATCGTCGCTCGACGATTCGGCGGCCCGCTCGCGGACGTAATCGCCGTTGCGCGGCTCCGACGGGGGTGGACCGGAGGGCTCGGCCTTGCGTGAGGTGGCGATGTCGGGCTGGAAATCGTCGGCAGCCGGCCTTGCCGGCTGGGAAAGTCGCTCGCCACCCGAACCTAAACCGGATGCAGGGCCCGATGCAGCGCTCTCCACGGGGCGGTCGGTCACCTCCGGTCCTTTCGCTAGCCGGGCGTCGCCTGCTCGATCCGGAGGGCTGCGCCGGATCGGCTCCTGGATCGCCTTGACCCCCGGCGGGGACGAATTCCTGTGCTCAGGGTACGTGACCCGGCCCGGCTGAGACGATCCCCTTTGGGCGACCGCTGCGGGGCGGCGACCGCGGATGCGGCGCCGGACAACGGCCATCGCGGTCACCGCCTCCGGGACGCGCGCGCGAACCATGACCGTCACCATGATCGGCAGCATGATGCAGCCGAGCACCAGCAGCCGCAGCAACGATCCGGCAGCACCGCCGTGGGCGGTCAGCGCGCCCAGCCCCAACAGCCGGTCGGCGACGTGGGCGATCAGGCCGGCCAGCATCGACGCGACGACCGTCACCAGGACCGTCCGTACCTCGGCGCGCCCGATCAGCTGCCCACCGGTCGGCAGCAGGGTGCGCCGCAGCAGGTAGTACCCGACGAGCGCGCCGGCCAGGAAGCCCAGCCCGTTGGCCAGGCCCAGGTACCCGGCCACCAGTTGGGGGTCGGTGGTGACGTGCGGAGCGAGCACCGAGCCGGCGATCTTGACCGCGGTGATGACGAGGATGATCACGATCGGCGTCCACGGCTGCTCGCGCGCGTAGAACACGCGCAGCTGCAAAAGCACCAGCCCATAGGGGATCAACGTGAACGCCGACAGGGCGATCGCGGCGCCCAGGTATCCGGCGTCGACCCCCCCGAAGTTGCCGTAGGCGAACAACGCGCTACCGATCGCGGGGCCGCCGACGGTCATGACCGCCACGATCGGGATCAGCGTGATCAACGTCAGCCGGGTGGCCAGCGACAGATCGGCGAGCACGGCCTTGGTGTCGTTGGCCGCGGCGTTGCGGCTCAGGCGCGGCATCACCACGGTCAGCACCGTCACGCCGATCATGCCGAACGGCAGCATCAGCACCAGCCAGGTGTAGTTGTAGATCGCCGGCCCGGAAGCCGCTGCGGTGCTGGCGATTTGGTTACCCACCACCAGGCCCAGCTGGCTGATCAGCACGTAGAGCACCATCGCGGCGGCCATCGCCCCGAACCGTTTGAGCCGCTCGTCGATTCCCCACAACGGGCGCAGGCTGACGCGCTCGCGGCGCAGCGCGACGAGCAGCACCGCCGTCTGCGCATACACCCCGACCGTGGTGCCGACGGCGAGCACCAGCAGCTTGGGGTTGCCCATCCGGACGGGATCGACCGAGAGCTCACCGGGGACGACCAAATACACCACCAGGGTCACCAGGGCGACGACATTGTTGACCACCGGGGCCCACGCCGTCGGCCCGAAGACGTTGCGGCTGTTCAGGATTGCCATGAACATTGACGTGAGGCCGTAGGCGAGCACCTGCGGCAACAGCAGATAGGCGAACGCGGTGGTCAGCGGCTCGTTGACCTGCGGATCGCGACCTAGCATCAGCCGAACCAACAGCGGCGCGGCCACCACCGAGACGGCGGTGGCGAACAACAGCAGCGTGGTGGTCACCGTGACCAGGCGCCGGACGAACGCCGCGCCACCGTCGGGGTCGTTCTGCTCGGCGCGCGCCAGGACCGGCACGAAGATCGCGGTGAAGGTCGCCTCCAGCACCAACGCGGCGACCAGGTTCGGCAGCTGATTGGCCACCGAGAAGGCGCTGGACAGCGCCGCACCCAGGATCGCCGCCAGCAACACGATCCGCGCGAACCCGGTGAACCGGCTGACCAACGTCGCCAGCGCCATCGCCCACGATCGCGACACCAGCGCGGCGTCGGACAGTTCGACCCGGCGGGTGGGCAGGTCCGTCACCGGGGGTAGCGGTCCGGTCGGTGGCGGAATCCGGCCGGGCGGTCGTTGGGGCGGTGGCTGCCGGCGCGGCGGTTGCTGTGGGTGAGACCGCCGGTAGGCGGGTTTCATACCCGGTGCTCTTCGTCGACGCGATCGCCGACCTCACGCGCGGGCGCGGCGCGATGGCGGTGGGGCGGGTCGGGGCGGTCCAGGTCGGCGCGGTCGGGCTGGCCGCGGAACCGGTGCCACAGGCGTCGCCCGGCCAGCAGCACCAGCACGGCCGCCGCTGTCAGCGTGATTGCGAACAACACCTTGCCGTAGGCGTTGGAGTGCGCCGACATGCGCACCGGATCGCCGAGCCGCGTGCCGTCAGGGGTTCGCAGCGTCACGTCGATCGCGACGCGCTGGGTGAAGTTCACTTCGATCGGCACCCGCAGCGGCAGGTAGCCCGGGGGCAGTTCGATCTGCCCGACGTCGGTGACCGTCATCCCCGGCGGGGCGTCGACCTGCAGACGCACCTTGATGGGCACGGCGAGGCCGTTGTGCAGCGCCAGGGGCAGCGGACTGTGCTCGGTGGCCAGTGTGTAGGAGCCGCCGGGGTTGACGATCGTCACCGCCCCGAACAGGTCGTTGATGGTGTTTCCGACCACCGCGAGCCGCTGCTGGGCCAGCCCGTTGCGGGTGCCGGGTGGTTCCGACTGGCTCAGCGACCGCAGCATGTCCTCACGCAGCGGGGCGGTGTACTGGACGCCGGTCAGCCCGGTGCGCTCGTCGGTGCTCAACGCCGAGGTCAGTTTCCACAGCCGACCGACCTGGCCGTTGATGTCGGCGACGACGTTGTCGCCGAATCGGCCGCGCTCGGGGGCCTGTGGCGGCCGCGGCGGCTCGGCGCGGGCCGCGGGGACGGTCTGGGCTTCGGCGATGACCGCCGGCAGCGGCCGCGGCACACCCAGGCCGGAACGGATCGTGGTGGCCAGCGCCGTCAGGATGACCTGCGCGTCGTCGGCGCCCAGATTCCACGTCGCCGGCGGCACCAGAATCTGCGTGCGCGGCGGGGCGTCCCGATCCAGCGCATGCCAGAACATCGAGCCCAGGGCGTCTTGCCGGCGCGCGGTATTCGAGTCATGCGCCAGCCGAACCGTCAGTGACGGGTCCAGATACGTCGGCACGCCGGGGCTGTTACCCGCCCCGGCCAGTGCGGCACCCACGGCCGGGTCGAACGGCGCGACCACCACCTGCGGGGACAGCCGCCGGGGGACGGTGTCGACGCCGTCGGACCCCGACGAGTTCTGCGAGTCCGACGCGACCAGGTCACCGGCGGCGACCGCGACCGTGCTGTTGTTGGCACTGAGCAGATCGGCCGAGCCGTCGGTCAGCGGGCCGTCGGTCAGCAGCGTGGCACCGCGGGTCGATTGCACGTCCAGGATGTGGTCGACGATGTCGCCGACGCTGGTGGTGGCGATCGAGCTGAGCCCGGGGTCGTGGACACGCTGCAAGGCGTCGAGGTCCGCCTGCGCGTAGGGCAGCGGCGCGACGCAGGTGCGATGCGCCAGGGCACGGAGCCTGTTCAGCCAGCCGGTCGCCGCCGCCTGCCCGGTGCCCGGATGCGTCGGAGTGCCCGGTTCCTGCGCGGGCCCGTCGGGGGAGTCAGACACGACGTAGCCCGCCGTCATCGCGTTGACGGTGACCAGCAGATCCGGGTCGATGGCCAGGCACAACGCGCGGCCGACGGCGCCGTCGGCGTCGACGTCGCGGCTGGTCGCGACCTCGGCCGCGGACAGCAGGATGTCCAGCCGGCCGCCGGTGGCCAGCGACGTCGCCAGGTCGTCGTCGACCAGCCGAACCGGAATGGTGCCGCCGGGTTGGCCGGGGGACAACCGGGGCCGGTCGGCCAGCGGCCACAGCATGGTGACCCAGAGCGGCTTCGAGGTGTCCGGCGCGACCGCCGATTCCAGGGCATCGGCGCGGTCGGGCGGGACCCCGATCACCGGCAGCAAAAACCGCGCATTGTCGAGCCGGGCCGGCGCGCCGTAATCCGGCGTGCCGTTGGCGTTGACCAGCAGGGGATAGATCCCCGGCTGGTTGATCCCGAGCGACGACTTGGCCAGCGAGCGCAGCGGCGCGGACAGCGTGAAGCCCACCTCTTGGCCGCGCTGCAGCTTCGGTGCCACCGTGAAGAAGTCCGCGGCCGCCTGGTACTGGTCGGTGGCGCCGTCCAGGGATGTGCGCAGGCCGGCCGATGAGGTGACCGCGTCGGCGTGCTCGAGACGCACCATCACGTCGCGCACCGGGCGGTCACCGATATTGGTCACCACGCCGCTGACCGTGACGATCGGCAGGCTCGTCGTGGTGACGACGTCCGGGGTCACCTGATCGACGCGGACCCGGACGAACGGCGTCGATCCGGGTTCGTCGGCGGCCGCGCGGGGCGTCCCGACGGGACCGGTGAGCACCGCCGCGAAACCGGCCACGACCCCGATCACCACGGCAAGGCGCAACAAGCCCGCCCAGCTGAGTCGCGAGGCGGTCACGGCCTCGGCCCGTGACCGTTCTGACGACCGCGGGGCTTGTCGGAATGTCGGGCTCGGGAATGGGTCTGCGGGTTGCGCCGAGGCGTGCTGGGCGGCAGCGGCGGCAGCGCGGCGGGGCCGTCGGCCTGCAGCTTGCCGATCAGTTCGTTGGCGACCTCCGCGAGGCGGCGTTCGTCGGCGTAGGCCAGCCGTGACGGCAACTCCTGCATCGGCACCCACGCCACCTCGGCGACTTCGAGGTCCTCGTCGGACAACTCGCCACCGGAGAAGCGCATTAGATAGTGGTGCACCGTCTTGTGCACCCGTCGGCCGTCGGTGACGAACCAGTAGTCGATGCGCCCCAGCGCGGCCAGCACACTGCCGCGGATCCCGGTCTCCTCGGCGACCTCACGGATGGCGGTCTGCTCGGCGGTCTCACCGAGCTCGATGTGGCCCTTGGGCAGTGACCACAGCATGCGTCCGCGCCGGTCGACGCGCCCGATCAGGGCCGCGACCTGGGCGTCGAGCGGGCCGTCGATACCGTCGATGACCAGTCCGCCCGCCGAGGTCTCGTGCACGGTACGCAATCGCTCCGGCACCCGGCGGGGCGGGCGCGGCCGGCGCCGGTTACCCGCCGCCGACTCGGCAGTCACCTTGGCTTCGGCGTCGTTTCCGGACGCGCCCACACCACCACGACCGCGACGGCGCCCCCGACGTCGACGTGGTTTGGCTTGTTCGCCATCCGACACCCAAGCGATAGTAGCTGGCACCAGCTGTTCTTCCGGACACACTCGCCGCTGGTGCGGGCGTGACCGCGGCCCGCGCACGACTAGGCTCATCGAACGTGTCCGAACCCGCCGCCGATGTGGAGCTGCTTGCCTCGGCCGCGGTCGCCCTGAATCAGCATACCGAGGTGCTGAGCGGATTGGGCGCTCTGTTCGAGGCCAGGGGGCACGACTTGTTTCTGGTCGGCGGGTCGGTGCGCGACGCGCTGTTGCGCCGGCTGAGCCCGGATCTGGACTTCACCACCGACGCCCGGCCCGAGCAGGTGCAGGAGATCGTGCGGGGTTGGGCCGACGCGGTCTGGGATACCGGGATCGAGTTCGGCACCGTCGGCGTCGGCAAGCACGAGCACCGCCTGGAAATCACGACCTTCCGGGCGGACACCTACGACCAGGTGTCGCGCAATCCCGACGTGAAGTTCGGCGACCGGCTCGACGACGACCTGGTGCGCCGGGATTTCACCGCGAATGCGATGGCCGTGCGCATCACGTCGGCCGGCCCGGGCGAATTCCTCGATCCGCTGGGCGGTTTGGCGGCGCTGAAGGCCCGGGTTCTGGACACCCCGGCGGCGCCCGCGGTGTCCTTCGGCGACGACCCGCTGCGGATGCTGCGCGCCGCCCGGTTCGTCTCGCAACTGGGGTTCACCGTCGCGCCCCGGGTGCGGACCGCGATCGAGGAGATGGCTCCGCAGTTGAGCCGAATCAGCGCCGAACGGGTGGCCGCGGAGCTGGACAAGCTGCTGCTGGGCGCCGATCCGGTCGCCGGCATCGAGTTGCTGGTGCAAACCGGGATGGGCGCGGTGGTGTTGCCCGAGGTCGGCGGCATGCAGATGGCCATCGACGAACATCACCAGCACAAGGACGTCTATCAGCATTCGCTGACTGTGCTGCGCCAAGTCGTCGCCCTGGAGGACGAGGGCCCGGATTTGGTGCTGCGCTGGGCGGCGCTGCTGCACGACATCGGCAAGCCCGCCACCCGGCGCCACGAAGACAACGGCGGCGTGAGCTTCCACCACCACGAGGTCGTCGGCGCCAAGATGACCCGCAAGCGGATGCGGGCGCTCAAGTACTCCAAACAGATGGTCGACGACGTCTCCCAGCTTGTCTATTTGCACCTGCGGTTCCACGGCTACGGCGACGGGAAGTGGACCGACTCCGCGGTGCGCCGCTACGTCACCGACGCCGGGCCGTTGCTGCCGCGGCTGCACAAGTTGGTCCGCGCCGACTGCACGACCCGCAACAAGCGTCGGGCCGCGCGGTTGCAGGCCAACTACGATCGCCTCGAGGCGCGCATCGCCGAGTTGGCCGCGCAGGAGGATCTGGCCCGGGTGCGTCCCGACCTGGACGGCAACCGGATCATGAAGTTGCTCGGCATCCCGGCCGGGCCGCACGTCGGCGAGGCGTGGCGGTTCCTCAAGGAGCTGCGGCTGGACCGTGGACCGCTGACCGAGGAAGAGGCCACCGCGGAGCTGTTGGCGTGGTGGCGATCCCGCAGGAACGGGTAGCGGTGCCGGCGCGTCCGAGTACGCATGGACTACTGCTTATCCGGAGATGACGGTGCGGCCGCCATCTGGCACGGCCAACCCGACCTCGATCTCGACCACGACGGCGTGCCCGAGGCGTACTTCACCGGCGACGGATCGGGAACCTGGGCGGTGGCCGCCGACCGCGGCGGGGGCTTGCGTTGGTACGGGCTGGACGGGTCCTGTGCGCCGACCAGAACGGCGTGACCGGCTACGTGGACACCGACGGTGAACGGCCACTGGGACGTCCGGTTGACCGACGCCGACGGTGGGCGGCTCGGCAGACGGCTCCAGCACCCTGTGACGTGGCGTTTTACGGCTTTCGCCAACGGGTAACTCAACGCCTGTGCAGCAGGAAATCCAACTGAAGTGACAGACCCCGATCCCTGTCTACACTCTTATTATATCCAGGTCGGGGAGCCTACGGAAATCAAGGGAGAAACACATGGCGGGGACAACGGTTGTTACACCGGAGGTTGTTACACCGGAGCTGCTGCGCAGTTCGAAGCAACGGATTGAGGCGCGGCTCGAAGAAGCACCGCAATCGCGAACCAGTACTTGAGTGGCCGCGAGAACATCGTCAGCGCAACCGGATGGGCCGGGCAGGCCGGCTCGACGTCGCTGAACACGGCGGGCCAGATTGCCCACGACCTGCAGCAGATCATGACCGGCGGAAACTGTCTGGCGCACGGCCTCGCCCAGACTGCAACGTTGATGGAGCACCACGAAGCCGATTCGACCCACAACCCCAGCGGCGTGTTCGGCGGACTTCAGTCCACCTAAGCCGGCAATCCCAAAAGCTTTCTTACTCCTAAGGAATTCGAATATGTCAGATCACATTGTCTACGACCACGCCGCCGTCAGCGGCCTTTCCGGTGACATCGCAACGCAGGCCGCGCAGCTGATGGAAATCAAGGACGACGTCTACCACATCACCCAGTCGTTTGCCGAGTTCTTCCAGGGCCAGGGGGCGACGGCCTTCTTCGACGCGCAACAGCAGATGCTGCACGGATTCGACGACATGATCCAGACCGTCAGCCTGCACGGGCACACCGTCAACACCGTTCACGAGAACGCGATCAATACGGACCAGGCAACCCAGGCCTTCTTCACGTAGTCCTGGCTTGGCGGGGCGCACGTAAGCGTGCGCCCCGCACTTGGCTCTAAGGGAAGACCGTGCTAACCACCTCATTGGACGGCCTTTGGGTCCTACAGGTACTCACCGGCATCGAGGTCCTGGCCCCCGAGATGGGGCTGCGGCCGCATTTGCCCAGCGTAGAGCCCAAGCACACGGCGCTGGCACACCCGGTGACCGCGGACCTACGGGCCGCCGGGGCCATCGATGAAACCGGCTCCGTCGACGGGGCGATAGTCGAATGGCTGACCGTGCTGTCGCGCCGCGACATCGCATTGCTGGTGAACTTCCGCCTGGCAGCCGACGGCGAACCGGCGCGCGCTGCTCGCCAGGTTCGCGCAGTGGTGGGTGGCCATCAAACGCTCGGGAAACCTGGTCCGAATCAGCGGGGCGGGCATCACGAACAACGAGGGCACGGCCAGCGCAGCGCTCAACCTGTAGATCGAACGTCTTTGTGGCGCAAGCGAACCCGCGAAGTTACGGCCGGTCACGCTGGACGCGGACGCGCTGCGCGCCGCTGCCACCGACGAGGCATCGTTGCACGAGTTCCTGGGCAAGCAAGGGCTCGCGGCCGACCAAGTGCACATGCTGAAACTGGCCACCGATCCCGGCCGCTCGGCCCAGGCCTCGTTCGTGGCGCTGCAGTCCCGGGGTGGACAACGGATCGCCGACCCGCACCTACATCGACCTGGGCGCGGTGACGATCATCGATACGCCGGAAGGCCGGGTGCTCGCCGAACAGGTTTCCTCCGGGGGCAAGAAGTGGATGATCATCGCCCCGGGTACCAAGAGCAACATCGGTGCTGCGATCAACCACATGGTGCGGCGGCTGCCGGCCGATCAGGAATGGCATTCGTACCGAAAAGTCGTGTAGTCGAAAGGCAGTTCGAAAATGATAGCATCGGCATCGTGACGAATCCGTGGACGGGCTCCTCCAATTCTCCGGAACAGGGCGGACCAACCCGGCGAGAAACGCCCGCCGCGCTGTACCAAAATCAGGATTCAGTTTCCGGAACATTACGCATTTCAGACATGGTCGCCCCGCGCAAAATTCCACCCGGCGGTGGCTGGCGCAAATTTCTGTATCAGCTATCCGGCCACGTCATCAACTTCGGCGAATCCCCGTCCGAAAGACATTATCGGGAATTGCAGGAGCGTATCCGTCGGCACATCCGCAAGCAGTACGTGATCGGGGTCGTCTCGGGGAAGGGTGGGGTCGGCAAGACCACGATGACCGCCTGCATCGGCGCCGTGTTCCGGGAATGCCGGCCCGAGAACGTCGTCGCGATCGACGCCGCTCCCGGCTTCGGCACGCTGGCCGGGCGGATCGACGAGTCCCCGCCGGGAGACTACGCGGCGGTGCTCAACGACACTGACGTGCAGGGCTACGCGGACATCCGAGAACACTTGGGGCAGAACAGCCTTGGCCTTGACGTGCTGGCCGGCAACCGGGCGTTGGACCAGCCGCGGCCGCTGGTGGCCTCGATGTTCTCCGGGGTGCTGTCGCGGCTGCGGCGCACCCACACCGTGATCGTGGTCGACACCTCCGACGATTTCGAGCACCCCGTGATGAAGGCGGTGCTCGACGCCTGCGACACCCTGGTGTTCGTGTCCGGTCTCACGGCCGACACCTCGCTGCCGGTCACCCGCGCGATCGACTTGCTGCGCTCGATAGGTTATCACGAACTGGTGTCTCGCAGCATGGTCATCCTGAACGACAGCCGAGACAAATACGACGGGGAGGCGCGCACTTATCTCACCGAGCGCTTCGCGCAATCGGGAGCGACGGTTGAATTCATGCCGTACGACCCATTCCTCGCCAAAGGCGGGATCATCGATACCCGGTACGAATTGAAGAAGAAAACCCGACTCCGCCTATTCGAAATCACCGCGGCGTTCGCCGACAAATACATTCCAGATGCCGACAGGCCGCGTTAATGACCCCGTACGTGGGTAAAGTCTCGTTTCCAGCCCGTTGTGCGGTCGCGGTGGTATGTGGAGAACACCTGATTTCGCAGGTGTATCCGGCCTCGGTGCCGATCGAGGCCTTCATCGACAACGTCGTCGAGCTGCTCAACGACGAACTCAAACGTCGCGGTTTCACCGGACTCGAGCCCGGTGTCGGATACGAGCTGCAGAAGGCCAACGGGGTGCGGCTGGACGTCACCAAGACGTTGGACGAGCTCGGTGTCGAAGACGGCGCCATGCTCACCCTGGTTCCCGCGGTAGCCGGGGAGTCGTTCGAGCCGCAGTACGAGTCGCTGTCCACCGGCCTGGCCCGGGTCGGCAAGGCCCTGTTCGAACCGGTGACCCTGAGAACCGCGGCGCACACCGCCTTGGTGATCCTGGCGATGGTGGCGCTGACGCTGCTGGGACTAGCTGTGCGCCAACGCTTCTCGACCGACTCGCTGATGCCCACCATCGTGACCGGCGTGGCCGGTCTGCTGATCGCCGGCGGCGCGGCCACGGTGTGGCGGTGGTGGCCGGACCGCATCGACATGGTCGACGGTCTCGGCTGGACCGCGGTGCCGCTGCTCACCGCGAGCCTGGCCTCCGGTGCGCCCGGCCAGCTGGGGGTCGCGCACGCGTTCATCGCAGCCCTGGCCGGTGCCGTACTGACCTGCGGCATCACCTCCGCGACACGACGTCATGCCAACGTGGCGGCCACCGTGGTGACCCTGCTGGGAATCGGTGGCGCGGCCGCCGCAACCCGGATGTGGTGGCCGGTGCCCGCGCAGTGGCTGGGCATGTGCGCGCTTGTCGTGCTGCTCCTGTTGTTGACCATGGCCCCGACGACCGCGCTGTGGGTCGCGCGGATCCGCCCGCCCTACTTCGGGTCGATCACCGGGCGCGACCTGTTCCGGCGCAGCGCGGGTCTGCCGGCCGACGCGGTGTCGCCGTCGAGGACGGTGCCGACGAGGAGGCAAACCCCGACACCACCCCGCGCGGTGCCCAGATCGCGCTCGCAGCGGTCCACGCTAACAACGTGCTGACCGGGATTTGTGCCGGGGCGGGGCTGACACTTCCGGTCGCGGTGTGGGCCACCCTGATGCCGGGCCACGACCGCGACGTGCCGGCCGCCGTGCTGGCCGGCCTGTTCGTGGTGATCTTCATCAGCCGGGGGCGTGCATTCGCCGACAAGCGACAGGCGGTGACGCCGGTGTGCGGCGCCGCCGCGGCGCTGTGCGTCGGTGTGGCCAAATACGCGGTGCACGAGCCGGCTTCGTCGGGCTACGGATTGCTTTGGGCCGCACTGGTATTGGCCGCCTTCGGCGGCGCCGGTCTGCACGCCGCCCTGCTGGTGCCGATCACCCGGTTCACCCCGCTGGTGCGGATGACCGCCGAATGGGTGGAGATCGCCGCGATCATCGCGGCGTTGCCGCTGGCCGCGTGGATCGGCGGATTGTTCACTTGGGTGCGCATGCGATGACCCGGTGGGTGCGCATGCGATGACCCGGACGGCGTTGTCCGCACGCACCATGACTCGGCGAGTCGCGGCCACGGCACTGACCAGCCTGCTGGTCATCTTGATCGTGGGCCTTCCTGCGGCACAAGCGATTCCGCCGCCGGTCGTCGATCCCGGTCGGGTGCCGGTCGACGGCAAACCCGCTCCGGACCAGCCGATACGGCAGGCCTTTGCCTGCGCGCGGACCATCACCGTCGCCGATCCCAACGTCGCCCTGCCCGCCCCCGGCTTCACGATGCTCAACGTGAGCAAGGCCTGGCAGTACTCGACCGGAAACGGGGTGCCGGTCGCGGTCATCGACACCGGGGTCAACCCCAGCCGCCGGCTGCCGGTGGTGGCCGGCGGTGACTACATCATGGGCGGTGACGGACTGAGCGACTGCGATGCGCACGGCACCGTGGTGGCATCGCTGATCGCCGCTGCGCCGCAAGGCATGCCGATGCCCGCGCCGATGCCCAGTGCGCCGGCCTTCGGTCCGCCGGCGGGCCCACCGCCGACCGATGCGGGCGCACCGCCCCCCGGCGGACCGCCACCGCCGCCCGCACCTCCGCCACCGCCGTCGCCGGTGACGATCACCCAAACCGTGGCCCCGCCGCCACCTCCACCGCCACCGCCGGACGCGCCGTCGAACGTGCCGGGGGAACCCGCGCCCGGCCAGCCCGACGATCCCGAGGTGCCCCCACCGCCGCCGGGCGCACCCGACGGCGTCGCCGGTGTCGCTCCGCACGCGACCGTCATCTCCATCCGCCAGTCCTCGCGGGCCTTCGAGCCGGTGAACCCGAACCCCGGCGACTTCGAGGGACGCAAGAAGGCCGGCACCATCGCGACACTGGCCAGTGCCATCGTGCATGCGGCGAACATGGGCGCCAGGGTGATCAATATCAGTGTCACCGCCTGTGTCTCGGCTGCCGACCCGCTCGATCAGACCGCGATCGGCGCCGCCGTCTGGTACGCGGCCACGGTCAAGGACGCGGCATCGTGGCGGCCGCGGGCAATGACAGCGAAGACGGCTGCGCCCAAAACCCGACGTTCGACCCGCTCAATGCGTCCGATCCCCGCGACTGGCACCAGGTCAAGACGGTGTCGTCGCCGTCCTGGTTCTCCGATTACGTGCTGTCGGTGGGTGCGGTCGACAACACCGGCGCACCGATCAACAAGAGCCTGGCCGGGCCGTGGGTCGCCGCGGCCGCCCCGGGCGTCGGGATCATGGGGCTGTCCCCGGAAACCGGGGGACCGGCGAATGCCTACCCGCCGATCCGGCCGGGCGCAAAGAACATGCCGTTCTGGGGCACCAGCTTTTCCGCGGCGTATGTCAGCGGGATAGCCGCGTTGGTGCGGGCCAAATATCCGGGACTGTCCGCACACCAGATCATCAACAGGATTCTGCAGACCGCGCATAATCCACCCCGCGGCGTCGACAACCAGGTAGGCTACGGTGTGGTCGACCCGGTGGCCGCGTTGACCTTTGATGTGCCTGCGGGAGAGCGCCTTTCGCCGGCGGCCGCCAGCCGTGTCGTCCATCCCGCACCGCCGCCGAACCACCGCGCCCGCAATGTGGCGCTGGTGTTCGCCGGTGTGGTGGCCGCGGCCGTCGCGGTGGTGTCACTGATCGTTCGAGCACGGCGCGAACGGTGACGGCCGCCACGAAGCTGACGATCATCGTCGCCATCTTCATCGCCACCCTGATCGGATGGGTGGTCGGCGGATACTAGGGTGCGGCAACAGGTTTGGTGATCGGAATCGCCTGCGGGTGATCCGCTGGCTGGGCCAGCCGATGTGGTCCTGGCAGATCCTGTGGGTGCGGCGCCGGCGGCCGATTGTGTGGACCGAGCCGCTGACGGTGGCCAACGACCGCGCCGGGGGTGGCATCCGCTACCAGGACGGGGTCGCGGTGGCCGCGGTCCAGCTGCTCGGGAAAGCGCATACGCCGACGCTTTTCACCGGGTCGACCGCGACCTACACCGAAAACTGCTTAGACGTGACCGAGTTGATCCCGTTGCTGCACCAAAGCCTCGGTCTCACTTTGAATTCGCTCAGCGTCGTCACCGCGGGGGCCCGCCGCCGCAGCACCGGCGACTATCCGCGGGTGTATGACACGTTGATCGGCACACCACCGTATGCGGGCCAGCGGGAAACCTGGCTCATCGTGCGCGTCGGTGCCCTGGACAACGTCGCCGCGCTGCGCGGACGCACCTCGGTCGGCATCCGCGCGAAGGTCGCGACGGCCACCGACATCGTCGAGATGGAGCGGCGGTTGGGCCGCTCCGCGCTGGAGGTCTCGAACAGGCGGTGGGATCGGTGCGCGGCGACAGCGGTTGGCTGACGACCTACTCCTACCGTCCCGGCGACATCACCTCGGAGACGCTGGCCCAGGCGTGGTCGGCCCGGGTGGACGGAATCGTGCAGAACATCACGCTTTACGGCTCCAAGACAGGCCCGGTGACCGAGACGGCCACCGTCACCGTGCGCAGCGCACAACCGCCGACGGCGCCGTTGAGCATGCGGTTGCGCACCCTGCGGGGCGAGCAGGCGCAGGCCGTCGCCGCCAGCCTGTGCGGACCGCTACCGCCGCTGCGTGGCATCCGTCGTGGTGTGCTGCGCGGGCCGCTGGTGCTGCCGATCGGACCGTCGGGGGTACTGCTCGGCAAGGTCGCCGGCGGGAATCGTTTGCTGTTGCCGTTCGACGATGCCGGGGAGTTCAGCCGGGTGCACGTCGCCGCGGAGGACGCGCTGGCCAAGCGGTTCATCATTCGGCTGACCGGGGCCGGCGAGCGGATCACGGTCCACACCCGAAACATGCAGAGGCGGGCCAGCGTTCGGATGCCCGACATCGTCGTGACCGATCAGCCGAAGCCGGCGTCGGGCACCACGGTCAGCGTGATTGACGGTAGCATGTCGCCGGCGCCGCGACCAAACACGCTGATCTCCGTCGGCGGACTGGGTGAACCGTACCGCGGCGCCGCCAACGTGCTGATCACCCAGACCGGCCCGGCGACCGTCGACGTGATCGCGGCCGATGGTCACGTGCATGCGGTGGAAGTGGAGCTGTTCCGCGCCGAGAACAGGTACGCGTATCGTCGGAACCGATGGCATTGCGAACCTCTGATCTCGAACCGGTGGACACCCCATGACCAGCAGCACGACGCCGGCCGCCGCGGCCGCGGCCCGGTTTCGGGAGGCCACCGAGGTCGACCCGTCGATGGCCGACGCTTGGCTGGGCCGGATCGCCGCGGGCGACGAGGCGTTGTCGACCGTCGAACAGCTCTACACCTACGGCAGCCGGCTGCACCGGGAGACGAACCGAATAGGGGCGCGGCTGTCGGCCCCGATCAAAGCCGGCCCGTATCTGTCGATTTCGATGACCGAGGCCTCGCATGCCGGCCTGGCCCTGGCAAGCGCGCTGATCGACGACCGTCAATACGAGAAAGCCGAAGCGCTGCTGGGGGGATTCGACGCTGCTGGACACCTGGGAGAACCACCAGTGGAAGCAGTACATCGAGTCCTACTTGATGTTCGCCACCCAACGATGGCCCGACGTCATCGCGGTGGCCGCGGCCATCCTGCCGCCCCAGGCCATCATCATGTCGGCCGTCACCGCGGCCACCTGCACGCTGGCGGCGCACGCCGCGGCCCATCTGGGTCAGGCACGCGTCGCGCTGGAGTGGACCGACCGGGTGGAGCTGCGCGCCGGGTACGGCGGGACGACCGAGACGCGCCGTCAGCACCTCGAAACCGCCGTGACCGCAATCGATCCCACCGACTTCCCGCTGATCGCCGCCGATCTCGCCTATATGCGCGGCATGGCACATCGCCAGCTCGGCGAGGAACCCAAGGCGCAGATCTGGCTGTCGAAAGCCACGATCAACGGGGCGCTGATCGAGCCGGCCAAGCAAGCGCTGGCCGACCCGGCGCTGCAGCTGGTGGTCACCGACGAGGACGCGATCAGCACTCGCACCAACAAATGGGATGTGACCACCGAGCGGTCGGAGCAGCAACGCCAGGAAGAGGAGAACCAGGAGCGGCGCACCGAGCTCCTGCGGGAGGGGCGCGCGTTGCTCGACAACCAGGTCGGCTTGGCCGACGTCAAACGCGCGGTCGCCGAGCTGGAGGACCAGATCGAGGTCCGGGCGCTGCGGCTGGCGGCGGGACTGCCGGTGGCCAACCAGACCAACCACATGCTGCTGGTCGGACCGCCCGGCACCGGTAAGACGACCACCGCCGAGGCGCTGGGAAAGATTTACGCCGGCTTGGGCATCGTGCGGCATCCGGACATCGTCGAGGTCAAGCGGGCCGATTTCTGCGGGGAGCACATCGGCGCGTCGGGACCGAAGACCAACGAGCTGATCAACCGGTCGCTGGGCCGCATCCTGTTCATGGACGAGTTCTATTCGCTGGTGGAGCGCCATCAGGACGGTTGGCCGGACATGATCGGCATGGAGGCGGTGAACCAGCTGCTGGTGGCACTCGAGGTGCACCGGTTCGACTTCTGCTTCATCGGCGCCGGCTACGAGAAGGAAGTCGACGAATTCCTCACTGTGAACCCGGGTCTGGCGGGCCGGTTCAACCGCAAGCTGCGCTTCGAGTCGTACACGCCCGACGAGTTGGTGGAAATCGCGGTCCACTACGGCAAGCCGCGCGCCACCGTCCTCGATCCCGCCACCGACGGCGCGCACGGCATCGACGCCATGCACAACGGCCGGTTCGCCCGCAATGTCGTCGAGCGCGCGGAGCGGCTGCGCGACTCGCGGGTGGTCGCCCAGCATCGCGTCGACAAAAGGTCGGTGACGGTCGAGGATCTGCAAACGCTGCGCACCCAGGACATCGTTGCCGCGGTCAAGGACGCGTGCGCGGAAAAGCATGTGCCGATAGCGCTTTGATCGGGCCGAAGCCGCCCGCGGGTTTGCCCGGGCGCCCGGGTGGCCGGCGTTGAGGGAAAGGCGTTGTCGACGTGGCCGGACAGGTTAAATGCACGCAGGTCCGCGACCGGCACAATGCGGTGGCGGAGCAAGGCCGATGAATGGAGCGTCTGGCGGTGCACCGTATCTTGCTGATCACGGTGGCGTTGACGCTAGCCATTCTCGGCGCGCCGCCCGCCGCGGCGGTCTCCCCGCCGTTGATCGACCCGGGCGCGGTTCCGCCCGATGTGACGGGTCCCGATCAGCCTCTCGAACAGAAACGCGTCTGTAAGGCGCCGTTGTCGCTGCCGGCCACCAATTTCCACGATCCGCCGTGGCCCAACACCTACCTGGGCATCACCCAGGCCCAGAAGTTCGCGACCGGTGCGGGTGCAACGGTGGCGGTGATCGACACCGGCGTGGACGTCTCACCCCGCGTCCCGGCCGACCCGGGAGGCGACTTCGTCGTCAAGGAAGGCGACGGGCTCTCCGACTGCGACTCGCACGGGACGCTCACCGCATCGATCATCGCCGGGCGCCCCTCCCTGAACGACGGATTCGTCGGCGTCGCACCCGACGCGCGGCTGATTTCGGTGCGCCAGACGTCGGAGGCCTTCGAGCCGAAGGATTCTCAACCCGATTCGGGTGACCCGAACGCCACGCCGGCGGCGGGCTCGGTCCGCAGTCTGGCCCGCGCGGTGGTGCACGCCGCGAATCCGCGAATCTGGGCGCCGGGGTGATCAACATCAGCGAGGCCGCCTGCTTCAAGACCAAAAAGCAGGTCGACGAGACGACGCTGGGCGGCGCGCTCAACTACGCGGTCAACGTCAAGGGCGCGGTCGTCGTCGTGGCGGCCGGCAACGTCGGCGGGGACTGCCAACAGAATCCGTGGCCCGATCCGTCCATTCCCGCCGATCCGCGCGGCTGGCAGCGGGTTCAGACGATCGTCACACCGGCGTGGTACGCACCGCTGGTGCTGACCGTCGGAGGCGTCGGGCAAAACGGGGCGCCGAGCGAATTCTCGATGCACGGACCGTGGGTGAGCGTGGCGGCGGCCGCCGACAACATCGTCGCTCTCGGTCCCGGTGGCGATCCGGTGGATGCGTTGCCGGGCAAAGAGGGTCCGGTGCCGATCGCCGGGACGTCGTTTGCGGCGGCATACGTGTCTGGCCTGGCGGCGCTGCTGCGACAAAAATTCCCCGACCTGCCGCCGGCTCAGATCATGCGCCGCATCACCGCGACCGCACGTCATCTCGGAGGCGGCGTCGACGATGCGGTGGGCGCGGGCATCGTCGACGCGGTCGCGGCGCTCACCTGGGATATCCCGCCCACCACGGCGGCGCCGGCGGACCCGGTCAAAGCGATTCAAGCCCCGGTGCCGGTACCGGGCCCTGATCACGGGCCGATCGATGCTGTCACGATGGGGGTCATGGGTTTGATCGTCACGCTGGGACTGGCCGCACTCGTCGGGCGCGCCCTGAAACGGCCCTGACGACACCCCATGTGATCGCTACGACTCCGGTTCAGCACCGTTCACGTAGATGTGGACGGCGGCACTGGCCCCGCTGTGCATCCTGCTGTTCATCGGCACGCGCTACCAGTGGGCCGGCCCGGCGCTGGTGGCGATCGGCGCGCTGGTGGCGACGGTGACGTTCCGCGGCCGCCGCCTCACCGGCTGGGTGGCGGCGATGCTTGCCTTGCTGGTGCGGCATCGCAGATCTCCCGAACTCCCGTCGGAGCCCGACGTCGGTGCCACCGTCCTGCCCGGCGATCACGTGCCGTGCGCTGGCAAGGCGAGCATCTGGTCGTGGTCATCGAGCTCATCCCGCGGCCGTTCACACCGACGGTCGTCGTCGACGGGAAGGCCAACACCGACGACGTGATCGACACTCGGCTGCTCGAGCAATTGCTCACCGTGCACTGCCCCGACTTGGAGGCCGACGGCGTATCGGCGGGCCATCGGATCGGCAAGACGGCCTCGGCGGATGTGCTGAGCTTGTACGAGCAGGTGATCGGGCGCGACCCGGCCCCCGCGCGTACCGACGGACCTGGATCGTGATGCGTGCCGACCCCCAGCGCGCGCAGGCATCGGCCCGGCGCCGCGACGAGGGCGTCGCGGGGATCGGTCGTTACCACCGTGACGGCCAACGCCGCGGCGTCGACAATGGCCGTCGGTGTCGGCAGACACTTTGTTCCGCTCTCTTTCAACGCCTTTGCCAGGACCGCGTTCTGCTTGCTCGCATAGATCAGCCCTTTACCGACAATGGTGGCCGCACTCGCGCCAAAGTTCGCCCAGTCGCCCGTCGAAGCGGCAGTAACGCCGGACCCAAAACTTTTCACACACGTCGCTAAATCTGTTGCCCCGTTTAGCCAAGCCACGTCGGTGTTCCCTTCAAGTTCGCAGATCCTGTGCACCGATCCCCGGGCACGGTAAAACGACCCTAACAGTGCTCAGAGCGGGTCCAGTGCACGAATTTTTCGGCTAGGCAACAGCTTCCATCACCCGTCGCGCGACCGCCACGGTAAAGATTGCGGCAAGGTTGCTGCAAAGCGAACAGTAAGTATTGACGGCGGTCGGGGGCGCGCCAATTTCAGTTGATGTGGCCTATCAACGTTTCGATCGCGGCCGTCACGTGCGGGGGTAGCGGCTCTTCGTTCTCCGCGCGCACGATCATTTCTTCGTCGACGCCGGCCGCCTGGGCAATTTCGCGCGTCGAGAGGTTGGCGCTGCGCCGGGCCGCGTACAACCGCTGCGCCAGTGGCGCATCCGGAGCGTTTGCCCCGAGCGTCATCAATTCGTCGCGATGCCGGCGAACCGCGCTCAGTGCCTTGATCAATTCCGGGGTGATCTGGCTGATCCGGGTCGCCCGGACGGCTATCGCCTCGAGTTGGCGCAGATCCGACAGGATGGGCGCCGAGCGCTCGGTGAATTCGGGGTCGTCGGCCGGGGGCAACGCGGCGATGGCCAGGCTGCAGCCGTCCACGGCGGCGACGACCGCCTGGGCGATCAGCGAGGCCGCGCCGTGCGCATCGGCGTTGTCGGCCGCCGCTGGACCGTCGGCCGGCACGGCCGCCGCGGTGGTCTCAGCGGCGACGGGCTCTCCGTGTCGGATCCGGTCGATGGTGCCGGCCGGCCATTGCAGGACCTCCTCGAGCTTCGCGCGGGTCCGTTCCCGCGGCCAGCTACGGCCCTTCTCGAAGGCGATCAGCGCGCCGGCGTTGATGACCCCGTCCGCCGCGAGGCTGCGTTGGCTGATGTCGAGTTCTCGGCGCCGGGCAGCCGCGGCGGCTCCGGCGCGAACCACACCCGGATCCAGATCGGTTGGCTCGATGTTGTCCCCCTGCGCATCTGAATCGAGTTCCTGCTCAACGGATTTCGGTGGTTTGACGACTTCGAACGTCAGGACTTTCCCCGCGGTGGGGTCCCCGAACCGAACGACCGCCTTGTCGGTGATCGTCACGGAGGTCTTGCGTAATCCGTCGACGAACATGCCGCTCGGGCTGCTGTCGACGATGCGCCACTGTCCATCGGCGGCTTCGGCCCGCAAGTGGTCCTGCGAGATCTGTGGATCATCGATCTGCACGCCGGCCTGAGGTTCGCGGCCGATGGTCACCACACCGCGTCCGGGCTCGATTGCATGCGAGGTGTCGCCGCTGTGCACCACCAGCAGAGCCGGTCGGGCGGTTCGGGCGGCGCTGGACATCGTCGGTGATTCCTCGCTGAAGTTGTGGGGCGGCGGGCTGCGCCCTCACGATTTTAACTGCTGCACCCGTCAAATCTTATCGCGGCGCTACAGTTTTGCGCCAACTCGTTACAGAACTAGCCCGCGCACGGCTCCGCCAGGCAACCTGGCCTTAACCGCATCACCGCTACAGTTTTAAGCCACGCCCGCCGATCCGCCCGCGTGCCGCCCGCGTGTGCGCGGGAACGAGCTGGTCGCCCCGACCATCGGGGCACCGTTTTTGCCGCCGTTCCCCGCTTGTTAAGGCAGGTGAAGCCTGCGGCGCGTGTGATATGCACCGAAGCGCCAGCGTGCGGGTACGATCGAAAAATGGAGCGGCTAACTGTTGCATAGCAACGGTTAGTGCTATGGCCTTTCGTGCCATAGGACGCAGAACTGCAACGCTTTCTGGAGGACGTAGCGATGACCGCAACAACTCTGTACAACGTCCCCTTGGGCGCTTGCACCCAGGACCCCGATCGTTGGACGACCGCCCCGGACGCGGAGGCCAAAGCCCTGTGCCGGGCCTGCCCTCGCCGGTGGATGTGCGCCCTCGACGCGGTTGAGTCAGCCGGGGCCGAAGGCCTGTGGGCCGGCGTGGTGATTCCCGAGTCGGGCCGGCCGCGGGCATTCGCGCTGAACCAATTGCGTTCCATGGCCGAGCGCGACGGATACCCGGTGCGCGAAACGGCCAAATCGGCCTAACCACCCGGGCTCCTGAGGCGTCGGCAGTAGAGCAACGTCCGGGGATCGGAGACCAGCCGCCCGGACCCGCGAACAGACAGCGCGAGAACCATGCGAGGTTCTCGCGCTGTCTTGCGTTCGGGGCGCTACGGCGAGGGGTCGAAGCGGAACACGGCCAGCCGGCCTGCCAGCGCCTCGAATTCATCGGAGGTTCCGTCGCGCACCATTCCCGAGCGCTTGGCGAACGACACACCGACCGGCACCTTCTTCGGGAACTCCCGCAGCACCGGCCGTGCCTGTTCGGCGGTCAGTTCGACGATTCTGACTTGCCGGGACCGCCGGCCCCGGGCCAGCGTGCCGGAACCCGCGGCACGCGCGTTCGCCGCCCAGTCCGCGCCGGGGTAGCCCGCGACCACGTAGAGCCCGCCCCGGATTTCGAACGGCGTCATCGGGGTGCTGCGCGGTTGGCCGGACTTGCGGCCCGGCACGGTGAGCACCATGGCGGGGCCGGTCGGTATGCCGAGTTTTTGCACCGCCATCATCACCTTGTTCATCGGCTTGAGGTAGCGCGGCGGCCGTAATTCGGTCATTTCCCAATCTCCTATCGGATCTAGTTCGTGTACAGGTCACGGTGCTCGGACACCCACTGGGCGAAGGACTGTGGCGCCCGACGTTGCTGGTCGCGCCGGTGACCACGATCGTCGTGCTGGTTCCTCCTGAAAGTCGAAGATCTGCATCAACGACGGACGGGCAGGAGGGAAAGTTACAGTCGGAAGCCGGTAACTTTTTTCGACACCAGACCGTCGATGTTTCATAAACCAGTCACAGCCGCCCACCGACCAGCTGGCCGACGCATGGCGTCGCCATCGCCCCTATCTGGTCAATCTCGGCTATC
The DNA here is from genome assembly GCF_000526915.1 of Mycobacterium genavense ATCC 51234. Classification (GTDB taxonomy): domain Bacteria; phylum Actinomycetota; class Actinomycetes; order Mycobacteriales; family Mycobacteriaceae; genus Mycobacterium; species Mycobacterium genavense. The sequence continues at coordinate 129,816 of NZ_JAGZ01000010.1, read as the reverse complement.
AAATTCTCGGCGACGTCGGTGACGCCGAAGACGTTGCGCAAGAGGCGTTCCTGCGCTTGTCGCGGCTGGGCCCCGACGAGGTCGACGACGTCCGCGGCTGGCTGACCGTCGTCACGAGCCGGCTGTGTCTCGATCAGGTGCGCTCGGCGCGCACGCGCTACGAGCGGTTGAGCCGTGCCGGCGTCGGCGACCCCGCCAGCGAGGTCGCCGAATCGCGCGGCCTGGATCCGGCGGATCGCGTCACCATCGACGACGAGGTCCGCACCGCGCTGATGGAAGTGTTGCGCCGGCTCACTCCCGGTGAGCGGGTCGCGTTCGTGCTGCACGACGTGTTCGGGGTCCCGTTCGACACGGTCGCCGAGACCGTGGGACGCCCGGTCGGCACGTGCCGCCAACTGGCGCGACGAGCGCGTTCGAAATTCACTGCGGCACAACCGAAGACGAATGAAGTGGCCTCCGCCGAGCACCAGTTGGTAACCGAGAAGTTCATCACCGCCTGTGCCAACGGCGACCTCGCCGCGCTGACCGCCGTGCTCGACCCGACGGTCTGGGGGGTGGGCACCATCCTGGCCGACCCGGCGCCCCCGCCGCAGATCAACCACGGCCCGGATGCGGTGGCCATCAACCTGATGCGCTATCTGGGGCCGGGCGTCACCCTGGTCAGCGGTCCCGCCGGACAACCGGTGGTGCTCGCGTTCGCCGAGCGCCGGTTTTTCGCCGCCATTGTGCTGACCATCCGCGGTCGGATGGTCGGCAAGATCGAAGCGATCGCCGACCCGTCGGCGCGGATCGCGGCCGGCTGAAGACGCATCAGTTCTCGCGGCCACCCGGCCGGGAGCCCGGCGCACGCTCGGGCCCGGCGCCGAAAAACCCGGCGATCAGCGCGGTGGCCTGCAGCAATTTGCGTCGGGTCGGGGTGGCCATCTCGTGTGCCACGTCGATGACGCCGCCGGGACGCAGATGAGGGTCGTAGGGCACCTCGACCACCGGCTGGCCGTGATCGACGAACTCGCGGGCCAGCAGCGCCCGGGTGCGCTTATCGGCATGACCGTCGGAGTCGTTGAGCACCACGATCGTGTGCTGCAACAACTCCGTCATGCCCTGATCCGCGAGCCATTCCATGGTCCGGGCGGCCGCGGACGCGCCATCGGCCCACGGCGAGGACACCACGATCAGCGCATCCAGGTCGCGCAGCACCTCCTGGGTGACCGGTGAATCCATCGTCGAGCCGCAGTCGACGACCGAGATGGTGAAATGGCGGTCGAGCCGGGACGCGGCCTCCCGGTAGACCGCGGGATCGAGCACCCGCCGCGGACCGGACGCCGGTTCGCCGGCCAGCACATGCAGGCCGACCGCATTGCGGCCCACGTGCACGGTGACGTCGGTGAAGGTCTCGAGGTTTTTGTCGGCGGTCAGTTCCCAGAACGAACTGGTCGACCGCGGATCGATCCGGCTGCTCAGCCGGCCGAAAGCGGTGTCGGCGTCGATCGCCACCACGTGGTCTTGCCCCTGTCGCAGCTCGGCGAACAGCGATCCGACGCTGGCGGCCACGGAGGTCTTTCCCACCCCGCCCTTGCCCACCACACCGACCTTGTGGATGCCGTGGAACCCGGTCCGGATGATGGCTTCGAATTGGGCGTCTTGGCGTTGTGCGGGCGACGGACCCAGCTTGACCAGGCCGAAAGTGAGCAGCCGCAGGATGCGTCGCCAGCCAGTGGCGGGCGCCGAGACGGCGCGCGCAGGAGGAGGGGCCGGCGGCGTCGCCGCGGGTGGCGGGGGAGGGGGAGCGGCGGTCCGCCGCACGAGCGCGGCCGCCGGCTGACGCGGAGGCGGCGGGGGCCCGACCGGGGGTGGTGCAGGCGGGGCGGGTCGTTGCGAAGGCGCCGAAACGGGCGTGGGCGGCGCGCTCCGGTGATCTCTGGCGCGGGGGTGCGGCGGGGCGGCGGGGGTGCTGGGCCGTTCGGGCTGCAGACGGTCCCGCAGGAATTCGTCGCGCTCGTTCATGGGCTCCTCGGTGCCGGGGATCGATCGTCGCGCGCTGGCTGGGACGGCCGCAGGGGTGGACCCGACCAGTATCGATTCGGTATCTGACTATCCGCTTTTACCAGTATCGCGCAAACTCACCGGGCCTCCACCGGGGTGCCGGTGCGACGCCCGGAGCGTCTGCCGCGCATGGCGGCGACGGGTGTCTGCGGAGTGGCTGCCACGCCGTATCCCAATCCGCGGCGAGGCTGCCGAAGAACACTGTGATGCCGGTCATCCCGGAGGCGCCGCGGGGCCGCGGCCACAGCAAACTTACGGGTGCGTTGGGTCCGGGTGCCCGGCCTGTTCGGGCCCGCGCTGTCACACGTGTATCGTCGGTGGTCCAAGCGCATTCCCGCGTTATCGGCCGTCGCGTTCAGCGAATTTACGCCGCCGCTACCCACCGGGTTAGACTTGGCGAAGTTGGCATGTCAGGCGGTTTTTGTCATATCGTTTTACGACTTGTCGAGACTGGGTACACGCCACCGTTCAGCGCCGCACGGAACGATTCCCCCATCGGATCATTTTCCGCCTGGGAGACAGCCTGCCTGGGAGACAGCCTATCGACAAGACCGAAGGGGTCAGCCCGCAACCCTGGGTGCGGCCCCGTCGGAGCCACTGAAAACGGCCGCGCAGCAAGTTCATCGTGAAGGCAGGTGCATATGACGCCCACGCGCGTTGGGTTGTATAACCCCGCGTACGAGCACGATTCGTGCGGGGTAGCCATGGTCGTCGACATGCACGGCCGCCGTAGCCGCGACATCGTCGACAAGGTGATCATCGCACTGGTCAATCTCGAACATCGTGGCGCGCAGGGTGCCGAACCGCGCAGCGGTGACGGCGCCGGCATTCTCATTCAGGTCCCGGATGCGTTCCTGCGCGCAGTCGTCGACTTCGAGCTCCCCGATCCGGGCAGCTATGCCACCGGCATCGCATTTTTGCCGCAATCGTCCAAGGATGCCGCGGCGGCCTGCGCGGCGGTGGAGAAGATCGCCGAGGCCGAGGGCCTGACGGTGCTGGGCTGGCGCAACGTGCCCACCGACGACTCGTCGCTGGGGGCGCTGTCCCGCGACGCGATGCCCACCTTCCGGCAGGTGTTCTTGGCCGGAGCCTCGGACATGACGCTGGAGCGCCGCTGCTACGTCGTGCGCAAGCGCGCCGAGCACGAACTCGGTACCAAGGGACCGGGCCAGGACGGGCCGGGCCGCGAAACCGTTTACTTCCCAAGCCTGTCCGGTCGGACGATGGTCTACAAGGGCATGCTGACCACGCCGCAGCTCAAGGCGTTCTACCTTGACCTGCAAGACGATCGGATGACCAGCGCGCTGGGCATCGTGCACTCCCGTTTCTCGACCAACACCTTCCCGTCCTGGCCGCTGGCGCATCCGTTCCGGCGTATCGCCCACAACGGCGAGATCAACACCGTCACCGGCAACGAGAACTGGATGCGTGCCCGCGAGGCGTTGATGAAGACCGATATCTTCGGGTCGGTCGAGGATTTGGAGAAGTTGTTCCCGATCTGTACCCCGGGCGCGTCGGACACCGCGCGTTTCGACGAGGCGCTGGAATTGCTGCACTTGGGCGGGCGCAGCCTGCCGCACGCGGTGCTGATGATGATTCCCGAGGCCTGGGAACGCAACGAATCGATGGACCCGGCGCGACGGGCGTTCTACGAGTACCACGCATCGCTGATGGAACCGTGGGACGGCCCGGCGTCGATGACGTTTACCGATGGCACCATCGTGGGCGCCGTGCTGGACCGCAATGGTCTTCGCCCATCACGCATCTGGGTCACCGACGACGGCTTGGTCGCGATGGCGTCCGAGGCGGGGGTCTTGGACCTGGACCCGTCGACGGTGGTGCAGCGGCTGCGTCTGCAGCCGGGCCGGATGTTCCTAGTGGACACCACCTTAGGCCGCATCGTGTCTGACGAGGAGATCAAGGCCGAGCTGGCTGCCGAACACCCGTACCAGGAGTGGCTCGACAAGAACCTCGTTCCGCTGGAATCGCTGCCCCAGGGCAACTACGTGCGGATGGCGCACGACCGACTTGTGATGCGGCAGTTAGCTTTTGGCTACACCTACGAGGAACTCAACCTGCTGGTGGCGCCGATGGTGCGCACCGGTGCCGAGCCGATCGGGTCGATGGGCACCGATACCCCGGTCGCGGTGTTGTCGCAGCGTCCCCGGATGCTTTACGACTACTTCCACCAGCTGTTCGCACAGGTGACGAACCCGCCGCTGGACGCCATCCGCGAAGAGGTGGTGACCAGCCTGCAGGGCACTACCGGCGGGGAGCGTGACCTGCTCAGCCCGGACGAGTTCTCGTGCCACCAGATCGTGTTGCGGCAGCCGATTCTGCGTAACCACGAGCTGGCCAAGCTGGTCAACCTCAACCCGGACGACGAGGTCAACGGCCGCCCACATGGCATGCGCTCCAAGGTGATCCGCTGTCTGTACTCGGTCGCCGAGGGTGGCGCCGGGCTGGCCGCCGCACTGGAAGACGTGCGCGCGCAGGCGTCGGCCGCGATCGCCGAGGGCGCCCGGGTCATCATTTTGTCCGACCGCGATTCCAACGAGCAGATGGCACCGATACCGTCGCTGCTCGCCGTCGCCGGTGTGCACCACCACCTGGTGCGGGATCGGACCCGCACCCATGTGGGTCTGGTGGTCGAATCCGGTGACGCCCGCGAGGTGCACCACATGGCGATGCTGATCGGCTGCGGCGCCGCGGCGGTCAACCCGTACCTGGCGTTCGAGTCGATCGAGGACATGCTCGACCGCGGCGTCCTGGATAGTTTGGAAGACGGGATCAACCGCGACAAGGCGTTGAACAACTATGTGAAGGCCGCCGGCAAGGGTGTGCTGAAAGTCATGTCCAAGATGGGCATTTCGACGTTGGCCTCCTACACCGGCGCCCAGCTGTTCCAGGCCATCGGCGTCTCCGAGGACGTGCTCGACGAGTACTTCACCGGGCTGGCCTGCCCGACCGGTGGCATCACGCTGGACGACATCGCCGCCGACGTCGCGGCGCGGCACGCGCTGGCCTACCTGGACCGGCCCGCCGAGCGCGCGCACCGCGAACTCGAGGTGGGCGGGGAGTACCAGTGGCGCCGTGAGGGCGAGTACCACCTGTTCAACCCGGAGACCGTGTTCAAGCTGCAGCACGCGACCCGCACCGGCCAGTACAAGATCTTCAAAGACTACACCCGCCTGGTCGACGACCAGAGCGAACGGATGGCGTCGCTGCGCGGATTGCTGAAATTCCGCGCCAATGTGCGCCCCCCGGTGCCGCTGGACGAGGTAGAGCCCGCCAGCGAGATCGTCAAACGGTTCTCCACCGGGGCGATGAGCTACGGGTCGATCTCCGCCGAGGCGCACGAGACGCTCGCCATCGCGATGAACCGGCTGGGCGGGCGATCCAACAGCGGTGAGGGCGGCGAGGACGCCAAGCGTTTCGAGCCCGACGCAAGCGGAGATTGGCGCCGCAGCGCGATCAAGCAGGTCGCGTCGGCGCGGTTCGGCGTCACTTCGCACTATCTGACCAACTGCTCCGACATCCAGATCAAGATGGCCCAGGGCGCCAAACCCGGTGAGGGCGGCCAACTTCCGGGCCACAAGGTGTACCCGTGGGTGGCCGAAGTCCGGCACTCCACGCCCGGCGTCGGTCTGATCTCGCCGCCGCCGCACCACGACATCTACTCGATCGAGGATCTGGCGCAGCTGATCCACGACCTGAAGAACGCCAACCCGTCCGCGCGCGTGCACGTCAAGCTCGTCTCCGAGAACGGCGTCGGCACTGTCGCGGCGGGTGTGTCCAAGGCGCATGCGGATGTCGTGCTGATCTCGGGCCACGACGGCGGTACCGGTGCCACCCCGCTCACCTCGCAGAAGCACGCGGGTGCGCCGTGGGAGCTGGGGCTGGCCGAGACGCAGCAGACTTTGCTGCTCAACGGATTACGCGACCGGATCGTGGTCCAGGTGGACGGGCAGCTCAAGACCGGACGCGACGTGATGATCGGCGCACTGCTGGGTGCCGAGGAGTTCGGTTTCGCCACCGCTCCGCTGGTCGTCGCGGGCTGCATCATGATGCGGGTGTGCCACCTCGACACCTGCCCGGTGGGTGTGGCCACGCAGAACCCGCTGCTGCGGGAACGCTTCACCGGCAAGCCGGAGTTCGTCGAGAACTTCTTCATGTTCATCGCCGAAGAGGTCCGGGAGTACATGGCGCAGTTGGGCTTCCGCACCTTCAACGAGGCCGTCGGCCAGGTGGGTTCGCTGGACACCACGCTGGCGCGCGCGCACTGGAAGGCGCACAAGCTGGATCTGGCCCCGGTGCTGCACGAGCCGGAGTCCGCGTTCATGAACCAGGACCTGTACTGCAGCTCGCGCCAGGACCACGGCCTGGACAAGGCGCTGGATCAGCAATTGATCGTGATGAGCCGTGAGGCACTGGATTCCGGCAAACCGGTCCGGTTCTCCACGACCATCAGCAACATCAACCGCACGGTGGGCACCATGCTCGGCCACGAGCTGACGAAAGCCTATGGAGGTCAAGGCTTGCCCGACGGCACGATCGACATCACCTTCGACGGGTCGGCGGGCAACAGCTTCGGCGCCTTCGTACCCAAGGGCATCACCCTGCGGGTATACGGCGACGCCAACGATTACGTGGGCAAGGGCTTGTCGGGTGGCCGGATCGTGGTGCGCCCGTCAGACAACGCGCCGCTGGACTACGTCGCCGAGGAGAACATCATCGGCGGCAACGTGATCTTGTTCGGCGCCACCAGCGGCGAGGCCTTCCTGCGCGGCGTGGTTGGCGAACGGTTCGCGGTCCGCAACTCCGGTGCCCACGCGGTGGTCGAGGGTGTCGGCGATCACGGTTGCGAGTACATGACCGGTGGCCGAGTCGTGATCCTGGGCCACACGGGCCGCAACTTCGCGGCCGGTATGTCCGGCGGCGTCGCCTACGTGTACGACCCCGACGAGAAACTGCCGCAGAACCTCAACACCGAGATGGTGGACCTCGAGGCTCTCGACAGCGATGACGCGGAGTTCTTGCACGGCATCATCCAGGCACACGTCGATGCGACGGATTCCGCTGTCGGACAGCGGATTCTGGCAGACTGGCGCGGGCAGCAGCGGCATTTCGTCAAGGTGATGCCGCGCGACTACAAGAGGGTGTTGCAGGCGATCGCCGAAGCGGAGCGCGACGGGAACGATGTCGACAAGGCGATTATGGCGGCGGCGCATGGCTGATCCGACTGGGTTCCTCAAGTACACGCATCGGGAACTGCCGCAACGGCGGCCTGTCCCGCTGCGGTTGAAGGATTGGAAGGAGGTCTACCAGGAGTTCAACGACGACACCCTGCGCGAGCAGGCGACCCGTTGCATGGACTGCGGTATTCCCTTCTGCCACAATGGCTGTCCGCTGGGCAACTTGATCCCGGAGTGGAACGACCTGGTGCGCAGGGGCCGGTGGCGCGACGCGATCGAGCGGCTGCACGCCACCAACAACTTCCCCGACTTCACCGGCCGGCTGTGCCCGGCGCCGTGCGAACCGGCTTGCGTACTGGGCATCAACCAGGATCCGGTGACGATCAAGCAGATCGAGCTGGAGATCATCGACCACGCCTTCGACGCGGGCTTCGTCGGGCCGAAGCCGCCGACGAAGCTGACGGGCAAGACCGTGGCCGTAATCGGTTCGGGCCCGGCCGGATTGGCCGCTGCCCAGCAGCTCACCCGGGCCGGACACGCCGTCACCGTGTTCGAACGGGCCGACCGCATCGGCGGACTGCTGCGTTACGGCATTCCGGAATTCAAGATGGAAAAGCGCGTCCTCGACCGGCGACTGGACCAAATGCGCGCGGAGGGAACCGAATTCCGCGCCGGCGTCAACGTCGGCGTCGACCCGACCGCGCAGCAGCTGCTCGCCGACTTCGACGCGGTGGTGCTGGCCGGCGGTGCCACCGCCTGGCGTGACCTACCGATTCCGGGGCGTGAATTGGACGGCATCCATCAGGCGATGGAATACCTGCCGTGGGGTAACCGCGTACAGGAGGGCGACGACGTTCTCGGCGAGGACGGCGAGCCGCCGATCACTGCCAAGGGCAAGAGGGTCGTCATCATCGGCGGCGGCGACACCGGCGCCGACTGCCTGGGCACCGCGCACCGACAGGGTGCCGCCCGCGTGCACCAGTTCGAGATCATGCCGCGGCCGCCGGAGGCGCGCGCGGAGTCCACGCCGTGGCCGACCTACCCGCTGATGTACCGCGTCTCGTCGGCACACGAGGAGGGCGGCGAGCGGGTGTTCTCGGTGAACACCGAGGAGTTCGTCGGCAAGGACGGGCACGTGTGCGCGCTCAAGGTGCACGAAGTGACGATGCAGGACGGCAAGTTCGTCAAGGTCGAGGGCTCCGATTTCGAGCTCGAGGCGGATTTGGTGCTGCTGGCGATGGGTTTCGTCGGGCCGGAGAAGGAAGGTCTGCTCACCGACCTCGACGTGAAGCTCACCGACCGTGGGAACGTCGCGCGCGGCGCCGATTACGAGACCTCGGTGCCCGGCGTTTTCGTTGCCGGGGACATGGGCCGGGGTCAGTCGCTGATCGTCTGGGCGATCGCCGAGGGCAGGGCCGCCGCCGCGGGTGTGGACCGGTATTTGATGGGGTCAACGGCGCTTCCCGCGCCCATCAAACCGACGGCAGTACCGCTTCAGTAGTCACACCAGTCACACTAGAAACACGCCGACATTTGTTCGGCGAGTCTCCCGCAGTTTGCCAGCGAGCGGGTGTCTAATAACGACTCGTGTACTTCGTCACAGCGAAGGCACGATGGAGCAGATCGATCGCAGGAGTGGTCACTGTGCATGTGAACCCAGTACCTCGTTCGCGGGTGGGGCGAATGGCCTGGTCATGGTTTCGTCACCCGGTGAAAAGCCGCGAATTTCCCGCTAAGCAGGAGCGTCTGGTTACCGCCGAGGAGCTAGTGCTCTTCGGGGTCTGACAACCCAATCGCCTCCGCCCCGGTTCTACGACGAGTTTGCTCGGCGTTACCGAACCGTCATCTCCCCGACAACAGCCCCGAATCCTGGATCGCCTCGGCCAACCGCTGCAGGACGGCCGGGTCGTGCGGTGGGGGCAGGTACACGATTGCCAGGTCGAGTCCCTCGGCGCCGAGCCCCGCCGCGGTGTCGATGACCTGGGCGTAGTCGAGGTCCTCGCCGAGGCGAACGTGGGCCGACAGGGTGATCTCCTTCGGGTCGCGTCCGATGTCCGCGCAGCGCGCCGCGAGCACGTCGCGCTTGCGGCCGAATTCCTCGGGCGTCCCGCCGACGAAGTTCCAGTGCTGGGCATAGCGGGCGGTGAGCGGCAGCGTGCGCTTCTCCCCGCTGCCACCGATGCAGATGGGCGGGTGCGGTCGCTGCGGCCCCTTGGGCTCGTTGTGGGCGTCTTTGAGCTGGTAGTACTTGCCGTCGAAGTTGGTGCTCTCCTGGCTGAGCAGGCTGATCAGCACCTGGCACGCTTCCTCGAACCGGTCGAACCGCTCCCGGATGCTGCCCAGCTCGATGCCGCAGGCGCCGGACTCCTCCTCGTTCCAGCCGGCGCCGATGCCGAGTTCGAGCCGCCCGTCGGAGATGACGTCGAGGGCCGCCGCCATATTCGCCAGGACCGCGGAATGGCGGTAGTGGATGCCGGTCACCAACGTGCCCAGCCGCAGCCGCTTGGTCGCCTGCGCCAGCGCGGTGAGCGTGGTCCAGCCCTCCAGGCACGGCCCGGTGCTGTCCGAAAAGATCGGGTAGAAGTGGTCGAACGTCCACCCGGACTCGAACACGTCGATATCGTCGGCGGCCTGCCAGACGGCAAGCATGCCGGCCCAGGTGGTGTTTTGCGATGAGGTTTTGAACGCGAATCGCATGTCATCGACGGTAGTCGAAGTTTATGAAGCGCAACTAAACTCGTGCGGACGATGACCACCGCGCTCGGGCTCGACACCAAGATCACCCTGCTCTGCGCCGGCCTGATCTTTTTGCTCACACTGGTTCTCGGCGTATGGAAGTACCGGCAGATCATGACGTCCGAGGACCACCGGGCGCATCCTTACGTCGATATCGCCCACCGGGCGGCGTTGCTCTACTCGTTCGCGACGTTGCTGTCGTTCGCGACGTTGCTGCTTGCGGTCTTCGTCGAACTCAGCGCCTGGCCGACTTCGGTCAACCTGACCGCGGCGCTGGTCGTCGTGTTCTTCTTCGTCGCGGCGATCGCGGCCTACATCGAACACGGTGCGCGTCGCGACATCGTCAACCAATTCGAGAACCCGGTGCGGGGACCGGGGTGTTGATGGCCCTGCTGATCGTCGGTGAGATCGGCGGCTTCGGGGTGGTGTTCGCCGGGTTCATCGCCGGGCAGCTGTGCTGAGCGGCCGGGCACACTGGAGCCATGGACCCGGTAGCCGCACTTCGGCAGATCGCCTACTACAAGGACCGCAGCCGCCAGGACCCCAAGCGTGTCAAGGCGTATCGCAACGCCGCCGACATCGTCGAACGACTGGACGACGCCGAGCGCGAGCGTCATGGGCAGGCCAACAGTTGGCAGACGTTGCCGGGCATCGGACCCAAGACCGCCAAGGTCATCGCCCAGGCCTGGGCCGGCCAGGAGCCCGACGCGTTGGTCGAATTACGTGCTGAGGCAACCGATCTCGGTGGCGGCGAGGTGCGTGCCGCGTTACGCGGCGATCTTCATCTGCATTCGAACTGGTCGGACGGGTCGGCCCCGATCGAAGAGATGATGGCCACCGCGGTGGCCCTGGGCCATGAGTACTGCGCGTTGACCGATCACTCGCCGCGTCTGACGATTGCCAACGGGCTGTCGCCGGAGCGGCTGCGCAAGCAGCTCGACGTGATCGAGGGGCTGCGGGACCAGTTCGCGCCGATGCGCATCCTCACCGGTATCGAGGTCGACATCCTCGAGGACGGCAGCCTGGACCAGGAGCCCGAGCTGCTGGAACGCCTCGACGTCGTGGTGGCCAGCGTGCACTCCAAACTGTCGATGGATGCGGCGGCGATGACCCGCCGGATGGTTCGCGCGGTCTCCGACGGGCACGCCGACGTGCTGGGCCACTGCACCGGCCGGCTGGTTGCCGGCAACCGCGGCATCCGGCCGGAATCGAAGTTCGACGCCGAGGCGGTCTTCACCGCCTGCCGGGACCACGGCACCGCGGTGGAGATCAACTCCCGTCCCGAACGCCGCGACCCGCCGACCCGGCTGCTGAACCTGGCAATGGAAATCGGCTGCGTGTTCAGCATCGACACCGACGCACACGCCCCCGGCCAGTTGGACTTCCTGGGGTATGGCGCCCAGCGCGCACTGGACGCCGGCGTTCCGGTCGACCGGATCGTCAACAGCTGGCCGGCCGACACGCTGCTGGCGTGGACGGGATCCCGCTGAGCGCTTCCGCGCGTACGGCTGGACGGTTTGGGCGGGCAGGAATCGTCAGTCGGGCAGATGTGGCATCTCCATGCCCGAATCGCGCCCGATCAACACCCCGCGGGTAAGCGCGGATTTGCCGAAGCGCCGGCGCACCTGGTCGACCGCGGCGTCGACCGCAAGCGAATTGGCGTCAAACGGCAGCATCAGCTGCTGGGCGCCGCTGCGGTCGATGCCCGACACCGCGAACCCGAGCAACGTCAACCCGCGTTGTGCGATCGCGGGTGCGGCCGAGGCGACCAGCTGCCGGGCAGCGGCCAGAATGGGCTGCGTCGACGACGTCGCCCACGGCAAGGTGCGGGACCGGGTCGCCCGGATGAAGTCGTCGAAGCGCAGCCGCAATACCACGGTGCGGCCCGTGCGTCCGGCGGCGCGCATCCGGGCGGTGATGCGGTCGATCAGGTTGACTACCACCGCGTCGATCTCGTTGGCGGACATGCGATTTCCGGCCCGGCCCAACGCCCGCTGGGCACCCACCGAGCGCCGTCGCACGCCGGTGTCGACCCGGCGCCGGTCGATGTTGCGCGACAGCGCATACAGTCGACGGCCCATCGCGACGCCCAGCAGCGAGGCCAATGTCGACTCGCTGAGCTCGGCGACCTCGGCCACGGTCGTGATGCCGTAACCGTGCAGCTTGTCGGCGGTCACCGCGCCCACGCCCCACAACCGTCGCACCGGCAGGGGCCGCAGAAACGCCAGTTCCTGATCGGGTGCCACCAGCAACAGCCCGTCCGGCTTGGCCTCCTGGCTGGCGACCTTGGCCAAGACCTTGGTGCGTGCGACGCCGACGGTGATCGGCAGGCCGACCCGCTCGCGCACGTCGGCTCGCAGCTGCGCCGCGATCTGGATTGGCGGGCCCGACACCCGGCGCAGGCCGCCCACGTCGAGGAACGCCTCGTCCACCGACAACGGCTCCACGATCGGCGTGGCGTCCCGGAACACCCCGAAGACCGCGTCGCTGGCCCGCGAATAGGCCGACATCCGCGGCGGCACCACGACGGCGCCGGGTCACGGCCGGCGGGCCTAGCGGCCACCCATCGCCGTGCGCACGCCATAGGCCTTGGCCTCGTAACTGGCGGCCAGCACGACGCCGCCGCCCACGATCACCGGGCGACCACGCAGCGTCGGATCGTCGCGCTGTTCCACGGACGCGTAGAATGAGTCCAGGTCCGCGTGCAGGATGGATGCCTCACACCGCACGAACACATGTTCGCACGCGATCGTGACAGCTAGCCCGATTCGCCGTAGATGCTGCTGAGCCAGACGTGCGTGAGGGTGTCGACCACCCGCTCGGCCGCCACCGCCGGGGTCTCGGCAGACAGCGCGGCCATCATCGTGCGCTCGTTCATCTGGTTCAGCGACGTCGCCAGGTCCGCCGCCGGGATGGTGTGCGGCGCGGCGCCGCGTTCCCGTTCGGCGGTGATCATGGCCGCCGTTTGGTCGATCCATTTCTGCATGAAGCCCGACCACACCGTGCGCAGCTCCGCGCTGGTGGCCAGGGCCTCGGTGGCGGTGCGGGCCACCGCGCGATGAGTGCTGAACGCGGTGAAGAACGCCTTGATACCGTTGCGCCACACCCGGCGCGGGTCGGTCGGCAGCCGCTGCACCGCGCCGTCGAATTCGGAATCGGCGCGCGCGATGACCGGCTCGAGCAGCGACAGCAGCACCGCCTCTTTGGACTTGAAATAGAAGTAGAACGTCGGACGCGAGATGCCGGCGCCTTTGGCCAGGTCATCGACCGAGATGTCAGCGAGTGAACGCTCTTCGAGGAGCCGCTCGGCGGTCGCGAGGATCGCCTGTTCACGGTCGTCGCCCGACGGACGCAGGGCGCGACGGCCGCGCAGGGCGCGAGTCTGGCCGGCGGTTGTCACACCCGCTACTTTACACACAGTCGATGGTTTCGACAGTATGTTGACTACCTCGACATAGCATTGATAGCCTGGGTCACATGACTGAGCACCTGGACGTCATCATCGTGGGCGCAGGCATCTCCGGCGTGAGCGCGGCCTGGCATCTGCAGGACCGCTGCCCGACCAAGAGCTACGCCATCCTGGAGCGTCGCGACGACCTCGGCGGCACCTGGGACCTGTTCAAATACCCGGGCATCCGGTCCGACTCGGACATGTTCACCCTCGGGTTCCGGTTCAAGCCGTGGCGCTCGGCGAAGTCGATCGCCGACGGCGCCGACATCAAGACCTACATCAAGGAAGCCGCGGTCGAGAACGGCATCGAGCAGCACATCCGCTACCGTCAGCGCGTCGTGGCCGCCGATTGGTCCGACGCCCACAACCACTGGACCCTGACCGTCGAGAGCGACGGCCAACAGCGTGAGATCACCTGTTCGTTCTTGTTGGCCTGTACCGGTTACTACAACTACGACGAGGGCTATTCGCCGACCTTCCCCGGCTCCGAGGACTTCGAGGGCACCATCGTCCATCCGCAACACTGGCCGGAAGACCTCGACTATGCGGGCAAGAAGATCGTCGTGATCGGGTCGGGTGCGACGGCGATCACGCTGATCCCCGCGCTGGTGAATTCCGGCTCCGGCCACGTGACGATGCTGCAGCGCTCACCGACCTACATCGGCTCACTACCCGGTGTCGACCCGTTCGCGGTGCGGGCCAACCGGCTGCTGCCGGACCGCCTGGCCCACCTGGCGAATCGCTGGAAAGCCATCCTTTTCAGCACTTTTCAGTACCAGCTGGCCCGTAAGCGGCCCGCCTACATGCGCAACCTGCTGATGACGATGGCGCAGCGGCGCCTGCCGGAAGGCTACGACGTCGAGAAGCACTTCGGGCCGAGCTACAACGTGTGGGACCAGCGGCTGTGCCTGGCCCCCGACGGGGACTTCTTCCGGGCCATCCGGCACGGCAAGGCCGACGTGGTCACCGACACCATCGACCGGTTCACCAAGACCGGGATCAACCTGAGCTCCGGCGAGGAGCTGCAGGCCGACATCATCGTCACCGCAACGGGTTTGAACATGCAGTTGCTGGGCGGCGTGCAGCCCACCCGCAACGGCCAGCCTTTCGACCTCACGTCGTTGATGACATACAAGGGCCTGATGTTCTCCGGCGTGCCGAACTTCGCCATCACCTTCGGTTACACCAACGCATCCTGGACGCTGAAGGCCGACCTGGTCTCCGAATTCGTGTGCCGCCTGCTGAACTACATGGACGCCAACGGCTTTGACAACGTCGAGCCGCAGCAGCCCGGCAAGGACGTCAAGGAACTGCCGTTCATGGACTTCAGCCCGGGCTACTTCCAGCGGTCGGTGCACCTGCTGCCCAAGTCGGGATCACGCGCGCCGTGGCGGCTCAAGCAGAACTATTTGTTCGACATGCGCACGATCCGTCGCGGCAAGGTCAACGACGAGGGCCTGCGCTTCACGAAAAAGCGTGTGCCAGTATCGGTTTAGCGTCTAGACCACGACGATGCCGTCGTCGTCGCTGTAGGCGATCTCGCCGGGCACGAACGTCACCCCACCGAGGCTGACCTCGACGTCGCGCTCGCCGACGCCACTCTTGCCGCTCTTGCGGGGATTGGTGCCCAGCGCCTTGATGCCGATGTCGATGTCGCGCAATGCCGCGGCGTCGCGCACCGCGCCGTTGATGATCAATCCCGTCCAGCCGTTGGACCGGCCGAGTTCGGCGATGAGGTCCCCGACCAGGGCGGTGTGCAGCGAACCTGCGCCGTCGACTACCAGCACCCCGCCCTCACCCGGTTGTGACAGAACGGATTTCAGCAGGGCGTTGTCCTGGAAGCAGCGCACGGTGCTGATCGGCCCGGCGAATTCGGAACGGCCGCCGAACTGGCGGAACTGAAGGTCACAGCTGCGGACGTCGGGCCCGATGCGATCGACCAGGTCGGCCGTCGCCTCAAACGACACGCTCATCAGCGGCGCCGCAGCTGACGGATGAGCAGGATCGCGAGCAGGCTCAGCGCGACAGCGACCACCACTGGCACATACGACTGGGCTGGCGCCGACTGCGGTATGTTCGCGGAGACCGGGTTGTTGGCGCCGTCCACGGTAGACTTCGCCTGCGCCGCGGCATCTTTGGCGGCAGCGGCGATTTCGCCATTGGGCGGCTGTGGCGGTTTTGGTGGCGTGGGCGCGGGGCTGCCGGCCGGCGCCTTCGCGGGTGCTTTCTTGGCCGGTGCTTTTTTGGCGGGTGCTTTTTGGGCGGCCTTGGCGGGCGGCGTCTTCGCCGGCGGCGTCGCCGCGCCGTTGGCCTCGCGGTCGGGCTGGTCTTGAGGGTCTGCCATGCGGCCGCTCCTTCGCAGCTTGCTCTCGGCATTGCTAGCGCCACCAAAAGTTACTCGGACCCCATCATGCCAGCCCGGGCGATCAGGCCCCGCCGACCAGGGCATCAGGCCTTGCGGCGCACGGTCCACAACAGGGCCGCGCCGACGATCCCGGCGGCCGCCGCGACAAACGGCCAGACGGGCAGGTCGTGGCCGGAGTCGCTCCTAGCGGCGGCGGGTCCCGGCGTGCCGGTACCGGCCACCGTCAGCCGAAACGTCCAGGACCCGGACACCACATGGCCGTCGGCGGACGTCACCCGGTAGTTCACCGTGTAGCTGCCCGCCGGTCCCAGTGGGCGCACCGCGACGCCGACGATCGCGCCCTGCACGGTGGTGTCTCCGGTGGACCAGACGTTGCCGTCCGGTCCGACGACGGTCATGGTCGCGAAGGTGGTCTGCAATCGCTCGTTGAAGGTCGCGCTGACCCGGTCCGGGCCGGTCGTGAGTGCCGCACCGTCGGCGGGCTCGGCCGACACCCGGGTGGCGTGGGCCGCCGCGACCGGCGCCGTCAGCGCGGCGAGGGACAGCGTGCCGGCCAGCAGCAGGCCCGCCCAGGCGACGACGACCAGCCGCCTCATATCCTGGGGCGGCGGACCAGCACCAGGGCTATGCCGAGGGCGGCGACCACCAGGGCGGCCCCGCCGAGCACGCGCGCGATGTTGTCCCCTGACGTCGCCGCGCCGCCGTGGTCGGTGGACGTGCCCGGGTGGTGGTGCTCATGCGGGCCGGCCGGCCCGGCGCCGAGGGTCAGCATGGGCGCCGGATGCTCGGGTTCACCGCCGCCCGGCAGCGGCTGCTGATCCCACTTGACGACCGTGCCGTCCGCGTAGCTCTGGGTGGCGGGGAAGCTGACGGTATCGGTGTCGGGCAGCTTCACCGAGATACGGAACAGCGCGAACTGGTCGGCGCCGATGCCGCCGCCCGGGGCGGCCGTCCACGTCACCGATCGCACGGTGCCCGATGCCGCGTCGCGGTCCAGCTTGGCCGTCCACCCGGGCATGGCTTCGGTGCGCGCGGACGCGACATTCGGAAGCGTGACGGTCAGTGCCGTGGTCGCGGCGCCCTTGTCGGATTCGTTGGGCACCTGGAAAGTGACGATCGCCATCGCTCCGCGGGCCGCATTGTCACTGCTGGCGTGGACGTGCGCCGCCGCCGTGACACTGGCCGCGCCGGCGTACAGCGCGGCGGCCGCGGAACCGACAACCAGGGCACGCGAGATCCACCTGTCGCGGAATGGCATGTCAGAACACTACTTTCAGGTCAGTCCGAGCCGAGCCATCAGATCTGCCTCGATGCCGTCGAGCTGGGTCGAGATCGCCGAGTGCGCCGCGCGCCGGCGCGCGGCCGGCATGTTCTCCGCTGCGGTCACCGCGGCCGACAAATCGGTGAGCCGCTCGGAGATGGCGGCCACGAACTGCTTGGTCTCGGCATCCTGGGGCTTCTTGTCCTGCACCATGCGCAATGACTTCTCCGAGCCGGCGATGCGCGCCGACAGTTGCGCGCCATGTCCGGAGAATTGGCCGATCTGCGCCAGCGGTATCCCGAGTTGATCCGCGCGCCGCTGGTCGATCACCGCGCGGACGGACATCGCCGCGCGGTAGATCACCGGCGTCAGGATCGGTGCCAACAGTCGCGACACCGTGAGCACCCGCCGGATTCGCGTCGGCGACAACAGCTTGCCCTCGCGCGCGGCTTTGAGTTCGGTCTCGGCGACTTTCAACGCCGCGCGGTCACTGTCACGCTGCGACTTGATCTGCGCCTTGAGGGCCTTGTCGGCGGCGCGGCACTCGGCCTTGAACCTGCGCGCCTGGTTCTTGGCGGCGAGCTTGGCTTCCAACTTGGCTCGAGCCTTGATCGCCCGGGCTTCGGCACGGCGTGTGGCGCGAGTCTTTCGCTTGCGAAACAGGCCCATTCCCGGCCGCCTCCCGGTGTCTTGTGGACTATCGCTGTCGCGTGTACACGATCCGTGAGGCCAACCCTAATCGGACCACGCCGGCGGCAGCCCAACAGGGCGGGCCGCGATCGGGCTAGGCGTCGAGGTGTTCGGCGCGGCGCAGTTCGTCGACGTGCTCGACGATGTCCTGCTGCGCCTGCGGGGACAGCCCGGCGGCGCGCAGGGCGATGCGGCGTACCCCGTCATCGCGCATCGTCGACATCCACGTCAGCTCCTTGTCGAGCTTTTCGTAGTACTCGTCGTCGGTGAAGTAGGCCGCCTTGATGCGGAAGAAGTTGGCCAGCGCGGCCATGGTGGCCGACGACGGGTTCGTGCGATTGCCGGAGCGTAGCTGCGACAGGTAGGGAGCCGACATCGTGATGCCCTCCGCCTTGAGTGCCGCGATCACCTCCGCAGAGGTGTGCGGCCCGCGTCCGGGTGGATACACCGTGTCGAACAAGCGGTTCAGGCGGGCGGCAAACGTCGTGCTCATCAATATGACCTCCACTGGGCTGTAGAAGTGAAACTATTACCTAAGTGTATTTGCTGACCATGGTAGCGAGTCTTCGAGTCCGCAACCAGGTGCAAAGGGGGGTGGGTTCGCTGATGGCGGCCCAGGCGTTCGCTGCATCCACACGTGTCGAGCGTCCAACTAAATGACGGCAGTGTCCATAAAGCGAACAAAACTCACAGGTTATCCGCAGAAAGCAAGTCTGGTAGTCGAGTGCTTCAGCGCGGCGCCCCGCGGTAGCGCAGGGTCTGGCCGGATGGTGTCGGGCGGATATCTCGCAACGGGCTGTTAGAAAAAACCTATCGAAAGGCTACTTTGCTGTCCGGTCCGATTTCGGCCTCTGTTAGAGGGTGAGGGTGCACCAAATCGCCCTCAGAGATACCACTGGGGGCGACTGCCGGGCCAGGTCGCCCGGCGCGACTCGGTGCCGCTGGATCCTAGACGGTTTCCGGCGGCCTCCCGGCGAGACAAGCGTCGCTGCGGCGTCGCCGCAGAGTTTGCGCCGTGGCCGTGGAAACGGCCGCCAGTGCCACCGCCACGGTGGTAGCGATGGCCACCGATCGCCAGCCGAGCGCGCCGTCGAACAGCATCCACAGGCCGAACTCGAGGAACAGCATGCTGGCCAACAGGTGCAGCAGCTGCTGGGGCAGGCGTCGGTGTAGCAGCATCCCGGCCCCGATCGCGAGCGCGTCGGCCAAGACCATGCCCAGGGTGCTGCCGATCCAGACGCCGGCCCAGTCGCGATCGCTGGCCAGTGTCACGGTCGCCAAGGTCGTCTTGTCACTCAGTTCGGCGAGTGCGAACGACGACACCACGGTCAGTAATACGAAGCGGGGCTGGGGTGCGTTCGACACCTCTTCGTCGGCGGTGCCTTCGCGCCATGCCCACCCGGCGAAAATCAGGAACGCGATCGCGGAGGCGAAGGCCATCGGCCGCGCCGGCAGTGTGGCGCCGAGGAGGTGACCGATCGCCACCGAAATCCCGTGCACGAAAAGGGCGGCGATCGTCACCCCGGGCAGCACCACCCACCACCGGAACCGCAACGCGTAGGTCATCGTGATGAGTGGAGACCTGTCGCCCAGTTCGGCGAGAAAGACCACTCCGAGACTCAAAAGTGTGGCGGCAAGCATCTTGGGTGACCTTTCGACGCGTCGTCGATAACCGCTGCGGTCATCGAACACCGGTCGAAGGTCTCGCCCACCGATCTGCCGGATCGGTTCGCCGGCCGGTCTATTCGCCAGTATGTCGACACGACGATTTGGGGCTACTCCCCTTCGCTAACGGTCTCAGGTTAGCGGTCAAATCGACAGCACGCCAGCAGGCAGCAAAGTTCGGACACCCGTATCTGTGGACTCGGTAGTCGAACTAAAACGTTTGAAATCCCTTATGCCGCAAGCAGCATGGCCAGAATCGCGGTGTCGGGATGGCTGATGGGGTCGACGCCGACGCGGCTCACCATCGACGTGATGGTGCTGTCGGCCTCGGCTTCGACCCAGGCTGCCCGGTGCTCCAATCCCAGATACGGCAACCCCGGCAGCAGGACGCAGCCCGACGCCGCTCCCGTGCATTCCGGCAACGACGGCGTGGTCTCCGACGGGGGATGCAGCATCAGCAATGCTGGCGGTTGATGGTCCGCGAAATAGCCTGGCTGGATTGCTGATTCACCGAACACGGTGCCCTCGGCCAGCACCAGGCCGACGGTGTCTGGTTCGGGCTCGTCGGGCAATTCTTCGCGGGCGCCGAATGCCGTTGTAGTGGAAAGCAATCCGGGCAATGAGGCGACCCGCACGGCCACCATCAACAATTGCGCCCATTCTTTGGTCGAGTCGGGCCAACGGCCAGAGATCACGAACCCTTTCAGGGCACCTCGAGCATGGAAGGGGGCAACCCCTATCGGCTGGCCTGAACCAGTTCCATCTCGACCTCCGCGCGACGCCTGATTCGATATAACCACGCTGGTAGCTCGAATAATTAAGAATGCCTGCGGTTTAGACCCGGTGCAACTCGACACGGCCGCGGCCGCCGACCTTCCGGCGAGCGCGGCAACCGGGGAAAGGCAAGGGCGCCACGCGATCCGCGTGACGCCCGTCCCTACCGGTTTGAATCAGCCGAAAATCAAGCCCTGAGTCTTCGACGTCGCGGCCGCGTAGCGTGACTGCACGTCTTCCCAGTTGACGACATTCCAGAACGCCTTGACGTAGTCGGCCTTGACGTTCTTGTACTGCAGGTAAAAGGCGTGCTCCCACATGTCGACCTGCAGCAGCGGGATGATGCCCAACGGCACGTTGGCCTGCTGGTCGTACAGCTGGAAGGTCAGCAACCGGTCATCGAGGGTGTCATAGCCGAGCACTGCCCAGCCCGAGCCCTGCAGGCCGTTGGCAGCCGCGCTGAACTGAGCGCGGAACTTGTCGAACGATCCGAACTGCTCGTCGATCGCGGCGGCGAGGTCCCCGGTCGGCTTGTCCCCGCCGTTCGGCGACAGGTTCTTCCACCAGATCGAGTGGTTGACGTGGCCGCCCAAGTGGAACGCGAGGTTCTTCTCGTTCAGGAAGATCGCGGCGTGGTCGTCATTGGCCCGAGCGTCTTCGAGTTTGGCAATCGCGTCGTTCAAGCCTTTGACGTAAGTCGCATGGTGCTTGCTGTGGTGGATCTCGTTGATCTGACCGGAGATGTGTGGTTCCAGCGCTGCGTAGTCCCAGTCCAAATCGGGCAGGGTGTATTCAGCCACGGCATTCCTTTCCTCGATATCGTCTTAACGCGCATTCGCACGGAGTCCGCCACGCGACAGGCTCAGCGTAATCAACCCTGCTCCATGACTGCACGCGCCGCAAGGATGACCCCTAGGGACCGGTAACCGGAGTACCCGCTCGGCCGGGTTTCAAGAGAAAAGAATCAAGACAAGACGATGAGCGCGAGCACCGCGAGCAACGCGAACGCGATCAGCCCGCCGCGCAGCGCCGCGACGCTGTAACTGTGGCTCCAGGCAGGCGATCCGGAATACGAGTTCGACGCGGCCGGGCAACCCGGACCGAACGAGTGCATTGCCATCAATCGCCTTTCACCTTTCGGTCACTCGCGAGTGAGGTGAGTCACAACATTTTTAGTGATGGCGATCATAACCCCTCGTGATGAGGTTGAGAAATGTCCCCGCCAGCAGCGCCGTGAACTGCGGGTTCACGTCGTCCGGTGGGGACGAGACCCCGGCCGGGCCGCAGGCGAGCGCCGGCTTCGAGGGCGTGGATCCGATCGGGTTGCAACGGCGGCCAATTCGCTCGGCTACCTGCTGGCCTGTCGATGGCGTGCCGAAAAAGCCCGGTAATTATCCACAGCTGGGGCCGGGGTTAACCGCAAGTGGCTGATTGATTGCCTCTGAACCCCGCCGCCCATGTGGATAAACCTGTGGAAACTGTGGATAGCCATGAGGTAGCTGTGACCTCCGCAACAGCTGCCGACGGCCGATTAATGCGCGCGACGGGGCGGCCCCGCGCGCCCCTGCCGGGGCTACGCTGGTCCGGTGATCCAGGTATGCTCGGCGTGCGGCACTCGGTGGAACGTGCGCCAACGTCGCCGCGAGTGGTGCCCCCGCTGTCGCGGCGCGCTGCTCGCGCCGCTGCCTGACGTGTCGGCGGCCGACCCGCGCTGGAGTACGCACGCCGGCCCGGCGGTGCCCGCTCGGCAGGCCGCGCCGCATCGAACCCCGCCGCGGTTACCGCCGGGCTTGCGGTGGATCGCGGTGCGTCCGGGCGCCGCGCCTCCCCCGCGGCGGCGACGGCGGGCACTGGGCCCCACACCCCGCTACACGGCGATTCCGTGTTGGGGGTTGGTCGACCGCGTCGAGCAGACCCCGGCCGGCGCCGTCGGTGTGCCCCCGGCGGGACCGTCGGCCGCGATGGTGCGCCTGGTGCTGTTCATCAGCGTGCTCGCGCTGGGCGGTGCGGCGCTGGCGTACGTCGCCCGGTATGCGCTGTTGGTCTACAACCGCAAGACCCTGCTGAACTCGGTGGTGGCGGCGGCCGCGGACTGGTTGGGAATGTTGGCCAGTGTGGCGGCGCTCGGCGCGCTGATCACCTCGGGCGTGTTCCTGATCCGGTGGCTGATCGCCCGACGGGCGGCGGTGTTCGCGCATTACGGCCTGTCCGATCATCGCTCGGTCCGCGCGTTGTGGGCCGGCTGCGCCGTCCCGCTGGCCAACCTGTTCTGGGCCCCGGTCTACGTCATCGAGCTGGCCATTCTCGACGACCACTACGGCCGGGTCCGCCGTCCGATTCTGCAGTGGTGGATCGCCTGGATCTTCAGCTACGCGGTGTCGATCTGGGCCATGATCACCAGCTTTGCCACCGATCCGCAGGGCGTCGCGAACAACATCGTCCTGATGGTCTTCGGGTACCTGATCGCGGCCGCGACGCTGGCCGCCATCGCCCGGGTTTTCGAGGGATTCGAACGCAAACCCGTCGCCCGGCCCGCGCATCGCTGGGTCGTGGTGCCCCCGGATCTCCCGGATCGGCCCGGCGAGTCGCCGGCTGCTCCGGTTGAGTTGAAGGGGGAGGAACCGGCAGCATAGGGGTATGACGTGGGCCGACGAGGTGGTCGCTGGGCATCCGTTTGTCGTTGCCCACCGCGGCGCCTCGGCCGCTCGCCCCGAACACACGCCGGCCGCCTACGACCTGGCCCTCAAAGAGGGCGCCGACGGCGTGGAGTGCGACGTGCGGCTGACCCGCGACGGACATTTGGTGTGTGTGCACGACCGCCGATTGGACCGGACCTCGACCGGGGCCGGGCTGGTCAGCACGATGACCCTCGCTCAGCTGCGCGAGTTCGAATTCGGTGCTTGGCACGACAGCTGGCGGCCCGACGGTACCCACGGTGACACCAGCCTGCTGACGCTGGATGCGCTGGTATCGCTGGTGCTCGACTGGAACCGGCCGGTGAAGATCTTCATCGAGACCAAGCATCCGGTCCGGTACGGCTCGCTGGTGGAAAGCAAGCTACTGGCGTTACTGCACCGCTACGGCATCGCCTCGCCGGCCTCCGCGGACCGCTCCCGTGCGGTGGTGATGTCGTTTTCGGCCGCGGCCGTCTGGCGAATCCGGCGGGCGGCACCGCTGCTGCCGACGGTGCTGCTCGGCCGGAACGCTCGCTACCTCACCAGCAGCGCGGCCACCGCCGTCGGGGCCACCGCCGTCGGGCCGTCGCTCGACGCGCTGAAAGACTATCCGCAGCTGGTGGATCGCGCCGCCGCCCAGGGCCGGGCCGTGT
Source organism: Mycobacterium genavense ATCC 51234 (assembly GCF_000526915.1). Lineage (GTDB taxonomy): Bacteria > Actinomycetota > Actinomycetes > Mycobacteriales > Mycobacteriaceae > Mycobacterium > Mycobacterium genavense. The sequence goes on along the minus strand of NZ_JAGZ01000010.1, from coordinate 106,308 downwards.
ACTGCTGGACCGTCGACGGGTACGACGACGTCGACTTCTGCCGCGACGTCGGGGTGGCCTGGATCGCCACCAATCACCCCGGCCGCACCAAAACCTGGCTGGAAACCGCGCGGACCCTCGACAACAGGGGCTAGACCGGCGAGACGAGATAGCCGCCCGCGGCCGGTGGGGCGCTGGCGCTGATGCCTTGCGTGGCCACCTCGCGGGCGACGAAGTTCTCCAAGTCGAAGAGGTTGGCTCCCGCCCGATCCGACACCGTCACCAGCGTCTTCATCACCGCTACCTCTTCGACCTGCTCCTGCAGGAACCACTGCATGAACTGTTCGCCGAGGTAATCGCCCTCGTCGCGGGCCACCCGCGCCAGCTGGGTTATCTGGTCGGTGACGACTCGTTCCTGCTCGAGGGCCAGCACCAGCGCGTCGCGCGGTTGGTCGAACTGATTGCGCACCGCGGCGACGCCGGTGATCTCGACCGGCACGTCGCGGTCCAGCAGATGCTGCACCAGCATCATGGCGTGATTGCGTTCCTCGAGCGCCCGGCCGTAAAAATGCTTCGCTAATTGTGGCAGTTCGGCAGCGCTGAAATAAACGGCAATTGCAACGTATTGCTGAGAGCTCGTGAATTCATGAGAAATCTGTTCCTGGAGTAATGAGTGGAACTTAGACTTGTAAGTGCCGGTCTCCGTCATGGCAGTAGCTTAGCGCAGCTCGTAGGCCATTGCAAAGCGTACCGGAGCGACTCAAAAAAGCCGCACGGCCGCTATTTGTTAAGGCCTGGTCTACCGAGGTATAGAAAGGCTGGATTACGCTGAGCGCATTTCGGAGAATTGCGCCGTGTATTAGTGTCGGAAAATCATTGTCCGTCGAGCGCGGCGGCGGGCACCGGTTCGTCGGCGGCCAGCGCGTCGAACAGCCTGCTCGCCACTTCGTGGTTCCACACCACCACCGAGCCGGAGCTGTTGCTGGTGAAGTCGCCGATTGGAACGGTCAGCGTGGTGGTGGATCCGCGCAGTGCCCAACCCAGCCGGGCCAGGTCCCACACGTGATCGCCGTCGTCGACCGTCAGCGCGTCGGCCGCGGCGTGCGGCACCGCATACCACCGCCACGGGTTGAGCCACACCGACGGGCTGGCGGCGCGCCGCAGCAGCGCCGAGACGAACTGCCGCTGGTTGACCATCCGGTCCAGGTCCGCGCGCGGGGTGTTACGGGTCCGGACGTACCCGAGTGCGGTGCGCCCGTGCAGCGTCTGGCAGCCGGCGGGCAGGTCGATGCTGGCCAGTGGGTCGCCGACCGGTGCGGTCGGGCAGACCGTGATGCCGCCGAGGGCGTCCACCAGATTCGCGAACCCGCCGAATCCGATCTCGGCGTAGTGGTCCAGGCGCAGGCCGGTGGCCTGCTTCACCGTCTGGGTCAGCAAAGCTGCCCCGCCGATCCCGAACGCGGAGTTGATCTTGTCCTTGCCGTGCCCCGGGATCGGCACGAACGAGTCGCGCGGTATCGACACCATGGTCGTCGGGGTGCGCGACGCGGGCGCGGGGAGGTGAATCAGCAGGATGGTGTCGGTGCGAGTGCTGCCCACGTCGCCGCCGGTGGCCAGGTCCTCCTGCTGTTGGGCGGACAGGCCTGCGCGGCTGTCCGAGCCGACGAGCAGCCAGTTGGTGCCGCGACCGGACGCGGGCCGGCCGGCGTAGCCCGTCAACACCGCCTTGCGATGCAGCGTCGTGTCTTACCACCAGCCGCCGCCCACCACGACGGCGCTGGCCAGCAGCACACCGACCAGCAACGTCGACGCGACGACCCGGCCCCAGCGGCGCTTTTTGCGCTTGCGGTGCACGCCGGGCAGGTCGGACCGGTGCACCGGCCGCGCGACGCGGGGAAGCGGCACGGTCTCGTCGGTGGGCCGACGGATCCTGGTAGCGGTGCAGCACCGGCGGCGGCTCAGGGCGCGGATCCCGCGGCGAAACCGGCCGCGGAGGCCGGCGGACGAAGCGGGGATCGGTCGCCGTTCACTCGGCTAACTTACGCGGCCGGCTCGTCGCGGCAACCGTACGGCGCGCCAGGCTACGGGCGGGCGCGCAGGCCGTTGATGAAGGGGCAACCCATCAGCACGCGAATGGCCTGGCTCAACCCGGTCATGTCGTCGACCGGTTTGTGGAACGGCAGCCGGATGTCGTGGTCGTCGCCGTCGCTGCCCTCGACGCGGAACCGCACGCCGTAGCGGTCCAGCCCGAGCGGGCGGACATTTCCGCGCCGCATCGGCGCCGGCAACCGGGACACCAAGCGGGCGACCACGTCGCCGTGGGCGTTGTCGAGGTGCCACAGCAGGCTCGACTCGATCGCGCAGAACGGGTCGGGCCGGGCCGCCAGCAGGTCGTGGATACTGAAAGGCTCGGCGCCGGTGGCGTCGGTGACCACGACGGAGGCGATCTCCAGCCGGAACAGCGTGTAACGGTTGTCGCCCGGGGTGGCCGGCATGCATTTCGGGGTTTCGACCTGCAGCAGTGCCGGATGCGGGCATTCGCTGGCGATCACGTCGAGGGTGGCGTTGACGTCGGACGGCGGGACCTGGCGCAGGTCGCCGCGGACCCACACCAGCGAGCGGACCGGCTCCCGCAGCGGCAGCGGCGCGTAATCGGTGAGCTCGAGCAGTGCCGGGGATCCGCAGACCCGGCCGCCGGTCGCACTGTCGCTGGGCAGGGCGACGGCGAAGGATCCGTCCTGCAGCAGGTGGTGCACCGGCGTGGGCACCGGGTCCTCGCGCTCGACCGCGAGCAACGCACCGCCGGCCCGGGCGCAGGCGCTGCGGATACGTTCGGCAGTCGTCGGCGCGGCGCTGGTCAGCGGTAACATCGTTCTCCTCGTCGCTTAGGTAAGCCTACATTAACTTAGATCGTAGGTCGAAGCAAGGCCCCTTTTCGGTTGTGGCCACTAGGGTTGTCCTCGTGGTTGGCATCACTTACCTCGGTCCCGAAGGGACTTTCACCGAGGCGGCCCTGTTGCAGATGCTGGCCGCCGGCTTGATCCCCGACCAGCAGCTGGGCCCGGTCCAGCGGACACCGATCGACAGCACGCCCGCGGCGCTCGAGGCCGTCCGCAACCGCGAAAGCGACTACGCGTGCGTGCCGATCGAGAACTCGATCGACGGCACGGTGGTGCCGACCTTGGACAGTCTGGCGAACGGCTCGCCGATGCAGATTTTCGCCGAGACGACGCTGGATGTGGCGTTCAGCATCGTCGTCAAACCCGGCCTCGGGAAAACACTCAGCGCCGCGGATATCAAGACGCTGGCCGCCTTTCCCGTGGCCGCGGCCCAGGTGCGCCGCTGGTTGGCCGCCAACCTGCCCGGCGCCGAGCTGTGGCCGGCCTACTCCAACGCCGACGCCGCGCGGCAGGTGGCCAAGGGCGGGGCCGACGGCGCGGTGACCTCGCCGCTGGCCGCCACGCACTGGAAGCTCGAGGCCCTGGCCGAGGGCGTTGTCGACGAAGCCAACGCCCGGACGCGGTTCGTCTTGGTGGGCCTGCCGGGACCGCCGCCGGTGCGCACCGGAGCCGATCGCACTTCGGTGGTGCTGCGGATCGAGAATGCCCCGGGCGCGCTGCTCGCCGCGCTGGGTGAGTTCGCCATCCGCGATATCGACCTGACCCGCATCGAATCCCGGCCGACCCGAACCGAACTCGGCACCTATCAGTTCTTCGCCGACTGCGCCGGCCACATCGACGACGATGCCGTCGCCGAGGCACTCAAGGCGCTGCACCGACGTTGTGTGGATGTGCGGTATCTGGGTTCCTGGCCCACGGGTTCGGCCACGGGCATCGGGCCACCACCACCAGACGAGGCGTCGCGTTGGCTCGCGCGGCTGCGGGAGGGTAAACCCGAGCAGACCGATGCGTCCGGCGGGGGGATTTAGACGATGAGCGGTCGGTTGGTGCTGGTTCGGCACGGCCAGTCCTTCGGCAATGTCGAGCGGCGGCTGGACACCCGGCCCCCCGGTACGGATCTGACGCCGACGGGCCGCGACCAGGCCCGGGCGTTCGCCCTCGACGCCGGACGGCCGGGGCTGCTCGCCCACTCGGTGGCCAACCGGGCGTCGCAGACGGCCGAGGTGATCGGCGCACAGCTCGACGTTGCTCCGCGGGAAGTCGCGGGGATACACGAAGTTCAGGTCGGCGTCCTGGAGAACCGCAACGACGACGAGGCGGTCGCGGAGTTCAACGCCATCTACGAACGGTGGCAGCACGGCGAGCTCGACGTGCCGTTGCCCGGCGGGGAAACCGCCAACGAGGTGCTGGATCGCTACGTGCCGGTGCTCACCGACTTGCGGATACGCTACCTCGACAACCACGACTGGACCAGCGACATCGTCGTCGTCAGCCACGGCGCGGCGATCCGGCTGGTGTCCGCGGTGCTGGCCGGGGTGGACGCGAACTTCGCCCTGGACAACCACCTCGGCAACGCCGAATCGGTGGTGTTGGCCCCGATCACCGACGGGCGGTGGAGCTGCCTGCGGTGGGGCACGCTGACGCCGCCGTTCTACTCCGAACCCGAGGCGACACCCGTCGCAGACGCGCTGCGCTCGGGCACCGATCCGATGGGCTGATCAGACCGCCAGCGCGATCAATTCCGCGCAGGTGCAGCCGACGGCGTCGCAATCGATGACGAACGTGTGCGCCAGCAGCTCGGGGCTGACGCAGTCCGGCTCGGTGCACTCCGAACGGCGCAACGCGTGGCGAATGATGGTGCCGTGGCAGTGTTCTAGGCCTGCCCGGCAGTCGCGGCATTCTGCGCTCATAGCCCGTTCCTAGCACCCGGGGCCGACAAATCGGCGACGCCGCGCCCGGCCAGCGGCGGATTTCTAACCCCAACCGAGTTCCTCGAGCCGCGCGTCGTCGATGCCGAAATGGTGGGCGATTTCGTGGATCACGGTGATCGCCACCTCCTCGACGACGTCGTCGTCGGAGTCGCAGATATCCAGCAGCGCCTCACGGTAGATCGTGATCGCGTCCGGCAGGGATCCGCCGTAGTCGGAGTCGCGTTCGGTCAACGCCACCCCTTCGTAGAGGCCCAACAGGTCGGGCTCCTCGGGATTGCGGTCTTCGACGAGTATGACGACGTTGTCCATCGCGGCCGCCAACTGCTCGGGGATCAGGTCGAGGGCGTCGGAGACCAGTTCGTCGAACCGCTGCGGATCCATCCGCACGGCCACCGCGGTTAACCTGCCGGCGCCGGCTCGGCTGGCGGGGGTGGGGCGCCCGGTGGGGGTGCGTCCGGCGCCGGCGGCGGCGCCTGGTTACCCGCCGGGGGTGCGCCGGCGTCGGCCGGCGGTGCCGGAACGTCTTGCGGCGCTTGGCTGGCCGGGGCTTGCGTGGTGGTGGCCCGCGGCGGCGTCACTACCGGCTGCTGGGGCAGGTGCTGATTGCCCGGCGGCATCTCGGGCGGCGTGTTGGACTGCTGCGGCGGGCTGGCCGGTACCTGCGCCGGAAGCTGCGGCAGCTGCGGCATCGTCAGCCGCTCTTCGGGGATGTCGGGTGGGGGCACCGGTGCCTGGCCGTTGATCAGCAGCTGACCCTTGGCACTGTTGACCAGGGTGGCCCAGCCCCCGTTGCCCAGCGTGGCGCCGATGCTGCAGGCGACCTCGCGGCTACCCGCCGACCAGCTCGGCAGCGACACCGTCGGATAGATCAGCGTCAGCGTGGTGGTGCGCAATTTGATCGGCGCGAGGTAGGCGTCGGTCATCTTGGTGCAGGCGTCCTTGATGTAGCCGTCCTGGTCGGGTTCGGCCGGCAGCGCGCCCGGGAATTTCTCGGCCAGGTTGACCGTGCCGGTGACCTCCATGGCGTGCGGGGCCTTGCAGTCGACCGGGGCATCGACGGGCTGGTTGGCCGTGGTGTCGATGCCCAGGCAGGTGCCGGCGGGCCACACCTTGGACTGGTCGACGTCGGCGACCTTGCCCTTGAAGGCGGCCTGCTCGTTGTTCGCGCCGGGCATCTGCAGCCCGCACAACATCCGGCGCTCACCGGACTGACGCCAGGCCCGGTCCCCCGCCCACAGCAGGCTGACGCTGAATTTGCTGTTGGGGTCGTACTTGGGTCCGAGGTAGCGGCGCACCGCGGCCTCGCATTGCTCCTGGCTGATCTGCTGGATGCGAGCCGGCGACGGCGGCGCGGCGGTGGGACCGTACTCGGAGCCGGGGAAGGTCCGCATGTCGATGGACTCGGCGACCTCGAACTTGTGGTCGTCGGCGCACTTGACGATGCTCGCGGACTCCGGCGTGACGTCCGGCCACATCAGGCAATCGCCGCTTTTGGCGTGGTTGAACGCCGCGTCGGTCTTCGCCCCGGTGCTGGGCACCGGGTTGCCGTCCAGGTAACCGGCAAGCCGGCCCTGCCCCGGCCCGCCGACCGGCAGGGCGGTCACCAGTCCGGCGATCAGCAACCCGCCGAGCGCGAAGAGCAGCAACGCCCGCCGGGTCGCGGTCGCCTGCAAGCTGCGCGGTAATCCGGAGCCGGCCGCCGGCTGCTCCGCCTCGGCGGCGGGCGAGCTGGGTGCGGCGACTTCCGTCTCGAGCGTGTCCGACATCGAGTCCATTCTGACAAAGCACCCGGGCGAACGTGACAAACGTTACAGATGTGAGTCCTGGGGCTAGCTCGGGCGGACGCTGCGCGCGCGGGGTGCCGAGCCGAAAGTAGTCTTGCCGCCGTGATCGACCTCAAGCTGCTCCGCGAAGACCCCGACGCCGTTCGCCGCTCCCAACTCAGCCGCGGCGAGGACCCGGCGCTGGTCGACGCGCTGCTGGCGGCCGACGCCGCCCGCCGGGCCGCGATCTCGACCGCCGACACTTTGCGCGCCGAACAGAAGTCGGCCAGCAAGAGCGTCGGCAAGGCGTCGCCCGAGGAGCGCCCGGCGTTGTTGGCGCGCGCGAAGGAGCTCGCCGATCAGGTGAAGGAAGCCGAAACCGCCCAAGTTGATGCGGAGACGGCGTTCACCGCGGCGCACATGGCGATCTCCAACGTGGTCATCGAGGGGGTTCCGGCCGGCGGCGAGGCCGACTTCGCCGTCCTGGACATCGTCGGTGAGCCGACGGCGATTGCCAACCCGAAGGATCACCTGGAACTGGGCGAGTCGCTGGGCCTCATCGACATGCAGCGCGGCGCCAAGGTGTCCGGATCGCGGTTCTACTTCCTGACCGGCAAGGGCGCGCTGTTGCAGTTGGGTCTGCTGCAGCTGGCGCTGCGGCTGGCCGTCGAGAATGGCTTCATCCCGATGATCCCGCCGGTGCTGGTACGCCCCGAGGTGATGGCCGGCACCGGGTTCCTGGGCGCTCACGCCGAGGAGATCTACCGGGTCGAGGCCGACGACCTGTACCTGGTCGGCACCTCGGAGGTGCCGCTGGCCGGCTACCACTCCGACGAGATCCTGGACCTGTCCGGCGGCCCGTTGCGCTACGCGGGCTGGTCGTCGTGTTTTCGCCGGGAGGCCGGCAGCTACGGCAAGGACACCCGCGGCATCATCCGGGTGCATCAGTTCGACAAGGTCGAAGGCTTCGTATACTGCACGCCCGCCGAGGCCGAGGCCGAACATCAGCGACTGCTGGGCTGGCAACGCGAGATGCTGGCGCGTATCGAGGTGCCGTACCGGGTGATCGACGTCGCCGCGGGCGACCTCGGCTCGTCAGCCGCCCGCAAATTCGACTGCGAGGCATGGGTTCCCACCCAGCAGACCTACCGTGAGCTGACGTCGACGTCGAACTGCACCACGTTCCAGGCGCGCCGGCTGGCCACCCGCTACCGCGACGACAATGGCAAGCCGCAGATCGCGGCCACGCTCAACGGCACGCTGGGCACCACCCGCTGGCTCGTCGCGATCCTGGAGAACCACCAGCAGCCCGACGGCAGCGTGCGGGTGCCCGCCGCGCTGGTGACGTTCGTCGGCAGCGAAGTGCTGGAACCCTAGGCGTCGACCGTGGCGCGCTCTTGTTCGTGGCGGCGCTGCCGTTCCATCGTCGCGAAGTAGAACGCGAACGCGAAGCTGGTGAACAGGCTGGACACGAAGTGCAGCCAGGGCCGCCGATATCCGCGGCGGTACCCGTCGACGATGGTAAAGATCGGCAGCAGAACAACATTCGCGATCGTGTAGTCCTGGCTGGCCGAGCTGGCCGCGGGGGTAGTGAACATCAGCTTGATGTATTCGGCCCAGCTCCCGTGCTCGCCCCACAGCGGGTTGGTGGATCCGTGCGAGTACTCCGCTACGTAGGTGATGTTGAAGTACCAGCCGAGTGCGACCGAGGCGATCCCGACGACGTAGTAGACGATCTCCATCGTCGAGAAGAAGGGGCCGCCGGCGGGGCGAGCGAAGACGTTCGAGTTGGACCTGACGATCCAGATGATGACGGCCAGTCCGAGTACCGCGTGCGTGATGAGCGAGACCATCCGCGCAATCTCGCCCCCGCCGCGAAGTGTTGTCAATATTGTCAAAAGAATTCTTGGTACCTTACTGCAATGGTCAGGCCCGCCCAGACGGCACGCAGCGAGCGCACTCGTGAGGCGTTGCGCCAGGCTGCGGTGGTGCGATTCCTGGCCCAGGGCGTGGAAGACACGTCGGCCGAGCAGATTGCCGCCGATGCCGGGGTGTCGCTGCGCACGTTCTATCGCCACTTCACCTCCAAGCACGACCTGCTGTTCGCCGATTACACCGGGCTGCACTGGTTTCGCGCGGCCCTGGATGCCCGGCCGGCCGACGAACCGATCATCGATTCGGTGCAGTCGGCCATCTTCTCGTTCCCGTATGACGTCGACGCGGTGACCAAAATCGCCGCGCTGCGCCACGACGAGCTCGACCCCGGGCGCATCGTCCGCCACATCCGGGAGGTTCAGGCCGACTTCGCGGATGCCATTGGGGCGCAACTGCAACGGCGTCGCTGCGGGGTCGACGGAACTGCGGAACCCGGCGTCGACCAACTGGTGCACACCGCGGTGACCGCCCGCTGCATCGCCGCCGCGGTGTTCGGCGCGATGGAGGTCTGGATGGAAAGCGACGACCGGTCGCTGGGTGAGCTCGCGCGGGTGTGCTACGCGGCGCTGGAGTCGCTCCGGGCCGGCATCACCGACTGCTGGAACACGGCGGCCACCCCCCAAGTTTCGTCATAATTGACAAAACTTTGTCTGCGTGCGAGCCTCCTTTCCGGAGGGCACATGACTGGTTATGACGCGATCGTTATTGGTGCAGGGCATAACGGCCTGACGGCAGCGGTGCTGCTGCAAAAGCCAGGCTGCGCACGCTGTGCCTGGATCTCAAGCTCTCTACGCGGGGGGCATGGCCTCCACCGTCGAGTTGTTCGACGGGTATCAGTTCGAGATCGCCGGCTCGGTGCTGTTCCCGACCTCGTCGGAGGTGGTCAAGGAGCTGGGCTGGACACCATGCCGACGATCGACCTGGACGTCATGTCGGTGGCGGTGCGCGGGGTGGGCGACGATCCGCTGATCCAGTACAGCGACCCGATCAAGCTGTTCACCCACCTCAACGAGGTGCACGGGGCCGAGGCCGTCAACGGCATGGCCGGGCTGATGGGCTGGGCGCAGGCGCCCTGCCGCGCGTTGGGCCGGTTCGAGGCCGGTGTGCCACCCAAGAGCATCGACGAGATGTATGCCTGCGCCACAAACGAATTCGAGCGTTCGGCCATCGACGACATGCTGTTCGGCTCGGTCACCGAAGTGTTGGACCGCTACCTGCCCGACCGCGAGAAGTTCGGCGCGATCCGCGGCTCGATGACCGTGCTGGCCGTCAACACCCTCTACCGCGGTCCGTCCACGCCCGGCAGTGCGGCGGAGCTGGCCTTCGGGCTCGGCGTCCCGGAGGGCGACAGCATACAGATGAAAAAGCTGCGCGGTGGCATCGGCGCGCTCACCGAGCATCTGCGCCGGGTGTTCGAAAGCCACGGCGGCGAAGTCCGGTTGCGTACCACGGTGACCGACATCCTGGTCGCCGACGGTCGGGTGACCGGGGTGCGCACCGAGTCGGGCGAGACGTTCGACGCCCCGATCGTCGTTTTGGGCATCGCGCCGGACGTCACCGTCAACAAGATGATCGATCCGGCCGCGCTGCCCGCCGATATCCGGGAACGGTATGCGCGCATCGACCACCGCGGCAGCTATCTGCAGATGCACTTCGCGCTGGACGAGGCTCCCGAATTCGCCCCGCCGTATCAGGTTCTCAACGACCCGGCCATGCAGGCCTCGATCGGTCTGTTTTGTACGCCGGAGGAAGTCCAGCAGCAGTGGGAGGACGCTCGGCGCGGCATCGTTCCGGCCGACCCGACGGTGGTGCTGCAGATCCCGTCGCAGAACGACCCGGCCCTGGCTCCCGACGGCAAGCACGCCACGTCGGCCTTCGCGCTGTTCTTCCCGATCGAGGGCAACGTGGACTACGGGCAGGCGAAAATCGAAATGGGTCAGCGGGTGATCGACAAGATCACCCGGCTCGCACCGAACTTCGAACGCAGCATCATCCGCCACACCACCTTCACCCCGCGGCACATGGGGGTGATGTTCGGCGCGCCCGGCGGCGACTACTGCCATGGCCTGTTGAACGCCAACCAGATCGGCCCTAACCGGCCCGGGCCGAAAGGCTTTCTCGGTCAACCGATCCCGATCAAGGGGCTGTACCTGGGCAGTGCGGGCTGCCATGGCGGGCCCGGGATCACGTTCACCCCGGGCTACAACGCCGCTCGGGCGGCGCTGGACGACCGCTAGCGGTTCAACAGCGCGTCGAGCAGCGCGATGAACTCCTGCGGGCGCGCCGGAGTGAACGCCGGGTTCGGCCGGGTGCCGGGAACGTCCAGGGTGATCAACGTCGACTTCAGTGGCCGGCGGATGTCCAGCGGCAGCCAGTGGCGCGGGTCCGGTCCGCCCCAGAAGGTGAACCGGGCCATCAGCCAGCCCAACGACTGCGCCTTGTAGCCGCGAATGGTGTCCAGCGCGATGACCTTCGACGTGCCGTCGGGAAAGTGATACCGCCGCAACGTGATCGCCGCCCGGTCCAGCTGCACCAGACCGTCATCGTAGGTGTCGTTCATGTCCGGCGGCTTCGCAGCTCGTGACCGCGGGTGGTCAGGCAGCGACCGTTGTCCAGCCGCCACTGCCAGCCGTGCAGATTGCAGGTGAGCGTATCCCCTTCGACCACACCGAATTTCGACAGATCGGCCTTCAGGTGAGGGCAGCGGCGCTGAATCTCCCAGCCGTCCATCGTGATCGACGCGGAGTCGTCGTGGGTTTCGGCGAACCATCCGTCGGCGTAGGCGATGCGTTCGTCGGTCAGGCACTTGAAGAACGTGTACAGGTATTCGTTGTAGCCGCCGACCCGCCACGCGGTAAAGCGCGTGGACAAGAAGATGGTGTTGACCCAGTCCGGTTCGTGATCGCGCAGCACGGTGCGCACCAGCTCCGGTGCGATCGCGAAGCCGTAGCGAACCTTCTTGTGGGGAATGCGGTCGCGCACGGTTCGTTTCGGGAAGTCCAGCACCACGGTCTCCGGGCCGATCACCAGCTCGACGGGATAGCCGATGCCATCGCAGATCTCGTTGCTTTGCAGCATGATCGGCTCGAACAGGGCGCGCAGTGGTTCCAGCAGTGGCTCACCGGCCGCGGGCGCCCAGCTCGCCCGCTCGGCGGTCAAGACCGGAGCCATCCGCTCGGCGTAGTCGGCGATGTAGTCCGCCTTGCCGGTGGTGAAGATGGCCTCCACCTGTTCGTCGGGCAGCGGATGCCGTAGCGAAGTCAGGGATTTGCCGGTGAAATCGGCGACCGACCCGGGAATCATCAGCAAACCGCGGTCATGGCCGTGCCGGCGCATCTGATCCAGGAACACCATCTGGTCGGGGAAGATGTTGGTCGGGTCCCCGCGATCGTCGTTGAGGTGACGCAACTCGGGGTCCAGAAAGCACGGCGGGCCCGCGGACGGCACCACCCAGGTCGCGTCCACCTGGGCGATGTACTGGCGCGCGCGATCCATCTGGCGCTGCCGCTTCTGGGTGCCGAACGACTCCTTGGCCCGGGCCGGCATGTCGTAGACCATCGGGTACCAGATCGCTCCGGAGTACTGCAGCAGATGGACGTCGATATGCCCGAACTCGGTTGCGAGCATGTCCAAATCGACCGGCCGGGCGTCGTTCATGTTGAAAATCGTTGTCGTACCGTCGGATACGACCAGGGCCGAGTCGCCGATCGGACCGTCCGCGGGTGCTCGCAGCGCGACGATCATGACGTCGAGGTCACCCTTGGGTCCGCCGACCTGATGCTTGACCGAGTTGCTGGTCTCGAAGAAGCGATGAAAACCTAACTCCTGCAGAGCGTTTCGAAGATCGGGTACCGGGAAGTCGGGCAGCAGCACCACCGCATCCTTGTTGACGTGGTCGCGCAGCAGCTTTGCGTCGAAATGATCCTTGTGCAGGTGTGAGACATACAGGTAGTCGCAATCGCCGAGGGCATCCCAATCCAGTGCGGTGTTATCCGGGAACGGGAACCACGACGCGAAGTAGGCCGGATTCACCCAGGGGTCGCACAGAATGCTGCCCGCCCGGGTTTGGATCAGAAATCCGGCGTGGCCGACGCTCGTGACCTGCACAAATGCCTTTCGAATGGTTTTAGGGATCGGTTCGAGCTTAGCGTGAGCCGCCCTCGGCGGTGGGATCCGACGCCTGCCACAGCCGCCGGTAGTAGTCGATGCGTGCCGGGTCCGGTTCGACGCCGTAGGCGTCGAAGAACTCGGGCTCCCAATCGCGGCCGCGATAGTTCCAGCCCAACGACAGCGTCGCGACCGCGAGGTCGGCCCACCGGTCGGCCAGCCCGAGTTCGCCCAGGTCGACGTGCCCGCAACAGCGACCGTCGTCGTCGATCAAGGTGTTGGGGGCGCACGCGTCGCCGTGGCAGACCACCAGCCGGTCGATCGGTGGCGGAGCGCCGACGCGTAGCCGGGCGGCCGGTGCCAGCGCGGCCAGCCGGTCGGCCGCCGACCATTCGAAAGGGCATGTGCGCGTCGGCAATCCGTCGTGTAGTGCGCGTAGTCCGGCACCGATCGCGCGGACCGCCACCCGCGGGACCGCCCGCCGGCGCGGATGCACCGCGGACAGGCCGGCCAGCCCGCGGGTATGCAGCCAGGCAACGCCCGCGTCGACCCCGAATCCGAGCACCCGCGGCACCGTCACGTGGCGAACGGCCCAGCGCAGCCGTCGCGCCTCGGCGGTGAAGTCGGCGCCGGGGGCCACCTTGACGAAATCCGGGGCCGAGGCGCGCGAGCCCAGCCGGAAGGTCGTCCCGCCTTCCTCGTTGACCCAGACCGCGCGCACCGGCCGGCCGGCAGCTAACCGCGCGACGATCGCCGGCGGCGGGGAGGGCGGAAAGGTCACGGGCACCTCTTTTCACCACTTCAGACGGCTGGATACCGGTGGCACTAGGCTGAGAAGCTGTGGAACCGGTATACGGGACTGTCATCCAGCTTGCTCGCTTGGTCTGGCGTCTCCAGGGCCTGAAGATCACCGTCTCCGGGGTCGAGCATCTACCGGCCACCGGCGGCGCGGTGATCGCGATCAATCACACCGGTTACCTCGACTTCACGTTCGCCGGGTTGCCGGCGTATCAGCAGGGCCTCGGCCGCAAAGTGCGCTTCATGGCCAAGCAAGAGGTGTTCGACGGCAAGATCACCGGCCCGATCATGCGCAGCCTGCGGCACATCCCGGTGGACCGGCAGGACGGAGCGGCGTCCTACGAGGCAGCCGTCCGCAACCTCAAGGACGGCGAGCTGGTCGGCGTCTACCCCGAAGCGACGATCAGCCGCAGTTTCGAGATCAAGGAATGCAAGAGCGGTGCCGCGCGCATGGCCGTGGAAGCCGGAGTGCCGATCATTCCGCACATCATCTGGGGTGCGCAGCGGATCTGGACCAAGGATCATCCCAAAAATCTGCGTCGCCCGAAGGTGCCGATCACGGTGCTGGTCGGCGAGCCGATCGAACCGACCCTGGGCGTACCGGAGTTGCGGGGGCTGCTGCACTCGCGGATGCAGCATCTGCTGGAACGCGCGCAGGAACAGTACGGACCGCACCCGGCCGGTGAGTTCTGGGTGCCGCACCGGCTGGGCGGCGGCGCCCCGTCCCTGGCCGAGGCCGCGCGCCTGGATGCCGAGGAGGCGGCCGCGCGGGCGGCACGGCGTGCTCAAGCCGCGGGGGCGCCGGAGTAGCCGTCGATGGTGGAGCCGATCTATCGCACGTTGGAGATCTTGTCCCAGTTGGGAGTGTTCGTCTCGGGTACCAGGATCAGCTACGGCGGGGTCGAGAACATCCCGCGGCGTGGGGGTGCGGTGGTCGCCATCAACCACACCAGCTACGTCGACTGGCTGCCGGCCGGGCTGGCGATGCACCGCCGCGGCAGGCGGCTGCGGTTCATGATCAAGGCCGAGATGCAGCAGGTGAAACTGGTCAACTTCTTGATCAAGCACACCGGAACCATTCCGGTGGACCGCAATGCCGGGGCGGCTGCCTACGCGGTGGCGGTGCAGCGGCTTCGCGAGGGGGAGCTGGTCGGCGTCTATCCGGAGGCCACCATCAGCCGCAGCTTCGAGCTCAAGGAGTTCAAGACCGGTGCTGCGCGGATGGCCCGGGAAGCCGGCGTCCCGATCGTGCCCGTCATCGTGTGGGGTGCCCAGCGGATCTGGACCAAGGATCATCCCCGAAAGATCGGCCGCCACAACGTGCCGATCACCGTGCGGGTTGGCCCGCCGTTGCAGGCCGGCGACGACATCGCGCGGACCGACGACGCGCTGCGCGAGGCGATGACCAAGCTGCTCTACGAAGCGCAGCAGCAGTATCCGCAGCCGGCCGGGGAGTACTGGGTACCGAACCGGCTCGGCGGAGGGGCGCCGACGATGGCCGAGGCGGCTCGGATCGAGGCCGACGAGGCCGCGGCGCGGGCGGCCAATCGCATCCCGCGCCAGTAGCCTTAGGGCGAAGGAGAAGACATGGCAGAGGGGTTCTACCGGTTCGGGGAATTGATCGTTCCCCCGCTGGTGGCGATGAACGGGACCAAGTTCACGTTCCACGGGCTACAGAACATTCCGCAACGCGGCCCGGCGCTGATCGCGCAGAACCACACCAGCTACCTGGACTGGCTGCCGTCCTTGTTCGCCGCGCGGGAACGCGGCCGGCGGATGTACTTCATGATCAAGGCCGAGATGGCCGACGTGAAGGCCGTCGACTACGTGATCAAGCACGCCCGGCTCATTCCGGTGGACCGGCGCAATGGGCACGACGCCTTCGCGGCGGCGGTGCAGCGTCTGCGGGCCGGTGAACTGATCGGGATGCACCCCGAGGCCACCATCAGCCGCAGTTTCGAGCTCAGGGACTTCAAGTCCGGGGCGGCGCGGATGGCGTTGGAGGCGCAGGTGCCGATTGTCCCGCTGATTGTCTGGGGGGCGCACCGGATTTGGCCCAAGGATCATCCAAAGAAGTTGTTCCGCAACAAGATTCCCATCACGGTGTCGGCGGGTGCGCCGATTCCGCCCCGTGGTTCCGTCGAGCAACTCAACGCGACACTGCGCGAGTCGATGAACACGCTGCTCTACCGGGTGCAGGAGGAGTATCCGCATCCGCCGGGGGAGTTCTGGGTGCCGCAGCGCCTCGGCGGTGGTGCGCCGAACCGCGATGACTCGCAGGCGATCCGACTGGTCGAGCTGCAGCAGCGGGCCCAGAAATACGGGACCGACGGAGTGACCCGGCCGGGCGAGAAACAAAGCGGGCGGCATTGACGAGCGCGACCGGCCGGGCGGGCGGAACGCCTGCGTGACGGCTCAATGACGGCGCCGACTTCGCGGCCGGCGCTCATCGCGTGCGACGTCGACGGCACCCTGTTCGACGACGACGAAACCATCACCCCGCGCACGCGTGCCGCGGTGCGCGCCGCCGTCGAGGCGGGCGCCGAATTCGTTGTGGCAACCGGCCGTCCGCCGCGATGGATACGGCCGATCGTGGAAGAGCTGGGGTTCGCGCCGATGGCCGTGTGCGCCAACGGCGCCGTCATCTACGACCCCGCAACCGACCGGGTGGTGTCGGCCCGCACCCTGCCCGTCGACACGCTGGCCGAGCTGGCCGAGCTGGCGGCCCGCGTCATCCCGGGCGCCGGCCTGGCGGTGGAGCGGATCGGGCGCAGCGCCCACGACACGGCGACGCCGCAGTTCGTCAGCTCGCCGGGCTACGAGCACGCCTGGCTGAACCCGGACAACACCGAGGTGTCGATCGAAGACCTGCTCAGCGCGCCGGCGATCAAACTGTTGATCCGCAAGACCGGTGCCCGCAGCGCGGACATGGCCGCCGAGCTCGTCAAGCACGTCGGCGTCGAGGGCGACATCACCTACTCCACCAACAACGGCCTGGTGGAGATCGTGCCGCTGGGCATCAGCAAGGCCACCGGCATCGAGGAGATCGTCTACCCGCTGGAGATCGTCAGCGGCGAAGTGGTGGCGTTCGGGGACATGCCCAACGACCTGCCGATGCTGCGGTGGGCCGGTCACGGCGTGGCGATGGGCAACGCGCATCCCGAGGTGCTCGCGGCCGCCGACGAGGTCACCGCCCGCAACAGCGACGACGGGGTGGGACGTGTGCTGGAACGGTGGTGGGGCTAGCCGCCGCGCGCCGGTGCTGACCTCTGCCGAACCTGTAGCAAATGTGGCAGACTGCCCGCGTGCCCGCGTTCTGGCCCCTTGCCGCTCCTCAGGTGTTTGCCGGCGCCGATCGGTCCGGGTCGAAGGAGCGGTAGTGGCGGCGGATGAAGAGCCGCCGAAGGGCGGCGAGCCGCTAAACGACAAGGCGGATGACAGGCCGGACGAGGAGTCGGAGCCGGAGCAGCTCACCGGCGGCGGTGACGCCGGGCAACCCGCGGACGAGGACGAGTCGCGGCTGCCGTCCGGCGGCAGCGTGGAGTTTCAGGATGCGGCGACGACCAAGCCGCGTCCGCCCACACCGGCCGAACAGCGGGCCCGGGCCAAGTACGAGAAGAAGCAGCGGGAGCTCGAAGAGGCGCGGCAGGCGGCCGAGGAGAAGCGGCGCCATCAGCGCCGGGTGTTGATGGGTGCCGCGGCCGCCGTCGGCGTGGTGGGCCTGGTGGCCGGCCTGGGGTATTGGGCGCTGTCGGAGCCGAACGTCACGGCCCAGTGCGTCCAGGACGATCCGAGTGGTCAGCCGGTGATCGTGCCGGACAGTTACTGCACGGGTCATACCGCGGGGCTCAACGGCTTCTTCTTCTACGGCGGCCACCAGTACCGTTACTACTACGGCAGTTCGGGCTCGGTGGGTTCGCGGCCGAGCGGCGGAACGACCGTCGCTCCCAAGGGCGCCAACATCACCACCAAGTCGGGGACCAGCATTTCGCGCGGCGGCCTGGGTGGCTCGTCGCCCGGGAAGAGCAGCGGCTCGTGAAGCGCGCCAGGCGGCGGCCGCGGCCGAACTGGCAGACGATCGTGGAATCGCAGGGTCTGGTGTACGGGACGCCCGCGCGTGATGCCAGTGGCCGTAGTCGGCCGTATTGGGACGAGTCGGTGCACTACGAGTTCGAGATGGACGAGATCCTGGCGTTGGAGGCCGACGTCGAACTGCTGCACTCGATGTGCCTGAACGCCGTCGAGCAGGTCGTCCTGATGGAGCGCTACGCGGAATTCGGTCTCCCGGAATGGAGTTGGCAGCCAATCGCCGAATCATGGCGGCGCGCCGACCCACACGTCTACGGCCGCTTCGATTTACGCTACGACGGACGACGACCCGCGGTGCTGCTTGAGTACAACGCCGATACCCCGACGACGCTGCTGGAAGCCGCGATTCTGCAATGGTATTGGCTCAAGGATTGTTATCCCGACGACGACCAGTGGAACTCGTTGCATGAACAGCTGGTCGACCGCTGGAAGCAGCTGCGCGATCTGCTGCCCAACGACGAGCTGCACCTGAGTTGGTCAGGCATGGAAGCCACTGGCGAGGACCAGATTACGACCACCTATATGCAGGAAACGGCCGCGGAGGCCGGCTTTCACACCGTCGGGCTGACGATCGAGGACATCGGCTGGGATTCCGCGCTGGAGCGTTTCGTCGATCTGGAAGAGTCGCCGATCCACGCGGTGTTCAAGCTCTACCCGTGGGAATGGGTGCTCGACGACGAGTTCGGCAAGCATGTGGTGTCCAGCCTGCCGCAGACGGCGTGGATCGAACCGTTGTGGAAGACGTTGTTGTCCAACAAGGCGATTCTCGGCATCTTGTGGGAGATGTACCCGGGCCACCCGAACCTGTTGCCGGCCTACATCGACGATCCACACGAGCTGACCGAATACGTCCGTAAACCCAAGCTGGGACGGGAAGGCGCGAACATCAGTGTCGTCGGCGCCGGCGTCCAGACCGCCACCGGCGGCGTCTACGGCGAAGAGGGATACGTCTATCAGCTGGTGGATCCGCTGCCGGAATTCGACGACATGCGGCCGGCCCTGGGCGCGTGGATCGTCGGCGACACCGCGGCCGGTCTCGGCATCCGCGAGACGGCGGGACTGATCACCGACGACGGCGCGGCCTTTGTCCCACACCGGATCCCCCAGAAGTGAGCCGCCGAGCAAGTGAACGGAGTTGATCATCGATGACAAGAAACGTCGTGGCGCTGAATTCGGGCTACTGGGACCACGGCTATTGGGCGGTGCTCGGCCGGGGCGCGGCCGCCATCATTCTCTACGCGATCGTCGGCCTGGTGCTGATGCTGGTCGGGTTCTACGCCATCGACCTCACCACGCCCGGGCCGCTGCGCAGCATGGTCAACGTCGGAAAGCCGAATGCGATCATCGTCTCCGCCGCGGGCATGGTGAGCATGGCGCTGATCGTGGTGCTGGCGATCTACTCGTCGTCGGGAAAGCTGGCCGAGGGCCTGGTCGGCTCGGCGGTGTTCGGGCTGGTGGGCATCGTCACCCAGGTGGTGATGATGCGCATCGCGGCCGTGGTGATCGGCATCGACATGGACGTTGTTCAACTCCGACGATTTCAACTACGAGGTGCTGATGGTGGCCGCCGCTCAGGTCGTGCTCGGCATCGTGGTCGCCGTCGCGATTCTCTGACGGGAAGGCGGATCTAGACGGCCCGCAAGCTTTTCGGCGGCACGGTGGAAGCGATCAGCGTGTCCGCGTCGATGGTCAGGGGTCGGTAGGGCAGCGCCGGCAGTTGTGCCGCCATCCGTGCGACGGGGTCCTCGCACGCTTCGGCGAGCCCGGAAAGAAACGCCCATTCGTGTTCGTCGCTGCCGAAATAGACGACGGTGGAGAAGGTTTCGCGAAATCTCTGCCACGACGAGCGCAGTGATTCGTTGCGCCACAGCGTGGGACAGCCGGCCTGAGCGACGACGACACGCCCGACGTCTCGGCAGCGCCGCAGGAAGTCGGCGTGGTAGAGCCGGTTGTGCTGCACGGCCTCGGTGCGCTCGTCGGGCAGATCGATCACCACGACGTCGTACGGGGTGGCGCAGCGATCGACGAACTCCCAGCCGTCGCGGTAGTGCATGGTTATCGGCCCGGATCCCATTTCCGCCCTGCGTAGCTCGTCTTCGGTGTAGCCGTAGGGAAGGTGCTGTGCGCACAACCGGACGGCCTCGCGGTCGATGTCGACGTGATCGACCTGGGTGGCCCCGGCCGATACCGCCTGCTGGCTGACCACGCCCTCGCCCGAGCCGATGACGAGCACTCGCTTGACCTCGCCGGCCAGCAGCAGCGCCGGTACCAGCAACGCCTCGTGATAGACGTGCTGGCTGAATTCGGTACTTTGGCGTTCGCCGTCGCTGAACAACGAGATACCTTGCTGGGTGCGCCCGATCACCAGGTTCTGGAATTCGGTGTCGACGTCGCAGATGACCTCGGACACATCCCAGATCCGGGTCAGCCCCGGCGCCAGCGGTTCGGCGATCTCCCAGCGGTTATCTGCGGCACTGTCGAAATAGGTTGGTAATGCGCAAAATCCGTTGACGTTCACCGATGCGTAGCTCGCGGTGTATGCGCCGGTGTCGGGGATCTGGACCCGGTCGCCGGGACTCAGGCTGACCGGAAGCGTATAGCTTTGGTAGAGTACGTCGTCGCCGTCGCACGTCGGGCCCGCGACGACCGCATCGTCGACGGGGTCGCCGTCGCGGTCGGTGAGCAGCCGGTAGCGGATGTACTCGTTCTCGGTCTCGGCAAGACCGCCGTAGGGACCGATGTCGAGGTACACCCAGCGCCGGGCGTCGGTTCCGGTGCGCACCGCCACCACCTCGCAGCTGATCGTGCCCGCCGACCCCGCGATCGCCCGCCCGGGTTCGACGACCAACTGGGGCGGGCTTACCCCGAAATGGCTGCCCAGCGCCGACTCGACGGCCGCGGCGATGACGTCGAGATCCGGTGCGGCGCCGGCGTAAGCCAACGGGAATCCGCCGCCGACGTTGAGCGTGCTCAGATCGCCGAGCTCGTCGAAAATCGCTGCGGCACAACGTATTCCCAACTCCCACGCCGCGGGGTCGAGTTGCTGGGAGCCGACGTGAAAGCACACACCTTCGGCGCGCAGCCCCAGCCGCTGAGCACGTTTCAGCAACTCCGCGGCGGACTCCGGGGCGCAGCCGAACTTGTGCCCGAACGGCGTCACCGAGGAGAGAAACTCCGCTGCGATGCGGCATTCCACGGCCGCACCCGGGGCGTGCTCGGCGATGGCCGTCATACCCTGGCTGGTGTCGAACGCGAACCGCCGAACCCCGCGCGCGTACGCCGGGGCGATATCGGCGGGCTTCTTGACGGTATTCCCGAACGTCATCAGGTCCCCGTCGACGCCGGCCGAGGCGCATGCGGCGATCTCGCCGACCGATGCGACGTCGAAGGCCGAGCCCTCCGCGGCCAGCACTCGCAGCACCGGTTCGGCCGGGTTCGCCTTGACGGCGTAGCGAATCTGCGCTTGGGGAAACGCGGCGCGCAGCGCCCGAAAGTTCTTGCGCACCCGACGAAGATCGATGCTCAGATACGGCGTCTCGGGCACAGGTCGCACACTAGTACGCCTGTCGGCGGTGTGCTGGGGGCGTCAGGCGTCCGGGTGGGTAGGCAAGGAGAAGTATTCCGGCGGGACGGCCGGGGCGCTGGGTTCCTGTCCCGAGAGCTTGGTGGTGATGCCGTCGAGGATCTCGCTGACGTCGCCGGTGAGGCGGTTGTAGTTCAGCGTCCCGTGCTGGAAGTTCTGCGTGATCTGCAGCGGCTCTTGGATTTCGGCGCTGGTCGGCAAGCCCAGCGGGCCGCGCTCGTACCTCTGCGAGGCCCAGGCGTCGTAGATCGCGCCGGTGACGGGCTGTGCCCCGGTCACCGGGGACCAGTACATTGCACCCTTGGCGAAGGTGGAGTAGCGGGCATCGCCTTCGGCGTTGTCTTCCGGCGACGTGGGCGCGCCCAGCACGCTGTTCATCCCGCCGAGTTCCTGCCAGTGCTGGTAGATGGCGCCGCCCTGCAACGCCTTGATCAACTCCTCCGGAGGATCGTTGAAATGCGATGCGATATCCCGGATTTCGTTCATCAACGCATACGCGGCGTTGCCCGGGCAGTCGGTGTTGCCGACGTCGCGGTGGGTGAAGATGGTCGGCAGCGCCGCGACGGTGCCGGCTGGAAACGTC
The DNA here is from genome assembly GCF_000526915.1 of Mycobacterium genavense ATCC 51234. Lineage (GTDB taxonomy): Bacteria > Actinomycetota > Actinomycetes > Mycobacteriales > Mycobacteriaceae > Mycobacterium > Mycobacterium genavense. Next base: position 84,640 of record NZ_JAGZ01000010.1, on the reverse strand, counting down.
GTGTAGTGGCTACCCGCGGACTCCAACGACACCGTGCCCTTGGGGTCGACGCCGTCCAGGCCCAGCCGCCAGCCCAGCAGCCGTCCGACGGCGCGAAGCTGCAGCGGTGTCGGCGGTACGTCGTCGAAGTTGCCGATCATCGCGACACCCCAGGTGTTGCGGTTGAATCCGCCGGTGTGGAAGCCCTCGACGGCCTTGGTCAGACCGCCGGCGCTGCCCTCGAACACCTGGCCGTACTTGTCGACCAGCGCGTTGTAGGCGATGTCGCACCATCCCAGCGTCTTGCTGTGGTAGGTGTAGATCGCTTTGACGATGCCCGCCGATTCCAGCGGCGAGTAGTCGTTGCTGCCGGCGGTGTGGTGAATGACGGCCGCGCGAACCCCGTTGTCGTACTGCGGACTACCGCACCGCAGCGACTCGTCGGCACCCCATTCCGCCCGGCTGATGATGGCGGGCGCCTGGCCGGGCATCAGCACTCCCGACGGCGGCGTCCACGTCGTCTTGACCGGCGCCTGCGGCGAGGAGATCAGGATCGCGGAGATGTTCTGCCCGAGCGGATGTTCCTTGGAAGCCGGCCGATAGCCCAGATTGTCGGCCGGTGCCGCGGGAGTCGGCCCCAGGGTCACCGCGGCATCGAGCGGGCGGGTGACCGCGATCTGCACGGTCATCGTGGTCCCGACGAACACCGGATCGGTGCTACGAGGTCCCTCGGTGGGTCCGACTGCCGCGGCCGATTCGCCGGCCGGCGGTCGGTCCGGCGCCGCGGTCTCGTACTCGGTCCGGTACCAGGGCCCCCACGACCCGTCGGGGTGTTTAGCCCGCACCCGGGTGGAGGTGCCGGCCAGGTCGCCGGTGAGGGCGACCAGCGAAAACGGCGTCTGCTGGGTGACTTCGCGAACCGTGACACCGCCCCCGAGCCCGACCAGAGGCTGCTCGGTCAGCTTCGTTTCGCGAGGCGGATTGGCGGTGGCGGGGGCGTCGTGGTCGCGGGTCAGGTCCGCGACCGCCGAAACGAGGACAACCGTGGCCGCGATGGCGGTAAGCAACATCGTCGGCGGACGGTTACGAGACGACACCAGCCGATGTTACGTGTGTTTCTGGTGGTATTAATGAGGCGACACGAGTTTTCGCGGGCCCAAAACCCGTTCGACGGCACCGCAGAGGATTGGTGACTCTGCGGTGCCGTCAGGTAACAGGACCCCCGAATGTTCTAGACCGGAGGCAGCGCCGGGGGGAGCGCCGCGGTCGCACCCGGGAGAGCACCGGCCGCGCCCGGCAGGGCGCCGACGGCACCGGGCAGGGCACCGGCGGCACCGCCCTGAGCCTGCCTGATGGCCGGCATCACCAGGCCCTTGAGCAGGTCGATGGCCTGACCGGCACCAAGCTGGTTGGCGGCTTGCATCACGTCGTTGACGAGCCCGCCACCGCCGCTGCTGCCGCTGCCCGCCCCGCCGATCGGCGAGGTGCCACCCAGCGTCGACGGGTCACCCAGGATCGGGTAGGTGCCGTCGACACCCGGCTCCAGCGGCGCGCTGATCGGCACCTCGCCGGGGGCACCCAGACCACCGGGGGTGAGACCGGCCGGGCTGGTCAGCCCCGGGTTGGCCAGTGCGGGGTTCAGCCCCGCGCCCGGCATGGTCGGCATACCCGGAGTGGTCGGCATGCCGGGCGTGGTCGGCACACCGGGTGTCAGCGCACCGGGCGCGGCACCCGGCGTCAGGCCCGGGCTCGTCAGACCGGGGCTGGTCAACCCGGGGTTCGTCAGGCCGGGACTCGTCAAGCCCGGAGTGCCCAAGCCGGGAGTGCCCAGGCCGGGACTGGTCAGGCCCGGGTTGGTCAAACCGGTGGTGCCGAGGCCAGGACTGGTCAGGCCCGGGCTGGTCAGGCCGGTAGTCCCCAGGCCCGTCGTCCCGGTCCCGGTACCGCCCAGGGCGGGCACGGGCGGCAAATTGATCCCGAACTGGGACAGACCCTGGGTCAGCGCGCCCACCAGCTCGCCGGGCAGGTCGGACATGACGGCTGCCTGCTTGAACTCGTGGTGCTCGACCGGCTTGTTGCTGGCGGTCGATTCGTAGACAAGGAAGTAAGCGCAAGGACTCGCCACTGCCAGGGCGGCGACCGCGCTCATGGCTGTCGAGAGCTTGCGACGGCGTCGGTTCGGCACGGAAGTCTCCTCAATTCATCGGTTGTGTCGGCGGACCCCGCCGGTCCGTATCCGGGGGAACCACACAGGTTCGATGGTACGAGTTGGGAGACCTGTTACTAGAGTGGAGATATGGAATCGTGAGGTATTTGCGACCCTGCGCGTTACGTGCGCAAACCAGCCTCGCCAACTGGGGTGCGCCCGCGGGGTCCGATACCCTAGGCAACCGATGACCGCTCGTTTTGACCTCCTCGTCGTCGGGTCCGGATTCTTCGGCCTCACCATCGCCGAACGTGTGGCCAGCCAACTCGGAAAGCGTGTGCTCGTCGTCGAGCGGCGTCCGCACATCGGCGGCAACGCCTATTCCGAACCCGAGCCGCAGACCGGCATCGAGGTGCACAAGTACGGCGCTCACCTGTTCCACACCTCGAACAAGCGGGTCTGGGACTACGTGCGGCAGTTCACCGAATTCACCAACTACCAGCACCGCGTCTTCGCGATGCACAACGGGCAGGCCTATCAATTCCCGATGGGGCTGGGCCTGGTGTCGCAATTCTTCGGCAAGTACTTCACCCCCGATCAGGCCCGGCAGCTGATCGCCGAGCAGGCCGCCGAAATCGACACCGCCGACGCGCAAAACCTCGAGGAAAAGGCGATCTCGCTGATCGGCCGGCCGCTGTACGAGGCGTTCGTCAAGGGCTACACCGCCAAGCAGTGGCAGACCGATCCGAGGGAGCTGCCCGCGGCCAACATCACCCGGCTGCCGGTGCGCTACACCTTCGACAACCGCTACTTCAACGACACCTACGAGGGCCTTCCGGTCAACGGGTACACCGCGTGGCTGCAGAACATGGCCGCCGATGACCGCATCGAGGTCCGGTTGAACACCGACTGGTTCGACGTTCGCGATCAACTGCGCCAGGAGTCCCCGGTTGCCCCGGTCGTCTACACCGGCCCGCTGGACCGCTACTTCGACTACGCCGAGGGCCGGCTCGGCTGGCGCACCCTCGACTTCGAGCTCGAGGTGTTACCCGTCGGCGACTTCCAGGGCACGCCGGTGATGAACTACAACGACCTCGACGTGCCCTACACCCGCATCCACGAGTTCCGGCACTTCCACGTCGAGCGCGACTACCCCACCGACAAGACGGTGATCATGCGCGAGTACTCCCGGTTCGCCGCGGACGACGACGAGCCCTACTATCCGATTAATACCGAGGCCGACCGCGCCCTGTTGGCCGCCTACCGGGGGAGGGCGAAGTCCGAGACCGCTGCTTCGAAAGTACTTTTCGGCGGGCGGCTGGGCACCTATCAGTATCTGGATATGCATATGGCCATTGCCAGCGCACTGAACATGTACGACAACACCCTCGCGCCACATCTGCGCGACGGAACGCCGCTGACCGAAGAGGAAGGCCCGCGCGGATGACCGCCGTGAGCTTGCTGTCCCGCATCATCTTGCCGCGTCCGGGGGAACCGCTGGACGTGCGCAAGCTCTACTTCGAGGAGTCGACCACCAACGCCCGGCGGGCGCACGCCACCAGTCGCACGTCGCTGGACATCGGCAAGGAGTCCGAGGTCTCCTTCGCCACGTACTTCAATGCCTTCCCGGCCAGCTATTGGCGCCGCTGGTCGATCTGCACCTCGGTGGTGCTGCGCGTCGAGCTCACCGGAACCGGGCGCGTCGACCTGTACCGGACCAAGGCCACCGGCGTGCGGATCTCGGTGGAGGGCCGTCAATTCGTCGGCACCAACGAGCAGCCGGCCGTCGTCGAGATCGAGGTGCCGCTCAAGTCGTTCGAAGACGGCGGCTGGATCTGGTTCGACATCACCACCGACACCGCCGTGAACCTGCTCAGCGGTGGCTGGTACGCAACCGAGCCCGCCCCGGGCACGGCCAACATCGCCGTCGGTATCCCGACGTTCAACCGGCCCGCCGACTGCGTCAACGCATTGGTCGATCTCACCGCAGATCCGTTGGTGGACAAGGTAATCGGTGCGGTGATCGTCCCGGACCAAGGCACCCGGAAGGTGCGCGACCACCCGGACTTCCCGATGGCGGCCGCCGGCCTGGGCAATCGGCTCTCCATCCACGACCAGCCCAACCTCGGCGGTTCCGGCGGTTACAGCCGGGTGATGTACGAGGCACTGAAAAACACTGACTGCCAACAGATTTTGTTCATGGATGACGACATCCGCATCGAGCCGGACACCATCCTGCGGGTGCTGGCGATGAGCCGCTTCGCCAAGAAGCCGACGCTGATCGGCGGTCAGATGCTCAATTTCCAGGAGCCGTCGCACCTGCACATCATGGGCGAGGTCGTCAACCAGTCGAACTTCATGTGGACCGCCGCGCCGCACGCCGAATACGACCACGACTTCGCCCAATTCCCGTTGAACGACAAAAACGATCGCAGCGCGCTGCTGCACCGTCGCATCGACGTCGACTTCAACGGTTGGTGGACGTGCATGATCCCGCGCCAGGTCGCCGAGGAGCTGGGCCAGCCGCTGCCGCTGTTCATCAAGTGGGACGACGCCGAGTACGGCCTGCGCGCCGGCGAGCACGGCTACCCGACGGTCACGCTGCCCGGCGCCGCGATCTGGCATATGGCGTGGAGCGACAAGGACGATGCGATCGACTGGCAGGCCTACTTCCACCTGCGCAACCGGCTGGTGGTCGCCGCGCTGCACTGGGACGGAGACGTCACCGGCCTGGTCCGCAGTCATCTCAAAGCAACGCTGAAACACCTTGCCTGCCTTGAATATTCGACGGTAGCGATTCAGAACAGGGCCATCGACGACTTCCTGGCCGGTCCGGAGCACATCTTCTCGATCCTGGAATCCGGGCTGCCGGAAGTGCATCGGTTGCGCAAGGACTACCCGGATGCCGTCGTGCTGCCCGCGGCGAGCGAATTGCCTGCGCCGCAACACAAGACGAAGGCGATGAAGCCGCCGGTGAACCCGGTGTCCATCAGCTACCGGCTGGCTCGCGGGATCTTGCACAACCTCAAGACCGCTGACCCGGAAAGCCGTCAACGTCCGGAGTTCAACGTGCCGACCCAGGACGCGCGCTGGTTCCGGCTGTGCACCGTCGACGGTGTCACCGTCACCACGGCCGACGGGTGCGGCGTGGTCTACCGGCAGCGCGACCGGCGCAAGATGTTCCGCTTGCTGCTGGGATCGCTGCGCCGCCAGCGGCAGTTGTTGAGCCGGTTCGACGAGATGCGCCGGGTGTACCGCGGCGCGCTGCCGGTGCTGTCCAGCAAGCAGAAGTGGGAAACGGTGCTGCTTGCGGAAGCAAGCCATGCCTGAAGTGGCGCCGCGCGGCGAAGTGGCCGCGATGGTTGCCGTGCAGTCGGCCCTGGCCGACCGTCCCGGGGTGTTGGCGACCGCGCGCGGCATGTCGCACTTCGGGGAGCACAGCGTCGGTTGGCTGATCGTCGAACTGCTGGGCGCCCTGTTGTGGGAGCGCCGCCGCCGGGAATGGCTGGTGGCCGCCGCCGGCATGTTCGCCGCGCACGCGGCCGCCGTGCTGATCAAGCGGGTGGTGCGTCGCAGGCGCCCGCACGACCCGGCCGTGCGGGTCAACGTCGGCACCCCCAGCGAGTTGAGTTTCCCGTCGGCGCACGCCACCTCCACGACGGCCGCGGCCGTGCTGATGGGCCGGGCCACCGGGCTGCCGCTGCCGGTGGTGCTGGTTCCGCCGATGGCGCTGTCGCGGATACTGCTGGGCGTGCACTATCCCAGCGACGTCGCTTTCGGCGTGGCGCTCGGCGCCGCCGTCGCGCGCCTTGCACTCTGGCTCGATAGGAAGTCGAGGTAGGTGTGACCGAAATGAGCGAAGAGGTGGTGACCGGGCGACCCCCGGGGAACCTGATCACCGGGGTCATCAAGGCCGTGCGCCCGCGGCAATGGGTGAAGAACGTGTTGGTGGTGGCCGCCCCGGTGGCGGCGGCCGGCCGCGGCGTCCGCTACGACTACGCCGAGGTGGCGACCAAGGTCGGAGTGGCCTTCGTGGTCTTCTGCCTGGCCGCCTCGGCGATCTACCTGATCAACGACGTGCGCGACGTGGACGCCGACCGAGAGCACCCCACCAAGCGGTTCCGGCCGATCGCGGCCGGCGTGGTGCCCGAATGGCTGGCCTATGCGCTGGCCGTGGTGCTGGGTGCGGCCTCGCTCGGGATTTCCTGGTGGCTGACTCCCAATCTCGCGGTGGTGATGGGCGTCTACCTCGCCATGCAGCTGGCCTACTGCTTCGGCCTGAAACACCAAGCGGTGATGGACATCTGCATCGTGTCGTCGGCGTATCTGCTGCGGGCGATCGCCGGCGGTGCGGCCACCGACATCCCGCTGTCCCAATGGTTCTTGCTGACCGCGGCATTCGCGTCGCTGTTCATGGTCGCCGGCAAGCGCTACGCCGAGCTGCAGCTGGCCGAGCGCACCGGAGCAGCGATCCGCAAATCGCTGGAGAGCTACACCAGCACCTATCTGCGATTCGTCTGGACGCTGTCGGCGACGTCGGTGGTGTTGTGCTACGGGATGTGGGCATTCGAGCGGGACCGCTACTCGGGTTCCTGGTTCGCGGTCTCGATGGTCCCGTTCACGATCGCGATCCTGCGCTATGCGGTCGACATCGACGGCGGGCTGGCCGGCGAGCCCGAAGACATTGCGCTGCGGGACCGGGTGTTGCAGCTGCTGTTCCTGGCGTGGATCGCAACAGTAGGTGCCGCCGTTGCCTTCGGCTAGCCCGGGGGTGGAGGCGCTGAAGCGCTTCAACGGCACTGTGCTGCGCGGTCGGGCCAGGGTTGGTCGGGGTGTCCGGCCGCCGTTCCCGTACGACCCCGTGGTTCGGATCAGCCTGTGGGTGTGCGCGGCGCTGATCGCCGGACTCTTCGGTTGGGGAGCATGGCAGCGGCGCTGGATCGCCGACGACGGACTGATCGTGCTGCGCACGGTGCGCAACCTGCTGGCCGGCAACGGCCCGGTGTTCAACCAGGGCGAGCGGGTCGAGGCGAACACCTCCACGGCGTGGACCTACCTGATGTACCTCGGAAGCTGGATCGGCGGGCCGCTGCGCATCGAGTACGTGGCGCTGACGCTGGCGCTGGTGCTGTCCGTGTCGGGGGTGGTGCTGCTGATGCTCGGCGCGGGTCGGCTCTATGCCCCCAGCCTGCGGGGACGGCGGGCGATCATGCTGCCGGCCGGCGCGCTGGTCTACGTCGCGCTGCCCCCGGCGCGGGACTTCGCCACCTCGGGCCTGGAGAACGGGCTGACGCTGGCCTATCTGGGGTTGCTGTGGTGGATGATGGTTCGCTGGTCGCAGCCGCTGCGCAACCGGCCCGACAACGACGTGTTCCTCGGGCTGCTGGCCTTCGTTGCGGGGTTCAGTGTGTTGGTGCGTCCCGAGCTCGCGCTGATGGGCGGACTGGCGCTGATCATGATGCTGATCGCGGCCCGGACGTGGCGTCGGCGGGTGCTGATCGTGGTGGCCGGCGGGCTGCTTCCGGTGGCGTATCAAATCTTCCGGATGGGCTACTACGGCCTGCTGGTGCCGGGGACGGCACTGGCCAAGGACGCCGCCGGTGACAAGTGGTCCCAGGGCATGATCTACCTGTCGAACTTCGTCTCGCCCTATGCGGTGTGGCTGCCGGTGCTGCTGCTGGTGCCGCTGGGGGTGCTGCTGATGCTGGCGCGGCGCCGGCCGTCGTTTCTGCGCCCGATGCTCGCGCCCAACTACGGGCGGGTGGCGCGCGCCGTGCAGAGCCCGCCGGCGGCGGTGGCCTTCGTCCTGGTGAGCGGGGTGCTGCAGGCCCTCTACTGGACCCGGCAGGGCGGCGATTTCATGCACGCGCGGGTGCTGCTGCCACCGCTTTTTTGTTTGCTGGCCCCGGTCGCCGTGATCCCCGTGCTAATCCCCGACGGGCAGGACTACTCGCGTGAAACGGGCTACTGGCTGGCCGGTGCGGCCGGCCTGCTGTGGCTCGGAATCGCGGCCTGGTCGCTGTGGGCAGCAAACTCTTCGGGGATGGGTTACGAGGCCACCCACGTCACCTACAGCGGCATCGTCGACGAGCGGCGCTTCTACGCCCAGGCGACCGGCCACGCGCATCCGCTGACCGTCGCGGATTACCTCGATTACCCGAGGATGGCGGCGGTGCTGGCGGCGTTGGACAACACGCCGGACGGGGCGTTGTTGCTGCCGTCGGGCAACTACATCCAGTGGGACATCGTGCCGCAGGCGCAGCAGCCGCCGCCGGCCCCGGGCAGCCCCCCCGACAGCAAACCGCCGCAAAAGCCGCAGCACGCAGTGTTTTTCACGAACCTGGGCATGCTGAGCATGAACGTCGGGCTCGACGTGCGGGTGATCGACCAAATCGGGCTGGCGAACCCGCTCGCCCAACACACCCAGCGCCTGGCGCACGGCCGGATCGGGCATGACAAAAACCTGTTCTCGGACTGGGTGATCGCCGACGGCCCGTGGGTGAAGGTGTACCCGGGCATCCCGGGCTATCTGGACGCGAATTGGGTTGCCCAGGCGGTGGCAGCCCTGCAGTGTCCGGAAACCAAGGCGGTGCTGGCGTCGGTGCGCGCCCCGATGTCGCCGCACCGGTTCGTCTCAAACTTCTTGCACTCCTTCGAGTTCACCGCGTACCGGATCGACCGGGTCCCGCTGTACGAACTCGCCAGGTGTGGGCTGCCGGTGCCCGAACCCGGCCCGCCGCCGCCCCGCGAGTGAATATTGCGTAGATAAATGCCACACATCGCGAAACCATCACAATCCCGTCCGCCGGCGATACGTACAGCAAATTCACATCTGCTGCGTCACCAGTGGGCGCGCACCGCTCGGCACATGCGGAAATGCCGCCATCAGGTGTCGGGACCGGCGCGAAAACCCCGGGAAATCACGGCCCGGCGAGGGTTTGCGGAGCGTCCTCGATGCGAGCCCGTTCGGGTTCGTGTGGTTGACTACACGAGCACTGCTGCGCCTACGCGTAGGCCAGTACGACCCCAATCAACGATGCGCCCTGGTAGCAGGATGCGCCGAAAGGATGAGGAAGCAAGAATGACGCTTGTTGACAGGTTTCGCGGCGCCGTGGCTCGGATGCCACGTCGGCTCGTGGTGGGTGCCGCAGGTGCGGCTCTGCTCGCGGGTCTGATCGGCGTCGTGGGGGGCCCGGCGACCGCGGGGGCGTTCTCACGCCCCGGCTTACCCGTGGAGTACCTGCAGGTTCCGTCGGCCGCGATGGGCCGTGAAATCAAGGTTCAGTTCCAGAGCGGTGGCGCCAACTCGCCGGCGCTGTACCTCCTTGACGGCATGCGCGCGCAGGACGACTTCAACGGCTGGGACATCAACACCCCGGCCTTCGAGTGGTACAACCAGTCCGGCATCTCGGTTGTCATGCCGGTCGGCGGCCAGTCCAGCTTTTACTCCGACTGGTACGCCCCGGCCTGCGGTAAGGCCGGTTGCACCACCTACAAGTGGGAGACCTTCCTGACCAGCGAGCTGCCGCAGTACCTGTCGGCCCAGAAGCAGGTTAAGCCGACCGGCAGCGCCGCCGTCGGTCTGTCGATGGCCGGCTCGTCGGCGCTGATCCTGGCCGCCTACCACCCCGAGCAGTACCCGTACGCCGGCTCGCTGTCGGCGCTGCTGGACCCGTCGCAGGGGATGGGCCCGTCGCTGATCGGCCTGGCCATGGGCGACGCCGGTGGCTACAAGTCCAACGACATGTGGGGCCCGTCCAGCGACCCGGCGTGGCAGCGCAACGACCCGTCGCTGCAGGTCGGCAAGCTGGTCGCGAACAACACCCGGATCTGGGTGTACTGCGGTAACGGCAAGCCGTCCGACCTCGGCGGCGACAACCTGCCCGCCAAGTTCCTGGAAGGCTTGGTGCGGACCAGCAACCTGAAGTTCCAGGACGCCTACAACGCGGCCGGCGGTCACAACGCGGTGTGGAACTTCGACGCCAACGGCACTCACGACTGGCGGTACTGGGGACCGCAGCTGCACGCGATGCTGCCCGACCTGCAGTCGACGCTGGGCGCTACCCCGGGCGCGGGCCCGGCCACGGCCGCTCCGGCTCCGAGCCAGGGCACCTAAACCCGATTAAGCACGCGATTGGCGGCGGGAACCTTCGGGTTCCCGCCGTTAGTCGTTGCAAGGTGTGACCTGTTTCACTACCCTGCGGGTCGGCCCGACTCCGGCGCTGGTTACTGTGCAAACACAGCGACTACACGGTGGAGGGCGGACATGGGTGGCGTGCGGATGCTTTTGCGGGTGCTCTGCGTTGCCGCGCTGACACTCGCATTCGGCGGTGTGGCGGCGAAGATCACGGGCAAGGCCAAAGCGGCGCCGTACGAGACGCTGATGGTGCCGTCCGGCGCGATGGGCCGCGACATCCCGGTCGCCTTCCAGGGCGGCGGTCCGCACGCGGTGTATCTGCTGGACGCGTTCAACGCCGCCCCCGACGTCAGCAACTGGGTGACCGCGGGCAACGCGATGGGCGCGCTGGGCGACAAGGGCATCTCCGTGGTCGCCCCCGCCGGTGGCGCCTGGAGCATGTACACCAACTGGGAGCAGGACGGCAGCAAGCAGTGGGACACCTTACCTGTCCAGCGAGCTGCTCGACTGGCTGGCCGCCAACAAGGGACTCGCACCGGGCGGCCACGCCGCCGTGGGCGCTTCCCAGGGCGGCGTGGCCGCGATGGCGCTGGCCGCCTTCCGGCTTCGCCGGCTCGCTGTCCGGGTTCCTCTACCCGTCGAACACCACCACGAACGGTGCGATCCTGGCCGGCCTGCAGCAATTCGGCGGCGTGGACGGCAACGGCATGTGGGGCGCCCCGCAGCTGGGCCGGTGGAAGTGGCACGACCCGTACGTGCACGCCGCGCTGCTGGCCCAGAACAACACCTGGGTGTGGGTGTGGAGCCCGACGAACATGGGTGGCGACGCGGCCGCGATGATCGGGCAGGCCGGCGAGGCGATGGGTAACAGCCGGATGTTCTACCAGCAGTACCGCAGCGTCGGCGGGCACAACGGCCGCTTCGACTTCCCGGCGGGCGGCGACAACGGCTGGGGTTCGTGGTCGGGCCAGCTGGGCGCCATGTCCGGCGACATCGTGGGAGCCATCCGCTAGCCACGCGGCCCGCCGGCAGGGCGGACGGCGACCGCGCGCCGAGCCGGTACCGTGTATTGAGCAGCAGAGGGCGGGATGCTCGCTTGCCTGGCAACAAGCTGCGACCACTCGACTCTGCTAGCGGGAGACCATGACCACCAACGCCCAGCGCAAGCGTCGCCGAATCCTGGCCTGGGTGGCCGCGCTTTCCATGGCAGGTGTCGTGTTGTTGGTGATCGTGGCCGTGGTGACGATGCTGCGCAGCACCGAAGCGCCGCCGAGCGCGGTGCCGCCGGGCATCCTGCCGCCGTCCTCGACGACGACGCATCCGCACAAGCCCCGGCCGGCCGCGCAGGACGCGTCCTGCCCCGACGTGCAGATGATGGTCATCCCCGGCACCTGGGAGTCATCGCCGACCGACGATCCGCTCAACCCGATGCAGTTCCCGAACGCGTTGCTGCACCAAGGCACCCTGGCGATCAGCCAGCAGTTCCCGTCGTCGCGGGTGCAGACCTACACCGTCCCCTACACGGCTCAATTCAACAATCCGCTCGGCGGCGTCAAGCAGATGTCGTACAACGACAGCCGGGCGGAGGGCACCCGCGCGGCGGTTCAAGCGCTGACCGACATGACCAACAAATGCCCGCTGACCAGTTACGTGCTGATCGGGTTCTCGCAGGGAGCGGTGATCGCCGGTGATATCGCCAGCGACATCGGCAACGGCCGCGGTCCCGTCGACGACGACCTGGTGCTGGGCGTGACGCTGATCGCCGACGGTCGCCGCCAGCCGGGCGTGGGCAACGACGTCGGCCCCAACCCACCGGGGCAGGGCGCGGAGGTCACCCTGCACGAGGTGCCGATGTTGTCCGGGCTCGGGTTGACCATGACCGGCCCCCGGCCCGGCGGCTTCGGCGACCTCAACAGCAAAACCAACGAGATCTGCGCGGCCGGGGATCTGATCTGCGCCGCCCCGGACGAGGCGTTCAGCATCGCGAACCTGCCGAACACCCTCAACACGTTGGCCGGCGGGGCGGGCCAACCCGTCCACGCCATGTACGCCACCCCGCAGTTCTGGAATCTGGACGGGGCCACGTCCACGGATTGGACGTTGAACTGGGCGCGTAATCTCATCGAAAACGCGCCGCACCCCCAGCACAGATAACACGGAGTGCCGGCGAGGGGACACAGCGGTCAGGTGGGCGGTACCGAGGGCAATCGGCGGTACCTTGAGATTTGGTCTGCCGCGCGCCGCCGCCTAACATTAAGAGAAAATTAAGAGCGATCAGAGTTTGGCGGTTCCCGACCGGGTCGAAGCTCGGACGGACCGGCGCAAATTTGCGCCGCGTACGAGGCCGGCCCGCGCGCGGAGGACATCGTCGGCGAAGCCGACACCAGGACCGTCGGAGTAGCTAACCGGCGAGTGTGTAACAGGAGAGGGCGGCATGGCGTACCACAACCCGTTCATCGTGGACGGACGAATCAAGTTCCCGGACAACACGAACTTGGTCAAGCACGTCGAGAAGTGGGCGAAGGTTCGCGGTAACAAGCTGGCCTACCGGTTCATCGACTATTCCACCGAGCGCGACGGCGTCGAGCGCGACATCGTCTGGTCGGAGTTCAGCGTGCGCAACCGCGCCGTGGGCGCGCGCCTGCAGCAGGTCACCGAGCCCGGTGACCGGATCGCCATCCTGTGCCCGCAGAACCTGAACTACCTCATCGCGTTCTTCGGCGCGCTGTATGCGGGGCGGATCGCGGTGCCCTTGTTCGACCCCAGCGAGCCGGGCCACGTCGGTCGCCTGCATGCCGTCCTCGACGACTGCACACCCTCGACGATCCTGACCACCACCGAGGCCGCCGAAGGCGTGCGCAAGTTCATCCGGGCCCGGGCGGCCGAGGAGCGGCCGCGCGTCGTGGCCGTCGACGCGGTGCCCGACGAGGTCGCCGTCACCTGGGTCGCGCCCGAGGCCGAAGAGGACACGATCGCCTACCTGCAGTACACCTCCGGCTCCACCCGGACCCCGACCGGTGTGCAGATCACCCACCTGAACCTGCCCACCAACGTGCTGCAGGTGCTCAACGGCCTGGAAGGCAAGGACGGCGACCGCGGTCTGTCCTGGCTGCCGTTCTTCCACGACATGGGACTGATCACCGCCCTGCTGTCCCCGGTGCTCGGCCACAGCTTCACCTTCATGACGCCGGCCGCGTTCGTGCGCCGTCCCGGCCGCTGGATCCGGGAGATGGCGCGCAAGCCGGACGACGCCCCGGACTGCGAGGTCTTCACCGTCGCACCAAACTTCGCGTTCGAGCACGCCGCCGTGCGCGGTCTGCCCAAGGACGACGAGCCGCCGCTGGACCTGAGCAACGTCAAGGGCATCCTCAACGGCAGCGAGCCGGTGTCCCCGGCCTCGATGCGCAAGTTCTACGAGGCGTTCGAGCCCTACGGTCTGCGCAAGACCGCGATCAAACCGTCCTACGGCCTGGCCGAGGCGACGCTGTTCGTGTCCACCACGCCGATGGACGAGGCGCCCACCGTCATCCACGTCGACCGGGAGGAACTGAACAAGCAGCGCTTCGTCGAGGTCGCCGCGGATTCCCCGAACGCGGTCGCCCAGGTGTCCGCCGGCGTGATCGGCGTCGACGAGTGGGCCGTCATTGTCGATCCCGACACCGCCAGCGAGCTGCCCGACAGCCAGATCGGCGAGATCTGGCTGCACGGCAAGAACCTGGGCACCGGCTACTGGGGCAAGGAAGAAGAAACCAACTACGTCTTCCGTAACATCCTCAAGTCGCGGATCCCCGAGTCGCACGCCGAGGGCGCCGACGACGACGCGCTGTGGGTGCGCACCGGCGACTACGGCACGTACTTCAACGGCCACCTCTATATAGCGGGCCGCATCAAGGACCTGGTCATCATCGACGGCCGCAACCACTACCCGCAGGACCTCGAGTACTCGGCGCAGGAGGCCAGCAAGGCGCTGCGCACCGGATACGTCGCCGCCTTCTCGGTCCCGGCGAACCAGTTGCCACAAGCGGTGTTCGACAACCCGCACGCCGGGCTCAAGTTCGACCCGGACGACACCTCCGAACAGCTGGTGATCGTCGCCGAGCGGGCCGCCGGGACACACAAGCTCGACTACCAACCCATCGCCGACGACATTCGCGCGGCCATCGCCGTGCGGCACGGGGTTACCGTCCGAGACCTGCTGCTGGTGCAGTCGGGGACGATCCCCCGCACCTCCAGCGGCAAGATCGGGCACCGCGCCTGCCGGGCCGCCTACCTGGACGGCAGTCTGCGCAGCGGCGTCGGCTCCCCGACCGCTTTCGCCAGTGCCACAGACTGAAGGAACCATGGCTGACACAGAATCTGACCTGCCGGACAACTCCGAAAACGCGGCGGCTGGCGGGCTTGCTGAGGATGCGCCCGCCAAGCGGACCGACATGACGGTCCCCGAGATGCGGGAGTGGCTGCGCAACTGGGTGGGCCGCGTCGTCGGGCAATCGCCGGACACGATCGACGAGTCCGTCCCGATGGCGGAGCTGGGCCTGTCTTCCCGCGACGCGGTGGCGATGGCCGCCGACATCGAAGACATGACCGGTGTCACGCTGTCGGTTGCGGTGGCCTTCCAGCATCCGACCATCGAATCGTTGGCCACCCGCATCATCGAGGGCGAACCCGAACGCCCCGACGACGTCGGCGACGTCGACTGGACCCGCACCGGACCGGCCGAACGTGTCGACATCGCGATCGTGGGGCTGTCCACCCGGCTGCCCGGCGGCATGAACAGCCCCGACGAAACCTGGCAGGCCCTGATGGAGGGCCGCGACGCGATCACCGATCTGCCCGAGGGGCGCTGGTCAGAGTTCCTGGAAGAGCCGCGTATCGCCCAGCTGGTCGCCAAGGCGCGCACCCGCGGCGGCTACCTGAAGGACGTCAAGGGATTCGACTCCGAGTTCTTCGCGATCGCCAAGACCGAGGCGGACAACATCGACCCGCAGCAGCGGCTGGCGCTCGAGCTGACCTGGGAGGCCCTCGAGCACGCCCGGATCCCCGCGTCGGCGCTGCGCGGCGAGGCCGTCGGCGTGTACGTCGGCTTCTCCAACCACGACTATCAGCTGCTGGCGGTGTCCGACCCGACGGTCGCCCACCCGTACGCGATCACCGGCACCGCGAACTCGATCATCGCCAACCGGGTGTCCTACTTCTACGACTTCCGGGGCCCCTCGGTCGCACTGGACACCGCGTGCTCGAGCTCGCTGGTGGCCACGCATCAGGCGGTGCAGGCGCTGCGCAACGGCGAATGCGACGTCGCACTCGCCGGCGGCGTCAACGCGTTGCTCACCCCGCTGGCGACGCTCGGTTTCGACGAGATCGATGCGGTGTTGTCGCCGGACGGCCGGATCAAGTCGTTCTCCTCGGACGCCGACGGATACACCCGCTCCGAGGGTGGCGGCATGTTCGTGCTCAAGCGGGTCGACGACGCGCGTCGTGACGGTGACCAGATCCTGGCCGTCATCGCCGGTAGCGCGGTCAACCACGACGGCCGGTCCAACGGTCTGATCGCCCCCAACCAGGACGCGCAGGCCGAGGTGCTGCGCCGGGCCTACAAGGACGCCGGGATCGACCCGCGCAACGTCGACTACATCGAGGCGCACGGCACCGGCACCATCCTCGGCGACCCGATCGAGGCCGAGGCGTTGGGCCGGGTGGTCGGCCGCGGTCGGCCCGCCGACCGTCCGGCGCTGCTGGGTGCGATCAAAACCAATGTGGGACACCTGGAGTCGGCCGCCGGCGCGGCCAGTCTGGCCAAGGTCGTGTTGTCGTTGCAGCACGACAAACTGCCGCCGTCGATCAACTTCGCCGGCCCTAGCCCCTGCATCGACTTCGACGGCGCCCACCTGAAATTCGTTGACAGCGCGACGGATTGGCCGCGCTACGGCGGCTACGCGCTGGCCGGGGTGTCGAGCTTCGGCTTCGGCGGGGCCAACGCCCACGTGGTCGTCCGCGAAGTCCTGCCGCGCGATCTGGCACCCGGGCGCGAACCCGCGCCCGAGATGACCCCGGCCGCCGAGACCGAGCAGGCCGAGGCGCCGACGCTGGAGAGCCACTCGCTGCGGTTCGACGACTTCCGCAACATCATCACCGACGAGTACGAGGTCCCCGACTTCGAGCCCGAGCTGCCGGGCCTCACCGACGAGGCGCTGGAGCTCAAGGCGGCGGCGCTGGAAGAGCTTGCGGCGCAACAGGAGTCGGAACCCACCAAGCCGCTGATCCCGCTCGCGGTGTCGGCGTTTTTGACCTCGCGCAAGAAGGCCGCCGCCGCCGAACTGGCGGACTGGATGGAAAGCCCCGAGGGTCAGGCGTCGTCGCTGGAGGCGATCGGGCGGTCGCTGTCGCGGCGCAACCACGGTCGTTCCCGCGCGGTGGTGCTGGCCCACGACCACGAGGAAGCCATCAGGGGCCTGCGCGCGGTCGCCGAGGGCATGCAGCGCCCGAACGTGTTCAGCGTCGACGGGCCGGTGACCAACGGTCCGGTGTGGGTGCTCGCCGGATTCGGCGCCCAGCACCGCAAGATGGGCAAGAGTTTGTACCTGCGCAACCCGGTGTTCGCCGAGTGGATCGAGAAGGTCGACGCCCTGGTCCAGGACGAGCTGGGCTACTCGGTGCTCGAGCTGATCCTCGACGACTCGCAGGACTACGGTATCGAGACCACCCAGGTCACCATCTTCGCGATCCAGATCGCGCTGGGTGAGTTGCTCAAGCATCACGGCGCCAAGCCGGCCGCGGTGGTCGGGCAGTCGCTGGGTGAGGCCGCGTCGGCCTACTTCGCCGGCGGATTGTCGCTGCGCGACGCCACCCGGGCGATCTGCTCGCGTTCGCACCTGATGGGCGAGGGCGAGTCGATGCTGTTCGGTGAGTTCATCCGGCTGATGGCGCTGGTGGAGTACTCCGCCGACGAGATCAAGACGGTGTTCGCCGACTTCCCCGACCTGGAGGTGTGCGTCTACGCGGCCCCGACCCAGACCGTGATCGGCGGCCCGCCCGAGCAGGTGGACGCGATCATCGCCCGGGCGGAATCCGAGGGCAAGTTCGCCCGCAAATTCCAGACCAAGGGCGCCAGCCACACCTCGCAGATGGATCCGCTGCTCGGCGAGCTGGCCGCGGAACTGCAGGGCATCAAGCCGATGAGCCCGACGTGCGGCATCTACTCGACCGTGCACGAGGGCAGCTACATCAAACCCGGCTCCGACCCGATCCACGACGTCGACTACTGGAAGAAGGGGCTGCGCCACAGCGTCTACTTCACCCACGGCATCCGCAACGCCGTGGACAGCGGGCACACCACGTTCCTGGAGCTGGCGCCCAACCCGGTGGCGCTGATGCAGGTGGGCCTGACCACGGCGTCGGCCGGCCTGCATGACGCGCAGCTGATCCCGACGCTGGCCCGCAAGCAGGACGAGGTCTCCTCGATGGTCTCGACGATGGCGCAGCTGTATGTCTACGGACACGACCTGGACATCCGGACCATGTTCAGCCGCGCCCAGGGGCCCGGAGATTACGCCAACATTCCGCCGACCCGATTCAAGCGCAAGGAGCACTGGCTCGACGCGCACTTTTCCGGCGACGGCTCGATCGTCATGCCCGGGAACCACGTCGCGCTGCCCGACGGCCGTCACGTCTGGGAGTACGCACCCCGGGACGACACCGACCTCGCGGCGCTGGTGCGCGCGGCCGCGGCGGCGGTGCTGCCCGACGCGCAGTTGACGGCGGCCGAGCAGCGCGCGGTGCCGGGCGAAGGCGCCCGGTTGGTGACGACGTTGACTCGCCACCCCGGTGGGGCGTCGGTACAAGTACACGCCCGCATCGACGAGTCGTTCACGTTGGTCTACGACGCGTTGGTCTCCCGGGCGGGTCAGGCCACCGCGGCGTTGCCCGCCGCCGTCGGCGCCGGGGTGGCGGTCGAGCCCGCGACGGGATCGGCCCAAGCACCAGTCACCGTGCCCGTCGAAGAGGTCGAGGACGCCGAAACCCTGTCGGACAGCCTGACCAATCGATACATGCCGTCGGACTTCGTGAAGTGGTCGCCGGAGTCCGGTGAGACCATCGCCGAGCGGCTGGGCCGGATCGTGGCGGCGGCCATGGGTTATGAACCCGAGGACCTGCCGTGGGAGGTGCCGCTGATCGAGCTGGGCCTGGACTCGCTGATGGCGGTGCGGATCAAGAACCGCGTGGAGTACGACTTCGACTTGCCGCCAATCCAATTGACGGCGGTGCGGGACGCCAACCTCTACAACGTCGAGAAGCTGATCGAGTACGCGATCGAACACCGCGACGAGGTCGAGCAGCTGCACGAGCACCAGAAGACCCAGACGGCCGAGGAGATCGCCCGGGCGCAGGCCAGCCTGCTCAGCGGCGCGACGCCGGAATCCGTTGTCGCCGCACCTAATCCGCAGGCCGAACCGCAGACCCAGCCGGCGCCGCCGCCGTCGGATACGGCGATTCCGCCGCCGCCGACGGATCCGACCGGTCCGGCGGGCAACGCCTCGGGCAATGGTGTCAAGCCGAACCTGACCGGCGCGGCCGAGGCGCTCAGCCAGGAGACCGTCGCCAAGGTGCTGAACTCCGATGTGCCGCCGCGCGATGCCGCCGAGCGGATCACGTTCGCCACCTGGGCCATCGTCACCGGCAAGTCCCCGGGCGGCATCTTCAACCTGCTGCCCAAGCTGGACGAGGCCACCGCCGCCAAGATGGCGGAGCGACTGTCCGAACGCGCCGAGGGGCCGATCACCGCCGAGGACGTGCTGACCGCGGAGAACATCGAGGCGCTGGCCGAGAAGGTCCGCCAGTACCTGGAGGCCGGCACCATCGACGGGTTCGTCCGCACGTTGCGGGCCCGCCCCGAAGGGTCGACCAAGACGCCGGTGTTCGTGTTCCACCCGGCCGGCGGTTCGACCGTGGTGTACGAGCCGCTGCTCAACCGGTTGCCCGCCGACACTCCGATGTACGGCTTCGAGCGGGTCGAGGGCAGCATCGAAGAGCGTGCGGCGCAATACGTTCCGAAGCTGATCGAGATGCAGGGCGACGGCCCCTACGTCCTGGCCGGCTGGTCGCTGGGCGGTGTGTTGGCCTACGCGTGCGCGATCGGGCTCAAGAAGATGGGCAAGGACGTCGCCTGGGTGGGTCTGATCGACGCGGTGCGCGCCGGCGAAGAGGTCCCGCAGACCAAGGAGGAAGTCCGCGCCCGCTGGGACCGCTACGCCCGCTTCGCCGAGAAGACCTTCCAGGTCACCATCCCGGCGATCCCCTACGAGCAGCTCGAGGAGCTCGACGACGAGGGCCAGATCCGGTTCGTGCTGGAGGCCGTCAAACAGAGCGGGGTGCAGATCCCGGCCGGGATCATCGAGCACCAGCGCACGTCGTACCTGGACAACCGGGCGATCGACACCGCCGAGATCCAGCCTTACGACGGGCATGTGACCCTCTACATGGCGGATCGCTACCATGACGACGCGATCATGTTCGAACCGCGATACGCCGTTCGTAAGCCGGACGGAGGCTGGGGCGAGTATCTCGCCGACCTCGAGGTCGTGCCGATCGGTGGCGAGCACATCCAGGCCATCGACGAGCCGATCATCGCCAAGGTCGGCGCGCATATGACCCAGGCGCTGAACACGGTCGAGGCAGAGCATGCCGGCCGGACGACGTCGAACAGTTAGGTAGGCAAGTAGTGACGGGTGAAGTGCCCTCGCGCGCGCACACGACCGCCGAGAAACTGGCCGAGCTCAACGCTCGTCTGGAACTGGCCAAGGAACCCGGCGGCGAGAAGGCGGCCGCCAAGCGTGACGCGAAGGGCATCCCCAGCGCCCGGTCCCGCATCCATGCGCTGGTCGACCCGGGCACCTTCCTCGAGGTCGGTGCGCTCGCCAAGACGCCGAACGATCCGAACGCGCTCTACGGCGACGGCTGCATCACCGGCCATGCCATGATCGACGGCCGGCCGGTCGGGGTGTTCTCCCACGACCAGACCGTGTTCCAGGGCACCGTCGGGGAGATGTTCGGCCGCAAGGTGGCCCGGCTGATGGACTGGTGCGCGATGGTCGGCTGCCCGATCATCGGGATCCAGGACTCGGGCGGCGCCCGCATCCAGGACGCGGTCACGTCGCTGGCCTGGTACGCCGAACTGGGCCGCCGCCACGAAGCCCTGTCCGGGGTGGTGCCGCAGATCTCCCTCATCTTCGGCAAATGCGCTGGGGGAGCGGTCTATTCGCCGATCCAGGACGACCTATTGGTCGCGGTGCGCGGCCAGGGCTACTTCTTCGTCACCGGGCCTGACGTGATCAAGGAAGTCACCGGCGAAGAGATCACGCTCGACGAGCTGGGCGGCGCCGACGTGCAGGCCCGCCATGGCAATATCCATCACGTCGTCGACACCGAGGCCGAGGCGTTCCAGTACGTCCGTGACTTCCTGTCGTTCCTGCCGTCCAACGTCTTCGAGAAACCGCCGATCGTCAATCCCGGGCTGGAACCGGAGATCACCCCGACCGATCTGGAACTCGACACGATCATCCCGGACAACGACAACGCGGCCTACGACATGCACGAGATCCTGCTGCGGATCTTCGACGACGGCGATTTCCTCGACGTCGCCGCGCAGCAGGGGCCGGCGATCATCACTGGGTTCGCCCGGGTCGACGGGCGCCCGGTCGGCGTGATCGCCAACCAGCCGATGTTCCTGGCCGGGTCGATCGACAACGAAGCTTCCGACAAGGCAACGCGTTTCATCCGGTTCTGCGACATCTTCGAGCTGCCGCTGATCTTCGTCGTCGACACGCCCGGCTTCCTGCCGGGGGCCGAGCAGGAGAAAAACGGCATCATCAAGCGCGGCGGGCGGTTCCTCTCCGCGGTCGTGGAGGCCGACGTGCCCAAGGTGACGATCACGATCCGCAAGTCCTACGGCGGCGCGTATGCGGTGATGGGATCCCGGCAGCTGACCGCCGATTTCAACTTCGCCTGGCCCACCGCACGCATCGCCGTGATCGGCGCCGAGGGCGCCGCCCAGCTGCTGATGAAACGGTTCCCCGACCCGACGACGCCCGAGGCGCAGCAGATCAAGAAGGACTTCATCGAGGGCTACAACCTCAACATGGCGATCCCGTGGACGGCCGCCGAGCGCGGCTTCATCGATGCGGTCATCGATCCCCACCAGACCCGGCTGCTGATCCGCAAGTCGTTACATCTGTTGCGCGACAAGCAGATCTGGTTCCGCGTCGGACGCAAGCACAGCCTGCTGCCGCTCTAGCCTGACGCGTGGGCTGCTACTTGCGCAGCGTGAATTGGTTGAGATCGGTGTAGCCCTTGCGGAAGAGGTTCGCGCAGCCGGTGAGGTACTTCATGTACATCTCGTAGACCTCTTCGGACTGAATCGCGATGGCCTCGTCCTTTGTGCTGACAGGTTAGCGGCCCACACGTCCAGCGTCTTGGCGTAATGCCGCTGCAGCGACTGGCGACGCTTCAGCTTGAAGCCGGCCTTGGCCGAGAACTCCTTCACCATGTCGATGGTCGGCAGGTAGCCGCCGGGGAAGATCTCGGTCTTCATGAAGTCGCTGAACTCGACGATCGCCGGAGTCAGCGGCAATCCCGACGCGATGATTTCCTTCTCCGACAAGACGGTGATGGTGTGCAGCAAGAAGGTGCCTCCGGCCGGCAGCAGCTCGTAGGCCCTCTCGAAGAAGGCGGCGTACCGGTCGTAGCCGACATGCTCGAGCGGGCCGATCGCCACGATGCGGTCCACCGGCTCGTGAAACCGCTCCTAGCCTTCCA
Organism: Mycobacterium genavense ATCC 51234; assembly: GCF_000526915.1. Lineage (GTDB taxonomy): Bacteria > Actinomycetota > Actinomycetes > Mycobacteriales > Mycobacteriaceae > Mycobacterium > Mycobacterium genavense. The sequence goes on along the minus strand of NZ_JAGZ01000010.1, from coordinate 62,567 downwards.
GCAGCACCCGCTTGGAGCGCGGGGTGTCCAGTTCGTCGAGCATCTTCTGGGCGTGGGCGGCTTGATTCTTCGACAACGTCAGGCCGACGACGTTGACGTCGTATTTCTCGATGGCCCGCTTCATGGCGGCACCCCAGCCGCAGCCGAGGTCCAGCAGCGTCATGCCGGGCTGCAGGCCGAGCTTGCCGAGCGACAGGTCGATCTTGGCGATCTGCGCCTCTTCCAGCGTCATGTCCTCGCCGCCAAGCCAATACGCGCAGGTGTACATCTGGGTGCGGTCGAGGAACAGGCGGAAGAAGTCGTCGGATAGGTCGTCGTCGGATAGGTCGTAGTGCGCCTGCACGTCCTCGAAATGCGGCGTCACCTCCTCAGCCATCTTCGGGTTGCCTTTCTCCGGACTCCGGGGTCGTGATGCACCTTAGGGCGAACCCGGATCGAGGTCCGGACGGGCGTCACAGCGCCAGCGCGCCGTCCACCAACTCGTCGAAGCGCTCCAGCGTCACGTCGGAGTCGGCGTCGATACCGCGTAGCGGCCCGCGGTCGGCTAGATACTGCTGCGCGTAGGCGGCGGCCACCAGCGCCTTGCGCTCGCCGCCGCGGGTGTGCCGCTCCCAGGCCGGTTGCTCGATCAGCAGCGCACCGGCGTACACGTCGCCCATGAACTGGGCCAGGCTGAACAGCCGGGCCTCGGCGACGGGGCCGTCGAGTTTGGTCCAGGCCGTGATGGCGGAGTCGAGATCGTCGATGCGGCGCGCCACCAGGGCGGTGGTCTCGTCGACGTCCGACACCGATACCGCGTCGTGCAGCCGCGCCAACAACGTCTCGTGCGCCCGGGTCTGCTCGATGCCGCGGCGCACGTCGAGGCACAGGATATTGTCGGGCCCTTCCCAAATCGTGTTCACCTGCGCGTCGCGCAGCAGCCGTGCCACCGGCCAGGTCTCGATATAGCCGTTGCCACCGTGGATTCCGATTGCATCTGAGGCCGCGGTGATCCCCAGCCGGCACACCTTGAGTTTGGTGACGGGCAACCGCGATGCGCTGCCGCAGGCTGCGCGGCTGGCGATGGTTGGGTGCGCCGGTGCCGTCGAAAACCATTGCCTGCGCGGCCTCGACGTCGACGATCAGTTCGGCCAGCTTGCGCCGCATCAGCGGCTTGTCGATCAGCGCACCGCCGAACGCATGGCGTTGCCGCGCATAGCACAACGACTCGACCAATGCGCGGCGCGCATTGCCCAGCCCGAACAACGCGATGCCCAGGCGCGCGGCGTTGGTCAGCTCCATCATCCGGCCCAGGCCCCTGCCGTCGGACGTCCCGCCTCACCCGTCGGTTCGCCGGACAGCAGAAACGCCTCGGCGTCGACGAACTCGACCTCACCGGAGGCCACCGAGCGGGTGCCGAGCTTGTCCTTCAACCGCCGCACCCCGTTGCGCGAGCCGCGGCGGGTGCGCAGCACCAGGAAATTCGCCACCCCGCGCGAAGAGTCCGGGGCGCCTTCGGGTTTGGCCAGGACGACGAACGCCTCGCCGGCGCAGTTGGACGCAAACCATTTGAAGCCGTTGAGAAGCCAGGCGTCTCCGCTGCGTGTCGCCGTCGTCTCCAGCGCGCCCAGGTCGGAGCCGCCGGTGCGTTCGGTCAGCAGCTGCGCGGTCTCGCCGGCCCACTCGCCGGAGGCGAACTTGGCCGTCACGTACTCGGCCACGTCGGCCGGCGCATACGCGGCCACCAGCGACTGGACCATCCCGCCGCCGGTGCCCAGCGCGCACCCCATCCCGATGTCGGCCTGGTTGAGCAGATAGTTGGACGCGAACAGCGCCAGCCCGGAGCTCACCTGCGCGGCGCGCGCGTCGGCGCGCAACGCCTGCTGGGCGTCCAGCACCGCGCGTTTGGACTGTGTGAACGACGCCGGCATGACGACCTGACTCACGTCGTGCCCCCACCGGTCGTAGCGCTCCAGCCGGGGCGGGTTGCGGTCCGTCTCGTCGGCTCAACGGGCCACCGGGCCGCCCATCAGTTCACCGATGCTGGTCAAATGTGGCTCCACGACGGCTAATTCGTCGGGCCGCAGGTAGTAGCTCATCATGAACTGCAGCGTGGGGTCGGCCAGGTACCAGTTCAGGCCGACCGCGCCGGTGTAGTTGTCCGTCCGGTAGCGCTGCGACTTTTCCGGCGTGGAGAAGGGCAGCCGATCCACGGCCTCCAGGTCGTACTCGCTCATGGCTTTCTCCTATGTCAAGCCGCTGGCTCCGGCCTACGCCGATTGTAGGGTTAGCGGCTTCTTGTCGGTCAGGACGCGTTTCACCGATCGACCTCGTTAGGCCAATTGGCGTACGCCGGAACGTAGTACGTTTCGCAAACTCCGACGGAAGGTGAATGCGAATGCAGCTACCGCTAGAAGCTGAACTCAATGCCATTTTCGACCACGTCGCCGGCATACATCAGGGCGAGGTCGCCGACTATATCCCCGCGCTGCAAGCCGCCGACCCGGACTGGTTCGGCGTCAGCCTGGTGACCGTGGATAACCACCGATATGACATCGGCGACTTCAAGCAAGGCTTCACCATCCAGTCGGAGTCGAAGCCATTCGCCTATGCATTGCGCTGGAACAGCGCGGCATTGACGCGGTGCTGCAGCGAATCGGCGTCGAACCATCGGGCGATCCGTTTAACGCCATCGAGTTCGACATGAACACCCGCCGCCCGTACAACCCCATGGTGAACGCGGGCGCGATCCTCACCACCAGCCTGCTCGGTGACACCGATTCGGTCGCGGCGGCTTTTGCCCGGTTCGCCGGCGCGCGCTCGAACTCGACGAGGTGGTGCGTCGCTCCGAATCCGACAGCGGCGACCGCAACCGGGCAATCGCGTATTTGATGCGCAACTTCGGCATGCTCGAGACCGAAGTCGAGACCACCCTGCAGGCATATTTCCGGCAGTGCGCCCTGCTGGTCGACACCCGCGATCTCGCAACGATGGGTGCGACGCTGGCCAACCGCGGCGTCAACCCGATGACCCGTGAGCGCGCGGTCGGCGAGCGAATGTGGTGCGCGTGCTGAGCGCGATGAGCACCTGCGGCATGTACGACTACGCGGGCGAGTGGCTCTACAGCGTGAAACTTCCGGCGAAGAGCGGTGTATCCGGGGCGGTGCTCGCAGTGCTGCCGGGCCAGTTCGGCCTGGCGATCTTTTCGCCCCCGCTCGACGGACATGGCAACAGCGTGCGCGGGCTCGCATTCTGCCGGGAGATCTCGGACCGTTTCAGCTTGCATCTGTTGAGCCCGCCGGCCTCGGACACATCCGTGGTGCGTCGCGCCTACGGCGGCGATGCCGTCCGGTCGAAGCGGCATCGGCTGGCCGCGCAAGACGATGCCCTCAAGGCGGCTCGGGAGCACCACGAAAGTGTTTGAGTTGCAGGGTCAGCTGCGCTTCGGTTCGTGCGAGGTGCTGAGCCGGGCCGTCGCCGCGGAGCTGGACCGCGCCGAGGTGTTGATCCTGGATTTCCGCCGGGTCAATACCGTCGATCGCAGCGGCGCCTCGCTACTAGGCGCCATTGGCGCGTTGGTGGAGTCGTCACGGGCTGAGCTGGTGCTGGTCGGCGCCCCACCCGAAGTGACGGAGATCCTCGATGCGGTGTCGTTCGAGTCCCACAGCGACGCGCTCGAATGGCGAGAGAACCAGCTGCTCGAAAGATCGAATCTCGAACCGGGTATGGCGCCCTGCGCACTCGCCGATGTCGAGGTGCTGGACGGCGCCGACGCCGACTTCTTGGCCCTGCTCACGCCAGCCGACACCTACACCGACTACGAAAAGGGCGCGATGATCTTCGACGTGGGCGACCACGCGGACTGGATCTATTTTGTGATAGCGGGCTCCGTCGACGTCGTGTTTGCCATGGGTGAGTCGTTTCACCGGGCGACCACGTTCGGGCCGGGTGCGACGTTCGGTGAAATGGCCGCACTCTATGGCGGCACCCGAACCGCCAGAGTCCGCGCCGCGACGCCCAGCGTCTGCTTCGAGTTGGAGGTCGCCGCGCTCAACGAATTGAGCCGTGACCGGCCGGGCATCGCGCTGCAGATTCACACGACCATCGGCCGCGTATTGGCCCACCGGGTGGCCCAGCTCAGCGAGGAAGTCCTGACGCTCAAGTGAGCACGCGCGGCACCCCCATCAGACCGGCGCCACGAACTCGGATGTGTAGAACTCCGCCGGGTTTTGGGAATTCGGATTGGGACGCTGGACAATTACCCACACGCCCGTCGTGCCCGGCCGAATAGTGTCCGAAACGGTCACTTCTCCGTTGCCTGCCGCGTCGGTATCCAGGCCGGAAAAGGCGGTGCCCGGGTCCCCGGGTCCGCAATTGCCCGCGGGTGGATGGGGCTCCTGGATCAGACCGACGTCGAAATGGGTTCCCGGGGCAGGCGCGTCGGACAGATGGACCTCCGCGTACGCTTTGCCCCCCGAGGTATGAACGATGACCTGACCGGTGCCCAGGGCGGACCGCGGAACCATCGGCTCGGTCCTGACCAGGCTGAAACCACACCGTCTAAGCTTGCTGTCCAACACGACGATCGTCCCGCTTTCGGCCCCGGCCATGGCGATCCCCACCGTCGCCACCGAACACATCGCCGCCGTGAATGCCGCTCCGCACGCGGCTCGTAGCGTGAGCATGAACTTCGGATCCTCCCCCGCTGTGTTACCCGGATCACAGCGGAGTAGATATTGACCTCTATTTGCCGAATTTAAGCCGATTCGACGAATTACTGAGGCGTCAATTAAATGCGTTTATTCGACCGGTGACTAATGCGGGCGGTTTCGCCGGGCCTATTTAGGGCTTGATCCGGATTTGGCCGGGCGACCACCATCCGCTGCGGGTCGCGGTGCCCAGGTCGATCTGCGCGCGCTGGGCGTCGGCGATGGTGTCGAACTTGCGCAGAGAGCCCCAGTCCCGGCCCCAGTCGTGGGACAGGTAGGTCGACATCACGTGGGCGCGCAGCAGCAGGTCGGTGATGCCCAGCAGGCCGCCGTTGACGCCGTCCTGCCAGGTGTCGGTGTCCTGCTTTTTGGCCGTGTAGTCCGGCGTGATACGGAACTTCGGGATTTCGGTGACGCCGTTGACGTGCAGCATCGGCTGTTGGCACGGGAACGCCAGGCCGACCGCCCAGTCCATTAGCACCGGCTGCGTCGAGCCGACGTATTCCTGCAACGAGCGCAGGTCGGGTACCCGCGGCGGCGTCACCGCGATCCAGTCGTCGGGCGTCAGCGACAGGTCCTCGGCCACCACCCGCACCGCGATCGTGTCCGACGGCATCTCGGAGCGGGCGAACCGCAGGTTGCGCCAGACCTTCGGCTGCTCGCCGTAGAGGTCGTAGGGCACCAGCCGACCGGCCGGTGCCACGGTGCCGTCGGGCCCGGGCCTGCCGTATTCCAGTTCCACGGTCTGCCCCGTGGTGTGGTGGTGCAGGATGCTGTTGCCGGCGATCGCGCCCGCGGCCGTCACCACCACCAGCGGATGCCCGGCGTCGGGCTTGGGCAGCTGGTACCACGCCGAGGTGAGCCTGCTCTGCTGTTGCGGGCCGCTGGTGTAGCTACCGGCCACCGGAACCTGTGCCGGGTTCAGCCCGTAGGGCAACGGCAGCAGGGAGCCGTTGATCCCCGGTGACGTCAGTTTGGTCGGCCCGTACCAGTCGTAGTCGGTGCCGGGTTGCGGCACGGCGGTCTCGCGGACCGCTTCGGCCAGCGTGCGTTCCGGTACGCCGTTGGCGCTGAATCCCGTCGGGTTGATCCCACCGAGCGCGCCCAGCGGAGAGTAGCTGCCGGGATACGGCGTCATGAACCCGGCGTTGCTGTCCGGTTCGACCAGGACGTCGTCGGCCAACCCGCAGCCGCCGCTGAACTCGCGCAGGTTGTCCCAGGCATTGGAGTAGGTGGGGTACTGGCGCACGATGCCCGCCGTCATCGACGCCACGAACACCAGCGCCATGAAGCCGGCCGTGAGCGGGATCGGCGCCGCGGTCAGCGCCCGCGCCAGCCGCCCCTCGCCGTGGCTCGGGTCGGCGAAGTGCAACCAGGCCGCATAGATCGCGGTGATCACGAACAGTGCGAAAAAGATTGTGCTGATTGAGATTCCGCCGATCTTCGGCATGGAGCTGTTAAACGGCACGCCGTAGCTCGAGACGTACCACCAACCGTTGGTGGTGGCAAAGCACAGAGCCAACACGAACATCAGTGCCGCGGCGAATGCCATCCGGTTGCGCGACCAGCGCAGCACCTCTCGTGACACCAGCACGGTGGTCAGGGCGGCCATCGCCGCACCCACCGCGGCGAACAGCCCGAAGTGATGCACCCACTTGGTCGGGGTGAACATCAAAAAGAACATGGTGCCGAAGATGACACCCATCAGCCGCCACGCCGGCCCGCGGGCGACCCCCGGAACGCGCTTGCGCCGCAACATGATGAACACCGCGGTGAACAGACACAGCGCGGTGATCAGGAAGCCGAACCGGCGCGACAGCGAACCGTCGACGGTGGGCAGGATCAGGTAGTAGTAGCGCAGGTTCTCGGTGTACCAAGCCTGGCTCGGGCCGATCGCGGTTCGAATCCTGGTGGCTTCCAACACCGTTGACAATGTCTGGTCGGCGAACACCACGGTGAGGATGACGGTGCCGGCGGCCAGTATCGGGGCGACCAGCGGCCAGGTCCCGACCAGGCGATGCCGTTTCACCAGAATGCGCAGGATCGGACGACCACCGGCGACCAGCGCGGCCACCGCGATCAACCCGGTCGGCTGCACGCCCAGGGTGAACGCCGCAGTGACCACGGCCAGGGCGGCCGGGGTCAGCCGCGAGGCGCACATGGCCCGTTCGATCAGCACCCAGGTGAGAAGCGAACCGACGGCGATGATCGGCTCCGGACGCAGCCCGTTGTCGAACGGCATCCACGCGGTCAGCAGCACCAGGCCCGCCGCCCAGTTCGCCGCCTTGCTCGACGTCACCGCCGGGCCCAACCGGGGCAGCACCTCACGCGACAGCAGCAGCCAGCACACCAGCCCGGCGATCAAGTCGGGCAGTCGCATCCACAGGCTGGCATCGGTGACGTGGGTCATCAGCGCCAGCAGGTTGTAGTACCAACCGAAGGGGTCTTCCGGGCTGCCGAACCAGCGGAAGTAGTTGGACATGTAGCCGGCGTGGTCGGCGACCCGGGCCATACCCAGGATGTAGCCGTCGTCCGAGGAGTTCGCCCCGATCACATGCCACAGCACGAATCCGAAGATCACCGTGGCGTCGGCGAGGGTGAATTTCTTCCAGCGTGTCGGGATCAGCCGGTGCATCCGGCGACCGTCCAGTTGGTCCATCCGCCACAGCGCGACCAGCGAGACGATGGTGGACAGGATGGCGCCCACCATCGCCAGCAGCTTCAAAGTCGTTGGGGTGGTGGAGAACCGGGTGTCGATGGTCGACGAGAACTTCAATCCGGGCGGTGCGGGCCCGACCAGGTCGGTGAACACCCCGACGATCTGCGGGCGCAGGTTCGGGTCGTTGAACCCGCCGCCCAGCGGTTTACCCGCCGGGTCGGTCAAGCCGACGAAGGTGGCGAAAGTGCCGACGCGGGTGGAGGTTATCTCGATGCGTTGACATTGCGCGGACTCGACCTGCTCGCGCGACGCGCTGGCGATCACCACGTTTCGATCGGTGACGTCGACTCGCTTGGCGTTGACGACGACGAACAGCGCGTTGAGTGCGGCGTCCTTGCCCTTCTTGGGTGCGGTGCTGAGTACCACGCCGCTCTCGGGCGGCAGGTCGCGCACCGCGGCGCACGGCACGCTGGCCGTCACGTCGACCGGGCTCAGCGAAATCAGCGGGGCGGTAACGCTATTCAGTTGGCCGCCCTGCGGCCAATTCAGCATCGCGGTGGTCTGCACGACGGGCAGCAGCGGTGTCGCGACCGACAGCACGAAACCGATCAGCCCGGCGATCGTGGCGACCCAGCGGGTGACGCGGACATCGTCGCGCGGCGTGGCTTCGGCGCGTCTTTCGATGACGACGCTCACGGTAGTGCCCGAATCGGCCCTTGCCGGCTCCAGCCGTTCACGGTCATCACACCCTGTTCGACGACGGCGTTCGGCGCGAGATCACTCGGCACCAGTGGGTAATACTGCTCGACCGATCCCCAGTCGCGATACCAGTCGCCGCGCAGGTAGGTCGAGATCGTCGAGGTCCGCAACAGCGTCTGGGTGAACAGGAAGGGGCCGCCGGCCTCGCCGGCCTGCCACCCGTTCGACGACGCGGCCGTCTGCTTGTGGTCGGGAAGAATGCGGTACCCCGGAAGTTCGGCAACACCAAGGTGTTCGGCGAACGGTCGCTGGCACGGGAAGTTCGCGGCGGTCGCGATGTCCATCAGCACTGGCGTCTGCGATCCCATCAACTGCTGCAGGGTCTGCAGCACCGGAACCCGCGGCGGCGTGAACGCGAACCACTGATCCTCGCTCAGGTTCGGGTCGTAGGCGACGATGCGCGCCACGTTGGCCTCGGGTGGCGCCCAGGTCAGCGGGAAGCGCAGATTGCGCCACGCCGGCTCGGGCCCGATGTCGATCGGCTGCACCTCGGCCAGCGGCTGGGTGGTCCCGTCGGGGCGGGTGACACCCCACTGCAATTTCAGCGACTGCCCGTAGGTGAAGGTGCCGTCCTCTTTGTACGACCAGATGGCGCCCGCGGCCGAGACCACCACCAGCGGGCGCTCCGGGGTGCGCTCTTTCCAATCAGGCGGCAACTGGTACCAGGCAGACGTGGCGGTGGCCGACAGCGAATTCTCGCCGTAGCTGCCCATCACCGGGGTGCGGGCCGGGTCGAGGCCGAACGGCAGCGCCACGTTCGACCTGTTGACCCCGACCGGGCCTCTTCCGCCGGCGGTGCCCGCGGAGTCGGTCATCGCGGCGTTGGGCTTGTTCGGTGACGCGTCGGAGTTCACCACACCAGGTTTGGTCACCACGGGATAGGACCTCAGGTCGTCACCCACCCCGCCGGGTTTGAAACCGACGGGATTGGTACCGCCGAGTGGGCCGTCGGGTCCGAACGTCTGGCCGCTAACCGGTTGCAGCAGACCAAGATTGGGGTCGGGCTCGGTCAGCACGTCGTCGGCCATCGCGCAGCTGGTGTTCGACAGCCCGGAATCCAGGGCGGCCAGATTGGCCTTGGCGGTGGTGTAGAGGGGGTAGCGGAACACCGCACCCTTGGCCAGCGAGCCGACTTCGCCCAGCACCATGATCGTCGCGACGACCAACAGGGGCGTGGCGGCCAGCACGCGGTTACGCCGGCTCTCCTTGATCTCGGTGTGCCCGGCGTAGTCCATCCGGAAGTGCAGCCAGGCGGCCAGCAGCCCGGTCGCGATCGACAGTGCCAAGAACATCGACGTCACCGGCTGGCTGGCGACGACCGGCTGGATGTCGAACCAGGGCACCCCGTAGTTGCCGACGTAGAACCAGCCGTTGATGCCCGAGGTCGCCCAAGCCAGCAGGAACAGCAGCGCCGTCACGTACAGCGTCAGGTTGCGGCGACTGTGCAGGCCGATGCGCGCGAAGGCGAACGCGGTGACCGCGCCGAGCGTCCCGCCCAGGCTGGCGAACGCCCCGAACTGCACGGCCCATTTCGTCGGCGTGAAGGTCAGCAGCAGCAAGCCCAGTGCGGTGGTGCCGATCAGCCGCCAGGCCGGGCCGCTGGCCAATCCCGGCACGCGGCCGCGGCGCAGCAGCACGACCAGCATGCCGAACAGGCAGAGGAACAGCACCAGCACCGCGAAGCGCCGCGCCATCGACCCGTCCGGGTTGGACTCGACCGTCAGAAAGTAGTAGCGCAGCCAGTCCTGGTACCACGCGATCGTCGGGCCGACCTTGTATTTGATGCGGGCCGACTCGGCGACCGTGGCCAGCGTCTGGCTGCGGAACACCACCACCACGATCAGCGACAGCGCCGCCGCCAGCACGGCCAGCGGCGCCAGTAACCCGTCGGTGGCGCGGCGGCGCCGGATGATCGTCGCGATGGCCCGCGCCCCGGTCAGCAGCGCGGCGACGGCGATCAGCCCCTGCGGCGCCAGCGTTACGGTGAGCATCGCGACCACGATCGCCACCGCGGCGGGAGCCAGCCGCCGTAGCGCTATCGCACGCTCCACCAACATCCAGGTGACGATCACGCCGAGGGTGATCAGCGGCTCCGGGCGCAGGCCGTTGTTGAACGGCAACCACGCGGCCAGGAACACCACGGCCCCGGTGAGCACCGCCACCGTATTGGATCCTAGTCCGCCCTTGGCGGGGCCCAGCCGGCGCAGCGCCCAATGGCTGATCACCAGCCAGCAGGCGATCCCGGCCAGCGTGGCCGGTAGCCGCATCCACACCCCCGCGGTGCTGACCGACGTCAGTTTGGACAGCAGCGACAGGTACCAGTCGAACGGCGCCTCGGTGGTCCCGAAGTAGCGGTAGTAGTTGGCCACGTAGCCGGCCTTCGGCGCCACCCGGGCGATGGTCAGGTTGTAGCCGTCGTCGGACGAGGTGGCGCCGATGACATGCCACAACAGCAACGTCGCGACCACGCCCGCGTCGGACAGCCAGGTGGCCCAGCGCCATCCGGGGCGGGGCGGGTGCGGGCGGTACCGGGACAGCCAGCCGACCGGGGAGCGCCAGTTGGCCAGGGTGCCGCCGCGGCCATGGCGGTCGAGGATGGCCAGCGCGACGATGGCGACCAGCACCGCCAGCGCCCCGGTCACCATCACCAGCGTCTTCAGCGCGGTCGGCGTCGTGATGAACCGGGTGTCGATGTCGATCCGGGCGAACAGCCCCGGTTGGGCGGCCACCTTCAGATCGGTGAAGACGCCGCCGACCTGAGGTTTCTTCTCAGCGGGCAGGATTCCGGAGGCACCCGGGATGCCGACGAAGTCCGCCCCCGCCGCGCCGGCGTCGGCCCAGACGTGCAGCACGCTGCAGTCGCCCGCGGCGATCGCCGAGCGCTTGGCCACCGCGGCCACCGTGTCCCGGAAGGCGACGACGACCACGTCCTTGTCGGCCCGGACGAACAGGCCGTTCTTCCCCGGGTCGACGCTGCCGGTCGGCAGCGTCGAGAGCACCAGTCCGCCGCTGGGCGGCAGGGTGGCCATCGCCGGGCACGGGATGGAGATGTCGAGGGTGCGCGGCGCACCGGATACCAGCGGCGCGGTGAGCTGGGTGACGTGCCCGTCGGCGGCGCCCTGCGGCCACGCGATGGTTGCCGTGGTCTGCCTGACCGGGAGTAACGGGACGACGAGGCACAGCAGTAGGCCGGCAAGTCCGGCGACGACGGCGACCAGGCGCGGGATCCGCTGGGATCGCTCGTCGTGGGGCACGGGGTTCGATGGTAAGCGAAGCCGCTTGGTGGGTTGAGGATGCGGGGCCGCAACCACCCGGATCGCCACCAACGGCTATTCGGGCATCCTCGCGGCCAGCATGGCGCGGCCCGGGCCGCTGAGGTCGGCCAGCGCCGCGCGGCGTCCGGTCATCGCCATCAGCAGGGCCTCGCCCGGGCCGGTGACCTCCGGCCCGGGCCCGTGCGCCCAGTCGACATCGGTGGCCCGCAGTTGCAGCCCCCTGATCCGGCGCCCGGCACCCAGGCGCGGATTGCCCGGCACCAGAGCGAGCACCCGCTCGAGCCGAGCGGGCGGCACACTGCGCGGACGGCCGAGCGACCGGCGGATGTCCTGGTGATGGATCGTGCCGTCGACCAGGGCGATCATGCCGCCGAAACCGGCTGTCAATCCCTGAGGTTAGAGGTGGTTACGCAGCAAGGTGAGCAGTTGCGGGGCGCTCAGCGGGGCGAGCTCGTCGACGCCCACCTGGTTGGCCCGCACCACCGCGCCCTTCGCGAAACGCTTCAGCAGCCCGAGCTCTTCATAGCTGATCACGTGCGCCACAACATCTTTGACGGTCCACTTGGAGCACAGGCTTTGTGTCTCCCAGTCCTGCGGGCTCAGCGTGGCCAGAAAATCCGCGAGGTCGGCGCGTTCGTCGTGGGCCATGCTCATCATCGACCCGACGGCGGTCATCGCGGCACTCTGGCGGTCAGCGTGACGTAGCGGTGCAGGTACAACGGCCAGCCGGCCTCGCCGTCAACGCCGTCGGCAACCGCCTGCCAGCCGGGGCCGTGCCGGTCCAGGTGGCGGTGGTCCAGGTCGACGCGCGTGCGGGTTTCGGACTCCGCGGTGAAGCGCACCTCGACCTCGCTGGTTCGCGACGGGTCGGATTCCGGTTGCCAGGACGGACTGATGTCCCAGCTGAACAGCAGCCGGTGCGGAGGCTCGTAGGCGAGCACCCGCGCCCACCGGCACACGCTGCCGTCGACGCCGCGGTCGTAAATGTGGCCGCCGGCATGGGTTTCGAACACCGTCTCGGCGATCGGGACCGCCAACAGGTTGTGCTCGCGCGGTTTGAAGTCGCCGAACTGTTCGGTGAAGACGGCGAAGGCACGTTCGATCGGGGCATTGACGATCACCTGGTGCTGAACTTCGGGGCTGCGCGGCTGGGTCATGACGCCTCTCCTTCGATCTCGGTGAACTTGGCCGCGTAGTTGGCCAGGGCTTGGGTCCAGAACCGGTCCAGGTCGGCGCGCATGGCCTCGAGGCCGGTCGGGTCAAGCTGGTAGACGCGACGGGTCCCCGCCGCGTGGTCACGCACCAAGCCGGCGCATTTGAGCACCTTGAGGTGTTGTGACACGGCCGGACGGCTGACCGGCAGCTCCCGGGCCAATTCGCCGACGGCTGCCGGGCCATGCGCCAGGCGCTCCACGATCGCCCGACGCATGCGATCCGCCAGGGCGACCCACGCGTCACCGGTGGCTTGGTAAGTGGTCACGAACCGTAAGTGTACGCTTACTAATAGCGCTTGGCGGCTTTGGGATCGGTAGCACCCTTGACCGGTTGCACTGGCGGCATGAACACTTCGCGCAGCATGAAACGAGCGTTTGCCGGTGCGGTGGTGTCGGGCGGCCTGGCGGTCGTCGGATTGAGCCTGGCCGCGGGAATCGGCCAGGCTCAGCCCGCGCCGATGGTGTGCCAGGACCCGACCCGGGGGCCGAGCCCCACCAACAGCTGCACCTACCAGTGGTGCCCGGACTCGCCGGTCATGAAAAACATGCCGGACTAGGACCGGAACACTTGCCACCCTTGGTATTTCGACAAGAACAGCCCGGCGACCAACTCGACCATCATCGAAGGCTTTCCGCCACCATACGTGCCGTCGCCGCCGTGTATCCCGTTCATCAACTGCCTGCCGGGGTTGTAGTTAGCCCCGGCGCAGCGGGGCCGGGTCCCACAGGCCGCCGCGCGTCGCGGTGCCCAGCTGCAGCCGGGCGGGCTGGGCGTTGGCGTAGTACGGCGTAAGCCGTTGCAGCGAGCCCCAATCGCGCGACCAGTCGTCCTTGAGGTAGGTGGCCATCGTGGTGGCCTTCACCAGCAACTCGGTGACACCCAATGGGCCGCCGCCGTTGTTGTCCATCACCGGCGAGTTGGCCTCGGCGCCGAACCGATCCGGCAGGATGCGCCACTTGGGGGTTTCGTCGACGCCGTTCTGATGGCCGAACGGTCGCTGGCACGGGAATGCTAGACCCACCAGCCAATCCAGGAACACCGGATCCGCCGAGCCCACCACCTGCTGCAGCGTCCGCAGTTGGGGAATGCGCGGCGGGGTGACCGCGATCCAGTGCTGCGGCGCTAGGTCCTCGTCGTTGGCCACCAGACGGACCTGGGTCGCGCTCTCCGGAATCCAGGACATCGGCATCCGCAGATTGCGCCATGCCGGGGAGGCGCCGACATCGAAGAACTGGAACGACCCGCCCGGGTGTCCGCCGGCCGCCTGCGCATCGGTGGCCCACTGCACCTGCACCTCGCGCGGGTCGAACCTACCGGCCGCCGAGACGACCAACAGCGGGCCCGCCTTGTCCCGCGGCGGCAACCGGTACCAGCCCGAGCGCAGCATGGCGGGCACCTGGATGCCGGCCCGCCAACTGCCCAGCACCGGGGTGTGCGCCGGATCGAGGTTGTAGGGCAGCTGGGCGCGCGAACCGTTGATGCCGGGCGCGGCGCTGGTGCCGCCCTCGGTGCCGGCCTCGCTGGTGGTGGTCTTGCCGTCTTCGTTGACGAAGCTGCGGTCGCCCGGACGCTCCATCACCGGGTCGGCCGAGACATCGGAGGGAATACCGTTGGGCGTGAAGGCTTCTGAGAGTCCGGCGCCCAGCGCGTCGCCCACCGGCGCGGACATCGGCGATAGCATGCCGGCGTTAGGATCCTGCTCCACCATGACGTCCTCGGCCAGGCCGCAGGACTTACCGGTCAGCGCCTCCAGGTTGGAGCGGCCCACCGACCAGGCCGGGTACTGCCCCGTCATCGCCAGCGTCAGCGAGAGGACCTCGAACATCACCAACGCCCACGCCGCAATTGCCAACGGCGACTGGATGATTGCGGACATCCGCGTCCCGTTGCGGGTCTTGGGGGGCCCGTTCTCCGGGGCTACGAAATGGAACCATGCCGACAACAGCAGCACCGCCAGCGTCAGTCCGAGCAGCACGGTGGCGAACGCGTAGTGCCAAGCCGGGAACGCATTCGACCACGGCACACCGAAATTGGAGACGTACCACCAACCATTGACGCTGGCGAACGACATTGCCACCAGAAACAACACCGTCGCGGAGAACACGGTGCGGTTGCGGCGGGAGCGCACCGCCACACTCGTCACCGCGACGGCGGCCAACGCGCCCAGCGAGCCCGCCAGCCCGGCGAACACCCCGAAGTGGTGTGTCCATTTGGTTGGGGTGAACATCATCGCCAAGAACGAGATGATCGTGATGCCGACGATGCGACGGCTCGGTCCGGCCGCGGTGCCCGGAATTCTGCCCTTGCGCAACGACATTGCCACGGTGATGCCGAGAGCGAGCAGCACCGCCAGCACCGCGAAGCGGCGGGCCACGGATCCGTCGGGGCTGGCCATGAACAGTCGCTCGTAGCGGATGTGTTCGTCGAACCAGCTCAGGCTGGGCCCGAGCGCCCGCTTGAGTGCGGTGGCCTGCAATTCACCGGCCAGCGTTTGGTCGCGGAAGATCAGGATCACCGTGACGGTAGCCGCGGCCAGGATGGGCGCCAGCAGTGGCAGCACCCCGAACCGCCTGGACCGGCGGTGAATGATGGTGCGCAGCGGCCCGATTGCGACCAGCAGGGCGCCGATCGAGGCGATACCGGTCGGCCCGGAGAACAGGGTCAGCGCGCCGATGATGCACGCGATCGCCACCGGCAACAGCCGATTGGTGGCCACCGCCCGCTCCACCGAGCACCAGGTGAGCAGGATGCCCAGGGCGATGATGGGTTCGGGGCGCAGCCCGTTGTCCAGCGGCAACCAGGTCGCCAGGAACAGCCCGGCGGCCGTCCACGCCGCCGCACGGTTGGTCTTGACGGCATGGCCCAGGCGGGGGATGACTTCGCGACTGATCGCCCACCAACAGGTCAATGCCATCGCCAGGGTGGGCAGCCTCATCCAGATGCTGCTGGTACTGACGTGCGCCCAGATCGCCAGCAGGTCGTAGTACCAACCGAACGGCGCCTCGGGGGTGCCCAGCCAGCGGTAGTAGTTGGCCATGTAGCCGGCGTGCTCGGACACCCGGGCCATGGTCAGGATGTAGCCGTCGTCGGAGGTGTTGGCCCCGACGAAGTGCCACCACACCAGCACGGCGATGACGAGCGTGTCCAGCCCGCCGATCGACCACCATCGCGGCGGCAGGAAGCGGCGATGCCGGGTGCCGTCGGTGGTGTCGAGGATGTGCAGCGCGATCAGCGCGACGGCCGTCAGCGCGACGCCGAGGATCATCGCGGCCATCTTCAGCGGCGTGGGGCTGCTGCTGTAGCGGGTGTCGACGGTCGCCGAGAAGCTCAGACCGGGCGGCGCCGGTCCGGACAGGTCGGTGAAGACGCCGACGATCTGCGGCCGGAAGTCGTAGCCGCTCTTCTCACCGCGCAACGGCGATCCGGGATGCTCGGCGTTGGGGCCCTGCATCAGCCCCACGAATTCGGCGGTGACCCGGTCGGCGTGCGCGGTGAACGTCAAGCGCTGGCAGGTGGGGCCGAGGACCTGACTCAGCGGCGCGGTGACCACCGGGACGTTGCGCACCACCAATACCAACTCGTCGTTGGCGCGCTGGATCAGCAGCCCGCGGTCGACGGCTTTGGGGGCCTGCTTGGGCACCGTCGACAGCAGCACGGTCTTGCCGGCGTTGTGCGGTCCGGCCAGTCCGGCGGCGGCCGCGCACGGCACGGAAATGTTCAGCTCGGTGGCCACATAGCCGATCAGCGGCGCCTCGACGCTTTTGAAGGTGCCGTTCTGCGGCCAGTTGAGTTGGGCGGTGGTCTGGTTGACCGGCAGCAACGGTGTGGCGATCGCCAGCAGGGCCCCGAGCAGACCGGCGACGACGGCGACGATTCGAGCGGTCCGGTGCTTAGCTCCCGCACCCTTCACGGACCTAGATGGTAGTTCTTCGGCCAAGTCGCGCGCGGTGTCGGTCGCCATCAGCGGCTCCCCTCCGGTTGGGCCGCCGGCCGGCGGATGGCCAGCACAAACGGACCGGCGCTTTGCACCGCGAAGCGCGGGTCGTCGAACAGCGCGGCCCGCAGTTCGACGGTGTAGCGACGAACGTTGGGCTGGTTGGGGTACACGTCCTCGGCCAGGCGCAGCGCGTAGTTGTTGTTGGCGCCGCGGCGCATCAGGAACACCGTGGGTGGGGGCCACGGCGAGGTGTCCAGCGCGCGGATAAACTCGTCGGGGCTCTTGAGGTTGGACCACTTCTTGATCTGCTTGGCGCGCAGGTCGAACTGTGCCAGCGGGTTGGCGTAGTGCGACGTCAATCCCTGGAAGCCCCAGTAGGGGTAGTAGGACAGGAAACTGTAATCGGCGGTCAGCACCACGGTTTGGTCCCGCGGCTTGCCGGTGACCGCGGTGATGGCGGCGTCGATGGCGGGATAGAACTTCTCCGAGCCCGGTGGCCGACGGTCACCGCGCTGGCCGTGGCCGTCGGTGTCGGTGTAGGCGATGGTGAGGTCGGGCCGTAGCACGTCGGGAATGTCCTGGCTGAACGCGATGGCGGCGGCCAGCCCGATCGCACCGGCCACCGGCAACGCGGCCCGGCTTCGGTGTCGCAGGGCGAGGGTGGCCTCGATGAAGCCGAACACCCCGGCGGCCACCAGCAGCATGCTCAACGTCGGCTGCAGCCGGAACGACAGCAGCGTGGTGCGGGCCAGCGTGGTCAGCATCGACAGCAGCGACCACAGGTAGATGGCCAGCACGCCGATCGTCAGGGCGCCGGCACGCACCGACGAACGGGTGCGCACCACCAGCCACAGCGTGCCCAGCATGCAGATCGCCCCCAGCAGCGAGAACTGCAGCATCGGGAAGGTCAGCTCGGCGCCGTCGGCCGGCAGGTAGTGGAAGGCGCTGCCGCTGTTGCTGACTGGATTGGAGGCCGCGCGCACCAGGAACGGCAGCCAGGTCGTGGCGGCGATGGCGGCGGCGATGACGGCGATGACGGCCACGCGGCGCAACGGATCGAGCGCGGCTTTGCGGCCGGCCGCCCGCCAGCGTGCGACGACCAAGGCCAGCGCCATAAGCGCGATCGTGAAGGCGGTGTAGCCGAACATCAGCGAGTACCAGGTGGCGGTGAATCCCAGGAACAGCCCGGCCCCGACGACCGCGGCCCAGCCGCCGGACCCCGCGGCGCGCAGGCCCGACCAGGTCAGCACCAGCACCGGGGGTAGCAGCACGGTGATCATCGCCGCGTAGGGCTCCGGCGAGCTGTAGGCCAGCGTCACCGCCGCGGTCGCGGTCGTGACGATCAGCGCGTACTCGAAGCGAATCATCCGCCACCACAGCACCAGCGCGACGGCGACGGCGACCGTGATCGAGGTGATCGCCCACGGCTTGAACAACTCCCACGCGGGCGTCCCGGTCAGCGCCGCGGTGCGCCCGCCGATCCAAAACCAGCCCGGCGGGTAGAACGACGGCAGCCCGAGGTAGGTCATGTCGTGCAATGCCGGGCTGTCGGCCAGCCGCGTCAGATACTCGGTGCGGAACTGCTGGTCGACGGAGATGCCGAACAGATACAGCTTCGTCGCTCCCAACGGCATGCCGAGCGTGACGACGGAAAACGCCGAGGAGAACACCAGCCCGCCCAGCTGGGCGACCAGCCGGGGATATCGACCGCCGCGGCGCCACAGCCAGCCGACGCCGAGCAGCCCGATCAGGCAACCGGTTTGGCCGACGGTGGTCAGCGCGTGCAGCTGGTTCGACGACGGAAAGGCCGGCCACTGGACCCGGGCGATGGCGATCAGCGAGATCACCGAAACGACGATCGCCACCACCACCGCGGCCAACATCTGGCCGAGGCTGGCCAGCGCGTTACGCATGATCAGATGGGCAGCTTGCGGAAGATGGGCCGCGGGATGTGTCGCAACACCATCATCACGTACTTGAATGCTGCTGGCGCCCAAACCAATTCCTTACCTTTTGCGGCTGCGGTGACCGCGAGGTTTGCGACATACTCTTTGTCGACGGTGAGCGGCGCTTCCTTGATGTGGGCGCTCATCTGGGTGCGTACCTGGCCGGGGCGAATCACCAACACGCGGACTCCGTGCTCGCGCAACGCTTCTCCCAGTCCCAGGTAGAAGCCGTCCAGGCCGGTCTTGGTGGAGCCGTAGACGAAGTTGGACCGTCGCACCCGCTCGCCGGTCACGGTGCTCATCGCGATGATCTGGCCGAAACCCTGAGCCCGCATCTTCTCGCCCAGCAGCACACCCACGGAAACCGCTGCCGTGTAATTGATCTCGGCGGCCAACACGCCTTTCTGCTGGTTTTGCCACAACTCTTCGGCGTCGCCGAGCACGCCGAACGCGACGATCGCCACGTCGACGTCACCGCCGGAGAAGGCGGCCTCGATCATCTTGGGGTGGCTGTCGGGCTCGGTGGCCTCGAAGTCGATCAACTCGACCGAGCGCGCGCCCGCGGCCTTCATCTGGGCGACGGCCTCGTCACGCCCCGGATCGCCGGGCATGGCGGCCAACAGGATTCGCGCGTGCGCGTTCTGCAGATAGCGCTCGCAGATCGCGAGCCCGATCTCGGAGGTACCGCCCAGCAGCAGGATCGTCTGTGGGTTTCCCACGGCGTCAAGCACCATCTAGAGCAGCTCCAAGCGTCGGGCCATGTCGGAGGCGAAGACCCGCAGCGGGTCGGCCTTGCGGCGCACGGCGATCCACTCGTCGATGCGGGGATACATGGCGTGAAAGGTTTCGGCGGTGGTGCGCGAGTCCTTGGCGGTGTAAACCCGCCCGCCGAATTCGAGTACCCGGCGGTCGAGTTCGTTGAGGAACTCGTTGACCCCGGGCTTGTTGGGGAAGTCCATCGCGACGTTCCAGCCGGCCATCGGAAAGCTCAGCGGTGCGCGGTTACCGGGGCCGAAAAGCTTGAACACATTCAGCGCCGAGTAGTGGCCCCGCGTCTGGATCCAGCGGATGATCGCCTTGAACTCGTCCAGTGCGTCCGGTGGCACCAGGAATTGATGTTGCGCGAAACCCGTTGGGCCGTAAGCATTATTCCAACCGCTGACCAGGTCGAGCATGTGGTAGAACTGGGACAGATTCTGGATCTTGCCGGTGTAGTTTCCGCCCAGCCGGTAGTACGTTTCGCCGATGGCCATGAACGACAGCTTGTTCATCGCGCTCAGCGGAAAAACGTTGGGCACCGTTAACAGGTGTGGCGCGTCGAATTTCAGCGGATTCTTGGCCAGCTTGTCGGGTAGCTGATCCAGTTTCGCCAGGCTGCCCCGGCTCACCGCGGCGCGGCCGAGCTTTGGCGGCGGGCTGATCAGGTCGAACCAGGCGCTGGAGTAGGTGTACCTGCTTTCGCTGCCGTCGACGTGCACGGCGACGGTCTCGTCGAGGCCCTTGGTGGCCACGCCGTCGGCGATGAAGTACGCGGTTTCCGTCGGCGTCATGGCGATCGTCGCACGCAACACGATCCCGGTCAGGCCGTTGCCTCCGACGGTCGCCCAGAACAGCTCCGACTCGGCACCGTCGGGGGTGATGGTGTGCACGGAGCCGTCGGCCATCAGCAGATCCATCGACCGCACGTGGCTGCCGAAGCTGCCCGCGCTGTGATGGTTCTTGCCGTGGATGTCCGAGGCGATCGCGCCACCGACGGTCACCTGGCGGGTGCCCGGCAGCACCGGCACCCACAGCCCCAACGGCAGCGCCGCCCTCATCAATTGGTCCAGGCTGACTCCGGCGTCGACATCGACCAACTGGGTGTCGGCGCTGATCGAGTGGATGCGGTTGAGCGGGGTCATGTCGATCACCAGGCCTCCGCCGTTTTGCGCGTTGTCCCCGTAGGAGCGGCCCAGCCCGCGCGCGATCACGCCTCTTCCGTTGGAAAGGCCGCCGGAGTCGGCGACGCGGGCGACCGCCTTGGCAATCACCTCGGGATCGGGCGTCGAGAGCACGTGTGCCACCGACGGCGCGGTGCGGCCAAAGCCCATCAGCCGGGTCGGGGTGGTCGGAAAGTCGGCGCTCAACATCGTCACAGAGGGTACCGCTTGCGCGGGACGGGTCAGTGGATGCGGAAGATCACGACGCGCTGCACGACGAAGTTGATCACCGTGGCGGTGCCCTGCGCGATCACGAACGCGACGACGGCCGCCCATCCCCGGTAGTGCATCAACACCAGGCAAAGGTGGTTGAGCCCGACTTGCACGGCGAAGGTGATGGCGTAGAGAACCATGACCGCGATAAAGCGCGCGGTGCTGGGCGGGGCCTGGAAGGTCCAGCGGCGGTTGATCAGGTAGGCGGTAATGGTGCCCGCCACGAAGCTGGTGGCCTTGGACACGTCGACCTGCATGCCCAGGACCTTCCAGAGCAGCATGTAGAGGCCGAAGTCGACGACGGCGGCCATCCCGCCGGTCGCGACGAAGCGCACGATCTGCGTGGTCAGACCCAGACACGCGGGCGCGGTGTCCGACTCGGGGGGAAGCATTGGGGGAGTTTATCGGGGGAGGGCGCACCCCGGCGCCGGCTAGCGGGGCAGCTTGACCGATATCAGCTCGACCTGGCTTTCGCCCTGCGGGGTCGAGTAGGTGACCGTGTCGCCGGCTTTGTGTCCCACCAGGGCCAGCGCCAATGGACTGTGCGAGGTCAGCGTCTCGGCTTCGCGGCCGACGGGCGTCTCCTCGACGATGGAGATCACATGCATTGTGACGACCTCGCCGTCGGCGAACTTGAGGGTCACCTCGGTGCCGCCGGGCAGCGCCGCGTCCTCGTGGGAGTTTGACGGCCCGGTGCGCAGCCGCCGGTCCAGTTCGTTGATCCGGTCGCCCAGGACCACCAGTTCCTCGGCCCGCTGGATGGCCTCCGCTGCGTCGCCGTGGTCGCCGATCATGCCACGGTCGTCCTTGACCTCGGCCTCGAGATTGTCGCGGCGCAGCCGCAGGCGGTCCAGCTCCGCGGCGAGGTTCTCCTGTGCCGCATCCGCCACTGATTGGACTTTTTTACTCACGTCCGTCGACCTTCCGCGGCGCCCCATCTTGGTCGCGGGGCATCCCAATTTGCCTGGTGGTGAATTTGTGGTGCTTCAGTTTTGCACCACACGAACTCGGCCGCCACCGATATCCGACGTTCTGCTGTCATCGGTTATACACGCGTGCGGCGACCAGCCGGCTGCTGTTTTCGCGCCGTCGGACGCGTACTACTGCTGCGACGAGGTGCCCGCGGTTCCGGTGAACGTCGCGTCGTCGTACTCGACGATCTCGCCGCGCAGCGCGTCGAAGATGGCCATGCCCTGCGACACCAGCCCGGCGGCCACCTGCCCCAGGCCCTCGGCGCCGTTGAGCACCGTGAGGTTGGAGTTCGCCAATCCCAGTGCGGCCTTTTCGACGATCTGCGGCAGCTGGTCGATCAGCGCCTTGTCCAGGGCGACGCGGTTGTGCGACGCCGCCGCCTCGGCCTGGATCTTCATCTTCTCGGCATCGGCGACGGCCATGATGCGGACGCGCTCGGCTTCGGCTTCCGCGGGTTTGACCACCTCGGCGACCAGTTCCTGCTGGCGCAGCTCGGCGGCACGCTGGGCCAGCTCGGTGCGCATCTTGAGCACCTCGCGCTGGGCCTCGGCCTCGGCCAACGGGCCCGCCTGGGCGGCGAGTGCCTGGGCCTTGTCGACCTCGGCCTTGTACTCCGCCTTGACGATCGCGGTCTGGCGCGCGAATTCCGCCTGCTTGCGCTGGGGACGTGGGACGCGTTGTGGAGCCGGGACTCCTGCTCGGCCTCGGCGGCCGCCTGGTTCGCCTGGACCTGAGCGATCTGCGCCTGCTGCTGGATGGCGGCGTTGTGCGGGCCCGACATCGCGTTGATGTAGCCGAGGCCGTCGTCGTCGATGGACTGGATCTGTAATGCGTCGACGGCAAGACCGATGCGGGCCATCTCCTCCTTGGATCCGTCGAGGACCTCGGTGGCCAGCTTCTGCCGTTCCCGGATGATCTGCTCCACGGTCATCGAACCAATGATCGAGCGCAGGTGCCCGGCGAAGATCCGGCCGGTCAGTACCGACATCTGGTCCTGCTCGGACAGAAATCGCTGCGCGGCGCTGATGATGCTTTCGGTGTCGTTGCCGACCTTGAACGCGATCACCGCCCGGACGTTGAGGGTGATCCCCTGTTGGGTGACGCACTTTTCGGCGACCTCGGACTCGCACATGGCCAGGGTGAGGAAGCGCGCCTTGCGGAAGAACGGTAGGACGAACGCGCCGTGGCCGGTCACCACCCGGAACGGGGCATTGCCTTTCGCGCGGCCGCCGGAGATGAGCAACGCCTCGTCCGGGGCGGGCACCTTATAACCGAGCATCTTTTGACTCCTTGGGTTTTGGTGTTGGGTAGCAGGGGATTTCACTCGTTGTCTGAATCAGGACAGATCCTGCTCGGCTCGTTCCCATGGCTCGACCACCACGGTCCGGCCGCCCCGGATCTCCACTACCAGGACCTTGCTGCCCTTCGATAACGGATCGTCGGACCAGGCCAGGAACGGTCTCCTTTGACCCCCGTACGGTCACCAACACCTCGCCGGGGCCGTGGTCGCCGCGCGTCGCTACGACCAGCTTTCCCACACAACCGATTGCCAAGGCGTCGCTCACGATCGCATATTCCTCCATCGGCGGCGTCTGCGCTACGCCCAGTCCTCTACCCCCTATCAGAAGGGCGGTGGGTCGTAGCTGGCGGCGAGGCGTTCGGCGCGCCGCGCTGCTTGGGCGGCAATGCGGGCTTCGTTGGTGCCGCGCTCCCAGCGGATGCGGTCTTGGGCCCGGGTTTGTCGCCGGGCCGGCATCATGAGTCCGCGGGTTTCTGCCGGCGATGGTGTCCAGGTGGGTAGCGTCAGCGTCCCCGTTGGAACGGCCAGCGCTGGAGACAACAGGCTGCCACCGGGTTTGGTGACGTAAGTCTGCCCCGTTGGCGACGTCCACACCACGGTGCCGTCGGGCTCTTGCCGATCCGCACAGCCCGCCCGGCCGGTAAAGAACGTTTTGAGCAGGTGATGGTAACGGCACAGCAGTTTGACATTCGACGGATGGGTCGGACCGAGCGGAAACGGTACGGTGTGGTCGATGTCACAGACCTCCGCGGGTGCATCACAGCCCGGGAATCGGCAGCACAGGTCGCGAAAGCGGACGAACTCGGCCAGCGCCACCGAAGGCCGATAGCCCGACTCCAACCGGTCTTTGGGGATGATCAGCGGCTTGACCTTGGCAATGCCGGCCAACTCGCGCAACCGGTCCGGGGGCAAGGGACCAAACCCGGGTAGATAGCCGAAAGCTTGCGATCCGCCGTCCACGGCGGTGTGCTCAGCGAGCACATGAATCACCACATTGGTTCCCGAGGGGCGTTGTGCGGCAGCGCAATCCGGTGAACCACACTGGCAACGCAGCGCCTTCAACCCGGCGGCCAGCGCGCCCATGGCATCGGCACGGCGCTGGGCGTGGGTGCGCGGATCCGCCCGGCACACAGAGCCGGCCAACGCGTCCAACGTGTGCTCCAACGCGGCGCCGTCGGTGGCGTGTAGCTGCGCCCACACGCCGGCCAGCCCAGAATCGGTCGGCCTGATCTCGACATAGCGATCCTCGGTGCGCGCTCCCGGCCTCCGCACTCCGGCCGGGTCGAACCGGGCCACCCACAAATCAACACGCTCGGCGAGTTTGGGCCCCGAGAGCCGCATCCATCGCGGGGCATGTCGGGCTATCGCGGCGTCGAGCTTCGCGAGCAATGCGGCATCGTCGACCAAGTCAGTGCGGTACACCACCGCGGCCACCAACCGAAAGTCGATGTCCCCGCGCGTAAACACCTCGGCCACCCGCGGCAGCCGCTCACGCAACGCGATCGCATACCGCAACCGCTCTCGGGCTCGGCCGCGACTGATGCGTAACGCCGCACCCAGCTCGGCCACCACATTCTCATGCCCATCAATGGCCCAGCAGGCCCGCTCGTCATCATCATCGGGCGCTCGACGCGCATACAGCTCACCGACCGACACCAGCTCCCGAGCACACGCGGCGTTTTGCGCGCGCGCCGCTGCGGTGACGGCATCCACCACGCCCGCGTCGGTCAGCGAATCGAACATACTTTCGATTGTACGCGTTTCCGGCGTAACTGGTTTGATAGCGCCCTCGGTTGTGGATAACTTTCGCAACCGACGTGGGCGGTGCGCACACCAACCGGCCGCTAGACCCAATAGGGCACCCGGGCGCGGTATTGACGCATCGCGAAGGCCGCCAGCAGCCAGCCGACGACGGTCAGCACCAGCACCACCGTCCAGTGCCGCGTCTCCTGGTGAGCGCCCAGCAACGGCGCACGCACGATATCGAGATAGTGCAGCAGCGGGTTGAGTTCGACGATCTTCGACCAGCTGCCCGCTCCTTGCTGGCGCAACGTGTCGCCGTTCCAGATGATCGGCGTCATGAAGAACAGCAGCTGCACGATCGAGAACAGCAGCGGGCCGATGTCGCGGTAGCGGGTCGCGAGAATGCCGAAGCACAGCGACACCCAGATGCAATTGAGCACGATCAACGCCAACGCCGGGAGCACCGAAAGGTCGGCCCACGACCAGGGTTTGGGATAGATGATCGCGACGACGAGGTAGATGACGATGTTGTGAGCGAACAGGATCATCTGCCGCCACACCAGCCGGTACACGTGCACGCTCAACGGCGTCGGCAACTGTTTGATCAGACCCTCGTTGGCGACGAACACGTCGGCGCCTTCCAGGATGGCGGCGTTGATCAGGTTCCAGATGATTAGGCCCAGCGTCACATACGGCAGATGCACGGACAGGTTGAGGTGGAACAGCTTCGAATACAGCCCGCCCATCGCGACGGCGGTGGTGCCGGTCGCGATGGTGATCCAGAACGGCCCCAGCACCGAGCGGCGGTAACGCTGCTTGATGTCCTGCCAGCCCAGGTGCAGCCACAGCTCCCGACGGCGAAACCCCTCGACCAGGTCGTTGCGGGCCCGGGTGAAGGTCCGCGACTGTGCGGCGGCGTCGATGAATGTCACGGGGTTCCTCCAGGTCCGGATGGTGGCGACCCGCTTCGTCCGGCTGCGCCGAGCTCCCGGTCGCCACTTGGCTTGCCGAATTGCTCACGACGTCCCAAGCGGCGCAACCGAATCCACTCCAGCAGGCCGCTGGGATCGCGCCGGGTCAGGAAGAACCAACCGAACCGCACCCACTCCTGGACCAGCAGCTTGCGCAGACCCGGCTGGGACAACAGATAGCCGCGGTTGCGGTAGGTGTAGAACCGCTTGGTCGGGTTGTCGGGATACTGCGTATGCATCCGTCCGCCCAGGATCGGGCGGAACTCGTCGGATCCGCAGGGGTGCAGATAGGTCGCGTCCAGGCAGGTCCCGAACGGCAGGCCCGAGCGCACCAGCCGCCGGTGTAGTTCCACCTCGTCGCCGCGGATGAACAACCGCATGTCCGGGACGCCGACCGCGTCCAGCGTCGACGCCCGGAACAGCGCGCCGTTGAACAGCGACGCGATCCCGGGCAGTAGATCTTGTTCCGCCTCGGTACGCAATTCGCTTGCGCGCCTGCGCCATACCAGGCCACGCCGCAACGGGAACGCCAGCCGCTGCGGGTCGTCGGAGTTGCACACCATCGGCGAGACTTCGGCCAGGCCGTGCTTCTCGGCGCAGGCAAGCAACGTGGCCAGCACCTGGGCGTCGTGCGGGCGGCCGTCGTCGTCGGCCAGCCACACCCAGTCGGCACCCTGCGCCAACGCGTGCAGCATGCCCAACGCGAAACCACCTGCGCCGCCGAGGTTTCGGCGCGACGGTAGGTAGGTGGTCGAGATCGGTTGAGCGGCAACCAGTTCGCGGATGCGGTCATCGGCACCGCCGTCGTTGTCGACGACGATCAGATGATCGGGCAGCCGCGTTTGCGCGCTGAGCATGTCCAGCGACTTGGCGAGCTCCTGTACGCGCCGATGGGTGACCACCACGGCGAAGATGGATTCACTCATCCCGCGGCGGTCTCTTCGAGCACCTCGCGGACGTGCCGTGCGGCGTCCTCACCCTCGTAGGCGCGCACCACTTCTTCGATACCGCCGGTTTGGCGGATGACGCCGTGGTCGATCCACATCGCGGTCTTGCACAGCCGGGCCAGGAACTCGTTGGAATGGCTTGCGAAAACCAGGATTCCGGACCGCTCCACCAGGCTCTGCAACCGCGACTGCGCCTTCTTCAGGAAGTCGGCGTCGACGGCGCCGATGCCCTCGTCGAGCAACAGGATCTCGGGGTCGATGCTGGTGACCACGCCCAACGCGAGCCGGACCCGCATCCCGGTCGAATACGTGCGCAACGGCATCGACAGGTAATCCCCGAGCTCGGTGAACTCGGCGATCTCGTCGACCTTGGCCAGCATCTGCTTTCGGGTCTGCCCCAGGAACAGGCCGCGGATGATGATGTTCTCGTAGCCGGAGATCTCGGGGTCCATCCCGACGCCGAGGTCGAACACCGGCGCCACCCGACCGGTGACTTTGGCCCACCCCCGGGTCGGCTCGTAGATACCCGAAAACAGGCGCAGCAGAGTCGATTTCCCGGCCCCGTTGTGGCCGACCAGGCCGACGCGGTCGCCCAGCTCCAGCGACATCGTGATGTCGCGCAACGCCTCGACGACGACGACGTTGGAGTTGTTGCGGCCGATCGTGCCACCGGCCTTACCGAGGAAGGCCTTCTTCAACGATCGCGACTTCGCGTCGAAGATGGGGAATTCCACCCATGCGTTGCTGGTCTCGATACGCGGGGCGCGAGGACCGGACACCAACGCCTGCTCTTACAGGTACTGTCCGGTGCCCGAGCCGTGTCCGTGGCCCGAGCGCCCGATGCCGGGCGGCAGGGCGCCTTGGCGCATCTGCTCGAGCTGCGCACGAGCGGCCATCTGCTGGGCGAACAGCGCGGTCTGGATGCCGTGGAACAGTCCCTCGAGCCAGCCGACGAGCTGCGCCTGCGCGATGCGCAACTCGGCGTCCGAGGGCTCGGAGTCCTCTCCGAACGGCAGGGTGAGTCGGTCGAGTTCCTCGCGAAGTTCCGGCGCGAGGCCGTCTTCCAGCTCCCGGATGCTGGTGGCGTGGATGTCGCGCAGCCGCTTGCGGCTGGCCTCGTCCAGCGGTGCCGCCCGCACCTCTTCGAGCAATTGTTTGATCATGGTGCCGATGCGCATCACCTTGGCGGGCTGCTCGACAAGGTCGGTCAGCGAGCGCTCGTCGGAATCGTCGTCGTCGCCGTCGTCGCGAAGCGCCATGATTCGCGGATCGACGCCGCCGATGATCTCGACACCGTCGTCGTTGCCGTTAGTCAATCCGGTCACCATCCTCTTGTCCTTCTAGGGGTGGGGCGGTGTGGTGTTTCCGCGCCATTCGTAAATTCTGGCCCCACCGTTGTCGTAGATCAGCGCCCACGACTTCGATTTTTCCAGCGACACTAGTCCGTCGGGCACGGCGAACCCCCGAACCGTGGGCGAGCTGGTGTAGATGTAGCGGATATTGAGCGCCTTTATCGCCTCGACGACCTTCGGATCGGAATCGCCGCGACGGGCATAGGCCCAGAAAATGTAGCGCTGGGGTCCCGGCCCGGTCTGCTGCGGGTAGTCGTAGTGCGTCCACAACGGGTGCAAATCGGCGACGGCGTACATCCAGGTGGTGCCGTCGGTGTTGGCGTTGCCGATCAGCGTGTCACGCGCGCCGGGTAGTTTCGCCAGGTACGCCATCGCCATCAGGTCGCGCTGGTCGACCATCACCGAGTCGTATTTGTCGCCGAACAGCACGATGTGGCGATAAAGATAGTGCCGCCCGATGAACACGGTCGAGAACACCAGCAGGACCGCGGTGGCCGAGGCCCATACCGGCGCGGGGAGGGTCTTGAACCGGCTGGTGAGTCGGCGGGCGACGGCGACCACCAGCGCGACGGCGCCGAACAATGCGGTGGCGGCCATCGGCGTCACCAGCATCGTCACCACCGCGGTGAGCCGGCGCGGATCGTTGTAGAAGAACTGGCTGAACTCCTCGATCGCCGCGCCAGCCGCGTTGTGAAACGGGGCCCCCGAGTACACGGTCGCCACGGTCAACACCAACCAGACCGCCGGCGGCCACCAGATGCGCCGGTACAGCAGATAGGCCATGCCGAGATAGACCAGCACGACCAGGCCGTATTGGATCGGGAAATCGTTCAGGTGACGGGTGTGCAGCAGCAGCGCGTCGATGACGCCCTGCTTGGCGCTCTTGAAGCTGGGGAAGGCATGACCGGCGATGATGTCGGCCTGCTTGAGCACCCCGATGAACTGGGGTGCCAGGATCAGCTCGGTCGGCACGGCGGTGGCGGCCAGGATCGCGACGTCGGCGAGCCGGCCGCGCACCGGATGCCACAGCACGTGCAGCAGCCACCAACCCAACAGAAACAGGATGACGATGAATCCACCCGTCAGGTGCACCGACAGCACGCCGATCAGCGCCAGCACCGCCACCGGGATGCGGTCGCGATGCCGCAGCGTCGAGGTGATCAGCACGAACGTCGGAATCGCGACGCCGTAGGCCGCCAGGTTCGGCATCGCGGCCACGCCGAACTCGACGTAGGGCACTGAGGTGAACGACGCCGACAGCGCGCCCGCCGTCGCCGCGACCGCGGCCGTTCGGCCCGGCGTCATCATCGGTCGCAGCAGATGCCAGGTCAGCATCGCCGCGCTGGTCGGGAACAGCCACACCGAAGCCGCCACCGAGCTCAGCGTGTAGCCGGTGGTCGGCGCCGCACCGGTCAGCTGGCAAAACACCGCGATCAGGGCGTGGAACACCGACGGGTAGTACAGCGCCTGGTGGGTCTCGACGTTGCGCAGCTCACCCATGTGGGTGGAGGACGCCTGGCCGGTGTCGAGAATGAAGCGCACCTCGTTGGCGTGCCACACGGCGTCCCAGGTGCTGGGGATCGTCTGCCAATGGGCGGCCAGCCCGCGATACGCCGCCCACATGACCAGCAGCGCGCCCAGCGCCACCCCCGCCGCGACCGCCAGCGCCGGCCAGCCCTCGATGCCCCGCGCCTCGGCGTCGGTGTCGCGGTAGCGGGCGAGCAGCAGCTGCAAACCGGTCGCCACCACGCACACGACAGCGAGCGCCCCGAACGCAGTCCAACCGTTCCAAGGGATTCCGAGCGCACCGAAGGGGATGATCGCCAGCGCGACGACACCGTAGGTCAGCGCCGGGCCAACTGTGACCGCGATTGGCCACGTTAGCTGGGTGATACGCGCAACGATTGTCCCCGGGGCGATCAGCAAAAACAGTGCGATCAGCGTTCCGATCCACAGCCCCACTGGACTAGTATGGCTGGCCGGGTGACCTGGCTCGGGTAGCCACCGGTTGGCTCTGACGTCTGTGGCACCCGCTACCGTCACAACTTCGCTCAAGTGCGGAAGCTCTAAGGTGGCTGCATGGCTTATGACGTCGCCCGGGTGCGCGGACTGCATCCGTCACTGGGTGACGGATGGGTGCACTTCGACGCGTCGACGGGGATGCTGATCCCCGATTCCGTTGCGACCACCGTCTCCACCGCATTCCGCCGTTCCAGTGCCACCACCGTGGGAGCGCACCCGTCGGCCCAGCGCAGCGCGGCCGTGCTGGACGCGGCGCGGACAGCCGTGGCGGATCTGTTCAACGCCGACCCGGCCGGCATCGTGCTGGGCGCCGACCGCGCGATCCTGCTGTCCTCACTGGCCGAGGCGTCGTCGTCGCGGGCCGGCCTGGGCTACGAGGTGGTCGTCAGCCGGCTCGACGACGAAGTCAACATCGCCCCGTGGCTGCGGGCCGCGCACCGCTACGGCGCCAAGGTGAAGTGGGCCGAGGTCGACATCGAAACCGGTGAGCTGCCGACGTGGCAGTGGGAGAGCCTGATTGGGAAGTCGACGCGGCTGGTCGCGGTCACTTCGGCGTCGGGGACGTTGGGCACGGTCACCGATCTGCGGGCGATGACCAAGCTGGTCCACGACGTGGGCGGGCTGGTGGTCGTCGATCATTCCGCGGCCGCACCCTTCCGGCTGCTCGACATCAAAGAAGCCGAGGTCGACGTGGTGGCGGTGAACGCCATCGCTTGGGGCGGACCGCCGGTCGGAGCGATCGTGTTTCGCGATCCGGCGCTGATCAACTCGTTCAGCTCGGTCTCCACCGACCCCAACGCCACTGGCCAGGCCCGCCTCGAAGTGGGCGCGCATCAGTTCGGGCTGCTGGCCGGGGTGGTCGCCAGCATCGAATACCTTGCGGCACTGGACGAGTCGGCCCGCGGCAGCCGGCGCGAGCGGCTGTCGGTGTCGATGCAATCCGCGGCGTTGTATCTGAACCGGATCTTCGACTACTTGATGGTCTCGCTGCGCTCG
Source organism: Mycobacterium genavense ATCC 51234 (assembly GCF_000526915.1). Lineage (GTDB taxonomy): Bacteria > Actinomycetota > Actinomycetes > Mycobacteriales > Mycobacteriaceae > Mycobacterium > Mycobacterium genavense. The sequence continues at coordinate 31,593 of NZ_JAGZ01000010.1, read as the reverse complement.
TTGCCGCTGATGATGCTGATCGGTCGTCCGGAGGCGCGGATACCGGTCGTCAGCTTCGCATTGCAGGGCGTGCCCGCCGAGCGGGTCGTACAGCGGTTGGCGGACAACGGAATTCTGGCCGTCTGCAACGAGAGTTCACGCGTGCTGGATGCGTTGGGGGCCAACGAGGTTGGCGGCGCGGTGACCGTCGGGCTGGCGCACTACTCGACGACGGCCGAGGTCGATCAGCTGGTGCGGGCGCTGGCGTCGTTGGGCTAAGCGCGTCCGGCTCTCTGATTGCCAGTGTATTCAGGGCGCCCTAATCGCAGAGTGGCGGCCGTGAGCGCACAATCGACGGCCCAGCCGGCGCGAAAGCTAGACGGTCAGCACGATCTTTCCGTGCACGTCGCCGGCCACCAGCTGCTGATGAGCTTGTCCCGCTTGCTGAATGGGCATGCGCGCACCGATGAATGGCCGCACCCGGCCGTCGGCGATCATCGGCCACACCGACTCCGTTACCGCGGCGACGATCTCGCCCTTGCTGTTCGGGCCGGACACCGGCCGGCCGCGCAGCGTGGTGCCGATTACTCGTAACCGCTTGGGCAGTAGCTTGCCGATGTTGAGCTCGCCCTTGAGACCGCCCTGCATGCCGATGATCACCAGCTGTCCGTCGCTGGCCAAAGCGTCGAGATTGCGATCCAGATACGACGCACCCATGATGTCGAGGATCACGTCGGCGCCGCCGCACTCCTGCAGCCGCGCCACGAAATCGTCGTCGCGGTAATTGATGGCGATCTCGGCGCCCAGGTCGCGGCAGGTTTGCAGCTTTTCCTCGGACCCGGCGGTGACGGCCACCCTGGCACCCAGGGCCCGGGCGACCTGAATCGCGTGGGTGCCGATCCCGCTGGCCCCGCCGTGCACCAACAGCAGCTGGCCCTCGTGCAGGTGCGCGGCCAGCACCAGGTTCGACCACACCGTGCAGGCGACCTCGGGTAGCCCCGCGGCGTCCCCCAGCGTGACGCCGTCCGGGATGGGCAGCACCTGGGGGGCCGGAACCGCGACGTACTCGGCGTAGCCACCGCCCGCCAACAACGCACAAATCTGTTGTCTGACAGACCATTCCGCGACCCCGGCGCCCAATTCGGTGACGGTGCCGGACACTTCCATGCCGATGATGTCGCTGGCTCCGGGCGGGGGCGGATACTTGCCGGCGGCCTGTAGCACGTCGGCGCGGTTGACGCCGGCCGCGGTGACCTTGATCAGCACTTCACCGGGCCCGGCGGAGGCATCGGGGACCTCTTGCCAGACGAGTCGGTCGGGAGATTCGGCGACGATGGCGCGCATGCGGGTCACGGTACTAGCCCCGCTACCCTTGTCAGCGGTGGCGTGGCAGAGCGGCCTAATGCACTCGCCTTGAAAGCGAGAGACGGCTAACACCGTCCGGGGGTTCAAATCCCTCCGCCACCGCGTTGTGATGCGGCGAGAAGGGCACCGATGCGGCCCGTCGGTAAAGCACGATTACGCGCCTTCGGTGTCGTCGAAGAACGACCACTCACCGTCGTGTTCGACTTCCATCCGCCAGCCGAGTTCGGTGTTGTCGGCCTTGTTGTTGACGAACCAGGCGCGTGGGCGTCCCCGGCACTGGCGATGTCCTTGGTCGCGACGACCTCTCCCTGCGGGTTCAGCACTCGATAGTTAGTCATCGCCGCAGTGTTCCCACCGGGCGTCGTGCTCAATCAGTCGGGATCTGTGCCGCGATGGTGTTCATCAGCGCGGTGTAACGGCGTAGCTCCGGGTCGCGGCCGGGTTTGCCGCTGCTGATCAGACCGGCGGCCAGGCTGCGCTCGGGGTCGGCCCAGATCGCGATGTTGCTCAAGCCCAGACTGCCGAATGCTTCCGGCGCATTGCGCCCGAACGGACCCCACCGGTTGGTGCCGAGAATGAAGCCGGTGCCCCAGCGGGCCGGCATCAGCCCGACCGCGAAATCGGGCCGCAGCCGCCGGGATTCAGTGACCACGCCGCGCAGCGTTTCGGCCTGTAGCACCCGCACACCGTCGAGTTCGCCATAGCGGCGCCAGATTTCGGCGAAGCGGGACATCTCGTTGGCGGTTGAGACGGTATTGGACGACGGGATCACCGTGGTCAAGAAGAACGGCGCGTTGGTCACCGGGATCATCTCGTGCACCGTGCCGCCGATGGCCTTACGGAATATCTGTGCGATCACCGGCGGCAAGGGCCGGCCGGTAGCATGGCTCGGGGCGACCAGATCGAGGTCTTGTTTGGCGACGCCGAAATTGGTCCACCGAAAACCCAGCGGGTCAAGGATTTCGGCGGCCAGAATCTCGCGGATGTCCTTGCCCGCGGCCGTGTAGACGATTTCGCGGATCAGCGGGCCCCAGGTCAGCGCGTGGTACAGGTGGATCAACCCGGGCCGGTACAGCGGCCGCAGATTGCTCAGCATCTGCTGCACGTACTCGTGATCGTCGGCGCGTTTGAGGTCCGGCAGCGGTCCGGTGGGAAACGGCAGCCCGGCGCTGTGAGTCATTACGTGCCGGATCGTGATGCGGTCCTTGCCATGGCTGGTGAAGGTGGGCATGTAGTCGCAGACCCGGTCATCGAGGGAAAAAAGACCCCGCTCGACCAACATGTGCACCACGGTCGCGGCGATGCTCTTGGCCGCCGAGTACACGCAGAACGGCGTGTCCGTCGTGACGGGGACCTTCTCGGCATCGGGGGCGTCGGTGGGCGCGTTGCCCCAGCCGTGGCCGATCGCGCGGTTGAGCACGACGCGCCCGCGGTGCCGGATGCACAGCTGGATCGCCGGGTGCATGCCCGCCCGGTACCAGTGCCGCGCCGCCTGCCAGATGCGTTCGACGGCCGCGGCGTCGATTTCGGAGTGGTCCTCGTCGCCGAGCGTCGTCACCGAGTCCAGGTCGGCCGGGACACGGATCTTGCCGTCCGGGGTCACTTGCGCCGCTCCTCGTCGTCGCTGCGCGCTGCATCGTCGTCGGCGCGGGTCGTCAAATTAGCGGTCGTATTCACCACTCCCGCGAGGGTACGTGGCGCGCGGCTACTCCCCGGTGAACTGCGGCGGACGCTTGGCGAACGTCGCCTGGATGCCTTCGGTCAGGTCCTTGGACGGCAGGAAGGCCGAGTTCCAGGCGGCTACGTAGCGCAGGCTCTCCGACACCGCCGCGGTGCGCTGCTGGTCGAGCACGTCCTTGACGCCGTAGACGGCCAGCGGCGGGTTGGCGGCAATCTCCGCCGCGGTCGCATGCGCGGCGGCCAGCGTCTTGTCGGCGTCGTCGTACACGTCGTTGACCAGCCCGATTTTCTCGGCCCGGGCTGCGTCGATGTCTTTGCCGGTCAGCGCCAGCTCGCGCAGATGGCCGTCGTTGAGGATCAGCGGCAGCCGGGCCAGGCTGCCGACGTCGGCGACAATGGCCAATCTGACTTCCCGGACCGAGAACTTGGCGTCGGCGCCGGCGTAGCGGATGTCGACTGCCGAGATCAGGTCGACGCCGCCGCCGATGCACCAGCCGTGCACCGCGGCGATGGTCGGGGTCCGGCAGTCGGCGACCGCGGTGATCGCACCCTGCATTCGCCTGAGTTCGGTGTGGAACTCCGTGCGCGGGCGAGCCAAGGCGCCGTCGGCCATCAACGGCGTGAACATGCCGCCCATCGCGGGCAGATCCAGGCCGTAGCTGAAGTTCTTGCCCGACCCGGTGATCACGATGGCGCGCACGTCACGGTCGGCGTCCAGCGTCCCGAACACGTCCGGCATCTCCGCCCAGAAGGCCGGGCCCATCGCGTTGCCCTTGCCCGGTCCGATTAACGTCACCCGCGCGACGTGGTCTTTGATCTCGACGGTGACGGATTCGTAGGTATCGCCCATATCGAGACCGTAGCGTGGGAATTATGTCTCGTGATTTGCGGCCCGGACCTCACTCCCGGCCCACGGATGAACTGCACAGCGCCGAGGACACGCTGGGGATCTTGCAGCGCGCGCTGCACCCCATCTCCAGCGATGATCTGTCCAAGCAGACGCCCTGCACCGAGTTCGACGTGACGCGGTTGACCGAGCATCTGCTCACGTCGATTAGTGGCATCGGCGGCATGGTCGGCGCGCAGATCCCGGAGCGCGACGAGAGCGATTCGGTGGAACGGCAGATCGTCCTCGCGGCTCGCCCGGCGTTGGACGCGTGGCACCGCCACGGCCTGGACGGCACGGTGCCGTTCGGCAAGAGCCAGATGCCGGCCAAGTCGGCGTGCGGCATCCTTTCGATCGAATTCCTAGTCCACGCATGGGATTACGCCGTCGCGGTGGGACATGAACTCGATGCCCCCAGCCGTTGTCCGAGTACGTGCTGGATCTGGCGCACAAGACCATCCGGCCGGAATTCCGCGGCACGGCGGGGTTCGACGATCCGGTGGACGTGCCCGACGATGCCGGCGCTTTGGAGAAGCTCGTCGCATTCACCGGACGCAACCCGGCCCGGTAATTCACGGCGCCGATTCGGACGCGCTGCGGACCACCCCTCGCAGCCAACTGTGGGACGGATCCTGATCGAAGCGCGGGTGCCACACGGCGTAGAACTGCAGCGCGATCAACTCCCGGGGCGCCGCGAGGATGCGGGTCTGCGCGGGGTCGGCATTCTTGCAGGCAACTCGCTCCGGAACCGTCAACAGGAGGTCGGTGCCCGCCAAAATGCTTGGCGCCAAGGCGAAATAGGGCACGCTGACAGCCACCCGGCGGGTGACGCCGAGCGCCTCGAGGGCCCGGTCGATCCAGGGCTGGCCGATGTCGATGGTCAAGTGTGGCCAGCGTAGATACGTCGACAGCGACACGGATGTCTGCTCGGCCAGTGGGTGCTCGGCGGCGACTATGCAGACGAAGCGATCGCTGAAAAGGTGTTCGCTGCAGTATCTTTCGGGCGCAACCCGGCCGTAGATCGCCAGGTCCAGTGTCCCCGCGTCGAGCTTGTCGAAGACGTGCTCGTCCAGGACTTCGCAACTCACGGTCGAATTGGGTGATTCGGCCAGGACCTTGCGGATCAGCGCGGGACCGAACGTCGCGACGGTGTAGTCGCTGACGGCGAGGCGAAAGGATTGTGCGGCCGTTGCCGGGTCGAACGCCTCATTCGCAAACACCTGCTCCAAATGCGTTACGGCCGTAGTTAATTGGTCGCGCAGACGCTCGGCGCGCGGGGTCAGCGAGTAGCCGTCCGGTCCGCGCACCAGCAGCTCGTCGCCGAAGTGCCGACGTAGGCGCTGCAGGGCCCGGCTCATCGCCGGTTGGCTCAACCGGACCCGCTCGGCGGCTCGCGAGACGTGTTGTTCCTCCAGCAGGGCCACCAACGGGGGCAGCAGATTCAGGTCCACCTGATGGATATGCGTGGTGCGCATGCACCAAATGCTAACGATTCATTTCACAAATAGCAGCAGGTGTCGGACCTGCGCTCAAGGGGCCTAGACGCGTTCGAGGTAGAAGTAGTAGTAGCGGCCCACCCCGTCCTGGAAGTCCAACACGCCCTTGCCGTTCATGATGCCCATCACGGCGTCGTCGTCGATCTTCATGAAATGGTCGTGCACGGGTTGGCCGTCGTAAACCATGGTGGCGGTGACCTCGCCGCGGAATTCTTCCAGCCAGAGGCTCGCCTCGCCCTTGCCCATCTTCTTGTTGGAGAACTTGTTTCCGTCGTCGTCCAGGCAGACCAACGGCTGCACGTCGCTAACCGAAGTGAAGGTCTTGCCGAACCAGCCGACCTTCGCCAACTGCCCGTTCATCATGTGACCGGTCAGGAACTCGCCGCCCTTCCACTCGCCCATCATCTCGTCGATGGTCGCGGGGTCCAGGGTTGCCCAATAGTCGTCGAGTTCGGCGTCGGCGATCTTGTCGCTGCGGTTCTTGAACTCGTTGAATTGCTTGCGGGCCAGGCTCATTCGGCAACCTCCGGGTGTGCTATCCAGTCGCGGGCGAATGCCAGCAGCGCGTCGTTTTCGGCGGGTGCACCGATGGACACGCGAACACCGTCGTCACCGTATTGGCGAACCACGATGCCCGCGTCGGCCGCCCGGGTCACGAAATCCCGGGTCCGCGGCCCCAACGGCAGCCAGACGAAGTTCGCCTGCGAAGGCGGCAATGCGTATCCGGCGTCCCGTAACGCGGCGCTGACCCGAACCCGATCGGCGGCCACCGCGTCGGTGCGGGTCAACAATTCGTCGGCGGCGTCCAGCGATGCGATCGCGGCGGCCTGCGAGATGTTGGTCACCGAGAACGGAACGAACACCTGGTCCAAAGCCGTGATCAGGTCGGGGTGGCCGACCGCATAGCCGACCCTCAGGCCGGCCAGCCCGTAGGCCTTGGAATAAGGTGCGCAGCACAACGACGTTGTCACGGGCGCGGACCAGGCCCAAGCTGTCGGGCAGCATGCCGTCGCGAATGTATTCGACGTAGGCCTCGTCGATCGCGATCACGATGTGCGGCGGAACGGCCTCGACAAACCGGGCCAGCGCGTCCGGGTCGACGACGGTCGAGGTCGGGTTGTTGGGATTGCAGACGAAAATCAGCCGGGTGTTTTCGGTGATCGCGGCGAGCATCGCGTAGAGGTCGAAGGTGTGGTCGGTCAGCGCCACCTTGACCGCGGTCGCGCCGGCGACCTGGACCAGCGGCGGGTAGAGCTCGAAGCTGCGCTAGCCGAGGATCACCTCGTCACCGGCCGAGGCGGTGATTTGCACCAACTGCTGGCAGAGGTTGACCGAGCCCGCGGCGACGGCGACGTTCTCCGGGTCGAGGCCGGGCCCGAGATGTTTGGCCAGCGCCGCGTCGAGTTGCACGCAGCCGTTGTCGGGGTAGCGGTTGACGTTGTCGGTCGCTTGCTCGATCGCGGCGCGGACACTGGGCAGCGGGCCGAACACCGTCTCGTTGCTGGCCAGTTTCATCGAACCCGGCACCGTCTTGCCCGGAACGTAAACTGGCAGCCCGGCCAGCTCCGGCCGTAGGCGGGCAGTCACTTCGACAGCATATGTCCTCGCTGTGTACGCTATGCCTCCGGCGGTTCAGGGACGCCCGTATCGAGTCGGGTACCCTCATGAAGTCCAAGGGAGGCGTGCCAGAGCGGCCGAATGGGGCTCACTGCTAATGAGTTGTCCCCCCTAAAGGGGACCGGAGGTTCAAATCCTCTCGCCTCCGCTGCAGTCCTTTCGCGGACACAACTGAGTTACCGGCGCCCGTAGCTCAACGGATAGAGCATCTGACTACGGATCAGAGGGTTAGGGGTTCGAATCCCTTCGGGCGCGCTCTCTCTCAAGGCTGCGGCGGCGGGGCCGGAGGGTTGTCCCAACTGCCTGGCGTCCCAACGGGCACCTGCATGTCGAGCCAGTTGCACGGCATCATCGATCTCCAGGCGATAAACGCGCACTGTTGCTCGGGCGTCAACGGACTAGGACCCGCGCACGGTGGCGTTCCCGGCACTCCACAGATGGGATCGGCGGTCGCGGCCGGTGCGGAGGCAAATGTCGCAGCGGCGATCGTCAGCGTGACGGCCGTGAGGAATCCAGCGACCGGACGTCGGGTGGGTTTCATGGCTGACTCGAATCTGTAGGCTGCCCCCTGCGCAGATCGTAATCGCAGCTCCTGACGTTGCGTAACCCTTCGATCAATCGTCAGTGCGGCGACTTCTCGGCAAGATTGACGACTTCGGATTCGCCCAGCCTGTCGCCGGTGTCAGCGCCGCGCGCTTCCACCTTCCATTCACCGGAGGTGATGCCGTTGCTGTCCAGCCACGCCCGGCACGCCCGGGTCCGCTGTCCAGTTCGCGGCGGGTGTACGGGTCGTGGTCGTACTCCGTCCAAACGGCGCCGTCGCGGCGCATTAGCGCGCATGCCTCACCAACAGGTGCGCGTGGCACAGCGCGGCGCGGTCAAAGGCACTGCCCGGTTTGGTGGGGAAATATCCGCCGCATGCTGCGCAGGTCCGCATCACGTGGTCCGGCCCGTCGTCGACCGTCATCGGCGTGAACCCCAGCGCGTCCGAGGTGAATTCGAGGTCGTCTCCCATGCTCATCAGCAGTTCCTCGCGCCGTAGCGTCGGAATTTGACCTTACTGACGGTCAGTGCCGGCGTAGACGGCCGGTCGAACCTGTAATCCGTTGTTCGACAGACCGTTAATGAGCAGTGTCGTCGGCGTCCGGGCCGGTGGACTTGTCGGGCATGGGCCCAACCGTCGCGAACATCGGGATTCTGAGCGTCTTGCCGCCGACGATCGGCAGGTGGACCGCGACGAACACGATCTTGAGCTCCAGGCTCACCTGCCGCAACGGCTGCTCGTACAGGTCAAAGCGCATGTCCCGAATCCGCGCCAGGCCGCGCTCGAACCGATTCATGGCCTCGACCCTACCGAGCCATTACCGTCGTGGCTCGAACGGCCGGGCCCGACGGGTAAGGAGGCACGTCCAAAGATGCTAGCCGTTGCCGATCTGGGTCAGCGCGCGCTCGAACAGGTGCACCGTGGCCGCGTGCAGCGCATCGCCGACATCTTTCTCGGCCTTGCCGGCACAGGCCCGGGCCAGCGTGCCCTCGATGACGATGCCCAGCTTGAAGCACGCCAGCACCGTGTACCAGGTGATGTGCGACAAGTCGCGGGTGGTGTTGGCGGCGTAACGCTCGAACAGCTCGTCGGTGCTGGCCAACCCGTCCTGACTGCTCAGCGTGTGGCTGAACACGCTGGAACCGTCCGGCTGGCGCCAGGTGGCCAGCAGCCAGCCCAGATCCAGCAGCGGGTCGCCGATCGTGCACATCTCCCAGTCGACGATCGCGACGACGTCGGGCCCGGTGCGGGAAAACATCACGTTGGCCGAGTGGTAGTCCCCGTGCATGATCCCGGGTGTCCAGCTCGTCGGCCGGTGGCGTTCCAGCCAGGCCGATACTTCCTCGATGCCCGGGATCTGCGGCCCGGGATAGCCGTCGTACTGGCGGTAGGAGTCCAGCTCCCCAAGCCAGCGCGGCACCTGGCGTTCCAGGAAGCCCTCCGGTTTGCCGAAATCGGCGAGACCCACCGCGACGTGGTCGATCGCACCCAGCCTGGCCAGCGAGTCGGCCATCGACAGGCCCATGCCGTGGCGCACCTTGGCATCGCCGGCATGCAGCGGGAGCAGCCCCTCGCCGGCGTTGAAGCCGTCGACCGGGTCCATCAGATAGAAGACGGCATCGCCCAGCACGGTGGGGTCGTCGCAGACCGCGATCAGGTGCGGGTGTGGAACGTCGGAACCGGCAAGTGCCGCAAGGACTTTGGTTTCCCGCAGGATCACGCTGTTGCTGCGCGGCCGCAGGTGTCGCGGCCCGCGCCGCAGCACATACGGCCGACCGGCCCGGGTGAACCGCAGCATCACGTTCTGCGTGCCGCCGGTGACGGCCGACACGTCCTGCAGCGGACCGTCGCCCAGCCCCTGCCGAGACATCCATTCCGCGACGGCGTCCAAGTCCACGTGCTCCACGGGGTGTGAACCTACTCGCGACGTCTCGGCGTGTACCGGACGGTCTGCGCGCGAATCATGCCGTCGCGGAAGACGAAGGTGTCGACGCCGTCGTCGACCCGGTTGGCCGCCGACTCGGCGGCCCATTCGAGGAACAACACGTCGCCGTCCGGGTCATCGCGGCACTCCTTACCTGTGGGCCCTCTGTGAAGACAGCGTAAGTGACCCGCAACGAGTGCCAAGAGCCGTCGGCGGCTGGAAGAATAGTGAACGCAATCGACTATCAGGGTGGGAGAGGACTGGCGATGCCGCGGACCGACAACGATTCCTGGGACATCACACCGAGCGTGGGATCCACCGCGCTCGGTGTTGCGGCCGCCCGCGCCGCCGAGACCGAAAGCGAGAACCCGCTCATCAACGACCCGTTCGCGCGCGTCTTCGTCAACGCCGTGGGGGAGGGGATGTGGAGCATCTACGCCGATCCCGAGTTGTTGGCCAAGGCGGTCGAGATCGAGCCCGAGGTGCGCACGCGAACACAGTTGATGGTCGACTTCATGGCCACCCGGACGGCGTTCTTCGACGAGTTCTTTCTCGGTGCGGCCGACGCCGGCGTCCGGCAGATGGTGATTTTGGCGTCGGGGCTTGACTCCCGCTCGTGGCGGCTGCCGTGGCCGGTCGGCACCGTGGTGTACGAACTCGACCAACCCAAAGTGCTGGATTTCAAGACGGCCACGTTGAAACAACACGGCGCGGACCCCACCGCAATGCTGGTGACCATACCGATCGATCTGCGTCAGGATTGGCCAAAGGCACTGCGGGAAGCAGGATTTGATCCGTCGAAACCCACCGCCTGGTCGGCCGAGGGGTTGGTGCGCTACCTGCCGTCGCAGGCACAGGACCTGTTGTTCGAGCGCATGCATTCGCTCAGCGCGCCGGGCAGTTGGCTGGCGTCCAACGTGCCGAGCAAAGGCTTTACCGACCCCGAGCGGGTGCGGCGCCAGCGAGAAGATGCGCAGCGCATGCGGGCCGCGATCGCCGAGGTGGTCGACGCCGAGATCACCGACGTGGACGACCTTTGGTACGCCGAGGAACGCACCCCGGTCGATGAATGGCTGCGTGAGCATGGCTGGGAGGTGCAGGCGGCAAGCTTCCCGGAGTTGATGGCGCGTTATGACCGCGCCCTGCCGGACGGTGCCGACGACGCCATGCCGACCACCCTGTATGTGTCCGCGCAGCGCCGCCGCTAAGGCGTGATGGGCGTCGAATTCGGAACCGCCGCTGGCTGATTCCGGCTCGCCGTTCTTCACCACCGCCCCCTTCGACGGCTATCCCTCGGTGCGGGTGCGTGGTAGTCGACTGGCAGAAATCTCGCCGAGCTGATCCAGGACGCGTGGCTGTCCCGGGCCTCCAAGAGGCGCGCCTAGCAATGGCTGGCGGCCCACTCGTAGCGGGTCCAAGAAGTTAGCCACGCCGAGGTTTAGACATACGTCCAACGGGTATCGCTAGCCGACGGGAATATCGTTCTCGAACACAACGGAGGTCACGATGCGTGGTCGCGGAATTATTGGCGCGATCGTCCTGGTGTGGCTGCTTACGGAGTCTTCGCGGCATGGCAACGCGGATACTTTGAAACTGGGCAAACAAATTGTGTCACAGTGGGAAACATCGCGCTGACAGTGGTCGCGGGGCCGTTGAACCACGGGGGCGTCAACCCCAAAGTCAAGGATTGCCATGTGCCGCAACCCAGTTCAATGCATAGCAATCTAGTGTCGCTCACGTAAGGAAGTCTGTCATGATCGTCTTGGGCGTAGTCCTACTCATTCTCGGATATCTGTTCGCCATTCCTTTGCTGTGGACGATCGGCATTGTCCTGATCGTCATCGGCGCGGTGATGTGGATCCTCGGCTCGATCGGCCGCCCGGTCGCCGGCAGGCGGTACTGGTACTAGGCACCAGCTGCTGTTTCACAGGACACACAAAGGAATGTCATAGCGTCGGCCCAGTCGGACGCGGATACTGGAACCTGTGACGCAGCCTCGAACCTCCGTGGAGCGCGTTGTCATGTGCCGCGCGGACGGCAATCCGATCAACGTGCTGGTCGTCGACGACGAATCCGTATTGTCCGAAATGGTGTCGACGGCACTGCGGTACGAGGGCTGGAACATCGCAACCGCCGGCGACGGATCGTCGGCAATCGCCTCCGCTCGTGCCCAGCGCCCGGACGTCGTCGTACTCGACGTGATGCTGCCCGACATGAGCGGGCTCGAGGTGTTACACAAACTGCGCGAAGAGAATCCGCAGCTGCCGGTGCTGTTGTTGACGGCCAAGGATGCGGTCGAAGATCGCATCGCAGGGTTGACCGCCGGTGGCGACGACTATGTCACCAAGCCGTTCAGCATCGAAGAGGTCGTGCTCCGGCTGCGCGCTTTGTTGCGGCGCACCGGCGTCACCACGCTGGACAGCGGCGCACAGCTCGTCGTCGGCGACTTGGTGTTGGACGAGGACAGCCACGAGGTCACCCGCGCCGGTGAGCCAATTTCGTTGACCTCCACCGAGTTTGAGCTGCTGCGGTTCATGATGCGCAATTCCAAGCGGGTGCTGAGCAAGGCGCAGATCCTGGACCGGGTGTGGAGTTACGACTTCGGTGGTCGGTCCAACATCGTCGAGCTGTATATCTCCTACTTGCGCAAGAAGATCGACAACGGCCGCGACCCGATGATCCACACGCTGCGCGGGGCGGGTTATGTCCTCAAGCCCGCCATCTAGGGCACGGCGCGTCTGGTCGCTTCGGCTACGGCTGCTGGTTGGGCAGGTCATCGTTCTGGCCCTGGTCTGCGTCGGAATCACCACGGCAACCGACCTTTCGCTGAACCATCACTTGATACGTCAGCTGGACGGACAGTTGGGCGGGACCTCGCACCGCTCGGCGCTGATGTACCCCGAACCGAACCGACCGAGATGGCGTCACGACCACGGCTTCAACCCGCGGCCCGGCCCCGGCCCCCGGTTCCTCGACGCTCCCGGGCAGCCGGCGGGCATGGTCGCCGCGGTGGTCAGCGGCGGCAAGACGGTCGACGCGGGCTACCTGACCAGCATCGGTTCCCGGGCCGCGTTGACCGACAAGGCCCAGGATCAGCTGGCGGCCATCGCCGGCAGCCGCAAGCCGGTGACCGTGGATCTCGACGGCCTCGGGCGGTACCGCGTCGTCGCGGCTCCGAGCCGGCGCGGCGGCCACGTGATCGTCACCGGACTGTCCATGGACCAGGTCGATGCGACACTGATCCAGATGCTGGTCATTTTCGGGATCGTCACCGTAATCGTGTTGGCCGCAGCGACGATCGCGGGGATGGTGATCATCAGGCGAGCACTCGCACCGCTGCGCCGCGTCGCGGCAACCGCGCGCCGGGTTTCGAATCTGCCGTTGGACCGCGGCGAGGTCGAACTGCCGGTACGCGTTCCCGAATCCGACGCCAACCCCTCTACCGAGGTGGGACAACTCGGGTCGGCGTTGAACCGAATGCTCGACCATATCGCGGCCGCACTCTCGGCGCGGCAGGCCAGCGAGACAAGGGTTCGGCAGTTCGTCGCCGACGCGAGTCATGAGTTGCGGACGCCGCTGGCCGCGATCCGCGGCTACACCGAACTCACCCAGCGGATGGGCGACGACCGGGAAGCGGTGGCACATGCGATGAGTCGCGTCGCGTCGGAGACCGAGCGGATAACGCGGCTCGTCGAGGACTTACTGCTCTTGGCCCGGTTGGACTCCGGCCGGCCATTGGAGCGCGAACCCGTTGACCTGTCCCGCGTGGCGGTCGACGCGGTCAGTGACGCGCACGTCGCCGGACCGGAGCATCAATGGGAGCTCGACCTGCCCGAGGAACCGGTGGTCGTCCTCGGCGACGCGGCACGGCTGCATCAGGTGTTGACCAATCTGCTTGCCAACGCGCGGATCCACACCGGCTCGGGGACCGTCGTCACGACGCGGTTGAGCACCGACGCGACGCACAGCGTGCTGCAGGTGATCGACAACGGCCCCGGCATTCCGGCGGCTCTGCAGTCGGAGGTGTTCGAGCGGTTCGCCCGCGGCGATACTTCACGGTCGCGCAAGGGCGGCAGTACCGGGCTGGGGCTGGCGATCGTCTCCGCTGTCGTCAAGGCGCACAACGGGACGATTTCCGTCGACAGCTCACCCGGTCACACCGAGTTCACGGTGCGGTTGCCACTCAGTGTCCTTTAGGAGGGTGGCAACCGCCCGCAGCCTCGCCTAACTAGCTATTGCAGGTTACGTCGATCTCGAAGGGCTTGTTCACCGGCTGGGTGGGATTGGCCATGTCGACGCCCGTGGCGGTACCGGTGATCTTGTAGCTGTTGCCGTTCTTGGTGGCCGAGGCGTTGCCGCCGCCACCGGCCGCGGCGTACGCGAGCGTCACGCCGTTGACATTGCCCAGCCCAACGGATGTCACCTGGGGCGGGTTGGCGTCGGTCAGCACCGCGGCGATGCCGGTCGCGGCCCCGCCGATCGCGATGTTGATGCTGCCGACTGCCGTTGTGCACACGACCGAGCCGCTTACGTTCTGGTCCTTACCGTCGACGATCACCTTCGCACCGCCACCTCCGCTGGAGCTGGACGAAGTGCTTGCGCCCGACGAGGAACCACTCGAACTCTTCTTGTCGCTGGAACAGCCGGAAATGCCGGCGACCAGAATTGCAGCTCCGGCTACCGCGACCGTCAGTTCACGCTTCACCTGTTCTCCTTTGCCCGATCGTTGCGGTCCTCAACGATGAGGCCTGTCAACGCAGTATGCCGTGTTTGCCGGGCCGCATAAAAGAGGTTCCGCGAAATTGTTTCGTCCCGGTTAACCCGTCGGCTTTCAACGCATCCTTTCGGGCACGGGCCGGTTATGGCAATGTATTGCCGGTGGACCACAAGCCCCCCACCGCAGCCATCGGGTCGGCGCACCGTGCACATGCCCTGCCCTGGGATGACACAACAAATTTCGACAACGCCGATCGTGGATTCATCGCGTCGTTGTCGCCCTGCGTCATCAAGGCCGCTGACGGACGAAGGGTGTGGGACAACGACGTCTACGCCTTCCTCGACGGCGACGCGCCAACCTCAGTGCATCCCAGCCTGTGGCGGCAATCGATCCTCAACGCCAAACAAGGCCTGTACGTGGTGGTCCCGGGCATCTATCAGGTCCGCGGCTTCGACATCTCCAACGTCACTTTCGTCGAGGGTGACACCGGGATCATCGTCATCGATCCGTTGGTGTCCACCGAAGTGGCCGCCGCGGCCCTGGATCTGTACCGCACCCACCGTGGCGCCGACCGCCCGGTGGTAGCGGTGATCTACACCCACAGCCACGTCGACCATTTCGGCGGCGTGCTGGGGGTGACTTCGCAGGCGGACGTGGATGCCGGCGCGGTCGTCGTGCTGGCGCCGGAAGGATTCACCGCGCATGCCATGCAGGAGAACGTCTATGCCGGGCCCGCGATGCTGCGGCGCGCGACCTACATGTACGGCAGCCTGTTGGCGCGCGGGCCTCAAGAGCAGGTGAGTTGCGGGCTCGGGCAGCTTCCGTCGACGGGCGAGGTGGCTATCATCGTGCCCACCATCGACATCCGGGAGACCGGCGAGACCCACACGATCGACGGCGTCCAGATCGAATTCCAGATGGCGCCCGGCACCGAGGCTCCCGCTGAAATGCATTTCTATTTCCCACGTTTACGCGCATTGTGCATGGGCGAAAACGCCACCCACAACCTGCACAATCTGCTCACCTTGCGCGGGGCACTGGTCCGCGATCCGCACGCCTGGGCGGGTTATCTCACCGAGGCCATCGACACTTTCGCCGATTGCGCCGAGGTGGTGTTCGCCTCGCACCATTGGCCGACCTGGGGACGGGACAACATCGTCAAGTTCCTGTCGCTGCAGCGCGACCTCTACGCCTACCTGCACGACCAGACGGTGCGCCTGCTCAACCAGGGCTACACCGGTGTCGAGATTGCCGAAATGTTCCAGATGCCAACGGCTTTGGATCAGGCGTGGCACACCCGGGGCTACTACGGGTCGGTGAGTCACAACGTCAAGGCCGTCTATCAGCGCTATATGGGCTGGTTCGACGGCAACCCGGGCCGACTCTGGCCGCATCCTTCTGAGGCGCTCGCGCCTCGCTATGTCGACGCGATGGGTGGCATCGACCGCGTGGTCGAGCTAGCCTAGAAGGCGTTCGATGTCGGCGATTTCCGTTGGGCGGCGACGCTGTTGGATCATGCCGTGTTCACCGACAGTGAGCATGCCGCGGCGCGTGAGCTGTACGCGGACACCTTGGAGCAACTCGGCTATGGCGCCGAGAACGCGACGTGGCGCAACTTCTTCATGAGCGGGGCAACCGAATTGCGGGAGGGCAACTTCGGATCAGCGGGACAGATCACGTCGTCGACGATGCTGTCCCAGCTGACGCCGGAACAGATCTTCGACGGTCTCGCGATCCGTGTCAACGGGCCGCGCAGTTGGGATCTCGATATTGCCATCGACATCACCTTCGCCGATTTGGCCACCAACTACCGGTTCACCCTGCGCAACGGGGTGCTCGTCTATCGCAACGTCGCGGCCGACCCCGCAACGGCGACCGTTACCGTCAAGCTAGATAACAAGTTTCGCTTGTTGCAGACGGCCATGGGCGACTTCACGTCGCCGGGTTTGGACATCTCCGGCGATCAGAACGCGCTGCGGCTGTTTCTCGACGTGCTCGAAAAGCCTAACCCGAACTTCAACATCGTCACGCCGTAGGTCAGGCGACGTCGATCACGACCTTGCCCAGGACTTTGCGATCGGCAACGTATCGCAGTGCGGCCGGGGCCTCGGCCAACGGAAACCGCGCGCCGATGTACGGACGGACCGTGCCCGCGGTGAACATCTGGGTCAGTTCTTCGATATCGCGGACGTACTCATCGGGGTAGTCGGCCATGAACGTGCGAATCTCCATGCCGCGCACGCAGATATCTTTAAGCATCACGAGGTTGAGCGGGATCGCCGGTATGGTGCCCGCCGCGTAGCCCAGCGTGACAAAAGTGCCGCCGCGGGCCAAACTGCGCAGCGCCGGTTCCAAATACGATCCGCCGACCGGGTCCAGGACCACTCGAGCGGCGTCGCCGGTAAGTTCACGGATGCGCAGTTTGAGGTCGTCGCGGTCGTAGTCCACGACGGCCTCGGCGCCACGGTACCGGCACAGTTCGAGTTTGTCCGGGCTGGACGCCGCGGTCAGCACCCGGGCGCCCATTGCCACGCCCAGGTCGACCGCGGCCAGACCGACTCCGCCGGCAGCGCCCAACACGACGACCCAATCCCCTTTTTTCACACCGGCAGTCGTACGCAGTGCGTGATATGCGGTGCGGTAGGTGACGCCGAACGCCGCGGCCGATGCGTAATCGACGTCGTCGGGCACCAGCGACGCCTGCGTCGCATCGAGCAGTGCTTGCTCGGCGAACGCTCCGAAGGTGGTTCCGGCAATCCGCTGTCCCGGGCGAAACGGCGCACCCGCGCCGACCGAGATCACTTCCCCGGCAACCTCATTGCCCGGTATGAATGGTGGCGGGAGCTTGACCTGGTACTTGCCGGCGATGAACAGCACGTCGGGAAAGTTGACGGCGGCGGCGTGGACCCGCACCAACATCTGGCCGGGCGCCGGGACGGGCTCCGGGACGTCGTCGAGCACCAGGCTCTCCGGTGGACCGTAGGCGCGACAGACAACAGCACGCATCAATTGACTCCCAGACCGTTGAGACAAAACCTCACCACATGCGCGATGTCGTCGGCTCGGGTCGAACGGTGGAGCCCATGTAGCGCCGCATCGTCGCCGCCGTGCAGCAGAACACGACCTCGACGTCGCGCTCGACGTCGGTACTTCCCAGTGCGGCAACCGGTTCGATCAACAGGTCCCGCAGTGGGCGCATCATCTCGTGATCGATCATCCGCCAATTTGTCGCGGTTGCCAACTGACCGGCCGCCGCACGGCTTTTCCTGATCAGGTCGGGTTCGCCGACTTGGGCCAGGGTGCCCTCGATCCAACGGGCAATCTTGTCCCGCGGTTTGGCCTCCTTGGCCATCTGGTGTTCGAGATAGGACACGGCGATCCCGACGCCGCGCTCCATCACCGCCAGGATGAGATCGTCCTTGCCCGCGAAATACCGGTAGAACGCCTTGTTCGACGAGCCGGCCTCCGCGACGATGTCGCTGACCCGAGGCGCCTCGGGCGCGACCCGCTCCATCACCCGCACCGCGGCCTCCAGGATGCGTTCGACCTCCGCTGTCGCGCCACGGTGTTGGTCGTCGAAAGCGCGTTCGACAGCCGCCGCCACTCTGTTGATCATAGCGAATGTGGATGTGCCGGAACGCTTCCGACCAGGGCGCCGTACTTCTCCCGGGCGGCAGCGCGACGGACATCCAGCATCTCGCTCGGCCACTCGCCCTCCTCGGCCTCATAGCTCCTGAGCAGCATCCGGGCCAGGTTGACCTTGTGCGCCTCGGTCGGTCCGTCGGCCAGCCCGAGCGCGACGCCGCCCAGCAGCACGTTGACCAGCGGCAGCTGATCGGTGAGCCCCAGCGCGCCGTGCACCTGGCTCGCCCGCAGCGCAATCGATTTCAAAACCTGCGAGGCCAGGATCTTGCACGCGGCGATCTCGGCGCGCGCGGCATGCTCGTCACCGTTGTCGATCAGCCACGCGGCATGCAGCACGGTCAGCCGAAACGGGATCAGCTCGGTGTAGGAATCGGCGACGAACTCCTGGACCAGCTGCTTATCGGCCAGCGGGCTGCCCGGGGTGAAGCGGCTTTTCGTGCGCCGCGCCATCATGTCGACGGCGCGCTGCGCCATCCCGATCGAGCGCATTGCGTGATGCAGTCGCCCGCCGGCCAGCCGGGTCTGCAAGATCAGGAAGCCCTGACCGGGTTCGCCGAGCAGGGCGTCCGCTCCCACTCGCACGTCGTCGTAGTGCACCAGCGAATGCCCCGGCCCGTGCGGGTCCGCTCCCACCAGGTGGTGGTTGGCCTCCAAGCGCAGCCCCTCGGTGCCGGCGGGAATCAGAAACGTCGACGCCCCGCGGTGGACCGGTACGTCCGGATCGGTGATCGCCACGACGATGAAGAACAACACGACAGAAGCGTTGGAGGAGAAGTACTTTCGGCCGGGATCACCCAGTCGTCGCCGTCGCGCACGGCGCGGGTGGTGAACACGCGGGGGTCGGCGCCGCCTTGTGGTTCGGTCATCGAGAAGCAGGAGAAGATCTCCCCGGACGGCAATCCGGACAGGTAGCGGTCCTTCTGGTCCTGGGTTCCGAAGCGCGCGATGATCTCCGCGTTACCGGTGTCGGGCGCTTGGGTGCCGAACACGATCGGCGCCCAAGGGCTGCGGCCCAGAATTTCGTTGATCAACGTCAGCTTGACCGCCCCGAAGCCCTGACCACCCAGCTCCGGCCCGAGATGCGGTGCCCACAAGCCGTTGTCGCGGACCTGCTGCTTGAGCGGGTCGACGATGCGCCGGCGCTCGTCATTGAGTGGCAGGAATTCGCAGCCCGGGAACAGGACCTCGAGCGGCTCCACCTCTTCGCGCACGAACTCGCGAATCCAGGCGAGCTTTTTCTCGAACTCGGGCTCGGTAGAGAAGTCCCATGACATTCGAATACTCCTACCTTTAGGGAATTCCGCCGTCGGTCCGCAGTATCGACCCGGTGGTGAAACTGGACGCGTCGGACGCCAAAAATAATGCGGCACCGACGACTTCGCGTGGATCGCCGGCGCGTTTCAGATGGAGATGGCTGAAGTTGTTGCCGGCCAGGTCCCAGGACTTGCTGACGTCGGTCAGGTAGGGCCCGGCCATCAGGGAGTTGACCCGCACCGTCGGCCCGAAGGCCTGCGCCAGCCCTTCGGTCATTGCGTTGAGCCCGGCCTTGGCGGCCGCGTAGGGGATGATGCCGCCGTTGGGCCGCAGCGATCCGGTGGAGCTCACGTTGATGATGGAGCCGCGGCCGGCGGCCACCATCCGTTCGCCCACCAACGCCGACAACCGAAACGGCCCTTTGAGATTCAGGTTCACCACGGCGTCGAACAGCTTCTCGGTGACGTTGCTCAGCTTGTCGTACAGGGGTGACATGCCCGCGTTGTTGATCAGGGTGTCGACCTTGCCGAACCTTTCATACGTCGCATCGACCAAACCGTCGAGTTGGTCCCAGCGCCCGACATGCACCCCGTAGGGCATGGCGGAACGTCCGGTTTCGGCCTCGATCTCCTTGGCGGTCGCCACGCAGTTGTCGATGTTGCGGTTGGCGATCACCATGTCGGCGCCGCAGTAGGGCGGCGGCGAATGCCATCTCGCGCCCCAGGCCACGGCTACCGCCGGTGATCAGCACTACGCGATCGGTAAGGTCGAAAAGCTGGTCGGGATAACCCATTTCAGCGACCTCTCGTCGGCAGGCTGCGAGCCAATTCGGCCGCTGTCGCGATGAGGGTAAGGATCATCGGCCCGAACGCGTCGGTGATCTTGGGGTCCACTTTTCTGGTGCGCACGCCGGCGGCGTAGGTCTTTTCGAGGACGATGCCGAGTTTCCAGTTGGCCAGCACCAGGTAGTAGTCGATGTTTTCGGTGGACAGCCCACTGACTTTCTCGTAGTGCGCCAGCAATTCGCTGCGCGTGGGCATCCCGTTCATGTCGAGGTAAAAGCCGTCGCCCTTGGGGTTTTCGCCGTCATAACCCAGCAGGCACCAGGCCAGGTCCAGCAGCGGATCGCCGACCGTCGTCATCTCCCAGTCCACGATCGCGGCGAGGCGGGCCCGGCCGCCGTGCGCGAACATCACGTTGGCGAACTGGTAGTTGCCGTGCATTATCCGTGGCTTGTACTGCGCGAGCCGGTTGCGGCGCAGCCCATCGGCGGCCTCGTTCAGGCCGGGCAACTCGCGCACCCTGTATGCGTCGAGAAACGCCAGCCAACGATCGACCTGCCGGTCGTGGAATCCGTCGGGCCGGCCGAAGCCGTCGAGTCCTTGGCCGCGCCAGTCGACTCGGCCCAGCTTGGCGGCGCCCTCGACGAGTTCGAAGGCGAGCCCGCGCCGGGCGTCGAGGTCGGTGTCGAACGGTGGTTGCCAGCCGCCGTCCATCGGGCTCCACCCGTCGATTGCGCGCATCAGGTAGAACGGCATGCCGAGCACGGTGCCGGTGTCGTCGGCCGCGATCAGCTCGGCGTGCGGCACATCGGTGCCCGACAGCGCCCGCACCAGCCGGATCTCGCGCCGCAGGCCGTCGATGCGGGCCGCGTCCGCGCGGGTGCCGGGCATCCGCAGCACCATGTGCTCGTCGCCGCGCCGAATCAGATACAGGGTGTTCTGCGAACCGCCCTTGAGCTGCTCCAGGCGCGGTTCTTCGCCATGTCCCGGAGCGTCGTTGTCATCCAGCCATCGGCCCAGCACACCCGGGTCCAGTCCGGTCGTCATTGTCCGCACACCCCACCGCGGAGAATAGCATTCTCCGCGGTGGGGCTGCGCCGGCTCGTGCACCGGCCTCGGCGTCGAACGTGCTCTGAGGGTGAGAAATTCGCCAAAATCTCGCCACCAGAGCACGTTCGGCGAACGGCAGGCCGCCTGCGGTGGCCAATGCTACAACGGGCGGCCTGCCGTTAGTCCGGCTTGTGCCCGGCGAGCAGAAACCCCGGCACCATGAAATGCCCTTCGCCATCGTGTTCGGCGTTCGGCAATTCGGTGTCGAGGGCGGCGTCGTTGCCGTAGACCTTTGCTGGCCGGACATCGTCGACCTGCCACAGCGTCGCGACCGGGTCGTGCAATTCCGTCTCGGTGAAGCCGCGCGGTCCGGGCCGGTCGCCGGGTTCGCCGAGCGCCCCGGCGGCGAACGTCAGGATGTAGAGCGTCGCACCGGGTGCGGCCGCGCGAAAGATCGACTGCAGATAGCCCGGTCGCCCCTCGGGCGGCAAGGCGTGGAACAGGCCGCTGTCCAGGATGGTGGAAAACCGGACTTCGGAGCCGGGCGGGTAGCCGCCGAAGGAAGTGACGTCGGCTTGCGCGAAAGTCGCTGTCGTCAACCCTTGTTCGGCGGCGGAGGCGGTTGCGACGTCGATCGCGGTCGCGCTCGCGTCCAGTCCGACGACCGTGTAGCCGCGCGCGGCTAGGGCCAGCGACAGGGCAGCGTGGCCGCAGCCGGAGTCCAGCACGTCGCTGCGAATCTTGCCCTGATCGATCAGCGCAGCCAGCTCGGGCTGCGGCTGGCCGATGCTCCATGGCGGTGGTGATTCTTGTCGGTAGGCGGCGTCCCAATCGATGCTCGGCTGGGTCATCTGTCCTCCTCGAGATAAGCCTCCCTTGCAGATTAGGCGGGGGCCGCTCCCCGTAGCGGAGCCTAGTTGTCCCTCCGGCATGGGCCGGCCGCACGCGGCGGCCTCGCGCGATGAGAAACTGCGAACCACATCCGACGACAGGAGAACCATGCAAGTGCTTCTGGTCCGGCACGCGCTGCCGCTGCGTAGCGAACACGGCCAGGGTTCCGACCCGGACCTGTCGGAAGAGGGGGTGGCCCAGATCGCGCGTCTGCCCGAGGCGCTGGCCAGGTTTCCGATCTCGCGCGTCATCAGCAGCCCACAGCGGCGCGCCATCCAGACCGCCGAACCGGTCGCGGCGGCCCGGAACCTCGCCGTCGAGGTCGACGAACGTTGGGCCGAATACGATCGCGACCTTCCCGTGTACATCCCCGTCGAGCAGATCCGTCAGGAAAACCCCAAAGAATGGGAGCGAATGGCCCAGGGCCACCTTCCCAGTGCGGTCGACGAACACGCGTTCCGGGCGCGAATCCGGGCGGCGATCGACGATCTCGTCGCCTCGGCGGACCCCGAGGACACCGTGGCCGTATTCAGCCACGGCGGCGTGATCAACCTGTTGCTGCACGAAATCCTCGGCACGGCGCGGCTGTTGTCATTTCCCGTCGACTACGCATCGGTGACTCGGTTGCTGTATTCGCGGACCGGCCAGGCAACGGTGGCGGGAGTCAACGGGGTCGAACACGTGTGGGACCTGTTGCCGCGAAATCAGCGATGGTAGACAAGTGCGGTGACTTCGGCTGATCGACTCGACGGGCTGGACCTGCCCGCGCTGGACCGGTATCTGCGTTCGCTCGGCATCGAGCGCGACGGCGAATTGCGCGGGGACGTCATCTCCGGCGGCCGCTCCAATCTGACGTTTCGGGTCTACGACGACAAGACGAGCTGGCTGGTGCGGCGTCCACCGCTGCACGGGTTGACCCCGTCGGCGCACGATATGGCCCGGGAGTACAAAGTCGTGGCGGCACTGCAGGACACGCCCGTTCCGGTGGCGCGCGCGATCGCGCTGTGTGAGGACGACTCCGTGCTGGGTGCGCCGTTCCAGATCGTCGAGTTCGTAGCCGGGCAAGTGGTGCGCCGGCGCGCTCAACTCGAAGCCTTCAACCACACCGTGATCGACAAATGCGTCGACTCGTTGGTTCGGGTACTCGTCGACTTGCACAACGTGGACCCGAATGCCGCGGGGCTGGCCGATTTCGCCAAGCCCAGCGGTTACCTGCAACGCCAGGTGCGCCGCTGGGGCTCGCAGTGGGAGCTGGTGCGGCTGTCCGACGACCATCGCGACGCCGATGTCGAGCGACTGCGCTCCGGTCTGCAGCAAGCCATTCCGCCGCAGAGTCGCACCTCGATCGTGCACGGCGACTACCGGATCGACAACACCATCCTCGACGCCGACGATCCCACCCGGGTGCGCGCCGTCGTCGATTGGGAACTCTCGACGCTGGGGGATCCACTGTCGGACGCGGCGTTGATGTGTGTATACCGCGACCCGGCGCTGGATCTGATCGTCAAAGCCCAAGCCGCCTGGACCTCGCCGCTGCTGCCGACGGCCGACGAGCTGGCCGACCGGTACTCGCTGGTCTCCGGATTGGCGCTGGCGCACTGGGAGTTCTACATGGCGTTGGCGTACTTCAAGCTCGCCATCATCGCCGCCGGCATCGACTTCCGCAGGCGCGTGGCGGATCAGGCCAGCGGCAAGGAGTCCGAGCACATGCCAGAGGTTGTCGCGCCGCTGATCTCGCGTGGACTGGCCGAACTGGCCAAACTGCCGGGCTAGCCGCGGGTGGCGGCCGCGTGTTGCTTCTTGGCCGCGCGACGCAACTGCAGGATCCGCGCGGTGCCGACGGCCACGGTGATCAGCCCGCCGACGACCGCGGCCAACAGGATGGCCACACCCAGCGGCAGGCTCCAATGCCAGCCCAAGAACTTAAACGCCGTCGAGGTCGTGTTCTGAGCGATGAAGATCAGCAACAGGATCAGGATCAAGAAGCCCGCAATCAGGGCCGACCACAGCGCGCCGGCGCGGGTGAACCCGATGGCGGGTTCCTTGGGGTGCGCGCCGACCGGTGGCATGGGCTCGGGGGAAGACGTCGGAGTGGGTTTAGGCGGCGGGTTACCCGGCGAGCCGGGGTTGGTGCTGCTCATGGGTCTATCTTTGTCCCATCCCGGCCGGAATGAAACCAAACCGGGCAAACCGGCTGTTTCGGCCGCAGCGCCCGGGCCGGTTCTGCCGTTAGTGTCAGCGGTATGAGGATGCTGCGGCGCAGCCACCGCGTGATCATCCCGCTGGCAGTGTGCTTCCTGGTCACTTGCTTGGCTGCGGCTTGCAGCAATTCCGACCCGCTGGCGCCGCAGCTGCGCAGCATGAAGTCCATCGTGGTCGGGTCCGCAGACTTCCCGGAATCTCGGATCGTTGCCGAGATCTATGCACAAACGTTGCAGGCCAACGGTTTCGACGTGGGACGGCGGATGGGCATCGGGAGTCGCGAAACGTACATCCCGGCGCTCAAAGACCGTTCCATCGATTTGGTGCCAGAATATGTCGGCAATCTGCTTCGGTACTTCGCACCCAACTCGACCGCGACCATGCTCGACGCCGTGGAGTTGGAGCTCTACCAGAAACTGCCGGGCGACCTGTCGGTTCTGACGCCGTCCCCGGCCTCCGATACCGACATGGTCAGTGTCACCAGCGGAACCGCCGCCGCGTGGAACCTCAAAACCATCGGCGACCTGGCCGCTCACTCGCCGGAGGTGAGATTCGGCGCACCGTCGGACTTCGAGCGTCGACCGTCCGGGCTGCCCGGGCTGCGCCAGAAGTACTCCCTCAATATCAGTCCAGGCAATTTCGTCGCGATCAACGACGGCGGCGGTGCGGTGGCGGTGCGTGCGCTCGTGGAGGGACAGGTGAACGCGGCCAACATCTTCACGACTTCGCCGGCGATTCCACAGAACCATTTGGTGGTGCTCGAGGACCCCGAACACAACTTCGTCGCCGGAAACATTGTGCCGCTGGTCAATTCGCAGAAGAAGTCCGATCTTCTCAAGACCGTCCTGGATGCGGTCTCGGCGAAGCTGTCCACTTCCGGCTTGGCCGCACTCAACGCGGCCGTGGCGGGCAACTCCGGCATCGATCCTGACCAGGCGGCCCGAAATTGGGTGCGGGACAACGGCTTCAACCATCCGATTACACAATGACGGTCGACTGGAGGGTGCCGCGGTGATCGTCTTCGACGATGTCTGCAAGACATTCGCCGACGGGACCACCGCCGTACATCGGCTGAGCCTGATGGTTCCCAGCGGGCAGCTGACGGTCTTCGTCGGCTCCTCCGGAAGTGGCAAGACCACCGCACTGCGAATGATCAACCGGATGATCGAACCGACGTCGGGCGCCATCACCGTCGACGGGAAGGATGTCCGAGGCGTCGACCCGGTCAAGCTGCGGCTCGGAATCGGCTACGTGATCCAGCATGCCGGACTCATGCCGCATCAGCGGGTCATCGACAACGTCGCGACGGTGCCGGTGTTGCAAGGGCAGCCGCGTCGCGCGGCCCGCAAGGCGGCCTACCAGGTACTCGAACGCGTCGGGCTGGACGCCAGGCTCGCCAACCGCTACCCGGCGCAGCTGTCCGGTGGTGAACAACAACGCGTCGGCGTAGCGCGCGCCCTGGCCGCCGATCCGCCGATCCTGTTGATGGACGAGCCATTCTCGGCCGTCGACCCGGTCGTTCGCCTCGAGCTGCAAAACGAAATGCTGCGCCTGCAAAGCGAATTGCACAAAACCATCGTGTTCGTCACGCACGACATCGACGAGGCACTCAAACTGGCCGATCGAGTCGCGATCTTCGGGCGCGGTGGCGCGCTGCAGCAGTACGACGAACCCGCCCAAGTACTTTCGCGACCGGCCAACGATTTCGTGTCCAAGTTCATCGGTCTGGGGCGTGGCTACCGGTGGCTGCAGCTGAACGACTCGAATGGCCTGCCGCTGCACGCCGTCGACACGTTGCCCGCCAGCGGCCTCACCGAGCGTTCACTCGTCGGGTGGGCGGTGGTGGTCGACGATGACGGCCGCCCGCTGGGCTGGATCGACGGCGAGGGTCTGCAGCGCCACTGCGGTGGTGCGTCGCTGACCGACAGCATGAGCGCCGTCGGCGCGTTGTTCCGCCCCGGCGGCAATCTCAGCCACGCGCTCGACGCGGCGCTGTCGTCGCCGTCGACCGTGGGCCTCGCCGTCGACGACGACGGCAGGGTCGTCGGGGGAGTGCTGGCCGCCGACGTGTTGGCCGCGGTCGAATCGCAGCGGCGGAGCTGACCATGCACTACCTGCTCGGCCACCTCGGCGACGCCTGGACCCTGACCGTGATCCACCTGCGGATGTCGTTGGCGCCGGTGCTGATCGGCCTGGTGATCGCGGTCCCGCTGGGGGTGCTGGTGCAGCGTGCATCGACCGCGCGGCGGCTGACGACCGCGATTGCCAGTGTCGTGTTCACCATCCCGTCGCTGGCGTTGTTCGTGGCCCTGCCGGTCGTGATCGGAACCCGGATCCTCGACGAGGCGAACGTGCTGGTCGCGTTGACCGCCTACAGCACCGCGCTGATGGTGCGCGCGGTGCTCGAAGCGCTGGACGCGGTGCCGGCTCAGGCGCGTGACGCCGCCACCGCGGTCGGCTACTCGCCCGTCCAGCGCATCCTGAAAGTTGAACTGCCGCTGTCGATTCCGGTGATGGTTGCGGGGTTGCGGGTGGTCGTGGTGACCAATATCGCGATGGTGTCGGTGGGGTCGGTGATCGGGATCGGCGGCCTGGGCACCTGGTTCACCGAGGGGTACCAGACCGACAAGAGCGACCAGATTCTGGCCGGCATCATCGTGTTGTTCGCACTGGCCGTCGTCATCGACGTGTCGATCGTGGTGGCCGGCCGGCTCGCCACGCCCTGGTCGCACGCGGGTGCCCCGCGGCGCCGGTCCGTACTCGCTCCGGTGGTAGGAGGCGCGCGATGAACTTCATCGGCCAGGCGGTGTCCTATCTGCTGACGGTCGACAACTGGACCGGCCCGGTCGGCCTTGCGGCGCGGATCTTGGAGCACGTGGAGTACACCGTCGTCGCGGTGGGCGCCTCGGCGCTGATCGCCATTCCCATCGGGATGATCGTCGGTCACACCGGCCGCGGCACGCTGCTGGTCGTGGGCGCGGTCAACGGGCTGCGCGCCCTGCCGACGCTCGGGGTGCTGCTGCTGGGCGTGCTGCTGTTCGGCTTGGGGCCCGGGCCGCCGCTGGTGGCCCTGATGCTGCTCGGTGTGCCGTCACTGCTGGCGGGCACCTACGCGGGTATCGCCAACGTCGACCCGGTGGTGGTCGATGCCGCGCGGGCGATGGGCATGACGGAGGCCCAGGTGCTGCTGCGCGTCGAGATGCCCAACGCGATGCCATTGCTTCTCGGCGGGCTGCGCAACGCGACGCTGCAGGTGGTCGCCACGGCGACGGTGGCCGCGTACGCCAGCTTCGGCGGGCTGGGCCGTTACCTGATCGACGGGATCAAGGAACGTGAATTCCAGCTCGCCCTGGTCGGGGCGCTGATGGTGGCGGGGCTGGCGCTGATCCTCGACGGACTGCTGGCCATGGCGGTCTGGATTTCCGTGCCGGGCACCGGACGGTTGCGCAGGCCTACCCGGCGTGTCGATGTGACGGTGACCGCAGTTGCCGACCAGCCTGACGCGGCCGGTGGGCACGTTTTACGGTAGGGAGTGTGAACAGCCCCTCTGACCCGACTGAGCGCGTCTGGCCCGCGATGCTGACCTGGCGCGCGCCGGATATCTCCCGCATGGAATCGGTGCGAGTACAGGTGTCCGGCAAGCGAATTAGGGCTGCCGGCCGCATCGTGGCCGCGACTACGGCGACCAACCCGGCATTCGGGGCCTTCTACGAAGTACAGACCGACGAGAGTGGAGCCACCAAGAGGTTCGGGCTGACGATCACCCTCGCCGAGCGGGAACGCCAGCTTGCGATCGCCCGCGACGAAGAGAACATGTGGATGGTCACCGACCACCAGGGCGGTCGACGCGAGGGGTACAACGGCGCGCTCGACGTCGACGTGGTCTTCAGCCCGTTCTTCAACGCGCTGCCCATCCGCCGGCTGGGGCTGCACGAGCGGGCCGAAACCATCGCGCTGCCGGTGGTCTACGTCAACGTGCCCGACATGACCGTCACCGCCGCGACGGTGAGCTACACCGGGCAGGGAGCCCCCGAGGGGATCAAGTTGCGTTCACCGGTCGCCGACACCACGGTGAGCGTCGACACCGACGGGTTCATCGTGGACTATCCCGGATTGGCAGAGCGGATCTGATCACCCCACCGGCCCGCCCGGCGGCGGCCAGCTCCTCACGCCAGTCGGGTGCGCCGATCGTGACGGTGAAGATGTCGGAGCGCGGGAAGCGGTCGTAGCGCATTCGCGCCGCGTGGCCGGCCTCGACGAGTTCAGCCACCGAGTTGTCCCAGTCCAGCGAGTCGCGGG
Source organism: Mycobacterium genavense ATCC 51234 (assembly GCF_000526915.1). Taxonomy (GTDB): domain Bacteria; phylum Actinomycetota; class Actinomycetes; order Mycobacteriales; family Mycobacteriaceae; genus Mycobacterium; species Mycobacterium genavense. The sequence goes on along the minus strand of NZ_JAGZ01000010.1, from coordinate 3,262 downwards.
CGCGGCTGAGCAGGTCGATCACCCGGTCGACCGCGCTGAGCAGATGGGCGGTGTTGCCCTCGCACATCGCGCGCACCAGGTCCGGGGCGCTGCCCGCTACCCGGGTGCCGTCCCGGAAGGACCCGGCGGCCAGCGCGAAGGCGAGCGGCACCTCCGCGGCCGTCACCGCCAACGCCTCGGCGAGCAGGTGCGGCAGATGCGAGATGGCGGCCGCCGCGGCGTCGTGCTCGTCGGATCTGGCCGGAACCACCACCGCGCCGCAATCCAGCGCCAGCGTCATCACCATCCACCACACCACCGGGTCCACGTGGTCGTCGACGCTGACCACCCACGGTGCCGCCGTGAACAACCCGGCGTGGCCGGCCGCCCAACCCGAGCTCTCGGTGCCCGTCATCGGGTGTCCGCCGACAAACCGGTCCTGCAGACCGGCCGCGACAACCTCGTCGAGCACCGCGGTCTTGACGCTGGTGACGTCGGTGAGCGGGCATTTCGGGGCGAATTCGCTGACGTGGGCGAGCATGGCCGGCAGGGCGGGCATCGGCACGGCCAGCACGATCAGGGCGCCGGTATCGGCGGCGTAGGTCAAGGTGTCCGCGAGCTCGGTCGTCGCGGCAAAGCCGTCGGCGAGCGCTCCGCGCACGCCCTCCACGGAGCGGTTGTAGCCGAACACTTCCCGGCCCGCGGCCGCGGCCGCGCGCATGACGGAGCCGCCGATGAGTCCCAATCCGAGAACACACACCGGGGGCTTGTTCCCGGTCCCAGCCGGCGTCCACGACACAGACCAAGGTTGGCACAGTTGCACCGACAACGGAGGCCCCAGGTCCCGCTGGTGGCTTGCGCTGTCTGGTCAAGCCGCCTGGTCAGCGACTAGCGTAGGCGCCCATGGGACGAGAGCGGGCAGCAACGCAAGGCCCGTCCGTGGATACACCGGACGGCTTTGGCGTCGCCGTCGTGCGCGAAGAGGGCCAGTGGCGGTGTTCGGTGATGGCCCCGAAGTCGCTGACGAGTCTGGCCGCCGCCGAGACAGAGTTGCGTCAACTGCGGAGCGCGGGAGCGGTGTTTGGGCTTCTCGACATCGACGACGAGTTCTTTGTGATCGTCCGGCCCGCGCCGTCGGGAACCCGGCTGTTGCTGTCGGATGCCACGGCGGCATTGGACTACGACATCGCCGCCGAGGTTTTGGACAGTCTGGACGCCGACATCGATCCCGAGGACCTCGAGGACTCGGAGCCGTTCGAGGAAGGCGATCTGGGGTTGCTGTCCGATATCGGGCTGCCCGAGGCGGTGCTTGGCGTCATCCTCGACGAGTCCGACCTCTACGCCGACGAGCAATTGGGCCGCATCGCCCGCGAAATGGGCTTTGCCGACCAGCTGTCGGCGGTGATCGACCGTCTCGGTCGGTGATTTCGGACGAAGAGCTGATTCGCGCCGCGCTGGCAGTCGCCGCCACGGCGGGCCCGCGTGACGTGCCGATCGGTGCGGTAATTGTCGCGGCCGACGGAACCGAACTCGCCCGCGCGGCGAACGCCCGTGAGGCACTTGGTGATCCGACCGCGCACGCGGAAGTGTTGGCAATTCGCGCGGCGGCGACCGTGCTGGGTGACGGGTGGTGGCTGGAGGGCGCCACGCTGGCGGTCACCGTCGAACCCTGCACGATGTGTGCCGGTGCTCTGGTGCTGGCGCGCGTGGCGCGGCTGGTGTTCGGCGCGTGGGAACCCAAGACCGGAGCGGTCGGATCGCTGTGGGATGTGGTCCGCGACCGCCGGCTCAATCATCGGCCCGAAGTGCGCGGTGGTGTGCTCGCTGCCGAGTGCGCCGCGCCGCTGGAGGAGTTCTTCGCCCGGCAGCGATTGGGGTGAGCCGGTGCTGGTTCTGTAAACTGCTCGGCGGTGGCGTGTCCGAGCGGCCTAAGGAGCACGCCTCGAAAGCGTGTGACGGCTAACACCGTCCGAGGGTTCAAATCCCTCCGCCACCGCCAACAATGCCGTGGGGAAAACCAGCCAACAATGCCGTGGGAAAACCACAGGTGAGGCCCTATTTCGCCTATCCGCCCGCCGGCGCCGTGACCGGCGGCGGTCCGGGCAGCGGGCCGAATCCCGGCGGCGGTGCGGGCAGCGGCGGCGTATTGGGATCCACCCACGGTGGCCGCACGGGGTCATGCAGCGGATCGAGGGTGTAGTTCATGCGGAACGGGGTCCCGGGCGCCGGCGGTACGGGCATGTCCGGCTGTCCCCAATGGGTCCCCAACATCAGTCCGCGTTTGAGCCAACATCAGTCCGCGTTTGAGCCGTGGAATCGTCAGGTCCAGATCGGCGGTGATGTTGAAGTAGTCGCCACGCACGGCGCGGTCGACGAAGTTCTGGTTGAAGGGGAACAAAAACAGCGCCGCCACCGCCATCCCGAGCTCGGGTCCGACATCAGCGAGCGCTTTGAGGGTCGGCTCCAAGTTCCTGAGGTTCTTGACCAGGTCGTCCTGCGCGTCGTTGACCAACCGATTGGCGGCATCGCTGAACGTCCGCAGGTGATCCAGGGCCTCGGTCAATCGCAGGCGTTCCTTGATCAACACATCGAGCGCAGGCGGAATCTTGCGTAAAGCCTCGGTCAACACGTCACGCTGGACCGCGAACGTGCCGACAAGCCGGTTGAGCGCCTGAATGGACTCAACGATGTTGTCCCGCTGGTCATTTAGCGTCCGCACGAACGTGTCCAGGCGGTTGAGCAGATCACGCGCGGCACCCGCGTGCCCCGACAGCGCGGTCGAGAAGTTGTGAATGACCTCCCCGATCTGCCCCAGCCCACCGCCGTTTACGACCGCGCCCAGCGACGACAGCGTCTGCTCGGTCGAGGGGTAGGCCGTCGTGCGGCTCAGCGGGATGGTGGCGCCGGGCTGAAGGTGACCGCTGCCCTGCTGGCCCAGCGGGGTATTGAGCTCCACATGCATCGAGCCCAGCAGGCTGGTCTGACCGACGGTGGTCAGCACGTTGGCCGGAACCACGACATCGGGCTTGACCGAGATCTCGACGTCGGCATGCCAGCCCTGCACCCGCATCTCACCGACACTGCCGACGACGACGTCGTCGATCATCACCGGCGAATTCGATTCCATCGTCCCGACATTCGGCAACTCGACGTGAAAGATGTTGGCGCCGGGCCCCCGTCCGACCGCACCGGGCAACGGCAACGAATTCACGCCCTGGAACCCGCATCCCGCGGCCGACACCACCACGCTGCAGCCGAAGGCGCACACCCGCCGAAACGCAAC
>NZ_JAGZ01000009.1 GCF_000526915.1 Mycobacterium genavense ATCC 51234 | reverse complement strand
CGGTCACCACGCTTAGAAGGGTGGGGGTTCGTCGTCGGGTGGGTGGCTCGGTGTGGTGAGTTGTGTTGGGGGTGGGCTGGTTGGTGTGGTTGGTGTGCTTGGCGTGTTGCGTGGTTTCGGCGTCGTTCGGCGGCGATGTAGTCCGATGTAGTCGTAGCGGCGTCGGGTGCGGGTGCGGCGGCGTCGGGGCATCATGGCGGTGCGGTCGGTGCAGGGGTGGGGCGGGTCTGGTGTGGTGATTTCACCGGTGGGGGCGCATAGGGCTGGGAATAGTAGGGCGGCGCCGGGGGCGGTGATGTGGGTGCGCCCGGCCGGGGAGGTCCAGATGATGGTGCCGTCGGGTAGTTGTCGGTCGTGCCATCCCCAGAAGGTTTTGATCAGGTGGTGCAGTCGGCATAGGCATTTGATGTTCGCCGCGCAGGTGGGGCCGCCGTGGGCGTAGGGGATGGTGTGGTCGAGGTCGGTGTCGATGGCGGGGCGGTCGCAGCCGGGGAATCGGCAGGTCAGGTCGCGGCAGCGGACGAAGTCGGCCAGCGCGGGTGTGGGGGTGTAGTGGGGTTCGGCTGGTGCGTTGCCGGGGTGGACCAGTGGTCGCAGGGTGGCCTGTGCGGCCAGTTGGGCGATCAGTTCGGCGGGGATGAGTACGTCGGTGCCGATCAGTGCGCCGGGTGCGGGGGCGCTGCCATCGAGGGTGGATTGGGTGGCCACGACGTGGATGAGTACCGGGCTGGGTGCTGTGGTGGTGGCGGCGGGGCAGGTGGGTTGTCCGCAGCGACACAGCAGCCGGTCGGCGTCGGTGGCCAGTGCGGCCATCGCGTCGGCGCGGCGCTGGGCCAGCGTGCGCGGATCGGCCGGACACACCGACTGGGCTAGGGCGGTTAGGCGGGCGTCGACGAGGTGGGTGTTAGGGCTTTGTAGGCGGCCGAAGATCTCGCTGAGCCCGTTGCCGCTGTCGTGGAAGGACACCTCGCGGTCGGCCTGCTGTTGTCGGGTGCGCCGGAGCGCGTCACGGTCAGTGGTCGCGACGACGCGATCGACCGCCGCACCCAGTTGGGCGCGGGTCATCGAGGGCCAGTGACGCACCTTGGCCGCCAGGTGGGCGTCGACGGTGGCCATGGCCTCGGGGTCGGTGATCAAGTCGGTGCGGTACACGATCGTCTGAAACGTCGCCTAACTGATGTCGCCGGCCAGCAACAGCGCACCGATGCGTGGCAGCCGCATGCGCAGCGCGCGGGCATAGTTCAGATAACTCGACGCCAACCCCTGGCTGATATCCAGGGCGGCGGCGATCTCGGCGGAGATGGCCGCCCAGGTATCGGCCACCCAGGACTCTCGTTCCCCCCACTGGCGCAGCCGCAGCACGTCGAGCTCACCGATCGCCGTCAACCGCGCCCCGGCCGCCCGGTTCTCCGCCAGCGCCGCCGCCCACATCCGCTCCACCACCGCCGCATCGGCATCCCCCGTCGAACACGTGTTCGATTATAGCGGTGTCCACTAACGTCAGCGTTTTGGCAGGTCGCACCCTGTGGATAACTGCGGTGAGGCCCGACGCGGCTCAGCCGTCGATATGTGGGTCCAGGCCGCCGGGGCCGATGACGCCGCAGGTCCGTTCGGGCACGAAAAAGGAACTGGCGCCGTTGGCCACCAGATTCTTCGTGACCACGCAGCGTTGCCAGGTGCCGTCGGGCTGGATGGGTCCGTCGCACTTGCTGATGATAGGTTCGCCGGCTGGTGCAGCGGCGATCACGCCGCCGCCCATCAGCAGCGCGGTCAATCCTGCTACGATGCGGTGCTTCATGGTTCGACGCTACCGCTGTGGCCGGGCTTTTACCCCAAGGCCGCCGCCGCGGCTTCTTCCGCCGGAGACACAAGGCGGCGGGCCCAGTCCGCAAGCCCCTCGGCGTTGAGTTGCGGTTGGATTCCGGCGGTTCCGGCCAGGCCGGGCGGAGCTGGCGGCGGTGGCAAACGCGGGTGACGGGATGTAGGAGACGGTGCCCGCCGCGTTGGTGAGGGTCGCGCCGGAAAGGCCGGCAAATCCGATGGCGGTGTCGTTGGTGGTAATGATGCTGGTTCCCGAACCGAGCGTGACGGAGCCCGAGTTGAGGAAGCCGATAGCCCCGATCGCAAATTTGGGGGGTAAGGGTGAGGCCTTCGGAGCCGACGGTGACGACGCCACTCACGTTGGTGCCGGTGGCTACGTCCACCCACTGTGGGAGGACTCCGGCGGTAAAGATACTGCCCGGGTTGAGGGTGATGGTCGATCCGCTCTGGGCAGTGACTTCGAAGAAGCCCGCGACGCCGGTGGGTGCCATGGTGACCGACCCCGCGTCGACGATCATGTGCGTGTTGGTCCCGACGGAGATGATGCTCAGCGGCGGCATGTTGGCCGATGTCCCGGGCGGGATGGACGGGTCGAGCTCGGCCGGCGGGGTGAAGTCGATGCCACCGGGCCCGGTGGTGTTGGTCGACACCTGCTGCACCAGGGACTGGGTGCGGGCTCCGGTGAGGTTGCCCGCGCTCTGAGCCATCGCGCGGGCCTGGTCGACCTGCCCGGTCGAGTTGGTGGTCTGCGGTGGCTCGTCGAACGACTTCAGGGTGCTCACGGTCGTGGCGTCGGCGGCGTAGGTGTACATGGCGGTGGCGTCCTGCACCCACATCTCGCCGTACTGCGCCTCGGTGGCAGCGATCGCGGGTGTGTTCTGCCCGAAAAAGTTGGTCGCCACCAACGCCATCAACTGCGCCCGGTTGGCCGCGATCACCGGTGGGGACACCGTCATCGCGAACGCCGTCTCGTAAGTCGCTGCCGCCGCATAGGCCTGGGCCGACGTCTGGGCGGCCTGCGCGGCTGCCGCCTGCGGCCAGGCCACGTACGGCGTGGCGGCGGCGGCCATCCGCATCGACGACGGGCCGAACCATGTTTGCCCGGTTAATCCCGCGACTTCCGAAAAGTAGCCTCCCGCAGCCGATTCCAGCTGAGCGGCTAACTCATCCCAGGCCGCCGCGGCGGCCAGCATCGGGCCCGACCCGGGCCCGGTATACATGCGTGCGGAGTTGATTTCCGACATCAGCAACCCAAAGTCCATGGCGTCGTTGCCTTTCGAGTGGACCAGTAAAACGGCACAACAGTTTGGTTGAACCCCCGCCCGAAGAGGTTGACCCCGTGTAGGGAGTTCTAACACGGCAGCACCGGAACTTGGGCGTTTTTGGACAGGTATTTGAGTCCGTGTCGACCCGACGATCAGATCAACGACGCGTCGACGGCCAGGCCGATGGCGCGCACGGTGCTGGCGAGGTGGGCCTGGACGGCCTGCTGCGACCGCGACATATCGCCGTCACGCAGTGCTTCGGCGATCGCGAGGTGCTCCCGCAGAATCGTCGCGACCCGATCTTGTTGGCGCAGTGCGGATTCGCCGGTCATCCGCATCTGACGATCGCGCAGCGAGGAGTAAAAGCCGGACAGAATCGTGTTGCCGGACTCGTCCAGGGTGATCGCGTGGAAGGCGCGGTCGGACTCGAGGAATTCGCGCCACTGGCCGGCCGCCGCGGTGTCGCGCTGCCGCTGCAGCTCGGCCGACAGTCGTTCGAACACCGCGGCGCAGACGGCGGGTCCCCGCCCGATCACCTTGCGGGCGGCGTAGGCCTCCAGCACCAGCCGGGCCTCGATGACCGAGCGCACCTCGTCGGATGAGACCGGGATGACGAGGGCCCCACGTTGCGGGTACAACTGCAGCAGGCCCTCGGCCTCCATCCGCAAAAAAGCCTCGCGCACCGGGGTCCGCGACATGCCCAGCGCGGAGGCGATGTCGCCCTCGCTGATCAGCTCCCCGCCGGGAAACGCACCGGTAAGCACCTGCGTCTTGACGTACTCCAGCGCGCGATCCTTGGCGGTCGGTGCCACGGCGCCCCCTTGTAGCTCAGTCGTATCTCAGGTGTCAATACCGTACCCGGCGCGACGATTGACACTGAGATACAAGATAGATACGATTCAAACACAAGCCTAGTACGAAGGAGATGCGCGATGTCCGTGAATCTGGACCCGACGATCCCGGCGCCGATGACCAACGTGGCCGAGTAGGGCTTCGAGGGCCGTTTCGTCGACTGGGCCGACGACGCCCGCTACTTCGAGTACTCCAAGGCCGCCAACCCGATCGGCTCCGGATTTGCGCCGCAGGTGCCGATTACCCAGTTCGGGCCCGAGGTCTACCTGGATCAGCCCACCGGTGTGGTGCCGCTGGATCTATCGTCGGAGCTGGGCATCGCTGGTGCGGCGACCAGTCCCGCGCTGCTGGCCAACTTCGTGCGCATCCGCGCCGGCGAGCAGGTCGACACACCAGCCCCAACGCCACCTCGCAGCTGTACTACGTGCTGTTCGGGCACGGCTTCGCCGCGGCCACGGCCTGCTGGGAAGGGTGACTTCCTGACGCTGCCCGCCGGTTCGCGCTCGGTGTTCTACGCCGACTCCGAGGTGGCCATGTACTGGGTGCACGACGAGCCGCTGCTGCGCTACCTGGGCGCCGAGGCGCGCGAGCCCAGGTTCGCCGCGACCAAGTTCTGCCGCACCGACGCGGTGGCCAAGCTGGACGAGATCGCCAATCGACCCGGCGCCAACGACAAGAGCCGGGTGAGTGTGCTGCTGGCCAACCAGAACCAGGAGCAGACGCTGACCATCACCCACGTGCTGTGGGCGATGTTCGGTGTGCTGCCCCCCAATCAGGAGCAGCGCCCGCATCGGCACCAGTCGGTCGCGTTGGACCTCAATTCTCGACGCACCGCCCGCCGGCTGTTATTCGTTGCTGGGAACGCGGCTCGACGAGCGCGGCGACATCGTCGATCCGATCCGGGTGGACTGGCAGGCCGGCGGCGCGTTCACCACTCCGCCGGGCATGTGGCACGCCCACTTCAACGAGACCGATCAGCCCGCCCACCGGATCCCCGTCCAGGACGCCGGACTGCAGACCCATCTGCGCAGTCTCGACATCAAATTCACCCAGCGCCGCGACCTCGTCGCAGGGTAAGCGGGGCAGCCCCGCCACGTAATGTGACGTGGCATGAAGGTGCCACTGCTGGGTCCGGTGTCGCTCACCGGATTTCAGCACGGATGGTTCTTCCTGGTGCTGCTGGCAGTGCTGCTGGTGATCGGGCTCTACGTCCAGCAGTTCGCCCGGCGGCGCCGCGTGCTGCGGTTCGCCAACATGGAAGTGCTGGAGCGGGTGGCGCCCGCCCGGCTGTCCCGCTGGCGCCATATCCCGACGATTCTGCTGGCCGTGTCGCTGGTGCTGCTGACCACGGCGATGGCCGGCCCGACGACCGATGTGCGGATTCCGCTCAACCGCGCGGTGGTGATGTTGGTCATCGACGTCTCCGAGTCGATGGCCGCCACCGATGTGGCTCCCAACCGGCTGGCGGCCGCGCAGGAGGCCGGTAAGCAGTTCGCCGACGAGTTGACGCCGGCGATCAACCTGGGGCTGGTGGCGTTCGCGGCTAACGCCACCCTGCTGGTTTCGCCGACGACCAACCGCGGCGCCGTCAAGGCCGCGATCGACGGCCTGCAGCCGGCGCCGAAAACCGCTACGGGCGAAGGCCTTTTCACCGCGATGCAGGCCATCGCGACGGTGGGTGCGGTGATGGGTGGCGGCGAGGGTCCGCCCCCGGCACGCATCGTGTTGGAGTCCGACGGCGCCGAGAACGTCCCGCTGGACCCCAATGCTCCGCAGGGCGCGTTCACCGCGGCGCGCGCGGCCAAGGCCGAGGGCGTTCAGATCTCCACGATCTCCTTCGGGACTCCCGACGGCACCGTCGTCTACCAGGGCGCGACGATCCCGGTTCCCGTCGACGACCAGACCCTGCAGGAGATCACCAAGATCACCGACGGCCAGGCGTTCCATGCCGACAGCCTGGAGTCGCTGAAGCAGGTCTATTCGACGCTGCAGCGCCAGATCGGTTACGAGACCGTCAAGGGCGACGCGAGCCTGGCCTGGTTGCTGCTCGGCACTGTCGCGATGGCCGGTGCGGTGTTGGCCGGGCTGTTCCTGAACCGCAGGCTGCCCGCTTGACGGCTCCTAGGTAGGCAGCCGACGGTTGATCAGCAGCGCCAACAGCGTGGCGATCAACGCGGTGAGCACGCCGAGCCGCAGCCAGCCGGATCCGCCCGGCCCGGGCACGGTGCGATACCCGATCTCCTGCTGGATGGCTTCGTAGTCCTTGGTGAGCTCGTCGAGGTTGGAGGCCGTGTAGGTTTGCCCACCGGCCAGTTGGGCGACCTTCTTCATCTGGTCCGTCGACACCGGGACGTTGACCTGCGCCCCGTCCAGCGTGATGCTGCCGCTTTTGGTGCCGAACGAGATCGTCGAGATCGGCACGCCCTGGTCCTTGGCCAGCCGCGACGCGGTGTAGACGCCGTCGCGCGGATCGCTAGGGTCGGTCGGCCTGTTCTCGCCGCCGTCGGACAGCAGCACGATCCTTGCCGGCGGCGGCGTGTCCCCGCCGGTGGTGTTGCTCGCGTCGATCGCGTGCAGCGCGGTGTAGATGGCTTGACCGGTCGCGGTGCCGTCGCCGAATTGCAGCTTGGGCAGGGCATCGATGGTGGCCTGGTGCTGCGGGGTCGGCGGCACCAGCAGATAGGGAGTTCCGGCGAACCCGACGAGGCCGAGGTTGATGCCCGGCGTCAGCTGGGCGGCGAACTTGCTGGCGGCCTGCTCGGCGGCCCGCAGCCGGTCGGGCTCGACGTCGGTCGCCCGCATCGACTGCGACATGTCGATCACTAGCATGACGACGGCGCGGTTGCGTGGAATACGCATGTCGTGGGTCGGGGTGCCCAGCGCGATGGTCAGCAGCACCAGGCTGAGCAACGATACGACTACCGGCAGATGCCGCCAGATCGATTGCGGCACCTCGGCATCGGTGTAGCGGCGCAGCCGGCGCCGGCGCCGGCCCTCGACGACGACGTACACCGCGAGTAAACCCAGCGGGATCAGCCCCAACAACAGCAAGGCCGGACGCTGAAATCCGTAGAACGGCAGCGGTCCGATCACGGGAAGCGACACCCGCCAGTAAAGAGGAGACCCGAGGACCCGTCAAACGAAAGGCTGAAGCGCCCTACTCACGCCGCAGCCGGGAATCGACGAACTTCTCCAGCTCCTCCCATTCGCGCACCGCCGCCGAATACGGCGACGCCGGCTTGCTCACCGATCCGGGCTCCAGCACATAGGCCACCAGCTTGCCCAGCGGCGTGGTCGGTTCCAGGGCTTTGTCGACGGTGCACTCCTCGGAGTAGTCACCGATATCGCGGAGCAGTTCGACGGCGAGGTCGAGTTGTTCGCGGTCGACGGCGTCGGGCCCGTCGGCGAAGTCGTCGGCCAACCCGGACAGCACGTAGATGTTCTCGTCGGTGACCTCCACGGCCAGCGATCCGTCCGTCGCGGCGGTGCGGATGTCGTCGTAGGTGCTCAGATCGGACAGGTCGTGGTCGTGCTCGTCGGCCAGGTAGCGGGCCAGGCTGCGCTCGGAGGTGAACACGCTGATCCGTCCGTTGCGGCCCAGGAAGATCGGGCGGTCGTCCAGGTAGCAGCGCAGCGTGTAGAACGTGCCCGAACTCGTCAAGATGCGGACCGGGTCGATGCCCACCTGCATCCAGAAGTCCTCGTCGCTGCCCAGCACGACGGTGTCGCCGGGCGCGCGGACCTCGTCCTCCTCCTCGTCGTCGTCGGAGTCTTCGGCCTCGGTGTCATCGGACTCGTCCTCGTCGACCGCGTCGCTGTCGACCGCGTCGGCTTCTTCCTCGGATTCTTCTTCGTCGCGTTCCTCGGCCAGTTCTTCGGCGGCTTTTGCCGACGCCTTTTCGTCGACCTCGGGGGTGCTGATGATCTCCTCGATCGCGGACAGCACGTCATCCCAGCCGCGACCGATGATCTCGGCGATCGCATTCCAGCGCTTGGCGCCGGCCTTGCCGGTGAAGTGGTCGATACCGTCGGACACGGTGCCCAGGGTTGGGTTGCCGTTGAAGAACTTCGACACCGCCGCCAGCTCGCAGACCGACCCGACCGACGACACGATCGCCAGGGCGCCGGCCAGCGCGGTCACCGACTCCTCGGTCGGCTTCTCGGCCACCAATTCCTCGACGGCCACCAGGTCGAACTGCCTGGCCTCGGCGGGCTCGAAAGTGTGCGCGTGCGCCGCGGTCAGGTCTTTCCACGCCGGGTGATCGCTCAGGTCGTTCTCGGCGCCGGAACGCACGAACGCGACGAGGTCGGCAACGTCCTCGAAGACGTACAGGTCGTCCTCGTTGCCCAGGAACGCCTCCCACTCGTCGCCTGAGTCGCGCCAACGCGGTGCCCACACGGTGTAGCGGTCACCGTCGGACAGGCTCAGACGGATGGGTACGAGGTCAGCAGCCATGCGGCACAGAATAGCGACGGCTGGCCCGCCAGCCGGGTCCGGTGTCGGGCGGTGGGCCTATCCCGCCCAGATGCTGGTGATCGCGGGAGCGTTGGCCGCGTTGCCCGTCTTGGGTAGGCCGTACATCTGCTCGATGGTGGACAGCAGGTTGTAGTGGCTCATCTGCTCGGTGTAGCTGCCGGGCTGGACGTGCGCGCCATAGATGATCGTCGGGATCTGGTTGTTCTTGCCGCCGTCGTCCTCGTCCCAGGTCACGATCAGCAGGCTGTTGTTGGCGACCGCCCAGTTGGCGTACCCGGACAGCTGCCGATTCAGCCAGGCGTCGCCCTGGGCGATCGAGCCGTCGTGCATGTTGTTGTCGTTGTTGGGAATGACGAACGACACCGTCGGCAGGCTGGCGTAGTTCCCTTGCGGGAACGCGGAGAACGGCACCGAACTCGTCGACGGCAGGTTGGTGAAATTGGCCCACGGCACATGCTTGCGCGCGTACTTGCCCGCGCTGCACACCGGCGACCCGACGGCGGGCAGGTCCTCGGCATAGCCGATGAAGGTGTAACCGGCGGCGAGCAGTTCCGAACCCAGGTTGGGTGCGTTGCCGGCGTTGATCGGGCACGAATCCCTGGTCAGGCCAAAGGTATTGCCGGCGAACATCGCCAAGTAGTTCGGTTCGCTGGGATGTGTTTCGGCGAACGATCGCACCATGTTGGCGCCATGGGAGGCAAGGGCGTTGATGAACGGGTTCTGCGGGCTGCCGATGATATGACCTTCAGAACGGTTCTCTTCCACCACAATTACGATGTGCGCGGGCCGGGGCAGCGCGGCCGCGGCGGTCACGCGGGGGGCCAACGGGGCGGCGGCCAACCACGTCAACGCGGCCGCCGCGACCACGATGAGCAGACGTCGAATCTCGCGAAACACCCGAGGAGCATACGAGCCGACCCGCGTGTCGCACAGCAGGCGCGCATGGGCGTCAGCCGCACTTTAGCCAACCGAGGTCGGATCGTTATATACCCTCGGACGCATGCAAGTGCGTGTGATCGACCACCCGTTGGCCGCCACCCGGCTGACGGTGCTGCGCGACGAACGCACCGATGCCGCCGGCTTCCGGGCCGCGCTGCGGGAGCTGACGCTGATGCTGGTCTACGAGGCCACCCGGGACGCGGCCACCACGCCGGTCCGGATCCGCACACCGCTGGCCGACACGCTCGGAAAGCGATTGACCAAGCCGCCACTGCTGGTTCCGGTGTTGCGGGCCGGGCTCGGAATGGTCAACGAGGCGCATGCCGCGATTCCCGAGGCCGAGGTCGGCTTCGTCGGGGTGGCCCGCGACGAACAGACCCATCTGCCCTTCCCGTACATGGAGTCGCTGCCGGCCAAGCTCAAACACCGACCGGTGATGGTGCTCGATCCGATGCTGGCCACCGGCGGTTCGATGAGCTACACCATCGAACTGCTGCAGCGCCGTGGCGCGACGGATATCACCGTGCTGTGCGTGGTGGCCGCACCGGAAGGCCTTGCGGCCGTTGAGGAAATCGCGCCGGACGCCCGAGTGTTCACCGCGGCCGTCGACAAGGGCCTCAACAAGTCGGCGTTTATCGTGCCGGGTCTCGGCGATGCCGGCGACCGCCAGTTCGGGCCGCGTGTCTTCACCAGTGCGCCACCGAAGCAACCAGCTGCGCGCGCAGCGCGGCTGCGTAAGTCCGAGAAGAAGTCAGGTCGTCGGCAGCGGCGCAGCCAATCTCCATGTAGCACTTGAGCTTCGGCTCGGTCCCGGACGGCCGCACCACCACCCTGATCGAGGTGTCGTCGTCGCCCGCGGTGAAGATCAGCGCGTCGCCGATATCGGTGAATCTCACGGCGAACCCGGCCAGTCGGTCCGGCGGGGCGGTGCGCAGCCGGGCCATGAGTTCGGCGGCTTCGCCCGCGTCGGCGACCCGGCGCGACACCGCCGCGCCTTCGTGCACGCCGTATCGCCGGGCGAGTTCGTCGAGCACGTCCGGAATCGAACGGCCCTGCTGCTTGACCGCGGCCACCATGTCGCAGACCAGGACCGCGGCGCTGATGCCGTCCTTGTCGCGCACCGCGGACGGGTCGACGCAGTGCCCGATCGCTTCTTCGTAGGCGTAGACCAGGGTGCCGCCGGGCACCTTCGCATCGGCACGCGCCAGCCATTTGAATCCGGTGCGCGTCTCGACGTGGATCGCGCCGTAGTGCGCGGCGATCTGCGCGAGCATCCGGGAGGACACGATGGTGCTGGCCACCACCGCGCGGTCCGGTCGTCGTTCGTGGGACAGAATGTAATCGCCCAGCAGCCAACCGGTTTCGTCGCCGGACAGCATGCGCCACCCGGTAGCCGTCGGGATGCCCACCGCGCAGCGGTCCGCGTCGGGATCCAGGGCGATCGCGACGTCGGCCTCGATCTCGGCGGCCAGGGTGAGCAACGCGTCGGTGGCGCCGGGTTCCTCGGGGTTCGGGAACGCGACGGTGGGGAAGTCGGGATCGGGCGCGTACTGGGCGCCGACGGTGTGCACCTGGCCGAAGCCGGCGCGGTGCAGCGTCTGGACGGCCACCGCGCCGCCGACGCCGTGCAGCGGGGTCAGCGCCACTCGCACCGAGCCGGTGCCACGCCGCACCGCGGCAGCGCGTTCGACGTAGCGCGCGACCAGGTCGGAGTCCGCCCCCGCGACGGGCACGCGGTTGATCTGGTCGGCGGGAGGGGCTGTGGCCATTGCGGTTTCGATCTCGGTGTCGGCCGGGGAGATGATCTGGATGCCGCCGTCGAAGTACACCTTGTAGCCGTTGTCGGCCGGCGGATTGTGCGAGGCGGTGATCTGGATTCCGGCGACGGCACCGGTGTGCCGCACCGCGTAGGCGACCACCGGTGTCGGTACCGGCCCCGGCAGCAGCAGCACCGAGAAGCCCTCGGCGGCAAGCACTTCCGCGGTCACCGTGGCGAAGACCGCCGAACTGTGCCGGGTGTCGCGCCCGACGATCACCCGCGCGCCGGCCCGCCCGTGATCCGTAAGCACCTGTGCCACGGCCCAAGTCGCACGCGACACCACCGCGACGTTCATGGCGTCCGGGCCGCCGCGCACCGGGCCGCGCAACCCCGCGGTGCCGAACGCCAGGGGGCGGGAGAACCGGGCGCGAAGCTCCTCCGGAGAGCATGCGGCAAGCTCGGCGGCGGTCGTCGGATCGGGGTCGTGTGCGATCCAGTCCTCCGGCGTCACAACTAAACCCGGGTGATGATCGAGGCGAGCAGTGCGCCGATCCGGGCCGCCGACGCGGCCCCGGCGGCCATCACGTCGGCATGGCTCAGCGGAGCGCCACTGATACCGGCCGCCAGGTTGGTCACCAGCGAAATGCCCAGCACCTCGGCGCCGGCCGCGCGGGCCGCGATCGTCTCGTGCACGGTCGACATGCCGACCAGGTCGGCGCCCAGCGTCCGCAGCATCCGGATTTCGGCCGGCGTCTCGTAGTGCGGGCCGGGGAGGCCCGCGTAGACGCCTTCGGTCAGGTCCGGATCGGCCGCGCGGGCCAGAACGCGCAGCCGCACGGCGTAGGCATCGGTAAGGTCGACGAACTCGGCGCCGACCAACGGCGAGCGCGCGGTCAGGTTCAGGTGATCGCTGATCAGCACCGGCTGGCCCACCTGCATGTCGGTGCGCAATCCGCCGGCCGCGTTGGTCAGCACCACGACACCGGCCCCGGCCGCGCAGGCCGCCCGCACCGGGTGCACGACGTGGCTCAGGTCATGGCCCTCGTAGGCGTGCACCCGCCCGGCCAGCACCAGCACCCGGTGTGCACCGATGCGCACCGACAACAGCTCACCGGGATGGCCGGCCGCGCGCGGCGGTGCGAAGCCGGGAATCTCGGCCTGGGGCAGCACGACGTCGGGGGAGCCCAGCTCCGCGATCGCCGGTGACCATCCCGAGCCGAGCACGATGGCGATGTCGTGGGCCTCGACGCCGGTTTGCTCGCGGATGGAATTTGCCGCGCGTTGTGCGAGTTGAGAATTCTCGGATGCAACGTCGGCCACACTTCGCGAGCTTAGCTTCGCTATATATGTCAGGATTCCCCGCATGAGTTTTGGTAGGTGGCCGGTTACTGGCCTGGTCATTGCAATCGCCGTTTCGTTGGGCATCGTCACCGCTCCGGCGCCGACGGCACGCGCCGACTGCCCGGACGTCCAGCTGATTTTCGCCCGAGGCACCAACGAGCCGCCCGGCCTGGGCGCCGTCGGCGATGCGCTGTTCGCCGCGCTGCAGCCCGCCCTGGGCGGGCGCAACCTCGACAACTACGCGGTGAACTACCCGGCCAGCTACAACTTCCTGCAGACCGGTGACGGCGCCAACGATGCCCGCGATCACATCGCGGCGATGGTCGACCAGTGCCCGGCCACCCACCTGGTCCTGGGGGGCTTCTCGCAGGGCGCGGCCGCGGTATCGATGCTGGCCGGGGTGCCCCCGCTGGGCAACACCATCGGTCAATTCGGTTCGGCTCCGGCGCTGGACCCAGGCCTGGCCAGCAAGATCAGGGCGGTCGCCGTGTTCGGCAACCCCGGCAACCGGTTCAACACCCCGCTGTCGACGGCCGGGCAGTTCGCCGGCCGTGCCATCGACGAGTGCAGCGCCGGCGATCCGGTCTGCGTCGTCGGCGGTCGCGACCGGGACGCGCACCACGACTATTCGGTCCCGCCCTACCCCGGCCAGGCGGCCAGCTTCATCGCCGGACGCGTGTAGCCGCCGTCGGTTCGGTCGGCCGCGGCCGCGGTGGGTGAGATACTGCGAGGATGCCCCCACACACCGCATTGGACCGCGTCGAGGACGCGGTGCGGCGTCGTGGCGTCGATCTTGTCGAGCTGTCGCACGCAATCCACGCCGAGCCTGAGCTGGCTTTCGCCGAGCATCGCAGCTGCGCCAAAACCCAAGCCCTGGTCGCCGAGCGCGGCTTCGAGGTCACCGCGGCGCCCGGCGGTCTGGACACCGCCTTCCGGGCGGATTTCGGCAGCGGGGGCCTGGTTGTCGGGGTCTGCGCCGAGTACGACGCGCTGCCCGAGATCGGACACGCCTGCGGCCACAACATCATCGCGGCGTTGGCGGTGGGCGCCGCGCTGGCGCTGGCCGAGGTGGCCGACGAGCTCGGCCTGACCGTCGCCCTGGTCGGCACGCCCGCCGAGGAGGCCGGCGGCGGCAAGGCGCTGCTACTTGAGGCCGGGACGTTCGACGACGTCGCGGCGGCCGTGATGCTGCACCCGGGGCCGACCGATATCGCGGCCGCGCGTTCGCTGGCGCTCTCGGAGGTGACTGTCGACTACCGCGGCACGGAATCGCATGCCGCCGTCGCCCCGCATCTGGGCGTCAACGCCGCCGACGCCGTCACCGTCGCGCAGGTCGCCATCGGCGTGCTGCGCCAGCAACTGGCGCCGGGGCAGTTGGTCCACGGGATCGTCACCAACGGCGGGCAGGCGGTCAACGTCATTCCCGGCCACGCCGCAGTGCAGTACGCGATGCGCGCGGTCGAGCTGGATTCGCTACGGGAACTGGAGGGCAGGATGTTTGCCTGCTTTGCCGCAGGCGCCCTGGCCACCGGCTGCGAATACGAAATCGACACGCCGTCACCGGCATACGCCGAGCTGCGGCCCGACCGGTGGCTGGCCGAGATTTGCCGGGAAGAGATGCGCCGGCTGGGACGCGAGCCGGTGGCGCCCGAGTTCGAGACGGCGCTGCCGATAGGCAGCACCGACATGGGCAACGTGACGCAGGTGCTGCCGGGCATTCACCCGGTGATCGGCGTCGACGCCGGGGGCGCGACGGTGCATCAGCGCGCATTCGCCACCGCCGCCGCCGGCCCGAGCGCCGACCGCGCGGTCATCGAGGGCGCGGTGATGCTGGCGCGCACGGTCGTGCACCTCGCCCAGGACGGCACCGAACGCGACCGGGTGATCGCCGGGGTGGAACGCCGGGCCGCCACATGAGCCTGGTCGACACCGCCGAATCCTGGCTGGCCGCCCACTACGACGACCTGGTCGAGTGGCGCCGGCACATCCACCGCTACCCGGAGCTGGGCCGGCAGGAGTACGCCACCACGCAGTTCGCCGCCGAGCGGTTGGCCGACGCGGGGCTGAACCCCAAGGTGCTGCCCGGCGGTACCGGGCTGACGTGTGATTTCGGACCCGACCACGAGCCCCGCATCGCGCTGCGCGCCGACATGGACGCGCTGCCGATGGCCGAGCGCACCGACGCGCCGTATGCCTCGACGATGCCCAACGTCGCACACGCCTGCGGGCACGACGCGCACACCGCGATCTTGCTGGGCACCGCGCAGGCGCTGGCCTCGGTGCCCGAACTGCCGGTCGGGGTGCGGCTGATCTTTCAGGCCGCCGAGGAGCTGATGCCCGGCGGCGCGATCGACGCCATCGCCGCCGGAGCGCTCAGCGGGGTGTCCCGGATCTTCGCGCTGCACTGCGATCCCCGGCTCGAGGTCGGCAAGGTCGCGGTCCGGCAAGGCCCGATCACCTCGGCGGCCGACCACATCCACATCACGCTGTATTCGCCGGGCGGCCACACCTCGCGGCCGCATCTGACCGCCGACCTGGTCTACGGCCTCGGCACGCTGATCACCGGGGTGCCCGGCGTCCTGTCGCGGCGCCTGGACCCGCGCAACGGCACCGTCCTGGTGTGGGGGGCGGTCAACGCCGGGGTGGCGGCCAACGCCATTCCGCAGAGCGGCCAGCTGTCCGGCACCGTGCGCACCGCCAGCCGGCACACCTGGCTCGAGCTGGAGGACGTCATCCGTCGGGCGGTCGATTCGCTGCTGGCGCCGCTGGGCATCGAACACACCATGCAGTACCGGCGCGGGGTGCCCCCGGTGGTCAACGAGGAGGTTTCGACTCGCATCCTCACCCACGCGATCGAGGGAGTCGGCCCCGAGGCGCTGGCCGACACTCGGCAGTCCGGCGGCGGCGAGGATTTCTCCTGGTATCTCGAGGAGGTTCCCGGCGCGATGGCCCGGCTGGGCGTGTGGCCGGGCGAGGGACCGCAGCTGGATCTGCACCAGCCGAATTTCGATCTCGACGAACGCGCGCTGGGGATCGGACTGCGGGTGATGGTCAACATCGTCGAGCAGTCGGCGATCTTCTCCTGACGCCCTAAGCGGAGGTCCCCGGGCCGATGTTGCGGGCCGGGCGGGTCCGCAGGTCGTGAACGTATTCCATTGGCGCGCCAGCGATTTCGGCGGCATCGGCCATCACGCCGAGGTACCGCGCGGACGGCAGCCCGCCCTCCCAGGCGTCGAGCACATACAGCCACGCCAGCACCGGATCGGTGTCGGTGTCCGACGACGTGCGCTCGACCCGGCACCGGATCTTCTTGTGGATGCCGAACTCGGAGCCCTCCCACCGGTCCAGGCTCATCTCGTCGGCCGGCGTCATGTCGTAGAGCACGACGAACACCTTGGAATCGGGATCCTCGACGACGGTGGCCAGGGCGCCCTCCCAGCCGATGTCCTCGCCGCCGAAGGTCAGCCGCCACCCGTGCAGCCAGCCCGTGCCGGCCATCGGGGAATGCGGTGCCCGCTTCTGCATCTGCTCGGGATGCATGTTCGATCCGTAGGCGGCGTAGAGCGGCACGGATGAAAGCTTAAACAACGGGTGCTCGCCCGGTATTCATCCGGCGGTCCGGAACGTCCTTGGATTAGGTTGGGGCTGTGGTGAGCCGCATCGTGATCCTCGGTGGAGGCCCGGCCGGTTACGAAGCCGCGCTGGTGGCCGCCACGTCACACCCAGATACCACCGACGTCACCGTCATCGACTCGGAAGGCATCGGCGGGGCGGCCGTGCTGGACGACTGCGTACCGTCCAAGACGTTCATCGCCTCGACCTGGCTGCGCACCGAGCTGCGCCGGGCGCCGCGGCTGGGTTTCGACATCGACATCGACGACGCGAAGATCTCGCTGCCGCAGGTCCACCAGCGGGTCAGGGCGCTGGCCGCCGAGCAGTCCGCCGACATCACCGCCGACCTGCTCAGCAAGGGCGTGCGGGTGGTCTCCGGCCGCGGCGAGCTGATCGACCCCGAACCCGGGCTGGCCCGGCACCGCATCAAGGCCACCCATTCCGACGGCTCGACCAGCGAGTACGAGGCCGACGTGGTGTTGATCGCCACCGGCGCCAGCCCGCGCGTGCTGCCGTCGGCCCAACCCGACGGCGAGCGGATCCTGACCTGGCGCCAGCTGTACGACCTCGAGGCGCTGCCCGAGCATCTGATCGTGGTGGGCTCCGGGGTGACCGGTGCCGAGTTCGTGCACGCCTACACCGAGTTGGGCGTGCCGGTCGCGGTGGCGGCCAGCCGCGACCGGGTGCTGCCCTACGAGGACGCCGACGCCGCGCTGGTGCTGGAGGAGGCGTTCGCCGAACGCGGCGTCGAGCTGATCAAGAACGCCCGCGCGGAATCGGTCACCCGCACCGAGACCGGGGTCCTGGTCACGATGACCGACGGCCGGACCGTGGAGGGCAGCCACGCCCTGATGACGACCGGCTCGGTGCCCAACACCAGCGGCCTCGGTCTGGAGCGGGTCGGCATCGAGCTGGACGCCGGTGACTACTTGAAGGTCGACCGGGTTTCGCGGACGTCGGTGCCCGGCATCTAGGCCGCCGGAGACTGCACCGGGCTGCTGCTGCTGGCGTCGGTGGCCGCCATGCAGGGCCGCATCGCGATGTATCACGCGCTCGGCGAGGGCGTCAGCCCGATCCGGCTGCGCACGGTCGCCTCGACGGTGTTCACCCGGCCGGAGATCGCCGCCGTCGGCGTGCCGCAGTCGGCCATCGACAACGGTTCGGTGCCGGCCCGCACGATCATGCAGCCGCTGCGCACCAACGCGCGGGCCAAGATGTCCGGCCTGCAGCAGGGTTTCGTCAAGCTGTTCTGCCGGCAGGCCACCGGCGTGGTCATCGGCGGGGTGGTGGTGGCGCCGATCGCCTCCGAGCTGATCCTGCCGATCGCCGTGGCCGTGCAAAACCGCATCACCGTCACCGAGCTGGCACAGACGCTGGCCGTCTACCCGTCGCTGTCCGGGTCAATCACCGAGGCCGCCCGCCGGCTGATGGCACACGACGATCTGGACTAGCGTTTTCCGAGTGAGGAGTCCGTTCCCGTGAGTGAGCTGTTGTCCATACTGGGCCCGCCGCAACGAGCGCAAGCCTGGGAGCGACTGGGCGCCGAACAGTTCGACGTCGTCGTGATCGGCGGCGGGGTGGTGGGCTCCGGCTGCGCGCTGGATGCCGCCACCCGCGGCCAGAAGGTCGCACTGGTCGAGGCCCGCGACCTGGCCTCGGGGACCTCGAGCCGGTCGTCGAAGATGTTCCACGGCGGGCTGCGCTACCTCGAGCAGCTGGAGTTCGGCCTGGTGCGTGAGGCGCTCTACGAGCGCGAGCTGTCGCTGACCACGCTCGCGCCGCATCTGGTCAAGCCGCTGCCGTTCCTGTTCCCGTTGACCCATCGGTGGTGGGAGCGGCCCTACGTCGCGGCGGGCATCTTCTTATACGACAGCCTGGGCGGCGCGAAATCCGTTCCCGCGCAAAAGCATTTGACACGCGCGGGGGCGCTGCGGCTCAGTCCCGGGCTGAAACGGTCGTCCTTGATCGGTGGGATCCGTTACTACGACACCGTCGTCGACGACGCCCGGCACACGATGACGGTCGCGCGCACCGCCGCGCATTACGGCGCCGTGGTGCGCTGCTCGACCCAGGCGGTAGCGTTGCTGCGCGAGGGTGACCGGGTGATCGGGGTGCGGGTGCGCGACTCCGAGGACGGCTCGGTGACCGAGGTGCGCGGGCACGTCGTGGTCAACGCGACCGGGGTGTGGACCGACGAGATCCAGGCATTGTCCAAGCAGCGCGGGCGATTTCAGGTCCGCGCGTCCAAGGGCGTGCACGTGGTGGTGCCGCGGGACCGGATCGTCAGCGATGCCGCGATCATCCTGCGCACCGAGAAGTCGGTGATGTTCATCATCCCGTGGGGCAGCCACTGGATCATCGGAACCACCGACACCGACTGGAATCTCGACCTGGCACACCCGGCGGCCACCAAGGCCGACATCGACTACATCCTGTCCACCGTCAACACCGTGCTGGCCACCCCGCTGTCGCATGCCGACATCGACGGCGTGTACGCGGGGCTGCGGCCGCTGCTGGCCGGGGAGAGCGAGGAGACCTCCAAGCTGTCGCGGGAGCATGCCGTCGCGGTGCCCGCGCCCGGCCTGGTCGCGATCGCCGGCGGTAAGTACACCACCTACCGGGTGATGGCTGCCGACGCGATAGATGCTGCGTCGCAATTCATTCCGGCCCGGGTGGCGCCGTCGATCACCGAGAAGGTGAGCCTGCTGGGCGCCGACGGGTACTTCGCCCTGATCAATCAGATCGAGCACGTCGGGGAGCTGGTGGGCCTGCACCCGTACCGGGTGCGCCATCTGCTGGATCGGTACGGCTCGCTGATGGACGACGTGCTGGCGCTGGCCGCCGACCGTCCCGAACTGCTGAGCCCGATCACCGACGCGCCGGGCTACCTGTTGGTGGAGGCGCTGTATGCCGTCGTCGCCGAGGGTGCCCTGCATCTCGAGGACATCCTGGCCCGGCGGATGCGGGTCTCGATCGAATACCCGCACCGCGGCGTCGACTGCGCCCGCGAGGTCGCCGAGCTGGTCGCCCCCGTGCTGGGGTGGAGCGCCTCCGACGTCGATCGCGAGGTCGCCAACTACACCGCGCGGGTGGAGGCCGAGATCTTGTCCCAGGCCCAGCCCGACGACGTGTCGGCCGACGAGCTGCGGGCCAGTGCGCCCGAAGCGCGGGCCGAGATCCTCGAGCCGGTGCCCCTCAATTGAGTTTCCGGTGAAACCGGCGCCGCTACCGGTGCGCGACGGATTGGGCCCGGCGCGGGTCCGGCTGCACGGCGGGGCGGTGCTGGCCGAGCTGACCGCGCGGTTCGGCGCGCAGGCCCGGGCCAAGGTGCTGGCCGGTGAGGTCGTCGATGCCGACGGTGTGGTGATCGACGCGGCCGCGGTGCGCCCCGCCGGCGCCAGCGTCTACCTCTACCGCGACCTGCCCGACGAGGTGCCGGTCCCCTTCGCAATCCCGCTGCTGTATCGCGACGACGACATCGTGGTCGTCGACAAGCCGCACTTTCTGGCCACCATGCCCCGGGCAGTGACGTCGCGCAGACCGCGCTGGTGCGGCTGCGCAACGAGCTCGGTCTGCCCGAGCTCAGTCCCGCCCACCGGCTCGACCGGCTGACGGCCGGGGTGCTGCTGTTCACCACGCGCCGCGAGGTGCGCGGTGCCTACCAGATGCTGTTCGCCCGGGGTTTGGTGCACAAGACGTATCTGGCCGCCGCGCCGGTGGATCCGACGCTGGCGTTGCCGCGTGTGGTTCGCAGTCGAATCATCAAGCGCAGCGGGCACTTACAGGCCGTCGTCGAGCCCGGAGAGCCCAACGCCGAAACGCTGGTGGAACTGGTATCGCCGGACGGCCGCTACCGGCTGACCCCGCGCACCGGGCGCACCCATCAATTGC
This sequence comes from Mycobacterium genavense ATCC 51234, assembly GCF_000526915.1. Classification (GTDB taxonomy): domain Bacteria; phylum Actinomycetota; class Actinomycetes; order Mycobacteriales; family Mycobacteriaceae; genus Mycobacterium; species Mycobacterium genavense. The sequence goes on along the minus strand of NZ_JAGZ01000009.1, from coordinate 177,079 downwards.
GGGTGCACATGGCGTCGCTGGGGTTGCCGATCATCGGAGATCCGTTGTACCCCAAGGTGATCGAGGTGCCCGCCGACGACTTCAGCACTCCGCTGCGGTTGCTCGCCCAGCGCATCGAGTTCGACGATCCGTTCACCGGGTCGTGCCGCATGTTCGTCAGCCGCCGCGAGATTGGCTGCACTGGCGATCACCGCGACGCAGGATCAGCTTGCGAATCTCGCTGGCCCACAGCACCGTGCTGGCCAAGGCGATGCACACCGCCCACTGGTCCAAAGACAGCGGCTCGGTGGTGAAGGCCGTGTTCAGCAGCGGCAGCTGCACCACCGCCACCTGTAGCAACGCCGAGAAGGCAATCGCCGCCCACAGCCAGCCGTTGGCGAACAGGCCACGGAACACGGTTTGCGTCTCCGACCGGGCGTTGAGGGTGTTGAACAGCTGGCTGAGCACCAGCACGGTGAAGCCGGCGGTGCGGGCCGTGTCGAGCGACGACGGCATCGGGCCGCCCGGGACGTAGAGGTGGATCGTCAGCAGTGTCGCAGCCGCGACGGCGGCGCCGATCACGACGATGTTGTTCCACATCCGCCCGTCGATGACCCGATCCGACGCCGCCCGCGGCGGTTCACTCATCAGGTCTTCGGTCTGGGGGTCCGCACCCAACGCCAGGGCAGGGGCGCCGTCGGTGAGCAGGTTGATCCACAGAATCTGGGTGGCCAGCAGCGGCAACGCCACGGTGTGCGCCTGCGATAGGCCGATCGCCCCGGCCAGGACCACCCCGAAAAAGACCGTCAGGACTTCCCCCATGTTGGAGGACAGCAAATAGCGCAGCGACTTCTTGATGTTGGCGAAGATGCCGCGGCCCTCGCGGATGGCCCGCACGATCGTCGCGAAGTTGTCGTCGGCGAGAATCATCTTCGCCGCTTCTCTGGCAACGTCGGTGCCGGTGCGGCCCATGGCGATACCGATGTCTGCCGACTTCAGGGCGGGCGCATCGTTGATCCCCTCCCCGGTCACTGCCACGATCTCATGATCGGACTGCAGGGCGCCGATGATGCGCAATTTGTCGGCGGGAGCGAGCTGGGTGTATTGCGAGTGGTTGCGCACCGTTTCCCGGAGCTGATCGTCGTCCTGGACGGCGATCTCGGAGCCGGACACCGCCGACTCGCTGTCTTCGATCCCGAGCTCGCGCGCGATGCGCGCCGCCGCTCGCGGATGGTCGCCGGTGATCATCACGACCCGGACCCCGGCACGGCGGGCGTCGGCGATGGCCGCTGCAACTCCTGGGCGAGGGGGCTCGGTGATGCCGACCATCTCCACATACGCCAGCGTCTGGTCGGGTTGGTCAGCCGATGCCGGGTAGGCCACCGCTACGGCGTGCAGCGCGTCGCGGATGAGCCGCTCGGCGTCGCAACGGATGGTCGCTTTCATCGGGTCGTCCAGCGGTAGGAGTCGATCGCCGATTCGCAGATGTGTGCAGCGGTCCACTACGACGGCGGGATCGCCCTTGGTCGCGCCGGCCGTGGTTCGGTGCGGGCGGGTGCCGAACTTTCTCCGCGCGACCACGAAGGCCGCCTCGATCCGATCCCCCTCGGCAATCCACTGGCCGTCCTGTTCCTGAAGCGATGCGGTCGCGCCGGTACCGTCGTCACCCAGCACCAATGCCGTTTGACGCCATAGGGTTTCACCTTCCGGGAGGCGTGCTCCGTCGTGCTCGAAACTGCCTTCCGGCCGGTAGCCCGCACCCGTGACGGTGACCTCGCCGACCGGGGTGACGACTCGTACCACCGTCATCTCCCCGGTCGTGAGGGTGCCGGTCTTGCCCGAGCAGATCACCGAGGCCGATCCCAGCGTCTCGGCCGACGAGAGTTGTTTGACGACGGCGTTTTCGGCGGCCATCTGCCGCGTTCCCAGCGCCAGCACGACCGACATGATCGCGGGCAGCCCCTCCGGCACCGCGGCCACGGCCAGCGAGACGCCGAGCAGCACTGCGGTGACCACGTCGTGGGCGCTGTGGGCGCCGAAGACGACAAAAATGCAGGCGATCACCACGAGGCCGAGAACCAACACAGCGATCCCGAGAACACGGCTGGCGCGGTCGATCTCACGCTGCAACGGCGTCGCGTCGTCGTCGACGGCCCGCACCAGGCCGGCGATCTGGCCCGTCTGCGTTGCCATTCCGGTGGCAGTCACCACCGCCCGAGCGACCCCCTTGGTGACCGCCGTGCCCTTAAACACCATGCCGGCTTTCCCGGCCGACGCCGTCGGCCCGGCGTGGTCCCGCGGATCTTTACGGGCCGGCTCGCTTTCCCCGGTCAACGCCCTCTCCAGCACCTCGAGCCTGTCGGCCGACAGCAGCCTGGCATCGGCGGCCACGGCGTCGCCCTCCGACAGCAACAGCACGTCACCGGGCACCACTTCGCTTGCGGCAACTCTGCATTCGATCCCGTCGCGCACCACGGTCGCCGCGGTTGCCGTCATCCGCGTCAAGGCGTCGACCGCGTGGCCTCCTGTCCGTAACCCAGGACGGCGTTGAGGACCAGGATGGCGCCGATCACCACAGCATCTACCGGCCATTCGGAGGCGCCCTCGATGGCCCAAACCCCAAGGGAGGCAACCAGTGCGGCCAATAGCAGGTAAACCAGCGGACTGCGGAACTGGCTGACGATCTTTTTCCACTTCGGCTGCGGCGGGACATGTCCGACGTCGTTCGGTCCCAACGCGACCAGGCGGCGGGCGGCCTCGTGCGCGGTCAAGCCGACCTCGCAATCGGTTCGGAGCCGTTCGACGACGACGGCCGGATCGAGAAGCGCAGGATCAGGATCGACCAGGGCGCACACGCGTCATCAGCCGCTCGCCGAGGCCTTGCGGCGGGACTCGATCATGCGGTTGTGCACGATGTGTTCGACCAGGATCTGAACAAAAGTCTGGACGGGCGCATTGACGAATTGTTGGGCGACCTCGTCACACCAGCCCTTGATCTGGGCGGTGCGTTGCTCGTCCCCAAGTCCCTCGTGACGGGCCAGCTTGTCTGCGACCTCGGCCACCGATCGCGAAACCGTCGAACGACTGGCCGGCGCGACGTCGGTGTCGGCGGGTACTTGCGTCTCGGTCAACAACTTTCGCGCGGTCTGTTCATCGGTGTCCGGACGGATGACGTGCAGCGTGAGGTGACGGCCGTCTTCGCCGATCAGGATGACACTGGTCGGCTCGTTACTAATGAAAACCAGCAATCTGATTGTGCGCCCGGCGATTTCGGTCAGGGGTGGCGTCTGATCCCAGCCGTTGCGGCGGTAACCCACCATCACGACCTGTCCCAGCCGGTCGGACACCGATGTCACCAAGTCGGGCAACTCGTCGACCAAATTCTGCGACCGGGGCCACCAAGCTCCGTCGAGATGCTCCGACAAGCCTCGATGCGGCTTGAGTTGCACTCGGGAATTGCGATTATCGGCAACCACTTTCGACTCCTTGGGTCAGTCGGGCCGACTCGTCGCCCGAGATTTGTCGTTGAATTACGTCAGACGCCCGTCGTAGCAGGTTGGGAGCAATCGCAGGCAGCGCACTGGCCACCGCGGCCCCGAGCAAGGCCTGGCCCCAGCCCAACGGGTCTACCGGGGTGCAGCCGAACAGCTGGCTGAGCCCCGGGGTGCTGACCACCACCACCAGAACTCCCAGCGAACCGACCGACGTCAACACCACCAGGGGGGCGTGCGAGTCGACCAGCGTCTGGGCGAGTTGGGTGCCGACCAGTGCGATCAGCCCGACGGTCGCGGCGCGCTGCGGCATGCCGGTCACGCTGGCCATCGTCCAGGCCAGCGTGCTACCGATCGTGGTCGCGGCACCGCGAATCCCGATCGCGCGCCACATCGCTGCCTCGTCGCGGTCCTGATCGGCGGTGCCGGTTTGCGGGCTGACGGCCAGCGCGGCGGCGGGCAGCGCGTCGGTCAGCATGTTGACCAACAGCATTTGCCGGGCGTTAACACCGACCGCCCAGTCAAAAGTGCGGTGATCGTTGCGAAGCACGCCTCGCCGAGGTTGCCGCCCGACAGCATTGACACCGCGGAGTGCACTCGCTGCCACAGCTGCTGGCCTTCGTCGAGAGCATCGAGCAGCGCTTCGATCCGTTCGTCGAGCAGCACCACGTCGGCCGCACTGCGCGCCGCATCGCTGCCGCGAGCAGCCACCCCGACGCCCACGCTCGCCGCCCGGATCGCGGCGGCGTCGTTGACACCGTCGCCGCCCATCGCCGTGACGAGGCCGGCCCGCTCGAGGGTTTGGACCACGTCGATCTTGTCTTCCGGCGTCATCCGGGCGAAGACCAGACACGACGCGACGGTCTGTGCCCGCTCGTCGGCGGAGAGCGCTTCCCAGTCGCTGCCGGTGATCACCTGATCGGCGTTCACCTCGATGCCCAGCTCGCGAGCGATCACCATCGCGGTGGAGGGATGATCGCCGGTGATCAGCCGGACCCCGATACCGCGCTCGGAAAGGCTCTGCAGCAGGGCGCGGGCCATCGGCCGCGGAGTATCCGCCAACCCGATCAGACCGATCGGGGTGAGCTGGGACGTGCACACGCTTTCCAGATAGCCGGGGTTGGCCGCCGCGGCGGCTGCTTGGTGCGAGGTGAGTTCGCGCTCGGCCACCGCCAGCACTCGAAGACCGTTGGCCGCCATCTCGTCGACCTGCTGTGCCAATGGCTGGTTGTTGTGCCGCAGCGCTGACGCGAGTGCCTCGGGTGAGCCCTTGATGGTCAGTCGAGTGCCGACCAGCGCGGCGGCGAACGGCCGGCCGGACGACTGGAACGGCAGGAACGCGTCGCGGCTCTGCCGGGGTCGAGGTGGCAGCCCGTCGCCCCGCAGCTCCGGGTCGTCGGCGGCCTGGGTGATCGCGTCGTCGGTGGCGTGGTCGACACGGTGGGTGTGCCTGGCGTAGCTGGTGCTCATCGCCGCGTCGAGCACCTGCGCCGCGGTGTAACCCGGCAGCGGGCGCACCGATTTGACGCTCAGCCGGTTTTCGCTGAGCGTTCCGGTCTTGTCGAAGCAGACCACGTTCAACCGGGCCAGCGCCTCGATCGAGTGCGGATTACGGATCAGGACCGATCGGTCGGTGAGGCGGCGGGCAGCGGACAGCTGCGCCAGGGTGGCCACCAACGGCAACCCCTCCGGAACGGCCGCGACGACCAATGTGACCACACCGCGTCGCGCAACAAGGTGCCCCGCATCAGGCTGATCAGCCCGACCAAGCCGCCGCTGGCAAAGCTGAATGGCAACGCCCGGCCGGTGATATGTCGCAGCTGCCGCTGCAGGCCGACTTCCTGCAACTTCCGCGGGGCCATCGCCAACGCTCGGCGCATCTCCGAGCGTGAGCTCGCCGCGGTTACCACGGCCGCCGCCGTGCCCGCGACAATCGTGGTGCCGGCATAGATCATGCAGGCGCTCGGCGAGCGGAGCCCCCGGTGTTGGCTCGGGCTGCTTTGCCACCGGCAGCGATTCGCCGGTCAGTGTGGATTCGTCGACTTCGACATTGGTCGTGTGCAACAGCCGGGCGTCGGCGGGGACCACCTCGTCGGCATGGACCTCGATGATGTAGCCGAGCCGCAGTCGCCGAGTGGGAATCTTCTCGTGGCGCTGCGCCTTCACGGGGCCCACAAATCGGCGCGCGGGCGGATCCTGCACGGCCAGCAGGCGATCCAGTGTGCGTTCGGCGTACAGCTGCTGCTCGGCGGACAACGCTGCGTTGGACAACAGCACACTGCCGACCAGGACTGCATCCAGCGGGGAACCGAGCAGCGCGCTGGCCAGCGCCCCGGTGGCCAGCAGCGGGGTGATCGGGTCCGACAGGTCGCCGCGCATCTCGCCGGCGAAATCGCGCAGCAGACCCCACGAGGTCGCGGCGGCATCGTGCAGCGCACGAACCGCCGGCCGCTGCGACCACCACGCCGGGGCTTCGCTCGGACGTTGGTCGGTCGGGCGGGGCAACAGCCGCTGCACCTCCGTAACGGGCAGCGCGTGCCATTCGTGGCTGGTCTCCGGCTCGGGCAGCGGATCGCGAAACGCCTTCGCGGCTGCCCGGTATCCGATCCAGAGACTGGTGACCATGCCGATGTTGACCGATGTCGAACTGCGTCCGGGCACACCGGGAATCAGCATCAAGGCGCCCAGCGCCGAAGCCGAGGCGGACAGCCGGACGGCACCCTCGGTGGCGGAGCGGGCGGCGGGCAGTGCGTGCAGCACACGCCAGGCACCGGTTAGGTCGTCGACCATCACGTCGGTGCCCCAGGGCGGAGGCAACCGATCGCGCAGCACGCCGATTGTGATGTCGGACCGGTGCGCGGCCCGCATCTCCGCCGTGGTCAACAACGCCACGGTGGCGCCGCCGGCCTTCAGTTCGGCCACCGCCGCCGCCACCGCGTGGTCGATCGAACCGTCGGTGGGATAGAGTTGGTCGAATCCCCTTGCTAGAGAACGTAATCCATCGTCATCCAGGGAGAAGATCCGCGGTTGGGAGCGGCGCGCTTCGGTCAGCACCGCCGCGGCGAACGGATCGCGGACCGGGCTGATCAGCGCCTGGCCGACATTGCCGGCGCCCGGGATGTCGGCCAGCTGGTGCCATCCCGGCTCCAGGCCGTCGTTTTCCAGTGCGGCCCGCACCGCTTCCCACGCGTGGGAACGTGCCGAATTCTCCACGCCCAGAACGCGAATGACCATCAGCTCATCGGTGTAGAGCGCTCGCGGGTCGATCATGATCGCGTCAATCCGATCCAGTGACCGCAACACGCGGGGGTGTAGCACCAGCGCGTCACGGTGGACGTTGAGGCCGCTGCTCATCGCACAGGCGAATGCCTCACGCACGGTGCGCAACGGCTTCGGGACGGTACTCAGCGCCGTGGCACCGGCCATGTCGAGATTTCGTGACAGCAGACCGACCACGGCGCCGGCACCGATGCCGGCCAGGCCGATGCGGTTCGCGTAGTGCTCGGCGGGACCGTCGGGCGAGCGGGGGCGATCGCGTGGCGCCAACGGCGCGTCGTCCGGAATCGGTTGGCAGCTCAGCGCGGGTTCGTGCGGGGTCCATGCCAGCCGGCAGGTCCACGCCTCCACCGCCAGCAGCGTGTTGGTAGTGGCCTCCGCGGCCGCCGCCGTCGGCGACAGTGTCAGCGCGGCGGTAGCGGCGTTGACCAAACCGAAGAGCACATCGGTTCCCTCGGGCCCGAGGCGTTGCTCCAGCTCTCGGCGTACTCGCGACAGGTGATCGGCCAGCGTCGGTGCCACGGCCACCAAATCGGGCAGTCGGGGCAACCGGAGCAGGCTGCCGGTCAAAGAAAGGCCGAGGCCCACGGTGGCGGCGGTAGCCGCGAGCATCCGCGCCATCATCAGCGCATCGTCGCCCGGCAGGGTGGTGGGGTGTTGTCACGCGACGCCGATTCCGTCGCGTGATTCGGCATTCTCGACGATCCGGCACAGTTCGGTCCGCGAGGGCACGTGGGCGGCTTCGGTATCCAGGGTGATCACGATCCGCGCCAGGGCGCGGTTGAGGAACGCCGCACGAACGCCCGCCGTGCCGCGGACGGCGGCCAGTACGTCGGTAGCGATGGCCGCGGCATGCTCTCCGCCGAGACCCCGCACCTCGATCCAGCACCGCGGTCCGCTGCGGCTGGTACGGCGTGCCGCGGGACCGCCCAGCGCCTCGATCACGACGCCCGCCGCCGCGCGGGTGAGCGACGAAACATCCGGCGCGGCATCGGTTAACGACTTGCCCATGCCGAGCGCCACGCCGGTGCCGGCGAGCGTGGTGTGTGCAACCTCGGCCGCCGCGACAACGCCTGCGGTGAGTGCCAGCTGGGTACCGCTCACGGCATTGCGCAGGGTGCTTGCCACCAGAGAAGAACCCGGCAACCCACGCGGTGCGATCACGTCGTCAGACTATTCGCCGGCGGCGTGGATCAGAGGAGCCGTAAGACCCTCCTTCGGGGGCTTTCGTCACTTGTGCGAGGTCTCCGAATACGGCGAACATTTGTGTCGGGCGCCTCGCGTTTTTCGTTCTGCTGCGCGACAACTCACGTTCAGGGAGGTTGCACCGTTGCGTAGCGCCTATCACAAACAGCTGGCCGAGCTGACCACGCAACTGGGCGAAATATGCGGTCTGGCCGGCGCCGCGATGAAGCTAGCGACGCAGGCTCTGCTCGAGGCTGACGTCCATGCCGCCGAGCAGGTGATGCGCGACCACCAGCGAATCGTGGCGTTGCGGGCCCAAGTGGAAAAGGAAGCCTTCGCGTTGCTGGTGTTGCAACAACCCGTCGCCAGCGAATTACGGGCGGTGTTCAGCTCGATACAAATCATCGCTGACGTGGAACGGATAAGCGTGCTGGCGGTGCACATAGCGAAGATCGCCCGGCGAGATCACCCGAAGCACGTGTTGCCCGCCGAAGTCAGCGAGTACTTCGCGGCCATGGCCAAGGTGGCAATTGCATTGGGCGACAGTGCGAAATGCGCGCTGATATCCAGCGATCCGCGACAAGCCGGTTTGCTTCACGAGCAAGGCGACGCGATGGACGACCTTTACCGCGAGCTGTTCGGAGTGCTGATAGATCGGGAATGGCAGCACGGTGTCCTCACCGGTGTCGAGACGGCATTGCTGGGCCGCTTCTACGAGCGCTTCGCCGACCACGCCGTGGAGATCGGCCGGCGCGTCATCTTCATAACGAGTGGTGTGCTGCCGGCCGACGACGAGATATCGGTGTACTGACGGCAATCGGCCGCCGCGCGGCGATTCGACGTCTATAAGTTGGTTATGAGCCAAGAACCCGTGCTGGTCATCGTTGCCGGCTATCAGGGCCTCGATGCGGCCCGTCACGACTTTGAAACGCTGACCGACCGCGCCGGGAGCCAAAGCCTCACGGTGCGCGACTCGGTGCTGGTCGGCAAGGACGCGCAGGGCAATCGCGTGTTCGTCGACGGCGGCGATCGGCTTCCCCGGCGCGGCGCCAAGTGGCGTGCCGGCGCCCTGGCGAGCCTCGTGAATCAGAAGATCAAGGCCGGGCTGTCCGACCAGATCGGGGAGCAGCTGGCCGCCGACGGCGCCGTGATCATCGTCGTGGCCCCGGCCGTGTCACGGCTGACGGTCGAGCAGGTGCTGGCCGGCTCGCCGATGAAATCGGTTGCGGAGCTGAGCCGTTCGACACCGCGCGGTGTCGGCGCGGCGCTGCAGGAGGCGATGGTCAAGTTCAACCCGGACCGCACCCGGCTGCCGATACCCCAGCGCAGCTTCGGCGGCACCATCGGCCGCACCGTGGCGGAGTCGGTCGGCGACTGGACGATCGTGCCCGGCGCCGCCGCACCCGACGGCGCACCGAACGTGCTGATCGTGCTGATCGACGACGCCGGCTTCGGCGGCCCGGACACCTTCGGCGGCGCCATCCGTACCCCGACACTGTCCCGGTTGGCGCGAACCGGGTTGGCCTACAACCGGTTTCACGTCACCGCGGTATGCTTGCCGACCCGTGCGGCGTTGCTGACCGGCCGCAACCATCACCGGGTCGGCTTCGGATCGGTCTGCGAGTTTCCGGGCCCCTACCCGGGCTACTCGACGGCCAAGCCACGAAGTTGTGCGGCGCTACCGCGCATACTGCGCGACAACGGTTATGTCACAGGCGCTTTCGGCAAATGGCATCTGACACCGGACAACGTGCAGGGAGCGGCGGGGCCGTTCGACAACTGGCCGCTCGGTTGGGGTTTCGACCACTTCTGGGGATTCCCGTCGGGCGCCGCCGGCCAGTACGACCCGATCATCACCCAGGACAACTCCGTGCTCGGCATACCCGACAGTCCAACGGGAGAAGGCGGCCGCCCGTATTACTTCCCCGACGACCTGACCGACAAGGCGGTGCAGTGGCTGCACACCGTGCGTGCCGCCAACCCCAGCAAGCCGTGGATGATGTACTACTGCACCGGCGCCACCCACGCGCCGCACCACGTGTTCGCCGAGTGGGCCGACAAGTACCGCGGCCAGTTCGACGAGGGCTGGGATGTGTACCGGCAGAAGACATTCGAACGGCAAAAGTAGCTCGGGATCATTCCCGCCGACGCCGAACTCACCGAGCGGCCCGATCTGTTCCCGGCGTGGGACAGCCTGTCGGAGACCCAGCGCAAACTCTATGCCCGGCAGATGGAGGTGTTCGCGGGGTTCTCGAGAAAACGCCGACTGGAACGTCGGTCGTCTGCTGGATGCGGTCGACGAGCTGGGCGAATCCGACAACACGCTGGTCTTCTACATCTGGGGCGACAACGGCGCCAGCATGGAAGGCACCAACACCGGTTCGTTCAACGAGATGACGTTCATCAACGGCCTCGACCTGTCCGCCGAGCAGCAGTTGCGGCTCATCGAGCAATACGGCGGGATCGAAGCGCTGGGCAACGAGGACACCGCACCGCATTTCGCGAGCGCCTGGGCGCACGCCAACAACACCCCCTTCCAATGGGGCAAACAGATGGGCAGTCACCTCGGCGGCACCCGCGATCCGATGGTGGTGGCCTGGCCCAGCTGGATCCGGCCCGACGGAGCAGTCCGCGACCAGTTCACGCACTGCATCGACATTGCGCCAACGGTGTTGGAGGCCATCGGTTTACCGGAACCTAGCAGTGTCGACGGCGTCGAGCAGGAGCCGATGGACGGCACCAGTTTCATCCACACCTTCGACGACGCGGCCGCCGAAGAGCGGCACACCGTGCAGTACTTCGAGAACTTCGGCAGCCGCGCGATCTACCACGACGGCTGGTGGGCCTGCGCCCGGCTGGACAAGGCGCCGTGGGACTTGTCGCCGCAGACGATGCAGCGGTTCGCCCCCGGCAACTACAACCCCGACGACGACGTCTGGGCGCTGTACTACCTGCCCGACGACTTCTCCCAGGCCGACAACCTGGCTGCCGAAAATCCCGACAAGCTCGCCGAGCTGATCGAACTGTGGTGGCGAGAAGCCGAAAAGAACCGCGTACTACCGCTTCTCGGGGGCCTCGCAGTGATGTTCGGCGATCTGCCACCGCTGCCCACCACCACGCGATTCCGTTTCGCCGGCGACGTGCAGAACATCCAGCGCGGCATGGTGCCGCGCATCTTCGGCCGTTCCTACGCGATCGAAGCGCGGCTGCACATCCCGACGCCGGCGCGCAGGGGGTGCTGGTGGCCAACGCCGACTTCATGGGCGGGTTGGCGTTGTGGGTGGACGAGGAACGCAAACTGCGCCATACGTATTCGTTCCTCGGCGTGCAGACCTATCGGCAGGTGTCGACGGAGCCCCTGCCCGTCGGCGACCTCACCGTGCGGATGCTGTTCGAATCCGCGCAGCCCGTCGTCGGTTCCGGTGGGCGCGTGACATTATGGGCCGACGATCGAATGATCGGCGAGGGCGAGCTGCCCCAAACGGTGAGCCTGTCCTTCACGTCGTATGCCGGGATGGACATCGGCCGCGACAACGGGTTGGTCATGGACCGGGATTACCAGGACCGCGCGCCGTATGCGTTCACCGGAACCGTCAAGGAGGTCGTCTTCGACCTGATGCCGGTTCCGGTGAACGCCGAGCAGGCGCTGCATCAGCACGCGTCCGTCCAAGCGGTGGGGCAGGGCGCGGCCGGTTAGCAGGCGCTGTCGAGCCTTTGTGCAGCCGTGTCTAGTCGGTGTTTAGTTGTTGTCACCGGGCAGCGCGCGGGTCAGGGCGTCGTGAATGCCCTGCTCGATGCGGTCGGTGGCCAGCGGGCTGGCGAACGGGGCCGGTGCCCCGCAGGTACAGGAAAATTGGTTGAACACCACGTCCGCGCCGGCCGGTGCGGCGAGTCCGACCGCGGCACCCAGAACGACTGCGCTACCAATTATTATCTTCGCGATCATTTGTAAGCCTCCATCCGTTCACGTGCCGTTAAAGTGTACGCACGGACGGAAGCGTGGCGGCACTGGCGCGCCGTTTTGTGGTGTGTTGTGGCCGTTTCGTTAGACGGCCGGAGGTGGCGGCTCCGGCGCCGGCTTGTACTGCGGGCAGTAGGCGCGGATGGCCGCGCCGACGAAGTAGCCGGCGTCGTAGTCCGGCAGGCTGCTGCTGTTCATCACGTCGATGACGACCTCGTTGGGCGTCATCCCCTCCGCGAGGTAGTCGCAGACCTTCCGTGCTGCCGCGATGGCAGCCGGGACGGACTCATGGGTGATGCCGTCGGAAATCAGCAGCTGAATGAATTTGTCATCGTTTGCGTCGGCATGGGCGGCAGGGGCCACGCCTGCGCCAAGCACGCCGAGCGACACGACCATCGCAGCTACAAGTCGAGTGCCCGACGGGATTTTCACGGGTCCGGGCTTGGCAATTTTCACGTCCCTCATCATCTCTCGTATCGCGATCGTTGCCAACGCGAGTAAGTCCGGCCAGGTGTTGAACACGGCCGTTTTCGGCACGCGGACACCGGGTGGGTAATTTGACCCCATGCCGTACGGACGCTGGTTGTCGCCGGCGCTGCTGGCGTTCTGTTTGGTCGGCTGCGGCGTCCAGCACGTCTCGGCGGCCACGCCTCGCGATCTGGCCGGGACGTTTCGATCCGGCGGCATGGACCGCACCTACGTGCTGCACCTGCCGCCGGGCGATCCCGTCGGCCTGGTGCTCAGCCTGCACGGCGGCGGTGGCAGCGGAAAAGGCCAGAAGGGTCTGACCGACTTCGACGCCGTGGCCGACACCAACAACCTGCTGGTGGTCTACCCGGACGGTTACGACAAGAGCTGGGCCGACGGGCGCGGGGCGTCGCCCGCCGATCGCCGCCACATCGACGACGTGGGCTTCCTGGTCGGGCTGGCCGAAAAGCTGCGCAACGACTACAACATCGCCCCGGGGCACGTCTTTGTCACCGGAATGTCCAACGGCGGCTTCATGTCCAACCGACTGGCTTGCGATCGGGCTGATGTTTTTTCCGCGATCGCGCCCGTGGCGGGCACGCTGGGCGTGGGGGTCACGTGCCATCCCTCGCAGCCGGTTTCGGTGTGGGCGGCGCACGGGACCGCCGATCCGCTGGTGCATTTCACCGGTGGCGACGTACGCGGTCGCGGTAGCCCCAGCCACTCCATCTCGGCCAAAAGCATGGTGGACAAGTGGCGTTCGGCCGACGGCTGCCAAGGTGACCCGGTAGTGCAGGTGCTGCCCAGCGTCGGCGACGGCACCATCGTGCGCCGCATCGATTCGACCGCGTGCGCTGCGGCCACCGAGGTGGTCTTCTACCAGATCGACAACGGCGGGCACACCTGGCCGGGCGGCAAGCAGTATCTGCCCAGGGCGGTCATCGGACCGACCACCCGCGCGCTGGACGGATCGGAATCGATCGCGCAGTTTTTCCTGGCGCACGCCCGCGATTAGCGCTGACAGGACGGGCACCAGTAGGCCACCCGGGCGCCGGGGGCGTCGACGTTGATGCGCGTGCCGCAGCGACGGCAACTTTGCCCGGCGCGGCCGTAGACCCACAGCTGTCGGCCCGCCCGGGTGTCGCCGGTGGTGCACCGGTTCCAGCGGAAACGATTGGCCCACAACATATCCCGGGCTCGGGAGACCAAACGGCGCGGATTGGCGATCGCGCTGACCGGCGCGGTGGGCAGGTGTCCGCCGACAAAGCACAACTCGTTGCAGTACACGTTGCCCACCCCGGCCAGCACCCGCTGGTCGAGCAACGCCTCGGCAATCGGGCGCTGTGGGTCGGCGACGAGATTGGCGGCGGCGACCCCGGGATCCCAATCCGGGCCCAGCAGATCCGGCCCCAGGTGCGCGACCGCTTCGCCGTCGTGGTCGCGGTCGCGGATCTCCAGTACACCCAGGTCGATGCCGACCGCCCGAATATCGTTGGCTTCCAGAATGATTCGAGCCCGATGGTCTATCCGCACCGGCCGGTTTCCGACGCGCCAGCTGCCGTCCATCTTCAGATGTGAGTGAATGCTGGCTGGTCCCACCCGGATGAACAGATGCTTGCCGTGGCTGACCACCTCGTCGACCACACTGCCGGTGAGATCCGCCGTGGCGAATTTCGGCACTCGAACGTCGCAGCGGGTCAGCGTCCGTCCGGCCAGGTGCTCGCGCAGCAAGGCCGCGGTGTGCCAGACGGTGTCACCCTCGGGCATCGGTCGTCACTGCAACCGCATGCCGCGTGGGGTGCGCGCGAAGCCGGCCTGCGCCAGTGCCTCGACGACGGGACCGGGCCCGCCGGCCAGCGGCTGCAGCGCCGACACCCCGTCGATGCGTTCGACGAGGATGGACTCGACGCGTCGCGCGGTGACCAGGTCGGCCAGCGCCTGCGCCGCCGCGTGGTGGGCGCCGGGATCGTCGGCGAAGGTCAGCATCGACCGCCCGCCGCGCTCGAGGAACCAGGCCAGCTCGCCGTCGACCAGTACGACGAGCGCACCGGCCTTGCGGCCCGGGCGTGCACCCTCATCGGTTGCGGGCCAAGGCAATGCGGCCCCGTACGGGTTCGCCGGGTCGGCGGCGGCCAGCGCCACCGCCCGGTATTCGGGCCGCTCCGGGTCGATCCCGTCGAGGTAACCGCGCAGCCGGTCGACGGTCGAGGCGACGGCGAATTGGGCGCCGCCCAGCGACTCGACGAAGTAGCCGCGCTGACACCGGCCCGCCTCTTCGAATGTGCTCAACACCTTGTACAACGTGGCGAATCCGCCCGGCACGTTCTCGGCGGTCACCGCGCCGCGGGTCAGGACGCCGTGCCGGTTCAGCAGCAGCTCGGCCTGGTAGTGGGCGCGCAGGGTGGAGTCGGGCTCCGGGGTCGGCAGCGCCGACCAGCGGCCGGCCACGGTGGGATCGGTGGTGCGGGCCTGCGGATGCGCGACGCTGTACCGGCTCAGCCGCGGCGGCCGGCGGATGTGGTGCGCCGGGGCCGAGCGCTTGCGGGCACCGGTGCCGGCGAGCAGCGCGCGCACCGGGGCGAAGGTGTCGCCGGTGATCCAGCCGGCCCAAATCAGTTCCCACAGCGCATCTTTGTGCGCTGTGTCGCCGAGGCCGGGGGCCAGCTGCCGGAAGAAGTACGCCCCGCCGCCGGATAGCGTGTCCAGAATCGCGCGATGGGTGTCGGTGAAGTCGATCTCGTCGGGCGCGGTCAGGGTCAACCGGGCGGAATCGCTGGCGTGCAACACAACCCACCCGTCGCTGCCCGAGATCGACCCGGCGCCCGACCAGGTGACCTCGCCGGTGGCCAGCAGCTCGTCGAGCATCGCGGGTGAATAGTCGCGCACCCGCGGCGCCAGCACCAGCGGTTCGAGCGCCGACGCCGGGATCCGCACGCCGGCCAGCTGGTCGATCGCGGAGACCAGGCCGTCGATGCCTGACTGGGCCGCGGACACGTGGTGCCAGGCGGGCAGAAACCGCCCGTAGGCGGCGGTGCTGACCGGCTCGACCTGGGCGCGCAGCGCGGCCAGCGAACGCCGCCGCAGGATCCGCAACACGTCGGCGTCGCACCATTGCTCGCCGCCGACACCGCGGGACTCGTTTTCGGGTGCAACGAAGTCGCCGCGCACCAGCCGGGCCCCGGACCCTCCCGAACCGGCCAGCCGGCCCAGCACGTCGGCCGTCACCCGCAGTCCCAGACCGAATCGGGCGGCGGCCTCGGCCGTGGTGAACGGGGTGTGGGTGCGCGCGTAGCGGCCCAGCAGCTCGCCGAGCGGGTCGGCCACCTCCTCGGTGAACGTGGCCGGTACGCCCAGCGGGACGGCCACGCCGACCGCGTCGCGCAGCCGTCCGATGTCCTCGATCGCTACCCACCAGTTGCGCCCGGCGAACGACACCGTCAGCGCACGCCGGGCGGTCCGCAGGCCTTCCAGCCAACCGCCGACGTCGGCGGCCTCGGACCGCGCGGCGACCTCGTCTTCGGTCAGCGGGCCCAGCAGCCGCAGCAGGTCCGCGACGGCCTCGGCATCGCGGGCGGCCTGGTCGGGGCTCAGATGCTGCAACTGGCGCCCGGTCGCGGCGACGACGTCGGGATCGAGCAGTTCGCGCAGCTCGACGCGCCCGAGCAGCTCGGCCAATAGCGTGCTGTCCAGCGACAGCGCCGCGGCGCGGCGTTCGGCCAGCGGGGAATCACCCTCGTACATGAACGCCCCGACATAGCCGAACAGCAGCGAGGCCGCGAACGGCGACGGCTTGGCCGTTTCGGCCTCGAGCACCCGGACCCGACGCGTGGCGATGCCGGTCATCAAGTCGACCAGCGCCGGGACGTCGTACACGTCTTGCAGGCACTCGCGGACGGTCTCCAGCACGATCGGGAAGTCGGGGTATTTGCGTGCCACGTCCAGCAATTGGGCCGCGCGCTGGCGCTGGTGCCACAGGGGCGAGCGGCGGCCGGGGTAACGGCGGGGCAGCAGCAGTGCGCGCGCCGCGCATTCGCGGAACCGGGACGCGAACAGCGCCGAGCCGCTCACCTCGGCGGTGACGATCGGGTCGATCTCGTCGGCGTCGAAGACGAAAAGCTCGGCGCCGGCCGGGGATTCCTCGAGGGTGTCGGGCAGGTGCACCACGATGCCGTCGTCGGAGGCGGTCGGCTTCTCGTCGATGCCGTAGCGTTCGGCCAGTCGCCGGCCCACCGCCAGCGCGAGCGGCCCGTGCACCCGCAGCCCGTACGGGGAGTGCAGGATCACCCGCCAGTCGCCCAACTCGTCGCGGAATCGCTCGACCAGCAGCGTCGTGTCGGTGGGCACCGCCGCAGTGGCCGCGCGCTGGTCGTCGAGCAACACCCACAGGTTGTCGGTCGCGTAGTCATTGAAACCTAATGCAGCACAACGTTTTGCGAATGCCTCGCGATCCAGTCCGGCCAGCTCGCCGGTGAACGCACCGAGTGCCGCGCCGAGCTCGGCCGGGCGGCCCACGCCGTCGCCGTGCCAGAACGGCAGCCGGGCTGGCAAACCCGGCGCCGGCACCACCAGCACCCGGTCGTGGGTGATCTCGGTGATCCGCCAGCTGGTCGCCCCCAGCGAGATGACGTCACCCGGGCGCGACTCGTAGACCATCTCCTCGTCGAGTTCGCCTACCCGCGAAGGCTTTTCGGCCTCACTGGCCAGATAGACGGTGAACATCCCGCGGTCGGGGATCGCGCCGCCGGAGGTCACGGCCAGCCGCTGCGCGCCGGGCCGGGCGGTCAGCGTGCCGGCGTCGCGGTCGTAGACCAGCCGCGGTCGCAGCTCGGCGAATTCGGTGGACGGGTACTTGCCGCTCAACAGGTCCAGGGTGGCCTCGAACACGCTGCGCGGCAGGGTCACAAACGGCGCGCTGCGGCGCACCGTGTCGAACCAGCGGTCGGCGTCCAGCGGTTCCAGTGCGGCCGCCGCGACGGTCTGCTGGGCCAGGATGTCGAGCGGGTTGGCGGGCACCCGCATGGTCTCGATCTGCCCGGCCAGCATCCGCTGCACGGCCACCGCGCAACTGATCAAATCGGTGCGGTGCTTGGGGAACAGCACTCCCTGCGACACCTCGCCGACCTGGTGGCCGGCCCGCCCGATGCGCTGCAGGCCGCTGGCCACCGACGGCGGCGCCTCCACCTGGATCACCAGGTCGACCGCGCCCATGTCGATGCCCAGCTCCAGGCTCGACGTGGCCACCACCGCCTTGAGCAGCCCGCGCTTGAGGTCCTCTTCGACCAGGGCACGCTGCTCCTTGCTGACCGAGCCGTGGTGGGCGCGGGCCAGCACCGCGTCGGCGCCGTAGGTCTGGCCGCTGCCCATGATGTGCGCCGGCGCCCCGCCGGGCACCTTCCGGTTCGCCTTCAAATTTTCCGGGGCCGCCAATTCCACCCCGCTGCGATCGGCGTGAATCTCGTTGAGCCGTGCGGTAAGTCGTTCGGCCAGCCGCCGCGAGTTGGCGAACACGATCGTCGAGCCGTGCGCCGCGATCAGGTCGACCAGCCGGGCCTCGACGTCGGGCCAGATGGTGTTGTCGGTCAGGTTGGCCATGTCGGGCACCGGCACCTGCACGGTGAGTTGAAAGGACTTGGCCGACGGTGGCGACACGATCGTGGTCGGGGCGTCGCCGGACAGGAACCGCGCCAGCTCCTCGGGCGGGCGCACCGTCGCCGACAACCCGATGCGCTGGGCGGGCCGCCCGTCCCGCAGATCGTCGAGCCGCTCCAGCGATACCGCCAGGTGCGCGCCGCGTTTGCCGGCGGCGATGGCGTGCACCTCATCGACAATCACCGTCTCGACGCCGGCCAGCGTCTCGCGAGCGGCCGAGGTCAGCATCAGAAACAGCGACTCCGGCGTGGTGATCAGCACGTCGGGCGGGGAGTTGATCAGCTGGCGACGCTGCGCCGGCGGGGTGTCACCCGAGCGGACCCCGACGCTGATATCGGGGGCGGGCAGGCCGCGTCGCTGCGCGATTCGCCCCAGCCCGGCCAGCGGGGTGCGCAGGTTGCGCTCGACGTCGACCGCCAGCGCCTTGAGCGGGGAGACGTACAGCACCCGGGTGCCGCGGGCCGGCCTGTCGGCCGACTCGGCAAGACGGTCGAGTGCCCACAGAAACGCCGCCAGCGTCTTGCCGGACCCGGTCGGGGCGATGACCAGCGTGTTGTTGCCGTCGGCAATGGCGTCCCAGGCCGCCGCCTGCGCGGTGGTCGGGGCGGGGAAGGTGCTGTTGAACCACTCGCGGGTGATCTCACTGAACTTCGCGAGTGCTTCGGTGCTCACCTAGCCATGGTGCCAACAGACACCGACAACAACGTCCCTACTGCGGTTGATGGCGAGCGGTCGCCATCGCGTGCGCCAACTCCTCGGGAATCTCGGGCACCCGGGTGAGCGCGTCGAGCAGCGTGTGCGCGCACGAGTCGGCCAGCCGCTCGGCACTGGTCGTCGGGTCCATGATGCGTTGCCGGCACAGCTCGAAGGTGAACGCGATCCAGCCGTTGAGGATCACCCGCAGGTCCCGCTCGACATCCGGGCCCAGCTTCGCGCCCGGAACCGCGGCCACCACGTCCTGGATGCGGCTCATGATGTGCTCCAGCTGGCGGTTCTTGGCGTCGTCCTCGACGCCGAGCAGAACCGGGTCGGACCGGCCGAGGCCGACGTAGGCGGCCCAGGCGGCTTCCGGGTTCTGTTCGTGGTAGGCCATGTAGGCCAACACGCCCATCCGCGCTTCTTCGAACATCGTCAGCCCGGTCATCGGCTCTTTGTTCGTCGCCTCGTAGAGCCGATCGGCCTCGTCCTTGACCACCGCGGCAAAGAACGCTCGCTTGTCCGGGAAGTAGTGATACATCAGGGCGCGCGAGACGCCCGCGCGCTCGGCGATCTCGTCGATGCGGACTTCGTCGTAGGGCCGCTTCCCGAAGACCTCCGCCCCTAACGCAAGCAGTTCGGCGCGTCGGTCCTCGGGGGACAACCGCCTCCTAGCCGTAGGCATGTGTCAAATAGTACCCACGAACCCGGACCGACAATTCAGCTTGCGTTTATCCGAACTCCACACCTTGAGCCAGCAGCAGCTCGCTGGAGTAATTGACGGTGTTGGTGGCGCGCCGCATGTAGGCCTTCCACGCATCCGAACCGGATTCCCGTCCGCCGCCGGTTTGCTTCTCGCCGCCGAACGCCCCCCCGATTTCGGCGCCCGACGTACCGATATTGACGTTGGCGATACCACAGTCGGACCCGTCCAGGAAGCGCTCGGCCTCGCGCAGGTCGGTAGTGAAGATGGCCGACGAGAGCCCTTGCGGCACCGCGTTGTTGAGCGCGATCGCCTCGTCCAGGTGGTCGTAGGTCAGCACGTAGAGGATCGGCGCGAACGTCTCGGTCGCCACGATGTCGCTCTGGGCTGGCATGCGTACCAGCGCCGGTGCGACGTAGTAGGCGCCGGGATGTCCGGCGGCCGCGGCGTCCTGGAAGTCGCCGCCTATCACCTCGCCGCCGTCGGCGCGCGCCTGTTCCAGCGCACCGACCATGTCGCGGTACGCGGTCTCGTGAATCAGCGGGCCGACCAGCGTGTCGGGGGCGGTCGGATCGCCGATGGGCAACGTCGCGAACGCCGACGCCACTCGCTGCACGACCGAGTCGGCCACCGAGCGATGCACGATCAGCCGGCGCAGGCTGGTGCACCGCTGCCCGGCGGTGCCGGCGGCGGCGAACACGATCGCGCGCACCGCCATATCGAGGTCGGCCGACGGCGTCACGATCGCCGCGTTGTTGCCGCCCAGCTCCAGCAGCACCCGCCCGAAGCGCGCGGCCACCCGCGGACCGACCTGCCGGCCCATCCGCACCGAGCCGGTCGCGGACACCAGTGCGACCCGTGGGTCGTCGACGAGCCGCTCGCCCAGCCGGCGATCGCCCAGCACCAGCCCGCTCACCGCGGGCGGCGCGCCGACGTCGGCGGCGGCCCAGCCGATCAGCGCCTGACACGCCAGCGCGGTCAACGGCGTCAGCTCCGAGGGTTTCCACACCACGGTGTCCCCGCAGACCAGTGCCACCGCGGTGTTCCAGGCCCACACCGCGACCGGGAAGTTGAACGCGGTGATCAGCCCGACCACGCCCAGCGGGTGCCAGGTTTCGGCCAGCCGGTGCCCGGGTCGCTCCGAGGCGATGGTGCGGCCGTAGAGCTGGCGGGACAACCCCACCGCGAACTGGCAGATGTCGATCATCTCCTGCACTTCGCCCCGGGCCTCGGAGGTGATCTTGCCGACCTCGACGGTCACCAGCGTCGCAAGGTCGGTGCAGTGCGCGACGAGCAGCTCGCCCAGCCGGGCCACCAGCGCGCCGCGCACCGGCGCCGGGGTGCGGCGCCACGTGGCGAAGGCTTCGGCGGCCGCAGCGATGGCGCGGTCGGCCTCCTCGTCGGCGGTGGGCCGCACGGTGAACAGCACCTCGCCGCTGATCGGCGTGCCGGCCGCGAGCCCATGCTCGCCGGGTTCGCCGAGGCTGACGTCGGCGCCGATCGCCCGCAACGCCCGCCGGGCCGCCTCGCGCAACTGGTCAGAGGTCGTCATGCCGATGCCTCCTGGTAGAGAACATAGGGGTCATGGATATGGTGGCCGATCGCCCCGGCCAGCCACGACGCGTCGTAACCGGAGTCGTCGACGGCGTGCCGGGTTTTGGGCCCCGCCCGGGTGTCGCGATCCAGGTTGGACCGGAAGATGCCCGCCGCCGACGCGGGCAGGAAGTCCTCGTACACAATCGGTGCCGCCGGGTCGCCGCCGCGGTAGTAGGCCAGACCCGCGGCGGCCATCTCCTCGTCGGTCGACGGGAAGTACTCGTTCCAGACCCGGGCCGGATCCGCTTCCCCCACGAGCCGGGCCATCGCCGCGTCGTAGCGCGCCCGCCCGCGCGGGGTCAGTGCCAAACCGCGCGCCTCGACCTCGCCGAACCGCACCCGCAGGGTGCCCGCGCTGACGGTGCCGTCCCGGCCGCGGAACAGGCATGGTTCGGCGAGTGCGCGAAATGACGTCTGGCGCAACAAGACTGGGGGACCTTCGGTGCGGGGCGGGCCCTGGATGGCATCGATCATCGCGATGCCCCGGTCGGTCATCCGCCGGTAGAGCTCGTCGATGTCGAGCACCCGCGGCGTCAGGTGGTTGATGTGGGTGGAACACACCCCCGCGATGTCGGCGGCCACCGGGGAGACCCGCGACAACTCGTCGTACCAGTGCTTGTCGATCGGTTCGCGTGACAGCGCGAAGACCTCCACCGCGGCGGCGACGAACGCGTCGGCCTCCTCGGCATCGCAGGCGCCCTCGGCGGCGATGATCCGGGCGCGCTCCAGCAGCGCGGGGTCGAAAAGCTGGCGGCGCGCGACGAACGTCTCGACGCGGCTGCGCAGGTCGGGCTCGAAGTACCGGGCGTCGCGGGTGGCCAGCATCGACGTGAACACTCGAAAAGGGTTGCGCGCCAGCTCTTTTGCGTCGATCGGCCGAAATGCCGTCGATACCACCGGAATCGGCGAGCGGGCGCGGCGCAGGTCGTAGTACCCGACCGCCACCATGCCGAACGCGGCGAACAAGTCGGCGACGGCGGCCAGCTCGGCCGGGCTGCCCACCCGGATGGCGCCGTGCCGTTCGGCGGTAACACGGTGCAACGAGCCGAGCCGTTCGGCGCCGGGATGGTGTGCGACGTAGTCGGCGTTGACCTGACCGCTGACCTCGACCAGGGTGCCGTAGGCGGGCACTTCGGCGGCGTAGGTGGCCGACAGCCCCGCCGCGAAGCGCTCGCGCAGCTGCCAGGTCAGCAGCCTCTTGCGCCGACTCATGGATAATTCCCGGCCATGGGTGAGTCGCTCGACGACATCGACAAGATCCTGGTGCGCCGGCTGGTCGCGGATGGCCGGGCGACGCTGGCGGAGCTGGCCGCCAGTGCCGGGCTGTCGGTGTCGGCGGTCCAGTCCCGGGTGCGCCGGCTGGAGGCCCGCGGCGTGGTGGCCGGATACTCCGCGCGGATCAACCCGGAGGCGGTCGGGCAGCTGCTGTCGGCGTTCGTGGCCATCACCCCTCTGGATCCTTCCCAACCCGATGATGCGCCCGCCCGGTTGGCGCACCTCGAGGAGATCGAGGCGTGCCATTCGGTGGCGGGCGAGGAAAGCTACGTCCTGCTGGTGCGCGTCGCGTCCGCGCGGGCGCTCGAGGACCTGCTACAGCGCATCCGGACCGCCGCCAACGTCCAGACCCGCAGCACCATCATCCTCAATACTTTTTACAGTAATCGCCAGCACGTACCGTAAACGTTATGGCAATAGCGTCATAGATCCGTAAAAACTAAGCTAGCATGGCGGTATGACTGCCGTCCTGAACTCGCTCACCGGCGTGCAGCCCGAACCCGATCGCGTCCACCAGGTGCTGTCGCGCAGCATGCTGGTCGACGGTTTCGATCTCGTGCTCGACCTGGCCGCCTCGTCCGGGTCGTATCTGGTCGACGCCCGCGACGGACGCCGCTACCTCGACATGTTCACCTTCTTCGCCTCGTCGGCGCTGGGGATGAACCATCCGGCGTTGGCCGACGACGAAGAATTCCGCGCCGAGCTCGGCCAAGCCGCGCTGAACAAACCGAGCAACGCCGACGTGTACACGGTCGCGATGGCCGGCTTCGTCGAGACCTTCGTCCGGGTCCTGGGCGACCCGGCGCTGCCGCATCTGTTCTTCGTCGACGGCGGCGCCCTGGCGGTGGAGAACGCGCTCAAGGCGGCCTTCGACTGGAAGAGCCGGCACAACGAAAAGCACGGCCTCGACCCCGAACTCGGCACCCGGGTGCTGCATCTCCGCGGCGCCTTCCACGGCCGCAGCGGCTACACCCTGTCGCTGACCAACACCAAGCCGGTCACCGTGGCCCACTTCCCGAAGTTCGACTGGCCGCGCATCGACGCGCCCTACATCCGGCCGGGCCTGAATGGGCGCGACATGGACGCGGTCGAAGCCGAGTCGCTGCGCCAGGCCCGGGCGGCGTTCGAGGCCCACCCGCACGACATCGCCTGCTTCATCGCCGAGCCGATCCAGGGTGAGGGCGGCGATCGCCACTTCCGGCCGGAGTTCTTCGCCGCGATGCGCCAGTTGTGCGACGAACACGACGCGCTGCTGATCTTCGACGAGGTGCAGACCGGCTGCGGGTTGACCGGAACCCCTTGGGCCTACCAGCAATTGGGGGTGCCACCCGACCTGGTGGCGTTCGGCAAGAAGACACAGGTGTGCGGGGTGATGGCGGGCCGGCGGGTCGACGAGATCGCCGACAACGTGTTCGCGGTCGCCTCCCGGATCAGCTCGACGTGGGGTGGCAATCTGACCGACATGGTGCGGGCGCGCCGCATCCTGGAGATGATCGAGGTCGACGGGTTGTGCGCGCGCGCCGCCGAGCTGGGCCGCTACCTGCGCGACCGGCTGGTCGAGCTCGCCGACGAGTTCCCCGCGACGGTGTTGGATCCCCGTGGCCGCGGACTGATGTGCGCGTTCAGCCTGCCGAGCACCGCCGACCGTGACGAGGTGATCCGCCGGCTGTGGCAGCGGGGCGTAATCGTGTTGGCCACCGGCACCGACGGCGTTCGATTCCGTCCCGCTTTGACGGTGTCGCGGGCGGACATCGACGCGGCCGTCGCCGCGCTGCGTCACGTGTTGGTGGCCGTGAATGCGGGTACCTGACCACACGTAACTAATCCGTCGTCGCGGACGAATAACTGGATGCAGTCAGCACGCGGAGGTCTCATGCCGAAGGCAGATGAGCGATCACGGGGTGATCGCCTGGGTTCCGAAGACGGCGAGGTGCGCGCCGCGATCCGCTTTACCGCCTTGGCGACGGTCACGGCGGTCGGATTCGTGGTGATGGCGGCCTTGTGGGTCAGTACCTGTCCCGCCACGGGCGTGGACACCGTGGCGTGCGGTGCACCGCAGCGGACCCTGCTGGCCATCGGTGGGCCGCTGATCCTGCTGGTCGCCGGCCTGTGGGCGTTCGTGCGGACCTACCGGGTCTGGCGCGCCGAGGGCACCTGGTGGGGATGGCACGGCGCGGGCTGGTTTTTGCTGACGCTGATGATCGTCACCGTCTCCATGGGTGTTCCGGCCATTGCCGGGCCGGTGCTGGGGCTCGCATAATTGTTGGGTGCGAGCCCTACAAATGGAGAGGGTGCAGCCGTGGGAGACACCTACCACGACCCCGTCGACCATTTGCGGACTACGCGGCCACTCGCCGGGGAATCACTGATCGACGTATTGCACTGGCCCGGATACCTGATGGTGGTGGCCGGCGTGGTCGCGGTGTGCGGCGCCTGGCTGCCTTCGGCACCGGACATCAGCATGAGAGCATGACCGCGGGTGTGACGGCCGTCGTCGTCACGGTGGTGGGCCTGGTGTGGCTGGCCGCCGAGCACCGGCGGGTACGCCGGATCTTCGATCGGTGGTACCTCGAACATCCCGACGCGGCCAGGCAATCGCCCGACAGCTGACGCGCGGCCCCGCGCACCCGAAAATTCGTAGGTTATCCGCATCGTCGAGTGGGTATCTGGTGTAAACCATGATGAGCGCCCGCGACGTTTTTCCTGCTCGCAGCGCTCACCCCATCATGGGGCAAAGAATCAGGAAAGCACCGACATAGATGCTGACTGCAATGACAATCAGAAGGACCAGAGTAATTCCGGCAAGCAAAGCGATGCGCCCCAGTGTGTGTGTCCCGGGTTTGCCGGTGCTGTCTGGCGCGTCCCTGAGTGACATACCCGGCCGCGATGAGGGCTGACGGGGTGAGCTGTCGCGACCGGTGGCGCGCTCCAAAGCGAGGGGTAGTGTGAGCCAAACGTTGCCGGGAGACCATATGACCGATATCGGATCGCGCGCTGACAAACGTCAACGCGGCCGCAGAGCTGTCGAACTTCACGTCGCTGCGTGCCTGGAAAACCTGGCGATGCTGCGCACGCTGGTGGGTGCGATCGGCACCTACGAAGACCTGGATTTCGACGCCGTGGCGGATCTGCGGCTCGCGGTGGACGAGGTATGCACCCGGTTGATCCGCTCGGCCACCCCGGACGCGACGCTGAGCGTGGTGGTCGACCCCCGCGACGACGAATTGGTGGTCGAGGCATCCGCGGCGTGCGCAACCCACGACGTGGTGTCGCCGGGCAGCTTCAGCTGGCATGTCCTGACGTCGCTGGCCGACGACGTCCAGACCTTCCACGACGGGCGCGAACCCAACGAAACCGGCAGCGTATTCGGTATCACGCTGACGGCGCGACGGGCGGCCGCTAGCCGGTGACAGCGCAAGCTGACGGCGGTTCGGGCGCGTCACGCCCAAACGAATACGCCGATGTTTTGGATATGTTCGATGAGCTGGCGACGGTCTCGGCCGGCTCGGCGGAATTCCAGCGTCAACGGGACAAGATCGTCGAGCGGTGCCTGCCGCTGGCCGATCACATCGCCCGCCGGTTCGAGGGCCGCGGTGAACCACGCGACGACCTGGTTCAGGTCGCGCGCGTCGGTTTGGTCAACGCGGTGGTCCGTTTCGACGTCGAGGCCGGATCGGACTTCGTGTCGTTCGCGGTGCCCACGATCATGGGTGAGGTCCGCCGGCACTTCCGCGACAACAGCTGGTCGGTCAAGGTGCCGCGGCGCCTCAAGGAGCTGCATCTGCGGCTCGGCAGCGCCACCGCCGACCTGTCGCAACGCCTCGGCCGGGCGCCGACGGCCACCGAACTCGCGGCCGAGCTGGAGATGGACCGCGCCGAGGTCGTCGAGGGTCTGGTGGCGGGCAGCTCGTACAACACGCTGTCGATCGACAGCGGCGGGGGCGGCGGCGACGACGAGGACGCCCGTGCCATCGCCGACATGTTGGGCGACGTCGATGCCGGCCTCGATCGCATCGAGGACCGCGAGTCGCTGCGCCCGTTGCTGGAGAGCCTGCCCGAGCGCGAGCGAACGGTGTTGGTGCTGCGGTTCTTCGAGTCGATGACACAGACTCAGATCGCCGAGCGGG
Organism: Mycobacterium genavense ATCC 51234; assembly: GCF_000526915.1. GTDB lineage: Bacteria > Actinomycetota > Actinomycetes > Mycobacteriales > Mycobacteriaceae > Mycobacterium > Mycobacterium genavense. The sequence goes on along the minus strand of NZ_JAGZ01000009.1, from coordinate 150,673 downwards.
TCGGCATCTCGCAGATGCACGTATCGCGGTTGCTGGCGAAATCCCTAGCGTGCCTGCGTGACCAGTTGGAGTAGCGGCCGCGCATCGGGTCCCGTCGGCACCACCGTCTCGAGCAGCGGCTCCTCGACCGAGGTCGTGACCGGCAGGGTGCCGTCGGGGTCGCAGACCCGCAACAGCCGGCAGACCGCCGGGCTGGGTACCAGCGCCCAGCTCAGCCGCGCGCCCGAGCACACCACGTTGATCCGGTGCAGCGCTGAAAAGCCAACAGTACCAATGAAATTCAGCGCGCGCAGATCGAGGATCAGCCGCTTGGCATGGCGCGCATTGCGCTGCATGTAGCCGGCGAGCTGATCGGCGTTCGCGGCGTCGAGCTCGCCGTCGACGGTGACGACGGTGCCCGCGGCGCTCCACGTGGCGTTGAATTGGGCCGTTCGGCATTGTTGCCAGGATCGGGTCACAGACATTGCTTCACTCCCTCAACCGAGGATCGGTGTGGGGACTACGTCAACGGCGAGGCAATGCTCGAAGGTAGGGAATTCGCCTTCCGCGCGGCGCTGACGTGGTCCGGGCGGCTGTGAACTCAATCTGCCTCGCACCCTACCCGCGCTGCCGGAGACCGACAACGTTTCCTTAGCTGATTGCCAGGAAGCCTGGTCGGCTACTTGATCTCGGCGAGCACCGTGCCCTGGGTGATGGCGATGCCCGCCTCGACCGCGAGACCGGTGATGATGCCGTCCTTGTGCGCGGTGACCGGGTTCTCCATCTTCATCGCCTCGAGCACCACCACCAGGTCACCGATGGCGACCTGCTGGCCCTCCTCGACCGCGACCTTGACCACGGTGCCCTGCATGGGCGCGGTGACCGCGTCGCCCGAGGCCGCCGCTCCGCCGTGCGCGCCGCGCTTGCGCGGCTTCGGCTTCTTGCGGATCACGCCGGCGCCGGTCACGCCGCTACTGTTGGACAGCGCCAGGTCGCCGGGCAGCGACACTTCGAGCCGGCGCCCGTCGACCTCGACGACGACCTTCTGCCGCGGCTGGGCGTCGTCCTCGTCGAGGGGCTCGCCCCCGGTGAACGGCTCGATGGTGTTGTCCCACTCCGTCTCGATCCACCGGGTGTGCACCGCGAAGCCGTTGTCGTCGCCGACGAACGCCGGGTCTCGCACCACGGCGCGGTGGAAGGGGATGACCGTGGCCAGGCCCTCGACGTGGAATTCGTCCAGCGCCCGCCGGGAGCGCGCCAGCGCCTCCTCGCGGGTTGCCCCGTGCACGATCAGCTTGGACAGCATCGAGTCGAATTGGCCGCCGATCACCGAGCCCGCCTCGACGCCGGAGTCCAGCCGGACACCGGGGCCGGTGGGGATGTCGTAGCGGGTCACCGGGCCGGGGGCGGGCAAGAAGCCGCGCCCGGCGTCCTCGCCGTTGATCCGGAACTCGATCGCGTGCCCGCGCGGTGCCGGGTCCTCGGTGATGTCCAGCTTGTCGCCGTTGGCGATCTTGAACTGCTGCAGCACCAGGTCGATGCCGGCGGTCTCCTCGGTGACCGGGTGCTCGACCTGCAGCCGGGTGTTGACCTCGAGGAACGAGATCAGGCCGTCCTGGCCGACCAGGTACTCGACGGTGCCGGCGCCGTAGTAGTGCGCCTCCTTGCAGATCCGCTTGGCCGACTCGTGGATCTCCTTGCGCTGCGCGTCGGTCAGGAATGGTGCCGGGGCCTCCTCGACCAGCTTCTGGAAGCGGCGCTGCAGCGAGCAGTCGCGGGTGCCGGCGACGACGACGTTGCCGTGCTGATCGGCGATCACCTGGGCCTCGACGTGGCGCGGCTTGTCGAGGTAGCGCTCGACGAAGCATTCGCCGCGACCGAACGCCGCGACGGCCTCACGGGTGGCCGACTCGAACAACTCGGGGATCTCCTCGATGCTGCGGGCCACCTTCATGCCGCGGCCGCCGCCGCCGAAGGCCGCCTTGATCGCGATCGGCACGCCGTATTCCTTGGCGAAGGCCACCACCTCGTCGGCATCCTTGACCGGGTCCGGGGTGCCGGGCACCAGCGGGGCCTGCGCCAGGGCGGCGATGTGGCGGGCGGTGACCTTGTCGCCGAGGTCGCGGATCGACTGCGGGCTGGGCCCGATCCAGATCAGACCGGCGTCGATGACCGCCTGCGCGAAATCGGCGTTCTCCGAAAGAAATCCGTAGCCGGGGTGGATGGCGTTGGCGCCGGACTTGGCCGCCGCGTCGAGAATCTTGCCGAAATCCAGGTAGGACTCGGCCGAATTCTGACCGCCCAGGGCGAACGCCTCGTCGGCCAGCCGCACGTGCGGCGCGTCGGCGTCGGGCTCGGCGTACACCGCCACGCTGGACAGGCCCGCGTCGCGGGCCGCTCGGATCACCCGGACAGCGATTTCGCCGCGATTGGCAGCGAGCACCTTGGCGATCCTCGAGCTGGCGTGACTAGGCACCTGCGCCTCCTGTGTATGGCTGAAGTCGTCGTCTCTAAGAGAATTTCTTACAAGTCTTGTCGGGGGAAGTTTAGGCGGCGCGCCCGAAGCGCTGATACCTGGTACCTCTCAAGCCGACTCGCGCAATCGGCGCTTGATGCGGGCCAGCATCGCCGACATGCCGCGCAGCCGCAGCGGGCTGATCAGGGCGGCCAAGCCCAGCTCGCCGTAAAAATCTTCGGGCACCACCAGGATGTCGGCGGCGGGTTGCTGGTCGAGGCCGGCGGCCAGGATCGAGGCAAAACCGCGGGTGGTCGGCGCTTCGGCGGGAGCGCTGAAATACAGCCGCACCCGGTTCGGGTCGTGCGCGTCGACATGCAAGAAAAGCGGCGACTGGCATTCGGGCACCGGCTCCATCTCCGCCTCGGCCAGATCGTCGGGCAGGTCGGGCAGGTCGTCGGCGAACTCCAGCAACAGCCTCAGCTTGTCCTGGCCCTGCACTTCGGCGAAGTCGGACACCACCTCGGCTAGCGGAGCGGGCAGAGTCATCGGGTCGGCACGGCTCCCGGTTCTTCGCCCGCGACGATCGGCACCCGCACGGTGTTGCCCCACTCGGTCCAGGACCCGTCGTAGTTGCGCACACCCGCCTTGCCCAGCAGGTGGGTCAGGACGAACCAGGTGTGGCTGGATCGCTCGCCGATGCGGCAGTAGACGACGGTCTTGTCGTCGGGTTTCAAAAAGCCGTACAGCTCTTCGAGTTCCTCGCGGCTGCGGAACCGGCCGCTCTCGTCGACCGCCTTGCCCCACGGGATCGACCGGGCGGTCGGGATGTGGCCGGCGCGCAGCGCGCCCTCCTCGGGATAGTCGGGCATGTGGGTGCGCTTGCCGGTGTACTCGTCGGGCGAGCGCACGTCGATCAGCGGTTGGCTGCCCAGGATGTCCAGCACGTCGTCCTTGTAGGCGCGGATCGGTGCGTCGTTGCGCGCGATTACGGGGTAGCCCGTCGACGTCTTGGTGGGCACCTCGAGGGTGGTGTCGCGCCGCTCGGACAGCCACAGATCACGCCCGCCGTTGAGCAGCCGCACATCCGGGTGGCCGAACAACGTGAACACCCACAGCGCGTAGGCGGCCCACCAGTTGCTCTTGTCGCCGTAGATCACCACGGTGTCGTCGCGCGAGATGCCCTTGCGGTTCATCAGTTCCGCGAACTGCTCGCCGGAGATGTAGTCGCGGACCCGAGGATCGTTGAGGTCGGTGTGCCAGTCGATCTTGACCGCGCCGGGGATATGCCCGACGTCGTAGGGCAGCACGTCCTCGTCGGATTCGACGATCGCCAGCCCGGGCGAGCCTAGGTGGCCGGACAACCAGTCCGCGGTGACCAAGCGTTCGGGGTGGGCGTAGGCCGACAGCGTCGGGCTTGAATCGGGAGGTAGCGGCACAGAGCAAAGCCTACTCAGCTCCGGGTTGTCCGGCCGTGGGTGCGCCGCGACAAGCCCGTCGTGCACTACGCCGCGAGAACCGATGTGTAGTAGCTGGGCTGGCCGGCCGGCGTTGCGTGGCCGCCCGGCCAGCCCAGCAGGCCGTCATCGGCCAGCAGCTGCGTGGCCGTGGTCCCCGTGGACCGCCACCCGAAGCTGTCGAGGTAGCCGCGACCTCGCTGCGGGCCCCCGGATAGTTCAGCGCGCAGATGTCCAGATCGAATCCATGGTAACGCCAGGTGCGAGTCGCGTTGCGGATCATCTCTTGGACCCGCCCGCAGTCCAGTTCCGGTGACCCCACGAACGCCTCGGTGGCCATCCGACTTCCCGGCGCGCTGAGGCCGGTGACGTTGTCCAGCAAGCGATCCTGAGCCTGCGGGGGCAGGTAACCGAAAAGCCCTTCGGCGATCCAGGCCGTCGGTAACGCCGGGTCGAATCCGCTGCGCAGCAGCGCGGTCGGCCAGTCGTCGCGCAGGTCGGCCGGCACCATCCGCAGCTGCGCCGTGGGCTTGGCACCCAGCCGTGCCAGCGTTGCGGCCTTGAACCGCAGCACGTCCGGTTGGTCGATCTCGAACACCACCGTGCCGGGCGGCCACGGCAGCCGGTAGCCGCGCGCGTCGAGCCCGGACGCAGGATCACCGCCTGGCGGATTCCGGTGGCCGTCGCGTCGGCGAGGAATCGATCGAAGTAGCGAGTGCGGGCCACCAAATCGGTGGTCATGCGGGCAAGACCCCAGGCCGCCTCCGGCTCGTCGACCTCGGACGCGCAGAGCTCTCCGGTGGCCCATTTGGTAAGGAATTCGATGCCCACCGAGCGGACCAACGGCTCGGCGAACGGGTCCTCGATCAACGGCTCGGCCGAATTGGTGGCCCGGGCGCGGCCCGCGGCCACCAGCGTGGCGGTCGCGCCGACATGGCTGGCCAGATCCCAGCTATCGCCGTCTCTACGCATCACAAATCCGCCTCCCTGGATTCACGAATCGCATACGTCGAAACTAGGAAGATCTGCCGCGGCGCAACTCCACCGATCGGCCCACGTAGGTGATGAACGGCTCTGTCCCCGGATCGGGGGACACGGCCGGCGCTAACCGTCGTCGGTCAGCGCGCCACTGATGAAGACGGTGTCGTCGTCCGTGGCCGGCATCGAGGCCGCTGCGCTCGAACAGTTCTGTCAGTGGCACGCCCTCGAGCCGCCAGCCCAAGGCGGCGAGGTAGTCGAGGACGTGGTTGCGCTGGCCGGTGTAGATCAACGAAGCCAAATCGACGTCGATGCCATGTTCGCGGAACGGGCTGGAGATGGTTTGCGCTCGCTCGGCATCGAAATCGACGATGCTGCACACGAATTCGGTGGCCACCATGCTCCCGGGCGCACTCAGGGCGGTGATGTTGTCGAACAGCCGGTCCTGGGCCTCCGGCTTGAGAGAGATCAGCAAACCCTCGGCCAGCCATGCCGTCGGTGCTGCCGGGTCAAAGCCGGCGGCTTGCAGCGGCGTCGGCCAATCGGCGCGCAGGTCGCTGGGCACGCAGCGTTGGGTGGCGCGGGGCGCGGCCCCCAGGTCGGCCAGGGTCGTCGTCTTGAAGTTCAGCACTCGTGGTTGGTCGATCTCGTAGACAACGGTCCCGGTCGGCCACGGCAGGCGGTAGGCCCGGGCGTCCAGCCCGGACGCGAGAATGGCCACTTGCCGAATCCCGCGGTCGGTGGCGGTGCGAAGGTAATCGTCAAAGTACTTGTCGCGCACCGCGTTTCCGTCGACCATCGCCTGCGCCACGGTCGGTGAGACATCCCCGATCGCGGTCATGTCGAGTTCGCCGTCCATCATCTTGGTGAAGAAGTCCAGCCCCACCGCGCGGACCAGAGGTTCGGCGAACGGATCGTTGATCAACTGGCGCGAATCCCTGGTGGCCATCGCGCGCCCGGCCGCGACGATGGTCGCGGTGACGCCGACACCGGAGGCCAGATCCCAGTCGTCGTCGGTGCGCGCCACGCGCTCAGCGTAACCGCGACCGTGCCCGGTCAGCTGCCCGCACCGCGCGTCCTATTGGCGTCGGAACAGGCGCCCGTGCTGGCTGCATAACCAGGCGATGTCACCGTCGGGTGCACGGACGAAGTTGGAGCGGCTGCCGGTGGGTTGGTCGTCGGGTCCGAGGTCGAGCCCGTAGTCGGTCCGGTAGAGCGCGAGGCCCAGCCAGGTGCGGCTGGTGTCGCCGATGCTCATGCTTCCGGTGAGCCGGCCGTCGCTGGGGTAGAGCTCGATGACGGTTTGCTCGATGCTGCCGTCCTGACAGACTTGCTCGGCGACGTACCGGCTGGCATAGGCCGCCAGGTCGACGGCGTCCAGGTGGAGCGGCGTGGTGGGCATGTTGGTCAGTCCGACGAATCTGCGCAACGCCCAGTCGCAGGAGAACAGGTCGTTGATCAGATCGAATCCGCCATCGGAGTTGGTCAGCACGGTCATGGCGAAGTCGCGATCGGGTGTCATGAAAAAACCGGAGCGTTGGCCCGTCCAGGTGCCGCCGTGCTCGACGATGGTCACGTTCTGCGCGGAGGGCCGCAGCATCCAGGTGATGCCCATCCCGGTCAGCTCGACCCAAAGTGTCCCGCCCGCACCCGGGTTCGACCGCATCGCCTCGAGTGACTCCCGGCTCAGAATCCGCTCGCCGCCGGGTGCCGTGCCGTCACCGAGGTGAAACTGTGCGTAGCGCAGCTGATCTCGCGCCGTGGACATCAACCCGCCGGTGGGGTTGCAACTGCGTGGAAATGCCCAAAAGTTGGTATCGACAACGGGTCTGCCGTTGGCCACCCGGTGCGATGCCGCCACCTTCAAGCCGATTATCTGGTCGGAAAAGTAGCGGGTGTGCGTCAGCTGCAGCGGGTCGAGCAGCAGCCTCTGCACCGCCGACTCGTAGGTGGTTCCGGTGAGCACCTCGATGATGCGGCCGGCCACCGCGAAGTCGGGCAGGTAGCGGCGCACGGGGAGTCCAGGTCCACCTTGCCCTGCTCAACCAGCCGCATCATCACCGTTCCCGTGAAAGTGTTTGTGGTGGAGCGGATTCGGAATACGGTGTCGCCGTCGACGGGTGTCGGATGGTCTACGTTGGTGACCCCGTAGCCCCGCACGAACTCTTGGCCACCGGCCCAGACCGCACCCGCGACGCCCGGGATCGCGTAGGCGGCCATGCCCGCTTTGATCTTGGCTTCCAGTTCGTCGAACGCTACGCCAGGCTGGGTGCGGCTCACCGCTTCAACCACCGCGGCGCAGATTTCGTGCGGCAGTCGGCCGTCCACATGGCCATCAATATAGCCGGACTTACCAAATCGTCGTGACCGCGGAGCGGCTCCGGCGTATGGGGTCAGCCGAGTGGATTATCCGCCCACAGCGTCGCGATGGACACGCCCGCGCGGCGCAGCAGCGTGCGGGTCAGCGGCAGCCCGATTCCCACCACGGCCGAGGGGTCACCGTCGACACCGTCGATGAACCAGCCGCCCAGGCCGTCCAGGGTGAAGCCGCCGGCCACCCGCAGCGATTCGCCGTCGGCAAGATACGCCTCCAGGTCATCGGGCGCTGGCGTGCCGAAATACACTGTGGTGATTGATGTTTGGGCTTCACAATGCACAATATCGGCGTTCTGCACCCGGATCACGCAGTGGCCGGTGTAGAGCTGCCCGGAGCGTCCGGCCATCGACTGCCAGAGTTGGCGCGCGGCGTCGACGGACTCCGGCTTGCCGCACAGCTTGTCGTCGAGAAAAAGCATCGAATCACAGCCGATGACAACGCAATCCGCCGCCACGCTGCGATCCAGTTCGCCGGCCACCTGCTCGGCCTTGGCCTGGGCCAGCGCGCGCACCACGTCACTCGGTGAGGCGTTCGGTCCCAGATCGGCGATCACCCGATCCTCGTCGACTCCGGACACGACGACCAAGGGGTCGATGCCGGCCTGGCGCAGCACGTTGAGGCGCCCGCTGGAGGCCGACCCGAGCACCACGCGGGTCAATGACGCCGCCCCTCGACCCCGGCGCCATCGTCGTCGGCGCGGGTCATCGCTGCATGTGGATGCGTTCCTGCAGGGTGATGCGCTGGTAATTGCTGATCGCGTAGCGCAGCTTGTCGACCGGAAGGCCCCAGCGGGTCTTCTCCGGGGGTTCGGGCGCCGGCCCGCCGCCGACGCTGCCCAGCACGGTGACCAACGCGGCGAGTTCGGCGTCGGTGGGGTGGCCGCGCAGGATCTGGATGTGCGGCCGGTGCGGCGTCGTCGACTGTCCGTCCTCGTCGCTGACTGGGGCTGAACTCATAGCGGAATGTTCCCGTGCTTCTTCGGCGGCAGGTGGGAGATCTTGCGTTCCAGCAGCCGCAGCGACGTGGCGATGTAACCGCGGGTGTGCGACGGCGGGATGACCGAGTCGACATAGCCGCGCTCGGCGGCGACGTACGGGTTGACCAACGTGTCCTCGTACTCCTGCTGCAACTGCAGCCGCAGCTCGTCGACGTCGCGGCCTTCCTTGGCGGCCTCCTTGAGCTGCTGGCGATAGACGAAGCGGACCGCACCCGAGGCGCCCATCACCGCGATCTGCGCCGTCGGCCAGGCCAGGTTGACGTCGCAGCCCATGTCCTTGGAACCCATCACGCAGTAGGCACCGCCGTAGGCCTTGCGGGTGATCACGGTGATCTTCGGAACGGTGGCCTCGCCGTAGGCGAACAGCAGCTTGGCGCCGCGTCGGATGATGCCGTTGTATTCCTGACCCGTGCCCGGCAGGAAGCCCGGTACGTCCACCAGCATGATGATCGGGATGTTGAAGCAGTCGCAGGTCCGCACGAACCGGGCGGCCTTCTCCGAGGCGTTGATGTCCAGGCAGCCGGCGAACTGGGTTGGCTGGTTGGCCACGATCCCGACCGGCCGGCCGTCGACCCGCCCGAACCCGACGACGATGTTCTGCGCGTAACCGGCCTGGATCTCCAGGAACTCGTCGTCGTCGAGGATCCGGGTGATCACCTCGTGCATGTCGTAGGGCTGGTTGGGCGAGTCCGGGATCAGCGTGTCCAGCTCGAGGTCCTCGTCGGTGAGGTTGTCTTCGATGGACCCCACCGGAACCTCGGCTTGGTAGCGGGGCGCATGGGTGAAGTTGTTCGGTGGCAGGTAGCCCAGCAGGTCGCGGACCCAGTCGAAGGCGTCCTGCTCGCCGGAGGCGACGTAGTGCAGGGTGCCCGACTTGGCCATGTGGGTGTGCGCGCCGCCGAGCTCCTCCATCGTGACGTCCTCGCCGGTGACGGTCTTGATCACGTCGGGGCCGGTGATGAACATCTGGCTGGTCTGGTCGACCATGATCACGAAGTCGGTCAGGGCGGGGGAGTAGACGTGCCCACCGGCGGCGGCCCCCATGATCAGCGAGATCTGCGGGACGACGCCCGAGGCCAGGATGTTGTTGCGGAAGATGCGGCTGTACAGGCCCAGCGAGACGACGCCCTCCTGGATGCGTGCGCCCGCGCCGTCGTTGACGCCGATCAGCGGGCGGCCGGTCTTGATGGCCAGCTCCTGCACCTTGACGATCTTCTCGCCGTAGACCTCGCCGAGGCTGCCGCCGAACACCGTGGCGTCCTGGCTGAAGATGCACACGTCGCGGCCGTCGATGGTGCCGTAGCCGGTGATCACACCGTCGCCGAGCGGCCGGTTGGCCTCCAGCCCGAAGTTGGTGCTGCGGTGCTTGGCCAGCGCGTCGAGCTCGACGAACGAGTGCTCGTCGAGCAGGGCCAGGATGCGCTCGCGGGCGGTCAGCTTGCCTTTGGCGTGCACCTTCTCGACGGCCTCTTCACCGACCGGGTGCAGCGACTCTTCCCGGCGCTTGTGCAGTTCGGCCAGCTTGCCCGCGGTGGTGTGGATGTCGATGGTGTGCTCGGCAGCGGGCTCCGCGCTGTGGTCGGTAACGCTCGTCATGGGAGTCGAGCTTAGCGGCGGGATAGGCTGCGCTGACTATGGGCACGATGCAGTGGAGCGACGAGTGCGACGTGCTGGTCGCCGGGTCGGGCGGCGGCGGGGTCACCGGCGCCTACACCGCGGCCCGCGAAGGCCTCGAGGTGGTGTTGGTCGAGGCGACCGACAAGTTCGGCGGCACGACGGCCTACTCCGGCGGGGGCGGGGTCTGGTTCCCGTGCAATCCCGTGCTGGTGCGGGCCGGCACCGACGACACCATCGAGGACGCCCTGACCTATTACCGCGCCGTGGTCGGTGACCGCACTCCCCGCGAGCTGCAGGAGACGTTCGTGCGCGGCTGCGCGCCGCTGATCGAGTACCTCGAGCAAGACCCGAACATCAAGTTCGTGCCGCTGCCGTGGCCCGACTACTACGGCAAGGCGCCGAAGGCGCGCCTGGACGGTCAGCGGCACATTGCCGCAAAGCCGTTGAAGGTGGCCGCCGCCCCCGAACTGCGCGACGCGATCCGCGGGCCGCTGGACACCGACCGGCTCGGCGCCGAAACCCCGGCCGACTACTACCTCGGCGGTCGCGCGCTGATCGCGCGATTCCTCAACGCCATCGCGCAGTACCCGGCCGCGTCGCTGCACCGCGACACCGCGCTGGTCGAGCTGGTGCTGGCCGACGGTGCCGTGACCGGAGCGATCGTCGAGACCGCTGGGCAGCGCCGCGCCATCCGGGCCCGCCGGGGCGTGCTGCTGGCCGCCGGCGGTTTCGAAGCCAACGAGGAATTGCGTCGCGCATACGGCGTGCCGGGCGTGGCCCGAGACACCATGGGCGGCCCGGGAAGTCGCGGCCTGGCGCTGCAGGCCGGCATCGCCGCGGGCGCCGACACCGACCTGCTGGACCAGGCCTGGTGGTCACCGGGCATGGCGCATCCCGACGGTCGCTGCGCGTTCGCGCTGTGGTTCACCGGCGGCATCTTCGTCAACCAGCACGGCAACCGATTCGTCAACGAGTCCCGGGCCTACGACCGGGTCGGGCGCGAGATCATCGCGCAGCTGCAAGACGGCTCGATGTCGTTGCCGTACTGGAGGATCTACGACGACTCCGAGGGCGAGGTGCCGCCGGTCAAGGCGGCCAATGTGTCCATCGTCGAGACCGAGAAGTACGTCGCCGCCGGCCTGTGGCACACCGCCGACACCCTCGAGGAGCTGGCCGCCAAGATCGGGGTGCCCGGCGATCGGCTGGCCGCAACGGTGGCCCGGTTCAACGACTTTGCCGCCGCCGGTGTCGACGTGGACTTCGGCCGGGGCGAGGAGGCTTTCGATCGGGCGTTCTCGGCGGGCGCCTCACCGCTGGTGCCGATCGCCACGCCGCCGTACCACGCCGCGCAGTTCGGGCTTTCGGATCTGGGCACCAAGGGCGGCCTGCGCACCGACGCGGCCGCGCGCGTCCTCGACACCGCCGGCGACCCCATTCCCGGGCTGTACGCCGCGGGCAACACGATGGCCGCCCCCAGCGGGCTGACCTATCCCGGCGGCGGCAACCCGATCGGGACCAGCATGCTGTTCAGCCACCTGGCCGTCCTGGAAATGCTCAACGACACGCGAGAGCGGCGCCGCTGACCTCTACGCTGGATCCGGTGACCGACCGACATCAGTTCCGAACTCCGTTGAATGCGGCCGTGCTGCGCGCCGAGCTGGTCGGCACCGGATTGGGTTGGCGGCGACTCGATGTCGTCGAACAGACCGGTTCGACCAATGCCGATCTGCTGGCCCGCGCGGCCGACGGCACCGACATCGCCGGAGCGGTGCTGATCGCCGAACACCAGACCGCCGGGCGCGGGCGGCACGGCCGCGGCTGGTCGGCCTCGCCGCGCGCGCAGATCACCATGTCGGTCGCGGTCAGCGTCGTCGACGTCCCGGTCACCGGGTGGGGCTGGCTGCCGTTGGCCACCGGGGTGGCGGTCGTCGACGCCGTGGCCCCGCTGCTGCGGGGCAGCAATGTCGAGCTGGGCCTCAAGTGGCCCAACGACGTGCTGGCCGGCGGGGGCAAACTGGCCGGGATCCTCGCCGAGGTCGCCCGGCCGGTTGTGGTAATTGGCTTGGGGCTCAACGTGACCCAGCCGCCCGAGGAGGTCGACGGGCCGGGCGCGACGTCGTTGTTCGACCTGGGCGTGGCGGCCCCGGACCGGGATCGGCTGGTGTGCGCGGTGTTGCGCGAACTCGGCGGCCGCATCGTCGCGTGGCAGGCCGCGCGCGGGGCGGACTGGCAGTTAGCCGCCGACTACCGGGCGCGCAGCCTGACCCTCGGCACCCGGGTGCGCGTACAGCTGCCCGGCGGCCGGGAAATCGTCGGCACCGCCAGCGGAATCGACGATCACGGCCGGCTGTGTCTGGACGCCGCGAACGAGACTGTCGTCGTCTCCGCCGGTGACGTCGTGCATTTGCGGGGCTAATGTCACCACATGAGCTATCCCGACAACGCCCTGGCCGCCGGCGAACAGGTCGTCATCCATCGCCACCCGCACTGGAAGCGATTGATCGGGCCGGTCGCGGTTTTCATTCTGGTGACCGGCCTGGCGGCGTTCGGGTCCGGCTACGTCAACTCCACGCACTGGGAGCAGCTGGCCAAAAACATCATCCACGGCGTCATTTGGGGCATCTGGTTGGTGATCGTCGGCTGGCTGACGCTGTGGCCGTTCTTAACTTGGCTCACCACACATTTCGTCGTCACCAATCGCCGCGTGATGTATCGGCACGGATTGCTGACCCGCAGTGGTATCGACATCCCGTTGGCGCGCATCAACAGCGTGGAATTCCGGGACAAGATCTGGGAGCGCCCGTTTCGCACCGGCACCCTGATCATCGAGTCGGCATCCCAGGATCCGTTGGAGTTCTACAACATTCCGCGGCTACGCGAGGTGCACGCGCTGCTGTATCACGAAGTTTTCGACACCCTGGGTTCCCCTGAAGTCGGGGAGTCACCGAGCTGACTGATGCGGCCGCGCCGGTTGCGCCAGGCGCGCAGCATGGTGACGTTGCCGGACTCGACCTCGTCCTCGAATACCTCGGCAATCCCGCCCGCGGTGAGCGCGGACTCCAGTGCCTTGTCGGGGTTGCGGGCGAACTGGTCGGGGAACACCCAGCGCCGGAACGCCCAGAACCGAAATGCCATCTGCAGCAGGTTGCCGATGATGTAGGCGGAGATGAAGTCCGCGATGTTCTCCACCGTCAGCGACACCGTCGGCTCACGCAACTGCAGGATGTAGCTGGAAATCCACAGCGGCGCCATGCTCAGCAGCACGCCCACCCCGCTGAACGCGAAGAACAGCAGCGCCTCGTGATGGCGCTCGCGGCCGCCGCGGTCGCGGAAGCTCCACTCCCGGTTCAGCACATAGGACGCGATGACCGCGACGATGCCGGCGATGACCTTGGCCGTCACCGGCTTGGTGTCCAGAATCGTCAGCTTCAGCGTGTAGAAAATTGCCGAGTCGATGACGAAAGTGGTGCCCCCGACGATGGCGAATTTGATGAATTCATGATGGCGCTGTGCATAGGGCTGAATGGCCTGCGGCAAGCGCGCGATTGTGGCATCGGCGAAGGACACAAGACGTGAGTGTACGGACGGACTCGAAAACGGCGCAAAATGGTAGCTAACGATTTCGCGTCACTGCCGGTCAACACGCCCTGAGCACGGAACTGTCGTCCCGTGACACCATGATGGCCGTGCCGAGTACACGCGCTCCGGTGGTCGCGATGGTCGGCGGTGGTCAACTAGCCCGGATGACGCACCAGGCCGCGATCGCGCTGGGGCAAAGCCTGCGGGTGCTGGCGACCGCCGCCGACGAGCCTGCCGCCCAGGTCACCCCCGACGTGGTAATCGGTTCGCATGCCGATGTTGACGACCTGCGCCGGGTCGCCGCCGGTGCCGACGTGCTGACCTTCGACCACGAGCACGTCCCGACGGAGCTGCTGGAGAAGCTGGTCGCCGAGGGCGTCAACGTGGCACCGCCGCCGCAGGCGTTGGTGCACGCCCAGGACAAGCTCGTGATGCGCCGCAAGCTGGACGCCCTCGGCGCCGCGGTGCCGCGCTATCTCGGCCTGGATTCGCTGGACCGCCTGGACGAGCTGGACGCCTTCGCGCGCCATGTCGAGCCCCCGCTGGTGGTCAAGGCGGCCCGCGGGGGTTACGACGGCCGGGGCGTGCGGCTGGCGCGCGACCCGGCGGATGCGTGGGAGATCGCCCGCTCGTACCTGGCCGACGGGGTGTCGGTGGTGCTCGAGGAAAAGGTCGAATTGCGACGCGAACTGGCGGCGCTGGTGGCGCGCTCGCCGTTCGGCCAGGGCGCGGCGTGGCCGGTGGTCGAGACGGTGCAAGACGACGGCATCTGCGTGCTGGTGATCGCGCCCGCCCCGGAGCTGCCCCAAGGCGTGGCCGCGGCCGCGCAGCAGCTGGCGCTGCGGCTGGCGGCCGAACTCGGCGTCGTCGGTCTGCTGGCCGTCGAGCTGTTCGAGACCACCGACGGCGAACTGCTGGTCAACGAGCTGGCGATGCGGCCGCACAACTCCGGGCACTGGAGCATGGACGGGTCGCGCACCAGCCAGTTCGAACAGCACCTGCGGGCGGTGCTGGACTACCCGCTCGGCACGACCGATGCCATCGCGCCTGTGACGGTGATGGCCAACGTGCTGGGCGCCGCGCAGCCGCCGGAGATGACCGTCGACGAGCGGCTGCATCATCTGTACGCGCGGATGCCCGATGCCCGGGTGCATCTGTACGGCAAGGGCGAGCGTCCGGGCCGCAAGGTTGGGCACGTCAACTTTCTGGGTGACGACGCCGCCGACCTGCCGACGCTTCGTGAACGCGCCGAGCTGGCGGCACACTGGTTGGCACATGGGCAGTGGGCGGACGGATGGGATCCACATGAGGAGCGGCGCCGATGAGTGAAACCCCCCGCGTCGGGGTGATCATGGGCAGCGACAGCGACTGGTCGGTGATGGCCGACGCCGCCGCGGCGCTGGCCGAATTTGATATCCCGGCCGAGGTCCGCGTGGTCTCCGCGCATCGCACCCCGGACGTGATGTTTGACTACGCCCGGGGCGCGGCCGACCGCGGCATCGAGGTCATCATCGCCGGCGCCGGGGGCGCCGCGCACCTGCCCGGCATGGTCGCCGCCGCGACACCGCTGCCGGTGATCGGGGTGCCGGTGCCGCTGGCCCGCCTCGACGGGCTGGATTCGCTGCTGTCGATCGTGCAGATGCCCGCCGGCGTGCCGGTGGCCACGGTCTCGATCGGCGGGGGCCGCAACGCCGGCTTGCTGGCGGTGCGGATTCTCGGCGCCTTCGACCCGGCCCTGCGGGCCCGGGTGGTGGCATTCCAGCAACAGCTGGCCGACAGCGTGCGGGCCAAGAATGAGGCCCTGCAACAGCTCCAGGGTAAAGTTACCGGCGACTAGCAAGGAGATTTCAAGATGGCTGCATGGGCCGGACACCCCGACTTCGATCTGTTCCAACTGCCCGAGGAACACCAGGAAATGCGGGCGGCGATTCGGGCGCTGGCGGAAAAGGAAATCGCTCCGCACGCCGCCGACGTGGACGAGAATTCCCGCTTCCCGTCCGAGGCGCTCGACGCGCTGAATGCATCGGGCTTCAACGCCGTGCACGTGCCCGAGGAGTACGGCGGTCAGGGCGCGGACTCCGTCGCGGTCTGCATCGTGATCGAGGAGGTCGCCCGGGTCGACACGTCGGCTTCGCTGATTCCGGCGGTGAACAAGCTCGGCACCATGGGCCTGATCCTGCGCGGCTCCGAAGAGCTGAAAAAGCAGGTTTTGCCGTCGATCGCCGATGGCAGCGCGATGGCGTCCTACGCCCTGAGCGAGCGGGAGGCCGGCAGTGACGCGGCGTCGATGCGCACCCGCGCCAAGGCCGACGGCGACGACTGGATTCTCAACGGCGCCAAGTGCTGGATCACCAACGGCGGCAAGTCAACCTGGTACACCGTGATGGCGGTGACCGATCCCGACAAGGGTGCCAACGGCATCTCATCGTTCATGGTGCACGCCGACGACGAGGGATTCAGCGTGGGACCGAATGAGCGCAAGCTCGGCATCAAGGGCTCACCGACCACCGAGCTGTACTTCGAGAACTGTCGCATCCCGGGCGACCGGATCATCGGCGAGCCCGGCACTGGTTTCAAGACGGCGCTGGCCACCCTGGACCACACCCGCCCGACCATCGGGGCGCAGGCCGTCGGGATCGCGCAGGGCGCGGTGGACGCCGCCATCGCCTACACCAAGGATCGCAAGCAGTTCGGCCGCCCGATCAGCGACAACCAGGGCGTGCAGTTCATGCTGGCCGACATGGCGATGAAGGTGGAGGCGGCTCGGCTGATGGTCTACAGCGCCGCCGCGCGGGCCGAACGCGGCGAGTCCAATCTGGGGTTCATCTCGGCGGCCTCCAAGTGCTTTGCCTCCGACGTCGCGATGGAGGCCACCACCGACGCCGTGCAACTGTTCGGCGGCGCCGGCTACACCGTCGACTTTCCCGTCGAGCGGATGATGCGCGACGCCAAAATCACCCAGATCTACGAGGGCACCAATCAGATTCAGCGCGTGGTGATGTCGCGGGCGCTGCTGCGCTGAGTGTTTTTCGGGATAGGATCGTGCGCTACGACCAAGCGCCGTTTGGAGGGTAACGGCCACGCGTAGCGCCAATGAGCAGGTTACGACTGCGGCAAGGGGTGGGGAATGCTTAGCCCAGTCACCCCGGCGGCGAGCTGGCAGACATTGTCGTTGCTCCTGGTCGAAGACGACCGCGCCGACGCGGTGCTGGTCGAAGACCTGATCTCCAGCGGGGTCGACGACATCCGGGTGACCTGGGCGCAGTCGATGGCGCACGCCGAGCGTGAGCTGGCCACCGCGCGGCCCGACTGCGTGCTGCTGGACCTGCAGCTGCCCGACGCCAGCGGCATCGAAGCCCTGGACCGCATCGCCAAACACGATGCGACCGTGCCGATCGTGGTGCTGACCGGTTTCAACGACGAATTCTTCGGCGCCTCGGCGGTCGCGGCGGGGGCACAGGATTATCTGGTCAAGGGCCGCGTCGAAGCCGACATGCTGCGTCGTGCGCTGCTGTACGCGATCGAGCGCAAGCGGGTGGAGATCATCGCCGCGGACCTGCACGCGACACAGCTTCGGGCCCGCGAGAACGCCCTGCTCGAACGCGGCCTGCTGCCGTCGCCGCTGCTGCTGGAGGACCCGGGCGTCGCGATCGTGGCCCGGTACCGGCCGAGTCGTGCTGACGCGCTGCTGTGCGGTGACTTCTACGACGTCGTGCAGACGCCGGACCGGGTCGTGCACGTCCTGATCGGAGACGTCGCCGGGCACGGGCCCAACGAGGCCGCGCTGGGTGCGGCGCTGCGGATCGCTTGGCGCGCACTCACGTTCGCCGGGGTGCGGGCCGCTGAATCGATGCGGCAGCTGGAGCGGGTGCTGCACGCCGAACGCATGGGCAGCGGCATCTTCGCGACGGTCCTGTCGCTCGAGTTCGCGCCCGACACCGGCCGCATCAGCTGTATCCGGGCCGGGCATCCGGGTATGTTGCGCCAAGGCGCCGCAACGGTGGAGTGGATCGAACCGCCGGCCGGGCCGGCGCTGGGACTGGGTGCCGACGACTGGCCGCAGTCCGAACTGGAACTGCCGCTGGGGCAGGGGCTGTTGCTGCTCACCGACGGCCTGTTCGAGGGATACTGCGGAACCGGCAACGAGCGACTGGGGGAGGATGGCTTGCTGGCACTGGCGCGGACCCACGGTGGCTTACCCGGTGCGGCATTCGTCGACGCGCTGATCGACGGCACCGGAGAACTCGCGGAGCCGCGCGGCGGCCTCACCGACGACATCGCCGTGGTACGCGTCGAGCGGACCGCGACATGAACACCGACGCGCACCCGTGGGCCCAGCTGACCGTCCGGGGATGGCTGTTCCTCGTGCTGTTGAGCATGGGCTTGCTGGTGCTCGCCGGCGCGGTGGCCGGCGCGCTGCTGCTGAACCGCTTCGACGAGGTATCGCACGGCCTGAGCGAAGAGCTTCAGCCCGCGCGGGTGGCCGCATTCGGGCTGCAGGCGGCGTTGCGCGACCAGGAGACGGGTGTGCGTGGCTACGCGATCGCGGCCGACCGGCAGTTCCTGACGCCCTATTACGACGGGCAGCAGGCCGAACACGCAGCGGCCGAGGATATCCGGCGGTTGGTCGGTGACCGCGTGGAGTTGGCCAACGATCTGGACGCGATCGAGCGGGCCGCGGCCAACTGGCGGGCCAGCTCGGCCGAGCCGCTGATCGCGAGCCTGACGCCGAACGCTCCCGACGTGGTGAGCACCCGGGTCGCCGATCGCGGAAAAGCCGAATTCGACCATTTGCGAGGACTTTTCGATACACAGAATTCCGATCTGGAAGCAGCGTCGGCGCATGCGGCTGACGAATTGAAGGACATCAGGGCTTGGCGGGACCGGGTGCTTGGCGCGGTCGTACTGGTGTTCTTCGGTCTCGCCATCACCTTGGGGTTGCTGACCCGCCGCGCCATCACCCTCCCGCTCGCGGCGCTGGCCGCGTCGTGCCGGCGGATCACCGAGGGCAACTTTACCGAAACCATCACGCCGCCGCGGCGGCCCAAGGACATTCGCGACATGGCGATCGACGTCGAGAACATGCGGCAGCGCATCGTTTCGGCGCTGGACGTATCGCGGGCGGCCGGGGCGCGATTGGACGAGCAGACAATCGAATTGAAGCGTTCCAACGCCGAGCTCGAGCAGTTCGCCTACGTCGCTTCGCACGATCTGCAGGAGCCGCTGCGCAAGGTCGCCTCGTTCTGCCAGCTGCTGGAAAAGCGCTACGCGGACCAGCTCGACGAGCGCGGAATCGGATACATCGGCTATGCCGTCGATGGCGCCAAACGCATGCAGGTGTTGATCAACGACCTGCTGACCTTCTCGCGAGTCGGCCGGGTGGGCAGCAAGCAAACCCAGGTCGAGCTGGACGCGACGCTGGAAGCGGCCATGGGCAACCTCTCGGTCGCCATCGAGGAATCGGGCACCGAGGTGGTGCGCCCGAGCCAGCCGCTGCCGCGGATCGTCGGAGACCCGACATTGCTGACCATGTTGTGGCAGAACCTGATTGGTAACGCGATCAAATTCCGTCACGTCGACCGGCTGCCCCGTGTCGTCGTCGACTGCGAATTGCGCCGAGATACCGGCGAATGGTTGTTGACCGTGTCGGACAACGGCATCGGAATCGCCGAAGAATTCACCGACAAGGTGTTCGTCATCTTCCAGCGGTTGCACGGCCGCGGGGTGTATCCGGGAACGGGGGTCGGTCTGGCCCTGGTGAAAAAGATCGTCGAATACCACGACGGCGCAATCCGGATCGACTCGACCTACACCGACGGAACCCGATTCGAATTCACGCTTCCGGCCGCCGTGGACGCGGAACGCCCCGCCGCCCTGGAAGGAGCGCGTCAATGACACCCCCCAACAGAGCAATCGAGATCCTATTGGTCGAGGACGACGCGGGAGACGAACTCATCACGCGGGAGGCATTGGAGCACAACAAATTTCAGAACCGGCTGCATGTCGCGCACGACGGCGAGGAGGGCCTGGACTTTCTCTACAAGCGGGGTCGGTTCGAAGGCGCGCCGCGACCGGATCTCATCCTGCTGGATCTGAACCTGCCCAAGTACGACGGTCGCCAGCTGCTGGAAAAGGTGAAGTCCGACGCCGATCTGGCGCGCATCCCGGTCGTCGTGCTCACCACGTCCGCGGCGGAGGAAGACATCCTGCGCAGCTACAAGCTGCACGCCAACGCCTATGTCGCCAAGCCGGTCGACCTCGACCAATTCATCAGCGCGGTGCGGCAGATCGACGAGTTCTTCCTTCAGGTTGTTCGGCTGCCGGGCGTGTAGGTTCTTCGGGGCACACGATGCCGTGTGGAGTCACCTCGTAGACCCGGGTGGTCGTGATGTCGAAGAAGATGCCTTCCACCTGGATGTCGCCGGAGGAGACCGCGGCGGCCAACATCGGATGGCGGATCAGCCGTTCCAGTTGGATAGCGATATTGACGATGCTCAGCTGGTCGATCTCCGAATAGCCGACGGCTTCGGCGCTCGCCCGGGCCGGATGGTGGTCCCGGTAGGCGTCCAGACTCGCACGGCCGTATTCCAGCCACCGACCCATCGGGGTGGCGGCTTGATCGGGGGTCTCCTCGAGAAGCACCTTCATGGCGGCACAGGACGAATGCCCGCAGATGACCACCGAACGCACACCCAGCTGGCTCGCGGCGAATTCCAGTGCGGCGTCGACCGATCGGTCGCTCCCGTCGGTCGGCACCAGGTTGCCGAAGTTTCGGACGGTGTACAGGTCGCCGGGGCCGCTGGCGGTGATGACGTTCGGCAGGATCCGGGCATCCGCGCAGGTGAGGAACAGCGCATACGGGTCGTGAGCGCCGCCGAGCCCGGAGACGTGCTGATGCAAGACGGCCGAGCCGTTGCGGTGGTACTCATCGACGCGGTCGAGAATGGAAGCATCGCCGTCGTTTTGGGTTCTGTTGCGCGCCGACCGCCACGGCACCAACCCGATCGGATGGGGTGCGAAGTGCCGCTTGGGGGGACTCGCGTGCGCGTTCTGCAGCTTCGCGTCCGTCGTCTCGACGATGACGACCACCCCGCCCCGCGCCTCGTGCGCGTGTTGCCAATCCCCGATCGTTTCGGCCACCGAGTCGTCGATGTAGTCCGCGTTCAGGTTCAGCGTAACCTCCGACCCCTCAGGGACCGACGCGAGAGCCTTTGTCAGGCGCGGTAAGAGCAGAAAGCTCAGCGTGCCGTCGATATCGATGCGCCACTGCTTGGATTCTTCGTCGCCGATCGGTTGCACCGCGACCGGGGCGCGGGTCACCCTGACCAGTAGGAAGCCGATGGCGACGGCGAGCCCGATGATCACACCTTCCAGCAGGTTGAGGAACACCACCGACAACATGGTGACGGCGTATACCGCGAAATTGCCTGTGCGCCATGCCAATATGATATGAGCCAGCTTGATCAACTGGCCGCCGATCACGATCAGCAGTCCGGCCAGCGCCGCCTTCGGGATGAGCTCCACCAGTTCGGTGAACAGCGAGGCGAACAGCAGGATCCAAACGCCGTGCAGCACCGCCGACATCCGGGTTCGCGCGCCGGCGGCGACGTTGGCCGAGCTGCGCACGATGACGCCGGTGATCGGCAGGCCGCCCAGTAAGCCGGACACCATGTTCGCGGTGCCCTGTCCGATGATCTCCCGGTCGAAGTTCGTCCGTGGCCCCTTGTGCAGTTTGTCGGCACCGACCGCGCACAGCAGCGACTCGACACTGGTGATCAGGGCGATGGTCAGGATGCCGACGCCGATGTCCTCGGCCTCGTCGAGCCACGGTATGCCTTTCGGAGAGGCTCCCGAGAGGTGCGGCAAGTTGACGGCGTCGAAGAAGTTGCCCGACAGCGAGATTCGATCGGTGTCCAGCCCCGCCGCCATCGCCAGCGCGGTCGCCAAGACGATGGCCACCAGCGGAGCGGGGATCAGCCGTACCTTTGCGGGCAGCCTCGACCACAGCAACAAGATCACGATGACGATGCCACCGGTGATCACCTCGTGCAGTTCGTGGTGCAGAATCCCGTCGGGTAATGCCACGAGGTTCTGCCACGCGGAACTATGCGACGAACCACCGATCAGAACGTGGACCTGTTGCAACATGATCGTGATACCGATGCCGGCCAGCATCGCGTGCACCACCACCGGCGCAATGGCGAGCGCGGTGCGCGTCAACCGACTCAGGCCAAACGCGACCTGCAGCGCGCCCGCAGCGGTGGTCATCAGGCACAACATCGGGAAACCGAGGTCATCGATCAGTCCGGCGACCACCACGGTGAGGCCCGCGGCCGGGCCGCTGACCTGAACCGACGACCCGCCGAGTGCACCGGCGAAGATGCCGCCCACGACCGCGGCGATCAGGCCGGCGGCCAGCGGGGCCCCGGAGGCGATCGCGATGCCGAGCGAAAGCGGTAGGGCCACAAGGAAGACGACGAGCGACGCGGGTACGTCGTGTCGCAGATTGTCCAGTAGCGACCCGGATTTGGCCGCCGCTACGACATTGCTTGTGGGCGCATTCATAAGAGGACTACTCCAACGGTTAGGAAGTTGGCAAGCGGCTATCCGCTACCGCGGGCTTACGACCCTTTATGACCGATAGAACGGCGCGTGTCAATCGCGCGCCCACCGGCTTTGGCAACCAAGGCAAGTCGCATGGACGAGCGACAAGACGTTGTGCCGCCTGCGGCTAACTGGTGGAGAACGCGTTTCGTGAGCGCTCGATTGCCGGGATACGCCCACGTGGATTCATCGACAACTCAAAGAAACCCAGGTGTCGGTGGTTTGACAACAACTCGTTTCATCGGCGATTCAAAGAAAGCCGGGCCGCGAAATCAGGGCTCGGCCAAGAACATGTCGTTGTGCTGGCCGGGAGCGGGTGGAGGCTCGGCCGCGGTCGCGTCGAAGCTCGAGTAGCGGGCCGGAGTGCGGATCACCGTGATTTCATCGTCACCGCTGCCGACCGTCAGCGCGAGTTCGTTCTCGGCGAACAGCGGGGTATCGACCACCTGTTTCCAGGTGTAGGCCAGGCAGGCCATCAAGCCGCCCGCCTGCAGCAGCTGAACCCATTCGGCAGCGGTCTTGGCGGCCAGCGCCTTCTCGAGTTCCTCGGTCAATTCGGCGTAATTCATGGCGCGGGAGTGCTGGTCGATGAACCGCTCGTCTTCCAACATGTCGGGGCGGCCGATGATTCGCACAGCTTCGCCCAGTGCTTGGGCACATACGCACTGATCACCAGATAACCGTCCGATGCCTTGAACGCATCCGACGGCTGGGTGGCGAAGCCAACTCCCTTGCGCTTCTTGGTAGTTGGCTCCGCGTCCGGCTTCGGTGTGGGCTTGTTCAGGTGAATCGTGAGCTGGCTGGCCTGCAAACCCACCGCGACGTCGTACATCGCGACCCGGACCACGTCCGCCACACCGTGGCGCTCGCGGTTGAGCAGCGCGGCCAGCACCGCCTGGGCCAACACGTGACCGCTGGCGGCGTCGACCAGCTGGAATGGGATGATCTGCGGTTTACCGCTCGGCGTGGGCATTCCGGTGGTCATGCCGGACTCGGCGGCCACCATCAGGTCGACGCCCGGCCGGCTGCCTTCCGGGTCGTTGCCGCCGTATGCGGACAAACGCGCGTAGATGAGCTTTGGGTTGCGGGACCGTAACTCGTCGGGGCCCAGTCCCATCCGCTCCATCACTTCGGGACGAAACCCTTCGAGCACGACGTCGGCGGTGTCGACCAGCCGCAAGATCTGTTGTTTGGCTTCGTCGTCGGTGAGGTCCACCGCCACCGGCTTCTTGCCCCGGTTGTGGGGCAAAAACAGGGTGGGCAGCGGCGGCCGGCCGGGCAGCACCGCGACGATCTGCCGCGCGGCCTCGCCGTGGGGCGCCTCGACCTTGATGACCTCGGCACCGAGGTCGGCCATGACCTGTCCGGCCAGCGGCCCGGCGATGTTCTGCGTGAAGTCGAGAACCCGGCATCCGTCAAGTGGCTTGGGCGGCTGGCTGTTTGGCATCCTGGAGGCCTTCCTTTTACCCTGCCTTGTGCAAAACTGCGGTGCAGTAATAGTTCTTGGCGAACGGGGCGTCGTCGCCGTCGGGTTGTTGCGGTAATCCGTTGTCGCCCAACAGTTGGTTCAGTCGGGTGCTGACCGGCTGCCAGCCGCGGTCCCGCAGATACGCGGCCGCATCGTTGCGTTCGCCGGGAAAGCCCAGATCGTCGAGCACGACGTCGAGCCCCTTCTCCCGCCACCGTTGGCTGGCGGCGTTCAACGCGGTCTCATTGGAGCCGGTGTTGATGAAGATCTCGGCCACCAGCCGGCTCTTGTCGGCCGACAGCGCGGTGATGTTGTCCAGCAAGCGATCCTGCGCGTCGGGCGGCAGGAAGCCGAGGAGACCCTCGGCGGCCCACGCGGCGGGTTGGCCGGTATCGAACCCAGCCTGCTGGAGTGCCGATGGCCAGTCGTAACGCAGGTCGACCGCGACGGCGCGGATCTCGGCGGTGGGCTTGGCGCCGAGCGCGTCGATCGTGGTGGTCTTGAACTCGATGACCTCCGGCTGGTCGATCTCGAACACCGTCGTTCCCGGCGCCCACGGCAGCCGGTACCCGCGTGCGTCCAGGCCGGAGGCCAGGATGACGACCTGGCGCAGACCCGCCGCCGCGGCATCGGCGAAGAACGCGTCGATGTAGCGCGTGCGCGCGGCCAGCAGGTCGGTCATCCGCTGCATACCCCAGGGCGCGTCGGGCTCGTCGACGTCGGAGGCGTCGAGCTCGCCGTTGGCCCACCGGGTGAAGAAGTCGATGCCCACGGCACGCACCAGCGGTTCGGCGAACGGGTCGTCGATCAGTCCGTCCTTGGTGGCCCGGGCCCGTCCGGCGGCCACCATGGTGGCGGTGGCTCCCACGCTCGTCGCCAAGTCCCAGGTGTCGTTGTCGCTGCGCGCCATGGATGCGCCCCTTCCGCCGATTACTGGTTAGACACATTAACGATACGGTCTCGCGATCGTTCGGCGTCCCCGGCTCCGGGACCGCTCAGTCCAGGCGGTAGCGGATCAGCCGAGAGCTGTTGGCCACCACCGCAACCGACGACGCGTTGTGCAGGATCGCGGCCAGCACGGGGGACAGGGCCCCGCCGGCGCCGATGATCAGCCCGACGGCGTTGACGGCGATCGACATGCCGTAGTTCTCCCGGATCACGTCGACCGCCCGGGCGCCCAGATCGCGGATGTCGAGCAAACGATGCAGATCGTCGTTGGCCAGCGCCACGTCGGCGGTCTCGACCGCGACGTCGGTTCCGGCCAGCCCCATCGCGATGCCGATGTCGGCGGCCGCCAGCGCCGGGGCGTCGTTGATGCCGTCGCCGACCATGCCGACGACGAAGCCCTCGCCCTGTAGCCCGCGCACCACCTCGAGCTTGTCCTCCGGCATCACCTCGGCGCGCCATTCGTCGATGCCCAGTTCGCCCGCGACCACCTGCGCGATGTCCGGGTGGTCGCCGGTGAGCATTACGATGCGGCGAATTCCATCGGCCCGCAACTTGTTCAGCACCTCGGCGGCCTCGGGGCGGACTTCGTCGCGCAGGCTGATCAACCCGACCAGGGTGCCGTCCACCGCCAGCAGCAGCGGCGTATCGGCCTGCCGGCGCAGCTTGTCGACCCAGGCCTTGGCCTTCTTGGAGACCTTGACCCGCTCGGACTGCAACAGCGACGGGCTGCCCAGCAGCAGGGTGCGGCCGTCGGCCCTGGTCCGCATGCCCAATCCGACCAGCGCCTCGCACTCCTCGTGCGGCGGGATGCTGATGTGGCGCTCCTCGGTGGAGCGGATCACGGCTTCGGCCAGCGGATGCCGGGAGTGGATCTCCGAGCTGGCCGCATACGCCAGTACCTGCTCGGGTTGCCAATCGGAGTGCATGGCAACGATATTGGTGACAATCGGCCGCCCGACGGTCAGCGTGCCGGTCTTGTCAAACACGATCGCGTCGATCCGGCCCGCCTGCTCGAGGTGCGATCCACCCTTGATCAGGATGCCGCGGCGCGCGCCGTTGCCGATCGCGGCGCTGATCGCGGTCGGGGTGGCCAGGCCCACCGCGCAGGGGCAGGCGATCAACAGCATGGTCATCGCACGCCGGAAGTCTCCGGTGATCGCCAGCGTGATGGCCGACACGACGAACGAGGTGGGAACGAAACGGCGCGAGAAGTTTTCGCCGACCGTCTGGATGGGCGCCCGGTCGTGCTGCGCCTCCTCCACGCGGGTGATGATGCGCCCGATGGCGGTCTGATTGCCGACGGCCTGTGCGCGCACCACGACGCGCCCCCGCACCACGACCGAGCCGGCGTGCACGTGGGTTCCCACGCCGACGCTGACCGGCAGGTTCTCGCCGGTGATCGCGGATTGGTTGACGACGGCCTCGCCGTCGACGACTTCGCCGTCCACCGGGATCGCGACGTGGTCGTGCACCACCACCTCGTCGCCGATCTCGACGCTGTCGATCGGCACCTGGACTTCTGACCCGTCGACGAGCCGGATCCACGCCGTGTCCTGGCTGCCACGCAGCAGTTCCGAAATGGCCCGTCGGGTCCGTCGCAAGGTCAGATCTTGAAGGTACTCACCGATATTGAGCAGCCACAGCACGGTCAGGGCGACCACGTTCTCGCGCAGGATCAGGCTCGCGACGGTGGCGGCCGAGACCAGCGCATCCGTGCCGGCCTTGCCGGATCGCAGTGAGCGCAACGCGCCGCGCAGAAACGGATAGCCGGTGAAGATCGTGACGCCGGTGGCCACCACCCGCCCGCTCGCCCCGAGCAGTGGTGGCCGGGCGAACACGTAGCGGCGCACCCCGAGCAGGCTCAGGGCCAGCCCGCCGATCACCATGCGCAACACGTCGGAGTTGCGGATTTCCGACGAATGTGGCGCGCGTGACGGAATCAGTTCGGCGGCAACGTGTTCGGCGCTGTCGATCGCGGCCAGCACCCCGGCGCGGTCGCAGCGGCGCGGCGAATACCAGACGACGACCGAACCGGTGCGCGGGTAGGCGTGCACGGCGCGTACGCCCGTCTGCTTGGCGACGGCCTCTTCGACTGCGACGGCCCGCCGGGCGCTGCAGCGCACCCAGGGCACGGCAACCCGCATGCGCCCGGCGGCATCCGAAAGTACTTCGAGGGGTGAGTCTTTGGCGGTTGCGATGTCTTCAACGATCGCGAGGCTCATGGTGAGCGATCAGTGGTCGTGATCGTGGGTGTCGCCCAGCGACGGGGTGGGTGCCTCCTCGCCGATGCGTTCGCGGGCTTCGGCCATCACATCGGCGAGCCGCAGGCGCGCCGACTCCGCGGCCGTCTCGGCTTTGCGGGTGCCGCGCAATCCGAGTTCCGCGGTCGCCACGGCGGTCTGGTGCAGCGGCACCTTGGCCACGGCCTTGCGCACGACCTCGTAGGCCGTCACCCCGACCAGACCGGTGAATACCGTTCCCGCCGCCTTTGCCAGTAGCCCGTATACCGCCATTGCCGGATCCTTCCCCGTCGCCTAGTTATTAATAACAACCATTATCAGATCGTTCCCCGGCACCGGCCGAGTTGTCGCGCCGTCCACCCCATGCTTTCACGAAGTTAACATTGATGTATTGCTATATCAATATGCGTCGAGGACGCGGGTGACCTTCTCGGTCTCGACCCGGCGCGCCAGTGTCGACGGATCGGGGTTGGCCACCTGCACCAGCGACGCGCCGACGGCCAGGATCGCCAGCAGGCCGTCGACCAACGCGGTCGGGCCGGCCCACGAGGCGGTGGACAGCACCCGATCTCGGGCCGTCAGACCCCTTGCTGCCGCGGAGTTTTCGCAGTCGGCCAGGATTTCGTCGACGGAGCGGCCGGCCAGGGCGGCACCGGGATGGAGTTCGGGGACGATCTGGTCGCCGTGCACCCGCACCGCGGTGGCGTAATCGGTGACGCCGATCGGCAGGTCGGGTGCCGGGCGGCCGAACGGATCCAGCGACAGCACCGCCACCTCTCCGCCGGGTTCCACTACAGCGTCGGCCTCGTCCAGGCGTTCGGCCGCGCACAGCGCCAGGTCGGCCGGCCCGGCGAGGACGGCCTCGGCACCGATCCACCACACCCCGAACAACACCGCCGCGGTCTGCCAGTGCGCCGGCAGCAGGATCGCCACCCGGCTGGTCGGGCCCGCACCCAGCTCGTCGCGTAACAGGTTGCCGGTCTTGGCGGCCCAGTTGGCCAGGGTCACCGCGGACAGTTCGATGCGCTCGCCGCTGGCATCGTCGTAGTAGGTGATCCGCGGACCGACCGGGTCGGCCCGCAGCTTCGGATCGAGGATCGCCCCGGACAGCGTGGTCAGTTGATGCACTCCGGCTTGTCGCTGCCGGCGGTCAGGATCGGCGAGGGCGCCGGCACATTCGGGTCGGTGGCCGACTGGTTTGTCACCCGGGCCGGTGCCGTCGTGCTGCCGGACAGGCCGGAGCCCGGTCCGGTGTAGTCGTTGGCCAGCACCACTCGGACCGATCCCGGCGCCAGCGACGCATCGGGTACGACGGGCAGCCCGCCCAGCTCCTTGGCGACCTCCTGGGCTCCCATGTCGTCGGGCTTGCTGGCCCGCACCTGGCTGGCCTTGACGTGGCCGCCGTCGTTGTTGCCGACGGCTCCGGTGGTAAATCCCTTGGAGCTCAACACGTCTGACACCGCGGCGGCCAATCCGTTGATATCGGTGTCGTTCACCACGCTCGCGGTGGTCTTGGCGGGGGTGTAGGCCAGTTGCTCGGTCTTGCCCTCGTCCTGGTCGTGCAGCAGGCCGGCGACCCAGTCCTGCACCTGGTGCGGGTCCACCCGGACCACGCTTTGCATGCCGTCGTCGCTCCAGCCGGCGCCGTCGAGCACCGGGATGGTGGCGAAGGCGACGTTACCGCCGGACAGCTTCTGCAGCTGCTTGACGAAATCCATCACGTCCCAGCCCTGGGAGATGACCACCGAGCGCTGCACCGCCGCCTGCAGCCGCTTGAGCGTGCTGGGGCTGGACAGCGTCTGACCGGAGATCACCCGGTGGGCGAGCGAGGCCATCACGACCTGCTGGCGCACCACCCGGTCGAGATCGCCGCGCGGCAGGTCGTGGCGCTGACGCACGAAGCTGAGCGCCTCGGCACCGTCCAGCTTTTGCGGGCCGGCCGGGAAGTCGGCACCCGAAAGTGGTTCGTACACAGCGTCTTTCAGACACACATCGACACCACCGAGGGCGTCGGTGATCAACGCGAAACCGAGCAGCCCGATCTCGGCATAGTGGTCGACGGTGACGCCGGTCAGGTCGGCGACGGTCTTGATCAAGGCCTCCCGCCCGGCCTCGGTGCCCTGGGTGGCGGCGTCCTCGGCCGAATCGCCCGCCTTGACCAGGGCGGTGCGCTTGGCTTCCCGGGTTTGGCCGTAGACGCCGTTGATCTTCGTCTTGCCCAGACCGGGCGCGGTGACATAGGAGTCGCGCGGAATGGAGATGGCGGTCGCCGATTTCCCGTTGTTCGGTATCCGGACCAGGATGATGGTGTCGGTGTTGGTGGCTTCTTCGTCACCGGCCTTCAGCGCGGCCAGCTCCTCGGGGGTCAGCGGGTTGCCGTGGGCATCGGTGCGGCTGTCCATGCCGACCAGCAGGATGTCGATCGCGCCGTCGTCGCCCCCCTTGCCCAACGACGGGGCCGACATGTGGAAGATGCCGTCCTCGAACGCTCGGACATTGTTCCACGCGACGCCGGTGCCGAGTACGACGGCGACGGCTAGCACAGTGGCAACAACACGAACCACACGTTGCACAGACATCACACTAGGCTACTTGCGGCACAGTCGCTTCCCTAGTAGCCGACGGCGGCGTGGCCCGTCCTTTCCGGCCCTTTTGCAGACATGCCAGACTCGAACCATGTCGGGCAGGATCGTGATCACCGGGGCCGGCGGGCAGCTGGGTGGTTGTCTGGCAGCACAGGGCGCCGATCAGGGCCGCGACATCCTCGCGCTGACCTCCGCCCAGTGGGACATCACCGACCCGGCCGCCGCCGAGGCAATCGTGACAAGCGGCGATGTCGTGATCAATTGCGCCGCCTACACCGATGTCGACGGCGCCGAGAGTGACGAGGCGCGGGCGTACGTGGTCAATGAGGCCGCGCCGGCGCACATCGCGAAGGCCTGCGCGCGGGCGGGCGCCCGGCTGATCCACGTCTCGACCGACTTCGTGTTCGCCGGGGATTACGCCGATCCCCGCCCGTTCGAACCCAGCGACGAGACCACGCCCCGCGGGGTCTACGCGTGCAGCAAGCGCGCCGGTGAGGTCGCCGTGCTGGCGGCGCTGCCGGAAGCCGTCGTGGTGCGGACCGCCTGGGTCTACACCGGCGGCACCGGCAAGGACTTCGTCGCGGTCATGCGCAGGCTGGCGGCCGGTGACGGCCCGATCAAGGTCGTCGACGACCAGGTCGGGTCGCCGACCTACGTCGCCGACTTGGCCGCCGCCCTGTTCCAGGTGGCCGACGACGGTGTGCCCGGGCCGATCCTGCACGCCGCCAACGAGGGCGTCGTCTCGCGGTTCGGCCTGGCCCGTGCGGTGTTTGAGGAGTGCGGCGCCGACCCCGAGCGGGTGAAGCCGGTGAGCACCGCGGAATTTCCCCGTCCCGCACCGCGCCCGACCTACTCCGCGCTGTCGAGCCGGGAGTCGGCGGCGGCGGGCCTGACGCCGCTACGGCCCTGGCGCCCCGCACTCGTCGCCGCGCTGGCCGCGTCGCAGGGGCCGGTCCCGGTGCACCGACCGATAACCTCTACGCGTGACTGACGTCCTGCCGGTCGTGACGGTGACCTATTCGCCGGGCCACCACCTCGAACGTTTTCTGGCTTCGCTGTCGCTGGCGACCGACTGCCCGGTCAGCGTCCTGATGGCCGACAACGGGTCCACCGACGGCGCCCCGGAGGCGGCCGTGGAGCGCTACCCGAATGTGCGATTGTTCAGCACCGGAGGCAACCTCGGCTACGGCACCGCGGTCAATCGCGCGATCGAGCACCTGGGTGAGCGCGGGGAGATCGACGACTGGGTGCTGGTGGCCAACCCGGACGTGCAGTGGGGTCCCAACAGCATCGACGCGCTGCTCGAGGCGGCCGCCCGCTGGCCGCAGGCCGGCGCGCTGGGCCCGCTGATCCACGACCCCGACGGCTCGGTGTATCCGTCGGCGCGGCTGCTGCCCAGCCTGATCCGCGGCGGCATGCACGCGATGATCGGGCCGTTCTGGAAGCGCAATCCCTGGACGGCGGCCTACCGCCAGGAGCGGCTCGAGCCCAGCGAACGGCCGGTGGGCTGGCTGTCGGGATCGTGTCTGTTGCTGCGTCGTTCGGCCTTCGGGCAGATCGGCGGGTTCGACGAGCGCTACTTCATGTACATGGAGGACGTCGACCTCGGCGACCGGCTCGGCAAGGCCGGCTGGCTCAACGTCTACGTGCCGTCGGCCGAGGTGCTGCACCACAAGGGCCACTCCACCGGCGACGATCCGGCCAATCACCTCGCGGCGCACCATCGCAGTACCTATATCTTTCTGGCCGACCGGCATACCGGTTGGTGGCTGGCTCCGCTGCGCTGGACGTTGCGGGTCTCGTTGGCGCTGCGTTCGGCCCTGATGGTGCGCAGCTCGCGCCGCCAGCGTTCGGCGAAGCGGGCAGAAGGGCGGCACTGAGTTGACGACGACCCCAGTGGATGCGGTGATTCTGGTGGGCGGCAAGGGCACTCGCCTGCGGCCGCTGACGCTGTCGGCGCCCAAGCCGATGCTGCCGACGGCCGGAGTGCCGTTTCTCACCCACATGTTGTCGCGCATCGCTGCGGCGGGCGTCCGGCGCGTCATCCTGAGCACCTCCTACAAGGCCGGGGTGTTCGAGGCGGAGTTCGGTGACGGCTCGGCGCTCGGTGTCGAGATCGACTACGTCACCGAATCCGATCCGCTGGGAACCGGGGGCGGCATCGCCAACATCGCCGACAAGCTGCGCCATGACACCGCGCTGGTGTTCAACGGCGACGTGCTCTCCGGCGCCGATCTTTCCCAGCTGCTGGAGTCGCACCGGGCGAATGCGGCCGACGTGACGCTGCACCTGGTGCGGGTGGGCGATCCGCGTGCCTTCGGCTGCGTGCCCACCGACGAGGACGATCGGGTGCTGGCCTTCTTGGAGAAGACCGAGGATCCGCCGACCGACCAGATCAACGCCGGCACCTATGTTTTCGAGCGCAGCATCATCGACCGGATCCCCCGCGGCCGGCCGGTGTCCGTCGAACGCGAGGTGTTCCCGTCGCTGCTGGCGGACGCGGGAGTCAAGGTCTGCGGCTACGTGGATGCCACCTATTGGCGCGACATGGGGACCCCGGAAGACTTCGTCCGCGGCTCCTCGGACCTGGTGCGCGGCATCGTGACGTCGCCGGCGCTGCGGGGTCATCACGGCGAGAAGCTGGTGCACGACGGCGCGGCGGTGTCGCCCGGTGCGGTGCTGATCGGTGGCACGGTCGTCGGGCGCGGCGCGGAGATCGGGCCCGGCGTGCGGCTGGACGGCGCGGTGATTTTCGACGGCGTCAAGATCGAGGCCGGCAGCGTCATCGAGCGTTCGATCGTCGGCTTCGGGGCCCGCATCGGTCCGCGGGCGCTGATCCGCGACGGGGTGATCGGAGACGGCGCCGATATCGGCGCGCGCTGCGAGCTGTTGCGCGGCGCCCGGGTGTGGCCCGGTGTGTCCATTCCCGACGGCGGAATCCGCTACTCCAGCGACGTTTAGCGTCGTCTGCCCGCCGAACGCGCGGCTGGCCGAGCGCTCGGCGTCCAACGCGCAGCTGGCCGGGATCTCGGCGCTACAGCGCCAACGCGCGTGAAACCAGATGCGCGAGGGCGTGATCCGCGCCGGGCGGCAGCGCGTCGGCCGGCCACCACCGCAGGTCCTCGGATTCCTCGCTGATCGCGATCTGCGCACCCGCCGGGGCGTGGGCGACGAATTGCAGATCCAGGTGTCGGGTCGGGACACCCAGCGAGCAGGTCACGGGGTGGACGTGAACCGCGGCCAGCTCCGGCCTGATGCGCAGATCGGGCACGCCGGACTCCTCGACGGCTTCGCGCAGCGCCGCGGCCACGATGTCGGGGTCCTCCTCGTCGCAGTGACCACCTAGCTGCATCCACTTTCCCAGCCGGGCATGCAGGGTCAGCAGCACCTGGGTGGCAGTGTCATCCAGCACGATCGTCGAGGCCGTGACGTGGCCGGGTGCGCACTCGCGCCGGCAGGCATCGTCGCGGCCGTGCACGAACGCCAGCACGGCGTGCCGCAGCGACTCCTGCGCCGGGTCGGGTGCCTGCCAGTCGGTGAGCAGCGAGATGGCCGAGTCGCGGATGCTCATCGGGCGCCGCGCCGGGTCCGGCGGTCGCGCAGGGTGTGCTACGCCGCTCGGCACTGCGCGACGACCCCCGGCGACCAGCCGAGCCCGTCGATCAGCACGTACCGGTCGACGGTGTCCAGCGCCTTCTCGATCTCGTTGACCTTCAACAGCAGATCGACATCCGCGGCGAGTTCGCCGGCCAGCGCCGGGGCGGGAATGGGCAGTTGCTCGGCTTCGGTCGGCTCGAGTTCCAAGATGCCTCCACCGTAACTGCGGCCCATGATCTCGGCGAACGCGAACGTCGCGCTGTTGTGGAACACGGCAGCAAACGCCGCCGGGTCGACGCCGGGGCCGGTTCGCATCCGGTGCACGGTGTCGGTGCTCGTCGCCCCGCGGCGTTGACGGTGAGCCGCGGGGCCAGATGAATCTGGCGCAGCAGGAACAGATCGGGCACCCACAGCGACGGGGTGCGCCACCACGGCTTACGGATCGAGCACTTGAAGCCCAGGTGGACACCGGCCGCCTCGCCGGCGTGGAGGTGGTCGGCCAGGGCGGCGTCGACCGGCCGGTCCGGGGCGTCGAGCAGCCAGGTCCGGTGCCCGGCCGCGATATCGCTTGTCCGGCAATCGGCGTCGTACACCAGGCCGCACAGCTGGCTGCTGCGCGAGACGAGCGGCACGCAGTGCGCCCGCAGGCCCAGCTCGCCGGCCTGGGCATCGGTGAAGGTGAAGAAGCTGTTGCGGCCCGTCACGATGCCGACATCCACGTCGGCGATCGCCCCGACCCGTGTCAGCGTGTCGGACTGTTTCAGCCTGCGCAGCAGTGCGATCGCGGCGGGGTCCAGGAAGTACTTGGTCCACTTCTCCTTCTCGTGCAGCAGCGCGGGCGCCGATGCGACGTCGAGGTCCGCGCGCTGAAGCGCGTCGGCGTCGGAGAGATTGACCGTGCGAATGCGCGCGGGACCCGCACCAACGACCCCGCAGAACAACACGACTTCCTGCAGGATGCCGTCGAAGACCAATCGCCGGAAGGTGACCAGAGTGATTTCTCGGTACCGGGTGAGCAGAAATTCGCGCAATTGGGCGGCATAACTGACTTGCAGCAATTCGGCGGGCAATACCAAACCCACCCGCCCGCCGTCGCGCACCATTACCGTGCTGGCGACGACGAACGGGACCCACGCGTTGGTCAGCCGGCTGGGGCGCAGGCCCTCGCGTCGCATCAGCTCCAGCGCCGGCTCGCGCTGCTCGCGGGCCCAGTTGCCGAACCGGATGTACGGCGGGTTGCCGGCCACCCCGTCCCAGCCGGTGGCCCCACACTCGGTCATCCAGGTGAACAGGTTCGCGGTCTCCACCGCGGCGAATCGTCGTGCCTTCAGCGCCTCTTGGGGCACGAGTTCGATACCCCGCACCTGATCGCTCAGCGCGGCCAGCTCGCGCAGGATCCGGCCGTCGCCGCACGACGGTTCGACGATGAGGGCCGGCCGCGCGCACCCAGCGGGCCAGGAATCGCGCCATCGCGGCCGGTGTGTAGTAGCCGCCGCGAACCTTCTCGGCGGATGCGGCCGCCTTGCCGGCGAACGTCGTCACCGGGTCAGTATCACTTGTCGATCAGCAGATCTCCGGGATTCACGGGGTCGCGCGGCCCCGCCGGTTCGGCGGCATAACCGATCGCGATGCCGCCCAACGGCTCCCAGTCGTCGGGCAGTTCGAGCTCGGCGCGGACCAGATCGGCGGCGAAGATCGTCGAGCCGATCCAGCAGCTGCCCACTCCGCGCACGGCCAGCGCGACCAACAACGCCTGCACGGCCGCGCCAACCGCGACGGTGAACATGGTGTGCTCCGCGGCGGTGCGCTGGACGTCGGAATAGGTGTGTGCGCCGTCGGGCACCAGCATCGGGATGACGACCTCGGGTGCGTCGTAGAGGATCTGGCCGCGCGCCACCCGCCGATCGATCGTGTCGGCCGGCTTGCCGTCGCCGGCCAGGTCGGCACGCCACTTGTTCTTCATCCGATCGAGCAGCCGGGTCCGCGTGGCCGCGCTGCGCAGCCACACGAACCGCACCGGGCGGGTGTGGTGCGGGGCCGGCGCGGTCAGGGCCTCGGCGACGGCCGCCTCGATCAGCTCGGGCCGCACCGGGTCGTCGCTAAACCGGCGCACCGACCGGCGCAGCAGCTGGGCCTGCCGGCGTCCCAGCTCGACGGCTTCGGCGGTGCCGAGCCAGAACAGGTCTTCGGGGCCGGGCCGCAGCAGGTTCCGGGCGGTGCTGCCGTCGTCGACCACGCGCAGGCCACGCACGACGGCCACCGGCAGCGCGGTCAGCTTGCCCTTGACCAGATCGGCCGCGGCGGCCACTTCGTCGGCCACGGCGATCTCGGTGACCACCAACTCGTTGCCGTGCTCGTCCAGGGCGTCCGAATAGCCGTGCAGCACAGCCAGACCCGCCGCGCCGATCGCGGCGTCGATCTGGCCGTTGCGCCAGGCCCGGCCCATCGTGTCGGTGATCACCACCGCGACGTCGACGCCGAGCTTGTCGCGCAGTGCGGCACGCAGGGCCGCGGCACTGCCGTCGGGGTCGAGCGGTAGCAGCGCGAGTTCGCTTCGGTCGACGTTGGATCCGTCGACGCCGGCCGCGGCCTGCACCAGGCCGAGCCGGTTCTCGGTGATCAGCGTGCGGCCCTTGCGCGCCAGCACGCGCACCGCCTCGGCGTCGACCAGCTTGCGCCGCAGCTCGTCACGCTCCTCGGGGTCCGCGGGCGCCGGCACCAGTCGGCCCTCGCATTTGGACACCACCTTGCTGGTGACCACCACGACGTCGCGGTCACGCAGCCACGGCGCGGCGGCGGCGATGGCCGCGCCGAGATCGTCGCCGGGGCGGAATTCGGGAAGCCCGGCCACGGGCAGGATCTCGATCGTCGCCGCGGTGCCGTGCTCCTTCGGAGAATCTGTCACGGCGCTACGCCCGCGATTTCCAGTCCGGCCCGCACCATTTCGGCCGTCGCTTTCGGATCGCTCATCAACAGCGGCACCGCCCGCACCGCGACGCCGTCGATTTCCGCTTCGAAGTTTTCCAAATCACCCTCGTGCACCAGCCAGCGATCCAATATTCCGGTGGCAGCGCGCGCTCCGTAATATCTGCCGACGGCCTCCGCGGTGGACTCGACCCCAATCACCTTCAGGCAGGCATCGGCCATGCCGCGCAACGGCTTTCCGCCGATGATCGGGGAGTAGCCGACGATCGGCGCGGCAGCCGCGCGCAGGGCGGCGCGAATGCCGGGGACGGCCAGGATCGCGCCGACGCTCACCACCGGATTGGACGGCGCCAGCAAGATGATGTCGGCGTTGCCGATGGCATCGACCGCTTCGGTTGTGGCGCTGGCAGTTTCGGCGCCGACGAACGCGAAGCTGTGGGTCGGCACGTCGGCCCGGTAGCGCACCCACCATTCCTGGAAGTGGATCGCGCGCCGGCTGTCGTCGGCGGGATCGGTGATCACCACATGGGTTTCGCACCGATCGTCACTGGCGGGCAACAGGTGTGCACCCGGTTGCCAGCGGTCGCACAGCGCCGAGGTGATCGCCGTGAGCGGGTAGCCGGTGTTGAGCATCTGGGTGCGCACCAGGTGGGTGCCCAGATCGCGATCGCCGAGTCCGAACCAATCCGGCTGCACGCCGTAGCGCGCCAATTCCTCTTTGGCATGCCAGGTTTCGTCGCGATGGCCCCACCCGCGCGCCGGGTCTACACCTCCACCTAAGGTGTACATGCAGGTGTCCAAATCCGGACAAACCCGAACCCCGTGGATCCAGGCGTCGTCGCCGATGTTGACGACGGCGCTCAGCTCGTGCTCGGAAGTTTGTCCCTCGACCGCGAACTGACCCAGCCCGAGTAACTGTTGAACACCCAGCAGGAACCGGGCACCCCCGACGCCGCCGACCAGAACGGTGACCTTCACACCGGACGACAGTACCGGCCAGCAGATTTGGGGCGGTTGTGACGGACACGCCGAAGGGCCGAAATAACAGAAACGCCGGAAAATGATCACGAGATGGTATGGAAATACGCCGAAACGCTTGACCGGGCAGATTAACCCGTGTCTAATCACATCAGTGTCATTTCCCGGTTGGCCGGCCGGTTCCGGTGTCGCAGACCGAGATTCGATCACTTGTTCGAATTGTCTGTCACAGCAGAACAGCGGGACACAACCACTCTCTCAAAACCAGCTGAGGAGGCGTACGACGCATGTCTTACGAGCACCTACGGGGCGTCATGCCGAGCACTGAGCGCGCCACGATCAGCTCCGCGCCGATGGTCAGGCCCCACCTGACCGTGGTCCCCGATGCGCCAATCGGATTCGAGCCCGAGCCGCTGCCGGAACCCGAACTCACGCCCGACCAATGGCAGGACCGCGCGCTGTGCGCGCAGACCGACCCCGAGGCCTTCTTCCCCGAGAAGGGCGGGTCGACCCGCGAGGCCAAGAAGATCTGCCTGGGCTGCGAGGTGCGTCACGAGTGCCTGGAGTACGCCCTGGCACACGACGAGCGCTTCGGCATCTGGGGCGGCTTGTCCGAGCGTGAGCGCCGCCGCCTCAAGCGCGGCATCATCTGAGGCGACGAGTTATTCGTCGTCGATCGTCGGGTCGATGACCGTCGGTTCGACGTCGAGGTAGATGGCCACCTGAGCCACCAGGATCTCGTGCAATAGCTCGCCTAGTTCGACGGTGTCTTTGGCGCGTCGTTCGATGGGTTTGCGGAACAAGACAATTCGCGCCCGCGTCGAGTTTCCCCGGACGTCCACCCCCGCGGGGATCAGGCGGGCCAGCGCGATCGGACCATCGGCGACGACCTCGGGTGGCCACTGCACACTGTCGGGATCCTTGGCGGCGATGCGCGGGATTTCGTCGACGGCCACGTCGAGTTCGGACACTCGTGATTGCCAGCGCCGCTCGATGGGTTCGTAGGCCTCCAGCACCGCCATGTCGAATCGCTCGGCCCGGCTGCGCCAGCCCGGCACCGTCGGCGGTAGCAAAGGACCGCGCATGTCCCGCCCGCGCCGAGTTGCCCGGTACGAAGCCGACCGACCCGACGGCCGCCCGTTCCGCGGGAAACCGCGCGAATCACCCACTCGCCAATGGTAACGGTTGGACATCGTGGGCCGAACGGTTGCGCGTGTCCGGCGCTTCGGCGGCGTTTTCGCACGATAGCCTTTCCGACGTGAACGTTCCCCGTCGCTGCTGCCGGCCCGGGTGCCCGCATTACGCCGTGGCGACCTTGACGTTCGTCTACTCGGACTCGACGGCAGTTGTAGGCCCACTCGCGACCGCGCGCGAGCCCCATTCGTGGGATCTGTGCGTCGGACATGCCGGCCGCATCACCGCGCCGCGCGGCTGGGAGCTGGTGCGCCACGCCGGGCCCCTGGCGTTGGAGCCCACCAATCCCGATGAAGACGACCTGGTCGCGCTCGCCGACGCCGTGCGCGAAAGGGGTGCGCAGGCGGCGCTGCCCCACGCCACCGGCATGCCGCTGAATGGCTTCTCGGACGCGAGTCTCCACC
This sequence comes from Mycobacterium genavense ATCC 51234, assembly GCF_000526915.1. Lineage (GTDB taxonomy): Bacteria > Actinomycetota > Actinomycetes > Mycobacteriales > Mycobacteriaceae > Mycobacterium > Mycobacterium genavense. The sequence goes on along the minus strand of NZ_JAGZ01000009.1, from coordinate 112,291 downwards.
CGACCGGCGCCCAGGCCACCGCCCCCAGCAGCCAGGTGCTCGCGCCGCCGGAAAAGCGGTCCGGTCGCCGCCGCGGTCACCTGCGCGTGTTGCCCGATCCGTCCGACTAGGAGGACGCCCGGGCCGATAGGCTGGCGCCAAGAGGCAGATCATTCCATGGCGTCAAGGAGGCCCCGCATGTCTCGGCCCGCCGCGACCGTCCACCGCGTCATCAAGGCTTATGACATCCGCGGACTGGTAGGCGAAGAGATCGACGAGTCGCTGGTTGCCGAAATCGGTGCCGCGTTCGCCGCATTGATGCGTGGCGAGGGCGCTCAGCGCGTGGTGATCGGGCACGACATGCGCGACAGTTCGCCGGCGCTGGCCGCCGCCTTCGCGACCGGCGTGACGAGCCAGGGCCTGGACGTGGTGCGGATCGGGCTGGCGTCGACCGACCAGCTGTACTTCGCTTCGGGGTCGCTCGATTGCCCCGGCGCGATGTTCACCGCCAGTCACAACCCAGCCGCCTACAACGGCATCAAGCTCTGCCGGGCCGCTGCGTTGCCGGTCGGCGCGGACACCGGGGCGAAGGAGATCGCCGAGCACCTGATCGCCGGGGTGCCGAGCTACGACGGGCCGCCCGGGACCAGCACCGATCGTGACGTGCTGAGCGGTTATGGCGAGTTTCTGCGGTCGCTGGTGGAAACCTCCGGGCTGCGGCCGTTGCGGGTGGCGGTGGACGCCGGCAACGGCATGGCCGGTCACATCGCCCCGGCGGTGCTCGGCGCGATCGACTCGATCACGTTGTTGCCGTTGTACTTCGAGCTCGACGGGTCGTTTCCCAACCACGAGGCCAACCCGCTGGACCCGGCCAACCTGCTGGATCTGCAGTTCTACGTCCGCGAAACCGGGGCCGACATCGGACTGGCCTTCGACGGCGACGCCGACCGGTGTTTCGTGGTCGACGAGCGCGGGATGCCGGTCTCACCGTCGACGGTGACGAGCCTGGTGGCCGCCCGCGAACTCGGCCGGGAAATCGGTGCCACCGTGATCCACAACCTGATCACGTCGCGCGCGGTGCCTGAGCTGGTCGCCGAGCGCGGCGGCACACCGCTGCGCTCGCGGGTCGGACACTCCTATATCAAGGGCCTGATGGCCGAAACCGGCGCGATCTTCGGCGGCGAGCATTCCGCGCACTACTACTTCCGCGACTTCTGGGGCGCCGACTCGGGCATGCTGGCCGCGCTGTACGTGCTGGCCGCCCTCGGCGAGCAGGACCGGCCGCTGTCGGAGCTGACCGCGGACTACCAGCGCTACGAGTCCTCCGGCGAGATCAACTTCAAGGTCGCCGACGCCGCGCTGTGCGTGGACGCGGTGTTGAAGGCGTTCGGCAGCCGGATCCACTCCATCGATCACCTGGACGGGGTGACGGTCGATCTGGGCGACGGTAGCTGGTTCAACCTGCGCAGCTCCAACACCGAGCCGCTGCTGCGGCTCAACGCCGAGGGCCGCACCACCGAGGACGTGGAGGCCATGGTCGCCGAGATCAGCGCCGAGATCACCGGCCAGGTGCAGCGCAACGAGGGCGTGCCGTGAACGCCACCCGGGCGATCGACCTCGAGGACACCGACGGCCTGATCGCCGCCGACCGGCAGGGCCTGTTGCGGTCCGCCTCGTCGGCCGGCGCGCAGGTGCGCGCGATCGCCGCGGCGGCCGACGAAGGCGAGCTGGACTCGCTGCGCACCGGCGACCGCCCGCGCAGCGTGATCTGGGTGGCCGGACGCGGGACCGCCGAGACGGCCGGGGCGATGCTGGCCGCGACGCAGGGCGGCGCGGCGTCGGCGCCGATCACGCTCGTCAGCGAGGCCTCGCCGTGGGTGGGACCGCTCGACGTGCTGATCGTCGCGGGCGACGACTCCGGCGACCCGGCCCTGGTCGGTGCCGCCGCGACCGGGGTGCGCCGCGGGGCGCGGGTGGTCGTCGTCGCGCCGTATGAAGGGCCGCTGCGCGACTCCACCGCCGGCCGCGTTGCGGTGCTGGCGCCGCGACTGTGGGTTCCCGACGAGTTCGGGCTGTGCCGGTACCTGGCCGCCGGCCTGGCCACGCTGCAGACGGTGGACCCGCGACCGGACATCGACCTGCCGACGCTCGCCGACGAGCTGGATGCCGAGGCGCTGCGCAACAGCGCGGGCCGAGAGCTGTTCACCAACCCGGCCAAGACGATCGCCGCCCGGCTGTCCGAGCACCCGGTCGCCCTGGCCGGTGACGACGCCGCGACGCTGGCGCTGGCCCGGCACGGCAGTTCGACGCTGCTGCGGATCGCCCACCAGGTCGTCGCGGCCAGCGGGCTGGCCGATGCCGTTGTGGCACTGCGCGAATTCGGCGAGAGCACGTCGTCGGTCGACGCACTGTTCCACGATGAGGAGATCGACGGGCCGTTGCCGCAGCGACTGCGGGTGCTGGCGCTGACGTTGTCCACCGACCGGACGGTGGCCGCGGCGCGGGTGGCCGGGCTCGACGGCGTCTTTCTGATCGCGGCCGAGGAGGTGCCCGAGCTGCCCGACCCGGCCGGACCGGCGCGCGAGCCGGGCGGTGCCGGGCGCCCCGAGCAGCAACTGGCAGTATTGGCCGTTCGGCTGGAGATGGCCGCCGTTTACTTGAGACTGGTGCGGAGATAGATAGACAAGTGGAACAGCTTCGCGGTGCCGTACGGACGTATGCGTGGGGGTCGCGCACGGCCATCGCCGAATTCACCGGGCGTCCGGTGCCCGCGGCTCACCCCGAGGCCGAGCTCTGGTTCGGCGCGCATCCGGGGGATCCGGCCTTTCTGGAAACCGAGCACGGCGAGGTCTCGTTGCTGGATGCGGTGACCGCCGATCCGGAGGGACAGCTCGGCTCCGCGTCGCGCGACCGGTTCGGTGACGTGCTGCCGTTCTTGGTCAAGGTGCTCGCCGCCGACGAACCGCTGTCGCTGCAGGCGCATCCGAGTGCCGAACAAGCCATCGAGGGCTACCTGCGCGAGGAAAAGTTGGGCATCCCGGTGGCCTCGCCGGTCCGCAACTACCGCGACACCTCGCACAAGCCCGAATTGCTGGTGGCACTGCAGTCATTCGAGGCGCTCGCCGGGTTTCGTCAGGCGTCGCGCACCGTCGAGTTGCTGCGGGCGTTGACCGTCACCGACCTCGATCCCTACCTCGAACTGCTGAACGACCAGTCCGACGCCGACGGTCTGCGCGCGCTGTTCACCACCTGGATCACCGCGCCGCAGCCCGACATCGACGTGCTGGTGTCCGCGGTGATCGACGGCGCCATTCAGTACGTCAGCTCCGGCGCAACGGAATTCGCGGCCGAGGCCAAGACGGTGCTGGAACTCGGCGAACGCTACCCCGGCGACGCCGGGGTGCTGGCTTCGTTGTTGCTCAACCGGATCAGCCTGGCCGCGGGCGACGCGCTGTACATCCCGGCCGGCAACCTGCACACTTATCTGCGCGGGTTCGCGATCGAGGTTATGGCTAACTCCGACAACGTGTTACGCGGCGGACTGACCCCCAAGCACGTCGACGTGCCCGAGTTGTTGCGGGTGCTGGACTTCGCACCGACCGCCGAGGCGCAGTTGCGGCCGAAGGTCCACCGCAAGGGGCTCGGGCTGATCTACAAAACCCCGGCCGAGGAGTTCGCGGTCGCCCTGCTGACGCTCGAGGGTGAGCATCTGGGCCACGAGGTCGACGCGTCGCCGAACCACGACGGTCCGCAGATCTTGTTGTGCACCGAGGGTTCTGCGGTGGTACACGGGAAATCCGGCTCACTCAAACTGGAGCGGGGCATGGCCGCCTGGGTCGCGGCCGACGACGGCCCGGTGGGGTTGGTCGCACACGAACCCGCCAAATTGTTCAGGGCGACAGTGGGTTTGTGACGGCCGGTTCGCTGCCGGCGCGGCGCGATTTGCGGCGGTCACGCAGGCACAGCCGCAGGTTGTGAGTGATGGTCCGGCCGATGATCCGCGGCGGCGGAACCATGTAGAGGCTGTCGAGCAGCGAGAACCGGCGCAAAAACCATTCGGCGAGAACGGGTTCGGTTTCGGCGGCGCCGAGGAATTGATCGAACAGCGCTCCCGACGGCCGCCACTACCAGGGGATCGGATCACGAGCGCCGGCGTGGTGGAAAGCGACGTCGCCGATCGCGTTCATCGTCCACACCGGATACGTGGTCTTGGCGGTCGCCCGATTGAGTCGAGCGGCCAGGTCGCCGTCCGCGGACCGCAATGCCTGCCGCAGATGACCGGCCTGCAGTGACGTCATCGTCATGCCTTGCCCGAAGGTGGGATTGAAGCTGGCCACCGCGTCGCCGAGGGGGATGATTCCGGCCGGAAACCGGTCCAGCTTGTCGTAGCGGCGCCATCTGCTGGCCGGGAACGCGTGAAATGCCGGTGCGCCAACGGGTTCGGCGTTCGTCAGCACCTCAATGAAATGCGCCGGGAGTAGTGCGATGGCCAGCGCGACCATCTCCGGGAAGGTTGTCGGCGGCTTGGCGCCGGCCACGCCGAAGGTGGTCAGCACGCAGGTGCCGTCCTCGTAGCACAGCATGCCCATGCCCAGCGACTGGTCGTGGGAGGCGCCCGCCACCACCACCTTCGCCGCGATCAACCCCTCCGGGATGCGGAACTGGTGGCTGGCGTAGCTGATGCCGAGGTCCAGGGTTTGCTCGGTCGGCCGCCGATATCCCCACTGCGTCAACCACACCGGCAGCCGGGTGCCCCGACCCGCCGCGTCGACGACGAGGTCGGCCGGCACCAAGTCCGGTTCGGCGCCGTCGACCGGGTCCAGCAGCACCCCGGTCACCCGCTGGCGCGCCGGGTCGAACCGCGGTTCGGCGACCGATCGCCGCAGGATCTTTACGTTGTCGATGTCCAGCACGCGGCTGCGCAACTGCCACTCGAGATGCGGCCGGCTGGGCACGTACGCGGTGAACTCGTCGCGCAGCGTGTGACCCGTTCCCAGGACATGACCCGCGGCGCCCAGGTGGATGCAGTCCGGGCGATTCTCCAGCATCGGCACGCCGGCGGCCACCATGTCCTCGAGCAGGCCCGGAAACAGGGTGTCGAATTCGGCGGCCCCGCGCGCCATCAGCAAATGCAGATGCCGATCCTGCGGAGTCGCCGCCCGATTAGCCGGGGCGGGCGGCAGGTCGTCCCGCTCGTAGACACTGACCTGCGAATACACATCCGAGAGCACCCGCGCGGCGCACAGCCCCGCGATGCTCGCGCCGATCACCACCGCGTGGTCTCGCGGGTCTGCGGATTCCGGCATCCGGGGGGGAGTACCCAGTACTGTGCGGTCCAATGACTTCTGACGTTAACGAGAGGGCGGCAGATGGCCAACCGATGGCGCACCAAGTCAGTCGAACAGTCCATCGCCGACACCGACGAGCCCGACACCCGACTGCGCAAGGTGCTCACCTGGTGGGACCTGACGGTGTTCGGGGTGGCCGTGGTGATCGGCGCCGGCATCTTCACGGTCACCGCGTCGACCGCCGGTGACATCACCGGCCCGGCGATCTGGATCTCCTTCGCGATCGCGGCGGTCACCTGTGCGCTGGCGGCGTTGTGTTACGCCGAATTCGCCTCCACACTGCCCGTCGCGGGCAGCGCGTACACCTTCTCCTACGCCACCTTCGGTGAGTTCCTGGCCTGGATCATCGGCTGGAATCTGTTGCTGGAATTGGCAATCGGTGCCGCCGTGGTGTCCAAGGGCTGGTCGAGTTATCTCGGGTCGGTTTTCGGATTTGCCGGTGGCACAATCACTTTGGGCTCGATCAATGTCGACTGGGGCGCGCTGCTGATCGTCTTCCTGGTGGCGACGCTGGTCGCCGTGGGTACCAAGGTGTCGTCGAGGATTTCGGCGGTGATCACCGCGATCAAGGTGTCGGTGGTGATCTTCGTCGTGGTGGTCGGCGTCTTCTACATCAAGGCCGCCAACTACTCGCCGTTCATCCCCAAGCCGGAAGCCGGGCACGAGGCCAGCGGCCTCAACCAGTCGGTGCTGTCGCTGGTGACCGGGGCGCACAGCAGTCATTACGGGTGGTACGGCGTGCTGGCTGGCGCCTCGATCGTGTTCTTCGCGTTCATCGGATTCGACATCGTCGCGACGATGGCCGAGGAAACCAAACATCCGCAGCGCGACGTGCCGCGGGGGATCTTGACGTCGCTGGGCGTGGTCACCTTGCTGTACATCGCGGTCTCCGTGGTGCTGTCCGGCATGGTGTCCTACACCCAGCTCAAAACCATGCCCGGCGGCAAGGCGGCGAACCTGGCCACCGCGTTCACCGCCAACGGGATCGGTTGGGCGAGCAAGATCATCGCCGTCGGGGCACTGGCCGGGCTGACCACGGTGGTGATGGTGCTGGTGCTCGGTGGGTGCCGGGTGCTGTTCGCGATGGCGCGCGACGGGTTGTTGCCGCGGCCGTTGGCCAAGACGAGCTCACGCGGGACGCCGGTGCGGATCACCGTGCTGGTCGGGCTGGTGATCGCGGCGACGGCGTCGGTGTTCCCGATCAGCAAGCTCGAGGAGATGGTCAACGTCGGGACGCTGTTCGCGTTCGTTTTGGTGTCGGCCGGGGTGATCGTGCTGCGCCGGACCCGCCCGGATCTGGAGCGCGGGTTCCGGGCGCCGTGGGTGCCGGTGCTGCCGATCGCCTCGATCTGCGCGTGTGTCTGGCTGATGGTCAACCTCACCGCGCTGACCTGGGTCCGGTTCTCCGTGTGGCTGGCGCTGGGGACCGCGATCTATCTCAGCTACGGGTATCGCCATTCGATGCAGGGTCGCCGGGAGGTCGCGCGACCGACGTAGCCCACGCTCGATTACAAATCAGTCGTTTTGTATAGATACAAGACGCAAACGGCAGTATTGTCCAACCTCAAGTGGTGTGACTCACAAGGAGGTTTGGCATATGACCACACAGATCCCAGCCCAGGAGCTCGGGGAAACCGAGTGGCGCGACAAGAAGCGCTACCTGTGGCTGATGGGGCTGATCCCGCCGACGGCGCTGTTCGTGATGCTGCCGATCGTCTGGGGACTGAACTACCTCGGCTGGCACGGCGCGGCGCAGGTGCCGCTGTGGATCGGGCCGATCCTGCTCTACATCGTGCTGCCGATCCTGGATCTGCGGTTCGGGCCGGATAGGCAGAACCCGCCCGACGAGGTGATGGAGCGGCTGGAAAACGACAAGTACTACCGCTACTGCACCTACATCTACATCCCGTTCCAGTACCTCAGCGTGGTGCTGGGCGCCTACCTGTTCACCGCGTCGGACCTGGGCTGGCTGGGCTTCGAAACAGGCCTGGGCTGGGCCGGCAAGATCGGCGTCGCGCTGTCGGTCAGGGTGCTCGGCGGCGTCGGCATCAACACCGCGCACGAGCTGGGGCACAAGAAGGACTTGCTGGAGCGCTGGCTGTCCAAGATCACCCTGGCCCAGACCGGCTACGGCCACTTCTACATCGAGCACAACCGCGGCCACCACGTGCGCGTCTCCACCCCCGAGGACCCGGCGTCGGCCCGCTTCGGCGAGACGTTCTGGGAGTTCTGGCCCCGCAGCGTCTTCGGCAGCCTGCGCTCGGCCGTTCGGCTGGAGGCGCAACGGATCCGCCGGCTCGGCCGCAGCCCCTGGGATCCGCGGACGTATGCGTCCAACGACGTGCTCAACGCCTGGGCCATGTCGGTGCTGCTGTTCGGCGCGCTGATCGCGGTCTTCGGCGTCGGCGTGATTCCGTTCCTCGTCATCCAGGCCGTCTTCGGCTTCTCGCTGCTGGAAACCGTCAACTACCTCGAGCACTACGGCCTGCTGCGGCAGCGCAACGCCAACGGCCGCTACGAGCGCTGCGCCCCGGTGCACAGCTGGAACTCCGACCACATCGTCACCAACCTGTTCCTCTACCACCTGCAGCGGCACAGCGATCACCACGCCAACCCCACCCGGCGCTACCAGACGCTGCGCAGCATGGCCGGTGCGCCCAACCTCCCCAGCGGGTACGCGTCGATGATCGCGCTGACCTACATCCCGGCGGTGTGGCGCAAGGTGATGGACCACCGGGTGCTGGCGCACTACGACGGCGACATCACCAGGGTCAACATCCATCCCCGGATGCGCGCGGGTGCTGGCGAAGTACGGAGCCCCCGAGAAGGTGCACGCATGAGCGTCTACCGCTGTCCCTGCTGCGGCTACACCTACGACGAGGCGAAAGGCGCTCCGCGGGAAGGGTTTCCCGCAGGCACGCCGTTTGCCGACATCCCCGACTACTGGTGTTGCCCCGATTGCGCGGTGCTCGAAAAGGTCGATTTCGAAGCGTCGGAAGAATCAGGAGTGAATTCATGAGCGACTACAAGCTTTTCGCCTGCGTGCAGTGCGGATTCGAATACGACGAGGCCAAGGGCTGGCCCGAGGACGGCATCGCCCCCGGCACCCGGTGGGACGACATCCCCGACGACTGGAGCTGCCCGGATTGCGGCGCGGCGAAATCCGACTTCGAGATGGTCGAGGTAGCTCGATCCTGACGGCCTCAGCAACTAATGTCGCGCCTGTGAAGCGGATTCCATACGCCGAGGCCTCGCGCGTGCTGCTGCGTGACTCGGTGCTGGACGCGATGCGCGACTTGCTGCTGACGCGGGACTGGTCGGCCATCACGCTTTCCGACGTGGCCCGGGCCGCGGGCATCAGCCGGCAGACCATCTACAACGAGTTCGGCTCCCGGCAAGGTCTGGCGCAGGGGTACGCCCTGCGCCTGGCCGATCGCCTGGTCGACAGCGTGCACACCGCGCTGGACGCCAACGTCGGCAACATGTTCGAAGCGTTCCTGCAGGGCTTCCGGGCGTTCTTCGCCGAGTCGGCGTCCGACCCGTTGGTGATCTCCCTGCTCAGCGGGGTCGCCAAGCCCGATCTGCTGCAGATCATCACCACCGACAGCGCGCCGATCATCACCCGTGCCTCGGAGCGGCTGACCCTGGCGTTCACCACCACCTGGGTGGCGACCAGCGACGAGGACGCCGGCGTGCTGGCGCGCGCGATCGTGCGGCTGGCGTTGAGCTACGTCTCGATGCCGCCGGAGGCCGATCATGACGTCGCACGCGATCTGGCCCGTCTGATGACACCTTTTGCCGAACGTCACGGCGTCATCAACATCCCCTGACCTGGCGGGCTCACCGGCGCCTATTACAGTGGCGGACGAGCGTATACCCAAGCTAACGAAATCCACTTGAGCCCCTGAGCCGCAGAAGGAACAGACCCGCCATGACTCTGACGCCCGACGTTCGTAACGGCATCGATTTCAAGATCGCCGACCTGTCGCTCGCGGAATTCGGCCGCAAGGAACTCGATCTGGCCGAGTACGAGATGCCCGGCCTGATGGCGCTGCGGCGCGAGTACGCCGACGTGCAACCGCTCAAGGGCGCCCGCATCTCGGGCTCGCTGCACATGACTGTGCAGACCGCGGTGCTCATCGAGACGCTGACGAGCCTCGGCGCCGAGGTCCGGTGGGCGTCGTGCAACATCTTCTCGACGCAGGACCACGCCGCGGCGGCGGTCGTCGTCGGACCGCACGGCACCCCCGAGGAGCCCAAGGGCGTCCCGGTGTTCGCGTGGAAGGGCGAGTCGCTCGAGGAGTACTGGTGGTGCGCCGAGCAGATGCTCACCTGGAAGGGCGAGCCGGCCAACATGATCCTGGACGACGGCGGCGACGCCACCATGATGGTGCTACGCGGTGCCCAGTACGAGAAGGCCGGCGTGGTGCCGCCCGCCGAGGATGACGACCCGACGGAATGGAAGGTCTTCCTGAGCGTATTGCGCAAGCGCTTCGAGACCGACAAGACCAAGTGGACCAAGATCGCGGAGTCGGTCAAGGGTGTCACCGAGGAGACCACCACCGGCGTGCTGCGGCTGTACCAGTTCGCCGCGGCCGGCGATTTGGCCTTCCCGGCGATCAACGTCAACGACTCGGTGACCAAGTCCAAGTTCGACAACAAGTACGGCACCCGGCACTCGCTGCTCGACGGCATCAACCGCGGCACCGACGCGCTGATCGGCGGCAAGAACGTGCTGATCTGCGGTTACGGCGACGTGGGTAAGGGCTGCGCGGAGGCGGCCAAGGGCCAGGGCGCGCGGGTGTCCGTCACCGAGATCGACCCGATCAACGCCCTGCAGGCGCTGATGGAGGGCTATGACGTGGTGACGGTCGAGGACGCCATCGCCGACGCCGACATCGTCGTCACCGCGACCGGCAACAAGGACATCATCTCGCTGGATCACATGAAGGCGATGAAGGATCACGCCATCCTGGGCAACATCGGCCACTTCGACAACGAGATCGACATGGCCGCGCTGGAGCGCTCCGGTGCGACCAAGCTCAACATCAAGCCGCAGGTGGACCTGTGGACGTTCGGCGATTCCGGCAAGTCGATCATCGTGCTGTCCGAGGGCCGGCTGTTGAACCTGGGCAACGCCACCGGCCACCCGTCGTTCGTGATGAGCAACAGCTTCGCCAACCAGACGATCGCCCAGATCGAGCTGTGGACCAAGAACGACGAGTACGACAACGAGGTGTACCGGCTGCCCAAGCACCTGGACGAGAAGGTGGCCCGCATCCACGTCGAGGCGCTCGGCGGCAAGCTGACCAAGCTCACCAAGGACCAGGCCGAATATCTCGGTGTCGACGTCGAGGGCCCATTCAAGCCGGACCACTACCGCTACTAGGCACCGCCGGTCGCCGAGCGGGCGGCCGGCCGGGCATTCGACGAGGCGTTAGGCTCGCGCCGTGCTGATCGCGATCGAAGGCGTCGACGGCTCCGGCAAGCGGACGCTGACCGAGGGGTTGCGCAAGGCCTTCGAAGCCGCCGGCAAGTCGGTGGTGACGATGGCCTTCCCGCGCTACGGGCAGTCGATGACCGCCGACGTCGCGGCCGAGGCATTACACGGCGAGCACGGGGACCTGGCGTCGTCGGTGTACGCGATGGCGATGTTGTTCGCGCTGGACCGCGCGGGTGCGATCGACGAGATGGCCACGCTGAGCCGCGATCACGACGTGCTGATTCTCGACCGCTACGTCGCCTCCAACGCGGCCTACAGCGCCGCGCGGCTGCACCAGGACGCGGCCGGGGACGCCGCCGCCTGGGTGCACGAGCTGGAATTCCACCGGCTCGGGCTGCCGGCGCCGGACTGGCAGGTGCTGCTCGGGGTGTCCGCCGAGCTTGCCGGAGAGCGGGCCCGGCGCCGCGCCGAAAACGATCCGGGCCGTCCGCGGGACAGCTACGAACGCGACGACGAGCTGCAGCAGCGCACCCGCGCGGTCTACGCCGGATTGGCCGACGCCGGCTGGGGCGGGCGCTGGCTGGTGGTCGACGCGGACGTCGATCCGGGCCGCCTGGCGGCCGAGTTGGTCTCCGAATGAGCCGCGAATAACCGCCGAACAGCACAAATTTGTCACGATTTGCCCGTATCGAAAGAGAAACGCCCGTGTGGCGCCCCAGTTTTGTCCCGATCTGGTGACACCATGGACTCCATGAGGCAAAGGATTTTGGTCGTCGACGACGACGCTTCGCTCGCGGAGATGCTGACCATCGTTCTTCGTGGGGAGGGCTTCGACACTGCGGTCATCGGCGACGGCACCCAAGCTCTGACCGCGGTGCGCGAGCTGCGGCCCGACCTGGTGCTGTTGGACCTGATGTTGCCGGGCATGAACGGCATCGACGTGTGCCGGGTGTTGCGCGCCGACTCCGGTGTTCCGATCGTGATGCTGACCGCCAAGACCGACACCGTGGATGTGGTGCTGGGCCTGGAGTCCGGCGCCGACGACTACATCATGAAGCCGTTCAAGCCCAAGGAGCTGGTCGCCCGGGTGCGGGCGCGGCTGCGGCGCAACGACGACGAGCCGGCCGAGATGCTCTCGATCGCCGATGTCGAGATCGACGTGCCGGCGCACAAGGTCACCCGCAACGGCGAGCAGATTTCGCTGACCCCGCTGGAGTTCGACCTGCTGGTGGCGCTGGCACGCAAACCGCGCCAGGTGTTTACTCGTGATGTACTGCTCGAACAGGTGTGGGGCTACCGTCACCCGGCGGACACCCGGTTGGTGAACGTGCACGTCCAGCGCCTGCGGGCCAAGGTCGAAAAAGACCCGGAGAACCCGACTGTGGTGTTGACCGTTCGAGGAGTGGGTTACAAGGCCGGACCTCCGTGATCCGCGGCGGCGCCGGTGTAAGACGTCACGATGCTGAGGAGCGCCGCCATTGATCTGGGGCTCGCGGCGACGTATTCACGGTCACCGCTGGGGACGAACCGGTCCCATGACTCGGGGCATGAGTGCGTTGAGTCGAGCCGTCGGCATCGCCTGGCGCCGCTCGCTGCAACTGCGGGTCGTGGCGCTGACGCTGGGATTGTCCTTGGCGGTGATCTTGGCGCTCGGCTTCGTGCTCACCAGCCAGGTCACCAACCGGGTTCTTGACGTCAAGGTCAAGGCGGGCATCGAGCAGATCGAACGAGCGCGCGCGACGGTCGGCGGGATCGTCAACGGCGAGGAGTCGCGCTCACTGGACAGCAGCCTGCAGCTGGCCCGCAACACGCTGACGTCGAAAACCGACCCGTCGTCGGGTCCCGGCCTGGCCGGCGCGTTCGACGTGGTGTTGATGGTGCCCGGTGACGGCCCGCGCGCGGCGGCCGCCGCCGGGCCGGTCGACCAGGTGCCCGCCGCGTTGCGCGGCTTCGTCAAGGCCGGGCAGGCGGCCTACCAGTACGCCACAGTGCACACCGAAGGGTTCTCGGGGCCGGCGCTGATCGTCGGCTCGCCGGCGTCGTCGCAGGTGGCAAACCTGGAGCTGTATCTGATCTTCCCGCTGGCCAGCGAGCAGGCCACGATCACGCTGGTGCGCGGGACGATGATCACCGGCGGCGCGGTGCTGCTGGTGCTGCTGGCCGGTATCGCCCTGCTGGTGTCGCGCCAGGTGGTGGTGCCGGTGCGCTCGGCCTCGCGGATCGCCGAGCGGTTCTCCGAGGGGCATCTGTCCGAACGCATGCCGGTGCGCGGCGAAGACGACATGGCGCGACTTGCGGTGTCGTTCAACGACATGGCCGAGAGCTTGTCGCGGCAGATCACCCAGCTCGAAGAGTTCGGCAACCTGCAGCGCCGGTTCACCTCCGACGTCAGCCACGAACTGCGCACGCCGCTGACCACCGTGCGGATGGCCGCCGACCTGATCTACGACCACAGCGCCGAGCTGGACCCGACCCTGCAACGGTCCACCGAGCTGATGGTCAACGAGCTCGATCGCTTCGAGACGCTGCTCAACGACCTGCTGGAGATCTCCCGCCACGACGCCGGCGTGGCCGAATTGTCCGTGGAGGCAGTCGATTTGCGCACGACGGTGCAGAGCGCGCTGAGCAACGTCGGCCACCTCTCCGAGGACGCCGGCGTCGAGCTGCTGGTGGACATGCCGTCGGAAGAGGTGATCGCCGAGGTCGATCCGCGGCGGGTGGAGCGGATCCTGCGCAATCTGATCGCGAACGCCATCGACCATGCCGAGCACAAACCGGTGCGCATCCGGATGGGGGCCGACGAGGACACCGTCGCCGTCACGGTCCGCGACTACGGGGTGGGGCTGCGGCCCGGCGAGGAGAAGTTGGTGTTCAGCCGGTTCTGGCGCTCGGACCCGTCGCGGGTGCGGCGCTCCGGTGGAACGGGGCTGGGCCTGGCGATCAGCGTCGAGGATGCCCGCCTGCACCAGGGCCGGCTGGAGGCGTGGGGCGAGCCCGGCCGGGGCGCCTGCTTCCGGCTGACGCTTCCGTTGGTCCGCGGACACAAGGTCACCACCAGCCCGTTGCCGATGAAACCGATCCCGCAGCCCACGCCGCCGCCCGGGGAACCCGCGCCACCGGCGGGCAAAGAGCGCCCGCGCCAACACGAGCACGCCGAGAGGAGTCTGTGATGCGGCGCCTGTTCGTCGCGCTGCTGGCGGTGCTGCTGGCCGGCTGTGCGGGGGTGCCCAGCACGTCGGCGCCGCAGGCCATCGGCACCGTCGAGCGCCCGGCGCCGTCGAATCTACCCAAGCCCACCCCGGGCATGGATCCCGACGTGTTGCTGCGCGAATTCCTCAAGGCCACAGCCGATCCCGCCAACCGGCATCTGGCCGCGCGGCAGTTCCTCACCCAGTCGGCATCCAACGCGTGGGACGACGCCGGTAGCGCTCTGCTGATCGACCATGTGGTGTTCGTGGAAACCCGTGGCGCCGAACGGGTTTCGGCGACCATGCGGGCCGACATCCTGGGTTCGCTGTCCGATGTCGGGGTGTTCGAAACGGCGGAGGGCGTGCTGCCCGACCCGGGCCCGATCGAGCTGGTCAAGACCCCCGGCGGCTGGCGAATCGACAAGCTGCCCAACGGGGTTTTCCTGGACTGGCAACAGTTTCAGGCCACCTACAAGCGCAACACACTGTACTTCGCCGACCCGACCGGCAAGACGGTGGTGCCTGACCCGCGCTATGTCGCGGTCTCCGATCATGATCAGCTGCCCACCGAACTCGTGTCCAAGCTGCTGGCCGGACCCCGGCCGGAGATGGCGCACACGGTGCGCAATTTGCTGGCCCCGCCGCTGCGCCTGCGCGGGCCGGTGACCCGGGCCGATGGCGGCAAGAACGGGATCGGCCGAGGCTATGGCGGCGCGCGCATCGACCTACAGAAACTGTCCACCACCGATCCGCACAGTCGGCAATTGCTTGCCGCACAGATCATTTGGACGCTGGCCCGGGCCGACATCCGGGGCCCGTACGTGATCAACGCCGACGGGGCGCCGCTGGACGACAGGTTCGCCGAAGGCTGGACCACCTCCGACGTCGCCGCCACCGACCCGGGCGTGGCCGACGGTGCCGGCGCCGGCCTGCACGCCCTGATCAACGGGTCGCTGGTCGGGCTGGACGGACAGCGGACCACCACGGTGCCCGGCGCGTTCGGCCGGATGGGCGACCAGACACTGGCCGCGCTGTCCCGCAGCGGCCGGCAGGTGGCGTCCGTGGTGACCCTGCACCGCGGCGCGCCGGACATGGCGGAGTCGTTGTGGATCGGCGATCTCGGCGGCGAGGCGGTCCAGTCCGCCGATGGGCACAGCCTGTCGCGCCCCAGCTGGTCGCTGGACGACGCGGTGTGGGTGGTGGTGGACGGCAACAACGTGCTGCGGGCCATCCAGGAACCGGCCTCCGGCCAACCCGCGCGGCTACCGGTCGATTCCGGGGCGGTGGCGAGCAAATTCCCGGGGCCGATCACCGAACTGCAACTGTCCCGCGACGGCACCCGCGCCGCGATGGTGATCGGCGGCATGGTGATTCTCGCCGGCGTCGAGCAGACCCAGGCCGGGCAGTATGCGCTGACCTACCCGCGGCGGTTGGGTTTCGGGCTGGGCAATTCGGTGGTCTCGCTGTATTGGCGCACCGGTGACGACATCGTGGTGACCCGTAACGACCTCGCGCACCCGGTTTCGTACGTCAACCTCGACGGGGTGAACTCCGATGCCCCCGCGCACGGCCTGCAGATCCCGCTGACCGCGATCGCGGCCAATCCGTCGACCGTCTACGTCGCGGCGCCGCAGGGCGTGTTGCAGTACTCGGCGTCCGCGCCGGAAAGCCAGCAGAGCTGGTCGGAGGTACCGGGCTTGATGACCGGTGGCGCCGCGCCGGTGCTGCCGGGGTAGGCGCTAGCACTTTGTCGCGATCTGCAAGCCCACGTCGCCGCCGCTCAGCAGGATCGGTTCGGCCGCGGGCTGCAGTCCGGCGTCCCGCTGCCATCGTGCGGTCTCTCGGGTCGTCGGAGTCCCGGAGCGGCTGGTCACTCCGAAGTACAGCTCGTTGAGTGCGGCGAATTGGCTTGCGCCATGCCCTGTTTCGAGGCGGAAGGGTTCGACCACCGCGAAGACGCCGCCTGGCCGCAGCGCCCGCCCCAGGCGCTGGAACAACAGTGCGTTCTCCGCGGCAGTGAAGTGGTGTGCGACGTTGGACAGCAGTATCACGTCGTAAGTCTTGGCGCCGAAATCGTGCGACAGCGCGTCGCCCTCGAGATGGACGACGCGAGTGCCCATGTTCTCCGCTGCCAGCAGCGGCGCCGCCACCCGGACGGCCTCGGGTAGGTCCAGGACCACCGAACGCAACTGGGCATGGCGCCGGCACAAGGCAACCGAATAGCGCCCGTGCGCGCCGCCGACGTCGATCATGTCGGTCGCACCGCCGTGCACCGGGAGGAACTGCGCGACTTCGTGTGCCGCCAGGCCGGCCAGGGCCCGCATGGCTCGCAGGTAATGCTCCCACTGCACGCCGGTCACGGTCTGATGCAGCTCGAGCGGGATACCGGTGCGCACATAGTCTTCGACGTGCGCCATCAGCTCCCACTCGTCGAACGCGAACAGCACCGCATCGACCACCGAGCTCGGGCTTTTCGTCAGTAGCCAGGTGCGCGCCGTCGGCGTCAACGCGTACCGGCCGTCGCGGTATGTCAGGTAATCCGACCCGGCGAGCGCAATCAGCAGCTGCTGCGTCGCCACCGTGTCGGTGCCGCATCGGTCCGCGATTTCGGCGGGCGTCGCCGCCTGGTGACGCAATGACTCGAACACACCGAGTTTGGTTGCCGCCATGATCGCGCGCGCCCGGCCGAATGCGAAGTGGGTATCGAAGAATGGCAACGGGAGTTGTCGTGACGCCAGGGCCTTCCATTCGGCCGGGTCGTCCGGGATCATGGCCAAGTGCACGTCAGATTGGCCGTTCGATCGTATTGTCGGGAGCGATGTTTGGGTTGCTGTTGAAGATGTTGTCCGGATCGTATTTCGACTTGATCGTGGCCAGTCGCTCGTACTTGCCGTTTCGGTAAGCCTCCCGTACCCGCGCGTCGTCGTCGTAGGCCAGGAAGTTCGAATAGATCCCGCCGCTGTGCCAGCCGGAGGTCCTGGCGTAAGTCTCTCGTGCCCAATCGATATGGCGACGGCCTTCGATGCCGGGATCCCACCGGGTGAGCACATTGAGGAAATGATCGGCGTGGCGATCCGGAAACGCGGTGTCGTCTTCGGACAGCAGATCCTGGGCGCCATGCTGATACGAGAACTCCAGCACCGAGGTCGGCGACGGCAGCAGCTGCGCCGACTCGATCAGTGCGCCGATGCAGTCACCGGTGATTTCACCGAGATAGCCGCCTTTGGTGTAATTGCACGCGCCCGGGCCCAGCAGGTCATCGTTGATCGATTGCAGCTCGACCAACGGCATGGCCTGGATACTCGAGAACACCTGCGGCGCACCGCTCCACAACTCCTCGTTGATCGATCTTGTATCCGCGGTATCCCTGGTCCAGACACTCACCAGCACGCACACCGGCGCGCCGACCAGATCGTCGGGCATCCCCGGCTCGGCGAGAGCTCGCCGCAGATACACCACGACCTTCAGGTCGTCGGGGGCCCGCTGCATCGTCTGGTCGTAGTGCGTGATCGCAGCGGCCGCATTCTGTAGGCGATACAGCGCGGTGCCAACCGGAAGTGGTTGTGCGACGACGTGTGTTGTAAATTCGAATTCGGTGACGACGCCGAAATTCGTTCCCGCGCCGCGCAGGCCCCAGTATAGATCGGCGTTCTCGTCGGCGCTGGCGCGAACCACGCTGCCGTCGGCCAGCACTACTCGAGCCGATAGCAGGTTATCGCAGGTGAGGCCGAATTTACGGGTCAGCCAGCCGGTGCCGCCGCCGAGCGCCAGCCCGGCCACCCCGGTCTGCGACATCACACCGGCCGGCGTTGCCAAACCGTGCATCTGCGTCGCGTGGTCCATATCGGCGAGCAGACAGCCGCTACCGACGCGAACCGTTGCGGCCTCGGGGTCGACGGTGACCTGGCGCATCCGAGCGAGATCGATGACCAGCCCATCGTCGATCATGGAATGCCCTGTGACGCTGTGGCCGCCGCCTTTGACGGTCAATCCGATGCCGTGCTCGCGCGCGAATTCGATTGCGGTGGCGACGTCCCCATCTGTGCGGCAACGAGCAACCAACGCGGGGTGCCGGTCGATCATCGCGTTCCAGATGCGGCGGGTTTGCTGGTACTCCGGGTGCCGACAGTGCACGATGTCACCGTCCAGCCGAGCGTCCAACGCGGCGAGCTGATGATCCGAAAAGCGCTGAACGGGAACGGATTCAGCGTGCATCATGGGCAGACTCCCGGTTTCGGTGGACGGGTCACTCGGCACGATACCCACGATAGGGCGTAGGTCTGTGCTCACATCGGGGTTAGCCTAAAGACGCAGTGGTTGGGCCGGATCGCGCACGGCCACCAGCACGGCATAGCGCCGCCTCGGTCGGCAACGCTAGCTTGTTGGCACGCAATTGCGAAAGGGGCATCGGTGAATTGGAGAGAAACGACCGGATGACGGAGCCACCGACAGCGGATGCTTCGGATGCGCACATCTGGAAACGCGCGATCGCGTTCGACGACTTTGCCCGGGTGTGCTGCGGCCGCGTCCACATGCGCTTGCTGGACGACCACGATTCGTTCTCCATGTCTCACCTGGTCGGGGTGACGGCGGTGGTGTTGCCGCCGCGCGGCGTGGTGTACGGGGTCGCCAGCCGGCGGGTGTTCGACGTCGTGCGCGGCGTGGTGCCCGTCGTCGAGCATCTCTCCTTCGACGAGGCGTTCGGGAGCCCCCGCAACTGGCCGGGGCGTCGGAGGCGGACGTCGAGGCGTTCTGCGAGGGCCTGCGACGACGGGTGCGTGACGAGACCGGGTTGATTGCCTCGGTGGGCGCGGGCTCGGGCAAGCAGATCACCAAGATCGCTTCCGGGCTGGCCAAACCCGACGGCGTTCGGGTGGTCGGGCGCGCCGAGGAACGGTTGCTGCTCGACGGGCTGCCGGTGCGGCGGCTGTGGGGAATCGGCCCGGTCGCCGAGGAGAAGCTGAACCGGCTCGGCATCGAGACGATCGGGCAGCTGGCCGCGCTGACCGACGCCGAGGTCGCCAACATTCTGGGCGCGACGGTGGGGCCGGCGTTGCACCGGCTGGCCCGCGGTATCGACGATCGTCCGGTCGCCGAGCGCGCCGAGGCCAAGCAGATCAGCGCCGAGTCCACCTTCGCCGTCGACCTGACCAGCCTCGAGCAGCTGCACGACGCCATCGAGCCGATCGCCGAGCATGCGCATCAACGCCTGCTGCGCGACGGCCGGGGCGCCCGCACCGTCACGGTGAAGTTGAAGAAGTCCGACATGAGCACGCTGACCCGCTCGGCGACCTTGCCGTACGCGACGACCGAGGCCGGCGCGCTGCTCGCGCTGACCCGCCGGCTGCTGCTCGATCCGCGCGCGATTGGGCCGATTCGCCTACTCGGCGTTGGGTTTTCGGGATTGAGCGAGGTGCGCCAGGAGTCGCTGTTTCCCGACCTGGAGCTCGCCGCGCCGGAATCGGACGCACAGCACTCGGTCGAGACCGCGACCGACGCGATGTTCGCACCGGCGCCGGAGGCGTCGCCGTGGCGGGTGGGACTGGACGTCGAGCACCGCGAACTCGGGCACGGCTGGGTGCAGGGCGCCGGCCACGGCGTCGTCACCGTGCGGTTCGAAACCCGCAGCAGCGGACCGGGCCAGGCCCATACGTTCCCCGCCGACACCGGCGATCTCGTCGCCGCCAATCCGGTCGATTCGCTGGACTGAAGCGACTACCTGGGCGCGCTGCGCGCCGAGGACACCGCGTCAGCCCCAGCGGGCGATGGCGTCGCCGATCGGTAGCCGCGCGGCCAGCGCGGCCATCAGCAGCACCCGGGCCTGCGGCGGCCGCAGCCGCGGCACCAGCACGGCGCCGGCTTCGACCAGGTCGTGGCCGGGGCCGTAGCCGGCGCTGACCCCGCCGCCGGGGACTCGGGTGGACACCGCGACGACGACCCCGTCGGCGCAGTGCCGGCGGACGCCGTCGACCACCGCGGCCCCGGCATTGCCCGAACCCAGCGCCTCGAGCACGACGGCGCGTGCCCCGGCGGCCACGCAGGCGTCCAGCGCCACCGAGTCGCTGCCCAGGTAGGCCGCGACGATGTCGACCCGCGGCGCGTCGGCGGCGCGTAGCTCACCGAGGTAGGGACGGACATTCGCGCCGGTCAGCGCCACGCCGCCGTGCGTCGTGCCGACCAGCTCGCCGGCGAAGCCGCTCAGATCCTGGGTGGCCACCTTGTGCATGCCCAGCGGCTGCAGCACCCGGCCGGCGAAGGACACCAACACGCCGAGGCCGCGTGCGGCCGGGCTGGCCGCCACCGCCACCGCGTCGCGCAGGTTGGCCGGACCATCGGCGTCGGCAGCGTCGGCGCTGCGCATCGCGCCGGTCAGCACGACCGGGGGATCACCGCCGTAGGTGAGGTCCAACCACAGCGCGCTCTCCTCCATGGTGTCGGTGCCGTGCGCGATGACCACACCCGCGGCGCCCCCGTCGACCGCGGCCCGCACCGCGGCGCCGATCCGATCCCAGTCCGCCGTCGTCAGCTCCGAGCTGTCCACCGCCATCAGGTCGACGACGTCGACGTCGAGGCCGGCGGTGAGGTCGGATCCGCTGCGGCTGGGACGGCGAACGCCGTCGGCGCCGGTACTGGTCGAAATCGTGCCGCCGGTGGCGATGACGGTGAGACGACCCATAGTCGAATCATTGCCCATGCGCCGGGCCGGTGAGGCCGCACCCGAGGGCGCCGGGAGCTAGGGGATGATGGTTAGGTGCCCGAAGAACCCACAGGATCGGCCGAGCCGGTGACGTCGTCGGCGGCCGACGCCGCGACGTCCGGGGAGCCGGTGGAACCCGAAGTCCCTCCGCGGCGGCGGCGACTGCTGGTGTCAGTGGCCGCCGTCGTGCTGGTGCTCGACATCGTGACCAAGGTGCTCGCCGTGCGGCTGCTGCCCCCGGGGCAGCCCGTGTCGATCATCGGCGACACGGTGACCTGGACGTTGGTGCGGAATTCGGGGGCCGCCTTCTCGATGGCGACCGGATACACCTGGGTGTTGACGCTGATCGCCACCGGTGTGGTGATCGGCATCTTCTGGATGGGCCGGCGGCTGGTCTCGCCCTGGTGGGCGGTGGGGCTGGGCATGATCCTGGGCGGCGCCATGGGCAACCTGGTCGATCGCTTCTTCCGTGCGCCGGGACCGCTGCGCGGCCACGTCGTGGACTTCTTGTCGATCGGCTGGTGGCCAGTGTTCAACGTCGCCGATCCCTCGGTGGTGGGCGGCGCGATCCTGCTCGTCGCGCTCTCGGTGTTCGGCTTCGACTTCGACACCGTGGGACGGCGTAAGAGCACCGACAAATCCGAGGCCGGGAATCAGGCCGACCAAGCCAAATGAGCAACCGCTCGATGCCCGTTCCGGAGGGATTGGCGGGCATGCGTGTCGATGCCGGGTTGTCGCGCTTGCTGGGGCTGTCCCGCAGCGCCGTGGCGACCATCGCCGAGGACGGCGGCGTCGAACTCGACGGCGTGCCCGCGGGCAAGTCCGACCGCCTGACCTCCGGCGCCTGGCTCGAGGTGCGGTTGCCCGAGGCGCCGCCGCCGCTGGAGAACACCCCGGTCGATATCGAGGGCATGGCGATTCTGTACTCCGACGACGACATCGTCGTGGTCGACAAGCCGGCGGCGGTGGCGGCGCACGCCTCGGTGGGCTGGAGCGGTCCCACGGTGCTCGGCGGCCTGGCCGCCGCCGGCTACCGCATCACCACCTCGGGTGTGCACGAGCGGCAGGGCATCGTGCATCGCCTCGACGTCGGCACCTCCGGGGTGATGGTGGTCGCGATCTCCGAGCGGGCGTACACCCTGCTCAAGCGGGCGTTCAAACAGCGCACCGTCGACAAGCGCTATCACGCTCTGGTGCAAGGACATCCGGATCCGTCCAGCGGTACCATTGACGCGCCGATCGGGCGTCATCGTGGCGGGGAGTGGAAGTTCGCGGTCACCCAGAGCGGCCGGCACAGCGTCACGCACTACGACACCCTGGAAGCGCATGTCGCGGCCAGCCTGCTCGACGTGCACCTGGAAACCGGTCGGACCCACCAGATTCGGGTGCATTTCGCCGCGCTGCATCATCCATGCTGTGGGGACCTGGTCTACGGTGCCGACCCCAAGCTCGCGAAAAGACTTGGCCTGCAACGGCAATGGCTGCACGCACGGTCGCTGGCATTCGCTCATCCCGCCGACGGTCGGTGGGTGGAATTCGTCAGCCCGTACCCGGCCGACCTGCAGCACGCGTTGGGTGTGCTGCGCGACGAGTCCTGATCAGTCGGGTTTGCGGGCCCGCACCAGCACCCGGGTGGCGTGCGCTATGAAGGGGCCGTCGGATTCGATGCGGTCATGCAGTTCGCGCAGCCGGTCGCGGTAGCGCTGCACGGTGAAGTCCGGCACCCACCAAATCACCTTGCGCAGGACGTACACCACGGCACCGATATCGAAATACTGCTGCCGGAGTCGTTCCGGACGCATCTCGAGGATCTCCAGTCCGGCGGCCTCGGCCGCGGCTCGCTCGTTGTCCGGGTGCCGCACATCCGGCGCGTCGGGCTGCGTCCCGGTGAAGAACTCGACCAGCTCGGACACCGTCGCGGGCCCGATGTGCTGGGCCAAATAGGTACCGCCCGGGCGCAGCACCCGGGCGATCTCGGTCCACCACACGGTGTGTGGATGCCGGCTGGTCACCAGGCCGAAAGCATTATCGGCGAACGGCAATCGCGACTCGTCCGGGGTGGCCACCACCACACCGCGCGGATGCAGCAGCTTGGTTGCCAGCGGGACGTTCGGCGGCCACGACTCGACCGCGGCCATCGTGGGCGGGAAAGGTCCCGCGCCGGCCAGCACTTCGCCGCCGCCGGTCTGTAGATCCACCGCGGCCGACACGTTCGCGAAGTGACGGCTGATCAGCCGTTGATACCCCCACGACGGACGTTCCTCGGTGGCACGGCCGTCCAGCCATGAGTAATCCAAGCCGTCGACGGACACCGAATCGGCTTCTGCGACCAAATCTTCGAAGGTTCGGCCCACGTTAGGCGTCACGACGTTGTGCAGACGAACTTGGTGCCGTTGAAGTCGAGCGTTACCTGGCCCTGGTGCTCCCAGTACTCGGAGCCCTGCCGGCCGTATCGCGCGCCGCTGCCCGACGGCTGGATGAACAAGATCTGCTGGGTGCCTTTCCAGTTGAGCACCGCGGTGAGCGGGGCGAACTGGTTGTAGAACTGCGCTGTCAGCGGGCCGGAGTCGGCCGGGCAGTGGTAGGTGATGACGGGTGGGGCGACGGTGTTGGGGTCGGCGATGGCCAGCTGCACCAGCCGGGTCTGATACGCCTCCAGCACGCAGGTGTGCACATCGGCGTTGCGGACACAGTCGTCGCGGGTCGTCGCCCAGCTGCCCTGCGCGGCCGCCAGTGCGGATTTATCCGCGCCGGGGCGGGCCAGGGCCTGCTGATAGGCGCCCTGCAGTTGACGCTCGAGGTCGAACAGATGCGAGTCGGTGCAGATCAGCTGCTGGGCGGAGTTCGCCGGCTTGGTGCAGTCGAGCGGCGCCGCGGCCGCGGTGCTGGATTGGGTGGTCGTCGACGGACTGGGCGCCGGAGTGGTGGTCGGGGAGGAGCCGCAGCCGCTCAGGATCATGGCCACGACGATGACAGCGATCGGCCTCATACCTGCTGACTACCGGCTGCGCGACGATCACGGTGTGCGACACGCCCGCGCGCCGCCGATTTCGTCGCCGCCGGTTACAGCTTGGCGGTGCTGGCCTCCCCGGACACGATCTCGGGTGCCAGCGGTGCGACGGCGCTGAGGATGTCGGTCACCGTCTTCGGCGGAACTCCCGCCGCGGCCAGCGCGTCGGCCAAATGCCCGGCCACCAAGCTGAAGTGGTGCATCGTGATGCCGCGCCCCTGATGCACTTGTTTCATCGGGGCACCGGTGTAGGGCTCCGGGCCGCCCAGGGCGGCCGCGAAGAACTCCACCTGCTTGCCTTTGAGGCGATTCATGTTCGTCCCGGTGAAGAAGCCGGACAGTTGGTCGTCGGCGAGCACCCGAACGTAGAAGTCCTCGACGACGGCCTCGAGCGCCTCGTGCCCGCCGATGCGGTGGTAGATGCTTGTCGGCTCCGCCTTGCGGAACGTTGCGAAGAGTTTCATGTATCCAGCGGAACACTTGGGCATTGCCCCTCAGTTAGTCCGCGATCACGCTCGGATTGCCCGACGTAACAAGCCGATTGCCGGCAAGTGGCAGGTTGTCGGCCGCCGGGTGAGGTCGCCTCGGGCGCACAGTCAAAGCCCTGGGCGCACATGCGCGGCCGGGATAGGTTTGCGTGATGGCCGCCGTGGAGCTGACCGCCGACGTCCCGATGCGCCCGCAGGACATGTGGAACCACGTCTCGGATCTGTCGGACCTGGGCGACTGGCTGACGATGCACGAAGGGTGGCGCAGCGAACTGCCCGACGAGATCGCCGAGGGCACTCAGATCGTCGGCGTGGCGCGGGCCAAGGGCATGCGTAACCGCGTCACCTGGACGGTGACCAGGTGGGACCCGCCGCACGAGGTCGCGATGTCGGGTGCGGGTAAGGGCGGAACCAAGTACGCCGTCAGCCTGACCGTGCGACCCGCCGGCGCCGGATCGACCCTCGGTTTGCGCCTCGAGCTGGGCGGTCGGGCGTTGTTCGGACCGGTCGGATCGGCGGCGGCGCGGGCCGTCAAGGGCGACGTCGAGAAGTCGCTGAAGAACTTCGTCCAGCTGTACGGATAAAACCCAGACACACTTGCGCGACACGCCGAGGAAGTGTCGGTAGTCGGTCATAGACTGGCGTCCCTATGAGCGGTTCATCTTCGCGGTCTTTTGTGCACCTGCATAACCACACCGAGTACTCGATGTTGGACGGTGCCGCGAAGATCACGCCGATGCTCGCCGAGGTCCAGCGGCTGGAAATGCCCGCGGTGGGCATGACCGACCACGGAAACATGTTCGGTGCCAGCGAGTTCTACAACGCGGCGACCAAGGCCGGGATCAAGCCGATCATCGGCGTCGAGGCCTACATCGCGCCGGCCTCGCGCTTCGACACCAAGCGGATTTTGTGGGGCGATCCCAGCCAGAAAGCCGACGACGTCTCCGGCGGCGGCTCCTACACCCACATGACGATGGTGGCCGAAAACGCTACCGGGCTGCGCAATCTGTTCAAGCTGTCGTCGCTGGCGTCCTTCGAGAGTCAGCTCGGCAAGTGGTCGCGGATGGACGTCGAGCTGATCGCCGAGCACGCCGAGGGCATCATCGCCACCACCGGGTGCCCGTCGGGCGAGGTGCAGACGCGTCTTCGGCTGGGGCATGACCGCGAGGCGCTCGAGTCGGCCGCCAAATGGCGCGACATCTTCGGGGCCGACAACTTCTTCCTCGAGTTGATGGACCACGGGCTGTCCATCGAGCAAAGGGTCCGCGACGGCCTGCTCGAGATCGGCCGCAAGCTCGGCATCCCGCCGCTGGCCACCAACGACTGCCACTACGTCACCCGCGACGCCGCGCACAATCACGAGGCGCTGTTGTGCGTGCAGACCGGCAAGACGCTGTCGGACCCGAACCGGTTCAAATTCGACGGCGACGGGTACTACCTGAAGTCGGCCGCCGAGATGCGCAAGATCTGGGACGACGAGGTGCCCGGCGCCTGCGACGCCACGCTGCTGATCGCCGAGCGGGTGCAGTCCTACGCCGACGTATGGGCGCCGCGCGACCGGATGCCGGACTTCCCGGTGCCCGACGGGCACGACCAGGCGAGTTGGCTGCACCACGAGGTGATGGCGGGGCTGCAGCGCCGCTTCGGACCCGGCGTCGGCCAGGAGTACATCGACCGGGCTGAGTACGAGATCAAGGTCATCTGCGACAAGGGTTTTCCGGCCTACTTCCTGATCGTCGCGGACCTGATCAACCACGCCAAGTCGATCGATATCCGGGTCGGGCCGGGGCGTGGCTCGGCGGCGGGCTCGCTGGTCGCCTACGCGCTGGGCATCACCAACATCGACCCGATTCCGCACGGTCTGCTGTTCGAGCGCTTCCTCAACCCGGAACGTCCGTCGGCACCCGACATCGATATCGACTTCGACGACCGCCGTCGCGGCGAAATGGTGCGCTACGCCGCCGACAAGTGGGGCTCGGATCGCGTCGCCCAGGTCATCACCTTCGGCACGATCAAAACCAAAGCGGCGCTGAAGGATTCGGCGCGGATCCATTACGGCCAGCCCGGGTTCGCCATCGCCGACCGGATCACCAAGGCGTTGCCGCCGGCGATCATGGCCAAGGACATCCCGCTGTCGGGCATCACCGACCCGGCCCACGAGCGGTACAAGGAAGCCGCCGAGGTGCGGAGCCTGATCGAAACCGATCCGGATGTGCGCACCATCTACCAGACCGCGCGCGGCCTGGAGGGCCTGATCCGCAACGCCGGTGTGCACGCGTGCGCGGTGATCATGAGCAGCGAGCCGCTGACCGAGGCCATCCCGCTGTGGAAGCGGCCGCAGGACGGCGCCATCATCACCGGTTGGGACTACCCGTCGTGTGAGGCCATCGGCCTGCTGAAGATGGACTTCCTGGGCCTGCGCAACCTGACGATCATCGGCGACGCGCTGGATAACATCAAGGCCAACAGGGGAATTGACCTCGACCTGGAATCCGTCCCGCTCGACGACAAGCTCACCTACGAGCTGCTGGGCCGCGGTGACACCCTGGGGGTGTTCCAGCTCGACGGCGGGCTGATGCGCGATCTGCTGCGCCGGATGCAGCCGACCGAGTTCAACGACATCGTCGCCGTGCTGGCGCTGTACCGGCCGGGGCCGATGGGCATGAACGCCCACAACGACTACGCCGACCGCAAGAACGGCCGCCAGCCGATCAAGCCGATCCACCCCGAGCTCGAGGAACCGCTGCGCGACATCCTGGCCGAGACTTACGGCCTGATCGTCTACCAAGAGCAGATCATGTTCATTGCCCAGAAGGTCGCCTCCTACACGATGGGTAAGGCCGACGCGCTGCGCAAGGCGATGGGCAAGAAGAAGCTCGAGGTGCTCGAGGCCGAGTACAAGGGCTTCTACGAAGGCATGACGGCCAACGGCTTCTCCGAAAAAGCGGTGAAAGCGTTGTGGGACACCATTCTTCCGTTCGCCGGATACGCGTTCAACAAATCCCACGCCGCCGGTTACGGCCTGGTCTCGTACTGGACCGCCTATCTGAAGGCCAACTACCCGGCCGAGTACATGGCGGGCCTGTTGACGTCGGTCGGCGACGACAAGGACAAGGCCGCGGTGTATCTGGCCGACTGCCGCAAGCTCGGCATCACGGTGCTGCCGCCGGACGTCAACGAGTCCCTGGTCAACTTCGCCTCGGTCGGTAAGGACATCCGCTTCGGCCTGGGCGCGGTGCGCAACGTCGGCGCCAACGTGGTGGGCTCGCTGATCAAAACCCGAAGCGAGAAAAGCAAATTCACCGATTTCTCGGACTACCTGAACAAGATCGACATCTCCGCGTGCAACAAGAAAGTCACCGAATCGCTGATCAAGGCCGGCGCGTTCGATTCGCTGGGGCATGCCCGCAAGGGGCTGTTCCTGGTGCACACCGACGCCGTCGACTCGGTGCTGGGCACCAAGAAGGCCGAGGCGATGGGCCAGTACGACCTGTTCGGCGGCGGCGATGCCGGCGGCGACGCGGTGTTCACCATCCGGGTTCCCGAGGACGAGTGGGAGGACAAGCACAAGCTTGCCCTGGAGCGGGAGATGCTGGGGCTGTACGTATCCGGGCATCCGCTCAACGGCGTGGCGCACCTGTTGGCGGCACAGGTGGACACCCAGATTCCCGCGATCCTCGACGGCGACGTCGGCAACGACACCCAGGTGCGGGTGGGTGGCATCCTGGCCTCGGTGAACCGCCGGGTCAACAAGAACGGAATGCCTTGGGCGTCAGCCCAATTGGAAGACCTTACCGGTGGCATCGAGGTGATGTTCTTCCCGCACGCGTACTCGGCCTACGGCGCCGACATCGTCGACGACGCCGTGGTGCTGATCAACGCCAAGGTCGCGATCCGTGACGACCGCATCTCACTGATCGCCAACGAACTTGTGGTGCCGGACTTTTCGAACGCTCAGCCCGACCGGCCGATTGCGGTCAGCCTGCCCACCCGGCAGTGCACCATCGACAAAGTCAGCGCGCTCAAGCAGGTGCTGGCGCGCCACCCGGGAACGTCACAGGTGCATCTGCGGTTGATCAGCGGAGACCGCATCACGACGCTCGAGCTCGATCACTCGCTGCGGGTGACGCCGTCGCCGGCGCTGATGGGCGACTTGAAAGAGCTGCTCGGTCCGGGGTGTCTGGGCAGCTAGGTGTTCGTCGCCGGTCGCCTCGGCGATTGTGCGACAAGGGTTTTGAGTGTGCGTCCAGGCTGGAGTCGCCCGGCGTGTCGCCGCCGTACGCGCACACTAAAAGCCGTGGGCGCACACCGAAGCCGACCTAAAGCTCGACTCGGACGATCACGCTGACGGCCCAAACCCCCCGATCGCGGGCCCGGCGCAGCTTCTCGGCGACACCCAGGTCCTGGTGCACGTTGGTCACGCCCGGCACCTTGATCAGCGGAACGATGTTCCACTGCCAGCCGTAGCGCCGGTGCAGGATGTGATTGGCCCGTTCGGCCTCGTCGCCCGACAACAGCGTGGCGCGCCCGGTCACCGCCGCCGCACCGTCGCGAACCCGGCCGCGGTAGTCGCACGCGCGCAGTTCGACGTCGGGGCGGGCCGCCAGGCGCCTGGTCTTGGGACCCACCTTGGTCCGGAACACCACGGCATCGCCGTCCATCGCGAACCAGATCGGGGTGTCGGCGGGGGTGCCGTCCCGGCGAAACGATCGGAGCAGGGCGTAGCGAGCACTACCGAGTGCGGTGTTGTGCATGGTCCCAGTCAACGACTTAGAGTTGACTCGAAGTCAAGCGACGGAGGTGCGATGGCTGCGGTGACAACCGGCCGGACGCTCACGATCGGCGAGGTCGCGCGCCAAGCCGGGGTGGCCGCGACCACGCTGCGCTACTACGAGCAGATCGGGCTGCTGCCGTCACCGGCGCGGCTGGCCGGACGGCGCCGCTACGACGACTCGGTCCTGGCCCGCCTCGAGGTGATCCGGCTGTGCAAATTCGCCGGCTTCGCGCTGGAGGAAATCCAGCTGCTGTTCGCCGACGACGCGCCGGGGCGCCCCGCCAGCCGGGCCCTGGCCGAGGCCAAACTCGCCGAGATCGACGAGCAGATGGCGTCGCTGGCCAGGGCGCGGGCCGTCATCGAGTCGGGGATGAACTGCACCTGCCCGTCGATCGACGCCTGTACCTGCGGCATCCATCCGGCCTAGAACCGGTAGCGCAAGATGCGGGCTTTGCGGGCGGACGCCTCGAACATCCCGGAAGCCTTGGTGGCGAACCGAATCCAGCCCGGAAACAGCTCGACCTCCGGAGCGTGTGCCAAGCTGACCTCCTCGACGAGCCGCAACGAGGAATTCCATTTCTCCGGCACTCGCGGGTCTTCGAACCCCGGATAGCCCCATTGGGCGCCGACGCTGCTGAACATGCGCTGCGGGGCCAGTGTCACCGCAAGCCGGGTGACCCAGCCGATGCGCCCGTAGTCGTTGAAGGCCAGCTCCCCGGACGTGAAGTAGGTGGTGATGCGCCGGAACAGGGCGATCAGCACCGGCTCGGACAAGAACGCGAACAGTCCATCGGCTACCACGATCACGGGCCGACCGGACGGCATGGTGTTGGGCCAGCTCTGGTCTGCTACCGAAGCGGTCACCACGTGGGCGTGCTTGCTGGCCGGTAGCAGCTGGCGGCGCAGTGCGCTGACACCGGGCAGGTCGACGCTGTACCAGTAGACACCCGCCGGCGGGTGCACCCGAAACGGGCCCGAATTCAGCCCCGCGCCCAGATCGACGACGACCGCGTCCGGATGCGCGGCGGTGAAGGCCCGCACCCGCTCGTCGAGCATCTTGGCGCGCAGCGCCGTCTGGCAGACCACGCTCGCCGGAACGCCGAGTCCGGCAAAGTCGTAGTCGATCTGGTCGACGATCTCGGCGGCCAGCGAGTCGCCGAGAACGGGCCGCGGCCACCGGCTGTCCACCGCTCGGGCATATTGGGTCAGCAACGCGGTCTCCTCGAGCGGCGTGAGGTCGCTCGCGCCGATATCGGGCTGGGGCCGCATCATCCGAACGTACTCGGCGCCCCTCGATCGGGCAGACCGGTCCACCCGCAAAATCGCAAATTGTGTCCCATGGCCCCCGACGGCGGACGTACGCTCAGCGAGGGGGGTGGAGTGGTGACAAGCCGGGCCGCCCACCCGAGCGCCAGCTGAAGGAGAAACGGCAATGACCAGAACGGTGCGAGCGGCATGACCGGCGGGCGGCTCGCGACGGCACGTGAACTCGGACGTGCTTGGGCACGAAAGATATTGCAGCGCACCGGAATTGTCAAGGAATCGGTGACACCGCTGTCGACCGATCCCGCCGCCGTGGCCCAGTTGCTAGGTGCGCCGTGGTACGACGAGAAGCTGGCCAAGTTGGCCGACGAGCTCGGCCGCGACCCCGGCGACGTGGGCGCCGAAGCGGCGGGCTACCTGCGCGAGATGGCGGCCTCACTCGACGAGCGGGCGGTGCAGGGCTGGCGCGGATTCAGCCGCTGGCTGATGCGGGCCTACGACGTGCTGGTCGACGAGGATCAGATCGAGCAGCTGCGCAAACTCGATCGCAAAGCGACGCTGGCCTTTGCCTTTCGCACCGCTCCTACCTGGACGGCATGGTGTTGCCGGAAATGATCCTGGCCAACCGGCTCTCGCCGGCGCTAACCTTCGGCGGATCGAACCTGAACTTCTTCCCCGTGGGCGGCTGGGCCAAGCGCACCGGCACCATCTTAATCCGGCGTCAGACCAAGGACATTCCCGTCTACTGCTTCGCCTTACGCGCCTATTCCGCGCAACTGGTGCAAAACCACGCGAACCTGTCCTGGTCGATCGAGGGAGGCAGAACCAGGACCGGCAAACTGCGTCCCCCGGTGTTCGGGATCCTGCGCTACATCACCGACGCCGTCGACGAAATCGACGGTCCCGAAGTGTATTTGGTGCCCACGTCGATCGTGTACGACCAGCTGCATGAGGTCGAGGCGATGACCACCGAAGCCTACGGCGCGGTCAAACGGCCCGAAGATCTGCGTTTCCTGGTCGGGCTGGCTCGCCAGCAGGGCAAGCGGCTCGGCCGGGCCTACCTGGACTTCGGCGAGCCGTTGCCGCTGCGCAAACGCCTCGAGGAATTGCGGGGTGAGGAAGCGGGCACCGGAACCGAGATCGAACGCATCGCGCTGGACGTCGAGCACCGGATCAACCGCGCGACGGCGGTCACGCCGACCGCGGTGGTGAGCCTGGCGTTGCTGGGCGCGGACCGGTCGTTGTCGATCAGCGAGGTGCTGGCCACCGTGCGACCACTGGCCAGCTACATCACGGCACGCAACTGGTAGGTTGCCGGTGCCGCCGACCTGACGAACCGCTCCACGATCCGCTGGACGTTGCACCAACTGGTCGCCTCCGGCGTGGTCAGCGTGTACGAGGCCGGCACCGAAGCGGTGTGGGGGATCGGCGAGGACCAGCACCTGGTCGCGGCGTTCTACCGCAACACCGCGATCCACATTCTGGTCGATCGCGCGATCGCCGAAACCGCGCTGCTGGCCGCGGTGGAAAATGCCGAGAATTCCGCGGACGGCATGGTGTCGCCGGTGACCGTGCGCGACGAGGCGCTGAGCTTGCGGGAGTTGCTGAAGTTCGAGTTCCTGTTCTCCGGCCGTGCCCAGTTCGAGAAGGAGCTCGCCGACGAGGTACGCCTGATCGGCCCGGTGGAGGACACCAGCAAGGCCGCGGCCGCTGCCGACGTGCGCGGGCTTTTGGAGTCCGCCGACCTGTTGCTGGCACACCTGGTGTTGCGTCCGTTTTTGGACGCCTACCACATCGTCGCCGACCGGCTGGCCGCCCTCGAGGACGAGTCCCTCGACGAAAACGCCTTCCTCAACGAATGTCTGGAACTGGGCAAGCAGTGGGAGTTGCAGCGCCGGATCGCCAGCGCCGAGTCGGGGTCGATGGAGCTCTTCAAGACCGCGCTGCGGCTGGCGCGCCATCGCGAGCTGGTCGACGGTTTGGACTCCGAGCAACTGGCCAAGCGTCACCAGGAGTTCGCGGACGAGGTCGCGACGGCGACGCGACGCGTCAACGCCATCGCCGAAATCGCCCGGGCGCACTGATCTCCGGCCGGGCGAACTAATTCGGCCCACATCTCGTGTCCAGCTAATTGACGCTCGCTCTCATAGCGGGTGAGGGCTGCGCGTGGTCACGTCGGCGGCCCGGAGACGCAAGCCGGAGACTGGGGGACGTTGGATGTGCGACGACAACCACGCGGAGCAAAGCCGAACGGTGGAAGGCATTGCCAGCGACGCCTCGGCGGAGTGGCACTGGCTCGGCCCCGGACAATTCGAGCGTTTGGCCAATTCATCTCCAACGAATTGATCCCGATGCGATTGTCTGCCGACGACGTCGGCAATTTCCAAGCCAAAGCGCGGTCGGCGAGGCTGGGGCACATCCAGCTGTCCGTTTGTGGCTCGTCGCACCCGAAAGCTGACCTCGGCAAGCAGTCCCGAATATCTCAAGGTCGGCATTCAGCTGTCCGGTGTTTCTGCGGTATCGCAAGAAGATCGACAGGTTTGTCTGGGCCCGGGTGACATCATCCTGTATGACACCACCCGCCCGTACGAAATCAGCACCGGTGCATCATTCCGGATGCAGACGGTGATGTTTCCCCGCCCCGCGCTGCGACTGTCTCCAGGGCACTTGGAGCACTTACGGTTGCGACCGATAAGTGGTGAGCAAGGGCTGGGTTTGCTTGTCGCACAATACCTTGTCGGTCTTCGTCGACAGCTCGACGGCGGAGTGCCTTTGGCGTCGTCGCGCCTCGCCGATGCGACCCTGGATCTCCTTGCGGCATTGTTCGCCGAGCAATTGGCCGTCGAGCCGGGCGGTAGCAGCAACGCGGGCCTGCTCCTGCGGGTCCAGGCATACATCGAGAATCAGCTTTCCGATCCATATCTCGATGTGCCGAGCATTGCTGCGGCTCACTACATATCGGTTCGTACGTTGCAGAAACTATTCGAGGGCGCCGGACAGACCGTCACGGGGTGGATCAGGATTCGTCGTCTCGAGCATTGCCGTAAAGATCTCTCAAATCCCGACCTTGCCGAACGCTCAATAGCGTCGATCGCTGCCAACTGGGGCCTGATCGACCCGTCGCACTTCTCGCGGATGTTCAGCTCGACCTACGGCGTCTGCCCGCGGGACTATTGTGGCGGGAAATCGGCTGCCAGTGTCGTCAGATCCGCTCCGGCATAAGCTCATTTGAGCAGAAGCCCGCCATCCAACGGCAACGTCACACCGGTGATGTAGCGCCCAGACTCGCCGCACAAGTAGACCATCGCGTCGGTGACGTCGGCGGTATCGATCGCCGGCACCGGGAGTAAATTCACGAAAGCCTCAGCGAAGGCCGGATGTTCCCGTGCGTAGCTCTCCACGGCGTCGTTCTGGATCATCGGCGTCGCGACGCCTGTCGGGTGCACCGAATTCACCCGAATGTTCTTCTCGGCGAGGATGGTTGCGAAGTAGCGCATTAATCCGCCGACGCCATGCTTGGCTGCGGTATAGCCCGCTAATCCATGTTCGCGGGTGTCGAAACTTCGACCGATCGATTTGAGCCCGGCCGCCGAACTGGTGATCACTATCGCGCCGCCCTCACCGTGCTCGAGCAAGGCAGGTAGCGCGGCTTCGATGGTGAAGTAGACACCGTTCAACATCACGTCGACCGCATCAAGGTAAGCCGATATGGATGGCTCAGGCAGACCGGCGCCGAGTGCCATGCCGGCGTTGGCCAGCACAAAGTCGAGGCGGCCGAGTTCGGCGACGGCATCATCCAAGACGGATTGGAGCCGGTTGAAGTCCCGAACGTCGGCACGTTCGGCCACGATGCGACGACCGGTCTTCTCTACCAGATTGACCGTTTCGTCTAGGTCTTCCGCGCTGGCCAGTTTGTGTGCGACCGAGCCGATCTGGTCGTAGATGTCGACGGCGATGATGTCGGCGCCTTCCTCGGCGAAGCGCACTGCGTGCGACCGGCCCTGGCCTCGTGCCGCGGCGGTGATGAACGCAACTTTGCCGGCGAACTGGCCTGTCATGGTGCCCCCGCTGATCGAGTTATCGCGCGCCGTCAGCTCCACTATGGTGCGCGCCCGGTACGAGCCCTTGGGTGTGCGCGCACCGGATTTGCGTCCGCGCGCCGCCTTCGACGGTCCGGCCTCCGCGCAACTCGCTGAGCGTCGCCGGGAGGTCGTGCGCGAACCGCGCCCGCCCCCCGGGACCGAAACGGGGCCTTACAGTGGTGGCCATGCCGCTAGAAGGTGAATACGCCCCCAGCCCCTGGGATTGGTCCCGCGAACAAGCCGACAAGTACGCCGCATCCGGTGGTACCGAGGCAGCGGATATGAAGGGCAAGCCCATCATCCTGCTGACCACGGTGGGCGCCAAGACCGGCAAGCTGCGCAAGACCCCGCTGATGCGGGTCGAGCACGACGGCCAGTACGCGGTCGTCGCCTCGCTGGGCGGCGCCCCGAAGAACCCGGTCTGGTACTACAACATCGTCAAGAACCCGCGCGTCGAGCTGCAGGACGGCGCCGTCACCCGCGACTACGACGCCCACGAGGTGTTCGGCGACGAGAAGGCCATGTGGTGGGAACGGGCGGTGGCGGCGTGGCCGGACCACGCCGAGTACCAGACGAAGACCGACCGCCAGATTCCGGTGTTTGTGCTCACCCCGGTGAGCTGAGCCGATTAGGCCGGTGGCGGGGGGTGCATGGCACCATTAATCGGTGTCCGCCGAACCGAGCCAGAGCCCCAGCACGTCGCCGCTGACCGCGGCCGACATTGACGGCGCTGCTCAGCGGATTGCACCGGTCGTCACCCCGACCCCGCTGCAGTACAGCGACCGGCTGTCGGCGATCACCGGTGCGCAGGTCTACCTCAAGCGTGAAGACCTGCAGGTCGTGCGCTCCTACAAGCTGCGCGGGGCCTACAACCTGCTGGTGCAGCTCTCCGACGAGGAGATCGGCGCCGGCGTGGTGTGCTCCTCGGCGGGCAACCACGCGCAAGGGTTCGCCTACGCCTGCCGGGCGCTGGGTGTGCATGGCCGCGTCTACGTGCCGGCCAAGACGCCCAAGCAGAAGCGCGACCGGATCCGCTACCACGGGGAGAGCTTCATCGAGCTGATCGTGGGCGGATCCACCTACGACCTGGCCGCCGAGGCGGCCCTCGAGGACGTGAAACGCACCGGCGCGACGCTGGTTCCGCCGTACGACGACCTGCGCACGATGGCCGGGCAGGGCACTATCGCCGTCGAGCTGCTGGACCAACTGGGCCAGCTTGGCATCGGGGAGCCCGACCTGGTGGTGGTTCCGGTGGGCGGCGGCGGCTGCATCGCGGGCATCACGACCTATCTGTCCGAGCGCACGCCGAGCACCGCGGTACTCGGGGTCGAACCGGCGGGCGCCGCGGCGATGATGGCCGCGCTGGCCGCCGGCGAGCCGGTGACGTTGGACCACGTCGACCAGTTTGTCGACGGCGCCGCGGTGAAGCGAGCCGGGACGCTGACGCATGCCGCGCTGGCCGCCGCGGGCGACATGGTGTCGATCACGACGGTCGACGAGGGCGCGGTGTGCACCGCGATGCTGGATCTCTACCAGAACGAGGGCATCATCGCCGAGCCGGCGGGCGCGCTGTCCGTCGCCGGCCTGCTGGAAGCCGACGTCGAGCCCGGATCCACCGTGGTGTGCCTGATCTCGGGCGGCAACAACGACGTGTCGCGCTACGGCGAGGTGCTCGAACGCTCGCTGGTCCACCTCGGGCTCAAGCACTACTTCCTGGTGGACTTCCCACAGGAGCCCGGCGCGCTGCGCCGATTCCTGGACGACGTGCTCGGGCCCAACGACGACATCACGCTGTTCGAGTACGTCAAGCGCAACAACCGCGAGACGGGCGAGGCGCTGGTCGGCATCCAGCTGGGCTCGTCGGCCGACCTCGACGATCTGCTGGAGCGGATGCGCGAGACCGAGATTCACTTCGAGACGTTGCAACCGGGCTCGCCGGCCTACCGCTACTTGTTGCTCTGACTTTGCGCGCCGAACGTCGAGTTGTCGGGCATGAAAACGCGAAAACACCCCACCAAGTCGACGTTCGCCGAGCATCACCGCGAGTACTGCGCCAGATAAGCCGGGGCCAGGATGGCGGGGTCGAGGTCGTCGGCCGGTATCGGCACACCGGCGGTCAGGCGCAGCGGAGCCATCCCGGCCCAGTGCGGTAGCGCGTGATCCTCCGGCTCGTCGGCGGGCCCACCATCGCGTACCTTGGCCGACACCTCGAGCATGTCGACGGCGAGCACCGCGGTCGCGGCGAGCTCCTTCGCGTTCGGGGCTCGGCAGTCGGCGGCACGTCCGGGCGCGATGTGATCGAGCAGCCCGGCAAGCGCCCGCGACTTCTCCGCCGTGTCGTCCACCAGGCGGGCGTCGCCGATCACCACCACCGAGCGATAGACCAGCGAATGGTGCAGCGCCGAGCGGGCCAGCACCAGCCCGTCGACCAGGGTGGCGGTGACGCACACCGGCAGGCCTGCGCCGGCGCCCCGCATCGGCCGGCTGCCGGTGGATCCGTGCAGGTAGAGAGTTTCCCCGAGCCGGGCGTGCGTCGTCGGCAACACCACCGGCCGACCGGCGTTCAGGTACCCGAGGTGACAGATCAGGGCCTCGTCCAGGATCCGATGGACGGTGTCGCGGTCGTAGCGAGCGCGCTCCCGGTAGCGGTGGGCGTCGTGCGAGACGTGAGACGGTAGTGCATCGGATTGCCGATGATATTGAATTAGTACATACTGATTACTGTGCCAGTGCAATACAGCATAGCGGGGACCGGTGCGGAGTCCATAGCCGCCAGCATCGAGGACGGCATCTCGAGCGGCGCGCTGGCGCCCGGTGACGTATTGCCGCCGGTGCGGGAGCTGGCCGCGCGACTCGGCGTGAACGCCAACACCGCCGCCGCGGCCTACCGCCTATTGCGCGATCGCGGGGCCGTCGAAACCTCGGGCCGGCGCGGCACCCGGGTGCGCCACCGCCCGGCCATCACGCCGCGCTCGCTACTGGGCCTGGACGTCCCCGCCGGCGTGCGCGACCTGTCCACCGGCAACCCGGATCCGGCGCTGCTACCCATTACGGCTGTCCCGCAACATGTTTCGTCCGAGCGAACGGTGCTCTACGGGGAGCCGGCCATGTCGCCGGTACTGGTCGACTTGGCCCGCACGACACTGGGCGCCGACGGTGTTCCGGCCGATCATCTCGCGCTCACCAGCGGTGCGCTCGACGGCATCGAGCGGGTGCTGGCCGCGCACCTGCGCCCCGGCGACCGGGTGGCCGTCGAGGATCCGGGCTGGGCGAACCTACTGGATTTGATTGCGGCGCTTGGGCTTTCGGTCGATTCCGTGCGTATCGACGATGACGGGCCGCTGGTTGCCGACGTCGCCAGGGCGTTGGGCCGCGGGGCGCGGGCGCTGGTGGTGACCACCCGCGCGCAGAACCCGACCGGGGCGGCGCTGTCCGCGCGACGCGCCGGTGAGCTGCGTGACGTGTTGGCCGCGCGCGACGACGTGTTGCTCGTCGAGGACGACCATTGCGCCGGCATTTCCGGTGCGCTGCTGCATTCACTGGCCGGGTCGAGCGGCCGCTGGGCGTTTGTGCGGTCGGCGTCGAAGGCCTACGGTCCCGACCTGCGGGTGGCCGTCCTCGCCGGCGATCAGCGCACCGTCGAGCGGGTGCACGGACGGCTGCGGCTGGGGCCGGGGTGGGTGAGCCATCTGCTGCAGGATGTCGCGGTGCGGTTGTGGTCCGACGCGGCCGCCGAGCGTCTGATTCGCCAAGCCTCGCAGCGCTACACCGACAACCGCACCCGGCTGCGCGCCGCGCTGACCGACCGTGGGATCACCGCGCACGGCCGCTCCGGGCTCAACGTGTGGATCCCGGTGCCCGACGAAACGGTCGCGATCACGCGGTTGATCAACGCGGGGTGGGCCGCCGCGCCGGGGTCCCGGTTCCGGATCGGCACGCCGGCCGGAATCCGGGTCACCATCGCCGATCTGGCCGAAGGCGAGATCGGGCCGCTGGCCGACGCGATCGCCGACGCGACGCGCACCGCCGGTCGTGTCAGCGTGTGAGTTCGGGTTTACGGCTAACCGTGGCGCAGGATCGCGATCGAATACCCTTGCAGCGCCGTGCCGCCACCGTCGGCGGTCGGCTCACGCCACGCCAGCACGACCTCGCCGGCGACCGGCACCGTTACCGGCTCGCTACCGAGGTTGCACGCGATGCGTAACTGCCCGCGCGACAACGTGATCCAGCGCAGTTCCTCGTCGTAGTCGACGACGAGACGCTCCAGCCAGGGGTCGGTCAAGTCGGGCTCGTTGCGCCGCAAAGCGATCAGGTCTCGATAGAAGCCCAGCAGGCGCGCATGCTCGGCGGTGTCGACCTCGCCCCAATTCAGCTTGGAGCGCTGGAATGTCTGCGGATCCTGCGAGTCGGGGATGTCATCGGCATCCCAGCCGTGTTCGGCGAACTCGGCCTTGTGCCCCTCGGCGGTGGCCCGGGCCAGCTCCGGTTCGGGATGCGAGCTGAAGAACTGGAACGGCGTCGACGCGCCCCATTCCTCGCCCATGAAAAGCATTGCAGTGTACGGTGATCCGAGCACCAGGGCGGCCTTGATCGCCAGCTGGCCGCCGGTCAGGTGCTGCGAGGGCCGGTCCCCGAGCGCGCGGTTGCCGACCTGGTCGTGTGTGCAGGTATAGGCGAGCAACCGACTGGCCGGGATGGCTTTGGTGTCTAGCGGCCGGCCGTGCCGGCGCCGGCGAAACGACGAGTAGGTGCCGGCGTGAAAGAAGCCGTGGCAGGGTGTCCGCCAGCGTAGCCAGTGAACCGAAGTCGGCGTAATAGCCCTGGCGTTCACCGGATACCGCGGTGTGGATGGCGTGGTGGATATCGTCGTCCCACTGCGCGGTGATCCCGTAGCCGTAGTGATCGCGCGGGGTGATCAGCCGCGGGTCGTTGCGGTCGCTCTCGGCGACCAGCGACAGTGGACGGCCCACTTGTTGTGACAGCCAATCGGTTTCGGTCGCCATCTCCTCGAGAATGTGCACGGCCGTGGTGTCCACCAGCGCGTACACGGCATCCAGCCGCAGCCCGTCGGCGTGAAAGTCGCGCATCCAGCGCAGCGCGCAGCCGATGATGTAGCGACGCACCTCGTCGGAGTCGGCGTCGGCGATGTTGACGCCCTCGCCCCACGGGTTGCTCCCGGACGACAGGTACGGGCCGAACCGGGGCAGGTAGTTTCCCGACGGGCCCAAGTGGTTGAACACCGCGTCGATCAACACGCCCAAACCCCTGGCATGGCAGGCGTCGACGAACCGGACCAAGCCGTCGGGCCCGCCGTAGGGCTCGTGCACGCTGTACCACAGCACGCCGTCGTATCCCCAGCCGTGGGTTCCGGCGAAGGAGTTGACCGGCATCAGCTCGACGAAGTCGATGCCGAGATCGACCAGGTAGTCCACCTTTTCGATGGCGCATCGAAGGTACCGGCCTCGGTGAACGTGCCGATGTGCAGTTCGTAGATCACCGCGCCTTCGACGCCCCGGCCCGACCACCCGTCGTCGGTCCAGGTGGCTTCGGTGGGATCCCACAGCTGGGAGCGCTTGTGCACCCCGTCGGGCTGGCGCGGCGACCGCGGGTCGGGCAGCACCGTAGGGTCGTCGTCGAGCAGGAATCCGTAGCGGGCGTCCGCCGGTGCGTCGACGCTCGCGTGCCACCAGCCGTCTTGCGTGGGCGTCATCGCGTGCACCGCGCCGTCGACGTCGAGGCGGACGAGGGCGGGTTTGGGGGCCCAGACCCGGAATTCAGCCATGATGGCGCTCCAATAGTGCGACGGGCAGGTCGGCGAACAACTGGGCCGCCGACGTCGGTCCGTCCGCGATGGCCCCGCTGAGCGTGTCTTCCAGATTCCCTCGGGAAGCGGCAGAACGGTGTTGCCCCAACCGGTTTCGGCGAGGTGGACCGTCCAGCGGGTCACCGTGACCACGACGTCCGCGCCGCGGCCGAAGGCCAGTATGTGGTCGCTGGCGTCGCCATCGGCGAGCAGCGGGACATAGTCGCCGTGCAGGAAGCCGTCCGGGCGGGTGCGCCGCAGCCGCAGCGCCGTGGTGACCACGCGTAGCTTCGGGTGCTGCAGTTCGGCCAGAGCGGCTCGGCGGGCGGCATAGTCGATTGCGCGGCGGTTGTCCGGGTCGACCAGGCTGTCGTCCCAGAGCTCGGTGCCCTGGTAGACGTCGGGAATGCCGGGCACGGTCAGCGCGAGCAGTTTCTGGCCCAGCGCATCACTGGCGCCGTGCGGATTGAGTTGGGCGACAAGCTCGGTCAGCTGGCCGGCCACCGGGCCGTCCAGTACCGCATCCAGCCAGCGATGGATCGCGTTTTCGAACTCGGTGTTCGGGTCGTTCCATGAGGTGTGCAGCGCCGCCTCCCGCGCTGCCTTGTCGGCGTAGGCGTGCAGCCGGTCGCGCAGTTGTTCGGTGACTTCGCCGTTCAGCGGCCACACGCCGAAGATGTTCTGCCACAAGAATTGTCCGGTAGCGGCATCGGGGGACGGCGCCTCGGTTTCCCAGCGGGCCACGAACTCCGCCCACAGCGACGGCACCTGGGACAGCACGCCGATGCGGGCGCGCACGTCTTCGCCGCGTTTGGTGTCGTGGGTGGACAACGTGTCATCGCCTGCGGCCACAGTCGGGCGCGAGTGGCGGTGCGGTGGTGAAACTCCGCGGCGCCGACGCCGAACCGGCCTGGCTCACCGCCCACCTCGTTGAGCGAGACCAGCCGGGCATCACGGTAGAACAAGCAGTCCTCCACGGCCTTGGCGGTCACCGCGCCGCACAATTGCTGCAGCCGCACCGCCGTTTCGCCGCCGCGTGCCAGTGTCGCGGCGAGCACCTGCAGCGCCGGTCCCAGTTCCGGTTGTGCGGCTTGGGTTTCGGCGAACGCGCTGGGCAGGACGGCGGACAACCCGAGGTAGTCGCTGCGGTAGACGTCGACGTGGCTGAGCAGTGCGGCCACCGCTTCGGGTAGCTGCGGGTGGTCGGTGCCGGCGGCCGCGGCGACGGCCCGCCGCAACCTGCCCAACTCGCTGCCGAGCGTCTCGGTGGCGACTTGCACCTTGAGGTCGGCCAGCAACCGGTGGGTGTCGTGGTAGTCCACCCCGGCGGACTCGACCAGTTCGGTCAGCGCGGGAGCTCCGGCCGCGTCGATGAACACCCCGCCCACTTCCCGCAATACGTCATAACCGGTGGTGCCCCGATCGGCAGCGTCGGCTCCAGCGCCTCGTCGACGGTCAGGATCTTTCGATGACGATCCACGCGTCCGGGCCGACCAGTTCGCGCAGCCACGCCAAATCCCCACTGGGGTCGGTCAATCCGTCGGGGTGGTCGATGCATATCCCGTCGACGAGGCCCTCGCGGAACCAGCGTGCGATCTCCGCGTGATTGGCGTCGAACACCGCACGGTCCTCCTGACGCAGCCCGGCCAGCGAGGTGATCGAGAAGAAACGCCGATAGCCGACGACGCCGCTGCGCCAGCCCACCAGCCGGTAGTGCTGGCGGTCGTGTACTTCGGGGCC
Organism: Mycobacterium genavense ATCC 51234; assembly: GCF_000526915.1. Classification (GTDB taxonomy): domain Bacteria; phylum Actinomycetota; class Actinomycetes; order Mycobacteriales; family Mycobacteriaceae; genus Mycobacterium; species Mycobacterium genavense. The sequence goes on along the minus strand of NZ_JAGZ01000009.1, from coordinate 70,476 downwards.
GCTGCCGTCGCCGGTGCCGGGCGTGATGGGCAGCGCCAGGTCGCCCAACCGCACCAGGTCGCCGTCCACCGTCAGATCGGCGACGTCGTCGTCGGAGCCCAGCACCGGCAGTACGATGCGGCCCTGCTGGTCGAGGTCCCAGTCGATGTCGAAATACGTTGCGTAGTCCGATGAGCGGCCGTGCTGCAGCACGTCCCACCACCACGGGTTCTGCTGGGGCTGGTCGACCCCGACGTGGTTTGGCACGATGTCGACGGTCAGCCCCATGCCGCGGGCGCGGGCGGCCGCCGACAGCCGCGCCAGACCCTCGGCGCCACCCAGCTCCGGCGACACCGTGGTCGGGTCGGTGACGTCGTATCCGTGACTGGACCCGGTGACCGCGCTCAGGATCGGGGACAGGTACAGATGCGACACCCCGAGCTCGTCGAGATAGTCCAGCAGGTTTTCGGCGTCGGCGAAGGTGAAGGCGCTGCCACTGGCGGATCCGCGCAACTGCAACCGGTAGGTGGACCGCACGGGAAAGGCCATGTGTCAGGCTGTCTTTCGCAGGATCAATACCGAATTGCCCGGGACGGTGATCTTTCCTTCGGCCGCAACGGTCAGGTCCGCGTCGCCCGCGGGATGATTGGTGTCCAGCTCCATGGTCCATTCCCGCGCGTAGTCGTCATGCGGCATCACGAATTCCACGTCCCGCTTATGGGCGTTGAAGTACAACAGAAATGAGTCGTCGACCACCCGCTCGCCGCGGGCATTGGGGGCGGTGATGGCCTCGCCGTTGAGGAACACACCGACACACTTGTCGAAGGCCTGGTTCCAGTCGTCGTGCGTCATCTCCCGGCCGCTCGGCGTCAGCCACGCGATGTCGCGGACTTCGTCGCCGCTGCGGATCGGCTCGCCGTCGAAGAACCGGCGCCGCCGAAACACCGGGTGCCGCTTGCGCAGCGTGGTCACCTTGCGGGCGAAGGCCAGCAGATCGGCGTTCTTGTCCACCAAAGACCAATCCATCCATGCTAATTCGGAGTCCTGGCAGTAGGCGTTGTTGTTGCCCAGCTGGGTGCGGCCCAGCTCGTCGCCGTGCGCGATCATCGGGGTGCCCTGGCTGACCATCAGGGTGGCCCAGAAGTTGCGCATCTGCCGGCTGCGCAGCTCGACGATCTCGGGGTTGTCGGTGGGCCCCTCGACACCACAGTTCCAGGACCGGTTATGGCTTTCCCCGTCGCGGTTGTCCTCGCCGTTGGCCTCGTTGTGCTTCTCGTTGTAGGAGACCAAGTCGTTGAGGGTGAACCCGTCGTGCGCGGTGACGAAGTTGATGCTCGCACTGGGCCGGCGGCTGGTCGCCTCGTACAGGTCCGACGACCCGGTCAGCCGGGAAGCGAACTCGCCCAGGGTTGCGGGCTCACCCCGCCAGTAGTCACGCACAGTATCGCGATACTTCCCGTTCCACTCGGTCCACAAACCCGGGAAATTGCCGACCTGGTAGCCGCCCTCGCCGACATCCCATGGCTCGGCGATCAATTTGACCTGGCTGACGATCGGATCCTGTTGCACCAGATCGAAGAACGCGCTCAGCCGGTCGACGTCGTGCAGCTCCCGGGCCAGGGTGGCGGCCAGGTCGAAGCGGAACCCGTCGACGTGCATCTCGGTCACCCAGTAGCGCAGCGAGTCCATGATCAGCTGCAGGACGTGCGGGTGGCGGGCGTTGAGGCTGTTGCCGGTGCCGGTGTAGTCCTTGTACAACCGCGGGTCCTCGTCGAGCAGCCGGTAGTAGGCGCGGTTGTCGATGCCGCGGAAGTTGAAGGTCGGGCCCAGGTGGTTGCCCTCGGCGGTGTGGTTGTAGACGACGTCGAGGATGACCTCGATGCCGGCCTCGTGCAGGCTGCGCACCATCATCTTGAATTCGGCGACCGCCCCGCCGGCCTGTCGATTCGACGCGTACTGGTAGTGCGGGGCGAAGAATCCGAATGTGTTGTAGCCCCAGTAGTTTCGCAACCCGAGGTCGAGCAGGCGTTCGTCGTGCATGAACTGGTGTACCGGCATCAGTTCCAGTGCGGTGACGTTGAGCGACTTGAGGTGCTCGATGATCACGGGATGGGCCAGCGCGGCGTACGTGCCGCGCAGTCCCGCGGGGATGCCGGGATGGGTTTGGGTCAGGCCCTTGACGTGGGCCTCGTAGATCACGGTCTCGTGGTAGGGGATCATCGGCGCGCGATCGAATGCCCAGTCGAAAAACGGGTTGACCACTACACTGGTCATCGTGTGGCCCAGGGAATCGATCATCGGGGGAGTCCCGGTGATCGCGGTGTCTCCGTTCGGGTCGATGGCCTTCAGGTCGTAGGAGAACAGCGCCTGTCCCCAGGTGAAATCGCCGTCGAACGACTTGCCGTACGGGTCGAGCAGCAACTTGCTCGGGTCGCACCGGTGGCCGGCGGCCGGATCGAACGGCCCGTGCACCCGGAATCCGTACCGCTGACCGGGAGTGATGTTCGGCAGATAGGCGTGCCACACATAGCCGTCGACCTCGTCGAGCGGGATCCGCGATTCGTCGCCCCGCTCGTCGATCAGGCACAAGTCGACCCGTTCGGCGATCTCGGAGAACAGCGAAAAGTTAGTGCCCGCCCCGTCATAGGTGGCCCCGAGGGGATAGGCGTCCCCGGGCCAAACGGTGGGCAGCGTGGGCGTGGCCTCGGCCGGTGTGGCAGCACCCGAAGCTGCGGCCGGTCCGGAAGCCGGGTTGGTTGACGGCACTACTCGACCTTATCCGCGGGGGACTGTCCTGTCCGGGTCTACCACCAGCCGGTGGCGGCCGCGATCTGCAAGCCCAGCTCGTGGGCCATGGTCCGCATGTAAGTGGGGGTCAGGTGGTGAGCACCGTGGTAGATCAGCACGTTTCCTTCGACCGGACGGCAAACATCGGTGCGGCAGATGGCATCTGACATGTCGAGCACCTTGAGCTGCGGGAATTGCTCGACGAAATCCAGGGTTTGGTTGCGCTCGGACAGCACATCGGAGCGCTTGATCGCGCACGATGTCGGGTTGCCCCCCTTCTTGGCCAGGCAGTCCGCCGGGTCGAACGGTTGGCCGTCCTTGACCAGCCACGGGGTGTCACGCATGCCGAGAATCGGAATGTTGTTGTCGGACAACGTCTGCCAGATACCGATGTAGGTCGCCGGCATCACGTCACCGCTCTTGATGTTCCAGGGCCGCGTCGTGGTGGTGAACACGTAATCCGGTCGATCGGAGACCAGCTTGTCCATCGTCCGGTTCACCCACTCCCGGCACTGCGGGTAGGGCGCGTTGTTGCCCATGATCAGCGGCACCTGCTCGGTCGACAACGGACAGCCCATTTTGAGATATGTCACAACTTTGAAGTGGTGGGCGTGTCCGAGGACGTCCAGTGCGGGCAGCCAGTGCTCGGCGTGCGAACCGCCGGCCAGCGCGATGATCCGGGTCGCGGCCAGGTCGCCGTAGACGCAGTTGACCACCGCCGGGTTGACGAAGTCGCTGATGCAGCCGTCCCGCGTGGACGCCGGTAGGTCGTCCTTGACCTCGAGGACGCTGGGCCGCATCGGCAGCGTCGGCACCCGCACGTGTTCGGTCAGGGCCCGGGCGCCGGGATAGTCCTGCGGGTTGAGCACCGCCAGTTCCTTGCCGGCGGCCCGGAGCACCGTCACGTGCTGACGCCAGGTGAACGACGTCGCGGTCAGGGTGACACCCAGTAGCACCACCGCCGCGCCCAGCGCCATCGTCGGCCGGCGCAGCCGCGACCACCACGGCTGGGACGGTGCGACCGGGGATCCCTGCGGCGCGCGGTAGCGCAGCGGATCCTCGACGAGTTGGGTGGTCAGGTAGGCGAGCACGCCGGAGATCAGCAGCACCGCCGCGCCTTCGACGAAGTCGGCGTGCTTGTGCCCGCTGTAGGACAGCCAGAAGATCAGCAGCGGCCAGTGCCACAGGTACAGCGAGTAGGCGATGGCGCCCAGCTCCACCAGGGGCCGGGTGGCCAGCAGCCGATTGGGGAGCGGCAGCCGACCGGTGGTGTCGGGATCGCCGTGCAGGTTGGCCCCGGCCAGGATCATCAGCATGGTGGCCCCGACCGGGACCAGGGCCCAGGGACCCGGAAATTCGTCGACGCCGTCGATCAGGGCCCCGCACGACACCACCGCCGCCAGCGCAACCGAGGCGGCGACGGTCCGCAGCCACATCGGCCAGCGGATATCGGCCACCACCGCGCCGACCAGCGCGCCCAGCAGCAACTCCCATCCCCGGGCGAAACTGTCGTAATAGGCGATCGACTGGTCATGCGAGTGCGCGAAGATCGCGTACACGAACGAGGCCACCGTCAGGGCACCCAGCAGCACCACGAACAGCGTGCGCAGGTGGGCCTTGAGCGGGCGCCGGAACAGCACGGCGCAGCCGGCAATCAGCAGCAGGAATGCCACGTAGAACTGCCCCTGCACCGACATGGACCAGATGTGCTGCAGCGGGCTGACCGCCTCGCCGGCCCGCAGATAGTCCGAGACGGTATTGGCCAGCTCCCAGTTCTGGTAGTAACCGAGGCTGGCCAGGCTCTGGTCGGCGAAGGTCTCCCATCGGGTTTGCGGCTGCACCAGAATGGTGAGCACCGCACACGCGGCCAACACCACGACCAGCGCGGGCACCAGGCGGCGGATCAGCCGGATCACTTCCGCGACGGGAGAGAGCGTGACGGCAGGGTTGAGCGCGGCACGCAGGATCTTGCCACCGAAGAAGAACCCGGACAGCGCCAGGAACACGTCCACCCCGCCGGAGACCCGGCCGAACCAGATGTGAAACACGGCGACCAGCGCGATCGCGATGCCGCGCAAGCCGTCCAGGTCGTAGCGATAGAACCCGGCCGACCCCTTCGCGCGCGCTTGTGAGCTGCCCGGATTCGCCGTAGCGGCCGGAGTTGGGGGCGGCAACGTGGTCTGCATGATCACGGTTAACTTACCCAAAAACGCCACCTGCCCTTGAGCGCTCGCCGGGCGGCGAGGCTGCTCAGCGGAGCAGGTGGCGTTTTGTAACAGCCGCGAAACTTTAGCGGGCGGTGCCTGGCTGAGCCGGCTGCAACAGCGTCTGCAGGTTCGGCAGCTGCGGCAGCGCCGGCGGTGCGGGCGTCACCGGTTGCACCGGCGCTTGCTGCGCCGGGAGCTGCTGCACCGGTGCCTGTTGCAGCGGGGCCTGCTGCGCGGGTGTCTGGGCCGGCAGCTGCTGCAGCGGCGCTTGCTGCAGCGGGGCCTGCTGGGTGGGTGGCTGCTGCAGTGGGGTTTGCTGCACGGGTGTCTGGGCTGGCAGCTGCTGCAGCGGCGCTTGCTGCAGCGGGGCCTGCTGGGTGGGTGGCTGCTGCAGTGGGGCTTGCTGCGCGGGCGTCTGCCCCGGCACCTGCTGCAGCGGTACGCCGATGACGCGGACCAGGTACGGCGTCATGCCCGCCGAACGCACCGGCGAGACCTGCACGACGTCGCCGACCTCGAGCATCTGGTTGTTGCCGAGGTACATCGCGACGCTTTGGGTGCCCTCGGGGCCGTAGAAGATCATGTCGCCCTTCTGGGCCTGCTGCGGCAACACCTTCTGTCCGGTCCGGTAGATCGCGCCGGACGACCGCGGCAGCTTGATGCCGGCGCCAGCGTAGGCGTACTGCATCAGACCCGAGGCGTCGAACCCGACGGTGTTGATGCCGGTGCCGGTGCCGCGCGAGGGACCGTTGATGCCCCCACCGGCCCACGAGAACGGCACGCCGCGCTGCGACAGGCCGCGCCTTATGACGACGTCGGTGGCCTGCTGGTAGTCCATCGGCCGCACGCCGGGGTCGGCGGCCGCGATCTCCGGGGCGGCGGCCAGCGGGGCCGCCAAGATGGCGAGACCGATGGCAAACGAATAGATGCGCTTCATTGGAGTTGCAGCCTTCCTGAACTCTGTCGGGTCAAGGCCTCGGCGCGGTGGGCGCCTCGGCGGCCATTCGATGACTCGCGACGACCCCCTGGTCGGGGATCGAACGCCGCCTCCTTGCGGGGACGTGGATCAGTTGGTTCGCCCGTTGAGTCACACCAGTCACTAAAGACACTTTTACAACAGGAATTGCACCCGGAAAATAGCTGGTGAGGCCCACGAAGGATTTGGTGTAGGACCGTGACCGGACGGTGACTGGCGATCCCAAATCTTTATCGGCAGTTGTGATTTCGGTCCCACACCGGTGCCCGGCCGCAACTTACGCCGGGCCGTCGGGACTCAGTGCCAGTAACGCGCGCTGAACACCGTGAGCGCATCGCCGATCACCGAGCTCACCATGATGAGCGCCAGCGACAACACCGGCCAGAAGGACATGTGCCAGCCCTTCAGCAGCGACACGAACGGTCCGATCCCCGCGGCGGCGATCGCGGCACCGATCCCGCCCCACACCACCGGGTAGATGTAGGCGTCGATGCCGAACGGCACCAGGCCGCACGACTCGTCCGAGCACACCTCGCCAAGGAAGCCATAGAGCTTGGTCGGCCACGTCGTCGCGGTGGCCAGGATGATCAGCAGCGTCACCAGGGTGAGGGTGGCGACCAGGTCCCACGGCGCCACCCGAAGCCGGATCACGCGCGGCTTACCGTCAGAGTCGTTGTCGCCGTACGTCATTGGCCGGAAATCGGCGGGCTCGGCGGGTCCGGGCGACGGCGGCGGGGAGCCGGCGCGGTCGCCGCGGTGCGGATCCTCGAACGGGTACGGCAACGCCATGCCGATAGATGCTCCCCGATGGTCGGCTTTTGCGCGAACCGGCTGCTTTACGCTCGGTCTCTATGCCTGCGGCGAGATCCGGGTTGACGCCCGAGCAGATCAGCGCGATCGACGCCGCGCATCTGTGGCATCCCTACAGCACGATCGGCAGCGAAGCCATCCCGCCCGTGGTCGCCGTCGGGGCCCGCGGCTCGCGGTTGACGCTGGTCAGAGACGGCCGAACGGTCGACGTGCTGGACGCGATGAGTTCCTGGTGGACCGCGATCCACGGCCACGGCCACCCGGTCCTGGACGCCGCGCTGAAAGCCCAGCTGAACGCGATGAACCACGTGATGTTCGGCGGCCTGACCCACGAACCGGCGGCCTGGCTGGCCGAGCTGCTGGTGCAGACCACTCCGGCCGGCCTGGACACGGTGTTCTTCAGCGAATCCGGGTCGGTCTCGGTCGAGGTCGCGGTCAAGATGGCGCTGCAGTACTGGCGCAGCCGCGGTGAGCCGGCCAAGCACCGGCTGATGACGTGGCGCGGCGGCTACCACGGCGACACCTTCACGCCGATGAGCGTCTGCGACCCCGACGGCGGCATGCACTCGTTGTGGACCGACATCCTGGCCAGGCAGGTGTTCGCCCCACAGGTGCCCCGCGCCCACGACCCGGCCTACAGCGCCGCGTTCGAGGAGCAACTCGCGCGGCACGCGGCCGAGCTGGCGGCCGTCGTCGTCGAACCCGTCGTCCAGGGCGCCGGCGGCATGCGCTTCCACGACCCGCTCTACCTGCGCGACCTGCGCGAGATCTGCCACCGGCACGACGTGCTGCTGGTTTTCGACGAGATCGCCACCGGGTTCGGCCGCACCGGCGAGTTGTTCGCCGCCGACCACGCCGGCGTCAGCCCGGACATCATGTGCGTCGGCAAGGCGCTGACCGGCGGCTACCTCAGCCTGGCCGCGACGTTGTGCACCACCGAGATCGCGCACACGATCAGCTCCGGTGCGGCCGGCGCGCTGATGCACGGGCCGACGTTCATGGCCAACCCGCTGGCCTGTGCGGTGTCGGTGGCCAGCGTCGAGGTGCTGCTGGGCCAGGATTGGCGGTCACGGGTCGCCGAGATCGCGGCCGGGCTCACGGCGGGGCTCGAGCCGGCCCGCGCGCTGCGCGGGGTGGCCGACGTACGGGTGTGCGGCGCGATCGGTGTCATCGAGTGCGACCGGGCGGTCGACCTGGCCGTGGCCACCCCGGCGTCGCTGGACCACGGCGTCTGGCTGCGCCCGTTCCGCAACCTGATCTACGCGATGCCGCCCTACATCTGCGGCCCGGACGAGATCGCGCAGATCACCTCGGCGATGGTCGGGGTCGCGGGGCTCGTAGGCTGAACGCCGATGAAGGCACCGATCGAGGCTTCCCCGCTGGCCTGGCTGGAGGCGACCGAACAGCAGCGCCGCGCGGCCGGGCTGCGTCGGTCGCTGCGCCCGCGCCCGGCCGTGGCCACCGAGCTGGATCTGGCGTCCAACGACTACCTCGGCCTGTCGCAGCATCCCGACGTGATCGAGGGCGGCGTGGCGGCGTTGCGGCTCTGGGGTGCCGGCGCCACCGGATCGCGCCTGGTCACCGGCGACACCGAACTGCACCAGCAGTTCGAGACCGAGCTCGCCGACTACGTCGGCGCCGCCGCCGGGCTGCTGTTCTCCTCCGGATACACCGCCAACCTCGGCACCGTCGTCGGACTGTCCGGCCCGGGCTCGCTGCTGGTGTCGGAGGCCCGTTCGCACGCGTCGCTGGTCGACGCCTGTCGGCTGTCGCGCGCGGGGGTGGTGGTGACGCCGCACCGCGATGTCGACGCGGTCGACGCGGCCCTGGCCGCTCGCGACAAGGAGCGCGCCGTCGTCATCACCGAATCGGTCTTCAGCGCCGACGGCGTGTTGGCCCCGCTGCGCGCGCTGCACGAGGTCTGCCGCCGCCACCGGGCGCTGTTGATCGTCGACGAGGCGCACGGGCTCGGGGTGCGCGGCGGGGGGCGCGGACTGCTGCACGAGCTCGGGCTGGCCGGTGCCCCCGACGTGGTGATGACCACGACGCTGTCCAAGGCGCTGGGCAGCCAGGGCGGCATGGTGCTCGGGCCCGCCGAGGTGCGTGCTCACTTGATCGACGCGGCCCGTCCGTTCATCTTCGACACCGGCCTGGCTCCGGCGGCCGTCGGCGCCGCGCGGGCCGCGCTGCAGGTGCTGCGCACCGAGGCGTGGCGGCCCGAGGCGGTGCTGCGGCACGCCCGCGCATTGGCCGACATCTGCGGCGTGCCCGAGGAGCCGCGGTCGGCGGTGGTGTCGGTGATCCTGGGCGACCCGGAGGCGGCGGTGGCCGCCGCGACCGCCTGCCTGGACGCCGGCGTGCGAGTCGGCTGCTTCCGGCCGCCGACCGTGCCCGCCGGGACGTCACGGCTGCGGCTGACCGCGCGGGCGTCGCTCGACGACGCCGACCTGGAGGTCGCGCGGCGGGTGCTCACCGATGTGCTTGCCGTGGCGCGCCGTTGACCGTCCTGGCCGTCACGGGCACCGGCACGGGAGTTGGTAAGACGGTCGCCGTCGCGGCGCTGGCCTGTCACGCGCGTCAGGCCGGGATCGACGTCGCGGTGTGCAAACCCGTGCAGACCGGCACCGACTGCGGCGACGACGACCTCGCCGAGGTCACCCGGCTGTCTGGGGTGACCGAGGTCGCCGGGCTGGCGCGCTATCCGCAGCCGCTGGCCCCCGTCGCCGCAGCCGAGCAGGCCGGCATGCCACTGCCGACCCGCGAGGAGATGCGGCGGCTCGTCCGCGACCTGGACCGCCCGGGGCGGCTGACGCTGGTCGAGGGCGCCGGCGGGCTGCTGGTCGAACTCGGCCGACGAGATGGTCAAGCCGGCGTCACGCTGCGCGATCTGGCCGTCGACCTGGGTGCCGCGGTGCTGGTCACCGTCACCGCGGAACTGGGCACGTTGAACCACACCGCGCTCACCCTGGAATCGATCGCCGGACAAGGTCTTTCGTGTGCGGGCGTGGTGATCGGCAGCTGGCCGTCGCAGCCCGGCGTCCTGCAGACGTCCAACCGGTCGGCCCTGGACCGGCTGGCGCCGGTGCGGGCCGCGCTGCCCGCCGGGGCCGGCGCGCTGCCCGTCGACGACTTCGCGGCGATGAGCGCGGCGGCCTTCGACCGCGACTGGGTGGGCGCCCTGGTGCGCTGATGGTCCATTCGATCGAGCTGGTCTTCGACCGCGACACCGAGGCCGCGGTCCGGCGGATCGCCGACGAGCTGGCCGGCGCCGGCATCCCCAGCCAGGCCCCGGCCAGCCGCCCGCACGTCACACTGGCTGTGGCGGAACGCATTTCGGCCGACGTCGACGAGCTACTGCGTCCGGTGACCGCGTGGCTTCCGCTGGGCGCGCTGATCGGCGCACCGGTGCTGTTCGGCCGCACCGGCGCGGTGTTCGCCCGGCTGCTGGTACTGAGCAGCGAGCTGCTGGCGCTGCACGCCGAGGTGCACCGGGTGTGCGGTCCGTTCCTGGCGCCCGTGCCGATGCCCAACAGCTTGCCCGGGCAGTGGACCGCACACGTCACGCTGGCGCGCCGGGTCGGTGGCGCGCAGTTGGGCCGGGCGCTGCGCATCGCGGGCCGGCCGGCGCAGATCGCGGGCAGCTTCGCGGGACTGCGCCGCTGGGACGGCGACAAGCGGGTCGAGCACCCGCTTTAGCCGCCGAACAGCAGATACAAACCGGTGAACGTGTAACCGACCATGACCAGCATCATGGTGAGTTGCCCGGTCAGCTGATGGCCGGCGGGCAGCAGCCGCAGCGCCCGGTCATGCGCGGCGATCACCGCGACGATATGCCCGGTCACCACGCACGCCACCTTGATGCCGGCCAGCACCGGCGGATGCTGGGACAACACGTAGGCCACCGGTAAATGCCCCAGCCCCAACAGGTTCCAGCCCTGAACGAACGGATCGGCCAGCGCGATCACGGCCTGCTGCCCGCGCTCCACCAAATAGGAAAGATAGTGCGCGAAGATGTAGCCCACCACGATCGGGATCAGCGAGTGCGCCAGCTGGCCGGGCAGTGCCCGGCGCAGCGCGCGGTCCACCCCGCCGGTTGCCCGGGCCGCCAGCGAGAACGTCAGCGCGACAACCGAAATGAAGACCAGCAGCCCGGCGGTGCGCAGCGCCGACGACATCAGCGTGGGCGGATCGGGACAATCCGTCGGCGAAACCGCGCCACGTCGGCGACGACGAGTAGCTGTCGAACGCGGTCGACCCGAGCAGCATCGCCAGCACCGTGACCACACCGGGGCGCACCGGCAGCGACGGCAGATGGTCGAACGGGTTGCCGATGACGATCTGCCCGTTGGCTTTTGAACGCCGAAACGGGGACAGCCGGGACACCGCCATGCTGTACACGCCGAACGGGTCGACCCTGGCCAGCCAGCGCTGCCCGCACAGCCACGCCCCGACTAGCAACACCACCGCGTAGACCAATAGCCACCCGCGCACCCAGGGCAGCGACGCCGAGTTCGGGCTGGCCAGCTCCAGCCAGACGAAGGCGAACAGCCCGGCCGCGGCGGGCCGGTAGCCCCAGCTTTCCGGGTAGCACAGCCGCGGCCGGCTCAGCCGCTCGGGCACGGCGGCCCGCAGCAGCAGATACACCGTGCGCATCGGGGAAAGCACTCGCCACACCGGCCCGAACCCCAACGACAGCGCGACCAGCCCCACCCACAGCAACACGTAGAACGCCCCGAGCAGGCCGTTGGCGTGGGTTTGCGGGCCGAACACCCCGGCCAGCACCACCCAGACGGCGAAGGCCAGGGCCAGGGCCGCGACCGTCCGGCGCGTGGCGCGGGCGTCGACCAGCGTCGTCACCCACGCCGGCAACGGACGGCCGGGCGCATCCGGATCGAACCGCGGTCGCCGCCACGCGAAGGCGACCAACGCGAACGTGAACGTCAACGCCCACGCCGCACCGACCATCGCGTACAGGTAGGGCACCGGAAGATCGCCCGACCCGCCCAGGCCATGGGCCAGCAGCACCGTCACGGCTCGACTTGAATCGTCGCTATCGTGCGGTCCAGATGGTGGAGTTCTACGTCAACCCTGCCCGGGACGTCGACGCTGAAATGGAACAGCTGGTTAGGTGCGGCGGCGACCGGGAACTTGTGATCGGGCACCGAGTGCACATGCAACTCGTCGGTGACGTCGCTGGCCACGTGCAGGGTGATCTGCTGCTTGACCTTGGCCTGCAGCATGGCGTTGGTCGGGGTCACCTGCCCGTACGAAATGGTCACGTCGATGTTCAACGCCTCGGCGGGAGGCTGGCCCGGTTCGCTGCCGCAGCCCATCAGCACCGTCACCCACGCCGTAATAAGCGTGCCGCGCAACGTCATCGGCTCACGCCGCCCGCGGTAGGGGTTGCTTTTCGGAGACCGGCTCGGGCTCGGACAGCGCGTTGTTGATGCGGCCCGCGCCCCACGTCAGCCCCGCGATGACCATCAGCGTCAGCACCAGCACGACGAGCGAACCGGCGTTGTAGAGCCAGCCGGGCGCGTTCTGATCGCGTTCGCGCTGCAAGATGGTGATCTCGTGCACGAACGGCCGGTCGATCGAGGACAGGGCGGGAACCTCGGCGGCGGGAATGGCGTCGTCGGCCGGCTCGTAGATCGGCACGGCCGTCATGGTGTAGCCGTCCTGGATGCGCAGCAGCGTCTTCCACGATCCCCACACCGGTACCGGCTGGGTGGTGCGGTAATGGCCGGGGCCCAGTTTTTCGAGCCGGTCGATCACCAGACCCCGCTGGTTTTCCATGCGACCCTGCCAGGACAGCACCGTCAGCCAATCCGGTTGCGGGCCAACCGTATTGGCCGGTGTCAGCTGCACATCGGCGGACACCATGCGCTGGCCGGGTTTGCTCGGCAGCTCGGTCAGTGTTATCGCGGCCTTGCCCTGCTCGGGCACCACGATGTGCAGGCCGTTGGCGACCGCGCCGCCGATCACCAGCACGGTGGCCACCACCGTCGAAACGCCGATCCAGCGCTGCGGCAGCCGCTGGCCGGTCAGTACCATGCCGAACATCGCGCCACACATCCCGGACAGCACCCCGACCGGTACCGCCATGGCCAGGGCCTCGCCCCACATGCTGACCGGCCACGGGTAGTGATAGACCGCGCCGATCCACAGCGACTCCAGCCACAGCCCCACCGTCGCCACTCCCAAGCCGGAGACGGCGCCAAAAGCGATGGGGCGCTTGAACAATGGAGTCAGTGCTATCAGTTCGACGACCAGTGCGGGACCCAGGTACAGCGGGAACCAGTTGATCGGCGCGCCCAGGATGGGGCCCACCAGCAGCGCGACCCCGCCGCGCAACGCGATCGCCAACAACGCCGCGATGATCGCCGCGCCGCGGCCCATGGTGATGCGGGCGGCGACGGCCGCCAGTGCCGACGCGAAGGCGATCATCATCGGCTGCAGCACCAGCCGGAATTGTTCGACGCCGAAGTCGTATTCGATCTGATAGACCGACAGACCGATGAACATCCCGCCGAATGACAGGTAGCGCAAGAACGTGATGAAAGCGCCGTGCGCGGCCTCGGCGGCCTGCTGGGCCTCGCCCTCGCGCTCCAGCATCAACACCGCGAACAGCGAAAAGCAGGCGCCGCCGATCATCATCAAATGCGTTGGGCCCCATAGGGTGACGTCTTGGCCGAAGATCCGGTGCCAGACGTCGTCGAGCGGGAAGCCGATCATCGCGTAGAGCCCGCAGCCGGCCATCAGTACCCCGCCGACCGGTGCGTGCCAGTCCCGGGTGATGCGCACCGCGGCCGGGCCGAGCTTGTCGTACGGGGTGACGATCGCGGTCATGCCGGCCAGGAACACCCCGAACAAGCCGATGATGATGAAGTAGTGCGCCGGGTTGGCCAGCGGCCCGGGATCGCGGCCGTTGCCGATGTGTCAGCTGACGTCCCAGATGAAGCCGAACAGCGCGCAGATGATCGACGTGGTGTAAATCAGGGTCGGCAGCGCCACCCAGTTCGGGCGGTGGAATTTCTCGCCCAGCTTGTCGGCCAGGCGAGTCAACCACGTGATGCGACGAGTGCGGTGCGCGTGGCCCACCCACAACATGACCAGCGTGATGATCACCGCGGCGATCGACAGCCCGATCACCTGGTTGAGGCCGGCACCGCGAGCCGACGGTTCGGCCAGAAGTGGTAGCACCGTTGACGCCATTGTCATGTCCTCCCTACTGCGCCGGGACGTCCCGGGAGACCCTCATTACTGGCAGGTAAGTTCACCCTGACCCAACCTGTAATGCCCAGATCGAGGGCGCGTCAATCACCCTTGTCGTCCGGAGCTTCGGCCGGTTCCTGGGAATCCCCGGACGAACCGGCGCGGCGGTCCTTCAACGCGACATACAGGACGACGCCGACGACGATGACGGCCGGCAGGAAGGCCGGCGCCGCCAGCAGGAGCATGTGGTGTGCCAGGTACTCGACATGCTGAGTAGCCATGGTCCTCGTATACCCCGACGGTTTCGGTGTACTACGGCCGTTACCCTACTTTGAACACCGTTTCATTCAGGCTGCCACGGCGTAGTGGCGGATGTGACCGCAGCTGCGGACGCGACAAAGATGCAGGGGAGTACTTGGTGACTCAAGCGGCAACTCGACCCACCACCGAAGCCGGCCACGACGCAGACATCCTGGCGGTAGCCCGCCGGCAAGTGCTCGAGGGCGGCGAGGGATTGAGCCGGGACCAGGTCCTTGCGGTGCTGCAGCTGCCCGACGAGCGGCTCGAGGAGCTGCTGGCGCTGGCCCACGAGGTGCGGATACGCTGGTGTGGCCCCGAGGTCGAGGTCGAGGGCATCATCAGCCTCAAGACGGGCGGCTGCCCCGAGGACTGCCACTTCTGCTCACAATCCGGCCTGTTCGCCTCCCCGGTGCGCAGCGCCTGGTTGGACATCCCCAGCCTGGTCGAGGCGGCCAAGCAAACCGCGAAGTCGGGTGCCACCGAGTTCTGCATCGTGGCCGCGGTGCGTGGCCCGGACAAGCGGCTGATGTCGCAGGTCGCGGCCGGGATCGAGGCGATCCGCAACGAGGTCGAGATCAACGTGGCCTGCTCGCTGGGCATGCTGACCGCCGAGCAGGTCGACGAGCTCGCCGCGATGGGCGTGCACCGCTACAACCACAACCTGGAGACCGCGCGGTCGTTCTTCACCAACGTCGTCACCACCCACACGTGGGAAGAGCGCTGGCAGACGCTGACCATGGTGCGCGACGCGGGCATGGAGGTGTGCTGCGGCGGCATCCTCGGCATGGGCGAGACGCTGGAGCAGCGGGTGGAGTTCGCCGCCGATCTGGCCGAGCTGGGCCCCGACGAGGTGCCGCTGAACTTCCTCAACCCGCGGCCCGGGACGCCGTTCGGCGACCTCGAGGTGATGCCGGTCAGCGAGGCGCTGAAATCGGTGGCCGCGTTCCGGCTGGCGTTGCCGCGCACGATGCTGCGCTTTGCCGGCGGCCGGGAGATCACCCTGGGCGACCTCGGCGCCAAGCAGGGCATCCTAGGCGGGATCAACGCCGTGATCGTCGGCAACTACCTGACCACGCTCGGCCGTCCCGCCGAATCCGACCTGGAACTGCTCGAGGATCTGCAGATGCCGATCAAGGCGCTGAATGCCACCTTGTAGCGGCTAGGTTGGGTTTGTGGTGGCAGATCTGGGCGCTCCAGTCGGCGCCGGCGTCTACAACGTCTACACCGGGGAATTGGGGGGCACGACCGTGCCCACCGCGGCCCAGCTGGGTCTCGAGCCCCCGCGCTTCTGTGCCGAATGCGGGCGCCGGATGATCGTCCAGGTTCGCCCCGACGGCTGGCGGGCACGCTGTTCGCGGCACGGCGAGGTGGACTCGGCGGATCTGGAGACGCAGCGGTGACCGCTCCCATGGTGCCCGGGGCTCCCCAGCCCGCAGGTCTCCCGGCCCCGCCGCAGCTGCGCGCGATAGTCGTTGCGGCGCTTGCACTTTCGGCAACCGGGGTGTTGGTCGGTGGCCTGTGGGCGTGGATGGCCCCGCCGATTCATTTGGTGGTGGCGATCACTCGCGCCGGCGAGCGGGTGCATGACTACCTGGGTACGGAGTCCGAGCACTTCTTCGACGTGCCGTGCCTGATGCTGGGGCTGTTGACGGTGCTGGCGGTGGTGGCGCCGGTTCTGGCGTGGCAGTGGCGCCGGCTGCGGGGCCCGGGCATGGTCGTCGGGCTGACGGTCGGCATGGTCGGCGCCGCCGGGTTGGCCTCGGCGGTGGGGGCGGTGCTGGTGCTGCTGCGCTACGGCGCGCTGGACGTCGACAAGGTGCCGGTGGTGGGCAGTCCCGCGGTGTCCTACGTCATCCAGGCGCCCCCTGTGTTCTTCGGGCCCGGGCCGCTGCAGATGGCCACCACGCTGTTGTGGCCCGCCGCCATCGCCGCGCTGGTCTATGCCCTGCTGGCGGCCAGCAGCGCCCATGACGACCTGGGCAGCTCGGCGCTTGCCGGTCAACCGTCGCACGCGCTGCCGATGGAGCCGGAAGCCTCGGTGTCCTAGCGGGTGCCTCAGAGTGGACGGCGGCGGATCTTTCGCCCGGTGAGGACCTTGGCCGCGATCACGCCCAATCGCACCATGCCCGCGTAGGTCATGGGGTTGAACGCCGTCGGCCAAACGGTCCTGACCAAGTGGTCGTCGATCGGGCGGCGGGCGAAGCGGTCGGTGAGCCAGCGCAGCGTCAGCGGCGCCGACAGCGGGTGCAGGAGCATGTGCTCGTTGAACGCGTCGCGGTGATAGGTGACGCTGGCGCCGCCGGCCGAATAGGCGTCCGCCAGCGAGTCGATGTCGTGGACGTCGATCAGGTAGTCGTGGACGGCCTGCACGATCAGCACCGGCGGCGCGGGTGTCGCGACGCCCAGCTTGATGCTGTCGAAGACGTGCGACACCTCGGGAGTCGACAGGATGTCTTCGAGCGGCTCGTCGAGATAGTCGCCCATGTTCTTGCCGGCCATCCGCAGCACGGCCTCGACCGTCGTCATCGACTCGAGCCGGTTCAGCAGGGCGCGTCCTTCGGCGTTGGTGTGCTCTTCGATGACCTTGTTCAGGTCGGGGTAGATGTGCGCCAGGGCGGCCACCACCATCGCGGGTAGCCCCGCCAGAAAGCCGCCGTTGAGCCGGCGGAAGGTGTGGCCCAGATCTCCGACCGGCGATCCCAGCACCGCCCCGACGATGTCGAGCTCGGGCGCGTAATCGGCGCACATCTCGGCGGCCCACGCGCTGGCCAGCCCGCCGCCGGAATAGCCCCACAGCCCGACCGGCGCCGACGTCGACGTCGGGATCCGGTCGGAGTTCATGGCGGCGCGGATGCCGTCCAGGGTGCGGTAGCCGGGCTCGTACGGAGCACCCCACATGCCCAACAGGCCCTCGTGGTCGGGCACCGACACCACCCAGCCCTCGGCGAGGGCCGCGGCGACCAGGAAGAGCTCCAATTGGGCGATGGATCCGAGCGCCTTGGCCCGCCTGCGCAGCGCGTAGGACGGGAAGCAGCGCGCGGACATGGCGTCGATCGCGCACTGGTAGGACAGCAGCGGGGTGTTCTGCCCGACGACGCGTTCGGCCGGAATGAGCACCGTCGTCACGCAGGCCTCGGGGGCGCCGTTCATGTCCGTGGTCCGGTACAGCAGCTGGATGGACGAAACCGATTGCGGGATCAGGCCGAGGAACGCCAGTTCGACGTCGCGGGAGCGCAGCACGGTGCCGGGCGCGGCGTGTTGGAAGCCCGACGGTGGCTGGTAGAACGGGTCGTCCGCGGGCAGCAGCGGGCGCGCCTTGGGCCGTAATTCCTCGTGTGGCGGCCGACCGATCCATTCCGCACCGTCGGTGCCCGCCAAATTGCCGAGTTCAACCAATTCGCCGATCCCTTCTAGGCCATCGCGCATCTTCGCGCATGAACGGGCGGTAATCAAAATGTAATGGCCAGGCTGTGAGCGATTTCTCGTCGACCGGGTCGGGTGACCCAGATCAAGGCTGGCCGGGTGGCCGAAGTGCGGCGAATTCGTCGGTGACCCGCAGCTGCGAATCGGTGAAGTGGTACAACGCGGCCGGTCGCCCGCCGCTGCGGCCCGACTGTGCGATGGTGCCGGTCTGCGTGATCACGCCGCGGCGGGCCAGCACCCGCTGCAGATTCGTCGCGTCGACCTGATAGCCCAGCGTCGCGCTGTAGATGTCGCGCAGCGTGGACAGCGCGAATTCCCTTGGTGTTAAGGCGAATCCGATGTTGGTGTAGGACATCTTGGCGACCAGCCGGGCGTGCGCGTGCGTCACCATCGGGCCGTGGTCGAACGCCATCGGCGGCAGTGCGCTCACCGGGTGCCAGCGGGTGTCCGGCGGCAGCTCCGGAGTGGCGGGGGAGGGTACCAGCCCCAGGAACGTCGACGCGATCACCCGTGCGCCCGGCACGCGGCCCGGATCGGAGAACACCGCGAGCTGCTCCAGGTGGGCCAGCTCACGCAAATCCACCTTCTCGGCTAGCTGACGGCGCACCGAGGTGGTCATATCCTCGTCGTTGCGCAGCCGCCCGCCCGGCAGTGACCACGCGCGCCGTTGCGGATCGCGCGCACGCTCCCATAACAGCACGTTAAGCTGCGGTTTTCCGGTTCGGGAGGCGGTCTTAACCTGCTCGGTAGCGTGCCGAACCTGGAACACGACCGCGAGCACTTCGTGGGCGGTGCTACCATTGGGCATGTTTTCGATTATAAGTCGAAAACCTGCTAGGTCGATAAGGAGCCGCCGTGACGGTCGTGCATCGCATGGACACGCTCGCCGAAGATATGGTTGCCAGCATCACCAATTCGGCCACCGGTTACGGCGGCATCGACGGTGATGAGCAGTGGGCCAACGAGATTCGCCGGCTGGCGAAGCTGCGCGGCGCCACCGTGCTCGCACACAACTACCAGCTGCCCGCGATTCAGGACGTCGCCGACCACGTCGGAGACTCGCTCGCGCTGTCACGCGTCGCCGCCGAAGCCCCCGAGGGCACCATCGTGTTCTGCGGCGTGCACTTCATGGCCGAGACGGCCAAGATCCTCAGCCCGGACAAGACCGTGCTGATTCCGGATCAGCGGGCCGGCTGCTCGCTGGCCGATTCGATCACCTCCGACGAGTTGCGCGCCTGGAAAGACGAGCACCCGGACGCCGTCGTCGTCTCCTACGTCAACACCACGGCGGCCGTCAAGGCGCTCACCGACATCTGCTGCACCTCGTCCAACGCGGTCGACGTCGTGCAGTCCATCGACCCCGATCGCGAGGTGCTGTTCTGCCCCGACCAGTTCCTCGGTGCCCACGTGCAACGGGTGACCGGCCGCAAGAACATCCACGTGTGGGCCGGCGAATGCCACGTGCACGCCGGGATCAACGGCGAAGAGCTCGCCGAGCAGGCCCGCGCCAATCCCGACGCCGAGCTGTATGTGCACCCCGAATGCGGTTGCGCCACTTCGGCGTTGTACCTCGCCGGTGAGGGAGCCTTCCCGGCCGAGCGGGTGAAGATCTTGTCCACCGGCGGCATGCTCGACGCGGCGCACCAGACCCGCGCCCGCCAGGTCCTGGTCGCCACCGAGGTCGGTATGCTGTACCA
This sequence comes from Mycobacterium genavense ATCC 51234, assembly GCF_000526915.1. Taxonomy (GTDB): domain Bacteria; phylum Actinomycetota; class Actinomycetes; order Mycobacteriales; family Mycobacteriaceae; genus Mycobacterium; species Mycobacterium genavense. The sequence continues at coordinate 51,082 of NZ_JAGZ01000009.1, read as the reverse complement.
ATTGCGCAGAGCCGCACCGGAAGTCGACTTCCGCGCGGTCGACGACCGTGCGTCCTGCAAGTACATGAAGATGATCACCCCCGCGGCGCTGCTGCGCTGCCTGGTCGAGGGCGCCGACGAGGTGTACGTCGACCCGGAAACCGCCGCCGCGGGCCGGCGCAGCGTGCAGCGCATGATCGAGATCGGCCAGCCCGGCGGTGGCGAATGACGGCCCGTCCGGCATGGACCGGTCGCGCCAACGTCGTCGTCATCGGCACGGGAGTCGGGGGATTGGCCGCCGCGCTGGCGGCCCACCGTGCCGGCCGTGACGTCGTCGTGCTCAGCAAGGCCGAAGAAGCCCACGGGGTCACCGCGACGCACTACGCGCAGGGTGGGATCGCGGTCGTGCTGCCGGACAACGACGACTCCGTCGAGGCGCACGTCGCCGACACCCTGGCCGCCGGCGCGGGCATGTGCGATCCGGGAGCGGTGTACTCGATCGTCGCCGACGGCTACCGCGCGGTCAGCGAATTGGTCTCCGACGGAGCGCGATTCGACGAATCGGTGCCGGGCCGGTGGGCGCTGACCCGCGAGGGTGGCCACTCGCGGCGGCGCATCGTGCACGCCGGGGGCGACGCCACCGGTGCCGAGGTCCAGCGGGCACTGGATCACGCCGCCCGGACACTGGACATTCGCAGCGGCCACGTCGCGTTGCGTGTGCTGCACGACGGTGCGGCGGTGACCGGGGTGGCCGTGGGCAACTCGGACGGCGTCGGGATTGTCACCGCGCCGTCGGTGATCCTTGCTTCCGGCGGCCTCGGGCAGCTCTACAGCGCCACCACCAACCCGGACGGATCCACCGGCGACGGAATCGCTTTGGCGTTGTGGGCCGGTGTTCCCGTCAGCGATCTCGAGTTCGTTCAGTTTCACCCCACCATGTTGTTCGCCGGCCAGGCCGGTGGTCGCCGACCACTGATTACCGAGGCCATCCGCGGCGAGGGTGCGGTATTGGTTGACCGGCAAGGCAATTCGGTTACCGCCGGCGTTCACCCGATGGGCGATCTGGCGCCGCGCGATGTCGTGGCCGGGGCCATCGACGCGCGGCTGCGGGCGACCGGCGACGAATGCGTGTTCCTCGACGCGCGCGGCATCGACGGCTTCGAGGCCCGATTCCCCAATGTCACTGCCGCCTGCCGGGCCGCCGGCATCGACCCCGTCACCCAACCCATCCCCGTCGTTCCGGGCGCGCACTACAGCTGTGGCGGCGTGGTCACCGACGTGCACGGTCGAACGGAGCTGCCCGGCCTGTTCGCCGCGGGCGAGGTGGCCCGCACCGGGATGCACGGCGCAAATCGGTTGGCGTCCAACAGCTTGCTCGAAGGGCTGGTGGTGGGTGGTCGCGCCGGGAAGGCCGCGGCCAGGCACGCGCTGTCGGCGGGCCGGGTGCTCGCGGCCCCGCCCGAGCCGATCGCGCACACGGCGTCCAGGCGCCGCGAACTGCAGACCGCGATGACCCGCGACGCGTCGGTGGTCCGCGACGCGGCGGGGTTGCAGCGGTTGTCCGAGACGCTGTCGCGGGCGCGGGTCCGCGCGGTCGAGGGCCGTCGCGATTTCGAGGATGTGGCGCTGACGCTGACCGCCCGCGCGGTGGTCGCCGCGGCGTTGGCGCGCGGCGAAAGCCGCGGCTGCCACCACCGGGCGGAGTACCCGGAGGCCGCCCCGGACAAGGCCCGCAGCATCTTGGTGCGGTCGGCCGACACGGTGTTCGTCGAGGACCTGGCGGCGGTGTCCTGATGGCCACCCTGATGACTCTGTCGGACGCCGAACTCGCCGCGGCCGTCGACATCGTCCGGCGTGGGCTGGACGAGGATCTGCGCTACGGGCCCGACATCACCACGCTCGCCACGGTGCCCGCCGGCGCGGCCACGGCGGCGATGGTGCCTCGGGAGCCGGGCGTGATCGCGGGCCTGGACGTAGGGCTGCTGGTGCTCGACGAGGTGCTCGGCGCCGACGGCTATCAGGTGCTCGACCGCGTCTCCGACGGTGCCCGCATCCAGCCCGGCCGCCCGGTGCTGACCGTGCGGGCGGAGAACCGCGGGCTGTTGACCGCCGAGCGCACGATGTTGAACCTGATCTGTCACCTGTCGGGGATCGCCACCGCGACGGCCGCCTGGGTGGACGCCGTGAGCGGCACCAAGGCTCAGATCCGCGACACCCGCAAGACGCTGCCCGGTCTGCGCGCCCTGCAGAAGTACGCGGTGCGGGTCGGCTGCGGGGTCAACCACCGCCTCGGGCTGGGCGATGCCGCGCTGATCAAGGACAACCACGTCGCGGCCGCGGGATCGGTCGTCGAGGCGCTGCGGGCGGTCCGCGAGGCCGCCCCCGATCTGCCCTGCGAGGTCGAAGTGGACTCGCTCGAGCAGCTCGACGAGGTACTGCCGGAGAAGCCGGAGTTGGTCCTGTTGGACAATTTCCCGGTGTGGCAGACCCAGATCGCCGTGCAGCGTCGGGACGCCCGCGCGCCGGCGGTGCTGCTGGAGTCGTCGGGCGGGCTCAGCCTGGACACCGCGGCGGCGTATGCCGGCACCGGGGTGGACTACCTGGCGGTCGGCGCGCTGACGCACTCGGTGCGCGTGCTCGATATCGGGCTGGACATGTAGGTCTGCCGAGATACGGCAGCTGACCTTCGAAGACGCCGGGCGGTACGCCTGGCGCGATGTGCCGGAACCGGAAATCACCGCACCGGAACAAGCCGTGGTCAGGCCGCTGGTGGTGGCGTGCTGCGACCTCGACATCGCGGTCGCCAATGGCCAGGCGCCGCTGCCGCCCGGCTATGCCGTCGGGCACGAGGGCCTGGCCGAGGTGGTGGCTGTGGGCGACGCGGTAAACGGTGTCCGCCCGGGCGACTGGGTGGTGGTGCCCTTCCAGATCAGCTGCGGCAGCTGCTCGGCCTGCCGCCGCGGCGCGACCGGCTCGTGTGGCTCGGTGCCGTTGATGGCGATGTACGGCCTCGGCCCGCTCGCCGGTCTGAACGGCGGGGGATTCATGTCGGACGAGGTGCTGGTGCCGTATGCCGACGCGATGCTGATCCCCGTCCCGGATGGCGTGGCGCCCAACGCGATTGCGTCGCTGTCGGACAACATTCCCGACGGCTGGCGCGCGGTCGGGCCGTATGCGGCCGAGCTGGCCGCACTCGATGCGACCGACCGTCGCGTGCTGGTGATCGGGAAGCTGTCGATCGGGCTGTATGCCGCGGCGTTCGCGGCCGCGCTGGGAGCCCGCGTCGACTACGTCGACCACGACGTGTGCCGCCTGGCGGCCGCCGAAAAGCTCGGCGCGGTGGTCCACGATCGGGTCAAGCCGGACAAGTCCTGGGAGCCGTATCCGGTCACCGTGCATACCTCCGCCGATCCGTCGATGCTGGCCGCCACGCTGCGGGCGACCTGGCCGGACGGCGTGTGCACCGACACCGGGATCTACTACCAGCCCGTTGTCGAGATGCCGCTGCTGCCGATGTACACCCACGGGGTGAGGTTCGTCACCGGCCGGGTCAACGCGCGGTCGGCGATTCCCGCGGTGCTGGAACTGCTGGCCGCCGGATGCGACCTGGCTTCGGCCGTCGACCGGGTGGTGCCCTGGGCCGAGGCGTCGTCGGTATGGCCGACGATGACCGGCAAGACGGTCTTCACCCGCGCCTAGGGGCCGCGAGACTGCAACTGCCGACGGTGCCACTCGGCCGATGCGTCGGTAGTTACAGTCTCGGGGCTAGCGAATGTGGACGGTCGCGTTGCCGCCCTGGCGTTTCGCGTCGAACATCGCCTGGTCCGCTCGCTCGATCATGGCGTCGAGCAACTGCGCGACACCGAGTCCGGGCGCCGCGAAGCTGGCGACGTCCACGCTTGCGACGCCGACGCTGGCCGTGACCGCATGGTCGGCCGGAGCCGCGATCGCCGTCCTGACGAGGTCGAAGTCCCGGTGCGCCCGGTGGACCGGTTCGGCGAGGTCGACGACGACGAATTCTTCGCCGCGATCCGTGCCACAGCGCGGTGCCGCGAACCGCCGACTTGATCCGTCGCGCACAGCGGATCAACACCGCGTCGCCCGCGGTGTGGCCGAACGCATCGTTGACGTCCTTGAAGCGGTCCAAGTCGACGACCATCACGACCACCTCGGCGGCCATGTTGGTGCCGTCGCGCAACAGGTCTTCGATATGCAGGTGAAGACCGCGCCGGTTCAACAACCCGGTCAGCGGATCGGTGACCGACTCATTGGCGTCCTTGCGCAGCGCCGAGATGCCGAGCTGGATACCCAGGGGTGTCACGACGGCCGGTGCCACGGCCGTTAGCGTGCTGGCGGTGAGTTCGACGACGTCGAACCCCGCGGCCGCGCCGGCCTGTATGGCGAAGGCCGCGGTCGACATCAGTATCCACAATCCATGGCCCGCAAGTACTTTCGGCCCGTCGAAGAACATCAGATACACCGAGATCATCGAGAACGCGTTGAACGCGAACAAGCCCAACAGCCAACTCGCGTCCACGGTGGCCACCCCGGCTATCCCGATGTCGGCGGAGACCACGAACGCCAGTGACGTCCGACCCGACGGCCATGGCCGTCGGGCAAACACCCATCCCCAGCCGAGCTCGATCAAGGCGAGCAACGCGACGACGACGCGCGACCAGCGCGTACCCGCGGACGGCAGTAGGATCGTCAGCGTGATCAACCCGTTCAATGTCGTGCCCGCCCCGATCAGCGTCTGGATCGCCCCGGACATCCCACGCTTTGTGAAGTACTCCACCTGTGTGGTGTAGTCGACCGGCCCCCGCCACCAGTCGCGCATAAATCGAGCGAACACGACGAAGCTTCTCGAATGTGCACGCAATCCGTACCTCCGTGAGAGGTCCGGTCACGAACCCGCTCTGGGCCGCCAATCCCGTAAAGCCGTGTCAACTGGCGCGATCGAATGATGAGGATGACAAGAGTAGCCACTGATCCCCGCCCCGGCACGGCAGCCATGCGGCGGTGGCGCGCAGTCCCCGAGCTAACCCGCTACGAGCGGTAACCCACCACACTCAGGCGACGTCGGCGACCAATACCGCCATGCGGCGCAGTTGCAGGCGCACCAGCCAGGGCAGGCCGGTGCCGTCGGAGCCGGCGGGCAGGATCCGGGGATTGGTGATGTGCACGACCTTGCGGGCAAAGTGCAGGTCAGCCTGGCCCGCGGCCAGCACGTTCTTCACCCAGTCGGTCTTGCCGTGGCCCAGCGCGACCGCCAGCACATTGCCGTTGCGATAGGCCGTCACGATGGTCTGGTACGACTTGCCCGACCTACGGCCGCGGTGCTCGATCGTGCCGGTCCCGGGCAGGAAACGCGCGATCGGCTTCAGCGCCGGGTTGACGTACTTGACCTGGAAGTTCTCAAACCACTCCGGATACACCATCGGGATGCCCGGGGCGTTGTTCGGGTGATCCTTGGTGGACATGCGGCTCCCTTGCGGAACGTCTGTTGCCTGAATACCGGCACTGTACCGGTCGGATATTGATTTGAGTTCCTCTGGGACAATGGACGCTGTGACTGCCACACCCCCATCCGTGCTGGCCCGCATCGACCTGCGGGGGGCGGAGCTGACGACCGCCCGGTTGCGGGCGGCGCTACCGCGCGGCGGCGCCGATGTGGAGACGGTGTTGTCGCAGGTGCGCCCGATCGTGGCGGCCGTCGCCGAGCGCGGGGCCGAGGCGGCGCTGGACTACGGTGCCTCGTTCGACGGCGTACGCCCCGCCGCCGTCCGGGTACAAGAGGCCGCGTTGCAGGCCGCGCTGGACGGATTGGATGCCGACGTCCGCGACGCGCTGCGGGTGATGATCGAGCGGACCCGCGCCGTCCACGCCGACCAGCGACGCACCGACACCACCACCGTGCTCGGTCCCGGCGCGACGGTCACCGAGCGGTGGGTCCCCGTGGCGCGCGTCGGTCTCTACGTGCCCGGCGGCAACGCGGTGTATCCGTCCAGCGTGGTGATGAACGTGGTGCCAGCGCAGGCGGCCGGGGTCGAGTCGCTGGTGGTCACGAGCCCGTCGCAGGCGCGATTCGACGGCCTGCCGCACCCGACGATCCTGGCCGCGGCCCGGCTGCTCGGGGTCGACGAGGTGTGGGCCGTCGGCGGTGCGCAGGCGGTGGCGCTGCTGGCCTACGGCGGCGTCGACACCGACGGCACGCAACTGGCGCCGGTCGACCTGATCACCGGGCCCGGCAACGTCTACGTCACGGCCGCCAAGCGGCTGTGCCGCTCGCTGGTGGGCATCGACGCCGAAGCCGGGCCGACCGAGATCGCCATCCTCGCCGACCACACCGCCGACCCGGCTCATGTGGCCGCGGATCTGATCAGCCAGGCCGAACATGACGAGATGGCCGCCAGCGTGCTGGTGACCGCGAGCGAGGAGCTGGCCACGGCCACGGCCACCGAAGTCGCGGCGCAGCTGCAGACCACGGTGCACCGCGAACGCGTGACGACCGCGTTGAGCGGCCCGCAATCGGCGATCATCCTGGTCGACGACCTGGACGCCGGTGTCAAGGTCGTCGACGCCTACGCCGCCGAGCACCTCGAGATCCAGACCGCCGACGCGCCGCAGGTCGCCAGCCGAATACGTTCGGCCGGAGCCGTTTTCGTCGGCCCGTATGCGCCGGTCAGCCTCGGCGACTACTGCGCCGGGTCCAACCACGTGTTGCCGACCGCGGGCAGCGCCCGGCATTCCAGCGGCCTGTCGGTCCAGACGTTCCTGCGCGGCATCCACGTCGTGGACTACACCGAGGCGGCCCTCAAAGACGTCTCCGGTCACGTGGTTACGCTGGCGAAGGCCGAAGACCTGCCCGCCCATGGCGAGGCGGTACAGCGTAGGTTCGAACGATGACCGCATCCGAACGGCAGGTCACCCTCGACGACCTGCCGCTGCGTGCCGACCTACGCGGTAAATCACCTTACGGCGCACCGCAATTGGCGGTCCCGGTGCGGCTGAACACCAACGAGAACCCGCACCCGCCCAGTCGGGCGCTGGTCGACGACGTCGTCCGCTCCGTACAAGAGGCCGCCGCGGACCTGCACCGCTACCCCGACCGCGACGCGGTGGCGTTGCGCACCGACCTGGCCGGCTATCTGACCGCGCAGACCGGCACCCTGCTTGGCGTCGAAAACCTCTGGGCCGCAAACGGTTCCAATGAGATTCTGCAGCAGCTGCTGCAGGCGTTCAGCGGGCCGGGACGCAGCGCGATCGGGTTCGTCCCGTCCTACTCGATGCATCCGCTGATCTGCGACGGCACTCGCACCGAATGGCTGACGGCCCCGCGTGCCGACGACTTCAGCCTCGACGTCGACGTGGCGGTCGTCGCGGTCAGCGAGCGCAAGCCCGACGTGGTGTTCGTCACCAGCCCGAATAACCCGACGGGGCAAAGCATTACGCTGCCGGATCTGCGCCGGCTGCTCGACGTGACCCCGGGCATCCTGATCGTGGACGAGGCGTACGGCGAGTTCTCGTCGCAGCCCAGCGCGGTGGCGCTGATCGAGGAGTACCCGACTCGGCTGGTGGTCAGCCGCACCATGAGCAAGGCGTTCGCGTTCGCCGGCGGGCGGCTCGGGTATCTGGTCGCCACGCCGGCGCTGATCGACGCGATGCTGCTGGTGCGGTTGCCCTATCACCTGTCGGCGCTCACCCAGGCCGCCGCCCGCGCCGCGTTGCGCCACGCCGACGACACGCTGGGCAGCGTCGCCACCCTGATCGCCGAACGCGAACGCGTCGTGACGGCCTTGAGCCGCTTGGGGTTTCGGGTCATCCCCAGCGACGCCAACTTCGTGCTGTTCGGCGTATTCGCCGACGCACCCGCGGCCTGGCAGCGTTACCTGGACGACGGCGTCCTGATCCGCGACGTGGGCATCCCGGGCTATCTGCGCACCACCATCGGGCTGGCCGACGAGAACGACGCATTCCTCGAGGCGAGCGCCCGAGTCGCCGCCACCGAGTTGGCCCCGGCCGATGCCGGCCCCGTAGCAGCGATCGCGAGCGCGGCGCGGCCGCGCGAAGCGGGTCGCGACCGTGTGATAGGAGCCCCGTGACCACCACTCGCCGCGCGCGAATCGAGCGCCGCACCAAGGAATCCGACATTGTCATCGAGCTTGACCTCGACGGCACCGGGCAGGTCCACGTCGACACCGGGGTGCCGTTCTACGACCACATGCTGACCGCGCTGGGCAGCCACGCCAGCTTCGACCTGAGCGTGCGCACCACCGGTGATGTCGAAATCGAGGGGCATCACACCATCGAGGACACCGCGATCGCGCTGGGACAGGCACTCGGGCAGGCTCTCGGCGACAAGAAGGGCATCCGCCGGTTCGGCGACGCCTTCATTCCGATGGACGAAACGCTGGCCCACGCCGCCGTGGACGTGTCCGGCCGGCCGTACTGTGTGCACAGCGGCGAGCCGGATCACCTGCAGCACACCACGATCGCCGGGAACTCGGTGCCCTACCACACTGTGATCAATCGGCACGTGTTCGAATCGCTGGCCGCCAATGCCCGCATCGCCCTGCACGTGCGGGTGCTCTACGGACGCGACCCGCACCACATCACCGAGGCGCAGTACAAGGCCGTGGCGCGCGCGCTGCGCCAAGCCGTCGAGCCCGATCCTCGCGTGTCGGGTGTGCCGTCCACCAAAGGTGTTTTTTGACAAGCAAATCCGTCGTTGTGCTGGACTACGGCTCGGGCAATCTTCGGTCCGCGCAGCGGGCGCTGCAGCGGGTCGGTGCGACGGTGGAAGTCACCGCCGACGCGGGGGCGACCGCGGCCGCCGACGGGCTGGTGGTGCCCGGCGTCGGTGCCTTCGAAGCGTGCATGACGCGGCTGCGCAAGATCGCGGGGGAGCGCATCATCGCCGACCGGGTCGCCGTCGGACGCCCGGTACTGGGGGTCTGCGTGGGCATGCAGATCCTGTTCGCGCGCGGCGTGGAGTTCGGCGTCGAGACCACCGGCTGCGAGCAATGGCCGGGGGCGGTGACCCGGCTGGACGCCCCGGTCATCCCGCACATGGGCTGGAATGTCGTGCGATCCGGTTCGGGCAGTGCACTTTTCCGGGGGCTGGACGCCTCGGCCCGGTTCTACTTCGTGCATTCCTACGCCGCGCAGTGGTGGGAGGGCTCGTCGGAGGCGGTACTGACCTGGGCCACCCACCAGGTGCCGTTTTTGGCGGCGGTCGAGGACGGCCCGTTGGCCGCCACGCAATTCCACCCGGAGAAGAGTGGGGATGCCGGCGCAGCCGTATTGAGCAATTGGGTTGCGGGACTGTGAAGCCGACCACGCACACGTCGAGAAGCGGCGTAGCCAATCGCATTCTTGGCGCAAAGGAGAGACAGTGCTGATTCTGTTACCGGCCGTCGACGTCGTGGAGGGTCGCGCCGTGCGCCTGGTGCAGGGCAAGGCCGGCAGCGAAACCGAGTACGGCTCGGCGCTGGACGCGGCGCTGAACTGGCAGCGCGACGGTGCCGAGTGGATCCATCTGGTGGATCTCGACGCCGCGTTCGGCCGCGGTTCCAACCGCGAGCTGCTCGCCGAGGTGGTGGACAAGCTCGACGTCAAGGTGGAACTGTCCGGCGGCATCCGCGACGACGATTTGCTGGCGGCGGCGCTGGCGACCGGTTGCGCCCGGGTCAACCTGGGCACCGCGGCGCTGGAGAATCCACAGTGGTGCGCGCGGGCGATCAGCGAGCACGGCGACAAGGTCGCCGTCGGGCTAGACGTGCAGATGGTCGACGGCGAGCACCGGCTGCGCGGGCGTGGTTGGGAAACCGACGGCGGCGACCTGTGGAATGTGCTGGAACGTCTTGAGGGCGAAGGATGTTCGCGCTTCGTCGTCACCGATGTCACCAAGGACGGCACGCTGGGCGGTCCGAATCTGGACCTGCTGGCCCGCGTCGCCGAGCGCACCGACGCTACGGTCATCGCGTCCGGCGGCGTGTCGAGCCTGGATGACTTACGCGCCATCGCCACGCTCACCGACCGCGGCGTCGAGGGCGCCATCGTGGGCAAGGCGCTCTACGCCGGGCGGTTCACCCTGCCGCAGGCACTCGACGCGGTACGGCAGTAGACCGATGGACCTGCACGGGCTGCTCGCCGAGGCGTCGACCATTCTCGACGCCGCGGTGGAGCCATTCGTGGCCGGGCACCGCGCCGACTCGGCGGTTCGCAAGAAGGGCAACGACTTCGCCACCCAGGTCGACCTCGCGATCGAGCGGCAGGTCGTGGCCGCGCTGCAGGCCGCCACCGGAATCAGGGTGCACAGTGAGGAATTCGGTGGCACACCGGTCGATTCGTCGTGGGTGTGGGTGTTGGACCCGATCGACGGCACCTTCAACTACGCCGCCGGATCACCGATGGCCGCGATACTGCTGGGCCTGCTGCACGACGGTGAGCCGGTGGCCGGCCTGACCTGGATACCGTTCACCGACGACCGCTACACGGCCGTTGCCGGCGGGTTACTGGTGAAAAACGCTGTGGCACAGCTTCCGTTGACTTATACGCCGCTGGCCGAGGGACTGATCGGCGTCGGCACCTTCAACGTCGATTCCCGGGGCCGATTCCCCGGACGGTACCGGCTTGCGGTGCTGGAGAGACTGAGCCGGGTGTCCTCGCGGCTGCGCATGCACGGCTCGACCGGCATCGACCTGGTCTATGTAGCCGACGGAATCTTGGCCGGCGCAGTCTATTTCGGTGGTCAGGTGTGGGATCACGCGACGGGGATCGCGCAGGTCCGGGCCGCTGGCGGCACCGTCTCGGATCTGGCCGGTCGATTGTGGACCCCCGAGTCGCGGTCGGTGCTGGCCGCGGCCCCCGGCGCGTACGAGGAGATCCTCGAGATTCTGCGCAGTGCCGGCCGGCCGGAGGATTACTGAGATGCATACGGGTACCGACCTTGCCGTACGGGTGATTCCGTGCCTGGACGTCGACCACGGGCGGGTCGTCAAGGGGGTCAACTTCGAGAACCTGCGCGACGCGGGTGACCCCGTCGAACTCGCCGCCGCCTACGATGCCGAAGGCGCCGACGAGCTGACCTTTCTCGACGTGACCGCGTCGTCGTCGAACCGCGCGACGATGCTGGACGTGGTGCGCCACACCGCCGAGCAGGTGTTCATCCCGCTGACGGTCGGCGGTGGTGTGCGCACCGTGGCCGACGTGGACGTGTTGCTGCGGGCCGGGGCCGACAAGGTTTCGGTGAACACCGCCGCGATCGCCCGCCCCGATCTATTGGCGGAGATGTCAAGGCAATTCGGCTCGCAATGCATCGTGCTGTCCGTCGACGCCCGCACGGTGCCGCCCGGTTCGGCGCCGACGCCGTCGGGCTGGGAGGTCACCACGCACGGCGGCCGGCGCGGCACCGGCATCGACGCCGTCGAGTGGGCGGTCCGCGGCGCCGAACTCGGAGTGGGGGAGATTCTGCTCAACTCGATGGACGCCGACGGCACCAAGGCCGGTTTCGATCTGGCGATGCTGCACGCGGTGCGCGCCGCGGTCACGGTTCCGGTCATCGCCAGCGGCGGGGCCGGCGCGGTGGACCATTTCGCTCCGGCGGTCGAGGCGGGGGCCGATGCGGTGTTGGCGGCCAGCGTCTTTCACTTCCGCGAGCTGACGATCGGACAGGTGAAGGCCGCGATGGCCGCGGACGGGATCACGGTGCGATGACGCTGGACCCCGATATCGCCGCGCGCCTCAAGCGCAATGCCGACGGACTATTCACCGCCGTGGTGCAGGAGCGGGGCAGTGGCGACGTGCTGATGGTGGCCTGGATGGACGATGCGGCGTTGGCCCGCACCCTGGAAACCCGTGAGGCAACTTACTTTTCGCGATCCCGCGGCCAGCAGTGGATCAAGGGTGCGACGTCGGGCCACACCCAGCACGTGCACTCGGTGCGCCTGGACTGCGACGGCGATGCGGTGCTGTTGAGCGTCGACCAGGTCGGCGCCGCGTGCCACACCGGAGACCACAGCTGCTTCGACGCCGATACGCTGCTGGCACCCGAGGATTAAGCGCGGCGCCCGACACCAGCGGGCACCGGCCGACGATTTCGGTGAGAATGGGCGACGATGCGCGAACGGATCTCGTGGAACGTGGTGGTGCCGCTGGTCGCCCTCGTCACGCTGGCACTCACCTGGGGCACGCAGCCGGGAGCCTGGCTCGCGGTGCTGCTGATCGGCGCCGTGTTGGCCGCGGTGCACCACGCCGAGGTGGTCGCGCACCGGGTCGGCGAGCCGTTCGGGTCGCTGGTGCTCGCCACCGCGGTGACCGTCATCGAGCTGGCCCTGATCATCGCGCTGATGGCCTCGGGCGGTAACGAGGCGGAGACACTGGCCCGAGATACCGCGTTCGCGGCCCTGATGATCACCACCAACGGCATTGCCGGGCTGTCGCTGCTGCTGGGTTCGCATCGGTACGGCGTGACGTTGTTCAACCCGCACGGCAGCGGTGCGGCGCTGGCGACGCTCACCACGCTGGCGACCCTGAGCCTGGCGCTGCCCAGCTTCACCATCACCCGGGGTCGTCAGGAATTCTCCCCCGGGCAGCTCGAATTCGCCGCCGTCGCCTCGTTGCTGCTGTACCTGCTGTTCGTGTTCACCCAGACGGTGCGGCACCGCGACTTCTTCCTGCCGGTCGCGCAGCGCGGCCAGCACAGCCCCTTCGACGAGGAAAGCCACGCCGAACCGCCGAGCAACGCCGCGGCGCTGCGCAGCCTGGGGCTGCTGGTGGCGGCGCTGGTCGCGGTGGTGGGCCTGGCCGAACAGGAGTCGCCGGCCGTCGAGGAACTGGTGTCGGCGGCGGGCTTCCCGCACTCGTTCGTCGGCGTCGTGATCGCGGCACTGGTGCTGCTGCCGGAGACGCTGGCGGCGGTGCGGGCGGCGCGTCAAGGCCGCATCCAGACCAGCCTCAACCTCGCCTACGGCTCGGCGATGGCCAGCATCGGGCTGACCATTCCCGGCATCGCGCTGGCGTCGATCTGGATCAAGGGACCGCTGATTCTCGGGCTGGGCCCGACTCAGTTGGTGCTGTTCGCTCTGACCGTGGTGATCAGCATGCTCACCGTGATCCCGGGCCGGGCGACCCGGCTGCAGGGCGAGGTCCATCTGGTGTTGCTGGCCGCGTTCGTGTTTCTCGCGATCATCCCGTAATCACAAGCAGCACAATCGATTACGCCGACGAGCGGGCCCGCACCGTCTGCAGCGCCTGGTCGGCGTGGGTGTCCGTGCTGAGCTCGCTGGAAATCACGTTGAGCACCCTGCGATCGGTGTCGATCACGAACGTCGTGCGTTTGACCGGCATCAACTTGCCGAGCAGGCCCCGCTTGACGCCGAACAGCGTGGCGACGGTGCCCTCGATGTCCGACAGCAGCGGGTAGTCGAAGTTCTCCTTGTCGGCGAATTTCGCCTGCTTCTGCACGGCATCGGTGCTGATGCCGACACGGTTGGCGCCGACCGCCGCGAATTCGGTGGCCAGGTCCCGGAAGTGGCAGGCTTCCTTGGTGCACCCGGGAGTCATCGCCGCGGGGTAGAAGAACAGCACCACCGGGCCGTCGGCAAGCAGCGCGCTGAGCTTGCGCGGCGTTCCGGTCTGATCGGGAAGTTCGAAGTCGGCCACTGTGTCACCAGTTTTCATGGGCGTCAGGCTACGCCGTGGCCGCGCGCCCGACGGGCGTAACGCCGCGGTGAAAATCGCGGCCGAGGGCCGTCGTGGCGCTACGCTCGCGGGCTGACCCGGGGGATCTGCGAGGATGGTTTGGTGCACCCTCACCTCGCCGACACGACCTCACGGGAGGAGTTTCGCCTGCTCGCGGCCGGGCACCGCTTTGTTCCGGTGACCCGGAAGGTCTTGGCCGACAGCGAGACGCCGCTGTCGGCGTACCGCAAGCTGGCCGCCAATCGACCCGGCACGTTCCTGCTGGAGTCCGCGGAGAACGGCCGCTCGTGGTCGCGCTGGTCGTTCATCGGCGCGGGGTCGCCCTCGGCGTTGACCGTGCGCGACGGGGAAGCGGTGTGGCTGGGTGCGGTGCCGCAGGACGCCCCCACCGGCGGCGACCCGCTGGAGGCGCTGCAGGCCACCCTCGAGCTGCTGGCCACCGCCGCGGTGCCGGGGCTGCCGCCGCTGTCGGGCGGCCTGGTCGGGTTCTTCGCCTACGACATGGTGCGGCGCCTGGAACGGCTGCCGGAGATGGCCGTCGACGACCTGCAGTTGCCCGACATGCAGATGTTGCTGGCCACGGACGTGGCGGCGGTCGACCACCACGAGGGCGCCATCACGCTGATCGCCAACGCCGTGAACTGGAACGGCACCGACGAGCGGGTCGACGAGGCCTACGACGACGCCATCGCGCGCCTGGACGTGATGACCGAGGCGCTGGGTCAACCGCTGCCGTCGACGGTGGCCACGTTCAGCATGCCCGAGCCGCAGTACCGGGCGCAGCGCACCGTCGAGGAATACGGCAAGATCGTCGACTACCTCGTCGACCAGATCGCGGCCGGCGAAGCCTTCCAGGTGGTGCCCTCGCAGCGCTTCGAGATGGACACCGACGTCGACCCGATCGACGTGTACCGGATCCTGCGGGTGACCAACCCGAGCCCGTACATGTATCTGGTGCACGTGCCGAATAGTGCTGGGGAGACGGACTTTTCGATCGTCGGGTCCAGCCCGGAGGCGCTCGTCACCGTCGTCGACGGCCGCGCGACCACGCATCCGATCGCCGGCACCCGGTGGCGCGGAGCCAACGAGGAAGAAGACCAGCTGCTGGAAAAGGAGCTGCTGGAAGACGACAAGGAACGCGCCGAGCACCTGATGCTGGTCGACCTCGGCCGCAACGACCTCGGCCGGGTCTGCACGCCCGGCACGGTCCGGGTCGAGGATTACAGCCACATCGAGCGCTACAGCCACGTGATGCACCTGGTCTCCACGGTGACCGGCATGCTCGACGCGGGCCGCACCGCCTTGGACGCGGTCACGGCCTGCTTCCCGGCCGGCACGCTGTCCGGAGCGCCGAAGGTGCGCGCCATGGAGCTGATCGAAGAGGTGGAGAAGACGCGCCGCGGCGTCTACGGGGGTGTGCTCGGATACCTCGACTTCGCCGGTAACGCCGACTTCGCGATCGCGATCCGTACCGCGCTGATGCGCGACGGTACCGCCTACGTCCAGGCCGGCGGTGGCGTCGTCGCCGAATCCAACGGCTCGTACGAGTACACCGAGGCCAGCAACAAGGCGCGCGCGGTGCTCAACGCCATCGCCGCGGCGCAGACGCTCAGCGCCCCGGACGCCGCCCGCAATGGCTGATGCCCGGCGGGCCCGGCTGACGATCGGCGTCGCCCAGCTGCTGCTCGTCGTCGCCGCGGGCCTGTTGTGGACGGCCTCGCGGCTGCCGTGGGTGGTGATCCGGTCGTTCGACGGGCTGGGGCCGCCCAAGCAGGTGATCCTGGCCGGTGCGGAGTGGTCGACGGCCCTGCTGCCGTTGGCGCTGCTGATGCTGGCCACGGCCGTCGCGGCGCTGGCGGTGCACGGCTGGGCGCTGCGCGCGGTGGCGGGGTTGCTGGCCGTGATCAGCCTGGCGATCGGCTATCTGGGCGTCAGCCTGTGGGCGTTGCCGGACGTAGCGGTGCGGGCGACCGAACTGGCCCACATTTCGCTGGTGACGCTAGTGGGCAGCGAGCGCCGCTACGCCGGAGCGGGGTTCGCGGTGGGCGCCGCGGTGTGCACGTTGGTCGCGGCCGTGCTGTTGATGCGGTCGGCGATGTCGGCGCGCGCCAGGGCAAAAAAGTACGTCGCGCCGGCGACCCGCCGCTCAATCGCGAGACGCGAGGGCGCCGACGGGGCGATGCTGGAGCAGCCGGGGGCCCCAGAGATGTCGGAGCGGATGATCTGGGACGCACTCGATGAGGGGCACGACCCGACCGATCGGCCCCGCGGGTCTGACACCGAGGGTCGGTGACGGGTCGCGAGCCGACGGTCGCTACCCTTCATTGACGTCGTCGAAATCGGCTCGAAACCGGTTAGGTGACCGTGAGCGACATGTGGAAGGGAAACGACAGGTATGAGTCCGGCGACTGTCCTTGACTCCATCCTCGAGGGAGTTCGGGCCGATGTTGCTGCGCGCGAAGCCCGTATCCCGCTTCCCGAGATCAAGGCGGCCGCCGCGGCGGCACCTCCCGCACTGAACGTGATGGCGGCGTTGCGTGAGCCCGGCATCGGCGTCATCGCCGAAATCAAGCGGGCCAGCCCGTCGGCGGGTCCGCTAGCGCCCATTGCCGATCCGGCCAAGCTGGCCCAGGCCTACGAAGACGGCGGCGCCCGGATCATCAGCGTGTTGACCGAGGAGCGGCGCTTTCAGGGCTCGCTCGACGACCTCGATGCGGTTCGCGCCGCCGTGTCGATCCCGGTCTTGCGCAAAGACTTTGTGGTGCAGCCCTATCAGATCCACGAGGCGCGCGCGCACGGTGCCGACATGTTGCTGCTGATCGTCGCCGCGCTGGAGCAGTCGGCGTTGGCCGCGATGCTCGACCGCACCGAATCGCTAGGCATGGCAGCGCTTGTCGAGGTGCACACCGAAGAAGAGGCGGATCGCGCGCTCACGGCCGGTGCCAACGTGATCGGGGTCAATGCCCGCGATCTCAAGACGCTGGAGGTGGACCGGGACAGCTTCTCGCGGATCGCACCCGGGCTGCCCAGCAACGTGATCCGGATCGCCGAATCCGGTGTGCGGGGGACCGCGGACCTGTTGGCCTATGCCGGTGCCGGCGCTGACGCGGTCCTCGTCGGTGAGGGTCTGGTCAAAAGTGGCGACCCGCGTGCCGCGGTCGCCGATCTGGTGACCGCGGGCACCCATCCGTCCTGTCCGAAACCGGCTCGTTAGTTATCAAGAGCCCCGCGTTGTAACGTTGAACCCCATGAGCCATCTCCGCGTTGCGCACTGGTGATGGTGGATCTGACTCGCCCAGCCCTTCCGCTTTCCAGTGCGGCGATTTCCGAACCCACCCGGCACGATCCCGACGCGGGTGGGCATTTCGGCGTGTTCGGCGGGCGCTACGTCGCCGAGGCGTTGATGGCGGTGATCGAAGAAGTCACCGCCGCCTACGAGAAGGAACGCGTCAACCCCGAATTCCTGGATTTGCTGGACGATTTGCAGGCCAACTACGCGGGCCGGCCGTCGCCGCTTTACGAGGCCACTCGCCTGAGCCAGCACGCCGGCTCCGCGCGGCTGTTTCTCAAGCGAGAAGACTTGAACCACACCGGTTCTCACAAGATCAACAACGTCCTGGGACAGGCGTTGCTGGCCAAGAGAATGGGCAAGACCCGGGTGATCGCCGAGACCGGCGCCGGCCAGCACGGCGTGGCCACGGCCACCGCCTGCGCGTTGCTCGGCCTGGAGTGTGTGATCTACATGGGCGCCGTCGACACGGCGCGCCAAGCGCTCAACGTGGCGCGGATGCGACTGCTGGGCTCCGAGGTCGTCTCGGTCGACACGGGATCGCAAACACTGAAGGACGCCATCAACGAGGCGTTCCGGGATTGGGTCACCAACGCCGACAGCACCTACTACTGCTTCGGCACCGCGGCGGGGCCGCACCCGTTCCCGACGATGGTGCGCGATTTTCAGCGCATCATCGGTCTGGAGGCGCGCGCGCAGATCCAAACGCAGGCCGGCCGGCTGCCCGACGCCGTGACGGCGTGCGTCGGCGGGGGATCCAACGCGATCGGAATCTTTCACGCGTTCATCGACGACCCCGGTGTGCGGCTGATCGGTTACGAGGCCGCTGGTGACGGTGTTGAGACCGGCAGGCACGCGGCGACATTCACCGGTGGTTCACCCGGTGCCTTCCAGGGGTCGTTTTCGTATCTGCTGCAGGACGAAGACGGGCAGACGATCGAGTCCCATTCGATTTCAGCGGGTTTGGACTACCCCGGAGTGGGGCCGGAGCACGCGTGGCTCCGGCAGACCGGGCGCGCCGAGTACCGGCCGATCACCGACGCCGAGGCGATGGACGCGTTTCGCCTGTTGTGCCGGACCGAAGGCATCATCCCGGCCATCGAATCCGCGCACGCCGTCGCCGGTGCCGTCCAGCTCGGCAACGAATTGGGCAGCGGCGCAGTCATTGTGGTGAACCTGTCCGGCCGCGGCGACAAGGACGTCGAGACGGCGGCGAAATGGTTCGGTCTGATGGACTCCCTGGACAAGCGATGACGGTGGAGCAGAGCCAAGCCAGCAGGCTGGCACCGCTTTTCGACGCGTGCCGGACCGAAAACCGCGCCGCGCTGATCGGCTATCTGTCGACGGGCTACCCCGACGTGCGGACGTCGGTGGACGCGATGACCGCGCTGGCCGAATCGGGTTGCGACCTCATCGAAGTGGGGGTTCCGTATTCGGATCCCGGTATGGACGGCCCGACCATCGCCAGGGCCACCGAGGCCGCGCTGCGCGGGGGAGTGCGGGTGCGCGACACGTTGGCCGCGGTCGAGGCGATCAGCTTGGCCGGTGGTCGCGCGGTGGTCATGACGTACTGGAACCCGGTGCTGCGTTACGGGGTTGACGCCTTCGCGCGGGACCTGGCAGCGGCGGGCGGGCACGGGCTCATCACGCCGGACCTGATCCCCGATGAAGCCGACGAGTGGATGGCCGCATCCGAGGCACATCACCTGGATCGGATCTTTCTGGTCGCGCCGTCGTCGACACCGCAGCGCCTGGTGACCACGATCGAGGCGTCGCGCGGATTCGTCTACGCCGCCTCGACGATGGGAGTGACCGGGGCCCGTGATGCGGTGTCGAACGCCGCTCCCGAGTTGGTGAGCAGGGTCAAAGCGGTGTCCGAAATCCCGGTTGGCGTGGGCCTGGGCGTGCGATCGCGCGAGCAGGCGGCGCAGATCGGCGCCTACGCCGACGGGGTGATCGTCGGTTCGGCTTTGGTATCGGCGCTCACCGACGGTCTGCCTAGCTTGCGTGCCTTGACCCAGGAATTGGCCGAAGGTGTGCGAGTGTCGACATCATGACGATGCTGCCCACGTATTTCCCTAGCCCACCGCAAGGTGTCTGGCACCTTGGGCCGTTGCCGATTCGCGCATACGCGATGTTCATCATTGCCGGAATCGTCGTCGCGCTGATGATCGGCGACCGGCGCTGGGCAGCGCGCGGCGGGCAGCGCGGGGTGATTTACGACATCGCGCTGTGGGTGGTGCCGTTCGGGTTGATCGGCGGCCGGCTCTATCACCTGGCCACCGACTGGCGGACGTATTGGGGTCCGGGTGGTGCCGGGTTCGGCGCGGCGGCGCGGATCTGGGACGGCGGTTTGGGCATTTGGGGCGCGGTCGCGCTCGGTGTGCTCGGGGCGTGGATCGGTTGCCGGCGGCGAGGAATGCCGTTGCCGGCCTTCCTCGACGCCCTCGCCCCGGGAGTCATCTTGGCCCAAGCCATCGGTCGGCTCGGCAATTACTTCAACCAGGAGCTGTACGGCCGGGAAACCACGTTGCCGTGGGGTCTGGAGATCTTCTATCGCCGCGATCCCTCGGGCTACATCGACCCGCATTCGCTTGACGGGGTGTCGACCGGGCAGCTCGCGGTCGTCGTGCAGCCGACGTTTCTGTACGAATTGCTGTGGAACGTCCTGGTTTCCGTGATTCTGATCTACATCGACCGCCGCTACGCGATCGGTCACGGACGGCTGTTTGCCAGCTACGTCGCGCTCTACTGCGTGGGGCGCTTCTGGGTCGAGCTGCTGCGTGACGATACGGCCACGCATATCGCCGGTATCCGGATCAACTCGTTCACATCGACTTTCGTGTTCATCGGCGCCGTCGTGTACATCGTTTTGGCGCCCAAGGGCCGCGTTTTGGCGCCCAAGGGCCGCGAAGATCCCGAGAGTTTGCGTGGCAAGGATTATGCGGCTGAGGAGAAATCCGAGCCCGAAAAAGAGCCGGCGGAGGAACCGGCCGGTGTGGCCGCGGCTTCGGTGGCCGCGACTGCTGCCAGGGCGGATGCGGCCGGTGCGGACGCTTCCGCGGGGTCGGTCGAAACGGCGAAGGTTGACGAGTCGGGAGGCGAAGAGGCTGAGGAGCCTGCAGAGACCAAAGAACCCGAAGCCGAGGAGTCTGAAGCGGCCGAGCCGGAAGCCGAGGAGCCGGAGGCAGAACTCGAGGAACCCGGAACCGAGGAGCCTGCAGCCGAACAGCCCGCACCGGAAGCGGTAGCAGAGCCGGAAGCGGAAGAGGCCCAAGCGGCCGAGCCTGAAGAGGCAGGCGCCGAGGAACCAGCGCCCGAAGAAACTGAGGCTCAAGAAACCGAGACCCAAGAACCCGAGGCATCCGACGCCGAAAAACTGGACGCCGATCCCGAGACCGCCGAGACCGCCGAGCCCGACGAGAGCGAACCGGAGCCGGACGAGGCCGCCGAAACCGACGAGAGCGAGCCCGAGCCCGAAGCTGAGGCCGGCGACGTGACGCCGGAAGAACCCGCGGGCGAAACGCCCGGGACAACCAGCGGCGGCGACGACACGGGAACGCGCCGTCGCTGGGCCCTGCGACGGCGGAGCAGGCGTTCGCGCGGCTAGCAAGCCCTGGGTACAGCCTGTTCATCTGGCATGCTGAAGCGGTGACCGAACCGTCGTGGAGCGATGGCCCAAACCCAGGCGCACCACCACCGCAGCCGTCGGGATACCCACCGCCGTACCCGCAACACCAGCCGTACCCGGGCGCAGGCGGCTACGACCCGGCGGCGCCGTACGGCCGTCACCCGGTGACGGGACTGCCGTATTCGGACAAGTCGAAGACCATCGCCGGTCTGCTGCAGCTGCTCAGCCTGGTCGGCATCGGCGGAATCGGCCGCTTCTACATCGGCGACATCGGGCTGGGCGTCGCACAACTGCTCGTGGGCCTGCTGACCTGCGGAATCGGTCTGATCTGGAGCATCGTCGACGCCATCCTGATCTTGACCGACAAAGTCAACGACCCACACGGTCGACCGCTGCGCGATGGAACCTGACTCGGCCTCCCGCACGGCTCGTCACCCCGGCCGCTACATCGCCGCCGGTACCGGCCTGCTGCTGGCCGCGGCGCTCGGCTATGTCGGGTCGGTAGACCCGCACGACGCGAATTCGGCCTACCCGCACTGCCCGTTCAAATGGCTCACCGGCTGGGATTGCCCCTTGTGTGGCGGGCTTCGGATGACCCATGACCTGCTGCACGGACACCTGGCGGCCAGCGTCTACGACAACGTCTTCGTGCTGGTCGGTCTCCCGGTGTTGGCCGGGTTTCTGTTGCTGCGGTGGCGGCAGAGTCGGCAACCATTGCTGCCCATGCCGGCGGTGATAACGATCACTGTCGCCGCGATCGCGTGGACGGTGCTGCGCAACGTGCCCGGGTTTCCGCTGGTTCCGACGATGCTCGGCGGGTAGCCGGGCACCAAAACGCGGCGTGGTGATTTCCCGGTGGCTCAACGCGCGGTCACCTTCGGGTCACCCCGGTAACCGACCGCACGACTAAGCTGTTCGGCGTGAGTAGACGCGGGAAGATCGTCTGCACCCTCGGCCCTGCGACCCAGACGGACGAGCTGACTCTGGCGCTAGTCGAGGCTGGAATGGACGTCGCCCGAATGAACTTCAGCCACGGCAACTATGCCGATCACAAGGCCGCGTACGAGCGGGTACGTGCCGCCTCGGATGCCACCGGGCGCGCTGTCGGGGTGCTCGCCGACCTGCAAGGCCCGAAGATCAGGCTCGGGCGCTTCGCCACGGGCTCGACCTACTGGGCCGACGGCGAAACGATCCGGATCACCGTCGAAGACTGCGAAGGAACCCACGACCGGGTATCGACCACCTACAAGACGCTGTCGAAGGACGCCGCGGTCGGTGACCGGGTCCTCGTCGACGACGGCAAGGTCGGGCTCGTCGTCGAGGCCATCGACGGAGACGACGTCGTCTGCACCGTCGTCGAGGGCGGCCCGGTGAGCAACAACAAGGGCATGTCGCTGCCCGGGATGAACGTGTCCGCACCGGCGTTGTCGGACAAGGACATTGACGATCTGACCTTCGCGCTGGACCTGGGCGTCGACCTGGTCGCGCTGTCGTTCGTGCGCTCGCCGTCGGACGTCGAACTGGTGCACGAGGTGATGGATCGGATCGGCCGGCGGGTGCCGGTGATCGCCAAACTGGAGAAGCCCGAAGCCGTCGACAACCTCGAAGCGATCGTGCTGGCCTTCGACGGCATCATGGTGGCCCGTGGCGACCTCGGCGTCGAGCTGCCGCTGGAAGAGGTTCCGCTGGTACAGAAGCGGGCCATTCAGATGGCCCGGGAGAACGCGAAACCCGTCATCGTCGCTACCCAGATGCTCGAGTCGATGATCGAAAGCTCGCGGCCCACCCGCGCCGAGGCCTCCGACGTCGCCAACGCCGTGCTCGACGGCGCCGACGCGGTGATGCTGTCCGGGGAGACCTCGGTGGGCAAGTACCCGCTGGCCGCGGTCCGCACCATGGCGCGCATCGTGACCGCCGTCGAGGACAACTCGACGGCCGCCCCGCCGCTGACCCACGTGCCGCGCACCAAGCGGGGAGTCATCTCCTATGCCGCCCGCGACATCGGCGAGCGGCTCGACGCCAAGGCACTGGTCGCGTTCACGCAGTCCGGCGACACCGTGAAGCGGTTGGCGCGCCTGCACACCCCGTTGCCGCTGCTCGCCTTCACCGCATGGCCGGAGGTGCGCAGCCAGCTGGCGATGACGTGGGGCACCGAGACGTTCATCGTGCCCATCATGGATTCCACCGACGAGATGATCCGTCAGGCCGACAAATCGCTGCTCGAGCTGGGCCGATACAAGCGGGGGGACCTGGTGGTGATCGTCGCCGGCGCCCCACCTGGCACAGTAGGGTCAACCAACTTGATCCACGTCCACCGCATCGGGGAGGACGACCTCTAACCCACAAGGAGAGCCCGTGCTGGCCGGCGATCAGCCGAATACCGACTTCGACGATTTGCTGGCGGTCCTGGACCTCAATCGCCTGGGTGACGACCTGTTCGTCGGGTTCCCATCCCAGCAAGAACCCGATGCGGACCTTCGGCGGGCAGCTGATGGCGCAATCGTTCGTCGCGGGCAGCCGCAGCCTGGTCCGCGGCGATCTGCCGCCCAGCGCGCTCTCGGTGTACTTCATCAACGGCGGCGACACGACCAAGGACATCGAATTCCACGTCTGCCGGTTGCGCGACGAGCGCCGCTTCGCCAACCGCCGCGTCGACGCCGTGCAGGACGGGGTGCTGTTGTCCTCGGCGATGATCGCCTACATGTCCGGCGGGCGGGGTCTCGAGCACGGCGTGCAGCCGCCGCAGGTGGGCGAAGCCCACGATCAGCCGCCGCTACGTGACCTGTTGCGCGGCTACGAGGAAACCGTCCCGCACTTCGTCGACGCGCTGCAGCCGATCGAATGGCGCTATACCAACGATCCGGCGTGGGTGATGCGGGACAAGGGTGAACGGTTACCGCACAACCGGGTGTGGCTCAAGGCGCTGGGTTCGGTGCCCGACGATCCGGTGCTGCACACCGCGACGATGGTGTACTCCTCGGACACCACGGTGCTGGATTCGGTGATCACCACGCACGGGCTGTCGTGGGGTTTCGACCGCATTTTCGCCGCGTCGGCCAATCATTCGGTGTGGTTTCACCGGCAGGTCGACTTCAACGACTGGGTGCTGTATTCGACATCGTCGCCGGTGGCCGCCGATTCCCGCGGGCTGGGCACTGGCCATTTCTTCGATCGCTCCGGCCGAATCGTCGCGACCGTGGTGCAAGAAGGCGTGTTGAAATACTTCCCGCCGTCCGGTCGGTAGCGGTTATCGAATAGCTACCGGACACCGGTCCGATTTCGGTCCTGCTGGGCCGCGATCGAGCGTAACTTCAAACGAGCCGGGTATTCGATGGAACAAGCACTACGCCCATCGGGAGGTGACGCGTGAAGGGCCCGTCGGCAGATCTCCTTCCTAAACTGCGCGCGCGAACGCGTTGTGGTGCCCGTCGATTCGCTCGCGGCGCGCTGCGTGGGCGCCGTGGCATTGCTGTGCGCCGCGTGCTGGCTGGTCACCGTCGTCGCCCACCACCGCTCTCAGCCGCAATGGCATTACGCCGATCGGCTGGGCTGGTCGCTGACGGTGCTGGCCGCGGTGGCGTTGATCGCCCGTGGCATTTTCCTGGGGCGCCCCGTGACGACCATGCACGCGGGAGCGGCCGCCCTGTGTGTATTGGCGGGGCTGGGTTCGCATGTGTTGGGATTCGACCTGTTCGGTGACGTGCTGATCGCCGGTTCGGGTTTGGTGTTGATGTGGCCGACGGCATCGCATCCAGAGCCCGAGAATCTGCCCCGGGTATGGGCGTTGATCGACGCCACCAGCGACGACCCGTTGGCGCCGTTCGCGATGCAAACGGGTAAGAGTTATCACTTCAGCGCCGCGGGGACCGCGGCGCTGGCCTATCGCACCCGGATGGGCTTCGCGGTGGTCGGCGGCGACCCGATCGGTGACGAGACGCAATTCCCTGAACTGGTCGCCGATTTCGCCTCGATGTGTCACACCCACGGCTGGCGAATCGCGGTGGTCGGGTGCAGCGAACGCCGGCTCGCGCTGTGGAGTGACCGAGCGGTGGTCCGGCAATCGTTGCGGCCCGTACCGATCGGTCGCGACGTCGGCGTCGACGTGACCGGGTTCGAGATGGCCGGGCGGAGCGCGTGTTCTACCGGCTGATCCATTTGCTCGACCCGTTGATCGCGCTCGAATCGCTGTACCGGTACGTGCACAAGTTTCATGCGTTGGATGCCCGACGCTACGCGCTGATCTCCCTGACGCAGCTGGTGCCGCTGGTATTCGTGCTGCTGACACTGGAATTCATGCCGCGCCGGCGCCACCTCTGAGGTGGGCGGCTAGCCGATGCGCAATTCGGGGCAGCGGATGCCTTCGGGTAGATGATGAGTGGCTACCACAACCGTCCGCTCCGCGCTGATCAGCCCGGACGTCGGGGACAGCAGATCCGCCAGCATTCGTTGGGCGTCGGCCGCGTCGAGATGTTCGGAGGGCTCGTCGAGCAGCACGATCCGCGCCGGCGACAGCATCGCCCGGGCCAGTAGCAGCCGGCGGCGCTGACCGGCCGAGACGGCGCGCGCCCCGCCGGTCAGCACCGTCGACAAGCCCTCGGGCAGATTGGCGAGCCACTCGCCGAGTTCGACCGCATCAAATGCTGCCGCCAGGTCGGCGTCCCCGCAGTCGCCCCGGGCGACCAGCAGGTTGTCTCGGACCGTGGTGGCCAACACGTGCGCGGCCTCGGCGAAAAAGGCTACGGCGCCGGGTAATTCATGCTGATCGAAGCTGTCCAGGTCGACTCCGTTCAGCATCGCATGGCCGTCCAGCGGTGGGATCAGCCCGGCAAGGGTCATCAGCAGCGTGGTCTTGCCGGAGCCGCTGGCGCCGGTGATGGCCAACCGCGCCCGGGTTCGAGGTCGACCGTCACCCGGTGGGCGAAGGCCCGCGTGTGACCGGAAAGCAGGTCAGCCGACAGCCGGGCGGTGCCGACCGGAAGTGGTGTCGGCGTGCGGGATGCGACCGTGGGGACTTCCGGAGCCAGATCGAGCAGACGGCGCGCCGCGATGCGGGAACGGGTCAGCTGGATGGCGGCCGCCGGCAGGGGAGTCATCGCCTCGAAGGCGGACAGCGGCAACAGCATCAAGACCGCCAGGGTGGTGGGGGCCACCGCGTGTGCCAGCCCGATCCCGGCCACGACCGCGCCCAGCGCACTGGCGCCGATCGCGGCGGTCGGCATGGATTCGGCCAGCGCGGCAGGTCGGGCAACCGCGTCCAGCGCATCGCTCCAATGGAGTTGGCGGCGACGCGATTCGGCGATGACGTCGGGCAGGGCGCCGGCAACCCGAAGCTCGGGGGCGTGTTCGAGGGCGATCGTCGCGGCCGTATCGCGTTCGGAATGATGTTGGCGGGCAACCTCTTCCTGGGTGACCGCGGCTTTGCCGGCAAGCAGTGGCGCCGCCACACCGGTGATGAGCAGGCAGATCGCCAGTACCGTGCCGGCCGCCGGCGAAATGACCCCGACCGCAACGGTTGCCGCCAGAGCCAATACCGCGGCGACACCGATCGGGATCAGCGCCCGCACCAGCACGTCGGCCAGTGCGTCGACGTCGGCGCCCACCCGTGCCACCAGCTCGCCGCTGTGCAGCCGGACGGCCACCGCGGCCGGTCCGTCGGCGAGCCGGTGATAGATCTCCGCGCGCGCAACCCCGGCCGCGCGCAGCGCGGTGTTGTGGGTGGCCAGCCGCTCGCAGTAGTGCAGCACGGCGTGCGCGATCGCGAACAAGCGCACCGCGACGACCGCGACGGACAAATCGAGGATGGGCGGCATCTGCCAGGCCCGCGTGATCAGCCACGCCGACACCCCGGCCAGCGCCAGCGCGCTGCCCAGCGAGAGCACTCCCAACGCGATGGCCGCCAGGATACGGGGCAACCGCGGCCGCAACAGGCTGGACGCGGCCAGCAGGAGGCTCGCACGTCGTCCCGTTGCGCCCGGCTCTGCCGCGCCTGCGATCGCCGCGGGATCAGACGAGCGCACAATGCACCTCGCTCTCCGATACCGCCTCGACAACGTGGTCTCCGATCGCCACGACCGGCTGCCGGTGCCCGACGACCACGACCGTCGCCCCCGTCCGTGCCCGCTCGACAATGGCCCGCAGCACCCGCTGTTCGGTGGCGGCGTCCAGGTGGGCGGTGGGTTCGTCGAGCAGCAGCACCGGGGCGGGCGACCCGAGCGCACGCGCCAGGCCCAACCGCTGTCGCTGTCCCAGCGACAGCCCCAGGCCGTCGCGCCCCAGCGGGGTGTCCAGCCCGTCCGGCAACTCGGCCAGCACCGCATCGAATCCCGATGCGGCGCAAGCACTTTCCATATCGTCTAACTTACCGAGCAGGGCCAGGTTGTCGCGGACCGTGCCGGGCACAAGCACCGGGCGTTGCGGCAGCCAGGACAGCTGGCGCCACCACCCGGTCTGTTCGAGCTCGGTGACGTCGACGCCGTCGACGGTGACCCGCCCCGACGACGGCGCCGTGAGCCCGGCGATGACCTGCAAGGTGGTGCTCTTGCCGGCGCCGTTGCGGCCGGTCAGCACCGTCACCCGGCCCGGCGGGATCACCGCGGTCAACTCGAACGGCAAATTGCCGTTTCGCCCGGCCACACTCAAGTTCTCCACGCGGATCTCCGCACCCCGGGCAGCGACGGTTCGGCTGCGCGGCACCGCCGCGGTGGGCTCGCCGATCAACGCAAACGCCTCGTCGGCGGCGGTCCGACCGTCTTGGGCCGCATGGAATTCCACGCCGATGCGGCGCAGCGGCCAGTACACGTCGGGTGCCAGCAGCAGCACCGTCAGCCCGGTGGTCAGGCTCATCTCGCCGAACACCAGGCGCAGGCCGATACCGACCGCGATCAGGGCGACACCCAAGGTGGCCAGCAGCTCGAGGACCAGGGCGGACAGGAATGCGATGCGCAGCGTCGCCATTGCCGAGCGCCGGTGGGCGGCGGCGAGTTCGGCGATGCGGTGCTCGGGACCCGCGGCGCGACCCAGCGCCCGCAGCGTGGGGATACCGGCGATCAGGTCCAACAGCCGACCCTGCAGGGTGGTCATGGCGGCCAGCGCCGCCGCGGATCGCTCGGCCGTCGCGAGCCCGATCAGCACCATGAAAAGCGGAATCAGCGGCAGCGTGATCACCACGATCAACGTGGATTTCAAGTCATAGATTGCGATCACGGCCACGGTCGCCGGCGTCAGGATCGCGGCGAGCAGCAGCGTGGGCACATAGCCGGTGAAATAAGGGCGCAAGCCGTCCAGGCCCCGGGTCACCACGATCGCGGCCGCATCCCGCTGCGCGGGCAGTTCGTGGGGTTGGCGGGCGGTGACCGCCGCCAGCACCTCGCCGTTGAGATCGGCGATCACCGCGCTGGCGCCCCGTTGACCGAGCCGCGCTTGCAGCCAGTGCGTCACTGTGCGAACTACCCACAGCGTCAACAGGATTGACAGCGGGCCAAGCCAGCCCCGCAGACCTCGGGCCGAGGGATCGGTGATGACCGTCGCGACGATGCCCGCCAGCACGATCGCCGAGCCGATCGCACAGGCGGAGATCACCACTCCACAGCTCACCGTTGCGACCAAGTAGCAGCGCAACGCGCCGGACGCCCGCCACAGTCGCGGGTCCAGGGGCGCGCGGGAATTGCGTGTGCTCAGGACGGACGCCTTGCCAGCCCGATCGACGCCGGTATCCGGTCAGCCGAGATCCGTTGCCGGAACACCCAATACGTCCACGCCTGGTAGGCGACCGTCAGCGGAGCGAAGAAAGCGGTCATCCACGTCATGACCTTGAGCGTGTAGGGCGTCGACGATGCGTTGTAGATCGTCAGGCTCCACTGCGAGTTCAGGGTCGAGGGCACCAAATTCGGATACAGCACACCGAACAACAAGATCACCACCGACGCGACCACCAGCGCGGTGCTCGCGAACGCCCAGCCGTCGGAGGCGCGACTCCACACCGATGCCACCGCGGCAAGCTGCGCGACGACCGCCACCGCCAGCACCAGCCAGGTCCCGTCCTTGCCATGCGCCAGTTGCGTCCAAAGGCCAAAGACGCCAACCAGTCCCGTGACCGGTACCGACAGCTGCCTGGCGAACCGGTGCGCGTCGGCGCGGATCGCGCCGGAGGTCTTCAACGCGATGGACACCGCGCCGTAGAACAAGAACAGCCCGGCTGTTGCCAACCCACCCAGCAGCGTGTAGACGTTCAGTACGTCGCCGATCGAGAGATGAATATGGCCCCGGGCGTCCACCGGCAGACCCCGTACCAGGATCGCGAACGCCACACCCCACAGCACCGCGGGCAGCCAGGACCCGGCCGCGATCCCGAAATCGGCCAGGGCCCGCCATTTCGTGTCGTCGATCTTGCCGCGCCATTCGATGGCCACGGCGCGCACGATCATGCCGAACAGAATTGCGAGCAGCGGCAGATACAGCGTCGAGAACACGCTCGCATACCACCCGGGAAACGCGGCGAACATTCCGGCACCGGCAGTGATCAGCCACACCTCGTTGCCGTCCCATACCGGCCCGATGGTGTTCAGCGCGGTGCGCCGGTGGACTTCCGGATCGCCGGTGCCGACACGAGCGAACGGTTCCATCAGCATCCCCACGCCGAAGTCGAAACCCTCCAGGATGAAGAAGCCCAAGAACAGCACGGCGATGATGCCGAACCACAACTCTTGCAGCGCCATTGGTCAGCTCCTTCCCGGGTCAGTAGGCGAACGACAGCGGCGCGACTTCGTCGTCGCCGGGTGCCTTCGGCGGTGCGGGTTCCGCGTCGTGCTTCAACGGTCCCTCGGCGACGTAGCGCTTCAGCAGGAAGAACCAGATGACCGCGAGCACCGCGTAGACCAGAGTGAACGTCACCAGCGAGGTCACCACCATGCCGGACGTGTGATCCGACACGCCCTGGCTGACCGTCAACCGGACCTGCTGGTCGCCGGTCGGGTTCGGCACCACAATCCATGGCTGCCGGCCCATTTCGGTGAACACCCAGCCGACGCTGTTGGCCAGGAACGGCGTGGGGATGGTCAACAGCGCGAACCAGGAGAACCACGATTGGGTGGGGGTGCGACCGCCGCGCGTCAGCCACAAGGTGGCCAGCGCGAACAGCACCGGGATCGCCATCAACCCGATCATCATTCGGAGCGACCAATAGGTGACGAACAGGTTGGGCCGGTAGTCATTTGGCCCGAACTTGTGTTGCGAGGCTTGCTGGATATCGCGCACGCCCTGCAATGTCACGCCGGTGAACTTGCTCTCGGCGAGGAACGGCAGGACGTAGGGCACCTCGATGACGCGGGTGATGCTGTCGCAGTTGTTGTGTGTACCGACGGTCAGGATGGAGAAGTCCGGATCGGTCTCGGTGTCGCACAACGATTCCGCCGACGCCATTTTCATCGGCTGCTGGACGAACATCAGCTTGCCCTGTTGGTCGCCGGTGAAGAACAGTCCGACGGCGGCGAACAGTGCCACCCAACACCCCAGCACGGCGGCGGGGCGAAACACCGTGTCGAGGTCGACGTTCGAGGTCTTCTTCGCGCGGATCAGCCACCAAGCGCTCACGGCGGCGACGAAGGTGGCCGCGGTCAGCAGCGAACCGTTGACCGCATGTGAAAACGCCGCTCGCGCAGTGTTATTGCCGAGCAACGCCCCGATGCTGTCCAACTCGGCACGCCGGGTCACGGGGTTGTAGTGTGCGCCGACCGGATGCTGCATGAACGAATTCGCCGAGATGATGAAGAACGCCGACACGTTGACCGAGATGGCGACGATCCAGATGCATGCCAGGTGCACCAATCGCGGCAGCCTGCTCCAGCCGAAGATCCACAGCCCGAGGAAGGTGGATTCGAAGAAGAACGCGGCTAGGCCTTCCATCGCGAGCGGGGCGCCGAAGATGTCGCCGACGAACCGCGAGTACTCACTCCAGTTCATGCCGAACTGGAATTCCTGCACGATTCCGGTGGCCACCCCGATCGCGAAGTTGATCAGGAAGAGCTTCCCGAAGAACTTGGTCAATCGATACCACGCGGTGTTGCCGGTGGCCACCCACGCGGTCTGCATGACCGCGAGCAACGGGGCCAAGCCGATCGTGAGCGGCACAAAGATGAAGTGGTAGACGGTGGTGATACCGAACTGCCACCGCGAAATGTCGACGACTGCCACCGCGAAATGTCGACGACATTCATCGGTCAGCTCCTGTGACTGCAGCGTTCTACGACACAGTGTAGTAGTTAGGCGCTGGTGGCGCCACTCCCGAGTTCTTTGCAGGCCTTGCGAATCCGCAACGATGCGACGACTTCGAAGACGCCGATGACGGCAAGCCAAATGCCGACCACGATCGCCAGGGTGATGATCGACGCGACCGGCCATGCCAGCACGACCACGCCGGCTATCAGACTGATCGCGCCGAGGAAGACCGACCAGCCGCGTCCCGGCAGCACCGGATCGCTGATCGCGGAAACCGTTGTGGCAACGCCACGGAAGATGAATCCGATGCCGATCCAGATGGCCAGCAACAGCACCGCGTAACCCTCACCGAAGTGGCGAAAAGCCAGCACGGCCAGGATCAGCGACGCGGCGCCGCTGACGAACAGCAGGATGCGGCCGCCCGTCGAAACATGCAGGCTGAATGCGAATACGACTTGGGCGACACCGGTGATCAACAGATAGACACCGAAGGCGATCGCGGCGGCCAGCACGGAGATGCCCGGCCATGCGAGCACCAATGCGCCGACGATCAGCGTCAGCACTCCCGATGCCAGTGTGGATTTCCAGAGGTGTGGCAACATGCTTGGGACTTCGCGGGGCTGCATAGCCTCACTGTGGCACAACGATGCGGCCGAGAATAGGGGCTTTAGACCGTGGCGCCGTGGGCCGTTCGGGGCTTTTCGGTGGCCAGGTCAGCGGCTTCGGCGGGTGCCGGCTTGCGCCCGATCAGGTACCAGGTGCGCATCACGCCTTTGCCCTTGACCTCGATGCGGCCGCGCTCCCACAGCACGAACTCGTCCTTCAGGCGCTCGTAAACGTCCTGGGGCACTTGAATCTGTCCCACCGAGTCGGTGGATTCCATCCGGGCCGCGACATTGACCGCGTCACCCCACACGTCGTAGAAGAAGCGCCGCGACCCCACCACGCCCGCGACCACGGTGCCCATGGCAAAGCCGACTCGTAGGGGCACCGAGAGGCCTTGTGCGTCTTTGATTTTCGCGGCGGCAGCGACCATGTCGAGGGCGAAGTCGGCCAGTGCGTGTACATGATCGGGCCGGGGCCGGGGGACTCCACTGACCACCATGTAGGAGTCCCCGCTGACCTTGATTTCTCCAGTCCGTGCTTGTCGACCAGTTCGTCGAACGTGCTGTAGACGCGGTCCAGGAATTTCACGAGGTCGCAGGGCGCGGTCGAGCTTGCGCGCTCGGTGAAGCCCACCATGTCGGCGAACAGCACCGAGGCTTCTTCGTACCGGTCGGCGATGACGTCGTGCTCGGGTTCTTTGAGCCGGTCGGCGACGCTGGCCGGCAACATGTTGCCCAGCAGCGCCTCCGAGCGCTCGTGTTCGGCCTCCATGACGGCCTCGGCGCGCTCGGTGTCACGCATTGCGAACCACACCGTCACCACCACCATCGCGCACGCCGAGACGGTGGTGATGACGAAGCTCATCGTCATCGCCCAGGCCGGTTCCAGGCCGGTGGAGCGGGGGACCAGGAACTGCAGCATGACCACCAGCGCGACGCCGAGGGTCGCCAGCAGCGCCGCGAGGCCGATGCGTTCGATTCCGAGTTGCAACACCACCAGGCTGGCGGTCGTCACGAGGTAGTACTGCACGCCGCCGCCGGTGCCCACGTCCCAGCACGTCACGACGACAGCGGTGTATGCCGTGAAGATAACGGTAAGCGGCGCAACCAATTCCCCGAAGCGGTGCAGCCACGGAACCAACGCGAAGATGATGCCGGTCACCACGTTGACCGCTTGGATGGGGTAGGCGGCGGGCCCCGACCAGAAGCCGAGAACGGCGAAAACCAGGCAGACGACCACGCCCATCACCGCGTTGATGTTGAGGACCCTGACCCGACGGGCGTGGCTGTCGGCGTAGTGGTCGGTGCGGGCGCGGTTTTGTGCCCGTACCGCCGCTTTACAGTCCGGGCGTGCCGAGCCATCCGGCCGACTGGGTGGGGCGCCACAATTTCTAGCCGCCACGTTCAAAAGCGTAACCGCTGAAGCCGCATATACCCAGCGTGGCGGCGAAGTCGTGGGACCGCCAGGACGCTGGTCTGGACCACGACGGGCACGGAGGCCATGGTGGCCGACACTCGGGCCTCGCGGTTTGCCTGCCCCTGGGCGATGAATAGCACGTGGAACGGGTACCACACACCGACCCAGGTCACCATCGGAAACACACCGTTGCCGAGTAGTTGGCCTGCGAGTTCGTCGACCACCGGGCGAGTGAACAGGTACGACAGCGCTATTCCGATCACGAACAGCCCCGAGCCGCTGATGACCGCATGCCCTGCCGCCAGATCAGGTCGTGCGGCCGGTTGGCCCGGCGCTCGGATGACTCGCCGTAGCGGCGCACCGCCGGCCACTCGCCGGCGATATCCAACGCGATGCGAACAGGTCGCTGGGGTCATTCAATTCAATGACGATGTCCGCCAACGGTTCTTGTCGATCGTGTCGTAGTTTCACACCACAACCTCTCGCCAGCGGATTCATCGAATGCGTCGGCGTACAGTCGGTCTCAGCTGTCGGCCGCCGCCGTGGAAACGACTATCACCCCTCCGTGGAGGGGTGATAGAGCCGAGCCACTTAGAACGCGATGCAGGATCCGCCAGAAAGGCAGAAGCTTCCGCATCCCGAAGTGGTGGGCGGGGTGAGCACGATAACGAAGGCAACGAAAATTCTGCGGACACGCGACACGACGAACTCTACTCTCTGAGACTGGCAAAGCGTGCTTACTGTACGTCTGTCAAACAAGCCGAAACGTGTCGCGAACCAACTGTGTTGTATTCGGGATTGTCGCGTTATTGCGGGGTTGCCGAAACGCGATCCGGCAGCCTTGACATCGATGCCCGCCAGTCGGATGGCCACTCCGCGAGCGGCGGGGTAGCCAGAATGAAATCCACGAGCATGTCCCGCTTCTCTTCGTTGCGGGTGTTGTCTGCGCTGAGCGCCAAGAGGGCTTGGATCGCGGCATCACCTTGTTTAGCGATGTCATCAGATTCCATTACCTGGATCGTAGATATGGTAATTGACAATGCGGCTTGTTGCAGTCGGGGCGAGGTGACGGTTTCGACTGTTGCGTCACGTGGACGGTGACACATCGTCGCCCTCAACCACGCCCTGGGCGTAGGTTTTCACGCTTCGCGGCCATCCACAACGCCGCATCCATGCGGCGTAACAAGCTGACATGCGATGGTGCGCTTCTGCATACGTCAGCGATAGTTTTGCGCCGATAATCGTCGGAAAGTTCGTCGTACATCGACACCCAGAAGAGTCCTTGGCGAGGCTGCAGGAATGCCTGGACCTCCTTATATAAAATCGGTACCAATCGCGGACGCTTTGCGGCCAGTAGCTTGCCCGCCGTAACCCATCCGATGCCGGGGACCGCATCGCTACACAACAATTCGTGCAAATCGCTAGCGCTGCTTCCGACATCCAGGTCTAAGCGCCGAACTTGCCAGATATCCAGCGACCATGGGATTTCTCGCAGGAAGCTGTTGAAGCGATCTGGCTCGGTGATCAGCAACTTGGCAGCTGCATCTGGGAGTATCTCATGGCCCACAAGTAGAGCATCGGCTGCCAAAATATCTGTCGCCTCGAATCGGCTGGGTCACCGATGGCGGCGAAGTGATCAAACCAGCGCCTCGTGAATAGGTCCTTAAGTTTGCCACCAAAGTATCGGCCGAGGTTACGTTCCACTTGTGCGGCATTGATCTCAAACCAATCGCCGAGATCGCGATTAAAGCTAGGCACGATTGCTGATTGTGCCTTCCGTGGCCGACAAGCGCCACGAGCGTCGGCAAGGTTGTCTGCTCGCCTGCTAGCTCGTGCAGCGTCAGCACCCTTGACGAACACTACTGGCAACACCCAGGTTGGCTCTCACCAGATACGGTCCAAAAGGCGTGGCCGCCTGTGTAGCATCCGCCCCATGGCGTTAGCTAGCGGGCAGGTGTTCGCCGGTTACACCATTGTTCGCCTGCTGGGATCCGGCGGTATGGGCGACGTCTACCTGGCCCAGCATCCGCGACTGCCTAGGCGTGATGCACTGAAGCTGCTGCCTCCCGAGTGGTCGGCCGACGAGGAGTTCCGGGCTCGCTTCGCCCGAGAAGCCGACCTGGCTTCGACACTCTGGCATCCCCACATCGTCGGTGTGCACGACCGCGGTGAAGAAAACGGGCAACTGTGGATATCCATGGACTTCGTCGACGGACTCGATGCGGCTCGGCTGTTGGCCGATCGCTACCCGGCCGGAATGCTAGTCGAGGAAGTCGTTCGCATTATCATCGCCGTCGCCGGTGCATTGGATTACGCCCACAAACAGGCTCTCTTGCATCGCGATATCAAGCCAGCCAACATTATGATGACCCATCTCGACGATGAGGGCGAGCACCGAATCCTGTTGACGGACTTCGGAATAGCCCGCAACGTCAACGACATTAGCGGGTTAACGAAGACCAACATGACCGTCGGTACGGTTGCCTACTGCGCGCCCGAGCAATTGCTAGGCGAAGGCATCGATGGCCGAGCTGATCAATACGCATTAGCGGCCACTGCTTACCACCTGTTCACGGGAACTCAGCTGTTTCAAAACTCCAACCCTGCGGTTGTCATCAGCCGCCATCTCAACGTCTCACCGCCGGCTTTAGCAGATCGTCGACCGGAACTTGCCAAATTGGACCAGGTGCTTGCGGTCGGTCTCGCCAAGCGCCCCGAAGACCGATTCGAACGCTGTTCCGATTTCGCGCGGGCCTTGAGCGAGCAAATCGACTCAGCCAGTAGAACAACGACTTCGGCTCCCACGGCTACGGCGCCCAGGGCTATGCCCCTTGCCGGCCCTGTGGCTAGACCGGCTAAACCGGCAAGGCGACGGACTGTATCCATAGCCGCCATAATTGCGGTTGGATTGGTCGCTTCAATCGGAGCGGCCTCGTTCCTACTGTGGTCACCGTCGCGCAACCAAAGCACTATTAGCGGTGCCGGTACCGCAACACCGGTCGCGCCAGCAATCACTTTCGAAAGTATGCGAGATTTCGTCACCGGCTACTACGCCGACCTTCCAGCGCATCCCAACGATGCATGGGAAAGCTCGATGCCCACTGCCAAAACCAAACTGGGCAAAGCGATTTCAACGGGTTTTGGGCGACAATCCAGTCGGTGACAGTTGTCTCGATTAGCCCGCGAGATGCGAGCAGCGTCGTTGCCGAACTCAAGTACGTCCGTCGCGACGGCACGTCCAGTACTGAAAACCGTTGGCTCAAGGTGGCATTGGTGGATGGCGTGATGCTTCTCGATGAGTCTGATCGTGTCGGCCCCGGCAACGGGTCACCACCGCCGATTCCGCAGCCCTTGTTCTCACCCAAGGCGATTGATCAGGTGTTGCTAACTGGTGACCAGCTGAGCAAGCTGCTGGGAGCCGACGTCAGTGACAACCCTGGTAGCGCGGGCGGAGGCATTGCGCTTGGCATCAATTCCTCGTCATATGGGATGTCAGATCATTCGGGTCAGGTCAAACCACGGTCGTGTGTCGGCGTGGTGTTCACCGGCGAGCATGATGTCTACGCCGCCTCACAGCCCACGGAAATCAAGACTCAGACGTTTGGCAACCTGTACCTCGGCGGACCGGACAAAGGGCCACATCTTATTGAGCAGACGGCCGCCGTGTATCCGTCCACCAGGCAGGCACAAGATTTTTTGACCTCTTCGCAGGCTCAATGGACGACCTGCGCCAAGGGCGAGGTCGATGCGACCCTCGGCTTCGAAAACGGTGCCGGATACGTTCTTGGCCAGGTACAACGGCACGGAAACCTCATCACAGTTTCCATGGCGACCAATAGCGGGCTGAATGGACCGGATGCTTGTCAGCAGGCATTGGGAGCGCATGAAAACGTCGTCGTCGAAACCCGCACCTGCCAAGTTCCGAACGTAGCCGCCAACTACGAACCCAGTTAAGGGCTGGCCAAGAGATCCTGGATCGGCGGTACCTGACGCCGCAGGGATAGCAAAAGCGATGCTGGAAAACGTCAAGCTGTGAGCGAACCTTGCTGGCCAGATGCTAACCGGCACCGCCATCACGGATCGCCCCTCAGGCCGGGGATCCTCGCCCAGGCATGTGATGAATCGAAGTGTCGCCGCAAGCTTTCCCAGCGCTACGGGCACCTTTCCCCGATGATCTGGCCGGATGCGGACGTCCTTGATGCCGCCGCTAAAGCTGCTGCGAACGGTCTGCGGACGACTTGGAACCCGAGAGCCGTCGGCCACGATGGGGAATCGCTGTAGCCAGCTCTTTGGTGGTGCCCTCGGTGAGATTCGAACTCACACTGGACGGGTTTTGAATCCGTTTCCTCTGCCAGTTGGGATACGAGGGCTCTACTTGTTATTTACCTTAAGCGGCCTCCCACCATAGAGGATCGGTGTGGGCGTGCGCTCTCACCGCCCCCGATGTCGCTGGTCGTCGCGATCCACGAGACAATGTCCGTCATGACAGGCCCCACGACCGACACCGACGCCGCTGTGCCGCGCCGGGTCCTGATCGCGGAAGACGAAGCGCTGATCCGCATGGACTTGGCCGAGATGCTGCGAGAGGAGGGGTATGAGATCGTCGGCGAGGCAGGGGATGGCCAGGAGGCCGTCGAACTCGCCGAGCTGCATAAGCCCGACCTCGTGATCATGGACGTCAAGATGCCGCGCCGGGACGGCATCGACGCGGCCTCGGAGATCGCCAGCAAACGCATCGCGCCGATTGTCGTGCTGACCGCATTCAGCCAGCGCGACCTGGTCGAGCGCGCGCGCGACGCCGGGGCGATGGCGTACCTGGTGAAGCCGTTCACGATCAGCGACCTGATTCCGGCCATTGAGTTGGCCGTCAGCCGATTCGGCGAGCTCACCGCGCTGGAACGCGAAGTCGCGACGCTGTCCGACCGGCTGGAGACCCGTAAGGTCGTCGAGCGCGCCAAGGGGCTGCTGCAGGCCAAGCAGGGCATGACCGAGCCCGAGGCGTTCAAGTGGATCCAGCGCGCCGCCATGGATCGCCGGACCACGATGAAGCGCGTGGCCGAGGTCGTGCTGGAAACCCTCAGCGGCGAGTCCGACGAGGCGTCCGGCTAAGCCGCTTACGCGTGTATTGAGGGCGCCCTGGATGCATACCGAAAGCCGTGGGCGCACACCCGAGAGGGCGTGAGCCTTAGCGGGCCACGATCACCGACGAACCGTGGCCGAACAGGCCCTGGTTCGCGGTGACGCCGACCTTGGCGTTCTCCACCTGCCGGCCCGTCGCCTGGCCCCGCAACTGCCAGGTCAGCTCGCAGACCTGAGCGATCGCCTGGGCCGGGATGGCCTCGCCGAAGCATGCCAGGCCGCCGGACGGGTTCACCGGCACCTTGCCGCCGATCGCGGTGGCGCCGCTGCGCAGCAACTGCTCGGCCTCGCCCTTGGCGCACAGCCCCAGGTGCTCGTACCAGTCCAGTTCCAGCGCCGTCGACAGGTCGTAGACCTCGGCCAGGCTCACGTCCTCGGGCCCGATGCCGGCCTCGGCATAGGCCGCGTCGAGAATCTGATCCTTGAAGACCCGCTCGGGCGCGGCCACGACGGCGGTGGAATCCGTTGCGATATCCGGCAATTCGGGCAGATGCTGTGGATACTGCGGCGTGACCGTGCTGACCGCGCGCACCGACGGCACCCCGTCGAGCGAACCCAGGTGCTTGCGGGCGAACTCCGCGCTGGCCACGATCAGCGCCGCCGCACCGTCGGAGGTGGCGCAGA
Organism: Mycobacterium genavense ATCC 51234; assembly: GCF_000526915.1. Classification (GTDB taxonomy): domain Bacteria; phylum Actinomycetota; class Actinomycetes; order Mycobacteriales; family Mycobacteriaceae; genus Mycobacterium; species Mycobacterium genavense. The sequence goes on along the minus strand of NZ_JAGZ01000009.1, from coordinate 12,482 downwards.
TGTCCAGCTGCCGCAACGGATCTGAGACGACCGGGCTGGCCAGCACGTCCTCGACCGAAGACTCCTTGCGGTAGCGGGCGTTCGGGTTCTGCAGCCCGTGCTGAGAGTTCTTGACCTTCACCCGGGCGAAGTCCTCCGAGGTCGCGCCGTAGAGGTCCATCCGTCGCCGCGCCAGCAACGCGAAGTACGCCGGGTTCATCGCGCCGATCAAGTGGAACCGCTGCCAGTCGGGGTCGTTCTTGCGTTCCCCGCCGACCGGGGCGAACGCGCCCTTCGGCGTGGTGTCGGCGCCGATCACCAGCGCGACGTCGCAGAACTCGGCCAGAATGTGGGCCCGGGCACTCTGCAGCGCCTGCGAACCGCTGGCGCAGGCGGCGTAGCTGGAGCTGACCGGTACGCCGTTCCAGCCGAGCTTCTGCGCGAACGTCGACCCGGCGATGAAGCCGGGGTAGCCGTTGCGGATCGTGTCGGCGCCGGCGACCAGCTGGATCTGTCGCCAGTCCAACCCGGCCTCGGCCAGCGCGGCGCGCGCGGCGACCACGCCGTATTCGGTGAAGTCGCGGCCCCATTTGCCCCAGGGATGCATCCCGGCGCCGAGGATGTACAACGGTTCGGGCGTACTCATGATGCGATCCTCCAGGCGTACACGATGCGCTCGACACCGTCCTCGTCGGTGAACAGCCGCATCGTGGTCAGCTCCATCTCCATGCCGACCTTCAGGTCGGCGGCCAGCGTGCCCTCGACCACCTTGCCCAGCACGATGATGCCCTCGGCGGCCAGTTCCACCGCGGCGATCGCGAACGGCTCGAACGGGTCGGCCGCGGGATAGGGCGCGGGCGGGGGATACCGGTTTTCGGTGTAGCTCCACAGCTTGCCCCGGGTCGACAGCGCGACGGATTCGAGGGTGTCGCTGGTACAGGCCGGGTTGGGGCAGTTGTTTTCTCGCGGCGGGAACACATACGTTCCGCATTCGGGGCACTTGCCGCCGATCAGATGGGTTTTTCCGGCCCCCTCAGTAGATGGGTCGGTGGCGAACCACCCGTCGATCGCGGCTTGCGTACTGGTCACCTCTGGCACTCGGCCAGACTACCCAGGTCAAACACAAAACTGAAACGTGTTGCAGTTCTGCCGGGGCGGGTGACTCGTCACAGCGGGTGCCTAGAGTGAAAGCCGTGCCTGCCGCCACAGAGGAACAGACCAAGCCGACGCTGATGTTGCTGGACGGCAATTCGCTGGCCTTCCGGGCTTTCTATGCGCTGCCGGCGGAGAACTTCAAGACCCGCAGCGGCCTGACCACCAACGCCGTCTACGGCTTTACCGCCATGCTGATCAACCTGCTGCGCGACGAGGCGCCGACACACGTCGCCGCCGCGTTCGACGTCTCGCGCCAGACGTTCCGGCTGGACCGCTACCCGGAGTACAAGGCCGGCCGGTCGGAAACCCCCGACGAGTTCCGCGGGCAGATCGACATCACCAAGGAGGTGCTGGGCGCGCTGGGCATCACGGTGCTGGCCGAGCCCGGATACGAAGCCGACGACCTGATCGCGACGCTGGCCACCCAGGCCGAGAACGAGGGCTACCGGGTGTTGGTGGTCACCGGCGACCGCGACTCCCTGCAACTGGTCAGCGACGACGTGACGGTGCTGTACCCGCGCAAGGGCGTCAGCGAACTCACCCGGTTCACCCCGGAGGCCGTCGTCGAGAAATACGGGCTGACTCCCGCGCAATATCCCGACTTCGCCGCGCTGCGCGGCGACCCCAGCGACAACCTGCCCGGCATTCCGGGCGTCGGCGAGAAGACCGCGTCCAAGTGGATCGCCGAGTACGGCTCGCTGCAGGGCCTGGTCGACAACGTCGACTCGGTGCGCGGCAAGGTCGGCGACGCGCTGCGGGCCCATCTGGCCAACATCATCCGCAACCGCGAGCTCACCGACCTGGTCAAAGACGTGCCGCTGGCCCAAACCCCCGACACGCTGCGGATGCTGCCGTGGGATCGCGACCAGATCCACCGGCTCTTCGACGACCTCGAATTCCGCGTGCTGCGCGACCGGCTGTTCGACACCCTGGCCGCCATCGAGCCCGAGGTGGACGAGGGATTCGACGTCCGGGGGGGCGCGCTGGAGGCCGGGCAGCTGGCCGTGTGGCTGGCCGAACACAGCTCGGGCAAGCGGTTCGGCCTGGCCGTCGTCGGCACGCACCTGGCCTACGACGCCGACGCCACCGCGCTGGCCATCGTGTCCTCCGACGGCGAGGGCCGTTACATCGACACCTCGGCGCTGGACCCCGACGACGAGGCGGTGCTGGCATCCTGGCTGGCCGACCCCGGCCCGCCCAAGGCGCTGCACGAAGCCAAGCTGGCGATGCACGACCTGGCCGGGCGGGGCTGGACACTGAACGGCGTCACCTCCGACACTGCCCTGGCCGCGTATCTGGTGCGGCCCGGGCAGCGCAGCTTCGCCCTCGACGACCTCTCGCTGCGCTACCTGCGTCGGGAGCTGCGTGCCGAAACTGCTGAGCAGCAACAGCTTTCACTCCTCGACGATTCCGACGGGCTCGACGACCAGGCGGTGCAGACGCTGATCCTGCGCGCCGTGGCGGTGCTGGACCTGGCCGACGCGCTCGACGAGGAGCTGGCCCGGATCAACTCCACGTCGCTGTTGGAGGGCATGGAGCTGCCGGTGCAGCGGGTGCTGGCCGGCATGGAGCACGCCGGCATCGCGGTCGACATGGGCCAACTGTCCGAGCTGCAAAGCGATTTCGCAGCCCAGATCCGCGAGGCCGCCGAGGCGGCCTACGAGGTGATCGGCAAACAGATCAACCTGGGCTCGCCAAAACAGTTGCAGACGGTGCTCTTCGACGAGTTGGGCATGCCGAAGACCAAACGCACCAAGACCGGCTACACCACCGACGCGGATGCCCTGCAGTCGCTGTTCGACAAGACCGGCCATCCGTTCCTGCAGCATCTGCTGACCCACCGCGACGCCACCCGGCTCAAGGTCACCGTCGACGGGCTGCTGAATTCGGTGGCCTCCGACGGGCGTGTCCACACCACGTTCAACCAGACCATCGCCGCGACGGGGCGGTTGTCGTCGATCGAGCCGAATCTGCAGAACATTCCGATCCGCACCGAGGCCGGCCGGCGCATCCGCGACGCGTTCGTGGTCGGCGACGGCTATGCCGAGCTGATGACCGCCGACTACAGCCAGATCGAGATGCGGATCATGGCGCATCTGTCCGGCGACGCGGGCCTGATCGAGGCGTTCAACACCGGCGAAGACCTGCACTCCTTCGTCGCGTCCCGGGCGTTCGGGGTGCCGATCGAGGAGGTCACCGCCGAGCTGCGCCGCCGGGTCAAGGCGATGTCCTACGGCCTGGCCTACGGATTGAGCGCCTACGGATTGGCCGCCCAGCTGAAAATCTCCACCGAAGAGGCCAAAGAGCAGATGGACGCCTATTTCGCCCGGTTCGGCGGCATCCGCGACTATCTGCGCGACGTCGTCGAACAGGCCCGCAAGGACGGCTACACCTCCACGGTGTTCGGCCGCCGGCGCCATCTGCCCGAGCTGGACAGCAGCAACCGCAACGTGCGGGAGGCCGCCGAGCGGGCCGCGCTCAACGCGCCCATCCAGGGTTCGGCGGCCGACATCATCAAGGTGGCGATGATCCAGGTCGACAAGGCCCTCAAGGAGGCCGGGCTGAAGTCGCGGATGTTGTTGCAGGTCCACGACGAATTGCTGTTCGAAATTGCCCCCGGCGAGCGTGAGCGGGTCGAGGCGTTGGTCCGGGACAAGATGGGTTCCGCCTACCCGTTGGATGTCCCGCTGGAGGTGTCGGTCGGTTACGGGCGCTCCTGGGACAGCGCCGCGCATTAGCTAAACAGTCGGAGCTCATTGCCCCCAACCGCAGGCCCGGCCGTTTTCGCGGCCGGTGCGATGACAACAATCGACCTCAAATTCCGGGTTGCGCCGAGGTCGCGGCGGGTCGAATATTGGGCGTGGCGTACGAGGCGCGCCGGGCGAGTTTGTCCAGCGTGCGCCCTGTCGAGTAGCCTTATCAGTTAAATCCCGGTTTTATCCCTACGACCCAACCTGTCCGGAGCACCCCAACAATATGCCGAGTCCCGCCGTCACCTCGCCGCAAGTAGCCGTCAACGACATTGGCTCGAGCGAGGACTTTCTCGCCGCAATAGACAAAACGATCAAGTACTTCAACGATGGCGACATCGTCGAAGGCACGATCGTCAAAGTGGACCGGGACGAGGTGCTCCTCGATATCGGCTACAAGACCGAGGGGGTCATCCCCGCCCGCGAACTGTCCATCAAGCACGATGTCGACCCCAACGAGGTCGTTTCCGTCGGTGATGAGGTCGAGGCCCTTGTTCTCACCAAGGAGGACAAAGAGGGCCGGCTGGTCCTGTCCAAGAAGCGCGCCCAGTACGAACGCGCCTGGGGCACCATCGAGGCGCTCAAGGAGAAGGACGAGGCCGTCAAGGGCACCGTCATCGAGGTCGTCAAGGGCGGCCTGATCCTCGACATCGGGTTGCGCGGCTTCGTGCCCGCCTCGCTGGTCGAGATGCGCCGGGTTCGCGATCTGCAGCCCTACATCGGCAAGGAGATCGAAGCCAAGATCATCGAACTGGACAAGAACCGCAACAACGTGGTGTTGTCGCGGCGCGCCTGGCTGGAGCAGACCCAGTCCGAGGTGCGCAGCGAGTTCCTCAACCAACTGCAGAAGGGCACCATCCGCAAGGGTGTGGTCTCCTCGATCGTCAACTTCGGTGCGTTCGTCGATCTCGGCGGTGTCGACGGTCTGGTCCACGTGTCCGAATTGTCTTGGAAGCACATCGATCACCCGTCCGAGGTGGTGCAGGTGGGCGACGAGGTCACCGTCGAGGTGCTCGACGTCGACATGGATCGCGAGCGGGTTTCGTTGTCGCTCAAAGCAACTCAGGAAGACCCGTGGCGTCACTTCGCCCGCACGCACGCGATCGGCCAAATCGTGCCCGGCAAGGTCACCAAGTTGGTGCCGTTCGGCGCGTTCGTGCGCGTCGAGGAGGGCATCGAGGGTCTGGTGCACATCTCCGAGCTGGCTGAGCGCCACGTCGAGGTGCCCGACCAGGTGGTGGCCGTCGGCGACGACACGATGGTCAAGGTCATCGACATCGACCTGGAGCGCCGCCGAATCTCGTTGTCCCTCAAGCAGGCCAACGAGGACTACACCGACGAGTTCGACCCGGCCAAGTACGGCATGGCGGACAGCTACGACGAGCAGGGCAACTACATCTTCCCCGAGGGTTTCGACTCCGAAACCAACGAGTGGATGGAAGGTTTCGACACTCAGCGCAACGAGTGGGAGGCCCGCTACGCCGAGGCCGAGCGCCGGCACAAGATGCACACCGCGCAGATGGAGAAGTTCGCCGCCGCCGAGGCCGAGGTGTACGCCGGTGGCGACCACCCGACGCAGGGCAATGGCGCGCCCGCGGAGAAAGCCGCGGGCGGCTCGCTGGCCAGCGACGCCCAACTGGCTGCGCTGCGGGAAAAGCTCGCCGGCAACGCCTAACCCTCGATGCTGCGCGTCGGGTTGACCGGTGGCATCGGCGCCGGGAAATCGGCGCTGTCGGCCACGTTCGCGGACTGCGGTGGGATCATCGTCGACGGCGACGTCATCGCCCGGGAAGTTGTCCAGCCGGGCACCGAGGGGTTGGTGTCGCTCGTCGCGGCGTTCGGTGAGGACATCCTGCGGTCCGATGGGTCATTGGATCGTCCGGCCTTGGCGGCCAAGGCTTTTGCCGATGACGCGGCGCGCCAGAAGCTGAACTCGATCGTTCACCCGCTGGTGGGCAAGCGGCGCGAGGAGATCATCGCGTCGGTGCCGCAGGATGCGGTCGTCGTCGAGGACATTCCGCTGCTGGTGGAATCCGGCATGGCGCCGCTGTTTCCGTTGGTGATCATCGTTCATGCCGACGTCGAGCTGCGGGTGCGTCGGCTGGTCGAGTTGCGCGGCATGTCCGAGGACGACGCCCGCGCCCGCATTGCGGCGCAGGCCAGCGACGAGCAGCGCGAAGCCGTTGCCGACATCTGGCTGGATAACTCTGGCAGCCAAGAGGATTTGGTCAAGCGGGCCCGCGAGGTGTGGAACGACAGGATCGTGCCGTTCGCGCACAACCTGGCCGAGCGACGGTTCGTCCGCGCCCCGGCGCGCGTGGTGCCGGCCGATCCGACCTGGCCGGATCAGGCGCGACGGATCGTGAACCGGCTGGCGACGGCGTGCGGCCACAAGGCGTTGCGCGTCGACCACATCGGTTCGACCGCGGTGCCGGACTTCGACGCCAAGGACGTCATCGACATCCAGATCACGGTCGAATCGCTGGGGCTGCCAGACGAACTCGGCGAGGCGTTGCTCGCGGCGGGCTACCCGCGCATCGAGCACGTCGATCGGGACGAGGCGAAGGCCGATGCGCGCAGCACCGTCCGCGAGTACGACCGCAGCGACGATCCGGCGTTGTGGCGCAAGCGAATTCATGCCTCGGCCGATCCCGGGCGGCCCACCAATGTGCACATCAGGGTGGCCGGCTGGCCCAACCAGCAGTTCGCCCTGCTGTTCGTCGACTGGCTGGCCGCCAACCCCGGGGAGCGGGTGAACTACCTGGCCGTCAAGCACGAGGCCGGGAAGCCCGCAGACGGCGATATGGCGGCCTACTTCGAGGCCAAGGAGCCGTGGTTCGCCGACGCCTACCGCCGGGCCTGGGAGTGGGCGGACTTCACCGGCTGGAAGCCCTGATTCAGCCGGGTAGCGGCGCCCCGCATTGCAGCGCACCGTTATTGGGATCGGAACTGCCGGGTAGCGGGCGCACCATCTGATCGGTCTGGGTGAAAACGTTGTCGTCGACGTCGATCTCGCAGTGCACGTTGGCCGCGTACGGGAAATGCAGCACGATCCGTAGCCCGGCCTCGGCCGGATCGGGCAACACGGTGTTGGCTTCGAAGACGTTGCCCGGCATCGACGGAAGGTTCGTGGTGTTCGTCTGGCCGCCGTTGGTGACGAAGGTGGCCTTGCTGCCGGTCGTCAGGGCGTCGATCCTGGCCCGGTAGGTGATGTTGTGCAGGTCCGCATGCGCAGTCGCGGGCGCCAACTGCGAGCCGATCACGGTCTCTGCGACCAGCGGCAGCCACCTGCCTGTACGAGGGGTCATAGCTGCAGAGATTACGCCCAGCCACTAGCGCTGGCAGTGGGGGCACCACAACGACATCCGGCCGCCCACCCGGTCATGGCGCAGGCGTGTTCCGCAGCGCGGGCAGCTCGGATCCGGCTCGTCACGCACGCCGGTCAGCCAGCGGGACAGCCCGGAACGCGGCCGTGTCGCACCGAGGTGCGCAACACCTGAGCCATTGCGGCGTGCAGGCGCTGTACGTCGTCGTCGGTGAGGTCGGCAACGGGTTGGGTGACACGCAACCTGGCCCGCCAGCAGATTTCGTCGGTCAGCAGATTGCCGAGGCCGGCGATGACCGACTGGTCCATCAGCGTGGGTTTCAACCGTCCGTGCCGACCGGCCAGCACGTCGCGGAACTCGGGGACCCGCAGCCCCAGCGCGTCGGGCCCTTGCGGACCCAGGACCTCGGCGAGGTCGTCGTCGCCATGAGCCAGCCATACCCCGCGTAGCTTGCGCAGGTCGGCGTAGCGCAGCTCACCTTTGTCGAGCGAGACCACCAGCCGCTCACACCGTTCGGGCTCGGCGTTGGGGGCGGCGAAGTACGGATGCCCGGTCATGCCACTGTGGATCAGCAGCGTGGGCCCGTCGGTCGGAAGTATCAACCATTTGCCGTGTCGGCGCGGCGTTTGGAACCGGTGGCTGGTGGGGTGGCGGCCGATCGCGGCGGGGGAGGTGTTGCGCAGAATGCCGGGATCGTGCACCTGCACGCGCTGAATCCGGCGGCGGGGCAAGGTGTTAGCCAGCTCGCGACGAAACCCTTCGACATCGGGTAGTTTAGGCACGAAGTTTCGCCAATTGCGCTCGCGGCCCGGTCAGCGACCGGGCGTGCCGGTACATATCCGCCCACGGATCACGTTGTCCGGCAACCCGTTTCGGAATGCCTCGAATGGTGAACCGGTCCGCTCGCAGGCCCCGCGCATCCAGCTCGCCCCACTCCAGCGGGGTGGCCACCGGCGCGCCTTCGCGGGCCCGGACCGAATACGGCGCAACGGCCTTCTGCGCGTACGCGTTTCGCATGACGTCCAGGTACACCCGGCCACCGCGCTTGTCTTTGCGGGCCGCCACGGTGCGGTGCGCGTCGTCGTCGGCGACGACCAGTTCGGCGACATCGCGGGCGAATTGCCGAGTGGTGTCGAAGTCGACCTCGGGGCGCACGGGCACCACGACGTGCAGTCCGCGCGACCCGGTGGTCTGCACGTATCGGGCCAGCCCCAGATCGTTCAGCACGCCGGCCAGCGCATGGGCGGTGGCACGCACCACCGCGAAATCGGTGTCGGACGGATCGAGGTCGAAGACCAACCGGTCGGGATTGTGCAGCCGGTCCTTCCGCGACTGCCACACATGTAGCGTGATGCAGTTCTGGTTCGCCAGCCAGCGCAGGTCCTCCGGGCGTTCGGCCAGTGGGTGTACCAGGGTGCCGCCTTCCTTCGTCACCTCGACACCGCTCATCCAGCTCGGCAGTGTATCAGCGAAATCCTGTTGTAGGAAGCCTTTTTCGCTGATTCCGCGCGGGAACCGCTGCACGGTCAAGGCACGACCCTTCAGGTGCGGCAGCATGGTGTCGGCGACCTCGCCGTAGTAGTCGGCCAGCTCGCGCTTGGTGATTCCGCTCTGCGGGAACAACACCCGATCCGGATGGGTGATTTCGACCTCGATGCGTGGCATCAGCTTGTCTCCCGTACCACATCGGCGGCGTCCTTGTCGGTGCGCAGGCCCTGGTAGCGCGGATGGCGGAGTTTCCCGTCGCGCGTCCATTCGGTGAATCTGATCTGGGCCACCAGCTCCGGACGTACCCACCGAGCGCCGTTCTCGCGCACCAACCCTCGGGTGAACGGCGGTGTGTCCTGCTCGATGGGGGAGAGTCTTTCGTGCAGGCTGCGCAGCGTGGTCTCGTCGAAGCCGGTGCCGACCTTGCCGGCGTAGACGAGGTCGTGGCCGTCGTGGTAGCCGAGCAGTAACGCGCCCAACTCGATTCGGCTGCCTTTGGGACTGGTGTAGCCGCCGACGACGAATTCCTGGTCGCGGACGCATTTGAATTTCAGCCAATTCCTGGAGCGGCCGCTTTCGTAGGTGGAGTCGGCCAGCTTGGCGATCACGCCTTCGTCACCGCGTTCGCACGCCGCCTGGTAGGCGGCCAGGCCGTCGCCGACACGATGAGCGGTGTTGCGCAGCGGGTCGTCGAAACTGATCGTGTCGCGCAGCAGTCGTTTCCGCCACCGCAGCGGCACTTCCGTGAGGCACTTGTCGTCCAGGTGCAGCAGGTCGAAAAGGTAGTAGTAGACCCGGATTCGCGATGCGCGGGCCACCTCGGGTCGGTGATGCCCAGGCGTCCCTGCAACCTGGCGAAGCTGGTGTGGCGGCCCTGGAATGCGACGACCTCACCGTCGACGACGAATCGGGTGGCGCGTTGCGCGGCCAGCGCGTCGACCAGCTCCGGGTAGGTTCCGTTGAGCGGCTGCCGATTTCGCGATAGCAACCGGATTCGGTCGCCGTCGTGAAACGCCAGCCAACGCATGCCGTCGAACTTGCGCTCGAAGATCCATTTCGGGTCGCTGAACCTCTTGTCGGTCAGGGTGGCCAGGTTGGGGGCCCGCCAATCCGGCACCGGCTCGTCGCGCAGTGCGGCTTGCACCGCGGCGGGCAGACCGGCCAGATCGGTCATGACGACTCGGCCAGATCGTCGAACGTGCGGCCGGACAACACCGATTCGGGTTGGCTTTGACGGGTTTGCGCCGAGCGTCGGCATGTTCGTCTTTGCGTTTGATCAGTAGCCAGATCTCGTCCTTGCCCTCACGAATCCTGGTGAGCGCGAAGCCACCGCTCAGCTTGGCGCCCTGCAGACGGAACGAAACGTGCCCAGGCATTCGGTCATCTCGTGGTCGGTGGCATTGACGTAGGTGCCGCGGTCCCAGACGATCACCGGTCCGGCACCGTATTCCCCGTCGGGGATCACACCTTCGAAATCCGCGTAATCGAGCGGCTGATCCTCGGTGCGGCGCACCATCCACCGGTCCTTCGGGTTCGTCGACGGGCCCTTGGGTATCGCCCACGATGCGAGCACGCCCCCGATCTCCAGGCGAAAGTCGTAGTGGTCGCTGGTCGCGGCGTGATGCTGAATGACGAAACACGGCTCGGCCGCGGTGGTACGGCGTTTGTGTGCCCGCCGCCCGCGCGGCTCCGGGCTGCGCCCGGACCGTCGTCTGCGCCGATATTCGCTCAAGGGCATGTCGCAGATTACCCGGGCGTCCGCTTCGGAAACCGCTCCCGGCCGCGCCAGGTGAGGTCGATGCCGTTGCCGGCCAACCAGCGGTGCAGGTCATACCCGTTTCGGGCCAGCCCTTCGACGGCGTGCACGGCGCGGCGCACCGCCTGCTCGGCAACCTCGGCGGGCAGCAGGCCGTGCCGCATCACCTCCAGCAGCTCGTCGACATCGGCGAGCGCCGCGCCGGAGCCGGTGCGCACCTCGATGTCGAGGTAGTGGTCCTCCGCGCGCCACACGTCCGGGCCGGGCGTGTACTCGCCGACGTCGAGGTAGTAGTCGTGGTCACGCTGGTGACCCGGGTTGAAGTGGAACACCGTGGCGCGCAATCCCAGCGACGGCAGCAGCCACGACTCCAGGTAGTGGAACTGGGCGCGGCCGGGAGTGGGGCGGGCCACGTAGAGGCCCCACGGATGCACCGCGTACTCGTCGACCGCCCGCACGATGCCCTTCGGATCGGTGTTGGTGCGGTCGCGCAGGTCGAACGTCTCGCGCTTCGGTGGATGGATGGCGTCACTTTACCGGGCGCTCAGCGGCGCAGCCGGATCTTCCACCGTACAAAGCCGAGGTACAGCATGGACAGGCCGCCCAGCATCCCCATATCGAACAGCCACGTCCGCAATGTGTGCTGCCAGAAACGGTCCTGGGAGAGCAGCGAATCCGGTACCAAGTGCCGCAGGTCGACCGTCGCGGCGGCCGCGGCATAACCCCAGCGCGCCGGCATCGTGAAGGACAGTTGGTCCAGCCCGAGCCGGCCGGTCACCGGGACCATGCCGCCACACAGCACCAGCTGCGCCATCACCGCCACCACGAACAGCGGCATGATCTGCTCGCTGGAGCGCACCAGCGACGAAATGGCAAGGCCGAGAACGGCCGACGCCACACACGTCGCCGCGACGGTCGCGAACAGCTCGACGGTGGCCGCGACCGTTCCGTGGCCCAGCAGCATGCCGCCCCGTGTCGGTGCGCTCTTGCCGATCACCACGATCGCGGTGATGATCGCCGACTGCACGATCGCGAACCCGCAAAACACCGCCGTCTTGGCCAGCAGGTAGGCGGTCGTGGACAGCCCGACCGCTTGCTCGCGCTGGAAGATGGCGCGTTCGCCGACCAGGTCGCGGATCGTCAGCGCGGTGCCCATGAACGCCGTGGCGGGCATCAACAGGGCCAGGATTTGGGCGGATTCGTCGGGGGTGCCCGCGTTCGGGGCGGGCAGATGGAACCCGTTCGAGCCCGGAACCGTCAGTGACAGCGACCCCAGGATGAACGGCAGCAGCGCCAGGAAGATGAAGTAGGCGCGGTCGGCGACGACCAGGCGGATCTGCCGGCGGGCGATCGTCGAGATCTGGCGCCGCACGCTGGTATGCACCGGCTCGCCCAGCTCACCCGGCTCGTCGTCCTTGCCCGCCAACGTTTCCGGTGCTGCGCCGCGCTGCGCTCCAGGAAGCGCTGGTTGGCTTCCTCGGGATCGGCACCCACCTTGGTGAAGATCTTGGCCCAGTTGGTGGTGCCCATCGCCGCGCCGATCTGGCTGGGCGGGCCGCAGTAGGCCGTCTTGCCGCCGGGCGCGACCAGCAGCAGCTGATCGCAGACGTCGAGGTAGGACACCGAGTGCGTCACGACCAACACGACGCGGCCGGCGTCGGCCAGCTGGCGCAGCATCATCATCACCTGGCGGTCCAGCGCCGGGTCCAGGCCGGTGGTGGGTTCGTCGAGGAGCAGCAGCGACGGGCCGGTGAGCAATTCCAGGGCCACCGACGCGCGCTTGCGCTGGCCGCCGGAGAGCTTGTCGACGCGGGTGTCGGCGTGCTTGGTCAGCTCGAGTTCCTCGAGCACCTGCGCGACGACCTGTTCGCGGTCGGCCTTGCTGGTGTCCGGTGGCAGCCGCAACTCGGCGGCATAGCCCAGCGCCTGGTTGACGGTCAGCTGACGGTGCACGACGTCGTCTTGGGGGACCATCCCGATCCGGCTGCGCAGCGAGGCGTACTCCGTATGGATGTTGTGGCCCTCGAA
>NZ_JAGZ01000008.1 GCF_000526915.1 Mycobacterium genavense ATCC 51234 | reverse complement strand
GCTGGACAGCAAAGAGAAGAAGTTGTTCTCGCGGATGGCCGAGGTGTTCGCCGGCTTCTTGTCCTACACCGACGCGCAGATCGGCCGGATCCTGGATTACCTCGAGGAGTCCGGCCAGTTGGACAACACCATCATCGTGGTGATCTCCGACAACGGTGCTAGCGGCGAGGGCGGTCCGAACGGGTCGGTGAACGAGGGCAAGTTCTTCAACGGTTACATTGACACCGTCGAGGAGAGCATGAAGCTCTTCGACCACCCCGGTGGGCCGGAAACCTTCAACCATTACCCGATCGGCTGGGCGATGGCATTCAACACGCCCTACAAGCTCTACAAGCGCTACGCCTCGCATGAGGGCGGCATCGCCGATCCGGCGATCATCTCCTGGCCCAACGGGATTGCCGCGCACGGCGAGATCCGCGACAACTACGTCAACGTCTGCGACATCACCCCGACCGTCTATGACCTGCTGGACATGACGCCACCGGAGACGGTCAAGGGGATTACGCAACGACCGCTAGACGGTGTGAGTTTCAAAGCGGCGCTGGCCGATCCGGCTGCCGATACCGGCAAGCACACGCAGTTCTACACCATGCTGGGCACCCGCGGGATCTGGCACAACGGCTGGTTCGCCAACACCGTGCACGCCGCCACACCGGCCGGCTGGTCGAATTTCGACGCCGACCGCTGGGAGTTGTTCCACATCGAGGCCGACCGCAGCCAATACACCGATCTGGCCGCCGAGCACCCCGAGAAGCTGGAAGAGCTTAAGGCGCTGTGGTTTTCCGAGGCCGCCAAGTACAACGGCCTGCCACTGGCGGATCTGAACCTGATCGAGACGATGACCCGATCCCGGCCCTACCTGGTGGGGGAGCGGACCAGCTACATCTACTACCCCGACTGCGCGGACGTCGGAATCGGTGCCGCCGCGGAAATCCGCGGCCGCTCGTTCAGCGTGCTGGCCGACGTCACCGTTGATACCACCGGCGCAGAAGGGGTGCTGTTCAAGCAGGGCGGCGCGCACGGCGGGCATGTGCTATTCATCCAGGACGGGCGCCTGCACTATGTCTACAACTTCCTGGGCGAGTGATGTCTACAACTTCCTGGGCGAGTGCCAGCAACTGGTGTCTTCCGCGGCCGCGGTCCCGTTGGGCCGACACGTTTTCGGCGCCAGCTACGCGCGGACGGGAACCGTGGCGAACAGTCATACCCCGCTGGGCGACGTCACCCTGTTCATCGACGACGAGGTGGTGGGCACGCTCGCGGATGTGACCGCCCACCCCGGAACCTTCGGCTTGGCCGGCGCCGGCATCACCGTCGGCCGAAACGGTGGTTCCGCGGTGTCCAGCCGGTACAAGGCGTCGTTCCTCTTCACCGGCGGCACCATCGCCAGTGTCCGCCTCGACTTCTCCGGGCGGCCCTACCATGACGTGGAAACCGAACTTGCGCTTGCATTTTCGCGCGACTGACCGGTCACGACGAGCCAAGCTCGCCATGGCGGGCGGGATGTGCGTGCTGGTGGCTGTGATCCTCGGCTGCGGAAAGACGACCGGGGGCAACGCCATTCGGGCCAGCATCACGGCGTCGACCGCGTCTTCGGCGACGACCTCGGTGACGAAACCTCGCAAGTCCGATCCGGCCGAGCCGGTGCCCGGTGTCCAGGCCACCCCGCCGGATCACATCCCGCCCAACGCCCTGGCCTGCCTGCAGGCCGCCACGGGCAACGGCTGGATAACGGCGGCTTCGGTGTCGGATCCGGTTGCACCCCGGCTCACGGTGTCGCTACCAGAGGGCTGGAACTCGGTGCCGGGCAGCGGCGATGTCGCGTTGACCGCGACCGGGCCCGAGGGGCTGTCGGGGAAGGTGACGATCACGCCGACCGACCTCGAAGCCGGCGGGGCGTTCCTGCGCTACGGCGCCGATCTGCGTACTGCAAAGCCGGGTGTCCAGATCGACGTCGAAGCCGCCCAATTCTGCGGCTACAGCAGCCAACTGCTCAGCGGAAGCGCAGCGGGGGTCGCCTTCGTCGACCGCATCACCCACATCTGGACGAACACCAAAGCGTTCCTGGTGGTGATCCATCTGGAGGGGCCCGCGAATGCGCCCGGGTTCGACGCGGCGAAATCCACGGCCATGCAGCAATTCGCGGTTGTTATCCCCTGAAACGAAATGCCTGACTGCTAGCATCTGAGCCCATGCCTGCCGGGAAAGGCGTCAACCTGTCCGTCCTAGTCGTGGTGGTGATGTCCGATGACCGCTGAAGCTCCGCCGCTACCGCCGTCGAAACCAGATTCGCGCGGACGCCAAATCGCAATAGCGTTCGGGATTCTGATAGCCCTGATCTGTGTCTACGTGCTATCCCTGATCGCGGTACACCTGCTGGCCAAATCGGCGCCGCCGCTGCCTGCCGTGGACTTCAGCAAGGTCGAGGCCGAGGACAACGTCGTTTAGGTGAACCTGAGCGAGCTGAAAACGGTAGCGAACCGGTTGACGGTGAATGTGCTTGTCTGCCCGAAGGATTCGTTGTACGATAAGAACTTCGGCGTGCTGACCACCGATGCGGCCGTGCGCCTCTACCCCGACAACGACCTCGGCGACCTGCAGTACCCGGTCGGTAAGGCGCCGGCGCAGGTCACCACCACCATCAAGACGGACGGCGATCCCGGCAACTGGCCCTTCGACTCCTACAAAACGGAGGTCATCGCGGCCGATGTGTTCACCGGGACCGGTCAGAACCGCGAAAAGAACCCTGCCCGTGTGGAAGTCACCGGAAAGCTGGACGGCTGGGACGCCAGCGTCACCCGGGTCCACGACCACGACGACGCCGATCCCAATGTGACGGACGACGTTGTCATCACGCTGCACCGATCCAAGGGCCCGCTGATCTTCGACGTCGGTGTGGTGTTCGTCTTGATCACCCTGCCGATTCTTGCGCTGTGGCTGGCCATTCCGATGGCCCTGGGGCGGACGTCGTTCACTCCGCCGTTCATCACCTGGTACGGCGCGATGCTGTTCGCTATCGTTCCGCTGCGCAATATCCTGCCCGGCAATCCACCATACGGCTCCTGGATCGACCAAGCCGTCGTCCTATGGGTATTGATCGGCCTGGTCGCCGCGATGTCGATATTCGTCTCCGCCTGGTGGTGGCACCGAGATCGAAAGACGCCGAAGAAGAGCTAGGACTCGAAAACCCTTAGCGCACATTCTCTATCGACGCCGTGGTGATGGCGTCGATCGCGGTGAAGACTTTCGATTGGAAGTCCGGCGGCAGCGGGATGTAGCCATTCTTGTCGAGATCGGCCTGGCCCGGTCCGACGGCTGCCTGCAGGAAAGCCTTGACCGCCTGGCCGACGGCGGGGTCGGGGTACTTCGAGCAGACGATCTCGTAGGTGACCATCACGATCGGATACACATCGGGCTGAGTCGGGTTGTAGAACGGCGCGGTGTCGAGCACCAGGTCGTTGCCCTTGCCGATGATCTTGGCATTGGTGATGGTCTTGCCGACGGTATCGGTCCCGATACGCACCGGGCGCAACGACTTCCGGCGCGCCGGCGTCTTGATCTGGGCGGCGAACAGCCCCTGGTCCAGGGCGAACGACAGCTCGTTGTACGAAATCGCGCCCTCGGTGTTCTTCACCTCCGACGACGTGCCGACGTTGCCGTGGGCGCCGGTGCCGACGCCGCCGTTGAAGATCTTGCCGGTGCCCTTGTCCCAGGCCCCGCCGGACGCGGCCTGCAGGTAGGCCTGGAAGTGTGCGGTGGTGCCGGACGCGTCGGCGCGGTAGACGACGTGAATGTTCTCCGGCGGCATCGAGGCGTTCATCGCGGTGATGGCCGGATCATCCCAGCGCGTGATGCTGCCGTTGAAGATCCTGGCCAGCGTCGGCGCGTCGAGCACCAGCGAGTCAATAGCGTTGAGGTTGTATGTGATAGCGATCGGGCCGAACACCACCGGCAGGTTCCACGCGTCCGCGCCGCCGCAGCGCTGCTTGGCGGCCGCGTATTGGTCACCGGACAGCGGTAAGTCGGATCCGGCGAAGTCGGTCTTGCCGGCCAGGAAATCGGCGACACCCGCGGCCGATCCGTTTGCGGTGTAGGACAGATTCTGTCCCTTGCAGGTCTTCGCATACGCGTCGACGAATCGCTTCATCGCGTTTGCTGTGCGGTCGAACCGCTGGCGGCGATGTCTTGTTTGGCACCGCAATCCACCCGCGCTCCGTTGGCATAAGACAGGGAGGTGTGGGGTTTGCTGCATCCCGAGAGCACCAATGCGGTCGCGTCAGCACGCTTATCGCGGCAGCCGGTCTGTTGTGCTTCACGTCGAGTGCCTCCTCGAGAACGGCAGGTGGTGAGACGGCCGGGGGCTGTGACCGAATTCTAGCGATGCGGTGTTGTCCATGGCAGCGGTGACGTCGGGTAACCGCATGAACCGGAGCAAGGGCGGGCGGGTGTGCACACGGTCCCCGGCGGCATGGGTAGCCTAGACGACTGATACGGCGCCCGGCATCGGCGGCGAGCCGGCTTCGGGGTGCACCTCCACCCCGCTTTCGACACACGTCGAGATTTGCAGCTATCGAAGCGACGCGCAAACAAACATCAGGTGAATTGAGAGTTTGCAACGCCGACCCCGAGTGGCGCGATGACTATCGCAGTTTGCGCTTAGCCGCATTTCGCGCGCTGGCGGTACCGGTTGATTGCCGGCTGGCTTCGTGTGGTCTGCGGTTAGCTGGATTCCACCCTGCGAATTGCAAGTACGCCGCCAGTTGTTCGCGCCGGGGTAATTGACGATCACCTGGGACGCGCGATCGGATCGGCGCGCGCCCTACCCTGGGATGGTGCTCACCGAGTTGGTCGATCTCCCCGGCGGCACCTTCCGCATGGGCTCGACGAGCTTCTACCCCGAAGAGGCGCCGATCCACACCGTGACCGTGGGCTCGTTCGCGGTGGAGCGGCACCCGGTGACCAATGCGCAGTTTGCCGAATTCGTCGCTGCCACAGGCTATGTCACGATCGCCGAACAGCCGATCGATCCCGCGCTGTATCCCGGTGCGGATCCCGGCCAGCTCAGCCCGGGCGCGATGGTCTTCCGTCCCATGCCGGGCCCGGTCGACCTGCGCGACTGGCGACAGTGGTGGGACTGGGTGCCCGGCGCGAGCTGGCGCCATCCGTTCGGACCGGACAGCGACGTGGCGGACCGCGCGGATCATCCGGTAGTCCAGGTCGCCTATCCGGACGCGGTCGCCTATGCGCGCTGGGCCGGACGCCGGTTGCCGACGGAAGCGGAGTGAGAGTACGCCGCCCGCGGTGGCTCTACGACTACCTACCCCTGGGGTGACGAGCCCAGTCCCGGCGGGCAACTGATGGCCAACACGTGGCAGGGCAGCTTCCCGTACCGCAACGACGGTGCACTCGGCTGGGTGGGATCGTCGTCGGTCGGGCTGTTTCCGCCGAACGGGTTCGGACTGCACGACATGATCGGCAACGTCTGGGAGTGGACCGCCACCGAGTTCTCCGCCCATCATCGGCTCGACCAGCCCCCGAAGGCCTGCTGTACCCCCTCGGGACCCGCCGACCCGGCCGTCAGCCAGGCCCTGAAGGGCGGCTCGCACCTGTGCGCGCCGGAGTATTGCCACCGCTACCGCCCGGCGGCCCGGGCACCGCAATCCCAGGACACCGCCACCACCCATATCGGGTTTCGCTGCGTGGCCGATACCGGATCGGCCGCGGCGCGTTAACGCCGGCTTTCCGGCACGTGACACGTGTCTTTGGGACGTCGGGTTTCGCTGCGCGGACCGCGCGGATGTTCGCTACCATCTGCCCGTGTCGCCTCGTCGAGCCGGATTCCGCCAGCGAGTGACTAGCCGGGACCGATGACCACCGAAACGCCGCCGACAGAGGCGCCACCGGAGGAAAAAGCGCCGCGCAAGCCGGGCCTCATCAGTTATCTGAACCGTCACCGGCCGCGCCTGTCACTCGGCGCGTTCATCCTGGCGGTCGTCGCCGGTGTCTACGTCTTCTCGCTGTTCGGTGTGCACTACTTGCAGCGATCGGAGGGGCCGCTCCCGCCGCTGGACCTCAGCCAGGGCGGCGGCAACGACATCATCGTGCAGCTGCGTCTCGACGACTTCAAGACCACGTCCAATCGTCTGAAGGTGGACGTGCTCGTCTATCCTCCAGATTCGTTGTACGACAGGCGATTCGACGTACTGAACACCGACGTCGCCGTGCGCCTGTATCCGCCGAACGATCTCGGCGACCTGCAGTTCCCCAAGGGCAAGGCGCCGGCGCAGGTCGAAACGACGATCGAAGCCCACGGTGGCCCGGCCAACTGGCCATTGGACACCTACAAGACGGAGAAAATCTCGGCCGATACCTTCGTCGGGTCCGGCGATGACCGAAAGAAGCTGCCCGCCCGCGTCAAAGTAACCGGGGGGTTGGACGGCTGGGACGTCGACGTCGACCGCGTCGACGAAACCAGCAATGTGAATTCGCGCGGCCTCGACGACGCGCAGCTGGTCATCACGATGAAACGGGCCAAGGGGCCGCTGGTGTTCGACATCTTCATCTGCATCGTCCTCATCACCCTGCCGACCCTGGCGTTGTTGGTCGCCATTCCGATGGTGATGGGTCGCAGAAAGTTCGTTCCGCCGTTCGGAACCTGGTACGCCGCGATGCTGTTCGCGATCGTTCCGCTGCGAAATATCCTGCCCGGCAGTCCGCCACCGGGCTCGTGGATCGACCAGGCCATCGTGCAGTGGGTGCTGATCGCACTGGTGGTGGCGATGAGTCTGTACATCCTCGCCTGGGTCCGGCAGGGTGACTGATCCGCAGGAGTTCGCGGGCCAGTGTCAGGCCCCTGGTCATCACCAGCAACGAGCGGGCAAGACCATCCTCGCCCAAACCGGCTCAACAGAATCATGTCGGACCCCGTAGTTATACTCGAATACATGTTCGAATCCACGTGGTCGTCTCGTGCTACGCCGGAGTCGGCGGCGCTGTTGGATCGGGTGCGCGAGGCCGGTCGGGCGGAGGCCCGCGCCGCCGCGGAGCGGTTGGTGGCTGTCGGGGAGTTGTTGGTGGTGCGCTGCCGTGATTCCGGCGAGCAGGCCGACTGGGCCGCTGATACGTGGCAGGCGGTGGCCGCGCAGGTGGGGGCGGCGTTGAACTGCAGCGTGGCGATGGGGCACAGCTATCTGCGCTACGCGATGGCGCTGCGTGAGCGGCTGCCGGAGGTGGGCAAGGTTTTCCGGGCCGGCGACATCGACTATCGGGCGTTTCAGACGATCGTGTTTCGAACCGATTTGATCACCGATGCACAGGTGATGGCCAAGGTAGATGCCCGGCTGGCGCTGCTGGTGTCGCGGCGTCGGGCACTCACCCGCGGGGGCCTGGCGGCCGCGGTGGACCGCGTCGTGGCGATGGCCGATGCCGATGCGGTGCGCCGGGCCGAGCAGGCGATCGCGGATCGGTATGTCGACGTGGTCGGCGACGTGTCGGGGATGGCGTGGGTGGACGCCAAACTGCTGGGTCCGGACGGGCAGGCGGTGGATCGCCGGCTGAGCGAGTTGGCCGCGACGGTGTGCGACCGGGATCCGCGCACGGCCCGGCAGCGACGCGCCGACGCGTTGGGGGCGCTGGCCGCCGGGGCCGCGCGGCGGGTGTGCGGGTGCGGACGCACCGGGTGCCCGGCAGCGGGCGAGCCGGCACCGAAGAGCAGCGTGGTGATCCATGTGGTCGCCGAGCAGGCCACCGTGGCGGGCACCGGCACGACGCCCGGGGTGTTGCCCGGCCTCGACGGACTGCTCCCGGCCGGTTTGGTCGCCGAGTTGGCCAAGTCGGCGCGGTTGGCGCCGCTGAGCATCCCGGCGCCAGCACCCGAGCCGGGCTATACGCCCTCGCGCAAGCTGGCCGAGTTCATGCGGTGTCGCGATCTGACGTGTCGGGCCCCGGGGTGTGACCAGCCGGCTGTCCACTGCGATATCGATCACACGATTGCCTACGCCGACGGGGGTACTACCTGCGCGGCGAACACCAAATGCCTTTGCCGGCTTCATCATTTGATGAAAACCTTCTGGGGCTGGCACGACGAGCAGTTGCCGGACGGCACGGTGATCTGGCGGCTTCCCGACGGGCAGACCTACGTGACCATGCTGGGCAGCGCGCTGCTGTTCCCGAGCCTGTGTGCGCCGACCGGCGTTGCACCGAAAGCCGCGGCCTCCACCGAGCGGTGCGGGGAGCGCACCGCGATGATGCCGCTGCGCACCAAGACCCGCGCCCAAAACCGGGCCGCGCATCGCCTCGGAGCGCCGCCACAACCGCGAAAGCCGCCTCGCCCAGCGCCCCGAGTGCCCGGCCCGCGTCGGCCCCGCCCCGCCCGCCGACGAAGAACCACCGCCGTTCTAGCGGCAGAATCGTCAGCATCGGCGCGTCACCGCTTGCCGGGTGAACAGCGGACCGCGCGCTGGCCAATGCGCCGTCGTCGGAAATTTGGCGCTGAGCAGGTCTTCACCTAGACTCTAGGGGTTGCCTTGGGCAGACCTCGGCCGGTGCGTGCAAGCGTCACAGGCCCCGCGTGCCCTTCGGCAACAAAGACCGCGCACGTCAGGTTTGTGGTGGGCCTTGCTTTCTGAAGGCTTGCCGAGGTGTTCGCTTGCCGTGCACACGTGAACTCAGTCAGGAGATCGAGTGATTCAGCAGGAATCGCGGCTGAAGGTCGCCGACAACACCGGCGCCAAGGAGATCTTGTGCATCCGGGTGCTCGGTGGCTCGTCGCGACGCTACGCCGGCATCGGTGACGTCATCGTCGCCACCGTCAAGGACGCCATCCCGGGTGGCAACGTCAAGCGCGGTGACGTCGTCAAGGCCGTCGTGGTGCGTACCGTCAAGGAGCGCCGGCGTCCCGACGGCAGCTACATCAAGTTCGACGAGAACGCTGCGGTCATCATCAAGCCCGACAACGATCCGCGCGGGACCCGCATCTTCGGGCCGGTCGGACGCGAACTGCGCGAGAAGCGATTCATGAAGATCATCTCGCTGGCCCCGGAGGTTTTGTAGATGAAGGTCAAGAAGGACGACACCGTCCTGGTGATCGCGGGCAAGGACAAGGGCGCCAAGGGCAAAGTGCTCAAGGTCTACCCGGACCGCGACCGCGTACTGGTCGAGGGTGTCAACGCGATCAAGAAGCACACCGCGATTTCGACCAACCAGCGCGGCACCCGCTCGGGCGGGATCGTCACCCAGGAAGCGCCGATTCACGTCTCCAACGTGATGGTGGTCGACTCCGACGGTAAGCCGACCCGCGTCGGTTACCGGGTCGACGAGGAGACCGGCAAGCGCGTCCGTATCGCCAAGACCAACGGCAAGGACATCTGACATGACCACCGCAGAGAAAGTGCAGCCGCGCCTGAAAGAGCGCTACCGCAACGAGATTCGCGATGCGCTGCACAAGGAATTCGGCTACGCCAACGTCATGCAGATTCCGACCGTGACCAAGGTGGTCGTCAACATGGGCGTCGGCGACGCCGCCCGGGACGCCAAGTTGATCAACGGTGCGGTCAGCGACCTGGCCCTGATCACCGGCCAGCGGCCCGAAATCCGCAAGGCCCGCAAGTCCATCGCGCAGTTCAAGTTGCGCGAGGGCATGCCGATCGGGGCGCGGGTCACCCTGCGGGGCGACCGGATGTGGGAGTTCCTCGACCGGCTCACTTCCATTACGCTGCCGCGTATTCGTGACTTCCGCGGGCTGTCGCCCAAGCAGTTCGACGGCGTCGGCAACTACACCTTCGGGCTGGCCGAGCAATCGGTGTTCCACGAGATCGACGTCGACAAGATCGACCGGGTTCGCGGCATGGACATCAACGTCGTCACTTCGGCGACGAACGACGACGAAGGACGAGCGCTGTTGCGGGCCCTCGGCTTTCCGTTCAAGGAGAACTGAGTAGATGGCTAAGAAGGCACTGGTTAACAAGGCAGCGAAGAAGCCGCGGTTCGCGGTGCGTTCCTACACCCGCTGCAGCAAGTGCGGACGTCCGCGTGCGGTTTACCGCAAGTTCGGGCTGTGCAGGATCTGCCTGCGCGAAATGGCGCACGCGGGCGAGCTGCCCGGCGTGCAGAAGAGCAGCTGGTAACAGGCTCAGGACTACAGACCAACCCAGAACAGGTGCGCGACAGGCCCTAACGGGAACCATCGCGAGGAAGGTTACAGACGCTTTCATGACCGCGACAACGACGATGCAGTGGGGGCACCCCCGGCAGCGCAGCGGCGAGGGGGCCGCTGCGACGAAGAGGAGTGGCGCTCGATGACTATGACGGACCCGATCGCAGACTTCTTGACACGTCTGCGCAACGCCAATTCGGCGTATCACGACGAGGTGACGTTGCCGCACTCCAAGATCAAGGCCAACATCGCCCAGATCCTCAAGAGTGAGGGATACATCAGCGACTTCCGGACCGAAGACGCTCGGGTCGGCAAGGCGTTGGTCGTTCAGCTCAAGTACGGACCCAGTAGGGAACGCAGCATCACCGGCCTGCGCCGGGTCTCCAAGCCCGGTCTGCGGGTGTACGCGAAATCCACCAACTTGCCGCGCGTGCTCGGCGGGCTTGGCGTGGCGATCATCTCGACGTCGTCAGGTCTGCTCACCGACCGTCAGGCAGCCAGACAGGGCGTGGGCGGCGAAGTCCTCGCGTACGTGTGGTGAGGGGTAACCATGTCGCGCATTGGTAAGAAGCCGATTCCGGTTCCCGCCGGAGTCGACGTAACGATTGACGGACAAAAGGTCTCGGTGAAAGGCCCCAAGGGGACCCTCGACCTGACGATCGCCGAGCCGATCACCGTGGTACGCAGCGAAGACGGTGCGATCGTGGTCAACCGGCCGGACGACGAGCGGGAAAGCCGTTCGCTGCACGGGTTGTCGCGCACGCTGGTGTCCAACCTGGTCACCGGTGTCACGCAGGGCTACACCACCAAGATGGAGATCTTCGGCGTCGGCTACCGGGTGCAGCTCAAGGGCCGCAACCTCGAGTTCGCGCTCGGATACAGTCACCCCGTGCTGATCGAGGCGCCCGAAGGCATCACGTTCGCGGTGGAGACGCCGACGAAGTTCAGCGTCAGCGGGATCGACAAGCAGAAAGTCGGCCAGATTTCGGCGAACATCCGCCGCCTGCGCCGCCCCGACCCGTACAAAGGCAAGGGCGTGCGCTACGAGGGCGAGCAGGTCCGCCGCAAGGTCGGAAAGACAGGTAAGTAGTCATGGCGCAAAAACAAGCTACTGCCGAGCGGAAGCCGGTGGGGCAGAGCGTTTCTGCAACTCGCCGGGTCTCTCGGCTGCGCCGGCACGCCCGGCTGCGCAAGAAGATCTCGGGCACTCCGGAGCGCCCGCGGCTGGTGGTGAACCGGTCGGCACGGCATATCCACGTGCAGCTGGTCAACGACGAGAACGGCACCACGGTGGCCGCCGCCTCGTCGATCGAGGCCGACGTTCGTGGACTGGATGGGGACAAGAAATCCCGCAGCGTGCGGGTCGGCCAGCTGATCGCCGAGCGCGCCAAGGCTGCCGGCATCGACAGCGTGGTGTTCGACCGTGGCGGCTACAGCTACGGCGGACGGATCGCGGCGCTGGCCGACGCCGCCCGCGAGAACGGATTGAAATTCTGATGACAACTGGAAGGACCGCATAATGGCGGAGCAGTCCGCTGGGGGGCAAGGCGCCCCGGACAGCCGTGACGGCCGCGATTCCCGCGACTCCCGGGACGGCCGGGGTCGGCGCGACGGCGGCGGTGGCCGTGGCCGCGACCGTGACCGCGACGGCGACAAGAGCAACTACCTGGAACGGGTCGTCGCGATCAACCGAGTTTCCAAGGTGGTCAAGGGCGGTCGGCGCTTCAGCTTCACCGCTTTGGTCATCGTGGGCGACGGCGCGGGCATGGTCGGCGTCGGCTACGGTAAGGCCAAGGAAGTTCCGGCCGCGATCGCCAAGGGCGTGGAAGAGGCGCGCAAGGGCTTCTTCCGGGTCCCGCTGATCGGCGGAACCATCACGCACCCGGTGCAGGGTGAGGCGGCCGCGGGTGTGGTGCTGCTTCGCCCGGCCAGCCCCGGTACCGGTGTGATCGCCGGTGGTGCGGCGCGCGCGGTGCTGGAATGCGCTGGGGTGCACGACATCCTGGCCAAGTCGTTGGGCAGCGACAACGCGATCAACGTGGTGCACGCCACGGTGGCCGCGCTCAAGTTGCTGCAGCGCCCGGAGGAGGTGGCCGCTCGCCGCGGTCTGCCGATCGAAGATGTCGCCCCGGCCGGAATGCTGAAGGCGCGACGGGAAAGCGAAGCGCTGGCCGCCAGTGCCGCGCGCGAAGGAACGGCACCGCAATGAGTCAGCTGAAGATCACCCAGGTGCGCGGCACCATCGGGGCGCGCTGGAAGCAGCGCGAGTCCCTGCGCACCCTGGGGCTGCGCAAGATTCGCCAGTCGGTGGTCCGTGAGGACAACGCAGCGACCCGCGGACTGATCGCGAAGGTGAGCCACCTGGTCGAGGTGGAGGAGACCAAATGACGATCAAACTGCACGACCTGAAGCCGGCCCCCGGGTCGAAGACGCCGCGCACCCGCGTCGGTCGCGGTGAGGGCTCCAAGGGTAAGACCGCCGGTCGCGGTACCAAGGGCACCAAAGCGCGCAAGAACGTGCCGGTGACCTTCGAGGGTGGTCAGATGCCGATCCACATGCGGCTGCCCAAGCTCAAGGGGTTCCGCAACCGGTTCCGCACCGAGTACGAGATCGTCAACGTCGGTGACATCAGCCGGCTGTTCCCCGAGGGCGGTGCCATCGGTGTCGCCGAGCTGGTCGCCAAGGGCGCGGTTCGCAAGAACTCGCTGGTGAAGGTCCTCGGTGACGGCGACCTGACCGTCAAGGTCGACGTGTCCGCGCACAAGTTCAGCGGCAGCGCCCGCGAGAAGATCACCGGCGCGGGCGGCTCGGTCACCGAGGTCTCCTAGACTTCGGCGACGCTCCCGCGTCCATCAACGCCGATGCCGTAGCGAGCGCGGAATTTAATGCCGCGCTTCGGGTTTCGCTCTGCTCGGGCATACCGCGCGAGATCAGGACCGACCCGACCATCAACGCGACAATGCTCAACGCCCGCTGCCGGCGGTCGGACTCCGCTCCGTCGAGTAGCTCGGTGATCCGGTCGATCAGTGCCGTCATCTTGCGCTCATAGGCCTCTTTGACGGGCGGTTCGGCGCGCGAGACGTCCGCGCTCAACGCGGGCATCACGCACCCGCCTGTCACGTCGTGGCTGTGGTCGGTGTTCATGTATTCGGCGAGAAACGCGCTCAGGTGCGCTCGCGCCTCGGCACGGGTCATCGCGGCGGTGTCCGTGACGAACGGTTCGCCGAGCCCAGCGTCGATGACGGCCTGCAGAATCGCCGTCTTGTTCGGGAAGTTCGAATAGAACGCACCCGACGTGACGCCCGCGGCGGCGGCCAGCCCGTCCACGCCGACGCCGTTGAATCCGCTCGTCTTGAGCGAACGGGTGCCGGCGCGCACGAGTGCGTCGCGCGCCCGCGCCTTCTGATCTGGCGGGTATCTCACCGGCCCCTCCCTTCGCTTGACGCTCACCCCATCATAGGATAACGTCCGTTACGATAACGATCGTTATTCAATAACCGAGTGTAAAGGCTCTCCGATGGTCAGCACGCAGGCGAAAGAATTCGCCGACTTCTTCAGCGCCCTGAGCGCGCGGTCCGGCAACCCCGATTTCGACCTGAGCACGGTGCGCGACGTCATCGAGACGATGCATGTCGCCACCAAGGAACCCGAGGGTGTGACCTACGCCGAAGTCGACGCCGGCGGGGTCGAGGCGCTGTGGTGCATTCCCGTCGACAGCGACCCGGACCGGGTGCTGCTGCACAGCCACATGGGCGGCACCGTCGTCACATCGATGTACTCCGACCGCAAGGCCGCGGCCCACATCGCGAAGGCGGCGGGCGCGCGATCGCTGGTGCTCAACTACCGGCGCTCCCCGGAGCACAAATTCCCCGCGCAGGTCGAAGATGTCCGCAGCGCGTATAACTGGTTGCTGGCGCAGGGGTACCGCCCGGAAAACATTGCCAGCGTTGGTCATTCGATCGGCGGCAACTTCGCGGTCGGTCTCGCGCTGGCGCTGCGCGACGAGGGAGCCGCGCTGCCGGGTGCGATCGTGTCGATCTCGCCGTGGGTGGATCTGACGATGACGAACGAGACCTACGACAGCAACGCGGAACGAGACCGGCTGCTGTCCCGCCCGCTCGCGGAGTTCTTCAGGTCGTGCTGGCTGGACGACACCGGCGTGGGCTTCGACGACCCGCAAGTGAGTCCGCTCAACGCCGAGCTGGCCGGGTTGCCGCCGACCGCGGTGTTCTGGGGTGGCGACGAGGTACTGGCCGGCGAGGACGCCGACTTCGCCCGTCACCTCGAAGCGGCCGGCAATGATGTCTTGGCCCGCGAGGTCGAGGGCGCCCAGCACTCCTTCATCATCGGCGCGGGCCGGGTGCCCGAGGTCGACGACGCGATCGCCGAAATCGGCGACTGGCTGCGCCAGAAACTAGGCGGCTGACTACCCTAGCTGCGGAATCACTTCCGCGGCAAGGCGTTCCATCTGCTCGCGATTCTGCGGAACGTCGGCGCCGACCGGATTGAGCAGCAGCGTCTGCGCACCGGCGTCGATCACCTCTTGCAGGCCGCGAACGACGTCGGCCGGCGTGCCCGATACCGGAACCTGCTCGATGCCCGGTATCAGGCCGTTGTAGATGCGGTTCAAACCGTCGAGCACCCGCTCCCGTGCGCGCCCCGCGTCGTCGTCGACCATCAGGTACACGCGCTTGCTGATCGGGAAGTGCGCCGGGTCCTTCCGCTGCTCGTCGAGTTCGCGGCGCACGATCGGGACGGCGTTGGCGAACGCCTCGGTGCCCGAGGCGCCTGGACCCATGTACGCGTCGCCATGGCGCACCGCCCGGGCCAGGGCCTTGGGGGCCATGCCGCCGAACCAGATCGGCGGGTGCGGGCGCTGCACCGGCTTGGGCGCGAACGGCAGGTTTTCGACGTCGCGGAGCCGACCGTGGAAGTCCACGGTCGGCAAATCGGACCAGGCCGCCTTCATCAGGTTCAGGCCCTCGGTGAACCACGAAATGAAGGTGTCTTTGTCGACGCCGAACGCACTGAGCGTCACCCCGCCGCGACCGGGTGCGACACCGATATCGAGTCGCCCGTGGCTGATTCGGTCGACCGTTGTCACCGCCGAGGCCAACTGCAACGGCTCGTGCTGCGACGTCACCAGCACGGCGACCCCCAGCCGCAGCCGCGTGGTGAACGCCGCGCAATACGACAGCAGCTCCAGCGGCGCCAGCAACGGCGCCCGGCCAATGGTCTGCTCGAGCGTCCAGATCCCTTCGAACCCGAGTTCTTCGGCGCGCAATACGTATGAGCGCAGCCCGTCCGCGTCGAAGACGTCGTAGTCGAACTGCGGGATCGCGATGGAGAACCTCACGGGCTCACCCTACGGGCATCGATCGGTACGCTGCAGTTATGTTCGCCTTTCTGCCTGCTCTGCCCGGTGTCGACGACGTACGTGCCCTGGCCGGCCGCGTCGACACGGTTCGCCACCACGGCGTACCCAACGGCTGTGTGCTCGAATTCAATCTGCGTTCGATGCCGCCCGAGACGGCGGGCTTTGACCCGATGGCGTTCGTCACCGGGGCGGAGCGACCGATAACGCTGCGCCAGGCGGTCGCCGCGATCCACCGCGCCGCCACGGATGACCGGGTGGCCGGGCTGATCGCCCGCGTCCAGCTCGCGGCCTCACCGCCGGCGGCGGTCCAAGAGCTGCGCGAGGTGATCGCGGCGTTCAGCGCCGTCAAACCATCGCTGGCCTGGGCCGAGACCTACCCGGGCACGCTGTCCTATTACCTGGCTTCGGCGTTCAGCGAGGTCTGGATGCAGCCGTCGGGCAGCGTCGGGCTGATCGGCTTCGCGAGCAACGCGACCTTCTTACGCACCGCGCTGGACAAGGCGGGGATCGACGCCGAGTTCGTCGCCCGGGGCGAATACAAGTCGGCGGCAAACGTTTTCACCGAAGAGGGCTTCACCGAAGCCCATCGTGAAGCGGTCACCCGGATGCTGGAAAGCCTGCAGGACCAGGTGTGGCAGGCGATCGCGGAGTCGCGCAAGATCGACGTCACCGCGCTCGACGCGCTGGCCGACCGGGCTCCGCTGTTGCGCGACGACGCGGTGGCCTCCGGCCTGGTCGACCGCATCGGCTTCCGCGATCAGGCCCACGCCAGGATGGCGGAATTGGTTGGTGTGGAAGGCATTTCGGCTGACGACGACGGGGTCGACGCCGACCCGGAGAAGTTGGCGCCCCGGCTCAACCTGAGCCGCTACTGCGCGGCGGGCCGGTCGCGATTGGTGCCGCCGGCGCCCCCGATCCCCGGACGGCGACCCAAGCCCACCTTCGCGGTGATCACGCTGCAGGGCCCGATCGTCAACGGGCGCGGCGGACCCCAGATGCTGCCGTTCGGCAACTCGAGCGTCGGCGGTGACACGATCGCGGCGGCACTGCGGGAGGCGGCCGGCGACGATTCGGTGTCGGCGATCGTGCTGCGGATCGACAGCCCCGGCGGTTCGGTCACGGCATCGGAGACCATCTGGCGCGAGGTAACCCGCGCCCGTGAACGCGGCAAACCGGTGGTGGCGTCGATGGGTTCGGTGGCCGCGTCCGGCGGCTACTACGTCGCCATGGCCGCCGACGTGATCGTGGCCAACCCGGCGACCATCACCGGCTCGATCGGTGTGATCACCGGGAAGCTGGTGTTCCGCGATCTCAAGGAGCGCTTCGGAGTTGTCTCGGATGCGGTGCGTACCAACGCCAATGCCGATGCGTGGTCGATGGATGTGCCCTTCACTGCCCAGCAGCGTGCCGATCGGGAGGCCGAGGCGGACTTGATCTACGCCGACTTCGTGCAGCGCGTCGCCGACGGGCGCAACCTGACCACCGACGCCGTCGACGCCGTTGCCCAAGGACGAGTGTGGACCGGAGCCGACGCCCTGGAACGCGGCCTGGTCGACGAGTTGGGCGGTCTTCGGACCGCGATGCGCCGCGCCAAGATTCTGGCCGGCCTGGACGAGGACGCCGACGTCCGGGTCGCCAGCTTCCCGGGATCCTCGTTGCTTCAGCTGGTGCGACCCCGGGCGTCCTCGCAGCCGGCCGCCGCGTCGTTGCCGGATGCGCTGGGCGCACTGCTCGGGCGCACCGTTGCCGCGGTGGTCGAGAACCTCGAGCAGGCGGTCAACGGTGCCAGTGTGCTGTGGCTGGGGGAGTCGCGCTTCTAGCTCTCGAGCCGGCCGCTGATGAAGATGATCTCGCCCAGCGGGTCGTCGTTCTCCGGCGCGAGGACCTCCAGCCCGTTCTGCTGGAACAGTTCCGTTCTCGTCACGCCCTCGACGTTCCAGCCCTTGGCGCCCAAGTAGTCGACGACGTGATTGCGCTGACCGGCGTACACCAATGACGCCATGTCGATGTCGATGCCGTGCTCCCGAAACAAGCCCGACATCTCCCGCACCCGGTCGGCGTCGAAATCGATTATGCCCGGGACGAATTCGGTCGCGATCGTGCTGCCCGGCACGGACAGGGCGGTGATGTTGTCGAACAGCAGGTCCTGGGCCTCCGGCGGCAGGTAGATCAGCAGCCCCTCGGCCAACCACGCGGTCGGCCTGGTGGTGTCGAACCCCGCGGCCCGCAGCGCCGCCGGCCAATCCTGGCGCAGGTCGATCGCAATGGTGCGCCGGGTGGCGGTGGGGTGGGCTCCGATATCGGCCAAAGTGGTTGTCTTGAACTCGATTACCTGCGGCTGGTCGATTTCGTACACCACTGTCCCGGCGGGCCACGGTAACCGGTAGGCGCGCGAGTCCAATCCGGACGCGAGGATCACCACCTGGCGTACGCCCCCGGTGGTGGCATTGACGAAGTAGTCGTCGAAATACTTGGTGCGCACCGCCATTCCGTCGATCATCGCCCGCATACGGATCGGCGAGGCGTTCTCGACCGACGACAGGTCGAGTTCGCCGTCCATTATCTTGGTGAAGAAATCCACGCCGACCGCGCGTACCAGCGGCTCGGCGAACGGATCGTTGATCAATGCGCGCGGATCCTTCGTCGCCATGGCGCGTTTGGTCGCGACCATGGTTGCGGTCGCGCCCACGCTGGACGCCAGATCCCAGTTGTCGTCATGTGCACGGGCCATGGGGAGGACTCTAGCCCGACGACGACGCGCGCCGGTAGGCGCGAGGTGGGGCACCCCCAGCCGCGTGGCGGCGAGGGGGCGAGTCGGGCAATCGACCTGAGCCAAGGCCTACTTCAGCGTCGCGGCGACATAACTCAGGTCGCCGAAGGCGGCCGTCATCTGGTCGTTGGGGAACTCAAACCCGTTGCGGGCATACAGCTCCCTGGCGGGTTGGGCCGTCACCTGCCAGCCGTGCGTGCTCAGATAGTCCACCACGACGCTGCGCTCGCCCTGGTAGAACAGGGCAGAAGCGTCGAGGTCGAACCCGAAGCTGCGCCAGCGGTCGCTGATCTGCCGCAACCGCTCGTCGGTGAACGCGTTGGGGTCGGTCACATACTCGGTGGCGATCCGGCTGCCCGGCGCGCTCAGGGCGGTGATGTTGTCGAACAGCCGGTCCTGGGCCTCCGGGGGCAGATAGGGCAGCAGTCCTTCGGCACTCCAGGTCGTCGGCTGCGTGACGTCGAACCTTGCGGCGCGCAATGCGCTGGGCCAGTCGTCGCGCAGGTCGATGGCGACGGTGCGGCGCTCGGCGCTCGGCACGGCGCCGATACCGGCCAGCGTGTCGGTCTTGAACTCGATGACCCGGGGCTGATCGATCTCGTAGACCACCGTGCCGGCCGGCCACGGCAGCCGGTAGGCCCTGGTGTCCAGGCCGGACGCCAGAATCACCGCCTGTCGCACACCGACTTCTGTTGCGCCGGTGAAGAAGTCGTCGAAGAACCGGGTGCGCACCGTCATCTGATGGATCCGTGCCTGGCGATTGAGCAGCGCGTCGTCCTCGAAGTCGATCTCGCCGTCGATCACGCGGACGAAGACATCCAGGCCCACGGCCCGCACCAGCGGATCCGCGAAGGGATCGTTCAGTAGCGCGTCGGGCCCCTGCGAGGCCACCGCGCGGGAGGCGGCGACCATGGTGGCCGTCGCTCCCACGCTGCTGGCCACGTCCCAGCTGTCGCCGTCGGTACGTCCTGTCTGAGTGCTCATCTATTTCGCTTTCTTTTCCAGGGTGCCGCTGGTGTAGAGCATCTCGCCCATCCGCATGTCGTCATCCTCGAGTGGGGCGAAGCCGTTGTCCGCGAACAACTCCCGGATGCTGCTGCTTTGCAGGCGCCACCCGCGGTCGGCAAGGTATTCGACCACCTCGTTGCGGTCGCCGAGGTAGACCAGACCCGCCATGTCGAGGTCGAAACCGTGTGCGCGCCAGCGTTCGGCGATGGTCTGCATGCGTTCGCGCATCTTGTCCTCTTCCCCGGGATCGGGGTTCGGTGCGCTCTCGGTGGCCAGTCGACTGCCCGGCGCGCTCAGCTCGGCGATGGTGTCCAGCAGCCGATCCTGGGCCTCGGGCGGCAGGTAGCCGAGCAGACCCTCGGCGCTCCACGCGGCGGGCTGGGCCGGGTCGAAGCCGGCGGTCCGCAGTGCGGTGGGCCAGTCGTCGCGCAGATCGATGGCCACCACCCGGCGGTTGGCGGTCGGCGCGGCGCCGAGGTCGGCCAGCGCATTGGTCTTGAATTCGATGACCTGCGGCTGGTCCACCTCGTAGACCACCGTGCCGGCCGGCCAGGCCAACCGGTAGGCGCGCGAATCGAGCCCGGAAGCCAGGATCACAACCTGCTTGATACCCGCCGCCGTCGCATCGGTGAAGAACTCGTCGAAGAACTTGGTGCGCACGGCCATGTTGTCGGCCATGCGCGACATCGCCCCGGCCGATCCCGCCGCCCCGTCGTGCACGTCGTTCAGCTCGGCGGGGTCCAGGTCACCGCTGGCCAGCCGGGAGAGTAGGTCCACGCCGACGGCCTTGACCAGCGGTTCGGCGAATGGGTCGTTGATCTGCGGGTGATCGGCCCGGGTGGCGATCGCGCGCGCGGCCGCGACCATCGTGGCGGTCACGCCGACGCTGGACGCCAGGTCCCAGGTGTCGCCCTCGTATCTGGTGGAAGTCATTGGTCCCCCCTGTATCGGATGTCTTTAGCTTACCTTCGTTAATACCTAGCCAATATAACAAGCTTTCCCGCCGTTCGCTTCCCGCGATTCGGGGCAACCTCGACGAATCGCGCACACGGCAGGCTCGCGCGCCCCCGATGGTTACGCACGTTCGTATCCGAAAGGCCTGCGCCAGAGCGAGTTTCGATCGGACATGAAATTCAGGACGCGGTCACGCGGAGTTCAGGTGCGTGTGACAGCATGTCGAGGTTATTTCCACGTCTGTCAAATAGGCACTTCGACTAGGCGAGAGGACACCGCGATGGACTACGGGTTGTTACCGCCGGAGGTCAACTCCGGGCTGATGTATGCCGGTCCGGGAGCGGGGCCGATGCTGGCGGCCGCGGCCGAGTGGGAGGCGTTGGCGGCCGAGCTCGAGGCCACCGCGGATGGTTATTGGTCGCAGGTGGCGGCGTTGACGGGGCAGTCCTGGTTGGGTCCGTCGTCGGTGGCGATGTCGGCCGCGGTCACACCGTATGTGGAGTGGCTGCAGATCAGTGCCGCGCAGGCGGGGGCGACCGCCAAGCAGGCCTATGGGGCTGCCGCGGCTTACGAGACCGCGTACGCGATGACGGTGCCCCCGCCGGTGATCGCGGCCAACCGGACACTGCACGCGGCGTTGATCGCCACGAACTTCTTCGGGCAGAACACCCCGGCGATCGCAAGTACCGAAGCCCAGTACCTGGCGATGTGGGCCCAGGACGCCACCGCGATGTACAGCTACGCCGGCGCATCCGAGGCCGCGAGCACGCTCACGCCGTTCAGCCAGGCGCCGGATACCACCAACTCGTCCGGCAAGCGGATCAGGCCCGCGCGGTGATGCAGGCGACCGCCAACGCCACCGGCGCACGGACTCAATCCGTCGTGCAGATGGCATCGAATGCGACGTCCCAGCCGGGCGACACCGTCACCACCGTTACCCCGATCCCGCCCGACGAAACCGTCACCGCACCCGCCGGCAGCACGATCACCCTCGGGAAAACAGTGGCGTACACATCACAGCGGCTCCGTCATCGCCAGCGCCAGCCCGTTCACCCCGAACCTCACCACCGGGACCTACGTCTTCAGTTATTCCTCCGTGCTCGTCAACGTGAGCGGCTCGTTGGTCACCTATACCCCGGCCTACCAGGGCAGCACCCTGCTCCCGGTCGGCACGAACGTCACTGCCACCGCCGCGACCGGCCCCATCATGCTCACCCCCTCCGCCGCAGACGAGTTCGTCAGCGGATTTGTCACCAGCGGCACCGCCACCGTCACCGGTTCGACCGGAGAGATCGGCGCGGTCGAAACGCTTGGCAATACCGCCACTGCCACCGTCGGGGCGGCCGGCGCATCGATCACCGCCATGCAAGACAGCGCTGTCACGCTCACGGTCACCTCGGTCACCCCGGTCGTTCCCGTTGCCTCGAGTTCGCCTGGCGCGCTGGGGGCAGCGGCACCGGCGGTCGGAGCGCCGGGACTGGCCGGAACGGCGGGCATTCAACCTCAGCTCCATGTCGAACTGCTCGGGCAATGGGCCGGTGGCCTGTCCGGTGCCGACCTCGCCGCCGATCTGGCGGGCGCGGCCGGGTGACGGGCGAGCTCGTGCCGATGAACCCGGGGAGAAACCCGACAGGTGGAAACCGGGTGATCATCGCCAGTGGTGGGACTATCTTTTGCAGTTATGACGGCGTCAGCTCGGCTGGTCGGCCACCCCGACGGGATACCGATCTACCGATATCGGACCGACCGGGACGTAGCTGCGGTGTCGGTGCACCGCGTCGACGCCAACATCGCCGGGGTGACGCCGCGATGAAGGCGTTGGTGTACGGGGTAACGCCGGAGCCGTTCGAAGTTCCCTGTGACGCCAACACGCTGACGGCGAATCTGGCCCGCACCCCGACCGCCCTGCGGCAACTACCGGATCCTCAACTGCCCCAAGAGGATTGGGTGGTCACCCGACCTAGACTGACGGGAATCTGCGGGTCAGACTCCAAACAGATCCTGCTGGATTTCGGCGCGGACGACGCCGACAATGCGATGGGCGGCTTCTGTTCCTTCCCCCAGTGATGGGCCACGAAGTGGTCGCCGACGTGGTGGCGCTCGGGCCCAAGGCCCGCGGGCTCGAGGTGGGGCAGCGCGTCGTGCTCAACCCGTGGCTGTCCTGCGGGCCGCGCGGTATCGAGCCGGTGCGTCCCGCCTGCGAGAGCGGCGACTACAGCCTGTGCTGGAGCTTCACCGACGGCGATATCAAGCCGGGCATCCACACCGGGGTGTCGGCCGACGTGACCGGCGGCTACGCCGAATTGATGCCCGCGCACGACAGCATCCTGTTCGCCGTTCCCGAGCCGATACCCGACGAGATGGCCGTGTTCGCCGACCCGTTTTCGGTGTCACTGCACGCGATCACCCACCATCCGCCGCCCCGCGCGGGCCAGGTTTTGGTCTACGGCGCCGGTTCGCTCGGGTAGTGCGCGGTGACGATCCTGCGGGCGCTGTATCCCGACGTGGCGGTGGCCGTGGTGGCGCGCTTCGACGCCCAGGCCGAAGTGGCCCAAAGGTTCGGGGCCGCCAAAGTCGTTGCGCACGAACCACGCCTGGCCCTGATCGAAGAGCTGGTCGCCTGGGGCGGCGGTCGGCTGCGGGGGCGGTCGACGTCGTCTACGACACGGTCGGTAAGCCCGAGACGTTCGAGGTCGGCGTGCGGGTGCTGCGCTCGCGGGGAACGCTGGTGAAGGCCGGAGTCCACGCGCCCGGGCGCTGGGAGTGGAGTCCGCTGTACTTCAAGGAAATCTCCCTCGTCGGGTCCAATGCGTTCAGGTTCGAGGAGGTCGACGGGCAGCGCAAGCACGCGATCGCCCACTACCTCGACCTCGTCGCGGCCGGCCGGGTGGATCTGCGCCCGATGCTGACCCATACCTTCGCGCTGGACCGTTGGCGCGACGCCTTTTTGGCGATTGCCAACCAGGGCGAAAGCGGCGCCATCAAGGTTGCCATCGACCAGCGCTAGACCACCTAGCCGGGTCGGGTGGCGCGGTAGTAGGTGAGTCGCCCCACGAACCAATGCCGCTCGGTGGCGACTTCGTTGCAGTCCAATCCGGCGGAACGCAGCAGCCGGGGAATCGCGTCGCCGAGATTGCCGGCCGCGTGCGGACTGTGCCTGACCAGGCGCGCCGCCAGCCCGTCCGCGGCGGTCATGTCGCCGCCCATGTCGACCAGGTGCAGCCGGCCGCCGGAGCGTAGCACGCGGCAGATCTCGGCTGCCGCACCGGTTTTCGCGTCGCCCTGCAGGTGGTGCAGCATCATCGACGACAGCACCCGATCGAACTGGCCGTCGTCGTAGGGCAGGTGTTGCGCGTAAGCCTGTTCGAATCGAATACCCGTCAATTGCTCGGCTTTTCGCTGGGAACGCCGGAGTGCCAGCGGGTCGGGGTCGGATCCGATCACCTCGGCACCGGGATAGGGTCGTTTGACTCGGATCGTGAGATTGCCGGTGCCGCAGCCGGTTTCCAAGACACGCTGGCCGTTGGCGAGCTCGGCCTGATCGATCAGCCGCTGATGAACTCGCCGCAGGCCGAACAGGCGGGACATCAGGTCGTAGCCGGGCAGGAAGGCGTCGCGTCCGGCGGCGGGAAGGTAGTCATGTGGAGGATATTTGGTCATGCAATCCATACTGGACCAGTGTCTCGTTATGGAATTGGGCGATCTTCGCCATAAGTTGGACTATATTTTGCAATCATGACGCAGCCAGCCCGGTTGATCGGCCTCCGCGGCGGAGTGCCGATCTATCGAGATCGGACCGGTCCGGACACGTCTCAGGTGTCGCTGCATCGTCACCTGGGCGAGCTCGGCGAGCGGGGCCGTCACATTCACGACTTCCCGGCGCTGTGGTACGTCCCCGCGGCGGGCCTGGTGTATGTGGCCGCCGCCGGAGAGGTGCTCGACCCCGGGCGTCTGGCGGACTTGGATGCCGGCGTCGCGGTGTTCTTCGATCCCGCCGCGCTCGGCGAGGACGCACGCTCGCCCGCCTGGCGGGGCCACCCGCTGCTCTTCCCGTTCCTGCACGGACATGCCGGTGGGGTGTTGCGGCTGCAAGTACCCGAGGACCGGCGACCCATGTGGGACAACATGATTCGAGCGATCGAAACCGAGCTCACTGCCCGCCGGGACGGGCATCGGCAGGCGGCGCTGGCCTACCTGACGCTACTTTTGATCGAGCTGGCCCGGCTGGCCCGCGATGTGGTGGCCGACCTCAAGCGCAGCGGTGAGCCACTGCTGGCCGACGTGTTCGCGGTGATCGACCGCCGCCAGGGCGAGCCGTTGTCGCTGCGCGACGTCGCGGCTGAACTTGGGGTAACACCGGGACATCTCACTACGGTGGTGCGTCGGCGCACCGGGCGCACCGTGCAGGAGTGGATCATCGAACGCCGGATGGCCGCGGCGCGCACGCTGCTCGAGCAAACGGATCTCCCGGTCGCCGAGATCGCCCGGCGAGTCGGGGTTTTCGACCCCGGCTATTTCACCCGCCAGTTCACCCGGGCGCACGGCATGCCGCCGCGCCAGTGGCGTCGCCACGCCGCCTAGGCCATCGCCCCGCCCGCTTGCCCGCCGGCCACCGAACCACCCGGCACGTCAAATCTTTTCGATGTCGAGCCATTCGTCGACCTCGAATTGATCACCGACCGCGCGGATCGATGCGCCGCCGCAGCCGGGGTAGTGGGCCGGGATCATGGTGGCGTGCGCCCCCGCGGCCTCGGTGAAGATGCGCCGGCGGGTGGCCGCGGCCGCGGTGGCGTCGACGTCGAAGGCGCAGGGGTCGGCGGGGCGGCGTACTTGCAGCGGGCTGTGCGTGATGTCGCCGACGAACACCGCGGGCGCGCCCGCATCCAGCCACAGCACCGAGGAGCCGGGTGTGTGGCCGGCGGCGGGACGCAGGCGCAGTGACGGGCTGATCTGGCAGTCGTCGGACCAACAGACGAGCTGGCCCGCCTCCTCGATGGGCAACACGCTGTCGGCGAACACCAACTGGTCGCCGTGCTGCGCGATGGCCTCCTGTTCGGTGCGCGGCGATCGCCGCGTGAGGGGCCCGTCGGGGGCGAAGTAGCGGTAATCGGCTGCAGGAGCAAGGTATCGGGCGTTGGGAAAGGTCGGCACCCAGGTGTTGTCGTCGAGCATCGTGTTCCACCCGACGTGGTCGGAATGGAGGTGGGTGTTGATCACCACGTCCACGGCGTCGCGGTCGATACCG
The DNA here is from genome assembly GCF_000526915.1 of Mycobacterium genavense ATCC 51234. Taxonomy (GTDB): domain Bacteria; phylum Actinomycetota; class Actinomycetes; order Mycobacteriales; family Mycobacteriaceae; genus Mycobacterium; species Mycobacterium genavense. The sequence continues at coordinate 180,103 of NZ_JAGZ01000008.1, read as the reverse complement.
ACCGAGTCCCACGCGGTGAGGAATGCGGTTTTCAGGTGATCCAACGGTGGCATGTGCGGGCGCTGGCGGTCGTTGCCGACGCCGGTGTCCACCACGACGGTCAACCCGTCGACCTCGATGACCCAGCTTTGCACCGCGATCCGCCACTTCTCGGTGTCGGGGTTGAAGAAGTCTGGCACCAGCAGGTTGTGCCATCCGTCCGGCGGCGTTTGGGCGAAAGACGTTGTCCCCAACTCGAACTGGAATTCCACAAGGCGCGTCACGCAGGCGCGGCCCAGCTGTACTCGGCTCATAGGGGATTGGCCCGCAGGTAGCCGTAGACCCCGGCGAAGTTGCGGTTCACGTCTTCGGGAATCGGCACCAGTCCTCCCAGAGCCCTTGCACCCCAAACGATTTAGGCAGTGCGCTCGACGAGTGCGGTGATGTGCAGGACCTTGTCCGGTCGTGGGCCCACCGCGACCAGGCCGTGGTAGGCGATCAGCGCCGCGCCGCGACCCTCCAGCGCCTTGACGGCGTTGGCCCCGACGTCGGGCGTGCCGGACGCGGCGTAGTCGGCGCAGCGAACGTCGCCGCCGACGTAGACCGCGAATTCGTCGATGCAGGCCGGAATCGGTTGGTGGGCGATCGCGAACATGGTGGCCCACACCGGATGACTGTGAATGACGCTGCCGATATTGTCGAACGCCCGATAGGCCGCCAGGTGCAGCTGCACTTCCGACGACGGCGCCCGGCCGTCCTTGGCATGCCGCACCGCGCCTTCGGGGTCGACGAGCACCAGGTCGTCGAGTTCCATGTCGCGGTAGTCGACCGACGAGGGGGTGATCACGATGTTGCCGTCCGACCGGCGGGCCGAGATGTTGCCGGCGGTTCCCTCGACGAGGCCGCGGTGCAGCATGTCTTTGGCCGCGTCCAGGACCGCGGCTTCCGGGTTGTCCACGAACTTCATGACGCCAGCACCTCCGGGTTGACGATATGGGTGGGCCGGTTGCCGGATAGCAACGCTTCCAGATCGTCGGCGACCATCTGCGCCTGCCATGCCTCGGTGTCCCAGGTCGCCCCGCCGATATGCGGGGTCAGCACGACGTTCGGCATGCCCACCAACGGATGGTCCGTCGCCAGGAATTCGCCCACGAAATGGTCCAGTCCCGCCGCGGCGACCTTGCCGGCGCGCAGCGCGTCGACGAGCGCGTCGGTGTCGTGCAGCTGCGCGCGGGCGGTGTTGAGGAAGACCACGCCGTCGCGCATCGCGGCGAATTCGGCCGCGCCGATCATCCCCATGGTGTCCTCGGTGACCGGTGCGTGCAGCGAGACGACGTCGGCCTCGCTCAGCAGCTCGTCGAGGCTGTGCTGAGCTTCGTCGTGGTACGGGTCGTAGGCGATGACGCGCATGCCCAGCCCGGTCAGCCGCCATCGCAGAGCCCGGCCGACGGCGCCCAGTCCTACCAATCCCGCGGTGCGCCCGGCGATCTCGGCGCCCCGGAACCGCTGGTAGGGAATGCTGCCGTCACGAAACGTGTTGCCGCTGCGCACATCCGCGTCGGTGGTCAACAGGTGGCGGGTGGCGGCCAGCAACAGGGCCACCGCCAGCTCGGCGACCGCGTCGGCGTTGCGGCCCGGGGTGTTCAGCACCGGGATGCCCGCGGCGGAGGCTCCGGCGATGTCGACGTTGTTGGGGTCGCCGCGGGTGGATGCGATCGCGCGCAAGCCGGTGTCGAACACCGGGCCGCGCACCGAGGCACTCTCCACCACAACCACGTCGGCGGCTTCGGTGCCGATCCGTTCGGCCAGCTGCTCGGGGCCGTAAATGCGCAGCGAGGTCGCCTCGAGCTCACTGATCCAAGGGTCGTACACCACATCGGCGAGCTGCCGGAGTTTGGCGAACCCCGGACCACGCAGCGGGGCGGTCACCAGGGCACGCGGTCTTGACGTCACGAATGCCAATGCTGGCGTACGGTGACGCCCGTGTCACGTAACGGCGTCACGATCGGCATCGACATCGGGACCACGTCGGTCAAAGCGGTCGCCGCCGACGCCGACGGCAACGTGACGGCGCGGGTGCGCATCCCGCATCGCGTCCGGGTGCCGGCGCCCAACCGTTTCGAGCACGACGCCGACGAGGCGTGGCGGCGCGGCCCGCTGGCGGCGCTGGACGAGGTGCGACAACAGGTCCGGGGACCCGAGCCCCGCGCGGTGGCCGTCTCGGCGATGGTTCCCTCGCTGACCGCGGTCGATGCCACGGGCCGGCCGTACACGCCGGGACTGCTGTACGGCGACGAGCGCGGCCGGGTCGACGGCGATCAGCCGCTGCCCGCGCTGGGCGAGGCGGCGGAGTTCCTGCGCTGGACGGCCGCCGCAGCCCCCGGGGCGGCCGGGTTCTGGCCGGCATCGGCGGTGGCCAACCGTGCGCTGTCGGGCGAGGCGGTGATCGACTTCGCCACCGCGGCCACCTCTTACCCGTTGTTCGACGGCACCGCCTGGAACGCGGCGGCGTGTGCCGAGCGCGGTGCCACCGTCGCGCAGCTGCCCCGAGTGGAGGTGATCGGCGCCGCGGCCGGCCAGGTGAACGGGACCCGTGCCGTGCTGGCGACCGGAGCCGTCGACGCGCTGTGCGAGCAGATGGTGGCCGGCGCCGACCACGACGGCGACGTGCTGGTGATGTGCGGCACCACGCTGATCGTCTGGGTCACCGTTCCGGAGGCCCGCCAGGTGCCCGGGCTGTGGACGATTCCGCACACCAAGGCGCCCACGAGTCAGATCGGTGGCGCCAGTAACGCGGGCGGGCTGTTTCTCGGCTGGGTGGATCGCGTCATCGGACCTGGCGACCCCGGTCGGTCGATCCGCGCCGTATCCCGGTGTGGTCGCCCTACATTCGCGGGGAACGCACGCCGTTCCACGACCCGGACCGTCGCGGCGTGCTCGACGGCGTCGACCTCACCCACGGCCCCGCGGCGCTGCGCCGGGCCGCCTACGAGGCGTCGGGTTTCGTGGTGCGTCAGCTGATCGAGCTCAGCGGAGCGCCGGTGACGCGCATCGTGGCCACCGGTGGCGGGACGCGGCTGCGGCCTTGGATGCAGGCCATCGCCGACGCCACCGGCCGGCCGGTGGAGGTATCCGGGGTGGCCGAGGGCGCGGCGCTGGGGGCGGCATTTCTGAGCCGAATGGCAGCCGGGCTGGAGACCTCGATCGCCGACGTCGCGCGCTGGGTTTCCACCGAGTGCATCGTCGACCCCGATCGCGTCTGGGCGGCCGCGGTCGAGGATCGGTACCGCCGTTTCCTGGAACTCGGCGGCCGGCCGTCGCGCCCACCGGCGTCGAGGATCTAGCGCGGTAGCCGCCTTGGGGATCTAGTCTGGTGCAATGACTGACCGAGACCGCAAAGCCGCCCGTAGAGAGATCGCAGACGCCCTGTTGAAAGCTCTGGAACGCCGGCATGAAATTGCCGACTTAGTGGTGGAGTCGGAAAACAAGGCAGTCGCGATCGAGGGGATCGTCAAATTGCTCGACACCTCTCACCTTGCGGCCGAAGCGGTGATGGGCATGTGCTTCGAGCAACTCACCATCGATTCGCGCCGCAAGATCCTCGCCGAACTCGAGGATTTGAACAAGCAGCTGAGTTTCACGCTCGGGGAGCGCCCGGCGAGCTCGGGCGAAAGCTTGGAGCTGCGGCCGTTTTCCGCCGCCGAGGACCGCGATTTGTTCGCCATCCGCACCGAGGAAAAGGGTGCCGCCGGCGATGGATCCGACCAGCCGGCGGGCGACCTCGACGACGAGATCCGGGCGGCCCTGCGCCGTGTGGACGACGAGGAGGCCGCCTGGTTCGTCGCCGTTGATTCCGGCGAGAAAGTGGGCATGGTGTTCGGCGAGCTGGTCCGCGGCGAAGTCAACGTGCGGATTTGGATTCACCGCGACCACCGCAAGCGGGGTTACGGCACTGCCGCACTGCGCAAGTCGCGCTCGGAGCTGGCGTGCTGCTTCCCCGCCGTGCCGTTGGTGGTCCGCGCACCGGCGGCCAAACCGGGCTAAGCGGCACCGCCCGCTTTGGCGCCGTGGCGAGCGCGATCGGTGGACTTCGCCGAGGGTCATCCGGATTGAGATTTGGGCACTCGAGACCATCGCAGCCGGGCGGCCAATCGTTTGCTGCCACCCGCACGAGCGCGGCGGCAAATTCACAGCAACTTGACAGGCTTCTAGTCTTGCGCCGCGCTAAAATTTCGCGCCATTGGACGTGTGTTGAGTACTGGCCGCGCCTACCCAGAAAGAGAAGGGCCATGGATTTCGCGTTGCGCTGTCCCGAGGTCAATTCGGGACTGATGTACACCGGCTCGGGGGCGGGGCCGATGCTGGCCGCGCCGGCGGCCTGGGCCGCGGCGGCCGCCCAGCTGGAGTCCGCGGCGAGCGGCTATTAGTCGGAAGTCGCGGGGCTGATCGGCCAGGCGTGGTTCGGTCCGTCGTCGCTGTCAATGGCGGCCGCGGCGGCACGCTATCTGGCGTGGCTGCAGGCCACCGCGGTGGAGGCCGGGCAAACCGCCGAGCAGGCCAACGCGGCCACCTACGAGGCGGTGTTCGCGATGACGGTGCCGCCGGCGACGATCGCGGCCAACCGCGCCCAGCTGATGGCGCTGATCGCCACCAATTTCTTCGGACAGAACACCCCGGCGATCGCGGCCACCGAAGCCCAGTACGCCGAGATGTGGATCCAAGACGCCACCGCGATGTACGGCTACGCGGCCGCTGCCGAGTCCGCCAGCACGCTGAGTCCGTTCAGCGAGGCACCGCGAACCACGAATCAGGCGGGACAGGCCGACCAGACCCGCGCGGCGGCCCAGAGCGCCGGCAATGCCACCAGCGCCCGCACCCAATCCGTAATGCACATGGCCACAATGCAATCCACCCAAGAGGCCGCCTCGACCGGCGGCGGCGTCGACCCGCCCCTGCCCGTCGGCAGCCAGGCCAGCGTCGCGTCCGGCGGTGCCGTCGTCCACGTGGGCGTGGCCGTCGATGTCACCAGCGGCTCCCCGCTCAACTGGTCCGGTAAAGCCGTTCTTTACTCCGGCCAAACGCTCACCTACACCGTAAACGGCGTCCAACAGACCAACATCGGCATGTTCCAGCTCACGGGCTCGGGCCAGATCTTGAGCGGCACCTTTACCTATGTCCAAAACGCCGGCGGGGCCAGCATCACCGTGCCAAGCGGCGAATCCGTCACCGGCGCCGCGCTGACCTCGCAATCGGGCCTGATCACTCAGGGTGGTTGGGTCACCTACAACTCGGCGGGACTGGTGACCGACCTCAACCTCATTCAGGCCACCCCCACCAACCTTCCATCCGGCTTCATCACCGGCCCCGCCGTCGTCACCCCCGTCACCCCCAGCGCGGGCACCCCGGTGGGGGCGGCACCCGCGGCAAGCTCGCCCGGCCTGGCGGGGACCGCGGGCATCGAGCCCCAGTTCGACGCGGAAGGACTCGCGGAATGGGCCCGCACCGTGTCCACCGCCGACCTCGCCGCCGAACTGGCCGGGGCCGGCCTGGGGTAGCCAGCGTCCGCGGTCCCGGGCGCGGCGTAGTTGTCCTAGCCTGCGCTACTGCTTGACGGCGACGACCGAGATGTGGTTCTCCAGCGCTTGGAGGCCTTCGCCCGACGGCACCGGCAGCCCAGCCTCGGCGAACTGATCGGCGCGGGTGCGCGGGGTGATCTGCCAGCCGGCCGCGCTCAGGTAGTCCGCGGCCGGGGTGCGTTCACCGTGGTACACCAGCGCGGACACGTCGGTGTCGAAGCCGAACCGCCCCCAGCGCTTGGCCATCGCCTTGGCCCGTTTCTCCAGCAGGGGTATGCCATCGCGGTGGTATTCGGTGGCCAGTCGGCTGCCCGGTGCGCTGAGCGTGGTGATGGCGTCGAACAGCCGATCCTGGGCGTCCGGAGGCAGGTACATCAGCAGGCCCTCGGCGCTCCACGCGCTCGGCCGTGACTCGTCAAAACCCGCCTGGCGCAATGCTTTTAACCAGTCGTCGCGCAGATCGACGGCAACGGTCCGGCGCGCCGCGGTAGGCTCGGCGCCCAGGTTCGACAGGGCGGTGGACTTGAACTCGATCACCGCCGGCTGGTCGACCTCGTAGACGACCGTGCCCGCCGGCCACGCCAACCGGTACGGCCGCGAGTCCAGGCCCGAGGCCAGGATCACCACCTGGCGGATGCCCGCGTCGGTTGCGCCGGTGAAGAAGTCGTCGAAATACCGGGTGCGTACGGCCATCATGTTGACCATGCGTTGCAGGTTGAACTCGACATCGGGGTCCGCGTCGGGCTCCAATCCTCCTGTCTCGTCCGTGATTTCGCCGTCGAGCACTTTGATGAAAAACCCCGCGCCCACCGCACGAACGAGCGGATCGGCGAATTGATCGTCGATCAGGGCGCCCGGCTGCTTGCTGGCCAGGGCCCGGCAGGCGGCGACCCAAGTCGCGGTGGCCCCCACGCTGGAGGCCAGGTCCCAGGTGTCTTGCTCGGTGCGCGTCATGCTCAGGCTCCTAGTGTTGCCGATAGATATTGGATGTCGCCGAAGGCGGCCATGGTCGGCTCGGTCGGGAACTCAAAACCGTTGTGCGCGTACATCTCCTGGGTACTGCGCACCGTGGTCTGCCAGCCCCGTTCGGCGAGGTAGGCCGCCACGTCGTTGCGCTGGCCGGTGTAGACCAACTCCGACCAGTTCAGATCCAGCCCCATCCGGCGCCACCGTTCGCTCATCTCGCGGCCCCGCTTTTCGACGCGGTCACGCATGTTGGGGACGTAGCCGGTGGCGAGGCGGCTGCCGGCGGCGGACAACGCCGTGATGTGGTCGAACAGTCGGTCCTGGGCGTCCGGCGGCAGGTAGCCCAGCAGGCCTTCGGCGATCGAGGGCCGACGGCTCGGTGGAGTCGAAGCCATTGCTGCGCAACGCGGCCGGCCAGTCGTCGCGCAGGTCCACCGCCACCGGCCGGCGATCGGTGGTCGGGGCCGCGCCGAGATCGGCCAGGGTGCGGGTCTTGAATTCGATCACCTGTGGCTGGTCGATCTCGTAGAGCACGGAGCCATCCGGCCAGGGCAACCGGTAAGCGCGGGTGTCCAGCCCGGACGCGAGGATGACCGCCTGGCGCACACCGGCTTTCGCGGCGTCGAGGAAAAAGGTGTCGAAGTACCGGGTGCGCACGGCCATGCCCTCGCTGAGCCGCTGCGGGGTGAACGCGGGATCGTCGTCGGAGAGTTCGACCTCGCCGTTCATCATCCGGATGAAGGCGTCCACGCCGACGGCGTTGACCAGCGGCTCGGCGTAGGGGTCGTCGATCAGCGGGTTGGGGCCCTTGGAGGCCATCGCCCGCCGCGCCGCCACCGCGGTGGCGGTGGCTCCCACGCTGGACGCCAAATCCCAACTGTCACCGTCGAACCGCTTGCTGTCGGTGCTCGTCATGCATGCACTCCTAACCGAGAGTCGCGGTGACAGACACGATGTTGCGCAGTTGGGACAGCGCCTCGCTGTCGTGGAAGTCGCGGCCGTAGTCGGCGAACAGTTCGCGCCGTGGACGCGAGCTCACCTGCCAGCCATGGCCTTTCAGGTATTCGACGACGTCGCTGCGCTCGCCGTCGAAGAACAATTGCGACAGGTCGATGTCGCAGCCCAGATTCAGCCACCGCTGGTTGAATTCCCGGGCACGTTCGGACATCGTCGTTTCCGCCGGCGGATGGAATTCGGTGGCCAGCATGCTGCCCGGTGCGGACAGCGCGGTGATGTTGTCGAAGAGCCGGTCCTGGGCGTCTGGGGGTAGATACATCAGCAGTCCCTCGGCGCTCCATGACGTCGGCCGGGTCACGTCAAACCCGCTGCTGCGCAACGCCGCAGGCCAGTCGTCGCGAAGATCGACACTGACGGTGCGACGCTCGGCCGACGGCAGTGCGCCCAGGCTGGACATCGTGGTGGTCTTGAACTCGATGACGCGGGGCTGATCGACTTCGTAGACCACGCTGCCGCTCGGCCAGGACAGCCGGTAGGCGCGGGCGTCGAGCCCGGCGGCCAGAATCACCGCTTGGCGGATGCCGTCGCGGGCGGCGTTGAGGAAGAAGTCGTCGAAGAACCGGGTGCGCACCGCGATCGAGTCGGTCTCGACCTGCAGGTCACTGAGGCCGTTCTCGGGGGTTTCTGCGGTGGTGAGTTCGCCGTCGACCACCCGGCGGAAGAAATCCAGCCCGACGGCCCGCACCAGGGGCCCCGCGAACGGATCGTTGATGATCGGGTTGTCTTCCTTGCTGGCCACCGCGCGAGCCGCGGCGACCATGGTGGCGGTGGCGCCGACGCTGGAAGCCAGATCCCAACTGTCTTGGTCAGTGCGTGTCATGGTGCTCCTCGATCGTCCCGGCCGAGTTTGATACTTAGCAAATGCAACGAGATCACAAAACTATACGCCTGGATGCTGTCGGCTTCCTGAATTTTTTGGGCCCTTTTCCTACCGCTCCATGACGCCCTTTTAAGGATCTGCTCCGACCAGCTGTTAGTCTCGTACACGATTTGACGCGTGACGCCGTACGTCCTGGCCTGCGGGTGTAGAGCGCGCGTAAACGCAGGATTACCACCCCGGCCGCGCAGGAGGATAGAAGTGCTTTCGGCTTTCATCTCGTCGCTGCGAACAGTCGACTTGAGACGGAAGATCCTCTTCACGCTTGGCATTGTCGTGCTGTATCGCGTCGGTGCCGCTTTGCCGTCGCCCGGCGTCAACTACCCGAACGTGCAGCAATGCATCAAAGAGGCCAGCGGTGGCGAAGCCGGGCAGATCTATTCGCTGATCAACCTGTTCTCCGGCGGTGCGCTGCTCAAGCTCACGGTGTTCGCGGTGGGCGTGATGCCCTACATCACCGCCAGCATCATCGTGCAGCTGCTCACCGTGGTCATCCCGCGGTTCGAGGAATTACGCAAGGAAGGCCAGTCCGGCCAGGCCAAGATGACGCAGTACACGCGTTACTTGGCGATCGCGCTGGCGATTCTGCAGGCCACCAGCATCGTGGCGCTGGCCGCCAACGGGGGTCTGCTGCAGGGCTGCTCGCTGGACATCATCGCCGACCAGAGCATCTTCACCCTGGTCGTCATCGTGCTGGTGATGACGAGCGGCGCCGCGCTGGTGATGTGGATGGGTGAGCTGATCACCGAACGCGGCATCGGCAACGGCATGTCGCTGCTGATCTTCGTCGGCATCGCCGCCCGCATCCCGTCCGAAGGCAAGACGATCCTGGACAGCCGCGGCGGGATGATCCTCACCGCGGTGCTGGTGGCCGCGCTGATCATCATCGTGGGCGTGGTCTTCGTCGAGCAGGGCCAGCGCCGGATCCCGGTGCAGTACGCCAAGCGCATGGTGGGCCGTCGCATGTACGGCGGAACCTCGACGTATCTGCCGCTCAAGGTCAACCAGGCCGGTGTCATCCCGGTCATCTTCGCGTCGTCGCTGATCTACATTCCGCACCTGATCACCCAGTTGATCCGCAGCGGCAGCGGCGGCGTGGGCAACAGCTGGTGGGACAAGTTCGTCGGCACGTATCTGTCCGACCCGAGCGATCCGGTCTACATCGGCATCTACTTCGGGCTCATCATCTTCTTCACGTACTTCTATGTGTCGATCACCTTCAATCCCGACGAGCGCGCTGACGAGATGAAGAAGTTCGGCGGATTCATCCCGGGCATCCGGCCGGGCAAGCCCACCGCCGACTATCTGCGTTTCGTGCTGAGCAGGATCACCTTGCCGGGCTCGATCTACCTCGGTGCGATCGCGGTGCTGCCCAACCTGTTCCTGCAGATCGGGAACGCCGGGGCCGTGCAGAATCTGCCGTTCGGCGGTACTGCGGTTCTGATCATGATTGGCGTCGGTTTGGATACGGTCAAACAGATCGAGAGTCAGCTGATGCAGCGCAACTACGAAGGGTTCCTCAAGTGAGAGTCGTTTTGCTGGGGCCACCGGGGGCAGGTAAAGGCACGCAGTCGGAGAAACTCAGCGAGAAGCTCGGGATCCCGCAGATCTCCACCGGCGACCTGTTCCGGAGCAACATCGAGCAGGGCACCAAGCTGGGCCTGGAAGCCAAGCGCTACCTGGATGCCGGTGACCTGGTGCCCTCCGACCTCACCAACCAGCTCGTCGACGACCGGCTGAACGACCAAGACGCCGCCAACGGATTCATCCTGGACGGGTATCCCCGCTCGATCGAGCAAGCCAAAGCGCTGCACGAGATGCTGGGACGCCGTGGCACCGACATCGACGCGGTGCTGGAATTCCGGGTGTCGGAGGACGAGTTGCTGCAGCGGCTCAAGGGCCGCGGCCGCGCTGATGACACCGAGGAGATCATCCTCAACCGGATGAAGGTCTACCGCGACGAAACCGCGCCGCTGCTGGAGTACTACCGCGACGAACTGAAGACCGTCGACGCCGTCGGACCGGTGGACGAGGTATTCGCCCGCGCGCTGCGAGCGCTGGGCAAGTAACGATGCGCCCGCTGGTGCGGCTGCGCAGAACCAAGGTGGTGCCGCAGCGCAGCGCCGGCGAGCTCGACGCGATGGCCGCGGCCGGTGCGGTGGTTGCCAACGCGATGCAGGCGGTGCACGCGGCCGCGGTCTCCGGGGTGTCCACGCTGAGCCTGGACGAGATCGCCGAATCGGTGATCCGGGAACTCGGCGCGACCCCGTCGTTCCTGGGCTATCACGGCTACCCGGCCTCGATCTGCGCGTCGGTGAACGACCGGGTGGTGCACGGCATCCCGTCGGCGGCCGAAGTCCTCACCCCCGGCGACCTGGTATCCATCGACTGCGGCGCGGTGTTGGACGGCTGGCACGGCGACGCCGCGATCACGTTCGGGGTCGGGCAGCTCGATCCCGCCGACGAGGCGCTTTCGGCGGCGACCCGGGAATCGCTGGAAGCCGGAATCGCGGCGATGATCCCCGGTAACCGGTTGACCGACGTCGCGCACGCCATCGAAATGGGGACGCGGGCGGCCGAGGTCCGCCATCGCCGCGCGTTCGGGATTGTGGAAGGCTATGGCGGCCACGGCATCGGCCGGCAGATGCACATGGACCCGTTCCTGCCCAACGAGGGGTCGCCGGGCCGCGGACCGCTGCTGGCCCCCGGTTCGGTGCTGGCCATCGAACCGATGCTGACGCTCGGCACGGGCAAGACGCTGGTGCTCGATGACGACTGGACGGTCACCACCACCGACGGATCGCGGGCGGCGCACTGGGAACACACCGTGGCGGTCACCGACGACGGGCCGCGCATTCTCACTCTGACCTGAACCTCGAACCAAACACCTACTCCACTCGTGTCAATTGGCAGGAGGTGGTCGAGTGGCCCGGGGCGCTAGTACCTGGCGAGCGTCGGGGGCGGCAGAAGCTGCGTTGATGAAGGCCCTCTACGACAAGCACGCTGCCGTGCTGTGGCGCTATGCGCTGCGGCTGACCGGCGATGCCGCCCACGCCGAGGACGTCGTTCAGGAAACGCTGCTGCGAGCCTGGCAGCATCCGGAGGTCGTCGGCGACACCGAGCGGTCGGCGCGTGCCTGGCTGTTCACCGTTGCCCGGAACATGATCATCGACGACCGGCGCAGCGCCCGGTATCGCAACGTGGTCGGCTCGCTCGACGAAGACGGAGCGCCCGAACAGGCCACGCCCGACGAGGTCAACGCCGCCCTGGACCGGCTGTTGATCGCCGATGCGATGGCGCAACTGTCCGCGGAACACCGCGCCGTCATCGAACGCTCGTACTACCGCGGTTGGACCACCGCGCAGATTGCTGGAGACCTTGACATTGCCGAAGGAACCGTGAAGTCGCGACTACACTATGCCGTGCGGGCTTTGCGGCTCACTCTGCAGGAACTCGGAGTTACTCGATGACGGCGCTGCCTTGTTTGGGGGGCCTGTCCGGGGCACCAACTTGCGCGGTCAACGGCTCCGAATGCTTGAAGGGTGAAGGAGATGGATGAGATGAAGACGCCGATACGAGGTGTAGGCCCGCCCGGCGACAACGAGGTCTTTGGTCTGATCATGGGCGACGATCACCGCTACGCGATGTGGGATGCCGCATACGTGCTGGGATCGCTGTCGTCCGTCGACCGCCGCGAATTCGAAGAGCACATGCGCCAGTGCGCGGCATGCCGGGAGGCCGCCGCCGAGCTCAGCGGGGTGCCGGCGTTGCTTTCGCAACTCGACCGTGAGGAAGTCGCCGCGATCGCGCAGTCCGGCGACGTTCCGCCGGCGCCGGAGCCCTCGCCCGAGCTGCTGCCGTCGTTGCTGGCGTTGCTGGCGAAGGTGGCCTGGCGCCGCCGCCGCACGCGGGCGATCACCTGGGTGGCCTCGTCCGCCGCGGCCGCGGTGCTGGCGATCGGGGTGTTCGTCGGCATTCAGGGTCATACCCCCTCGGCGACGCTTCCGCAGCAGGCGGCCGCGTCCGCGGAGATGGCGCAAGTGGGTACCAACCTGCTGACGTCGACGGTGCAGATTTCCAGCCAGCACTGGGGGACGGCCATCAACCTGCAGTGCGTCTGCCTGGCACCGCCGTACGCGCACCATGACACGTTGGCGATGGTGGTCGTCGGCCGCGACGGCAGCCAGACCCGCCTGGCGACGTGGGTGGCCGAACCCGGTCACACCGCCACGCCCGCCGCGAGCATCTCGACACCGGTCGATCAGATCGCCGCCGTGCAGGTGGTCGCCGCCGATAGCGGCCAGGTTTTGTTGCAGCGTTCGCTGTAACCCCTCGGGTGAACCGGCGGCTCGGCTGGTTCGTGCCTTAGGCATCGTCTCAATCGAACTTAGGTAGAGCAGATGCCTCGGAAGCACCGGGTTGTTGACCAGATCGTCGAATGCCTCGCGTCGATCGGCGTGGACCACATCTTCGGGGTGGACGGCGCCAACATCGAAGACCTTTACGACGCCGCGCATTTCCGCTCCGAACTCACCGCCGTCCTGGCCAAGCATGAATTCTCGGCCGCCACCATGGCCGACGGGTACAGCCGCAGCGGCGCCGGTTTGGGTGTGGTGGCCGCGACCTCGGGTGGCGGAGCACTGAATCTTGTAGCGGCACTTGGGGAGTCGTTGACAAGCCGGGTTCCGGTGCTGGCGCTGGTCGGTCAGGCCCCGGCGACGATGGATGGCCGCGGCAGTTTTCAGGACACCAGTGGAAACAATGGATCGCTGAACGCCGAGGCCGTGTTCTCCGCGGTTTCGGTGTCCTGCGAGCGGGTGCTGCGGCCGGCCGACATCGGCGCGGCGCTGCGCCGGGCGATCACCGCGGCGCGCACCGGAGGGCCAGCAGTCCTGTTGTTACCCAAGGATATTCAACAGGCGTTCGTCTACGCCGATCGAATCGGCGCCATCGGTGACGACCCACGGCCGATCGGAAACCCGCAACCGATCATTCCGGTGCTGCGCAACGTCACCGGACTGATCACCATCATCGCCGGCGAGCAGGTGGCCCGTGACAACGCCCGCACCGAGCTCGAGGAGCTGCGCGCCTTGCTGCGGGCCCGGGTAGCCACCGTGCCCGACGCCAAAGATACTTCCGGCACACCGGGATTCGGCTCTTCGTCCGCGCTGGGAGTAACCGGTGTAATGGGCCACCCGGGGGTGGCCGAAGCGGTAGCCGCCAGCGCCGTGTGCCTGGTGGTCGGATCCCGGCTGTCGGTCACCGCTCGTGCCGGGCTCGACGACGCCCTGGCGAAGGTGCGCACACTGTCGATCGGCGCCGCGCAGCCCTATGTTTCTTGCACGCATGTGCACACGGACGACCTGCGGGCCTCGCTGCGCATGCTGACGGACGCACTGTCCGGCAGTGGACGGCCTACCGGCGTCCGGGTACCCGACGTCGTGTCCCGCTCCGAGCTGACGCCCCCGTCGTGGGTCGGTGCGGGCCTGCGCTATCGCGACGCCATGGCGGTGCTCAACAACGTGTTGCCCGACGGCGCCGACATCGTGGTCGACGCGGGCAACACCGGTGCGTCCGCGGTGCATTACCTACCGGCGCGGCGCGGCGGCAGATTCACCGTCGCACTCGGTATGGGCGGCATGGGTTACAGCTTCGGGGCCGGCATCGGAATGGCATTCGGGCGGGCCAACAGCGGACGTCCCAGTGGACGAACCGTGGTGATCGCCGGCGACGGAGCGTTTTTCATGCACGGCATGGAAGTCCACACCGCGGTGCAATACCGGCTGCCGGTGACGTTCGTGTTGTTCAACAACAACGCGCACGCCATGTGCGTGACGCGCGAGCAGCTGTTCTACGACAATCTCTACAGTTACAACCGATTTCGGCCCAGCCGGCTCGGTGCCGGGCTGGCGGCCATGTTCCCGGGCCTGACGTCGATCGACGTCGGCGACGCGGAAGGACTCGCCGCCGCGCTGGGGGAAGCGCTGCGCTTCGACGGCCCGGCGGTGGTCAGCATCGAGTGCGCCGCCGACGAAATTCCGCCGTTCGCACCGTTTCTCACCGCAGCAAAGACGGAAACTATTGCCATTAGCGAGATTCCGACCGTTAAGGAGAAATGCACCAATGTCGCTGCCAGCGCTTGAAGACATTCCCGACCTCATCGACGGGGTCACGCGCATCGAAACCAGCCCCCGCGAGCAGGCCACCCCGATCATCATGGACATGATGCGATCGGTGTACCCGCACGATCAGGTCTTCGGTGAGTATTGCACCGTCAACGATTACATCGACTGCCCGCCCGACGAGCTGTACGAGTATCTGTCCGACACCCGCAGCCTCGAAGAGTGGACCTACAGTCTGCGCGGTTTCACCGAGACCGACGAGCCCGGCCTGTGGCTGGCCTACGATCGGCTCGGCTCGGAGACCGAGATCTACACCCGCACCGTCGCCAACGAGCAGTCCCGCACCGTCGACTACCACTGCGCGTGGGATCAAGGCAAGCACCTGTGGATGATCTATCTGATGCGGGTGATCGACGCGCAGCTGGTGCTCGACAAGCCGGGTTCGGTTGTGCTGTGGACCAATTGCCATCACCCGTTCTACGACCACAACCCGTATCCCGAGACGGCACCGGCGCAGCGCCCGGTGTGGGTCGGCGACTTCTGGGACATGTTCGGCGCAGGCCACCTGCTGGAATTGAAGAACCTCAAGGCAATCGCCGAGTACCGCCACCACAACGGCCTGCCGGTGACCCCCGACTGGATGAGATGAGCGAACCATGGGTACTCCGAATGTCAGCCTGATCGACGTCTCCACCTACCTGCCCGGCGAGCCGATCCCGGCCGAGTATTACGCCCAGTTCGCCGAATCCGACGAGCTCCGGGAGAACGTGATGTTCCGGGCTCCGAAGTTTCGCCATCACGTCGGGCCCGACGAGAGTTCGATCGACATGATCGAACGCGCGGCCCAAGGTCTGATCGAGCGGCACGGCCACGACGTCGTCGAGGGTGCGGACGTGTTGATCACCCACACTCAGGTACCCGACATGGCGTTCTACGGCCAGGGCGGCGGCATCGCCCACCGGCTGGGCCTGCGGCCGTCGTGGGTGCTGGACCTGAACAACGGTGGATGTGCGGCATTTGTGTTGGCGCTCAACGTGGCCCGCAAACTGCTGGCGTCCGGCGAAGGGCACACCGCGCTGATCGCGATCGCGCAGAACGCGGCCGGCCAGTTCTTCGACCAGTCCACGATTCGGCGCAAGGCGCAATCGGCCGTACCCGGTGACGGTGCGGCGGTCGGACTGGTTACGGTGGGCGATCGGTCGCCGATCCTCGACGTCGAGTGCCGCACCTACGGTGAATTCGCGGGGGAGATGACGCTGTCGTTCGATCCGCCCCGCAAGTGGTGGCAGGCGGGTCCCGGCGAGGGCAGCATCGGCTTCACCGAAAGCAAGATCACCAAGGTGCTGGCCCGCGGCAACCGCCAGGTTCCCGAGGTGGCGCTGGCGGTCTGTGACCGAATCGGCGTGCCCGCCAAAGACATCGATCTGATGGTCACCAACCAGCCGAACCGTGCGTTTCTGCGCAACTGGCGCGATGCGCTCGAGTTGCCGCCGGAACGTCACCGGGACACCTTCGAGGAGTGCGGCAACCTGTTCGGCGCCGGCATCCCGATCAACCTGGATCGCGCGATATCCGACGGCCAGCTCAAGTCCGGTGACGTGGTGCTGATGGCGGGCTTCGCCCACGCCGGCGACTTCGCCGGTGCGGCGGCGGTGCGCTGGGGCGGGCGAGACTGATGCGACCCGTCGCAAGCTCCGCCACCGCTGAGGTCGATGACTCGGTCCCGCACGCGATCGATCCACTGGCCTTGTCGCTCAACGAAAATCCGTTCCCGCCGCTTCCTGCGGTACGGTCGGTGCTGGTCAAGTCGATCGATGCGGCCAACCGGTATCCGGAGTTTCTGCCCGAGCGGTTACGCAACCTGATCGCAAGCCGCATCGGCGTCGGCTCCGAGCAGGTGGTGCTGGGCGCCGGCGCGACCGGGGTGGTGTTGCAGGCGCTGCAGGCACTGACCGTTCCGGGCGACTCGATGGTCATGTCGGCGCCCACCTTCGACGGCTACCCGATCATCGCGCAGATGGCCCGATTGAACTCGGTGACGGTGCCGCTGAACAAGGCCGGCCACAACGACCTCGAGCGGCTGGGCACCGCGGCCGCCAGTGCCCGCGTCGTCGTGGTGTGCCGGCCGCACAACCCCACCGGCACGCTGGAGCCGACGTCACATCTGTTCCGGTTCCTGCGCCGGGTGCCTCGCGAGACCATCGTGCTGCTCGACGAGGCGTACATCGAGTTCGCCGCGCCCGAACACCGGGTCGAGGTGGCGGCGCTGGCGCGGCGATTCCCCAATGTGGTCGTGGTACGGACGTTTTCCAAGGCGTACGGGCTGGCCGGGCTGCGGATCGGTTATGGGGTGGCGGCACCCGAGCTGGCCGCGACGATGTGGTCGCACCAGCTGCCGTTCGGTATCGCGATGACCAGCCTGCCCGCCGTCGCCGCATCATACAACGCCGAAGACGAACTGCTGCAACGGATCCGGATGATCACCGCCGAACGGCGGTACTTGCGGATGCGACTGTCCGCGCTCGGGATATACACGACCGACGCGCACGCCAACTTCATGTACCTGCCGGCGAAGACCGCGCTGGGCCGGCAGTGGAGCGAGGTGTTCGCCGACAGCGGGCTTCGGGTGCGTTGCTATCCGGACGGCGGTGCGCGGATTACCGTGGGCAGCCGCGCATCCACGTTGGCGGTGCTGTCCGCGGTGGGCAAATAAAGCAGCCGTCGAATCGGGTCAGTCGACCCGCTCTTGCCGCAAGTGCGGTATGAAAAGGCGTGGCCCCGGACAAGAAGCGTGACCCGATCGCTGCCGCGCGCACCAATTGGGAGCGTGCGGGCTGGGGCGACGTGTCGCAGGGCATGGTCGCACTGACTTCGGTGATGCGTGCGCATCAGATCCTGCTGGCGCGGGTGGAGACGGCGCTGCGGCCCTATGACCTGAGTTTCTCGCGCTATGAGTTGCTGCGGCTGCTCGCGTTCAGCCGGACCGGGGCGCTGCCCATCACCAAGGCGTCCGACCGGCTACAGGTCCATGTCACCAGCGTCAGCCATGCGATCCGCCGGCTGGAGGCCGACGGACTGGTGCGGCGGCTGCCGCACCCCACCGACGGGCGCACCACGCTGGTGCAGATCACCGAGCTCGGCCGGTCGACCGTGGAGGACGCCACCGTCACGCTCAACGAGCAGGTGTTCGCCGACATCGGCATGGATACCGCCGAATCGCAGGCGCTGGTGGCATCGATCGAGACCTTGCGCCGCAACGCCGGCGACTTCTAGGTCAGCCGGCGGCCCACTGCTTGGCGCGTTCGAGTTCGTCGAGCCCGAACACGGCGAGCTCGCCGGGAATCATCCACGCCAGCGCGTGCAGGGTGTGGCCGACCCACTCCTTGTCGGACACGACCGCGATCCGCTTGAACGCCGAATGATGTCTGAATACGGCGCCCAGCCCCAACTTCAGATCCTCGACCAGCCCGCCGGATCCGAAGCCCTCGTAATCGGACGCGATGACCTCCACGATCCTGATCTCGTCGGTTTTGACGAGCTCTTCCATGGCGGGCTTGAAGTCGCGCAGATCGTCGCTGTTCAGCCGGCCGGAAACGCGGATGCCGGTGACACCCGCCGGCATGTCGTCCAATACTTCGATCATCGAACACTCCTCGGAGACAACCGCATTGCCTAAGTCGTCAGCCGCGCAGCATCTCTATGACGGCGCTGAAATCCTTGTCGGCATGGGAGGCGGCGAACTTCGCGTAGATCTCGGCGGCGTGGCGGCCCAGCGGAGCCGACGAGCCGGTCGAGGTTACCGCGTCCATCGCCAGACCCAGGTCCTTGTTCATCAGGGCGGTCGCGAAGCCCGGCTTGAAGTCATTGTTGGCCGGCGACGTCGGAACCGGGCCCGGCACCGGGCAATTGGTGTGCACCGCCCGGCAGTTGCCGGTCGCGCCGGTGATCACGTCGAACAGCGACTGCGCCGACAGCCCGAGCTTTTCGGCCAGCACGAACGCCTCGCCGACCGCGATCTGTTGCACCGCCAGCACCATGTTGTTGCACACCTTGGCGGCCTGGCCCGCGCCGGCGGCGCCGCAGTGAATGATCTTGCCCGCCATGGGTTCCAGCACCGGCCGGGCTCGTTGCATCGCCGACTCTTCGCCACCCACCATGAATGCCAGCGTCCCGGCGACGGCGCCCTTCACCCCGCCGGAGACCGGCGCGTCCACCTGGGCGACCCCGTGCGCCTGGGCCTGCGCGTGCACCTCGCGGGCGTCGTTGACCGAGATCGTGGAGCTGTCGATGAACAACGCACCCTCGCGTGCGGCCGGCAGCACCTCGGCGTAGCAGCGTTTGACGATGTCGCCGTTGGGCAGCATGGTGATCACCACGTCGGCCTCGGTCACCGCATCGGCGGCGGTGTCGAAGACCTCGACGCCGCCTTCGGCCGCGGCCGCCGCCGCGGCGGGCACCGGGTCGAACCCGCGCACGGTGTGGCCGGCGCCCAGCAGGTTCGCCGACATCGGCGCGCCCATGTTCCCCAGCCCCAAGAAGGCGATCTTCAAAGGCTCTGTCATTGCTGCCTTTCTAAGCGGTGGCTCGGAAGCGGCCGGCCTCGGCGCGACCGATGACCACCCGCATGATTTCGTTGGTCCCCTCGAGAATTCGGTGCACCCGAAGATCGCGGACGATCTTTTCCAGACCGTACTCGCGCAGGTAGCCGTAGCCCCCATGCAGTTGCAGCGCTTTGTCCGCGACGTCGAAGCAGGTGTCGGTGAGGTAGCGTTTGGCCATCGCGCACAGCTCGACCCTGTCGGGGTCGCCCGCGTCCAACGCACTCGCCGCCCGCCACAACATCATTCGCGACGTTTCCAGTCCGGTGGCCATGTCGGCCAGGGTGAATCGGATGGTCGGCTCGTCGAGCAGGGAAGAACCGAATGCCTGCCGATCGCGCACGTAGGCACCCGCCTTGTCGAAGGCGAACTGCGCGCCACCCAGCGAACACGCCGCGATGTTGAGCCGGCCGCCGTTGAGGCCGTTCATCGCGATGCCGAAGCCGGAACCCTCGCCCTCGGCCCCGCCCAGCATCGCGTCGGCAGGCACCCGTACGCCGTCGAAGATCACCTGTGCGGTCGGTTGGGCGTGCCAGCCCATCTTCTCCTCGGGCGCGCCGAAAGACAGCCCAGGCGTGCCCTTTTCGACGATGAACGTCGAGATCCCGCGTGGACCGTCACTGCCCGTTCTTGCCATCACCACGTAGACGTCGGAAGCGCCGGCACCGGAGATGAACTGCTTGACACCGTCGAGCACATAGTCGCCACCGTGGGCGACCGCACGAGTGCTCAACGCGCTGGCATCGGATCCGGCGCCGGGCTCCGTCAGGCAGTAGCTGGCGATGGCATCCATCGACGTCAGCCGCGGAATCCATTCCTTGCGTTGCTCGTCGGTGCCGAAGCTGTCGATCATCCACGCGCACATGTTGCGGATCGACAGGAAGGCGGCCGTGGTGGGGTCGGCAATGGCCAGCTGCTCGAAGATCCGCACCCCGTCCAGCCGGCGCAACCCGCTGCCGCCGGCGTCCTCGCGGCAGTAGATCGCCGCCATGCCCAGCTCGGCGGCCTCGCGCAACACATCGGTCGGGAAGTGTTGGGTCGCTTCCCATTCCAGGGCGTACGGGGCTATGCGTTTGGCGGCGAACGCGGCCGCCGTCTCCGCGATGACCCGTTCGTCGTCGTTCAGGGCGAACATGGCCCTAATCCATTGTCGGGATGACGAATTCGGCGCCGTCCTTGATGCCGGACGGCCACCGCGACGTCACGGTCTTGACCTTGGTGTAGAACTGGATCGACGCCGGGCCGTGCTGGTTGAGGTCGCCGAAGCCGGAGCGCTTCCAGCCGCCGAAGGTGTGGTAGGCCACCGGCACCGGGATCGGCACGTTGACGCCGACCATGCCGACCTCGACGCGCGACACGAAATCGCGGGCGGCGTCACCGTCGCGGGTGAAGATCGCGACACCGTTGCCGTATTCGTGCTCGGACGGCAGCCGCAGCGCCTCCTCGTAGTCGTGAGCCCGCACGATGCACAGCACCGGCCCGAAGATCTCGTCGGTGTAGATGGACATGTCGGGGGTGAAGCGGTCGAACAGGGTCGGCCCGATGAAGAACCCCGCCCTCGAGGTTGGCGTCCCCGAAGGTCAGGTCGTCGCTGCGCCGCTCGCGGCCGTCGATCACCAGCTCGGCGCCGGCCTCGACACCCTGACCGATGTAGTCGCGTACCCGGGCCACCGCGGCCTCGGTGACCAGCGGGCCGTAGTCGGCCTTGGGATCCAGGCTGTGGCCCACGCGCAGATTGTTGATCCGTTCAATCAGCCTGGCGCGCAACCGATCCGCCGTCTTCTCGCCCACGGGCACCGCGACGCTGATCGCCATGCAGCGCTCCCCGGCGCTGCCGTAGCCGGCGCCGATCAGCGCGTCGACGGCCTGGTCAAGGTCGGCGTCGGGCATCACGATCATGTGGTTCTTGGCGCCGCCGAAGCACTGCGAGCGCTTGTCGTTCGCGGCGGCCGTCGAGTAGATGTAGTGCGCGATGTCGGAGCTGCCGACGAAGCCGACCGCCTTGATGTCGCGGTGGTGCAGGATCGCGTCGACGGCCTCCTTGTCGCCCTGCACGACCTGGAACACGCCCGGCGGCAGGCCGGCCTCGAGGAAGATCTCGGCCAGCCGCAGCGGCACCGACGGGTCACGTTCACTGGGCTTGAGCACGAACGCGTTGCCACAGGCCAGGTCGGGCCCGGCATTCCATAGCGGGATCACCGCGGGGAAGTTGAACGGCGTGATGCCGGCGACCACGCCCAGCGGCTGGCGCAGCGAGTAGACGTCGATGCCCGGGCCGGCGCCCTCGCTGTATTCGCCCTTGAGCAGGTGCGGGATGCCGATGGCGAACTCGATCACCTCGATGCCGCGCTGGATGTCGCCGTGGGCGTCGGGGACGGTCTTGCCGTGGTCGAGGGACAGCAGTTCGGCCAGCTCGTCCATGTTCTGGTTGACCAGCTCGATTAACTTCATCATCACCCGCGCGCGGCGCTGCGGATTCGTTGCGGCCCAACCCTTTTGGGCCTCGACGGCGGAGGCGGCCGCGGCGTCGACGTCGGCCGGCGAGGCCATCGCGACTTTCGCCTGCACCTCGCCGGTGCTGGGGTTGAAGGCGTCGGCGGTGCGGCTGGACTTGCCTGCGGTGCGCTTCCCGTCGATGAAGTGCGGGATCTGTGTGGTCATGGGGTGCCCTTGGGTCTTGTTCAGGTGCGATAGCGGATACTTGCATATCCTCGTAACCGCGTTCTGGCCTTGGCAAGGCGGGTTACCTGTCGTGACCGCGCGGTCTAGCGTTGAGGCCGGTATGCACACGATCGACGCCGACTACCTGGTCGTTGGCGCGGGCGCCATGGGCATGGCGTTCCTTGACACGCTGGTCTCCGAGACTTCCGAGACGGAGGCCAGTGTCGTGGTAGTGGACCGCAACGACGCGCCGGGCGGGCATTGGACCGCCGCCTACCCGTTCGTCCGGTTGCATCAGCCGTCGGCGTTCTACGGCGTCAACTCGGTTCGGCTCGGCCGCGACACCATCGACGCGGTCGGCTGGAACAAGGGACTTTACGAGCTGGCGACCGGCGGGGAAGTGTGCGCCTACTACGACCACGTAATGCGTCAGCAGCTAGTGCCGACCGGGCGGGTCCGCTATTTCCCGATGAGCGAATACCTCGGCGCGGGCCGCTTCGTCACGCTGGCCGGCGACGAGTACACCGTGGACGTGGCGCGCCGGATCGTCGATGCCACCTACATGCGAGTGATGGTGCCCGCGATGCGCCCGCCGCCCTATCGGCTCGCGCCGGGCATCGCCTGCCTCGCGCCCAACGGGCTGCCGGGACGCGGCGCCCACGACCGCTACGTCGTCGTAGGTGCCGGCAAGACGGGCATCGACGCCTGCCTGTGGCTGCTGGGCCACGGCGTCGCGCCCGAGCGACTGACCTGGATCATGCCCCGCGACTCGTGGCTGTTGGATCGCGCGGCGATGCAGCCGGGCTCGACGTTCGCCGACCGGATCAAGGCCGGCTTCATCGCCCAGCTGCGCGCGATCAGGGACGCCACCTCGCCCGACGATCTGTTCGCCCGCCTCGAGGACGCCGGCACCCTACTACGGATAGACCCCGCGGTGCGGCCGACGATGTACCGGTGCGCGACGGTCACCCGTGCCGAACTCGACCAGCTGCGCCGCATCGGCGACGTCGTGCGCAAGGGCCACCTGCTGGCCGTCGAGGACGACAAGATGGTCCTCGAGGGCGGCGACGTCACGGTCGACGGGCGCCCGCTCTACATCGACTGCACCGCCGACGGCGCCGAAAAGCGGCCCGCCACCCCCATTTTCGAGCCCGGTCGGATCACGCTGCAAAGCGTGCGTGGGTGCCAGCAGATATTCAGCGCCTCGCTGATCGCGCATGTGGAGGCGGCCTATCCCGACGACGCCACCCGCAACCGGCTGTGCGTGCCGTTGCCGCACCCCGACACCGACCTGGACTGGTTGCGCGTCGCGCGGGCCGACTACGGCAATCAGTTGCGCTGGTTCGACGACCTGGAGCTGACCGCCTGGCTGGCCGCGTCGCGGCTGGACCTCTTCGGTCACCTGGTGGGCCAGCTGCTGCCCCCGGCCTCGGCCAAACCCCGGGTGCGCGAGCGGATCCTGCGGGTCGCCAAGACGGTCCTGTCCGCCACGGCCGCGAAGCTCGACGAGCTGGTAGTCGATGAACCGTCGCTCGCGGCGCCCCGACCCGTGTAACCCCCGCTGATATTCATCGGGTGAGGCAGACTTGTGACGACACAAAACGAACCCGCGGGCCCGCGCCCCCTGCGCGCGGTCCCCGACTCAGGCTTTCCGGGCTACCCCGACTGGGAAGCGGTGTACTCCGACAATGCGGAGTGGGTGTACCGGATGCTGTTCGCCCGGGTCGGCAACCGGGCGGACGCCGAGGACCTCACTGCCGAGGTGTTTTTGGCCGCGTTGCGGCCGCTGCGGCTGACCGCGAGCGTCGGCGAGGTGCGCGCCTACCTGCGCGCCACGGCGCGAACCGTGCTGGCCGCGCATTGGCGCGAGACCCTGAGCCGGGAGATAACCTCGATCGAGGAGGACATCGAGCAACCGCCCGATAGCGAGGAAGCGATCAGCACCGCGCCGTCGCGCGTCGCCCAGGTACTCGACAATCTGCCGGACCGCTATCGCCAGATACTGGAACTAAGTTTCCTGCAAGGCAATTCGATCAAGGAGTCAGCCGCGGAACTCGGAATCAGCGTTGCCAACGCCAAGGTGCTCCAACATCGTGCGCTGCGGCTGGCGGCACGGGTCAACGATGGGGGCCAGTCATGAACGCGCGAGGATTGCGTCGCTACGTCGACGACCTGTTGCAGGGTCGACGACCAAAGCCGTTCGCACCCGATGACTTTGAGGCCGCCCAGATCCGCACCGCGATCGAACTGCGCGCCGCCGGTCGGGGCTCTGAGGTGGACGCCACCCCGCGTCGGGAATTCCTCACCGACCTGCACCGGCGTCTGGCCGAGCAAATGGCCGGCGCACCGGGTCCCAAGCAGGACACCACGCGCCGGCAGGTGATCGTCGGCACGTCGGCGGCTGCCGCCGCCGCGGTCACCGCGGTGTCCATCGATCGAGCAGTAATCGGGGGCATCACCGAAGGGCCCGCCGTTGCGGGACAACTCACGCCCAACGACGGAACCTGGCAGCGCATCGCGGCAAGTTCGGACGTGCCGGACGGGCGCATGCATGCCTTCGACCTCGGTTCGGCCAGCGGATTCGTCCGCCGCGTCGACGGCAGGCTCGAGGCGGTATCGGGGGTGTGCACGCATCAGGGGTGCAAGTTGTGGTTCGACGCGCCCGACGACAGGTTGCGCTGCCCGTGCCACTCGACCTCGTTCTCCCCTGCCGGAGAGGTGCTCACACATCAACTGCCGATCGCCCCAAAGACGTTGCCCACCTTGATGGTTCGTGAGGTCAACGGGGTGGTCGAGGTGCTGGGCCCGCCGTATCCCGAACAGCCCGCCTGAGCGGTGTAACCACCCCTGCTATCAGATGGCATGACAGCCATCTTGTCTCGAAAGCGCTCGGCTCTGCTCGCGGCGGGAGTGCTGCTGCTGGCCGGGTGCTCAGCGGCGCGTCCCGATGCGCATCCGTCGGTCACGACGAAGGCGGAATCCGGTGCGACGGCATCGATCACGCCGCCACCCGCGAGCGGCGACCAAGTCGCCATCGACGGCTTCGCGTTCGCGCCCACTACGCTCACGGTCCGTGCCGGCACCGCTGTCACCTGGATCAATCGTGACGAAGAACCGCACACGGTGGTCGCCAGCGACGGGTCGTTTCGCTCACCCGGCATGGGGACGGGGACCAGCTTCACCCACACCTTCTCCACCGCAGGGACTTTCTACTATGTCTGCTCGATCCATCCGATGATGCACGGCACCGTGGTGGTGACGTCATGATGCGCGCCGGCGGCGCCGCACAGCGCAGCGAAGAGGGGTAGTGGCGCAATGAATGACGATCCCCGCCCGATGAGTCGCCGCCAGCTGATGCGCCACGGCGCGTGGTTCGGCGCGGCGGTCGGGTTTGCCTTCGCCGGCGGCGAAGTGATCTCACATGTCGCCGGTGCCGCCGCGGCCGAGCGCACGCATAGCCGGCCCGCGCTGCGCTTCGCTCAGGTCAGCGACAGCCACATCGGCTTCACCGGTGTAGCCAACCCAGACGTGGCCGGCTCGTTCGGCCACGCCATCGATCAGATCAATAACCTCGGCTACACAACGGATTTCGTCATCCACACCGGCGACCTCACCCACCTGTCCACCCCCGAGCAGTTCGACCAGGTGAAACAGCTGATGACCGGGCTGCGCACGCCGAACGTGTTCACCGTGCCGGGGGAGCACGACTCGGTCGACGACGCCGGCCAGAAGTACCGCAAGGTGTTCGGTGCGGGATCGGTGGGTGACGGGTGGTACAGCTTCGACACCGCCGGGGTGCACGTGATCGCGCTGGTGAACACGCTGAATCTGCGCAAGCTCGGGCATCTGCGTGTCGATCAGCTGGAGTTCGTCAAGAAGGATGTCGCGGGCCTGTCCAGCGACACCCCGATCACCGTGTTCAGCCACATCCCGCTGTTCGCCATGTACCCGGAGTGGGGTTGGGGCACCGACGACGCCACCCAGGCCCTCAGTTACCTGCGCCGGTTCGCGTCGGTGACATGTATCAACGGCCATGTGCACCAATTGTTTTCCAAGATGGAAGGCACTGTGTCGTTCTACAGCGGGACGACGACGGCCTATCCGCTGCCGCGTCCCGGCGATGGGCCGGCGCCCAAGCCGGTCACGCTGCCCGCCGGAAAGCTGCACGACGCGCTGGGCATCCGTGAGGTTAGTTACACCAAGGGCGGAACCGCCCTGGCATTGAAAGAGCAGAGGCTGCAATGAATATCCTGATCCGGGTCGGCTTCGCCGCGGCGTTGCTCGCCGGTGCAGCCAGTCACGCCTACCTCTATGTTCATGGTTACCAGCATATTCCGACGATCGGCAGCGGCTTCCTGGTCCAGGCCAGCGTCTCGTTCGCGGTGGCCGTGCTGATCTTGCTCGGCGGCCCCCGGTGGCTGCGCTGGGCCGCAGCGGCGATGGCCGGCGGATCGCTGGTGGCCTTCACGCTGTCGCGAACCGCCGGGCTGTTCGGGTTCAGCGAGCACGGCTGGGATCCGTCGCCGTACGCGGCGGTCAGCGTGGCAGCCGAAGCGCTGACCGTGCTGTTGTGGACGCTTTCCGACTACCCCGGCGGCGTCAGACTCGGCTGGCTTCGGCGAACTCGGCGCCGGCCCACTTCTGCCTGAGCCGGGATTTGAGGGTCTGCGCGGGCTTCTCGACCAGAAACCAGCTCAGTGCCGCCAGCGGCAGGGTCGCCATCGTCGAAAGGAAGGCGAACACCACAGGATTCAGGCTGACGAGCCCGGCAATGGCGAGTAGCTGCTGTACCGGGAAGGCGTAGATGTAGACCCCGTAGGACAGGTCCGTCCGCAGCCTCAAGTGCTTGTCGTGGATGAGCACGCCGGAGGCGATGAGGGCGTACGCCAGCGGAACGGCGCCGATCAGCCGGTAGTCGGGCAGCAGGCTGGCCGCGAGAACGATGACGATACTCAGCGCGACGAGTGACCATCGAGCGGGAATCACGTCCCGCCACTGGTACATCACGGCACCCGCCGCGAACATGACGGCGAAGCGCGCGATGCATTGCGCGTTGCTCCACGTCCCGGGATAGGTCAGCGGGGGCAGGCACGTCGCCAAAACCAGCGCGAGCGCCAGCAGGGCCAGCGAGGTCCACCGGCGGTCGGCGAACCCGGCCAGGCCCAGTGCGACCACGGCGACGTAGCACACCATTTCGTAGATGAGCGTCCACAGCGAACCGTTCCACACGGCCGGATAGAACAGCCCGCTCGGCGTTCCCCCGATGTCGAGCTGAAGTAGCGCTACCGCACTGTTTTTCACCACGTACTCGAATGGTGCGCCGGACAGCAGCAGTCGTGCTGCCGATCCACCCTGCATGGTGACGCCGATCGGCGCGATCACCAACGCGGTAACTACCAGGCAGACGTAGAGCCCGGGCAGGATGCGCAGCGCTCGAGCGGCCAGGAAGCTACGGAGCTTCGGGTGGTTCAGCCAGCTCGCGGTGATGAGAAAACCCGAGATGGCAAAGAATCCGTCGACACCCACTGAGAACAGCAATTGTCGTACCGGCGTGGCCGGCAGCGCGCCGCCGCGCACCGGAAAGGAGTGCCACAGGATCACCTCGATTGCCATGGCCAGCCGCAATGCATTTAGTGCATTACGTCGTGGATCAAACGCCTGCCCCAGTTTCATACGCCGTCACCAGCCGTCCGCACTACTGGGCGTTAGCTTATCGCCGCAATCCGACCTTTGCGACTCGGCGAAACGGACTGAGATCGGCATTGTGAGATTCGATATGTTCGGTAAGGCTCGGCTCCGTATGCTTTTGCTTGAAACGGCTCTTGAGAGCCTGCGCGGGCCGCTCGACCAAAAACCAGCTGAGCGCGGCCAGCGGCATGGTGGCGGCCGTCGCGACCACGAAAAACAGCGAGGGGTTCAGGCTGGTAAGTCCACCGACTGCCATCAATTGCTGAACTGGAGACGCGTAAATGTAGGTGCCGTACGACAGGTCCGTGCGCAAATTCAACCGCTTGGAATGGATCAGCGACCCCGAAACAATAACGGCATATGCGAGTGCGGGTCCACCGACTGCCCGGTAGTCAGGCAGCAGGCTCGAGGCCAGGACGACGAACACGCTCACCGCGACCAGCGGCCACCGGGCCGGAATCACGTCGCGCCATTGATACAGCGTCGCTCCGGCCGAAAACATGATCGTGAAGCGCACGGCGATCTGCAGGTTGGTCCACGGGCCCGGATAGGTCAGGGGCGGCAACAGTATCGACCCAATCACGGCCAGTGCCAAGATCATCGGCGGCAGCCAGCGGCGATTCGCCAGCCCGGCCAGTCCAATGCCGGCAACGGCCAGGTAGCACAGCACTTCCCACATCAGCGTCCACGCCGAGGCGTTCCACACGCCGTGCTCCGGGACACCTTTGGGTGTTCCGGCTACGTCCAGCGCGAGCGCCGACAGCAGCGTGCTGTTCTTCAGAACGTAATCGGTTGGCGCACTGGACATTAACAGCTTCGTGGCCGCGCCCCCCTGCATCGCCACACCGAGCGGGGCGAACACAAACCCGGTCACCACCAGGCAAACGATGAGCCCGGGGAAGATACGAAGAGCTCGCGCGACCAAATATTCACGCGGGTGCGGGTTTCGGAGCCAACTCGCGGTGATGAGAAATCCTGCCAGTGCGAAGAACCCGTCCACCCCGACCGAGAAGAGAAGCTGCACAACCGGCTTGGACGACACGGCATGACCGGTGATCGGAAAGGAATGCCACAGGATCACCTCGCTCGCCAGCACCAGCCGACACGCGTTGAGCGCGTTGTTTCGCGGATCGAATGCTTGCCCCAGTTTCATCCGCGTTCGCCTCGCGGTCACCAACCCCATGTGACGCCATCATAATGTCACCGACGGACTCACCCGGCGCGCGACAAAGTGACGTGCGCCGCAGCAAAGGCAGTACCTAGCCGGCCGGATTGGCTTCCGCGAGTTCAGAGCCGGACCACTTTCGCTTGAGCCGCGTCTTGAGCGACTGCGAGGGTTTCTCTATCAGGAACCAGCTCAGCGCTGCCAGCGGTACGACGGCCAGCGTCGAAAGTCCGGCGAACACTATTGGATTCAGCGTCGCAAGCCCACAGCTGGCCAGCAGTTGCTGAGTCGGGAAGGCGTAGATGTAGACGCCGTAGGACAGGTCGGTCCGCAATTGCAAGCGTGGGTTGTGCAGCATGATGGCCGACGCGACAACGGCATACGCGAGCGGAAGGGCCGCGATCACCCGATAATCCGGCAGTAGGGCGGACGCGACGACGACGATAACGACGCTCACCGCCACCAGGGACCACCGCGCCGGAATCACGTCGCGCCACTGGTACAGCAGTGCACCCGCGGCAAACATGATCGCCGAGCGCGCCGCGAGCTGCGGGACGGTCCACACGCCGGGAAAGGTGAGCGGCGGCAGCAACGCTGCGCCAATGACGGCCACTATCAACAGAACTGGTGAAACGCAGCGTCTATTGGCAAGTCCGGCAACGCCGATGGCGGCGACGGCGAGGTAGCACATCAGCTCCCAGACCAGCGACCACAGGGAGGCGTTCCAGCCGCCGTCGGCGAACGGCACCCCGACCGGTGTTCCGCCGATGTAGTGCTGCAGGTAGGCCACGCCACTGTTCTTCAAGACGTACTCGACCGGGGCGAACGACGTCAGCAACTTCGCGGCCGAGCCGCCGGTGATCGCGACATTGAGTGGGGCGAACACGAATGCGGTGACGATCAGGCAGATGTACAACCCGGGCAGGATGCGAAGTGCCCGGGCGGTGAGGAAGTCCCGCAGTTTCGGGTCGTTGAGCCAACTCGCGGTGATCAGGAATCCGGAGATCGCAAAGAACCCGTCGACGCCGACCGCGACGAGGAGCTGAAGCAGCACCTGCGGCGGGGTGCGCCCGGTCACCGGCCAGGAATGGAACAGCATGACCTCGGCGGCCAACCCCAGCCGGAAAAGATTCAGTGCGTTATTCCGGGGGTCGAACACGTGCGCTAGCTTCATGTGCCCAATCTGTATCTGTTGTCGCCCGACCCCTTTTCGGCCATGGTATCGGCGCGGAATCCCCAAGGTAGTCGACTGCCGCTTGGGAGCCCCGAAGCGACGTGACTACGTGGCGCCCGCGATCCCCCGAACAGGACGCGGGGCGGCGACATCTGTCCTGGTGGTTGCGGGCTTGTCGTCGTGCTGGAACCGGGATTTCAGCGCCAACGCGCGCTTTTCCACCTGGAACCAGGTCAGCGTGGCCAACGGCAGGGTGGACAGCGCGGCGACGATCGTGAATGGAATCGGAGGCAAGAAGCCGAGGCCGCAGATCACCAGCAACTGTTGCATGGGCCACGCGTAGATGTACACGCCGTAGAAAAGGTCGGTGCGCAGTCTCAACCGCGGGTTGTGCAGCAGGGCGCCGGAGACGACAACCGCGTAGGCCAGCGGAATAGCCGCGATCACCCGGTAGTTGGGCACCAGCACGCCGGCCGCGACGACGACGGCGGCGCTCAAAGCGACCAGCGACCACCGCGCCGGAATGACGTCCCGGTACTGGTGCAGCACCGCTCCGGCGGCGAACACCACGGCGAAACGGGCGACCATTTGCGGAATCGTTTCGACCTTCATGATCGGGTAAGAGACTACGGCCGACAGGGCGACCGCCAACCCGAATACCACCGGGGCGGGCCAGCGGCGTTTGAGAAGCCCGGCCAACCCGGCGACGGCAACGGCGACGTAGCACATCAGTTCAAAGGCGAGGGTCCACAGCGGGCCTTCCCACACACCCGGCCACGGGACGCCGGCCGGCGTTCCCGCGATACCGACGTGAAAGAAATTCAGCACGGCGTTATCGAGCACGTATTCGATCGGCGCGGTGGACGACCAAATCGTCGCGACCGGACTGCCCTGGATTCCCACGCCGATCGGAGCGATCACGAATGCCACGACGAGTAGGCAGACCCACAATCCGGGAAAGATGCGCAGTGCCCGGGCCGCGACGTATTAGCGAAGCCGCGGATTGTGCACCCAACTCGCGGTGATCAGGAAGCCGGAAATCACGAAGAAGCCGTCGACCCAGACCTGGGAAATGAGCTGGTCAAATGGAGGCTGCAAGTGGCGGTCGGTGAGCGGCCACGTGTGTTCAAAAATCACGCCCGTCGCCAATATCAGACGCCAGACATTCAGCGCGTTATTGCGGGGATCGAATGCCTGCGCGAGTTTCATCAATCTGAATCTGTCGTCCGGCCCCCGCATTGTCGGCCATCGTAATGTCGCGCATCGCGGTGCTAGCGGAAATTGCGGAAAAGGCTCGATTGCTTGGCTTCAGGCCTCACCACGCAGTTGCGCGGCGAAACGCTGTGCCTCCTCCCAGGTGGGCAGCAGCCCGGCCGCGCGCACCTCGTCGAAGCCGGGGGCGGCGGCATCGCGGTCGGACAGGCTCGGGGCGGCCCCGTCGACCAGCGGCCAGTCGATACCCAGCGCCGGGTCGGTGGCGCGGATGGTGTGCTCGCGCTGCGGGCTGTATTCCGCCGAGCACAGGTACATCACCGTCGAATTGTCTTCCAGCGCAAGGAAACCGTGCCCGACGCCTTCGCAGAGGTAGATCGTCCGGCGATCCTTGTCGTCGAGCAGCACCGAGTCCCACTGGCCGAACGTCGGTGAGCCGACCCGAATGTCGACCACCACGTCGAACACCGCACCCCGCACGCAAGTCACGTATTTGGCCTGGCTGGGGGGGAGCTCGGCGAAGTGCAGACCCCGCAGCACGCCCGCGGCCGACACCGAGCAATTGGCCTGCCGGACGGTCAGCCCATGGCCGGCGAAGGCCCGGAAATCGGCGTCTTTGAGCCATTCGAAGAACATGCCACGGGAATCGCCGTGAATCTTCGGGGTGATTTCCCAGGCGCCGGGGACTTTTAGTTCGCGGGCTTCCATGTCACTGACCCCGTTCTTCGTAGCGGGCTTCCGATGCGTCCTTGAGCGGACGCCACCAGGATTCGTTGGCCCGATACCAGTCGATGGTTTCGCGCAATCCCTCTTCGAAGTCGGTATGCTTTGGCGCCCAGTGCAATTCGTCGTACAGCAGGGACGGGTCGATGGCGTAGCGCAGGTCGTGGCCGACGCGGTCGGTGACGTGGTCGAAGTCGTCGGGGTCGTGACCCATCATCTGTAGCAGCGTGCGCAGCACGGACAGGTTGTCGCGTTCGCCCTCGGCCGAGATCAGGTAGGTCGCCCCGATCCGGCCCTTGTCCAGGATCTGCCACACCGCGCTGTTGTGGTCGTCGACGTGAATCCAGTCGCGCACGTTGGCGCCGGTGCCGTACAGCTTGCACCGCCGCCCGGTCAGCAGATTGGTGATCTGGCGCGGGATGAACTTCTCGATGTGCTGATACGGCCCGTAGTTGTTGGAGCAGTTGGACAGCGTGGCGCGCACCCCGTACGAGCGCACCCAGGCCCGGACCAGCATGTCGGCGGCGGCCTTGGTCGCCGAATACGGGCTCGACGGGTTGTAGGGCGTCGATTCGGTGAACCGCTGCGGGTCGTCGAGTTCCAGGTCGCCGTAGACCTCGTCGGTGGAGATGTGGTGCAGCCTGATCCCGCGGCGGCGTACCGCCTCCAGGATCGTGTAGGTGCCGACCACGTTGGTGTGCAGAAAGGGCTCGGGGTTGTCCAGCGCGTTGTCGACGTGGCTCTCGGCGGCGAAGTGCACCACCGCATCCGACTCGGCGACCAGCGCCGACACCAGCTCGGCGTCGCAGATGTCACCCTCGACCAGCTCGATGGCGTCGTCGACGCCGGCCAACGACTCGCGCCGCCCGGCGTACGTCAGCGCGTCGAGCACCGTAACCGAAACGTCGGGACGCTCGCGCACGGTGCTGTGCACGAAATTCGCGCCGATGAAACCGGCGCCACCGGTGACCAGCAGCCGCATGGTCAAACCCTAACCGAGGGTGGCGATCAGCTTGCGGGGGTCAGCCCAAGCGGTCCGGCCAGTTCCTTCAGTGCGGGCAGCAGCGTCGCTTCGTCGTAGCCGCCCAGCACCTGGATGGCCACGTGATCGGCGCCCGCATCCAGGTGCTCGCCCAGCCTTTTCACGATGGCCTCCGGGGTGCCGTAGGCCACCACCGCGTCGATCAGCCGGTCGCTGCCGGGTGCGCGCACGTCGTTCTCGGTGAACCCCAGCCGCAGCCAGTTGTTCACGTAGTTGCTCAGCCCCAGATAGTGCCCGACGAGCTGGCGGCCGGCCTCGCGCGCCTTCTCGCGGTCGGTGGTCAGCACCACCTTGTGCTCCGGCGCCAAAAACACCGAATTGCCGAGTTGTTCACGCGCCCGGGCCGTGTGTTCGGGCGTGGTCAAGTACGGGTGCGCGCCGGCGCTGCGTTGGGCGGACAGCGCCAGCACCTTGGGCCCGAGCGCTGCGAGCACCCGCCGGCTGGTCGGCACCAGTGCCTCGTCGAGGGCGTCGAGGTAGCCGACCAGTGCGGCGTAGGGCTTGGCGTACTCCTGGGTGTGTTCGGGGTGGCCCACCCCGATACCGAGCAAAAACCTTCCCGGGTAAGCATTTTCGATGCGTTTGAACGACGCGGCCACGGGTGCGGCCGCAGCCGTCCAGATGTTGACGATGCCGGTGGCCAGCTGCAGCGAGTCGGTCTGCGCCAACGCCGGTTCCACCCAGGCCAGCTCGGCGTCCGGTGATCCGCCGACCCAGGCCGCCGAGTAACCCAGGGCTTCGATCTTGGCGGCCAGTTCGGGTGTGATGGAGCGGGTCGGCAGCCAGGCGCCGTAGCGGCCGAGGTCGGGCTTGTGTGCTGCGGCGTCGTTCATCGAGGTCCCCTCCGCGGTTGGTTACTTCAGTCCGAGCGGGCCCGCCAGTTCGGCCAGCGCCGAGCCCAGGTTTTCATCTTTGGTCAGGACCTGCACGGGCACGTGGTCGGCCCCGGCGGCGAGGTGCTCGTTCAGCCGCGCGGCGATCGCGTCGGGGGTGCCGTAGGTCACCACGGCGTCGACCAGGCGGTCACTGCCCGGGCGGACGACCTCGTCCTCGCCGAAGCCGGACCGCTTCCAGTTGTTGCGGTAGTTGGCCAGGTTGAAGTACATGTCCAGGGCCTTGCGTCCGACAGCGCGGGCCTGGTCGGGGTCGGTGGTCAGCACCACCTTGTGCTCGGGCGCCAAGAATGCCGACAGTCCGATCAGCTCGCGGGCCTGCGCGGTGTGCTTCGGGGTGGTCAGATACGGGTGCGCACCGGCGCTGCGTTGCGCCGAGACCCCGAGGACGCGCGGGCCCAGGGCCGCCACCACCCGCCGATGCGCGGGCACGCCGTACTCGTCGAGCCGGTCCAGGTATTCGACCAGCGCGTCGTAGGGCTTGCGGTATTCGCTGATCACCTCGCGGTGACCGACGCCGATGCCGAGCAGGAAGCGGTCCGGGTAGGCCTTGTCGATCCGGTGGAACGACTCGGC
Organism: Mycobacterium genavense ATCC 51234; assembly: GCF_000526915.1. GTDB lineage: Bacteria > Actinomycetota > Actinomycetes > Mycobacteriales > Mycobacteriaceae > Mycobacterium > Mycobacterium genavense. Next base: position 145,834 of record NZ_JAGZ01000008.1, on the reverse strand, counting down.
CACCTCGTTGGCCGGTGCGGTCCAGATGTTCACGATCCCGGTGGCCACCTGCAACGTGCTCGTCGCTTCCAGGATGGGCTCCACCCAGGCCAGCTCGGCCGGTGGCGAGCCGCCCACCCAGACCGCGCCGTAGCCGAGGGCTTCGATTTCTCTGGCTTGCGTAGGGGTGACGCCGCGTCCGAACGTTCCGAACCGGCCGAGGTCGGGCTTGCGTGCAGCTGCATCGGTCATGGCGTCTTTAACCCCGGCGGGTGGCGGCACTATTCCGGGTCGGCGCCGTCCAGGTCGTCGTCGTCCACGGCGGCGACGTCGGCGACGGGCGGCTTTTCCAGCGGCAGCAGCACGATGAACCGGGTGTCGCCGGGCACCGATTCCACCCGCAGATCGCCGCGGTGTTTTTTGACGACGATGTTGAATGCGAGGTCCAGCCCGAGGCCGGTGCCCTCGCCGAACGGCTTGGTGGTGAAGAACGGCTCGAAGATGTGCTCGCGGATATCCGGCGGAACTCCCGGACCGGTGTCACAGATTTCGACGCGGGTCATGTTGTCGCCGTAGCGGCAGGTGCGCACGGTCAGTGTGCCGCCCGTATCGCGCATCGCGGCGAGCGCGTTGTCGATGATGATCGTCCATACCTGGTTGAGATCGCCTGGATAGCAAGGGATTTCGGGAAGTGAGCGGTCCCAGTCCTTCACCAGGTTGATGGTGGGGGTGTCCTTAGGGCCGTCCTTGCTGCCGTCCTTGGTCAACCGGTCGGCGAACATCACCAGCGTACTGTGCAGCAGGTCGTGCACGTTGGCCACCTGGGATGGGGCGCGATCCAGTTGCGAGTACTGCTTGGCGTCGGCCACCAGCGCCAACATCCGCTTGCTGGCTTCCAGGATCTGGTTCATCAGCAGCTCGCTTTCGATGGTGTAGTTGATCCACCGGATCGCCTGCTCCAACGTCGCCGACTCGAGCGCGTCGGTGACCGCCGAAATCCGCTCCAGCCAATCGGTGTCGACGCCACCCTCGACGAACGTCGGCGCGATGTCCCACCCGCCGTCGATGCCGTGGTCTTCCAGCCAGTCGCCGACGGCGTCCTCGCGGTCGGAGGTCTCCAGCGCGCTCAGGTGCTGCGCAGCGGATTTGGCGACCTGCTCGGCGACCCGCTCCTGCAGGTGCACCAGGGCACTCAACGCCTCGGGGGTGATGGTGCCGTCGGCCAGCATCGCCAGCTTGTGACGCATGTTGGCCACCCGCTCGCGCAGATCCGACGCGGCCCGCGAGATCGCGGCGGCCGGGTTGTTGAGCTGATGGGTGAGCCCCGCCGACAGCCGGCCCAGCGCCAGCAGCTTCTCCCGGTTGTCGATGATCCGCCGCGTCCGGTCGGTGCCAACGGCGATGCCGTCGAGCAGGTGCACGGCCATCGGGAATTGGTCGCGCATGAACTGGGCGAACACGGGCGCGTCCATCACGAAAAACCGGGACGGCTTGGTCACGTGCACCGAGGCGTCGTAGGTCTTCTGCTTGCCGCCGGTGAACGCCCGCCACGCGCCGGCGTACACCCCGCGTTGCGAGGTGCGGTTGGTTTCGATGTCCTGGCCGCCGGAGAGCTTGGATATCGCCAGCTCGCCCTCGATCAGCACGTAGAAGCAGGTCGCCGGTTCGCCTTCCACGCAGATCGGCCCCGGCTGGTACTCCTCGATGCAGCCGTTGGCGCACAACACCGTGAGCTGTTCGTCGGTCAGCGCCTCGAACAGGAACAGGCTGCGCAGCTCGTCGGGCTCACACGGGGTTGTCATGGCGCTCCTAGCTTTCGGCCAGATAGCGGTGTACCAGCATCACGGCCATCGACCCTTCCCCGACCGCGGCGGCGACCCGTTTGGCCGACGTGGAGCGGACGTCGCCGGTGGCGAACACCCCCGGCACGCTGGTTTCCAGATGATGCGGTGGGCGGTCCAGCGTCCAGCCGCAGACGTTGCGCAGGTCCGGGCCGGTGAGGATGAAGCCGTGGTCGTCGCGGGCCACCACCCCGTCCAGCCACTCGGTGCGCGGGGCGGCCCCGATGAAAATGAACATCCGGCCGCAGGAGACTTCCTCGGTTTGCTCGGTCCGGTTGTTGATCAGGGTCAGCTTCTCCAGATGGCCGTCGCCGCTGGCGCGCCGCACCTCGGTGCAGGTCAAAACGTTGATCTTGGGGTTCGCCTCGATCTGCTCGATCAGGTTGTAGGACATCGACGCTTCCAGCGACGGGGCGTGCACCACGATGTTGACCGACTTGGCCGTTCGCGGCAAATACATGGCGGTCTGGCCGGCGGAGTTGGCGCCGCCGATCACGTAGACCTCTTCGTCTTCGCAGTCCGAAGCGATCGACACCGCGGCGCCGTAGTAGACGCCGCAGCCGGTGAGCGTGTTGCATCCCTCGGCGTCGAGGTTCCGGTAGGCGACACCGGTGGCCAGGATGACCGCGTGCGCGTCGATCGAGCCGCCGTCGGCGAACCGCACGGTGCGCTTGGGTCCGTTCACCTCGAGGGCGACCGCCTTGCGGGCGGTGATGAGCTCGGCGCCGAACTTCTCGGCCTGCCGGCGCGCCCGTTCGGCCAGCTGGCCGCCCGACACCCCGTCCGGGAAGCCGAGTTAGTTCTCGATCCGGGAGCTCTGGCCCGCTTGCCCGCCGGTCGCGGTGCGTTCGATCAGCACAGTGCGCAACCCCTCGGAGGCGTCGTAGACCGCGGCGGCCAGGCCCGCGGGCCCGCCTCCGATCACGATCAGGTCGTAGAACTCCTGCGACGGCGTGGAGGACAGACCCAGCTTGTCGGCCAGTTCGGCGTCGGTGGGTTCGACCAGCGGGTCACCCTGCTCGGTGACGACGACGGGCAGGCGCCGGCTGTCGGCGCCGGCGGCGTTGAGCAGCCGCTGGCCCTCGGGTTCGTCGGCCATGAACCAGGAGTAGTGCAGCCCGTTGCGGGCCAGGAAGTCGCGGACCTCCCAGGACCGTGCCGACCAGCGATGCCCGATCACCTTGGTGTGCGAGATGGCGTGCGCCGGTGTCGCGCGCCAGGCTTCCAGCAGCGCGTCGATGACGGGGTAGAGCTTTTCTTCCGGCGGATCCCACGGCTTGAGCAGGTAGTGGTCGAGGTCGACGACGTTGATCGCGTCGATCGCGGCGTGGGTGTCGCCGTAGGCGGTCAGCAGGATCCGCCGCGCCGCCGGGTACAGATCATCGCCTGCTCGAGGAACTCGATGCCCGTCATCTGCGGCATCCGGTAGTCGGCGACGAGCGTGGCGACCGTTTCGCCGCGCAGTTTCAGCTGCTTGAGGGTTTCCAGGGCCTCGGGTCCCGACTCGGCGCGCACGATGCGGTGCTCCTCGCCGTATTTGCGCCGGAGGTCCCGGGCCACGGCGCGGGACACCGCGGGATCGTCGTCGACGGTCAGGATCACCGGTTTGCGTGACTGCGCGGCGCCGTCAAGGGGACGTGCGGGATTTGTCATCGGGGTCAAGTATGCGCTCGTCAGGCGGCCTATGGTGGGTCGAGGTGGCGGCGAGATTGGTCCGGGGAGCGACGGGATCACGGATTTTGGCCATGCCGCTCAAGCGGGTACCATGGGACGACGGTGCGTCTTTCGCGCCGGCTTTTTTGTGTGTCCGTTCCCTAGGAATTTCCTGTCACCGGCTCACGTTCGGAAAGTCGGTGTGAATGCTGTGCCGTTGTTGGCGCAGACGACAACGAAACCAAACGACGAGGATTTGACGAGCAGTTATGGCCAAGAAGGACGGCGCCATCGAGGTCGAGGGCCGGGTGGTCGAACCCCTGCCCAATGCGATGTTCCGCATTGAGCTGGAGAACGGCCACAAGGTGCTTGCCCACATCAGCGGCAAGATGCGGCAGCACTACATCCGCATCCTGCCCGAGGACCGGGTGGTGGTGGAGTTGTCTCCCTACGACCTGTCCCGGGGCCGCATCGTGTACCGGTACAAGTAACCACCCAACAGACGAGAACAGGATCGAAAAGCCGTGAAGGTCAACCCCAGTGTGAAGCCGATTTGCGACAAGTGCAGGGTGATCCGTCGGCATGGGCGGGTCATGGTGATCTGCACCGATCCGCGCCACAAGCAGCGCCAGGGCTAGTTTTTCGCCCCAGCCCCACACAACTGAATGATGACCTCCCAGCACCACTAGGCGGATGCGCCGCCTACCCACGCCCGGTCGGAGGCCGGGCCCCGACGCCGGAATTGTTCTTTCCGGCAAGGGACGGGCTGGGAAAAGACCTCCGCATAGAAAAAGAGGAAACGCCGCCCATGGCTCGACTAGTAGGCGTCGATCTGCCGCGCGACAAGCGGATGGAGATCGCGCTGACGTACATCTTCGGCATCGGCCGTACCCGCTCCAACGAGATCCTGGAAGCGACCGGCATCGACCGGAACCTGCGCACCAGGGATCTGACCGACGACCAGCTGACCCACCTGCGCGACTACATTGAGGCCAACCTCAAGGTCGAGGGTGACCTGCGCCGCGAGGTTCAGGCCGACATCCGCCGCAAGATCGAAATCGGCTGCTACCAGGGTCTGCGGCACCGCCGCGGCCTTCCGGTGCGCGGCCAGCGCACCAAGACCAACGCGCGTACCCGCAAGGGCCCCAAGCGCACCATCGCCGGCAAGAAGAAGGCCAGGTAACCGCCAATGCCACCAGCCAAGAAGGCAGCCGCTTCCGCACCCAAGAAGGGGCAGAAGACCCGCAAGCGGGAGAAGAAGAACATCCCGCACGGCGCCGCGCACATCAAGAGCACGTTCAACAACACGATCGTGGGCATCACCGACCCGCAGGGCAACGTCATCGCCTGGGCGTCGTCGGGTCACGTCGGCTTCAAGGGCTCGCGTAAGTCGACGCCGTTCGCCGCGCAGCTCGCCGCCGAGAACGCCGCGCGCAAGGCCCAGGAGCACGGCGTGCGCAAGGTCGACGTGTTCGTGAAGGGCCCGGGCTCGGGCCGGGAGACCGCGATTCGTTCGCTGCAGGCCGCGGGCCTGGAGGTCGGCGCGATTTCCGACGTCACCCCCCAGCCGCACAACGGCTGCCGCCCGCCCAAGCGACGCAGGGTCTAGGAGGACAACCATGGCTCGTTACACCGGACCCATCACCCGCAAGTCGCGCCGGCTGCGCACCGACCTCGTCGGCGGGGACCAGGCCTTCGAGAAGCGTCCCTACCCGCCCGGCCAGCACGGCCGCGCGCGGATCAGGGAAAGCGAATACCTGTTGCAGCTGCAGGAGAAGCAGAAGGCCCGCTTCACCTACGGCGTGATGGAGAAGCAGTTCCGTCGCTACTACGAAGAGGCCGTGCGCCAGAGCGGCAAGACCGGTGAGGAGTTGCTGAAGATCCTCGAAAGCCGGCTGGACAACGTCGTGTACCGCGCGGGGCTGGCGCGGACCCGCCGGATGGCCCGCCAGCTGGTCAGCCACGGGCACTTCAGTGTCAACGGCGTGCACGTCAACGTCCCCAGCTACCGGGTGTCGCAGTACGACATCATCGACGTGCGGGAGGGGTCGCTGAACACCGTGCCGTTCCAGATCGCGCGGGAGACGGCGGGCGACCGCCCGATCCCGAGCTGGCTGCAGGTGGTGGGGGAGCGTCAGCGCATCCTGATCCACCAGCTGCCCGAGCGCGCACAGATCGACGTGCCACTCACCGAGCAGCTCATCGTCGAGTACTACTCGAAGTAAAGACTTTTCGGGCCGACCGGCCCGAAAACCCTAACGGCATCAAATAGCGGGTGCCGAGAAGGAGAAGAGAACACCATGCTGATTTCTCAGCGACCCACACTGTCCGAGGAAATCCTCACCGACAGCCGGTCCCAGTTCGTCATCGAACCGCTGGAGCCGGGTTTCGGTTACACCCTTGGCAATTCGCTGCGGCGCACGCTGCTGTCGTCGATTCCCGGCGCAGCGGTCACCAGCATCCGCATCGACGGCGTGCTACACGAGTTCACCACCGTGCCGGGCGTCAAAGAGGATGTCACCGACATCATCTTGAACCTCAAGGGTCTGGTCGTGTCCTCCGAGGAGGACGAGCCGGTGACCATGTACCTGCGCAAGCAGGGTCCGGGCGAGGTCACCGCGGGTGACATCGTGCCCCCCGCCGGCGTCACGGTGCACAACCCCGACATGCACATCGCGTCGCTGAACGACAAGGGCAAGCTCGAGGTCGAGCTCGTCGTCGAGCGGGGCCGTGGCTACGTGCCGGCCGTGCAGAATCGCGCTTCCGGCGCCGAAATCGGCCGTATCCCAGTCGATTCCATCTACTCGCCGGTGCTCAAGGTCACCTACAAGGTGGACGCCACCCGGGTCGAGCAGCGCACCGACTTCGACAAGTTGATCCTGGATGTCGAGACCAAGAACTCGATCACCCCGCGCGACGCCCTGGCGTCGGCCGGTAAGACCCTGGTCGAATTGTTCGGCCTGGCAAGAGAACTCAACGTCGAGGCGGAGGGTATCGAGATCGGGCCGTCGCCGGCCGAGGCCGACCACATCGCCTCGTTCGCGCTGCCGATCGACGACCTGGACCTGACCGTGCGGTCCTACAACTGCCTCAAGCGCGAGGGTGTGCACACCGTCGGCGAGTTGGTCAGCCGCACCGAGTCCGACCTGCTGGACATCCGCAACTTCGGGCAGAAGTCCATCGACGAGGTCAAGGTCAAGCTGCACCAGCTGGGCCTGTCGCTCAAGGACAGCCCGCCGAGCTTCGACCCGTCCGAGGTCGCCGGTTACGACGTCGCCACCGGCACCTGGTCCACCGAGGGTGCGTACGACGACCAGGACTACGCCGAAACCGAACAGCTCTAAGAGAATCCTTCCGTCCCGGCCCTACCTGATACGGGGGTCGGCCCCTAAATAGGAGATAGTGCAATGCCCAAGCCCACCAAGGGCCCTCGCCTCGGCGGGTCGTCTTCGCACCAGAAGGCTCTGCTGGCCAACCTGGCCACATCGCTGTTCGAGCACGGTCGCATCAAGACGACCGAGCCCAAGGCACGTGCACTGCGGCCGTACGCGGAGAAGCTGATCACGCACGCGAAAAAGGGCACCCTGCACAACCGTCGAGAGGTGATGAAGAAGATCCGCGACAAGGACGTGGTGCACGCCCTTTTCGCGGAGATCGGACCGTTCTTCGCCGATCGCAACGGCGGCTACACCCGCATCATCAAGGTCGAGGCCCGCAAGGGTGACAACGCCCCGATGGCCGTGATCGAGCTGGTGCAGGAAAAGACCGTCACCTCTGAGGCCGACCGCGCGCGTCGGGTGAAGGCGTCGAAGAAGACTGCCGACGCGCCGGTCGCCGCGGCGGCCGCTCCGCAGGCGGCGGTCGAGCGCGAGGCGGCCGAAGGCCCGACGGCCGAGGAAGCCGTTGCCGACGTCGAAGAGGCCTCGGCCGCCGAGCCGGCTGCCGAGGAGCCCGAGGCGCAGGCCGCCGACGAGGGTGACGAGTCAGACGACAAGTAGCGAAGACGTCCGTCTTAGGCTCGATATCGCCTACGACGGAACCGATTTCGCGGGCTGGGCAACGCAGGCCGGTCAGCGCACCGTAGCCGGCGTCATCGAGGACGCGCTGACGACGGTTTTCCGCACGCCGGTACGGCTGTGGGCGGCCGGGCGCACCGACACGGGTGTACATGCCACCGGACAGGTGGCCCATGTCGACGTGGCGGCCGCCGCCTTGCCGAACGCCTACCCGCGCTCGCCGCGGCACGGCGATCCGGAATTCCTGCCGCTGCTGCGTCGACTGAGCCGCTTTCTGCCCACCGACGTCCGGGTGCTCGAAATCGTTCGCGCCCCAGCTGGTTTCGACGCACGGTTCTCGGCGCTGCGGCGTCACTACGAGTACCGGTTGTCGACGGCCGCGTACGGGGTCGAGCCGCAGCAGGCGCGCTACGTTACCGCCTGGCCGCGCGAACTGGACGTGGACGCGATGAACGCGGCATCCCGGGGCCTGCTGGGGTTGAACGACTTTGCGGCTTTCTGCCGTTATCGCAGCGGCGCCACCACGATTCGCGACCTGCAGCGGCTGGACTGGTCGCGCGAGGGCGACCTGATCACCGCGCACGTCAGCGCCGACGCGTTCTGCTGGCAGATGGTGCGCTCGCTCGTCGGCGCGCTGCTGGCCGTCGGCGAACACCGGCGCACGGCGCAGTGGTGTCGTGAATTGCTCAGCGCGACAGCACGATCCAGCGACTTCGCGGCCGCACCGGCACATGGCCTGACCTTGATAGGGGTGGACTATCCGCCCGACGACGAGCTGGCGTCGCGCATCCTGATCACCCGGGATCTGCGCACCCACTAAGGCTCACCGCGCCCGTCACCGCCGCGACACTTACACCTCACACAAGACACGCCGCAAAGCGTCGCCATGGCTTAAGTCTCGCGTTAAGGCTGGGCGTCCAGCAGGTGTTCGGCGCGCTTGTCGGTGGACACGCACAGCGAGCAGATGTGGGCGTCGTGGGCCACGCAGGCCAGCATGTCCGAACGTTCGAAGTCGTGATTGCAGGCGTGGCAGGTCAACTGATCGGCGGCGGGATTGCCGTGCTCGTCGTACACCGGCAGGTCGATGCCGTCGTGCGTGCGCCGCAGGTAGTACTTGCCGCGGGTCGCGATCGCCAGGATCGGGGGCATCACCAGCGCGACAACGATTGCGACCAACGGCGAATACGGCCGCAGCGCCTCGCCGAGGCCGCCGAAGAACGCGGCGATCGACAGGCCCGCGGCCAGCAGCATCGAGCCGAAGCCGACCGGGTTGATCGCGTACAGCATGCCCCGGCGGAATTCGGGTGCCTTCGGCGAAAGCTTCAGCAGGTACTTGTTGAACACGATGTCGGAGGCCGCCGCGACCACCCACGCCATCCCGCAGTTGGCGTAGAACCCCAGGATCGTGTTCAGGAAGTCAAACATGTTGGCTTCCATCAGGATCAGCGCGATCGCCAGGTTTACGGCGAAAAACACCACCCGGCCGGGGTAATGCTTGGTGACGCGGGTGAACGAATTCGTCCAGGCCAGCGAACCCGAATACGCGTTCGTCACATTGATCTTGACCTGGCTGAGCACCACCAGGATCACGGCCAGCGTCAACGCCAGCCAATCCGGCATGAAGTTCGCGTAGATCTCGTCGAACTGGTGCACCGGTTGATTCGCGATCGACAGCGAACCCGCCAGGTGGAAGACCAGATAGACGGCCAAAAACAACCCGACGATCTGCTTGATCGCGCCGAACAACACCCAACCGGGACCGGCCAGCAGCACCCAGGTCCACCAGCTGCGCGAGTTCTTTCGCGTGCGCGGCGGCATGAACCGCAGGTAGTCGATCTGTTCGGCGATCTGGGCGATCAGCGCCAGGCACACCCCCGCGGCCATCAGTGCCGAACCGGCGTTCACCCCGCCGTGGCCTTGTTTGCCGGTGTAGGAGAAGAACTCGCCCACCGACTCCGGGTGGCTGCTGACCAGGTAGACGAACGGGGCGACCATCAGCAGCAGCCACAGCGGGGTGGTCCAAAGTTGAAGCTGGGAAAGAACTTCCATGCCGTAGATCACCAGCGGGAGATGATCAGCGTCGAGCAGGCATAGCCGATCCACAGCGGGATGTGCAGACCCAGCTTCAATCCCTGCGCCATGATCGAGCCCTCGAGCGCGAAGAAGATGAACGTGAACGTCGCGAAGATCACGTTGGTGACCACGGAGCCGTAGTAGCCGAAACCGCTGCCGCGGGTGATCAGATCCAGGTCGATGTTGTAGCGCGCCGCGTAGTAGGCCAGCGGCAGGCCGGTCGCGATGATCACCACCGCGAATATCCCGATTCCGCACAACGCATTTGCGGTGCCGTAGGTGATGCCGAGGTTGGCGCCGATCGCGAAGTCGGCCAGATACGCGATGCCCCCGAGTGCCGAGATCCCCACCACCGCGGTGGACCACCTGCGATAGCTGCGCGGGGCGAAGCGCAATGTGTAGTCTTCGAGCGTCTCCCGGGCGGCGGGCGAGGTGTCACGGTCGGTCGCGGCGGTGGTCGTCACGCCTGCATTGTCCGGTGACGCGACGCCAACCGCCACTCGAGGCGCCTGGGAACTGGCTGTGCGCCTGTGGATTACAGTTTGCCGGCGGCGAAGCTGGCCGCCTGGTCCACCAATCCGGAATCGATGTAGGACGGCTGCAGATGCGACGCCCACACCGCCTTGCCGTTGCCGTTGCAGATCGGGTCGCCGGGGGCGCACTCCTCGATCGTCTTACCGGCGAAGGCGGGCTGAAGCCGGGGACCGGACCGAGCACGCGCTGGGTGCCGTTGCCGAACAGCGCGACGGCCGCGACGTGTTGATCCATGCCCGGCGGCAGCGGGTTCTTGAACCCGAACGACGGCTGGGTCACCGCGATCACCAGGTCGGCCGCCACGGCGCCGAGCGAGTAGCCACCGAGCACCTCGCGGGTGTTCGGGCAATGCTTGGCCATGTATTGGACGTGACTGCTCATGTCGTTGGCGCTCTTGGCCGGATCCACGTCGGCGGGGTAGTTGACGCCGTAGACGCCAAGCGGCAGGTGCGTTTTGGAGCGCAGCGAGTTGGCGAACGCGTCGCCGACCAGGCCGGCGCCGGGCGGCTCCTCACGCCCGCGGGCGAACACCACTTCGGCGCCCGGACACGGTGGCGCCGCCGAGGCCATCGGAGCCAGGGCCGCCGCCGGGCCGATGGTCAGGACTGCTGCGAGCAACGTGTTGCCCAACGGTCTAACCCCCATGAGCCGATGGTACGCATTGTCGGCGGGTACCAGTGACGGCCGAGACCACTGTGCGATCGCGGTGTGACCGGATCTTTGTGCCGTTAGAGCTTGCCGGCGACGAAATGTGCGGCCTTGGTGGTCAATCCGGGCACGTAGTTGAGGTGGGCCTGCCACGAGTTGCCGTCCGAGCAGATCGGGTCGCCGGGGTTGCACAGGTTGAGGATCTTGCCGCCGAAATCCGGGCTCAGCACCGTCATCAAATTGCCGGCCCGGCCCGACGGGTTGCCGAACAGCGCCACCGCGGCGACGTGATCGGCGGCCTCGGCGGGTAGCGGGTCGCGAAAGCCGAGGGCGGGTATCGGTGCGGCCGTGACGATGTCGATGACGGCGGCGCCCTGGGAGTAGCCGCCGAGCACGAGCTGGGTGTTCGGGCAGGTGGTGGCCATGTGCTGGATGTGGGCGCTGGCGTCGTTGGCGCCGTCGGTGGCGGCCAGGAAGTCGTCGTTGGCGGGGTAGTTGACGCCGTACGCCTCGATATTGCGGTGGGTCTGCTGGCGCAGCGAGTTGATGAAGGCCCCGCCCACCTTCCCGACGCCGGCCGGCTCGTTAGTGCCGCGGGCAAACACCACTTCCACGTCCGGGCAACCCGCCCAGGCGTGTGGAATCAGCGGGTTTCCCAACAGCATCGCGGCCACTGCGAGAAGCGCGACCGTTACCAAACCGCTATATCTATGCGCCCGTGGTCTTTTCGCGGCAAAACTCATGCCGCGATGGTACGGGCTATTGACGGTGTGTCAGTGGACCGCGGCAACCACGTCGGTTTGCGGCACCGGCGCCGACGGCACGGGCGCCTGCGGGGCACAGCTCGGGGTTTGCGGGACCGGGCCGGGTGCTTGTCCCGGGGTCAGCGGGCCGGAGCCGGGGTACTGCGGGCCGGCACCCGGGGTAGACTGCCCGTACCCGGGCACCGACGGCCCATAGCCGGGCACCGACGGCCGGTGCCGAGCAGCTTGGCCGCGACGAACGCCGCGGCCTGCGTGGTGTAGACGGGGACATACCCCTCGGTGTTCCCGCTCCACTCGTTGCCCGGTCCGGCGTGGCATATCGGGTCGTTGGGGTTGCACAGGTCGATGGCCTTGGAGCCCAGCAACTTGCTCTGGCTGGGCAGCGTCCCGCCAGCGCGGTCGGCCACGTCGCCGAAGGTGGCCACGGCGGCGATGTTGTCGGCGTACTGCGGCGGCAGCGAGTTGCCCCAGCTGATGCCGCCGATCGGGACGCCGGCCACGATGTCCATCACCGACGCGCCCTGGGAGTAGCCGCCCATCACGATCTTGGTGTTGGGGCAGGTTTCCACGCTCTTCTTCACGCGGTCGATGGTGTCGTTGGCGCCGTCGCCGCCGTGCAGCTGCAGCTTGCTGGCCGCGTAGTTGACGCCATAGGGCAGGATGTTCAGCCCGCCGGTCTGCTGGCGCAGCGAGTCGACGAAGGCATCGCCGACGCGGCCCAGGCCGGGCGGCTCGTTGGTGCCGCGGGCAAAGATGACCTCGACGTCGGGGCAGTCGAAGGCGCGGGCGACGGGGGCACTCGGCGTGGCGAGCAGGCCCGCGGCCGTGACTAGGGCGGCGGCGCCCAGCCGACGAAGCGACCGGCTAACCGCACGCTGCCCTCCCGATAGGGACGGATGCGGTGAAAAAACACGTCGCCACTGTACCCAGATTGCGACCCGGCCAAACCTGTGCGGCTGTGGATAACCGGAGCCGTCGCCGTCCGGAGACGGTTAACCTGACCTGCGGATTCGGGTACTTTGGGAGGCCAGTGCCCTACCGACCGGCCACTTGAGCGCACATCAGCGGTCATCGATTTTTGCTGCGTCGTATCGAGCGGGCACTGCGCAACGGTGACACCGCGGTCTCCAGCGAACCGCTACGGGCGCGTACCGGACCCCTGACGGTCGGCTGCGTCCTGGCGGCGATCGCCGTGGCGGGATGCGCATTCGTGGGGCTGCTGCGGCCCCAGGCACGGCTGGATCAGGCCCAGATCGTGATGGGCAAGCAGAGCGGGGCGCTGTTCGTGCGAGTCGGCGACACCTGGCATCCGGTGCTGAACTTCGGCGCGGCTGGTTGCGGCGGCGGACGCCAACGCCCGGCCCGTGCCCGAGTCCGAATTGCGTCGCACCAAACGTGGTCCATTGCTCGGCATTCCGGGTGCACCGCAGCTGCTCGGCGCGCCGTTGTGCGGTGCTGATGCGGCCTGGACGATCTGTGACACGGACGGGGCATCGTCGACGACGGTCGTCGTCGGACGCATCGAGGGGCCGTCGGTCCACCGCCTGGCCCGGGAACAGGCTCTGCTGGTCGCGCCGGGTACGGGCGCGCCGGCCTACCTGCTCTACAACGGCCAGCGCGCGGTGGTGGATCTCGCCGACACGGCGGTCGTGCGTGCATTGCGACTGGAGGGCCGCGCGCCGCTGGTCGTGTCGCAGATGTTGCTGAACGCGGTGCCCGAGGCGCCGCCGATCACGACACCCCGCATTGCTGGCGCGGGCGGCAAGGCGGCCGGACTTGCCGACTTTCCGGTCGGCAGCGTGCTGCGCATCGCCCGCGGAGACGGCGACGATTACTACGCCGTGTTGAGCACCGGGGTCCAGCGCGTCGGCCAGGTAACTGCGGACCTCCTGCGTTTCGGCGACTCGCGGGGCAGCGCCAACGTCATCGGGGCGCCCCGGATGTGATCCGGGGCGCCCCGATCGTCGACGCGTTGCCGGTGCGGACGTTCCCCGATGTCGCACCCCGCGGCCCCGGCCCGAACGGACGCCCGACCACCGTCTGCGTGAGCTCGGGGCCGGGGGCCGGGTTGCTGACCGCGACCGGCCTGCCGCTGCCGGCCGGTCAGGCGCCGGTGTCCTTGTCGCAAGCCGACGGGCGCGGTCCCGCGCTCGACGCGGTCTACCTGCCCCCCGGCCGCAACGCCTACGTGCGGGCCGGCGCCCGCTATCTCGTCACCGACACCGGCGTGCGGTTCGCGATTCACGACGACGACGCCGCGCATGACCTCGGCCTGCGGACCGATCCGATCCCCGTGCCGTGGCCGATGCTCGCGGTGTTGCCGTCCGGGCCGGAACTGAGCCGGGCGAACGCGTCAGTCGCCCGCGGTATCGTCGCGGGATCCTCGTAGCCGCCGCCTGGCCACACCGATGGTCACCACGCACATCAGGGTGAGCAGACAGATGGCCGCGCCACGCAACGCGGTGTCCCGGGCACGAGAATTCGCCGCCCTGGGTGTCGGTGTGGCCAGCGGCACGCGGGCCGGGGGCGGCGTAACGGCCATGGCGGTCCGGCCCGAGTCGGTGCTCACCGCGGCGAGTACATCGACCGTGCCGCTGCCGACCAACGGATTCCATCCGGTCGGTGGATGATGCGCGGTCGACTCGATGCGTTGCATCACCTGCCGCGCGGTCAGCGCCGGAAATCGGGCTCGAATCAGGGCGGCCACACCGCTGACAACCGGTGCGGCGTAACTGGTCCCGGACAACGGCGCGGAACTCAACGACGTCACCGCCTCCCCGATCGCGGCGACGTCGACCCAGAGCCCGGCCAGGGTGAAGGCCGACGCCGCCCCGGCGGTGTTCACCGAGCCGACGGTCAGTACGTAGTCGTCGTACCAAGCGGGGCTGACCGCGACCGAGACGGTCTGCCATGTCGCATCGGGTCGCTGGGGTGGGCACTGCCCGCCGCCACCGGTGTTTCCGGCCGCGGCCACGACGACGGCGTTCTTGACGGCGACGGCGTAGGCCAGCGCGGCCCCCAGCGCCCGGTCGTCGAGCCCCGTGGTGACCGGGACGCACGCCACCGACGAGATGTTGATCACCGACGCGCCCAGGTCGGCGGCCGTCCGGATCGCGCTCGCCATGGTGTCCACGTCGCCGGCGCCGGAGCCCGACGGGTCGCCGGCGGGCGCGAATTTCGAGCTGGACTGCCGGATGCTGATCAACGTGACGTCGGGTGCCACACCGCTGAAACTGTCGGTCGTGGAATCGGCTGCGGCCGCGATGATTCCGGTTACCAACGTCCCGTGCGCGTCGCAGTCCTGAGTGCCGTCGCCCGTGAACACCTAGTCGCCCCTGGGCACCACATCGGGCAGCCGGCCGTGTCGAGAAACACCGGTGTCGATGACGGCAACCCGTTGGCCCGCACCGCGGGTCAGCTGCCAGACGCGCGGTAAATCGAGATCGGCGAGCTGATTTCGCCCCGGCCCCGGATTCCCGCCGACCATCGTGCAGACCTCGCGTTGAGTGGTGGGTCGCGGCGGCGCCGGCCGTGCCGGCTTCGGCAGCAACCTGTCGTCGACTTCCGGTGGCGAAACCGCTTGGGCCGACGGCATTCCGAAGCTCGCCAGGGCGACCAGGACCGATGCCACCAGCAGCCGCGCGGTGGGCGAGGCGCTCAACTCCATGTCGGGAGCAGTCCGCGGGCCGCGGTGTACAGGCCGCATGCCCAACAGCTCAGCGGCACCATCGCGATCAGGATCGAACACTCCACCAGCTCGACGGCCTTTCGCGTGACCGGTGACAGCGGCGACCGGGGAACGACGAACCCGAGGTAGACCGCGGCGGCCACCACCGACGCCGTCGCCCCGGCAATCCACGGGCCGTGCGCTGCGGCCTGCCGCGCGGCTACTTCGAGCGTGGTTCCGATGGTGACCACTCCGGCGCCGACTCCCACCAGCGTCCTTCGCTTGTCAACGGCGTTGGCGCGCAACAGCAGTAGCGCACCGGTGGCCGCCGCAAGTGCGGCACAACTCAGCCGAGGTGCGCCCGCCACGACGGTGATGACGGCACCGGTGGCCGCCGAGGACGCGAACGCGGCCTCCAGACTCGCCAGCCGGGCACCGGCACGCGCGGCACGGGCGACCAACGCGTCCGCGGCCGGGTCGGGGTCGCTTGAGGTGGGCGACAATCCGGACGCCAGGACCGCCATCCGCGCCGCCAACCCGAGTAGCCCAAACGATGTCAGCGCCAACAGCGCGCCGATCGCGTGCACCGGCACGCCGATGACGACACCCCCGAACGCGGCGACCGCGACGACCGTCGCAAAGCATGCCGCGGCCGTCAAAGTTACTTCCCCGCAACCGGATACGCGCATCGCCAGCACGGCCGTGACCGCCGCCGCGGTGGCGGTCAACAGCAGATTCGGCAGGCCCGGGCTGCCGGGCACCGCGAGGAAGCCGGCAACCGCGGCGAAGGCCGTCGCCACCAGACTCAGCGTCAGTCCTGCCATCGCGTCACGGTGTGCGCGACTGGCGAACGCTCCCAGCAGTACGGCCGCGACCGCGAGGCCCGCCGCGACTGCCGCGGTGTCGACCTGGTCGCGAACACCGTTGTCGATGACCGTGTTTCGGACAAGTGTCAGGCATCCGGCACCGGTCAGAAAGCTGGCGGCCAGCGCGGCGGTCAGACGTGTCGCCCGGTCAATCTGGGCTGGACTCCATCTCCTGGGGTGCAGCGCCTCCGCCACCGCCTCTGCTACATCATCGAATCGCGGTGCGGGTGGCGGCGTCGCAGACTGGCTCAGGACGAGGACGTCGCCGTAGCGGACACCGCCTTGCGCCAACGTCGTGGCGGAATCCAAAGCGGCCGAGCCGAGAATCGACAGCCGGTACGGCTCCGCCGTCGATCCGCTGCCACCGTGACTTCTCAAAGCGTCGACGATCGACGGCACCAGGGCGGCAACGGGCATCCCGGACGGCAGAGCCAAGTCGACGACGGCCGTGCCGGCATGCACGGACACGCGGCGAAGCCCCGGATCGCAACCAGATAACGTCAACCTCTTCGCATTGGGACGATGGGGACGCTAAAGCAAGCTCGCCGCAGTGGCATTCGGTTATCCACAGGCGAGTTGCGGCCGATCCCGGCGTTGCTTACCGTCGTCGCACGCGGGAGGGGCCGATATGACCGAGGTGTTCGTGCCCGCGGCGCGACAGTTGCCGCCGCAGGTCGCGGCCGCGGACATCGTCGTCGCGGCACCGCCCGAGCTGCCGCAGCCGACAAGTCCGCTGCTGCGCCTGCTGCCCGTCGGCATGTCGATCGCAACTCTGGGGGCGATGGCCCTGGCCTTGCTGTCGAGCCCGGCCGGGACCCGCAACCCGGCGTGGCTGGCGTTGCCGATGATGATGCTGGTTTCGGTGGTGCTGACCTCGATCGCCCAACGAGGCCGTCGACACGGCGGCCAGATCGGCGCGGACCGGGCCGACTATCTGGATTATCTGACCCGGCTGCGCCGATCGGTAGCCGAAACAGCTGCCGCACAGCGTGCTTCACTCACATGGCACCATCCCGATCCCGCAGTGCTGTGGGTATGGATCGGTGGCCCCCGGATGTGGGAGCGGCGATCGTCCGACCCCGACTTCTGCCTGGTTCGCGTCGGCATCGGGACTCAGCCGCTGTCCGGCAGGCTGATAGCGCCCGAAATCGCGGCCGGGCAGCGCAGCGATCCGGTCACCACCGCGGCCGCGCGGCGCTTCGTGCGCACCCACGAGGCCCTCGCGGACGTACCGGTCGCCGTCGACTTGACCGCGACCGCGGCGCTCACCGTCGACGGTGATCCGGCGCGGGTGCGCGCGCTGCTGCGTGCGCTGATCTGCCAGCTGGCTGTGCTGCACCCCCCGGATCCATTGCTCATCGCAGCGGTGATCGACGGCCCGAACCGGGTCCACTGGGATTGGCTGAAGTGGTTGCGCACAATCAACATCCGGCCGCCTGGGATTCGGTGGGCGCCGCCCGCATGGTGTATCAAAGCGTGGCCGAGGCGCGCAGCGCGCTGGCCGATACCGGGCGGCGGTCGCACGTGGTGGTGATCGTCGACCTGGCCGGGCACGGCGAATTCGACAGCGCGGGCGACCTAGCGGGCGTGACCGTCATCGAGATCGGTCCCGGCCGGATCGGTTCGCCGGTGACGATCGCGCACGCCGGTTCGGTTGCTGCGTTGGCGCGGCCCGATCGGATGGATTCGCTGGACGCCACGATATGTGCGCGCCGGCTCGCGGCGTACTCGGCGTCCAACGGGGTGGGCGATTCGGGTTGGCCGGGCCTGGTCGAGCTGGACGATGCCGCGCATTTTGATCCGATCACGCTGTGGCGCAGCCGAGATCATCGGGACCGCCTCCGCGCGCCGATCGGAAACACCGTCGACGGACTGCCGCTCGAGCTCGACATCAAGGAACCCGCCGAGCACGGTATGGGGCCGCATGGGCTCTGCGTGGGCGCAACCGGATCGGGAAAATCCGAGCTGTTGCGCACCGTGGCGCTCGGCATGATGGTGCGCAACGGTCCGGAAGTGCTGCACCTGCTGCTCATCGATTTCAAAGGCGGGGCAACGTTTCTCGACTTGGCCGATGCTCCGCACGTCGCGGCGGTCATCACCAACCTGGCCGATGAAGCGCCGCTGGTCGCGCGGATGCGAGACGCCCTGGTCGGCGAGATGAACCGTCGCCAACAACTGCTGCGCACGGCGGGGTGTGCCAGCGTGGCGGCCTACGAGCAGGTGCGGCGGGCCGCAGCGACAATGACCGCCCTGCCCGCGCTGTTCATCATCGTCGACGAGTTCTCCGAACTGCTAAGCCGGCATCCGGATTTCGCCGACATGTTCGTCGCGATCGGTCGACTGGGCCGGTCCTTGAGCATGCACCTGTTACTTGCCAGCCAACGGCTCGAGGAGGGGCGGCTGCGCGGACTGGAAGCCCATCTGTCGTACCGCATCTGCCTGAAGACACTGTCCGCCGGTGAATCGCGCATCGTCTTGGGGGCACCCGACGCCTACGAGCTGCCGAGCACACCCGGAGCGGGATTTCTGCGCTGCGGCAGTGCAGAGCTGATCCGCTTCCAAACCGCGTTCGTGTCGGCGCCGGGCGGCGTGCCCCGTGGCGTGACGCGCGCGCGCTTGCCGACGCCCGCGACGGTCCAGCTGTTCACCGCGCACGCCGTGGGACCCATCGCCCGCGCCGCCGATTCAACAGATTCGTACGCGCCCACCATCCTGCAGACCGTGCTGCAGCGCCTGTCGGGCCACGGGCCGCCGGCCCACCGCGTTTGGCTGCCCCCGCTGGGGTCGGCGCCGCCGCTGGACAGCCTGCTGCGCGACGCGGGAGCGGGACAACTGAGAGTGCCGATCGGCATCATCGATCGGCCCCTCGAGCAGCGCCGGACACCGATGCTGGTCGACTTGTCCGGGGTGGCAGGCAATGTCGCGGTCGTCGGCGCTCCTCAGTCGGGCAAGTCGACGGCGCTGCGGACGCTGATCACCGCGTTGGCGGCCACTCATGACGCCGACCGGGTGCAGTTCTACTGTCTGGACTTCGGCGGTGGAACGCTCGCCTCGCTGCGCAGGTTGCCACATGTCGGAGCGGTCGCGAGCCGCGCCGAGCCGACGCTCGTCGTGCGCATGATCGCCGAGATCGCGTCCACGCTGCGCTCCCGCGAGGTCGGTTGTGGCGAACGGTCCGCCGACGTCTTTCTGGTCGTCGACGGCTGGTCGGCGTTGCGCACAGCGCACCCGGACGCCGAGGAGACGGTCACTGCCATCGCCGCACAGGGGCTTTCGTTTGGCGTCCACGTGGTGCTCTGGGCATCGCGCTGGGCGGATATCAGACCTTCGCTGAAGGATCAGATCGGCTCCCACATCGAATTGCGTCTAGGTGATCCCGCGGATTCCGAGCTCGACCGGAAACGGGCGCACCAGGTGCCCCGGGACCGGCCGGGCCGCGGCCTGTCCCGGGACGGTCTGCACATGGTCGTTGCCCGGCCGATCGACGCAGACGAATTGTGTTGCCGCACCGGTGAATCGGCCGCCCCGCCCATACCGCTGCTGCCCACCCGGGTGAGTCACGATGCCGTCGTCGAACAGGCCGACGACGGGGCCGACATGCAGATCCTTATCGGTCTCGAGGAGCGCCGGCTACGGCCGGTCGCAGTCGATTTCGAGCGGAACTCGCACTTGCTGATCCTGGGGGACAACGAATGTGGAAAGACCGCTACGCTGCGCACGCTGTGTCGCGAAGTCGTCCGGACGAAGACGGCCGCGCAGGCACAGCTGCTGATCGTCGACTTTCGGCGCACGCTGCTCGGAGTCGTGGAGTTGCAGCATCTCGGCGGCTACGCGATGTCGCCGGCCGCGCTGCGGGCGCTACTGCCGGACCTGCTCGATCGGTTACGGGACAGGCTGCCCCCGCCGGAGTTGACCCAGCAGCAGCTGCGCGCCAGGTCGTGGTGGTCGGGCCCGGACATCTATATCGTCGTCGACGATTACGATCTGGTCGCCACGCCAGCGGGAAACCCGCTACTGCCCATGCTCGAATACCTGCCGTACGCAAGAGATCTGGGACTGCACGTGATCATGGCCCGGCGCAGCGGGGGAGCGGCGCGCGGCCTGTTCGAGCCGCTACTGGCCGGCCTGCGGGAGATCGGCTGCCTGGGGTTGATGATGAGTGCGCGGCCGGATGACGGTTCGCTGTTGGGCCCGGGCCGCCCGGCACGGCTGCCCGCCGGGCGCGGTGTTTTGGTCACCGATGCCGGCGACGAACTGGTGATCCAGGTGGGTTGGTGTCCGGCACCGTGAGCGGGCATCGCACCGTCGTTGCGACCGGACCCGGGGCGATGCGCCGGCTGTGTTGTGGCGGCGCTCCGGTCGACCGCGAGGTCTCCGAAATCCTGCACGCGGCGCTGGAGGCCATCGATGACCACGTGGCGTTGGTCGACGGGTCACCGGTCGCGGTCGATTCCTTGCGGCCTAGCGCGCTGCGTTCCCTGGACTGTGTAAACCCGCAGGGGCACAGGGCGTTTCGGATAGTGCATCCGTCGTGGTGGCCGTCGTCACGGCTCGACGTCGTCACCGCTGCTGCGGGGAGCCTGTCCGACGACGTCGAGGTGCGGCCACGGTCGTGGTTGCTTCGGCAAGCGTCGAATGCCAGGCCGGAATCCGTGGTGGTCGAGATCGCCGAGCGGCTGGTGGCGATCGTGAGCGACGGTGTCGTCGCGGTCGCGCGCAGCGCAGAGCCGCCGGCGGTGGCCGAGGAGGTCGCGCGCCATGTCGGCGAGATGGTCTGCGGTGCAACCACTACCGTGCTGATCGACATGCCCGACAGCATTGCCGGGGCGCCGGCGTTGGCCACGTTGATCGCCGGGAGTCTGCGCCAACGCGGTCAGCGCACAATGCGGATCGACGACGCCCGGCTGTCGCGACTGGCGCGAGCGGCGACCGTCAAGCCTGGGGTCAGGATGCCGCAGCCGCAGAACGCCGGTCGGCGATCACGGGCGCGGGTGTTCGGTGGGCTGGTGGCCGCCGCCGCGGTACTGGCCGCGACGGTGTCGGCGATAGCGACGGGCGGTCAGCGCCCAATTGCGCCCGTGGCGGCGGCGCAGACGACATTTCTGGTCGAAGGCCGGGTTGCGTTGACGGTGCCGGCGAACTGGCCGACGCAACGGGTGATCGTCGGGCCGGGCTCGGCGCGGGTGCAGGTCACGTCGCCATCCGACCCCGAAGCGGCATTGCACATCACACAGTCGCGCATTCCCGGCGAGACGCTCAGTGTCACCGCGGACCGGTTGAAGCACGCCATCGACAGCGAGCCGGCCGGGGTGTTCGTCGACTTCAACCCGGCCGGGTTTATCGCCGGCCGGGCCGCGGTGACGTATCGCGAAGTCCGCGACACTCATCAGGTGCGGTGGGCGGTGCTGGTCGACGGATCGGTTCGGATCGCTGTCGGATGCCAGAGCCGGCCGGGCGGTGAGGATGCCGTCCGCGGCGCCTGCGAGGAGGCGGTGCGATCGGCCCATGCGATCGGATGAGTCTTCAGCGACGGCAAATCGGATGGAACCGAAGCCGGCCGCGCGTGGTCGTAGTTGATATCGGACGCGTGGTCGTAGTTGATATCGGAGTGGAAAGGAGAACGGTGAGTACACCGACGGGTGCGAACACGTTGAGCACCGACTTTGATCTGATGCGCTCGGTGGCGGGAACGACGGACACCCGCAACGAAGAGATTCGGGCGATGCTGCAGGCGTTCATCGGCCGGATGACCAGCGTGCCGGCATCGGTGTGGGGCGGGCTGGCCGCCGCCCGTTTCAAGGATGTGGTGGACCGCTGGAATGCCGAGTCGTTGCGGCTCTACCAGGTGTTGCACACGATCGCCGACACGATTCGGCACAACGAGGCCACGCTGCAGGTGGCCGACCAGAGCCATGCCCACCACATCGGCGCCGCCGGTGCGGACCTGTGAAAGGAGGTTCCGGTGGACCCAGTGCTGTCCTATGACTTCGGCGCAATCGAACACTTGGTACGCCAGGAGATCCACACCACCGCGGCTCGTCTCAACGCCGCTCTCGACGAACTGCGCTCGCAAATCGCCCCGCTGCAGCAGCTCTGGACCCGCGAGGCGGCCTCCGCCTACCAGGCTGAGCAGCTCAGATGGCACCAGGCGGCCACCGCGCTGAACGAGATCCTGGTGGATCTGGGAAACGCGGTGCGCGACGGCGCGGACGAGGTGGCAAGCGCCGACCGCCGGGCCGCCGGCGCCGGGGCAAGGTAGCCGCGATCATCAGCCACTGTGTGGTCCTGGCGGAAAGGAGAGCCGTCGGGACCACACAGTCATTTTGACCTGCGGGGATGTGGGTCGGTAAGCTGTTCCGTTGGCGTGCGGAACGCCGGGCCTCGGGTCAATGTCGGTCGCCGAGATCAACCCCAACCGCACACGCCTGACCGGCACCCGGCTCGAACCGGGATCCGACCCCGAGCTGAACGGCTCGCAAATAGAAAGTGATAAGCGCTGTGCCCACCTACGCGCCAAAGGCGGGTGACACCACGCGGTCGTGGTACGTCATCGACGCCACGGACGTAGTGCTTGGCCGTCTTGCCGTCGCGGCAGCCACCCTGCTGCGCGGTAAGCACAAGCCGACGTTCGCCCCCAATGTCGACGGTGGTGACTACGTTATCGTCGTCAACGCCGACAAGGTCGCCATCAGCGGCGGCAAACTGCAGAGCAAGCTGGCCTACAGCCACTCGGGGTATCCCGGCGGGCTGCGCAAGCGCACCATCGGTGAGCTGATGGAAAAGCACCCCACCCGCGTCGTCGAGAACGCGATCGTCGGCATGCTTCCGCACAACAAGCTCAGCAAGCAGATCCAGCGCAAACTCCACGTCTACGCCGGCCCGCAGCACCCGCATACCGCGCAGCAGCCGGTTCCGTTCGAGATCAAGCAGGTGGCCCAGTGACCGAACCCAACCTGGAAACCAACGAGGACACGACCGAGGTGGTAACAGAGGCGACCACCGAGGAGACCTCGGCCGAGCCCGCCGCCGAGGCTCCCGCGGCCAAGCCCAGCGAGCCGATCGTGCTCGAGCGGCCCATCCAGACCGTCGGCCGCCGCAAGGAGGCCGTGGTCCGGGTGCGCCTGGTCCCCGGCACCGGCAAGTTCGACCTGAATGGCCGCAGCCTGGAGGCGTACTTCCCGAACAAGGTGCACCAGCAGCTGATTAAGGCCCCGCTGGTCACCGTCGATCGGCTGGAGACCTTCGACGTCTACGCGCTTCTGCACGGCGGCGGCCCGTCGGGTCAGGCCGGTGCGCTGCGGCTGGGCATCGCCCGGGCGCTGATCCTGGCCCAGCCCGACGACCGGCCCCCGCTGAAGAAGGCCGGCTTCCTCACCCGTGACCCGCGCGCCACCGAACGCAAGAAGTACGGCCTCAAGAAGGCCCGCAAGGCACCTCAGTACAGCAAGCGCTGATCCAGCGATCACTTTCTGGCCGCGACCGCGTCTCGTTGTGCGTCATTTGTGCGCCGCATTCGGGGTGTCGTCGCACCAACGTGCGCGGTTGCGGTCACAAAAGTAAGTGCGCTTTGTGCGCATGACGTCACTGTGAGAGGTTTGTCCGATGGGTCGACTATTCGGCACCGACGGTGTTCGCGGAGTCGCCAATCGCGAATTGACTGCTGAGCTGGCACTATCGCTGGGCAGCGCGGCCGCGCGGCGCCTGGCGGGTCCCGGAAAACCGGGCCGGCACGTCGCCGTGATCGGCCGCGATCCGCGGGCCAGTGGCGAAATGCTCGAAGCCGCGGTGATCGCCGGGCTGACCAGCCAGGGTGTCGACGCGCTGCGGGTGGGGATCCTGCCCACCCCGGCGGTGGCCTACCTGACCGGCGCCTATGACGCCGACTTCGGCGTGATGATCTCCGCATCCCACAACCCGATGCCCGACAACGGCATCAAGATCTTCGGCCCCGGCGGCCACAAGCTGGACGACGACACCGAGGACCAGATCGAACAGCTGGTCGCCGCGGGCCCGGGCCTGCGTCCAATCGGCGCCGGACTCGGCCGCGTCATCGACGCCGAGGACGCCGCCGATCGCTACCTGCGCCACGTCGGCAAGGCCACCACCCAACCGCTCGACGGCCTGAGCGTGGTTGTCGACTGCGCGCACGGCGCGGCGTCGTCGGCCGCACCGCGCGCCTACCGCGCCGCCGGTGCCCGGGTCATCGCGATCAACGCCGAGCCCAACGGCCTCAACATCAACGACCGCTGCGGATCCACCCACCTGGATTCGCTGCGCGCCGCGGTGCTCGCACACGGCGCCGACCTGGGCCTCGCGCACGACGGGGACGCCGACCGGTGCCTGGCGCTGGACGCCAGCGGCAAGATCGTCGACGGCGATGCCATCATGGTCGTGCTCGCGCTGGCCATGCAGGAAGCCGGCGAGCTGGCGTCCAACACCCTGGTCACCACCGTGATGAGCAACCTCGGGTTGCACCACGCCATGCACTCGGCGGGCGTCACCGTGCGCACCACCGGCGTCGGCGACCGCTACGTGTTGGAGGAGCTGCGCTCCGGCGAATACAGCCTGGGCGGCGAGCAATCCGGCCACATCGTGATGCCCGCGCTGGGCTCCACCGGCGACGGCATCGTCACCGGCCTGCGGTTGATGACGCGCATGGTGCAGACCGGCTCGTCGCTGGCCGACCTCGCCGCACCCATGCAACCGTTCCCGCAGGTGCTGATCAACGTCACGGTCGCCGACAAGACCACCGCGGCCGCCGCTCCTGCGGTGCGCAGCGCGGTCGACGAGGCCGCGGCCGAACTCGGCGATACCGGCCGAATCCTGTTGCGCCCCTCGGGAACCGAGCCGATGATTCGGGTCATGGTGGAGGCACCCGAAGAAGATATTGCGCAGCGGGTGGCCGCTCGGGTCGCCGAGGCGGTCAGCGCCCAGCGCTAATTCGCCGGAACCCGGGCCGGGCCCCCGGCGTCGGATTAGGCATGGGGATAGGACACGCCACTTTCGACCGCACCGGTATCGACGTCGCCGCGGTGCATCGGGTTGCCGATCAGTTGCGGGCCGCCGCCGAACTGGTCGACAGCGCCGTCTGTGATCACTTGGCGGCCTTGGCATTCAGCGGCGTGACGGCCGGGCGGGCCTACACTGCGCGCGGGGATGCGCTGCGGGCCGAGCTGGAACGGTTGACGGCGCAGTTGTCGCAGTGGTCACGGGCCTCGGTCGCGATCGCCGTCGCGCTGCGGTCCGGCGCGCAGCGCGACGCCGACGCCGAGCTGTACGCCGCCGCGCGGATCGCCTGACGTGGCCGACTGGTTGGACGTCGCCGGGCGCCTCGCCGAGGGCGGTGCAGCTGTCGAGCACACCGAGGTCTACGTACGGGCTTGTCAGGCAACGGGATACGCGCACCTGGACTTGACGTCACACCCGTCGGCGATCCGGGACTGGTTCGACAGCGAAGACGGCCTCGATCTTC
Organism: Mycobacterium genavense ATCC 51234; assembly: GCF_000526915.1. Lineage (GTDB taxonomy): Bacteria > Actinomycetota > Actinomycetes > Mycobacteriales > Mycobacteriaceae > Mycobacterium > Mycobacterium genavense. The sequence goes on along the minus strand of NZ_JAGZ01000008.1, from coordinate 120,321 downwards.
ATGTTCTCGACCGCGACTGCACCCAGCTGCGGGCAGCCGGCGTCGCGGCCCTGGAGGGTTTGCGGATTCAGCACGACCAGGTTGCGCAGCTCGCGGCGGCATGGACCGGGGCGGGAAGCGAGGCCGCCATGGCGTTCCTGCAACGCCATTGCGACACCGCCACCGTGGTGGCCAACGAAGTGCGCGCGGCCGCGCAGCGGTGCGAATCGCTACGGGACAACTTGTGGCATCTGCTCGACTTCAAGGTCGGCTCCGCCGTCGCCATCGACGATCGCAGCCAGGCGCAGCGACCGGCGTGGTTGGCCGCCGCCGCGGCGGTGACGGCCGGGGCGGGACAGCGGTCGAGCGCCGAGCAGGTCGTCCGTGGGCAGGTTATGTCCCACGTGGACAACGATATTCGCAACGACTGGCTCAACGTCATGCGTTCCTCGCTGGCCGCGTTCGGGTCCGCCTACGACATGATGAACGACCGGATGCGTGCCGCGCCCGCGGCGTATTTCGACATGCCCGATGACCTCGGGCCGGGTTTCCCACCGCCCTCGCCGGCGCCTGCCCCGGTGTCACCTCCGGCGCCTGTTTCGCCGGCGGCGACAGCGCCCGCCGCTGTGCTGCCCGGTGTTGCGGAGCCGCCACCCGCGCCGACGACCCCGATTCCGCCGGCACCCTTGTCTGACCTTGTGCCACCGCTCTCGGACGTGGGTGCCGGGCTCGGCGATGGCTCGGCCCTACCGGCGGGTGGCGGCGGACTCGGCGATCTGGGCGGAGGGTCGGCCGGCCTGGGCGGACTCGGCGGATTGGCCGGCCGAATTGTCGACGCGTTGGGCGGTCTGCTGGCTTCGGCGACCGACGAGCCGGGCCACTCTCCGGGGTCTGGCGATCCGGTGGAAGACCCCTTCGACGACGATGACGATCCGTTCGATCCCGACGACGAACGGGACGACGCTGACGACGAGCAGGCCGACGTTGACGACGAGCGGGACGAGGCTGACGCCGAAAAGACCGGTGAGCCAACGGAATCGAAGTCGCCCAACCGGTGGCCGCGGCGACTCCTGCCGAGTCGCCACCGCTACCGGTTGACGGACCACCGCCCGCGACCGCGCCCGTCCTGGCGGCGGCACCCGCGCCCGCGGCCGCTCCGGCACCGCCGACCGACGGGTCGACACCGTGTGAGATCGCCGCAGACCAGGTTCCGCAGGCTGGGCAGTGACGCCGCAGGCTGGGCAGTGACGCCTCAGGCGCCGCGCAGTTCGAGCACCTCTTCGACGAAACGCACGGCCTCTTTCGCGTCCGCCGCGGCCGGACTGGCCAACAACGTCGTCACACCGGACTCGGCGAACGCGGCGATGCGCTCCTTGACGAAACCACGCGGGCCGATGCGACATCCCCCGCACCAGCTCGTCGGGCACCAGGTCGATCGCCTCACTCTTGCGGCCGAAAAGGTACAGCTCCTGGATCTTGTCCGCGACCTCGCCGTAGCCGTAACGCGTCGCCAGGTTGTGATAGAAGTTGCGGCCTTTTGCGCCGATACCCCCGAGGTAGAGCGCCAGCTGCGGCTTGACCCAGGCTAGCCGCTCCTCGACGTGGTCGCCGATCGCCACCGACGCGTGCACCATGACGTCCAACGTCCCCAAGACGGGATCCCACTTGGCATTGCCCGCGGCCAGCGCCTCGCCCCAGACGGTGTGCGCCCGCTCCGGCAGGTAGAAGACCGGCTGCCAGCCCTCGGCAATCTCGGCGGTGAGCTCGACATTCTTCGGGCCCAGCGCCGCGATCGTTATCGGAATACGTTCGCGCACTGGGTGATTGATGAGCTGAAGCGGTTTGCCCAAACCCGTCCCACGGTCCGCGGGCGACGGCAACTGGTAGTACTTGCCGTCGTATTGGACCCGCTCCCGGCGCCACACCTTCCGGCAGATCTCCACCACCTCGTGGGTGCGGCCGAGCGGGGCATCGAACGCGACGTCGTGGAACCCCTCCATCACCTGCGGGCCCGACGTCCCGATGCCGAGGCGGAATCGGCCGTCCGACACGAAATCCAGTCCGGCGGCGGTCATCGCCAACAGCGACGGCGTGCGGATATAGATGGGAACCACGCCCGTGGCCAACTCGACGGTGTTGGTCTTGGCCGCCAGATACCCCAGCTGGCTGATGGCGTCGTAGGAATACGCCTCGGCTACCACGGCGACGTCGAGGCCGCTCTGCTCGAGTTCGACGATGCGGTCCACGGCTTGGTGAAAGCCGCCCGAGTAGTCCAGAGCGATTCCGATACGCATGAACGACACTTAATCACGCCGGGCATCGCGGGCCGCCGGCCATCCCGGAGCAGCGCAGATGCCGTCTCGTCACTTCAGCAGTGCGACGATCTTCTCTTCGAGGGCGACCGGTTCTGCCTCGCGATCGATCGCAGTTGTCTTGGGCAGCACCACATCTGGATCGGCGAAGTCGCGATAGGTTTTGTCGCCGCCCAGCGTGGCGAGCAGGTATCCGGTCAGCAGGGCACGGACCGATCGCTGAGTGCGCCGGTCGGAGCCGGGCAGCCCGAACACCGACGCCAGGCGTCGGCCTTCGCCCAGTCCACGGGGTTCGGCTTTGCTGACCATTCGCAGCGTGGCCGACTTCCACGCCCTGGACAATGCCAGCGCGTTGGCGTTCAACGCCTTTGGATCTCCCGGTGCGGTCAGGATCAAGCCCGGGACCTTCAGCGACGCCGCCGGCTGCTCGGCGCGCGGAGTCGTGACGGTCGGGAACACCGCGACCGCCGCTGCCAACGACGTCGGCATCCCGGCCGCTGCGAAGACGGCGGCCGAGGCCCCGAAGCCGTGGCCCACCACCCCGAGCTTGGCGGGGTGCACGCTGATATTGCCCGGTCCCAGCCGCACACCGGCGACGATGTCGAGCGCGGTGCCGAGATCGGAAGCCAGATCGAGTACCGACGGCGCCAGCCCGCGCTCGGTGTCGGGCGCGCCGGCCACGATGCCCCAGGACGCGAGATGCTCGAGCAGACCCGAATAGCGCGCGGTGCTGGTGAGCCAATCGTGGCCGAAGGCGATGCCGGGCAGGTTCAGGCCCGACTCGGGGGTATAGACGACGCCTGGCAACCCGGCAAACGCCAGGTCACCACGCAAAACCCGGTGCGGGCCACGACGGCTGAGGGCGGTGACGAGCTTGCGGATGCGGGCCACCCGTTGACGTTAGCGGGCAGGGGTCCGACGAGTCCATGTGACACCGTGCACCGGTGACTGTTGCACCAGGGCTTCGAGGGTGTACTCAGGGCGACATAGCGGCACAAACCGCCCTGAACGCGGGTTCGAGCACCGCACCGAGGCTCGCCGCAGCCGGGTCGGGCCGGCATCTGCACTACCCTGGTCACAATGTGCGGAATTGTCGGCTACGTGGGGCGGGCCCCTGCCTGCCACGTCGTCATGGACGCACTTCGCCGCATGGAGTACCGCGGCTATGACTCCTCGGGTATCGCGCTGGTCGACGGGGCGGGCAAGCTCACCGTGCGCCGACGGGCCGGGCGGCTGGAGAACCTGGACAAGGCCGTCGCCGACATGGGGGACCTGGGGGCCACCACCGGCCTGGGCCACACCCGCTGGGCCACCCACGGTCGCCCGACCGACCGCAACGCCCACCCCCACCGCGACGCCGCCGGCAAGATCGCCGTCGTCCACAACGGCATCATCGAGAACTTCGCGATCCTGCGTCAGGAGCTGGAAGCGGCCGGCGTCGAGTTCGCCAGCGACACCGACACCGAGGTCGCGGTGCACCTGGTCGCCCGGGCTTATCGCGAGGGGGAGACCGCCGGCGACTTTGCCGCCTCGGTGCTCGCGGTGCTGCGCCGGCTAGAGGGCCACTTCACCCTGGTGTTCGCCAACGCCGACGAGCCCGGCACCATCGTGGCCGCCCGCCGGTCGACGCCGCTGGTGGTCGGCGTCGGCGACGGCGAGATGTTCGTCGGCTCCGACGTGGCCGCCTTCATCCCGCACACCCGCAACGCCGTCGAACTCGGCCAGGACCAATGCGTGGTGCTCACCGCCGACGGCTACCGGATCACCGATTTCGACGGCAACGCCGACTTGGGGCCCGGGGCATATCGCGAATTTCATATCGATTGGGATCTGGCCGCCGCCGAAAAGGGCGGCTACGAGTACTTCATGCTCAAGGAGATCGCCGAACAACCCGCCGCGGTGGCCGACACGCTGCTCGGCCATTTCGTGAACGGCCGCATCGTGCTCGACGAGCAGCGGCTCTCCGACCAGGAACTGCGCGAGGTCGACAAGGTATTCGTGGTCGCCTGCGGCACGGCGTATCACTCCGGGCTGCTGGCGAAGTATGCGATCGAGCACTGGACGCGACTGCCGGTGGAGGTCGAGCTGGCCAGCGAATTTCGGTACCGGGACCCGGTTTTGGACCGCAGCACGTTGGTGGTGGCGATCTCGCAGTCCGGTGAAACCGCGGACACCCTGGAAGCGGTTCGGCACGCCAAGGCGCAGAAGGCCAAGGTGCTCGCGATCTGCAACACCAATGGCTCGCAGATCCCCCGCGAGTGCGACGCGGTGCTCTACACCCGCGCCGGGCCGGAAATCGGTGTGGCGTCGACGAAGACCTTCCTGGCCCAGATCACCGCCAACTACCTGGTCGGCCTGGCGCTGGCGCAGGCCCGCGGCACCAAGTACCCCGACGAAGTCGAGCGTGAATACTGCGAGCTGGAAGCGATGCCGGAGATCGTGTCGCGGGTGCTCGCGACGATCGAACCCGTTGCCGCACTGGCCTATCGGTTCGCCCAGTCCTCGACCGTGCTGTTCCTCGGTCGCCATGTCGGCTACCCGGTGGCGCTGGAAGGCGCGCTGAAACTCAAGGAGCTGGCCTACATACACGCCGAGGGCTTCGCCGCCGGCGAGCTCAAGCACGGCCCGATCGCGCTGATCGAGGACAATCTGCCGGTCATCGTCGTGATGCCGTCACCCAAGGGATCGGCTACGCTGCACGCGAAGTTGATGTCCAACATCCGCGAAATCCAGACCCGCGGTGCGGTGACCATCGTCATCGCCGAGGAAGGGGACGATACCGTGCGCCCCTACGCCGATCATCTGATCGAAATCCCTTCGGTGTCAACGCTATTGCAACCGCTGCTGTCGACCATCCCGCTGCAGGTGTTCGCGGCGTCGGTGGCACAGGCCCGCGGCTATGACGTCGACAAACCGAGAAACCTGGCCAAGTCGGTCACGGTTGAATAGCCGGCGCACGCTGTTCGGCATCATCGGTGTCGTACTGTTCGTCGCCGCCTACGCCATTTCCGTTGTGCTGTATATCGACGGCGGAGTGGGCCACCCCAATGTGGTGGTGCGCGGTCCGTCGGCGCCCGACCTTACCAGGGTGACCATCGACGTACAGGAAGTTCAGTCGGCCAACAGTCTGCTGGTTGCCAACATCACGGTGTATCCCGGCCCCGAGCTGCTGGACCCGCTGACCCACAATCTCAAGGACGATCTCACCGTCGCGGTCACCTCAGCGGTGACGGCCAGCAAGCGCACCTGGCCGAAAGGCACGCTGTCCGACGTGTTTCGCATCTCGCTGGTCCTCGAGGGCGAGGTCGCGTCATGGCCGTTCGACGAATACCATTCGGGGCCCATCATCGCCGCGCTCATCTCGGGTGCGTCCACCAAAGTGCCGGCGTCGGTGACCCTGGTCGACCGGATTCTCGGCTGGGACATCGAATTCAATCGCATCGCCGAGTCCGATCTGTACGGTCCATACCTGGTGGACTTGTTCCGATCGTCGAGCACCGTGGCGTTCGGGGTGGTGATCCTCGGCGTGCTGATCGCCCTGGCCATCTTCGCGCTGTTTGTCGCGGTGCAGACGGTGCGGGACAAGCGAAAGTTCCAGCCGACCACGACAACGTGGTATGCGGCGATGCTGTTCGCAGTGGTGCCGCTGCGCAATGCGCTGCCCGATTCGCCTCGGATCGGCGTCTTCATCGATGTGACGATCGTGCTCTGGGTGACCGTCATCCTGGTGATTTCGATGGGGCTCTACATCTCGTGCTGGTGGAAGCATCTGCGGCCCGAACCCGCTGAGCTCGTGTCCTTCTCGAGGGACCGCGGGTAGCCGAGGCTTCGAAGGTTTAGTATCTCTGGCCGGGACGCATCTGAGGCAGCGCAGTCAGCGGGGGAGACAATCTTGGCATCGAATGGCTTCGCCAGCGGCACCCGGTTCATGCAGTTTTCGATCATGGGTCTGGTCATATTTTTCGTCGGTGCCTACATCACCACGATCGCGTTGTACGCCAGGTCCGGATGCGGCTGCCCGCTGCAACTCACCTCGGGCAAGCCGGCGGCCGACGGGACTACCGTGACGATCGACTTCCTCGAACTTCAGTCGATGAAGGGCGCGGTGCAGAGCAACGTCACCGTCACGCCGGGGCCCGGGCTGCTGGATCCGGTGACCCGCGGCCTCAACATCGACTTCGCCGCCGTCGTGCACTCCGCGGTCACGCCTAGCAAGCGCGCCTGGACGAAGAAAATGCGGCCGGGCGAATACCCTGTCCCGCTGACGATTAGCGGTGATCCGTCGGTGTGGCCGTTCGACCGGTACCGCTCGGGGCCGGTCACCATCGACCTCATCTACGGCACCGAGCGACCCGAGCAACTCCCGGTGAAGTTCGTCGACCGTGTCTCCGGTTGGAAGCTTTCCGTTGCGGGCGAGGGAAATCCGCAGTCGCCGTACCGAGTCTAAATGCGTCGTTCGCCAAGCATCGCGGTGTTCGCCGCCGTCGTTATCGTGGTGATGCTCGCGCTTGCCGGAGTGGGCGCCTTCGTGGCCATTCAGACCGCGCGCGATCGCCGAAAATTCCAGCCGCCGATGACGACGTGGTATGCGGCCATGCTCTTCGCGGTGATACCACTGCGAAACGCGCTGCCCGACGCGCCCCCGATCGGATCGTGGGTCGACGTCACGGTCACGCTTTGGGTCATCGTCACATTGGTGATTTCCATGCTGCTCTACGTCTATTGCTGGTGGCGGCATCTAAGACCCGAGGCCGAAAAGGCGGCATAGCGGTTTGCCGAAGCCGCCGGGCATGCGAAGGTGGACGCCGTGGCGGATGGACCGGTGGGGGCGCGACTGAAGAGCTTGGCTCTCGGAATCTGGCATTTCGTCAGCGGCGCGCCGCTAACCTACGGCTGGCTGTTCGTGTTGATGATCACGACGCTCATCCAAACCCAACTGTCCGGGCGGCAACTGCATTCGGTGTTGCTGCATCGCTCCACCAACATCCACGAGTTGGGCACCGATCCGCTGTCCGTGTTGTTTTCCAGCCTGCTGTGGATCGACGGTAAAAGCCTGGAGCCCTACCTGCTGCTGTTCACCTTGTTTCTCGCTCCGGCCGAACATTGGCTCGGCCACTTGAATTGGCTCACCGTGGGATTGACCAGCCACATCCTGTCGACCTACATCAGTGAGGGCATCCTGTACTTCGCGATCGAGGAGCACGACGCGTCGGAACGGCTGGTGCGCTCAGGCGATATCGGGGTCAGCTATTTCCTGGTCGGCATCATGGCCGTGCTCGCTTATCGGATCGCGCGGCCATGGCGCTGGCTCTACCTCGGCGTGCTGCTGGTCATCTTCGGCTTTCCGCTGATCACGATGGCCAAACACGGGCTGAACTTCACCGCGATAGGTCACTTCACGTCGATCCTGATCGGGCTCTGCTTCTATCCGATGGCCCGGGCGAAACAAGACAAGCCTTGGAGTCCGGCGCGGGTTCGGGCCGCGTTCCGGCGCTTCCGCTCCCGCGAGGAACCCATTTAGTTGCGCGTGGCGGTGACGTATTGCAGCGCCGACATCGTCTCCTCGTTACCGGGCCTCGGCGGCAGCGACAGGCCGTAATTGGCGGCCAATTCCGGCACCGCGGTGGCGGACGTTTGCCAGCCGTGCGAGCGCAGGTACTCGACCACGTCGTTGCGCTCGCCGGCATACCACAGGTCGGTCATCTCGATGTCGAAGCCGCGTTCGCGCCACTGCTCGGTGACCGCACGAATGCGGTCGGCCATCGTCTGCACGGCATCGCCGGCTCCCCGCAGGTTCTCGGTGGCCAATTGACTTCCCGGCGCGCTGAGCTCAGTGATGTTGTCCAGCAGCCGATCCTGGGACTCCGGCGGCAGGAACGGCATCAGCCCCTCGGCGCTCCATGCGGTGGGCTTGGCGGGGTCCAATCCCGCGGTGCGTAGCGCCGCCGGCCAGTCGTGGCGTAGGTCGACGGGTACCGCGCGCCGGTCGGCGGTCGGGTGGGCGCCCAGGTCGGCCAGCGTTGCGCTCTTGAACTCGATGACCCGTGCCTGGTCGATTTCGTACACCGTCGTGCCGTCCGGCCAGGGTAGCCGGTAGGCGCGGGCGTCCAGACCCGACGCCAAGATCACCGCCTGGCGCACCCCCGCGGCGGCCGCGGTCACGAAAAAGTCGTCGAAGAAGCGGGTGCGGATGCCCATCATGTCGGCCATCCTCAGCATCCCGAAGTCGCCGTTGTCGTCCACCGCGGCCGGATCCAGCTCGCCGCTGGCGATGCGGCTGAAGAACTCCACGCCGACGGCGCGCACCAGCGGCTCGGCGAACGGATCGTTGATCAGTGGCTGGGGCGCGCGGCTGGCCAGTGCGCGGCCCACCGCGACGCCGGTTGCGGTGGCTCCCACGCCATTTCCGAGGTCCCAGGTGTCGTCATCCGTGCGCGCCACGATCCCCCCTGTCCGCGTTTGCATCGAGCCGTGCGCGACTGTACCCCTCGACATGGAATGCTTGCTGTGATGCGGCATTACTACTCCGTAGATGCGATCCGCGACGCCGAAGCGCCGCTGCTGGCCAGCCTGCCTGACGGCGCCCTGATGAAGCGCGCGGCGTTCGGGCTTGCCACGGCGATCATCGGCGAACTGACCGCCCGGGCCGGCGGAGTGGCCGGCCGGCGGGTGTGCGCCGTGGTCGGCTCGGGCGACAACGGCGGTGACGCGCTGTGGGCGTCGACCTTTCTGCTGCGGCGCGGCGCGGCCGCCGATGCGGTGTTGCTCGGCGGCGACCGCACGCACCGCAAGGGACTGGAAGCCTTCCGCAAGGCCGGCGGCCGGATCGTGGAGAGTGTCTCGCCGACAACGGATCTCGTGATCGACGGCGTGGTCGGCATCTCCGGATCGGGTCCGCTGCGGCCGGCGGCGGCCGCGGTGTTCGAGGCCGTCGAGGAGGCCGGCATCCCGGTGGTCGCCGTCGACATCCCCAGCGGCATCGACCCGGCGACCGGGGCGATCACCGGCCCGGCCGTGCACGCCGCGCTGACCGTCACGTTCGGCGGCCTCAAGCCCGTGCACGCGCTCGCCGACTGTGGCGAGGTCACGCTGGTCGACATCGGGCTCGATCTGCCGGAGACCGATCTGCTGGGGTTCGAGGCCGCGGACGTCGCCGCCCGCTGGCCGGTGCCGGGTCCGCATGACGACAAGTACACGCAGGGAGTCACGGGCATCCTGGCCGGCTCGTCGACGTATCCGGGTGCGGCCGTGTTGTGCACCGGCGCCGCGGTCGCGGCCACCTCGGGCATGGTGCGCTACGCGGGCAGCGGGCACAGCCAGGTCCTCGCGGCGTGGCCCGAGGTCGTCGCGACGCCCACCGCCGCGGCGGCCGGGCGGGTGCAGGCGTGGGTCGTCGGGCCGGGTCTGGGCACCGACGACGCCGGCGCCGCGGCATTGTGGTTCGCCCTGGACACCGACCTGCCGGTGCTGGTGGACGCCGACGGGCTGACGATCTTGGCGGCCCACCCCGAGCTGGTGGCCAGCCGCCACGCACCGACGGTGCTGACCCCGCACGCGGGGGAGTTCGCGCGGTTGGCCGGGGCGGCGCCCGGCGACGACCGGATCTCGGCCCGCAAGCTGGCCGACACGTTCGGCGCGACTGTGCTGCTCAAGGGGAACGTCACCGTCATCGCCGACCCGGGCGGCCCGGTCTACCTCAACCCGGCCGGACAGTCCTGGGCGGCCACCGCCGGATCCGGCGACGTGCTGTCCGGGATGATCGGCGCGCTGCTGGCGGCCGGACTACCGCCGGCCGAGGCGGCCGCCGCCGGCGCGTACGTGCACGCGCGCGCCGCGGCGCTGTCGGCCGCCGACCCGGGACCCGGCGATGCGCCGACGTCGGCGTCGCGCATCGTGCCGCACATTCGGGCCGCCCTGGCCGCGCTGTAGAGAGGATTTCGTTGTGCCCCAACACCCGTCCATGCCCGCCCACTCGATCGCGCCCGCCTACACCGGGCGGCTGTTCACCACGCCGGTGCCGGCGCTGCGGCTGCCCGAGGAATCCATGGACCCGGATGCCGCCTACCGTTTCATCCACGACGAGCTGATGCTCGACGGCAGCTCGCGGCTGAACCTGGCCACCTTCGTCACCACCTGGATGGATCCGCAGGCCGGGCGGCTGATGGCCGAGACGTTCGACAAGAACATGATCGACAAGGACGAATACCCGGCGACCGCGGCCATCGAGCAGCGCTGCGTGTGCATGGTGGCCGACCTGTTCCACGCCGAGGACCTGCGCGACGACGACCCGTCGAGCGTGACCGGGGTGTCGACGATCGGTTCCAGCGAGGCGGTGATGCTGGGCGGCCTGGCGATGAAATGGCGGTGGCGGGAAAAGGTCGGCAAAAACTGGACGGGCCGCACCCCCAACCTGGTAATGGGCTCCAACGTCCAGGTGGTGTGGGAGAAGTTCTGCCGCTACTTCGACGTCGAACCGCGCTACCTGCCGATGGAGGAGGGGCGCTACGTCATCACCCCCGAGCAGGTCGTCGACGCCGTCGACGAGGACACCATCGGGGTAGTAGCGATCCTGGGCACCACCTACACCGGCGAGCTGGAACCCATCGCGGAGATCTGCGCGGCGCTGGACAAACTGGCCGCCGCCGGGGGTGCGGACGTCCCGGTGCACGTCGACGCCGCCAGCGGCGGGTTCGTGGTGCCCTTCCTGCACCCCGAGCTGAAGTGGGACTTCCGGCTGCCGCGGGTGGTGTCGATCAACGTCAGCGGGCACAAGTACGGGTTGACCTACCCCGGCGTCGGGTTCGTCGTGTGGCGCAGCAAGGAGTGCCTGCCCGAGGACCTGGTGTTCCACGTGAACTATCTGGGTGGGGATATGCCGACGTTCACGCTGAACTTCTCCCGCCCCGGCAACCAGGTCGTCGGCCAGTACTACAACTTTTTGCGGCTGGGCCGCGAGGGCTACACGCAGGTCATGCAGACGTTGTCGTCGACGGCGCGCTGGCTGGGCGAGCAGTTGCGGGTCGGGGACCACTGCGAGCTGATCTCGGACGGCTCGGCGATCCCGGTGGTGGCCTTCCGCCTGCAGCGCGGCCTGGGCTACACCGAGTTCGACGTCTCCCACGAGCTGCGCGGCTACGGCTGGCAGGTGCCCGCCTACACCATGCCCGACAACGCCACCGACATCGCCGTGCTGCGCATCGTGGTGCGCGAGGGGCTTTCCGCCGACCTGGCCCGGGCCCTGCACGACGACGCGCGCACCGCGCTGGCCTCGCTGGACAAGCTCAAGCCGGGCGGGCACTACCGGGCGGAGCACTTCGCGCACTGACGGTGTAGTTTCGCGAGACTGCGACCAGCGACGCATTTCGCGACTGGCGGCGTCGGTAATCGCAGTCTCGCGGCGGATTTCCGGCTTCTGGGACAATGGCGGCCGTGGCAGCTACCCCGCTCTCCCTGACGCCGGGTGTCCTCGCCGAGGCCGTCGTGGACCTGGGCGCAATCGCGCACAACGTGCGGGTACTGCGCGAGCATGCCGGCTCCGCGCAGGTGATGGCCGTCGTTAAGGCCGACGGCTATGGCCACGGAGCCGTCCGGGTGGCCCACACCGCATTGGCCGCCGGGGCGGCCGAGCTGGGTGTGGCGACCGTCGAGGAAGCGTTGGTATTGCGCGCCGACGGGATCACCGCGCCGGTGCTGGCCTGGCTGCATCCACCCGGCCTGGACTTCGCCCCGGCGCTGCAGGGCAACGTGGAGATCGCGGTGTCGTCGGTGCGCCAGCTCGAGGAGGTGCTGGACGCGGTGCAGCGCACCGAGCGTGCGGCTACGGTGAGTCTCAAGGTCGACACAGGGCTGAACCGCAACGGCGTCCCGCCGGGCCAGTACCGGGCCATGCTGACCGCGGTGCGAAAGGCCGTAGCCGACGAGACGATCCGGTTGCGTGGGCTGATGTCGCACATGGTGTTCGCCGACCAGCCCGACAACCCCGTCAACGATGTTCAGTGCGGCCGGTTCAACGAGATGCTGGCCGAGGCGCGCGACCAGGGGGTGAAATTCGAGATCGCTCATTTGTCGAATTCCTCGGCCACGATGTCGCGTCCCGATTTCGCCTTCGACATGGTGCGGCCGGGCATCGCGGTGTACGGGCTGAGTCCGGTTCCCCAGCTCGGCGATATGGGTCTGGTCCCCGCCATGACGGTGAAATGTACTGTCGGGCTGGTGAAGTCGATCCGAGCCGGTGAAGGTGTGTCGTACGCGCACACCTGGGTCGCGCCGCACGACACGACCGTCGCGCTGATGCCGGTCGGCTACGCCGACGGTGTCTTCCGGTCGCTGGGTGGGCGACTCGACGTGCTGATAAACGGCAAGCGGTACCCCGGTGTCGGGCGGATCTGCATGGACCAGTTCCTCGTCGACCTCGGTCCCGGGCCGGTCGATGTGGCAGAAGGTGACGAGGCGATCCTGTTCGGTCCCGGCGCCGACGGTGAACCCACCGCACAGGATTGGGCCGATCTGCTCGGCACCATCCACTACGAGGTGGTCACCAGTCCGCGCGGCCGCATCGCCAGGACCTATCGCGAGGCCGAAACCGTTGAACGATGAGGAAACTCGCAGGCGCCAACGGGAAAATGCTTGGCTTGCGGGAGGGGCGGGGCTGACTGCGGTCGCCACCATCGTCGGCGCTTCGGTGCGCCGGTCGATGACGCAACGCATCACGCTCACCGACGACCCGTACGCCGACGAGGATTTCGAGCGGCTCAACAGCGACCGCTGCTACGTGGTGACCACGTCCGACGGCGTGCCGTTGGCGGTGCGTGAAGTCGGGCCGCCGGACGCCCCGCTGACGATGGTCTTCGTGCACGGATTCTGTCTGCGCATGGGCGCCTTCTACTTTCAGCGCAAGAGGCTCGTCGAGAAGTGGGGACCGCGGGTGCGGATGGTCTTCTACGACCAGCGCGGGCACGGACGTTCCGGCGAAGCCTCGCCCGAGACCTACACGCTGACCCAGCTGGGCCAGGACCTGCACGGCGTGCTGACCGCGGTCGCCCCGCGCGGCGTGATCGTGTTGGTCGGCCACTCGATGGGCGGCATGTCCGTGTTGTCGCACGCCCGCCAGTACCCGGACCAGTACGGCGTTCGCATCGTGGGTGCGGCGCTGATTTCCACTGCCGCAGAAGGAGTTACCCGGTCTCCGCTGGGCGAGATATTGAAAAAACCCTGCGGTGGAAGCGTTTCGGTTCACCGCTAGCTCGGCGCCAAAGCTGATGCACCGCGGCCGAAATGTGTCCCGATCGCTGATCGGGCCGATTCTGCGCGCAGTGTCCTACAGTGACCTGCACGTCAGCCGCAGCCTGGACGCGTTCTCCCAGCGGATGATGAACGGCACCCCGATCCCCACCCTGGTCGGGTTCCTGCGCGCGCTGGAAACCCACGACGAAACCGCCGGCCTGTGGACGCTGCTGCGGATCCCCACCCTGATCGCCTGCGGCGACCACGATCTGATCACACCGGACGAATACTCGCGGAAGATGGCGGCCTCGCTGCCGCGATCGGAGCTGGTCATCGTCAGCGAGGCCAGCCATCTGGCCCTGCTGGACAAGCCGGAGGCCATCAACGACGGGCTGGTCCGGCTGGTCAATCGAGCGGTCCCGGGCAGAATGACCCTGTGGTATCGGCGAACTCGACAACGGTTGCGGCGCCGTGGCTGAGCTGAGAACGGGATCGGGCACGGCGACCTGCGAGCGCGTCGAGGACACGATCGCGCTCGGGTCGCGGTTGGGAAAGCAGCTGCGCGCCGGCGACGTCGTGGTGCTCTCCGGCCCGCTGGGGGCGGGAAAGACGGTGTTGGCCAAGGGGATTGCGCAGGCGATGGATGTCGACGGCCCGGTCACGTCGCCGACCTACGTGTTGGCGCGGGTGCACCCGCCGCGACAGGCCGGTGCACCGACGATGGTCCACGTTGACGTCTACCGGCTGCTCGATCATCAGGGCGCCAACCTGCTCGGCGAACTGGATTCGCTAGACCTCGACACGGATCTGCACGACGCGGTCGTCGTGGTGGAGTGGGGGGAGGGCCTTGCCGAGCGGCTCTCCGATCGTCATCTCGACATCCGGCTGGAGCGGGTCAGCCACTCCGACGTGCGGATCGCGACCTGGGAATGGGGCCGTTCGTGAGCCTCATCTTGACGCTGGACACCGCGACCCCGGCGGTGACGGCCGGCGTGGTCCGCCGCGACGGCGCCGGGTATACGGTGCTGGCCCAGCGGGTCACCGTCGACGCCCGTGCCCACGCCGAACGGCTGACCCCCAACGTGCTGGCCGCGCTGGCCGAGGCCGGGCTGACGATGACCGACCTGGACGCCGTGGTGGTCGGTTGCGGCCCGGGCCCGTTCACGGGTCTGCGCGCCGGGATGGCCACGGCCGCGGCCTTCGGGCATGCGCTGGACATCCCGGTGCACGGCGTCTGCAGCCTGGACGCCATCGGAGCACTGACGACCGGCGACACCCTGGTGGTCACCGACGCCCGGCGCCGCGAGGTCTACTGGGCCCGCTACCGCGACGGGATTCGTATCGACGGCCCGGCGGTCAACGCCCCGGCCGACGTCGATCCCGGCTTGGCCACCGCGGTCGCCGGCTCGCCCCAGCTCGCGGCGCCGTTCGGCCTGCCGGTCCGCGAGCCCGTCCACCCGACACCGGCCGGGCTGGTGCGCGCGGTGACGATGCCGGGCGGGACAGCCGGAGGAGGAGCCGCGCAGTCGGCCTCCGCGGTGTCCGACTGGTCGGCGGACCCGGCGCCGCTGGTGGCGCTGTACCTGCGCCGGCCCGACGCCAAGCCCGTGGCGGCCCGGCGATGACCGCCTGCCGCGAACCTGTCACGATCGGCGAGTTGACCCGCGCCGACGCGCAGCGGTGTGCGGAGTTGGAAGCCCAGCTGTTCGACGGTGACGACCCGTGGCCGGCTGCGGCGTTCAACCGCGAATTGGCAAGTGCCCACAACCATTACGTGGCTGCGCGTACCGGTGACCTGCTCGTCGGCTACGCCGGTATCTCCCGGTTGGGCCGCACGCCGCCGTTCGAATACGAGGTGCACACCATCGGCGTCGACCCGGCATATCAGGGCGGGGGCATCGGCCGCCGGCTGCTCGGTGAGCTGCTGGCGTTCGCCGACGGCGGTGTCGTCTATTTGGAGGTCCGCACCGACAACGAGGCGGCGATCGCGCTCTACCGTAGCGTGGGTTTCGAGCAGATCGGCCTGCGCAAGCGCTACTACCGAGTCAGCGGCGCGGACGCGTACACGATGCGGCGGGAAGCACTATGACGAACATTTTGGCCATCGAAACCTCTTGCGACGAAACAGGAGTCGGCATCGCGCGGCTGGACGCCGATGGCACCGTCACGCTGCTGGCCGACGAGGTGGCGTCCAGCGTCGACGAGCATGTCCGGTTCGGCGGCGTGGTCCCCGAAATCGCGTCCCGCGCGCACCTGGAGGCACTCGGCCCGGCCATGCGCCGCGCGCTGGGCGTCGCCGGACTGGACAAGCCCGACGTCGTCGCCGCCACCATCGGCCCCGGGCTGGCCGGTGCGTTGTTGGTGGGAGTGGCAGCGGCCAAAGCGTATTCGGCCGCGTGGGGTGTGCCGTTCTACGCGGTGAACCATCTGGGCGGGCACCTGGCCGCCGACGTGTACGAGCATGGGCCGCTGCCCGAGTGCGTGGCACTGTTGGTGTCCGGCGGACACACGCATCTGCTGCATGTGCGCTCGCTCGGCGAGCCGATCGTCGAGCTGGGCAGCACGGTCGACGACGCCGCCGGCGAGGCCTATGATAAGGTGGCGCGGCTGCTGGGGCTGGGCTATCCGGGCGGCCGGGTGCTCGACGAGCTGGCCCGCACCGGTGATCGGGACGCCATTTTGTTCCCGCGCGGGATGACCGGCCCGCGCGACGATCCGCACGCGTTCAGCTTCTCCGGCCTCAAGACCGCCGTGGCGCGATACGTGGAGAGCAATCCGGACGCGGCCCAGGCCGACATCGCCGCGGGCTTCCAGGAGGCCGTCGCCGACGTGCTGACCATGAAGGCGGTGCGCGCGGCGACCGGGTTGGGCGTGCGGACGCTGCTGATCGCCGGGGGAGTGGCCGCCAACTTGCGGCTGCGCGAGCTGGCCACCGCGCGCTGCGCCGAGGCGGGCCTGACGCTGCGTATCCCCCGGCCGCGCCTGTGCACCGACAACGGCGCGATGATCGCGGCATTCGCCGCGCAACTGGTCGCCGCGGGCGCGGCGCCGTCACCGCTGGACGCGCCCAGCGATCCGGGGCTGCCGGTGGTAGAAGGCCAGGTTCGCTGAGCTCACAGCATAAATCCGTGGGAAGCAGCAGGGTGGCCTTGAGTGCTAGCACTCTCGTGTATAGAGTGCTAGGTGGCAATCGGACGATCCCCTGTGTCGGCACCCGCGACGACGGCCCATGGGCACGGCCGAATGCCGAATCATCTGGTAAATGGTCGGTTCGGGCCAGCCTGAACCGACCGCCAACTGCAGTCCGGGCGCACGTCCCGGACCCGATCCAAATAGTGGAGGCTCCAATCGTGGCGAAGGTGAACATCAAGCCACTCGAGGACAAGATTCTCGTGCAGGCCAACGAGGCCGAGACCACGACCGCGTCCGGTCTGGTCATTCCTGACACCGCCAAGGAGAAGCCGCAAGAAGGCACCGTCGTCGCAGTCGGCCCCGGCCGGTGGGACGAGGATGGCGACAAGCGGATCCCGCTGGGCGTGTCGGAGGGCGACACCGTCATCTACAGCAAGTACGGCGGCACCGAGATCAAGTACAACGGCGAGGAGTACCTGATCCTGTCCGCGCGCGACGTGCTGGCTGTCGTTTCCAAGTAAGAACCGTGTTCCGCCCCGGCGATCCCCGTGCGCAGGCACGGGTGATTTCCGGGGCGGCATGCGTTTTTAATCCGCCGAGCGTCGACTAATCGGGCAGATCAAACCGAAAACCCAACAACAAGTCGACGTTCGGCGATTGAGGCAAGGAGCCTGATGAGCAAGCTGATTGAGTACGACGAAACCGCGCGCCGCGCGATGGAGGCGGGCGTGAACAAGCTCGCCGACGCGGTGCGTGTCACGCTGGGTCCGCGCGGCCGGCATGTGGTGCTGGCCAAGGCGTTTGGCGGACCGGCGATTACCAACGACGGCGTGACCGTGGCACGGGACATCGACCTGGAAGACCCGTTCGAGAACCTGGGTGCCCAGCTGGTGAAGTCGGTGGCCACCAAGACCAACGACGTCGCCGGTGACGGCACCACGACCGCGACCGTGCTGGCCCAGGCGCTGGTCAAGGGCGGCCTGCGGTTGGTCGCCGCCGGCGCCAACCCGATCGCGCTGGGTACGGGCATCGGCAAGGCCGCCGATGCGGTGTCCGAGGCGCTGCTGGCTGCGGCCACTCCAGTGGCCGGCCGCGACGGCATCGCGCAGATCGCGACGGTCTCCTCGCGCGACGAGCAGATCGGCGCTCTGGTCGGTGAGGGCATGGACAAGGTCGGCGCCGACGGCGTCGTCAGCGTCGAGGAATCGTCGACGCTGAACACCGAGCTCGAATTCACCGAGGGCGTCGGCTTCGACAAGGGTTTCCTGTCGGCGTATTTCGTGACCGACTTCGACTCGCAGGAGGCCGTGCTCGAGGACCCGCTGATCCTGCTGCACCAGGAGAAGATCAGCTCGTTGCCGGACCTGCTGCCGATGCTCGAGAAGATCGCCGAGTCGGGCAAGCCGCTGCTGATCGTCGCCGAGGACGTCGAGGGCGAGGCATTGGCGACCCTGGTCGTCAACTCGATCCGCAAGACACTCAAGGCGGTTGCGGTCAAGTCGCCGTTCTTCGGCGACCGCCGCAAGGCCTTCCTCGAGGACTTGGCGATCGTGACGGGCGGCCAGGTGATCAACCCCGACGTTGGCCTGCTGCTGCGTGAGGCGGGTACCGACGTGTTGGGCTCGGCCCGCCGCGTGGTGGTCAGCAAGGACGACACGATCATCGTCGACGGCGGCGGCTCCAAGGACGCGGTGGAAGCCCGCGTCAAGCAGCTGCGTGCCGAGATCGAGGCCAGCGATTCGGAATGGGATCGCGAGAAGCTGCAGGAGCGGGTGGCCAAGCTGGCCGGCGGCGTGGCCGTCATCAAGGTCGGCGCCGCCACCGAGACCGCACTCAAGGAGCGCAAGGAAAGCGTCGAGGACGCCGTCGCGGCCGCCAAGGCAGCCGTCGAGGAGGGCATCGTCGCGGGCGGTGGATCGGCGCTGATCCAGGCCCGCAAGTCCTTGGAGAAGCTGCGCGAGTCTCTGTCCGGCGACGAGGCCGCGGGCCTCGGCGTGTTCGCCGAGGCCCTTAGCGCGCCGCTGTACTGGATCGCGGTCAACGCCGGGCTCGACGGCGCGGTCGCGGTCCAGCGGGTCAGTGAGCTTCCCGCGGGCCACGGCCTGAACGCCGCCACACTGGAGTACGGCGACCTGGTCAAGCAGGGCGTCATCGACCCCGTGAAGGTCACCCGGTCGGCGGTGCTCAACGCGGCGTCGGTTGCCCGCATGGTGCTGACCACCGAGACGGCCGTCGTCGAGAAGCCGGCCACCGAGGAAGACGACCACGGCCACGGCCACGGCCATCACCACCACTAAGTAGTCGAGACGAAGCGCCCCGGTCATCTGGCCGGGGCGTTTTCGTAGCTCGGCCGTCATATGCGTATGGGTCAACAAGGGCAACCACGACGGTATCCGCCCCAATGCCGCGGCCGTCAATGTGAAGCTGGTCGAATTCGCGAACCGGTGACTCAGAGCCCCGCGATCACGATGCCGATACCGGCGACCATCGAGATTGACAGCGACGCCAGCAGGAAACTGACGATCCCCTCCTTGGCCGCCGAGGCCTCGTGGTCGCCGGTCGCGATCGGCGCCAGCCTGCGCCCGGCGCCCCACGCCGCGGCCAGCAACGACGCGATCCAGTTCGCATAGGCCGCGTAGACGACAAGTACGACCGCCGCAAGCGCCCATGGATCGGGCAAGTGGAGGTGCGGCCAGAGCAGACCGAGCACCACCAGGAACATGCCGTTGAGGACCGCCTCGAGATGGCTCGCCAGCGCCATGTGCGGGTTCTTCAACGCCGGGACGACGAAGCCGGTGAGCAGGCCGAGCAGAAACAGAATCAACCCGAGCGCGAACAACGCCTTCTGCATGCCAGAACAGTAGGAGCGCCAAGCTGCCCGCGCCAGCAATTCGACTAGGGTGAATTGCCATGTCGCCGAAAGCTTCCCCGGACGCCGCTCACAGTGCGATCCGCGCCTTCTGGGAGGAAGAGGGCGCACGCTATGACCAGAAGGACGCCCACGGCATCTTCTCCGAGGCCGAACGCCAGCTGTGGACGGGAGCGTTGGGTGCCATCCCGCCCGTCTCCCGGGTCCTCGACATGGTCACCGGCACCGGGTTCGTCGCGCTGCTACTGGCCGAGCTTGGTCACCACGTGACCGGGTACGACGCGTCGCAGGCGATGCTGGCCCACGCGCGCGCCAAGGCCGCCGAGCGCGGGATGGACATCGATTTCGTAGAGGGCGTGACCGAACGACTGCCGTTTCCCGACGCCAGCTTCGACGCCGTGACGGCCCGGCACTTCCTCTGGACCCTGGTCGAACCCGACAAGGTTTTCGCCGAATGGCGCCGCGTCCTGACACCGGGCGGGACGCTGGTCGCCGACTGCTCGCTGAACACGCAAGTGGCGGCGCATCACTACTCCGACGACGTGGCGGCGGCGTTGCCGTTCAGCGGCGTCGCCGACCCCGCCCCGATCGTCGACGCGCTGCGAGCCGCGGGATTCGGCGACGTCGACGTCCATATCGTCGACGACGACGGCCAGCGCCGACGGGCCGTGCTGTGCGCCCGGGCCGGCTAGCGATGTCGTAGGGGTATATTCCAAAACCTTCACCAGGAGCACACCATGACGCAAGTTGTGCAGACCCAGGTCTGTGTCGCCGGTGGCGGACCCGCCGGCCTCGTGCACGCGCTGCTGCTCGCCCGGGCCGGAATCCGGGTCGTCGTCTTGGAAAAGCACAACGACTTCCTGCGCGACTTCCGCGGTGACACCGTGCACCCGAGCACCCTGCGGATCATGGACGAGCTCGGATTCATTGACGAGTTCCTGAAGCTGCCGCACACCAAGATCGACCGCCTTGCCTTCGACACCGGTGGCTCGATCCGCACCTTCGGCAACTTCAAGGTGCTCAAACGGCTCGGCTTCAGGCAGCCCTACATCGCCATGATGCCGCAGTGGGACTTTCTCGACTTCCTCGCTGAAAAGGCTTCTGCCTAACCGGAATTCACCTTGATCCGGAACGCGGAGGTCACAGATGTGATCTTCGACGGCGACCGGGTGGTGGGGGTACGCACGCCGGATCTGGAGGTCCGGGCGGAGTTGGTGGTAGCCGCCGACGGCCGCAAGTCCGCGGTGCGGGCGGTGGCGGGTTTGCCCATCGCTGCCGCGCATTCCCCGATGGACGTGCTGTGGTTCCGGCTGAATGGCGGCCCGGTGACCCTCAGGAACTGTTCGGAGTGATTCGTAAGGGCCTGCTGATGGCCATGATCTACCGGGGCGACTACTGGCAGGTCGCCTATCTGATGCCGACGGGGGCCAGCCCCCGGGGCGGATCGTTGGAAGAGTTCAAGGAGCGCATCGTCGCCGCGCAGCTGCGGCTGCGTGAGCATGTCAACGACCTGACATCATGGGACGACACCAGCGAGCTCGACGTGCGGGTGGACCGGCTCGAGACCTGGTGGCGCACCGGGCTGCTGTGCATCGGCGATGCAGCGCACGCGATGTCACCGGCCGGCGGGGTCGGCATCAACCTTGCCGTCGTCGATGCGGTGGCCGCCGCCAACATCCTGTGCGCCCCGCTGCGCGAGGGCCGGCTGACCGACGCCGACCTGGCCAAGGTGCAGCGCCGTCGGGAATTGCCCACCCGGATCATTGAGGCCGGTCAGGTGCTGGTGCAGGACAGGGCGGTCGCGCCCAATCTGATCGGTGACCTGTCCCCGATCCAGGTGCCGAAGATCGTCGGATGGGGCCCGCTGCAGGCGCTTCCGCCGATCTTCGTCGGGCGCGGCTTCCGGCCAGAACACGTCCGCACCCCGGACGTGCACGCCGCCTGACGCCAGCGGGTGCCCCCGCCGATCTGCCGGCTCGTGCAACTTCAGAGTTCGCCCGCGGAATGCGATCGCCGCTCCCCGCGGTTGTAGGAGGACATGGCTATCAGACTTGGATTGCAGATCCCGAACTTTTCCTATGGCACCCCCGTGGCCGACCTATTTCCCGCGGTCAAAGCGCAGGCCGCAGAGGCCGAGGCCGCCGGCTTCGACACCGTGCTGTTGATGGACCACTTCTACCAATTGCCCGGCCTGGGTGAGCCCGACGAACCCATGCTCGAGGCCTATACGGCGCTCGGGGCGCTGGCCACGGCCACCGAGCGGGTGCAGCTGTCGACGTTGGTGACCGGCAACACCTATCGCAATCCGACCCTGCTCGCCAAGGTGATCACGACCCTGGACGTCGTCAGCGCGGGGCGGGCCGTCCTGGGCATCGGCGCCGGATGGTTCGAGCTCGAGCACAAGCAGCTGGGGTTCGACTTCGGCACGTTCACCGAGCGGTTCGAGAAGCTCGAGGAGGCGCTGCAGATCATCGTGCCGATGCTGCACGGCGAGCGACCCACCTTCGACGGGAAGTGGTATCACACCGAGAGCGCGATCAACGAGCCCCGGTATCGGGACCACATCCCGGTCATGCTCGGCGGCAGCGGTGAAAAGAAGACGTTCCGATTGGCCGCCTGCTACGCCGATCACCTCAACCTCATCGCCGACATCGACGAGCTACCGCACAAGCTCGATGTGTTGCGGCAGCGGTGTGCCGAAATCGACCGGGACCCAGCCACTTTGGAGACCAGCACGCTGTTGACCGTCGTGTTGGACGACGCACCGCGCGACATCGGCGAGGCGCGCGGTGGCCGGGCGGTCGTCGGCAGTCCGGACCAGGTGGCCGACGAGATCAAGCGTCGAGTGCTCGACGTAGGCGTCGACGGGGTGATCGTCAACCTTCCGACCCACGGCTACACGCCCGGGGTCGTCACGAAGGTTGGTGAAGTGCTCAGGCCACTCATCGACGCGTAATCGTCCCGCATTCGCCGACGGTCGCCGTGCAGATATTCGCTCTCGACCCAGCGATGGCCCCTCCGCTTCGCTGAGCGAAAAGCCAACGGGTGTGCGACGATTCGGCGCGTGGCCAAACAGTACGCGTGGTCGAACAACGAGCGGGAACGTGACCGGCTGGCGCGCCAGGGTGAACAGCTGCGACCTGCCACGGAGAAGTTGTTCCGCGCCGCCGGCACCGGTCCCGGCGCGCGAGTCCTGGACTGCGGGTCGGGCGGTGGCGATGTTTCACTCATCGTTGCCGATCTCGTCACGTCGTCGGGTGAAGTCCTGGGCGTCGACCGCGACCCCGACAACGTCGAGGCCGCCAACCGCCGCGTGGCCGACACGGGGCTGTCGAACGTTCGGTTCGAAATTGGCGACATCGCCGATCCTCCGGAGGGCCAGTTCGACGCGATCGTCGGCCGGTTGGTGTTGATGTATCAGCCCGACCTCGAGGCCGTGTTGCGTGCCCTGGCCGACCGGGTCGTGGCCGGCGGCGTGATGGCCTTCCTCGAGTTCGAACACATGTCGTCGGCCGGCGTGATGATGTCGCCGCAGAGCCCGTCGATCGAACAGCTCTCGCGGTGGATGACTGCGGGATTCGAGGCCACCGGCGTGCCGGAACGGGTCGCGTCGCGGTTGCCGTCGGCGCTGCGTTCGGTCGGCCTCGTCCCGCAGCCGCCTTATGAACTGTCCGGGCGTCTTTCACGGCGCCGACGTGGTGGAGCACGTGAGCACCCTGCTGCGCGGGCTGTCGGGTGTGCTGACCGCCCACGGCATTGTGAGCGAAGACGAACTTGACATCGACGTCTTCGCCGAGCGGGTCAGGGTGGTTCGCCGAGCGGGTCAGGGTGGAATGCGACCCCGACCCGGTATTGATGGTGAGCCCGAACCTATCGGTGTGGGCCAAGAAGCCCTGACCGTCAGGTGCCCGGCGGCAGGCTGGGGCGAGTCGTCGTGGTCGGGGTCGTTACCGACGAGCCGGTCGGGGTGCTGGTGACCGTGATGGTGCTGGTGCTGACCGACGGCGCAGGCACGACGGCCGTGGTGGTCACCGTCGAGACGCTGCTCGTCGTCGTGCTGGGCGACGTCGACGACGCCGACGCCGCGGTGATCACACCGCAGGCCACCCGCTTGCCGGACTCACTGGTGGGAGGATTGGTCAAGTTGTCGGCGGCTTGGTGGACGATCAGCGCCGAACCCGAGCTGTTTCTCAAATCCGCTGCGGTCAACAGGTTGGTGGTGGTGGTGACGAGTTTCGCCGAGCCGTCGGAGCGCACCTGCGATGCGGTCAGGTCGCTGCTGGTGGGAAAACCCGTGTGGTCCGCGGCCTGGTAGACGCTGCCCGCTGATTCGAAGTCCGGC
Source organism: Mycobacterium genavense ATCC 51234 (assembly GCF_000526915.1). Classification (GTDB taxonomy): domain Bacteria; phylum Actinomycetota; class Actinomycetes; order Mycobacteriales; family Mycobacteriaceae; genus Mycobacterium; species Mycobacterium genavense. The sequence continues at coordinate 96,464 of NZ_JAGZ01000008.1, read as the reverse complement.
GCCTCGCATCTGCCGACCGCGTGAATCATCAGCGCGTGGAAACCGGGGCTCAGCACCTGGTTGGGGCCGGCATCCGCCGTGACCGTCGCATAGCCGTTCGCGAAATCGATGGTCGCGGTGCCGACCTGAGTGCCGTCGGCGCTCTTCAACTGGGTGGCCATCCGCTCGGTGCCGGGCGGGGCGCTGGTGGACGAGGACGTGCTGGCCTGGTTGCCCTGCTGATTCGCGCAGGCGGCCAACGACGCAATGGTCAGCGCCGCCACCCCGATGTATGCGCCCGTTTTCATAAGCCGGGCCTACCCGCGGCGTTCAGTGTCGAAACGATGCAATCCGCGGTCGAGGGTCTCGATACTCAAGGTGCTCAGCGGCAGGCGCATCGCCGAGAATGCGCGGCGCGCGCGGACCGCAGCCCTGATCAAGTTCGCCGTGCTTGTCCTGGCGCTGGGCTACGCTGCGGCGAGAACTTTGAAGCGTCAGCGCAACGGCGCGTTTTCGGTAGTCGGCCGGTATTTCAACGGATGTCACCCCCACTGCGCCATTGGCATAGTCGTTTGCTAATCGACAGCAATCCGTGCGCGTGGGGAGAAGAATCCAGTGATTTCCGCTGATGGCCAATCGAGCGCTAGACCGGTCGTGGGCAGATGACCGCTGCTACCACGACTCCGCGAGACAGCTCGATCGACGTCGGCGAAGTCAGTACGCGCTACTGGGAGGCCGGCGCCGGTGCGCCGGTGGTGCTGATCCACGGCGGCGGCACGGGTGCCGACGCATGGGGCAACTGGGGGACGTTGATGCCGACGTTCTCCCACCACTTCTGCATCATCGCCTACGACATGGTCGGTTTCGGGCAGAGCTTGCCCAGCGACGACGAATTCGAATTCTCCCAACCAGCCCGCGTCGCCCATCTGGCGGCCTTTCTGGACGTGATGGGACTGGAGCGGGTGTCGTTGATCGGCAACTCGATGGGCGGTGCCACCGCATTGGGGCTGGCCATGACCAATCCCGCGCGGGTCAACAAACTTGTCCTGATGGGAAGCGCCGGGCTCAACCGAAGCTTCTCGCCACAGCTGCAGACGATCCTGAACTACGGCGAACCCAACCTGGATGGCATGGCCCGAATCGTCGATGCGCTCACACACCAAAGTTTCGTGCCACCAAAGGGTCTCGTCGAGTACCGCTACAAACTGACCTGCGACCACAAGGTGATGGACGCCTACCGGCGCACCATGGCTTGGGTTCGCGACCAGGCCGGGCTGCATTTCGAGGAAAGCGACATCGCCGCCGTCAAGGTTCCGACGCTAGTTGTTTCCGGCCGCGAAGACGCGGTAGTCCCACTGCTCGAGTCCGTTCGCTTCCACCAGCTCATCGACCGGTCCCACCTGTACGCGATTCCCCGTTGCGGCCACTGGGCGATGTTGGAGCATCCCAAGGAGTTTGCCCGCATCGCGATCGACTTCCTGCTGGCAGAGGACGAAGGCGATGAGTCCGTCTGAGCTGAGCCGCATGTTCGAGGATGCGCTCGCGAGCAGGGACGCTTGGAATGCGGTCCGCGCCGCCGAGCCGACACTGTCGCGGCGGTATGCGCTGTCGGCCGACGAGTGGGAGATCGTGCGGAACAATTCGACGCCAGATGTGTTGGCTCTGTTGGGCGTTCCCCCTCTGCTGGCAATGTGAGGCTCTTTCATCTGCAACCCCGATTTCGAGCGAGCGATGAGTGCGCGCGAATACTTCGCCGCCACCAACGGAGAACACTGATGGGCAAGGTTGTCGGGGCATTCGCGACATCGCACACCATGTTCCCCAGCACCGGCGTCGAGCATCAAGCGCAGCAGGTGGTCGACGGCTTCCGGGAACTCGGACGCAGGGTATACGACCTCGACCCGGATCTCGTGGTCGTCGTGTCATCCGAACACGGCCCGACGCTGTTGCCGAGCGGTCCGCAACCCTTGTTCACCGTGCCGGTCGTCGACTCGTTTCAGACCTTTGGAGAAATGGACATCCCCCGGGTAGACATCCGGTCGAACGCAGAATTCGCGACCAACTTCCTCTGTTACGCCGCTACTCGCGGTTTCGACATCGCCTCGATGAGCACGATTCGTGCCGACCATGGATTGGCCATCCCGATTCTGATGATGTTTCTGGCCAACGACATCCGGGTGGTACCGCTGATCATCGGCACCCAATCGCCGAGCGCCACCGCGACCGCGGCTCGTTGTTACCTGCTCGGGCGATTGCTGGCCGGCTACGTGGCGACGCGCGAGGAACGCGTGGTTGTCGTGGGCTGCGGTGGTCTGTCCCACTGGCCCGGCACCACACAGATGGGCCGAATAAACGAACAATTCGACCGAGAGTTCCTGGCACTGTTGTCGGCCGGCGATGGCGGCTATGCCGCGACCTGGTCCAACGACTACATCATCGAGCAGGCGGGCAACGGCGGCCTGGAGATCCGCAATTGGATCTTCGCGGCGGCCGCCATCGGCGACGCGGGCGGGGCCGCCCTGTACTACGAGCCGATCAAACCGTGGGCCACCGGGATGAGCGCGTTTGCCTTTGCGGCGCCCCCGGAAGTCGACGACTGATCCGTGCCACTGCGTCATCGAACACGAACGAAATGAGGGATATGAGCGTCGAAAATACGCGCGGCTGCAAGCTGGTCAAGGTCGCCGACTATTCCGACCTGGTTGACAAACAACCGATCGCGGTGGATGTCGGCAGCGACGAAGTGATGCTGGTGCGAATCGCGGACGTGGTTTACGCGATTTCGAATATCTGCAGTCATGCCGACGCGTGGTTGGACGCGGGTCAGCTTCATCTCGAGACTCTCGAGATCGAATGTCCGTTGCATGAAGTAAAATTCCATCTCCGCACCGGCGATCCGACGGCGGAACCATGTACCGACCCGGTCCGGAAGTACGACGTCGTGATCGACGGCGATGAAGTCTTCGTCGTGACCGTGGATGACGACTGACGTATCCGTTACTGGCCATCGCATCGAGGTCCATGAATGACCCGCAGCGCACGGTATTTGATCATCGGTGGCGGGCTGGCGGCAGTGAGTGCGGTCGACACGCTGACCAGGAAGGCGCCGGGATCTGTGGCGATAGTCTGCGCGGAAAATCACCTTCCGTATGCCAGACCGCCACTCTCTAAAGCGGTTCTGTCCGGAGACGCCGAGCCATCTTCGGTGTACCTGAAGCGGATTGAGTACTACCGCAACAAGGGGATCGAGATCGTCCTAGATGACGCCGCCACCGGGATGGACACCGACAACCGCGTCGTCACATTGTCGTCCGGGACGCAATTCGCTTACGAGAAAGCACTTGTCGCCACTGGCGTGATGCCCGCGCCGCTGGACATTCCGGGCTTCACGCTGAACGGTGTCCATACTCTGCGGTGTCTCGAAGACGCGCTGAGTCTTCGCGAGGGGATTGATGCCTCCGCGACGGTGGTCGTCATCGGTGGTGGCTTCATCGGTTGCGAAGTGGCCGCCACCGCGATCTCTCTTGGCGCGGATGCTCATGTCGTCGAAAGGGACTCGTTTCTGATGGAGCGAGTCGTGGGACCCGACGTCGGGGCGATCCTCACCGAGTGCCACCGGCTCGCCGGGGTCAAGAAGCATCTCGGTGCCACGGCGGTCGAGATATGCGGCGATTCCCCAGCGCAGGCCGTCCGGCTGGATTCCGGCGCTACCATTGCTTGCGATATCGCCGTGGTCGGGGTCGGCAGCCGCATGGACACCTCGTGGTTGGACGGGACCAACGTGGAGCTGTCGCAGGGCGGGATCGTCGTCGACGCGCATTGCCGCACCTCAGATTCTCATGTGTTCGCCGCCGGGGATGTCGCTGCGATGTATTCGCAGCTACTGGGCCGGCACGTGCGCGTCGAACACGAGTCGAACGCACAGCATCAGGGTGCGGTGGCTGCTCGAAATATGTTGGGTGGCAGTACACTTTGTGACTCTCTGCCATTTGTGTGGTCCAAGCAGCTCGACCTTGACATGTGGTGTGTCGGCGATACCCGGGGGCATGACGGCGTGGAACTCGCCGGTGACGTCGCGGGCCGCAAATTCGTGGCCGTCTACTCCGCTCAGGGCAGAGCGATCGGGGTGTTCGGTGTCAATAGCAAGGCACTCGGCACCGCGCGCAAGCTGTTGCGTACCGAGGCTGGGCGGTTCGCCGCGGGTGACCTTCTCGATGCTGCGGCCCGCTAGCGGTATCACTGCCAATTCGGGGCGATCTCTGCGACCAATTCCTATGCGGCACCACTCCGGCTCAGTATCATGCTGTCGCATGAGGCAGTGGCATGGTTCCGAAGCGAAATGAGGGAAAATTACCCGCAGACGTGACGAGTTTCATCGGCCGTCGCCATGAACTCGCGGAACTACGTACACAGCTGTCCGCATCACGGCTGGTGACCCTGACCGGGGTCGGCGGTGTCGGCAAGACGCGCATGGCGATCAAGGTCGCGGCCGATTCGCGACGAGCCTTTGCGGACGGGGCTTGGTTCGTCGAGCTGGCGGCGCTGCAGGATTCCGCGGCGCTGGCGGAAACGGTTGCCACCGCGCTCGGTGTGGTGAAGCAAACGCGGCGCGCGCCGCTATCGCAACTGCATCACCACCTGGCCGGCAAACAGATGCTCGTCATCCTGGACAACTGCGAACATCTCAGCGCTGCTTGCGCAGAACTCGTCGATGAGCTGCTCCCGCGCCGCGCCGATGCTCCGGTTCCTGGTGACCAGCCGTCATTCGTTGGGGGTGCTGGGAGAGTACATCTTCACGGTGCCACCGTTGTCGACTCCGAGATCGGGAGCGCGTCTGGACGCCTCCACATTGGACGAGTTCGACTCCGTCGGCGCTGTTGCGCGCCCGCACATCCGACAGCGGCTCCGGGTTCGACGTCACCGAAGAGAACAGCGCGCTCCTGGCACGGCTGTGTGAACGGCTGGATGGCATCCCTCTTGCCATCGAACTCGCGGCTGCTCGCTTGCGGACACTGTCGGTCGGCGAAGTCTTCGAACGATTGGACCGTCGTTTCCAGCTGCTCACCGCGGGCAACAGTTCTGCGTTGCCGCGCCATCAGACGCTGGCGGCGCTCATCGACTGGAGCTACGCCTTGTGCTCGGCGAACGAACAGGCGCTATGGGGGCGCTCGTCGGTGTTCGCGGGCAGTTTCACGCTTGCGGCCGCCGAGGTGGTTTGCGCGGGCGACGGCCTGGCCGGCGACGAGATCGTCGACCTGGTGGATGCCTTGGTGCACAAGTCGATTCTCATCGTCGAGCGAGCTGGGAAGGAGATGCGGTATCGGCTGCTCGAAACCCTTCGGGAGTACGGCAAAGACCGCCTCACCAAGAAAGAGGAGTTGACGCGGCTCCACGTGGCGCACCGCGACTACTTCTTGTGCCTGGCCGAGCGAAGTTTCGCGGAGTGGTGCGGTCCCGAACAACCCAGCTGGTTGGCTCGCCTGCGGGAAGACCACACCAACTTGAGGAGCGCCTTCGACTACTGTGTCGAAGGCGATCAGTTGGAGCAAGCGTGTGCGTTAGCTGCTGCGCTGCAGTGGTATTGGATCGCGGGCGGCTGCCTCGGTGAAAGACGCCGCTGGTTCCGTCAGGCGCTGTCCCCGGATGCGAAAAACGCTCCCTGCCGCGCCCGCGCCAATGCCATGTGGGTTGACGCGTACCTCGCGTTGCTGCGTGGCGAGGTGGGGGAGGCACAAACCAGGCTCGAGGACGCGGAGAAACTCGCGGGAATGATCGATGCGCCCGACCTGTTCGGCTACATCGCGCAGCTGCGCGGCATGGCCGCGCTCTTCGGGGGCGAGCCGGCCGAGGCCAGGATCCACTACGAGCGTGGCATGGCGAGCCACGAGGAACGCGGTGACATCGCGGGGGTCTTAATTGGCGATCTCGGCGTGTGAGAGGTCGCTTGAACTGAGCGCTCGTTACGGGGAACGATGGGCGGCGCCCTACGCCTTATGGGCACTGTCGCTGAACAAATGGAAGGCGGGGGAGTACGCCGAGGCTACCGATCAGGCGCGGCAAAGCCTGCGCATGAAGCTCGAATTCCGCGATCATCTCGGGATCGCGCACGTGATCGAGCTCTTCGCGTGGATCGCTGCCTCCGACGGACGATACGCCGAGAGTGCGCGGCTGCTGGGAGCCGCCCGCACAATCTGGGACAACTTGGGTACCTCGATGGATACCTTCGGGGCGGACCTGGCCAACTCCCGCGCCGGTACTGAGGCACGGCTACGCGCGGTGCTCGGCGCGCGGGAAGCGGACGCATTGAACGCCGGAGGGGCCCTGCTGAGCACCGATCTGGCAACGGCCAACCTCATCGGCGCCGACGACACCACAGTCTCGCCACCACCGAGCAGCCAATCCCCTTTAACGGCACGGGAATTGGAAGTCGCGGACCTGGTAGCGCGTGGCATGAAGAATCGGGGGATCGGGGCCGAATTGGTGTTGTCCAGCCGGACGATAGACAGCCATATTCAGCACATCCTGAGTAAATTAAACGTCAACTCGCGCAGCCAGATTGCGGGATGGATCGCCAGCCGGCACTGACCCTGGCCGCCCTTCGACCACCGATCACGGCGTATTTCGGTAGTCGTATCGGCGCGCCGAAAATGATCGCCGAGGACTCGAGTCGCGCATTTTCGGGTCGCGCCATGGGATGGTTGCAATCGTTAACAGGGCAATGCACCAGTCGACGATCGAGCCACCCGCATATCAACGAAGTCGCGGAACTTCGGAATGTCTTTGCCCGGGGTTGTGGGTGACAGACGCGTCGGGCGCGGTGTGACTGTGGGTGGTGATGTGGTTGTGGTGCATGGATTTCGGAACGGCGGGGTTCTGTTGGCGTGCAGCCGGCCCTTCGTTTGTGGCATCGCCTTGCGTCTGTACGGTGAATCAGCTCTCTAGTCCATCGAGACATCGCCGAACTCGCGGTATGTTGACAGCTTCAGAACATCGCGTTACGGTGACGTTCGTCAATATAGATGCATGCCATTCGACGCGCGATATTGACGCCTAAGCGCATGTGAGCGGGTAAGAAGGTGGACAAGCGTGGCGCCACTGCATCCTCAGGCCAAAGAGTTTCTGTCCATCGTTGGTGGTGCCCCGCAATTCGATTCACAATCGTTAGCACAGAGCAGAGCGGAGATGAGGCAGGCGATCGCGCTGACCGGCACGCCAGCAGAGGTGCATAAGGTTGTGGACACCACCCTCGACCCACCGCAAGGTCCAATACAGGTCCGCGTATATTGGCCGCTGCCATCCGAGAATCAGCCAGTCCTCATATATTTCCACGGTGGCGGCTGGGTAGCAGGAGACCTCGATCTCGCTGACACGACCGCTCGGGATATAGCGATTTATGGCGACCTTGTCGTTATAAGTGTCGACTATCGACTCGCACCAGAAAATCCGCACCCAGCGGCCGTCGACGATGCGCTGGCCGTAACGCGATCAGTACTCGCGGGCGGGATCGATGGCATAGATCGGTTCCGCGTCGCCGTCGGTGGCGACAGTGCGGGAGGAAACTTGGCCGCCGTCGTTGCGCAGCAGCTTCGTCACGAGCCCGGTCTGATTCATCAGGTCCTTGTCTACCCGGTCACGCAAGCGACGGTGGGTGCGACTGAAAGCTACCGACGGTACGGGGAAGATCATTTCGTCACCAGTCGCGCCATGAAGTACTTCTTTGGCAGCTATGCACCGAACGCCGACCCCACCGATCCGACGCTCGCTCCGCTCGCTAACCTCGACCTCACCGGACTGCCGGCAGCGACGGTCGTCACAGCTGAGTGCGATCCGTTGTGCGACGAATCCGAGGCCTACGCGGCGGCCATGCAAGCAGCAGGTGTCGCGGTCGAATACCGTCGATACGACGGCCAAGTTCATCCCTTCCTTTACATGGCAGGCGTCGTCGACGATGCAGTCGATGCCCGCCGCTTCATCGGAGAAGCGCTCCGGCGAGTCATGAAAAGCACTCATTCGTGATCCGAGGAGCCCGCAGCAAGCGCTAACAAGACAGCTCTGCCACCATCGGCCGTGCGCGCAGATGATCATCAAATACGAACCTGGCGATTTCGGTGCGTCGGGTGCGCTGGCCCGGTCAAGGTGAACTCCGCCGCGACCGAATCGTGGTCGTCGCCTTGGTCGCCGCGAAGATCGGCGAGCGCGTCTGCTGGGTCTGCCCCACGAATTGTTGACAATTTACTTCATGCGGCCCGACCGGCCGTTTGGTCATGATTTTTTCGAATTCGATGGGGTCGATCGTTTGAGCGTACTCTGGCACCGTCGGCAGTGGTATAGCGGTGGCTGAACTCCGAGTCGTCGCGGTGGGCTTCGAACGAAGCATTAACCCGTTGCGCGGCAACATATTCGGAATCAGCAAACCGATCGGCCAACCACCGATAGTAGGGTTTGGCGAGTGAGCTTGAGCACCCGGCACGTCACCGCCGCGGGAATCCCGTCAAACAACGAGCTCCTTGACGAGCGGTGAAGCCTTGTCCCGGACAGATTTGACTGCCACAAATAGGCCGCGATCCGGCGCAGCACCTCGTTTATCACTTATCCATGCAGCAGACCTTCGGATGTTTTCGGTAGCCGACTAGGTAGTTCAACGGATGTGACGTCGCTGCGGCGTTGGCGTAGTCGCATGCTAAATCAAGAGCGATCCGTTGTGGGGAGAAGAGCCTGGTGACTGCCGCCGACCAATGATTCGAAACAGATGTGCCCGCCGATGCTGCCGGATCGGCGGAGGCCTCGAAGTGGCCGCGGTATCTGCGTGCGGAGTTGGGCTTTTCTAATCACTGGCATCCGGCGCTGTTCAGCCACGAGTTGGCCGAAGGTGCGTTCGCGTCGGTGAAGATGCTCGGCCGACAGATTCTGTTGACTCGTGTCGACAGGCAAGTCCGCGCGATCGCGGATCAGTGCGCACACCACGGGGTGCGATTCTCGGCGCAGCCCTTGTGCTTTCAGAAGGGCACGGTGTCGTGTTGGTATCACGGCTGGACGTACTCCCTCGCTGACGGGCAGCTCACCGACGTGCTGACGTCGCCTGATTCGCCGGTGATCGGGCAGGTGGGCATCCCCGTCTTCGCTGCCGAAGAGCAGCAGGGCTTGATCTTTGTGTTCGTCGGCGACCAGGAACCCCCCGCGCTGAGTGAGGATGTTCCGCCGGGCTTTTTCGAACCTAATACGCACTGCCTCGGGATTCGTCGCACCGTTGCGTCGAATTGGCGGCTCGGGGTGGAAAACGGGTTCGACACCACCCATATCTTCATGCATCGCGATTCGCCGTTGGTGTCCGGCAACAAACTCGCGTTGCCGTACGGCTTTGTTCCCGCCAACTGCGGGGCGATGGAGGTCCATGCCCAGGGCTGGCCCAAAGGTGTTGTCGACAATCTCGCCCAAAACTACAAGCCGGTTTTCGAAGCGCAACTGCACGGCCAGCCCGTGCTGTAATGCCAGCTGTCCGGTGACGAAAAACGGGTAGCAGCAAGAGTAAGCGTATGGCTGCCGGGAGTGCTGAAAGTCGATCCCTTCCCGGACCCCACGCTCGTGCAATATGAATTCTATGTGCCGGTTGGCGCGACCGAGCATGAGTACTTCCAGGTGCTGCAACGAAAGGTGGCGAATGAGGCCGACATCCAGGCCTTCGAGCAAGAGTTCAACGACAAGTGGCGTGATCTCGCCCCGCATGGATTCAACGACGATGACGTCTGGGCGCGCGAGGCGCAAGAAGAGTTCTACCGCGACAAGAACGGTTGGGCCAACGAGCACCTCTTCCCGCCGGACATGTGCATCACCAAATGGCGCCAACTCGCGTCCACCCATGCGCGCGGTTTCTCCGGGGACCAGCGAAACGGTGGTGCCTCGTAGCGACGCATTTCCCGACCTCACAGCGACTCTCACATCCCGATCCCGCCAGGAGCGCCCATGGCTAAGTTCGTCACCACTCAAGATCAGTGGTGGGAGTCGGCCTATCTGGCGGGTTTCAACGTCGAAGAGTGTCGGTTGTGGGATAAGGGCGATCTTTTCGCCGGGATATTCAAGCTGCCGAAAGGCTTCGTCTTCCCTCATCATTCCCACCGGAATTGGGTGCAAATCTTTGTGCTGGATGGGAAGATTCGAGTCGACCTGGATGGTCACGAGCCCAAATCGATCTCCGCCGGCGGTTACTATTTCGTCGAACCGGGTGACCCCCACATCGAGACGGTGGAGGAGGATCTCACTGCCTTCGTGACCACCGCCGAGAGCCGGGAAGCCCTCAACGAAGCGTTCATCTGAGGCCGGCAGATGAAGCTGATCATCCCGAATCTCGTTGTGGCGCAGAATATCACGTCGGCGCACCGGCGAATCTCCTCGCTGTCTGAGTCGACGCCGATGAAACCGCTTCGCGGTGTGGGCTCCATGTCCGCGTTTGCGTTAAACACCGTCGTCACGATGTTCACCACGCATTTTGCGTGACGTGAATTCCTGGAACAGACCTGGTTCGTCGCCAGGGTGGCGATGTTCCCGGCGTTGATGCTGTCAGTGCCGTACGTCGTGCTGACGGTGTTCACATTCAACGTGCTGTTGGTCGAATTCGGCGCCGCGGACTTGTCCGGAGCCGGCGCCTCGCTCGGCGCGGTGAACCAGATCGGCCCGTTCGTCACGGTTCTCGTCGTCGCCGGGGCCGGGGCGTCGGCGATGTGTGCCGACCTCGGGGCGCGAACCATCCGCGAAGAACTCGACGCGTTGAAGGTGATGGGCATCGATCCGGTTCAGGCGCTTGTCGTTCCGCGAGTGCTCGCCACCACCGTGGTCGCGCTGCTGTTGTCGTCGCTGGTGACGTTGACCGGCGTCACCGGAGCGTTCTTCTTATCGGTGTTCTTCCAGTACGTCACACCCGGAGCTTTCGTGGCGAGCATGACACTGGTCACCGGATTGCGAGATGTGTTGGTGGCCATGGTCAAAGCGACCATGTTCGGTCTCACTGCCGGCCTGATCGCTTGCTTTCAGGGTGTCAACGTCAGCCGTGGGCCCGCCGGGGTGGGCAACGCCGTCAACGAAACCGTGGTGTTCTCGTTCGTGCTGTTGTTCATCATCAACTTGGTCAGCACCGCCCTCGGCTTCGAGGTGACCAAATGAGCACCAGCACCTTCGCCGATCAGTGGGTGCCGCGTGCCGCCCGGATCAGGGAGCTGCGGGACGGGTGTCGCCGGCTCGGAGAGCAGGCCAGGTTCTACAAAAAGGCGCTGGGCGCTGTCGTGCACGCCGTCATCTACTACCGAGCCGAGACGTTGCGCCAGATCGCGGCGATGAGCCTTGGTACCGGCTCGCTGGCCATCATCGGCGGAACGGTCGCGGTGGTCTCGTTCATCACGATGTCCAATGCCGGCGCGCTTGCGAGCCAAGGCTACAACCAGCTGTCGCAGATCGGGGTTGAGGCGTTGAACGGCTTCGCGTCGGCGTTCGTCAACACTTGACTGGTCATCCCCTTCACCGCGGGCATCGCGTTCGCCGCCACCATCGGCGCCGGATCCACCGCCCAACTCGGCGCCATGCGGATCAACGAAGAGATCGACGCGCTGGAGGTGATGGGCATCCGCTCCATCGCCTACCTCGCCTCAACTCGAATCGGCGCAGGCGTTTTCGTCGTCATCTCGCTCTACTGCGTGGGTCTGCTATTGGGCTACACGGCGGGCTTCTTCGTCACCACGCTGATCTACGGCCAGTCCAGCGGCGTGTATCAGCACTACTTCGACACCTTTCTGATTCCCGCGGACTTGCTGCGGTCTTTCGTCGTCACGATTGCCGAAGTGGCCGTGATCATGCTGATCCACACCTACCACGGCTACACCGCGGCCGGGGGCCCGCCGGCGTCGGCAAGGCCGTTGGCCGAGCCACCCGGACCTCGTTGATCGGAGCGGCGTTCATCGTGTTGTTCGTCACCCTGGCCCTCTACGGCCAGACCGGCAACTTCAACTTCGCGGGCTGACGCATGGCACGCCGAGGGCAACCCCGCATTGCCGCCGAATGGTTGGCAATCCCTTTGGTGGCCGGCATCGTGGCCGCCGCGGCGCTGAGCGTCGCGTCCTTCAACCGGACGTTCTCGGCGGCGGTGCCGGTCACGTTGACGTCGAACCGCACCGGTCTGGTCATGGAGCCGTACTCGAAGGTGAAGATGCGCGGCGTGCAGGTCGGACACGTCGCGACCGTCTCCGGTGGCCTCAACTCACAGACGCTGCGTCTCGAGATCGACCCGGACAAGATCAACTTCATCCCCGCCAACGTCGAGGCAAGGATCAATGCCACCTCGCTATTCGGCGCGAAATACGTTGACCTGATCTATCCCGCCAACCCAAGCCCCAAGCGGCTCGCCGCGGGTGCGGTGCTGCGATCGGAAAACGTTGCGACCGAGGTCAATACCGTTTTCGAAAACCTCGTGCAGCTCATAAAGCAGATTGATCCGGCCAAGCTCAATGCGGTTCTGTCGGCACTTGCCGAAGGCGTGCGCGGACAGGGGCAACGTATCGGCGAATCGATCACCGACATGAATCAGGTTCTGGAGGCGATCAATCCGCGCACCGACACGCTTCGCGCCGACTGGCGCGCATTGCAACGCGTCGGTGACATCTATGGCGCGGCCGCGGACCACATCATCGACACCCTCGCCGCGCTGACCACCACCGGCGGCACGGTGACGACCCAAGCCGGCCAACTCGACGTCTTGCTGGCAAGCGTGGCGGGCTTGTCGCGCAGCGGAATCGACGTTCTCGGCCCCAGCAAGGACAACCTCGTCGCCGCGGCCAATGTGCTGCGACCCACGACCGATCTGCTGATGAAATACAACCCGGAGCTGACGTGCATGCTCGTCGGCGCCGACCGCACGCTCGCTGATTGGTCTCAGATGCTCGGGGGAAGCAACGGCAAGTCCTTGATCATGGACGCCCAGCTGCTGCTCGGCGACGACCCGTATCGAAACCCGCAAAACCTGCCGATCGTCGCCGCAAAGGGCGGCCCCGGCGGCAAGCCTGGGTGCGGGGCGCTTCCCGACGTCGCCCAGAACTGGCCGGTGCGCTACCTGGTCACCGATACCGGTTTCGGCACCGGGATGGACATCCGGCCGAATCCCGGCATCGGATTCCCCGGCTGGGCAAATTCTTTCCGGTGACTCGCGGGGTGCCGGAGCCGCCGAGCATCCGCTACCCGGGCGGGCGGCTCCCGGTCCCGTGCCCTACCCGGGTGCCCGCCCTATGGTGCGCCCCAGTACGCACCCGACGGCACCCCCTTGTACCCGGGCGTCCCCCCTCCTGTTCCTCCCCCCACCCCTCCGGACGGGGGGCGCCCGCCCACCCAAACCGGTTCGCTCGCGCCATGACGCCCGGGGGCCCGCCTACCCAAACCCACGAGTACGAAAGGTGAATTTCCTTGCGGCGTAACCTAACAGGGCTTCTGTTGCACCTCACGGCCTTCGTCGTGGTGTGTGGGATCGGCGCGTTCGCGCTGGTCGCCATCTACGGACAACTGCGATTTGAGAACGAGAGGACCTACAACGCCGTCTTCACCACCGTCAGCGGACTGCAGAACGGGAATTTCGTGCGCATCGCCGGTGTGGAAGTCGGCAAGGTCAAAAACATCCAGATCGCCAACGACGACATGGTGCGGGTGACCTTATCCGCCGACGACTCGGTGGTCCTCACCCAGGGCACCAAGGCGGTGATCCGGTATGCCGACTTGATCGGCGGGCCTTATCTGGCCCTCGAGGAAGGCCCGGGACCAACGGCGAAACTCCCGCCCGGCGGCACCATCAAGGTCGCGAACACCGCGCCGGCACTGGATCTCGATGCGTTGATCGGTGGTTTCCGGCCGCTGTTGCGCGCGCTGGACCCTACTCAGGTCAATACGCTTACCTCCCAACTCATTGCGGCGTTCCAGGGCCAAGGCGCGACGATCGGATCGATCCTTGCGCAAACCGCGTCGCTGACGAACACGCTCGCCGACCGCGACGCGCTGATCGGACAGGTCGTGGTGAACCTCAATACCGTGCTCGGGTCCCTGGCGGACACAGCGACAAGTTCGGCGCCGCGATCGATTCGCTGTCGCAACTGGTGCACGCGCTGGCCGAACGCAAGCAAGACCTCGTCAACAGCGTCGCCTATGGGAACGAGGCCGCGGGCTCGCGCGCCGACCTGCTGTCCCAGGCGCGGGCTCCATTACAGAAAACCGTGCACGGGACCGACCGTACCGCCGGCAACGTAGTAGCGGATCACGACTTCTTTGATGACCTGCTCAAGACGCTGCCCGACGCCTACCGTGTGCTCGGTCGGCAGGCCCTCAACGGCGACTTCTTCAGTTTCTACATGTGCGACCTGATCCTCAAGGTCAACGGCAAGGGAGGTCAGCCGGTCTTCATCAAGGTCGCCGGGCAGGACACGGGCAGGTGCACACCACGATGAAGCCCTTCCGAGACCGCAACCCGGTCATCGTCGGCATCGCGACCATCGTCGTGGTGTCCGCTCTGACGGTGGCCGCGCTGAACTACAACCGGCTCCCCTCGTCCTCCGGCACAACATATTCGGCATATTTCGATGAGGCGGGTGGTCTGACGACAGGTGCTCCGGTGCAAGTGCTCGGGTTCAAGTCCGGTCAGGTCAAATCCATGGGTCTGGACCCTCACGGCGTTTTGGTTTCCTTCACGGTGGCCGACGACGTCCGGCTGGGCGAACAGACCGAGGTGGCGATCAAATCGATCAGCCTGCTCGGTAACAAAGTCCTGGAGGTCACCCCCCGTGGCGACGGTCACCTGAACGGCACCTCCCGCTGCAGCGCACCACCTCCCCGTATCAACTACCCGACGCACTCGGTGATCTGACCGCAACCATCAGCGGGCTCAATACGAATCAACTCTCCGATGCGCTGAAGACCCTGGCGACCACGCTGCACGACACGCCGCCGCAGCTCAAGGTCGCCGTGGAAGGCGTCGCTCGATTCTCTGAGACCCTCAACGAACGCGACGCGCAGCTTCGCAGCCTGTTGTCCAATGCCGCCAACGCGACCACGGTGCTGTCCTCGCGCACCGACGAAGTGGTGCGGCTTATCCGGGACTCCAACGCGGTGCTGGCTGCGCTGCGAGGCCAAAGCGCTGCACTGGACCAGATCTCGCGGCACATCTCCGCGTTGGCTGCGCAGTTGCACGGCTTCATCGCAGACAACCGCGCGACGCTCAAACCCGCGCTGGACAAACTGAACGGTGTCTTGGCCACCATCGACAACCGCAAGGCCGAAGTCCAGAAATCGCTCAAGGGTCTCAACACATACGTGATGTCCTTCGGCGAATCAATCTCGTCCGGACCGTTTTTCAAGGCTTACGTCGTCAACCTGTTGCCCGGACAGTTCATCCAGCCTTTCGTCGACGTCGCGTTTTCTGACCTCGGCCTGGATCCGAATGTGCTGTTGCCCTCGCAGCGGACCGACTCGCAGACCGGTCAGCCGGGAACGCCGGCCCTGCCCGTGCCGTATCCGCGCACCGGCCAGGGCGGCCAGCCGCATCTGACGCTGCCCGATGCCATCACCGGCAAACCGGGAGATCCGCGTTACCCCTACCGCGAGCCGCTCCCGGCGCCGCCTCCGGGCGGGCCCCCACCCGGGCCGCCCGCGCTGCTGCCTGGCCAGCAGACACCTGTACAGCCCACGCCCACAGCGGTATTCGTACCCGCACCCGGCGAGCCCGGCGCACCGACCGCGGGGGTCGCCGGATGAACCGCCCGCGCTGGTTGCGGTCGGCTTTTGCGGCCGCGTTGGTCGTCGTGATCGCCGCGGCCACCTACCTGGTGCTCGGGGCTGCCCGTCAGGTCGGCCGGATCCACGCCGTCGCCTACTTTCCCAACAGCAACGGTGTGTTCGCCGGTGACGATGTACGAATCCGGGGTGTCAAGGTCGGTAGCATCGACGCGATCGAACCCGAATCCGATCGGGTGAAGATCCACTTCTGGGTGGACGACCAGTACAAGGTGCCCGCCGACGCCAAGGCGGTGATTCTGTCTCCCACGCTGGTCACGTCGCGAGCCATCCAGCTGACCCCGCCTTACCGTGGCGGACCAACCCTGGCTGACGGCGCGGTCATCGGCGAGGACCGCACCGCGGTGCCGATGGAGTGGGACGACTTCCGTGGCCAACTCGAGCGCCTGACCCGCCTGCTGCAGCCCACCGAGTCCGGCGGGGTCAGCACACTGGGCTCGCTGGTCAACACCACTGCCGACAATCTACGCGGACAGGGAGCCACGATTCGTGAAGCGCTCGTCAAGCTGTCCAAAGCGTTGTCGGCGTTAGCCGACCACAGCACCGACGCCTACGGTTCGGTCAAGAATCTGGCCACCCTGGTGTCGGCGCTGCAGGGCAGCACGACTCTGATTCGCCAACTCAACGAGAACCTCGCCGCGGTCACCGGAGTGCTGGCAATGATCCCAACGAGATCGCAAGCGCCATCGAGGATCTCAACGACGTGGTGGCCGAAGTCAAGACGTTCGTCGCCGACAACCGCGACATGTTGGGCACCACTACCGAAAAGTTGGCCGCGGTGTCCCAGACCCTGGTCGACGGCCTCGGTGACATCAAGCAGCTGCTGCACATGCTGCCGACCACCGCGAGCAACGCCGTCAACCTCTATCAACCCGCGCAGGGCACGCTCAGCGGTGCGCTGGCGGTCAACAACTTCGCAGACCCCATCAACTTCCTGTGCGGAGCAATCCAGGCCGCTTCCAGATTGGGCGCCGAGCAGTCGGCCAAGCTGTGCGTGCAGTATCTGGCCCCCATCGTCAAGAACCGTCAGGTCAACTTCCTTCCGCTCGGTGTCAATCCGTTCGTGGGCGCTGCCGCGCGGCCCAACGAGATCACCTACAGCGAAGACTGGATGCGCCCGGATTACGTGCCGCCCGTGCAGCAGGCTGATCCGGCGGCCGGATTGCAGGGCATGATGATGCCCGGCGAAGGCGGCCGGCAATGAGAACCCCTATCCGCTGTCGCGTCGTGGTCATCCTCGTCGGGTTGGCTGCCGCCCTGTCCGGGTGCGGCTGGCGGGGGTTGAACTCGCTGCCGTTGCCCGGCACGGAGGGTCGCGGGGCGGGATCGTTCACCATCGTGGCCCAGATGCCCGACGTGGATACGATCCAGCCAAACTCGCGGGTGCGGGTCGGCGACGTCACCGTGGGCACCGTCACCAGGATCGAGCGTCAGGATTGGCACGCGCTGGTGACCATGAGTCTCAACCATGATGTGAAGCTGCCCGCGAATACGACTGCCACCCATGGGCAGACCAGCCTGCTGGGATCGCTGCACATCGAGTTGGCGGTACCCACCGACGAACCGCCACGCGGTCAGTTGCACCAGGGATCGCTGATTCCGTTGTCGGCCAGCAAGGCGTACCCGTCCACCGAGCAGACACTGGCGTCCGCCGGGCTGCTGCTGAACGGAGGCGGGCTGGGCCAGGTCCAGGACGTCACCGTCGCGTTGACCACCGCCTTCGGCGGCCGCGAAGATGCGCTGCGCACGCTGCTGGCGCAACTGGACACCTTCATCGGCCGGGTCAATGCGCAAACCCACGACATCATTGCCGCGACAGACAGTCTCAACGCGCTGCTCACTAAGTTCGCGGCACAGAAGCCCGTCATCGACCGCGGACTGGACACGATTCCCGACGCGTTGGCGACATCGAACAGCGAACGCGACACCCTGATCGACGCCGTCGATCAGCTGGGCAAATTCAGCGCACTCGCCGCTGATTCGGTGCGGCAGACCAAAGCCGCGATCGTGGCCGAGCTCAAAGACCTTGGCCCGGTGCTGGAATCGCTGGGCAACGCCGGACGCTCTCTGACCCGGTCGCTGAACCTGTTCACCACCTACCCGTTCGCGAAGGACACGTTGACCAAGTGGTTCCGCGGTGATTACGCGAACGTGACGTTGGTCGTCGACTTGACCCTGAGCCGGCTTGACACTTCGTTTTTCACCAGGACGCGCTGGGAAGGCAACCTCACCAAACTCGAGATGCAGTGGGGTCGCACCGTCGGGGTGCTTCCCAGCCCCTACACCGCGGGCAATCCCCTGCTGGCGCCCTACCGATTCGATCAGGGGCCCTGACATGATGCACTTGACATTGCGCGTCCGATTGCAGTTGGCCGTGTTCGCGGTGATCGCCCTCGTCGCGGGCGGCATCATGATGTTCCGGTATCTCGATCTGGGAAACCAGTTCTTCGGTATCGGTCACTACCGAGTGACCGTTGACTTACCCACGGCCGCTGGCCTTTACCCCAACGCGAACGTCACCTACCGCGGCACCGAAGTCGGGCGCGTCGAGGACGTCGGCCTGACCCCGACCGGCGTGGCGGCAGTGCTCTCGCTGAGGTCGGGCATGCGCATCCCCGCGGACTTACAAGCCCAGGTGCACAGTCAAACCGCCGTCGGCGAGCAATTCATCGAGTTCGTTCCCCGAAGCGGCGACAGTCCCGCGCTCAGGGACGGTGACGTGATTCCGGTGGGGCGCACCAGCATACCGCCCGACATCAACTCGCTGCTGAGTGCCACCAACGCCGGACTGTCGGCCATCCCGCACGACAACCTGAGAACGGCGATCGACGAGTCCTACACGGCCGTCGGCGGTTTGGGCCCCGAGCTGGCGCGCCTGGTGAAAGGTACCACCACCCTGGCGGCCGATGCGCGCACCAATCTGGCCGCGTTGACCACCCTGATCGACCAGTCCAAACCGATCCTGGATACCCAGGTCGACACCTCGGACGCGATCCGGGCGTGGGCTGCGAACGTCGCGCAAATCACGGGCGAACTTGCGGCCCAGGACAGTTCGATGCGCGGCTTGCTGAACACCGGTCCGGACGCCGTCGATGAAGCTCGCCGGCTGTTGGACCGGCTGAAGCGGACGTTGCCGATCCTGGCGGCGAACCTGGCCAGCGTCGGGCAGGTGGCGCTCACCTATCAACCGAGCATCGAGCAGTTGTTGGTGCTCATGCCGCCACTGGTCGAGATGCTGCAGGGCTCGACACTGGCCGACCGGGACACCAAGCAGGCCTACAAGGGCACCTACCTGTTGTTCAACCTAAACGTGAATCTTCCGCCGCCGTGTACCACCGGATTTCTGCCGCCCAACCAAGTGCGCTCGCCGAGCGAGGTGGACTACCCGGACCGACTGCCCGGTGACATGTACTGCCGAGTGCCACAGGATTCGTTGCTCAACGTCCGGGGTGCGCACAACCTGCCGTGTCTGACCAGGCCGGGCAAGCGGGCGCCGACGGTCCAGATGTGTGAAAGCAACGACAATTACGTTCCGCTGAACGACGGATACAACTGGAAGGGCGACCCGAACGCGACGCTGTCGGGCAGGGCGTTCCGCAGCTGCCGCCGAGTGCTGCCGCGCAGGCACCTCCGCCGATCGCCGCGGCCATCTATGACCCCGCCACCGGAACCTACACGGGCCCCGACGGGCGCCAGCACACCCAGGCCGATCTGGCCGCCAACGTTCCGGTCCAGCACAGCTGGCAGGACATGTTGATTCCCCAGACAGGACGCTGAAATGACAACCGACATCCAGCAAGCCGGGGTCGATGACACCGACGTCATCGACGACGCGCCGAAACCACAGCCGCGCAGACGAATACCGTTACGCCGGCAGTCGCTGTTCGTCGGGCTCATCATGATCATGATCGTCACCGGCGTCGCCGGGTGGCTCGGATGGAGGGCCTACCATTCCGAGCGGGTCAGCCAGCAACGCGCGATGTTCTTGGCCGCGGGTCGGCAGGGTGCCCTGAACCTCACCTCCATCGACTGGCGGCAAGCCGACGCCGACGTGCAGCGCGTCCTCGGCTCGGCCATCGGCGCCTTCCACGACGACTTCGCCAACCGATCCAAGCCGCTGATCGACGTGGTCAAGCAGGTGCAGTCGACATCCCAGGGAACAATCACCGCGGCCGGGCTGGAGTCGGCCACAGACACCGAGGCCCAAGTGCTGGTCTCGGTCAGTGTTCGGATCTCCAATGCTGTTGTGGCCGAACAAAAGACGCGACTGTGGCGGATGCGGATCTCGGTGCAGAAAGTCGGGCAGGAGGTAAAGGTGTCCAACGTGGAGTTCGTACCGTGACCGCGAATGAGAATCTCGCGGCAGTAGACCACGAGGGCGGTGCCCGGCGCGGCTTGCGATCCCTGCTGACCGCCTTGGGCAGGCTCAGGGTTCGACCACGCACTCAACGTGCCGGTGCCCAGGCCGATACGCCGAAGCAGAATGAAAAAACTGAGCTGTCGGACAACGACTTCGACGAAACCGGGCGCGATCATCCCGATCGCAGGGTTTTTGCCGTCGGGGACGGGACCTTCGTACTAGTGGCGGTGCTGTCGGGGGTGGCGGTCTACGTGAAATATCTCGACGCCAGGGCGGCGGCGGCGAGTCGAGCGGCGGTCGAATCGGTTCAGGCAGCCAAGGACAGCACCGTCGCGATGTTGTCCTACACCCCCGACAGCGTCGAACAGAAACTCACGGCCGCCAGCGACCGACTCACCGGAACGTTCCACGACTCCTACACCTCGTTGATTCACGACGTCGTGATTCCCGGTGCGAGAGAAAAGAAGATCTCCGTTGCCGCCACGGTGGCCGCCGCGGTGTCGGAGTCGGCCAGTGCCAACCACGCGGTGGTGGTGCTGTTCGTCGACCAGGCCATCGTGATCGGCACCGATGCCCCGACCCAAACCGCGTCGGTGGTCGAAGTCACTCTCGACAAACTTGGGAACCGTTGGCTGGTAGCAGGATTCGAGCCGAAATGAGCTTCGTGACCAGCGCTGTCGGGGGTCTGGCCGCGTCCGTGCTGGCAACCATGCTGGTGCCGGCGGTCACTGTGAACGCCGACGCGACGGCGTATCTGGTCAACGTGGCGGTCTGGCCCGGTTACCGCTTCACCAGCGCTGCGGATGCACTCGGCTACGGGCACCGCATCTGCGACAAGATCGCGTCGGGGCGTGCATATAGCCGGCTGACCGGTGACGTCAAGGCCGATCTGGGCACCTCCGATGACTATCAGGCGTCTTATCTGATCGCCCAGGCGACCAATGAGCTGTGCCCGGCCTTGATCTGGCAACTGCGCAATTCCGCCGGCGGCTACCGCCCCACCACGACCTAGTCCCGACGCGCAAATTCCTTGGAGCAGTGATGAACAGAGTCACCGACATGGGCCGGCCGAGGCACCGGCGACGGCTGGTCGCGGCGATGTCGGCGCCGCTGATGGTTCGCGACCCTGTTGGTCTGCCGCAGGCGCACGCCGACAACAGCCGCTTGAACGCCAGTGTGGTCTCGAATGTGTAGACGATTCACCGACACGCCGGCTGCACTGAGGACCTACGCGTCAGCCCACCCCTTCGGCTGGCCGCGCAATGGCACACCGACGACCTGCTTGCCAACTACTCACTCGACGGTGACCCCGGCTCGGACGGATCTTCGGTGGCCGACCGCGCCGCGACTGCCGGGTATCACGGCACGGTGGCCGAAACCGTTGCCATCAACCCAGCGTTGGTCATCAGCGGCATCGAGCTGATCAACCAGTGGTACTACAACCCGTCCTACCTGGCCATCATGCAGAACTGCAGCTATACCCAGATCGGAGTCTGGTCGGGCAGCCGCCCGGATCGCACGGTGGTAGTGGCCGTGTACGGACGTCCGATATGAACGGTTCAATCGAAGGGATTGTGCCCCAGCAGCTTTCGCCTACAAGTTGAATCGATAGGAGACAAGATTAATGGATCCCAGTCTCGATTACGACGTCAGCGACGAATTAGAGTGCGGCATCGATTGTTTGCGTGGATCCTACGAGGGGTGTATCCACCGCCGGCCTACCCGCAGGTGTAGGAGGATCTCAATTAAGGTCGGAACCACGCTGCTGCGCGCCACCATGGCGGCGGCATCGACGCTGTGTTTGTTGACCGCGGCGTATGCGCGCGCCGGCACGGTCGACTACCTGATGGTCCCCTCGGCGGCGATGGGGCGTGACATCCCGGTCGCTTTCATGGCCGAGGGACCGCACGCGGTGTATCTGTTGGACGCATTTGACGCCGGTGATGCGGTGAGCACCTGGGTGAGTGCCGGCGACTCGATGAACACGCTTGCGGGAAAAGGCATCTCGGTAGTAGCCCCGGCCGGCGGCGCCTACATCCTCTATACCGACTGGGAGCAGGATCCCAGCCGGCAGTGAGATACTTTTCTGTCCGCCGAGCTGCCGGCCTGGTTGGCCGCCAACAGGGGCCTGGCCACGGGTGGGCACGGGGTGGTCGGGGCCGCCCAGGGCGGCACCGGCGCGCTGATGCTGGCGGAGTTCCACCCCGATCGTTTCAGCTATGCGGGCTCGATGTCGGGCTTCCTGACCCCGTCCAACACCATCCTGAACGGGGCGATCAGTGCGGGAATGATGAGGTTCGGCGGCGCCGACATCCGCAACATGTGGGGACTACCCCAGTTGGGGCACTGGAAATGGCACGACCCGGACGTGCACGTACAGGCGTTGATAGACAACAACACCCGGCTGTGGGTTTACAGTCCGCAAACCCTGACCGCCAGTGACGAGGTTGCGATGATCGGCTACCCCGAGCAGGCTCAGGGCAGCAGCCGCGTCTTCTACGCCCACTACGTTGCGGCGGGCGGCCGCAACGGGCACTTCGATTTCCCGGTCACCGGTGACCACGGCTGGTCCTCCTGGGCACCACAACTGCGGGCCATGTCGGCGGACCTGGCCGCCCGGATCAAGTAGCGCGACCGAAAAGCGACAACACACAAGGAGAATCGATTTGACCCAGATGGTGCGCGGAGTGGTGTCGAAGAAAAGGGGCGAGCCCGTCCAGCTGGTCGACGTGCTCGTCCCCGATCCCGGCCCGGGCGAAGTAATCGTGGCAATCAGCGGGTGCGGGGTCTGTCACACCGATCTGACGTATCGCGACGGCGGGATCAGCGATGCCTACCCGTTCCTGCTTGGCCACGAGGCGGCCGGCGTCGTGGAGACGGTGGGCACCGGTGTCACAGCCGTCGAACCCGGCGACTTCGTAGTACTCAACTGGCGTGCCGTCTGTGGACAATGCCGCGCCTGCCGGCGGGGTCGCCCACAGTACTGCTTCGACACCCACAACGCCGCACAGGCGATGACGCTGACGTACGGCACCGAGCTCACACCCGCGCTGGGTATCGGTGCCCTCATCGACAAAACGTTTGTGCACCAAGGACAGTGCACCAAAGTCGACCCGGCGGCGGACCCCGCGGTGGTTGCGCTGCTGGGGTGCGGAGTAATGGCCGGCCTCGGCGCGAGCATCAACACCGGCGCGGTGAACCGCGACGACACCGTCGCGGTGATCGGCTGCGGCGGAGTGGGCGACGCCGCTATCGCGGGCGCCCGGCTCGTCGGCGCGCGCAAGATCATCGCCGTCGACACCGATGACACCAAACTGGACTGGGCCACAGACTTCGGTGCAACCCATACCGTCAACGCGCGTCGTAGCAACGTCGTCGAGGCGATCCAAGACCTGACCGACGGTTTCGGCGCCGACGTGGTGATCGACGCGGTCGGACGCCCCGAGACCTGGACGCAGGCGTTCTATGGTCGGGACCTCGGTGGAACCGTTGTGCTGGTGGGTGTTCCGACCCCGGACGTACGCATTGACCTGCCATTGGTGGATTTCTTCTCCCGCGGCGGAGTGCTGAAATCGTCGTGGTACGGCGATTGCTTGCCGGAGCGGGACTTTCCCACCATGGTCATGCTGTACCTGCAGGGCAGGCTCCCGCTGGATAGGTTCGTCTCCGAGCGCTCGGACTCGAAGACATCGAGAACGCGTTCGCCAAGATGCACAGCGGCCGGGTGTTGCGCTCGGTGGTGGTGCTCAAGTGAGCGTTTCGCGTTGCCGCACCCACGACGTCAGCCAACTGCCGTGGTGACGGCGCACGACAAGTTTGCCGACACCGCCATCCGCGATGTCGTCGACAAGCTGGAGTCGGCCGCGCTGACGCGGCAGCCGATCGCTCCGGTACGCGGGTTGCTCGGTGCGGACAACATCGACGCCGCCTACGCCGTGCAGGGGCAGCTTATCGATCGGCGCGTCGCCGAGGGTGCGGTGATCGTCGGACGCAAGATCGGGCTGACGTCGCCGGCTGTCCAGCGGCAACTCGGAGTCGACCAACCGGATTTCGGGGTGCTGCTGGCCGATATGGAGGTCTGTGCCGCGGCATCGGTTCCGTCACAGCGGCTGCTGCAACCCAAGGTCGAGGCCGAGATCGCATTCGTACTGCGGGCCGATCTCGTCGGCGGCTTCGACGACACCGCGCACATTTGTGCTGCGGTCGACTACGCGACCGCAGCCTTGGAGATCGTCGACAGCCGCATCGGCAACTGGGACATCGCCATTGCCGACACCGTCGCCGACAATGCATCGGCGGGCTTGTTCATGCTGGGCAGCCGACGCCTGACTCTCGATGAGTTCGAGTCGCGCGCGGCGACGATGCGGACGTACGTCGACGATCAACTGGTATCACACGGTGATGGATCGGCCTGCCTGGGCGACCCGCTCAACGCTCTCGCCTGGCTGGCCCGCGCCGCGGCACGTTACGGCGAGCCGCTGCGGGCCGGCCAGATTGTGCTGTCGGGCGCGCTGGGCCCAATGGTCGCCGCGCCGCCAGGTACCCGCATTCACGCCGAAATCGCGCCACTGGGGCCGATTTCCGCCCATTTATCAATTCTGGAGGAGACGTGAACAAGACAAGAGTCGCCATTATCGGATCGGGCAACATCGGCACGGATCTGATGATCAAGATCTTGCGGACATCCAAGCACCTTGAAATGGCCGCGCTGGTCGGAATCGATCCCGCTTCCGATGGTCTGGCCCGAGCGGCGCGGGTGGGCATTGCGACCACCGACGACGGCGTGGCCGGGCTCGTCGAGTTGCCCGGATTCGAAGACATCGGCATCGTGTGCGACGCAACCTCCGCCCGGGCTCACCTCGCCAATGCCAGCGCACTCGCGTCGTACGGCAAGACGCTTATCGATCTGACGCCCGCGGCGATCGGCCCGATGGTGGTCCCACCGGTCAACCTGCACGCCTGCTTGGATGCCGGGGCCACCAACGTCAACATGGTGACGTGCGGAGGCCAGGCCACTATCCCGATCGTCGCCGCGGTCTCCGCGGTGCACTACGCCGAAATTGTGGCCTCGATCGCCTCGAAGTCGGCGGGTCCCGGAACACGGGCCAACATCGATGAATTCACCGAAACCACCGCACAGGCCGTCGAATCGGTCGGGGGAGCGGCGCGGGGCAAGGCCATCATCATCCTCAACCCCGCCGAGCCGCCGTTGATCATGCGTGACACCGTCTTCTGCCCGATCGGTGACGCCGACCATGACGCGATCGCGGCCTCCATCGGCACGATGGTCGACCGGGTCCGCGGCTATGTACCCGGCTATCGACTCAAACAGCAGGTCCAGTTCACCCGGTCGCACCGGATGAACCCGTCCATACTCTGGTGCCTGACGGTGCGGGCCCGGTACGTACCAGGGTGTCGGTCTTTCTGGAAGTGGAAGGCGCCGCCCACTATTTGCCGTCGTACGCCGGCAACCTCGACATCATGACCTCCGCCGCGTTGCGGGTCGCCGAATCGATCGCACAGCGGCAATTGGACGCTCAGTTCGCTGAGGCCCGGAAATGAACTCCGCGTTGTACATTCAAGACGTCACCCTGCGCGACGGCATGCACGCCATCCGCCACCGGATCGACCCGAAGGACGTCGCACGCATCGCGGCGGCCCTCGATGCGGCGGGCGTGGACGCTATCGAAGTCGCGCACGGTGACGGCCTGGCCGGTGGATCGCTGAACTACGGTCCGGGCAGCCACACCGACTGGCAGTGGATCGAGGCCGCCGCCGCGATCGTCGAAAACGCGGTGTTGACAACGTTGCTGCTGCCCGGCATCGGCACCATCGCCGAGCTCAAACACGCGCACTCGCTGCGAGTCCGGTCGGTGCGTATTGCCACGCACTGCACCGAAGCCGACATTGCCGCCCAACACATCTCGACCGCCAGGGAACTGGGGATGGATGTGTCTGGCTTTCTGATGATGAGCCACATGGCCCACCCGGCGCAATTAGCCGCCCGGGCTAAGGTGATGGAATGGCATGGAGCGCAATGCGTTTACGTCACCGACTCCGGCGGGCGGCTGACGATGGACGGAATGCGGGCGCGCGTCCGTGCCTACCGCGACGTGTTGAAACCCGAGACTCAGATCGGCGTGCACGCCCATGAGAACCTGTCGCTGTCGGTTGCCAACAGCGTGGTGGCCGTCGAAGAAGGCGCGGTCCGGGTGGATGCTTCGCTGGCCGGACAGGGCGCCGGGGCCGGCAACACTCCCATCGAGGCGTTTGTGGCGGTCGCCGATCTGCATGGCTGGTCGCACGGCTGCAAACTGCTCGAGTTGCAAGATGCCGCCGACGATTTGGTGCGCCCGCTGCGCGACCGGCCCGTTCAAGTCGACGCGAGACCCTGACCCTCGGCTACGCCGGGGTGTATTCGTCTTTTCTGCGTCACGCACAAACCGCCTCGCGCACTTATGGAGTCGACACCCGCGCGTTGCTGCTCGAAGTGGGCCGGCGACGTTTGGTGGGCGGTCAGGAAGACATGATCGTCGACATCGCGCTGGATCTGGCCGGCTCGGATCTGATTATGCAGGGGCATCGATGATTTCACCGTTCGATCTGTCCGGACGGTCGGCGCTGATGACCGGGGCGGCGGGTGGCATCGGGGCGGCGGTCGCCCGGGCGCTGGCCGCTGCGGGTGCCGCGGTGCTGGTGACCGACGTCGACAATGTCGCCGCCAGGGCGGTCGCCGAGCGCATCACCCAGCTGGGCGGTACTGCGGACAGCGCCCCGCTTGACGTGACCCAGCGTGCATCGGCCGACGGGGTCGTCGCCAAAGCCGCCGAAATGACAGGCGGCAGGCTGCACATCTTGGTGAACAACGCCGGTATCACCGCGCCGGCAATGTTCGCAGACACTTCCGAGGACAGCTTCCGACGATTGGTCGACATTCACGTGCTGGGCGCATTCCATTGCGCCCAGGCCGCGCTACCCTTCCTGCCCACCGACGGCACCGGCCGCATCATCAATGTCACCTCTGCGGCGGGTATCACGGGCACGCTCGGCCAAGTCAACTATTCCACCGCCAAGGCCGGAATCATCGGGCTCACCAAGTCTCTTGCGCGCGAGTTGGCACGCAAGCAGATCTTGGTCGATGCCCTGGCGCCCCTTGTGGCCACACCGATGACCGAGACGATCCGGACCAACGAAAAGTTCTCGGCCACCATGATGGCGCGAATCCCGCTGCGCCGCTGGGCCCAACCAGATGAGATCGCCGGAGCCTTCGTGTTCCTGGCGTCCGATGCCGCCTCCTACATCACCGGGCAGGTGCTGCCGGTCGACGGTGGCATGGTGATGTGACTGCCACGGCACTACACCGCGGCGAGGGCTCCGACCGGTTCCGCGTCCGATGCGAGAGTCGGCTTTTTCGTGCGAACGCCCGCGTCCACGTCATCGAAAATCAGTACAGGCTCGGTAATTTGACGGATGTGTTGGTGACTCATTCCAGCCACGGTGTCCATATGGAGATGGAACGTCACTCGGCTGCAGATTACGACCACCACGACGACACCTTGAAAGGTGAGGCGCTCTACGACGTCTACGTGGCGATGAGACAAGAATGCCTCGTGAATTTCAGTGACCTGTACGGCGGCTTCTACACACTCACCGGGTACGACGATGTCCGGGCCGTCGCCCAGAACCACGAGACGTTTTTGTCTGCGCACGGGATCCTCGTGCCCGAACTGGATCGGCCCCCGTTTCGGGCATTGGAGTTCGACCCGCCGGTGCACGGCGACAACCGCAAGGTCATGGTGCCCCTCCTGACGCCCGGCGAAGTTTCGAAAGCGGAAGGGATGATCCGACGAAACGCAATCGAGCTGCTCGATGCGGTCAGCAGTCGCGGCGAGTGCGAGATCATCGAGGACTTCTCGGAGCCCTTCGCGGTCGGCGTCATCGCCGAGGTTCTCGGAATCACCGATGTCGCCAAACAACGGGTGCGGGAGCTGACGACGGACTGGGTCCGCAACGCTGACACCCCGGCGGGTGATGCCGCAATGGGCGCCTACGTCGCGATGATGATCGCCGAGGTTCAGGATCGCAGGGAGAATCCGCGCGAGGACGCGCTGACGTCGATGACCCGGGTGAAGATCCGGGGCGAGCTGCTGGGATCCGGTACTCGCGATGTACGTGGTGACCATGACGCTGGGCGGGCACCACTCGCTGGTTTCCGCGCTGGCGAGCATGGCATACATTCTCGGATCCGATTCCACCCGTCGGGACCTGCTGATCGAGCAACCGGAGCTGATTCCCAATGCGGTGGAGGAGACGCTACGCATCTACTCGCCGCTTCATGCGATCGGACGCAAGACGACTTGTCCGGCTCGGGTGCACGGCGTGGAATTGCCGGCCGACGCGCGGGTGATGATGAATTTCGGCGCGGCCAACCGGGATCCCGCGGTGTTCGAGTCGCCGGACGAATTTCGCGTCGAGCGGCCGAACGCCAACCGTCACCTCGCTTTCGGTGACGGCATCCACAAGTGCTTCGGTATGCACCTGGCAAGGGCTGAGATGTGGATCGCGACAGAAGAAATGCTTCGGTGCCTGCCCGGCCTGCGTCTTGCCGGGGACGTCGAATTCAGCGGCTTGCAGGGCGGCTTCTTGTTCAGCCCGACCGCGGTCCACGTCGCGTTCACCCCCTCGAATTAAAGGAATCTCATCGTGTCTGTTGCCGAAGATCGGATCGCGATCCGCGATCTCACCGTCCGGTACTCACGCGCCGTCGACGACCGCGATCTAGACGCCTTCGCCGATACCTTCGTACCCGAAGGAACCATGGAACTGGTTGGGCTGCCCCAACTGTCGGGTCGTCAGGAGCTGATGGCGGCGGCCGAGGGACTCGGTTACGGAACCGTGCACATGACGCTGGACGCCGTCGTCGACGTCACCGGTGACCGCGCGACGCAGGTCGCCACCCTGCTGTTGGCCAAGCGCCAGCAGGTCAAGAGCACTTGGGAACTGGTGACGACGGGTCGGTATACCGACGAGTTCATCCGTACCGCGGCGGGATGGCGGTTCCGCCACCGCAGGGTCGACATCGACCTTGACATCGACACGGTCTACATCACGTTGACGGGAAGCCCCGCGCCACGCCCGCCCACAGGCTGAGTGCCGGCTGGCGTGCGAAAGCGTGACTGCCGTCAACCAAACGCGATGCGAACCCAGGTAGGGTGCTCGCATGGCCTCAGCGGTTCAATCGGCTCGCAGCGGTGGTCGCGATGCTCGCCTGGCTCAGCAGATCCTGACGATCTTCGGCCTGTACGCGCGCGCCGAGGGTAACTGGCTGTCCGTTGCGTCGGTGGTCGACCTCATGGCTGACCTCGGGGACGAAGGGCCGGCCGTCCGCTCGGCGATCTCGCGTCTCAAGCGCCGTGGGGTTCTCATCAGCGAGCGTCATGCGGACACCGCGGGCTATGCGGTGTCCGCATCGACGCTGGAGGTGCTCGCCGAGGGCGATGTGCGGATCTTCGAGCGCCGCAGAGCAACCGTCGACGACGGCTGGGTGGTGGTGGTGTTCTCCGTACCCGAATCCGAACGCGACAAGCGGCATGCCCTTCGGTCGAGCCTCACCCGCCTCGGATTCGGCACCGTGGCACCCGGTGTGTGGCTGGCGCCGGGAAACCTTGCCGACGAAACGCGCCACGCGCTGCAACGTCGGGAGTTGTTCGAGTACGTCGATATTTTCTGCGGCCAGTATTTCGCATTCAGCGATCTTCGATCCAAGGTCGAACTTTGGTGGAACCTGGACGAACTCACCGAGTTGTATGTGCAGTTCCTGCACCGCTACCGCGCGGCCCTGTATCGGTCGTCGGCCGAGGGCTTCACCGCGGAGGAAGCGTTTACCACCTACGTGCAGATGCTGACCCAATGGCGTCAGCTGCCATACCGCGACCCGGGCTTACCACTCTCGTTGTTGCCGCCGGCATGGAACGGCGAGGCGGCCGGCGAGTTGTTCGGCGAGTTGAACACGATACTGCGGCCGTTGGCGCAACGGCACGCGCTGGCCGTCATCCACGGCAAGCGCACCAGATCAGTTGCGCCACAGCCTCGCCGAGGTACATCGTCCGGCTGAGTCGAGCGTTCCTCAGCGGAATGCCGCGATGCCGGTCAGCGCACGCCCGATGCTGATGGCGTGCATCTCCTCGGTGCCCTCGTAGGTCGCGACCGTCTCGAGGTTGTTCATATGCCGCATCACCGAGTGATCGAGGGTGGTGCTGGCGGCACCGAGCATTGCGCGCGAGGTTCGAGCGACCTCGAGGGCCGAGCGGACGTTGGCCAGCTTGCCGTGGCTGATCTGTTCGGGGGTGACGCAGTGCGTGTCCTTGAGCCGACCGAGTTGAACGGCGGTAAGAGCGGCGCTGGCCACCGCGATCGACATGTCGGCGAGTTTGCGTTGGGTCAGTTGAAACTCGGCCAGTGGTCGGCCGAATTGTGTTCGCAGCAAGCTATATTCGAGGGCTTCGCAAAAGCAGGACCGAGCGGCTCCGACCGCACCCCACAGGATGCCGTACCGCGCTTCGTTCAGGCAGGACAGCGGCCCCTTCAGTCCCCGGACGTCCGGAAAGACCGCCGCCGACGGCAGCCGCACATCCTCGAGGGCGAGCTCGGCCGTGACGGACGCGCGCAGGGACAGCTTGCGGCCGATCTCGTTCGCGGTGAAGCCGGGCGTATCGGTCGGGACGACGAAACCACGTATACCCGTGGCGGTTTACGCCCACACGATCGCCACGTCGGCGATCGTGCCGTTGGTGATCCACATCTTCGAGCCGCTGAGTAACCAGTCGGTACCGTCCCGCCTGGCGTGGGTGCGCATCGAACCGGGATCGCTGCCCGCATCCGCTTCGGACAGGCCGAAGCATCCGATCGCGTCGCCGGTCGCCATTCGCGGGAGCCACTCCCGGCGATGCTGTTCGGTGCCCCAGTGGTGGATCGCGAACATCGCGAGCGAGCCCTGCACCGAAACCAGGCTGCGCAGGCCGGAATCGACGGCTTCGAGTTCCCGGCATGCGACGCCGTAGGCGGTGGCCGTGTTGCCGGCGCAGCCGTAGCCTTGCAGATGCATGCCGAGCAGTCCGAGTTTTCCCAGGCCCCGGGCGATCTCGAGCGGGATGGTACCCGCCTCGTACCAGTCGCCGACGTACGGTGCGAGTTCGGCCCGCGCGTAGTCCCGCACGGTCCGGCCGATGGCGCGCTCCTCGACCGAGAGCAGGTCGTCGCTTTGCAGGAAGTCGACGGGATCCATCACTGTCCCTTCCAGGCGGGTGGGCGCTGGGCGTTGAATGCCGCGTGAAACTCGGCGTGGTCGTCGGTGGTCATCAGCAGTGCCTGGGTCATCGCATCGAGTTCCATCGAAGCCGACAGCGACATTTCCAGCTCGCGCGTCAGCAGCGACTTGGTCTGCGACAGCGCGAGACTCGGCCCGCTGGCGATCCGGTGGGCAAGCGCGGTGACCGACTCGTCGAGCCGGTCATCGTCGACAAGCTGTGAGGCCAGGCCGTAGCGGTCGGCGGTCGCAGCGTCGATCGTGTCGCCCAGCATCAGAAGCTGGGTGGCGCGGCCGAGACCGACGACGCGGGGCAGTAGGTAGGCCGCGCCCATGTCGCCGCCGGACAGCCCAACCTTGGTGAACAGGAAGGCGAAACGCCCCGAGCGGCCCACGACCCGGAATTCGGCCGCCAGCGCGATCACCGCGCCCGCGCCGGCCGCGATGCCCTGAATCTTGACGATGATCGGGAATGGGCACTTTCGCATGGCACGGATGACGTCGCCGGTCATTTTCGTGAACTGCATCAGCTCGCCGGCCTTAATCGTGATCAGCTCGCCGATGATCTCGTTGACATCGCCGCCACCGCAAAACGCCCGTCCTGCCCCCTGGATCACCAGGACCTTGACGTCGCGGCGGTGGGGTAGTTCCGCCAGCAGGTCGCGTAAATCGGCATAGGACTCGAAGGTGAGCGGGTTCAACTTTTCGGGACGGCTGAGCGTCACGGTGGCGACGGGACCCGCGACGGTGAAGTCGAAGTTCTTCCAGGTCGTGCTCAGCGAGACGGATGCTCTAAACCGGGTCACGGTGTCGTCCTTTCTCGAAACAGCTCACGGAAGATGATGGAGCGCTGCACTTCTGACGTGCCTTCGTAGATGCGCGGAGCGCGGACGTCGCGATAGAGGTGCTCGAGCAGATGGCCGCGCCGCAGGGCGCGGGCGCCGTGCAGTTGGACGCATTGGTCGACGACGATCTGGGCGGTTTCGGTGGCAAACAGCTTGGCCATCGCTGCGCGCCGGGTGATTTCGCTGCGGGGGGCACCGGCGTCATACGTGCGTGCGGCGGTGTAGACCAGCAACCGCGCGGCCTCCAGCCGGGTGGCCAGGTCGGCGAGCCGGTGCGCGACCGACTGCTGAGTCGTCAGTGGTGCGCTGTACGCGTGTCGGGTGGCGACGTAGTCGAGCGTGGCGTCGAGGGCCGCCTGCGCCATGCCCACCGCGAAGGCACCGACGCTGGGGCGGAACAGGTCAAGGGTGCGCATCGCCACCTTGAACCCGGCGTCGACCTCGCCGAGCACGTCGGCGGGCCCGACCCGGACATCGTCGAAGCGAAGCCGACCGATCGGGTGGGGTGCCAGCAGGTCGAGGTGCTCGCCGGACAGGCTGTCGGCGTCTCCGGCGACGGCGAACGCGGCGACGCCGCGGGCGCCGGCATCCGCTGTGGTGCGGGCGAAGACGGTGTAGACGTCGGCCTCCGGTGCGTTGGAGATCCACATCTTTTCCCCGCGCAATCGCCACCCATCGCCGTCGCGCGTCGCGGCCAGCGACAGGGCGGCCGTGTCGGACCCGGCCTCGGGCTCGGTCAGCGCGAACGCCGCGACGGTCGTGCCGCGCACCACCCCCGGGATCCACCGTTCGACGGTCTCGCGCCGACCGGACTGCAAGATCGGGTAGGAACCCAGGCCTTGCAGTGCCAGCGCAGTCTCCGCCTCGGTCGACACGCCGGCGATGGTCTCGCGCAGCAGGCACAGCCGCATGGCCGCGGCGTCTGTCGGCGCCTCGTCGGGCGATCCGCCGAACAAGTCGCGAAGCAGCCCAAGATCTCCCATCGCCACAAGCAGCGCGCGGTTCACCTTTGCTTCGTCACCGTGGTCGGTCAGCGGCAGCAACTCGGTTTGCGCCATCTCGCGTACCCGCCGTGCGTACCCACTCTCCTCGGCGCCGAGCACCGTCACCGACTCTCCTGTCGGGTCGGGCGCCACCGCTCGTACCGGGTGCCGACCACGCCCTCGCGGATCAGTTGCAGGCGCCGCTTGGGGCCGTCGGTGCGGCCGGTCTGTGGTTTACGCCGGCCGGCTCGCCAGGCCTTCGGCCATTGCGCACCGGGGCCGGTGTACTCCTGTTCGGCGGCGGCGTGCAGTGTCCAGTTCGCGTCGTAGAGATGCACCCGGCCGAGCGCGCATAGGTCGGCGCGCCCCGCCAGCACAATGGAATTCACGTCGTCATGGGACGAGATCACCCCGACCGCGATCGTGGGTATGTCGACGGTGTTGCGGATCTTGTCCGCGAAGAGCGTCTGGTAGGAGCGTCCGAAGGCCGGCGCCTCGGCCGGGGTCACCTGGACCGAGGAGACGTCGATGGCGGCGGCACCGGGTTCCTTGAAGGCTTCGGCGATGAAAACCGCGTCGTCGCCGGTGATTCCGCCGTCGACCCAGTCGGTCGCGGAGATGCGCACGGTCATCGGCTTGTACGCCGGCCATACCTCGCGTACCGCCCGGAAAACGTCCAGCGGGTAGCGCAGCCGGCCGGCCAGGTCGCCGCCGTACTGGTCGGTGCGGCGGTTGGTGACCGGGGAAATGAACGACGAAAGCAGATAGCCGTGCGCGCAGTGCAACTCGAGCAGATCAAAGCCCGCCTCGTCGGAACGTCTTGCCGCGTCGACGAACTCCTGCTTGATCACGGCGAGGTCGGCTTCGGTGAGCTCCCGGGGCACCTGGTTGACCCCCGGCTGGTAAGGGAGCGGCGAGGGGGCGACGATCTCCCAGTTACCCTCGTCGAGGGGCTGGTCGATACCGTCCCACATGAGCTTGGTGGAGCCTTTGCGCCCGGAATGACCAAGTTGGACAAGGATTTTCGCGGGTGTGTCCGCGTGTACGAAGTCGGTGATCTGACGCCAGGCCCGCGCCTGTTCGTCGGTCCACATACCGGCACAGCCGGGGGTGATCCGGCCCGCTTCGCTCACGCAGACCATTTCGGTCATCACCAGCCCGGCGCCACCGAGTGCTTTGCCGCCGAGGTGGACCAGGTGGAAGTTGTTCGGCATGACAGACTCGGCGCGGTACATGTCCATCGGGGACACCACCACCCGGTTGGCCAACTCTAATTCGCCGAGCCGGAACGGCTGAAACATGGGCGGGGTGTCGTGCTGGTGGGATCGGTGCTGTGCGGTGGACCAATCATCGACGTGCGCAACGAATTCGGGATCCCGCGACTGCAGGTTCTCGTAGGTGACCCGCCGGCTGCGGGTCATGATGTTGAACGCGAACTGTTGGGGATCCTGGTCGACGTACTGAGCGAGATTCTCGAACCACTCGAGGCTCGCCCGCGCGGCGCGCTGGGTAGACAGCACCACCGTGTTGCGCTCGGTCTCGTACTCGTTGAGCGCGACATCAACGGCGTCGTTTTCGTGCAGGCACGCCGCCAGGGACAGGGCATCCTCCATCGCGAGCTTGGTGCCCGAGCCGATCGAGAAGTGGGCGGTATGCGCGGCGTCGCCGAGCAGGACGACGTTGTTGTGGCGCCAGTGTTCGTTATGCACGGTCGCGAACTTCATCCATTTGAAGTTGTTCGCCATCACCTCGTGGCCGTCGAGAATGTCGGCGAACATCTCCTTGACCACGTCGATGGACTTTTCGTCGGACTCGCCCGGCGCGAAGTCACGTGCAGCGAAGCTGTCGAATCCGGCTGCGCGCCACACATCTTCCTTCATTTCGACGATGAAGGCACTGCCCGTCGCATCGAACGGGTAGCCGTGCGCCTGCATCACGCCATGTGGTGTTTCGCGAATGTAGAACTTGAACGCGTCGAATACCTTGCCGATGCCCAGCCACATGTACTTGCACGCGCCGTGAAAGAGTCGCGGCTCGAACGACGAAAAGTAGGTCGAACGCACCGTCGAGTTGACGCCGGCGGATGCCACGACTAGATCATGGTTTGCGGCAAGGGTTTTCACGTTCGGAGCTTCGGCGCGGAAATGTACGCTCACCCCGAGGCCGGCACAACGTTCCTGGAGGATCTGCAGGAAACGCTTGCGGTTCATCGCCGCGAAGCCGTGACCGCCACTGGTAATCGTCTCGCCCCGGAAATGCACGTCGATGTCGTCCCAGCGAGCGAATTCCTGCTCCATGCGCCGGTAGATTGCGATGTCGGCATGCTCGATCCCGCCGAGGGTCTCGTCGGAAAAGACGACCCCGAAACCGAAGGTGTCATCGGCGGCGTTACGTTCCCATACCGTAATGTCGTTGTCCGGGCCCAGTTGCTTGGCCAAGGCCGAGAAGTACAGGCCACCCGGACCGCCACCGACGAGGAATATGGATCACCGTGGTGGTTGGGTGCCCGGCCCCGGCTGCAGCTCTTGAAGCCGGTTCCGCTGCAGCTTGCCGCTGGCGGTCTTGGGCAGCGCTTCGATGAAGACCACACGGCGGGGGTATTTGTAGGGAGCGATTTGTCGCTTGACGAACTCCTGTAGTTGCGTCGCAACAACTTCGGTGCCGTCGACTCCCTCGCGCAGCACGACGAAAGCGGTGACGACCTGGCCCCGGCTTTCGTCCGGGAGACCGACGACACCGCATTCGCTGACGTCCGGGTGCGCGAGCAGTACGTTTTCGACTTCAGGGCTCGTGATGTTGTAGCCCGAGTAGACGATCATGTCGTCGCTGCGCGCCTGATACCAGAAGTAACCATCGGCGTCCTGGATGAAGGTGTCGCCGGTGATGTTCCGGCCGTGTTGCACGTACTCGCGTTGCCTGGGGTCACGCAAGTAGCGACAGCCGGTGGGGTCTTTGACCGCGAGGCCTTTCGGAGTTCCGGGAGGGAGCGGGCGCCCCTGCTCGTCGAGAACTGTTGCGACATAGCCGGGTACGGCACGGCCGGTGGAGCCTGGTCGCGGCTCGTCAGTGGTGGAAGCGATGAAGATATGTAGCATCTCCGTCGCCCCGATGCCGTCGATGAGGCGGATGCCGGTCGCGTCGAAGACCGACTGCCACGTAGCAGCGGGGAGGTGCTCGCCGGCCGAGACCGCGCGCCGCAGCGTCGAATGCCGGTTGGCCCTGCCCGAGGCCAGTATCGAGCGGTAGGCCGTGGGTGCGGTGAAGCATACCGATGCCCGGTGCTCCGCGACGAGGTCGGGAGTTGGTCGGGAGTCGCCCTCTCTAGCAACAGGGTGGAGGCGCCGACGCGGAGCGGGAACACCACCAGGCTGCCAAGACCGAAGGTGAACGCCAGCGGTGGGGTTCCCGTGAAGACGTCTGATGCCGTCGGCTTGAGGACGTGTGCAGAGAACGTGTCGGCTATCGCCAGGATGTCGCGGTGGAAATGCATCGTGGCTTTGGGGTGACCCGTCGTACCCGATGTGAAGGCAAGGAGGGCAACGTCTTCCGCGGAGGTGTCAACGGAGGTGAACTCGGCGGACTTGTCGGCGATCGCGACGTCGAGACCGGCGTCACCACCGTAGTCCACGACGCGGAGTCCCCGAATGCCGGCGGAGTTGAGCGCCTCGGTGAATCGGGCGTCGCACAACGCGAAGTCGGCCGCCGCGATGTCGGCGATGGTGGCCAGCTCTTTTTCGCGGAGCATCGGCATCGTGGTGACCGCGACCGCTCCGGCCTTGATGACACCGAATCAGCATGCGATCAGCCACGGATTGTTGGGACCACGGAGGAGGACGCGATTTCCAGGCACAATCCCGTGATCTTCGGTGAGTACCGCCGCGATCTGGTTGGAGACCCGACGCAGGTCGCCGTATGTCCACGGGGCGCGGCCGGGTGCCAACAGGCAAGGCCGATCGGCGCCGAAGCGGTCGGCGACGTTGTCGAGTAGTAGCTCGACGGCGCAGTTGAGACGCTCGGGATATTCCAGGCCGGCATCCTCCAAAAGCAGCTCGGGCCAGTCGCTTTCGGCTGGCCGATTGTCTCGGCAAAATGTGTCATGGTGGGCGGAGGGTGCCGGCATCGCGTCCTTCCTGGAAGAGACCCCTCGAGTGCAGTGTGCCCGCACGAGTATGTAGTGTCAATGACGGTAGTCAAGAAATAGATATGCCGCACTCTGCGGTTCCCGGGCTTCCGGGCCGGTCAGGTAGGTACTACCGCGTATCCCTGCACTTCGACAAGCGCCTCGGCGTCCCACAGGCGCGCGACGCCGATGCCTGCCATGGCCGGGTATTGATTGCCCACGAGCCGCTTCCACACCGCGCCGATCGCGCGGGAATTGGCTTGATATTCGGCCATGTCGACGATGTATATCGTCAAGCTCGCGAGATCCGAGGGCTTGCCTCCCGCGGCCGCGAGCGCGGTGAGTAGGTTGCCCAGGGCCTGCTCGAATTGCGCGACCACATTTTCGCCGTGAATGCGCCCGGATGCATCCAGTGCCGTCTGGCCGGCCAGGAACACGATCGACCCGGTGGCCACCACGGCGTGCGAAAACCCTTTCGGTGCACCCAATTCGGGCAGGTTGACGTACGTGAGATTTGCCTGAGACTTCACGACTGGACTGCTCCGCCGTCGATGGTGATGCCCTGCCCATTGAGGGCGGAGTTCGTGACGAACAGCCAAACTGCTTCGGCCACCTCGTCGACCGTCACCAGTCGCCCGTTGGGCTGCTTGGCCTCCAGCGCCGCGCGTGCTTGCTCGGTGGTGCGGTTGGTTGCCGTGGCGATGTTGGCGATGGTGCGCTCGGTCATCGACGAGTCGACGTAGCCCGGGCACACCGCGTTGATCGTGATCCCCTTTGCCGCAACCTCAGCTGCGGCCGAACGGACCACACCCAGCACGCCGTGTTTGCTGGCGGTGTAGGCGCTGACGTACGGTTCGCCCTTCTTGGCGGCCACCGATGCCACCACCACAATTCGGCCGTAGCCCCGGCTCGCCATCGTGGGGACGGCGCGTCTGATGCACCGAAACGGCGCGGTGAGGTTCAGGTCGAGCATCTGGGCCCATTGCTCGTCGGTGGTCTTGGAAATCGGAGCCGAGGTGGCCGCGCCCGCATTGGCGACGAGGACCTCGACTCCGCCCCACGCTTTTTCGACGGTGTCGAAGAGGCGGTCGATGGCGTCGCTGGAGGTGATGTCTTCCGGCAGTACCAGGCTCTTGCCGGTACAGGCTCGGGCGGTCTCATGTAATTGGTGTGCGCTGCGCGAGGTGAGCGCAACGCGGTAGCCCTGCGCACTCAGTCGTACCGCCACCGCGCGACCGATGCCGCGACCGACACCGGTGACCATGGCAACTGGAGTCGAGTTGAGCACCCGTCGACGGTGCCATGAATTGGTTGCGGTCGTCAAGATAACAATATATGTACCGGCGTGGTCGAGGGCCTGCCGAGCAGGGATTGCGGCGGGATCGTTGAAGCGTTAACGCAATGACGTGGCGATGTGGACTTCGGAGGTCAGGGTCTGGTGAACGGGGCAGCGTTCAGAGATGTGCAGTAGCTTTTGCCGTTGCGTGTCATCGAGATCGCCGGTCAACTCGATCTCGCGATCGATGTGATCGACCCACCCGATTTTGGTTTCGCACTCGGCGCAGTCTTGCGCGTGAATCCGCGAGTGCCGCAACGTGACTCGGACATTCTCCAGCGGCCCGCCCTTGCGGTCGGTGTACATCCGCACCGTCATCGAGGTACACGAATCCAGCGCGGCCAGTAGTAGATCGTAGGGTGTCGGTCCGGCGTCATCACTGATCGGCCGTGGTTCGTCGGCGACGAGTTGGTGATGTCCGGCGGTGATCTGCTGCGTATACGTTCCGGCGCCGGTCTCCGCGACGGTCACCGTGCCCTCGGCCGGCGCCGAGTCTTGGTCGCTCTGGGTTGTCATGCAGCCCACGCTATCGGCGCCGGCGGCCGCGCGATAACGTCGGGGACACAAACGATGGAGGTGCGCATGGCCCGGCAGGTACCACTCGTCGACTATTTGGTCCTTGACGGCGACCATCCGCATCTGGTCGCGCAGGAATGCGTCAACTGCGGCGCCAAATACTTCGATCGGCGCAACGCGTGTGCCAACTACTTTGCCACCGAATTCGCAACCGTCCCGGTCCCGACCGAGGGCACGGTGCGCGCGTTCACCATCGTCGCCTTCGCGGCACCCGGCATCCCGACCCCGTTCGTGGCCGCCGTGGTGGACTGCGGCGGCACCCAGGTGCGCGCAAATCTCATCAACGTCGAGCCCGATTCCGAACATGTTTTCGACAACATGAAAGTACGCCTGGCCACCCACCCGATCGGCACCGATTCCGAAGGCACCGAGGCGGTCGGGTTCGGTTTCGAGCCCGTCTCGTAAAGGAGCAATGATGAGCGCAAGCGATGAGGTCAGGATTCTCGGCATCCACATGACCAAGTTCGGCAAGCACCCCGAACTCGACACCGTCGATCTGGCCGCCGAGGCGGCGATGGGCGCGCTTGCGGACGCGGGCGTCACGATGGCGGACATCGGAGTGATCGCGGCGGGCAACCTGATGAACGCGA
This sequence comes from Mycobacterium genavense ATCC 51234, assembly GCF_000526915.1. Taxonomy (GTDB): domain Bacteria; phylum Actinomycetota; class Actinomycetes; order Mycobacteriales; family Mycobacteriaceae; genus Mycobacterium; species Mycobacterium genavense. Next base: position 56,563 of record NZ_JAGZ01000008.1, on the reverse strand, counting down.
GCGCGGGCGTCGGCCAGCAGCTGCAGAAGCAGATCGGCCAGACCGGCATCCCCGTCTACAACGTCGCCAATGCCTGCGCGACCGGCGCCACCGCTTTGCGCACCGCCATCATGGCCGTCAAGGCCGGGGAGGTGGACTACGGCCTGGCCGTCGGTGTCGAGAAGCTCGCGGGTGCCGGTCGGCTGGCGGGTGGGTCCGTGAAGAAGGACGCCGACACCTGGACACCCGCGGGCCGCTACGGCGCGGTGGCCGCGATCGACGGCAGGATCGGCACCGAGACGATGCCGGGCGTCTTCGCCCAGATCGGCGTCGAGTACGGCCACAAGTACGGCGGCACCAGCTTCGAGTTGTTCGCAAAGATCAGCGAGAAGAACCACGCCCACTCCACCCTGAATCCGCTTGCGTCATACCAGAAGCGGTTCACGCTGGAGCAGATCATGAACGACGTCATGATCGCGTACCCGAACACCCGCCCGATGTGTTCGGCGAACTGCGACGGCGCCGCGGCCGCCGTCGTGTGCAGCGGCGAGACGCTCAAGTCGTTGTCGCTCGAGCAGCGACGGCGTGCCGTGAAGGTGTCGGCGTCGGTGCTGACGACCGACCCGTACGAAGAGGACTGTCAGGTGTTGCCGAACGTCAACACGCTCACCCGGAAGGCCGCGACGATCGCATATGAACAGGCGGGCATCGGCGCGGCCGACCTCGATCTCGTCGAATTGCACGACTGCTTCGCCACGGCCGAATTGGTGCACTACGACAATTTGATGCTGTGCGAAGAGGGTGACGCCGCCGACTTCTTCAACTCGGGTGCGACATGGCGGGACGGCTCGACGCCGGTGAACGTGTCAGGGGGGCTGGAGTCCAAGGGCCACCCGATCGCGGCCATCGGCATCGCCAATGTCTGGGAGATCTGCCACCACCTACGCGGTGAGGCGGGGGAGCGCCAGATCGCGGACGCGAAGGTGGGTCTGGCGCACGTCATCGGACTCGGTTCCGCCTGCGGCGTGCACGTCCTGGAGAGGTCGACCGCGTAGTTCTCAGGCCGCCAGGCCGGCCGCGGAGGCGAATGCGGTGAGTTCCCGCTCGATGTCGGATCCGGCTGGCTGGTAGACGATCTCGGTGACGCCCTGCGCGGCGAGTCCGGCGATCTTGTCCGGCAGTTGAGCGGCGGGGCCGGTGAGCGCCATCGACGTGGCGAACGGGATCAGGTCGGCGATGTGCGGCGCGTTGCTAGGGTTGGCCTTGACCAGATGCCCGGTATGAATCGCGAGATGCCGCTCGTCCTCCGGGTGCGCCTCGATCGCCTCGCGCCACCCCCGCCCGCCCGGCAAGGCGTCGACCGCGTCGGCGCCGCCGCGTTCGTACATGGAGTGATACAGCACCGCCGCGGCGGGCCCGGCGGCATCGATGGCGCGCGGCGCGGTCAGGTCCTCGCCCTCGTCGAGCACCGTGCCGAAGCACAGCAGTGCGCGCCACGCTTTGGCGGCGTCCGGCTGCGGTACGGCCGCGGAGAAGACGCCGTCGCCGAGTTCGGCCGCGACGGCCAACCCCTTCGAGCCGTCCGCGCCGATCAGGATCGGCACCTCGATCGGACGCTGCGCTCCGAAGCCGGGCAGCTGCAACATGCCGATTTTGGCCCCGTCCCAGACCGCGGTGTCCCCGGCGAGTAGAGCCTTCAGGCATCGGACGTACTCGGCGACCCGCCGCCACGGCATTGGCCTCTGGCCCAACGACATCCGGCCGGTGAAGCCCGAGCCGATCGCCACCGTGACCCGGCCCGGCGCCTGGCTGACCAGTTCGGCGATCGCGGCCGCGTTGACCATCGGATGGCGCAGGCTGGGAACGAGCACACCCGGCCCGAGGCCGATGCGCGACGTGCGCTTCGCGCACCGGGTCAAAATCATCCACACATCCGGGTAGAGCGCCGGGGAATCGTAGAGCCAGGCACGCGCGTACCCGAGCGTCTCGGCGAGTTCCACGTGCGCCGGGGTGTTCGACGACGTCGCGAACGCACACGAGAAGTCCATGTTCGAACTCTACTGGGCAAGGCCCGGTCGCCGGGTGCGCGCTTGCTCCTCGAGACTGAAGCCACGGCGGGTGGTCGCGTCGTGTCGCCGCAATGGTTTACGTGTCGCGATCGCTTCGCCACCCGCCCGGCTCAGTGTCGCGATCGCTTCGACGCCCACCCGGCTAAGCCGAGCGGCGGATGCCGCGGGTGCGGCCGATGTCACCCTTCAGCAGCATGTCGCGCTCGGACTCGGACAGGCCGCCCCAAACCCCGTACGGCTCACCGACATCGAGTGCGTGGGACCGGCACTGCTGGATCACCGGGCACTGCCGGCACATCTCCTTGGCGCGCTGCTCACGCTGCATGCGGGCGCGGCCGCGCTCGCCGTCGGGGTGAAAGAACATCGAGGAGTCAACGCCGCGGCACAGTCCTTGCAACTGCCAGCTCCAAATATCCGCGTTGGGCCCAGGTAGCTGCTCCGGCTGTGGCATGGCTAGTTCCCTCTCTGCACGGCACGCCCAAGTGAGGTTTGGATCGCAAAGTGAGTGTGCGACTGATTTAAGGGTGGCGTCACCGATGACTACCCGTCATTGCTAGAACTTAGGTGGGGCGGTGAATTTACGTCAATAGGCGCTTAGTGTGACAAAGTATATAGGGGTTGGAGCAGAATTAACTCTGCGTTCATCCGCCGCGCATTTTGCGTGGAAGAACGGCGCTACCAGGGACTTGACCAAACCGAGATTTCCCAGCTCAGGGCGCAAGCACCGCTATCCGCCATTTATTACAGAGATGATCGTGATTAACATTTTAGTAACACCGACAGCACGAACTGTTTACTACTATCACCGTGATTGGAACCCATCACAGTTCGCCGATTGCCGCGACGCTGGCCGCTGCCGCCTTCGGTGACCAGCCGGCCCGCTGGCCGCTGCCGACGGCGACGTCTCCGAGCGAACTCTGGTTGCGGGCAGTGGCGGCCGGCGGGCAGGGCCGATACGGCAGTGCCTATCGAGACCTGGCGGCATTACGCCACGACGTGGCGTCCGGCCCGCTGATTTCGCTGGCCCACAGCACGCAGGGATCCTTTCTGCGCCAGCTCGGTTGGCACGCACGAGCCCGGGGCTGGGACGGTCGCGCTCTCGCGCTCGCCGGCGCCGATCCCGAACCCCGCGCCGATGCGCTGATCGGCTTGGCCGCCGACGCATTGGGCGTCGGCCGTTTCGCTGCCGCGGCGACCCTGCTGGCGCGCGCGGACCCGGAGCTGGTCGCGGGGGTGCCGGACCGGGTGCCGGTACGCCGGCAGTGGGTGGCCGCCGAGCTGGCGATGGCCCGCGGCGACGGGGCCTTCGCGGTCCGTCATGCCAGCGAGGCCGTCGAGCTGGCGCGGGCCATGGAACCGGTCTCGCGGCGACACCAGGTCAAGAGTGACGTGGTGCTCGCCGCCGCGCTGTGCAGTGCGGGCTCGATCGAGCGCGCCCGCACCGTCGCCGAGTCCGCGCTCGACGCCACCGGCCGGCTGGGGCTGATACCGCTTCGATGGGCATCGGCCTGCTTGCTGTTTGATATCGGCAGCGTCACGATTCTTGCGCCCGAATTGGCCGAAATTCGGGATGTCTGCGCAGGCCAGGTGCGGCGCGCCGGTGGAACCTGGCCTTCCGCGTGAAACGCGTTTCGGCCGTTATTGTCATTCCGAGAGTTAGCCCGCGATGCGTCCGGTTTGTAACGTTGGAGATGCCGCCGTCGATGACAATTCAAGCGGAACGTCTCGACGCTGTGGTTGCCGAAGCCGTGGCGGGAGATGGAAACGCCCTACGGGAGGTGCTGGAGACCATCCGTCCGATTGTGGTGCGATATTGCCGGGCGCGAGTCGGCACGGTCGAGCGCGGTGGCCTGACAGCCGACGACGTGGCTCAGGAGGTGTGCTTGGCGACGCTGACAGCCCTGCCGCGTTACCGCGATCGAGGCCGTCCCTTTCTGGCGTTCCTGTACGGCATTGCGGCGCACAAGGTGGCCGACGCCCATCGCGCCGCCGGCCGCGACCTCGCCTACCCCTCCGACACCATTCCCGAGCGCTGGTCGTCGGAGGCCGGTCCCGAGCAGCGGGCCCTCGAAGCAGATTCGGTCAGCCGCATGAACGAACTGCTCGACATCCTGCCCGCCAAGCAGCGCGAGATCCTCATTCTTCGCGTCGTCGTCGGCCTGTCTGCCGAAGAGACCGCCGCCGCCGTCGGCGCGACACCAGGAGCCGTCCGGGTAGCTCAGCACCGAGCTTTGACGCGGCTCAAATCCGAGATGGTTGCGGCGGGGGACTATGCCTAAATCTGGGCCTGAATCTGGTTTCACAGACCGACCGGGACTCGACGAGTTGAGCCGGTCCGATCTGCTGCTCGACGCGCTCGCCCAACGTCAGCGCATCGACGTCGACGATCCCAACGACGACGCGCTGGCCACCCTGCTGGGGGAATGGCGCGACGACTTGCGGTGGCCGCCGGCCAGCGCGCTGGTTTCGCCGGAGGAGGCCGTCGGGGCGCTGCGTGCCGGCATGCTGGAGCAGCGGCGGAGCCGGCGCGGCCTGGCGACGATCGGCTCGGTGGCGGCGACGTTGATCGCCCTCAGCGGTTTCGGCGCCATGGTCGTCGAGGCCCGCCCCGGCGGGACGCTGTACGGGCTGCACTCGATGTTCTTCGACGAGCCGCGGGTCAACCAGAACCAGATCATGTTGTCCGCCAAGGCCGATCTGGCCAAGGTGCAGCAACTGATCGACAAGGGGCAGTGGACGCAGGCCGAGAATCAGCTGGCGGAAGTCAGCAGCACCGTGCGGTCGATGAACGACAGCGCGGGCCGCAAAGAGCTACTGGACGAAATCGAGCTGCTGAACGCGAAAGTCGATTCGCGGGATCCGAATGCGACGCTCCCGCCGGCGCCCCTTCCGGCCACGCAGTCCCCGGCGCCCAGCGCGGTGCCGCGCAATACGCCCTAGCAGGCGGGCGGGTCGGTCGCCTCAGTGGCGGCGGTGAAAGCCGTCGGCGTCTGATGTCGCTTCGTTGAGCGAGGCGTCGGCGTATCCCCGGCAGTAATCCCACGTGACGTAGGCGTCCGGCTCCGGGTCGTAGGCCGGCTCGTGTGGGCGGACGGTGCCGTCGATCAGTAGTTGCAGCAGGTTGGCCCGCAGCATGTCCCAGTCGTGATAGTGGTCTTGCTGGCACTCGTCGCAACATACCACGAGACCGCGAATTCCCTTGTGCGCCAACAGTGCTTCGTATACGGCCAGATCGGCCAGGTCCGCCTCGACCGCCATCCGCTCTTGTTGATCCAGCGGCTGTCCGGGCTCCACGGCGTCCAGCGCCGCCGACGGGTCACATGGGTCGTCCGCGAAAGGGTCGGGTGGCAAACCCGGAGGGAGGTGGTCACGCACGCCCCTAGCCTACGCAGCCAGGCCGTGGTAACGCCAGCAGGCCGACCCGCGGCGATTGGGCGGGCGGCGCGCCAACAGGTTCAACTCCCCGACGTCGCGGACCGATAGGATGGCTTTGTCGCTTCGCGCGCGTATGGAGGGTTTCACCGATGTCCCGTGGCACGTCCCACCTGGAAGACAGCTCCGACCAGGTCGCCAGTCCCTACCTGCGCGTGGGCGGCCTGGCCGGCGAGGGCGTGCCGACCGGGGGCGACAACCCGCACAAGGTCGCGATGCTGGGCCTGACGTACGACGATGTTTTGCTGCTGCCCGCCGCTTCCGATGTGGTTCCCGCCACCGCCGACACCTCTAGCCAGCTAACCAAGAAGATCCGGCTGCGGGTGCCGCTGGTCAGTTCGGCGATGGACACCGTCACCGAGTCGCGGATGGCCATCGCGATGGCCCGCGCCGGTGGCATGGGCGTGCTGCATCGCAACTTGCCCGTCGCCGAGCAGGCCGGCCAGGTCGAGATGGTGAAGCGGTCGGAGGCGGGCATGGTCACCGACCCGGTCACCTGCCGGCCGGACAACACGCTGGCCCAGGTCGACGCGCTGTGCGCCCGGTTCCGGATCTCCGGCCTGCCCGTCGTCGACGACTCCGGCGCGCTGGTCGGCATCATCACCAACCGCGACATGCGGTTCGAGGTCGACCAGACCCGGCCCGTCTCCGAGGTGATGACCAAGGCCCCGCTGATCACCGCCCGCGAGGGCGTCACCGCCGACGCGGCGCTGGGGCTGTTGCGCCGCAACAAGATCGAGAAGCTGCCCGTCGTCGACGGCCACGGCCGGTTGACCGGGCTGATCACCGTCAAGGACTTCGTCAAGACCGAACAGCACCCGCTGGCCACCAAGGACAGCGACGGCCGGCTGCTGGTGGGCGCCGCCGTCGGGGTCGGCGGTGACGCCTGGGTCCGGGCGATGATGCTGGTCGACGCCGGCGTCGACGTGCTGGTCGTGGACACCGCGCACGCGCACAACCGGCTGGTGCTGGACATGGTCGGCAAACTCAAGGCCGAGGTCGGCGACCGTGTCGAGATCATCGGCGGTAACGTGGCGACCCGCGCGGCCACGCTGGCGCTGGTCGAGGCCGGGGCCGATGCGGTCAAGGTCGGCGTGGGCCCGGGTTCGATCTGCACCACCCGGGTGGTGGCCGGGGTCGGCGCCCCTCAAATCACGGCGATCCTGGAAGCCGTCGCGGCCTGCGGACCGCACGGTGTGCCGGTCATCGCCGACGGCGGCCTGCAGTATTCCGGCGACATCGCCAAGGCGCTGGCCGCCGGCGCGTCGACGGCCATGCTGGGTTCGCTGCTGGCCGGCACCGCCGAGGCGCCCGGCGAGCTGATCTTCGTCAACGGCAAGCAGTTCAAGAGCTACCGCGGCATGGGATCGCTGGGCGCGATGGCGGGCCGCAGCGGCGCCAAGTCGTACTCCAAGGACCGCTACTTCGCCGACGACGCTTTGAGCGAGGACAAGCTGGTGCCGGAGGGCATCGAGGGCCGGGTGCCGTTCCGCGGCCCGCTGTCGTCGGTGATCCACCAGCTGACCGGGGGCCTGCGCGCCGCGATGGGCTACACCGGCTCGCCCACCATCGAGGTGCTGCAGCAGGCGCAGTTCGTCCGGATCACGTCGGCCGGGCTCAAGGAAAGCCATCCCCACGACGTCACGATGACCGTCGAAGCACCGAACTATTACGCCCGATGAGCAGCGAACTGAACATGGTCGAGATCGGGATGGGCCGCGTCGCCCGTCGCACCTACGAACTCAGCGAAGTCAGCATCGTGCCGTCCCGGCGCACCCGCTCGTCGCAGGACGTGTCGACGACCTGGCAGCTGGACGCCTACCGGTTCGAGATCCCCGTGGTGGCCCACCCGACCGACGCGCTGGTGTCACCGGAGTTCGCGATCGAGCTGGGCCGGCTCGGCGGGCTGGGCGTGCTCAACGGCGAGGGCCTGATCGGCCGGCACTCCGACGTGCAGGCCAAGATCGCCCAGCTGGTCGAGGCCGCCGAAAAGGAACCCGAACCCTCGGCGTCGATCCGGCTGCTGCAGGAGCTGCACGCGGCGCCGCTGAACCCGGACCTGCTGGGCGCCGCGGTGGCCCGTATCCGCGAGGCCGGCGTGACCACCGCGGTGCGGGTCAGCCCGCAGAACGCGCAGTCGCTGACCTCGGTGTTGCTGCAGGCCGGGATCGACCTATTGGTCATCCAGGGCACTATCGTCTCGGCCGAGCGCGTGGCCTCCAACGGCGAACCGCTGAACCTGAAGAGCTTCATCTCCGAGCTCGACGTGCCGGTGGTGGTGGGCGGGGTGCTCGACCACCGCACCGCGCTGCATTTGATGCGCACCGGCGCGGCCGGCGTGATCGTCGGCTACGGCTCCACCCGCGGCGTGACCACCAGCGACGAGGTGCTGGGCATCAGCGTGCCGATGGCCACCGCGATCGCCGACGCCGCGGCCGCGCGCCGCGAATACCTCGACGAGACCGGCGGCCGCTACGTGCATGTGCTGGCCGACGGCGACATCCACACCTCCGGTGAGCTGGCCAAGGCCATCGCCTGCGGTGCCGACGCGGTGGTGCTGGGCACCCCGCTGGCCGAAAGCGACGAGGCGCTGGGCGGCGGGTGGTTCTGGCCGGCCGCGGCGGCGCACCCGTCGTTGCCGCGCGGGGCGCTGCTGCAGATCGCCGTCGGCGAGCGCCCGCCGCTCGAGCAGGTGCTCAACGGGCCGTCCGACGACCCGTTCGGCAGCCTCAACCTGGTCGGCGGCCTGCGCCGATCGATGGCCAAGGCCGGCTACTGCGACCTCAAGGAATTCCAGAAGGTCGGCCTGACCGTCGGCATCTAGGGCCCGTCGCGGCACTCGGCCGACGGTAACGGCCCGCTGGCTTATTACTGGCCGGTAAGTTCATACTGGTGGGGATGAAGCCAGATTATGACGTCCTGATCATCGGTTCGGGGTTCGGCGGCAGTGTCAGCGCGCTGCGGTTGACCGACAAGGGTTACCGCGTAGGCGTTTTGGAGGCCGGCCGGCGTTACGCCGACGACGAGTTCGCCAAGACGTCGTGGAACCTGCGCAAATTTCTGTGGGCGCCCAGATTGGGCTGCTACGGCATTCAGCGGATCCACCCGCTGAAAAACGTGATGATCCTGGCCGGCGCCGGCGTGGGCGGCGGGTCGTTGAATTACGCCAACACGCTGTACGTGCCGCCGGATCCGTTCTTCAACGACCAGCAGTGGCGCCACATCACCGACTGGCGCAGCGAGCTGATGCCGCACTACGAGCAGGCGCAGCGGATGCTGGGCGTGGTCACCAACCCGACGTTCACCGACGCCGACCGCATCGTCAAGGAAGTCGCCGACGAGATGGGCTGTGGCGACACCTTCGTGCCCACCCCGGTCGGGGTGTTCTTCGGACCGGACGGAACCAAGACGCCGGGAAAGACGGTGCCCGACCCGTTCTTCGGCGGCGTGGGCCCCGACCGCACCGGCTGCCTGGAATGCGGCTGCTGCATGACGGGCTGTCGCTACGGCGCCAAGAACACGTTCCTCAAGCACTACCTAGGCCTCGCCGAATCGGCTGGGGCGCAAGTCATTCCGATGACGACGGTAAAGAATTTCCAGCAGCGCCCCGACCGGCTGTGGGAGGTCGGAACGGTTCGCACCGGCAGCTGGGTGCGCCGAGGCCGACGCACCTACACCGCGAGCCACCTGATCCTGGCCGCCGGCACCTGGGGGACGCAGCACCTGCTGTTCAAGATGCGCGACAAGGGACGATTGCCGCGTCTCTCAACACGTTTGGGCGTGTTGACCCGGACCAACTCGGAGTCGATCGTCGGCGCCGGACGGTTGGAGGTCAGCCCGGATCTGGACCTGACGCACGGCGTGGCGATCACGTCGTCGATTCACCCGACGCCGGACACCCACATCGAACCCGTCCGTTACGGCAAGGGCTCCAACGCCATGGGGCTGTTGCAGACGCTGATGACCGACGGCCCCGGCCCGCCAGGGTACCGATGTGCCGCGCTGGCGGCAGCTGCTCGACACCGCGGGAAAGGATCCGGGCAAGATGCTGCGGCTGCTCAACCCCAGCCGCTGGAGCGAACGCACGGTGATCGCGCTGGTCATGCAGCACCTGGACAACTCGATCACCACGTTCACCAAGCGCGGAAAGCTGGGCATCCGTTGGTATTCCAGCAAGCAGGGACACGGCGAGCCGAACCCGTCGTGGATCCCGGTCGGCAACGAGGTCACCCGCCGCATCGCGGACAAGATCGACGGCGTCGCCGGCGGCACCTGGGGCGAGCTGTTCAACATTCCGCTGACCGCGCACTTCCTGGGCGGCGCGGTGATCGGCGACAGCCCCGAGCGCGGAGTCATCGACCCCTACCATCGCGTCTACGGTTATCCGTCGCTGCTGGTGGTGGACGGCGCGGCGATCTCGGCCAATCTGGGCGTCAACCCTTCGATGTCGATCACCGCGCAGGCCGAGCGGGCCGCCTCGCTGTGGCCGAACAAGGGTGAGCGCGATCTGCGGCCGCTGCAGGGCGATAGCTACCGTCGGCTGGACCCCATCCCGCCGAAGTACCCGGTGGTGCCGGCCGACGCGCCCGGCGCACTGCGCTGGCTGCCGATCGACCCGGTCGGTTCGGTCGGTTAGCTCGCGATCGCCTGAAGCGGCGCGCCCGTGACCACCCGGCTGCGCTCGCCGTGCACGTTGACCGGCACGTCGCCCATCAGCGTGACCCGGTGCATCAGCCGGGGTTGGTCGTCGTAGTCGTCGATCGCCCGGTGCTGGGTGGCCCGGTTGTCCCAGATGGCGACGTCACCGGCCTCCCAGTGCCAGCGAATTGTGTTCTCGGGCTTGGTGATTCGACGTTGCAACAGTTCCAACAGCGCGGTCGACTCCGCGCTGCACAGGCTGACGAAGCTGCGCACGAAGTCGCCCGCCAGCAGCGAGCGCTCACCGGTTTCCGGGTGCACCCGCACCACCGGATGTTTGGTCTGGAAGTCCTGCTTTTCGAACGCCTGCCGGAACGCCCGCTGCGCGTCGGTCATCGACAGGACGGCTTCGTCGGTCACGTAGTCGTAGCGGTTGCTGTGCAGCGCCCACAGGTTTTCGGTGAGGCACTTCAGCGGTTCGGGCAGGTCCTCGTAGGCCGCGACCGTCGAGGCCCACAGCGTCGAGCCGCCGTAGCGGGGCAGGGTGATCGCCCGCAGAATCGAGGCCGCCGGATAGTTCGCGACGAACGTGACGTCGGTGTGCCAGCGGTTGGCCTTGCCGTACTCGGAGTTGATCGGCGTGATGATCGGCGCGCCCTGGGCCGCGAGCGCGCCGGCGGCCGGGTGGCCGACGGGCGTGCCCAGCAGGCCGGCGAACGCCAGCTGCTGCTGGTCGTCGAGGTGGTGCTGGCCGCGGAAGAAGATGACCTTGTGAGTCAGCAACGCCCGGCGGATTTCCTCGACGGCAACCGGGTCGAGGTCGCCGCCGAGGTGCACCCCGTCGACCCGAGCGCCGATCCGGCTGCCCAGCTTGGTGACGGTTATCTGGTCTGTCATGGCCCTGATCCTTGCTCGAAAAGTCGGTGTAGTCAGTTGACTAACCGCGAGTGTAGTCGGATGTCTACAGTTTGGGCAAGGGGTCGGTCAAAGGAGGTTCTGACCGCGACAAACTGCAGGTCAAGCCGATAACTTGCGGAAATGGACCGGTGTCAGGATGCGGTCGCAGAGCCCAGCGCGGAGGCCACCTCGTGCTGTTCCATCGCCGCCACCTCGAGATAGACCTCGGCCACCTGGGCCAGTCGATCGCTGCCCGGCTCGCGGGCCGCCAGCAGCGCGGCCAGCGTCGACACACTGCGCGCGGCGAAGATGTCGGCCACCATCACGGTGGGGGTGTCCAGCCAGGCGCGCACGCGGGCGACCAGCTGGGTGGCCAGCACCGAATCTCCACCGAGGCCGAAGAAATTGTCGTCGGCGCTGACCGTCTCGACGCGCAGCAGGCCGGCGGTGATGTCGGCCAGCGCCCGTTCCAGCGGTGTCGACGGCGCCCGCCGGTCCGTCTGGGTCGCCGTGGCGCGCTGCTGGCCGGCGCGCGAGAGCAGCTCGCCCGCCGCCTTCCGGTCGATCTTGCCGCCGACCGTGTACGGGATCTCGGCGACTGGCACGATCAGGTCGGGAACCATATGGGGCGGAACGAATCCCGACACCGCGGCGGTCAGCTGCGCCGGCGTCAACGCGGGGTCGGTGAGCCGGACCAGCGCGGCCAATTGCTCGCGCTTGGGGTCGCCGGCGACGGGGATCACCGCGGCCACCGCGCCGTCCACCGACTCCAGCCGGTTCAGCGCTCCCTCGACCTCGCCGAGCTCGACGCGGTAGCCGCTGATCTTGACCCGGTGGTCGGCGCGGCCGACGAACTCCAACGTGCCGTCGGGTAGATATCGCGCCAAATCGCCTGTGCGGTACCAGTTTTTGCCGTCGTGCTCGATGAACTTGCCTTCGGTCAAATCCGGCCGGCCGCGGTAGCCGCGGGCGATGCCGCGCCCGCCGACCCAGAATTCGCCGGGAACCCAGTCCGGGCAATCGGACCCGTCGGCCGCCACCACGCGGCAGCTGTTGTTCGGCAGCGGGTGGCCGAACGGCACCGCGGCCCAATGCGACGGCAGCTCGCCGGGTTCGCAGATCGTGTTGTGAATGGCCGTCTCGGTGGCCCCGCCCAGCCCGGCCACGCGGACCCGCGGGGCCTGGGCACGCAGCGCGCGCACCATCTCGGTGCGCACCCAGTCGCCGCCGGTGGGCACCACGCGCACCGACGCGATCCGGCCCGAGTTCACCGCGACCAGCATCTCGAGCCAGCCGGGCAGCCAGTGCAGCACGGTGACCCGGTGCCGCTCGATCAGCCGCGCCCAGGCGTCCGGATCGCGCCGCTGCTCCTCGTCCACCACCACGATCGACCCGCCGGCGCGCAGCATCCCGAAGATGTCCAGCACCGAGATGTCGCATTCCAGGGTGGACAGCGCCAGGCATCGATCGTCGGCGCCGATGTCGAAGTGGGCGTTGATGAATTCGACGGTGTTCATCGCGGCGTCGTGGCTGACTTCGACGCCCTTGGGCTCCCCGGTGGAGCCCGAGGTGAACAGCACGTAGGCGACATCGGCCGGATCGGTGGCGGCCGGCTCGGTGTCGGCGGCGGCGGGCAGGCCCTGCGCGACGGCTTCGGCCACGGTCAGCGCGGGAACCGGCAGGCCGTCGAGCCCTCGAGTCCCGCACACCAGGGCCGCCCGCACGCCCGCGCCGCCCAGGATGCGTGCGGCGCGGGCGGCCGGCTGGTCGACGCCGACCGGCAGGTACACACCGCCGGCGGTGTGGATGCCCAGCAGCGCCGGGATCTGCTCGGCGGTCTTGGGGCCCAGCACCGCGACAGCGTCGCCGCGGCCAATCCCGTTCTCCCGCAACGTCGCACACACGGCAAGGGCTTGCTCGCGCAGCTGCGCATAGGTGAGATCGCCCAGGCTGCTGTACACCGCGGGGGCGTCGGGGCGGGCGGCTGCGGTTCGAAAGAAGCCGTCGTGCAACGCATCTGAGCTCGGCGCAATGGTGACGCCGTTGAGCCGGGCGCGCAGGGCGCGCTGTTCGGGCGGGAGTGCCGGTGGGTCGGGCGCCTCCCAGGCGTCGTCGTCGGCCAGCCGGATCAGCTCGGCGACGTGGTAGGCGAACATCGCGTCGGCGACCCCCGGCCGGAACGCCTCGGCACGGACGTCCCAGTTGACCAGGAGGCCGCCGTCGAACGGGGTGGCCTGGGAGTCCAGCAACACCTGCGGCCCCTGCGAGATGTGCCAGACGCACTTGCCGAACTGCTCGGTGACCTCGCCGTCGAACAGGTCGCCGAGCCCCAGCCCGCTGGTGAACACGAACGGCGCCAGCGTCGGCACGCCGCGATGCCGGGTCAGGTCGCGCAGGATCGACAGCCCCGAGTAGCTGAAGTGCGCCGCGCTGGCGTGCAGCGACTCCTGCAGGACGCGGGCCCGGGCTGCCGCGGTCGGCGCGTCGGTCAGGTCGACGTCGAGCATCAGCGACGTGGTGAAGTCGCCGACCAGCTTGTCGACGTCGGGGTGAAACGGTTCGCGGCCGAACATCGGCAGGTTCAGCAGGAACCGGGAGTTCGTCGACCAGCGCGCCAGCGTCCCGGCGTAGGACGCGGCGATCGCCATCGCGGGGGTGATGCCGCGCTTGTGCGCCGCGGCGAACAGCGCCTCGCGGATGTCGGCGTCGAAGTAGCGCCAGAGCCGGATGTTGCGCCGCGGATTGGCCTGCTCGGAGGTCGGCACCAGTGGGGGCGACGGCGGTTCGGGCAGGTCCGGCACCTGTTCGGCCCACCACCGCCGGTCCTCCTCGGACACCGAGGTGGCGGCCGGCAGCGCGGCCCGGTACTGCCGGTAGGTGTAGCCCAGCTCGGGCAGGTCGCCGCCGCGGTAGAAGACCGCGAGGTCGGCCATGAAGTTGCGGTAGCTGACGGCGTCGGCGGCCGACATGTCCATGTCGACGTGCAGGCGGCTGCGCCCGTCGGGCAGCAGCGTCAGGGCGATCTCCAGCACCTCGCCGTCAAGGATCTGGTGTGACTTGGCGTCACGGATCTGCTCCAGCCGCTGCTGAGCCGCGGCCGCGTCGAGGTCGCGGAGGTCGACCACCTCGACCCCCACGGTGCGGTCGGTGATCCGCTGGGTGCCGTCGGGCAGGATCTCCACCCGCAGCATCGGATGACGGCGGGCGAGTGCGGCCGCGGCCACGCGCAGTCGCTCCGGGTCGACCCCGGCGCCGTCGAACTCCACGTAGAGGTGCGGGGCCACGCCGCCGAGGGCCTGTTCTTCGTTGCGGCCCAACCACAATGCGTGCTGGATGGGCGCCAGCGGGAAGGTCTCGCCGTCGTCGTCACCGGGCGCCGCGGCTTCGGGCTCCTCGCCGCCGCCGTCGTCGTGGCGCAGCGCCGAGACCATTCGCGTCCACGCGGAAACGGTCGGTTCTCGGCCAGGGACGCGAAACCGATGTCGATGCCCTGCCGGCGCCACCGCCCGGACAGCGACATCATCCGGATCGAGTCGAGCCCGGAGGCAATAAGGTCGGCTTCGGGGTCCAACGCTTCGGGGGCGATGCCAAGCAATTCGGCGACCTGTTCTCGGACGCTCAGAGCGCTCGTCGCGGCGCGACCCATTGTGTGAAACCTCTCAGCAATTAGTGAAGGCTGTCCTAACGATGCGGAGGCTACCCTATATTGGTTTTGGGACTTAACTTACCCCGGAAGGGCGCCGACCGCGATGAGCACCGGATTCCATCCCGATGCCGAGCTGCAACACGACGAAAGTGTGGACCTCGCAACGGGATTCGTCCCGTTCCCGAGTGATCGGGCCGACGCCTACCGGCGGGCCGGTTATTGGGCGGGGCTGCCGCTGGATTCGATCCTGCGCGAGGCCGCGCACCGTTGGCCGCAGCGCCGCGGTATCGCGGATGCGCATACCAGCTACACCTTCGCCGAATTCGACGCACTGACCGATCTCATCGCCGGCGGGTTGACCACCCTCGGCTTCGTCGCCGGCGACCGGGTCCTGCTCCAGCTGCCCAACTCCTGCCAATTCGCGTTGGCCCTGTTCGGAATGCTGCGCGCCGGGGTGGTGCCGGTGATGTGCCTGCCCGGCCATCGCACGGCCGAGCTGAGCCACTTCGCCGAGGTCAGCGGGGCGGTCGGGCTGGTGATCACCGATCAGGCGGGTGGCTTCGACTACCGCGAGATGGCCACCGCGCTGGTGCGGGAGCGCCCGCGGCTGACCAGGGTGCTGGTCGACGGCGACCCCGGCGACTTCCGGGCCTGGGCCGACGTTCGGCACTACGCGGGCCCGGTCCGGCCGACCGCGGCGCCGGATCCGGGCCTGCCCGCGCTGCTGCTGGTTTCCGGCGGCACCACGGGGCTGCCCAAGCTGATCGCCCGCACCCACGACGACTACCGCTACAACGCTGCGGCGTGCGCCGCGGCCTACTGGATGACCCCCGACGACGCCTACCTCGTGGTGCTGCCCGGGTCTGCTGGGCGCGATGACCGTGGGCGCCGCCACGATTTTCACCGACGACCCCAGCCCCGAGGCCTGCTTCGCGCTGATCGACCGGCACCGCGTCACCGTCACCGGTCTGGTCAACGCGCTCGCCAAGCTGTGGGCGCAGGCCTGCGAGTGGGAACCGGTGCTGTCGACCTCGCTGCGCGTGGTGCAGGTCGGCGGATCGCGGTTGCTGCCCGACGAGGCCCGGTTCATCCGCGAGAACCTGAGCGCGGGCATGCAGCAGATCTTCGGGATGGCAGAGGGGATGCTGAATTTCACCCGGCCCGGCGATCCCGTCGACGTGGTGGACAACCTTCAGGGCCGGCCCATGTCGCCCGCCGACGAGATGAAGGTCGTCGACGAGAACGGCGACGAAGTGGCCCCGGGCGAAGAGGGCGAGCTGCTGGTGCGCGGGCCGTACACGATCAACGGGTACTACCGCGCCGAGGACGCCAACGTCCGGTCGTTCAGCCCCGACGGCTTCTACCGCAGCGGCGACCGGGTGCGGATCTTCGCCGACGGCCCGCGGGCCGGCTACGTCGAGGTGACCGGCCGGATCAAGGACGTCATCCATCGGGGCGGCGAGACCGTCTCGGCGTCGGACCTGGAGGAGCACCTGCACGCTCATCCCGCCGTCGCCGACGCGGCGGCGGTCGCCCTGCCGGATCAGTACCTCGGTGAAAAGATCTGTGCGGCAGTTGTTTTCAAGGGCACTCCGGTCACCCTGGCCGAGCTGAATGGATTCTTGGACGGTCGCGGCGTCTCGGTTCACGCCAAGCCGGACGTGCTGGAGGCCATGCGGTCGCTCCCCAAAACCGCGGTGGGCAAGGTGGACAAGAAGCAAATCGTCGTCACCCTGACGCGGGCGTGAGAGCCACTGGCGCACTTGGGATTTGACTGACATGACATTTCAACGGTGGCTTTTGATGAACGGTACCGCGCGTGACCTCTGACGCGATGCGCGAACCGATCGCCGTCATCGGCGTTGGTTGCCGCCTGGCCGGTGATGTCACGACGGCCGCGGCCTTCTGGGATTTCCTGCTGGAAGGTGGCAGTGCGGTGCGGGAGGTACCCGCCGACCGGTGGGAGCCCTACCGGTGGCGCGACCCGCGCAACGCCGCGGTGCTCAAGGACACCACACCGTGGGGCACCTTCATCGACAACCTCGCGGGATTCGACGCCGAGTTCTTCGGCGTCTCCCCGCGCGAGGCCGAACTGATGGACCCCCAGCAGCGGCTGGCCCTCGAGGTCAGCTGGGAGGCGCTCGAGCACGCCGGGGTGCCGCCCCGGTCGCTGGCCGGCAGCGACACCGCCGTGCTTATGGGGGTGAACTCCGACGACTACGGCAAGTTGCTGATGGAGGACCTGCCCGGCATCGAGGCCTGGACCGGGATCGGCACGTCGCTGTGCGGGATCGCCAACCGGGTGTCCCACCTGCTCGATCTGCGTGGCCCCAGCGTGGCGCTGGACGCCGCCTGCGCGGCCTCGCTGGTGGCCGTGCATCAGGCCTGCCAACTGCTGCGCTCGGGCGAGACGGCCTTGGCGCTGGCAGGCGGCGTCAGCGCCCTGATCGGGCCGGGTTTGACCCGGGTGCTCGACCAGGCCGGCGCGACGGCGCCCGACGGCCGCTGCAAAACCTTCGACGAGTCCGCCGACGGCTACGGCTGCGGCGAGGGCGCCGCGGTGGTGGTGCTCAAGCGGCTCGCCGACGCCCGCCGCGACGGGGACCGGGTGTTGGCCGTGGTCCGCGGGGGAGCGGTCGCCCAGGACGGTCGCACAGTCGGCATCATGTCGCCCAACGGCGCCGCCCAGGCGGATCTGTTCCGGCTGGCCTGCCGTCGGCGGGCATCGACCCCGCCACCGTCGATTTCATCGAGGCGCACCGAACCGGCACGCCCACCGGCGATCCCGTCGAGGTCGCGGCGCTGGCGGAGGTGTACGGGGCGGCCCGACCCGCCGACGATCCCGCCTTGGTCGGTTCGGTCAAACCGAACACCGGCCATCTCGAGGGCGGCGCCGGCGCCGTCGGCCTGGTCAAGGCCGTGCTGGCCCTGCACCACCGGACCATTCCGCCCACCGCCGGCGTGCGCAAGCTCACCCCCGCCGTCGACTGGGACAACAGCGGCCTGCGGGTGCCGACCGAGGCGCAGGCCTGGCCGCGCCGGCCCGGCCATCCCCGCCGAGCGGCGGTGTGCAGCTACGGCTACGGCGGCACGATCGCGCACGTGCTGCTCGAGGAGGCGCCGCCCGCGCCGGCTGCCGCACCCGCGGAAAAGACTGGGGCGGCGGTGATTCCGCTATCGGGCCGCTCGGCGAGCAGGCTGAGCGCGCAGGCCGCGGCGCTGGCCGAGCATCTCGGCGACCGCAAGGCATCGCTGGACGAGATCGCCGCGACGCTGTGGACCCGTCGCAGCCACGAGCCGGTGCGAGCGGCCGTGATAGCCGAGAACTCCGAGCAGCTGATCGGCGCGCTGCGCACCCTGGCCGCCGGCGGGCGTGACGCCGCGCTGGTGCGCGGCACGGTGCTGCCCGGTGCGTCCGGGGGTGCGGTGTGGGTGTTCTCCGGACACGGTTCGCACTGGTCGCGGATGGGCCAGGAGTTGCTGGCCACCGAACCGGCGTTGGCCGCCGTGATCGACGCGATCGACCCGATCTTCGGCGCCGAACTGGGTTTGTCGGCGCGCGTGGCGCTGGCCTCCGGCGACCTCGGCGGCACCGACCAGGTGCAGGCGCTGACCTTCGCGATGCAGGTCGGCCTGGCCGCCGTGCTGCGCGAGCGCGGGGTGCGGCCCGCGGCGGTGATCGGTCACTCCGTGGGCGAGGTCGCCGCCTGCGTGACCGCGGGTGTATTCGACCTGGCGCAGGGGGCCGCCGTGGTGTGCTACCGCGCCCGTGGATTCCGCACGGTGATGGGTGCGGGCGCGCTGGCGTTGGTGCCGCTGCCCTTCGCCGCTGCTCAGCAACGGCTCGGCGCGCGCTCCGATGTGGTGGCGGCCATCAGCGCGTCGCTGACCTCGACGGTGGTGTCGGGCACCGCCGCGGCCGTCGACGAGGTCGCCGCCCGGTGGGGCGACGAAGGCCTGTCGGTCCGGCGCGTCAAGACCGACGTCGCGTTCCACAGCCCGGCGATGGACCCCCTCACCGCCGACCTGGCGCGGCTCACCGCCACGCTGCCCGAGCCGGCGCCGGCCCGGGTTCCGCTCTACACCACCGCGCTGGCCGACCCGCGGTCGTCGGCGGCGCGCGGGCCGGACTACTGGGTGGCCAATCTGCGCGACCGGGTCCGGTTCGCCGAGGCGGTCTGCGCGGCCGCCGAGGACGGTCACCGGCTGTTCCTCGAGGTCTCGGCCCACCCGGTGGTTTCGCACTCCATCGCAGAAACGTTGCTGCACTTGCAGATCGACGAGCATGCGGCCGTCGACGTGCTGAGCCGCGACCAGCGGGCACGGCGTTGCGTCGCGGCCGCGGTCGCCGCCCTGCACTGCCACGGCGCGCCCGTCGGCGACGCCGGCACCCCGCCGCAACATGGGCCCCTGATCTGCCGGGCACGCATTGGCAGCACCGCGATTTCTGGCGCATCCCGAGCGCCCCGCCCGCGGGCCGCGGCGTACACGACGCCGACAGCCACACCCTGCTCGGCGGCCGACTCGAGGTCACCGGCACGGTGCTGGCCCGGGTCTGGGAGACCCGGCTGGACATGGCGACGCGGCCGTATCCCGGTAACCATCCCGTGCAGGGCACCGAGATCGTGCCGGCCGCGGTGCTGCTCAACACTTTCCGCACGGCCGCGAAAACCGATGTGGCCGAGGTGCAGCTGCGCACCCCCGTCGCGCCCGGCCGTACCCGCGATGTCCAGGTCGTGCTGCAGGACCAGGCGCTGGCGATCGCCACCCGGCTGGTCGACGACGGCCCCGACGTCGGCGGCTGGCTGACGCACTGCACCTCGCGATCGCCGCCCCCGGCGACGATCGCGAGGTGCCCGGGCTCGACGAGTCCGCGATCCGGGTACGGTGCACCGAGCAGTTGACGTCGAACACCGTGGTGGAGCGCCTAGCCGCCCTCGGTGTCGCCGAGATGGGATTGGGCTGGGAGGTGGTCGATCTGTGGGCCGGTGACGGCGAATTCCTCGCGCAGGTGCGTGCCGAACCCGACGGGTCGCAGCCTTCGACGTGGGCCGGGCTCATCGACGCCGCCACCTCGGTGGCCTCCACGGTGTTCGACGGCGCGCCCCGGCTGCACATGCCCGCGCGTATCCAACGGGTGAGAGTCCTTGGTACACCGTCTGATTCGGTACTGCTGCACATTCGCCGGCGCGACGAGGGCACCTGCACCGATGTCACCATCGCCACGCTGACCGGCAGGCCGCTGGTGGCGGTCGCGAGGATGACGTTCGAGGAGCTGGAGAACAACGGCGGCGACGTGTCTCGGGTGGTGCACCGAATCGATTGGCATCCGACGCCGTTCGACGCCGACGCGGTGCCGGGTCACGTCGTGCTGGTCGGCGGTGACGCGGGCGTCCGCGCCTGGTGTGAACGCGACCTGACCGCGGCTGGCGTCGCCTATGAAATCTGCGCCACGCCGGCCGACCTTCCCGCCGAGCTGGACTCCGGCGCCGTCGTACTGGTGTTGCCCCATGCCGAGGACAGTCCGGTCCGAGCCGTGGAGACCGTGCTGACGACCCTCAAATCGCTGCTGCACAATGGCCTCTCAGCACGGCTGTGGACCTTGACCCAAGGCGTGCACGAGGGCGCCGACGTGAACCGCTCGCCGCTGTGGGGACTGTCGAGGGTGGCGGCCGCCGAACATCCCACCCTGTGGGGTGGGGTGCTGGATCTGGCCGAGAACCGGCTGCCGCTGGGTGCGCTGGCCACGCTCAGCGGCCACGCTGTGGTAGTGGTTCGCGACGGTGTCGCGCGGATTGCGAAGCTGGCCAACGTCATTGGTGGAACCGGACCGACGATGGAATGCACGCCGGCCGGCACCTACCTGGTCACCGATGGGACCAGCGTGCTGGGCCTGCGCATCGCCGAACGGTTGGCCGATCTGGGTGCGCACCGCGTGGTGCTGCTGTCCCGGTCCGGTCTTCCGCAACGCTCGGCGTGCGCCGCCGCGGACAACCAAAGCCAGGTCCGCGCGGTGTCCGCGCTCGAAGAGCGCGGCGTCTGGGTGCGCTCGGTCGCCTTGGACATCGCCACGCCCGGCGCCGCCGACGAACTGCGCTCGGTGCTGGCCGACTTGCCGCCGGTGCGCGGCGTGATCCATGCGGCGGGCGTGGAAGCCGGTGTGTTGCTTGCGAATACCACCATCGACGAGATCGTCGCCACCATGCATCCGAAGGTCGACGGAGCGCTCACGCTGCACGAGATGTTCGCGCCCGGCGAGCTGGACTGGATGGTGCTGTACTCCTCGTGTGGCTACCTGGCCGGCTTCCCCGGACAGGGTGTCTACGCCTGCGGCAACGCCTTCCTGGACGCGCTGGTCCGGCACCGGCGCGGGCTGGGCGACGTCACCACCAGCGTGGCCTGGACCGCGTGGCGCGGCCTGGGTATGGGCTCGACTCGGGATACATTGCCGCGCAACTGGATGCGCTGGGCATGGACACCATCGGCGCCGACGACGCACTGCGGGCCCTGGACGTCGCGATGCGGTCGCAGGAGGCCAACCCGGTGGTGTTGCCGGTGCTCCCGGACGCCGCGTCGGTGCCGATCCTGGCCGACATCGCCGCGGCCGTTGCCGCGGATTCGACCATGCGGCAAAAGGATTGCACCCCGGTGGGCCCCGGCGACATGGACACCGAGGAATGGGTGAGCCAGCAGGTCCTCACGGCGGTGGCCGCCGAACTCGGGCTGCCCGTCGACAGCGTCGACACCCGGATGCCGCTGGTCGAAATCAGCGTGGACTCGATCATGACGGTCGCGTTGCGCCGTCAGCTCGAGAAGCAGACCGGGCTGGCATTGCCTCCGAC
The DNA here is from genome assembly GCF_000526915.1 of Mycobacterium genavense ATCC 51234. Taxonomy (GTDB): domain Bacteria; phylum Actinomycetota; class Actinomycetes; order Mycobacteriales; family Mycobacteriaceae; genus Mycobacterium; species Mycobacterium genavense. The sequence goes on along the minus strand of NZ_JAGZ01000008.1, from coordinate 35,060 downwards.
GCTGCTGTGGGAGCACCCCACCGCGGCCGCGGTGACCGCGCGCATCGTCGAGCTACTGGACAGCGAGATCGACTCTGCGGCAACAGAAGACGGTGTGCCCGTGGCGTAGCCGCGGTCAGTGTCCGCCGGCGAGCTGGTGGGCTTGGGTGCGCCGGTGGGTGGGCTCACAGCCGGGCGGCTGTGGCGGCGGCAGCAGCATTGCCTTGCGCTGACGCACCGCAATGGTCGTCGGCGAGTCCGTCTTGAGCAGGAGTTCCTCGCCGGCGTGCCGGATGGTCAGCTCACCGGAGTCCCCGTCGCTCAGCGTGTAGGTGACGTCGGTGTGGTTGGCGTCGACCATCAGCCGGAAGGCGCGCCACCGCACCCGGAAGCGCAGCCGGGTGGTGCCGTCGGGCAGGGCGGGATCGATGTCGAGGATGCCTTCGTCGTCGCGCAGGCCGCCGAAGCCCGCGACGATTGCCATCCAGGCGCCGGCCAACGATGCCATGTGCAAACCGTCGCGGGTGTTCTGGTGCAGATCGCGCAGATCGATCAGCGCGGCCTCGTAGGCGTAGTCGTGCGCGAGCTCGAGATGTCCGCCCTCGGCGCACATCACGGCCTGACAGCAGGCCGACAGCGACGAGTCGTGCACCGTGCGTCGCTCGTAGTAGTCGACGTTGCGGGCCTTTTGTTCCGGCGTGAACGCGTGGCTCTGCCACTGCATGGCCAGCACCAGGTCGGCCTGCTTGACCACCTGCACCGGGTACAGCCGCACATACGGTTCGTGCAGCAACAGGGGACATTTGTGCCGGTTCTCGAAGTCCCACTCGGCGAACTTGGTGAAGCCTTCGCACTGCTAGTGGACGCCCAGCTCCTCGTCGTAGGGGATGTGGACGGCGTCGGCCGCGTCGCGCCAGGAGGCCATCTCCTCGTGCGTGACGCCCAGCTCCTCGGCCGTCTCGGGGTGGCGGTTGCAGGCGTCGGCGGCGACGACCAGGTTGTGCGCGGCCATCAGGTTGGTGAAGACGTTGTCGCGCACGATCGCCGTGTATTCGTCGGGGCCCGTGACCCCCTCGAGGTGCCAGACGCCGTGGCGGTCATGGTGTCCCAGCGACATCCACAGCCGGGCCGTCTCGATCAGTCCCTGCAGGCCGCACTCGGCCTCCAGGGACTGGTCGCCGGTGACGACCCGGTAGCGCTCGAAGGCCATCGCGATGTCGGCGTTGACGTGGAAGGCCGCGGTGCCGGCCGGCCAGTAGCCCGAGCACTCCTGGCCGCGAATGGTCCGCCACGGAAAGCTCACTCCCTGCAGGCCGAGTTCCTTCGCCCGGTCTCGGGCGATGTCCATCGTCGACGCCCGCCAGCGCAGCGAGTCGGCGACGGCGTGCGGCAGCGTGTAGGTCAGCACCGGAAGCACGAAACCCTCGGTGTCCCAGAAGGCGTGGCCGTCGTAGCCCGTTCCGGTCAGGCCCTTGCTGGGGATGGCGCGGCGCTCGGCCCGAGCGCTGGCCTGCACCAGGTGAAACAGCCCGAACCGCACCGCCTGCTGGGATTCCGAGTCGCCCTCGACCTCGACGTCCGCGTTGTTCCAGAAGTCGTCGAGGAACTGCCGCTGGGCTTCAGCAGCCCGTCCCAGCCACTGTAGCGGGCGCTGTGCAGCGCGGCGGCGACCTGGTCGCGCAGCGCGGGCCGGGAGCGCTGGCTGGACCAGCCGTACGCGAAAAACTTGACGATGCGCAGCTTCTGGCCGGGGCGCAGCCCGCAGATCACGGTGGTGCGCGCCAGTTTGGGGCTGGCGTCGTTGGTGACCTCGACGCGCCCGGGCACCTCGACGATGTGATCCATTCCCGCGGCCATCATCAGCTGACTGGCCCGGGTCCGGTGCATCAGCAGCGCACCGCAGTCGGTCTCGTCGTGTTCGACGGCCTCCAGCGGATTTTCCAGGATGGCCGCCACCCGGGGGTCGGCCGACGTCCTCGGCTGGTCCTCGTTGGTGACCAACTCCGACTGCACGGTGACCCGGACGAACTCGTTGACCGCCTCGACGCAGTACTCGATGGCGGCGACACTGCGGTGGGCCAGCGACACCAGCCGGGTCGAAGTCACCTTGACTTCCTTGCCCACCGGCGAACGCCAGTGCGCGTTACGGGTCAGCGTGCCCGCCCTCAGGTCTAGAACGGGTTCGTGGGACACCAGTTCGCCGTACCGGACGTCGAACGGCTCGTCCTCGACGAACAGGCGGATGATCTTGCCGTTGGTCACGTCGACGACGGTCTGACCCGCCTCCGGATACCCGTAACCGGCCTCGGCGTAGGGCAGCGGCCGGATCTCGTAGAAGGAGTTCAAATACGTACCCGGCAGACCGTACGGCTCGCCCTCGTCGAGGTTGCCGCGCAGCCCGATGTGCCCGTTGGACAAGGCGAACAGCGATTCGGACTGAGCTATCAGGTTCAGGTCCAGGCGCGTCTCGCGGACCACCCACGGCTCGACCGGGAAGGCCTCCTGGGTGATCATGCGGGCAGCAATTCTGCGAGATCGGTCACCACGATGTCGGCGCCGTTCTTCCGCAGATCTTCGGCCTGGCCCACTCGGTCGACACCCACCACGTAGCCGAAGTTACCGGCACGCCCGGCCGCGATACCCGACAGGGCGTCCTCGAACACCGCGGCCGCGTCGGGGGAGACGTCGAGCAACTGCGCGCCCCGCAGATTAGGAATCGGGCGCCGGTTTGCCCTTGATGTTTTCCTCACGCAGCGTCACCCCGTCCACCCGGTGCTGGACGAACCGCTGAAGCCCGGTGATCTCGAGCACCTCGCGGGTGTTGGCGCTCGACGACACGACGGCGATGCCCAGCCTGGCGGCCGAGGCCGCCTCCAGGTAGCGCCGCGACCCGTCGAACACCTCGACGCCGTCTCGGTCCAGCACCTTCTGGAACATGTCGTTCTTGCGGTTGCCCAGGCCGTAAACGGTTTCGGCGTCGCTGGGGTCGTCGTGGTCGCCGTCGGGCAGTTCGATTCCCCGGCTGTGCAGAAACGACCGGACCCCGTCTTCGCGCTTCTTGCCGTCGACGTAGGTCCGGTAATCCGCGGCGGCGTCGAACGGCACGAACTTCTCCCCGGTGCGCTCGGCCCGCTGGGACAGGTACGCGTTGAACATGGTCTTCCAGGCCTTGGTATGCACGCTTGCGGTGTCGGTGAGCACGCCGTCGAGGTCGAACAGGCAGGCACGCACCTTCTCTGGCAGACCCAGCACAGAGGATCCTCACTGTCGGAGTATTCGGGCGATACCACTCCACCATGCTTGCGGTTGGGCCGCCAGCGAACTCGCATTCTTGCGCCCGCGCGCGATGATGCTCAGGGCATTTAACCCGCGCCGCTCACTCGCGCGACTGCCCGGATGATCCGCAGCCGCCCATCCGACAATGCGGCGGTCAGGTTCTCGGCCTTGCGCGCGAAGTCGGCCACGAAGGCGTGCAGGCCCAACGGCCCGACGGGCTGGGCCAGCAGGGCCTGCATGATCGTGCCCGCCTGGTCGGTGAGATCGTTCCAGTGCTTGACGGCGAATCCGGACGCCTCGATGACCTCGCGCAGCTCGGCGGGGGTCACCAGATGGCTGTGTGCGGGCTGCTCGGCCCACGGCAGCGGATAGGTCAGTTCGCGGCCGTCGCCAGTCGTGATGTCCCACAAGGCAAGACGGCCCCCGTTGACCAGCACCCGGCGCGCTTCGGAGTACAGCCGCGCCTTGTCGGCCACGTTCATCTGGACGTGCTGGCTGATCGCGACGTCGAAGCCGGCGTCGGCGAAGGGCAGCGCGGTGACGTCGCCCTGGTGCACCGATATCCGGTCGTCGAGGCCGACGAGTCGATTGAGCCAGCGGTGGGTGTCGCAGTATTCGGCCGTGAGGTCGACGGCGGTGACGGTGCAGCCGAACCGGTCGGCGACATAGCGCGCGGTCCCGCCGACCCCGCTGCCCGCGTCGAGCACCGCACTCGCACTGGTGATCCCGGCGAGGTCGACCAGTTGGGCGGTTGCGATGCGGCCCATGGTGTGGAAGTCCTCCAGCAGGCTCAGGTCGGCGGGGACCAGCCGGGTGAGGTCCTTTCCGGCGGTGCGCAGCGCCTGCTCGATGTTGGCCCGCGACAGGCCGGTCGAATACTGAGTTCCAATCCGAGTCATGCTTGTTGCCTTTCCAATTCGCGGACCCGTTCGCGTGCCGGAAGAAGCCCCGCGACGACGATCGCTGCAGCCAGTGCGATCCCCGCGCACACCAGCGAACCCACTTGCAGGCCGTCCAAGAACGCGCGGTTGACGGCCTCGCGCACCGGGCCCGCGTGCTGGGCGGGAAGCCGCCCGATCACCGCGTGCGCCACCGCCATCGAGTTACGCATCGCCGCGGTGAGGTCGGCCGGCAAGGCGGCCAGCGCGGGCGCGGAGCCAAGATGTGCGGAGTAGACCGAGGCGAAGACGCTGCCCACGATGGCCACCCCCTGGGTGCCGCCGAGCTCACGGGTGGTGTCGTTGACGGCCGAGCCGACCCCGGCCTTGTCCGCCGACAGCGAACCCATGATCGCCTCGGTGGCCGGCGAAAACGTCAGTCCGAGGCCGCCGCCGAGCAGCAGCATCTGCGCGGCGATCTCGGTGTAGCTCGTCGCGGCGTCGGCGGTGGATGCCCAGGCCAGACCGGCCGCGAACACGGCCAGTCCGCCGGCGACGACGGCGGTGGTTCCGATCCTCTCTACCAGTCGCGGCCCCACGACGCTGGCCGCCGCGATCGAGACGGCGACCGGCAGCAGGCGGACGCCGCTCTGAAAAGCGCTGTACTCCTTGATGAATTGAAAGTACTGCGTGATGACGAAGATGAAACCGAACAAGGTCAGAAAGCCCGCGGTCACCGCGAGACTGCCGCCGGAGAACCGGCGGTTGGCGAACACCGTGACGTCCAGCATCGGGTGGGTGCTGCGCCGCTCGACGAGGGCGAACCCGGCGAGAAGGGCAGCGGCCGTGGTGAATCCGACGCCGGCGCGGGTGCTGGTCCAGCCCCACGAGGGCGCCTCGATGACGGTGTAGACCAGCGCGGTGACGCCGGCCGCCGACAGGACCAACCCCGGCACGTCGACGCGCGGTGCCGCGCGGTCGCGGGAGGTGGGCACGAACAAGACGCCGCCGACGATGGCCGCGATCGCGATCGGGATGTTCACCATGAAGATGGCTCCCCACCAGAAATGCTCGAGCAGCCAGCCGCCGCTGATCGGCCCGGCGGCCACCCCGACCCCGACCATCGCCGCCCACAGCCCGATCGCCTTGGCGCGCGGGACCGGGTCGGTGAAGATGTTGGTGATCAGGCCCAGTGTGGTCGGGAAGATCACCGCCGCCCCCACTCCCATGGCAGCACGCGCAGCGATCAACTGATCCGCGGAATTCGCTTGCGCGGCAAGGCCTGACGTGACAGCGAAGAGCGCGAGGCCGGCATTGAGCCAGCCTCGCCTCCCGTAGCGGTCGCTGAAGCTGCCGGCCGACAGCAACAGCCCGGACATGACCAGGGTGTAGGCGTCGACGATCCATTGCAGCTGCGAGGTGTCGGCATCGAGTTCGCGCGACAGGGTGGGCAGTGCGACGTTGACGATGGTGGCGTCGACGCTGATGACGAAGACGCCGAGGCAGATGACGGTGAGCGCGGCGAACGGGTGATCTCGGAACACTGGGCTGGTACGCATGGACAAGACAGTACATCTAATAGACAAATAAATCACGCAACAGAAAGAAAAAGACGTCTCTCGCTGGTAAGGTGGGGTGATGCGGACACGCAACTACAACCAGAACTGCCCGATCGCGCGCGGGCTCGACATCTTGGGTGAGCGCTGGACGCTGCTGGTCCTGCGCGAGTTGGTCGGCGGGCCGCGCCGCTACGGCGACCTGCGCGCCGCACTGCCCGGCATCGCAACCAATCTGCTCGCCGAGCGGCTCAAGGAGCTGCAGGACGCCGGGCTGGTCGACCGGACCGACCTGCCGGCCCCGATCGGGCGTACCGTGTACACGCTCAGCGACCTGGGCTGGCAGCGGGTGCTGCCGATCATCCAGAGCATCGCGTGGTTCGGCCTGGACCGGTTGGATCCCGTCGACGTCGGTCCGGTGACGCCGCTCAACGGCTTTTTGGTCGGCGTCCTGCTCGGCTTCGACCCCGGCAAGACCGCGGGATTGGAGGCGACGTGCCGGGCCGAGATCGACGGCCGGCGTTTCGATTTCATGGTCACGCAGGGCCGGCTGGCCGGTGCCCACTGCGAGCCCGTGGTGACGATCACCGCCGCCGCCGCGGATTTGGTGACTGCCCGCTTGGGTCACAGCGATGCCAAACGCAAGGCGGCGCTGCGGCGCGTTGCCGTCACGGGCGATCCGGCGACCGTCGACGCGGTGCGGGCCGGCTTTTCGCTGTAGGCCGGTCGGCCGGGAATCCCTACGCCGACGCCTCGGCATTGGCCAGCCACTAAGCTGGCTGCCGTGGAAGCAGCTTCGACGCGGCCCGTGCTGGTGGTCGACTTCGGCGCGCAGTATGCGCAATTGATCGCCCGTCGCGTCCGGGAAGCCCGCGTTTTTTCGGAGGTCATCCCGCACACCGCGTCCATCGACGAGATCAAGGCCAAGGATCCGGCGGCGCTGGTGCTCTCCGGCGGGCCGGCCAGTGTGTATGCCGACGGTGCCCCGCAGCTGGACCCGGCGGTGTTCGACCTCGGCGTGCCGGTGTTCGGCATCTGCTACGGGTTTCAAGCGATGGCGCAGGCGCTGGGCGGGACCGTCGCCCACACCGGCACCAGCGAGTTCGGTCGCACCGAGCTGAAAGTGCTTGGCGGAGAATTGCATTCGGGCCTGCCCGCGGCGCAGCCGGTCTGGATGAGCCACGGCGACGCGGTCACCGCGGCCCCCGAGGGGTTCGACGTGGTGGCCAGCAGTGCGGGTGCGGCGGTCGCCGGCTTCGAGAACCGGGCCCGGCGTCTGGCCGGCGTGCAGTACCACCCCGAGGTCATGCACTCCCCGCACGGGCAGCAGGTGCTCAGCCGGTTCCTGCACGACTTCGCCGGGCTCGGCGCGGACTGGACGGCTGCCAACATCGCCGAGGCGCTGATCGAGCAGGTACGCGCCCAGATCGGTGACGGCCGTGCGATCTGCGGGCTGTCGGGCGGAGTGGATTCCGCGGTGGCCGCCGTACTGGTGCAGCGGGCCGTCGGAGACCGGCTGACCTGCGTCTTCGTCGACCACGGGCTGTTGCGCGCCGGCGAGCGCGCACAGGTGCAGCGCGATTTCGTCGCCGCCACCGGCGCCAACCTGGTCACCGTGGACGCTGCCGATACCTTCCTCGCGGCGCTGGCGGGCGTGACCAACCCGGAGGGCAAGCGCAAGATCATCGGCCGCCAGTTCATCCGGGCCTTCGAGGGCGCGGTGCGGGACATCGTGGGAGACAGTGGGTCCGGGGTCGACTTCCTGGTGCAGGGCACGCTGTATCCGGACGTGGTGGAGTCCGGCGGCGGCAGCGGCACCGCGAACATCAAGAGCCACCACAACGTCGGCGGGCTGCCCGACGACCTGAAGTTCAAGCTGGTCGAGCCGCTGCGGTTGCTGTTCAAGGACGAGGTCCGCGCCGTCGGCCGCGAGCTGGGCCTGCCGGAGAAAATCGTTGGGCGCCAACCATTTCCGGGCCCGGGTTTGGGGATCCGGATCGTCGGCGAGGTCACCGCTGCCCGGTTGGACACGTTGCGGCGGGCCGATTCGATCGCCCGCGAGGAACTCACCGCGGCCGGCCTGGACAACCTGATCTGGCAGTGCCCGGTGGTGCTGCTCGGCGAGGTGCGTTCGGTCGGTGTGCAGGGTGACGGCCGCACCTACGGGCACCCGATCGTGCTGCGCCCGGTGTCCAGCGAGGACGCCATGACCGCGGACTGGACCTGGGTGCCCTACGAGGTGCTGGAGCGCATCTCGACCCGGATCACCAATGAGGTCCGCGAGGTCAACCGCGTGGTGCTGGACATCACCAGCAAGCCGCCCGGCACCATCGAGTGGGAGTAACTCCGCGACAGGCTCCCGCCCGCCGAACGTGCGGCTGGCGTCACGCCCGCGGGGGAAGAGGTTCCCGGCTAGCTACTTCACGAATTCGCTTCTGCCGTAAGCAATGTCGGCCTCCTGCCAGTCGCCACCGGCCTCGGTGACAAGCCGGCGGGCGATATCGCGATCGCCACTGGCGGCGACCAGGATCAGGGTGTGGTCGGTCGCGGTGACGGAGGCGCCGTGCAGCCGGTTGCGGGCCGCGAGATCGCCCGCCAGCGCGGTGCCGAGGCGTTCGATGTCGACATTCGGCACGGTGATGATGATCGCGTCCGGCGCCTGCTGCGGCCGGTAGTCGAAGAACAGCACCGATTCCTGGCTGAACTGCCGGCGCAGTGCCTCGGCGGCGGCGTGCAGGGTGGGCTGGTCGGGGCCGCAGACATGGAATTCGCGCGAACGATCAACGGTGCTCCGTTGCTGTGCGTCGGGCCAGTACACCCCGTCGAGCGGCGTCGATCCGGTGACCGTCACGCCGTTGACGGCGATCGTCGCGTCGGCCTGTGGCTCGAATAGGGATCGGGGTGGTCGGCGACGAAGAACTTGGCGGGTTGGCAGTCGCTTCGGGCCGGGGTGGCCGTCACGATCGCTCCACAAAACAGCACCAGGAGCCACAGCAGCACCGATCGCATAAGCAGCCTCTCCCGTTTCTTGACGGTTGTCGGCGGGTGGGTGTTTACTCGGATCAAGTCGAACATACATTCGAAAATAGTCATGGAACTGCTGGTAGGAGGCTATATGACGGCGGCTGTCGCCTCCGACCCGGATCGTGCGGAACAGCTCGAATCGCTGCGCCGGCAGATGGCGGTGTTGTCCGGAAAATCACCCGGGAGGCCCGCTGCCCGGCCCGACGATCTGCTGCCGGAATCGGAATCCCAACTGCCGGTCCCGCAGTGGCTGGCCGAGGCGCTACCCGTCCCGCTACCCCGCGGGACGGTGGCGGTGCTCTCGGGTGCGCGGTCGCTGTTGCTGAGCGTGATCGCCGCGGTGACGGCCGCCGGCGGGAACGCGGCCATCGTCGGCCAGCCGGATATCGGGCTGCTGGCCGCGGTGGAGATGGGGGCGGATCTGAGCCGGCTCGCGGTGATCCCGGACCCCGGGACCGATCCGGTGGAGGTGGCCGCGGTGCTCGTCGACGGGATGGATCTGGTGGTTCTCGGCCTGGGCGGGCGCCGGGTGCCGCCGACCCGGGCGCGGGCGGTGGTGGCTCGCGCCCGCCTGAAAGGCTGCACCCTGCTGGTCACCGACGGCGAGTGGCAAGGGGCGCCGACGCGGCTTGCCGCCCGGGTCTGCGGCTACGAGATCACCGCCGAAGGCCGTCCGGGATTCGGCCGGATCGGCGGGGTGCGGCTGCAGGTCAGCGGGGTGTGCGCGGGGAGACGGGTGATCAGCAGCCGAACGCGAACCGGGTGAGTTCGAATGTCTTCTCGCGTGCTGGCCATTTGGTGCATGGACTGGCCGGCGGTCGCCGCGGCGGCAGCCGCCGACCGGCCCATGACGACTCCGATCGCGGTCACTCTGGCCAACCGGGTGATCGCCTGCTCGTCGGCGGCGCGGGCGGCCGGAGTGCGGCGAGGGTTGCGACGCCGGGAGGCGGCGGCCCGTTGCCCGCAACTGCACATCGCCACAGCCGACGCCGACCGCGACGCCCGCTTTTTCGAAAGCGTGATCGCGGCGGTCGACGATCTGGTGCCCCGCGCCGAGGTGCTGCGGCCCGGGCTGCTGGTGCTGCCGGTGCGCGGAGCGGCCCGCTATTTCGGGTCGGAAGCCCAGGCCGCCGAACGGCTGATCGACGCGGTGGCGGTGAGTTCAGTGGCCGCCGCCGAGTGTCAGGTCGGGATCGCCGATCAGCTGTCCACCGCGGTCTTCGCCGCCCGTGCGGGTCGTGTCATCGCGCCCGGCGGCGACGCGCAGTTTCTGTCGGTGCTGTCGATCCGGCAGCTGGCCACCGAGCCGAGCCTGTCCGGTCCGGGGCGAGAAGAGCTGACGGATCTGTTGTGGCGGTTAGGGATTCGCACCATCGGGCAGTTCGCCGCGTTGCCGGCAGCCGACGTGGCTTCCCGGTTCGGCGCCGACGGGGTCAGCGCACACCGGTTCGCCCGCGGGCAGCCCGAGCGGGGACCGTCCGGGCGGGAACCGCCGGCCGAACTCGAGGCCGGTCTGGACTGCGATCCGCCGATCGACCGGGTCGACGCCGCGGCGTTCGCCGGACGCTCGCTGGCCGGCTCGCTGCACCGGATGCTGATGTCCGCCGGGGTGGGATGCACCCGGCTGTCCATTCACGCCGTCACCGCCAACGGCGAAGAACGCAGCCGGGTATGGCGGTGCGCTGAGCCGTTGACCGAGGACGCCACCGCCGATCGGGTGCGCTGGCAACTGGACGGGTGGTTGAACAGCCGGACCGCCCGCAATCCCCGCCCGACGGCGCCGGTGACCTTACTGCGGCTACGGGCGGTGGAAGTGGTCTCCGCCGAGGCGCTGCAGCTGCCGTTATGGGGCGGCCTGGGGGAGGAGGACCGGCTGCGGGCGCGCCGCGCGCTGGTGCGGGTGCAGGGCCTGCTCGGCCCGGAGGCGGTGCGGGTGCCGGTGCTGTCCGGAGGCCGCGGGCCGGCCGAACGCATCACGCTGACCCCGCTGGGTGACGAGCCGGTGCCGCACGCCGACCCGGGGTTGCCGTGGCCCGGCCAGCTGCCGGACCCGTCGCCGGCGGTGCTGCTCGACGATCCGGTGGAATTGCTTGATGCCCAAGGAAATCCGGTACGGGTGACCAGCCGGGGGATGTTCTCCGCCGATCCCGCGCGCATGGTGGGCCGCGGCCAGGACGATCCGTTGCGCTGGTGGGCCGGACCGTGGCCGGTCGACGAACGGTGGTGGGACACCGACTTGGTAAAAGGCCGCACCGCTCGCGCCCAGGTGTTGCTGGAAAGCGAACGCGCGCTGCTGCTGTGCTATCGGCAAAGGAGGTGGTACCTCGAAGGGAGCTACGAGTAACCCGGTGTCAGTACCGGCCGAAAGCCACGGCCACGTTGTGGCCGCCGAACCCGAACGAGTTGTTGAGCGCGTATTGGTACGCGTATTGGTAATTGCCGGGCCGCGGCTTGCCCGCCACCATGTCCAAGTCGATCTCTGGATCCAGGTTCTCCAGGTTCAGGGTCGGCGGGATCACCTGATCCCGCAGCGCCAGCACGGTCAGGATCGATTCCACCGCGCCGACCGCCCCCACCGAGTGGCCCAGCGCGGCCTTGGGCGCGTACACGGCCGGTCTGTGGCTGCCCAGCGCGTTGTTGATGGCCTTGCCTTCGGCCAGATCGCCGACCAGGGTGCCGGTGGCGTGCGTTGACGTGGTCGATGTCGGCGGGCGTCAGCCCCGCCAGCTGAATCGCCCGGCTCATCGCATGTCCGGCGCGCGCACCGTTGGGGTCCGGCGCCACCATGTGGAAGCCGTCGGAGGTGATGCTGGCGCCCATGATCCGGGCCAGGATGTTGGCGCCCCGGGCCTTGGCGTGCTCCTCGGTCTCGATGACCATCAACGCGCCGGCCTCGCCGAACACGATGCCGGTCCGGTCCCGGTCGAACGGGTGGCACGCCCCGGCCGGGTCGTCGTTGCGGGTCGACAACACGATGCGCATCTGGCCGAAAGCCGCGATCGCGACCGCTTCGATCTTGACCTCGACACCACCGCAGATGGCAATATCGGCCTCGCCCAGGACGATCTTGCGCCAGGCCTGCGCGATACCTTCGGAACCCGACGCGCACGCCGAAATCGGGGTCAGCACCCCGGCTCTGGCGTGTCGTTCCAGCCCGATCGCCGCGGCGGAGGCGTTGGGCATGTACTTCGCCACCGCGAGCGGTGAAACCGCCTTGATACCGTGGGCGCGCAGGTCGTCGTAGCTGAAGACGATTTGCTCGGCCGAGCCCAGGCCGGTGCCGACGGACACCAGCAGCCGGTTGGGGTCGACTTCGGGCGAGCCGGCGTTCTCCCACACCCCGGCGGCTCAAGACGGTGGTCATCTTCGGCAACCAGCCCATCCGGTGCCGCTCGGCGCGGGTCAATCCGTGGTCGAAATCCTCCAGCAGGTGCCCGCCGATGCGTACCGGCAGGTCGTAGTGCTCGACAAACGAGTCCTCGAGCGTGCGGATGCCGCTTTGGCTGTCCAGCAACAACTTCCAGGTGTTCTCGGCGTCGGTCGCCAATGCGGTCGTCATGGCGATGCCGGTGACCACTACATTTGGTAGCGCCTTTCCGGTGCTCAGCTCTGTCATCGCGAAGGTCCTCCCAGCTTTGAATACCGCAACCCCGCGCAGATACCCAACTATTCCATCTTTGCTGGCCGGGTTGGGTCAACGCAAGGCGGGGCCCAGCTCGGCTAGCGGGCCAGGCGCTGCGCGAAAGGCCCCACGCGTTCGATGAAGCGATCGAAAAATGCTTTCGGATCCACGCCAATACCAATGTGTGCGTTGGGTTCTCGGCGCCAATCGGTCACCGTCATGCCTCGGGTCAGGGTGCCCGCGAGTTCGACGTCCACTCGCCCGGAACGGGTGGCGATGAGTTCGGGGTCCAGCGCTACCGCCGCGGCCAGCGGATCGTGCAGATGCGCCAGATATCCGTGCCCGTTGTCGTAGTAACCCTCGAGGTAGAACCGCAACGCGTCCTCGATCACCCGGATCATCGGATTGGACGCCGTCGATCGAGTGCCTCGTTGGTCGTCCACGCTCATCATCGTCGACGTCGAACCCGCGGCGTCGGCCAATCGCGCCAGGATTCCCGGCGTGATCGCGACGTTGCAAGTCAGATCCAAGCCGCACAGGATCGGAAGTCCTTGCGGCCCAAGGCTTTCATCAGACCAGGCGGCGAACACCTCGGCTGCCGCCTCGGGGTCCACGCTGATGTTCCATTCCGCCACGGCGGTGGTGTTGCCGATGTGGTCGTAGGACCCGCCCATAATGGCCAAGCGGCGCAACAGGTTCGGCAGCTCGGGTTCGATGCGCAGCGCCAGCGCCAGATTGGTCAGCGGGCCGGTCGCCACGCCGATCAGCTCGCCGGAAAACGCCCGCGCCGCGCGCACCCAGGCGGTCGCCGCGTCGTAGTCGGTCGGCTCCGCGCTGCCCGGGGGCCCGTCGGCATATCCCAGGCCACGCGGGCCATGGACCTTCGAGGGGGTGCGCAGGGGTCCGGTCAGCGTTTCGTCGGCGCCCTTGGACACCGGCACGCTGGTGCCTCGGCACAATTCGAGAAGGCCTAAGTTGTTAGCGCAAACCTGTTGTACGCCAACATTTCCCCCGGTCGAGGCGATACCGACCAGATTGGCGTCCGGGCTGGCCAGCAGATAGATCAGGCCAGCGCGTCGTCGACGCCGGTATCGACATCGGCGAACACCGGCGATGGTTCGCTCACCAATGAACTCCGGGCACCAGCCGGACCGCTTTGCGCACTGTCCGGGGGACCCCGATGCAACCGACGGCACGTACCGGCCGTCTGGGCCGACGGCGTGCCGGAGTGTGGTCACCCTCGGGTTCACTCGGCGAAACGCCCAGTGCGGCAGCCGAATCGGGGTAGCCCAGATAGACCTGATGCAGAATTCGTCGCGAGGTCTTGGCAGCAGGTAGTTGCCGGCCTCGGCCAGCGTGCCCAACGGCGTGTCGATGCGGGCCGGCTTCTCGACCAGTGCGCGCACCACCATCGCCGCCGCCCGTTCGGGGTTGATCGGCGGCACCGGGTTGAGCCGTTGCGACGGGACGATCATCGGCGTCTTGACCAGCGGCATATGGATACTCGTGAACGTGATGTGGTCGGACAACGTCTCCGAGGCGACCACGTCGGAGAACGCGTCCAGCGCGGCCTTGGTCGGCAGATACGAGCTGTACTTGGGATTGCGGGCCAGCACACCGGCGCTGGACACGTTGACCACGTGCCCGAATCGGCGCTCCCGCCAATGCGGCAGCAGCGCCAGCACCATTCGCACCGCGCCGAAGTAGTTGACCGCCATCACCCGCTCGTAGTCGTGCAGCCGGTCGTATGAGTGGACCACCGAACGGCGAATCGAGCGGCCCGCGTTGTTCACCAGGTAGTCGACGTGGTCGAACCGGCCCAGGATGTCCTTGACGGTGTGCTCCACCGACACCGAATCGGTGACATCGCAGGTAAACGCGTAGGCCTGACCGCCGTTGGCGCGGATCTCGGCGACCAGTTCGTCGAGCGCGGCGCCGTTGCGGGCCAGCGCGAACACCGTGGCGCCCCGCTCGGCAACTGCAATCGCCGACGCGCGGCCGATGCCGCTGGACGCGCCGGTGATGATCACGTGCCGGCCCCGCAGTGGCCCCTGCGGGTCGTCGCGGCGGGCGCGGTCGGGATCCAGATGCTCGGCCCAGTAACGCCACAGCCGGGCCGCTTAACCGCCGAACTCGGGGACCTCGAATCCGGTGCCGCGCAACGTATTTTGCGTCTTGTCACTGACGAAGGTGGGCGCCAGGTCGACGAGATCCAGCACCTCGGCCGGGATCCCGAGCTGGGTGGCCGCCATGTTGCGCAGTACCTTTGCGCGTCCGCGGGCCTTGAGCACCGGTGCGGCCACCGCGCCGGGCAGTGCGCCGCGCAGCGGGGGCAGCCCGGCCGCCTTGGCGATTCCGCGATAGATGCCACGCAGCCCAATGGTTTTCGGCGAGGTCAGGTGGAACGTCTGCCCGTCGGAGTCGTCGGCGTGCATCAGCGCGACGAGTGCGTCGACGACGTAGTCGACCGGGACGATGTTTGGTGCGCCCGGTGTCGGGCAACAGGATCGGCGTCAACGACGGCAGCACGGCCAGCTTGGACAGCACGCCGAAGAAGTAGTACGGGCCGTCGATCTTGTCCATCTCGCCGGTCACCGAATCGCTGACCACGACGGCGGGACGATAAATGCGATAGCGCAGCCCCGCCGCCGAGCGCACCAGCAGTTCGGCTTCGAACTTCGTCTGGTGGTACGCGGTGGGCAGCTGCTGGCCGACGTCGAAGTCGTCCTCGGTGTACTCGCCGGGGAAGTCGCCCGCCACGGCGATCGACGACACGTGATGCAGCGTGGCGTCCAGGCGTCGCGCCAGGTCGACGACGGCGCGAGTGCCGTCGACGTTGACGGCGCGCTGTTCGGCCGCACCGGCTGTCACGTCGTAGATCGCCGCGCAGTGCACCAGATGGTCGACCCGGCCCATCTCGGCGATGGTCTGGTCGGTCAGCGCCAGCTCCGGCAGCTCCCCGACCAGCGGCTTTGCGCGTTCGCCCCACTCGGCGGCCAGGCGTTCGAAGCGTCCCAGCGACTGGCGCCGGACCAGCACCCACACCTCGGCGTCGGGCCGGGTGTGCAGCAGGCGAGCTACGACGCGGCGACCAATAAACCCGGTACCGCCGGTAACGACATACCGCATTCAGCCATGGTAGCGGGGATCAGTTGAAGTTGCGGATGCCGTCCCATTCGACCAGCGTCCACCCGTCCGTCGGGTTGCCGGTGAGGACCACGCGGCCGATGTTCGGTAGGGGATGGCTGGTCAGCAGGCTGTTCCTGCGGTTGTGGCGTTCATCAGCGTCCACGCCATGATCGCCGCGCCCTGGGAGAACACCACCGGTTTGCTGTGGCCGCTGTTGTAGACCTTGTTGACCGCGGCGGTGAACTGGTCGTTGAACTGCTTGCCGCTGACCGATCCCGGGATGCTGTTGGCGACGTCACCGTTGATCCAGCCGGCCGGCGCCAGCATGTACGTCGTAGCCGCTATCGATTGCGGTTTGCCGTTGTACCAGCCCGCGCCCAGTGCCTGCACGCCGCTGAGGATCTCGACTTGCTTGCCGAGTTCGCTGGCCAGCGGTCCGGCGGTCTGCTGTGCCTCGGCCATCGCGGAGGCGTAGACGGCGTCGAAGTCGTTGCGACCGCTCTGATGCGCGACCTGCCGGGCCTGACCCTTGCCCTCGGCGGTGAGGTCGGGGCCGGGCGGATCGGTGGCGATGATCCCGTCGGCGTCGGCTTGGGTCTGCGCGTTTCGGATGAACGTCAGCGTGATCGCGCGCGCCTGCGTCGATCCTCCGCAGGCACCGACGATGAGCATGGCGGCCACCACGACCCCCGTTTTCCAAAAAGCCCGTCCGAGCCTACTGCGCGTGGCCATGTCGATAGCCTGCCCTGCCGACAGCCCCGGGGGAAGGGTTTGCAATGGTTGGGTGCAGAAAAGCCGGAATTGTGAGATCGAGAGGAGACCCGAATGGCGATCGACCCGACTGCCGTCGGCGCGGTGACCGAGCCGAAGTTGTTCGAGTGGGACGACCGGGACACACTGCTGTACGCCCTCGGCGTCGGCGCGGGGTTCGACGATCTGTCGTTCACCACCGAGAACAGCCACGGGATCACCCAGCAGGTGCTGCCCACCTACGCGGTGATCTGCTGCCCGGCGTTCGGGGCGGCGGGCAAGATCGGAGATTTCAACTGGGCCATGCTGTTACACGGCTCGCAGGGCATCCGGCTGCACGCGCCGCTGCCCGCCGCGGGCAAGCTGTCGGTGGTCACCGAGGTCACCGATATCCAGGACAAGGGTGAGGGCAAGAACGCGGTCGTGATGCTGCGCGGCCGCGGCACCGACCCGGATTCGGGCAATCTGGTCGCCGAAACGTCGACCACGTTTGTGGTGCGGGGCGCGGGCGGTTTCGGCGGGCAGCCGGGGCAGCGCCCGATCGCCCCGGAATTCCCAGATCGCGAGCCCGACGTGACGGTCGCGCTGCCCACCCGTGAGGATCAGGCGCTGATCTACCGGTTGTCCGGTGACCGCAACCCGCTGCACAGCGACCCGTGGTTCGCCCGGGAGCTGGCCGGGTTCCCGAAGCCGATCCTGCACGGGCTGTGCAGCTACGGAGTGGCGGGCCGGGCGCTGGTGGCCGAGCTCGGCAAGGGGGTGACGGCCAACATCACCGCGATCGATTCGCGCTTCAGCTCACCGGTGTTTCCCGGCGAGACGCTGACGACGCTGATCTGGCGCACCGGGGAAGGCAAGGCGGTCTTTCGCACGGTTGCTTCCGGTGCCGAAGGCGCCGAGGCCGGGCGGGTGGTGCTCGACGACGGCGCCGTCGAATACGTGCCGAGCTAGCCGGACAACCGCTGCGCCAGCCGGGCTACGAAGTCGGCCGCGGCGGCCGGACTGTCCAGCCCGTACCGCGCGGCGGTGGCCCGGTCGCCGTCGTCGTTGTGCCGCACCAGGATTGGGATCCCGTCCGCGCGCACCGCGTCGAAGCCGTCCTCGTCGGTGATGTCGTCGCCGAGGAAGATCGGCGTCAGGTGTGCCGTGTCGTCCAGGTGATCGAGCACCCAGTGCAGCGTTTTTCCCTTGTCCCAGTCGACATCCGGGCGCAGCTCGATCACTTCGCGCCCGGTGGTCGCCCGAAGCGTGTCGCGCTGACCCTCCGCCCGCACCGCCGCGGTCACCTCGCCGACCCGGTCACGCGCGGCATTGCGATAGTGCACGGCGACGCCAAATCGCTTGTGCTCCACGCGGACACCCGGAATCGACGCGAACCGCTCGCGCAGCCGGGCGGCCGCGGATTCCAGCACCGGCACGGCCGCGGCCGCCGCGTCGTTTTGGTGGTGAGTCCCGTCGGGTGCGGTCAGCTCGAATCCGTGGCTGCCGGCATACCAGATGCCGGGCAGGCCGACGCGTGCGCTCACGTCGGCCAGGTCGCGGCCGGACAGGATCGCGACCGGGCACCAAGCGGCCAACCGCCGCAGCGCGTCGGCCGCGCCGGCGACCAGCTGCGCGGCGTCCGGATCGTCGACGATGTCCGAGAGCGTGCCGTCGAAGTCGAAGAACACCGCCGGGTGCCGAAGATCCTCATCGAGCAGCCGCGAGGCGTCGGGCAGCTGCGACATCCGCAGGTCCCCGGTGCGGACCGCGACGCCATCGAGGTCCTGCGCGGCGATCACCAAGGCGAACCCCGCGTCGCCCGCGGCCGCGGCCGCCGCCGCGCTCGCCGCCACGACCACGGCTCGTCCCGCCCGGATGTCGCAAAGGTCGGGCGACGGGAAGCTGCCGATGCCGACACCGGCCTCCCGCAATTGCGCGAGCAACGCCGGCGGAGCGTCCAGTCCTGGCTCGAACAGCACCGCGTCGTGGCGGTGTGGGTCGATCGTGACCGATGGCATTGACCAACCCTCTCACGGCGATGGACGCCGCCCGGGTCGGGTCAGCGGCGTGCGCGCACGGTCGGGTGGTTCGACGGCGCCGCCCGTCAGCGCACGAACCCGTCGCTGGCGGCGATCCTTGCTGAACAGCAGGACGGAGTCCTGGCTGAGTGCCGTCAGCCGCGCCATCTCTCGTTCGATGCCGCTGGCGAGCTGTTGCAGTTCGGGTGCGGCGTCGTAGTCGGCGGTGATCCCGAAGATCAACTCGTCGCCATAGCTGAGTACCGCGACTCCGTTGGACAGCCGGGAAGCCGTCGGCGGGATCGGCAGTAGGCGCTCCACGGTGGCGCCCATCAGCTCCAGCCGGTGCCGCGGCCCGGGCGCGCTGGTGGCCAGCGTCACGATGCCCGGTTGCGGCAGCCGGCTCAGCACCAGCCGAATCGCCTTGGCGCACAAGGTGAATGGCATGGAGCTGGTAGCCAGGTCGGCGATTCTCGGTCCGGTGTTCTGGTCAGCCGGCGTGGGCTGATTCAAGCTGCTGTGCACGATCCGCAGCCGCTGCACCGGATCGTCGTGCTCGACGGGCAGGTACCTCTTCTCGGGAGTGCGCAGCGAGCCCGCGCGGGGTTGTTCGCCGCGGTGCAGCAGCACGGCCCGGAAGCCCTCGGTGATGGCGGCGAGCGCGACGTCGTCGGTGGTCACCCGGAACTTGCCGCACACCGCGTCGACGGCGGCGAGGGGAACGCGCACCGTGCCGTAGCGCCGCATCGTGACCGCCGGACCCGTCGACGTACGTGCCGCCGCTCGGAGGGTCTCGGCCAGCGTGCTCGTGACAGTGCTGGCGACGATTGAGACCCGCCACAGCGCGTCGGTCCAATCCGGCTTCCGACCCTGTTCCGAAACATTATCCGGCACAACATAATTGGTACGCAACATAATTGGTAAACGTCTCGCCGTCGGCGTCGTCACAGAGCCGGGTGAGCAAGTGGGCAGCGGGGGTGGCTTCGGCGAGGTAGTGGTGGACCTTGATCAGGATCGCCCACTTGCCGCGCAGCCCCTCGATGACCCAGCACTCCCACAGCGGGCGGTCCAATTCCAGGGGGCGTTCCAGGGCATGGGCGATCGCCCGAGACAGGTCGGCCTCGTCGCCCGGGCGGGGAACCGCGACCCGGTGCAGGTGGTGGGCGAGGTCGAAAGCAGGATCGTCGGCCCAATGCTGGACACCGCTGAATGGATGTGTCCGCAACGCCTGGGTGCACCACGGTATCGACTGAATGCGTTCTGCCAGTAGGGTTTTGAGGCGTGCCGGGCTGGGTATGGTGCCTTCGACGATGGCGACCGCCCCCGTCGCCATGCTCGCCTGCCGATCGGGGTCCGCCGCGGTGCGCAATCCCGAATCCAATGCCGCTGTCAGCTGTCCCATGTTCAGTTCCCGCCCTAGTTGCCCCGTACCAGTATCTGTGGCCGCGGCCCCGTCGCGGTAGATCCCAGTCCGTTAAGACTGTGTTTAGAAGTTGAAGACCCGTTTAACAACCTCTTCGACAACCCCGCGCGAAATCGAACACACTTTCGATAGACTGCGGAGGTGGGTTGGTTCAATGGGCCGCCGAGTTGGGCGGAAATGGAGCGGGTGCTCGACGGCAAGCCGCGTCATGCCGGCGCACCCACCCCGTCCGGTCCGGCGGAAGAGGCCCCCTTCTCGCGCAAGCGCCCGGCCTATCGGCCACCAGACGGTGGTCGGGCGGCCTGCTCGCGCGTCGCCTACGCCGAGCTGCACGCGCATTCGGCCTACAGCTTCCTGGACGGCGCCAGCACGCCTGAGGAGCTGGTGGAGGAGGCCGCCCGGCTGGATCTGCGGGCGCTGGCGCTGACCGACCACAACGGCTTGTACGGCGCGGTGCGGTTCGCCGACGCCGCCGCCGAACTCGACGTGCGCACCGTGTTCGGCGCCGAGTTGTCGCTGAACTCACAGGCCCGCACCGAGCAGCCGGACCCGCCCGGCCCGCACCTGCTGGTGCTGGCCCGCGGCCCGGAGGGCTACCGGCGGTTGTCGCGGCAGCTGGCCGCCGCGCATCTGGCCGGCGGGGAGAAAGGCAAGCTGCGCTTCGACCTCGACACGCTGACCGAAGCCGCGGGCGGGCACTGGCACATCCTGACCGGATGTCGTAAAGGCCATGTGCGCCAAGCTTTTTCCGACGCAGGCCCGGAGGCGACGGCGCGGGCGCTGGCCGATCTGGTGGACCGATTCGGCGCGGAAAGGGTCAGCGTCGAGTTGACCCAGCACGGCCAGCCCCTCGACGACGAGCGCAACGCGACACTGGCCGCCCTGGCGCCACGCTTCGGCGTCGGCGTCGTCGCCACCACCGGAGCACATTTCGCGGGGCCGTCCCGGCGCCGGCTGGCCATGGCGATGGGCGCGATCCGGGCCCGGCAGTCATTGGAGTCGGCCGCCGGATGGCTGGCCCCGCTGGGTGGTTCGCATTTGCGGTCCGGCGAAGAGATGGCCCGGCTGTTTACCCAGTGGCCCGAGGTGGTGACCGCCGCCGCTGAACTCGGCGAGCAGTGCGCGTTCGGGCTGGCGCTGATCGCCCCGCAGCTGCCGCCGTTCGACGTGCCCCATCCGCACACCGAGGACAGCTGGTTGTGGCAGTTGACGATGGCGGGAGCGCGCGATCGTTACGGGCTTGTCGAATCAGCGCCACGGGCGTACGCCCAGATCGAACATGAACTGAAAGTCATTGCCCAACTGAGGTTTCCGGGCTATTTCCTGGTGGTGCACGATATCGCCCGATTTTGCCGGGAGAACAACATCCTGTGCCAGGGCAGGGGATCGGCGGCCAACTCCGCGGTCTGTTATGCCCTGGGCGTCACCGCGGTCGACCCGGTGGCCAACGAGCTGCTGTTCGAGCGCTTCCTGTCGCCCGCCCGCGACGGGCCGCCCGACATCGACATGGACATCGAGTCGGATCAGCGTGAAAAGGTCATCCAGTACGTCTACGACAAATACGGCCGCGACTACGCCGCTCAGGTCGCCAACGTCATCACCTACCGCGCCAAGATCGCGGTGCGCGACATGGCCCGTGCCCTGGGTTACTCGCAGGGCCAGCAGGACGCGTGGAGCAAACAGATCAGCCACTGGGACGGTCTGGCCGACTCGCCGGACCTCGACGGCATCCCGCCGCAGGTGATCGAGTTGGCCACCCAGATCCGGAACCTGCCGCGGCACATGGGCATTCACTCCGGGGGCATGGTGATATGCGATCGCCCGATCGCCGATGTGTGCCCGGTGGAGTGGGCGCGGATGGAGAACCGCAGCGTCCTGCAGTGGGACAAAGACGATTGCGCGGCAATCGGTTTGGTGAAGTTCGACCTGCTCGGTCTGGGCATGCTCTCGGCGTTGCACTACGCCAAAGACCTGGTGGCCGAACACAAGGGCATCGAGGTCGACCTGGCCCGCCTCGACCTCTCCGAGCCGGCGGTGTACGAGATGCTGGCCCGCGCCGATTCCGTCGGCGTGTTCCAGGTGGAGTCCCGCGCGCAGATGGCCACGCTGCCCAGGCTGAAGCCGCGGGTGTTCTACGACCTGGTGGTCGAGGTCGCGCTGATCCGGCCCGGGCCCATCCAGGGCGGGTCGGTGCACCCCTACATCCGGCGGCGCAACGGCCTGGACCCGGTGGTCTACGACCACCCGTCCATGGAGCACGCGTTGCGAAAGACGTTGGGGGTGCCGCTGTTTCAGGAGCAGCTGATGCAGCTCGCGGTCGACTGCGCCGGCTTCTCGGCCGCCGAGGCCGACCAGCTGCGGCGCGCCATGGGGTCCAAGCGCTCGACCGAACGCATGCGACGGCTGCGCGACCGGTTCTACCAGGGCATGCGTCAATTGCACGGTGCCACCGACGAGGTGATCGAGCGGACCTACGAAAAGCTGGAAGCCTTCGCCAATTTCGGCTTCCCGGAAAGCCACGCATTGTCCTTCGCGTCGCTGGTGTTCTACTCGTCGTGGTTCAAGCTGCATCACCCGGCCGCGTTCTGCGCCGCGCTGCTGCGTGCCCAGCCGATGGGCTTCTATTCGCCGCAGTCGCTGGTGGCCGACGCACGTCGGCACGGCGTGCTGGTGCACGGCCCGGACGTCAACGCGAGCCTGGCGCACGCCACCCTCGAGAACGCCGGCACGGAGGTACGGCTCGGGCTGGGCGCGGTCCGTCATATCGGCGACGACCTGGCCGAGAAGCTGGTCGAGGAGCGAAAAGCCAACGGCCCGTTTACTTCTCTGCTGGATCTGACTTCCCGGCTGCAGCTGAACGTGCCGCAGACCGAAGCGCTGGCGACGGCCGGGGCTTTCGCCTGCTTCGGGATGTCGCGGCGCGAGGCGCTGTGGGCGGCCGGGGCCGCGGCCACCCAACGGCCGGACCGGCTGCCCGGGGTGGGCTCGTCGTCGCACATTCCGGCGTTGCCGGGGATGAGCGAGCTGGAGCTGGCCGCCGCCGACGTGTGGGCCACCGGCATCTCCCCGGACAGCTACCCGACCCAGTTCCTGCGGGCCGACCTGAACGCGATGGGGGTGGTGCCCGCCGAGGGGCTACTCGGCGTGCCCGACGGCGACCGGGTGCTGATCGCCGGCGCGGTGACCCATCGGCAGCGACCCGCCACCGCGCAGGGCGTGACGTTCATCAACCTCGAGGACGAGACCGGGATGGTCAATGTGCTCTGCACACCCGGGGTTTGGGCGCGACACCGCAAGCTGGCGAACACCGCACCGGCGCTGCTGGTCCGCGGTCAGGTCCAAAACGCCAGCGGCGCAGTCACCGTGGTGGCCGAGCGGCTGGGCCGTATCACATTGGCCGTCGGCTCGAAGTCGCGGGACTTTCGCTGACTTGTTCGCCGAACGTGCTCTAATGGCGAGATTTTCGCCGATTTTTCACCACCAGAGCACGTTCGGCGGGAACGACCGCGTCGTACACTGTGCGAACCCGAATCGCCCCCTTATCGCATGCCTCAACGGAGTCGAAATAACATTCACGCTTCTTCGCCGAGGCGCAGCGATAGTGGGTTGTGCTGCGGCGCTTGTGCTTTCTCCCGCCGTCGCCCGCGCCGATCCGCCCGACCCGCACCAGCCCGACATGACGAAGGGCTACTGCCCGGGCGGCCGATGGGGATACGGCAATTTGGCGGTGTGCGACGGAGAGAAGTACCCCGACGGGTCGTTTTGGCACCAGTGGATGAAGACCTGGATAGCCGGCCCGCAGTTCTACTACGACTGCGTCGGCGGCGACGAACTCCTGCCCGGGCCGCCCCCGCCCGGGGGCTGCGCCGGGGCGATCCCGCCCGACCAGCCACCCCCGCCGCCCAGCTAGGCCGACCGCGAGAAGAAACGCGAGAAGAAAGAGGGAAAGTGTCCAAGGTCTGGTTCCTCACCGGAGCTTCCCGCGGTTTCGGCCTCGAGATCGCCCGCAAGATCCTGGCTCAGGGCGACCGCGTGGTGGCCACCGCGCGACGCGCCGAGAGATCCTCACCCACCTGCCCGACGCCGGCGACGCGCTGCTGCCCGTCGACCTCGACGTCACCAACGCCGATCAGGCCGCGCGGGCGGTCAGTTCGGCGGTCGATACGTTCGGCCGGATCGACGTGCTGGTGAACAACGCCGGCCGCGGCCTGCTCGGCGCCGTCGAGGAGGCCTCCGACCCAGCGGTCCGGGCCGTCTACGAGGTCAACGTGTTCGGTACCCTGACCATGCAACGCGCTGTGCTGCCGATCATGCGCGCCCAGCGCTTTGGCCACATCATCAACATCAGCTCGGTCGGCGGCCTGGCCGGTGGGCCGGGATGGGGCATCTACTGCTCGACCAAGTTCGCGATGGAAGGGTTCAGTGAGGCGCTGGCCGGCGAGCTGCGGCCGCTGGGAATCTGGGTCACGATCGTCGAACCCGGATACTTCCGACCGACTTCCTCGACGCGTCCAGCCTGGACACCGAAGCCACCGTCATCGCCGACTACGAGTCCACCGCCGGGGCGGTGCGTGCCCACGCCGCGGACGTCAACCACGCCCAGCCCGGCGACCCGATCAAGGCCGCCGCGGCCATCGTCGACATCGCCGCGGCCGTCGACCCGCCGGTGCATCTGCTGCTGGGCACCGACTGCGTCGCCACGGTGGAGGCCAAGATCGACAGCCTCAAGGCCGACATCGACAAGTGGCGGACGCTTTCGACGTCGACCGACCTAGGCTGACCCTGCGCCGAACGGCGAAAGTCTCGCGCTGCGTGCACGTTCGGCGCACGCGTATAGCCTCCAAGCATGACCCTCAACCTGTCCGTCGACGAACTTCTCACCACGACCCGTTCGGTTCGCAAGCGTCTCGACTTCGACAAGCCGGTGCCGCGCGAGGTTCTGATGGAGTGCCTGGAGCTGGCGTTGCAAGCGCCCACCGGTTCCAACGCCCAGGGCTGGCAATGGGTGTTCGTCGAAGACGCCGAGAAGAAAAAGGCGATCGGCGAGATCTACCTGTCGTATGCCCGGCCCTACCTCAGCGCGCCGAAGCCCGAGTACGCCGAGGGCGACACCCGCGGCGAGCGGATGGGCAAGGTGGTGGATTCGGCGACCTACCTCGCCGAGCACATGCACGAGGCGCCGGTGCTGCTGATCCCGTGCCTCGCCGGCCGCGAGGACAAGTCACCGCTGGGCGGCGTCTCGTTCTGGGCGTCGCTGTTCCCGGCGGTGTGGAGCTTCTGCCTGGCGCTGCGCTCCCGCGGGCTGGGCTCCTGCTGGACGACGCTGCACCTGCTCGGCGACGGCGAATGCAAGGCCGCCGAGGTGCTCGGGATCCCCTACGAGGAGGTCAGCCAGGGCGGGCTGTTCCCGATCGCCTACACCAAGGGCACCTATTTCCGCCCGGCCAAGCGGCTGCCCGCCGACACCCTGACGCACTGGAACACCTGGTAGTTCACACCGCGCCGGGAAAGCCGTGTTGGCGCCATGCCTCGTAGATCGCGATCGCCGCGGCGTTCGCCAGATTCAGCGACCGCCGCCCGGCCAGCATCGGGATGCGCACCTGGCCGGTGATGTGGCCGTCGGCCAGGGTCTGCGCATCCAGCCCGTCGGGCTCCGGCCCGAACGTCAACACGTCGCCGGGCCGATAGGCGACGTCGGCGAACGACGTCGGCGCATGCGCGGTGAACGCGAACACCCGCGCCGGCATCAGCACGTCCCACGCGTGCTGCAGCGTCGCGTGCACGGTGACCGAGGCCAGGTCGTGGTAGTCCAGTCCGGCCCGGCGCACCTTGGGTTCGGACAGGTCGAAGCCCATCGGCTCGACCAGATGCAATTCGGTGCCGGTGGCCGCGGCCGTGCGGATGGCGTTGCCGGTATTGGGCGGAATCCGCGGCGCCACGAACATCAGCCGGAACACTGCGGACTCCCTTCGTTGTTGAGCAGGGCATGACGGATCAAGTACAGCTCAGCACGACGGATTGGGTGCGCGAGCAGACCGAACAAATTCTGCGGCAAGGCACCACCGACGGCGTCGAGATCATGGACCGGCCCGTCGTGCTGTTCACCGTGACCGGCGCGAAGAGTGGCCTCAAGCGGTATGTGCCACTGATGCGCGTCGAGAAGGACGGACGCTACGCGATGGTCGGCTCCATCGGGGGAGCCCCGAAGCACCCGCCCTGGTACCACAACGTGAAAGCCAACCCGAACGTCACTGTGCAAGACGGCGACAAGGTCTTCGAGATGACGGCACGCGAGGTGCACGGCGCCGAACGCGAGGAATGGTGGCAGACGGCGATCGAGGCCTACCCGGTCTACACGCAGTTGCAGGCGCTGACGGAACGGACGATCCCGATCTTGGTCGTCGAATGAACGGATAATGGCGACATGATCGAGCAGAGCATCTGGATGCAGAAGGTGGCCGCCGATCCCGGACATTCGAACTGGTATATCGAACGCTTCCGTTCGATGGCCCGCGACGGCAAGGATCTGGTCGGCGAGGCCCGGCTGATCGACGCCATGGTGCCGCGCGGGGCCCGCATCCTCGACGCCGGCTGCGGCGTCGGACGGGTGGGCGGGTATCTGGCCACGGTCGGTCACCACGTGGTCGGGGTCGACGTCGACCCGGCGCTGATCGCCGCGGCCGAGCAGGATTATCCCGGCCCGCAATGGCTGGTCGGCGACCTCGCCGAGCTGGACCTGCCCGCGCGCGGCATCACCGACGCGTTCGACGTGATCGTGTCCGCCGGCAACGTGATGGCATTCCTCGCGCCGAGCACCCGCGGCCGGGTGCTGAGCCGGCTGCGGGCCCACGTCGCCGACGACGGTCGAGCGGCGATCGGCTTCGGCGCCGGCCGCGACTACGAATTCGACGAATTTCTCGGCCACGCGGCGGCCGCCGGATTCGCTGCCGATGTGCTGCTGTCCACCTGGGATCTGCGGCCGTTCACCGACGATTCCGACTTCCTCGTCGCGATCCTGCGGCCCGCGTAGGGATTTCGCGCCGCGGCCCGTTTGCCAGACCCGCATGCCCGCGCACCGGCACACCTTGGGGGTGCCTGTCTGCTCAGTAACGATTCTGGTGAGCCGGGCCGCGGGCTGTCATACTCGTCGAATTGCCACGCGTTTTCCGCTCGCGCGTCTTGGCGCGGGGGGAGCGGAATAAAAGCAGGAAGTTCATGAGCCTCTCGTTTGTTTCGATGCCCAGTGCCAGCGCAGCGGCCGGTCGCGCGGCCGCAACCACATGACGATGTTCAACCGCCCGGCCACCTCGGCCGAGGCGGCGCCCCCCGAGTTCGCCCACGCGCCGGCGACCCCGGCGAGGCGTCCGCCGGCCTGGTCCCCGAGCAACTGGCCGGTCGGCTGGAAGGTCGCGGCGATCGTGCTGATCCCGCTGGTCCTGGCCGCAATCTTCGGCGGCCTGCGCCTCAACACGGCCATCTCGAGCTCCAGCGGCCTCCGGTTGGCCGCCGCGCGCGCCGACTTGCTGCCGGCGCTCACCAAGTACATGTCGGCGCTGGACGTCGCGTTGTTGGCGAATTCCACCGGGCGTGACGTCGAGGGCGCGAAGAAGAACTACGAAGCCCGCAGGGGCGAGTTGCAGACCCGGTTGTCGAACACCGATGTCACTCCCGACGTCCGGTCCGGCGTGGGCACCCTGCTGGGCGGCGGGCAATCGCTGCTGGACAAGGTGGCCGATAACAGCATCGGTTTGCGGGACCGGGTCACCACCTATGCGCCGCTGCTGTTGATAGCTGAGGATGTCATCAACGCCTCGGTACAGGTGGACGACGAGCAGATCCGCGCGCAGGCACAGGGTTTGAGCCGGGCCGTCGGAGCCCGGGGCCAGATGACGATGCAGGAAATTTTGGTGACCCGCGGCGCCGAGCTGTCCGAGCCGCAGCTGCGCACCTCGATGATCACCCTGGCCGGCACCGAGCCGTCGACGCTGTTCGGAATGAGCCAGGTGCTGGGTGTCGGTTCGCCCGACGCCAAGACGCTGCAGCAGCAGATGGTGACCCGGATGGCGATCATGTCCGATCCGGCCAGCGCGCTCGCCGACAACCCGGACCTGCTGCGCTCGATCCGGACCACCGACACGATCGCCGAGCAGGTCATCACCAGCGCCACCGCGGCGGTGACGAAGTCGGTGCACACCCAGGCCGACGAGCGGCGTAACTCCGCGATCGTCGACGGTGTGCTGGTACTCGCCGCCATCGTGATCGCGCTGCTGGTCGTCTTACTGATGGCGCGCGCGCTGGTGATGCCGCTGCGGGTGCTGCGCGACGGCGCGCTCAAGGTCGCCCACACCGATCTCGAGGAGGAGATCGCCCGGGTGAAAGCCGGTGAGGCCGAACCGATTCCGGCTCCGCTGCCGGTGTTCACCACCGAGGAGATCGGTCAGGTCACGCACGCGGTGGACGAACTTCACACCCAGGCGCTGCTGCTGGCCGGCGACGAGGCGCGGTTGCGGTTGCTGGTCAACGACATGTTCGAGACCATGTCGCGGCGCAGCCGCTCGCTCGTCGACCAGCAGTTGTCGCTGATCGACCGGCTGGAGCGCAACGAAGAGGACCCCGATCGGCTGGACAGCCTGTTTCGGCTGGATCACCTGGCCGCCCGGTTGCGCCGCAACAGCGCCAACCTGCTGGTGCTCGCCGGCGCCCAGCTGGCCCGCGATCAGCGCGAGCCGGTCCCACTGTCCACGGTGATCAGCGCGGCCGTCTCCGAGGTCGAGGATTACCGCCGGGTCGAGTTGGGTGAGCTGCCCGAGTGCCTGCTGATCAGCGGGGCCGCCGGTGGCGCCATCCATCTGTTCGCCGAGCTGATCGACAACGCCCTGCGCTACTCGCCGCCGTCGACGTACGCCCGGATTTCCGGGGCGCGCGGCGGCTACGGCGGAGTGGTGCTACGGATCGCCGACTCCGGCTTGGGCATGAACGACTCCGATCGGCGGATGGCCAACATGCGCCTGCAAGCCGGTGGTGAGGTGACCCCCGACAACGCCCGCCACATGGGGCTTTTCGTGGTGGGCCGGATCGCCGCCCGGCACGGCATCCGGGTCGGGCTGCGCGGCCCGGGGCCCAACGAGGCGGGCACCGGCACGACCGCCGAGGTTTACCTGCCGCCGACGGTGTTGGAGGGCTTCGACGGCGGCCCGGCCGAAATCTCGGAGGACCAGGGTGAGCGGATCCGGGCCGTCTCGTCGCCGAGCACCAAGCTGGCCAGCGGGCCGCCGCGGGTGAAAAGGGGCGCGACGCGCCAACGCCCCGTTGCGGCCACACCCGACCAGGGCTCCGGCGAGGTGCCCCCGATCTCGTTGTTGCCCCGCCGCAGCCCGGGCTCCAGCGGCATCACCGACGTTCCCGCCGCGCCTCCCGCGCCGCCGCTGCCCAAGCGCCATCGTGAGCTGGCCACCCCGTGGTGGGAGACCGAGAACCAGCCGCGGCCCGCGCCGCCCGCCCCGAAGCCGGCCCCCGCGGTCTCGGACACCTCGGCGTTCTTCGCCGCGCGGTCGCGGGAGACCGGCTCGGCGGGGCCACCGGCCCGTGCCGCCAAGCCGGCCCCCGTCGAGCCGGCGCCCGCCAAACCGGCGCCCGCCAAGCCACCCGCCGAGCCGTCCATCCCGGCCGCGATGCCGGCGTCGAAGGACGACGTGATCTATCGGAGGATGCTCTCAGAGATGATGGGTGACCCGCACGACCTGGTCAACAGCCCGGACCTGGATTGGCAGTCGGTGTGGGATCGGGGCTGGTCCCTGGCCGCCGAGGCCGAGGACAAGCCGGTCGAGGAGCGCACCGCCGACCACGGCCTGCCCGTTCGCACCCCCGGCGCCCGGCTGGTGCCCGGAGCGGCCGGCGTCCCCGCCTCCGACCAGCGGCACCGCAGCCAGGACGACCAGCAATCCCTCGTAGGATCGAACGGCGGACTGCATGCGGCCCGCGACCCCGAAGCGGTTCGGGCCTCGTTCAGTAACCACTTCGGCGGGGTGCGCAGCGGGCGGTCACACGCCCGTCACTCGAGCCAAGGACCCGATGAGGAATGACGTCTGCAAGCAGCTCACTGGACTGGCTGGTGACGAAGTTCGCTCTCGAGGTCCCCGGCGTGGCGCATGCGCTGCTGGTGTCGGTCGACGGTCTGCCGGTGGCCGCCAGCGAGCTGCTACCCCGCGAACGAGCCGACCAGCTGGCCGCGGTGGCCTCCGGGCTGGCCAGCCTGGCGACCGGTGCCGCCCAGCTGTTCGACGGCGGAGCGGTGCTGCAGTCGGTGGTCGAGATGCAGAACGGCTACTTGTTGTTGATGCGCGTCGGCGACGGGTCGCACCTGGCGACGCTGGCCGAGACGTCGTGCGACATCGGCCAAATCGGCTACGAGATGGCGATCCTCGTCGAACGGGTGGGCGGCGTCGTGCAGTCCACCCGCCGCTCCGTCAGGCATTCGTGAGTCGCGATGGACAGAAGCGAATCCGGGCCGCCCTCACGTGAGGCGAACCTGGTCCGCCCGTACACCCTGACCGCCGGGCGGACGAACTCCGGCGTCGACATTCCGTTGGAGGCGCCGGTTCAGACGCTGCAGGCCGGGCGGGCTCATCGCTGGCCGGCCGACGATGCGAGAGGCAAGATCATCGGGCTGTGCGTCAAAAACCCTTCCGTAGCCGAGATTTCGGCGCTGCTGAACCTGCCGATCGGTGTCGCGCGGGTGCTGGTCGGTGACCTGGTGCTGTCCGGCTACCTTCGAGTGCATCGAACGCTGACCGAGCAGTCGACCCGCGACGAGCGCCACGAACTCATAGGAAGGACCCTGCGTGGCCTTAAAGCACTCTGACTCCGGCGCCACCGCGTCGACGAAGATCGTCGTCGCCGGCGGGTTCGGCGCCGGCAAGACCACGTTCGTCGGGGCGGTCTCGGAGATCATGCCGCTGCGCACCGAGGAGCTCGTCACCGACGCCTCGGCCGGCGTCGACATGCTCGAGGCCACACCCAACAAGCGGACGACGACGGTCGCGATGGACTTCGGCCGGATCACGCTGGACCACGACCTGGTGCTCTACCTGTTCGGCACGCCGGGCCAGCGGCGGTTCTGGTTCATGTGGGACGACCTGGTGCGCGGCGCCATCGGCGCGATCGTCCTGGTGGACTGTCGCCGGCTGCAGGACAGCTTCGCCGCGGTCGACTTCTTCGAACACCGCAACCTGCCGTTCCTGATCGCCGTCAACCAATTCGACGGTGCGCCAACCTATCCCGTCGGCGCGATCCGCGAGGCGCTGGCCTTGTCGCCGCACACTCCGGTGATCGATGTCGATGCCAGGGATCGCCGGTCGGCGACCGATGCGCTGATCGCAATCAGCGAGTACGCGCTGCAAAGCCTGACGGCTTGACCGCGGTGCAGCAGTGGGCCGATTGTGCGCTGGCCTTCGCGGCGGCACGCGGGCTGCGGCTGGACGCCAAATCCGACTAGCGCTTGAGCCGGATGCGCCACCACACGATCGTCGAGTAGATCACCGACAGCACGCCCAGCATCGCCATGTCGAGCAGCCAGGCGCTGTCGGTGTGCGCCCAGTGGCTGTCCTTCGGGCCGAGGGGCACCAACGTCCGCAGATTGACGGTGGCCGCCGACGCCGCATAGCCCCAGCGCGAGGGCATCAGCCAGGACAGCTGGTCGAGGAAGAGCCGCCCGGTCACCGGGATCAGTCCACCGGCGAGCACCAGCTGCAGCATCAGCGACACCACCAGCAGCGGCATGATCTGTTCGTTGGAGCGGGCGATCGACGACAGCACCAGGCCCAGAATCGCCGACGCCACGCAGGTGGCGGCGACCGTGACGAACAGCTCCAGGCTGGCATTACCGAGCAGCAGCGCCGGCTGTTTGGGCGTGCCCTTACCGACGAGCACGATGCCGGTGGCGATCGCCGCCTGGATGATGGCGAACGCGCAGAACACCGAGATCTTGGCGCCGAGGTAGGCCCCGGTGGACAGGCCGACGGCCTGCTCGCGCTGGAAGATCGGGCGTTCGCCGATCAGGTCGCGGATCGTCAGGGCCGTGCCCATGAAGACGGCGGCGATCGACATCAACGTCAGGATCTGGGCGGCCTCGTCGGGCGTCTCGCTGTTCGGGTCCGCGATGCCGAAGCCGGTGTGACCCGGGACCGTCAGCGACAGCGCGCCCAGGATGAACGGCAGCAGCGCAAGGAGGCGAATTAGGCGCGGTCGGAGACGATCAACCGGACCTGGCGCCGCGCGATCGTGGAGAACTGGCGCAACATGCTGCTGCGCGCCGGGGTGCCCAGATCGACCGGCGTCTCGGCCCGGGCGGGCGGGGTGTGGTCCTGTCGTTCCAGGAAACGGCGGTTGGCCTCGTGGGGGTCGGCGCCGACCTTGGCGAAAATCTGGGCCCAGTTGGTGGTGCCCATCGCCTCCCCGATTTGACCCGGCGGGCCCAGGAACGCGATCTTGCCGCCGGGCGCCATCAGCAGCACCTGGTCGCAGACGTCGAGGTAGGTCAGCGAGTGCGTGACAACCAGCACGACGCGCCCGGCGTCGGCGAGTTGGCGCAGCATCGTCATGACCTGCAGGTCCAGCGCTGGGTCCAGCCCCCAGGTCGCCTCGTCGAGGATCAGCAGCGACGGCCCGGTGAGCAGTTCGAGGGCCACCGAGGCGCGCTTGCGCTGCCCGCCGGAGAGCTTGTCGACGCGGGTGTCGGCGTGCGCGGTCAGTCCCAGCTCGTCGAGGACTTGAGCCACCACCTGGTCGCGGCCGGCCTTGCCGGTGTCGGGCGGCAGCCGCAGTTCGGCCGCATAGCCCAGCGCCTGGTTGACGGTGAGCTGGCGGTGCACGACGTCGTCTTGGGGGACCATCCCGATCCGGCTGCGCAGCGTGGCGTAGGCGGTGTGGACGTTGTGGCCCTCGAAGGTGACCACGCCCGCGGTGGGGGTGGTGTAGCCGGCGATCAGCCGCGACAGTGTCGACTTGCCGGTGCCCGAGCCGCCGATGATCGCGGTCAGGGTGCCGGGTCGTGCCGTCATCGAGATCTGCTGCAGCAGATGCTTGCCGTTGATCGCGAAGCCGACCTCGCGCACCTCCAGCCCACCGGTGCTCGTCGCCACTTCCTGGCGGCGGGCCAGCAGGCCGGCGGTGAACACCAGGTCGACGTTGCCGATCGTCACCACGTCGCCCTCGGTCAGCAGGGCCTGCGCGATTCGCACCCCGTTGACGAACGTTCCGTTGATGCTGTTCGCGTCGCGGATCTCGATGCCGGCGGGCGTCGGCTCCAGGAACGCGTGATGCCGCGAGGCCAGCACGTCGTGGATGACGATGTCGTTGTCGAGCTCGCGTCCGATCCAGGCGGTGCCGCCCTTCGGGGCCTGCACCCCCGACTCGGGCCCGACGACTTTCATCACCCGCGTCGGAAATTGCGACATGTCGGTGCCCGCCGGCTGGGCGACCCGGGTCGCGTCGTTCGGGACGGCCTGGGTCGGCAGGGTGGGTTGCACGATCGGCACGGCGGTGGTGTGCACCGCGTCGGTGGGCCGGTCCTGGTATCTGCCGACCGGCGGGACGGTCGGCACCGCCCGCGAGGTCGGCGGCAGCACTCCGACGCTGCCGCGATGGTGTCCCAGCGCGAAGGTGATCCGCGGTCCGTCGGGGGCGCCGAGGTTGACGGCCTGGCCGTCCCGGATGTCGACACCCGGCACCCTGCGTCCGTCGACGAAGATGCCGCTGCGCGAATTGTTGTCCACCGCAACCCATTTGCCGTGGTCGAAGCGCAGCACCAGGTGTGCCCGGGTGACCAGCGGATGCGCCACGCGCAGGTCGGCGCGGACGTCGCTGCCGATGATGACGTCGCCGCCGGGGGCAAAACTGACCTCGGATCGGTTGGACCGCACCGTCAGTACCGATTGCGCAGGCGCATTCATTAGTTCAGCGTCGTTTCAGCCGGATCTTCCACCACACGATCGCGCTATAGCTTATGCACAGGACTCCGAGCATGGCCATATCGAACAGCCATGCGCTCTTGGTGTGATTCCAGTGTTGGTCTTTCGGGTCGGTCGGGCCCGGTATCAGCCGGTGCGTGTCGATCGTCGACGCCGACGCCGCGAAGCCCCACCGCGCGGGCGTGAGCCACGACAGCTGGTCGAGCACCAGCCGGTTGGTCACCCAGATCATGCCGCCGGAGAACACCAGCTGACTCATGATCGACACCACCAGCATCGGCATGATCTGGTCCTGGGATTGGGCCAGCGCCGACAGCGCCATGCCCAGCAGCGCCGCACCCACACACGTCGCGGCCACCGTGACGAACAGTTCGAAGTTGACGTTGCCCAGGATCGCGGCCTTGGAGATCGGGGTGCCCCAGCCGATCACGGAGATGGTCGTGGCGATCGCGGCCTGGATGATCGCAAACGTCGAGAAGACAACGATTTTCGCGCCCATGTAGGCCGCCGTGGACAGGCCGACCGCTTGTTCGCGGCGGAAGATCGGGCGCTCGCCGATCAGGTCGCGGATCGTCAGCGCGGTACCCATGAACACCGCGCCGACGTTCAGCATGACCAGAATCTGGTCGGGCTGAGCGGGATTGTTACCCAGCGGATCGGACATGCCGTACCCGCTGTTGCCGCGCACCGTCAGGGTCAGCACCCCGATCAAAAACGGCAGCAGCGCCAGGAACACCGTGTAGCCGCGGTCGGAGATGACCAGCCGTATCTGCCGGCGGGCGACCGTGGAGAACTGGCGGCGCACGTCGGCGTGTACCGGTTCACCCAAATCGGCGGCCGGGCTGTGTTCGGACGGTACTTGTGGCTGTTGCTGGTTTTCTTCCCGGAACCGGCGGTTGGCCTCGTCCGGGTCCGCACCCACCTTGGCGAAGATGTCGGCCCAGTTGGTGGTGCCCATCGCCGCGCCGATCTGGCTGGGCGGGCCGCAGTAGGCCGTCTTGCCGCCGGGCGCGACCAGCAGCAGCTGATCGCAGACGTCGAGGTAGGACACCGAGTGCGTCACGACCAACACGACGCGGCCGGCGTCGGCCAGCTGGCGCAGCATCATCATCACCTGGCGGTCCAGCGCCGGGTCCAGGCCGGTGGTGGGTTCGTCGAGGAGCAGCAGCGACGGGCCGGTGAGCAATTCCAGGGCCACCGACGCGCGCTTGCGCTGGCCGCCGGAGAGCTTGTCGACGCGGGTGTCGGCGTGCTTGGTCAGCTCGAGTTCCTCGAGCACCTGCGCGACGACCTGTTCGCGGTCGGCCTTGCTGGTGTCCGGTGGCAGCCGCAACTCGGCGGCATAGCCCAGCGCCTGGTTGACGGTCAGCTGACGGTGCACGACGTCGTCTTGGGGGACCATCCCGATCCGGCTGCGCAGCGAGGCGTACTCCGTATGGATGTTGTGGCCCTCGAA
>NZ_JAGZ01000007.1 GCF_000526915.1 Mycobacterium genavense ATCC 51234 | reverse complement strand
ATCGACATCGGTGGTGGGTTCAGCCGGCTGGTGCCAGCATCTCCTTCCATCCGTCGTCTCCTGTTTTGGTCGAGTTTTCGACGGAGTATTTGACGCCGTCGGGCCCTACCAGTTCACCGCTTTGGGGACTGTATACCGCCGAGGGGGGTCCCATCGGCGTGTAGACACACGGGTTGGGCTGCTGTCCGTTGCACTGCACCGTGCCGGTACCTGGTCGCTGTAGCGAGTCGCTGACCGGAGGTGGCGACTCGGCGACGCGGTCCGACGGCGCCGGGTTCATGCCGTTGTTGATAGATGGCGCGGGGATCACCATGCCGGGTTTCACGGGCTGGTCGCAGCGGGCTCCCGGCGCCGGGCAGGTCAGAATCTGGTTCGGGTCACCGAACCACGGGTTGGTCCCGGCGGGCACATACGGCCTGGGGTCGCGGCACTCGCGCGGCGTGGCCGCCCGCTTGCCGGGGACATCCACGCAGGGGATGTTGCGCGAGCCGCGCACGCTGTTGGCCGGGGTGTCCATCGGGATCTTGCAGTAGGTGCCCGACGGCAGCGGTTGCAGGCTGGTATCGGCCGGTGACCGCCACTCGGAGGCGGGAATGAAACCGGTCAGGCAGGGCGGCGGCTGGTTGATCGTCAAGCCGAGGTCCAGCGCGGCCTGGTTCGGGAACGGGGTAGATACGGTCTGGGTGATCGAGGCGGCTTGGGGCAGGAACACCAGCACCTGCTCCACGCCGGTGTGGTAGCGCTTGAGCAGGTCGAGCACGATCTCAAGGTTCGCCAACGTCTGGGGTAGAGATTGCCGAACATCACTGAACACCGCGTTCAGCTGGTCGGTAGTCGGGGCCGCTTGGGACACAACGTTTTTCACGTGCTGGTCATTTGCCGCCGCTTGAGCGGCCAGTGTGTTGAGGTTGCGCGCCCAGCGTTCGATGTTGTCATCGGATTTCACCTGGCTGTCCAGCACCGGCCCCGAGTTGGCGATGATGTCGTTGACGTTGGTGATGTTGGTCTTGAAGTCCCCGACGATGGCCTGGGTGGAATCGACCAGGCGTTGCAGCGCGGGACCCAGGCCGCCGACGGATTCCGCGGTCTCGTCGAGCAACTTGCCGATCTTGTCCTTGGGTAATGCCTCCAGGCCCCGGTTGGCGGTGTCGAGGGCCGGACCGATCTCGGCCGGCACGGTGCCCTTGGTGATGGTCTGCCCGTCGGCGAAATGCTTGCCGGGATTGCCGGTGGAGACCAGGTCCAGGTACTGCTCACCGACGGCCGACACCGAGTGCACGTTGGCGACCACGTCGATGGGGATCTGGTAGCTGCTGTCGATGCTCATGGTGGCTTCGGCGCCGTGCGCGGTCGGCTCGACGTCGGTGACCTTGCCGATCGTGATGCCCCGGTAGGTCACATTCGCCGTCGGGTACAACCCGCCCGAGGCGGGCAGCTCCGCCTTCAACGTGTACCGGCCAAGCCCCATCAGACTGGGGACCTGCAGGTAATAGACACCCAGCACCAGCAGCGAGGCAACCGTCAGGATCAGAAACGCCCAGAGCTGGCGTCGGATGAACGGGGTCAGCAATTGCGGTCCCCCCGTTCCACCAGCGGGCCGCCGGGCGCGTCATTCGGGTTCGGCGTGTAGCGCACGTCGGGGATCATCGTCTCCGGGTCGCGGCCAAACGACTGCTCGAGTGCCCGCAGCGCACCCGACAACCCGGTTCCGGTGAGGAACGCATTGTCGACCGAGCTGTACGTCACGTCCAACGTCAGCGAGATGTTGACGTAGTCACCGCGGAACATCTTCGGCACGGTGTCTATGTCGAACGGCTGGGTCAAAATCAGTTTCAGCGCGCCGATCAGGTAGGGCGAGGAGCGGCCGAGTTCCTTGAGCGGGCACTGCAGCGCCTGCAGGTCGGTATGCAGCGGCCCGCGCGCCTCGCCCAGGTACTGGTCAGCGGCCCCACTGAGCCGGCCCACCGAGTCGACGGCGTTGATCAGCAGGTTTTTGGTGTCGGCGAAATGCTTGATCAGCGGCGGGATGTCGGTCAGCACCCGTTCCAGCACATCGGAGCGCCCCCCCACATAGGTCAGCAGCCGGTTGGTGGAGTCGATCGCGCGGGTGATGTCGTCGCGCTGCGCGTTGAGCTGAGCGGTGAAGGTGTCCAGCTTGCCGATGAACGCGCGGATCTGCTCACCACGCCCGTGGAAGATGTCGTAGACCTCGTTTTGCAGCACTTCCAGATTCGGGATGCCACCACCCCGCAAGATCAGCGACAGGCTGGCCAGCGTCTGCTCGGTGGTCGGATACGACGACGAGTTCTTCAGCGGAATGGTGTCACCGTTTTTCAACAGCTCCGGCGACGGATTCGGCGGCACGGCCAGCTCCACGTGCTGCGAACCCAGCAACGACGTCTGGCCGATCCGGGCGACGGCGTTCTTGGGCAGCTTGACGCTGTTCTTGACCCCCAACGTCAAGGTGGCCACCCAGTTCTTCAGGTTGATCGCCTTGATCGACCCGACGAACACATCGGCAACCATCACCTTGCTGTTGCCGTTGATCGCCAACGTGTCGGGCACCTGCACATAAATGGTCATCGACCCCACACCGCTGCCCGGCCCACCTGGAATAGCCACATTGGAAATGCCCCGCCACCCACACGAACTCAACACCATGGCGGCCGCCAGCAACACCACAGCCTGCCAGGCCCGATGCCGGATCATCGCGCGCATTACTGGCCACCCCCGAAGTCAGCGGCGATCGGCGGACCACCGGCGTTGGGTGCCGGGGCCGCGACCGGCGCGGGCGTGGGAGCCACCGGTCCCGGGATGACGCCCGGCCCCGGCGCCGGCGGCTGGATCGGCGTCGGCGCCCGCAGCCCGATGGGCGGCAGGATCGGGTTCTCGTCGTAGGCGTTGGGCGGTCCCGGCGGGGTTTGGTACTGAGACTGGACCGGCTCGATGTTGGGCCCGCCCATCAGCTCGGCGAGCGAGTCGGGGGTCATCAGGCCCGCGGTGATCGGCCCGACCTGCTGGCCCTGCATGCCCGGCGCCACGATCCAGCCTTGCTGGGTGTTGCGGTGCGACAGCGGAGTGTCGGGCACCCAGATACCCGGGACGGTGGTGTCCTTGTAGCCGTTCGGCGGACGCAGCCGCTCCTCGGAGTAGGCCACCTGCTTGGGCAGCGTCTCGGCGGTGCTGAACAGGTTCAACCCGAATGGCAAGTAGTTGAACTTGATCGCATCCAAGATCGGCGCCAGGTACTGCGCGCACAGTTCGGCAGATTCCTGATAGCCCAGCCGGCTGCCGGCCTGAATCGAACTACAGATGAACTGCATCGGGTTTGCGAAGTTGGTGATCGCCGGAATGGCGACCACCGAACCGTGCGACGGGTGATAGATCTGGTTGATGTTGGCCGCGGCCGTCGGCAACACGTGCAGCGCGGTCTCCAACCCGTTCAGCGGATCCGGTTGCAGCAGCGTGTTTGTCGCGGTGGCCAAGATGTTGACGTCGGTCGCCAACACCTCGTGGTTTTTGTCCAGCCAGGGCCGCACGGTGCTCAGCAGGCTGTCGAACTGCTGAATGGCGTTGGACAGGTCATTGTCGGAAGAGGCCAGCCGGCCGGTGACGTCGGCCAGGTTCTGGTTGAGCGCGACGAACTGCGCGTCGTCGTGGTGCAGCGCGTTGACGAACAACGCCAGGCTGCGCACCACGGCGAAGAAGTCACCGCGGCCCTCGTTGAGCGCGTTGAGCGCCGAGGACAAGCTGTTCAGCGCGGTGTTGATCTGCTTGCTCTTGCCTTCCAGCCCGTCGGCGAACGACGAGATGACCTCCCCGAACGGACCCGTTGGCTGCTCGGTGGTCGGACCCAGCTTGGAGATGATGTTGGTGATGCTGTTGCGCAACTCGTCCCACTCCACCGGCACCTGGGTGCGCTCTTCGGGGATCACCGCGTTGTCGGCGAGCACCGGCCCGCCCTTGTAGGGCGGTTCCAGCTGGATCGCGCGCGAGGCCACCAGGGTGGGGTTGAGAATCACCGCCGAGGCGTTGGCCGGGACCTTGTACTTGTTGGCGTAGTGGAAGGTGACCTTCATCTTGTCGCCGACCGGCTCGATGCTGTCGATCGCGCCCACCCGCAGGCCCATGATCTGGACCTTGTCCCCCTTATAGAGGGCGTTGGCGGCCGGGAAGTAGGCCACGACGGTGTTGGTGGTCAGCTTCTCAAACAGCCGGTACCCGACATAGCCCACGACCAGCGCCACCACGATGACCAGCGCCCCCACGATCACCGTCGTCCGGGAAAACTTCGGCAGCCGGATGTTGCGGACGTCAAAGATGGTGCTCAATTCTGGCTACCTCCCGTGACACCACTACCGCCGGATCCGCCCGGGTTGATAAACGGCGCCGGCAACTGATTGCCCGGCCCGGGCGGGGCCGGCGGGCCCGGCGGCAAACCTGGAGCAAACGTCGACGGCGGCGGCGTCGGCCCGGCCGGTCCCAGGTTCTCGGTGCGCGCGCCCGGCGGAGCCTGCGTCGGCAGCGGCACCGGCGTGCCCGGCACGTTCGGCGGCGCATCCCCCGGCCGCCCGGCGATATTGATGCCCGGCGTGGGCGGCAACCCGTCCGGGTTCGGCGGCGAGGTCGCCACATCGACCGGCGCCGGGAAACCCGGCCCCCCGAACGGGCCCACACTGGCACCCGCACACGGCAGCGGATTCCACGGCCGCGGCAGGCCCTCGCCGACGGTGATATTGCCGCCCGGGTTGGCCGGCGTGTACGAGCACGGCGACCCGGGGGGGATGGCCGGTCCCGGGTGATCCGGGGTGCCCTCCAGCACCGGCGGTGCCGGTGGCGGCGCACCATTGGGGAACCGCGTCCCGTTCGGGTCGGGCCAGCGGTACTCCGGCAGACCCGCACTGCGCCAGAAATTCTCCGGATCGATACCGCGCTTCTTAAACGCCGCATCCACCCAGGGCTGGATGATCTGGTAGAGCGCCAGGTTGTGCAGGACGACCTTGAAGAACGGTCCCGACGCGATCGCCTCGTTCAGCGACGGCAGGAACCTGCCGACCTCGGTGAGCCCGTTGGCCACGTCGTCCTTGCGCTCGACCAGGATCTGGCTGATGGTGCGCAGCTGCTCGAGCACGTGGTTGAGGTTGGGGTTGTCGTTGATCAGGCCCTTGACCTGTTCGGAGAACGCGGCGATATTGCTCAGCAGCGCGTTGATGGCCTGGCCGCGTTCGTTGAACGCGGCCAGCAGCGTCTTGGCGTTGACCAGCAGCCGGTCCACCTGCTCGCTGCGGTCCCCGGGCACGCTGGCCACCTGGTTGGCCTGGGCCAACAGGTGCTTGACCTCGGTGTCGCGTCTGCCGACCGTGTCGGAGAACTTCGAGACCCCCTCGAGCGCGGCGCTCAAATGCGGGTAGGTCTGGTCGATGGTCTGCGACAGCACGTGCAGCGACTGCTTGACCTCGTCGATGTTCCAGCCCGTCGCGGCCTTGGTGACGTCGAAGAACGCGTCGTAAATCTGATACGGCGTGGTGCTCTGACCGATCGGCAGCGTGGCCCCGGGCCGCAGCTGCTGGCTGCCGCGCGCCTCGATCTCCATCACCTTCTTGCCCAGGATCG
Organism: Mycobacterium genavense ATCC 51234; assembly: GCF_000526915.1. Classification (GTDB taxonomy): domain Bacteria; phylum Actinomycetota; class Actinomycetes; order Mycobacteriales; family Mycobacteriaceae; genus Mycobacterium; species Mycobacterium genavense. The sequence continues at coordinate 211,654 of NZ_JAGZ01000007.1, read as the reverse complement.
TGTCGGTGCGGATCGCCAGCCGGCTCTCGGTGCCGATGGTGTTGGTGCCGATCGAGAACTTCATCACGACGTGATCACCATCGATGGTGAGGGCCTCGACCTTGCCGACATCCATGCCGGCGATGCGCACCTTGTCGCCAACATTGATCCCGCCCGAATCGGTGAACTGCCCGTAATAAGCCGGCCGCGCCATCAACACCGGGACACTGGTGAAGCTTTGCCCCACGCCGATGACCAGCAGCGTGACCACGATGCCCATCAGGCCGATCCGCAGCCGGTTCGGCGGTTCCAACGTTCTCATTGCGGCGTGCACCTACCCGTCGGCTGCTGGAAAAGCCGCACCGTGCGCACCGGGCCACCAGCCTGCAAACCGTTGATCTTCAACGTGATGTCACAGGCGTAGAAGTTCACGAAGTCGCCGTAGGACCCGATCGCGCGCCCGATCATGTTCAGCGCGCCCGGCACCTTCTTCAGGTAGTCCTGCAGTTGGTCTTGCTGGTCGATCAGCGGCTGCTGGATCCCGTCGAGGTAGTTGATGGACTTGTGCAGTAGTGCGCGGTCTTCGGCCAGTAGGTCGGCCACCGTGCCGGCGGCGTTGCTGATGTGCGCGGTCCCGCCCGCCAGCTGGTCGCCGTGGTCCTTGAGCCCGCTGATCAGGATTTCGAGGTTGTTGACGGTCTGGTCGAATTGCTGGCGATGCCGCACGGTGGTGTCCAGCACGACGTTGAGGTTCTTGATCACCTCGCCGATGGCCTGGTCACGCTCGCCGATCTGGCTAGTCAGCTGCGCGGTGTTGTCCAGGATGTCGTTGATGGTGCCGCCCTGCCCCTGAAACACCGTGACCAGCGCGGTCGCGATGGTGTTAACCTTCTCCGGGTCCAGCGCCCGAAACAGCGGCTTGAAACCACCGATCAGCGCATCCAGGTCCAGCGCCGGCGCGGTGCGCGACAGCGGGATGAACCCCCCCGGCGCCAGCACCTTGTCGGCGCCTTCACCCTCGCCGCGCTTGAGCTCCAAATACCGGTTGCCGATCAGATCGAGGTAGCGGATCTGCGCGGTCGTCGACTGATACAGCGGAACCGAGCGATCCACGTTGAACTTCACCCGCACGCGCTTGCCGCCATCGACCAGCTGCACCGAGTCGACCTTGCCGATCTCCACCCCGGAGGCGCGCACGAACTGGCCGGCCCGCAGCCCGCTGATGTTGGCGAACTCCGCGGTGTAGGCGTTGGTGCGGTCGAAGCGCATCTGGCCGAACACCACGACGATCATCACGGTGAACAGCAGCAGCACCAGCGAGAAGATGCCGAGTTTGACGAGCGTACCGGTGATTTTCATGGGTTGATCGTGTTATCCCCTACCTGACGGCCCCACACATACTCGATGGCGTAGGGCGAACCGGTGTCGAGGTGGTTGTACGGCGCAATGCTGTTGCCGGAGTCCATCACCAGCTCGGGAGCGGGCCACAGGTCGTGGGTGATGTGCTGCCAGCAACCCGGCGCACCCCCCGGCCCACCACGGGCGTTCACCCGCGGCAGGTTCTCCGGATAGATGTAGGGGTTGGGCGCGCCGCCGACCACCCCGGCCAGGCCACCGACCAGGCTGGCGATCGTGGCCACCGCCGAGACGGGGTTGACGAGCAGACCGAGGCCGGACAGCGCCTCGGTGTGGGCGTTCAACGAGTAGCCGTTGCCGGCCAGGAACGAGGCGGCCTTGGGCTCGATGTCGTGGTAGTTGCGCAGGGTGCAGAAAATCGCCGGGCTGTAGGTGTCGAGCAGTTGTGCCGAGGGCACCAGGTCGGCGGCGCCGCGGGCCAGGTAGGGGCCGCCCTTCTCGAAGATCTGTGCCCCGGTGTTGCCGAACCCGGCAGCGGCCAACAACGCGGAGTCCAGATCCTTTTGCTGGGCGTTGATGGTGCGCGAGGTGACGACCGCGTGGTTGAGGAAGTCGAACAGGTCCGGCGAGGCGTTGGCGTAAGTGTCGCCGAGGCTGGCCAGCTGCTGGATGTCACGGCGGATCTGGGGCATCTGCGGGTTGACGTCATCGAGCACCGCGTTGCCGTTGACGATCGACTGCCCGAATTTGTCACCCAGGCCGGCCAGCGACTGCGCGGCCGCGCTCAGCGTCAGGTTCAGCTTGACCGGATCCACCTTCTGCGCGATCGAGGTGACGGTCTGAAACAACGTGTTGATCTCCGCGGTCACCGACCGCGCATCGATCACCGACGACGCCGACAGTCGTTGCGGCGACGGGTTTTGCGGCGTCGTCAGCGACACATACTTACCACCGAACACCGTGGTCGCCTTGATGTCGGCGTTGACATTGGCCGGAATCAGCGACAAATACCGCGGATAGACATCCAAGGTGAACTTCGCCGCCGGCTTACCATCGCGCACGATCTCCGAAATGCTGCCCACCCGGCCGATCTCCACCCCGTTATAGGTGACCTTCGAACCCGGATCCATCACCAGCCCCGCACGCGAGGCCAACATCGTCAACTTCGTCTTCGGAGTGAAATCACCGCGGAACTGCCCATAGATCAGGACCAGGGCGACGACGGCAACTATTAGCGCGGCGAATCCGGCCAATTTGTACGGCGGCGTGCGTCGCGATTTGATCTTGCCGGGTCGAGTCATGGGCGGCTACACCGTTAAGGCGAAGTTCGGGTTGACGCCGTAGAGCGCCAACGCGGCGGACAACACGACAACTTGCACCGAGACCAGCGAGAAGCGCATCGAGCGGCCCACGACCTCGCCGACACCGACGGGACCACCGCCGGCGTTGTAGCCGTAGAAGCAGTGGGTGATCATCACGACCGCGGTGATGATGATGGCCTCCAGAAACGACCAGAACACGTCATCGGGGCGCAAGAACGTGCGGAAGTAGTGGTCATAGGTTCCGTTGGACTGCCCATAGAGCACCGTCGTGGTGATCTGCGGCGACAAAAAGCACATGATCATCGCCAGCGCATAGATCGGGATGATCACCACCAGCCCGGCCATAAACCGCGTGGTCGCCAAGAACGAGATCGACTTGATGCCCATCACTTCCAAGGCGTCGATCTCCTCGCTGATGCGCATCGCGCCCAGCTCGGCGGTCGCGCCCGCACCCACGGTGGCCGCCATCGCGATCCCGGTGACCACCGGCGCGGCGATGCGCACATTGATCAGCGCGGCGAAAAACCCGGTGAACGCCTCCACCCCGATATTGCCCAGCGACGCAAACCCCTGGATGGCGACCAGCGAGCTGCCCGACAACGTGACAAAGCCGACGATGGCCACAGTCCCACCGACGACCGCCATCGCCCCGGTGCCCATCCCGATCTGGGCGATCAGCCGCAACGTCTCCTTGCGATAATTGCGCAACGCATGCGGCACCTGCCCAATGCACAACAGCCCGAACCAGGCCATCTGGCCCAGGTCATCCAGGCCCCGACCGGCCGCCCCACCGTATTTGTTCAGGTTTTCCGCCGCCCGCGGGAACCGGGCACGCAACACCGCGACGTTGGTCATCTCAGCGTCCCGTCCCAAACCGCACCCCGATCGTGGTCAACACCACGTTCACCGCGTACAACGCGACCACACACAACACCACGGTCTCGTTGACCGCCGTCCCCAACCCCTTGGAACCCCCCCGCACCGTCAGCCCGCGATAACAGCCGACCAGCCCGGCGATCAACCCGAACGTCGCGGCCTTGACCGTCGCGATCACCACCTCCGGCAGACCCGTGATTGTGGTCAACGTCGCCAGATACGCACCACCGGAAACATTCTGCAAATACACCCCGAACAAATAGCCACCCACCAGCCCGACCGTGATCACCAGGCCGTTGAGCAGCGTGGCGACCAACGTCGCCGCGATCACCCGCGGCACCACCAGCCGATGGATCGGGTCGATACCCAGCACCTCCATCGCGTCGATCTCCTCGCGAATGGTGCGCGCACCCAAATCCGCACAAATCGCCGTCGACCCCGCACCGGCGACCACCAACACCGTGGTCAACGGACCCAACTGGGTCACCGCACCGATCGCCGCACCCGCCCCGGACAAATCAGCCGCACCGAACTGGGCCAACAACACATTCAGCGTGAAGATCAACAACACCGTCAACGGAATCGAGACGAACACCGTCGGCAAAAACGCCACCCGCATGATGAACCAACACTGCAACACAAACTCACGCCACTGAAACGGCCAGCGAAACAACGCTTTTCCGGTCAGCACGCACATCCGGAAAAACCCGCCGATCAGGGTCAGCGGCGTCTCGAGCTGGTCACGTAGGTAGCCGACCATGTAGGGGCCCCGCCCGCCGGTCGACGTCGACGTCACCTCTGCCCCCTCATGCCGGCGCCGCGCGATTGACGGCGCGGCGAATCGTGTCGCACGCCCCTCCCCTTCGCCGTCGGGCGGCTGGGGGAACCCCCACCTTGCCCCGGACCCACATGTGTGATCACCGACTCCCTACTGGCAAGTAGTAACGGAGACCACAGGAATGTACCCGATGGCCAAGCAGGTGTGAACCGCATCCGCACAATTAACCCTTCGTCAACAACGGGCAAACGTTGCAGTTTCTGTCAGCCTTCCTCTCTTGGCGTGAAATCCCTTGAAGTAGCCCGCTTTTGAGCTATGTCGACCGCTCCGTAGCGAACCCGCAGCTCAGTTTTGAGAACCTTGCCGGCCGGGTTGCAGGGCAATGCGTCGACGATCTCGAGCGCCTTGGGATGCTTGTAGCGGGCCAGCCGCTCGGTCAGGAATTCGTCCAGGTCTTCCAACCCCAGGCCCTCGACGCTGACCGCCGCGACGGCGATCGGCACCTCACCCCACTTCTCGTGAGCGCGGCCGATGACCGCGACCTCCACGATGTCGGGATGGCCGGCCAGAACGTTCTCCACTTCGGCGCAGTAGATGTTCTCGCCGCCGGAGATGATCATGTCCTTCTTGCGGTCCACCACCCAGACGTAGCCCTCGTCGTCCATCCGGACGAGGTCGCCGGAATGGAACCAGCCGCCCGCGAACGCCTCCGCGGTGGCTTCCGGGTTGTTCCAGTAGCCGCTCATCAAAGTCGGTGCGCGATAGACGATTTCGCCGACCTCACCGGTCGGCACGTCGTTCATGTTTTCGTCGACGACGCGCGCCGCGACCGTCGGGATCACCTTGCCGACCGATCCGCGCTTCCGGATCGCGTCCTCGCCGAGCAGCATGCAGGTGACCGGGGACATTTCGGTCTGGCCGAACGCGGCCAGGATTTGGGTGCCGGGGAACGTCACCGACATCTCCCGCAGCAGCGCGTCCGGCGCCGGCGCGGCGCCCCACGACATGATCCGCAGCTTCAGATCGCGAGGGCGGGCGTGCTGCTCGGCGCAGACGGCCTGCCATTGGGCGGGGACCAGGAAGATGCCCGTGACCTTTTCGGCGGCCAGCACGTCGAGCAGCTGGCCCGGGTCGAACGCCCCCAGGGGATAGATGACCGTGGGCAGGCCCAGCAGCAGCCCGCCCAGCAGGTTGCCGACACCGGCGATGTGGAATAGCGGGACACCGACGAAACCGACGTCGTTGTTGATGTCGGCGCCGTTGGTGTAAAGCCCGGTCATCGTCTGCCCGGTCAAGTTGGTGTGGGTGAGCACCGCGACCTTGGGACGCCCGGTGGTGCCCGAGGTGTACATGATCAGCGCCGGCGAGTCGTTCGGGACGTCCACCGGCTCGACCGCATCGCCCGGCTCGTCGATCAGGTCTTCGTAGCCGAGCACATGGTCGTCGCCGGCGCCGCCGGCCACGACTACCGTTCCGAGCAGCGGCTGGGTGTCGCGGACCCCGGTGGCGACCGCGGCCAGCACCGCCTCGGTGACCATCACCCGCGCCTCGCAGTCCTCGACCAGAAAGGCGATCTCCGACGGGGTCAGCCGGAAGTTCAGCGGCACCGCGATGGCGCCGAGCATGTTGATGGCCAGCATCGCCTCGACGAACTCGGGGCGGTTGAGCATCAGGATCATCACCCGGTCGCCAAAGCCAACGCCTCGACGATGCAGCGCAGCGGCCAGCGCGCTCACGCGTCGCTGCAGGTCAGCCCAGGTCAGCGTGCGGCCGGTGAACCGCAGCGCGGCGCCCTGCGGCTGCATCAACGCGTGCCGCTCGAGCTGGTTGACCCAGTTCTGGCGGCGGGCCAGGTACGGCTGCTCGTTCGGGTGTGACGGCTGCGACGCTCGTGCCTCGTGGCTGGCAAGTTGCGCGATCAACTATGCCTTCCCTTCACTCGCGCACCGCTTGCGACAGGTTGATATTTGATAAAACATAGTGTTGTGTGGGTCACACTATGGCCTCCCCGCCATGATGACAAGACCCGATACGCCCTGAAAAACGCCACCGAAAGCCCCGGCCACCGACGTGAACGTACCCCTATCAACGCGACCCCACGGCAGGCGGCGACAGCTGCGCCGGGCGCAGCTGTCGGACATGATCGCCGCCCGCAGATGGCCCGCGACCTCGTCCGACAGCTGCGCCCGGCGCAGCTGTCGCCGCCTGCCGTGGGGTCGCGGGCCATCTGCGGGCGGCGATCATGTCCGGGGCACTGCGCCCGGGGACCTTCATACGCCTCGACGAGACCGCGGCCGAACTCGGGGTCAGCGTCACGCCGGTGCGCGAGGCACTGTTGAAGCTGCGCGGTGAGGGCATGGTGCAGCTGGAGCCGCACCGCGGCCACGTCGTGCTGCCGTTGACCCGGCAGGACATCGACGACATTTTCTGGCTGCAGGCCACCATCGCCAAGGAGCTGGCCGGGGCGGCCACCTCGCACATCACCGACGCCGAGATCGACGAGCTGGAGCGGATCAACAATTCGCTCGCGGCGGCCGTCGGTTCCAGCGACCCGGAGACCATCGCGGGCATCGAGTTCTCGTTCCACCGCGTGTTCAACCAGGCCAGCGGACGGATCAAACTGGCCTGGTTCCTGCTCAACGCCGCCCGGTATATGCCGGTGCTGGTGTACGCCGGCGATCCGCACTGGGGTGTCGCCGCGGTGGAGAATCACCGGCAGCTGATCGCCGCGCTGCGCCGCCGCGATACGCCCGCGGTGATCGAGCACACGGTGTGGCAGTTCACCGACGCGGCGCAGCGGCTGACCGAAATGCTAAACGACGCCGGCGTTTTCGGTTAGCCTCGACCTTTCCGTCGAGATCGGCGTCGGCTGGTCGCTAACTGGCGGCCAGCTGTTCGGCGCGCTTCTTGAGGTTCTCCGCGAGATGATCGAGCACGTTGTTCAGCATCATCTTGACCATCGGCGCGGGCACCGGCATCGACGGTTCGACGTCGATGTCGACCGTCAGCAGGCTCGAGGCGCCCAGTTCCACCACGCTGAACAGCTGCTCCTGTTTCTTGAACAGCTCGCCCTGCTGCAGCACGGTCTGAATCTGATTCGGGGCCGGGTAGTAGATGGCCTGAATGAAGACACCCTCGAACCCCTGGTAGGCGGCGTCCAGGCGAATCTGGCTGGGCCGGCCGTCGTCGTAGCGCGCCAGCACCAAGCAGCCCTTTGCCCCGTCGCTCCACTCCGGGTACCGCTCGAAATCGGCGACGATGGCCATGATCGCGGCGGCGTCGGCGTCGACCTCGACGGTCTTGCTCAAAACGGGCATGGGCGAAGCATAGCGGGGTGTGCGAAAGCCCCAGCGCGGGGCGCTATCTCGGCTCAACCGTCGCCGTCGACAGCAGGGCTCGGATCGGGTCGGGAATTTCGACGGGTTTGCGACTGGTGCGGTCGACGTAGACATGCACCCAATGGCCGAGCGCGGTGACCGGTCGCGGCTCGTGGCCGTCTGTGGACTCGAACACGCCGAGCCGGTAGGTGACGCTGCTGCGACCCAGCCGGGTCACCGCCAGGCCGACTTCGAGGCTTTGCGGGAATTGCAGTTCGGAGAAGTAGCGATAGCCCGACTCGGCGACGACGTTCAGCGCCGGCATCGTGGTCGGGTCAACCCCGGTGCCGATCGTGATCCAGGCATTGATGGCGGTGTCGAACAACTGGTAGTAGACCGCGTTGTTGAGGTGGCCGAACATGTCGTTGTCGGCCCACCGGGTGCCCACCGGCCACCGCACCGGGAAGTCGCTGCTGGTGAGCCGCTCGGGCGCCGGCGGAATCGTAGCCATGGTGGTATTCCAACACGTTTGGGCAAGGCGTCCGGCTAGGTGCCGGAGAAGGCGTTGGTCAGCGCGGCGCCTTGCAGGGTGAACAGCCGCTGGGACTCCGACCAGTCGGGCAGCAGCGAATCGAAGCCGTGGCAGGTCCGCTCGAACACGTGCAGTTCGGTGGACACGCCGGCGTGCAGCAGCCGTTGCGCGTAGGCGATCGCCTCGTCGCGGAACGGGTCGATCTCCGCGCAGGTGATCAAGTCGGTGGTAGGCAGCGCAATTCGGCGCGGCGCGCCGGCACGGTATCCGGCGAGGCCGGCCGCCGGCCCAGGTAGTAGCGCCACATCCGTTCGGCCGCCTCGAAGTCGAAGGCCGGGCTGGTGCGAAACTCGGCTTTCGACGCGGTAGGGCGGTCGTCGAGCACCGGCTGGTGCAGCAGTTGGAACGTGACGGGCGGCAGCGAGCCGTCAGCGCAACGCTGCGCGATGGATGCGGCCAGGGCGGCCCCGGCGCTGCTGCCCCCGACGGCCAGCCAAGTGGCGTCGACGTCCAGTTCCGCGGCGTTGCCGGCCACCCACCGCAGCACCGCGATCGCGTCGTTGAGCGCGGCCGGATACGGGTGTTCGGGAGCCAGCCGATAGTCGACCGACACCACCGTGCAGCGGCCGCGGCAGGCAAGTTCGGCGCATTGTCGGTGATCGGTGTCCAGGTTGCCCAGCGCGAATCCGCCTGCGTGGCAATAGACGACGGCCGGTGACGGTGACGGGCCGTCGCGATAGATGCGGACGGGCACGACGCCGACGGTGTCGCTGGTGATCTGCACGCCCGGCAGCTCGGTGAGTGCGGCGGCGTCGCGGCGACGCAGGTCGAACGGCTTGCGCATCTGCTGGATCGCCGCCGGGGAGAAGGCCGTTCGGGTGGTCGCGACCGCGCGCAGCGCCGGGTGCAGCCGCCCGGCCCCGTCCAACTCGGTCATCGTTCTCCCGCCGCGCCGACGGCCGCACCGCCACATACGTCTTGCCCCGGCGCCGCATGTAGTTCAACGCCCGCACGATGTAGCGCGCCTGCGCTTCCAGCATGAAGATCACGCTGTTGGAGCCGGCATTGGTGTTCGGCCCGTAGAGCATGAAGAAGTTCGGAAATCCGGGAACGGCCATGCCCAGATAGGCATGCGCCCCGTCCCTCCAGACCTCGCGCAGCGTGATGCCGTCTTCGCCGGTCACGTCCAGCTGCCCGAGATAGTCGGCGGCGGCGTAGCCGGTGGCGCAGACCACGACGTCGACGTCGCGTTCAGTGCCGTCCTCGGTCACGAAGGATCGGGCCTTGAGATAGCGGGCCGGACTGGACACCACCTCGACATTGGGCCGGGTCAGCGCGGGCAGGTAGTCCGAGGAGAACACCAGCCGCTTGCAGCCCATCGGGTGATCGGGAGTCAGCCGCCGCCGCAAATCCTCGTCGGCGATCGTCTTTTCCAGCAGGCCAAGCGCGATCGCGGTGAAGTCCCACGTCTTCTCGCTACCGTGCTCGATCACCGAGATGTTCGATTCGCTGCGCAGCCACAGCCGGGTTCGGTACAGCCTTTTGGCGACCGGCAGGTGGACGAAGGCCCAGCGCTCCCGTGGCGTGTAGCGCCGATCGGGCTTGGGCAGGATCCACGTCGGCGAGCGCTGCACCGACTAGACCTGGCCGGCCACCTTCGCGAGCTCGGGCAGTAATTGCGACGCGGTCGAGCCGGTGCCCAACACCGCTACCCGGGCGCCCGGCAGGTCGAGCGAGTGGTCCCATTGCGACGAGTGCATCACGGTTCCGGTGAACGGTTCCTGCTCGACGAGCTCGGGGAACTGCGGCCGGGTGAACAACCCGACGGCCGACACCACGACGTCGAAGCGGTGCTGTCGGCCCGCACTGGTCGTCAGGCACCACTGTTGGGCGTCTTCGTCCCAACGCGCCGATTGTATTTCGGTGCGCAACCTCAGGTGTGGGCGCAGCCCGTATTTGTCGGCGCAGCGCTCGAAGTAGGCGAGGATCTCGGGCTGGGCCGACCACAGCCATGACCAATGCGGATTCAAGTCGAAGGAGAACGAATACAGATGCGACTTGACGTCGCAGGCCAGGCCGGGATAGGTGTTGATCCGCCAGGTGCCGCCGACGTCGTCCTCGCGGTCGAAGATGGTGAAGTCTTCAACCCGGAGCGGCCCAATAGGATTCCCAGTGCCAGCCCGCCCGGGCCGGCACCGATGATGCCGACCGACAAGTTCGTCTTCATATCGCCCTCATCGAATTTGTAGGCATTGTCCGCCATCGACGACCAGTTCCGCGCCGGTGATGAACGACACCTGCTCCGACACCAAGAACGCGACCGCGTCGGCGATTTCGGTGGGCTGTCCCAGCCGCCCGAATGTCGCCGTCGCCGTCAGCCGGGCCTGCGTGGCGTCGTCGAGCATCGAGGTCGCGATCGGTCCCGGGAACACCGCGTTGACCCGGATCCCGGACGGGGCGAGCTCGGCCGCCGCGGTTTGGATCATCCCCCGCAGCGCCCACTTCGACGATCCGTAGGCGGTATGCGCAGGGAAGGGGCGGATCGCTCCGGTGCTGCAAATGTTGACAATCGCCCCGTGTTCGGCCTGCCGCAGCTGTTTGAGCGTGGCACGCATCCCCAGGAAGGCGCCCAGACAATTGACCCGCCAAGCATTTTCGAAATCCTCGACGGACTCCTCGCTCAGCGTGGCGCGATGCAGCACGCCGGCGTTGTTGACCAGTACGGTCAACGGCCCGAGTCGCGCGGCCGTCGTCTCGACGGCCGCCCGCCACTGCTGTTCGCTGGTCACATCGAGGTCGATCGCGATCACCTGGCCGTCGCCCAATTCGGCGACCATTTCGGCGATAGCATCGGCCCGGCGGTCGCAGGCCGCTACCGAATAGCCCGCTGCGCGAAGTTTTTTCGCGATGGCCCAGCCCTGGCCGCCCGCGGCGCCGGTGACGAGTGCGACGCTCATGATGACGGCACCTCTGGGCTGTCGGACAGGCCGTGGCTGGTGACGAATTGGCATCTGCGTTGCCGGAAACGCCACCGGCCGTCCCGGCGGACGAGTTGGTCGTACAGCGCCGGCCGCAGGTGCGGGTCGCCGGCCCGGACGAACAGGACCTGCGAGCGCGGTCGCGGTGTCGGAGCCGATGTCGATGCGCGACACCCCGGTCAGATGCAGCCCGCGCGGCGCGTCGGTGAACATCTTGGCGATGGCTTCATGACCGGCGAAAGACCGTCCGTAGACCAGGAATTCCGCGTCCGCGGTGAACAGCTGCACACACGCGTCGATGTCGCCCCCGTCCAGGGCGAGTGCATAGCCGGCTATCAGCTCACGAATCGCCGCTTCGTCGTCGCTCATTGCCCGGTCGCCTCGCGGAGGTGCTCGATCGCGCCGCGTCGCAACGCCTGCGATTCGGCGGCCAGCGTGATCATCTGAAACCCGAGCTGCGCCATGGCGTGACCGGTCTTGCCGTCGCTGGCGTGGATCCCGGTGACCAGTCCGGCTTCGGTGGCGACGCGCTGGATTTTCACGATCGCGTCCAGTACCTCCGGGTGCCGGGTCGATCCGACGGCGGCATGACCCATCGAGATAGCCAGATCGGCGGGCCCGATGTAAATTCCGGCCAGACCGTCGACCGCGCAGATGTCGGTGAGATCGGCCAGCGCAGCCGCTGTTTCGATCATGGCGAACACGCTCACCCGTGCCTCGTGGGCGGCGGGGTCGAGCCCCAGGCCGGCGCGCAGCGGGCCGAAGCTGCGGACGCCCACCGGGGGGTAACGGGTGGCGGCCACCGCCGCGGCGGCCTGCGCCGCCGACTCGATCATCGCGATGAAGATGGCGTCGGCGCCGGCGTCGAGCACCCGCCCGATCGGCGCGGGGCGGCGTTGGGCAACCGCACCGCGGTGGCGATCGGCAGCTGCTCGAGTCGCCGCAATATTCCGGCGATGTCGGCGTCGTCGAGATAGCCGTGCTGCGCGTCGAATCCGACGTAGTCGTATCCGGCGCGGGCGAATTCCTCCGGTCCGATCAGGGTCGGGCCGGTGACCCACCCGCCCCAGATCGGGGTGGGCTTGCTCAGCGCCTCGCGGAAGATGCTCACTGCGCGATCGCGATCTTCACGCGCTCGGGCACCGGCTGGCACGCCAGGTCGAAGGCCCCCTGCACGTCTGGGACGCCGAAGGTATGGGTGAGATAGCAACCGAGCAGCTCGGGGTGTTCGGCGGCGAATTTGCCGGCCAGCTCCAATACGCGTCGGCGGTCACTCGTCACACCGGATTTCAGGGTCAAATTGTTGCGCAGCATCAGACGCATGCTAATCGGGTAGGCGTCGTCGTCGGCGACGCCGAAGTAGAACACGGTGCCGCCGGGTGCGGTGGCTTCGATGGCGTGCCCCAGCGTCGCCACCTGATGACCGACGGTTTCGATGACGATATCGGCGCGGTCGGTCGGGGCCAGCTGGCTGACCCAGCGGTCGCTGGTGGCACGCACCACCTCGTCGACACCGAATGTCGTTGCGAGGCTTCGCCGGTCGACGGGATCCACCCCGGTGACGCGCCGGGCGCCGGCCGCCTTGGCGACGTAGGAAAACCACAGACCGATCGAGCCCTGCCCGATGATGGCGACGTGCCGGCCGGCCAGGTCCGGCAATTGCTCGCAGGCGTAGAGCACACACGCCAGCGGCTGCAGCCCGACCGCCTGCGCCGCGGTCAGCCCGGGGTCGTACGGCGCGAGCCCGTCGCCGTCGCTGATCACTCGCTCCATCAACCCGTCGAAGCCGGAGGCCCAGCCCACCACGCGGTCGCCGGGACGGTGTTGCCGGTGGCGGCTGGCGATGACCTCGCCGGCCACTTCGTGGATCGGGAAGCCGTCCTTCTCGGCGGCGCTTGCTCCGTCGTCACCCGGCAGTCGGCCCTTGGCGCCGCGGAAGGCCGGCAGGTCGCTGCCGCACACTCCGGCCGCCAGGAACCGCAGCAGCACCTGTCCCTCGGACAGGTCGTCGGCGGTCTTGTCGGCGACCGACGTGCGCTCGAACTCGTACGGCGCGACGATCCGGTAGGACCACACGTCAGACCTCCACCGGGATCGAGTTCCATCCCCACTGGAAGCTGGACGGATACCGAGTCGCGTCCCGGTCGTTGATCTCGAAGTCCGGCACCCTGCGCAGCCATTCCTGCACCAGCACAGCGACTTCCAGCTGGGCCAAGTGGTAGCCGATGCAGAAATGCTGGCCGCGACCGAACGCCAGCATGCGCTTGATGGGCCGGTCCCAGACGAACTCGTCCGGGTCTGGGTACTCCCGCTCGTCGCGATTGGCCGAGGCGAGCAGCGTGATCACCCGCTGTCCCGGCTGGAGGGTCTGGCCGTGAATCGTGTACGGCTTGCGGACCGTTCGAGCAAACCACTGCGCCGGCGCGCAATACCGAATCATCTCTTCCCGGGCCACCGGCACGTTGGCGGCGGGATCGGCACGCACGGCCGCCATTTGGTCCGGCCGCCGGCCGAGCTCCCATAGCCCGTGCGCGACGATCTTGGGCACGGTTTCGGTGCCGCCGATGAAGATGCAGAGCATCTGCGTCGCGGTTTCGACGTCGTCGAGGGCGCTGCCGTCGGGTAGCCGGTAGCCCAGCAACCCGTCGACGACCGGAAGCGGGTCGCCGGACTGGTCGGCGCGGCGGCGCTTGACGACCGGGATGAGGTGTTCCAGATAGTTGGGCCGGGCCTGCGCGGTGTCGACACCCGCACCGGGCTCGGCGAGGCTGCCGGCATTGACGGCGGCCAGTACTTGTGGCGCGAGTTCGGTTGACAATCCCAGCAAGTCGCACACCATCGAGGCCGCGACGATGCCGCCGTAGTCCTGGGTCAGGTCGAACGACCCTTGCGGCAGCAGCAGGTCGAGGCGTTCGTTGGCCAGCTCACGGATCCTGGCCTCCAGCCCGGCGACCGCCCGCGGCCGCAACGGCGCCGAGTGTGCCCGACGGATCTCTCCGTACAGGTCGGTGTCGAACACGGCGTGAAATGGCAAGGGGTGCAACGGCGGATCCTCGACCGGCCCGATGTTGTGCTTGGCCAGCACCGTCGCCGGGGGCAGGGTTCCTTCCGACGCGACGAAGGTTCCGTCGTTGACTTCGAGAACCTGCCAGATGTCCTCGAAGCGGGACAGCGCGTACGTGTCCCACTGCGGGATGTAGTAGACCGGGTAGTGGTCGCGCAGAGTCCGGTAGTACGGCAAGGGATTTGCCATGACGTCCGCGTCGAAAGGGTCGTATGCGAAGTCTGCGCTCACTGCAGCGGAGAGGGCGGTAGGGCCTGCAGAATCGAGTCTTCCCAGCCGTCCCGCAGGGCCGGTGCCACGCTCATCCAGGTGACGATCTCGGCGGGCGGGCTGTCCTTCCACGACGGGTAGTGGTTGGCGAAGCAGTCCCAGCCGCCGTCCAGCGCCCAGTAGTGGATGACCTCGTTGAATCGGAACGTGGTGGTGAACGAGCCCAGCCAGCGTTTCCCGGTGCGCTCCGACCACGGAACGTACAGCCGTTCCAGCTCGCGGATGTAGTCGTCCTGGCGTCCCGGCTTGGTCTGCATGATCTCCTGAACACCAGTGGCGCAGTGAAATTCGCCTCGCGCAGTTGGGCCAGGGTTTTGTTGCTGGGGCCGGGGTACATGATCCGCCCCACCCCCGAGGCGCCGATCTCGGCCAGAAAAGCCGACCACTTACCGGCCGCGACCTCGTGACTGCCGCCGCGGGCCTGGGCTGCCCCGATCCGCGCGTAGTCGGAAGACCCGTCGATCTCCCAGATGACCGTCACCTGCGGCCAGTGGCCGTTGTACGACGTGGTTTCCCACATCGCGAACAGCCGGGCGCCGAGCGCGTCCATCATCGGCTGGTAGGTGTCGGTGAAAACCTCGGTGAAACGGTCGCTTAACGCCGATCCCAACGAGATCGTCTCGTGCAGGTAGAGTAGGGTGTGACCGTAATACTTCTTCATCAGTCCAGCCGGCTCGTCTCACACAGCAGCGTCTCGGTCGGCTCCACCAATGCGGACGGAATCCCCGCTGCAGCAAGGGCATAGCCCTTGAACTTGCGCGCGGCGGCGGTCAGCACATGCTGGGCTCGGGTCATGCCGCGGTTCACGCCCAACGGCCAGCCGTCACCCCACAGCGCGACCTCGGTCAGGTGGTCATCCAACGATTTGAGCACCTTGTCGCGCACTCGGGCATCCGAGCTGAACGCCTCGGCACTGACGGCCAGGGTCTGACTCGTCGAACCCATCGCGGTGGGAACGAGGTCGGATACGGTGTCCACCGCCACCCCGACGATGCGCAGCGGGCGCGTGTCGCAGCGACTCGGCAGCAGGACGGTCACCTCCCACCCGGCCATCACCCGGTCGTAGAGCCAGCCGCCGGCCGAGTGCACGACGTCGACGGCGCTGCCCGCCACCACGTCCAGTCGATACCGCAGACACTCGCCGTTGCCGCGGGCGGCCCGTCCTGGGCCAAGCCCCCGCTCTGGCTGATGTCGAACGTCGGAGTGACCATCAAATCCGTTCCTCACCGCCACACCGCGGAGTGCGTCGCTCCAAGGCAGCTGCAGCGCTTGTCATGGGCTTCCCAAGGGCTGACGCCGCCTCACACAGCGGGTGACGCGGCTCATGCCACAGCGTGACACTCCCGCCGAAAGTTGTAAAGCTTCGCGTCAGCGGTCAGGAGCGGCGCCGGGCCTTCAGTTCGGCCAGGATCTCGTCGGTGTGCTGACCCAGTTGCGGGGCGGCGGAGCGCGGCGCCCACGGCGTGCCGTGGAAATCCGCCGGGGTGGCCACCATCGCGATGCTGGACTCGCCGTCGTCGACGATCCCGCCCGCGGCATGGAACTGCTCGTCGGCCACGACGTCCTCCAGCGAGTTGATCGGCGACCAGAAGAAGTCCGGTTCGGCCGCAAACGCCTGCGCCCAATCGTCCAGCGAACGGGTCGCGAAGATCTCGTCCAACTCGGCGATCAGCTCCAGGCCGTTGACGAAGCGGGCGGTCGCATCACGGTAACGCGGGTCGTCGAGCCATTCGGGGTGCCCGACGACGCGGCACAGCGGCGGCCAGTGCCGGTCGCCTTCCAGGCCGACGATCCAGAAGCGCCGCCCGTCGCCGGCGGCGTAGTTGTTCATGCAGGAATTGCCCATCGTTTCACGTTGGCCGATCGCGATCGGCTGGCCGGTCAGCAGACAGGTGTTGAGGTCGAAGCTGACGGTGTAGGCGCCCTGACGGTACAGCGAGGTGGTCACCAGCTGACCGGTCCCGGTGCGCTCGCGGGCCAGCAGCGCCGCGCAGATGGCCGCGGCCAGGGTCATGCCGGCCGAGTGGTCGCCCATGCCGCCACGCTGGAACGGCGGCGTCTGGCCGGGCCGGGTGAGCAGGTGGGCCACCCCGGCGCGCGACCAGAACGCGGCCACATCGTAGGCGGCCCGATCGGCGTCGGGGCCATCCTGCCCGTAGCCGGTGATCAGGCCGTAGACCAGGCGCGGATGGCGGGCGGACACCGACTGGAAGTCCAGGCCGAGGCGCCGCAGCGCGGCGGGGCGGACGTTGGTCACGAAAACGTCTGCGCCGGCCAGCAATTCGAAGGCGGTCTCGCGGCCCTCGGCGCCTGCGAGGTCCAACACGATGCTGCGCTTGGAGCGGTTGTCCAGTTCGAATGGCGGGTTGACGCCGAGGTCGCAGCCCAGCATCCGGCCGAACATGCGGCCCGGGTCGCCGGCCGGCGGCTCGATCTTGATGACGTCGGCACCCCAATCCGCCAGGATGGCGCTGGCGGCCGGACCGGCCACCCACACTCCGAGTTCGACGACTTTGAGGCCTTCCACCGGTTTTGGCATGGCTAAGTTCCTACTCCGCGGCGCAACCGACCCTCGCCACGGGGGCATCGATTCGAAGGCGGTCAGACGTTCCCGTCGGGGCACCGGTGACCCGCGCGGTCCGGTGTATCGGAGTACGCGCGGGCACCGGCGACGGCTGACCGCGCCACGCCGGCCGCCTTGTGCGGCCCGCAGTCGATAAGCTGCTCGTCGAATCGTCGTCCCCGCACCGCCTTACGCTGCCGGCGACACGCCCGTTCAACTGGCCTTGAGCTGACTCCGCCGCACGAAACGGCCGTCGTGGTCGAACTCGGCCCGGTTGGCGTTGACGTAGTCGGCCACGGTCATCGGCGGGTGCCCGCCGATCACCTCGACCAAGTTGTTCTCGCCCGGCGAAGATGCCGTCCTGGTAGTCCTGGGCGACGCTGCTGATGTGCTGCACGAAGAATTCCGGGAAGCCCGCGGCGGTCAATCCCGCTGCGAAGACAGGAATCGAGACCGGCTCGTAGCGGACCGGGAAGCCGAGCGTGTCGGCGATTTCGTCGGCGATCCGGTAGTGGTCGAGCTCGTGAGCACCGACCAACGGGTATACCTGGCGGTCGTGCGGCGCGGGGTTCTGCAGGATCGCGGCAATCACCGCGGCCTGGTCGGCGCCGGAGATGGGTGCGTGGCGGCCGGCGCCGAAGGGCAGCCGTAGCACGCCCTCGTCGTCATCGCGCTGCCATTGCCATTTCAGCCACTCGGCGAAAAAGGTGGGCCGCAAGTGGGTGGTTTTGAACGCCGCACGGTCCAGCAGCCGCTCGACGATCCAATGATGCTGGGCCGCATTGCTTTTCGCTTCCCGGCGTGCGGAGATCTGCGACATGTTGACCACCGCGTCGACGCCGGCCTCACTGGCGGCCTGGGCAAAGATCGCGGTGGCGGGCAACAGGCTGTCCGGCGCGATCGGATAGCAGAAATAGGCGGCGTCGACGCCGGTCATGGCCGAGCTGATTGAACGGAAATCCAGCAGATCGCCCTGCACGATCTCGGCGCCCAGGGCGGCCAGCGCGTCGGAGCGATGGTCGATGCGGTGCACGAAGGCGCGGACCCGATGGCCGGCTGCGCGCAGCATCTCCACGGTGGGCGCCCCGGTGTTGCCGGTGGGTGCGGTGATCAGGAACAGCTTCTCTTTCGGCATTTCGGCTCCTATGTCTGACTAACGATAGTGTTATTTAGATCAAAGTACGGTATGCTGACTAACGCAAGCGTTATTCATAGGAGAGCTCGGTGGAGTTCGAGAAGCGGCTGCAGGATCGGCAGCAGTGGTCGGTCAACGATCGCTGCTCGATGTCGAAGGTGCTCGACTTGCTCAGCACCAAAACCACATTCCAGGTGCTTCGCGAGTTGTTCTTCGACACGACGCGTTTCGAGGACTTCGTGCAGCGGACCGGGACGTCGGCTCCGGCGGCGTCGCGGGCCCTCAAGCAGCTGGAGGCCGCGCGCATCGTCACTCGCGTCCCCTACCGGGAGCCGGGCAGTCGGGCCCGCGACGAATACCGGCTGACCGAAGCCGGGGAGGACCTGTTGCCGGTGTTCATGTCGCTGGTGCAGTGGGGCGACCGCTACCTGCAGGACGGGCCGGCGCCGCTGGCGTTCATCGACGCCGACACCGGCCAAACCCTCGCCGTCCGCGTGACGGCCGAGACCGGCGCCCCGAAGAAGCGCTCGTCGGACATCGAGATACGCGGTCACAGCGCCGGGCGCCGGCGCTAGCCTGAGCATCATGACTCTGGTGGCCGGACGTGGTCCGCTCAGCAGCGACCCGGCGGGTCGGTTCTGTCCCCCGCTGCCCGGCGGCGTCGTCTACATCGAGCCGCATCCGCGCCGCGTCCAGGCGTTCAAGGACGGGCGCCCGGTGATCGACACCGAGCAGGTGCTGATGGTGCACCGGCAAAGCCAACCGCTGAGCTACCTGTTCCGCGCCGACCAGGTCGGCGACCTACCGGCCGAATCCGAGCCGGAGGCACCGGGTTTCGTACACGTGCCGTGCGATGCCGTCGACACCTGGCTCGAAGAAGGCCGCGAACTCGTTCACTACCCGCCGAATCCGTATCACCGCGTCGACTGCCGCCCCACCCGGCGGCACCTGCGGGTCAGCGTCGACGGTCGCACGCTGGTGGATACCGACGAGACTGTGATCGTCTTCGAGACCGCGCTGGAGCCAAGGCTTTACGTCGATCCCGCGCATGTGCGCACCGATCTGGTCCGCCGCTCGGAGATGACGAGCTACTGCAACTACAAGGGTTACGCGACGTACTGGTCCGCGGATGACATTAAGGACATCGCCTGGAGCTATCCGGATCCGCCCCCGGAAAGCTTGCCCATCAAGGGGTTTCTGAGTTTCGACGATGCGCGCGCCGAGGTGCTGGCCGAACTCCCGCTCAGCTCGCCAGCGCCACGATCGCAAACATGAACGCCACCCCACCGAGAGTGCATACCAGCGTGGCAGCAGTGCGATGTCCGGTGTGTGCTTTCGGCAGAATGTCGGCACTCGCCAAATACATCAGGAATCCCGCGAAGAAACCGAGGTAGACCGCGAGTAGGCGATGGGGAATCGTCGACAGCAGCGTCAGGCCCGCACCGACAACCGGTGCGATGGCATCAGCGACCAGCAGTGTCAGCGCCCTACGGCGGCATTGCCGTAAATCGACGTCACCGTGTAGGTGTTGAAGCCGTCCGCGAAGTCGTGGCCGATCACCGCCACCGCGACCACTGTTCCCACTCCCGCCCCCGCCTGGAAGGCGGCACCGATGGCGAATCCGTCCATCACGCTGTGGCCCACCAGCCCCGACGCCGCCAGCAGTCCGACATTGGGCGCTTCGGCGATAACCGAGTCGTTGGGTGCTTGACCGCGGTGAATGCCGACGGTGTGTTCGACGATGTGCAACACGAGAAAGCCGCGCACGAATGCCACGAGCGGAGCAGGTATACCGAATAAGACCCAACCGTCGCGAGGACTCAGCGCTTCGGGCAGCAGGTCGAAGCTCACCGCACCCAGCATCAGCCCGGCGGCCAGGCCCAGCACGAGATTTCGGAAGGAACCGATACGCAGCGCCGCGTAGCCGCCCAACAACGTCGTGAGAAACGAACCGAGGGCCACCAAAACGGCCACCGCACGGCCTGCCTTTCCGCCGCCCGTTCACTCGGAGCAGCACGGCTCAATCCTATGGCGGCAACCCGGGTGAAGAGAGCCGAAGCCGTTAGCCACCGTAGCTGGGGCGCCCGAGTTTCAGCTCGTGCTGGGCGATCATGTTGCGGAAGACCTCCATGGTGCCGCCGTAGATCCCGGCGGGCACGCCGTGCCGGAAGATGAATTCGACGGCACCGTCGTCCGCGGAACCCGTTGTGTCGGTGGGCAATGCCGATGCCGTCCCGAGCATGTCCATCAGTTCCGGGGACACGTCACGCATGGTCTGGATGAGCGCCACACGTCCATATATGCCGGGAGTGGACAACGCCGCCTCGATGCGGGCCATGCATCGCCCGAGCCGATACTTGATCGATTCGTCGTCAATCGGGCGCCGCCCGTTGGCATCCGGCTTCGACAGAATCGCCACCACTCCGTCGGCCGCCTCGGCCATCAGCTGGCCATGCTCCGACATCATCGAAACATTTTGCAGGCCATGGTTTTCGGTCTCGGTAATGCCGTGCTCGGCGTCGAGGGCGAAGCGCATCACCGTCCAGCCGCCGTTGACCTCGCCGATCCGGTAGAGGTCGTCGACTCGCACGTCGCTGTAGTACACGATGTTGGTGCGGTCGCCGTCCAGTGTGCGGATGCCCTGGATCTGGATGCCCTCCGAATCCAGCGGCACCAGAAACATGGTCAGGCTCTTGTGTTTCGGCGCTTGCGGATCGGTATTGGTGAGCAGGAAGACGTACTTGGCGTTCTGCGCGTTCGAGGTGAACATCTTGGAGCCGTTGATGACCCATCCGTCGCCGTCGCGCACGGCCCGGGTTTTGCAGGTCGCCACGTCGGAGCCGCCCTCGGGCTCGGTGTAGCCCAGGCACAACCGGATCTCACCGGCCAGCACGCCCGGCAACAACGCGTCGACGAGTTCGGGCGCCCCGAATTGTTGGACCAACCGTGCCACGACCGCCGTCGTGCCCCAGTGGAACCACGGTGTGTGGGCACGGCCGATCTCGAGGTGAAAGATCCGCCGGCGCACCGGATCGAATCCCCCTTCGGACTCCTGCTTGAAATCCGACGTCAGATAGCCCTCTTTGGCCAGCGCCAAATGCACTGGCTCACTGAAGTTTTCACCAGTCTCGCGATCACGCCGCAGCACTTCCTCGGTGACGTGCTCGGCGATGAACGACCGGGTGTGGTCGAAGAATTCCTGGTCCTCGGGCGAGAGGTCGACGTGGGAGAAGTCCATTTAGGCCGCGTCGATCACGAGGGTGCGGAATGGGTCGAGCGTCTCGAGCACGTGCGCGATGCTGTCGCCGGGCAGATGGACACTGACCCAGGTGACCCCCAGCTTCTCCAGCTTGGCCAGGCCTTCGAGGTAGGCGTCGGCGTTGAACGCGTCATCGGTCGGGCTGCCGCCCTCGAAGTTGGTGGAGGTGATGTCGATCGCCGAGAAGTCCCTGCCCTCGGCATCGCATCGGCGCCGCAGATCGTCGATGCCGGCGGTGGGCTTCT
The DNA here is from genome assembly GCF_000526915.1 of Mycobacterium genavense ATCC 51234. GTDB lineage: Bacteria > Actinomycetota > Actinomycetes > Mycobacteriales > Mycobacteriaceae > Mycobacterium > Mycobacterium genavense. The sequence continues at coordinate 189,980 of NZ_JAGZ01000007.1, read as the reverse complement.
CCAGCGAGTCGATGACGGCGGTGCCGGCGGTCTGCGCGAGCTGCGGTGGCGCGGGGAAAGGGCACCAGCCGTCGCCGTACTGCGCCACCCGCTGACGCGACGCCGTGGTGTTGCCGCCGATCCAGATCGGCGGGCTACTGGGCGGTCGGGGGTGTGCGGTGATGCCACGCGCTGAAATGCTTGCCCTCGAAGGTGATATCGTCCCCGCTCCAGATCGCCCGGATCACTTGCAGGGATTCCTCGAACAGCTCGGCCCGTTCGTCGTAGCTGACCCCCAGCGCCGCGAACTCGCGCTTGAGGTAGCCCACGCCGACCGCCAGGGTGAAGCGGCCACCGGACAGCAGGTCCAGGGTGACGCCGGATTTGGCCACCACCAACGGGTTTCGATACGGCAGCACCACGATGTTGGGGATCAACCGCAGCGTGGACGTGGTGGCCGCCGCGAAACCCAATGCGACAAGGGGATCTAACGAGTCGTGGCCGCCGGCCTCGAGCCACCGCTGTGACGGCGCCGGATGATCGGTGAAGCCGAAACCGTGGATGCCGGCCGCCTCGGTGGCCGCGGCCACCTTCCCGATGCCGTCCCCACTGGCCAGCTCCGGATTGTAGGGGTGGGTGTGCATCGGGTGGGTGATCGTGAAGCGCATCGGTGTTCCCAGCCGTCAGAACCGGGCGCGCGAGTCGATCGCCGTGTCGCTGGTGCGCAGCGGCCGAATCAGCGCCTCCTGCGCGAACGAGGCCAGCAGTTCGCCCTCCTCGGTGTGCACGGTGCCGCGCACGTACGACATGCCCGCCCCGACCTGGGTGCTCTCGTGGGTGTAGAGCAGCCATCCGGTCCAGCTGACCGGTTCGTGGAAGGCCACCGAGATGCTCATCGGCGCGGTGGACACGGTCAGGTGGGCCTGGGCGGTGCCGATGCCCTCGTGCGCGCGCATGGTGGTGGAGATGCCGAGGTGGCCGGTGAAGTACGCCAGCAGGGCCTTGGCCAGATCGTCGCGGGTGGGGATCGGGTCGTAATGCAACCAGGCGTACAGCTCCGGCGGCCCGACCTCGTCGGGACTGTTGACGTCGACGACGTCGACCAGGCGCAGTTCCCGGCCGACCATCGGCATCGGCGAGTGGTTGGCATTGGCGGGCGCAGCCACGTCCGGCCTGGGCAGGTGGTGGCGGATGACGTCGGGAGTCGGGACGTCGGCCAGCACCGTGATGCTCAGGCAGCGCCGCCCGTTCTGGTGGACGGCGACGACCGCGGTGGCGGTGGAGCGGCCCTCGGACACCACGTCGATCACCAGCTCGATCGGCGGGCCGACGGTCACCGCCCGGGAGAACACCGCGTGCGCCGAGCGCACCGACTTGCCGGGAAGCGTTTGGCCACGGCGACTATCGCCTGGGCGAGCACCTGGGTGCCCTCCACCACCTGGCGTTCGTCGCCAACGGCGATGCCGGTTTCGCCGGTGAAGCGGTCGTCGCCGTCGGACCGCACGTCAAACAGATCCAGCAGGCCGGCGACCGTCCATTCAGTCTGTTCAGATTCCGTGGTCAAATCCGATCCACCTCTCGCGCCGGCAGCTTTCGGCTCAGCGTGACACTTTGAGTAGGATTTGTAAGGCTTGGCTAACAAGACTCCGGCGAGCACTGCGGGCAGCACAACGGAAAACGCAGAGCGGCAACTCAATTGGATATGGTGACGGCACGTCAGAGACCGCGTTCACCCCGCCCGCGGAGACCGTGTACTACGTCGTCACCAATTCCGGCAGCGCACATCGGCAAACTGCCGCCGCTGCCGCCTGGCGGAAGCGGGTCGCGACGGTGACCGGGTCTTCACGTGGCAGCTCGCCCGGGCGGCAGATTGACACCAGCGCCGACATTGCATGACACTTCTGCGGTGTTTTGTACAGGCCCGAGCCGATGATCCCCGAGCCGCTGGCCAACGGGTTCTGCTTCGGCGAAGGCCCCCGGTGGTTCGAGGGCCTGCGGTGGTTCTCCGACATGCTCGGCGAAGCCGTCCACACCTCGACGTTGGCGGGGCGATGACCACGCTGCCGCTGCCGGGGCGCTCGCCGTCGGGCCTGGGTTTCCGTCCCGACGGGTCGCTCCTGATCGTCTCGACCGAAGACCGGCGGGTGCTGCGCTACGACGGGGAAACCGTGGTCGAGATCGCCGATCTCACTCCCCTGGTCCCCGCCAATCTCGGGGACATGGTCATCGACGACACCGGGCGCGCCTACATCGGCTCCCAGGCGCGAACCGGCGGCGTCATCGTGCGCCTCGATCCCGACGACAGCGCCACCGTCGTGGCCTCCGACCTCGACTTTCCCAACGGCATGGTCATCACGCCGGACCGCACGACGTTGATCGTCGCCGAATCGACCGGCCGCCGGCTCGCCGCCTTCACGATCGACGGCGCCGGCGCGCTGGCCGACCGCCGGGTCTTCGCCGAGGGCCTGGACGGACCGCCGGACGGCATCGCCCTGGACGCCGAGGGCGGCGTCTGGACATCGATGACGCTGGCCCACCAATTCGAGCGGATCGTTGCGGGCGGCGCCGTCACCGACCGCATCGACATGGGCGAGCGGGTCGCCATCGCCTGCATGCTGGGCGGCCCCGAACGCCGCATCCTGTTTCTGCTGTCGAGCACGGAGGCCTATCCTCAGCGGCTGGTGGGCACCAAACTGTCGCGGCTCGATGCCGTGCAGGTCGCCACGCCCGGCGCCGGGTTGCCCTGAGACACCCGAGAGGGAGAGCACGTGACCGACTCCTATTACGAGCTGATCGACGACGCCGACCGTTGGGCGAGAAGTTCCGGGCGACCGACCTGGCCCGCGGCACCTGGTCGGCGGCGATCCAGCACGGCGGCCCGGTGTCGGCGCTGCTGGTCCGAGCGCTGGAACGCTGCGAGCAGCGCGACGACACCCGGCTGTCCCGCGTCGTGATCGACCTGCTGGGCGGGGTGCCGGCCGACGGTGACAGCTGGGTACGCTCGCACGTGCAGCGCGGCGGCAAACAGATCGAGCTGCTCACCGCCGAGATGCTGGCCCCCGGTCCGGACGGCGAGCCGCGGCCGGTGGCGCGCGCCAGTGGCTGGAGGCTGCAGCAGCAGGACACCCGGGCCGTCGCGCACGCGGCCGCCGAGCTGCCCCGGCCCCGCACCGACGCCCGCAACCTCAAGGCCAAGGAATGGGACCGCAACTACGTGCACAGCCTGGAGTGGCTGTGGCTGACCGTGCCGCTGAAGCCGGGCCCGGGCGAATCGTGGATCAAGCCGGAGGTGGATCTGGTCCAGGGCGAGACGATGACGCAGCTGGAGCGGCTGTTCGCGGTGGCCGACTGCGCCAACGGCATCGGCAGCAAGCTCGACATCACCAAGTGGACCTTCCTGAACACCGATCTGGCGGTGCACGTGTTTCGTGTTCCCGAGGGGGAATGGGTCGGCATTCGGGCGGAGACCAGCTATGGGCCGGACGGCATCGGGACGACGATCGGCACGTTGTACGACGAGCAGGGCGCGGTCGGCGCCATCCAGCAGTCCGTGCTGGTGCGCCGGCGCCCGGACAAAGCCTGACGGGGGGACAGCACGGATGTGGCTAGTTCGGCAATACTTCGTAAAGTCTCAGGTATGACGCACCCGTTCGCCGCCGTGACCATCGCCGAGGCTGACACCTCGACGCGTCAGCGGATCCTGTTGGCGACCGCCGAGGTGCTCGGGCGCAACGGCAAGACCAAGCTCAGCCTGTCCGAGGTCGCCGCCCAGGCCGGGGTTTCGCGGCCCACGCTCTACCGGTGGTTTGCGTCCAAGGAAGAGCTGTTGTTGGCGTTCTCGCAGTATGAGCGCCAGCTTTTCGAAAGCGGTTTGGTGCGCGCCACCGCGGGGCTCAAAGGCTACGACAAGCTCGACGCCGTGCTGCGCTTCATCGTCGACTACCAGCATTCGTATTCGGGTGTGCGCATGGTCGACGTCGAACCCGAGCACACCATCGCCCAGTTCGCCCATGTGATCCCGCAGATGCGCGACGGCCTGCAGCGGCACCTGCCCGGGCCCAACGCCGCGGTGAAGGCGGCGACCGTGATCCGGATCGCCATCTCGCACTACATCGTTCGCAGCGACGACGCCGAGCAGTTCCTGGCCCAGCTGCGCCACGCCGTCGGCATCAAACCGACCGCCGACTGACCTCTCCGCGAAACTGTATTCCGCTACCTATTTTTCGAGAAGACGCGTCGCGGAATACAGTTTCGCGACGGCAGGTGTCAGTCGAACAGCACGGCCGCGTTCAGGTATCCCGTCGGGTCCAGCGCCGACTTGACCGATCGCATCGTCGCGATATCGGTTGCCGCCCTTGACATTTCGAGGTAGGCGCGCTTGCGGCTGCCGACACCATGTTCGGAGCTGACATTGCCGCCGTATGCCGCGATTAGGTCCATCATGGGCCCGTAGAGCCCCTGCTCTTCTTCCGGCGGCACGCGCATCACGTTGAGATGCAGGTTGCCCTCCCCGACATGGCCGAACAGCACGGGCACCGCGTCACCGACCCGCTCGCGGACCAAAGCGACGGCGTCCGCGGCGAACCCGGCGATCGCCGCCAGCGGCAGTGACACGTCGAACTTCAGCGGCGGCCCATACAAGCCAAGCACCTCGGCCAGCGATTCACGAACCCGCCAGAGTCGTTGCTGGGCAGCAACATCCACGCCTACTGCGGGTTCGGCGGACATCGGCGCGCCGTCGAGCAGGTCGGCCAGGCGCTCGGTCTGGTCGTGATCGGTGGCCAGCTCGACCAGCAGCAGCCAGTCCGCCTCGACCGAAGCACCGATCCCCAGATGCTCGGCGGTCAGCGCGCCGGCGCGGCCGTCGATCAGCTCGAGCGCGGCGATCCCGTCCACGTCCCGAAAGGTGCGGGCGGTGGCGATCAGCGCGTCGAGATCGTCGAAGCCGCACACCGCGGTCACCCGATGCGACGGCGTGGGGTGCAGCCGCAGATCTAGTGCGGTGATCACCCCGAGGGTGCCCTCGGCGCCGACGAACAGCGCGGGTAGGTCGTATCCGGTGTTATCGCTGCGCACCAGGCTGTGCCGGCGCAGCAGCGACCCGTCGGGCAGCGCCACGTCCAGGCCGACGACCTGCTTGCCCATGTTGCCGTAGCGGACCGTGCGCAGCCCGCCGGCGTTCGTCGAGGCCATGCCGCCGACCGTCGCGGTGTCGCGAGCGGCCAGGTCCACGCCGAACACCAGGCCCGCCGCGGTCGCGGCGTGTTGCACCGCGGCCAGCGTGGCTCCGGCACCGACCGCGATGCGGCGTTCGACGGTGTCGATATCGCCCAGCGCCACAAGCCTTTCGGTGGACAGCAGCACGTCGTCGTGCTCCGGAACGGTGCCGGCCACCAGCGAGGTGCGACCGCCCTGCACCGTGACATGTGCCCCGGCGTCACGGCAGACCCGCAACACCTCGGCGACCTGCTCGGCGGACTCCGGACGCACCAACGCGCTGGCCTTGCCGCGGTAGCGGCCGGTGTGGTCGACGCTGCGACCTTCCAGCACGTCGGGGTCGGTGACGACGTGCTTGAAGCCGACGATCCCCTTCAGGTCGCGCAAACTGCCTGGCATGTCCGCGGTTATAGCACCCGCCGGCGCCCGCGCGGCCGGCCGGCTCGCGGGACCTCGAGGATCACGCCACGTCGGGATGTTTCATCGTTGGCCGGCGAGGTGCTGGTCGACGCACGTGGCGCGGCTGGTCGGCAACTGGTACTGGTCGCAGTCCGGGTAACCCGTTGACGGCAGCGACCGTCTGGCGGGCTGTTGTCCCTCGCAGATCGCAATGGCGTTGCCGTCGCCGCCGTTGGCCTGGATGCAGCTCTTGCACTCCGCGGACATCTGCGGCGGCTGCGGGATCACACACGGAACGGCGTTCGCCGGTGATGCGGCGATTATTGCCGAGAACGGCACCGCGAGCAGGGCCCCGGCCGCCGTGACGATCACCTTCCTCATGATCGTTCCTCCTATTTGTATCTGCTGTGATCGCACGGCAGCACCGGCTGGGGAGGCTGCGGAAACGTCATTCCCAGGTCTTTGCAGTAGGGGCACGTGTTCCACGGGTGGTTGTCGCAGTTGTCGGATTTGGCCTGGTGGAATGGGTCCTCGCAGGTGCGTTCGCCGTTGGCGGGCGTACGCGCAGGTGGGCTCGGCGTGCGCGGGGGCGCTGACCGCCATCGACAGCGCCACCAGAGTTATGGCCGCCGCCGACCCAATTCGACGGCGATTGATTCTCACCGACTTAGCCATTTGACGACCGAGACTCGTCGGGCCCTGAACGCCTTGTAACGATTTCATTTTTTGACCCCTTCGCTACTTCATGGCACCGGCCGCTGCGCTGTCGGTGGCGATAACCGGGCGTAATGGCCGAATACGAACACCGAAAAGTTCTGCCGGACGGCTTGGAACATTCTTGGAGGGTTCGCCGGGGTCCCCGCGTGCCGCCGGCTTGCCTCACACGTCGGCAACCCGACGACCAGCGCCCACGGGCCGAATCAATCAGTTGGCGTTAGAGCTCCTAGCGGAGGGATCGGCCCGGGCGCGTTAGTTAGGCCACCAGACGCCGCGCGTTGGCTTCACCCAGTTGCCACAGCGGGGCGATGTCCGCTTGAGCAAACGTACGCCTGGCGCGCTTTAGCCCCCTAAGAAATAGCCCGAGCAATATACCCCAGAAGGGGAGCAGAAAACAGACGAATACCGAGAGTAGCGAATTTACGACGATAATAAGAACCATGTATCCGCCCACCTTCGGCGCGAGAATCCTGGATAGATCTCCAGAGTTAAGGTTGTGCTGCCGCGTTGTGTGGTTGAGCACCGCCACGGTGACCCATTTTTCGCCTTTATTGGCATACCACACGGTAATCGAGTCGCCCGGCTGCACATTGACGTTATAGTTCAATAGCGTCACGTCGCTCTGATTTCCGTCAGCCGTCTGTACACGGACCGTGTCGCGCACGTCGGTCCTGATGCCCCCCGATAACCGATCTGAATACGCGTCGTAGCGGACGGCGCCGTGAGTGTGGGTTGTGGTGCTCGACCCGAGAACGCGGCCCGTCACGGAAGAAAATGTCCAGTGTCGGAATATTCCGCAGAATCGTGTGCCGTCAGGATCGACACGCAGCGGGTGTGGCTGCAAATAGCCCGCCGTCCGGTAAACCAATGGGAAGTTCAAGAGTAGCCAGGGGATGACAACAAAAATCGCTACAGATGCAGCAGCGTCGACGTCCATATTTGTCCTTCCATTTGCGCCTTCGCCATGCTCGGGCGTCTCATAGCTAACCCCCCTGCATAAAACATTAATCTGGTGTACGCGGCCATGATGTTTCGCGATGTTCGTCAACGTCCGCGCTGGAATTGGCTCAATTTGCTCAACTGAGCTACGTATTTGATAGCCCAGAGCCCCTCCTTAGACCAGCTCGTTCGTAGTTTGTCCGGGTTCGAGATGTGTTAGGAGACCCTGGGGCGGACGCCTTGGAACTTTCTTGGCGCAGATCGTAACGCGATATGGACTATTACTCGCGGTAAACGCTAATCGGCCGGCCGATGCGGTCCATAACGGCCTTCGCGTGCGGCGCGCGGCCGACTTTTAGGTATCGCCCAGCGCTGGTGCGGCTCACAATGGAACCCGCGACGTCGCTGATTACCCGGAGGCCTGCAGCGCGATGGACGACACTCGTCTGGAATTCAATCTTCTTGGGCCATTGCAGGTGTCACTGAACGGCAGGCCCGTCCAGTTGGGTCCACCCAAACAGCGCGCTGTGTTGGCCGCACTGCTGATCAACCGAAATCGCGCGGTCAGCATGGAATCGTTGATCGACGCGACCTGGGATGAATCGCCGGTGCCGGCAGCACGGACCAGCATCCACTCCTACGTGTCCAACCTGCGCCGACTGCTCGGCAATGCCGGGGCGGATCCGTACGCGGTGCTAGCCAGCGCATCGCCGGGCTACCGGCTCACCGTTGCCGCCGTCGATTGCGATTTGGAGCGGTTCATAACGCATAAGGCCGCGGGGATGCGTGCGGCCGCGGCGGGACGATTCGAACAGGCCAGCAGTGACCTGTCGGCCGCTCTGCGCGAATGGCACGGACCGGTGCTCGACGATCTGCGCGACTTTCCGTTCGTGGCGGCCTTCGCCACCGCGCTGGCCAAAGACCATCTGTCGACTCATGTGACCCGGGCGGAAGCCGAAATCGCTTGCGGGCGCGCGGATGCGGTGATCGGTGACCTGGAAGTCCTCGCCACCAAGCACCCCTACCACGAACCGCTGTGGGCGCAACTGATCACCGCCTATTACGTCAGCGAGCGCCAGCCTGCCGCCCTTGAAAGCTACCGGCGACTCAAGGCCATCCTGGCGCACGATTTGGGCATCGATCCGGGACCGGCAGTCAGCGCCCTGCACGCGCGAATCCTGCGTCAGGAACGGCTGGACATCAAGCGGGCTGCCAAAACTACTGCGGCCAGAGCAGTGGCGGCCGCGCACCCGACCTCGCCCCGCAACGACGTTGTCGCCTGGCTGTGCGGCGCGACCGGACAGCACTATCCACTTCACGCGGCGCTCACCACGATAGGGCGACTACCGGACAACGACGTCGTCCTCGACGACGACGTCAGCAGACACCACGCGGTAATCGTCGACACCGGAGGAAGTTTCATGATTGCTGACCTGAGATCGGCCAACGGGGTGCATGTTCAACACCGCCGACTCCGACCCAGCGCCACCCTTGTCGACGGTGATCGCATCAGCATCTGCGGTCACCACTTCATCTTCAAAACCCAACGGCCATAGCCGCCCGCGAACTCTGCGAACCGGATTCATCGCCACCGACGCGACTGATCACATATGGTGAGCCGGTGAAAGGCACGCCGTTCGGGCGTTATCGACTTATCGAAGTGCTGGGCCGCGGGGGCATGGGTGAAGTGTGGCGCGCCCATGACAGCGAAACGGACCGGATCGTCGCCCTGAAATTGCTACCCGCGCATTTTTCCGACGATGAAGAATTTCAGCGGCGATTCCGTCGGGAGGCCCACGCCGCCGCACGGTTGAACAACCCGCACATCATTCCGATCCATCACTACGGCGAAATCGAAGGCCAGCTTTACGTCGATATGCGTCTCATCGAGGGGCGCGATCTGCAAGCTGTACTCGGCGAGGGGCCGCTGGCTCCCGCACGCGCGGTGCGCATCATCGAACAGGTCGCCAAAGCCGTGCACGCGGCCCACCAGGCGGGCCTGCTGCACCGCGATATCAAACCGTCGAACATCCTGATCGACGACGACGACTTCGCCTACCTCATCGACTTCGGCATCGCCCGCGCGATTAACGACACCCGGATGACGAAGTACAGCAACCCAATCGGCACGTTCGAATACATCGCACCCGAGCGTCTGGACAATCAGGCGGAAGAAGACGCGCGCGGACGTCCATTCGCTGGCGTGTGTGCTGTACGAGGCCCTGACGGGGCATCCGCCCTTTCCTGGCGACACGATGGCGCAGCTGGTGGCGGCGCACTTTCACATTCCACCGCCTCAGGTCACGGTCACCCGGCCCGACGTGCCCCCTCAGGTCGATCAAGTCATCGCGACCGGCATGGCCAAGGACCCCGACCACCGCTACAGCACTACCGTCGAGCTGGCCGATGCCGCCCGCGACGCCATCACGATGCCGCTGGCACCGCGCGGCGCGTCCACGCGGATTTCGGACCCGACCACCGCCCGCGCCCACGCAGCCGATCGTTTGCCACCCGCCCCCGACCTCGCCGCCACGCATCAGCGTCCGGTTGGCGCGTCCCCTGCCCCGGCAGCCGGTCCCGTCGACTACCAACCCTCCCCCATCGGTGCACCGCCACGACGTCCCTCGCGACGGCGTCCGAGCTGGCTGATTGCCGTACTGGGCGCGGTCGTGATCGGTGTGGGCCTCGCCGTCTATGGCCCCGCGCGGGCACTCCTATCCGGACACCAGCCGCCAACCCCAACCCCGACCGCGCAACCCGCGCCGTCGGTGGCGCCGGCCGCGCAACCCACTCCACCCTCGGCGGGCCCAGTGTCCTCGCCTGCTTCTTCTAGTGCCGAAATACCCGGGTTGGCCCCCTACGTCGGCGTCTGGCAGGCACACACCGGCAGGGTCGTCATCGACAGCACCGGCACCGGTCGATTGACCTACCGAGGATGCACCGCCTGCGCGACACCAACGGAAAACACCATTGACTTCGCGCTCACCTCGGTCGCGAACGGCTTCGCCAGCGGAGCCGTCACGGCCAGCTCGGATGCTTTCTATATGGTCGGCGCACCGGTGACGGCTCATCTCGCCGCGGTCTTGCCCGGCCAACTCCTGGAGATGACCGTCAAAGGCATCGCCGAATTGCCGTTCTGCAACGGTCCCGCCGAGGCCGCCGGTCAATGCGGGGCCTGACCAAAGCGCCGCCCAAACCCGGTGTGCGCTAATAGTATTGATGCGCAAGCGTTTTCAGTGGCGAACCCCGGCGGCGGACCCAATCCGCGCGCGTCAGAACAAGTCCTTGTGGTTCACGTCGGTGATCAGGCCGCCGTCCATGATGAACTCGCTGCCGGTGGAATAGGACGACTCGTCGCTGGCCAGGAACAGGACGAACGTCGCGACCTCGCGCACTTGCCCGGGCCGGCCCAGCGGGATGGTGACCATGTCCTCGGGCAGGTGTTTGGTCATCGGGGTCTTGATGAAGCCGGGATGCACGAAGTTGACCCGGATGTTGTGCGGCGCCAGCTCCAGGGCGGCCGACTTGGCCAGGCCGCGCACGCCCCATTTGGACGCGACGCAGGGGTGCACCATGGGAGCGCCGCGCAGGCCCTCGATCGACGACACGTTGATGATCGAGCCGCCGCCGGTGGCGATCATCGGCTCGACGGCCACTCGCATGCCCAGGAACGTCCCGGTCAGGTTGACGTCAATGACCTTCTGCCACTTGGCCAGATCGAAGCTCTTGAGCGGCCCGAGCGCGACCGTGCCTGCGTTGTTGACCAGTACGTTGAGCTTCCCGAATTCGCCGATCGCGGTAGCGACCGCGGCGTCCCACTGGTCGGGCTGCGTGACGTCGAGATGGACGTAGCGCGCGGAGTCGCCGAGCTCGTCGGCCAGCGCCTTGCCCTGGTCGTCGAGGATGTCGCCGATCACCACCTTGGCGCCCTCCTCGACGAGCAGGCGCGCGTCTTCGGCGCCCATGCCACCGGCGGCGCCACTGATGAGTGCAACTTTTCCGTCTACCCGACCCACGTGAGGGTCTCCTTTCGATTCAAGTGGTCACCAAAGTGCTTGGCGCGTAAAGGACTTTGCCGGTTATCAGCGACAGGTCGAGTGTGGTCCGAATGCCCGGAGGTGCGGCGATCACGGCCGGGATCGCGTTGACGATGCGGCCCGCGGCGCCGGCGATCGCGGCGTGGTTGTGGTCGCCCTTGCGGCTGCTGGGAATGATGTCCACGGCATACGACGGTTCGCCGGTGATCTCGACGCGGTACGAGCCGTCCCCGGAGGCGGGCTGGGGCAAGTCGGGGCGCCGGTCGGGCCGCAGCCGGGTGACGTGTTCGATCACGATGGCGGGGTGACCCTTGACCATGCCGCGAATCTCGAACTGCAGCACCGCCACGGTGCCCTTGGCCACGTGGCCGACCGCGATGTCGAAGTCCTCCGGAGCCGGCTCGCGTTGGTAGGACTCGGTGATCTCGTCGACCGCGATGCCGAGGCCGGCCGCCAGCTGACGGATCACGGTCCCCCACGCGATGGACAGGACGCCCGGCTGCAGCAGCATCGGGATCTCGTCCATGGGTCGGGCGAACCCCATGTAGGTCATGACTTCTTCGCCGTTGTAGCTGGCATAGTCGTGAATCTCCATGCAGCGCACCTGCTCGATGCGCTGACAGGTCCCGGCCAGCGCGAACGGGATCAGGTCGTTGGCGAATCTCGGGTCGACGCCACTGATGAAGATGCTCGAATTGCCTTGCCTGGCAGCATCTTCCACGCGGGCGATGTACTTGTCCGGCATCACGCCCCAGGGGAACTGCAGCAGCCCGGGCGACGACCCGACGACGTTGATGCCGGCGGCCAGGATGCGCATGACGTCGGCCATCGCCTCGGGCAGCCGGGTGTCGCCCATCGCGCAGTAGACGACGCAGTCGGGTTTGCCGGCGATGATGGCGTCCAGGTCGTTGACGGCCTTGATGCCGGTGACCGCGGGGGTGTCCAGGCCGACGCCGCACAGCTCGCCGGCGTCGCAGCCCACCTTTTCCGGCGTGGACACGTTGACGCCGACCAGGTCAAACTGTGGATTCGCGATCAGTTCGGCTCCAGGGCCAGGCCTCCGACATTTCCGGTACCGACGTGCGCGACGCGGATCGCCATCTTCAGTCTCCGTCCCTTGAAGCCTGGAAGCTTTTCTAGACACTAGTCCATAACTTCCGGGACCTTGCGCGCCGGGAGCGCGATCGCCCGCCAGCGTAAACCCGGTGCGAAAAATCGACCGCGATCTCGCCGGGTGCTTACGCTCGCGAGTGAGGAGGCGCGGTCGCGGTCGGCCGGCGTCTGGGCGGCCTGCTCGGCGGGCTAGGAAGTGTTTGCACCCGAAAAGCATTGCCGGGCAATGACCCCCACGGCCCGCGCAGTGCTACGCGCGTTAGGGATGAGTAGTTCTACTCAGCGGCCGGGTGCGCTACCGGGTCCTGTGCAGGTCGGCGAGCGAATTCCGCAGTCCGCCGTCCATCCGGATCTGGATGCCGGCCACCGCGACCATGATCACCGCGGTGACCAGGTGCACGACCGCGTCGGTGGTGTTGTTGGGAAAACTGAAGACCAGGGCGACCTGATGAAAGAAGAACGCCCAGATACCCGGCAGCGCGCCGGCCGCGGCGGCAAGCATCAGATACAAGACCGACCATGATTTTCGCCGCGCGAATACCAGGCCGGGTGCGAACAGGGCCAGACCCGCCACGGCGTGCCATCCGTTGTAATCCATCCCCCACAGCTACACGGTCGGCGCGCCCGGACCGGTCGCGAAACTGGGCTCGAGAATGAAACCGATCACGGCCTGGATCACGTGGACGATGCAGATGATCAACAGGCCGATTTGAGCGAAACTCCACTTCATCGTGAACCTCCGGGATAGCCGGTGGCCCGAATACTACTCTTTGTAGTAGTCCGCGCCTAGTGGGGCTACGGCCCGAGCGGAGACTCCGTGCGGATCGTCTCGTCACGAATCAACCCGCGCAGCAGCGCCGTGCTGAACTCGGCGGCGATCTCCTTGGCGCTGCGCCGTCCGCTCGGCCGCAGCCAGCGGTAGCTGCCCAGCGTCATCCCGATGTAGCCCAGCGCCAGCACATGCGAATCGCACCGATAGAACTCGCCGTTGGCGATGCCGCGGTCGATCAGGCCGTGCACGTGGTGGTAGACCTGGGCTTCCTTCTCCCGGACCTCGGCGACCTGTTCCTCGGTGAACCATTCGGTGATGTAAGGCTGCTCCTGGAAGTACACCGCGGCCCGCTCGGGATCGCTCGCAATGCCCGTGAGCAGCCGAATCGTGTATTGATAGAGCGCCTCGCGGGCCGTCCAGGACGGGTCGTCGTGCACGGCGGCCAGCGTGCCCTCGGCGGCCTGGCGGTAGATGTCGAACAGGATCAGCGACTTGCTGGCGTAGTAGTGGTAGACGGTCGCCTTGTTCAGGCCGATGACGTCGGCGACGTCATCCATCCGGGTGCCGTGATAGCCCCGGGCGGCGAACAGCTTGGTGGCGACCGCCAGCAACTCCTCGCGGCGCGTCAACCCGTTGCGGGTGATGCTGTCGGATGTCATCTGTACTCACTATCGTCGCTACCAGCGGGGCCGAATGGGCGTGGCTTCGGGCCCGATCTAGGCAAAGTACCAATCAACTGGTTGGACAGTTTAGAGGTATCGGTGCCTGTCGCACCGGCGCGGATGCGACTAGACTTCGATAATCGAACTAGTCGCGAGTACAGAGGTGGGGCGATGGATCCGAGTCCGGACTACGACGGCAGCGACGAAATCGAATTCTTCATGAAGTATTTCACCTGGGGCCTGCGCGGGGTTGTCGACGGCAACGGGTACCCCCCGCCGGCCTACCCACCCGTCTAGACCAATCTTTCCCGCCGCTGACGGGCAGCCTAGCGTCGCGCATTCACGTTGTGCCACACGGCAATTGGCGCCCAGCTCGGTGACCCGGCCTACCTGGTGCCGTAGGCGACATCAAGGCGTTTGACCCCGTTGATCCAGCCCGATCGCAGTCGCTGCGGTTCGGCGAGCTTGGTGATGTCGGGTATCTGCTCGGCGAGCTCGTCGAAAATCAGCTTGATCTCCATCCGGGCCAGGTTGGCGCCGATACAGTAGTGCGCCCCACTGCCGCCGAAACTCAGGTGCGGATTGGGATTGCGCGAGATGTCGAACCGGAAGGGATGGTCGAAAACTTCCTCGTCGAAGTTGGCCGAACTGTAGAACAGGCCCACCCGCTGGCCTTCCTTGACGGTGACACCGCCGATTTCAACGTCGGCAAGGGCGGTGCGCTGGAAGCAATGCACCGGGCTGGCCCACCGGATGATCTCGTCGACCGCGGTGGCCGGGCGCTCCCGCTTGAATAATTCCCACTGCTCGGGGTTGTCGAAGAACGCGTTCATCCCGTGCGTCATGGCGTTGCGGGTGGTTTCGTTGCCCGCCACGGCCAACAGGATGACGAAGAACGCGAATTCGACGTCGCCGAGCGCATCCCCGTCGATGTCGGCCTGAATCAGGCGCGTGACGATGTCGTCCACCGGGCAGCGGCGCCGCTCGTCGGCCATGTTGTAGGCGTAGGCCATCAGCTCGGCGTTGGCGACGGTGGGGTCGCTGTCGAAGTCGGGGTCGTCGGTGTTCATGATCGCGTTGGTCCAGTCGAACAGCTTCGCGCGATCGGCCTCCGGCACGCCGATCAGGTCGGCGATCGCCAGCAGGGGCAGGTTCATCGCGACGTCGCCGACGAAGTCGCCGTCGCCCTTGCGCGCGGCGGTGCGCACGATCTCGGCCGCCGCTGCGGCCAGCTTCTCCTCGAGCGAGGCGATCGCGCGCGGGGTGAACAGCCGTGACACCAGCTTGCGCAGCCGGGTGTGTTCCGGGGCGTCGCGGTTGATC
Source organism: Mycobacterium genavense ATCC 51234 (assembly GCF_000526915.1). Lineage (GTDB taxonomy): Bacteria > Actinomycetota > Actinomycetes > Mycobacteriales > Mycobacteriaceae > Mycobacterium > Mycobacterium genavense. Next base: position 174,822 of record NZ_JAGZ01000007.1, on the reverse strand, counting down.
AGCAAGGCCTTGGTCAGCTCGAGCTGCTCGGCGGTGACCCCGTCGAAAAGCCGCATGACGGCGCCCTTGCGGTTGGTCGACCACAGGTGGCTGTCCCGGGAGACGGCCTTGACGTCCTCGTGGCGGCTGATCACCCAGTAGCCCCCGTCGTCGAAGACCGACTCGGGCTGCGGGTTCCACCACACCGGTGCCGTGCGGCGCAGCTCCGCGAATTGGGCGACCGGAAGGCCGGCCAGCAAGACGTCGGGATCGGTGAAATCGAAGTTCTCCCCGAACGGACACGTCGTTGTGCTCATGATGCTCGATCATACAGATAATTGCTAGACGTATGACCGTCGAAGCGCACCTGATCGGATATCGTCGCGATGTGCGGACCCGTGGATGGGGTGGCAGCGTGCCGGCCACCGACGAGGAGGCGGTAGCCCGGATCCTGGCGGCCACCCGTCGAACCATCGACGAGCGCGGCGACCAGACCACGCTGGCCGATGTGGCGCGCACGCTGAACGTAACGCGGCAGACGATCTACCACTACTTCGCCTCGACCGACGAGCTGCTGCAGGCCACCGCCCTGGGTGCGACCGACGACTTCATGGACCACCTGGCGACGGCGCTGCACGGGATGACCGATCCGGCGGCGGCGTTGATCGAGGGCATTTGCCTGACCCTGGAGCGCTTGCCGAAGGATCCCTACATCGGCCTGCTGCTGCGGGTGTCGCGCACCGGCGCGTTCGCCGAACAGGTCACCGTCACCAACGAGACCGCGTACGTGCTGGGACGTTCGATCTTGGACCGCCTCGACGTCGACTGGTCGGCATACGCTCCCGCCGCAATCGAGGACATCCTGCAGATCGTACTGCGCACCTTGCAGTCGTTCATCCTGTCGCCGCCGACCGGCGACGGGGCCGAATTGCGCCGGCTGCTCGGACTGTGGGTCGGCCCGGTTGTCGCGGCGCTACCGCGCGCCTAACGGCCACCCCGTCGAACGTGCTCTGATGGCGCGTTTCCGCCCAGATTTTCGCCACCAGAGCACGTTCGGCGGGTGAATTCGCTAGAGCGCCTTGAGCTCCTCGGCGACCTCGGTCACCGATTTCTTCGCGTCGCCGAACAGCATGCTGGTGCCCTCGCCGTAGAACAGCGGGTTGTCGATGCCGGCGAAGCCGGAATTCATCGACCGCTTGAGCACGATCACCGACTTGGCCTTGTCGACGTTGAGAATCGGCATGCCGTAGATCGGGCTGGAGGCGTCGTTGCGGGCGGCCGGGTTGGTGACGTCGTTGGCGCCGATGACGATCGCGACGTCGGTGCGGGCGAACTCGTCGTTGATGTCGTCCATGTCCTTCATGGCGTCGTAGTCGACCTCGGCCTCGGCTAGCAGCACGTTCATGTGCCCGGGCATCCGGCCGGCCACCGGGTGGATGGCGTACTTCACCGTCACACCCTTGTCTTCCAACAGCGACGCCATGTCCTTGACCGCGTGCTGGGCCTGCGCGACGGCCAGGCCGTAGCCCGGCACCACGATCACCTGGTTGGCGTAGGCCATCTGGATCGCGGCGTCGGCGGCCGAGGTGGCCTTGACGGTGTTGTCGCCGCCGCCGTCGCCGCTGGGCGCCACGCCGCCGCCCCCGAAGCCGCCGGCGACGATCGCGGGGATGGACCGGTTCATCGCCTTGGCCATCAGGTTGGTCAGGATCGAACCCGAGGCGCCGACGATCATGCCCGCGACGATCATCGCGGTGTTGTTCAGCGCCAAACCGGCTGCGGCGGCCGACAGCCCGGTCATCGCGTTGAGCAGGGAGATGACCACCGGCATGTCGGCACCACCGATGGGCAGCACCAGCATCAGGCCCAGCACCCCCGCGGCGGCCAGCAGGCCGATCATCCACCACAGCGGGGCGCCGCCGGTGCTGGGATGGGCGTGCAGGCCGACGACGACCGCACACGCGACCGCGCCGACCAGCAGCAGCAGGTTGATCGGCTGCTGGGCCTTGCCGAAGCCGATCGGAGCCCCGGAGATGATCTCCTGCAGCTTGCCGAACGCGATGATCGAGCCCCAGAACGAGATCGACCCGATGATCGCGGCGAACAGCGAGGCCACCACGATGTGCACGGTCGGCGACTCGCCGTGCTGAAAGGCCGAAAACCCTTGTGTCTCAATGAATTCTGAGAGTGCGATCAGCGCGACGGTGCCGCCGCCGACGCCGTTGAAGAACGCCACCAGTTGGGGCATGGCCGTCATCTTGGTGTAGCGGGCCGGCGGAACGCCGAGCGCGACGCCCACCACCAGACCGGCGATGATCAGCACCCACGATTCGGTGTGGCGGATCTTGATCAGGGTTGCGGCCACAGCCAGGGCCATGCCGACCGCGGCGATCAGGTTGCCGCGTACCGCGGTCTTGGGTCCGGTCAGGCCCATCAGGCCGTAGATGAACAGGGCAAAGGAAACGATGTAGAGGCCGATCACCAAGTAGTTCATTTGGCGGCCGGCTCCTCGGCTTTGGCGGGCACCGGCTTCTTACCCTTGAACATGCCCAGCATCCGGTCGGTGACGATGAAGCCGCCGATGACGTTGAGGGTTCCGAACACCACCGCGACGAACAGGATGATCTGCACCGCCAGCGACGGGTGCTCGACCTCGCCGAACACCACCAGCGCGCCGAGCACCACGATGCCGTGGATGGCGTTGGTGCCCGACATCAGCGGCGTGTGCAGGGTGTTGGGCACCTTGGAAATCACGGCGAACCCGACGAATCCCGACAGCACCAGGATCGCGAGGTTCGCCAACAGCTCGTCGTACATCTAGGAGTCCTCTCCGCTGCGGGTCACGCATGAGGCGGCGATGATTTCGTCGTCGAAGTCCGGGGCCAGCTTGCCGTCGGTGAGCAGCAGATCCAGCAGAGCCGTGATGTTCTTGCTGTAGAGCTCGCTCGCGTGCTCGGGCATGGTCGCCGGCAGGTTCAGCGGCGAGGCGATGGTGACGTCATGCTTTACCACCGTTTGGCCGGGCTCGGTGAGCTCGCAGTTCCCCCCGGTTTCCCCGGCCAGGTCCACCACCACGCTGCCGGGCTTCATCGCCTCCACCGCCGCGGCGGTCACCAGCCGCGGCGCGGGGCGGCCCGGGACCAGCGCCGTGGTGATCACGACGTCGAATCCGCTGATGGCCTTCTCCAGCGCGGCCTGCTGCTGGGTGCGCTCGTCGTCGGTGAGCTCGCGGGCGTAGCCGCCCTCACCGGCCGCCTCGATCCCGATGTCGAGCCACTGCGCGCCCACCGAACGGACCTGGTCGGCCACCTCGGGGCGCACGTCGTAGCCGGTGGTGCGAGCGCCCAGCCGTTTGGCCGTCGCCAGCGCCTGCAACCCGGCCACGCCGACGCCGAGCACCAGCACCGTCGCGGGCTTCACCGTGCCCGCGGCCGTGGTCAGCATCGGGAAGAACCGGGTCGACTCCGACGCCGCCAGCAACACGGCCTTGTAGCCGGAGACGTTGCCCTGCGACGACAGCGCGTCCATCGCCTGCGCCCGCGAGATGCGCGGGATGGCCTCCAGCGCGAACGCCTGCACCCCGGCCCGCTTGAGCGCGCCGATCGAGTTCTCCGCATTGCGCGGCGCCAGGAAGCCGATCAGCGTCTGACCGCTGTTCAGCTTGCCCACCTCGTCGGCGGTCGGCGGAGCGACCTTGACGACGACGTCGGCCGACCATGCGTCGCCGATGGTGGCACCGGCGGCGGTGTAGAGCTCGTCGGGAAGCAACGCCCGCGCACCCGCACCGGATTCGACCACCACCGCCACACCACCGCTCACCAGGGATGCGACCGCCTTAGGTACCAGTGCAACGCGGCGCTCGTCGGTCCCGGACTCGGCAACCACACCGATCGTCGTCTGCGCATCTGTCATGGCGCGTACATCTACTTTCCTTACCTCAGCTGCCCTAATGCGAACCTCGTTGAGTTGAACACCCTAGCGGCCGCTACCAAAGCGGAATGTCTTGGCCGTGTTCCGACGCCCGCCGGGGCCCGAAGTAGCGCCGCTGCAATTCGTCGACCCGGACGTCGTTGATGCTGGCCTCGCGGCGCGCCATCAATCCCGACGGCGAGAATTCCCACAGTTCGTTGCCGTAGCTGCGATACCACTGGCCGCTCGCGTCGTGGCATTCGTACTGGAACCGCACGGCGATGCGGTTGTCGTGGAAGTCCCACAGCACCTTGCGCAACGAGTAGTCGAGTTCGCGCTGCCACTTACGGGTCAGGAATGCCACGATCTCGGCGCGGCCCACGACGTGCTCGTCGCGGTTTCGCCAGTGCGAGTCGGGCGTGTACGCCAGGCTGACCTTCTCGGGATCGCAAGTGTTCCAGGCGTCCTCGGCGACCTGGACCTTCTGCAGCGCTGTTTCGTAAGTGAACGGGGGAAACGGCGGACGGGATTCGGCGACGTCGGTCATGTCTCCATCGTGCTCCACCGAATGCGCCTGCACCTCGTCGAGACCGAAACCGGGTAGACCCGCGGCGGCGTGTCGTCCGCATGGTTTCAATGTCGCGTCGCCGACCGGAAATGAAGCCCCCCGATTCGTGTCCTATCGTGACGGTCATGGACTTCGCGATGTCGGCTAAGGCCGCCGACTACCACAAGCGGTTGTCCGACTTCATGACCGAGTTTGTCTTTCCGGCTGAGGCCGCCTACGACAAATACCGCCACGAGGCCGGCGCAGATGATCACACCGTTCCTCCCGTCACCGAGGAACTCAAAGCCAAGGCCAAAGAGCGCGGCCTGTGGAACCTGTTCCTGCCGGCCGAGTCCGGGTTGACCAACCTGGAGTACGCGCCGCTGGCCGAGCTGACCGGCTGGAGCCTGGAGCTGGCGCCCGAGGCGGTCAACTGCGCGGCGCCGGACACCGGGAACATGGAGACCCTGCACCTGTTCGCCACCGAGGAGCAACGCAAGCAGTGGCTGGAGCCGTTGCTGGCCGGCGAGATCCGCAGCGCCTTCTCGATGACCGAGCCCGCCGTTGCCAGCAGCGACGCCCGCAACATCCAGACGGCCATCGTGCGCGACGGCGCCGACTACGTCATCAACGGCCGCAAGTGGTGGACCTCGGGTGCGGCGGACCCGCGCTGCAAGATCCTGATCGTGATGGGGCGCACCAACCCCGACGCGGCCAGTCATCAGCAGCAGTCGATGGTCCTGGTGCCGATGGACACCCCGGGTGTGACGGTGGTGCGCTCGACGCCGGTGTTCGGCTGGCAGGACCAGCACGGGCACTGCGAGGTCGTCTACGACAACGTCCGGGTGCCGGTCACCAACCTGCTGGGCGAGGAGGGCGGCGGCTTCGCGATCGCCCAGGCTCGGCTCGGACCGGGCCGCATCCACCACTGCATGCGGGCGCTGGGCGGGGCCGAACGTGCCCTGGCCCTGATGGTGCACCGCGCGAACAACCGGATCGCGTTCGGCCGCCCGCTGGCCGACCAGGGCCTGGTGCAGCAGGCAATCGCCCAGTCCCGCAACGAAATCGACCAAGCCCGGCTGCTCTGCGAAAAAGCCGCGTGGACCATCGATCAGCACGGCAACAAGGCCGCACACCTGCTGGTGTCGCAGATCAAAGCGGTTGCGCCGCAAGTGGCTTGCAACGTGATCGACCGCGCGATCCAGGTGCACGGGGCGGCCGGCGTCAGCGACGACACGGTGCTGGCCCGGCTCTACGGCTGGCACCGCGCCATGCGGATTTTCGACGGACCCGACGAGGTGCACATGCGGACCATCGCACGTTCCGAAATCGGCCGGGAACAGTCCACCTTCGCCGCGGCGGTGACCGGGAAATGACCGAGGCGCTGCGAGAACTATCCGGCGCGTGGAACTTTCGCGACGTCGCGGACGGAGCGTCGGCGCTGCGGCCTGGACGACTGTTCCGGTCCGGGGAGTTGAGCCGCCTCGACGACCAGGGCCGAAATACGCTGCGCGAGTTGGGAATTACCGATGTCGCGGATCTGCGCGCCGCGCGCGAGGTCGCCCGGCGCGGACCGGGGCTGGTGCCGGATGGCATCGACGTTCATCTGCTGCCGTTTCCCGACCTCGGCGACGAAAAGCCGACCGACGACCCGGAAGACGCGGCGCCGCACGAGACGGCGTTTCGGCGACTGTTCCAGGGCGAGGCCGACCAGACCGACGAAGAGGTCAACGAGGCCGCCATCCGCCACATGACCGACGAGTACCGGCAATTCCCCACCCGCAACGGGGCGCATCAGGCCGTGCATCGGGTGTTCACCCTGCTGGCGGCGGGGCGCGCGGTGCTCACCCACTGCTTCGCGGGCAAGGACCGCACCGGGTTCGTGATCGCCACGGTGCTGGAGACGATCGGCATCGACCGCGACACCATCGTCGCCGATTATCTGCGCAGCAACGCTGCGGTACCCCAACTGCGCGACCACATCTACGAGATGATCTCCCAGCGCTCCGACGTCGAATTGACCCCGGAGGTCGTCACGTTCACCAAAGCCCGGCTGGCCGACGGCGTCCTGGGCGTGCGTCCCGAATACCTCGACGCCGCACGCCACACCATCGACAAGGAGTTCGGCTCGCTGGACGCCTACCTGCGCGACGCAGGCGTCACGCAGGCGGATGTGGACCGCCTGCGTGACGAGCTGCTGGTCTGACCGTCAGCCGAGTTTGAATTCGGCTTTCTTCGCCGCGGACAGGTCGGTGATCTTGTCCCACTGCGCGGCGATGTCGTCCACCGACAGAGGGGCGTCGAAGGTGAAGCCGTCGTTCTGGAACAGCGCGACGCGCTGCACCTTGCCGCCACCGACCACGAAAATCGATGCGCTGTTGGGGTTTTCCTCGGTGCACAGGTAGGCCACCACCGGGGCGACGTACTCCGGGGTGAGTTTCTCGAGCACCTCCTTGGGCAGGATGTCCTCGGTCATCCGGGTCGCCGCGATGGGGGCGACGGCGTTGGCGTGGATGTTGTACTTGGCGCCCTCGAGCGCCAGGCTGTTGATCAGACCGACCAGCCCGAGCTTGGCCGCCCCGTAGTTGGTCTGGCCGAAGTTGCCGAACAGTCCGCTGGTGGACGTGGCCACGACCACGCGCCCGTAGCTCTGCTCCCGGAAGTGCGGCCAGGCGGCGCGAAGGACGTTGTAGCCGCCGTACAGGTGGACCTTGAGCACGGCGTCCCAGTTCTCGAACGACATCTTGTGGAAGGTGCCGTCGCGCAGGATGCCGGCGTTGCTGACCACGCCGTGCACGGCGCCGAACTCGTCCAGTGCGGTCTTGATGATGTTCTCGGCGCCCTCGGGGTCGGCGACGCTGTCGTAGTTGGCGGCGGCCCGGCCACCGGCGTCCTTGATCTCCTTGACTACCTGGTCGGCCATGTTGTGGCCGGCGCCGGTGCCGTCGCGGGCTCCGCCGAGGTCATTGACGACGACGCTGGCGCCCTCCTTGGCGAGGGTGAGCGCATACTCACGCCCCAGTCCTCCGCCGGCTCCGGTGACGACGATGACGCGATCCTGCACTCCGGGCATCAGGTTCCTCTCTGCAATTGACCAACGGGCTCCGGGGCTAGTGTGTCAAAACAGCCTGCGCGCCAATTTCAGGGCCCGGTCGGTGTAGGGCGGATAGGTGAAGCTGGACAGGTCCGGACGGGTCGGTTTGGTCAGCACCGACTTGCGGTGACTGAACTCCTCGAAACCCCACTTGCCGTGGTAGGCACCCATTCCCGAGGCGCCGACCCCACCGAACGGCAGCTTGGCCGTCGACACCTGGAAGGCGAGGTGGTTGACCACCAGTCCACCGGCCGGAACGTCCCGGATCACCTTCTCCCGCACCTCGCGCGATTTGGTGAACAGGTAGGCCGACAACGGCTTGGGCCGAGCGTTGACGAAACGTATTGCCTCGTCCAGGGATTGGACGGTGATCACCGGCAGCAGCGGTCCGAAGATCTCGTTGGCCATCAGCGGACCGCCCAAATCGGGATCGACGACGACGGTCGGCTCGATGCGCAGGGTCGACGCGTCGCAGCCACCGCCGATGGTGACCTTGCCGCCGGCGCCCTTGAGGTAGCCGCTGAGCCGGTCGAACTGGCGCTGGTTGGCCACCTCCATCCCGGTCGGCCCGGCCGAGCGGTACCTGGTGATGGCCGCGCCGATCTTGTCGACTAGTTCGTCGCGGATCGTCGCGTCGGCCAGCACGTAATCGGGTGCGACACAGGTCTGTCCGCCGTTGAGCAGTTTGATCCAGGAGATCCGCTTGGCCGCGACATCGATGTCGGCATCGGCCGCGACGATCACCGGGCTCTTGCCGCCGAGCTCGAGCGTGCACGGGGTCAGGTGCGGCGCCGCGCCTTCGTAGACCTTGCGGCCGATCTCGGTACCACCGGTGAACATCACCCGGTCCAGGCCCTGCGCGATCAACTCCTGGCTCACCGCGCCGTCGCCTTCGATCACCGCGATCGCGTCGTTGTCCAGGTAGCGCGGCACCAGCTCGGCCATCAGATGTGATGACGCCGCCGCGATCTCGGAGGGCTTGAGCACCACGGCATTACCGGCGGCGATCGCGCCGACCGCCGGACCCAGGGTCAGGTAGAAAGGGTAATTCCAGGCGCCGATGACCAGCACGGTGCCGTAGGGCTCGTACTGGACCCAGCCCCGGCCGGGCAGCTGCGCGGCCTCGAGGCGCGCGTACTTGCGTTTGGTCCACTTGTGCACCTTCTTGGCGGCATATTTCGCTTCGGCGATGGTGCCCGCGGTGTCGCCGATGAACGCTTCGAACGGGTGGCGGTCCAGGTCTTCGGCGAGCGCGGCGTTGATCGCCGCGTCGTTCTCTTCCATCAATCGCGCCACCTGCAGCAGCTGGCGCTTGCGCCACTCGACGTCGCGGGTGCGCCCGGTGGCGAAAGTCTGGCGCAGCCGGGCCACCGTCGCCGGGATGTCGGCGGAGCCCGGCGAAGCCCCGTTGGTGGATTCGGATGTCTTGGGTGCAACCGATTCGGTAGTCATCGCTGTCTTCCCCTCTCGCACCTTCCCGGGAATGCCCACAACATGTGCTCGCGGACACAAGGACACAAACGGGCGATGATCGCGATCCTAACCATCCGGTCGGTTGGGCGGTAAGCAAGCTCCGCCGGGTGGGCCGTTACAACCGCTCCCCGGTCGCGAAGTTGGAGAAGATGTCCTGATCGTCGGCGAGCGGGTGATCGTCGTTCCAACGACCCAGCCTGCGCCTCTCGTCCGTCGACCGGTGCAGCTGCGCGCGCCAGCCGTGCTCGTTCAGCCAATCCGCGACATCCGCCCGATGCTCGTCGAGATACATCAGTTCCCCGGCGTCGGGCTTGCACACCAGACCGATCTCGTCGGCCAGCTTGCTCACCCGCTCGTGGATGTGAGTGCGCCGTTCTTGGACACGCGCCGGGGCGGTTTCGGCCGCGACCAGGCTGCCGGCCGCGCTCAGCTCGCCGATCCGGGTGAACAACTCGTCCTGGGCCTCGGCGGGCAGGTACATCAACAGTCCCTCGGCCAGCCACGCCGTACGTGCCGACGGGTCGAAGCCGGCGGCCCGCAGCGCGGGCGGCCAGTCCCGGCGCAGGTCGATCGCAACCTCGCGGTGATCCGTCGCCGGGCTTACGCCGTGCTCGGCCAGCGTCGTGGCCTTGTAGGCCAGCACCCGGGGCTGGTCGACCTCATAAATCGCGGTGCCGTCGGGCCAGTCCAGGCGGTAGGCGCGAGAGTCCAGTCCCGACGCCAGGATCACCACCTGCCGAATCCCGGTGGCCACGGCATCGGCGAAATACCGGTCGAAGAAATGCGTCCGCACCGCCACGTAACCGCGGATCTGGTCGAGATCGGCGACGAACTCCGAGTCGATCGCCGCCACCTTGGCGGCGACGGCCGGGTCGAACATGGCCGCCCACAGCATCCCGACACCGGCGCTCGTGGCCAGCAGTTTGGCGTAGGGGTCCCGGATCAGCGCATCCGACTGTTCGGATTCGACGGCTCGGGCCGCGGCAATCGTCACCGCCGTCGAGCCGACGCTGGTGGCGATGTCCCAAGTGTCGTCCGCGGTGCGAGGCATGGCTGGGACTTAACGTGCCCCCGGTTACAACCGCTCCCCGATCACGAAATCGGAGAACGAATCCTTGTCGTCGTCCAGCTCGACGCTGGCGACCCTGCGGCCCACGCGTTCCATCTCGTCGATCGAGTTTTGCGACGTGGCGCGCCAGCCGTGCTGGTTGAGCCACTCGGCGACGTCCACCCGGTTCTCGTCGCGATACATCAGCTCGCCGACGTCGACGCTTTGCTCGATGCCGATCTCGTCGGCCACCCGCTTGAACCGTTCGCGCATCTGCTGACGCCGCTCGTCGGAGTGCGTGGGTGCGGTTTCGGCCGAGACGCGGCTGCCCGCCGGGCTCAGCTCGCCGATCTAGGTGAACAACTTGTCCTGCGCCTCGGCGGGCAGGTACATCAGCAGTCCCTCGGCCAGCCAGGCGGTGCGCTGCGACGGGTCGAAGCCGGCGGCCCGCAGCGCGGTCGGCCAGTCCTCGCGCAGGTCGATGGCGACCTCGCGGCGATCGGCGGACGGGGTGGCGCCGCTCTCGGCCGGCGTCGCCGAGTTGTACTCCAGCACCTGGGGCTGGTCGATCTCGTAGACGGTGGTGCCGGCCGGCCAGTCCAGCCGGTAGGCCCGCGAGTCCAGTTCCGACGCGAGGATCACGATCTGGCGGATCCCGGCGGCGACGGCGTCGGCGAAGTACGCGTCGAAGAAGTGCGTCCGCACCGCCTGGTAGCCGCGCATGTGGTGGATGCGGGCGGCGGATTCTTCGTCGATGGCTTCGATCTTGGCCACGACTTCCGGGTCGAGCATGGCCTCCCAGATGATCTCGGCCCCGGCGTTGTTACCAGCAGCCTGGCGTAGGGGTCGTGGATCAGCGCGTCGGGCTGTTCGGTCTCGATGGCCCGGGCGGCGGCCACCATGACCGCGGTGCTACCGACGCTGGTCTTGATGTCCCAGGTGTCGTCATGGGTGCGAAGTGAACTCATCGGCGGTGCTCCAGGTTTTGTTCGGTCGGGGTCAGTGCGACGGTCCGCCGAAGCATGCGCGTGACAGCGTGCTGCGGACGGCATCGTCGGCCAGGTTTGCGGGGACCGCGCGGGCCATCGGTCAATTCCGGGCCATGATACCCGAAAAAGTTAGTTAGCCTATGCGCTTTGTGTGCGATCTCACTGCCGCCGAACGGGGTGGTCACCGAGCCTTGAACAGCGCGCCCTCCAGCAACTGTCCGAGCATGTCGGTGACGGCCTGCATCTCCTGATAGCACTGCACATACCCGGCATAGAACCCCGCGCCGCACAGCACCACCAGAAGCGTCTCGATCAACGCATTCGCGTCGAAGGAAACAGCGAACTCCCCCTGCGCGATTGCGTCGTTGATGACACGCGTCAAGAATTCCCGACAAATCCGTACCGCGTCGTTTTCAGATTGCAATTCGGGTGGCGCTGAGATTCCAGAATCGAGCTGATCAGAAACGCCGAGGCCGCCGGATGCTCGGAATTCACCGCCACCGCCGGGAGATGAACCCGGTCAGCCTCGCCATCAGGGTGGTCTCGCGGTCCGCCTGGGCGATGCCGGCGCCGAACAGCAGTTCGGAGGTCTGGCTCAACACTTCCCGATACAGCACCCGCTTGCTGGAAAAGTAGTGGTTGATGGCCGGCCGGGTCAGGTCCGCGCGCACCGCGATGGCCTGGAAAGTCGCTCCCTCGTAGCCGCGCTCGCTGATCACCATGCGCCCGGCGCGCAAGATTCTCTTGCGCGTCTCGTCTGCCTTCACGGCGGGTGGACGGCCCGGCCGGCGCCTCGCCGTTGACGGCACCTAGAGTGTGCCACCCGTTCGGGTGGGCATTAAGGCATTTGGCGGAATATCGCCAAGCTTTCCCGCTTGGTAGTCCTGAAGTGCTTGGATCAATTCCGCCCGCGAGTTCATCACAAAAGGTCCGTAGTGGAAAACCGGCTCACGAATGGGTTGTCCGCCCAGCAGCAACACATCCATCGCCGAGGCCGACGACGATTCACCCGGGCCGGCGGCCAGCGTGATCCGATCGCCGGGTCCGAGCACAGCTAACTGCCCCTGGCGTATCGGATGCGCGACCGGGCCGACGGCACCACTGCCGGAAAGGACGTAAACCAGGGCGTTGAATTCACGTCGCCACGGAATATCGAGCCTGGCGCCGTTTTGAATTGTGGCGTGCGCCAGCGTGATTGGGGTGTGAGTGATACCGGGCCCGCCGCGACCGTCGATCTGGCCAGCGACGATGCGGATCAAGGCCCCGCCGTCGTCGGAGGCGAGCAGCCCGACGTCGTGGCCTTCGATGGCCTGATACCTCGGCGCCGCGAACTTGTCCTTCTTCGGCAGATTCACCTAGAGCTGGACGCCATGGAAGAGTCCGCCACTTTCCACCAATTCGGCCGGCGGGGTCTCGATGTGCAGGATGCCGGACCCGGCCGTCATCCACTGCGTTGCACCGTCGGTGATCAAGCCGCCACCGCCGTGGGAGTCCTGGTGCGCGAATTTGCCGTCGATCATGTAGGTGACGGTTTCGAAGCCGTGGTGCGGGTGCCAATCGGTGCCCCGGGGCTCTCCCGGTTCGTAGTCCACCGCCCCCATCTGGTCCATGTGCACAAACGGGTCCAGGGCGGCGGCGCTGACGCCGGCGAATGCCCGGACGACCGGGAACCCCTCGCCCTCGTATCCGCGCGGACCGGTGGTGATCGACCGGACTGGGCGTTCGGTCTCCTGCGGGGCGGCCGCGCCGACCCGGGGCAATGTCAAGGTGTCTGCGGTGATGGCAGGCATGTCGACCTCCTTTGCTGAACGACCACCGGTATAACCGGACCAGAGTCCGCTTATTCCGCACTGTCATAGGATGGCCCGGTGGAGCCGACCGAGGACGAATCCCAGCCCGCGGTCGCTCCCGCCGCCGCTGCCGGCGGGCGATTCGGGACATCGATCAGAAGCGCGAGCTACCTGCGCAAGTGGTTCCCGCTGGGCATCGCGATCGGCGTGATCTCGGGGCTCGGCGCCGTGGCGTTCTATCTGGTCCTGAAGTACACCGGCGATTTCCTGCTCGGATACCTGGCCGACTACCGCATCCCCACGCCGGTGGGTGAGGGCGGCAGCCATGGGTCACCGGGCTTCACCCGTCCGTGGGCGATTCCCTTGGTGACGACAAGCGGGGCGCTGCTGTCGGCGTTGCTGGTGGCCAAGCTCGCACCGGAAGCCACCGGGCACGGCACCGACGAAGCCATCGAAGCGGTGCACACCGACCCCCGCGCGATCCGCTTCCGCGCGGTGCTGGTGAAGATGACCGCCAGCGCGTTGACCATCGGCTCGGGCGGTTCGGGCGGTCGCGAGGGACCGCCGGCACAGATCTCGGCGGGCTTCTGCTCGCTGCTCACCCGGCGCCTCGGCCTGTCCGACGAGGACGCGCGGATCGCGGTGGCACTGGGCATCGGAGCCGGTATCGGGGCGATCTTCGCCGCGCCGCTGGGCGGGGCGGTGCTGGCCGCATCGATCACCTACCGCGACGATTTCGACTATCGCTGCCTGCTGCCCGGATTCATCACCTCCGGCACGGCGTACGCGGTGCTCGGTGCGTTCCTGGTCTTCGACCCATTATTCGGCTATATCGCCGAGTACCGCTTCGAGAAGGCCGGGCCGCTGCTGTGGTTCGTGGTGATCGGCCTGGTCGCCGCGGCGATCGGCTACCTGTACGCCGTCATTTTCCACGCCTCGGTCCGGCTCACCCGCCGGCTGCCGGGCGGACCGATACTCAAGCCCGCGATCGGCGGCCTACTGGTCGGACTGCTGGGTCTGCTGATCCCCTAGATCCTCAGCAGCGGCTACGGCTGGGCCCAGCTCGCGGTCGACCGCGGGTCGCTGCTGGCAATCCCGCTGTGGATCGTCATCGTGCTGCCGCTGGCCAAGATCGTCGCCACCTCGCTGTCGATCGGCAGCGGCGGCTCGGGCGGACTGTTCGGCCCGGGCATTGTGATCGGCGCCTTTGTCGGCGCCGCGATCTGGCGCCTCGGCGAGCTATCCGGATTGCCCGGCATACCCGGCGGGCCGGGCATCTTCGTCGTGGTCGGCATGATGAGCTGTTTCGGCAGCGTCGCCCGCGCCCCGCTGGCGATCATGACCATGGTCGCGGAGATGACGGGCTCGTTCTCGGTGGTGCCGGGAGCGATCATCGCGGTGGGGATCGCGTCGTTGCTGATGTCTCGCACCAACGTGACCATCTACCAAGCGCAGCGGCTCAACCGAGAGACCGCTGCGGCCGAGCGCGCGCGCCGCGCGACACCCGGGTGACCGGTTAGGACTTCTTGCGCCGCGCGGTATCGGCCGCGCCTTTTTCGTCTTCTTGCCGCTGTGGGTCAGCGCGCCGCCCGCGCTCTCCAGGTGTGCGCGCACGAACCACTGGAACTTTTCCAGCGGCCCGGCCTGACCGATCAGCAGATCCTGCGTGACCTGGTCGAGTTCGTCTGTCTCGTCGATGGCTTCACGGATGTCCTCGATGACGCCGTTGTAGACCAGGTCCAGCGCCGCCAGGTGCGCCTGGACGGTGTCGCGACCGACGGAGTAGTCGTCCCACGACCGGTCCCGAATGATGGCGCCCGGCGTCCCCTCCGAGGATGCGCCAAGGGCCGCAATGCGTTCGGCGACATCGTCGGCGAACCCACGCACCGCTTCGACCTGGGGATCGATCATCTCGTGCACACCAATGAAGTTGGGGCCCAACACATTCCAGTGAATGTGCTTCAACGTCAGGTGCAGGTCGTTGTAGGTGCTCAATTGCTTCTGCAGCAGTTCGGTCAGCCGCGCGGCCTGCTTCTCGGTCAATCCCGGAATGGTGAACTGCGTCATCGATCGCTCTCCTGAATTTTGTAGCCGTCAATTGACGACCGGGTACCCGAAGGCCCGCCACGAAAACACGGGCTGGTCAGAGGGCATGAATTTGCTGGACCGGCAGCCGCGCGCCACGGCGCGGCTCGTAGGCCAGTCCGCTGGCATAGAGCAAGCAGACCACCCGATGGCGGTGGGGCCGCATCGGCTCCAGCAGTTCGAGCATGCCGTCGTCGTCGACGAGGCGGCCCAGCAGCGTCCAGCCGATCATCTTCGGGATGTGGTAGTCGCCGACCGAAACGGCGTCGGGATCGCCGAAGGCCCGTTGCACGGTCTCGGCAGCCGTCCACTGCCCGACTCCCGGCAGTGACGTCAGCGCTTCGTGTGCCGGCGCCGCCAGCCGCTCCAGCGCCGCCGCCCGGCGCGCGCACCTGACCACGGTCTGGGCCCGGCGCGGATCGACGTTGGCGCGATGGAATTCCCACGACGGGATGTTTCGCCACACCTCGGCCGACGGCAGCACGCGCATGCCCGCCGGCGCGGGGCCGGGTGCCGGGGTGCCGAACTTCGACACCAACACCCGCCACGAGGAGAACGCGTCGGCGCCGGGCACCCGTTGCTCGATGATCGCCGGGATCAGTGCTTCCAGCACCTGTCCGGTGCGGCCCAGGCGCAGGTGCGGGACGCGCGTCCGCGCCGCGGCCACCGTCGGGTGTGTCGGTACGAAGTCCGAGGCGTCGTCGTCGGCACCCAGCAATGCGGGCAGTCGCTCGAGGAATTCCTCCGCGCCGCTGCCCCAGGCCTCGCAGTGCGCGGCGTCGGCGGCCGCGCGGCTGATGCGGGCGGTAACGGGTCCGCTGGGCAGCAGGCTGGTCCGCCAAATGGTGCCGTCACCCGGGAGCCGAAAGGTCGGATCGCGGAGCCCGCGGCGCAGTGGAGCCAGGGTGTGCCCGAAGCTAACCGCTCCCGGGAACCTCACCGTACGTGTGCCCGTCACCGACGACTCCGGATGTCCACTCTGATTGACCGTCCACTACCTGCCAAGACACCATTGCGATGTGATGTCGCCGTTCGATGCTCCCAATGCCGAGCTGGCTTGGATGTTCCTCCAGAGTCTGAGCGAAGGCGGCGACGTCGACGAGGGTTTCGCGTTGCTCAGCAACGACTTCAGCTATTGGAGCCTGTTCACCCGCCAGTCCTACGACAAGGAAACGCTGCGCCGCGCGACCGAACGGCGCAAACAATCCGTCGAGCTCACCATCGATCTACTGCGTTGCATCAACGAAGCAGAGACGGTCGTCATCGAGGCTTATGCCACCGGCACCAACGCCGACGACGAGCAATACGACACCCCGTTCGTGTGCATCTTCGAGACCAGTGAGGGGTTGATCGTCTCGATGCGCGAGTACAGCGACACCCGCGCGCACGCCAAACTCCTGGGCGAGTGACCTATTCGGCGGTGACGCTGATGTCGGCCTTGTTGGGGTAAAACGCGACGTGCCCGGCGATCTCGGCGACCGTGGGGTAGGGCTGCTCGTAGGTCCAGATCACGTCCTCGACGGTGTCACCGACCGAGGTGGTGACGGCGTAGTAGCTGGCATCCCCCTTGAACGGGCAGTAGCTGACGGTTTCGGTGCGGGTCAATCGCTCCTGCACCACGTCGTCCAGCGGAATGTATTGCACCCCAGGGATAGTGGCTTCCCGCAGTTCGAGTGCCGCGGTGGTGTCGGCGACCAGCTCGCCGTTGACGCGAACCCGCACGCGTCCCTTCGTCGGGGTGATGGTGATCGGGTGCCCGGCGTTGGGTTCCAGGATCTCCTTGTGGGCCATGTTTGCTCCTCCTCAGACGTAGGGGTTCAACACCGGTGTGCGTTCAAGGCTTCCCGACGGCGTAGCGATGGTATTGCGACATGTACCGCAGCGCCGGCACCGCCGCCCGACTCGAATCGTTCGACGACACGACGCAGCAGCGCCAGCCCGTCGTCCGCGGCGGACCGTTCAGGTCGACACGTATCCGGTCCACCCAACCGAGCCTATTCGGGTTGGGCCGCCGTTCGGGGGGCGCGCATCGCGGCCCAGAACCGGGCGGCCGCACGGATCGACTCCTCGACCGGGCGCGGCTGCCAGCCCAACTCGCGCCGCGCCTTGCCGGCGTCCACCGGCGCTTCGGCGCGCATCATCCGCACCGACGCGAGGCTGAGTTGGGCGTCGGTGCCGGTGAGCCTGGCTTTCAGCGTGCCGGCCGCGGCCAGGGCGTAGAGCATCGGGACCGAGATCGCGCGTTGCGGCGGCGGGACGCCGGCCTCGTCGGCCGCGATCCGGATCGAGTCGTTGAGCGCCATCATCTTCTCGGAGACCAGGTAGCGCTCGCCGATGCGGCCGCGCTCGGCGGCCAGGATCATGGCCCGCGCGGCGTCGTCGACGCCGACGACCTCGAGCTGGATGCCGTTCATCAGAAACGGCAGCTTGCCGAAGACCGCGCCGGCGATGAAGGCGCCGTGCGGAGTGCCGCCCCAGTCGCCGTCGCCGTAGGTGGTGGACACGCACATCGCCACGGCGGGCAGCCCGGCCTCGGCGACGTAGCGCATCACCAGGTTTTCGGCCTGGACGCGGGATCGCACGTAGGGGGTCAGACCGCGCGGGGCGATCACGTCGTCTTCGGTCGCCACCCGACCGCGCCTGCGGCCGACCGTGGCATAGGTGCTGGTGAAGACGAACCGGCGCAGGGGTTGCTGGACGGCGACGTCGAGAACGTTGCGCAGCCCCTCGACGTTGGTGCGAAACAGCGGCGCCGGGTCACGCAGCCAGGCGCGGGTGTCGACGACGCAGTAGTAGACGTCGTCGACTCCGTCCATCGCCGCGCGCACGGTGGCGGTGTCGAAAACGTCGCCGTGGAAGCCGGTGACGTCGAGGTCGTCGATGGAGCGGGTATTCGCGCCGTCGCGCACCATCACCCGAACCTGCTCGCCGTCGGCGACCAGCTGGCGGGTCACATGCGAGCCCAGAAAACCGTTGCCGCCGATGACAAGTTTGGGCTTGGCGCTCACTGGGCGCCGCCGTACTGCTCGAGGAAACGCGCGCCGTCCTCGTCGAGCGTACCGAGTTCGGCCGCCTTGCGGCACCACTTGAGCGTGGCCTGCACGAAGCGCAGCGGGTTGTAGATGTTCGTCTCGCCGATGACGGTGCCGTCACCGGGGTCGCGCATCGGGTTGTCGAGTTGCATGATGACGCGTCCGGTGGGTTCGTCGATCACCGACCACAGCGACGAAATCGCGACCATGTGACTGCCCGGGAAACTGCCCATCGTCCGACCGATCCACTCGCGGACCTCGTCGCGGCCGTGCATGGTGCCCGCCGCGTGCTCGATGTACACGACGTCGGGTGTGTAGTGCTGAACCAAGGCGTCCCAGTCGTGCGACTGCGCGGCCGCGTCGACGGTCGCCTCGAATTGCGCGAACGCGTCGGCGAGCTCGCTGCGGGAGACTCGCTGCGGGAGAATTGTGGGCTGTTCACGCGAAAACTAGAACACGTTCTACCGTGGTTTGTCGAGAGCTTTGCCGCGGGGGTGTACCCGACGAAGAACATCAGGATAATCGGAAGGAGATTGCGACCATCCTGCCCGAACGAAACGAGGCAATGACATGACCGATACGCAAAAGGCGATTCTCGCCGGGGGCTGCTTCTGGGGCATGCAGGACCTGATCCGCAAGCAGCCCGGTGTGGTTTCCACCCGCGTCGGCTACACCGGCGGGGATGTGCCCAACGCGACCTACCGCAACCACGGCACGCATGCCGAGGCCATCGAGATCGTCTACGACCCGGCCGTTACCGACTACCGCTCGCTGCTGGAGTTCTTCTTCCAAATCCACGATCCGACAACGAAAAACCGCCAGGGCAACGACGTCGGCACCAGCTACCGGTCGGCGATCTTCTACGTCGACGACGAGCAGAAGCAGATCGCGCTGGACACCATCGCCGACGTGGAGGCCTCGGGCCTATGGCCCGGCAAGGTCGTGACCGAGGTCAGTCCCGCCGACGACTTCTGGGAGGCCGAACCCGAGCACCAGGACTACCTGGAGCGCTACCCCAGCGGGTACATTTGCCACTACATCCGTCCCGGCTGGAAGTTGCCGCGCCGCGCTTCTGCTTAGCGTCTGCGCATTACCACCCGGCCACCGTGCTTCGGGGTGAATGCCACCCCGCGACAGTGCCAGGGCTCGTCGGGCGCGCTGGTGGTCTCGATAGTGAAGTGGCGCAATACCGTTCGAAGCACCACATCCATCTCCATGTTGGCGAATGCCGCCCCGACACAGCGCCGGGTTCCCCCGCCGAACGGAATCCAGGACAGCGCTGACGGTTTCGTCGTGACGAAGCGTTGCGGGTCGAAGCGCCCGGGATCGGGGAACACCTCCGGATTGTCGTGTATCTGCGCGATTCCGATGATGATCGAATAGCCGCGCGGAATCGTCCAGTCGCCCAGCTGGTAGGTCGCCGGGTAGACGTGGCGACCGGCGAAGTCGATGACCGTCCTGGCCCGTTGCACCTCCAGGATCGTCGCCTGGCGCAGCTCGTTGCCGCCGTCATCGGCGTCGGCGACCAGGTCGGCGAGTATTTGCGGGTGCCGGCTGATCCGCTCGAACGCCCAGGCCAGGGTCGACGCGGTGGTCTCGTGTCCGGCGGCCAGCAGCGCCAGCAGCTCGTCGCCAATATCCTTGTGCGACATGGCCGAACCATCGTCGTAGGTGCTGCGCAGCAGCAGTGCGAGCACGTCGGCCCGGTCGGCGAAGTTCGGGTCCGCCCGCTCGGCCGCGATCAATGTGTCGATGACGTTGTCGTACTGGGTCGTACTGGCGCCGCCACTCGTCCAGCCGGTACCACGGGCTGAACCGGCCGTAGGTCCGCTTGGGCTTCGGCAGCGCCGCCAGGCGCGAGCCCAGGGTGACCCAGGGCGGGAGGAGCCGTCGCAGCTCGTCGAGTTCGGCGCCGTCGGCCCCGAACACCGCGCGCAGGATCGCGTTGAGCGTGATCCGCATCATCGGCGCCAGCGTCGCGAACGGCTCACCCTCGGGCCAGTCGGCGCTGTCCCGCAGGGTCTCTTCTTCGATGATGCTTTCGTAGTTCTTCATGCTCTTGCCGTGGAACGGCGGTGCGAGCAGGCGTCGACGGCGGCGGTGGTCGTCGCCCTCGAGTCCGAATACCGAGCCGTGGCCGAACAATCGGCTCAGGTTGGGCTGGATGTTGCCGAGTTCGTCCGGGCTGGTGGTGAAGATCTGCTTGGCCAGCTGCGGGTCGCTGACCGCGACGACGGGCCCCCACATCGGCAACTTCAGCGTGAAGACGCTGCCGTAGCGGCGGGACAGTCGCCGCATCATGAACCGTCGTGACATCGCAAAGCCCGAGCCCTGCACCAGTTTTGGGAGCGGGGGCGCGGGAGGCAGGTTTACTGCGGACCCCGGCGGCGCAGCGGTGACTAGTTCGCTCATGGCCTTATCGCTCCCCAACATCTGCCCGGAGTCCGGGATTGGTACCGCGGTGTACCACAGACCTTGCCGTGTACGGCACTCTGTAGTACCGAACCTGACAAGGGGTTGAAACCGAAAGGGCGACCGCCTATGCCACCCGCGACGACGGTGATAGAGCCCGTTGTCGGCGAATCGTTTCGGCTCCGACTGCTTGACGGCCTCGCCACCTCGATCGGCGAGCGCGGCTACCGCGCCAGCACGGTCGCCGACGTCGTGCGCCACGCCCGCACGTCCAAGCGCACGTTCTACGACCAATTCGCCAGCAAGGAAGAGTGCTTCCTCGAACTGCTGGCCGCCGACATCGAACAGCCCGGCGAGAGCATCGCGGCCGCCGTCGATCCCGAGGCCGACTGGCACCGGCAGATCCGTCAGGCCGTCGAGGCTTACGTCGCGTATATCGAAGCGCGGCCGGCCATTACGTTGAGCTGGATCCGGGAACTGCCCTCGCTGGGAGCCGTCGGACGTCCGGTGCAGCGCCGCGGTTTGCAGCTGCTGTCCGACCTGCTGATCGACCTCAGTGCCAGCCCCGGGTTCCAGCGCGCCGAACTGCCGCCGCTGACCTCGCCGCTGGCCGTCATCTTGCTGGGCGGGCTGCGCGAACTGACCGCGCTGGCCGTCGAGACGGGCAGGCCCTGCGGCAGATCGTCGAACCGGCCGTCGATGCGTGCATCGCGCTGCTCGGACCCCGGCACTAGCGGCTAGTCTCATCGCATGCGGCTATCCACCCGAAATCAGCTCAAAGGGACCATTACCGAGGTCGACCTCGGCACCGTGATGGCGGTGGTGAAGGTCAAGCTCGACGGCGGCGACCAGGTCGTCACCTCCTCGGTCACCAAGGACGCGGCACTCGACCTGGGTCTGGCGGTCGGTCAGTCCGCGACGGTATTCATCAGGTCGACCGAAGTCACGATCGGCGTCGAGTAACTCCGGTGCGCGCGGCGTCACTTGAACCACGCGCCTGACACGCCCGAAAAACGGTGTGATGGTTTAAGTTTCGGCGCGCAGGAACGCCCGCAACCGATCCAGCACCAGGTCTGGTCGTTGCGCGACGATCCAGTGGCCGACACCGTCGACCAGCTCGACCTGGTAATCGCTTATGCGGTCGGCATATCCGTCCAGAAGTCGCGGCGTGATCACCGGGTCGTCGGTGCCGCTGAGCCAGCGCACCGGGACGTCGACGCCAGCGTCGTTGTACTCACCGGCCCGCCAGCTGCGCATCTCGGTGGTCTGGAAGCTGCGGTACCACCGCGAGCCGGCCTCGGCGTGGCCGGGCTGGTTCATGTATTCGCTGTACAGCCGGACGCTCTCCTCGGGTAGCGAGAACCCGCTGCCGACCCAGGTACCCAGCATCCGGAGAAACCGCGAGTTGGGGTCGCTGATCACCCGGGGCCCGATGACGGGCAACGACATTGGAATCTGGTACCAGAACCGCCAGAGGTCGCGGACCGCACCCAGATTCATCTTCGGCCAGGGTGCCACGGTGTTCAGGCCGAAAAAGCCGGTCACCTTGTCCGGATGGCGCAGCATCATGATGAACGCGGCGGGTCCACCCCAGTCGTGGGCGACCAGCTTCACCTTGTCGACGCCCAACTTGTCCAGCACGCCCGCGAGGTCCTCGCCCATCTCGGACTTCAAGTACCGCGACGGCGGCGCCGAACTCCAGCCCGCGCCCCGCAGGTCGGGACACAGCACCCGGTAGCCGTCGGCGGCCAGCGGGCCGATCAGCTCGTGCCACTCCCACCAGTTCTCCGGGAAGCCGTGTACCAGCATGACGGCCGGCCCGTCGGGCGGACCGGCGTCGGCGACGTGGATCGTCACGCCGTCGCCCAGTTCTACGTACCGATGCTCGACGCCGTCCAACACGGGCATAGCGACCATGCTGGAAAAGCTAGCGCACCGAGGCTATTTCAGAAACCATCGAACAACGTGGATCGTTCGCAAACCGCCCGGTTTGTCAGTCGTTCGCACGCTCGGCTTGGCGCTTTTCCTTTTCGGCGTCGGCCAGTTGCTCCAGCCGGTCCGCCTCCGAGCGCTTGCGGGCCGCGCCGGCGAGCTTGTCCTCGGCGTCGTCGACCTTCGACTCGGCGGCCTTGGCCGCGGCCCTGTCGACGGCATGCGTCCGGTTCTCCACCTGGCGCCTGGCTGATTCGGCCATCTCCTTGCGCTCGGCGGCCGCCTGGTCGGCGCGGCGCTTGGCAGCGACGCTCTGCTTTTGGGCGGAATCGATCGCCTCACGTTTACGGTCCTGCACGGTTTGACGGGCTAGTTTGATCTCTTGCTTCGTGGCCTGCTGCGCTTCCTGTCGCTCCTCGATTGCACTGGCGCGGGCGGCTTTTAGCTTGCCGTCCGCCTGCTGGCGCCGAGTTTCCGCCTTCGCGTCCAGCTTTGCCGCCCGCCCCAGGGTGTCGCTGCGCTCGACCAGCGCCTCCCCCCGTCGGGCGAGCTCCGGGTCACCGAGCGCATTGCCGACGGTGGCGTCCAGCGTGCCCACCGAGCGCTCATAGAGCAGTCGGGCGGGAGCTTCGTTGCTGATCCGAGTGAAAAAGACATCCTCGAGCAGCCGTAGTGGATACCGCGCCACCTGATACTGGAATCGCAGCACCGCGAACGGCACGTCAGATATTTTCATCGAGTTCTCCTACTTCTGGCCCAGTACTCAGGGAAGGTCGGCCTGGTCGGTGATGTTTTCGGCATCGCGGCGGAGGCGATCGGCTGCCAGTTTTTCGTTGGCAGCCACCTGAGCCGAACTCTGGTGTTCCGCGGCGGCGTCGATGACTTCCTTTGCGGCGTCGCGCAATTGCTCGCGTTCGGCCGCCTCGGCCTGTTGCACCTGGCGTTGGGCAGCCGCCTCGGCTCGCGTTTGTTCGGCGGCGGAGCCCTGTTGCGCAGCTTGCTCGGCGGCGCGCTTTTGCACCGCTTGCTGGGCTTCGGCCGAATCCCTGGCCGCCACCTCTTGCGCATTGGCGGCCAAGCGCTGCTGGGCGCTTTCAACCTTGGTTTGAGCTTCCTGCGCCCGCGCCTGTTGTGCCTCCGACTCCGCGACGGCCTCGATTGCGTTGGCTTCTTTATGCTCGTGCGCCTGAGTTTGTTCGAGTTGTCCCTCGGCGGTCAGCGAGTCGTTGCCGGTAATGGCGCCGGCAACCTCTTTCACCTTCCCTTTCACCGAGTCGATCAGTCCCTTGCGGGCTTGACCAGCCTTGTCCTGCTCAGCCATGAATAATCCCCTTCCCCCCACGCGGAGGCCCTCGATTCAACGTCGGGTGATTTCACGTGTCTGACGGGCCAACCAACCGTGACCCCCGACCAAGGCGCCCGTCAGCGTCGTGAACTACAGGGTTTCCCCGTTGTCGTGAAGCAAACCCACAATCTGAGTTACTTCAGAAACCGCTCGATGTAGGGCGCGAACCGGTCACGCAGCGCGCTCTCGCGCAGCCCGAACATCTCGAACGACGTCTCGACGTTTCCCAACCGGCCGCGCCGATGGCCGGCCAAATAGTCGGCGATCGCCTTACGCACCTCGTCGGTGACCGGTTCGCCGGCCAGGGCGTAGACGCGCTCGGCGACACCGAGTTCGTCGGCCATGAAGTCGTCGAACCGGATGTCGATCGAGCGTTCCGGACCGATCGTGTCGCGATCGCGCACCAGCGCGCGCAGCATCTGGTCGAGCCGGTCGATCCACGAGTTGGCGATCTGTGCCACCGGCGAGCGGTGCATCCGGGCGGAGTAGGTTATCATCGCGATCATCGACAACGCCACCGGCACCGGATCGCGGTGGGTGAACACGATGATGCTGTCGCCGAACACCCGATCCAGCACCGGCACCTGCTCGAGTTGCTGCGGCGACTTGAGCAGCCAGCGCCGGCCCCCGCGCAGGAACTGCATGGCCCGCAGTTGCGTGGCGAGGTATTCGTAGTGCGGCGTCTGGTCGTGCGCCCGGTAGTAATCGCGCCAGCGCGGCACCTCGCCGAGCGTCTCGAACAGCATCGTCGAAATATCGTTGGCCAGCAGCTGGATCTCTTCGTGCACGTGGTCGGTGGTTATCTCGTGCATCAGCGGGAAATACGGCATCACCGTGTTGTCCACGCCGACCGCGACGTCCATTCGCGCCCGGCGCGGATCCGGTTCGGCGCCAACCTCATTCGGCAACGGAAACGGCTCGTTGCTTTCCCAGTACGGCATGGTCCGGAAGGTGGGCGGGGCGGCGAGCAGATTGTGCAGGTGCGTGGTGCCGGTGCGGGGCAGCCCGGCGATCACCACCGGCGAGCGCAGTTCGATGTCATGGATCTCGGGATGCCGACGCAGTAGGTCGGTCAGCAGCAGTCGGTTCTTGAGCAGCTGCAGCAGTTGGCCGTAGAAATTGACCACTCCGGCGTCGTGCAGCCCGTCGATCTCGCGCAACGCGGCCAGGTAGACGTCGAGGCGTTCGCGGTAGTCGTCGGGGCCGAAGTCGTGCAGCCCGGTGTTGGCGCTGGCCTGGGCGTGCAGCGCGTCGGAATCCAGTGGGCACTGCGAAGCCATCATGGCCATCATGTCGAGGATCTGCTGGCCCTCGGCGCTGAATTTGGACAGGTCAAGGTCGTCGAGGCGAACGGCGTCGGTCACCGCGACTTACTGTTACGTTGAGTTTCGTAATGGTTGTCGATTTTGGCCGACCCCGCGACCCGCGTATCGACGGTGCGGTGCTGCGCGCCACCGTCGAGCTGCTCGCCGAGACGGGTTACCCGGGGCTGCTGGTCTCCGCCATCGCCGAACGCGCCGGCACCAGCAAGCCCGCGATCTACCGCCGCTGGCCCAGCAAGGCGCACCAGGTGCACGAGGCGGTGTTTCCGATCGGCGCCGCGACCGCGATCCCGGCCACCGGATCGTGGGTCCAGGATGTGCGCGAAATGGTCCGGCGAACAATGGCTTTCCTGACCACTCCGGCCGCCAGAGCGGCGCTGCCCGGCCTGGTCGGCGAGATGGCGTCCGACCCGACGCTGCATTCGGCGCTGCTGGAACGGTTCACCGGCATCATCGGCGGCGGCCTGGCGCAGTGGCTCGACGCCGCCGCGGCCCGCGGTGAGGTCCGGTCCGGCGTGACCGCCGCCGAACGTGCCGAGGCGATGGCGGGCATCACGCTGGTCGCCCTGCTCACCCGTCCCGACGGACTCGACGACGCCTGGGTGGACCGCACCACCACGTTGCTCCTGAAAGGAATCAGCGCATGACACACGAATAGACGGCCGCGTGGAAAGAGCTGCTGGCCACCCTCGGCGACCTCGATCGGTCGTTTTTGGAGGACGACCGGGCGGTGACCGACGACCGCCACGTTGCCGACGGCTACCGGATGCTGGCCACCACCCTGGGCGTCGCTTTCGACACCTACCTGTTCCCCGACCCGGGCCGCCCGCAGTTCGTCGCGGTCAACACCCCGTTTCGTCGCGACCGCCGCTGGGGCGGCGACAACACCGATGCGTATTACTACATCTGCCCGGTCGACGAGAAGCGGCGGTATCGCATCAGCGGCAACAAGGGTGACAGCGTGTACTTTTCGGTGACCGCCTACAGCGAACCCTCGCCTGGCGCGTGGTCGGACCGGATCGTCGCGATCGTCCGCGACACCGATCTCGACATCGACGCCGAGGGCAACTTCTGCTTCGACTTCCCGGCGACCCCCGACGCCGTGGTGCTGATGACCCGCGACTACCAGGCGCACCCGCTGACCGGTCGCCCGGTGACCTGGCAGATCGAGGCACTCGACGGTCCGGAACCGATCCGGCACGGCGACGCCGAGACCGCGGCCCGCCTGCGGGCCGCGGCCGCCTGGATGCGCACCATGTTCGCCATCGTCCCGCTGGCGGTCGGGACACGGGTCCGTGAAACAGTCTCAGCCATACATGGGCTGGGCCATGAAGCCGCCCACGCTGCAAACCAATTCGCCGATCCCGATCAGGTGCCCAACGCCAACTTCGGCTGGTCGGCACGCGACGCGTGCTATGCCTACGGCAGTTTCGTGCTGGACGACGACGAGGCACTGGTCATCACGCATCGGCCTCCGGCGTGCCGGTTCTGGAACCTGGTGGTGTGGAACCAGTTCATGGCCAGCTACGGCGAGGAGGATGCCCGGTCTTCGCTCAACAACCACAGCGCCGCGCTCAACAGCGACGGCTCGGTGACGATCGTGTTGTCCAACGGGACGACGGCGCAACCGAATTCATTGACGACGCTGGGTTATCCGCGCGGCAACCTGGCGTTCCGATGGTTCCTGTCCGACGGCGTGCCGGAGCGGCCCGAGGCGCAACTCGTCAAGGTCGCGGACGCCCCGACCGCCACCACCTGACCCGTCAACCCGCCTCGCGGACCAGCTCTATCGCCCGGCCGAGCGTCTCCAGCCTGGCGGCCAGCGTGTCACCGGCGGGGTAGAGCCGCACGGTGTCGACACCCGCGTCGCGCCATACCGCGAGCCGTGCGCGCACCATCTGCTCGGTGCCGATCAGCGTGGTGCCCAGCACCATATCGTCGGTCACCAGCCGCGCGGCGCCGTCGCGGTCACCGGCCTGCCAACGCTCGAGCACGGCGGCGGCGACGTCGGCCCAGCCCTGTCGACTGGAGGCCCGGTTGTAGAAGTTCGTGCTCGAGGACCCCATGCCGCCGAGGCTGAACGCGAGCTCCTTCTTGCGGTCGGCGATCATGGCGCTCAGCTCGTCCTAGTCGGCGGCGAACGCGACCTCGGCGCCCTGGCTAGATGTCGATATCCGCGCGGCTGCGCCCGGCGGCCGCAAGACCCTCGTCAAGGTGGGCGCAGTACGCCTGCGCGGCACCCTCGGGCACGAAGCTGGTGCCCAGCCAGCCGTCGGCGATCTCCCCGGTCAGCCTCAGCATCGCCGGCGACAGCGTGGCCAGATAAATCGGAATCGGGTGCTGCGCCGCGTTCGACACCCGCATCGGCACGGCTTCACCGGGGCGGGGAATCTGAAACTCCTTGCCGGTATGGGAGATCTTGCCCCCGGCGAACACCTGCCGCACGATGTCGACCGTCTCCGAGACGCGGGCCAGCGGCCGGCTGAACGAGACGCCGTGCAGGCCCTCGATGACCTGGGGCCCGGATGCCCCCAGCCCCAGCAGGAATCGCCCGTTCGACAGGTTGGACAGCGTGATCGCGGTCTGCGCAACCAGGACCGGCGACCTGGTGCCGACCTGCAGGATGCCGGAGCCGAGCAGCATCGTGTCGGTCCGCGCCGCCAGGTAGCCCAGCGCCGACACCGCATCCGCACCCCACGCCTCGGCGACCCAGCACACGTCGAGTTCCAGCTTTTCGGCTTCGACGGCCAGCGGCACCACCTGGGCGACTTCGTCGCTGCCGCCGGACAATTCGACCGTCGTCGCGGTGCGCATCAGCGCACCCCGTGTTCGGCCAGCCTCTTGATCGCCGCCAGGGTCTTGCCGATCGCAGTCTCGAATTCGCGCATCCGGACGAACACGATCTTTTCCTCTTTGTCCGGCATCGAGTCGATCGCCACCGACAACCCCGAGCGTCCCGGCCCCATCTGCATCCAGTAGCTCAGGCTGGTGCCGCCATCCCGGGGTTCCAGCCGGAACCGCCAGATCGACGACGGGTGCTCGACATCGCCGACCGCCCAGGCGAATTCGTGGGGCTGGTCGCAGGCGACGACGTGCGAGGTGGTGCTCCATTCGCCGAACGCCTCGTGCTGGTTGTGTCCGACGAAACGGGCACCCAGCTTCGGTCGATCGGCGCCGCTGGCCCACTGGACCGATTGCAACTCGCTGCTGAACGTCGGCATCAGCTTGATGTCCGAGACCAGATTCCAGACCCGGGACGGATCGGCGTCAATCCACGTCGAGGCTTCCACCGTCGGCTTGTCCGCATAACGTGCACCGGTCCATTCCACGCCGCCCATTGTCCCCCACCCGGGGCGGTCCTCAGGCCGCGACGGGCTCGCGATCGGCCGGCTTGTCGGCCCTGACCTTCGGCAGCAACGACGTCACCTTGCCCGGGCTCGGGAAGGTCAACCGGACGATCTTGCGCACCACGGTGCCGAACTGCTGCAGCAGCGGGCCCTTGTTGTAGGGGATGCCGTAGCGCTGGCAGATCTGCTGCACCTCGGGCGCGATGTCGGCATACCGGCGGGCCGGCATGTCGGGGAACAAGTGGTGCTTGATCTGGTGCGACAGGTTGCCGGACAGCAGGTGGAAGAGCTTGCCGCCGGTCAGGTTGGCCGAGCCAAGCACCTGCCGGAAGTACCACTGGCCGCGCGAGTCCTCGGCGGTCTCCGCGACGGTGAATTCCTGCGTGCCGTCCGGGAAGTGCCCGCAGAAGATGATCATGTACGACACCACATTGCGCATCAGGTTGGCCGTCATGTTGCCGGTGAAGATGAACGGCGCGAGCGGACCGGCCAGCAGCGGGAAGGCGACGTAGTCCTTGAGCGTCTGGCGCTTGGTCTTCTGCCAGATCTGCTTCAGGGTGTCCT
Organism: Mycobacterium genavense ATCC 51234; assembly: GCF_000526915.1. Taxonomy (GTDB): domain Bacteria; phylum Actinomycetota; class Actinomycetes; order Mycobacteriales; family Mycobacteriaceae; genus Mycobacterium; species Mycobacterium genavense. The sequence goes on along the minus strand of NZ_JAGZ01000007.1, from coordinate 145,954 downwards.
TCTTTTCCCAGACCCGGATCTCGCCGGAGCGGATCTTCTCGGTTTCTAGCTCGTGCAGCGCGACGCCGTATTGGAACAGCACCATCAGCAGGAACGCATACACCGGGTTGCCGAGAAAGTAGGGCGTCCACCTCTGGTCTTCGCTCATCCGGATGATGCCGTAGCCGATGTCGCGATCCATCCCGACGATGTTGGTGTGGGTGTGGTGCATGTAGTTGTGCGAGTGCCGCCACTGGTCTGCCGGGCAGGCGGTGTCCCACTCGAACGAGCGCCCGGAGATGGTCGGGTCGCGCATCCAGTCGTACTGGCCGTGCATGATGTTGTGGCCGATCTCCATGTTGTCCAGGATTTTCGCGACGCCCAGCATCGCGGTGCCGAGCAGCCAGGCCGGTGGCAGGAACAGCAGCACGCGCCCGCCCACTTCCAGTGCCCGTTGGGTTTTGATGACGCGACGGATGTAGTCGGCGTCCTCTTCGCCGAGGTCGGCCATCACGAGGTCGCGGATGGCGTCGAGTTCCCGGCCGAACGCGTCGGCCTGCTCGGGGGTAAGGGTGATCTCGTCGTGTGACATGGGTTCTCCGTTCGAGTCAGAGCGCGAGGTCGACGTCCCCGACGGGGACGGATACGCAGATCTGGATGTTTTCGTCCGGGCCGGTCGAGACGGCGCCGGTGGTCAGGTTGCGCACGGTGCCGGAGACCTTCCGGCGCGTGCAGGTGTGGCAGATGCCCATCCGGCATCCGTTCTCCGGGGTCAGGCCGGCCGATTCCGCCTGCTCAAGCAGCGAGCGTCCGTCGTCCACGACGTCAATGTCGCTGTCGGCGAACATTATTCGGCCACCAGACGGGTTTTTGGCGCCGTGATCGCCGGCAGCACGAAGCTCTCGGTGTACACGTTGTCGCAGTGTTCGTGGACGGCGTCGACCAAAGCGGTCGGGCCGCAAACAAATACCGCATCGGGCGAGGGTATGGCGGCATTGAGGTGCTCGGCGTCAAAACGTCCGACGAGATCGCCCGAACCCGATCGGGTGTAACCGTGTAGCACCCGCACTCCGGGCATCGCGCTCAGCTCGTCGCGGTAGCAGGCCTCTGCTTGGCTGCGGGCGTAGTGAACGAACGCGATTTCGCCCCTTTGGTTTTGCACGTGGCCCTGCGCCACCAGGGTGCGCAGCATCGCCAGCACGGGAGTGATGCCGCTGCCCCCGGCGACGAACAGGATCCGCCGCGGCCGATCCGCCGGCAGGACGAAGTCGCCGCCCACCCCGGTCAACCCGACCACCATGCCGCGGCGGGCCTGCTCATACAGGTAGTTCGACACCAGCCCGCCGTCGTAGCAGCCGACGGTCAGCTCGAGGGTCGAGCTGCCTTCGACGTTGGCGGGTGAATAGCAGCGGGTGTGCCGGCGGCCGTCGATCTCGAGGCTGACGTTGACGTACTGGCCGGCCCTGACGGTGTGGGTGGACGTGAGGCTCTGGTTCGGAGCGAGGGTGAGGGTGACGCTGCGCGGCGTGCTGCGCCGCACGCCGACGACCTTGGCGCGGGCTTCACCCCGGGTCCAGGTCGGGTCGACCAGCTCGGTGTAGCGGTCGACGCCGTGCGGGCCGGTCAGCAGGTCGACCAGGTCGGAACCGAGGATGCGGTCCCGGAAAGTCTTGGCGAAGCTTCGCCGCGAGGTCCGACTTCTTTGAGTGAACATATGTGCACCGTGCGACGCATCAGCGGGGCGAATCAAGGGTTTACTCAGCTTTCTGGTAGGCTTCACACAGTGAACGGTCGTACTCCTAGCCCGAGGCCGCACCGTTCCAGCCGCGAGCGTTCCCGGGAAAGCCCCTCGCGTGAAGAGCGGAAGGAAGCCACTCGGCGCGCCATCATCGCGGCGGCGCTCAAGCTGCTGCAGGACCGCAGCTTTTCCGCGCTGAGCCTGCGCGAGGTGACCCGCGAGGTCGGGATCGTGCCCGCGGCGTTCTATCGACACTTCGAGTCGATGGAGGCCCTTGGGCTGGTGCTCATCGACGAGTCGTTTCGCAGCCTGCGCGACACCCTGCGCGACGCGCGCGCCGGCAAACTCGACCCGAGCCGGGTCATCGAGTCGTCGGTCGAGATCCTGATCGCCAGCGTCGCCGACCGGCGCGAGCACTGGCGTCTGATCGGCCGCGAGCGCAACAGCGGGCTGAGCGTGCTGCGCTACGCGATCCGCACCGAGATCCGGCTGAGCACCTCGGAGTTGGCGACCGACCTGGCCCGCTTTCCCGGGCTCAACGCGTGGAGCACCGAGGACCTCAATGTGCTGGCGACGCTGTTCGTCAACTCGATGATCGTGATCGCCGAGGCGATCGAAGACGCCCAGACCACCGAATCGCTGGAAGACATCCGGCGCATCGCGGTCAAACAGCTGCGCATGATCGCGATCGGCATCGCCGGCTGGCGCAGCAACCCCTGATCGTCAGCGGGGCTCGCGCCACATCGCCCACAGCGGTGGGCCGCCGCCCGGCAGCGGGATCTCCTGGGTGACCTCGAAGCCGACCGCAGGTAATAGGGCACGTTCTCGGGCTTGCTCGACTCGAGGTAGGCCGGGCAGTGCTCGGCATCGCAGCGGTCCAGTCGCGACCGCATCAGCACCTGGCCGTAGCCCTGGCCGCGCACCCCCGGGTCGCTTCCGATCGCGGCCAGATACCAGTGCGGCTCTTCGGGATGCTCACGCTTCATCACGTCCTGGATGCCCCGCGCCATGCCGGTGCGCAGGCCGAACACCCGCAGGAAGGCCGGCGTCATCGCAAACTGCGCCCACCGCGATTCCTGCCAATGACCCGGCGGATCTCACAGGGCGGCCGCGCCGATCGCACCTTGGTCGTGGGCCACCTCGACTTCGCCGAGCGGCAGATGATGGTGCCGGGTCATCGCGGCAAACATCCGGGTCAGCTGGGTGGCCCGGGTCGCGTTGTCGGGAAATAGCCAGGTCATCACCGGATCGTCGTAGAAGGCCCGGCTCAGGGTGGCCGACGACTCGCGCAGGTCGGCCTTGCGTGCGGGACGTGCCTGGGCAGCCATGACGTCAGGCTAATGGCAAACGACCCGGCTCAGGACGACGAACCCCGGAACATGGTGGCGAAACCCGTCACCGCCGCGACGGCCCCCAGCGCGTAGATGGAGATCGAAAGCCACTGCACGCCGATCGTCGAGGCGAGCCAGCACAGCAGAACTGCGCCGCACATCATGCTCACGCTGCGCAGCGGTGCGCGGTGTGGACGATCACTTCTCACCATGGGTTGCGAGTTCCTGTTCGTATCCCCCACAAAACGCACACGCGTGTGACGGTACAGACGAGGGGTACCTTGGTGCGGTGACGGATGGTCTTTCCCGGCGGACGTTCGGGCAGATCGCCACCGGCGTAGGGGTGCTCGGCGCCGGGGCGTTGGCCGGCGCATGCGCCCGCGAACACCACACCGCGCCCGCCACCGCGCCGGCGGTGACCAAGGGCGTCGGAATCACCTTGTCGTACGAGCAATTTCGCACTGACCAGCTGGTGTTGCAGGCGCAGGCAGCCGAAAAGGCCGGCTTTCAATACGTCTGGGCCTGCGACCACATCCAGCCGTGGCAGGACAACGAGGGCCACTCGATGTTTCCGTGGCTGACGCTGGCGCTGGTGGGCAACGCCACCAGCCGCATCTCCTTCGGCACCGGCGTCACGTGTCCGACCTACCGCTACCATCCGGCAACCGTGGCGCAGGCCTTCGCGTCGCTGGCGATGCTCAGTCCGGGCCGGGTGTTCTTGGGGGTCGGGACCCGGCGAGCTGCTCAATGAACAGGCCGCCACCAACATGTGGGGCAAATACCGCGAGCGGCACGACCGGCTGGTCGAGGCGATCCAACTGATCCGCCAGCTGTGGAGCGGTGAGCGAATCTCGTTCGCGGGCCGCTATTTTTAGACCAATTCGCTCAAGCTCTACGACCTGCCGCAGGCCTCGCCGCAGATCTTCGTCGCCGCCAGTGGGCCCAAAAGCGCAAGGCTGGCAGGGCAATACGGCGACGGCTGGATCACCCAGGCCCGCGATCTCACGAACGCCAAACTGCTGGGCGCGTTGAGCGACGGTGCCCGCGCGGCGGGGCGCGATCCCGCGACGCTAGGCAAGCGTGCCGAACTGTTCGCCGTCGTCGGCGATAGCGAGGAGGCCGCGCGCACGGCGGCGCTGTGGCGGTTCACCGCCGGAGCCGTCGATCAACCCAATCCGGTCGAAATTCAGCGGGCCGCCGAGTCGAACCCGATCGAGAAGGTCCTCGCTAGCTGGACGGTCGGCACCGATCCCGCCACCCACGTCACGGCCGTGCAATGGGTTCTCGATGGCGGGGCCATACCGTTTCTGCACTTCCCGCAGGGCGATCCCATCGCCGCGATCAACTTCTATCGCGACTACGTGCTGCCCAAATCGCACTAGGCCGCTTCGCTGCATCCTTCGTTTACGCTGTGGTGCAACGCATTTCGCTCTCCGTGCGCCTCACCCGGCCGACCCGTGTACCCCGCGCGCGCCACATCGTGCAGAATGCGATCACATGGATCCTTCGCAGCCGCGCTCCAGGCATGAGCTGGCTATCCGCATGGCCGAGCTGGCCCGCACGATGGTCACACCTCGCGGACTCGACCAGGTTTTCACCGATGTGACCGAGGCGGCAGTGGAATTGATACCCGGGTGCGACGTCGCGGGGGTGTTGCTGGTGAAGAAGGGCCGGGAGTTCGAGGCCCTTGCCGACACCGATGGCCTGGCGGGACAGCTCGACAAGCTTCAGCACGATTTCGGCGAGGGGCCCTGCGCCCAGGCGGCGCTGCAAGAAACGATCGTGCGAACCGACGATCTGCGCAGCGAGACACGGTGGCCCCGCTACGCCCCGGCGGCCGTGCAACTTGGTGTACTCAGCGGCCAGTCGTTCAAGCTGTACACGGCCGACCGCACGGCAGGCGCGCTGAACATGTTCGCTTTCGAGGCCGGGGTGTGGGACACCGAAGCGGAGACCATTGGATCGGTGCTGGCCGCGCATGCTGCCGCGGCGATTCTGACCGAGCGTCACGGGGAGCACATGCAGTCGGCCTTGTCGTCCAGGGATCGCATCGGCCAGGCCAAGGGCATCATCATGGAACGCTACGGCGTGGACGACGTGCGCGCCTTCGACATGTTGCGACTGCTATCCCAGGAGAAACAAACGAAACTCGTCGAAATAGCAGATCGGGTCATAGCTACCCGCGGCGACTGAGTTCGGTCGGCGCGATCACCCGGCCGCCTTGGACCGCATCTACGATGGGATAGCTCCTGCTGCGTTTGTCCAGGAGTTTGTCTAGGGTGCCGGCGCGACGGTGCGCCGGGGAATGGTTGGCCGCCGTGTGGGACTTCCAAACGGACCCAGAGTACCAGGCGAAGCTGGACTGGGTGGAAAAGTTCATGGTCGACGAGCTCGAACCGCTCGATCTGGTCGCCCTTGATCCGTACGACAAGAAGAACGACGAGATGATGCGCATCCTGCGGCCGTTGCACCAGCAGGTGAAGGACCAGGGCCTGTGGGCGGCGCATCTGGGGCCCGAGCTCGGGGGTCAGGGTTTCGGCCAGGTCAAGCTGGCGCTGCTCAACGAAATCCTCGGCCGCTCCCGGTGGGCGCCGTCCGTGTTCGGCTGCCAGGCGCCGGATTCCGGCAACGCCGAGATCCTCGCGCTGTTCGGCACCGACGAGCAGAAGGCCCGCTATTTGCAGCCGCTGTTCGACGGCGAGATCTCCTCCTGCTATTCGATGACCGAACCGCAGGGCGGCTCCGATCCCGGATGTTCGTGACGCAGGCGACCCGCGACGGAGACGACTGGGTCATCAACGGCGAGAAGTGGTTTTCCTCCAACGCCAAGCACGCGTCGTTCTTCATCGTCATGGCCGTCACCAAGCCCGACGCCCGCACCTACGACAAGATGTCGCTGTTCATCGTTCCGGGCGAGACGCCGGGGATCGAGATCATCCGCAACGTCGGGGTGGGCGGCGAGTCGAAGCACGGTTCGCACGGCTACGTCCGCTACAACGACGTCAGGGTCCCGGCCGATCACGTGCTGGGCGGTGAGGGCGCGGCGTTCATGATCGCCCAGACCCGTCTCGGCCGCGGCCGGGTGCATCACGCGATGCGGACAATCGCTTTGGCACGCAAAGCTTTTGACATGATGTGCGAGCGTGCGGTGTCACGCAAGACCAGGAACGGCCATCTCTCCGACTTCCAGATGACTCAGGGGAAGATCGCCGACAGCTGGATCCAGATCGAGCAGTTCCGGCTGCTGGTGCTGCGCACGGCGTCGCTGATCGACAAGCACCACGACTACTCCAAGGTGCGCCGTGACATCGCCGCGGTAAAGGTCGCGATGCCCCAGGTGCTGCACGACGTCGCGCAGCGCACCCTGCACCTGCACGGCGCCCTCGGGGTCTCCGACGAGATGCCGTTCGTCAAGATGCTGGTGGCCGCCGAGTCGCTGGGAATCGCCGACGGTGCCACCGAGCTGCACAAGATGACCATGACCCGCCGCACACTGCGTGAATACCAGCCTGTGACAACGCCTTTCCCGTCGGCACACATACCGACCCGGCGCGCCGAAGCCGAAGCCCGGCTGGCGGAACGACTGGAACACGCGATCGCCGAGTTCTGACGGCCGAGCGTCGCGACACTTACACGACGTCGACGACACGCCGGGAAAGCCCGCAATGGTTTACATCTCGCGCGCTAGGTGATGTAGCGGACGATGCTTTCGGCCACACAGGCCGGCTTCGGCGACCCGTCGATCTCGACCGTGGTCGACACGATCGCCTGCACCGCTCCCCCGCCGACGTCCTCGACCGAGACCAGCGAGCTGGTTGCCCGCACCTTCGAACCCACCGGCACCGGTGCGGGAAAGCGAACCTTGTTCAGGCCGTAGTTGATTGCGAGCTTGATGCCGTTGACGGTGTAAATCTGGTGTTGCAGGCGCGGCAGCAGCGACAGGGTCAGGTACCCGTGGGCGATGGTCTTGCCGAACGGACCGGCGGCCGCCCGTTCCGGATCGACGTGGATCCACTGGTGATCGCCGGTCGCGTCGGCAAAGAGGTTGACGTCTTCCTGAGTGATGGTCACCCAGTCGCTTTGCCCGATGGTCTCCCCCGCGGCGGCGGCGAGGTCGGCGACTGACTCGAAGATGCGCATGCTTTCTCCTCTGCTCGCGGGTAAGCGTAGAACTCGTGAGGCTGCTGCTGATTGCCGATACCCATGTCCCGAAACGCGCCCGCGGTCTGCCGGCGCGGGTGTGGGAGGAAGTCGAGCGAGTCGACGCCGTCATCCACGCCGGTGATTGGATATCGCTCGGCCTGCTCGACGAACTGGAATCCAGGGCCGCGCGCCTGGTCGGCTGCTGGGGCAACAACGACGGGCCGGAGTTGCGGGCGCGGCTGCCGGAGCGAGCGGATGTGACGTTGGGCGGCGTGCGCTTCACGGTCGTGCACGAAACCGGCGCCTCGTCCGGCCGCGAGGCCCGCATGTCACGACTCTACCCGGACAGCGACGTGCTGGTGTTCGGGCACAGCCACGTCCCGTGGGATACCACCACCGAGACCGGGCTGCGGCTGCTCAACCCCGGCTCCCCGACGGATCGGCGTCGCCAACCGCACTGCAGCTACATGACGACCAGCGTCGATCGCGGGGCGGTGACCGACGTCGCGCTGCACCACCTGTAGAAGTAGCTCCGGTATAGGTCCTACACAGCCTGCACACATGTATAGCTCATAAACAGAGTTATATATGCAAGCACTGCGCTCGCATACCGACCTGGTCGCCGACGTGTTCGGCGTCGTCGGCAGGTTCCGCCGTCAGCTGCGCGGGTCGGCCGGCCGGGGATTCGACTCGGCGCGGTTGACCGAATCGCATACCGAGCTGCTGTGGCTGGTGGGGCGCCGGCTCGGGATTTCGGTGCGCGCCGCGGCGGCCGAACTCGGGCTGGTTCCCAACACCGCCTCGACGATGGTCTCCAAGCTGGTGGCCAACGGTTCGCTGATCCGGACCGTCGACGAGACCGACCGGCGCGCCTGCCAGCTACGCCTCGCCGAGCCCACCCAGCAGATCGTCGACGCCTCGCGGGCCGCCCGGCGCGCGCTGCTGTCCGAGGTGCTGGGCGAACTCGACGACGGCCAAATCGATTCTCTGACAAAGGGGTTGGCGGTAGTCGACGTGGTGGCCCGCAGATTACAGGAGAGACGGCGATGGCGAAATTACCGATGGCGATCGACTGCCGGCACCTGAGATTCCGCTACGGCCGGTTCACCGCGGTCGACGACCTGACCTTGCAGGTGCGCGCCGGCGAGACGATGGGCCTGCTCGGGCCCAACGGCGCCGGCAAGACCACGCTGGTGCGGATGCTGACCACCCTGACCCCCGTGCAACACGGGGAGCTGCGCATCTTCGGCCTGGACTCCCGGCGCCAGACCGTCGACATCCGCAGCAATATCGGCTATGTCCCGCAACAACTTTCGATCGAGCCCGCGCTGACCGGCCGACAGAACGTGGAACGGTTCGCCCGGCTCTACGGCGTATTGCGCGCCGAGCGCGCCGACCGTGTCACGCAGGCACTGCAGGCCATGGAGCTGCTCGACGTGGCCGACCGGCTGGCGGGGACGTACTCCGGCGGCATGGTGCGCCGCCTGGAAGTGGCGCAGGCGCTGGTCAACCGCCCGTCGCTGTTGGTGCTCGACGAGCCGACGGTGGGACTGGACCCGATCGCGCGCGACGGCGTGTGGACTCAGGTGCAGCGCATGCAGGCCCAGTTCGGCATGTCGGTGCTGTTGACCACGCACTACATGGAGGAAGCCGACGCGTTGTGCGACCGGGTGGCGCTGATGCACCGCGGCGTGTTGCGCGCGGTGGGCACCCCGAGCGAGCTGAAGGGACGGATATCCAAGGTCTCGCCCGGCGCCACGCTCGAGGACGTGTTCCGCCACTACGCATCCAGCGAGCTGCGCGGCACCGAGTCGTCATCCAATTTCCGCGAAATCCGCTCCAGCAGAAAGGTTGCCAGTCGTGCCTGTTGATCACGGCTGCGAAGCCCCGGCGGCCACCCTGGTGCACGCGCCGCGCGGATGGCAGCGGGTCGGCGCGACGTTCGGCCGCATCGGCGCGTTCGCGATCGTCGAACTGCGGAAGCTGCAGCACGACCGCACCGAGCTGGTCACCCGGATGATGCAGCCCGCCCTGTGGCTGCTGATCTTCGGGACGACGTTCAGCAAGTTGCATGTCATCAACACCGGAGCGGTGTCGTATCTGGCTTTTTTGGCGCCGGGTATCATCGCGCAGTCGGCGTTGTTCATCTCGATTTTCTATGGCATACAGATCATTTGGGATCGAGACGCCGGCGTGCTGGCCAAACTGATGGTGACCCCGGCCCCGGCGTCGGCGCTGATCAGCGGTAAGGCCTTCGCGGCCGGGGTGCGCTCGATCGCCCAGGTCGTCGGCGTACTGGCGCTGGCCTACCTGATGCGGGTTTCCCTGACCGTCAACCCGTTGCGCATCCTGGCGGCCATGGCCACCGTGATGCTGGGCGCGGCGTTCTTCGCCTGCCTGTCGATGACGCTGGCCGGGCTGGTCCGCAACCGCGACCGCCTGATGGGAATCGGGCAGGCAGGCCATCACGATGCCGCTGTTCTTCGCGTCGAACGCGCTGTACCCCGCCGACGTGATGCCGTCGTGGCTGCGGGTGCTCAGCACCGTCAATCCGCTGAACTACGAGGTCGACGCGCTGCGGGCGCTGCTGATCGGCACCCCGTTGCACCCGCTGGACCTCGTCGTGTTGCTCGTCGCGGCGGTGCTCGGAATTGCCACGGCGTCAACGCTTTTACGACATCTGGTCGCCTAGGCGGCACCGGCGACGGTGGGCAACCACCGGGCGCCGAATCGAGAGCCGATCGTGACCGCAATGTGACGATGTCTGCCCGACTCTCAATCGTTAGCGAACCGCGATCTGCCGGCCCGGCCGCGACGAACGGTTTAGCTGCTGCCGTTGTGTTTGACTCCCCCAGAACAGATTCCACCGCGCAAATGCGGCAGATGAAAGTTGGGATGGGTAAGAGCTATGACATTCGTTGAGAAGTTGCGTGGCGCCGCAACGACCTTGCCGCGCCGGCTGGCTATCGCGGTTGTAGGCGCTGCCCTGTTGTCCGGTCTGGTCGCCGTTGTGGGCGGCTCGGCGACTGCAGGGGCGTTCTCGAAGCCGGGTCTTCCAGTGGAGACCCTGCAAATTCCGTCACCGTCGATGGGCCGCAACATCAAGGTCCAGTTCCAGGGCGGCAGCCCGCACGCCGTGTACCTGCTCGACGGTCTGCGGGCGCAGGACGACTTCAACGGCTGGGACATCAACACCCCGGCGTTCGAGGAGTTCTACCAGTCCGGACTGTCGGTGGTGATGCCCGTCGGGGGTCAGTCCAGCTTCTACACCAACTGGTACCAGCCGTCGGCCAGTAACGGCCAGACCTACACCTACAAGTGGGAGACCTTCCTGACCCAGGAGATGCCGCTGTGGTTGCAAGCCAACAAGCAGGTGTCGCCGTTCGGCAACGCCGCGGTCGGCCTGTCGATGTCGGGTGGCTCCGCGCTGATCCTGGCCGCCTACTACCCGCAGCAATTCCCTTACGCCGCTTCGCTTTCCGGCTTCCTCAACCCGTCCGAGGGCTGGTGGCCGACGCTGATCGGCTTGGCGATGAGCGACTCGGGTGGCTACAGCGCCAACAACATGTGGGGCCCGTCGACCGACCCGGCGTGGAAGCGCAACGACCCGATGGTGCAGATTCCGCGGCTGGTCGCCAACAACACCCGCGTCTGGGTGTACTGCGGTAACGGCACTCCGAGCGACCTCGGCGGCGACAACATGCCGGCGAAGTTCCTCGAGGGCCTCACGCTGCGCACCAACGAGCAGTTCCAGAACAACTATGTGGCAGCGGGTGGACGCAACGGTGTGTTCAACTTCCCCGCCAACGGGACGCACTCGTGGCCCTACTGGAACCAGCAGCTGATGGCGATGAAGCCCGACATGCTGCAGGTGCTGAACACGGGCGCGGCGCCCGCCTGACACCCGAAGAAAAAGCATCGGCAGTGCCGGCAGCGCTGCCGATGCTTTTTGGTGGATCAGTCGAGGACGGCCCGCCGGTCCAGGTGGAAATAGGTGACGACGGTGGTCAACGCGCACACGCCCGACGCGGCCACCAACATCCAGGTGCCGTTGACCACCAGGCTGATGCAGCCACCGACTGCCGCACCCAGCATGAAACTCGCCAGCAGCAGAAAGTACCCGAGCCAGTCGGCGGCCGTTCCGCCCGCGATGTGCCGCTCGATGCCCTGGACCATCTTGACCAGCGTGCCGGTCACATAGCTCAACGGCACCGACACTTCGCCGTTTTTGACGAACGACGTGTTCAACGCGCCGATGCCGAACACCACCAGCATGATCGGCGTGAAATCGAGCATGTTCTCCTGCCACCCTTCTTCGAACACGTCGAGCACGGTGGCGGCGATCAGGCTGAACGTGGTCAACACCGTCGGGCCGTGCGGATGCGCCGACCAGAATCGGCGGCGGCACACCGAGGCCACCACCACGCCGGTGACAAAGCACAGCATCAGCACGCCCGCCGATATCGACACCAGCTCGTCATGCCGGAAAAAGCCCAGCACCGCGCGCTGGGCGTTGCCGGTCATGAAGGTGACGAAGTACCCCTCGGAGTGCGTAAATGCCGTCGCCCCCAGCACCCCGGCCAACCCGGCCAGCACCCACGCCAACCGGGCCTCACTGTCGAAAACCTCACTCGCCACCCGGCCATGCTATCAGACGGCGCACAACTACTCGACCGCGGTGAGCCGGACGATGGACCGCAACGGGATCGGCAGCCATCCCGGCCGGTGCCGTGCCTCATAGCCGGCCTCGTACACGGCTTTGTCGAGTTCGTACGCCGCGAGCAGCTGCGGCGAATCCCGCGGATCGGTATCCGACGCGGCCGCGTAGCCGTCGCAGAAGGCGGTGCGATTGCGCTCGACCCACTCCCGGGCGCGCGCGGCCAACTGCTTGTCGCCCTCGTGGTCGACCAGCGGGCCGTAGGCGGCGTACTCGAATGACCGCAACACCCCGGCCACGTCGCGCAGCGGCGAATCCGGGGCCCGTCGCTCGTCCAGCGGCTGGCCGGGCTCGCCCTCGAAGTCTATCAGCAACCAGCTCTCCGGGGTGCGCAGCACCTGGCCCAGGTGGAGGTCGCCGTGTATGCGCTGGACGGTGATCGTCTCGCCGGCCAACTTGCCGAAGCGCTCTTTGATCGTCGCCGCGTGCTCGGCCAGCTCGGGGACCTGCGCCGCGGTCGACGCCAGCCGGGCCAGCACGTTGTCCAACGGGAAGGAAGTCTGTGCGGTTCCGAGGGATTCGGCCAGGGTGGCGTGCACCGAGGCGACGGCCTCCCCGAGCCGGTACGACTCGCCGGCGAAGTCGCCGCCGACCTCGTGCGCGTACAGGTCACCCTCGGCGAACAGATCGCGAACGCTGGCCGTGGCCATCGCCCAGCCTTCGGCGGCGTTGGCCGCGAACTCGGTGACCATGCCCAGCGGCCAGGCCGAGTCCTCGCCGTCGGCCCCGGCGATCTCGTAGGTGCCGAACAGCCGCGCCACGTTGGGGTTGCCGGCGCGGCCCAGCACCCGGTTCAGCTCGATGTCCGGGTTGATGCCGCTGCTGACGCGGCGAAAGACCTTGAAGATGGCGTCCCGGTCGAAGATGACGCTGGTGTTGGACTGCTCGACGTCGGCGACCCGCGGCCAGGCGTCCAGCGGCAGCGTGACATCCGGCTCCTTGCGAAACACCACTTGGGTGCCGTCCGAAGAGCGGTCCGCGCACTCGTCGATCAGCGGGTCCGCGCACTCGTCGATCAGCGAGAGCAAGAACCGCGGGCCGTCCGTTCCGTACAGCGCATCGTAGGCGGTCTGGTCGTCGGCCGAACCGATGGTGGCCACGGTGTTGTACTCGGTGACGGGTTCGGCGTCCCACCCGACCAACACCTGATACCGCTCGGCCGGGCCACTGGTGTAGTTGGCGTCGACGAGCACCAGCTCGAGGTTGTCGCGCAGCGGAACGACCAGTCCGGGCTCGGCGCTGGACAGCTCGCGATTGCGCCCGGCGTACCACCGCTGCTGCGGTAGCCATTCGGCCCAGGGCAGCTTGGCTGACTGTGTCATGAGCGCCACTCCTCCTGATCGCTTCGTCCCGCATCGTCGTGGGCGCGAATCATGCGTTCTCCTCCGATGCGCACAGCTGGAACCAGTAGAACCCATGTCCCGGCAGTGTCAGCAAATAGGGCAGATGGCCGATGCGCGGGAACTCGACTTGCCCGGTCAGCTCGATCGGGGTGTGGCCGCTCCAATGCTGCAGATTCAATTCGATCGGCTGAGGAAACCGCGACAGGTTGTTGACGCACAGCACGATGTCACCGTCACCGGGCGCCTGGCGCAAAAAGGCCAGCACCGACGGGTTCGACCCGCCGAGTTCCTCGAATGTGCCGATGGCGAAGGCGTCGTGCCGGCGGCGCACCGCCAGCATCGTGCGGGTGAAATTGAGCAGCGACGTCGAGGTGTCGCGCTGGGCTTCGACGTTGACGGCCTGGTAGCCGTAGACCGGGTCCTGACTGGGCGGCAAATACAGCCGGCCGGGGTTGGCCTTGGAGAAACCGGCGTTGCGGTCCGGGGTCCACTGCATCGGGGTGCGCACCCCGTCGCGGTCACCCAGCCAGATGACGTCGCCCATGCCGATCTCGTCGCCGTAGTACAGCACCGGCGAGCCGGGCAGCGACAACAGCAGCGCGGTGAACAGCTCGATCTGGTTGCGGTCGTTGTCCAGCAGCGGCGCCAGCCGGCGCCGGATCCCGACGTTGGCCTTCATCCGCGGGTCCTTGGCGTACTCGGCATACATGTAGTCGCGTTCTTCGTCGGTGACCATCTCCAGCGTCAGCTCGTCGTGATTACGCAGGAAGATTCCCCACTGCGCCATGTCCGGGATCTGAGGTGTCTGCGCGAGGATCTCCGAGATCGGGAACCGCGACTCGCGCCGCACCGCCATGAAGATCCGCGGCATCAGCGGGAAGTGGAACGCCATGTGGCATTCGTCGCCGCCGGTGCTGGGGTCGCCGAAGTACTCCACGACGTCGGCCGGCCATTGATTGGCCTCGGCCAGCAGCACCCGGCCCGGGAACTCGTCGTCGATGACCTTGCGGACGCGCTTGAGGAAGGCGTGCGTCTCCGGCAGGTTCTCGCAGTTGGTGCCCTCGCGCTCGAACAGGTAGGGCACCGCATCCAGGCGGAACCCGTCGATCCCGAGGTCGAGCCAGAAGCGCAGCACGTCGATCATCGCTTCCTGCACGGCCGGATTGTCGTAGTTCAGGTCCGGCTGATGCGAGAAGAACCGGTGCCAATAGAACTGCTTGCGCACCGGGTCGAACGTCCAGTTCGACTCCTCGGTGTCGATGAAGATGATGCGGGCGTCGGTGTAGCGCTCGCTGGTATCGCTCCACACGTAGAAGTCGCCGTAGGGGCCGTCCGGATCGTGGCGCGACTCCTGGAACCAGGGGTGTGACTCCGATGTGTGGTTCATGACCAAGTCGGTGATGACGCGGATGCCCCGCTCGTGGGCGGCGTCCAACAGGTCGACGAAATCCTCGACGGTGCCGAACTCGGGCAGCACCTTGTAGAAGTCGCGGATGTCGTAGCCGCCGTCGCGCAACGGCGAGTCGTAGAACGGCGGCAGCCAGATGCAGTCGATCCCGAGCCATTGCAGATAGTCCAGCCGGGCGATCAGCCCGCGCAGGTCACCGGATCCGTCGGCATTGCCGTCCAGGAACGCTCGTACCAATACCTCGTAGAACACCGCGTGTTTGAACCAGGTCGGGTCGGCCGGCAACGAGGCCGCGATCTCGAAATCCTCCGCGTTGGGGTGCTCGACTACACCCCCCTCGACGTGACTACCTGCGGCTGGATCGTGCTCGGGATCCTTCTTCGAGGCGTCGTTCGCGTCGTTCATCAAATCCACGATGCCACGTGTACCCGAGGCTGGCAGCTTGGAACCCCGCCGCTAATCTGCCGTCCCGGCAACCGAATTGGCCGCGGGCCGGGCGGATGCGCGTCCGGATCAGGCCGGCGGCCCGTCTCCGAGGGTCACCGGTGCGCTGCGGTCACCGCCCGCGGCGGCACGCCAGTGCAGCGTGATGACGTCGCCCGGGTGGTGCGGGACGAGCACGTCCGTCATCGCGGTGGGACCGTTGATCGGCACGTTGTCGACCGCGACGATGACGTCACCGGGCGCGATTCCGCTCCCCGCGGCCGGACCGCCGGCGACCAGCCGCTGGACCCGCGCGCCGTTGCCGCCGTTCTCGGCGACGCCCATGCCGATGAAGGCCGTGGGCCCGATGTGCACGCTGTTGGAGCCGGCACCGGACCGGATCTGATTCGCGACGCCCATCGCGCGCCCGATCGGGATGGCGAAGCCCTGGCCGCCGGACATCTTGTAGCTGTCGGTGGCGGCGGTGTCCACCCCGACCACCTGTCCGGCGTTGTTGACCAGCGGCCCACCCGAGTCGCCGGGCTTGATCGCGGTGTCGGCCTGGATCAACCCGCCCAGCGTCTCGTCGGCGCCGGTCAGGGTGTCGGTGGCCGAGACGGTCTGGTTGAGTGCGACGACCTTGCCGGGCACGACGCTGGGCGCGCCGCCCTGGCCGTGGGTGTTGCCCAGGGCGACGACCGGCTCGCCGACCGCGACGCCACCGCCGATCACAGCGGCGGGCAACCCGCCCGCACCCCGAAGCTGCAGCACCGCGATGTCGGCGCTGCGGGAGTAGCCGATCACGTCGACGGCGTAGGTCTGACCGTTGCCGACGTCGAACCCGCTGATGTCGGTGGCGGCCGAGATCACGTGGTTGTTGGTCAGCACCACGCCGGCGGGATCAATGACGATCCCGGTTCCGGCCCCGATGGCATTGTTGTAGCCGAACCGGGTGCTGATGTTGACGATTTGCGGTCCGACCTGCGCGGCGATCGCGCCGAGGTCCAGCGGGAACATCGGCGCGTCGCGGAACCGGTCCTGCGCCGGGGCGGACGGCCCGAATGTAGTGGCGGCAGCCGGGACGGTGGTCAGGCCCAGGCCCAGTCCGACCACAGCCAGCACGCTGACCAACCATGACCACCAGACTGAGCGGGGGTGCCCTTTGCTCATCCCGTACCTCCCTGCATCGGGGTGTGAACCAGAAGCGGCCCAGCCTCAACGTCTGGACCGCACGATTTGTGTACCTCACCGTAATGCAGGTAGCTAGTTCACACCGCACGGAACGCTGCTGGCTATTGCGCCCCTAAGCTGGGACGGTGGGAGGATTCGACCCCAAAGTCAGCTTCGCGCAATCCCCGGTGGCACGCCTGGCCACCAGCTCGGCAGACGGAAAACCGCACCTGGTGCCGGTGGTTTTCGCCGTCTCGGAGGCCTCCTCAGCAGGCTCCCGACACGGTGTACACCGCGATCGACGCGAAACCGAAAAGCACGCAGCGGTTGCGCCGGCTGGCGAACATCGCCGACAACCCGCAGGTCAGCCTGTTGGTCGACCACTACGCCGACGAGTGGACGCAGTTGTGGTGGGTCCGGGCCGACGGGGCAGCCGCCATTCATACCGACGGCGCGGCAATGCACACCGGCTACCACCTGTTGCGCGCCAAATACCCTCAGTACCAATCGGTTTCGCTGAACGGTCCGGTTATCGCGATAACCGTGCACCGTTGGTCGAGCTGGCACGCCTGACCCGGCGGCACGCGACCGGCAATTGCACCCGGCCCCTGGCCTTGTGCTGGGCGGCCGTTGGGAGAAAAGTTGGCTAATACGCTTCTGTGAGCTAGGACACAGCGTGCCCGACCGAGTGAAGTGGAGAAGCTCATGGCAGACAAGGCGAACGCTGCGGCGGGCACGGGGGCTGCTCCCGCCGCGAACTGTCCCGGCGATGTCCGCAACATCGCCCTGGTGGGCCCGTCCGGCGGCGGCAAGACGACACTGGTCGAGGCCTTGCTCGTCGCCGGCGGCGTGCTGCCCCGCGCGGGATCGGTGACCGACGGCAACACCATCTGCGACTACGACGACCCCGAAATCCGCCAATAACGGTCGGTGGGTGTCGCGGTGGCCTCGCTGGCGCACGACGGCATCAAGGTCAACCTGATCGACACACCCGGATACGCCGATTTCGTCGGCGAGTTGCGCGCCGGATTGCGCGCCACGGATTGCGCCCTGTTCGTGATCGCGGCCCACGAGGGCTGCGACGGTATCGACGAGCCGACCAAGTCGCTGTGGGCCGTGTGTAGTCAGGTCGGCATGCCCCGCGCGGTGGTGATCACCAAACTCGACCACGCCCGCGCGAACTACTCCGCAGCACTGCAGGCCGCACAAAACGCCTTCGGCGACAAGATTTTACCGCTCTACCTGCCGACCGCGCTCGACAACTGCGAAGGACTGATCGGCCTGCTGTCGCAGCAGCGCTACCACTATTCCGGTGGCACCCGCACGATCGCGCCGCCGGACCCCTCGGACGCCGACCGAATCGAGGACGCGCGCGGCACGCTGATCGAGGGAATCATCGAAGAATCCGAGGACGAGTCGCTGATGGATCGCTATCTCGACGGCGAGGCGATCGACGAGGCCGTGCTGATCGACGACGTGGAGCGCGCCGTTGCCCGCGGGTCGTTCTTCCCGGTGATCCCGGTCTGCAGCACCACCGGCGTCGGGACCCTGGAGTTGCTCGAGGTCGCCACCCGCGGGTTCCCGTCTCCGATGGAACATCCGATCCCGGAGGTGTTTACGCCGCACGGCGCCCCGCATGCCGAGTTGGCCTGTGATGCCGAGGCGCCCCTGTTGGCGGAGGTGGTGAAGACGACGTCCGACCCGTACGTCGGCAGGGTGAGTCTGGTCCGGGTGTTCTCCGGCACCATCAGGCCCGACACGACGGTGCATGTGTCGGGCCATTTTCGTCCTTCTTCGGCCACGCCAACGGCTCGGATTCCCTGGGCACCACCCACCCCGACCACGACGAAGACGAACGCATCGGGGCGCTGTCCTTCCCGTTGGGCAAGCAGCAGCGGCCCGCACCCCAGGTGGTGGCCGGCGACATCTGCGCGATCGGCAAGCTGAGCCGCGCCGAAACCGGCGACACCCTGTCCGACAAGGCCGAACCCCTGGTGCTCAAACCGTGGACCATGCCCGAACCGCTGCTCCCGATCGCCATCGCGGCACACGCCAAGAGCGACGAGGACAAACTGTCGGTCGGGCTGGGCCGGCTGGCCGCCGAGGACCCGACGCTGCGGATCGAGCAGAACTCCGAGACGCACCAGATCGTGCTGTGGTGCATGGGCGAGGCGCACGCCGGCGTCGTCCTCGAGGCGCTGGCCAACCGGTACGGCGTCACCGTGGACACCGTGGAGCTGCGCGTCCCGTTGCGGGAGACCTTCGGCGGCAAGGCAATAAGGCCACGGCCGCCACGTCAAGCAGTCCGGCGGCCACGGTCAGTACGCGGTGTGCGACATCGACGTGGAGCCGCTGCCGGAGGGTTCCGGATTCGAATTCGTCGACAAGGTGGTCGGAGGTGCGATCCCGCGCCAATTCATCCCGAGTGTGGAGAAGGGTGTCCGCGCGCAGATGGAAAAGGGCGTGCACGCCGGCTACCCGGTGGTCGACATCCGGGTCACCCTGCTCGACGGCAAGGCCCACAGCGTGGATTCCTCGGACTTCGCGTTCCAGATGGCTGGTTCCTTGGCGCTGCGCGAGGCGGCCGCCGCGACGAAGGTGACGCTGCTCGAGCCGATCGACGAGATCTCGGTGCTGGTGCCCGACGATTTCGTGGGTGCGGTGATGGGCGACTTGTCGGGGCGGCGCGGCCGCGTGCTGGGCACCGATACCGCGGGTCAGGACCGCACGGTGGTGCGCGCCGAGGTGCCGCAGGTCGAGCTGACCCGGTACGCGATCGATTTGCGTTCGCTGGCGCACGGCGCCGCGTCCTTCACCCGTTCGTTCGCCCGTTACGAACCGATGCCGGAGTCCGCCGCGGCCCGGCTGGCGGCTACTGTGTGAAAGCACCTGATGGTCAGCCAGATTGGGAGCCCCGGATTCGAGTATGTCGACATTCAACGGACTGCCTGCCCATATTCTGCTCAATCATTTCGTCGTCGTCCTGGGTCCGCTGACCGCGGTTCTGGCGATCCTGTGCGTGGTGTGGCCCGCGGCGCGCCGCCGGCTGATCTGGCTGGTTCTGCTGCTGGCGGTCGGCACGCTGGTCCTGACGCCGTTGACGACGACGTCGGGAGTCTGGTTGTCGGCCCGAGTCGGTGCGCCGTCGCCGGCGCTGACCAACCACGAGCAACTCGGCTCCACCCTGATCTACGTCGTGGCGGCCCTGGCGGCGACGGTGACGGTGCTGGCCGTGCTGCACGTTCGCGAGGCGCACGGCGTGGACATGAAGCGCACCCTGCACGCCGCGGTCGGTGCGCTGGTGGTCATCGCGGCCGTGGCCACCCTGGTGCAGACCTATCGAGTCGGCGATTCCGGCGCGCGTGCCGCGTGGGGAAACGTGACGTCGGGCCAGTGAGGTTGCCGCACGGTCTTTCTCGGCGTCAAGCTCCGCCGAACTGCTGGGCCACGGCGCGGCGGTCCAACGAGCCCTTGGCGGTGTGCGGGAGCTCGTTGGTGTCCAGGAAGGTGGCGGGCACCTCGTAGGGCGCCAGCCGGCCCCGGCAAAATTCCGTGAGCTCCCCGGCGCTCGGCGGAGTCGCTCCACGCGCGACGATCACCGCGGCCACCGTCTCGCCGTACATCTTGTCCGGCAGTCCGAGCACGGCCACCTCCAAGACGCCGGGATGGCCGGCCAACACGCCTTCCACGCGTTCCGGCGAAATCTTCTCGCCGCCACGGTTGATGAGTTCCTTGATCCGGCCGCGAATGCTCAGATCGCCCGCAGGAGAAAGCGACCCGAGATCACCGGTGCGCAGCCAGCCGTCGGTGAAGTTCGCGGCGGTGATCGACGGATCGCCGAGGTAGCCGCGCACCACGGTGGGGCCGCGCAGCCAGACCTCGCCGACGGCGTCGGCCGCCAGGGTTTGACCGTCGGGCCCGACGACGCGGATCTGCGGCCCCGTCGATTTTCCGACCAAACCCGTTGTCTCGGCTGGGTTTTCGCTTTGGTCGATGGCCGTGGTGGCGACTTGGTGGGTGCCTTCGGTCATTCCGAACGCGCACACCACCGTCGCGCCGAAGGTTTCTTGCAGCGCCCGGGCCGTCTCCGGGGTCAGCGGGGCGCTGCAGCTGCGGATGAAGTGTAGCCCGGCATGTCCGGCGGCCGGCCGCTCGGTCTTGGCGCGTTCCAACAGGATCTGGTGAATCGTCGGGACCGCGGTGTACCAGGTGGCCCCGACGGCGGCGATGTCGTCCCAGAAGGTATGCGCCGAGAACTTCCCGCGCGCGGGCAACAGCACCGTCCCGCCGGATGCCAGTGTCGACAGCAGCGCGGCGATAAGACCGTGGCCGTGGTAAAGCGGCATCACCGCGACCGTCGCGTCCGCCGGGCCCAGCTGGTAGGCGCCGATGATGCCCCGCACCGAACTGGCGATGTTCGCGTGGGTCCACGGGACCATCTTCGGCGTACCGGTAGTGCCACCGGTGAACATGATCATCGCGTCGTCGTCGTGCAGGCCGGCGGGCGTCGTCACGTCGTCCGTCGGCGCCACGGACGCATCCAGACTGACCGACGAGGGGACACCGGCACCGCCGACGGTCACCGCGAGGGTCCACCACGCCAGTCCCGGCTCTTGCTGGTCGCCTTCGGCGTCGACGAGCACCACCGACGCGCCGACCATCGCGCTGCGGGCACGCTGGTCACCGACGGGCAGCGCCGGGTCCAGCGGCACCGCGATCAGCCCGGCGCGGGAGGCCGCCAACAAGCCGACGACGAATTCGGCGTTGCTGCCGGACCGCAGCGCGATCCGGTTTCCCGGCCGCAGGCCGCCGGCCCCGAGCCGGGTGGCCAGGTCGTCGACCAGCCGGACCAGCTCGCCGTAGCTGACCGGCCGGCGCTCCGGGGTGGCGACGAGCGCCGTCGCCTCCGGCTCGCGGATGGCCGCGGCGGCGACCAGATCGGCGATGCTCGGGGATTCGTCGGCCAATTCCGTGGCCGTGGTGATCGAGTCAGACATCGCCGTAGTCCCTCCGCTTTCTCGCACGTGTGACAGCACCCGATTGCACTCTGCCGAGAAACCTCGCTCTGCGTCCAATACCGTTTCGCTCACAATCGATAATCGGCGACTATCGATGCGGTGGGCCCCGGATCGATAACCACCGTGAATCGCGGCATAGTCGCTGGGTCTTGGACAGCGGCCGGGGCCCGGACCACAGTGGAAGACGATAGGCACGGCTACTCGAGGAGTCCGGACATGACCACACCGTCGGCATCATTCACCGCTGCGCCGGACGGGTCGGCGGACGCGGCCCAGACCGACGGCTTCCACCTCGTCGTCGACGCGTTGGCGGCCAACAACATCGACACCATCTACGGGATCGTCGGCATCCCGATCACCGACCTGGCCCGGGTCGCGCAGGCCTGCGGCATGCGGTACATCGGTTTCCGGCAGGAGACGTCCGCGGGCCACGCCGCCGCGGCGGCGGGGTTTCTCACCGGCCGCCCCGGCGTGTGCCTGACGACGTCCGGGCCCGGGTTTCTGAACGGCCTGCCCGCACTGGCCAATGCCACCACGAACTGTTTCCCGATGATCCAGATCTCGGGTTCGGGCAATCGGGCGCTGGTCGATTTGCAGCGCGGCGATTACCAAGATCTGGATCAGCTCAACGCCGCACGGCCGTTCGTGAAGGCCGCCTACCGGGTCGAGCGGGTCGAGGACATCGGCCTCGCGATCGCGCGCGCGATACGTACCGCCGTTTCCGGGCGGCCGGGCGGTGTCTACCTCGACATCCCCGGCATGGTGCTGGGTCAGGCCATGGACGCCGCCGCTGGTGCCGAGAGTGTCTGGCGCGTCATCGATCCCGTACCCCGCCAGCTGCCGGCGCCGGAGGCGATCGATCGCGCGCTGGACGTGCTCGCGCGAGCGCGCCGGCCGCTGATCGTGCTCGGTAAGGGCGCCGCCTACGCGCAGGCCGACGCGGTGATCCGCGATTTCGTCGAGTCCACCGGGATTCCGTTCCTACCGATGTCGATGGCCAAAGGGCTGCTGCCGGATTCGCATCGCCAGTCGGTGGCGGCCGCGCGCTCCCTTGCCATCGCCCGCGCCGACGCGGTGTTGCTCGTCGGCGCGCGACTGAATTGGCTTCTCGGCCATGGGGAGTCGCCGCAATGGGCTGCCGACGCCAAGTTCGTCCAAATCGACATCGCGGCCTCGGAGTTCGACAGCAACCAGCCCATCGTGGCTCCGCTGGCCGGCGACATCGGCTCGGTGATGTTCGCGTTGCGGGACGGGCTGGCCACCCGTCCGATCACCGTGCCGACGGAATGGACCGACGAGCTGGCCGACCGCCGGGCGCGCAACGACGCCAAGATGAGCGCTCGGCTGGCCGAGAATCCGCACCCGATGCGGTTTTACAACGCGCTGAGTGCGATTAGCTCAGTGCTGCAACAGCATCCGGATGTCTATCTGGTCAACGAGGGGGCCAACGCGCTGGACCTGACCCGCAACGTCATCGAGATGGAGCTGCCGCGCCACCGCCTCGACACCGGAACCTGGGGTGTGATGGGCATCGGCATGGGTTACGCGATCGCCGCCGCCGTCGAGACGGGCCGGCCCGTCGTCGCGATCGAAGGGGACAGTGCATTCGGGTTCAGCGGCATGGAGATCGAGACCATCTGCCGCTACCGGCTACCGGTGACGGTCGTCATCCTCAACAACGGCGGGGTGTACCGCGGTGACGAAGAGCCCACCGGTGACCGTCCCGCTCCTACCGTGCTCAACGCCGGCGCACGGCACGAGCTACTCGCAGAGGCATTCGGCGGCAAGGGATATCACGTCACCACCCCGGCCGAGCTGCGGTCGGCGCTGAGCGAGGCCCTCGCGTCGGGCGAGCCGTCGCTGATCGACTGCGAACTCGACCCGGCCGCCGGGGTGGAGAGCGGACATCTGGCAAGCCTCAACCCGTCCAGTGCGGTCAACCGGAAGCCCGCGATCAGCGCCGGTGCGTGACACCCCGCAGCTGGGCGTTGAAGAACTCGTCGAGCGACAGCTCCCGCGCCGCGGCGACAAGCGCTCGAGCCATCGGCGATCCGGGGCCGGAGGCGTTGGTGGCCAACGTGATATCGGCTGTCACGACCGGGTCGACCATCTCGACCGCGCGGATCTCGGCGCCCAGCTGCGAAGTCCACAACCAGGTGTGTGGAACGATGCACGCCCAGTTACCCGAAGCGACCTGCGCGAGCAGTGAAGCCACGGAGTCGGTTTCGACCTGCGGGGTGACAGTGATGCCGTGCCCGGCGAAGGCTTCGTCGATGATCTGACGGTCGCGCATGTCGGCGGTGAGCAATGCCAGCGGCAGCTGCGCGGCATCCGCCCACCGCACCGTCGACGCGCTGGGGGGCAGCATGTCCGACGACGACAACAGCACGTAGCGTTCGGCGTAAAGCGGCACCAGATCCACGTCGTCCGTCTCGTCGGGTGCTGCGTGCACGATCGCGGCATCGAGCTCGAATTCCCGTAGCCGCCGGTACAGTTCGGTGGCGGCCAATCGGGAATTGATCTGCACCTTGACCAAGGGATGTGCCGAGCAAAAGGCCGAAAGCACCAATGACGCCGTCGTCGACGCGGTGGGCACGGTGCCCAGCCGAAGCGTTCCGGTGATCCCCGATCGCACGGCGTCCACTTCGGCCTTGAACGCGTCGTGCTCGGCCAGAATCCGCTTGGCCCACACGACCAGTCGCTCGCCTTCGGGGGTGAGGCCTTCGAAGCTGTGCCCGCGATTGATCAGCGTGACATTGAGTTCCCGTTCCAGCTTGGCGATCGCGGCGGACAGGGCGGGTTGCGAAACATAGCACTTCTCGGCGGCCCGGGCGAAGTGCCGCTCCTGGGCGACCGCGACGAAGTACTCCAGCTGGCGAAAGAGCACCCGCACCTCCTCGGTCTGGCGGCACCTGAGGTTAGCCCGTCGCTAGCCGGCCAGCCAATCCAGTGTCTCGGACAAGCCGCGAACCGCGACGCCGATCGCGCGGCACTCGTCGATTCCGCGGTCGTACACACCGGACATCGCGTCGGACACCAGCACGATGCGGAAGTCGCGTTCGGACGCCTCGTAGATCGACGTCCTGGGACAGTTCGGGAAGTTGCAGCCCGCGAAGACCACTGTGTCGCTGCCGCTTTCACGCAGATGTTGTTCAAGTGTGGTGGCGTAGAAAGCACCCCACCTCGGCTTGTACATGATCCACTCGGCGGGACCGACGTGCTGCAGACCACCACCTAACAGCAATTCGTGGTCCAGCTCAACGACTTTGGGCAACAGTTCGGCAGTGATTTGCGAACCGGGACTGCCCGGCTGCACAATGCGCGCCCCTCGCTCGACGGACCGCCGCCGAACCGGGTCGACATTTGACCCGTCCGGCCGATAGAGCCGAACCGCATGCACGATCGGCAGCCCGCGCTGCCGGAAGCCCGTCGCCAACTTGGTAATTGCCCCGATCACCGGCCGTACCCGGAACCGGCATCGGCGCATCGCCGCCCGGCAGATCCAGGAAGTCGCGCTGCATGTCGATCAAGACCAATGCCGCCGAGGCCGCGTGCGGCCGGACGTAGTCGTCCGCTGGCGTCATGCCCGCTCCTTAAAATCGCTCGTGACGGGATCGAACTCAACCGGTGATCGCATCGTTATCGTGGCGACCGGCGGAAGTGTCATTGTTTGCTAAAGCCGCAATGATCGGACTGCCAGTAGAATATCGTCGTGTTGATTGCACCATCTCGAAGGGTGGACGCCATGCGTCGTGGGGTTCGTTATCTATTTGTTATGGTCGCGATCACGGGCTTGGGCGTGCTGGGATCCGGCTCCCGGGCGGTCGCCGCGGTTCCGGTACCGGAACCAGCCCCGGTCATCGCCTCGATTTTGCCGGCCGATGGCGCGGTGGTGGGAATTGCGCACTCGGTCGTCGTGAAATTCAGCGCGCCGGTGTTGGACCGAGCCGCCGTCGAGCGGTCCATTCACGTCGCCTCCCCCAGCAACGTCACCGGCCACTTCGAATGGCCGGCGAACAATGTCGTGCAGTGGGTTCCGAACCAATATTGGCCTGCGCACACCCACGTCTCGGTGGGCGTGCAGGAGCTGACGACGGGCTTCGACACCGGCGACGCGTTCCTCGGCGTCGCCAGCATCTCCGGGCACACGTTCACCGCCAGCCGCAACGGCGAGGTGCTGCGCACCATGCCGGCCTCGATGGGCAAGCCGAGCCGCCCGACGCCGATCGGCAATTTCAGCGCAATGTCGAAGGAACGCACCGTCGTGATGGACTCGCGGACCATTGGCATCCCGCTCAGTTCGCCCGAGGGCTACAAGATCACCGCCCAGTACGCCGTCCGTGTCACCTCGAGCGGCGTCTACGTGCACTCGGCCCCGTGGTCGGTGGACTCGCAGGGCCACGCCAATGTCAGCCACGGATGCATCAACCTGAGCCCGGACAACGCCGCGTGGTATTTCAACAACGTCAACGTGGGCGACCCCATCCAGGTCGTGGCGTAGTAGCGGCGGCGGTTGGCCCGGCCACCAGCAAATCCGCGTCCCCGCGCCCGGCCGAGGCGCTCAGCGCGCGTGTGGTGACGGTCACAACGATCGGGTGGAAGACTCGCAGCGGGCCGTCGGTTGCGCTAAGGAGTCGTCCAAACGAGAGGCTGGCCATGACTACTGATGCGAAGCGCGAGAACGGCAGCAGCGCAACTCCAATGGTCACGCCGCGGCAACGAGTCGCCGAACGCATCCGCCGGGTCGAGGCCAGCGACGAGCAATACCGGCGCGCCACGCCGGATCTCGCACTGCAGGCCGCGGCACGCCAACCCGGGCTTCGACTCCCGCAGATCTTGGAGATGTTCGCCGAAGGCTACGCCGACCGCCCCGCGTTGGGATGGCGTGCCCGCGAATTGGCCACCGATGCCGCGACCGGTCGCACCACGACCAGGCTGCTGCATCGATTCGACACCATCAGCTACCGCGATCTGTGGGCGAACGTGCGCGCGGTCGCCACGGCGTGGCGACGCGACGAAGCCGATCCGGTGACTCCGGGTGACGTGCTGGCCACTCTCGGTTTCGCCAGCCCGGAGTACTTGACCCTCGACTTGGTGGCCGGCTACCTCGGCCTGGTAGCGGTACCGCTGCAGCACAACGCGACGGCCGCGCGGTTGCAGCCCATCGTCGCCGAAGTCGAGCCGCAGGTGCTCGCCACCGGGGCCGGGTATCTGGACCTCGCCGTCGACGCGGTGCTGGGCAGCACGTCATTGCGGCGCCTGGTGGTCTTCGACTACCAACCCGAGGTCGACGACCAGCGGGAGGAGCTGGAGCGCGCGGGCGAAGCTGGCCGACGCCGGCATGGCGGTGACCATCGAGACCTTCGACGAATTGGTCGAGCGGGGCCCCGCATTGCCGCCGCAGCCGATGTACACCGGCGAGACCGATGAGCGGCTGGCCCTGATCATGTACACCTCGGGCAGCACCGGGCTGCCCAAGGGTGCGATGTACACCGAGCGCATGGTCTCGAAGCTGTGGACCAACGAGCTCTACCCGGACTTCGCCGACATACCGGTGTTCAACGTCAACTTCATGCCGCTCAACCACGTTGGCGGACGGATACCGCTGTCGTCGTCGTTCCAGGCGGGCGGCACCAGTTACTTCGTGCCGGAAAGTGACCTGTCCACGTTGTTCGACGACTGGAATTTGGTGCGCCCTACCGAAATGGGCATGGTGCCTCGGGTGGTCGAGATGCTCTACCAGCGTTACCAGAGCGCGGTGGACCGGCTGATCGGCCAGGGCGCCGACCCAGAGGAAGCCGACGCACAGGCGAAAGCCGAACTGCGCGAACAGCTTCTGGGCGGCCGGGTGATCACCAGCTTCTCCACCACCGCACCGCTGGCCGCGGAGATGAGGACCTTCATCGAGTCGTGTCTGGACGTGCATGTGCTCGACGGATACGGCCCGACCGAGGTGGGGATGGTGTTCAAGGACGGCGTGGTGGCGCGACCGCCGATCCTCGATTACAAACTGATCGACGTGCCCGAATTGGGGTACTTCCACACCGACAAACCCCATCCGCGCGGCGAGCTGCTGGTCAAATCGCTTACCGCGTTCCAGGGCTACTTCAAACGTCCCGACGTGACCGCGAATGCGTTTGACCCGGACGGTTTCTACCGCACCGGCGACGTGATGGCCGAGGTAGGACCGGATCGTCTTGTCTACGTCGATCGGCGCAACAACGTATTGAAGTTGGCGCAAGGCGAATTCGTCGCGGTGGCCCGGCTGGAAGCCATCTTCAGCAGCGCGGCCCTGATCCGGCAGATCTTCGTGTACGGCAACAGCGAACGGCCGTATCTGATGGCCGTCGTCGTTCCGACTGTCGAAGCAGCGCAACGATTCGCGGACGATGCCGACGGCCTCAAGGCGGCGCTCAGCGAATCCCTGCGCCGTACCGCCAAACTCGCCGAGCTGCAATCCTACGAAGTGCCCGTCGACTTCCTGGTGGACTTCGAGCCGTTCAGCGAGGACAACGGACTGCTGTCGGGAGTCGGAAAGCTGTTGCGGCCCAAGCTCAAGGAGCACTACAGCGCCCGGCTCGAAGAGCTCTACGCCGAACTCGCCGCCAGCCGAACCGCCGAACTGCGCGCGTTGCGCGACGGCGCGATTGACCGGCCGGCGATCGATACACTGACCCGGGCCGCCGAGGTGCTACTCGGTCTGGCCGGTGGCCCGCCGCAGCCCGACACCCACTTCCTCGACCTGGGCGGCGACTCGCTGTCCGCGCTCACCTTCTCCAACCTGCTGCAGGACATCTTCGAGGTGGAAGTGCCGGTGGGCCAGATTATCAGCCCGGCGACCGACCTGCGTCAGCTCGCGGAATACGTGGAATCGCAACGGAACTCCGGCTCCAAGCGGCCCACCTTCTCGACCGTGCACGGCCGGGGCGCCACCGAAGTCCACGCATCCGAGCTGACCCTCGACAAGTTCATCGATGCCGCGACCCTGGCCCAGGCACCCAACCTTCCGCATGCCACCGGTACGCCGCACACGGTGCTGCTCACCGGCGCCAACGGCTACCTGGGACGCTTCCTGACGCTGGAATGGCTCGAGCGGCTTGTCGAAAGAGGCGGGAAGCTGATCACCATCGTCCGCGGCACCGATGCCGCGGCCGCCCCCAAACGGCTGGAAGCGGTTTTCGACACCGATCCGCAACTGCTGGCACGCTACCGCACCCTGGCCGCCGACCACCTCGAGGTTATAGTGGGCGACATAGCGAAGCCGAATCTTGGCTTGGATCAAGCGAGTTGGGAGCGTCTCGCACAAGACGTGGACATCGTCGTGCACCCGGCGGCGCTGGTCAACCACGTCCTGCCCTACGACCAACTGTTCGGCCCCAACGTGTTGGGCACCGCCGAGTTGATCCGCGCGGCGATCAAGACGCGTATCAAACCGGTGACCTACATGTCGACCGTCGCGGTGGCCATGTCGGTCGATCCTGCGGTGTTCGCCGAGGACGGCGACATCCGCACCGTCAGTGCGGTACGCCCTGTCGACGACAGCTATGCGAACGGGTACGCGAACAGCAAGTGGGGCGGCGAGGTATTGCTGCGCGAGGCACACGACCTGTGCGGGTTGCCGGCCGCGGTGTTCCGGTCCGACATGATCCTGGCGCACAGCCAGTACGCCGGACAGCTGAATGTCCCGGATGCGTTCACCCGCTTGATCTTCAGCCTGCTGGTGACCGGCATCGCGCCGTCGTCGTTCTATCAAACCGACCCGCGGGGAGGCCGCGCCGCGGCGCACTACGACGGTCTGCCCGCCGACTTCGTTGCAGAGTCGGTCACCACGCTGGGCGAGCAGACGGCGACGGCCAGGGAGTACCGGTCCTTCGACGTGATGAACCCGCACGACGACGGCATTTCGCTGGACGTCTTCGTGGATTGGTTGATCGCCGGCGGCCACGACATCCGGCGCATCGACGATCACGACGAATGGTTCGGGCGTTTCGAGACGGCGCTGCGCGCGCTGCCGGACAAGCAGCGTCAGCATTCGGTGCTTCCGTTGCTCGATGCCTACCGGAAGCCCGAGGCGCCGCTGCGTGGCGCACCGGCTCCCACGGGCGTTTTCCGCGCGTCGGTGCAGGCATCCAAAATCGGTGCGGACGAAGACATTCCGCACTTGTCGGAACGGCTGATCGAGAAGTACGTCTCGGATCTGCGGCTGCTCGGTCTGGTCTAGCCCGCTAGCCGTGCAGACCGTTCTTGACCGCCGCGTCTTGTTTGCGGCCGATATCGGTGGCGATCGCCGGGTCGATCGGGTCGTTGGGTGCGCTGTCGAATTCGAGGTTGACCAGCGCCCTGCCCTCGGTGAACAACAACACCGCGATGGCCTGCGAGTTGTCCGCCGAGGTGCCCGAGATCATCGCGCCGTTGGAGCCGACGTCGACGGGCTGCCACGTGCCGGCGACCTTCTTCGCGTAGTTCGTCTTGGTGTTCTCCAGGGCGGCGGCGACCGAGGGGTCGGCGACGACCAGGACGGTGTCTCCGATGCGTCGGCTGTTGTCGGCATTGACGAACAGTTGCGCCACGCCGGCGGTGTTGTTGGAGTTGAGCAGGTGGGTCCGGCGCGGTGAAGTCGCCGCCGAGGTCACCGGGCTGGATCAGCAACCCGCTGTAATCCGGGGAAGGTCCGGTCGTGGTGCTCACGGCGGCGGTCGCGCCGCTCGTGGATGCTGGGGCCGAGGTCTTGGCGCCGCTGCCGCACCCGGTGATCGCGAGGCCGACCACCATGGTGGCGGCCACCCAACCGGTGACAGCCATTCGAGCACGTCGCATCGGCATCCTTTCCAGCGAGACCACGGCGGGCGCATATGAACATACGCCGATCGACAGCTCATGGTCGGCGCCTATCCTGGCTAGGGGCCGGGTAGGAGTTTCGATTCGTGCGGTGAGGAGATCGAGATGACGGCTGGGCTGGCGCGCGGTACGGTTCGACCGCTACGGGGACCGTGACGTGCTGTACGTGACGGACATCGACATGCCGACGCCCGGCGAGGGTGAGGTAGTGGTCGAAGTTCGGGCCGCGGGCATCAACCCCGGTGAGGCCGCGATCCGGTCCGGAGCGATGCATGAGATGTCTCCCACCACGTTTCCCTCTGGGGAGGGCAGTGACCTGGCCGGTGTCGTGACGGCCACCGGGCCCGATGTCAGCGAGTTCGCGGTCGGCGACGAGGTGCTCGGGTTCAGCTTCCGGCGCTCCAGCCATGCCACCCACACCGTCGTCCCGGTGCACCAACTGATCCGCAAGCCACCCCAATTGAGTTGGGAGGCAGCGGGTTCACTCTACGTCGTCGGCGCCACCGCATTCGCCGCGGTCCGGGCCGTCGCGCCACAGCCGGGCGAGACCGTCGCCGTGTCGGCGGCCGCCGGAGGTGTCGGCAGCCTTGTCGTCCAGCTGTTGGTGCTGCGCGAGGCACGGGTGCTGGGCATCGCGGGATCGGGCAATGCCGAATGGCTACGGGCACACGGCGTCATCCCGATCGCCTACGGCGATGGCCTGGCCGAGCGACTGCGCGAAGCGGCGCCCAACGGGATCGACGCGTTCACCGACCTATTCGGCCCGGAGTACGTGCAGCTCGCCTTCGAGCTCGGGGTGGCCCCGGAGCGTATCGACACGACCATCTCCTTCCAGAAGGCCGGTGAAGTCGGCGCCAAGACCGAAGGCAGCACCGATGCGTCCACCCCGGAAGTGCTCGCCGAGATCGCCGACCTGGTCGCCGGCGGCGCAGTCGATTTCGACATCGCCGCGACGTTTCCGCTGGAACGGGTGGCCGACGCCTTCGAGGAACTCAAACGACGGCACACTCACGGCAAGATCGTGCTGCTGCCGAATGGTTCGCCGTAACCGTCAGCCCGTGCCGACCTCGACGATCTTGACGATCACGAAGACCACGGCGAGCACCAGGTAGCCACGCAGGACCAACAGCCCTATCCGGCGAATGGGCGAAAGAGCCGGGCGGGCAAGAGAACCCAGATCTGGCATTTGCCAATCCTTCTGATCGTGCTCGCGAAGAGCTCGCTGTTCGGCGCGACCGAGTGGCGAAGCCAGTTTGGCCGCGCGGGTGTCGCCGTATCCCTGGTCGCCGATGATCGCTATCGCGCCACCAAGCACACCGACGGCCGCCCCGGTCGCCAACCCTGCCTCGAGGACGCCGGCGGACAGGTCCGGGAAGAACGTTGCCGCCGTCAATGCCAACGATAGGAGCACTAGCGCCCACACGATGGCCCAGGCAACGACGTTCTGCCGCAGCGTGTTTACCCAGGGGCCCAGGATGGCCCGGTCGTTGCAGAGCAACACCAAAAAGACGGTCGCCGACGGAAGCAGGATGCCGGCCAGCGCCTGCACGCCCTGGGTGACCAGCCCGAGGACGTGATCGGGGCTGAAGGCCACCGCGGCCGACGCCGCCAGTAGCAACGCGTAGCCACCGTAAAACAGCGGCGCTTCACTGATCTTCCAGTGCAGGGAGTGCCGTTTGCCCATCGCGTCACCGATGGCATAGGTGGTGGCCAGCCCGATGGCGTTGGCCCCGATCAGCGAACCGTCGAGCAGGATGATCGCGAACAGCACCCCCACCGGGTGGTGCAGCCGGCTCGCGACCGCGCCGGCGTCGGTGAAGCTCCCGGCGCCGGCCAACCCGAACGCGGTGACGGTCATCAGCGCCGTCGCCCCGACAATGGCCACGACGATGCCGATGACCAAATCGGCTCGCGCATAAGGGATCCAGCGCGCGGTAATGCGCTTGTCCACCACGTTGGACTGCTGGAAGAACAACTGCCACGGCGCCACCGTGGTGCCCACTATCGCGATGATCAACAGCAGGACAGTCGAGTTCAGGCCACCCGGGAACTGTGGAACTAAGCCTCCCGCAGCCACTTTCGGACTCGGATGCACCATCAGCACCATGGGGATCATCGCGACGTTCACCGCGATCAGCAGGAACATCAGCCCTTCCCAGCGCCGAAACGAGCCCCCCGCCACCACGGCGAACAGCAACACCGCCGCGGCGGGAATCGCGACGATCTTCGGACAACCCAGAAATCCCAGTGCCAAGGCGACGCCGATGAACTCGGTGACGATCGTCAGCGCGTTCAGCACCAGCAGATCGCCGACGCTGAACGCGCCCCAGAACTTTCCGAAACGCTCGAAGATCAGGCGCGCGTGACCGACTCGGGTGACCGCGCCCAACCGCAGCACCATCTCCTGGTTCACGTACAACACCGGAATCAGCAAGGCCAGCGTCCACAGCAGGTGCATCCCGTAGTCCTGACCGGCCTGCGCGTACGTGGCGACGCCGCCGGCGTCGTTGTCGCCCACCATGACGATCAATCCGGGTCCGGTGATGACCAGCAGGGTGCGCAGCCGCCGCCACCGGCCGCTGAACGCGCCACCGTCGTCGCGCTTGATCCGGCCGAACGCTCCGACGATGTCGCCGGTGTGCGCGGAGTCCAGCGCGGCCTGTCCGGCCGGCGGCCGGGTGGAAATGACTGTCATGGGTTTCTCGCTATCTCGCAGGTCGAGCTACACAGATCGGGTGTTCAAACGTGCCCCCAGCGGCGGGCTGTCAACCCCCCGCCCGCCGCTGGGGACCACTGGCGGAACGAATCACCGGTGGTTGCCCCCCCTGTCCGGTGAGCGTCCGCCCGGCGCGGCCGAGAGCACCGCGATCGGCGTCAGCGACGCATACCGGTTCGCCCGCTCGTCAGGTGTCGGGATGTGCATGGCGCACAGCCTGTTCGTCAGCAGCCGACCCACACGCAGCATCGACCGTCCGCGCCACCTTCCAAGACCGTGAAAACGGTGCGCAACAACAAAAGTCATGGTCTTCCCCCTGCCGGAAGCCCGATCGGTTCCTCGGCGCACCACATGCAACCGGCAATGCGGTTGCGGGACAGCGAATTTGAGCTGCGTCAGCAGACAGGAATGCCGGAACCGGATCGGATCAAGATGGATTTCGGATAGCAACTATCGCCGGGACTCATCTCGTCCTCACCTCCTCACGGCCATGACACACGAGGGTGTCGTCACATCACACGCGGGAGAGTACGAATGCCGGGCCATGAGCCCGCCGGACGCGCCCCTCTCGTCGGAGCTTCGGCACTGCACGGCGTATCTGGCCGATGGTCGCGACCCGCTGCGCCCGGCTTCGCCGCGCTGGCGATCGCTCCCCGGCCAGAAGCCACTTGGGCTCAACCCTTGTGTCCGGGAAGAGCTGTTTTGACCCGGGGCGTCTCTCGACGTTCGGGGTCAGTGGCCTGTGTCCGTGCAGACGCCTCACCTACCGCGGTGCTTGCCCACCTATGCTGGCACCGCCACCGGCGACTCGTCAAACCCCTTTTGTCACAATTCCGCGACCGCGTGTCCTGGCTCACACCCCGGAGTCAGCGGTCATCATTCGGTTCGATGCGGGCCGGGCATACCCTCATGGGCATGGCCACAACCCTGCAAGACCCTCGCGTCGAGAGCGTGCTCGACCGCATGTACACCGAGACGAAGAACCAGATGTCGCTGCTGCGGGAGCGGCATGGTCAGTTTGACCGACCGATGACCGCCGCCGAGCGCGCCGAGGCGATGAGCGAGTTCTACATACCGGTGACCCCGGAGGCCGGCCGGCTGCTGTACGCACTGATCCGGGCGACCCGTCCGACGACGGTTGTCGAATTCGGAATGTCGTTCGGTATCTCGGCGATTCATCTCGCGTCCGCGGTACGCGACAACGAGGTGGGTCGCGTGGTGACCACCGAACTCAGTGCGAGCAAGATTGCCGCCGCGAAAAAGACGTTCGCCGAGACCGGTTTGGACGACGTGATCACGATTCTGGAGGGAGACGCGCGGACCACGCTGGAGGCGGTGGACGGGCCGGTTGAATTCGTCTTGCTCGACGGCTGGAAGGATCTGTACCTGCCCGTCATCAAGCTGCTCGAGCCCCGGCTCACCAAAGGCGCTTTGGTGGTAGCCGACAATGCCAGCGCGCCCGACATGGCGCCCTATCTGGATCGCGTGCGCAACCCAGCCAACGGATACACCAGCTTCAATTTCCTGGTCCAGGAAAGCGACAGCATGGAAATTAGCTGCCGCACCGACGACTAGCCACTCAGCGCAGCGACTCTTCCAGCCACGGCGTCAGCCACTTGACCCCTTCCGGGGTGAGGTGGACGCCGTCGCTGCGGACCTTGATGCCGTCGACCTTCGTGGCGTAAACGCCGTCGGGGCAGAGCTTTTTGTTCAGATCCAGGATCTGAACATTTGGGTGCTGCGCAACGGTTTTGCGCAGCATGGCATTCCATTGGTTGACCCGGTCCGGCTGATCCTCCGGATACAAGCGGCCGTCCGGCTTTTCCCCGCCCCGGCTGTACGGGACGGTGGCCACCATCACCCGAACCCCGCTGGCGCTCACGATGTTCAGCGCTCGCTCCAGCTCGGCGTTGAGATACGCGTCGAACGTCGGATCGCCGATGTGGGTCCACTGTCCCTCGTTGACCCGATCCACCGTCTCCCAGCGGCCGATGATCAGCAGCGCGACGTCCGGCTGATCCTGACTGATCTGCGCCGCCCATCGGGTCGGCCAGCTGTCGCACTCGGCCCGCTGGTCCAGGGTTTGGCCGATGTACCGGTACGGCGTGCCCCGGACCAGGCTGCACCCGATGAC
The DNA here is from genome assembly GCF_000526915.1 of Mycobacterium genavense ATCC 51234. GTDB lineage: Bacteria > Actinomycetota > Actinomycetes > Mycobacteriales > Mycobacteriaceae > Mycobacterium > Mycobacterium genavense. Next base: position 110,996 of record NZ_JAGZ01000007.1, on the reverse strand, counting down.
GGTGTGGTCCAAAAACGCGAATCCGGGCGTGGGCGGCAGGAAGTGCATCCAGGTCCACCCGATCGAATCACCGAATACCGAAACGGTGAACGGCCGGTTGGGGTTTCGCGGGCCGACCGGTCGACTCCCACCCGGCGGGACGGAGGACACCGCCGCGACGGACGAGACGCCGGGCGGCAGGCCGGCCTCGCGCAGGCCGGTTCCGGTGCCGACCGGAATCAGCAGCAGCGTGATCGCGGCGGCGCTGGCCACGGTGGCGGCGGCCAGCGGCAGCAACGCCACCCGGGCCGGGCGCCACCGCCGAACGGGTTGCTCGATCAACCAGTACGACGCGCAGGCCACCACCAGCGTCAGCCCGCACCGGGCGGCGAACAGCGGGAAGCCCGACCAGTCGGTGCGTTCGCCGTTGAGCGCCAGAAAGATTGGCCAGTGCCACAGATAGACGCCGTAGGAGATGGTGCCCAGCCAGACCAGCGGGGGCGCGGCGAGGATGCGAGCGACCAACCCGCGCTGTTCCATCGCCACCGGGGCGACCACGAACACGGCCGCAATCGCGACCGCGATCAGCAGGCCGTGCCGAAAATCGCCGACGTTGCCCGTCGCGAAGTGAGCCGCCGCCGCCAATCCCGCCACGCCGAGCATCGGCAGCAAGCGGGCCACCCGCCGGCCCCAGCGGCTGCGGATCATGCACCAGCCGCGGTTCAGCGACGGCCAGTCGCGAACCAGCAGGGCCGCCGCCGCCGAGCCGACCAGCAAGGCTTGCGCGCGGGTGTCGGTGCCGAAATAGATGCGGTCCCGGGTGGTGTCGGAGACGAACACGATCGCGGCCGCCGCGGAAGCCAGCGCACCCAGCGTGGCGATCACGAAGACAGCGAACCGCACGTCGCCGACCGTGGCCCGCATGAAGTAGCGCTTGGCCCGGGCCGCCAGCAGCAGGGTGACCGCGATCAGCAGGACCGGCCACACGAAGTAGTACTGCTCCTCCACGCCGAGCGACCAGGCATGCTGCAGCGGCGACGGCGGCGCACCCTGCGTGAAATAGTCGGTCTGCTGTGCGACGAAACGCCAGTTGGCCACCCAGAGGAACGCCGCGATCGCGTCGTCACGCAACCCGGTAAGGGCCGGGGCGGGAAGCAGTTCGCGGGCCGCACCGACGGCGAGCACCATCAGCACCAGCGCCGGAAGCAGACGGCGGGCCCGGCGGATCCAGAACCCGGTGAGGTCGATGCGCCCGGTGCGCCCAAGCTCGTCCAGCAACAGCGAGGTGATCAGAAATCCGCTGAGCGCGAAGAAGACGTCGACGCCGAGAAACCCGCCGCTGACGCCGGGAATGCCGCCGTGATCGGCGAGCACCAGGGCGACGGCCACCGCGCGCAGTCCATCGAGTGCGGGAATACCGCTGTGCCGATCGGGTTTATCCCAAATCGCCAGTCGACCGACACGACGTACCGGGTCTACCCAACGCTTCTGCCGAGCAGAAGGTGCCGGCTCGGTGTACATCCCGTCCGGCTCAGTGGTTGCTTGTAACGCGCCCTGACCGCTGCGTTGCCCGGCGCGGTAGTTGCTGCCGATACGTCGTCGCCCCTCCTCTTGATCTCAGCAAGCTTAAAGGCGGCGTCGCCGGATGCGGCGCAGACACGCGCCGGTTTTCGGCCGGGGTGCGTTCGGATTTCGGCCTCCGGTGTCAGGCCTTGTCGGCGGCTTTCTCAGGGGCATAGCCCAGCGTGCTTTTGACTTCCAGGTACTCGTGGAAACCGAACTCGCTCCATTCGCGACCGTTGCCGCTGCGCTTGTAGCCGCCGAAGGGCGCGTTCATGTCGAAGGCGTGATTGATCGTCACCCACCCGGCGCGAATCTTGCGGGCCACCTCGCGGGCCTTGTCGAGGTCGGCTCCCGAGACGAACCCGGCCAGGCCGTAATCGGTGTCGTTGGCGATCTGCACGGCGTGATCGAGGTCGTCGTAGCCGAGGATGCACAGCACCGGCCCGAAGATCTCCTCGCGCGCGATCGTCATGTCATTGGTGACATTCGCGAAGACCGTCGGTTTGACGTAGTAGCCCTTGTCCAGCCCGTCCGGCCGGCCCGGGCCGCCGGTGACCAGGGTCGCGCCTGCCTCGACGCCCTGCTGGATCAGCCGTTGGACCTTGTCGAACTGCGTCTTGGACGCCACCGGCCCGATCGTGGTCCCGGAGCCCGGGGCGCCCACCGTAACTTGCTCGGCGGCCTCGCGCGCGGTGGTAATGGCCTCGGCCATCCGGGAATTCGGCACCAGCATGCGCGTCGGGGCGTTACAGCTCTGCCCGGAGTTGGGCATCATGTTGGCTACGCCGGCGCGCACGCCGTCGGCAAAGCCACTGTCGTCGAGCACGATGTTAGGGCTCTTGCCGTCCTTAAGCGCGAGCTGCGTGCCAGCTTGGCGCGCTGATCCCGTTATGCCACACGAAATCAAAGGGAGGTCGCAATGAAGTGTCGTGCCGCGGTGATTCGCGGGGTCGGCCAGGACTGGGAGATCCGCGAGATCGAGCTCGATCCGCCACGCGCCGGCGAAGTCCTGGTGCGGATGGCCGTCGCCGGGGTCTGCCCCTCCGACGACCACCTGTTCACCGGCGACGTCGTGCCGACCCCGGAGGTGCTGGCCGCCAGCGGCCAGCCCGCACCGGACTGGTTCCCGCTGCTGGGCGGTCACGAGGGCGCCGGTGTGGTCGCCGAGGTCGGGCCGGGTGTGACGACGGTGCGGCCCAGCGATCACGTGGCGCTGTCGTTCATTCCGGCGTGCGGCACTTGCCGGTTCTGCGTGAACGGGCAGAGCTACATCTGCGACGTCGGCGCCAGCCTGTTCCGGCGGGAGATGCCGACCGACGGAACGTGTCGCCGGCACCTCGGTGACGAAAACCTGTTGGCCTACGGGCAACTCGGCACGTTCGCCGAATATGCGGTGCTGTCGGAAAAGTCCGTCATAAAGATCGGCGACGCGATCCCCTTCCATGCCGCCTCCCTGGTGTCGTGCGGGGTCAGCACCGGCTGGGGCTCCGCGACGATCTCGGCCGGCACCGAACCCGGCGACACCGTGGTGGTCATCGGCACCAGCGGGGTCGGGAATGAACGCCCTGCAAGGCGCGCGCTGTCGGTGCGACCTATGTTGTCGGAGTGGATCCGGTTAATTCCAAACGTGATTCGGCCAAGTTCTTCGGGGCCACGCACACCGCCGTGTCGGCCGAGGAAGCGATCCCGTTGGTCAGGGAGATCACCGACGGCCTGATGGCCGATCGGGTGGTGGTCTGTCCCGGCGTCGTGCACGTCGACTTGATCCCGTTGGCGCTCACGCTGCTTCGCAAGGGCGGGGTGTGCGTGCTCACCGGCATCACCCCGTACACCGAACCCCCGACACCGTTGGTCCTGCAGGAGATGACGCTGTCGGCCAAACAGCTTCGCGGGGCGCTCTACGGCGGGATGAACCCGCGCACCAGCGTGCCGCTGCTGTTGTCGTTGTATCAGGCGGGCGCACTCAAACTGGACGAGCTGGTCACCCGCCACTATCGGCTCGACGACATCAACGAGGCGATGACGGACTTGCGCGAGGGCCGTAACATTCGCGGCGTGATCGATTTCGCCGGCATCTAAGCAGACTGCCGCTCACCCGGACTCGAAGTGTTTCCGAACGCCGGCCAGCATCTTGATGTGCGCCTTGACCCCCTCGCGGACCGTCACCCCGGCCAACAGGCGCGGCGCGGTGGACCCTATTCGCTCGGTGATTCGGGTGCCACCGTCGAGCGGTTCGAAGCTCACCGTGCCGCGCAACCGCACCCCGGGCGACTGGTCGGCCTCCGTCAGTACATCACCCTGCGCGGGCACTCGCAGCCGGGCTTGGTAAGTGATCCGTAACGTCAACGGCCCCAGTGGAATTCGGTCGACCACCCGATAGGTCTGTTGATAGCCGTCTTCGGTTTCGCTGCGCGACAACGTTTCCACAGACACGATCAACGGGTGGACGAGCTTGATGTTGTTGAGGTCCACGTAATAGTCACGCACCGCGTCGGGCGGCGCGGGCACCAGGTCGGACAACGTCCGGTCGGTGTGCACGGTCCACCAGCTCATGAAGGAAATCTAGCCCGCGAGGGTAGCGGCACGGCGACCCTCTGGCGTTACGCTCGGCGCAGGCAGCGGAGCGGAGGCGACATGGGCACCCACGGACAAGTGGTCGAGCGCTACCTGGCATGCCTGGCCGCCCACGACTGGGACGGACTGGCCGACACCATCGCCGAGGAAGGCCTGACCCGAGAGGGTCCGTTCTGCGATGTCGTCGACGGCAAGGCGCACTATGTCGCCTATCTGCGCAAGGTATGCACCAATCTCGAGGGCCACCGGTTACAGGTGCAGTGGGTCTCGCACGTGGACGCCCGGGTGGCGTTCGCCGAGTTGTCCGAGACGTTCGAGATCGACGGCGTCGCGACGACGTGGCCCGAGTGCATCCTGTTCGAGCAAGACGACGACGGCCTGATCGCGCGGGTCAGCGTGTTTTTCAAGCAGCGCCACGCCGACAACGCCTAGCGGTCTATTCCCTCACTCGCGGAATTGACCTAACGTGGCAGGGATGGAGGCAGATGCAACTCCGGAGTCGGTAACGGTCGAGAAATTGCACTCGGGCGACCCGATCACCGATTGTGGCCAGCGGTACATTGTTCTCGAATCGAAATCCCTCGGCGATAGCTGCGTAGTTCTCGAACTGGAGTCCCGGGTGGACCACCAGCTGCAGGTCATCGAGAAGTCCTTTCCGGCCGGATACCAGGTCGACCGGGCGCAGCACCGAATTCTGTAAAGCGAATTCACGCGCCGGAAAATAATGCGCGGTAGCCGGGGACGGCTACCGCGCATTCGTGTTGTTCGGGCCTAATTCCGGCGATCAAACTCGTTTACGCGGCGGCCGTTGGTCGTTGGGATCGTCCGGGTCGGGTTCGCCGAACCACCGCGACGGCTCGTGCTGCCCGTAGGCGTCATGCCGGTCCCACCACTCGTACGGCGCGGTCTGCGGGTACCCCGGCGGCGAGTCCTCCCAGTCCTCCTGGCGCCCCAGCGCCGTCATGTCCAGGAAGCTCCAGGTGTTGCCCAGCACCTCGTCGCCCCGGTTGTTGATGAAGTTAGGTGCGAAAACCCGGTCGCCGTCCCGGATGAAGGCGTTCGTGCCGTGCCACTCGTGCACACCGAAGTCGACATCGAAGCCGTCCGTGATCGTGTGCCACGGCATCTGCCAGCCCATCCGCGCCTTGAGACGCTCGATGTCGGGCTGGGGTGCTCGCGAGGCGAACACCAGCGTGGTGTCGCGCGCGTTGAGATGGGCGAGGTTCCCGATGTGGTCGGCGATCATCGAGCAGCCGCGGCAGGCGTGGTCGGGCCAGCCGTGCACGTCGGGCCCGAAAAAGGCGCGATAGACGATCAATTGGCGCCGGCCGTCGAAGAGCTCGAGCAGGTTCACCCGGCCGTCCGGCCCGTCGAATTCGTAGTGCTTGTCCACGGCCAGCCACGGCATGCGTCGGCGCATGGCGGCCAGCGCATCGTGGGCGCGCAGCACCTCCTTCTCCTTGACCAGCAGCCGCTGATGCTCGGCCGCCCACTCCTGCGCCGACACGATCGGTGGTGTGTCCATTGCGTTGTCCGCCTTTCGCTCGATGTCAGTTCAACCGGGACAGTCCCGACGCGGTGACCAGATAGGCGCCGCGCTGACCGGGCTCGCCGGCGGCGATCGCCGCTACCGAGGTGCCGACGAGTTCGACGGTCAGCGCGGGTCCGGTCGACGCGACGAAGGTGTCGACGTCGACGCCTTGACGCTCGGCGTAGGCCGCCACGGCGTTGGCGCCCAGCTCGGTGGCCGCCGTCAGCCGCGGCAGGATCGAGACGAAGGTGATTCCCAGCCCGGCCCGGTCCGACTCCCCCGCCGCATAGCCGGCGATGAACCGCACCGCCGACTTCGCTCCCGCATAGCCGCCGGACAGTGACGACCCGTTGACCGCGGCGCCGCTGGACATCAGGATGACCGCGCTGCCCGGCGCCAGCGGGCGCGCCAGCGCGTGGCAGGTCCAGTGAAACGCTTGCGCGACATCCACATTCCAATTGGCGCTGAAGGTTTCCCAGCTCTGCTGCTGCAGCGGGGCCATCCGCGGGGCGGCGCCGGCGCACAGCACCAGCGTGCGCGGGTTGTGCTTGTCGATCAGCTCACCGGCCGCGGCCGGGTCGGCGGCGTCGGCGACCACCAGCGCGACGGCGCCGAGTTCACCGCGAACCTCGTCAAGCAGGACGGCGGTGCGTGCGACGCCGACGACCTCGGCGCCGGCTTCGGTCAGCGCGGCCGCGATGGCGCGACCGAATCCACGACTCGCCCCGGTCACGATCGCGGTGGTGCCCGCAAGTTTCTGGTTGGGCCGGTTCATTTTTGTACTCGCTTCCTCGGTGAACTCTGCTCAGACATCCACTGGTTCAGATACGGCACGTCGACCGAATTAATCGGCCGCGGGGCGATGAATTTCGCCGGCCCGACGTCTCTGTAGCAGGAGTAGCGTTTCGGCCCACCAGACATAGCAGACCGCCCGTGCCGGCTCAGGAGGACTTCATCGAGCAGGCCGCCCCGTATCGCGGCGAGTTAATCGCGCACTGTTACCGGATGCTCGGCTCGGTGCACGACGCCAAAGACCTCGTCCAGGAGACCTATCTGCGCGGCTGGCGCGGTTATCAGGCATTCGAGGAGCGCGCCGCGCTGCGCACCTGGCTGTACCGCATCGCCACCAGGGCGTGCCTGCGCGCGCTGGAGAACCGCGCCCGCCGGGTGCTGCCGGCCGGCCTGGGCGACGGCTCCATCGACCCGGACACCGATCTCGACGGCGCCGGCGCCGCCCATCAATGGCTGGAACCGATTCCGGATACGCACGTGTTCGCGACCCCGGAAGACAGTGTGACGGCGCGGCACAGCGTGCGGCTGGCCGTGATGACGGCGCTGCAGGAACTTCCCGCGCGTCAGCGTGCCGTTCTGATACTGCGCGACGTCGTGCAGTTCAGCGCCGCCGAAGTTGCCGAACTGCTGGAAACCACCCCCGCCTCGGTCAACAGCGCGCTGCAGCGGGCGCGGGCCCGGCTCGCCGAGGCCTCACCCACCGAGGACGACGCGGTCGAGCCCGACGACGCCAAGCACCGCGCATTGCTCGACCGCTACTGTGCGGCATTCGAAAACGCCGACATGGCCGCGCTGACCGAGCTGCTGCGGGCCGACGTCAAACTTGAAATGCCGCCACTGCCGGTGTGGTTCACCGGCCGCGACACCGTGCTGGAATTCCTTGCCGCACGCGCATTTACAACCCCCGGTGACATTGTCATGATCCCGACTGCCGCGAATGCCCAACCGGCCGTGGCCGAGTACCGCCGCGCCGCCGACGGCGTGATGCGGGCACATTCGATACATGTCATCACTGTCGGCACACATGTCATCACTGTCGGCACCGGCGGCGTCGCCGCCATCACAATTTTCCTCGACCCTGCGTTGTTCGCGACGTTCGATCTGCCGTCCAGCCGGTAAACTTTCCACAGGACGCGATTACACCCGCTGTTAACCCAGCGAATCCCCAACCACCAAAGCCGTTGGTGTCGTCGCCCGGCCTGCCTTCGGGTACAGATGTGGACAGGTCCCCAGCACCCCAGGATCATTAGCGCGACAGACGTATTTGAAGGATGACCGAATGAAGATTCCGGGTGTAACCAACGTCGTCGCTGGTCTCACCGACGGGGCGGCCCAGCTGGTGAAAGCCGGCGTGTCCACCGCGGCGGGCGCCGCGGGTGCGGTGCAGCTCCTGGCGAGCCCGGTAGTCGAACTGGCCGGACCCGTGGTGCAGTCGATGGCCGACTCCACCACCCGGGCCCTCGGAATCACCCCGTCATCCAACGGGTCTGCTGCCCCCATCGCCCCGCCGGTGCGCTGGCAAAGCGGTCGCCGGGTGCACCTGGACCTGGATCCCTTGCTGCCGTTCTCGCGCTGGTACGAGTACTCGGCCGTCGTCGAGGAGCCGGTTCGCCGGATCCCGGGCGTAGCCGAGGCCCACGTCGAGGGCTCCCTGGGCCGGTTGGTGTTCGAACTCGCCGAGGACGCCGAAGACTACGACGCCGTCCTGGACGAGGTGCGATCGACGGTTGCCGCGATCGCCGCCGACCTGGCTTCCACGAAGTCGGACGTACCGATTTCCGCGCCGTTCGCCGACCCCGGCAACCCGCTGGCAATTCTGGTGCCGCTCACCTCGGCGGCCATGGACATCGTCGCGATGACCGCCGCCGTCACCGGCCGGGTGACGCGTCTGCCCGCCGCGCCGCAAACCACCCGGGCAGCCGCCGCCCTGATCAACCATCAACCCCGGATGGTGTCGATCCTGGAGTCCCGCCTGGGGCGGGTGGGCACCGATATCGTGCTGGCCGCCACGACCGCGGCGGCGCACGGGCTGACCCAATCGTTCGGCACACCGCTGCTCGATATGACGCAACGGACGCTGCAGATCACCGAGGCGGCGGCACACCGTCGGGTGTGGCGCGAGCGCGAGCCGCACCTGGCGTCACCCGAGCGTCCGCAGGCGCCGGTGGTCCCGGTCATCTCCTCGGCCGGCGCCAAATCCCACCTGCCTCGGCACAGCTGGGCCGCCGCGGCGGCGGGCGAAGCCTCGCACGTCGTGGTCGGCGGAGCCATCGACGCGGCGATGGACACCGAGAAGGGTTCGATGGCCGACCCGGTGGAGGCCTATGTCGAGTCGGCGGCCAACGGCTCGCTGATCGCCGCGGCCAGTGCGCTGGTGGCCGGCGGCGGCACCGAAGACGCGGCCGCCGCGATCGAGGCCGGCGTGCCCCGCGCCGCGCACATGGGTCGGCAGGCATTCGCCTCGACGCTGGGCCGCGGCCTGGCCAACGGCGGGCAACTGGTTCTCGACCCCGGCGCCCTGCGCCGGCTGGATCGGGTGAAAGTGGTCGTCATCGACGGCGCTGCGCTGCGGGGTGACCACCGCGCCGTCCTGAAATCGGTCGGCGAGGCGCCCGGGTGGGACGACGACCGGGTTTACGAGGTCGCCGACGCGCTGCTGCACGGAGAAGAGGCGCCCGAGCCCGACGACGACGAGCTGCCCGCTACCGGCGCACACCTGAGATGGGTTCCGGTGCAAGGTCCGTCGGCCACCCCCGCGCAGGGTCTGGAAAGTGCGGACCTCATGGTCGACGGCGAATGCGTCGGCAGGGTCGACGTCGGTTGGGAGGTCGACCCGTACGCGATTCCGTTGCTGCAGACCGCGAACCGGACCGGGGCCCGGGTGGTGCTGCGTCACGTCGCCGGCACCGAGGATCTGACCGCCAGCGTCGCCGCGACGCACCCGCCCGGCACACCGCTGCTGACCGTGGTGCGCGAGCTGCGGGCCGATCGCGGCCCGGCGCTGTTGATCACCGCGGTGCACCGCGATTTCGCGTCGACCGACACGCTGGCCGCCTTGGCCATCGCCGATATCGGTGTGGCACTTGATGATCCACGTGCCGCCACCCCATGGACCGCCGACATCATCACCGGCACCGACCTGGCCGACGCCGTGCGCATCCTGTCCGCGATTCCGGTGGCCCGCGCGGCCAGCGAATCGGCGATACATCTCGCCCAGGGCGGTACGACGCTGGCCGGTCTGCTGCTGGTCACCGGCAGCGACCAGGAGCGGTCCAGCAACCCGGCGAACTTCCGCCGTTGGCTCAACCCGGTCAACGCCGCCGCGGCCACCGCGCTGGTGGCCGGAACCTTCTCAGCCGCCAGGGTGCTGCGCCTGCCCGACCCCACCCCGCAGCCGCTCACCGCCTGGCACGCGCTGGACCCCGAGATCGTGTACGCGCGGCTGGCCGGCGGTTCGCGACCGCTGGCCGTGGAGACTTTGACCCCGTCCTGGCGTCGCCGCCTCGACGACCTGTCCTACAGCCCACCCTTCGCGGGACTGCGCGGACCGCTGCACAACCTGGCGCGGCTGGCCGCGGCCACCCGGGTCGAACTCTCCGACCCGCTGACCCCGATTCTGGCGGTGGGGGCCGCCGCGTCGGCCATCGTCGGCAGCAACATCGACGCGCTGCTGGTCGGCGGCGTCATGACGGCCAACGCGATAACCGGTGGGGCACAACGATTGCGGGCCGAGGCCGCGGCCGCCGAGCTGTTCGCCGAGCAGGATCAGCTGGTACGTCGGGTCGCGGTCCCCGCCGTGGCCACCACCCGGCGCCGCCTGAAGGCGGCCCGGCGCGCCACCCGCACGGTCACGGTGTCCGCCAAGTCGCTGCGGCCCGGTGACGTCATCGACCTGGCCGCACCCGAGGTGGTTCCGGCCGACGCGCGACTGCTGGTGGCCGAGGACCTCGAGGTCGACGAGTCACTGCTGACCGGCGAGTCGCTGCCGGTCGACAAACAGGTGGAGCCCGTCGCCGTCAACGACCCGGAGCGGGCGAGCATGCTGTTCGAGGGCAGCACGATCGTCGCCGGTCACGCTCGCGCGATCGTCGTGGCCACCGGGGTCAACACCGCTGCGCACCGGGCGATCTCGGCGGTTGCCGACGTCGAAACGGCGGCCGGTGTGCAGGCCCGGCTGCGCGAACTCACTTCCAAGGTGCTGCCGTTGACGTTGACCGGCGGGGCCGCGGTGACGGCGCTGGCGTTGCTGCGGCGCGCGTCGCTGCGGCAGGCCGTCGCCGACGGTGTCGCGATCGCCGTGGCCGCCGTGCCGGAGGGTCTGCCGTTGGTGGCCACGCTGTCCCAGCTGGCCGCCGCGCAGCGCCTGACGTCGCATGGGGTGCTGGTCCGCTCCCCGCGCACGATCGAGGCGTTGGGCCGGGTCGACACCGTGTGTTTCGACAAGACCGGCACGCTCACCGAGAACCGGCTGCGCGTGCTGTGCGCGATGCCGCACGACGCCCGGCCGGGCGATCCATTCTCGGAGGCCGAGGATCCGCGCTCGGCCGCGGTGCTGCGGGCCGCGGCCTGGGCGTCGCCCCAACCCCAGGACGGACAAGGACACGCGCACGCCACCGACGAGGCGATCATCACCGCCGCGAGTTTCCTTCTCACCAAGAACAATTCGGGCTGGCAGCTGCTAGCCGAGGTGCCGTTCGAGTCCAGTCGTGGCTATGCCGCCGCGATCGGCACCCTGAGCGCGGAGGCCGACAAGCCGGTGTTGATGCTCAAGGGCGCACCCGAGGTGGTGCTGCCCCGCTGCCGGTTCGCCGACCCGGAGGCCGACCGGGCGCACGCCGAGGCGGTGGTGCGCAGCCTCGCCGAACGGGGTTTGCGGGTGCTGGCGGTGGCCCGCCGCCCGTGGCCGAACGGGACCACGCACGACAAGGACACCGACGTCGACGCCGTCGACGCCACCGCACACGATCTCGAGCTGCTGGGCTACGTCGGCCTGGCCGACACGGCACGGGAATCGTCACGCCCGTTGATCGAGGCGCTGGAGGCGGCCGGCCGTGAGGTGGTGCTGATCACCGGAGACCACCCAATCACGGCCCGGGCGATCGCCCGCCAGCTGGGGCTGCCGGCGGATGCGCGGGTCATCACCGGCGCCGAACTGGCCGGTCTCGACGAGGACGCCGCCGCCAAGGTCGTTTCCAACGTCCAGGTGTTCGCCCGCGTCAGCCCGGAGCAGAAGGTGCAGATCGTGGCCGCGCTGCAGCGCTGCGGCCGGGTGACGGCGATGGTCGGCGACGGCGCCAACGACGCCGCGGCCATCCGGATGGCCGACGTGGGCATCGGGGTGAGTGGGCGCGGTTCGTCGGCCGCCCGCAGCGCCGCCGACATCGTCCTGACCGACCGCGATCTGAGTGTGCTGCTCGACGCGCTGGTCGAGGGCCGCAGCATGTGGGCCGGTGTTCGCGACGCCGTCACGATCCTGGTCGGCGGCAACGTCGGCGAGGTGCTGTTCACCATCATCGGGACCGCGTTCGGTCAGGGCCGCGCGCCGGTGGGAACCCGTCAGTTGCTGCTGGTGAACCTGCTCACCGACATGTTCCCCGCGCTGGCGGTTGCCGTCACGTCGCAGTACGTCGAACCCGACGAGACCGGGTACGAATCCGAGGAGCAGGCCGAAAACGCCCGCGCCGCACACCGTCTCGCGGTGTTGACCGGTCCCAGGCCCTCGCTCGACGCCCCGCTGATGCGCCAGATCGTCACCCGCGGCGTCGTCACGGCCGCGGGCGCGACCGCCGCCTGGACCATCGGGCGCTGGACACCCGGCAGCGAACGGCGCACGGCCACAATGGGATTGACGGCGTTGGTGACCACGCAGCTGGCCCAGACGCTGCTGACGCGCCAGCACAGCCCGCTCGTCGTGGCCACCGCGCTGGGCAGCGCGGGTGTGCTGGTCGGCATCGTGCAGACCCCGGTGATCAGCCAATTCTTCGGATGCACACCACTGGGACCGATCGCCTGGTCGGGCGTGATGGGGGCCACCGCGGGCGCCACCGCGATCTCGTGGCTGGCGCCCAACTGGCTCAACAAGACCATCGGAGTCATCCAGCCGGACCAAGAGTGAGACGCCGGGCACGGTAGCCTCGAGATTATCGAGCGGGACCGACGAAACCCCGGATGATCCGGCACGCCATGTGGTCCAATTCCCTAGATGCGGCAACAGTGATCGATCATCATCCGACGGCATCCCAATCTTGACCCCCGTGATCGTGTCGGGAAGCTAGGAGTCTTTATGTCACGTCCAACGCATCGACAGTCAACTGCCCGACATGGGTGCACCATCGCGGTTGCAGTCGCCTGTGCCGCAACACTATTCGGGTGCGGCTCGCCGGCGAAAGGCCCGCAGGGTTCGCCGGCGTCTGGGACGACGTCGACTGCACCGCAGCGATCGACACGAGCGACTCTGCCCGGCACCCAGGGTGATCGATTGCCGCGGAACTCGTCGACGATCTACGCGGGTTGCGATCCCGCAGTCCAACCCAACGCCCCCAAACGGGCCAGATCTTCGATACGCAAACCGGCGACAATATCGCCTTGCCGCATCCGGCGATCGCCGCCGGCGAGAAGCTGATGGCGCAGGGCTGCGCGGTCGCGACCACCAACGACGGCAAGCAACGGGTCATCTACCTGCTCACTACCAAGACGCCGTCCCAAGGGTTGACTCCGGAGTCTCAACAGACCAACCTCATCGCCTTTGATCCGTCAAATCCCCAACCGACAGCAAAAAAGCCGTTTTCGTCACCGACTCCCGGAAACGAAGTCGACGCAAACTGGTCGATTTATCCAGCCTCTGGCGAGTTCGTGGTCGCCCACTGGTCGTGACCCGATTTGCTCTCGGTTGCGTTCTTCGACCCCAATACGCTTGAGACGAAGGCGCACCTCGAGGTCGCACCGAACACCCGACACCGGCATCAGGGGAATCAACTACGACGGTTACGCCGTGCAGAACGCCATCAAAGGGCCCACCTACACCACTTTCGATTTGCATTTCCACAGTGGCGCCGACGGGACCGAAGTCGGCACATTCCGCAACCTCGGCAATATCATCGCGGCAGATCATGGCTTCCTACTCGAACACAACGTGCAAGCCACTCCCAAGGCCGGAGCATCCGTCGACCCGGCGGATCTTGCGCCTGGTGTCTTCTATTTCGACATACGGACACGGGACATCACCGGTCCCATCGCGCCCTACCTCGACATGAGTCAGGGCATGGCTCCCTCCCCAACGATTCCCGCGCTGGCGGAGGCCTTCACCTACGGTGACACGATCATCTTGGCGGGCAGTGACAGCCGTCGCGGTGGGTATCTCAAGATCTTCGACACGACCGCCAAGAAAGAAGTCTTCGGATTGAGCGACCAGCAGATCAGCGGCCTGAAAATTTCGGATGCGGATATCGGCGGAAACCTTGTCTATCTGAAGAATGAATCCGACAACCCGGTGATCGACTACCGCACATCGAAGACCATGTCCGCAGGATGGTCCGTGCGCCCGCTTGCGAAGCTGGACGGCGGATGGGTCCTGCTTCGCACCGAAGGACCCAAGACTTCAACTGGTTCCAACACTTTGTGCGTAGGCAGCTACAGCTTTCCGTGCGGCGGCGGCGCAACAGCGATGGATCGCTCCGGTGCATATCTCGCCCGTGGGGCAACCGGTGACTACGACGGTCCGTGGTTTTAGCCCGATAGCTCCTTGCGGATGACCTTGCCGGCCGGGTTGCGCGGAATGCTGTCGACGACATGAATGTCTCGGGGCTGCTCGAAGCGAGAAACCTTGCCCTTCAAGTAGTCTCGTAGCGCCGCCACGTCGATCTCCCGCTGATTGCGGGCAACGACGAATGCGGCCAGTCGGCACCCGAATTGTTCGTCGGGCACCCCCACGACCGCGTTCTCGGCGACGTCGGGATGCCCGGTGAGCGCATTTTCCAGCGCCTGCGGATACACGTTCTCGCCGCCCGACACGATCATGTCGTCCTCGCGGCCGACGATGTAGAGCCGGCCCGAGTTGTCCAGATAGCCCATGTCCCCGGTGCTGGTCATCTGGTCGATGACCGTTTTGGCGCCCCCGCCGATGTAGCCCTTGGTCGTCAGCTCGCCACCCACGAAGATGCGGCCGGTCACCCGCGGTCCGACGGCCCTGCCGGTCTTGTCGAAGATGCGAACCGGGCACCCCGCCACCGGCCGTCCGACCGTGTCCGGGGCATGGCGTAGCTCGAAAAGTGTTGCCAACGACCCGATTCCGACTTCGGTGGAACCGTATCCGTTGTAGAGGATTTCGCCGTAGGCGTCCATGAAACGGCCGGTGAGGCTGGATCGAGCCGATCGCCGCTGGAGATCACGACCAGCAGCGACAACGGGTTCGCATGCGTACCCGTTTCGGTAAATCCATGATGCGCGCCAGCATGATCGGGACCACGCTGAGCGCATCGGCGCGCTGCAGCGATGCCTGGGCCAGCGTCGCCTCGGCATCGAAGCGGCGATGCGTCAGAACCGTACCGCCCAGGCTGATCGTGAGCATCAGCATGCCCAGGCCCAGACCGTGAAACATCGGTACCGCCACCGGGATTCGCGATCCCACCCGCAGCCCGGTGCGCTCGAGGATCGTCATGCCGACGCCGACTCCCGAACTCATCCGCGGCATCCGCGGGACGCCCTTTGGCGTACCGGTGGTGCCCGAGGTCAGCAGGATGAGCCGACCGGACTCGATGACGCGCGGTCGCGGCACGCCCGGGCGGCCCTGCACGGTCGCCGGGTCGATGACGTCCACCGCGGGCGCGGCATCGCTGACCCACTCGGTAAACTCGTTGTCGCAGAACATGTTTCGCACCTGGTGCGAACCCAACGCGGTTGCCAGCGCGGTGGCGCGGAACTCCGTGTTCACCAGCACCACGTCCGCACCGACCAGGGCCGCGGCGAACACCGACGCCGCGAAGTCCCGGCCATTGCGGCACATGATTCCGACGGCCTCACCGGGGCCCGCGCCGTCGCGGACCAGCTCGTGGGCGAGCGCCTCGGTCTTGGATTGCAGTTCGCGGTAGCTCAGCGCGCCGTCGTCGATGATCGCCGTGCGGTCCCGCCAGCGCGCCGCAGCGACGGCCAGCAGCGTCGACAGGTTGGTGCCGCACCGATACACCTCGCGGATCAGCCGCAGCACCGCGATCGGGGTGGGCACGCTCAGCAGCCGCGACGACACCAGGGCTCGGGCCGTCGTGGCGACCACACCGTCGGTCATCCGCCGTCCTCTCGGTCGGCGAAAAAGCGTCGATGCCACAGCCGGGCCGCCCAGTCCACCGGGCCGGCCAGCAGCACCGATGCCAGCTCGGCCGGAAACACCCAGGGCGGTTCGACGGTACGCGGGCGCTCGACGACTGCCTTGGCGATGACGTCGGCCGCCTCCTCCGGGGACAGACCGGGCAACCGGCCCAGGATCGGTGTCGGTGCGATCATCCGGGTTCGAACCAACGCGAAGTAGACCGACGTGACGGCCACGCCGTCGGCGTGCAGTTCCGGCGCCACGCTGCGCAGCCAGCGATCGAACGCGCCCTTGGACGCCTGGTAGGCACCCCATTGCGGGCCGGGCACCACCCGCACGCCGACGCTCGACACGTTCACGATGTGGCCGCCCCCGTTTTCCCGCATGGCCGGCAGCAGTCCCAGCAACAGCCAGATCGGCCCCAGGTAGTTGATGTCGATGGTGCGCTGGAAATCGTGCGGGCGGTCGTATTGCTGATGCAGCGAACGGCGCAGCGATTTTCCGGCATTGCTGATCACGAGGTCGAGGGCGCCGTGGTTCTCGGTGATTTGCTTGGTCAGCACGTGGACGGCGGCCTCGTCGCTCAGATCCGTCGGGTAGGTCACGGCGTGCCCGCCACCGGCATTGATCGCCGCCGCGAGATCGTCGAGCCGTTCGGCCGATCGCGCCACCACCAGTACGGTCGCCCCGGCCGCCGCGAGCCGGCGGGCCGTGGCCTCCCCGATTCCCTATGACGCGCCGGTGACCAGTGCCGTCTTACCCGAAACCGCGGCGCGCAGCTTGTCCGGATCCACGACCCGCGCCGGGTTGGCCAACCGGTCCGTCGCCGTCTTAAAGGCCTGGCCTATCAAGTTCACCTTCACACCGCATTCACCGAGAGGCGTGCCGAGTCCTGGTGCAGCGCTGCTTTCCCAACGCTTTGCGACTCGTAACCTACAGCTACCAGACCGCGGGCACCGGCCAAACGCCGGTACCGGCTGCGGGCCGATGCGGTGTCAGATCATGATTCGCGACGCTGCGAGTCGGACGCGACTTCCTCGGTCGCGCCGGAGGTTTCGTCGCAGGGGTCCTCGTGCCAATCGCCGAACGGGTCGCGATAGCCGCCCCACTCCCGCGGTTGCGCCATTTCCGCGTCGGTCAGCAGCGCCCCGTGCAGGGCGTCGAGAATGTCGGGGGGCTGCCCGCCGCAGATCAACACCGTCATCGCGGTGTGCCGGTCGCCGAACCGGTATTCCCACTGCAGCTCGGCGAACAGCCGCCGGTCGGCGACGACGTTAGCCGCCTCGTGCGTGGTCATGGCCGCCAGCCACTTCCCGGCGCCGGCGACCCGCAGGCCGCCGCCCGCGGACTCCAGCCACATGACCTGGTCTGGCCGGCTGGCCAGCCACAGCCGCCCGCGGGTGCGCACCACACCGGTCAGCAGCAGGTCCACCGCGGCGTGCAAGCGCTCGGGGTGAAACGGGCGGCGGGCGTTGAACTCGACGATTTGCACGGGCCCGTCGGCGCCCAGCGGCGGGCGGCCGGCGAGCAGCCAGCCGTGCGGATGATCACTGCGGCCGCGTCGCGAGTCGTCCTCCAGATTTGCCAGCGCCACGTCGACGCGTTCGAGCCCCACGGTGATCCGCGCCCGCGGCGCAAGCCGGCGCAGCACGGCCCGCGTCACCGGCTCCGGACGGGTCAGCACCAGCAGGTCGGCGAACTCGGCCTGGCCGACGACGACCTGGGCCGTCGTGCGGCCATCCGGCAGCACGTCGTCCCCGAGCGCGCGGGTGAGCCAGCGGTGCGAGTCGATGCACGTCACCACCCCGGCGATCGCCACGTCCGGGACGGCCGGGCCGTCCGGGGAGCCGGGACCGATCCGCACCCGGACGTGATTGATCGCGACGCAGATGGGCTCCGGTTCCAGCCACTGCGACAGATGCACGACGATCCGATCGACCCCGTCGTGGCGGGCCAGTTTGCGCAGCAGGGTCGGCAGGTCGTTGCGCACGGTGCAGGACACACACCCGTGGGCCAGCTCCAGCGCCTCCTCGGCGGTGGTGAGTTCGCCCTTGCACAGCACGGCCGTCGTCCGCCTTACCGCTTGGCCGTCGAACCGATGCTCAACGACCACGGTTCCGGGCCGACGCAGGAACGCCCCCGTCACCGCGTCGGTGTCGCCCTGACCCGCTACCAGCACCACCGGGTCCGCATGCCCACTCCTTATTGCAAATGATTTTCAATAACCGCGTGCCGGTCGAGCGTCGGGTTGTCGGGCCAAAACGGTGCCAATTCACCCGACAACTCGACGTTCGGCACAGAGAGGAGGCGTCATGCCGGAGGGCAGGCACATCACGCTGCGGGTGAGTGCCAAGAGCATCAAGGTGATCGACCGCGACGGCATCGTCGCCGTCGTCGCCCGACTGCGCCGGGAAGGCCGGCGCACCTGATGGCGCGCAACGAGATTCGGCCCATCGTCAAGCTGCGTTCGACGGCGGACACCGGCTACACCTACATCATCCGCAAGAACCGCCGCAACGACCCCGACCGGCTCATGCTGCGCAAGTACGAACCGCTGGTGCGTCGCCACGTCGAGTTCCGGGACGAACGCTGAATGGCCGAGAAGTCAACGACCCGCCCGGCCCGAACTCGGCCGGTCGAGAAGAAGAAGAACCTGCTGGCCAGCCTGGGTCTCAAATACGTGGGCTACAAAGATATCTCGACGTTGCGAATGTTCCTCTCCGAGCGCGGCCGGATCCGGTCCCGCCGCGTCACCGGCCTGACGGTGCAGCAGCAACGGCAGGTGGTTACCGCGGTCCGGAACGCCCGCGAGATGGCGCTGTTGCCGTACATCGACGCCGGCTAATCCCGGATGAAGCCCTTGTTCCGCATCAGGACGTCCGCCAGGAATCCGTCGTGCGGGATCTCCGGTGCGCCGTAGTATGTCGGATGGTTTCCGCGGTAGACGTTGCCGATCGCCGAGTCGCCGAGCAGACCGTCGATTAGGTCGTCGGCGGCGGTAATCACGTTGACCACCAAGGATTTTCGCAGCGTCGCCAGGCCGTCGGCGCGCGACCACGGCGACACCCACACACACGGGAACGCCAGTTCGGTGTTGAGCTTGTCGACGTCGGGTGCGGTCAGCAGGTGCACGGCCGGCCGCAGGGCGGCATAGCCGGCGCCGACCGCGGCGACGACCTGATCGGCGCCGAGCAGCGCGGTGGTGCCGGCGGCCTTGGCCGCCAGATATGCCGCCAGCGCCTGCGCCTTCTCGACGGGCTGGGTGGGCAGGATCGCTTGCTCGTCCTCGGTGGGCAGCGGCTCGAGCGCCGCCAGCCGGTCGGCAATCGCCGCGGCCAGCGGGGCCGGGTCACCCTCGTAGAGCACGGCGGTGGCGTTGACACAAGCCATACCAACGAGATTGGCGATCGAGTCGACGATCAGGTCCAGGTGGTCGCGCCAATCACGATCGGCGGTGATCAGGATCTTGGCCCGGCCCGGTCCGTTCACCATCACCGTCGGGTCGGCGGCGTATTTGTCGACGACGTCCTGACCGCCGTACACCATGGCCAGATCCGCGCAGCGAATGATCTCGTCGGCGCAGGCGTGATCGGTGGGCAGAAAGACGACGTCTTCGTACCGAAAGCCGGCCTGGCGCAAGGCACTAACCAGTCGGTGCCCGGTGAGCGGTTCACGCCGCGACGGGCGTACCGCGACCCGGTAGCCCAGGGCGAGCGCTTGGGGCCACAACCCGTGCACACCCGGGCCGTTTCCGGCGGCGTGCACGGCGAACACCTCGCCACGGCGCACCCAGACCGCCCCGCCGGCGCGGGCACGGTCCTCGCGCCAGTCGCGGGCCGCGCCGGTCGGCTGGGCCGGTCGCACCGCGTCGACGGCATGCGCTACCGCGTCGGCCACGCCGCGGGCCCCGGCGCGGGTGACGGCAATCGGCACTCCCGAAATCCGGCTGGCCAGTTCGACATACGCGTCGAAGTCGAGGCCGCCGATTTCCGCGGCCGCAAAGATGTCGGCGGCGACTGCCAACGTCTTTTCCCGCTGTGCGGCCGGCAGCGGCACGACCTTGCGCTGCGCGGCGATGGTGCGCGATACATACAGCGGTGGCACCAGACTCAACTCGGCGACGGGTGCCCCCGCCGTGGTGGTGACGATCTCGCGGTTACGGGTCCGGTATTCGCCGGTGGGGCCGAGGGCGTCGAGCAGCACTAAATCAGCGGCCACACCGGATGTTTCGCCACGCACGTCAGTAGACACCCTCGATGACGGCCTCGCCTTCGAAGGTGGCGACCGGCCGTACCGCACTGACCGAGTCGCTGAGTTGGCCTGCGGGCCCGCGCATCCGGATTGCCATGTCGCGTTCCAGGTTGTTCGGCAGGAACATGCCCTTGCTGATGTGGTTCATCACCACCTGGCCCAGCTGTCCGTAGGGCACCCGCTCTCCGGTGTCGGGATCGACCACCCAGAACACGACACAGGGTGTGCGCGGGTCGAAAACGAACGCGTCACCGTCGATCCGGGTGACGGCCTGTGACAGGATCATCGTGCTGCCGAATGCCATCGTGATCGTCGTATTCGGGAAGATGTCGCGCAGCAGGTCCAGCGTGTCGGCATCCACATGCGCGCCGCTGAGCAGCAGGTAGCGAATCTTGGCGTTTACCAAGTCCACCAGGCCGTCGTCGCGGGCAATCGCCTCGAGCAACGGCGGAGTGGCGTGTAGATTCGCGACGTTCTGTGTCTGCAGCACGTGTGCCGCCTGCTCGAGGACGTGGTCGACATAGGCCGCCACCTCACCGACGGCATTGCGCGCGGCGATCTTCTTCACCCAGCGGGGATCGATGTCGATCGCATGAAACGCCGAGCCCAGCCGCTCGGCGACCAGCCGCGAGAAGAAGCCCACGCCGTGCGGACCACTCGGCATCAGGCACAAAAAGCCCCGGCCGCGCTGAAAGCCGCCGGTGGCGAAGTCCTCGGTTTGCCATTCGATGACTTGCGCAACCCAATCCGGTAGTTGCGCAGTACGTTTCGGAGCCCCGGTGGTACCGCCGGATTCGAAGACCTGCGGCACCGGCGGAGGTGAACCGTAGCCGCGCGGGATCAGATCCTCGACCGGCACCTTGCGCAGCTCGCTGAGCAGGTTCGGAAACAGCCGCAGATCGGCGAAGGTCTTGACATCGGTCAACGGGTCGAAGTCCAGCGTCTTGGCAATCCGCAGCCAAAACGCGGAGCCGGTGTCCTCGCCGAAGTGCCAGGCGACGGCCGCACGCAAATAGGCCTCGGCGTCTTCGACCGGTGCCGATCTCGGAACGTCCAACAACGAAAAGTCGATTTCGGCCATGTCCTCGATCCTGTCGCATGCCGGTCCGCGCCGCCACGCGGGTTCAGCCGCGCCAGGGCATACAAAGGCTGAACGTTAGCCCATTCCGCGGCGAATTCTGTGTAACCGCAAGGTTTTCAGCGGGCTGTTCGGCTGCTGCCCGCGCCGCGCAGCCACGCCGTGATCGCCTCGTTGAAAGCCGGGTAGATCTCCTGATAGGTGCCGTCGCGTTCGGCGTAGCGAAAGTTCTTGACCCGCTCCACCACGATCTCCTCGGCCTGCGGCTGCGACTGCAACAGTGCCATCATCTCGGCGATGTAGTCATCCAACGGCATCGCCCGCGGGTCGAATCCGCGCTCCCCCTGCAGCGCGGTCTGCACATGCGGCGGAATGATCTCGATGACCTGGACCGCGGTGTCGCGAAGCTGGAACCGCAGGGACTGCGTGTAGGAGTGCAGGGCGGCTTTGGATGCGCAGTAGGTCGGCGGGAGCGCACTGGGCATGAAAGCCAGGCCGGACGTCACGTTGAGGATCGCCGCGCGCGGCTTTCGCAGCAGCGCCGGAAGCAGGGTCGAGATGAGGCGGATCGGGCCCATCAGGTTGGTCGCGATGCTCTGTTCCGCCGCGCCGGCGTTGCTGGCGGTGAGGTCCTCGACGCGTTGCGTTCCGGCGTTGTTGATCAACACGTTGAAGTTTGGTTAGCGGTCGGTCAGCTCGACCGCTAACCGCCGGACGTCGGCCGCATCGGACTGGTCCAGCGGCAGATACCCGATGCCGGGGTTGGCCTCGACGACGGCCCGCAGCAGCTCACGACGACGGCCGGCGATCACGACCTGGTTGCCGAGCCGGTGCAGTGACTCCGCGAGACCGCGGCCGATCCCGCTGCCACCGCCGGTGACCAAAACGGTATTACCCGTCATTTGCATTGCTGCGCTCCTCACGCTCGGGCTGACGTAGCGGGATGCTCAGATCTGCCTTGAGGTAACCACGAGTTTCCGCCCGAGTCACCACCCTTCGGCCCAGCTCTGCGGCTATGCGTCACAGACATACCTCTTATACGCGACATTCATTTCACAAATAGCCGGCGCAGGCGCAGAGTCGAAGGGAGACCCGGTAATCCGACAGTGAGAAAACCCGATGCGCTACATCGCTTTAGAGGAAGCGTTCTTCCTTCCCGAACTCGCCGAGCGCCAGCCCACTTCGGAGCACCAGCAGCTGCAGAAGCGCATGACCGCCGAATACGCCCGGCGCTGTCAACTCCGGCTCCCCGACATCGGCGAGCACCGATTGGCCGAGATGGACGACGCCGGGATCGACATCCAGGTGCTCTCCCTGACGTCGCCGGGACTGCAGGTCGACATTTACGCCGAACGGGCCCGCGACAACGCCCGCTTCGCCAACGAATACCTGGCCAAGGCGATCAACGACAATCCGGATCGGTTCCGCGGATTCGCGGCGTTGCCCTTGCAGGACCCCGTCGCCGCGGTGACCGAACTGGAGCGCGCCGTCACCCAGGACGGTTTCTGCGGCGCCCTGGTCAACGACTGCATCACCGGACCCGGCGGCCGCTACCTGGACGCGCCCGAATACGACGAGCTGTGGGCGGCGGTGGAATCCCTTGGCGTGCCACTGTATTTGCACCCCGGCGCACCCCGGCCGATCACTGGCAGGTGATCGCGGGGCGCCCGGAGCTGTACGGCGCGACCTGGAGCTGGGCCGCCGAAGTCGGCGGACATGCGCTACGGATCCTGTTCAGCGGCGTGTTCGACCGGCATCCCGCAGCGACGATGATCTTGGGACACATGGGCGAGTTCCTGCCGTTCCAGCGCAACCGCATCGACTCCCGCTTCGCGTCGACGGCGCTGGCGCAGACCAGCACGCTAAAGCACGCGCCGTCGAGCTAACTGGGCACCAACATCGTCTTCACCAACAGCGGTGTGTTCTCACCGGCGGTGATGACGGGCGCCGTGCTCGAGGTCGGCGCCGACGCGCTGATGTTCTCCATCGATGACCCGTACGAGTCCTCCCACGAGGCGGTCCGGGGCTTCGAACAGACGACGCTGTCGCCCGCCGACCGGGAGAAGATCGCACACGGCAACGCCGAACGGCTGCTGCGGATCAGCTAGCCGCGCGGTTGTGCAGCCGGCGCGGGTCAACGCCCGCCCGGCGCCAGGCCGTCACCGCCCATGGCGTGTAGAGCAACCAAAGCGGAAGCCGGTTGAACACCGGATTCAACGCCCGCATCATGGCGGCAAAGCGCTGAAATCGCTTCTCCTTCTTGGCATCCCACTGCAACTGGCACACGTCACGCATCTGCTGCGGCATGGTTCCGACCAGCACGAGACGGGTGTAGGCGTTCAACGGCGCGGACAATATCTTCCAGATTCCCTTGGGCATCCAGCGCGGTCCGGGAATGCCCTTGCGGATGTAGCCGGTGCCGTACAGCACGGTCTTGTGCGGCACGAACCGCTCGAGCATGTCGTCCCAATAGGCGAGGAAGTCGGCGTAGGTCTCCGGTTGGCCGCGACCGCTGACGCCGTAGAGGCCGTACCAGAGCTTGCCTTCCTCGAAAATCTGTTCCTTCTCCGCGTCCGACAACCGGCGGATGAACGTGTCGGTGTTGTAGATCACTTGATCGACGAAAGTCGCGTGCGCCCAATAGAACAACTCGGGGTTCAGGGCGTGATACCGCGAGCCGTCGCTGATGGTGCCCTTGATCGATTTGTGGAAGTCGCGCACCTTGCGACCCCACTCGTGCGGCTCGTCGGAGTAGACGGTCTTCATCAACGGCGGGGCGGTTCGCTTGGCCCGGCCCAACGTGTCGCTGAAGATCACCGAGTGGTCCAGCACGCCCTGGGCAAGCTGCTCGATGCAGTTCTCCACACCGGCAACTCGCTGGAACCCGAAGAATTGGGTGCGGTGATCGCCGTAGAACTTCCAGATCAGCGAATCGGGCCCGAGCCGCGCCGCGGTCTCGTCGTCGACCGGCCCGTCGACCACGACGGGGACCGCCTCCCGCACGCCGGCGTCGAAACGGGTGCCGGCCGACTGGTCGTTTAGGGCGGTCACACCCAACCTCCCCGTGAATCAGTGACACAAACATGTATCTTTGTGTCACCGTAGCATTCGGGCGTCGACAGTGCCGAGGAGGTGGTGATCCGTGCGGAACCGCAGCCCGGACGGCAATCTCGTCGACGCCGCCAGGATCGACGACACCATCCTGGACACCGCACGGGCGGTCTTCGAGACCTACGGCGTGCGCCGCGCGAACATCGAGGACGTCGTTGCCCGGGCCGGGGTCAGTCGCAGCACCGTCTACCGGCGGTTTCCCACCAAGGACGATCTGGTCGAACAGGTGGTGCGCCGCGAGGGTGAGCTGTTTTTCGCCACCTTGGACCGGGCTACCGCCGGCTGCACTCCGGCCGAAGCGGTGATCGAGGCCTTCACGCTGGGGGTGCGCCTGGTCCACGACTCCCCGCTGTACTCGCGCATCATAGAAAGCGAGCCCGAGCTGTTGGGGCTGTTCTCCCGGTCGCACGTCTTCCCGATCGGCCAATTCGCCGCCGGGATCGCGCACACGCTGCGTCGATGCGGCGCGGACATCCCCGACTCCGACCTGACCGACATCGCCGACATGCTGCTGCGGGTGGCGCTGGGCATCATCGTGTTCCCCACCGACCGGCTCGACATCTCCGACCACGCCGCGGTGCGCAAGTACGCCGCGCGCTACCTGGCCCCGATCATCGGCGCCCTGTCTTAGCCCTGCATTAGCCTGGGTACGTGGCGCCGGTTCCGCGGACCCGGTACGCCAGTTGCGGCGAGATCGACATCGCCTATCAGGTTTTTGGCGATGGGCCGATCGACTTGCTGGTGCTGCCGGGCCCACTCATTCCGATCGACTGTGTCGACAGCGAGCCGTCGATGTACCGCTTTCACCGTCGGCTGGCGTCGTTTTGCCGGGTGATCCGGTTCGACCAGCGCGGGATCGGCCTGTCGTCGCGGCTCCCTTCGCTGGACATGATCGGGCCGGAATGCTGGGCACAGGACGCGATCGCCGTCATGGACGCGGTCGGGTGCGAACGGGCGACGGTCTTCGCCCCCGGTTTCACCTCAATGGCCGGGCTGGTGCTGGCCGCGGATTTCCCCGAGCGAGTCAGTAACCTGGTGATCTTCAACGGCGGGGCCAGGACGCTGCGTGGTCCCGACTACCCGATCGGCAGCGACGAGACGGCCGCGAAACCGTACACACGACGATCGGGATCGAACCGGACGCCGTCGAGCGGGGCTTCGACATGCTCGGCATCATCGCTCCGTCCGTGGCCGCCGACGACGCGTTCCGCGCGTGGTGGGATCACGCGGGCAACCGGGCCGCCTCCCCGAGCATGGCCCGGCTCTTCATCTACACCATCCGGCGCTCCGACGTGCGCGACGTTCTGCCGCGCGTCAGGGCACCGACGCTGATCCTGCACCGCGACAATCCGGAATTCGCCCCGATCGGGCATGGCCATTACCTTGCCGAGCACGTTGCCGGCTCGCGCCTGGTCGAGCTGCCCGGCGAAGACTCCCTGTACTGGGTGGGCGACACCGCGCCGATGCTCGACGAAATCGAGGAGTTCATCACCGGCCTGCGCGGCGGCTCGGACGCCGAGCGCCTGCTGACCACGATCGTGTTCACCGACATCGTCGGCTCGACCGGGCGGGCCGCCCTGCTCGGTTACGATCGCTGGCGCGATCTGCTGGACAACCACGACGCCATCGTGCGCCGAGAACTGCAGCGCTTCTCCGGCCGCGAAGTCAACACGGCCGGAGACGGATTCGTCGGCGAGCTTCAGCAGCCCGAGCGCCGCGATCGCGTGTGCGGACGCCATCGTCGACGCGGTCCGGGTACTCGGGATCGAGGTGCGGGTCGGAATCCACGCGGGTGAGGTCGAGGTGCACGGCGGGGCGGTCAGAGACGACATCGCCGGCATGGCCGTGCACATCGCCGCCCGGGTCGCCGCCCAGGCCGGCCCCAGTGAGGTATTGGTATCCTCGACGCTGCGCGACATCGTCACCGGGTCGCGGCATCGGTTCACCGACCGTGGCGAGAGCGCCCTCAAGGGCGTGCCGGGCGAGTGGCGGCTCTACGCCCTGGTGAGCGAGCACGCCGTCGTCAAGCGTTAACGAAGGCCACATTCTCGGCGGGTCGAGGCACCCGGTGGCCGCGCGTAGGCTGCGTTGGGGAACTCAACGTCGCGGCTCCTGTATTTCGGCGTACAGCTTGGCATTTGATCGAAGGAGTACGCATGACTGACGTACACGTCTCACTTCCTCCCGCATTGCGCAGGGCGCTGGATTTGCTGGCCGATCCGCCGGCGAATCCGGACGCGGGCAAGGGGTATCTCGATTTGCTCGACGCCGAATCGGAGCACGTTGCCAAGAACACCGGCCCGATCCAGGCCGCATGGGCATCGCCCATCGGCTCGCTGCTGTACGACAACGCCCAGGCGTTCTCACGACGGCTGCTCACCGCGTTGCAAAACCCCGCCGACTGGCTGGACATCCCGCCGGGCGGAACCGTGCTGGACGTCGGTTCCGGTCCGGGCACCGTCACCGCTTCGCTGGCCCGCGCCGCGGGCAAGGATGGACTCGCCCTGGGCGTGGACATTTCCGAAGCGATGCTTGCCCGCGCCGTGCGCAACGAGGCAGGACCGCACGTCGGCTTCATAAGGGCTGACGCACAACGACTTCCGCTGCGGGACGACACCGTCGATGCGGTGGTCTCGCTGGCGGTGCTGCAATTGGTGCCGGATCCGGCCGCGGCGTTGGCCGCGATGGCGCGGGTGCTGCGGCCCGGCGGACGACTGGTCGTCATGGTTCCGACCGCGGGGCGGGCCGCGCGGGTCTGGCGGCTGCTGCCCAACATCGGGGCGCACATGTTCGACGAAGACGAAATCGGCGACATCCTGGAAGCCAACGGGTTCGCCAACGTGCGCGTCAAGAACATCGGCACGTTCCAGTGGATGCGCGCCAAGAAGGGCTGACGCCCAGTCGCACGTGGGCCGGCCGCGGCGCTTCCGCGGGCTGCTAACCGAGCTGCTGGGCCAGCATGGCGAGCTTGTCCATCGACTCGCGCAACATCTCGGGCGTGGTCGAACGCGCCTTCTCCAGCCGCGTCGCGTTGGTCAGCGCGGTGAAGTCGTAGGTGTGGGTGACATTGGTCAGGTGGGATTGATCTCGCTGAGCTCCCAGCGCCACAGGTGACCGGGCGGCTTCTTGCCGGGTTCTGCTGGGCGCCAAGCGATCTTGGTGCCCTCGATGAACTCCACGACGTGATTCTCCCGCACCGCGCCGTTGGTCAACGTGGTCTTGAGCACGTCACCGACCGCGCGGACGCGCTGTCCCGGAGCCGAGGAGGCCAGGTTGTTGTTCCCGTCCCAGCTCGGCTGACTCGACGGCTCGGCGATCAGTTCAAAGATTCGCTCGGCGCTGGCGGAGATGAAGCGCGTCGCGCTGACAATGCCTTCGGGAACCGTATCGGCCATAGACCAATCCAAACACGTTGGGCGCGCCGATGGGGGCCGGCCCGGCGCCGACCCCCATGGCGGGTGCATCTCAGCTCACGCGGAACAGCTCGGCCGGTCCGGCCAACGCGGCCTTGGCCTGGCGGGAGTCCTGGTCGGCGAGCACCTCGACCTCGCCGTCCCGGATGCCGTCGACGATCTGGCGGGCGACATCATGTGGGTCGTTCTTCGGTGCCGAGAACCCGGCGGTCATGTCGGTGTCCGTGTAGCCCAGGTGCACCGAGGTGACCAGCGTGCCCTGCTTCTCGAGCTCGACGCGCAACGAGTTGGTCATCGACCAGATCGCGGCCTTGGAGTCGCCGTAGCCGCCGAAACCGCCCACCCAGGCCAGCACCGAACTGATGTCCACCAGGGCTCCGCCACCGTTTTCGGCCAGGATCGGCGCGAACGCCTGGGCCACCCGAAGTGCACCGAAGTAGTTGGTTCGAACACCTCGCGCACCTCGTCGACGTCGCTGGTGAGCAGCTGGGCCGCTCCGATGATACCGGCGTTGTTGACCACAATGTCGGCATCCGACGCCGTAAGCGGCAGGGCCGCAACCGAATCCGCCTTGGTCACGTCGAGCGCGACGCTGACGACGCGGGGGTCGGTGCTGGGCTGCGGGGTACGCGCGGTGGCGTAGACCTTGGCCGCACCCCTACTCAGAAACTCGTCCACGATGGCCTTGCCGAGTCCGCGCTGTCCGCCGGTGACCACGACCGTCGCTCTCTTGATGTTGACCATGATCCACACTCCTTGACTTAGGTAAAGTATCTTTGCCTATGTCACATTAATTGCCGGTCGTGACATAGCCAAGTAGAATTTGGCTATGTCGACATGGCCTGCGTCACACCGCTTCGAACTCACGACCGCGCCCGAGGGCCTCGGGTTGGTGCACGACTTCCTGAACACGGTCCACCAACCCGACCTGTTGGCCGACACCGCACTCGCGCAACAGTGGCTAACCGGCGCGGTACGGATGTGGTCGGAACTGCGCGGCGTCGGCGCCAACCCACCCGGCCTGGCCGATGCGGACCTACCGAAGCTTCGCGCGCTGCGCCGCACCATCGCACAGCTGGTACGCGGGGAAACCCCCGCCGGCGGCGCGACCGCTGCCGCGTCGTTGGTCGTTTCCGACAGCGGCGAGGTCCGGCTGGAACCGGCCGGCACTGGCTGGCGCTGGCTGGCCTCGGCGCTTTGGGGTGAGATCCTGCTCAGCCAGCAAGCGGGCACCTGGCGGCGACTGAAGCAATGCCACAACGACCCGTGCGAATCGACGTTCTACGACCGCTCGAAGAACAACAGCGGCGTGTGGTGCAACGTGAAGACGTGTGGCAACGTCGCCAACCTGCGGGCCTCGCGGGCGCGCCGGCGCGAACGTGAACGGGCCGCGCAGAACTGAATCGCCTTCGAGCGCCCATCAAAATGATTGCGCAGCAACGGAATTGCTCGCCGTTGGCATAGATGGCGCCGATTGTCACCGCGCTCCGTCGGGGGGTGACTCGCACTTCAGCCGCCGGCCGTTGGCCCTGGCATCGTCGGGGCGATCCTACCGGCCCGATCAGGGAGTCAGCAGCGCTCGGCTCCCCTGCGCATGACGCGCGCGTCATCTGACTGCCTGCGTGACCTGTTTCTCCGCACCAGGTTCAGCGCGTCACAGGCGCGAGCTTTGATTGGGGCCACTACATCGAGGTTGGTAGCGCTCTGATTGGTCAAGGTCTGCAGTGTTTGCACGTCTCGACCCCTCCTACGCCAGCCTAGTTAGCCGACTCGTGTATTTCACCGCAGCTGTTTTACAAGTGTGCAGCAGGTTGGTAAACGCGGTGAAAATTCGGGTTGTGGCATGGCGCACATTCCGGGACGTTCTGTACCGCTCGCCACGTTCCACCTCATCGTGGTGTCCAAACGGCACGGTTAGCTTCACGCCGACGAAAATGCTGCTGCCTCAAGGGAAATCCCCTCGCCCAACGCTGGGCAGCATCCAGTGTGCCACATCCGCGAGCATCAGGCCGTCAAGGCGGCCCGCTCCACGTCGAGGAGCTGCTCGTCGCGCCGTTCCTCGTCGTAGGCGTCGCGGCCGCCGCGCGCGCCGAACAGGCGCTTGGAGACCACCAGGTAGATCACCGCCAAGATGTTGATGCCGAAGGTGACCAGCCGCGTCATCGTCGTGATGCCCTTGGCCAGGTCGTGAATCTCCAGCGGCAGGAATACCCCAGTGGCGATCACCGCGAAGTACTCGCCCCACCGCTTGAGCAACCACAGGCCGACAGCCTCGATCACCTCGATAAGGGCGTAGCAGGTCAGCATCAGCGTCAGCAGCGCCAAGGTCGAAGGCTTGGCGGCCAGCGCCTTTTCGAGCTCGTGCACAATCGTCATCTGGTCGACCTTGAATCCGGCGGCCCGAAAGATCGGCAGGTCGCGGTCGAGGGTGGCCTGGATGGATCCCCGTGCGCCGCGGAACGTCCACACCACGTACGCCGCCAGCGCGATCGCCACCGCCCGGAACAGCCGCTCGACCGCAAGCGCACGAATGATGATGGCTTGTCGTAAAGCCTTGCCGCGCATAATCATCGGCGCGTCTTCTGCGTGGCCCCGGCCGTGTGGTTCGCCGACGACGAATTCCCCGCAGCGCAGGCATCGCCACACCGCACCGAGTCCGGTCGTGCCGCTGAGCCGGTCGGCACGCCCCTGCTCGGCGGGCGCGTAGGTGACATGACCTGCCAGCGCGCAGGTAACCAACTCCCACCGGTTGATGCCGCGATCTTTGCGCATGGCCGATCATTCAACGCGGGCAGCTAACGACGCAAGAGGGCGCGCGCAGCCCGTCAGAACCGCGGCCGGCTGCGGGGACGTTGCCCTACCGGGCTCACCGCGCCCAAAAGTCCGGTGAGTTCGCTGATCGGGATCTCGTCGACGTGCTCGACGGCGGCGATGATGTCGGTCCGCAGCGCGTCGTCGCAGCAGGGCTCGGCCAGCCAGTTGAATTTGTCGACGACGCGGTCCCACGTCAACGGTCGAGTCGGTGATCCCTCGTAATCGCTTTCCTCGCGCGTGAATTCCCGTCCGTCTCGGGTGCGCACATGCACCCGCGTCGCCGTGCGTTGCGGATAGTCTGCGGTCAGGTCGGCCGCGGCGACGACGTCGACCCGGGCCAACAGCTCCTGGACGTCGCTGCGCAGAACACGGTCGTTTTCCAGCTGTTCGGGACCCGCTCCCCCGTCGAGCAGTGCAACGGCGGACAGATATTTGAGGTTGTAGTCGGCCTGCTCCTTGGTCCGCGGATGATCCTTGTCGCCGTAGGCGCCCCCGCCGGCGATGTCGTACGCGGTCGCAAACACCTCGACCCGCACCCTCGCGACGTCCTCGCCGCGCAGCTGGTGGGCCGTCCGAATCGCCAATAGCGCGTCGATGATGGCCTGTCCGTCGATCAACGCGCAGAACTGCTTGAGGTAGGCATGTTCCACCGCCGTGAGCCCGCGGTGGGCGGTGTTGAAATCGATTGGCTGATCGAAGAGTTGGACCAGGCCATGCGGACCCTCGAACAATGATTTGGGTCCGGTGATCCCGCATCCGGCCAATATCGTGGTGTACACCGCACGCATCCCGGTGATCGCCGGGGAGATGCCTTTCCAGTTCGACACCGGTTCGGCGTGAACCGCGGCAAGCGAGACGTTGTCGGCGGCAGCGGCGGCGATGGCATGCACGGTCTGCTCAGCGTCCAAGCCGAACAACTTCGCCGAACCGGCCGCCACCGACATCGCCAGCTGCAGCGCGTGATTGAGGCCTTGCGCCATCACGGGAACCTGTGCGCTGAAACGACATTGGGCCTCGTAGGCGACCGCAAGTGCGAGCAGGAAATCGGCGCCGCTGGCATCGACGTGTTCGGCCACGGCCAGGATCGCTCCGAAGTTGTCGGCCGGGTGGCAAAGGCCGCTCACGGTGAGGTACGTGTCGAGCAGGTCGGGATAGCGCACCAGCACGGCGTTGAAGAACGCGGCCTGGTCGACCGAGGCCCGACCGCCGCCGATCAGCGTCGCCGAGGCGGCCCCGCCGAACTGGCCGGTGTGCTCACGGATCGTCGGGATGAGTTCGCCGTCGAGTGCTCCCACGGCGCAGGCGATGCTGTCGAGCACGTTGCGTTTGAGCAATGCCCGCGGGTGTGCGCTGAGATCCGCCGGCTGTGCGCCGACGACGAACCCGGCCAGTTCGTCCACAACGTATCGATGTGCCATCGCTTTTCGCCCCTCCGTCGTTACCTCCACTCAAACGCGGCGAGAATCCGCCGTCCAGGACCCGTCGCCTACCTCTGTTCGACAGAGCTTCCTACCGCTGCTTCGCGCCGTCGA
The DNA here is from genome assembly GCF_000526915.1 of Mycobacterium genavense ATCC 51234. Classification (GTDB taxonomy): domain Bacteria; phylum Actinomycetota; class Actinomycetes; order Mycobacteriales; family Mycobacteriaceae; genus Mycobacterium; species Mycobacterium genavense. Next base: position 79,057 of record NZ_JAGZ01000007.1, on the reverse strand, counting down.
GCACGCTTCGGTGCGGATCGTCAGCGGGCGTCCACCATCGTTCGACGGGAGCAGCGCGCCAATTCCGGCTCTGCGCCAGTGTCAGTAGTGCTTCCACCACTTGGGAGACGCCGACCCTGTCGTCGTCGTCACGGTGCACCAGCGACCAGGTCCAAAGCGGCACCGGATCCGCGACGGGCCGCTGAACCGAGGCTCGGCGGCGTCACCGCGGTGTGCCGCTTGGGCGAAGCGAGAATCGGGGCCCCGATCCGACGGACACGGGCGTAGAACGCGTCGCCGGTGATGCCGCCGTCGTCAATCCGGACAGTACGGGCACCGCTCGCCGCCGCGAACTCCCCGGCGAAGCGGTTCCACGAAGACCAGGCCGACTGGTCGATATCGAGCAGGACCGTAAGTCGTCGTGCCGCAATGGGTTCGCCCGAGCTAGTTCCGGGCAGTACCGCGTGCAGCGGTTCCGCGCGCACCAAGTGCGTCGTCAGCCCGCAGTTCCATACGTCGAGCTTAAGCGGCTCTAACCTGCGGCAGGAAGCGTAACTTACCAGTGATCACATCGTGGTCGTGGACAAGTGATCGTGCTGGCGATTGGCTCGGAGAAGTCACCCGATCGCGCGAGGAGGGAACCCGATGCGACTTCCACCATTGCCGCCGACCGGTTTGACCACCGCACAGCAAGATCTGTACGCCGACATGCGGGCCGTAATCGACAGCAGTTTCGGCGAACTCGTCGCCCACCGCCAAGACGGCGCCTTGATCGGTCCATTCAACGGATGGCTGCACTTTCCCCAATTCGGTTCGCCGGCTTGGGCGTTGAACCGAGCGCTGTGGGACCACCGTCTGCTACCGGGCAGTGTCCATCAACTGGTCATCTTGGTCACAGTCGCAAAGTTCAGGGCGCGCTATGCGGTCTACGGGCATGAGTACTTCGCCGAGCGCGCTGGGCTATCCGCGCACAAAGTCGCCACCATCGCCGCGGGCGAACGCCCCGCCGACCTCACCGACGACGAACGTGTCGCCTTCAACATGGCAGTCGCCCTGACCCGCGGCGGCGTCCTCTCTGAGACCACTTATCGAGCCGCCGTCGCGCGATTCGGCGAGCTCGGGGCCGCCGAGATCGTGTTCCTGGTGGGCTGTTTCGCGATGGTGGCCGTGACACTCAACGCATTCGACGCCGAAGTGCCCAGGCGCGAGGAGAAGCCCTAGGACTACCGCGCGGTGCTGCGCTCCTCGAGGTCCACGACCGGCGGATGTTGCTGGGCCTCGCTGATCGCCGTGGTTTCGGCGGTGAGCTTGTTCCCGATGACCTGAATCTGCCGCGCGGACAGCGGAGACAACGGGTGCACGACCAGCATCAGGGCGACGTGGCCGCGATGGTCGAAAACCGGTGCGGCGATGGTCACGACCGGCTGTTTGCGGCGTCCGGGATTGTCGTCGGAGAGGAAGCCGATGGTGGTGAACTCGACGAGGAGTTGGTCGAGAATGTGGCGCACCGGCGTCGGCATCTCGTTGCTGTCCAGCGTGGCGACGACCTGGACGGCCTGGGCCAGCGCCGGCGTCGTCCAGTCGACGTCGAACCCGCGCTCACGGGTGTGCGCCAAGACGTGTTCCAGGCGCCGCACGCGGTCGGCGTTGCTGCCCGCGCCGCGCCGAATCCACGCGCGCTGCTCCTCCTCGCTGTCCCAGGCGGCCAATGCGACGCCGAACGGCGGCGCATACGGGATGCGATCCCCGGGTATCCCCGCGGGCTGGGTGGCGGGATCGCCTTCAAAAGCGGTGACTACCAACGAATCACCGAACCACTCGACCACCGAGCCGGCGTAGCCGACCTCGCGGGCAAGTCGCAGGGCCGCCGCTCGTGCTGCGTGCACCAGCGGCCGGGCGGTGTCCATGCGGGCCGCGACCACACCCAGCGCCGGTCCCAGCGAGAAGGTCTTCGCGACGGGATCCCGACTCGCCCAGCCGCGATCGCCCAACGTCTTGAGGATTGCGTGCACCGTCCCCTGCGTCAGATCGAGCTCGCGCACGATGTCGGAGAAGCGCAGCCGCGTATTGGGAAACCGCGCCAACAGCTCGACAACGTCGTGTACTCGCGCGGTCGGCACCGAGGTGGATCCGCGAATTGCTTGACTCCTCTGAGAGCGGGTTTCTACAGTTATAGCGAACATTCGACAGGATAACTCGATTATTCGAGAAGAAGGCAGACGCTTTGCGTGCTGTGGCCGCGGCCAAGGCCGTCGCCGGGGACGCCGTCGCTTTGGTCGACGCCTTCGCGGTCGGCGAGTTCTACGTACGGTCGGCGAACATGTAAGCGCCCGCAGGTCCAAAGGACCGCCCGCATCGTGCTCGGCCAGACCGGAAACCCGAATTGAGGCAGGCATGACCGAACGAGAAGACCGTCAGGACATCTCCGATCTGCTGGTGCGCTACGCCACCGGGATCGATCGTCGCGACTGGCCCTTGCTTCGCACGGTGTTCACCGACGACTGCGAGCTGGACTACGGCGAGATCGGCACCTGGCACGGCGTAGACGAAGTCACCGAATTCATGGACAAGACGCACGCGCCGGCCGGCCACACCCTGCACCGGTTGTCCAATCAGGCCATCACGCTCGATGGTGACAAGGCATCGGCACGCACCTACATCGACGCGGTAATCATGTTCGGCGACAACGAATCCGGAGTCAATGCGTGGGGTTTCTACGACGACGAGATCGTCCGGACCGACGACGGCTGCGCATCGCCCGACGCCGGTTCACCCAGGTCCGCATCACGACGTTCGGCCCCTAGGAGCGCTCCATGACATTCGCAGCCAAGTACGGCCCGTGGGCAGTGGTCGCCGGTGCCTCCGACGGCGTGGGTGCGGCGTTCGCCACGGGACTGGCCGAACGTGGTGTCAATGTCGTGCTGCTGGCCCGCCGCCAGGCGATGCTCGACCAGCTAGTGGCCGAGATCGAAAACCGAACGGCGGTCCAAACCCGCACGTTCGCAGTCGATCTCGCCACCCCGGACGCGGCGGCCAGAATCGCCGACGCCACCAGCGACCTGGAGATCGGCTTCCTGGCGTACTGCGCCGGAGCCGACCCGAATTACGAACCCTTCCTTGACAATCCGATCGAGGCCACCGAGGCGATGGTGCAGCGCAACTGCATGGTGCCGATGCAGCTGTGCCATCACTTCGCCCCGGCGATGGTCGAGCGGGGCAGCGGCGGCATCGTCATCTTCGGATCCGGCGCGGGACTGGCCGGCGGACCCAACATGGTGGCCTACGGCGCGACCAAGGCGTTCGACATGGTGTTCGCCGAGGCGCTGTGGGCCGAGTTGCACGACAAGGGCGTCGACGTGCTGGGCCTGATTCTGGGCAAGACGAACACGCCCGCTTTGCGGGCACTCGAATTCAGTCGCGGCACCATCGGTTCGCCCGACGAGGTCCCCGAGGGTGCGGCAGCGGTGGACGACATCATCGCGGAGGCGTTCGACAACCTGGCGAACGGACCGACCTTGATGGCCGGCGACGTCATGAAGGCCGCCGCGCAATTCATGACGTCGTTGACCCGCAAGCAGGCCGTCGAAATGTTCACCCAGGCCGCGGCGGCCGCGATGGGGCCCGACCGCCGACGGCTCGCCGGTTTGACCCAGGCGATGCAGCGCGGCGCCGGACACCGCGTATCGAAGCCCGCTAGCTCGGCCGCCATCACATCGTCGCACGTCCAGCGGAACCCGGACTCCAGCAATGCGTCGCAGTGGATGTTGCGGTTCCACGGTCCCCTCGCAGGCTGGCCGCGCACTCCACCGAACCCGTCCACCCGCGCACAGAGTCCCCGTAAGACGCCTAGATCGGTTTGCCATAAACTGCAGTTAGTTGGACCTAACTTTTTAGATTGATGGCTATGGCCTGCAAAGATAGGTCGACGGCCGGCACCGATTGGCATCTTCACAACGTTGCTGGATAGGGGTATCCCGGGTAGCTTTGGCGAGCGGGTCAAGCCAGGACCGCGAGCCAAAATGCCATTCCTGATCGGCCAACCAGAGTGAAGGACGACGATGCTCGTCACTGACAGGGCCATCGCCTCGATTCCGGCGCGTCACGCACACCGCGCCGGATTCTCTTCCGTTCGGCCCTGATCACCACGCTGTTCATCGCACCCGCGGTTGTCGTCCGGGTAATTCGGCTTGCATCCGGACCCGGTCGTCGCCCTGCTGGTCTTCGGCGCCGCCGTCGTGTCGGCCAGCTTTCTGCTGGCATGGGCCGCCGAGGCCGCGCAGATCGACGTCTCCGGAGGACTGGCGATCGCGGTGCTCGCGCTGGTCGCCGTACTGTCCGAGTACGCCGTGGACCTCTACTACGCGTTCGTTTCGGGCCATAACACGCAGTACGCGGCGGCCAATATGACCGGATCCAACCGGCTGTTGATGGGCCTGGGCTGGCCGGTCGTGGTGCTGGTCAGCATCGTGGCGGCCCGGCGGATCGGCACCGGCAAGGCGACCGGTTTGACCCTCGAGCCCGCCAACCGCGTCGAACTCGGGTTCTTGTTGATCGCCGGCGTGGCCGCGTTCGCGATACCGGTCGGCGGCGAGATCCACCTGGGACTCGGATTGGCGCTGCTGGCCTGGTTCGGCTTCTACCTATGCAAGGTCAGCCACGGCGACGTCGAAGAGCCCGACCTGGTCGGTACCGCCGCCGCACTCGGCGAACTGTCCGACCGTACCCGCCGCGCCGTGGTGGTGGGCCTGTTCGCGGTGTCCGGGGCGGTGATCCTGCTGTGTGCCAAGCCATTTGCCGACAATTTGGTCGCGGCCGGCACCGAGTTGGGGATCGACCGGTTCCTGTTGGTGCAGTGGCTTGCACCGCTGGCCTCCGAGGCGCCCGAGTTCATCATCGCGACCATCTTCGCCACGCGCGGTAAGGGCACCGCGGCCATCGCCACCCTGATTTCGTCCAAGGTCAACCAGTGGACGCTGCTGATCGGATCGCTGCCGCTCGCCCACCTGCTCGGTGGTGGCGGCTTCGCCCTGGAGCTCGACTCCCGCCAGATCGAGGAAGTCTTGCTCACCGCCGGCCAAACCTTGATGGGCGTCGCGGTGATCCTGGCGCTGCGCTTTCACCGCGCCGCCGCCTGGACGCTGCTGGGATTGTTCCTCGTTCAGTTCCCGATCACCTCGACGCCTGGACGGCTGGTCCTCTGCGGCATCTACGCCGTGATCACGGTCGGCGGGCTGATCGTCAACCGCCGCTACGTGGCCGCCACCCTGCAGGCGCCGTTCCTCGGCACGGCGGTTCGGCACGCCGGTCATCCGCACCATCCGGCGGAGTCGGCGCTGAACCACTAGTACGCGCAAACCGCTGAGCGGGCTACGTATACCGTCCAGGTATGAATCGAGTCTCGGTAATCACCGGCGGTGCCGACGGCATGGGGTTGGCCACGGCCAAGATCGTCGGCCGCGACCACATCGTCGTCCTCTGTGACGTCAGGCAAGACCGGCTGGACAACGCGGCCGCCGCCCTCAAGGAACTCGGGATGGATCCCACGATCGTCAACTGCGACGTGACCAACCGGGCTGCGGTGGCAGACCTTTTGGACACCGCAAAACGCCTCGGAACGCTTGCCTCGGTGATCCATACCGCGGGGGTGAGCCCCAGCATGGGTGCCGCCGATTATGTGATGCGGACCAATGCCGTGGGCACCGTCAACGTCAACGAGGCGTTCTATACGGTGGCCGGCGAGGGCTCCGTGATAGTCAACGTCGCGTCGATGGCGGCCCACTTGCTGCCCGCGGAACTGATTCCGACAGCGCAATTTCCGCTGGCGCTCACCGACGGCGACGCCTTCTGAGACGCCATGATGGCCGCGTGTGACCCCATGCCGGAGGAGGCGCGGCCCGGGTACGCCTACGCGCTGAGCAAGAACTTCGTGAAGTGGTACAGCCAATCGCAGGCGAAAAGATTCAACGCCAAGGGATTACGTATCGCCTCGGTGTCACCGGGATCCATCGACACCGAAATGGGCCGCCTCGAGGAGCAGGCCGGTGCCGGCGCGATGGTAGCCGACGCCGCCGTCCCGCGCTGGGGCAGGCCCGAGGAGATGGCCGAGCTATTGGCCTTCTGCGCCAGCGACAAGGCCGGCTACCTCACCGGCACCGACATCCTCAACGACGGTGGCGTGGTTGCCTCGATGACCGAGCGGGCCAGGGTGGCCGCCGGCGGCTAAACCAGGTAGTAGAAGCTGGTGGCATCGGTGAGAATCAGCCTGAGGTCAAGTTCGCCGTGGTTCGACGATCCCTCCCCCCATGGCACCTAGTGCCGCGGGTCGATCGCGAGTTGTAGGTCCTCGACACAGGTTTGGAGGACGGCGGCAAGCGCCGAGTCGTCCGCGCCGGCACAGGCGCGGGCGGCGGCGACGCGGGTACTCGCCGCCTGCGGATTCGGCTCGGCGAGGGTCAGTCCGGCCGCCAGGTCACTGAGCGCGGCGTGTATCGGTGCGGGAAGCGAGCCGCCGGCCGCCGTCGTCACGCGCGCCAGATAGAGCAGCGAGCCGGCCAGCAAGGCCACCTGCGCGCCTTGCCGATCCGCGTCTCGTACCGCGTCGCGTTCGGCCCATCGCCGCGGCGCGATCAACGCGAGATGCCGGGCGTGGGTGCGGGCCTTGCTGAGTATCTCGAGTCGGTCGTGCAGCCGGTCGACGCTCGCGTACTGCCAGGCCGACGCGATCGGCGCGGTACCGGCGACCCGCTCCACGGTCTCGACGAGCAAGTCGTGTAGGGCGGCGAATACCGCGATCCGGGCGTCGCGCAACGCGGTATGCGGATTGGGCGGGAACACCAGGATGCTCAACACCAGTGCCACGCCGCCACCGATCAGCGCCTCCTGCAGGCGTTGAAACACACTGTCGGTACCGACCGAGAGCGCCATGACCAGGACCGCGGAGCCGGCGGTCTGGTTGGCGAAAGTCAAGTCGCGGGCCAGGATACCCTGCCCGAACAACACCGCGACGCACAACGCGGCAAACACCGTGGCGGCCATGGCAATCGACTCGGTGCCGCACAGTTGCTGCACGGTGGCACCCAGGCAGATGCCCAGTGCCACACCGACAATGTTCTGCACCGCGCGTTGCCCTTGAAACACATTGCTCGCCGACACGCACACCGCCGCGGCGACCGGTGCGAAGAAGGGGTCCGGGTGGCCCAGCACGTCGTGAGCGATGTACCACGCCAGGCCCGCGGCGACCGACGCTTCGGCGATCGCCCACAACACATCACGCAAACGTTGAACGGCCGCGACGCCGCTGTCTATCGTCCGTGTAAGCGAAGCACTCCTCACGCTTGCTTAGCCCAGCACAACCCGCGAGTTCACGAAAGGCCGAGTGTCGATGCGAAGCCGCGCGGCGATCCTCTACGAGTACGGCCGCCCGTGATCGGTCGAGGAGTTCGAACTGGATCCACCGCGCGCCGGCGAGGTGCTGGTGCGGCTGGCCGCCACCGGGCTGTGCCAATCCGACGAACACATCCGGCAGGGAAGGCTGGCCGCGCCGCCGGATGTGCTGCGCTCGCTCGGGCTGCCGGCGATGTCGCCGACCATCGGCGGGCATGAAGGCTCCGGCGTGGTGGTGGAGGTGGGCGACGAGGTTGCCGGCTTCGCGCCGGGCGATCACGTGGTGACGTCGTTCGTCGCGGTGTGCGGTCAATGCCGTTGGTGCGCTTCGGGAATGGAGTATCTGTGCGACACCAGCTCCGGGACGTTGGCGCCGGGCATGCCCACCGACGGCACCTTTCGTCATCACAGCGCCGACGGACGAGATCTCGGGCACGTATCCAAGATCGGCGCGTTCGCCGAACACACCGTCGTGTCGGCGAATTCACTGGTCAAAATCGACCCGAACTTCCCGCTGGTGCCCGCCGCGCTGCTGGCGTGTGCGGTTCCCACCGGATACGGCTCGGCGGCGCGGCGCGCCAACGTGCGCGGCGGGGACACGGTGGTGGTGATCGGCGTCGGCGGAATCGGTACCGCGGCCGTTCAGGGCGCCCGGATCAGCGGGGCCGCCCGCATCGTCGCGGTCGATCCGATCGAGTTCAAGCGCGAGTCGGCGCGGACTTTCGGTGCGACGCACCAGGCGGCGACCGCGGCCGAGGCGATCGTTCAGGTGCGTGAGCTGACCCGCGGGGTGATGGCCGATGCGGTCGTCGTGTCTGTGTCGATGATCGGCCCCGCCGACGTGGGCGCAGCGCTGGCGCTGACTCGCAAGGGCGGCACGTGTGTGCTCACCGGTTTGCCCATGCCGGCGATCAACTCCATCGACGTCGCGCTGCAGGACTTCATCCTGATGAACAAGACGTTGTGCGGCACCGTGTTCGGCTCCTGCAACCCCAAAAGCGACATTGCGCTGCTGGCCGCGATGTACGAATCGGGTCAACTGCTGCTCGACGAAATGATCACCAAACGCTACGGGCTCGACGAGATCAACGAAGCGTACGCCGACCTAGCCGCCGGTGAATTGATCCGCGGGGTAATCGATTTCGGCATCGCTTAGCCGAGGCCCGGCCGCCGGAGGCGCACCGGTGCGGTGCAACCAGTCTCGGGGCCGCAGCCGCCAGGTCCGGCGCGCGTATTCCAACGTGGTGTGCGGCCACTGGGTGACGATCCGGCCCGACGGCGAGCGAAAATAGCTGTCGCACTGGGTCCAGATGGTGCGCTCCAAGTCGGCGGAAAGTCGGTCGTTGTAGGCCTTTTCGGCCTCGGGGCGCACCTCGAGGTAGCCGCCGCGGCGCGCCAGCCGGGTGACCGCGCTGATCACCAGGCGCGCACCGGCCTCCAGGATGTAGACGATCAAGTTGCCGCCCTGGTTGGTGTTGGGGCCGTACAGCATGAAGAAATTGGGGAAGCCCGCGACCGCGACGCCCAGGTAGGCACTGGGATCCTCGCCCCAGCGCTCGTGCAGGCGCTGCCCTCCGCTTCCGACCACCTCGATGCCCGACAGATAATGCGATGTCTCGAATCCGGTCGCCAGCACGATCGCATCGACGTCGACCACCTCACCGACGGTGGTGACGACCGCCGTCGGTGAGGTGGTCAATCGGGTCGGTGACCAGCGCGACATTGTCCTGCTGCAAGGCCCGGTAGTAGTCGTCGCCGAGCAGCACCCGCTTGCACCGGAACGGATAGTCCGGCGTCAGGGCGCGGCGCAGCCCGGCGTCGGCAACGCTGCGTTCCAGAAAAGACGTGGCAATCCGGGTGCGGTCGGCGACCACCGGGTCGTCCGCGAGGGTTGCGGTGTTGTCGTGCAGCAGTTTCCAGATCTGCCAGCGGGCGCGGCGCACCGCCAGCGGGTTGCGCCGGAAGTGCGCCAATTCGGTTGCGCTGTATGGGCGGTCGTCTTTGGGGACCATCCATGGCGGGGAACGCTGAAACACCGTCACCCCTGCGGCGGTCTTCGCCAGTTCGGGGACCAGCTGAATCGCGCTGGCACCGGTGCCGATCACCGCCACCTTCTTGCCCGCCGACGAAAAGCCATGGTCCCTGCGGTGTGCATGACGGAGCCACCGAAGTCGGTCAATCCAGCGATATCGGGCAGCTTCACCGAGCCGAACAGCCCGACGGCGCAGACCACCACGTCGGCGCTCAGCGTGCTGGTGCGGCCGTCGCGTTCCAGCCGGCACTCCCAGTTCCAGGTGTCGGCATTCCACACCGCCAAGCGCACCCTGGTGTTGAGCCGCAGATGACGGTGCAGATCGAAGTCGTCGGCCACCGACTCCAGGTAGGCGAGAATCTCGGGCTGCCGCGCGTAGGTTCGGCTCCAGGCTTTGTTGGGCGCGAATGAAAACGAGTACAGGTGGCTTTGGACATCGCAGGCGGCGCCGGGATAGGTGTTGCGCCGCCAGGTGCCGCCGACGCCGTCGTCGGCCTCGATGATCACCAGGTCGTCGATGCCGGCGCGGCGCAGCGCAACCGCCGCGCCCAGCCCGCCGAATCCGGCGCCGATGATCGCGACCTTGGGTGAGCGTCGACGCCGGGTCGCCGCGCGGGCCCGGCCGAGTAGGTACTTCACGGGTCGGTCCGGCGAATCTCGAGGCCGGCCATGACGCCCTGGGCCCGCCAGGCCGCCAGGATGTCGGCGTATTCGGTTGGCGTGCCGAAGAAGAAGCTGCCCTGTCGGGTCTTGGCGTCGGCCTTGCCCTCGCGGTTGTAGTAACCGGGTGTACAGGTCCTGGCACGCTCGGCGGTCGCGGTCGAGCGTGCCACCACCGTCTCGACCCACGCCGCTTCGGCGGCAATCGACGCCTCGACCTCGGTGGCGCCGTGCTCGAGGGCCCACGCGATGATCCAGGCGGCATGGGTGGCTTGAACGTCAAGCAGGTACGGGAAGTTCACCGTCAATCCCGCCTGGGAGATGCATTCGATGAAGCAGTTCGGAAATCCGTTGGCGCACAAGCCGTGAAAGGTGCGCACGCCGTCACTCCAGTGCTTGGTCAGGCTCACCCCGTGGCGTCCGATCAGTTCGAAGCCGGTGCGCCGGCTGTAGTCGGTGCCCACCTCGAAACCCGTTGCGAAGATCAGGCAGTCGAGCTCGTAGGCCACGCCGTCGACGACGACGCCGGACTCGGTGATCTGCTCCACACCGCGACCGCGTGTGTCGACGAGGGTCACGTTGTCGCGGTTGAAAGTTTGCAGGTATTCGTCGTGGAAGCAGGGGCGCTTGCAGAAGTACCCGTACCAGGGTTTGAGCGCCTCGGCAGTGGCGCGGTCGGTGACGATCTCGTCGACCCGGGCCCGAATCTCCTCCATTTTGGCGAAGTCCGCCAGCTCGATGTCGCGGCCACGCTGCTCCGGGTCCACCGACCCTTGGAGATCCGGGCCGTCGTGACGCATCACCGGGAGCTTGCGGGTGATGCTCGTCCAGGCATCGGCGACCAGATCCTCGGATGCCTGCCCGCCGGCGGTCAAGATCTGAAAGTTCTGGATGCGACGGCGCTGCCAGCCGGGCTGTAAGGTGTTGACCCACTGAGGATCCGTGGCCGCGTTCGCGCGCACATCGACCGACGACGGGGTGCGCTGGAAGACGTAGAGGTGCCGCGCCGCGGCACCCAGATGCGGCACACATTGGACCGCCGTGGCGCCGGTGCCGATGATCCCGACGCGCAGACCGGCGAGGTTTTCCAGCTTCTCGCCGGTGTAGCGGTAATCCCAGCGGCTGGTGTGAAACGTGTGACCGCGAAACGATCCGAGCCCGGGGATGCTTGGCAGCTTGGGCTTGGCTTGATAGCCGTTTGCCATCGAAACGAACTTGGCCCGCATCGCGTCGCCGTGGTTGGTGCGGATTACCCACCGGGATTCGGCTGCATCCCAACGGATCTCCTGCACCTCGGTGTGCAGGCACGCGTCACGGTACAGGTTGTATTTTTCGGCGATGCGCTGGCAGTGGGCGAAGATCTCCGCGCCCTTGGCGTATTTCTCCACCGGGATGTAGCCGAGTTCCTCCAACAGCGGGATGTACACATAGGACTCGACGTCGCACGCGATCCCCGGATACCGGTTCCAGTACCAGGTGCCGCCCGCATCGGCCGCCCGGTCGATCAACCGCACGCTTGACACGCCTTGTTCGCGCAGCCGCACCCCGGTGAGCAGGCCACCGAGGCCGGCGCCCACGATCGCCACGTCGACCTCGTCGGTGCGGGGCTCGCGGGTGAATTCCTGGTCGACCCAGGGATCTTCGCCGTACCGCGCGAATTCACCGGCGATCTCCACGTACTGGTCGATGCCGTCGGGCCGCAGACAGCGCGCACGTTCCTCGGCATACTTGCGCCGCAGTGCGTCGACGTCGAACGCGTACCCAACAGTCTCGGTCAAGTCCCGGCTCCGCTCTTCGTGCGTCGACTCTAATAATCAATCGCTTGATCGTGTCAAGGCGTCTTCGGCTGCTCGCCGAACAAAGTGCTCCGGACCAGCACTTTTGCCGACCTCAACGCGGCGTGGTAGTCCCGCGGTGGCAGGGTGGCCGCCAGCTCGGTCAGGCCGTAGACGAGCGCGTACAGCGCCGCCACGACAGCGCGTGAATCCGGATGATCACCCAGCTCGCCGCGCCCGCAGGCGTCCTCGACGACGCCCTCGATGATGTCGCGGAACGCCTCGAACCCTGGGTTCTTCGGTTGCCCGCGGACCTTCCGGCGGACCGGCGCCGCAACGTTTTCCGCCCGGATGGCGAACTCGAACGCGGCCAGGTCCGGGTACTCGCGCATCAGTTGGCCCGACTCGTCGAGCACGGCTTCGATCCGGTCGACGATGTTGCCGGGCCCCTCGGCGGCCGCGCGCAGCCGGGGCATGACGATGTCGGTCCTGGCCGCGACGGCCGCCTTGATCAGTTCGGATTTGTTCGGGAAGTAGTTGTACAGGCTGGCGCTGGTCATGTCCGCCATGCGGGCGATCTCGCGGATGGTCGCCCGCGCGTAGCCGACCTCGGCCACACATTTCATGGTCGCGGCGACGATACGGCGGCGCGTCTCTGCGCCGCTGGCGCCGACGGGTCGGCCCAACTGTGCCTTCGCGCGCATGGTTGCCCACCCTTCGACCGCGGGCGCACTACGACGTCGAATATATTTGACCGACCGATCAAGCCGGAGGTGAGCGGCAGTGAACCTCGCGTTGGGGGAGTTCTCGCGCGCGATCGACTTGGCCGGCGTGTTCGTCAATGCCGTGCTGGGTGGGGCCGTGGCACGCGAATTCCGCATGGACCCAGTGGGATTCGTGGCGCTGGCGATCCTATCGGGCCTAGGCGGTGGCCTGATCCGCGACACGCTGCTGCAGCACGGACCGCCGGTGGCGTTGACCGACACGCTCTACGTGGTGATTGCGGTGGCAGGGGCAGCGGTCGCATTTCTGATCCTGCTGCGCGCACGGGTGTGGTCGCTGACCTACCCGGTTGTCGATGCGCTGGCGCTGGGCACCTGGGCGGTGGCCGGTGCGGAGGAGACATTGGCGGCCGGATTGTCTTGGCTCCCAGCGATTTTGCTCGGCACCATCAGCGCCGTCGGGGGCGGGGCGCTGCGTGACCTGGCGGTGAATCGCACGCCGGCGATCTTCGGCGGCAACACGCTCTACGCGACGCCCGCGGTGGCGGCCAGCGGCACTGTGGTGCTGCTGTCGCGTTACGGACTGGCGCCGCTGGGTGAATTGGTGGGAATCGCCGTCGGCTCGGGCCTGTGCCTGCTGGCCAGATGGCGTGGCTGGCGACTCGGTGAAAGTGTAAGCGAGGACTACTACCTGACGCGGCGAAAGCGGACGTGGCGCATCCGCATCAGCCGGCGAGCGCGCCACCCGGACAACCAGTGACTCAGCTGGGGCGTCCGGTGGGAGCGGACAGCGAGGAGACCCGCCGCCGGATCATCACCGCCGCGATGCGCTGCGTGGCCGAGGTCGGCTACTCGCAAGCGACGATCCGCGAGATCGCCCGCATGGCCGACATGACCAGTGGCAGCCTGTACCACTACTTTCCGAACAAATCCGAACTGTTGCACGCGACCGGAGAGGAGATCGAACAGATCGTCGCGCCGCGGTTGCGCGAAGCCGCGGCGCAGCACGAGCACGTCAGCGACCGGTTCGACGCGGTGCTCGACGAGTCGGCGCGGCTGATCCGTGACTATCCGTATTTGACCGGGTTCTTGCGGGCGTTGCGTGCCGCCGGCACACGGGAATCCCCGGGATCCAAGGCGCTGCACGACGTCGTCTTCGAGATCGTAGACGATGCCCGGCGACGCGGGACCTTGTACGGCCAGACCGACGCCCGGTCGACGGTCGAGGCCATCTGCGCACTCACCCGGGGGCTGTCGGAGCAAGCGGATAGCCTGGCGCCGCACACCTACCAAGCCGCGCTGGGGTCAGCCAAGAGTCTCATTCGGGGAACGCTGTTCACGCAGCGCGTCGCCGAGCGTCCATAGCGCCACCCCGATCAGCACCAGGTCCTTCAGCAAAAACTGGCCGGGCAGCGCCGAGAGCACGGGCAGGCCGACGGCATGCGTCGAGACCACGCCGGGCGTCGTGAACAGAAAGCTCAACGTTCCCAGGAACAGCACCACCGCGAGCGCGCTGCCGATCGCCGACACGCGGGGCCACAGCGGGCACACCGCAATGAGAAGGGCCGCAACGATTTCCATCGTCCCCAGTGCGCGGGCAACGGTCGTGACGCTGAAAACGTCGTACATCCAGCTCATCAGCGGGTTGTGTTCGATCAGCAACCGGGGATTCCATCTTGACGTACTTGCCGAAGCCGATCCAGGCTAGCACGACGACCAGTCCGTAACGACTGATCAGATGACCCAGCAGGATCAGCGAATCCGAAATGGGATGCGTTGCGTTGGTGAAGGTACGACTGATCATCGAGCCGGTCATTGCGCAAATCCTTCGGCAGGCTGGGCTGGTTGTCCGAAGGCACCACGATTCACCGCGCGGTCACCTTCAATCCGTGCAGCCTTTCGAGCCCGGCGATCAACAGTTGCAATCCGAAGGCGAACTCGTCGACCAAGGGCACCGGCAGAGCGTCGGCCACCGATGCCGTCGCCGGATACCGTTTGCGGTCGAGGTGGCGGAATGCGCTGGCCGACGCGGCATCTTGCGCAGCATCGGCCGCGCCAGACTGTTGGATGGCAAACCCGAAGACATAGCGGGCCAGGGTCGCGTAGGCGTGGGCGGCGACCTCCGGCGCGAAGCCGCCGTCGAGCAGCACCGACAGGCACAGCTCGCGGTGGGCCAGCGCATTGGGCCCCATCGAGATGTGGTCGGTCAGCAGGGCTGCGACATTACCATGCCCGCGCAGCGCGCCAAACATGTGCTGCGCGAACGAGATACAGGCTTGCTGCCACGGCTGTGCGGCAATCTCGTCCGGATCGAGGTCGGCTGCCCCGAGAATGTGGTCGACGACCGCGGCCACCAGTTCCGATCGGTCGTCGAAGTGCCGGTACAGCGTGGCGGTACCGGATCCTAGGCGCTGTGCCAGCGTTCGCATGGACAGCGCGTCCGCGCCTTGTTCGTCGAGAATTTCGACGGCCGCCGCAATGATCCGCTCTTTCGCCAGGGCCGGTCGTCCGCGGGAGCGGGCCGGCGGCGGCTTGACAGGGTCATTATTAATGGTCACACTGTATCCAAAAATAGTTGAGGGGTCAATACCACTGACAACGAGAATATTTCGCATGTTGCTGCCGCTGGCCGCTGCGCCCTACACCGCTCCGACCGACCGCGACATGCTGCCCTCGGAGCGGCGGGAGTTCGTCCGGACCCACCGCACCTGCGTGTTCGGCTACCGCCGCCGCAGCGACGGCCCGGCGATGTCGGTGGTCTACTACATCACCACCGACACCGACGAACTGTTGGTCGCCACGATGGCCGGCCGCGGCAAGGCTCGCGTGATCGCACGCGACGGCAAGGTCAGCCTGTGTGTCCTGGACGAGCGGTGGCCGTTCACCTATCTCCAGGTCTATGCGGATGCCGCGCTCGACGACGATCGTGACTTTGCGGTCGACGTGATGATGGCGGTCGCCGGCCGGATGTCGGGCCAACCACTCGGTGAAGAGGCGCGGCCGGCCGTGGCGGCCATGTGCGAACGGGAAACCCGCATCGTCATGCGGTGCCGTCCTTACTCGACGTTCGCAACACCGCCACGCCATCTGCACCACAACGATCAGGTCGAGCAGTTGACCCATTGGGTGTCCGGGCTGGTCGCGTGGGACGCCGACGATCCGGCCTACCTACTTCGCGGCGTAGCGGTCGCGCAACTTGGCCAGCGTCGCCTCGATCCCCGACGCGTTGGCTTTCGCAAACCCCATCCGCTCGTAGTACTTCAATTTCTTCTTCAACGTGCCCGCGTCGCGGTAGTCGAAGGTCTCGGTGACGCGGGTCAGAGTGGGAGACAGCGGCTCGAACTTCCACCGCCAGCGATGGCTCAGCGGATGGCGCCATTCGACCAGTTCGTGCGGTTTGAGCTCGGTCACCGTGCTGGTGATCCGATACGGGACGCCCAGCATCTTCATGGCCGTCGCGAACTTCGACCCCACGACCAGTGTTTCCGGCGCTTTGATGTTGCGCTGCACGGTGCCCGACCCATCCAGCTCGCGATGACGGCAGGGATCGGCGGCCATCTCGTAGAGCTCGGCGGCCGGCGCGGCCACGTCGACCGAGCGGCTCACCTGATGGGGCCCCGCGTCGACGATGACGACGGTCATGATGTCTCTCCTTCCACCTACCGGGCAGTAGCCCCGGCTATCGCGGCTCCGGAATAGCCGGATCCCACACCGGCGAGGACGCGAAGCGCGCCGGCCACAGGCCGGATTTGGTCAGCCGGGTGACCTCTTCGCGCAGCACGACGCCGACCTTCGTGGCGAACTCGCGTGGCAGTTGCAGCGCAGCGGTGGTGCCGACGCCGAGCCGATGAAGCGGTCGGGCGCCCCGAAATCGGCCCTACACCGCCGACCAGGCAGAATCGCAGGCGAACACCGCAGCGACACGGCCTTGACGACGATACCCCGGGGGTGTATAAGGGTATGCGTGCTTTCTACCCCAGGGGGTATATGAAAGGAGCGTCATGACCACGAGCGCGGTCAGCAACCTGGAGTTGAACATCACCGGGATGACGTGTGCCTCCTGCGCGGCGCGGCTGGAAAAGGCGCAGAACAAATTCGACGGCGTGACGGCGACCGTGAATTTCGCACTGGAGCGGGCGTCGGTCGCGGTCCCGGCGGGCTACAACCCGCAGTTGCTGGTCGACGAGGTGGAAAAGGCCGGCTACACCGCCGCACTGCCGCAACCGCAGACCGAACCGACCGACGACGACCGCGAGCTGGCCTCGCTGCGTAGCCGGCTGGTCACCGCGATGGTGCTTGCCACGCCCGTGATCGCGATGGCGATGATCCCCGTACTGCAGTTCCGCAACTGGCAGTGGGCATCGCTGGCACTGGCCGCGCCGGTGGTGGTGTGGGCGGGTCGGCCGTTTCACGCCGCCGCATGGGCCAACCTCACGCACGGCGCCGCCACGATGGACACGCTGGTGTCGATAGGGACCCTGTCGGTGTTCCTCTGGTCGCTGTATGCGCTGTTCTTCGGCACCGCCGGGCATCCGCACCTGCACCACGGCTTCACACTGACCGTCACGCCCGGCGACGGCACCGGCAACATCTACCTCGAAGTGGCCGCGGGCGTGACCCTGTTTGTCCTGGCCGGCCGCTACTTCGAGCACCGCTCCAAGGACGTCGCCGTGTTGCGCCGCGACATGCTGCGTCCCGACGGCCCGGGCGTCGAGCTTCGCATCCCGGTCGAGCAGCTCAACGTCGGCGACGACTTCGTCGTGCGTCCCGGCGAGAAGATCGCGACCGACGGGGTCGTCGTCTCCGGCTCGTCGGCGGTCGACGCGTCGATGCTGACCGGCGAGTCCGTGCCGATCGAGGTCGGCGAGGGCGACGTCGTCACCGGTGCCACCGTCAACGCGGGCGGACGTCTGGTCGTGCGTGCCACCCGGGTCGGCGGGGACACCCAGCTGGCACAGATGGCCAAGCTGGTCGAGGCCGCGCAGTCCGGCAAGGCCAAGGTGCAGCGGCTGGCGGACCGCGTGTCCGGCGTCTTCGTTCCGATCGTCATCGCGATCGCGGTGGCCACGCTGGTGGCGTGGCTCGTCGCCGGCTTCCCCGTCGCCGCGGCGTTCACGGCGGCGGTCGCGGTGCTGATCATCGCCTGCGCGTGCGCGCTGGGGCTGGCGACACCGACCGCCCTGTTGGTCGGAACGGGTCGCGCGGCCCAACTCGGCGTCTTGATCAAAGGGCCCGAGGTGTTGGAGTCCACCCGCAAGGTCGACACGATCGTGCTCGACAAAACCGGCACGGTGACCACCGGCAAGATGGCCCTTGTCGACGTCGTCGCCGCCCCGGGCACCGACCGCGCCATCCTGCTGCGCTACGCCGGAGCACTCGAGGATGCCTCCGAACACCCTGTCGCCCAAGCGATCTCCAAGGCCGCCGGCGCCGAGCTCGGCCCCCTGCCGACGCCCGACGACTTCATGAGCGTCGAAGGCAAGGGCGTGCAAGGCGTCGTCGACGGCCACGCCGTCGTTGTCGGCCGCAACGCCCTGCTGGCCGATTGGTCGCTGTGCCTGACCCCCGCGGTCGCTGAGGCCAAACGCCGCGCCGAGAGCGAGGGCAAGACCGCCGTCGCGGTGGGCTGGGACGGCAGCGCCCGCGGGATCCTGGTGATCGCCGACACCGTCAAGCCCACCAGCGCCGAGGCCATCCGGCAGTTCAAGCGGCTCGGACTGACGCCGGTCCTGCTGACCGGTGACAACGAGATCGTGGCCGACCACATCGCCGGCGAGCTGCGGATCGCGCACGTCATCGCCGAGGTCATGCCCGCCGACAAGGTCGCGGTAATACGGCGTCTGCAATCCGACGGCAAGGTCGTCGCGATGGTCGGCGACGGGGTCAACGACGCCGCCGCCCTGGCCACCGCCGATCTGGGGATCGCGATGGGCACCGGCGCGGACGTGGCGATCGAGGCCGCCGACCTGACGCTGGTGCGCGGCGACCTGCGCGCTGCCGGGGACGCGATCCGGCTCTCCCGCAAGACGTTGGCCACGATCAAGACGAACCTGTTTTGGGCGTTCGGCTACAACGTGGCCGCGATTCCGCTGGCCGCACTGGGCCTGCTCAACCCGATGCTGGCGGGAGCGGCGATGGCGTTTTCCAGCGTCTTTGTCGTCGGCAACAGCCTGCGACTGCGCTCGTTCGCGAGCACGGACCGGTTGGGCGATATGGGATAGTTGGTCTGGCCAACCGGGTTCCATAGTTTTCGAAGGTCTGCACGTTTGCCCCGATTTCTCGGAGAACTGTCCCTGCTGCACGGCTGGTTGCCACTCGCGGCGCAGGCACTCGCGTTGCTCGTCGCGCTGATCGTGATCGACTGGCGCAGGCCCAGCTGGTTGCGGCGCGCGCTGCCGGTGGCCCTGATCGCCGCGGCCGCCGTCGCCGCCCTGGCGTACTGGTACATCGTCTCGCTCGGCGTCGCCGGCGACCCGGCACCGAAGTCCCTGTGGCTGTGGATCGCGATGAGCGGATTGACGGCCACGGTGCTGGTGCTGGGGTGGAACGGCGCCCGCTGGTGGCGGCGGGCTCTGGCGTTCCTCGCCGTTCCGCTGTGTGTGTTGTGCGCGGGTATGTCGCTGAACCTGTGGGTGGGCTATTTCCCGACCGTGCTGGCGGCGTGGAATCAGCTGACGTCGGCGCCGCTGCCCGATCAGATCGACAGGCTGCAGGTCACCGCGATGCAGGTCGCCGGCACCAAACCGGACAAGGGCGTGGTGGTGCCGGTCAACATCGACGCCGACGCCTCCGGTTTTCCGCACCGCCAGGAACTAGTCTATCTGCCCCCGGCGTGGTTCAACACCAATCCGCCGCCCCGGCTGCCGACGGTCATGATGCTCGGCTCGGCGTTCAATCTGCCTCGCGACTGGCTGGGACCCGGCGGCGCATTCACCGCGATCGACGGCTTCGCCGCTCGCCATCACGGTTTTGCCCCGGTCTTCGTGTTCCCCGACCCCACCGGATCGTTCGACAACGACACCGAATGCGTCAACGGGCGCCGCGGCAACGCCGCCGATCATCTGACCAAAGACGTGGTGCCGTTCATGGTTTCCAACTTCGGTGTCAGCGCCGACCGCGCCAGTTGGGGTGTCGCCGGATGGTCGATGGGCGGAACGTGTGCCATCACCCTCGCCGTCATGCATCCGGAGTTGTTCAGTGCCTTCGTGGACATCGCCGGCGACCTGCGGCCCAACATCGGCAGTAACGAACAGACCATCGCGGAGCTGTTCGGCGGCCACACCGCCGCGTGGGCGGACTTCGACCCGATCGCCGTGATGACTCGACACGGCCGCTACACCGGATTGTCGGGATGGTTCGACATCCCCACCCCGCCCGGTGCACACAACGTCGCGCAGGCGGCCAACCCCGCCCTCGGGAGCACCGCCGCGGCCAATCCGGAGGGCCAGGACGCCGCCGCCCATGCGCTGTGCACCATCGCCGGGGCCAACGGGATCGGGTGCGCGGTGGTGACACAGCCCGGCAAACACGACTGGCCGTTCGCCGCCCAGGCGTTCGACGCGGCGTTGCCATGGCTCGCCTCGACGCTGGGGACGCCGAACGTCGAGCCGGTGCAGCTACCGCAACGCGGACCCGGGGACCCGCACTGATCCGATCGTGCGCCGTGACCGTTTCGTGACCTTCGCAGCTCTACGCGATTTTTCGTCGGGAATTCACAGCGGACCCTCCCGTAACGAACCCGTCATATTCGGGCCGACAATGGTACGGTTCGCTGCTGTGGCCGCGCAGTTTGGCAAGGTAGACAACCCGTACGCGGGCTTGCCTGTCGGCCGCCCCACCGCAAATCATTTGCTTCGCGGGTTGACCGGAGCCGAGCCATGGAAGAGATGAAACGGCGCCGATTTCTCGGCTCGCTTGCCGCGGCCACGGTTGCCGCTGTGGGCGCCGCGCGCCTGATCGTCGACCCGCAACCGCGAACGTTTGCGCAGGTGCCTCTCGATGCCGCCGCGACATCTGGGCCGGTCGCCCCATCGCCGGTCGGTTTGTTGCCGCCCCCGCCCCTGAGTGCCCGGATCCCGCTGCCGGGTGGCGGGGCACTGATGACGATTCCCGGAGACGGCGACCTGCTCGCGCTGACCCTCGATGACGGGGTAAACAGCGATGTCGTGCGGGCCTACACGCAGCTGGCCAAGGACACCGGCGCCCGAATGACCTTTTTCGTCAACGGGATCTACAATTCGTGGACCGACAATCTGGATCTGTTGCGCCCGTTGGTGGAGTCCGGGCAGATTCAGCTCGGCAACCACACCTGGTCACACCCGGACTTGACGTCGCTGACGCAGAGCAAGGTCGAAGAAGAGCTCAAGCGCAACGACGAGTTTCTGAAGAAGACCTACGGCGTCGGCGCCAAACCGTATTACCGGCCGCCCTACGGCAAGCACAACGGCGCCGTCGACGCCGTGGCCAACGAACTCGGCTACACCGTGCCTACCCTGTGGTCGGGTTCGTTGTCGGATTCCACGCTGATCACCGAGGAATACATCCTCAAGATGATCGACCAGTATTTCGTCCCGCAGGCCATCGTGATCGGCCACCTCAATCACCTGCCCGTCACGCACGTGTATCCGCAACTCATCGACACCATCCGGGACCGGAACCTGCGTACCGTCACGCTCAACGATGTATTCCTGAGAACGCCTTAACAACAACATGATTGGCGACGGACATGCCTTCCGCCGGGGCCCGGTCGCCGCTACGCCCGTTAAGTGATCAGCGCACCGCCTCGGCGTTGGCTCTGATCGTGTTCAACGTGGCGCGCATGATGTGTGCGACGAAGGGCCGGATCAGCCACCAGTAACGCAGGAATCGCCGTCGTGCTGCGGGATCGGTTGTGACAGTTCGGCATTGGTAGCTGAGCAGGGTGTGGCTTTCACCGTAGGGCGCCGCCGAGAAGTTGGCGGCTATCTTTCCCCAGCCGGGTTCGGCGAAGCCGGCGAAATCCGCCGGCGCCACGTCGCGCCATGCGATCACCGGCTGCCAGAATTTGCCCGCCGCGCCGAAAGCGAATTCGCGGTTCGGTCGTTCGCCCAACACCAACCAGCCCGGCAGAGTGTGCTCCGCGATCACCACGCGTGGCGGCGCAGGCACCGACCGACCCGACAGCCGAGCCGGCAGGTTCCGAATCCACATGCACGCCACCAACAGCGGTGTGCGCACGGTGAGCAGGTCTAGGCCCTTGGCGGCCTGGAAGGTGCTCGGCGCGTCTGCGGCCACGACCACATGCTCGGCGAGCATCGCGTCGAACGTCGGAACCGCCGATTCGATCAGCATGCGTTCGGTGTCAATAGTTGACATGGTGCGATTGTCGATGCGGCCGGGTCCCGGCGCCTAGGGTCACTCGTCCCTTTTCGGCGGGGCCCTGGCCACCCGTGGTTATTGGCCGGATTGCGCCGACAGCAGCATCATCAACGTCTCGCGAAACGCGCCCAGTCGCTGCTCACCAAGCACCTGCTGCCATCTCTTCTCCAATTCGAGTGCGCTGGAACGCATTACCCGCAGCGCCTGCCGGCCTCGTGGTGTCAGCTCGATGATTCGGGCGCGAGCGTCGAGGGGGTCCGGCCCGCGGCGGACGTATCCGTGTCGCTCCAGGGCCGCCACCGCCTGGGCCACCGCCTGCCGGCTCACCCTGAGGCGGTCGGCCACCGCCGACGCATGCAGTCCGCCGGCCGCCAGGGGCACCAATGCCACCGCTTGCGCGGGGCGGATCCCGTCCAGCCCGGCCGCGGCGAACGCCGCCCGTAACCGGGGCGCCCCGGAGGCCGCAACCAGATTCACCAGCGCCGGCACGGTGGGCTGCCAGTCGTCGTCCAGTCGCATGACAAGCAGTGTGCCATTCGTGGCGAAATTGACAAGCACCTTGTCAAAATCGGCAGTGGGTGCCACGATGACCTCATGCGATCCGGCTGCTTCCGCACGCTGAGCGTGTGCGTTCTCGCAACGTTGGTCGTCGGGCTCGCCGGATGCGCGGGCGGCGGACACGCCTTGGGAACACCGGGTGCTGCGTCGATTCCGGTCGGGCAATCCACCCAGAGCATCGAGGCGGGCGGAGTGAGCAGGACCTTTCACCTGTACCGGCCGCAAGGCCTGACCGATGCTGTCCCGCTGGTGGTGATGCTGCACGGCGGCTTCGGCACCGGAGCGCAGGCCGAACGTGCCTACCATTGGGACGGCGCGGCCGACGGCGGTCATTTCCTGGTCGCCTATCCCGACGGGCTCAACCGCGCCTGGAACGCCGGTACCTGCTGTGGTCAACCGCAGCGCGACAACGTCGACGACGTCGGATTCCTCACCGCGATGGTCGCCGCGATCGAGCAACAGATCCCGATCGATCGGGCCCGCGTCTACGTCACTGGTATGTCGAACGGGGCGATGATGGCGCTGCGGCTGGGCTGCCAGACCGGTATTTTCGCCGCGATCGCACCCGTTGCGGGGACCCTGCTGACGGACTGCGCCGGGGCGCGGCCGACCTCGGTGCTGCAAATCCACGGCACCGCCGACGAGCTGGTCCCCTACAACGGCGGTCCCGGTAAAACGCTCGGCGCCAACGGGATTCTGCGCGTGGACGGCCCATCGGCGGAAGCGGTCAACGCCATCTGGCGCGCCATCGACGGATGTAGTTCACCGGCGTCGACAACGGCCGGGGACGTGACCACTCAGACGGCCGGGTGTGCGGACGGGCGCACCGTGGAGTTGATCTCGGTGGCCGGCGCGGGACATCAATGGCCCGGCGGCGAATCGACTCCGGGTGCGCAGCGCCTCGGCCTTCCCGCGCCGTCCACCGCGCTCGACGCCACGGCGACGATCTGGCAATTCTTCGCCCAGAGCCGCCGCTAGCGCGTGGGGTCGTGCAGCATCCCGTCGATCAACCGATGTAGCACCCGGCAGGTTTCGCGGCGGGCGCGCTTTTGGTCGTCGGAGGTGGCGATCGCCATCGCCGCCTCGTCGAGCGCGCCGATCAGCACGTGCGCCAACGGGCGGGTCGGCTGAGGCGCCAACTGACCGGCCTTGATCGCCTCGGCCAGCATCTGTTCGGTCATCCCCAAGCTGTACCGCTGCGCGACGTCACGGAACCCCGCCCACCCCAGCACGCTGGGCGCGTCCAGCAGGATCAGCTGACGGACTTCGGGATCGCTGGAGACCTCGAGCCAGGCGTCGACGGCGGCGCGGATCGCGTCGGCCGGAGTCGTTGCGCCCGAAGCCCCGACGATGGTGGCCATCCGGCCCATCACATCCTGTTCCACCACCTCGACAACTTCGGCGAATAGTGCTGCTTTGTCGGCGAATTGGTGATACATTGCGCCCCGGGTCACCCCGGCGGTCGCCGCGATCTCGGGCGTGCTCACGTCGGCGTAGCCGCGCTCGCCCCACAGCCGGCGGGCAGCCGAGATCAGCGCGTCGCGGGTCGCCGCGGAGCGCTCCTCCTGAGTCCGTCTCTTGCTTTCCATACAGCCTGTTGGTAACTTACGCACAGACAGCCTGTTTGTAAATGCCCATCTCTGAGTAGGAGTTATCCATGTCGACGATCGACATTAGTGCCGGGACCATCCATTACGACGCAACCGGACCCGAAAACGGCAGGCCAGTCATGTTCGTGCACGGCTACATGATGGGCAGAGAGCTCTGGCGTCGCGTCAGCGAAAAACTCGCCGGTCGCGGGCTGCGCTGCATAGCCCCCACCTGGCCGCTGGGCGCGCACCCGCAACCGCTGCGCCCGGGGGCCGACCGGACCATCCGCGGCGTGGCCCGCATCGTCGCCGACGTGCTGGCCGCGCTCGACCTCGAGGACGTGGTGCTGGTCGGCAATGACACCGGTGGAGTGGTCACCCAACTCGTCGCGGTGCACTACCCGGAGCGCCTCGGTGCGCTGGTGCTGACGAGTTGCGATGCGTTCGAACACTTTCCGCCGCCGATACTCAAGCCGGTGATCCTGGCGGCCAAGTCGAAGACGACGTTCAAGGCCGTGGCGCAGGCGATGCGGGTGCCGGCCGCGCGCAAGCGCGCGTTCGACGGGCTGGCACATAGCAATATCGACGATCTGACCGAGATCTGGGTGCGCCCCGGGTTATCCGATCCGGCCGTCGCCGAGGACCTGCGCCAGTTTTCGCTCTCGCTGCGCACCGAGGTGACCACGGGCGTCGCGGCCCGGCTACCCGGATTCGACAAGCCCACAGCCTGATCGCCGCCGCCTGCGAACAGGCCGGCTGCGACGACTTCGGCGCCGACGGATGGCGGCCCGGACTGGAACGTCTCGCCGACGGCCTGGTCAACGAGGCACGGCTGTCGGCGATCGGCGTGGAGGTCGCCTACCTCGACATCATCCGCGCGCTGACAAACCGGCTCGGTGTGACCGCGTGGCGCAAAGAGCATCCCGAAATCGCCGGCGAGCCAATCACTTCGCCGATCTTCATCGTCGGCCAGCCCCGCACCGGCACGACCATTCTCTACGATCTGCTGGCCCAGGATCCCGAGCTGCGGCCACCGCTGACCTGGGAGGTCGACGCGCCCTGCCCGGTCTCGCGGCCCGAGACCTATCACACCGATCCCCGTATCGCGCAGACGCAGGCCACCATCGAAATGTCCGAGCAGATCATCCCCGGCTTCCTCGCGTTTCACCCGATGGGCGCGCTGGTCGGGCAGGAGTGCGTGCGCATCACGGCCAGCGAATTCACCAGCATGATCTTCCCCGTGCAGTACCGGCTGCCCAGCTACGCCCGCTGGCTCATGTACGAGGCGGACCACACCGGCGCCTATCGATTCCATCGGATCTTCTTGCAGCACCTGCAGTCTGGTGTGCCCGGCCAGTGGCTGCTGAAGTCACCGGCGCACCTGTGGCAGCTGGACAAGCTGATGGCCGAGTACCCCGACGCGTTGATCGTGCAGACGCACCGCGATCCGCTCAATGTCATCTCGTCGATCGCCGCGCTCACCAACCACCTACGACGGATGGGCAGCGACGAGACGAACATCGCCGAATGCGCGGCGCAGTCGTACGAAGAGATCGTCGTCGGCCTCGACCGCGGAATGTCGTTCCGCGACAGCGGTGTCGTGCCCGCGGACCGGATGATCGACGTTCAGTTCACCGATTTCGTCAAGGATCCGTGGGCGACGATCAAGGATATCTACGCCAAGCTGGGCCGAGAGCTCAAGCCCGAGGCCGAGCAGAAGATGCGCGACTTCCTGACCGCCCATCCCGGGGATGGCGGACGCGGACGCTACACCTGGTCGGACACCGGGCGGGACGCCGGCGAGATGCGTGAGCGGGTGCGTGCGTACCAGCAGCGCTACGACGTGCCGACCGAGGAGCTGAAGTAGCCCGGGCGAGCTAGCCGGCGGGCTCGTAGCGTAGCATCGTGACGTCGTGTTCGGGATAGTCGAAGAACACCGGGCGTACCCGCATGACGACAGCCAGGTCGGCGGGCTCGACGTTGACCATCTCGGTGGAAAACTTTGGCCCCTCGTCCCATTCGACGATCGCGAGCAGTTGCGGAACGGCGTCGGCGAAGTGCGGGCGGACCGGCCGGTGCGCCACGGTGAACGAATACAACGTCCCCATGCCCGATATTTCGCGCCACTCCAAGTCGTCGGCCAGCGTGCGGGGTGCGCGCACCCGCGGATAGAACACGTACCTGTCCGACGAGGGCGAGTACTGGATGACGATGCGATGCTGGGCCAGCGCATCCCAAAACGGCGCGGTGGTAGGCGTTTTGACCGGCATCGGTCGCTCGAAGTTCCTCAGTCAGTCCCCTTGCAGGATGAGCGCCGTCTGCTCGGACAGGATTCCGCCGTTGCCGGACACGAAGGCCCGGTTGCAGTCGGAGACCTGCGCGGCTCCCGCGCGGACCATGATCTGGCGGGTGGCGTCGCAGACGTGGTGCATGCCGCCGGCCAATCCGGCTTGTCCGAAGCCGAGCTGACCGCCGGCGGTGTTGAGCGGGAAGTGCCGCGGAAGGTCAAGTCGTGGTTGGCGACGAACTCCATCCCGGTTCCTTTCTGGCAAAAGCCCGCATCCTCCAGCGACAGCAGCACCGTGATCGTGTAGCAGTCGTAGATCGACGCCATGTCCATCTGGTCACGGGTCAGATCGGTCATGGCGAAGGCGGTGTCGGCCGCCGCCACGATCGGCGTGGACAGCAGATCCTCGGCGTAGGTGGGCGTCTTGAACGGAACGTGCTCGCCAAATCCCTTGATCCACACCGGGCGATTGCGCGACCGCCTGGCGACATCGGCGTTGGCGACGACGACCGCGGCACCCCCGACGCAGGGCATCACGATCTCCAGCATGTGCAGCGGGTCGGCGATCACCGGGCTGGCCAGCACGTCGTCGACCGTGAGCGGCTTGTCCTTCCAGATCGCGCCGTCGGTGTGATTGGCGTTGGTGCGGGTGTCGACGACGATCTTGGCCATCGCCCGCTCGTCGTACCCGTAGATCGCCGCATAACGCCGCGCCACCTGGCCGTACGGCCCGTTCTGGCCGAGGTTTCCATACGGAATCTCGAATTCGGCTTGCGGAGAGCCGTATTGGTTGCTCGACGAACCGAAGAACATCGCGTCCACCATCGTCCGGGGCTTCAGTTTCGACGACGGCGTGATGTAGCGGGCCGGCAGCGCACACAGCACGGCGTCACAGATGCCGAGCTCGACCGCCGCGGCCGCCCGCCACACCATGGCCGCGGCACTGGCTCCGCCGAGATCCACGTGTTCGGCGAATCGCGCGCCCACGCCCAAGTATTCGGCGATCGTGGAGGGCACGAAGATCTCGGACTTGGCAAGGTGGGAGGCGACGATCCCGTTGACCACCTCGGCCGGCAGCCCCGCGTCGTCCAAGGCGGCCGCGGAGAGCTCGGCCCACTGCTCGAGCACGAAGGGCGCCGGCGAGGCCTTGTTCAGCCGCTCGGGCGGCAGCTCGACGTATCCGACGATCGCGGCCTCTCCGCGTAATCCCATGGCGCTTCCTTGTTTTCGACGGTTACTTGCGCGGCAGCCCGAGGATCATCTGCGCGATGATGTTCAACTGGATCTCCCTGGTGCCGCCACCGATCAGCTCGGCGGGAAGATGCAGATAAGGCTCCACGACCGCGGCCGTCGTCATCGACCATCGCGACCTGCCCGGTCAGCTGCAGCGTGGCCTGGAAGGTCCGTCGCAGCAGCACGTTCATCGCCACTTTGGCGATGCTGGACGCCGGACCCGACGCCTGACCGTCGAGCAGCCGGATGGTTTCGCGCACCCCGAGCGCCCTGATGGCGTTGGTGTAGGCGTCGAGCTCACCGAGCTCACGCAGCGCGTCGTCACGGTCTGGCCCGGGTTGCCCGGCGAGCCGGCGGATCGCGACCGCCCGGTCGAACTTGACGTAGCCGCCGATGGCCGACCGCTCTTCGGCCATGGTGGCGATCGCGAGGGTCCAGCCGTCGGTGGGTCCGCCCAGCAGCATCTCGTCGGGGATGAAGACGTCGTTGAGGAAGACTTCGTTGAAATAAGCCTGCCCGGTCGCCGTCTTGATCGGCTGAATTTCGATGCCCGGCGATCGCATGTCGAGCAGGAAATAGCCGATGCCGCGGTGCTTGCCGGCCTCGGGGTCGGTGCGGGCCAAAAGCGCGCCCAGGTCGGCGTACTGCGCCAAGGACGTCCAGATCTTGTGGCCGTTGATCCGCCAGCCGCCGTCGACCTTGGTCGCCCGGGTGGTCAGCGACGCGAGGTCCGAGCCGGCTCCCGGCTCGCTGAACAGCTGGCACCAATGAATCGCGCCGCGTTGGGTCGACGGAATCAGCCTCTCCTGCAGCTCTTTTGGCGCGGCGGCCAGCACCGAGGGCAAGATCCACTCTGCGATGTTCAGCGAGGGCTGAACCAGCCCGGGCCGCTTGGCGAACTCCTCGTCGATGATGAGTTGTTTCAACGGGTCCGCATCGACGCCCCACGGCGCCGGCCAGTGCGGGGCCATCAGTCCAGCGTCGGCGATCAACGTGCGTTGCGGCCCGGACGCCTGGTCCGGGTAGTCGCCGTGCGGCGCGGGCGTGTCGTTGCGCAATTGCATTGCGGCATCCAGCGTCTCGGCGACCCAGGACCGGAACTCGGCTTCGGCGTCGCCGAGATTGACCGACATGGCGCGGGTCTGACTGCAGGTCAGCTCGCCCAGCCGGCGTGCCCAGCGATTCGCCGGACCGATCGAGCCGGCCAGGCTGATTGCTCGGCGCCAGTAGAGGTGTACGTCGTGTTCCCAGGTGAAACCGATGGCGCCGAGCATCGTCAGCGCATCGAGAACCAGATCGGGTACCGGCGAGACCGCGATCGTCGCCGCGCCGGCCGCCGCAATGCGGTGCTGGTCCAGTGATTCGGCGGCGGCCCGGACCGCGTCCCAGGCCGCCGCGGTGGCCAGCTCGCTGTTGACCAACAGCATCGCCGCGCTGTGTTGCAGAGCCTGAAAGGTCCCGATCACCTTGCCGAACTGTTCCCGGGTGCGCAGGTGCGCGGTGACCACGTCGACGCACCACTGCACGATTCCGGCCGTCGTGCTGGCCACCAGGCCGACGACCACACCCGCCCCGCGGTCCGCGTCGATTCCGGTCAGGACGTCGGACTCGGCCGCGCGATGGTGGGCGAGCCGCAACACCCCGACGTCGACGACGAGGTCTGTGCCCGGCACGGATTCGACTGTCGCAGTCGGCTCTCCGGTATCGACCGCGACCCAGACGGCGTCGTCACCGTCGGTGCGAGCGCCGACCAGGATCACTCGGGCAGCACACGCGCCCGCGGTGACCTTCGAGCTCCCGGTGACCAGCCATCCCTCGCCGTCGGAGCGCGCCCGGAAATCGCCGTCGTCGGGCAGCACCACGGCCGCGGGCATTCCGGATGCCAGCTCTCGTACCAGCGATTCCGACGCCGGCGCCGGATCTGCCAGCAGCGCAACGGCTCCCGTGATCACGGTCGGCAGCAGCGGCCCGGGCAGCAGCGCCTTGGCCGCCGCCTCCAGCACGCACGCGGCATCCATCAGCCGCCCGCCCTGACCGCCGAGATCCTCGGGAAGATGGACGGCGTGAAAGCCGTTGGCCACCAGCGCGTCCCACCACGCGGGCAGCTGACCGGCCGCCAGGGCGTCGAACGTGTCCCGCGTGGCGGCGATCGGAGCGTGGCAGGCGGCGAATTGGCCGACGGCTTCGCTGAGTTCCTGCTGTTCGGGGGTCAGTCCCAGGGTCATGACCGCGCCCACGTTGTGGCGAACACGGGCTTCGGCCGCACCGGCTGATATCCTTCCGTCTTACAAGACGAACCGTCTCGTGGTATGGAAGATTACCGGGGCGGGCCGAGGTCTATAAAGCGACCCCGGACTAGGCGGGGACGGCGAGGGGCCGGACAGACGAGGATCACCAGATGCCAACCGATCTCACCCACACGAACCGGCCGGCCGGCGCGCCACGGCGCCGCAGCGAGAAGTCGCGGATCGCGATCGTCACCGCCACGCGCGAACTACTTTTCGAGCGCGGATTCGACGGGTTGACGATCGAGGCAGTCGCCGCACGCGCCGGCGTGGGAAAGCAGACGATCTATCGCTGGTGGCCCAGCCGGCCGGCATTGGTGACCGATGTCATGCTGGAAGACGCCGACAAGATTCTCGCGTCGGTCGCTCACACCGACGACCTGGCGGCCGACCTGGTCAGCTGGGTGCGCAACTTGACCGCAACACTGACCACCGAACGCGGCACGGCGATGCTGCGGACGTTGACCGTTGCCTGCATGGAGCACGAAGAAACCGCGGTGAAGTTGCGCGCCGGATTCAGTTTGCCGTTGCACGACAGCGTCCGCACCCGGCTGTTGGCCGACGGCATCGATGCGGCCACCGCCGAGTCGGCCGCGGATGCCATTGTCGGCGGCGTGGTATATCCGATCCTCTCGGATGCGCGGCAGTATTCGAGGCGACGAGCCGAATTGACCACGCGAATCATCGTCGGGTCCTTGAAGCGCAAACGCTGAACGGCATCGGTTTACCCGATTGGGATCGGCCGAAATGCGACCCGAAGGTCCCGAAGAATAGTTAGATTAGCGAGGCATATCACGCCCTATCCGCGAAATTGACGTCGCGGCATAAACGTTTCGCATCCCGTCGTGATGACGGCGAAAGTGGCTGGCCCAGAGCATCATCGATACAGATTACGGGCATCACAGATTCGAATTGGACCTCCATCCGGCCGGATGTAAAGATCCGATCAGTACCTCGACCGGACGACAATCCAGGAGCCCCGCAATGGATCCGTCTTTTCAGCGAGTGTGGAACTCGCCAACTGGCACGCCGAGCAACTGCGTGGGGGATTGTCGCGAAACCCAGGGTGGTAGTTGCGCGGCTACCCGAAAACCGGCCCGAGCGAATTAGGCTGCGGATTATGGCGCCGAGCCCGCGGGGAAATGAGCGAGCGAAACTCTCGCATCAGCTGGACATGCGCGGTGGGGTCCTCGGCCGTCGGCACGCGCGGCGGCTTTGCCACCGCTTCGCGCGCGTCGGTGTCGAAACTTCACCGGCCCGGCTCAGAGCCATGCTGGCCGGCGCACCGTGCTCGGCCAGCGAAGAGGCCAATGTCCGATTCGCGTTGATTGCGGCCGAACTCGACCGTGAAGCCCGGACCGCAAAGTACCGCCAGCTCAGACGCGAGGGCGCGCGTTCTTTGCTGACCGCGGGAATGACGCTGCTGGCACTGAATTTCCTGCTCTGCGCGGCATACGCGCTGCTGAACCTCGCCCAGCAGTCCTCGCCGTACTAAGCCGCCCACCCAGTTCCGTTGCGACACATCACCAAAGCGCGGGACCGCTGACCTGTCGGCCCGACGACCAGGTCGCCACGACGGCGGCCGTTGGTTGCGTGCGCACCGCGACCATGTCGGCCGGTTGTCCCGGCACCAGCCCGCCGATGTCGCAGCTCGAGGACGCGACGACCTGGCGCGGATGGGTTGTGGGCATGGCCACCGCGGAGTCGATCGAATCCACCCCGGCATCGCTGATGGCCACGGCGGCGCGCGCCAATGACCCGCTGTGATCGTCCGAGGTGAGCACGTCGACCACGCCGGCCTCGATCGCGTCGCGCGCGGACAGATTGCTCAGGTGCGAGGATTCTCGCCACGCGTTGGGTGCGCCCATCACGACCGCGAGCCCGTTATTGCGTGCTGCGGCAGGGGCTTCCAGGTTGAGGGGGAACTCGCAAATGCTGGCGCGCATCGCCGCCGCCTCGGTGACCGCGCCTTCGCTGTCCGGATCATGCGTGGCGAACACCGTGTTATGCGCCGCGGCGAAGCAGGCAATCTGTTTGCGGCGCAAGGGTGTTCCGGCGGCATGCCGATGTAGGCTGGCCAGCCAGCGGTTGAGTTCGTCGTCGTCGAGACACAGCCGGTTACCATCGCCGGACGCCACGCTCGTTCGGTTTGGTATTGCCCCTGTCCGGGGGTGTGGTCCATCACCGACAGCAGCCCGATCCGCCGGCCGTGCCGGCGCAGCAGTTCGGCGGTGCCGTCGACGGCTTCGGGGTCGCTGACGTCGACACGAAGATGAACCGGCACGGGCGCCGGCAGCTCGCCCGCGACGCGCTGCAGGGTTTGTAACACGGCATGCGCCCGGCGATATCCGTCCGCCGTGTCGGGCCCTTCGCCCACCGAAATGCACAGGTAGGGCCGTACCACGCCGTGGGCGACCGCGTCGGTGGCGAAGTCCTCCAGCGCCACGTCGAGCGGAATCACGGTACCGGGCCGGGGAGATTCGAAGCGCGGCAGCGAGTCCGAGTGCAGGTCGGTGAACGCCGGCCAGAGCTGTAACGGTCGCAAGTCGACTTGATGCGCGTGTGGCGGTGCTGGGTGCCCACGGCGCTGATACAACCGTCCTCGATCGTCACCCATCCGGGCGCGACGGCTTCGTCGTGGTCCACTTGCTCCGGAATTCCGGTGATCACCCGGGCAGCTTGCAGGCTAATGATTGGCGCTGTAGCCGGGAGGCCGCCGCGGTGCGTAGCGCATCGTCCAGGTGGTCCAGATCGGCCGCCGCCGCCACCAGGTCGGCGAAGGGGTAGCGGTCGTGGTGAGTAGCGAGGAAATCGATGGCAGTTTGAAGATGCAGGGGGCGGTAATTGTGCACTCCAGTGATTGTCATGAGATTGCGGACGAGATGCTCGGGATCGATCGCTATGGGCTGACTGGCGGACACCGAGCCCGCCAGGACGGCCCGGCCGCCGACGTCCAAACTGGCGATGCACGCTTCGACAGCCGTTGGGCTGCCCGATAATTCCAACGCCACGTCGACCGGCGGCACCTCCACTGCGTCACCGACGACGAGATCGGCCCCGAAGTTGTACCCCGTCTCCTGTCGTACCGGATCGGGATCGCACACCGAAACCCAGGCACCGGTGGCATCGGCCATCGCGGCCGCGGTGACGCCCAGCATGCCCGCGCCGGTGATCAGGATCCGGGTGGGATCGCGGTGCCGATCGAGTTCGGCGGCGTCGAGTACCGCCGCGACGGTGGTGGTGGCGCACGACGCGGGTGCGGCCACCGTGTCCGGCACACGGTCCGGCACTTTGACAATCGTGGTGCCCGGCAACAGGACACAGTGACTGGCGAAGCCGCCGTTGAGCGGCCACGCACTGTCGAGCGCCTCGTGACCGTACTTCTTGAGATGTTCGCACTTCTGTTCCAGGCCCCATACGCAATTGCGGCACCGCCCACAGGACGCGGTGAGGGACCACACGACCCGGTCGCCGATCGCCACCTCGGCGTCGTTGGCATAGCGCGGACGCCCGCCGGAACCGATGGCGACCACATGGCCCACCTGCTCGTGCCCGAGGATGCCCGGATGCGGGGCGTCCCGACGTCCAGACACGGTATGCAGGTCGCTCCCGCAGATCGTGGCCAGATCGACCGCGACCAGCACCCGGTCCGGACCGGGGTCGCTCGCCGCGCTGGTCGTCACCACGGTGATCGGCCGGCCCACCCCGTTTCACCGCGCGTACCGGGCGGCGACGCCGCCGTCGACTGCCGTCATGCCGACGCTCGCTGCGCAGCGGGTGTGGCAATGAGCTTGCGGGAGAATCCTTTCCGCCGCCCAGCCGCGATGTCGCGGGTATCCAGCGCGACGTCCTTGGGTTCGGTGAGCAGCGTGGTGGCGAGGATGCCGAGCGTAAAGCACACACCGGCGATCAGAACCGTCGGCCGCAAACCGAGGTGGGCCAGCGCGACCGGGGTGATCAGGGCGCCCAGGAAGGCGCCCACCTTGGCGGTGCCGGCCGAAATCCCATGCGCCGTACTGCGGATCTCAGTCGGATAGGATTCCGCCGCCAATAGCATTGTCGTGTAGTTGGGTCCCACGGCGATGCCGAACAGCGACAACCCGAAGACCACCGCGAACGGCGTCACCGTCGACGTCAGCCCCGGTATCGCGGCGATCAGTGCCATCGACAACGCCGAGAGGCCGAAGCCCAGCATCTGCAAGGGTTTACGGCCGATCCGGTCCAGCAGGGACACCCCGACGAGGGCGGCGACCAGGCTGAAACACACCACCAGCGCCGCGTTGATCGCCATGTTCGTGACGATGCTGGTGTGCGGCGCGATGCTGTTGATGAGCAGCGGCTGGCTCACCGAGTTCAGATCAACAGCACCCGCAAGTGCAGTTCGTTGATCCGATGCTGGGCCTCGGCCAGCGCGATCGAAACCGGGCCCGCGTTGAAGGTCCGGACGCGGTACTGCACACCGTTGATGGTCGTGTTCGCGTAGCCGTTGCGAGTTTGGGCAAGACGATGTCGCTGGGCACCGACACCGTCAGACCCCCGACGCGGGCGGTGCGCACCAGGTTGCCGTCCGGTGTGGTCCGATCGGGGCTGTTCTGGTGTGGGCTGTTGAGCAATGTGTTGATGTCGCCGAGGCTGCTGACGGAGTCCAGGCGCCGGTCGAGCTGGCTGTATTGGTCTTGGTGACGCCGACCCATACCCATACGCCCAGCGTGACCACGAGAGCGATCACGCCCAATTGCGCGACGATGACGATGGTACGCAACGACAAGACACGCACCGGCAGTCGAATTTTTCTCAACCCGCGAATGTTGGGCTCCCTCATCGATGCGGCTGCTTCACGACCATCATGGCCCATTCATCGTGGTGCAACGGCTCTCGCCTCAACCGAGCGTCAGTTCGCCGGGCAGCCCCTCGCTACACGCGGCCTCGGCGAGAAGTTCGCCGAGCAACGGCCCGAACTTCATCAGGTTGTTGCCGACGAAGCCGACGACACGGCCGCGGCGCACCACCTGCCATCCGTCCCCGCCGGCGTCGAGCCACGGAGCGTGCACCGAGAAGCAGTCCACCTGGCCTACCGGCGACAGCGACGGGAACAGCGCCCGCACGCCGCCCGGATCCGGTCTCCGCTGACCGAACGCCCAGCGACCCGTGCTACCCAGCGGCAATCCATAGCCGTCGGGCGCGGCCAGGCAGGCGGCACCGGTGGTGTCGGCGCCCTGGTACGTGTAGCGGGTGTGCGGGATGAGCTCGACGTCGAGCGGGCCGAGTAGCTCCGGCGTCTGGGCCCCCACGCACACCACGACTTGTTCACCACGCAGCACGGTGCCGTCGACCAGACGCACCGAGCCGTCGTCACCGAGCGACACGACCTGGCCGCGCCGGATCTCCACCCAGGCGGCCACGGCGGTCAGCGCGCGCCGAATCCGCAAGCTGCCCCCGAGGGGATCGAAGATCCCGCCCTCCCACGGGGCCGCGACGAACGGGATCCGGGCCTCGATCTGGTGGCGGTCCAGCCAGGCGAATTCGGCGCCGGCCTCCGTCATCGCCGTCGCGGTCTCCGCGGGCGGGTCCGCCGCGATGAACCCCTCCGAGCCGAGCAGCCGCCCCGCCTCGAGGTCGCGTTCCCAGCGCTGCCAGCCGGCCCGGGCCCGGATCGCGAGCCTGCACAGCGCCGCGCGTTGATGCGCGATGCGGAAGATGCGCGCCAGACCCGCGGACAACCCGGCGAACGGCTCACCGCGTTCGAACACGACCGTCTGCTGCCCGCGCCGCGACAACTCGTAGGCGGTGGCGAGCCCGCATATCCCCGCACCGACGACAATGATCACTCGTTAACCTCCTGGGCCGCAACGGAATTCATCGCACCACCTCGCGATGCCCGGCGTCCACGCGCCGGGTCCAGCCGCGGGCGTCGAGATGCTCCAGCAACGGAATCGCCACCCGCCGCGTGGTGCCGAGCGCCTGCCGCGCTCGGCTCGTGGTGAATGGCTGCTCCAGCCGGGCCAGCTCGCGCATCGCCAACGCCGGTGCGGTGGGCAACAACACCACGCCGTCGCGCAGCCGCAACAACCGCCCGGCCCGCTCGGCCGCGGCCAATTCGCGGGCTGACAGTCGCAGTGCCGACAGGTCGTCGGCCTCCGGCGCGTGGAAGGGTTCGGCCCGCAGTCGCGCTTCCAGTTCGGCGACGCCGGCCTCGGCGAGGCCAAGGTCGTCGCGCGCGCCGGGCACCCGAAGATGGCCGCCGCGCTGCTCGAGTCCCGCGTCGCGGGCGACGGCGTCGAGCAGCGACTCGTCCGGCAGCGCCAGCAGGTCGCATGCGGCGCCCCGAGATAGCCCCGCTGCCAACGGGTCTCGCGTGTGCAGCTCCTCGACCGCGGCTCGCAGGCGCTGATGCCAGGCATCATATGTCGCGTCGTGCACCCACCAGCCGTCGAGTACCCGGATGCCCTGCGGGGTGGCATCCGGTGACGTGAGGAGCCCCAGCCGCCGCAGCCGGCTCTCCCGCACCGCGCCACGCCGGGCCACCTCGGCGCCGACGTCACCGGTTGCGTCCATCGCGGTCAGGGCCGCGGCGCGGCGGGTTCCGTCACCGCGCCGTCGCAACACCGGGGGGTCGGCATCGAGCACCAGGGCACCGGCGAGCACGCGCTGGCCGCCCGGGTCGCGCAGCACCAACCGGTCGCCGAGCACCAGCGGCAGGCGGCGGTCGAGCGTGAGGCGGCCATGGTCGTCGTCGAAGGGCCGCAGTCGCGCGGGTACGGCCGCGGTGCCGACGTGCACGACGAGTCGAGCCGCGGCCTCGGTCAACGGCCCGCCGGTGGTGCGCCGGATGTCCAGCGTGTCGGTGTTCGGCCATGTCCCTGGCGTGACCAGCGCGTGCCCGCGGTGTACGACCTCGCGTGCAACGCCGCGCAGGTTGAGCGCGACCCGGGCCACCGGTCCCAGCGCCGGGTAGAGCTCGCCCCGGCTCTGCAACCCGCGGATCACCACCGACTGCGGCTGGTCCGCCCCGAGCACGTCCAACCGGTCGCCGCGCGCCACCGTGCCGGCCGCGAGCGTGCCCGTCACGACGGTGCCGGCGCCGGTGATCGTGAAGCAGCGATCGACCCACAGTCGTACCTGGGCGGTGGTCTCGGGCGCGGGCAGCTGCTCGAGGACACGATCGAGGGTGGCGCGCAGTTCGGTCAGCCCGGTCCCCTCGACCGCGGACACGACGACGCCGGGCGCATCCCGGAGCCCGGTGCCGGCCAGCTCGTCGCGGGCCTGCGCCAGTACCGCGGTGGCGCGGTCCGGAGCGCGGTCGGCGCGGGTGATCGCGATCAGGCCGTGCCGGATTCCCAGCGCCGCGAGCGCGTCGCGGTGGTCGCTGGACTGGGCCTGCCAGCCCTCGTCCGCGGCGACGACGAAGCAGACCACCGGTACGGGGCCGAGGCCGGCGAGAGTGTTGGCCAGGAAGCGCTGGTGTCCGGGCACGTCGACGAACGCGACCTCGCGGCCCGAGGGCAGCGTGGTCCAGGCGAAGCCGAGGTCGATGGTCAACCCGCGGCGGCGCTCCTCCTCCCACCGGTCGGGCTCCATGCCGGTGAGCGCACGGATCAGGGTGCTCTTGCCGTGGTCGACGTGGCCGGCGGTGGCCACAACGTGACTGCTCAGTGGTCCGCCTCGGGCGTCGCCGCCAACGCGACACGCACCGCCTGCAGCAGGCGAACGTCGTCGGACTCGGGGATGCAGCGCAGATCCAGCAGGCACGCGCCGTCGTGTACCCGGGGCAGCACCGCCGGCTCGCCGGCGCGCAGGGCGGCCGCCGCGGGCTCGGCAAGCCGCACCGCCCACCCGGGCAACGGGACGCCCGGGGCCCCACCGCCACCGACCCGGCCGTCGTGGGCGACGACCGATGCGCCGACGGCCTCGGCGAGGCGCAACGCGCGTGCCCGCAGTCGGTCCGGATCGGCGTGCAGGGCCTGGGTCACCGGCGAGGTGCCGGCCCGGATCGTGGCCTCGAGCGCGGCGAGGGTGAGCTTGTCGGCACGAACCGCGCGGGCCAACGGATGCCGTGCCATCCGCGTGACCACGTCGCCGCGGCCGAGCACGATGCCGGCCTGCGGCCCGCCGAGCAGCTTGTCGCCGCTGGCGGTGATCACGTCGGCCCCGTCGGACAACGTGGTGGCCGCGTCCGGCTCGTCGGGCAGCAGCGCATCGGGTGCGAGCAGCCCGCTGCCGAGGTCGACGACCAGCGGCACGCGGGTCTGGTCGGCCAGGGCCCGCAGCTCGGAGACGGCGACGGCCGAGGTGAAACCCTGCACCCGGAAATTGCTCCGGTGCACCTTCAGCACGCAGCCGGTCTGCGGCCCGATCGCGTCGGCATAGTCCTTGAGGTGGGTGCGGTTGGTGGTTCCGGCCTCGCGCAGGCGGGCGCCGGTGGAGGCGATCAGGTCGGGTAGCCGGAAGCCGGCACCGATCTCGATCAGTTCGCCGCGGCTGACCACGACTTCGCCGCCGGCCGCCAGCGCGGTGGTCGCCAGCACCAGCGCGGCGGCGCCGTTGTTGACCACCAGCGCCTCCTCGGCGGCCGGGCAGGCCTCCATCAGGGCCTGGCAAAGAGCGACCGCGCGCTTGGAACGGGTGCCGGTGGCGAGGTCGAGTTCGACGTCGACGTAACCGCTCGCGGACACCAGTGCATCGATCGCGCTGGCGGCCAGCGGCGCACGACCCAGGTTGGTGTGCACGACGACGCCGGTGGCGTTGAGCACCGGTCGCAACCTGGTGTTGCGGTGTGTGACCAGCGACGCCAGCACCGCGTCCTGCACCTGGTCGGGAGCCAGGTCGCCGCGGCGGGCCCGGTCCTGGATGTCGCGCACGACGGCCCGGACCGCGTGCTCGCCCAGCCGGACCTGCGCCTCCTGCACCGGCGGAAGCGCGAGCAGCTGATCGGTGCGCGGGATCAGGCGGCGCGGGTCGACCTGTGTCACTTGCCTTCCTCGACCTCCTCGGTCCGCGACTGGCGGAGGCGGACGGGAATCGAACCCGCCAGACCGAGATACTCGACCTCACCGGTTTTGAAGACCGGGGGGACCACCAGGAACCCAAACGCCTCCATGCACAAACTAGCGTGGTCAGCGCCGATGCCGGCGGGCCCGCCTCCGGCCGCGGCGTCAAGTGTGCGAGCTCGGCGTTGGGTGTGCGGTAGCGGCGGCCCACCCCGGCGTGTCGCCTGCGTGGGCACACACTCAAAGCCCAGGACGCACCCGGCTCGGCGTCGCATGTGACGACGTTGACCGTTGTCGCTGCGAGGCGAGCAAAGTGTGGGCACTTCCGCTCCTCGTAGGCTCGTGTCATGACTCAGACGCAGACCCGGCTGACCGGCTATGCGCACGGCGGTGGCTGTGCCTGCAAGATCCCGCCCGGCGAGCTGGAAGAGGCGGTCCGCGGCCTGACGGGTCAAACAACGGGGAACGTTCTGGTCGAGCTCGACGACGGCGACGACGCCGCCGCGGTCTTGGTCGGCGACTTCGCGGTGTTGTCCACGGCGGACTTCTTCACGCCCGTCGTCGACGACGCCTACGACTGGGGCCGGATCGCCGCGGCCAACGCGCTTTCCGATGTCTACGCGATGGGCGGACGCCCCGTGGTCGCGATCAACCTGGTCGGCTGGCCGCGCGACGTGCTGCCCCTGGAACTGATGACCGAGGTGCTGCGCGGCGGGCTGGCGGTGGCCGCGGAGGCCAGCTGTCCGGTGATCGGCGGCCACTCCATCGACGACCCGGAGCCGAAATACGGCATGGCGGTGACCGGTGTGGCCGACCCGAATCGATTGCTGCGCAATGACGCCGCCGAACCGGGGCTGCCGCTGACGCTGACCAAACCGCTCGGTGTCGGGCTGCTCAACAATCGGCACAAGCAGACCGGCGAAGTGTTCGCCGAAGCGATCGCGACGATGACCCGGCTCAACCTCGACGCCGCGGAGTCCGCGGTGGCCGGCGGTGTGCGCGCGGCCACCGATGTGACGGGTTTCGGGTTACTCGGCCACCTGTACAAGATGTGCCGGGCCTCCAAGGTGGGTGCCGTGATCGATCGCTCCGCGGTGCCGGTGCTCGAGGCGGCGCGGGTAGCGCTGCGCGACGGGTTCGTCTCCGGCGGATCCCGGCGCAACCTCGACTGGGTGCGGCCGCAACTGCGGCCCGGCCCCGGCGTGACGGAGGACGATCTGCTGCTGCTCGCGGACGCGCAGACCTCGGGCGGCCTGCTCGTGGTCGGCGAGTTACCCGGTCACCCGGTGATCGGCCATACCGTCGCCGGGGCGGGCATCGAGGTGCGCTGACGCTAATCGGCGGTGGTGATCGAGTCGTCGGTGATGCCGGCCGCGCGGCGTTTCGCCAGTCGGCGCTTCTGCGGTTCCATCGTGTAGCGAGGGTCGCGGGCCGACTCCTTGCCCGCCTCGAAGAATCCGAACCTCAGCATCGCCGACGCCGCCAGCAGCGCCAGGCCGGACAAGGCGGCGACGTCGCGCCGGTGCCCGCCCAGCAGTGCACCCAAACCGCCTGCGGCAGCAAGCAATTCACTGCCCTTTAGCAACCGTCCGGGGGTGCCGTGATCCAGCGGCTCCCTGGTGACCGGGTCCATCCGGAACTCGGTGAACCGGGCGGAGATCAG
This sequence comes from Mycobacterium genavense ATCC 51234, assembly GCF_000526915.1. Taxonomy (GTDB): domain Bacteria; phylum Actinomycetota; class Actinomycetes; order Mycobacteriales; family Mycobacteriaceae; genus Mycobacterium; species Mycobacterium genavense. Next base: position 38,547 of record NZ_JAGZ01000007.1, on the reverse strand, counting down.
ATCGCTGACCGCACCGATGACGGCCAGCTTGCGGGCCGGTGCGGCCTCGGCGACCGGGGTGGTGATCATCGCCAATCCCGATGCGGCCAGGCTCGCCGAGCTGACGAACACGAACGGCAGGTCGCGGTACGCGGCATTCCACGTCGGGGTGGCGGTGTCGGTCAGCAGCACCGCGGTGTAGACGGCAAGGGGCGCGGCGAAGACGGCGGCTTCCAAACCGGCCGGCCCCTCCGCGGCGCGCAGCACGGGGCGCAACGGGCCCAACGGTATTCGCTCACCGGTCATCCGGTCGATCTCCGAGGCCGCGGCGACACCGATGCCGGCGCTGAACAGGCTGAGGATCCACGAGCCGATGCTCATCGGCGAGGTCAGCTTGACCGTCCGCAGCATGTTGACGAAACGCTCGGGCCGGCCCAGGTCCTTCACCAGGGCGACCGCACCCAGCGACACCGCGACCAACGCGGATATTCGTGTGTTGCGGCGCAATAGTTTTCGGCCGGTCAGCTGGGCGCCGGCGGCCAGTAGACCGGAACCGCCCGCGACGCCGCCCAAGAACAGGTAGGCGCCCACCTCGTGTCCCCAGGGCGCGGGCTTGACCACCGGACGCCCGTAGTACGAGGTGAACTCGGCCTCGGGCACCATCGGCATCTCGCGTGAGCCGTCGGAACCGCCGCCCCGGCGGCCGCCCCGCCCGCCCTTGCGGCGTCGCTTGCCGCCTGTCGGTTCCGGCGGACGGAAGCTGTCGTATTCCGAGGTGCTCACCGGCTGCTCCAGAACGCCAGCACGGCCGCGCCGACCATGCCGGCCGCGGCCATGCTGGCGCGCTTGAACATCGTCGGCAAATCGGCCGTGCACACCCGCGGATCGGGGGGCAGCCCGTAGACCTCCGGTTCGTCGAGCAACAAGAAGATCGACCCGGTGCCGCCGACGCCGTCGTGCTCGTTGGCGCCGTAAAGCCTTGCCTCCGTGCGGCCTTGGGCGTGCAATTGCGCGACCCGCTCACGTGCCTTGGTCACCAGGTCGTCGTGGTCGCCGAACTTGATCGACGTGGTCGGACAGGTCTGCGCGCAGGCCGGCGTCTGGTCCTCGAGCAGGCGGTCGTAGCACAGCGTGCACTTTTGGGCCACGCCCGTGACGAACTCGTGTTCTGGACGTTCGGAGCGTTTTGCCGGGGTGGCGTAGGTGCCGTCGCTGCGGCGCTCGACCACACCGAACGGGCAGCCGGCCACGCACGTTCCGCAACCGTTGCACACGTCGTGCTGCACCACCACGGTGCCGAACTCGGTGCGGAACAGCGCCCCGGTCGGGCACACGTCCAGGCAGCCGGCGTGGGTGCAGTGCTTGCAGACGTCGGAGGACATCAACCAGCGAAACTCCGGGGTGTCCGGCGGCCTCGAATCAGCCTGACTGTCAGTGGGTTTGGGGACCGCGGGCATGCCCAGGCTCACCAACGCCCGGCCGGATTCCCGGGCCTGTTCGATCCGGTCGCTCCCCTGCTCGATGAACGCCACGTGCCGCCAGGTGCTCGCGCCCAGTGATCCGGTGTTGTCGTAGGACGAGCCCAGTAGTTCCAGCTCGCCGTCGCGCGGGTTGCGATTCCATTCCTTGCACGCCACTTCGCACGCCTTGCATCCGATGCAGATCGAGGTGTCGGTGAAAAAACCCTTGCGCGGCTTCGGTTCCGGCCAGCCCGCATCGTCGGCCGGATCGGTGGATTCGACCAGGTGCGCCATCAAGCCTCCCGTCGCGGATCGGTGATACGGATATTGTCCGTCTCGACGGTTACCCCTGCGCACGACTGGTACTCCTCGATGAGGCGGAGCAATGCTTCGCCCTGCGGCCGTCGGCCCGGGCGGATGTCGCACGACCCGGCCTTGGACTCCTGAATCTGCACGTTGGGGTCAAGCGTCACACCCAGCAGATCGTTGGCCGCGTCCCCGCTGACCACCGCGTCGCCGCCGACGCCCCAGTGGTAGGGCAGCCCGATCTGGTGGACGGTGTGCCCGCCGATCGACAGCGGTGTCATGCGTTCGGTGACAAGCACTTTGGCTTCGATCGCCGCTCGCGGCGAGATGATCGTCGCCCAACCGTACGGCTCTAGACCGCGTTCGGCCGCCAACTCCGGGGACACTTCGCAGAACATCTCCGGTTGCAGTTCGGCCAGATACGGCAGCCAGCGGCTCATCCCGCCCGCGGTGTGGTGTTCGGTGAGCCGGTAGGTGGTGAACACATAGGGGTACAGGTCACCCCCGGGATCGCCGGCGCTGGGTGCCCACAGATTGTCTTTGCGTGGGAACATGATTCGCGACGGATTCTGCTGCTGCGGGTACAGCGCGTTGCGGACCGGTGATTCCTGCGGCTCGTAGTGCGTGGGCAGCGGACCGTCAACCAGACCCTTGGGCGCGAACAGCCACGCCTTGCCGTCGGCCTGCATGATGAACGGATCGTCGCCCGCCAACGCAGCCGCTCCGCCGATATCCGGATCCGGGCGGACGTGCGGGGCGCGGTCGGCGGGAAAGTCGGGGACGTCATGGCCAACCCATCGACCCGTCGCTTCGTCCCACCAGATGTAGCGCTTGCGCTCGCTCCACGGCTTGCCGTCCGGGTCGGCCGAGGCGCGGTTGTACAGAATGCGGCGGTCGGCCGGCCAGGCCCAACCCCATTCCGACTGGCTCGGGCTGGGTCCGCCGCGCGGCACCCGGCGGGCGGCCTGGTTGACACCGTCGGCGTACACACCCGAGTAGATCCAGCAGCCGCATGCCGTCGATCCGTCGGCACGCAGTTCGGTGTATCCAGGCACCGGCTTTCCCGCGTTGGGGCCGTTCAGGTAGCGGCCACTGATCTCCGCCAGCACGGCCACGGGGTCGGGATCACCATGCTCGTCGGTGGGGTAGTCCCAGGTCAGATCGAGCAGCGGGCGATCACGCGGGTCGGTCGACCCGGCCAGCCGCTGCCTGATTCGCTTGCCCAACTCGAAAAAGAACTGCAGTTCGCTCTGGCAGTCACCGGGTGGCTCGACGGCCTTGTGCCGCCATTGGACGAGTCGCTGGGTTTGCGTGAACGAGCCGGCTTTCTCCACGTGCGTGGCCGCCGGAAAAAAGAACACCTCGGTTTCGATGTCTTCCGCCTTGAGCTCGCCGGAGGCGATCTCGGGACCGTCCTTCCAGAACGTGGCCGACTCGATCAGGTTGAGGTCGCGCACCACCAACCACTTCAGGTGCGACATCCCCATCCGCTGCATGCGGCCGTGCGCCGAACCGACGGCGGGATTCTGGCCGAGCAGGAAATACCCGTCGACCTCGTCATCCAGCATCGCCATCACCGTCTGGTAGGTGCCGTGCGGGCCGGACAACCGCGGCAGGTAGTCGAACGCCCAGTCGTTGTCTTCCCGCGCGGCATCACCCCACCATGCCTTGAGCAGACTGATCATGTAGGCATCGGCCTCGGCCCAGAAGCCTTTCTGGTTCTTCGGCCCTACCGCATCGATGTACTGCTGGTAGGTGTCGTGCACCCCGGCCCTCGGCATCGACAAATAGCCGGGCAGCAGATTGAACAGGGTGGGGATGTCGGTGGAGCCCTGGATGGTGGCGTGACCGCGCAACGCCATGATGCCGCTGCCGGGGCGGCCGACGTTGCCCAGCAAGAGCTGCAAAATGGTTGCGGCGCGGATGAATTGAGCACCGAGTGTGTGTTGGGTCCAGCCCACCGCGTATGCGAAGCAGGTGGTGCGTTCGCGGCCGGAGTTTTCGGTGACAGCGCGGGCCAGATAATCGAAGTCCTCGATGCTGATGCCACAGACGTCGCGCACCATCTCCGGGGTGTAGCGCGCGTAGTGCCGCTTGACGACCTGGAATACGCACCTCGGATGCTGCAGCGTCTCGTCGCGCCGGACGCGGGCATGCGGCAACGGCGGGCCGCCGCTGCCGTGCACGTTACCGGCGGCACGCGCGGAGGCACTGGCCCCGTGTTCGATCTCGGCCTCGTCCTGTTCCTGCCCGTCGTAGGCCCAGGTGGACAGGTCGTATTGTCCGCTCTCGGGGTCGAAGCCGGAGAACAGGCCACCCAAATCCTCGGCGTCGCGGTAGTTTTCGTTGATCAGGGTGGCCGCGTTAGTATAGGCCAACACGTATTCCTTGAACCAAAGGTCTTGGGCGATCACATGGTTGATCAATGCGCCCAGCAACACCACATCGGAGCCGGCCCGGATCGGGATGTGCTTGTCGGACACCGCGGAGGTGCGGGTAAACCGAGGGTCGACGTGAATCACCGTGGCGCCGCGGGCTTTAGCCTCTTCCACCCACTGGAAGCCGACGGGGTGGCACTCGGCCATGTTGGAGCCCTGGATGACGATGCAGTCCGCGTTGGCCATGTCTTGCAGTGATTGGGTGGCGCCGCCGCGCCCGAACGAGGTTCCCAGACCGGGAACCGTGGCGGAGTGTCAAATACGAGCTTGATTCTCGATCTGGATGGCGCCCGCGGCGGTGAAGAGCTTTTTGATCAGATAGTTCTCTTCGTTGTCCAGCGTCGCCCCGCCCAGTGCGGCGATCTTCATGGTGCGCCGCAGCGGGTGGCCCTTCTTGTCGATGTCCTGCCAGGCATGTCGGCGGGCTGCCACGAAGCGGTCGGCCACCATGTCGATGGCGGTATTGAGGTCCAGGTGCTGCCACTCGGTGGCGCCCGGAGCGCGGTAAAGCATCTTGGTCTGCCGGCCCGGCGAGTTGACCAGTTGCTCACTCGCCGACCCCTTGGGGCACAGGCGCCCGCGTGAAATCGGCGAGTCGGGATCGCCCTCGATCTGGACGACCTTCTCGTCCTTGACGAAAACCTTCTGGCCGCACCCCACCGCGCAGTACGGGCACACGCTTTGCACGACGCGGTCGGCCGTCGTGGTGCGCGGGACGATCGAACGGGTGTGCTTGGAGGTCACCGCCGGCCCGCGACCGAACGCATCGGCCGACCGCAGCTGACGGATCACGGGCCATTCGAGGAAGATCTTCGGCGAGGACAGCTTCGGAACCATGAACTGAAGCGGAACCATGAACTGAAGCCTAGTGCGACGCATGTTGCGGTGCGCGACGGTTCACCGGCCGAGATCGCCGCGCTTCGGCCGCTCGGCTCCCTACGATGTTTGCTGTGGTCAGCGACAACCTCCGGGCTACCGACGACGATCGCAACAACACCTGCGAGGCGCTCGACGCGGCGCTCGGCGACGGCCAACTATCGACCGAGGAACACCGCCAGCGGATAAGCGCCGCAACCAAGGCGACTACCCTCGGCGAACTACAGTCGCTGGTCTAGGATCTGCAGGTGTACCCCAACCGGGCCGCGGCTGCGACCGCACCCTCAACCGCGCGCAACCGGCTGGTCTGGGTCGCGATCGCGGCGGCCGCGGCGCTGGTGTTGCTGGGCGCAGGTGTCGCCTGGACATTCCAGCGCGGCGAGACATCCCCCGCCACGATCAACCCCTCGTCGACGCCACCGCCCAGCACGAGCAACAGCGTCGGCTCGTCGGGCACCGCCACTCCGCCGCCCCAGCAGTTGCTGACCTTCGGCGGGGTGACCGGGCTGCTGGCGCAGATGCGGACGCAGTTCGGCGACACGCTCGGCTACCAGCTGAACGTCTACCAGGACCAGGCGGTGGTCATGCGGCCCGACACCGCCAACGCACACAAGATCGTGACGTGGGTTTACCGCGACGGGAATTGGGTGACCCTCGGTCCCAAACCTTCGCTCCTGCCGGGTTCGGCGGTCGGCGACCTGAGCAAGTTCGACGTCCAAGCGGTGCTTGGTGTCGTGCAGCAGGCGCCCCAGACCCTGCACATCTATGACGCCAACCGGATGTACTTGACCATCGAATCGCGCAAGGACGGCACGTTGAGCCTGCGCGCCCACGCCTTTGACGACGCGCTCAGCGGGTCCGTCACGGTCGGCGCCGACGGCGCCGTCCTGCAGGTCTTGCCGCCCGCCCGCTGATCCGTCCGGCCGCTAGGTGATGGACGCCGCGTAGATCTGATCGATGTTCGACCCGAGCTTCTCGTCGAATTCGGTGTCGCTTTGCTGCGCGGTCAACCCCTCGGTCAAGGCCCGCGAGAAGCTGGCGATCAGGCCATGATTGCGGGCCAGGATCTTGCAACTTTCGGCGAGGCTGTAGCCGCCGGACAAGGCCACCACCCGCAGCACCCGCGGATGGTCGATCAGTGGGGCGTAGAGGTTGTCCTCGTTGGGCAACGTCAGCTTGAGCATCACCTGCCGGTCGGCCGGGAGCTCGTCGAGTTTGGCGCGCAGCGCCGCCACCAGCAGGCCGTCCGCCTTGAGCTTGTCTGGGCTGTTGATGCTGACCTCGGGTTCGATGATCGGCATCAGTCCGCGCCGCGCGATGGTGTCGGCGTACTCGAATTGCTGGTCGACGATCGCGTTGATGCCCGCCTCGTTCGGCTCTTGGATGAACGAGCGCATCTTGGTGCCGAAGATCCCTTTGTCCACGGCCCGCTGCAGCAGCGAGTCGAGTTTGGTCATCGGCTTCATCAGCTGGACGCCGTTTTCGGCATCGCTGAGCCCCTGGTCGACCTTCACGAACGGCACGATGTGCTTCTGCTTCCACAAGAAGGCCGCGGTGTCCTCGCCGTTGATGGCCCGGTCCATGGTCTGCTCGAAGAGGATCGTCGCCAGCACCTTGTCGCCGGTAAAGCTCGGATTGGACATCAGGCACTCACGCATCTCGTGGATCAGGTTGAACATCTGCTCGTCGTTGTCGTATGCGTCCTGCTCAATCCCATAGAGCTTCAAGGCTTTTGGCGTGCTGCCGCCACTTTGGTCCAGCGCGGCGATAAAGCCACGCCCCGACGACATCGCGTTGCGTTGCTCGTCGTTCACTGCGATCCCTCCGTCGATCGATCCTGGTCCGGCCCGAAGCTGCGAGCCGCGACTCGGCTCCCAGCATTGCGCACCGACCCCGGCTGCGGCTAGAGGCCGGTACCGGTCCGCGTTTGCCATCGGTGCGGTGAGTGAGTACTCTCTCACCGTGGCCGATTCGGGACGGGACCGATTGCTGGCGGAGGCACTCAAGCTGTTCGCCGCCAAAGGCTACGCGGCGACCTCGGTCGCCGACATCCAGCGCGCGTCGGGCCTCGCCCCGGGATCGGGCGCGTTGTACAAGCACTTCGCCTCCAAACGCGAGCTGCTGGAGGCGGCGGTGACCCAACGAATCGACAGCATCGTGTCTGCGCGCGAGCAGTTCGACGCCGGGCAGCCGGGCAGCGTCGAGCAGGCGGTGCGTACCGCCGGCCAGTTGATCTGGAGCAATCTGCGCCAGAGCGAGGATTTGCTCAAAGTCATGCTGCGCGAACTCGACGAGCTCGGCGATCTCGACGAGAAGACGTGGCAGGTCATCACCGACAACGCCTACCAACGGTTCGCCGACGAGCTCGCCGCGTCCAATCGCTCCGGCCGTACCAGCATTCCCGATCCGGAGGCCGCCGCGGCCGTGGCGATCGCCTCCTTGTCCCACGCGGCGACGCTGCGAGCGCTGTCCGGACGCCTACCGGGCAACGTCGACGAGGACCGCTATTTCGAGGCCTGGGTCACCCAGACGGTCAGCGTCCTCGCGCAGCACACCAACCACAAAACCGTTGACTAGCAACATCTTCCAGGAGTGACACCATGACCTTCTCACTGCAATTGAGCGACGACGTCATCGCGGTGCGCGATTGGGTGCACCAGTTCGCGGCCGAAACCATCCGACCCGCCGCGGCCGAGTGGGATGAACGGGAGGAAACCCCGTGGCCGGTCATCCAGGAGGCCGCAAAGGTGGGCCTCTACTCCCCCGACTTCTTCGCGCAACAGGCTGCCGAGCCGACGGGCCTGGGCTTTTTGACCGCCTTCGAGGAGATGTTCTGGGGCGACGCCGGCATCGCGCTGTCCATCATGGGCACCGGACTGGCCGCGGCGGCGTTGGCGGGCAACGGAACTCCCGAACAGCTCGGTCAGTATCTGCCGGAAATGTTCGGTACTCCGGGCGACCCCAAGCTGGGTGCGTTCTGCTCGTCGGAGCCCGACGCGGGTTCTGACGTCGGCGCCATCCGCACCCGGGCCCGCTTCGACGAGGCGACCAAGGACTGGGTGCTCAACGGCACCAAGACCTGGGCCACCAACGGCGGGATCGCCAACGTGCACATCGTCGTCGCGTCGGTCTATCCCGAACTGGGCACCCGCGGACAGGTGTCGTTCGTCATCCCGCCCGTAACCAAGGGGCTGGCGCAGGGCCAGAAGTTCAAGAAGCACGGCATCCGCGCGTCATACACCGCCGAGGTCGTCCTCGACAACGTCCGGCTGCCCGAGGACTGCATTCTCGATGGCCGGGAGAAATTCGAGGCCCGCATCGCGCGAGTCAAGTCCGGCGCCTCGGCCGGTGGTCAGGCCGCGATGAAGACCTTCGAGCGCAACCCGGCCCACCGTCGGCGCGATGGCCGTCGGGGTGGCCCGGGCCGCCTATGAGTACGCACTCGAATATGCTTGCCAGCGCGAGCAATTCGGCCGCAAGATCGGCGAGTTCCAGGCGGTGGCGTTCAAGCTGGCCGATATGAAGAGCCGGGTCGACGCCGCCCGCCTGCTGGTGTGGCGGGCGGGCTGGATGGCGCGCAACAACCAGAACTTCGACTCGGCCGAGGGCTCGATGGCCAAGCTGGTGGCCAGCGAGGCCGCCGTCTATGTCACCGACGAGGCCATCCAGATCCTGGGCGGTAACGGGTACACCCGTGATTACCCGGTGGAGCGCATGCACCGCGACGCGAAGATCTTCACGATCTTCGAGGGCACCAGCGAGATCCAGCGGCTGGTGATCTCTCGGGCCCTGACCGGGCTGCCCATCCGCTAGGTTGAGCGTCATGGATCGTGCGGTCGTCGCGGCTGTCGGGTTGTTCGTCGCCGGCGGCTGGGTGGGAATGCCTGCGGCCGCCGCGGATAACCCGACCTGCATGGCGTCGGCGTGCGCGTTCGTGTCCCCGTCCCGCAACATCAGCTGCGAGGTCAACTATCAGCGAGCCGGCCTGCCCGACGAGGCGTATTGCCAGACGATGGAGCCGCCGCAGTCCGTCCAACTGTCCCCGGCCGGCGTCGTCACCCCGTGTCAAGGGACGTCGTGTCTGGGCAACCCAGGCGAGAACACGCCCACCCTTGCCTACGGGCAATCCGCGAATATCGGTCCCTTCAGCTGTATCTCGAAGCAAGAAGGCGTGACGTGCACCGTGTCCTCGGGCAACGGGTTCGCGCTCTCCAACGCGGGGATCACTTCCGTCGGTTGACGCTGCACTTTCCGGTCGCGTCGGCCCTGCCTTGCTGCCGGTCGTGGTGGTCGGCAGCGACGCTGCGCTGATACCGGTCCTGTTGCGGATGCGCCGAGCGGGCTGAATTGGCAGGCTCTTGACGGCGGCGCCGGGCGAACAAGACATGATGGCGCAATGACCGCCGAGATCCGGGTTCTCGAGAGCGAGAGCGACCTCGTCGCCGCGCTCAACGTGTTTCGCGTCGCGATGGTGGGCTTTCCGCCGATACCGGATTTGCCACCCGGTCAGATCACCAAGATGATCGAGCCCGGACGGATGGTCGGCGCGTTCGTGGGGGGACAACTGGTCGGCACCGCGGACGCCGCGACAAGCAGGCTGACCCTGCCCGGCGGGGCGCTCGTCAGCCACGCCGCCGTGACGCATATCGGAATGCTGCCGTCGTTCACCCGGCGAGGCATCGCCACCGCCCTGATGCGGCACCAATTCGACGACTTCGCCGCCCGGGGTGAGGTGGTCGCGTCGTTGCGGGCCTCGGAGGCCACGATCTACGAGCGCTACGGCTATGGCGTGGCGACTTCGGCGCAGAGCGTGGAGATTCAGACCGCGCGGGCGGCGTTTCGGCCCGTGTCGGGCCCGGGGGCCGGTGCGGCTGGTCGGCGCTGCCGAAGCCTGGGAGATCCTGCCCCGCATCTACAACGCCCATCGCCCGTCGCGGCCGGGAACCATCGACCGCCCCGCGGCCTGGTGGGAGGGCGTACGGCTACGCACCGAATCATCAACGGGTGCTTGGTATGTCGCCGTGCACGGCCAACCCGGGGCCGAGTCCGGTTTCGTCCGCTACCGCCCCGTCGACACAGACCGGTGGTTCGTCAGCGATCAGCGCACCATTGGGGTCGAGGATTTTTTCGCACCGACCACCGATTCCTACCTAGGGCTGCTGCGATTCCTGCTGGAGCTGGATCTCATTGACCGAGTGAAGTTTTGGCTGCTGCCCCTCGACGACCCGCTGCCCGAACTGCTGGTGGACCGTCGAGCTGTCACGGTGACCGCGGTGCATGACGAAACGTGGTTGCGCATCGTCGATGCCGAGCGGGCGCTGGCGGCGCGGTCCTATGCCGGGACCGGCTCGGTCACCGTCGCCGTCAATGACCCACTGCTGCCAAAGAATTCGGCGAGCTTCACCATCGGCGAAGGCGGCGCCATTTCGACGAACCGGCCCGCCGATTTGCACGTCGGGATCGAGGGGCTGGGTGCGGTGCTGTTGGACGGCACCACCTGGCGCAGTCTGGCCGTGGCCGGACGGGCCCGAGCCGAGGATCCGGCGGCGCTGGCGGTGGCCGATCGGCTGTTCGCGGTGCCCGAAGCGCCGCATGCCGGAACGTTTTTCTAAGCAGCGACGGGTCACCGGATCGGCTCAGACCGCTGGATCACCAGCCGAACGCCGGCCGCCACCAGGTCGGGCTGGTGGATCTGGACAAAGTGATCGCTGCCGGTCGCGATCAGGTGCGGGGTCTGAGGCCGTAGCGCGATCAAAGCCTCCGTCGCCTCTCGCCACGCCCGTTCCAGATTCGCCCCCTGCTCGGCCGTGACGGTGCCCGGAATCGCGAACGGCTCGGTTCTGGTCAGCACGACGGTGGGCACGGGCGGGAAGGGCGGCGCCTCGCCGACCTGGGCGACGCTCGTGTCGATGTCGATTTCCTCGAACGAGTCCGCGGTCGCGAACTGGGGCAGCGGCGTGTCCAGCTGCCGGCGATAGATCGGCCAATCCGAACCCATCAGGCTGGGTATCTCGATGGGAAAAGCATCCACGAACGCCAACGCGCGCACCTGTTCGGGATAGGTCTGGGCGTAAAGCCGGATGAACAGCCCGCCCAGCGAGTGACCGACCAAAACGTACGGCCCCGGTAGGTGTGCGGCGGCGAGCAATGCGTGCAGGTCCTGCACGACGTCGCGCGCGGTGCGTGGCATCGCAACCGGTGAACTCCGGTCGGTGATGCTGGGCGGGCCGGGGAAGCGCAGGGTGCCGGGCCGGTCGTAGGCACAGACCCGGTGTTCGTCGGCCAGGACCGGCAGCACTCCGGGACCGACGGCCGGCGGGTCGACGTAGGACCGATTCCATGGATCCGAAGAGTTGTGATAGCCGGATTCCAAAATGATTGTCGGACTGCCCCTTCCGTGGCATTCGAGATAGAGGTGGCGCCCGTTGCCGATGTCGATTGGACCGGCAAAGTCGCCGCCGCCCGCGGTCGGTGCGGTGCGGCCGTGCGCGCCGCATCCCACCAGCGCCAGCAGCACGGCGATGGTCATCAGGAATCGACGGGTGCCGGCATCGGTCTGCATCGTGTCATTGTGCAGCTAAGACCGCCGCGGGTAGCGGAACTTCGGGCAAGATTGCGCACCGGCGTTTCTTACCCGCCCTCGTCCGCGGAGCGATCGCCGGCTTGGGAGATGATGCAGTGGTGACGGTCGAGAAGAGGAACGACGTACTGAGGGTCGGCAACAACTTCGAGCCCACCTTCGACAGCGAACTGGCGGCCCGCTACGAAATCCCCGCACTCCCAGCGGGTCCACAGCGAACCGAGTTCCTGGCCGGACGCGCGGAGCGGATTCGCGTGGTGGTCACCTCCGGCAAACCCGGAGTCGACGCCAAAATTATTGCGGCCCTGCCTAATCTGGAGGCAATCGTCAACAACGGGGCCGGCGTGGACATGATCGATCTGAAGGCGGCCAAACGACGGGGTATCGGGGTGAGCAACACCCCCGACGTACTCTCGGATACCGTCGCCGACACCGCGCTCGGGCTGATCCTGATGACCCTGCGCCGCTTCGGTGCGGCCGACCGGTACGTGCGAGCCGGACGGTGGGCGCGGGAAGGGCCATTCCCGTACGCCAGAGACCTCAGTGGTCTTCAGGTGGGCATCTTGGGGCTGGGCCGCATCGGCTCGGCCATCGCCACCCGGCTGCTGGGATTCGACTGTGCCATCGCCTATCACAACCGGCACCGGATCGACGGGTCGCCGTACCGCTACGCGGACTCGCCGCTGGAGTTGGCCGAATCCGTCGACGTCCTGGTCGTCGCTACCACCGGCGACGAGCGGGCGCGCCATCTTGTCGACCGCTCCATTCTCGAGGCCCTGGGTCCCGAGGGCTACCTGATCAACATCGCGCGCGGCAGCGTCGTGGACCAGGACGCGCTGTTAGAGATGGTCGCCGGCGGGGCGCTGGGCGGAGCGGGGCTGGACGTATTCGCCGACGAACCCAATGTGCCTGCGGCGCTGTGCGATCTGGACAACGTCGTGCTGTTCCCGCACATCGGCAGCGGGACGGCCCGCACCCGCCGGGCGATGGCGCTGCTGGCAATCCGCAACCTCGACAGCTACCTGAGCACCGGCGAACTGGTGACACCGGTGCTGCGGCCCGGCAAATAGACCGCTACCGCCGCCGTATCAGCCGCTTCTCCACCGCGGCCAGGGCGCTGTCGGTCAGCTTGCCCAGTCCGGCCAACAGAACGATCGCCAACAGCATCACATCGGTGCGCCCGGTGTTTTGGCTGTCGAGCAACAGGAACCCTAGCCCCTTCGAGGACGCGATCAGCTCGGCCGCGACCACGAACAGCCATGCGTTGGCCAGGCCCAACCGAAGCCCGTTCACCAATTCCGGAGCCGCGGCGGGCAACATCACCGTCGCAAGCAGCGAAGCACCACGTCGGCCGTAGGCCCGCCCCACCTCAACAAACTGTGGGTCGACGTGGGAAAGTGCCGACGCCGTCGTCGTGTAGATCGGAAAGAACGCACCGATGGCGATTATCAGGATCTTCGACGTCTCGTCGATGCCAAACCACAAGAGCAGCAACGGGACCCACGCCAGGGACGGCACCGTACCAAAGGCCGCGATGGTCGGCGCAAGCAATCCGCGCACCACCACCGACAACCTGACCAGCGAACCCAGCGTGAGCCCTGCGGCCGCGCCGGCGAAGTAGCCGACCAGAACCCGAGAACCGCTGGCCTGCAGGTGAGTCCATAGTTGGCCGCGGCGCAGGAGTGCGCCCAACGCGGACATCACGTCGCCGGGCGGAGGGAGCTGGCTGGGCGCGAAGAACCCGGTGACTGCCGTGGCAAGCTGCCAGATCACCAGCAGCAGAACCGGGACGGTCAGCCCCACCAGCGCCGACGACACCCTCGCCGACCGGCCGGATCGTGACGTCAGTGCGCCTGCTGCGCGTATTTCGGCTCGATCAGTGTGTTCAGCGCGCCGCGGCTCGCGTCGTCGGACTTGATATCGGAGTCGGCCACCGCGAGCGGCTCCACCCAGGTCAGCATCGTGCGAACCGGATCCCCCGGCACCGGGTCGATATCCACCAGTGTCCGGGTCAGCTCTTCCTGTGCCACGCTCAGCGCTATGTTCGCCTGCGAGGCCAGTAGTGCCGCCAGTTGATCGGGATGCGCCTTCGCCCACTTGCGGGCCTCCTCATAGCTGTTGACCACCGCCTGCAGGGCTTCGGGATGGTTAGCGATGAAATCCTCACGGGCGTTCAGCACGCCAAAGGTGTTGAAACTCGGGTTGCGGTAGATGAAGCGCGAGCCTTGCTGCTGAATGGTCTGCGCGATGAACGGGTCCAATCCGGACCACGCGTCGACGTTGCCGCGTTACAGCGCGGTCTTGCCGTCGGCGTGCTGCAAGTTGACGATCTCGACGTCGCTGGGCGAAATCCCCACTGTCGCAAGCGATTGCAGCAAGAAGAAGTACGGGTCGGTGCCCTTGGTGACGGCGACCTTCTTGTCCTTCAAATCGGCCACCGAGTTGATGGGCGAGTCCCTGGTCACCACCAGCCCGGTCCACTCGCCGCCGGCGTAGAGGTCGACGACCTTGATCGGCGACCCGTTGGCCCGCGCGACCAGGGCGGCCGAACCGGCGGTCGACCCGACGTCCAGCGCCTTGGACCGCAAGCCTTCGTTGGCCTTGTTGCTGCCCGCCGAAATTACCCAGGTGACATTGTAGCCGCGGTTTTCCAGCAGGTGCTGATCGCGCACCACCAGACTCAGCGGGTTGTAGTAAGCGTAGTCCAGATGGATGTCCTTCGACGCCGTAGGGCCGGAGTTCGAACCGCAACCGGAGACCGCGACGATGCTCGCGATCACCGAAATCGTGGTCAATTAACGAACTTTCACCATGCCTTTGCCTCACTGCTACGTCGGGGTACACCGAGCTCGTCCAACAATTGCTCGCGCAACGCCGCGATACGCGGATCACCGCGATCGCGTGGTTTGGGTATCGCGACTTCGTGCGTCGCCGCGATACGCGCACCACCGGTGGCATCGGCGCGCAGAATCAGCACCCGGTCGGCCAAGATCGCGGCCTCGTCCACGTCGTGCGTCACCAACACCGTTGTGGTGCCGGCCTCTTGCTGTACGGCGTGGAGTAAGTCCTGCATCCGCAATCGGGTCAGCGCGTCGAGGGCAGCCAGCGGTTCGTCGGGCAGCAGGACACGCGGGCGCCGCGCCAGGGCACGCGCGAGGCCCGCACGCTGCGCCATTCCACCGGATACCTGGCGCGGACGGTGGTCGCCGAACTCGCGCAACCCGACGACGTCGAGCCAGTGTTGCACCGCACCAGTGTTTTTGGCTCGCGCAGTGCCGGGAGGCAGGCCGTACTCCACGTTGGCGGCCAGCGACCGCCAGGGCAGCAGGCGGGGCTCCTGAAAAACCACCGCGCAGCGCGGGTCGATGCCACAACGGCTTCACCGTCGATCTCAATGCGCCCTTCGGTCGGACTGTCGAGCCCGGCGATGAGCCGCAGCAGCGTCGACTTGCCGCTGCCCGACGACCCGAGCTACGCGACGACCTCACCCGGCTCGATTTCGATGTCGACTTCGTGCAGCACCGTATGCGTTCCGAACGTGCGGTCGACACCGCGAAGAGATACCCGGGTCAGCGCCGGATTAGTCGACATCACCCGCGCAGCCTAGGAATCGTTGTGAAACACCGCCAGGTTTGCTTCGGTCGTGATTCAAACCCGGCCGGGCCGGGCAGACTTCGCCGGTGACAACCGCTGTTGTATCGCGATCCCGGAATAACGAGCCGAGGGGCGCCGTCTGTGCACAGGGCGCTGCGCTGATTTCCGCGGCGCGCTGGACAAGCACAGCGCTGTGGCCGATATCACCGCGATACACAGTTTTTCGATCAACCGCGTGCAGGGATTGGGAGGAATCAGTGTGCAGGTCGAATGTGGCAGTGCCCGGCCGGGCGCAACCGGCGCCGGTGGAACCGCATGGACGCGACGTACGCGATGAATCCGAGGGAAGTGGGCCGCTATTCGCCGCGGTGTTGGCCGTCCTGCTGGCGACTGGCTGGGCGGCCAACCACTTCGCGGGGCTGATCCCCGCACTCAGCGACCACGAGCACCTCAACCGGGCAACGCTCGACGCGATCTTCGGGATCTACGCGGTGGGACTGCTGCCCGGGCTGCTCATCGGCGGCCGCGTGTCGGATTTGCTGGGACGCCAGTCGGTGGCCTGGGCGGGATCGATCATCGCGCTCACGGGCACGATCGCGATGTTGGTGTCGCAGCATTCGACGGTGTTGCTCGGCGGACGTCTGGTGGTCGGGGTCGGGGTCGGACTGCTCGTAAGCTCTTGCACCGCATGGGCTTCCGACATGAGGGGGCCGGCCGGTGCGACCGTCGCCGGTGCCGTCCTGACGGCTGGCTTCGCGGTCGGCCCGTTCGCGTCGGGGGTGATCGCCTCGGTGGGAAGCTCCGGGCTTTGGGAATCGTTCGGGATCGCCGCCGCGCTGGTCGTGCTGGCGCCCGTGGTCGCGGTGGTGGCGGCCCAGCGCGCGGACGCGACCGTCGCTGCACCGGTGCCCGGTCCGCAGCCGGCCGCATCGGGACGTCCCGACACCGCCCGGGTGTTGAGTTGGGCGCTACCACTGTCGCCGTGGGTGAACTCCTCGGCGACGCTGGCATTCGTCACGATCCCCACCCATGTGCACACCGGGCTCGCGGCTCCGATGGCGGCGGGGACCGCGGCGCTGATTGCCAACGGCGTCAGCGGCATTACTCAGTTGATCGCCCGCGCGCGTCAGTGGGGCCCGCAAGCGGGCACCATCGGCGCCGTGTTGGCCGCGCTCGGCTATGCGGTCGCCGCGGCGGCGCCCTCCGCCATGCCGCTCGGGGTGGGCCTGTCGCTGCTGGTGGTTCTCGGCTGCGCGTCCGGGCTGCTGCTGCGCGAGGGCCTGATCGACTTGGAAGCGGCTGCGCCGCAACGCTTGCGCGGTGCCCTCACCGGAATGTTCTACACGGTGAGCTATATCGGCTTCGGCCTGCCCATGCTGTTGAGCACCATCGGGTCAGCCAAGGCCACCGCCACGATCCTGGCGGTGCTGGCGGTGCTGGCGTTCACGACCGCTACCGCCCGGGCCGTGCGGCTGCGGCAAACCACCCACCGGCAAAGCGATTTCCGGTTTGTGTGAGCGCCGGCCGCTACAGCGCCAACGCTCGGCGCAGCACCGCGATCTTCTCCGCCTCTTCGCGCTTGGAGATCGTTGCGTCCTGTATCAACATCGAGCCGTGGAAAGTGCCCGGGAACATATGCAATTCGACGGTCACGCCTGCGGCAAGCATGGCCAGCGCGTAGGCGACGCCTTCGTCGCGCAGCGGGTCGAAATGCATGACCGAGACGTACGCGGGCGGCAGACCCGCCAAATCGGTGGCACGCGCCGGCGCCGCGTAGATCGGCACGTCGTTGCTGCCGGCGCGGCCAGCACCCAGGTAGCTGTCCCAGCTGACGACCGCACGGGGGCGGCTCCACAGCGGGGTGTCGGTGAAGTCGGTCATGCTTGCGGTCGTCAGCCGGTCATCGAGTTCGGGCACCGAGAGGAACTGGAACGCGATGTGCGGCCCGCCGCGGTCGCGGGTCAGCAGAGCCAGCGCCGCGCAGAGTCCGCCCCCGGCGCTCATACCGTGGATGGCGATGCAGTGCGGATCGATACCGAGTTCGTCAGCCCGCGCCGCCATCCAGACCAGCCCGGCGTACACGTCCTCCAGTCCACCCGGATACGGTGTTTCGGGTGCCAGCCGGTAGTCGACGGCCACCACGACGACGCCGAGTTCGCGGGCAAGCATGACGTTGGAACCGTGTTCGGTTTCCAGAGCGCCGGCGATGAAGCCGCCGCCGTGCACGCTGTACACCGCGGCCGCAGCGCTGGGCTGCTCGGGACGGTAGATGCGAATCGGCACCGCGGGATCACCGTCACGGCCCGGGATTTCACGGTCCTCGATTCGTACTCCGGTGGTGTCCGGCACCGGAAGCGCGGCGATGAAGTCCGACATCGCCGCCCGGATGGCCAGCGGATCATCACCCGGCATGTCGGGCAGATGGGGAAGCACCGCAGCGATTTCCGGGTCGAACGCATACGTCGTCATGGACACTCTTGAATATGTTACCGGCACGGTCGCTCGCTATATTGCCCCCGGCGTCGGTGTCTGGCTAGCCCGATTTCGCGGTTTGCGCAGGCTGGACAGGTGGGCGCGTTTTCGAGACGGCTGCCCGGGTGGAATGAAGTCGAGCATCAATCGGTTCCTGTAGGTCGATGAAGTTCCTGCTGATAACGCTGATCACGCATGTTCCGGATCCTGTTTCGGGCACGCGGCTCAGCCCCGCCGAGCGGTTGCGCGATGTGGTCGACAAGGCGGTGCTGGCAGAGGAGCTCGGTTTCGACGGGTTTGCGGTCGGCGAGCGCCACAAAGATCCGTTCATCTCGTCATCGCCCCCGGTGGTGCTGAGCAACATCGCGGCACACACCTCGAAAATCAGTCTGTTCACCGGGGTTACGACGTTGAGCTTGCTCGATCCGGTCCGCGCGTTCGAGGATTACTCCACGCTCGACAACCTGTCCGGCGGGCGCCTCGAGCTGATCATCGGCAAGGGTAACGGGGCGGCACAGGCCCAGTTGTTTCACGTGACGGCCGAAGACCAGTGAGACCGCAATCGCGAAGGTTACGAGCTGTTTCGACTGCTGTGGGAGAGCGACAACGTGACGTGGTGGGGCAGGTTTCGGCCGCCGTTGGTCAACGCCAAGACACTGCCCAGGCCGCTGCAGCAGCGGATCCGGATCTGGCATGGCAGCGCCACCAGCAGGGACTCCGTCGACCTCGCGGCTCGTCACGGCGACCCGATTTTCTCCGCCAATGTCATCACAACCCCGTCGAGCCCTACGCCGCGCTGGTGCGCCATTACCGGCAGCGCTGGGAGTGCTACGGACGCCGCCCCGAGGATGCGCTGGTGGGTGCCGGAACCGCGGGATTCTACGTCGCCCGAACGTCGCAGGAAGCGGTGGCGGCCTACCGGCCGATGTTCGAGGCACGCCTGGCATTCGCGCGCCGCGCCGGGCCCCGGTGGTGTTCGACTCGATCGAGGATTTCGTCGAGCGAAGCTCCGCGCTGGTGGGCAGTCCCGAGCAGGTGATCGACAAGGTGGGTCGCTACCGCGAGCAGCTCGGCCATGAAGTGATGCACCTGTCCGCCGATGCCGACGGCATCACGGCCAACCAACAGCGTCGCAGCCTGGAACTGTTTCAATCTGACGTCGCCCCGGTTCTGCGTGCGCGCATTCCGAGTCGGCCGCTTGTTGCTCAGTCGGCCGCCAAAGAGGTTGTCAGCTAACTACTTCCACGCGATTACCGGTTGCTCGAGATGGTCGACCGAATCGTGGCGTCCCTCCAGGCACAACCAGCGCAGCTGCAACAACACCGCCCCGGTCGGTGCGTGGATGAGGTCGTTTCCTAACGGAATCTGCACTACCGGTCGCGGGCTCTCCTTGATGGTGATGCACCGCGGCGAGTCGTCGCGCTGCAACTGATGTAGCCCCACCCGGTATACGGCCACGACCTCGTCGGGGGCCGGATCGAGATCGAGCCGTCCGCCTCCCCAGATCACCACCGGTGTGATGACGTACCCGGATCGCGTCGGATAGTCGTCGAGCAGGCCCAGCACGGTCGAGCCGGGCAATGCGATGCGGACTTCTTCGCGCAGTTCCCAACGCCGCGTCGACGGCTGTCTCGCCCGCATCCAGCCGGCCGCCCGGAAGTGCCCACTGCGCCGCGTGTGAGGTGAGACGAGATGCCCTGCGGCACAGTAGAAATGCCGCGCCGCCCGAGACGTCGACCATGTGGCCGTCCAGATCGGCGGCCGGCATCGGTCGACCGGTGTTCCAGTCCGCGACGGACACCGGGTCGACGCGGTCCTCCCCGACCTCCGAATCAACCAGCACCACCGCGACGGCCGCGTGTCGCTTGGTCGGATCGCTGACCACGCGACGGTCATGGCTCGCGAGATGGTCGCGAATCCGATCGCGCAGTGCCGCGTCGTACGGGATCGTCACTTCTCGAGCGTAAGCGGCACCGCCCTTAGTTCTGCCGCCCGGCCAGCTCGGCGACGAAGCGGTCGATGAAGCGGTCCGGTGACCCACCGCCGGCGGGCCGGATGACGATTTCGTCAAGCCGGCATCCAGGTAGGCGTCCAGCTGCCGATGCAGTTGATCCCAGCTCGCGGCGATCAGGTCGGCGGGGTCGACGTCGGGGCGGCGCCGGCGGGCCGCGGCGACCAACTCCGGCGACAACGCGCCGTCCGCGACGCCCAGCGAAATGCCGAAGTGGTCCGGCTCGATCTGTCGGCCGGCCTGCTCCGCGGCCCGCTCGATCGCCTCGCGCCCGGCGCGCGCCTCGTCCGGTGTCATAAAGCTGCCCAACCAGCCATCCGCCAACGTCCCGATGCGCCGAAATGCCGCCGGTACCGATCCGCCTAGCCAAATGTCCAGTGGCGGAGACGGTTTCGGGGTGATCACCGCCCCGCTGACGGAAAAGTAGCGGCCGCTGTAGCTGGCCGACTCCTCGTCCAGCGCCGAACGCAGCACCGGCAGCGATTCGTCGAACACCGCGGCCCGCTCCCCGTCAGGGACCTCGAACAGCTCGCGCTCGGCCGGTATCGCCGACCGCAAACCGAAGGCCGGAAGCACGCGCTTGGGTGCGATGGCCGCCAGGGATGCCAGCTGTTTGGCCACCAGCACCGGATGGCGGCCGGGCAGCACCGCCACGGACGTGCCCACCTTCAATCGGGTCGTCCGGGCGAGCGCATAGGCCATGCCCACGACGGGATCCACCGTGGGTGCGTAGACCAGCTCGGAGAACCACAGCGAATCCACCCCGCTGCTCTCCAGGTGGTCGACGATGTCGGCGAGTTGATCAGGCGTGCTGTCGGCAGCCAGTCCGACCCCGAAGCGAATCTTCACCCGCGTCTCCCTTCGCGCTTGGCCCGCATGCGTAGCGCAACGCGGAGGCGGCGCCGTTTGTGCCCTCTACTATGCAGAACCATGACCGACAGCGACGTCGTGGCGATCACGCAACTGGTGAACCTGTACGGGCTGGCAACCCGTTGGTCAACGAGATGATCGCGGGCGTGACATTCGACCTGGCCACCTCGGTGCTGCGCCGCGAAGCCGGCGCCGGACGCGTCGGAATCCTTCGCGTCGTCGAATGACGCGGCCGTCAGGCGGTGGCGAACTGCTCGGCCAACTCGACGGCCTCCTGCTGAATGCGCTCGAACTGGGCACCCATCGCTTCGGCTAGCGTCGTCGCCCCCGACAGCGGACGCACCATCACCATGCAGTCGTCGATCAGGCCGCTCTCGTCGAAATGCAGGAAGTCGCAGCCGGTGATCTTTACGCCCGGCACACCGGAGATGCCGGTCTCGAAGATCAGCGCATGATCGCGACCGTCGGCGCCCGCGATCTCCCGCACGTAGCGGAAGCCTTCGAAGATGCGCAGCACGCCACGCAGAATCGCCGCGGTGATCGGCTTGCCGACGTACGGCTTGAACGCCACCGGGCTGGTGAACACCACGTCATCGGCCAGCAATGCCTGGATCGCTGACTCGTCGCGGTCCTCGACCGCCTTCCGGAAGGGATCCATCAGATCATGGTGCCGGATCGGCGAGGTAGTGCGCGAACACGGGGCGCAGCCATTCGACGAGCTGGGCGTCGTCCATGTCGGCCAGCGGCGGCAGGCACAGGATGTTGCGGGCCACCGCCAGGCCGAGCAGTTGCGACCCCAGCAGCGCGGCGCGTTCGGGGGCGCGGTCGGCGACGACGGCGGCCAATGCCGGCGCCACCTGGTCGACAAAGACCTCGACGAGGGCTTCCGCGGCGCCCTGGTTGGTCGCGGCCGAGCGCAGCAACGGCAGGAACGGCCCGTGCGGTCCCCAGACGGTAACGAAAATCGGCACCAGCACATCGGCGATCTGGTCGGGCGCGATCTGCGACAGATCGGGGAATTTGACGTCGATTCGAGAGGCTGCCGCGAACAGCTCCGCCTTATTGCCGAAGTAGTGCATCACCAGCGCCGGGTCGACGCCCGCGGCCGAGGCGATGGAACGGATGGTGGTCCGTTCGAATCCGAGGTTTCCGAACTGCGACCGCGCGGTCGCCAAGATCGTCGACCGGGTGGCTTTTCCATCGCGGACTTTCGCGGGCATGGCGCCAGTGTATTCAACAACTGTTGACATGGGCTGCATCGGGGGTCTACCGTCTGAGCTCAACAGTTGTTGAACACACTGCCGGGGGATGCGACATGACCGTCACCGCGATCCAGATCGGGCTCGATCCCGACGTGATCAACTACTCCTCACCCGAATTCGCGCAATTTCCCGGCCTGTCGCGGGAGAAGCTGCGCGCCGCCAACAACGACAACGTCGCCGCGCTGCGGGACGCGGGCTACCACGTCGACAACTGCCTGATCGCGTTCGGGGAGGCGGGAGTGGACAAGGCCCGTAAATGGCTTAACGCCAAGCGCTACGACGCAGTGCTCATCGGCGCCGGCATCCGGCTGGTCGCCAGCAACACGCTGCTGTTCGAGTCGATCGTCAATGCCGCGCACACCGCACAGCCCGGCTGCCGCTTCGTCTTCAATCGCGCAGCCGTGGCGACGCCCGACGACATTCGCCGCTGGTACCCGCACCCGGAGGCGATGGCGCGATGACACCCACCGCGTCGATGTCGTCGTCGTCGGCACCGGGCCGACGGGGCTGACCGCCGCCGGTGACCTTGCGCGCGCGGGCCGCTCGGTCGCCGTGCTCGAGCGCCGGCCCACCGTCAACTCGTCCAGCCGGGCTTTCGTCACCATGGCCCGCACGCTGGAGGTCCTCGACGCCCGGGGGATCGCCGAGGATCTGTTGGCACGCTCCCATCGGGCGCCGGGGGTCACGATTTTCGGCGGGGCCCGCATCGACCTCACCCACCTCGATTCGCCCTACCGATTCGCGATGATCACGCCGCAGACCAATGTCGATCGGGCGCTGGCGGATTACGCCGTCGCGCAGGGTGCCGACATCCGGCGCGGCGTCGAAGTCATCGGGCTCGACCAGGACGCCGACGGCGTGACCGTGGTCGCACGACCGCACGGCGACGGTGCGAGCGAGCAGACCCGTTGGCGGGCAACATATCTGGTCGGCGCCGACGGCGCGCACAGCACGGTTCGCGCCCTGGTGGGTGCGGACTTCCCCGGGCGCACGATCATGTCGTCGATCGTGCTGGCCGATGTGAAGGTCGCGCACGGGCCCGCCGGAGGTGGCCTGACGCTGGGCAGTACTCGCAACGAGTTCGCGTTCCTGGCCCCTTACGACGGCCGCGACGACACCGAGTCGTGGTATCGCGCGATGGTCTGGGACCGCGAGAATCAGCAACCCGACGACGTCCCCGTCGAGCGGGACGAGATCGCCGGCATCTTGGCGCGGGCGATGGATCCCGACCCCGGATTGCTCGACGTTGCCTGGAAGTCCCGATTCCATTGCGACGAAAGCCAAGTCGCGCAGTACCGGCACGGCCGGGTGTTTCTGGCCGGCGACGCCGCGCATGTCCACTCCCCCATGGACGGTCAAGGCATGAACACCGGCATCCAGGACGCGGCCAACCTCGCGTGGAAGATCGACGCGGTGCTCGCCGGTGCCGACGACGCGGTGCTGGACACCTATCACGACGAACGTCATCCGATCGGCCAGCGGGTGCTGCTGCAGTCCGGCTTGATGGCCCGGGGTATCAAACTGCGCCAGCCCGTCGCTCGTGCGATACGAAACATGCTGGCGCCCGGATTACTTCGCATTCCCAGGGTGCGTGACGCGATCGCCGGGAGCTTCGCCGGGACCACGCTGCGGTATCCGCACCGCCACGGCGAGAGCCCGTTGGTCGGTACCCGGGCAACCCAGATCCCGTTGCGGCATGGGCGGCTCACCCAGCTGCAACGGCGGCCCGGCTTTGTCTTCATTCGCGAACGCGGCGCGGCCCCGTTCGACGCGGCCGGACTCGTCCAGGTCGAGCGGGCCGACGAGCGACCGGCGGTGTTGGTGCGTCCCGACGGCTACGTCACCTGGGCGGGCTCGTCGGCCGACCGGACCGCGGCCGCCCAGACGCTGGCGCGCTGGACGGGTCGCGAAACCGCCTGCCTGGCAAGCTAACCGGTTGGTCAGGCGGTAGCCTCGACTCCCACCAGGTGGGCCAGTTGCTCGGCCGAATGACGCCCCGGGCCGTGGCCACTGCGCACCGCTGCCCGAACGGCGCGGGCCAACGCGGCATTCAGCGGCGCCGCGATGCCGTGCCGGTGAGCCAACCGGACGATCTCGCCGTTGAGGAAGTCGGTCTCCACACTGCCGGTCTGGCGGGTCAGCGATTGCCAGGTGGAATTGCTCGGCCCGGCGGCCGATCCCGGCACCGGCCGTATCGTCGGTCCGTCCGCGCGGGCGGCGGTCGAAACTTCGAAGGAGATGAACTCGATCCCCGCGTGCCGCAACACATTTTCGCCTTCGCGCCGCACCGCTTCCACCACCGCGCCCGCCGCGTCGCCGGTGAGGGCACCCACGGCGTTGCCGACGTTGCTCAGCAGCTTGTTGTACTTCCACGGGGCGACGTCGTCTGGCATACGCACCCGGACTCCCGCCGCGGTCCAGGATTCCGCGAGCCCCGCCAACAACTCGGCGTCGTCTCGCGTGCGCAGCACCGCGGGCCACCGCGCGATGTGGAATTGCCCGACCACCGGCCAGGCCCGCACGACAACCTCACCGGGTTCCAGGTGCACGGCCGGCAGCCACACGCAGATCCCGAAGACCCTACGAAAGTAGCACAACGCTTTCTCTTCTGCGGCAACGCCATTGAGGGTGGTCATGGCTGGCAGGTGTTCGCCCGCGCTGCCGAGCACGCCATCCGAGCCGTGGACGGGCTGGTCCACCCAATCCTGCAACGCCGCATCGAGCTGTTGGGTCTTGGTCGCGAACACCAGGACGTCGCGATCGGTCAACCGGACGTCCTCGGGCCGCGATGCCGTGGTGACCGCGGTGCGGAAGGTGCCGTCGGGCGTCCGCAGGGTGATGCCCTCGGCGGCCAGCACCTCGGCATGGCGACCGCGCGCAACCAACACCGTGGGAGTGCCGGAGCGGGCCAGCAGCCCGCCCACGGTCCCGCCGATAGCGCCGGCGCCGACGATCACGTATCGGTGGTCAACTCGTGCAGACAATCGGGCCCCACCTTCCGTCGGCTCCGCACGTTTTCTTGCGCGAGGTTACGTCGGCTCCCTTGGAAATGGGTGGGCCCGCTTTCTCCGTGCGATCCAGGTCTGTAGTCAGCTGACTACCGACTAGTATAGACATGTGACTACACGCAGCGCAAGCTTCGGCTCGACGCAAGAGTCCGTCCCGACCGGCCGCGACGAGGTGACCGCCGCGATCCTGGACAGCGCCGCGGAGATGTTCGCCGAGCGCGGCCCGGCGGCGGCGTCGATTCGCGACATCGCGGCCAGGGCTCACGTCAATCACGGACTGGTGTTTCGCCATTTCGGGACGAAGGAGAAGCTCGTCGCCGCCGTCCTCGACGACCTGGCGGCCAAGCTGACCAGGTTGACCGACGGCGTGGCGTCCCAGGAAGAGGTAGAGGTGGCCACCTCGCGCCATTTGCGGGTCATCGCCCGAGCGCTGCTCGACGGGTTTCCGGCCGGGAAACTGCAGTCCAGCTTCCCCGCTGCCGCCAGGTTGCTGGAGGGGATCCGACCCGAGCATGAGAGCGAAGCAAGCGCCCGGCTGGGAGCCGCGAACGCGATCGCCCTGTTGTTGGGTTGGCAACTGTTCGAGCCGTTCGTGCGCTCGGCGACCGGACTTGAGGATCTGACTAGAGAGCAACTGCGCGAATCGATGTTCGCGGAGATGGCCAGGCTTGCCGAGCCGCACTGAGGCCCGGGCATCGTCGTCTCGAGATTCGCAACGGGCGGATCCTCGGTAGGCTGAGCTGGCGTCGAAAGCCCCGAGGAGGCGCTGATGTTCCGCACCGTGTGGGCGCGTTGACATGAGCCAAACGACGCCGGCCGCGACCGACGACCGTCTGGCGCGGCTGCCGTTACCGCCCGGCCCGCGAGTGCCCGGCGTGGTGCGGACCGCACTGTTCTCCCATCGGGACCGGATCACGCCGTGGTTGCGCAACCGCTACGGCGACGTCATCGCGGTCTCCGTGCTGGGCCGCCCCTCCGTCCTGGTGTGCCATCCCGAGCTCGTTCGGTCGGTGCTGGGTGGCGAGCCGACGACCTTCCACGCGGGCGAGAGAAGAATCCAGGGGATCCGGAACGTGATGGGTGAGCGTTCGGTGGTGACCACCGACGAGGCCGCGCACCAACGGCTCCGCAAGCTGCTGGTGCCGCCCTTCAACGGCGCCGCGCTGCGCGGTTATCGGGACATGATGAACGAGCTGGCGGCCACAGAAGTTCGGCGGTGGCCGGTCGGCAGCCCGTTCGCCGCACAGCCCCGGATGAACGCCATGACGTTGGAGATGATGCTGCGCGTGGTCCTGGGTCTCAGACAGGGACCGCAGCTCGACGCGCTTCGTGTTCCGTTCTCGCGCCTCGTCTCCGCATCCATGGCCGTTTACGCGGGTGAGGTGGTGCCGCAGTTGCAGCGGTTCGGGCCCTGGAAGCGCTTCCGCCAGCTACGCGCAGGCATCGACGACGCGCTCTACGCGGAGATCCGCGAGCGTCGTCGCGCCGGCAACACCGCCGATCGCGGCGACGTGTTGTCCCAATTGATCACCACGCAAATGGACGATGACCGGCTCTCGGATGCCGAACTGCGTGACCAGATGGTCACGCTGCTGCTGGCCGGCCACGAGACCACCGCGATCACGCTGTCCTGGACCCTGCACGACCTCGCACATGATCAAGCACTGCAGGACAAGGCAATTGCCGCCGTCGACACCGGCGACGACAAATATTTCGAAGCCGTGATCAAAGAGTCGATGCGGCTACATCCCGTGTTCTACGCCGTCGCACGGCGACTCACTCATGATGTCGAATTGGGTGGCTATCGTGTCCCGGCCGGCCACACGGTGTTCGCCGGTATCGGCCCGGTGCAGTCCGATCCGTTGCAGCACACCGATCCGCAGGTCTTCCGCCCAGAACGATTTTTCGACGGCTCGGCCACGGCCTGGAACTGGTTGCCGTTCGGTGCCGGAGTACGCCGTTGTCTCGGTGGCGGATTCGCGATGATGGAATCCACCGCGATCCTTCGCGAGGTGCTGCTCAACTACCGCCTCATGCCCGGCCGTCGCCGGCGCGAGACTGCCCGCGCCCGCCACGTCGTCTACATCCCGTCCCGCGGCGCCCGTATCATTGCCCACCGGCGTACGAAATAGGTTGTCAGAGCATTGAACTGATCATTGCTCCGCCGTCGTCGTCGACCTGTAGCGTCGCGTTGTCGTTCTGCCTGAAGTTGACGAAGGCCGTCTGCCGCGTCGAGGTGTTCAGCAGCTCGTTGAACGTGCCGATGACGGGAATGGGTCCCTGTGGACTCGACACGTCGGCGGTGTAGTTGACGAACGCCTCCCGCTGAAAGTTGGTCCCATCCAAGTCTTTGGTAACGGGCGCGCCCAGGTCCTTGACGTCGGTCAAGCCGGCCGCCGGTGTTCCGGCCAACTGATTGACGTCGGCCCGCAGCATGCCGACGAGATCGGCTCCGCCGGCGGGTTTCACCGCTACTTGCAGCTGCGCGCTCGAGTCGCTGTTGGACAGCGCCACCCAGTTAGGGCCACGGTCCGCGACGGTCCAACCCGGCGCGGGCGTGACCGAGACGGCGTTCGTGATAGGAATCGAATCCGCCGAAGTAAGCCGCACCGACTGCCGGGTGCCGGTCACGGCCATGACGACCGCCGCGGTCGCGACCCCGGCTGCCGCGAGCAACCACACCCGCCGTGCGAATCCTCGGACCTGGTAATGCACTCGTCGTGACGGGGTGCCCATCCTCTTGCTCCTGACGCTCGGGGGGCGAATACTTAACTCGCCCTTCGACTTTTAGCGTCGCCGTGAGCATGCAGAGCTGTCCAAGATCGGGTTGCTATGGCCCGATACACACCGCTTATGAAAGCCTTCAGGCTGCGGTTGCCGGGGTAGCCGTGATGAGGGTCACCTCGGAGTACACGTGGCCGCAGCTACCACAGCGCACTTCGTACTCGAGTTCGGTCCTGCCGACTTCCAGGAACCGGTACTCGGCGGATGCCGCGCATCGAGGGCACCGCGTGCGGCCGCGCTCTACCGTGGTCATCTCGGCCCCCTTTCATCGACAGTGGTTGCGTGAAGATACCCGCTCGAGGGCTGGTCAAACCATCGATTTCCCGGCGCTCCGGTCGGCGGCCTATTGACCGCCGTGAACACATATCGTTAAGGTGTTCAAGTGCCCGTCGATGCCGCGCGAGACACCAGGCAGGTGCCGAACGCGTTGTTGGCCGCCGCCTCGGACACGTTGCGCCAGTTGGGACCGCGGCGCTTCAGCTTGACGGCGGTGGCCGAGGCCGCCGGCGTGTCACGTGGCACCGTCCACAATGTGTTGGGCACCCGCGACAACGCGATCGCCACCGCGCTGAACCAGTTGGCCGCCGGGCTCATCGAGACCATGGCCGCCGATGTCGCCAAGGAAGCCACCCTGGCCGAGCAAGCGGCGGCGGTCGCGGTGCTGATCTGTGCGCATCGTCAACGCTCCCAATCGATGCCGCGAGGTCTCGATCGCGGCATCCTGGTCCTGCTGTTGGATCACGGCGGCGACGAGCTGATGCGCCGCGCCATCGAGTTGTGGAAGCCCTTGGTCAAAGCCGCCCAGCGCACCGGCGAAGTCGGGGCGTCGGTCGACGCGGCGCGCGCTAGTGAATGGATCGTGCGAATGCTGTTCAGTTTCGAGCTGATCCCGCCTATCGCGGTCAACCTGGACAATCCGCGTGCCGTGCGCCGGTACGTCTGTGATCACGTCGTCGCCGGTCTGACCGGAGCCGACCGTGGCTGAAGACATCGCCACCCCGTTGGCCGGCAAGGTCGCCTACGTGACGGGTGCGGCCCGCGGACAAGGCCGCTCACACTGCATCCGGTTGGCCCGGGCCGGGGTCGACATCGTCGCGATCGATGCGTGCGCACCGGTCGCCCAACACAACGGCTATCCCCCGGCGACGCCCGAAGAGCTCGCCGAGACGGTCAGCCTGGTCGAGGGCGAGGGTCGCAAGATACTGGCCGACGAGGTCGACGTGCGCGATCTGGCCGGCCAGCAGCGGGTCGTGTCGAATGCGGTCGAACAGTTCGGGCGGCTGGATATCGTCGTGGCCAATGCCGGGGTGCTCAATTGGGGTCGGCTGTGGGAGATTTCGGCTCAGCAGTGGCAGGAAACTCTCGACACCAACCTCACCGGGCTGTGGAACACCATGAAATCCGTGGTGCCGGCGATGATCGACGCCGGCACCGGCGGTCGATCATCAACATCAGCTCCGCGGCGGGCATCAAGACCGTGCCGGGCTGCGGTCATTACTGCGCAACCAAATTCGGGGTCGTCGGCCTCACTAACTCGTTGGCGGTCGAACTCGGAGAATTCGGCATCCGCGTCTCGGTGCACCCCTACGGGACCGACACCCCGATGGGCAACGGCCTGTCGATGTACCAGATGTTTCAAGACCACCCGCACTACATCCACAGCTTCTCACCGGGCGCGCTGCCGACCGATTCGCTGGCGGCCCCCGACCTGATTTCCGACATCGTGGTGTGGCTCGCCAGCGATGCGTCCTCGTTGGTCACCGCCGCCCAAATCCCGGCCGACAAAGGCTATCTCAAGATCTGAGGTTCAATACCGGCCTGAGGTCGTCGAGACGGTCGAACAGGTGCCAGATGTATCCCGATGATCCGTTCTCGCGATGCGGGTGCAGGTCGGCCAGTTCCGGGTCGTTGCAGTAGCTGTCGAAGGCCTCGCGCGATTCCCACTCCACCAGGATCAGCACCCGACGCGGTTCGATGTCACCGACAATCGCGTCCTGGAAACTTCCGAGCGCAACAACACGGCCACCGTGCTTGGCCACCTCGGCCGGTGAACGTCGTGAGTACGCGCGGTATTCGTCCGCATCGGCAATGTCGAAGAGGTTCAACGCATAAACGGTCATGTTCGGCGACGTTACGCCGCTACCGCAGGCTGACGAGTTGGTCGACCGAATCCTTGGACAGCTCTCCGTCGACGACCGCGCTGACGGTCATGTTCTGCAACGTGATGGCGCCCCCATGGTTGTCCAGGAACGCGGTGTCGGCGGCATCGCGCCCGGTGGCGATGCGAACCATCGATTGCCGGGGCGCCAGGCACGTGGCGTCGACGACTCGCCACACGCCGTCGATCAGCACCTCGGCCACCGCGTGAAAGTCCATCGGTTGACATCCGGGCGCATACACCGCCGCCAATCGGGCCGGCACGTTCACGGCGCGCATCAGCGCGATGACCAGATGGGCGTAGTCGCGACACACGCCCGCACCCGCGAGCAGCGTGTCGGCGGCGCCGTCGATCGGATCGCTGGATCCCGGGACGTAGTTCAGCCGAGTACCGACCCACGACGAGACCTTCTCGAGCAACGCGGCCGACGTTTCGTATTGCTGGAATTCCGTCGCGGCGAATCCGAAGAACTTGTCGGCTTCGGCGTATCTGCTCGGGCGCAGATACTCGATGGCGTCGATGTCGCTGACCGGCTCGGGGTCGGCCTCACCGGCGACCGTAGCCGAGTACGACACGGTCACCGTTCCTGCGTCGGCGGCCACGACATGGATGCGCGAGCGGTGAGCGCCGACGATCTCGCGCGGTTCGATGGCCTTGCCATTTCGTTCGATCGTCAGCGTTTCGCTCACGTCGAGGCCCGGCTGACGGCTGACCGCGACCTGAAAATCCAGCACTGTCGGTTTGGTGACCTCGACTTCCATTTCCACGCCGACGCTGCGGCAAGCGTCCGTCGTGTTGCCGTCTTGCGGTGCGCCGCGCGTTTCCATGCAGGCATGCGATCAAGCCCTTTCGTCTAGGCCAGTCGAATCCCGCTCGCTGCTTGGCAGGGCTCTCGTGTACGCACTTTCTACCGCACAACCGCCGCGTCCGCCCGTCGATCTAGAGGGGATGCGTGCGCCCGCGCGACTCGACCGCCGCCCCGAGGCGGCAGTCGACGACATGATCAAACACCCAATCAGCCGGAAAGACGGTTGAGGCGCTCAAGACTTGCACCGTCCAAACCGCTGATCCGTACCGTGTTGCCGCGGACTCGGTACTCGCTGCGGATCGCGTCGAGCGACGCTACCGCGGAGGCATCCCAGATGTCGGTGTCGGACATGTCGATCAGGACGTCATCGGGATCGTTCACGTAGTCGAATTGGTGCACGAGGTCGTTGCTGGAGGCGAAGAACAGTTCGCCTCGTACCCGATAGACGCGGGTGGCGGCATGGTCAATCTTGGGTTCGTAATCGGATTCCACGATCGTCAGATGGGCCACCCGGCGGGCGAAAGCGACCATGGCGACGAGTACGCCCAGCGTCACCCCGATGGCCAGGTTGCCGGTGGTCACGGTGGCGACGACGGTCACGATCATGACCACAATTTCGCTGCGCGGCAACACCTTCAGCGTGCGTGGCGCCACACTGTGCCAGCAAAAGTGGCGGCTGAGACCACGATCATGACGGCGGCGAGTGCCGCCACGGGTATCCGCCCAACCGATTCGCCGAAAGAAACGATCAGTATCAACAGGAATGCCCCGGTGGACAGGGTCGACAATCGTGTTCGGCCACCTGCCACCTTCACGTTCATCATGGTCTGGCCGACCACTGCGCAGCCGCCCATGCCGCCGAAAATGCCTGTGAGGATGTTGGCCATGCCCTGGCCGCAAGCTTCGCGGGTCTTATTCGACGGAGTTTCGGTGATGTCGTCGACGAGTTTGGCGGTCATCAACGATTCCAGCAAGCCGACCAATGCCACGCCTACCGCGTACGGGGTAATGATCTGCAGCGTCGTTCACGTCAACGGCACCTGCGGCGTCGACGGTACTGGCAGCGAATGAGGCAGTGCCCCTTGGGATCCCACGTCGGGAACCCGCCAGCCGAAGGCCACCACCGCCGCCGTCAAGACCAGCACCACCACCAACGGCGCCGGCACCGCGGTGGTGAGTTTCGGCAGGACGACCATGATCACGATGCCGGCTGCGGCAAGCGGATACACCAGCCACGGGACCCCTAGCAAGTGGCGCAACTGGGAAGCGAATACCAAGATCGCGAGTGCGTTGACGAACCCGATCATGACGCTGCGGGGGATAAATTGCATGAGTTTCGCGACGCCAGCCAAACCGAGGAGCATTTGGAAGGCCCCGCCAAGGATGATCGTCGCAACCAAGTAGTTGACCCCATGTTCACGGCCGACCGGTGCGACGACCAGGGCGACCGCGGCTGTCGCCGCGGAGATCAATGCTGGGCGGCCACCCGCCACCGCGATGGTGAGCGCCATGGTGGCCGAAGAGAACAGACCGATTCTCGGGTCGACACCTGCAATGACCGAAATGGCGATTGCTTCGAGGATCAACGCGAGCGCAACCACAAGTCCGGCGAGGACTTCGGTGCGTAATCGCACAGGGCTGCGCAGTGCATTGAGGACAGAGTTGTCTGGGGTGCACCCGCGTGTGCGAGCACCCGGGATCACCAGGCTCATGTTGTTCTGGCTTTGGCCCAAAGGTTCGAGGATGCTGTTGCAGTGGCGCCGTTCGTCGGCAATCCCGAAGACACGAAACGCTTTTCGAGGGCATCGAGAAGCCTAGGGACTTCCTGCATGCGTGCTTGCAATTGCACCATCTGGTCGGTAGCGCTGAGGGCCCCGTGCCGGCGTATTTCGATTCCTGCGACGGCACCCAGTTCGGCGTGCTCTTGACGCAGGAGGTCGGCGAACAGTCCGACCTGGACCACATCGGCGTGGTGCGCAGGGGCCGCTGAACGCTGCTGCCCGGACTTATCTCCGGGAACTTTGGCCAACTGATCACGGACGGACAGGTGGCGCACGCGGTAGTGGCCGCGAGGCGGATTCAAGGTGAGGTCTCGCAGCGACCTCAGGTCGGTCTCAGTCGTCATGTTGTCGCCGCCGGCTGGTGCCCCAGAAATTAAAGGATGTCATAGCGACGGCGCTGATAAGCATCGGTGAATTGTGCTGCGGGCGAACGTGGTTCTTCGATTGAAATGATATCCGCAACGGTCGCGGGCCGGTGGCTCAGCAACACTATCCGGTCGGCGAGGGTTAGTGCCTCGTCGACGTCGTGGGTGACGAACAGAATGGTCATCTTCTGCTGCTCCCACATCGTCATCAGCAGTCGCTGCATTTCCAGTCGTGTCTGGGCATCCAGCGCGCCGAATGGTTCGTCCATGAGTATCACCTTCGGCTCGCACGCCAAGGTACGGGCCAGTTGGACACGCTGGCGCATGCCGCCGGAAAGGTGGCTGGGCAGATGATCTCCATAGGCTCCAAGGCCCACCTGCTCGAGGCGGACCTGCGCCGCAACCTTCAGGTCCCTACCGCGGATCCCGCGCAGCCGAATCGGATACATCACGTTCTTCAACGCGGTACGCCACGGGAAGAGGGCATGTTCCTGAAAGACCATGGCGCACTGCGCGGCGTTGCCTGCGACGGGCGCGCCGTCGATGGTCGCGTGCCCGCTCATCGGAGTCAGCAGACCGGCCAGCGCCCGCAGGATCGTCGACTTGCCGCATCCTGACGGCCCGAGGAAAACGACGACCTCACCGGGGTCGACGTCCAGGGTGATGTCGGCGGCGATGGCGCCCTTAAAGCCCAGTTTCAGGCCGTCGAGGTGCACGGCACCGGCGCTCATTGGCTGGCCCTTGGCAACCAGCGGTTCACCCGACGGCCGATGCGCTCGACCGCCCACGCCGTGATCAAACCGAGCGCACCGATCGAGATCATTTCGACGACAACGCCGGGGTAGTCCAGCAGTCCGTAGGACTGCCACGTGTAATAGCCGATCCCGAACTGCCCGGAGATCATCTCGGCGCGCACCACACAGATCCAGGCCACTCCCATCGCGACCGAAAGGCCGGCGAAGATGCCGGGCAGGGCACCCGGAAGGACTACATGCCAGAGCAGCGAAAGTCGGCCCGCGCCCATCGTTTTGGCCGCCTCCTCCCACACCTTCGGGAGTGACTCCATCGCGTGAATGGTGCTTACCACGACGGGAAAGAACGCGGCAAAGAACGTGATGAATACGATGCCTTGTTCGCTCGAGGGGAACAGCAAGATGGTCAGCGGGACCAGCGCGATCGCGGGGATGGGCCGCACGATTTCGATGAAGGGACGCAACGTCATCCTTGCCGTCCGCGAACGACCAACCAGGATTCCCAGGGCGATGCCGACCGCGGCGGCCAGCCCGAACCCGAGGAGGATCCGCTGCAGGCTGGCCAGCAAATCGTCGTAGTAGCCGCCCGAGCTGACCCGTGACGTCAGCGAGTCGACAACGCTCATCGGGGTGGGCATCCGATTGAAACGCAGCCACACGACGACGTTGTGAGCGGTGAGGAGCTGCCATAACGCGACGAACGCGACGATCGGGATCAGTGGCAGGACCAATGCCGCCGCGCGGCGCTGCACGACCAGTGGGATGCGGCCGGCGATCCGCGTGGGGGACATGAGCAACGGCGACCAGGCCAGCGGCGCCGTCGGTTCGACAACTGTTTGGTCGCGGGTCAGCGTGACTGTCACGGGATTCCTTCCTTCTGGACGGGTCTGTCGTCGGTTACTGCGACTCGTGTGACCGGGCTACAGCGAGCGGATAGGTAAGAGCCGTCGCCGCCGGGTGCCGAGCTCGGTAGGCCTGGGCGCCGGCGTCGGTGGCGAAAGGCTTGTAACGCTGCGTAGGCGGCGCGCTCGGGTCATCCAGCCACACAGCATGATTCGCCAAAAGCCTGGTCTTGGTGTCGGTATCGGGGACGTAGGCGGCCCGCACGGCGCTGGTGCCGGCAACCCGCCGCAGCAGACAAGTCGGCGTAGCTGCGACCGCGGTCGTGTCACTGCCCTGTGCCCACAACTCGGAGGCCTGCGCCGGATCATCGGCGGGCAGCCCACATAAGTCGTCGTAGCCACTCAGCGTGATCGGGTTGCTGACCTCGGCGCGGCGGCGTTGATAGTCACTGCCGAACAGTTGCTGCAGATACCGATCATTGACGAATGAGGTGGTGTCGAAGCTCTTGGCCACCGAGCCTCGGGAGACCAGGAAGTCTTTGACCTTTTCGACCGCCACCACAAACTGGCTTTTCAGCGTCATGTCGAAGGACACCAACCCGTTGGATCCGTTGTACAAATAGACGACTTCGGGCTCGATGCCGGTCAGGTGGCTCACCCGCAGCGCGGCCGGCAGCGGGTTCGCGACGATGTAGTCGGTGGTGGTCTTCATCGCCCGCATGAATGCGGCCATCACGTCTTGATTCGCCTCGGCGAAAAGCTTACGGACGACGACGCCGTGGAAGGTCGGTAGGTTGTTGTCCCCCCCGTCATACAGCAACCTGCCCCGGTTACGAAAGATCACCAGCTGCGGCCACGGCACGAACTGTGCTAAGGCGTCGACTTGTCCGCCCTGGATGGCCGACGCTCCGATCGACGGATCTTGATTGACCGTGTGGACGGCGCGTGGGTTGATTCCGTTGCGCTGCAAGGCCGTCGAAAACATGCCGTCCCCAGCCGATCCGAGACTGGTCGACACCCGCTTGCCGGCCAAATCGGCCAGGGTGCGGACCGGCGATCCGGTGGGGATCACGACCTGATTCATCGAGCCTCGCAGGCTGTAGCCGGTGATCGCAATCAGCTCGGTTTCGGCATCGCTGTACTTCTTGGTCTTGGATCCGTTCACGAGTAGCGGGTAGTCACCCATCGATCCGATGTCGACGTGCGAGGCGATCATCTGCGTGGTCAGGGGCGCACCCGAGGAAAAGTCTTGCCACACAACGCGGTACTTCTTGCCGGTAGACCTGCCGAGTTGGTTCAACGCCTTTTCGAATTCGCCACGGTCACGCAGCAAGGTGCCGGCGTTGACGGTGTTGATGGTCTTCGACTGATAGCCGACATTGATCACGACAGTGCTCTCGGTAAGCAGATCGCATCCGCTGAGCACCTGTACGGCGGGCACCAGCACCGAGGACATGGCGACCACCACCCGGGCCCGCCATAACCGCGGCGCGCCCCCGGTGCGTCGACCGGGGCGGTCGGTATGCTCTTTGTCCTTCACGCAATCCAGCGTCCGGGTTTTCTATTACCGCACGGTCACCGGAGGTTGCACCACCGTTACGCCATCTCGCCTGGGCGGGCACCGGAGGTCACGGTGTCGCGGTGGCACATCCCGGCGAAAGTTCGCCACGGTGACGCGTAGCCGGCCGGGTAATTAATGCGCCCGCAAATGAAGACTGAGTTACGCCACCGACCGAGATCTGGTGCCAATCGGCGGGAAGCGAAAGATTGGACGATGGTGCAGACTTCAAGCCCTACAACCGCATTGGCCGACACCGACGCAGCATCAGCGAAGCTGGACGAACCCGATTATCGATTCACGCTGGCGAACGAGCGGACGTTCCTGGCATGGCAGCGCACCGCGCTGGGCTTGCTTGCCGCCGCGGTCGGGGTCGCGCAATTCCTGTCGAAGCCGGCCCTCCCGGGACTGCGGCACCTCCTGGGCGGGGCGATCGGTGTCGTAGCGATGCTGACCTCGGCTGCGGGCCTGCGTCGTTCGACCCGAGTCGATCACGCGATTCGCGCTGACGAACCGCTCCCCCGGCCATCCACGCCGCTCTATCTGGCGGTGGCCCTGATATCGGTCGGGCTGGTGACGGTAGTCGTCGCGCTCGCGTCGGCTATCGGTAGCCGATGACGGGCTCGCTGCTCAGATGTCCAGGAAGCGAACGTCTTTGGCGTTGCGGGTGATGAAGCTGCGGCGTGCGTCGACGTCCTCGCCCATCAGGATGGAGAACAGTTCGTCGGCTGCGGCGGCGTCGTCGAGGGTGACTTGGCGCAGCACCCGCACGGTCGGGTCCATGGTGGTTTCCCATAGCTCTTTGGCGTCCATTTCGCCGAGACCCTTGTAGCGCTGGATGCCGTCGTCCTTATTGATCTTCTTGCCGGCTTTGGTCCCCGCTTCGAGCAGGCCGTCGCGCTCGCGGTCGGAGTAGGCGAATTCGGGGTCGCTGCGCTGCCATTTCAGCTTGTACAGCGGCGGCTGCGCCAGGAATACGTGGCCGTGTTCGATCAGCGGCCGCATGAACCGGAACAGCAGCGTCAACAACAGCGTCGAGATGTGTTGGCCGTCGACGTCGGCGTCGGCCATCAGCACGATCTTGTGGTAGCGCAGCTTGGCGATGTCGAATTCGTCGTGGATGCCGGTGCCCAGCGCAGTGATGATCGCTTGGACCTCGGTGTTTTTCAGTACGCGGTCGATGCGCGCCTTTTCCACGTTGATGATCTTGCCGCGCAGCGGCAGGATCGCCTGGAACATCGAGTCGCGACCGCTCTTGGCCGAGCCGCCGGCCGAATCACCCTCCACCACATACAGTTCGGATTTACGCGGGTCGGTGGAGCGGCAATCGGCAAGCTTGCCCGGCAGACCGCCGAGGTCGGTGGCGCTCTTGCGGCGCACCAACTCCCGCGCCTTGCGCGCGGCGATGCGCGCCTGCGCCGACGATACCGCCTTGTTCACAATGGTTTTCGCCTCGGACGGGTTGGCCTCGAACCAGTGGGTGAGCTGCTCGTTGCAGACCTTCTGCACGAACGACTTGACTTCGGTGTTACCCAGCTTGGTCTTGGTCTGGCCCTCGAACTGCGGTTCGCTGACCTTGACCGAAATCACCGCGGCCAGGCCTTCGCGGATGTCGTCGCCGGTGAGGTTGGCGTCTTTCTCCTTGAGCAGCTTCTTGTCCTTGGCGTACTTGTTCACCACCGACGTCAGCGCGCTGCGGAAACCCTCTTCGTGGGTTCCGCCCTCGTGGGTGTTGATCGTGTTGGCGAAGGTGTGCACCGACTCCGAGTAGCCGCCGTTCCACTGCATCGCGATCTCGACCTCGTGGCCGGTGCCCTTGCCTTCGAAGTCGATGATGCTCTGCTGAATTGGGTTCTTGGTGCGGTTGATGTGCTTGACGAAATCGACCAGACCGCCGGGATAGTGAAACGTGCGCTGCTTGACCTTGTGCGGGGCGGTGGATTCGGCCGCCTTTTCCTCGGCGGTCTTGGGAGCTTCGGCGGTGTCGCTGACGACGTCGTCGACCACCTCTTCGCGGGACACTCGCTCGTCGGTGAGGGTGATGGTCAATCCCTTGTTGAGGAACGCCATTTCCTGCAGTCGACGAGCCACCGTCTCGAAGTCGTAGTCGGTGGTTTCGAAGATATCGGGGTCGGCCCAGAACCGCACCGTGGTTCCGGTCTTCTTTGTGGCCTCACCCTGCTTGAGGGTGCCGGGCACGGCGCGCTCGTAGTACTGCGACCACTCGTGCCCGTCGCGGAAGATGTCCACCTCGAGGCGCGTCGACAGCGCATTGACCACCGACACACCGACGCCGTGCAAACCACCACTGACGTTGTAACCACTGTTTTCGCCGCCGAACTTGCCGCCGGCATGCAGTTGGGTCATCACCACGTCCACAGTCGGTGCGCCGGTGGCGTGCATGGCCACCGGAATGCCACGGCCGTTGTCGGCGACTTCGACGCTGCCGTCGTCGAGGATGCGCACGTCGACCTGGTTGGCGTAGCCGGCCATCGCCTCGTCGACGGAGTTGTCCACCACCTCCCAGATCAGGTGGTGCAAACCTCGTTCGCCGGTGGAGCCGATGTACATGCCGGGTCGCTTACGGACGGCCTCCAGGCCTTCGAGCACGGTGATCGCTGACGCGCCGTATTCGTCTTGCGC
>NZ_JAGZ01000006.1 GCF_000526915.1 Mycobacterium genavense ATCC 51234 | reverse complement strand
GACCGCGCACCGGTCATCCCGCACAACCCATCACGGTCAATCTCGGCGGTGATCGCCACCATGCGGGCATCAATGGCATTGCGCTGACCAGCCAACTCCGCCAACTCACCAAACAACACCTCCAACCGCTCCTTCGGGCTCACCACCACCGCCGAAGACGAAGCGATCGAAGACATAACCCCATCCTCACAACCGGCCACGACAAACCACGGCCCCAAACCCCTAACCCCCGAGCGCCCAGACGCGCCTTATCCACAGCCACGAATTCATCCACAAACGCGCCCGACGGCCATCGGACCGGATCACCGGTGACTCGTCGGTGCGCCCGCGCTCAATGGGCAGCAGTCACACGCAATACGAAAGGAACCATGTCATGTTCGAAACACCGGTTACCGTCGTCGGCCACATCGTCAACAATCCCGAGCGCCGGCAGGTCGGAAGCCAGGAGGTAATGAAGTTTCGGGTAGCCAGCAATTCGCGCCGCCGGACAGCGGACGGCGGTTGGGAGCCGGGGAACTCGCTGTTCATCAACGTCAATTGCTGGGGCAAATTAGTCACCGGCGTCGGGGCCGCGCTCGGCAAGGGCGCCCCGGTGATCGTGGTCGGCTTCGTCTACACCAGCGAGTACGAGGACCGTGACGGCAATCGGCGTTCGTCGCTGGAGATGCGCGCGACGTCCGTCGGGCCCGATGTTTCACGCGCGACGTGCGGATCGAAAAGCCCGGCTACACCGGCCCCGACGTGGAACCGTCCGGCGCGGTCGCCGACACCGCACCCGAACCGGTCGCCGAGGACGACTCGGCCGAATCCGGTGACGGTCCCGAGGACCCCAGCCCGCTGTCTCTGTCTGCCTAGCTGACGGCGTCGGGTTACCGCCGTCGGGTGATGCCTAGGATGGTTCGCGAGATCTTCTCGAAGACCAGAAAGGCAAAACCGCGGCATGGCTGAGTTCATCTACACGATGAAGAAGGTCCGCAAGGCGCACGGCGACAAGGTGATCCTGGACGACGTCACGTTGAGCTTCTTCCCGGGTGCCAAGATCGGTGTCGTCGGCCCCAACGGCGCCGGCAAGTCGAGCGTCTTGCGGATCATGGCCGGTCTGGACAAGCCGAATAACGGCGATGCGTTCCTGGCCAACGACGCCACGGTCGGCATCCTGCTGCAGGAGCCGCCGCTGAACGAGGAGAAAACCGTTCGCGGCAACGTCGAAGAGGGATTGGGCGAGATCAAGGTCAAGCTCGACCGCTTCAACGAGGTCGCCGAGCTGATGGCCACCGACTACTCCGACGAACTCATGGAGGAGATGGGCCGGCTGCAAGAGGAGCTGGACCATGCCGACGCGTGGGACCTCGACTCACAGCTGGAGCAGGCGATGGATGCGCTGCGCTGCCCGCCGCCCGACGAGCCGGTGACCAACCTCTCCGGCGGTGAGCGCCGCCGGGTGGCGCTGTGCAAGCTGCTGCTGTCCAAGCCCGACCTGCTGCTGCTCGACGAGCCGACCAACCACCTGGACGCCGAGAGTGTGCAGTGGCTCGAGCAGCACCTGGCCAGCTACGCGGGCGCGATCCTGGCCGTCACCCACGACCGCTACTTCCTGGACAACGTCGCCGAATGGATCCTGGAACTCGACCGCGGCCGCACCTACCCCTACGAGGGCAACTACTCGACCTACCTGGAGAAGAAGGCCGAGCGGATCGCGGTCCAGGGCCACAAGGACGCCAAGCTGCACAAGCGGCTCCAGGAGGAACTGGCCTGGGTGCGCTCCGGTGCCAAGGCGCGCCAGGCCAAGAACAAGGCCCGGCTGCAGCGCTACGAAGAAATGGCCGCCGAGGCGGAGAAGACCCGCAAGCTCGATTTCGAGGAGATCCAGATCCCCGTCGGTCCGCGGCTGGGCAACGTGGTGGTCGAGGTCGACCACCTGGACAAGGGCTACGACGGGCGCACTCTGATCAAGGATCTGTCGTTCACGTTGCCCCGCAACGGAATTGTCGGCGTGATCGGTCCCAACGGCGTCGGCAAGACCACGCTGTTCAAAACCATCGTCGGTCTCGAGCAGCCGGACAGCGGCACCGTCAAGGTCGGCGAAACCGTCAAGCTGAGCTACGTCGACCAGACCCGTGCGGGCATCGATCCGAAGAAGACCGTGTGGGAGGTCGTCTCCGACGGGCTGGACCACATCGTCGTCGGCCAGAGCGAGATGCCGTCGCGGGCGTACGTGTCGGCGTTCGGATTCAAGGGGCCCGATCAGCAGAAGCCGGCCGGTGTGTTGTCCGGTGGCGAGCGCAACCGGCTCAACCTCGCGCTGACGCTCAAGCAGGGCGGCAACCTGATCCTGCTCGACGAGCCGACCAACGACCTCGACGTTGAAACCTTGGGTTCGCTGGAGAACGCCCTCGAACAATTCCCCGGATGTGCGGTGGTCATTTCGCACGACTGCTGGTTCCTCGACCGCACCTGCACACACATCCTGGCCTGGGAGGGTGACGACGACAACGAGGCCAAGTGGTTCTGGTTCGAAGGCAACTTCGGTGCATACGAGGAAAACAAGGTGGAACGACTTGGAGTCGAGGCCGCCAGGCCGCACCGGGTGACGTACCGCAAGCTGACGCGGGACTAGTGTCACCTTTGCCAGCAGCCCGCAGCGACGCGCCCGGTTCGGTCGCCGAGAAGTGGGGTGACTGGGCGTAGTGCCATCCGTCCTGAGTAGGGAGCTAACGGCATGACGATCGGGTCCGGACCGAAGCAGGAAACTACGCCGTGGACCGCGTTCTCCTCGATGTCGGACGTTCCCGCCTGGATCTGTAAGGCCTACATCGAGACCTATCGCGGCCCCCACGACAAAGAACCCGGAACCCTCGAACCCGGCGCCATCGACCTCAACATTCCGGCCGCGATCCTCACCCCGGCGTTGCTGAGTGCCCATTACCGGCTCGGCCAACACCGGATGCCCGGCGAAAGCTGCGTCGCGGTCTACCCGCCCGAGGATCCCGCGGGTTTCGGGCCCGCGCTGCAGGTCGTCACCGACCATGGCGGCATGCTGATGGACTCCGTCACGGTGCTGCTGCACCGACTCGGCGTCTCATACTCCGCGCTGATGACCCCGGTGTTCGACGTCCAGCGCAGCCCGTCGGGCGACCTGCTCAGCATCGAACCCAAAGCGCCCGGCACACCGCAATACGTCGGCGAGGCGTGGATCCACATCCAGTTCGTGCCGTCGGTCGACACCAAGGCGCTCGCCGAGGTCGAACGGGTGTTGCCGAAGGTCCTCAGCGACGTCCAACAGGTGGCCGCGGACGCGTCGGCGATCATCGCCGCGCTGAGCAACCTGGCCGCAGACGTCCAGAACAACATCGGGGGGCGCTTCACCGCGGCCGATCGCGAAGATGTCGCTGCGCTGCTGCGTTGGCTGGGTGAAGGCAACTTCTTGTTGCTGGGCTACCAGCGGTGCCGGGTGCACGACGGCCTCGTCTCCGGCGACGGGACAAGCGATCTCGGCGTGCTGCGCAGTCGCACCGGTTCGCGCCCACGACTGACGGACGACGACAAACTTCTGGTCCTGGCCCAGGCCACCGTCGGCAGCTACCTGCGCTACGGGGCCTACCCCTACGCCATCGGGGTGCGCGAATACGTCGAGGGCGGCGTGATCGAGCACCGCTTTGTCGGATTGTTCACCGTCGCCGCGATGAACGCCGACGTCTTGGAGATCCCGTCGATATCGCGGCGGGTCCGCGAGGCACTAAGGATGGCCGACAGCGACCCCGTCCACCCGGCTCAGTTGATCCTCGACGTGATCCAGACCATCCCGCGCTCGGAGCTGTTCACCCTCAGCGGCGAACGGCTCTTTACCATCGCCAAAGCCGTGGTGGATCTGGGATCCCAACGGCGCGCGTTGTTGTTCGTGCGCGACGACCGGCTGCGCTACTTCGTCTCCTGCCTGGTGTATGTGCCTCGCGATCGCTACACCACGGCGGTGCGGCTGCAGATCGAGGGCATCCTGGTTCGCGAATTCGGCGGGACGCGACTGGAATTCACCGCCCGCGTCAGTGAATCACCCTGGGCGCTAATGCATTTCATGGTGAGACTGCCCGAAGATGCGGGCCCGGTCGACGTCTCGGAGAAGAACCG
Source organism: Mycobacterium genavense ATCC 51234 (assembly GCF_000526915.1). GTDB lineage: Bacteria > Actinomycetota > Actinomycetes > Mycobacteriales > Mycobacteriaceae > Mycobacterium > Mycobacterium genavense. The sequence continues at coordinate 270,735 of NZ_JAGZ01000006.1, read as the reverse complement.
GATGCGCATCCAGGCGTTGATCAGCGAGGCCGCGCGCACCTGGTCGGACCGCCTCGTCGCCGCCGCACCCACCGGAGCGATCTCGCACGCCGACGCCGAGCACTACGCCAGCGCTTTCACCGAGGCCTACAAGTCGGCGCTGACGCCCGAGGACGCGATCGGCCACATCAAGATCATCAAGGAGCTGACCGACGATTCGGTCAAGCTGGTATTCACCGATCGTGGCGAGGAAACTGCGCAACTGACCTGGTTCCTGGGCGGGCACAGCGCCTCGCTGAGCCAGCTGCTGCCGATGCTGCAGAGCATGGGTGTGGTGGTGCTCGAGGAGCGTCCGTTCACGGTCGTCCGGCCGGACGGGTTGCCGGTGTGGATCTACCAGTTCCGCATCTCGCCGCACCCGACCATCCAGCTGGCGCAGACGCAGGCCGACCGCGACGCGACGGCGGAACGCTTCGCCGATGCGGTCACCGCGATTTGGCACGGCCGCGTCGAGGTCGACCGGTTCAACGAGCTGGTGACGCGCGCCGGGCTGAGCTGGCAGCAGGTCGTGCTGCTGCGTGCCTACGCAAAGTACTTGCGGCAGGCCAACTTTCCCTACAGCCAGGCCTACATCGAATCGGTGCTCAACGAGCACCCGTCGACCGCGCGATCGCTGGTGCGGCTGTTCGAAGCGCTTTTCGATCCCAACACCGCGGGTTCGGCGACCAGTCGCGACGCGCAGACGGCCGCCGCCGCGGTCGCCGCGGACATCGACGCGTTGGTCAGTCTGGACACCGACCGCATACTGCGTGCCTTCGCGTCGCTGGTGCAGGCGACACTGCGCACGAATTACTTTGTGACACGCGAAGGTTCTGCGCGGGCTCGCAATGTGCTGGCGATCAAGCTGGATGCCCAACTGGTCGACGAGCTTCCGCTGCCGCGGCCCAAGTACGAGATCTTCGTCTACTCACCACGCGTCGAGGGTGTGCACCTGCGGTTCGGCCCGGTGGCGCGCGGCGGGTTGCGCTGGTCGGACCGGCGCGACGACTTCCGCACCGAGATCCTGGGCCTGGTCAAGGCGCAGGCGGTCAAGAACGCCGTCATCGTGCCGGTCGGGGCCAAGGGTGGATTCGTCCTCAAGCGACCGCCGCTGCCCACCGGCGATGCCGCGGCCGACCGCGACGCGACCCGCGCCGAGGGCGTCGCCTGCTATCAGCTCTTCATCTCCGGATTGCTCGACGTCACCGACAACGTCGACCACTCCACCGGCAAGGTCAGCCCGCCGCCGCAGGTGATCCGTCGCGACGGCGACGACGCCTATCTGGTGGTCGCCGCGGACAAGGGCACCGCCACCTTCTCCGACATCGCCAACGATGTCGCCCACTCTTACGGCTTCTGGCTGGGCGACGCATTCGCGTCCGGCGGCTCGGTCGGCTACGACCACAAGGCGATGGGCATCACCGCCAAGGGTGCCTGGGAAGCCGTCAAGCGACACTTCCGCGAGATGGGTGTCGACACCCAAACCGAGGACTTCACGGTCGTCGGCATCGGCGACATGAGCGGCGACGTGTTCGGCAACGGCATGCTGCTGAGCAAGCACATCAGGCTGATCGCCGCGTTCGACCACCGGCACATCTTCTTGGACCCCAACCCCGACGCGGCGGCGACGTGGCCGGAACGCCGGCGGATGTTCGAGTTGCCGCGGTCCAGCTGGGAGGACTACGACAGGTCGTTGATCAGCGAGGGTGGCGGGGTGTACAGCCGCGAGCAGAAGGCGATCCCGATCAGCCCGCAGGTGCGCCAAGCGCTGGGCATCGACGGCGAGATCACCGAGATGGCTCCGCCCAACCTGATCAAGGCGATCCTGCTGGCGCCGGTGGACCTGCTGTTCAACGGCGGCATCGGTACCTACGTCAAAGCCGAGTCCGAGTCCGACGCCGACGTGGGGGATCGTGCCAACGACCCGGTGCGGGTCAACGGAAATCAGTTGCGCGCCAAGGTGATCGGCGAGGGCGGCAACCTGGGCGTGACCGCCCTGGGTCGCGTCGAGTTCGACCTGGCCGGCGGGCGGGTCAACACCGACGCGATGGACAACTCCGCCGGCGTGGATTGCTCCGACCACGAGGTCAACATCAAGATCCTGATCGACTCGCTGGTCACCGCTGGCAAGGTGAACGCCGACGAGCGCAGCGCGCTGCTGGAATCGATGACCGACGAGGTCGCCACACTGGTGCTCGCCGACAACGAGGACCAAAACGACCTGATCGGCACCAGCCGCGCCAACGCCGCAAGCCTGCTGCCGGTGCACGCCATGCAGATCAAGTACCTCGAGGAGAACGGCGTCGACCGCGAACTGGAAGCGCTGCCGTCGGAGAAGGAGATCGCGCGGCGCACCGAGGCCGGTCTCGGGCTCACCTCGCCCGAGCTGTGCACGCTGATGGCGCACGTCAAGCTGCTCCTCAAAGCGGAGATGCTGACCACCGAGCTGCCGGAGCAGGACGTCTTCGCCTCACGGCTGCCCAAATATTTCCCGACACCGTTGCGCGAACGGTTCGCCCCGGAGATCCGTACTCATCAGCTACGCCGCGAGATCGTCACGACGATGCTGATCAACGACATGGTGGACACCGCCGGCATCAGCTACGCCTACCGGCTCACCCAGGATGTCGGCGTCGGGCACATCGACGCGGTGCGCACCTGGGTCGCCACCGACGCGATCTTCGGTATCGACCAGATTTGGCGCGGCATCCGCGCGGCTGACATCCCGGTCGCGGTGTCGGACCGGATAACCCTGGATACCCGCCGGCTGATTTACCGGGCCGGACGCTGGCTGCTCAACTATCGTCCGCAGCCGCTGGCCGTCGGCGCCGAGATCAACAGGTTCGCCGCCAAGGTCAAAACGCTGACCCCGCGCATGTCGGAATGGCTGCGCGGCGACGACAAGGCCATCGTCGAACAGGAAGCCGCGGCGTTCGCCGCGGAAGGCGCGCCCGAAGAGCTGTCCTACCTGGTGGCGGCCGGGCTGTACCGCTTCAGCCTGCTCGACGTCATCGACATCGCCGACATCACCGAGACCGATCCCGCCGACGTCGCGGACACGTACTTCGCGCTGATGGACCGGCTGGGCACCGACGGCCTGCTCACCGCGATCTCCGCGTTGCCGCGCTACGACCGCTGGCATTCGTTGGCGCGCTTGGCGATTCGCGACGACATCTACGCCTCGCTGCGGTCGCTGTGTCTGGACGTGCTGGCGGTGGGGGAGCCGGACGAAAGTGGGGAAGAGAAGATCGCGGAGTGGGAGCACATCAGCGCGTCCCGGGTGGAGCGGGCGCGGCGCACGCTCACCGAAATCTATGCCAGCGGCGGCAAAGACCTCGCGACGCTGTCGGTGGCGGCCCGGCAGATCCGTCGCATGACCCGCACCAGCGGGCGAGGGACATCCGGGTGAGCGTCGGATACGTCGCGTCGGTGCCGGTGCGCTGGTCGGACATCGACATGTATCAACACGTCAACCACGCCACGATGGTCACGCTGCTGGAAGAGTCACGGGTTCCCTTCCTCAAGCCGGCCTTCGAGGTCGACATCTTGGAGATCGGGCTGCTGATCACCGACGTACGGGTCACCTACAAGGCGCAGCTGAAGTTGGTGGATTCGCCTCTGCAGGTGACCATCTGGACCAAGCAGCTGCGGACCGTAGACTTCACGCTGGGCTACGAGGTGCGGTCGGTCAGCGCCGATCCGGAGTCCAAGCCGGCCGTCATCGCCGAGTCGCAGCTGGCCGCCGTTCACATCCAGGAGCAGCGGCTGGTGCGACTTTCACCACAGCATCGGGAGTATTTGCAACGTTGGCTGCGTTAGCCGATCGCGGATTGTGGCTGGGCCCGGAATCGATGCAGGCCCACCGCGCCGACCTGGCCGCGTTCGTCGATCACGCCATGCGACTTGATGATGCCGCGGTCGTTCGGTTGCGGGCTCGATCTTCGGGTTTGCTAACCGCCTGGATGGCAACGGGTTTCGACGTGCTGGCCAGCCGGGTGGTGGCGGGCCGGCTGCGGCCCGAGGGCATGACCGTCGCAGCCGACGGGCTGGCGCGCGGGCTGTCGGCGATGGACGGCACCGGCTACGTCGATCCGTGTTTCGCGATGGACTCGTCGTGGCGCAGTGCGCTACCGCCGGAATCCGGCTTCACCTACCTCGACGACGTGTCGGCGCAGGTGATGATGGACCTGGCGCAAGAAGGCGCCCGGCTGGCCAAGGAGCACAGCAGCTCGCACGGTCCGCCGGCGTCGCTGCTCGACCAGGAGGTGATCCGGGTCAGCTCGGCCGACGTCAGCGTGGGACTGCCGATGCGTTGCGTGTTCGCTTTGGCCGCAATGGGTTTCCTGCCGCAGTCAAGGGATGCAATCGACGCGAACGAAATGATCCGGGTCCGGACCCTTCCGGCCTGGTTGCGTCTGGACGCGCGTTTCGGTTCGGTCTACCGCCGGCGCGGCGAGGCCGCGATGACGTTGCTGTGAACCGTCAGGTCCGATACAGCAGCCACAGCGGCAGAACGGCATTCAGGTAATCCATGAATTTCTTGAGCCCCACCCGGTACTGCCCGAATCCGTATGGGTCTTCTGCGTACTCCGGAAAGGCGATGCCCAGCCCGAAGAGCCCCGGGGCCAGGATTCCGTTTCTCCGGTTGTAATCCAGCACGCCCCACTGCGGTGTCTCGGGCAGCTTTCTGCGCTCGAAACCGACGGTGTAGACCGCGCGATCGCATTGGGCGAGTAGCTTGTCGAATTCCGGGCTGGACACCCAGCATCGCTCCAGTCGCTCCGGGTACACGCCGTCGATGTTTTCCCGCGCCCACGCGGCCGCCCGGCCTTTGAGGCCGGTGTCGTCGAACAGGATCCAATCGTCAAGATACACGGCGTATTTCATTGGGCTCTGGTAGAAGTTGATCACCCTCTTGATGGGGTGGCGCAGCAGATTAGGCAGCACGATCATCGACGAGTGCGACGAGCCGAAGACGGCCACCGTGGCGCCGTCGAGCGACCGCTCGGTCAGCCGGTCGGGATCCAACGCGACCTCCACCGGAATCTCGTCGAGGCCGGGGTAAGCCAGCTTCTTGGGGACCTCGCCGACGGCGAGGATCACATTTTCGGAGACGACTTCTTGTCGGTCGGTTTCAATTCTCCATAGCCTATTGCCCAGGAAAAGCGCTGTCGCTGTCGTTTGGAAAACGTGTACCCGCTCGCGCAAGTGCGCGGTGATCCACACCAACGGGTCGGCGACCAGGTCGAGGGCGCACGTGTCGTTCGGGTCGACATCGTGCAGTCGCAGCGGTGGTGCCTCCGAGAACCGAAACGCCGCAGAGCTATTCAGGAAGTTCAGGAAGGTCTCGGCAATCGTGTTGCTCGACACCGCGCGCCACTTCTGGCCGAGATCGCCTGCCGCAAAAGCGGGATCGATCCAGGCGATCTTCTCTGCGGCGATGCCCTGATCTAAAAGCCTTCCCACCGCGGCAATTCCGGCGGGGCCGGCTCCGATCACTGCCCACGCATACGCTGCCATGTAACACATATAGGCCAGGGCGGGCTGCGGCGCGAATCGGCCTGCGGGTGGGAGGCTAGACCAACCAGGCGGCCGCGTCGGCCGGCAACTGACCGTCGACCAACGGTGCGCTGGCCAAAACGAGTTCGCCGGCCGGCAGCGGCATCGGGCGCTTTCCGGTGTTCAACGCGCAGACCAGACCCGCGGCGCCGCGCCGGAACACCAGCGTGTCGTCCGTTACGGTCAGCCACTCGAGCGCGCCGCCGCCGAATTCGGCACGCTCCCTGCGCAATTTGAGCGCGGTGCGGAAAAACGCCAACGTCGAGTTGGGATCGGCGTCCTGCTTCTCCACGGTCAGCGGAGCCCAATCTGCGGGCATCGGCAACCAGGTGTCGGGCGAACTGGAGAACCCGAACGGGGGAGTATCGCCCGACCACGGCAGCGGCACCCGGACCTTGTCGCGACCCCGCTCGGTGTGGCCCGAGCGTTCCCAGGTCGGGTCCTGCAGCACCTCCTCGGGCAGGTCCAACACGTCGGGCAACCCGAGCTCCTCGCCGTTGTAGATGAACACCGTGCCCGGCAGGGCGAGCATCGCCAGCAACATCGCCCGCGCTCGGCGCGTGCCGATCTCGCCGCCACCGTAGCGGGTGACCTCACGGTCGATGTCGTGGTTGGACAGCGTCCAGGTCGGGACGGAGCCATAGATCTTGGTGGCCGCGAGCGAATTCTCGATCGCGTCGTGGACCTGGGCGGCGTCGAAGCCGACCTTGGTCAGCCGGAAGTTGAAACCCAGATGCAGTTCGTCGGGCCGCAGGTACTCGGCCCACAGCATGTTGTCCAGCACCCACACCTCGCCGATGGCCACCGCGCCGGGATACTCGTCGACGATCTTGCGGATCTTGCGGTGGATGTCGTGCACGGCCGGGTTGTTGAAACGTGGGTCGTCGTCGGCATGCGACAACACCTTGACGGTTTCCTTCGCGTCGGGCAGGCCGGCCGGTTTGGCCATGCCGTGCGCCACGTCGATGCGGAAGCCGTCCACGCCGCGGTCCAGCCAGAACCTTAGCGACGTCGCGAAGTCGTCGAACACCTCGGGGTTGTCCCAGTTCAGGTCCGGTTGGTGGGTATCGAACAGGTGCAGGTAGTACTGGCCGGGGTTGCCGTCCGGTTCGATCACCCGCTCCCAGGCCGACCCGCCGAACACCGACGTCCAGTTGTTCGGCGGCAGCTCGCCGTGGGGTCCCTTGCCGTCGCGGAAGTAGTAGCGTTTCCGGGCGTCGCTGCCGGGGCCGGCGGCCAGCGCGGCGGCAAACCACGGGTGCTGCGAGCTGGTGTGGTTGGGCACCACGTCCATGGTGATCTTGATGTTGCGCTCGTGTGCCACGGCGATCAGCCGGTCGATCGCGGGCATCCCGCCGAACAGCGGGTCGATGTCACGGGGATCGGCGACGTCGTAGCCGTGGTCGGCCATCGGTGAGACGGTGACTGGGCTGAGCCAGATCGCATCGACGCCCAGACGCTCGAGGTGGTCCAGGTGCGCGACGATGCCGTCGATGTCGCCGACCCCGTCGCCGTTGCTGTCGGCGAACGATCGTGGATAGATCTGGTAAAAAACCGCGCTCGACCACCATGCGTCGGGGCTCATCCTGCTCCGTTCGGTTGAGGGGTAGCTACAGGGGCGAATTGACGAGTGAGTGTGCAGCCATTTCCAGATAGTTGAGCAACTCTCGGCGATGCTCGTCGTCGAGAGTCTGTGCGTCGATGGACGCGACGGCGGTGTGCATGCACCGCAGCCACGCGTCGCGCTCGATCGGGGTGATCCGGAACGGGACGTGCCGCATCCGCAGCCGCGGGTGTCCGCGCTGGTCTGAATAGGTGCGCGGGCCGCCCCAGTACTGCTCGAGGAACATCCGCAACCGCTCCTCGGCGCCCGCCAGGTCGTCGAGGGGATACAGCTCGCGCAGGATCTCGTCCTCGGGGACCTGGGCGTAGAAGCGCGCCACGATCGTTTTGAAGGTCTGGGCGCCGCCGACGGCGTCGTAGAAGGACTGTTGTTCCTGATCCATCACCCCCATTGTGGTGCATCGGCCGGCCCGCGCAGTCAAACGGGTCGCGAGATTCGCAGATGCGTTCCTGCTGTTCACCGGTTCGACACGGCGCGCACCTGCAATTAGGCGTGCGATTGGCGACGAATCATGGTGGACTATCCGCGGAGGATCTATGGCGCAGGGCAAGAGACGCCGCGGCCACCGAAATTCAGGGGCCACGGCAGGGTTAACCGGGCCCCCAACCGCGTCGTCCCTGCATAGCGTTTTTCACCGCCCCACCCCGGCCATCGAGACTCATCCGCCCAACCGGCACGAGAGCGCCTCGATCTGGAGCCGCCGCCGGGTGCTGCTGCTCAATTCCACCTACGAACCACTGACCGCGCTGCCGATGCGGCGGGCGATCGTGATGGTGATCTGCGGCAAGGCCGACGTGGTGCACGCCGACCCCGGCGGACCCGTCATCCACTCGGCGAGCGAGTCGATCGTGGTGCCGTCGGTGATCCAGCTGCGGTCCTATGTCCGGGTGCCGTACCGGGCCCGGGTCCCGATGACCCGCGCCGCGCTGATGCACCGCGACCGTTTCTGCTGCGCCTACTGCGGCGCGAAGGCCGACACCGTCGACCACGTGGTGCCCCGCAGCCGCGGCGGCGACCACTCCTGGGAGAACTGCGTGGCCTGCTGCTCGACCTGCAATCACCGCAAGGGCGACAAGCTGCTCGCCGAACTCGGATGGGCACTGCGCCGCGCGCCGCTGCCACCGACCGGACAGCACTGGCGCCTGCTGTCCACGGTCAAGGAAATGGATCCGTCCTGGGCCCGGTACCTCGGCGAGGGCGCGGCCTGACCGCCAATCTCGCGTCCAGACGCGCCGCCGGATCGGTCGGTGGGATACGGTTTCCGTCGTGAGCGCTATGGAGATTCACCTGTTGGTGGTTGGAATCCCGGCGTTGCTGGTGATCGTGCTGGCGGCGCTGATCTGGTCGCGTAAGGGGCCGCACCCCGCGACCTACCAGATGTCCGAACCGTGGACGCATCCGCCGGTGCTGTGGGCCGCCACCGACGAATTCGTCGGCCACCCACACGGATATCACGCATCGGAGTTCTCAGTCGGAGGTGGCGCCAGTGGCACATGGTGAGGTAGCGACGAAAGCACCGGCCGAACTGCCGGTGGGCTTTGCGATCACCTCCAGCGGACGGGTTTCCGGCGTCACCGAGCCCGGTGAGCTGTCGGTGCACTACCCGTTCCCGATCAAGGACCTCGTCGCCATCGACGACGCCCTGAAATACGGCTCTCGCCAGTCGATGACCCGGTTCGCCATCTACATCGGCGATCTGGGCAGCGACACCGCCGCCCGGGCCCGCGAGATTCTGGCCGAGGTGCCGACGCCGAACAACGCGGTGCTGCTGGCCGTCTCGCCCGACGCGGCCGTCATCGAGGTGGTCTACGGCGCGGAGGTCCGCGGCCGTGGCGCCGAGTCGGCTGCCCCGCTGGGTGTGGCCGCGGCCTCGTCAGCGTTCGAGCAGGGCCACCTGGTCGACGGGCTGGTGAGCGCGATCCGCGTGCTCAGCGCCGGGATCTCGCCAGCCTAGCTAGGCACCGTCGAAGGCGCGGGCGCGCAGGGCCCGCTTCACCCCGGCCTGGCCCTCCAGCACCAGGCGGCGCAGGGCCGGCGGCACTTCGGATTCCGGCGCGGACAGGAATTCGTCGGCGGCCGCGATGCCCTCCTCGCTGATGTCCCAGGACGGGTACAGCCCGATCACCACGGTCTGCGCGACCTAGCTGGACCGCCTCGCCCAGACGCCGGGGATCGCCTGGAAGTAGCGCGCGGTAAACGGCTTGAGCAGCTCGGCCTGGCCGGCGCCCCGAAGCCCGCTATGATCGAGCGGGCCGACGTGTTGGCCAGGGTGTCGTCCTCGACCACGGTGGTGAACGCCTGCTCCTTGACCTCGAGCTGGGGACGGGCCGCGGCGGCCTGGGCGACGTGGCGCTTGCCCGTCGCCGTCGGGTCGCGCCGGACCTCGGCGTCGATGAACGGCGTCTCGGTGCCGTCGGCGTCGATATCGCCGGCGGTGGCCAGGGCGGTCACGATGCGCCAGCGCAGGTCGGTGTCCACCTCGAGGCCCGCCAGGCCCAACTCGGACGGGTCGCGTTCCAGCAGATCGGCCAGCGCAGCGATGTGCCGGTCGGACAGCACCAACGAGCACAGCGTGTTGACGAATGCGAGCTGGTGATCCGATCCCGGTTCGGCGGCGCGGGCCAGCTCCAGCACCCGATCGGCGAACCGGGGCCAACCTTGGTCACGGGCCCACCCCGGCTCGGCGTAGGCGCCCAGCGCGGTCTGCGCCTGCAGCAGCAGCCGTTGTGCCACACCGACTTCCGTCTCGGCCTGCACACCGCCGGAGACCAGGGCGACGAAGTCGCGCGCCCGCAGTTCGGCCTCCCGGGTCATCTCCCACGCCGCCGACCACACCAGCGAGCGGGGCAGGGGCTCGGCGATGTCGGCGATGCGCTGCAGCGCGGTCCGCAACGACTGGTCGTCCAGGCGCAGCGAACAATAGGTCAGGTCGTCGTCGTTGACCAGAACCAGCTTGCCCGACGAAATGCCAACCAGCCCAGGGACTTCCGTCTCCGGCCCGTCGATGTCGAGTTCTTCCCGGTGCACCCGCACCAGCTTGCCCGCGCCGTCGTCGTCGTAGATCCCGACCGCCAGCCGGTGCACCCGGGTCTCACCCGCGCCCGGTGCGGCGCCGCTCTGGGTCAGCGCGAATCGGGTGAACTTGCCGTCGGCGTCGGTGTCGAACTGTGCGCGCAGTGTGTTCAGCCCGGTGGTTTTCAGCCACTGCTGGCCCCAATTCGACAGATCCTGGCCCGACGCCTGCTCCAGCGCCGACAGCAGATCGTCGAAGGTGGCGTTGCCGGACGCGTGCGTGCGGAAGTAATCGCGCAGCCCGGCCAGAAAGTGTTCCAGGCCGACATAGGCGACCAGCTGCTTGAGCACCGAAGCGCCCTTGGCGTAGGTGATGCCGTCGAAGTTCACCTCGACGGCGGCCAGGTCGGGGATGTCGGCGGCGATGGGGTGCGTCGACGGCAATTGGTCCTGGCGGTACGCCCACGATTTCTCGACGGTCGCGAACGTGGTCCAGGCTTCCGTGAATTCGGTTGCCTCGCTTTGGCATAGCACCGACGCGAACGTCGCGAACGACTCGTTCAGCCACACGTCGTCCCACCACGTCATCGTGACCAGGTCACCGAACCACATGTGCGCCATCTCATGTAGCACCGTCTCGGCGCGCCGCTCGTAGGACGCCCTAGTGACCTTGCTACGAAAGACGTAGTCCTCGAGGAAGGTCACGGCGCCCGCGTTTTCCATTGCGCCGGCGTTGAACTCGGGGACGAACAGCTGGTCGTATTTGCCGAACGCATAAGGCAGGCCAAAGTGCTTGTGGTAGAAGCCGAAACCCTGCTTGGTTTGGGTGAACAACCGCTCGGCGTCCATGTGTTGGGCCAGCGAGGTCCGGCAGTAGATGCCCAGCGGGATCTCGCCGTGCTCGTCGTGGTAGCTGTCCTTCCACTCCGCGTACGGGCCCGCGATCAGCGCCACCAGGTAGGTGCTCATCCGCGGGGTGATCGCAAAACTGTGCACGCCGTTGTCGATCGAGGTGGTGGCGCCGTTGGAAATCACCTTCCAGTGCGCCGGCGCTGCCACCCGCAGGTCGAAGGTGGCCTTGAGATCGGGTTGGTCGAAGCAGGCGAACATGCGCTTGGCGTCGGCGGTTTCGAACTGCGAGTACAGGTAGGTCTCGTTGTCGACCAGCTCGACGAAGCGATGCAATCCCTCGCCGGTGTTGGAATAGCGGCAGTCGGCGTCGACGACGACGTTGCGGTCGGCCAGGCCGCGCAACGGGATGCCGGTGGACTCGTCGTATCCGGAGACGTCGACCTCGCGTCCGTTGAGGGTGGCGCTGCGGACGGTCTCGGCGGCCAGGTCGATGACGGTGTCGGCGCCGGCCAGCGCGTCGAACACCACGGTGGTGGTGGAGCGGAAGGTTCGTGCGCCGGGCCCGCCGGTTCCGTCGGTGAGGTCGAGGTTGATCTGGTAGCTGTCGACGGTTATCAAGGCCGCGAGTTCGGCGGCCTGGTCGCGGGTCAGGTTTGGAAGGGCCACTCGTCCAACTTAGTAGCGTCGCAAGCTCACGGTGCGGAACGGGAACACGCGCGCGGCGACTACGGTTGTGCTGGTCGGTGTTCTAACCGTTCCCGATCTCTTCCGGAGAGGACAGCGCAATGTCCGAGAAGGCCCCCGCGAAAGACAAGGCCGATTTCTGGTTCGACCCGCTGTGCCCATGGGCATGGATCACGTCGCGCTGGATCCTCGAAGTCGAAAAGGTTCGCGACATCGAGGTGAACTTCCACGTCATGAGCCTGGCGGTGCTCAACGAGAACCGCGAAGACCTGCCCGAGCAATACCGCGAGAACATGAAGCGCGCGTGGGGACCGGTGCGGGTGGCGATCGCCGCCGAGCAGGCGCACGGCGCCGAGGTGCTGGCCCCGCTGTACACCGCGATGGGCACCCAGATCCACAACAAGGGCAACAAGGAGCTCGAAGACGTCATCAAGGTGGCGCTGGACGAGGTCGGTCTGCCCGCCGAGCTGGCCGCCGCCGCCGACAGCGACGCCTACGACGAGGCGCTGCGCAAGAGCCACCACGCCGGCATGGACGCGGTCGGGGACGACGTGGGAACGCCCACCATCCACGTCAACGACGCGGCGTTCTTCGGGCCGGTGCTGTCGCGGATCCCGCGCGGCGAGGAGGCCGGCAAGCTGTGGGACGCCTCGGTGACCTTCGCGGCCTACCTGCACTTCTTCGAGCTCAAGCGCACCCGGCACGAGAAGCCCGAATTCGACTAGTCCATCCCGCGTTGCGGAGCTCGGATCCGGCAGGGAAGTATGTCGGGCATGCGCGTCTACCTGGGTTCAGACCACGCCGGATTCGAGCTCAAGCAAGCGATCATCGAGCACCTGACCAAGACCGGCCACGAGCCGTTCGACTGCGGTGCGTTCACCTATGACGCCGAGGACGACTACCCCGCGTTTTGCATCGACGCCGCGACCCGCACGGTGGCCGACCCTGACAGCCTGGGCATCGTGATCGGCGGATCGGGCAACGGCGAGCAGATCGCGGCCAACAAGGTGCCGGGTGCCCGCTGTGTGCTGGCGTGGAGCGTGGAGACCGCCTCGCTGGCGCGCCAACACAACAACGCACAGCTGATCGGGATCGGCGGTCGGATGCACACCGTGACCGAGGCGTTGACGTTCGTCGACGCCTTCCTCACCACCCCGTGGTCGAAAGCCGAACGCCACCAACGGCGCATCGACATCCTCGACGAGTACGAGCGCACTCACCAGGCCCCGCCGGTGCCCGGCGCGCGGGCTTAAGGTGCCCGAAGGCCATACCCTGCACCGCTTGGCGCGGCTGCATAAGCGGCGCTTCGGGGGTGCGCCCGTCGCGGTGTCCAGCCCGCAGGGCCGCTTCACTGCGGCCGCGGTCGACGGCCGCGTGCTGCGCGCGTCGAACGCCTGGGGCAAGCATCTGTTCCACCACTACGCGGCCCGGTCGTGCATGTGCATCTCGGTCTCTACAGAACGTTCACCGAATGGGAACGCGCCGAGGAGCTTCCGCAACCGGTCGGCCAGGTGCGGATGCGGATGGTGGGCGCCGAGTACGGGACCGACCTGCGCGGGCCCACGGTATGCGAGGTGATCGACGAGGCCCAGGTCGGCGACGTCATCGCGAAACTCGGTCCCGACCCGTTGCGCAGCGACGCCGACCCGGCGTGGGCGTGGAATCGAATCACTAAGTCCCGCAGGCCTATTAGTGTATTACTGATGGATCAAGGCGTGATCGCCGGGGTGGGCAACGTGTACTGCAGCGAGTTGCTGTTCCGCCACCGCATCGACCCGTTCCGGCCCGGTCGGGCGGTCAGCGAGGCCGAATTCGACGCCGCCTGGACCGATCTGGCCGCGCTGATGAAGGTCGGCTTGCGGGGCGGCAAGATCGTCGTGGTGCGTCCCGAACACGACCACGGTCCGCCGTCGTATGCCCCCGACCGGCCCCGCACCTACGTGTACCGGCGCGCCGGCGAGGCCTGCCGGGTGTGCGGCGGGCCGATCCGCACGGCAGTGCTCGAGGGCCGCAACGTGTTCTGGTGCCCGAACTGCCAGAAGTGACGCCCTTCGAATTGGCAGGAAACTGACAGGAAGAAACGCTGGCGTCTATAGTTTTCGAACGCGATTTCGTAGGTAGAAGTTGCGCTTGTGAAACCGATACCGCGTTTAGCTGCAACGATTTTCGCCGGAGCCGCGTTGGCTGTGGCGGGGGGTGGGTGGGGCCGTCGAAGCTGCCGCGCAGTCCGGCCCCTTCCCGCAATGGTGCCCGGGGGAGTTCTGGGACCCGGGCTGGGGAAACAACTGGGACTGGAACAACTGCCATGACTGGCGTGGAGGCCCGCCGGGCCCGCCCGGAAACCCGTGGGACCGCGGGCCCGGCGGGCCTTAGGGGCCGGGAGGTCCGGGGGGTCCGGGCGGTCCGCCGCCGCCTCCCGGATGGCACCCCTGACCCAAGTCCACATCCACAAGCGCGCCCTGCCGACACCGTTCGGCAGGGCGCGGTTATCTGGGGTCAGACGTCGACGCCCAGCACCGCGTAGACCTCGTTGGACAGCGCCAGGCTGCGCGGGTCCGCGTTGGCCTTGGTGGCGTCGAAGCGATTCGCCACATACGCGTAGCCGATGCCGTGCTCCAGGTCGACGAACCCGAACGAGCCGCCCAGCCCGCCGTGGCCGAAGATGCGCGGGTTGGGGCCGTTGACGCAACGCTGGTTGAGCATGTAGCCCAGGCCCCAGCCGTGGTCGGCGACCCGCGGGCCGAGCACCAGGTCGGTCTCCGTACCGCCCTGGCACTCCCGGATCAGATCCATGTGCTCGCGGCTGAGCAGCTTGCCCTGGGCGAGCGCGTTGTAGAACGTGGCCAATCCCAGGGCCGACACCTGGCCGTTGGTGCCCGGGAATTCGAGCCGGCGCCACAAATCGAGGTCGTAGGAGCTGACCTCGTCGTCGGGCGCCCAGCCCATCGCGATCGCCAGCCCCGCCTTGGGATGCTCGTCCAGGCTGGTCGGATGGCTGGGCACATGCGCGATCAGGTCACGCATGTGCGGCTTGTTCACCCGCTCGGCGCAGCGCAGCTGCTCGGCGTCGGAGACCCCGATGTGGACGTCGGCGCCCAGTGGCCCGGCGATCTCGGTGCGCAGGTACTGGCCGATCGTTTGGCCGGTGACCCGGCGGAACACCTCGCCGCAGATGAAGCCGAAGGTCGTCATGTGATAGCCCTGCGCGGTGCCCGGCTGCCACCACGGCTCGGCGGCGGCGATTTGCTCGCAGGCGTAGTCCCAGTCGGTGACCTGCTGCCAGCTCATCGGCGCGCGCGGCCCGATGACGCCGGATCGGTGGCCCATCACCATCGTCAGCGTGATGTCTTCCTTGCCGGCCTGGCCGAACTCCGGCCAATGGCGGGCGATCGGCGCGTGCAGGTCCAGCTCACCGCGGTCGACCAGCTGATGGACGCAAGTGGCCGACAGGCCCTTGGTGCCGGACAACACCGTGGTCAAGGTGTCTTGCTGCCAGGGCCGAGTGCCGGCCTCGTCGGCCCAACCGCCCCAGAGATTGACGACAAGCTCCCCGTCGACCCAGACCGCGACGGCCGCGCCGTGCTCGAGACGCTCGGCGAAATTGCGTTTGAAGGCGCCGCGTACCCCGGCGAAGTCGGACGCGCAAGAGCCGTGAATGTCCACGTCCAATGCCAGGTCGCTCATGGCGCCTTTCTGTGGAGCACTACTTACCCCGAGCGGGCGACGGGAATCGAACCCGCGTAGCTAGTTTGGAAGACTAGGGCTCTACCATTGAGCTACGCCCGCATGTATTTAGTCGAGCGTGACTGTATCTGGCGACGAACATCAAATCTAATCGACTCTAATCGACGCGGCCTTGTGACCGCTTTGTTAGGTCTGCGAGGTCGTTGGTAGGCCGACGTCGCCGAGCCGTAGGATCGCGAGGTCAGCGCGGGGTGTAGCGCAGCTTGGTAGCGCATCCGCTTTGGGAGCGGAAGGCCGCAGGTTCAAATCCTGTCACCCCGACCATTCGCGCCGCACCACCGAGAAGAACGAGGAGCACACCCGTGAAGAGCAGTGTCGAGCAGTTGAGCCCCACCCGGGTGCGCATCAACGTGGAGGTGCCGTTCACCGAACTCGAGCCCGACTTCCAGCGCGCCTACCAGGAGCTGGCCAGGCAGGTCCGGCTGCCCGGGTTCCGGCCCGGCAAGGTGCCGACGAAGTTGCTGGAGGCCCGCTTCGGGCGCGAGGAGATGCTCGACCAGGTCGTCAGCGAGGCGTTGCCCACCCGGTATGGGCAAGCGGTCACCGAGACCGAGGTGCACCCGATCGGCCGCCCCGAAATAGAGGTGACCAAAAAGGAGTACGGCGAGGACCTCGCCTTCACCGCCGACGTCGACGTGCGCCCCAAGATCACGCTTCCGGACCTGTCCGCGCTGAAGGTGTCGGTGGACCCGATCGAGGTCAGCGACGACGACGTCGACGCCGAGCTGCAGTCGCTGCAGGCCCGGTTCGGCACCCTGACCGGGGTGGACCGTCCGGTGGCCGTCGGCGACTTCGTGTCGATCGACCTGTCGGCGACCATCGACGGCGAGGAGATCCCGGGCGCGGCCGCACAGGGCCTGTCGCACGAGGTGGGCTCCGGCCGGCTGATCGAAGGCCTCGACGACGCGATCATCGGTCTGTCCGTCGACGAGTCCAAGGAATTCACCGCCAAGCTCGCGACGGGGGAGCACGCCGGCCAGGACGCGCGGGTGACCGTCACCGTCAAGACCATCAAGCAGCGCGAACTGCCCGAGCCCGATGATGAATTCGCGCAATTGGCAAGCGAATTCGACACCATCGAGGAACTGCGCGCCAATCTGCACGACCAGGTGGCCAACCTCAAGCGCGCCGAGCAGGCCGGCAAGATCCAGGAAGCCACGATGGACGCCCTGCTGGCGCAGGTCGAGGTGCCGCTGCCCGAAGGCATCGTCGCCGAGCAGTTCGACAGCGCCATGCACGGCGCCATCGACAGCGTCAACCACGACGAGGCGAGGTTCGCCGAGGTGCTGGCCGAGCAGGGCAAGACACGCGAGGAGTTCGAAGCCGAGACGCGCAGCGCGGTGGAGAAGGACGTCCAGCGGCAGCTGTTGTTCGACGCGCTGGCCGACGAGCTGCAAGTCCAGGTCGGCCAGGACGACCTGACCGAGCGGCTGGTGGCGACCTCGCGGCAGTACGGCATCGAGCCGCGACAGCTGTTCTCCTACCTTCAGGAAAACAACCAGCTGCCGGCCATGTTCGCCGATGTGCGGCGCGGCCTGGCGATAGCCGCGGTGGTCTCCCGTGCGACCGTCACCGACACCGACGGCAACACGATCGACACGAGCCAGTTCTTCCCCGACCGGACGAAGAGCGACGCCGACGCCGACGAGGACGCTGACGACGGGGCCGACGAGCCCGGCGAGGAATGACGCAACCTTGACGCTGTGAGCGAACGCGGGGTGCGTGGCGCGAAACGGCGCGCTCGGTTGGTTAGTGTCGTCAGTACGGATCTGAAAGAAAGCAGGTAACCCGGTCGTGACTGATATGCGTTCGAATTCGGTGGGTCTGAATCTCACGGACTCGGTCTATGAGCGCTTGCTCTCCGAGCGCATCATCTTCCTGGGTTCGGAGGTGAACGACGAGGTCGCCAACCGGTTGTGCGCGCAGATTCTGCTGCTCGCCGCCGAGGACAGTGACAAGGACATCAACCTCTACATCAACTCCCCGGGCGGATCGATCAGCGCGGGCATGGCCATCTACGACACGATGGTGCTGGCGCCCTGCGACATCGCCACCTACGCGATGGGCATGGCCGCCTCGATGGGCGAGTTCTTGTTGGCGGCGGGCACCAAGGGCAAGCGCTTCGCGCTGCCGCACGCCCGCATCCTGATGCACCAGCCGCTGGGCGGGGTGACGGGTAGCGCGGCCGACATCGCCATCCAGGCCGAGCAATTCGCCGTCATCAAGAAGGAGATGTTCCGGCTCAACGCCGAATTCACCGGCCAGCCGATCGAGCGGATCGAAGCCGATTCCGACCGCGACCGCTGGTTCACCGCGCAGGAAGCCCTCGAATACGGCTTCGTCGACCACATCATCACCCGCGCCGCCCACATCAGTAATGGAGAAGCCCAGTGAACCCCGAAACCCAACCCCAGGCGCGTTACATCCTCCCCTCGTTCATCGAGCACTCCAGCTTCGGTGTCAAGGAGTCGAACCCGTACAACAAGCTGTTCGAGGAGCGCATCATCTTCCTCGGCGTGCAGGTCGACGACGCGTCGGCGAACGACATCATGGCCCAGCTGCTGGTGCTCGAGTCGCTCGACCCCGACCGCGACATCACCATGTACATCAACTCGCCCGGCGGCGGGTTCACCTCGCTGATGGCGATCTACGACACCATGCAATACGTGCGGGCCGACATCCAGACGGTCTGCCTCGGTCAGGCCGCCTCGGCCGCCGCGGTGCTGCTGGCCGCCGGCACGCCGGGTAAGCGGATGGCGCTGCCCAACGCGCGGGTGCTGATCCACCAGCCGTCGCTGTCCGGGGTGATCCAGGGTCAGTTCTCCGACCTGGAGATCCAGGCCGCCGAGATCGAGCGGATGCGCACGCTGATGGAGACCACGCTGGCCCGGCACACCAACAAGGACGCCGCGGTCATCCGCAAGGACACCGACCGGGACAAGATCCTGACCGCCGAAGAGGCCAAGGACTACGGGATCATCGACACCGTTCTCGAGTACCGAAAGCTGTCCGCGCAAACCGCCTGAGTTTTCGCCGAACGTGCTCTCATGGAGGGTTTTCGGCCGATTTCCCACCACCAGAGCACGTTCGGCGCGTCACTGCCGCGATGTTCTCGATTTCGGCGGGCCCGACGCGGCAACATCCGCCGACGATGCGCGCGCCGGCCGCGATCCACTGCCGGGCACGGTCGGCGGAGAACCGCGACCGGCCCATCCATTGCCGCTGGCGACTATCCCAACGCTCGCCGCTGTTCGGGTGGACGATCACCGGCTTGCCGATCGCCGACGCGATCTCGATGGCTCCCGGCACGTCGTCGGGGGAGCAGCAATTGACGCCGACCGCGACGATCTCGTCTACCCCGGCGGCGACCGCGAACGCCTCGCCCAGCGGTTGACCGGCGCGCGTAGACGTCCCGTCGATCGTGTAGCTGAGCCAGGCGGGCACCCCGACCGCGTGCACCAGCCCGACTAGGGCCTCGGCTTCGTCGGCGTCGGGCACGGTTTCGCACGCCAGCACGTCGGCCCCCGCGGCGGCCAGGATCTCCAGTCGCGGCCGATGCCATCGCGTCAGCGCTGACACCGAGAGACCGTAACGCCCGCGGTATTCGGACCCGTCGGCCAGCGCCGCGCCATACGGCCCGACCGAGGCCGCGACGAGCAGGCCGGCGGCGCCGTTGCCGTCGCGCGCCAGCCGGGCGAGTTCGACGCTGCGGCGCAACAATTCGGCGGATCGGTCGCGGTCAATCCCATGGGCCGCAAAGCCTTCGAACGATGCCTGGTAACTGGCGGTCGTCGCGATGCGGGCGCCGGCCCGAAAGTAGGCCTCGTGCACCGCGACGATTTCCTCCGGAGCATCCGACAGCAGCCGCGCCGACCACAGCGGGTCCGATAGGTCGTGACCGCGCGCTTCCAGCTCGGTGGCCAGGCCGCCATCGCTGATCAGCACGGATTCGTCCGCGTCGAAAATTCCCGCAGCCAATCCCACCCCGCCACTGTATGGTGGTGGCCTGGCAACCAGCTCGTTTGGTGTTAGCAGCCTCGGTGGGGTAACGACCGCGACACGCCAAAGACACGGAAAGCGCGTCCGCGCCAGTGACAGGGGTTGTCGCGCTATATGTTTTCGGACAGGCATGAATACCACCGACGCGATTCGGCGCTAATGGTCGCGTCGGGCCCGATCCAGCGGGTAGCGTCGGGGGAACACATGCGGCACGTTAAAAGGCGTACGGCAACAGGAAGTAGGCACTGAGGCACCATGGCGCGCATCGGAGACGGCGGTGATCTGCTGAAGTGCTCGTTCTGCGGAAAGAGTCAGAAGCAGGTCAAGAAGCTCATCGCGGGCCCGGGGGTCTACATCTGTGATGAGTGCATAGATCTTTGTAACGAGATCATCGAAGAGGAGCTTGCCGACGCCGACGACGTCAAGCTTGACGAGCTCCCCAAGCCTGCCGAGATCCGCGAATTCCTGGAGGGATACGTCATCGGCCAGGACACCGCCAAGCGCACGTTGGCCGTCGCGGTCTACAACCACTACAAGCGGATTCAGGCCGGCGAAAAGGGTCGTGACTCCCGGTGCGAGCCGGTCGAGCTGACCAAGTCCAACATCTTGATGCTCGGCCCCACCGGCTGCGGCAAGACCTACCTGGCCCAGACGTTGGCCAAGATGCTCAACGTGCCGTTCGCCATCGCCGACGCCACCGCCCTGACCGAGGCCGGTTACGTCGGTGAGGACGTCGAGAACATTCTGCTCAAGCTGATCCAGGCCGCCGACTACGACGTCAAGCGCGCCGAGACCGGCATCATCTACATCGACGAGGTCGACAAGATCGCCCGCAAGAGCGAGAACCCGTCGATCACTCGCGACGTCTCCGGCGAGGGCGTGCAGCAGGCCCTGCTGAAAATTTTGGAGGGCACCCAGGCGTCGGTCCCGCCGCAGGGTGGCCGCAAACACCCGCATCAGGAGTTCATCCAGATCGACACCACCAACGTGCTGTTCATCGTCGCGGGTGCGTTCGCCGGTCTGGAGAAGATCATCTACGAGCGCGTCGGCAAGCGCGGCCTGGGCTTCGGCGCCGAGGTGCGCTCCAAGGCCGAGATCGACATCACCGACCACTTCGCCGAAGTGATGCCCGAGGACCTGATCAAGTTCGGCCTGATCCCCGAGTTCATCGGCCGGCTTCCCGTCGTTGCCTCGGTCACCAACCTCGATATGGAGTCGCTGGTCAAGATCCTGTCGGAGCCGAAAAACGCGCTGGTCAAGCAGTACACCCGACTGTTCGAGATGGACGGCGTGGAGCTGGAGTTCACCGACGACGCGCTCGAGGCGATCGCCGACCAAGCCATTCACCGCGGCACCGGTGCCCGTGGCCTGCGCGCCATCATGGAAGAGGTGCTGCTGCCGGTGATGTACGACATCCCGAGCCGCGACGACGTCGCCAAGGTGGTCGTGACCAAGGAAACGGTGCAGGACAACGTCTTGCCGACCATCGTCCCACGCAAGCCGTCGCGCACCGAGCGTCGCGACAAGAGCGCTTAGCCAGGGCGGCTTTTCACGGTCGGGCAGCCCCGCCGAATTTCTTGCGCGCCCCGGACGGGGTCCAAATGACAACGCTGCGGACAACGTTTGATTACGATCCGGCGACGACGTGACCACGACCACAGTTTTGTGTCGTACTCGTCGGTAGCCCGTGCTGACTACGTGTTTTGCTTAAGATATCGGTAAGTAGGCGCAGTTGGAGACGTCCGTCCGACCCGAAAACCGGTGCAATAATTGGTACTACCAGTCTCATACAATCGTGTGGGCGCGGGACTCCCATTGACGGCGCGTAACCTGAAACTTTGGATGAGTGCCTGTCCGGTTAATAAATGGAAGGCGAGGACGTGGATTTGAACGGCAGTGGAGCCGGGTCAGATTCTCATGGCGGGTCTTCGGACCGTCAACGCCTGCAACAGGTGGTCATCCGATTCGCCGGCGACTCCGGTGACGGTATGCAGCTGACGGGTGACCGGTTCACGTCGGAGGCCGCGCTGTTCGGCAACGACCTGGCGACCCAGCCGAACTACCCCGCCGAGATCCGTGCCCCCGCAGGCACATTGCCCGGCGTCTCGTCGTTCCAGATCCAGATCGCCGACTACGACATCCTCACCGCCGGTGACCGGCCCGACGTGCTCGTCGCGATGAACCCGGCCGCGTTGAAGGCCAACATCGGGGACCTGCCGCGCGGCGGCATGGTGATCGCGAACTCCGACGAATTCACCAAGCGCAACCTGACCAAGGTCGGCTACGTGGCAAACCCGCTGGAGACCGACGAGTTGTCCGACTACGTGGTGCATTCGGTCGCGATGACCACGCTGACGCTCGGCGCCGTCGAGGCGATCGGTGCGTCGAAGAAGGACGGGCAGCGCGCCAAGAACATGTTCGCGCTCGGCCTGCTGTCGTGGATGTACGGACGACCGATCCAAACCAGCGAGAACTTCATCTGGGAGAAGTTCGCCCGCAAGCCCGACGTCGCCGAGGCCAACATGCTCGCGCTGAAGGCGGGCTGGAACTACGGCGAAACCACCGAGGCGTTCGGCACCACCTACGAGGTGTCGCGGGCGAGTTTGCCGGCCGGCGAATACCGCCAGATCTCAGGCAACACCGCGCTGGCCTACGGCATCGTGGCGGCTGGTCAGCTCTCCGGCATTCAGGTCGTGCTCGGCAGCTACCCGATCACGCCGGCCTCCGACATCCTGCACGAGCTGTCCAAGCACAAGAACTTCAACATCATCACCTTCCAGGCCGAGGACGAGATCGGCGGCATCTGTGCCGCAATCGGCGCCTCCTACGGCGGCGCGCTGGGCGTCACCACGACGTCGGGCCCGGGCATCTCGCTGAAGTCCGAAGCGATCGGCCTGGCCGTGATGACGGAACTGCCGCTGCTCGTTATCGACGTGCAACGTGGTGGCCCCTCGACCGGCCTGCCGACCAAGACCGAGCAGGCCGACCTGCTGCAGGTGCTGTTCGGTCGCAACGGGGAGTCGCCGGTGGCGGTGGTGGCGCCGCGGTCGCCATCGGACTGCTTCGAGACCACGCTGGAGGCGGTGCGCATCGCGGTGTCCTACCACACGCCGGTGATCCTGTTGTCCGACGGCGCGATCGCCAACGGCTCGGAACCGTGGCAGATTCCCGACGTGTCGACGCTGCAGCCGATCACGCACACCTTCGCGAGGTCGGGCGAGCCGTTCCAGCCCTACGCCCGCGACCCGGAGACGCTGGCTCGCCAGTTCGCCGTTCCGGGCACGCCCGGGCTGGAACACCGCATCGGTGGCCTGGAGGCCGCAAACGGTTCGGGCGCAATCTCTTACGAGCCGGTCAACCACGACCTGATGGTCCGGCTGCGCCAGGCCAAGATCGACGGCATCTCGGTGCCCGACCTGGAGGTCGACGACCCGACCGGGGACGCCGAGCTGCTGCTGATCGGCTGGGGCAGCTCGTACGGCCCGATCGGTGAGGCCTGCCGACGTGCACGCCGCAAGGGCATCAAGGTTGCCCACGCGCACCTGCGCTACCTCAACCCGTTCCCCGCCAACCTCGGCGACGTGCTGCGGCGGTACCCGATGGTGGTGTGCCCGGAGATGAACTTGGGCCAGCTGGCGATGCTGTTGCGCGCCAAGTACCTGGTCGACGTGCAATCGGTCACGAAGGTGCACGGCCTTGCCTTCCTCGCCGACGAGGTGGGACGGGTCATCCGCGCCGCACTGGCCGGGACGCTGGCCGAGATCGAGCAAGACAAAACAATGGTCGCCAGAATGGCGGCAGCAACGGTTGGAGCTAACGCATGACGGGCGACGGCGACGACGCAGAGCGAAAGCGATGAGGAGGAGCGGCGCTCGTGAGTAACGCGATCGGCAGCGACCTGGCGGGAACGGACCTCGGCCTGACGCCGAGGTTGACGAAGAACGACGGTGTGCCCCGCCTGTCCGCTGAAGACCAGCCACAGAAGGGCAAGGACTTCACCAGTGACCAAGAGGTCCGCTGGTGCCCGGGCTGCGGTGACTACGTCATCCTCAACACGATCCGGAACTTTCTGCCCGACCTGGGTCTGCGCCGCGAGAACATCGTGTTCATCAGCGGCATCGGCTGCTCCAGCCGCTTCCCGTACTACCTGGAGACCTACGGGTTCCACTCGATCCACGGGCGCGCGCCGGCGATCGCGACCGGTCTGGCGCTGTCCCGGGAGGACCTGTCGGTCTGGGTGGTCACCGGCGACGGCGACGCCTTGTCGATCGGCGGCAACCACTTGATCCATGCGCTGCGCCGCAACGTCAACATCACGATCCTGCTGTTCAACAACCGCATCTACGGGCTGACCAAAGGCCAGTACTCGCCGACGTCAGAGGTCGGCAAGATCACCAAGTCGACCCCGATGGGTTCGCTCGATCACCCGTTCAACCCGGTGTCGCTGGCGCTGGGCGCCGAGGCGACCTTCGTCGGCCGCGCGCTCGACTCCGACCGGGCCGGGCTGACCGAGGTGTTGCGCGGTGCCGCCGAGCACCGCGGCGCCGCGGTCGTCGAGATTCTGCAGGACTGCCCGATCTTCAACGACGGCTCGTTCGACGCGCTGCGCAAAGAGGGCGCCGAAGACCGCGTGATCAACGTGCGCCACGGCGAGCCAATTGTGTTCGGCGCCAACGGCGAATACTGCGTGGTGAAGTCCGGCTTCAGCCTCGAAGTCGCCAAGACCGCGGACGTGGCGGTCGAAGAGATCGTCAAGCACAACGCGCACACCGACGACCCGGCCTATGCGTTCGCGCTGTCGCGACTGTCGGACCAAAACCTCGACCACACCGTGCTGGGCATCTTCCGCGACGTCTCCCGGCCCACCTACGACGACGCGGCCCGCGCCCAGGTCGCCACGGCCCGCGCCGCAACCCCGTACGACGCGGCCGCGCTGCAGTTACTCCTGCGCGGTCGCGACACCTGGACCGCCGACTAAGGGGCTGCGCTGGTGTCCGATGCAGTGTCATTGGCCGCGGTAGTACTCGCCGGAGGCGAATCGCGGCGGATGGGCCGGGACAAGGCGACCCTGCCCGGTCCCGGCGGAGCCGGCACGATGGTCGAATATATAGTAGGCGTCGTGGCTGATCGCTGCGACCCGGTCTTCGTCATCGCTGCCCCGGGCCAACCGCTGCCGAAGCTCGAGGCGCGGGTGATCCGGGACGAGATACAGGGTCTGGGGCCGCTCCCGGCGACCGGGCGGGGCCTGCGCGCGGCCGCCGAAGCGGGCGCGCAGTTCGCGTTCGTCTGTGCGGTCGACATGCCGCTGCTGACAGCGGAATTGATCGACGAGCTGATGGTGCTGGCGACCAAGACCGACGCCGAAGTGATCGTGCCGTGGGACGGCCGCAGCCACTTTCTGGCCGCGGTGTACCGCACCAGTCTGGCCGACCGCATCGATGCGCTGGTGGCCGCCGGCGAGCGCAGGATGAGCACCCTGATCGATGCGTCGGACGCCCAGCAGATCGTGCTGCCGGATTCGCGTGCGTTGACCAACGTCAACACCGACGCCGAGTTCCGCGCGCTGGTGCTCCCCGGGGCCTGATCGGCGTCGGCGAGTTTCGCCTATTCGCGATTAGTTGTTTCCCATAATCCCGATTTATCGAGATCCACACTCCGCTTAATTGCGTGGCCAGTTAACCGATTGTTAATCGCAATTCGTTATTGGTAGGACGCAGATATCTCGTCCATTTGCGAGCGCATTGCTGTTGCATCTTGATACGACCCCATCGGCTTAGCTGGAGTCCGTTGGGGCACAAGATCTTTCGGGGTGCGGTATGCCTCCCGGGCGCCCGGGTGACAGCCGGCACCGCGATGCGGCCTCGGAAAGTGGCACCGGGAATTCGCTCAGCAAATTGTGTTGCGCAAAATGTCGGCGACGCGGAGTCCGCGGTCTGGCCCGTGGCGGTCGGCCGCGCCACGCGGGCCGCTCCGCGTGGCTCTCGATGGGGATGTCTTGGGCTAAAGCCCTTGGCGCACTGCGTAACTCGGCCGAAACCATTGGCTAGACGCGGTTACACGATGTTGACATTCGCCGCTGCGACACCCGCGCACGGTGGCGACGAATGACGTTGCCAGTGACCAGGTTTGGGGCGGCGTGCTGGGCATTTGAAGTTCGACTGGGCTTGAGCTGAACCGATCAAGATCATGAACACGCCCCTCGATCGTCCTCGCTCGCGACTGTCGGGTGGAACCTTGCCCAGCAACCTGGCGAATGCGTGGTCCAGCTCACAAAATGTACGTGATTCGAGTCACGATCGGGACTTGATCTTGACCTGGGCGTTTGAAAAGAAAACGCATAGCTGACCTGCAAAAATAATTCCCTGCCCTGGCCGTGATCTGCTCGTTATTGTTCCGAGATATCGGCGTGTCGGATATGACGAATGCCAAGTCCTCCCATACGGTGCCTTTTAGCCCGAGCAGGGTTATAGAAAATTTAATCCACGGACCCGTGTGTGAGCGGGGCTGCGGGCGGTCTTGGCCGCCCGGTGGCCAGCGGCTTTCGTCTGCTGGGCAGTTCATGCCCTCGCTGTCGTGCCGAAACGAGACGGCACGTTCCAGAGCACCTATCTCCACTGCAAGAACCCCAAAACCCAACCTGTGGGTTTGCTTTGGCGCGCGCGCTCGCGAAAGGAACACTTTGAATAACGTCCGCAAAACGTTGAATAACGTCCGCAAAACGCTCATCCTCGCTGCTATCACAGGCTTCGCTGGTGACGCTTTCGTCCGCCACCGCCAGCGCGGATGTGCCCCCGCCGCCGGCTCCCGACGCTCCGGCTCTTGACGCGCCCGCTGCGCCGGTGGGGTTCGACGTCCCGCCGCCCCCGGCGCCGGTCAAGGCCGTACAGGGTGAACTGGGATGCCATCGCACAGTGCGATTCGGGTGGCAACTGGGGGATCAGCACCGGCAACAGTTACTCCGGCGGCCTGCAGTTCACCCCGAGCACTTGGCGCGCCAATGGCGGGTCGGGTTCCCCGGCCGGCGCGAGCCGCGAGGAGCAGATCCGGGTGGCCGAAAACGTGCTGCACTCGCAGGGGATCGGCGCGTGGCCGGTCTGCGGTCGTCGCGGCTGATCGACAGTCGTACCACACGAGTGCCGGGCCTACGGGCCCGGCACTCGTCGTTTACGGGTCAGCGGGGAGGACGAACGCCGACCGCGCCGCCACCGCGGCCAGATGCCGGACGAAGAGTGCCTCGGGCACCAGCGCGGTCGCGCGGCTTGCGATGGCGCTGAGCAACGCCGGGCGCAGATTGATGACCCGGCCGAGGAGGGCCGATTCGCGCACCAACGACCTGATCCGCGGCCGGCGGAACGTAGCGAACCGCGCGAACGCCGTCGGCAAGTCGGAGGTCCGTTCGACGAAAGCCGCCAGGATCGCGGCGTCCTCAAGCCCCTGGCAGCCGCCCTGGCCCAGATGCGGCCGCATCGGGTGGGCCGCGTCGCCGACCAGCACCACCGCTCCTCGTGCCCAGTGGCGTGCGGGTTCGCGGTCGTAGAGGTCGTTGCGCAGCACGTCGTCGGGATTCGTCGCAGCCAGCACACTTGGAATCGGTTCTGGCCAGCCGGCCAGCATCGTCCGCAAGTGAGACAACTCGCCGTCGCGCGAGAACCGACCCTCGGGCGCACGTTCGGTGGCGTACCAATACGTGCAGTCGGCGCCGATCGGGACGTGCCCGGTTTCGATCCCGGGTCCCAGCGTGCCACCGGCGAGGTCGGCGTCTATGGCGCAGTTGGCTATCCCGCGCCAGGCGGTATAGTCGGCGTAACGACGGGTCAGCGGGCCGTTGAGGTAACGCGCCACCATCGAGCCGATGCCGTCGGCGCCGACCACCGCGTTCGCGTGCCGGGTGGTTCCGTTGGACAACCTGATCTGCATCCCATCGACGGTGGCGACGAGATCCTGAGCCGCCACACCGTACTCGACGGTGCCTGGGCCCGCCGCCGCGGTAAGGATGTCACGCAGCGCCGAGCGCTGTATTACCACCAGTGGCTCGCCGAGTGCGTCGATCAATTGCTCGGGTGCAGGGTGGCGCAACCATGAGCCGTCGCGGCACCGAGCGCGCCCGCAGCGATCCGGCCACCTGCGGTGCGGACCGCGTCAGCTAGGCCAAGGGTTTCCAGCGCCGCCAGCGCGTTGGGCCAGATGCTGATCGCGGCGCCGGTCGAGGTGTCGTCGCGCTCTTCAAGGACGCAGACGTCGTAGCCCTGCCGTCGCAGCGCGACCGCGGTCGCCAGGCCCGCGATGCCCGCTCCGATGACGACGATCCGCGGCGCCATGGGATGAACTTAACCCGATCTCGACCGGGTACCATCGCGACGATGACCGCAACGGGGCGTGACTTCGACATCGTGCTGTACGGGGCGACCGGCTTCGTCGGAAAGCTCACTGCCGAATACCTGGCACGAGGCGGAGTCGGTGCGCGGATCGCCCTGGCCGGCCGGTCACTGGACCGCTTGCGTGCCGTTCGCGACACCCTGGGCGAGGCCGCACAGTCTTGGTCCGTGCTGAGCGCCGACGCGACGTCGCCGTCGACCCTCGACGAGATGGCGGCCCGCACCCGGGTGGTCGTCACCACGGTCGGTCCGTACGCCCGGTATGGCATGCCGTTGGTGGCCGCGTGTGCGGCGGCCGGTACCGACTATGCGGACCTGACCGGCGAGGCGATGTTCATCCGCGAGGCCATCGACCTCTACCACAAGCAAGCCGCCCACACCGGTACCCGCATCGTGCACTGCTGCGGATTCGATTCCGTCCCTTCGGATTTGACGGTGTACGCGCTGCACCGGGCGGCACAAGGCGACGGGACCGGTGAACTCGGCGACACCAACTTCGTGATGCGCAAGTTGATGGGTGGGTTCTCCGGCGGGACGGTCGCGTCGATCATGGACGTGCTGGACGCCGCGTCTCGTGATGCCGAGACCCGCCGC
The DNA here is from genome assembly GCF_000526915.1 of Mycobacterium genavense ATCC 51234. Classification (GTDB taxonomy): domain Bacteria; phylum Actinomycetota; class Actinomycetes; order Mycobacteriales; family Mycobacteriaceae; genus Mycobacterium; species Mycobacterium genavense. The sequence continues at coordinate 242,274 of NZ_JAGZ01000006.1, read as the reverse complement.
CGACTCGCCGACCCGTACACGCTGAGCGACGATCGCGACGCCGAACCCGAACTGGGCCGACAGCCCGATCTGCCGTGGCGGCGCGGACGCTACCTCGCGCCGGAGTTGGCCGGCATCTGGACGGCCGGATTCTTGATGTCGTCGATCAACACCCGAATTGTACGGCGCAGCAACGCATTACTGAATTGGGCATACGGGCGGCGGTTCCGCTACGCCGAACACATGAGCCTGGGGTCGTCGCCGCTGGCGCCGGTGGCGTCGGCAATCATGGCCGGGTTCGGCAACGCGTCGTTCGGGCTGGGCAGTCGCTACTTCCGGTTGCTCCCGCGCCCGCTGCTGGACCGCATCGCAGCGAAACCGGGCAGCGGTCCGAGCGTTCAGGCGCGCGACCGCGGCTATTACCAGCTCGAGACCTACACCACCACAACCAGCGGTGCGCGCTATGTGGTGAGAATGGAGCAGCGCGGAGACCCCGGCTACCAGGCGACGGCGGTGTTGCTGGGGGAGTGCGCCCTGGCGCTGGCGTTGGATCGTGACAAGCTCACGGACCTGCGCGGCGTGCTCACCCCCGCGGTCGCGATGGGCGACGTTTTGCTGACTCGGCTGCCGGCGGCCGGCGTGTCGCTACGTACCGAGCGGTTGGATTAATCCTGCTGCGCCAACGCCTTTCGGTCCGAGTCGGATCGGACTAGTGTCGTAGTCGACTTGCCCGAAATGTCCGTGGAGTGGGCAACAGCGAACTGGTCAAGCAGCTGTTGCTGATCGTGCTTCTGATTGTGCTGGCCTACATCGGAAAACAGCTTTCCGGCGGCTCGTCATCGCGGGGGCGGTCCGGCGGCCTCGCCGAGGTCTTGGGCAACATTCTCGGTGGCGGCGGGGACAAGTCGCTGGGCAACATCTTTTCAAGCTTGCTGAGCGGCAAGGGCGGCGCACTCGGCGACATCCTAGGCGGCCTGCTCGGCGGCAAGAAGTAGCCAAGCGCCACAGCGGCTGTGACGGTTTCGATTGCCTCGAGGGAGGTATGCCAGCTCCGACCGACATTGAAGCGGGCGCCCGCTCATCGGGCACCGGCAACCGCGTCCGGCGCAGCGCGCGGGATCAGATGACGAGAGGAAATGCCATGTCAGACACGCTTATTGAAGGACAACAGCTGCAGCGGGGGCAATCGCTGGCCTCCAACAACGGCGCTTACACCTTGACGCTGCAAGACGACGGCAACCTCGTGCTAGCCGCGCGGGGCGAGGCGCTGTGGGCGACGGCGACCAACGGCCAGGATGTGCAGCGCGCAGAAGTGCAGCGCGACGGCAACTTCGTCTTGTACACGTCGGACAAGCCCGTTTGGCACACCGACACCAAGGGCAAAAAGGATATCCGACTCGTCCTGCAAGACGACTGCAACCTCGTGCTCTACGCCGCGGACGGACCGGCGTGGTCCAGCCACACCCAGACCCACGGTCCGCCACCTCCGGCGCCGGCCGCCGAGCCCGCGGATGTGATGACCGACACGGCCGAGCCGGTCGCCGAGCCCGCCGCGGAACCGATGTCCGGGCCCGTCGGGGGCGTCCCGGAACCCGCCGCGGACGCCGCCCCCGAGCCCACGCCGCGCACGTACACCGTCGTCTCCGGCGACACGATGTGGGCCATCGCCGAGCGGTTTTACGGTGACGGCAGCAAGTATCAGGTGCTCGCCGATGCCAGCGGCGTCGCCGATCCCGACCTGATCCACCCCGGCCAGGTGCTCACGATTCCCTGAGCGGCACGGCCGAACCGAGAGTGACCGAGCACACGCGTGTTCGGGCGCTTACACGCGGGCCCGTCGCGGTTCCTAGAATTAACCGGTGACCGCCAGCCCCCGCTCCGCCGCCGACCTGCCCAAGTCGTGGGATCCCGGTGCGCTGGAGACGGCGATCTACCAGAAGTGGGTGGACGCCGGTTACTTCAAGGCGGACCCGACCAGTTCCAAGCCCGGCTACTCCATTGTGCTGCCGCCACCGAACGTCACGGGCAGCCTGCACATGGGTCATGCGCTGGAACACACGATGATGGACGCCCTGACCCGCCGCAAGCGCATGCAGGGATACGAGGTGCTGTGGCAGCCGGGGATGGACCACGCCGGCATCGCCACGCAGAGCGTGGTGGAAAAGCAGCTCGCGGTCGACGGCAAGACCAAGGAGGACTTCGGCCGGGAACTGTTCGTCGACAAGGTGTGGGACTGGAAGCGGGAATCCGGCGGAGCCATCGGCGGTCAGATGCGTCGGCTCGGCGACGGGGTCGACTGGAGCCGCGAACGGTTCACGATGGACGAGGGCCTGTCTCGGGCCGTGCGGACGATCTTCAAGCGGCTCTACGACGCCGGGCTGATTTATCAGGCCGAACGGCTGGTCAACTGGTCGCCGGTGCTGGAAACGGCGATCTCGGATCTCGAGGTCAACTACGCCGACGTCGAGGGCGAACTGGTGTCGTTCCGCTATGGCTCGCTGGACGATTCGCAACCGCACATAGTGGTCGCCACCACCCGGGTCGAGACGATGCTGGGCGACACCGCGGTAGCGGTGCACCCCGACGACGAGCGCTACCGCCACCTGGTCGGGACCACGCTGCCGCACCCGTTCATCGACCGGCAGCTCATCATCGTCGCCGACGAACACGTCGACCCCGAATTCGGTACCGGCGCAGTCAAAGTCACGCCGGCTCATGACCCCAACGACTTCGAGATCGGGCTACGCCACGAGTTGCCGATGATCTCGATCCTCGACACCAAGGGCCGGATCGTCGGCACCGGAACGCGATTCGACGGAATGGACCGCTTCGAAGCCCGCGTTGCGGTGCGCGAGGCGCTGGCCGCCGAGGGCCGGGTGGTCGCCGAGAAACGGCCTTACCTGCACAGCGTCGGGCACTCGGAACGCAGCGGTGAACCGATCGAGCCCCGGCTGTCGCTGCAGTGGTGGGTTCGGGTGGAATCGCTGGCCAAGGCCGCCGGCGACGCGGTGCGCAACGGCGACACCGTGATTCACCCGGCCAGCCTGGAGCCCCGCTGGTTTTCTTGGGTCGACGACATGCACGACTGGTGCATCTCACGACAGCTGTGGTGGGGCCATCGCATCCCGATCTGGTACGGACCCGACGGCGAACAGGTGTGCGTCGGGCCGGACGAGACACCGCCGGAAGGCTGGGAGCAGGACCCCGACGTGCTGGACACCTGGTTCTCGTCGGCGCTGTGGCCGTTCTCCACCCTGGGCTGGCCCTCGCGGACTGCTGAGCTGGTAAAGTTCTATCCGACAAGCGTTTTGGTGACCGGGTATGACATCCTGTTCTTCTGGGTGGCGCGCATGATGATGTTCGGCACATTCGTCGACAGCGACGATGCGATCACCTTGGGCGGTTCCCGCGGCCCGCAAGTGCCGTTCACCGACGTCTTCCTGCACGGGCTGATCCGCGACGAATTCGGCCGCAAGATGAGCAAGTCCAAGGGCAACGTGATCGACCCGCTGGACTGGCTGGAGATGTTCGGGGCCGACGCGTTGCGGTTCACCCTGGCCCGCGGCGCCAGCCCCGGCGGTGACCTGTCGGTCGGCGAGGACGCCGTCCGGGCGTCACGCAACTTCGTCACCAAGCTGTTCAATGCGACCCGCTTCGCGTTGCTCAATGGCGCGCAGCTCGCCCCGGTACCGCCGATCGCCGAGCTGACCGATGCCGACCGGTGGATCCTGGGCCGGCTGGAAGAGGTTCGCGCCGAAGTTGATTCGGCCTTCGACAGCTATGAGTTCAGCCGGGCCTGCGAGGCGCTCTACCACTTCGCCTGGGACGAGTTCTGCGACTGGTATGTCGAAGTGGCCAAGGTGCAACTCGCCGACGGGCTCACCCATACCACCGCGGTGCTGGCGGCGGGGCTCGACACGCTGCTGCGGTTGTTGCACCCGGTCATCCCGTTCGTCACCGAGGAGCTGTGGCAGGCGTTGACGGGGGAGGAGTCCCTGGTCATCGCCGAGTGGCCGAAGCCGTCCGGTATCAGCATGGATCCTGTTGCGCTGCAACGAGTCAGCGATATGCAGCGGCTGGTGACCGAGGTGCGCAGGTTCCGCAGCGACCAGGGCCTGGCCGATCGGCAGAAGGTGCCGGCCCGGCTGGGCGGTGTCGAGGGTTGCGATCTGAGCGGCCAGGTCGCCGCGGTCTCGTCGCTGGCGTGGGTCACCGCGCCCGGCCCGGATTTCGGCGCATCGGTGTCCTTGGAGGTGCGGCTCAGCGGCGGCACCGTCGTCGTCGAGCTCGACACGTCGGGCGCCATCGACGTCGCCGCCGAGCGCCGTCGGTTGGAAAAGGATTTGGCCGCAGCGCAGAAGGAATTGGCTTCCACCACAGCCAAATTGGCCAACGGCGAGTTCCTGTCTAAGGCACCGGAACAGGTCGTCACCAAGATCCGCGATCGTCAGCGGCTGGCCCAAGAGGAAACCGAGCGCATCAACACCAGGCTGGCCGGGCTGAAATGACTGACGAGCCCGACTGGCTCGACGAACCTGGGCCCACCAGTTCTGCGCGCACGCCGGACGAGGCTCCGACGCCGGACGAGATCGCGTCCCTGTTGCAGGTCGAGCATCTGCTGGACCAGCGTTGGCCCGAGACGAAGATCGAACCGAGCGTGACCCGGATCAGCGCACTGATGGATCTGCTCGGCTCGCCGCAGCTGGGCTATCCGTCTATCCATGTCGCGGGCACCAACGGCAAGACCTCGGTGGCGCGCATCATCGATGCGCTGCTGACCGCGCTGCACCGGCGCACCGGCCGAACCACCAGCCCGCACCTGCAGTCGGCGATCGAACGCATTGCGATCGACGGAAGGCCAATCAGCCCAGCGCAATACGTGGCGGCCTATCGCGAGATCGAGCCGTTCGTGCAGATGATCGACGCGCAGTCGCAGGCCGCCGGCGGCCCGGCGATGAGCAAATTCGAGGTGCTGACCGCGATGGCGTTCGCGGCCTTCGCCGATGCACCCGTGGAGGTCGCCGTCGTCGAGGTCGGCATGGGCGGTCGCTGGGACGCCACCAACGTAATCAAAGCGCCCGTCGCGGTCATCACCCCGATCGGCATCGACCACGTCGACTACCTCGGCGAGGACATCGCGGGGATCGCCGGTGAGAAGGCGGGCATCATCACCAAGGCCCCGGACGGGGCGCCCGACACCGTCGCGATCATCGCGCGACAGGTGCCGGAAGCGATGGAAGTGCTTCTGGCGCAGTCGGTTACGGCCGATGCCGCCGTGGCGCGGGAGGATTCGGAGTTCGCGGTGCTGGGCCGTCAGGTCGCGATCGGCGGGCAGGTGCTGCAGCTGCAGGGCCTCGGCGGGGTGTACTCCGACGTGTTCCTGCCGCTGCACGGCGAGCATCAGGCGTACAACGCGGTGGTGGCTCTCGCCGCGGTCGAAGCCTTCTTCGGCGCCGGGGCGCAGCGCCAGCTCGACGTCGACGCGGTGCGGGCCGGATTCGCCGCCGTGACCAACCCCGGGCGGCTGGAGCGCATGCGCAGCGCCCCCACCGTGTTCATCGACGCCGCGCACAATCCGGCCGGAGCGGCCGCGCTGGCGCAGACGCTGGACAGCGAATTCGACTTCCGCTACCTGGTCGGGGTCCTGTCGGTGATGGCCGACAAGGACGTCGACGGCATCCTCGCCGCGCTGGAGCCGGTCTTCGATTCGGTCGTCATCACCCACAACGGGTCACCGCGGGCGCTGGATGTCGAGTCGCTGTCGCTGGCCGCACAGCAGCGGTTCGGACCCGACCGGGTGCTGATCGCCGACAACCTGCGCGACGCGATCGACGTCGCCACCGCACTGGTCGACGACGCAGCCGCCGACGGTGCGGCCGAAGAGTTTTCCGGCACCGGCATGGTGATTACCGGGTCCGTGTACACCGCCGGGGCCGCGCGTACGTTGTTTGGTCGTGACCCGCAATGACCGATAGCGACCAGAATCCGCTACCGGCCGACCCCTGGAAGAGCTTCCGGGGAGTGATGGCCGCGACGCTGATCCTGGAAGCGATCGTGGTGCTGTTGGCGATACCCGTCGTGGGTGCGGTCGGACCCGGCCTGAACGGGGCATCGCTGAGCTACCCGATCGGGCTCGCCGTATTGCTGATCCTGCTGTGCGGGGTGCAGGGCAGACCCTGGGCGATCTGGGTGAATCTCGGTGTCCAACTGGTCGTCCTCGGCGGGTTCGCGGTGTACTCGGGGGTGGGATTCATCGGCGTGCTGTTTGCCGGACTCTGGCTGCTGATCGCCTATTTCCGCGCCGAGGTCCGCCGGCGTCAGGACGGCGGCCAAACACCCCCGAGCTGAGTCCCGATTCGTTCTGTACGCTAACCGCCGTGACGGAACGGACCCTGGTACTGATCAAACCCGACGGGGTGCAGCGCCGATTGATCGGCGAGGTGATCAGCCGCATCGAGCGCAAGGGCCTCGCCATCGTGGCGCTCGAGCTGCGCAGCGTCAGCAAAGAGCTGGCCACACAGCACTACGCCGAGCACGAGGGCAAACCGTTCTTCGAATCGCTGCTCGACTTCATCACCTCGGGCCCGGTAGTGGCCGCGACCGTGGAGGGCCCGCGCGCGATCGCGGCGTTTCGCCAGCTCGCGGGCGGGACCGACCCGGTGGAGAAGGCCGTACCGGGGACGATCCGCGGCGATTTCGGGTTGGAAACGCAGCTGAATCTGGTGCACGGATCCGATTCGGTCGATTCGGCCAAGCGCGAAATCGCGCTATGGTTTCCCGGCGCCTAGGCCCCTAGCAACCCGACCGGCCGATCAGGCTCGTTTGGGCCCGTGGCGTGATGTGGGATACTGACAGCGGGTGAACGTCGCCGGACCGGCGTCAGACACCCGAATGAAGACTTAGACAAGCGCGACCATTGCCAGCTCGCGATGTTGCGCCGCATGTCAGGCCGACATTCAGCACGGCGCCGAGTTGGTTCTAGCCGAGTCGCTCGGGGCAAGACCATCACAAGCCCGGGAGAAGTGACCCGGGCACATAGCGAAGCCCTCGCGTGGCCGCGTCGACAAGACGCGCCCGGGGGCTTGAGGAGAATACGTGATAGACGGTGACCAGACTTCAGACTCTTCAACTGCGCCGGCTCAGGAGGACCTGCCGGACCGATTGAGAGTCCATTCCCTGGCACGGGCGCTGGGAACCACCAGCAAGCGGGTGGTGGACGCGCTCACCGCGCTGGACGGACGAATTTGCAGCGCACACTCCGGCGTGGACTACGAGGACGCGATCCGGGTGCGTGATCTGCTGTCGCCCCGGCCGCCGGCGAATTTCGTGGCCTTCAGCAGCGCCGAGTCGGCATCACCCGGGCAACCCGAACCCCGCGCGGTCGTCGACGCCGCGGTCGAGCGCCCGGCATACATGCCGCTGTTCGTGGCGCCGCAGCCGGTCGCGGTCGATGTGCAAACCCGCGCGGACGACAGCGCCGACACCGATAGCGACGATTCCGACGACGAAGAACAGACCGATCGGCCGGCCAACCGGCGGCGGCGCCGGGGCCGGCGGGGACGTGGCCGCGGCCGCGGCGAACAGGGCGGATCCGACCAGGACGACGACGGCGACGGCACGGGCTCGAAATCGGCCGATTCGGATGACTCCGACGACGCCGACGACCAGGACTCGGACGACTCCGATGACGGCGACGGCCCCGACGACGGTTCGCCGGATGGCGCCAGTCGGCGTCGCCGCAGGCGCCGTCGGCGCAAGTCGGGCTCCGGTGACGACAACGACGACAGCTTGTCACCCGACGATCCACCTAACACCGTCGTGCACGAGCGGGCGCCGCGCGGCAAGGGCGGCTCCTCCGACGACGGCGGCAGGGGCAACAACGGCTCGAGCAATGCCGAGATCAAGGGCATCGACGGGTCGACGCGGCTGGAAGCCAAGCGGCAACGCCGCCGCGACGGGCGGGACGCCGGACGCCGCCGCCCGCCGGTGCTGACCGAGGCCGAATTCCTGGCGCGCCGCGAGGCCGTCGAACGGGTCATGGTGGTGCGTGACCGGGTCCGCACCGAGCCGCCGCACCCGGGTGCCCGCTACACGCAGATCGCCGTGCTCGAAGACGGGATCGTCGTCGAGCATTTCGTGACGTCGGCGGCGTCGGCGTCACTCGTCGGCAACATCTACCTCGGCATTGTCCAAAACGTGCTGCCCTCGATGGAAGCGGCCTTCGTCGACATCGGCCGCGGCCGCAACGGTGTGCTGTACGCCGGCGAGGTCAACTGGGAAGCCGCGGGGCTGGGCGGGGCCGAGCGCAAGATCGAAAAGGCGCTCAAGCCAGGCGATTACGTCGTCGTCCAGGTCAGTAAGGACCCGGTCGGGCACAAGGGCGCCCGGCTGACCACCCAGGTCTCCCTGGCCGGCCGTTTCCTGGTTTATGTGCCGGGCGCGTCATCGACGGGGATCAGCCGCAAGCTGCCCGACACCGAACGCCAGCGTCTCAAGGAGATTCTGCGCGAGGTGGTGCCCGCGAACGCCGGCGTGATCATCCGCACCGCGTCCGAGGGTGTCAAAGAGGAAGACATCCGCACCGACGTCGCCCGGCTGCAGGAACGCTGGGAACAGATCGAGGCCAAGGTGGGCGAGATCAAGGAGAAGGCCGCCGGCGCGGCGGTTGCGCTCTACGAAGAGCCCGACGTGTTGGTCAAGGTCATCCGCGACCTGTTCAACGAGGACTTCGCCGGCCTGATCGTCTCCGGCGACGAGGCCTGGAACACGATCAACAATTATGTGAATTCCGTTGCACCGGACCTGGTTTCGAAGCTGACGAAATACGACGCGCCGCCCGGACCGGACGGTCAGCCCGACCCCGACGTGTTCGCGGTGCATCGCATCGACGAGCAACTAGTCAAGGCGATGGAGCGCAAGGTGTGGCTGCCGTCGGGCGGCACGCTGGTCATCGACCGGACCGAGGCGATGACGGTGGTCGACGTCAACACCGGCAAGTTCACCGGCTCGGGGGGCAACCTCGAGCAGACCGTCACCAAGAACAACCTCGAGGCGGCCGAGGAGATCGTGCGTCAGCTGCGGCTGCGTGACATCGGCGGCATCGTGGTCATCGACTTCATCGACATGGTGCTCGAGTCCAACCGCGACCTGGTGTTGCGCCGGCTCACCGAGTCGCTGGCCCGGGACCGCACCCGGCACCAGGTGTCCGAGGTGACATCGCTGGGCCTGGTGCAATTGACCCGCAAGCGGCTGGGAACCGGTCTGATCGAGGCGTTTTCGACGTCGTGCCCGAACTGCGGCGGCCGCGGCATCCTGCTGCATGCCGGCCCGGTCGACTCGGCCCAGACGGCGGGACGCAAGTCCGAGTCGGGTGGCCGGCGCGGCAAGCGGTCGAAGAAGAACCGATCCGAAGAGTCCTCCGACACGCTGGCCGTGGCCAAGGTGCCCGTGCACGCGCCGGGCGAACATCCGATGTTCAAGGCGATGGCCACCCGCGACAACGGCGAGGCCGACGAGGCCGGTGAGGATGTCGCCACCGAGATCGACGAGCAGACCACGGAGGTGGCGTCGGCCGAGCTGGCGGACGTGGACTCCGACGCCTTCGAGGACGACGAGACCGATCAGGACACCGACGACGTCGACGAGGAGGACTCGGTTGACGAGGACCTCGACGACGAGGATCTGGATGACGACGAGGACTCCGACGACGACGACGACAAAGGCGACGCGGAAGATTCCACGGACCACGCCGGGCCGGACTTCGGTCGTCACCGCCGCCGGCGCGCGGCGGGCAGACCGGCCGGCCCACCGATTCACGTCGACTGATTCATCTCAGCGCGATTTTCCGAGCCGTCAATTTACTCGGCAGTTACCGCGCGTTCGCCTGAGTTTCCTTAGATTGGCTTACTGTACTTACGCCTGATAGGTGATACACGGGAGACCGGCCCGGGTGTTCGCCCGGGCGCGCACCCCGCTCGCTGTGCAGGTCCCGCCGGCTGGATTGAGAAGACATAACTGACGAAATCGTCACATACGAGCTAACGCTCAGTCAAGGTCACTGACGAAATCCTCACAAGTGATGCATACTCGGTGGAATGACCGTGATGCCCGAGCCCAACCGCCTACAGCGGCGCAAGCAGCGCACCCGGGCGGCGCTGATCAAGGCCGCGCAGCGGTTGATCGCCGAGGGAAAACTCAACGTGCCGGTGCTGGAGATAACCCAGGCAGCCGACGTCGGGATGGGTTCCTTCTACAACCACTTCGACAGCAAGGAACAGCTGTTCGAGGCCGCGGTCGCCGACGTGCTCGACGCCCACGGGGGGATGCTGGACCGGATGACCGAATCGATCGCGGATCCGGCCGAAACGTTCGCGGCCAGTTTCCGGCTGACCGGACGGCTGTTTCGCCGGCGACCGCAGGAGAGCGAGATTTTGCTGGCGCACGGGCCGGCATTGCTGTCGTCCGAACGCGGCCTGGCTCCCCGCGCGCTGCGCGATATCAAGGCCGGTGTCGACGCGGGCAGGTTCGCCGTGGAGGATCCGGAACTCGCTCTGGCGATGGCCGGGGGTGCGCTGCTGGGGCTGGGAAAGCTGCTGCGCGACGACCCGGGACGCGACGACGCGCGCGCCGCCGACATCGTCACCGAAAACGTGCTGCGCCTGTTCGGGCTCAGTGCCGACGAGGCTCGCGCGGTCTGCGAGCGTCCACTGCCCGACGCGTTCGCCCAGACGTAACCGGGCGACCCTGTGCGATCGGGATTCGTCGTGCCATAGTCGGTTATCCGCACAAGTCCCGGACGAGGGGGTTGGCCATGGCCGTGGTCGTCAAACGTGACGGCGTCGAGATCCACTACAAGGACTGGGGAACGGGGCAGCCCATCGTGTTCAGTCACGGCTGGCCACTGTCGTCCGACGACTGGGACCCGCAGATGTTGTTCTTCCTCGAGCGCTGTACCCAAGGAAGTCTTCGACGCAGGGCATGACGGGTGACGCCAAGGCGCACTACGACGGGATCGTCGCCTTCTCTCAGACCGATTTCCCGGAAGACCTCAAGAGGATCACGGTGCCGGTTTTGGTGATGCACAGCAAGGACGACCAGATCGTCCCCTACGAGGTTGCCGGTCCGCTGTCGGCGAAGCTGTTGCCCAACGGAATCTTGAAGACCTACAGCGGCTTTCCGCACGGCATGATCACCACACAAGCCGATATCGTCAATGCGGACGTGCTGGAGTTCATTCGGTCATAGGCGCGGGGTCGGCGGGTCGCGGGCTGACCTGCCTGGGCCGAAGAGCCACCAGTAGCACCCCGACGGCGAAGACCACGGTGGTCGGCCAGGACAGCCGCCCGTCCGGAGCGAAGCCGACGGCGGCGACGGAGTGCAGTCCGTAGGCCGCCATCACCGCGCCCAGCAGCATGACCGGTTCGGCCCACCGCTGGGGCAGCGGAATGCCAAGCAGCGGAAGAGGAGCCGCGAACACCCGTCGTCCCCACCACAGCGTCACCAGCTCGATCGCGGTGACCAGGCCGAGGATGGCAACCCACTCCAGCCGGCCCAGCCACCATGCGGCCGTGCCTTCCGCCGGTTGCATCAACAAGCCGGCCGGGTAGCCGACCAGCGCCACGATCACGACAGGAATCATGTGCCACAAGTACAGGGCCATCACGTTGTCGTCGCCGACGGCGAGCACGCGCCGAATCGCGCCCGCGCGCAGGATGCGATTGAGCGCGGGCCCGGCCGCCATCGCGATTCCGGCCTGCGCGCAGCCGAAGGCCAGCATCGCCACCGTCGGTGGCGACGTGTTCTGCACGGCTTCACCGGGAATACCGATCATGCTGACCGGATAGTCGGCCTGCCAGATCAGTAGTGCCAGCGCGGTCCCCGAGACGGCGGCCAGCAGCACCGGCCTGCGGCCCGCGAGCAGCCCGCCGCGCCAAGCGATTCCGAGCTGATACAGCGTTCCCCAACACAGCAAATAGTTCAGCCAGCCGAGGTCATGTAAGGGGCCTTTCGTCAAGACGGTGTCCACCAGCGTGACCGCAACGGCCAGCGTCGCCGGCACCCATAGCCCCCAACGCCGGTGTGCGGCAACCGCAATCGGCATCAGCGACACCACTAGCACGTAGACGGCGAGGAACCACAGGTGCATCGCCACCGCCCAGTCCGCGTATTCGAGCAGTGAACCGCCGACACCGTATGCCGCCGCGGCGACCACGACCGCCGACACCAGCGCGATGTACACCGCGGTCGGCCCCAGCACCCGGGCGAGCCGGCGCCGAAGCCAGGCCTGGCGCGACGTCCCGCCGCTCTCGCGGTGATGCGTCCAGGACACGGCGCCCGCGTAACCTGCCACCAGGAAGAACACCGGGACCGCCTGGAACGGCCACGTCAACCACTGTGTCCAGGGCATGTCGACGAGCGGATTCTGCCGTCCGAATTGCCCGTCGTGATAGGTCACGGATCCGGCCAGCCAATGGCCCAGCACGATCAGGATCACACCCGAGACGCGGTAGTAATCCACCGCCAGATTGCGGACCGGACGCGCGGTGTTTGCGTGGTCCATCAGATCGCGGGAAGCTCGACGCGGTACACAGCGCCACGGTACCGGCATACGACAGGAGAACGTGCGATGAAATAGGCTCAGCTCGGCGACTTGCGGGTCGGCCGTATCGGCTTGGGCGCGATGGGTATGTCCGCAGCCTACTCGATCGGGGGCTTCGACGACACCGAATCCATCCGCACCGTGCACCGCGCGATCGATCTCGGGGTCACCCTGATCGACACCGCCGAGGTGTACGGCCCGTACGTCAACGAGGAGCTGTTGGCGCGTGCCCTGCGGGGGCGGCGTGACCGCGTGGTGCTGGCCACCATGTTCGGCCTGATCTCGCACACCGGACGCAACGGCCTCGACAGCAGCCCCGCCAACGTCCGTCTCGCGGTGGACGGATCGCTGAAGAGGTTGGCGACCGACTACATTGACCTCTACTACCAACACCGTCTCGATCGCGGCACCCCGATCGAGGACACCGTCGGCGCGTTGGCCGAGTTGGTTGCCGCCGGCAAGATACGGCACATCGGTCTGTCCGAAGTCGGCGTGAACACCATCCGCCGCGCGCATGCGGTGCAGCCAATCGCGGCCGTGCAATCGGAATACTCGTTGTGGACCCGCGATCCCGAAGACGGGATCTTGGCGGTGCTGCGCGAACTGGGCATCGGTTTCGTCCCGTACTCACCGCTGGGCCGTGGCTTTCTCACCGGCGCAATACGATCCAACGCGGAACTGCCCGACGACGACTACCGCAAGACCAATCCGCGCTTTTTCGACGAGAACTTCGGCCACAACCTACGCAGCGCCGACGAGCTGCGCGAGATCAGCACCGACGTCGGCGCCACCCCGGCCCAGGTCGCGCTGGCCTGGCTGCTGGCCAAGGGGTCCGACATCGCACCGATCCCGGGAACCAAAAAGGTTGCCCGCCTTGAGGAGAACGTCGGCACTGACGGCGTCAAACTCTCGGCCGAGCAGCTGGCCCGGCTCGACCAACTCACCCCGGCCGTCGGCGGCCACCACGCCGAAGCGCAAATGGGCTGGATCGACCGCTGAGCGCGGCTACAGTGAACGTTTCAGTGCCGCAACGGTTTCCAGGTCGTCGAGGGCCGCGACACCACCCCGAACAGCTCCATCGACACCATGCACCGGCCGATGATCTCCGTCCGCCGGTCCTTTCCCTGACAGCGCAGATCGCGATCGCTGACGGCGCGTGTATTGTGCTGCTGCCCTAGGCGATTGACCTGCGTAGGGCGCCGAAGGCAACCTTCGGGGCAGTCGCGATCGCTAGCTGCGCGGGCCTACTGTTCGCGGTGCTGCTCGTGCTTGATCGGCAAGGCTGGCGTCAACGCGCCCACGAGTATTCCGAGAAACACAAGCTTGCGTTGGAGCTGCGGACCAATTTGTTCGTTTTGTTCGCGCTGGCGGCACTTGCGCTCAGCACCCACGTGTCGATCATGTTGGCCGGCTTCGCGCTGGGACTGGTGATCGCTGCTGTCGGGGAACCGCGACGGCTGGCGCGTCAGCTGTTCGGGATCACCGAAGGGTTCTTCGGTCCGCTGTTCTTCGTCTGGCTGGGCGCGTCGCTGCGCGTGCGCGATCTGGGCGCGCATCCGAAATTGATTTTGTTGGGCGGTAGGGCTGGGCCTGGGCGCCCTGCTCGCCCACTGTGTGGGCGGGCTGCTCGGTCAGCCGCTGACGCTTGCCGTGCTGTCGGCAGCGCAGCTTGGGGTCCCCGTGGCCGCGGCCACGATCGGGACCGAAGAACACCTGCTGGCCGCGGGCGAATCGTCGGCGTTGATGTTCGGCGCCCTGGTGACGATCGCGTCCACCTCGGTGGCAGCGCTATTCGCGGCGCGCGGCCAGCCAGCTGCGGGTGAGTCGCACGCCGCTACGGGTCCAAAGACCCAGGACTGACGGCATTACGGCACTTACCGACAACGACTGCGCCTGTTCAACTTAGCCCGAACTAGTTGTGGCCGGAGGGATCGTCATGGGTGCCTGTTCTGCGGGCCGTTTCATTTCTTGGGCCGCGCTCGTCTGTCGAACCAATCTTGACGGGTGTTACCTTGGGCTTCTTGGTGGCCGGGGGAGGCGCCTGGCTGGCTGGTTGGCGGCACTTGGCCGGCGGTTGCTGGATCGCGGGTACCGTCGTCGCCATCGTGCCGGCATCGGCATGGGTCGTCGCCGGATTGCGCCGCAAGCGCGGTGGCGTCGACATTATTGCGCTGTTGTCTCTGGTCGGCAGTGTCCTGGTGGGCGAGTACTTGGCCGGCGCATTGATTGCAGTGGTGCTGGCGAGCGGGCGAGCGCTGGATGCGGCGGCCGGGCGACGCGCGGAACACGATTTGCGTTACCTGCTCGAGCGTGCCCCGCGATCCGCGCGCCGGCGACTCGGATCGCTGGTGAGCGTGATTCCATTGGCTGATGTCGGCATCGGTGATGTGCTGGTCGTCGGCCCCGGTGAGGTGGTGCCGGTCGACGGGCGGGTTGCCGACGTGGTGGCGGTGCTCGACGAGTCCGCTCTGACGGGAGAATCGCTGCACGTCGAACGCCGCCTCGGCGAGCCGGTCCGCAGCGGCGTGCTCAACGCCGGCAGCCCTTTCGAGCTGCGGGCGACTGCGCCGGCTGACCAGAGCACCTATGCGGGCATTGTGCGATTGGCGCAGCAGGCTGCGGAAAGCGCGCTGCTGGTGCGGTTGGCCGACCGCTACGCGACATGGTTTCTTCCGCTGGCGCTATCGCTGGCGGGGCTTGCTTGGTTACTGAGCGGATCAGCTGTGCGGGCTGTGGCGGTGCTGGTGGTGGCGACACCGTGTCCCTTGCTGTTGGCAGCTCCGGCAGCGATCGTTTCCGGTTTGTCGCGGGCCTCCCGCGAGGACGTGGTCATCCGCGGTGGTGGCGTCCTGGAAAATCTCGGTCGCGCAAAAACGTTGGTAATGGACAAGACCGGAACCCTGACTACGGGACAGCCGACGGTCCTCGACGTGGTAGCTGGCCCGGGCAGTGATACGGCTTCGGTACTGCGACTGGCCGCTTCGGTAGACCAATTTTCTCCGCACGTAATGGGCGAGGCCAGTGTCACCGAGGCCCTCAGCCGTGGCCTGCAGTTGTCGCTGCCCACCGAGGTGTCCGAAGATCCGGGGGTGAGCGTCACCGCCACCGTCGACGGGCGTCGGGTTTCGGTCGGCAAACTGCCCACCAACGCCGCGATCGACGCGTGGGCACGAACGGTGCTCAACCGCGCCCGTCTTGACGGGTCCGCCATCGCATGGGTCTGCACCGAAAATCGGGCGATCGGTGCCGTGTTTTTGCGAGTCCGCTCCGCCGCGAGGCGCCACGTAACCGTTCGGCGATTGCGTGAGGTGGGGCTGGATCGCTTGATCCTGCTCACTGGCGACCGACTCGAGCCGACGCGCGAGATCGCTACTGACTTGGGACTGGACGCGGTTCTCGCCGAACAGACGCCTGCCGACAAGTATGCCGCTGTGCGCGCCGAAAGCGAACGGGCACCCATCGCAACACCGACGGTCGCGCCAGCTAAGGCTGGGGCGTCATTGGACTCCATCACCGACCATCACCGTGGGCCGCGGCGGATCGCTGTCCAAAGCGCGATCCGCGCTGTCGCGCAGCAATCCGATGGCGTCGCGGAGTTGGTCGTGCTCGGCAGAGAAGCGTTGCAGCAGGTCTTCGGTGCCGGCAGGCTTATGCCGTACTGAGTAGTCGGCTTCTGCCCCACGAACTAGCCGAGGAAACACAGCTTTACCCCGCCCTAGCCCAGCCCCTAGGCAGGGAAGCGACCCCGACAATGAGCCGGACGCATGCCGAAATCCGGAGACTTTCGGACCGCGTCGGCACGCATCTGGCCATGGCGAAAGCGGAAGGGGCGATTAAATCGAGTCAAGTCGATGACTTGCTGGCGTGCCTCTATGGGCCGCACTCTGCTGCGGCTGCATTTCGTGCAAGAAGAAGAGAACTATTTCGTGCTAGCCGAAGGCGAGGCGGGTAGTTCCGAAAAGCACTGTTCGACAAGGTGATCGACATCTGCGCGCGCCTGATGACTTTGCTGAATGCAGTCATCTCGGGTCCTTCGGCCCGACGAGTGCGGTGACGAAGGACTCTCCAACCGGGACTTCGGCAATGCTCGCGGATGCGCCGGAAGTACTGCTGACCGGTTTCGTTTGCCTCTACTGGCTGAATCGGCCAAGTGGTCGAATCGGTTTCAAGGTTGTTCTAGGAGGCTGCCATGAGGTTCGCAAAACACTCCTCGCGTGGTGCGACGATGTACAGCATTACGGATCGTTTACACGGCGGCCGCACCGCTCGTGTGCACGGCAATGAGATCGCATCCATAGTCTCGGCGTGGCTCCGAGAGCTGGGTGCCTCCAGCCCGCTGGCTGAGGACCTCGCACGAGCGGTGTGCGTCGGCGACTGGGCCGCGGCCTACGCCGTCGGCAACCAGTTGTCTATCGAAGTGACTGTTGTCGCCGCCTAGCGCCTCAAGCTAGGAAGCACCCCCCGCGAATCAAAGGGTGGCACAAAGGTCCCTCGGACTGAGGTCGTCGTCCCCTCGCGTAACGGCGGCAAACCCGGAAACCTCGACATCAGAAGTTTTAGAAAGGGACGAACTGCCATGAACGCGCGCTTTCCCGATGCGGGCACGATTCGCACGGTCCTGGCTTTGGCATCTCGAGCCCCCTCGGTCCACAACACGCAGCCATGGCGCTGGCTGGTGGGTACGCAGATCCTGCATCTTTACTGCGATGCGGAGCGGCAATTGCCCAATACCGACCCGGACGGACGCGACTTGATCTTGAGTTGCGGCGCGGCGCTGAATCACTGCGTCGCCGCGTTTGCGGCGGTCGGATGGCATGCCAAAGTATCCCGCTTGCCCAACCCGGGCGATCCGAACCACCTTGCTGCACTGGAACTTTCACGCCACACGGCTGACGCCTCAGACATCGCACTTGCCGCGGCGATACCACGGCGGCGAACCGACCGCCGGCACTACAGCTCCTGGCCGGTACCCGTGGGCGACATCGCGCTGATGGCGGCGCGTTCGGCGCGCCATGGTGTGACGCTTTGCCAAGTCGAAGACACCGACAAGCTGCGCGAAATCGTGACGCAGTCCGTGTGGCGTGTGGGATCACATGAACCACGAATATCTCGCCGAACTCACCGCCTGGAGCGGCCGGTACGGCTCAGTAGCCGGCGTTCCGGCGCGCAACACGCCAAAATCCGACCGTGACGCCCCGCTACCGGGCCAGTACTTTGCCGGTCCCGTGCTTGCCGAGCCCCCTGATTCGTCAGCCGCTGAAGATAACGCCGTGGTTCTTGCGCTGGGAACACGTGCCGACGACCGCATGGCCCAGCTGCGTGGCGGCGAGGCCACCAGCGCGGTCCTCCTCACCGCCGCGGCGATGGGTTTGGCGAGTTGCCCGGTCACCGAACCACTTGAGATCGCCGAAACACGCGCGGCGGTGCGATCCGAGATTTTCGGCAGCAGCAACTACCCGCAAATGCTGTTACGGGTGGGCTGGGCGCCGATCAACGCAGACCCGCTGCCATCGACACCGCGGCGCGAACTAGCCGATTTCGTCGAGTGGATGTCCGACCGCGAACAAACATCACCGAGTAGCTGCTGATATCGGACACGCTAGCGCTCAGGAGAGTTGTGATGGAGACCTACACATTGGACCCGCGCTGCTGGCGAATCGCTCGCATCTTCGGGCGCAATCCGTTGCTGCGGCGCACCGACCGCATCGAAGCCCTGGCCCTGCTGATCGCATTCGTTGTGTTGCTCTTGGCGATTCCCTTCGCCGGCGTAGCAGGTGGCGTGACCTATAGCGTGCGCGATCGGCTCTACGTCCAAGAGGCGCAGGAGCGTCACGCGATACAGCCGACGATTACCGAAACCGCCGAGGCCGGCTCGGGTATCACTGTCGTGCAAGCGAAGTGGCCTATCGCTAACGCCGAGCGCACCGGTGTATTCGAACTGCCCTACGCGGGGGTCGGCGTGGGCGATCGCGTTGAAGTTTGGGTCGACCGCAAAGGCGACCATGTAGCCCGGCCGACCCCGGTGTGGCACGCAGTGGCAGACGCATCCGCCGCGGCTCTCGGGACACTGCTGGTGATGGGATTCGGGGTGGCGTTGCTCGTGCTGAACGTGCGTGCCCGCCTGAATCGGATTCGCAGTGCGCAGTGGGATCGCAAGATCAGCTGCTTGCAGGAAGACGGAGGCCGGACGATTCACTGACGCCAAGCGCGCCCGTGCAGCGCACCTTGGCGGTGCCGTCGATGCCAGGCCGCATCCCCCGCGCGTATTCGCTCGGTCGCGCGCCTGGAGGCAATCAACCGGAATGAGAATTCAGCGAGGCGATCGCGGCACCCAGCTTGGCAGTGATCTCGTCGACGATCGCCTTGAGCGCGGGCTCCCCGGTTACCACGACCGAAAGGCAGGGATCCATTGCGTCGACGATGGTCATGCCCGGCTCGGCCAAGTCGGCGCGCACCAAGACGTTGCAGGGGAGCAGCAATCCAATCTCGCGATCGATATCGATCGCTCGGTATGCCAGCTCCGGGCTGCACGCAGCAAGGATCAGATAGTCTTCCATCTCGATGCCGAGCTTGGTCTTGAGCGCCGTGGTGACGTCGGTTTCAGTGAGTACGCTAAAGCCCTGTTGGGCAAGGGCTTCTCGGGTTCTCTCGACCGCGCGTTCAAAGTCCGTTGCCAAGTGAGCCGATAGCGGAATACCCATGGCGAGTATCTGATCGTCTGGACACTGGCCGCGGTAGGGGCAAAAGTCCCGAACGGACGCAACGCCTAGGGTCGTATGTCCCTGGGGGACGAGGACGTTGGGCTACCGTGCGGGCCTCCCGGAGGTCCAATGGCCTAGTGTCGGGGACCAAGGACTCTGGCGCCAGCCGTACGCGTGTACGAGGGTCTTAGCCATATCGGATGAAGGGTGGCGACGATGGCCGAAACGCTGGCCGACACGAAAGCGATCACGACGGCAGTCGACCTTGCGCGTCACGCCCCATCGCTACACAACTCCCAGCCTTGGCGCTGGATTACCGACGGCATCACCGTCGACCTAATTCCCCGATCGACAACAAATCTTGAGTTCGGCCGACAAGTCCGGTCGCGAAGCGATCATTAGCTGCGGTGCTGCGCTCGATCACTTCCGGATTGCGATGGCCGCCGCCAGGTGGGCCACGAATGTCGATCAGTTTCCCAACCCGAACAATCTCGACCACCTGGTGACCGTCGATTTTGCGCCCGTTGACTACGTGGCACCGGCTCGGCGAGCCCGTGCGAACGCAATACTGCGTCGCCGTACCAACCGGCTACCGTTCCGCGCGCCGAAGCACTGGGCGTCGTTCGAACCCGTGCTGCGTAGCGCGTTCGACAACGACCTGGTCGTTATGGATGTGTTGCCCGACGCTGTGCGTCCGCGACTAGCCGAGGCGGCACGACTCACCGAAGCCTTGCGTCGTTATGACGACCTGTATCACGCCGAACTACGTTGGTGGACAGTCCGGTTGGCAGGATCGGAAGGGATACCGGAAAGCGCACTGGCGTCGCAGTCAGATGACCGCAGGGTCGACGTGAACCGCCGCTTCCCGATCGATCCGTCGAACGAGCGGAGTTCTGCGGGCACGTATGACCAAGCGAAGATTCTCATGTTGTCCACCGCCGGCGACGCGCGTGTCGATGCCCTCAACTGCGGCGAGGCGCTGTCGGCGATCCTGCTGGAGTGCACGATGGCCGGATTGGCCACGTGCCCCGTCACGCACGTCACGGAGTTAGAAGCCAGTCGGGACATGATCCGTGACCTCGTGAGTCGACCCGCTGCGGTACCGCAGGTCTTGATCAGAGTCGGCATCGAACCGGGGGGGTCGAAGGTTTACTTCGGTTAGGACTTCACTTTGAGGTAATGCTTTAGCCAATGTCTCTCCTGCCCTTCCCGCCGTCCTGAAACGAATAGTGCTGTGACACAGCAGATCTCATAGCTAGCCGCCAATCGCGGGCAGCTGTATGCGCAATCCGCTCAACTCGTTCGGTCCGGGGGTGGAGCACGAAGTCCCTTTAGTTTGCGGTTCCCTCTCCGCCGAACGTATCCACAGGTGAGGACCAATGCCTCTGCTCTGGCTGGGACGCACTCCGTAGCGTCCTGAATACGTTCCTAATGCCACTGAAGCCAGGAGTTCTCATGTTTGATCGGTATCCACCGAAGTCCGTCGTCGTCGGTGTGGACGGGTCGGCGGCCGCAATTCGCGCTGCCCGGTGGGCGGTAGACGAAGGTCGCCGGCACCGACATTCCGCTGCGTCTGCTCCATGTCACCAAACCGGCCGTCAATGTCAGTCCGGATGAAGCGCGGATGGCGGTGGTTGCGGCAGAGCAAGTCGTCCGCGACGCCTACCACGCGGTTGAACAGATGGGCGAGCCGGTCAAGGTGGAAACGGAACTTGTCGACGGCGCTCCGGTGGCGGCGCTCATCGCTGCTTCGCGGTCCACAACGTTGTTGTTCATCGGAGACACCGGGGCGGCGATGCACCCGAACGCCTGGTTGGGGTCGACCGCGGAAGAACTGGCACGATCCGGCCACTGTTCGGTGGCTGTCGATCCACGAGGCACGCCATCGTCGCGTGCCGTTGCGGGTACTGACATCACCCATCCGCATTCCGGTGACTCGCACATGAAACGTTGCACGGACAGCTATCCCGAGGTCGAAATCGACACCGTCCATCTGCAGGCTTCTCCTGTCGACTATCTCGCTGCGCATGCCGAAGCCATCCAGTTGGTCGTAGTCGGTGCCGCCCAGACCGCGGCGATCGAGCAACTGCTCGGCGCTCCCGGCGCTGAAGCTCGCGTGACAGCGACTTGTCCTTACTTGTCGTCGGGTTCAGGCGGCCCGGTCGCTGATACGCCGAGGGGAAGTGGAACGGTGTCAGTGTCAAACACGGAAGCAAGTAGGCATCCTCGTCGCAAGATCGCCGAGCGGCCCCAGCTGAATCGGGATCAAGCGTTCATCATCGTCAGTGGCCCTATGGCCGTTTCGGCGGTGGAATCGGCCTCCCGCGGGTCGCGTGAGCCGAGATGCCGGTCGACGCGAACGCCTACAGCAAGGGCGCTGACCAACTACCCATCTCCTTTGGGACTTCAGCCCCTTTCCGGGATTTCGACCGGTTGGTCGAATGAACATCACTGGTAATTCTCTCAATCTAGGAGACAGAGATGAGCACTCTTGCCACTCGGCATCACCCCGCATCGATCTTCCCGGACCTGTCAGAACTGTTCGCAGGCTTCCCCGCGATGGCCGGATTGCGCCCCATCTTCGACACCCGTCTGATGCGGCTGGAGGACCAAATGAAGGACGGCCGTTACATCGTGCGCGCCGAGATCCCGGGTGTCGACCCGGCGAAGGACATCGACATCACGGTGCGCGACGGACAATTGAGCATCAAGGCCGAACGCACCGAGAAGAAAGACTTCGACGGACGATCGGAATTCTCCTACGGCTCATTCGTTCGCACCGTGTCGCTGCCGGCGTGCGCTGACGAAAACAACATCGAAGCCACCTATGACAAGGGCATCCTGACGGTGTCGGTTGTGGTTGCGGAACCGGAAGCAACTGAACACCGCGTTCAGGTTCAGTCGGCCGCGAACTGACAAAGCGTGGTGCATGATGACTAGAGCCGTTGAGAACACCCGGCGCTTACCGCGCCGGGTGTTCCGCGACCGTCGCGAGGCGGGCCGAGTTTTGGCAAACCTCCTCGGCGCCTACCGCGACCGACCGGATGTGATTGTGCTGGGCTTGGCGCGGGGCGGGCTACCGGTGGCCTGGGAGGTGGCCGCCGCGCTGCATGCGCCGTTGGACGCCTTTGTGGTGCGAAAGCTCTGCGCTCCCGGGCACGAAGAGTTCGCGGTCGGGGCACTGGCAAGCGGTGGCCGCGTAGTGGTCAACGACGACATGATACGGGGCCTGCGGATCTCGCCGGGACAACTGCGTGCCATCGCCGAACGCGAGGGCCGGGAGCTGATCCGGCGTGAGGCCGCGTATCGCGGCGGACGCCCTCCGCTCGACGTCACCGGAAAGACGGTCATCCTCGTCGACGACGGGTTGGCCACCGGCGCGAGCATGTTCGCGGCGGTGCACGCCCTTCGCGAATCCGAACCCGCGCACATCGTGATTGCGGTGCCGGCCGCCCCGGAATCTACCTGCCGGGAATTCGCGGGCCTGGTGGACGATGTGGTCTGTGCGAGTATGCCCACCCCGTTCCTCGCGGTCGGGGAGTCGTTCTGGGATTTTCGCCAGGTCACCGACGAGGAAGTGCACCAGCTGCTCGCTACTTCGACGACCGATCTATCGACAGCGCCGCCACAGGCGCCGACGCCAGCCGAGGTGCTCAGCCGCGTGGCCATCGACGCTCCATCGGGCGTTCCGCCGCGCGAGGCGCTGCAGGAGCTGATAGGCGACGCGCGCATCGTGCTGATCGGTGAGAGTTCACATGGGACGCACGAGTTTTACCAGGCTCGGGCCACCATCACGAAATGGCTTATCGAGGAGAAGGGTTTCTGCGCTGTAGCCGCGGAGGCCGATTGGCCCGATGCCTACCGGGTGAACCGGTACGTCCGGGGCCTCGGCGTGGACGAGACCGCCGAGGGAGCGTTGGGCGGTTTCGAGCGATTTCCCGCCTGGATGTGGCGCAACACCGTCGTACGGGACTTCGCCGATTGGCTGCGCATCCGCAACCTGCAGTGCGAGTCAAGGCAGCAGCGCCAAGCCGGCTTCTACGGACTTGATCTCTACAGCCTGCATCGATCTATCCAGGAAGTGGTGACTTACCTGGATAGAGTTGACCCGAAGGCGGCGATGCGTGCGCGAAATCGCTACGCGTGCTTCGACCATGCTTCGGCCGACGACGGTCGAGCGTACGGTTTCGCGGCGGCGTTCGGGGCGGGTCCATCGTGCGAAAGCGAAGCGATCGAACAGCTGGTCGACATGCAGCGCAACGCCCTGGCGTATGTGCGTAGGGGCGGACTGCTCGCCGACGACGAGCTATTCTACGCCCAGCAAAATGCGCAAACGGTACGCAACGCCGAGGTGTACTACCGTGCGATGTTCAGCGGCCGGGTGAACTCGTGGAACCTGCGTGACAAGCACATGGCCGAAACACTCGAGGCGCTACTGAAACACCTGGACCGTCACGACGGCGTTGAGCGGGCACGAATAGTGGTGTGGGCGCACAACTCTCACGTCGGCGACGCACGGGCGACCGAAATGTCCGCGGATGGGCAACTCACCCTGGGGCAACTGGTCCGGCAGCGATACGGCGACGAGTCACGCCTGATCGGATTCAGCACGTACAGCGGTACCGTGACTGCCGCCAGCGACTGGGGCGGCGTCGCGGAACGCAAGGCTGTTCGGCCTGCGCTGAACGGCAGCATCGTAGAATTGCTACACGAGACCGGCAAAAGCTCCTTCCTGGTGTCGCCAGATCTCACTCCCGAAGCCGCGGACCCGCTCGGCGTTGTTCGCTTGGGTCGCGCCATCGGCGTGATTTATCGGCCGGAAACGGAGCGCCAAAGCCACTACTTCCACGTTCGGCCCGCGGATCAATTCGACGCGATGATCCATATCGATCGGACCCGAGCACTCGAGCCGCTGGAGCCGACGAGTTTGTGGATCGCCGGCGAAACACCGGAAACGTACCCGTCCGGGTTGTAACGACAAGCGAGCGGAGTCGACACGTGCGTTGACTCGAACTCGAGGTCATCGGCGGGGCAGGCTCGGCATCCGACGCGTCCGGGCCGGCCGGCCGAAACCGTCCTGAGCAGGCCCGATCGAGCGCGCGCTTGCCGTCGGGATGGGGGTTTGGGCATCCCGCATTTGTTGGGTAGTTATTGCCATTCGATTAAACTCGGCGATGGCGTCTCCGCGTTGCTCGCTAAGCGCACGTTGCGCTGGACGACGAGCAGGTGTCGGGGGTCCGAACAGCCGGAGGTATCGGGCGAATGGTCAGCGGTGATAGTGACTCGGCTTTTGCCGGACTCGGCCAGCGTGGGCTCGTCAGCAGAATGCACCAGCAACTCGACGAGTTGCTGGCGTCGCGTGATCAGATGGAGCAACTGCTTCAGGTGTTCGTCGAGATCGGATCCGATCTCGAGCTGGACGCAACCCTGCGCCGCATCATCAGCGCGGCCCGGAAGTTGACTTCTGCCCCGTACGGCGCCCTAGCGATCCGCGACGCCGACGGGATGTTGATGTCGTTTGTCCACGACGGAATAGAGGCCGACCACGCGGGGCAGATCGGGCATCTGCCGGTTGGCAAGGGAATTCTGAGCCTGTCGTTTTATGACACGCCGGCATTGCGTCTGGACGATTTGACGAAGCATCCGGCCGCGGTCGGATTCCCCGCGCACCATCCGCCGATGCGGGCTTTTCTCGGCGTGCCGATCACCATTCGGGGCAAGATCTTCGGCAATCTGTATCTCACTCACGACGAGCCCAACCGCTTGTTCTCCGAATCTGACGAGATGGCCGCTCGTGCACTGGCATTCGCTGCCGCGGTCGCCATCGACAAGGCGCAACTGTTCGCGCAGGAGCGGACGGCGGTGAAGTGGATGGAGGCAAGCCGCGAAATCACCGCCGCGCTTCTGTCTAGCGAAGCACCTAGCCGGGCCCCGTTGCAGTTGATCGCCGAAAAAGTATGCGTGCTAACCGAAGCCGAGCAGGCGATTGTGCTTGTTCCAGACGACGACGACTTGCCCGTGGACGAAATCGAAACGCTGGTTATCTCCGCAGCGGTGGGGTTGAATGCCTCAGACCTTATCGGCCAACGAAATCCAGTGGATGATTCCACGAGCGGGGTGGTATTCCGGTCCGGTGAACCACAGATCACCGAAGCTCTGAGCTACCCGATCCAGTCGTTCACCGACCTCGGCCAGCGAAGCGCAATCTTGATGCCGTTGCGGACCGACGATCACATCGCCGGAGTCATCGTCGTTGCCCGCAGCCCGGAAGGGCCGCCGTTCGATCACAGTTACCTCAATCTGGTAAGCGATTTCGCGACACATGCCGCGATAGCGCTGATGCTCGCGTCGGGCCGCGAAAACACGCGCCAACTAACGCTGGTGGCCGAGCGCGAGCGCATTGCCCACGACCTGCATGACCATGTCATCCAGCGGCTGTTCGCAGCGGGGACGGATCTGCAAGGCACAATGGCCCGGGTGCGTTCAGCGGAGGTTGCCGACCGGCTGAACCGCACCCTCGATGATCTCCAAACAATCATCGAGGAGATCCGCACCACCATTTTCCAGTTGAAAACGCCACTCGGAAACGGCGGCGGATTCCGGAACCGAATCCAACGAGCGGTTGCCGACCTCACCGAAGGTCGCGACATCGTCACCACGGTTCGGATGCACGGGCCGACGAGTGCCATCGGCGGCGAGCTCGCCGACCACGCCGAAGCAGTCACCGCTGAAGCGGTCAGTAACGCGGTTCGCCACTCTGGCGCTTCACGTCTCACGGTTGAGGTCGATGTCGGGGACATGTTGACGATCGATGTCACCGACAACGGTTGTGGCATCCCCGCTGACAATCGCCGCCGCAGCGGTCTGGCGAATATGCTGTACCGCGCCGAACAGGTCGGCGGTCGCTGTGACGTCGGCAATGCAGCGGATGGGGGCACCCGAATCCGCTGGACGGCCCCGCTGCCCGGTCGCTGAGGCGCGGTGAATTCCCTCACGGCGTTACGCGCGCGGGACCAATGGCACCGCGGTGGGGTTCTAACGGCCCTGCCGGGCCGAGCGAACCGCGAATAGCGTTGTGTTCAAGCCAAACACACATGTCCGCGGTCGGCCGTAAGGAGGGGGCATGAGGCCATCAATTGGCGGAATACTCCGCTACGGCTCAACTGGTCGACGGGCGGATGGTGTCGTTGCGGAACCTCACCCCCGAAGACGCCGAGGCGACGCTGGCACTGCATCAACACCTTACCGACTTCGAGCGGTACTACCGGTTCTTTACGCTGAACCAAATCGATCTCGAGCACCTCGTACAAACGATTACCGAGCCGTCCCACGATCGGTACTCGCTCGGTGCATTCGACGCCGACCAATTGATCGGTGTGGCAACACTACGTCGTCGTCGATGACCCCAAAGTCGCTGAAGTCGCGGTCGCGGTCGCCCATGAAGATCATTCACTCGGCGTGGGAACCGCCCTGATCAAGCATGTCGCGCACGTCGCTCGGGCACACGGAATCAAGCGGTTCGTGGCCGATGTTTTGAGCGAAAACCATCTCATGCTTGCGGTGCTGTTCGATCTCGGTTGGTGTTGCAAGCCAACGTATTACGGAGCCGTTCACCACATCGAGGTCGAGCTACCCGATGTGCTGGACACGCCTGGATGGTCGTGGCCGGCAGCCAGGGACTCGGAGCGTTGGGACGGCTGCTTGCTGGGCTCGGTCACCACGTCGCTGGTTCATCACGCCCACTGCCCGGTTGCGGTCATTCATACCTACAATGGCGCGGCCCCTGACCCTGCTGCGCCGGTGCTACTGGGTGTCGACGGGTCGCCGGCCTCGGAAGCAGCTACCGCTTTGGCGTTCGATGAGGCCTCCCGAAGAGGGGTTGAGCTGGTGGCGCTGCACGCGTGGAGCGACGTGGGAGTATTTCCGATGCTCGGAACGGATTGGCGCGGACAGCGAGGCCAAAGGGCTGGAGATCCTTGCCGAGCGCCTCGCTGGTTGGCAAGAACAAGTATCACGACGGATGTTGAGTTGTTGAGGCGGGTGCTCTGCTGTGACTAGCCAGCTCGCTGGCTGCTGGAGCAATCGAAGCGCAACTCACAATTGGTGGTTTGCCCAAACCTGCCCGCCGATAGATAATTGTGCCGATAAGCGACATTATGTCACGTAAGAACCCTGCACATTGAAACCCGTCCTGCGGTTTTGGCTGCCTCTCGGCGGCGATGTCGCGTCCAGGGCTTTCTCCGGGCTCGCAGGTAGCTATGCGTTCGGCATGCCGCTCACCGGCACCCCGACCTTGAGTGCCCACCCACGAAGTCAAAGCCGTTGCTGCACATGGCATCTACAGCCTGTTCGGAGATCGCCGCGCCCAGAAACCCACTGCCGACGACCACTGCCTGGTCAAGTGCTCCCCCACCGGGGTCGTACCTGGAGTGATGCCACCGCGAAGCCGGCCGTTGCGGCACCCGCCGCTAACCCATCGACAAGATCGCGCTTGCGGAGACGCCAATCACTGTCACCAGGGCCACCAAAATCACCGTGACCGACGCGCGCACGATCTCTTCCTCCGTGAGCCGCCAGCGCGGCTTCGATTCGACGAGACCGGCGCCCCGTGGACGGCCGACGGCATTCAAACTTGCAACCGCCAAAAGGAGATCGTCGGCCGCGTCTTGGTCGACGACGTCGTGCGCGGCGATTGAGGTGGTCATATCAGCCCCCAGGGCCCAAACGCCGGTAGGCGTTGTCGGGATGTCGAAAGTATTGGCCTTCTCCGTGTATTCACGATACGAGTGCGAGATCACGATTGTGGTAACGATCCTTAACGGTCACGGCACACAATCATGCTCCCGTATCGGGCGCCGAGGCATAGGTTAGCTCTGATAGTGAATTCCTTCTTCAGTGGTGCGCCAACCCATTTCGTTGTCCAATATCGAAGTGAGCCCGGTAGCCGAATTCGACGTCATCATCGTGGGAGCAGGCAGTGCGGGCTGCCTGCTCGCCAATCGGCTCAGCGCCGACCCTGATCGCCGGGTGCTCCTGATCGAGGCGGGCGGCAAAGACAACTAGTTCTGGATCAAGGTTGCCAGTGGGCTATCTGTACACGATCGCCAACCCCCGCACCGATTGGTGCTTCACGACCGAGCCGGATCCCGGCCTGGCCGGCCGCAGCATTCACTACGCGCGCGGCCGAGTGATCGGCGGCTGCTCGTCGATCAACGCCATGATCCACATGCGTGGACAGGCGAGCGACTACGTCGTCGCTCATTAGTTCCGCGATCTGGTTACCGACCGAAGAGGTCGACTACTCCATTATGGAGATTTGATGATGCATCAACCAATTGGGTAGTATGCGCTCGATGGAACCGAACTGGTTGAACGCCCGCGAAGACCGGGCCTGGCGCGCCTTCATGCACGCGCATCACCAACTCGTCGCGCACCTGAACCGGCGCCTGCAGGAATCGGGTATATCCGGGTCCGACTACGAGGTCCTCGCGGTGCTCTCGGCTCTCGACGGGGACCGCATGCCCGCGCGCGACCTGTGCACCGCGCTGGGTTGGGAGAAGAGTCGCGTCTCCCATCACGTGCGGCGCATGCAGGAGGCCGGGCTGATCTGCCGCGAACCCAACCCCGACGACGCCCGCAGCACCATGGTCTGCCTGCTGCCGGCTGGCCGCGCCGCGATCGAGAAGGCCGCGCCGGGGCATGTGGCGGACGTCCGCCGGAACTTCATCGACCTGCTTACCCCTGCTGAACTCGACATGATGGCCACCCTCAACGAGCGGGTCCTGCACCACGTGGCCGCAAACGACGACTCCTCCGCCGACGACGCGCGCAGCTGACGATCCGGAAATACCCACGCCGAGTTCTTTCGTCGCGGCGTGAAGCGATAGCCGAACGGTCACCGTTGGATATCCATTAGGGACTGCAACCGCGTTTCGGCTAGCGCAGGTCTATCGGTAACAACGGTCACATCGTTAACATCGCGCGATGCACAATGTGCCCGCGCCGGTTAGCGATGTGCGACTGCGAACTGTTTCCCGCCGCGACGCGCTCCGGTACGCCGCCGCGTTGGCCGGTCTGGGTGCCGCATCGGTAGCTTGCGGCATGCCCGCGGCGGCCGCCGCCACCCCTCCCCAACTGATCGACTTTGCCGCGCGCCAGATTCCGGCGCAGCAGATCCGGGCCGCCGGCTATAGCGGGGTGGTCAACTACGTTTCGGAGTCGCGTCCCGGCTCATCGTTTGGCGCCAAGCCGATCACGCGGTCCTACGCCGACTCATTGAAAGCCGCGGGCCTGGTGATCGTCAGCAACTACCAATACGGCAAGCCGGGAGGGTCGGCACCGTCCGACTTCACCCGGGGCTACGCGGGCGGCGTCGCGGACGCGCGCACCGCCTGGCAACTGCACACCGCGGCAGGCGGCGGCCAGAGCGCGCCAATTTTCTTCACCATCGACGAGGACATTAATCGCGACACCTGGAATCGCACTGCGCTGCAATGGTTTCGCGGAATCAACTCGGTTCTCGGGGTTCAACGCACCGGCGTCTACGGAGGCATCCGGGTGTGCCAGTGGGCCGCGGCCGATGGCGTTGTCGGGTGTTCGAGCACACCCGGCCGCCGGTGGCTGTGGCAAACTCGAGCCTGGTCCGGCAATCAGGTCCACCCCGCCGCCGTTCTCTACCAGCGGGTCGTGAGCACTGCGTCCAATCCGGGGCCGAAGGTCGGCGGACTCGAAGTGGACGTCAACGACGTCCTGGCTCCCGATTGCGGCCAGTGGAGCCTCCATGGCGGCCATCCACCTGGTGACGTGCGGTAGCGGCGCCGCAATTCGAGCTAGAGCCCGGATGGCACGACCTTGCCGTCTACTGTCACCGCAACCTGGTCGGTCGTCGGGTTGTACTCGATCTTGCCGTGCTCGAAGGTCGACACCTGCAAGTCGCCGACGACATTCACATCGCTGGTGGGCAAACCCAGCGGACCTGCCGAACCGTTGGTGCCGGTGACAGTGGGCGTGCCGTCCGGACCGCGTGGGACATTCCAGGCCTCGCGGATCTTGCCCACGACGATGTATGCGGGCGTACCGACCTGGTTGTTCTTCGCGATGATCGCGCCGCCCTGGAACTGCTGGAACACGACGCCGCTCTCCCGCGTCCCCGCGTTGCGGTCACCCGTCAGCGGCTTGCCGAGAGCCTGCCTCTGACTGTTGGTGGCCGACGAGTATTTGGCGGCGATCGGCCCCGTCAGCGTCACCTCGACGTCGTCCACCCCGACGAGCTTCACCTCCGTGGGCAGAGCCGGCGCGTGAGAAGTACAGGTGGCGCTCACCTTGGCCTGACGCGGTGCCGACGCGTCGACGCTCTTGCTGTTGCCGCAGCCCGCAGCGATAAGCCCGGCGACGGCCAAACCGACAGCCGTTGCGCGGCGGTATCCGATCGTTGTCATGGCTTCCTCTCGGGTGGCGCGGGCTCCGAACAACTTACGCGGCCGGCAGTCGCGGCCGGCCGAGCGCCCGAGCAGGCGAACTTCAGGTTTGAAATTTCGAACTCTGGATAGAACTCACCTGTGAATCGGCTGCGGCCTTTCGACAGCCGGCACCTCACGAGGGGAGCTCGAAATGGCGTTCTCACACATTGCATCGAAAACGGTGGCAGCAACAGTTCTATTGGCGGGGGCCGGAGTTGTCGCGGCGACACCGGAATTCGCGGATCCACAAGTGCTGCAATTCGGCCAGATGGCGGAGATTTCCAGTAATGGGGGCACCATCGACTACACCGTCGGCAACCTGCAAGCCCAGCGGCCACAACGACGGCATTTGATACTCCGACGTCACGGCCGCGTGAGCGACGATCTGCGCCGAACGAGAATGCGATGATGATCGCCTGGATGCGGTGACTACTCGAAGCGCTGGCGGGGTTCGGCGCGCCGGTCGCGGTCACCTCGGTGATGTTGCTTGCCCTGGGCTTCAAGCCGCTCAAGGCCGCCGTGCTCGCCCTCGTTGCCAACATCGCGCCGGTAGCCTACGGCGCGATGGCCACACCAGTCATCGTGCTCGGCAAGGTATCCGGATTGTCCAGCGACGCGCTCGGCGCGATGGTCGGGCGTCAAACCCCCATCATGGCACTGTTCGTCCCGCTGGCCCTGGTGGCCATCGTCGACGGTCGACGCGGAATCCGGGAGACGTGGCCCGCGGCACTGACCGCCGGCGCGGTGTTCGGAGTCGGCCAATTCGCCACGTCGAACTACGTCTCGGTACCGCTGACCGACGTCGTGGCAGCACTGCTATCGGCCGGCGCAGTGGTGTTACTGCTACGTCTCCGGCGTCCGCAGACCGCACCCGCGCCGCTGTCGTCGTGGCGGGCGGCGCTTCCGACACGATGCCCCCGAATTCGAAGCGAGCCTGGGGCGAGGCGAGTCACGCGTCGAGATCGTCCGCGCATACGCGCCGTACGCGATCATCATTGCCATCTTCGTGATCTGCCAGATCCCGGCGGTGAAGCGGTATCTGGACGGCGCGACCTACACCGTGCACTGGCCGGGACTGCATCTGCTGACGGCCAAGGGCACCCCGTCCACGCTGCCGAATTTCACCTTCAACCTGCTGACCACCCCGGGCACCCAGATGCTGGTGGCAGGCATCGTTGCGATGGTGGTGCTGCGCCTGCCGGTGGGCGCTGCGATCAAGGCCTACGGCGCGACACTGTATCGGCTTCGTTGGGCAATCCTCACCGTAATGGCAGTGCTGGCACTGGCTTTCGTGATGAACGCCTCCGGTCAGACCATCACGCTGGGCACCTGGATGGCCGGGGCGGGCGGCGCCTTCGCGATGCTCTCTCCCATTCTGGGCTGGCTGGGTGTGGCGGTGACCGGGTCCGACACCTCGTCGAACTCCCTGTTCGGTGCACTGCAGGTAACCGCCGCGGCCAAGGCGGGGCTCTCGCCGCTGCTGATGGCCGCGGGCAACAGCTCCGGTGGTGTGCTGGGCAAGATCATCTCGCCGCAAAACCTCGCGATCGCGGCCGCCGCGGTCGAACTGCACGGAAAAGAGGGCGACATCTTCCGCCGAGTCGTGTTGTGGAGCTTGGTGTTCCTGGCCTTTATCTGCGTCCTGTCCGGGCTGCAAGCGTCGGTGCTGTCCTGGATGGTGTATTGACGCGTGCCCCGCTGCGATCAGGTTCTCGCTTCGCGCTAACCCCGCCCGAACGGCAACCGCCACGCATTGGGTGCGATCAACTGATGAATCGCGTTGGGCCCCCAACTTCCCGGCGGGTACACCTTGACCGCGGGCGGGTCGCTGAGGAGTTCCTGCGAACGCTCCCATAGTGATTCGATGCCCTCGGCGGTGGTGAACAGCGTGTGGTCACTGCGCATCGCATCGAGAATGAGCCGCTCGTAAGCCTCCAGCGTCTGGTCCGCGGTGTCGATCTCTCGAGACGAGAACTGCATCGACATCTTGTCGAGTTTCATCCCCGGCCCCGGCCGCTTGCCGTAGAACGACAGCGAAACCTTGGAGTTGTCAGCAAGATCGAACGTGAGCTGGTCGGGGCCCTGGGTCCCTACCCCCGACCCGGGCGGGAACATGCTGCGCGGCGCCTCTTTGAATGCGATCGAGATGATGCGGATGCCCTCCGCCATCTTCTTGCCGGTGCGCAGATAAATCGGCACCCCGGCCCAGCGCCAGTTGTCGATGCCGACCTTGAGAGCGATGAACGTCTCGGTGTCGGAATCGCTTGCCACGCCGGGCTCCCCGCGGTACCCGTTGTACTGGCCACGCACCACGTCGGCGCACTTCACCGGCAGCATCGAGCGGAACACCTTGTTCTTCTCTTCGCTGATGGCATAGGGCTCCAGGGCCGTCGGCGGATCCATCACCACGAACGCCATTACCTGGAACAGGTGGGTGACCACCATGTCTTTGTAAGCGCCGGTGCTTTCGTAGAAGTTCGCCGGTTGATCCAGCCCGAGTGTTTCGGGGATGTAGATCTGGATGTGGTCGATGAAGTTGCGGTTCCAGATTGGCTCGAACAGGCCGTTGGCGAACCGGAATGCCAGGATGTTCTGGGCGGCTTCCTTGCCGAGGAAGTGGTCGATGCGGAAAATCTGGGATTCGTCGAACGTCTCGTGCAAGAAGTCGTTGAGGGCCACCGCGCTTTCCAAGTTGGTGCCGAACGGCTTTTCCATGACGACCCGGGAGCGCTCGACGAGGTTCGCGTCGCGCAGCATGGTGATCACGTCGCGCGCCGCTTTCGGCGGGACGGACAGGTAATGCAGGCGCCGCACGTTCGGGCCCAGGTTCGCCTCGGCGTCGGCGACCGCGGCGGCCAGTGCCGCCGGCCCGGCACCCTACGGGACGTAGCGCACGATCTTGGAGAAATCGGCCCACTGCTCGGGGGTGAGTTTGTGGGTGCCGTACGAATCGATCGCGTTCTTGGCGATATCCCGAAACTCGTCGTCGCTCAGATCCTCCAGCGACGTCGCGACGATTTGGATGTCGGGTGCCAACTCGGACTGATCCAGATAGGCCAGCCCGGAAATCAGCTTGCGCTTGGCCAGATCCCCGGTCGCGCCGAATAGGACGATGACATGGGGGTCGAGCGGAGCGTAGTCGTGGCGGCGCGGACGCGATTCCGGCGCCGGGTAAGAGATCGTTTGCGGGTTCTTCTCGGCCACCCCGGTGATACTTCCACTGTCGCGACCTATCCGCAGCCGAGGGGCCGCATCGGTTTTCTGTTGCAAATCAGATGTTCATCCGCGGCTGGTAGCGAGCCGCTTATTGCCCGCGCCAGGCGAGCATCGCCTCCAGCTCGGAGAAGTCGTACCCGTTGTCGTCAGGGTGGATCTCGGTGGTGAACAACGTGACGCCCTCGTCGAGGAAGGCGTCGGCGGTCTTGGCGTCCAGGCCATTGCGCGCTCGATGCGGGCCTCGTCGCGCCCGGCCTCGGTCGCGAGCCGCTTGAGGAGTTCGTTTTTGCGGCGGATCTCGTCGATGGGTTCGAAGCTGTGCCAGATATGGGCGTGCCGCGCCGCCGCGGGAATGGTGCGTCGCTCACCGCCTCCCCCGATCAAAATCGGGATCTGCCGCAACGGGCTGGGAGTCAGATGGTTGAGCCGATATTCGATGCGCTGCAGGCCCTCGTCGAACTGGTCCATCCTCGATCTCACGGTCCCGTATGCGTAGCCGTAGGCGATGAAGTCGTGCGGATACCAGCCGGCGCCAAGCCCCAGGATCAACCGCCCTCCACTGATGTGATCGACCGTGCCAGCCATATCCGCGACCAGGTCGGGGTTGCGGTACGGCATTCCGCTGACGAGCAGGCTGATCTCGGCGCGACTGGTGATCTCGCCCCACGACGCCAGGGCGGTCCACGCTTCGAAGTTGTTGACCTCGGGCTGCTCATCCTGCAGCTGCGGCACGCCGTCGACGATGTCGATGAACGGCTTGTGAAAGTGGTCGTAGCCGAAAATGGCGTCGGCGCCGAGTTCTTCGGCATGCAGCACCGCCTGGCGCCATGTCGCGTAGTCCGGCGTCCCGCCCGCCCACAGGTGAACGCCGATGCGCACCGTCGCCGAAGCCGCGGCGGCCGCGGACTCGCTCGTCGAGTCGGTCACGCTCCCCAGCCTTTCTGAACCCCGGCGTCGCCGGGCTACCTACGCTCAACCTGAGCCGACGTCCGGTTCCATCCCACCGGCAAGCACCTCATTTTGATAGGTACCGCCGCGGTTACTTCGCATCCGGGTAAAGCCAGCCGCCGATGCGGCCGTTTGTGCCGGAATGTCAGCATTTGGGAATGAGTGCACTCAGGCTTGTTCGTGTTGTTGGCGTCGCAGCAGCGATGATGTGGGCGCTAATAGCCGCGCCGATCTCCCCGACCGCGTCGGCTGACCCCTGCTCCGACGTCGAGGTGGTGTTCGCTCGCGGTACTCACCAGGAGCCCGGGCTCGGCAACATCGGCCAAGCGTTCGTCGACTCGCTTACCTCGCAGGTCGGCGGAAAATCGGTCGGGGTCTATGCCGTCAACTACCCGGCCAACGACGACTACCACAACAGCGCATCGGCCGGCTCTGACGACGCGAGCGGTCATATCCAGGGCACCGTTGCCAACTGCCCCAAGACCAAGTTGGTGCTCGGGGGCTACTCCCAGGGCTCGACGGTGATCGATCTGGCCACGCAGGCGATGCCGGCTTCGGTCGCTGACCCGTCGCCGCGATCGCCCTCTTCGGCGAGCCGAAGAGTCAGTTCTCCAGCGCGTTGTGGGGCGGGCAGCCGTTGCCCACGACCAACCCGATCTACACCGCCAAGACCATCAGCTTGTGCGCCCCCGACGACCCGATCTGCTCCGGCGGCGGAAACATCATGGCGCACGTTTCCTAATATTGTTTCCTAATATTCAGGCCGGGATGACCGACCAGGCCGCGACGTTCGCGGCCAACCGGCTTCGCTGACCCAGACGCGCCGCGCGGTGGATGGCAGCCGACAAGCAGCACCGCGAGTGAGGTTCCGCCGATGAAATGCGTGCTCGCTGGCTACGGGAGTCGCGGCGACGTCGAGCCCCTGGCCGCAGTCGGCCGCGAGCTGATGCGACGTGGCCACGACGTGCGGATGGCCGTCGCGCCCGACATGGTGGCCTTTGTCGAATCCGCGGGGCTACCCGCGGCTGCATACGGTCGCGACTCGCGCCAGCAGATGGCCTTCGCCGCGGACTTCGTCGGCAAGATCTCGAATCCGGTCACCATGTGGGCCGAGATCGCCCAGCATGTCAACGAGGTCAAGGCCGAAAAGAGCGCGGCGCTGAGATCCATGGCGGACGGGGCCGACCTGCTGGTCGCGGCCTTCAACGAGCAGGGCCTGGCCGCCAATATCGCGGAGTACTACGGCATTCCGCTCGGCGCGCTGCACTACTTTCCGGCGCGGATCCTGGCGGCCGGCGGATTCGGTCCGCAGATCACCAAGGAGACCGACGACGCTCAACGCGGTGCGCTTGGCTTGCCGGAGGTCGCCGGGGACTCGACGCCGCCGACGGTGGAGATCCAGGCGTATGACGAAATCTGCTTACCGGGAGCGGCGGCCGAATGGCTGGGCTCGGGTAGCTCGCCGTTGTTCGTCGGCGCGCTGACACTGGGGTTGCCCAGCGCCGTCGATGACGAGGTGCTGTCCTGGATTGCCGACGGCACGCCGCCGATCTACTTCGGCTTCGGCAGCACGCCGCTCGCCTCTCCCGTAGAGACCATCGCGGTGATCAGTGCGGCCTGTGCGCGCCTGGGCGAGCGGGCGTTGATCTGCGCCGGGCCGAACGACGTTGCCGGGGTTGCGGACGCCGAGCACGTGAAGGTCGTGGCCGAGGTGAATCATGCGGCCGTTTTTCCGATGTGTCGCGCCGTCGTCCATCACGGCGGCGCCGGCGCGACAGCCGCGGGCCTGCGGGCCGGACTCCCCACGTTGATCCTGTGGTTCTGGCTCGATCAGCCGGTCTGGGCGGAGGGGATCACGCGGCTGAAAGTTGGCTCTGGACGCGCTTTCGCCGAAAGCACCCTCGACTCGTTGACTGCGGACCTGCGCACCGTCCTCACCCCGGAACGGGCGGCTCGGGCCCGCGAGGTTGCCGCTCTGATGACCAAGGCGGACGAAAGTCTTTCGCGCACAGTCGATTTCCTGGAACAGGCCGTCCTCGAGCGGTAGCGGTAGCACGTCCTACTGGACGATCACATCGTCTTCGTTGGGACGCGGTGTGCCGACATCTTTCGCAGCCGGATGACCTGCGCCGGGCGCCTGGTCGCGTGCCAGCGCGATAGTCGACGCCACCATTGCGACGATCGCCACCAGCAGGCCCAGTGCGGCCGAGCCGCGCACCGCGAGGTGTTCGCCGAGCACGACGACCCCGAGCATCACCGCGACGATCGGTTCACCCACCAGCATCAGCGGCACCGACGCCTGCAATGCGCCGGCGTGAAAGGCGGAGCTCTGCACCATGGTCACCGCCACCGCCAGCACGACCAGCAGGTACGGGGCCGGCACGGTCATGAGCCCGTACCAGCCGCCCACGGCGTAGCGGTGTGTGCAGATCTTCGTTAACACGGCGACCACGCCCAGCAGCACCGCCACCGCGACGGCCAGCAGCATGGCGCGGGTGCGGCCGTGGGTGCGTCGGGCCGCGACGAGGCACACGATGACCAGCGGCGCGGTCAATGCCACCGCCATCGTCCACGACGGTATCGGCGAGCGATGGTGGCCCTTGCGGGGCTGACCGACCAGCACGAAAGCCGCCAGCGCGACGGTCAACACGATCGCCCAACCCCATTCGGCTCCGGTGATGCGCTGATGGCAAAGCCGCGCGCTCAACGGCAGGGCGAACAGCAGCGACGACACCAGCAGCGGCTGCACCAGCAGCAAGGAGCTGTTGGCCAGCGCCAGGGCCTGAAACACGTAGCCGGCCACCGCGGCCAGAATCCCGGCCCACCACAACGGTTGGCGAACCACGCTTGTCACGGTCGGGCGGGATAGGTCCGCACCGGTTGCAACGCGTTGGGCGACGCGTTGCCGCACGACAATGCCGACCGCTGCCCAAAACGCGGCGAGCAATCCCGAGAAGATCGCGACGGTGTGCGAGATCACCCACCCCATGTTTCGGACTGGCACCCGGATTGCAACGCGGCTAACTCTGGCCACACGAGATGCAGCCTTCCGTACCTGCGATCGGCGGTGGTCTCCGGGTCGCCCCGGACTAGCCTCGACTAGTCTCGGGGACATGGCTATCGAGTCGACAATGCTTGCCCTCGGCACCCCGGCGCCGTCGTTCACGTTGCCGAACCCGGCGACCGGGGCCCTGGTCAGCCTCGACGAGCTCACCGGTCCCGCTCTGGTCGTCACCTTCATCTGCAACCACTGCCCGTACGTGCAGCATGTCGCGACCGGGCTGGCCGCGCTGGGCAGAGATCTCGCTGCACAGGGGGTCGCCATGGTGGGGATCTCCAGCAACGACGCCGTCACCTATCCGCAGGACGGGCCCGACGAGATGGTCGCCGAGGCCCGCCGACACGGCTGGACGTTTCCCTACCTGTACGACGAGACGCAAGACGTCGCCCGCGCCTTCTCCGCGGTGTGCACCCCGGACACGTTCGTGTTCGACGGCGACCGCCGGCTCGTGTACCGCGGCCAGCTCGACGACTCCCGCCCCAAAAACGACCTGCCGGTGACGGGTGCCGACGTCCGCGCAGCCGTCGACGCCGTGCTGGCCGGCCGCCCGGTCGACCCCGACCAACGGCCGTCGATCGGGTGCGGCATCAAGTGGCGTTGAGCCGCGTTCGCGCCGCCGGCGCGCGATAGGTTCGGCCCGCTGGCTACCGGTGTTGTCACAGCATGAAATGGGCTGTGGCCGTGAGCCATCCACAGGGCGAGCCGCACTCGGCGAGTTTTTTTACGAGCGCGTGTGCAATATCGCTCGTTTGGTGATCGGCATGGATGGGCACCTAATGGGGCATGATCGCCGGTTACGTCATCCGTTTCGTGGGCCCTGCGGCCGCAGTAACTTTGAGCCTGGCCGCCTCTGTCCTGTTCTCCCCCGTCCCGTGGGCCGAGGCCGAGCCGTGCCCCGACGTTCAGGTGGTGTTCGCCCGCGGTACGGGCGAGCCGGAGGGGGTCGGCCCCACCGGGCAGGCCTTCGTCGACAATCTGCGCGGGCGTGAGGGCGGGAAATCGGTCGACGTCTACGCGGTCAACTACCCCGCCAGCAGTGAGTGGGACACCGGCCTGGACGGCATTCGCGATGCGGGTGCCCACGTCGTGTCGATGGCCCGCAGCTGCCCGAAGACCAAGATGGTGCTCGGCGGGTTCTCCCAAGGCGCGGCCGTGATGGGCTTCGTGACGTCGGACGCGGTGCCCGACGGGGTTGATCCCGCGACCGTGCCCAAGCCGCTGGCACCCGAGATCGCCGACCAGGTGGCCGCGGTGGTGCTCTTCGGCATGCCCAACGTGCGGGCGATGAACTTCCTCGGCGAGCCGCCGGTGGTCATCGGACCGACCTACCAGGCCAAGACCATCAAGGTCTGCGCCAACGAGGACCCGGTGTGCTCAGACGGCATGAACTTCGCCGCCCACAACACCTACGCCGACGACGGCGCCATGATCGACAAGGGCGCGTCCTTTGCTGCCAGCCGGATCGACGCGGGGCCGGGCGGGCCTGCCACGGTCGTGAACGCGCCGAGTAGCTTCGGCAACTAACCGTCTACGGGTCGAGGACGACCTCGTCGCCGACCCGGATGACACCTTCGGTCGTCGCCTTGAAGTAGATGCCCGCACACGCCGCCACTCCGCAAGTGCCGGCTTCCAAACGATTTTCGGCCGCGGCGATGCGCAGCGCCTGGGGAGCTTTGGGTAGCTCCCCGTGCTCGAGTGTGGGAACTACGCAGCGTGGAGTGAGCTCCAAGCCGCGCAGTCGCACTGCGCCGATACCCAATTCCCGGTCTATCCAATCGTTTTCGACGTACGGAGGGCAGCCCGGTGGTGTCGCGATCACCAGATTCGGACGGTAGCGCAGGGCTTCGACACCGATATGTTCCAAGGTGGCGGTGGTAATTGCGTGCAGCGGGGCATCGTCGGTGAACGAGTCGCCGGGTGTTCCCAGCCCGATCTTCAGGATGCGGCCCGCGACGTCGGCGTCCAACCCGAGTTCGAGCAGCTTCTCGGGATCCGGACGCTCGACTGTGGCGCCGTCCGGACGCTTGCTGACCAGCCGCACCGCGCGCCCCAGCAACCGGGAGAGCAGCTCGTCGACGTCGGGATCATCGGCGGCGACCGTTGTCCCATCGGGCAGCCCGATGCGTACGTGCCCGGTATCTCCGTTGGCTGTGCACTTCAACAGGCCGCGCCACAGCCGCGCCTGTTTCGCGCT
Source organism: Mycobacterium genavense ATCC 51234 (assembly GCF_000526915.1). Taxonomy (GTDB): domain Bacteria; phylum Actinomycetota; class Actinomycetes; order Mycobacteriales; family Mycobacteriaceae; genus Mycobacterium; species Mycobacterium genavense. The sequence goes on along the minus strand of NZ_JAGZ01000006.1, from coordinate 202,118 downwards.
GGCCACATGCCCGGTCGCGGTGTCGACCAGGGCCAGCCGCCGGTCGCCGTCGGCGCCACGTTCGTCGACGAACAGGCTCTCGACGGTCTCGCCGAGCATGGATTTCACCGGGTACCGGCGCAAACTCTCGACCCGCATGCCGACCATCATTCACCAGACGACTCGGTCGGCGTGATCCGCAGGACGAACCGTGGCTTTCGGCCGCGCGCAACGAGCGCTTCGATGAAGGTCACCAGCCGAAATTCCAAGCCGTACTTGCGCTTGACGAGCGATTCGACGTGGGCGACCTCGGCCGGGTCGGTGATCACCTCGGCAGTTCCTGCCACGACGGGCTGACCGGTCGGCACCTTCCCCGTCCGGCCGCACGCCGCAAGTGTGACCCGGGGATCGTGTCGCAGTCGCTTGACCTTCCACGAGTCGGCCGGGGTCCACGCCGACAGCCGGGCGCCGTCGCCGACGATCCACAGCGGCGCGGCGACCGCATCGCCGTTGCGTTTGAACGTCGTCAAGGACACGAACTTCTCGGCACCCAACCGGGCGATCGCGTTGTCGCTCATTGTCTCCCCTGGCCGCGGTTAGCTCGGGCAGCCGCCACGCCCTATTGTGCGGCCGGCGGCCGGGTCGTGTACAAGAGTCTGATGGAGGATCGCGACCGCAGATCTTTCGACCCGTCGGCGCTGCGTGCAGCGATGGCGCGGCGGTTGCATCGACGCACGATGTCCGAGGGTCAGCTGGTTCTCCCCGCCGTTCCGGGCATGCTCGACGAGTACGTCACGATGTGCACGACCATCGTTGCGGGCCTGGGCATACGGTACACAGCCGAAGAAACCGTTCAGCTCAAAGCCGTACTGGAAGGTGAATTGGCGAAAGCCTTCAAGGCGTCGTCGCGTTCGAACATCGTCGTACAGTTCAATTCACCGTTCGGCACCACGCTGAACTACCGGGTGAAGCCCCAGTGGGCGACCATCGGGGCCGACTACGACAACTGGGTCGATACCCGCGAGGGGTCGCTGTTCGGCACCGAGCCCGACGCACGCGTGTGGGCGCTGGCCAACGAAGCCACCGATCCCAGCACGTGCCGGGTGCTCGACGTCAGCGCCGGTACCGGCCGAAATGCGCTCGCCCTGGCCCGGCGCGGCCGCCCGGTCGACGCGGTCGAGCTGGCCGGTAAGTTCGCCGACATCATTCGCGGTGAAGCCAAACGGAATTCGGTGGACATCCGTGTCATCCAAAGCGACGTTTTCGTGGCGATGGAAGGCGCCGGCGGCGAGTATCAGCTGGTCGTGTTCTCCGAGGTGGTGCCGGACTTCCGGACCCCGCACGAGCTGGGCGGCATGTTCGAACTCGCCGCGCAGTGTTTGGCCCCCGGCGGACGTCTGGTGTTCAACACGTTCCTTCCGCGCGAGGGCTACGTACCCGACGACGCCGCCCGACAACTCGGGCAGCAATGCCACACCATGATCTTCACCCGCGACGAGGTCGACAAGGCGGTTGCCGGCTTGTCGCTTGAACTCATCTCCGACGAGTCGGGATTTCCCCATCGAGTTGCGCTGGCTTGTATACCGGAAGGTGGGTTGAGTCAGGCGACTATCGGGGAGGCATCACATGGGCGACATCGAGTCGAACCGGCGGGCGCTGCTGATCGCGGCACCGCTATTGCTGGCGGCGATCGCGGCCGGCGACAAGCCGGGCGATATCAAGCTGGCGCCGGCGCCGCAAACGGGCCCGGACCCTGGGGAAACCTTCGTCGAGCCCTTCGATCAGATCGTGTTCCGCCCGTGGGGCAACCTGCCGCCGCGCAGCGGTGAAATGGCGATGCTCTATGGAGATTTCAACAAGCCGGGGCCCTATCTGGTCCTGATGAAGTGGAACCCCGGGTGGTTCAGCGCGCCCCATACCTATGCAACCGACCGGATTCAGGTCGTCGTGTTCGGTACCTGGTTTATCAACAGCGGGAACGACTTTGCGCCTCAGGATGCGACGCCAGTGGGGCCCGGGGGCTTTGTGAAGCGTGCGGCGCGCACCCCGCACTACGACGGTGTTCCGGCAGACCAACCCGACCCGGCCGTGATCGCTGTTTTCGGAGTCGGCCCGGTCGACCAGGAGCTGACCGATCCCGCCCAGCCATCGTGGCGTCAGGTCTGAGCGAGCGTCAGTGGGATGCGGTCAGGTCCCGGGTAGCCGGCCCTTCCAAAAGCGTGCCGTCCGGCGCGAACCGCGAGCCGTGCAGCGGGCATTCCCACGCCTTGTCGGCGTCGTTCCAATTCACGATCCCGCCCAGATGCGGGCAAACCGGCGAAACACGGTGTTGGTGCCGTCGACCCGGCTCTTGGCTTCCAACTGCCAAGGCGGTCCGCTGACGACGCCGCCCTCGTCGGGACCGGGGTTGCGCCGGCCGATGCGGGTGGCCGGGGTGATCCAGCCTTTTGCCAAATCGAAGCCCGCCTCGAGATTGGCCTGCACCGCGGTGAGCACTCCGGTCAGCTCGTGTGGGCTCCAGCTGGCGAACGCGCGCGACCAGTCCATCCGGCCGCCCAGAATGCGGCTAATGAGAGCCAGTGCCGCGGCGGCGCCGTTGGTCATGCCCCACTTGTTGAAACCCGTTGCGATAAAGATGGTTTCGCTATTCGGCAAGATGGGGCCCACGTACGGTAGCTGGTCGATCGGCGTGTAATCCTGTGCCGACCAAAAGTGAGTTTGCTCCGCACCCGGAAAGTGTTGTCGTGTCCACGACGAGAGTTCGTCGAGCGCTTTGGTCGGACTCTTCTTCCGACCCACGGTGTGTCCGGCCCCGCCCACGATCAACAGCTCCCCGTCGGAGATGGGTGCGTATCGCACCGAACGCGTCGGTGAGTCGGTGGAGATCATCATCGGACGAGTGATGGGGCCCGGCACCTTGAACGCCAGGCAGTACGACCGGCTGGGCTTCACCCGCGCAAAATATCCGCCGCGATCAAGGATCGGGATGCCGGTGGCAAGGATCAGTTTTCCGGCCTCGAGTTCGATGTCGTTGTGCGCGGCGTTGTTGACCTGTACCTGCAACTTGTTGCCGCGACTGGACACCCGCCGGACCCTGGTGCCTTCGACCAGTCGGCCGCCGCGGTCGAGCAGCTCGGTGGCCAACGAGTCCAGGAACTCCATGGGATTGAACTGCGCCTGGTCCGGCAGCCGCACCCCACCGTGGTACGGGAACGGCACGTCGGCGTCGTCGACCCAGTCGACGGGCAGGCCGACCGACTGGCAGGCCTTCAATTCCAAACGCGCCGATGGCACCCCCTTGGCGGATTGGGCGTAGGTGTAGGCGTCCTCGCGTTGCACCGCGATGCCGCGCGACTGGCAGTGTTCGATGACCCAGTCCATGCCCTCCCGGTTGCCTTCCACGTAGGCGCGGGCCAGCTCCCTGCCGTGCCGGGGCAACGCCTTCGACAGATGAGTGCCCTGCAGCAGGCTGATCTTGGCGGTGGTGTTTCCGGTGGCGCAGGCCCCGACGCTGCGCGCCTCCACCACCATCACGTCCCTGCCGGCGCGGGCCAGCAGCACCGCCGTCATCAGGCCGGTGATGCCAGCGCCGACCACGATAAACTCGGCGCTGCGGGGCCCATCCTCCAGCCGGCTCGCGGTCCACGGCTGTCGGGTTCGATCGGCCAGCCACATAGAAGTCATGGCTGGGCTGATACCCGGCGTTGCCACTCGGAAACGCGGCCGCCGCTAGCGTCGCTTCAGCTGCGCAAGCTTTTCGGAGGCTTCGCGGAGCAGTTCGGCGGCATCGTGGCTGGCTTGTTGCGCCTTGGCGTAGTTGTTTTCGGCGCGGTCGAGCTCGCGTTCGGTCTTGCGGAGATCGGCGAGCGCCTCGTCACGAAGCGCTCGGGCCGCGTCGCTTTCCGATTTCCGCCGCGCCAGCTTGTCGTCGGCCTCGGCCTTGTCGTGCTCGGCGGCGGCGACGGCCGCGGTGAGCTTCTCCAACCGCCGGTCGACGCCCTTCTCGGGCGGTGTGCTGGTTGCCGGTTGGTCGGCGTCTTCGTAGGCACCGAAGCCCGACCACTGCTCGGGGCGGTCCAATCGCCCCAAGCGCGCCCTGACCGCGGGATCGGCAATCGCGGCTTGCAGCGTGTTCATGACGTCCTCACGGACCGCGGCGGCCGCGCTGATGCCGGCCAGGCCGAACGCCGTCTGGACCAACTCTTCGATCAGGCGATGTTGCTCGCCGGACAGCTCGCGGATGCGGTGACCGTCCATCGCCGCGTGTGCGGCGCGCAGCCGGTCGCCGAGGTCGGCGAGGCGCCCGCTGGCGTTCTTATCCCTGATGGCAAGCCGATTGACCACCCAGGCCGCCGTGGTCGGTTTGCGGCTGGCGGAGATCCGTTTGGCGGCCGCCTCGTCGCCGCGACGCTTGGCGGCCGCTGCCAATTTGGTGCGCTCGGCCGTGAAGGCGCTGGGCTGCACCGCATACAGTGAGTCGAGTTCGTCGTCGGCCATGACGCCATGATCTCTCGCGACGAGGCGCAACGTTTCAGAACGCGCCCATGGGGTTACTTGGTACCCGACATGTCGTCGCGCGGGCCGGCTGATGGGACAACCTTCGAGGATGCGCATCCAGATGAACCCCGGGAACAGGGGCCAACTTCGGCGCCGGGTCTTGCTGTGCGTGTTCGTCCTCATCGGAGTTTGCGGCGTGATCCAGCTCGCGGCCTTGCCTCGCTGCACCAGTTGCTCTCCGAAAACTATTGGAGTGCCCAAGATTTCGTTTACTCCCGATGCCGATGCACGCGATGTCGACCCCTTTCGCCAGTGCAGGTGAAGGCCGAGAACGGGGCACTCACCGACGTGCGCATGGTCAACGAGGCCGGCGCGTCCGTTGAGGGAGTCATGACGCCGGACCACACCGTCTGGAAGACCACCACTCCCCTCGGCTACGGACGTACCTACACGCTCAACGCCAGCAGTCGTGGCGCGGGCGGCGTTGTGGCGAACCAAGATTCGTCGTTCTCCACGCTGCGCCCGTCAAACCAGACGAAGGTTTCGTTCAGACTACGTCGGAGGCCGCGCTGCGCGACGGCGGCAGCTACGGGGTCGGCACAGTGGTCGTCGCGCACTTCGACGAAAAGATCGGCGACCGCGCGGCCGCCGAGCGCCGGGTGCAGGTCACCACGAATCCCGCGGTGCCGGGCTCCTGGTTCTGGGTCGACGACCAGAACGCGCACTGGCGACCGGAGCACGACTACGCGCCGGGCACCACCGTCACCGCAGCAGCCAACATCTACGGAATCGCGCTGGGCGACGGACTATTCGGGCAGGAAGACAACCGAGTGTCGTTCCGGATCGGCGATGCGCACGTCTCGATCGCCGACGATGCCACCAAGACGGTGAGCGTGTTCAGCAACGGCGCATTGCTCCGCACCATGCCCACCTCCATGAGGATGGGCGGCACCGAAGCGGTCGGGCCGCAGACGATCTCCTTGTCGACTCCTCCAGGTGTCTACACCGTGCTCGACAAGGGCAATCCCGTCGTCATGGACTCCTCGACATTCGGACTGCCGAAGAATTCGCGCCTGGGATTATAGGGAGACCATCAACTACGCGACCCGAATCAGCATCGACGGCATCTATCTGCATCAGCTCGACGCGACGGTGTGGGCGCAGGGTCATACCGATACCTCGCACGGGTGTCTGAACCTCAACGGCGACAACGCGAAATGGTTCTACGACTTTTCCGTACCGGGCGATGTCGTCGAGGTCCGCAACAGTGGCGGGCCGGCCCTGCGGCTGAGCCAAAACGGCGACTGGACGCTGAGTTGGGACCAGTGGCGCAACGGCAGCGCTTTGAAGCCGGCTTCCTGACGCCAAATTTTTACGGGCTATTGCCCCGGGAAAGTCTTGACTGATTCCAGATAAGTGCGCCATATTGGCCTTGTGTCGTCAACGTCGGACTACGCGGAGCGGTTGCGTATGGCCGACTTGCGCGTGACCCGACCCAGGATCGCGGTCCTGGCGGCGGTGCATGCCAATCCACATGCCGACACCGAGACGATTTTTTCCTCGGTGCGAACCGGTCTTCCCGACGTCTCACGCCAGGCGGTGTACGACGTGCTCAATGCGCTGACGGCGGTGGGTCTGGTCCGTCGCATCCAGCCCTCAGGTCTGGTCGCGCGCTATGAGTCCCGGGCCGGCGACAACCACCACCATGTCGTATGCCGATCCTGCGGCGTGATTGCCGACATCGACTGCGCGGTCGGCGATGCCCCCTGCCTCACTCCATCAGACGACGACAACGTCCTCGATGGCTTCGTGCTCGACGAGGCCGAAGTCATCTACTGGGGCCTGTGCCCCGATTGCTCGACCGCGGATTCTTGATCACGGCCCGCGTGATCACAGCTCAATCACCGACCACCGGAAAGGAATGCTGTGTCAACAGATACCTTTCAGAGTCGCCCACCCGAACCGGACGCCAAGACGGGGAGTACCAGCGAGAGTGAAAACCCGGCGATCCCGTCACCCAAGCCGAAGAGCGGCGCTCCGCTGACCAACCAGGATTGGTGGCCCAACCAGATCGACGTCTCCAGGCTGCACCCGCACTCGCCGCAGGCCAACCCGTTGGGCGACGACTTCGATTACGCCGAGGAGTTTGCCAAGCTCGATGTCGAACAGGTCAAGGCCGACCTGATCTCGGTGATGACCACGTCCCAGGACTGGTGGCCCGCCGACTACGGCCACTACGGCGGCTTCTTCATTCGCATGAGCTGGCACGCCGCCGGCACCTACCGCATCTACGACGGCCGTGGTGGTGGCGGCCAGGGTCTGCAACGGTTCGCCCCGCTGAACAGCTGGCCGGACAACGCCAGCCTGGACAAGGCGCGACGCTTGCTGTGGCCCGTCAAGAAGAAGCACGGCAACAAGATCTCCTGGGCGGACCTCCTGCTGCTGGCCGGCAACGTCGCCCTGGAATCGATGGGCTTCAAGACTTTCGGGTTCGCCTTCGGCCGCGAAGACGTGTGGGAGCCTGAAGAGATTCTCTTCGGTGAAGAGGACGAATGGTTGGGCACCAACAAGCGCTACTCGGGCGAACGTGATCTCGCGCAACCCTACGGTGCGACCACGATGGGCCTTATCTACGTGAATCCCGAAGGCCCCGAAGGGAAACCGAACCCCGTCGCCGCGGGGATCGACATTCGCGAGACGTTCGGCCGGATGGCAATGAACGACGAGGAGACCGCCGCGCTGATCGTCGGTGGCCATACCTTTGGCAAGACACACGGCGCCGGCGACGCCAGCCTGGTCGGCCCCGAGCCGGAGGCCGCCCCGATCGAACAGCAGGGGTTGGGCTGGAAGAGCTCCTACGGCACCGGTGTCGGCAAGGACGCCATCACCAGCGGCCTGGAGGTCGTGTGGACGCCGACGCCGACCAAGTGGGACAACTCCTTCTTGGAGACGCTGTACGGCTACGAGTGGGAGCTGACCAAGAGTCCCGCCGGGGCCTGGCAGTTCACGGCCAAGGACGGCGCCGGTGCGGGCACCATCCCCGACCCGTTCGGCGGGCCGGGGCGTGCGCCGACGATGTTGGTCACCGACATCTCGATGCGGGAGAGCCCGATCTACCGCGACATCACGCGGCGCTGGCTCGACCACCCCGAGGAGCTAGCCGACGCCTTCGCCAAGGCGTGGTACAAGCTGCTGCACCGCGACATGGGACCGATCTCGCGTTACCTCGGCCCGTGGATTCCCGAGCCGCAGCTGTGGCAGGACCCGGTTCCGGCGGTCGACCACCCGCTCGTCGACGACAAGGACGTCGCGGCCCTGAAGAAAAACGTGCTCGAGTCGGGCCTGACGGTGCAGCAGTTGGTCAAGACCGCTTGGGCGGCGGCGGCGAGCTATCGCAACACCGACAAGCGCGGTGGCGCGAACGGGGCGCGGATTCGCCTTGAGCCGCAACGCCATTGGGAGGTCAACGAGCCCTCCGAGTTGGACAAGGTACTGCCCGCGCTGGAGAAGATCCAGCAGGACTTCAACACCTCTGCATCGGGTGGCAAGAAGATCTCGCTGGCCGACCTGATCGTGCTGGCCGGATCCGCGGCGGTCGAGAAGGCCGCCAAGGACGCCGGGTACGAGATCTCGGTGCATTTCGCGCCGGGACGCACCGATGCGTCGCAGGAGAACACGGACGTGGAGTCGTTCGCGGTGCTCGAACCCCGCTGGGACGGGTTCCGCAACTATTTCCGTCCCGGCGAGAAGACCGCGCTGGAGCAACTGCTGCTGGAGCGGGCGTACCTACTCGGTGTGACGGCTCCGGAGCTCACGGTGCTCATCGGTGGTCTGCGCGCCCTGGGCGCCAACCACGGTGGCAGCAAGCACGGCGTGTTCACCGACAAGCCGGGCGCGTTGACCAACGACTTCTTCATCAACCTCCTCGACATGGGCACGGAGTGGAAGCCGTCGGAGACCGCCGAGAACGTCTACGAGGGCCGCGATCGGGTCTCGGGGGCACTCAAGTGGACCGCGACCGCCAACGATCTTGTGTTCGGGTCGAACTCGGTGCTGCGCGCGCTCGTCGAGGTCTACGCGCAGGACGACAACGCGGGCAAGTTCGTGGAGGACTTCGTCGCGGCCTGGGTCAAGGTGATGAACAACGACCGATACGACCTGAAGTGACGCCGGCCTGATCGCCAGTACCAGACGACACCCCGCGGGCACGCAGCTCGCGGGGTGTCGTTCACGTGGCGTGGGCATGTCCGACGCGTGAGGCCCACCACATTATTACCCGTCAGTAACCTACGGCTACGTAAGTTACGTATTCTTTGGTGAGCACCGGCGCATCGACGACCAAGGCATGGGTACACGGTTTGACCATGAGCGAATTGACCTACCTCGAACTGCACGGCGACCGGATCGCGTACCGGGAAGCCGGTAGCGGCCACGCCCTGTTGCTGATCCACGGGATGGCCGGCAGTTCGGCCACTTGGCGCGAGATCATTCCGCAGCTCGCCAAGAAATACCGCGTCATCGCGCCCGACCTGCTCGGCCACGGGGAGTCGGCAAAGCCGCGCGGCGACTACTCGCTGGGCGCTTTCGCGGTCTCGTTGCGTGACCTGCTCGACGAACTTGGCGTTTCCCGCGCCACCGTGGTCGGGCAGTCGCTGGGCGGCGGCATCGCAATGCAGTTCACCCATCAGCATCGCGACTACTGCGAGCGGCTGGCCCTGATCGGCAGTGGCGGCCTCGGCCCCGAACTCAGCCCGGTGCTGCGGATGCTGTCGGCGCCCGGTGCAGAATTGCTGTTACCCGTCGTCGCGCCGCAGCCGGTGCTGACCCTGGGCAACAAGGTCGGTTCGTGGCTGACCTCGGCCGGGATTCGCGCGCCGCGGGCCGGTGAGATGTGGCAGGCGTACTGCTCGCTGTCGGACGCGCGGACCCGCCAGGCGTTCCTACGGACGTTGCGCTCGGTTGTGGACTACCGCGGCCAGGCCGTCAGCGCGCTCAACAAGCTGCACGTCGCGGCCGGCCTTCCGGCACTGTTGATCTGGGGCGACCAGGATCGGATCATCCCGGTCGCGCATGCCTACGCCGCCCATGACGCGCTCGAGGGCAGTCGCCTCGAGGTGCTCGAGGGCGTCGGGCATTTCCCCCACGTCGAGGCGCCGACGGCGGTGGCGGACATCCTGGAGAACTTCATCGCCTCGACCACGCCCCAGGCGACCGGCAGTTCGGTACCGCTGGGCATGTAGCGCTCAGCGGCCCAGATCCCACTGTCCGTAGTCGGGCGCGAGGACGTCGTCGACATCCACGTTGATGTCGCCCAGCAGCGGACCGGGGTTGGACGGGCTGTTGACGATCGTTTGGTACAGCACCGCCATCGGCTCGCGCTGGCCATGCGACCACGACGGGTTTGCCACGCCCAGGCGTGCCCCGCGCTGGACGAGTTGTCGATCACGCCGTCCCTGATCGCCCACCCGCACGCGTTGTAGTGGCCGTAAATACCGGTGCGGCCCACCCCGAGTACGGAGTTGATTCCCCGAAACCAGTCGACGGCAACGGTATTCCAGGTGTTCTGGTCGATGTCGTCGTCGACGCTGAAGAAGATCGGCGCCGAGTTCGGTCCGCCGGCGGCGGTATGCAGCTGCTGAGCCGTCTGCGCATCCGCCACACCACCGTCGTGGCCGCGGGTCAGGTCCGACGGCGTAGCGGGCCATCCGGGCTTGCCGTACTGGAAGTTACTGACGATGTGTAAACCCGCCGCGCGCAACGAGTCCGCGTACTCGCGGGTGATCGGCTTGGCCTCGATGCGCGCCCGGCCGTTCGGCGGAGACGTAGTTGATCACGCCGGCGTATCCCGCCGCCTTGATCTCGTCCGGCGAAATCCGTTTCTCGGCAAAGTCGATCAGCTGGATGCCGGCGGCAGACGAGCCGGGCGCGTCGAACATCGCGGCCAGGCTCAGCAGCGCCGGTGCGAACACATACTTGAGGACGTCGCGTCGCGGAACAGTCCGGCGCCCACCGCGTGGTGCAGCAACATCGTGCACGGCGCGATGGTAGCAAGCGCGTTACCGCACGACGATGCCTAGAGACCGCGCTGGGTCAGCCACGACACGATGCGCTCGGCGACCGTTTCCCATCCGGGCTCCACGGTCATCGAGTGCCCGATCTGCGGAATGATCGTTGCCTCAGTGCCGTAGGCCCGGGCTGTAGCGCGGACCTCGGTGGGAGGATAGGTCGCGTCTTCTTCGCCGCCGCGCACCAAAAAGGGTGTGGTGATCCGGTCGGTCCTGACCAGTTCGACGGCGACCATGTCTAGCAAGATGGCCCTTGTGCTGTCCGGTTGAAGCCGCGCGGTGGTCGAGCGGATCAGGTCGTCGGACGCCTGCTGGCCGAAGAACAATTCGCGAGCGCCTGCCGTCGTGGTGCCCAGGAGATGGTCGGGTCGCCCAGTCAGGCTGAACCTGGAACTGCGCCACGGGTGCCGCCGAATGTTGCGCAGCAGCGACCGTAGGTGGCCACGCGACGGTGCGGACGCGAGCAGGACCGCCGCCGGTGCCTCGTTGGCTTCGAGATACTTCTGCACCACGAAGCCACCCATCGAGTGTCCGATCGGGACTGGCTGTGGCGCAATCGTATTGGCAATGGTTGTGACGTCCTCGACGAAGTCCGCGATCGAGCACAGCCGCAGGGGTTTGTCCGCCGGGCTCGCGCCGTGACCGCGAAGGCTCGGCGCCAGGACGCGAAACCCGCGGTCGGCGAAGAAATCCAGAAAGTGCACCTCCCAGCTCCATGCGCCCAGGAAGGCGCCGTGCACAAAGAGCAGCGGGTGGGGGTGCGCCGCAGTGGGTTGTCCCTTGTCGACGAGTTCCAGCATGAGATCGAATTCCTCTCGAAGCGTTGACAAGGTGATGTACCGTCACATCCGGTGCTCGGTTTTGATGGAGTGCGCGGCACGTTCACCGATCACCACGCACGGCGCCATGGTGTTGCCGCTGGTGATCCGCGGCATGATCGACGCATCGGCGACGCGCAGGCCCTCGATGCCGTAGACCCCGAGGTGTCCGTCGACCACCGATATCGGGTCGCGGCCCATCTTCGCGGTCCCCGATTCGTGCCAATAGGTGGTGACCGCGTTGCGCAGATAGGTTTCCAGCTCGCCACCGGTCAGGTCGCCCGGCATCACCTCGCGGGTGATGAACGGACGAAGCTCCGCGGAATTGCCGATTTCGCGGAGGGTTTCGATGCAGGCGATCCCCGTCTTGACATCGTGAGGGTCGGACAACGCGTTGGCCTCGATCCGAACGGGATCGTCGGGACTCGAACCCGTCAACCGCAATCGGCCACGGCTCCTGGGGCGCGTCGGTGACCCGAACAAAACCCAGCTATTTTGCGGCAGAACGTATTTCGCGATGTTTTCGGGTGTGGACTTGGGAAAGTGCCCTAAACAGGCGAACAGGTCTGGCCCGTCCGCGACGGTAAGCCCGGAGTCCCAGAACAGCGTCGCACCCGCCTGGGTGCTGCCGGCGAGGTCTTCGGGAAATTCCCATACGCAGTCGAACCCGTAGTGGTCTTGAAAGTTGCGTCCCACACCCGGCAGGTGCTGGCGGAGCCGGACCCCTGCGTCGCGCAGTTCGTCCGCGTCGCCGATGCCGGACTGCATCAGCACTTTGGGTGTGTGAACCGCCCCGAGGGACAACACCACCTCGGTGTCGGCGATCACGCGATGGACCGCGCCGTCGTGCAGGACCTCGACGCTGGTGGCCCGGGCGTCCTGCAGAATCACCCTGCTTACCAGCGCGTGTGGCACCACGGTGAGGTTCGGCCGATGCAGCTGCGGTGCGGTGTAGGTGCGGAACACCGAGAGGCGTTTCCCGCCGCGCCAGCGCAGATCGGCGATCGCGGCGCCGCGCATATCTTCCATCAGCCGGCCGTTGGGACTCTGATAGCTCGGAATTCCCAGTGTCCTGGCAGCTTTCACGGTCGCCGCGGCGAGTGGATGTGCGTCGGGTGCGGGCTGGACGAAGACGGAGCCTCCCCTGCCACGATGATTCGGTTTGCCCACTCCGTACCAGTCCTCGATCTGGCGGTACAAATCCAGGACCGAGTCGTATGCCCAGGCCGGCTCACCGGATTCGGTCGCGAAATGGTCCAGTCGCTGCGATGCCGTCGCGCCCAGAGCATCACGTTGATGCTTGACCCGCCGCCCAGCACCTTGCCCATCGAGAACGGGATCGAACGTCCGTGCAGCCTCGGATCGGGCTCGGACACGAAGCCCCAGTCGCGTTCACTGCCCAGGTTCAGCGGCCACTGGCTCGCCTCGGTGACAGTAGGGACGTCATCGCTGCCGCCGGCCTCCAGCAACAGCACCTTTACGTCGGGGTTTTCCGCCAATCGTGCCGCGATCACGGAGCCCGAGGACCCCGCTCCACACACGATCACGTCGTAACGTGTTTCTAATACAGCCTTCACGATGACTCCTCCGCACCGCTGGGTATAGCGTTGCATATCTAGCCACGCGTGAACGAGCCGAGCGGTTCACCGGCTGCACGAATTCCCGTGTGGTCGACCTGGATTCGGAGACGACGGCGTGAAGGGTGACTGCTGTGACGTGGATTACCCTTTCTCGGCCGCTGTCACGAGGCGACTGGCAAGGAAGCCGACCACGCAGCGCAGCAAAACGCGCATGATTGTGCCCGTGCCGCGCACACGTTCGGTGAACGACCCGGTCCAGCGGATGTCGGTGCCGCCCGCCGGGTTGGGGGTCAGCAGCATCTCGGCCCGATAATCGCGGGCCGGCAGCCGTGGCCCGATCTGCAGGTAGACGTGCCGACGATCTTGTTCGTACCCGATCGTCTTTTCCCGCATCAGCATCGGCCACAACCCGACCTTGCGTACCACGCCGATGCCCCCGGGGGCCGGATCGCCCTGCTGCTCCCAACTCGATTGAACGATAAGTGGTTTCGCCCAGTCGGACCAATGAGCACCGTCGGTTTCCAGGCGAAACAGAGTGGCCGCGGATGCGGGCGTGGTGCGGTGGATTTCGAAGGTGAAGACCTTGCCGGACATGTCAGCGGCTCCGATGCGCCGTGGCGGCCGTGGGCCGCAGCATCCGGGCACTGATCAGGGCGGAAAGCCAGCCGGGTGACAAGCGGCCGTCGGTCGTCATGATCCGGTTGCCCAACCGAGGACCGCGACGGCACGGCCTTGGTCCAGCGCGCGCAGCCCGGCGGCCACCACGGGTTCGGGTGCGGCCAAGCGGCGGTAGATCGCGGTGTGCGACACATCGGATTCCAGTGCGTCGACGAAACCGGTCCGGGTGGGTCCGGGGCACAGGGCGGTCACCGTGACGCCCGAGCCGCGCGTTTGGGCCCAGAGGGCCTGACTGAGGGAGAGCACGAACGCCTTCGATGCACCGTAGGTCGCCTGATAAGTGCCGGGCTAAAACGCGATGGTGGAGGCGACGTTGAGGATGCCGCCGCGACCGCGGGCCAGCATTCCGGGCAGTACCGCGTGGGTCAGGCGAGCAGCAGTGACAGGCCACGCTTGGCCAGCAAGTCGGCGAAGATCGCGCCGAAACCAGAGCTGGCGCCCGTGACCACAGCCCAGCCGTTTTCACCGCATTGTCGAGATGACATTTCGGCTCCTTCCAGGAATGTGAATGTCATTAACATTGACTCGGATGTCAATGTCGTCAACATGCCCGCGAAGAAGTCTCCAACCAAGGTCCGGGGTAGTTACCACCACGGCGATCTTAAACGCGCGCTGACCAGCGCGGCACTGTCGCTGGTGGCCGAGCGGGGGCCGAAGGGATTTACCCTGACCGAGGCGGCGCGCCGCGCGGGTGTCAGCGCCGCGGCGCCGTACCGCCACTTCACCGACAAGGCTCACTTGCTCGCGACGGTCGCCGAACAGGGGTTTTTAGACCTCCATGCCGCGTTATCCGCCGGCACCGAGGCCGCCGCCGGTCCCCGCGACAAGCTGATCGCGATCGGTCGCGCCTATGTCCGTTGGGCCGTCGGTCACCCGAACCAGTACCGCGTCATGTTCGGTGCGGATACCGACAAGGCCCAGCACCCGAGTCTGGCGGTCGCCGCAGGTCAAGCCTTCGGAACACTGCTCGACACGATTGCCGGGTGTCAGGCGGCCGGGCTACTGCGCGGCCGACAACCGCGCGAGGTGGCCGGACCGCTCTGGTCGCTCGTGCACGGCGTCGCCTCCCTTGCCATCGAGGGCGAGCTGCGCAATGTCGGGATCGACCAACACCCCGAGGACATGGTCTCCGACGCCCTGTCCGTCCTGCTGGATCGCTGAGGAGGATGGGCCGCCAGCAAACAAAGGCGTCCTCGCCTGGGTCACCGCTCCGCCCATTGCCTCACAACATGTCCGACGCCCGATTGCCTCCGCGCGAGCCGAAGCAGTTATCCACTCGACCTCGCCGCCGAACGAATATCGCCGAAACCTAGTATTGAAGGGCACCGATGGCGCGTTGCGTCGATTAGCTGATCGAACTATAGTCTGGACACATGTCCAATTTGCTGTCACGGAGTTCGGGGCCCGTTGATCGCGATGGATTCGGCGCCCTTCCGCGTTCGTTAACCAGCAAAGAAGAGTTGAGTATGCGAATTGCCTTGCTGTCCTACCGTAGTAAGACCCATTGCGGCGGACAGGGCGTCTACATACGACATCTCAGCCACGGTCTGGTGGAACTAGGCCATGATGTCGAAGTATTTTCCGGTCAGCCGTATCCGGAATTGCTCGATCCGCGGGTGCGATTGACCAAGGTGCCGAGTCTCGACATGTACCGCGAGCCCGACCCGTTCCGCATTCCCCGCCCCGGCGAGATTTGCGACGCGATCGACCTTCGGGAACTCCTGACTGTGTGGACGGCCGGTTTCCCCGAGCCGCGGACGTTCACCATGCGCGTCGCCCGTCTACTGGCCGACCGCGTAGCCGACTTCGACGTCGTGCACGACAACCAAAGCCTGGGCACGGGACTGCTGAGCATTGCCGCAACGGGAATGCCGGTGGTCGCCACCGTGCACCACCCGATCACCCGTGACCGGGTGCTGGACGTCGCGGCGGCGAAGTGGTGGCGGAAGCCGTTGGTACGCCGCTGGTATGGCTTCCTGGACATGCAGCAGCAGGTGGCGCGTCAGATTCCGGAGCTGTTGACGGTCTCGTCGTCGTCGGCCGCCGACATCATCTCCGATTTCGGCGTCTCGCCCGAGCAACTCCACGTCGTTCCGTTGGGCGTGAACACCGAACTGTTCAAACCGGTTTCGGGTCCACGGCAGCCCGGTCGGGTGATCGCGATCGCCAGCGCCGACACCCCGCAGAAAGGCGTCAGCACCCTGTTGCACGCCGTCGCCAAAGCTCGGGTGAATCGGGATGTCGAGTTGCGGCTCGTCGCCAAGGTGGAACCCAACGGCCCCACCCACAAACTGATCGCCGAACTCGGGATCTCCGACATCGTCCGCATCACCAGCGGGCTCACCGATGCCGAGCTGGCCGCGTTGTTCGCCTCGGCCGAGGTCGCCTGCATACCGTCGCTCTACGAAGGCTTTTCGCTGCCCGCCGTCGAAGCGATGTCAAGCGGTACGCCGATCGTCGCGAGCCGAGTGGGTGCGTTGCCCGAAGTTCTCGGGACCGACGGCGCCTGCGCCGAGCTGGTGCCGCCCGCCGACGTCGACGCGTTGACCCGCGCACTGGGCGAGCTGCTGGACTCGCCGGAAAAGCGCCGCAGCCTTGGAAAGGCGGGCCGGGCCCGGGCAGTCAGCGTGTTCAGCTGGGAAGCCGTAGCGGCACAAACCGTGCGGATCTATGAGCGGGCGATCGCGCGAAAGGCCGTCACCGAGAGCGAACTGCAATGCTGACAGTCGATTTCGACCGGCTCGGCATCGGGCCGTCCAGCAAGGTGATCGACGTGGGCTGTGGGGCCGGCAGGCATGCGTTCGAGGCGTACCGCCGCGGTGCCGACATCGTCGCGTTCGACCGCGACGAATCCGAAGTAAAGTCCGTAGAAACCATTTTGCGGGCGATGGCCGAAACCGGAGAGGCACCCGGGGCGGCATCGGCGGAGGCGGTCGTCGGCGACGCGTTGAACTTGCCGTACCCCGACGAGACGTTCGACTGCGTCATCGCATCCGAAATTCTGGAACACGTCACCCAAGACGACGCCGCGATCGCGGAATTGATCCGGGTTCTCAAAGTCGGAGGCACCCTGGCGGTCTCGGTACCGCGATGGCTCCCGGAACAAGTGTGCTGGCTGCTGTCCGACGAGTATCACGCCAACATCGGCGGCCACATCCGCATCTACCGGGCCAGCGAATTGTGGAGCAAGATCGTAGGCAGCGGACTGAAATTGACACACTCCCATCATGCGCACGCGTTGCATGCACCATTTTGGTGGCTGAAATGTGCTGTCGGAGTTGACAATACAGAACACCCCGCGGTGACCGCATATCACAAACTTCTGGTGTGGGACCTGATGCGCAGGCCCAGGCTCACCCGTATCGCGGAGTCGATGCTCAACCCCCTGGTGGGCAAGAGCGTGGCGATGTACTTCACCAAGCCGCATCAGGTCAAAGCGGAAGCGACACCGGGGTATTCAGTTGCGTCGATCTAGCCCGCCGGCAGTCCCGGGCGTGTTCAGCCCCGAGCAGTGTGGTCAGACAGCCCTGTCCATCGCCGCCGAGCAGGAATCATCCGGTGCCATCCCCTGGTTTCGGGGCGGTCACACCGACCCGTGGGACCACGTGGAATCGGCGATGGCGCTCACCGCCGCCGGGCTGCTGGAACCAGCGCGGGCCGCGTACGAGTGGAGTCGTCGCAATCAGCGATCCGACGGATCCTGGCCGCTCCAATTCCGTTCGGGGACAATCGAAGATCCCAACAGTGACAGCAATTTCTGCGCTTACATCGCCACCGGTGTTTGGCATTACGTCCTGGTCACCGGTGACGAGTCCTTCGCGGCATCGATGTGGCCGACGGTGCACACGGCGATCGACTTCGTCATCGACCTGCAGATCGGGTATGGCGAGATCTGTTGGGCGCGAAGCGAAACCGGTCCGGTCCGCGAAGCTCTGCTAACCGGTTGCGCCAGCGTGTATCACAGCATCCGGTGTGCATTGGCGCTGGCCGCCCTGGTCGACGATCCGCAGCCGGAGTGGGAGCTGGCGTTGGGCCGGCTGGGCCATGCGCTGGTCGCCCATCCGGAGGTGTTCACCGAGAAAGACCGCTATTCGATGGACTGGTACTACCCGATCCTCGGTAGCGCGCTGCGAGGCCCGGCCGCCGCGGCGCGCGTCAAGGAACGCTGGGACGACTTCGTCGTCGACGGTCTCGGCATCCGCTGCGTGAACGACCGGCCCTGGGTGACGGGCGCCGAAACCTGTGAACTGGTAATGGCACTCGAAGCCATCGGGCAGCGATCGGTCGCGCACCGGCAATTCGCCGCGATGCAGCACCTGCGTGAAGAAGACGGCTCGTACTGGACCGGCTTGGTGTTCGCCGACGGCAAGCGGTGGCCCGAGGAGCTTACGACGTGGACGGGCGCGGCGGTGATCCTGGCGGCCGACGCGCTGTCCGACAGCACGGCAGGCGCCGCGATCTTTCGCGGCCAGGGGCTGCCGCTGGGTCTGCAGACCGAATTCGACTGCGAGTGTGTGGTTACCGGGCCTGGCCGGTGATTTCGATCGGCTCGCCCACCTGACCGCTGGTGCGCTCGAGCACCCGCAGCGACCCTACTGCGGAGATCTCCCGGAACTGGCCGGAATCGAGTGCGCGGCAATAGATGTAATAGGGTGGCCGGCCGCCGTCTCGCGGGTCGGGAAAGACGTCGTGGATGACGAGTGCCCCGCCGACGCTCACCCACTTGGTCCATCCATCGAAGTCCTGGGTGGCCGCGGCCTCGGAGTGGCCACCGTCGATGAATAGGAACCGCAGCGGTGACCGCCATCCCCGGGCCACCACCGGTGATTTGCCCACCACCGCCACCACGTGGTCATCCAGCCCGGCCGCGTCGAGCGTGCGACGAAACGTCGGCAAGGTGTCGAACAGTCCGGTGACCTCGTCGACCAGCGAGGCGTCGTGGTATTCCCAGCCCGCCTGATGTTCCTCCGAGCCGTGGTGATGATCGATCGTGTAGAGCACGGCCGCCGTCTGCTGCGCCGCGGCACCGAGCAGCAAGGTGGATTTGCCGCAATAGGTACCGATCTCGACACCGACACCGCCGCCCAGATACCGCAGCGCCGCGTCGTAGAGCGCGCGCCCCTCGTCGTCCGGCATGAAACCCGTGACCTGCTCGGCCAGCGCGAACAATCGCTCGGGTGCATTCGCGTTGGTGTTGCTCATCAGCTGAACCTATCGTTCGGCGTGCCGTGACCAACGTCGTGGTCGGAGTTGTGCCGATCCGGAATTCTCTCGGCCCGGCGGCGGCGCCGAGTTCGACTTAACATCTTGCTGTGCGCGCTTTCGTTCCCCGTAAACCATCTGCTGTGTGCCTCGCGGCGGTCGTGCTCGCGGGCGCCCTGATACTGGCGTCCGCACCGCTTCAGGCTCCTGGTGTCGTGCCGTCGGCCGCCGCCAGCTGTCCCCAGGTTCAGGTGGTGTTCGCCCGCGGCCGGTACGAATCACCGGGTCCCGGTGTGCTCGGCAACGCGTTCATCAACGCGCTGTCGTCCAAGGTCGGCAATAGGAGCCTCGGCTCGTACGCCGTCAAGTACCCCGCCGATACGCAGGTCGACATCGGCTTCAACGACATGAGCCACCACATCCAGGACATGGCCGCCAATTGCCCGAACACCCGACTGGTGTTGGGCGGCTACTCGCTCGGTGCCGCGGTCACCGACGTGGTGCTCGCCGCGCCCATCAGCGCGTTCGGGTTCGACAGTCCCCTGCCACCGGGCATGGACCAGCACATCGCCGCCGTCGCGCTGTTCGGCAACGGAAGTCAGTGGGTGGGTCCGATCACGAACTTCAACCCGCTGTACAACGACCGGACGATCGAGTTGTGCCACGGCGCCGACCCGATCTGCAACCCCGCCGACCCGAACACCTGGAAAGAGAACTGGCCACAACATCTGGCTAGCGCGTACATCGACGCCGGCATGGCCAACCAGGCCGCCGACTTCGCCGCCAGCAAGCTGTAGTTACGCCGGGGACCACTCGTCGCGCGCGACCAGCACACAGTAGGTCGGCGCGATCGGTGATGATGCCGTCCACCCCGATGTCGAGCAGGGCCCGCATCACCACCGGATCGTCGACGGTCCACGCGTGCACCTGACGTCCCGCGGCGTGCGCGGCCCGGACCAGGGTTGGCGTGATCACCGGCAGGCGACCGAGCCGTGGCGGCAGCTGCAGGCAGTCGCTGTCGTGCAGCATTCGCCAGGCATAGGCCCGGCTGGCCGGGGTTTTCGCCGCGACGAGTGCCGGGACCGCGACCGTGTCCGCCGAACTCGCGACCCGTTTTGACAGCAGGCGCAGCGCCTGACGGCGACGCCGGTCGGAGAACGACGTGACCAGCACCCGATCGTGCGCATTCAACCGCTCGATGACCTCGACCGTCGGTTCGATGGCCGACTCGGCTTTGATGTCGATGTTGACCCGCATCGCGGGCAGCGCCACGATCAGCTCTTCCAGTGTCGGAATGGTTTGCCCCGCACCGAGATCCGCCGTGCGGACATCCTGCCAGCCAAGCCGGTCGATCGGGCCCGGCAGCCCTGTCTGCGCCGGGAGCCGGCGGTCGTGCAGGATCACGGCCACGCCGTCACGGGTCGCGCGAACATCGGTCTCGATGTAGCGAAATCCGAGCCTGGCGGCCTCGTGGAACGCGCCCATGGTGTTCATCGGGAACCTGAACGACGTGAATCCCCTGTGCGCCATGGCAATTCGTCCGGTACCGCGGAGAAACTCCACGTCGCCATCGCTCATGGGGCTAAGGCTACGACGGCCGGTGAGATTCGGCCCGGAAAAGCGACCGAATTGCTACCGCAGGTTGGTCGGGTTGAGGTCTTCGGGCATTTGTTGGCCGGCGTCTTCGTAGGCCTTTTTGATCGCCGCCATGACCGGTGCGCCGTAGTCCTTCTCCTTGGCCACCACGGTGTCGTAGCTGGCGCGCAGGGGTTTCAGGTGCCCGCGGAACTCGGGAATGACGTAGCGGCCCATCAATTCATAGCTGCGCAGTGTCGCCTCGCGGTCGGCCCAGTCGCCGGCCAGCACCAGAAAGCCGCCGAAGCCGCCGGTGACGGTCTGTAACCGGTGCAGCGCCTCGATCATGTCGTCGGGTGTGCCGACGATCGCGGCGTCCTCGGCGATCTCCTGCTCGAGGGTGTAGTCGTACTTCAACCCGGCGATCCGCTTGAAGTAGCCGATCCGTTCGACCTCGCGCCCCTCGCGGACCTCGGCCATTGCCTGCTCTCGGGTGTGCGCAGGGTGCGCCCGGATCACCAGTCGCCACTCCTCGCGCCGGAAATTCTTGCCGCTTTCCGCGGCGGCCTTCTCCCCCAGCGCCCAGTGCGCCGCGAGGTCCTTCTTGCCGCCGATCAGGCCGGCGCCGAGCGAAAGTACCCCGACCCCGTGGGTACCGGCGGCGGTCATGCCCGACGGCGACGTGCTCGAGGCGACCGCGATCGGCATCGAGCGGTTGACCGGAAGAATTTGCAGGCGCGCCTCATTCAAGGTGAACCAGTCGCTGTGATGGGTGACCGTCTCGCCGGCCAGCAGTCGAATGATCACCCCGAGCGCCTCGTTCATCCGCGGACGCTGGGTGATCGGGTCGATGCCCATCATCGTCGCGTCGGAGACCAACGCCCCGGGGCCCACGCCGAGCATCGCTCGCCCGTGCGTCAGGTAGTCCAGCTGCACGAACCGGTCGGCCACCATCATCGGATGGTGATACGGCAGGCTCACCACGCCGGAGCCCAGCCGGATGCGCTGAGTGCGCTGACCGGCAACGGCCAGGAACGTCGCGGGGTCGGCGATGTTCTCCCAGGCGGCCGAATGATGCTCGCCGACCCAGGCCTCGTCGAAGCCCCAACGATCGCACCACGCGATCAGCTCGAGATCGCTCTCATAGCTGGTCAGCGGGCTTTCCCTGACCGGGTGATACGGCGCGATGAATGTCCCGAACGACATCCTCACGAAGGCCTCCTAGCATCTACATCGACGTTCACGCTCATCGAAGGGAGCGGACCGATGCTCGACCCCGACGCATACCGCACCATCGACGTCGCCGTGGACGAATCCACCGGCGTCGCGGTGCTGACGCTGAATCGGCCCGACAAGGCCAACGCCGTCGACGACGTCATGCATTCGGAGTTGTCAACCGTGTTCGCCGCCGCCCAGGACGACGGCCGGGTGCGTGCCGTGGTGCTGACCGGTGCGGGCCGGACGTTCTCGGCGGGCGGCGACGAATCCAGCGATCGCGGGTATGCGACCTCGACCGGCCGAACGCCGATCGAGGAGGCGCGCCACATCGTGGACGACATCGTCGCCCTGACCAAACCCCTTGTCGCAGCGGTGAATGGGCACGCGGTCGGGCTGGGCGCGGTGCTGGCGACGCTGGCGGACATCTCATATGTCGCGGAATCGGCCAAGCTCGGCGACTTGCATGTGCACGCCGCGCTGCCGGCCGGCAACGGTGCCGCGGCGATCTGGCCGTTGCTCGTCGGGATCAACCGCGCCAAGCAGTTGTTGATGGCCGGTGACCTGCTCACGGCCGCCGAGGCCGAACGCCTGGGACTGATCACCCGTGTCGTGCCGACGCCCGAGGTGCTACCGGCGGCGACGTCGATGGCGGTGCGGCTTGCCCAGCTGGCTCCCCAGGCTGTGCAGGGCACCAAGATGGCGATCAACCGCCTGCTCGCCTTGGCGTCGGGTGCGGTGCTGCCGTTGTCGCTCACGCTGGAGGCCGCGGCCATGGAGCACGACGACTTCCGTGTGGCGATGGAGAAATTAAGGCGCAAATGACGGAGCATCAGTTCGGCACGCTACGACGACAGCATCCGTTTGCCAACGTCAACGTTCATGTAGACGAATCCGGCTTTCTGCAGTTCGGAGCCCTGATGGCGTACGTTGATACCGCACGGTAGATGAGGAGGACGACCATTCCAGCCACCCGCCAGCAGAGCGACAACGCCCGTCGACGCCACGAGCGCCGCAACGCCGACCGCCGCGCCTCCGGGGAGCGATGGCAGACGATCCTCAAGGGCGCCGCGGAGGTCTTCCGCCGGGACGGATTCGCGCGAGCCCGCCTCGAAGATGTGGCCGCCGAGGTCGGCATCAACCGTGCCTCGCTGTACTACTACGTCGGCACCAAGGAGGAGCTGCTGGTCGCGTTGATCGAGCAGCCCGCCTACACGATGACGCGGCGCTGCCGCGAGGCGCTCGAGTCCGACGCGTCGGCCGACGAGAAGCTGCGCCGGGCGCTGCGTGCCTACATCGAAGACCTGGCCAACTATCCCGAAGTCTTTCTGTTGTTCAGCGAAAGTCAGTACCTGGCAACCCTTCCCGAGGCGAAGGACATCGTCGCCAATGCCGATACCTACGGCAAGACGCTGCTTGCGATCGTCGAGGAGGGCGTCGCGTCCGGCGTATTCCGCCGCGACCTGGACCCGCGGCTGGTGATGCTGGGGATCCTCGGCATGCACAACTGGATCCACCGTTGGTACGTCCCCGGCGGACGCAACACGCTGGCCGAGATCGGCGATGTGTTCGCGGCCATGACACTCGCCGGCCTGCGCCCCTGACTGTACGCAATCCGGGGCGTGGCTGAACTGCGAGCTGCGTTGATGTAGCGGCAGACGTTGGGATTGAATGCAATCTGCATCCAATCGAGAGGACTCGCAATGCCGCGCCTGAATCCCATTCCCCGGGGTGAGGTCACCGACGAGTTCACGCTGAAGATGTACGACTTCATGTTCGGCGACCGCGATCCGGTGGCCGAACCGGGCACCGTCGGCGGCACTGCGGGAAACTGGTGGACGGTGATGGCCCAGTCGCCCGCTGCCCTGCGTCATGCCGTGCGGGGCTTTCGCCTGTACCGCCAAGAGGTAAGCATCCGCCCCGATCACCGTGAGCTGGGCCAGATCCGGGCGGGCTGGGTGGTGGGCAGACAGTTCGTCTACTCCCAGCATTGCAAGGCGTGCCGATCGGCGGGGCTGTCCGAGGAGAAGATCGCGGCCATTCCCTCGTGGCAGACCGCCGATTGTTTCGACCACACCGAGCGGCTGCTGCTGGCCTACGCGGATTGCCTTGCGGGCCAACAGGGCCGGGTACCCGAGCAGCTGTTCACCCAATTGCGAGATGTCTTCACCGACACCGAGATCCTCGAATTCACCTATACCACCACGATGTATGTCATGCACGCGATCATGTCGCGGGCACTGCGCCTGGAGTTCGACGACGTCGACGACCCGATCGTCGAGGTCGACGACCCCGAGGGCGGCGGCGTGCTCGACATCGGCGCCGCCACTTCTGGAGGTGACTGAGGTGAGCGAGATCGACGGCCGATCGGACTTGGCCTACCGGCTGATCCGGCGCGCGATCGCCGAGGGAGATTTCGAACCGGGCTCGCGGCTGGTGGAACAGCGCATCGGCGAGATGTTCGACCTGTCCCGCACGCCGGTCCGAGAAGCGTTGCGGGCCTTGGCCGCCGACGGCTTGGTCGTGATCGAGCGAAACCGGGGAGCGGTCGTCGCCACGATGTCCGAGACCGACATCCGCGACCAATACGAGCTGCGCGCCCGGCTGGAATCGCTGGCCGCCGAGCGTGCGGCGACCCGGATGCATGCCGACGGCATCGCCGGACTCGACGCGGCGATCGCGGATTTCGATGCGGGCATCGAGCTCGTGTCGAGCGGCTCGTTGGATGCGGGCGTGCGCCGAATCGCGGCCGCCAACAGTGCCTTCCACCAGGGCGTGGTGGAGGGGTCGCGGCACCGACGGCTGTCGGCACTGCTGGTGCACGCGGTCGACATTCCGTTGGTGTATCAGGTGTTTCGACATCAGACGCGGGCCGAAAGCGAGCACTCCAACCTGTTCCACCGGATGGTGCGCGACGCGATCGCCGCCGGGGAACCCGAGCGCGCCGGCGCCCTGATGGCCGAGCACATCCTGCAGGGGCGCGACTGTGTCCTGGCGTTGCGCGCGCAGCCGCGTCCGGAAACCCAAACCCACGGCTCGTTATCGAGCGATTCCGGCTGGACGGTCGCGTCGCCGTGGTGACCGGGGCGCCGTCGGAGTTGGGCGTGGCGATCGCCCGCGCGCTCGGCTGCGCCGGAGCGCGAATCGCCTTGGCCGGCCGCCGCTTCGAGGCCGTCGAAGAACGCTGCGCGAGATTGCGCGACGACGGCCTCGACGCCACTGCATTTTTGGTGGACGTCGTAGATCCCAAATCCTGCACCGCCGCGGTGGGCCGGATCGCGGAGCATTTCGGCAGGGTGGACGTGCTGGTCAACAACGCGGGCGTGGGCACCGCCGCACCCGCGACGCGCGAGGATCCGGCGCAGTTCCGATACAGCATCGAAGTCAACCTGATGGGCGCCTATTGGATGAGCCAGGCGTGTGGCCGCGTGATGCAGCCGGGTTCGGCCGTCGTGATGATCAGCAGCATCCTGGGGTTGACGACGACCTCGCTGCCGCAGGCGGGCTATGTGTCCAGCAAGGCGGGGCTGCTGGGTCTCACCCGCGACCTGGCCCGACAGTGGACCGGCCGCAAGGGAATTCGGGTCAACGCCGTGGCGCCGGGATTTCTGTCCAGCGGAGTGACCGCACACACGCCGGACGGCTTCAACGACGACTTCGTCGCCACCCGGGTACCCGCCGCTCGGATGGGTGATCCCGACGAGGTGGCCGCGGCGGTCCTGTTTCTGGCCAGCCCGGCCGCGTCGTTCGTCAGCAGCGCGGTGCTACCAGTCGACGGCGGAACGTTGATCACCTGAGCTCCGCGCGAACAGCAGGGCCCGCAGGTGCTCGAGGACCGCGGGATCGATCAGCTCCGGCTCGTAGAGCAGCTCCGGGGGGAAGTACAACACGATCTCGTCGATGCCGATCTGCTGCCAGCCGGCCACCCAGTCGTCGAACGCCTGCACGGACGACCAGATCGGGTCCGGAGTGGTCGCGGGACTGCCGGCCAGGATCTGCCGGCGAATGCTCGACGGGTCCCGGCCGACTTCGGCGCAGAGCTCGTCCAGGATCGCCGACCGCCGCTGGGTGATCGCCAGCAGCTCGGCTGACGACAGCCCCCAGCCGCCGAACGAACTCCAGATGTCGCCGAACCGAGCCACCAGCCGCAGGCTCGAATGGTCATGCGCGGCAATGCACATCGGCGGCCGCGGCCGTTGCGCCGGAGCCGGTCGCAGCCGCACGCCGCGAACGTCGTAGTACTTGCCGGCAAAGTCGACGGGTTCGGCGCGCAGCAGCGCGTCGATCAACTCGACGGCTTCGGCGAACCGCTCGGCACGTTCGTCGCGCGCCCACGGCGTGGTGCCCAGCAGCTCGTGGTCGGTGCACGCATAACCGGCCCCGATCCCCAGCCGCAGCCGGCCGCCCGACATGTTCTCCAGCGTGATGGCTTGGCGCGCGAGCAGCACGGGGTGTCGCAGGATGACGTTGGAGACCAACCGCCCCAGCAACATTCGGCGCGTGCAGTTGGCCAGGCCGGCCAGCGTGGTGAACGCCTCGAACCAGTTGGCTTTCGAGGCTTGCGGGTTGGCGCCGTGGTCGTCGATCCAGAGGCTGCGAAGCCCCAACTCCTCGGCCTGCTCGCAGCGGTCGAGCAGCGTCGCCCACGCGACGTTGGGAAACAGCAGCACCCCGAAGTCGATCACTGACCGGTGCGCACTTTTTCTGCCTGGGCACGGCGGGCGTCGCGCTCGGCAAGGAATTGTTGTGTCGCGCCGACGATCGCGTCGGTGATGTTGCCCATCAGCGTCTCGCGGTGGAAGATCGTCCAGTCGCGGCTGCGCTCGATCGGTTCCAGCGAATCCTGAAACACCGGCATCACGTAGCGGCTGATCAGCTCGTAGGACCGCAGCGTGGCCCCACGATTGGCCCATTCGTGCGCCATCAACAAATAGGTGCCGAATCCGCCGGACTGTCTTTGCAGCCGGCGCAACTGCTCGACGGCCATCTCGGGAGTGCCGATCACGCCCACACCGGTGTCGTTGACCGCGGCCACGATGTCCTCGCCCGGATCGAAGTCGCCCAAAATCGGTATCGCGCCGACATTTTGGAAGTAGTCGACCCATTGAGCGAGGCCGACCTCGACCTCCCGGCGGGCCTGTTTTTCGGTTTCGGCGATGTGCATCGGCCCGACCATGCGCCAGCCCTCGCGGCTCACGGTCTTGCCGTGTGCGGCCGCGGTCTCGGTGGCGGTGCGCCAGTTGCGCGCCAGCGCGTCGAAGGCCTTCTTCTGGGTCGCGGCGATCGAAAGCAATCCGATGCCGAACTTGCCGGCCGCGACCGGGCCGGACGGCGACGCCGTCACAGCGACGCTCACCTCGATGCCGGGCCTGCTGTAGGGCCGCAGCTGCAACCTGGCGTCGCGCAACGTGAACCAGTCCGTCTTGCGGGTCACCGGTCCCTCGTCGGCCAACAATTCGAGCACCGCCTCGAGGGACTCGAGCATCATGTCGCGCTGCCGCGTCGTCTCGATGCCCATCATGTAGGCGTCGCCCGGCAGCGCGCCCGGACCGACCCCGACGATCAGTCGCCCCCGGGTCAGGTGGTCGAGTTGCACCATCCGGTCGGCCAACATGAACGGGTGGTGGTACGGCAGCGAGGCCACACCGGTGCCCAGCCGGCTGCGCTTGGTGCGCGCGGCGGCCGTGGCGATCATCAGATCCGGCGCACCGCTGATTTCGGTTCCGCCGGAATGATGTTCGCCGAACCAGGCTTCCTCGTAGCCGAGTTCTTCGACGGCTTCGACCAACTGCAGGTCGCGCTCGAACGCGAGGGTCGGATTGTCTCCCACCATGTGGTAGGGCGCGATGAACACACCGAAACGCATGCAGCTGAATCTACGTCTACGTTCACGTTCACGCAAGCACGGTGTGCCGTCAATCGAGGTTGGCCGCGTGCCGGGCCAGGCGCTTGGCCCGTTCCATGTCGTAATGCTTGCAGGTCACCAGGCGCTGGGCGAACAGGCCGCCACCGGATTGCACATTGGTGACCAAATGCCAGCCGCCGTACGAGTCGGCGGTGGCGTCCCGGATGGCGTGAAACAACTTCGCGCGAGTATCGCCCGGGACCTCGGATGCGCCGGTGAGGTACTTGCGTAACTGCGGCCCGACGTCTGGGTTGTCCAGGTCCGCCATCGATGGTGTGGTGATCACGCCACCGCCGGCGACGTCGTGCAGATGCCGGACCATCAGGTTGAAGTTCGCCGCACCAACGTATTTGGTGGCGTTGGTGTAGAGATCGTCGGAATAGTAGTAACCCTCCGGCGTGGTGTGCGCGTTGCTGATCGCGGCCTCCATGCCGGCGCGCAGGATGGTGGCGTGGATCATCATCTCGTCGATCTTTTCCCGGATGTGCGAAACCCGGGCGGTGCCATTGGCCTCGGCGATCAGTGCGGCCAGGCCCACCATCTCGTCGGCCTGTTCCACCATCACGGCGGTGCCGCCAAGGCGTTCCCACAACGCGAGCGAGTGCGCGAAGATTCCGGCCTGGGCCGCAACCCCGTCCAAAAACACGTGTTCGTTCGGCACGAACACGTCGTCGAAGATCACGAAGCCGTCGGGCATGCCACGCCCGGAGCTCACCGGGTAGTCGCGTGCGTCACCGCCGTGTGCCTGCACGGTGCGGCTGACGACGTGCACGCCCGCTCCGTTCACCGGCACGGCGCACGCGATCGCGTAGTCCTCCTCCCCCGGCTTCATCGACGTGGTCGGTATCACCAACAGATGATGCGCGAAGGGTGCGGCGCTGATGTGTAGCTTGGCGCCGCGGATCACCACCCCGTCGTCGCGGCGTTGCACCACGCGCACGTACTGGTCGGGGTCGTCTTGTGCGGCCGGCGCCCGCGACCGATCGCCCTTGGCGGTGATGCACTCCGCGATGCGGATGTCGTCGCGACGCGCTTGTGCCACATAGGCATTGATGCGCGCGACGAACTCGGGGTGCGCGTCACCCAGCCGCGCGGCCGCCACCACGAGCGTCATCAGCGACTGGTAGGTGACGTTGAGCAACAGGTCCATCCTGGTCAGGATCGGCACCCGCTCTCGCAGTTCGTCCACGCTGCGGGGCACCTCGACGAGGGGGTTCACCGCGTCGGGCTCGGGACGGTAGTACTCGTCGTATCCCGCGGTCACCGCTTCCAGCGCCGGGGCCAGCAGCGGGTCGGTGTCCATGTCTGCGACCAGCTTGCCGTCCTGGTAGATCCGCCGTCCGTTGCGCAACGAGTTCTTGTACTGTTCGCCCGTCATCATTTTGCGGTGGGCTCCTTCTTATCTACTGGTCCGCTGATTGAACGGCTGGTCGCGGTCGGGATCGGGCTCGCGGGGCAGCCCGAGCACGCGTTCGGCGATGATGTTGCGCTGGATCTCCGAGGTGCCACCGGCTATGCAGTACTTCTTCATCTCCAGGAATGATCTTGTGCCAGCGGGCATCTCGGCATCGATCGGCCAGTCTAGCGAGAGCTCTGGCCGCGAGTCGACCCGGATACGCCCCGCGCGCTCGTGCAGGTCCGCGCTTACGAGTTTGCGAATCGAGTCGATGGCGCCGGGGTTGCGATCCGGGGTAACGCTGGCGCGCAAACTCGCGGTCTGCAGGGCGCGTTCGTCGACCAGCATGCGCTGCAACCGATCCCGTACATCGGCGTTGTGCCAGGCACCGCGGTCGAGCGCTTCGGCGATCAGCTGATCGGCCACGCCCGGACCGACGACCGGCGGCCCGGTCAGGCTGTTGCGTTCCTGTATCAGCGTGCTGATGCCGACCTTCCAGCCGGCGCCGCGCGGGCCCAGACGCGCCGAGTCGGGCACCACGACGTCGGTGAGGAACATTTCGTTGAATTCGGCGTCGCCAGTCATCTGCCGCAGCGGTCGCACCTCGACACCGGGTGTCCGCATGTCGAGCAGGAAGTAGGTGATGCCGTCGTGTTTGGGCAGTGTCGGATCGGTGCGGGCCATCAGCAGCCCGAAGTCGGCGGTGTTGGCGAACGAACTCCAGATCTTCTGGCCGTTGACCAGCCAGCGATCGCCGTCGATCGGTACGGCCGACGTCGCCAGGGACGCCAGATCAGATCCGGCGCCGGGTTCGCTGAACAGTTGACACCACCGATGCTCGCCCAGCGCCAGCGGCCGCAGGTAAGTCTCACGCTGCTGATCGCTGCCCCACTGAAGAATCGTTGGGCCGGCCAGCCATATCCCGACGAAATCTTCCTCGGGCCGGTCGAGGCCGCGGCGGCGCAGCTCTTCGACGACGGCACCGCCCTCGTCGCGGCTCAGGCCCCGACCGCCGTACTGGACCGGCCAGGTCGGTGTCGACCAGCCAGCGGCGCCGAGGCGGCGATACCAGTCGCGTCGCGCCGGTGAGTACTTCTCCCCCGCTGCCGGGGGTGGGCCGTCGCCGGCGAGGCCGTCGATCAGGTTGGCGGCCAGCCACGCGTGCAGTTCGGCGACCGCCGGCGAGTCTGTTACCGGTGCGGATTGTGTCGTGGGCGAAGGCGTTTCGACGACGGCGAGGCCGAGCCGGTCGTGATGTGCCGACGGGGTGTCGAGCAGGTATTGGTCGGACTTGGCCCGGCGTAGGTACAGGTGTGCGGCGTGCTCCCAGGTGTAGCCGATGCCGTCGTGCAGCTGGATCATCTCCGCGGCATTCTGCACCGCGGCCTCCCCGCACGCGGCGGCCGCGACCGTCACGGCGAATTCGGCATCGGCCGCCCCGGCCGCCAGTTGCCGGATTGCATACCAGGCGCTACTGGCCGACAGCTCGGCACGCACCGCCGCGTCGGCGAGACGATGCTTGAGCGCCTGGAACGCGCCGATCTGACGGCCGAACTGCCGACGGTCCAATAGGTATCGCCTGGTGAGCGCTACGCACTGCTCGGCCAGCACGGCCTGCTCGGCCGCCAGCAGCGCGGTCGCCCGAAGGTGGACCTGGGCCAACACGGCCGTGGCGGCTCCGGGCGCCCCGACCCGGCGCGCCGCGGCGTGCGAAAGCCGCAAATTAGCCAACGGGCGGGTCGGGTCGAGGGTGGCCAGCCGCTGCCGGTGCACCCCGTCGGAACCGGTGATCGCGAAAAGTGTTGTGCCGTCGGCGGTCTCCGCGGCGACCAGGATCAGGTCGGCATCCGCGCCATCGGGGACGTGGTGGAATTCTCCACTGACATAACAGCTTTGGCCATTGCGTTCCGCACTGGCGAAGTAAACGGATGTCGTCAGGAATCTCGTTTTGGCCGTGACTGCACGGTTATGACCGGCGCGAATTAACGCAATTCAAGGACCGAGCGAATTGACTGATGCGCAGTTATTAACGTTTATGCGGGGGTATCGCCGGTGGAGAAGAGCTTGAACCGGCGGCTGCCAGCGGCAACCGCTTGGCCTACCCGAGCGTCTCCTCGACGGGCCCGAAAAGACGGGTGGCGACGGATGGATTCGGCACGTTCACGTTCACGGCGCTGCGCCGCGATCCACGCCGGATGGGACTGGAGAAAAATAACTGTCGACTCTGGCGCATTCGCCATGGTGGTCAACTCCTCTCAGAGCCCCGACTCGGCCGCAAAGCTACAAGCGTGTTATCGATTCGTGTCCAGGATGCCCAACCAATGCTGAGACCAAACCGTGGCTGAACATGAGAATTCGCCGTGAATTCCATCCCAAATCCCGAGCTTGTACCGTTCCGCCGTCCGTTTCGGGGCGGTGGCGATCCAAATGCTAACGACGGCCACCGACACAATTTCCGTTTCGACCCCGTACCGGCGGGGCTGCTATCGTCGCTTGCCTATGCCTGAGATGGACCGCCGACGCATGATGCTGACGACCGGGATCGGCGTGCTGGCGGCCGCGCTGCCCATCCCTGAGGCCAGGGCTTATCCCGGGCGGGTGCCACCGCCCGCCGCGCCCAGCGGGCAGGCCGGAAGCTACCTATTCGCCGACGAGTTCGACGGCCCGGCCGGTTCGGTGCCCGACCCGTCCAAGTGGGCGATCGCCAAGGCCCGCGAGACGATCAAGGACCCGACGTATTGGGAGTTGCCCGAGCACATCGGGCAGTACCGTGACGATCGGAAAAACGTGTTCGTCGACGGCAACTCGAACCTCGTTCTGCGCGCGGCCAAAGACGGCCCGACCTACTTCAGCGGCAAGGTGCAAAGCCTGTGGCGCGGCGGCGTCGGCCATACCTGGGAAGCCCGCGTCAAGCTGAACTGCCTGACGGCCGGCGCCTGGCCCGCGTACTGGCTCGGCAACGACGACCAGGGCGAGATCGACGTGATGGAGTGGTACGGTAACGGCAGCTGGCCCTCGGCGACCACGGTGCACGCCAAGGCGAACGGCGGCGAGTGGAAGACGCACAACATCGCGGTCGACAGCGCCTGGCACACCTGGCGCACTCAATGGGACGAGGCCGGGATCAGGTTTTGGAAAGACTATTCCGACGGAGCCCAGCCCTATTTCGACGTGCCGGCCAGCTCGCTGCCGGATTGGCCGTTCAACGGCCCCGGCTACACGGTCTATCCGGTGTTCAACCTTGCCGTTGCCGGTTCCGGCGGTGGTGACCCCGGAGGCGGCAGCTACCCCGCCGACATGCTCGTCGACTGGATACGCGTCTGGTAGCCGGCATCAGCCCGGAGTGCGATCGCCGGCGAACCACGCTTCTGCTACCGCGTGGACTTGGGGTGGTGGCAGGTGCGGGTTGCCCGCACCCAGCTGACCGACTTTGACCGTCCATACCGGCCCGGTGCGGTCGTCGATGCAGGTCTGCGTGTCGGGGCGGCACAGCACCGCAGGGTTGGGGCCACCGTTGTCGCACCCGTAGCCGGCGACGTAACCGTCGTCCCGGCCGCCCCACGCCCCGCCGTTGCGCAGCAGGCAGCGGGGGCCGTCGTCGAGGATGAGTGCATACGGTTCCGGTGACGCCGGGGCTCGCACCGGCGGCAGCTGCCCCTGATAGTCGACCCGATGTAAACGCTGGTCCCACGGATTGTCGACGCACAGCAGCGATCCCGGTGTCGACGGCCAGCAGGTGGCGGCGCCGGCGACGCTCGGCGAGCACGCGTAGACGTTGTCGGCCACGGCCGCGGGCGAGGCTACGCAGTCGTTCACCACGGCGACGTTGCCGTCGGGCGGGGTTTCGTGAAAGCCGTTGACGGCTTGCCCCTGGGACCCGACGGCCGCCGTGGTGATCTGCTGAGTGGGCGGAGGATCGGCGTTCGCCGATCCGATCGACCCGAACATCACCGTGACAACGATTGGCAGCGCAGCAACCCGCAACACGTCCACCGAGCTAACAATCCTCCATATCGGCAGCGAGGTGAATGTCCCCTGCCGCGGCTAGACGGCCGCGACCGGTCGCGGGGTGGAATCCAGGGCAAGGCAACGCTGTAGCAGTGCGTCCGTCGGTGGCTGGCGGAACGCCAGCACCATCTGCTCGCAACCGAGCCGTTCAAACTCCGGCAACAGCGCCAGCTGTTCATCCACCTGATCGGGCTCGACGGGATGCAGGGAAACCTGCGCGGTGCGCGTGATTACGCCCGGTTCGCGCCCCATTTCGGCACATGCCTCGTCGAGCCGGGCGTTTACGGTGCCCCATCTTTCGGGCCCCTCATGTCCGGGCATGTTCCAGATGTCCGCCTGGCGTGCGATCACGCGGAGCATCTTCGGCTCCGTGCCGCCCATCACCATCGGGGGGTGTGGGCGCTGCAGCGGTTTGGGTTCGCACAGCGCATCCACGAGGGCGAAGAATTGCCCCTCAAAGGTGACCGATTCCTCCGTCCATAGCCGGCGAATCAGGGTCAGTGCCTCGTCGACCATCGAGACGCGGGCACCGGGGGCGGGAAAGTCGATCCCGTACCCGCAATGTTCGGCCTCGTGCCAGCCGGCGCCGATCCCGAAGTTGAGGCGACCACCCGAGATGTGGTCGACGGTAACCACCATCTTGGCAAGGACCGCGGGGTTGCGGTAGGTGACGCTGGATACCAGACAGCCGACCCGCGCCCGCTTGGTGACCGCGGCCATCGCGGCCAGGGTGGTCCAGCCTCATGGGTGGGGGCGGTGTGTTCCTGCGGCTCGTAGAAATGGTCGTAATCCCACACCGCTTCGAAACCAAGCCGATCAGCGGTGCGCCACAACCGCTCGAGTTCGGCGTATTGGAAGCTCTGGTCGAATTTGACCGAAATGCGCATGCGGCGAATCTAAGTTCGGCGGCGGATTTTGGCGCGGCGAATGGTCCGCATTCCGATTTCGTCTCCCGTTCGTCGGATGCCAGACGCGCGGCATTAAAGAATCCGGCATGTGCACAAATACCGAAAAATCTTGCACACGTTCGTCGATCGTGGGCTCAGTGGGTCAGCAGAGTCGCCGCACTCCATGGTCGGGTCCCGGGTCGGCGCGGATCGGGTTGAGGCAGCCATGCGGCGAGGCGCATGAGTACCGGCAAGCGGCGGAATCGGTGGGCAACGATTAGCAACGATTCCACTTCGGCGACGCGCCAGCCGAGTTCTTCGAAATATGCCACGCCGTTTCGGGGGCGAATCTGAACGGTGCATTTTCCAGCATGTCGGCCATCTTCTTGTTCATCATCTTTTTCAGACCAGGACCGGCGAAGTCGAGCATCCACCAGGCGACCTCGGGCCGGGTGATCCCCACCGTCGCCGTCGCCATCGTCGAGATACATCAACAGGCCCTCCGTGAGCACCAGGGCCTTCGCGGCGCCGTCGAGGGCGTCGTTGAGAAACGCGTCCCGGGCCGGTGGGTCGGCCAGGTCGACGGCCGTGCGCGTCAACCGGCATCGCGGTGTCTGATCGGCGAGCAGTTGCGTCTTCTCCGCCAGCAATGCCGGCAGATCCGCCTCCACCCACCCCAACTCGGCGGGCAGCTCCAGACGATAGGGCCGGGTGTCCAGGCCGGCGGCCAGATTCAACACCCGGTCGCAACCGTTGGTGACGGCCTCGGCGACGGCGTCGTCGATCAGTTTGGTGCGCGCGACGAGCCACCAACCGTTGCGCGTCGACCGGGGCACATTGGCGACGATCGCACGGCCCTGTTCGCCGGCCAGCAGCCCGGCGAGCGGGTCGTGGAACAACGCATCGCGGCGTTGCGATTCGGTTGCCCGATGCAGCGACGTCCAGCGGGCGGTATCCGAAACATGGGTGATGGTGTGATCCGCCATAGCTGGGGTTATAGCATCCGTCGTCGACCTTGGTCCGCTGCGAGTCGAGTGGCGTACTAAAAACGTTGTGTACCAACAACTTTCATGGCTATTGATCCGGAGAATGGTGTCCGGTAGCGTGCGCTCATGCCCGATCGAAATCGCCGATTCCTGCTGCGTGAGCGCCCGACCGGACGTATTGGTCCCAACACGCTCGAACTCAGCGAGGAAGCCGTGCCACAGATCGGGGATGGTGAGGCGCTGGTGCGGGTCGAATGGATCTCGCTCGATCCGACCAACCGGACCTGGACCAACGACACCCCGACCTATCTGCCTCCGGTCGGTATCGGCGAGGTCATGCGGGCCGGCGGGCTCGGCCGGGTCGTCGAATCCAAGAAGCCCAACTATACGGTCGGCCAGATCGTGCAGGGCCTACATGGGCGCTCTCGGGACGACTGGGCTCACGGCGTGGGTCGGGATCCGCGACATCGGCAAGCCGCAGCCGGGTGAGACCGTCGTCGTGTCGTTCGCGGCGGGTGCGGTGGGCTCGGTCGCCGGCCAACTTGCCAAGGCCGACGGCGCCCGCGTCGTCGGGATCGCCGGCGGCCCGGACAAATGCCGTCTGCTCACCGAGGAACTCGGCTTGGATGCGGCGGTCGACTACCGTGCCGACGACTGGCTCGCCCAGCTGCGGGCGGCGACACGCGATGGCATCGACGTCGACTTCGAGAACGTCGGCGGCGTCATCATGGACGCGGTCTTCGCCCGGCTCAACATTCGCGCGCGCGTTGCGCTGTGCGGCTTGATCTCCGGCTACAACGAGGCCGACCCGCGACCCGGACCGCGGGTCTTCGGCAACCTGCTGATCCAGCGCGCGAGGGTGGAGGGCTTCATCGTTCTCGACCACCTGGGCCGCGCCCCCGAAGCGGTACGCGAGATCTCGGACCTGATCGCCGCGGGCAAGCTCACGCCGCTGGAGACCGTCGTCGAGGGTTTCGAACAGCTGCCCACGGCGATCAACATGCTCTTCGACGGCAAGCACGTCGGCAAGCTCATGGTCAAGACGTCGGGCTAGGCGCCGCCTTTCCCTTTGCTCGTTCGGGCCGGTGCATCTCGCAGAACGTTGACAATTGGCTTGGTCAGCGCCGGGATGTGACGATAGGAATAATCCAGTTTGGCCACAGCACTGGTTAGCTACCGGCAGCTCGGAACCACGAGGACGTGACACATGAGCGAGGACGTCGTCGAGGTTAATCCTGCTGTCTCGCAGCTGCATCGGGGACTGTCCAACCGTCACGTCCAGCTGATCGCGATCGGTGGCACGATCGGAACGGGCCTGTTCATGGGCGCCGGGCGAACGATCTCCCGCGCCGGCCCGTCGGTCGTGGTGGTTTACGGAATCATCGGGTTCTTCTTGTTTTTCGTGTTGCGCGCGATGGGCGAGTTGTTGTTGTCGAACCTGAACTACAAGTCCTTCGTCGATTTCGCCGCCGACCTGTTGGGGTCGGCGGCGGGCTTTTTCGTCGGGTGGTCGTATTGGTTTGCCTGGATCGTCACCGGCATTGCCGAACTGGTCGCGATCGCGGGCTACTTGCAGTTCTGGTGGCCGGGTCTGCCGGCCTGGCTGCCGGCGCTGAGCGCGTGTGTGCTGATCCTGCTGATCAACCTGTTCAGCGTGCGCAACTTCGGGGAGATCGAATTCTGGTTCGCGCTAATCAAAGTCGTCGCGATCATCAGTTTGATCGTTGTCGGCGCAATCATGCTGGCCACCAATTTCGTTTCCCCGCAGGGACATCCGGCGACGGTCGAAAACTTTTGGAACAGCGGCGGATTCTTCGCCACCGGCTTTTCCGGGATGGTGGGCGGATTCCAGATCGCGTTCTTTGCGTTCGCCGGCGTGGAACTCGTCGGTGCCGCGGCGGCCGAGACTGCCAACCCGCGTCGCACCCTTCCCCGCGCGATCAACGCGGTGCCGCTGCGGGTGGCGATCTTCTATGTCGGCGCGCTGCTGGTGATCCTCACCGTCGTCGAATGGCGGCGGTTCGACGGCAACGAGTCCCCGTTCGTCGCGATGTTCTCCCTGGCCGGACTCGGCGGCGCGGCCTCGGTGGTCAACTTCGTCGTGATCACCGCGGCCTCCTCCGCGGCCAACTCCGGGATGTACTCGACCGGCCGCATGCTTTACGGTCTGGCCGACGAAGGTAGCGCTCCGGCGGTTTTCCGCCGGCTGAACCGCGGAGGGGTGCCGGCGCCCGCCCTGTTCGTGACGGCCGCACTGCTGCTGACCGCCATCCCACTGCTGCACGTCGGCGGTTCGGTGATGGGCGCTTTCACGCTGGTGACGACCATTTCGGCACTGCTGTTCATGTTCGTCTGGGCGATGATCCTGGCCAGCTACCTCGTCTATCGCCGCCGGTACGCGCGGCGCCACGCGGACTCGGCCTTCAAGATGCCCGGCGGCCGGGCGATGTGCTGGGCCGTGCTCGCCTTCTTCGCATTCGTCGCGTGGACGCTCACCACGGAAGACGACACCGCGCTGGCTTTGGCGTGGTTCCCCGCGTGGTTCGTGCTGCTGGCCGCCGGATGGCTGGTCGTCCGGCGCAGTCCCGCTCACGCCGAGCGTTACCGCCAGTTCCTGGCTGAGATGCACCCCCCGGTGCAGCATCCGGCGCCGGCGTCCTGACCGGCGCGTGCATCGCGCGGCCCGTTCGATGTTGGGATCGGTAGCCCGTGCGGGCGGCTGTACTCATCGCAACGACGCCGCCACAGAGGCAACGCACCAGGAAAGGAAGACAGTAAATGAACATCGTGCCGACCGGCATCCAGGAACAGATCAACCGCGTCGATCGCCAACGGAGCCTGTACATCGGGATCAGCACCGGCCTGCTCGCGATCTGGAGCATCTATCGGGTGATCTGGATGCTCTACATCGGAATGACGTTTGGCTGGTTCTTTGCAGCGGTGGCTTTCCAGTTGGTGCTCTGGGGTGTGATCGGCACCGCCGCGGCGGTGGCGTCCATCGGATTCCTGACTCGGTACAACCAAGGTTCTTGAGTCGTCTGACGGCCGTCGGAGAAGTCCCGGACTCGCGGGGGTCCGGGACTTTCCGTTGTGGCGCCCAGACTTACAACTGGGCCCAGACCGACTTCGTCTTCAGGTAGATCTCGAGGCCCTCCTTGCCGAACTCGTGGCCCCAGCCGGACTGCTTGTAGCCGCCGAACGGCACATCGTGGTCGAACACCAGCTGGCAGTTCACCTGGACACTGCCGGCCTGCAATCGCTTCATGATCCGGTGGGCCCGGCCCAGGTTCTCGGTCCAGGCGGTGGCGGCCAGGCCGTAGGTGGTGTCGTTGGCCAGGGCCCCGGCTGTGCTGCCGGGCTGCGATTCGGCCTTCACCGTCGACTCGTCCCGGATCACCTTCGGGCGGGGCTGTCTCGCCGAGTTGGGCGACAGAGCCGGTGCGCTGGGCCTGCGGCGGGTGGCCCTGTTCTCCGATACCCGGGTGGCGGGCCTGCCGATCTTCGCCACGGCACGCGAATCGCTGGTCGCGGCCGGTGTGGACGTGGTCGCCTACACAGACGTGCACGTCGAACCGACGGACGCGTCGTTTGCCGAAGCGGCCCGCTTCGCCCGGGACGTGCGGCCCGACGGCTACGTGTCGCTGGGCGGCGGTTCGGTCATCGACACCTGTAAGGCCGCCAACCTCTACGCCACCCACCCGGCGGACTTTCTGAGCTACGTCAACGCGCCCATCGGCGAAGGCAACCCGGTACCCGGACCGCTCAGGCCCCACATCGCCTGCCCCACCACCGCGGGCACCGGCAGCGAGGTCACCGGGATCGCGATCTTCGATCTGCTGTCGCTGACGGTGAAGACCGGAATCGCCTCGCCCGCATTGTGGCCCACCGAGGCGGTCGTCGACCCCGATTGCACCGCCAGCCTGCCGCCCGGGGTCGTCGCCGCGGCCGGCCTGGACGTGCTGTCGCACGCCCTGGAGTACTACACCGCACGCCCCTATGTGCAGCGGCCGGCGCCCCCGCGGCCCATCCTGCGGCCGATGAGCCAGGGAGCCAACCCGTGGAGCGATCTGGGCTGCAGCGAGGCGCTTCGCGTGCTGGGCCGCAATCTAGAGCCGGCGGTGCACGACGCCTCCGACCGCGACGCGCGCAAACAGATGATGTGGGCGGCGACGCTGGCCGGCATCGCCTTCGGCAATGCGGGCGTGCACGCACCGCACGGCATGGCCTACGCGGTGGCCGGGCTGGTGCGCGACTTCCACCCCTCGGGCTACCCAACCGACGAACCGCTGGTGCCGCACGGGATGTCCGTGATCGTCAACGCGCCGGCGGTATTTCGATTCACCGCGCAGGCCAGCCCGCGGCGGCACACCGAGGCCGCCCGATTGCTGGGTGCCGATACCCGCGACGCCGGCCCCGAGGATGCGGGCGAGGTGCTCGCGACCGAACTCATCCGCATCATGCGTGCGGTGGGCATGCCCAACGGCCTTGGCGGAGTGGGCTATACCGACGCCGACATCGGCGCCCTCACCGAGGGTGCCTTCCCCCAGCAGCGCCTGCTGCAGAACGCCCCGCGCGAGATGAGCAAGCCGGTGCTGGTCGATTTGTTCGGCGCCGCGATGCGCTACTGGTAGCCGGCGCCTACGCGCTGACCAGCTCGGGGTGGAATTTGGCCGCCATGCGCCGCATGCCGTCGCGCCAGTCGACGGTCGCGGCGCCGACGAGCTCGCGCATCCGGCTGGCGTCGGTGGGATTGCCGCGCAGCGCCTGCTCGCTCTCCTCGAAGATCGGCTCCTTGCCGACCAGCGAGCCCAGGTAGCTGCACCACTCCTGCAGGCTGACGTTCTGTTCGCCGCACCAGTTCAGCGTGGTGGCCGGCACCCAGGCCACCTCGAACAGCTTCGGGATGGTGGCGATGATGTCGTCCTCGTGGATCGGGGTGTAGCGGGCCGGGCCCCGACGGATTCGACGTTGGCCGCCAGATCCTTGCCCCAGTGGCCGCTCTCGGCCACCGCGAGATTGAGCACGTAGTCGAAGTCGTCTGGCAGACCGGTGAAGTCGCCGGCGGCCAGGTTGATCGTCTGGCACCGCACGCCCGCCTTCTCCAGGTCCTCCCGGACCGTGGGAGTGGTGAACCGGGCGATGCCCCACACTTCGTTGTCGGTTGCCAGCGCCTTGGCGACGGGGGTGGCAACTTGTCCGGTCGGGCCGGTGATCAGGATCTTTGAGCCGCGCATTTGCTGATGGTAGCGAGGGCTCGCCGCACCCCGATGATCGGCGTAACGTCGCGCACGTCATGGCAGATGCGCTGCGATTCGTCGACGCGAATGGGCTCAGCTTCGCCTGCCTCGAGGAGGGCTCGGAGCCGTGGCCTACAAGCTGCCGGGAGCGCCGAACCGCTTCGCGCGCAATGACTTCGCGGCGCTGCCCGCGATCTACCGGCGATGGTCTCCGACGTGGAGCCCCGATCCGAGCGAGTTCGACGCGGTGTGCGCGAGCTTCGCGAATCCGGCGGGCCGCAACGCCGCGTTCGGCTATTACCGAAAGCTCTCCCCCGTACCGAGTGCGTCGCTGAAGGCGCGGATCAAGATGCCGACGGTTGTCTTTGCCGGACTGGATGATCCGATCATCGAGCCATCGGATTATCGGGGTGCCGCCCGGATGTTCTCCGACGAGTATGTGGTCGAAGAAGTCCCCGGTGGACACTTCATGCACCGAGAACATCCCGAAGAATTCACCGCTCGGTTGTTGACCCACCTCTGATCCGCCGGGCCCCATAATTTGTGCCTGTGGCAGCCGGGTGCCTCGGTAGAATCAATGCATTCCGCCACGGTTGCTGCGTACATACCTAGGAGCAGGACGCACTTGACATCCATGTCGCACGATGCGGCAGTTGCCGCTATTGGCGGGCAATTGACGGCAATGGGCGCCGCCGCCATCGCTTCCGGTGCCGCGGCCGCCCCGGCGGTGACCGCGCTGGCGCCCGCGGGCGCCGAGGAGGTTTCGGCGCAGGCGGCAGCCGCGTTCGCCGCCGAGGCCAGCAAGGCGCTGGCCGCTCACCTCGCGGCCCACCAGGAGATCTCGCGGACGGGCGTGGCGTTGGTCAACATCACCCGGATGTACACCCAGACCGATGCGACCGCCGCGGGCGCCCTGCAAGCCGATGCCGCGCGCACCACCGCCGTCGAGTTCGGCAGCGTCGGCGCCCCGATGTCGAGGTCGTTGGCCAGTCCCGCGCCGGCCACACGGCTGCTGCGTGCCGAGGCAGTGCCCGGCGCGGCCGGTACGGCCGCCCGCACGCCGGCACTGGCCAACCTGGTCGAAGGAGCGGCGGTCGCGCCGACCCCCGCGGCCGGGGCGGCCGGCATGCCGCGGCCATGAACGCGGCATCGACGCTGCTCAGCGCCGGAAGCGCCCCGCTGAGCACGCTCAGTTCGCTCGGCTCGTCGCTCGGATCCGTCGGCCAAGGCGGACTGGGCGGCGCAACGGCAGGGGGTGGGTCAGCGGGCGAAGCCGCGGCCAGCGCGGCCGGCGCGAGTGGAGCGGCCGCCGGTGGCACCGGTCCGGCGCTGGCGTCCTCGCTGACCGACGACGGCTCCCCTGAGTCCAAAGACGTCGACGGCGAAAAGACCGGCGGGGAGTTGGTCTAATCGGGTTTGCCCCGGCTCATAGCCCTGGTTGATCCTCGATGATGCCCAGCCAGATCTGCGCCGCGTCGATCGCCACTTTTTCGCTGATGAAGGCGTGTTGGGTTCCGGTGTAGATGTCGCGGAACGCGCGCTCGAGGCGGGTGCCCTCGCGGATCGAGCTCGTCCCGGCGACCAGGTGGGCCCATTCGGCGCAGCTTCGGGCCGCATCGGTGGCGTAGACGGCGGCCACCCGCATATCCGCGCGCAGCGCCGGCGTCAGATCTTGGTCCGCGGCCACGGCGGCCTCCGCGGTGGTGAAGGCGTCGAGCATCAGCAGGCGGGCGGCGCGCCAGGCCGCGCGGTGGTGGGCAAGGCCCTTTTGGAAGGTGGGTCGGCTGGTCAGCGCCGCCATGTCGTTCATCCGGAATTTGGTGGCGGCCAGCTCCTGAACGTCGTCGAGCATGCTTTTGGCCACGCCCAACGCCCACGATGCGTGCCCGGCGTTGAGCGCCGCGA
Source organism: Mycobacterium genavense ATCC 51234 (assembly GCF_000526915.1). Classification (GTDB taxonomy): domain Bacteria; phylum Actinomycetota; class Actinomycetes; order Mycobacteriales; family Mycobacteriaceae; genus Mycobacterium; species Mycobacterium genavense. The sequence goes on along the minus strand of NZ_JAGZ01000006.1, from coordinate 160,185 downwards.
GTACCTGGTTGAGGTCCGTGGTGGCCTGCCCGATTCGCTCCCCCTGGCCGCGTACGGCATCGGCCACCGCCGTCAGCACCGCGTTCAGCTTGAGCGGATCGATCATGTTGAGCAGGTCGACGACATTTTCGAAGACGGTGTTGATCTCGGTGCTGACGTTCTTCGAGTGCAGGACGGCCCCGGCGGCCAGCCGCGCGCGACTTGGGCGCGGCGGCATCACCAGGTCGACGAACTTGGCACCGAACGCGGTGGTGGCACTGATCTGGGCCTCGACATTGGCTGGGATGTAACGGATTTGGTCGGGTTCGATCTCCAGCCGGAGGCTGGTCCCGTGCGTGTCCCGGTTGGTCTGGCCGATCTGGCTAACCCGGCCTACCTGCACGCCGCGCATCATCACCTTGGCGCCGGTGTCCATCACCAGCCCCGAGCGGTCCGCCGTCAGCGTGACGGGCACATAGGACCGCAGGGTGCCGTTGAAGGACATCGCCGTCACGAGAACAACCACACCGATCGCCCCCACCAGGAACAGCGTCCACCAGGCGTCGTGCAGCCGGTGTTTGGTCTTCCCGCGACTCATCGCTCTAGCTCGCCAGGTGAAAGTTCGGGGACTGCCCATAGACCGCCGTGGTTCCGATCCGGGCGGCCAGGTATGCCGTCATCAGCCCGACGCAAAACAACGGGATGGCCACGACCACCCCGGCCAGCACCCGGGTACTGGCCAGATAGCTGACGCTGCGGATCCCGATCACCTCGAGCGCATCGATCTCCTCGTTGATCCGCATCGCGCCCAGCTGGGCGGTGGCTCCGGCACCGACGGTGGCGGCCAGCGCGACCATGACGGTTCCCGGCTGAATCTCGCGGGTGTTGAAAAATGCGGACGCGAAGCCGGTCAAGGCCTCCACGCCCACCGAGGCGAACTGGTTGTAGCCCTGCACCGCCACGATGGCGCCGGTGGTCATCGCCAAGAACCCGACGATGACGACCGTCCCGCCGATTACCGCGAGAGTTCCGACGCCCAAACCCATTTGCGCGATCACCCGCAGCAGCTCGCCGCGGTAGTGCATGACGGCGTCGGGGATCCCCGCCACGGTGCTGACGTAAAACCTGACCTGCGATCCCGGCCGAGTCCATTCGCCCGCAACGGATTTCGTAACGCGACGCACCGGTGTTCTGCGCGGAACGCTGACCGTCATCGATTCACCTCACGACACCATGAACGGCATGCCGACCGCCGTGACGATGATGTTGATGACGAACAAGACGATGAAGGCGAACACCACGGTCTCGTTGACCGCCCTGCCGACGCCGGCCGGGCCGCCCCCGACCGACATGCCCTTGTAGCAGGCGATCAGCCCAGCCATCAGCCCGAACAGCGTCGCCTTGATCATCGAAATGATCACATCGATCGTGTGGGTAAGGGTCGTCAGACCTGCCACCCGCGCCCCTGCCGAAACGTGCATCAGGAAGACCGAACAGAAGAACGCGCCGATCAGACCCGTCGCCGTCACCACCGAACTCAGGGCCAAGGAGATCGTCGTGGCCGCCAGCACCCGCGGAACCGCCAGCGCCTGAACCGGGTTGATGCCCATCTCCCGCAGCGCGTCGAGTTCCTCCCGGATGGTGCGGGCGCCCAGATCGGCGCACATCGCGGTGGCGCCGGCGCCCGCGACGACCAATACCGTGACGATGGGCGCGCGCTGGTCGACGGTGAAGATCGCGCAACCGGTGCCGGAAAAATCGGCAGCGCCGATATCGGTAAGCAGGACGTTGAACAGGAAGCCGGAAATCACCGCCCACGGGATCGTCATCAACACCCCCGGCAGCGTTGATACCCGCGCCACAAACCAGCACTGAAATAGGTACTCGCGCCAGGCGAATGGCGGCCTGAAGACGGACACGAACGTCTCCAGCGACATCACGAAGAAATCGCCCATCGCGCGGACCGGCTTCGCCGCCTGGCCGACCACCATCACCATCGCCCCGTGCACCGCCTGAATCCGACGCCGTGTCGTCGGGTGGAGTTGCTCACGTTGCCCCCCGGACATGTCGAAGTGGACGAGTGACACCCGCGAGGGTACGCGGCACGGCGCCCTCATGTCTATAGACAATACGAGCGTGTGTCGCTGACTTATTCGTAAATAACGAAGCAAAACGACACTTATGTGTGATGATGTATCTAGTTAGTACCGCCATGATGCCGGGCGGGTAGCCGCGTGCGCGATCGTGCCGAGCGTCGCTCGCGGACCCGACTCCGGGCCCTGTCACGTTGGCCGAACAGCTCACTCCGGAACCAACTGCAGCGCCCCGGACGGGCACAGTTTGACCGCGTTATGCACCCGGCGCTGTGCGCCATCAGGAACCTCCTCGGAGACAAGCAGCACGACACCGTCGTCGTCCTGATCGAAAAACCCCTCGGCGGTCATCACGCACATTCCGGCGGACATGCAGATCTCGCGGTCCGCGGTGACCTTCACGAGAACGCCTGCAGGGTCAGGGCCGAGTTCATGAAGTCGCGGAAGTGCAACCAGCGGCCGTCGCGCAGCGTGATGATGTGCGCGAACTCGGATTCCCACTCGTGTCCGGTGGCGGGCCGACGGAAGCGTTGCCGGCCCCAGGTGGCGAGTTCGTCGCCCTGGGCGATGAACTTCCAGGCTTCCATCTCGACGACCTCGATGTTCTGCCCGACCTTGGTGAAGAACGTCGTCGCTTCGTCGATGCCGCGGTAATCGTCTGCGTAAGGGATGGATTCGGTGCCGTAGTAGGTGATCCGCACCTCGGGATCGAGATAGCTCAGCGCGGTTTGCAGGTCACCGGCGGGGACCGCGGCGTAGATGGTTTTGGTGGCCGCGATATTGCGGGACTCGTGGGCGGTCATGAAAGGTGAAGGGGCAGGCGGACATAGGCGTGGGTGAGCAGGCTGGCGGTCTGCTTGGTGCCGGGATCGTCGGTCAACGCGATCGTCTGATAACGATCGAGCACGGCGTTGAGCACCGCCGTCACCTCGAGCCGAGCCAGCGAAGCGCCCAGGCAGAAGTGCAGTCCGTGGCCCAGCGAGAGCTGCTGGCGAATGTTCGGCCGATCGATGTCGAGCCGATCCGGATTTTCAAACACTGCGGGATCACGGTTGGCCGAGCCGAATAACAACGCCACCCACTCCCCTTTGTGGATCAGCTTGCCGTCGATCTCGACGTCGCGGGTGGCGATGCGGAACAGGCGTTGCGGCGGCCCATCAAGCCGAAGTGTCTCCTCGACAAAGAGATTCAGTAGGCTTCGGTCGGCACGCAGGCGCGCCTGCACCTCCGGCTCGCGCGCCAGCGCGTGCAGCAGATTGCCGATCAGAAAAGTTGTCGTCTCGCTGCCGTCCACCACCAGGGTGACGCAGAACCGCACGATCTCCTCCGGGGTGAGACGCTGCCCGTCCACCTCGGCGCGCAGCAGCGCCGAGATTAGGTCCTCGGCGTCCTCCACCCCCTCGCTGTCGTCACCGGTCTCCCGCTCCGCCAGCCGGGCGGTGTGCTCGGCGTGCCGAGTGGCACCGTCTCCTCGTTACTGGCGATGCGCTCCTCGGGGGTCAGCTCCGACGAGAGCATGAAAGCGTTGGCCCACCGCCTAAACCGGACATGGTCGCCGTCGGGCAATCCGAGCAGGCGCACCATGGCCGGGTCGGCACCTCGGCGGCGAATTCCATCACCTCGACGGTCCCGTCGCCGCCGTCGTCGAGGGATGCGAGCAGCCGCGGGATCAGCTCGCTCAGCCAGCCCTCCAGCTTCTTGACGCGGCGCGGGGAGAACGCCTGGCCGACCAGTTTTCGTTCCACTTCGTGTTTGGGCGGGTCGGTGTTGACCAGCATCAAACTCGGTGCCGACGAGGCTTCCTGCAGGGGATCGCGCGACGAGAAGGTCGTGCTGTCCTTGGCGGCCTCGAAGACCTGGTCGTACCGGAACAGGGCCCACGCGGTGACGGGCTCATCGGCGCCGGGAATGGTCACCGGCGGCCAATCCCGATACCCCGCAACGGGTGAGAGCTTTCTCAGCTGCTCATACAGCGGATACGGATTGGCCACGCCAATGGGAGTGGGCAGTAGTTCGATCGCGGAAACCGATTCCGAAACGGACGCTGAGGACATGCGATCAGCCTGTGTCACTCACGGGGGCAAATCGATCCCCCGTTGGGGAGTACTCCTGCTCCCGTACGAGGTGAATTTCCGATTTGGGCCATGCCACGGCCCGGCTCAGAGGAAAGTGAGCAGCGTGATTGGTGTCAACGTCGACGATGCCGTTTCCGGCAAGCCAGAACCCCCCGCGCTCACTGCGCTGGCCGACGGCAACCATCCCGGTTGGGCGTCCCGTCCAGTCCGGGAGTCCGACGCCGCGCGCCGCTACCGCGAGGCGTTTCAGGAAGGCGAGGTGGACCCCACCGACGACCCATTGGCGGTGGTGGCCGAGGCCATCGACACCAAGGCGGCGATCGTGCGTAATGCGTTGGAGGCTAGTGGGGATGAGCACGCGGCCAATGCGCTCGACGGATTGCTGGACCTGTGCTCATTGGAACGGGAGTTGATCGAGGACGATGCCAAGCGGCGCACCTTCGCGTTGCTGGCCGTCCAGGAGGCCTTGAGCAAGTTGCGTGCTGTCGACGACGTCGCGACGATCGTCGACCGGGCACCGCGCGAGATGGTGGAATCGTGTGGATTCGACCGGGCCGTGCTCTTTCGGGTGCACGAGGGCCGAATGGTCATGGAGTCAGCGTATTTCGGTGAAGACACCAAGGGCGCCGAGAAGATGGTCGCCTTGGCCCAGTCGGTCGCGCCCCTGCTGGATCACATGCTGATCGAAACGCAGATGATCCGTCGGCACGCACCCGCGATCGTTCGCGACACTCGCAACGACCCCCGGGTCAATCGGCCGATCGTAGATTTCTCGTTGACGCACTCCTACTGCGCGGCCCCGATCATGCCGACGGGCAAGGTGATCGGGTTCCTGCACGCTGACCGGCTGTACTCCGGCCGCATCGTCGACGAGATCGACCGCGACACGGTGTGGGCGTTCGCCGAGGGTTTCGGCTATGCCTACGAACGCACCGTCTTGCTGGAGCGAATGCGTCGTCAGCACACCGAGGTCCAGCGTGCGCTGGCGTCCGCGGACGAAGCGGTCCGCGCACTGCAGGACGCGGATTTGGACCTGCGCAAGATCGAGCCGGTCGAACGCAGCCCCGCCGCACGCTCATTGGCCGAGGTGCAAACCCGGGTGATGACGATGTTGACCCGCCGCGAGGTCGAGGTGCTTCGGCTGATGGCGGCCGGCCGCACCAATCAGCAGATCGTCGATGAGCTGGTGATCTCGGCGGGCACGGTGAAGTCCCACGTCAAAAGGGTGCTGCGTAAGCTGAACGCGACCAACCGCGCGGAGGCGGCGCCGGCGTATGTGCGGCTGGCCAGCGTACCCGAATAGGGCTGATATTCAGGCATTTCCGAGTAAGACGTCGTAGGGCTTCGCCTCGCGTCCGCCGGACAGATCCAGGTGCACCGTCTTGACCTCCGTGTAGGCATCGAGAGCGTCGGGCCCAGTTCGCGTCCGATGCCGCTCTGTTTGTAGCCGCCGAACGGAAGCTTGCAATTGATCTGGTGCGCATCGTTGATCCACACGCTGCCGGCCCTAATCCGTTCGGCCATCGCCAATCCCCGGGCGTTGTCGGAGGTCCAGATGCTGGCGGCCAGACCGTAATCGCTGTCGTTGGCGATCTCGATGGCGTGTTCGTCGCCGTGGTAGCCGATTACCACCAGTACCGGGCCGAATACTTCTTCGCGGGCGATCGTCATGTCGTTCGAGACGCCGGTGAGAATCGTTGGCGCAAGCCAAAACCCCTTGTCAAACGATCCGCCGGTGATCGGTTCACCGCCGAGCGCGACGGTGGCTCCGGCCGCCCGCGCGTCGTCGATGTAGCTCAGGATGCGCTGGCGCTGCGCCGCGTCGATCACCGGACCGAGATCGGTGTCCCAGTCGCGGGTCGGACCGACGACGATCGTCTTTGCCCGGGTGACGAGACGGTCGACGAACTCATCGTGCAGTGCCGCGGGAACCAGTGCACGAGTTCCGGACTCGCAGATCTGGCCCGAGTAGGCGAAACAGCCGTAGAGCACTCCGTCGACGGCCAGATCGAGGTCGGCGTCGTCGAGCACAACCGACGGCCCCTTGCCCCCGAGCTCGAGTGTCACCTGTTTGACCGTGCCCGAGGCCAGCCGCATGATTTCGCGCCCGACCGCGGTGGAGCCGGTGAACGCGATCTTGCCCACGTCGGGATGCGACGCGAGCCGGGCTCCGGCGACGCGGCCTTCTCCCGGCACCACGTTGAGTACGCCAGCCGGCAGGCCGTTGCGTTCGGCGATGTGGGCGAACTCGAGTATCGACAGCGGGGTGTGTTCGTCGGGCTTGACGACGACGCTGTTGCCGGCCGCGAGCGCCGGCCCGATCTTCCAAATGGTCAGCAGCAGAGGGAAATTCCACGGGGTAATGGCGCCGACCACACCGATGGGGTCGCGGTGCACGACGCTTTGACTGAGCACCGGGAATGTCTCTACCGACGCCGGCCGCTGCCACGCGTAGCTCTCGGCGAGGTCGGCGAAGTAGTTGAAGTGGCTCAGCGCGTACCCGATGTGAAATCCGGTGGCCAGCCGGATCGTGGCGTCGTTGCACGCCATCTCCAATTCGATCAGCTCGTCGCTGGCCTGATGCGCCGCGGCCGCGATCCGGCGCATTACTTCGGCGCGATCTTGCGGTGTCGCGCGTGACCAGGTGCCCCGCTCGAAGGCGGTCTTGGCGGCGGCGACCGCCACATCGATATGTGACTCATCGCCTTGCGCGACTGTCGCGACCAGCTCCTCGTCGCCGGGGTTGATGATGTGCATCCGCTGTCCGGAGTCGACCGGCCGGCCACCGATCAACATCGGGTGATGCGGGACGCTCACCGGTCACCACTTTCCGGGGCCACGGCGCGGTCCTTTTCGGCGATCTTGGCTCGGTACATCGGAAACAGCGGTTTGGTCAGCGGGATGAGCCCCAATATCTTGCCGATCTGCCCCTTGGCCTTGACCTGGCCCTAGGCCAGGCCGACGGTCAGGTTGTAGTCACCGCGCCAAAAGCGGTCCGCCACGTCGGCGGGCATCGTCATCGTCACGTCGGGCTTCAGATCGCTTGGGCCGCAGATGGCTTGGAAATCGTCGCGCAGCGCCACAGTGAGTTCGTAGGCCGGATCGGTATAGACGATCCGCAGCACGATATTGGCAGCGCGGAACTTGGGCCCGGACTGCGGGTGGTCTCCCGCCTCGCGAAATACTCCCCCGATGTATTTGTCGATCTCACTGGAATCCGTGAAGAAACTCATGATTGGCATGCAATCACCGTGGCGCTGCCATGGTCAGACCCCAAACGGGAAGTCTTGGTGACCCGAAGGAGGGAGGCGCGGTGCCGCGGCAACCGCGCGGCTGCGACTATGTCTATAAGCGATACGTTGAAGGCCCTAATAGCAACGCATCAAATGTTGTGTGGTAGCGCGATTGATGCGACAAGATGTATTTTGATAGTCTGACGAAAAGGAGCCGTTCGCATGAGCGACACAAGGGAAGCCAGCGAGAAAGTTGTCCGAGACTTTCTGGGGTCGTGGCAGGCGCGCAGCCTGGACAGCATCTGCGCCGGCTTTGCCGACGACGCGGTCTATCACAATGTGCCGGTGGAGCCGATCGAGGGAATCACCGGTATCCGCGGTCTTTCAGGCGTTTCTGGACGCGTTCTCCGACGCCAAGCTCGACATCCGCACCCTGGCCGCCGAGTCCGGTCTGGTGCTGGTCGAACGTGTCGACTGCTTCACGATGAACGACGGCCGGAAGGTCGTGCTCCCGGTCACCGGCGTGTTCGAGGTCAAGAATGGCAAGATCGCCCGCTTCAGCGACTACTTTGATCTTGCGGACTTTGAGGAGCAGAGCGGAATGAAGCTGTAAGGGGGTGAAGTCGGTGGAGACCATCGCCCAGCCCGTGCGGCGCCGCCCGAAGGACCGAAAGCAGCAGATTCTGGACCAGGCCGTCGGGCTTTTCATCGACCGCGGCTTCCATTCGGTCAAGTTGGAGGACATCGCCGAGGCCGCGGGAGTGACCGCGCGGGCGTTGTACCGCCACTACGACAACAAGCAGGCGTTGCTGGCCGAAGCGATCCGTACCGGCCAGGACCAGTACCAGAGCGCGCGCCGCCTCACCGACGGCGAGGCCGAGCCGACGCCGCGACCCCTGAACGTCGAGCTTCCGGATTTGATCGCGGCGGCCATCGCCTCACGATCGTTGACGGTGTTGTGGCAACGCGAGTCCCGCTATGTCAACGAGGACGACCGGGCCGAGGTCCGGCGGCGCATCAACGCGATCGTGGCGGGTATGCGCGACAATGTCCTGCTCGAGGTGCCCGGTCTGAGCCCGCAGCATTCGGAACTGCGGGCGTGGGCGGTATCCAGCACGCTGACCAGCCTCGGACGGCACAGCCTGACGCTGCCCGCCGAAGAGCTCAAAAAGCGTCTGTACCAAGCGTGTATGGCCGCGTCGAAGACCCCCGAGGTCTGCGAGTTGCGTCTGCTCGAGGCTGCCCGCGACGACGAAGCCGTACTGTTCTCCCGCTACGAGACCCTGCTCGCCGCGGGCGCCCGACTGTTCCGCGCACACGGTTATCCGGCCGTCAGCACCAGCGAGATCGGCAAGGGGGCCGGGATCGCGGGTCCCGGTCTGTATCGGTCCTTTTCGTCCAAGCAGGCCATCTTGGACGCGCTGATCCGCCGCCTCGACGAATGGCGAAGCCTCGAGTGCATCCGGGCCATCCGTGCGAATTCCGAAGCGGTGCAACGGCTGCGCGCACTCGTCGAGGGCCACGTCCGCATCAGCCTGGACGCCCCGGACCTGGTTGCCGTGTCGGTCACCGAACTGCCGCACGCTTCGAACGAGGTGCGAGACGTTTACCTGCGAAACCAGGCCGACCGCGAGGCCGTCTGGATCGAGCTCATCCGCAAAATGGTGCCCGAGACCAGCGTCGTCGAGGCCCGGCTGCTGGTTGCGGCGGCGATCAGCTTCATCGAAGATGTCGCCCGCACCTGGCATCTCACCCGTTACGCCAGAGTTGCCGACGAAATCACCGCGATCGCGCTGTCGATTCTGACCAGCCGGTCCGAATCTGCCTGATTAGGCTCGCGACACTTACATCACATACACGACACGCCGCGGATCGTCGACGTGGTTTATGTCTGGCGGTGTGAGATCACCACAGCGCGGCGATAGTCCCGCCGTCCGCAATCTGCGTGGTCCCGGTGATCATCGACGCATCGTCGGACAGCAGGAACGCCACGATGCCGGCCATCTCTGCCGGTGTGGCCATCCGCCCCTGCAGGCGGGCGATCATCTCGAGCGCGCCGCCCTGCCCGAGTGCTTGGTCGAACATCGTCATCGCGGTCTGCTGCATCGGGGTGTCGACGAAGGCCGGCAACAGCGCGTTGGCGCGGATGTTGGACGAACGCAGTTCCGCGGCGATGATCCGGCTGAGGTGGCTGATGCCGGCCTTGGACATGCCGTACGCCCCAGTGCCGCCGACCGCGATATGACCGGCCAGCGAGGACATGTTCACGATCGCTCCCCCGCCTCGCTCGATCATTTTGGGCGCGGCATGTTTGGTGCACAGCCACGCCCCGCGCAGGTTGATCGCGAGGATGCGGTCGAAGTCCTCGACGGTGGTGTCGATCAGCGATGCCATGTGTACGACGCCGGCGTTGGCGACGAATTTGTCCACACCGCCGAACGACGCCGCGCAGGCCTCTACCATGCCGATGACCTGTTTCTCGACGCTGACGTCGACCCGGTACCCGATTGCGCCAGAGCCGATCTCGGCGGCGGCCACGGCGGCCGCGGCGCCGTCGACGTCCGCGCACAGCACGCGACAACCCTCGCCGGCGAGCCGTTGCGCCACCGCGAGGCCGATGCCGGCGCCGGCGCCGGTGACGATCGCGGCCTTGCCGACCAGATCCGGATGGCTCAACCCGCGGCCGCCAATGTATTTCCGATGCCGTGTTCGCGAATCGCCCCGAACATCACCAGGCCAAAACCGGGCGTGTCATCAAAGAGCTTGAGGGCATACAGCCCCAGATCGCGCAGCATCCACGCCACGGTCTCCTGCATCGGGTCCGCACGCCGGGCGAACAGCCCGCACGCCCGCGGTGGTCGGGGCGGTCGCAGGTAGATCACCACGCCGCTGCCCTGGGCCGACATCCGTGCCAGGGCGCCATTTAGCTCGCCGCCGCAACGGCACGCTTTCGAACCGAACACATCCCCGGTCAGGCATTCGACGTGGACGTGCAGCGGTACCGGCACTCCGGCGCCGGCAGAGCCGACGATCATCGCCAGATGCTCGCCACCGTGGTGGGCGTCGCGAAAACCGATGACACGCGAATCACCCGCCCAGGTGGGCAGGACGGTTTGCGTCAGACGCGTCACTTGAGGCTCGGTGCGCCGCCGATACGCCACCAGCTCCTCGATCGAGACGACGGGCAGCCCGTGTTGGACAGCGAATTCCGTCAACTCGGCGCCGCGCGCCATCAGCGCGGGATTGCGTCGCGAGACGATCTCGCACAGCGTGGCCGCGCGCCGTCGCCCGGCGAGACCGGCGAGGTCGACGGCCGCCTCGGCGGCCCCCCGCCGACCCAGCACTCCGTCCGTGCCGGTCCGCAGCGGGACCACGTGTCCAGGACGATGGAAATCCGAAGCGGCAGCGGCGCCGGAGGCCAGCGCGGCGACGGTGCGGGCGCGATCCGTTGCCGAGATTCCCGTGCCCGTCCCGCGCACGTTGACCGACACGCACAGCGCGGAATTCCGGTGACACATCGGCAGGAGATTCAGCCGCTCGCATTCGGATTGCGGCAGTGCGACCCGCACATAGCCGGAGGTGTGACGAACCATGAAGGCCAGCAGCGGCGCAGTCGCGGCATCGGCGGCGAAGACGAGATAACCGTCGCTGTCCGAATCGTCTTTGACGACAACGGATTGGCCCGAGGCGATCGCGGTGATCGCGCGCAGCACGCGCACATCGGTGGTTTTCATCCGCGCCGGCCCGCCCTTCTCACGAACCCAGCCCGGCCAGGAAATCGAGCAACAGCCGGTTGGTCTCCTCGGGCGCCTCCTGTTGAATCCAGTGCCCGACATCGGCGATCATGTGGGTCCCACGGTAATTCGGCATCACCTCGGCCGCGCGTTCGAGGGCCTCGGCGCCCCAGGTGGTGCCGACGTCGTATTGGCCACCGATGAACAGGGCGGGCGGCGTCACCGGTTTGCCTTCCTGGTCGGCCAGGTCGTGCCAGTCGTTGTCGATGTTGTGATAGAAGCTCAACGGCCCGCCGAAGCCGGACCGTTCGAATTCGGCGGCGTAGAAGTCGAGATCGGCATTGGTGAACCAGGACGGCATTGTTTCCGGATAGATGAAGGCGTCCTTGAGTTTCGCGCGTTCGGCCATGCACAGCGGGCCGGCCCGAATCACGTCGATCGGGTCCATCGATGCCAGATCGGCACCGGCGTCGACCGCCGCCTTGGTGGCGGCGATCATTCCCTCGCCGGAGACCGTGTAGGTCAGCCCCAGCAGCCAGCCGCGCACATCCTCCTCGATTTCGGCGATGATGCCGTCCTGTGCGGAGAAGTAGTCCTGGTACCAGACCCGGCTCTCGCCCGCGAGCTCGACGTGATAGTCATTGGGACGATGCTCGCCGAAAGGGCTGCCCGGCAACCCGATCACGCCGCGGCCCGCGAACGGAACGCTGATCCCGACCACCTCGGCGCAGCTGTGCGGGTGCAGCCACGCGAAGGTCCACGCGACCGGCGCACCCCAGTCATGACCTATCACGACCGCCTTGTCGGCACGGTAGGCGCCGATGACGCCGAGGACGTCGCCGACCAATTCCTTGATGCGGTAGGCCGATTGGACGCGGTACTTCGACGAACACCCGTAGCCGCGCTGGTCGATTGCCACCACCCGATAGCCCGCGGCGGCCAACACGGGAATCTGATGACGCCACGAGTACCAGGATTCGGGAAACCCGTGCAGCAACACCACCAGCGGGCCCTCGCCGTCTTCCACGGCATGGATCCGAGTGCCCCGGCAGTCCAAGAATCGGTGAACCTGCGACATCTTCGCCTTTCTTGTCCAGGATCTAACGGGTATGGCTGGGAGCCGAACTACCCACGGCCACAAGCGGGTTCGCGGTGTCGACCAGGGGCACCATGCGATTTTCGTAGTTGCGGACGATCAGCGTCTGTTGGCCCGACAAGCGCGTCCGCGCCCACTTGCTGATGACGCGGCCGGCGATTCCGGGCGTCATCAGCGCCAGCGGTGGTTTGACGAGGTGCAGGACGGCCAGGAACTCGCGATAGGTGTCGAGGTCGTCGTGCACCAATCCCGTCAGCCGATCCATGTACCAGGTGAGTATGCGGAAATAGAAGAGACGCTTCTTGTCCACGTCTTTCATCCAGTCGAACCGCAAATTCTGTTCGCGGATCACGAACCACGCCGAGTGGGCCATCTTGGCGATCGACTTGTAGTAGCGGCGCGGCAGATCGTGATGGCCCGGGCCGTATCTGGCCAGCAGCAGCTGCATTTCTCGAACTTCCTTGAGCGCCAGGCTCATCCCCAGGCCGGACACCGGGTCGGCGCTGGTGTAGGCATCGCCGACGGCCAGCAGCGCCCGCGGCAGGTGCCGCTTGCGCTCGTAGTGCAACCAGAGCATGGTTCGGATAACGGAAGTTATAGATCGGCGAGGCCGGTTCCAGCCCGTCGATGTTCTCTCCGACCACCGGCGAGGGCATCAGGTCGGCGAATTCGCGGAACTCCCGGGCGATGCGTGGCGGCGAGTAACAGTTGTAGGCCACCAGGGAGGTGGACAGGATGGTGCGAGTGCTGTCGGTGTAGTACTGCGCGGCGTAGGTGTCCTCGTAGGGGCGGTACGCGTAGCAGATCACCATGACCTTGTCCTGCCACTGCCGCTCCGGCGGAACCCGGTGCTGCATCGTCGAATAGAAGCAGTTGATGATGTCCTGCTCGACCTCGGGAGCACCGATGCTGATGCGGTCCAGGAAATCCGGGACCCGGGTGTTCTTGCCGGATGCGTCGACGACGAATTCGGCGGGCACCACCTCGAAATCGCCGTCCTTGCCGACGGCAACCCCGACGATCGCGTTGTTGGCGCGATCGTAGACCAGGTCGCCGACTTCCGACTCGTAGCGGAAGTCGATCCGCGGCTCGTCGTCAAGGCGACGTCGTACGCACCATTCCAGTAACGGCCGTCCCGCACAGACAATTTCGATGTCGCTGGTGCCGGGCTTCTTCCAGCTGCCGCCCAAGCGAATTCGGTAGTGAGCCGCCGTGTCGACCTTGAAGACGCCCTCGCGCACCATGTCGTCGACGATGCCGGGGAAGAATCGCTCCAGCTCGATCTGGCCCGTCGTCAACAGGTGGTGCAGATGCCAGCCCTGGGCAGCGCCGGGCCTGCCCTCGCGACGGCGATGCGGATCGTCTTTTTCCAGCACGATGACGCGGTCGAAGGTCTCGGTGAGCACCTTCGCCGCGGCGATCCCCGCAATGCTGCCGCCGATGACCACCGCGGTCCCACGACCACGCCTGCGGACATCGGCGATGTCGATGGCGGCGTGATCGAGGTGAACGGGACTGCGGCGCCGCGCCGCTCCACTGGGGACGAACTTCTCGTAGTAAAGACCGACGCGATGGAACCCGTTGCTGTCCAGCCAAGTTCGGGTGGCTTCGACCATCCGGGCCGGACCACACAGATAGACGTCGGCATCGCCGCCGGACAGCATTGCCTCGTTCAGCAGATCGGTGACAAGGCCGGTCGGTCCGTTCCAGCCCGGGTTCGGTTGCGCGACGATGACGTGCACCTGCACGGCGGGCACCCGCTCGGCCAGCGCGTCGAGTTCGTCGAGCTTGCACAGGTCTTCGCTGGAGGTCACGCCGTAGAGCACAGAGACGGGATGGGCGGTATCGGCGGGCAGGCTCTGCGCCATCGCGAGGATCGCCGACAGGCCGGTGCCGCCGGCGACCAGGACTACCGGCCGAACGACGGGGCGCAGGCCGAAAGTGCCTTTACTGCATCGCATGGCGATATGGTCACCGGACCTAGCGCGGTCGCGCAGATAGTTCGACATCACGCCGTCCGGCAGCAGCCGGATGATGAATTCCAGCTCCCCGCTTCCGTCGGCGGGATGGGCGTAGGAGTAGTTGCGCCAGGTGTTGGTGCCCGGCACCTGAAGTTGGGCGAACTGGCCCGCCTGGTAACTCAGCGCCCCGGCCTTCGGTGACACCTTTACCCGCAGCATTGCGGTGCTGGGCGACGTCATGTCGACCCCGGTCACCACACCGTCGCAGGCTGTCAGGCGCGCCGCGTTGTCGTCGGCCGGATACTGCAGTTCGATCCGGCAATCGGAGGTGGCAAACGTCTGGCAGGTGAGGATCTTTCGCGCATCCCGCTCCACGTCAGACAGGCCTTCGGTGCGACCCATTTCGTACTGGCCGGCCGTGCAGGTGGCGACGCAAGTGCCACAGATTCCGCTTTGGCATTCGCTGACGATCGCCACGCCGTGTTCCTCGGCGGCATCCACAACGGTCTGGTCGGCCCGCACCGGCATCGTTTTGTGCGTTCCGTCCGAATACCCGACGGTGACTTCGCGATCCGCCATTGGTTCGCCCTTCCGACCAGGATCGCTAGACGATCGCCGCGACGGGCTTCTTGGCAATGCGCGCGTTGAGCCGGGGCATCACTTCTTCGGCCAGCAGCCGCAGTGACTCGTTCCACGGCCCCGGGTTGTCGCTGTAGTCGAATCCGAGCACCAGCAGGTGGCCGAATCCGCCGACCTGGTCGTAGGTGGCTTCGAGTTTGTCGACCACCGTGTCCACCGAGCCGACCACGAAGGTGTTCTCGGCCAGGTATTCCGCCGTCACGTCGTCGTCGGCCACCGAGGGATGGTGCTTGTAGAACTTGGTTATGCCGAACATGCGGAATGTCGGCAGCACATATTCGCGCATGGCACGTCCCATCCTTCCGTCGACGGCGTGACGGAAGGCCTGCTCGTCGGTCTCGGCGACGAAAACCTCACGAACCAAGCGCCAATCACGACGGTCGGGGGTGCGGCCACCGCGTTCGGCGCCTTCCAGCACCGCATCCCAGTGTGTCGCCACGTATTCGGTGTTGAGGTCGAGGCTCATCGGCAGGTAGCCGCGCTCGCCGGCCAGCTTAAGCGTCTCGGAGCCCGCGCTGAACCCGGTGACGCCGATCGGGGGATGCGGTTTCTGGAACGGCTTGATGTGACGCTTCATCAGGCCCTCGAACATCGGCGCGATTCCATTGGCGTTCCAGTACTTTCCGCGGTGTTCCCAGGGTTCGTCCTCGGTCCAGATGTGCAGCATGATTTCCAGCGCTTCCCGGGTCATCTCGCGATGCTCGCCGTTCTTGCCGTCCACGTCGTACAGCGCCCAGTCGCCGGGGATCCCGCTGGCCCCCACGCCCAGCATGAATCGGCCCTGCGCAAGGTGGTCGAAATAGGCCACCCGATCGGCTAATTCGACCGGGTGATGGTACGGCAGCAGATGCGCGCCGGGCGCAAGCTTGATGGACTTCGTCCGTAGCAGCGCCTCCGCCAACAGCAGGTCGGGGGCGCAGATCGGCTCCCAGGACACGGTGAAATGCTCCCCGACCCACGCTTCGACGTACCCGAGTTGATCGGCCAGTTCGATCATGTCGAGGTCTCATTGGGTGGCGTCGTAGAGACTCCGCTCCGGTGGATGGGCCGGCATCAGGAATATTCCGATCTCCATGGGGGCAACCCTTCTGAGTTTCTCGTCAGCCGCGCCTGCTGCTGTAGGTATACCACAGTACTAGCAAGATACTTCGTTCCACACAAGAGCCAATTTGCATGCGAATGTAACGATAGTATGACTTGTCTAATCGCGTATTATCTATGGACATCTTGTGGGATTGCCGCGTAACCTCGCTCAGGTCACCGTTCCAGCGCGCGGTTAGCGGTAAATGGAGGCGCCATGGACGTCAACGGACTCCATCCGGTCGGTCGCCGGGCGAGTTCCGCGCCGCACTTCGACTTCATCGGATACGAGACATTCGACGACGGCCGGATCGCCGCGATCACCCTGGATCACCCCAAACAGCGCAACGCGCAGACGCGTGGCATGCTGGTCGAGCTGGACGCCGCCTTCGCCATCGCCGAGGCTGACGACGCGGTCCGGGTCGTGATCCTGCGGGCGGCGGGGCCCGCGTTCTCGGCGGGCCACGACCTCGGGTCCGCCGACGATGTCCGGGAACGCTCGCCGGGCCCGGGGCAACACCCCACCTACCAGTGCAACGGCGCGACGTTTGGTGGGGTGGAGTCCCGCAACCGTCAGGAGTGGCATTACTACTTCGAAAACACGAAGCGGTGGCGCAACCTGCGCAAGATCACCATCGCTTCGGTCCACGGCACGGTGCTGTCGGCGGGCCTGATGTTGGCCTGGTGCTGCGACCTGATCGTGGCGAGCGAGGACACCGTGTTCGCCGACGTGGTCGGCACCCGCCTGGGCATGTGCGGGGTCGAGTATTTCGGCCATCCATGGGAGTTCGGCCCGCGCAAATCGAAGAAGCTGCTGCTGACCGGCGACTGCATCGGAGCCGACGAAGCCCACGCCCTGGGCATGGTCAGCAAGGTGTTTGCGGTAGAGGAATTAGCTTCCAGCACAATCGACTTCGCGCGCCGAATTGCCAAAATGCCCACGATGGCGGCGCTACTGATCAAGGAGTCGGTGAACCAGACCGTCGATGCGATGGGATTCACCACGGCGTTGGACGGATGTTTCAAGATCCACCAGCTCAATCACCCACTGGGGTGAAATCACCGGCGGAAAGCTGTCTTACGGAACGGTCGAGTACGGACTCGACGACTGGCGAGCAGCGCCGGAGATCTTACCCGCGTCCAAGCACCACCCCTGAGAAGGCATCCGTGGACATCACCTACCCGCCCGAAGCGCAGGCTTTCCGGTACCGGATTCGCGCCTTCCTGGCCGAACACCTCCCACCCGGCTGGTCCGGGCCCGGGGCGCTGCCGGCGGCCGAGCGGGAAGCGTTCGGATTGCGCTGGCGCAGGGCCCTTTTGACCAATGGCCTGGCGCCGTCTCGTGGCCGACGCAGTACGGCGGGGGTGGCTTGTCCCCCATCGAGCAGGTCGTGCTGGCCGCGGAGTTCGCCCGGGCCGGTGCCCCAGATCGGGCCGAAAACGACCTACTGGGCATCGATCTGCTGGGCAATACGCTGATCGCGCTGGGGTCCGAAGCCCAAAAGAAGCATTTCCTGCCGCGGATCCTCACCGGCGAAGATCGCTGGTGCCAGGGCTTCTCGGAGCCCGGCGCTTGTCGATGTGGCCGGCCGCCGCCGGTGGACCTACGCCGAACTCAACGCCGAGATCGACTGCGTAGCACGCGCTTTGATGGCCGTCGGCATCCAACCCGGGGACCGCGTCGGGATCTGGTCGCCCAACTGCCCGGAATGGACCATCCTGCAGTACGCCACGGCCAAGATCGGGGCGATTCTCGTCTCGGTCAACCCCGCGTACCGCACCCACGAGTTGGCGCATGTGCTGCGCGATTCGCAGACGAGGCTGTTGGTGTCCGCGACGGCCTTCAAGACCTCCGACCGGTGATGCTTGGCTACTGGCACGATGACGACAAAACCGGCGACGTGATCGACGACGACGGCTGGATGCACACCGGCGATCTCGCGGTGATGCGCGACGACAGCTATTGCGCGATCGTCGGGCGCATCAAGGACGTCGTCATCTGCGGCGGCGAAAACGGCTATCCCCGCGAGATCGAGGACTTCCTGCACACCCATCCCGACATCGACGACGTGCAGGTCGTCGGGGTTCCCGACGCCAAGTACGGCGAGGAGATTTGTGCCTGGATCAAGATGCGCCCCGACCGCCGGCCGTTGGACGCCGACGCCGTCCGGGGCTTCTGCGCCGGGAAGCTCGCGCACTACAAGATTCTCCGCTACGTCCATATCGTCGACGAGTTCCCGATGACCGTCACCGGGAAGGTGCGCAAGGTCGAGATGTGGGCCGAAACGGTCCGGCTGCTCGGGTTATGACAGCGCTGCGAGCGCCGCGTCGTAGTCGGGCTCTTCGGCGATCTCGGGCACCAGCTGCGCGTAGGCGACGTTGCCGTCGGCGCCGATTACCACGACCGCCCGGCCGAGCAGCCCCGCCATCGGGCCGTCGGCGATCGTGATGCCGTAGTCCTCGCCGAAGCTGTCCCGGAACGCCGACGCCGTGGTCACGTTCTCGATGCCCTCCGTGCCGCAGAACCGCTTCTGCGCGAACGGCAGGTCCTTCGACACGCACACCACGGTCACACCGGCCGCGGCGGCACGCCCGTTGAATGTCCGCACGCTGGTCGCGCACACCGGGGTGTCGATGGACGGAAAGATGTTCAGCAGCACGGGCTTACCGCCGAACTGGTCGCTGGTGACCGGGCTCAGGTCGGTGCCGGTCAGGTTGAAGGCCGGGGCTGTCGATCCGACGGCGGGAAGCTCGCCGACGGTGTTGATCGCATTTCCACGCAGCGTTATCTGTGCCATGAGCACAGTCTGCCAAGGCCGGATACGCGGCCCGGGGTCAGGTCCGATGTCCTGATTCGTGGGGTACTAAGCCTAGACGCCATGCATCGGCGCGGCCAACACTGAATCCATGGTTCGCAAGGTGGTTATCGTCGGCTTTCCGGGTGTCCAGGCACTCGACGTGGTCGGGCCGCACGACGTGTTCACCGGCGCGGCGCTGCTGACCGGTGGCGGCTACGACGTCGTCGTGGCCTCGACGGACGGCCGGCCGATCACCACCGCGACCGGCCTCGCGTTCGTCGGCAGGCCGCTGCCGCAGCCGGCCGACGGGATCGACACGATCGTGCTGCCCGGCGGTGGCGGCGTCGACGCGGCTCGGCAAGACGCCGCCCTGGTGGCCTGGATCAAAGCCGCCGCGGCCAGCGCGCGCCGCGTCGTCACCGTGTGCACGGGCGCCTTCCTTGCCGCGGAGACGGGACTGCTGGACGGCTGCCGGGTGACTACGCACTGGGCCTTCGCCGAGCGCCTGGCCAACCAGTTCCCGGCCGTCGAGGTCGATCCCGACCCGATCTTCGTGCGCAGTTCCGACCGCGTCTGGACGGCCGCGGGCGTCGCCGCCGGCATCGATCTGGCGCTGTCGCTGGTCGAGGACGACCACGGCACCGAAACCGCGCAGACCGTCGCCCGCTGGATGGTGCTCTATTTGCGCCGCCCCGGCGGGCAGACGCAATTCGCGGCGCCGGTGTGGATTCCGCGGGCCAAGCGCAGCTGCATTCGCGAGGTGCAGGAGGCCATCGAGGCGCAACCCGGCGCCGCGCACAGCATCGGCGATTTGGCCCGCCGCGCGACGATGAGCCCGCGCCATTTCACCCGGGTGTTCACCGACGAGGTCGGCGAGGCGCCGGGCCAATACGTCGAACGCGTCCGCACCGAAGCCGCGCGCCGCCAGTTGGAAGAGACCGACGACACCGTCGCCGCGATCGCGGCCCGGTGCGGTTTCGGCACCGCGGAAACTATGCGGCGCAACTTTATTCGTCGTATCGGGGTCTCGCCGGACCAGTACCGCAAGACGTTCGCCTAGTAGAGGAGGACCGCACCGATGACCCAGATCGCCTTCGTGGCCTACCCCGGATTCACCGGGCTGGACATGATCGGCCCGTACGAGGTGCTGCGCAACCTGCCGGGCGCCGAGGTGCGATTCGTCTGGCACGAACCCGGGCCGATCACCGCCGACTCCGGTGTGTTGCTCATCGCAGCCACGCATTCGCTGTCCGAAACCTCTTCTCCCGACATCATTCTCGTGCCCGGCGGCCCGTCGACTCCGGTGCACGCACACGACGAGGTGTTGCTGGACTGGCTGCGTGCGGCGCACCGGACCGCGAGCTGGAAGGCGTCGGTGTGTTCGGGCTCGGTGATCCTGGGCGCGGCCCGGCCTGCTCGAGGGCCGGCGGGCGACGTCGCACTGGCTGGCCATCCCCATGCTGAAGGGTTTCGGCGCCATTCCGGTCAGCGACGAGCGAGTGGTGCGCCACGACAACGTCGTCACGAGCGCCGGAGTGTCGGCGGGCCTCGACCTGGCGTTCTGGCTGGCCGGTGAGATCGGCGGCGCGGGCCGCGCCAGGGCGATCCAGCTGGCGATCGAATACGACCCGCACCCGCCGTTCGACTCCGGTCACATGTCGAAGGCGTCGGCAACCACGAAAGCCGCTGCCACCGCGCTGCTTTCGAAAGACAGCGCCAAGCCGGCCAACCTCAAGGCGACGACGATGATCGCCTGGGATCAGGCGCTGGCCGCGGTCCGGTCACGTCGCCGCAAGCGAGCGCCGGACCTCTCGTCTGCCTAGTGGGCGTTGGGTTGCAGGAACTCCGTCGACGCGAACTGACCACCCGCCTCCATCCAGGCGGCGACCGCACCCGGCGCATCGCGGTTCGGGTTGTAGATGTCTTCCTCGCTGGAGAACAAGCCGTTGCCGGCGTAGACCAGCCGGGTCCAGTTCGGGAACCAGAACGGCTCGCCGTTCGGGTCGGTCGGGTGGTCGAGCAGATTCTTGATCATCATGACGACGGCGTCGTTGTCGTCGTCGTAGGCGATCCAGTCGCTGGGAAAGCGCATGTGCGGGAACGGGGCCATCACGGCGACGATCCAGTCCCGCACCGCTTCGCGGCCGTGGAACACACCGTAATGGTGTTCGATGTCGACGACGTCCTCGGTGAATAAGTCCGCGAACGGCGCCCAGCCGGAAGCGCTGCACCCCTCCGCCACGGCCGTGTAGTGCGCGACGGCTTGCTCGATTTCGGCCCGGCTGAACTTGCCCATAGCGGACACGCTAGAACGTGTTCTGGTTTTTGGTGGCCCGTCGCGATAGGGATATCGAATGAGCGTGCTGGACTTGCTTGAGCTGCGCGGTAGGACGGCCCTGGTGACCGGGGCGTCCACCGGTATCGGCAAGAAAGTGGCGGAGGCGTACCTGCAGGCCGGTGCACAAGTGGCCATCGCGGTGCGCCATTCCGAGGCCCTCGACATGGTCGCCGCCGAGCTCGCCCCGGCCGGCGGCCGGGTCTTGCCGATCCCCTGTGACGTCACCCGACCCGATCAGGTCAACCGAATGGTCGACCAAGTGGTTGCGGAGCTGGGCAGCCTCGACATCGCCGTCTGCAACGCCGGGATCATCAATCTCAAGGCGATGCTGGACATGTCGCCGGAGGAATTCCAGGCCATCCAGGACACCAACGTGAACGGCGTATTTTTCACCGCGCAGGCCGCGGCCCGCGCGATGGTCGACCAGGGCCGCGGCGGCGCCATCATCACCACGGCCTCGATGTCGGGCCACATCATCAACATCCCGCAGCCGGCCGGCCACTACTGCACCTCCAAGGCCGCGGTCATCCAGTTGACCAAGGCGTTGGCGGTCGAGCTTGCGCCGCACAACATCCGGGTGAACAGCGTCAGCCCGGGCTACATCCTCACCGAGCTCGTCGAACCGATGGTGGAGTATCACCGGCTGTGGGAGCCCAAGATCCCGCTCGGCCGCATCGGCCGGCCCGAGGAACTCGTCGGCCTCTACCTCTACCTGGCCAGCGACGCGTCCAGCTACATGACCGGTTCCGACGTCGTCATCGACGGCGGCTACACCGTCCCGTGAGGGCCCGTCACCGAACCACGCAGGGGCGACCGAACCGGGTTCGCACACCCGGTGAATACAGCCCCGCAATCGGTCGCCGGCGTGCGGTACCCCGCCGGCATCGACCAGCTCGTCACGCAGCTCGAGGACGCGCGCCGCGCGCAACGGCCACGGCCCGTGCTCGTTGGGCACCCACCACGTCCGGCCCGCCCGACGGGTGTGCGCGCCCCACCGGGCGGTGAGCCAGACCTCCAGCGGAGTCGGCGCCACCGGGTCGCCGACGGCGATGGTCAGCCGACTGCACAGGCCGCGGTGCGGCCACCGGCGCACGTTGTCATAGCTGAGGCAGTTGCCGTCGCGAATCACCCGCATCCTCGCCCAGCTGTAGGGCACGCCCAGACCGATCCGGGTGACGGGAACGACGGCCAGCCGCGCGGTTTCCAGCGACCGGAACAGGACGCCGTGGCACCCGGCGTCGTCGATCGAATACAGCCGCACGTTGGTCTCGGCGAAGCGGCCGAAGTACGGAAGGGGCAGCGCGGTATCGACTTTGGTGGCGGTCATCAGGAACGGGACTAGCGCCACGTAGGTCAGCCCGTCGGCGAAAACGTCGGGACGCGTCCCCGGTGGGTACAGGTGCGCGACGGTGCCGGGTTCGACCGGCCAATGCAGGAACTTCAGGTCACTCCACTGTTGGTCGAAGGTGACCGGGCCGGGCAGCGGTGGTGGTGTGACGGGGTAGCCGGCGAGCGCCTCATCGGGTGGGTTGGGCGTCGTCATCCGGTCATCGTGACATGCCGGCGCGGCCTAACCCTCGATCTCACCGGCGATCCCGCGCTCGATGCCGGCCTGCGTGGTGGCGGGCAACACGATCAGGCCGTCGAGCTCCTTGCGGGCCGACTCGTAGGCGTTCTGACGTTCCCGCGGCGCGGCGGCCGAGTCCGACGCCATCCTCAGCAGGCTTTGGGCGCGGGCGATGCGCTGCTGTTCGTCGCGGGAGAAGTCGTCGCGGCCCCGCCGTATTGCCTCCGCCTCGGCGACGTTGAACGCCGTCACGTAGTCCTCGACGGCGACCTGATAGCGCGCGGCGGCCTCCCAGTCGTCGAGCAGATCCTCGGCCTTGGCCGGCCGCAACAGGTCCGCGCGCAGCTTGGCCTTGTGAAAGGCGACGGTCAGCGGATCTCGCAGGTCCGTCATCAGCGGGTAGTCGAGCAGCTTGGCGAAGTCCAGCTCGTAGGACAGCCAGCGGGTGTCGGTGCGGCGGTGCTCGTCGAGGATCCGCCGTAGCAATCGCCACAGCGCGGCTTGACTGGTCGCGGGGGGCTCGGGCGGCGGTGCCGTCGGCTCTGTTGCTTCCGCGGCCCTGCGTTTGTTGGCGCCGAACGCACGCAGCGCGCCGATGGCCAGGCCTATGAACGGCAGCAGCAGAATCAGCAACTCCACCAGCCGGACGACCAGACCCATATGGCCAGGATGCCACCGCGGAAACGTCCGACCGAGTGGCTAATGCTTGCCGAGGTAGTGCGCGCGGCAGGCCAGCCGCGCCAGCTTTCCACTGGTGGTGCGGGGAATGGCGCCGGCCGGCAGCAAGCGCACGTCGGAAACCGTCAGGCCGTGGCGATGCGCTACCGCGGACTTGATCGCCTCGATCGCCGGCTGGGGATCTTCGCGACTGGTGCCCGCCGCGCGCTCGGCCATGATCACCACGCCGCCGTCCGGTACCGCGAAGGCCGTCACGTAGCCGTGCCGGACCATCGGCGACGCCTCGGCGGCGGTGGCCTCGATGTCCTGCGGATAGTGGTTGCGGCCCTCGACGATCACCAGATCCGCGATGCGGCCGATGACGTACAGCTCGCCGTCGAGATACGTGGCCAGGTCGCCGGTCCGCAGCCAGCAGCCGTCGGCGGCCGAGCCGTCGGCGCGGCTACCCCGGGCCAGCCGCGCTTGCAGGTGCGCGTGGAATGCCCGCTCGGTTTCCGCCGGGCGCCGCCAATAGCCCCGGCCGACGTTGTCGCCCTGCAACCACACTTCGCCGACGGTGCCGTCGGGCAGTTCGGCGGCGGTGTCGGGGTCGACGATCACGGCTCGCAGGCTGCGAGCCGGCCGCCCGCACGATACGTGTGCCACCGCATTAGGAGCGTCCGCGCCGACCCGTACTGCGCGACCGGCGCCCAGCTGGCCGCGGTCGAGGTAGGCAACTTTGGCCTCCGCGGTTGGCTCGATCGTGGAGATCAACAGCGTCGCCTCCGCGATGCCGTACGACGGCATGAATGCCGTGCGCGGCAACCCATATGGCGCGAACGCCTTGTTGAACGTCGCGATCGCCTCGATGCTGACCGGCTCGGAGCCGATGATCAGCACGACGTTGCTCAGGTCGATGTCGTTGCCGGCCGCCGGCAGGCCGCGCTGGGCCGCCCACTCGTAGGCGAAGTTCGGTGCGGCGGTGACGACGTTGCCTTCCCTCGACCCGGCCGCCAGGGCCTGAATCCATCGCTGCGGTCGGCGCACGAACGCGGTGGGCGACATCAGCGTGGAATGGCCGCCGTACACGGCGGGAAAGCCGATCATCGACAGCCCCATGTCGTGATAGAGCGGCAACCAACTCACGCCGTGAGTGTTGCGGTTCAGCAGATCGATGGACAGGATCATCTGCGTCAGGTTGGTGCCCACGGCCCGGTGGGTGATCTCCACGCCGACCGGCGGCCGGGTCGACCCCGAGGTGTACTGCAAGTGGGACACCCGGTCGATGTCCAGCTCCACCGGGACGAACGACTCCCTCGCCGAATCGGGGATCCGATCGACGACGAGGACGTCGGGCTTGCGCAGCCGCCCGCACTGGATCAGGAACTCGTCGACCGCGTCTTTGGCCGCGGCGGTCGTCAACACCACGGTCGGCTCGGAATCGAGAAGCGCCGTCTTCAGCCGTTCGGCATGGCCCGGCAGCTCGGGGGCGAACAACGGCACCGCGATGGTTCCCGCCTTGAGCGCGGCGTAGAAGCCGGCGACGTAGTCGATGCTCTGCGGGGCCAGAACCGCCACCCGGTCGCCGTCGCCCGCGAACTGCTGGATGCGCGCGGCGATGGCCTGCAGGCGCACACCCAATTGGGCCCAGGTGATTTCGAGGACGTGTCCTTCCGAGCGGGCGTAGTCCAGGTAGCGGTAGGCAGTCGAATCGCCGACGCTGCCGATGTTGCGCTCGATCAACGAAATCAGCGTGGTACCCCTCGGCAACGAGATCTCGCCGTCGGCGTCCAGGCAATCCTCTATTCGTAGCAGGCCTTTTGGAGCCACCGAGTGGTGTCGGGGACCGTCATCCATATCCGCAGTCTAGGTGCGCGGCGATAGCACCCTCGGCATTCAGCCGTCGGCTAGAGTCCGAGTCGATACCGCCGCGGGGGCCATGAGGAGCAACCGTGAACTCTGTCGATCAGCACCCCGAGGCCCGCGCCGACGCACTGGCCCGGGTGCTCGCCTACCGCACTCGCGGGCGGGCCAAACCGCTGCCAATTCGGGCCGGCCTGGCCGTCCTGGGCGGGATGCTGCTCGTCGCCTCCATTCCGTTGATCGTGCTGCTTCCCGAAGTCGGGATCCCCGCGCCGTTGGTGGCCTTCCGCTTGCTGGCGGTCGAAGCGCTGTGGGCCGCGCGCCTACGCGTGGACCGATTGGCGTTTTTCGCAACTGCGGCAATGGTTCGGCCGCCAGTCGCGTGTGGTGCGCGCCGTCATCGTCGCGAGCTTGATTCTGTTGGCGGTGGCAATCGTCGTTGTCTTTGTCTACGAGTTCATTTGAGGCCACCCGGCGGCAACCAATCTAGAGTTACCTGAGCGCTTCGGTCAACGAGAGCGGGCGCAGCAGCGAGGTAAAGGCGGGCAATGACGACCACCAAAGAAGAACAAGTCGTACGTCGCGGCCTCACGCAGCAGCTCACCATGCTCTGCGTCCGGTATGTCGAACGGTTGATGCCGGACCCCTATTTGTTCGCGGTCATTTTGACTCTGATCGTGGTCGCGCTCGTGGCGTTGCTCGTCCGGGGCGCCACGCCGACCGGGGTTCTCAAAGCGTGGTACGGCGGGGTGTGGGGCGCGCAGAACATCTTCACCTGCGCGTTTCAGATGCTGTTGATCTTGGTCACCGGCTACACGCTGGCCGAGGCGCCCGTCGTGAAACGGGCCATCGTTCGTCTCGCGAGCAAGCCGACCACCCAGCTGCAGGGAGCGCTGCTATGTTTCGGCGTCAGCAGCGTCTTCTCGTTGCTGAACTGGGGCCTGGGCCTGGTGGCCGGTGCGCTGGTGGCGCGTCAGGTCGCAAAGCGGCTTCCCCATGCGCATTTCGGCTATTTGATCGCGACCGGGTTCATGGGCTATCTGGTGTGAACGCAGGGATTTTCGTCGTCGATCGCGCTGGCCAACACCGATACGACCAGCCCCATCAACGTCCTTCACAAGATGACCGGAATGATCGTGCCGCTGCGGTGGACGATGTTCCAGCCCTACAGTTGGCTCGCCGTCATCGCGATGGTCGCACTGGTCGCCGTCACGATCTGGCGGATGGAACCAGATGAAAGCCTCGAACCCGATCCCGCGGTCTTCGACGAAGAGCCCGTACCGGATCCGCCGCAGGGACCACAAACGTTCGCCGAGCGCCTGGAGAACCTCTGGATTCTCAACGTACTGGTATTCGCCGCGGGCATAACGTATTTCGTGCTGAGCGGCTTCGCGCTGAACATCTCGTCGATGATCATGTTGTTCACCGTCACCAGCGCGTTGCTGCACGGCACACCGATTCGCTTCATCCGCGCGTTTTCCGGCGCGGCGAAAGTGTCCGGCCCATTGCTGCTGCAGTATCCGCTGTACGGTGGAATCGCCGGCCTGCTGGGATACCTGCCGGCAGGATCGGGTCGGGCGCTGCAGACGGTGCTGGCCGAGGCCCTGGTGCGCGGCGCGGATCAATACACGTTGCCATTCCTGACATTCGTTGGCTCCGTTGTCATTTCACTATTCGTCCCATCCGGCGGCGGGCACTGGGCGGTGCAGGGGCCGATCGCGGTCGGCTCCGCGCTGGCCATCGACCAGCATTCGGCGGCATATCTTGGCCTGATCTCGATGTCGGTGGCGGTCGGAGAGGGTGTCGCGAACATAATTCAGCCGTTCTGGCTGCTGCCCGTGCTGGCGATCGCGAAGCTCAACGTGCGCCAAATGATGGGCTTTACGGTCATCGCGTTCCTGATCGGTTTCGCGGTGTCCGGGGCCGCGGTCCTCGTCGCGCCGCACGTCTTGTGACATCGTCGGCGCCCAGCGCGCGGGTGACGGCCGCGTACCGCACCCTCGCGGAGGTGGACCGGCCCGAGGTCTGGATCACGCTGATAGAACAGGCCGATGTGCTCAGCGACGCCGCGGCCGTCGAAGAACGCCTCGCCGCGGGAGAGCGCCTGCCCCTGGCAGGGCGGGTGGTTGCGGTCAAGGACAACATCGACGTGGCGGGGCTCCCGACCACCGCGGGATGCCGCGAGTTCGCCTACCGACCGACCGCCACCGCGGTCGCGATCGACCGGCTCCGCGACGCCGGGGCCGTCGTGCTCGGCAAGACCAACCTCGACCAATTCGGGCCGGTACCCGCAGTCCCTATGGCGCTGTGCGCAATTCGCGTTGCCCGGACCTGGTCTCGGGAGGGTCGAGCTCCGGCTCCGCGGTCGCCGTGGCGCTGGGCATCGTCGACATCGGTGTCGGCACCGACACCGCCGGATCGATCCGGGTGCCCGCCGCACTCAACGGTCTGGTCGGCATCAAGCCCACCCTCGGCCTCATCCCCACCCACGGCGTCGTCCCGGCCTGCGCCAGCTATGACGCCGTCGGCGTGCTGGCGGCCGACCTTTCCCTGGCCGCTGCGGCGGTCGCCGTGATGGCCGGACCGGATCCGCGCGACCCCCGCAGCCGCCCCTGGCCGGCCGACGTTCGCCTCGCCGCCCCGGGTGTGGCACGGCTGGCGATCCCGGAAGCCGCGAACCTCGCCGCACTCAGCCCTGCCTATCGCGAGGCATTCGAACAGTCCGTGCGCACCGCGGTCGACGCCGGCCTGAACGTCGAGGCGATCGACATCTCCGCTCTGCTGGACGCCGCGCTGCTGCTCTACGATGGCGCGATCGTCGCCGAACGATACGCGGCCGTCGGCGATTTTCTCGACACCGTACCGGCGAGCGCGGATCTCGTTGTCGCGTCGATCATTTCCGCGGCGCGCCAGGTCAGCGGTCCCGCCTTCGCCGCCGACCTTGACGCGTTGGCACGCGCGCGGGCGCAGACGGCCGGGCTGCTCGACGATTTCGACGCATTGCTGTTGCCCACCACCACCGAACATCCCACGCTGAGCGCGGTGGGTGTCGACCCCGTCGGGATCAGCCGCCGCATGGGCACGTACACCAATTTCTGCAATCTGCTCGACATGGCCGCGGTCACGGTTCCGGTCGCGCCGACAGCGGCGGGCACTCCGTTTGCGGTGACGATCGTCGTTCCCGCCTTCGCCGACCAAGTCGCCGCCGACCTCGGTGCCCGATTGATCGGCGCTTCGTCGGGACTGTTGGCCAGAACCGGGGTCGAGCTGGCGGTATTCGGCGCCCATCTGCGGGGTCAGCCGCAGCACTGGCTGCGCGAGCAACTCGGCGCGCGGTTTGCCGAGCAGATCTGGACGACCGACGGCCGTCGCGGCGAACTGTTCCGTATCTCCGAAGCCGGCCTGGGCCGCTTCGCCGCGGCCCTGACCGCGCCGATGGCAGTGACCACCGTCGAGTTGGAGGACGGGCGCACCGTCACCGGTGTCACAGCCCTCGCCTGATCCTCACCAAAAGCGTTGGCGCACACTACATCCAGAGCTTCGCTATGGAACCGGCCAGGGTTTCCAGGTATTGCTCGTCGGCGTTGCAGCTGATCGCGACGGACGTGGTCCGGTCCTTGCTCACCCGAAACGCCGAGACGAAACCGCCCCATTCGCCATCGTGGTCGAGGGTTCCGTTGGCCAGCAGGAAGATTCCCGCGCCGTGCTTGTCACCGTCGCCCGGATCGGTGGGCACCGCCCAGCGCAGCTGCGCGTCGAGCAAGGACGCGCCGCCGACGCGGCCGGTTCGATAGTTGTCGGCCCACCGGACCAGTTGGGTGGGCGTGGTCTGGATGCCGCCGTCACCGACCTGCTCCCAGCCGGTCGTGGTGGCGTGGTAGTCGTCGCTGTCCGCTTCGTAGTCGACGGCCTTGCCGGGAATTTGTCCGGTCGGATCCACCACCATGGCCAGGCCGAGCGGACGGGAGATCTGTTCGGCAAGAAACTGCGGCAACGGTTCGGCCGAAACTCGGCGGACGATCTCGCCGAGCAGCAAGTAGTTGGAGTTCGAGTATTCGAACTGGGAGCCGGGCGGAAACGTCAGCTTCGGCATGGCGGCCACGGCTCGCACCGCTTGCTCCTGGGTGGTGCGGTCGCCGAAGGCGAACCCCTGCGCCTCGAGTAGTTCCACGTAGTCGGGGATGCCGCTGGTCTGGTGCATCAGTTGTCCGACGTTGACGCTGCCGGCCCACGCCGGCAGTTCGGCCAGATGTGGGGACAGGGGGTCGTCGAGCGTCAGCTTGCGGGCATCGACCAGCAACAGCAGCGCGGTGGCGGTGAACTGCTTGGACACCGACGCGATCGAAGACCGTGTCGGGAGTGAGCGGGGCCTCGGTGGTCAGATCGGCCAGGCCGCGCACCCCGGTCCAGGCGACCGCACCCTTGACGCCCACCGCGGCCGAACAGCCGGCCGCCCCTTCGTCGATGGCGTCATCCAGCACTTTCTGGCTGCCCGCCATCGCGGCGTCGATGTTGACCGGGCCGGCGGAGGTGGTTTTCGGTGCAGGCTGACCGCAGGCGCCGAGCAACAACACGATCGCGAGAAGGAACACCGGCCGTTTCGCCATACCGTGAATGATGGCGGCTCCGGACGGTATTCACTACCGCTCGTCCATCGGCCCGAGTCCGTGTCTCGAGGCGGTAGGGTACGCGGCTATGTCGGGTCGCAAGTTTTCGTTCGAGATCAACCGGACCAGTGACGCGCCGGCCGCCACGGTGTTCCGGCTGCTGGCCGATGGTGCGAGCTGGTCGAGCTGGGCCAAGCCGATGGTGATGCATTCGAGCTGGGCGCGCCACGGCGATCCGGCGCCGGGCGGTGTCGGCGCGATCCGCAAGATCGGGATGCCCCCGATGCTGGCCCGGGAGGAGATCGTGAAATACGAGCAGGATCGCCGGCAGGTCTACAAGCTGATCGGGCCGTCCCCCGCCAAGGATTACCGCGGCGAGGTGGTCTTGACGCCGAACGCGGCCGGCGGCACCGACATCCGGTGGTCGGGTTCGTTCGTCGAGCGAGTTCGCGGAACCGGCCCGGCGACGCGGGCCGCGCTGGGCGGTGCGGTCAAGCTGCTTGCGGATCGGCTGGTGAAGGCGGCCGACCGCGAATCGCGCGGCGCCCGCTAGGCGACCTGCCAAGCGGCCAGCGCCGCAACAGGAAAAGCCGCTGTCAGTCGAGTCGGTGTTCGTCGGCCCACTCCCCCAACTACTAAGCTGGCCTGAGTGATTGACGTCGTCGTCGCCGGTGGCGGTCCCAACGGGCTGATGCTGGCCAGCGAGCTAGGATTGAACGGGATCCGGCCGGTGGTGCTGGACCCGATGCCCGGGCCCAATCCCCTGCGGCGAGCCAACGGCGTTATCGGCCAAGGGGTTCGGATCCTGGACCATCGCGGGCTGTACGGCCCGCTGTCGGGGAGCACGGAACCGCTCCGCCTCAACCCTCGCCCGATGTTTGCGGCCTTCCCGCTGGACCTGACGTCGATGATCGACTCGCAGGTCTACTTGCTGCCCGTCCAGCAGTCCCGGCTGGTTCAGGCGCTTGCCGATCGGGCCGTCGAACTCGGCGCCGACATTCGCTGGGGTCACGCGCTGACCGGGTTCGACCAGGACGCCGACGGCGTCACGATCGCTGTCGCCGGGCCGGCCGGCACCCATCGACTGCGGGCCAAATACCTGATCGGCGCCGACGGCGGCGCCAGCATGACCCGCAAGCTGGCCGGTATCGAGTTCCCGGGTATGTCGTCGCATGACCTGGTCGCCCGGATGGGCTTCGACGTGCTCCCGCCCGCGAACTGGATCGACCCGGTCAGCGGCGGACTGGATATTCCCGGGTTCGGCCGGGTGCCGCCGCTGCAGTTCCATCGGACCGATCAGGGCGTCTTCGCCTACGGCGCGCTCGGTGGCCGGGCGGCGATGATCGTCTTCGAGCTGGATCGAGCGGCCCGCGAGGAACCCCCCGACGATGCCGACGACCAACCGCCGATGAGCCTGGCCGAACTGGAGGCCAGCGCCAAGCGGGTGCTCGGTGCCGACGTGCCGCTGCGGCCCGTGTCGCCCGACGCGCCGCTGGATCTGCGCAGATTCCGCGGGATCAATTCGCGGATCGCGTCGCGGTATCAAACGGGACGGGTGATCTTGGTCGGCGATGCCGCGCATGTCCACTCCCCGATGGGTGGGCCGGGACTCAACCTGGGGCTGCAGGATGCGGTGAATCTCGGCTGGAAGCTCGCCGCGGTGTTGCGCGGACGTGTCGAGCCCGAATTGCTCGCCAGCTACGAGGCGGAGCGCCGGCCGGCCGCCGAGCGGGTCATCATGCACAGCCGCGCGCAGCTGGCCCTGGTGCGGCCCGGGCCCGAGGTCACCGCGTTGCGGCAGCTCTTCTCCGAGCTGCTCACCGATTCCGGGATCGCCCGGCGGCTCGGCGACCTGATATCCGGGGCCGAAAACCGGTACGGCACAGACCCCGACGCGCATCCGCTGACCGGGCGCTGGGTGCCCGACTTCGGCGTGACGAACGACGGCGCGACGACACGGGTGGCGGAGCTGGCCCGCACCGGACGACCGCTACTTGTCGATCTCACCGATTCCGGCTGCGTGGCCGCCGCGGTTGCCGACGCCGCCGGCCAGCTCACCGTCGCCGGCGGACGGCCGGACCGCGGGGTGCCCGCCACCGCGCTGCTGGTGCGCCCCGACGGCTACGTGGCGTGGGCATCCTCGGGGGCAGCGCCGGACGTCGAGGAACTTCGCCGAGTGCTGACGCGGTGGTTCGGACTGGGCGGGCCTACTTGGCGTTGAGCTCGTCCTGGTACTTCTTGGTCATGTGCTCGACGGCCTGGTTCTGCGACTCCGCCAGCCCCTCGCGCGCTTCGCTGGCGCGTGCGGCGGCATCCAGCGTGGGCTGCGCCTGACCCTGGAAGTGCGGCATCACCTCGGCGGCGAACAACTCGGCGGACCGCTTGGTGGCGGCCGGGTTGGCCCACTCGTGGCCCATCTGCAGCACGCAGCCGAATCCGCCGGATTGGTCCCACATCCGCTGCACCTGCGCGCGCCTGCTCGGGCGTGCCGATCACCCCGGCGCCGTTGCCGTTGATGACGTCGATCATCTCGTCGATCTGCTCACCCGGCATCGTCATCTGCGGGAACGCGGCCACCTTCTGGAAGTAGCGGAACCATGGCTCCATCCCGAACTTCACGTCTTCGCGGGCCTGCTTTTCCGTCTCGGCGATGTGGAACAGCGAGACCAGGCTCCAGTTCTTGCGGTCGACGGTGGTGCCGTACGTCGCGGCCCCCTCTTCTCGATGTCCCAGTGATATTGCAGCGCGTTGAAGCCTTCGATCGTCAGCGTCGCGCCGATCGAGAGCAGGCCGATGCCGTGCCGGCCGGCCAGCCGCGCACCGGTCGGGGACGCGACCGCGGCCACTGCCAACGGAACCCCGCCGTCGGAGTACGGGGCGAGTTGCAGCTTGGCATTGTGGAGTTCGTGCGTCGGGGTCTTGGCGCTCACCGTTTCTCCGCGCAGCAGTCGCACCACGATGTCGAGGTTGGTGTCCAGCAGTTCCCGGGTGTCGGTCGGGGTCAGGCCGATCATCGACGAGTCGCTGGGCAGCGAGCCGGGACCCACCCCGCCGATCACCCGGCCGTAGGTGGTCCAGCATCATCAGCCGGTCGGCGACCCACAGCGGATTGTGGTAGGAAAGCGAGATGACCCCGGTGCAGCGGCAGCGGACCACGCATGGAGGCTCTCGCGGCTACGCGGAGATGACTAGTCTTCCTTGGTGATCAGCTTCCGCAGCGCCACCCGATCGGCCTTGAGCAGATCGGCGATGCGCGGCTTGTTCACCTCGGCGACGATGATCTCGCCGACCTCGGGGTAGACCTCGCTGAAGATCCCGTGGGACTCATCTTCTCGGTCTGATACAGGTTGTCCTCGGTGGGCGTGACGTAGTAGACCGCGTCGGCCTTGAAGCGATGCACCAGCCAGAGGTGGATTAGCGTCATCAGTCGCTTCTGGCGCAGCTTCTCGCTGAAGGTGTTCTGGTCACGCACTTGCAGGATGCTGCGGCCGTGCCGGTCCTTGATCGGGTCGACGAAGACGTTGGCCAGCGGCTCTTGCGAGTCCGAGCCCTCGCCCCTGATCGCGAGTTCCAGCACGTCCGAGCCGGCGCGGCGAGGCCGCAGCGTGACCCGAAGTTTCTCGCCCGGCTGGTAGTGCTCGCTCCACAGGGCCAGCCACTTCTCCAGCAGCTTCTTCGGCACCTCGGTCTGCACCAGATGCTGGTGGTGCGTCGAGCCCTTGCCCATCGCCTTGGTCGTCGCGGTGCGGCCCGACGACGCGGCCAGCGCGGCGTCGCTGCGCTGGCCGCCGACCAGTGTCTGCGGGGTCCGGTACGGCGACTCGACCAGGCGTATCTTGCGCTGCAGCCGGGCCAGCACCAGCATCCCGTCCTGGCGCAGGTTGGCGGCGAACTCCTCGGCGGCCACACCGTCGATCTGGTGGCCTGGTGGCCGCCGTAGGTGATGAAGTTGAAGACGAAGCCCATCTTGCCGAGTTCTTCGGGGAAACGCTTCATCTCCTCGTCGCTCATGCCGGTGGTGTCCCAGTTGAAGGACGGCGACAGGTTGTAGGCCAGCATCTGGTCGGGGAACTCGGCATGGATCGCATCGGCGAATTGCTTGGCGTCGGCCAGGTCCGCGGTCTTGGTCTCCATCCAGAGGATGTCGGCGAACGGAGCCGCCGCCAGCGATTTGGCGATCGCGTACGGAATCCCGCCGCGCACCTGGTAGTAACCCTCGGGCGTCCTGGCCAGCTCGGGGCTCCAGTCCGGCGTGGCGCCCAGCTCCCGGGCCTTCTCGCGCGCCGCGTAATGCAACGTCCGCGCGGCGAACTTGCGCCACTCGTCGGGGCTCATGGTCGCCGGTTCGTCGTGTTCGCTTTCGCCGAACGCCAACACTTCGGCCACGGCGTCGGCGTAGGTCATCAGACCGGCATCGTCTTCCCAGGCTGCCACGAACCGCGACTCGACCTGGTCGAACAGGTCGTCGATCGAGTCTTGTCCGTTCTGCCGCCATTGGTTGACCGCGTCGGAGACCAGGCCCAGGATCCCCTGCCGCTCGAGCCGCGCGTTGGTGATGCCGTACTCGCTGTCGGCCAGCGCGTAGAGAAGATGACCGTTGAGCTCCTTGACGCCCAGCTCGTAGAAGCGCCGCAGCAGCGCCAGGAAACAGGCCTTGTAGGACGGAATGTCCAAGTTGGTCGCCCCGAGCAGGAACGCCTGGTCGCGCTCGTCGGAGTTGCTGTCGATCAGGTTTGCCGCCTCGGCGTCGGTACGCGCGACGATGATGCCCGGCACCCGCATGATGTCGAGCTGGAAGCGGGCGGCGTTGAGGCGCTTGATCTGTTCGTCGGACGGCACCAAGACCTTGCCGCCCTGATGGCCGCACTTCTTGGTGCCCGGACGCTGGTCTTCGATGTGGTAGCCGGGCACGCCGGCTTCCACGAATCGGCGCACCAGGTTGCGCACGTGCGGGTCACCGCCGTGGCCGGTGTCGGCGTCGGCGATGATGAACGGCCGGTAGTCGTACTCCTTGGCCGTCGCGCGTTGCTGCTCGCTCATGTGCAGCCGCTGATACTGCTGATTGCGGTCCGCGGTCAGCAGCGCGCGCACCAGCACCGCGGCATCCTCGGGCACCTGGCTCAGCGGATAGCTGGCCAGGTCGGGCCCCGGGTCTTCGGTGGTGGACCCCTTCGCCGAGGTTGCCCAGCCGCCGAGGTAGATGCCCTCGATACCCATTCGTTT
The DNA here is from genome assembly GCF_000526915.1 of Mycobacterium genavense ATCC 51234. Taxonomy (GTDB): domain Bacteria; phylum Actinomycetota; class Actinomycetes; order Mycobacteriales; family Mycobacteriaceae; genus Mycobacterium; species Mycobacterium genavense. The sequence continues at coordinate 125,242 of NZ_JAGZ01000006.1, read as the reverse complement.
CATGCTCACGGCCTGCCCCGGCGAGTAGGGGCCGAAGGTGGTGATGCTCTTCTTCGCCGCGAACAGTTCGCGCAGGCGGGGATAGAAGGCCTCCGCGGCTTTGCGAGCCACGGTGTAATCGGTCGGTATCGTGCCGCGCTGCTCTACTACCTGGCGCGCCGTGTACAGGCGAATCTTTCCGGCGAAGCGTGGATCGTCGAAGTAGCGCTGCGTGGCGGCGACGTCTTCGTCGACCGGTGCGGGGACCTCGGTGTCCGCGTCGATGATGGCCATGGCTTTATGCTCCCCTTCCAGCACGATTGCGCTGATCGTGAGTCTATCCCCGGACCCGGGATTTCAATCATCGTTACTTGGCCGAATGCCGAGCCGGGGCAAACCCGTTGCCACACGGTGTACTTTGGGCGCCTCAGCCGGGAATGTCCGTGGCATATGTCGAAATCGTTGTGGCGCAATGGTTTTCGTGAGCACTCGCGAGACGGTTTGGCGGCCCACGGCGGCCGGGGCCGATCCAGCAAACTGCATAGGCGGGTGAATGAAAAGAATGCCACCCTCGTCAGCAAACCGCGAGTACGGTCGGTCAGGTGCAGACGGAATTACGGTACGAGCGTTGGTATGCGCTGTCGTTCACGCCGTTGGGACTCGGGCCCCGACCAGCGAGGTGCGCTGCTCGCCGCCTGCACCGGCGCGACCGCCTAGCACGACTGCCGTTGTAACCAGGCCCGCTGGCGGCCGATGAAGGCGGCGTCGACGGTCTTCCCGTGGCCCGGCACGTAGAGCGCGTCGTGCCCGCCGATCGCCCGCACCCGATCGAGAGTCGCGGGCCAGGCCGCCACATCGGAGTCGGCATCGATGGCCGGGTCGGCGGACTCTTCGACGAGGTCGCCGGTGAACACCACGTGCTGGTCGCGTTCGTCCAACCCGGGCACCACGACGATCAGGTCCGACGTGGTGTGGCCGCGACCCGGGTGGGTGACCCGCACGTCGCGGTCGCCGAGGTCGATGACGGCGTCGTAGCGCCCGCGCTGCGGCGGGCGCAGCGCGGCGATTGCCCGGTCGATTTCGGCGGCGTCCGCGCCACAACCGAGCGCGTCGGCGCGAATCTGGTCGTGCGCCGATGTCAGGTAGTCGACAACCTCGGGTGCGCAGTAGATTCGGCGTCGGTGAAAAACGAAGAACCCAGCACATGGTCGAAGTGCTTGTGCGTCAACACAATATGAGTGACCGGGCAAGTGGCGAGCTGTCGAATGTCCTCGTCGATCGCGCCCGCCTCGGTCAGCGTGGTGGCGGTGTCGACAAGTAATGTCCCATCGCGTCCGCGGACCAACCCGACGGTGACATCGCAGAACGGAACCCGGCAGCGATACACGCTCGGGATCAATCGTTCCCAGGCGAATCGCATAGCGAGCAACTTAGCGTTATCTGCGATGCGGCCTTCGGCCGATCGGGTGTAGGGGAAGGAGCGGGATGCGCGCAGTCGTGATCACCAAGCACGGGGATCCCTCGGTCGTGCAGGTGCAACAGCGACCGGACCCGCCCGCTCCGGGCCCGGGCCAGCTACAGGTCGCCGTTCGCGGCCGCCGCGCCAGGCTCCAGGTGATGAACCCACATCCGACCCTCGCGACCGCCGCCGCGAGCCGGCCGCCGTGGCCGAAAGACCAGGCCGTTTGCCTGGTCGAATTCACGCCGGAGCCAGTCGGCGTCACCTGCAATGAGGACCCGGCTCGAGGTTGGCCGCCAGCAACTCGTAGAACCGGGCGCAGTTCCTCACCGGGGACGCCGGAAGTTTCGGCGCGTCCGGATACAGCCCGACGCGGGCCAAGTGGTCGGCGAAGTTCACCCCCGCGGCCCCGAACTTCTCGAGTTGGCTCTCGAACGCCGACCCGCGGCAATCATGTTGTCGTTCGGCGATCTTCGCCCGTTCGCCGACCGCATCCGTGCCGCCGGCATTGCGTTGATCGCCCAGGTGCAAAACCTCGACCACACCCGCCACGCCGTGGACACCGGCGCCGACATCGTCGTGGCGCAGGGCGGTGAGGCGGGCGGTCACGGCATGACCGTCCGGTCCACCTTCACGCTGGTGCCCGAGGTCGTCGACCTGGTCGGTGCGCGGTCCCCCGAGACGCTGGTCGTGGCCGCCGGCGGTGTCGCCGACGGCCCCGGACTTGCGGCGGCGTTGGCGCTGGGAGCCGACGGAGCACTGGTCGGCACCCGGCTGTGGGCCAGCACCGAAGCGTTGGTGTCACCGCGGGCTCACCAGCGTGTCATCGCGGCCGGCGGCGATGACACCTTGCGAACCCGCGTGTACGACGTTGTCCGACAACTCAATTGGCCAGACGACTACAACGCGCGTGCGCTGCGCAACGCCTTTCTCGACACCTGGCATGGCAACGAGGACCAGCTGGCGGATGCCCTGCCCGAAGCCGTAGAGACGTTCCAGAAGGCCGTTGCCGCAGACGATTTCGATGCCGCCGCGATACTCGTCGGCGAAGCGGTCGGACTCGTCCGCGATATTCGGCCGGCCGCCGACATCGTGCGCGAGATGGCCGGTGAGGCCGCCCGAATTCTACGCCGGGCATGAGATTCAGTACAACGGCGACCAGTCCGACGTGCGCAGCAGCCGGCTCTCCCACTGATCGCGATACTTGAGGGCCTCGTACATGTAGCTGCACGGGCCCCGGTACTGCGGCGGCACCTCCTCGGTGAGCAGATGGACGAGCGCCGCGTAGTTGTTGGAGTCGTCAATCTTCTGCCATAGCATGGCTTCTCGTCGCCGATGGCTTCCGTGCGCGACTTGGAAACAGGCCGGGATGTCCAGTATCCGCATGCGGGCCGGTGCCGCGGACAGCGGCCGATAGTAGATGTCGTGCCACGAGCGAATGTAGTCATCGAGTGGCGCCGAGGGCCAGCCGGTGTCCTCCATGAATAGGCTCAGCGGATGGGTGGCCGCGTCGGTGGGCACGGTCGCCAGGTCGACCGACTGCAGGGGCGACCACGTCACGGGCAGCAGCAGCTTGCCCGTCACCTCGTGGCGCAGGTTGTCCAGTTCGCGCAGCCACGGTCGCAGGTCGCCCTGCTGGGCGCGCCGGGCCAGACTTTCCCAGGCCGCGCCGTCGGTGATGCCGGTGATCGTGACGACGGTGTATGAGGGCCCGCTGCCGTGCGCGTGGTTGGTGTACCAGAGCAGCCGGGCGACGTCGCCGTTAGCCAGCGTGGGCATCCAACCGTCCCGGTAGGCGGCCTCGAATTCGTCCTGCCGGGTACCCACCACCTTGTGCGTCTCGTGCAGAAACAGCACCTGGACTCCTAGCTGCCGTCGGCGATCAGCGTGGCGAGCCGATCGCGGTTGACCTTGCCGATTGCGCTGTACGGAATGTTGTCGACGATTGCCAATCGCTCGGGCAGCTTGAAGTAGGCGATCAACTCGCGACAGTGGGCTCGCAACTCGTCCAGCGTGACCGGCGCGCAGGCCACCACCGCGGCACCGACGCGTTGGCCCAACTCGTCGTCGGCGATCCCGGCGACGGCGACATCACTGACCGCCGGATGTGAACGCAATGCCTCTTCGACCTCGACCGGACCGAATTTCTCGCCCCCGCGATTGATCGTGTCCTTCAGCCGACCGCTCGGGAAGATGTAACCGTCGGCATCTTGGCGGCCGAGGTCTCCGGTGCGCAGCCAGCCCTCGGTGACGTTCTGGGTGGTGTTCACCCACAGCTCGCCGACGGCGCCGGGTTCGACGTCGTCACCCGTGTCGGGGTCGACCACGCGCACCTCGACTCCGGGTAACGGCCGACCGACCGAGCCGGCGCGAACCGGGGCGCGGTGATCGTCCGGCAGCAAAGTCGTGTAGGCGCCCAGGGTTTCGGTCTGGCCGAACACGTTGGTCAACGCCACGTGCGGCAGCGCCGCCATGGCCCTGCGCACCAGACTCTGCGGTGCGGCCGCCGCCCCGTAGGCAATGGCGATGAGCGACGACAGATCGGTGCCGGCGAAGTCGGGATGGTCGATGATCCGCTGCAGCATCGTCGGCACCACGAACGTCGTGCTGACGCGGTGCTTCGACACCAGGCGCAGCCATTCGCCGGCGTCGAACCGCGACTGCACCACCGCGGTGTTGCCGAATACAAGCTGCCGAACAGGCCCAGCGCGCCACCGACATGGAACAGCGGCACGGTCAGCGTGCTCACCGAGGGCTTGCCCCCCGCCCGGAATGGCCGCGACATTCCGGTGACGCGCATGCCGAGCCGCCGGCCGGTGACGGCGACGGCCTTCGGCAGTCCCGTTGTGCCGCTGGTGAAAAGGATCAACGCGTCCCGGTCCTCGTCCGCGTCGACGGCCTCGCCCGCTGCCGACGCCGGCTGCCGGGCGGCGACGAGATCGGCGAGCGTCAACACCGTGGGGGCACCCGCGTCCCGGACCCGATCGGCGTACCGCTCCCCCGCGACAGCCACATCGGCGCAGCCGGCGTCGTGGCGCAGCGCCCGCAACTCCGGCGGTGTCAGCGCGGGATTCATCAGCGCGGGCGTGGAGCCGATGCGCGCCGCAGCGAGCACCGCGGCGATGGACAGCAGGCCGGCGTCGTCGACGACGGCGATGCGCGCTCCGGGTGCGACGCCGTGCGCGGCCAGGCTCGACGCGCACTGCCGTACCGCAGTCGCCAGCTCGCCGTAACTGACGGCGCGGTCAGCCACGAGCAGCGTGGGCCGGGCGGGATCCCCGCCGGCGGCGGCGTCGTGGATCGTCCCGATGTTCATAGCGGGCGCAGTGCCCCTAAAAGAGGGGGGACCACTCGGAGGTGCGCAGCAACCGGCTGGTCCACTGGTCGCGCAGGTCCAGGGCGTCGTACATCCAGGTGCCCGGGGCGCGGTACTCGGCCGGGATGTGGCTGCGGAGCAGGTCGAGCAGAGAGTTGGGCCGGCTGATGCGCTGCATCAGGATCACCTCTCGCCGCACGTGGCTGCCCAGGGCCGGCTGAAATGCGGCGTGCATCGACAGCATGGAGGAAGGCTCCTCGAGACTGCGGGCGTACACCTCGCCGCAGCGCACGATGTACTCCTCGAACTTGTCCTCGTAGGGCCACATGGTGTCTTCCATGTAGAGCGTCATCTCGTGCTCTCGTCCGTCCACCGGCACCTCGTCGAACTGGACGTGCAGCGGCGACCAGGGCAGCGGCATCAGCAGCTTCGCTTCGACCTCGTGGCGGAGCTCGTCGAGACCGCGCATCCACTCCTGAAGATCGCCCTTCTGCACCCGCAGGGTCAGCCGCTCCTACGCGGCGCCGTCGCGCACCGCGGTGACGGTGACGACGGTGTACGCGGGGCCGCTGCCGTGTGCCTGGTTGGCGTACCACAGCAATCGAGCGTCGTCGCCGTGCGCCAGGATTTTCATCCAGCCGTCCCGGAACGCCGCCTCGAACTCGTCTTCCTTGCGGCCGCGCACCGTGTGTAGTTCGTGCATGAACAGCACGCACAGACCTCCATTCGCGGCGCCGGGCGGAAGGCCGCTCCACGGACGGTAACCCCGGCAGTTTTTCGCGTCCAGGGCGGGTTAGTCGTATGCCTAATTGCGCCTAGTCGGCTTCCTAGACAGCCGAGTTGAGAATCTGGTTTGCTCAATTCGGTACCGTCCTTAACGGGCAGGAGTTTTCGCATGGCAAGGCTCGACGTGCCGGAGGGTCCGGGTGGCGAAGCGGCCATGATCTGGACGCTGCGGCCCCAGCTCGGCGGCATGGTCGAAACCATGATCCTCGGCGCCTATCAGCAGAGCATCCTGCCGGCCGACGAGCGCGAGCTGGCCAGGATGCGGATCGCCCAGATCAACGATTGCGTGGCCTGCTCGGGTTTTCGCGCGCAGTCCGTGCTCGACGCGGGGGTAGCGCCAGAGCTGTACGACAACGTCGCCGCGTACGCCGACTACCCCGGCTACCCCCCGGCCAGCGGCTTGCCATCGAGTACGCCGAACGCTTCGCCAACGACCACGCGTCGCTGGATGACGCGTTCTTCCGACGACTTCGAGCATCGTTTTCCGACGACGAGATTCTGGACCTGACGTTGTGCGTCGCGGTGTTCCTGGGGCTGGGATGCTCGCTGACCGTGCTGGGTGTCGACCAATCCTGCGCCATCGACCTCTGACAACCGAAAAGGACCCAATGGACATCGCCACCGTCGACGAGCTGCTGAGCACCACCCGGTCGGTTCGTAAACGCCTCGACTTGACCCGGCCGGTCGGTCGCGAGGTGATTCTGGAATGCATCCAGCTGGCGATGCAGGCGCCGACGGCCAGCAACATGCAGGACTGGCGCTGGGTGGTAATCACCGACGCGGACAAGCGCGCGGCCATCGCCGAGATCTACCGCAGCATCGGTGCGCAGTACCTGGCGTACGCGGCCGACAATGCGACCGACCCGCAGACGCGGCGGGTCTACCAGAGTGCGATGAGCCTGACCGAGACGCTGGGACAGGTTCCGGTGCATGTCATCCCCTGTCTGAACCAGCGCATCGACACCGCCGAGCCGGGCATCGCCGCGGCCGCATGAGCGTCCATCATCCCGGCGGGCTGGAGCTTTCTGCTGGCGCTGCGCTCGCGCGGGCTGGGCTCGGTGTGGACGACGATGCATTTGTTCAAGGAGCAGGAGGTGGCCGAGTTGCTCGGCATTCCGCCGACGGTCACCCAGGCCGCGCTGTTCCCGGTCGCCTACACGATCGGCACCGATTTCCGCCCGGCCACCCGGCCGCCCGCGGAGACCATCACGTATTGGAACAGTTGGCTACCGGCTGATGGAAATGGCTGATGCAGTCCTACACCGTGCGATTCCACGTCGACGCGCCGCCGAAAAGGTCTGGCGGGTGCTGCATCCCCCGGCGCCGCGGCCGCGGGTGCTCAAGTGGCCGACCGGCAGCATGGAAATCCTCAACGAGGGCAACGAAGCCGGTGAGGGCCTGGTCCGCACCTGCATCTTCGAGGTGCCCAAATACCTGCTGACCGGTGGGCGGGCGCGGTCCCGGGAGACCGTGACCGAAGCCGAGCTCAACAAGCTGTCGCGGTATGTGGCCGTCGGCGCCCCGTTGTGGTCGCGCGCCGAGGGCTATCACGAGCTCGAGGAGCAGCCCGACGGCACCACCGTGCTGACGTTCCACGAGACGTATCACGCCTACAACCCGGTGCTGCGCTTCTTCCTCGAGCGCCTGGTGCACGCGAAGATTTCGCGGGACAACCTCGAGACCTACCAGCATGCCCTCAGTTACGCCGGCACGGTGCGTCGTAATTCGACCAGGAAGTGAGCACAGCACTATGCGCACGGTAGTCGTCGATGGCCCCCGCAACATCCGGGTCGACACCCTTCCCGACCCCACACTGCCCGGCCCCGACGCAGCGATCGTCGAAGTCAGCGCCGCCGGCATCTGCGGATCCGATCTGCATTTCTACGAGGCCGATTTCCCGATGGTCGACCCGATCGCGCTGGGCCACGAAGCGGTCGGCACCGTCGTGGAAGTCGGACCCGAGGTGCGCACCGTCCAGGTGGGAGATCAGGTCATGGTGTCCTCGGTGACCGGCTGCGGCAATTGTCCGGGGTGTGCCACCCGCGATCCGATCATGTGCTACTCGGGTTTTCAGATCTTCGGCGGCGGACTGCTCGGCGGTGCCCAAGCCGATCTGCTCGCGGTGCCCGCCGCCGACTTCCAGCTGCTCAAGATCCCCGACGGTATCAGCACCGAATAGGCTTTGCTGCTCACCGACAACCTGGCCACCGGATGGGCGGCAGCACAGCGCGCCGACATTCCGTTCGGCGGTACCGTGGCCGTCATCGGGTTGGGTGCCGTCGGGCTGTGCGCGCTGCGCAGCGCGATTTTTCAGGGCGCCGCAACGGTTTTCGCGATCGATAGGGTCGACGGACGGCTGGACCGCGCTGCTCGGTGGGGTGCCACGCCGGTCCAGGCGCCGGCCCTCGAGGCGATCCTGGCTGCCACCGGCGGACGTGGCGCCGATGCGGTCATCGACGCCGTCGCCACCGATTCGTCCCTGACCGACGCGGTCAACACCGTCCGGCCCGGCGGGACCGTCTCTGTCGTCGGTGTGCACGACATGAACCCGTTCCCGCTCAACGCCCTGGGCTGTTTGATTCGCAGCACCACCATCCGATTCACCACGGCTCCGGTGCAGCGCACCTGGCCGGAGCTGATCCCGCTGCTGCAAGCGGGTCGCCTCGATGTCGACGGGATCTTCACCACGTCGATGCCGTTGGACGACGCGGCCAAGGGGTACGCAACCGCCGAGTTGCGCTCGGGCGATGACGTGAAGATCCTGCTGAAGCCCTAGTCACCGTTGCGCTGCAACGCCTTTCGTGGCACCCGACAGGAGCACGTCGAGTCAATCCGTTACCGGGCTGGGGTTATGTACTGCGAATGCCTACCTGCGAGGGCTCACAATTCGAGAAACACCGTGACCGGTCCATCGTTGACCAATTCGACTTGCATGTTCGCCCCGAACACGCCGGTCTCGACGTGGGCGCCCAACCCGCGTAGCGCTTCGGCGAACGCCGCAACCAGAGGCTCGGCCACCGCACCAGGGGCAGCGGCGTTCCAGGACGGCCGGCGGCCCTTCGCCGTGTCGGCGTAGAGCGTGAACTGGCTGACCACCAGGATCGGCGCATCGATATCGGCCGCGGCGCGTTCGTCGGCGAGAATGCGGAGCTTCCAGAGCTTTTCGGCAAGCCGGCGCGCTTTGTCGGGGTCGTCGCCGTGCGTGACACCGACGAAGGCCAGCAGCCCCTGGCTTTCGGGGTGGATGGCGCCCACCACCCGGCCGTCGATGGCCACCGCTGCCGACGAGACCCGTTGCACCAGCACCCGCACGTGGTCGATGCTGCCAGGCGGACTGGGTACGCTCGTCACAGTGTCAGTCCTAGTCGCGTTTTCCGTCACCCCGCTCGGTGTGGGCGAGGGCGTCGGCGAGATCGTCGCCGACGCGGTGCGAGTGGTGCGCCAGTCCGGGCTGCCCAACAAAACCGATTCGATGTTCACCGTGATCGAGGGCGACACCTGGGAGGAAGTGATGGCGGTCGTGCAGCGTGCCGTCGAGGCCGTGGCCGCTCGTGCCCCCAGGGTCAGCACGGTGATCAAGGCAGACCTGCGGGCCGGCGTCACCGACGCGATGACGCAGAAGGTCGCGACGGTCGAGCGCTACCTCGCCGAGGGCTAGCCCCGACGCTTCGCCACGGGGTAGCGGTCGCTTCGCCGAGGGCTAGCGCGGTCGCTTCGTCGAGTGTGCGCTGACGGCTTCGCGGGTGCGTCCTGGGCCGCGGCGCACGGCGTGGCCCGGCCGTCAGCGCACACTGCACGCCACGAATGCGCACTCACGCCATGGTGACCCCGCCGCGCCAGTAGGCTCATGCCGGTGAGCGCACGCGCAGGCATCGTCGTCACCGGAACCGAGGTCCTCACCGGACGTGTCCAAGACAGAAACGGCCCGTGGCTCGCCGACCGGCTGCTGGAGCTGGGCGTGGAGCTGGCCCACATCACCATCTGCGGCGATCGCCCCTCCGACATCGAGGCCCAACTGCGCTTCATGGCCGCCCAGGGTGTGGACCTGATCGTGACCAGCGGTGGACTGGGCCCGACGGCCGACGACATGACCGTCGAGGTGGTGGCGCGGTTCTGCGAGCGCGAGCTGGTGCTCGACGAAGAAGTTGAAGCCAAGATTGCCGACATCCTCAAAAAGCTTATGGCGCACTTCGATTCGGAGAGTTTCGATGCGGTGCGCGCGGCCAACCGCAAACAGGCCATGGTGCCCGCCGGTGCGCAGGTGCTCGATCCGGTGGGCAACGCCCCGGGCGTGGTGGTGCCCGGAAAGCCCGCGGTGGTCGTGCTGCCCGGCCCCCGCGTGAGCTTCAGCCGATGTGGCACAAGGCCATCGAGACGCCCGCGGCGCAGCAGGCGATCGCGGGCCGAACGATCTACCGCCAGGAGACCATCCGGATGTTCGGGCTGCCCGAGTCCGGGCTGGCCGAAACGCTGCGTGACGCACAGCATGCCGTCGCCAGATTCTCCTCGCTGGAGATCACCACCTGCCTGCGGCGGGGCGAGATCGAAATGGTGACCCGCTACGAGCCGGAGGCGGCGCCGGCCTACGCCCAGCTGACCCGGCTGCTGCGCGACCGGCACGCTGCGCAGCTGTACTCCGAAGACGGATCCAGGTGGACGACCTCGTCGCGCGGTTACTGTCCGGGCGCCGGATCGCGACCGCGGAGTCCTGCACCGCGGGGCTGGTGGCCGCCCGGCTGACCGACCGGCCCGGATCGTCGGCCTACGTGATGGGCGGCGTGGTCAGCTACTCCAACGACGCGAAGATCCAGCTGCTCGGCGTCGACGCGGCGCTCATCGAGGCGCACGGCGCGGTGTCCGAGCCGGTGGCCGAGGCGATGGCGGCCGGCGCCCTGCAGCGCTTCGGCGCCGACACCGCCGTGGCGATCACCGGTATCGCCGGACCCGGCGGGGGAACGCCGGACAAGCCGGTGGGGACGGTCTGCTTCACCGTGCGGCTCGCCGAGGGTCGCACGGATACCCGGACCCTGCGGCTGCCGGGTAATCGCTCCGATGTCCGTGAGCGGTCGGCGACGGTCGCGATGCACATGCTGCGTCGCTCTAGCTCACTTGACTTCCGTTGGGAGAAAAGCGGTTTCGGTGGTACCGAAGCGAATACCGGTGGCATCCTTGCCGATCAGCGTCAGTATCGCCACGGTCAGCAGCACCGGCACGATCGTGGCGGTCAGCGCGAACGGATAGCCGTGGGACTCGGCCAGCGCCTCCTGGATCGGCAGGTTGAACGCGGCGAGCAGACTTCCCAGCTGATAGGTCACGCCGGGATAGAGGCCGCGGATGGCGTCGGGCGACATCTCGGTCAGGTGCGCCGGGATCACGCCCCAGGCGCCCTGCACGCAGACCTGCATCAAAAACGAACCCAGACACAGCATCGCCGCGGTCCGCGAGTAGGCGAACATCGGGACGATCGGCAGCGCCAGGATCGCACAGAACACCACGGTGTTGCGGCGGCTGAACCGTTGCGACATGGAACCGAAGAACAGGCCCTCGACGATGGCACCGATGTTGTAGACCACCACGATCCATTTGACCGTCACGCTGTCCAGGCCCGCGCCGTGATTGGCCGTCGAACCCAGGAACGTCGGGTAGACGTCCTGGGTGCCGTGGCTCATCCAGTTGAAGGCGGTCATCAGCAGCACCAGGTAGAAGAACCGGCGCACGATCTTGCCGTCGCGCAGCACGTCGGTGACTTTGGTGTTGGTGAGCTTCATCTGATCCTGGGCGGCTTCCCACACCTCGGATTCCTGCACCTGGTAGCGGATGATCAGGCTGATCAGGGCCGGGATGATCGACAGGCCGAACAACCAGCGCCACGACCACCCCATCCAGTCCATCACCACCAGCGATCCGATGCTGGCCAGCAGATAACCGAAGGCGTAGCCCTCCTGCAGCAGACCGGAGAAAAAGCCTCGCCGCTCGACCGGCACCTTCTCCATCGCCAGCGCGGCGCCCAGCCCCCATTCACCGCCCATGCCAAGGCCGTACAGCAATCGCAGGATCACCAGGATGGTGAAGTGGGGCGCGAACGCGCACAGGAAGCCGACGACGGAGTAGAAGATCACGTCCACCATCAGCGGCGTTCGGCGGCCGACCCGGTCGGCCCACAGCCCGAACAACAAGGCGCCCACGGGGCGCATGACCAGAGTCGCCGTCGTGATAAACGCGACCTCGGCCTTGCTGTGGTGGAAAGTCTTTGCGATGTCGGCGTAGACGAACACGACGATGAAGTAATCGAAGGCGTCCATCGTCCAGCCCAACATCGCGGCAAGGAACGAATTTCGCTGGTCGGCGCTGATCCGTTGAGTTGTCACGTCAAGCATCGTGGCGCACCGCGAGCCGTTTGACCATCCAACACGTGCGAGTAGATTGCGATCACATGCGCATCATCGATGCCGATGGACATGTCGCCGAAAATTCCTCGCTGGCGATCGAAGCGATCAAGCGGTGGCCCGACCACGTAAAGCCCAGCACCGACCGGCGGCTACGGCTGATGATCGAGGGCCGCAACTATCCGGAGGATCGCGGCCCGGGCGCCGGGTGTCCGCCCGAACACGGGATCAGCAAGTCGCCCAACATCAACTGCTCGTCGGCCGACGGTGTGCTGGGGGACGCCGACCGCGATCACATCGACACGATGGTGCTGTATCCGAGCCTGGGGCTCTGCGCGCCCAGCCTCGAAGACCCGGAATTCGCGGCCGGTTTCGCGCGGCTGTACAGCCGGTGGATCGCCGACTACTGCGCCTCGTCGGGTGGCCGGTTGCGCGGCGTGGCCGTGACACCGATCGAGCACGGCCAGCGGGCCATCGACGTGATGACCGACGCCAAGGAGCTCGGGCTGGTGGCGAGGCTGGTCCCGCCGGCGCTGAAGACCCGAAACCTGGACCACCCCAATCTCGACGCGTTTTACGCCGCCGCGGTGGAACTGAACATGCCACTGGGCATCACGGCGCCCCGGGGATTCACCTGCCCAAGATCGGCGTGGACCGCTTCACCAACTACATCCAGGTGCACTGCATCAGCTTTCCGTTCGACCAGATGACGGCGATGACCGCGATGGTCTCGTGCGGGGTCTTCGAGCGCCACCCTGGGTTGTGAGTCGCCTTCCTCGAGGCGGGCGCCGGCTGGGTCCCGTTCTTCATCTCCCGCCTGCACGAGCACTACGAGAAACGCGGGGATTGGGTCGAGCGCGGCTGGCGCCGCGACCCGCACGAATACCTCAAGGCGAGCAACATCTTCGTGACGTGTGAGCCCGAAGAACCGATCCTGCCCGGCGTGATCGACGTGCTGGGCGCCGACTTCATCATGTTCGCCAGCGACTACCCGCATTGGGACGGGGAGTGGCCGGAGAGCACCAAGCACCTGCGCACCCGGGCCGACATCAGCGAAGCGGCGCGGGAGAAGATCGCGGGGCGCAACGCGCAATGCTTTTACGCACTGAACTGAGCTCCCCGCCCGCCGAACGGGCCTGCCCCCCAGTCAATTCGATGCCGACGGCGACCGCGGGTGGCAGGATCTTCGGGCATGGGCCCTTTTCTGCTACGCGCCGCATTGACCGGTTTTGCCCTCTGGATCGTCACCCAGTTCGTGCACGGGCTGAGCTTCGTCGGCGGCCAGACTCCGCTGGAGCGAATCGGCATCATCTTCGCGGTGGCCGTGATCTTCGGACTGGTCAACGCGTTCATCAAGCCAATCGTTCAGTTCTTGTCGATTCCGCTGTACATCCTGACCCTTGGTCTCTTCCACATCGTCGTCAACGCGTTGATGCGCTCGAATCACCGAACACACCACGCACTGGGGGCTGGCGATCGACCACTTCTGGTGGACGGCGATCTGGGCCGCGATCCTGTTGTCGATCGTGAGCTGGCTGCTGTCCCTGGTGGTCCGCGACGTCGACCGGCACGCGCGCCGCTGATCGATCAGCGCGCCTGCCACCGCGGCGGGCGTTTTTCGGCGAATGCGCGCGGCCCCTCCTTGGCGTCCTCGGTTGCGAAAACCCGATCGCTGTGCCGAGTTTCGTTGTCGTATGCCGACTCGAGATCGAGCGTCAGCCCCTCGACGGCGGACTGCTTGGTCGCAAAGACCGCCAACGGCGCGTTGGCCGCGATCCGCTCCGCATAGTCGTAGGCGGTGTCCATCAACTGCTGCGCCGGGACTACCTGGTTCAGCAGCCCCATTTGCCGGGCTCGCTCGGCGTTCACCATGTCGGCGGTCAACAACAGTTCCATCGCCAGGGCGTAGGGGATCTGGCGTGGCAGCCGCACCGTGCTGCCCCCGCCGGCGAAGAGCCCGTGTTTGGGTTCCATCACCGCGAATCGCGCTTCGGGCACAGCGACGCGAATGTCGGTGCAGCCCAATATTTCAAAGCCACCGGCGATACACGTACCATTCACCGCGGCAACGATCGGCTTGTAGATCGGGAAACGGTGCAGGACGGCATGGATGGCGTCGAGGGCATCCCATCCCTCGGGTTTGGGAACGTCGCCGGTGAGTTCGGGAATGAATTTCTCAGATCGGCGCCGGTGCAGAAATCCTGCCCGACGCCGGTGACCACGGCAACCCAGGCGCCGTCGTCGTCACGGAAGTCGGCCCATGCGTGAGCCAAATCGCGGAAATGTTCCATATCCAGCGAGTTGCGCGTCTCGGGCCGGTTGATCGTAATGGTGGCAATATGAGCGTTAAGCGCATAATCGATGCTCACGGGTGTTCCACCGTTTCGGTTCGTCGTTGCTACCGTCACTGAAATAGTAAAAGTTTCAGTGACCTTCGCCCGCCAGCCAGGCGCAGGCAAACTGGCCGATTTACGCAATTTCACTCGGTAAATCGCAATTGCACATACGCTTAGCAACGACGTGAAAACCGACGGGGATCGGTTTGACCACAACCCTGCCGACCTTAATTGGAACAAGGACGGCGTCGCCCGATACAGCCCACGACGACGGGATGTCGCAGAGATGGACGATGCCTCAATGGGAATCGCACGGCCCGACAACGGGTCGTATCTTGGCCATGCGCCAAGCGGCCTGCGCACGGTCACCAGGCGCACCGGTTCCTCGGTAGTCGTCCACGTCGGCGGTGACATCGACGCCAGCAACGAGACCGCGTGGCAAGATGTGCTGAGCCGCGGCGCCGCCGAAACAGTCGCACCCGGTCCGTTCGTGGTCGACGTGTGCGACCTCGATTTCATGGGGTCGTGCGGCTACGCCGCGCTGGCGCACGAGGCGGCGGAATGTCGCAGTCGCGGCGTCACACTGCGACTGGTGACCAGCCAGCCCATCGTGGCCCGAACCATCGCCGCGTGCGGACTGCATCCGTTGCTGCCGACGTACGCGACCGTCCAGATGGCGCTCTCGCCGGTCAGCGATCAGGGCTGACCAGCCGCACCACGTCGCGCGCGCAACCCCAGGACAACGTCACGCCATTGCCCCCATGCCCGTAGTTGTGGATGCAGCGCGCCGCCCCGAGCGGCTCGACTTCCAGCCGCACCGACGGACGATCGGGTCGCAGCCCGGTAATCGTCTCGATCACCTCGGCCTCGGCAAGCCGCGGCTCGATCTGGCGGCAGCGCGCCAGGATGCGCTCGGTGATGTCCGGCTCCACGGTGGTGTCCCAACGATCCGGGATGCTGATCCCGCCACACACCACCCGGTGCGGATGCGGGAAGTAGCAAACCCATTCCAGGCCACTGTTGATCTCTAGAAACAGTTGCCGCAGACCAGGATTGGCGAGCACGACATGCTGGCCGAACAGGGGCCGCACCGTGTCGTCGCGCGCCAGCGCCCGGGCGCCGAGGCCGGAACAGTTGATCACGATCGGCGCCGCCTCGGCGGCCTCGGTCAGCGACTGCACGGGGTGCTCCTCGATCTCGCTGCCGGCCGCGGCGAGCCGGCGCGTGAGGTAGCCGAGGTAGTGCGGCATGTCGATCATCGGCAGCGTCGCGCGAAATCCGGTCCGATAGCCCTGCGGCAATTCGGCCGGTTCGGCCGGCCGCAACTCGGGGATCAGCTGTGCCGCCGACGACATCGCCTCGGCCGCGGTCAATTCGCCGACGCTGAGCGCCGGCGCCAGCTGCACCCCGGTGTCGGGATCGGCGGCGAGGTCGCGAAACACTCCCAGCGAATATTCGGTCCAGGCCAGGGTTTTGGTGGCCCGTTCGTCCGGTCGCGGTGGAGCCCAGACCGCGCCGGCCACTACCGACGTGGTCTGCGCGGGCATCGCGGCGGTCCACACCCGCACCGGCCACCCGGCTTCGGCCAGACACAGGGCCGAGGTCAGTCCGCTGACTCCGGCACCGACGACGACGATCTGCTGCGCGCTGGTCACGACGCCACGCTAGCCGTCGTCAGGTGCCGGGGACGCGCATTCCGTTGGGGCCGAGCAGACCGTTGAGAGTGCCCAGGGTGCCCTGCAATTGGGCCCCCACGACCGGATCGGGGACGGTCGCGGGCACCGGGGCATCCGGGGTCAGCTGCCAGGGCTGGCAACCGTCGGTCTTGAACGCCTTGTCGGTGGGTTCGATCTTGACCACCTGGGGCTTTTTGGTGAGCGAGTTGTCGATCAGCGCGCCGTCCGGGTTGGCCGTCCGCTTCCAGTAACAGGTGCCGTCGCCCACCGGGCCGCCGCTGCTGTAGATGCCCGGCACGATGTCGGTGCCCACCGCGTACAGGCCGTCTTTGTCCATGACGGTCTTCGGCGCGCCCCCGGGCGGTGTGGGTGAGGGTGATGCCGACGGCGACGCCGCGGGAGCCGGTGCGGGCGGCGCTGACTGGCTTGGCGAAGGCCCGGGTGCCGGACCGCGGGTATCGTCGGGATCGGCACTGGCAACGACGGCCGACGCCGCCCAGCCGCCGATCATCAGGCTCGCCGCAACCAACCTCGCCGCGATCGGTACTCCACCCATAGCCATCGAGGGTACTGGGGTCGAGAACCTAATTCACGTCGCTGACGCCTAGGGGAGCCAGACTGCGGTGTCGCACAATAAAATCAGACCAATCGGGCTCCCGGACCGCGGCCCAGTACTCGTTGAGGCGCCACGGGCTGACGGTGTGGATCTCCCCGTCGGCGTTCTTGAAGTAGGAGTGTTTGACGGCGGGATGCGACCACACCATTTTCTTGATCTGGGTCTGCGTCCGTTGGTGCCAGTCGATCGCTGCGTCGGGCTTGGGCTCGATCGAATGCACCTCGGCGTCGGCCAGCCGCGCCAGGCACTGGTCGATGTAGCGCATCTGCAGTTCGGATTGGAAGATCAGGCTGCCGCCGTGCGCGAGGTGGGCTCCGGGCCCGTAGATGATGAAGAAGTTGGGGAAATCCGGAACCGTGATGCCCAGGTAGGCATACGGACGGCTTCCCCACATCTGGTGCAGGTCAATTCCGTTGCGGCCAGTCACTTTTAACGGCCACAGCACGTCGGTGTGCCGGAATCCGGTGGCGTAGACGACGATATCGGCCCGGTGCTTTACACCGTCTTCGGTGACGATCCCGCGCGGGGTGATCCTGTGGATCGGCGTGCGGACCAGTTCGACGTTGTCGCGCTGCAGGGTCTTGAGCCAGCTGCCGTTGTCCTGCAGGGTTCGTTTGCCGCAGGCGGGATAGTCGGGTATCACCTTGGCCAACAGTTCGTCGTCGTCGATCTGGCTGGTGATCCACTGCGAGAACATCATGGCGGCGGCGGCATTGACGTCGCTGACCGCGTCGTCGCCCGTGTAGTTCGGGTCGCCTTCGGCGGCGTCTAGGCCCTTGTCCGATCCGGGCCATAGCACCAGAAACCGGTACCACCGTCCGTAGAACGGCAGGTTGGTCATCGCCCAGCGCACGCCGTCGCCGACTTCGTCGGTACATCGCGTTCGGAAACATCCACTGGGCGGTGCGCTGGAACACGGTGAGGTGCTCGACGTCTTCGGCAATGGCAGGCGCGATCTGGAACCCGCTGGCACCCGCGCCGATCAGGGCGACCCGCATACCGCTGATGTCGACCGAGTGATCCCAGGCCGCGGAGTGAAAGGCCGGCCCCGCGAAGCTTGCGGCGCCGTCGAATTCGGGGATCTGCGGCCGATTGAGCTGCCCGACCGCGGTGATCAGCGCGGGCCCGAAGCGTGCTGGGCTGTCCGTCGGCAGCGCGCAGCGAGACGCTCCAGATGCCCTCGTCGTCATTCCACTCGGCGGCCAGAACCTCGGTGTTCCAGCGGATGTACTCGGCCAGGTTGTGCTTGTTCATCACTTTGGTGAAGTAGTGCTGCAGTTCGTCCTGCTCGGCGAAGAAGTGTGTCCACTCGTTGTTGGGTTCGAAGCTGTAGCAATAGAAGTGGTTGGCCACATTCACTCGGGCACCGGGATAGCTGTTCTCCCAACATGTTCCGCCCGGGTCGGCGTTCTTCTCCACGATGGTGAATTCGATGTTGGCTTGTCGCAGCCGAATACCGGCCAACAGGCCCGATTCCCCGCATCCGATCACGAGCACCGGCAGCTCGGCGGCCCGCTCGGGCGGTATCGCGGCGGGCCGGCGCGGGTCGGTTCCGTCAAGGTCCAGTTCCTCGGCGACCAAGGACTGGTAGTCGTCGGGAACGTGCTCGCAGGCCGCCCAGTCGATCATTTCCCGGATGAGCTCGGGGCTCAGCGGCTCCGGCTCGGGGCAGCCGCGGTCGCGATACTCGGTGATGACCGCCAGCGCCTCGGCGCGGGCGCGGGCCTTGTCTTCCTCGGACATGAACCCCTGCACCTCGTTGAGGAAGATGCCCATCTGCTTGTAGTCGCGGATGAACCGCGGGTCGCCGGTGATGTGGACGAGCGACAGCAGCAACGTGGGGATGCTGACATCCTGCAGGGCCGCCGCGATTTCGGCCGTCGACGTGGTGAAAGGGCGCCCGGAGTAGGGGCTGCGCATCGAGCCGATCCTTTCGGTGGACGAGAACCCTATTACGCTACTCATCGTTTCGTAATTGGCAGCACTACGCTACCCGCTGGCGGCGGAGCGGATCAAGAGTCGTCACCGCATCGTCCGCCGATGGCAAATTTTCCCGGGTACATCGCTTGTTAATATTTGCCTCGTGACTGCCTGAGCTGGCTGGTTAGAGCACCGCGGACGCGCGGCGCCTATCCCGTTTCGTCGCGACAGATAGGAACGGAATTGAAGCGCAACCGATTTGACGCCGCGTTAAGTGTCGCGGTCAGCGGTGTACTGCTGTTATCGGGATGCGGCGGCGACGAAAATACCGCCGCGAATTCGACAACCGCGACGTCGCCGGTGACGGTGAATTGCGGCGGGAAGGCGACGCTGAAGGCGAGCGGGTCGACGGCGCAGGCCAACGCGATGACTCGGTTCATCAAGGCGTTCGAACAAGCCTGCCCCGGCCAGCCCCTGGACTACACCGCGAATGGCTCGGGTGCGGGGATCAGTGAATTCATCGGCAACCTAACCGATTTCGGCGGCTCGGACTCACCACTGGCCGGCAATGAGTACGCCGCGGCCCAGCAGCGTTGCGGCGCGCCTGACAGCCTGCGACGGTGTGGTGACCGGGCCGATCGCGATCACCTACAACGTCAAGGGCCTGAATTCGCTGATTCTCGATGCCCAGACGGCCGCGAAGATCTTCAAAGGGGCCATTACGACGTGGAACGATCCAGCGATTCAAGCGCTCAACAAGGGTGTGACGCTGGCCGCCGAGCCAATTCGCGTCGTGTTCCGCAGTGACCTGTCCGGGACCACGGATAACTTCCAGAGGTACCTCGATGCGGCATCCGGGGGCGTGTGGGGCAAAGGCTCCGGGAAGGCTTTCAACGGTGGGGTCGGCGAGGGCGCCAAGGGCAACGACGGCACCTCGTCGGCGGTGAAGGCCACCGAAGGGGCGGTCACCTAACAACGAGTGGTCGTTCGCCGAGGCGAAGAATTTGAACATGGCCAAGATCGTCACCCCGGCCGGTCCGGACCCGGTGGCGATCAGCACCGACTCGGTGAGCAAGACGATTGCGGGCGCCGCCGTGATCGGCCGGAACAACGACATGGTGCTCGACACCGTGTCGTTCTACAACCCCACGCAGTCGGGCGCCTATCCGATCGTGATGGCGACGTACGAGAGCGTCTGCTCGAAGTATGCGGATCCCCAGATCGGCACGGCTGTGCGCGCATTTTTGGAAAGCGCGCTCGGCGCCGGCCAGCACGGCTTGGCGGACAACGGTTACATACCGATTCCCACCGAACGGAAGTCGTGGTTGTTGGCTTCGGTCAACGCCGTCGCGTGATACTCGCCGGCCGCCGGCCTGCTGGGAAACAATAAAGCGACTCGTTGTCCGCGAGCAGTCACCGGGTCGACCGCGTGAGTCGGCGATTGCCCAGCGCTGAAGCGGAGGTGGATGCCCATGGCTCCCCTACTCACGGCCTGCAGCGGGTTCCTCTTCGCCGTGCTGTGGATGGATTTGATGTTCGACGTACAGGTTCGCGCCCATCGGTCCGCGGGCGACGAACTGCCCGAGCCGGTGCTCGCCTCCATCACGGCGTATTACCACCGCGCCACCACCGCATCGCGACCGATGAGCCGGCTGATCGCTCTGGTCATGCTGATCCTGTTGGGAGCGTTGGGGTTTCAGGCCACCCTCGGGCGCGATCCCGTATGGCTACTGGTGCTCTCGGCCGGGCGGGCCGGGATCCCGATGATGCTGGCGCTGACGCAGACGGTGCCCGACGCGATTCGGCTGGGGCATCGCTGCGATAACGTGGCCGAGCAAAGCCACCTGGCGCGATCGGTCTGTCGCGACCACCTCGTCTGCGCGGGGTGCATCCTTGCCTTCCTGGTGCTGTGGGTTGCCCGCACGGCCTTCCTGGTGCTGTGGGTTGCCCGCACGCTGGTGGTCTGACCGCACCGGGCAACGCGTCGTAGTCGTGAGGCGCTGATCGGGGGCCGCCGGCCACGTCATGGGCGCGGGTACTAAACTAGAACACGTTCCAATTCGGCCAGCATCCCAGGAATTGTAATGCACACCCCTATTTGCGACGAACTCGGCATCGAGTTCCCGATCTTCGCCTTCACGCACTGTCGCGACGTAGTGGTGGCGGTCAGCAAGGCCGGGGGGTGCTCGGCGCGGTAGGAGCTTCACCCCCGAGCAGTTGGAGATCGAGCTCAACTGGATTGACGAGAACATCGGCGACCATCCGTACGGCGTCGACATCGTGATCCCGAACAAGTACGAGGGCATGGACTCGAACCTGTCGGCCGAAGAGCTTGCCGAGACGCTGCGCAAGATGGTTCCCCAGGAACATCTGGACTCGGCAAGAAGATCCTGGCCGACCACGGCGTGCCGGTCGAGGACAGCGACGGCGACACCCTGCAGCTGCTCGGCTGGACCGAGGCGACGGCCACGCCCCAGGTCGAGGTGGCGCTCAAGCACCCGAAGGTGAAGATGATCGCCAACGCGCTGGGCACCCCGCCGGCGGACATGATCAAGCACATCCACGAGGCCGGACTCAAGGTCGCCGCGCTGTGCGGCTCCCCATCGCAGGCGCGCAAGCACGCCGACGCCGGCGTCGACATCGTCATCGCCCAGGGCGGCGAGGCGGGCGGACACTGCGGCGAGGTCGGCTCGATTCGTGCTGTGGCTGCAGGTCGTCAAGGAGGTGGCCCCAATTCCCGTGCTCGGCGCCGGCGGCATCGGCAGCGGCCAGCAGATCGCCGCGGCGTTGGCGCTGGGCTGCCAGGGCGCGTGGACCGGCTCGCAATGGCTGATGGTCGAGGAATCGTCCAACACCCCGGTGCAGCAGCAGGCCTACGTCAAGGCCGGCAGCTGCGACACCGTGCGCAGCCGCTCGTTCACGGGCAAGCCCGTCCGCATGCTGCGCAACGACTGGACCGAGGCATGGGAGAAACCGGAGAACCCGAAGCCGCTGGGGATGCCGTTGCAGTACATGGTTTCCGGCATGGCCGTGCGCGCCACGAACCGCTACCCCAACGAATCCGTTGACGTGGCGTTCAACCCCGTCGGTCAGGTCGTCGGGCAGTTCACCAAGGTGGAGAAGACGTCGACGGTGATCGAGCGCTGGGTGCAGGAGTACTTGGAGGCGACGAACACGCTCGATCAGCTGAACGAGGCCGCCAGCGTCTGACGGCGACTACGCGTCGGCTAGTCCTCTGCCACGTCGTACTTACCGCCGCCGGTAAAGACCTCCCTGGTTCTTTCCACGGCGTGAGTCGCGATGTCGATCGAATTCTCGACGATGCCGCTGACCCCGCCCTTGAGGTCGCCGCGGATGATGTCGCCGGCGTTGGTCGCGATGTCCTTGACCGCGTCCACGGCGTCTCTGGGGTTGACCGCCACCGGAGTCTCCTATCGTTGCCGGGCTTTGATGTCGACTCTAGAGGGTCAGTAATTCACCAGGGAGCGCCAATAGTCCTCGGGGATCTCAGCGCCGGAGCGCAGGATTCGCGCCAGCCCGACGGCCATCGCGATGCCGAGCAGTCCCAGCCACAGCCCCGCCAATCCGATCACCGCCCAGAGGGCGGCGGTGACCGCGGGCCACGGCGACAAGATCGCGAGCAGCGGGGCGAAGAAGAAGCCGGCCCCGATGTACCACGCCGAGCCGGCCCGGTCGGATGCCAGCACGAATCGCAGCCAACGGGGAATCGGGCTTTCACTTGGCCGTCGTGCCGGCCGACGTTCGCGCACGGTCGTTATCCCGACGGCGGAAAGAACCCCGCGCCGGTAACCAGCCCTCCTGCCATCCTTGCTCGCCCAGGCAGAGCATGGGCAGTCCGCGCTCCGACTGGGCCGCGGACACTTGGCCCCGGCCTGCTGGACGCCGTAGAGCGGATACGAGATCACCCAGTAGCCCGTGGTGGCCGCCGGGAACTGGTTAGGCGGCGGGAAATGGCACGCTTCGGCCTGGCCGCTGGGGCCGCGCCCGAAGATGAAGCGTTCGTAGTTGTCGCACGGTTCGCCCAGCGAGGCCTGAGAGTTCATGTTCGGGACGTCGCCCTCGTAGCCGGCCGCCGCACTGGGCGCCACGCCGACGGCGCCGGACGTAACCGCAGCGACGACGAGTACCTCGCGGATCATGTGCCTCCCACCCTTCCGTTGCGGCCACTCCGCTCGTTGTGCCCGGTGACCTGGACAAAAGCATATCGATTGTGGTCCAGGCCACAAGTCCGGGGCAACCATCCGTCGGCGCCGAATCCGCCGCCGGGGCCCGCGCCAAACCGTCCGAACGCCCGGACGGCGCCGCCAAACCTCATCGCTGCTGAACATGTTGCAATTCGGTCGGTCGATGTTGTGTCAGTCCTTCCCAACGGTGGTGTTGCAGTGGTTTATTTGGCACTAGACATACGACTAGAATACTTCGTATCGAGGAGTGGGCCTTGTCAACTAACGAGACGACCACCAAGCCGATCCCGAACCTGCCTCCGGGCTTCGATTTCACCGATCCGGACATCCACGCCGAGCGCCTGCCGGTGGAGGAACTGGCCGAGCTACGGCGCACGGCGCCGATCTGGTGGAACGAGCAGCCCGACGGCTGCGGCGGATTCGACGACGGTGGCTTCTGGGTGGCGTCCAAGCACAAGGACGTCAAAGAGGTTTCGTTGCGCAGCGACGTATTCTCCAGCCTCGAGAACACCACGCTGCCCCGCTACAAGGACGGCACCGTCCAACAGCAGCGGGAAACCGGCAAGTTCGTGTTGCTCAACATGGACGCACCGCAGCACACCCGGCTGCGCAAGATCATCTCCCGGGGTTTCACTCCCCGGGCCGTCGAGCGGTTGCGCGACGACCTCAACGTGCGGGCCCGCCAGATCGTCGCGGCGGCCGCCGCGGAGGGTTCCGGCGACTTTGTCGAGCAGGTCTCTTGCGAGCTTCCGCTGCAGGCCATCGCCGGGCTGCTCGGGGGTGCCCCAGGAGGACCGGATGAAGCTGTTCCACTGGTCCAACGAGATGGTGGGTGACCAGGACCCCGAGTTCGCACGCAACGACGCGATGGGCGCCTCGGTCGAACTGATCACCTACGCGATGCAGCTGGCCGCCGACCGCGCGCAAAACCCCGGCGAAGACATCGTCACCAAACTGATCGAGGCCGACATCGACGGGCACAAGCTCTCCGACGACGAGTTCGGCTTCTTCGTCATCCTGCTGGCGGTGGCCGGCAACGAGACCACCAGGAACTCCATCACCCAGGGCATGATGGCCTTCACCGACTTTCCCGATCAGTGGGAGCTGTACAAGGCCGAACGCCCGGCCACCACCGCCGACGAGATCGTCCGCTGGGCCACCCCGTCACCTCGTTCCAGCGCACCGCCCTGGAGGACTACGAGCTGTCCGGCGTGCGGATCAAAAAGGGGCAGCGGTTTCAACATCCTGCGCAACCCCAACCCGCACGTGGGATTCGGCGGCACCGGGGCGCATTACTGCATCGGGGCCAACCTGGCCCGCATGACGATCGACCTGATGTTCAACGCGAGCGCCGACGCCATGCCCGACCTGAAATCCGCCGGTACACCGCAGCGGTTGCGGTCCGGCTGGCTCAACGGAATCAAGCACTGGCAGGTGGACTACCAGACCAACGGAAAGTGTCCTGTCGCCCACTGAGACCCGCGCCCACGGGATCGTGAATACAGTCGGTCCGTGACCGACTTGTGGACCCTGGACGCCGCCGACGGCGAACTGCTTCTGCGTACCGGTGTCAAGGGCCGGGCCGCCCGGATGGGCCATCGCCTCACGATCGCGATGACACGCTGGCGGGCCACCGTGCGATGGGCCGGCACGCATCCGGCCGCGGCCGAACTCACCGTCGAGGTGGATTCGTTCGAGGTGGTCGGCAGCCAGGGTGGCGTCAAAGGGCTCTCGGGTCCCGAGAAGGCGCTGGTGCGCTCGAACGCGTTGAGTTCGTTGGGTGCCGATCGCTGCCCGGAAATCCGCTGCACCGCCGACGACATCGAAGAAAGCGAAAACGGCTACCGGTTGCGTGGCACGTTGCAGATTCGGGGCAAACAGCGCGAGCACGTAATCGACTTGCACACCGAGGATCTCGGCGAATCCTGGCAACTGTCCGCCGAATCCACGGTTCGGCAGTCCGAGTACGGCATCAAGCCGTACTCGCTGCTGATGGGCTCGGTGCAGGTCGCAGACGAGGTGGCGCTGTCTTTCACCGCGGTTCACGCCAAGGACGATTGATCTCCACTGGCGGTACTGGCCGGCGCGGGTATCCTCGATCAGGATTCATTAACGCCGCTAAGTATCTATTGCCCCGTCGAAAGGGAACGAAATGCCTCGTACGGAAGACGATTCGTGGGACCTGGCGACCAGCGTCGGTGCGACCGCCACCATGGTGGCCGCCGGCCGGGCCGCCGCCACGAAGGCCGACAAGCCGCTGATCCACGACCCCTTCGCCGAGCCGCTGGTGCGGGCGGTGGGAATCGAATTCCTCGCGCGTTGGGTCAACGGGGATATCACGGCGGCCGACATCGACTCCGCCGACGAGGCGTGGGGATTGCAGCGGATGGCCGACCTGATGAGCGTCCGGACGCCGTACTTCGACGCGTTTTTCCGGGATGCGATGGACGCGGGCATCCGCCAGGCGGTGATCCTGGCGTCGGGACTGGACGCGCGGGCGTTCCGGCTGTCTTGGCCGGCCGGGACGACGATGTTCGAGATCGACCAGCCCGAAGTGATCCAGTTCAAGAACTCCACGCTGGCCGATCTGGGTGCGCAGCCGACGACGGAGCTGCGCGCGGTGCCGATCGACCTGCGACACGATTGGCCAACGGCGTTGCGCGAAAAGGGTTTTGACCCTTCGGCACCCAGCGCATGGATCGCCGAGGGGCTGCTTGCGTTCCTGCCCCCGGATGCGCAGGATCGCTTGCTGGACAACATCACCGGGCTCAGCACCCGAGGAAGTCGGCTTGCCGCCGAGATCTTCGGCAACAAGCCGGACGAAAACGGTGAGCCGGCACCGGATTTGATTGCGATCGCCGGCGAGCGTTGGCGCGCACACGGATTCGACGTCGAACTCGCCGACCTGCGCTACGACGTCGAGCGCAACGATGTTGCCGCATACCTGGGTCGGCACGGCTGGCAGACGGAAACAAAGACGCTCAACGAATTGTTCGCCGCCAACGGTCTTCCTGAAATACCTGCGAGCGCAGGCAGTTTGGCCGACGGCACGTACTACTGCACTGCGATCAAGCAGTCCTAGACAGCGGGGGCGTTGCAGCCGCTCAAGGTTGCGTCTCCGGGTCACCGGTGTCGCCCGGGATGTGTTCGAACACTCTCGTCAGGTACGGTTGCGGACCGTTCGGGTCGGACGGCTGCTCGGTCGGCGCGCTCTGCTCCGGTGCGCCGGCGTTCGAAACCGGTTCGCCGGTGGCGGCCGGCCGTGGTTCGGCCACCGGTGGTGCGACCGCGGGCGTTTTGGCTTCGGCGATCTGGGGTGTCTGGGCGTGCTCGACGTGCTTGCTCCGGGCGTGTCCCGCGTCGGGAGCGAGCTGGATCCCCAGGGTAACCGCCAGCGACGAGACGAACGTGATCGCACCGGCGGCCAACGCGGTCACGGCCCCCGCGTAGGACAGGTGTCCGGGCCGACGCGGCGACGGGGCGGCCGCGGGCTCGCCGACTTCAGGGATCAATTCCTCGTCGGTGAAATCGGTGCTGCGTGCCGACGTCAGCGCCGCGTCCCGCGCGACCGTCACCTGGGCCATGGTCTGCGCGAAAACCGGTACCGGCAAAGCCTTTTCGAGCTGCCAGCAGAATCCGTCGATGTCGCTGTCGGCGCCGACGACAACCACGCCGCCCGGACGGCAGCCGCTGCGGTCGAACATTCCGGTCAGCGAGGAACGCGGCCCGTCGAAGCCGCCGTTGATGCGCTTGACGACCGTTTGGGTGTCACCATCGTGCGTGTCTCGTATCCGACGACGGGTGCGATCGTCCGCGCCAAAGTCTCGACCGCCTCGAGCAAGCGAACCGGCACCACATTGTCGAACCCGGCGTCGGTCAATGCCTCCAACAGCAGCGCGGCCTGGGCGGCCGCCTCGTCGGTCCAGGTCACCCCGACAACGCGCAGATGATGATCGCCGGCGGTGGTCTGCGCGTCGACCCGCAAGACCTCATTGTGCCACCTGCTCAGCGGTGCTCACGGCGGCTATGCCGTCCTCGGCGTAAAGCGCCGTTTCCTGGTGGTCCAGGATGGTGCCGTCTGTGCCGTGTCCCTCGGCGAGGACCCACCCGAAGGTGGCCGGCGTCAGTGATAGCCCTAGTACCGTGTCCAAAATTCGCACCTCAATCGTCTCCGGAATCCGCGGCCCCGCCGAGGCACCGCGCACCATAAAAGTCCGCGGTGCGGTGAATCGAGAGGGCCGGACAGGACCGGGTTAGCGTTCGGTCTCCATCGGCTTGCTCCGAGAGAGCCTACGCGGTCCCGAAGGGTTCGGCCGCACCGATCTCGTATCCCGGAGAAACGCGCACGTTCCCCACATCGGCCCGGAAATCGAACTAATTGTCAACCGTGTCAAGTAAGGCGACCGTGGGTCATCGGACGCGGTCCGCCGTCGTACCACGCGGCAATGCCACTAAGCGCCGAACCGATTGACCGGCATCATAGGGCGTGTCGAAATCGGCGGACCGCCCTCAATTGACAACGTTTGTAGCCCACGTTGTCCCACGCCACTGTCCGGGCGCGTTCCTGTCGCCGCAAGGGCTGCCCAAGCGGGCAGCAGCGGTCCCGATCGGTTATCGCACTCACGTTATTTTCGGGTGGCGGCCGAAACAAAACTGGGATGACAACGCGTCCCAATCGACATTTGAGCTATTCACACGGTAAATTCTGCCGAGGGCACCACGCGACGACATACGACCGAACAAGGGGCGCAGGTATGACAGACGTGAGCGAGAAGATCCGCGCCTGGGGGCGTCGGCTCGTGGTCGGTGCGGCAGTGGCTGTGACCCTGCCGGGTCTGATCAGTCTTGCCGGCGGCGCGGCGACCGCGAGTGCGTTCTCGCGGCCCGGCTTGCCCGTCGAATACCTCCAAGTGCCGTCGGCCGGGATGGGCCGCAGCATCAAGGTCCAATTCCAGAGCGGCGGCGACGGCTCACCCGCGGTGTACCTGCTCGACGGTCTGCGGGCCCAGGACGACTACAACGGCTGGGACATCAACACGCCGGCGTTCGATTGGTACTACAAGTCCGGCCTGTCGGTAGTGATGCCGGTCGGTGGGCAGTCCAGCTTCTACACCGACTGGTACCGCCCGGCGTGTGGAAAGGCGGGCTGCTCGACCTACAAGTGGGAGACGTTCCTGACCAGCGAGCTGCCCGGATATCTGTCCTCGCAGAAGGGCGTCAAGGCCAACGGCAGCGCCGCGGTGGGGATCTCGATGGCGGGCGCCTCGGCGATGAACCTGGCGATCCACCACCCCGACCAGTTCATCTACGCCGGTTCGCTGTCCGGCTACCTCAGCCCGTCCACCGGCCAGGGCTGGATCGGTCTGGCGATGGGCGATGCCGGGGGCTACAAGAAGGAAGACATGTGGGGCCCGGACAACGACCCCGCGTGGCAGCGCAACGACCCGTTGGTCAACGTCGGTCAACTCGTCGCCAATAACACCCGGCTCTGGGTGTACTGCGGCAACGGCACTCCGAACGAACTGGGCGGTGCCAACTTGCCGGCCATCTTCCTTGAGAGCAACTTCATGGCCGGCGTCAACAAGAAGTTCCAGGACGCCTACAACGCCGCGGGCGGCCACAACGCCGTCTTCAACTTACCCGCCTACGGCACCCACAGCTGGGAGTACTGGGGCGCACAACTCATCGCGATGAAGCCCGACCTGCAAAGCAGCTTGGGCGCTCGCCCCGGAGGCGGCGGATAATCGCGGGGGCTCGTGGAACTTCGCTACTGCGCTTGACGACAATCGTCAGGCGCAGTAGCCCGTTAAGGGCATTTCTCACCGCGCTGCCGGCCGCCACCTTGCTGGCAACACCGACGCGAGCCGACACCGGTGCACTGACCGAGCTGGTCGATGCCGCCGCGCAGCGATTGCAAGTCGCCGAGGCGGTCGCCGCCTACAAATGGAATGCGCACGCTGCCATCGAGGATCCCGATCGCGTGCAGCAACAACTGGCCAAATTGAGCGCCGACGCCGTCGGCGAACACATCGACCCGAACTACGTCACCCGAGTATTCGGCGACTAGATCAACGCCACCGAAGCGATCGAGCACACCCGGTTCGCGCAATGGAAACTCGACCCGTCGAGTGCGCCCGCCAACGCACCCGAGCTGTCGGTGTCACGGTCGATGATCGACGGCCTCAACCAGACGATGCTGAACCAGATGGTGGTCCACTGGGATCTCCTGCACTCGCCGGGATGCGTCCCGCTGCTCGCCGCGGCGAAAGCCGCCGTCACCCGTGCTCGCGCGTTGGACCGGCTCTACCAACAAGCGCTGGCGCTGGCGACACAGTCCTATTGCGCTCAACTTCTCGCCGCCGGCGGGCGGTAATCCCGATTTCATTGCCATAGAAATGCCATAAATTTCTTATCTCGTGAATCAATCAAAACGGTAACGCTTTCTGCACACATGCCGAATTGCTTGACATGGGAAACTTGGGGAAGCCTCTCGTGAAGTACGCCGTCGTCGGCGGGTTCATCGCGGCGACGCTTGGCCCGGCGACCGCCGAAGCCGGCGCGGCGCCCACACCCAACTGGGACGCGATCGCGCAGTGCGAGTCGGGCGGCAACTGGCACGCCAACACCGGAAACGGCGCCTACGGCGGGCTGCAATTCAAGCCGGCCACCTGGGCAGCATACGGCGGCGTCGGCAATCCCGCCGCGAACTCGCGTGAGCAGCAAATCGCGGTTGCCAACCGGCTTTTCGCCGACCAGGGTGTGGAGCCCTGGCCAAAGTGCGGTGCCGCGTCCGGCCTTCCGATCGCGTGGTACTCGCACCCGGCGCAGGGCATCAAGGAGATCATCAACGGCCTCATCCAGGCGGCCGTCCCGCACTGATGATCAAATCGAACGCGGCCTAGGTTCACGCCCGGGTATGTGTTTGGATCGGGCCATGGAAGGTTCGGCGACAGTACATATGGTGGCACCTGCGGACAAGATCTGGAACCTGATTTCAGACGTTCGCAATACCGGAAAATTCTCGCCGGAGGTTTTTGAAGCCGAGTGGCTGGGTGATGCGACCGGCCCAGCCCTCGGTGCCAAATTCCGCTGCCACGTCAAGAGAAACGAGATCGGGCTGGTTCATTGGACGACGTGCAAAGTCACCGCATGCGAGGCCAACCTGATTCGCGGGAAGACCCGCGGCGCCTCGGGCCTGATCTGAAACGTCGCCCTTTCTCGTCGACGCATCGACTTAAGAGGCCATCAACGGCGCCATTCCGCCGTGCCCGTCCCAACCGACGAGGGCACGGAGGGTGTTTGCTGCGTGCGTAATGCGGGGCGCGCCTGCGGGTCACCGTCGCTGCGCTCGGCGACCGCCGTGGTTGCTCGCGGACACCCGGTCCGGCAACCTGTCTTGACCACAGTGTGCACCGATTCGGGGTCGGCAGGCGGTGCGGATCGCCGCCATGCCAGCTACCACCCGCGCGAGGTAGGGAATGGCGGTTATCGTTTCCGATGCCGCTGCCACTCGGGTTTTGTCTGGCCCGGGTAAGACGGCATCGCTTCATGCCATGCGCATCCAGCAAAGTCGATATCGCACGGATCCCAGGCCTTGGCTCCCGTCATGGCCGCCAGCTGCTCGCTGGTGCGTTCGCCGAACTCGTTCTAGATCTCGTCCGAATTCCACGATGCGCATTGTTTTTTCGGAAACGAAAATTTGCGCCAAGACTCATTGTTTCGTGATCGGCGGCCGGATAACAGTGCATGTCAAAGCGATTTCTAGGCGGCCGGGGGGCACGGATATCGGTCAGCTCACCAACACGGGCAGATTACTTCTTGGTAAAGCTGGCATGACTAGTGGGTCTCGGGTTACTATCGACACCGGCCGAATCGGGTCTGAATGCGATGGTGGGCGGCGCTCATCACCATATCGATGTAAGCCCCGCCCCCATTGCCGGCGGCCGGCCGAAGCCACTGTCGAATACGTCCGTGACGGCGATGGCAAGGTCATCCGCCGGCGAGTGTGCGACATCAACTGTCGATACGGCGACTTGCCCGGGCAGTGAAATTCCCCCGCACTGGGGCTAGCCATCGTGCTCGCCACGAGAATCGGCGCGGAAAGCTGTCGCGACGACCCGTCGTCACATCGCCCAGCGGCTCACCGTAGGCGCGAAGTGGGCTCCTCGCGGCCACGCGCATACGGGGTAGGCACCCGGCTTTCGGCGGCGCCGGGCCTGCATCCCGTTGCGCCAGCCCATTTCCCGGTGATCTTGATTTGAAATGCATTGCGCTGCAATGCATTTACATACGACATACCAGTTCCCCGAGAGCCTGCCCGGAACCGTATCGATTGAATGCGAGTCGCAAAAAAACTTTCCGGAGATTTCGGGAAAATGCTCGTGATCAAGCTCTTTCGCGTCGTATTGTACGTGTGTCTCGGGCAACGGATCGACTCTCTATTACAGATTGTCCTCAGACGAACGGGGGTAACACCATGACACGTCTCAGCAGTAAGCTTGTCGTCACCTTGATCCTGGGCTTCACCGCCCTTACGGCATCAGGGTGCACGATTCCGCTCACCATCGACCCAGGCAGTTCGGGTTTGGTCTTCACCGGTTAGTACGCGTTTCTTCACTCGTGGGGTGAGTCCGCGATAATCCCTGTGCGAGCGGGGATTATCGCGGATCCCTCGCTATAGCCGAGTTGGGGCGCGGTCACTCGCGGCCGGCTGCATCACGAATACGGCTTCCCCGGAACGGCTTTGGTACGCCGCGCTTTAGCGCTAGCTAAAAGACTGTCCGACTTGGGATTCGGTAAGTTGTTGTGTCACACGGTAGTTGCATCGTCTCGCCCAGTAAACGGGCCGTGCGAGTCGAGCCAGCCCTGCGCCTCGGAAATCCCGAGACGCAGGGGACTCAATAACCATGTAGTGCAGTCGCTTTCGGCACGCGCCGGCGGCTAGCCCGGAACGCAGGTGGACGGGCTGCAATAAATGGTGAGTGGGACAGTGCATCCCGATGTGGTGAGTGCGGTAAAGCCAAGTACCAAAGCGACGATGACTTTGCTAGTGCTACGCGACAAGGCAGTTCCCCCGTCGTATTGAGCGATCTGTGCCAGATCTATTGACTTGTCTGATTTCAAATCCCGAGATTGCTATTGTACGTCGTCAAGCCCTCTGAGACAAAGGATTTCGAATTTCGGACCACTGTATTGCCTAGCCGCACCGTGGCTAAACGAAGGTATCGTTCTGACGGCGACAACGGGTTTCGGTCCTGCCAAAATTCGATGGCTAGAACAAATAGTATGGCAAGCGTGTGAAATGCGTTGCTATACCGCTAATTCGTGCAGCACACAAAGCCGGACCGGGTCGCGCTTGCCCTTGACCTTCACCCAGCCGTGCCGGCTGACGCGGGCGGTCATTCCGAGCGCCGCGGAGGTGCTCGGGCCAACCACTACCTGACCCGGCTCGCTGACCCGGCTCGGCCAAGTTCTGCAGACGTGCGGCCAGATTCATGGTGTCGCCGACCGCGGTGAAGCTGCGCATCTGCTCGGCTCCGATGTTGCCCACCAGGGCCGGCCCGGTGTTGATTCCAACCCGGAATCGCGGCCAGTCCGCGCTCACGCTGCACTCGGCCGCCGCTTCGACGACCGAGTGCAGCGTGAGCGCGGCACCTGCCGCCCGTACGGCGTGGTCGGGCTGCCGGGTCGGAGCACCCCAGATCGCCATCACGGCGTCGCCGACGAACTGCAGGACGGTACCCCCCGACTCGAGAATGACGGGCACAACCGCGCCGTAATAGGTATTCAGCATGGTCACCACCTGATCCGGCGAGGTGGCTTCGGCGAACGGGGTAAAGCCATGCAGATCGGCCATCAACACGGTGACCTCCGTGATCGCGCCACCCAGCCCGGCTTGATCCGGGTCGCGAGCAGCGCGGTCGCGACCGCCGGCGACATGTAACTACGGAATAGGCCGTCCAGGTGGTGGTAGAGGCGCGCGTTCTCCAACGCCATCGAGGATTGGGTAGCGAACGAGCGCAGCAGCGCTACGTCGGCGTCGTCGAACTCACCGTCGGGTCGAAACGCCTCGATCACGCCGGCGACCTGCCCCTTGACCATCAGCGGCAGCTGCAGCGCGCGGTCCCCGACCGTGGCGTCGCAGAAACTGAGCTCGCCGTCGCGCATCAACCCGAGGCGAAATCGGTCACCGGGGAAGGCATCGGCGATCGACGCCATCACCCGGCCAAGTAACGCGTCCTCGTCCTGGATGACGCTGGATTCTCGGCCCAGGGCGATCAGCGTGCCCAGCTTGCGGACACGCTCGCGCTCGGTGCCGAGCGCCTCCGCGCCGCGCTTGAGGACGGCGACCTGTTGTTCGGACAGCTCGAAGCGATCGGCCAGCCGGGCCGCGGCGGCGCCGGGCGCCACCTGATCGCCACGCTCGCGGCGCTGTAGCACCTCGACCATCTCCTCCAGCGCGACGGCGTAGTCGCGACGCAGATCGGCGATTGTCTGCTGGGTGGCCAACGAATCGAACAAGCCTCGGACCGAGCCTTCCCGGCGGAATTGAACCCGCGCTGTAGGCGATAAAGCAGAACGCCAGCGTCATCAACACGTGCCACAGCCACCACGACGCGTGCCAACTCATGCCGAGGGCCAACGCCACCGACGCCTCCGCCAGCAACACGAAGGCGCTGAGCACCGACAGGACGACCACCGTCGGGCGTCGCCGATAGATCGGGAAGTAGGCCAGTGCCGCCACCGAGAACAGCACCCCGCCGGCCAGCGCCCCGAGCTGCTCGATGCCCTCCAAGACCGCTTGATTCGGCAGCCGGTCCAGCATGCCGTCCGCGATCAACACCGCGGATGCCGTCATCAAGATCCAGACCAGCGCCGACAGGCGCCGTCGCCATGTCCAGAGGCGCGCGTTTCGTGCGGGGGTGAAGTTGATCGAGGAAGCCAGGGCGATCAGGCCGGCCAAGATCAGGCCCATCCTCGTCGGCAACATGAACTCCGCGTCGGAGGTGTCCATCAGCACCCCGGGAGTGAACACCGCGTGCACACCGAAGAAGCCGGCGGTCGTGGTGAACACCAGCGACACCAGCCAGAGGCGGGCATCGTCGCGGGCGCGGGCCTCGCGGCCTATCAGGACGCCCAGCACCACACTGACCAGCGCCGCCGACAGCACCAACACGAAGTGGGCCGGCCGGGTGTCCCATTCCAGGTCGACTTTGGGGATGTCGAGCAGCAGCCACAACGCCAGCATCGGAAGGGTCATGTGCATCAGCCAATTCGCGGTGCGCATCCGCGATCCCGGGCGTGCCGTGCCGCTGCGCATCCCCGGCCAGCCACGCCGGCCGATCCGCCGGCTCATGGCCTGCATCAAATAAGCCACCCCCCTCGTTGGATTGCTCGAAGCACCCGCCGCGCTCGGGTTGGTTCGATTCCAGCAAACGGCCCGTGGCAAAGCGAAATTCCCGCTCACCGGCGTCTGGGGTGACAATCCGCGATGTCGGCGCAGCGGCCGGATCAGGCCTCGGCGAGGTGCTTGAGGCACCTGAGCGTGCCGGATAGCATGCGGCCGACCTGACGCACCGCGATCCGATCGGCGATGTAGCCCAGTATTCCGCCGGGTGCCTGATACGACAACCGGAAGGTCGCTTTCGTCTGGCCTTCGGCGCCGTCGCGCAGCCGAATTCGGCCGCGCAGCGCGACGCCGGTGATGCCCACCCACGCCAGGTCGCGGCGCTCGTCGAATTCGACCACCTCGACCAGGCCGCCAACGGGCACCGACCCGATCTTCCAATGCACGGTATAGCGGGCACCCACACCGGCGGCCCGATCGTCCGCGGATTCCCAACGCTCCAGGTTGGTCATGAACCTCGGGTAGCAGTCGGGGTCGCTGACGATTTTCCAGACGGCGTCGCGATCGGCCTGGATGAGGCAGCGGCGTTCGACGCGCATCAGCCGAGCACCGGTAAGCGACGTTTGGCGGCGAGGCGGTCGACGGCGTCCTGCAGGCTGGCGACGACCTTGTCGTGCACCGCTTCGTCGTCGTGGTCGTCGACGTCGATGGGTTCCTGCACCTCGATCACGATCTTGGTGGGCAGCGGAATGTGGCCCGCCAGATCGCCGATGTTCAAGCCCCAGGGCATGCCAACGATATCGGAATACTCTTGAGCCACAGCAACTTATCGGCCAGCAATGCCTTGGCCAGTCACTGCCCGCGGTTGAGGAACAGCGCGCTCTCCTGGCCTCCGACGCTGGCGACCGGCACGATCGGCACCCCCGCCTCGCGGGCCAGCCTCACGTAGCCCATCCGCCCGCCGAAGTCGACCTTGTGCCGTTCCCACGACGGCCGGAACACCTCGTAGTCGCTGCCGGGGTAGACCAGCAGAGCGGCGCCGGAATCCAAAGCCAGCCGGGCATTTTCGGGGTTGGCGGCGACGGTGCCGAACTTGCGCAGCCAGCCCAGCGGCGGTGCCGAGACGACTAGGTTGTGGGCCAGTTGGTAGAACGGCCGCTCGACGCCGAAGTACGAACAGAACGCCAGGGTGAATACGAAGGTGTCCGGAGGCACGTTGCCACCACTGTGGTTGCCGACCAACAGCACCGGACCTTCGGCGGGGATTCGATCCAGCCCCGTCACGTCGGCGCGGAAGTACAGCGACGCCAGCAACCAGGTGCCCGGTAGTTGGTCACGGATGTAGTCGGGATCCCGCTGGTCGAGATCGGCTTTGGGGACCCTGAACACGACCTGCCTACGGGTCCAGTCGATTGCCTCCCCGACGAGCCCCATGTCAGTGTCCTGTCCCTCGCGTGTCTCGGGACCGACTACCCGGATTGCCGGGATTTCACACGGGCCATTTGGCCCAGCGAGTTTGGTCGGGTTGTTACCGCTGCGGCGCGTCGAGGTGATAGACCCGAGCGGCGTTGTGATGCGCAATCAAGTCGACCACCCGGATCGCATCGGCCTCGGACCATTCGCCGTCGTCGACGAATCCGCCCAGTACTCGCCGAATACCGTTGCGCCACAACCTTGCACCCAGATAGTGCAGTTCGGCCGGCCCGAAGCCGTCCGACGAATACAGGATCTTGCCGAACGGTGCCATCTCCAGCAGCCGGGCGATGAACGCCGGTGCCCGAGCGCCCAGGTAATTGATGCTCAATCCGCCGTCGAGGTAGACGTTGTCGAAGGCCTGCGCGAGGTAGCCGGCCTCCCGCTCGTAGGGGTAGCAGTGCAGCAGCATGATCGGGGTGTCGCCGGATTACCGCAGGAAGTCAAGCAGATACAGCGGATTGGTTTTATGCAGATCGCAGTCGCGGTCCCCGAAGCCGACATGCAAATGCAGCGGCTTGCCCAGCCGCAACGCCTGATGCAGCCCCAGCAGAACGCGATCCCGTAGCCGGGTCCCGCCGGCCGCACGCCACCGGTCGGCGGCCTCGGCGACTTCGGCCGCGCCCGGCTCGGTCAGGTCGCCGTCGAATCCGCCCCGGTAGGCCAGGATGGACTTGGTGCCGACGGCGGTTGCCGCACGCCGGTGCAGGATCTCTTCGAACGCCGACGCGTAATCGCCGGGCACTCGTGCGGCCTGCTCGGCCACCTGCTCGAGGCGGACAATCTCGTGGGCCCGGTTGCCGGACAGCGCGGTCAGCCCCGAGATATCGGTGGTGCCGGCGTCGATTCCGGTGTCCACCAGACAGTCGCTGACCCCGGCGGCCGGCAGAAACTTCCGGGCCAGCTCGCTCTCGGTGAATTCGCTGCGACGCTCCCAGTAGGCCTGCGGGTCAGCGTGTTCGGCAATCCCAGAACGGGGCCGCAATGGGCACGCACCGCGTAGCCGAGCTGGGAGTCGAAACCGGAGTCGGTCCGGGGTTCGGTGTTGGCCTCGTTGAGGGAGTTCTCGAACCGTCGCCGGTCCCCCGGCTCTACCCAGCAGCCATGCACGTGGTGGTCGATCAGAGCCACTTCGTCGATGTGGCGCGTGAGAGCCGACGAGGCAGCCACCGCTACAGGCTCCATGCCGTCCGGAATTTGTCGGCCAGTTGCTCGGGGTCGAGGTCGCCGTAGTGCTCGTGCTCCCAGCGCCGGACCGCGACGACCATGTCCACCGCGACATCACCCAGAATGGAGCGCAGCAGCTCTGAATTATCCAGTGCGGCAAGCATATCCGCTTGGGATCGGGCAAGGCTGTCGATACCCGCGCGGCGGCGCTCGGAATCGGAGAGTTTCGCCGGGTCGACGGTGGTCTCCGGGGGTAGTGGTGCGTTGCGGCGGACTCCGTCCAGGGCCAGCCCGAGGATCGCCGCCGACGCCAGGTAGGAATTCGCCGACGGATCGACGATCTTCACCTCGACATTGCCCCCGTGCGCGCTGCCGGGGCCTCCTCTGACGAAACGCACTGCGGCTTCCCGATTCTCGATGCCCCGGCAGGCGTAGGCTCCCGCCCAGTTGCCCGGCCGCATGCGCAAGCCGGATACGGCGCAGGATCCCCCGGAGAACAGCGGGCCGTCCGGCTTCGTCAGCGAGAAGTGTTGGTGTGCACCGGATCCGACGCTGCCCGCAAGAGGTACCGGCGACAGGCTGATGCGGAGTCCATGGCGGCGCGCGGCGCGGCCGAGGATGATGCGCGTCAACACCAACTGGTCGGCCGCGGCCACCGGCGGCAGTGGCGACAACGAGATCTCGAACTGGTTGGCCCCGTACTCGGGATGAAACTCTCGATCCCCACACCGGCGGCCGC
Source organism: Mycobacterium genavense ATCC 51234 (assembly GCF_000526915.1). Taxonomy (GTDB): domain Bacteria; phylum Actinomycetota; class Actinomycetes; order Mycobacteriales; family Mycobacteriaceae; genus Mycobacterium; species Mycobacterium genavense. The sequence continues at coordinate 87,837 of NZ_JAGZ01000006.1, read as the reverse complement.
GGCCCCGGCGATGACGTCGCGGACGAAGGCCTCGTGTTCGAGCACATCGGCCATGCCATACTGCGCCCACAGGGTCGCCGGTAGCCGGCCGCCGTCGGGCTCCACCAGAACGAACTCGATCTCATGGCCGACGCTGGCCTCGATGCCGTCGCCGCCGAGCGCGGCCTCGATGCGGCGCAGCGTTCCGCGGTTGCAGGCGGAAACCGGCGTGCCGTCCTGCTCGAAGAACGCGGCGGGCCCCCACGCCAACCCGTCGCCGAGGAGCCGCACCGCCGAGAGGTCGATGCGCACGCGCTGATCGCCGATCACGCCGACGTCGTCGGTGAAGGCGATGCCGGTCTGGTCGATGGCGAAGGCGTGCCAGGACGGGCTGGCGCCGAGGCCGGGGTCGGCGAAGGTACTGGTACGACGGATCGGTACGGCCTTGGTCTGGGTGAGCCCGGCGGGGTTCACGACGGTGCCGATCACGGTGTCGACGCCGTCTGCCTCCAGCTGGGCAACCGCCGCGGCCGCAAGAGGCGTAGCGGTCATCGTCGGCGCAGTGCTAAGCCCGGTTGGGTAGGGTCAGCACGCAGGCCTGCCCGATGTCGAGGGTCCGCAACATCCGGCCCATCCCGACCCACAGCGCGCATGACATCGCCAGGTCGGCGAGCAACTCTTCGGAGAAGTGCTCGTTGGCCCGGGTCCAGAAGTCATCGTCGTCGCGCAACTTGGTGTGCTCGGTGCCGAACCGGTGCGCGAACTCGGCGGCCAGCCGTTCCTGTTCGCTGAAGCCCGGCCAGGTGCGCCATTCCAGCGCGTGCTCGTAAAGCTCCTCGTCGACACCTGCGGCCGGCCCGTCGGCGTCGCGGGTGTTCATGCACACGGTGCATTCGTTGTCGTGGGCGATCACGGCACGGGCGATTTCGCGGGTGCGCATCGGCAGCCGGTTCTTGGTGTAGACGGCCTGGCTGAAGTTGGCGATCGCGCCGCCGAGGTCCGGAGACTTCGTGGCCCAGCTGTAGATGTCGTCGTCAGCGAACGTTCCGATTCGGCTCATGGCGTGATGGTATGCCCGTGCCCGCGCTTTTTAGAACACGTTCTATCGGCCGCCGCCGGCCGCCTCCAGCCGGCCGGTGCTCGGCATGTCGTCGTGCCAATCGCGTTGGGCCAGAACGCGGTGGGCGATGTGCTGCAGCGCCGTTTCGACTTGGCGGCGGTCCGGACGGCCCTGATAGCTGGGTGAGCGGGACAGCTTGTCGACGATCCAGCCCAGCAGCAACGAATACACGTAGTCGACCTGCTGCACCCCCGCCGGAGTCAGCCACATCTGATCGCCGTCGCGCTGCACGTAGCCGCCCGCGACCAGCCGCCCGAAGGTGGGTTCGAGCACCTCGAACGGGATCCGCATTGAGTCGCCGATGTCGGACAGCCGGGCCGTTCCGTACATCTGCCCGAACCGGTAGATACGCATCACGCCCCACAGCCCGGCCACGTCGAGGCGGCAGTCGGGCCGCATCGCGATGCTGCGCGACCGGACTCCGGGGTCGCCGCGCAGCATGCGCGCAATCGCGTTCTCCTGCAGCCGCTCCGGAGTGTCGGTGGTCGGCATGCCGAATCCGTCGCCGAGATCGACTGCGCAGTTGTGGATGTCGCGCAACGGGATCTCGCGCAGGAACAACGCGAGGACAAAAACGCGAGGACAAACCCGAGCAGGGAGACCGGCGCCGCCCAGAAGAACACCTCGCTCAGCGACTCGGAATAGGCCGCCACGATGGGGGCGGCCACGTCGTGCGGCTGGCGATGCAGCGCACCCGGTGAACCGACCGCGGCGGGCGGTGCGCCGCTGGCCGCCAGCGCCGCGGGCATCCGGCCGTCGAGGAAATTGGAAAACAGTGAGCCGAAGATCGCGGCGCCGAACGAACTGCCGATGGTGCGAAAGAACGTCACCCCCGAGGTGGCGACACCGAGATCGTCGAAGTTCGAGGTGTTTTGCACGATGAGCACCAGCACCTGCATCGACAACCCGATCCCGGCGCCCAACACGACGAGGTACATTGACTGGACCAGCGCCGAGGTCGACGGGGTCATCCGCGACATCAGCAGAAACGCCAGCGCCATCAACGCGGTGCCGGCCACGGGAAACACCTTGTAGCGGCCGGTCTTGCCGACCAGGGTGCCGCTGCCGGTCGAAGTGATCAGCATCCCGACCACCATCGGCAGCGTGCGCAACCCCGACGTCGTTGCCGACACCCCGTTGACGTACTGCATGTAGGTGGGCAGAAACGTCATCGCGCCCAGCATCGCGAAGCCGACCACGAATGACAGCACACAGCAGACCGTGAACACCGGACTGGCGAACAGCCGGGTCGGCAGGATTGGTTGCGGGACACGGCTTTCGACCCAGACGAACGCGGCCAGCGCGACGGCGGCGCCGACGAACAGGCCGATGATCGTCGGCGAACCCCACGGATACAGGGTGCCGCCCCAGCTGGTCGCCAGGGTCAGGCTGGCGGCGCCCAGGCCGACCAACATGATCCCGCCGTAGTCGATGACCGGCTTGGTCGACGAAGCCAGCGCCGGAATGGCCGCGGCCGCAACGAATATGACGAGCACCGAGACCGGAACGTTCACACAGAACGCCCACCGCCAGGTCAGGTAGTCGGTGAAATAGCCACCCAACAGCGGCCCGACGACCGTCGTGACGCCGAAGACCGCGCCCAGGATGCCTTGGTAGCGGCCGCGTTCGCGCAACGGCACCACCTCACCGATCAGCCCGCTGGCCGTGACGGTGATGCCGCCACCGCCGATTCCCTGCAGCGCCCGCGACCCCACCAACATGGCCATCGACTGGGACAGCCCGCACGACACCGACCCGATCACGAAAAACACGATAGCGGCCTGAAATACGCGCTTGCGCCCGAACAGGTCACCGAGCTTGCCGACGAGCGCGGTGACGATCGTCGACGCCAGCAGGTAACTGGTGACGACCCAGGATTGATGGCCCGCGTCGCCCAGGTCGGCGACGATGGTCGGCAGCGCGGTGGCGACGACGGTCTGGTCGAGCGCCGCGAGCAGCATCCCGAGCACGATCGCGACGAAGATCAGGTTTCGCCGCTGCGGGGTGATCAGCGCACCGCTGGCCGCGGAATCCACGACGACGGGGTTGGCTTGGGTTCACCGCGCTCGATATTGTTTTCGGGCTCGTCATGCCTGCCTTCCCGTCGGCGTCCGATGCTAACGGGTACCCAGGAATGACTACGCGATCGAGCCCGGCGGCCGCGAGACGCACTGTGCCAAGTACAGCGGCTCGCCTAGCTTGTCCATCAGCTCCAGCTGCGTCTCCAGGTAGTCGACGTGGTTTTCCTCGTCGGCGATGATCTTTTCCAGCAAGAAGGCGCTGGTGCTGTCTTCTTTCGCGCGGCACATGATCACGCCGGGCTTGAGACGGGCCAGCACCTCGTACTCGATTGCCAGATCGGCCTCGAATTGCTCGCACAGCGTCTGGCCGATGCGCAGCGAGAACAGGCGCTGATAGTTGGGCAGGCCGTCCAGCAGCAAGATCCGGTCGGTGATCGCCTCGGCGTGGCGCATCTCGTCGAAGGACTCGGCGCGGGTGTGCTCGGCTATCTCGGTGAAGCCCCAGTTCTCTTGCATTTTCGAGTGCAGGAAGTACTGGTTGATCGCGGTCAGCTCGCTGGTCAACTGCTCGTTGAGCAGATGCAGAACGTCCGGATCCCCTTGCATGATCACTCCTCCGGTGGTCGGGGCTGTCGGTGGCTGGGCCCGGCAGGTGGCTGGGCTGGAGCGCACCGCCGGCCAAGCAGCACTTTGCCACGCAGATTGGAATTGTTCCAGCAAGGTATGGCTGCGCTCACTAGCCGGTATGGCATAAGTTAGGATCGTCTAACCTATTTAGGATAGACTCCCCAAAGAGGCTTCACGGTGACTATGGGAGGTGTGCCGATGTACGTCTGTCTGTGCGTCGGCGTCACCAACCACACCGTGGCCAAGTGCGTGGCCCGTGGCGCGGCCACCTCCAAGGAGGTGGCCGCGGCCTGCGGGGCGGGTGGCGACTGCGGGCGATGCCGGCGGACGTTGCGGGCCATCATCGAGGCCGCAAAGCAAGTTGAGCAGCAAGCCGATGCCCAACTGGCACCCGCGGTGTCGCTCTAGCCAGCTGACGCCTCATCAATTCCGTTGCCTCTCAATGCTTTTAACTATTTTTTCGGTCCGCGAATGACGCCAGAGCCGCGGCGTTGGCCTGCGCGCCCATCAGCTCGGCGAAATGGGCATTCTCCCGCGCGGTCGCGGTCGCGATCCCGGGCCGGATCGGTTCTGTCATCGTGTGTTTGACGGCCATCAGGCTCGAAACCGGCCGGGACGCCAGGATTTCGGCATACCGACGGGTTTCGGGCAGCAGCTCTTCGGGTTCGCAGACCCGCCAGACCAGGCCCATTCGCAGGGCCTCCTGCGCATCAACCCACTCCGAAGACATCAACAAACATGCGGCGTTCTGCCGGCCGACCAACCGCGGCAGCAGATACGACGAGGCCGCCTCGGCGGGCCACGCCAAGGCTGGTGAACGGACACTTCAGCCGCGCCGTCGACGACATGAAGGCCAGGTCGGCGTAGCCGAGGATGGTGGCGCCGATCCCCACCCCGACACCGTTGACGGCGCAGATCAACGGCTTGGGAAACGCGCTCAGTGCGTCGATCATGCCGGGGAATCCGTGTTTGCCGACGAGGAAGTCCGGGTCGGTGATGCGGGCCTGCATCTCGGCGAGATCGGTGCCGGCGGAAAAGCCGCGCCCGGTCCCGGTCAGTATGACGACCGCGATCTCCGGGTCGTCGGCGGCGGCCAACAGTGCCTCGGCGGTGGCGTCGTACAGCGCTTCGTTGAAGGCGTTGAGCGCCTCGGGCCGGTTCAGCGTGAGGGTGCGTACCCGGTTGGTGTCATCGATCAGCAGCACCGCTGCAGCCTAAACCTCGCGGTGCGGGCGCCGGGGCTCAGCCGTTGCTATACACGCGGGTGGGAGCGATCAGCACCACGGCCCGGCGTTCCAGGGCCATCACCCGGTCGTACTCGTCCCAGTCGTCATGCGTTCCGCCGGCGGCGGTGAAGACCTCGCGAAGCAGTAACCGCAACTGGTCGGAGTCGGCCAGCCAGGGCTGCGCGTTGTCGGGTCCGACCAGCTCCGCGTATCCCTCGGCGGTCGCCCACTGCCAGCCGTTGCGGAACGTGGCGGCCAGTTGCGGCCGGGCGCGAAGGTTGGCGAGTTTGACCTTGCCGTAGGTAGTGAAGCCGAGGACCGGCTCACCGGTGCGCGGATGCGGTAACAGTCCGACATTGACCAGCGACGCCTGCACGGTTCCGTCGGCACGAACCGTCGAGATCACCGCCAGTCCGCTTTCCCCCGCCGCCAGCGCCACCGCGTCCTCGAGTGTCGTCATTTGCCGTCCTCACGTTCCAAAGGCTGCCTTGAACACGTAGCGGCTGGTCGGTACCGTGTTGATGTTCTCGTTGGCGCCGAATGCGGTTGTGCTGGCGACCATCTGGCCCAGCCGGTCCTGCAGGTCGTCATCGTCGGCGGCCCCGCAAAACACCTTGAGATCGGTGACCGCTTCGATCGGGAACAACTCCTCGACGATCGCGGCGATTCCCGGCGCGTCGGGGGTGCGGGCTCGCACCACCCAGTTCTGGGTGTAGCCGAAGGTCGACTGCGTCTCGATGGCCACCGAGGTGTGGTGCAGCTGCCAGCGGTCCAGCCAGGTCGCCTGGTCCAGCTCTGGGGGCCGGCGCAGTAGCGCGATGTTAGCGAAACCCGTTGCGCGGGAACCAGGTTCGCCGCCGGGAAAGGGCAGCGGGACGGACTCGGTCACCAGGTAGGCGGCCAGCTGCTCGCATTCGGCCGCCAGCAGTTTCAGCGCCGCGGTCAGCCGCGCGCCGTAGCACTGCTGAGTCCACATGCTCACCACCGCACCGGCCGGCGGGTCCATCGTCGTCAGCGTCATCAGCGAGTGCCGCACCGCGGCGTCTCGCACGTTGACAGCCAGACCGGGCAGGCCCAGATCTAGCAGCGCCTCGGCGACCGGGCCTCGTTGACGGGCACACCAGTCGTCGTCGGAGTCGGCCGGCCGCACCACCGCGATCACCTTTTCCATAGCTGGCAACCTACCGCTGGTGCCGGCCTATTTGACCAGGCGCAACTGCTGTTCGCTGCTCACCGACTCGCCGATGATGGCGGCGAGCCGCCGAAAGGGTTCGTCGCGCCCGCTGGACGCGCGGAACACCAGGCCGATTCGCCGGCCCGGGCGTGGAGCAGCGAACTGCGCGAGCCCGAGCTGGCTGCGCGCGGCCTCGACCGGTGCGGCGCTTTGCGGGATCAGGGTCACCCCCAGCCCGCCGGTCACGCATTGCACGGCGGTTGCCAGCGAAGCGGCCCGAGTGTCGGCGAGTTCGGCCCGGACACCGGCCTACTGGCAGACGTCGAGCGCCTGGTCGCGTAGGCAGTGGCCCTCGTCCAGCAGCAGCAGCGGCAAGTCCGCCAACGCCGACGCCGGTACCCGGCGCTTGCCGGACAGCCGATGTCCCGGTGGTACCGCGAGCAGGAAGTCCTCCTCGTAGATCGGCACCTCGGTGATTCCCTTGGTGCCGTCGGGCAGTGCGATCAGGGCTGCGTCCAGTGCCCCGCCGCGCAGCGCCGTCAGCAGGCGTTCGGTCTGGTCCTCGACCACCCGCAGGGTCAGTGCGGGCAGGCGTTCGGCCAGCCCGGCCAGCACGGTGGGCAGGACGTAGGGCGCCACCGTCGGGATCATCCCCAGCCGCAGGGTGCCCTGCAGCGGATCCGTGGTGCCCGCCGCGGCAGCGGTGAACGCTTCGGCCGCCTCAACCACGGCGTGGGCCAGCGGCAGCAGGTGCGTACCTTCCCGCGTCAAGCGGACACGCCGGGTCGACCGTTCGACGAGATGGGTGTCGAGGCCCGCCTCCAGTGCCGCCAGCGACTGCGACAGCGTCGACTGACTGACGCCCAGAGCCGTTGCGGCACTGCCGAAATGGTGTCTCTCGGCAATCGCGGCGAACGCGCGTAGCCCGGCCAGGGTGGGCTGAAAACTCTTAATCGGTCATGGCCATAAATATAGTGTGATATATCACCTTTACTTCAGACACCGCTCCGGGCAACATGGTGGAAGACCAACTAATCTTGACTAATTCCAGATAAGGAGCGGACATGGCACTGCTTACGATCGGCGATCAGTTCCCCGCCTACGAGCTGACCGGGCTGATCGGCGGCGACCTGTCGAAGGTCGCCCCCAAGCAACCCGAGGACTACTTCAAGACCTTCTCCAGCGACGACCACGAGGGCAAGTGGCGGATCGTGTTCTTCTGGCCCAAGGACTTCACCTTCGTGTGCCCGACCGAGATCGCCGCGTTCGGCAAGCTGAACGACGAGTTCGAAGATCGCGACGCGCAGGTGCTCGGCGTCTCGGTGGACAGCGAGTTCGTGCACTTCCAGTGGCGTGCCCAGCACGCGGACCTCAAGACGCTGCCGTTCCCGATGCTCTCTGACATCAAGCGTGAACTCTCGCTAGCCACCGGTGTGCTCAACGCCGACGGCGTCGCCGACCGGGTGACCTTCATCGTCGACCCGAACAACGAGATCCAATTCGTCTCGGCGACCGCGGGTTCCGTGGGGCGTAACGTGGACGAGGTGCTGCGGGTCCTGGACGCTCTGCAATCCGAGGAGCTGTGTGCCTGCAACTGGCGCAAGGGCGACCCGACGCTGAACGCCGGCGAGCTGCTCAAGGCTTCGGCCTAGATCTGGAGACTGCGATGAGCGTCGAGAACCTGAAGGAAGCCCTTCCGGAGTACGCCAAGGACCTCAAGCTCAACCTGGGCTCGATCGCCGCACCACCGTACTGGACGACGAGCAGCTGTGGGGCACGTTGCTGGCGAGTGCGGCAGCAACGCGAAACACTCAGGTACTGGCCGAGATTGGGGCCGAGGCCGCCGACAACCTGTCGGCCGAGGCGTATCAGGCAGCGCTGGGTGCCGCGGCGATCATGGGTATGAACAACGTGTTCTACCGCGGCCGCGGGTTCCTCGAGGGCAAGTACGACGACCTGCGGGCCGGACTGCGGATGAACATCATCGGCAATCCCGGCGTGGACAAGGCGAATTTCGAGCTCTGGTCGTTCGCGGTGTCGTCGATCAAGTGCCGTCGATCAACGGGTGTTCGCACTGCGTTGTCGCGCACGAGCACACCTGCGCGAAGCCGGCGTGGACCGCGAGGTGATCCTGGAAGCACTCAAAGCCGCCGCGATCGTTTCGGGTGTGGCACAGGCGATTACCGCCGCCGAGACACTGGCCGGCGTCGGCTGATCGTCACTTCGTGACCCGCGGATGACGCCAACCTGGGTTCGACACGCAATTTGGTGGCAGGTCTATCCCTTGGGGTTCGTGGGAGCGTTTCCCACCCCCGAGGGATCGACCGCACCGGGTCCGGACGAACACCGGTTGCGCCGGCTAGTCGAATGGTTCGACCACGCCATCGAGCTGGGGGCGTCCGGAATCGCGCTGGGGCCGGTGTTCGCCTCGCGCACACACGGTTACGACACCATCGACCATTACCGGATCGACCCCCGGCTCGGTGACGACGGGGATTTCGACCACCTGATCACCGAAGCGCGGGCCCGCGGCTTGCGAGTGCTGCTCGACGGCGTCTTCAACCATGTCGGGGTGGACTTCGGCCGCTACCGCGAGGCAATGCACGACGGCACGGCCGCGGACTGGTTTCGTGGCCGTGCCGGGCGATTTCACACCTTCGAGGGCCATTCCGAGCTCATCACCCTCAATCACGACAACCCGGACGTCGTCGACTACGCCGTCGACGTGATGGCGCACTGGCTGGACCGCGGCGCCGCCGGGTGGCGGCTGGACGCGGCTTACGCTGTGCCACCCCAATTCTGGGCTGCGGTGTTGCCGAGCGTGCGCGAGCGGCATCCCGACGCCTGGTTCGTCGGCGAACTCATCCACGCCAACTATGCGGCGATCGTCGAGCAGGCCACGTTCGACTCGGCCACCCAGTACGAGCTGTGGAAGGCGATCTGGAGCAGCCTCAACGACGGCAACTTCTTCGAGCTGGATTGGGCGCTGCAGCGGCACACCGAGTTCCTGGCCCACTTCGCGCCGCTGACGTTCGTCGGCAATCACGACGTGACGCGCATCGCCAGCCGGCTGGTCAATCTCGATCACCTGCCGCACGCGCTGGTGCTGCTGTTGACGATCGGCGGGGTGCCCAGCGTGTACGCCGGCGACGAGTTCGGCTTTCGCGCCGTCAAAGAGGAACGCTACGGCGGTGACGACGCGGTGCGGCCGGAATTCACCTCGCCCCCACTGCAATTGGACGACTTCGGCGCCAGGATGTGGCGGCTGCACCAGTTTCTGGTCGGGTTGCGCCGTCGTCACCCGTGGCTGCATGCCGCCACCACCAGGTCGCTGCGGTTGGCCAATCGGCACTACGTCTACGAGACGCGCAGCTGCGACGACGTGCTGTTGGTTGCGCTCAACATCGACGATGAGCCGCTGCGTCTGGTGCTGCCGGAACTGGGCCCGGCGCAGGCCGAGGTGGTCGCCGGATCCGCGGCCCCACCCGGCGACACCGTCGGCGAGGTGACCCTCGAGCCGCACGGCTGGCGAATCCTGCGGCCGGTTTAGCCGTGCAGCTGGGCCAGCGTCAGGGCGTCCTGCTTGCCGCCGTAGTAGTTTTCTAGCAGCGTGATGAAGTCCTGATGGTCGTCGGTCGCCAGGCCGAACAGCGTCATCGACGAGCGCAGCTTCAGATCGTCGGGTGAGCCGAAGATCTCGGTGATCGAGCGGCCTCGCACCTGATTGACCAGTCGGGTGCACTCATGCAGCCGCGGCCCCAACACCTCATGCGCCAGATACGCGCGGGCCTCCTGCAGCAACGAGATGCCGTAGTGCACGGCCGTCGGGCTGCTGCCGAGGCCGTGCAGCTGCGGGAAGATGTACCACATCCAGTGGCCCCGTTTTCTGCCGTTGCGCAGCTCTTCGACGACCGACGGGGAGACCGGGGTTTGCGCGACAACGAAGCGTGTCAGATCGAAGGGATCGTCTGCCGAGTCCCATATGACTATGGTGACATACATGGCGGTCAAACGACGCATGCCCAAAGCCCGCGACCTGGCCCCGCTGCTGCAGTTCAAGCGGCCTGTCTTCGATGCAACCAGGCGCCGGCTCGACGCGGCATTCACGATCGAGGATCTGCGGCGCATTGCCAAACGCCGTACCCCGAAGGCGGCATTCGACTACACCGACGGCGCGGCCGAGGAGGAGCTGTCACTCGCGCGTGCGCGACAAGCCTTCCGCGACATCGAGTTTCACCCGACGATCCTGCGCGACGTCTCCCAGGTGACCGCCGGCTGGAACGTGCTGGGTCAGCGGGTCGCCCTGCCGTTCGGCATCGCACCGACCGGTTTCACCCGGTTGATGCAGACCGAAGGTGAGATCGCCGGCGCCGCCGCGGCGGCCAGGGCCGGCATCCCGTTTTCGCTGTCGACGCTGGGCACCTGCGCGATCGAAGATCTGGTGACCGCGGTCCCCCACGGCCGCAAATGGTTTCAGCTGTATATGTGGAAGGACCGCGAGCGGTCGATGGCGTTGGTCAAACGTGCCGCCGCTGCCGGATTCGACACCCTGCTGGCCACCGTCGACGTGCCCGTCTCCGGGGCGCGGTTTCGCGACAACCGCAACGGCATGACGATCCCGCCGTCGCTTACGCTGCGCACCGTGCTGGACGCGGTGCCGCACCCGAAGTGGTGGTTCGACGTGTTGACCACCGAGCCGTTGGCATTCGCGTCGCTCGATCGCTGGCCGGGCACGGTCGCCGAGTACCTGAGCACGATGTTCGACCCGAGCCTGACTTTCGACGACCTGGCCTGGATCAAGGAGCAATGGCCGGGCAAGCTGGTGGTCAAGGGAATCCAGACGCTCGACGACGCGCGTGCCGTGGTCGACCGGGGCGTCGACGGTATCGTGCTGTCCAATCATGGTGGCCGCCAACTGGATCGGGCTCCGGTGCCGTTCCATCTGCTGCCGGTGGTGGCGCGCGAGCTGGGTAGGGACACCGAGATCCTGGTGGATACCGGCATCATGTCCGGCGCCGACATCGTGGCGGCGCTCGCACTGGGGGCGCGGTGCACGTTGGTGGGGCGGGCCTATCTCTATGGGCTGATGGCCGGCGGCGAGGCGGGTGTCACTCGGGCGATAGACATCCTCGAAAGTGGTGTGCTGCGCACCATGCGGCTACTCGGTGTGACGTGCCTCGAGGAGCTCTCCCCCGTTCACGTGACGCAGCTGCGCCGGCTGGTTCCCGTCGAGTAGGTGGTCTCCCCGCCGAGCGCGCGATTGGGCGCGCGTTCGACACCGAGCGTGAAGCTGGCCGAACGCTCGGCCCGTCGATCGTTCCGCTAGCGCCAGGCCGTGAAACCCTTTAAGGTGGTTACGTGAAATTCGCGTATGTGTGTGGGCGGTCGTGCCTCAACTTCGCGGGCACGCTCCGGCATCGGCACACCGAACCCGAAGAACGGCTGACAACTCCCGAGATCCTCTCGGAATGGGCCGTGCAGGCGGGGCTGCTGGATGCCGGCATCGACGTCAGCGCCGACGATCTCGCCACCGCCATCGAGGTGCGCGAAGCGATCTACCGGACCGCCACCGCGCTGCTGGACCGTCGCGCGCCGGAGCCGGCCGATGTCGCACTGCTCAACGAGCAGGCATCGCGACCCCGGCTGACCCCGCGCCTGCTCCCCAGCGGCGACACCTGCCGCGAGGGCACCGCGCCCCAGCTGATCGCCACCTTGGCCGCGGATCTGCTCGACCTGCTCGCCGGCCGCGACTTCGGCGACGTCAAACGGTGCGCGCACTCGAACTGCTCACTGCTCTACGTCGACTCGTCCAGGGCGAAAAACCGCCATTGGTGCGGCATGGCGACCTGCGGCAACAAAGCCAAGGTCCAGGCGTTCCGGGCCCGCCAGCGCGCGTCGGCCACCTGACCGCCACCGTCGGGAACAAAAGCCACCCGCCAAAGGTTGAGCGCAACAGACTAAACCTTCGGAGTATTGATGTCTGAATCCAAATCAATGCCGGTGCTGTTCGTCGCCGGCACCATCGTGTTCACCCGTCGTGGAACGACCCGGTCATCTACCGGTTGTTGGAACAGCACCGCGCCGCGTACGTGGTGATGAGCGGCGCGGGCCTGGCCTGCATACCGCGCGCCACCACCGACCTGGTCTACATCCGCATGCACGGTCCGGATTCGGACCCGATCTATGCCGGCTGTTATCCGGACCACGAGTTGCGGTGCTGGGCCGACCGAATCGCCGAGTGGGACCGCGACGGCAGGGACGTGTGGATGTACTTCAACAACGACCTGGGCACCCCGACGTAGGGCCGATGACCGAACACCGCGATGGCCTGGCTGCCCCATTCGTCGTCCACCACACCGCCGAGCATGAGCGCCTGGCCCATCACCCGGCTGGCGGTGCGCAGTCCGCTCAGTTGAACATCCAGGGTTATCGGCGTCAGCGGCCCCGGCAGCGCCTCGGCGAGCCCGTCGGTGGCGAAGACCGGGAACCGTGGGTCGATGCGGTCGTCGAACTCGCCCTCGATGCCCTGCGGCGCGGCACTGCGCAACTCGTCGGACGGCGCGGGGCGCGGCAGCACTTCCACCGGAAGCGCCATCTGCGCGCCATGGTCCGTCGCGCCGTCGGCGCCGAGTCTGCGGCCGACCAGCCCCCGCGCGGTGTCGGCGACCGCGTCGAACGCCGGCCAGCCGAACTCGAACTGCCAATCCTCTTGTGCGGCAATGGTATCCACCGGCGGAATCGGTGTCGGCCAGGCGCGGATTCCGTGGCTACGGGACCGGGGGTCGACGGCGCGCAACACAGCACCCGCATCGACTGCGCCGAGATCTTGGTGCGCAGCACGGTGGCCACCGCGCGGCACACCATCCAGTCCAGCTGGCGCCCTACCGGCGGTGCGATCCGGATGATCAGGTTCGGTCCCAGGCTGGTGGACACCAGGTCCTCCGCCGGCTCGTACACCTCCGGCGCGCCCGCGGCTTGCGATACGAACAACAACCGGGCACCCGCGCGTCCGGCCGCATGCGTCACATAGGCCACACCGTTGATGCCGGCGCTGCCAGGTGCGTCGGGCTCGACCGGGGACAGATGGATCACCGCGTCGGCTTCGTCGGCCAGCTCTTGCAGGATCGGGTCGCTCAGCGATGCGCTGACAAAATCGACCGCCGGGTCCAGACGGGCGTCGGGGTACTCGCCGATGCCGGCGATCGAATGTCCGGCAGCAATCAGTTGCCGTGCAACCAGCCGTCCGACGGTGCTGGTGGCGTCGGTAACCAGGATGTGCACCTGGCCTCACCTCCCCCAACGTCCACTTCGACAATATGCGCGCCCGTATCGCCACGCGACTGTAACGGCGATAACAGTGCTGTTGGCCCGGTCTTTTATTCCCGCCCGGCCTACCGCAGCGTGGCGTGAGCGTCCGAGGTGACGGCAACCTTCGCACCGGCGATGTCCGCGTCGACGATCCCGACGCCGCGTCGGGATCGTCGATAACGGCCAGTGCCCGCGACCCGTCGGGTGTGCGCACAGCAACGAAAGCCTTCTCCGGTTGCCCGTCGCGATCGAACGGTGTGGTCCACGCTTCGACGGTGCCGACGCCTTCCCACTGAACCAACCCCTTCCGGGTCGGTTCCCGCTCCACCACGGATTGCGAGTTCTCCCAACGGAATTCGGCCGGCGGTTCGGTGCTGTAGACGCCGAAGCTGTGCTTGGTCAGGTAACCGCCGTTGGCGGTGATCAGGGCCCGCCGGCCCGGATTGGCCACCAGCAGTTCGGCCACGGTGGCAATCGAGTGCATCACGTAGTTGCTCCACGGGCCGCCGGCAAACGTCAGGCCACCGGTGACGGTCAGCGGACGAGCGGGGTCATCGGTGGGCAGCCCCACTCGGCGGCCGCCACCTGCACCGCGGACGGAAAGCAGGAGTACAAATCGACATGGTCGACGTCGTCGATACCCAGGCCGTCCAACTCCAGCGCCCGGGCGCCGGCGATCCGGATGGCCGCCGACCGGTGCAGTTCGTCGCGCTCGGCGATCGAGGGCGTGTCGTACGCGTCGGTGCCCGCATGCGGGTAGACCCACCGATCCTCGGGGACGCCGAGGCGCTTGGCCCGCTCGACCTACGTCAGGATCAGCGCGGCGCCCTGATCGACCATGTTGTTGGAGTTCATCAGCTTGGGGTAAGGGCCAGCTGATCATCCGGTAGCGCGGTCCCGGCCGCGAGATCTCCGCGGCGGTCGCCGGCTCGCGGATCCACGCGTGCGGATTGCCAACCGCGACGGCGTTGAAGCGCGCCCACAGCTCGCCGATCCGGTCACGATGGTCGGAGACCGACTCGCCGTTCGCGATGCGCAGGGACTGCTCGAACAGCGGATAGACGTATGCCGGGCGGTCCAGCCGGATTTTGATCTCGGCGTCGCCGGCCATCGGCACGTCCTCGCCACTGACTTGCGCCATCGGCACGGACTCGTCCTGGGCCGTCCATCGCAGCCAGGCGCCCTTGGCCCGCAGGCCGCGCCGGGTGCGCCAGGCTTCGGCGCCGGTGAGCAGCACCACGCCGGTGCGGCCCCGCTGGATGTCCAGGCAGGCTTGATTGAGCAGCGTCTGCGGCACGTTGCCGCCGACCGGTCTGTAGAGCGTCGTGAACTCCCCCGCGCCGATGCCGGTGCCGACCAGCAGCCCGGCGTCGCGGTAGGTCGCGGACAGAACGTTGACCACCCGGACGGAGTCGACGGCCTCGAGCACCCGGGCGTTCGCGGCTTGTCGGGCCGCGGCGACCATCAGGTCGACGGGCTCGACCGAACGTGTCTGCGGGTCGATCTCGTCTCGGTGGTTGACCTGGCCATAGCCGATCAGCACCGGTGTTGTGGGGTCGACGGGCATGCGAACGAACTTATCGTGGCGGCGCCGCGGTCTCGAACAGCACGCGCTCATCGAGCAGCCGGTCGATCTCCTCGGTGCCCATTCCGAGCAGTTTCGCGCAGAGCTCGCGGGTGTCCTGACCGGGCAGGGGCGCCGGACGTTGTGGGGCCGGCGGAATGTGGCGAAACGGCGCCGGTCCGGTCTCGGCCGGCAGCGGGCGCTCGACCAGCGGATGCACCATGTCGCTGAGCAGCTTGCGCTCGACTAGCTGAGGATCGTGCAGGACGTCCGGTGGCCGGTTCATCGGGCCGGCCGGAATGCCGGCCGCCTGCAGCGCCGCGGCGGCTTGTATCGGGGGCTGCGCGCTGGCCCAGGCCGAAACCGCTTGCACCAACTCCGCGCGATGGGCCGCCCGTGACTGCCCGGTCGCGAACCGCACATCCTCGGCGAGGTCAGGCAGTCCCAAAAAAGTTGTGAGACAACGCCATTCGCTATCCGAGCGGATGGAGATGACGCACGATTCGTCGTCGCCGGCGCTCGGGTAGACCGCGTGCACGCTGGTGTCGTCGCAGACCTCGGCGACGCCGGCCCCCGCCGCCGCCTGCGCGACGTAGAGGGTGTCCAGCTGATTCATCACGACCTCGGCATGCGAGATGTGCACGTGCGCCGGCGCGCCGGTCCGATCGCGCCGGATCAGCGCGGCCAGCGCGGCGATCGGGGTGACCGCCCCACGATGTGGTCGGGGAAGATCGTCGTCGCGTCGTAAAACGCATGCCGGGCCCCGACCGCGCGCGCCTCGTCGGACGCTTCCTCGGAGGTCCACAGACTGGTCACGCCGGTGGTGGCGCGCACCAGCGGGCCGTAGCCCATCCGCCTGCTCCACGGCCCCCGGTTCCCGAATGCGCTGCTGCCCGCGAGCACGATCCGCGGGTTGATCTCGCGCAGGGTGTCGAACGAAAACCCAAGTGAGGTAAGGGTTCCCGGCTTGAAGTTGGCGAACACCGCGTCGGCTTGGGCGACCAGTCGGCGGAAGATCTGCTTGCCCCGCTCGCTGCGCAGGTCCAGACCCAGCGCCAGGTGGTTGCGGTGCGTCCAGGCGAACGACTCGCTCATCACGGCGCCGGCCCGCGATTGGCGCAGTCCGTCGGGATAGTCGGCGTTTTCGATCTTGATGACCTGGGCGCCCAGGTCGCCGTAGAGCCGGCTCAATTCGCCGCCGGCGACGATCACGCCCAGATCGAGAATCCGCACGTTGCGGAACGGATACTCGCCGGGCCGGCCCGACGGTGCCGGGGTTACCGGGGCGGCCAGCCAGCGCGGCTGGTCGGCGCCGGCGGCCGGGGCGGGCGTGCGGAAGCCGCAGCGTTCGTCGTCGACCACGAAGTACCCGGTGGGCACGTCGGTGCGCACCCCGGGCACCAGCTCGGCATGGGTGATCGCACCGACGGCCTGGAAGTGCTCGGAGGCCAGGATGCGCGACGGTGTCAGCACTGCCGAGATCGGGACGCCGTGCGCCTGTCCCGCGGCGACCAGCTCCTTCATCGTCTTGTCGGCGAACAGCGCGTCGACCAGCACGCTGAGCCGCGGCCACGCGGCGAACCGGGCGCCGAGCGTGTCGAACTTCGGGTCCTGGAACTCCGCCGGCTCCCCCAGCCAGCGGCGCAGGCCGCGCCACTGCCGCGGCGCCATCACGCAGAGCCGGACATAGCTGTCCCGGCACGGACAGATCGGGTAAGCGTCCTGGTTTTTCGGGCGTCCCCGTCACGCGCTGGTGCGCTGCCCGGCGGTGGCCTGCCCGTGCACGCCGAACGCCGGGTCCAACGCCATGACGACCGCGTCGAACCGCGAGAAGTCAATGTAATCGCCTGTGCCGCAACGCAATTTGTTGTAGTAGGCGACGAGCGCGGCCCACGCGGCCTGCACGGCGGCGGTGGCCGAGGCGATGCCGTCGGGCAACAGCACCGGGGTGCCGACGGTCGGTCCGGACCGCGACAGCACGCCCGACATCGCGAACAGCACCGGGTCGGTGGCGCGCCACGACGAGCGCGGACCGCTGGCCCCGAAGTCGGTGATCGACAGCACGACTAGTTGCGGGTAGCGCTCGGCCAACTCGGCGGCCGCGGCGCCGAACGCTGCGCCCCCTGCGTCGACGACGATGTCGGCGCAGGGGGCGAGGTCGAAGAACGTGTGCCGGTCGTCGTCGTCGCGCGAATCCAGCACCACGCTGCGCTTGTTCGCGTTGTGCACGGCGAACGGGATGCTGGCTCCGGCCAGCGTCGGCCGCCGATGGCGAGTCGGGCTGCCGCCCGGCGGCTCCACCTTGACGACGTCGGCGCCCAGTCGGCGAACAGGCGGGTCACCGTGTCGGTCACGCCGCCGGACAAGTCGAGAACGCGCACCCCGGCGAGCAGCCTGTCAGCCATTGGCCCACCGTACCGCCGTCAAATGCACGGCCGCTCAACCTGGTTCGGATGTCGGTCGCCGACCGGCTACGCTGCGGAAGTTTGTTGTCGGACATACCGGAAGCGAGATATCGGGTTCGTGAGTACGCACTTGAGTTACGTCGAGGCCCTGTTGGTCGGCGCGGCGCAGGGTGTGACCAAACTGTTCCCGGTCTCCAGCCTCGGCCACTCGATCTTGGTGCCGGCGCTGATCGGCGGCGAATGGGCCCGCGACCTGGACGTCTCGGCACCCAAGTCCCCGTACCTGGCATTCCTGGTCGGCCTGCACGTCGCCACCGCCGCGGCACTGCTGGTGTTCTTCTGGCGCGACTGGCTGCGGGTGCTGACCGGATTCGTCTCCTCGGCGCGACACCGCCGCATCCAGACGCCCAACGAGCGGTTGGCGTGGCTGCTGGTGGCCGCCACCGTCCCGGTGGCGCTCGCGGGGCTGTTCGGAGAGAAGCTGTTCCGCACCACGCTCGGCAAACCGATTCCCGCGGCGGCCTTCTTGCTGCTCAACGGAATCGCGCTGTATGCGGCCGAAGTGCTGCGCCGCCGCGCCGACTCGGTGGTCGACGGTGACGGGCACGGCGGCGAGGCCGTCGACCACCGGCTCGCGCAGCTGCCGTTGCGCCGTGGCGTGCTGATCGGCTCCGCTCAGATCCTCGCGCTGCTACCGGGCATCAGCCGATCCGGCATCACCATCGTGGCGGGCCTGTGGCGCGGCCTGTCCCACGAGGACGCCGCTCGCTTCTCTTTTCTGCTGGCCACGCCGATCATCCTGGCCGCCGGCGTGTACAAGATCCCCGAGCTGTTCGGCCCGCTGGGCGCCGGGATCGCCGGCCAGATGCTGGCCGGCAGCCTGGCCTCGTTCGGCTGCGCCTACCTCGCGGTCCGCTACCTCACCCGGTACTTCGAGACCCGGACCCTGACCCCGTTCGCGATCTACTGCGCGCTGTTCGGTGCCGGCAGCCTGGCTTGGCTGACCTTCGGCTGAACGGCGTCCGTCGTTGCGTCGCCGGAAGCCGAGTGCTGTGCTGAGGGGATGGCAGACACGGCATCTCTGGGCCTGAAAGTGCGGGGCAAGGTCATCGTGATCACCGGCGGCGCACGGGGAATTGGACTGGCCACCGCGACCGCCTTGCACAATCTGGGCGCCAAGGTCGCGATCGGCGACGTCGACGAGGTGAAGGTGAAGGAGTCCGGCGCGGCGCTTGGCCTCGACGTGTACGGCAAACTCGATGTGACAGAACGGAATTCGTTTTCGGAATTTCTCGATACGGTGGAACGTCAACTGGGCCCGATCGACGTGCTGGTCAACAACGCGGGCATCATGCCGCTCGGCCGGGTCGGCGACGAGCCGGATTCGGTCACCCGCCGCGTCCTCGACATCAACGTCTTCGGCGTGATCCTGGGCACCAAGCTGGCCATCGAGCGCATGGTCCCCCGCAAGCGCGGACACGTCATCAACGTCGCTTCCCTGGCCGGCGAGACCTACGTCCCCGGGGCGGCGACCTACTGTGCCAGCAAGCATGCCGTGGTTGGCTTCACCGACGCCGCGCGGATCGAATACCGCTCGACGGGCGTGAAGTTCTCGCTGGTGATGCCGACGTTCGTGAAAACCGAACTCATCGCCGGGACGTCCGGCGCCAAGGGCATCCAAAACGCCGAGCCCTCCGACGTCGCCGACGCGATCGTCGGGCTGGTGGGGCACCCCAAACCGCGGGCGCGCGTCACGAAGATGGCCGGCGCGATCATCGCGTCACAGAAGTTCCTGCCGCGCCCGGTGGCGGAGGGCATCAGCCGCCTCCTCGGTGGCGAGCAAGTCTTCACCGACGACGTCGATTTCGAGAAGCGCAAGGCCTACGAGTCCCGCGCTCGTGGCGAGGAGTGACCTTCGCTCCTGGCGGCGCCGCGCGGCTTCGCGGACAATCGGGCGGGTGAGCCGGCAAACCCCGACATCAGCGCCCGAAGCACTCTCCGACGACGAACTCACCCTGATCGACAAGTATTGGTGTGCCGCCAATTACCTGTCCGTCGGGCAGATCTATCTGCTGGACAATCCACTACTCAACGAGCCGCTGGCGGCCGAGCACGTCAAACCGCGGCTGCTGGGACACTGGGGCACCACGCCCGGCCTCAACCTGATTTACGCGCACCTGAACCGGATCATCCGCAATCGCGACGCCAACGTCATCTACATCACCGGGCCCGGTCACGGCGGCCCGGGTCTGGTCGCCAACGCCTACCTGGAAGGTACCTACACCGAGATTTACAGCGGTATCGGTGAGGACACCGAGGGGCTGCGAAAGTTGTTCCGTCAGTTCTCCTTTCCCGGCGGCATCCCCAGCCACGTCGCCGCGCAGACCCCGGGATCGATCCACGAAGGCGGCGAACTCGGCTACGCGCTGGTGCACGCGTTCGGCGCGGCGTTCGACAACCCCGATCTGGTGGTCGCGTGCGTGATCGGCGACGGGGAGGCCGAGACCGGCCCCCTGGCGGCCCGCTGGCACTCGAACAAATTCCTCAACCCCGCCGTCGACGGCGCGGTGCTGCCGATCCTGCACCTCAACGGCTACAAGATCGCCAACCCGACCGTGCTGGCCCGGATCCCGCACACCGAGCTCGAATCGCTGATGCGTGGCTACAGCTACCGGCCGATCACGGTCGCCGGTGACGACCCCGCCGCCGGGCACCGAGAGCTGGCCGGTGTGGCCGATGATCGTGCTGCGCACCCCCAAGGGCTGGACCGGGCCCAAGCAGGTCGACGGCAAGCACGTCGAGGGCACCTGGCGCGCACACCAGGTGCCGCTTGCCGAGACCCGCGACAACCCCGCGCACCGCGCGCAGCTGGAAGAGTGGCTGCGCAGCTATCGGCCCGACGAGCTGTTCGACGCCCACGGCGTGCTGCGTGCGGAGCTGCGCGAGCTGGCGCCGACGGGCCCGCGGCGGATGAGCGCCAACCCGCACGCCAACGGCGGCGTGCTGCTGCGCGAGCTGGATCTGCCGGACTTCCGCGACTACGCGGTGCCGGTCGACGACCCGGGCGCGTCGATGCACGAGGCCACCCGGGTGCTGGGCACCTTCCTGCGCGACGTGATCACCCGCAATCCGGACCGCTTCCGGCTGATGGGGCCCGACGAAACCGCCTCCAACCGGCTGGCGGCCGTGTTCGAATCCACCGGCAAGGTGTGGCTGTCGAAAATCGAGCCCGACGACGAGGGGCTCGCGCCGAACGGCCGCGTGATGGAGGTGCTCTCCGAGCATCTATGCCAGGGCTGGCTGGAGGGCTACCTGCTGACCGGGTGGCACGGGTTGTTCAACTGCTACGAGGCGTTCGTGCACATCGTCGACTCGATGCTCAACCAGCACGCCAAATGGCTGTCCACCAGCCGCGAACTGCCCTGGCGCCAGCCCATCGCTCGCTGAACTACCTGCTGAGCTCGCACGTATGGCGTCAGGACCACAACGGCGCCTCGCACCAGGATCCCGGCTTCATCGACCTGGTCGCCAACAAGCGCGCCGAGGTCGTCCGGGTCTATCTGCCGCCGGACGGCAACACGCTGCTGTCGGTGGCCGACCATTGCCTGCGCAGCCGCGACTACATCAACGTCATCGTCGCCGGCAAGCAGCCCGCGCTGGCCTACCTCGACATGCACGACGCGGTCGCGCACTGCACCCGCGGCCTGGGCATCTGGGAGTGGGCCAGCAGCGCGAAAGGCGAACCCGACGTGGTGCTGGCGTGCGCCGGCGACGTCCCACCCAAGAGGCGCTGGCCGCCGCCGACATCCTGCGCCGCGAGCTACCGGACCTGACCGTGCGACTGGTCAACGTCGTCGACCTGATGCGCCTGCAGCCGGACTCCGAGCATCCACACGGGTTGCCGGACCGGGAATTCGACGCGTTGTTCACCCGCGACAAGCCGGTCATCTTCGCCTACCACGGCTATCCGTGGCTGATCCACCGGCTGAGCTACCGCCGCGCCAACCACGCCAACATCCACGTGCGCGGGTTCAAGGAGCGCGGCACCACGACGACGCCGTTCGACATGGTGATGCTCAACGATCTCGACCGCTTCCATTTGGTGATCGACGTCATCGACCGGGTGGACGGCCTGGCGGGCCGGGCCGCGCTGCTGCGCCAGCGGATGGTCGACGCGCGGCTGGACGCTCGCCGCTACACCTGCGAGCACGGGGAGGACGACCCGCGGATCGCGCACTGGAAGTGGGAGTCGATCTGACCTGGGCGGCAAGCACGCGCAGGTAAACTCGGCGGCGATGTCCGAGCCCGCCGCAACGGCTTTCGATCCCGTTGACCTCCACCCGGTGGTGTCGCAATTGTCGGCGCTGCACCGGCTGCGGCTGTATTTCGACATCGGCGTGGTCGTCGCGGTGTTGGTCGGCACGAATCTGATCGCGCATTTCACCACGCCGTGGGCGAGCGTCGCGACGGTGCCGGTGGCCGCCGTCGAATTGGTGGTGTTGATGCGCGCCATCGGTCTGGATTGGGTCGACCTCGGGCTGGGGCGCGAGCATTGGCGCTCCGGGCTCGGTTACGCGCTGGCCGCGGTGGCGGTGGTGGCGTCGGTGATCGGTGTCGGCGTGCTGCTGCCGGTGACACGGCCGATGTTCCTGAACAACCACTACGCGACGGTCTCGGGCGCGCTGATCGCCTCGATGGTCATCATTCCGCTGCAGACCGTGATCCCCGAGGAGCTGGCCTTCCGGGGCGTGCTGCACGGCGCGCTGCATCGGGCGTGGGGATTTCGCGGGGTCGCGCTGGTCGGTTCGTTGCTGTTCGGCTTGTGGCACGTCGCCACCTCGCTGGGCATGACCAGCAGCAACGTCGGGTTCACCCGGTTGTTCGGCGGCGGGTTCGCCGGGATGGTCGCCGGGGTGACGCTGGCGGTGCTGGCGACGGGCAGCGCGGACTTCGTGTTCAGCTGGTTGCGGCGGCGCAGCGGCAGCCTGATCGCGCCGATCGCGCTGCACTGGTCATTGAACGGGCTGGGCGCGTTGGCCGCGGCCCTAGTCTGGCATCTGTCGACCTAACCGCTGGGCCGCAGCACCGCGGCCCCCGCGATGCGGCCGTCGGCCAGATCGCGCAACGCCTGATCGGCCTGATCGAGTGGGTATTCCGGCGTCGTCACCTCGACGCGATGGCGTCCCACGAAGTCGAGAAACTCCCGCGCGTCGGCCCGGGTGTTCGAGGTGACCGAGCGAATCTGTCGCTCCTGGAACAAGTGCCGCTGATAGTTCAGCCCCGGGATATCCGACAGATGGATACCGGCGATCGCCAGCGTGCCGCCGCGATCCAGCGCCTCGCAGGCGGGCAGCACCAGATCGCCAACGGGGGCGAACAGGATCGCGGCGTCCAGCGGGACCGGCGGCGGATCCGCGGCCCCCTGCGCCGAGGTCGCACCAAGTTCGAGCGCCAGCTCCCGGGCCCGCTCACCGCGCGTCATCACGTGCAGCTCGGCGCCCTGGGCCAACGCGACCTGCGCGGTGATGTGCGCGCTGCCGCCGAAGCCGTAGATGCCCAGCCGGCCACCCGCCGGTAGCTCGGCGCGCAGCAGCGAGCGGTATCCGATGATGCCGGCGCACAACAGCGGCGCGAGTTCGCTGTCGCTGTAACCGCTTGGCAGACGGTGCGCGAAAGCGGCTGGCACCGTGGCGAATTCGGCGTATCCACCGTCGGTATCCCAGCCGGTGTAGCGGGACTCGGGGCACAGGTTCTCGTCGCCGCGCCGGCAGTACTTGCACACCCCGCAGGTGTGGCGCAGCCAGGCGATGCCGACCCGGTCGCCTACCTTGAATTCGTCACCGGCCGCGCCGACCTCTGAGCCGACCTCGACGACTTCGCCGACGACCTCGTGGCCGGGGGTGACATGCTCGCGATGCACCGGCAGGTCGCCCTCGGTGACGTGCAGGTCGGTGCGGCACACGCCGCACGCCAGCACGGCCACCAGCAATTCCGAAGGCGCCGGCCGCGGCACCTCGGTGGTCACCCGCTGCAGCGGGTCGGTGTGCATCGGGCTGGGCCGACGCACCCGCCACGCCTTCATCGTTGCCGCAGAAGCCATCACCCCATCATGCCGCTGCGCCTCGTCGATGCGCAGCGGCAAAAGACCTTGTCTCTACAGGGTCTTGGTGCGGGAGGTGGCGAACTTGTAGATCAGCAACAGGATCACCGCACCGACCAGCCCACCCAGGAATGCGTGGTTGATCGGCGGGGTGATCGTGAAGTGGTGCGGCGGGAAAACCACGCTTCCGAGCGTGCCGCCGACGTACGAGCCGACGATGCCGAGCAGCGCGGTTGCGACCCAGCCCATCGGCTGCTTGCCCGGCACCAGCAGTCGCGCAACCAGGCCGACGATCAGACCCAGGACGATCAGCCAGATGATGTGCATGACCATGACCGGCTCCTTACTATTAACTTACAGTGGGACGTGGGCCGTATACCCCGTCGGAGCCGACTCAACCGCTTCGGCGAAATAGCATTTCCGCTGCCGGAATTCGACGCGAGCCGCAGACCAGCAGTCCGCCGGCGGACCGCCGATCGTTATTTGCCACAGGCGGCTTCAGCTCTTGCGCACCAACCCGACGATCCACAACAGGATCACCGAGCCCAGCAGCGCGGTGAAGAAGGTGAAGATCCGGCCGCCGGCGGCGGTGTCGAAGAAGAAGCTCAGCAAGAAGCCGCCGATCAGCGCGCCGACGACACCGATCACGATGTTCATCAAGATTCCGGACCCGGAACCCTTCACCAGCTTGCCTGCGGCCCACCCGGCCAGGCCGCCGATGATGATGTAACCGATCACGCCGACGCTCGTCGTCGTGGTCGATTGGGCCAGATACTCGGCGGTTGCCATGACATCCATGCAAGTCTCCTCGCGATTCGGCTGCCCGAGCTCAGCCTAGGATTCCGGGCAGTCGTCCCGGTACACCCTGTGTGTGGCTAGGTAGTAAACGATGTCTGTTGCGGTGCCGGGCTCGGCGTCGGAGTGACCTCGCTCGCGGGGGCTCCCGGAGCCGGTGGCGGAGCGCCTGGAGCGGGCGCCGGCGCGCCCGGAGCCGGCGCCGCCGGCGGTGGGGTGAAGGGCAGGATCGACTCGGCCAGCGCCGAGGCGCCGACCTTGTCCACCGGGTTGTTGCTGGTCCCGAGCCACACCACGAACCAGCGCTGGGGCGGTCCGGCGGTGGCCGCATTGGGAGCGCTGACGACGCCCGTCCAGATCTGGCCGTTGGGCTTGCTGGGATCGCTGAACTTGACCTCGTAGAACGACGAGCTGCCGGTGATCCCGTTGGCACCGGTCAGCGGGCCGGACTCCTGATTGATCCGGGTGCCCGGGTACGGCATGAAGAACTCGCCCATGTCCGAGCCCAGCCGGACGGCGGCCTTGGCGTCGTTGGCTTCTGCGCTGGCATAGAGCTTTTGGTCCAGGCGACCCATCACAATGCGCGTGTCGTTGGCTACCGGCGCGGGCTGACCGGGTTGTGGCGGCGGACCGATCATCTTGCTGAGCAGTGCCGAGCCGTAGTCGAGGTGCGACGCGTCCGACTCGGCCCAGCCGCCGGGTAGCAGGTAGCTGAACCCGCCGACGGCGTTGGTGATGCGGGCGGCGTTGGGGTCGACGGGCGGGGGCGGCGGTGGAACGGGCGCGTTCGGGTCACCCGGTGCCGGTTGCCCAGCGGGTGCCGATTGCCCAGCGGGTGCCGATTGCCCAGCGGGTGCCGATTGCCCAGCGGGTGCCGGTGCGCCGGGCGCGGGCGCGGCGGCCGGGGGCGGTGCGGTCGTCGTTGCCGGAACCGGAGTCGGGACCTCGGGATCGGCGTTCGCGGGCGCCGGCAACGCGAGGGTGACGGCACTGGCACTGGTCACCGTGGCGATCGCCAGCGTCGCCCACAAACCTTTGCGACGTGTCGAGTTGAAGTCCACCTGATCCATGGCGACGAACCTACCGCGTTACCGCTGTGACGCAAGGGTGCCGTGCGGGCGATGCCAGGCGGTTTTCCCGATGTTGCCGGAGCGCAACCTGACCGGAGTCCACGCAGTTCACCGCCGGTCGGGGTGTCGGGATGCGGCCGGATACAACGCCACTTCGAGCGCTTTGACCGAGAACCACACCCGCTCCCCGGGTGTCAGCCGCAGCTCGGCGGCGGCGTCGACGGTGATCTCGGCGGCCAGTCCCGGGGCTCCGTCCGGCTGCTGTGCACCGCTCACCACGACGGCGGGTCCGCGAATATCGAGCTCCGCGACGGTGACGTCGACGCAGTTACGCGGGCTGCCGTGCGGTAGGTCCCGGTACACGGACACCGCGGTCGGCGGGAACACCGCGATCGCGTCTTGGCCGCTGGTCAGCTCGGCGCCCGGCTGCTCGGCCGGGGTCCCGTACCAGCGAGCACCCGCGCGGGTCCGCAGTGCGCCGTCTCCGCCGATGGTTCCGTTGACGAGGTTGACGCCGGCGAGGCGAGCCCCGAAATGGCTGCGCGGGGCGGTGAGCACCTCGGGCACCGGCCCGACCTCGGAGATCTTCCCGCCCTCGAGCACCAGCGCCCGATCCGCCAGGGGGAACACGTCCAGCAGGTCGTGGGTGATTAGGATGACCGCGCAGCCGCTGCGGGCGACCACCGTTCGCAATACCGACCGGATGGCCGCGGCAGCACCGACGTCCAGGCCGGTCAGCGGCTCGTCGAGCAGCAGCACTTCGGGTTCGGCGGCCAGCGCCCGCGCGATCGCCACCCGCTGCGCCTGACCGCCGGACAGCTGCCGGGGTTTGCGGTCGGCGAACTGCGCGGCGTCCACTTCGCCCAGCCAGCGCAGGGCCGTCTGCTTCTGCTTGGAGAAGTGGAAAAGGCCGCGACGGCTGTGCGGCCCGAATGCCACGTTGGCCGCGACGCTCATGTGCGGGAACAACAACGGGTCCTGCAGCAACAGCCCGACCCGGCGGTCGTGCGTCGCCACGTCCACCCCGGCAGCGGTGTCGGTCAGCACCCGATCCCCCAGCCGCACCAGGCCCTCGTCGGGGTGCACCAGCCCGGCGATCACGTGCAGGGCGGTCGACTTGCCCGCCCCGTTGGGCCCGAGCACCGCCAGCACCTCGCCGGCAGACACCGAGAACTCCACGTCCAGCTGCCGGTCCGCCACGACCGCCCGAAGCCGCAACTCGCTCACCGGCTACCTCGCGGCTGTCCCGGTCAGCCGGCGGGCACCCAGGCCGAGTACCACCAGCGCGGCCACGGCGACGAGCAGAATCGACAGGGCCACAGCGGCATCCGCGTCACTCACCCGTTGCAGGTAGATCTCCAGCGGCAAGGTGCGAGTGACGCCCTGTCGGGAACCCGCGAAGGTCAGCGTCGCGCCGAACTCCCCCAGCGAACGGGCGAATGCCAGCACCGCGCCAGACGTCAGGCCCGGTAGCAGCAGCGGCAGGGTGACCCGCCACCACACCGTGCTGGGTCGCGCCCCGAGCGTGGCCGCGACGACCTCGTAGTCGGATCCCGCGGTGCGGGCAGCGCCCTCGAGGGAGATCACCAGGAACGGCAACGAGACGAAGGTCTGCGCCAACACCACGGCGGTGGTGCTGAATGCGATGCTGACGCCGGCCGCCTCCAGGTACTGCCCGATCAGTCCGAGCCGGCCGAACGCGTACAGCAACGCGATGCCGCCGACCACCGGCGGCAGCACCAGCGGCAACAGGATCAGCGGCCGCAGCAGTCGGACCAGCGGCGTCGTGCTGCGGGCCAATACCAGCGCCATCGGCACGCCCAGCAGCACGCACAGCACCGTGCTCGCGGCCGCGGTCTTGAGACTGAGCAGCAGCGCCGTCTTGGACGACGAGCTGGTGATCAGCGACCAGAAATTCGGCCAATCGACCTTGATCGCGATCGCCAGCAGCGGCAACACCACGAAGGCGGCGCCGGTGGCGGCGGGAACAAACACCCACCGCGGCAGAGTCGTGGGCCGGCGCACGGTTAGGGTTTGGCGAAGCCGAACTGCGCCAGGATCTTCTGACCCGCGTCGGACGTCACCAGGGTCACGAACTTCTGCGCCGTCGCCGGTTGCGGCGCCTTCTTCAACACCCCGAGGGGATAGACGTTGACCGCGCCTGCGGCCTCGGGGAAGTTGACCTTCGCCACCTTGTCTTTTGCGCTCTTGGCGTCGGTGACGTAGACCAGCGCGGCGTCGGCCTGAGCGGTGGTGACCTTGTTGAGGACGTCGGTCACGCTGACTTCCTCGCTGACCGGGTTGAGGTGTCCGCCGGTGCTGTCTTCGATGCGTTGGGTCGCCGCCCCGCAGGGCACCGGCCGCTGGCAGATCACCACGCTGGTGCCCGGCCTGGCCAGATCGGCGAAGGAACCGATGTGCTTCGGATTGCCCGGCGTCGTGACGATGACCAACGTGTTGGCGGCGAAATTCGTCGGGTTCCCAGCCAGCAGCCCGGCCTTGACGACGGTGTCCATCTGAGCGGTGTCCGCCGACGCGAAGACATCGGCGGTCGCCCCCTGAGTCAGCTGGGTGGCGAGTTCGGAGGAGCCGGCGAACTCGAATTCCACGCCGCTTCCCGGATTGTCGGCCTTGAATTGCTGCCCGAGCTGGGTGAACGCGGGCTTGAGCGAGGCCGCGGCGAACACCATGATCGAGCCCGGCGCCGACGACGAGGGAGCGGGCGGCGACGACGACGGCTTCGAGCTACACGCCACCACACCCGCGACGAGCACCGCGGATACCAACCCGGCCAGGACCCCGATCCGACGCATGGACAGACCCTAGCCTGGGGTGGGTTAAGCAGGGACGACCAAACAGTTATCGAAAATTGTCCGCGCGTCGCGGCGTCCTTAGTTTCCCCTTAAAACTACTGTCCAGTAACATTCGGCTAGATTGACGCCATACGCGCTGAGATCCCAGGCATCGGCCCGGGGGCGTGACACCATCGGAACCACGTTCACATCGTCGGGCACAGCGTTACCGCTGGTGAATGCCGGGGTCTGGGTTCGATGTCGAACACGAGGAGGTATGGCATTGGAGGTGCTGGTCACCGGCGGCGACACGGATCTGGGGCGCACCGTAGCCGAGGGATTTCGCGATGGCACCCACAAGGTGACCCTCGTGGGTGCGCGGCGCTGCGACCTCGAGATCGCTGCCAAAGAGCTGGACGTCGACGCGATCGTCTGCGACACCACCGACCCGGCCAGCCTTGAGGAGGCTCGTGGGTTGTTCCCCCACCACCTGGACACCATCGTCAACGTGCCCGACAGCGGCTGGAGCGACGGCGACCCGCGCACCTACTCGCTGTCGGACACCGCAGCGGTGTGGCGCAGCTCCCTCGAGGCGACCGTGCTGTCGGCGGTGCTGACCGTGCAAGCCGTCGGTGACCACCTGCGCTCCGGTGGTTCCATCATCAGCGTCGTGCCGGAAAACCCGCCCGCGGCAAGTGTCGACGCCGCGATCAAAGCCACGTTGTCGAGCTGGATCTCCGGGCAGGCCGGCGTGTTCGGAACCCGCGGGATCACGGTCAACGCGCTGGCCAGCGGCCGCAGCACTCAGGCCGGATACGACGGCCTGTCGCGCACCCCGCCGTCCGTCGCCGACGAAATCGCCCGGTTGGCGCTGTTCCTGACGACCCCCGCCGCCCGGCACATCACCGGCCAGACACTGCACGTCAGCCATGGGGCGCTCGCGCGTTTCGCCTAGGGCGGGTACGGTTTCTCGACGCCGGTGTGAGCTTTAGTCTCGCCGCACCTGGGTACTCACCAGGGGTCATCACACCGCCGCCGCAGCTGTTCGTCTGTAACCGACGTCGTAGTCGGCGGCGGGTATGACGCGAATCACGTTGGTGCGACCAGCGGTAACGGCTTGGTGTGGTTGATTGCACAGGCTGCTACCTGGGTTTCGCCGCGGCGTGATGACTAGCGTTGTAGCTAACTTGACCGCGCACTACGAGGCCCCACCAGGAGCATCCACAGTAATGAGCCCCCAGCAGGTAGCTACAGCTGAACCGAAGCGACGACACCGAGTTGTCATCATCGGATCGGGATTCGGCGGACTCAACGCGGCAAAGAAACTCAAACGGGCCGACGTCGACATCAAAATGATCGCCCGCACCACGCATCACCTGTTCCAGCCGTTGCTGTACCAAGTCGCCACCGGGATCATCTCCGAGGGTGAGATCGCCCCGCCAACCCGGGTGGTGCTGCGCAATCAGCGCAATGTCCAGGTGCTGCTGGGCAATGTCACCCACATCGACCTGGCCAACCAAACCGTGGTCTCGGAGTTGTTCGGCCACACCTACGAAACTCCCTACGACAGCCTGATCGTCGCCGCCGGTGCCGGCCAGTCGTACTTCGGCAACGACCACTTCGCCGAATTCGCGCCCGGCATGAAGTCGATCGACGACGCGCTCGAGCTGCGTGGTCGCATCCTGAGCGCCTTCGAGCAGGCGGAGCGGTCGAGTGATCCCGAGCGCCGCAAGAAGCTGCTGACGTTCACCGTGGTCGGTGCCGGACCGACCGGCGTCGAAATGGCAGGGCAGATAGCCGAATTGGCCGAGTACACCTTGAAAGGTGCGTTCCGCCATATCGATTCGACGAAGGCACGGGTGATCCTGCTCGACGCCGCCCCGGCGGTGCTTCCGCCGATGGGCGAGAAGCTCGGCGAGCGGGCCAAGGCACGGCTGGAGAAGATGGGCGTCGAGATCCAACTGGGTGCCATGGTCACCGACATGGACCGCAACGGCATCACCGTCAAGGATTCCGATGGCACCATCCGGCGTATCGAATCCGCGTGCAAAGTCTGGTCGGCCGGCGTGCAGGCCAGCCGGCTTGGTCGCGACGTCGCCGAGCAGTCCCCCGCCGAGCTCGACTGGGCGGGACGGGTCAAGGTGCTGCCCGACCTGTCCGTCCCCGGGTACCCGAACGTGTTCGTCGTCGGTGACATGGCCGCCGTCGAGGGTGTGCCCGGCGTCGCGCAGGGCGCGATCCAGGGCGCCAAGTACGTCGCCAACGCGATCAAGGCCGAACTCGCCGGCGCCGACCCCACCCAACGCGAGCCGTTTCAGTACTTCGACAAGGGTTCGATGGCCACGGTGTCGCGATTCTCCGCGGTGGCCAAGATCGGCCCGCTGGAGTTCAGCGGCTTCATCGCCTGGCTGATGTGGTTGGTGCTGCACCTGGTGTACCTGATCGGGTTCAAGACCAAAATCACCACGCTGCTTTCCTGGACCGTGACGTTCCTGAGCACCCGGCGTGGTCAGCTGACCATCACCGACCAGCAGGCCTTTGCCCGAACACGGCTCGAACAGCTGGCCGAGCTGGCCGCCGAGGCCCGCGAGTCCGAGACGGCCCGGGCCGCCAGCTAGCCGACCAGCCGCTGCGGTTGCCAGGTGCTGAGCGTCCCGCCGCCCGCCAACCTCAGAACGGTCGATTCGCTCGGCATGGTCGTGGATTCTGTTGCCGGATAGCATAATTCGCTGATGGTCGCCCGCGGGGCGGCGATGTCGTCGTCGGCGATCGACCCGGCACCCATTTCCAGCCGGTGCCGCAGCAGCGGGCGATCACTCCGGTCGGCCCATAGTGATCCCGACCAGAAGCCGTCGCGCTCATCGCATCTGCCGATCTGGACGCGTTCGCGCAAGCGCACCCGGCCGTCGGCGCGCAGGACCAACACCACCTTCGACACATGCCGCGCATCGGCGGCCACGACCGTGGGCTCTAGATCGACGTCGAGACTTCCGCTCACCTCGATGTCCCAATCGGCATGTGACGTCGGCGTTTTCCACCCGGGCAGGGCTACGGTGGCGGCGGCGCTACGCAGCTTCAACACCGCGCCGGCCTCGACGACGATCCGGACGCGGATGGTGTCGCCGCCCAACGGGGTGGCAGCCGCCGATACCAGGTGCACCGTATCGGGCGCGGTGCAACGGGCCTGGATGCCGCCGCTGCACTCGATGCGCGGCAACCGCTGCCGCGATGCGACCAGCAAGACCTCAGAGTGCATAGGCGCTCAGCTGGCTGCGCACCCAGGCCAGCGCGCCGGTGGCGGCTGGGTCCTCGGTCAGCGACTGGAACACCGTCGGGCGCCCGTCGCGCACCGCGTCGGCGTCGCGTGCCATCACGTCGAGATCGGCGCCCACCAACGGAGCAAGATCAATCTTGTTGACTACCAACAGGTCCGAGTATGTCACCCCCGGGCCACCCTTGCGCGGCACCTTGTCGCCCCCGGCGACGTCGATCACGAACATCTGGAGGTCCACCAGGCCGGAGGAGAAGGTCGCGGTCAGGTTGTCGCCGCCGGACTCGACCAGGATCAGGTCCAGCGCATCGTGGGCGGCGATCAGGTCGTCGATCGCGTCGAGGTTCGCGGTGATGTCGTCGCGAATCGCGGTGTGCGGGCAGCCGCCGGTCTGCACGGCCGCGATCCGGTCGTTCGGCAGCACCGCGTGCTTACGTAAGAAGTCCGCGTCCTCGGTGGTGTAGATGTCGTTGGTCAGCACCGCCAGCGACAGCTCGTCACGCAACTGCCGGCACAACGCGGCGACCAGGGCGGTCTTTCCGGAGCCGACCGGGCCGCCGACTCCGATGCGCAGCGGCTCTCCCGGACCCCTGATGCGCTTGGGTCGGTCGGCGTGCGGATGCGGATGGCCATGGAAATGTGCTGGCATGTCATGTCTTTCAGGAGGCGAATAAGGGTCGCTCACGTTCGGTGTGCCGCTGGGCCAAGGTGTCGAGCAACGGATCCGACAATTCGGCCAGGCCGAGGCACGCCTGGGTGGCGGTGTGTTCGCACAACGCCGCCAGCCGGAACGTCAGCGCCGCCACGTCGGCCGGATCAAGGGCGAGCAGCCGCTGAGCCGCCGTGGCCGAGCCCGTCATCGTGGTGTAGACGATGGCCAGCGCGCTCTGCTCGGGGCTCAGGCCGCTCACGGCACCGACGCGCCCGGCCGCGACGGTAAGGTGCGGCCGCGGGCCGAGGTCGTCCCAGTCGGCATCCGGCCAGACCCGTCGGGCCAGCCTGGCCAACCCGCGGCCCTGGCCGCGCGACGCCTGTCGGGCCGCCGGCGCCGGAGTGCGCGCATCAGTCTCCTGATCGGCTTGCTCGGCGTCGAGCTGACCGCGGTGCAGTGCCGCGGCGACCGATGCCGTCACCAACCCGTGGCTGCGAATCCTGCGGTGCAAGAACGCGTCTAGCGTGTCCAGGTCGCGCACCAGGCCGCTGGTGACGGCCTCCTCTACGCCACCGGAATGCACATGGGAGCCGGCCGGCAGTCGCGAATCGGCCAGGGTAAGCAGCGTCGCCAGTGCGGACATCGTCAGAACAGGAAATAGCGTTGTGCCATCGGCAGCGCCGCGGGCGGCTGCTCGTGCCAGACCTCGCCGTCGACGCGCACGGTGAAGGTGTCCGGGTCGACCTGAATGTCGGGTAGCGCATCGTTGAGCGGCAACGCCGCCTTGCCCAGCCCGCTGGTGTTGCGCACCGCGACCAACCGCCGGTCGACCGCCAGCTTTTCGGCCAGACCCGCCTCGATCGCTTGCGGCGCAACGAAATGCACCGACGTGGCCGCCGCTGCCGTCGGCGCGGCGGCGAACATCGGACGCGGCAGCAGCGGCTGCGGGGTGGGGATGGACGCGTTGGCGTCGCCCATCGCCGCCCAGGCGATCATGCCACCCTTGAGGACCGCGTGCGGGCGGACGCCGAAGAACTGCGGTTCCCACAGCACCAGGTCGGCCAGCTTGCCCACTTCCACCGAGCCGGTCTCGCCGTCGAGCCCGTGCGCGATGGCCGGGCAGATGGTGTATTTGGCGACGTAGCGGCGCACCCGCAGATTGTCGGCAGCGCCGTCGCCGGGCAGCGCCCCGCGACGGCGCTTCATCACGTGCGCGGTCTGCCAGGTGCGCAGCACCACCTCGCCGATGCGGCCCATCGCCTGCGAGTCGCTGCCGATCATCGAGATCGCGCCGAGGTCGTGCAGCAGGTCCTCGGCCGCCATCGTCGACGGCCGAATCCGGCTCTCCGCGAAGGCCAAATCCTCGGGCACCTGCGGGTTGAGATGATGGCAGACCATCAACATGTCCAGGTGTTCGTCGAGGGTGTTGACCGTGTGCGGGCGGGTCGGGTTGGTGGAACTGGGCAGCACGTTCGGCTGGCCGGCGACCCGGATGATGTCCGGAGCGTGACCGCCGCCGGCGCCCTCGGTGTGATAGGTGTGGATCGAGCGGCCGGCGATCGCGGCCAGCGTGTCTTCCACGAAGCCCATCTCGTTGAGGGTGTCGGTGTGCAACGCCACCTGTACCCCGGCGGTGGAAGCGACCGTCAGGCAGGCGTCGATCGCGGCCGGAGTGGCGCCCCAGTCCTCGTGCAGCTTGAAACCCGAAGCGCCGCCGCGTAACTGCTCCCACAGCGCCTCGTGGTTGACGGTGTTGCCCTTGCCCAGCAGTGCGAAGTTCACCGGCCAACCGTCGAGCGCCTCGAGCATGCGGGCCAGGTGCCAGGAGCCCGGCGTCACGGTGGTGGCCTTGCTGCCCTCGGCGGGACCCGTGCCGCCGCCCAGGATCGTCGTGATCCCGGCCGCGAGGGCCTCGGACATCAGCTGTGGGCAAATCAAATGCACATGGCAGTCGACGGCCCCCGCGGTGATGATGCGGCCGTTGCCCCCGATGACCTCGGTGCTGGGCCCGACCACCAGATCCGGATGCACACCCGACATGGTGTCGGGGTTGCCGGCCTTGCCGAGTGCGACGATCCGGCCGTCACGAATCCCGATGTCGGCCTTGATGATTCCCCAGTGATCGATGATCACCGCGCCGGTGATCACGGTGTCGGGAGCGCCTTCGGCGCGCGACGCCCGCCCCTGCCCCATCGACTCGCGCAGCACCTTGCCGCCACCGAACACGGCCTCGTCGCCGGCCAACCCCGGTCCGTCGCTGCGGTCTTCGGTGATTTCGATCAGTAAGTCGGTGTCCGCCAACCGGATGCGATCGCCGGTCGTGGGGCCGTACAGCTGGGCGTACTGTTCGCGAGACAGCTTCGTCATCAGCGGTCCAGCCGTCCGGGCGGGTTCAGGCTGAGCCCGTACACCTCGCGGCTCCCCCGCAGCGGCACCAGCCGAACATGTTGGGCCACACCGGGTTCGAAACGAACCGCGGTTGCGGCGGGCACATCCAGCCGGTAGCCGTGGGCCGCGTCGCGATCGAACGACAGCGCCGAGTTGGCTTGCGGGAAATGGACGTGGCTACCCACCTGCACCGGGCGGTCGCCGGTGTTGAGGATCAGCATGTCCAGGCGCGGGGCATTCGCGTTGATCTCGATATCGCCGCTGCCGTAGAGGATTTCGCCGGGAATCATGCGATCGGGTGGTGTACGGTGACCAGCTTCGTGCCGTCCGGGAAGGTTGCTTCGACCTGTACGTCGGCCAGCATTTCCGGCACCCCCTCCATCACGTCGTCACGGGCGAGTACGTCGCGGCCGCTGGCCATCAGCTCGGCAACCGAGCGGCCGTCGCGTGCGCCTTCGAGAATGTGGTCGGTGATGACGGCGACGGCTTCGGGATGGTTCAGCCGCAGGCCGCGGGCGCGGCGACGGCGAGCCAATTCGGCGGCATAGGACAGCAGGAGCAGCTCCTGCTCGTGCGGCGTCAGGCGCATGGTCTGAAATCCTGCCATGCGGCCCCGGGGATCCGCTCACCGTCGGCGAGGCTCGAGATTCTGCAGCCGCACCTGCCCGCGGGCTACCACCTTGTCGTTGTCATCGGTGATGGTGACCAACCACAACTGCTGGCGCCGGCCGCGGTGAATCGGTTCGGATATGCCGTAGACCGTTCCCGAGCCGATCGAGCGCAGGAAGTCTGTGTTGTTGTTCACACCCACCACCTCGCCGCCGCCCTGGGTGGCGAGCCAGGTGTAGGCGGACACGCTGGCCATGCTCTCGACCATAGCGCAGTAGACACCGCCGTGAACCAAACCCATCGGCTGCAACAGTTTAGGAGTGACCTCGAGCTGGGCACGCGCGCCGTCGGGGCTGAGTTCGGTGAATCGCAGGCCCAGCTCGGCATCGAACGGTGCGGTGAAACCTGGTGGGATCGGGTCTGGCGACGTCGGCACGCTCTGTTGTCTACACCATCACGCCCGGTCGGTCGCATAGCGGCGACAAAGAACAGGCGAGCCCCGTGCCCGAAGGCACGGGGCTCGCCGATCGAGTAGACCGGGGGTCACTGCAGCCCTCAGGACGCTCCGGCGGTCTGTTTGGCTCGACCTCCACGAGTATAGGCAAGGCTGTCCTAATTTGGCAAGGGTAGGCTGTGAACCACGCGGACCGGGTGCACGTGTACCCACGGTCGGATATCGATTCACCGGCTTTCTTTACGACTGCCAGTAGTAAGCCGGAGTACGCTGGTTTCAACGTTGATGGAGATGAACGAACTATGGCCAAGCTGACACGGCTGGGGGACCTGGAACGCGCGGTGATGGACCACCTGTGGTCCATGCCCGAACCGCAGACGGTCCGCCAGGTGCATGAAGCCTTGTCGGCGCGCCGCGACCTCGCCTACACGACGGTGATGACCGTGCTGCAGCGGTTGGCGAAGAAGAATCTGGTATCGCAGATCCGCGACGACCGGGCCCACCGCTACGCACCCGTGCAGGCCCGCGACGTGCTGGTCGCCGGCCTGATGGTGGACGCGCTATCCCAAGCCGAGGACTCCGGCGGCAGGCAGGCCGCGCTGGTGCATTTCGTCGAGCGCGTCGGCGCCGACGAGGCCGAGGCACTGCGGCGCGCGCTCGCCGAATTGGAAGCAAATCAACGCAATGCGCCATGAGCTGGCGCTAGACCCGCGCCCTGAGGGACACTATTGAGGTGTCCGCGTTGGCCTTTACCTTCCTCGCGGTGCTGCTGATCGGTCCAACACCAGCCCTATTAGCCCGGGCGTCCTGGCCACTGCGCACCCCGCGAGCAGCGATGGCGCTGTGGCAGGCCGTTGCCGTGGCCGCCGTGCTCTCGGCGTTCAGCGCCGGTATCGCGATCGCCACCCGGATCCTCATGCCCGGCCCGGACGGCCGGCCGACGGCCAGCATCGTCGGGGCGGCCGGGCGGCTCGGTTGGCCGCTGTGGACGGCCTACATCGCCGCCTTCGCGCTGACCGTACTGGTGGGTGTGCGCCTGGCGGTCGCGGTCTTGCGGGTCGCCATCGCCAATCGGCGCCGTCGGGCACACCACCGGATGGTGGTCGACCTGGTCGGGGTGGGGCACGACGCGGCCCTCGCCCAACCCTGTGCTCGCACCCGTGACCTGCGCGTCTTGGATGTGGCCGAGCCGCTGGCCTACTGCTTGCCGGGGGTGCGCAGTCGGGTGGTGGTCAGCGAAGGCACGCTGACCACGCTCAACAACGACGAGGTCTCGGCCATCCTGACCCACGAGCGGGCGCACCTGCGCGCCCGGCACGACCTGGTTCTGGAAGCGTTCACCGCGGTGCACGCCGCGTTCCCGCGTCTGGTCCGCAGCTCCAATGCGCTGGGCGCGGTGCAGCTGCTGGTGGAGCTGCTCGCCGACGACGCCGCGGTGCGCGCGGCCGGGCGCACTCCCCTGGCCCGCGCGCTGGTCGCCTGTGCGGGTGCGCGGGCGCCGTCGGGCGCGCTGGCCGCCGGTGGTCCCAGCACGGTGGTGCGGGTGCGCCGCCTGTCGGGGCGTGGCAACAGCATGATGTTGTCCGCGGCGGCCTACCTGGCCGCGGCCGCGGTTCTGGTGGTGCCCACCGTCGCGCTGGCGGTGCCGTGGCTCACCGAGCTCAAGCGACTGTTCAACCTCTAGCGCGGCTTACGGCGAATCCCTTTGGCGGACCGGAACTCCGCTGTGCCACAGTGTGACGGAAAACGATCTCCAACCTGAGAGGCGAAGACATGAGCTCGTCGAATTCCAAGACCGGCACCGCGCAGATCGGCGTCACCGGGCTGGCCGTCATGGGCTCGAATATCGCCCGCAACTTCGCCCGCCACGGCTACACCGTGGCGCTGCACAACCGGTCGATCGCCAAGACCGATGCGTTGCTCTCCGAGCACGGCGACGAGGGCGACTTCGTCCGCTCGGAGACCATCGCGGAATTCCTGGACGCGCTGGAGAAGCCGCGCCGGGTGATCATCATGGTCAAGGCGGGCGACCCCACCGACGCGGTGATCAACGAACTCGCCGACGCCATGGAGAAGGCGACATCATCATCGACGGCGGCAACGCCCTCTACACCGACACCATCCGTCGCGAAAAGGCGATCCGCGAGGGGGGCCTGCACCTCGTCGGCGCCGGAATCTCCGGTGGCGAGGAGGGCGCGCTGAACGGACCGTCGATCATGCCCGGCGGCCCGGCCGAGTCGTACAAGTCGCTGGGCCCGCTGCTCGAGGAGATCTCCGCGCACGTCGACGGTGTGCCGTGCTGCACCCACATCGGTCCCGACGGTGCCGGTCACTTCGTCAAGATGGTGCACAACGGCATCGAGTACTCCGACATGCAGCTCATCGGCGAGGCCTATCAGCTGCTGCGCGACGGTCTCGGCAAGACCGCCCCCGAGATCGCCGACGCGTTCGCCGAGTGGAACTCCGGCGACCTGGACAGCTACCTGATCGAGATCACCGCCGAGGTGCTCAAACAGACCGACGCGAAGACGGGCCAAGCCGCTGGTGGATCTGATCCTGGACGAGGCCGAGCAAAAGGGCACCGGCCGCTGGACGGTGAAATCCGCCCTCGACCTCGGAGTGCCGGTGACCGGTATCGCCGAGGCGGTCTTCGCCCGCGCCCGGTCCGGGTCGGTGGCCCAGCGCAAGGCCACTACCGGGCTGGCCTCCGGCGATCTCGGCGAAAAGCCTTCCGAGGCAACCCAGTTCACCGAGGACGTACGCCGCGCGCTGTACGCATCGAAAATCATCGCCTACGCCCAGGGCTTCAATCAGATCCAGGCCGGCAGCATCGAGTACGACTGGAACATCACCCCCGGCGAAATGGCCACCATCTGGCGCGGCGGCTGCATCATCCGCGCCAAGTTCCTCAACCGCATCAAAGAGGCCTTCGACGAGAACCCAGACCTGCCGTCGCTGATCGTCGCGCCGTACTTCCGCGAGGCCATCGAGGCGTCGATCGACAGCTGGCGCCGCGTCGTGGTGACCGCCACGCAGCTGGGCATTCCGATCCCCGGGTTCGCCTCGGCGCTGTCGTACTACGACGCCCTGCGCACCGAACGGCTGCCCGCCGCGCTGACCCAGGGCCTGCGCGATTTCTTCGGCGCCCACACCTACGAGCGCATCGACGACGACCCGGACAAACGGTTCCATACACTCTGGAGTGGCGACCGCAGCGAAGTGCCGGTCTAGCCAAGGGGGCTCAGCAAGCGCGATGAAGTTTCTGAACGGCGACCGGCGGCCCGGTTACGACCTGACCTATAACGACGTCTTCATCGTGCCGAACCGCTCCGACATCACGTCGCGGTTCGACGTCGACCTGTCCACCGCTGACGGTTCCGGCACGACGATTCCGGTGGTCGTCGCGAACATGACGGCGGTGGCGGGACGCCGGATGGCCGAGACGGTCGCGCGGCGCGGCGGCCTCGTGATTTTGCCGCAGGACCTGCCGAGCACGGCGGTCCGGCAGACGGTGGAGTTCGTCAAGAGCCGAGACTTGGTGCTCGACACCCCGGTCGTGCTGTCCTCCGACGACTCGGTGTCCGACGCGATGGCGCTGATCCACAAGCGGGCGCACGGTGCCGCGGTGGTGATCTTCGAAGGCCGCCCGATCGGATTGGTCACCGAGGCTTCCTGCCAGGGAGTGGACCGGTTCACCCGGGTTCGCGACGTGGCCGTGTCTGACTTCGTCAGCGCCCCGCTGGGCACCGAGCCGCGCAAGATTTTCGACCTACTCGATCACGCCCCGATCGAGGTGGCCGTCGTCACGGCTGCCGACGGCAAGCTCGCCGGCGTGCTGACGCGCACGGGTGCGGTGCGCGCCGGCCTGTACACCCCGGCCACCGACGCGCTGGGCCGGCTGCGCGTCGGCGCGGCGGTGGGCATCAGCGGCGACGTCGGGGCCAAGGCCCGGTCGCTGGCCGAGGCCGGCGTCGACATGCTCGTAATCGACACCGCGCACGGGCATCAAGAACGGATGCTGGACGCGATCAGCTGCGTGGCGTCGCTGGAGCTGGGTCTGCCGGTGGCGGCGGGCAACGTGGTGTCGGCCGACGGCACCCGGGACTTGTTGGGCGCCGGGGCCAACATCGTCAAGGTCGGTGTGGGGCCCGGCGCGATGTGTACCACCCGGATGATGACCGGCGTCGGGCGCCCGCAGTTCTCTGCGGTACTCGAATGTTCAGCTGCCGCAAGGGAACTCGGTGGACACGTGTGGGCGGACGGCGGGATTCGTCATCCCCGCGACGTCGCGCTGGCGCTGCTCGCCGGGGCGTCGAACGTGATGATCGGGTCGTGGTTCGCCGGCACCTACGAGTCGCCCGGCGACCTGATGCGCGACCGCGACGACCGGCCGTACAAGGAGAGCTACGGCATGGCGTCCAAGCGGGCCGTGGTGGCCCGCACCGCCGCGGACAGCGCGTTCGACCGTGCCCGCAAGGCGCTGTTCGAGGAGGGCATCTCCAAGTCGAAGATGGGGCTGGACCCCGACCGCGGCGGCGTCGAGGACCTGATCGACCACATCACCGCGGGCCTGCGCAGCACCTGCACCTACGTCGGTGCCTCGACGTTGGCGGAATTGCACGAGCAAGCCGTCGTCGGGGTGCAGTCGGCCGCCGGTTTCGCCGAGGGACACCCGTTGCCGCTGGGCTGGTGACCCCGCCCCCGCCGGATGTCTTCGCTACCATATGAATCCCGGTGACCTTC
Organism: Mycobacterium genavense ATCC 51234; assembly: GCF_000526915.1. Taxonomy (GTDB): domain Bacteria; phylum Actinomycetota; class Actinomycetes; order Mycobacteriales; family Mycobacteriaceae; genus Mycobacterium; species Mycobacterium genavense. Next base: position 47,539 of record NZ_JAGZ01000006.1, on the reverse strand, counting down.
ACCGATGAATCCCGGTGACCTTCACCGGCCGCAGCAACGCGAAAGGGATGACGTGCCGCAGGCACCCGTCGAGCCCGGCGGTTTCCCGTCGTCTCCCGGGCCATCGCGATAGCCAAGCCCGCCATGAACCTCACCGTCATCTTCGTCAGCGTGCTCGCCATCGCGGTGCTCATCTTTGGCAATGCGGTATTCGTGGCGGCCGAGTTCTCGCTGACCGCACTGGACCGCAGCACCGTCGAGGCCAACGCCCGCAAGGGCGGTCGCCGCGACCGCTACATCCAGCGCGCCCAGGACCGGTTGTCGTTCCAGCTGTCGGGTGCACAACTGGGCATCTCGATCACCACGCTGATCGCCGGCTACCTGACCGAACCGATGGTCGCCGACCTGCCGCACCCGTGGCTGGACGCCCTCGGCGTGTCGGATTCGATGGCCGACGGGATCACCGCGTTCATGGTGATGGTGATCGTGACGTCGGTGTCGATGGTCTTCGGCGAGCTGGTGCCCAAGTACCTGGCCGTGGCGCGCCCGTTGTCGACCGGGCGCGCCGTCGCCGGTTTTCAGCTGATGTTCTCGCTGCTGTTCACTCCGGTGATCCGGCTGACGAACGGCGCGGCGAACTGGATCGTGCGGAAGATGGGCATCGAGCCGGCCGAGGAACTGCGGTCGGCGCGCTCACCGCAGGAGTTGCTGTCGCTGGTGCGAAGCTCGGCGCGCGCCGGTGCGCTAGATCCCGCCACGGCCGCGCTGGTGCGCCGGTCGCTGCAATTCGGCTCGCGGACCGCCGAGGAGTTGATGACGCCGCGGTCGAAAATCGTGGCGCTGCAGACCGACGACACCGTTGCCGACCTGATCGCCACGGCCGCCGAATCGGGGTTCTCCCGCTTCCCCATCGTCGACGGCGACCTCGACGAAACCGTCGGCATCGTGCACGTCAAGCAGGTGTTCAAGGTTCCGCGGGCCGAGCGCGCCTCGACGCTGCTGACCACGCTGGTGCAGACGGTGCCGGTGGTGCCGTCGACCCTGGACGGCGACGCGGTGATGGCCGAGATCCGGGCCAACCCGCTGCAGACCGCGATGGTCGTCGACGAATACGGCGGCACCGCGGGGATCGTGACGGTCGAGGACCTGATCGAAGAGATCGTCGGCGATGTCCGTGACGAACACGACGACGCCACACCGGATGTCGTGGCGGCGGGCAACGGCTGGCGGGTGTCGGGGTTGCTGCGCACCGACGAGGTGGCCGCCGCCACCGGCTATCGGGCGCCGGAAGGACCGTACGAAACGATCGGCGGCCTGGTGCTGCGCGAGCTCGGCCATATCCCGGTGGTCGGCGAAACCGTCGAGCTGACCGCGCTGGACGGAGATGGCCTGTTGGACAATGCAATTCGCTGGCAGGCGACGGTGGTTCGGATGGACGGCCGGCGCATCGACCTGCTCGAGCTGACCGAACTGAGCAACCGTCCGGAAACGTCGGCGGAGCCCGGTCAACGATGAACGACACCCTCGGAGTGCTGCTGGCGATCCTGCTGATCGCGACCAACGCCTTCTTCGTCGGCGCGGAGTTCTCGCTGATCTCGGCGCGGCGCGACCGGCTCGAAGCGCTGGCCGAGCAAGGCAAGAAGGGAGCGGTCACGGTGATCCGCGCCGGTGAGCAGCTGGCCTCGATGCTGGCGGGCTCGCAGCTGGGCGTCACCGTCGCCTCGCTGCTGCTCGGGCGCATCGGCGAGTCAGCCGTCGCCAACCTGCTGCATTCGGCGTTCGGGCTGACCGGGATACCGCTGGCGGTGCGGCACACGTTGTCGTTCGTGATCGCGCTGGCCTTGGTGGTGACGCTGCACGTGCTGCTGGGCGAGATGGTGCCGAAGAACAGCTCGCTGGCCGGCCCGGAGCGCACGGCGATGCTGCTGGTGCCGCCCTACCTGGCCTACGTGCGGGTGGCCCGGCCGTTCATCGTCTTCTACAACAAGTGCGCGAACGCGATGCTGCACCTGTTGCGGGTGGAACCCAAAGACGAGCTGGACATCACGGTCTCACCGGACGAGCTGAGCGCGATGATCGCCGAATCGGTCTCCGAAGGCCTGCTGGACCCCGAGGAGCACACCCGGCTGACCCGGGCGCTGCAGATCGGCAGCCGGGTGGTCGGCGACGTGGCCGTCGCGCTCGAGGACGTCCGGGCGGTGCCGGTGGCGGCCCCGGGGTCCGGGCCGACGATCGGCGACGTCGAGAGCGCCCTCGCGCAGACCGGCTACTCGCGCTTCCCGGTCGCGGACGCCGACGGGCGGTTCATCGGATACCTGCACATCAAGGACATGTTGCCGCTCGGGGACGATCCGCAGACGGTCATCGACCTGTCGCTGGTGCGTCCGTTGCCGCGGGTGAGCATCACGTTGCCGCTGGCCGATGCCCTGTCCCGGATGCGTCGCACCAACAGCCATCTGGCGCTGGTCACCGCCGGCCGGGGCGTGGTGGCGATGGTGGCGATGGAGGACCTGATGGAGGATCTGGTCGGCAGCATGCGCGACGTGCAGTGACGGCATCGGCCGGGCCCGCGCGGAAAAGAGGGCCCCGGCCAGCCCGTATGATGAACGGCGCCGGTCCATTATGGGGCGAAGGGCAGGGTGCGGCGGCGCGCTCCCCAGGGCCCGTCGGGAAGCCCACGGCGAAGCCCGTCAACCGCACCGTGACCCGCCATCGCGGGTCCGGCGCAGGCGTTCGTTCGGGCCGTCGCCCCGGTAGGCTGACGGCGTAGCTAGTTGGAGGAGAAAGATGACTGACCGCGTGTCGGTGGGGAATTTGCGCGTTGGCCGAGTGCTCTACGACTTCGTGAACAACGAGGCCCTACCCGGCACCGATATCGACCCAGACAGCTTCTGGGCCGGCGTCGACAAGGTGGTCACCGACCTCACCCCGCAGAACCAAAGTTTGCTGAAGACTCGCGACGAGCTGCAGGCCCAGATCGACAAGTGGCACCGCCAGCGCGTGATCGAACCGCTGGACCCCGAGGCCTACCGGCAGTTCCTCACCGACATCGGCTATCTGCTGCCCGAACCCGAGGACTTCACCATCACCACGTCCGGGGTGGACGACGAGATCACCACCACCGCCGGCCCGCAGCTGGTGGTGCCGGTGCTCAACGCGCGCTTCGCGCTGAACGCGGCCAATTCCCGCTGGGGCTCGCTGTACGACGCGCTGTACGGCACCGACGTCATCCCGGAGACCGACGGCGCCGAAAAGGGCAGCAGCTACAACAGGATTCGCGGCGACAAGGTGATCGCGTACGCCCGCAAATTCCTGGATCAGGCGACGCCGCTGGCGTCGGGCTCGTGGGCCGACGCGACGGGCGTCAGCATCGAAGACGGCCAGCTCAAGATCGCCCTCGGCGGCGACGAGTCCACCGGGTTGGCCAGCCCGGAGAAGTTCGCCGGCTACAGCGGCGAGCTTGGCTCCCCCGACTGGTCGGTGCTGCTGGTCAATCACGGGCTGCACATCGAGATCCTGATCGACCCGTCCTCGCCGGTCGGCAAGACCGACGCGGCCGGCATCAAGGACGTGGTCCTGGAATCCGCGGTCACCACGATCATGGACTTCGAGGATTCCGTCGCCGCCGTCGACGCCGACGACAAGGTGCTGGGCTACCGCAACTGGCTGGGCCTGAACAAGGGTGACCTGGCCGAAGAGGTCAGCAAGGACGGCAAGACCTTCACCCGCGTGCTCAACGCCGACCGCACCTACACCACGCCCGACGGCAAGGGCGAGCTGACTTTGCCCGGACGCAGCCTGCTGTTCGTCCGCAATGTCGGGCACCTGATGACCAACGACGCGATCGTCGACGCGGACGGCAACGAGGTATTCGAGGGCATCATGGATGCGCTGTTCACCGGTCTGACCGCGATCCACGGGCTGCGGTCCGGCGATGCCAACGGGCCGCTGACCAACAGCCGCACCGGATCCATCTACATCGTCAAGCCGAAGATGCACGGCCCCGCGGAGGTCGCGTTCACCTGCGAGCTGTTCAATCGCGTCGAGGATGTGCTGGGCCTGCCGCAGGGCACGATGAAGATCGGCATCATGGACGAGGAGCGCCGCACCACGGTCAACCTCAAGGCGTGCATCAAGGCCGCCGCCGACCGGGTGGTGTTCATCAACACCGGGTTCCTGGACCGCACCGGCGACGAGATTCACACCTCGATGGAGGCCGGCCCGATGATCCGCAAGGGTGCGATGAAGAACACCACCTGGATCAAGGCCTACGAGGACACCAACGTCGACATCGGGCTGGCCGCCGGTTTCTCCGGCAAGGCCCAGATCGGCAAGGGCATGTGGGCGATGACCGAGCTGATGGCCGACATGGTCGAGCAGAAGATCGGCCAGCCCAAGGCCGGCGCCACCACCGCGTGGGTGCCTTCCCCGACGGCGGCCACCCTGCACGCGATGCACTACCACCAGGTGGATGTGTTTGCCGTGCAGAAGGAGCTCCAGGGCAAGAAACGCACCACGGTCGACGAGTTGCTGACCATCCCGCTGGCCAAGGAACTGGCTTGGGCTCCCGAAGAGATTCGCGAAGAGGTCGACAACAACTGCCAGTCCATCTTGGGCTATGTGGTGCGCTGGATCGATGCGGGCGTCGGCTGCTCGAAGGTGCCCGACATCCACAACGTCGCCCTGATGGAAGACCGCGCCACGCTGCGGATTTCCAGCCAGCTGCTGGCGAACTGGCTGCGCCACGGCATCATCACCAGCGAGGATGTGCGCGCGAGTCTGGAACGGATGGCCCCGCTGGTCGATGAGCAGAACGCCGGTGACGCGGCGTATCGCCCGATGGCGCCCAACTTCGACGACAGCATCGCGTTCTTGGCGGCACAGGAACTGATCCTGTCCGGTGCGCAGCAGCCCAGCGGCTACACCGAGCCGATCCTGCATCGGCGACGGCGTGAGCTCAAGGCCCGCGCCGGTGCTTGATACCGGGTCCCGGTATGGGTAGGCACAGCATGCCCGGGAAGTCGGCCGACGACCCTTCCGACGACCCGACGATCAAGTTCACCGCCCGCGACCTGGTTTCCCGCTACCAAGAGGAACGCGACAAGCCCGATCCGCGTGACCTCGACGAGGACGACGACTACGACGACTACCCGGACCCGGACGAGGAAGATTCGGACGAGGACGCCGAGGAGGACTTCGGCGACGACGGCTACGCCGCCCAGGGCCTCGACGACGAATACCCCGAGTTTCCGTCTCGGCCGGAAAGTTCCGCGCCGCCGGAGGCCACGCCGGGTGACGTCGAGTCCGGTCACCGCGTGCTCGGTGATTGGCGGGGCGGTCACCGCAGCGCCGGCGGCCGGCGGGGGGTCAGCATCGGCGTGATCGTGGCCCTGGTCGCGGTCATCGTCGTGGTCGGCACCGTCATCCTGTGGAGTTTCTTCGGCGACGCGTTGTCCCATCGCTCGCACACGGCCGCCGCGCGCTGTGTGGGGGGCAAGGAAACCGTCGCCGTCGTGGTCGACCCGTCGATCGTCGACCAGGTGCGGCCGTTCGCCGAAAGCTACAACTCCACGGCCGGGCCGGTCGGTGACCACTGCATGGTGGTGGACGTCAAACCGGCCGGATCCGACGCCGTCGTCGCCGGTTTCATCGGCAAGTGGCCGGCGGAATTGGGTTCGCAGCCGGCGCTGTGGATCCCGGGCAGCTCGGTCTCGGCGGCGCGACTGTCCGCGGCCGCGGGCCAGAAGACGATCAGCGACAGCCGTTCACTGGTGACATCGCCGGTGCTGCTCGCCGTTCGGCCCGAACTCGCCCAAGCGCTGTCGAACCAAAACTGGGGCGCGCTGCCCGGCCTGCAGACCAATCCAAACTCGTTGGCGGCGTTGAAGTTACCGGCATGGGGATCGCTGCGACTGGCGTTGCCGACGAACGGCAACAGCGACGCGTCCTACCTGGCGGGGGAAGCGGTCGCGGCGGCCTCCGTCCCGCCCGGCGCGCCGCCCACGCAGGGCGCCGGCGCACTGCGGTCGCTGACCGGCGGCCAGCCCAAACTGGCCGACAACTCGCTGACCGAGGCGATGAATGTGCTGCTGAAACCCGGTGACCCGGCAACCGCCCCGGTGCACGCCGTGATCACCACCGAGCAGCAGGTGTTCCAGTGCGGCGAGTCGCTGCCGGACGCCAAGACCACGTTGGCTACCTGGCTGCCGCCGGGGCCGGCACCGGTCGCGGACTACCCCACCGTGCTGCTCAACGGCTCGTGGCTGTCGAAGGAGCAGACGTCGGCGGCCAGCGAGTTTGCCCACTTCATGCGCAAGCCCGAACAGCTCGCGAAGCTGGCCAAAGCCGGTTTTCGCGTCAACGGGGTCAAACCGCCGAGCAGCCCGGTGACGAGTTTCGCGGCCTTGCCCTCCACCCTGTCGGTGGGCGATGACGCCATGCGCGCCACCCTGGCCGATGCGATGGCCGCGCCGTCCAGTGGGCTGGCCGCGACGATCATGTTGGACCAGTCGATGCCCGGTGACGAAGGCGGAAAAACCAGGCTCGCCAACGTGATCGCGGCGCTACAGGACCGGATCAAAGCGCTGCCGCCGACCGCGATCGTTGGTTTGTGGACGTTCGACGGCCACGAGGGCCGCTCGGAGGTCGCGACCGGCCCGCTGTCCGACCCGGTCAACGGCCAGCCCCGCCCGGCGGCCCTGGCGGCCGCGCTGGACAAGCAGTATTCGTCGGCCGGCGGCGCGGTCTCGTTCACCACGCTGCGCATGATCTACCAGGATATGCAGACCAATTATCGTGTCGGACAATCGAATTCGATTCTAGTGATCACCGCCGGGCCGCACACGGATCAATCCCTGGACGGGCCGGGGCTGCAGAATTTCATCCGCACCAGCGCGGACCCGGCCAAGCCGATCGCCGTCAACGTGATCGACTTCGGCGCCGATCCGGACCGGGCCACCTGGGAGGCGGTCGCCCAGCTCAGCGGCGGCGGCTACCAGAACCTGGCGACGTCGGCCTCCCCCGATCTGGCCACGGCGATCAGCACATTCTTGAGCTGACGCAGCGGGTCGGCCGGCAATGAACTACGACGGTGGCGACGAATTGGGCCTGCTCGCCGGTCGCTTGCTGTTCGCGGTGGAGGGCGAGCTGTTCCGCCGGCTACGCGACGAAGGGTTCGACGACATCGTCCACCGCCATGGCGCGGTGCTGGCCCATTTGCGTCCCGAGGGTGTGCGTGCGACCGATCTGGCACGGCTATCCGGGCAGGTGAAACAGGTGATCGGGTCGATCACGACGACCTCGAAGCCCTGGGCTACGTCGTACGCACGCCGGATTCGGTCGACCGTCGAGCCAAGCTCGTGATACCGACCGCTCGCGGTCGCCGTCAGATGGCTGCTGCCGACGCGATCATGACCGACATCATGATCGCACGCGCGAAATCTCGGCGCTGCCAATTTCCACAGATTTCTGGACGACTTTCGGGCCGTGATCGACCACCAGCGCGCGACCGCCGGATAGTCAGGAATACTTACTAATCGTGACGGCGTTGTCTTACTCACGATGCTTGGGGCGTGGGCATCGGGACGCAAGGGAGACGACACCGATGAACGAGGCCACCGCGATCCAAATCCAGCTCGTAGACGGCAGCGAAGGCTCGCAGCGCGATCAGCCCAGCGACGAGCGGGCGCGGATGGTCTCGCCGCTCGCCCAATTTCTGCGCAATCGTCGCGAACAACTTCAGCCGGCCGACGTGGGTCTGCCCAGCGGGGGCCGCCGGCGAGTCGCCGGACTGCGGCGCGAGGAAGTGGCCGCGTTGGCCGGTGTCAGCGTCGACTACTACCTGCGCATCGAGCAGGGACGCGAGAAAAGACCTTCCGATCAGGTGTTGGACGGTATTGCGCGGGCATTGAAGCTCGACGACGGGGACGCGGCCTATCTGCGGGACTTGGTGCGGCACCCACTCCCGGGAAAGGGGTGTCCGAAAGATCTTGCACTGGAGATCAATTCGTTGATCGACAGCTGGCCCCTTACACCGGTGCACATTCACGATTGCTCACTGAATTTGGTCGCCGCTAATCCCATTGCGCGGGCTGCCTTTCCACATCGGGAACTGGGAGACAACACGCTACGATCGCTGTTTCTGGACCCGTACACGCAGAAGTTCTACCGGAATTGGGAAAAACTCACAGTGCGGGCCGTGTCCTGGCTTCGCGTTTACGCGGTGCGCAATCCGGACCCAGGTTTGACCGCGGTCATCGACGAACTCCTGAAGAAGAGCGCGCGATTTCGAATGCTGTGGTCGTGCCCGGATGTCACGCACGCAAACAGCGGGAAAAAGAAACTCCAGCATCCCCTGGTCGGGCCGTTGACGCTGCACTTTCAACATTTGACGCTGGAGCCGACCGGGCATGTGCTCGTTCCGTTTTGGGCACAGCCGGGGTCGCCGTCCGAACGCGCTCTGCGTGAACTATCCGTGGCCCACTAGGCGGCATGCCTGGCCAGTGCGATGCCGACTCGCACTTCGATTTCGCTGACCGTGATGGTGGGTGCCCGCGGTGGGGCGGCTGACCGGTAGGTCGCTCCCGTCGGTGTGGTGAATTCTGCTGTGTGCGTATGGTTTTCATCGATGTTGGTGGTGACCTGCCAGCCGTCGGCCTCCTTGGTGTAATTGCACCGTGCGCATGAGCCGAGACCGTTGGTTGCCGTGGTAGGTCCGGCCTTGGCCCAGGGTTGGGCATGGTCGCGATGCCGGATCGGCGCGTCGCAATAGGGTGTGCGACAACGTTGATCGCGCAACTCGATGAAGCGGGCCAGACCGCGCGGGAAGAGCCGCGCCCGTGACTCCATCGCCACCAGCGCCCCGGAGCGGGGATGGGCATAAAGCCTGCGCAGCGTCGCTCGAGAGGGCCGGTCGGCGACGACGTTGGAGACCATTGCGCGGGCCACCGCGGCCGGAATGGGACCGTAACCGCAGACATCGGCCGGGGTGCTGGCGCCGCCCAGCAGTGTTTCGTCCGACACGACGAGGTTTACCGCTATCGGTATCGGGACCGCGGCCTCGCGCCCGGTGACCCGCTCGACCAGGGTGTCTGCCATCACTTGTCCGCGCGAGCGTCCGTCGGCGCGCACGTCGGCTTCGCGGCGCAACGCCGCGTACACCGAAACTCCTTGGGCCACTGGCAATAACGCGGTCACGTAGGTCATCGTGTCGGGCGCCGGCCGGATCGTCACCGTGCGTTCATGCTCGGCCCTGGCGGCTCGTTCGACGACGGCATGAGGGTCCAGCCGGTAGGCGATTGCCTTGGCAGCGGCGGCCACTCGGGCATCGCCCATACCGTTCAGGCCGGCCGGGTCGGCGCACAACTCGGCATCCAATGTGCGACGGTCCTCGACGTCCAGGCACGCGCTCTCGCGCACGATCAGGGTGGCCCGCCACTCCGAGAGCGCGCCGGATTCGAGTGCCGCCAGAGTATGAGGCATCTCGTGCACCAGGGCTTTGGCGAAACCGAGATGCCGGCTGCCCCGGGCGGGCGGGTCCCGTCGCGCCAGTGCGACCTCGCTGGCCACCCCGCGCCCGCGCTGCGCGCCGGGCATTCCCAGGGCCGCTTCAGTGGCGCGGCGCGCCGCGTCCAGGGCGGCCGCTGCCCGAGCCTGGCCCGCCGCGGCCGCGGATTTGATCCGCTCCAGCTCGGCGATGCGTTCGATCAGCGCCGATTCGTCGGCCAGCGGATCGAGCACCCCAAGTGTTTCGAACATAATTTCGAATCGTAGCCGAACCCACTGACGCGAGCTATTTGGCAGGGCGCACCCTGTGGATAACCGCGACCCGCACCAGCCTGCCGGGGCCCTAGTTGTACGCCTCCACCGGCGGACACGAGCACACCAAGTTGCGGTCGCCGTAGGCGCCGTCGATACGACGCACCGGCGGCCAGACCTTGGGCCGATAGCCCGTACCCAACGGGTAGGCGGCTTCCTCGCGCGTGTACGGGTGATCCCAGTCGGCGACCAGCAGGCAATCGGCGGTGTGCGGCGCGCCCCGCAGCGGGTTGTCATCGGCGGGCCACTCCCCCGCCGCGACGCGATCGATCTCCCCGCGGATGGCGATCATGGCCTCGCAGAACGCATCGATCTCGTTGAGGTCCTCGCTCTCGGTGGGCTCCACCATCAGCGTGCCGGCGACCGGGAAGCTCATCGTGGGAGCGTGAAAACCGTAGTCCGCCAATCGTTTTGCCACATCGTCGACGGTCACGCCGGTCGACTTGGTGATGCCGCGCAGATCCAGGATGCATTCGTGGGCCACCATGCCGTTCTCGCCGGTGTAGAGCACCGGGAAGTACTCGTCGAGCCGCCGGGCGATGTAGTTGGCCGAGCCTATCGCGGTCAGCGATGCCGCCCGCAGTCCGTCGCCGCCCATCAGCCGGATGTAGGCCCAGCTGATCGGCAGGATCGAGGCCGATCCGTACGGCGCCGACGACACCGGGTGCCCGTCGGGCAGCTCGGGTGCGTACGGGTGGCCGGGCAGGAACGGCGCCAGATGCGAACGCGCGGCCACCGGGCCCACTCCGGGGCCGCCACCACCGTGCGGGATGCAGAACGTCTTGTGCAGGTTCAAGTGGCTCACGTCGCCGCCGAACTTGCCCGGGCGGGCCAGACCCACCAGTGCGTTGAGGTTGGCGCCGTCAACGTACACCTGACCGCCGGCGTCGTGCACGGCCGCGCAGATCTCGGCGATGTCGTGTTCGTACACCCCGTGCGTGGACGGGTAGGTGATCATCAGTGCCGACAATCGGTCGGCGTGCTCGCCGAGCTTGGCGCGCAGATCGTCGAGGTTGACGTCGCCGTTGTCATGGCAGGCCACCACGACCACCCGCATCCCGGCCAGGGCGGCCGACGCCGCGTTGGTGCCGTGTGCGCTGGACGGAATCAGGCAGATGTCGCGGTGCGGTTCGCCGCGGCTGGCGTGATACTCGTGGATCGCCAGCAGCCCCGCGTACTCGCCTTGAGACCCGGCGTTCGGTTGCAGCGACACCGCGTCGTAGCCGGTGATGTGCACCAGCCAGCTCTCCAGATCGCCGATCAGCCGGCGTATCCCCGGCGTGTCCACCGCCGGGGCGAACGGGTGCAGCCGGGAGAACTCCGGCCAGGTGATCGACTCCATCTCGGCGGCGGCGTTGAGTTTCATCGTGCACGAGCCGAGCGGAATCATGCTGCGGTCCAAGGTGATGTCCTTGTCCGCCAGGGTGCGCAGGTAGCGCATCATCGCCGTTTCGGTGTGGTACTGCGTGAAGGCGGGGTGGGTGAGGAATTCCGATGTGCGCGTGGCGATATCGACGCCGGAAGGATCGGCGGGCGACACCCCGAACGCCTCCAGGACCAAAGCGACGTGGACGTCGGTGGTGACCTCGTCGCAGGACACCGACACATGGTCGGCATCGACGCGCCAGAGGTTGACGCCCCGGGCCTTGGCCTTGGCCAGCACTTCGTCCGCGCGTCCCGGCACTCGTGCCAGCACGGTGTCGAAGTACGCCTCGTGCACCACCGCCCCGCCCAGCGCCGCGGCGATGGATTGGGCACGGCGGTGTACCCGGCGTGCGATCTCGGTCAACCCGTCGGCGCCGTGATAGCTGGCGTACATCGCGGCCATCACGGCCAACAGCACCTGCGCGGTGCAGATGTTGCTGGTTGCCCTGTCGCGGCGGATGTGCTGTTCGCGGGTCTGCAACGCCAGGCGGTAGGCCGGCGAGCCGTCGCTGTCGACCGAGACGCCGACCAGCCGGCCCGGCAGCTGACGGGCCTGCGCGGCGTGCACCGCCAGATACCCGGCATGCGGACCGCCGAATCCCATTGGCACACCGAATCTTTGAGTGGTGCCGAACGCGACGTCGGCACCGATCTCGCCCGGCGGGGTGATCAACGTACACGCCAGCAGGTCGGCGCCGATCGCGACCAGCGCGCCCCGCTCGTGGGTCTGGGCGATCAGCGCGGACCAATCCGTGATCCGGCCGCTGGCACCCGGCAGTTGCGTGATGACGCCGAAGAACTCGCCGTCCGGTAGGCCGTCGCGCAGATCGGCGGTGACGATCTCGATGCCCAGCGGCCGGGCACGGGTGGCCAGGATGGCCGCGGTCTGGGCGAACACGTCGGTGTCGACCGCCAGCCGGCTGGCCGCACTCCGCGCGCCCCGGTGCATCAGCGTCATGGCCTCGGCGGCCGCGGTGCCCTCGTCGAGCATCGACGCGTTGGCTATCTCCAGCCCGGTCAGATCGGTGACCATGGTCTGGAAGTTCAGCAGCGCTTCCAGCCGGCCCTGACTGATCTCCGGCTGGTACGGCGTGTACGCCGTGTACCAGGCGGGGTTCTCCATGATGTTGCGCAGCAACACCGGTGGGGTGAATGTGTCGTAGTAGCCCTGCCCGATCATCGACACCGACACCGTGTTGGTGTCGGCCAGTGCCCGCAGTTCCGCGATCGCCTCGGCCTCGCTGGCGGCCGGCGGCAGAGCGCTCAGGCCCGGCGCGGCGCCGTCGGAGAGTTTGTCCAGGATGCCGGCCGGGACGGCCTTGGCGGCCAGCTCGTCGAGCGAGCCGACACCGATCACGTCGAGCATGGCATCGATGGCCTGGCCGTCCGGTCCGATATGGCGGGCTGCGAACGTAGATTGATCGGACACGGGCACTCCTGACATCGGTAGAGGGACTATCGACCCTCTCCCTCTGTCCTTACCCGGTCACGGGCGCCTGAGAGATTCGGCGCGTAGTCCCCCCAGGCGCCTTTCCCCATCGGCGGGTGTGGCGCATAGCGCCGCACCGCTTTCCAGAGGCATCGTTACCTTGACGCGGTCCGGGTGCCTGAGAGGTTGACGGAGAGGTGCTGCTCCTTCGGCGTCCATGGCTGGCTGCCACAGAACTCTCCCGCGCGGGCGTGATGCAACGGTTAGTTTACCCGTGAGTGAAGCCCGGTACACGAAATAGCCCAACAATGCGTGTCGGGCCGTCGAACAGTGGTTTACTAACCGATTTTGCGATCCCGATGCTTGCGCCGCGAGGCCAGCTCGTCCTCGGGCGCCGCGATCGACTCGCCGCCATCAGCCCGCTCACCTGGGAAGTCGGCGATCACACCGGTCAGCTCCCGCATGGCGCCCGACACCGCGATGCCGAACACGCCCTGACCGCCCCGCAACAGGTCGACGACCTCTTCGGCCGAGGTGCACTCGTACACCGTGGTCCCGTCCGAGAACAGGGTGATGTTGGCCAGATCCTCGACGCCGCGCTGACGCAGATGGTCGACCGCGACGCGGATGTTGTGCAGCGAAATGCCGGTGTCCAGCAGCCGCTTGACGATCTTGAGAACCAGGATGTCCTTGAACGAGTACAGCCGCTGGCTGCCGGATCCGGCCGCGCTGCGAATCGACGGCACGACCAGCGACGTGCGTGCCCAGTAGTCCAGCTGCCGGTAGGTGATTCCGGCGATCTGGCAGGCGCTCGGCCCGCGGTAGCCGACGAGTTCGTCGGGCACCGAATCGTCAGGAAACAGGCCGGGCTGCACGGGTCCGCTGGCAACGGTGACACTTGGTTCACCGTGGGATGCGGCATCCGCCTGGTCAGCAAGGTCCAGCTGTTCTTGACGTGGCTGGTCGCTCACAGTGGTTCCTCTCGCCGATTCGCGCTCTAGTCACTAGCTGCGTCCACTGGCTGCCTTTACAGCCGCGTTGGCCAAGTCCCGAGTGCTAGAAAGCTTACGCTGTCCAGTCGCTGCCGTGCCTTAACTTGTCCTGAAAGTATGGCCGCCGTAAGGGCAACAGGCGCGCTATCCGTCAGGCGTGTCGAAATCACGATGTCAGATGAGACGGATCCGTAATGTCGCGGTCCAGGTCAACGTCCCGATCGGCGGACTCAGGTTGCCTTGAAGTCGTCGGGCGACACGCTGTCGAGAAATTCCTTGAACTTCTCCACCTCGTCCTCCCGAACAGCGGTGTTGGACTCGTCGTCGCCCTCGTCGGGGATCAGCAGACCCGCCTGGGCCAAAACGGCCTCTTCGACGTAGATCGGCACACCGACCCGAAGCGCGATCGCCACCGAGTCCGACGGGCGAGCCGACACCGTGATGTTGCGGTCGAAGACGAGGTCGGCATAGAACGTGCCTTCCTGCAGATCGACGATGCGCACTTCTTTGAGCGAATGCCCAAGTGCTGCAATGAGATCGCGAATCAGATCATGAGTCAGCGGGCGGGGTGGCTCGACACCTTGCTGTTCGAGGGCAATGGCGGCGGCTTCGGACTGTCCGATCCAAATCGGCAGGTAACGGTCTCCGTTGGCCTCGCGCAGCAGCAGCACCGGCTGGTTCTGCGGCTGCTCGACGCGAATGCCGACAACACGAACTTCACCCATTTGTGTCTGCCCTCCGCACCTGCCGCCGACGTTCAAGCAATGACTGAAAGTCTAGTCCTCAGCGTCGCAGAACGTCGCGAACGGCGGACTTGATAAGCGATGTGTGCAAAGTAATTGCGAGCGCGGCAACCTCACGTGCCAGGTCGTCGGCGCGATCGCGAGCGCCGGCCTTGTCGGCCTTGACCAACGGCCCCGCGATCTGGGCGATCAGATCGGACTGCCGGTCGGCGGCCGAGCGGAACGCGCGCAGATGGCGCGGCTCGACGCCGTACTCGGACAGCGCTCGCGCGCATTGCAAGATCACGACGGCGTGCTCGTCGAAGAAGCCGCCCGGGCCGGTGGTGATCACCCCGGCCTTGAGCAGCGCGGTCAGCAGGTCCTCGTCGACGCCCGCGCGTTCCAGCAGGTCTTCGCGACTCAACCGGACGCAGGTAGGCGCCACCGCGGCCGCGGCAGATCCGGTCTCGGGTGCGGCATCGCCATCGGCCACCGAGACCAAACGCCGTACACCATAAGGTGATCCGAACGGCGGCAGCTCGCCGTCGGGCTGCGCATCCAGCTGCGCCCGGATCACCTTCAGCGGTAGGTAATGATCTCGCTGCGCGGTAAGGATGAAGCGCAGTCGCGCGCAGTCGTAAGCGGTGAATCTGCGGTATCCCGACGCTGCGCGCTGCGGCGTCACCAGTCCTTCAGCCTCCAAGAACCGAATCTTGGAGATCGTGACATCGGGGAAATCCGGCCTCAACAGGTCCAGAACCGCCCCAATCGACATCCCGGCCAGGGCCGGGCTATCGGGTGCGCTCACTAGCCTCCGGATCCTCCGTCGTCGTCACCTTTGGGTCCCGTCAGGAACACCAAGCGGAACTTTCCGATCTGTACTTCGTCACCGTTGGCCAGCACCGCCGAGTCCACCGGCTCGCGGTTGACGTAAGTTCCGTTGAGGCTACCCACATCCACCACGTGGAACTCGTTGTTTTCCAACCTGAATTCGGCGTGGCGGCGGCTGACCGTGACGTCGTCGAGGAATATGTCGCTGTCGGGGTGCCGCCCGGCCGAGGTGATGGCCTGGTCGAGGAGGAAGCGCGATCCCGCGTTGGGCCCCCGTTTGACGACGAGCAAGGCCGAGCCCGCCGGAAGTCCTTCGACGCCGGACACCGTGCTCTCGGCGCCCGACTGCGCGGGTGCGTCCAGTTCGTTGAGGAAGTCGGCGCGGAAGACCGAAGTCGTCTCCACGGTGACTTCGTCAGAAGTCTGGTCGTCCTGTCTTCCTGAGTCCATATCCGTCACGCGCTGCTCCTCACTGGCCGCTGTGGCGTTGTCTGGCCGGGCCGCTGGGCCGGCTTCCCACTGGGTGTCTGAACCCTGTATTGCCGATTACTTTCCTACTAACGCTGTTGTGTTGACCGTACCGCGCGGTGGTTCCGATTGCGCTAGCCACCGGCAGGACTGAACACCGATCGGTTTGACGACCCCCTGGCAGGGACATTAGCAATCGTCACTCGGTGAGCGTGCCGCGGTAGGCCTCGGCGTCGAGCAGGTCAGACACGGCTGAGGCCAGCTCCGCGCCGTCCGGCACCTGGATGTCGACCAGCCAGCCGGCCCCGTAGGGATCGGAGTTGACCAGCTGCGGGCTGCCCTCCAGATCGCCGTTGACGGCGGTCACCGTGCCGGACAGCGGTGCGTACAAGTCGGATACGGATTTCGTCGATTCCACTTCGCCGAACGACTCGCCCGCGGTCACCTCGGTGCCGACGTCGGGCAGCTGGACGAAGACGACGTCGCCCAGTGCCGATTGCGCGAAGTCGGTGATTCCGACCCGCACGGTGTCGTCACCGCTGATGCGAACCCACTCGTGTTCGGCGGTGTAGTGCAGATCGGGCGGGATATCGCTCACGGCAATCCTGTTCTGTTCGGTGTCTCACTTGACGGGCTGAGCGTATTGGTGCGGTTTTGGTTGTCGCAAGGTGGTCACGTCGACGCGGTCGCTCTGCTGCACGGACATCTTGCCGCCGACCCGTTTGATGCTGTCCTCGGCGCCACCGGGAATGTTCATCGCCGCGGCCAGCGTGGGCGGATCGCCAATCGCCAGAATCGAATACGGCGGCGAGAGCGCCTTGGTGTCGACGGTCAGCGCACCCGGCGTGCCGACGACCCAGGTGTCGACACCGACGCGCACCGACTGGTGTCCGCCGTCGACCTCGATCGCTTCGGCTCCGGCGGCGCGCAACTCATTGATCACGTCGAGCATGACCTCCGGTGACACGCCCGGACCAGGGTCGTCGATGGTGACGCTGACGCCGGGCCCGGTCGCGCCCACCGCGCCGACCAGGATGGACAGCGCGGCCAGCCGGGCCTGCGCGCTTTGGATCGCGGCCTGGTCATTGTTGCCGGACGCCTGCAACGCATTCAGCGTGTTCTGCAATTCGTTGACCTCACCGTTGAGCGTGCCCTCGCGCTGTCGCAACGAATCCAGCAGCACCAGCAGATCCGCGGGCCGCGCCGTGTCAAGCGAGTCGCCCGACCGGGTCTGGCGGACCTGGGTGACGATGGCGATGCCCAGAACCAGGCAGAGCAGGACGGCCAGCGTCCCGAACATCAACCGGGATCGACCGCTGCGCAGCATCGCCGACAACCCGGTACGGCCCACCGCTCCGATCTCGGGACGTGGGCTGTGCGCAGGCAATTCGTGGCGACCGCGCTGCGCGACCTCGTCGGCCGCGGGACTTTCGTCGCCCGCGCCGTCCGGCAGGTCCTGGCTCATTGCCCTCACGCCCCGAACAGCCGCCGTCGCAGCGCGGCGGCATTGCCGAAGATCCGGATACCCAATACGACGATGATCGCCGTCGACAACTGGGTGCCGACACCCAACTGGTCGCCGACATAGACGATCAGCGCCGCCACAAAGACGTTGAACACGAACGAGACCACGAACACCTTCGGGTCGAAAATCCGCTCGAGGTAGGCGCGCAGCCCGCCGAAGACCGCGTCGAGCGCGGCGACCACCGCGATGGGCAGGTACGGCTGCACGACCTCGGGCACGGCGGGATGGAACACCAAACCCAGCACGATGCCGACCACCAGCGCCGCGATACCTATCATGCGCGATCTTTTCTCACTAGGGCCCAATCTGCTTGGCGAACTTGACTTCTCGGACCGAACCGGCCGGCAGCGAAAGACCGTCGGAGACGTTCACCGCGATGCCGACCCCGTAAGAGACTTCCAGCAGCCTCAGACGCTGCAGTCCGGGGCTGTTCTCGAAGGCGTCGCGCATCCCGTTCGGCGGCCCGACCGCCAGGATCGTGTAGGGGCTGGCGGTCGGGTTGTTGTCGACCAGGATCGCTCCCCCGGCCTGGCGGATCGTCACGTTCGGCCCGATCCGAACGCCACCGACCGAAATCGCCTCGGCGCCGCTGGCCCACAACGAGTTGACCACGAGCTGCAGATCGCGATCGAGGATGATTTGCCGGCTTCCGTTCACCCGTTGCTTGGACACATCGGAAAGATTGGGGCTGGCACCGGGATCGGTCACTTTCACGGTCAGGCCGGGGCCGATGATCGCTGTGCTGGCCGCGGCCAGGCCGAGGCCGTCCAGGCGGCTCAGCAGCCGCTGGCCCTCGGCGTCGTCGGCCAGGGCGATGCGCTGAACGTCGTCGACCTTGTTCGCCAGCATGCTGCGCTGCTGAGCCAGTTTAACGTCGGCTTCTTCCGTCGACCGCACGCTTCGCGCCAGCAGCTGCTGAGCGCTGCGCACGCCGGGCTCGACCGACCGGGCCTGCGCGACCGCGGCGGCGAAGACGGTGGCGACCAGCATGGCCGCCAGGGCCTGCCAGAGCCAGCCGAACACCCGCGTCTTCGTGCCCTGCGCACTGACCTCGGCGGCGCGCCACTGCGCGGCCGCGGCGTAGCCCGGGTCCAGATGCTCGGACAGCAACGCCCGCAGCAGCGACGGCACCGGGATGAGCGTCGGTTGCGCGGCGGCGTGCGCGCTGCACCCCGCATTGGGGTCGTAGCCGCCGAGCAGGCGATCCGGTTCAGCCATGCTCACCGACCTTGGGCATCCGGCGCATCACCAAGACCATCTGCACCGCGTACAGGACGAACGACCACAGGTAGGCGTACATGCCCCAGATCAGAAAGCCCCAACCGCAAGCGCCGATCACCCGGCTCCACAACGCGTCCCACGTCCCCAGCAAAACGAGTGGGAAGCCGGACATCAAGGCGAACGTCGCGGCCTTGCCGACGTAACTCACCGGCAGCGCCGACAGTCCGCGACTGCGCAGCAGCGGCAGCGCGGCGGCCAGCAGCACGTCGCGCGTCAGCAGGGTGATGACGAACCACCACGGCACGATCCCGCTCAGCGCCAGCACCACAGGCACGGTCACCATGTAGAGCCGATCGACCGCGGGGTCCAGCAGCACGCCCAGCCGCGACGATTGGTTCAGCGTGCGGGCGATCTTGCCGTCGGCCCAATCGGAGGCCCCGCTGAAGACCAGGATCGCCACCGCGAGCGCGTTGGCGTGCGCGAACATCAGCACGTAGATGAAGACGGGGATGAGCGCCAGGCGCAGGGCGCTCAGCAGATTGGGCACTGTCAGCACCCGGTCGGGTGGAACCGGCTCCATGAGCCGTGACCTTAGCGGAATACGCCGGGCAGGCTCAGGGTCGACAAGGTGTCGTCGGACAACGGGTTGTCGTTGACCATGTAGGTCCACGTCGACGTCGGGCGTGCCAGCTTCGACAGATCCAGGCCGGGCTCCTCGTCGAGGACGTTGGCCGTCTCGAACGTCTGCTGAGCCGCCTCGATCGCGTCGGCGGCCAGCGACGCGAACGCGTCGACCGCCATCCGGTGAAATTCGTCCAGCGGGTTTTGCCGCCCCAGCGCGCGCAGGTGGATGCTCTCGCGGATGTCGGCCAGGTACGCCAGATGATCGGCCCAGCCGCGGTCCAGGTGATACAGCATGATCTGCCGGCAGATCGTCTCGAGGCGTTCCTCCGAAATCTCCTCGGCCAGCTCCTCGTAGCGCTTCGGCGCCAGCCCGGCCAGCTCTTCGCGCGCGGTCGCGGTGCGCAGCAACGTGTTTCGGCGGTCCACGATGATGGCGCGCTGCTGGGCGATCAGCTGGTTGTAGCGCCAAGTGTTGGCGTGCACGTCCAGCAGCCGGCCCTCGGCGACGCGCTGCGCGTGATCGAGCAGCGCGGTGGTCTTCGGGCTGACGATCCTGCCGTCCTCGTCGGTCTGCTGCGGCAACTTGTTGTGGTCCAGGTTGGCCGCGATGACGTCGTCCTCCCAGCTGGAGAAGAACACCGACGAGCCCGGGTCGCCCTGACGGCCGGCGCGGCCGCGCAACTGGTTGTCCAGCCGCTCGGTGTGATGCCGGCCGGTGCCGACCACGTGCAGCCCGCCGAGTTCGGCGACCCGGTCATGGTCGCCCTCGTCGGACCCGCCCAGCCGGATATCGGTTCCGCGCCCTGCCATTTGGGTGGACACCGTGACCACGCCGTACTTGCCGGCCTCGGCGATCACCTGGGCTTCCTCGGCGTCGTTTTTGGCGTTCAGCACGACCGCGTTCACGCCGCGACGCACCAGCCGCTCGTGCAGCTCCTCGGATTCGGCCACGTCGCGGGTGCCGACCAGCACCGGCTGTCCGGTCTCGTGCACCTCGACGATGTGCTCGACGATCGCATCGTTCTTGGCCGCGGCCGTGATGTAGACACGGTCGGACTCGTCTTCGCGAATGTTGGGAGTATTCGGCGGGATTGGTGACACCCCGAGCTTGTAGAACTGGCGCAGCTGCTCGCCGGCCGCCAGCGCGGTGCCGGTCATTCCGCATACCGTCGCGTAACGGTTGATCAGCGCCTGCACCGTGATGGTGTCGAGCACCTCACCGGTCTCGGTGGTCTCGATGC
Organism: Mycobacterium genavense ATCC 51234; assembly: GCF_000526915.1. Classification (GTDB taxonomy): domain Bacteria; phylum Actinomycetota; class Actinomycetes; order Mycobacteriales; family Mycobacteriaceae; genus Mycobacterium; species Mycobacterium genavense. Next base: position 27,266 of record NZ_JAGZ01000006.1, on the reverse strand, counting down.
CTTCCTTCGCCTCGACGGCGGCCTGCAGACCGTCCGGCCAGCGCTGCAGTTGGGCGATGCGGCCGCGGGAGGCGTTGATCAGGTGCACGGCGTCGTCGCGGACGATGTAGTGCACGTCGCGCTGCAACAGCACGTGGGCGTGCAGCGCGACGTTCACCTCGGTCAGCGTGGTGGCGACGTGCTCCTCGGAGTACAGGTCGATGCCGCCGAGCGCCTTCTCGACCTTGCGCGCGCCGACGTCGGTCAGGTGGACGTTGCGGCTGTCGGAGTCGGTGTCGAAGTCCGTCTCGGGGTCGAGCTCGCCCACCAGTTTGATGATCTCCAGCCGCGGCGTCTCCCGGTGGGTGGTGCCGGCCAGCACCAGCGGCACCAGCGCCTCGTCGACCAGCACGGAATCGGCCTCATCGATAAGGGCCACATCGGGATTCGGCGACACCAGGTCGTCGACGTCGGTGACCAGCTGATCCCGCAACACGTCGAACCCGATCTCGTTGACCGAAGCGTAGGTGACGTCGCAGCCGTAGGCCGCGTGGCGTTCCTCGCTGGTCGACTCCGCGGTGATCCAGCCGACGGTCAGGCCCATGGCCTCGATCAGCGCGCCCATCCATTCCGCGTCGCGGCGGGCCAGGTAGTCGTTGATGGTCACCACGTGGACGTGCCGGCCGGCGATCGCGTAGCCGGCGGCCGCGATCGCGCCGGCCAGGGTCTTGCCCTCGCCGGTCGCCATTTCGATCACGTCGCCGGCGAGCATCCGCAGCGCGCCCAACAGCTGAACGTCGAACGGCCGCAACCCCGTTGACCGCTCCGCGGCTTCCCGGGCGATCGCCAAAAACTGCGAGATGTCCTCGGAATCCGCGAGAGCGTCGAGGTTGAGCAACCCGGCCGCCTTGCGCAGCTGCTCGTCGGAGAGGCCGGCGGCCTTCTCGTCGTACTCCGACGAGTCGCTGACTTGCGAGAGGGAGCGCGAACGGTTCTTTTCGGTGCTTGCGCCCAGCAGTTTCCAGAATTTGCTGCTCAGGCGGCCAGGTTGGGTGCGGGTGGTCTTTGGCACAGGTCAACGGTACGCGGCGAGCTGCGCCGGACCGATCAGGCCAGGTTCGATCGGCGCGGATAGGCGATGCTCGGGTCGGTCAGCACGTTGACCACCGCGGGCAGGCCGCTGGCGAACGAGCGCTGAAGCGCGGGACGCAGCTCGACGGGCGCCGACACCAGCTTGCCGTGCCCGCCCAGGGCGCGCACCACCTCGTCGTAGCGGGTGCCCGGACGCAGCTCCGCCACCACGGAGTAGCCGTAGATCGCCTCCATCGGATGCTTTTCCAGGCCCCAGATCCCGTTGTTGCCGATCACCGACACGACCGGCACCTGATGGCGCACCAGGGTGTCCCATTCCATACCGCTGAACCCGAATGAGCCGTCGCCCTGCAACAGCACGACCTGACGTTCCGGGTGGGCCAGCTTGGCGGCCAGGGCATAGCCGGGGCCCGAGCCCAGGCAGCCGAACGGGCCGCTGTCCAGCCAGCAGCCCGGCTGGTAGCTGTCGATCACCCGGCCGGCGTAGGAACCGAAGTCGCCGGCGTCGATGACCACGATGGCGTCGCGGTCCAGCAGCGGCGCCAGCTCGGCATACACCCGCATCGGGTGCAGCGGGATCCGTTCGTCCGCCAGGTCCGCGGTTTCTTGATCGCGGGCGCTGGTCTCGGCGGTCCGCAGCGCATCGATCCAGTCGTCATGGTCGGTGCCGCCCGGCCCGGACAGCGCCGACAGGATGCCCGTCAGGTCGCCATACAGGCCCGCGGCGACCGGGCGGGGGTGCTCCCGCTCGGGTTCGGCCCGATCCGCCACGACCAGCCGAGTTTCGGCACCGAACACCTTGCCGAAGCCGAGCCGGAAATCCATCGGCACCCCCACGACGAGGGCCACATCCGCCTCGCCCAGCGCCGTGGCCCGCGCCCGCGAGAACGCCAGCGGGTGATCGGCGGGCACCACGCCGCGGGCCATCCCGTTCATCAGCACCGGGATCCGCCGCTCCTCGGCCAGCCGCAGCAGCGCGGCCTCGGCGTGTCCCCACCACACGTTGGTGCCGGCCATGATCACCGGCCGCCGAGCGTCGGCCAGCAGGCCGGCCGCGCGGTCCAGGGCGTCGCCGTCGGGCGCCGGAGTCGGTGCGGCGGCGGTGAGCGCGCCGGGACGGCCGTCGTCCTCGGCCACCGCGAACGCGTGGTCCATCGGGAAGTCGACGAACCCCACCCCCGACGGCGCGCCGACCGCGGCCCGCAGCGCCTCGTCGACCAGCCGGCCCGCGTCCTCGGGCGACTGCGCGGTGGCCGCGAAGCGGGCCAGCGGGGCCACGAACGGCACGTGGTCGACCTCCTGCAGTGATCCCATGCCCCAGCGCTGTGCGGGCGCCCGCCCGCCGAGCACCACCAGGGGCGACTGGTTCTGCTGCGCGGCGGCCATCGCGCTCATTCCGTTGGTGACGCCGGGGCCGGCCGTCAGGGCCGCCACGCCCGGCACCCGGGTCACCTTCGACCAGCCCTCGGCGGCGAACGCCGCGGTCTGCTCGTGGCGGGTGTCGACGAGTCGAATGCCCTCCTCGCGGCAGCCGTCGTAGAGGGAGAACAGGTGGCCGCCAGACAGCGTGAAAACGGTGTGGACACCGCTGGCTCGCAGGCGCCGGGCGATGAGTCGGCCGGCGTGGACGATCTGACTGGACGGAGCGTCGATGCTCATCCTCGCAGCCTATCGGCCGGTCTCGGGTACCTTCGCGGGGAAGCATTCGCCACGAGGCTTAAGCAAAATGCCTCGATAGCAAGGAGACGTCGAAGTTGGGTCCCACGCTATTCAAGCCATCCATCGACTGGTCGTCGGCACTGGTCGACTCGCTGCAGTGGCTCGCCATAGCCTGGGCGATCGGCGCGGTGTCCCTGATCGTCGTGCTGGCCGCATTCCGGTTCTTCACGCCCTGGGGCCGGCAGTTCTGGCGGATCACCCGCGGATATTTCGTCGGCCCGGCCAGCGTCAAGGTCTGGCTGCTACTCGGGGTGCTGTTGCTTTCGGTGTTGCTGTCGGTCCGCCTGAGCGTGCTGCTCAGTTACCAGGGCAACGACCTGTACACGTCGGTGCAGATCGCGGTCCAGGGCACGGCCGCCGGCGATGACGCCGTCAAACAATCTGGCATCCACGGCTTTTGGATGTCGATTGCGATTTTCTGCGGGCTGGCCGCACTCTACGTCATCCGATTCATGCTCGACATCTACATCACCCAGCGGTTCATCATCTCCTGGCGCATCTGGTTGACCGCGCACCTCACCAACGACTGGTTGGCCGGCAAGGCCTACTACCGGGATCTGTTCATCGACCACACGATTGACAACCCCGACCAGCGTATCCAGCAGGACATCGACATCTTCACCGCCAATGCCGGTGGCACCCCGAACAACCCGTCCAACGGCACCGGGAGCACGCTGTTGTTCGGGGCCGTCAACGCGGTCGCTTCGGTGATCTCGTTCGCCGCCATCCTGTGGAACCTGTCCGGGGACCTGACCCTGTTCGGCGTCACGTTGCCGCGGGCCATGTTCTGGACCGTGCTGGTCTACGTGCTGATCGCGACGGTTGTCGCGATTTGGCTTGGGCGCCCGCTGATTTGGCTCAGCTTCAACAACGAGAAGCTCAACGCCGCCTTCCGTTATGCGTTGGTGCGGCTGCGCGACGCCGCGGAAGCGGTCGGCTTCTATCGCGGTGAGCGGGTCGAGCGGGCGCAGCTGTGGCGGCGCTTCACGCCGATCATCGACAACTATCGCAGGTTCGTCCGCCGGACCATCATCTTCAACGGCTGGAACTGGTCGGTGTCGCAGGCGATCGTCCCGCTGCCGTGGATCATCCAGGCGCCGCGGCTGTTCGCCGGCAAGATCAACTTCGGCGATGTCGGCCAGACCGCAACGGCTTTCGGCAATATCCACGACTCGCTGTCGTTCTTCCGGAACAACTACGACGCGTTCGCCTCGTTCCGGGCGGTGATCATCCGGTTGCACGGATTGGTCGACGCCAACGCCCAGGGCCGCGGGCTGCCCGCGGTGCTGGTCAAGCCGAGCCAGGACAAGGCGGTCGAGCTGGCCGGCATCGAGGTCCGCACGCCGGCCGGAGACCAGCTGATCGACTCGCTCGACGTCGAGCTCGACACCGGCGACACGCTGGTGATCACCGGGCGTTCGGGCGCGGGCAAGACCACACTGCTGCGCAGCCTCGCCGAACTGTGGCCGTATGCCTCGGGAACGCTGTGCCGCCCCGACGGCGACAACGCGACGATGTTCCTGTCGCAGTTGCCGTATGTGCCGCTGGGCAGTCTGCGCGGTGTGGTGTGCTACCCGAATTCACCGGACGACATCACCACGGCCGAACTGCACGACGTGCTGACCAAGGTGGCGCTGGCCCCGCTGATCAGTCGACTGGACGAAGAGCACGACTGGGCCAAGGTGCTCTCGCCGGGTGAGCAGCAGCGCGTGGCCTTCGCCCGGATCTTGCTCACCAAGCCGCGGGCGGTGTTCCTCGACGAGTCCACCTCCGCGCTCGACGAGGGGCTCGAGTTCGCGCTATATCAGCTGCTGCGCAACGAACTTCCCGAGTGCGTCGTGGTCAGTGTCAGCCACCGCCACACCGTCGAGCAGCATCACGAACAAGAGCTGCAGTTGCTTGGCGGCGGTCGCTGGCAGCTTGGGCCGGTCGGCCAGCAGCCCGCGACCGTCTAGCGTCGGCCGGCCGCGTGCGTTCCGGCGCGGCGGCCGAAGAACGAGCCCTCCCCCAGCTGCGTGCCGCTGGCGCAGCCCTTGCCGTCCTGGGCGATGTTGGACGCGCACGCCGCGACGGCGTACAGGCCGGGCACCGCCGTGCCGTCTTCGCGCAGCACCTCCCCGTCCACCGAGGTGGCCAGCCCGCCCATGGTGAATCCCGAGTACATGGCCTGACCCAGCGACAGATCGAACACCGCCCAGGGCCCATTGTCTTGTGGCGCAAGGTATTCCGGCTGTTTGTGGAAATCGGGGTCCTCGCCCTTGGCCGCGAATTCGTTGTAGCGGTCCAGGGTGGCCGCGAGGTTGCCGCTGGGAATTCCCAGCGCGTCCTCCATCTCGGCGATGGTCTCGTAGCCATCGAGGAATTTGATCAGCGGCATCTCAGGCATCTCGGTGTGTGCCTCGTCGACGATCAGGTAGGCCGTCTGGTCGGGTTGCTCGAGCACGAATGCCGACGTGCGCGAATGGTAGGAGTCCTCGGTGACGAACCGCTTGCCGTCCTTGTTGACGATCACACCGGTCAGCAGCACCGCCGGCGGATACGCCGCCGCGGTGATGAACAAATCGTTCATGTTCTTGGCGACTCCGCCCGCCGAGACGCCCATCCGGATGCCCAGGCCGTCGTCGTTGGGGTTGCCCAGGATGTAGGGCGCCACCATGCCGTGGTGCTTGGTTTTGCGCTCCTGGGCCAGTGCGGGGGTGTACTCGGCGACCATCTCCGGGTTCATCGCGAAACCGCCGGCGGCAATGATGACCGACTTTGCCTTGACCGCACCTGTTTCGGTGAAATGCTTCCAGACGACGCCCACCACGGCGCCGTCGTCGTCGAGGACGAGGTTGGTCGCCCCTGTCTCGTAACGGACCTGCACTCCCAGGTCGGCGGCCCGCTTGACCAGCAGGTCGATCACCATCGCGGCGCCGCCCAACTCGCCGGGCACCGGCACGGAATGGCCGCGCGGTGCGGGCTTGGCCTGCTCGCAAAACGGCCAGACCTTTTTGTTGCCGGTATAGCTCAGGCCCTCGGTACCCGGCGGGACGACCACCTTGCCCGGGTAATAGCTGCGCTCGAACTGGAAACCCAGATCCTCCAGCCAGTTGAAATGCTCGACGCTGCCGTCGGAGTACGCCCGAATCTTCTCGTGGTCGGGTTCGCGCGACACCGCGACCAGGTACTTGTACATCTCCTCGGCGGAGTCGTCTTGCCCGGTGGCCTGCTGCACCGCGGTGCCGCCGCCCAGGTAGAAGTGACCGCCGGCCATCGACGAGGTGCCGCCCGCCGCGGCGGCGCGTTCGAGGACCAGCGCCCGCGCGCCGGCGGCCGCCGCGCTCACCGCCGCGCAGCCCCCGCCGATGCCGAAACCGATCACGAGCACGTCGACGTCGTCCGACCAGGACGTCACCGTGTTCGCGTTGACGGTTGCTGGTATTTCGGTGCCGCTCACCTTTGCTCCTGTTTGATGTAGTCGTAAAACGCCCGCATCTCGGGCGAGATGTACGCGATCTCCAAAAACGGCACCCCCGCGTGTGGTGCTGACAGGTAAGCGAATTGGATGCCGCCGGGCATCATGCCCTGCTGCACCACCTTGGCCCCGTGATCGGCGGCGTCGGCCAGCGCGGCCTCGAACCGTTCGGGACTTTCGGCCTCCGTACAGATGTGGCGCAAGCCCGGCCCCCGGAATCGCGAAGAAATTCACTATAGACGTTCTCCCCGCGGACCGGTTGGATGAGCTCGAGCTGCATGTCCCCGAGATAGCTCAACGAGATGTGGGCGACAAAGTCAGCCGGTTTGCCACGGTAGCTACAGCTGTCGGGAGCAAAGTGCACGTCGGGTATCCGAACCCACTTCCGGGCACCTAATAGGCCGGTGAGAGCCGTTTCGGTGGCATCCAGATTCTGGGTCACCCAGGTGATCTGTGTCGGGGATCGAACGTCAAGCGTCATCAATTGGCAGGATAGCCCAGCGCGTCGGCGCCCAGAAAGGGCCAGAAGTTCTTTGCCGTGATCCGGCGCTCGGTGTCGGGAATCGCTGGGTGAACACGTTCTAATTCGCACGGTCAATGCTGAGCGAGCATGTCCACCAGTAGCCTGAGCTGGGTGTTGAAGACGGCCTCGGGATCGGTCAGGGTGTCGGCGCCGTACTGACCGAACACCTCGAGGTTGATGGCGCCGAGCACCCCGGCCCAGAACAAAAAGCATTTGGCGATGACGGCGTCGTCGCCGGGAAAGCCGAACTCGTGCCGGATCCGGGCGAAGTCCGACGACATCGGTTGCGGGACAACGGTATCGGTCAGGCGGATGTCCCCAGTGGTGATCCCGGCGGCGATCGCGTCGAAGAGGGCGCCCACGACGCGGGTGCCGACCCCGACGGTGCGTTCCGCGGGGGCGTGATATCCGGGGACGGGGCTCCCGTACAGCAGGGCCCACTGGGCGGGATGTTCGACGGCCCAGCGCCGCGTCGCCCGGGCGATGGCGACGACGTCGTCGCTCCAGAGTTCGCCCATGGTGTCGCGGGCCCGGTCCACCGTGTCCGCCAGGTCCGAATAAGCGTCGATCAGCAGCAGGGTGAGCAGTTCGTCGCGGCTGGACACGTACCGGTACACCGCCGAGGAGACCATGCGCAGGTCGCGGGCGATCGCTCGCAACGACAGCCCGGCCGCGCCGCGGTCGGCCAGGTGGCGGCGGCCCAGCTCGACGATGCGCGCCTCGATCTGTTCCCGCGACTCCTGGCGTTTGCCCACGTCGCCAGTCTGACACAAACGAGAACACCGCTCTTGCTTTCCGGTGAGCGTTGTGCCATTGTGACCAAGGATGAGAGCACTGCTCTCGTTCATGGTCGCCCGCCGGACGAGAGGATTCGCGATGTCCACGCGCTACCAGGAACCCAACCGGGCCGCTCGTGCCGGCAATGTCGTCATCCGCTGGCTGCCCGACCTGGGGATCAGCATCGCCGGGACCCGCTCATTGCGCGTCCGTGGCCGCAAGACGGGAAAGCAGCGCGCCGTGGTCGTCAACCTGTTGACCATCGACGGCGTCGCCTACCTGGTCTCCCCGCGGGGCAACACCCAGTGCGCCCGCAACGTCAGGGCCGCGGGCGTCGTCGAAGTGGGACCGCGCTGGCGGCGGCGACGGCTGCAGGCCGTCGAGGTCGACGACGCCGCCAAACCCGCGCTGTTGAAGCGCTACCTGGACAGGTGGTACTGGCAGGTCAAGGGTTATGTGGCCGGGTTGACGCCGGAGTCCAGCGATGACGAGCTCCGGGCCGGCGCCCCGTCGATACCGGTGTTCGTGCTCAGGCCGGGTGACCAGCGTTAGCCGCCGTTGACCTGCCCGGCCATGTCCTGGTGGACCTGTTCGGAGGTGGACCGCCACGACACCGCCGCGGGAAAGTCGCCCCACATGCTGTTGAAGATCCCGACGATCTGTCCGGGGCCCGCGGCCGGCGCCAGATACACCGGGCCGCCCGAATCGCCCGGATGGCTCTGCACACCGTGGGACATGGTGAACCAGCCGTTGTTCACCGCCTCGACGGTGCCGCAGGTTTCGCCGGTGGAGACGCCGAAGTGGCAGACCGCCTGCCCGGGCTGCACCGCGACGTTCGGGCTCGAGACCAGCGGCCGTCCGCCCGGCAGGATGTTGTTCAGCGGGATATTGGGATCCAGCGCGATCACCTCGTAGTCGCTGATCGCCTGGTCGACCGCGACCGTCGAGCCGCTGGGCGTGTCGTCCCGGAAGGTCGCGAGATGGCCGATGGGGTTGCGGTTCTTGTCCGTGACGATGTTGCCGGTGCTGCGGCAATGCCCGGCGGTGTATGCGACGCGCGCGGCCTGATCGACGTAGCCCAGCGTGCACAGCCGGTTGTCCTGCAGGATCTCCATGCCCGGGGACACCACCACGGGGTCGGCGTGGGCCTTCGCGGGCGGCAATCCGGGCATGCAGGCCAGTGCGGCGATTGCGGCGGCCAGTACGCGAAGTGCCATGCGATACACCATGGACGGACTCCGTTCCGTCAAGGTCGGCGCGTGCTCCGACCACAAGTTGAGATTACATCGTTACTGTTTCGTCATCGGCCTTTTCGCGCCAGCCGGAGCCGGCGTTACAGCGACGAGGCCAGCCGAACGGAGTCGTCGGCGGGTGCGGTTGGGAGCGGAGTCCAGCCCGGCGGCCCGAAGAGGTAGCCCAGCCGGCTCGCCGCGCGCCAGTCGCGCGCGATCGCGACGTATTCGCGGGTCTGCAGGTTCCAGATATTGAAGGTGTCCACCTGCTTGGTCAGGCCGTAATGCGGGCGGAACAGCTCGGCCTGGAAACTGCCGAACAGGCGGTCCCAGATGATGAAGATGCCGCCGTAGTTCTTGTCGAGGTACACCTTGTCCATGCCGTGGTGCACCCGGTGATGTGACGGCGTGTTGAAGACGAATTCGATCGGTCGCGGGAGCTTGCCGATGCGCTCGGTGTGCACCCAGTACTGGTAGATCAAGTTCACCGAGAAGGCGAAGAACACCATCCAGGGTGGAATCCCCAACAGCGGCAACGGAATCCACATCAGGATCTCGCCGCTGTTGTTCCACTTCTGGCGGAGTGCGGTCGCGAAGTTGAAGTACTGGCTGGAGTGGTGAGCCTGGTGGGTGGCCCAGATCAGTCGCACCCGGTGCGCCATGCGGTGATAGGCGTAGTAGTGCAGGTCGACGCCGACGATCGCGATGACCCAGGTGTACCACTGGTCTACCCGCAGTCGCCATGGTGCGACGTAGGCATAGATCGCGGCATACCCGAACAGGGCCAGGGTCTTCCACCCGGCCGTGGTGGCGATCGACACCAGCCCCATCGAGATGCTGGCCCACGAATCGCGGGTCAGATACGCACCCGAGGCCGGCCTGGGATCCTCGGCGGCCTCGAGGTACTCGAGTTTGCGGGCGGCGGTCCACTCGAGAATCAGCAGTAGCAGGAAAAACGGGATCGCGAACAGCGCCGGGTCCCGCATCTGCGGAGGTAAGGCGGCTAAGAACCCCGTGATGGCACCCACCCGGATAGATTACGACGGCCGGCCTCCGATGCCGGTCGACCCCGACCGATGAGGTGGTGAACCGGTGACTGCTGTGCTGGTGGTCGGCTCCGGATTCGCGGGTTTATGGGCAGCGCTGGGCGCTGCGCGGCGGCTCGACGAGCTCGCCGTGCGAACCGTCGACCTGACCGTGTTGAGCGCTACGCCGTTTCACGACATCCGGGTGCGCAACCACGAGGCCGATTTGAGCCCGTGCCGGATTTCGCTCGCCGAACTCCTCGACCCTGTCGGTGTGGCCCACGCCGTGGCCGAGGTCACTGCGATCGACGCGGGTGCGCGCACGGTGACCACCTCCGCCGGTGTGACCTACGGCTACGATCGGCTGGTGCTGGCATCGGGCAGCCGGGTGCTCAAGCCCGCCGTGCCGGGGCTGCGGGAATTCGGGTTCGACGTCGACACCTACGACGGCGCTGTGGCGCTGCAGCGGCTTGCCGAGGATCCCCCCACACCCGCGGCGGCGACGGTCGTCGTGGTCGGCGCCGGGCTGACCGGCACCGAGACAGCCTGCGAACTGCCGAATCGGTTGCGCGCGTTGTTCTCTGGCCGTCCCCGGGTGATTCTCGTCGACCGCAATCCACTGGTCGGTTCCGATATGAGAGCCTCGGCCCGGCCGGTGATCGAGAAAGCGCTGTCGGACAACGGGATTGAGACCAGGACGGGCGTCCACGTCGCCGCGGTCAGTCGCAGCGGCGTGTCGCTGTCGTCGGGTGAAGAATTAGACGCGGCCACCGTGGTGTGGTGTGCCGGGACGCGGGCCAGTACGCTCACCGAACAGCTGGATGTCGACCGCGACCGTGCGGGCCGGGTGTTCGTCGATGACTACCTGCGGGTGCTCGGCGTCGAGTCGGTTTTCGCGGCCGGCGACGTGGCGGCGGCGCGCATGGACGACGAGCACCTGTCGGTGATGTCGTGTCAGCATGGCCGGCCGATGGGCCGCTATGCGGGCTACAACGTCATCAGCGACCTGTGTGGCGAACCGCTGTTGCCCCTTCGAATACCTTGGTATGTAATCGTTCTCGATCTTGGTCCGACCGGTGCCGTCTACACCGAAGGGTGGGATCGCGTGGTGGTCTCCACCGGCGCGGCAGCCAAAGCCACCAAGCAGACCATCAATTCCCGCCGCATCTACCCTCCGCTGACCGGTGTTCGCGCCGACCTGCTGGCTGCGGCCGCGCCACAGCTGCAGGCCCGCCCGTAGCCGTCAGTCGGACTGCGCTTGGTCACCGGCATACCACTGCACCGCGCGAACCCCGGGTTGCAGCGACAGCTCCGCCACCAACCGCTCCAGCTTGGCCGGCGTATGGCCATCCACGAGAAGGTGTGCGGTCAAGGTGATTTCGTCGTCGTCGCCCTGCCCGGTGTGGATGCCGCGCAGCGTCAGGTCATTGCTGCTGGCGTGCTGGACCAATTGGGCGCGGGCGTACTTCTCGGATTTCGGGCGACAGACCGCTTGCACCAGAAAGGGTTGCCGGCCCTCGTCTTCCTCGGCGTCGTTGTCGTGGTCGATCACCCGGCCCAGCGGGCGGCCCACCACGTGGATGGTGATGACGACGAGGGTGGCGATCAGGGTGAAAATCAGGTTCCCGGAGGCGGCCAGAACGCCGATCGCGGCGGAGCACCACAGCGTGGCGGCGGTGTTGAGGCCCCGGACATTGACTCCCTCGCGCAGGATCACCCCACCGCCGAGGAACCCGATACCGGATACCACGTAGGACGCGACCCGGGTCGGGCTGCTGTCCGGGGTGGCGACCGCGTACAGCACGAACAAGGTCGCGCCGGCGGCGACCAGTGCGTTCGTCCGCAATCCCGCCCGGCGCGCCCGCCATTGCCGTTCGACACCGATCAGGGCGCCGCAACCGACCCCGACGCCCAGCCGGAGCGCGAAATCGGCGACGCTCAACGTCTGCGTCATAGCGGACTCCTTCCCCGGCGGCACCCACCACCTCTCGCCGCTCTGGGCCAGCCAACCACGCTCAGGTGAACACTAGATGGACCTCGGCCACATCGGTTCCCCGATGGCCATTTCCGCGCAACCCTCGCCGCGGGGTGTCGACCTGCGGCGCGTGTCGATCAGGCTATCGAAAGTTGGTGCGGGCAATAGAATTTCGCCGAGATCATCGCGAAGACCGAGGCCTGTTCCATGTCCATTCCGGGGTTGCGGCTTTTCACGTCGTGGAGCAGCTCCAAGTTGTCCTCGCCGTTGTTCAGGCACGAGCACACCGCCCGACCCGCCCCGACGGCAGCACTCTCGCTCGAAAAGCTGAACCCGGCCTGGCGCAGCGCGGCAATGAAACCCGCGTCGTCGCCGTCCGGTTCCGGAACGGGATCGGCATAGGCCGGTGCCGCCAACGCGATCGCGGCGGCAACACCAACTGCGGTCAGTAGCCGTTTCATAACCCTTGTCCCCTAACCTGATTGCGCTTCCTCGGATGGGATCACCCTGGACTACCCTTTTTCCGATGCACCGCGTGGATGCCGGGTTTCTTGGCCAGCTGCTCGAGCAGCGCGTCGAGACCTTCCTGATCGACGTCGTGGTGCTGCACCGTTTCGGGCTTCTCAGAAATCTGCGCGAACAGACGTTTCAGGTGCTCCGGTGATTTCTTGTCCTGGAGATCCTTGTGTGGCGTCATGCAGTTGCGAATCCCGGCACCAACGACCGTGGGCCCGCCGGCGCCCATGGCACTGCCCAGCATCCCGGCCATCCCCATCGAGCTGAACAGGCTGCCCTCGCCGAGCGCGGCCGCGGGAATGGCCTCGGGCCCGGCGGCCGTCAAGGCGGCGGCCACCGTGCTGATCGCCGGGGTGGCCGAGGCCCAGCTGGGCGGAACCGTCAACGATCCGACCAAGGTGCCCCGCGCAAATCCCGCGGTGGGAGTGATCGCGTCAAACAGCGTGCCCCGGGTGAAGCCCAACGCGCCCAGGCCGGCGCCCAGCGCGTCCTTGGGGAGTGCGCCGTAGGCAACCGGGGGCGCGAACTTGAGCCATTGCGACACCGGGAAGTTGATCAACAGTCCGATGTCGTTGAACTGTATGGTCAGCCCGATCGGCACCTTCACCGCGTTGTACATGGCGGTGTAGAAATTGGCCCCGCCGGGGATGGTGTTCAGCAGATTCGTCCAGAACTTCTGGTAGGCCGTGGCGATGTCGGCAAGCCCCGCCAGCGGGCCGGTGGCACCGGTCGCCGTGGCGGCCAAGTTGGTTGTCCCCGCCAGGTTCGATACCGCCGTCCCGGCGGTGTTGCCGGCGGACTGGGTGAGCGCGGCAGCCTGCAGCTGAGGACCCTCGTCATTGGTGGTCTTCGGTGCCGGACTGAATTCCTGCAGATTGTTGGAGGCCGTCGCCGAGGACGCGAAGTAGGTGTCCATCGCCTCGCCGTCCTGGGCCCACATCTCGCCATATTGGGCCTCGGTGGCCGCGATCGCAGCGGTGTTCTGACTGAATATGTTGGTCGCCACCAGCTGTGCCAGCAGTTCCCGGTTGGCAGCGATGAGCGGCGGCGGCACATGCGCGGCGAACGCCGTTTCGTATGCGGCGTCGGCTTGCGTCGCCTGGGCCGCGGTTTGAGCGGCCTGGGCGGCGGTTTGCTGCATCCAGGCCACGTAGGGAGCGGCCGCGGCCGCCATGGCGAGCGACGACGGACCCGCCCAGGGGCCGGTGGTCAGATTGGTGATGACCGACGAGTACGAAGTCGCGATGGCCTGCAATTCGGTGGCCAGGTTCTCCCAGGCCGTCGCGGCCGTCACCAGCGACTCCGCACCCGGACCGGCGTACATCCGGCCCGAATTGAACTCCGGCGGAAAGGCTCCGTAGAACATGTCGTTTCCCCTTACCTGGTGGCGAGCGCTTGGCGAGACGGTGCTGGGTTGCTGTGCGTCGTGTTCATCGCGGTCAGTCCTCCAGTGCCGGTATGACGATGATGGTGGCCGCGGCGGCGACGGCTCGTCCGGCCAGGCTGGACAAGGCCATCTGGCCGAACACGCCTTCCTCCCCGACCATCGCGGCGGGGGCGGCGGCCGCCAGGTTGGCCGGCAACGCCTGGGCCAGCGTCCTGATCGCCGGCGCGGCCTCGGTCCAGCCCTGCGGCACCGACATGCTCCCGACCAGGGCCGCCCGGCCCATCGACCCGGTGACCGGGCCGCCCGCGACCGAGGAGTTCAACATCGGGTGGATGCCGGCGGCGACGCCCCGTGTCAACGGCTCCAGCGCACCCTTGATCAACTTCGGCCCGGACAGATAGGCCGCGGCGCTCTGCCCGTTTTGGCCCCACGCGTACGCCTGGCCGAACGACAGGAACGGGCCACCCGGGATGGTCGTCCACGACTGGGGCGAGTACACCCCGGTGATGGCGGACCAGATCGTGTTCCAGTTGGTCACGGCGGGCGGCACCGTCAGTCCCGTCGACGGGTCGGCCGCGGCGGTGGTGTTCGTCGATGCCAGTTGGGAGAGCTGTAGCGCGGAATTGGTGCCCGACGTGGTGCTCGATTGGGCCACCGCGGCCGCTTGCATCCCCGAGCCGGCGTCGTTGGTGGTCCGCGGTGGCTCGGTAAACGGTTGCAGCTGCGACGCCGTTGCCGACGAGCCCGCATACCCGTACATCGCCGCGGCGTCCTGCGCCCACATCTCCATGTATTGGGCTTCGGTGGCGGCGATCGCCGGCGTGTTCTGGCCCAAGATGTTGGTGGCGATCAACGACGCCAGCAGAGCGTGGTTGGCCGCGATGACGGGTGGCGGCACCGTCGCCGCAAAGGCTGCCTCGTAGGCACCCGCGGCGAGCTTGGCCTGCATGCCCGCCTGCTCGGCCTGGGCCCTCGTCGCGCTCATCCACTGCAGATACGGCGCGGCGGCTGCGGCCATCGCGATCGAGGACGGCCCGGTCCACGGCCCGGCGGAGAGGCTTTGAATCGTCGGGCCATACAGCACCGCTGTGAAATACAGCTCGGCAGCTAACTCGTCCCAGGCCGCGGCGGCGGCGAGCAGCGGCCACGCTCCCGCACCGACGTACATTCGGCCGGAGTTGATCTCCGGTGGTAACGCCCCGAAGTCCAACATTTTTACCTCCGCTCCCTCATTTGGCCGTCATGGTAGGCGCGGTTTCGAAGCCCTCGCCGCAAACTTGGCGCAGCTCTAATGAAATGCATCGAATCCGCGCTGATTTACACGTGTTGAACGACACCAGCTTGCCCGTTCCCGTTTAGGAATATCGTCAGGTCCACCCCCGGTCCTCAGCGAGGCTTACGGCCTCGATATTGCGATCATTATCGCCCGAATTTATTCGTGGCGCGTTCCCGCCGGGTAATCGGAGTGTAAAAAAGAAATGTCATTGGCGTAAGTGTTGATGTGAGAACTTAAATGTGACACAGCTAACAGCGGATAGGCTAAAGCACCAGTACAAGCGGCATTAGAGTAGCATACAGCGACAGGCCAGCAGCGCCTGGAATATTCGAAATCCACGAAATACACGACCGATCTGCGCGTCCCAGATGGCCTTGAATATTGTTACGTGCTATTGCCTCCGGCTTGATTCCTAGGCCGCTGGATTTCGGTGTTATCGCATCGAATTAATTTGAAGCTCAAAAGCACCGAAATGGCACACGTGTCCCTTGAAAATTGCGGATGATCTCGGGCCTTTCTCACTCTGGTGTCCTGCTGCAAGCAAAAGGACGATCGGTGTCTGCCAAATTATCGTCGATTAACTGGAATTCGTGCCGGCCGACATTCGCGGGGCGATAAATCTTCTGGACACCAAGGCCCGGCCCGGCCTGGAACCGTCTGGTGCGGCAGGGGCCCGGCAGGGGCCCAAAAGTCCGGCGCCACAAGCACATCGCCCGCGCCGGGGACCGGCATGCCGCGGCCGTCGCCGGTGCCGAATGGAAAGACAATGGTCATATCTAGCTCCCCTATATTTCACCCAAGGTAAACATGAGGAGCTCCTACCAGGCTTATCGATTTCTGCGGGGTTGCTGTGAGGCACGAGCGAACGCCGTCGGGGTTGCTCGCGTGGCTCAGTCGGCCGCCGACCGGTGCTCGCTCGGTTAGCTACCGCCCCCGGAGCCGGCATTGGTGCCGCCGCTATCGGTGGACAGCCGCTCGGGGCAATAGGCCATGGCGGCCGCCTTGGCGAACTTGGCGGCGCCGGCCATCGTGAATGCCGGGTTGAGATCGCGGATGTCGCGGATGATGTCCAGCTGAGACGTCCCGGCGTTGGCTAGGTCGCAAACCTTTTGGCCCGCCTTGATCGCGTGTTCCGGGTCGTGATAGGTGATGCCCGCGTTGCTGAGCGCGGCGAGGAATGCGTCGTCGGCCGGGTCTGCGTGTGCCGGTGCGGCCAGGCCGACCAGGACGGCGCCGCTCGCCAACAGTGTTACTGCTTTCATCGGTGGCTAACCGGCGGCGGGCGGGCGTCCGATGACGCGCGGGCGGAACCCATAGATCGGGTCGGCGAATTCGTCCTCGTGCGGCCCGGGAACGCCAGCCAGCGGCACCCCGGGCATGCCCATGGCCCCGGCCTCTTCCATCACCATCGGCGTGGCGGCGCCAAAGCCGTGGTACGCCCCGGCGCCCACCTGCGTCGTCGCCGAAACGGTGCTGACCGTTGCACCGGTGGCGGCCCAGCTCGGCGGAACCGAAAGGCCTCCGACCAGACTCGCCTGCCCCAGGCTGGCGGTGGCCGCCGCACCCGGCAGGCTCGTCACCGACGATGCCAGGCCCGCGCTGTTGAGCCCGGCCGACAGATCCTCCAGCCCTGACGTGGTCGCGCCTTGTACGGCCGCGTTCGCGAAGGCCGTGGCGGCGGGATCGATCATGGTCGTCGGGTTCAGAATGCCGTTGGTGGTGAAGGCGTTGGACAGGCCGGAGACGCTGTTGTTGTTCAGGAAGGCGCCCAGCAGATTCGGGGTCGAGTTGCTGAAAGTGTTCAGCAACCCGGAGAGCCCGGTCGTGTCGTCACCCGAGCCGGGTGTGAATATGCTGTCCCCCGCTCCGGCGGCCAGGGTGTTGTTGACCGCGTCGGTCTGCAAGGCCGTTCCGTCCGTGGTGGTGTCGGACTGCGGTTCGCTGAACGTCGTCATTCGGCTCGCCGCGCGCGACGCGGTGCTGTAGCCGGTCATCGCGGAAGCGTCCTGCGCCCACATCTCGCCGTATTGCGCATCGGCGGCCGCGATGGCGCCGGTATTTTGCCCCAAGATGTTGCTGGCCACCAGATTTGCCTGCAAGGTGCGGTTGGCTGCGATGACCGGCGGGGGGACCATCGCGGCAAACGCGGCTTCGTATGCTGCCGCGGCGGCGTTTGCCTGTGCGCCGGCCTGCTCGGCCTGTACCGCGGTGGTGTTCAGCCACTCGAGATACGGCTGCACCGCCGCCGCCATCTTCGCCGAAGACGGGCCGAGCCAGCCCTCGCTGACCAACGACTTGACGATGGCTTCGTAATCAGTTGCTGCAGAACGCATTTCAGCCGCCAGCGCGTTCCAGGCGGCGGCGGCGGCCAGCATCGAACCCGACCCCGGACCGGCGTACATCTTCGCCGAGTTGACCTCAGGCGGCAAAGCCCCGAAATTCAGCATGACATCTCCTCCTGAAGTCTGTTAGCCAGCGGCCGGTGGACGTGGCATGACGACGGGCCGAAACCCGTACCGTGGGATGGCCCGGCGCAATCGCTTGCCGGTCCCACCGAGCGGTCCGGCGACGGCACCCGGCCCGCCCGCGGCCGGCGTTCCCGAGGACCCGATGTCGCTGAGCCCGGTGACCGGTGCCGGGCCCTGACCAGCAGTGACCGTGGCTGCATTACTCCAGCTGGGCGGCACCGACATCGAACCCACCAGATGTGCGTTGCCTATCCCGGCGGTGGCGCCGGTCAGGCCCGCGGCCGGGACCGTGCTCGACGACAAGGCGGCCGTGGCGCTTTCGGCGCCGGCGCTGAAGTCGTCCAGCCCGTCCAGCGTCGTGGCCGCCGTCTGCAGGAAACTGAAGCCTTCGACCGTGGAAATGATAGTTTGCGGGTTGAATGGGCCGCCGGCAATCGAGCCGTTGAGGATCGAGTTGGAGAAGAAATTGCTGTTAAGGAAGTTTCCCAGCGCGGTGTTGTTCGACCCGTCCAGGAAGTGGGTCCAGTAGTCGATGGCCGAACCCGAAGCGGCAGGGCCGTTGATGTCACTCGACGAGCCATCGGCCGAGAAAGTCGACATCATCGACCGCGCGGTCCCGGCCGACGTGTTCGCCGCCTGGTTGACGGCGTCATTTTGTTCGGCCACCGCGTCCGGAGTGGTGTTGGTCTGTGGCGAGGTGAACGGCGTCATCTGCGCCGCGGACCTCGAGGCCACTGCGTAGCCGTTCATCGCCCCGGCGTCCTGCGCCCACATCTCCATGTAGTGGGCTTCGGTGGCCGCGATCGCCGGGGTGTTCTGTCCGAAGATGTTGGTAGCCACCAGGTTCGCCAGCAGAGTGCGGTTGGCCGCGACGACCGGCGGGGGCACCGTCATGCCGAACGCGGCCTCGAAAGCTGTCGCGGCCGCATTGGCCTGTATGCCGGTCTGCTCGGCCTGGGCGGCGGTGGTGTTGAGCCACGTCAGGTACTGTGCCGCTGCGGCCAACATGGAGGCCGAGGACGGACCGATCCAGCCCGCGCTGCTCAGCTCGCGAATGACCGACTCGTAATCGGTTGCCGCGGAGCGTATTTCGGCCGCCAGTGCGTTCCAGGCCGCGGCAGCAGCCAGCAACGGCCCCGACCCGGGACCGGAATACATTCTGGCCGAATTGACTTCCGGCGGTAGCGTCGCAAAATCCAGCATGGTTCCCCCTCGGCGCTCAGCAGGCGACGGCTGTGTTGGCTGCCTCGGTGGCCGCACACGAACCGGCAGTGGTCTGTACGTTGACAGAGGTCATCGGAGTTCTCCTCAGGAATAAGGGTGAGCCAAAGACGCGACCCTTGCCGGGACATACACCGATTGCGCAGCGCGGTCAGCGACTCGGTGCATGCCGATATGCGAGAGCGAAGCCTTACTCGGCTCGAACGGAACGTCATCGATCGAGAATGGGGACTAATTTCGTTCTCACCTCCTTCAGGCCTGGGCACACCGAGATGCCTCTTATTCTGCACGAAGGGGTAGAAGCATCCGGCGCATTCGCCGGATCCGGCACCCCTCTCATCAGAGCTTCGGCACCACACTGCGTATCCGGCCGATCAAAGCCAGAAGCCACTTGGGCTCAACCCTTAAGCCGGGAAGAGCTATCCTGACCCTGGGCGTCTTTCGACGTTTCAGGTCAGTGGCCTGTATCCGTAATGGAAGCCTCACCTAACGAGGTGCTTGCACACGTCATGTTGGCATCCAGGACGGGGCGAGTCAAGCTTACTGCGAGGCGTTCGCAACTATTCACTGCGCCACCACACCGATTCCATGCGGGAGCCCCGCGACCGTGTTAGCGCGGCGCCGCTAGCTCGACTTCTTCTCGGCGACCGCCGCGCTGAGCCCCTCGAGCAAATCGTCGCCGGTGAGCTCCCTGAACCGCAGCAGTTGAAGCTCGGTGAATTCGGTGGTGTCACTTGCCAGCACCGCGTCGAGATCCTCGTCGTCGAGACGGAAGCTGCGGTGGTCGCGGGCCTTCTCCACCACATTTCGCACGAAGCCGGCATTCCCGAGCGTGTCGATACCGCGAATCAGGTCCCCGTCTTCGGAGTAGCTCTCGTCGCGGTAGAACTTGGTGTACGACGGCAGCAGTGCCTCGGCCGCTTCCTCCGTGATGACGTCTTGGTTTTCCTGCCCCATCAGGCGGGTCAATGCGACGAGCTCGTCCGGGGTGTAGCTGAAGAACTCGATCACGGTCGAAAAGCGCCGTCGCAGACCCTGGTTCACGTCCAGCATCTTGTCCATCGCCTTGGCGTAGCCCGCGCCGAAGACCACCAGATCGTCGCGATGGTTCTCCATGTACAGCAGCAAGGTGTTGATGATCGCGTTGCCGTACGGGTCGCCCTGCTGATACCCCTTCTCGTGCAACGTGTGCATCTCGTCGAAGAAGACCGCACCGCCCAGCGCCTCCTCGAGCATCTCCTCGGTGTTCTTCTCCGCGTCGGCCATGTAGCGGCCCAACAGCTTGGTGCGGCTGGTCTCCACCACCACCGGTTTGCGCAGCACCGTCAACCCGCACAGTTGCTTGCTGAAAGCCCGTGCCACGGAAGTCTTTCCGGTACCGGGCGGCCCCAGCAACAAGGTATGGCGTGAGGTCACGGGGACTGGTAGGCCCATCTTCGCGCGGGCCAAGTTCACCTTGGTCGTGGACTTGATGAGTTTGATCTCCCGCTTCGCCCGCTCCATGCCCAGCATGGCGTTCAGCTCCGCGTCGCCCTCTTCCAAGTACTTGGCCGCCGTCTCGGCCTGCCGGGCCGCCTCGGCCTGGGCCCGGGTCGGTGCACTGTCCGGGTCCCACGGGTCGGTTCGCGCCTCGATGGTTTCCGGATCGGTCAGCACCAACTGGTAGTTGGGGTTGTCCAGGGCTTCGCGGGCCGGGCCGAACTTCGGGTCCCGCGAATACACCCGGCGCAGTACCTCGACGGCTTCTTCCTCGCGCCCGAGATGCCGCAGGCACATGCCCTGGGTGTACAGGGCGACGGTGGCCGCACCCGGTACCCGATCCGGCTCGATCGCGTGCTGGCTGCGCCGGATCGCCTCCTCGAAGACCCCGAGCGACGCCAGCGCCGTGGTCGCCATCGCCGCGCCGGCGGCCTTCAGCTCGGGGTTGCGCCAGATCTTTCCCTCCGGGAATTGCACCAGCACGTCCGGCCATCGCCCGGCGCGGAAGTAGAGAATCCCGCGCACGTAGGCGATCAGCTCTTCGTCGATGGGCTGGCGGGGTTCGACCCGATCGAGCAACTCGACGGCTTCCTCGAAGCGCTTCGCCTCCGCCAGCACCGCCGCGTAGGCGCACGCGAGCGACTCCACGGACAGCACCGCCAGCCGCAGAAACAGCCCGTCGGAGACGTCCGGATGGAATTGCATTTCGGTGACACCGAGCCGACGGGTCTCCCAGCCGAACGTGCCGACCGCCGCCCAGGCTCCCGCGAGCACCTCGAGGCTCTGGTCGCCCGCCAGCAGCCGGGCCAGCCAGGCGTCGCACATCGCGGGGTCCAGCGTGGTCGCCGTGGTGAACATCCGCAGCGCCACTTGCGGGTTGTGGCTCGGTTGCAGCCCGTTGACGGAGATTCCCGACGCCAACAGGCCGGCAACCATTGCGTTACGGGCGTCCTCCGCCGTCGATTGCGGGCGGCTCATTGACCTGCGAGCAAGCGCTCAGCGCCCTCCCGTGCCTGGCCGACCTGGAGCACCAAGTCGTCGTCCTCGAGGAGCCCCCGGGTGGGCACGACCAGCAACGGGCGGGTCGTCGGGGCAGGCAGGCTGGCGCGTACCGCGGCCAACTGGCGGCCGGTGAGCCGGTTGAGGCCGGACGATACTCCCCTGGGCAGCCGGCTATCGCTGTGATAGCGCACCCAGCTCGACACCTCGGGATGGCCGTCGTCCGCGGTGAGCTGGATCGTCACGACGGTCGCCTCGGCATCGGGCTGCCACAGCTCCTCGAGCGTTTCGGTGGTGATGTCCGACGGCGTCAGCCAGAAGCTGGTCGCGAAGCCGTTGAAGTGCTTGAGATAGCGCCATCCGGGCCGGCTCCAGGTCGGTTCCAGATCGGCCAGCACGGCGCTGTCGACCTCGGCGATCTCCTCGGCGGTCAGTGGCCGGGGCGCACAGCCCGGCGCGTCCACGTCCTGGACCAGCCGCTCCGTCGCCGCCACCAGCGTTGAAGCCAGCGAATCGCGGGCCGCCACCGCGGCGACATTGGCCTGTGGGTTCATCCGCAGCACCAGCCAGGTGCGCCGCACGTACGAGGCGGGCTGATCGCTGACCAGTCCCCACTCCTCGGGACCCAGCTTGTCGAGCTTGGACAACTCGGCGGCGTTTCCGCCGCGGCGCATTTGCACCGAGACGATGTCGATGCCGTCCAGGCTGACGTCGAACTGGCGCAGGCCGGCGGCGACCGATCGGACCAGCACGCTGGCCGGTGGCGCGCTCTTCTGGCGGTGGTGGCGCGACGCATCGTCATCGCCGTCCAGCGCGATCACCGTGACCAGGCGGCCGTCGTACTCGCGCACCCCGACCTTGTCGCGCCCGTACCGGCGCTGGTAGTCGATCGCGGGCGTGCACCCCGCGGCCAGCGTGGTGCCCGGGTCGGCCGACCAGTCCCAGAGCCATCCGGCCAGGCCGGAGGTCACGGTCAGGCCATGATGGGTGACCACCGACAGCAGCGTGATGATCGCCGAGATGCCGACGCCGACCCACCAGGCGATGTGGTATCTGCCCTGCCAGGAGTCGGGGCAGTGACTGGCGATCAGCAGGATCCCGACGACGACCAGGAACACGACGGTGACCCGCGCCCACGACAAAGACAACCCAAACCTGCGCTGAGCCTTCATGCTTGTACTGCTCCGCCCTTATTGTTGCTGCCTGCGGCGCTTCATCAACGTCGCGATACCAAATACTGCCCCGCCGATCAGTAGTGCTCCGGTCAGCCCCCCGGCCGCTACCCAAACGGGCAGCATGTCGCGGTGCGGCGGCGCCTTCGGCACTTTCAACGGTATCGACAGCTGCTGCGGGGGCTTGAGCGGCCCGTCGGGAATGTCCCAGGTCAGCGCCGCCACCGGGTCGATGACGCCGTAGCCGAGCTGGTTGTCGACCCCGCGGGCCGGCGCACGCGCGGAGCGCTCCAACCGGTTGATCACCTGATACGCGGACAGCTGGGGGTACTTGGCGCGGACGAGTGCGGCCACCCCGGACACGATCGCGGCCGAGAAGCTGGTGCCGCTGGGAACCAGCAGCGAATTGTCCGGCCCGTCGATCGCGTTCATCAAGCCGTCGTCTCGCGGCGAGAGCCCGACGACGTCGGTTCCGGGCGCGGCGATCCCCACCCACGGTCCGGCGACGCTCGACGAGCCCTGCCCGTTGGCGCCCTGGGTCTGCGGGTGACCGTCGGCATCCACCGCGCCGACGGTCAGGACGTACTCGCTGAACCAGGAGGGCGTCACCACGGTGGTGACGGCGTTCCAGTCGCGCGGGTCTTTGGGCTTCAGCGGGTCGAAGATCGGGTTCTGCTTGCAGTCCTTCTTGCTGGTGTCGCCGGCGGCGGCCACGATCACGGCGTTACGCTCGACGGCCGCATAGCGCACCGCCGCCCCCAGCGCCCGCTGGTCGACGATATTGCGGGCACTCATGCAGGTCACATCGGAAATGTTGATCACCGAGGCACCCAGGTTGGCGGCGTGCACGATGGCGCGGGCCATGGTCTCGACGCTGGAGATCTTCGCCGAGGTCTGTGGGTCCTCGTCGCCGGTGTAGGCGTCCTTGAGGCCGAACGCCTGGCTGGACTGGCGGATCGCGATGATTTCGACGTCGGGGGCGACACCGCTGTAGGCGTCGGGCCCCGCCGACGGTGCCGGTGGTGGAGGCGGCGGCGTCGGCGCTAGCGGGTGTGGATTGCCGGCCTTGATCGTCTGCGCGCCACCGGAATACGCCGGAATCGTCACCGTGCCGCCGCCGTGGTAAGCGGCGCCGGGAGCCGCCGGCGCGGGTGGCGGTGGCGGACCCGGCGGTGCTCCCTGCGGAGCTTGCGACGGTGGGGCCGGCGCGGGCGCAGGCTCCGACGGCGGTGGCTGCGGAGCCCAGGGCGGCGGCGGTGGGCCCTCGGACGGCGGCGAGGCCGGAACCATGGTCACGGTCTGGGGCAACGGGGACAGGGTCACCGTCTGCGGCGGCGGCGCTTTCGGCGGCGCCTCGGTGGTGGGAATGGTGACCGGCTTGCGCGGTCTCGCCGCCGGTGGCGGGACCGCGCCGTTTGCCGGTGCCGCACCGATCATCGATGCCACGATGGTGCCGTGGGCGTCGCAGTCGGACAGCCCGTCACCGCCCATGACGTAGTCCCCGCCGGGGATCAGGTGCGGAAACCTGGGGTGCGGGGTGACACCGGTGTCGATGACGGCGACCTTGATCCCGGCGCCGCGGCCGAACTGCCATGCCTCCTGCAGGTTCAGCATGTCCATGTACTTCGGCTGCAGCTTGAAATTGGTGCCGGGCAGCACGCCGACCTCGGTGCAGTAGGAGTTCTGCTTCATCGGCGCCGGCGGGCCCGGCGGACCGTCGGGCGGCACCGCCGCTGGGTCGATGGTCGGCGGCGATATCGCGTACGCGGGCGGTAAGCCGGCGAGCGAACCCGACGTCAGCAGGAGTGCGGCTATCGCCGCACGGGATACGCGCCTACGCCACACCTTGCCGTTACCGGTACCGAATTGCCGCATAGACATTCATCAACCACAACGCCAGCGGGAAGATCGGCATCAGGCAGACGTATTCAATCCACTCCACGAACTTGCGGAACAGCGGGCTGTAGATGCTGTTCGGCACGACCGCGGCCGCTACCATACCCGCGGCGGGCAGCAGCACCAAGATCCCGACGCAGACCGACACCGACAGCGGCGACTGCAGTTCCAGTGCGTAGCGCACGACGACCGTCGCAACGATCATCACCGACGTCCCGGCCAGGGTGATGGCCTGCAGACGGTCCACGTAGGAGCGGCCGCGCAGCATCAGGAAACCAGCGCAGAAGCCGGCCAGCAGCAGCGGCAGCCACCGTTGCCCGGTATGCGGGTCCGACAGGCCCGGCAGCGAGACCACCATCAGCACGCCGAAGCCGACCAGCAGGCCCGACAGGAACGACCGGGCACGCTCGGCCTGCAGCAGCACGTCGCGCACCGACGCGGGTCCCTCGAGCACCGGCGGGCCGCCGTCGGTGCGGGTCACGGTGGTGGGCAGATCGGGCCGGGCCTCGAAGACCCAGCGGCTGGTGGCCGACGGGAAGACCGGCAACCGGATACCGGACAGCCGCCGGGCCATGGCCGGTGCGCACTGGTAACCGATCACGGAGACCAGCACGATCGTCGTCAGCATCGTCACGGCGCTGGTCATCGCGACCATTCGCGCCAGGGCAGCGATCGTCGCCAGCGAACTGACGGTGATGATCGCCGTATACAACCCGAGCCGACGCCCGGTGAATCGCAGAGCCAGTATCGCGGCAATCGTGAGGACGCCGAAGCCCAGCACCGCATGCGGCGATCCGACGCCGCCGGGTGGTGCCGCGGCCGCGGCGACGGTCAGCGGCCCGAGGCTGCTCCCCAGCATGATGTCGGCGATACGGCGATCGGTGTTCGATTGGGCGCGCATCAGCAGCATCATCGAAACGCCCAGCGCGACCCCGGCGATGACCGCAGCGTAAATCGTGGTCAGCCACGAATTGTGGTGCCAGCGCCACCAGCCCAGCAACGCGGAGGCGAGCAGCACGCCACCGGCCACCATCGCGGCACCGACCTGCACGGCAACGATCGGGTCGATCGCGGCGAAGCGCTTGCTCAGGTTCTGCGAGACGGCGGTGGAGATGTGCTCGATGACCTGCGAACGCTTCTCGGTGTCGGGGATGAACCGGATCCACAGACGGTCGCCGTCGAGGACGTCTTGCTCGGTCAGCGATTGGGTGGCCCGCAGCGGAGAACCGTCGACCAGGCACAACGCCCACTTGCCGCGACCGGTCGCCTCCAGTGGAGTCTCGCCGAGCTCACGCAGGCGGGTGTTCACCACCTTCAGCAACGGGTCGGTCATCACCGAGACCGGGGCGTTTGCGTCCAGCAGAACGCCGATTTGGACACCCTCGCCGGCCATGATGCCGACTACGACTGCCCGAGGTTGTGAGACTCCCTCGATATCAGTCTGTGGCGCATCAGCTACCGCAGTCATCGGGCTGCACCCCTGTCGTGGTGGACGTGTGGCTCCGGGTCGCCAGTCGCGCGGAGGGCCCTGTCGATTTACTTACCGAGGCTTCGGAAACCAGTAGTTCGACGTTTTCCAATTCCATTTACCCCGCCTCGCGATTGATGAATCCGGTGACACTCATTTTCGCATTTGCCGCTAATTATTAGAGCAGTATGACGCTTTTGTGGCCTGGCCGCACCCTGAGTTCAAAAACGTTACACGCCTTAACATTTGATACTTCTCTTTACACCCTGCTGTGGGTCTTCCACTCGCCGTACGGAAGTGTGTCGAGCACGGTCTTGACGCCCACTTGCACGAGCTGTGGGGTCGCGGGACAGATCGCCAGCCAGGCCTCCCCCGAACCCGCGGTCCGCGCCTGTTGATAAAGCGCGATGCGGCTGCCCGAACCGTCCTTCAGCGACAGCACGGACGCGCTGGGTCCTTTGGCGTCGTCCCGGTATTGGCGCGCATACACAGCAACTTCGGCCGCCGGGTCCGAAAGCGCCTGTCCCAGCGCGGCGACGGTGGCGGCGCTGATGCCCATCCGCCGCAGGTCGCCGCCGGAGAAAACGTTGAAGCCGGACTCTTGCCACGACTTGGTGGCCTCCAGCATGTCGTCCAGTGGCACGTTGACCGCGTTGATCGCGGCGGGCTCGGCGTGGTGAATCGACTCCAGGCCGTCCAGCACGAGGGCCGCGATCGACGCGCTGTCGGCGACGGCGACGTCGTCGACGGTGATGTCGGCGCCCACCCGGACCGCCGATACCCAGTGCTGCCCGCGTCGGGCCAGTACCACCCGGAACTCGTTGTCCGGGATGTCGCGCGAGCCGGGCGGCTGGTTCTCGTCGTCTACGACGCCGTACAGCAGCTTGCCCCGCGACAGCAGTGCGATGACCTCGAGATCCGGCGCGGCGAGCACCCGCATCCGCTCGGCTACTTCTTCGTTGACATCGTCGCCGACGACGATGCCCTGCTCGCGCATCACCTTCATGCCGGGGTGATCGTTGAGCCAGTCACTGCTGTCGGTGGATACGTAGGGCCGGCACCGCAGCTCCGGAGCGACGTGGCGAATGTCCAGTAACGCCTGCAGCATCCAGAAGCCGTCGACGTTGACGGTGATGTCGGTGCGAGTGCTCTGTTGGTCCATCAGTACCCCAGACGATCGTTGTACACGGTAACCGCAGGACGCGGCAGCACACCGAACGGATGGTGTGCTGCCGCGCCTAAAGTTTCGGGTGTTAGGCCCAGCTGGACCCGACGGCGCTGTCGGTGCTGGCCATGTTGTTGCCCGCGGCCTGCACCTTCTGGCCGTGCTGGTTGGCCTGCTCGTAGATCACCTGGAAGTTGCGACCCAACTGGGTGATGAACTCCTGGCAGGCAACCGAACCGGCGCCGCCCCAGAAGTCACCGGCAGCCAGCACATCGCGCACGATGGACTGGTGCTCGGCCTCCAACGAAGCGGCCTGCGCACGGATCAACGCACCGTGCGCGTCGACGTCTCCGAACTGGTAATTGATCGACATTGTCTATGTCCTTCTGAGTTGAAAGTTTTGGAAACCAGTGGTTTTCGCGGTTAGTGGCTGAGGGCCT
>NZ_JAGZ01000005.1 GCF_000526915.1 Mycobacterium genavense ATCC 51234 | reverse complement strand
CCACGCTGCAGCCGAAGGCGCACACCCGCCGAAACGCAACCGAGCCGATCACTGTTGTGGCCCTTCGCCTGGGAGCAACATGTCCGACACACTCGCCGCCGGCGGCGGTGGGGGTGGCATCGGTGTCGACGGTGGCGGCGGCAGTGGCATTGCCGCGCCCGGTATCCGCGCCGGTGGTACCGCCCCCGGCGGTCCCACGGGATCACCCGGCAGGCCGGTATACGCCGATACCTCAGGCGGGATCTCGGGCGGTCCGGGTTTCGGACCCTCGCCGCCGGGCGCCAGGCGCGGTTCGGTGTAGAGGATCTTCGACGGGTCGATGGACTTCTGCAGAATGAAGTTGATGGGCAGTGGCGAGTTGTTGAAGTTGAGCAGTCGCAATCCCGGACCGATGAACAGGGAGCACAGCTTGCCCGATTCGACTGCGGTGACGTTCTCGATGGCGCCGATTTTGCTGCAGCCCGGCAACGACAGCAGCAGTTGGCCGCCCCACGTGGGATTCGCGAAGTTCATCAGTCCGAAACCTCCCACGATGGTTCCGGTGTCGGCGTTGTAGTCATTGAAGAAGTTGCCGAGCGCATTCGGCGCGCCATGCAAAATGTTTTCGAGCGCCATGTGGTGATCGACCAGATTCTGGGTGACATCGGCCAGCCTGGCGATCTGTTCGCTGGTTTGGTTGCGACTGCCGGCGATGAATCGCTGCACCTCGCCGACCGCCGTCGACAAATCTGTCAGCGCCGCGTCCAGGTCGGATTTACTGTCGTTGACCACGCTGGTGAGCGTTGCCAGGCGGTTGTTGAACTGCACGATCTGAACGTTGCTGTCCCGCAGCGCTCCGACGAAGGTCTGCAGGTTCTTGATGATGTCGACGATGTTGCCGCTGCTGTTGGCCAGGATCCAGGCCACTCCTGACAATTGCCCGAGTGTCTGCCGCAGCTTGTCGCCGTTACCCTCCAGAGCATTGGCGGCGCTGTCGATGAAACGGCCTACGGATGTGCCCGACCGCCACTCTTGGGTCCCAAATCCGTTGCCAGTCGCATCAACTGGGTCTTGACCTCATCCCACTCGACCGGCACCGCGGTCCGTTCGACCGGTATGACGGCGCCATCGCGCATGACGGGCCCCCGGTCGCGATAGGCCGGTGAAAGCTGAACGTAGCGGGCGGCCACCAGGTTCGGAGCGACGATTACGGCCTTCGCGTCTGCCGGAATGGGCGGTGGCACCGGCCATCGCCGAACCGGCGGCCTTGCCGTACGCCTTCATGCCCTCCGGGTCCTTGATGGCCTTGGTGAGAATGACGTATCCTTTCGGCCCCTTTGGCACCCTCGAACTCGACGACACGCCGTGGCGTTCGGACTACCTCTACTCACGAGCGTCGACCATCTACGGCGGGACCGCCGAGATTCAGCGCAACATCATCGCCCGTCGGCTGCTCGACCTCGGGAAGGAGTGATCGTGGACCCCGAGGCAGTGCAGATGCTTGCCGACTCGCTGCGCACCGCGATGACGGCCGCGTCCGGTGCAAAGCTCGATGCGGCGTTGACCGACCTCGGCTGGCGCGACATGCTCGACGAAATACCCCACATCGCAATCCCTTTGGTGTTCGGGCTGCTCGGCGAAGCGGGTGCGCATGCGCCGGTGCTCAACGACGTGGTGCTGCGCGCGGCCGGACGGGCGCCGGGCGGTGTCACCGCGCTCCCGTTCGCGGGAGGCTCCTGGGTGGTGTGGAAGCGCGAGGACATTCCGGGTTCGGCGATCGACAACGAGTTGCCGATACATACTGTCGCAGAAGGCGATTCGGCTGCCCAAGCCGGGCTTGCCGCAGGGCGTCGGGCCCTGGGCTGGTGGCTGGTCGGCGCCAGCCGCGCGATGCTGGCACTTTCGCGCCAGCACGCCCTAGATCGTGTCCAGTTCGGCCGCCACATCAGCTCGTTTCAGGCGATCCGGCACCGACTGGCCGAGACGCTCGTCGCGATCGAGGGCGCCGAGGCGACCCTAGACGCCGCGACCACGGCAACCGACGACCCCGACGACCTGGCCAGCTTGCTGGCCAGGTCGTCGGCCGGTCAGGCGACGGTGACCACGGCCCGGCACTGCCAGCAGGTGCTCGGTGGTATCGGCTTCACCGCCGAACACCAGCTGCACCACCACTTCAAACGGTCGCTGCTACTGGACAATCTGCTCGGCAGCGCCCGGGAACTGACCTCACAGGCCGGAATGACGCTGCGGGCCAAGGGATCTGCACCACGGCTGGTGCAGCTCTAGCGCCCGCGGGTGGTGCGGGTATGCGCATTGCCTAGTATTCGCGCACATGCGCTACCCCGTGGAGCCCCGAAATCAGGCCGGCGTGGTCGCGGTGGTCCTGGGCGGGTTGGCACTGGTCACCTGCTGGTTGCTAATCGGGGTGCCGTTGGGTACCGCGGCGCTGATCACCGGCGATATCGCGCGGCGGCGAGCCGGCCACGGCGAGGCCATCAACCCCCGCGCCGCGACGGCCGGCATGGTGTTGGGGGCGGTCGCGATCGTGGCCGGGCTCATCGCCATCGGCTACTACGCCTGGCTGGACCAGCCACAGCATCGCGCGTTCGTGTCCGAGTGAACCGGTCGCGACGCGCCAGCCCGCGTTGAGCTCGCCCACCAAGTTCTCCACCGGCACCCGAGCGTCGGTGAAAAAGACCTCGTTGAAGTCGACGTCCTCGATGTCACCCATCGAGGCGAACGGACGGCATATTACGCCGGGGGTGTCCGTCGGAATCAGTAAGCGCTGATGCCCTTGTGTTTTGGTGCAGCGGGATCGGTGCGCACGAACGTCAGCAACACGTCGGGGTGATGGGCACCCGATGTCCACACCTTCTGCCCGTTGACGACGAAATGGTCGCCGTTTAGCACCGCGCGCGTCTTCAGGGAGGCGAGATCGGAGCCCGTACCGGGCTCGCTCATCCCCAGCGACGCGGTTATCTCCGCACGCAGAATCGGCACCGCCCAACGCTGCTTTTGCTCCGGTGTGCCGAACGACAACAACGACGCCGCGATGATGCCCACGCCCTGCGGATTGAAGCTTTGATAGATCCGCCGCCGCGACAACTCCTCGAGATACACGTATTGCTGCAGCAGCGTGACGTTGCGACCGCCGAACTCCGGCGGGTTCCCGGGCAGCAGCCAGCCGTTGTCGAACAACAGCCGTTGTCTAACAACAGCCGTTGTCGAACAACAGCCGTTGCCAGCGACGGGCCCACTGCGGGATGTCCGAACTCGATTGCGGCCGTTCGCGCGTCAGGGCCGGGTCGAGAGGATTGGCGTCTAGGAAGGCCGCGAATTCCGCGCGGAACTCCTCGACGTCGCTGTCAAAGGTCAGCTGCACAGCACTCCCCTAGGATTTGCTAGCGGATAGGCCGTCGGTAGACCGGGTTTCCACCGATGGTGCGGTTCGCTCTTGCGATTCCACTGCTATACACACGTGGACGAGAATAGTATTCTCGTGGTAAGAAAGTTACAATCGCCGACACATGCTCCGTGAGGGGGTCGAGCGCAGCGATGTCACGGCGTTCTCCGGTAGAGTCCAACCATGTTCTCCCCTCGCGGCAATCGTCCGAACCTTCCGTGACCAATCCAAGCGAAGAGCCGGCCTGGAAGCAGCGCGCCGTCGAGCGATCCATCAAGACTGCGAAACTGCGTGCGGCGCAGCGTGTTCAGCGCTTCCTCGACGCGGCGCAGGCCATCATCATCGAAAAGGGCAGCACGGACTTTACCGTCCAGGAGGTCGTGGACCGCTCGCGGCAATCGCTGCGGAGCTTCTACCTGCAGTTCGACGGCAAGCACGAGCTGCTGTTGGCGTTGTTCGAGGACGCGCTGAGCCGGTCGGCCGACCAGATCCGCGCCGCCACCGAAAGCCATTCCGACCCGCTGGAGCGGCTCAAGGTCGCCGTTGAACTGTTGTACGAGGCCTCGCGACCGGACCCCACCGCCAAGCGCCCGCTGTTCACCGACTTTGCCCCCCGGCTGCTGGTGACGCACCCAGCCGAGGTCAAGGTCGCCCATGCGCCACTGCTGGCGTTGCTGACCGAGCTCATGGAAGCAGCCGCCGACGCAGGCAAGTTGCGCGACAGGCTCAATCCCCACCGCATTGCCGCGATGACGATGCAGACGGTCATGTTCATCGCGCAGTCCAGCGGAGGTTCCGACGACGCGACGATTCACCCCATCACCGCTGACGAGGTGTGGGACTTCTGCTCAGCCGGATTCGTCGCCTAACACTGCCGTCGCGGCACCCCGCCTGACCTGAGCAAATAGCGCACGTGATTTGCGGTGAGAATCGTATTCTAAAATCCAGAATTGCAGATAGCCAAAACGGATTCGCCGTTGACACTCGTTGCCGGGCGATGACAGAGTCAGTGGCGGCACCCTCCTCGCCCCCCGGGGAACGAGGCGCAGCGGTTCCTGCGAGGGGCCATCGACAATCCGTGACAGTCAGCCGCTGAGACGTCGATCGACGAATTGAGGTAGTGATGACCGGACGTGTTGAAGGCAAGGTCGCTTTCATCACCGGGGCGGCGCGCGGTCAGGGCCGTGCCCATGCGGTGCGGTTGGCCCAGGAAGGCGCCGACATCATCGCGGTCGACATCTGCGAGAAGATCGACACCGTGGACCTGATCGCGGCCTCCACGCCGGAGGATCTGGCCGAGACCGCGGACCTGGTGAAGGCGCAAAACCGTCGGATCTACACCGCCGAGGTCGATGTCCGGGACTACGACGCGCTCAAGTCCGCGGTGGACACCGGCGTCGAGCAGCTCGGCAAGCTTGACAGCATCGTCGCCAACGCGGGCATCGGTAACGGCGGCCAGACGCTGGACAAGACCAGCGAAACCGACTGGACCGCGATGATCGACATCAACCTGGCCGGGGTGTGGAAGATTGTGAAAGCCGGTGTGCCGCATATTCTTGCGGGCGGCAACGGCGGCTCGATCATCCTGACGAGCTCGGTCGGCGGCCTCAAGGCCTACCCGCACACCGGTCACTACGTCGCCGCCAAGCACGGCGTGGTCGGCTTGATGCGCACCTTCGCCGTCGAGCTCGGCGCCCAGAACATCCGCGTCAACTCCGTGCATCCGACCAACGTCAACACCCCGTTGTTCATGAACGAGGGCACGATGAAGCTGTTCCGTCCCGCTCTGGAGAACCCGGGCCCCGACGACATGAAGGTCGTCGGACAGCTGATGCACACCCTGCCGATCGGCTGGGTGGAGCCCGAGGACATCGCCAACGCGGTGCTGTTCCTGGCGTCGGACGAGGCGCGCTACATCACCGGCGTCACGCTGCCCGTCGACGGTGGCAGCTGCCTGAAGTAGCCGCTAGAACGGGCTGCTGTTGGACTGCCATTCGGCCTCGGCGGGCCGCGGCCCGTAACGGCGAGCGTAGTCCTCGTGCATCCGAGCCTGTTTCTGGCGATTGATCACGTCGACCAGGTTCGGGTCCAACCCGTGGACGGCCAAGCGGTGCCGGCGCCAAACCTTGTTCAGCGCAACGTTAATCACCAACGCCCACGCGTAGAGCGGCACGGTCATCTCGGTGTGCACGTAGAGCGATGCGGGCAGTAGCCAGAACGGGGCGAGCACAAACAGGGGCGGTATCGCCCATCTGATCATGTGCCGGCGGATCGCTCCCTCGCCGGCGAGGTCGTGCGCGACCCAGCTGCGCATCGAGTCGGGCAGGCGTCGGCCGTAGGCATAGCCAATGCGTTGCCAGAGATTGGGTTTCGCGGCGGTCATGGTGGCTCCTCAGCGTTGCAATGCGCCCGCCGCCACGGCGGCCGCGTTGATTCGGGTCAGGACCTGGTGCAGGTTCTCGAGTTCGGACAGCTCGACACCGAGGCGCGCGACGACGGCGGCCGGAATCTCAAGTGCCCGCTCACGCAAAGCGATTCCGCGCTCGGTGAGCGTGATGTCGGTGGCGCGCTCGTCGGTGGCGTTCTTGGCGCGGGTGATCAAGCCCAGTCCCTCCAACCGTTTGAGCATCGGCGACAGCGTGGCCGACTCCATCTGCAAGGCGGCGGCGATCTGCTTTACCGACAGCGGCGATTCGTGCGCCGCCTTGCGATGATCCCACAGCGCCAGCATCACCAGGTACTGCGGATGGGTCAGGCCCAACGGCTCCAACAGCGGTCGGTATACCGCCAACACCGCGCGATTGGTGGTCGCCAGCGCGAAGCACACCTGATGTTCGAGGGCGAGTGGATCGATCTCGCGGGCGGTCAGCGTGGCCACATTTTCGATCCTAGGTAATAGTTAGTGCCCTATCTATATGAGTCCTCTCACACCGCGGGCATAGCCGGGTAATACGCTCGGATTCCATGGACGGATTCGAGGGACGCGGGGCGGTCGTCACCGGCGGCGCCAGCGGGATCGGCTTGGCCACCGCGACCGAGTTCGCCCGCCGCGGCGCCCGCATCGTGCTGGCCGACGTCGACAAGGCCGCGCCGGAACACGCCGTGGCACACCTCAAGAGCGAGGGAGTCGAGGCGCACGGCGTGGAATGCGATGTGCGGCACCTCGAGCAAATGACGAACCTCGCCGACGAGTCCTTCCTTCCGCCTGCTCGGCCAGGTCGACGTCATCTTCAGCAACGCCGGCATCGTGGTCGCGGGCCCGCTGGTGACCATGACGCACGAGGACTGGCGGTGGGTGATCGACATCGACCTATGGGGTCGATCCACGCCGTCGAGGCGTTCGTGCCCAAGTTCGTCGAGCAGGGAGGGTAAGGGCGGCCACGTCGCGTTCACCGCGTCGTTCGCGGGACTGGTGCCTAACGCCGGCCTCGAGGCGTACGGCGTTGCCAAGTATGGCGTTGTCGGGCTGGCCGAAACGCTGGCCCGCGAGGTCAAGGACCACGGCATCGGCGTTTCGGTGCTCTGCCCGATGGTCATCGAAACCAAGCTGGTCGCCAACTCCGAGCGCATCCGCGGCGCCGACTACGGGCTTGCGTCGACGCCCGATCTGACGGAGGGCTTCCGGCCGCTACCGCCGACGCAGGATCAAGGCGTGACGGTCGACGCGGTGGCACGGTTGACCGCCGATGCGATTCTGGCCAACCGGTTGTACAGCCTGCCGCACGGAGCGGCCCGGGCCTCGGTCAAGCGCGGGTTCGAACGGATCGACCACACCTTCGAAGACCAGGCCGCCGAAGGGTGGACGCACTAGCCCGACCGCATCGCCGGTGTCACGCCGATGACGCCGCCAGCTTCCAGGTCCGCGATCTCCGCCGGCGTCAGGCCCAGCTCGGCCAGCAACTCGTGATTGTGCTGTCCCAGCGTGGGTGCGGGATTCGCGTGAAACAGCTTCGGCCCGCTGGAGAACCTTATCGGGACGCTGCTGAGCCTGGCCCGCCCGTTCACCGGATGGTCCACTTCTTCGAAGAAGCCGCGAAACACCAGCTGCTCCAGCTCGGTCTGCCGGTGCGGTTGCAGGACCTTGGCCACCGATACGCCGGCGTCCCAGAGCGTCGTGACGATGTCGTCGCGGGTGTGGTGCTCGCACCAGGCAGCCAGCTGCTCGTCGATCAAATCCTGGTGCGCACGCCGGCCGGCTTCGGTCGATAGTGTGGGATCGGTTGCCCAGGAGGGTGATCCCATTGCCCGGCAAAGGTTTTTCCACTGCTCGTCGGTCGCCACGGCGATGGCTACCCAGCTGTCGAGCCGGCCGAATTCGTCGATGTCGTTGCTGCGGTAGAGGTTCTGGGGCGCCGCCGTCGGTCCCCGGTTGCCGGCGCGCTCCAGCAGTGCCCCGTAGGCCGAGTACTCGATTACCTGCTCGGCGGCAATGCTCAGCGCCGCGTCGACCATCGCCGCTTCGACGAACACGCCTTCGCCGGTGCGGCGGCGATGCTCGAGCGCCAGCAGTATCGCGTTGAGCGCGTGCACCCCCGCATTGGGGTCACCGATCGAATATGGGTCGTACGGCGTGCGGTCCGGATATCCGGTGAGCCAACTGACGCCGGATGCGGCCTCGATCACGTAGGCGAACGCCGGGTTGTCGCGCCACGGCCCGTCGAGGCCGAAGCCGGGCATCCGGACCATCACCACGTCCGGCCGAATCGACTGCACAGCAGCGAAATCCAGCCCGATCTGGTCCAGCACTAGCGGTGTGAAGTTCTCCACCACCACGTCGCACGTTGCGATCAGCTCCCGCAACAACTCTCGGCCACGCCCACTCTGCAGGTCGAGCGTCAGGCCCTTCTTGTTGGTGTTCAGCGCCTCGAAGATCGGCGACTTCTCCCACCATTGGTCCTCGGTTATCGGTAGGCCGGCGATCAGCCGGGTGCCATCCGGGCGACGGGTGGATTCGAGGTGGATGACCTCCGCGCCGAGCAGGGCCAAAAAATGGATGCCGCAGGGACCCGCCCAAAACGTCGTCATGTCCAACACTCGAAGCCCGTTGAACGGCAACGGTTTTGCCACCCCGGTCGGCAACGGTCGCTGCGACAGCCGCGCACTGCGGTAGTGCTCGGTGTGCTCGCCCAGTCGCGGCGCCGGTTGCGGCTGACGCAACTGCGCCGGCCGCATCCGATACGGGTGGCTCGGTTGTAGGAAGCCGTGTGGGTTGCGCACGAACGACCCGCGCTGCACGAACTGGTCGAACGAGGTGACGTTCACGCCGTTGCCGACCGGTGCGTTGGGGATGCGGAATGCCGACGCCAGTTCCCGGATTTCGTCGACTTCGGTGGCGGCCAGCCAGGCGAAGATCTCGTCGGCGTAGACGTTGGCCAGTTCGGTGATCGACAGCGGCGACTCCTCGTCGAGCCACTCCGGGTGACCCACCATCGCGCACAAGTCGAACCACTGTTGCGCCGTGCCGCACCCGAGGTCCACCAGGCCGTCTTTCGCCTGCGCCACTCCCGAGATGGTGGGCCGCCAGGTGTCTCGCCACGGACGGCCTAGCAGCTCGAAGTAGGTGACCGGGTAGTACGTGAGGCACAGGATCTGGGTTTCGAGCATCGACAGATCCAGCAGTTCGCCTGGCCCGCCGTCGATCCGGCGGTGCCGCGACGTCCGGGTGGCCGCGCTTGCATAGGCTCCGGCCAAGTACTCGCCGACCTGTCCGCCGACGAACACCGGTAGGCGCTCCTGCTCGCCGCACCCGAGACCGACGATTCCGCCCGACCAGGCCTGCAGCGTGAACTCGGTGGCGGCGCGGTCTCGCCAGGGGCCTTCCAGCCCGAACGGCGTGATCGCGGTGACGGTGAGATGTGGGTGGCGGCGGTGAATGGCGTGCGGCGTAAAGTCCTGGTGCTCGGCGACTTTCGACCCGGTCGACCAGACCACCGCGTCCGCCGACGCCAGGAGCCGGTTCACCAGTTCGGCATCCGCGACCGGATCGGCGACCACACTGTGTTTGGCCGCGGCCAGGAAGCTGAACAAGGCGCCGTCACCGTCGGCTCCGACGACCGCCCCCGAGGCCAACCACGAGCGCAGCGGATCGCCTTCTGGTGCTTCGACTTTGATGACGTCGGCGCCGCCGTCGGCCAGCAGCTTGGTGCAGTAGGCGCCGGCGATGCCCGTGGACAGATCGATGACCGTGTAACCGGCCAGCGGCGACTCGATGTGCGCCACTACTTTGGTCGCTTCGCTTTTTTGCGTGCCTTCTTGCGCGCGACCTTGCTCAAGGCCCAGTCGGCGGGGAACTTGGCGTCGTTGTCCTTGACCGCGTCACCCAGGCCCTGTCTCATGGCCTCATCAAGCATCAGCTCGTCGCCACCGTCCGGGCGAACGCTGCCCCCATCGATTCGAAGACACCGCTGAGCATGCTGCCCAGGTACTCGCCCTGGAATTGTTTCATGATCTCGAAGAAGACCTTCTGCATGAACACCGTGTCGGTGGGGCGGTTGCGGGCGCACGCCAGCGCATACTTCTCCACCTCGGCCTCGAGCTCCTCCCGGGGCACCACGCTGTTGAGGAAGTTGCAGTCGTACATCTCGGCTGCGGTGAAAGCCCTTCCGGTGAAGACCATTTCCTGGAACTTGCGGATCCCCATCGTCTGCGCCCACCACCACATGCGCGGTCCCCAGCCGTAATACCGAAACGACGGATGCCCGAACAGCGCGTCGTCGCTGGCGATGACCAAGTTGGCGTCGGCCGCCTGATAGAAGTGCCAGCCGTAGCAGTAGCCCTTCGCCTCGAGGATGCTGATCTTCTTGAAGTCCTGCAGGCCGCGAATGCCGGAGTTCGGGTTGGCATACCACTGCCCGAGAGTGGCGCCGTTGCGAAACGAACCCGGTGGCGGATACCTGACGTCGTCGGGGCTGACCCGATATTCGGCCAGTCGTGGACCCTGATCCGGGGCATCGCGGACCCGCATGACCTCGGTCAGATCCGCACCCGAGCCGAGGTCGTCGCCGGCGCCGCGCACCACCAAGACCTTGACGTCGTCGTCAATGCCGGCTTGGTGCAACAAGTCCGCGTAGCGCAGCCGCGCCGCGATGGTCGGCGCATTGAGATAGTCCGGCCGGTCGAACGTGATCGTGGCGATCCGCGTCTTGGCGTCTTTGGTGTACCGGATGATCTCTTCGGCTGCCGGTTCCGCGGGGTCAGGCATGCCTAGGGCTGCCAGGACGGGCTGGCGGTGAGCACTTCGGGACCGTCGGCGGTGATCAAGACCGCTTCCCGCCCGAATACCGCGCCGACTCCTTCTTCCCACACATAGCCGGTCACGGCGAGCACCATCCCCGGCTCCAGACGTTCCTCGGCCGCGGTCGACGGCAGGTGCTTGGAGACGACGGGCGGGTCGAATCCCATGCCCAGGCCGCGGGCCACCGGCATCGGCGGCTCGGGCTCACCGGCGGCGTGATAGGCGGCCAGCAGTTCGCCCGCGCCCGCACCGGGACGACAGGCCGCAATTAGCCTGCCCCACAAGCCTTCCCAGCGTCCGTATAGCGCGGCGGCACCATCGGGTGCATGCTTTCGATCGGCCGGCCAGGTCCGTCCGACCTCGCCGACATAGCCACCGGCCAGGACTCCGGCGGAGAATGCCACCAGGTCGCCGTCCTGGATACGACCATCGCCATCGGCCCGCCGCCACGGGTGCCGGCGCGACGTCACCCATGCGACATCTTGATTCGACTGCGTGCTCACCCCGCCGGCCGCCGAGGCCTCCAGCAAGGCGCCGGCCAACGTTTGCTCACCGACCCCGGACCGCAATTCCGAGACCGCGGCCGCCAGCGCCGACTCGGCCACGGCGACGGACCGGCGCAGCGCGGCGATCTCCTCGGCCGTTTTGATCCGGCGCGCGGCCCGCATCGCCAGCTCTCCGTCGACCAGCTGGGCGTTCGGAAATGCGGTGGGCAGCAGTTGCGCGAAAACCGGTGAGAGGGCGTCAGTTCCGACGCGGCGAGCGGTCGCCGCCCCGTCGATGCGCTGCAGTACCGACATCGTGTTCATCGGGTTCCACGAGATGCCGTACAGGTTCTCGTGCGGGATGTCCTCGGGGACGCCCTCGTCCCACGTGCTCAGGAGGTGCACCGCACCGGCCTCGCGCACCAGCACGCAGCTCGGGCCGATCGGACGGGTGCCGGCTATCCACAGTTGCGGCGCACCGGTTACGTAACGAACGTTGGCTTGCCGGCCCAGGACCAGCACATCGAGATCGTGGGCGGCCATCTGCTCCAGCGCCCGCCGGCGACGCCCCAAGCGCAGGGTGCGCTCGTCAGGGCAAACTTCAACCGACATGAGAGCCATAGGGGTCATAGGGGTAGTTGGTCAAACGAATCCAGCCTTCCTCGGTGATCACGAGGACTTCTTCGCTGCGATAGCCGCCGGTGCCGTCTTCCCACACCACGGGCTCCAAGACCAGCACCATCCCCTCCCTTAGGACGAAGTGCTCGTCGAACTTCTGACCGAGATCGGTTCCGATCATCGGCATTTCGGCGCGTTGACGCCGATGCCGTGGTCCAGGTAGAAGTGCGGCAGCCATGGCTTGCTGCCCCCGTTGGCCTTGGTCGCGGCCCGCCCCAGATCCGCGGCGGTGGCGCCGGCCTTGGCGACTCCGAGCACCGCGGTCATGATCTGGAACCATTTGTCGAACTGCGCCTGCTGACGCGGCGACGGATCCCGGCCGACGAGCCAGGTGCGCCCGAAATCGGAGCAGTAGCCCTGGTAGGTGATGCTGACGTCGGTCCACAGCACGTCGCCTTCGCCCAGCTCGCGCTCGGTGCTCAGTAGCGGCAGCGCCAGGTCGCCGTGCGTGGTCCACACGCCCTCGGCCTTGCTCGGCGGCATCACCTGCCAGATCGGTTCCAGCATGCTGGCCGTGGCCCCGAGCTCGAAGGCACGCCGCAAAAAGCTTGCCGACAAATCGATCTGACGGATCCCCGGAGCCAGCCGCTTCTGGACTTCGACCATGGCTTCGTCGGTGATCCGGATCGCGGTGCGCATGCACGACAGTTCGTCCGGTGTCTTCACCGACTTCGCCGCGCTGACGATCGCGGCGGCGTCGACCGGAGCGCCGTTGGGGAACAACAGGTTCGCCGCGCGCGACATCGCGCCCGTGCACTCGTCGACCGCGATCACCGCTCCGGGCGGAATCAGGCCGGCAATCGCGCGCGCGAAATTGGCTACGCCTTCCTCGGATTCGAGGTAGACCGGCCCGTGCAAGTGGTCGTCTGGCAGGCCGGTCTCGTGCGAGGCGCCCTCCCGGAACGGCAGGAACAGGTGGGGCCACTCGTCGTCGGCGACCACCACGGCGACCAGGCGCTCGACATAGGACAGTCCGGCATCACCGAGTGGCCAGCTGGCGCCGGTGGCGTAGACCACGGCGTTGTTGCCCAGCAGGATCATCGCGTCGACGCCGCGTTCGGCCATCGCCGAGCGCAGCCGGGCCCCGGTCTCGCGACGGAGCCGATTCAGGTCGGGTGTTTCGGGAATCACCAGTCCGTTGCCGGTGCTGGTGTCCAGTTGGGTGAATATCGTCACTGTAGACCCAAGAACTTCGTGATGTTGTCGCTGACGATCTTCTTCGCGTTGGCCGGACCGACCGCGTCCACAACGGATTTCAGCGATTTTTCGGAATACCCGTAGGTGCTTTCGTTGTGCGGGCAGTCGCTGGACCACATCACCTTGTCCACGGCGATCTGGTCGATCAGCTGCAGGCCCAGCGGGTCGACCATGAACGACGCGCTCATGTGGGTGTCCCAGTAGTAGCGCACATCGTGCTGCGGCTGTCGGTTGAACATGTGCTGGTAGGACGCGACCAGGTGCTCGGCATCCTGCAAAGCCCAAGGCACCCAGGCGATCCCACCTTCGAACCAGCCGATGCGCAGGCCGGGATGGTCGTCGAGAATCCCGGTGAACAGGTACTTGGCGAACTGTTCGCGGAAGCCGTCGACGTTGATCATCATGCCGACCACCACGCTGTTGAACTCGCAGGGGGTTTTCGGCGGGGTCTCGCCGATGTGGTGGGTCACCGGCAGGCTGGCGGCCTCGCTCTCCTCCCAGACCGGCTTCATCGCGGTGCTGCCGTAGTCGATCACGTTACCGTCGTCGTCCTTGCCCGGGTTCAGCGGCAGCAGGAAAGTCTTGAGGCCCAACGACTTCAGTTCGGCCAGCGTCCGCTTGGCACCTTCGGGTTCCCACCAGTTGATCAGGCCCGCGCCGTAGAAGTGGCCGTTGGAGCGCTCTTGGAGCTCGGCGATGTACTCGTTGTAGATCCGGAACGCCAGTTCGCGAAGCTTCTTGTCCGGGTAGTGGAACAGCGCCAAGATAGCGTTGGGGAAAGCCAGCTCCTTCTCGACACCGTCTTGACGCAGCTCCTCGATCCGAGCCTCGATGTTGGTGCTCGCTGCGCCGGGCAGGTCGTCGTACTGCATCAGCACGGCGCTGAAGTCGCCCGGCAGGAACGACTGTCCCTTGCGTCCCACTTGGTAGGCGCCGTCCTCGTACCAGATCCGGGGCGCCTTGTCCTTCAGGTCATCCGGGAAGCGGTCGAAGAAGATGTCGTCGGCCAGCGAAATGTGGTTGTCGGCCGAGAAGACCACGGTCCCCTCGGGCAGACCCACGTCGCTGCCCACGGCGTGGCCGCGCCGATCCTTGGGAGCACCGTATCCTCCGGGCGGGTAGAGCGAGGCGGTGGTTGTCGTCGTTGACATTATTGACCCTCCAATCGGAT
Organism: Mycobacterium genavense ATCC 51234; assembly: GCF_000526915.1. GTDB lineage: Bacteria > Actinomycetota > Actinomycetes > Mycobacteriales > Mycobacteriaceae > Mycobacterium > Mycobacterium genavense. Next base: position 386,053 of record NZ_JAGZ01000005.1, on the reverse strand, counting down.
CTGCAAAAACGTGATCATCTGGGCTGCTGCTCAATGGATTTCGTTTACCAGATAACCTGGAGTTCGTAGACGCCGTAGGCCAGCCGGTCGTGTTTGAACGGGATCTCGGCCAACGGCACGGCCAGTTTCATGGTCGGGATGCGCCGGAAGAGCGTCTGGAACACGATCTGCAGTTCCGCCCGCGCGAGTTGCTGACCCACGCACTGATGGCGGCCGTAACCGAAGGCGACGTTGCGGTCGGCCCCGGCGCGGTGCACGTAGAGCCGGTCGGGCTCGGGGAAGACCTTGGCATCCCAGTTCGCCGGAGCCAGGTCGATGATGATGCCTTCGCCGGCGCGGATCGTCTCGCCGGCGATCTGGATGTCGTCGACGGCGACGCGGCGCTGACCATTCTGGATGATGCTCAAGTAGCGCAGCAGTTCCTCCACCGCACTGGCCAGGACCTTCGGGTCTTCGGCGTCGCGGATCACGGCCAACTGATCCGGATTCTCAAGCAGCGCAAGCACTCCGAGGCCGATCATGTTCGCCGTCGTCTCGTGCCCGGCGATCAGCAATCCGGTGCCCAGCTGCGCTGCCTCTTTGACGCTGAGCTCGCCGGCCTTGATGCGTTCAGCCAGATCGGAGATCGCGTCCTCAGCGGGGATCTCCATTTTGGTTTCGACCAGCTGGGCCAGGTAGTTTCGACCAGCTGGGCCAGGTACTTGTGCAGGCTCATCGCGCCCTTGGCGGTGTCGGCGCCGGTGGCATACGGCGCCCGCCCCATCGAGGCGTGCTCCTGGAACATCTCGGCGTCCTCGTAGGGCACGCCGAGCATCTGACTGATCACCAGCGACGGCACCGGAAGCGCAATGGCGGCAACGATATCCGCGGGATGCGGGCCGGCCAGCATGGTGTCGATGTGGTCGTCGGTGATCTGCTGGATCGTCGGTCGCAACCCTTCCACCCGCCGGAAGGTGAACGGCTTGGACAACATCCGCCGATACCGGGTGTGCTCCTCGCCGTCGGAGGTGAACACCGACCGGGGCCGCTTGTGCACGGTCGACAGCATGCCTTCGTTCCAGTGCGGGAAGCCGAGCACCCGGTCGTCGACGCTGACCCGGGAGTCGGCGAACAGTTCGCGCACCTGCTCGTAACCGGTGATGAGCCACGGGGTGCTGCCATCCCAGATCCGGACCCGCGACAGCGGCCGCTCTTCGGCCAGGGCCATCACGTCCGGGGGCGGAGCGAACGGGCAGCCCTGGTTGCGGGCCATCGGGTAGTCGGGAATCTCGGCGTCGGCCGAAACACTCGTCAGTGCGTCTGACATGTCAGTCCTCGATGTGGATTGCCTGGGCCGGGCACGCAGCGGCCGCCTGCCGGGCGCCGTCGCTCTGCTCGGCGGACGGGTGCTCGTTGAGCAGGATGACGACACCGTCTTCGTCCCGCTGATCGAACACTTCGGGTGCGTTCATCACGCAGTTGCCCGACGATGCGCAAATGTTCTGGTCGACAGTCACTTTCATGAGCTTGCTCTTCATTCGTAGGGAGTGACCGGCGCCAGCCACAGGCCCACGATCGCGTCGATGAGACCGAATGCGGCTGCGCGCCAGGAGGGCTGGGCCAGCGCAGCACCCGCAGCGAGCGTACGTTCGCGGTCGGCGCAGGTGTGCATCAACAGGTTTCGGGCCATGATGTTGCGTTCGAAGTGGACATCGGCCGGAAGGTTCGGCAGGCAGCGGTTGACGCCGTCGACCACTTCGACCAGCGACGGCGAGCTGAGCGCGCCTTTGACGACGATGTTGTAGTAGGCCGGATCGGTCATGGCCTGCGCGGCGAAGCGCGCGTACCAGGTCGGGTTGCCGAGCTCCTCGAGGTGATCGGTGAGGGGGCGCACCAGGCACGCCACCCAGGCGCGTAATTCGCCCGACTCGCCCGACGCCAGGAGGTCGGCGACCATCCGCTCGCGCAGCTGCTCGACGGGTCCGCGGTGCTTCTCCTCGATGGCGCGCACCAGGTCGGCCTTGGTGCCGAAGTGGTAGCCCACCGCGGCGTTGTTGCCCTGTCCCGCGGCCTCGCTGACTTGCCTGTTCGATACCGCGAACATGCCGTGCTCGGCATAGAGCCGCTCGGCCGCCACCAGGATCACCTCCTGGGTGGAGCTGGCCCGTTCGGTGCGAACGGCCCTGCCTGCCGTGGTCATTGGCTCAGTCAACCTCGATGGGCCGCTTTAAGTCAAGCGCTTGATTTAAATGCATGCGGGCCTGCGCCACGCCGGTGCGCTCGAGCCGGGATGTCATCTCTCGCGCTTCTTGGGCGGCATCATCTTGCCGGCCGATGTCCCGCCGTCCACCGGCAGCACGGTTCCGGTGACATACAGCGAGCGGTCCCCGGCGAAATACAGCGAGCGGTCCCCGGCGAAATACAGCGCCGCCTGGGCAACGTCGTCGGTCGTGCCCTCGGGCTTGAGCGGCCGGTCGTCGCGCATCCCCTGCCGAATCCGCGCCTCGAACGCCGCCAGCTACTCCGGGTCCATCCCGGCGGCCGACTTGCCCAGGATCGGGGTGGGGATGCTGCCCGGGGCGATCGCGTTGACCCGAATCTCGTAGCGCGCCAACTCGATTGCCGCGGACTTGGTGAACTGGATGACCGCCGCTTTCGATGCCCGGTAGATCATCACCCCGCCGCCGGCCTGGATCCCGCCGATGGCGGTGAGGTTGATGATCGAGCCGCCACCGCTTTCGGCCATGTGGCGGGCGGCGTCTCGGGTTCCGGCCATCACGCCCAGCACGTTGACCCCCATGATCCGGTGGAAGTCGCCCAGGTCGTCGTCGAGCAATCGGCGCAACGGGCTGGACACCGCGGCATTGTTGACCATGACGTGCAGGCCACCGAATTTCTCGACGGTGGTCGCGACCAGTGCCGTCACCTATTCGGGATCGGAGACGTCGGTCTGGTGAAACTGCGCGTCGTCGCCCAGTGTGGCGGCCAGGTGTTCGCCCATTTCGGTCTCGACGTCGGCGATGACGACCCGGGCACCCTCGGCCAAAAACCGTTCCACGATGCCGCGGCCGATACCCGACGCTCCGCCGGTGACGATGGCGACCTTGCCATCCAATTCGTTAACCACACCGAGAGTTAATCGGCGCGCGACGCTTTAAGTCAAGCAGTTGATTTAAGCCTGGGGTCCTTGCCCTGCCAACAGCAAACTTTCGACGTCGTCGGCCCCCGTGCTGGTTAAAGTTTGGCGCATGACTGGGCGGCGTCGATGAATCCCGATACCTTCTGCACGTCCGATCAATGGAGCATGATCGCGTCGGCGCCGTCGACCTCACAACTCGCCGGTGTCCTCGGCGGATTCCTGATCACCGCAATCGCTTTGCTGTTCGACCGCAGCACCCGCGAGGGCGTGCACACCTTGGCGCTGTTCGCGGCGGCGGTGCTGATCCTGATGCTGGACAGCTTTCTGTTCAGCCTCATCAGCGGCACACATCCGCCCGACAGCGGGGACCGCCAGGGCATCTGCGCGATCGCCTGGACCCAGGGCGACCTGGCGACCGGCATGCTGGCGGCGGGCACCACCGGGCTGTTCGCCGGGCTGGGCTGGATGCTGGCCAGCCACGTGGTGAACAAGGTGCCCAAGGACGATCCCGCCGACATCCGCGCCTATTGCTTCCTGGCCGATCTCGGCGGGTGGCTGACCTTCGGGGCCGCGATGGCGACGACCTTGATCATGAGGGAGACGAACATCGACTACCTGCATTTCGTGCTCGGCCATCGGCCCGCGCTGTGGCAGACGGGGGCGATCGTGACGTTCAGCGCGCTGGTCATCGTGCTCGACTTCGTGGTCGTCTACAGCCGCACGAAAAATCTCAACCGCTCGCTGGCCAACACCGCCGAGCCGACCCAGTTAGCGCTGCGGTCGATCAAGGTCGCCACCGTGGGGACGCTGTTTCTGGCCGTCGCCGCGTCCTGGCTCGCTGTCAGCCTGGCGCGCTTTCCGGTCGGCTGGCTGACCACTCCCAACGCCGCGTTCGTGGTGTTCGTCTTGGCGCTGTCGCTGCTCGTCCCGACGATCATCTCCACCGCGGCCTGGCTATTCGGTCGCCAGCACCGACGAGGGTCCCCGCCGACGCTGACGGCGTATCGACAAGCGCCCCAGTAGGGTCAGACGTGAATCCTTCTGATCCGGCGGCGTGCGTGACCAATCATCGGGCGCTGTCCCTGCGGGGGCGGCGCGCGGAATGCGGCACCCTCGAACAGTTGACGTCCGCGGCCCGCTCGGGCCGCAGCCAGGTGCTGGTGCTGCGCGGCGAAGCCGGCATCGGCAAGACCGCGCTGCTTGATTTCGTCGCCGAGCGTGCAGCGGGCTTCCGCGCCGCGCGCGTGGCCGATGTCGAGTCGGAGATGGAGCTCGCATTCGCTGGCTTGCAACAACTTTGCGCTCCCCTGCTCGACCACATCGACCGCTTGCCCGAGCCGCAACGGGAGGCACTGGACATCGCCTTCGGCCGCAGGCACGGACCGGCGCCGGATCGATTCCTGGTCGGATTGGCGGTGCTGAACCTCATCGCCGCGGCCGCCGAGAGCCGGCCGCTGCTCTTGCTCGTCGACGACACCCAGTGGGTCGATCGCATCTCGGCTCAGACGTTGGCCTTCGTCGCGCGCCGCCTGATCGCCGAGCCCGTCGCGCTGATTTTCGTGATGCGCGACGGGTTCGAGGACGAGTTCGCCGGGCTGCCGGAACTGACGGTCCGCGGGCTTAATCCGGCCGATGCGCGCGCACTGTTGGATTCGGTCATCCTGGGCGGGCTGGACGACCAGGTGCGCGACCGCATCGTCGCCGAAACGCGGGGGAACCCGCTGGCCCTGGTCGAACTCCCCCGGGGGCTGACGGCCGCGGAACTGGCGGGCGGCTTCGAACGGCCCGACGTGCGACCGCTGGCCGGGCAGCTCGAACAGACGTTTCTTCGCCGCATCCGGTCGCTGCCGGATCAGACCCAGCAGCTGTTGCTCACCGCCGCGGCAGAACCGGTCGGCGACGCCGCATTACTTACCCGCGCGGCCCATCGGTTGGGGCTGCCGCCGGACGCGGTGGCGCGAGCCGAGGCGGTGGGTCTGATCGACGTCGGGACCCGGGTGCGGTTCCGCCACCCGCTGGTGCGGTCGGCGGCATACCGCTCAGCGGACCTGATGGAACGACGCCGGGTGTATCAGGCGCTGGCCGAGGCCACCGATTCCGACACCGACCCGGACCGGCGCGCATGGCACCTGACGATCGCCGCGCCCGGTCCCGACGAGGAGGTCGCCGCCGCACTCGAACGCTCGGCCGACATGCGCAGGCCAGAGGGGGCGTGGCCGCGGCGGCGGCATTCTTGGAGCGGGCCACGCAGTTGACCGCCGACCCGGCGCGCCGCGGAACCCGTGCGCTGGCCGCGGCGCAGGCCAAACGCGACGTGGCCGCGTTCGACGCCGCCGACGAGCTGCTGGCCATCGCCGAGTCGGCGACGCTGGATCAGCTGCAGCGGGCCCGCGCCGTGCGGTTGCGCGCCCAGATCACCTTCGCTCGCAGCCGCTCGGGCGCCTCGGACGCGCCCACCGTCTCCGATGCCGCCGCCGGCCTGCTCGATGCCGCCCGCGGGCTGGAGACACTGGACGACGCGCTGGCCCGCGAGACCTATCTGGAAGCGTTGGGAGCAGCGCTGTTCGGCGGCCGACTATGCCCGACCGGCGGCCTCCAGACGACGGCGCGGGCTGCCCGCGCGGCGTCGACGGGACCGCAACCCACCCGCCCGGTCGATCTGCTGCTGGACGGCATCGCCAGCTGGATCACCGCGGGCCACGCCGCGAAAGTGCCGACGCTGCGTGAAGCGCTGCACCTGGTCCGCGCCGCGGCCGCGCGCGGCGACGACGACGTGATGCGGTGGTTCTGGTTGGCCTTCCCGCTCGTGCAGGAATCGGCGACCCACGAGGTGTGGGACGACGACCTTTGGCATCACCTGGCTACCGACGCGGTGCGATTGGCCCGCGACGCCGGCGCGCTGGCGGTGCTGCCGCATGCCCTGGTCTACCGCACCGGCGTGCATGTGCAGGCCGGTGAACTCGCGTCGGCCACGGCACTGGTCGAGGAGGCCGGCGCGATCGCCGCCGCCACCGGCTATGCCCCGTTGAAGTACCAGACGTTGCTGCTCGCCGCCTAGCGTGGCGCCGAAGCGGACGCACTGAAATTCATCGATGCCGCGACGGAAGGCGCCGTGTCCAGAGGCGAAGGGCGCATCGTCGGTCTGGCCAACTACACCAAAGCCTTGCTCTACAACGGCCTGGGCCGCTACGACGAAGCGTTGGCCGCGGCCCGGCGATGTTGCGAACACGAGGATCTCGGCGTGTTTGGTTTCTGCCTGATCGAACTCGTCGAAGCCGCCGCCAGAGGCGGCGCACCCGACGGTGGGCGAGCGGCGCTGCGCCAGCTCGAAGAGCGTGCCCTGGTCACCGAAACAGATTGGGCTGCAGGAGTTTTAGCGTGGTCGCGGGCGCTGCTGGCCGACGACCAGAGCGCCGAAGCGCACTACCAAGAGGCGATCGACAGATTGCAGCATACCCGTATTGCGGTGCAACTGGCGCGGGCTCACCTAGTCTACGGGGAGTGGCTGCGCCGGTGTAACCGCCGCATCGATGCGCGCGCGCAGTTGCAGACCGCCCACGAGATGTTCGGGCGAATGGGTGCCGATGCGTTTGCCGCGCGCTCGGCGCGAGCTGCTGGTCACCGGCCAGAAGGTCAGCAAGCGCTCGGCCGCGCCGGGTCATGAGTTGACGCCCCAAGAGGCGCAGATCGCGCGGTTGGCCGGTGACGGCCTGACCAACCCCGAGATCGCAGCGCAGTTGTTCATCAGCACTCACACCGTCGAATGGCACCTGCGCAAGGTGTTCGCCAAGCTCGGGATCCGCTCACGAAGACAGTTGCGGGGTTGCGACCTGGCCCCTTAGTCGAGACGACTACGGACTTTCCAGGGTTCCGACCTACCCGCCGAGGGCCATGCTGAACAGACCAGTGGTTTCGGGAAACTCGAAAGGCATGATCATGAAGGTTCTGGTCGTCGGCGGCAGTGGGCTCATCGGATCGCAGGTTGTCGCGCAGCTCACCGAGCTCGGACACGAGGCCGTCGCGGCCTCACCCAGCTCGGGGGTCAACACCATCACGGGCGAAGGCCTCGGGGCGGTCGCCGGTGTCCACACCGTGGTGGACGTAACCAATGCGCCGTCCTGGGGCGACGACGAGGTGCTGGAATTCTTCACCACCTCGACCCGTAACCTCCTCGAGGCCGAGCGTGCCGCCGGAGTGCAGCACCACGTCGCCCTGTCGATCGTGGGAGCCGACCGCGTCGCCGCCAGTTGCTACATGCGCACCAAGATCGCTCAGGAGAAGCTCATCGCGGAATCGGCAACTCCGTACACGATCGTACGCGCCACTCAGTTCTTCGAATTCGTTGCGGGCATTGCCGATTCAATGGCCGATGGCGACACGGTTCGCGCGCCGCACGGGGCGTTCCAGCCCATCGCGGCCGCGGATGTGGCCACGGCCGTCACCCGCGCGGCGGTCGGGGACCCGGCCGGGCTGATCAATATCGCCGGCCCGGAGAAGCGGGGCATGGACGACTTCATCCGGACCCGTTTCGCCGCAACCGGCGATTCCCGCCAGGTGATCACCGACCCCGACGCCAGGTACTACGGCGCCGTGCTCGACGACCGCATGATTGTTCCCGTCGAGGGCATCGCCGGGCGCGACCGGGTCAAGGGCGATGAAGCGATCGACGCCATAGGACAGAATGCGCGCTTTGTGCAGACCGACATGGCGGATGCCGACTCGGTGAATTCGCTTGTGCGGCAGTGCGGCGAGGTCGACATCATCGTCAACAACGCCGGAAGCTTTCCGTCCTCGTTGACCGTCGATCAGGACATCACGGTGTTCGAGACGATCTTCGACACCAATGTCCGGGGCGCCTATTTCCTGGTCGCCGGCCTGATCCCGGGAATGTTGCGGCGCGGTCGCGGCTGCGTCGTCAGCGTCACCACCATGGCCGCGTTCAAGGGGATACCGGGCGCGTCGGGCTACAGCGCCTCCAAGGCCGCGCTGGAATCGCTCACCCGCACCTGGGCCGCCGAGTTCGGGGCGGCCGGGGTGCGGGTGAACAGCGTGGCACCCGGTCCCACCCGCACGCTCGGAGTCGCCGCCGCGTGGGGCGACGTCAACGAGGAGCTGGGGCGGTCGCTGCCCCTCGGCCGTACCGCGTTCGCGTCCGAGATCGCCGAGGCCGTGCTATTCCTCAGCTCCCCGCGAGCCAGCTTCATCACCGGCTCCACCCTGCATGTCGACGGAGGCGGCGCCGCGGTCTGACGCGGGCCGACAATTCTTCGTCAATTCTCGGTCAGTGGTTGCGTTCTGGCTAACTCCCTAGCACGGTATAACTCGCCGGGCACACTTCGACCGACGACAAGGAGCACCGATGCCGCTGCTACCCATGGTTGGGACCGACGGGGCGCGGCTAACCAGGCGCGGCTTCATGGCTGCCGGCATCGCGGGTGGACTGACACTGGCGGCCTGCGGCCACTCCAAGTCCCAGGACCCGAGCCCGGAGGCCAAGATGGCAGCCGCGATCGCAGCCGCGGAAACGGCACGGCCGCACAGCGGACGCACGGTCAACGTCAGCCTGACACCGCAGCTGACCCAGATCGATTTGGGTGGACCGGTGGTGCGGACGCTGGCCTTCGGCGACACCATTCCGGGACCGCTGATCCGGGCCCGGGTCGGTGACGAGCTCGTGGTCAAGGTCTCGAACAAACTCGACCATCCGACGTCGGTGCACTGGCACGGTATCGCGTTACGCAACAACATGGATGGCACGGAACCGGCCACCCCGAACATCGAAGCCGGCCAGGAATTCACCTACCAGTTCTCCGCGCCGAACTTGGGCACCTACTGGGCCCACCCGCACACCGGGCTCGACGAAGACACCGGCCTGTACCTGCCGATGATCATCGACGACCCCACCGAGGGCAACTACGACGCCGAATGGATTGTGGTCCTTGATGACTGGACCGACGGGGTGGGAAAGAGCCCCCAACAGCTCTACGAAGAACTCACCAATCCGAACAAGCCGAGCATGTCCAACATGCCCGGCATGCCCGAGACGACCTCGTCATCGCCGACCACGACGTCTACTGCTACGACGTCCACTTCTACTACGTCCACGACGTCGACAAGTCCCACGACATCGACCACCTCGACCAGCCCGACGACGTCGACCAGCGCCGCTGGGTCGGCGCCCGCCCTGCCGAATGCCAGGGTCGGCAACAGCGACCTGCTCGGCGGCGACGCCGGGGACATCGCCTATCCGTCTATCTGATCAACGGTCGAATTCCCGCCGCTCCCACCACCTTCAATGCGAAGCCGGGACAGCGGATCCGGATCCGTTTCATCAACACCGGCTCCGACACCACGTTCCGGGTCGCGCTGGCCGGCCATCCCATGACGGTCACCCACACCGACGGGTACGCCGTCGTGCCCCGGCAGGTCGACGCCCTGCTCATCGGGATGGCCGAACGGTACGACGTGATCGTGACCGCCGCCGACGCAGTCTTCCCGCTGGTCGCCATGGCGGAGGGCAAGGGAGCGCTGGCGCGGGCGCTGCTGTCCACCGGAAGGGGTAGCCCGCCCGACCCGCAGTTCCAGCCCGCCGAACTCACCCGACAGGTGGGCACCGTCGAGATGTTCACCGCCGCAACGCCGGTCATGTTGGGCCGGCCCGAGCCGGGCCTCAACATTCCGGTCGTCCTGGGCGGCAACATGGTCCAGTACGACTGGATGATCAACGGCGAGCCCTACAGCAGGACCAATCCGCTGCACGTTGTGCAGGGCCAGCGGCCCACCATCACGTTCGACAACCCGACGATAATGTATCACCCAATCCACCTGCGCGGGCACACATTTCAGCTGATCAACCCCGACGGGTCACGCGGCGCGCGCAAGGACACGGTGATGGTGTTGCCCAAGCAGAAGATCATGGCCGTCCTGGTCGCCGACAACCCCGGCGTGTGGCCGATGCATTGCCACAACACCTACCATCAGGTCGCCGGGATGATGACCCGGCTGGAATACGTCTTCTAGGACGCCTCGCCGAGGAATTTCAGCAGCACGTCGTTGACGGTCGACGGCTGCTCGATCTGCGGGCAGTGGCCGGCGTTGTCGACCACCAACGAGCGGGCGCCGTCGATCTGCTTGGCGATCTCGGCTGCCCAGCCCGGCGGCAGCAGCTTGTCGTTGCCGCCCTCGATGACCAGCGTCGGCACCCCGATGCGTTGGTAGGCTCGCGCGGTCGACGGGGTGGCGGGCCGCGACGAACCGGGACGGCGGAATCGGGCCGCGGCCACCGCCTCCCACGTGCCCCGGGCGCGGTGCTCGACTCGTAGCGGCGGCCCACGTATTCATCGTCGGCCGGGTAGCCGGGGTCGTGGAATAGGGCTTCGACGATGCGGCGCATGGCCGGCAGGCTCCCGTCGTACTCCTGGAGCGCCTCAAAGTGCTTGTTCTGCTGGATCTCTCCGCCGCCGCAGATGATCGCCAGGCTCCGGACCGACAACCGCGGCGCATCCGACGTGGTGTCGTTGAGCAGGTTGATGGCGCCCATCGAGTTGCCAACGAAATGCGCGGAGTCGATGCCGAGGGCCTCGCAGAAGCGGGCCACATGCCGGATCCGCATGCCCCGGCCGTCGACGAAGTCGATCACCTTGGCCGAATTTCCGTAACCCAGCATGTCCGGGGCCAGCACCCGGTAATGCGCAGCCAATGCGGAAATATTGCGTTCCCAGCTGAGTTCGGCGCTGGCGCCGCACTCTCCGCCGTGCAGCAGCACCGCCGGATCGCCTTCGCCGGTTTCCAGGTAGCCGGTGGCCAGGCCGTCCACCAGCATCGTCTTACGCGTAAAGCCCGTCATTTGATCGCGATCGGATTGACCGGAGAGCCAACGGCGCCAACGACTCTCAGCGGCGGTGCGATGAGCTGGAACTCGTAGACACCGTCGGCGGCGCAGTCCTGCGCCAGCGCGGTGAGATCCCAGTATTCGCCGAAGATCATCCCCATGTCGCGCAGGCAGAGCAGGTGCAAAGGGAAGGTGATGCCGTCGACCCCGGACACGAGGTCTTCCACCTGAAGGTTGTCCGCGGCCACGGCGGCGATCTCGTGATCGTGGAGCCACTGCGCACATCGCCAGTCCAGGCCGGAATAGCCTTCGGTCTTGTTCCCGGTCATCGAAAACCTTGTCCACCAGCCGGTCCGGATCAACACGATGTCGCCTCGCCCGATGGTCACGCCCTGAGCGCGAACCACGTCGTCGAGTTCTTCCGGCGAGATCGGGTTTCCGGCTTCGAGGAACACCTCCGCCCCGCGATGGCGGACCAAGTCCAGCAGCACACCGCGGGAGGTGATGCCCTTGACGTCGACCTTGTCGATGCCGCAGTGGTAGGCGGCCAAACTGGTTACCGAGTCCGCCGGGAAGCCGTTATACAGGTGGTCGTCGTAGTAGACGTGGGACAGCGCATCCCACTGGCTGGCCGCCTGCAGCGGCATGATGATGATGATGTCGTCGTTGAAGCGGAACGGGTTGTCGGCGGTCATGTAACCGCTGAGCTGCTGGGCCACCGGGTTGCTCGGCCAGCCCGGCCCGTACTTGGCCAGCGTGTTCACATCCCCGCCGTCGACGGTCATGATGTGCACCGGGTTGTGCCGGAACTCGAAGGCGAGCGGAAACACCTTGCCGTGCTTGACCAGGCTGGCGGCCCGCGCGACCGTGTCCGCGGTGATGAAGTTCAGCGTGCCGAGCTCGTCGGAGTCCCCCCAGCGTCCCCAGTTGGAGACGTCCTTTGCGACCCACCGGAAATCAGTCAAGTCGACTCCGCTCATCTGGCAGAGGATCCTTCCTCGAGTTCACGCGCGATCGCGGCGCCCACGTTTCCACCGTCGACCCAGATGATCTGTCCGGTAATGTAGCTGGCCGCACCACTATTGCAGAAGAGCAGCACCGCGGCCTGCTCGGCGGGGTCCGAGACGCGCCCCAGCGGCTTGGGGATGTCGTCGAGGAAGCCCTGCCCGTAGGCCGTGCGCAGCTGATCGAGGATCGGCGTCTCGGTGACGCCGGGACCGGAGCAGTTGATCCGAATACCCTTGGCGCCCAGCGGCGTCGCGCTGCGCATCGTGTAGTAGATGATCGCTTCCTTGGACAGCTGGTAGCCGTTGCCCAGCGCGTCGGGATTCGCGCGGCACCACTCGATGCCCGCTTGCATCGTCGGGGTGTTCAGCAGCGGCGCCACCGCCGCCGCGTGTTCCCGGTAGCCGGCGGCCGCCAGCGAGGACACGCTGACGATCGACGACCCCACCGCCATCCGGGGCACCAGCGCCTCGGTGAGCTGACGGGTGCCCAGGAAGTTGGTCGTGGCGACCAGCGCCGGTTTGCCGATCCCGGAAGAGACACCGGCGACGTTGAACAGCGTGTCGACCCGCCCTCCGACGGCGGCCACCGCAGCGTCGATGGACTGCGGGTCGGCGAGGTCGATCTCGTGAAACTCGTTGAGCTCCAACGATGGTCGACACCGGTCCAGCCCGATGACCTCTGCCCCGAGTTCGGTGAGCTGTCGCACCACGTGTTCGCCGATGCCGGACGCGCATCCGGTGACCACCGCACGGCGGCCTTGATAGCCAAGGTATCGCCACAACCCGTCGATGTGAGCCAAGGCCGTCTACTTCTTGTTCTTCTGCTCTTCCTTCGCGCGCTGCGCCGCCTGGATCCGGCCCTCGTTGATCTCGGCCATGGCCTCGGGGATCTCGCTGGCGGTGAACTTACCGCCCCGGCCGGTGGGCAGGCCGCCGAAGGAGTAGCTTTCGTCGAACTTCGGTGCGGTCGACTTGGGCCGGCGCGCCTCGACCTTCTCGATGACCGGTTCGAGCCGTTTGGCCTTCTCGGCCACCGCCTTTTGGTCGCGCTCGATGAACTCGGGCAGCACCTCTTTGCCCATCAACTCGATGGACTCCATGGTGCCCTCGTGACTGCGCGGGTTGAGCAGCAAGATGATCTCGTCGACGCCGCTTTCCTCGTAACCACGCAGGAACTCGCGCACGGTGGCCTACGGCCCCGATCGCGCCGCGACCGGGGCCGTAGGCCAGCGTCGGATCCTTCTCGACCTCTTCCAGGTAGCGAGTCCACACCCCGGTCCGGCCGGGAGTGTGCACGCCGGTCATGTAGTAGTGCATGATCCCGAACGAAAAGAATCCACCGCCCTGCCCGAGTCGCTCCAGCGCCTGCTCGTCGGTCTTGGCGACCATCATCGACAGGTCACCACCGATGGCCAGGATGTTCGGGTTGACCTGTGGCGTGACGGGCACGCCGTTCTCCTCGAACTCCTTGTAGTAGCCGTTGACCCGCTCGGTCAGCGGCCTGGGCCCGGTGTAGGCGAAACTCAAAGCGCCGATGACCTTTTGCGCGGCCATCTGCACGCTCGCCGGTCGGGTGCAGGCCACCCAGACGGGCGGATGCGGCTTTTGCAGCGGCTTGGGCACCGCGTTGCGCGCCGGCATCTGGACGTGCTCACCCTGGAACCCGGAGAACGGTTCCTCGATCATGCAGCGGATCGAGACCTCGAGCGCCTCTTCTCACTGCGCGCGCTTGTCGGCGGGATCGATGTTGAACCCGCCCAGCTCACCGACGGAGGAAGATTCGCCGGTGCCGAACTCGACGCGCCCGTTGGACAACAGGTCCAAGGTGGCAATGCGTTCGGCCACCCGCGCGGGGTGATTCACCACGGGCGGCATATGCATGATGCCGAACCCGAGCCGGATGTTCTTGGTCCGCTGGCTCGCCGCGGCCAGGAAGATCTCCGGCGCGGTGGAGTGACAGTACTCCTCGAGGAAGTGGTGCTCGGTCAGCCAGACGGTGGAAAACCCCGCCTTGTCGGCGGCCTCCACCTCGTCCAGGCAGTCCTGCATCATGATGTGTTCGTCGTCGGGCACCCACGGGCGGGGCAGCGCGAACTCGTAGAACAGTGAAATTTTCATTGTTACCTCCTTATGAGACTAGGCCTGGCTGGCAAGGTGTTTGGCGGCGACGAAGCCGAAGGTCATGGCGGGACCGATGGTCGCTCCGGCGCCCGCGTAGCTGCGGCCCATCACCGGCGCGGAGGTGTTACCCACCGCGTACAGCCCGGACACGATGGTGCCGTCGGGCCGCAGCACTCGGGCGTGTTCGTCGGTCCGCAGACCACCCGACGTCCCCAGGTCGCCCAGCACGATGCGGAACGCGTAGTAGGGCCGGTCGCCCAACGGATACAGATTGGGGTTGGGCAGGGTCGGATCGCCGTAGTAGTTATCGTAAACGCTGTCCCCTCGGTTGAAATCGTCGTCGTGACCTTTGCGCGCGAGTTCGTTGAAACGCGCTGCGGTGGCGCGAAGTTCGGCTGCCGGGACACCGATCTTGGTCGCCATCTCGTCCCAGCTGGTCGCCGCCTTGACGACGCCGGACTCTAGCCAGGCCTTGGGAATCTTGCGCCCGGTGGGTACCGGAGTGCCGGGGATCTTCGGGAGCGGCAGGTGGCCGCCGACGACGTAGCGAGTCCACGAGCGGTGATCGGTGATCAACCAGCACGGGATGTGGGTGATCCCGGGTTTCTGGCCGTCGATCATGGCGTGGCCGAAGTCCATGTACGGCGCCGCTTCGTTGATGAACCGCTTGCCAGCGCCGTTGACGATGAACTGCGACGGCATCATCCGTTCGTTGAGCATGAATTGCATTCGGCCGTCCGGCCATTGGATCGCCGGGCACCACCAGGCCTCGTCGAGCAGATCGGTCGCCGCGCCCACCTTTTCGCCCGCGCGGATGCCGTCGCCCATCGCGACGGGGTTGCCGAAGCTCCAGTCATGGTCTACGACGGGCAGCTGCTCCTTGCGCCACGCGAGGTCGTGATCGAAGCCCCCGGAGGCCAGGATGACGCCCCGGCGGGCACCGATGCGTTGCTTGGCGCCGCCCCGTTCGACCACCGCCCCGCTCACCGATCCGTCGGCGCGGGTGAGCAACTCAATCATCGGCGCGTCCAACCACAGCGGAATACCGTTGTCCCGCATGGCCAGCCGCAGCCGGGCCACCAGCGACTGGCCGATCGCGGCCATCCGTTCGTTGAATGCTCTGGCCTTGAACATCCGCCAGATGAGTTTCAGCAGCACACCCTTGCCGGCCCACGACTGCCTGATCCGGTAGAAGGTGCGCAGATCTTTGGGGCCCAGCCAGATTCCCCGCGGAGCAAGCGCCAGCGGCTTGAGCATCAGCTCCTCGTCGGGACCCAGCTTCCGCAGGTCAATGGCCGGCACGTTGATGGTGCTGCCGAGTTCGGAGCCACCGGGCAACTCCGGGTAGTAGTCGGCATAGCTGGGCTTCCAGACGAATTCGAACCAGCTGGACAGCCCTTCGAGGAACTCCAGCATTTTCGGGGCCGACTCGACGTATTGCCGGATACGCGCCTCGCTGACCAGGCCCTCAGTGATCCTGAGCAGGTATTCGACCACGCCTTCGGGATCCGGGGAGTAGCCCTCGCGCCGTTGTGCGGGCGCGTTGGGAACCCAGATGCCGCCGCCGGACAAGGCGGTGGAACCGCCGAAATAGGAAGCTTTTTCGACGACCAACGCATCGAGGCCGCAGGTGTGCGCGGTCAGCGCGGCGGCCATGCCGCCGCCGCCGGAGCCGACGATCAACACGTCGACGACGTGATCGAAGCCGTTCGTATCCGTCATGCCGGTATCGCCGTCCTGATCGCGAACCCGGCGATCAACTCTTCGGCCGGCTTGTAGTAGCGCAGCGCCGTCTCGTAGCGGCCCGCGGTTTCCAGAGCGGCGAAAGCCGCTATCCAGGTGCGGACTTCGTGCGCGGAGCTGCCACCCTCGTACAGCATGAACGCGTTCGACCACAGGTTGAACTCGTCGAGCCGGCCGGCGTCGATGATCTCCAGGAAGCGGTGGTCCCACGCCGGATTCAGCGGTTGCAGATCACTGTCGCCGCCGGCGAAGGCCCTGGCCGCCTCGATGACGGCGGCCAGCCTGGCTTGCCGTTGCTCTGATGTCATCGGCCGGCCCTGCACGATGCGCTCCCGGACCGCTTCGGGCGCGGTCGCCAGGGTCGTGCACCGGCGGACTGTGCGAGAGCCCTCCGGATCCGATCACCAGGACTCGCTTGTCCACGGTGGCCAGATAATTGCCGACGGCCGCGCCCAGCGCGCGGCACCGGTGCAGCGGTCCAGCGGCACCGCGACCGCATTGACGAAAATCGGGATGACCGGACGCGACAACGCGTCCCCGAACAGCTTCTCCAGCGGCTGGACGGTGCCGTGATCGACGTCCATGCTGGCCGATACCGCCACGTCGACGCCCGCCTCGAGTACGGCCTCGGCGCATTGCGAGGCCAGTTCGGTCGGCACGTCGAGCGGACCGGCATGCGTTCCGTAGTCGCCAACCCCGTTGGCGTTCAAACCGACACAGAACGACGGCATCGCCTTGTAGAAGAACCCGTTGTAGTGGTCCGGCGAAAAGATGACGACCAGCTCCGGATCGTAATCGCGGACGAACTGGGCAGCCCGCGCGATGGCGCCCTCGACGTCGTCAAGCAGGTCCCGCGACGGCCCCGGAAGATTCAGGAGCGGGCTGTGGGACATACAGCACAGAGCCATTGCCACTGTCGACATCACCCCCTACCGGGATGAGCGTTAGGGCATCGAGCAGCGACGCGCTGAGTTCGGGAGAGAGCTGGGCGATGCAGGCACCCGCGATGCAACGATCGGGACGCAGGAACACCACCGATTCGGGGTGCACGTCGAACCAGGCCTTGAGGCCTCCGGTGCGATCGCCGCCGACGACGACATCCGGGTCGTCGTGCCCGGGCCAGTGCAGTTGGGTCTGCGGCCGCAGCGCAACAAAGCGGGCGCCCAATGCCTTCCACTTAGCGAACGCCTCGTCGCCGAGAATCTTGCGCGGGTTGTTGTTCCAGCACAGCACCGCGAACCACGGACCCAGCACGTCGTCCAGCAGGACATCTTGCTGAGTCCGCGTGTCGACGCGGGGCTAGATGAACAGCGTGCCGACCGGCGATTCGGCGCGGCGCGGCGCCGAATGCACCACCGCCCCATGCTCGTAGCGCGGCATCGGCTTGAAGCGCATCTCGAGCACATATCGCTTGAGCGTGGGCACGATTGACGCCGACCGCACCAGCAGGTCGCGCGCGGAGGCGACGCGACGGTTGGTCGGCGAGATGACCCGGCCCACCATCGTGGACAGGTCGATCATGGCCCGCGCGTGCTTGCGACGCTCCATGTCGTAGGTGTCCAGCAGTTTGTCGTCGGCCAAGCCGTTGACCACCGCGGCCAGTTTCCAGCCCAGGTTCGCCGCGTCCCGGATTCCGCTGTTGTAGCCCTGCCCCTGCCACACCGGCATCAGGTGCGCGGCGTCGCCGGCCAGCAACAGCCGGCCGCTACGGAACACCCCGGCGATTCGCGAATGGTGGGTGTACACCCGGCGACGGATCACGTCGACCCGGTCGGGCTGCGGCACCATGCGGGCCAGCATCTGCCGCAGGAACGCCGGATCCTCGGCCTGCTCGTCGGTCTCGTCGGCGTGAATCATGAACTCGAAGCGGCGAATTCCGTGCGCGATCGAGATCGACGCGTACGGACGTTCGGGGTCGGCACCCACCTCGCTGTTGGGATGACCCAGCGGATCGTTGGCGATGTCGACCACCAGCCACCGCGTCGACGACGTCGTCCCGTCGAAGGACACGCCCATCATCCGGCGGGTCGTGCTGCGACCGCCGTCGCAGCCCACGACGTAGCGAGCGCGCACCGTGGTGCTTTCGCCGTCGCCGCCGAGTTCGACCGCAACACCGTCGGCGGTTTCCGCGCAGGCCGTCATCGGCCGGCTCCAGCGCACCTCGACACAGTCGAATCTGTCCAGACCGGCCAGCAGTTCGGCGTCGACGAGCGGCTGCACGAACCCGTTGCGCTTCGGCCAACCGAAACGCGCGTCGGGCGGCGCCATTTCGGCGAGCACCCGGCGATTGCCGTCGAAAAGCGCAGGATCTGGTTCGGCACGGTGTGCGGCAGGACGCGGTCGACCAGGCGGATCGACTGGAAGGTGCGCAACGACACGTCGTCCAGGCCGACCCCGCGGGGGTAGTCGATGAGCGTGTCTCGCTCGTCGACCAGCAGTGTGCGGACACCTTGGGCGCCAAGGATATTGGCCAGCGTCAAGCCGACCGGGCCCGCGCCGACATGACGACGTCGACGGCCGGTGTCTGGTGCCCGTCCGTCGCCATCAGCGTCCCAGCAGGAAGTCGAGATGCAACTGGTTGAAGGTCTTGGCGTCCTCGTACTGCGGCCAGTGACCACAACCGGGCATCACCTCGAAACGCGCGCCCGGGATCATCAACGCCATCCGGCGCCCCTCGGTGACGTCGGCGGTCGGGTCGTCGCTGGTCCACAGCACCAACGTCGGCGCGACGATCGAGCCGTATTCGGCCGGGCCGAGAATGTTGCGGGCGCGAATCTCGGGGTCCTGCAACGCGATGATGTCGCTCATGGCGGAGACGAATCCCGGTTGCCGGTACACCCGTTGGCGGCTGGCGACCAGGTCGTCGTAGTCCTTGGACTTGTCGGCCATCAGCCATTTGATGCGGGCTTGCACCGTCTCTCAGGTCGGATTCTCCGCGGCCGCCATGGACAGCGTGATGATCCGTTTCATCACCACCGGATCGGCCTGGGAGCCGCCGGCGGTGTTAAGCACCAGTCGCTCAACCACATCCGGATGGTCGACCGCGGCGCGGGCGGCCACTCAGCCGCCGAGCGATTCGCCGCTGATGCAGGCGCGGTTGACACCGATGGTGCGCAACACGGCCATCAGGTGGTCGACGTAGTGGCCGACTTCCAGCGGGTAGCCCGGCTTGTCGGTGTACCCGTGGCCCAGCATGTCGATCGACTAGGTCCAGAAATGTTCGGCGTGCGCCCCAGATTGCGCACGTAAGCCTCGGCGTGGCCGCCGGATCCGTGCAGCAGCATCAACACCGGCTTGCCGGGATCACCGGCGCGCAAGTAGCGGGTGCGCACTCCGCCGGCGTCCAGATAGCCCTGCTCAAACGCGACCCCCTGCAGGCCACTCCAGATGCTCTCGAACTCGGCCACGGTTCCTCTCCGCCTACTACTGGTGGAAATCTGGTTCTCGTTTTAGACTAATTGTGCGAATATCGCACATTATCGTGCGCTATATACTAGAGCTTCGCTCTCGCGTGGAGGTATGTCAAGGCTGTGACGGGTTCGGGTACCGGCTCGCAGACGCTGGCCAGGGGAATCACCGCGCTGCAAATGGTGGCGGATTCCCCGGCCGGACTGACCGTCCAGCAGCTCGCCAACCAGATCGGGGTGCACCGCACCATCGCCTACCGCCTGCTGTCGACGCTGGCCCAGTTTCGGTTGGTGGTCAAGGGAGAAGACGGGCGCTACCGGCCGGCCGCCGGCCTCGCGGTGCTCGGCGCCTCGTTCGACCGCAATGTGCGCCAGCTGAGTCTGCCGACGCTGCGTGCCCTGGCCGACGAGCTGGGCACCACGGTGTCGTTGCTCGTCGCCGAGGGCGATCAACAGGTGGCGGTCGCGGTGATCGTGCCGAGCCACGTCGCCTACCAACTGTCCTTCCACGAGGGCAGCCGGTATCCGCTCGATCGCGGGGCCGCCGGAATCGCCTTGCTCGCAAGCCTGCCCCCGCGTCCGGGCGAACGGGATCTGGTGTCCCAAGCGCGCGAGCGTGGCTGGGTGACGACCTACGGCGAGATCGAACCGAACACTTACGGCCTGGCCGTGGCGGTCGACCGCCCGGCACCGTCCCCACCGACGTGCATCAACCTCATCTCCCACCGGGAGGACGTCGTGATGCGCGGCCGGGAGGCGGTCGTCGAAGCGGCAAAGCAGTTGTCCGAGCTGCTGAGCTGAAGGGATTGCAGTTGATGTCTTGGGATTCCGAAGTCGATGTCGTCGTGCTGGGCACCGGCGGGGCCGGGCTGACCGCCGCACTGTCGGCGGTGGCCGCCGGTGCCTCTGTCGCGGTGTTCAAGAAGGCCCCGACCGTCGGCGGGACCACCGCGGTCTCGGGTGGCGTCGTGTGGATCCCCGCCCATAACCGTTCTCCCGAAGGCGAATTGACGGAAGCCGACGCGTTGCGGTACCTGCGTGCGCAGTCCCTCGGCACGATGGACGACGCGCTGGTCGAGACGTTCGTGCGGACCGGCCCGAGGATGCTGGAATTCGTCGAGGGCCACAGTGCCCTACGCTTCGAAATCGCCGCCGGTTTCCCCGATTACCGCCCGGAGCTGCCGGGCGGGCAGCCGAAGGGGGGCCGGTCGCTGAGCGCGGGCCCCTTCGATCTGAGCCAGATCGGCGAGTGGGGCAACCGGATCACGTCGTTTCCCGCCGACTGGTCCAACGTCGGTATCGATGCCGAAACCCGGGCGCGCATGCACGTCACGGTCGAGGAGGGCAGCGATCTGTGCGTCGCCGGCACGGCACTGATCGCGGGGCTGCTCAAGGGCCTGCTCGACGCCGGGGTCACGCCGCACACCGACGCGCGCGCCGAGGAACTCATCGCCGCGGACGGCGAAATCATCGGGGTTCGAATTGCCCTGGCCGACAAGCGGATCAACGTGCGTGCCCGTCGCGGCGTGGTCCTGGGTGTCGGCGGCTTCGAATGGGATCCTGGCTTGGTACAGGCATTCCTGCGCTGCCCGATGCACGGCGCGGTCTCGCCGCCGAACAACACCGGCGACGGGCTGCGCATGGCAATGGCACACGGCGCCGATCTGGCCAACATGGGCGAAGCGTGGTGGGTCCCGATCGTGCAAATCCCCGGTGACACCATCGACGGCAAGCAGCGCAGCCGCAGCGTGCGACTGGAGCGGACCCGGCCGCGAAGCATCATCGTCAACCAGGCCGGGCACCGCTTCGTCAACGAGGCATGCGATTACAACTCGATGGCCGGCGCGTTCCACTACCTGGATCCGCGCGGCGGGTACGTCAACGATCGTGGCTGGATAGTGTTCGATGCCACCCTGTCGGATCCGCTGACGCGCGCCGGGCTGTGGATTCACGGCGAGACGGTCGCCCCGACCGACAACGGCGCCCCGTACGCGCACGGCTGGGCGAGCTGGTTCCCGCCCGACGGCCCGCCGGGTACCGAACGGTTCGGCCCCGAGCCCACCCAACCCGCGGCCGGTGCGGCCTGGTTCGACGCTACGGGCCTACGAGTGGGGCCCGACGGGGTGACCGGGCGGGCGGGATCGCTGGCGTGGGACCTGTCCTGGTCCGACAGCAGCAGGCCGCTGTGGACGTTTCCCCGCGTGGCCTGGGAGCGTGGGCTGCTGCCCGGTGCCCAGGTGGTGATCGCACCCACCACCGACTTCGCCGGGTCGCTGACCGTCGGCGGCACTGTGGTGCGCGTCGACGGCTGGCGCGGTGCCCTCGCCCACATCTACGGGCACGGCAACGCCGAGCGCTGGGGATGGATCCACGCCGACCTCGGCGACGGTGACGTCCTGGAAGTGGTCAGCGCGGTGTCGCGCAGGCCCGGGCTGCGATGGCTGGCACCGCTGGCCTTCATTCGCTTCCGTATCGACGGAAAGGATTGGCCCACAAGCCTTTACCCTGCCTGCGAATGCAGGCACTACACTGGCCCTGGAGCGTTGGCAACTCCAGGGGCGCATCGGGAACCGCGATGTGTGCATCCGGGTCGACCAGCCCGGGCAACGATGCGTGAGCCTGCGATACACCGATCCCGACGGGGCCACCGCGGTGTGCACCAACACCGAGCAGGCCGACATTCACGTCGAGATCGCACACCGCGGCGTCGTCGAGCACAGCTGGTCGGTGCTGGGCCATGCCGAGGTCGGTTTACGCTGAGCGCCCATCACGCGCGAAACACGTTGCCGGCCAGCGGGACTCATACAAGCCAGGGGCTTGTGGCCGTCACCTCTTTATGATTAGGGTCCACACGCGGTCGTCCGGAACATGCGTTTGGGTCGGGGTAGCCGGCACATGATTTTCAATCGGTTCGCTGGGGACTTCCCACTCGAAGTGCGGGGTAGCCAACAGGTTTGCCGCCGAGGATGCCGACGACGCCGACGCGCTACTGCTGGTGCTCGCCGTGGCGCTGCTGGCGCTGGCCACGCTGCTAACGGTGCTCGCGTCGGCGGGCACGCTGGGGGATCCCACGGCATCGCCACCGAGAGCGCCGATGGTGACCGGCTGGTTGAGATTGCCGTTGACCCCGTCGACTCTGTTGAGGACGCCTCCGTTGATGCTCACGAGCACGTTGTTCTGAGCGGTCAGCTCGCCGCCCGGGCCGACAGTCACGACGCTGCCGTCAATGGTGATCGCACCGCCGTCTGCAAGTCCCCCGCCCAGATGACCGGAATCGCCGATGGTGATGACGCTGTTGTGGATCGCGAGGTCGGCACCTCCGGCAAATGGCTGGTTTAGCTCAGGAACGTCGCCCAGTCCGCCGTTGAAGGTTATGAACGTCTGGGCGGGAGGGTCGATCATCACTGGGTTGCCGCTAGCGTCCAGGATCGGCATGCCGTCCGGGCCGATGGCCGGCTGAGCGGGCGGGTCGATGACAACCTGGCTGGCGCCCGCGTCGATGTTGACGGTGCTGCCGTCGACGTTGATGGTCGTACCCGACTGTGCCATCAAGGTTCCGGAGTCGACGTTGACGGTGCTGTGCGCGCCGATGGTAAGGCTCGGGCCCGGTCCGTCCGTTCCGACAAGAGCGACCTGTCCGTCGGCGGGGACGGCGCCCTCGGTCCGACCGATACGGTGCTGCTCTGGATGGTGAGCTCTCCGCCGCCTTGGCGTACACCCAGCTGACCGCCTCCGTTGAGCGTCACGATGCTGCTTTCGATATGGACCTCGCCGGTGCCGTAGCTGACCAGACCGCCCGCGGGTGCGGTCGAGACGAGACCATCGGCCCCGGTGGTGGTGATGGTGCCGGAGTTGATGGTGACGGTGCTGCCCTGGACGGCGATGGTTCCACCCTGCTGTGTGATCAAGCCTCCGCTCTGCGCGATCACGGTGCTGCTCTGGATCGTGACGGTAGCCCCGGGCCCGGTGGCCGCCAGGGTGCCGTCGACCCCGACGGTGAGGCTGCTGTTGGATCCGACGGTAAGGCTCGCGCCCGCGCCGTCGACGACGACGTGACTACCCGACTCGAAGAGGGCGTGGCTACCCGATCCGATGGTCAGGGAGCCTCCGTTGACCAAACTGAAGCTTACGCCCGGCTGGACGGTGAGGCTGCCGTCGGTGCCGACTGTGAGGGTGCCGTCGCCAATCGTGTAGGTGCCTGGGCCGTAGATTGTGGAGCCATCGAGCGCGGGGTGCATACCGGGACCGACGTTCGCCTGGGTTTGGGCCAGCTGGACGATGGATTGGGTTCGGGCGCCGGCGTTTTCGTCGGCGGTTTGGGCCAGCGCGCGGGCCTGATCGGCCTGCCTACTCGGGTTGGTGGTTTGGGGTGGTTCCTCGAATGAGGTCAGGGTGCTCGCGGTCACCGATTCCGCGGCGTAGGCATACATCGCGGTGGCATCTTGCACCCACATCGCCGCGTATTCGGCTTCGGTGGCCGCGATCGCCGGAGTGTTCTGGCCCAGAAAGTTCATCGCGACCAACGCCATCAACCGCGCCCGGTTGGCCTCGACGAGCCACGGCGGCACCGTCATCGCGTGCGCCGCCTCGTAGGACGCCGCTGCCGCATACGCCTGCGCGGCGGACCTTGCCGCCTGAGCGGCAGAGGCTTGCAGCCACGCCGCATATCGCGTCCCCGCCTCGGCCATCCGAAGCGACGACGGGCCCGCCCACCGACCCGTCAACGCCGCGATCTCCGAAAAGCACCCGCTCGCCGCCACCTCCAACTCGGCGGCCACCGAATCCCAACCGGCCGCGGCGGACAGCATCGGGCCAGATCCCGGGCCGGCATACATCGGCGCGAAATTGATTTCCGGGGGCAGTAATGCAAAGTCCATGACCGCGATCCCTTCCCGAGCAGCGGCTGCGCGCCTATTCGACACATGTCTGCCCAGGAGTGTTTAGCGGGTTTGCTTGAACACTAACCTCAGCGCCACGCGAAAGTCACTAACCCTAAATGTGTTGTGGATCACGTTGACGGTAGGCGGTGAGTTAGGCTAAAGCCCAGTGCCGCAACATTTTTGAGCCTCGCCATCAAAGCCGGCCACCGGACCCAAGCCCGCGCACACTGGACCTCAACACTCGACGAGCAGGTGCGCGCAACCAAAACGGTTGAGCGGCAACAAAGCAGGCCCAGCGAGCTAGCCCTCGAATTTGTAACCCAACCCACGAACCGTGACCAGATGCACCGGGTTGGCCGGGTCGGCTTCGATCTTGGACCGTAGGCGTTTGACGTGGACGTCGAGCGTCTTGGTGTCGCCCACGTAGTCCGCGCCCCACACCCGATCGATCAACTGCCCGCGGGTCAGCACCCGTCCGCTGTTGCGCATCAGGTACTCGAGTAGGTCAAACTCCTTGAGCGGCAACGTGATTGTGTCCCCGTTGACCGACACGACATGGCGCTCGACGTCCATCCGCACCGGGCCGGACTCCAATACACCGTCGCTGATCTCGGAGTCGTCGTCGCCGCCCCGGCGAAGCACGGCCCGGATCCGGGCAATCAACTCACGCGCCGAATACGGTTTGGTCACATAGTCGTCGGCACCGAGCTCCAGGCCGACCACCTTGTCGATCTCGCTGTCCCGGGCCGTCACCATGATCACGGGCACGCTGGAGCGAGCGCGCAGCTGCTTGCACACGTCGGTGCCGGACATGCCCGGCAGCATCAGATCGAGCAGCACGATATCGGCGCCGGCACGGTCGAACTCGGCCAGCGCCGCTGACCCATCGGTTACCACGGTGGCTTCGAAGCCTTCCTTGCGAAGCAGGAAGGCCAGCGGATCGGCAAGCGACTCCTCGTCCTCCACGATCAGCACACTGGTCATCGACTTAGTTCTTCCTCTCGTTGGGATCTGGTGGGCCGCACCTCGCGAGCCCGCGATTGCTCGGTTTCTTCGTCTCTATCGGTGTCCTGATAGGCCGGGATGGACAATGTGAACGTGGAACCGGTTCCCGGCTTGCTCCACACCCCGATGCTGCCGTTGTGATTGGCCGCAACGTGTTTCACGATCGCCAGCCCCAGCCCGCTGCCGCCGGTGGCTCGCGAACGCGCCTTGTCCCCCCGGAAAAACCGCTCGAAGACCCGTTCCTGGTCTTCGAGCGCAATCCCGATCCCGCGATCGGTGACCGCGATCTCGATGTTCTCGCCGCGACGGCGACGGCTGATCGACACCGGTGACCCCGGCGACGAGTAGGCGATCGCATTGGAGACCAGATTGGCCAACGCGGTCACCAGCAGTGTTTGATCCCCCAGCACCCGCAAACCCGTGGGCGCGTCGGTGCGAACCTCGATCTTGGCGTTGTCGGCGGCCACTTTGTGACGCGAAATCGCTTCGGCCACAACGGTATCGACCTCGACAGCGACGACGTTCGGCAGCCGCTCGGCGCCCTGCAGCCGGGACAGTTCGATGAGCTCGGCGACCATGTCGCCCAGCCGGTTGGCCTCGATGAGGACTTTCTCGGCGAACCGGCGCACGGTTTCCGAATCGTCGGCCGACGCGAGCAGAGCCTCGGCCAGCAGCGCCATGGCGCCGACCGGGGTCTTGAGCTCGTGGCTGACGTTGGCCACGAAGTCGCGGCGGGTGGCTTCCATGCGCGCATGGTCGGACTGGTCGTGAACGAAAACGACGGCAAACCGGCGGTCTTCCTCGCTCAGCAGGGCGGCCTGCCCATGCACCGATATCCCGGAGCGCCCCGCGGCCGCGCGCTTGCCGGGCTGCAGGTCGAATTCGACGACCTCGCCGCCCAGCGCCTGCTGCGCGGCCTGCCAGGCTTGGTCGTCGAGCTGCCGATCGCGCACCAGGCCCAATTCCTTGGCACGCTCGTTGAGGTAGACGACGTCGCGATGCGAATCGACAACGGCCGCGCCCAGCGGCATCAGGGTAACGATCTGTTGCAGCATCTGCGCGACGGTGATGCCGGTCGATTCGGTGGCCACTCGCTGGCGTCGTCGCACCACCCGTGCCGACAACCGAGTGCCGACCGCCACTCCGACGGCCAGCGCCAGCAAGGACAAGACCCCGGCCAGCAACAGCGCCGAGAACACAGTCACGAACAAAATCGTACAAATCTGATGAACGCAGCCCTAGCGGAACGAGGCCAAAATCGGACAAGTCACAACTTCCGCCACAGGAGTTCGGCTGTCGTTCATGCGAAATTTGGTCAGCGGGCTATCAGCGCTCAAGACCGGCGCTGCGCGACAGACTACCGGGCGCCCTGGCTGGCTACAGCCGCGGCGCCGGCGGCCGCCGCCTCGGGGTCCAGATAGGTGCCGCCGGGCACCACCGGACGCAGGTCGGCGTCCAGGTCGTAGCGCAGCGGAATGCCGGTCGGAATGTTCAGCTCCGAGATCTCCTCGTCGGATATCCGGTCCAGATGCTTGACCAGGGCACGCAGCGAGTTGCCGTGGGCGACGATCAGCACCGTCTTGCCGAACCGCAAATCCGGGACGATCACGTCGGTGAAGTACGGCAGGAAGCGCACCACGACGTCGGCCAGGCACTCGGTGAGCGGGCCGCCGCCGATGTCGGCGTAGCGCGGGTCGGCGTCCTGGCTGAACTTGCTGCCCTTCTCGATCGGCGGCGGCGGGGTGTCGTAGCTGCGCCGCCAGGCCATGAACTGCTCGTCGCCGTAGCGGGCCTTGGTTTCGGCCTTGTCCAGGCCTTGCAGCGCGCCGTAGTGGCGTTCGTTGAGCCGCCAGCTGCGCCGCACCGGGATCCACAGCCGGTCGGCGCTGTCCAAGGCCAGATGCGCCGTGGTGATCGCGCGGCGCAGCAGCGAGGTGTAGAGGATGTCGGGCAGCAGGTTGTGCTCGGTCAGCAGTTCGCCGCTGCGAACCGCTTCGGCGCGGCCCTTTTCGGTCAGGCCGACGTCGACCCAGCCCGTGAAAAGGTTCAGCGAGTTCCATTCGCTTTCGCCGTGGCGAAGCAGTACCAGCGTCGCAGTGTCACCCATGCCGGTCAGTCTCTCACGCACTGTCCGAAGCTCGCCGAGCGTAAGGCCACTGCGAAATCCGGAACCCAGAATCGCAGCCGGCTTACGCTCGCGGGAGTCAGGAAACGGGGCTAGTAGTCATCGTCGTCGTCGATCAGGTGGGCGAACGCCTCCAGATTCTTCAGCGACTCGCCGCGCGACACCCGCCAATCCCATTCCTTCTGGATCGACGAGCGAAAACCCAACTCCAGCAACGTATTAAAGTCCGAATCCACCGCTTCGAGTACCTGCCCGAGTACCCGGTCGATTTCCTCGGCGTCGACCGACGCCAGTGACATCCGGCCGACCAGATAGATGTCGCCGACTTTGTCCAGCGTGTAGGCGACTCCGTAGAGCCGGCGGTTGCGCTTGAGCAGGAACCGGTGGACGCCCTCGTGGTTCTCGTCGGGTTTGCGGCACACGAACGCCTCGACGCGTACCGAGTGCTCGCCGATGCTCAGGATGGTGTTGGTCTTCAGCTTGCGCTCACCGGGCAACTCGACGACGATTCCCGCCAAACCACCATGCGCGCCTTCGTGTTTGGAGTACGTCAGCTCGCTGGCATCGAGCGCACGCTCGATCACCTGCTGCACCGACGCTGTCATGCGCCCACCCCGCGACGCGGTGTCCAGCGACGCGGTTTGCGCGCGGCCACCCGGTCGCGAACCCGGGGCTGCCGTGCGGCAGCGAACCCGCCGATGGCCCGTCGATAGCTGGCCAACAACGCGTCGGTGGTGTTCTCCCAAGAGAAGGTCGCCGCATGCGCGGCCGCGGCGACGCTCAACGCGGTGTTGTCCAGTCGCAGCAGCTCGCCCAGCGCGTCGGCCCAGTCTCCGACGTCATGCCCGGACACCAACGAGCCGGTAACCCCGTCGCGCACCGCCACCGGCAGCCCGCCGACCGCGGCCGCCACCACCGGTGTGCCGCAGGCCTGCGCCTCGACGGCCACCAAGCCGAACGACTCCGAATAGCTGGGCACCGCAACAAGATTCGCGGCCTGGAACAGGGTGGCCAGATTCTCCCGCGACTGCGGCGGCAGAAAGGTCACCCGATCGCTGATCCCGAGTTCGTCGGCGAGACGGACCAACCCGTCCGGGCTGGCCAGTCCGCTGCCCGACGGCCCGCCGGCCACCACGATGCGCACCCCCGGCAGTTTCGCCGCCGCCCGCAACACGATGTCGGGCGCCTTCAGCGGCTGGATTCGTCCGACGAACGCCACGATTTGCTCGTCGAGCGCAAAGCCCAGCGCGGCCCGGGCCGCTTGGCGGTCACCGGGATGGAACACGTCCAGGTCGACGCCGGGGTGCACGACGTCAATCCGCTCCGAATCGGCGTGGTGGATCGAAATCAATTGCCGCGCTTCGTCATCGGTATTGACGATCAGCCGGTCCGCCTCGTCGACGACCTGCTGCTCCCCCACCGTGCGCAGCGGCGGCTCGGGCGCGTCGCCGTTGGCCAGCGCCGCGTTCTTGACTGCGGCAAGGGTGTGCGCGGTGTGCACCAGCGGCACCGCCCACCGGTCGCGGGCCAGCCAGCCGACCTGCCCGGACAACCAGTAGTGCGAGTGCACGATGTCGTAATAGCCGGGCTCGTGCGAGGCCTCGGCGCGCAGCACCCCGGCCGCGAACGCGCACAGCTGGGTGGGCAGGTCGTATTTGTCCAGGCCCTCGAACGGACCCGCCACCACGTTGCGCACCAGCACCCCGGGTTCGACCTCGACGACCGGCGGATCGGCCGACGCGGTGGCCCGGGTGAAGATCTCCACCTCGATGCCCCGCCGGGCCAGATGCAACGCACTTTGCAGCACGTACACGTTCATCCCGCCGGCATCGCCAGTACCCGGTTGGGCCAAGGGTGAGGTGTGTACCGCCAATAGCGCGACCCGGCGCGGATCATTCAGCTGGAGGACGTCGTCGTGCCGCACACTGTCATCTTTACAGCACGGTCCGGCGGCCGACCCAAGCCGTTCGCGTTAGGCGGAAGACTCGTCGACGACCTCGGGGATCCTTGAGCCGATCACCCCGGCGCGGCGCATCGCGCCCAGCGGGTCGGCGTACAGGCCGCCCAGCGACACGGTGCCCGCCCCGGCCTCCTGCACCCGGTTGCCGAAGGCGGTGACGCGGATGTCGCGCGGCGCCAGCACCGAACGCTCGGCGAATGCCATCTCCACCTGCTCCATCGCCTCGGGATACTCGGTGAAAGCCTGGCCGCCGACCACCAGCTCGTCGGGGTTGAGCAGGTCACGCAGCAGCGCGACCGCCTCGCCCAGGACCCGGGCACGCTCCCCGAGCAGCTTCCTGGCCTGCTGGTTGCCGGCGCGAGCCAACCGCACCAGATCGGTGATGCCGGCGGTGGAGCCGTTGGGACGACCCGGCGGGGCCGCCGGCAGGATCCGCAGCCGCCGAGCCACGGCCAGCACGGCCTCGTCGCTGACCGTGGATTCGAGGTGGCCGGTGCCGCCGAGCAGCTCGGAGTGGGCCGGCAGACCCGCGATGGTGCCGGGCCCGCTGGACGGGCAGTGCACCCGTCCGCCGATCACCAGCGCGTAGCCCACGGTCTCGCGGGCGTAGACGTACAGGCTGGTCGGCGAGCTCGGCGCGAACCGCCGCATACCCAGCAGCAGCTCGGCTCCGGCCATCGCGTCGACGTGGGAAGCCACCGACACCGGCAGGCTCAGCGCGTCGGCCAGCACCGGCCCCACCGGCGCCGACCGCCAACCCAACCGCGGGTGGTCGACGTGGCCGGTGGCGCCGTCGACGGTGCCACCGATGGCCACCCCGACCCAGAGCGGCCGCCGACGATGCCAGCGCCGCAGGTATCGGGAGGCGCTGTCGGCCAGCGAGGTCAGCGCCGCCCCCGGGGGACTCAGCGGCGTCGGTGTTTCGACGGTGTCCAGCGTGCGGCCGAACAGGTCGGTGGCCACGATGCTGGTGGTCCGCGCACCGATGTGAATGCCCAGCGCCACGAACGGTTCGTGGTTGATCTCCACCGGCACCCGGGGGCGTCCGATGGCTCCCGAAACGGCCAGGTCGGCGCGCTCCTGCAGCAGGCCCGCGTCGAGCAGGGCAATGACTTGGCGGTTCACCGTCGCGATGCTCAACGAGGTGACCCCGGCGATGACGTCGCGGCCGACCGGGCCGCGCAACCGGACCGCCCGGAATACCGAGGCCGCGGCGGAGTCGGAGATGTGCAGCGACGGCGGCAGGATCTGGCGGTGCAGCCGCAGGTGGCCCTTACGGCTGGGCGAATGATGGGTGTGGGTGAGAGAAGTCGAGCGCACGAGCGTCCTTTGTCCGAGTTCCGATGGCCGTCTTGGCCACAACCTGTTTTTGGGTTCAGGCGCGGCAAAGTGCGCGGCAACAACACGCACATGCCGCGCAAAGACACGCGGCAGTGTTGTTGAACAGGGCGCTGTGGTGCACCCCAGGAATTTAGCACGTTTATTAGAGTTGGCTCGGTGAGTTCGAATAACGCGGATCGACGGGTCGCGGTGGTTACCGGTGCCAGCTCCGGGATCGGCGAAGCAACTGCCAAAATCCTTGCTGCCCTTGGCTTTCACGTCGTCGCAGTGGCGCGACGCGTGGACCGGATAACAGCCCTCGCCGAAGAAATAGGCGGCACCGCGATTGTGGCTGACGTCACAGACGACGCGGCGGTGCAGGCCCTCGCGGGCAATGTGAGCCGGGTCGATGTGCTGGTCAATAACGCCGGGGGCGCCCGCGGATTGGCACCCGTCGTCGACACCGACCTCGAGCACTGGCGGTGGATGTGGGAGACCAACGTGCTGGGCACGCTGCGGGTCACCCGCGCGCTGCTGCCCAAGCTGATCGACTCCGGCGACGGCCTGATCGTCACCGTCACGTCGGTGGCCGCGCTCGAGGTGTACGACAACGGCGCCGGCTACACCGCGGCCAAGCACGCCCAGGGCGCGCTGCACCGCACACTGCGCGGGGAACTACTCGGCAAACCGGTACGGCTCACCGAAATCGCCCCTGGCGCAGTCGAAACCGAGTTTTCACTGGTCCGCTTCGACGGCGATCAAAAGCGCGCGGATGCGGTCTATGCCGGCATCACGCCGCTGACAGCGGCCGACGTGGCCGAGGTGATCGGGTTCGTGGCGTCGCGCCCGCCGCACGTCGACCTGGACCTGATCGTCCTCAAGCCGCGCGACCAGGCCAACACGATGCGGTTCAACCGCCGGGGGTAGGCGACCCCGAACTGGTCGTGGTGGTCAGTGTGCCCGACAAACTCGGCGCGGTCGACGGGGTCACCGGCGCGGTGACGGGGATCTGGCTGGCCGGCGGGTGCGCGTTGGGCGGCGGCAGCGCCGACATGGCCACCCAGGTGTCCCAGTCGACGGCCCAGTCCCAGATGTCGCCGTCGGAGTAGGACAGCTGGATCGAACTGCCGGTCACCTCGACCGGGTCGCCATACATCGCGGTCTGGTAGTACTGCGCGGCGTCCTCGGTGGACAGGTTGATGCAGCCGTTGGTGACGTTGGTGTTGCCCTGCGCGCCGGCGCTCATCGGGTTGGCGTGGATGAACTCGCCGTTGTTGGAGATCCGCACGGCCCAGCGTTCGTGCACGTGGCTGTATCCGGCCGCGGGGTTGGACATGTAGAAGTCGGCGTACTTCTCGGTGACGACGTGGATGCCGTTGCGGGTCACGTTGCGCGCCTTGTCGGCCTCGCCGTAGCTGCACGGGAAATCCATGATCACGCCGGCGTCGGTGACGACCTGGATGCGGTGCGACGACACCTCGGCCTTGACGACCTGCTTGCGGCCGATCTGGATCTTCAACGACATGTCCTGCAGGCCGTAGGCGCCGTCGCCGAACGGCAGCCCGTAGAACTTGGCGTCGACGTTGACGGTGGTGCCCGCCGGGTAGTACTCGCGCGGGCGGTAGTGGATGCGGGCGCCCTGCTGCTCGTCGGGTAACCACGCCCAGCTGCCCTCGACGGGCGGGTCGGTGGTGACGGTCAGCGCCTTCTCGACGGTGGCCTTGTCGCTTATCGGCGCGTCGAACTGGATGATGATCGGCGCCGCGACGCCGACAGTCTGGCCGTCGGCCAGCTGGAAGCCGCCGTCGATTTTCTTGGTCGGCGCGACGGTGGTGAATTTGCCGGTGAGGGGGACGGTCTTGCCGTCGTGGCCGACCACCGACCCGCTCCAGCTATAACTCGTGTCGTAGCCCAGCGGCTCGGTCGTGGTGTAGACGGTGCGGTCGGAATTGAACGCCCCGTTGACGACCTTGCCCGCCGAATTCGTCAACGCCACCTTCTGAAACCAGCCGTCGCTGACCGTCACGCTGACCGGCGCAATGGGAACCACGTCGGCGGCCGCGTCGGCGGGCTGGTATTTCAGACTCGGCGCCGCCTGCTCTTTGTTCTGCTGCGCTTGCTTGGCCGCGGGGCTGCTGCAGGCGGCCAACACGCTCGGCGCGAACACACCCAGCCCGAGGGCCGCCAACGCCAATCGCCGATTGATCGGCGGCTGGTCGGGGGAGGTGCTCACGACTTTAAAAGATACCGGCACTGCCGACGCCACCATCGCTACGCGGAGTCGCGAAAGCCTGCCGCCACACCGAATCCACCGCTACAACCGGCAGCCGAGCAGCACCGGCTCTGGTTCCAGTGTGATGCCAAACACGTCGCGGACGCCGTCGCGAACGGTGCGCGCCAACGCCATCACGTCCGCGGCCGTCGCGTTGCCCCGGTTGGTCAGAGCAAGCGCGTGCTTGGTGGACAACCGGCAGGGGGCGGCGGGGTCGTCGGGATAGCCCTTGCCGAAGCCCGCGTGCTCGACCAGCCAGCCGGCGGCCAGCTTGACGCCGTCGGGCGCCGGGTAGTTGGGCACCGGACCGTCGGTGCGCGCGGCCAGCGATTCGTAAACCTGCGGCGTCACAACGGGATTGGTGAAGAACGACCCCACACTCCAGGTGTCGTGGTCGGCCGCGTCGAGCACCATGCCCTTGCGGGCGCGCAGCGCCAGCACCGCCTCGCGAACCACGCGCGGGTCGGCCCGCTCGCCGCTGGCCGCGTTCAGTGCCGCGGTGAGCTCGCCGTAGCGCAGGGGCGCGCTGCGTCCCGAATCATCCAGTGCGAACTCCACTTCCAGCACGACGGCGGGGACCTGCTGATCGCGCTTGAACCTGCTGCTGCGATACCCGAAGCCCAGCTGGTCGTTGGGGATCCAGCGCACCGCACCGCTGGCACGATCCAGCACCCGCACCCGGGTGATCGTGTCAGACACCTCCGCGCCGTACGCGCCGACGTTTTGTACCGGTGTGGCCCCGGCCGAGCCGGGAATGCCGGACAGGCATTCCAGCCCGCCCAGCCCGTGCTCGATGGCCGCGACGACGACGTCGTCCCACACCGCGCCGGCCTCGGCGCGCAGCAGGTTGCCCTCGACGGTGATACCGCTGGCGGCCAACCGCACCGCGGTCAGGTCGCTCAGGTCGTCGGCGATCACCAAATTGGAGCCGCCGGCAAACACCAGCACCGGTCCGCCGCCGACCGCGTCCAGCTCGCCCAGCACGGCGACGACCTGTTCGGTGCTGGCGCAGGTGATCAGGCGTTGGGCGACCGGTCCGACCCGCAGCGTGGTCAGCGGCGCCAACGGCGCCGCCTCGGCGACGCGCGCACCCGCGTACGGCAATCCGGTCACGGCCCGTAACGGTAGCCTGACCTGCTATGCCCCGCTCATTTGACTTGTCCGCAGATTACGAGGACAGCGCCGAAGAGCTGCACCGCGCGTTCGCCGAGGCCGACTACTGGCGAGCCCGGCTGGCCGACATTCCGGTCGACGAGGCGCGGCTGGAGTCGATCCGCGTCGGTGGGGAATCCGGCGACGACGGCACCATCGAGGTGATGACGCTGCAGGAAGTGCACAGTCACAACCTGCCGGCGATGGTGACCCAGTTGCACCGGGGCGATCTGTACTTCCGGCGCGAAGAGTCGTGGCGGCCGGTCGTCGACGGCGTCGATCAAGGGCTCGATCGTGGACACCCCGGTGCACGTGGCGGGCACCGCCGAGTTGACGCCCATCGACCGCGGCGGCGCCCGGCTGACGTTCCGGGTCAGCATCCACGTACGGATTCCGCTGATCGGCGGCAAAGTGGAGAAGATCATCGGCACGCACCTGACCGAACTGGTGAGCCGGGAACAACGCTTCACCACCGACTGGATCACCAACAACGCGTGAATCGCCCGGCCTAAGCTGAATCGCCGGCCTCCACAGCGCTCCGCAAGCCGGAGCGCATCGTCGCCCGGCCTAAACTGGCGGCCATGCGAATCGCGTTGGCGCAACTGCTCAGCGGCAGCGATCCGGCGGCGAATCTGCAGCAGGTGCGTGACTACACCGCTCGGGCCGCCGACGCCGGCGCGGCGCTGGTGGTGTTCCCCGAAGCGACGATGTGCCGGTTCGGCCTCCCGCTGTCGCCGATCGCCGAGCCCGTCGACGGCCCGTGGGCCAACGACGTCCGTTCCATCGCGGCCGACGCCGGCGTCACGGTGATCGCCGGCATGTTCACGCCGGCCGGCGACGGGCGCGTGACCAACACGCTGATCGCGGCCGGGCCCGGCACCCCCAACCAGCCCGATGCGCACTACGACAAGATCCATCTCTACGACGCGTTCGGCTTTACCGAGTCGCACACCGTCGCGCCCGGCCGGGAACCGGTGGTGATCACCGTCGACGGCGTCGGCGTGGGGCTGACCGTTTGCTACGACATCCGCTTCCCGGAGCTCTACACCGAGCTGGCCCGACGCGGCGCCCAGCTGATCGCCGTCTGCGCGTCGTGGGGTTCGGGCCCGGGAAAGCTCGAGCAGTGGACGCTGCTGGCCCGCGCCCGGGCGCTGGACTCGATGAGCTACGTCGCCGCGGCAGGCCAGGCCGATCCCGGTGACACACGTGCCGGCTCGGGGTCCGCCGCGGGCGCGCCGACGGGCGTCGGCGGCAGCCTGGTGGCCTCGCCGCTGGGCGAGGTGGTCGCTTCGGCCGGCGCCGACCCGCAATTGGTGATCGCCGACATCGACGTCGACAAGGTCGCGAAGGCCCGCGACAGCATCGCGGTGCTCCGCAACCAGTCCGACTTTGCTCGTAGCGATTAGGGCAGAATCGGTTGGGTGACGAACCCACCAGGATCACCGAACGAGGGCCCGTCATCGTGGGCTCGTGGCGGGGACCAAGGTCCGTTCGGCCCACCCCCCACTGAGCGCCCAACCGAGCGGCTGCGTCCCGCCGACCCGGGTCCGCACCCGAACGCCGCTCAGCACGAATACCCGGCCGGGGCAAACACCCAGCAGGCCGGCTACGCGCCGCCGCCCACGCCTCCCACCGAGCGGATCACCGCCCCCGGCGGTCCGGGGCCGGCACCGGCGAAGAAGAAGAGGTTCCGCGACCCGCTGTCCATCGTGCTGATCTGCGTCATCGTGGTTTCGCTGCTCATCGCGGGGCTGATCGGCGGCGAGCTGTACGCCCGGCACGTGGCCGACACCAAGGTCGCCGAGGCGGTGGCATGCGAGCTTCAGGATCAGGCCACGGCGTCGTTCGGGGTGGCGCCGCTGCTGCTGTGGCAGCTGGCGACGCAGCATTTCACCAACATCTCGGTGTCGACGGCGGGCAACCAGATCCGCGATGCCAAGGGCATGAAGATCGAGATCGGCATCAAAGACGTCAAGCTGGACCGGACGTCGTCGTCCAAGGGCACCATCGGATCGCTCGACGCCACCATCACCTGGACCAGTGACGGCATCAAGGACTCGGTGCAGAACGCGATACCGGTGCTGGGCCCGTTCGTCACCAACAGCGTGACCACCCATCCGGCCGACGGCACCATCGAGCTGAAGGGGATGCTGGACAACATCACCACCAAGCCGGTGGTGTCCGGCAAGGGAATTCAGCTACAGATTCAAAGCTTCAACGCACTCGGCTTCACCATGCCGCGCGAAAGCGTCCAGTCGACGCTGGACGCCTACACCGCGAAACTGACCGCCGACTACCCGCTGGGTATTCACGCGGACAGCGTCCAGGTGACACCGACCGGCGTGACGAGCCACTTCTCGTCCCAGAACGCCACCATTCCGGCGGGCGAAAACTACGACTCCTGCTTCGCCAACATCTAGCCGCCGGTATTCAACCGAGCCCGTCGAGGACCGCCCGGGTCCCGGACAGGCCGAGGCGGGTCGCCCCGGCATCCACCATCGCGAGCGCGTCGGCGGCGGTGCGAATCCCGCCGCTGGCCTTGACCCCGAGACGACCGCCGACGGTTTGCGCCATCAGCGCCACGGCCCGCACCGACGCCCCGCCCGCGGGGTGAAATCCGGTCGAGGTTTTGACGAAGTCCGCGCCGGCATCCTCGGCGGCCCGGCACACGTCGGTCAGCCTGCGCGGATTCGAGTCATGTAGCAACACAGCCGATTCCACGATCACCTTGAGCACGACGCCGGGTACCGCGGCGCGCACCGCTGCGATGTCGGCGCGCACCGCGTCCAGCTGGCCGGCCAGCGCGGCACCGACGTCGATGACCATGTCGACTTCGCCGGCACCGGATGCCGCCGCCGCCGCGGCCTCGGCGGCCTTGATCGCGGACACATGCTTGCCGGACGGGAACCCGGCGACCGTGGCGACCCGGACGGCGGCGGCCGCGGCGGCGACCGGGACCATCGACGGGGAGACGCATACCGCGTAGACACCCAGTTCCGCGGCTTCGGCCACCAGCGCGACCACGTCGGCGTCGGAGGCTTCGGGTTTGAGCAGGGTGTGGTCGACGAGCGCCGCCAGCTGTGCTCGACTGAGTGTCACGAGGGCGATTCTTCCGGACCGCCGGGATTGCAGCCGGAAGCGACCATCTCGGCGTCGTCGACGACGGGCCGCCATGGCTCGAGGTTCCAGCTGGTCTTGCCGGGTTGGGCGATCTCAGCGAGCTGCCAATGGCAGATGAATTGCGCACGCATGCCGGGGGTGTCGGCGTTGGGCGCCGTCGCCAGTACCTCGGCCCAGGCCTCGTCCGCCGCGCCCACGGTGCCGGGTTGTCGGGACGCCAGCCGCCCGGACGGCGTCGGAAACACCCGCAGGCCCCACGACGTCCATGCGGTGTGGTCGACGAACGGCGGCGCGGGGTCGACCGCCGCGGTGCCCGGGTCGGCCGACGCGACGCCCGGCGCGCCCAGCAGCACCGCGAGCGCCACGGCGGGCGCGCCCAGCACGGCCTTCATCGCGTCAGCGCGACTTGCCCTGAATTTCCAGGAGTTTGGGCCGCACGTCGACCAGATACACCCCCGCCGCGCAGGCCGCGGCGGCCATGCCCATGACGCCGAGGAACCAGCTCAGGACGGCAGCCAGGGCAAGGATCACCAGCCAGACCGGCTTGGTCAGCTTGTCGGCGGCGGTGTAGGCGTCGGGGCGCTGCATCGCAGCATGTACGAACGCGTACACCGACATCACCAGGACGCCGAGCTGCAAGGCCGTCAGGACGGTCTCCACAAGGTGGCTCACGCCACTAAGGGTATGCGGGCGCCGTCGTAAACGTCGAATCCGAGTTGCCCCGAAGGGCAACTCGGCATCCGAACTACTTCTGGGTGACCTTCTTGGCCGAGGCCTTCTTGGCCGGAGCCTTCTTGGCGGGAGCCTTCTTGGCAGGGGCCTTCTTCGCCACTACCGCGCCGGCCGACTCGGCCTTCTTGGGCAGCTCGATGCCGACCAGCTTGGCCGCACGCTCGCCGACCGCGCGGGTCTGGGTGGCCACGGTGCCCAGCGCTTCCTGGGTCAGCTCGACGGCCTGGTCGACGTAACCTTCGGCACGCGCGGTGGTCTCCTCGAACGGCCGCTGGCTGCGCAGCCGCTGCAACGCGGCCTCGCCCCGCGCGACCAGCTCGTTGTAGCGGTTGGTCGCGGCGTCCAGGTAGCCCTCGGCCGCCTTGCGCAGTTCTTCGGGGGTGAAGCGCTCACGAAACTCGGTGAACTGCTCGGGCAGGTCCTCCTGGAGCTTGGCGATGCGAGCGCGGCTCTCCTCGACGCGGCTGCGCGTGTCGGTACGGGTGTCCTCGGCGCGGTCACACAGGTTGCTGATGAGCTCGTTGACGGTCGCCAGGGCCAGGTCTGCCGCGCCCAGGGCCGCCAGCAGCGGTGCCCGCAATTCTTCGATGTTCGAGTTTTCAGCCATGGTGTTTCCTTTCATGGTTGGTTGTCGTTCTCGGGGTTGTTGAAGCGTTTGGTGTGGAAGTCGAGGCAAGCGTTGGCTCCTCGTGCGAGGAGTAGTCAAGACCCGCGGATTGACATGACACGCGTCTTGCCGGGAAACCTCCTGGTCGTTCGGGTCGGATTGACGATCGAGTGGGTGTCGGCGCTGCGCCGCGCCGCGGAATAGCGGGAATCAGTGGGAATCGCCGCATCCTTCGCTTCTGGTAACCCGGCGGCCGTTGGGATATGCGTCACCAACTGGTGCTCAGGCGTTGTCGCAACTGAGTCGGCCTGGCCGGGCTATCTCACTCGTGGTTGTCGGATTCGGACGGACACTCCTCGCGAATCGGTTCGTTTTGCTGGACAAAGGACGCGTAGATGTCGAGCAGAATCTGCTTCTGACGCTCGGTGATCGCCGTGTCGGTGATGATCGCGTCACGCACTTGGCTCTTGTCGCTCGGCTCGAGGATCCCGGCCCGCACATAGAGGACCTCGGCGGAAACCCGCAGCGCTTTCGCGATCTGGCTCAGCACATCGGCAGAAGGTTTGCGCAGTCCGCGCTCAACCTGGCTCAGATAGGGATTGCTGACACCGGCCAGCTCGGCGAGTTGCCGCACCGAAACCTGGGCGAGTTCACGCTGGCTGCGGATGAAGCTGCCGATGTCGGACGCCGCGGTCGACACCTTGGCGGAGAGCGTCTCCTCCGGTGGCATTGCGTGCTCCTTGGGTCCGATGGCCGACCTTGACAGGTACCGAGCGTACGGACATGTGCTTGCAATTGCAAGCAGTAGTTAGCACCGCTAGAAAACCAGCTGCGCGATCGTGTAGATGACCAGCCCGGCCAGCGACCCCACCACGGTGCCGTTGATCCGGATGAATTGCAGGTCACGACCCACGTGCAGTTCGATCCGGCGACTCGCCTCCTCGGCTTCCCAGCGTTCGATCGTGTCGGTGATGATCGCGGTGATCTCGACGCCGTACTGCGACACCAGATGCTGCGCCGCCCGCGCGATCCAGCTGTCGACCTTGTCGCGCAGCTCGGCATCGTCGCGCAACGACTCACCGATGCGAACGACGCTGTCGGCGATGCGGGTGCGTAACGCGGACGAGGGATCGTCGACGCCCTCGAGCACGAACCGCTTGAGCGTCTTCCAAGCCGTCGCGGCCGCGTTGGCGATCTCGTCACGCGCCATCAGCTGGTCTTTGATCGCGTCGGCGCGCGCGATGGTGTCCGCGTCATGTTGCAGGTCGTCGGCGAATTCGAACAGCAAACGGGTCGCCGAGCGGCGCAACTCGTGGTCGGGGTTGCGGCGCACCTTGTCGGTGAAGTCCATCAGCTCGCGGTGAATCCGGTCGCCAACGAGGTGGTCGATGAACCGCGGCGACCAGGTCGGCGAATCGCGTTCGACCACCCACTGGATGATCTCGCCGGCGTTCAGCGACCACTGGAAGGCCCGGTCGGCGAGCAACTGGATCAGGGCTTCCTGCCGATTCTCGGCGAGCAGCGTGGCCAGCACCCGTCCGGCCGGCGGGCCCCACTGGGGCTCGGCGATACGCCGGACGATCATCCGGTCGATCACTTGCTGGACGTCTTCGTCGCGCAGCAACTCGACGATCACCCGCAGCACGGTGGCGGCCTCGCTGGCCACCCGCTCGGCGTGCGAGCGCTCCGAGAGCCACTTGCCGAGCCGACCCGGCACCTGCGCGTCGCGCAGCTTGGTCTCGACCACTTCCGCCGACAGGAAATTCTCCCGCACGAAGGTGCCCAGGCCCTCGCCGAGCTGATCCTTTTTCTGCTTGATGATCGCGGTGTGCGGGATCGGTATGCCCAACGGGTGCTTGAACAACGCGGTGACGGCGAACCAGTCCGCGAGAGCACCCACCATGCCGGCCTCGGCCGCCGCGCCGACATAGCCGACCCAGACGCCCACGCTGCCGTGCGCCTGCGCCCATCGGCATGCCAAGAACACCACGGTGGCACCGACCAAAAAGCTCAGTGCCACCAATTTCATCCGGCGAAGAGCCACCCGCCGCGCGGCGTCCGCCTCCGGATCGGCTCCAGCGAAGGATTCCGCGAAGGACGTGCGCGTTCGGCCCGCCGCGGCCGCCGGCGTGTTCGGCTCCGGCTGCGAAGCGGCCGAACCTGGGGCCTCGGCTCTATGTACCACCCCACCATCATGTATTGCCTGGGCCGGTTCGTGTTGCGACACCGCCGCCATAGCCCCGCACAGGGGCGTCCAACCCGCCAAACGGACCCCTCACGCCGTACTATCGAGGGCGTCTAGTGAATGGGAATCGTCGATTGTGACAGAGCAAATCCCAGCTGTAATCGTTAAGACGGACGGGCGCAAGCGGCGCTGGCACCAACACAAGGTGGAGCGCCGCAACGAGCTGGTCGACGGCACGATCGACGCAATCCGCCGGCACGGCCGCTACCTGAGCATGGACGAAATCGCCGCCGAGATCGGGGTCTCCAAGACCGTTCTGTATCGCTATTTCGTCGACAAGAACGACCTGACGACCGCGGTGATGATGCGGTTCGCGCAGACCACGCTGATCCCGAACATGGCCGCCGCTTTGACGTCCAATCTCGACGGCATCGACCTGACCCGCGAGGTCATCCGCGTCTACGTCGACACCGTGGCGAACGAACCCGAGCCCTACCGGTTCGTGATGGCCAACAGCTCGGCCAGTAAAAGCAAGGTGATCGCCGATTCCGAACGGATCATTGCCCGCATGATCGCGGTGTTGATGCGCCGACGGATGGTGCAGGCCGGAATCGACACCGGCGGCGCCGAACCATGGTCCTACCTGATCGTCGGCGGTGTACAGTTGGCCACGCACTCCTGGATGTCGAATCCGCGGATGACCCGAGACGAGCTGATCGACTACCTGACGATGCTGAGCTGGAACGCGCTGTGCGGAATCGTCGAAGTGGGCGGGTCGCTGGAGAAGTTCCGCGAGGAGCCGCACCCTTCCCCGATCGTGCCGCCCCGGGAGGCCTAAACCCACGCTGGCGTGCGGCTGGTTTTGGGGTTTGCGCCGGTGTCGTGTGACCCTATGTGACGGCCGCGCGCATGAACTGCGCCGGTCGAACCCGTAGCATGCAAAGGGCATGCACCGGAGGCCGATGGGCATCCCTCCCAATTCGTTCCCCGCCTCCGGGATACAGAAAGGCTTCTTTCGTTATGGCCGTGCAGCTCACGCCGCAATTCGGCAACGTGCAAGCGCACTACGACCTGTCTGACGACTTCTTCCGGCTCTTTCTGGATCCCTCCCAGACCTACAGCTGCGCGTACTTCGAACGCGACGACATGACGCTGGAAGAAGCGCAGCTCACCAAGATCGACCTGTCGCTGTCCAAGCTGAACCTGCAACCCGGGATGACACTGCTGGACATCGGCTGCGGTTGGGGTGCCACGCTGCGGCGGGTCATCGAGAAATACGACGTCAACGTCGTGGGCCTGACGCTGTCGGAGAACCAGGCCGAACACGTCCAGAAGTCGTTCGATCAGCTGGACACCGGCCGCACCCGGCGGGTTCTGCTGGAGGGCTGGGAGAAGTTCGACGAGCCGGTGGACCGGATCGTCTCGATCGGTGCGTTCGAGCACTTCGGCCGCGCGCTGGGCCCGATTCTTCGAGATGGCGTACTCGGTGTTGCCGGCCGACGGGGTGATGATGCTGCACACCATCGTGCGCCCCTCGTTCAAGGAAGCCAGGACCAAGGGCCTGCCGCTGACCCACGAAGTCGTTTACTTCACGCAGTTCATCCTGGCCGAGATCTTCCCCGGCGGCTGGCTGCCCACCCCGGCGCTGGTGGAAGAGCACGCCTGCGACGCCGGCTTCAAGCTCACCCGGATCCAGTCCTTGCAGCTGCACTACGCGCGCACCCTGGACATGTGGGCCGCCGCGCTGGAAGCAAACAAGGACAACGCGATCGAGGTGCAGTCACAGAAGGTCTACGACCGCTACATGAAGTACCTGACCGGCTGCGCCAAGCTGTTCCGGCAGGGCTACACCGACGTCGACCAGTTCACGCTGGAAAAGTAA
Source organism: Mycobacterium genavense ATCC 51234 (assembly GCF_000526915.1). GTDB lineage: Bacteria > Actinomycetota > Actinomycetes > Mycobacteriales > Mycobacteriaceae > Mycobacterium > Mycobacterium genavense. The sequence continues at coordinate 343,586 of NZ_JAGZ01000005.1, read as the reverse complement.
GCGGGCCGATTGTGCTCCGGGCTATTTCACGCAGGTGAATTGCCCCACGTTGCAGATGCCCTTGCGGAAGAAGTTCTCGCAACCCGCGAGGTAGTGCATGTAGCGGTCGTAGATCTCTTCGGACTGGATCTCGATCGCCCTGTCCTTGTTGGCCTCGAGATTGGCGGCCCACATGTTCAGCGTGCGCGCGTAATGCGGCTGCGGCAATTGCACGTTTTCCACCGAGAATCCCGCGTCCGGCGCGAGCTTCAACAGGTCTTCCACGGCCGGCAATTGCCCGCCCGGGAAATTCACCTCGCCGATGAATTTCATGAATCGGATATCGGACATCGTCAATTTGACGCCGTTTTCATGCATCTGCTTCTGGGTGTAGGCCAAAATTGTGTGCAGCAACATTCGGCCGTCGTCGGGAAGGATGTTGTATGCACGATCGAAGAACGCGGGGTAACGCTCCGACTTGAAGGCTTCGACCGCGCCGATCGTGACGATCCGGTCGACCCGATCCTCGAACTCCTCCCAGCCCTGCAGCCGTATCTCGACGGTGCGCTCGGTGGGGACCTTGGCCAGCCTCTTTTTGCTGTACTCGAATTGGTTGCGGCTGAGCGTGATTCCGATGACGTTGACGTCGAACTTCTCAACCGCGCGCTGCAGCGCTCCGCCCCAGCCGCAGCCGATGTCGAACACCGTCATCCCGGGCTCGAGGTTCAGCTTGCCCAGGGTTAGGTCGAACTTCGCGTTCTGCGCCTCTTCCAGCGTCATGTCGTCACGCTCGAAGTAGCCGCAGGTGTAGCCCATCGTCGGGTCCAGGAACAAAGCAAAAAACTCGTCCGAGACGTCGTAGATGGACTGCGACTCTTCGTAATACGGCCTGAGCTGCGTCATGCTATTTAGATCCCTCTCGCCTTGGTGACCGCGGAAATGATACCCGACACGGTCATACCAGTCCGACGACGTCAAAGCGCACGTCAGGGAAAATTTCGCTTTTCAGCTCAGTAGGTGTAGAAACCTCGACCCGATTTCTTACCCAGCATGCCCGCCTCGACCATCCGCAGCAGCAACGGCGGCGGCCCGTAGTGCGGCTCCTTGAATTCCTCGAACATCTTGTCGGCGATCAATTTGAGAGTGTCCAACCCGACCAGGTCGGACAGTCGCAGCGGGCCCATCGGGTGCGACAGGCCGGCGACCACCGCCTTGTCCACATCCTCGACAGTGGCGAACCCCGCTTCCACCATCCGCACGGCCGAGAGCAGGTAGGGCACCAACAGGGCGTTGACCACGAATCCGGACCGGTCGGAGCACCGCACCACCTGCTTGCCCAGCACCGCGCTGGCAAACTCCTCGGTGCGCGCGGCGGCGGCTTCGCCGGTGACCAGCGTGCTGACCAATTCGACCAGCGGCAGCACCGGCACCGGGTTGAAAAAGTGCAACCCGAGCACCCGCTGGGGGTTCTTGGTGGCCGTCGCGATCTTCATGATCGGGATGCTCGAGGTGTTCGACGCCAGCACCGCGTCGGGGTCGGTGACCACTTCGTCGAGTTTGGCGAACACCTCGGCCTTGACGGCCTCGTCCTCGATGATGGCCTCGATCACCAGTTGGCGGTCGGCGAGGTCGTTCAGGTCGGTGGTGAAGGTGAGTTGGCTCAGGGCACGGTCCCGCTCGCGCTCGGTCACCTTGCCCGCGCTGACGCCGCGCTCCAGGGATTTCACGATGCGGTTTCGGCCCGCGGTGATCAGCGCCTCGGTGGTTTCGAAAACCGTCACGGCGACGCCGGCGCGGATCGAGACTTCGGCGATTCCCGATCCCATCTGACCGGCCCCGACAACCCCGACCCGCTGAATCCCTTTGTCGCTCACTGCATTTCTCCAGTCGTATAGTCTACACCGCAATAGGCCCCCCCGGGATCGCCGGGCGGGGCCTATGCTACTTCAGCCGCGAATTGTAACGGCTTCAGCTCAGCGACTCGTCCTCAGTGGCTGAGGTCGATGGCTTCGCCTCGTCAGTGGCTGCGGCCGATGGTTTCACTTCGTCCTCGCAGGCTCAGGCCCGCTCGTCCTCAGTGAAACTGGCCCTCTTCGGTGGAGCCGGTCAGCGCGGTGGTCGACGACGACGGGTCGACCGTGGTGGCGATGCGGTCGAAGTAACCGGCACCCACCTCGCGCTGATGCTTGGTCGCGGTGTAGCCGCGCTCCTCGGCGGCGAACTCGCGCTCCTGCAGCTCCACGTAGGCGCTCATCTGGTTGCGGGCGTAGCCGTAGGCCAGATCGAACATCGAGTAGTTCAGGGCGTGGAAGCCGGCCAGCGTGATGAACTGGAACTTGAATCCCATTGCGCCAAGCTCTTTTTGGAACTTCGCGATGGTGGAGTCGTCCAGGTGCTTCTTCCAGTTGAAGGACGGCGAGCAGTTGTAGGCCAGCATCTGGTCGGGGAACTCGGACTTGACGCCCTCGGCGAACTTGGCCGCGAGCTCGAGGTCCGGGGTACCGGTCTCCATCCAGATCAGGTCGGAGTACGGCGCGTAGGCCTTGGCCCGCGCGATGCACGGCTCAAGGCCGTTGCGGACGCGGTAGAAGCCTTCCTTGGTCCGCTCGCCGGTGATGAACGGCTGGTCGCACTCGTCGACATCCGAGGTGATGAGCGTGGCGGCCTCGGCGTCGGTACGGGCGATCACGACGGTCGGCACGTCGGCGACGTCGGCGGCCAGACGCGCCGAGGTCAGGGTGCGGATGTGCTGCTGAGTCGGGATCAGCACCTTGCCGCCGAGGTGGCCGCACTTCTTCTCCGAAGCTAGCTGATCTTCCCAGTGCGACCCCGCGACGCCTGCGGCGATCATCGCCTTCTGAAGCTCGTACACGTTGAGCGCGCCACCGAAGCCGGCCTCGCCGTCGGCGACGATCGGCGCCAGCCAGTTCTCCACCGACCGGTCACCCTCGACCTTGGCGATCTCGTCGGCGCGCAGCAGCGCGTTGTTGATGCGACGGATGACCTGCGGCACCGAGTTGGCCGGGTACAGGCTCTGGTCCGGGTAGGTGTGGCCGGACAGGTTGGCGTCACCGGCGACCTGCCAACCGGACAGGTAGATGGCCTTCAGGCCGGCGCGGACCTGCTGCACGGCCATGTTTCCGGTCAGTGCGCCCAGGGCGTTGATGTACTCCAGGTCGTGCAGCTGCTCCCACAACACCTCGGCGCCGCGGCGGGCCAGGGTGTGCTCCTCGACGACGCTGCCCTGCAGGGCCACCACGTCCTCGGCGGTGTAGGTGCGGCTGGTGTCCTTCCAGCGCGGGTTGGTGTCCCAGTCATGCTGGATCTGTTCGGCGCTCTTCGGGGTGCCAACGACAGACATTGGGCTTACTCCTTTGGTTCTGAACTCTGAGCCGGATCGCGTTTCTTGCGATGATTGGGGCTCGACTTCACTCGTGTGCTGACACGACCATGGCACAGCCTGTTGATGCAGGTCCACCCATTTCCGTTGCCAATTTCGGCCACGCGAGCACCGCGATTTTGCAAACTTTGCGAAGGTGTACGCAATCTGAACCGGTTCAGAAGCTACCCGCCAGTAACCAAAATCCGCAGGTCAGCCTGCAATTTAATGGGACGCTTTTCCGGTTAGAGATTGAAGAGCGCGGCGACCGCTTTCGTCTTGTCGCCGACCGCATATGTGAGCGTTGTAACAGGGCGATCGGTCAGGCCCGGACCGAATTGGTCGGTCGATCCGGCCGGATGGATGTGCGAGATGATCTCCAGCTTGTCGCCCAGCGCCACGGGCGCCTCGTGCTCGATGGTGATGCGCAGCGGGCGAGCCATCAGCGCCAGGTGCGACGCCAGATAGTCCTCGATGACGCTCCAGTAGACCGAGTTGTTCATGTGGTCGAACAGGTCGATGTCGGTGACGCGAACCGGGAACTCGTGGATTTCGGTCGCATCGTCGCGGCTGCCCGGCTTCAGGTAGCCCTTCCAGCGCAGCCGATCGACCGACGTGGTCTTGTGCAGTCCCGCGAGGAAGTCGTCGGAGATGCGCGACGGCATCTGGGTCTCCCGGTTGATGTTGATCCAGAACGCCTCGGATTCGATCAGGCCGCCCTTGCGCCCGTCGACGCGGACCCGCATCTCACACCACCGGTTCGAGGTGCCCGAACACCAGCGCCGACAGCGCAGCATGTCGCCGAATTCGATCGGTCGCAGCAGGTCGAGCATCGTGCGGCGGACGATCCACAGCGGATGGGTCTCCTCGAATCCCATCTCGCGCAGCTGGTCCTGGCCGATGTCCTGGATGTGGCGGCACGCGGCGTCCAACCGCAACCGTCCGGTGCGGTCGATGTCGCCGACCCGCAGCGGCCACTCGCGGTCGAACACATCTGGGTGACCGTCGGGCACCGGCATCATTGATTTGTCCAGGCTCACGACTCGCTCCCCATTGCCTTACCTGCGTTACCCCGAGGTTTACCCCAGACCCCGGTGCGAATCATGCCAACTACGGCGGGTAAACGCCAAACCCGACAACGTCGCGTCGCGGCTGCCAAGTCTGCGAACCGGTTCTTTGCAGCCCAGGTAGGCTGGGATAAATGTCCAAAACGTTCGTCGGCTCACACGTTCGCCAACTGCGGAACGAGCGTGGGTTTTCCCAGGCCGCCCTGGCCCAGATGCTCGAGATCTCGCCGAGCTACCTCAACCAGATCGAGCACGATGTTCGCCCGCTGACCGTGGCCGTGCTGCTGCGGATCACCGAGGTGTTCGGCGTGGACGCCACCTTCTTCGCCTCCCAGGACGACACCCGCCTGGTCGCCGAGCTGCGCGAGGTGACGATGGATCGCGATCTGGACATCAACGTCGATCCGCCCGAGGTCGCCGAGCTGGTCAACGCCCATCCCGCGCTGGCCCGCGCGGTGGTCAACCTGCACCGGCGCTACCGGCTCACCACCGCGCAGCTGGCGGCCGCCACCGAGGAGCGTTACTCCGACGGCAGCGGCAGCGGATCGATCACCATGCCGCACGAAGAGGTGCGCGACTACTTCTATCAGCGGCAGAACTACCTGCACGAGCTCGACACCGCCGCCGAGGACCTGACGATCCACACCCGGCTGAACCATGGCGACCTGGCCCGCGAGCTCACCCGGCGGCTCACCGAGGTGCACGGCGTGCACATCAACAGGCGCATCGACCTCGGTGACACGGTGCTGCACCGCTACGACCCCAAGACCAAGACGCTGGACATGAGCAATCACCTCTCGCTGGGCCAGCAGGTCTTCAAGATGGCCGCCGAGTTGGCCTACCTCGAGTTCGGCGACCTGATTGACAGCATGGTCGCCGAGGGCAAATTCACCAGCGACGAGTCCCACACGCTGGCCCGGCTGGGGCTGGCCAACTACTTCGCGGCCGCCGCGGTGCTGCCGTACCGTCAATTCCACGACGTCGCCGAGAATTTCCGCTACGACGTCGAACGGCTGTCGGCGTTCTACTCGGTGAGTTATGAGACCATCGCGCACCGGCTTTCGACGATGCAGCGGCCGTCGATGCGGGGGGTGCCGTTCTCGTTCGTCCGGGTCGACCGCGCCGGCAACATGTCGAAGCGTCAGTCCGCCACCGGTTTTCACTTCTCCTCCAGCGGCGGCACCTGTCCGCTATGGAACGTCTACGAGACGTTCGCCAACCCCGGCAAGATCCTGGTGCAGATCGCCCAGATGCCCGACGGGCGCAACTACATGTGGGTGGCTCGCACCGTGGAACGGCGGGCTGCCCGGTATGGTCAGCCGGGTAAAACCTTCGCGATCGGGCTTGGCTGCGAGCTGCGGCACGCGCACCGACTCGTCTACTCGGAAGGACTGGACTTGTCGGGAGACCCAGGCCGTTCAGCTACACCCATCGGCGCGGGTTGCCGCGTCTGCGAACGCGATAACTGTCCCCAGCGGGCCTTCCCGGCGTTGGGCCGCGCCCTCGATCTCGACGAGCACCGCAGCACGGTGTCCCCGTATCTGGTGAAGCAGCCATGAGCGGCACGCAAGACGGTCACGTCGCCCGCATCCCGTCGACCACGAAATTCCGCCGGCTGGGCCCGATCAACTGGCTTTTGGCCAAGGGCGCCGCCCGCAAATTGCAGACACCCGAGATGCATCTGTTCACCACGCTCGGTCAGCGCCAAGGCCTGTTCTGGGCGTGGTCGCTCTACGGCGGTCGGCTGCTGCGCGGCCGGCTGCCCCGGGCGGACACCGAACTGGTGATCCTGCGCGTAGCGCATTTGCGCTCGAGCGAATACGAGCTGCAGCACCATCGGAAGATGGCACGCCGATTCGGTCTGGACAATCACATGCAGGCGACGATATTCGCCTGGCCCGACGTTCCGGACGACGACGGACCCCGGGTGATACTGAGCGCCCGGCAGCAGGCGCTGCTGAACGCGACGGACGAGCTGATCAAGAACCGGTCCATCAGCGAGGACACCTGGCGGCAACTCGCGCTGCATCTCGACCGCCACCGGCTCATCGAATTCTGCTTGCTAGCAACGCAATACGACGGGTTAGCGGCGACGATCTCCGCCCTCAACATCGAGTTGGACAACCCGAGGTAGTGCCTCAGGCGTAGACGTCGGCCAGCACTGCCAGCGTCAAAACCACTGGCAGTATTGGCAAGTCGAAGGCGAACGCCGCCCACATGTACTTACCGCGCCGGCGTAACACGAAGCCCCAAATCGCGGCGACGACTCCCAGTAACACCGATCCTAGCAGCACCAGCGGACCCCAGTGACCCGCCGTGGCGTTGTCACCGGCGAGCGAAATGGCAATCAGCCACAGCACATAACCGGTCGCCGCTCCGCCGAGGGCACCGAGAATGGTCTCGCCGCGGATCATGGACCGGCTCAGAAGTTGATCATGTGGCTGGTCAGACCGTGGAAGCACTCCTGCAGCGCCTCGGACATGGTCGGGTGGGTGTGCACGTTGCGGGCCAGCTCGGTGGCGGTCAGGTCCCACTTCTGCGCGAGGGTGAGCTCCGGCAGCAGCTCGGACACGTCGTGGCCGACCAAGTGTCCGCCCAGCAGTTCGCCGTAGCGGGCGTCGGCGACCAGCTTGACGAAGCCGCTCGGGTCGCCCACCCCATGGGCTTTGGCGTTGGCGGTGAACGGGAACTTGGCCACCACCACGTCGTAGCCTTCCTCGCGGGCCTGCTCCTCGGTCAGCCCGAAGCTGGCGACGTTGGGCTGGCAGAACGTCGCCCGCGGCAGCATCCGGTAGTCGCCGAGCGCCAAAGTCTCTGCGCCGGCAATGGTTTCGGCCGCCACCACACCCATGGCCTCGGCAACGTGGGCCAGCATCAGCTTGCCGGTGACGTCGCCGATCGCGTAGATGTGCTCGACGTTGGTGCGCATGTAGTCGGTGATCCCGATGGCCTTGAGATCGGTCAGCGCGACGCCGGCCTTGTCCAATCCGTAGCCGTCGACGTTGGGCACAAAACCGATGGCCTGCAACACCTTTTCGGCCTTGAGCTCTTCTGACTTACCGTCCTTGCTGATCGCCACCCGGACCACCGAGCCGTCGTCGGAGATGGACTCGACCTTGGTTCCGAGCAGGATCTTGACGCCCAGTTTCTTGAACTGCTTCTCGACCTCCTTGGAGACCTCGGCGTCCTCGTTGGGCAGCGCGCGCGGCAGGAACTCGACGACGGTCACGTCGACGCCGTAGTTGCGCAGCACGTAGCCGAACTCCATGCCGATCGCCCCGCACCCGGCGATGACGATCGACTCCGGCAGCTCCCGGGACATGATAAGTTCCTCGTAGGTGACCACGTTTTGCGACAGCGACGTCCCGGGCACCAGCCGAGTGCTGCTGCCGGTGGCGATGATTACGTTGTCGAACGTGACCGTTTCCGTCCCACCGTCATTGAGCTCGACCGACAGCGTGTGCGGGTCGGTGAAGCGCCCGTAGCCGTGGATCTCGGTGATCTTGTTCTTCTTCATCAGGAAGTGCACGCCGGCGACGCGGCCCTCGGCTACTTTGCGGCTGCGATCGAAGGCGACCCCGTAGTCGAACGACACCTCGCCGCTGATGCCAAACGTCTTGGCCTCTTTGGTGAAGATGTGCACGAGTTCGGCGTTGTGCAGCAGCGCCTTGGACGGGATGCAGCCGACGTTGAGGCAGACGCCGCCCCAGTACTTCGGTTCGACGATTGCGGTGTTCAGCCCTAGTTGTGCGGCGCGAATCGCTGCGACATATCCGCCGGGACCGGCTCCAAGGACGACGACGTCATAGTGAGAAGTCACGAGCCCACCCTAGTGGGAGAGGACTTCTCACCGCACGACACCGTGGGTCAGTACGGGATGACGCCGACCAGGCAGTGACCCATGCGCGCGCAGTAGTAGTAGCCGTACAGGGGTGCCGCGGCGACGACGGAGGCAAACGGTCCCGACATCACCGCGATGGACAGCGCCGGAATCAACGGCCGGCCCTGAACCATCGCCAGCAGCACCCCGGCCACGGCGCAGACCACCACATAGACCAGCGCCATGAACACCGCCGGGGTCTTGTCGATCCTGTGGTACCACCAGTAGAAAAGGCTCAGCCCGACCGGGGCCGTCGCGGCCCACACGCCGAGGATCACCAGGGCCAGCTTCCACCACTTCAGGTATTGGTAGCGGCCCGGCACGGTGACCGACTGCACCGGCAGCCCGGCCAGTTCGCCCTCCGCATCCGCGTCGGTCGAGGGAGTCTCGGCGTCGGGCTTGTCCGGCTCGTCGGCAACCGCGGGTATGGGCTGCGACCCGGTGTCGTCGTCGAAGTTCGGCACGAACGGCACCGAATGCTCACCGGTGTCCTCGAAATCCGGAACGAACGGCTCGGTGCCCGGGTTCGACGCGTCCCCGACTTCCTTGTCAGCCACGGGAGGTCACCTCGATGGCGACGAGGACGCCGAACCATCCGGGTGCCATGGCCAGAATGAACGCGCCCAGCGCCGTGACCCAACGGCGCCCGGAGAACAGGATGGTCAGCAGCCCGATCATGCTGGGCAGCCCGACCACCAGTGCGATCACGACATCGGGGCGGACCCGGGTATGGACCAGCACGGTCAGCGCCACCCCCGCCAGGATGCCGACCGCGGTGCCGATCAGCATCGCGCTGGCCAGCAGCCAGGGCCGTGGTAGCGGTATCACCTGTTCGAGGGTACTGAGTCACCGACCACGAGGCGGGCACGTTTCCGGCACGGCTTTGTCAATCACCGGGCCCCGAATCGAGGGCCGCTCGCCGGCTTGGTAAGCGGCACCGGTGATCACCGGCGCGGCTTCCAGATCGGCTTTTTCCGCGTCGCTGAAGACGCGGCCGCGGCTGAGGAAGCGCAGGCCCTCGGGTGCTTCCAGGCTGAATCCGCTGCCGCGGCCGGGCACCACGTCGATGACCAACTGGGTGTGTTTCCAGGCTTGGTACTGCGGGCCCGAGATCCATACCGGCACACCTTCTTCGCCGACGTCGAGGACGCCGAGCAGGACGTCGCGGTCGCCGACCAGGAAGTCCCCGCAGGGGTAGCACATGCGCGACGACCCGTCACAGCAGCCGCCGGACTGGTGGAACATCACCGACCCGTGGCGCTCGCGCAGCCGGCCCAGCAGTTCGGCGGCCGCGGCGGTGATGACCGCCGGGGCGCGCATCAGAAGAAGCCCTGGGCCTTGTCGGCGTAGGACACCAACAGGTTCTTGGTCTGCTGGTAGTGCTCGAGCGCCATCTGGTGGGTTTCGCGACCGAACCCGGATTGCTTGTACCCGCCGAACGCCGCGTGCGGCGGGTACACGTGGTAGCAGTTCACCCACACCCGGCCGGCCTTGATCTCGCGACCCGCCCGGTAGGCGGTGTTGCCGTCGCGGCTCCACACGCCGGCGCCCAGGCCGTAGAGGGTGTCGTTGGCGATGCTCATCGCGTCGGCGAAATCGGTGAACGACGTCACCGTCACCACCGGCCCGAAGATCTCCTCCTGGAAGACGCGCATCTTGTTGTTGCCGGAGAAGATCGTCGGCTGCATGTAGTAGCCGCCGGACAGGTCGCCGCCGAGCTCGGTGCGCTCACCGCCGGTGATGATCTTGGCGCCCTCTGCCTTGCCGATCTCGACGTAGGACAAGATCTTTTCCAGCTGGTCGTTGGAGGCCTGCGAACCGATCATGGTCTCGGTGTCCAGCGGGTCGCCTTGCCGGACCGCCTTGGTCCGGATCGCGGCCAGCTCCAGGAACTCGTCGTAGATGTCGGACTGGATCAGGCTGCGCGACGGGCAGGTGCACACCTCGCCCTGGTTGAGGGCGAACATCGTGAAGCCCTCGAGCGCCTTGTCCTGGAAGTTGTCGTGCGCGGTCATCACGTCGGAGAAGAAGATGTTGGGGCTCTTGCCGCCGAGCTCGAGGGTGACCGGGATCAGGTTCTGCGACGCGTACTGCATGATCAGCCGGCCGGTGGTGGTCTCCCCGGTGAACGAGACCTTGGCGATCCGGTCGCTGGAGGCCAGCGGCTTGCCGGCCTCGACGCCGAATCCGTTGACGATGTTGACCACACCGGGCGGGATCAGGTCGGCGATCAGCGACATCAGATACAGGATCGACGCCGGGGTCTGCTCGGCGGGCTTGAGCACCACCGTGTTGCCGGCGGCCAGCGCCGGCGCCAGCTTCCAGGCGCCCATCAGGATCGGGAAGTTCCACGGAATGATCTGACCGACCACCCCGAGCGGCTCGTGGAAGTGGTAGGCGACGGTGTCGTCGTCGAGCTGCGACAGCGAGCCCTCCTGGGCACGGATCGCGGCGGCGAAGTACCCGAAATGATCGGCGGCCAGCGGGATGTCGGCGGCCAGCGTCTCGCGGATCGGCTTGCCGTTGTCCCACACCTCGGCCAGCGCCAACGAATCCCGGTTCGCCTCAATGCGATCCGCGATCTTGTTGAGCACCGCCGCCCGCTCGGTCGCCGAGGACTTGCCCCAGGCCGGGGCCGCGGCGTGGGCGGCGTCGAGCGCCTTGTCGATGTCGGTCTCGTCGGAGCGCGCCACCTCGCAAAACGTTTGGCCGGTCACCGGGGTCGGGTTCTCGAAGTACCGACCCTTGGCCGGTGCGACCCACTCACCCCCGATGAAGTTGTCGTACCGCGATTCATACGACATCAGAGCTCCGCTGGAGCCCGGGCGTGCGAAGACAGTCATCGTTCGACTCCCTTTCTGCTTCACCTGTAATACAGCTCACATTACCGCTCGGGCCACAATGGCTTCCATGACCGCGCGGCGCGCCGAGGACACCGACGACCCCTACCTGTGGCTCGAGGATGTCGCCGCCGACGACGCGCTCGATTGGGTGCGCGCCCAGAACGAACCGACGACGGCGCAGTTCTGCGACACCGATTTCGAGCGGATGCGCGCCGAGGCGCTGGAGGTTCTCGACACCGACGCCCGCATCCCCTATGTGCGCCGGCGCGGTGAGTACCTGTACAACTTCTGGCGCGACGCCGCCAACCCGCGCGGGCTGTGGCGGCGCACCACGCTGGACAGCTACCGCAGCGACTCCCCGAAGTGGGACGTGCTGATCGACGTCGACGAGCTCGGGCGCACCGACGACGAGAAGTGGGTGTGGGCCGGGGCCACAGTCATCGAACCGGAATTCACCCGCGCACTGGTCCATCTGTCCCGCGGTGGCTCGGACGCGGTGATCGTGCGCGAATTCGACATGCTCACACTCGAATTCATCCCCGACGGGTTTACCTTGCCGGAAGCCAAGTCGCAGATCGACTGGGCCGACCTGGACACGGTGCTGGTGGGCACGGACTTCGGCACCGACTCGCTGACCGAATCCGGATACCCGCGCATCGTCAAGCGGTGGCGGCGGGGCACCCCGCTGAGCCAGGCCGAGACGATCTTCGAAGGGACGCGCTCCGACGTCAGCGTGGGCGCGAACGTCGATCGGACGCCGGGCTTCGTGCGTTGCTTCGCGAGCCGCTCCGTCGACTTCTGGAATACCGAGTCCTACGAAGTGCGCGGGCCGGAACTGATCCGCATCGACGTGCCGACCGACGCGAGCATGTCGGTGCACCGCGAGTGGTTGCTGGTCGAGCTGCGCAGCGATTGGACCGTTGGCTCCGTAAGCTATCCCGCCGGCTCGCTGCTGGCCGCGAAGTATGACGAATTCCTCTCCGGGACAGCCAATTTGCAGGTAGTCTTCGAGCCCGACGCGCACACCTGCCTGCATCAGACGGCGTGGACCCGGGACCGGCTGTTGCTCGTCACGTTGGCCGACGTCGCCAGCCGCGTCGAAATCGTCACACCCGGCACCTGGCAGCATGAAGAGATCGCCGGGATCCCGCCGGCGACCAACACGCTGATCGCGGCCGCCGACGACACCGGTGACGAGTTCTTCTTGGACTCAAGCGGATTCGACATGCCCTCGCAGCTGTTGCGCGGCACCGGCGTCGGCAGACTGGAACGGATCAAGTCCGCCCCCGGCTTCTTCGATGCCGAAAACCTGGACGTGAAACAGTATTTCGTGCCGTCCAAGGACGCGACGTTGATCCCGTACTTCGTGGTGCGCTCGCGCGCGGTCGAAGGGCCCGGTCCCACCCTGCTGGGCGGTTACGGCGGATTCGAGTCCTCCAGGACGCCCGGGTACAGCGGGGTGTTAGGCCGGTTGTGGCTGGCCCGCGGCGGCACTTACGTGATGGCCAACATTCGCGGCGGAGGCGAGTACGGGCCACGCTGGCATACCCAGGCGATGCGCGAGAACCGGCATAAGGTCGACGAGGATTTCGCCGCGGTGGCAGACGATTTGGTGGCCCGTGGCATCACGACCGTCGAGCAGCTCGGCGCCCAGGGCGGCAGCAACGGCGGCTTGCTGATGGGCATCATGCTGACCAAGTACCCGGATAAATTCGGCGCGCTGGTCTGCGACGTGCCGCTGCTGGACATGAAGCGCTACCACCTGTTGCTGGCCGGGGCGTCGTGGGTGGCCGAGTACGGCGACCCCGACAACCCCGACGACTGGGAGTTCATCTCCAAATACTCTCCGTACCAGAATATTTCGGCGACGCAGCATTACCCACCGGTGTTGTTCACCACGTCCACCCGCGACGACCGGGTGCATCCCGGCCACGCCCGCAAGATGGTCGCGGCACTGCAGGCCGCGGGCCATCGGGTTTGGTTGTACGAGAATATCGAGGGCGGGCACGCCGGCGCGGCCGACAACGAGCAAGCCGCGTTCAAGGCGGCGCTGAGTTATTCGTTTTTATGGCAGACGCTGGGAGGCCAACCGTGAAGATCCTCGACATCATCGAATTCGGCATGGTCATCGCCGGTCTGATCCTGATCATTGCCGGCTGGGCGCAGGCACGTTTTCGCTTCGTCTCGCAGCGCCGCAAGGGCCGCTACTTCTACTGGGGGACTTCGGCGCTGGGCATCGTGCTGTTCGGCTTCGGGACGGGACGGCTCTGGCCGAACGCCGTCATCACGACGCTGATTTTCAGCACGCTGGTGCTCAGCACGGCCTACTTCACCACGCCGTATTTGAAGATCGGCGACCAGATCTACGCGTCGACACCGGAAAACCGCGAACCGGACCCACCCATCGACGAGCGTTAGCCCACACTGGGGCTATGTCCGGCTTCGAGACCTTGCTGTACAAGACGGCCGGCCCGGTCGCCACCATCACGCTGAACCGCCCCGAGCACCTCAACACGATCGTGCCGCCGATGCCCGACGAGATCGAGGCCGCCATCGGCCGCGCCGAGCGGGATCCGGGGATCAAGGTCATCGTGTTGCGCGGCGCCGGCCAGGGGTTCTCCGGCGGCTACGACTTCGGTGGCGGCTTCCAGCACTGGGGCGAATCCATGATGACCGACGGCAAGTGGGATCCGGGCAAGGATTTCGCGATGGTCAGCGCCCGCGAGACCGGACCGACGCAGAAATTCATGGCCATCTGGCGGGCGTCTAAGCCGGTGATCGCGCAGGTGCACGGCTGGTGCGTGGGCGGGGCCAGCGACTACGCGCTGTGCGCCGACATCATCGTGGCCAGCGAAGACGCGGTGATCGGCACCCCGTACAGCCGGATGTGGCGGGCCTACCTGACCGGCATGTGGCTGTACCGGCTGAGCCTGGCCAAGGCCAAGTGGCACTCGCTGACCGGCCGCCCGCTGTCCGGGGTCCAGGCCGCCGAGATCGAGCTGATCAACGAGGCGGTGCCGTTCGAACGCCTCGAGGCGCGGGTTGCCGAGATCGCCGCCGAGCTGGCGCAGATCCCGTTGTCGCAGCTGCAGGCGCAGAAGCTGATCGTCAACCAGGCCTACGAGAACATGGGCCTGGCCTCCACCCAGACGCTGGGCGGCATCCTGGACGGCCTGATGCGCAACACCCCTGACGCGCTCGGCTTCATCAACACCGCCGAAACCCAGGGAGTTCGCGCCGCGGTGGCGCGCAGCGACGGCCCGTTCGGCGACTACAGCCAGGCGCCGCCGGACCTGCGGCCCGACCCGTCGCACGTCATCGTCCCTGATGGCGATAGCTAATAAGCCGAACTAAGAACTGACCAAGACTCGCCCGCGGTCCGCCCGAAGTGCTACCGTGACGACTATGTCTCGGCTGAGTTCGTGCTTGCGCGCAGGCGCTGTTTTCCTTGCCATGGGTATGGCCGCGCTGGCCGTCCCGCAGACCGCGGTGGCGGACTCCACGGAGGACTTCCCGATCCCCCGCCGGATGATCAACACCACGTGCGACGCCGAGCAGATCCTCGCCGCCACCCGCGACACCAGCCCGGTGTACTACCAGCGGTACATGATCGACTTCAACAACCACCCGAACGTCCAGCAGGCGACGATCGACAAGGCGCACTGGTTCTACTCCCTGTCGCCGCAGGACCGCCGCGGCTACTCCGAGAACTTCTACGCGCCGGTCTCCGACCCGCTGTGGGTGGCGTGGCCCAACCACATGAAGATCTTCTTCAACAACAAGGGTGTCGTGGCCAAGGCCACCGACGTCTGCGCCAACTACCCGGCCGGCGACATGTCGGTGTGGAACTGGGCGTAATCCCCGCGCTCACAACTGATTAGCCCCGGGCACGCCCGGGGTTAATTGCTTTTGGTCCTCCGATCGGCGGACAGCCGAATCATCCGTTGTCGGCCCGTTTGGTGGATGTTTGGTGGTCAGCTCGCCGGGAATAGTTGTGGCCATGCGCACCGCGACCCCGGCCACGACCGCCGCCTCGGCCCTCGACCGGCGTGACCTCGTCGGCGACTCCGACACCCCGACGACCCGTATCGTGCACGTGCACGCCCGCGAGGTGGGCCTGCTCGTCGACATGCAGTGTGTGGTTCGTGGACAGCACGTCGAGCCCGAGGCGCGGGTGAAGGTCGGGCGGCTGCGCCGCTACCCGAGCACGCACTGCCGCACCTGCGGCGAGGCGGTCGCCGCGGCGAACGACGTACTGCCCCAAGTGGTGGCGCTGTAACTTAGTGCGCCGGGAAGCAGGCTTCATCGAGCGGACGCACGGCGAGGGGCCTGTTAAGGACGGTGGGTGCGCAAGACGACACCCGTTTGAACCAATCCGTAACCAGGTCGTCTCGAATAACACGTATGCACACCATTGCGCTCATCGGCTTGCTCGGCGGCCTGATCACCGGCATCTCGCCATGCATCCTGCCGGTGCTGCCGGTGATCTTCCTGTCCGGCATGGACACCGGCGGCAAAGCCAGCAGCCGCGGCCTGAGCGCGGCGATGCGCCCCTACTTGGTGATCGCGGGCCTGGTGTGCAGCTTCAGCCTGGCCACCCTGATCGGGTCCGCGCTGCTGTCGGCGCTGCATCTGCCGCAGGACGCCATCCGGTGGACGGCCCTGGTGGTGCTGACCCTGATCGGGCTGGGATTGATCTTCCCGCCGCTGCAACACCTGATCGAGCGGCCGTTCGCCGCTCTGCCGCAACGCCAAAAGGGCGGCAGCACAGATGGTTTCGGTCTGGGACTGACGTTGGGCGCGCTGTACGTGCCGTGCGCGGGGCCGGTGTTGGCCGCGATCGTGGTCGCCGGCGGCACGACGTCGCTGGGGCCCGCCACGTTCGTGTTGACCGCGACGTTCGCGCTGGGCAACGCAATTCCGCTGTTGGCGTTCGCGCTGGCGGGACGACAAGTCGGACAACGCGTCACGGCATTGCGCCGTCGGCAGCGCGTCATCCGGATCGCCGGCGGGGTCACGATGATCGTGCTGGCCGTGGCGCTGGTGTTCAACCTGCCCGCGATGCTGCAGCGCGCCGTGCCCGACTACACGACGGCGATGCAGAATCGCCTGGGCGCCAACGATATCCAGCGCTCGGTGATCCCGAGCCGCACGACCGGACCGACCACCGGTAGCGTGCTGCAGCTGAACCAGGGCAACACGAGCAACGGCCTGCCAACCAACTGCACCGACGGTGCCACCGAGCTGCAACAGTGCGGGCAGGCGCCCGCCGTCACCGGCATCACGCAATGGCTCAACACCCCCGACGACAAACCGCTCGATCCCGCCGCGGTGCGCGGCAAGGTCGTACTGATCGACTTCTGGGCCTATTCGTGCATCAACTGCCAACGCGCCATCCCGCACGTCGTCGATTGGTACCACCGCTACCGCGACAGCGGATTGGTGGTCATCGGGGTGCACACCCCCGAGTACGCCTTCGAGCGGGTGGCCGGCAACGTGGCCAGCGGCACCGCCGGATTGCACATCGACTACCCCATCGCGCTGGACAACGACTACGCGACCTGGAACGCCTTCAACAACATGTACTGGCCGGCCGAGTACCTGATCGACGCGAACGGGACACTGCGGCACACCAAGTTCGGCGAAGGCGACTACGACGGCACCGAGCAACTGCTCCGCCGGCTGCTAGTCGATGCCGATCCGAACGCCGCGCTGCCCCCGCCGGTGAACGGCCCCGACACCACCCCGACGACCAACCTCACCCCCGAGACCTACCTGGCGCCCGACAAGGCCACCACCTACGGGGGCGACGGCAGCTACCAGCCGGGCACCGCCGGGTTCAGCTTCCCGGCGCAGCTGGCCAACGACAGATTCGCGCTGCGCGGCCGGTGGACCCTGGACGACCAGGGCATCACCGCCGACAGCGACGATGCCGCGATCCGGCTGAACTACACGGCCAAAAACGTCTTCGTCGTCGTCGGCGGCACCGGCACGCTCACCACGACCCGCGATGGGAAGACCACCACCACGCAGATCGGCGGTGTCCCCACGCTGCACGAGATCGTCTCCGATGGTGGCGCGCACCGCGATCAGCTCGACCTGCAAGTGAGCAAGGGCTTGCAGGTGTTTTCGTTCACCTTCGGCTAGACATGGGTACACGCACTGCGCACACGCTGCGGCTGTGGCGGGAGAGTTTCCCGCAGGGGCGAGACCGGTTGGCGCACTTGGACTTCGACGACGTGTGCTGCTGGCGCCGGTGACGATCTGGGCGGCGCGCCGCTGCTGATGACGTACTTCCTGGTCTACGTCCCCGGGGTCCGGCTGACCGAGAAGTCGATGGACGGCCGGCCGGGCTTCGCGGAATATCGGCAAAGAACCGCGTGTTTATTCCCACGACCACCGCGACCGGCACGTCGATAACCGTCGCCGCTGCGGCCCGGTGGGGAGCGATAGACTACCTGACAATGACCGGACTGCCGCAGCTGAGCAGCGACCTGGATGAGTTGCTGCGCCAGGTGGCGCGTGGCGACACCCAGGCTTTCGCCGCCGTGTACGACCTGACCAAGAGCCGGGTGTTCGGGCTGGTGATCCGGGTGCTGCGCGACGCCGGCTACAGCGAGGAAACCACCCAGGAGATCTATCTCGAGGTGTGGCGGTCGGCGTCGGACTATGACCCGTCCCGGGGCTCCGCGTTGTCCTGGCTGCTGACCATGGCGCACCGGCGTGCCATCGACCGGGTGCGCGCCGAGCAGGCGGGCACCCGCCGCGAATCACGCTACGGCGCGGCCAATGTCGACACCGACCACGATGTGGTCGCCGACTCGGCGATCGCCGGAGACGAGCGCCGCCGGGTGGCTGATTGCCTCGGCGGGCTGACCGACGCGCAGCGCCAATGCATCGAGCTGGCCTACTACGGCGGGCTGACGTACACCGAAGTGGCGCAACGTTTGGCGGCCAATCTGTCGACGATCAAATCGCGCATTCGCGACGCGCTGCGCGGTCTGCGCAACTGCTTGGACGTGCCATGACCGCGCCCAACGACTTCGAGCTACTCGAACTGGCCACACCGTATGCGCTGCACGCGGTCTCCGACGCCGAGCGCGCCGACATCGACCGGCAGGTCGCGGCCGCCCCGGCATCGGTCGCGTCGGCCTTCGCCGACGAAGTCCGCGCCGTGCGCGAGACGATGGCCGTCGTCTCCGCCTCGACCGCCGCCGAACCGCCGTCGCAGCTGCGCGCCGCCGTGCTGGTCGCGGCCGCGTTCAGCCCACCGAAGCGCCAAAACCTTTGGCGCACAACCGCATTGATATCGGTCGCGGCCGCGATCGTGGCCGGCCTGACGGCGTTCGGGGTGCAGACGTTGATGCGCCCGACGCCGACGCAATCGGTGGCCGAGCAGGTGATCGCGGCCCCGGATGTGCGGACGGTCTCACGCCCGCTGGCCAATGGGACGGCCACGGTGGTGTTCTCCCGCGACCGTAACGCCGGCGTGCTGGTGATGAACAACGTGCCACCGCCGAGCCCGGGCACCGTCTACCAGATGTGGTTGATCGATGCCAAGGGCCCGACCTCGGCGGGCACGATGAGCACCGCGGCCGTCTCGCCGTCCACGACGGCGACGCTGACCAACCTGGGCAAGTCCACGGCGCTGGCCTTCACCGTCGAACCGGGCGCGGGCTCGCCGCAACCGACCAGCCCGATCCTGGCCACCCTGCCGCTGAGCTAAGTCTTCTTGACCAGGCTGCCCAGCACCGCGACGATCACCCCGAACACCACCAGCGCAGCGCCGGCGGCCAACGTGAGGTTCAGCCACTCCCGCAGGCCGGCTTCGGCGCTGTGCACCATCACGTCGGCGATCTGGCGGATGTCACCGGTGGTGCGATTGAGCCCGTCGTTGAGGTAGCGGGCCCCGACCTCGATGCCGACCCATCCGGCCGCCCCGACCAGTAGCGCCGAAACACCCAGAGCCGTCAGCGCCTTGCCGCGGCGCCGCGCGACGAGCAGCGTCAGCACTGCGAACAGCCCGCATACCGCTACCGCGCCCAGGCTGGCCCACTTGCCCCAGGCGCCGACCCGGCTCAGCTCCCCCTGCCGCAGCGAGTGCGGCAGCGACGACGTCAGCGGAACGGTCAGCGTGCCAGGCACCTTCACGTTGTACTCACTCAGGATCGGCTGGAACGCAGGGTCGTTGAGCATCGGGGCCACGTCGACCGCCCAGGGATCGCCGGAGCCCGCCGCCGAGAACAGCCAGCGGTGCGCGGCCCGATTGGCCGTCGCGAACAGCGGCGGGAACGACGGCCCGGTGGTGAACGCGGCGGCCGCGTCGTGCACCTGCGCGCTGTCGACCGGATAACCGGCGCCGCCGTGCTCGGCGATCAGCGTCCGCGTCCGGGTGGTGAGCTCACCGGCCATCGCCGACTGCAAGGTGGGATCCCCCGCCGCCTGCTGGGCCAACGCGGCGTAGCCGTTCTCGTCGACGAGATTCAGCTGCGCCCAGGCCGCAGGAGCCGCCACGGCCAACGCGACCGTGGTGGCCAGCCACAACAGCAGCGTCGCGAGAAATCGCACCCGCCCAATCTACGGCGCGATCCCCCGCACATATGCCGCTTGCCCAAGGTGCTGGGCGCAGTCGTCGATGATGCTGATTAACCGGGCGCTGGCCGTCACGGGCGGATCCCAGTTGGTGTCGACGACGCGGGTCAGCTCGTCGGCGGTGACGCCGGCGACGTACTCGCACGACAGCTGATGCACCGCGTGGTAATAGCCGGACAGCAGATCGGCCGGCGCACGCACCTTCGCGACGTCCGCGGCGCTGTGGCCGTAACCGGTGTCACGGCGGGGCAGGTCCAGCCCGAAGCGATCCACCCAGCCGTCGCGGGTCCACACCTCCTCGACACCGGCCACGTGGGCCAGCTGTATGTCCTGCACCCGGGCGCTGTGCCAGATCAGCCAGGCGATGGTGT
The DNA here is from genome assembly GCF_000526915.1 of Mycobacterium genavense ATCC 51234. GTDB lineage: Bacteria > Actinomycetota > Actinomycetes > Mycobacteriales > Mycobacteriaceae > Mycobacterium > Mycobacterium genavense. The sequence continues at coordinate 323,475 of NZ_JAGZ01000005.1, read as the reverse complement.
TGGCGTCCGGGGTGGGCCGGTAGTTGGCGAGTTCGTCGGTCAGGCCGTCGGTGAGCTCGTCGACATGTTCGATCAACCGGGTGAACGCGTCGCGGAGCAACTCCCGGGCGGCGGCATCGGTATCTGACATACCCACGACACTACGAGCCGAGAGCCCGTGGCTGCCCCGAGAAGCCCAGCACCGCATCGCAGAACTGCGGGTGATCGGCGCGGTTGACACCGATGTGGTCAATCGCGAAATGATCGTGGCAGGACCACGGGCACGGTCGTAGATTGATTAGGTGATCTACGACCTCCTCATCCGCAAGGGCACCATCGTCGACGGACTGGGAGGTGAGCCGTACGTCGGCGACGTCGGGGTGACCGGCGGCGTCATCACCGCCGTCGGCTCCGTGAACGGCGATACCGCCGAGCGCGAGATCGACGCCACCGGCCTGCTGGTCACGCCGGGCTTCGTCGACCTGCACACCCACTACGACGGGCAGTCCATCTGGTCGGAGCGCCTCACCCCGTCCTCGGCGCACGGGGTCACCACCGTCGTAATGGGCAACTGCGGTGTCGGGTTCGCGCCGTGCCGCCAGGAAGACCACGACGTGCTGGTCGACGTGATGGCCGGGGTCGAAGACATCCCGGGTGTGGTGATGACCGACGGCCTGCCGTGGAGTTGGGAGACCTTCCCCGAATACCTCGACGCGCTGGAAGCCGGCAAGCGTGACATCGACGTGGCCGCCTACCTGCCGCACTCCCCGCTGCGGGTCTACGTGATGGGGCAGCGCGGCGCGGACCGCGAACCGGCCAGCACCGAGGACCTGGCCAAGATGCGGGCGCTGGCCAAGGAGGCCATCGAGGTCGGCGCGCTGGGCTTCGCGTCGTCGCGGTTGACCATTCACAAGACCGAAAGTGGTTCGCCCATACCGAGTTACGACGCCGCCCGGGAGGAGATCGAGGAGATCGCCAAGGGCGTCGTCGACGGCGGCGGCGGGCTGCTGCAATTCGTGCCCGACATTCCCGCCGGTGGCTACCAGCCGGTGCTGCAGACGGTGTTCGACGTCGCCGAGCAGGTCGGGCTGCCGGTCACCTTCACCCTCGTCGTCGCCAACGCCGGCGACCCCACCTGGCCCGACGCGATCAACATGGTCGAGAAGGCCAACGCCGCGGGCGGTGACATCACCGCGCAGCTGCTGCCGCGGCCGATCGGGCTGATCATCGGGTTGCAGCTGACCGCCAACCCGTTCGTGCTGTACCCGAGCTATCAGGAGATCGCGCACCTGCCGCTGCCCGAGCGGGTCGCCGAGATGCGCAAGCCCGAGGTCCGCGCCCGCATCCTGGCCGACAAGCCGGGCCAGGGGCACCCGATCCTCTACGTCGCGCAGATGTGGGACTGGATCTTCCCGCTCGGCGAGAACCCCAACTACGAGCCGGACCCGGCGGACAGCATCGGCGCCCGGGCCAGGGCCCGCGGGGTGCACCCGATGGAGGAGGCCTACGACCGGCTGCTCGACGACGACGGCCGCGCCATGCTGCTCGTCGCGACCAGCAACATGGAGCGCAACTCGCTGAACACCGTCGGCGAGCTGCTGCACCGCGACGACGTGGTGCTCGGCCTCGGCGACGGCGGCGCCCACTACGGGATGATCTGCGACGCCAGCTATTCCACGTTCTTCCTGTCGCACTGGGCCCGGGACCGGGCGTCCGGGCGCTTCTCGGTGCCCGAGGCCATCCGCGAGCTGACGTCGGTGCCGGCGCGAGTCGCCGGGCTGGCCGATCGGGGCCGAATCGCGGTCGGGTACAAGGCCGATCTCAACGTCATCGACCACGCCGGGCTGCGCCTGCACAAGCCGGTGATCACTTACGATCTACCCGCCGGCGGGCGTCGCCTGGACCAGACGGCGGACGGATATGTGGCCACGATCGTGTCCGGTGAAGTGATCGCCGAAAACGGCAAACCCACCGACGCGCGTCCCGGCAAGCTGGTCCGCGGCCGCCAACCAGCACCCGCACCCACGCCATAACGCCACGAAGAACGGCCTGTCCCGGTTAAGTTATTGCAGTGACGAGCCCGCATTATGCGTGTTTGCCGCCAGAGATCAATTCGGCCCTCCTTTACGCCGGTCCTGGATCGGCACCGCTGCATGCTGCCGCGGAAGCCTGGGATGGGCTCGCCGAGAACCTCTCGTCGTCCGCATCCTCGTTCTTATCCGTGGCCTCGGATCTGGCCAACGGGTCGTGGCAGGGTCCCTCGGCGACCGCGATGCTAGCCGTCGCGACCCAATACGTCAGCTGGCTCAAGGCGGCGGCGGCCCAGGCGGAGGTGACCTCCAGCCAGGCGTCGGCCATCGCGGGCGCGTTCGAGACGGCGCTGTCGGCCACGGTGCAGCCGGCGGTGGTCAACGCCAATCGTGCCCTGGTGCGGGCGCTGGCGTCGCAGAACCACCTGGGGCAGAACGCTCCGACGATCATGGACATCGAGTCCGCCTACGAGCAGATGTGGGCGACGGACGTGGCGGCCATGTCGGGGTATCACGCCGACGCGTCGGCGGCCGCCGAGCAGCTCGCACCCTGGCAGCAGGTGATGCAAAACCTCGGCGTGCAATTCGACAACGGCGACCTGATTTTCGGGCCCCACTCGGGCACCGGAAACTTGGCACACCACATCAACGCGCTCGCCAGCATCGATCACACCGGCGGTCACGTCGGGTCCTGGCTGACCGACAGTCCCGGCACCGGCTTCACCCATGCCGTCACGAGCGGCACGTCGGACTACGGCACCAGCCTGCTCAACTCACCGACTGCCGGCACCGGCTTCGACCCGGGCACCACCAACCTGAGCTTGCTCAACAATCTCGGCTCGGGGTCCATACCCACGGATCTGGCGACCGACTGACCACCCGCCCGCGACGCCTATCCTCGAGAGCATGCGCACCAAGAAGAGGGTGGACCTGGACCGGCTGGCCGCCGCGCTGCCCGACTTCCCGTTCGCGTACCTGATCACCGTCGACGACGGATACCGGGTGCACACCGTGACGGTCGAACCTCGGCTGCGCGGCGGGGCCGTCCTCGACGTCGGACGGATCGGCGGGCGCACCCGCGAAAACCTGGCCCAGCGCCCCGATGTCACCCTGCTGTGGCCACCGCGCGAGCCGGGCGGCTATTCGCTGATCGTCGACGGCCGCGCCGAAGTCGGCGAGTCCGGCCCCGAGACCGTCCGGTTGGATGTGGTGCCGACCCGCGCGCTGCTGCACCGCGACGCCGACTCCGCCGCCGCGGCCAAGGGCACCCTGCACGACTGCGTGGTGTTCTCGCTGCCGGGCTGATTTCGTACAGTCATTCCCATGAGCCGCGTCGCGCCGCTAGCCCCGCCGTGGAGCGAGGAAGATGCCGCCAGCATCAACAGCTGGGGTCACCCGGACCGGTCCTATGAGCCACTGCTGCTGGTGCGCTGCCTGCAGCGCCATCCGGCGCTGGCCGACCGACTGCGCAAGCTCGGTGAATCCCTTTACATCGCAGCGCTTTTGTCGCCCCGGACCCGGACGATCGCGATCCTGCGCAGCTGCGCCCTGGTCGGCTGCGAATACGAGTGGGGCGGCCAGGCCGCGTTCTGGGGCCCGATCGCGGGGGTCAGCGACGACGAGTGTGACGCGCTGGTGACCGGCGGTGCGGATGACCCGCGGTGGAGCCCGGCCGAGCGGACGCTGATCGAGGCGGTCGACGAGCTGGAGCGCACCGGCTCGTGGTCGGAGGCGACATGGAAAGCTTTGGGCCGCAATCTCGACGACGAGCAGCGCATCGAATTGCTCACGGCCGTCGGCTGGTATCGCACGATCTGCACGCTGTGCAACGCGCTCGCGCTTCCGGCCGAGGGCTGGATGCGACCCTGGCCGCTAGGTCGCTGAACGGTCTTTCTGCAGACCCGGATGCTGCCTTTTCAGTAGCGGCAGCAGCAGCCGTCGCGGCATGAACTGAAACAGCCGGGTGCTGATTTGGCTTGGTAGCCCGGGGATTACGCTGCCGCGATCGCGGTCGAGCGCGTCGATTCCGGTGCGCGCCACCTCGCCGGCGGGCAGCCACATGAACTTCAAGAACGCGTCGGCGAATCTCCGCTCGTCCATGCCGGCGTTCTTGAGGCACTCGGTGCGCACCGGACCGGGGTTCAGCAGCGTGACGGTGACGCCGGTGCCGGCGAGCTCGCCACGCAATCCCTCGGTGTAGGTGATCACGAACGCCTTGGTGGCGGCGTAGCCGACCTGGCCCGGGAACGGATAGTAGCCCGCGGTGGATCCGACGTTGAGGATCGCGCCGCGCCCGCGGGGCACCATCTGCTGGACCGCGCGTGTGGACAGGTCGATGACAGCTTCGACGTTGACCCGCACCTGGGCGATCTCGTCGTCGACCGGCACGTCGGTCACCGGCCCGATGGTGCCGATGCCGGCGTTGTTCACCAGGATCTCGGTCGTCAGTCCGCGACGCTCGACCTCGTCGAAAGCCCGGCGCGAGCGGCGAATCGGCGACGTCGCAGCCGATCACCTCGACCCGAACCCGGCCCGCGAGTTCGGCGGCCAGCTCGCGCAGCCTGTCCTCGCGGCGCGCGACCAGGGTGACGCCGTGCCCACGATCGGCGAGCTCGCGGGCGAGGGCGGCGCCGATGCCCGACGACGCGCCGGTGACGACGGCGGTGCCGGTCGGTGAGGGACCCGGAAGAGCCACGGGTAAACCCTAGGACGCCGTACCTGGGCCCCGGGTACGGGCCCGGCCGTCACTTGGTCTACAGGCCCCGCGCTCGCCGTCGTATCCTCGCGGCATGAGCGTGAAAGTGGATCTGGACCAACTGGCCGGCGCGCTGGCCGACTTCGCGTTCGCGTATCTGATCACCTTCGGCGACGGCCGGCACGCCCACGCCGTCGCGGTGGACCCGATGCTGATCGACGGCGTGTTCGAGGTGGGCTCCATCGGCAACAGCACGCGCGACAACATCACGCGCCATGACGGCGTCACGCTGGTCTGGCCGCCGCGCGAAGCGGGCGGCTACTCGCTGATCGTCGACGGCACCGGCCGCGCCGGCGACGACGCGCTGCAGGTCATGCCCAGTCGCGCCGTCCTGCACCGCAAGGCGACGACCGGGACGGTGACCAAGCCCGGCTGCAAGGACGACTGCCTGCGTCTCGAGCAGTCCTGACACACGAAAAAGCCCGGCCCACTGGGGTTTCCAGGGACCGGGCTTCTTCGTAAGGGACTTAGAAGTCCATACCGCCCATGCCACCGGTCGGGTCGCCGACGGGAGCGGCGGCCTTCTCCGGCTTGTCGGCAACGACGGCCTCGGTGGTCAGGAACAGCCCCGCGATGGACGCCGCGTTCTGCAGCGCCGAACGGGTCACCTTGACCGGGTCGGCAACGCCGGCCTGCAGCAGGTCCTCGTACTCGCCGGTGGCGGCGTTCAGGCCGGTGCCGGCCTTCGAGTTACGCACCTTCTCGGCGACAACGCCGGGCTCCAGCCCGGAGTTGAAGGCGATCTGCTTCAGCGGAGCCTCGAGCGCCACGCGGACGATGTTGGCACCGGTGGCCTCGTCGCCCGTGAGCTTGAGCTCCTCAAGGGCCGGGGCCGCCTGCAGCAGGGCCACGCCACCACCGGCGACGATGCCCTCCTCGACGGCGGCCTTGGCGTTGCGCACCGCGTCCTCGATGCGGTGCTTGCGCTCCTTGAGCTCCACCTCGGTGGCGGCACCGGCCTTGATCACCGCAACACCGCCGGCCAGCTTGGCCAGGCGCTCCTGCAGCTTCTCGCGGTCGTAGTCGGAGTCGCTGTTCTCGATCTCGGCGCGGATCTGGGCCACCCGGCCGGCGATGGCGTCGGTGTCACCGGCGCCCTCGACGATGGTGGTCTCGTCCTTGGTGATGACGACCTTGCGGGCCTTACCGAGCAGCGAGATGTCGGCGGTCTCCAGGGACAGGCCGACCTCTTCGCTGATGACCTGGCCACCGGTGAGGATGGCCATGTCCTGCAGCATCGCCTTGCGACGGTCACCGAAGCCGGGGGCCTTGACCGCCACCGACTTGAAGGTGCCGCGGATCTTGTTGACGACCAGCGTGCTCAACGCCTCGCCCTCGACGTCCTCGGCGATGATCAGCAGCGGCTTGCCGCCCTGGATGACCTTCTCCAGCAGCGGGAGCAGGTCCTTGACGGTCGACACCTTGGAGCTGACCAGCAGGATGTAGGGGTCCTCCAGGACCGCTTCCTGACGCTCGGCGTCGGTGACGAAGTAGCCCGAGATGTAGCCCTTGTCGAACCGCATGCCCTCGGTGAGCTCGAGCTGCAGGCCGAAGGTGTTGGACTCCTCGACAGTGATGACGCCCTCGTTGCCGACCTTGTCCATCGCCTCGGCGATCAGGTCACCGATCGACTGGTCGCCCGCGGAGATGGCCGCGGTCGCGGCGATCTGCTCCTTGGTCTCGACGTCCTTGGCCGACTTCAGCAGCGTCTCGGTGATCTTCTCGACGGCCTTCTCGATGCCGCGCTTGAGGCCCAGCGGGTTGGCGCCGGCCGCGACGTTGCGCAGACCCTCTTTGACGAGTGCCTGGGCCAGCACCGTGGCCGTCGTCGTGCCGTCACCGGCGACGTCGTCGGTCTTCTTGGCTACTTCCTTGACCAGCTCGGCGCCGATCTTCTCGTACGGGTCCTCCAGCTCGATCTCCTTGGCGATGGACACACCATCGTTGGTGATCGTGGGAGCGCCCCACTTCTTCTCCAGGACGACGTTGCGGCCCTTGGGACCCAGCGTCACCTTTACCGCGTCGGCGAGGCTGTTCAGACCCCGCTCGAGGCCGCGACGGGCCTCTTCGTCGTACGCAATTGTCTTGGCCATTGCGAAGTGATTCCTCCGGATAGGGAATGAAACTGAGGTCACCGGATGGCGACGACCCAGTTACTTACGCTGGCCGGGCGCAGTGCCCGCGACGGACGACCAGAGCTGGCCTCACCGTCCCGACCTAGCACTCACACGCTGCGAGTGCCAACGTCATTCTTAGCACTCGCCTATGCCGAGTGCAAGAACGGGGCGGCCGGTACCGGGCGCCCACCGCCCGCGTTCGCCACGAGCGTGAAGCTGGCCGCACGTTCGGCGCCGAGCGTGAAGCTGGCCGCACGTTCGGGGCGGGCCGGCCGCTATCGCCCGGCGCGCAGACCGTCGACGACGACGTCGGTAACCCGCTCGGCCAGCTCGCCGTTGTAGGCCTCCATCGCCTGGCAGCCGACCAGGATCGTTTTCACCTCGCGCACCCCGATGTCCTGGCGCGCGGTACCCGCCCGCTGCGCGGCCCGCAGCAGCTCGTCGAGCATGGCCAGGAAGGCATCCTCGGCGTCGGGCGCGGCGGCGGCGATGTCGATGCCGAGCCCGGCGAGCGCGTCGGCCAGCCCACGATCCGTCGCGCCCCACTCCAACACCATCGAGCGCAGGAAGGTGAACAGCGCCTCGCCGGAGCCCTCGGATTCCAGCAGGGCGCGCCCGTCGTCCACCAGCCGTTGCATGCGGTCCTCGATCATCGCCTGGAACAGCGCCTCCTTGGTCGGGAAGTGCCGGTAAACGGTGCCGGCCCCGACACCGGCCCGCCGCGCGATCTCGTCGATGGGCACCGACAGGCCCTCGGCCGCGAAGGTGTCATAGGCGACTTCAAGCACCCGCGCCCAGTTGCGCGCCGCGTCGGCCCGCAGTCGACGTTCGGGCTGTGCCATCTGTTCACCACCCATCGGTCGACAAAGCGGGGCGCGCGTTCCGTATAGTCGTAGTCAACCGGAGCGCTTGCCCGTTTAATATACTAGTAAGGAGTTTGCCATGGCCAAGTGGACAGCTGCCGACATCCCCGACCAGAAGGGCCGCGTCGCCGTCGTCACCGGAGCCAACACCGGCCTGGGCTACGAAACCGCCGCCGCGCTCGCCGCGCGGGGCGCCCACGTCGTGCTGGCGGTGCGCAACCTCGACAAGGGCAAGGACGCCGCCGCACGCATCACCGCTCAGAGTCCGCACGCCGACGTCGCGCTGACCGAACTCGACCTGACGTCGCTGGCGTCGGTCCGGACCGCCGCCGAGGAACTACGTTCCGAGCACGACCGCATCGACCTGCTGATCAACAACGCGGGGGTGATGTGGACGCCGAAGTCGAGCACCGCCGACGGCTTCGAGTTGCAGTTCGGCACGAATCACCTCGGCCACTTCGCCTTCACCGGCCTGCTACTGGACCGGCTGCTGCCGGTCGCCGGCTCCCGGATCGTGACGGTCAGCAGCATCGGCCACCGCATTCTTGCCGACATTCACTTCGACGACCTGCAATGGGAGCGCAGCTACAACCGGGTCGCGGCCTACGGGCAGGCCAAGCTGGCCAACCTGCTGTTCACCTACGAGCTGCAGCGACGGCTGACCCCGCGCGGGACGACGATCGCCGTGGCGGCCCACCCGGGCGGCTCGCGCACCGAGCTGACCCGCAATCTGCCGCCGCTGCTCGAGCCCGTCGCCACCCGGGTGTTCGGGCTGATGTCGCAAGACGCGGCCGCCGGCGCGCTGCCGCAACTGCGCGCCGCCACCGACCCGGGCGTGCTCGGCGGCCAGTACTACGGACCCGATGGCTTCGGTGAAATGCGGGGCGCCCCGCAAATTGTCGCGTCCAGCGACAAGTCGCACGACCTCGGGGTGCAGCGCCGGCTGTGGGCGGTCTCCGAGGAGCTCACCGGGGTGATCTACCCCGTCGACTAGGGCATTACGGCAGATGGTGCCGACCCGCCCCGCCCGGCGCATGCGCCGCGCTTGAGATAGGCATTACGGCAAATCGAGCAACTGTTCGTAGAAGCCGCCGAAACCGCGCGGGCGGTCGACCAGGTGGATCTTCAGGATCCAGTGGCACGGCCGCCCGCCGGCGTCTTTGCGCCGCAGGGGTTTGCGCGAGCCAGGCCTGATATACCACTGGACGCCGTCGCCGGAGATCTTCTTGTGCGGAAACTCGCCGACCAGATGTCCGGCGATCGGGCTGCCCCACTCGAAACCCTCGGCGCGCGCGACGTCGACGACATGGTCGTACAGCTCGGCGTCGGTGACGGAGGCGTGCGCGTCGAAATAATCCCGACCGGCCTGCCACACCCGCGGAAGTGCTTCGCAGACAGCGGTTTTGGCCGGATCATCGCCCAGCACAAAGGTGCGCCCGAAGTCGGCCTCCCACTCCTCGAAGATCGGCCCCAGGTCCAGGAAGGCGATGTCGTCGGCGGCGATCACCCGGTCCGGCGGATGCTCCTGGAAGGGCAGCAAGGTGTTCTCACCGGCGCGCACGATCCGCCGGTGCCAATGCCGGGTCACGCCGAACATCTCGGCGGCCAGGTCGCGAATCTCGTCGGATAACGCCTGCTCTCCGATGCCGGGGCGGATCATCGCGCGCCGTTCGATCTCGTCGAACAGATGCGCCGCCTTGGCCTGGGCGTCCATCAGACGGGCTACTCGCACGTCTTCGGGGAACTCCACCTACGCGATGCTAACTGGCAGGCTGGAACCATGTCCCTGGTCGTGCCGCCGTACCCGCCGCCCCGCTAGACCGCCGCCGAGCCGCAGGTCAGCGCCTGGCTCAAACGGGCCGACTCCCCGCCGGACTACCAGACCGCCGGCGTCAAGTACCACTACCTCGCCGACCAGCAGTCCACCGACGGCGACTACGACCTGTACCGGGTCGACATCGCCCCGGCCGGCGGCGGGCCCCCAGCCCATTTCCACCGGGCCATGTCGGAGGCCTTCTTCGTGCTGTCCGGGACGCTCAAGCTCTACGACGGCACCGACTGGACCGACGGTCACCAGGGCGACTTCCTCTACGTCCCGCCCGGCGGTATCCACGGCTTCCGCAACGCGGCCGACGAGCCCACGTCGATCCTGATGCTGTTCGCGCCCGGCGCGCCGCGCGAGGCCTACTTCGAGGGCTTCGGCGCGCTGGCCGACATGACCGACGACGAACGGCGCGAGTGGTTCATCCGCCACGACAATTACTGGATCTGACCGCTGACGTAGCGCTGCAGGTTCGGCGCGATCGCGGCGATCACCTCGTCCTCGGTCATCGAGGCGACGGGCTCGATCTTCCACACGTAGCGCATCAGCGCGAAGCCCATCATCTGTGACGAGATCAGCCCGCTACGGACTAGCCGATCGCGTTCGTCGTCGCCGAGTTCCGCGACGCCCATCAGGCTGCCCTCGACGACGCGGCGCAGCTTCTCGTGGGTGGCCGGTTCGTGCGCGGCGGTCTGCAGGATCGCGCGCAGTGTCGGGCCTACCTCGTCGTCGGCCCAGCTGGCCAGCAACAGCGTGATCAACGCAACGCCGAGCTGGTCGATCGGCGTGGTCCACGTCGTGGCGACGTTGTCCAGGAACTTCTGCGGCGGGTTCGTCGCGGCGTCCAGCAGGCCTTCCTTCGAGCCGAAGTAGTGGTAGACCAGCGCGGGGTCGACGTCGGCCGCCCGCGCGACGGCCCGAATGGTGCTTCCGGCCCACCCGTGACGGGCGAACTCGTCGCGGGCCGCGGCCAGGATCCGGGCCGCCAGCACCCCGCGTTCATCCCGCGGGCCCGGAGTTAACGATTTCTTCGGCACGAGTTTCATCATAACGTGAATTTCCTCTTGCGTTGAAACTTGTCTCAACGTACCGTGAGACCATCTCAATGCAGTATGAAACTTTTGGAGAGTCCCCATGAGCACCACTTCGAAGCGTGTCGCCGGAATCGAGCCGGGCCAACGTCGGCTGAACGGGCCGCAGACATCGGGCCGCGATTTCCGCAACCTCAGCCAGCCCCGGTACCGCATTCGCAAGGACTTTAACGTGAAAATTCCGATGCGCGACGGGATCGAGTTGGTCGCCGACGTCTATCGGCCGGACGCCGACGGCGCGTTCCCGGCGCTGGTGGCCGCGTCTCCCTACGCCCGACAGATACAAGACCTCGGTGCGCCGGCCGGCTTCATCGAAGCGGGGGTCACCGACTTCTGGGTGCCGCGCGGTTATGTCCACCTCATCGTCAACCTGCGTGGCACCGGCGGCTCCGGCGGAACTTTCGCCTTCTTCGACAGCCAAGAGCGCCGCGACATGCACGACGTCATCGAGTGGGTCGCCGAACAGCCTTGGTGTGACGGCAATCTCGGCATGCTCGGCATCAGCTACTTCGCCATGACTCAGCTCGAGGCCGCGGTCGAACGGCCCCCACATCTCAAGGCCATCTTTCCGTTCGCCGTCACCAGCGATCTCTACGAAGGCGCGACGCACCACGGCCTGCCCAGTACGAAATTCGTCAGTTCGTTTCTGTCGATGCTGGGGCTGACGGCGCCGAAGAGCGACCGGTTCTACCGCAGCGCGCCGTTCGCCATTGCCCGTCGGCTGCTGAACCTGCCCCCGATCCACCGCAAGTTCGCCACGATTAGCGGCGAATCGGCCAAAGGGGTACTGGACCTGCTGATGAGACTGCCCCATCCGCCGCGGCCGTGGGACGAGCTCTGGCAGAACGCGGTCGTCAAACATCGATACGGGACGCCTGGTGGGACGAGCGCGACCTGACGCCGCTGCTCGAAAACATCGACATACCAGTCTATTTGGGCTGCGATTGGGACAACGCACCGCTTCATCTGCCGTCGACCTTCGCGACGCTGCGCAACCTGACCAAGAGCCCGTGTGTCCGGGTCGCGATGCTCGGCAAATATGGCCTGACCTGGCCGTGGGAGAGCATGCACATCGAGGCACTGGCGTGGTACGACCATTGGCTGAAGGGACAGGACACGGGGATTCTCGAGGGTCCCGCGTTCCGCTACTTCCTGCCCGAAGCCGACGAGTGGCAGGCCGAGGAGTCGTGGCCGCCGCCGAACAGCTCCCATGTGGAGTTCGCCCTGCGCACCGACGGGGGCCTCGCCGCCGACGAGGGCGAGTCCGGCAGCCGCGAATACTGGGCCCTGGGAAGCGGACTCAACCGCGCCCGGCCCAGCGAGATCGACCCACCGTCGCTGCTGACCTAGACCACCACACCGCTGGACGACGACTTGGACGTGGCCGGCGACATCGAGCTGCGCCTGGTCGCCTCGACGACGGCGCTGGACACCGGATGGATCGTGACCGTGTCCGACATCGCCGCAGACGGCTCGCCGGTCGAGCACCTCACCAGTGGCTGGTTGCGGGCCAGCCTGCGCGAGGTCGACGAGGACGCCAGCCATCCGGGCGCCCCGGTGCTGCCGTGCCGGACCGCGCTCGGGGTTCCGATCGGCGAAGACGTCGTGTACCGAATCCCGTTGGTCCCCAACGCCCGCCAGTTCCGCCGCGGACACCGCATCCGGCTGACGCTGTGCAGCGACGACCAGAATCCCGACGTACCGGCGATCATGGACTTCCGCCACGCGCCCGTCGGCACCAGCACGGTCAACACCGTGCGGTCGTCGTCACGACTGCTGCTGCCGGTGCTCGGCGACAGCTAGGCGCGCAGCCGGTAGTCGCCGTCGACCAGCGTGCGGGTGCGCTCGAAGAATGTCCTTCCGCTGTAAGGCAATTGGGTGACGACCTTGCCGCTGGGATGGCGAAAGTAGTTGGTGCAGGCCAGCCACACCTTGCCCGCCATCGCGGCCTGGATCTCGTCGTTGTAGCGGCGCTGCGCGCCCCGGGTCACCTCAATGGTTCGCGCGCCGCGACCGCACAACAAATCGAGCATCTGGCGGATGAACGTCGTCTGCGCCTCGTGGATGTAGATGATCGAGTTGACGCCATTGGTGTTGGGGCCGTAGAGCATAAAGAAGTTCGGGTAGCCGGCGACCAGCGTGCCCGGGTAGGCCTCCGCGCCGTCGCTCCAGTCGTCGCGCAGCTGCCGGCCACCGGTCCCGTACACGTCGATGCTGGCGAGGTAATCGGCGGCCTTGAAGCCGGTGCCGTAGATGATGGTGTCGACCCGGTGCTCGACGCCGTCGGCGGTGCGCAGCCCGCGTTCGGTGATCTTGACGATCGCGTTGATTTCCAGGCTGACGTTCGGCAACCCGAACGTCGGGTACCACTCGCGCGACATCAGCGGACGCTTGCACCCCACCGGGTAGTCCGGCGTCAGCTTGGCGCGCAGCTCGGGATCGGCAACCTTGCGATGCAGATAACTGCGAGCCAGCTCGGTGGCCTCACGCGTCTGGTCCGGCGTCGACGTCGAAACTGGACGACTCGTAGGCGTCGAAGGCCTCGTCGCGCAGTTTCTGCACCGCCGCGGGATCGCGTTCGAACTCCGCGTGTTGCTGCGGATTGAACGGATAATCGAAGCGTGGTGAGATCCAGATCGGGGTCCGCTGAAACACGGTGAGATGCGCGGTTTCTGGGGCGATCGCCGGCGCGTACTGGATAGCGCTGGCGCCGGTGCCGATGGACGCGACCCGCTCACCGGCCGTCGACTTGCGGTGATTCCAGCGCGCGGAGTGGAATTGGCGGCCCCGAAACCGTTGCGCGCCAGGGATATCCGGAACGTTAGGCACATCGAGCATCCCGACGGCGCTGACCACGGCGTCGCACTCGTGTTCGTCGCCGTCGGCGGTAATCAGCGTCCATCGCCGCTGTTTGTCCGACCAGCGCACCATGCTGATCGACGTGTGCGGCCGCAAATGCGGCCCCAGCCCGTGCTCGGCGGCCACCCTTTCCCGGTAGGCCAGGATTTCGGGCTGGTTGGCATACGTCTTACTCCAGCGCGGATTCAGCACGAACGAGTACGAGTACAGATGTGAGGGCACATCGCAGGCCGCGCCCGGAGAGGTGTTGTGCCGCCAGGTGCCTCCGAAGCCGTCGGCGCGATCGAAGATGGTGAAGTCGTAGCCGCCCTGCGCCAGCTGGATGCCCATCGCGATGCCGCCGGCGCCCGCGCCGATGACCCCGACGCGCGGCTTCAGCCCCATTGCGCGAAGTAGGGTCGTTCGGGCCGGCTCTTTTCCACCAGAATGAACACCACGCCCCACGGATCGACGAACCAGCTGGTGCGCACCCGCGCGACGTCGGCTATTCCGCTCACCAGGAATCGGACTCCCTTGCCCTCGAGTTCGGCGCGGGTGGCGTCGAGATCCTCGAAAATCAGCCCGACGTGTGAGAGCCCGTAATCGGTCAGGGCCGCGGCCGCTCGCTGGTGCCCACCGTCGACGTTGAGGTACTCGATCACCTCCAGCACACGGTCGCTGCCGTCGGCAAAGCCGACGATGGCCGCCTTCATGGTCGGATCGGCCACCAACTCACCCATGTCGTCGCGAATCGTTACCGGCCATCACATACGGCGGCGACAGCACGCGCAGGCCCAACACGTCTCGGTAGAACGCCACTGTGGCCTCACAATCCGAGACGCACACCCCGGTGTGGGCCAACCCGGTAATCACGTTCTCGACTCTACGTCGGGGTAGCGCTGATAGCGCCGCAGTCCGAGAGGCAGATAATGGCCGGGTGCGGTCAGTCGAGGAACATCAGCGCGTCGTAGCTGCCATGATCAGCGCCCGCCCCGCCGTGACGGTGCCGCTGACCGAGGCGCAGGGCCTGGTGCTGGCCGACGACGTGGTGGCCGAGCTGGCGTTGCCGGTGTTCGACAACTCCGCGATGGACGGGTACGCGGTGCGCGCCGAGGACACCGAGGGCGCCACCCCCGAACGCCCGGTGGTCTTGCCGGTGGCCGAGGATATTCCGGCCGGGCGCACCGATCAGTTGTCGCTGCAACCCGGAACGGCGCACCGGATCATGACCGGGGCGCCGATGCCCTCGGGCGCGACGGGCGTTGTGCCCGTGGAGAACACCGACGGCGGCGTGGGCTCGGTGGCGATTCACCAGGGTGCTCAGCCCGGCAAGCACATCCGCCGAGCCGGCGAGAACGTGGCGCCGGGCACCACCGTGCTGCGCCGGGGCCAGGTCGTGACGCCGGCGGTGCTCGGCCTGGCCGCGGCACTGGGATTGCCTGGGCTGCCGGTGATCCCGCGGCAGCGGGTGTTGGTGATCTCGACCGGGACCGAGCTGGTGACGCCGGGCACCCCGCTGCGGCCCGGGCAGATCTACGAGTCCAACTCGATCATGCTGGCGGGAGCGGTGCGCGAGGCCGGCGCCGACGTGATCGCCGTCGCGACGGCCGAAGACGATGTCGCGCAGTTCGGTTCGATCCTGGAACGGCATGCGGCCCCTGAAAACGAAGTCGACCTGATCATCACCAGTGGCGGCGTCAGCGCCGGCGCCTACGAGGTCGTCAAGGACGCCTTCGGTCGGGATGGCGATCAGGGCGTCGAATTCGTCAAGGTGGCAATGCAACCCGGCATGCCGCAGGGCGTCGGACGGGTCGCCGGCACCACGATCGTCACCCTGCCCGGCAACCCGGTCAGCGCGCTGGTGTCCTTCGAGGTGTTCATCCGTCCCGCGCTGCGCACGGCGATGGGGCTGCCGGATCCCTACCGCCCGCACCGACCCGCGGTGCTCGCCGAGTCACTGACCTCGCCGCGGGGCAAGCGCCAATTCCGGCGCGCGAATCTGGACACCGACTCCGGCAGCGTGATCAGCTACGGGCCGCCGGCCTCGCACCACTTGCGGTGGCTGGCGTCGGCGAACGGACTGCTGGACATTCCCGAGGATGTCGTCGAAGTGCCTGCCGGAACCGAACTGCAGGTCTGGGATCTGAGCTGAGCGTCGAATGGGGTCGTGCAGCGGCGTCCGAAATCCCGGCACCCCGGATGCGCATGCGAGATCGACGCTTTTATTGCTGGCCCGGACGACGCGGCCGACCACCGGGGCTCCGTAAGATGACGCGGGTGGCACGACGCCCCCGCCATTCCGCCGAGGAAGGCCAGTCCTACCAAGGCTCGACCGTCAGCGCGCGGCACATGCTCGAGTTGGTGCGCGAGACCGTTCCGCCGGTGCATCCCGCCGGGCTGCCGTTCATCTCCGCCGGCTTGGCCCTGGCCCTGGCCGGACGCAACCACCGGTGGCCGCGCCGGGTCGGCCTGCTGGCCGCCGGCGCCTGCGCCGCGTTCTTCCGGCACCCACCGCGGGTGCCGCCCACCCGGCCCGGTGTCGTCGTCGCCCCGGCCGACGGCGTCGTCTGCCTGGTCGACTCCGCGGCCCCGCCCGCCGAGCTAAGCATGGGCGACGCGCCGCTGCCGCGAGTCAGCATCTTCCTATCGATCTTCGACGCCCACGTCCAGCGCGCCCCGGTGGGCGGCGAAGTGATCGCCGTGCAACACCGGCCCGGCCGCTTCGGGTCGGCCGACCTGCCGTCGGCGAGCGAGGAGAACGAGCGCACCAGCGTGCGGATCCGGACCGAGCGCGGCGCCGAGGTGGTCGCCGTGCAGATCGCCGGGCTCGTCGCGCGCCGCATCGTCTGCGACGCGCACGTCGGGGACAAACTGTCGATCGGTGACACCTACGGCCTGATCCGGTTCGGCTCGCGGCTGGACACGTACCTACCGCCGGGGACCCAGCCCGTCGTCGCGGTCGGGCAGCGCGCGGTGGCCGGCGAGACAGTATTGGCCGACCTGCGATGAGCAACAAGATTCGGGGCCGGTCGGTCAACCTGCAGATCCTGCCCAGCGCGATGACGGTGCTGTCCATCTGCGCGGGGCTGACGTCGATCAAGTTCGCCCTCGAGCATCAACCGAAGGCGGCGATGGCGCTCATCGCCGCGGCGGCGATTCTGGACGGACTGGACGGCCGGGTGGCCCGCATTCTGGACGCGCAGTCACGGTTGGGTGAGGAGATCGACTCGCTCGCGGACGCGGTCAACTTCGGGGTGACCCCGGCGATCGTGCTCTACGTAACGCTGCTGGAGACGTCGCCGGCCGGCTGGATCGTGGTGCTGCTGTACGCGGTGTGCGTCGTCCTGCGGCTGGCCCGGTTCAACGCGCTGCAGGACGACGGGACCCAGCCGGCCTACGCGCGCGAGTTCTTCGTCGGGATGCCGACGCCGGCCGGCGCGATCTCGATGATCGGCCTGATCGGGCTCAAGCTGCAGTTCGGCGACGGCTGGTGGTCCTCGACGGCGTTCCTGTGCCTCTGGATCACCGGGACGTCGATGTTGATGATCAGCAAGATCCCGATGCGCAAGATGCACGCCGCGGCGGTGCCGCCGAACTGGGCCGCGCCGCTGCTGGCCATCCTCGCCATCTGTGCGGCGGCCGCTGTGCTGGCCCCCTACGTTCTAATCTGGGTCATCATCATCGCCTACCTGTGCCACGTCCCGTTCGCGGTGCGCAACCAGCGCTGGCTGGCCGCACACCCCGAGGTGTGGGACGAAAAGCCCGAACAGCGCCGCGCCGTGCGGCGGGCCAATCGCCGCGCCCAGCCCGGCCGGCGGCCGATCGTCCGGCTGGGGCGACCCGGCGGACGGTCCGTGGCGCGGCTGGGGCTGCGTAAGCCGGGTGGGCGATTGCCATGACGGGTGCGGGGTCCGGTCAGCTGACGCTGACCGCCCGGCTGAACACCTCGGCCGTCGACTCGCGCCGCGGCGTCATCCGAATGCACCCCAATGCCGTTGCCGCCCTTGGCATCCGGGAGTGGAACGCGGTTTCGCTGACAGGCTCGCGAACCACCGCGGCGGTCGTGGGACTGGCCGAGACGGCAATCCCGGTCAGCACGGTGCTGCTCGACGACGTGACGCTGTCCAACGCCGGGCTGCGGGAAGGCACCACCGTGATCGTCAGCGCGGTCACGGTCTACGGCGCGCGGTCGGTCACCCTGAACGGCTCTTCGCTTGCCGTCCAATCGATTACCTCGGCCACCCTGCGGCAGGCCCTGCTGGGCAAGGTGATGACGGTGGGCGACGCGGTGTCGCTGCTGCCCCGCAACCTCGGCCCCGGCACGTCGACGTCCGCGGCCAGCCGGGCGCTGGCGGCTGCGGTCGGGATCAGCTGGACCTCGGAACTGCTCACCGTCACGGGCGTGGACCCCGACGGACCGGTCAGCGTGCAGCCGAACTCGTTGGTGTCGTGGGGCGCCGGCGTCCCGGTCGGCACCACCGCGCCTCGACCGGAGCGCGCCGCGGTCGCCGATCCCGCCATCGGCGTCGACGACCTCAAGGGTTCCCAGGTGCAGGCGGGCAAGCTGAGCGAATGGCTCAAGCTGGCCCTCGACGAACCGCATCTGCTGCAAACGCTCGGCGCCAGCACGAATTTGGGCGTGTTGGTGTCGGGCCCGGCCGGTGTCGGCAAGGCAACGATGGTGCGTGCGGTGTGCGCGGGCCGCAGGCTGGTCGAACTCGACGGCCCGGAGGTCGGTGCACTGGCGGCCAAAGACCGGCTCAAGACGGTGGCCGGGGCGGTCACCGCGATCCATGACGGCGGTGGCGTGCTGCTGATCACCGACGCCGACGCGCTGCTGCCGGAGACCGCCGAGCCGGTGGCCGCCCTGATCCTCGCCGAGCTGCGCACCGCGGTGGCCACCGACGGCGTGGCGTTGATCGCCACCTCGGCGCTGCCCGACCAGCTCGACCCGCGGCTGCGCTCCCCCGATTTGTGTGACCGGGAACTCGGCTTGCCGCTCCCCGACGGCGCGACCCGCAAAGCGCTGCTGGAGACGATTCTAAAGTCCGCGCCCACCGGGGAGCTGGATCTCGACGAAATCGCCGGCCGGACACCGGGTTTCGTAGCCGCAGACCTGGCCGCGCTGGTGCGCGAGGCGGCGCTGCGGGCGGCGTCGCGGGCCAGCGCCGACGGCCGGCCACCGAAGCTGGACCAGGACGACCTGATCGACGCGCTGTCGGTGATCCGGCCGCTGTCGCGCTCGGCCAGCGAAGAGCTGACCATCGGCGACGTGACGCTCGACGATGTCGGTGACATGGCCGACGCCAAGCAGGCATTGACCGAAGCGGTGCTGTGGCCGCTGCAGCACCCCGACACCTTCACCCGCCTCGGTGTCGACCCGCCGCGCGGCGTGCTGTTCTACGGTCCGCCCGGCTGCGGCAAGACCTTCGTGGTGCGCGCGCTGGCCAGCACCGGGCAGCTGAGCGTGCACGCGGTCAAAGGCTCTGAGCTGATGGACAAATGGGTGGGCGCTTCGGAAAAGGCCGTCCGCGAATTGTTCCGTCGGGCACGGGATTCGGCGCCGTCGCTGGTGTTCCTCGACGAGGTGGACGCGCTGGCCCCCCGACGGGGGCAGAGTTTCGACTCGGGCGTGACCGACCGGGTGGTGGCCGCGCTGCTGACCGAGCTCGACGGCATCGACCCGCTGCGAGACGTCGTCGTGCTGGGCGCCACCAACCGGCCCGATCTGATTGATCCGGCGCTGCTGCGCCCGGGCCGGCTGGAGCGTCTGGTGTTCGTCGAGCCGCCCGATGCGGCTGCCCGTCGCGAAATCCTGCGGACCGCAGCCAAATCCATCCCGCTGAGTTCCGACGTCGATCTCGACGACATCGCCGCCGAACTCGACGGGTACAGCGCGGCCGACTGCGTGGCGCTGCTGCGCGAGGCCGCGCTCACCGCGATGCGGCGCTCCATCGACGCCGCCGACGTGACCGCCGCCGACCTGGAAACCGCCCGCCGAACGGTGCGACCCTCCCTGGACCCGAGTCAGGTGGACTCGCTACGGGCGTTCGCCAAAACTCTCTAGCACCGCCCGCACCGACACCGCGACGTCGGCCTCCAGCCAGGACGGCATCGGATCGTCGCGGGCGTGGCGCCGGACGACGGCATAGGGCAGGTCGGCAACCGCGCGGGCAACGACATCGACGGATCGGGAATCCTTGCGCCCATACAGTTTTCGGGCCAGCACGCCGATCCGTTCGGTCAGCGGCGCGTTCATCGCGGCCACCGTCTCCTGATACCGCGCGTCGGGCTCGTCGTCGAGCAGGTCGGCCGGGCGGATGGTCAGTAGCAGCCGAGCATCCTCGGGAAGCTCACGCGCGAAGCTGATCGCGCTCACCGCCATCGCGACCGCGGTGTCGATCGGCGTGTCCGGGTTGGTCTCCGAGGCCGCCATCGCCCGGGATTGGAAGCGTTCCAGCGCGCGCAGCCACCCGGCCGCCAAGATGCCGTCGCGGTTGCCGAAGCGGTGATACAGCGTGCCCGCCGGCGCACCGCTGGATTTCGCGATCGCCGCGACACTGGCCGCGCGGGGCCCGCCCTCGAGCACGAGCGCGCGGGCCGCGTCCAGGATCACATCGGTCTCATGCTTCCGCGGAGGTGCCATGATCTAGTACATTCCTTCTATATGGAACGATTACCCTATATCGATGAGCATGCCATAACCATCGACTCGGATCGCGCAGAAACGTGGTCGGCCCTGCTGCGGGTGATGTGTCGCGACCCGCACGACCCTTCCACCGTCCCAATCGGTTTTGTGCTCGACGAGGCACGGCCGCCCGTACGCTTCGCGCTGCGGGGCCGCCACCTGTTCGCGGTCTACCGGTCGGTGTTCGAGCTGGACGCCCAGTCCGCGGGCCGCACCCGGGTCCGCGCGATCACGTTGGCGGCCTTCCCTGGCGTACACGGCACGGTGTATCGCGCCCTGGTCATCGGCACCGGCGCGCACCGGGTGGTGACCCGGTGGACACTCAAACGTGTTGCGGCAGCGGTACTGTCCGAGCAGGCCGAGAACGGCCAGAGTGCGTCCGATTACGCCGACGTCTTCGAGGTACCGATCCCGCGCGGCGACGCGCGCAGCGCCGAACAGATGTTTCGCGACGCGCTGCGACGCGACCGTGGTGGGCGTGTCGTGCTGTGGATCCATCGTCATGTCCTGCGATTTCAGCTCGGTCCGCCGTCCTCGCCCGATCACCTCATCGGTTGGTCGATCACGCGTTCGGATCCCGACGAACTCGTGCTGACGACGAGCGGCGCGCTGATGCGCGGCGAGTTGACGCTGCGACGCGAGGACGGTCGGCGGGCCACGCTCACCACCCGCGTGCACTATCGCCGCGGCATCGCCGCCCGTGCGGTGTGGGCCGCGATCGACCCCCTGCATCGGGTCGTGGTACCGCGGCTGATGTCACGCGCCGCCCAACCCGGCCCACACCGAGCGGTGATCATATGAGTTCCGCCTGAACGTTTCGGCGACCCCGGACGTAACCACTGCACGTACTTCATCCTGAATAGGTCGCCGGCCCAACACGTTACGGCGGCCTCGAGGAGGACTCGGATGAGCGACCGCCCCGTGAGACGGCCATGCTCGTGATACGGCCGTCCCCCGGGGCGGTGCGATCGGCACGCCGAGCACGATTGCTCGCGAGATTTCGCCGGACCGCGCCCACCACCCGGGTCATGGTGGTGGCCGTCATGGTGTCGATGGTCGCCTTCCTCGACAGCACCGTGGTAAACCTGGCCCTGCCGGCCACCGAGCGCGAGCTCGGCGGAGGCCTGTGCTTGCAGCAGTGGGTGGTCGACAGTTACCTGCTGGCCCTGGCGGCCGCCATCTTGCCGGGCGGTTCCATTTCCGACCTGTTCGGCCGCGTGCCGGTCATGCGGTTCGGGCTGGTGGCTTTCGGGACCGGCTCCGCGCTGGCGGCGACGGCGGCCTCGCCGGTGATGCTGATCGCCGGGCGCATCGTCCAAGGTCTGGGCGCGGCGTTTTTGGTGCCGGGGTCGCTGGCGATAATCAATTCCACCTTCGCCCCCGAAGATCGTCACAAGGCGATCGGCACCTAGACCGGGTGAACCGGCACCGCGTTCGCGATCGGGCCGCTGCTGGGTGGATTGGCCGTGGATCTGCTGAGCTGGCGTTGGATCTATGCGTTGTCGGCCGTCCCGATCGTCATCGGTTTCGCGTTGACGTTTTGGCTGCGCCCCGTTCCCCGTCCGGCGCAACGCGCCGGCCTCGATGTCCGCGGGGCCGTGCTGGCGGCGATCGGGCTGGCCGCCACGTGGATGCACTGATCGAGGCCGGGCAGCGCGGATGGTCCGGTCGCGTCGTCGCGACGCTGATCGTCGGGGTCGCGGCGCTGCTGGCGTTCGTGAGCTGGCAACGGCGCGCCCCGCACCCGCTGATACCGCTGCGCCTTTTCCGGGTCGGTAACTTCGCGGCCGCCAACCTGATCACCGCGTTCGTCTATGGCGCCATCGCGATGGCCTCGCTTGCCATCGCGCTGTACACACAGGAGGTCGCCGGTTACTGCGCGACGGTCGCGGCGTTGGCCACCTTGCCCAACCCGGTGCTGTCGTTTCTGTTCGCCAAGCGCGTCGGCGGTGTGGCGGCGCGCGTCGGGCCTCGCGTCTTCCTGACGGCGGGACCGATCCTGGCCGGACTGGGGCTGATGCTCATTCGGCCCGGCAACGGGTTCACCATCGTCGCGAACCTGCTGCCCGGCACGACCGTGCTGGCCATCGGATTGGTGCTCACCACGACGCCGTTGGGCGCGTTGAACCTGTCCTCCGTCGACGCGGGCCACAGCGGAATCGCGGCGGAGGTGCAGAACGCGGTGGGCCGGACGTCGGCGCTGACCGCCGTGGCGTGCGTGGGGTTGATCGCCGCGGGCACGCTCACCGACGCCAGTTTCGCCCGGCTGCTGCAGATCGCCGCGGCGTTGTTCTTCATTGCCGCCCTGATCGCCACCGTCTGCGTCGTCAACCCACGTGGTAGCACCGAACCCGTTCTCGCCGAGGCGGTTACGTCCGTCGGATGAAGCTCGCACGCCGGGTGTGGGGTCTCCGCAAAGCCGGCAGGACATCCGTCGGGCGCGGGATGTTGCAGTAAACTGCACTACTGCGTGCTGCTGCATCAAATGCTTACCATGGCCCGATGACGAGTACGGCGGCGCGGCCGGTGACCGAGTTCATGAACGACCCGATCGGCTTCTTCGGCCAGTCCTACACCCGCATGCACAGCATCGGCCGCGGCGAGCTCGAAGAGCTGCAGCGCCAGGCCATGGGCATCCGCTTTCGTGAGCACTACCGGGATATCGAGATGCTGCGCAAACTGGCCGACCGGCTGGGCATCAAAGAACTCAACCAATTCACTGACGTTGTCCCCCTGCTGTTCGCATACCGCATTCAAGTCGTACCCGGCCGCTCTGGTGGACAGGAAGCGCTTCGACCTGATGACCAAGTGGCTGGACAAACTCACCAGCTACGACCTGACGGGCGTGGACACCGACGGCTGCACCGGGATCGACGACTGGATCGAGCGACTGGACGAGCAAACGCCGCTGGAGGTCATCACCTCCAGCGGCACCACCGGAACCATCTCGATCCTGCCCAAGGACAAGCGCGGCGCCGAAGAAGGCATGACGCTGTGGAAGATCTGCCTGTTCCAGACCTTCGGCCGGGAGCCGACCGAGGCCGAACTCAACCCGTCGGTCGACGTAGTGTGGCCCAACTTCGCCAACGGCAAGCTCGGACATCTGCGCATTGCCAACATGATCAAGCGCGGTTTTACCGGCGGCGACGAAAGCCGCTTCCACGCGCTCTACCCGTTCGCGGTCGACACCGACCTGATGTTCCTGGCGTCCAAGATGCGCGTGGCGGCATCGCGCGGGGAACTCGACCGCTTGCAGATCGACCCGGCGCTGGCCGCCCGCAAGGACGAGTTCATCGCCATGCAGGCCCGCCAGGCCCAGGACATGGATGCGTTCTTCGCCCGCATCACCGAGCAGTTGTGTGGCAAGCGGGTGTTCATGCTCGGCACATATCACTTGATGTACGACATCGCCAAGGCAGGCCTGCAGCGCGGCGTGCGTAACGTGTTCGCCCCCGACTCCGCGATCCTCACCGGTGGCGGTATGAAAGGTGTTGCGCTGCCGGACGATTTCATGGACGTCATCAAGGACTTCCTCGGCGTCGACCGCATCCAGGTCGGCTACGGCTTCTCGGAGTCGAGCACCTTTCACTGGGGTTGCAGCGAGGGCCGTTACCACGTCGCGCCATGGGTAGTGCCTTTCGTGCTCGACCCGGACACCAGCGAGCCACTCCCCGTAGCGGCGTGCAGACCGGACGCGCCGCCGTCTACGACATCCTGCTGCGCGCGCATTGGGGCGGCGTCATCACCGGCGACGAGGTCACCATCGACTGGGACCTGCACTGCCCGTGCGGCCAGGCCAGCCTCGCGTTCGAACGCGACATCATGCGCTACAGCGAGAAGCAGGGGTTGACGACGACCGGATCACTTGCGCCGCAACACATGAGGTGCATAACGAGGCGGTGAACTTCATGAAGGGCGTCGAGCTGTGATCGCCTACACCGTCCCGCTGTTCCTGCGGGGACAAATCATCACCGACGACCTCGTTCCGTTCGACACCCGCATCGGCGCCGCCCGGTTCCAGGCGCCGGACATGAGCAAGTACGTCGAGCGGCTGCCGCTGCACAGCCCCAGCGAGATGAGCGACCTCTACGAGCTGAGCTTGGACGAGATCCTCGACGTGCTGGGCGCCCTCGGCGACGCACTGGACTTCGAGTCGAACACCCACCTGCAGGAAGCTTACGAGGCCTCGCTGGTCGCCAACGTGCTGCCCGGCGAGATGATGAAGAACAGCTATCTCGTGCTGCGGCCGCTGTTTTCGCGGGACAACGTCACCGAAATCGCGGACAGCCAGGTCGGTTTGGACTACCTCAACGGATGGGTCCGCAAACGTTGCGCGACGGACGCGAACTCCGGGTGCGCGCCTTCGGATCCCGAGTGCTGCACATCCCGGCGGGCAACGGCGGATTGGTGTCGGCGGTGACGATCCTGCGGTCGGTGATCACCCGGTCCGACGTCATCATCAAGGCCCCGTCCAACGATCCGCTGACCGCGATCGCCATCGCCCGCACGCTGGCCGATATCGCGCCGGACCATCCGATCACCCGGCATTTGGCGGTCGGGTATTGGAAGGGTGGCGATCTGGCCGTCGAAGAGCGGCTCTACCGGCCCCAGCACATCGAAAAGATCGTGACGTGGGGCGAGATGGCGTCGGTCAAGCACGTAACCCGGCACATCCAACCGGGTTTGGAGCTGATCGCGCTCGATCCGAAACGCAGCGCGACGATCATCGGCCCGGAGGCGTTCGCCGACGACGACACCTTGCGTGAGGTGGCGCGATGAGCCGCCACCGACATCGGCGTGGCCAATCAGGAGGGCTGCGCCAACGCCCGGGTCATCTATGTGCTCAGCGGAACCGACGCCGAGGGGTTGGCCAACGCGAACCGGCTCGGCGAGTTGATCTACCGAGAACTGGTCTCGCTGCCCGACATCGTCAGCACCGCGCCGCGCTATCCCAACCGCGAGTTGCTCGATCATCTCGAGGCCTCGCGCCTGACCGACGACTTCTATCGCGTGATCGGCGGCGAGCAATGCGAAGGCGCGATCGTCGTCTCCCAATTCGACGAGCCGGTCGACTATTCGCCGATGTTGTCGGGGCGCGTCGCCAACATCGTGCCGGTCGATAGCATCGACCGGGTGACCGCCGCAGTCAACGCCTATACTCAGACGATCGGCATCTACCCCGAATCGCTCAAACGGCAGTTGCTAAACACGCTGCCGCTGTTCGGCGCCCAGCGGCTGACCAGCCTGGGCTACGCATGCAGCGTCGCGATCGCGATGCCTCAGGACGCCATCGAACCGATCCGGCGGATGTGCAAGTGGATCGTCGACGAAGAATGCGACCCGGCCACGGTCGTTCCGCTCTGGCAGCTCGCTCACCGATGAGCAAGCAGCGGACCGCGCTACAGGTGGTCGAGGGAATCGACCTGTCCGGCAAGACATGTGTGATCACCGGAGCCTCGTCCGGCCTGGGCCGGGAGTCGGCGCGAGCGCTGGCCGCCGTGGGCGCCCACGTGATCCTGGCCGCGCGCAACCAATCCGCCCTGGCCGAGGCCGCCGCGTGGGTGCGGGCCGAGGTACCGGGCGCGACTACCTCGACCGTCGAGCTCGACCTCACCGCGCTGTCCAGCGTCCGCGCGGCGGCCACGGAGATCGGCGATCTCACACCCGCGCTACATGTGTTGATGAACAACGCCGGGGTGATGTTCACCCCGTTCGACCGGACCCGAGACGGGTTCGAATTGCAAATCGGCACAATTCATTTCGGGCACTTCGAGCTCACGCGGTTACTAGTCCCACAGTTGACCGCCGCGCGGGAAGCCCGGGTGGTGATCCTGTCCTCCGGTGGCCACGTGCTTGGCGACGTAAGCTTCGACGACCCGAACTGGGAACGTCGCGAATACGACAAGTTCGTGGCCTACGGCGCCGCCAAGACGGCGAACATCCTGCACGCGATCGAGGCCGATCGGCGGTTGCGCGCCCTGGGCATTCGCGTCTACGCCGTGCATCCCGGAACCGTCGCCACCTCGCTGGCGCGGTACATGTCGCGCGAGGACTTCTCCGATCTGCGCAAGCTCGTCGTAGCCAACAGTGCGCTACGGGGTGAGACGAGCAACGGGCGCCTCGATTTCGCCACACCCGAACAGGGGGCGGCCACCCAGGTGTGGGCCGCGGTGAGCCCCGAGCTGGCCGACCGGGGCGCGCTGTACCTGGAAGACTGCGGGATCGGCGAAGCCGCACCTTACGCACGCGACGAACAGTGGGCCGCCGAGTTCTGGACCCTGTCCGAGAAGCTGTGTGCCGGCGCATGAACCGACACGAACGGCGCAAGCACGAGATGCGGGAGAAGATCCTCGTCGCCGCGTTCGACCTGTTTCTGGCGCAAGGGGTGGCGGCCACCACCATCGAGGAGATCTGCGAGCGCGCCGACGTCGCCGACCGGACGTTCTTCAACCACTTCGCCACCCGCCAGGACATGATCCGTGCGCTGGCGCAGCGCCGACTGGTCAACCTGCACGAGGTGGTCTTCGACCGCGCCGACCAACCGATCCCGGCCCGACTGGTCGGGGTGTTCGACGACATCGCCACGACGCTGGTCAAGTCCGGCGACACCTACCGCGAGCTGATCGGCGAAATGCTGGCCACCTCCGGCTACGGCATTCAGCGCGGGTTCAACCTGCACGCCACGTTCGGCGAACTGATCAAAGACGGCGTGTCCCGCGGCGAGGTCAGCACTCGCCACGACGCGGATACGTTGGCCGACATCATCGTTGGTGCGCTCTCCGGCGGCATCGTCAACTGGACGCTCGATCGCACCTATTCATTGGAGACCAACCTGCACAACCTCGGTGTCGCGCTGGCCGACCTGCTCAAGAGCTGAACCGCGTGTTCGGCGAACTCGGCGGCTCCGGCCAGGGCTTCCAGTCCCGCGACACCCGCGCTTCGAACCGCGGCGCCCGCCGCTCAACGAACGCGGCGACGCCTTCGGCCGCGTCGGGGGTGCCCATCACGCGGTGATGCAACTGGGTCTCCAGCCAGGCGACCTGCCGCGGCGTGTAGCCGTGAATCGCGGTGTCCCACAACAACCTCTTGCTCAATGCCGCCGACATCGGTGCGACGTTGACCGCGATGTCGCGGGCCATCTCCAACGCGGCGTCGAGCACCTGCGCGGCCGGAAGCGCGCGATTCGCGATGCCATACGCGACGGCCTCGGACCCGTCAAAGGTGCGCCCGGTCAGCAGCACCTCGGTGGCGACGCCGAAATCCGTCAGGTGCGCCAGCGTCCAGTGCGACATGCAATCGGGTATCACCCCGCGGCGCACCTGCACCACACCATATTTCGCGTCCTCGGCCAGAATGCGGATGTCGGCCTGCAGCGCGATGGTCAGCCCGATTCCGATGGCATGCCCGTTGACCGCGGCGATCACCGGTTTGCGCAAGTCGAACGCCGGCGGGTCGATCGGCGACGCGGAGAACGCGTCGACGTCTTGCGGGCTGTCGAACGGCGTTGCGCCGCCGGAGAAATCGGCGCCCGCGCAAAAGGCCCGGCCCGCGCCGGTCACCACGATGGCCCGGACGTCGTCGTCCTCGTCGCACTCCCGGTACGCCCGGCTCAGCAGCGCGCCCATCTCGGCGGTGTAGGCGTTGAGCTGCTCGGGCCGATTGAGCGTCAGCACCGCCACGCCCGCGTCGACCTCGACCACCAGGTCACCGCTCATCGCCGCGCGGGACTCCGGTGCAGGGCGTCGATCAGGCCGGCGAGATCGGTGTTGACCGGCGTGTAGTACGGGAAGTAGCAACATATTTCGTCGACGCGGTCGCCGAACCGCTCCGCGATCTGCCGAGCACATTGCTCGGGGTTTCCGACGATCCCGATCCGGGCCACCATGTCGTCGGTGATCAGCGCGCGCATCTCGGCAAACCGGCCCCGCTTGGACAGCGCGTTGAGTTCGGGTTGCACGTCCGCCCAGCCCTCCACCTCGAGCACCGGCAGGTAGGCCGGCGGCGAGCCGTAGAACGCGATCAGCGACGCGACACCGTCGACGGCGGCGGCCAGGTCGCCTTCGTTGCTGCCGACCGCGACCATGGCCTGGGCGATCACCTCGAAATCGGTGGCGCAGCGCTGCGAACGGCGCAGTCCCTCGTCGATCGCCGGGATAGTGCGTTCGGTGAAATGGCGGGCGCTGTTCAACGGCATCACCAGCAGGCCGTCGGCGACTTCGGCGGCGGTGCGCGTCATGATCGGGCCGAGCGCCCCCATCAGCACCGGTGGCGGTCCGAACGGGTTGGGGCCGGGGTTGAAATTGGGTGCCATCAGGGTGTGGGTGAAGAACTCACCCCGAAAGTTCAGCGGCGACTGGCCTTCCCACGAGGCGAAGATCGCCTTGATCGCGGCGATGGTTTCGGCCATCCGCGCCGCGGGCCGATCCCATGTGCTGCCGTAGCGCTTTTCGATGTGGACCTTGATCTGCGAGCCCAGCCCGAGCCGGAATCGGCCGCCGCTGAAGACCTGCAGATCGTAGGCGGCATGCGCCAGGTGCAGCGGGCTGCGCGGCGCGGCGATCGCGACGTTGGTCATCAAGTCCAGGCTGGTCTCGGTGGCGGCGACGACCAGCGGAAAGAACACATCGTGCTGACCTTCGAAGGTGAACAGGCCGTCGGCGCCGGTCGCGGCGATGTCGGCCGCGCTTGCCAAGGCACCGGTCGGCGATCCGTTGACTTGCAGATGTACTTTCACTCAACCATCCAGTCGCGCAGTTAGTTTCCCTATAGGAAAGCACATCGCTACTCCGACAACTGAAACTCCACCATCTCCGCCATCGCGTCCACCGCCTCACCCAGCGCCGCGAGCCGGTCGGCCGGCGACGGCGCCGACAGGACGGCGTAGCGGTCGGCGGCTCCGATCGGGATGCGAGTGGCCAACGTGTACAACCGCTCTCCCGCGTCGGCGTCGTCGGGGCCCAGCAGCTCCTCGCGGTCCGGCAGCATGGCGCCGCGCGCCTCCGCGATCCGCTCGAACAAGGCCATCATCCGGTCCTCGACATCGACAAGCTGTGCCAGAGTGACCGTTTCCCCCGCCTCGTCCGGCCACGGCTGCACCGACGCCCGGGGGTAGGGATCGTCGGGCAGCCACTCGGACACCCGAATCCGCTCGCCGGTCCGGCAACGCAGCCAGTATCGGCCCACCCCCCTGCTCGACGCATTCGTCGATGCGGCACAGCACGCCGACGTCGCAGCGCGCGTCGCCGCCCCCCACCTCACGGCCACGCGAGATCAGCACCACGCCGAAGGGTTCACCGGTGCCGAGGCAATGTTGCACCAGTGCGACGTAGCGAGGCTCGAAGATGCGCAACGGCAGATCCTGATTCGGCAGCAGCGCCGACTCCAGCGGAAACATCGCCAGCTCCATCAGATGTCCAGTTCGCCCACCAACGCATCGACGACCGCGCGCAGATCGCCGTCGTGCTCTTCGGCCACCCGCCGCTGCCGTTGATAGGAGGCGCCGTGGCGCCAGATGCCCTCCACCGCCGCGAGTTCGTCGCTGCAGTGCAGCGACTTGGCGACCGGCTCCAGCCGGGTCAGCACGTCGACGAGGTCCTCGGTGACCAGCCGCTCGTTGCTGTCGGCGTCCTGGATGATCACCGCGTCCAGGCCGTAGCGCGCCGCGCGCCACTTGTTCTCCTGGGTGTGCCACGGCGGCATCGTCGGCAACGACTCGTCGGCTTCCAGCCTGCGATCCAGGTCGACCACCAGGCAATGCGTCAGCGCCACCAGCGCGCTCAGCTCACGCAGGTTGGACACGCCGTCGCAGACTCGCACCTCGAGGGTGCCCAGATGCGGGGAAGGTCTTATATCCCAACGGACTTCGTCGACGTGGTCGATGATGCCGGTCTTCTTCTGGTCGTAGACGAACCGTTCGAACTCACCCCAGGTCTGAAACTGGAACGGCAAGCCGGCCGTCGGCAACTGCTGGAACATCATCGCCCGATTGCTGGCGTATCCGGTGTCCACGCCGGTCCACCACGGCGAGGACGCCGACAGCGCCAGCAGGTGTGGGTAGTAGCGCAGCAGCGACGTCATGATCGGCATCACCTTGTGCGCCGAGGAGATTCCGACGTGTACGTGCACACCCCAGATCAGCATCTGCCGGCCCCACCATTGGGTGCGCTTGATCAGCTCGGCGTAGCGGGGCGCATCGGTGAGCTTCTGGGTGCTCCACTGCGCGAACGGGTGCGCACCCGCACAGAACAGCTCCATGCCGCGGTCCCGGACGATTCGGCGCGCCGGGCCCAGGGTCTGCCGCAGATCCTCGATCGCCTGCCCGGTGCAGTCGCAGATACCGCTGACCACCTCGACGGTGTTGCGCAGCAGTTCCTTGTGCACGCGCGGGTTTTCGCCGATCTCGGCGATGACCGAGGTCGCCTCGTTGCTCAGGTCGCGGGTCTGGGCGTCGACGAGCGCGAACTCCCACTCCACGCCGAGCGTCGGCCGCGGCGACCGGGCGAAATCGATGTGCGGGACGAGCTTGTTAGCCGGCACCAATGACACCGCACGCCACTCGCTTGCCGGCGTCACCAGTGCTCATCGTCGTCGCGTCCGGACCCGGCGTCCCGTTGACCTGGGTGTAGCGCTCCGGCGGAATGTTGGCGAAGTTGTCCGCGCCCGCGCGGATGATGATGGCGGTCTTTTCACCCGAGAGCAGGTCGTCCATCGCGAAGGCGTCCGTGGTGGTCACCGACGTTCCGGCACCGTCCTTGCGCACCTGCAGCGAGGCGAGGTCCCCGCTGGCGGGTTCGCTCGAGTGGCCGGGCGCCTGGAAGTGGCCGCCCGCGGACAAAAAGTCGCCGGGCGCCCCGCCGGTCGGGCCGACCGAATTGGCCTCGCATTTATCGATTTGGAGATGTGCACGCCGTGGAAGCCGGGCGTAATCTGGCCCTCACCGGTCGTGGCGATCGTGACGGTGGCATAGCCGTTGGCGAATTCGAACGTCGCGGTCGCGACCTGGGTGCCGTCGGGTGCGCGGAGGTGGGTGGTGATGGTTTGCTTGCCCTCGCTCGCGGTGCCCGCGGTCGCCGACGGGGCGGGCGATCCCGTCCAGATGGCCGGCGTGGTGCCCGGCACCGACGACGCGTGCTGCGGCGAGGAGCACGCGCTCAGCAAAACGACACTGGTGACTGCGCCGAGAGCGGACAGGGTGACGACGACATTGCGGCGACCGGCAAGCGTAGGCATAGCGAGAGCCTAACCCGGCCCACGACCCGGAGTCAGCCCGTGACCAAGACGATTACGCCGGGCGGTTCTCCGCTGAGCGCGGGCAGGCGCGGTTCGACCGGCGCTCCCAGATTTTTGCCGACCGCGTCGGCGGTGGCATGCTCGCCGTCGGCGTCGGTGAAGTAGACGGTCGTGACCGTCACTTCGGGCAACGTCAAGTTGCCGACGCCGACGACCTTGAAGCCGCCGGCCTTGAGTTGGTCCGCGGCATGCCCGGCGACACCTTCCTTGCCGGAGATGTTGTACACGTGGATGTCGGCGTCGGTCGCCGCGGGCTTAGCGCTCGTCGAGGCCGGCGAAGCGGGGGCGCTGGAGCTGGTCACGCTCGAGGCCGGTGACGCCGAGTCGTCGTCCGACTTCCCCGAGGAGTTCAACGCCTGCCAGCCGAGCAGCAAAAAGATGACGCCGAGAAACAACAGCACCATCACCATGGCCCGCAGTGGGAGTCCCGTGGAGTCGGGAACACGCTCTTTCATCGAGCCCTACTGTAACCAGTCAGGTCACCTCGAACCCGAGGCGCCGCGCTGCGCGCGCCTTCTGGCGGCTGGCCCGCAGCCGCCGCAACCGCTTCACCAGCATCGGATCGGCGGCCAGTGCCTCCGGCCGATCCACCAACGCGTTGAGGACTTGGTAGTACCGCGTGGCCGACATCGAGAACAACTCTTTGATCGCGTCTTCCTTGACACCGGCGAACTTCCACCACTGGCGCTCGAAGGCCAGGATGTCGTGTTCGCGTCGGGTCAGCCCATCGGCGATTTCAGCATCGTCCCCCGCTCGATTTGCCCGCGCCATGGCGCTGTCCATATTGCTTCCCCTGGACCCTTCCGCCGAATTCCCTGTAGCTCCACTGACATGACTTACACCGGGGCGTGTTTCGGCGAATATTGAACCACGCCGCGAACCCTCAAGTCCTCATCCAGACCCGCGAGTCGGCGGATTGGCTACATTGCTTGCATCGCGGCCGCTTAAGCTAGCCGACCATGGCAGTGGTACCCATTCGCATCGTGGGCGATCCGGTGTTGCACACGTCGACCGAACCGGTGCCCGTCGGTGCCGACGGTTCGCTACCGGCAGACCTCGCCGGATTGATCGCCGATATGTACGACACCATGGACGCCGCCCATGGTGTCGGGCTGGCCGCCAATCAGATCGGTTACGGCCTGCGACTGTTCGTGTACGACTGCGCCGACGATCGCGGCATGACCGAGCGCCGTCGCGGTGTGATTATCAACCCGATCCTGGAGACCTCGGAGATCCCCGAGACCATGCCCGACCCGAATGATGACGACGAGGGATGTCTATCGGTTCCGGGTGAGTCGTTTCCCACCGGGCGGGCGAAATGGGCACGGGTCACCGGCCTGGACGCCGACGGCAAACCGGTCACGATCGAGGGCACCGGCCTATTCGCCCGGATGCTGCAACACGAAACCGGGCACCTAGACGGATTCCTCTACCTGGACCGCCTGATCGGCCGGCATGCTCGCGCCGCGAAGCGTTGCGTCAAATCCCACGGCTGGAGCGTGCCCGGACTGTCCTGGTTGCCGGGCGAGGGACCGGATCCGTTCGGTCACTGATGGTCTCGTGGCCGGACCTGGGAACGCGGGTGACGGTTCGCTACCGGCGTCCGGCCGGGTCGGCTCCGCCGCTGACGGACGCGGTGGGCCACCTGTTGGCGGTGGATCCGGTGGTGCGGGTGCGGACGAAGACGGGCGCAATCGTCGAGTTCTCGGCCGGTGACGTGGTGGCGCTGCGGGTGGTGACCGACGCGCCGGTGCGCACGTCGGCGATCCGCGCGCTGGAGCATGCCGCCGACGCGGCCCGGCCCGGCGCGGAGCACGCCTGGGTGGACGGCTGGCTGCTGCGGGCCGGAGACGAAACCGACGGTAGAGCCAATTCCGCTGTGCCACTGGATATCTCGGCTCAGCTCAGCACCGTCCCGGCGATCGTCGACTGGTACGACCGTCGCGGCCTCCCCCCGCTTCTGGCCATCCCGGACCGGTTGCTGACGCTGCCACGCACGCTGGTGGCCGACCACACCGAGCGGGTGTTGGTGCGCGACGTGGGTGACCTCGCGTCCCGCGAGTCCGATCCGTCGGCCACCGGCGCGGCCGTGACCGACGCGCCGGACGGCACCCGGTGGGTCGGACTTTCGGCGCCGCGCGAAGCCCTGTTGGTCTGGAGTGCACACCACGGCGCCACCCACGCCTACATCGCGGTCGACGAGGCGGACGAGGCCGCCGGCGGCCTCGCCGCGAGTCTGGGCTTCCGGCTGCACCACCGCCGTCGCTACTTCGAAGTCCGGCCGGGTGGCTGGAATACCGTCTAGCCATGCCCGACGGCAGTGTTGATCGCGGCGACCCGCTACGCCCGGCGTCGCCGCGCGTGCGACTGGCCACCTGGAACGTCAACTCGATCCGCACTCGCCTCGACCGCGTCACCGACTGGCTTGGCCCGCGCCGAGGTCGACGTGCTGGCCATGCAGGAGACCAAGTGCTCCGACAGCCAGTTCCCCGCCCTGCCGTTCGTGGAACTCGGCTACGAGGTCGCCCACGTCGGCTTCAACCAGTGGAACGGCGTAACGATCGCCTCACGCGTGGGCCTGGAGAATGTGCGGATCGGGTTTGAGGGCCAGCCCAGCTGGAGCAGCAAGCCGGAGGTCTCCGCGACCGCGGAAGCGCGCGCCCTGGGCGCCACCTGTGGCGGCATCCGGGTGTGGAGCCTGTATGTGCCCAACGGTCGCACCCTGGCCGACCCGCACTACACCTACAAGCTGGAATGGCTTGCCGCCCTGCATGATGCGGCCGCGGGTTGGTTGGCCGCCGATCCCACCTCGCAGATCGCAATGGTGGGCGACTGGAACATCGCACCCACCGACGAAGACGTGTGGAGCATGGAATTCTTCGCGGGCGCCACGCACGTCTCCGATCCGGAACGCCGGGCGTTCAATGCCATTGTCGACGCGCAATTCGCGGACGTGGTAAGGCCTTTCACTCCGGGCCCCGGTGTCTACACCTATTGGGATTACACCCAGCTGCGGTTTCCGAAAAAGCAAGGGATGCGCATCGACTTCATCCTCGCCTCACCGGCGCTGGCCGCACGGGTGGCCGACGCGCAAATCGTGCGGGAAGAGCGCAAGGGAAAGGCGCCCAGTGATCATGCGCCGGTTTTGGTCGACCTGAATCCTGAGTAAACCGAGGAAATTCAGGCACCTTTGCGTTGTCTGAGCGTTTGCAACGTGGCAGCATTTCTCCCTGTTAGATGCGTGAACAATTTGTTGCCAGCGCTGTTAACTTGCCGTTCGGCGGGTATACATGTTGCTACGCGTTCCCAACGAGCGCGACCGAGGAACCAGGGAGTCATCATGGGTGTCGTCGGAGGGGCAGTCCGTAATGCTGGGAAGACGGTCACCCGCGCGGCGGATGCAACCACCGCCGCCGCGGGCGCTGTCGGGGGCGCCGCAATCAGTGGAATCGTCGGCGGGGTCACCGGCGCCGCCGAAGGCATCAAACGCGGCATCAGCTCGGGCAGCCATTCGACGCCGGCGGCCGCACTGGCGCTCGGCGCGCTGGGTGTGGCCGGATTGATCGAGTGGCCGGTGCTGTTGGCCGTCGGCGGCGGGGCATTGGTATTGCACCGGCTCAACCAATCCAACGGATCGTCGGCGAAAGCTCAGCTCAAGCCGGTGCCCAGCGAGTCGTCGCCCCAAAAAGCCGCACCGCGAAAGTCGACCGCCAAGAAGACGACGGGACGGCGGGCCGGTGCTGCGGAGTTGCGCAGCACCAACTGAACCAAACCGACCTACGCCGACGCGCGCTGCGGTCGGCCGTGCGGCCGCGCGACAGCATGGGCGGACGGGTCCGGGCAGATCGTCCCCCGGGGCCTCGAGACCACTCGCGACGAAAACCGCGGCGCCCTGCGGTGTGTCCGATCGGGCTGGACTATGTCCACGATCCCGACGCGCCACAGCAGCGCATAGAGTTCGAGCAACGGGACTCGCAGCACCGAAGCAACGGATGAAAATATCGGATCGACCAGGGAATCGGTCGTCGACATAGGTCCGCCGGTGACCAAGTCACCCGGCGAGTTGGGAAACCCCTCGTTACTGAAAGGCAAATGATGGCGGAAAAGAAAACTCGCCGTGCAACATCGCAACGCGATGCGGTAGAAAAAATTCGCGCGGGCGAAACCTTCGTCGTGAAGTTGCCGGTGGTCGGGCAGACCGAGATTCCACGGCCCGAACAGCTGGCCTACTACGGCGGGCTGGCCGCGCTGGCCGCGCTCGAACTGATCGACTGGCCGGTGGCGCTGGTGATCGCAGCCGGACACATGCTGGCCAGCAATCACCACAATCGGCTGCTGGAAGAAATCGGCGAGGCGATGGAAGAGGCCTAGCGGCGGGCTGGTGCGGATCCCGTCGCTACTTCCGCACGCCCGCGCGGCGCGGATGGTCCGGTGTAGGGGTAACGTCGCGTTGGTTGTATCCACACGACGCGGGAGCGCACGCCGAGTGCGCTGAGAGGACGGCTTGGGGCCGTCGACCGTACGAACCTGACCGGGTAATGCCGGCGTAGGGAGATGAAAACATGACCGTCACCGTCGAACCATCCGTGACCACCGGGCCCATCTGGGGAAGCACGAAGGCCTACCTCGAGCTCGACGAGGTGCCCGGGGCCCGCGTGCCGCTGCGCCGGGTGCACCTCTCCAACGGCGAGCACTTCGATTTGTACGACACGTCCGGGCCGTACACCGATCCGGACGCCGCGATCGACCTGACCGCCGGGCTGCCGCCGCGCCCCGGCGTGGTCCGCGATCGCGGCACCCAGTTGCAGCGGGCTCGTGCCGGTGAGATCAGCGCCGAGATGGCGTTCATCGCCGCGCGCGAAGGCATGCCCGCCAAGCTGGTGCGCGACGAGGTCGCCCGCGGGCGGGCCGTCATCCCGGCCAACCACAACCACCCCGAGATCGAGCCGATGATCATCGGCAAGACGTTTGCCACCAAGGTCAACGCGAACATCGGGAACTCGGCGGTGACGTCGTCGATCGCCGAGGAGGTCGACAAGATGGTGTGGGCCACCCGCTGGGGCGCCGACACCATCATGGACCTGTCCACCGGCAAGAACATCCACGAGACCCGCGAGTGGATCCTGCGTAACTCGCCGGTGCCGGTCGGCACCGTGCCGATCTACCAGGCGCTGGAGAAGACCAACGGCGACCCGACCGAGTTGACGTGGGAGTTGTACCGCGACACCGTGATCGAGCAGTGCGAGCAGGGCGTGGACTACATGACCGTGCACGCCGGCGTGCTGCTGCGCTACGTGCCGCTGACCGCCAAGCGGGTCACCGGCATCGTGAGCCGCGGCGGGTCGATCATGGCGGCCTGGTGCCTCGCCCACCACCAGGAGTCGTTCCTGTACACCAACTTTGAAGAGCTCTGCGACATCTTCGCCCAATACGACGTCACCTTCTCACTCGGTGACGGGCTGCGACCCGGGTCGATCGCCGACGCCAACGACGCCGCGCAGTTCGCCGAGCTGCGCACCCTGGGCGAGCTGACCAAGATCGCGAAAGCCCATGGCGTGCAGGTGATGATCGAGGGCCCCGGCCACATCCCGATGCACAAGATCGTCGAGAACGTGCGGCTGGAAGAGGAGTGGTGCGAGGAGGCCCCGTTTTACACGCTGGGCCCGCTGGCCACCGACATCGCCCCGGCCTACGACCACATCACCTCGACGATCGGTGCGGCCATCATCGCCCAGGCCGGCACC
This sequence comes from Mycobacterium genavense ATCC 51234, assembly GCF_000526915.1. Lineage (GTDB taxonomy): Bacteria > Actinomycetota > Actinomycetes > Mycobacteriales > Mycobacteriaceae > Mycobacterium > Mycobacterium genavense. The sequence continues at coordinate 286,259 of NZ_JAGZ01000005.1, read as the reverse complement.
GCGATGCTGTGCTACGTCACCCCCAAGGAACACCTCGGGCTGCCGGACCGAAAGGACGTCAAGGACGGGGTGATCGCCTACAAGATCGCCGCCCACGCGGGCGATCTCGCCAAGGGGCACCCGCACGCGCAGGACCGCGACAACGCGTTGAGCCAAGCGCGGTTCGAGTTCCGGTGGAACGACCAGTTCGCGCTGTCGCTGGACCCCGACACCGCGCGGGAGTACCACGACGAGACACTGCCCGCCGCGCCCGCCAAGGCCGCGCACTTCTGCTCGATGTGCGGGCCGAAGTTCTGCTCGATGCGCATCACCCAGGACGTCCGCGACTACGCCGCCAAGCACGGTCTGGAGACCGAAAAGGACATCGAAGCCATGCTCAACGAGGGCATGACCGAGAAGTCCCGCGAGTTCGCCGAGCACGGCAACCGGGTATATTTGCCGATCACGACCCAGTGAGTTTCCTGCCGCTACCGCCGCGGGGCACGACGCCCCTGCGGGTGCTGACCATCGCCGGATCGGATTCGGGTGGCGGCGCGGGTATTCAGGCCGACATGCGCACCATCGCGCTCCTGGGCCTGCACGCGTGCGTGGCGGTGAGCGCCGTGACGGTGCAGAACACGTTGGGCGTCAAGAGCTTTCACGCGATACCCGATGATGTGGTCGCCGGCCAGATCGAAGCGGTGGTCACCGACATCGGCATTCAGGCCGCCAAGACCGGCATGCTGGCCTCACCGCGCATCATCGACACCGTGGCCGACACCTGGCGCCGGCTCGGATTGACGGTTCCGCTGGTCGTCGACCCGGTGGCCGCGTCCATGCACGGCGCCGCGCTGATGGCGCCCGCGGCCCTGGATTCGCTGCGCACCCAACTGTTTCCGTTGGCCACGCTGGTGACGCCGAATCTCGACGAGGTGCGGTTGCTGGTCGGTATCGACGTGGTGGACGGCGAATCGCAACGCGCGGCGGCCAAGGCGCTGCACGCGCTGGGCCCACGGTGGGTGTTGGTCAAAGGAGGTCACCTGCGCTTCTCGCAACGCAGCAGCGACCTGCTCTATGACGGTGCCGATTTCCACGAGTTCGATGCCGAGCGCATCGCGACGGGCAACGACCACGGCGGCGGCGACACGCTGGCCGCCGCGATCGCCTGTGCACTGGCCCATGGATGTGCCGTTCCCGAGGCGGTCGAGTTCGGGAAGCGATGGGTCACCGAATGCCTGCGCGGCGGCTACCCACTCGGCCACGGCCACGGCCCGGTCTCCCCGCTGTTCCGGCTGACATGATTGCCCGCTTCCTGCCATGAATCTCGAACCGATCGCGGGCATCGCACACCAACCCGACGGCGTGGCGCGCGGCGTCGCGGTGCTGACCCACGGCGCCGGGAGCAACCGCGAATCCGAGCTGCTGCAACGGATTTGCGACGAGTGGGCGCGGCGCGGATGGTTGGCGATCCGGTACAACCTGCCCTACCGCCGGCGCCGGCCCAAGGGGCCGCTGTCGGGCTCGGCGGCAACCAACCGCGCCGGAATCGAAGAGGCAATCGCGTTGTGCCGCAGCCTTGTCGACGGTCCGCTGATCGCGGGCGGGCATTCCTACGGTGGGCGCCAGACGTCGATGGTGGTCGCCGAGTCGAGTCCGGCCAAGGTCGACGTCCTGACGCTGTTTTCCTACCCGGTCCATCCGCCGGGAAAGCCGGACCGGCCCCGCACCGAACACCTGCCCGACATCCGAGTGCCCACGGTGTTCACCCACGGAACGTCGGACCCGTTCGGCACCCCCGCCGAAGTGCGCGACGCCGCGGCACTGATCGCGGCCCCGACCGAGGTCGTCGAAATCACCGGCGCGCGACACGACTTGCGCTGCAAGACTCTGGACGTGCCCGCGCTCGCCGCGGACGCGGCGCTGCGACTGGTGGGCTGAGTTACCAGCGTCGTTGCACGGCTCGATCGTCTCCCGGCCGGTGCCGCTGCTCTCCGACTTCTGCACGACATGGCGTCACCAAGACCGAGATCGGTTGGGCGCCAGTCTATTCAGGCAGCGATACCCGGGATGGCCGGCGGTGCGATGCTTGCGACGGTGAGCACGACGGCCGGAGCTCCGGTATACCTGTCGTGATACCGCTCGTGCGTAATACTCCCGGTGATCGCGCTCAAGATCCCGACGATGATGCCGCCCACGATCAGCACCGCGCCGATCGCGATTCCGGCGATGGCCAAACCGCGGCCACCTTCACCGGTCTCCTTGATCTTGCCCAGGGCGACGATGCCGAAGATAATGCCGAGGATGGCGCCGACACCGCAGAGCCACCCCAACAGTGAGCAGACCAACGACGCGATGGCCATGCTGTTGGTGCCCGCGGCCGCCGGATAACCGGGGCCCGGCGGGGGCGCATAACCCGGACCCGGCGGGGGCGGCGAATGACTTTGTCCCGGCGGGGGATACCCGGATTCGCCCGGTGGCGGCGGATAGCTAGGCGGTTCTTCCGACACGGACGCCTCCTGAGGTCAAGTGGCCCATACTCTACGCCCGCTCAGCCGGGATAGCGCGAATAGCACGCGTCCACGTTGCCGGCCACGCCGCCGCGGAACGCCGCGATACGGGTGAAGCCGGCCGGCACGCTGGTCCCGTCCGCATCACTGGCGACCATGTGGTTGGTGAGCAAACCGGCGACGGCCTCGTCCAGGTCACGGGCGGTCAGCACCAGCTCCTTATGGGACGAGGTGTCGATCGGCTCGGCCATCTTGCGGTGCACCACACCGGTCAGGCACGCGGTGCGCAGCGCGGTCCACGGGCTCTGCATCGGTAGGCCGCGTTCGTGCTGTACCGCAAGCGCGTATCTCGACATCATGATCGACAGGGCGGTGTCGTCACCTTGCGGAAGCGTGTGTTCCTTCTCGTCGGAGACCTTCGCCATCGCCGCCAGGCCGGCCAGGTCGACCATGATCGTGTTGGTGGCCGGGCAGTAGGACGCGGGCGGGCTGGGCTTGGCATCCGGGCACCCGGTCGTGTGGAAGGACAGGGCGGGCGCTCTTCGGCGAGAACACCGTTCCCAACAGCTCCATCAGCATCGACAAGGTGGCCTCGTTGATCGCGACCTCGCCCGTCTGGGTGTCGCCGTAGGGATCGGTCTGCAAAGCCTTGGGCAAGTCACCGCGGCGCTGCGCGATCTCCTCGTGGTTGATTCCCGAGCACGCCGAAGCACCACTGATGAAACCCATCTGGAAGGCACTGACGCGATCCAGCGCCGAGCCGTGTTCGTCGTCGTTCTCGGTTTCGGCGTCCATCACCGGGTCCCGGGTGACGATGATCCCGGCCAGCACATGGTCCAGGCCGTCGGCGGTGCTCAGCGTGAAACGGGGGGACTTCCCGGCGGCTACCCAATACAGATACACACCCGCGAAACAATCGGCCTGCTGCTCACGAACGATGGTGGGGTCTCTCTTCGTCACCAGCTGGGCCATCTGCTGCAACGCGTGGCCGAACTCGTGTGCCAGCACACCGGTGACGGACATCTCGCCGAAATACTTCTGCGCGACCGACATGAACACCGCGCGGTCCCAGGCGATCAGGTTGCAGCGCGACGTGAAGAACGCGTTGACGAGCTTGTACGTCTCGTTGTGGCAAACGATGGGACTGCTCGGATCGTTGGAGTCGTAGGAGACCAGTTTGGCGACCGGAAGGAACGTTCCCTTCAGCGACTGGCTGTACGTCGACTTCCAGTACTCCTCGATGTCGTTGACCGATAGCAACGACAACTTGTCGATCAGCCCGTTGTCGGTGTTGATCACCGTGCCGATCGGCGCGGGCAGGTTCTCGCGGAACCCGCTGTGACCGTCGGTGGCGGGCAGATCGCCCACCCGGAACGGGTCGTTGAGCATCGACAGGGCCCGCCCGTCCAGGACCGTCGTGCATCCCGCTACCACGACTACCGTCGCTGCGCAGGCGATTGCCGCCCTCAGCGAACCGACAAACGCGCGGCGGCGACCGCCGTGGGACCGCCGTCGACTTCGCCCGCCGTTCATCATGCCCAACCTCATCCCGGCCGGCCGCCCGGCAGCATCAAGGGGTTCTCATTCCAGGTCCGCTGGTTGAACAGCGTAGCGAAAACACCGGACCCAGCAAACGTCGCTAGGGTAGCCGGGTGCGATGCCGTTTGTCGTGGGCCGGGACGCCGTTGACGCCGGAAATCGACATCGCGTAGCTGCCCACCGTGTATGCCGCGCCAGAACCCATGACGGCCAATGCTTCCCGGTTGATGTTGTCGATCGTGTCCCGGGGGCCCTGGAAGTTGGGACCGAAGCCGACACCGGCCTTGCCGCCCCACAGGCGTGCTTGCACAGGGGTTTTCAGCTGTGATGCCCCGGTGCTCATGCCCCCGATCGGCACGCCGGCGGCCATGAAGGAGTGGTAGTCGGTCCGGGGACCCAACGGCATATCGGCGGGCCGCTTCCCGGCCAGGTTGAGATAAGCGGACAGCGTGCGCTCGACACCGGCCGATCCCTCGGGCACGTCACCGGCCGCGATTCCCGGCGCGGGCGGGCCAGACTGGTCGCCGTCATCGGTGAAGAACCCGGCGTTGGGCGAACCGAGCAGGTTGAAGTTCAGGTACATCGCGATGTCGTTGAGCTGCTCGTCGTCGAGGCCGAACACGTAATCCATCACGCCGTTGAGACCGTCCTCGTCGGCTCCCCAGAACACGAAGCACACCGCGTTGTTCACCGGCGCCAGCGGGCCCAATTGCAGTGCGGTTTCCAGCACCACGGCGACCCCGGATCCGTTGTCGTTGATACCCGGACCGCCGCGCGGGCCGTCGAGATGTGCACCGACCAGATCACATCGTCGGTTGAGCCGGTTTTGGTCTGCGCCAACACATTTCGCGACGTGATCTTGATGTTCTCGGCGTCCAGCACCAGGCGTACCGGCGCGGTGGCGTGGGCCAGCGCGCTGCCGCCGGAGCTGCCGACGACGGCAACCGGCAGGGTCAGTTGCTTGTAGTAGCCCGGGGTGAACAACGTGGGCGGAGCGCCGCGGCCGGTGGGCGTGCTGACCACGATCAGGGCCGCGGCTCCCTTTGCCCTGGCGCTGTTCTGCTTGTCGACCACCGAGCAGCGTGCGTCGTCGACGACGGCGATCGCCCCGGCGGGCAGTGCCGACAGATAGTCGTCCGGCGCACAACCCGACGGCTGCCGGGCGGGTCGGACCGGTTGCCCGCTGAGCCCGCCGGGTGGCGTCCGGACCAGCAGCGAGGCCTGGTCGACCGAATAGGTGCCACCCGCGATCGTCAGCGACGGCTTACCCGGCGCGACCGCATACAGCCGGTCGAATTGCGGGGTGGCTACCTCGAACCCCTTGGAGCGTAGCGTTTTTGCAACGTAGTCGACGCTGGCGTCATAGCCCGGCGTTCCCTCGGCCCGGTTTCCCTTGTTGGCGTTGGCGATATCCTGCAGCACGCGCAGGTGGACGAACATCCCGTCGGCGGTGACCTTTCCGGCAAGCGTGCGGCCGAGGTCCGGCGCGGCTGTCGGCGGCCCCGGCCGGGGCGACGAACACCCCACCGCCAGAACGATCAGCGCCAACACCGAGCCCAGGCGACGAATCATGGCTTAAGCACGTGGCGGGTGCGGTCCCCCATGACGGGAACCCCGTTGTGCCCGGTGAGATCCTGGGCGTACAGCGCGATCGCGTAGGCGACGCCGGAGCCGTTGATGCCCAGCGACGTGCGGTCGATGTGGTCGAGGGTGTCGGTCTGCTTGTGATAGTTCGGATCGAACGGCTCGTCGACCGTTCCGCCCCACAGCTTGGCTTGGTCGGCGGACTTCTTCGCTTCGGCGCCGGAGAACAGGCCGCCCGCCGGGATACCGGCCCGGGTGAAGCCGTCATAGTCGGAACGCCCGTCGAACGACGTGTCCTGTGCGGTCTTGCCCGCCGACTTCAGGTAGGCCACCAGCGTGTACTCGATGCCGGCCGAGCCTTCCGGAACCACGGGCTGGCCGCGGGCGTCCGCCGGCAGCGATTGGTCACCGTCATAGGTGAAGTAACCGGGGTTCGGCGACGCGAGCATGTCGAAATTCAGATACAGCGCAATGCTTTTGAGGTCGTCGAGATTCAGCGACTCGACGTAGTTGCGCGATCCGATCAAACCGAGTTCCTCGGCGCCCCAGAAGGCGAACCGCACGGCGTTACGCACCGGCGGTGAATTACCCAGCTGCACCGCGGTTTCCAAGATCGCGGCCACTCCCGAACCGTTGTCGTTGATGCCCGGCCCCTCGGCCACGCTGTCCAGATGCGCGCCGGCCATCACCACGTCGGTGGGCGAACCCGTCTTGGTCTGGGCGATGATGTTGCGGGCTTTGAAACTCCGGCTGCTGGCGTCCAGCTTGATCGTCGCGGGCCCCGGCTGGGCACGAAGAAGCATCCCGGTCGATTTGGTGACGCCGACCACCGGCATTTTCACCTCGGTGTTGGCTCCGAGTGTGCCGCCCATCTGCTCCTCGTCCACGTTGTCGACGACGATCATCGCCGCGGCACCGTGCTGCGCCGCGGCCTCCTCCTTCTGCGCGAACGGACAGGTGCCGCGATCCACCAGCACCACCGCGCCCTTGGCCGGCAGAGTGTCGTAGTCCGAGGCCGCACAGCCTAGGCCGTTGCCCGTCGACACCACCAGCAGCGGGCCGTGCACCCCGTCCGGTCCGGTGCCGAGGCTGAACTCGAGCGCGTGCGCCTCGACGTCCCTGCCGCCGACCGTCACGACGGGCTTCTCGGCGTGAAAGACCCGCGCCGAAAACTCGGGGGTCGCAACGTCGAAACCGCTGTGGCGCAACGTATTCACCACGTAGTCGACGCTGGCTTCGTAGCCGGGAGTGCCCACCGCGCGGGTGCCGTTGTTGGCGTTGGCGATATCTTGCAGCTTCGTCAGGTGTGCCATCATCGCGTCGGCAGTGACCTTGTTGTGCACCACGTTGGCGAACTGCGCCGCGGCGGGGCCACTTGCCTGCTGGGAGTTCGCCGGACGGTGCAAACATCCGGACGACACTGCGGCGAGAGCGACCGCGGCGAGCATCGCCGCCAGCGTTCGGAATTTGTTCACCATCGCGCCCAAGGTTAGCCCGTCAGCCCATTGGGCTCACCGCGGCGTGAGGTCAGACGTACAGCCCAGTGAAGGGGGCAAACGGAATGTTGCGCACCACCAACCAAACCGATACCAGCGCCAGGTCGATCGCGGCCGACCAGCGCTGGTGTTGCCAGCTCTTGATCCGCCGGCCCGTCACCCGGCCATAGGTCCAGGCCAGGTACGCCCACACCAACAGCACGACCGCCGCCAAGCCCAACGCGTTGAACCTGGCGGCGGACATCAAGTTGCCGTGCAAAAGCGAATAGATCATGCGCAGGCTGCCGCACCCGGGGCAGTCGATGCTCAGCAGAGCCTTCGTGGGACACACCGAAAGCGGGCCGCCCGGGGTGGTCGGATCACCCACCCAGGTGGCCGCGCACAGCACCATCGTCGACGCGGCCACCATCAGCGGGGCGCCGAGACCGAACGTGAGCGGCCGCCGGGGGGTCACCGTGAGTGCAACCCCTTTACAGCATTGCGGCCAGCGCCGCGGGGGTCGAGTTGTCAGCGGTCATGGCGATGATCGCCAGCACGATGCCGTACAGGACGGCGCTCACGACCGCCGCGATGACCGACCACTTCACCCACTTCTTGGCGGCGTCGGCTGCGGCCTGCGCCTCGGCGTACTGACCTTGCGCCCATAATCCGCTCACCTGAGAGGATTTGACGATGGCCACGATGCCCAACGGCAAACAGCAGAACAGTGTCGCCAAGATGGACCACACCAAATAGTTATCCGGTGCTTGCCCCGCGGGCTGCTGGGGCGGGTAACCGGGGGGCGTGTTGTGCAGTCATGAATTCTCCAGTCACGAGAAGTTAGCTGGCGTGAAGCGGTGCCTACCATACCCGAGCAAAGTCACCGGGGCATCAACTTGGCAGAAATCGGTTCGCCAGCACCCGCGACATCGACGTCGCCGCAGGGGCTCTCCGACTGGCCGGGTTAGCTCGAAAGTCGCCGCACCGACGAAATGCGTTGTGTGCATCGCAATCCCGCACGCACACGGAATTGCCCAGGTCAACCGGGAATAGTGCCCAGAAAGACAGTATCCGGTGGAATGTATTGCACAGCCACGACATAGCCCTACGATTCCGGTAGCAGCACCGCCGTCGCGACCACCGAAAGGAGTCGTCGGATGTCACCTCTGACCGACGCGCTGGGCACCGTGTCCGCCGCGGTGCTGATGGGTGGTTTCGCGTTTGCGGGCGCCGCGACGGCGACCGCCGATCCCACCTCCGGCGACACCGCGGATATCAACACCCTGGCCAGCGGGCTGTCCAAGGGATACGGCCTCAACAACTGCATCGTGCAGGCGGCTCCCGGCGACGCGCTGGCCTACCTGTGGTGCGGACCGAGCCCCGACCCCGGCGGGCCGATGCTCGGCAAGTATTTCCTCTTTCCCGACCGCAGCGCCTTGCTGAACTCGTTCCACGGCGTAGTCGCCGGTGACGCCGTGAGCAACTGCGGGGACGCCTCCTCACCCACGCTATGGCACCAGGGCAGCTCCACCACGAGCGCGGGATTGGTGGCGTGCGGGACCTTTCAGAACCATGCCGAGGTCGTCTGGAGCAACGACGCCAAGAACATGCTGGGCGTAATCCGCGCCTCCGGCAACGACGTCGCGTCCCTCTACAACTAGTGGCGCGACAACGGCTGAGCTTTACGGTTGAGCCGCAACGGGTTCCGTGCGCACGTTGCCCCGAATGTTGCCAGTGTAAATGGTATGCGACGGAATGGGTTGCATAACTACGGTTTAGCCTTACTATCAGTCTGGCAACAATTTGCTGGGGCTGCCGTCCCGGCGGTCCGACGAACCTCAGGAGTAGAGGATGCTTCACCCCACCAACTCGCTGCGCGCCACGACGGCCGCAGCTCTTACGGCTGCTTTCTGCTGCGTCGGCACTGCCACCGCGACCGCGGACACCACGGCAGATGTCAACACACTGGCCGCTTCGCTTGCGAAGGGCTACGGCCTCAACAACTGTCAGTCGTCTCCCCTGACCGGTGCCGAGGTGGCCGAGCTGTAATGCGGGCAAAACCCCGACTCGAATGGGCCGGCCTCCGCGGTCTACCAGCTGTTCAAGAGCGCCAACGACCTGAGCGGTGCCTACTCCTCCAACCTCAAAGACGTTACCCTGGCCTCGTGCAGCGGCAGCGGCAGTAAAGAGCCGGGTCCCTGGCACCAAGGCAACGCCGACCAGGCCGGTGCCCAGATGGCGTGCGGAACCTACAAGGACGTCAGCCTGGTGCTCTGGACGGTCGACGGAAAAACGTGTTGGGCTCCATCTTCTCCAAGTCCGACATCCCGTCGCTGTACAAGTGGTGGCAGGCCAACGCCTGATCACAGTTGGGCCGCAACGAGTTCGGCCACCGCGCTCATTCCCGCGCCGTTGGGGTGCAGGGGAGCCGGCCGGCCCGGCAGCGGCACGACGTATTTCGCCGGCCTGGTGGTCCATGGCTGGGTGGACCATGCGTGATGGTCCCGGCTGGCCGCGCCGGCGCCGATGACCCCGCAGCCGGATGCCGCGGCCGCGTCGGCCGTGCGTCGTTCCAGGGTGGTGGCCACGTGGCGGCCCAATTCGGCGTGCGCGTCCGAAATCGGCGGGGCGGATAAGCCCGCGGGCGGCAGCATCGTCAGGTAGTCGACGAAGAGGACCCGGGCGCGCGGCGCGCGGGCACGCACCGCCATGCCGACCGCGCACAACGAATCGACCACGTCGTCCAGCGCCCGGTCCCGTTCGTCACGGTCCAGCAGTTCGGCGATCCGCGCGCCCAGCAGGGGCAGCCGCCGGGCCGCACGCGGCAGTGCGGCGGCCATCAGCAGCGGCACGTAGCCGACGTCGTTGCCGCCGATGGTGATGGTGACCAGCTCCTCCGAGCCGTCCAGCGCGTCGATCTGGGGCGGCGCGTGGTGCTGACGATCGGTGAGGATGTGGCCGGTGGTGGCGCCGGAAAAAGTGACATCAACCAGCTCGAGGTTCATCCGCTCGGCAACCAGATGCGGGTAGTTGCGCGCCGATCAGCCCGACCATCGCGGGGCGTCCGCCGCACGTGGCCGGATCCCCGGGCCGGCGGCCATCGAACTACCCAGCGCTACATAGCGTTTCATCGATGGGGACTGGATGCCTGCGCCCAGAAGCGTTTCGGGATCCGCCCGGCGCGTCGTGCCAGATAGCCGGCGGTGACCGCGGCCGCCATCGCGGCGGCCATCGCCGGCGGATCGGTGGCCCGGGTCACCGCCGTGGCCAACAACACTGCGTCACAACCCAATTCCATTGCCAGGGCGGCGTCGCTGGCGGTGCCGATGCCGGCGTCGAGGATCACCGGAACACCGGCGCGCGCGACGATCATCTCGATGTTGTGCGGGTTGGTGATGCCCAGACCGGTTCCGATCGGCGAGCCCAGCGGCATCACCGCCGCGCAACCGGTGTCTTCCAGCCGGCGGGCCAGCGCCGGATCGTCGTTGGTGTAGGGCAGTACGACGAATCCATCGTCGACCAATTGTTCTGCCGCCCGGACTAATTCGAGCGCGTCGGGCAGCAGTGTGCGCTCGTCGGCGATCACCTCGAGTTTGACCCAGTTGGTGTTCAGCGCCTCGCGGGCCAGCTGCGCGGTGAGCACCGCCTCGGCCGCGCTGCGACACACCGCGGTGTTGGGTAGCGGCGTGATGCCGAGCCGGTTGAGCAGGTCCAGCAGTCCGGTACCGCCCTCGGCGTCGACGCGGCGCATCGCGACGGTGGTCAGCTCGGTGCCCGAGGTCCGCAGCGCCTCCTCGAGCACCGCCAGGCTCGTCGCTCCCCCGGTGCCCATGATCAGCCGCGAAGAAAAGCTGCGGTCCGCGATCGTCAGCTTGGAATCAACCACCCTGCACCGCCGTCACTACCTCGAGCCGAGCTCCGTCGAAAAGCTGGGTGGCCCAACGTGATCGGGGTAGCACGGCGTCGTCCATCGCCACCGCGATACCGCGCTCGGGAAAGCCGAGCGATGCCAGCAACCCGGCGACCGTGGTCTGCCCGTCGACCTCGACCGAATTTTCGTTGACCACCACGATCATCACTGGACTCCCACCGGAACGAGTTCGGACACAATCTGTTCGGCGGTCCACGGCGCCAGCAGGAAACCCGACCGCCCGTGCCCGGTGGCCACCAGAGTGCGTTCGTCGAGGCGATGCACGAGCGGCAGGTTGTCCGGTGTCATCGGGCGCAGCCCGGCGGCGCACTCGGTCAGCTCGTACTCACCCAATGCCGGCAGCACGGCGCACGCGTCGTCCAGCAGATCCCGCACACCGGACACCACCGGCGCCGTGTCACGGCCGTGCTCGTACTGCGTCGCGCCCACCACCACTCCGTCCGCACGCGGCACCACGTACACCTGGCGGCCGTGCACCCGCGCGCGAATCACTCTGCTCAGCAACGGCATACAGCCCTTGCGCCAGCGCAGCCGCAGTACCTCGCCCTTCACCGGGCGCACCGGAAGGCCGGGACAGAGCGACGGTGCGTCGATGCCGTTGGCGATCACCACCGCGTCGCCGGAGACCCGCGTCAGGTCGTGCACCGGCGGGGCCCACTGGACGCCGAGGCGCTCACATGCCGTCGCCAGCGCCTCGACCACGGCGCGGTTGTCTACGGCAAGCTCGGTGGGTGCTCGAAAACCGTGCCGGATGCCTTGCGCCAGAAGAGGTTCGACGTCGCGAGCGGCCGGCTCCCAGATCACCGGGTGTCCCTGGTCGGCCAGCCAGTCCGCGACGGTGCGCAGATCGGCGACGTCGGCCCGGTCGACGGCCACCACCAGCGACTCGCGCGCGGTTACCACGTCCGGAGGCAGGCCGTCCAGGTAGCCGCCCTCGCGCCACAGCCGCAGCGACTCCAGGCCCAGTCGCAGCAATCGTTCCTCGCCGGGCCAACCCTCGCCGTGCGGGGCCAGCATGCCGCCGGCCACCCAGGACGCGCCGTGGGCGCCGGCGCGGTGCACCCGCACCGCGCATCCGGCTTGGGCCGCCCGGCGCGCCACCGACAGTCCGATGACGCCGCCGCCGATGACGGCCAGCGTCCCGGCCGGTGCACCTGAATGCATCTCCGCTCCCTTCGCCGGCATGATCCGGATCAGGTGTGACGGTAAGGACAGCTCCGGTTACTCCGGCTGTGTCCACTCTCAGCCCCGCAGATCGCCCGGAACTCCCGTGTCTCTCGTTGTTCGGGTTCTACGCTAGCGCGCTAGCGTCGCGGTGTGCACGATCCGGTTACCCGTCTTGCCGCTGCCCGGCTGTATCTGTGTACCGACGCGCGGCGCGAGCGCGGCGACTTGGCCCATTTCGCCGACGCCGCCCTGGCCGGCGGGGTGGACATCATCCAGCTGCGCGACAAGGGATCGGCCGGTGAACGGCGGTTCGGTCCGCTAGAGGCGCGCGACGAGCGGGCCGCCTGCGAGATCCTCGCGGACGCGGCCCGCCGGCATGGCGCGCTGTTCGCGGTCAACGACCGGGCCGACATCGCCGTCGCCGCCGGGGCCGACGTGCTGCACCTGGGCCAGGGCGATCTGCCGCCGGCGGTCGCCCGCGACATCGTCGGCCCCGACACGCTGATCGGCCTGTCCACCCACGACGCCGGCCAGGTCACCGACGCCGCCGCGGCCTTGGAAACAGGGGAAGTCGACTACTTCTGCGTCGGCCCGTGCTGGCCGACGCCCACCAAACCCGATCGTGCCGCGCCCGGCCTGGGACTGGTCCGCACCGCCGCCGCGCTCCAGACCGCCACGCCGTGGTTCGCGATCGGCGGTATCGACGCGCAGCGGCTGCCCGAGGTGCTTGAGGCCGGGGCGCGCCGGATCGTGGTGGTGCGCGCGATCACAACCGCCGCCGATCCCCGGGCCGCGGCCGATCGGCTCAGGTCAGCGCTTCGAGCAGCGAGCTGATCCGGGGACTCAGTTGCGACGCCGGCTGATCCGCCTCGACCGACATGCACCAGACGAAGACTCCGGCGTCGATCTCCAGCGTGCGCGGCAGGTGCCGGCGACGTTCGTCGCCGTGTCCCAGCGGAATCAGCGCCGTCGCGGTGCGCAGCCGTTCCCAGCTGGCCGCGAAGCCGGGGTGTAGCGGCAGGTCGGCCACCTCGTCCTCGGCGACCCAGCGCATCTCGGCGCTCTCCCGGTTGGGCACCGTGTCCAGCAACTCGGCGGCGTCGGCCACGACGGTGGTGTAGCTCCAGTTCGTGCCCGCGATTCCGGCGATCTGGGCGGTGACCACCGTCGCGCGCACCGCGAGGCGCTGGGCGGGCAGCCCGGCCTCTTCGTGGGCTTCGCGGACGGCGGTCTCCTCCGGGGTTTCGTGGCTGTCTCGGGCGCCGCCCGGCAGCCCCCAGGTGCCGCCCTGATGGCTCCACACCGCCCGATGCTGCAGCAGCACCGCCGGGGTTCCGTCGGGCCGTGGCGCGCGCAGCAGCAGACCGGCCGCGCCGAACCGACCCCAGTAGTGGGCGCCGCTGTCGGATACCACCCATCCGTCACTGTCGCCATGCACGCGTTCAGGATATGCAGGCGATCAACGAAATTGGGTCCGCCTCCCCCATCGGCCCCGACATCCTCTTAGAATTCGCTTATACACCTACGAGCAGCGCAGTTCAGTGACCGAAAGTTGAGGTCGGAAAACACGTGACGGTTGAGCTGGCGCATCCGTCGACCGAACCGCTGGGGTCACGGTCGCCGGGCGAACCGGCCCACCCCCGTTGGTGGTTCATCTCGACGACCCCCGGTCGCATCCTGACGATCGGCATCGTGTTGGCGGCGCTCGGGGTGTCCAGCGCGTTCGCCACCTCGACGACGATCAACCACCGCCAGCAAGTGCTGTCGACCGTGCTCAACCACACCGAGCCGTTGGCGTTCGCGGCCGGGCGGCTCTACACCACGCTGTCGGTGGCCGACGCCGCGGCGGCCACCGCGTTCATCGCCCAGGCCGAGCCGTGGCCGGTGCGGATGCGATACGAGCAGGCCATCACCGACGCGGCGGTCGCCGTCACCCGCGCCTCGAGCGGCCTGACCGATGAACCGCTGGTGCAGCTACTCGGCAAGATCAACGCCGAGCTGGCCGTCTATACGGGCCTGATCGAAATAGCGCGGACCAACAACCGGGAGGGCAACCCGGTCGGTTCGTCGTACTTGTCGGAAGCCTCGGGTCTGATGCAGTCGACGATCCTGCCCGACGCGGCGCAGCTCTATCAGGCGACCTCGGAGCGGGTGGATGTGGAAACGACCGCGTCTACCCACTTCCCGGCTCCGGTGGTCCTCGTCATTGCCACCACGGTGGTGTTCGGCCTGTTCTCACATCGCTGGTTGGCCCGGCGCACCCGGCGCCGAATCAACCCGGGACTGGTCGTGGGCGGGCTCGGCATCCTCGTCATGGTGGTGTGGGTCGGGACCGCGCTGACAATTTCGACGGCCGCCAGCCGTAGTGCCAAGGACACGGCCGCCGAGTCGCTCAAGACCGTGACCAACGTGGCGATCACCGCGCAGCAGGCCCGCGCCGACGAGACCCTGTCGCTGATTCGGCGCGGCGACGAGCAGGCCCGCAAACAGTCGTTCTATCAGCGCATCGACTTCATGCATTCCCAGATCGACCAGTACATGGCCCGACGGGACGCCGTCGACAAACCCGACCTGCAGGGTGCCGATCAGTTGCTGGTGCGCTGGCGGCAGGCCAACGACCGCATCAATTCCTACATCTCGGTCGGTAACTATCGCGCCGCCACTCAGATCGCGCTGGGCAGCGCCGAGGACGACTCCACCCCCGCGTTCGACAAGCTCGAAGATCAGCTGGGCAAGGCGATGACCCAGTGCCGGGCGCATCTGCGCAACGACGTGATCAACGCGCGCAGCGGGCTGTCCGGCGCCCAGGTCGGCGGTGTGGTGCTCAGTCTGGGTGCCGCGATCGCGGTCGCGCTGGGCCTGTGGCCGCGGCTGAAGGAGTATCGATAATGCGCCGCCCGCCCAGGATCCGCCGGGCTGCCGCCGTATTGGGCACGGCGATCGTGCTGGCGGGTTGCGGGCACACGGAGACACTGACCGTCGCCACCGCGCCGACGTTGCCGCCGCCCACCCCGGTCGGCATGGAGCAACTGGGGGCCGAATCACCGCTGCCGCCGGACGACGCCGGCCAGGATTGCAACGCCACCGCCAGCCTGCGCCCGTTCGACACCAAGCCCGAGGCCGATGCCGCGGTGGCCCCGATCCGGGCCCGCGGCCGGCTGATCGTCGGGCTCGACATCGGCAGCAACCTGTTCAGCTTCCGCGACCCGATCACCGGCGAGATCACCGGCTTCGACGTCGACATCGCCGGTGAGATCGCGCGCGACATCTTCGGCGCCCCGTCCCACGTCGAGTACCGGATCCTGTCCTCGGACGAACGCATCACCGCGCTGCAGCACTCCGAGGTCGACATCGTCGTCAAGACGATGACCATCACCTGCGAGCGCCGCAAGCAGGTGAACTTCTCCACCGTCTACCTCGACGCCAGCCAGCGGATCCTGGCGCCGCGCGACTCCGCGATCACCAAGGTCGGCGATTTGTCCGGCAAGCGCGTCTGCGTGGCCCGGGGCACCACGTCGTTGCACCGCATCCGCCAGATCGACCCGCCCCCGGTGGTCGTCTCGGTGGTGAACTGGGCGGATTGCCTGGTGGCCATGCAACAGCGGGAGATCGACGCCGTGTCCACCGACGACTCGATCCTGGCCGGGCTGGTCGAGGAAGACCCGTATCTGCACATCGTCGGCCCGAACATGGCGACCCAGCCCTACGGCATCGGTATCAACCTGGACAACACCGGACTGGTGCGGTTCGTCAACGGCACGCTGGAACGCATTCGCCGAGACGGCACCTGGAACACCTTGTACCGCAAGTGGTTGACCGTCCTCGGCCCGGCGCCCGCCCCGCCCGTACCGAAGTATGTGGACTGATGACCGAGGCCGAACACGACGCCGACGCCGAGGACATGGACCCCGGCACCCAGCCACCGGACGCACAGACCGGTGCGACGACCGGTCGCGCGCATGCGACCCAGGCCCTCTTTCGTCCCGAGTGGGACGACGATGACGACGACCTGCCGCACATCACGCTGGGCGGCGTAGATACCGAACCGCAAGACCGGATGATAGTCGCGACCCGGGTGCTGCCGCCGACCCGGCAGCTCGGTGGTGGGCTGGTCGAAATCCCCCGCATCCGCGACATCGACCCGCTCGAAGCCCTGATGACGAACCCGGTGGTGCCGGAGCACAAGCGGTTCTGCTGGAACTGCGGAAAGCCGGTGGGGCGCTCCACCTCCGAAGGCAAGGGCGAGTCGGAGGGCAAATGTCCGTCCTGCGGAAGCCCGTATTCGTTTCTGCCCCAATTGAATCCGGACGACATCGTCGCAAGCCAGTACGAGGTGAAGGGCTGCATCGCGCACGGCGGGCTGGGTTGGGTGTACCTGGCCGTCGACCACAACGTCAACGACCGCCCGGTGGTGCTCAAGGGCTTGGTGCACTCCGGGGACGCCGAGGCGCAGGCGATCGCGATGGCCGAGCGGCAGTTCCTCGCGGAGGTGGTGCACCCGCAGATCGTGCAGATCTTCAACTTCGTCGAGCACACCGACCGGCACGGCGACCCGGTCGGCTACATCGTCATGGAGTACATCGGCGGGCAGTCGCTGAAGCGGGGCAAGAAGGACCCCCGGTTGCCGGTCGCCGAGGCCATCGCCTATCTGCTGGAAATCCTGCCGGCGCTGAGCTATCTGCATTCGATCGGCCTGGTCTACAACGACCTCAAGCCGGAGAACATCATGCTCACCGAGGAGCAGCTGAAGCTGATCGATTTGGGCGCGGTGTCGAGGGTCAACTCGTTCGGCTACCTCTACGGCACACCCGGCTATCAGGCGCCCGAGATCGTGCGTACCGGCCCGACGATCGCCACCGACATCTACACGGTCGGACGCACGCTGGCCGCGCTCACGTTGAATCTGCGCACCCGCAATGGCCGCTACGTGGACGGCCTGCCCGAAGACGACCCGGTGCTGTCCACCTACGACTCGTTCGGTCGACTGCTGCGCCGCGCGATCGACCCCGACCCGCGGCGCCGGTTCGCCTCGGCCGAGGAGATCTCCGCGCAGTTGATGGGTGTGCTGCGCGAGGTCGTCGCCCAGGATTCGGGCGTGCCGCGGCCCGGGTTGTCGACGCTGTTCAGCCCGAGCCGATCCACCTTCGGCGTCGACCTGTCGGTGGCCCACACCGACGTCTATCTGGACGGGCAGGTGCATTCGGAGAAGCTGACCGCCCGGGAGATCGTGACCGCGCTGTCGGTGCCGTTGGTCGATCCGACCGACGTCGCCGCCCCGGTGTTGCAGGCGACGGTGCTCTCGCAACCGGTGCAGACGCTCGACTCGTTGCGCGCGGCGCGGCACGGCTCACTGGCCGCCGAGGGCATCGACGTGTCGGAGTCCGTCGAGCTGCCGCTGATGGAGGTCCGCGCGCTGCTGGACCTCGGGGATGTGGCCAAGGCGACGCGCAAGCTCGACGACCTGGCCGAGCGGGTGGGCTGGCGCTGGCGGCTGGTCTGGTTCCGGGCCGTCGCCGAGCTGCTCACCGGCGACTACGACTCCGCCATCAAGCATTTCACCGAGGTGCTCGACACCTTCCCCGGCGAGCTGGCGCCCAAGCTGGCGCTGGCCGCCACGGGTGAACTCGCCGGCCACGACGACGTGGGCAAGTTCTACCGAACGGTGTGGCGCACCAACGACGGCGTGATCTCGGCGGCCTTCGGGTTGGCGAGATCGCTGTCGGCCGAGGGGGATCGAATCGGCGCGGTGCGCACCCTCGACGAAGTGCCCGCCACCTCAAGGCATTTCACCACCGCGCGGCTGACCAGTGCGGTGACCCTGCTGTCCGGCCGGTCGACCAGTGAGATCACCGAAGAGCAGATCCGCGACGCCGCCCGGCGAGTCGAGGCGCTACCACCGACCGAGCCTCGGGTGTTGCAGATCCGCGCGCTGGTGCTCGGCGGGGCGATGGACTGGCTGGAGACCAACACCGCGAGCACCAACCACATCCTCGGCTTCCCGTTCACCCAGCACGGGCTGCGGCTGGGCGTCGAGGCGTCGTTGCGCAGCCTGGCCCGCGTCGCGCCCACCCAGCGGCACCGCTACACCCTCGTCGACATGGCCAATCGCGTCCGCCCCACCAGCACCTTCTAATTTCTCGCCTGGCGGGTCGCTCGCTGGGTGTGCTGCGTTCGCTGGGCGGTCGGTATGCTGCGTTGCTCGCTGCGCTCGCGGGGCAGTCGGTGTGCCGTCACGGCTTTGCGTGTGCGCCCAGGGCTGCGACACGCCGACGAAACCCCGCCGTCGGCGCACACTCAAAACCGTTGCCGCACAGCCGAAGCGCCGATAGCTTCGCGGACACGACGTACAATCGCGGCGGGCCGGTCCTCGGCCACGATGCGGACAACGATCCAGCCCATCTGCTCAAGCATCTCCCGCCGACGAATGTCTTTCACGTATTGCCGTCGATCGGTCCGATGGTGGTCCCCGTCGTACTCCACCGCGACCATGCAGTCCTCCCAGCCAAGGTCGAGGTAGGCAACGGGAATACCGTCGACTCCGAGCACCGATATCTGGGTCTGCGGCCGCGGCAGACCTGCATCGATCAGTAGCAGCCGCAAGTAGCTCTCCCGCGGCGACTGGGCACCAGCATCGACGAGTTCCAGCGACGACTCCAGTCGCCGCAGTCCAGGCGAGTGAGGATGACTTTTCGCAACGCGGAGCACGTCATCGACCTTGAACCCCGTTGCCCGTGCCAGTGCGTCGAGTCGAACAACCGCTGAGCGAATGGCGCCACGCCGCCCGATGTCGAAGGCCGTTCGCTCTGGCGTAGTCACCTTGATGCCATCGATCAGTTGTATCTCATTGTCCAGCAACGTATCCCGCCGCGTAAGCACACCAGGCGGTGTACGGGGATTGATATGTATCAGCTCAACAGGCGCGCCATCGGGAATCCATTGGGAGCCATGCAGTGCGGCGGCGGCCGCTCCAGCCACGATTCCTCGGCGCCCTGACCAAAGCCACGCCGCGACGACACGCAGTTCCAGTGACGGCTCGATGCCTTTCGGCAGGTAGACATTCGGAAGCACCGCGCGGTAGCGGGCCCGCAGTTGATGCCGACTCAACGTGCCAGACGCCAATGCTTCACTGCCGATGAATGGCCGACTCGAATCCCACATGGTGGGAACCATCGCATAACCAGCTCGGCTGAATATTCATTCATACACAGGGGCGGTGACTGTGCGTTCGCGGTTTTAAGTGTGCGTCCAGGTGGCGACACGCCGAACGAAGGCCGCCGTGGGCGCACATTGAAAGCCGTCAGCACACACTCGACGAGAGGCGGCGGGTGACAGGGCTGACGAGGCGGGCGGCGGGTAGCGGGTCAGTCGTCCAGCAGGGCCGCGCAATCGCGGGCGATCGCGAGTTCCTCGTTGGTCGGCACCACCAGCACGGCGATCGGCGAATCGTCGGCCGAAATCCGTTGCACGCCTTTTCCTCCGGCCTGATTGCGACTGTCGTCGAGCACGATGCCCAGCCCTTGTAGCCCGGCCACCGCGTCACGGCGCACCGCCGCGTCGTGCTCGCCGATGCCCGCCGTGAAAGTCAGCACGTCGGTACGCCCAAGCACCGCCAGGTAGGCACCGATGTACTTGCGCAACCGGTGGATGAACACGTCGTACGCCAATTGCGCTGAGCCGTCTCCCGATTCGATCATCGCGTGCAGCCGGCGGAAGTCACGCTCACCGGCCAGACCCCAGACCCCGGACCGGTTGTTGAGCATCGACTCGATCGCCGCGACATCCATCTTCGCGCTGCGCCACAGGTAGCTGATGACACCGGGGTCGATGTCGCCGCTGCGGGTGCCCATCACCAGACCCTCCAACGGGGTCAGGCCCATCGACGTGTCGACCGGCCGGCCGCCGGCGATCGCCGAGGCCGACGCGCCGTTACCCAGGTGCAGCACGATTTGATTCACGCTGGCCAGCGGCCAGTCCAGGAATTCGGCGGCCCGCTCGCTCACGTAACGATGTGACGTGCCGTGAAATCCGTAGCGGCGTATCTGATATCGCTCGGCCAGCTCCCGATCCATCGCGTACGTCGCGGCCGCGGCGGGCAGGTGGTGGAAGAAGGCCGTGTCGAACACGGCGATATGCGCGACGTCGGGCAGCAGCTTGCGCGCCACCTTGATGCCCTGCACCGCGGGCGGATTGTGCAGCGGGGCAAGCTCCGACAGCTTCTCGAGGTCGGCGATCCGCTCGTCGTCGAGCAGTGTCGGGCGATAGAAAGCCCGGCCGCCGTGCACGACGCGGTGCCCGACCGCCAACAGCCCACTGGACTTCAGGTCGATACCGTCCTCGGCCAACTGGTGAAACGCCAGGCGCAGCGCCTCCTCGTGATCGGCGGCCCGCCCGGACGGCTCGCCGATCTCCCCGATCACCCCGCCCACCCGCGTCGTGCCCGAATCGGGCGCCACCAGCTGGAATTTCAGCGACGACGAGCCGGCATTGATGACCAGCACAACGTGTTCAGCCATCGCCGTTGCCCTGGGCTTGGATCGCGGTGATCGCGATGGTGTTGACGATGTCTTCGACCAGCGCCCCGCGAGACAGGTCATTGACCGGCTTGCGTAAGCCCTGCAGCACCGGACCGATCGCGATTGCCCCGGCGCTGCGCTGCACCGCCTTGTAGGTGTTGTTGCCGGTGTTGAGGTCGGGGAAGATCAGCACGGTGGCATGACCGGCCACCGGCGAGTCGCGCAGCTTGGTGGCGGCCACCGACGAGTCTATCGCGGCGTCGTATTGGATCGGACCCTCGACCAGCAGCTGCGGATCCCGGGCGCGCACCAATTCCGTTGCCTTCCTGACCTTGTCGACGTCGACGCCGGTTCCGGAATCACCGGTGGAATAGGACAGCATGGCCACCTTCGGTTCGATGCCGAACTGCGCGGCGGTACGCGCCGAGCTGATCGCGATGTCGGCCAGCTGTTCGGGCGTGGGGTCCGGGACGATCGCGCAGTCGCCGTAGGCCAGCACCCGATCGGGCAGGCACATCAGGAAGATGCTGGACACCGTCGAGACATCCGGCACCGTCCTGATGATCTCGAACGCCGGACGGACCGTGTGCGCGGTCGTGTGAACCGCACCGGACACCATGCCGTCCACCATGCGGTTGTACACCAGCATGGTGCCGAAATACGAGACGTCGTGCATGATCTCGTGAGCCTGCTCGACGGTGATTCCCTTCGCCTTGCGCAACTCGGCGTACTGCTTGGCGAATTGGTCGCATAGCTCTTCGTTGTGCGGATCGATAATTGTGGCTTCGTGCAGGTCGACGCCGAGTTCTGCGGAGCGTAACCGGATTTGGCCTTCGTCACCCAGGATCGTCAGATGGGCGATACCACGTTTCAGCACCCGGCCGGCGGCCTGGAGAATACGGTCGTCGTTGCCTTCGGGAAGGACGATGTGCCTGCGGTCGGCGCGGGCCTGCCGCATGAGCCGATGGGTGAACATCTGCGGGGTTGTAATCGTGGGGATCGGAATGGCAAGCTGCGCAATCAGATCCGCGACGTCCATGTGGCTGTTCACCAGCTCGACCGCGGTGTCGATCTTGCGATGCGAGTCGGCCGTGAGCCGCCCCCGGGCCGCGGCGACCAGGCTGGCCGTGTCGTAGGTGCCCAGCGTGGTGGCGATGATCGGAAGCCGCAGTCGCAGGCCGGACACCAGCGCGGAGATGGACGGATGCAGGTCGAAGCCGCCGTTAAGGATCAGGCAGCACAGTGCCGGAAACCCTTCGGCCGCATGTGCACTCGCGACGGCCAGCACGACGTCGGAGCGGTCGCCGGGGGTGATCACGGCCATGCCGTCGCGCAACCGTTCCAGCACATGGTCCGCGGTCATGCCCGCGACCAGCACGCCCATCGCCTCGCGGCGAACCAGTTCGACGTCGCCGCTGACCAGCGTCCCGTGCACGGCCGTCTGCAGTTCGGCCACCGTCGGCGCCAGCAGCAGCGGCTCGTCGGGCAGCACATAACCCGGTGGCGTAAACATATGCAGCGCTTCGGCAACCGCACCCACTTCGGCCGGATCGCACCGGTTGGCGACCACCGCCGCGGTGTGCGCGCGCTGCACGGCCAGCTCGGCCAGACACACCTCGACGACCGCGGCGACCTGATCGGGGGTGCGATTCTTGGCTCGCACCGCCAGCAGCACCGGCGCACCGAGATTGACCGCGATGCGGGCGTTGACCGAGAGTTCGGCGGGCGTCGTGACATCGGTGTAGTCGCTGCCGACAGTCACCACCGCGTCGCAGGATTGCGCCATCGCGTGATACGCGTCGACGATGCTGGCGATCGCGGCGTCGGTATCGGCGTGGAGGTCCTGATAGGTGACACCCACGCACTGCTCGTAGGGCAGGCCCGCGGTGGTCCGGGTCAGCAGCAACTCCAGGATGTAGTCGCGCTCTTCGCCGTCAAGCCGCGTAATCGGCCGGAAGACACCGACTTTGGCGGCCGTCGCCGTCAGTCGGTTGAGTAGCCCCAGCGCGATCGTCGACTTGCCGGTTTCCGGCTCGGGCGCCGCGATGTAGATCCCCGAGGCAGGACGAGCGGTATCAGCCAAGTCGCCGCAGCCTGGGCGCCAGGTCTTTTTCGAACAGCTCCAGGAAGCGGCGCTGGTCGTGGCCGGGCGCGTGGAACACCAGGTGGTTGAGACCCCACTCGACGTAGTGACCGACCTTTTCGACGGCCTCGTCGGGATCCGATGCCACGATCCAGCGCTTGGTGATCTGCTCGATCGGCAGCGCGTCGGCGGCCTTTTCCATCTCGATCGGGTCGTCGATGCTGTGCTTCTGCTCGGCGGTCAGCGACAGCGGCGCCCAGAACCGGGTGTTCTCCCGGGCCAGTTCGGGGTCGGTGTCGTAGGAGATTTTGATCTCGATCATCCGGTCGATGTCGTCGGCGTTCTTACCGGCGGCTTCGGCGCCCTCGCGCATTGCGGGGATCAGCTTGTCCTTGTAGAGCTCTTCGCCCTTGCCGGAGGTGCAGATGAACCCATCGCCGGCGCGCCCGGCGTACTTGGCCACCTGCGGTCCCCCCGCGGCGATGTAGATCGGGATACCGCCCTCGGGCACGTCGTAGATCGAGGCGCCCTTGGTCGTGTAGTACTCGCCCTCGAAGTCGACGCGGTCGCCGAGCCACAGCTCGCGCATCAGCCGTACCGACTCGCGCAGCCGCGCGTAGCGCTCCTTGAACTCCGGCCACTCGCCCTCGTATCCGGTGGCGAGCTCGTTCAGCGCCTCGCCGGTGCCCACGCCGAGGAAGATGCGGTTCGGGTACAGGCAGCCCATCGTGGCGAAGGCCTGCGCGATGACGGCGGGGTTGTACCGGAAGGTCGAGGTGAGCACCGATGTGCCCAGCACCAGGCGCTCGGTCCGCTCCCCGACCGCGGTCATCCAGGCCAGCGAAAACGGGGCGTGCCCGCCCTTGTGCCGCCACGGCTGAAAATGATCACTGACGGTGGCGCTGTCCATGCCGTGTGCCTCGGCGGCGACAGCCAGCTCGACGAGCTCGCGCGGTGCGAATTGTTCAGCAGACGCTTTGTATCCAAGTTTCAGTTCGGCCACCCGTTATTTCTACTCCTAATTGTCTGGTCGCGACCCGCCGCGCCCGGCTTCGCCGCGCTTGCGATCGCTCCTACAGTGTTCGGCATGGCACCAGCGCCAACGCTTGTTCAAGTCACCGACACCGTGCACCTGGTCCAGGGGGAGGCCGTCAACTGGACGCTGGTCGCCGACGACACCGGGGTGCTGCTGATCGACGCCGGCTATCCGGGGGACCGCGAAGCCGTGCTGGCCTCCCTCGAGGCGCTGGGGTACGGCGTCGGCGACGTGCGCGCGATCCTGCTGACACACGCCCACATCGACCATCTCGGCTCGGCGATCTGGTTCGCCGGCGCCCACGGCACTCCCGTCTACTGCCATGCCGACGAGGTCGGCCACGCCAAGCGCGAGTACTTAGAACAGGTCTCGATCGTCGACCTTGCGCTGCGCATCTGGCGTCCGACGTGGGCGGTGTGGACGGCCCACGTGGTGCGCAGCGGCGGCCTGATCCGCGACGGGATTCCGACCACCCAGCCGCTGAGGCCCGAGATCGCCGCGTCGCTGCCCGGCCACCCGCGGCCCGTTTTCAGCCCCGGCCACACGAACGGCCACTGCTCCTATTTGGTCGACGGTGTGCTGGCCAGCGGCGACGCGCTGATCACCGGGCACCCGTTGATCCGGCACGACGGGCCACAGCTGCTGCCGGCGATCTTCAGTTACAGCCAGCAAGACTGCATCAGAACCCTTTCGGCGCTGGCTTTGTTGGAGACCGAAGTCCTGGCCCCGGGGCATGGCCCGCTCTGGCGCGGCTCGATCCGCGAGGCGACCGATGCCGCACTGCGAAAAGCGGGCGCGCTGTGACGATCGCCAAGTCGATCGCGTTGTTCGCCTTGGCGGCGCTGTTCGAGATCGGCGGGGCCTGGTTGGTGTGGCAGGGCATCCGCGAACACCGCGGCTGGATGTGGGTGGGCTAGGGCGTCGTGGCGCTGGGCGCCTACGGCTTTGTCGCCACCTTGCAGCCGGACGCCCACTTCGGTCGCATCCTGGCCGCGTATGGCGGCGTCTTCGCTGCCGGCTCGCTGTTGTGGGGCGTGGGCTTTGACGGGTTTCGCCCCGATCGCTGGGATATCATCGGCGCGTTGATCTGCCTGCTGGGCGTGGCCGTCATCATGTATGCGCTGCGAACTCGCTGAGCCCCAAATGATCTCGCAGCGTCTCCCCGGTGTATTCGGTGCGGAACGCGCCACGCTCCTGCAGTAGCGGCACCACCCGGTCGACGAATTCGTCGAGACCGTGCGGCGTCAGATGCGGCACCAGGATGAAGCCGTCGCACGCGTCGGCCTGGATGTATCTGTCGATCTCGTCGGCGATCCGTGATGCGGTGCCGACGAATTGCTCCCGGGTGGTGACCGCGATGATCAGCTCACGGATCGACAGCTTCTCCGCTTCGGCGCGTTCTCGCCACTTGCCGGCCACCGCGACCGGGTCGACGTGGCGGACCCGGCCCTGGGTGATGTCGCTGTCGACGACCGGGTCGAATTCGGGCAGTGGACCGTCCGGATCGTACTCGGAAAGCTCACGGCCCCAAACCTGTTCGAGCATCGCGATCGCTGTGGCACCGCTGACCTGCTGATAGCGGATGTGACGCGCCTTGTCCTGGGCTTCGGCGTCGGTGTCTCCGAGAACGAAGGTCGCAGCGGGAAACACCTTGAGCTGATCGGGCTCTCGGCCCGACGCCTTGGCCCGACCCTTGACGTCGGCGTAGTAGCGCTGACCGTCCTCAAGCGAACCGTGCAAGGTGAACAACGCGTCGGCGTACCGGGCGCCGAACGCCCGGCCCTCGTTGGAGTCGCCGGCCTGCAGCAGGATCGGATGGCCTTGCGGCCCGACCGGCAGCGTGGCGAACCCGCGGACGTTGAAGTGCGACCCCTGGTGTTCGATGCTGCGGATCCGGTCGAGGTCGACGTAGGTGCCGCCCTCGACGTCGGCCAGTACGGCGCCGTCTTGCCAGCTGTCCCAGAATTGCCGTGCGGTCATGAGGAATTCCTCGGCCCGCCGGTACCGGTCGGCGTGCTTCAAAAAGCCGCCGCGACGGAAGTTGGCGCCGGTGAACGCATCCGACGAGGTGACGATGTTCCAGCCGGCGCGACCGCCGGACAGGTGGTCGAGGGTGGCGAATTGTCTTGCCACCTCGAATGGTTCGTTGAACGTCGTGTTGATGGTCCCGGTCAGCCCGATCCGGTTGGTGACGCCCGCCAGGGCCGCCAGCACCGTGAAGGTGTCCGGCCGTCCGACGACGTCGAGATCGTAGATCCGGCCGCGGTGTTCACGCAGCCGCAGCCCCTCGGCCAGGAAGAAAAAGTCGAACAGCCCCCGCTCGGCGGTACGGGCAAGATGGGTGAACGAGTCGAACTCGATCTGGCTGCCCGCGCTGGGATCTGTCCACACCGTGGTGTTGTTGACACCCGGGAAGTGCGCGGCCAAATGAATCGGCTTGCGGTGCTTGCCGTTTCTGATATTCATTCCGTCAGACCCCAGCGTTTGGCGATCAGCTCGTGCGACCGCAACCTGTCCTCGAACCGGTGCGTCACCGAGGTGATCACGAGTTCGTCGGCGCCGGCCACCCGCTGCAGCGCCTGCAGTCGCTGCGCAACCTCGTCCGGGTTACCGACGAACTGCGTTGCCAACCTGTCCTTTACCAGGTCGTATTGCTGGTCGGTCAGCGGTGGGCAGCTGCCCGGCTCGGGATAGGGCATGGCACCCACGCCGCTCCGGATCGAGTACACCCAATGGCCGTAGCCGTCGGCCAGGTGACGGGCGGTCTCGGAGTCGTCGGCAACGACGATGTCGGCCGACACCACCACATACGGCTTCGCCAACGCGGCCGACGGCACGAACGCGTCACGGTAGGCCTCGATGGCCTCGAGCGCGGTGGCCGGCGTGATGTGGTAGCTGGCCACGAAGGGTAACCCCAAGGCGCCGGCGACCCGTGCGCTTTGCCCCCGGGTGCTGCCGAAGATCCACGGCCGCAATCCACTTCGCTCGCCGGGCACGGCGCGCACGTCGAACTTGCCAACGTGATACGTACCGTCGAGCAGGGCGAGAATGTCGTCAACCTGTTCGGCGAAGTCCGGGGATACCGCCTCGGGCTGCTGCAGGATGCCCATCGTCGCCTGCAGCTGCTCGAGATCGAGCAGCCCGCGCAGGTCGAAGGGGGTCGGAACGACGACGCCGTCCACCTCGTGCCACACCCGCGGCGGCCGCGGCTCTTTCGGTTTTTTTGGCTTCTGGCTTTCCAAGCGGCGCTGCCCGGACCGGCCGATCCCCAGATCGATGCGCCCGGGATAGAAAGCCTCCAGCATGCCGAAACTCTCGACGACCGCGACGGCGGTGGTATAGCCCAGTTGCACGGCCGCGGCACCAACCCGAATTCTGTTGGTAGCAGCCGCGATTTGGCCGATCAACACCGCCGGCGCGGCACTGGCGACGCCGACGAAGTGATGCTCGGCCACCCAGTAACGGCGAAAGCCCCAGTCCTCGGCACGCTGGGCCAGTTCGATGGTGTTGCGCAACGCCGTCGCCGGATCGCTACCCGCGCTGATCGGCGAGAGGTCGAGAATTGAGAGCGCGACGTTCATCGCGAAACCGCCGCGTATCGGTTGGGCGCGACCGGCAGACCGAGCCGGGCCCGCAGCGTTTCGCCGTCCCGGTAGGCCTCCCGGAAGCGGCCGGCCCGCTGCAACAGCGGAACCACCTGGTCCACGATCACCGGCAGGTCGGTGGCATTGACGCCGGGGCGCAGCCGCGCCCCGGCCACCCCGAGGCGCTGCCATTCCAGCAGTAGGTCCACCAATTCGGTTGCGGCTCCGGTGAAGTTGAGCGCATCGGAGCGGGGATCGCCGGCACCCCCGAACGAGACCACCACGTCGGCGTACACCTTCAGCCGCTCGCCCCCGGCGGCGGCCACCTCGTCCAGGATGCCGCGCAGCGACCCCTCGTCGTGAGGCGTGATGAACACGAGATCGGCACTGGCAGCGGCGAATTCGTAGATCGGCCGCTGGTGGGCCAGCACCGCCACCACCGGTTGACCCTGCGGCGGGCGAGGCGTGATCGACGGGCCCTTGACGGAGAAGAATTTGCCGGTGAAGTCGATGTAATGCAGCTTGTCGATGTCGACGTAGCGCCCGGTGGCCACGTCGCGGATGATCGCGTCGTCCTCCCAGCTGTCCCAGAGCCGGCGCACCACCTCGACGCAATCGGCGGCCTCCTCGAACAACCCGTCCGATGTTGCCTCGCGGCACCCGAACAACGCCGCCTCGTGCGCGGTCGAGGTGACGCGAGGCTGCCAGCCCGCCCGGCCGTGTGAGACGTAGTCAAGCGTGGCAATGGATTTGGAGATGTGGAACGGCTCGGTGTGGGTCACCGTCGCCACCGGAACCAGCCCGATGTGCCGCGTCGCGGGTGCGATGCGCGCCGCCACCAGGGCGGCGTCGCCGCGACCGGCCAGCCGTCGCGGATCGATCCGCTCGCGGCGCCCGGGCTGCGGCATCAGGGTGTCGTCGATGGTCAGGAAGTCGAACAGCCCGTGTTCGGCGGTGACCGCCAGGTCGGCCCAGTAGCGGCCGCTGAGCGGCGACGGCGTGTCCGGGTCGGCCGCCAGGGTGGGCCGCCACGCCTGCGGGTCCCAGCCGTATCCGTCCAGCGCGACGGCCAGATGCAGCGGGTCGGTCATGTGAGCCACTTCTCGAAGGCGATCGGAAAGACGGGACCTTCGGACGGCAGCGGTTCGTCCAGCCGGGTGTAGCCGGCGGCCCGGTACAACTCCTCGGCCTCGGGCTGCCGGTTGCCGGTCATCAGGTAGACCCTGCGGTAGCCGCGCACCGCGATCTCGCCTTCCAGCTCGGCCAGCAGTGCCATCGCGTAGCCGCGGCGGCGATGTCCGCTGTCGGTCCAAATTCTCTTCAGCTCGGCCGTCTCGGCGTCGAAGCGGCGAAACCCGCCACCGGTCACCGGGCGGTCATCCAGTAAGCCGATCAACATGCCCCCGTCCGGTGGCGCGAACTCGTCGGTGGGGTTGTCCTTGAGCCACGCCAACACCGTCGGCGCCGTGCTGTCGTAGCGCTGCGCGTACTCGGTGGCCAACTCGGCCAGCAACGGCTGCGCCAGCGCGTCGTCCAGCGCGGCGGGGACGAACCGGAGCCGAGTCTTGGACATCACCTCACCTCTAACGCCTATCAGGCGGATGCATTCCGACCCGGTGTCACCCCGGGCCCGGTTGCGCGCGGTGCGGTGACATAGCGGGGCGTAATCGCGTCGTCAGCGGGGGTGCCGCGCCAGCGGCTGCTCATTCCGATCGCACTGAACAAATCGGCGACGTTTCGCTCGACCGGTTGCCAGCCGTGCTCGGCAAGATACTGCGGGACGACGCGATATTCGCCCGGGTAGGTCAGTCCGGCCAGATCGACGTCGAGACCGAATTGCCGCCAAGTGTCGACGAACGTCTGGGCGGCCTCCAGCTGGAATGCGGCCCAGGTCGGCATGTGATCGCCGGCGAACCGGCTGCCCGGCGCGCTGACCGCCGAGACATCGGCGAGCAGCCGGGTCTGGCCGTCGGGGGGCAGGAACCCGGTCAACAGCGTCTCGGCGATCCACACCGTCGGCTCGTCGGCAGCAAACCCCGACCGGTGCAGCGCCGACAACCAGTCGCGGCGCAGATCGACCCCGAGCGCCCGGCGGTGCGCGGTCAGCTCGGCGCCTAGATGACGCAGCACCGCGGTCTTGAAGTCGATGACGTCGGGCTGATCGATCTCGTACACCGTGGTTCCGGGCGGCCACCACAGCCGATACGGCCGGGTGTCCAGGCCGGAGCCGAGGATCACGACTTGCCGAATGCCCGCCCGTGCGGCGTCGGCGAGGAATCCGTCCAGGAACCGGGTGTGCGCCCCGAGCAGCGTGACGAGCCCGGTCACGATCGCGTTGTCGCCGCCGTCGGTGTACCGCTCGTCGTCGACCATCCGGGTGAAGTACGGCACGCCCGCGGCGCGCACCAACGGCTCGGCGAATGGATCGCTGACCAGGCCCTTACCGGTCGCGAGCGCCCGCGCGACCGCGCCGAACGTCGCGGTCATTCCGACGCCGCTGTCGGGACCCCACGTGTCGTCGTCGGCCCGTGCCATCAGACGCCGGAGCAGCGCCGCAACGCTAGTCCGGCGGCCGCTCGCCAACCGAGCAACAACAGCGCGGTCACCGTCACCGACCACGACAAAACTCGCGGCCACGCCCGCGGAGGTGGCCTTGCGCAACACCATGCCGATCACCACGGTGCACAGCCAGATCACCACGCCGGTGGGCGCCACGGCGGTGGGCCGCTGCCAGGCGCGGCTCACCAGCCACCCGATCACGGTCCCGGTCAGAAACGGCCAGGCCGTCGTCGCGATGCCGGTGAGGTTGAGGCCTTCGTCGTGACTGCGGCGTCCCACGGCACAGAACACCAAGACGCACACCACGTCGACGCCGAGCCAACCCAGCCGCTGCATAGAGCGAGACTACCGGGCTGGGCCGGACGCTGTTCTTGGCGATGGGCGCGGTGGCAGGCTGGCTCCCATGAGCACACACAAACCTCCCGCGTTCAATCGCGACAACCCGCTTGGCCTCGACGCGTCGCTGTCCAACGACGAGATCGCGGTGCGCGACACGGTCCGGAAATTCTGCGCCGAGCACGTCATCCCCTACGTCGCCGAGTGGTTCGAGATCGGCGACGTGCCGGTGCGCCAACTGGGCAAGCAGTTCGGCGAGCTCGGGCTGCTCCGCATGCACTTGGAGGGCTATGGGTGCGGCGGGTCCTCGTCGGTGCACTACGGCCTGGCGTGTACCGAGCTGGAGGCCGCCGACTCCGGGGTGCGGTCGATGGTCTCGGTGCAGGGATCGCTGGCGATGTTCGCGATCTGGAACTTCGGCTCCGAGGAGCAAAAGCAGCAGTGGCTGCCCGGCATGGCCGCCGGTGAGCTGCTCGGCTGCTTCGGGCTCACCGAACCCGACGTCGGATCCGATCCGGCGGCGATGAAAACCCATGCGCGACGGGATGGTTCGGACTGGGTGCTCAACGGCCGCAAGATGTGGATCACCAACGGCTCGGTCGCCGACGTCGCGGTGGTGTGGGCCGACACCGACGACGGGATCCGCGGGTTCATCGTGCCGACCCGCGCCGCGGGCTTCGCCGCCAACACAATTCACCACAAGCTGTCGCTGCGCGCCTCGATCACCAGCGAGCTGGTGCTCGACGACGTGCGGCTGCCCGCCGACGCGATGCTGCCCCACGCCCAGGGGCTGCGCGGGCCGCTGTCGTGTTTGTCCGAGGCGCGTTACGGCATCATCTGGGGATCGATGGGCGCGGCGCGCACGGCGTGGCAGGCCGCGCTCGAATACGCCACCCAGCGCACCCAGTTCGGCCGGCCGATCGCGGGATTCCAGCTGACCCAGGCCAAACTCGTCGACATGGCCGTCGAACTGCACAAGGGACAGCTGCTCTCGCTGCACCTGGGCCGGCTCAAGGACAGCGTCGGGCTGCGCCCCGAGCAGGTCAGCTTCGGCAAGCTGAACAGCACCCGCGAGGCGCTCAAGATCTGCCGGACCGCTCGAACTATATTGGGCGGGAACGGAATATCGCTGGAATTCCCCGTCATCCGGCACATGGTCAACCTGGAGTCGGTGCTGACCTACGAGGGCACTCCCGAGATGCATCAGTTGGTGCTGGGCCAGGCCTTCACCGGTAGCGACGCGTTCCGCTGAAGGAGTTTCGATGGCCACCCGACTGGAATACACCCCCGAACATCACCAGTTCCGGGAACTGGTACGCGATTTCGTCCAGCAGACCGTCGTCCCCGCACACGAGACCTGGGAACGCAGCGGGCAGTGGGACCGCTCGGTGTTCACCGAAGCCGGAAAGCTTGGGCTGCGGGGCTTTTCGGTGCCCGAACAGTTCGGCGGCGCAGGCGTGGACGACTTTCACTACAACGCGATCGTGATCGACGAACTGCAGCGGGCCGGAGCGGCCGCCGAGGCGATCTCGTTCACGCTGCAAAACGACATCGTGCTGCCCTACCTCACCGATCTGACCACACCGAACAGCAGCGGCGCTGGCTGCCCGGCGTGGTGACCGGCGAGACGGTGCTCGCGATCGCGATGACCGAGCCCGGCACCGGAAGCGGCCTGGCCGGCATCCGCACCGCCGCGGTGCGTGACGGTGACCACTACGTCGTCAACGGCGCCAAGACATTCATCTCCAATGGACAAAGCGGGAACCTGTTCGTCGTCGCGGTGCGCACTTCGCCGGACCGGCACAAGGGCCTGTCGCCGCTGGTGGTCGAGGCCGACACCCCGGGATTCGAGCGTGGTCGCAACCTGGAAAAGATCGGTTTGCACGCCCAGGACACCAGCGAGCTCACCTTCACCGACATGCGGGTTCCGGTGGAGAATCTGCTCGGCGAGGAGGGTAGCGGCTTTTATCAGCTGGTCGGAAATCTGCCGCAGGAACGGCTCGCGCTGGCAGTGGGGGCGGTGGCCGCCGCCGAAGCCGTGCTGGCCGAGACTCTCGAGTATGTCCGCGCCCGCAAGGCATTCGGGGCGCCGGTCGCCAGTTTTCAGCACAGCCAATTCGTCCTCGCCGAACTGGCTACCGAGCTCGACATCGCCCGCACCTATCTCGACGACTGCCTCGCCGAGCATCTGGTCGGCGAGCTCACCGCGGCGCGGGCGGCCCGGCTGAAGTGGTGGACCACCGACCTGCAGGTCCGCACCGCCGACCGCTGCCTGCAGCTGCACGGCGGATACGGCTACATGCGGGAATACAGCGTGTCGCGCGCCTTCGTCGATGCCCGCACCCGAACGATCTACGGCGGCACCAACGAGATCATGAAGACGATCATCGCCAAGGATCTGGGGATCTGATGTTGCGCCGGGTCGCGTGTCTGGTCGTCGCGTGCCTGATCGTGACCGGTTGCGGATCGACGCCGTCACCGGCGCCCACGCAGGCGGCCTCTGCCGACCAGGCCAAGGCCGATGCCGTGCTGCGGGTGGTGCACAACTTCATGACGCAGGCGCACCTGAAGGCCGCGATCGTGTGCGTCACGGTGGCCGGCAAGGAGGTCCTCACCCGGGCCGTCGGCGACTCGATGACCGGGGTGCAGGCCACCACCGACATGCACTTCCGCAACGGCGCGGTCGCGATCTCCTATGTGGCGACGTTGCTGCTGAAGCTGGTCGACCAGAAGAAGCTGAGCCTGGATGACCGGTTGTCGAAATGGCTGCCCGACTTCCCCAACGCCGGGCGCGTCACGTTGGGGCAGCTGGCGCAGATGACGTCGGGCTACCCCGACTACGTCCTCGGCAACAAGCAGTTCGCCACTGAATCCTCTGCAAACCCGTTCCAGCAGTGGACAACTCAAGACCTACTCGCCCAGATCTCTGGGCGCCGACTGCTCTACGAGCCGGGGACCAACTGGAATTACGCGCACACGAATTACGTGCTGCTGGGGCTGGCGCTGGAGAAGGCCACCGGCCAGGACATGCCGACGCTGCTGGCCAACGAGGTGCTGGGGCCACTCGACTTGAAGCACACCGCGAACGCCGATACCTGGCCGGTCCTGCACACGTTCACCTCCGAGCGGCGCCAGGCACTCAAAATCCCTGCGGGAACACCGTTTTACGAGGAGTCCACGTACTGGAATCCGTCCTGGACCATTACCCACGGCGACATGGAAGCCACCGCCGTCGGGATCGGCTCCGGCAAGTTGCTCTCGGGCGACTCGTACCGCAAGATGGTGTCGACCGCGCTGCGCGAGAAGACCCACGCCCAGCCGGGCTGCCCGACCTGCTTCGAGCAGAACGAGGGCTACACCTACGGGCTGGGCATCATCATCTCCGGCGACTGGCTGATGCAGAATCCGTTGTTCTCCGGGTGCGCGGGTGTCGAGGCCTACCTGCCGGCGCAGAAGATCGCGATCGCCGTCGCGGTCACCTACGCCCTGGAGGCCTTCGACGACCAGGGCAACTACAGTAATCAGGCCGACATACTGTTCCGCAAGATCGGCGCGGTGATGGCTCCGAACGCCACTCCACCGATGCCGCCGGCGAGATGAGGAGTTCCAGCCATGCGCATTCGAGCGATCGCTGCGGGCACGCTGGCCCTGGGAGCGTTGGCGATGCCCAGTGCCGTCGCCGATCCCACCGGCACGCTGCCCCCGATGACGACGACCAACGGCGGGCCCATCATCGGCGGCGGGGGCAACGCCTCGCAGATGTCGCAGCAACTCAAGAGCCTCAAGGATCCCAACGTCCAAGAGGTCGACGGCTCGGACACGGCCCAATTCATCGCTGCCGCAGCCGGTATCGACGATCGCGACCTCGCCCTGCCGTTCATGGCGCTGCAGCGCGCGCTGGGCTGCCAGAAGGACAACGCCGGATTCGGCGCCCGCGGCTACCGCCGCAATGACGGCAAGTGGGGTGGCGCGATGCTCGTCATCGCCAAGAGCGCCTACCCGGACGTCGCCGCGATGAAGGCGTGCGAGATGTCCAACTGACGCAGGCCTTCGCTGGGCAGCCCGACGCAAATGTGCAACAGCGGATGGGCTTATCCGCCACAGACATTCAACGACAAGGGTGGCGACTTCATCGTGCTGCTCGCCGGCACGAATTCCGACTTCTGTACCGCGCTGAACGGGAACTACAAGGGCAACGCGTCCGCCTGGCCGTGAGCCGCGTCAGTCGTCGATGTGCGTTGGTGGGTCTGCGAAGGCAGCGCTTGACGAATGCTGGCCGGGACCCAGCGTCTGGCAGTTGGTATTGGTGACGTACACCGGAGCACCGTCACGCCCGGGTGCGGGGGGAAAGACGACGCACCGCTGCCAGGTTCCGTCGACCTGGACCGGACCGTCGCATTTGCTGATGACGGCGCCGCCCAACTGGCAGCCGGCGTTGGCCGGGGGCGCGGCGCCGACCAATGCGCCGGCCGACAGCACGGTGGCCAGTCCCACCACGATGAATTGCTTCATGCTGTAGGGACTCTAACGCAGCCAGAGGGGCGAAAGCTCGTCATTGCGGGTGGACGGCCGACCGGCGATGCGGACCGATCGGGCGAGGTGACACTGCGGAATTGGCCTTCGGCGGCAGCTGCCGAATACCGGACAGCAGGGGGGACAACAGCGATCGTGTCGGGCTAGCGTTGTGCCCGCTATCTAGCACTTCGCCGGTTCAACGAAAAGGAGCTTGGCATGAGCACAGTTACCTTCGAACGCGTTGCCGGCGTGCGAACTCCTGGTGGATCGGCGGCTTTAGGCCCCATGACTCACCTGCCGGGCCCCCGACTCCCGGTCAGCGTTCAGACTGCGGCGTGGATGACCAACCCGTGGAGGTTCATGGAGCGTTCGGCGGCTCGCTTCGGCGACACGTTTACTCTCAGACTGGCCGGTGAGGGGACCTGGGTGATGGTGTCCCATCCTGACGCGGTCAAAGAAGTATTCACCGGACCCCCAGAGCTGCTGCGGGGTGGGGAGGCCAATCGCATCCTGTTGCCCGTAGTCGGCGCCAATTCGGTGCTCCTGCTCGACGGTGAGGCGCATAAACAACAGCGCCAGCTACTCGTGCCGCCGTTTCGCGGCAACCACTTGCAGTCCTACGCGGACACGATGACCGCGATCGCCGAAAATGAAATCGCCCGCTGGCCGCACGGCGAGGTGCGTGCTGGTGCGTACCCGGATGCAGGCATTGACGCTGGAGGTCATCCTGCGCGCGGTGTTCGGGCTGTCCGAGGGCGGGCGACTCGACCAGCTGCGGATGGAACTCGTGCGCATGCTGACAACGGCAACGGGCAGTCCCGGGCGGCTTCTGTTGCTGGTTCTGAGCCCCCAGCGCGTCAGGGCAGCGCTGACACACAAGATGTTTCGCGCCGTCGACCGCTTGCTCTACGCCGAGATCGACGACCGGCGTCGAACAGATGGCCTGGACGAACGCGCCGACGTGTTGTCCATGCTGCTGAGGGCCCGCCACGCGGATGGCCGGCCGTTGAGCGATGTCGAGATCCGCGACGAATTGATGACGCTGCTGTTGGCCGGTCACGAATCCACCGCCAGCGCGCTCGCGTCGGCGGTGGAGTGGGTGGTCGGTCACCCCGACGTGCAGTCGCGACTTGTCGACGAGGTGCATGCGGGCGGGTACGAGTTCCTCGATGCCGTCGTGATGGAGACATTGCGCTTGCGGCCGGTTTTCTCGCTGGTCCCGCGGCTTCTGAAGGCACCGATGGAAATTGGCGGTGTCCCGTTGCCGGCCGGGGTGACGGTGGTGCCTTCGATCTACCTCATGCACCGGCGCCCGGACATTTACCCCGACCCGCCGCAGTTCCGGCCCGCCCGATTCCTCGAGCAACGAGCCGGGACGTATACCTGGATCCCGTTCGGTGGTGGCGTTCGCCGTTGTCTCGGTGCGGCATTCGCTCAATACGAGATGAGGGTCGTGCTGGCCACGCTATTTCGCCAATGCCAGGTGCAGCCGGTCGGCGAGCAGGCTGAGCGGGAGCCCGGCGCCTCGTTGGCGCTGGGGTGGCGACCCGTGCCCGAGCCCTGTCGACTTCGGGTTTGCATCGAAAGGTGAGGCTGACGGCCGACGAAAGATGAGATCTGCTGCGCCGCATGTGGTTTCATCCACTTCGTCTGGGCCTAGCCGGCGTGCTGATATCCGCGGCGGCCCCGGCCGAATACCGGGCAGCAGGGGGTCGAAAAGCCGGGTAGCAGGGGGGACAACGACGGTCGAGTCTGGCTACCGTTGTGGCATCCAAAGGTTCACATAACGCCTTCTTCGGGAGCGCTATGAGGATCCATGAATTGAACAAAAGGAGACCGTTATGAGCACCTTGATCACCTTCGACCGCATTGAGGACATCCTCGCCCCCAGCTGTTCCGACGAAGCGTTGGAAAGTGCCGGCGCCACGCGCATGGTGGCCACCATATTGACGCCGACATGTAAGTGACAATGCCTTCGGACTCCTCACCAGTGTCCACCCCTGATTGGCGAATCCCATTCCCCGCCGAACTGCCGACCTTGCGGGGAATGCGATTCGTGACAGACGGCCGCCGAAAACCGGTGTGGCAGAAGAGCTACTCGGCCGTTGGGTGCGCACCGTCGGGCCAGGACGTATTCGGGCTCTGGATCGGATTCCCTACTCCGAGTGTCACAGCGAAACTTCAGGTACTGTTTGCCGTAGTTCGCGGCTGCTGGCCGCAGACGCCGGTTCGGCGTGATCCGGGAGATCGCGATGGAAGCTTTCTTCGAGCGCCTCGTTTTTCGCGCTGCGACCATCGACGAGCTGCTGTCTGACGCGTTCGAACAATTGCCCGGCCAAAAGAGCGACAGCGAGTTGGCCGCCCGTCGTCTCGCCGCATGGTGCCGGTCCTCGGCCAGTGGCGACTGGTCGCTGTTCGCTCGCCGGCTAGGACGAGACGGACTATCGATCGACGGCGTGTTGGCAAGGTTCGCCACCATCCGTCGCAACGCTGCCCGACCGGTACCGACGTGGATCGACGACGCGGTCTGGATCTGTGAAGCATCGCAGACCGCCACCAGGACAGTCTCGAAACCATTTGCGCCCCAAGCGGAGTCTTGCGCGTTCGACGATTTACTGGAACCGGTGGTGCGCGACGCGGAAGCACGTCTTTGGTCCGATGTTGGCGGTCGCGTCGACCCCGCCGTGGGTGAGCGGGCGCGCGCAAGCCTGCGCCGGGCACTCGTGGTCGATCTATCTGACCTCGCGGCCCCCGCGATGTACGAACGTTTCGCCAAGGCGCGAAAGGACGACGCGGACCTGATCGTTCACGCCGACGGGGCGCACAGCCGTTCGACGGCCCGCTACCAGGATTTCGTTTCCGAGATGCAGGCGGGGGAATGCGTCGCCTGTTCGACGCCAAGCCCGTCTTGCTGCGACTGATGGCCTCGCTCACCCGGCAGTGGATCGACGCATCAGCCGAACTGGTCAGACGGCTTGACGCCGACTTGCCCGCGATTCGTCACGACTTGTTTGGAGTCGACACGTGCGGCGAAATAGCCAGTATTGGTGGTGGCCTTTCTGATCCGCACAACTTCGGCCGCAGTGTCCGAACCATTCGCTTCGACGACGGTTCGCGAGTCGTGTACAAACCGAAGGGTCTCACCGTTGACCGAGCGTGGTACGCGCTCATCCAGCGACTGAACCGCAGCGCTCCGATCGACCTGCAGGTGCCACGTGTGCTGGCGCGCGCCGGCTACGGCTGGACCGAATTTGTCGATCACACGAGTTGCCAAGAACCGCAAAGCTTTCGGAGATATTTTCGTCGAGCCGGGGGGTGGTTGGCGCTCTTCCACTGCTTCGCCGGCGTCGACATGCATCAAGAAAACATCATCGCCCGCGGTGAGCACCCCGTACCGATCGATCTCGAGATGATCCTCCAGGCGGCTGACGCACCCGGCGGCCTGGATTCCGACGACGGCGCGGGACGGGCATACCAGGCCGCGACAGAAAAGCTCAGCAACTCGGTCCAGGAGATCGGAATGCTTCCCGTCTACGGCAAGCATTCCAACACAGTCTTTTCGATCGGCGGAGTGACCTCAAACCCTGCACCTCGCGTCAAGCTGATGTGGACCGACATCAATTCCGACACGATGCGGCCGACGAAAGTTGCTGACAGCGGCACGATTTCAAACTTGCCGCATATCGAGGGCCGCCATGCCCGGCTCGGCGATCACCTCGATGACTTCATCTCGGGTTTCAACGACTACGCGATGTTCCTTCGCCGGCAGCGTCGGGACGACCTTTTCGACGGCTTCGCCGGATTGACGATCCGCAAAGTCGCCCGGCCGACCAGGTTCTACTACATGCTGCTGGAGCGTCTCAAAGATCACCGCACGATGGACGACGGTGCCATCTGGTCTGCTCAGGCCGACTTCGCCGCCAGACTTGCGGATTGGCAGCAAGACTACGATCCCGTGTGGCCGCTGCAACGCCTGGAACGGGCGGCCGTCGTCGACTTGAACGTGCCGCATTTCACGATGACCAGCGTTGGTCATGAAATCCGCGACGCGGCCGGAACTTCAATCCCGGTGCGGGGGACGTCGGGCCTCGACCGCGCGCGTGCCCGCCTCCGCGACCTCGACAGTGAGGAAATCGCGTGGCAGGTCGAGGTGATTCGACAGAGCACCGACAGCCTTAGACAAAAACCGCGAGAAGCCGAGCCCAACCGGCTGCACGGCCTCGTCACGACGGGTGAGCCCAGCCACGAAGTATTCGTGGCGGAAGCCGACACGGTCGCCCGAACGCTATTCAGCCACGCCCATTTCGAGGGTCCTGGCGCGGCCTGGATCGGCCTCGACTGGCTCGGCGACTCCGAGATCTCACAACTGATTGCGCTCGGCGACGACTTCTACAACGGCACATGCGGCATCGCACTCTTTCTCGCCGCACATGCTGCCGTTGCGGGCAGCACATCATCGCGGGACCTCGCCATCGCCGCCCTGGCCCGGCTCCGCGAGACCCTACGAGGCCGTAATCCAGCACAGACCGCACGCTTGCTCGGTCTGGGCGGTGGGCTCGGTCTCGGATCGATCGTCTACAGCCTCGCGGTGATCGCCGCGCTGCTCGATGCCGACGATGTGCTATCGGACGCTCACCGGGCGGCGAAATTGATTGCCCCCGACGTCATTTCGGCGGATCGACAACTCGACATCCTGGCCGGCAGCGCGGGCGCCGCTTTGGGCCTGCTTCGCCTTTATCGCCAGACCGGTTCCAGCGATGCACTTGAGCGCGCAACCAATTGCGGCAGGCATCTGCTAGCCGAGCCCCGCGTTGGCCCCGTCGGCCGCCGCAGCTGGCCTGCGCCCGGTTCCGGCCGCCCGCTCAACGGCATGCCGCGCGGAGCCGCGGGCTTCGCCTACGCACTGGCAGTATTGGCCTCGGCGACCGGAAGTGATGAGTTCGCAAGTGTTGCAGAGGAATGCATTGCCTTTGAGAACGCGAGCTTTGATGCCGAGCGCAGCAATTGGCCAGACACATTTAGCGGCTCCGACACGACATGGTCCGGTAAGTGGTGTCGTGGCGCACCGGGCATCGGCCTGGCCAGGGTGGCGATAACAAAGCACACGGCGCTGCGCGGCCAGCCCATCGTGACGGACATTCGCCGCGCGCTGGTGGGGGTAGAGCGGGCCTGGCCGGCATCGACCGACACGCTCTGCTGCGGGACGCTCGGCAGCATCGAATTCTTGTGGGAAGCCGCCGACGTGCTCCGCCGGACCGATCTGCGCGACACGGCCACCCAGCGGCTGCTAGCGGTTGCACAGACTGCGAGGTCAAGCGGCAGCTATCGATGTAACGGCGGAATCAGCCGCTTCAATCTTGGTCTTTTCCGCGGGATTGCCGGCGTCGGCTATACGATGCTGCGGCGCGTCGACCCTTCCCTGCCCAACGTCTTGATCTGGGAATGAACAAGCTAAGTGCTGCTTACCGGGTACCAGGGGGTTAAGAAGCCAGGCAGCAGGGACGACACCGGTGATCGTGTCGGGCTACCGTTTGCGGCGGCCAGGGCTCTCAAAGCCGCTCTGTGCAGCTTCACGCAATGCAACGAAAGAAGACGACATGAGCGCAGTGCGCACCCATGACGACACCTGGGACATCAAGACCGGTGTCGGGAGTACCGCGGTGATGGTCGCTGCGGCCCGTGCTGTCGAAACCGACCGGCCCGACCCGTTGGTCCGCGACCCGTACGCCAAATTGCTGGTCGCCAACGCCGACGCGGACCTGTTATGCGTAGCGATGCTCGACCCGGCGATGGTGGCCAAGCTCGAAGCTATCGACGCCGAAGTCGCGGCCACCGTCGCGCACACGCCCGACTATCACGCCGTGCGGACAAAATTCTTCGACGCGTACTGCAACGACGCCGTTGCCGGCGGAATCCGGCAGGTCGTGATCCTGGCGTCGGGACTGGATTCCCGTGCCTACCGCCTGGATTGGCCGACCGGGACCACCGTGTACGAGATCGATCAGCCCAAGGTGCTGGCATACAAGTCCACGATGCTGGCGGAAAACGGGGTGGCGCCTACTGCAGATTGCCGCCCGGTGCCCATCGACTTGCGCCAGGACTGGCCCTCCGCTCTGCGTGCCGCGGGCTTTGACCCGACGGCACGGACCGCTTGGTTGGCCGAGGGGCTGTTGATGAACCTGCCCGCTGAAGCGCAGGACAAGCTTTTCGCCGAGATCGGTGAGCTCAGCCCCGCGGGCAGCCGGCTGGCGGCCGAAACCTCGCCCCGGCACAGCGACGAGAGACAAGACCAGATGCGCGAGCGATTCAAGGAAGTCGCCGACGCGCTGGGCTTCGAGGAGGCCGTGGACGTGCTTGAGCTGACCTACCACGACGAGAACCGGGCGATCGTTGCCGACTGGCTCAACAACCACGGTTGGCGAGCCGCGGGCCAGAGCGCGCTGGACGCGATGCACCGGGCGGGCCGCTGGGTCGATGTGCCGATGGCAGACGACAAGGCTGCGTTCGCCGAGTTTGTGACCGCGGAGCGACTGTAGACGCATTCAGGCCGAAGACGGAATCGTGGCCCGCAGTGTGGTGCCGCCGCCCGGCGGGCTTAGCACGCTCAACTGGCCACCGAGCGCTTCCACTCGGTCGATCAAACCGATGAGTCCCGACCCATTGTTGCTGTCGGCACCCGCGGCGCCGTCGTCGCGAACGGAAAGCACCAGATCCGATCCGTTGGTGTGGGCGTCAATCTCTACCCCGGACGCATGCGCGTGTCGAGCGGCGTTGGTGAGCGCCTCGGCGACAACGTAGTACGCCGCGACTTCGGCCGATTCCGAGAATCGGCCCTTGAGTTCAACGCGGACCTTGACCGGGATGGGGCAGTGGCGGGCAAGGTCCCTGAGGGCCGGACCGATACCGCCGCTGGATGCGATCGCCGGATGAATGCCCCGGGCGATCTCTCGGAGATTTGCCGACGCCGCGGTCAAGCCGGCTACGGCGTCGGACATTTGTGCCTTGAGCGGCTCGAGTTCGGCGGGCACTTCGGCCTCGATGGAGCGCAGTTGCAGCGCCAGAGACACGAGCCGTTGCTGCGCACCGTCGTGTAAATCGCGCTCCAGCCGCCTGCCCGCATCGTCGGCGGCGGCGACGATGCGGGCGCGGGAAGCTGTCAGTGCGACCTGGGCTTCGGCATTTGCGATGGAGGTGGCGACGAGCTCGGTGAATTCGCCGAGCCGTTGCTCGGTGTCCGGCGGCAGTGGGCGCGCCTCGCGCGATCCGGCCACCGCGGCGCCCCACAACCGGCGTTCGACGAAGATCGGCGTTGCCACCCCGGCGCGCAACCCCAGCCCGCGGATGAGCGTGGGGATGGCACCGACCAAATTTTCGTTGTCATCCACTCGGGCAGGCCGCCCGGTGTCAGCCACCGCGGCAATGATGTTCTCGCCGTCTACGGGCCAGCGACTGCCGACCGGCTTCCGCTGGGTCTGCCCCGGATAGTCGTGGGCGGCCATCAGTGTGGCGGTCTTGTCAGGTTCATAGCGCCACAGCGACACGTCGGTCACCGCGAGGCATCGTGGGTTCGTCCGCCACCGCCGAGAAAATTTCGGATGCCGGCGTTCTGCGTGCCACCAAATGTCGCGACCCGGCGTAACGCGGCTTGTTGATCGGCCAGGGCGGTGAGTGCCTCGCGGCTCGCCTCGGCTTGTTGCCGACGTTGCTCTGCGTCGGCCGCCCGCGTTCGTACGGTGCGCGCCAAAGCGTGCGCCACCAGCGCGACGACGGCGACGACGACGAAAAAGACCCAGTCCTGAACCTGGGCCAGGCCCGGACCATGGTCGGGCCAACGACGGAAATGCGCATACGCGATCGCACTTATCACCGCCATCGCGGCGGTCATACCGGCACCCCAGCCGGTTGCGACGACCAAGACTCCGATCAGATACAAGACCCCGAACGCGTTGTCGGCGCCGGTGAGCTTCTTGAGTAGCAGCAGCACGACCGTTTCGACCGCGATGAATCCGCCTGCTACCGCAATCGCCGGCGCGGTGGGCAGTGGTGATCGTGACAGCAGCATCGACCTCAACCGGCCCGGTATTCGTGGTCTTGCCGTGGTCACCGTGATCGCTAGTCAGCGAGCCTCTAGGAACGTGACGACCGCGCGGACGCGGCGGTGATCGTCGCGGGCCTCATGCAGGCCCAATTTCGTCAAGATGCTACGAACGTGCTTTTCCACCGTGCCTTCTGCCAGCCACATCCGCCGCGCAATGCCGGCGTTTGAGCGCCCCTCTGCCATCAGGGCCAACACTTCCTTCTCGCGTGAACTCAGCGCGGCGAGTGGATCGTTGCGTTCGCCCGCGGCTACCAATTCGCGAATCAGACCCGGATCGACCACCGATCCACCGTCGACGATCCGCTCGAGCGCATCGAGAAAGTCAGCGACATCGGCAACCCGAGGTTTCAGCAAATATCCCACAGCACGGCCGCTGGCCAGTAGCTGGAGCGCGTGTTCAACCACGACGTGGGCCGACAGAACCAGCAACCCCACACTCGGCATCTCCGCGCGGATGGCCGTCGCCGCATCGAGCCCGTCGGTGGTGCCAGTGGGCGGCATTCGGATGTCGACAATCACCAGATCCGGCTGTTCGGCACGGACCAGTTCCACCAGGCCCACGGCGTCGCCGATTTGGCCCACCACGTGATAACCCGAACGGGTCAGCAGGGGCTGGCCAGCCCTTCCCGCAGCAAGACATCGTCGTCGGCTAACACGACCCGCAAACCTGGCTGCACGGTCACGTCGATCACTTCGCTGAGGACACCACGCGATAGTGGGAGCGTAATTGCAGGTAGCAGGTATGCCCAAGTGAAGCTGGCGGCGGGTTCGAAACGGGTGCCAGCGGTGGCGACCCGGATCCCGTCGACCGGAAGAATCCAGGTTGCGTGGCCGCCTCGAGTGACCACCGCCCTGCCCGGCCGGGCGCAGCACCTAACTACGGAGGAACCGTGTCAACCCATCGCACGGGGCTGATGGTACCCGGTTCGACGCACACGTCGTGGCGACGGGAGTGCGACCCTGCGGCCGAGATCCCGGTGCCCGCCGCCTCCAGCGGCCAACCGGGCACCGGTGCATATATCCATCCCGACAAGCTGGACGCCGCGCTGTTTCGGATCGCCGGCGTGTGCGTGCTCGCCTTGGTGATGGTGAACCTGGACATCACCGTCATCAGCGTCGCGCAACGCACCTTCATCAGCGCATTCCATTCCACCCAGGCGATCGTCGCCTGGACAACGAGCGGCTACTCACTCGCGCTGGCCACCGTCATCCCGCTCGCGGGATGGGCGGCCGACCGGTTCGGCACCAAGCGACTGTTCATGGGATCGGTGCTGGCGTTCGCTTTCGGCTCACTGCTGTGCGCAAACGCCCCAAACATCGCCTCACTCATCGCATTTCGGATGGTGCAAGGTCTCGGGGGCGGCATGTTGATGCCGCTGGCGTTCACCATCATGACGCATGCGGCCGGCCCGCAGCGGCTCGGTCGCCTGATGGCGGTGCTGGGTATCCCGACGCTGCTCGGCCCGATCGGCGGGCCGGTGCTGGGTGGTTGGCTCATCGATACCCATAGCTGGCAGTGGATCTTTTGGATCAACGTGCCGATCGGCCTGACCGCGTTCGTGCTTGCGGACATCGTTTTCCGCCAGATCACTCGACGCCGTCGAAAACCTTCGACTTCCTCGGCATGGCGCTGCTGTCGCCTGGCGTGGCGACGTTTTTGTATGGGGTGTCGTGCATCCCGGACGTCG
This sequence comes from Mycobacterium genavense ATCC 51234, assembly GCF_000526915.1. Classification (GTDB taxonomy): domain Bacteria; phylum Actinomycetota; class Actinomycetes; order Mycobacteriales; family Mycobacteriaceae; genus Mycobacterium; species Mycobacterium genavense. Next base: position 241,665 of record NZ_JAGZ01000005.1, on the reverse strand, counting down.
GCACCGTTGCCGACCGCCAGGTCTGGACTCCGGTGGCGATCGGTCTGGCACTGATCACCGGGTTCGTCGTTCATGCCCTCTACCGTGCGGATCATCCGCTCGTAGACCTGCGGCTATTCAAGAACCGCGTGGTCGCGATCGCGAACTCGGCCATGTTGTTATTTGCCATCGCGTTTTTCGGTGCATGGGTGTTATTGCCGAGCTACTTGCAACAGGTGCTGCACCAGACACCGCTGCAGTCCGGGATCCACATGATCCCCATGGGACTCGGCGCCATGGGGACCATGCCGCTGGCCGGAACGTTCATGGACAAACGCGGTCCGGGTAGGGTCGTGCTCGTCGGCCTCTCGCTGATCGGCGCGGGCATGGGAACCTTCGCCTACGGCGCCGCCACACAGGCGGCTTACCTGCCCACGCTGCTGGCCGGGTTGGTGATCATGGGCATGGGTATGGGCTGCACCATGATGCCGCTATCCGGCTCGATGGTGCAGGCTTTGGCTGCGCATCACATCGCGCTGGGTTCGACGCTGATCACCGTCAATCTGCAGATGGCCGGGTCCGTGGGTACCGCATTGATGTCGGTGATCCTGACCAACGAGTTCAATCGCAGCGAAAACATTTCCGCTGCAACCAAGATCGCGATCCTGCGACAGAATGCCGCCCGGCTCGGAGTACCGGTCGACCCGGCCGCCCTACCCCGTCGACCCCTTGCCCCCGACTTCGCGAGCGAAGTACTCCACGATTTATCCCGCGCCTATTTCGTCGTGTTCGTCGTCGCGGTCTTCCTGGTCGCGCTGACGTGTATCCCCGCTGCGCTTCTGCCGAGGAAGCGGCGTCCTGGGCGGGCCAGACATGACGAGCGCAGGCTAACCGCCGCACGCGCCTCGGTTCGCATGAGGCCGATCAGAGCGAGCGCACACAGCGACAACTGAACGTTCATCTCGTCGAAGTCGTACGGTGGAGTTGCGCTGCGGAGACTGTAGAGGCCACACCGATCGAACGACCTGAGAGAGATTCTCATGTCGCGCCATCGCGTCGTCGTCATCGGAAGCGGGTTCGGGGGGCTCAATGCGGCCAAGGCGCTCAAACGCGCCGACGTCGACGTCACCCTGATCTCGAAGACGACCACTCATCTGTTCCAGCCACTGCTGTATCAGGTGGCGACCGGCATTTTGTCCGATGGCGAGATCGCGCCGGCCACCAGGTTGATCCTGCAACGGCAGAAAAACGTGCGGGTGCTGCTGGGCGAGGTCACCGACGTCAGCCTGGCGGCCGGCACCGTCACCTCGACGCTGATGGGCATGGAGACCGTGACGCCGTACGACAGCCTGATCGTCGCCTCCGGCGCGCAGCAGTCCTACTTCGGCAACGACCAGTTCGCGACGTACGCGCCCGGCATGAAGACGATCGACGATGCCCTGGAACTGCGCGGGCGAATTCTGGGCACGTTCGAGGCCGCCGAGTTCACCGATGACCCCGTCGAGCGCCAGCGCCGCCTGACGTTCGTCGTCGTCGGAGCCGGCCCAACCGGTGTCGAGGTGGCGGGCCAGATCCAGGAACTTGCTCACCGCACCCTCAAGGACGCGTTTCGGACCATCGAGCCTCGCGACTGCCACGTGATCCTGCTCGACGCCGCACCCGCGGTGTTGCCGCCGATGGGCGAGAAGCTGGGTCTCAAGGCACAACGTCGGCTGGAGAAGATGGGCGTCGAGGTCCAGCTCAACGCGATGGTCGACGACGTGGACTACATGGGCCTCACGATCAAGGAGAAGGACGGCACCAAGCGCCGCATCGAATGTGCGTGCGAGGTGTGGGCGGCGGGGGTGCAGGCCAGCTCGCTGGGCAAGATCATCGCCGACCAGTCCGACGGCACCGAGGTCGACCGCGCCGGACGGGTGGTCGTGGAGCCCGACCTGACCGTCAAGGGTCACCCCAACGTCTTCATCGTCGGCGATCTGATGTCGGTGCCGAACGTGCCCGGGATGGTTCAGGGCGCGATCCAGGGCGCGCGCTACGCCGCGACGTTGATCAAGTACATGGTCAAGGGCACCGACGACCCGGCCACCCGCAAACCCTTCACCTATTTCGACAAGGGCAGCATGGCCACCATCTCCCGGTTCAGCGCCGTCGCGCAGGTCGGCAAGCTGGAGTTCGGTGGCTTCATCGCCTGGCTGGCCTGGCTGGGGCTACATCTGCTGTATCTCGTCGGCTTCAAGAACCGATTCACCACCGTCATCGCCTGGTTCATCACCTTCTTGGGCGACGCGCGGAGCCAGATGGCCATCACCAACCAGATGATTTACGCCCGGGTGGTGACCAACTGGATGGAAGCGCAGACGCAAGAAGCGATGGCCCAAGCCGAACAACAAGCGGCCGAACAGCGCGCAGGCTAGCTCAGCGCCCGGTCGATATCGGCGATCAGGTCGTCGGTGTTCTCCAGGCCGACCGAGATCCGAACCACGCCGTCGCCCAGACCGATCGCGGCACGACCGTCGGGCCCCATCGCCCGGTGCGTCGTCGTAGCCGGATGTGTGACAAGCGACTTCGCGTCGCCGAGGTTGTTCGAGATGTCGATCAACTGCAGCTTGTCCAGCACCTCGAAGGCCCGCTCCTTGGCATTGCCGGGGGCCTCGAGTTCGAAGGTGAGCACCGTGCCGCCGCCCGACATTTGGCGCTTGGCCAAGTCGTGCTGCGGGTGCGACGCCAGATACGGGTAACGCACCCAGCGCACCGCCGGGTGCCCCTCGAGGAACTCCGCGATGCGCTGCGCCGAGGCATTGCTGGAGTCCACTCGAACCGCCAGTGTCTCAAGGCCTTTCAGTAATACCCAGGCGTTGAAGGCGCTTATCGCCGGGCCGGTGTGGCGCATCAGCTTCTGGACCGGGCCGTCGATGTACTCCTGGCTGCCGAGGATGGCGCCACCGAGCACCCGACCCTGGCCGTCGATGTGCTTGGTGCCGGAGTACACCACCACGTCGACCCCGAGCGGAAAGCCCTGCTGCAACAGCGGTGTGGCAAAGACGTTGTCCAGCACCACTTTTGCACCCGCGGCATGCGCGAGTTCGGTCACGGCGGCGATGTCGACCAGCGACTGCATCGGGTTGGACGGCGTCTCGAAGAACACCGCCTGGGTAGGCACCGACAGCGCCCGCTCCCACTGGGCAAGGTCGTCGCCGTCGACGAAGACGGCCTCCACGCCCCAGCGCGGCAGGATCTCGTTGCACACCACGAAACACGATCCGAACAGGCTGCGCGCGGCCACCAACCGATCGCCGGCGCCCAGCAGCGCGCCCAGCGAGGTGAACACCGCGGCCATCCCGCTGGCCGTCGCGAACGCCGCCGGGGCGCCCTCGATCAGCCGCAGCCGCTCCTCGAACATCGACACCGTCGGGTTGCCGTAACGCGAGTAGACGAAGCGATCCAACTCGCCGGAGAACGCCTGCTCGGCCGCGGCCGCCGACGGGTAGACGTAGCCGGAGGTCAAAAACATTCCCTCGGCGGTCTCTTCGAACTCCGATCGCGACAGCCCCCCGCGCACACCGATGGTGGCTTGGCCCACGCCGTCGGGCAGTGCCTTCGGGGTGCGGACCGACTGGCTCATTGCTGCTTCCAGGGCAATCCGACTGCCCGCCAACCGGTTTCGCCACGGTGGCCTTCCGCGTTGAGATTGCCTTCGAACCCGTCCAGGATGTTGTAGGACGGCTCGATGCCGGCCTCGGTCGCCGTCTCGGCCGCACCAATGGAGCGGTTGCCGGAGCGACACAGGAAGACCACGGGCCCCGACCTCGCCGGGAGCCGGTCCTTCAGTTCACTCAGGAAGTTTTCGTTGTGCCCGGTCGAGGTGTTCCACTCGATGAAGAGAGCATCGCGGCCCAGACTCGACAGATCGGGCACCCCGACGAACCGCCATTCGGCATCGGTGCGCACGTCGACCAGCACGGCTTTGGGGTCGTCGCTGAGCAACTTCCATGCCTCGAGCGGAGTGATGTCTCCTGCGTAGCTCATGCTCGGGAGTCTAGTTAACGACCCGCGCCCACCGCCGCGGCCACGTCACGGGCCCGGTCTCGCGCGGTCGCCACATCCGGCGCGGTGGCCAGTGCGACGCCGCGCCGCGGGCCCGGTCCGGCATCGAATACGCGTAGGTCGCTTTCCGGCACGGCCAGCGCCGCGGTCAACGCCTCGGCGGTGGCAGCCGGGTAGCTGCTTCGCGCCGCGGCCGGCGAAATCATCAGCGCATCCACCGGCAGGCCGAGAATCGCCCGGGCCTGCAGCTCGAACGCCGAGAGCCGCTGACTGCGCAGCGTCACCCAAGTGCTTTGCGGCAGAACGGCACTCACGTCGGCGAAGTACACCTCGTCACCGTTGACCATCAGCTCGACGCCGAAAACGCCGCGGCCGCCGAGGGCCTTGACGATGCGCGCAGCGATCGATTTGGCCGCGTCCAGCGCGGCCGGGCTCATCTTCTGGGGCTGCCAGGATTCCAGCACGTCGGATTCGGCGCGACGATGCCCGATGGGCGAGCAGAACTCGATCACCGACCCGTTCGACCCCTCGCTGCGGATTGCGAGCAGCGTGACGCAAAACTCGACCTCGACCACCGTCTCGGCCAACACCCGCTGCTGCCCGGTTTCGGTCACCGCGCGCCGCCACGCGGGCTCGACGTCGGCGGGCCCGGAAACGATTGAGCGGCCGGCCGGGCCGCCGAGCGCCTCGACCAGCAGCGGGTATCCGCCGTGCGCGGCCACCGCCTTGAGTTCGTCGACCGATCCGACGAACCAGAACGGCGCGGTCGGCAGGCCCAGCTGGTCGGCGGCCAGCCGGCGCAGGCCTTCACGGTCGTTGGTCAGCCGGACGGTGCGCGCGTTGGGCACCAACTCGACGCCGTCGCCGTCGGCGCGGGCCGCGAGCGCCTCGATGGTCGCAGCCGAGACGCCACCGGTGGCGGTGACCACGAAGTCCGGTCGCAGCCGGTCCATCGCCGCCGACAGCGCGTCGGTGTCGGCTTGCTCGTCGACCCGCGCGCCGAGGCGTCGCAAGGCCGTCGCCAGATCGCGGCTGAGTTGGCCGGAACCCAGCAACATCACCCGGGGCCCGGCCGTGGTCTCGCGCTGTCCTTCGCTCACAGTTGAATGCTACGGGCGAGCGCGTCAAGGCTGGCCCGGCAATAACCGCACCATCAGGCCGTTGGCCTCGGCCAGCAGCGTCTCGTCGCCGTCGACCAGTTCGGCGGAGACGAATGCCTTGCGGCCCTCCGTGCTGGTGACCCGCCCGCGCACCAGCAACGGAACGTCGGTCGGCGTGACCTTGCGGTAGTCGACGTGCAGGAACGCCGTGCGGCTGATCGGGCGGCCCGCGGCGTGCGAGATCATCCCGAACATGTGGTCGAACAGCAGCGGCAGCACGCCGCCGTGCACCGCGTAGTTGCCGCCGACGTGGAAACGGGTGAAATGCCCCGTCATTTCGACACCGTCAGGGGCATAGCGGGTCAGCGTCCACGGCGGTAGCAGCAGGCTGCCCATGCCGGGCAGGTCGGGCGCGCGGCGCGCCGGCGCCTGGCCCTCCACCTGAGCCTGGAACGGCCCCAGCAACTCCGTCAGTGCCACGACCCGATCGGCCCCGTCGTCCCAGACCTCGTCGGCCGGGTCGGCGGAGACGGCGAGGTCCTGCAGCCGGCGCATGGCCTCGACGAACCGGCCGAATCCGGGGCAGGGGCTGGCGGGCCCGTATTCCGGGAAGCCGCCGTGGTGTTCGTATTCGGGGTCCAGTTCTTTGGGATCAGGGTCGGTCAAAGACTGGTCGGTTCGCGACCCGCTGCGCCCGGCTTCGCCGCGCTTGCGATCGCTCACGGGCGCGCCGCCAGGATGTCGCGGCGCACGATGGTCTGATCCCGGCCCGGCCCGACGCCGATGCACGAAACATGTGCTCCGGCAAGCTCTTCCAAACGCAGCACGTAGTCACGGGCCTTGGCGGGCAAGTCGTCGAACTCCCGCGCCCCGGAGATGTCCTCCCACCAGCCGGGCAGCTCTTCGTAGATCGGTTCGGCCCGGTGCAGATCGCTTTGCGTCATCGGCATTTCGTCGGTCTGCGCACCGTCGACGCGGTAGCCGACGCACACCGGCACGGTTTCCAGGCTGGACAGCACATCGAGCTTGGTCAGGAAGTAGTCGGTGATGCCGTTGACCCGGGTGGCATACCGCGCGACGACGGCGTCGAACCAGCCGCAGCGGCGCCGGCGACCGGTCGTCACGCCGAACTCGCCGCCGGTCTTGGACAGGTATTCGCCGTTCTCGTCGAACAATTCGGTGGGGAACGGACCCGAGCCCACCCGGGTGGTGTAGGCCTTGAGGATGCCGAGCACGGTGGTGATCCGGGTCGGGCCGATGCCGGACCCGGCGGCCGCGCCGCCCGCGGTCGGATTCGAGGACGTCACATAGGGATACGTGCCGTGGTCGACGTCGAGCAGCGTGCCCTGCGAGCCCTCCAGCAACACGGTCTCGCCGGCCTCCAGCGCGGTGTTGAGCAGCAGCCGGGTGTCGGCGATGCGATGCTTGAATCCCTCGGCCTGCTGCAGCAGTGTGTCGACCACCAGGTGCGGATCCAGCGCCTTGCGGTTGTAGATCTTGACCAGGATCTGGTTCTTGAGTTCCAGCGCGCCCTCGATCTTGTGGGCCAGCTGCTCGGGGTCGAGCACGTCGGCGACCCGGATGCCTTGCCGGGCGATCTTGTCCTGGTAGCACGGCCCGATGCCGCGGCCGGTGGTGCCGATCTTCTTGTTGCCCATGTAGCGCTCGGTCACTTTGTCGATGGCCACGTGGTAGGCTAACAGCAGATGGGCGTCGGCCGAGATCAGCAGCCGCGAAGTGTCGACCCCGCGATCCTCCAGGCCCTTGAGCTCGTCGAGCAGTACGCCGGGATCGATCACCACCCCGTTGCCGATGACGTTGGTGACGCCGGGAGTCAGCACCCCCGACGGGATCAGGTGGAGCGCGAAGTTTTCGCCGGTCGGCAACACGACCGTGTGTCCGGCGTTGTTGCCGCCCTGGTACCGCACCACCCACTGCACACGCCCGCCGAGCAGGTCAGTGGCCTTACCTTTGCCCTCGTCGCCCCATTGGGCGCCGATGAGGACGATTGCCGGCATGACATGCTCCCGCCTGGTCTCGCCTGCTTATTGTGGTCCAGCCGGGGACCAACCTTAGCCTGGCGACGATGCGGGCGGCTTGCGGCCCGCTGAGGAACCAGGCAATTCAACTCGAGCCCAGCAGGTCGCGAGGAGCCCATGAATATCGCCGCGGACACGGCCGACGACGCCGTGTTGTGTTTCGGCGACCGGCGACCGCCCGGTCCGCTGCGCGGCCTGCCGCTGCATCGGGTCCAGAGCCCGGCCGACGTCGACACCGCGATCGGGCCGTACCGAAGGCTGGTCGTCGTCGGCGGCGACGCCGAGCTGGCCGTCGTGCTGAGCCGGCTGCTGCGCGCCGACCGGCTCGACGTGGAAGTGGCCTACGTGCCGGCCCGCCGCACCCGCGCGACCCGCATCTACCGCTTGAAAACGGGACGGCGGGCGGCCCGGCGGGCCCGGCGCGGCACGCCCGGACGGGTCACCCTGGTGCGCGACGAGACCGGCGCGGTGATCGTCGGCCGGGCCGGCTGGCTGCCACCGGACGGCCGGGCGCGGATTCACGGCGAGGCCGTCGTCGACGACACGCAGCTGTTCGACGGCGAGGTCACCGGTGTCTACATCGAACCGACGCTGGCCGTCCCGGGCCTGCGGGCCTCGGTGCACGGCCGTTGGCGCCGGTGGGTTGGCGGGCGTGCCGCGCAGTTGGGCAGCACCGGGGTCGTCGTGGTTCGCGACGGCGTCGCCGCGCCGCGGTCCGCGCGACGGTCGACGTTCTACCGTCACATCGAAGGCTGGTTGCTAGTCCGGTAGTTTCGACCGGTGGACTCACGCGGGCACGCATCGGTGCGACCCAGCCCAATCTTCTTGGCACTGTTAGCTTTGACGGCCGTCGGCGGTGTGCTGGCCTGGCTGGCCGGGACGACCGTGCGGCCGATGTCCTACGCCGGGGTGTTCATCTTCGTGATCGGCGGTTGGCTGGTGTCGTTGTGCTTGCACGAATTCGGTCACGCGGCGACGGCCTGGCGATTCGGCGACCACGACCAGGAAGTGCGCGGCTACCTGAGCCTGGATCCGCGGCGCTACGCCCATCCCGGGCTGTCGCTGCTGCTGCCGATGGTGTTCATCGCACTCGGCGTCATCGGCCTGCCCGGCGCCGCCATCTACGTCCGCACCTGGTTCATGTCGCCCACCCGCCGCACCCTGGTCAGCCTGGCCGGGCCCGCGGCCAATCTGCTGTTGGCGGTGCTGCTGCTGACGCTAACCCGGCTGTTCTTCGACCCGGAGCACTGGGTGCTGTGGGCGGGTGTGTCGTTTCTGGGTTTCCTGCAGATCATGGCCGTGATCCTCAACCTGCTGCCCATCCCGGGCCTGGACGGCTACGACGCCGTGGAACCGCACCTTAGCCCCGAGACGCAGCGCGCCGTCGCACCGGCCAAACAGTACGGCGTGTTCATCCTGCTGTTCCTGCTGCTGGCGCCGGCGGTCGGCCAATGGCTCTTCGCGCTGACCGCCTGGTTCTTCGACTTCTCCGGGGTGCCACACCTGCTGGCCAGCGCGGGCAACTCGCTGACCCGCTTCTGGAGCCGCTGGTTCTAGGCCTTGCTATATATGCGTTGCCATGCATATATTGTGGGCCATGGGCGCAGGACACAGTCACACCCCCGCCGAGGCCGACGCGTCTCGGATGATTCCCCGCATGGTCATGGCCGCCGGGATTCTCACGACGTTCTTCGTGATCGAGCTGACCACGTCGCTGCTTATCAATTCCCTTGCGCTGCTGGCCGATGCCGGGCACATGCTGACCGACGTCGTCGCGGTGTTCATGGGGCTGACGGCGGTGGTGCTGGCCAAGCGCGGCAGCACGTCCCCGGACCGCACCTACGGCTGGCACCGCGCCGAGGTCTTCACCACGGTGGCAACGCGGTGTTGCTGGTCGGGATGGCGGCGTTCATCCTCTACGAGGCGATCGAGCGGCTCGGCACCGGCGCCGATGTCCCCGGTGTACCGATGATCGTGGTGGCGCTGGCCGGCTGATCGCCAACTTCGTGGTCGCGATGCTGTTGCGGTCACAATCCGAAGGCAGCCTGGCCGTCAAGGGCGCCTACATGGAGGTCATCGCCGACACCGTCGGCAGCCTGGGCGTGCTGATCGCGGGCATCGTGACCGTCACGACGCACTGGCCCTACGCCGACGTCGTCGTCGCCGTGCTGGTCGCGCTGTGGGTGCTGCCCCGCGCGTTTTCGCTGGCGCGCGCGGCACTGCGGATCCTGTCCGAGACGTCGCCGGCTCACATCGACGTCGAGGAGCTGCGGTCGGCACTCGGCGGCGTGGACGGCGTGACCCAAGTGCACGATCTGCACGTGTGGACGCTGTCGCCGGGCAAGGACATGTGCACCGTGCACCTGATCAGCGCCAGCGACTCGACCCGCGTGCTCAACGACGCGCGCGAGGTGCTGCACGAGCGCGGCCTCGAACACGCCACCGTGCAGATCGAGACCCGCGACAGCGACTGTTCGGAGAGCTTCTAGAGGCCCAGCTCTTTGCGAGCCGCGGGGTCGCAGTCGTCGAGCAGGTCCAGGCAGCGGTTCAGCTCGTCGGTCTCGCCGATCGCGTCGGCGGCCTTAGCCAGGGCGGCCACACACCGCAGGAAACCGCGGTTGGGCTGGTGCGAATAGGGCACCGGGCCAAAGCCCTTCCACCCGTTGCGGCGCAATTGGTCCAGGCCACGGTGGTGGCCGGTGCGGGCGTAGGCGTAGGCGGTGATGGCGCGGTCGTCGGCCAGCGCCTCCTCGGCCAGGACCGCCCAGGCCACCGACGCGGACGGATGCGCCGCCGCGACGATGCCGGGATTCTCGTTGGCGAGCAGTTCGGCTTCGGCTTCGCTGTCGCCGGGTAGCAGGATCGGATCGGGTCCTAGGAGATCACCCATCGGTGGCATAACTTCTATTCTGCCGTCCCGCCGCGGGTGACTAAGCTCCAACTCATGCCTAACCCACCGGAGCCCGACCGCGGCACGCCGACGGGTGAGGACCCGACCGACGACGCAACCGACGCCCATCCGCTGATTCCTCCCGACCCCGAGACCGAGACCGTGGTGATCGACAAGCCCGATCCCGGCGACGGTGCCGCGTCCAATCCGGACGATCAGCAACGCGAACGGCGCTTCACCGCGCCCGGTTTCGACGCGAAGGAAACGGCGGTCATCCACACCACGCCCGAGCCGGCGACGGAAGTCTTCTCGACGCCGCCGGGGCAGTCGGGTCCACCGGGGCAGCCGGGTCCACCGGGCCAGCCGATGCCTCCGAAACCTGCTGTGCCGCAATCTATTCCGGGCCGTGACGGGGCCAAGCCACGCTCGGCCATCAGGAATTTCAACTGGGGCTGGGTGCTGGCGATCACCGTGATCGTGTTGGCACTGGCGGCGATCGCCATCCTGGGCACCGTGCTGCTGACCCGCGGAAAGCACTCCCACGTCTCGCAGGAAGACCTGGTGCGCCAATCCATTCATGCGTTCGACACCGCGGTGCAGCGCGGCGACCTGACCCAGCTGCGCAGCATCACCTGCGGCACCACCCGCGACGGCTACGTCGACTACGACGAGCGCTCGTGGAACGAGACCTACCAACGGGTTTCGGCGGCCAAGCAGTATCCGGTGATCGCCAGCATCGACCAGATCGTCGTCAACGGCCAGCATGCCGAGGCCAACGTCACCACGTTCATGGCCTACGACCCGCAGGTCCGCTCGACGCGCAGCCTCGACCTGCAGTACCGCGACGATCAGTGGAAGATCTGCCAATCCGCCAGCGGCTAGCTCGCTTGGTGCCGGACGCCCCGGCTTGGTGCCGAACGTGAAGCTGGCTTCACGTTCGAAGGGCTAGGCGCCGAGCGACTTTCCGGCGCAGTGCAGGTCGTTGCAGGCCTCGATCACGCGCTCGGTCATCGACGCCTCGGCCTTCTTGAGGTAGCTGCGCGGGTCGTAGACCTTTTTGCTGCCCACCTCGCCGTCGACCTTGAGCACGCCATCGTAGTTGGTGAACATGTGGCCGGCGATCGGGCGGGTGAACGCGTACTGGGTATCGGTGTCGACGTTCATCTTCACCACGCCATAGCGCAGCGCCTCTTCGATCTCGGACTTCAGCGAGCCCGATCCGCCGTGGAAGACGAAGTCGAACGGCTTAGATCCGTCGGGCAGACCCAGCTTGGCCGACGCCACCTTCTGTCCCTGGTCCAGGATGTCGGGGCGCAGCTTGACGTTGCCGGGCTTGTAGACGCCGTGCACGTTGCCGAACGTCGCGGCCAGCAGGTACTTGCCGTGTTCGCCGGTGCCCAGCGCCTCGACCGTCTTCTCGAAGTCCTCCGGGGTGGTGTACAGCTTGTCGTTGATCTCGTGGGCGACGCCGTCCTCCTCGCCGCCGACCACGCCGATCTCGATCTCCAGGATGATCTTGGCAGCGGCCGACGCCTTGAGCAGCTCCTGGGCGATGACGAGGTTCTCGTCGATCGGCACGGCCGAGCCGTCCCACATGTGGGACTGGAATAGCGGGTTGTCGCCGGCCGCCACGCGGTTGGCCGAGATGTCCAGCAACGGGCGCACGTAGGTGTCCAGCTTGTCCTTGGGGCAGTGGTCGGTGTGCAGCGCGACGTTGATCGGGTATTTGGCCGCGATGTGGTGGGTGAACTCGGCCAGCGCGACCGCGCCGGTGACCATGTCCTTGACGCCGAGGCCGGAGGCGAACTCCGCACCGCCGGTGGAGAACTGGATGATGCCGTCGCTGCCGGCGTCGGCGAAGCCCTTGATGGCGGCGTTGACGGTCTCCGAGGAGGTGCAGTTGATGGCCGGGAAGGCGTACGCGTTCTCCTTGGCGCGTCCCAGCATCTCGGCGTAGGCCTCGGGGGTGGCGATGGGCATTGCAGTTCCTCCTGAAGACTTCAGTTGCCCAAGTATCGCAACCCCACGTTGGCGGCGGGCAGCCGCCTCGGGCCGGTATGTTGAGGCACCATGAGCACCGCCGTGCCGGCTGAGTGGGTTTGATGCCCGACATCATCGATCCGATGTTCTGGATCGGACCCCAGGGCCCGTTCGCCTCCGCGGTGTTGCCGACCATCCTGGTCATCGTTTTCGTCGAGACCGGACTGCTGTTTCCGCTGCTGCCCGGCGAGTCACTGCTGTTCACCGGTGGTTTGCTGGCCGCGCACGGAACGCTGAACATCTGGGTGCTGGCTCCGACGGTCGCGGTGGCCGCGGTGCTGGGCGACCAGACCGGCTATTTCATCGGTCGCCGGATCGGGCCGGTGCTGTTCAAGAAGGAAGATTCCCGGTTCTTCAAGCAGCATTACGTGACCGACTCGCACGCCTTCTTCGAGAAATACGGACCCCCGGCCATCATCCTGGCCCGCTTCATGCCGTTCATCCGGACGTTCACCCCGGTCGTCGCCGGGGTGTCCTATATGCGCTACCCGGTGTATCTGGCGTTCGACATCGTCGGCGGTGTGTTGTGGGGCGGCGGCGTGACGGTGGCCGGCTACTTCCTGGGCAACATGCCGTTCGTGCACCAGAACCTGGAAAAGATCATCCTGGTCATCCTGTTCGTCTCGCTGTTGCCGGCACTGATCGCGGCCACCCGGGGCTACCTGGCCCGACGGCGTTAAGCGCTGTCCAGCGGCGCCGCCACGACGAAATCGCAGCCGGTTTTTTCGCGAACCTCGGCGACCGTCACTCCGGGATGCAGCTCGGTGAGCGTCAGCCCGCGTTCCGGGTCGACATCGAAGACGCACAGGTCGGTGATGATCATGTTCACCACGCCTTTTCCGGTGAGCGGCAGCGTGCATTGCTTGAGAATCTTCGGGCTGCCGTCCTTGGCGGTGTGATCCATCACGACGATCACCCGCTTGACCCCCGACACCAGGTCCATCGCACCACCCGGTCCCTTGACCATCGTGCCCGGAACCATCCAGTTGGCCAGGTCGCCGTTCTCGGCCACCTCCAAGCCGCCGAGGATGGACAGGTCGATGTGGCCGCCGCGGATCATGGCGAACGAGTCGGCGCTACTGAAGAAGCTGGAGCCCCTGATCGTGGTGATGGTTTGCTTCGCGGCGTTGATCAGGTCGGGATCGACCTCGTCCTCGGTCGGGTAGGCGCCGATGCCGAGCAGGCCGTTCTCCGACTGCAAGGTGACGTTGATGTCGTCGGGGATGTAATTGACCACCAGGGTCGGGATGCCGATGCCCAAGTTCACGTAGTAGCCGTCGCGCAGCTCCTTGGCAGCGCGCCGGGCCATCAGCTCGCGGATCGGGCTGTCCTTCTTGGCCGCGGCGCCCCCGCTGGTGGTGCGGAATTCGATTCGCTTCTCGTAGCCGGGGCCTTCGATGATGCGGTCGACGTAGATGCCAGGGGTGTGGATCTGGTCGGGCTCCAGCTCGCCGACCTCGACCAGTTCTTCGACTTCGGCGATGGTCACCCTGCCGCAGGTGGCGATCATGGGGTTGAAGTTGCGCGCGGTCTTGCGGTAGATCAGGTTGCCCGCGGTGTCCCCCTTCCAGGCCTTGACGATCGCGACGTCGGCATGGATGCCTTCCTCCAGCACGTATTCGGTGCCGTCGAAGACGCGCATGTCCTTGCCCTCGGCGAGTTGGGTGCCGAACGCGGTGCGGGTGTAGAAGCCCGGAATCCCGGCGCCGCCGGCGCGTAGCTTCTCGGCCAGCGTGCCTTGCGGCGTGAGCACCAGGTCCAGCTCACCGGCTAGCACCTGGCGCTCAAATTCCTTGTTCTCTCCCACGTACGAGGCGATGACTTTCTTGACCTGCCGACCCTTGAGCAACAACCCCATGCCGAAATCGTCGACGCCGGCGTTGTTTCCGACGATCGTGAGCTCTTTGACGCCGCTGTCCACCAGGGCCTGAATCAGAGTCTCCGGAATGCCGCACAGGCCGAAACCGCCTGCGGCAATGGTGATTCCGTCCTTCAGCAGGTCTCGCAGTGCCGACTCGGCATCGGGGTGGACTTTACTCACTGAGTGCTCCTTCTAATGCGACGATTCGGCCGTGACGTTACCTGCGGCCTCCATCAGCATCCACCCCGACAGCTGCACCGACAGGTCTCGTTCCGGAGTCTGCGACGCGTTCACCGCACCCTCGACGAATTGTGCCTGCGCGCCCTCCTCCGTCGGCAGTTCGGCGTCGCGGTCCCAGGACGCCCCGAACAACGGCAGCCCGTCGACCGTTTGCCGATAGTCCCACGCCGATTTCGCACTCGACAGCACGATCTCGCGGGCGGTGTCCCGGGCCACCGCGTCGTCGGCGGAATCACCCGGCAGCGTGGTGGCGACCAGCGCGAGATAGCGGGCGGTGATGCCGGCGAACAGCCCGCCGTCGCCGCCGCCGGAACCCGTCAGCACGCCCGACGGTGCCATGTGCTCGTTGACGGCGGCGACCAGGCGGTGCACCCGCGCCGCGTGCCGGGCCCGGGCCTCGGCGCCGGTGCGGACCGCGAGCTCGGTCTCCAGCCCAAGCACCACGCCCTGGCAGTAGGTGTACTGCGCGCGCACCAGCGAACCGGCCTTGACGCCGTCGAACACCAGGTGGGTTTCCGGGTCGATCAGGGTCTGGTCGATCCAGTCGCCCATCTGGGCGGCGCGCTTGAGGTGCTCCCCGTAGCGGGCCAAGAATATGCCCGCCGGACCGTTGGCCGGGGCGTTGAAGAACTGGTCCTGCTTGCGCCAGGGGATGCCGCCGCCGTCCTCGGGCACCCACGCCTTCAGGAACTGGTCGGCGAGCTTCGGCAGCGCGCGGCCCCGCTCGACGCCGGCGATCCGGGCGGCACGTTCCAGCGCGATCGCCAGCCACGCCATGTCGTCGTAATAGTTGTTGGTCCAGCGAAAGTTGTTGCGCAGCCGGTGCGAGCGGACCTGCCGGACGATCTGGGCGTGCCGGTGCGGCTGGGGGTCGCGCAGCTGCGCGTCGACCAGGCAATCCAGCAGATGCGCCTGCCACCAGTAGTGCCAGGTGCCGAACAGCCGTGCCCGCCGCGTCGCCGGCCAGGCCACCACGCCCAGCTGCGTTCCGGGTAACCCCCACAGCCGTTTCAGGTGACGCTGCAAAACAGCGGCTTCGGAACTGGCAGCCCGGTTGGCCCATAGCTGGTCCATGCCTACCGATCCTGCCTCATCCGTGTGCCGGGGTGATGCCGAGTGCGCAGTCAGCCGCGGCGGCCCGGATCGGCGTGGCTGCCCTGTGGCCGCACACGCAACGCCGCGGCCGGACGGCCGTGGCTCTCAACGGCACAATTCGAGCAGCAATCGGCGCAGCCCGGTCAGCGAGTGCGCCGGCACAAACAGATCGCAGTAGGGCAAGGCCGCCGCCATCGAACCGGCCAGCGGCTCGAAGTCCCGCTGTGCCGCACGAGGATTGAGCCAGACCAGCAGCTCGGCGCGCCGGCGCAGCCGGGCCATCGCGTGTTCCAGCTCGGCGGGGGGATCACTGTCCCAGCCGTCGGAGGCGATGATCACCACGGCGCCGCGCAGCGCGTTGCCGTGCGGCGAGGCGAGCAGCGCGGCCACGCTGCGGCCGATGAACGTGCCGCCGTAGCGGTCGGTGACCCGGGCCTTGGCCCGCTGCAGCGCCACCTCGGCCGATCGGTGCGACAGCACCGAGGTGAGCCTGGTCAGCGACGTCGAGAACGCGAACACCTCGGGCCGAGTTCCAGCCTGGCGCAACACCGCTCTCATCAAATGCAGATAGACCGCGGCATAGGGCTGCATCGACCGGCTGACGTCGCAGAGCAGCACGACCCGCCGAGGCCGTCGGCGCGGC
Organism: Mycobacterium genavense ATCC 51234; assembly: GCF_000526915.1. Taxonomy (GTDB): domain Bacteria; phylum Actinomycetota; class Actinomycetes; order Mycobacteriales; family Mycobacteriaceae; genus Mycobacterium; species Mycobacterium genavense. Next base: position 225,734 of record NZ_JAGZ01000005.1, on the reverse strand, counting down.
CGGGTCCGCTCCAGCACCATCGACTCCCAGCCGGTCGACCGCGAGGCGTTCATGGTGGCCCGCAGGTCGATTCGCTTTCCGGCCGGGCTGGGCTCGAATCGCAGGCTGCGCCGTCGCGGCCAGCGCGCCACGGTCGCTTCCAGCCAAATACCAAGCAGGCGAAGGTCTTCGGGATCGAAACGGTCGAACGGCTCGTCGGCCAGCGCCGCGATCCGGCTAGGCAGCACGTCGGGGAGCAGGATGCTCGAGCTTGCCGTGTCGGCGCCGGTGGCGACGGACCGCGTCACCCAGGGCAGCTGTTGCGTCGACCCCGGCCCGCTGCCACCCGGACGCACCGTGCCCGCGGCCGGTGTTTTGGGCCCCGGCAGCGGCAGCGCTGAGTCGGACGTTGCGTCGGGATCGGCCGTGCCGAACACCGCGGCAAACACTTCGTCGAAGGCGCCCAGATCCTCCATCCGGTTGACCAGCGTCAGCCTGGCCGCCCAGTACAACGCAAACGTGTTGTCCGGAGCCAGCTTTCGCAGCGCCTGGACAAAACTCGCCGGACCGCTGGCCGATACCGACACCCCGACGCCGCGCAGCCGGGCGACCAGCGCTGTCACGAGCGCCGCACAATCGACGCCCCGCAACAGCAGGGGGGTGTCGACCAGCCCGCTAACGCCGCCGCAGCAGCAGCCAGATCAGCACCAGCGCGGCCAGCGCTACCACCGCCGGGGCGGCGTACTTCTCGAGCTGGTCACCACCGGCCAGCTGCAGCAGATCAATGGGCTCGGGCTCGGCGGCGGGAGATTGGCCGGTTCCCGGGACCGGGTTGGCCGGCCAGGCCGGGGTGGACTCCTCGGCAGCCGCGTGCGAGTTGCCGGCCGCGTGCGAGTTGCCCGCCGCGGCGACCGGGCTCGCCCCCGTCGGTGCGCCGGTCGGAGCCTCGGACGCTCCGCCCTTCTCGGCGGCCAGCTTTGCTTCCAGCGATTCCACGAACTGGCCCAGCAATTTCTCCGACACCTGCTTCAGCATGCCGCTGCCGAACTGGGCCAGCTTGCCGACGATCTTCAGGTCGGTGTCGACGGTCACGCTGGTGCGCTCCCCGTCGGCGTGCAGCTGCGCCGTGACGGTGGCGGCCGCGTTGCCGGTGCCGCGCGCTTCCTTACCCTTTCCGTCGATGACCGCGCGGTACTGCTCGCGATCCTGCTCGACGAAGCGCACCTTGCCGCTGAATTCGCTGGTCACCGGGCCCATTTTGACCTTGACCTTGCCGAGGTAGTCCTCGCCCTCGTGGCCGGTCAGCTGGGCGCCCGGCATCAGCGGGATCACCTGTTCCAGGTCGCACAGCACATCCCAGGCCCGGTCGATGGGCGCGCTGACGGTGAACTGGTTGGCGATCTTCATGCTGCGGGTCCTCTCAGGTGCGGCTGTACTCGGTGAAAGCGTCGCGGATCAGGGTACGGTCGTCGGGCGTCTTGGCCAGTGCCCCCAAACTCATGACGGCGGAATCGTCGACGAGGTTCGCGACGCCCAGCGACACCAGGGCGGCCACCCAATCGATGGTCTCGGCCACCCCGGGCGGCTTGTCCAGGTCGAGATCGCGTGCACTGCCGACGAACTGGGTGGCCTGCTGGATCAGCGGCGCGGACGCGCCCGGCACCGTGCGCCGGACGATCGCGGCGGCCCGGGCCGGTTCGGGATAGTCGATCCAGTGGTAAAGGCAGCGCCGGCGCAGCGCGTCGTGCAGGTCGCGGCTGCGGTTCGAGGTGAGCACCGCGATCGGCGGCTGCTCGGCGACGAAAGTGCCGAGTTCGGGGACGGTGACCGCGGACTCGCCGAGAAACTCCAGCAGCAGCGCCTCGAATTCGTCGTCGGCCCGGTCGATTTCGTCGATCAACAGCACCGGGGGCGTCGGCCCGCGGTGACGCACGCAGTGCAGAATCGGCCGGTCCACCAGATAGGTCTCGGTGTACAGATCGGCTTCCTCGATACCGGTACCACGCGCCTCGGCCAGGCGGATGGACAGCAGCTGGCGTTGGTAGTTCCAGTCGTACAGCGCCTCGTTCGCGGTCAATCCCTCGTAGCATTGCAGCCGCACCATTGGGGTGTTCAGCACCGCCGCAAGGGTTTTCGCGGCCGTGGTCTTGCCGACTCCCGGTTCACCCTCGAGTAGCAGCGGCCTGCCGAGCGTGACGGCCAGATAGATCGCCGACGCCGTGCCGGTGTCGAGCAGATCATCCCTCGCGTCGAACAGGCACACCACGTCGTCGGGGCTGCTGAACACCGACGGCGTCATGTGTCGGCTTTTTCGGCGGCGAATGCCGATCGGCATCCCGGGCAGCAGAACCAGTAGTCGGTGCCGGCCAGCTCCAGGTGTTCGGTGGCGGGCCCGATCGGCACGGTCATGCCGCACACCGGATCGACCGCCTGGTTCGGGACGCCGGTCGCCGGGGCCCTCAGCCGGGTCAGGCTGCCGTCGCGCACCGAGGCGATCAGTTCGGCCGCGATCGACACCGCGATCTCCACGGGGGTCTTGGCGCCGATGCGCAATCCGACCGGAGTGTGGATGCGGGACCGCTCGGCGTCGGAGAGTTCGAAATCCTTCAGGATCGACTCGCCGCGGACCCGGCTGGCCACCAGGCCGATATAGCCGACGCCGTTATCCAATGCCGCGCGGATGATTTCGGCTTCCGGTCCGCCGTGGCTGGCGATCACCACAGCGGTGGTGTCGGACAGGTCGCCGGGGGTGTCTCGGTGGGCGTCGTAGCCGAGCACCCGGCACACGTCGAGCAACGCGTCGGCGATCGGGGTGGCGCCGTAGATCCGGATCAGCGGGGCGGGCAGTTGCGGGGTCAGGAAGATCTCCAGCGACCCGCCGGACAGACACGGGTTGACCACCACGCAGGCGCCGGCGGCCTCGGGGAAATGCACATCGCCGTCGGGCAGCACGCGCAGCAGCACACTTTCACCAGCCTGCAACACACCCAGCGCCGCCTTGCGCACCGAGTTCTGCGCGCACTGCCCGCCGACGAACCCCTCAATTGTTCCGTCCGCCAACAGGATTGCTTCGTCACCGGGATACGCCGACGTGGGCGGGGCGGCGCGCACCACCGTGGCGTGCACGAACGGTGTTCGCGCCGCCAACAGTTGCCGAGCCCGCTCGCTGATCGCCGTCAAATCGGTGGCCTCGCTCTGCCCTGCATGGCCTCCCAGACCCGCGACGGTATCAGCGGCATATCGGCGTGCCGAACCCCGAACGGCGCCACGCATCCACCACCGCGTTGACCACCGCGGGCGGTGAGCCTACGGTCGCCGATTCGCCGATGCCCTTCGCCCCGATCGGGTGATGCGGCGACGGCGTCACGGTGAACCCGGTCTCCAGATGCGGCACCTCGACCGCGGTCGGGATCAGGTAATCCATCAGCGACCCGCCCAGACAGTTGCCTTCGTCGTCGAAGGCGATCATCTCCATCAGTGCCATCCCGATGCCGTCGACGATGCCGCCGTGGACCTGACCCTCGATGATCATCGGGTTGATCCGGGTATCGCAGTCGTCGACGGCCAGGAAACGCCGCACCTTGACCACCGCGGTGCCCGGATCCACGTCCACCACGCAGAAATATGCACCGTAGGGATAGGTCAGGTTCTCCGGGTTGTAGCAGATCTGGGCGTCCAGCCCACCCTCGATACCCTCCGGCAGATCGCCGGCCCCGTGCGCACGCATCGCGATGTCGGCAATCGTGACCGCCGCGGACGGGTCGCCCTTGACGTGGAATTTGCCTTTCTCCCAATCCAAGTCGGCCACCGACACCTCGAGCATGCCCGACGCGATGATCTTCGCCTTGTCCCGGACCTTGCGGGCCACCAGGGCCGCGGCCGCCCCGGACACCGGCGTGGACCGGCTGCCGTAGGTGCCCAGCCCGAACGGGGTCTGGTCGGTGTCGCCGTGCACCACGTCGATGTCGTCGGGCGGAATGCCCAGCTCCTCGGCGACGATCTGAGCGAACGTCGTCTCATGGCCCTGGCCCTGCGTCTGCACCGAAAGCCGCACCACCGCCTTGCCGGTGGGGTGCACCCGTAACTCGCAGCCGTCGGCCATGCCGAGGCCGAGGATGTCCATGTCCTTGCGCGGGCCGGCACCGACGACCTCGGTGAAGAACGACATGCCGATGCCCATCAGCTCGCCGCGCTCGCGCCGCTCCCGCTGCTCGGCCCGCAGCGCGTCGTAGCCGATCATGTCCATGGCCTTGCGCATGGTGGTCTCGTAATCGCCGGAGTCGTACACCCAGCCGGTCTTACTGCGGTACGGGAACTGCTCGGGCCGCAACAGGTTTCGCAACCGCAGCTCGGCCGGGTCCATCAGCTCGAACGCGAGCCAATCGACCAGCCGCTCAACGAAATACACGGCCTCGGTGATCCGGAAAGAACACGCGTACGCCACGCCGCCGGGTGCCTTGTTGGTGTACACCGCGGTCATGTGGCAGTACGCGGCCTCGATGTCGTAGCTGCCGGTGAACACCCCGAAAAAGCCGGCCGGGTACTTCACCGGCGCCGCGGTGCCGTTGAACACGCCGTGATCGGCCAGCACGTTGGACCTGATCGCCAGAATCTTGCCGTCTTTGGTGGCGGCGATCTCGCCGACCATGATGTAGTCGCGGGCAAAGCCGGTGGAGGTCAGGTTCTCGCTGCGGTCCTCCATCCACTTCACCGGCTTGCCCAACAGCAACGAGCCGACGATGGCGCAGACGTAACCCGGATAGATCGGCACCTTGTCGCCGAATCCCCCGCCGATGTCGAGCGAGATCACCTGGATCTTGTGCTCGGGCAGACCGGCGACCAACGCGTACAGGGTGCGGTGGGCGTGCGGTGCCTGGCTGGTGGACCACAGCGTCAGCTTGCCGGTGACCGGGTCCAGGTCGGCTACCGCACCACAGGTTTCCATCGGCGCCGGGTGCACTCGGGGGTAGACGATCTCCTGCTTGACGACGACGTCGGCCTTGGCGAACACGGCGTCGGTGGCGGCCGCGTCGCCGATTTCCCAGTCGAAGCAGTGGTTGTCGGTCTTGCCGTCCAGGTCGGTCCGGATCACCGGGGCCGACGGCTCCAGCGCCGTGCGCACGTCGACGACCGGTTCCAGCGGGTCGTATTCGACGTCGATCAGCTCCAGTGCGTCGCGCGCCGAATACCGGTCCTCGGCTACGACGAACGCGACCTCCTGACCTTGGAAGCACACCTTGTCGGTGGCCAGCACCGCCTGCACGTCGTTGGACAGCGTCGGCATCCAGGCCAGCCCCTTCTCGGCCAGGTCGGCGCCGGTCACCACGGCCTTGACCTTCGGATGTGCAAGTGCCACAGTCACATCGATGCCGACGATGGTGGCGTGCGCGTACGGCGAGCGCAGGATCGCCAGATGCAGCATGCCCGGCAGCGCGATGTCGTCGACGTAGCGACCCCCGCCGCGGATGAACCGCGGATCCTCCTTGCGCATCATCCGGCCGTAACCGCACGGCTTTTGGTCGTTGTCGGTCAGGTCTTCCGGGGACGGCGGGCGCGATTCGATGGTCGTCATGATCCGGCCCCCACGGGAGCTGCGTGCGACGCGGCCCACTGAATGGACCGCACGATGGTCGTGTATCCGGTGCAGCGGCAGATCTGGCCCGAGATCGCCCGCCGGATGGTCTCCTCGTCGGGGTTGGGATCGCGGTCCAGCAGGGCGCGGGCGGTGATCATCATGCCCGGTGTGCAGAAGCCGCACTGCAGGCCGTGGCAGCGCATGAAGCCTTTTTGCACGGGGTCCAGCTGCCCGTTGGTGGCGAGGCCCTCGACCGTGCGCACACTGTGACCCGAGGCCATCACGGCGAGCATCGTGCAGGATTTCACCGGCACGCCGTCGATGTCGACCACACAGGTTCCGCAGTTGCTGGTGTCGCAGCCCCAGTGAGTCCCGGTGAGCCGCAAGTGATCACGCAGGAAATGCACGAGCAGCATCCGGGGCTCGACGTCGGCGCTCACCTGTTCGCCGTTGACGGTCATATTCACTTGCATGGCTAGTTGCTCCCTTGTCCGCGCACCCGCTCGGCGGCGGTGCGCAAGGTGCGAGTGGTCAGCTCGGCGGCCAGATGCCGCTTGTACTCGGCGGTGCCGCGGACGTCGGTCACCGGGTCGCAGGCTTGCGCGACCCGCTGCCCCGCATCGGCGAAAACCTCGTCGGTCGCTGGCCGTCCGGCCAGCCCGGCCGCGACGTCGGCCAGTGCCGCGCAGTCGACGTTGACGGCGGTCAGGCCCAGCCGGGCCGCCGCGATGGCGGCGCCCTCGCGGGTAAGCGCCGCACCCGCCGCCGCCACAGCCCAATCACCCACCCGCCGTTCGACTTTCGCGTAAGCACTTGACGTGTTGTGCCGCACCGGGATTCGTACCTCGACGAGCATCTCGTTGAAGGCCAGCGCGGTCTCGTAGGGCCCGACGATGAAGTCGTCGATCGGTATTTCCCGTTCGCCCGACGGTCCGCGGGCCAGGCATACCGCGTCGAGCGCCTCGCACACGGTCGACAGGTCCTCGGCCGGATCGGCCTGGCACAGCGAGCCTCCGAGGGTGCCGCGATTGCGGATCACCGGGTCGGCGATCACCCATTCGGCGTCGCGGAAGATCGGGCACACGGCGGCCAGCGGGTCGGAGTCCAGCAGCTCGCGGTGGCGGGTCATGGCGCCGATGCGGGCCAGGGTCGGGTCGGTGATCACGTAGCCGAGTTCGAGCGCCAGGTCGTTGATGTCGACGAGGTATTCGGGGTTGGCGATGCGCAGCTTCATCATCGGCAGCAGGCTGTGTCCGCCGGCGACCACGCGCGCCCCCTCCCCCAACCGATCCAGTAGCCCGATGGCGTGGTCGACAGTGGTTGCGCGTTCGTATTCGAAGGGGCCGGGTACCTGCATGTGACGCACCTCACTTGGCTGAGGAACCCAAGTGTCGGGCGCTGCGACGGGGGCGTCAATAGCGAGTTAAGGGATCGTTGAAGTCGCCTCGAACTCGCCCATGACCTGCTGCTCCGGCGCTTCGTGATGGATGCGGCCGACCAGTTGGGCCAGTGGCCGACCACCGCCGCCTCAGCGGCGGGCGATGATGTCGACCGCGATGGAGACCGCGGTCTCCTCCGGTGTGCGGGCGCCCAGATCCAGGCCGATCGGGCTGGACAGCCGACTCAGCTCGGTGTCGGTCAGCCCCGCAGCTCGCAGCCGCTGCATCCGGTCGTCGTGCGTGCGCCGCGAGCCCATCGCCCCCACATACCCGACCCGCGGCAGGCGCAGCGCCACCTCCAGCACCGGGACGTCGAACTTGGGATCGTGCGTCAGCACGCAGATCACGGCGTTCTCGTCGACCGCGCCGGCCGCTGCCTGCGCGGCGAGGTAGCGGTGCAGCCACTCGACCACCACATGCTCGGCCGACGGGAAGCAGGCCCGCGTCGCGAACACCGAACGCGCGTCGCACACCGTGACGCGGTACCCGAGGAAGGCGCCCTGTTGTGCCAGGGCCGCGGCGAAGTCGATGGCGCCGAACACCAGCATCCGCGGCTGCGGGGCGTAGCTGGATACGAACACCTCCATGCCCTCGCCGAGCCGCTGTCCGTCGGGCCCGTATTTGAGCACCTCGCTGCGGCCCACGGCGAGCAGCCCACGGGCGTCGTCGGCGACGGCGGCGTCGGCGCGCGCCGAACCCAGTGACCCCGCCTGTACCTCCCGGCCGACGATGAGCCGGCGGCCGATCCACTGCGGGTCAGGATGGGCGATGACGGTCGCGACCGCGACGGGACGTTGCGCGTCGACGTCCTCGGAGACCGCGCCTAATTCGGGAAAAGTGGTCTGCGAGATCGCTTCGACGAAGATGTCGATGACACCGCCGCATGTCAGACCGACCGCGAAGGCGTCGCCGTCGCTGACGCCGTAGCGTTCCAGCCGCGGTACTCCGGTCCCCGCCACCTCGGTGGCGGCTTGGTAGACAGCACCTTCCACGCAACCCCCCGACACCGAGCCGCTCACCGAGCCGTCCGGCGCGACCACCATCGAGGCTCCGGGCAGCCGCGGCGCCGACCGAAAGGTGCGCACCACGGTTCCCAAACCGGCGGTGCCACCAGCGCGCCAAATCTCCATTAATTCGGCAAGCACGTCTCGCACGCTTCCCAACGTAGGCTCATAACCATGACTCCGGCTCAACTTCGGGCCTATTCGGCAGTGGTTCGGTTGGGCTCGGTGCGAGCCGCCACCGCGGAACTGGGCGTATCCGACGCCGGAATTTCCATGCATGTCGCGGCGCTGCGCAAGGAACTCGACGACCCGTTGTTCACCAGAACCGGTGCGGGGCTGGCGTTCACACCCGGCGGGCTGCGCCTGGCCAGCCGCGCGGTCGAAATCCTGGGCCTGCAGCAGCAGACCGCGATCGAGGTCACCGAGGCGGCACACGGACGCCGGCTGCTGCGGATCGCGGCGTCGGCGTCCTTCGCCGAACACGCGGCGCCCGGCCTGATCGAGTTGTTCTCGTCGCGGGCCGACGACCTGTCGGTGGAGTTGAGCGTGCACCCGACGAGCCGATTCCGCGAGCTGATCGCCTCGCGAGCCGTCGACATCGCGATCGGCCCGGCCAGCGAGAGTTCGGCGGCTCCCGACGGCTCAATCTTCGTGCGGCCCTTCCTGAAATACCAGATCATCACCGTCGTGGCACCGAATAGCCCACTGGCCTCGGGCATTCCGGCACCGGGGCTGTTACGCCAGCAGCAGTGGATGCTCGGGCCGTCGGCGGGCAGCGAGGATGGCGAAGTCACAAACATGCTGCGCGGCTTGGCAATTCCGGAGTCACAGCAGCGAATTTTCCAGAGTGATGCGGCCGCGCTCGAGAGGTGCAGCGGGTGGGCGGTGTCGCGTTGACGATCGGTTTCGCAGTCGCCAAGGACCTCGCCGCGGGCCGGCTGGTGCATGTGAACGGGCCGGGCCTGGACCGGTCCGGCGAGTGGTGTGCGACGACGTTGGCGCCCGCCGCGCGTCAGCCCGCGGTGTCTGAGCTGGTTCGCTTCATCACCACGCCGCGGTGTATCCAGGCGATGATCCGCGGATCCGGCGTCGGGGTGACGAGGTTTCGCCCGAAGGTTCACGTCACGCTCTGGAGCTAAGGCGCGCTCGAGTGTTCGGTCAGGCCGCGTCGAACGTGCTCTCGTGGCGGGAAAATCGCGAAAAGTCCGCCACCAGAGCACGTTCGGCGAAGGGTGTGGCTCGGCGACGAATGCGGCTCGGCGAAGGGCCCCGGCTACCAGGCGCGCGATAGGTCGCCGTGCTGACGAATCCAGGCATGCATCGCGATCCCGGCCGCGACAGCAGCGTTGATGCTGCGGGTCGAGCCGAACTGAGCGATTGACACCGTTACCGCCGCACCCATCCGGGTGTCATCGGTGATGCCCGGGCCTTCCTGACCGAACACCAACAAGCATTCGCGCGGCAATGCGACCTCCTCCAGCCGCGCCGCACCCGGCACGTTGTCCACCGCGACCACACTCAACCCCGCAGCCGTCGCGAAATCCAGCAACTCGGCCGTGCTGTCGTGATGGCACAGCCGTTGATAGCGGTCGGTCACCATGGCGCCGCGGCGATTCCAGCGCCGCCGCCCGACGATGTGCACGGTGTCCACCGCGAAGGCGTTGGCGATGCGCACCACCGATCCGATATTCGCGTCATGACCGAAGTTCTCGATCGCGATGTGCAGCGGATGCCGGCGCTGGTCGATGTCGGCGATGATCGCTTCCCGGGTCCAGTACCGGTAGGCGTCGACAACATTGCGAGTGTCCCCGTCGCGCAACAGGATTGGGTCATACCGTGGGTCGTCAGGCAACGGACCTTCCCAGGGCCCGACCCCGGCCGGCGGCGGTACTGCCCATTCGGTGGGCCCGGAGTCGCTCATCGCGGCGTCCACACGCCCGCGTGGGTGCCGACGATCGCCACCGTCGCATACAGTAGCGCCTGGTTGATCTCGCCCTGCGTGCATAGCGAGGCCGAGACGCGCACCGCGTCCAGCGAGGCGTCGGGCAGGATCAGCACCGACGACCCGTACACCGCGCAGGCCGGGTTCAGGCCGCGACCGGGAACGGTCGGCGACGCCAGCAACATCATCGGGCCGCCGCGACGGGCGGAGTCGTCGCGATACCGGGCCGCCAGCGCGTCGGCCTCCAGCCCCAGCAGCATGTAGCCGGCGCCGGTGAAGGCCCCCGGATCCCCGAGTTGCGCCTTGGTCACCGGCTTGCCGTCACCGTGCCAGGCCGACAGGCTGCTGGTCTTGACGACCAGGCCGGTGTCGTTGACATTGGTCGGCAGCAGCCCCACCGGGAACGCCGCGGGATAGGCCGCGGAAGTATTGGCGATCCGGTCCCGCTCGGAGTAGGCGTATACGCCACGCACCTGGCTGCGGTCCTTCAGCGGGCCCAAGCACACCGCGCCGGTGAGCCGGTCCGGCGGCGCCGACAACGGCGTCCGGATATCGCGGACGGTGGCCATCGCGGTGTCGCAGCTGCCCAGGCCGGCGGACTCCATCGGGTGAGCGAGCGCGCCGTAGAGCCCGAAGCGGATGTCCTCGGGTTTGGCGTGCGGCGCCTTGGGATCCGTCGGTGAGGCCAAACTAGCCGAGACGTCGACCAACACGTAGTCGCCGTCCCAGCGCAGGTTCGACACCGACATATTCCAGCCGAGCAGCGCCAGCGATTCGCCCAGCCAGGCGCCCTGGGCGCCGTACGGCGCGACGGCGCGTTTGGAACTCGAGCAGCCCGCCAGACAGACGGCCAAACAGATCGCTATCGCAAGGAACTGGCGCACAGCGAAAAAGCCCTAGCCCAGCCCCAGATCGGCCAGGCCCAGCACGCTGCGGTACGGCAAGCCCTCGGCCTGGATCGCCTCCGCGGCGCCGGTGGCGCGGTCCACCACGGTGGCCACGCCGACCACCTCGGCCCCCGCATCCTGGACGGCGTGCACCGCGGTCAGCGCGGAGCCACCGGTTGTGCTGGTGTCCTCGACCACCAGCACCCGCCGCCCCGACACCTCGGACCCCTCGATAAGACGTTGCAGGCCATGGGTTTTCGCGGACTTGCGCACCACAAAGGCATCGATCGGGCGGCCGGGCGCGTGCATGATGGCGGTCGCGACCGGGTCCGCGCCCAGCGTCAGGCCCCCGACGACCGCGTAGTCCCAATCCGCGGTGAGTTCGCGCATCAGCACGCCGATCAGGGCGGAGGCGCGGTGGTGCAGCGTGGCCCGGCGCAGGTCGACGTAGTAGTCGGCCTGCTGGCCCGACGACAGCGTGACCCGGCCGTGCACGACGGACAGTCGACGCACCAGCTCGGCCAGTTCGTCTCGGTCAGACATGTTGCAGCGCAATATCTTTCAGCGCTGAAAATTGCCGGCCTGCTGGCCGTTGCGTCCTGTCGACGGCGGGGGGCGCCGGATGGCTTCGGTGCGGCCCTCGTCGCGGCGGGGCGATTCCGGGGCACGGCGGCCGGCGTCACCCAGCAGCCCGGAGACGTCCTGCGCCGAGCGCCGGGGCGGCAACTCCCCCCGGCCGGCCGGGGCGAGCGGACGGCTCGGGGCCGCGCTGCGAAGTCCGGCCGGCTCGTTGCTGTCGGCGGGCACCGGCGGCAACACCCGCAACAGGTCGTTGAACTGGCGCACCGAGCGCAGGCCCTCGTCCCACTGGGCGCGCGTGCTGGAGACCGGCATCGCGACCAGCGTCCAGTTCTGCTCGTTCCACATGATCTCGGCGCAGTCCGGCGCGGTGTGCGCGAAGGTGACCATGCGCCGGTCGCAGGCCCGACGGGCCGCGTCCAGGTTGGTCGAGTAGACTATCCGCGGCCCGATCGCGCCGAGCAGCCAAATGTCGCTCTCACGCGGCTCTTTGAGCCCTTTGAGCCGCAGGTCGACCACCACGTTGGTGCCCACCTTGCGGTGCAGCGCGATCACGGTGGCAACTTCCTCGAGATCAAAGATGTACACCGCTTCACCGCGGATCTGCCCCAGCACCACGTTGTGGGCTGGAACGTCGCCCACCGTCGACATCACGCCGCGCTTCCAGCGCTTGAGGATGTCGGTCGATTCGCGCTCGTAGTCGAATCCGTGCGAGCGGGCCCACGATTTACGCCGCCTGCTACGGCCACGTCGACGATCGACGTCGACATACAGCAACACGACCGCGCCGACGAAGCACAGCGCGGACAGCGTGAACCATAGGGGGACCATCCTACGTAGCGTATCTGCTCCCCCACCGGAACTAGGAATGCGACCTGGTCACAACCCAATTAAGGTTTCCTCGGACGCCGCCTGTCCGATCGGTTTTTCGGCCGAAGGGAAGTGAGAATGTCGGGTCAAGACGACTCGTTGCACATTGACATCCCCGTCCAGCTCGACGAGGTGAACGTCGTGTTCAGCGTGGCATCGCTGTCGTTCGAGGGCGACATGCCGGCCGTGCTCTTCCACGCCGGGCTCGTCCTCGACGACGCCGCCGAATGGTAAGGTGCAGCCGCAGGTCATCATCGTGTTCCACACGAATGCGGGGCACGCCGCCCTCGACGACCAGACCTACAACGTCAACCGGCATATCGCGACCGGCAATCCCTACAAGCCGATCATCGCCGACCTCGTCCAGAAGGGAGCGCAGGTCGAGATCTGCGGTGCGACAGCCAAAGCCATGGGCTGGGGCAAGGCCGACCTGATCCCCGGAATCAAGATCAACCGAAATGCGATAGCGAGGCTGACCCAGCTGGTACAGCAAGGATACGTGAAGATTTCGGAGTCCTAGACCCGTAGGGTTCGGCCCATGGGCTACCAGGACTACCAGCTGATTCGGGTTGCCGCCGCCGACGGTGTTTGCCGGGCGACGTTCGACAATCCCCCGATCAACCTGTTCGACCTGCCGCTGGTGGACGAGTTCGACCGGCTGGCGCGCTAGGTCGCGGCCGACGACGAGGTGCGGGTGCTGGTCGTCGACTCGGCCGACCCGAAAATCTTCGTCGCCCACGCCGATGTCGGGCTGATTCTGGACCTGCCCGCCGGCGACGTGGCGCTGCACGACGAGCTGACGCCGTTTCACGCCATGACCGAGCGGATCCGCACCCTGCCGCAGGCCACCATCGCCGTGATCGAGGGCGTCTGCCGCGGCGGCGGCTGCGAGTTCGCGATGGCGTTCGACATGCGGTTTGCCGCGCTCGGCGTGACGGCCCTGGGCCATCCCGAGCTGGCGGTCGGAATCATCCCGGGTGGTGGCGGCACGCAGCGGCTGCCCGGCTGATCGGCCGGGCCCGTGCCCTGGAAGTCATCCTCGGCTGCGGCGACATCGACGTCGCGACCGCCGAGGCCTGGGGATATGTCAACCGCGCGCTGCCGCCCGACAAGCTGCGCCGGTTCGTCGACAAGCTCGCCGCTCGCATCGGCTCGTCGCCCGCGACGACCGTCGCGAACGCCAAGCGCGCGGTCGACGCGGCCGCGGGCAATGACCTGCCGACGGGGCTGCGCCTCGAGGATCAGCTGTTCCGCGAAACCCTTGCGCAGCCGGCCGCCCGGCAACTCCTGCAGGCGGTGATCGACGCCGGCGCGCAGACCCGTGACTTCGAGCTAGCGGCACGCCGAACGTGCTCTGGTGGCGGAAAAATCGCGGGATCCTCGCCATGAGAGCACGTTCGGCGTCGAGGGGATCAGCCCAGTACCAGCGAGTCGCCGTCCGCGCTGACGTTGACGGGCACCACGTCGCCGTCGTGCACCTCGCCGGCCAGCAGCATCTTGGCCAGCTGGTCGCCGATGGCCTGCTGGACCAGCCGGCGCAACGGCCGGGCGCCGTATAGGGGGTCGAAGCCACGCTGCGCCAGCCACTTCTTGGCCGGCAACGACACCTCCAGCTGTAGTCGCCGCTGCGCCAGCCGCTTGCCCAGCTGCTCGAGCTGGATGTCGATGATCTCGACCAGCTCCTCGGGGTTGAGGCCGTCGAAGATCAGCACGTCGTCGAGCCGGTTGATGAACTCCGGCTTGAACGCCGCGCGCACCGCCGCCATCACTTGCTCCTCGCTGCCGCCCGACCCGAGGTTGGACGTCAGGATCAGGATCGTGTTGCGGAAGTCGACCGTGCGGCCCTGCCCGTCGGTCAGCCGGCCCTCGTCGAGCACCTGCAGCAGCACGTCGAACACGTCCGGGTGGGCCTTTTCGATTTCGTCGAACAGCACGACGGTGTAGGGCCGCCGACGCACCGCCTCGGTCAGCTGACCACCTTGGTCGTAGCCGATGTAACCGGGCGGCGCACCCACCAGCCGGGCCACCGAGTGCTTCTCGCCGTACTCGCTCATGTCGATGCGGACCATCGCCCGGTCGTCGTCGAACAGGAAGTCGGCCAGCGCCTTGGCCAGCTCGGTCTTACCGACACCGGTCGGCCCGAGGAACATGAACGACCCTGTCGGCCGGTTCGGGTCGGCGACCCCGGCCCGGCTGCGGCGCACCGCGTCGGACACGGCCTGCACGGCCTTCTTCTGCCCGACGACGCGCTTGCCCAGCTCGTCTTCCATCCGCAGCAGCTTGGCGGTCTCGCCCTCGAGCATCCGCCCGGCCGGGATGCCGGTCCACGCCGACACCACGTCGGCGATGTCGTCGGGCCCGACCTCCTCCTTGAGCATCACGTTCTCGCGGGCCTCGGCCTGCGGCAGCGCGGCGTCGAGCTTCTTCTCCACCTCGGGGATGCGCCCGTACCGCAGCTCGGCCGCCTTGGCCAGGTCGCCGTCGCGCTCGGCGCGCTCGGACTCCCCGCGCAGCACCTCAAGCTGTTCCTTGAGTTCGCGAACGACGTCGATGGCGTTCTTCTCGTTCTGCCAGCGCGTGGTCAGCTCGGCCAGCTTCTCCTTCTGGTCGGCCAGCTCGGCGCGCAGCTTTTCCAGCCGCTCCTTGGACGCCTCGTCCTCCTCCTTGGCCAGCGCCACCTCCTCGATCTCGAGGCGACGCACCAGGCGCTCGACCTCGTCGATCTCGACCGGCCGCGAGTCGATCTCCATCTTCAGCCGCGACGCGGCCTCGTCGACCAGGTCGATGGCCTTGTCCGGCAGAAAGCGGGCGGTGATGTAGCGGTCGGACAGCGTCGCCGCGGCGACCAGCGCGGAGTCGGTGATGCGCACGCCGTGGTGCACCTCGTAGCGGTCCTTCAGGCCGCGCAGGATGCCGACGGTGTCCTCCACCGACGGCTCGCCGACCAGCACCTGCTGGAAGCGGCGCTCGAGAGCGGCGTCCTTCTCGATGTACTTGCGGTACTCGTCGAGCGTGGTAGCCCCGACCAGCCGCAGCTCGCCGCGGGCCAGCATCGGCTTGATCATGTTGCCGGCGTCCATCGCGCCCTCGCCGGTCGCGCCGGCGCCAACGATCGTGTGCAGCTCGTCGATGAAGGTGATGATCTGCCCGGCGGAGTTCTTGATGTCGTCGAGCACGGCCTTGAGCCGTTCCTCGAACTCGCCGCGGTACTTCGCGCCGGCCACCATCGAGCCCAAGTCGAGCGAGACGACGGTCTTGTCGCGCAGACTCTCCGGCACGTCGCCGGCCACGATGCGCTGGGCCAGGCCCTCGACGATGGCGGTCTTGCCGACGCCGGGCTCACCGATCAGCACCGGGTTGTTCTTGGTGCGACGGCTCAACACCTGCACGACGCGGCGAATCTCGTTGTCGCGCCCGATAACCGGGTCGAGCTTGCCCTCGCGGGCCCGCGCGGTCAGGTCGGTGGAGTACTTCTCCAGCGTCTGGTAGGTGGACTCGGGGTCGGGGCTGGTGACCCGGGCGCTGCCACGGACTTTGACGAACGCGTCCCGTAAAGCTTGGGGTGAGGCGCCGTGCCCGCTGAGCAGCTTTGCGACGTCGGAGTCGCCGGTGGCCAGCCCGACCATCAGGTGCTCGGTGGAAACGTATTCGTCGTCCATCTCGGTGGCCAGCTGCTGCGCCGTGGTGATCGCCGCCAGCGATTCCCGGGACAGCTGCGGCTGCGAACTCGAGCCGGTGGCCTGGGGCAGCCGCTCGACCAGGCGCTCGGCTTCGGCGCGAATGGTCGCGGGCTCGACGCCGACGGCCTCCAGCAGCGGCGCGGCGATGCCGTCGTTCTGCGTCAGCAGCGCCAACAGCAGGTGAGCCGGCCTGATCTCGGGATTGCCGGCAGCGCTGGCCGCCTGCAGGGCTGAGGTCAGAGCCGCTTGCGTCTTGGTGGTCGGGTTAAAGGAGTCCACGACGCCTCCGTTCGGGTATAGGGAAAATGCTTGTCGCGTTGTTCAACGTCGTCAAGGTTGAGTGTGTTCCGCTCAAGTTTAGATTTTCTGGAGGGATTTCGCACGATGGACGACGACTCCGGGCTCGCGCCGCCGCCGCGCGGGGTTCCGGTCGTCTTCCGGCTGGCCGAGCTGCTGCCGTTCCGGTGGTGGTACGTCGCGACGCTGGTCGTGGCCGCGGTCGCGACGATCGTTCTGTGGATCCGCCTGCCCAGGATGGCCTGCTGGTCTCTCATTCTGGTCGGCTGGCTGGTGCTGGCCGGTTGGGCGGCCACCGGGACCCGCACCGATCTCGCACACGACGGCTTGGCGACCGACGTCCCCACCAACGGCACCCTGCAGGTCAGCGGATCCGGGACCACGAAAACGATCCCCTGCAACGGCGGCTATCTCTCGGTGAGCGGCGCGGACGACACGATCACCGTCAGCGGGCACTGCACCAGCGTCAGCGTCGCCGGTAAGGACAACCGCGTCACGATCGACAAAACAGACGCGATCGGCACCACCGGCTCGGGCAATGTGGTCACCTACCACTGGGGCTCACCGAATGTGGCCACCGCCGGAACCTCGAACACCGTTGGCCAGGGCTGACCTGGCCGGGCGAGCTTAGAATCGGGCCCCGTGGGATTAGAGGACGCCGATGCGTTACGGGTGCTGCGCGACGCGCTGGTCCCGGACGAGTCGGGCGCCGGCGGCGCGCTCGTCCACCGCTTCTACACCCACTGGTTCGCGGTCGACGGCTCGGTGCGCGACCTGTTCCCGCCCGAAATGGACGCGCAGCGAGCCGCTTTCGGTCACGCGCTGCACTGGGTTTACGGCGAGCTGGTGGAACAGCGCGCCAGGGAGCCGGTGGCCTTCCTTGCCCAGCTCGGCCGGGATCACCGCAAATACGGTGTGCTGCCAACACATTACGAGTCGCTGCGGCGAGCGCTGCGGACGACGCTGCGCGCCCACTTGGGCGATGCCTGGACGGATGCCGTCGACGCGGCCGCCAACCAGTCGCTGAACTTGATCACCGGGGTGATGAGCGGCGCCGCCGATGCCGAAGAGGGACCCGCCTGGTGGGACGGTACCGTCATCGAACATCAGCGGGTCTCCCGTGACTTCGCGGTGGTGCGGCTGCGGCTCGACCAGCCGATGCACTATCACCCCGGTCAGTACGTCGACGTCCACATTCCGCAATGCCCGCGGCGCTGGCGGTTTCTCAGTCCCGCCATCCCCGCCGACCCAGACGGCGGGATCGAGTTTCACGTCCGTCAGGTCCCCGGCGGTCTGGTCAGCACCGCGATCGTCAACGAAAGCCGACCGGGCGACCGGTGGCGGTTATCCAGTCCACACGGCGGCCTGCAGGTCGACCGCGACGGCGAAGACATCCTGATGGTGGCCGGCAGTACCGGATTGGCGCCGCTGCGCGCGCTGATCATGGACCTGTGCCGCTACGTGCAAAACCCGCGGGTGCATCTGTTCTTCGGCGCGCGCTACCGCTGCGAGCTCTACGACCTACCGACGCTGTGGCAGATCTCCGCGCACAACCCCTGGCTGTCGGTCTCGCCGGTGTCCGAATACAACAGCGACCCGGTGTGGGCCGCGGACTACCCGGACGTCACGCCGCCGCGTGGACTGCACGTCCACCAGATCGGCCGGCTCCCCGAGGTGGTAACCAAGTACGGCGGTTGGGGCGATCGGCAGATCCTCATCTGCGGCGGTCCGAAGATGGTCCAAACGACCAAGGCCGCGCTGATCGCCAAAGGCGCCCCACCGGAGCGTATTCAGCACGACCCGCTGAGCCGTTAGGCTGACCGCGTGCATCCCGTCGCCCTGCGTGACCCCACGTCGTCGTTGGCCGCGCAGTTCGTGCCGGACGCGGGCATGATCGGCACCTCGCTGACCGACGATGGCGTGGAGTTGCTCGGTCAGCGGCGCGGCCTGCAAGCCTATATCGAAGCCGGCAAGACGATGGGCATACCGATCCTGTATCCCTGGGCAAATCGGTTGCGCGGCAACACTTATGTGGCCGAGAACGTGACCGTCGAGCTAACGCCCGGTGAAAACGGGGTGCGCGCGGATCCCAACGGGCTGCCGATTCACGGGACCATGGCCACCTATCCGGGCTGGCGGGTGGTGACCGAGTCGGCCAACGAGCTCACCGCCGAGGTGGACTTCGGTGCGCAGGAACGGCTGCTGGCCAGCTTCCCGTATCCGCATCTGTTGACCGTGGCCGTGCGGCTGGCCGACCGGACGCTGACGGTGCGCACCACCGTCACCGCGACCGGCGACAGCGCGGTCCCGCTGTGCTTCGGCTTCCATCCGTATCTGCGGATCCCCGATGCCCCGCGCAAAGAGTGGGTCCTCGAGACACCGCCGCTGCGGCATCTGAGTCTCGACGAACGGCGTCTGCCCACCGGCGAGTCTTCGGTGCAGCCGGCCCGGAAACAACCCTTGGGCGACAACACCTTTGACGACGCCTACGACCAGGTGGTCGACGGCGCGGTGTTCGCGGTGTCCGGCGGCGGACGCCGCCTGGAAGTCCACTTCGAGCAGGGATATTCGGCGACCCAGATCTTCGCGCCGCCCGGCGAGGACGTGGTGTGCTTCGAGCCGATGACCGCGCCGCCCGACGCGCTGAGCCGCGGCGGCTACCGGACTGCGCATCCCGGTGCACCGGCGGTCGCGGTGTTCTCGATCCGCGCCTAGCGGCCCTTACGCGGCTGCCACACCACCAGCGCCGTGCTCTTGGGTACCACCGCGACGTCGCGGCGCTGGTTGGCGCGCAATACCGCTATCTCCTCGGCCATTTCCTTGAGCCGCGACTGCAGCGCCTCGACCTGATTCGTCAGCTCGATGATGCGCTTGATGCCGGCCAGGTTGACGCCCTCGTCCTGAGACAGACGCTGCACCTCGCGCAGCAGATCCACGTCGTGCTGCGAATAACGCCGCCCGCCACCGGAAGTGCGGCTCGGCGTCACCAGCCCGAGGCGATCGTAGGTACGCAAGGTCTGCGCATGCATACCGGCCAGCTCGGCCGCGACCGAGATCAAAAACGTGCGGGCGTCTTCGCGTTTGGAGTTTTTCGCCATCAGCGGTTACCTGCCCATCCGGCCCGCGGGTTGAAACCACTGGACCGCTCGGCTTCGGCATAAGCCTCCAGCGCCTCCTGCGCCGCTCCTTCCAGGTTCGGCGGCACAGCGACTTTCACGGTCACCAACAGGTCACCGTTGCCGCCAGTGCGCTTGGGAACCCCGCGTCCGCGTACCCGCAGGATGCGCCCGTCGGCGGTGCCCTTGGGCACCCGCACGCCGACCTTACCGTCCAGCGACGGCACCGAAAGCGTTGAACCCAAAGCTAATTCGCTGAAGCTGACCGGTACCGTCACGGTGAGGTCGTCGCCGTCGCGGGTGAAGACTTTGTCCGGACGCACGTGCACCGTCACGTACAAGTCACCCGACGGCGCCCCGCGCAACCCGGCCTCACCCTGCCCGGGCAGCCGGATGCGCTGTCCGTCTTCGACGCCGGGCGGGATCCGCACGTTGATGGTGCGGGTACGGGTGGTGACCCCGGTGCCTTTGCACTCGTCGCAGGGGTGCTCGATGATCGAGCCGCTGCCCCGGCAGTCGGTGCACGGTTCGGAAAAACCGAACGCGCCCTGGTTGCTGCTGACCACGCCGGCGCCGTTACAGGTGGGGCACACCTTCGGGCTGGTGCCCGGACGAGCCCCGCTGCCATGGCAATTGGTGCACGGCGCCGGACTGGTCAGCCGCAGCGGCATCGCCACCCCCTTGGCGGCCTCGACGAAATCCAGCTCGGTCTCGGTCTCCAGGTCGTTGCCGCGCCGGGGTCGGCTGGGGCGGGCGCTCGCACCCCGTCCGAACAGGCCGCCGAACAGGTCGCCGATGTTGGTGCCGCCGTTGCGGCCCGCGGCGTCGAACAAATCGTTGAGATTGAACTCGGTGCCGTCGCCGCCGACGTTGAAGCCACCGAAGCCGCCGGTGTCGAACCGTCGACCGCCGAAGCCACCGCCGGCGAAAAGCCGTCGGGTCTCGTCGTACTCCTTGCGCTTGGCCGGATCCGAGAGCACATTGTGTGCTTCCGACACCGCTTTGAACCGTTCACCGGCGGCGGGGTTGTCGGGATTGGCATCCGGATGCAAGTCACGCGCCAACTTGCGGTAGGCGCGCTTTATCTCTTCGGGGCTGGCGTCGGAGGAGACGCCAAGCTCCTTGTAGAAGTCCTTTTCGACCCATTCACGCTGGGCCATGTCGCGTCACCTCCTCTCACCTTTCGCTGTTTTTGTTGTGCTGATTCTGTGCCCTATTCACCGGCGGCGTCGGCATTTTCGTCGGTGTCGCTGGCAGCGGTGTCCGCGCTCGGCGCGGCGTCGGCCTCGTCGCCGTCGCCCTCGACCGTGTCGACCACGCCGACCAGGGCGTGACGCAACACGTTGTCGCCCAGTTTGTAGCCCTCGCGCATGACGGTGCCGATCACCGGTTTGGATCCCTCGCCGCCATCGCCTTCATGCTGGACGGCTTCGTGCAGCAGCGGGTCGAAATCTTCGCCCTCGGCGCCGAACGCCACCAGACCGAGTCCGGTCAGCGCGCTCATCAGCTTGTCGGCGACCGACTTCAACGGGCCCGACTCCAGGTCACCGTGCTTGCGCGCGCGGTCGAGATCGTCGAGCACGCCCAGCAATTGGCTGACGACGGTGGCCTTGGCCCGATCCGCCGCGGCCTGCTGGTCGCGCAGCGCACGCTTGCGATAGTTCGCGAAGTCGGCCTGCACGCGCTGCAGATCGGCGGTCAGCTCGGCAACCTTGTCGGCACCTTGCTCCGTCGCGGATTCCGCCGGGGCGGTCCCGCCCGGCACCCCCTCGGTCGGGGGCCCGGGTGGGACATTCCGTACTTCTCCGGTCTCGGGATCAATCCGCCGCTTGTCGGTGACAGTTACCTGTTCCTGCGGATTGCCTTCGGTCACTTGGACTCCCGATCGTCGTCGACCACCTCCGCGTCCACGACATCATCAGCGGAGCCGGATGTGCCGCCGGGCTCGGCGCCGCCCGGCTGGCCGCCGGCGGCCTGAGTGGCTTCGTAGATCGCCTGCCCCAGCGCCTGCGACTCCTGGCCCAGCTTTTCCATCGCCGTCTTGATCGCGGAGATGTCGGTGCCGCCCAGCGCAGACTTGGCCTCGGCGATCGCGCCGTCGACCTTGGACAGCGTCTCCTCGGGGACCTTCGAGCCGCCCTCGGCTTCGCGCTGCTCCTTGACGAACTTCTCCGTCTGGTAGACCAGCGACTCGGCCTGGTTGCGGACGTCGGCCTCTTCGCGACGCTTGCGGTCCTCCTCGGCGTGCGCCTCGGCGTCCTTGATCATCCGGTCGATCTCCTCCTTGGCCAGGCCGGAGCCCTCCTGGATCTTGATCGTGTTCTCCTTGCCGGTGCCCTTGTCCTTGGCCGTGACGTGCACGATGCCGTTGGCGTCGATGTCGAAGGTGACCTCGATCTGCGGGACACCGCGCGGGGCCGGCGGAATACCGGTCAGCTCGAAGGAGCCGAGTAGCTTGTTGTGCGAAGCGATTTCGCGCTCACCCTGGAAGACCTGAATCTGCACCGACGGCTGGTTGTCGTCGGCCGTGGTGAAGGTTTCCGACCGCTTGGTGGGGATGGTGGTGTTGCGCTCGATCAGCTTGGTCATCACGCCACCCTTGGTTTCGATACCCAGGCTCAATGGCGTAACGTCAAGCAGCAGAACGTCTTTCACCTCACCCTTCAAAACTCCAGCCTGAAGAGCCGCTCCCACCGCTACAACTTCATCGGGGTTGACGCCCTTGTTGGGCTCCTTGCCACCGGTGAGTTCCTTGACCAGATCGGTCACGGCCGGCATGCGGGTGGACCCACCCACCAGCACCACGTGGTCGATCTCGGACACCGAGATGCCGGCGTCCTTGATCACCGACTGGAACGGCTGCCGCGTGCGGTCGAGCAGATCCTGGGTAATGCGCTGGAATTCGGCGCGGGTCAGCTGCTCGTCGAGGAACAACGGGTTCTTGTCCGCGTCGACGGTGATGTACGGCAGGTTGATCGACGTGCTCTGCGAACTCGAGAGCTCGATCTTGGCCTTCTCGGCGGCCTCTCGCAGCCGCTGCATCGCCATCTTGTCCTTGGTCAGGTCGATGCCGCTGGTACCCTTGAACTTGTCGACGAGCCAGTTGACGATCCGGTCGTCCCAGTCGTCCCCACCGAGGTGGTTGTCACCGCTGGTGGCGCGCACCTCGACCACGCCTTCGCCGATCTCGAGCAGCGAGACGTCGAAGGTGCCGCCACCGAGGTCGAAGACCAGGATGGTCTGTTCCTTCTCACCCTTGTCCAGGCCGTACGCCAGCGCCGCCGCGGTCGGCTCGTTGACGATGCGCAGCACGTTGAGGCCGGCGATCTGGCCGGCTTCCTTGGTGGCCTGGCGCTGGGCGTCGTTGAAGTACGCGGGCACGGTGATGACGGCGTCGGTGATGTCCTCACCCAGGTACGCCTCGGCGTCGCGCTTCAGCTTCATCAGCACCCGCGCGCTGATCTCCTGCGCGGTGTATTTCTTGTCGTCGATCTCGATGGACCAATCGGTGCCCATGTGCCGCTTGACCGAACGGATGGTGCGGTCGACGTTGGTCACCGCCTGGTTCTTGGCGGGCTGACCGACGAGCACCTCGCCGTTGCGCGCGAAGGCGACAATGGACGGGGTGGTGCGTGAGCCCTCGGAGTTGGCGACGACGACGGGGTCACCGCCCTCGAGAACTGCGACGACGGAGTTGGTGGTCCCGAGGTCGATACCGACCGCACGAGCCATAGTGATTCCTCCTGGTTGAGTAGAGCTTCTTTGGTGCCACTATGCTGAGTGAACCCCGCTCAAGCCTGCCCTCGGGGGCGCCGGCCTGTCAACCCAGTATTGAGTCTCGGTCACTCAACTTGTCGATGTTGTTAACGGTTGGTGTCGGGAGGTTGTTCCCGGGGGCCAAGCGATTTTTCCGGCGACCGCGATCCGGCCGCCTACCAGCAAGAACGGCGCCGGATCGAATTCACCGTGACCTGGAAATGACGTTCTCGTTAATTAGGCGTGCGTAGGACAACTAACAAGTACCGTCCCACTCGTACCGCTCTGCCTAGTTCTGCCACGAGAAGGGTGACGCGTCATGACGGCTTCTCGAGTCGACGTTGCGCACCGCGCAACCCTGCGATGTTGGTCCCAACTGCGATGAACGCTGGCAAGACATCGCGATTTGCGCGGTGGCACGAGTGGTCGGCACCCCTATGGGTGGGGTGTGATTTCGCCGGCTGGGCACGCCTGCTTGTCCGTAACCGTTTCGACGTGCACTGGAGCCGGTGGCACGTCGTGCTGTTCTGCACGGTTGCGACGGTCGTCAATTCCTGCCTGGCGATGTACCAGAAGATGGTGTTCGGCCGCCGCGTGGCCTACACGACGATCGCCGACCCGCCGATCTTCATCGTCGGCCACTGGCGTACCGGCACGACGTTGCTGCACGAACTGTTGGCCCTCGACGAGCGCCACACCGCGCCCACGAATTACGAATGCATCCAGGCCCATCATTTCTTGCTCACCAGGCGGATTGCACCGTATCTGGAATTTCTGATGTCGAAGCATCGCGCCATGGACAATGGAGTTGAGCGTGGCGCACCCGCAGGAAGACGAGTTCGCGCTGTCCATGCTCGGGTAGCAGTCGCTCTATCTGACCATGGCGTTCCCGAACCGGCCCATCATCGGTCAGCGGTATCTGGACGTCGAACAACTGACACCCCGCGAGCTGGCAGCCTGGAAACGAACCCTGTACCGGTTCGTTCAGCGGGTGTACTTCCTCCGCCGCAAGACGGTAGTGCTGAAGAGTCCCACGAACAGTTTCCGCATCAAGGTGCTGGCGGAACTCTTCCCGGGGGCGAAATTCATCCACATCGTCCGGGATCCCTACGTCGTTTATCCGTCGACGGTTCACCTTTTCAAGACGTTCTCCCGCGTCCATGGCCTGCAACGGCCGATTTACGCGGGTTTGACCGAAAACGTGCTGTCCACCTACCTCGACCTGTATCGGAAGCTGGAGGAGGGCCGCGAATTCGTCGACCCCGCAAGGTTTTACGAATTGCGCTATGAGGACCTGATCAGCGAGCCCGAGGCGCAATTGCGCAAGTTGTACGAGCACCTGGATTTGGGCGATTTCGAAAAGTATCTGGCACGGCTGCAGCAATACCTTGCCGACAAAGCGGACTACCGAACCAACACCTATGACGTGCCGGACGAACAGCGCGCGCTCGTCGCGCAGCGATGGGCCGAGGTGATCGAACGCTACGGCTACGGCTCGGCCGCGAGGACGACGGTCGCGCGCGAGCAGACCGCCATCGCCGGCTAAGTCAGCGGGCCGCGACCTCCTCGATCAGCTCGAGTACCGCTCGGGTGGCCGCGCTGTTCGACCGGGCCGCCGACGTGGTGACGAACAGTCGCCATTCGAGGTCGTAATCGCTGACGCGCAGGGTGGCCAGACCGAAGTCGTCGATCTCGTCGAGAATGGTCCAGCTGAGGAAGCCGATTCCCAGGCCGTTTCGGATGTAGGTCGCGGCCGTGCCCAGGTCGGCGACCTCTACCGCGACGGTCCGTTCCACGCCGGCGGCGGTGAAGGCGTTGTCGATCACGGTCCTGGTGCCGTATCCCGGTGGGCTGTCGACGAACGACATCCCTTCCAGCTCCGCCAGTTGCACCGAATCCCGTTGCGCCAGTGGATGATCGGCGGGCACAACCAGCAGCAGCGGAACCGCGGCGACCAGACGGGCATTCAGGTCGGCCGGCGGCGGCCCGGTGAACACCAGAAAGGCGACGTCGAGATCGCCGTCGCGAAGCTGGCGGGCCAGGCCGGCTGATCCGGCGCTGGCGGCGCGCAAGTGCACGGTCACCCCGGGATGCCGGGCGTGCAATTCAGCCAGCACCGCGGGCATGTCGATCACACTGATCGACGTCAGGATCCCGACGGTGACGGTGCCGCGGATGGAGCCGCGGGTGGCGTTGACGGCGTCTTTGGCCGCGCGGGCGGCATCCAGGGTTTCGCGGGCGCGAGGCCGCAGCTCCTCTCCCGCCGGAGTCAGCTCGACACCCGCCGAGCCCCGCACGAATAGCTCCGCGCCGAGTTCTCGTTCCAGCGCCTTGATCGTCGCCGACACCCCCGATTGGACGACGTGCAACTTTTTCGCGGCCTCGGTGAAGCTCCGGTTGTCCGCGACCGCGAGGAAGTACTCAAGGTGGCGCAGCTCCATGCAGCCATTATCACAGCGCGTGCTGAAAGCCATCAGAACATGTCGTTGGCCCTGATGCCGCGGGTGATCGTAGCGTCGTCCTCGTCGAGCGTGCTGACCGCCCGTCGACCACCCCAACCCCCGACCTTGCTGGACGTGCCAATGACTCTGCAAGCTCCCGCCCGGACCCGGACCAGGACGCGCTGGTCGTCTCCGTCCACCGACGACCAGTTCGTCGTCGAGAACCCCGCGACGGGCCGAACCGTCACGGTGGTGCAAGGCGCAGGGCCCAACGAGGTAGACCAGGCGGTGTGCAAGGCCCACGCCGCACACCTGCGCTGGAAGCAGCGGCCCGCCCGGGAGCGGGGCGGCTACCTGCGCCAGATCGCCGAGGTCATCCGCGCACACGCCGACGAACTCGCGATGCTCGAGTCTCGCGAAATGGGCAAGCCGATCGTCCAGGCGCGCCAGTTCGACCTCGAAGCGGCGATCTCTATCTTCGAGTTCTTCAGCAGCATCGTGGAGAACCTGCCGAACAAGGCGCGCGACCACGACACCGTCCTGGACGTCACCACGCTGGAACCGTACGGCGTGATCGCGGCCATCGTGCCGTTCAACTGGCCGCCCATCCACACCCACACCGCCGGAAAGATCGCGCCGGCACTCGCCGTCGGTAACGCCGTGGTGCTGAAGCCACCGGAGCAGACACCGTCGGTAGTGCTGCGCATGGTCGAACTGATCCAGTCCGTGCTGCCCGACCGGGTGGTGCACGCCGTACCCGGCAAGGGCGAGGTGGGTGCCGCGCTGGCCGGACACCGCTTCGTCGGCAAGGTGTCGTTCACCGGGTCGCCGCGGACGGGTTCGGCGGTGATGCGCAACGCCGCGTGCAATCTCACCCCGACGCTGATGGAGCTGGGTGGGAAGAACCCGTTGATCGTCTTCGACGACGCCAACATGCACGAGGCGCTGATGGCGGCCATCGACGGTGGCTTCTTCAACCAAGGCGAAGCGTGCACCGCGTCGTCGCGAATCCTGGTGCAGGACAAGATTTATGGTGAGTTCGCCGCGAAGCTGTGCAAGGCGGTCACAAAGCTGCGGGTGGGCGACGGGGCCGACCCCATGACCGACGTCGGGCCGTTGGTCACCCGCGCGCAGCAAAAGCAGGTGCTGGACTATCTCAAGCTCGGTGTGGCCGAGGGCGCGCGCATTGCCGCGCAGGCGCCGCTGCCCGAGGATCCGCGGC
Source organism: Mycobacterium genavense ATCC 51234 (assembly GCF_000526915.1). Taxonomy (GTDB): domain Bacteria; phylum Actinomycetota; class Actinomycetes; order Mycobacteriales; family Mycobacteriaceae; genus Mycobacterium; species Mycobacterium genavense. The sequence goes on along the minus strand of NZ_JAGZ01000005.1, from coordinate 198,947 downwards.
TGGCGGACGGCTTCTATGTATCGCCGACCGTGCTGACCGACGTGACGCCGCGCATGCGGGTCGCCCGGGAAGAGATCTTCGGTCCGGTGGTCACGCTGATCCCGTTCAGCGAGGAGGGTGAGGCGGTGCGGATCGCCAACAGCAATCCGTTCGGACTGGTTGCGGCGGTATTCACCCAGGACGGCGACCGTGCGCTGCGGGTGAGCCGGCAGATCCGGGCCGGCGCCGTGTTCGTTAACAACTACGTGCGGATCGCGATCGGCACCGGGTTCGGCGGCGTCGGTCACAGCGGCTTCGGGCGCGAGCACGCCGAGGAAACGCTGGCCGAAACGGCTACACCAAGACAATCCGTTGGGCCGCCAAGCGCGACGAACTGCCCTACTGGACCGCCGCCAACCGCGTGCTGGAGACCTGAGGACCGCCGGTGCGGACCATCGCACTCGAAGAGCATTACGCCACAGCGGGACTCCTGCGCGGACCGGGCAGCTGGCTGGCGTCGCGGGCGGGCGTGATCGACGCCATCGCCGATCTCGGCGACGGGCGCATCGCGGCCATGGACGAGGCGGGAATCGATCTGGCGGTGCTGTCGCTGGCCGCCCCCGGTGTCGAGCAGCTGGACGGCCCGAAAGCGACCCAGCTGGCCCGCGAATGCAACGACGAACTCGCCGCGGCGGTCGCTCGGTACCCGGGGCGGCTGGCGGGCTTCGCGAGCCTGCCGATCGGCGCGCCCGACGCGGCGGCCGACGAGCTGGAGCGGGCGATGCGCGAGCTCGGATTCCGGGGCGCAGTGATCAACGGGCACAGCCAAGGCCGCTACCTGGACGATCCGTTCTTCGAGCCGGTTCTCGACCGCGCGGCGGCACTGAACGCCCCGATCTACCTGCATCCGACGATCCCACCGACGGCCGTCGTCGAGTCCAGTTACGCCGGGTTCTCCCCCGAGGTCACGTTCGCATTCGCGACGGTGGGGTGGGGCTGGCACATCAACACCGCCACCCATGTGCTGCGACTGATTCTCGGTGGCGTGTTCGACCGCTACCCGGACTTGCAGCTCATCATCGGGCACATGGGCGAGGCGACGTCGTTCATGCTGCCGCGTTTCGACGCCACGCTGAAGCCGGAACTGACCGGCCTCAACCACGCCGTCAGCACCTACCTGCGGCGCAATGTGCACTACACGTTCGCCAATTTCAACGACGAAGCCACCTACGCCAACCTGGTCGCCCACGTCGGCATCGAGCGAGTGGCGTTTTCGGCCGACTACCCGTTCGGGTCGATGAAGACCGCCCGCGCCTTTCTGGACGCTCTGCCGCTGACCGACGACGAGCGGGCGCGCATCAGCCACCTCAACGCGGAAAAGCTGCTGGGTCTGTGAGTTAGCCGGGCTCGTCGATGTCAATACCCTCGGCCAGGTCGCTGCAGTCGACCAGCTCGACGTCGTGCCTGCCGCGCAGATACGCCCCGGCGCCCTGGTCGCCCGCTATCCGGGTCAGCACATCGGGCCAGTGCCGGCGCGCGATGACCGCCGGATGACCGGGCCGGTCGCCGAAACACGCTCGCGCAAGCGCACTTTCGGCAACTCGGCCGAGCACCCGGGCCACGACGTCGGGAGTGTCGATCACATGCAGCACGGCGTAGTCGGCGCCGCTGCGGTCGGCCGCAGCCAGGCCGGCACGCACCGACGCGCTGAGTCCCCGGTGCCAGTCCGGCGCGGTGATCGCGGTGACGCCGGGCGGGGCGGTGACCTCCGCGGCGCCCAGGACCAGGACGACGTCGCCGCATCCCCCGTCGCGCAACGCGCCGACGGCAATGTCCAGCCAGCCGTCGACCAAGACTTTCGGCTTGCCATACCGGCGCCCGGCGCCGGCGGCCAACAAGACTCCGACGTGCTATGGCGGTAACCGCACTCTCGTATGATGGCATTCACCTTCTCGCTCAGCGACGGCCCAATGGAGCGATATGACTCAGGATGTGCAGGGGGCAACGAGCACCCCGACGCCCCGCTATGCCGGGACCCGGGTCCAGCGGGTCGAGGACGGCCGATTGCTGACCGGCCATGGTACCTTCGTGGACGACATCTCGCGGCCCGGGATGCGGCACGCCTGCTTCCTGCGCAGCCCGTTCGCTCGCGCCCGGATCAACGGCATCGACGCCTCGGCGGCGCTGCAACTGCCCGGCGTGCACGCGGTCTTCACCGCCGCCGACCTCAACCCCTGCGTCCACGAGGCCTGGCACGCCGTCGCCGGCAAGGACGTCCCCGACACCCCGCGGCCACCGCTGGCCGAGGGCGAAGCGAAGTTCGTCGGCGACCCGGTCGCGCTGATCGTCGCCGAGAGCCGCTACGTCGCCGAGGACGCGCTGGAATTGGTCGACGTCGACTACGAACCGCTACCCGCGGTGTCCGACTTCACCCGGGCGCAGTCCTCCGATGTGCTGGTACACGAGACCTACGCCGACAACGTCGCCGGCGGGATGGCTGGAGCACCGCCCGACGAAGAGATTTTCGGCTCGGCGGCACACGTCGTGAAAGAGGAGATCTACCAACAGATTTACGCGCCGGTACCGATCGAGACCCACGGCCTGGTCGTCGAATGGGTAGCCGCCACCGGAGAACTGACGTTGTGGGCGTCCACTCAGACCCCGCACGAACTGCGCGCCTTCTGCGCCCGCTTGTTGGGCATTGCGGCACAACGGGTTCGAGTCATCATGCGCGATACCGGCGGCGGTTTCGGCCAGAAGGTCGTGCCGATGCGCGAAGACATGTGCATCATGCTGGCCGCGCGGAAGGTTCCCGCGGCGCTGAAGTGGATCGAGGACCGGCGCGAGAATCTGATGTCGGCCGGGCAGGCCCGCCACGTCAAGGGCACCGCCCGGATGGCGTTCGACGACGACGGCAACATCGCCGCCGCCGACATCGACTTCATCCAGGACATCGGTGCCTATCCGACGCCGTACCCGGTCTTGACCACCGCGGCGATCGGGATGTTCTTCCCCGGACCCTACCGCGTACCCAACGCCAGCTTCAACTACAAGACGGTGTTCTCCAACACCAGCGGGCTGGCCGCCTACCGCGGACCCTGGCAGTACGAAACCCTGGTCCGCGAGATCCTTCTCGACGTCGCCGCCCGCAAGATGGGCATCGATCCCGTCGAGCTGCGACGGCGAAACCTGTTGCGGCGCGACGAAATGCCGTACTTCAACCCCAACGGGATGCCCTACGATCACGTCGCCCCGGCCGAGACCTTCGAAAGTACCCGGTCGCCACCGTATCGCCGCCGCACAGCCCGCCTGGCTCACGCGGATCGCGTTGGCATGCCGACGCCGCCACGGTGTTCGGGTGAGCTCCATTTGGGGCACAAGCCTCAAAGACAACGAGGTTGGCCCGGCCATATACGAACACTTTCTGCCGGTTGCGCTGGCGAATGGCACCTACCGGGCCGCACCCGAGGCGGTGGTGGTTGGCGAGGGACTCGCCAAGATCCCCGATGCGCTTGACCAACTACGCAACGGTGTTTCTGCCAAGAAACTCGTCGTCACGGTATGACCACGACGAAGGCGATAGCGCCGAAATTCGCAGTTGTGTAACTGGTTTCAGGTCATTGAGGTGTAGCAGGATGGTAAAGGCAATAAGGCCCGGCTTCGGCGCGTCGTTGTTCGACCGAGCCGTCGCCTCGCGTTCGAAGCTGCCCAAGGCAACACATCGCTTCCGGAACGAACGTGATCTCGCCGTGCCCATACGGGATGGGATCACGCTGTTAGCCGACCACTATGTTCCCGCCGGAACGCGGGGCCGCGGAACGATCCTGATGCGCACGCCGTACGGGCGGAGCCTGCCCATCAACATGGATGCGCGGCTGTTTGCCGGACAGGGCTATCACGTGGTGGTGCAAAGCTGCCGCGGCTCGTTTGGTTCCGGTGGCCAGTTCACGCCGATAGCCGCCGACATCGACGATGGACAAGACACCATGGAGTGGTTGCGCACCCAGCCGTGGTTCGACGGGCGACTGGCCACCTACGGGGCGTCTGCTGTGGGATGGACACAGTGGGCCCTGCTGGTCGATCCGCCGCCAGAGCTGCGCACGGCGGTGATCATCGCCGGCTTTCATAATGCCGTCGAGTTCGGGTTGGGCACAGGCGCTTTCCGTCTCCACGACTTACTCACGTGGTCGAGGGTGATGGTGAACCAGGAGCGGTTCGGGTTGCTCGGTGTCATGTGGATCTTCGCCCGGGCCGCCAAGCTCAATGCTCGCACCGTTGCGGCCCTCCCCCTGGCCGAGGCCGCGGACATTGCGCTCGGGCATCAGGCACCGTGGTTTCGCAAGTGGCTGTGTCACCAGGACCTCAGCGACCCGTTTTGGCAGCCCTACAACGCCAGCGCCGCGTTGGACAAGGTATCGGTGCCGATCCGGCTGGTCGTCGGTTGGCAAGACCTAATCCTCACCCACACCATGCGCCAGTATGAGGTGCTGCATGAACGTGGACTCGAGGTCGCGCTCACCGTCGGGCCATGGATACACCAGCAAGTAGTCAGCGGCGCGAACGGGCAGCTTGGCGCCGACAACCTCGACTGGATGGCCGAGCACCTGGCCGGTGAACCCGTCACCCGCAAGCACCAGCCCGTCCGGTTCGCCGTCACAGGCACCGACGAATGGCGTGAGCACCCGCACTGGCCGCCACCAAGCACCGAACAGGTCCACTATCTCGGTCTGGGCGGGCAGCTCACCGGGCAACAGCCGCAGACCGGCACCACCTCGTTCACTTACGACCCCGCTCATCCCACGCCGACGGTTGCCGGGCCCTTGATCGACAACGACGCTGGAGTGCGCGACAACCGCGACCTTGAGGCACGCTCAGACGTGCTGACCTTCACCACCCCCGCACTAGCCGAAATGCTGGAAATCATCGGGACTCCCGTGGTGGAGCTTCACCACAGCAGGAGTAATCCACACGCCGACGTGTTCGTCCGGCTCTGCGATGTCGACGCGAAAGGCTGCTCCCGCAACTTCTCTGAGACATTCCAACGGCTCGACCCCGCCGCCGGGGAAGGGCCGCTACGGCTGCAGCTGCACCCCTGCGCACATCGGCTTGCCGCCGGCCACCGGCTCCGCCTACAGGTATCGGGCGGCTCGTTCCCTCAATACATGCGGAACGAGGGCACCGGTGCGCCAGCGGGCACCGGCACCGAACTGCGCCCGTGCCGGCACACCATCCACCACGGGAAGTCCCGGCTGATACTTCCGGTTCCCGCGTAGACCTCGCAGCGTGGGTGCACCCTGGACAATTTTAGGTCTACTCGCCCATAATATTGGGTCAGATAGCCCATTTAGTCGAGCCGGACGCCGGGGCATAATGCGCGATGCGGATTTTCCGCAAAACCTCGGGGGAGGTCAGTGCTATGGGGATCACCAGTTCTACCCTGCCCACCGCGCCCGCCGTGGTGCGTGAGCAACCCGGTGGGGAAAGCATGCGGGCAATCATCCTCGACGGGTTCGGCGGACTGGACCGCTTGGTCTACACCGAAATCCCCAAACCGCTGCCCAGGGACGGCGAAGTGGTGATCCAGGTCAAGGGATTCGGGATCAACCACGCCGAGCTGCACATGCGCCGGGGGGAATGGGCGGAAGCCGCGGAAGTCAGCGGCATCGAATGTGTGGGCATCGTCGACTCGTGCCCGGGCGGTGAGTTTCCGGTCGGCACCAAGGTCGCGGCCCTGATGGGTGGCCTCGGGCGAACCATCAACGGCAGCTACGCCCAACACACCCGGGTACGCGCCGCGAACGTCGCCCCGATCGATTCCGAACTGCCATGGTCGCAATTGGCCCCTGCCGGAAATCGATGCGGTGGCCTGGACGTGTCTGTTCCGCAACCTCAACCTGCAGGCGGGACAGACGCTGCTGCTGCGCGGGGCGACCTCGTCGTTCGGCCAGGCAGCACTCAAGATGGCGGTCGCCGCCGGCGCGCACGTCATCGCGACCGCCCGCAGCAGCCAGCGGGCTTCGGTGCTCGAGGAACTGGGTGCATCGCGCGTCGAAGTGGAAAGGCGCGACCTCGCCTCCCACATCGCCGAATCCAAGCAAATCGACGCCGTGTTGGACTTGGTGGGGTAACAGCACCATCCTCGACTCGCTCGACCTGCTGCGCCGCGGCGGGACGGCCTGCCTGGCCGGCTGGCTGGGCGGGCTTGATCCCCTAGGCGATTTCAACCCGCTGTTGCGCATGGCCAGCGGGGTAAATCTGAACTTCTTCGGCAGCTTCGTATTTGGCACTCCCGGCTTCCCGTTATCTGACGTGCCCCTGCAGGACATCGCCCGCCAGGTAACCGAGGGCGAGCTCGACGCGACGCCGTCACACGTCTTCTCGTTCGACCAGATTTACGAGGCACACCGGATCATGGAGGCCGGCGAGGCCGGCGGAAAGATGGTCGTCGTCATCGACTAGTGGCACGGTCCGTTACTGGCGCGAAAGTGAGTCCACCACAATGGGTTTGGCATGGCAACAGGGTCCACTGGCGACCGGATCGGTCGGCCACTTCCTCACCGAGCAGCCGTTGCCGCCACGCCTGCTGTTCGCGGAGCCATTACGCCGTCGCATGCGAGTGCGCTTCGCCGACCGCTGGATCGCCGACAGCGAAGAAGTGGTGCTGCTACACGAGCCGGGACGCTACCCGGTCGCCTACTTCCCGACCGGGGACATCGACGCGACCATCCTGGTCTCCGAAGACCGCGTCACGCAGCATAAGGACCTGGGCGACACGCAGTGGTTCACTGTTCGGACTGCGGAGCACGAAGCCGCCCACGGCGCCTGGCAGCACACCGGCCTGCCACCGCAGGCCGCGGTACTGGCCGGACGGGTGGCATTCGCCTGGCGCGCCATGGAAGCCTTCTACGAAGAAGACGAACGCATCGTCGGGCATGCCACCGACGCCTACCACCGCATCGATATTCGTTCGACCTCAAGGCATCTGGTGGTCCAAGACGGCGACCAAGTGATCGCGGACACCGAGTGCCCGCTGGTGCTGTACGAATCCGGTTTCGCGCCGCGCTGGTATGTGCCCCGCGACGACATCGCCGATGTGATGCTCAAACCCGTTGCGGGTCAAACCTTCTGCCCATACAAGGGCTTGGCTTCCTATTACGACATCGGCAAGCGCAAACGCGCGGCCTGGTCCTACGTCAACGCGTGGCCGGAGGTGGAGCGGGTCAGCAACCTGGTGTCCTTCGAACCCGACAAGATCGACGTCTTTGTCGACGGCCGGCAGCTGCACCTCGAACCTGGCCAGACCGTCGTTCCGCACGGCGTGGACCGGGGACTCGACACCGACGAGGTGCTCGGGAGAACTCCAACGGCTAACTGAGCCGGATACGACGACGCGGGGAGGCTGCGGTGGCGGTGCGTAAAGCCAATGCGGAACGAGCGCAGGCGTTCTCCAACGGCGTGTTCGCCGTCGTGGCGATGCTCATGTCTGGTTGGATACTTACGGCCGAACCTTCCCGATCCTAAGAAGGTACAGGAGCAGGCATGCCGACGACACCGTCTGTCCTCGTTTTCGATGTGAACGAGACGCTGATCGACATCGATTCCATAGCACCGCTTTTCGGCGAGCTGTTCGGCGACGAGCGGGTGCTGCGCGAGTGGTTCGGCCAGCTCGTCATGTACTCGATGACGGTCACGATGGCCGACTGCTACGCGGACTTCTTCACCCTCGGTCGAGGTATCCTGCACATGCTGGCCGACAGCTATCGGGTGCAGGTCACCGACGCCGACGCGCACCGCCTGCAGGAGCAGATGGGCGCCATGCCGGCACATCCGGACGCCGTCGAAGCCCTCACCGCGCTGCGCGACAACGGATTTCGGCAGGTGACGCTGAGGAATTCGCCGCATCGGGCCGGGGTCGCGACACCACTGGACAACGCCGGGCTCGCATCGCTTTTCGACGAACAGCTCAGCGTGGAATCCTGTCGCGCGTTCAAGCCCGCCCCCGTGGTCTACCGGTATGCCTGCGACACGCTGGGTGTGGCGCCCGCCGATTGCATGATGGTGGCCGCCCACGCCTGGGATCTGCTGGGCGCGCACAACGTCGGCTTCAGCACCGCACTGGTAGCCCGGCCGGGAAATGCCCCGCTGCTGGCCGACGGGCTGGCGCGGCCGACCCTCGTGGTCGATGATTTGCACGACCTCGCCGCAAAACTGATCGGCAGCTGAGCCGGCACGCGGCCCGCGACTGTTGCTACGGCTGCAGGACCGCACCCTGGGGGCGACGACCTGCGCAAACATCCGGCGCGGCTCGCACCCAACTGAGCCGACGGTACGTCGAGCAGAAAACCGGGACAATTGCGAGTATGGCAACGACAGATGGATTTCACCCCGACTTCGACGAACCCAACCAGCTGGTGATGCAGCGCCGGGTGCACCACATCAAGGCGTCGGAGATCAGCTCGGATACCGCGCAATCGGAAGGACTGCGCCGGTTTGCGGCGCTGAGCGGTAAGTCGGTCGGCGCCGAGAAGCTGTGGATGGGTGAGACGCACGCATTACCCGCGACCGTCTCGTCCAACCATCACCACGGTGACTCGGAAACCGCGATCTATGTGCGAGCCGGCCACCCTGAGTTCGTCTTTCACGACGGCGTCGACGAGGTGCGCATCGCGGCCGCGCCCGGCGACTACGTCTTCATTCCGCCCTATCTGCCGCACCGGGAGGAGAACCCCGACCCCGACACCATCGCGGAGGTGGTGATCGCCCGCAGCAGCCAGGAGGCTATCGTGGTCAACCTGCCCGCGCTGTACCCGCTCGAAAACGGTCAGTAGACCGCGATCTCGACCAGGTTGCCGTCGATGTCCCGGCAGTAGTGCGAGGTCATCGGTTCCAGTGCACCGGTCTTGGTTACCGGCCCCGCGGTGATCTCGACCCCGCACGCTTGCAGGTGCGCACGCACCTCGTCTGGGCTGGAATCGGTGATGAAACACAGATCTTCGGAGCCCGCCGCTTCGACGGTCCCGGACACCCAATCGGGGTCGTCGGTGAGCGCGCCGACAGGGCGCAGGTTGATCTTCTGATTGCCAAAGCACAGCGCTGTTCGGTTGGACGGCCCGAACGTCTCCCGCTTCATGCCGAGAACCCGCTCGTACCACGCCGCGGTGGCCTCAATATCGTTGCAATGACCACAATATGGTCGAACCGTTGCACCGCGAACCCCATTGGCACTCCTCCTTGCGTTGTGTGCCGACGGCACAGCTGAAGGCTAGCGCGGCCGGGTGCGGCGACCCCCGGCGATGCCCCGCTACGAAGTGATCTGGGACGACTGCAAACCGGTGAGCATGCAGAACGTCGCCGGCTGCTCGATCGTTGCGGTGCGTGTCGCTGTCGTAAACCGTTCGGACGTAACCTGTTGCAGGGCAGTTCACTTCGCGTGACTGGATCGTTACAAACTCAGCAAATTCTCACCAGATTCTTTGCCGACACGTTGCTCGGCGCAAAGGATCCGGAAAGCCCCAGGCCGCACCATGTATTTCATGACGACTGAGGCGTTTTCCGCCGACCTGATCGAACGCTACCTGTGCACTCGTGGCAGCCGCTATTTCCGCGGCCAGCACGACGGTGAATTTTTCTACGTCGCCAACACCCGCCCGCGGCGGCTGCATGTCCACCTCGGGATCTCCCGTTGGCACCGTGACGAATTCACGATTCAAGTCACCCCGGGTTGCTTCTTCCCGGCGGCTGACGGTGCTGAGCTGGCCGAACTGGCCGACTCGTGGAACCGGCGCAGCCGCGACGTCGTGGTGACCGTCCGTGGGTCGTCTGATCCGCAGCGGGTCGGCGTCGTCGCCCGCAGCTCCCGCAAGATCCGCGAACCCGTCGACTTTGACGAGTTCGCCACCTATATCGACCACACCATCGCCGCCGCGATCGAGTTCTTCGCCGATCTGGACTCCGTCGCCGAGTGCCCGTCGCAGCCGATGGTGCTCGACGTGGGTTGACGGTGATGCAAGCCGCACACAAGCGTCCGGCCGCCCAGCGCCGGATCCCCGTCCTGGGCTAGTGCTTCAGGTAGCCACGATCCACGACGACCTGGCTGCCCGACATGTTCGCGGATCCGTCTCCGGCAAGCCAGGCAACGACATCGGCGATGTCCTCGGGCGTCATGAACTCTTCGGGAGCGCCGATCGCCCGAAACGGCATCGGGGACAGACTGTGCAGGTACGACGGATGGTCGGCCAGGAATGTCAGCATCTCCTCGGAGCTTCCCATCGGCGTGCTCACCGCGTACGGGTGCACGGAATTGACCCGAATGCCGTACTCCCCCAATTCCACCGCCAGGGCGTTGGTCAGCCCCACCAGACCATGTTTGGACGCTGAATAGTGCCCGTTGCCGGGTGTTGCCTTCAGGCCGGTGGTCGAGCTGACGACGATGATCGATCCGCCGTTTCCCAGCTGCACCATCGCCGGGACTGCGGCGCGCAAGGTGCGCCAGGTACCGCTGAGATTGACGTTGATGACGGTGTCCCAATGCTCTTCGGACATCTCCCACAAGCGACCGAAACTCAGTACGCCCGCATTGGCGACGACGACATCGAGCCGGCCGAATTGATCGACGGCATCCCCAACCAACTGCTGCAGAGCCGCCAAGTCGCGGATATCGATTTCGCGAATCAGCGCCTTGCGTCCCGAATCCTCCACGACCCGTGCTGTTTCCACCAACTCGTCAGAAGTGGCCGCAGGGTAGCGGATGGTGTCGGAAATCGGGGCGCACACGTCGATGGCGATGATGTCGGCGCCTTCGTTAGCCAGTCGCAGGGCGTGAGCGCGTCCCTGCCCGCGCGCCGCCCCGGTCACGAGCGCCACTCGGCCCCGCAGACCCGTACCTGCTTGTACCACTGGCTTCCTCCCCGTCGGCGCCGATCCTTCGATGGTGCGCCTGCCCCAGGGCCCCGACAATGACCCGTTTCCTTCCACGACGGAGGCGCGGTCTCCTACCGGCACGAATTGGCTCGCGCCGACCCGTAGGAAACCCGCGATGCGCTACGGCACGGCGAGGCGGCGCGCGAAAAGACCCACCCGAGCCGACCGACGCGATAGTCAGGCCTTCGCCGGATTGCGCAGTGCCTCAGGTGTCTCCGCGAAGACGACGTCAGGCGGTGAGCACGGCGTCGAGCGCGGAGTAGAACAAGCCCAGGCCGTCGTCGGAGGGACCGGTCAACGCTTCGATGGCGTGCTCGGGGTGTGGCATCAGGCCGACGACGCGCCAGTTGGCCGAGCTGATGCCGGCGATGCCACGCATCGAGCCGTTGATGTTGTCGTGGTACCGAAATACCACGCGGCCCTCGCCCTCGAGTTCGTCGAGCACGTTCTCCGGCGCCACGTAGCGACCCTCGCCCGATTTCAGCGGGACCAGCAGGTCGGCGTCGGCCTCGAAGCGCGAGGTCCACGCCGTCGAGTTCGATGCGACCCGAAGCCACACGTCGCGGCAGATGAAGTGCAGACCCGCGTTGCGGGTCAGCACGCCGGGCAACAGTCTGGTCTCACACAGCACTTGAAAACCGTTGCAAATCCCCAACACCGGCATACCGCGGCCCGCCGCGTAGACCACTTCGGACATCACCGGGGCGAAGCGGGCGATCGCGCCGGCCCGCAGATAGTCGCCGTAGGAGAACCCGCCCGGCACCACGACCGCATCGACCGCTTTGAGGTCGGCGTCAGCGTGCCACAGGCTCACCGCCTCCGCACCGACGCGGCGCACCGCACGAGCGGCGTCCACGTCGTCGAGCGTACCGGGGAAGGTAATAACGCCGATCCGGGCCATCACGACACTTCCCGGCTGATCGTCCAGTCCTCGATCACGGTGTTGGCCAACAGTGATTCGGCGATCTCGGCGAGCACGGTATCGTCGACGGTGTCATCGACTTCGAGCTCAAACCTCTTGCCCTGACGGACATCTGAGATCCCGGGATGTCCGAGTCGGCCCAACGCGCCGACAATCGCCTGACCCTGCGGGTCGGGAATCTCCGCTTTGGGCATCACATTAACGATCACCCGCGCCACCGGCGTCCCTCCTGACGAGTTGCTGTCGGCGCCAACTCTACCGGCCGGCCGCGGCTTACGGACACGACGCGATGTAGGCCTCGCACAGCGGGGCCGTCATCGAGTCCAGCACCTGACCGTCGGCCATCGAGGGCCACGGCACCTGCGGCGGCGCACCAGACCACAGGGTCAGCTCGCTGATCGTACTGCTCGCGACGTGTGCGACCAGGTAGGTATGCATGACCACCGGGCCGCTGATCACCGCGGCCATCCGGGTCAGTTCGTCGGTGGTGATCGACGGCGACTGCAACGGTGCCCCCTGCTGGCAGCCGCGCAGCACCGCGACGGCGTTGTCGAACACCGAGGACGCGATCGCGCCGCCCCGGGCCGTGTCACCGCGCCAGTGCACGATCTGGGCCATCAGCTGCCATTGGCCCTCCGGGTGGGCCACCGTCACGCGTGCCGCCACCGCCGAGGCGCGGGGGTCCTGCGCCAGCGGCCGCGCGGCGCACAGCTCCTCGAACCGGAACCGCGGTGCCGCCCCGGACCCGGTCACCTGCACGACCAGCCCCGCCAGCGGGGGCCAGTTGTAGGTCGAGTTGAGCGGCACGGCGCGCGGCGGCAGCCACGCGGTGGCCGGGATCTGGTCGCAGACGGGCGGACAGGTCTCCGGTTCACCCGCCGCCGGGACCACGAAGACCTGGGCATCGACCAAGCCGCCGGCGAACAGTATCGTCGCGAAAACTAACCGCACACGACCACCCCCGTCAGGGCACAATCGTAAGCATGCAACTGACGCATTTCGGGCATTCCTGCCTACTTGCCGAGTTCGACCACACTAGCGTGCTCTTCGATCCTGGAACCTTCGCGCATGGCTTCGAGGGCATCACCGGACTGGACGCCATCCTGATCACACACCAGCACCCGGATCATGTCGACCCGGCACGGCTGCCGGCCCTGATCGAGGCCAACCCCAATGCGGCGCTCTACACCGACTCGCAAACCGCGGCACAGCTCGACGCTCCCTTCCAAACCGTGCACGCGGGCGACGAGCTGACGGTCGGCGAGCTGACGATTCGGGCGCTCGGCGGAAAGCACGCGGTGATTCACCCGGAAATCCCTGTGATAGAGAACCTTTCGTATCTGGTGGGCGACGGCGACCACCGAGCGCGACTGATGCATCCCGGTGACGCGTTGTTCGTTCCCGACGAGCCGGTGGACGTGCTGGCCGCGCCGGCGGCCGCGCCCTGGATGCGCATCTCCGAGGCCATCGACTATTTGCGCGCGGTATCCCCGACCCGGGCGGTACCCATCCACCAGGGCGTCGTCGCGCCCGATGCGCGGGGGATCTACTACGGCCGGTTCACCGAGATGACCGACACCGACTTCCAGGTGTTGCCCGAGGAGAGCTCGGTTACCTTCTAGCCCGCTCAGGACTGGCGGCACTGGAAACGTGCTTCTCGCCGTGCCGGTAAAACTGCAGGCAAAGTGCGAGTGCGGGCCTGCAAAATTGCAGGCTCGGCGTAGCCGGCCGCTAGGTGACGTCGGCGGCGCCGCCGCGGCCGGCGGCCCGGCCGCTGAAGATGCAGCCACCCAGGAACGTGCCCTCCAAGGCACGGTAACCGTGCACGCCACCACCGCCGAACCCGGCGGCCTCCCCGGCCGCGTACAGTCCGGTCAGCGGGGTGCCGCCGTCGGTGAGAACCCGTCCGGCCAGGTCGGTCTCGATGCCGCCCAACGTCTTTCGGGTCAGGATGTGCAGTTTGACCGCAATCAGCGGCCCGGCCTTGGGATCGGTCAGCCGGTGCGGTGCCACCACCCGGCCCAGCCAGTCACCCAGATAGCCTCGGGCAGCGCGGATGGCGGTGATCTGACCGTCTTTGCTGAATTTGTTCGCGACCTCGCGATCGCGGGCAGTCACCTCGGCCTCCACCGTCGCGTAGTCCAGGGGGGCCACGTTGGGCAGCTTGTTCATGCCGGTTACCAACTCCCCCAACGAATCTGCGGTGACGAAGTCCACCCCGCGATCGACGAAGGCTGCGACGGGCCCGGGCGGCCCAGAGCTGGCCCGGTTGCGCACCAGCGCGCGTACGCTCTGCCCGGTCAGATCCGGGTTCTGCTCCTGCCCGGACAGCGCGAACTCCTTCTCAATGATCTTGGCGTTCAAGATAAACCAGGTGTAGTCGTACCCGGATTTGGTGATGTATTCCAGCGTGCCCAGCGTGTCGAACCCGGGATACAGCGGGACCGGCAGCCGGTTGCCGGCCGCGTCCAGCCACAGCGACGACGGGCCCGGAATGACCCGGATCCCGTGCAGCGGCCAGATCGGGTCGTAGTTGGTGATGCCCTCGGTGTAGTGCCACATCCGATCGGGGTTGATCACCCGCGCCCCGGCCCGCTGAGAGATGCCGATCATCCTGCCGTCCACGTGAGCCGGCACCCCGCTCAGCATCTGCTCGGGCACGCGGCCCACTCGCTGGGGCCAGTTTTTGCGGACCAGGTCGTGGTTGCCGCCGATCCCGCCACTGATCACGATCACCGTTGAGGCACGAAACTCGAATTTCCCCACCGATTTTCGCGATGAGGGCACGCCGCGCGGCGCGGTCGACGGTTCCAGCACGGTCCCCCGAACGCCGGTCACCGCGCCGCGCTCGACGATCAATTCGTCGACCTGGTGTCGGTGCGCGAATCGGACCGTCGAGCGGTCCCGCAGCTGACGCACGAAGATGTCGACCAGCGCGGAACCGGTCCCCCAGGTGATATGGAACCGGGGAACCGAGTTGCCGTGGCCCCTCGCGTTGTAGCCACCGCGTTCGGCCCAGCCCACCAAGGGAAAGATCTTCAGACCCCGCTCGCGCAGCCAGCTGCGCTTCTCCCCGGCCGCGAAATCCACGTAGGCGTGCGCCCATTGCCTGGGCCAGTAGTCCTCTTCACGATCGAAACCCGCTGTGCCCAACCAGTCCTGCAACGCGAGCTCGTGACTGTCCCGAATCCCCAGCCGACGTTGTTCGGGGCTGTCCACGAAAAACAGGCCGAAGGACCAGAAGGCCTGGCCGCCAAGGTTGGCGCTGTTCTCCTGGTCGAGGACCAGCACCCGCAAGCCGCGGCCCACCACCTCGCAGGCGGCCACCAAACCGGACAATCCCGCCCCGACGACAATCGCGTCAGCGGCGAAGCCTGCCGCCGAAGAATCGCTCATGTCGGACCAGGGTAGTGCCCGCAATCTTGCGATCAGTCAGACGGCTTAATCAGGCCGCGTCCGAGATCGCCTTGTCGGACCGCCAGCGATACACCGTGGGCGTGCATCCGTACATCGAAGCCAGGTCGACGGCGTCCAGCATCGCTTGCAGCGGACCCGGTTTGCGCAATTGACGGGCCGCCACGGCCACCCGCACGATGCCGCCACGACGAGCGATCCGCTCGGCGGACAACACCACCATCCGGCACCACCACGGCTCGGTGAGGAAGCCCTCGCCGATACCGAGCACGCGGGCACGCACCGTGGTGTGGCGCACCAGGTCGGTGACGCCATGTAGATCGGCCAGCAGCCGAAAACCGTTGCCCGGCAATGCCTGGACGACGCCCAGTGAGACGGTCCACCCGGGTGCCGCGAAGAGCCGGGTGCGTAGTCCGAGGTGCTCGAGCACCCGGTCGGCGGCCATCAGCCGCAGGTTCGCCTCGTGTGCCCGCAGGATCGCGAACTCGCCACGGCGCTTCTTGGTGGCGGCGTCGTCGTACCCGTGCAGCACGATGGCGTCGCCGCCGGCGCGCCGGGCGGTCAGCCACTCGACGGTGCGTGGGTCGTGGTCCAGCCGGTAGTCGCCGGACAGGCGCGGAGCCACCAGCAACGAAACGGGCACTTTGCGGGAATCCATCTGTGCACAGAACGCCTCGACGTCGTCCAGGGTGCGCTCGCCTATCCCCGAGACCGAGACGATCAGTTTTCCAGGCACACCCGCAGTTTGACGAGCGCAGGTGTCGGGACAGTGAAGGACACGCAGACTGCAGGCGTATATCGACGCGTATGCCAGAAGTCACGCCGGCCTGGAATGTGGCGTTCGCGCAACGGAGTTGGGCCGCCTGCCGCATCGACTATGCGCCCCGTGGCGCGCTGCGGGGCGGCGGATTGCCGCGAGCAAACGCGGACCACCATCGCGATCGGGAAACGGTTGGATATGCTAAGCAACGCCATGAAGAAGGCCCGTTCCGCAGCGGGCGACGCCGCGCTGCCCCCAGTCCCCGCCGGGCTGTTGGGCGCCGAGGAACGAGTTTATCCGCACAAACTGGACGCCCCGCTGTTGCGGATATCGGGGGTGTGCCTGCTGGCCACCATCATGGCGATCCTGGATGTCACCGTCGTCACCGTCGCCCAACGCACCTTCATCGCCGAGTTCGAGTCCAGCCAGGCCGTCGTCGCATGGACAATGACCGGTTACACGCTCGGACTGGCGACGGTGATCCCCCTGACCGGCTGGGCGGCCGACCGGTTCGGCACCAAACGGCTCTTCATGGGCTCGGTGGTGGCGTTCGTGCTGGGCTCTCTACTGTGCGCGGTGGCGTCAACGATCTTGCAGCTCATCATCTTTCGCGTCGTGCAGGGCGTCAGCGGCGGCATGCTGATGCCGCTGGGATTCATGATCATGACGCGCGAAGCCGGGCCCGCGCGCCTGGGCAGGTTGATGTCGATCTTGAGCATTCCCATGTTGATCGCCCCCATCGCCGGCCCGATCCTGGGCGGCTGGCTGATCGACACCTCCAGCTGGAAGTGGATCTTCCTGATCAATCTGCCGATCGGGGTGGCCGCGTTCGCCCTCGCCTGGTTGGTGTTTCCGCGAGATCACCCCGCACGGTCGGAAACGTTCGACGTCGTCGGCGGGTTGCTGCTCTCACCCGGGCTGGCGACATTCCTGTTCGCGGTGTCGTCGATCCCGCGCTGCGGGACGGTCGCCGACCGTCGCGTCTTGGTACCGGCGATCATCGGGCTGGCGCTGATCGCCGCGTTCGTCGTGCACGCGTTGCGACGCGCCGATCACCCACTGATCGACCTGCATCTGTTCGCCAATCCGGTTCTCACCCGGGCCAATGTGACGATGCTGGTGTTCGCCGGCGCCTTCTTCGGTGCCGGTCTGCTGCTCCCGAGCTACTTCCAGCAGGTCCTGCACCAGACGCCGATGCAGGCCGGGGTGCACCTGATCCCGCAGGGACTCGGCGCCATGCTGACCATGCGATTGGCCGGTCCGCTGGTGGATCGACACGGACCGGGCAAATACGTGCTGGCCGGTATCGCGATGATCATCGCCGGGCTGGGCACGTTCGCTTTCGGGGTGGCCAGGCACGCCGGCTATGCACCGACCCTGCTGATCGCGCTGACGATCATGGGCCTGGGCATGGGGTGCACGATGATGCCGCTGTCGGTGGCATCGGTGCAGGCACTGGCGCCGCATCAGATCGCCCGCGGCACCACGCTGATGAGCGTCAGCCATCAGGTGGGCGGCTCGATGGGAACCGCACTGATGGCGATGATCCTGACCAACCAGTTTAACCGCAGCGCCGACATCACCGCCGCGAACAAACTGGCGGCGTTACAACAGCAGGCCGCGATGACCGGGGTACCGATCGACCCGTCACAAATACCACACCAGTCACTCGACCCGAATTTTTCGGCTGATCTGCTGCACGACCTTTCACACGCCTATACGTCGGTTTTCGTGGTCGCGGTGATATTGGTGGCATTTACCATCATCCCGGCGGCATTTCTGCCGAAAAAGCCCGCCACCCAGTCAGCGCTCGAATAGGCCCTTGAGCTGGGCTGCTGCAATCTGTACCCGGATGGTCTGCGGAATTCATGCACGGGGCGCCGAATTCGTCCCGATGGGCGTTTGTTGAATATGCGTTGCACCGAATTGGCGACGTCGGTAGCGGCTGGTAACCGGTGCTAGCGGATCGGCAATCAGGGTAAAGCGACAAAATCCCGAGGGTGTCTCGATATGCTCGATCGTATGCTCAGCGACGCCATGGACGGGCGTTCCGCAGCTCCCAACGTCGCAGTACCCATCGCTTCCATTGGACGTGCGGCGGCCGCGGACGGCCGGGACTACCCCGACAAGCTCGACGCCAAGCTGTTGCGCGTCGTGTTCGTCTGCGGTCTGGCCGCCGTGATGGCAATCGTGGACAGCACCGTCGTCGCGGTCGCGCAGGGCACCTTCGCCACCCAGTTCAATTCCACCCAGGCCGTCGTCTCATGGACGGTGGCCGGCTACATGCTCGCGTTTTCGACCGTAATCCCGATTACCGGGTGGGCGGCCGACAGGTTCGGCACCAAACGGCTGTTCATCTGGTCGGTCCTGGTGTTCATGCTGGGCTCGCTACTGTGCGCGATATCGCCAAACATCATGGCGCTCATCGCGTTTCGGGTGCTGCAAGGCATGGGCGGCGGCATGCTGATGCCGCTGAGCTTTGTGATCCTGACCCAGGAGACAGGCCCGAAGTGGGTCGGCCGGCTGATGGCGATCGGGGGAATTCCGATCCTGCTCGGTCCGATCGGCGGCCCGATCCTGGGCGGCTGGCTGGTCGGCGCCTACGGCTGGGAGTGGATCTTTTTGATCAACCTGCCGATCGGGTTGCTCGCGGTCGTTCTGGCGACAATCACCTTTCCCAAAGATCGCCCCGCCCCGGCGGAATCGCTCGACGTCATCAGCGTGCTGCTGCTGCCACCCGGCGTCACGCTATTTCTGGCCGGAGTGTCGTCCATTCCGGCGTGGGAGACGATCGCCGACCGGATGGTGTTGGTGCCGACGATCACGGGGCTGTTGTTGATCGCAGCGTTCGTCGTCCACTCCTTCCGCACCGAACACCCGCTCATTGACCTGCGGCTGTTCAAGAACCGCGTGGTCACCCACGCGAATTTGGCCCTGCTGGTATTCGGCGCCCCCTTTGTCGGGGTCGGCCTGCTGGTCCCGAGCTACTTCCAACTGGTGATGCACCAAACGTCGATGCAGTCCGGGATGCATCTGGTGTCGGTCGGCCTGGGCGCGGTGTTGACGATGCCGCTCGCCGGGGCCTTCATGGACAAGCACGGACCCGGCAAGATCGTGCTGATCGGCCTCCCGGTGATGGCGGCGGGCCTGGGCATCTTCACGTGGGGAGTCGCCACGGGGGCCGCCTACAACCCGACGCTGTTGATCGGGCTGGCGATCATGGGCCTGGGAATCGGCTGCACCACCACGCCGCTGTCCGCGGCGGTCCTGCAGGCGCTCGCCCCCCATCAGGTCGCGCGCGGGACCACTCTGGTGACGGTCAACCAGCAGGTCAGCGGGTCGATCGGGGCGGCGTTGATGGCGGTGGTCCTGACGCAGCTGTTCAATCACAACCCCGTCCTGGTGACCGCGAACAGGCTGGTTGCGGCGCAACAAGAGGCCACCGGTAAACGCATGCCGATCGAATCCTCAGCATCGGCGTGGAACACCTTGGGCCCCCAATTCGCCACCACCGTCACGCACGGCCTCTCCCACGCCTATACCGCGGTGTTCGTGGTGGCCGTCGCATTGCTGGCGGCGACGATCGTCCCGGCGGCGTTCCTGCCGATGAAGCGCCCGGAGCCCGAGCAGGATCCAGAGCCCGCCGGGTTGCCGGCCACCTGATCCGACTTACCCGCTCAGCCGTCGAACAGCATCGTCGCGATCCGCAGCACCGTGTCCATCGGGTCGGTCTGTTTGACCGCGGCGCTGACCGCGTCATTGAGCCACAGCGTCGAAAACCCGTGCACCAGTGACCATGCCGCCAACTGTGCACCCGCCGAGTCGGCCCGCGCGTGGGCATCGCGCAGCGTCGCCACCCCGCGCGCGAGTTCGGCCCCGGCGGCGGCTTCGGCCGCGGCCAGTTCGGGGTCCGCGGCGTCCAGCAGCGACCTGTCGAACATCACCCGATAGTGGCCGGGATGGTCGATGGCGAACCGCACGTAGGCCAGCGCGGCGTCGGCGAAGTGCCCCCGCGCGTCGGTCAGCGCCTCGGCCAGCAGCGCGAACCCCTGCGCGGCCAGGGCGGTGAACAGCCCGCGGCGATCGACGAAGTGGTGGGCCGGCGCGGCATGTGACACGCCCGCGGCCCGGGCGAGTTCGCGCAACGACACCCGGTCCGCGCCGCGTTCGGCCACCAGGTCTGCGGCCTGGCTCAGGATCACCGCGCGCAGGTCGCCGTGGTGGTAATTCGGGCGGTCCATGGCGGCCAGCATACCGAGCAAACTTGACAGTGACTAGATCTGGGCCTACCTTGGAGCGTCGGAACTTGTCACTGTCTAGTTGGAATCGAGATGGCTCCGCTGATCACCCTGCTGTTGGGCAGCATCACCGCCCGGGTCGCCGGCTTGCTCGGCGTCGGTTACCTCGCCGGCTGGACCGCGGCGATCGCCGTCGGGCTGGCCGCCATGTTCGTCCTGACCGGGATCGCCCACTTCGCGCCGCCGCTGCGCCGCGACCTGATCGCGATCGTGCCGCCGCGACTACCCGCTCCCGGCCTGCTTGTCACCCTCACCGGGGTGCTGGACCTGCTGGGCGCGGCCGGGCTGCTGCTTCCCGAGACCCGGGTCGCGGCGGCGGCATGCCTGCTGCTGATGCTGGCCATGTTCCCGGCCAACGTCTACGCGTCCCGGATGCCCAACCCGCCCAAGTCGATGACGACGCGGCTACCGCAGCGCATCGCCATCGAGATCGTTCTCCTCGCCGCCGCCGTAGCGGTCGCCGTCGGCAGCGGCTAGCAGCCACGCGTATTGGAATGCGGTTTCCTGCCAACCCCGGTAGCGGCCACTGACGCCGCCATGGCCGGCCGCCATCTGCGTCTTGAGCAGCACTTGGTTTCCATCGGTATTGGCGTGCCGCAGCGCGGCCACCCACTTGGCCGGCTCCACGTAGTAGACCCTGGTGTCGTTCAGCGACGTCATCGCCAGGATGGCGGGATACTTCTTGGTCTCGACGTTCTCGTAAGGCGAATACGACTTCATGTACGCATAGACTTCGCTGTCGCTCAACGGGTTTCCCCATTCGTCCCACTCGGTGACGGTCAGCGGCAGCGAGGGATCCAGGATGGTGGTCAGCGGGTCGACGAACGGGACTTGGGCGAGGATCCCGGCGAACAGTTCCGGCGCCAGGTTGGCCACCGCCCCCATCAGCAGGCCACCCGCACTGCCGCCCAACGCCACCAGCTGATGCGGACGGGTCACACCCGAATCAACCAAATGCTGTGCCGCCGCGACGAAGTCGGTGAAGGTGTTCTTCTTCTCCAGCAGTTTGCCGTGCTCGTACCACAGTCGGCCCATCTCGCCCCCGCCGCGGACGTGGGCGATGACGAACACCATGCCCCGGTCCAGCAGCGACAACCGCGCGATGGAAAACGTTGGATCCGTGCATATCTCGTAGGCGCCGTAGCCGTAGATGAGGGTGGGCGCCGGAAACTCGAGACCGGCACGATGGACGATCGACAGCGGGATGCAGGTGCCGTCGGCGGCAAGTGCCCAGTCGCGCCGTTCGACGTAGTCGCTTGGCCGGTAGTCGCCGAGCACGGGTTGCTCGCGCAGCAAGTTGCGCTCACCGGTGCGCAGGTCGACGTCGTAGACCCGCATCGGCGTGACGAGCGATCCCGCCCTGATCCGCAGCTTGGGCGAAACCCAGTTCGGATTGCCGCCCAGGCCTGAGGACATCAGCTCCGAATCGAACGCGATTTCCTCGGGCTCACCGTATTCACCGTCCGAACCAATGGGCCACAACTGGATTCGCGGCAACGCTGCACGCCGGTAACTGATGACCAGATGGCCGGCGAAGGCGTCGACGGCTTCGAGGCGAACATCGTCGCGGTGTGCGACCAGGGTGCGCTGCCGCGTGGGATCGCCGACCGGGGCCTCGGCGAGCGTGAAGTTCACCGCGCCGTCGTTGTGCAGGATCAGGAATCGATCCTGCCCGCCGACCACCGCGTGCTCCACCGAGTACTCGATGCCTTCGCGCCGCGGCAGCACCACGGTGAACTCGGCGTGCGGGTCCGCGGCGTCGGCGTAGCGCACCTCGGAGGTGACCGACGAGCCCGAGCCGATGAAGACATACGCCTCACTTCGGCTCAGGCCGGCGCCAAGCCAAAACCGTTCGTCGGCTTCGTGATACACCAATTCCGGCGCCTCGCCCGAGCCCAGCCGATACCGCCACACCTTGTCCGGGCGGTGGGCGTCGTCCAGGGTCAGGTAGTACACGGTCCGGTTGTCGGCCGCCCATGTCACTCCGCCGGCGATGTCGGCGATCTCGTCGGGATACTTCTGGCCGGTGCGTAAGTCCTTGAACCGCAACGTGTATTTCTCGTCGCCGACGACGTCGACGGAGTAGGCGAGCAGGTTGGCATCCAGGCTGACCAGGGCCGTGCCCAGGGAAAAGAAGTCGTGTCCCTCGGCCTCTTCATTCGAATCGAGCAGAATCTGCTCGCCCGGGATGTCGGTGTTCTCGTCCAGCACCGGCGGGTCCCAGTCGTCGGGATCGGCTACCGGGCAACGGCACTGGACGCGATATTGTTTTCCCTCGAAGGTGCGCGAGTAGTACCACCAGTCGCCCTGCCGGGTCGGCACCGACAAGTCGGTTTCCTTGGTACGCGCCTTGATCTCGTCAAAGATCTGCTGCCGCAACGGTTCCAGGTGGGCAAGGGACCGGTCGACATAGTCGTTCTCGGCTTCGAGGTAGCCGATGACTTCGGGATTCGACTTTTCGCGCAGCCACTCGTACGGATCGACGAACACATCGCCGTGGTGCTCGCGGATAGTCTCCACCCGCTTCGCCACAGGTGGGGTACCGGCGTCCGTCATACGGTCGGACCGATCCAGTCGCCGAAACTCAAACCGGAAATGCGTTCGTAGGCATTGATATAACGGTCCCGAGTGGCGGCAATGATGTCGTCCGGCAACGGTGGTGGCGGTTCGGTGCCGTGCCGGTCCCAGCCGGATTCTGGACTGGTGAGCCAATTGCGGACGAATTGCTTGTCGAAACTGGTCTGCACCACCCCGACGCGGTAATCCTCGGCGGGCCAGTACCGTGACGAGTCCGGCGTGAAGATTTCGTCGGCCAGCAGCAGGTTGCCGTCGCGGTCGGCACCGAATTCGAACTTGGTGTCGGCGATGATGATTCCCCTCGTCAAGGCGTGGTCGGCGGCCTGCACATAGATCTGCAGCGTGCGGTCGCGCAGCTGGTTGGCGCGTACCCCGCCCACCATCTCGATCACCCGGTCGAAGGTGATGTTCTCGTCGTGATCGCCCAGGGCGGCCTTGGTCGCCGAGGTGAACAGCGGCTGGGCGAACTTGCTGGCCTCGACCAGCCCCGGCGGCAGCGCGATGCCGCACACCTTGCCGGTCGCCTGATAGTCCAGCAGTCCGGAGCCCGTCAGATAACCGCGGGCCACACACTCCACCGGCATCATCTCCAGCCGGCGCACCACCAGCGCGCGGCCCAGCACCTCGTCGGGGATGCGCGGGTCGTCGGGCGGCCCGGCCAGGTGGTTGGGGGCCTGGACAAGATCGGAGACAAGGCCGAAGAAGAACACGCTCATAGCCGTCAGGATGCGGCCCTTGTCGGGGATCGTGCTGTCCAGGACGAAGTCGTACGCCGAGATCCGGTCGCTGGCGACCAGCAACAGGTGCTCGTCGTCGACGCGGTACAGCTCGCGGACCTTGCCGCTGGCCAGATGCTGGTAGTCCGACAGTGCAGGGCGCATCGGGCCAGCCTATCGGGAAGCCCACCGGAGGCCGGAGCTGTGCTGGGATCGAGGCTATGACATCGCGCTTCCTGCCCTATGCCACCACGCCCGGCCGATTGTTGGCCCAGCTGTTCAGCGACGTCGTCATCGTCGGCTGGACGGCGATCTGGTTGCTGGTCGGCACCGCCGTGTACGACGCCATCTCGACGATCGCCGACGCGGGCCGCCAGGTCGAGGATGGAACCCACAGCATCGCGAGCAACCTTGCCTCGGCGGGCCATGGCGCACAACATATTCCGGTCGTCGGAGACAATGTCAGCAAACCGCTCAACTCGGCCAGTCAGGCCGCGCTGGACATCGCCGGTTCCCTGCACGAGCTGGTCACCACGGCGGGCTGGCTCGCGGTGCTGATCGCCCTGGCCGTCGTCGCTCCCCCGATCCTGATCACCGACATGCCGTGGCTTTACCTGCGACTGCGGTTCTTCCGGCGTAAACTGACCGTGACCGCCCTGGCCGCCACCCCGGCCGGCGAGCAGTTGTTGGCCCTGCACGCGCTGACGAATCGGTCCCCGGGGAAGCTGGCCGCGATCAGCGCGGTTCCGGTCGGCGGCTGGCGTCACCAGGACCCCGTCACGATCCGCGCGCTCGCGGCCCTGGAACTGCGCTCGGCGGGGGTCACGATGCGCGGGCACTAACGTGCGGCCAGCGCGCGCCGGGCCCGCAGCAATCCCGCGACGACCACGATCAGCCACGCTGCCAACGCGTCCCAGAAGAAGACCAGCGACACGGTGATCAGCGAGCGATGCCCGAGCTCGGCCGCCATCGGGTAGCTGGCGGCCGAGTACATGCCCAGCGGGAACACGAACGCCCACCACACCCCGGCGAAGTGCAGCATCTCGGGGCGACGGCTCATGCGGTGCAGGCCGAAGTAGATCAGCGGTGGTATCCACAGCGTGGCCGCCACCCAGGTCACGACCGTGACAACGAGTACCGGCCCGGCAAGCCACACCGGGGCCAGGCGATGGATGGTGTCGCCGGCCAGCGTCGCAATTGCCAAGCCGCCCATCAGGATCCAGGTGTCGGGTTCGAAGCCGTCCCGATCCTGACGCTCGGCGACGGTGCGCGACAGGATCAGCCAGGTCATCAGCGCGTAGCTGCACAGCGCTACCAGCCAGATCGGCACCGCCACGGACAACCACCAATGCTGCGACGTATAGCGGGCGACCTTGCCCGCCACGATCGCCAGACCGGAGCTGCCCACGCTGGCCAGCTCCCACGCGCCGTGTGCCTGGTGGCGCAATGCCCGCCAGCGTCGCGCCGCCATGTTGCGGGCGCTGAGCACGATCAGCGCCAGCCAGGCCGCCAGCGCGGCAAGCCCCAGCACCCACAGCAGGACCGGCTGGGTTGCCAGCCGGTCCTGCTGTCCAGCACCGCGCAGGCGGCCACAAACGTGAACAGCCGTAACGTCACATCGGGATCGCCGAAGTCCCAGCGCGCGCCGGTCACGATAACCAGCGCGACCAAGACCACCAGACCCAGCGAAGCGAGAATGCCGAGCCCTTCGCTGATCGCGCCGTAGTGGTGGTTGCCCGCGGCGCTGGACAGGATTCCGGTCGCCATCACCGCGGCGAACACATCGGGTGACGGCTCGACGTCGGCGAGCCGGAACCTCACGATGCCTCGGTCAGTTCCACGACCAAGTGCCGGATGCCGGTGTGACGGTTGCTCCGCGTCCATTCGACGGGCTGCGTGACCCCGCACGTCGCCGAAACGCGACAGCAACTCCTCGTACAAGACGCGCAGCTCCAGGCGCGCCAGATTGGCCCCCAGGCAGTAGTGCACACCCTGGCCGAAGCCCAAGTGCGTATTGGGTTTTCGGCCGATGCCGAATTCGTCCGCGCGGTCGAACACGTCGGCGTCGCGGTTGGCCGAGCCCTCCCAGATCTGTACCTTCTGCCCGGCTTCGATCGACTGCCCCCCGAGAACGACGTCACGGGTGGCGGTGCGCCGCTTGGACGGCGACGGCGAGGTCCACCGCACCATCTCCTCGACCGCCGTCGGCAGTAATCCGAGATCCCCACGCAGGGCGCGCAATTGGTCCGGGTGCTCGGCCAACGACAGCAGCCCGCCGGCGACCGCGTTGCGGGTTGTCTCCGCGCCGGCACTGAAGAACAGATACACCTCGAGATCGGACGGGACCGGTCCGTCCACCTGTTCGACCGTCGCGTTGGCGACGACCGACAACATGTCGTCGGTCGGATTGGCACGTTTCGACGCGATCAGCTCTTGGCCGTAGTTGTACATTCGCGACCCGGCCTCTTCCGCCGACAGCTGTGACAGAGACGCCTTGCGCGAGCCGCCGAAGTCGAACTGCGGCTCGATGGCCTCGAACAGCCAATGCCGTTCGGATTCGGGCACTCCCAGCAGGATGCAGATCATCTGCATCGGCAGTTCGGCGGCGACGTCGACGAGGAAGTCGAAGGGCTCGCCGGGCACCACGTCGTCCAGCAGCCGTTGCGCCCGGGCACGCAGGTCGTCTTCGACGCGGCGGATCATCCGCGGCGTCAGCCCGGAGCTGACCAGCCGCCGAATCTGGGAATGCCGCGGATCGTCCATCATGTTGAGCACCTGGCCCGCGATGGACAGGTCCTGCAACAGCGTCCCACCGAACGGTCGC
Source organism: Mycobacterium genavense ATCC 51234 (assembly GCF_000526915.1). Lineage (GTDB taxonomy): Bacteria > Actinomycetota > Actinomycetes > Mycobacteriales > Mycobacteriaceae > Mycobacterium > Mycobacterium genavense. Next base: position 172,537 of record NZ_JAGZ01000005.1, on the reverse strand, counting down.
GCACCGCCGGTCACCGACGAGTAGGTCGCCGGCTCTCTCAGCACGGCAAGGGTTTCCGCGTAGGTCGCGACGGACCAGAAGCCCTCACCGTCCGGGGTGTTGTCGGTCGACTCATGCCAGTAGACCGGCGCCTCGCGGCGGTGCACGGCGAACAGCTCATGGGGAAAACCGTTGGCGAAGTTGTCCAGATCGGTGAAATCTATCCCCGAGAGCGCGCCGGCGAGAGTCACAGGATCGCACCTGGAGCGTAGTTGGCCGCGTCCGGGTAGCGGCCCACCAGCGAATCCACCATCGCGGCAACCTCATCGACCTGATCGGCGGCGGCGCCGGTGAACGCCTTCTTGTCGGCCAGCGCGGCGTCCAGCGCCGCGCGGTCCAGCGGCAGTCGCTCGTCGGCGGCCAGCCGATCCAACAGATCGGGCTCGGCACCGCGTTCCCGCATCGCCAAAGCCGTTGCCACCGCGTGTTCGCGGATCACGTGATGCGCGGCCTCGCGCCCCATGCCGGCCCGCACCGCGGCGATCAACACCTTGGTGGTGGCCAAAAACGGCAGGTAGCGATCCAGCTCCCGCTCGATCACCGCGGGGTAGGCGCCGAACTCGTCGAGCACCGTCAAGAATGTCTCGATCTGACCGTCGATGGCAAAGAAGCTGTCCGGCAAGGCAACTCGGCGAACCACCGAGCAGAACACGTCGCCCTCGTTCCACTGCGCGCCGGCCAGTTCGGCGGCCATCGAGGCGTATCCGCGCAGCACCACCTGCAGCCCGTTGACCCGTTCGCAGCTGCGGGTGTTCATCTTGTGCGGCATCGCCGAGGAGCCGACCTGGCCTTCCGCGAACCCTTCCGTCACGAGTTCGTGCCCCGCCATCAACCGGATGGTGTGAGCCATCGACGACGGCCCCGCACCGAGCTGCACCAGCGCGGAGAGCACATCGTGATCCAGCGAACGCGGATACACCTGCCCGACGCTGCTCAAAACCGTTGCGAAGCCGAGGAATTCGGCGACACGCCGCTCGAGTTCGGCCAGCTTCACCGCGTCGCCGTCCAGCAGGTCGAGCATGTCCTGCGCGGTGCCCATCGGGCCCTTGATCCCGCGCAGCGGATAGCGGTCGATCAACTCGCGCAGCCTGGTCAACGCGATCAGCGTCTCCTGAGCCGCCGAGGCGAAGCGCTTGCCCAGCGTGGTGGCCTGCGCGGCGACGTTGTGGCTGCGTCCGGCCATCACCAGATCGCGGTAGGACACCGCCCGCTCGGCAAGCCGCGCGACCACGGCCACACCGTGGGAGAAGACCAATTCCAGCGACCGCCGGATCTGCAGCTGCTCGACGTTCTCGGTCAGATCCCGGCTGGTCATTCCCTTGTGCACCTGCTCGTGTCCGGCCAGCGCGTTGAACTCCTCGATGCGCGCCTTGACGTCATGCCGCAGCACCCGCTCGCGACCCGCAATCGACGCCAGGTCCACGTCCTCGAGCACCCGCTCGTAGTCGGCGACCGCCTCGGCGGGCACCGGAACACCGAGTTCGGCCTGCGCCCGCAACACGGCCAGCCACAGCCGCCGCTCCGCGATCACCTTGGCCTCCGGCGACCAGGTCCCGACCATCTCGGCGCTGGCGTACCGGGTGGCCAGTACATTCGGAATGTTCACCGGGCCAGCTTATCGACCGCGAGACCGCGACCGGCAACGCATTTGCGCCAGTCGAGACGTCGGTGGTTACAGTCTCGCGGCATGTACTACGCCGGTGTCGACCTCGCGTGGGGCATGCGCAACCCGACCGGTGTCGCCGTCGTCGATTCCGGAAGTTGCCTGGTGAGCGCCGGCGCGGTCCGCGACGACGACGAAATCCTGGCGGCGCTGCGCCCTTACGTCGGTGGCGAGTGCGTGGTCGGGTTCGACGCGCCGCTGGTGGTGAACAACCCCACTGGTCAGCGCCCGGCCGAGACCGCGCTCAACCGCGACTTCCGCCGGTTCGAAGCCGGTGCGCATCCGGCCAACACCGGAAAACCCGAGTTCGCGAACGGTCCGCGCGCGGCGCGGCTGGCCCGGGCGCTGGGCCTCGACGCCGATCCCCGCTCGCAGCCGGCGCGGCGCGCGATCGAGGTTTACCCGCACGCGGCGACCGTCGTACTGTTCCGGCTGGAGCGGACCCTGAAATACAAGGCCAAGCCCGGCCGAACGCTGCAGCGGCTCAGTTCCGAGCTATTGCTGCTGATGGACGGGGTCGAGCGGCTGGCCGGCACCGACGTACCGATGCGCGTCGCCGATCACCCCGACTGGATTGAGCTGCGCAAACGGGTGGCGACGGCGCAGCGCAAGAGCGAGCTGCGCCGCGCCGAAGACCCGGTCGACGCCGTGGTCTGCGCGTATGTGGCGCTTTTCGCCCAGCGCTGCCCGGGCCGCATCACGATCTACGGGGACGCGGCCAGCGGATACATCGTGACGCCGTCGCTGCCTGAGCGATGACAGGTCAGATCCGCACCGGCCGCTCTTCGATCGGGGCCAGCACGTCGATGATGTCGATCACCGTTCCCATCGCCGCGGTCCGCGGGTCACGACCCTCCACCAGCGCCGAGACCACCGAGCCGTCGACCGCGCAGATCAGCTCGATACGCACGGCGCGGCCGGACCGCTCGATCGCCTCGGCGACGGCGTCGGCCCGCTGGCGCAGGCTGCGGCGCATCGTCTCGCGCAGCGCGGTTAGGCGGGTGCAGGCGATGTTTCGTTCGTAGCGGGAGATCAGTTGTTCGACGAGGGTCTGGTCGGACAGGTCGCCCACCAACAGGTCGACCAGTACCTCGGCGGTGGTCTCGGGCCCACGGCGCCGGCGCGACAACGCGTTGACCCGGGCTCGCAGCTGGGCGACCTCGATCATCGCGATGTGTTCGACCGCGCGCGATCAAATCGTCGAGCGACGAGAAGTAATAAGTAGTGGACGCCAACGGCAGACCGGCCCGCTGTGCGACGGCCCGGTGGCGCACCGCTTCGAACCCGCCTTCGGCAAGCAGCTCGGCGGCGGCGCTCACTAGCGCATACCGTCGACGTTCTTTTTTCGGAGTAACCGCTGCAGTCACGAGTGACCATCGTGCCAGTCCAAGTGGTACTGCATTGCCATTTCCGCTAAACGGCCCGCCGAACCAACATGGCATGATGGCCCGCATGCCCGACTTGAGCCGCCGCGCGGTGCTCGGTCTTGGTGCCGGCGCAGCGATAGGTGCGACCGGCGCGTTCGTGCTCGAGAACCTGTTACACACCAGTACAACTCGCAACATTCCGGTGTCGACGGCCAGCACGCAGGTTCCGTTGGCTCCCGCGCCCACCGCTCCCCTGGAGCCGGCTCCCGTCGGCGACCCGGCGCCGACGATGACGACGGGCTCCTTCGCGTCGGCGGCACGCGGCGGGGTCTCCACGAACTGGGCGATCGCGCGGCCGCCGGGGCAGACCAAGGCGCTGCGTCCGGTGATCGCACTGCACGGCAAGGGCAGTGACGCGGCCACCGTGATGGCCGGCGGCGTCGAGCAGGGTCTGGCCCAGGCCGTCAATGCCCGACTACCGCCGTTCGCCGTCGTCGCCGTCGACGGCGGTGGCGGCTACTGGCACAAGCGATCTTCGGGCGAAGACTCCGGCACGATGGTGTTGAACGAACTGCTTCCGATGCTGGACGGCCAGCGGCTGGACACCTCCCGGGTGGCGTTTTTGGGTTGGTCCATGGGTGGGTACGGCGCATTGCTGCTCGGCGGCCGGCTGGGGCCCGCGCGCACGGCGGCGATCTGTGCGGTCAGCCCGGCGCTGTGGATGTCGTCGGGGGCAGCCGCGCCCGGCGCTTTCGACGGGCCTGACGACTTCGCCGCGAATTCGGTGTTCGGAATGCCGGCGCTGGCGTCCATTCCGATCCGGATCGACTGCGGCGACAGTGATCCGTTCTACGACGCGACCAAGCAATTCATCGCCCAGCTGCCGAACCCGCCCGCGGGCGGCTTCTCACCCGGCGGGCACAACCCCGCGTTCTGGAGCGCGCAGCTGCCGGCCGAACTGACCTGGATGGCACCGCTGTTGACGGCATAAGCCCTGTCGGCAACGCATTAAGCCGTAACGCTACGCTCACGTGGGTGAGCGCGCCGTTCGACTGGAACTTCCCATACGCCTGGCCACGAAAGCCCGTCCTGGGATCGAACGTCGTGAGCACATCGCAACCGCTTGCCGCCCAAGCGGGTCTTCGGATGCTCGCCGAGGGCGGCAGCGCCGCCGACGCGGCCGTCGCCACCGCCATCACGCTGACCGTGGTGGAGCCGGTCTCCAACGGCATCGGCTCGGACGCGTTCGCGATCGTCTGGGACGGCAAGCAGTTGCACGGGTTGAACGCCTCCGGCCATTCGCCGGCGGCGTGGACGCCGGAGTACTTCGGCGGCAACGGTGTTCCCGTGCTGGGCTGGAATTCGGTGACCGTGCCGGGAGCGGTGTCGGCATGGGTCCAGTTACACGCCAAGTTCGGCAAACTCCCGTTCGAGCGGCTCTTCGAGCCGGCGATCTCCTACGGCCGCAACGGCTTTCCGGTATCGCCGACGATCGCGCAGCAGTGGGCGGCCCAAGTCCCGGCGTTCGAATCGCAGCCGGGCTTCGCCGAGGCGTTTCTGCCCGGCGGGCGGGCACCGAAACCCGGTGAGCGCTTTCGGTTTCCCGACCAAGCGACCACTTTGGAAAAGATTGCCGCAACCAACGGCCAGTCGTTCTACGGCGGGGAACTGGCGGCCCGACTCGAAGCGCACGCGATGGCGCACGGCGGCGCACTGCGGGCCGGGGACCTCGCCGCCCATCGCGCCGACTGGGTGGGCACGATCAGCGGAACCTACCGCGGCTACACCGTTCACGAGATACCGCCCAATGGCCAGGGCATCGTCGCGTTGATCGCGCTGGGAATCCTTGCGCAGTTCGACATGTCTTGCCTGCCGGTCGATTCCGCGGACAGCGTGCACCTGCAGATCGAGGCGCTCAAGCTGGCGTTCGCGGACGCCGACGCCTACGTCTCCGACATCGACCACATGCCGGTTCGACCCGCGGACCTGCTGGACACCGAGTACCTCAAGCAGCGCGCCGCGCTGATCGACCGCAACCGGGCCCGGCCCGCATCGGCAGGCACACCGACCGGGGGCACCGTCTACCTCACCGCCGCCGATGCCACGGGGGTGATGGTGTCGATGATCCAGTCGAACTACCTGGGGTTCGGGTCCGGCGTGGTGGTGCCGGGTACGGGCATCGCCCTGCACAATCGTGGAGCGGGTTTCGTTGCGAGTCAAGGACATCCGAATCAAGTCGGGTCGAACAAGCGGCCCTACCAGACGATTATCCCGGGCTTCGTGACCAAGGACGGCTCGCCCGTGATGAGCTTCGGGGTGATGGGCGGTCTGATGCAGCCCCAGGGCCACGTGCAGCTGTTGGTCCGCATCGCCGACTACGGCCAGAATCCGCAAGCCGCCTGCGACGCGCCCCGGTTTCGCTGGGTGCAGGGCATGCAGGTCGGCTGCGAGCCAGGTTTTCCGGCGTCGACACTCGACGAGTTGCGTCGGCGCGGGCACGACCTGCTCGTGGTCGACGACTACAACGCGTTCGGCAGCTGCCAGGCGATCTGGCGTCTCGACGACGGGTACGTCGCGGCGAGCGACCCGCGCCGCGACGGGCAAGCGGTGGCGTTCTAGACGTGGATTTTGCCCTGTTGCGCTAGCAATCCGATATCGGTGCGAAAGTGGCTGCCCGGCAGTCGAATCGAGTCGAGAATCCGATACGCGGCGGCGCGTGCATCGCTCAGGTCGGCGCCGGTGCCCACCACCGACAGCACCCGCCCACCCGACGAGACGATCGCACCGTCGTCTCTGCGCGCCGTCCCGGCATGTAACACCCCGTCGGCCTCGGATCCGCCGATGACATCGCCGACGCGCGGGCGTCCGGGATAGTTCTCGGCGGCCAGCACCACGGTCACGGCCGCGCCGGCTTTCCAGCGCAATTCCCCAAACCCGGCCAGCGCGCCGGTGCTGGCGGCGTGCAACAGCTGTCCGAGCGGAGAGTCCAGCAGGGCCAGCACCGCCTGGGTCTCGGGATCGCCGAAGCGGCAATTGAATTCGACCACCGCCGGCCCCTTTGCGGTGATCGCCAGTCCGACATAGAGCAATCCGCAGAACGGGCTGCCGCGCCGAACCATCTCGGCGGCAACGGGTTCGACGATCCCGCTGACGATTTCACGGTACACGTCGTCGGGCAGCCAGGGCAGCGGCGCGTAGGCGCCCATCCCGCCGGTGTTGGGGCCGACGTCACCGTCTCCCACCCGCTTGAAATCCTGTGCCGGCAGCAGCGGCACCGCGGTTTCACCGTCGACCACACAGAACAGCGACACCTCGGGGCCGTCGAGGAAGGACTCCAGCAATACGGGATGACCCGACTCCAGCAGGGCGGCGCCATGGGCGCGGGCGGCATCGCGATCCGGCGTCACCACCACGCCTTTGCCGGCGGCCAGGGCGTCGTCCTTGACCACCCACGCCGGATCGCCGGCCGCAGGTCCGAACCGGTCCAGGGCCGCATCCAAATGCGCCGGATTGTCCACGATTTCGCTGGCGGCGGTGCGCACCCCGGCGGCCGCCATCACCTCCTTGGCAAACGCCTTCGACCCCTCGATGCGGGCCGCGTCCTTGCCGGGCCCGAAGCAGGCGATGCCGGCGGCGCGGACGGCGTCGGCCACGCCGAGCACCAACGGAACCTCGGGGCCGATGACGACGAGGTCGGCCCGGACGTCGCGGGCCAGCGCCACCACGTCCGCACCGGAGCTGATGTCGACGTCGTGCTGCTCGGCCAACCGGGCCGTGCCGGCGTTGCCGGGAGCGATGATCAACCCCGTGACCTGCGGGTCTCTGCTGAGAGCCAGCAGCAGGGCATGTTCTCGGGCACCGGAGCCGATCACCAGAACGCGCACGACAGGTCAGACTAGCGGCACGGCGTTACAGGATCTTCTCGAGCAGGTTCTTGAGGTCCTTCTGCTGGGCCGGAGTGAGCCGGCCGAGGCGCTTGTCGAACTCGTCGGACAGCAGCGCCAGACCCTTGGCGACGGCTTGGCGCCCGGTCGAGGTCAGCAGCAGCCGATGGCGCCGTAGATCGGCCGGGTCGATCTCGCGGCGCACGAATCCGGCGGCCTCGAGCCGCTTCAGATACAGCGTCACCGTCGCCTTGGGCATGCTCAACGCAGCGGCCAACTCGGCCGGGTAGGGGTGCTCGTCGATCTCGGCGAGCAGAAACAGCTCCTTGGACTCGAGCCCCACCGCGCAGATATCGGCCTCGGCACTCGAAATCACCGAGACCAGCACCCGATAGTTCAGAGACCAGATCTTGGCCGCACCAACCGCAGACATCGACTTGCCAGATCGTTCAGTAGTGAACTAGTTTATAAGCGAACAACCTCATATCCGAACAATCTACCAGGAAGCGGCCACCATGCCTCTGGATCAATACGTGACACTCGGACGGTCCGGCTTGCGCGTCCGCCCCCTGTGTCTGGGCGCGATGACGTTCGGTGAAGACCTCGGCTGGGGCACCAGCGTGGAAGAGTCTCAACAGATCATCGATCGCTACACCGAATGCGGCGGCAACTTCATCGACACCGCCAACTTCTACACCCGAAGCCACTCCGAGAAGATCATCGGCGACCACGTCGGGCGGCACGCGGCACGGCGCGATCGGCTGGTGATCGCGACCAAGTTCAGCGGGAACCTGTACCCCGGCGATCCCAACGGTGGTGGTGCGGGTCGCAAATCGCTGATCAACGCGTGCGAAAACTCGCTGCGGCGGCTACAGACCGACTACATTGACCTGTACTGGCTGCACATGTGGGACAAGAACACCCCGATCGACGAGACGATGGCGGCACTCGACCACCTCGTCGCGGCCGGGAAGGTTCGCTACATCGGGGTGTCGGATACGCCGGCGTGGAAGATCGTCGAGGCCAACCTGATCGCCCGCTTCCGCGGCTGGCCGGCGTTCATCGGCCTGCAGATCGAATACTCGCTATTGGAACGCACCGTCGAACGTGAGCTGGTTCCGATGGCCAGCGAATTCGGCCTCGGCATCACCCCGTGGTCGCCGCTGAAAAGCGGTGTGCTCAGCGGCAAGTACACCCGGCGGAATGCCGGTCAGCACAACGCCGATCGCGGCGCGCTGGTGGCCAGCTCGCTCACCGAGCGGACCTACGCGGTCATCGACGAACTCGAGGTCATCGCCAAAGCGCACGATACGAACGTCGCCGCCGTGGCGCTGGCGTGGGTGCACGCCCAGACCGCCGTCTCGTCGATCATCATCGGGGCACGTACCCTCGCCCAGCTCGACGACAATCTCCGCGCCGTCGACGTGCACCTGTCCGCCGAGGAGTTGGCCCGGCTCGACAGCTGACCAAGCCGAGTCTTGGCTTCCCCCAGAGCATGTTGGAGATGGCTGCCGGAATGATCAACGGCGGCACCACCGTCAACGGTGTCTACGGACCGCCCTCGGAATACGTGATGCCCGAGGGCGGCCAACCGTACTGAAAGGCACGTTGCGTCTGCTCGGCGGGCTTAGTCGTTTTTCCCCGAGTGCATCTTCAGCGCACCCTCGACGTTGGCCTTCTTGTCCTCGCCGGCGCCCTTGGCCGCGGCCTTCTTCCGCTTGGCCACGACCGCATCGACCGCGCCGTTGAGCGCCGAGCCCAGCGGGAACCCGAGATAGTGGGTCAAAAAGACCGCCATCTCCTTCAGCTCCGTCTCGCTGAGCTCACCGTTGAGAAGTGCTGCGTTGATCTGGATTTCGGCCAGGTCACGATTGCCGATCGCGGTCACCGCCGTCAGCGTCATCAGGCGCTTGTCGCGCATCGACAATCCCGGCCGTGTCCAGATGCTGCCGAAGAGGTGGTCGACGGTCAGGTCGAAGTACGGGTCGCCCTCGATATTGGGCATCTCCCAGCCGTACACCTCGTTCATCTTGTCGAGGCCCTTGCGGCGCAGCTCGTCCATTACGACTCTTTCTCTGTGTGGGGTACGCCAAGGCCGGCGGCCAGTCGTTCGTATGCCAGCTGAGCAAGCGGCAAGTCGACCGATACCGCCTCGCCCAGTGCGAGCGCCAGGCTCAGGTCCTTTTCACCGAGCCCACGCGTGTGCAGGAAAGGCTCGTACAGGAAGCTATCCGGCTCAAGATCTTTCATGTCTTCCCGGACCATGATCGCCCCCGGACCGCCGGTGAGCGCGTCGGTATGGCGGACGACCCGGCCGAGCGCCTGCAGGTCCAGGCCCGCCGCCTCGGCGAGCTTCATGGCCTCACACGCCGCCACGTAGGAGGTGAACGTCAACATGTTGCGGGCCAGCTTCATTCGGGTGCCCGCACCCGGCTCACCGGCATGGATGACCACCAACGCCCAGTGCTTGAATGCCGGCTTGATCCGCTCGTACACCGCGCGCTCGGCGCCCACCATCGTCGCGAGCTCACCCTTGGCCGCCGCGGCGGCGCCACCACTGACGGGTGCATCGACGACGTGGATGTCGCGCGGCTTGAGTTCGGCCGCCAGCTCGACGGCGGTGGTGTCGCTGATCGTCGAGTGGATCGCGATGACGGTGCCGGGCTTGGCGTGGGCGGCCAACTCCGCGACCACCTCACGCACCTGGGCGTCGTTGAGCACGGTGATGTGGATGACGTCGGCCGCGGCGATATCGGCGACGCTGTCGGCGATGCCGGCACCCTTTTCAGCCAGCGGCGTCATCGCCTCAACCCGGATGTCGTAAACGGTTACCCCGCCCGGCCATTCGGTCATCTTGGTGGCCATCGGGGCGCCCATGTTGCCCAGCCCGATATAGCCCAGCTTCAGATCGGTCATGATCGGATTATCTGTCCGCCGTCGACGTTGAAGATCTGCCCGGTGATCCACTTGGCCTCGTCGGACAGCAGGAACAGGCACATGCCGACCAGATCCTCGGGAGTTCCCATGCGCGACAACGGAAGTCCCTTGACGATGTCGTCGACCATCTCCTTGGGCGTGGTGGTCCGATTGGCCTCGGTGTCGATGGGCCCGGGGGCGATCGCGTTGATCCGGATGTTGCGCCCGCCCAGCTCGCGCGACAGTTGCTGCGTCAGGCCGTTGATACCCACCTTGGCCAGACCGTAGTAGTTCGAGTACAGCCAGGCCGCGGTGGAGGACTGGTTGACAATGGCCCCGCCGCCACGCTTGGACATCTTCTTGTAGACCGCGCGGGTGCACCACAGCGCGCCGTCGAGGTTGACGCTCATGAACTACTTGTAGTACTCGGGATCGATGGTGAGCAGGAAGTCCAGCTTCATGCCACCGAAGATCGCCGCGTTGTTGACCAGGTAATCGATGCCGCCGAACTCGGCCAGCGTGCGGTCGGCCATCGCCTTGGCCGACTCCGGATCGGAGACGTCCACCGGGATGCTCAGGGCGGTCCCGCCGTCGGCGCAGATCTGCTTGGCCACCCCGTCGGCCGCCCCGGCATTGATGTCGGCCACGACAACCTCCGCGCCCTCGCGGGCCAGCGCCTCGGCGTAGGCCTGGCCGATGCCACCGCCCAATCCGGTGACGATGGCGACCTTGTTCTCGAATCTCATGCTCGGCTCCTCCGGTCAGACCGCTGTCGCGATGGTCTTGGTCTCCAGGTACTCCCCGCACCCGGCCAGCCCCATCTCGCGGCCGTTGCCGGATTGCTTGTAGCCGCCGAACGGCGCATCGGCCGAATACCACACCCCGCCATTGACATTGATGGTTCCGGCGCGTACCCGCGCGGCCGCGCGCACCGCCCGCTCGGGATCGGCACCGAACACCGTGCCCGACAAGCCGTACGCCGAGTCGTTGGCAATGCGGATCGCGTCGTCGTTGCCGTCGTGCGGGATCACGGTCAGCACCGGACCGAAGATCTCCTCTTGCGCCACGCGGGCGTCGTTACCCAGACCCGCGATCACGGTGGGCTCGATGAAGAAACCGACCTCGCGGTCGGCCGGCCGGCCTCTCCCACAGGCAAACGTGCCGCCCTCGGCGATCGCCGAGTCGAGATAACCCTGGATCCGGTCCCGCTGGCGCGCGGAAATGACCGGGCCGCAAACGGTTCCCGGGTCGGTGGGGTCACCGGCCTTGATGCCGCCCATCGTCGCGGCCGCGATGGAGACGGCCTCGTCGTATTTGGCCCGCGGCACCACCAGGCGGGTGGTGATCGCGCATCCCTGCCCGGCATGCATGCACACCGAGAAGCCCGCCACTCCCACCGCACCGGCCAGGTCGGCGTCGTCGAGAACAAGGAACGCCGACTTGCCACCCAGCTCGAGGAAGACCCTCTTGATGGTCGCGGCGCCGTCGGCCATCACGGCGCGGCCGGTGGCCGTCGACCCGGTGAACGAAACCATGTCCACCCGAGGGTCTTTGGACAACATCGCACCGACGCTGTGGGCGCTGGAGGTGACGATGTTGATCACCCCAGCCGGGAAGTCGGTGTGCTCGGCGATGAGTTCGCCCAACACCGCGGCACACCACGGGGTGTCGGAGGCGAGCTTGAGTACGACAGTGTTTCCGGCCGCCAGCGCCGGCCCAATCTTGGCCAGGTTGATCTGGTGGGGGAAGTTCCACGGCATGATGGCACCGACCACGCCGACGGCCTCACGGGCGATAGTGCGCCGGGTAGGGATGCCCATCGGCTTGGCCTCGCCGAGATCCCGGTTGTATTCGTAGGATTCGGCGGTGTCGGCCGCGAACGCCAGATCGTTGACCGGGACCTCGAGCTGAGCGATGCTGGTCAACATCCGCGGCGCGCCGACTTCCGCGATGGTCATCTCCCGCAATTCTTCGAGGTGCTGCAGCATCGCCTCGCGCAGCTGGCGCACGCACCGCACCCGCAGTTCGGTGTTGCGCGACCAGTCGGTGTCGTCGAAAGCGCGACGCGCGGCCTCGATCGCCCGGCTCATGTCGTCGGCATCGGCGTCGGCCGCGACTCCCAGCACTTCTTCGGTCGCCGGGTTGACCGTCGGGAAGATACCGGCACCGCCCGCCGACATCTTGCCGTCGATGAAGAGTTCACTCACGCCGTCGGCCAACAAGGCCATCTCCCGCTCCCATCTGTGCGTGGCAAATCCAAGGGGCGACTCGATCCGCCCATTCGAATGGACAATTGTCCGATAATATCCTCTGGAACCATAGCCGTCGGGTCATCCGCGGTGCAAGAGCCGATCTCGAAGCGGCCTGAAATTCGCGACATAAATGCCAATTGACCAGTACTTTTAGCTGACGGGCTTGCTAGCTGTCCCATCTGTCCGATAGCTTGGACATGTGTCCAGCGATGCCCTGATTACGGCCCCGGCGCAGACCAAGCAACCACCCGGTCAGGCGGCGCGCAATCGCCGCCAGGAGGGGACCTTCCGCAAGGTGCTCGCCGCCGGCATCGAAACCCTGCGCGAGAAGTCGTACGCCGACCTGACGGTGCGCGCCGTCGCGGCCCGCGCCAAAGTCGCTCCGGCCACCGCCTACACCTACTTCTCGTCGAAAAACCATTTGATCGCCGAGGTGTACCTGGACCTGGTGCAGCAGGTGCCGTTCTTCACCGATGTCAACGATCCCATGCCGGTTCGGGTGGACAAGGTGTTACGCCATCTGGCATTGGTGGTCGCCGACGAGCCCGAGGTCGGGGCGGCGTGCACGATCGCGTTGCTCGGCGGTGGCGCCGATCCCGCCGTGGGTGCCGCACGCGACCGGATCGGTGCGGAGATCCACCGCCGCATCGCGACGGCCATCGGGCCCGGCGCCGACGCCGGCACGGTGTCCGCGCTCGAGATGACGTTCTTCGGCGCACTGGTCCAAGCCGCCAGTGGCCAGTTCACCTACCACGAAATCGCCGACCGGTTGGCCTATGTGGTCGGTCTGATCCTGCCCGGAGCCGGGGAGACAAGCCAGGAGACTAGAGCTTAGATGACCGTCCATGTTGGAGACCACGAGCTGGTTCTCGATCCCTACGACTACGACTTCCACGAGGACCCGTATCCGTACTACAAGCGGCTGCGCGACGAGGCCCCGCTGTACCGCAACGACAAACTGAACTTCTAGGCGTTGTCGCGCCATCAGGATGTGCTGCAGGGATTCCGCAACAGCACAACGCTTTCCAACAAGTTCGGTGTTTCGCTGGACCCGGCCTCGCGCGGCCCGCACGCCAGCAAGACGATGAGCTTCCTCGCGATGGACGATCCCGCCCACCTGCGGCTGCGCACGCTGGTGTCGAAGGGCTTCACACCGCGCCGCATCCGCGAGCTGGAACCGCGAGTCACCGAGATCACTGTCAAGCACCTCGACGCCATGCTGGAGGCGGCCGAATCCGGGGACGCCCCGGTGGATTACGTCGACGAGTTCGCGGGCAAACTGCCGATGGATGTGATCTCCGAGCTGATGGGTGTACCCGAGACGGACCGCGTGCAGGTCCGGGCCTGGGCCGACGGTGTGATGCACCGCGACGAGGGTGTCACCGACGTGCCGCCGGAAGCCGTCGAGGCGTCGATCAACCTGATCGTCTACTACCAGCAGATGGTCGCCGACCGGCGCACCAAGCCCACCGACGACCTGACCACCGCACTGCTGGAAGCCGAGATCGACGGCGACCGGCTCACCGACGACGAAGTGCTCGGCTTCATGTTCTTGATGGTGATCGCCGGAAACGAGACGACCACCAAATTGCTTGCCAACGCCGTATTTTGGGGACACAAGAACCCCGACCAGCTGGCGGCGGTCTACGACGACCACCAACTGGTGACACCGTGGGCCGAGGAGACACTGCGCTACGACACGTCCAGCCAGATCCTCGCACGCACCGTGGCCGGCGAGCTCACCCTCTACGACACCACCATCCCCGACGGGGACGTGCTGCTGCTGCCCGGTTCCGCCCATCGCGACGAGCGGGTGTTCGACAACCCCGACGACTATCTGGTCGGGCGTGAAATCGGTTCCAAGATCATGAGTTTCGGTAGCGGCGCGCACTTCTGCCTGGGAGCCCACCTGGCCCGGATGGAAGCCCGCGTGGCGCTCACCGAGTTGTTCAAGCGAATCCGCGGATATGAAGTCGACGAGGCCAACGCCGTCCGCGTCCACTCCAGCAATGTCCGCGGATTCGCTCACCTACCCATCACCGTGAAGACCCGCTGATGCCTCGCTTCGATCCCCTTCCCGAAGGCCGACCGGTGATCGTGGCCGGCGCCTCCTCCGGTATCGGAGAGGCCACCGCGATCGAACTCGCGGCGCACGGATTCCCGGTCGCCCTGGGCGCCCGCCAGGTCGAGAAGCTCGACGACATCGTCGGCAAGATCAACGCCGACGGCGGCGAGGCGGTCGGATTCCACCTCGACGTCACCGACCCGAACTCGGTGAAATCCTTTGTCGCACAGTCGGCCGACGCGCTCGGTGACATTGAGGTACTGGTGGCCGGCGCGGGCGACACCTACTTCGGCAAGCTCGCCGAGATCGTAGGCGACGAGTTCGACTCGCAGCTGCAGATCCACCTGGTCGGCGCCTTCCGGTTGGCCTCATCGGTGCTGCCCGGGATGCTCGAGCGTCGGCGCGGCGACCTGATCTTCGTGGGTTCCGATGTGGCACTGCGCCAGCGGCCGCACATGGGTGCCTACGGTGCCGCCAAGGCCGCACTGGTCGCGATGGTCACCAACTTCCAGTTGGAGCTCGAGGGCACCGGCGTGCGGGCTTCGATCGTGCACCCCGGCCCGACGAAGACCAACATGGGCTGGAGCCTACCGGCCGAGAAGATCGGGCCCGCTCTAGATGACTGGGCCAAGTGGGGCCAGGCCCGCCACGACTACTTCCTGCGAGCGTCCGATCTGGCCAGGGCAATCGCTTTCGTCGCCGAGACCCCGCGCGGTGGCTTCATCGCAAGCATGGAGCTTCAGCCCGAGGCCCCGTTGGCCGACAACAAGGACCGCCAGAAACTCGCACTCGGCGAAGAGGGGATGCCAGGACAATGACCACCGCGATCGTGCCCCGGGTTTCCGGCGGCGAAGAAGAACACGGCCATCTGGAGAAATTCCGCACCGACCCAATCGGTTTGATGAAGCGCGTGCGCGAGGAGTGCGGGGACGTCGGCTGGTTCCAACTGGTCGACAAACACGTCATCCTGTTGTCCGGCGCAACTGCCAACGAGTTCTTCTTCCGGTCCGCCGACGAAGATCTCGACCAGGCCGAGGCCTACCCGTTCATGACGCCGATCTTCGGCAAGGGGGTGGTGTTCGACGCCAGCCCCGAGCGGCGCAAGGAGATGCTGCACAACTCCGCGTTGCGCGGCGAGCAGATGAAGGGCCACGCCGCCACCATCGAGGGCGAAGTCAAGAAGATGATCGCCAACTGGGGCGACGAGGGCGAGATCGAGCTGCTCGACTTCTTCGCCGAGCTGACCATCTACACCTCGACGACCTGCCTGATCGGGCTGAAGTTCCGCGAACAGCTCGACCACCGGTTCGCCGAGTACTACCACATGCTGGAGCGCGGCACCGATCCGCTGTGCTACGTCGATCCGTACCTGCCGATCGAGAGCTTCAAGTTGCGTGACGAGGCTCGCGTTAAACTCGTTGCGCTGGTTCAGGAAATCATGAATCAGCGGCTGGCCAATCCACCGATGGACGAGGCCGACCGCGACATGCTCGACGTGCTGGTGTCGATCAAGGACGAGGACGGAAACCCGCGATTCTCCGCCGACGAGGTCACCGGGATGTTCATCTCGCTGATGTTCGCGGGCCACCACACCAGCTCGGGCACCTCCGCGTGGACGTTGATCGAGTTGATCCGTCATCCCGAGGTGTACGCCGAGGTGCTGACCGAGCTCGACGAGCTCTACGCCGACGGCCAGGAGGTGAGCTTCCATGCGCTGCGGTCGATTCCGAAGCTGGACAACGTGGTCAAGGAAACCCTGCGCCTGCATCCGCCGCTGATCATCCTGATGCGGGTCGCCAAGGGCGAGTTCGAGGTCGAAGGTTTCCCGATCCACGACGGCGACTACGTCGCGGCCTCCCCGGCTATCAGCAACCGGATTCCGGAGGACTTTCCGGATCCGGACGCGTTCAAGCCAGATCGCTACAACAAGCCCGAGCAGGCCGACATCGTCAATCGGTGGACCTGGATTCCGTTCGGCGCCGGCCGGCACCGGTGCGTCGGTGCGGCGTTCGCCCAGATGCAGATCAAGGCGATCTTTTCGGTCCTGTTGCGCGAGTACGAGTTCGAGATGGCTCAGCCGCCCGACAGCTACCACAACGACCACTCCAAGATGGTCGTACAGCTGGCCCGGCCCGCCAAGGCCCGCTACCGCAAGCGGAAAGCCTGACCGCTCATGGGTTTTCGAGTCGAGGTCGACCTGGACTTGTGCCAGGGCCATGCCATGTGCGAGCTAGAGGTACCAGACGTCTTCCGGGTCCCCAAGCGCGGAAAGGTCGAGATCGTCGACCCGGAGCCGCCGGAAGAGACGCGCGGCGAAGTCGAGCTTGCGGTCCAAATGTGTCCCACCCAGGCACTGTTCATCAAAGAGAAGGAAGACTGACCCATGACAAACAAGGCGTCACATTCGCGTGCTGATCTCGAGGCATGGGTCGACCGCTGGCTGCAGGCCAACAAGGACTGCGAAAAGGCCGGTGACTGGAAGCCGCTGGCCGACTTCTACGCAAAAGACGCCACCTACGGCTGGAACATCGGTCGCAAGGAAGACGTGATGTGCGTGGGCGTCGACGAGATCCGCGACGTCGCCCTCGGCCTGGAGATGGAGGGCCTGGAGAACTGGGTCTACGAGTACCAGAAAGTGCTCATCGACGAGAAGTAGGGCGAGATCGTCGGCTTCTGGAAGCAGATCGTCAACAAGGCCGACGGCACCCAAGACGAGATCTACGGCATCGGCGGCAGCTGGTTCCGCCTCAACGACGAAGCACTCATCGAGTGGCAGCGTGACTTCTTCGACTTCGGGCACGTCGCGTACATGTTCGGCAAGCTCATCGAATCCGGCGACCTGAGCGACGGGATGCAGAAGCGCATCCAGCGCAGCATCGCCGGGGAGAAGTTGCCCGGCTACTACCCGCTGGGCCAGGCTCCGGTTCCGATCTGGTGACTAGACCAATGGCGCCGACCCGCCTGGCCCGGCTACGCCGCGCCAGCGATCGCCCCGCCGACCGGTTGGTGGTCCCCCGCTTGTTTACAGCTCGGTGATGCACGTCATAATGGTCTGCGAATGAGAACACGTTCTAAATTGCCATCCGGCCCCGGCCGGACCCTCTCACCGGCACTCGGGTCAGGGCACGTTAGCGGAGGATCTTCATGAAGACAAAAGGCGCACTGATCTGGGAATTCAACCAGCCGTGGTCCATCGAGGACATCGAGATCGGCGACCCGCAAGCGCACGAGGTCAAGATCCAGATGGAAGCGGCCGGGATGTGCCATTCGGATCACCATCTAGTGACCGGCGGCATTCCGATGGCGGGGTTCCCGGTGCTCGGTGGCCACGAGGGCGCGGGCATCGTCACCGAGGTCGGCCCCGGGGTGGAGGACATCGCACCCGGCGACCACGTGGTGCTGTCTTTCATCCCGTCGTGCGGACAGTGTCCGACCTGCCAGGCCGGCATGCGCAATCTGTGCGACCTGGGCGCGGGCCTGTTGGGCGGGGCCGCGGTGTCCGACGGCACGTTCCGCATCCAGGCGCGCGGCCAGAACGTCTTCCCGATGACGCTGCTGGGCACGTTCTCGCCGTACATGGTCGTGCACCGCAGCTCGGTAGTGAAGATCGACCCGTCGGTGCCGTTCGAGGTGGCCGCGCTAGTGGGCTGCGGCGTCACCACCGGCTACGGCTCGGCGGTCCGTACCCCTGACATCCGGCCGGGCCAGGACGTCGCGATCGTCGGCGTCGGCGGTGTCGGCATGGCCGCGCTGCAGGGCGCGGTCAACGCCGGTGCGCGCTACATCTTCGCGATCGACCCGGTGGAGTGGAAGCGCGACCAGGCCCTGAAGTTCGGTGCCACCCACGTCTACCCCGAGATCGACGCCGCGATGATGGGCATCGCCGAGGTCACCTACGGCCTGATGGCCCACAAGGTCGTGGTCACCGTCGGCGAGCTGCACGGCGCCGACGTCGACAGCTACCTCAACATCACCCAAAAGGGCGGCACCTGCGTGCTGACCGCCATCGGCAGCCTGCTGGACACCAACGTGACCCTGAACCTGGCGATGCTGACCCTGATGCAGAAGAACCTGCAGGGCACCATCTTCGGTGGCGGTAACCCGCAGTACGACATCCCGCAGCTGCTGTCGATGTACAAGGCCGGCAAGCTCAACCTGGACGACATGGTCACCACCCAGTACCGGCTGGAGCAGATCAACGAGGGCTACCAGGACATGCTGGACGGCAAGAACATTCGCGGCGTTATCCGGTACACCGACGCCGACCGGTAATTCGACCGGTCCTGGGTGACCAGCTTTCCGCACCTGTTGGCGCCGGGACGAATCGGCGCCACGACGGTGCGCAACCGGGTCGTGATGTCTCCGATGGAGACGATGTACAGCACCGGCGACGGCCTGCCGTCCGAACGCACCCGCGACTACTTCGCCGCGCGTGCCCGCGGCGGTGTTGGGCTGATCACGTTGGGCGCCACCGGGATTGACCACCGTCATCCGGAGACTCCCGGCGGCCTGCACCTGGGGACCGACGGGGCGGTCGACGCCCACCGGGCGTTGGTGGACGTCGTGCACGAACACGGCGCCAAGATCCAGCCGCAACTCGTGCACGCCGGTCCCGACGGGCTGGGGCCCGAAATCTTCGGTGTCGAATCGCTTGGGCCTTCGGTGATCCCATCGTACCTCACCGGCAGGCCGTCCAGCGAGATCAGCAGGCGGCAACTCTGCGAGATCTTCGATTTGTACAAGGCGGCGGTGCGCCGGGCCGCCGAGGCGGGCTACGACGGTATCGAGCTGCACGCCGCACACGGCTATATGCTGCTGTGCTCTTTTCTTGCCCCACAACGCGATCGGCGTACCGACGGCTATCGGGGCGATTCGCCCCGGGGCCGGGTGCGGGTGGTGCTGGAGGCACTCGCCGCGATTCGGTCCGAGGTCGGCGACGCGCTGCCGATCACGCTGCGCATCTCCGGGTACGAACGGATCGCCGGCGGGCGGCCGATCTACGAAACCGCCCGCATGGCAACCGAACTCGTCGCCGCCGGCGGCGACGCCTTTCATGTCAGCGGCGGGGTGATCGATCGCCTCGTCACCGGCATGGTCAACGCCGCCGACGACGGCGACGAACTCAACGTCGGTGCCGCCGCGGCCGTCAAGCAGGTGGTGGACGTGCCGGTGATCGCCGTCGGCCGGATTCACGACCCCGCCCGGGCCGAACGGATCCTGGCCGACGGGCGCGCGGACTTCGTCGCGATGGGACGCCCGCTGCTCGCCGACCCCGAGCTGCCGGACAAACTGCAAGCCGACAGCCGCATCGGGTCCGTAGGTGCATCTCTCGCGAAAACTGTATCGACGCAATGGAACAGCGTTTCTCGGTCGACTGCGCGGTCAACCCCCGCACCGGCAAGGAGCGCGAACTCGCCGCGCCCCGAGCCGACCGCGCCAAGCGCGTCGTCGTGGTGAGCGGCGGGCCGGCGGGCTTGGAGGCCACCCGGGTGGCCGCCGAACGCGGACACCACGTCACGCTTTTCGAACGCGCCGGCCAGCTCGGCGGCGCACTGCGCTGGGCGTCCGTCCTGCATCCCGAGAACCAGCCCTTCCTGCGGTACCTGCGTGACGAGATCAAGCTCAGCGCCGCGAAAGAGCATCTGGGCCATGCTGTTTCGGCCGACGACGTCGTCGCGCAGGCACCCGACGCGGTTGTGGTGGCCACCGGTGGCCGCGTCGCGGTACCGGCAATAGCGGGCGCCGACCTGCCGCACGTGCACACCGGGCCGGGCTTGCGCGAATTGCTGGGCGGGCACGCCGATTCCGCCGATCCGGCGTGGCAGCGCCTGGGGGCTCGGATGCTCGGCGGTTGGCGGCAGCGGCTGATGCACCCGGCCGCGGTTCGGCTGGCCACCCGCGCCTGGATGCCGTTCGGTCGGCGCGTCACGATCATCGGCGCTGACCTGGTGGCCCTCGAACTCGCCGAGTTCCTGGCGGTCCGGGGCCGGCAGGTGACGATCCTCGAGCCCGGCAAGGACATCGCCCCGGAAGTGGGCGACAAGCGCAAGACTGAGCACATGGATCGGCTCGACCGCCTCGGCGTCACCATGCACGTCCGCGCGGCCGTCGACCGCATCAGGCCTCACGGCGTGGCGTTCACGCCCGTCGGTGGGACAACTCGGGAGCTGCCGGCCGACAGCGTCGTGATCGCCGGATCCGTCGAACCCGACACACGCTGTTCGACGGCCTGAAGGCCGCCCTGCCCGACGTCGACGTGCATGCGGCCGGCGATTGCAGCGGGCTGGGGCTCATCCGTAAGGCAACCGAAGAGGGCGCACGCGCCGCGTGCGCCCTCTAGTGACAGGAGAGATAACGATGACCCAAACCGCTCAATCCCCGGCACTGACCGCGTCGCAGTCGTCGTGGCGCTGCGCGCAAGGCAAGGACCGCGACGGCGGGCTGGCGCTGATGACCGACGATGTCGTCATCGAGGACCCGATCGGCAAGTCCGTCACCAACCCGGACGGCACCGGTGTGCGCGGCAAGACGGCCGTCGGCGCGTTCTTCGACAACAACATCGCCAAGAACCAGCTGACCATCACCTGCGAGGAGACGTTCGCATCGAGCGATCCCAACGAGATCGCCCATATCCTCGTGCTGCAGAGCAAGTTTGAGGGCGGCATGACCAGCAAGGTGCGCGGCGTGTTCACCTACAAGGTCAATGAAGCGGGCCTGATCACCAACATGCGTGGCTACTGGAACCTCGACGTGATGGAGTTCGGCCAGGAGGACTGACGCACGGGTGCCGGACCGGGAGAACCTATGCTGGGGCCATGGCGTCGATCTTCACCAAGATCATCAACCGCGAACTACCCGGCCGATTCGTGTATGAGGACGACGACGTCGTCGCATTCCTGACGATCGAGCCGATGACCCAAGGGCACACGCTGGTGGTGCCGCGCGCCGAAATCGACCAGTGGCAAGACGTCGACGACCCCGTATTCGCGCGGGTGATGTCGGTGAGCCAGCTGATCGGCAAGGCCGTGTGCAAGGCGTTTCGGGCCGAACGCGCCGGGTTGATCATCGCCGGGCTGGAAATACCCCATCTGCATGTGCACGTGTTCCCCACCCGCAGCCTCAGCGACTTCGGCTTCGCCAACGTCGACCGCAACCCGTCGCCGGAATCGCTCGATCAAGCACAGGCCCGGACCAAGGCGGCCCTGGAGCAACTGGCTTAGCCCACCTGGGCGGGTACATCGCTGACGCGCGGCAGGGTGACGCGGAAGCAACACCCCTCGCCGGGCGCGGTTTCCACCGTGACCTTGCCACCGTGAGCGTGGACCAGCGAGTCGACGATAGACAACCCCAGGCCGGTGCCGCCACTGGCCCGCGCGCGCGAGGAGTCGGTGCGATAGAACCGCTCGAACACCCGCGACGCATCCTGGGCACTCATCCCGGGCCCGCGGTCGACCACCTCGATCACCGCGTCGTCGCCGGCTGTGCCGACCCGAACGATCACGTCGGCACTCGTCGGGGTGTGCTGTAAGGCATTCGCGACGAGGTTGCTCAGCACTTGACGGATCCGGGGTTCGTCGCCCAGCACCTCCGGGGTGCCGGGGCCGTCGAGGACTTCCATCGTGACCGTGCGCTTCGGGTCGATGGCCTGCGCGTCGTGCACCGCGTCACTGGCCAGCGCGAGCAGGTCAACGCGATGGTGTTCCAGCGGGCGCTGCACGTCCAGGCGCGCCAACAGCAGCAAGTCGTCGACCAGTAGGCCCATCCGGCTGGCTTCGCTTTCGATGCGCGACAACAACATCGCCACGTCGCGCGCCGCGCCCTGCCGGTACAGTTCCGCGAATCCGCGAATGGTGGTGAGCGGGGTGCGCAGTTCGTGGCTGGCGTCGGTGATGAACCGTCGCATCCGGTCTTCCGAGCCGCGGGCCGTCTCGGCCGAGGACTCCGAGGATGCCACCGCTTGCTGAATCTGGGTGAGCATTCCGTTGAGCGCCAACGAAAGTCGGCCCACTTCGGTGCGCGGATCCCGCTCGGGGACCCGACGATCGAGTTGGCCCGCGGCGATCGCGGCGGCGGTTTGCTCGACCTCGAGCAGCGGGCGCAGGCTGCGGTGCACCACCGCGAAGCCGGCGATGCCGACCACCACCAGCACCGCGACCCCGATGCCGAACTGCAACCACACCAGCGAGCGCACCGTGTGCTGGACGTCGGAAAGATCGATCGCGACTGTCGTCAGGCCGTTGGGGCCGTGCACCGACACCGCCCGCCACTGGATGTCGGAGCCGTTGACCGAGGGCAGCGTCGTCGGATTGGGGCCCACGTCGTTGTCGGGCGGCAGGGCCGGTTCAGCATTGCGGTCGTTGATGGCCGTGAACGGTTTGCCGTCGGTGCCGACGCCACGCACGTAGTACTTCGACGGGGGCCGGCCCGGGTCCGGGCCCTCATAAGACGAGGCCGTCAATTGCCGCCGCGGTGCCAACGCCCAGCCGCGCGACGCCTCGATCAGCGTCTGGTCGATCCGGCTGACCAGACTGTGCCGCAGGATCGAGGTGACCATGATGCCCGAGGCCGCCAAGCCGCACGCCACCAAGACCAGGGTTGCCGCGACCAGGCCCACTCGCAGCGGCAATCCCCGGCGGACCTGTGTAACCGTTTCTGTCTTGTTCGGCACCGATTGCTACTTTCCCCGCATGACAGAGCGCGTACTCAGCCCGGCTCCCGAAGAACGTAGCCCACCCCGCGCAGGGTGTGCAGCAGCCGCTTCTCCCCAGTATCGATCTTGCGGCGCAGATACGACACATAGGATTCGACGACATTGACGTCGCCGCCGAAGTCGTAACGCCACACGTGGTCAAGGATTTTCGGCTTGCTCAGCACCGTTCCCGCATTGATGACGAAGTAGCGCAGCAACGTGAATTCGGTCGGCGACAAGGACACCGGTTCGCCGGCCTTCCACACTTCGTGCGTTTCCTCGTCGAGCTCGATGTCGGCGAAAGTCAGTCGGGCATTGTGGGTTTCCGCACTGCCCTTGCCGGCCCGCCGCAGGATGACCCGCAGCCGCGCGACAACCTCCTCCAGGCTGAACGGCTTGGTCACGTAGTCGTCACCGCCCAGCGTCAGACCCGCGATCTTGTCCTGCAGGGAGTCGCGCGCGGTCAGGAACAACGCCGGGGCATCGATGCCGTCGGCCCGCAGCCGGCACAGCACACCGAAGCCGTCCGTCCCGGGCATCATCACGTCGAGGATCACCGCGTCGGGCCGTGCTTCACGCGCGCGATCCAGCGCTTGGGCTCCGTTGGTCGCGGTCGACACCTCGAAACCCTGAAACTTGAGACTGACCGAGAGCAGTTCGACGATATTGACCTCGTCGTCGACGACGAGGACGCGCGCTTCCGGTTTGGTTTCGCCCTGGGGTGCCGCTGTCATCTGGTTGGTTCCGTCCTTGGTTGAACGTTGTCTTCGCGGTGAGTGTGTGATTCCTGAGAGCTCGGTGACAAGCTTCTGCTAGTAGTCTGCCAGGAATCATTGCATCAGCTTGGACCCGGTAGCCACTTATCGGTGCGCGTCGTGCATAGACTCGGGCCATGGACCTCGCCAAGAGCATGGTTTCCGCGGCGACCGCGCCCGCCCGGGTCGGTCTTGCGGCTGCGGAGGCGAGCCTGAACCTAGCCACCGCGGCCGTCGGGGTGGCTAGGCGGTCGCTCGGCGAGGGCGGTCAAACCCGCACCAACGCGGTGACGTCGATGTTGGGGCTCGACGAGGCGATCACCCGTGCCAATCGGCTGGCCAGAATGATGGACGACGACGCGCCGCTGGGACGCGTGATGGCGGCCGACGGGCCGCTCGACCGGCTGTTGCGCCCCGGGGGCGTGGTCGACCGGTTGATGTCGGAGGGCGGTCTGGTCGATCGTTTGACCGCGGAGGGCGGCGGCCTACACCGCGCGCTGCAGCCGGGTGGATTAGCCGATCAACTGCTGGCCGAAGACGGGCTGATCGAACGGGTGCTGTCCGAGGACGGGCTGGCAGACCGGCTGTTGTCCGAGGGCGGCCTGATCGACAAGCTAACCGCCAAACACGGTCCGCTGGACCAACTTGCCGACGTCGCCGACACCCTGGCCCGGTTGACGCCGGGGATGGAGGCGCTGGAGCCGGCCATTGCCACCTTGCAGGACGCCGTCAACGCGCTGACCATGGTCGTCAACCCGCTCAGCAACATCGCCGAGCGCATCCCGCTGCCCGGGCGCCGCCCGGTCGCGCGGCCGGTGCCCTCGCAGCGGATCATCGAGAGCGACTCCTGAACGGCTAAGCTGGCAGCCGATTTACCCCGCCTCCTTAGCTCAGTGGTAGAGCACTCGCCTTGTAAGCGAGCGGTCGTCAGTTCAATCCTGACAGGGGGCTCAACGCTGAATAGCTCGGTTTACGGGTGACCCGGAAGGGTGTCCAGGGCACCCTGGATGCCGTGCAGGTCGTCCTGGATGCCTTGCAGTTTTCCTTCGATGGCCTGCAGGTCAGACAGCGTGTTCTGATAGGCCGGTTGCATCTCGTCCGCCATGGACGGTTGCGACTGCGGGCAGTACGACACGATGGCGCCCGCGGTGACGTTGGCGCTTTGGTTGGCGTCCCAGATCGATGATCGCTGCACGAATCCGACCGCGTCGGCGAAATTGCGTCGGTGCGCCAGGAAATCGCAGACCGCGTGTCCCTGCGCCACCACGTATTCCTGACTGGGAACCGGCACGCCTTCGTGCTTCAACGCCCCGACGAAGGCGGCATCGGCGATGTCAACCCGCGGTGCGGGGGCCTTCGGCGCAACCGGCTCAGGCGGGGCCGACCGTTCAGGCGGCGCGGCCGACGGCGGGGCCTCGGCCGACTGCGCCGGCGGACTCTGATGGTGCG
The DNA here is from genome assembly GCF_000526915.1 of Mycobacterium genavense ATCC 51234. Classification (GTDB taxonomy): domain Bacteria; phylum Actinomycetota; class Actinomycetes; order Mycobacteriales; family Mycobacteriaceae; genus Mycobacterium; species Mycobacterium genavense. The sequence continues at coordinate 147,458 of NZ_JAGZ01000005.1, read as the reverse complement.
CCGCCAGCATCACCACCGCCGCGGCGAGGACGGCTACCAGAGACAGGGGCAACGCCGCAACAAGGCCGAAGCGGCGCAGCCCACCCAGAAGCCACCGCCGGGTGGTCTTCCTGGTCTTGGTCTCACGCAACCAGGCGTCGGGGACGTAGAGCTCATGTTCGGACGCCGTCACCGAGTGGGCGACCGGCATCCCCGAACTGTGGGCCAGCAGCTCGTCGAGCAGTGCGTCGGCCTCTCGGGATGACAGCTGGTGACCCCGCGCAGCGATCCGCCGCAACTCTGCCTCGATCGTCTCGCGGTCCCGCACATCATCCAGTCTGCGAGTGTCACGAGATTGTCACAAGTCCCGGTGAGCGCCGGTCGCCACCCGCGCGGGCCGCGTGTTCCCGCCGGCCACGCCCACCCCGACAGCTCGGGACACGAGCTGAGGCGCCGGCGGCCGGCGGTCGTGAGGGGCCTCCCGAAGGAGCCACGGTTCACCGGCACCGGGGTTTACCCGCAAGGCGGGTCGGGTAAATCTCAACGCAACCGAAAGAGGGATTGACCATGGGCGGCAAGCACCGAATGACCGGTCCGGTCAAACGGCACCGATCACTGGACACCGCCGCTCCCGTCTCGTTGTTGTGTGCGGCGAACTTCGCAGTGCTCGCAGTCACCGGGGTCGGCAGCGAAATGCCCACGAGGCCAAGCCATATGATCGCCGAAGAGGCGCCCGCACCGGCCCCGCAGCCAGTCAGTCAAGAGGGAGTCTTGATCGCGGTGTCGGCGGATTCGATCACCGCGCGTAGCCCGAGCGGGTACACGCAGACCTATCTGCTCACCCCGGATACGAATGTGATCACCGACAGTGGCAGCAAACCACTAACCGTCACTTCGCATTTCACGGTCAACGACGCTGTGGACATCGTCGGAACCGTACAAGGGGCCGGGCACTTGCCACCAGCCTGGCCCACCGCAACGCCGGGCACGGCGATGGTCCGCCGATGGATGCCGTTGCCGGACAATAGCCTTCAGCGCCGCTCCGTCATGAAAGTGCTTCCAGCCACGTCTCAGCGCCTCTGCTGATCTGTGCCACAAGCGATATATAACCCTGGTTTTTTCCAGGATGGACCAGGTATGCGACGACTTATGAGCGTTGAGGGTCCCGCAGTTTCCGCCACCGCGGCACAGTTGAGTTGCGCGGGTGCGGCCGACGCTGCGACCGCTTCCGAATTGCGCCGTAGCCTAAAAAGCTGGCTGCGGGAGCTGCCGCAGTCCTCCCCGGAGGTCAACACCGCACCCACACCGGCGGACGCATCACCGATGCCAATGTTGATGTTGTCGCCGGACGGCGTGCAAGTGACCGGGCCGGTGACGTTCTGCTTCTGTCCGTCCACGATGACTTGCGGCCCGGCCGGTGCGGCCGCCGTACTGGAAGCACCGGTGCCGGATTTGTTGCTCGAACAGCCGGCACAACCTGCGGCCACTATGGCCGCGCCGGCCACGCCGATCACGATCGCACGTTTCACCGCCCACTCCTCCGTGTTGCTGGTGCCGCTACCTTCACGGTTGACGCTGTCGACACCTAGGGACCTACCGGGCGGTCCGTACGCAAGATGCCGGACCGGCCGGTACCCCGTACCAAGCTCGGCGAAACCGCCGGGCGCTGCGCAGAGCGGTCAGGGGCAGAATGCGCAGTCCCCACTTGCCCAGCAGCGGCTGCACGAGGGTGAAGTAGGTGGTGTTGTCGTCACCTTCCGGTGAGGATATCAAGATGCCAACCGCGCTCACCGTCCCATCGTCGTTCTTCACGTAGCCGGGACTGCCACTGTCGCCACCCAGGCTGTACACGCTGGCTTCGACCACGTTGCCGTTTATCTCGGTGATCGTTCCGCAGGTTTCTCCAGTGACGGCACCCAACTTGCAGAACGGCTCACCCAGCTTAAGTTCGTTGCTGCTCAACACATCTCGGACCGACATGCCACCGACACCGCCGGTCGGGACGCCGACAGCCGGGTTGAGGTGGATGATCGCGGCGTCGCGCTTGTCGCCTTCTTTCTCGCTGGCGGTGATCGATCCGAGCGGGATGCTGGGGCCGTAGGTCCATACCGAGCCGTCGTGCGCGTCGCAGTGGCCGCTGGTCAACAAGTAGTAGCTGCCATCATCACCCTGCGCCGCGAAATCCGCTGTGCAGCTGCTACTTTCGTCATCGACCGGCACACTCGGCATCGGCGGCGCCTCTGCCGCCGCCGTATTCGCGAACACCGTCGCCGCCGTCATCATGGCGACCAACAGCCCCAACCCTCGCGCTCCAACCACGCCGATCTCCTCTTGTCGGGCCAGGATGCTACCCGGTCACAGCGGTGACGGCACAATTACGTGTCTGCGCTGGCCAGCGGGCGAAGGTGGGACGGGTCGTCAGCCCGCATCGACGTGACGGGACAGAAAGTCTAGGACGGCTCCGGCGAAAACGTCGTTGCGATCACCGGCGACCATGTGGCCCGCCCCCTGCACGTCGGTGAACTCGACCTGGGGGAAGCGCGCCAGAAATTCGTCCGCGCGCTCCTGGCTGACCAGATCGCTCACCTGGCCACGAACCAACAGCATCGGCACTCCGCCGCGCAGGATCTGTTCGACGGCGTTGTGCATCCGATCGGCGTCGGTAACCTCGAAGGGCGGGAAAGCCGCAGTGCCACTGATGAATTGGGGATCCCAATGCCAATACCATCGGTCACCGCGGCGACGCAGATTGGTGGTCAGGCCGTCGAGATCGGTGGGCCGGGGCCGGTGCGGGTTGTATTCGGCGATCGCGTCGGCGACCTCTTCCAGCGAGGCGAATCCGGATTCCACCCGGTCGGCCATGAAGTTGTGGATGCGATTCGCCCCCGATTGCTCCATGTTGGGAACGATGTCGACGAGTACGACCGCGCTGACGATACCGGGCGAGATCTCCCCGGCCAGCAGCATCGAGGTGAAACCGCCCAGCGAGGCGCCCACCAGCACCGGTTTCGGGGGCAGCCCGCGCAGCACTTCCTGCACATCGGCGGCAAAGCTGACGACGCGGTAGTCGCCTTCGCTCGACCAGTCCGACTCGCCATGACCCCGCAAATCGATGGTGACCGCCTGCCAGCCTCGCTTGGCGACGGCGGCGGCCGCCCGACCCCAGGACCGCCGGGTCTGCCCTCCGCCGTGCAAGAACACCACCGCCCGTGAACCGGGGTCGCCCTGACGGTCAGCGACTATCCGAATACTGCCCATGCCGGCGATGGAGAATTGTTCAGGAGCCGTCGTCATCAGGAGATCGTAAGACGACGTTTCATCCGCAACGCCGCTGATCGCCGCTCAGGACACGTGCTCCTTGCGGGCCTTGACCGGTGCGGTGCTCGGCGGCGACTTGAGCAGGTTGTCCCGCAGGCTGCCCCGCGCCGTGCGGACTGCCACCAACAGCCAGGTGAACAGCAGCCCGGCGTAGGCGATAGCCGCGGCCACCTTGAAAGCGGGCAGGTGCGTGTGCGCAGCGAGCTGCGAGGTCCCGGTCACGAAGGTGCCGACCGGGAACGTCAGGCTCCACCACGTCAGGGCGAAAGGCATCCCGCGCCGCAAGGTACGCACCGTGAGCGCGGTGGCCAGCGCGATCCAGAGCACCGCGAAGCCCCAGACCGGAACGCCGTACAAAATCGCGAACACATTCATGTCCTCGGCCACGTCGTGCTCGATGGAGCCGTGCAACGCGGCCGCCCCGAGAAGTCCTGCGGCCGTGATGGATTGGCCAAGCGGTCCCAACACGATCCACAGCGTCGGCACCCGTGCGGTGCCCGAGGTGCCGTACAGCACCAGTCGGCTCCAGATCATCGCGATGATGTTCAACGAGGGCAGCAACGACAACCCGAACATCGCATAGCAGAAATAGAGCATGGTCTGCCGGCCGGTGCCCGCGGCTATGTGCGGCAGCAGCAGTGCTCCCATCGCCGCGGTCACCATCGGCGGGACCACCGGCATCAGCCAGCCCCCGAACGCCGCGTCGGGTTCGACGTCGTGCTGGGTGAACATCAAGTACGGGATGGTGACCGCCGTGAACAGTCCGCCGACGGTGCCCGCGGTCCACAGCACCCAGTCCAGGTCGACGGCGATGCGCGCGCCGATCAGATCCCTGCCGACCACCATCGCTCCCCCTCCGACGGTCATCAGCGCCATCGGCGCGGCGCCGTAGAAGTGGGCCATCTGCGGATTGCGGGCGTGGCCGCGGGCCACCGTCGGGTGGCGCAGCCAGTGGCTGCCCACCACCACGATCAGCACCACCAGCAGCGCGGCAGCGATGACCCACACGGCTTGGGCAAAGGCGCGCAGCCCCACCACGTGGAACGGCAACGTGACGCCGCCGATCGCAACGATTCCCGTTCCCATCACCGAGGCGAACCAGTTGGGCCCGATGTTGCCGAGCACCTCGACCCGAGTGTGCGACGGCGGTGGGTGGTCAGGGGTTGCACGCGCCATAGCTGACAGACCCTACTTCCCCGGGATTACTCGATGTTGCGCTTACACTCCATCGGTGACGTTCTCCGTGCAAACGCGGCACATCGTGAACCGAGCCCCGGTTTTGGTCGCGATCATCGTCATGCTGCTAATCGGTGTTTTGGCGCTGCCCACCAAGCAACGATGCGGGGCGCCGGGCCTCACGTGTGCCACGACGTTGGACAAGCAAGGCTACGTTCACTACTACTACGAGGTTGAACCGCTGGGCGTATACCTGGCAGAAATCGCGACCGGCTCGAACATCCAGGTCTTCTGCCGTTCGGGCGAGGATCTCGAAAGAGTTCGGTAGCGCTGCGCCACAACGGCTTTATCAGCTATGGCAGATCTGCAACGCGTACGTCACCGGTTCGGTCGGCGGCGCGTCCAGCTCAGAAGCAACCGTGAGCGCCGGATTCACGAACTCTCTTTGGATGCCGAATTGCGTTAGGTTCAGCGTCATCTCGACGACGTCGGGTGCCGTCAGATGGGCATGGGTACCCAGGTCCTCCCGGACGTAGTCCCCGGTGTTTCGGACGTCGCGGATCAGCAATTCGCCTCGGCCCTGCTGCTGCTCCAGCACGGCGAACGGCGTTCCGTTGTTCGCGACCTGGTAGGTCAATCGATAGCCCGGCGACGCCGGCAGTGGTTGGGAAAAACGCACGGCCAGCTGCAGCACGGTAGCCCGGGGATGTGTAACAGCGACCGATACCACGTTGACCGGGGGCGGCAGGCGGGTGCCCGACTGCACCTGGCAAACAAGCCGGCCCGGCAGCCGCGACCAATCACCTCGTGGCGGCCTAACCCAGTCGTAGAAGCCGACGACCACCAGGGCCACCAACAGGACGAGGGGTACCAGGGTCCGGACCGCCGGTGGAGTCTTCTGCCAGACCTGCCGAAACCCGTTCTCGGGCGCCTTCGGACCGGCATTGTCTCGGTCCGGTGACGAGTCGGAATCAATCTCGACGGCCATGTTTTCCTCCCGGGCCCGGCCCGCGACGCTCACACACCCCAAACGCGAGGCATGGTAGCCAAAACACGCTGGTAGGGGAAGTTTGCGGGCGGTACTTCGGTCGAGTGAGAAGGGCCACAGTGCGTCGCTGACGGCCCCCTTTATAGGGGCCTTCTCAGCAAGCTACCGCATACTTGACCTCATGCTTTTCGCCGCAGCACCGCAAACCGCCGACGCGGTCCGCCGGGGTGCGCGGGTGAAGGGTCGAGGTTTCTGATGGCACGCTCCGGCGGCGCGCATCGCCGCCATCGAGCGGTGCGCCAACCCTCGCCGCTGCGCAGAGGGGTGACGCGGGCATTCATGACGCTGGTATCGACGGCGGCGGTACTGATGACCGGAGCCGGCTACTACGTGGCGCACGGGGCGCTGGGCGGCATCACCGTCTCGCAGGCGCTGAGCCCCGACGATCCGCGATCCAGCGGGAACAACATGAACATCCTGCTGATCGGCCTGGACTCCCGAAAAGATCAGGACGGCAACGACCTGCCCAACTCGATCCTGAAGCAGCTGCACGCCGGCGACTCCGACGACGGCGGCTACAACACCAACACCCTGATCCTGGTGCACGTCAGCGCCGACAATAAAGTGGTCGCCTTCTCGATCCCCCGCGACGACTGGGTGCCGTTCAACGGCGTGCCGGGCTACAACCACATCAAGATCAAGGAGGCCTACGGCCTCACCAAGCAGTACGTCGCCCAGAAGCTCGCCAACCAGGGCGTGAGTAGTCAGAAAGAACTCGAGACGAAGGGCCGCGAGGCCGCCCGGGCAGCAACCCTGCGCGCGGTGCGCAACCTGACCGGGGTTCCGATCGACTACTTCGCCGAGGTCAACTTGGCGGGTTTCTACGACCTGGCGCAAAGCCTGGGCGGGGTGAACGTGTGCCTCAACCACGCCGTCTACGACTCCTATTCCGGTGCCGATTTCCCCGCCGGTCCGCAGCGGCTGGACGCCTCCGAGGCGCTGGCGTTCGTCCGGCAACGCCATGGCCTGGACAACGGCGACCTGGACCGTACGCACCGGCAGCAGGCGTTCATTTCGTCGGTGATGCGTGAGCTGCAGGATGCGGGCACCTTCACCAACCTGGACAAGATGAAGAGCCTGATGGCGGTGGCCCGCAAGGACGTCGTGCTGTCGGCCGGCTGGGACGAGGACATGTTCCGCCGGATGGGCGAAATCGCCGGCGGCGCAGCGGCAAACCAGGTCGAGTTCCGCACACTGCCGGTGGTCCGCTATGACAACATCAACGGCCAGGACGTCAATATCATCGACCCGGCCGCGATCAAGGCCGAGGTGGCAGCGGCGATCGGCTCCGACATTCCGACCAGCTCATCGTCGATGACGGCCGCCAAACCCAATCCGTCGACGGTCGTCGACGTGGTCAACGCCGGCAGCATGAGCGGGCTGGCCAGCCAGGTCTCGCGCACGCTGAAGAAGTACGGCTACACCCCGGGCACCGTCCGCGACCGTACCTGGTTCGACCCGGGCACCACGTCCATCCAGTACGGCGCGGGCGCCGAAACCGACGCGCAGAACCTGGCGAACCTGCTCAACCTGGACGCACCCAAGCAGCCCGACGCCGGCGTCGAGCCCGGCCATGTCCGGGTGGTCGTGGATACCAATTTCACGATGCCGACGCCGGATGAATCGATGGACGATTCGTACACTTCCTCGTCCTCCTCGTCGTCCACCACGACCACGTCGAGCAGGAGCAGTTCGAGCTACGGCTACGGCACCAGCACCTATCCGACACCCGATCAGGGCAAACCGATCGACGGCGGCGGAGTCCCCTGCGTCAACTAGGCGTGCGTGCCGCCGTCCATCCGAATCTCGGTTCCGGTGATCCAGGCTCCGTCGTCGGACACCAGCATCGCGATCACGCCGGCGACCGCCTCGGGGCCGGCCATCCCCGCGCCGCTGGACTCCGTCGTGGTCGGCGGGATCGGCATCAGCCGCGGAAACAGCGACCAGTCCGCGTCTTTCGGGATGTATCCGCCGGTCGCGTCGGTGATCCCGGACTTGATGCTGCCTGGCGCCACACACGTCGCCCGCAGGCCGTCCTTCGCGTATTCCAGCGCCAGGGCATGGGTGAACGCCTGGATTCCGCCCTTGCTCGCGGCGTAGGCCGCCATATACGGGTGCGCGAACGACGCCGAGGTCGAGCTGAAGTTGACGATCGCGCTGCGCGAATTCGCCAGTAATGCCGGCAGCGCTTCGCGGACCACCAGGAAGGTACCGGTCAGGTTGACGTTGATGATCTGGTTCCACTGGTCCAGCGTGGTCTCGTGCGTGTGCCAAGCGCGCAGGATGCCGGCCGCGTTGACCAGCGAATCCAGGCCGCCGAGCTGCTCGACCGCCGAGCACACGCCGTCGATCACCGAATCCTCGTCACCGACGTCGATCGGCGTCGATCGGCATGGTGGTGAGCCGCTGTTCGGTGGCGGCCTCGTCGGCGCCGGCCTGGGTGGTGCTCAGCCCGTCGGTCGAGATGTCGGCGGCCACGACGTTGGCGCCCTCGCTCAGCAACCGCCACGCGGTGGCCTGGCCGATGCCCGATGCGGCGCCAGTCACCAGGATTCGTTTGCCCTCGAGCCTGTTCATGATTTGGGGACCACTCCGCGCAGGGCGTACTCGCCGAACATCTGGACCATCATCGAGGAGTAGTCGGGACCGCGACGCAGCATGTGACCGCCGTCGACGTTGATGCACTGTCCGGTGATCCAGGCGGCCGCGTCGCTGAGCAGGAACATGACCAGGTTGGCGACGTCCTCGACCTCCCCGCACCGCGGCAGGGGTGTGCACCGGGCGTAGTCGCCGCTGATCTCGGGCGATTGAATAACGGCGGCGTCCACCAGATCGGTGCGAATCAGGCCGGGGCGGACGCTGTTGACCCGCACCCACGACGGCCCGAGCTCGTCGGCGGCCAGCATCATCATGTGGTCGATCGCCGACTTGGTGACGCCGTAGGGCCCGAACCAGCGGTGGGTGTTGCTGGCCGCGATCAACGAGATCCCGACGAACGAGCCGCCGCCGCGCACCAATTCCCGCCCGACGTGCTTGAGCACATACATGGAGCCGTTCACGTTGAGGTCGACGGTGTTTCGCCACGCCTACGAGTCGGTGTGGGTGATCGGGCCGACGGTCAGGGAGCCGCCCGCGCAGTGCACCGCACCGTTGAGCCGACCGTGCCACGCCGTGGCGGCGTCGACCGCCCTGGTCACCTCGTCCTCGTTGGTGACGTCGGCGGGCTCGTAGCGGATCGCGCCGCCGTTGCCCGCGCCGTCGGCGAGCTTCTGGACCTCCTCGACCGCGCCCGCGAGCCGGTCGGCGTTGCGCCCGACGATCATGACGGACGCCCCGGCCGCGGCCAGCCCGGCGGCCACGCCTTTACCGATCCCACTGCCGCCGCCGGTGATCAGATACGTCCGGTCTTCGAAAGATAGCTACACGAGGGCCCTTTCAACTGGAACAGGTTCTAGCTATAGAAGCATGCAGCACCCGCCCCGAATATCGCTACCCCGGGTCTCGTTAGGGTGGACTGGACGCGGGGTGAACGACCCAGGCTCTACGGCTGATCGCGGCGAGCGATCTTCGTCGGCTTGGCGTCGCGCCAGTCCTCGACGTGCGGCGGTTGACCGACCGGCCACCTGTTCTCGTTGAAGGCGGCCCAGTGCGCGTGTCCCAGCAGGTGGACGTGGAATGCGTGCCGCAGCGCCTCGGTGTAGCCCATCGCGTCGGAGGCGGCGTTGACCGAGTCCTTGATCAGCAGCGACGCCATCGTGGGCCGCTCGGCGATGCGCCGCGCGAATGCCAGTGTCTTTTCCTCTAATTCGTCGACCGGGAAGACCTTCGAAACCATGCCCAGCCGATGCGCTTCATCGGCGTCGATCGAATCACCGTTCAGCAGTAGCTCTTTGGCCTTACGCTGCCCGAATTACCAAGGATGAGAATAGTATTCGACGCCCGGCATACCGAGCCGCACCGCGACCACTTCGCTGAACTTCGCGTTGTCAGCGGCGACGATCAGGTCACACGCCCAGATCAGCATCAGGCCCGCAGACATCGCATTGCCTTGCACCTGAGCAATCGTGATCTTGCGCAAATCGCGCCAGCGGCAAGTGTTTTCGAAGAAATAGTGCCACTCCTGGTGGTACAGCTTCTCCATGATCGGCTCGAGTGTGGCCCCGCGTGACCGGAAGCTCGGGTGTTGGCCGGGGCCCGGTGTGCACTCCGCGATGGCCTGCTCGGAGCCCAGGTCGTGGCCGGCGGAGAAGTTGCGGCCGCGCGCCGCCAGAATCACCACCCGGACGGTGTCGTCGGCCTCCGCTCGGCCGAACGCCTCGTCCAGCTGCACCAGCAGACCACGGCTCTGCGCATTGTGGGCCTCGGGCCGGTTGAGCCAGATCCGCGCGACACGGCCCTCGTCAAGGGTCTCCTAGGCCACCAGCTCGTTAGCGCTGGCGTTGGCCGCCGCGGCGTCGGCTTCCTCGGAGACTGTCATTCGGCCCACCTCGTTCGTCGTTGAATGCGCCTTGTTTACACATTACGGCAAATGTGTAAGTGACTCCGAGTTGGGTTGGTCGCCGTCGCCCGAGCGGCAGCCAGCCGGGCTACGGCCGGTCGAGCGCGGCCGCCAACAAAGCGGCGACGGATTTGAGCAGGCCCAGCGAACGGGCCAGTTCCGCGTTCTCTTCCTTCAATCGATCGAGTTCGGACAGTTCCTCGTCGGCCGAGGCCACGGCGCCGTCGCTGCGACGGGTCCGCTCATGCACCGTCTCGGTCAGCGTATTGCCGAGCGTGTCGGTGACCGCGCGGATCGCCATGCGTTCCATGTCATGGCACCCGTGCACCGCGGTGACCGCGCGCGTCTCCTCGAGGTGGGTCGCGCCGTTGACGGCGACCGGCGGCACTGCACGCAATTGCTGGCGCACCATCTGGCTGGTCGTGGGCTCCGCGCCAGAGGCCACCGCATGGGGCTGCTCCAGCAGGTGATGCAGCTCGGCCTCGTGCTGTTCGATCTCCGATTCCCGCTGCGCGAGGCGGGCTTCGTGCTGCTCGAGCTCGGCCTCCTGCTTGTGCAGCTCGGAAGCCCACCGGTTGGGTTCGGCCTCCCGGCGGCGTAGCTCGGACTCGCGCTGGGCGAGCTGCGCTCCGTGCTGGGCGACTTCGGCCTCGTGCTGGGCGAACTCGGCCTCGCGCTGCGCAACCTGGGCTTCCCGGTAGCGGAGCTGGGCAAGCTGCTGGGGAAGCGGCGTTCCCCGGTGGGCGAGCTGGGCCTCTTGATGGCGAAGCTGTTCCTCGTGCTTGCGAACCTCGGCTTCGTGCCGACGGACTGCGGATTCTTGTTCGTGCAGGATGGCTTCCCGCTGGGCCAGCTCGGCTTCCCGCTTCTTGAGTCCCCCATCCCGGTTGCGCAGCTCGGCGTTGCAGTGACGAAGCTCGGCGTCCTCTTCGATGTGGCGAATCAGCTCTTGCTCGACCAGGTCGATGAACAGGTCGACTTCTTGCTCGCTATAGCCACGTTCCCAATGCGCGCTCTGGAGAACGCCACATTGTGAACATCGGCCGGCGTGAGAGCCATTGTTCTTCTCCCGCAGTCTTAGACGTCAGCGCGAAGCCAAAAAGCGCCGCACTGCGGCTTAGGATAATGCCTTTGTCGCCGTGACATCCTGGTTTGCCTTTGAACAACTGGACATCAGTCAGTAGACAGACAGGTGCAGCCTTTAGCAGGCTACCGCCAAGTGACCCCCGGACACCACCGTCTTGCGGCGTCTTTCCACGTCGCAAGCGTGATCACGGTGACGTCGGCCCACCTAGATGCGGCGCCCGAACGTCGATTGGGACCGGCACTGAGCCCGCCGCACGCGCGGGCGCCAGGGCGGTGGCGAACGTTCGCCAGGTCGCCCCCGAAAATCACCATCGGAATCTACCGAATGCGAATCTTCGGATTTAAATCCGGCGCGTTGCCCCAGCCGTCGGCCGGCCCGCGCCCGCATCTCACCTGAGCGAAGATTGAGTATTTCTTAACGAGTCCAGTTCGTTGCGTGAACAAATGGCTTCGCTCAGGTTTCGGTCGGGTGCGCGCCGCCGACAAACCGGGTCCCGCGACCCCGTCGGCCCGGTGTGATACCGGACGGCTGCGGGCGAATATCGACTTCGCATAGAGTTGTCTCATGCCTACGAAATCTGACCCTGGCGAAATCGGCGATGTCGAGCCGCTGGCCGACAGCACCGCTAACCAGGCCAGGCGGGTCGTCGCGGCGTACGCGAACGACGCTGACGAGTGCCGCGTCTTCTTGTCCATGCTCGGTATTGGACCGGCGAAACTCGACGCGTAAATGGCTTCGCGGGAAAGCCGGAGCTCGAAGACAGCAGACTTCGGGAATTCCGACTTTGTGGTGGTCGCCAACCGGCTGCCGGTCGACCTGGAACGGCTTCCCGACGGCACCACAACCTGGAAACGCAGCCCCGGGGGGTTGGTCACGGCCTTGGAGCCGCTGCTGCGCAAGCGCAGCGGGGCATGGGTCGGCTGGCCGGGGGTTGTCGACGAGGAAGTCGACGTCGATGACGAGCCGATAACCCAAGACGACCTGCACCTCTACCCCGTTCGGCTGTCCGCCGACGACGTCGCCCAGTACTACGAGGGGTTTTCGAACGCGACGCTGTGGCCGCTGTACCACGACGTCATCGTCAAGCCGATCTATCACCGCGAATGGTGGGATCGCTACGTCGAGGTCAACCAGCGGTTTGCCGAGGCCACTTCCCGCGCCGCCGCCCGCGGCGCCACGGTGTGGGTCCAGGACTACCAATTGCAGCTGGTCCCGAAGATGCTGCGCACGATGCGACCGGACCTGACCATCGGCTTCTTCCTGCACATCCCGTTCCCACCGGTAGAGCTGTTCATGCAGATGCCTTGGCGCACGGAGATCATCGAGGGCTTGCTCGACGCCGATCTGGTCGGTTTCCATTTGGTCGGTGGCGCACAGAATTTCTTGATCCTGTCCCGACGACTGGTGGGCGCCAACACTTCTCGCGGAGCCGTCGGTGTTCGCTCTCGGTTCGGCGAGGTGCTGCTGGAATCCCGCACCGTTCGCGTCGGCGCCTTTCCCATCTCGATCGATTCCGGCGAACTTGACCAGGTGGCCCGACACCGCGATGTCCGGCGCCATGCCAAGGAGATCCGCGCGGAGTTGGGCAACCCCCGCAAGATCCTGCTCGGCGTCGATCGGCTGGACTACACCAAGGGCATCGACGTTCGGCTGAAGGCCTTTTCCGAGCTGCTGGCCGAGGGTCGCATTAAACGCGACGACACCGTGCTGGTCCAGCTGGCCACGCCGAGCCGCGAACGCGTGGAGAGTTACCAGCTGCTGCGCAACGACATCGAACGCCAAGTGGGCCACATCAACGGCGAATACGCCGAAGTCGGGCATCCGGTGGTGCATTACATCCATCGCTCCGTTCCGCGCGACGAACTCATCGCGTTCTTCGTGGCCAGCGACGTCATGCTGGTCACCCCGCTGCGAGACGGCATGAACCTGGTGGCCAAGGAGTACGTCGCTTGCCGCAGCGATCTGGGCGGCGCGCTCGTTCTGTCCGAATTTACCGGTGCCGCAACAGAACTGCGCCAGGCCTACCTGGTCAACCCGCACGACCTCGAGGGCGTCAAGGACGCGATCGAGGCGGCACTCAACCAGCCGGTCGACGAGGGGCGGCGCCGGATGCGGGCGTTGCGGCGACAGGTGCTCGCTCATGACGTGGACCGCTGGGCGCGGTCCTTTCTCGACGCCCTCGCCGAGGCGCATCCGCCGGGCGCGAAACAGCCGCGGCGGACCCATGGTGTTGGCGCCGAAACGCTGTGATACTCGATGCAGCGTAACGGGGAGGCCGGAAGGGAGGTCGAGGTGAAAATGCGTCGCGCGCTGGCGGCGGGAGCCGGCGTCTTCGCGGCTGTCGCAATAGGTATCGCGCTGCAGTCGGATAACCCGGCGCGCGCGCTCGGGCCGCCGGCCGACGGCACGTACACCTACAACGAGGCGGGCGTGTCCGGAGCCACCTGGACGATCTCGGCGTTGTGCGATCAACCGTCGGGAACGCGGAACATGAACGACTACAGCGACCCGATCGTCTTCGCGATGCAATGTGCGCTGAACATCGTAAGCTCTACGCCCGAACAGATTTCGGCGCCGACAAGCTGCAAAACTTCAGCGGCCGGGCCCGGATGTCCAGCATGTTGTGGACTTTCAAGGTTGAAAAGGCGGACGGTGTCGCATGCCCGAGTGGTGGCACCGCCCCGTCCACCGAGACCTTTGCGTTCAGTGATGAAACGATGAGCGGCACGCACACCACGATGCACGGCGCCGTCTGCGGCATGGAACTGGCGATGAAAAAGACGCCGTTCTCGCTACAGCTGATCGGGCCACCGCCCAGCCCCGTCCAGCGTTATCCCTTGCAGTGCAACAACATTGCGATCTGCTACTGACAGCTAGATCGGCGTGATGTAGTTGATCAGCCATTTGTTGCCGATCTTCTTGTAGTCCACCCGCAACCGGCTGCCGTCGTAAAGCGGCTGCCGCGACTTGTCGGTAACCGTGCGGTTCATGTACACCATCACCGATGCCGAATCGCGTTGGGCCGACATCACGCCGACGCCGACGACGTTGGCCTGAACGACCACCTCGCGCTTCTTCGCCTCGGGAATGATCTGCGCATTGGCGCTCTTCTGAAATTCCTGGCGATAGTCCGGCGTCAGCATCGAATACGCGTCGGCGAGGCTGCGTTCGACGGTCTGGTAGTCGTAGGCGAACACCGTGGGCACCTCCTTAGCAGCCAGCTGGGGCAACACCGCCCGCGCCGTCTGCTCGCCGCGGATCTCCACCCGCTCCCAGTAGAACCAGCCGGCCGCCGCGGACAACCCGACAACGCTTACGACCGCGAGATATCCCGCGGCCACGATCAGCCACCTCACAGACCGGGTCCGTCGCATCAGTTGCCCCCGTCGGGGTATTTCAGGTCGTAACCCGTCATGTGCCCCTGCTCATCCTCGTGCACGATGACCCGCAACCGGTACGGCATGGATGGTTTGTGCACGCCATCGATGTCGGCCACCGTGACGCGGACCGACACCAGCACCGAAGCGTTATCGGTAACCGTGTCAATGCCTTCCAGAGCCGCGCCGTTGATCACCGCCTCGGATGTCGCGTTGGTGGAGCGGAACAGGGCCTTGAGGTTCTCGATGTTGTTGTTGGCGCCGAGCATGCCGCGCAGCGGTCCACTGGTGCCGTTGTAGAACCGGTTCACGCTGTCGTCGATGTTGTCCTGCTTATAGCTGAACATGTTGACGACAGTCTGGGTGGCGGTGTCGACGAAGCGTTGGTCGCGGGCCCGCGTCGCTTCGGCGTGCCGTTGGGAGACGAGCAAGGCGGTCAGGCTGCCGGCCAGCGCGCCGATCGCCAACAGCGCGGCGGCGAACGAAATCCAGCCGACCATGCGGCCATTCGGCCGGCGCCGGGGTGGCGGCTTGATCGTCTTGAAGGCCTGGACACGTTTGACCGGTTGCTTTTTCGGGGCGGCCGGGGCCTCGAGCGCAACCTCGCTCGTGGTGCTCGACTCACTGTTGGCGGGGCCCGCCGCGCGCGTTGCGCGGCGACGTGCACGCTGGGGCGTGGTTGATTGCCCATCGATTGCGGAGGCCACTTACATCGGCCTTGGATCAAGCATCAGGTCCACCCAATTCTCGGCGCTGGACGTGTTCGTGCCGGCCGCGAAGATACCAGTGCCTCCTGCCGGGTCCCTGAACGCGCCGGTGGTCTCGTCATAGGTGGTGTACGCGGGGCCGCTGGCCTGCGTCGACAAGCTCGGAGCAACCGGCGGCGCCATGGCTTGTGGGGGCGACGGCGGAGGCAGCCACTTCGGATACGGCAGTATCGGCGGGACCGGGGGGACGCCCGGCGGCATCCACGACGGGTTGCCCGGCGGCGGCCCGCTGTCGTTGGGCGGCGGGGGGTCGTAGGCGGGCTGGTGGTTGGGCAGCGGCCCCGGGCCCGGCACCACGCCGGGAGGGGGCGGCCCGACGATCGGAATACCCGGATCGGGTTCCGCTTCCGGCGGGATGTAGGGAAACTTGTTGGGCGGCAACGTGTTCAGCCCATTCGTCTCTGGCGTGTGGTACGGGACCGGCGGACCGCGCCACGGGTTGCGTCCCACCGGCACATAGCCCTTCGGGTCGCGGCACAGCTGAATCGTCGGTGCCCGTTTGCCGGGGAATTCTTGGCAGGGATAGTTGCGCGCCCCGCGTACGGTACTGGGATCGTTTTGGGCGACCTTGCAGTACATGTCTCGCGGGAGCTCGCGCACCGTCTCGTCGGCCGGAGTTCGCATCAGCGGCGGCGGCAAGAAGCCGACGGCGCACGGCGGTGGGTCGTTGAGGTCGAGCTTGAAGTCCAGCTTCACGCCTTCGTCCTGGGGCATACCCCCTGCGGCGGTGGTGATCGCGGCGAACAGCGCGGGCAGAACGACCAAGAGCTGCTCGATCGATTTGTGGTAGATGACGCCGACCCGGCCCAGGTTGGCGAGGCTGGCGGCCAGCGCCGAGAAACTGGGTCGGATACCGGAGAACGCGGTGTTGGCCTCGTCGATCGCGTCTGGTGCGGTGGCCAGCGTCGAGCGAAGCTGGGGGTGGGCGTGTTGCACCTCGGAGGTGAACCGAGCCAGGCCATCGGAGAGCGACTTGATGTCGGCGCCGGCGCGGATCTGCGATTGCAGGAATAGGCCCGCCTGATCGATCAACTGCGAGACTTGCGGGTAGTCGGCGTTGGCCTCGTCAACCAGCAACCGGGCCGATTCGAGCAGTCGGGCCAGCTCCGGGCCCGACCCGTTGGCCGCCTGGAACGTCTCGTGCAGCAGCTCGCGCAGCTTGGTGTCACCGAGACTGTTGACCAATGTCTCCGCCCGCTTCAACAGATCGGAGACGTCTTGGCCGATCCGGGTGTGCGACCGATCGATCCGAGACCCGTTGTGCAACTTCGTGGTTGCCGGATCCTTAGGCGGCACCAGGTCGACGTATTGCTCACCGACGGCCGACACGCTCTTGACGGTGGCGGTGACGTTGGACGGAATGGGAGTGCCGCTGTTCAGCCGCATTTCAGCGGTGACGCCATCGGGGTTCAGCTCCACCGACGCCACCCGGCCGACCTCGACGCCGCGGTAGGTGACGTTGGCATTCTTGTACAGGCCGCCACCCGCGACGAAGTCGGCACTGGCCAGGTACGTTCCGATGCCGAAAGTCGCCGGCAGCCGCAGGTAGAAAATCGCCATGATGGTCAGCGTGATCGCGGTGATGACCGCGAAAATCCAGAGCTGAATCCTGGTGAGCTTGTCTATCACTTCCCCGCCCCTACTGTGCTGCCGTGCCGGGCGGAATCTTGAACGGGTCGGCCGCCTGACCGGACAGGTTGGCCAATTCGCCGGTCAAGAAGTCGGGCGGGTTGAGAACCTCCGACATGTGCATCATGTTCGGGTCGAGAGCATAGGACGTCGTGAAGAACGTTTCACCGAGCCGGCGCAGGGTCAGGTCGAAGGTCGTGAACACGTTGAGGTAGTCGCCGCGCACCGCCTGCTTGATACCGAAGTTCGGGAACGGGAACGTCAGCAACAACTGCATCGACGTGACGAAATTCTTCCGGTTGTCGTTGAGCGCCTTGACGACCGAATACAGCTCCTTGAGGTCCTCGGCGAAGTCCACCTTCGTCTTGGACAGCACATGCGATGTGACCGTCGCCAGTTTCTTCAGCGCGCCGAACGCCTCGACAATGTGCTGGCGGTTCTTGTTGAGCACCTTCAGCGCCTCGGGCAGGGTTTGCAACGCCCGGCCGAGGTTGTCCTTGTCGCGCGCCAGGATCGCGGAAAATCGGTTCAAACCGTCGACCGCGTCGATGATGTCGCCGACCTGCCGGTCGAGCCCCGCCGTCAGTTCCGCCAGCCTGGGGATCAAGCCGGAGAACTGGCCCTGCCGGCCCGCCACCGCCTGGAAAGTCTCGTCGGTGATCTCTTCCAGCGCACCGAGATTGCCCTTGTTGACCACCACGCCCAGGGCCGAGAACACCTCTTCGGTGGTGGGGAAGCGGCCGTTGTTGGCCTCCGAGATCTTGGAACCGTTGGTCAGCCTGCCGGTCGCCGGCTTGCCCTTCGGCGCGGCCAGATCGATGTGCAGCGAACCCAGCAAGGAGGTCTGGGCGACCGTCGCAGTCGCGTTGGCGGGCAACACGACGTTTTTGTCCAGGGCTAATTTCACTGCGGCATAAAACGATCCGTCGGCACGCTGTTCGGCAGCGATACCGGCGACGCTGCCGACCGTGACATCGTCGACCATGACCGGTGAGTTTTGTGGCAACGTCGCCACGTCGGGCATTTCGACGGTGACCGAGAAGGCACCGCTGCCATGACCGGCGGTGCCGGGCATCGACAACGAGTTCAGGCCGCCGAATTGGCAGCCGGCAAGCAACGCGCTGCCCGCCGCTAATGCGCCGCCGCGCAACCAGATTCGCCTCATCCACCGGACCCCTGACCGTTTTGCAGCCCAGCGGCGGGTCCTGGCGCAGGACCCGGAAGGGGGCCGAACGCGGAGCCGGGAGCCGGACCCGGAGCGGGTGCCGGCGCGACAGTCGGTGCCTCCGGCGGCGTGCCGGTCTGCGGAGCCGGCGGCACCAGCAGCGCCTGCAGGTCGGCCGGGTTCTGAACGGCGGGCGGTGGGACGCCCTTTGCCGGTATCCAGGTCAGCTCCGGAATCGGCGTCTGCGCCTTGGCTTTGGTCTCCGGGGTGTCGTAGATGATCTGGCCCTTGTACGCCGTGATCGTGTTCAGCGGGTGGAACATGACCGGCGGATAGTTCACCGCCAGCCGGCGCAGCACCGGCCCCAGTCGCTCGCGACACAGCTCGGCGCGCCGGTAGTAGTCGGGTGCCCGCGGCCCGCCGGCGGTTTCAAAGGAACCACCGCAGATGAATTGCACCGGGTTGGCGAACTCCGGGATGGACAACAGGCCGTTCAGGGTGCCCTGCGCCGGGTCGTAGATGTTGTAGAAGTTGGCGATACCGGGGCCCGCGACGTGCAGCACCTGCTCGATGTTGTCGCTTTGGTCGCTCAACGTCTTGCTGAAGTCGTTGAGCTGGTTGACCGTATCGATCAGGGTCGAGTTGTTCTCGTGTAGGAAGCCGCGGATGTCGGACAGTGCCTGATTGAGCGTGCCCAGGGTGTTGTCCAGATGCCGCGAGCTGTCCGCGAGGACCTGCGACACCGAGGCGACGCTTCCGGCGAACTGCACGATTTGGTCGTTGCTCGCGGACAAGGCGTTGACCAGAACCTGCAGGTTTTTGACCGTGCCGAAGATGTCGCTGCGCGAATCCCCCAGTCGCCCAGCGACCTGCGAAAGTTCTCGCAACGCGCTGTGGAACGATTGACCCTTGCCGTCCAGCGTGTCCGCGGCCTGGTTGATCGCCGCGCCCAACGGTCCCTGCATCGATCCGGTCGTCGGACCCAGCGACACGGCCAGTTGGGTCAGCGCTTCCTTGACCTCGTCCCATTCCACCGGGACCGCGGTGCGGTTCAGGTCGATGCTGCCGCCGTCGGGCAGCACCGCCCCGCCGGTGTAGGCCGGGGCGAGCTGAATGAACCTCGCCGCCACCAGGTTCGGGGCCATGACGACCGCCCTGGCGTCCTTGGGGATCTTCACGTCCTTGGGCACCGTCATCGTGATTTTCACGTCGGACGGACGCGGTTCGATCGAGTCGATCTTGCCGATCGGGACGCCCAGAACCCGGACCTGGTCGCAGGGATACAGCCCGACCGCGGACGTGAAGTAGCCGACGATGGTGCGGTTATTTGCTTTCGAGGAAAGCACGTACACGCCGCCCACCAGCACCGCGACCAACGCGATGATGGTGGTGTAGCGCAGCCCGCGGCTGCCGGCGATTCGCTGGATCATGGCGACTTCGGCCGGATGATCCAGCGTTCCTGGATCAACCCGCGCAGGTAGTCGGAGAGGCTGGCCGGCAGCTTGCCCGGCTGGTAGAAGAAGTCGAACGTCGCCGCCAGCAGCGGCGCCGGGATGACGCCGTACACGTTGACGTTGAATCCCGGCCCGGAACCGACGACCTCACCGAGCTCCGTCGCATAGGTGGGCAACCGTTTGAGGGCCTCGGTGATGTAGTCGCGACGCTCGTTGAGGTTGCTCAGTACATCGTTGAGCTTGCTCAAGGCGGGCCCGAATTGCTTGCGGTTGTCGGCGACGAATCCGGAAAGCTGTGCCGACAAACCGCTGATGCCCGCGATCAATTGCCCCAACGCGGCGCGGCGCTCGTCGAGCGCGGCGAACAACTCGTTGCCGTCGTCGACCAACTTGTTGACCTGGTCGGCGCGTTGCGACAACACGGCGGTCACCGACTTCGCATGGGCCAGCAGGCTTTGCAACGCTTCGTCGCGGCGATTCAGCGTGCGGGACAGCGACGTCACCCCATCCAGCGCGCCGCGCAGTTCCGGGGTGGCGCCGCGCAGCGTGTCGATGAGAACGTTCAACGCCTGCTCGAACTGCGGCTTGTCCAGGTTGTTGGCGTTCTGCCCCAGGTCCTCGAGCGCGCCGGCCAGGGTGTAGGGCGTGGTCGTGCGGCTCAGCGGAATGGTGGTGGCCTTGCCGTGACCCGCGGGAGTCACCGCGATCGAGCGCTCGCCGAGGATGGTGTCGGTGCGGATCGCGGCCAGCGACTGGTCACCGACCGCGACGTGCCGATCCACCGCGAACGTCACCTTTGCGCTGTCTCCGGCCAGACCGACGGCCTGCACCTTGCCGACCTTGAAGCCCGACACGTAGACCGAATTGCCGGGCGAGATTCCGCCGGCGTCGCTGAAGTAGGCCTCGTACACCCGGCCCGGTGGGTAGAACGGCAAGTTGGCGTAGCCGAATGCGAGCAACACCACGCAGACGACCAGCACCACGCCGAAAATTCCGGTGCGTAGCGGATCGCGTTCGCGCTTTGGGTTACTTGGCAAAAGCGCACCTCCCCTGGCTGGGATCCACCTGACCACCGAGGGGCAGCAGGATGTCGCTGCCGGCCGGCCCGTTGATCTTGATCGTCACCGAGCAGAAGTAGATGTTGAAGAACGACCCGTAGGCGCCGAGCGCGGCCAGGCGCAGGTAGTCCTCGCCCAGTTGCTCGATGTCGTTGTTCACCTCGGCCTTGCGGCTGTCGACTTCGGTGGCCAGTGGTCGGGTGTTTTCCAGGATGCCTTGCAGTGGCCGACGTGAATTCTTCAGCAGCTCAGTCAGATCCGTCGTTGTCGACGCCAACGGCGGAATGGCTCCCGCGATCGAGTCCTTGTTTTGGGCCAGCCCGCTGATCAATTGCTGCAGCTGGTCCACGCTGGCCGAGAATTGCGCGCTGCGTTGGTCGATGGTGCCCAGCACCGAATTCAGGTTGGTGATTGCGTCACCGATCAGCTGGTCGCGCCGGCCCAGCGCCTGGGTGAAGGCGCTGGTGTCGGCCAGCACATTCGACAGCGCTCCACCCTGGCCCTGCAACAGCTCGATGACTGCGCCGCTGATCGTGTTGACCTTGTCGGCATCCAGGCCTTTGAGCACCGGCTTCAGTCCGCCCAGCAGCGCATCCAGATCCAGTGCGGGCTGGGTGTGTTGGGCGTTGATGGTTCCGCCCGGTGCCAGCTTGCGCAGCTCCCCCGGGCCCGACGTGATCTCGAGGAACCGGTCGCCGACCAAGTTTTCGTACCGGATCACCGCGCGTGTCGACGTGTACAGAGTGTAACGCTTGTCGATTTCGAAGGCCACGTCGACGGTGTTGTCCGGGTTGAGCTTGAGGCCGTTCACCGAACCGACCGGCACACCCGCAATGCGGACCTTCTGGCCGGCCTTCAACTTAGAGGCGTCGATAAACGTTGCGTGGTAAGTGTTTTCGTCGCCGAAACGGAAGTCACCGAAGACCACCACCAACCCCGCGGCGACCATCAACATCACCACCGTGAAGATGCTGACCTTGATCACCATCGACCGGTGCGATGGCATTTCCGAGCTTGCCATCAGCAGTCGTCTCGTTCCGCAAAGGCGCCGTGGAACAGGAACTGCAGTGTCGAGGGCGCATCGAACTGCAGTTCGGTGAACGGCTCGTAGGGGATGTTGGCGTTATCGGTCACCAGGAACGGTGCCCGGTAGAACGACCCGCCGGTCTGCTTGGTCGGGATGTCCGGCAAGCCACGGCAGTTCGGACCCCCGGAGGCGTTAACAATCGGCAGCGACTCCGGGAAGGTGTACGACGGCGCGCCCAGCACGAAGCTCGACGACGTGAACAGGCCAGCCTTGCGAACGCCGAGCAGTGGGGCAAATTCCTTGATGTCGCGGTCGATACCGGCGAACAGGCAGCCGAATTCGGGCGAGTAGTCGGAGGCCACCTTGAGTGGGGCCCGCAGCCGGTTGATGGCATCGATCAGGTCCTGCTCGGCCGGCGCCAACGTCTCGTAAGCGTTGTTGGACAGGCCGATTGTGGCCAGCAGGGTGGCGTTGAGGTTTTTCTGCTGGTCGACCACCGTCTTGTCGATCGTGGGCAGATTGTCGAAGATCGTGTTCAGATCTCCGGCGGCGTCGGCGTAGACGCCTGTCACGACGGCCGTCTTACGGAAGTCCTCCTGCAGCGCCGCCAGCTTCGGATTCGTCTGTTGCGTCAGGGTATTCAGGCCCGACAGCAGCGCACCCAGGTCGTCACCATGACCGCGCAGGCCTTCGGCGAAGGCGCTCAGCGTTCCGTTCAACTCGACCGGGTCGACCTTATGCAACAGATCCATTAGCGACTGAAACAGCGTGTTGACCTCGAGCTGCACCGCGGAGGCCTCGACATGCGCATTGGGCCGCAGCGACGTCGGCGAAGGAGCCTGGGGCGGAACGAATTCCACGGACTTTGCGCCGAAAATCGTGTTGCCGCCGATACGCACCGCCGCGTTGGAGGGGATGAAATGCATCTGGTCGCTGTTGATGGCCAGCGTCAGGCGGGCCTGCTCGCCCCGGTAACTGATGTCGGTGACCTTGCCGATCTGGATGCCGCGGTACTTGACCTTGGCGCCCTTGTCCATCACCAGCCCGGCGCGCGGCGCCGCGACGGTGACCGTGTCGACGGATGCGAACGCCGCTGTGTACGACAGGTAAGTCAGCACCGAGAACGCGACCAACAAACTGGCCAGCAGCGCTGCTGCCAGCCGGACAGTCGTGCGTCGCGATCGGTTGCTTGCCATTTGAATTAAGCGGTCCCCTTACCCCGAGAGGTTGAAGTTACCGGACGCACCGTAAACGGCCAGCGAGATGAACAAGGTAATGACGACGACGACGATCAGCGAGGTCCGAACCGCCTGACCCACCGCGATGCCCACGCCCACCGGCCCACCGCTGGTGTTGTAGCCGTAATAGGTATGCACCAGCATCACCGCGATGGACATCACGATGGCCTGCAGGAACGACCAAAGCAAGTCCGACGGGATCAGGAACGTATTGAAGTAGTGGTCGTAGAGACCGGCCGACTGTCCGTTGATGAAGACCGTGGTGAAGCGGGCGGCGAAGAACGCGGCGAGCACCGACAGCGAATACAGTGGGACGATCGCCACCAGACCGGCGATCAGCCGCGTCGACACCAGGTAGGACACCGAGTGCACGGCCATGCATTCGACGGCGTCGATTTCCTCGGACACCCGCATGGCACCCAATTGCGCGGTGGCACCGGCACCGATCGTCGCCGCCAGCGCGATGCCAGCAATGACCGGCGCGACCACGCGCACGTTCAGGAACGCCGACAGGAAGCCGGTCAATGCCTCGATACCGATATTGCCCAGCGACGAGTAGCCCTGGACGGCGATGACCCCACCGGAGGCCAGGGTCAAAAACGCCGCGACGCCGACCGTGCCACCGATCATCACCAGCGCACCCGCGCCCAGCGTCATCTCCGCGACGAGCCGGATCGTCTCCTTGCGATATCGGGTCAGCGCCTTGGGGACGAAGCGCACGGTCTGGCCGTAGAACAGCGCCTGCTCGCCGAAGTCGTCGACCGGCCCCTGCAGCCGCGAAGCGACGTAACGCAGCCGGTAGGTGAAGTCGTAGCTCATCGCGTCGTCACTTCGTCGAGAACCGCACGCCGATGGCCGTCATCACCACGTTGATGACGAACAGGCAGATGAACGCGTAGACCACGGTTTCGTTGACCGCGTTGCCGACGCCCTTCGGCCCACCCTTGACGGTGAGGCCCCGGTAGCACCCGACCAGGCCGGCCATCACGCCGAACAGCAGCGCCTTGACTTCGGCCAGCACCAACTCGCGCAGTCCGGTCAACACGGTCAGCCCGTTGATGAATGCGCCCGGGTTGACGCCCTGCAGAAACACGGAGAACACGTACCCGCCGGACAAACCGATGGCGCACACCAAACCGTTGAGCAGCAGTGCGACAACGGTAGACGCCAGAACGCGGGGCACCACCAGCCGGTGGATCGGGTCGATGCCGAGCACCCGCATCGCGTCGATTTCTTCGCGGATGGTGCGGGCACCCAGGTCGGCGCAGATCGCGGTGGCACCCGCCCCGGCGACGACGAGCACGGTCACCACCGGGCCCAGCTGGGTGATGGTGCCGAATGCCGTTCCGGCGCCGGACAAATCGGCCGCACCGATTTCACGCAGCAGGATGTTGAGGGTGAACGCCACCAAGACCGTGAAGGGGATCGACACCAACAGCGTCGGGACCAACGACACCCGCGCGATCATCCACGTCTGATCCAAGAACTCGCGGCTTTGAAACGGTCGTCGGAACGAAGCACGGGCCGTATCGATCATCATCTCGAAGAACCCACCAACAGCGCGGGCGGGAACCGCAAGTTGTTCGATCAACGCGGCATCCCCCTTTGCTGCTCTCGGCGAAGCCTATACGTCGCCGTTGCGTGGTCATTCGTCGCAGTCGGCTCCGTGTGAGCCAGATCATATTAACTCAGAGAAAGTGCACCGTGTCAATGAACAGGTTATCTCTAGCAAAAGCGTTAATTTGTCCTGTTCAGAGCCCTTGTGCTATTGCCAATCTGACACACGTTCTACTAGCCCGATTTGGCTCGGAGAAAGAGCTTTGCGAACGTTATTGTTCCATTAACGCGGTCGCAGAAAAGTTACGTTCTGGATCCCTACCAGCAAAGTAGTCGCGGAGCGTGCTGCTCAGTTGAGCCGGCTCCCATGCGGCGCCGTCGGCGATGAAGCGGTGCTCCGCGGTCGGAGCTGAGACCAATGTCACCTGCGGCCCGTAGACGATGAACACTTGCCCGTTGACCTCCGCGGCTTCCGGGGACGACAGGAACTGCACCAGGTTCACCACGTGATCGGGGGAAAGCGGGTCGATGCCGCCTTCCTCGATCTCCGGCGCGCTGCCGAACACGTCCGCCGTCATCGCGGTGCGCGCACGCGGGCAGATCGCGTTGGCGCACACCCCGTAGCGGCCCAGCGCCCGCGCCGCCGTCAGGGTGAGCGAGATGATGCCCGCCTTGGCGGCGCCGTAGTTGGCCTGCCCCACCGGGCCCACCAGTCCGGCCTCCGAGGCGGTGTTGACGATCCTGCCGAAGATCGAACCCCCCGCATCCTTGGCGCGGCTCCGCCAGTACGTCGCGGCGTTGCGGGTGAGCAGGAAGTGCCCACGCAAATGCACGGCGATGACCTGGTCCCATTCCTCGTCGGACATGTTGAACAGCATCCGGTCGCGGGTGATGCCGGCATTGTTGATCACGATGTCGAGTCCGCCCAGCCCGTCGGCGCAGGACACCAGTTCGTCGGCCGTGGCGCGCTGGCTGATGTCACCGGTCACCGCGACGGCCTTCGAGCCGGCCGCGCTGATCTCGTCGATCACATCCGAGGCGTCCAGCGCGGCGGCGATGTCGTTGACGACGACGGTGGCCCCCAGGCGGGCCAGGCGGAGCGCTTCGGCGCGGCCCAGACCTGCGGCCGCACCGGTCACCACCGCGACCTTCCCGGATAGATCGGTCGCGTTCGTGCTGCTAGTCAATTTATGAATACCTCTAGTTTCTCAAGTCCCTTGCCGCTAGTCTTCGCGCAGCAACGCCGCGCGCGGGCACTCGGCGATCGCCTGCTCGGCGAGACTTTCTTGGTCCGACGGAATTGGATCGAGCTTTACGACGGCATAATCCTCATCGTCGAGGTCGAAGATATCTGGTGCGATTCCCAAGCACACCGCGTTGCCTTCGCACCGGTCACGATCCACGATCACCCGCACGGCATCCTCCTTGAAGCTAGCCCGGATCTCGTTCCTATGTCCCTTCAGAATGTAGCTCCACCATAGGGCTCACGTGCGTCTGAGGAAACGCTCGCTGGATTCCCAGACTAGAACGTGTTACAACCTCCGAAGACGAACGGGTAACCGTCGGTCGAATAGCAGCTTGTCACGCTTAACCAAAAGGACGGCTGGAATGCGCATCAGTTACACCCCTGAACAGGAGGAGCTGCGTCGCGAGCTGCGGTCGTACTTCACTGCACTCATGACGTCGGAGCGACGCGAGGCGCTGCACTCGACCGAGAGTGAGGTCGGGACCGGCAACGCGTATCGCGACACCGTTGCGCAGATGGGCAAGGACGGGTGGCTCACCCTGAACTGGCCCAAGGAATACGGCGGCCAGGACCGCTCCCCGATGGACTCGCTGATCTTCACCGACGAGGCCGCGATCGCCGGTGTGCCGGTGCCGTTCCTGACGATCAACAGCGTGGCGCCGACGATCATGGCGTTCGGCACCGAAGAGCAAAAGAAGTTCTTCCTGCCCAAGATCGCGGCCGGGCAATTGCACTTCTCGATCGGCTACTCCGAGCCCGGTACCGGCACCGACCTGGCGAACCTGCGCACCACGGCGGTCCGCGACGGCGACGACTACGTCATCAACGGCCAGAAGATGTGGACCAGCCTGATCGCCTACGCCGACTGGGTCTGGCTGGCGGTGCGCACCAACCCCGAGGCCAAGAAGCACCGCGGCATTTCGATGCTGGTGGTGCCGACGACCGCCGAGGGCTTCTCCTGGACGCCCGTGCACACCATGGCCGGGGTGGACACCAGCGCCACCTAATTACTCCGATGTGCGGGTCCCGGTGACCAACCTGATCGGCGAGGAGAACGGTGGCTGGAAGCTCGTGACCAACCAGCTCAACCATGAGCGCGTCGCGCTGGTGTCCCCGCAGCCGATCTTCCTGGCCCTGCGCGAGGTGCGCGAATGGGCGCAAAACACCAAGGACGACGGTGGCGCCCGGCTAATCGACTCGGAGTGGGTGCAGCTGAACCTGGCCCGGGTGCACGCCAAGGCCGAGGTGCTCAAGCTGATCAACTGGGAGCTGGCGTCAGCGCACAGCGATGCCCTGAACCCGGCCGACGCGTCGGCGGCGAAGGTGTACGGCACCGAGCTGGCCACCGAGGCCTACCGGCTGCTGATGGAGGTGCTGGGTACCGCGGCGACGGTGCGCCAGGATTCGCCGGGCGCGAAGCTGGCAGGCCGGGTCGAGCGGATGCACCGGGCCTGCCTGATCCTGACCTTCGGCGGCGGCACCAACGAAGTGCAGCGCGACATCATCGGCATGGTCGCCCTCGGCCTGCCCCGAAACCGCTGAGCCTTAAGGACAGACATGGATTTCACGACAACCGAAGCGGCGAGTGACCTCGGCGGCCTGGTCGACACGATCGTCGATTCGGTGTGCACGCCCGAGCACCAACGCGAACTCGACTCACTCGAGCAGCGATTCGACCGCGACCCATGGCAGAAGCTGATCGAGGCCGACATCCTCACCAGCGCGTCGGCGTCCGTGCTCGGCGGCGACGGTTTCGGCGCGCTCGAGCAGGTCGCGATTCTGGTTGCGCTGGGCCGCCAGCTGGCCGCCGTGCCGTACCTGGACTCGGTGATGCTGGGCGCCGGGGTGCTGGCACGATTCGGCTCCGAGGACCTGCAGCAGGCCTGGGGAGTCCCGGCCGTCAAGGGTGAGAAGATCCTGACGGTTGCCCTGGACGGCGAGATGGGCGAGGAACCCATACAGGCCACCCGCGCCGGTGACGGCTACCGGTTGACCGGGACCCGCACCCAGGTGGGGTTCGGCCCCGTCGCGGACGCTTCTGGTTCCCGCCGAAACCGATTCCAGCACAGCCATTTTCCTGGTGAGCGCCGAAGATCAGGGGGTCAAGGTGACCACGCTGACGACCACCGGGAAGAACAGCGTCGGACACCTGGCGCTGGACGGCGTCGCGGTGGATGAGGCGCGGAAGGTCGGCGGAAGTGAAGTCGTGGCCTGGCTCGGCACGCTCGGTACCCTGGGGCGCAGCGCCTATCAGCTCGGAGTGCTGGATCGCGGCTTGCAGATGACGGCCGAATACGCCCGCGAGCGTGAGCAATTCGACCGCCCGATCGGCAGCTTCCAGGCGGTGTCGCAGCGGCTGGCCGACGGCTACATCGACGTCAAGGGGCTGCGGTTGACGCTGACCCAGGCGGCGTGGAAGGTCTCCGAAGACATCCCGGCCGAGATCGACGTGGCCAGCGCCGCGTTCTGGGCCGCCGACGCCGGACACCGGGTCGCGCACACCATCGTGCACGTGCACGGCGGTGTCGGCGTCGACACCGATCACCCGGCGCACCGCTACTTCCTGGCCGCCAAGGAGACCGAGTTCCCGCTGGGCGGGGCCACCGGGCAGCTGCGCCGGATCGGTCGCGAGCTGGCAGAAACTCCTGCCTAGCTTCGTGATTCCGGCTGACCCGACGGTCACCAAGCTGCTGGCGCCGCTGGCTGAGATCGCCGACCGCGGCGTCTACTTCGAGGATTCGTTCACCAGCTGGCGCGACCACCTGCGACACGGCGCCGCGATCGCGGCGACGCTGCGCGCGTGCCTCGACCCGGCCCGGCCGCCGCACGTCGGGGTGCTGCTGGAGAACACGCCTTTCTTCTCGGCGGTGCTGACCGCGGCCGGGATGTCGGGGATTGTGCCGGTCGGCCTCAACCCGGTGCGCCGTGGCGAGGCGCTGGCCCGCGACATCAGCCGAGCCGACTGTCAGGTGGTACTGGCCGACGCGAAATCCGCTGCGACACTCG
The DNA here is from genome assembly GCF_000526915.1 of Mycobacterium genavense ATCC 51234. Taxonomy (GTDB): domain Bacteria; phylum Actinomycetota; class Actinomycetes; order Mycobacteriales; family Mycobacteriaceae; genus Mycobacterium; species Mycobacterium genavense. The sequence goes on along the minus strand of NZ_JAGZ01000005.1, from coordinate 118,828 downwards.
ATGATATCGAGCATCTCAACGTCGATTCGGCGCAGTGGGCCGCCGAAGTCGACGCGCATCGTGACGCCGAGTTGAGCTTCCAGTCCGCCTCGGCCCAAGACCTTTTCATGCTGATCTTCACGTCGGGCACCAGCGGGGAACCGAAGGCGGTGAAGTGCAGCCACGGCAAGGTCGCGATCGCCGGAATCACGATGGCACAACGCTTCGACCTTGGCCGCGACGACGTCTGCTACGTGTCCATGCTATTGTTCCACTCCAACGCCGTCCTGGTCGGCTGGGCGGTGGCCGCGGCGTGCCAGGGCTCAATGACGTTGCGGCGCAAGTTCTCCGCATCTGGATTCCTGCCGGATGTCCGCCGGTACGGCGCGACCCACGCCAACTACGTGGGCAAGCCGCTGTCCTACGTGCTGGCCACGCCGGAGCGATCCGACGACGCGGACAACCCGCTGCGGGCGGTGTACGGCAACGAGGGTTTCCCCGCCGACATCGAACGGTTTGGCCGCAGATTCGGCTGCAAGGTCCAGGACGGGTTCGGCTCCACCGAGGGCGGAGTCGAGATCGCCCGCACACCCGATACGCCACCGGGCGCATTGGGTCCGCTGACCGAGGGACTGGACATCGTCGACCCCGAGACCGGCAAGTCCTGCCCGGTGGGCGTCGTCGGCGAGATCGTAAACACCAGCGGGCCGGGTCGTTTCGAAGGTCACTACAACGACGCGGCCGCCGAGGCCGAGCGAATGGCCGGTGGGATCTACCACAGTGGCGACCTCGGCTATCGCGACGAAGCCGGGTTCGCGTACTTCGCTGGGCGGCTGGGCGATTGGATGCGAGTCGACGGCGAGAACCTCGGCGCCGCCCCGATCGAACGGGTGCTGCTGCGCTACCCCGACGCGGCCGAGGTTGCCGTGTACGCGATCCCCGATCCGCGGTCGGCGACCAGGTGATGGCCGCACTGGTTATGGCGCCGGGTAGCGAGTTCGATGCCGAGAAGTTCCGGGCGTTCCTGGCCGAGCAGCCCGACCTGGGACCCAGGCAGTGGCCGTCGAACGTCAGGATCAGCGCGGAGCTGCCGCGGGCGGTGACGTTCAAGGTGCTCAAGCGGCAATTGGCGGCCGAAGGTATCGACTGTCATGATCGGGTATGGCCGATACCCCGATAGCCCCATGACGTCCCGGCCCCTCGAGCTCACGTTGGAAGCGAGCTTCGAACAGCTTTCCGAGGTGGTACCGGCCAACATTGGTGTCGCGATTGCCCGTCCGGACCGGACGTATTCCCTGGGCCGGTGGTGGTCGGGGGTCGCGTGGTCGACGATCAAAGTGCCCTTGGCCATCGCGGCATTGCGCAGCGATTGGCTCAGCGCCCGCGAGCTGGCCGTCAAGGCCATCACCGAGTCGGACAATCGCGCGTCGGAACAGTTGTGGGCGCTGCTGGGCGAACCGGTGGACCGCGGCGCGCAAGGTCCAGGGCGTCGTCGCCGAAGGTGGCGACACCGCGACGGTGGTCGAATCGCGGCGGCTTCGACGTGGTTTCACCGCATTCGACCAGACCCAGTGGAGTCTGCAGCGACAAGCGCGATTCGCCGCCGAGTTGCCGTCGATCCCCGGAGCGGCGGACGTGATCGAGCTGATGACCGACCTCACGCCCGACCACCGGTGGGGCCTGGCCACCAATGGCGCTGCGGCCAAAGGCGGTTGGGGTCCGGGCAGCGATGGCGGCTACCTGGTGCGGCAATTCGGGATTCTGCCCACGCCATCGGGGGAATGGGGCGTGGCGTTGGCGGCCGAAGTCCGCGACGGCGGCTTCAAAACCGGAGTCGAGGTCGTCAATGCGTTGACGGACTGGCTCGTCAGCCGGCTTCCGGTGCTAGCCCGCTATTGACGGGACCATCGCGTCGATCAGATGCGGCCCGGGTTCGGCGAAGGCCTCGCGCAGCGCGTCGGCGAACTCCTCGGCGGTGTTCACCCACCGGGCCGGCACGCCCATACCCTCGGAGATCTTCACGAAATCCATTGTGGGACGAGATAAATCGAGCAGGTCCAACGCCTTAGGGCCGGGAGCAGAGCCGGCGCCGACCCGTTGCAGCTCGATCCGCAAGATGTCGTAAGCGCTGTTGTCGTACAGCACGGTGGTGACGTTGAGGTGCTCACGTGCCTGCGTCCACAGTCCGGCGATCGTGTACATCGCCGACCCGTCGGATTCCAGGCAGAGCACCGGCCGGTCCGGGGCGGCGACCGCGACGCCCACCGCGGTGGGGATGCCGTAGCCGATCGCGCCGCCGGTCAGCGTCAGCCAGTCATGGGCCGGCGCGCCGGCGGTGGCCTGTGCCAGCAGCACGCCCGAGGTGTTCGACTCGTCGACGACGATCGCCCGTTCGGGCAGCAGCGCGCCGACCACGTCGGCCGCCGACGCCGAGGTCAGCGCGCCGGTCGGCAGCTGCGGGCGCGACGCGGCGGCCAGCGGTGCGGAAGTACCAGGAGCGATCTCGTCCGCCAATGCGATCAGCGCGTCGGCCGCACCGAGGTACTCCGACAGCACATGCACCTCGCATCCGGCCGGGACCAGGTCGCTGGGCGTGTTCGGGTAGGCGAAGAAGGACACCGGCGATTTGGCTCCGGCCAGGATCAGATGCTTGGCGCCGTCGAGTTGGGCCGTGGCGGCCTCGGCGAAGTAGGCCAACCGTTCGACGGCGGGGACACCGGCGCCGCGTTCCAGGCGCGTCGGGAAGGTCTCGCACAGCAAGCGGGCCCCGGTCGCCCCGGCGATTCGCGCCGCCGCGGCCAGCCCGGGGCCGCGCGTGGCATCGCCACCGACCATGATCAGCGCTGGTTCTCCCGACCGCAGCACCCGCGCGACCTCGGGCGCCGGCAGCGGGTCGGCGCTCGCCGGACGGGCGGCCGCGGCCGCAGGTTGGGCGCCGTCGGACCAGGACACGTCGGCGGGCAGGATCAGGGTGGAGATCTGCGAGCGGGCCACGCTGGCCGCGATCGCCTCGGCCGCGTCGAGCGCGACGTCGGCGGCGGTACCCGAGCGGCGCACCCAACCCGAGACGGTGCCCGCGAGCGCGTCGATATCGGATTCCAGTGGGGCGTCGTACTTTTTGTGATAGGTGGCGTGGTCTCCGACGACGACGACCATCGGCACGTGTGCCCGCCGCGCGTTGTGCAGGTTGGCCAGGCCGTTGCCCAATCCGGGGCCCAGATGCAACAGCACCGCCGCCGGCCGATCGGCGATGCGGGCATATCCGTCGGCCGCGCCGGTGGCGACGCCCTCGAAAAGGGCTAGCACTCCCCGCATTTGGGGGACGGTGTCCAGCGCGGCCACGAAATGCATTTCCGAGGTGCCGGGGTTGGCGAAGCACACCTCGACGCCGCCGTCGACCAGGGTGTTGATCAGGGCCTGCGCACCGTTCACCTGCTTGCCTCCAGTCTGAATACGCGTTCGGCATTGCCGTGGAGAAAGTCGTGGCGAGCCGCGTCGTCGAGCCCGAGTTCGTCGAGCCCGGCCAGGGGGTGCGCGTGAGTGATCATCGGATAGTTCGTGCCGAAGAGGACTTTGCGTTGTCTGGTAGTAGTTTTCATGAATCGGATCAGCTCGACCGGAAGCCGCCGGATGGTGTAGGCCGACGTGTCGATGTAGACGTTCTCGTGTTTGCGCGCGACGGCCACCATCTCCTCGGTCCATGGATAGCCGACGTGCCCGCACACGATCACCAGTTCGGGAAAGTCCAGCGCCACCTGGTCGATGTAGGGAATCGGGCGCCCGGTCTCCGAGGGCCGCAGCGGGCCGGTGTGACCGACCTGGGTGCAGAACGGAACGGCGGACTCGACGCACTCGGCGAACAGCGGATAGTAACGGCGGTCGGTGGGCGGCGCGTTCCATAGCCACGGCACCACCCGCAGGCCGACGAATCCGTCGGCGACCCGGCGCCGCAGTTCACGCACCGCCTGCATCGGACGGTCCAGGTCGACGGTCGCCAGCCCGGCAAAGCGGTTCGGGTGCAACCGAATCCACTCGGCTACCTCGTCGTTGGAGACCAGGTCCTGACCGTTTGGCCCGTACCACGCGCTGAGTAATCCGAAGCCGACGTCGGCCTCGTTTATCGCCGCGACGGTGACCTCGATCGGGATATCGGAGTCCGGCATGGATCCTCCGGTCCAGCGTCGTAGCGACGCCAGCATGTCGCTGCGCAGGAACCGCGCAGTCGGGTGCTGCATCCACACGTCGATCGTCATCGCCACTCAACACTAGACGCGCGCATCACAGAGCCAGCGCGGCGCGGGCACAAGCGTGCGTGCGCTGGGCGTATCCGCTGCCGAACAGCACCACGTGGGCCAGCAGTGGGAAGAGTTGGTGCAGCCCGATGCGGTCGCGCCAACCGGGTTGCAGCTCTCGCACCTGCTCATACCCCGCGATGACGGCGTCGTAATGCGGGCAGCCGAACAACGCGAGCATCGCCAGGTCGCTCTCGCGGTGCCCGGCGTGCGCGGACGGGTCGATCAGCATCACGCCGTCCGGCGTCCACATCACGTTGCCGCCCCACAGATCGCCGTGCAGCCGGGCCGGCCGGTCGTCATCGTCGAAATCGCCCGCACGGCAACGCGCCATCACTTCCTCGATCGCGGCGCGGGCCGACGCACCCAGGCCGCCCGCCGCGCGTTCGAGCATCGGGGCCAGCCGCTCTTCGGCGTAGAACTCGCCCCAGCGGCGGTGGTGCCGCAGCGACATCGGCAGGGGCTGCGACAACGGCCCGAAGAAGCCCGGCCCATCCCAGCCGTCGGGACCCGCGCCGAACGCCGGGGCTCCCGCGTCGTGTGTGAGCGCCAATCGGTTGCCGAAGACGCGCGCCGCCGACGGGTCGGGGTGCACCGATTCGAGTCGCCGCAAGGTCAGGCTCGTCGCGTCAACCGACACGATCTGCGCACAGGGAACGCCGCCGTCGACCGCCGCAATCCATCGCAGCCCGGCGGCTTCCCAGGCGAAATATCCGCTGGGTGCGCCGAGGTGGCGTTTGACGAAATCCGTCACGCAGTGACGTGCGCGGCGTGCACGTCGTCGGCCGGACGCGCCTCGGTCTGCTCCTTGGCCCAGCGGTAGTCCGGCTTGCCGGCGGGTGATCGCTTCACCTCGTCGACGAGCCAAAGGCTGCGTGGCACTTTGTATCCCGCGATCTCGGAGCGCACGAAGGCGTCCAGTTCGGCCAGCGCCGGACGGGTGCCGGGCCACGCCTGCACCACGGCGGCCACGTGCTGGCCGTAGCGGGGGTCGGGCACGCCGACCACCAGGGCGTCGAAGACGTCCGGGTGGCCCTTGAGCGCGGCCTCGACCTCCTCGGGGTAGATCTTCTCGCCACCGCTGTTGATCGACACCGAGCCGCGGCCCAGCATCGTGACGGTGCCGTCCTCCTCGACGGTCGCGTAGTCACCGGGAATCGCGTACCGGACACCGTTGATGGTCTTGAACGTCTCAGCGGTCTTCTTCTCGTCCTTGTAATAGCCCAGGGGGATGTTGTCCTTCTTGGCGATGAAGCCGCGGACCCCGGAGCCCGGCTTGACCTCGTTGCCGTCTTCGTCGAGGACGACGGTGCGGTGGTCGATCGTCACCTGCGGGCCACCGCTGTGCGGGGCATCCTTGGCGACGATGCTGGTGCCGCCGAACCCGGTCTCCGAGGACCCGATCGAGTCGGTGATGACCCGGTTGGGCAGCAGCTCGAGGAACTTCTCCTTGATGCTCGGCGAGAACAGCGCGGCGGTGGAGGCGAGCAGGAACAGCGACGACAGGTCGTACTCGTTGCCCTTGTCCCGCTGCGCCAGCAACGCGTCCAGCAGCGGCCGCGCCATCGCGTCGCCGGTGAAGAACAGCAGGTTCACCTTGTGCTCGTGAATCGTGCGCCAAACTTCGTCGGCGTTGAATTCCGGTGCCAGCACGGTGGTTTGGCCCGAGAAGATCGACATCCAGGTGGCCGACTGAGTGGCGCCGTGGATCATCGGTGGAATCGGGTGGCGCACCATCGGCGGATTTGCCGCGGCGGCCTCGGCCAGGTCGTACTCGCCCTTGACGAATTCACCTGTGGCGAAGTCGGTTCCACCGAACAGAACGCGATAGATGTCCTCGTGGCGCCACATCACGCCCTTCGGGAAACCCGTCGTGCCGCCGGTGTAGAGCAAGTAGATGTCGTCGGCGCTGCGTTCGCCGAAGTCGCGCTCCGGGGAGCAATTTGCGATCGCGGAGTAGAACTCGACGCCGCCGTAGCGCTGGAAGTCGTTGTCGCTGCCGTCCTCCACGACGAGGATCGTCTTGACGGCCGGAGTGTCGGGCAGCACGTTGGCGACTCGATCCGAGTACTGGCGTTCGTGCACCAGCGCGACCATTTCGGAGTTTTCGAACAGGTAGCACAGCTCGCCCTCGACGTAGCGGTAGTTGACGTTGACCAGGATGGCGCCGGCCTTGATGATGCCCAGCATCGCGATGACGATCTCGTTGCGGTTGCGGCAGTACAGTCCGACCTTGTCGTCCTTCTTCACACCCTGTTCGATCAGGTAGTGCGCCAAGCAGTTGGCCTTCTCCTCCAGCTCGGCGTACGTCAGCTGTTGATCGCCGCAGATGAGGGCTACACGGCCAGGCACGGCGTCGATGGCGTGCTCGGCAAGATCGGCAATATTCAGGGCCACGGCCACCAAATTAGAACGTGTTACATTTCTTGACAAGTTCGTACTCGATCTGGAGGGAAAGGCGGTAGCCGTGGCTGAGGCTCCAGCAAACGAATCGACGGGACCCGACGCGATCGTCGAGCAGCGCGGTCACACCCTGATCGTCACCCTGAGCCGACCGCACGCCCGCAACGCGCTGAGCACCGAAATGATGGAGATCATGGTGCAGGCCTGGGACCGCGTCGACAACGACGACGACATCCGCTGCTGCATCCTGACCGGGGCCGGTGGCTACTTCTGCGCGGGCATGGACCTCAAGGCGGCAACCAAAAAGCCGCCGGGCGACTCGTTCACGGACGGCAGCTACGACCCGTGACGCATCGACGCCCTGCTCAAGGGTCGTCGGCTGACCAAACCGCTGATCGCGGCCGTCGAGGGCCCCGCGATCGCCGGTGGCACCGAGATCCTGCAGGGCACCGACATCCGCATCGCGGGCGAAAGCGTCAAGTTCGGCATTTCCGAGGCCAAGTGGAGCCTGTACCCGATGGGCGGCTCGGCGGTGCGGCTGGTGCGTCAGATTCCCTACACCGTGGCCTGCGACCTGCTGCTGACCGGCCGGCACATCACCGCCGCCGAGGCCAAGGAAATCGGCCTGATCGGTCATCTGGTGCCGGACGGGCAGGCGCTGACCAAGGCGCTCGAGATCGCCGAGCTGATCGAGAACAACGGGCCGCTGGCCGTGCAGGCGATTCTGCGGGCGATCCGCGAGACCGAGGGCATGCACGAGAACGACGCCTTCAAGATCGACACCCAGATCGGGATCAAGGCGTTTTTGTCCGACGACGCGAAGGAAGGCCCGAGGGCGTTCGCCGAAAAGCGCAAGCCCAACTTCCAGAACCGCTAGACCCCTCTTCGCCGAACGTGCTCTGGTGGCGGGAAAATCGCCAAAACCCCTCCACCAGAGCACGTTCGGCGCGGCTGTCGGTGTCCGGCGGCATACTTCCCGCGTGACCGCACCATTTCTCGGCAGCGAAGCACGGGCATCCGGCGAGGCAACGCGCCACGAGCTACGCACCCGATTCGTCGCCATCTATCCCGATGTCTATGTGCCATCCGGATCTGACCTCACCGCCGCGGCGCGTGCCCGCGCCGCGTGGCTGTGGTCCCGGCGGCGTGGCATCATCGCGGGGGCACTCTGCGTCGGCACTGCATGGCGTCAAATGGGTCGACGACAAGGCGCCCGCGCAGTTGCTGTATCAACACCGTCGGCCGCCGGCAGGAATTCACACCTGGTTGGATCGTGTTGCCGGCGACGAGATCGTTTCGATCGCCGGCCTGCCCGCCACGACACCGGCCCGTACGGCGTTCGACCTCGCCTGTCGCAATCCCGTCGGCAGAGCCGTCGCCGCAATCGATGCGCTGGCAAGAACCACGAGGCTGGACACCGCCGAGGTCGAACTGCTCGCCGACCGTTACAAGGGACACCGCAATGTCAGGCGCGCCAGACAAGCGCTCAAGCTGGTTGACGCCGGAGCCGAATCACCTCGCGAGACCTGGTTGCGGCTGCTGATCGTGGACGCCGGCTACCCAAAGCCCGCGGACCCAGATACCGGTCTACGGCCAATACGGCGAGCTGGTGGCGATCCTCGACATGGGCTGGGAGGACATCACCCTCGCCGTCGAGTACGAGGGTGATCGTCACCGGACCGATCGCCGGCAATTCAATCGGGACATCGCGCGTTACGAAGCGCTGTCCGATCTCGGCTGGATCGTCATCCGGGTTACCGCCGACGACACACGGGGCGGAATTCTGCACCGTGTGGCTGCGGCCTGGGCCCGCCGAACGTGCTCAGGTGGCGGAAAAGTCGCCTAAACCCCGCCACCTGAGCACGTTGGGCGAAGAGGTACTTCGAGGCCAGCGCGCGACGGCTTACCCCAGCGGCGCGCTCGGGGTGAAGGCGACCGGCATCTGCTCCAGGCCGGACACGAAGTTCGCCGGCCGCAGCGGCAGCTCGGCATCCGAGGCCAGCCGCATGTCGGGCAGCCGTTGCAGCAGCCGGGTCTGCATGATCGACAGCTCGAGGCGGGCGAGCTGATTGCCCAGACAGAAGTGCGTGCCGAAACCGAACGCGAGGTGGTTGTTCGGGTAGCGCTCGATGTTGAAGCTCTCCGGGTCGTCGAAGACCTTCTCGTCGAAGTTCGCCGACTCGAACAGCAGGATCATCTTCTCGCCCTGATGCAACTGGGTGCCGTGGAACTCGGTGTCGGCGGTAATGGTGCGGGCCATGTTCTTCACCGGCGCCGTCCAGCGCAGCATCTCCTCGATTGCGTTGGGCAGCAAGCCCAAATCGCCGGCGAGGCGCCGGTGCTGATCGGGGTGCAGCAACAGCTGCCGGGTGCCGCCGGACAGCGTGTGCCGGGTCGTCTCGTCGCCGCCGATCAGCAGCAGCAGTACCTCGGTGACGATCTGGTGGTCTTCCAGACGCGCACCTTCGACCTCGGCGTGCACGAGAACGCTGACCAGGTCGTCGGTCGCCTCCTTCGTGCGTTCCTCGATCATGCCCATCATGTATTCGCTGTAGGTGGCGAAGGCGTCCATCGTGACCTGGACATCCGCCTCGGCCGCGGTACTGCTGAGGGAACTGACCAGATCGTCGGACCATTTGAGGAACATCGCGCGCTCCTCGGGACGCACACCGAGCATGTCGCCGATGACCGCCATCGGCAGTGGCGCGGCCAGGTCCCAGACGAAGTCGCACTCGCCGCGTTCGCAGACCGCGTCGATCAGCGTGTCGCACAGCGAGGTAATCGAGGCCTCCAAGTTCTTCACCCGCTTGCGGGTGAAGCCGTAGTTGACGAGCTTGCGGCGCAACAGATGTTGCGGATCGTCCATCTCGATCATCATCTCGACGCCGGGCTGATCGGGGCGGATGCCGCCGGCGTTCGAGAACAGCTCGGGGTTGCGCTCGGCCTCGATGACGGACTGATAGGTCGAGGCCGCGGCGAGCCCGTTGCGGTCTCTGAAGACCGGCTCGTTCTCACGCATCCACTTGTAGATGGAATGGGAGTCACCGGCATAGAAAGCGCCGTCGGTCAAGTCGACGTCGGGCTTAGTCCCTAATCCAACAACAGTCATGAAATCTCCTGGGCATCGCCGAATGTCATCTGTACCTGGTCTGCGGAGCTGGACACTAGAGCGCGCTTCGGAAGCCCAAGCGACGCAAGCTCTTTCGTGTAAGGATGATCGCCCAGCCTGACGCTTACACCGCCAAGCCGGGTCCGCACGCCGTCCAGGGTGTGCTCGAAGGCGGTCTCGCGGGTGATCCCGTCGCGGTGGGAGTAGCTGCGCTGCGCCTGCTGGCGCGGCATCAGCCGGATCGGCAGACCGGGACGGAAGTCCATGCCGATCACCAGCTGTCCGTCTACCGCGCAGTCGAACCCGAACTGCCGCCCGTCGCGAATCGTGAACTCCGCCATGACTTTCAGGTAGCCCCAAATCTTGGTTCCCGCCTCCAGCGTGAACGGCTGGTCAACGGGCAGGTGGTGGATGAAGGCGCTGGCCGACTGCAGCGCCCGCGGGCGCGACGCGTCAGATCCCGGCGGGTTGACCATGATGCTGGTGCCGAACTCGTAGTACTGGCCCAGGTCGCCGTCGAGGTAGTGCATCAGCATCAGCACCGCGATCGCCCGCCCGGGCAGGTAGCGGCAGACCCGCAGGCCGCTGTAGTCGATCAGCTGCTGCGCGGCGTCGGCGTCGACCGAGAACATCGCCATGTGCTGATTTGCCTTACGGATCCTCACCGGCATGGTGAGAACCGTGCCCGCGATGGTGTGCTGCGACACAAGCATCCGGCCAATCTAGAACCCGTTCTACTGACGGGGCAAGCCCCGGCCTATATCAGCGCGGCGAGGTCCCGGACCTGCTCGGGAGAGCGCCCGGAGACGACCATCATCGTGACGCCGGCGGCCTCCCAGGCCTTGATCTGCTTACGCACGTAGTCCACGTCGCCGACGATCGCGGCGTCGTCGATGACCTCGTCGGGAATGATTTCGGCGGCTCGTTCTTTGCCGTCCTTGCGTCCACTGCGGAACAGCTTGGTGACGTCGTCGACCACCTCCCCGTATCCCATCCGGCGATAGACGTCGGCGTGGAAGTTGGTGTCCTCGGCGCCCATCCCGCCCATATACAGCGCGACGTAGGGCTTTATGGCCGCGAACGCCGCGGCGCGATCCTCGGTGACGACGATGTTGGCCGTCGCGCAGATCTCGAAGTCATCTCGGCTGCGGCGGGCGCCCGGCCGGGCGAAGCCCTCGTCCAGCCACTCGTTATAGGTGTCTGCCATCCGCGGCGTGTAGAAGATCGGCAGCCAGCCGTCGCAGATCTCGGCGGCCAGCGCAACGTTCTTCGGCCCCTCGGCGCCCAACATGATCGGGATGTCGGGACGCAGCGGATGGGTGATCGGCTTGAGCGGCTTGCCCAGGCCCGTCGTGCGCTCGCCCGTCAAGGGCAACGGGTAGTGCGGGCCGTTACTGGTCACCGGTGCCTCGCGGGCCCACACCTGTCGGACGATGTCGATGTACTCACGGGTGCGGGCCAGCGGCTTCGGAAACGACTGGCCGTACCAGCCCTCCACGACCTGCGGTCCGGACACGCCGAGCCCGAGGATGTAGCGGCCACCGGAGAGGTGGTCGAGGGTGAGCGCGGCCATCGCGCATGCGGTCGGGGTCCGCGCGGAGAGCTGGACCACCGACGTACCCAGCCGCACCCGCCGCGTCGACGAGCCCCATCAGACCAGCGGTGTGTAGGCGTCGGAACCCCATGCCTCGGCGGTGAACACGGCGTCGAATCCGGCGGCCTCCGCGTCGGCAACGAGCTCGCCGTGGTTCTCCGGCGGCTGAGCGCCCTAATATCCCAGCTGCAAGCCCAGCTTCATTTCTCCGCCTTTCCGGGCCGATGAGGGCCCGATATTGAAACGGTTCTTAGAACCTGTTCTACTCGAAGGCGTGACAGCCATTTCGAGCGGCCCGACCACGACCGATCACTCCGAGCCGCCCCTCTCAGCACCGTTGACGCTGGCCTTCGACTACACCCGTTCAGTCGGTACCACGCTGAGCAAGTTCTTAACCGCACTGCGTGAGCGCCGCGTCCTCGGGGTGCGCGGATCGGATGGCCGGGTGCATGTACCTCCGGCTGAATACGACCCGGTCACCTATGAACCGCTGGGCGAGATGGTACAGGTCTCATCCGTCGGGACCGTCGTCTCCTGGACCTGGCAGGCCGAGCCGCTGGGCGGAGAGCCGCTGGACCGTCCGTTCGCCTGGGCACTGATCAAGCTGGACGGGGCCGACACCGCGATGCTGCACGCCGTCGACGCCGGCGAACCGGCCAAGATCAAGACCGGTGCACGGGTACACGTGCACTGGGCCGACGAGACGGTCGGCGCCATCACCGATATCGCGTACTTCAAGCTGGGCGAGGACGCCGAACCCGAGGGACCCGCCAGCGACCACGAACCGGTCACGATGATCGTCACCCCGGTGTCGCTGACGATTCAGCACAGCGCCTCCCACGAGGAAAGCGCTTACCTGCGCGCCATCTCCGACGGCAAGCTGCTGGGCGCCAAGACCGGCGAAAAGGGCAAGGTCTACTTCCCGCCGCACGGCGCGGACCCGGCCACCGGTAAGCCGACGACCGACTTCGTCGAGCTGCCGGACAAGGGCACCGTGACGACGTTCGCGATCATCAACATCCCGTTCCAGGGTCAGCGCATCAAGCCGCCCTACGTGGCCGCGTATGTGCTGCTGGACGGCGCCGACATCCCGTTCCTGCATTTGGTCGCCGACGTGGACGCGCACGAGGTACGAATGGGCATGCGCGTGGAAGCGGTGTGGAAGCCCCGGGAAGAATGGGGTTTCGGCATCGACAACATCGAGTACTTCCGGCCGACCGGAGAACCGGACGCCGAGTACGACACCTACAAGCACCACCTGTAAAGGGCCCACCTGTACATGAGCGAACGCAAAGTTGCGGTCGTCGGCTTTGCCCACGCCCCGCATGTCCGTCGCACCGACGGCACCACGAACGGCGTCGAGATGTTGATTCCGTGCTTCGCCCAGCTGTACGAGGAGCTGGGCATCGCGCGGACCGACATCGGCTTCTGGTGCTCCGGATCGTCCGATTACCTTGCCGGACGGGCCTTTTCGTTCATCTCGACAATCGACTCGATCGGCGCTGTTCCGCCGATCAACGAGTCGCACGTCGAGATGGACGCGGCCTGGGCCCTCTACGAGGCCTACATCAAGATCCTGACCGGCGAGGTGGACACCGCGCTGGTGTACGGCTTCGGCAAGTCCTCGGCCGGCAACCTGCGCCAGATCCTCTCGCGGCAGACCGACCCCTACACCGTCGCGCCGCTGTGGCCGGACTCGGTGTCGATCGCCGGACTGCAGGCTCGCTTGGGCCTCGACGCCGGTAAGTGGACCGAAATCCAAATGGCCCGTGTCGCATTCGACTCGTTCGCCAACGCCCGCCGGGTCGACAAGGTGGAATCGGCGGTCAATGTCGAAGGCCTGCTGGATCGCCCCTTCTTCGCCGATCCGCTGCGACGGCACGACATCGCACCGATCACCGACGGCGCCGCTGCGATCGTGCTGGCCGCCGACGACCGCGCTCGCGAACTGCGCGAAAACCCGGCCTGGATAACCGGAATCGAGCATCGCCTCGAAACTCCGGTGCTCGGTGCGCGCGATCTCACCGATTCCCCGTCGACGCGGGCCGCGACCAAGGTGGCCACCGGCGGCACCACCGCCAACCTCGACGTCGCCGAAATCCACGCGCCGTTCACCCACCAGCACCTGATCCTCATGGACGCCATCCGGATCCCGGGGAAGACGAAAGTCAATCCGTCCGGTGGAGCGCTGTCGGCCAACCCGATGTTCTCCGCCGGTCTGGAACGCATCGGATTTGCCGCACAACATATCTGGGACGGCTCTGCGAATCGGGTGCTAGCGCACGCCACCAGTGGCCCCGCGCTGCAACAGAACCTGGTCGCGGTCATGGAAGGAAAGAACTGATGGCCGGTACAGGAGCGCACCTTGCCGCGGTACTGGGTACCGGGCAGACCAAGTACGTGGCCAAGCGCAAAGACGTCTCGATGAATGGCCTGGTGCGCGAGGCGATCGATCGGGCGCTGGCAGACTCCGGTTCCACCTTCGACGACATCGACGCGGTCGTGGTCGGCAAGGCGCCGGACTTCTTCGAGGGCGTCATGATGCCGGAGCTGTTCATGGCCGACGCCATGGGAGCCACCGGCAAGCCGCTGATCCGGGTGCACACCGCGGGTTCGGTCGGTGGATCCACCGCGATCGTGGCGGCCAACCTGGTGCAGTCCGGCAAGTACAGGCGGGTACTGGCGATGGCCTGGGAGAAGCAGTCGGAATCAAATGCCATGTGGGCGTTGTCGATTCCGATTCCGTTCATCAAACCGGTGGGCGCCGCGGCGGGCGGGTACTTCGCCCCGCACGTGCGGTCGTACATCCGCCGTTCGGGCGCACCGTTGAACATCGGTGCCATCGTCGCGGTCAAAGACCGGCTCAACGGGGCCCGCAACCCGCTGGCGCACCTGCACCAGCCCGACATCACCGTCGAGAAGGTGATGGAGTCCCCGATGCTGTGGGACCCGATCCGCTACGACGAGACCTGCCCGTCGTCGGACGGCGCCGCGGCGGTCATGATCGGTAACGAGGAGATCGCCGAAGCCCGCCTGGCGCAAGGACAGCCGGTGGCCTGGATTCACGCCACCGCGCTGCGCACCGAGCCGCTGCAGTTCGCCGGCCGTGACCAGGTCAGCCCGCAGGCCAGCCGCGATGCGGCGGCGGCACTGTGGGAGGCGGCCGGTATCAAGAGTCCGATCGACGAGATCGACGCCGCAGAGATCTACGTGCCGTTCTCGTGGTTCGAGCCAATGTGGTTGGAAAGTCTGGGCTTCGCCCCCGAGGGCGAGGGCTGGAAGCTCACCGAGGCAGGCGAGACCAGGATCGGCGGCAAGCTGCCGGTGAACCCCTCCGGCGGTGTGCTGTCGTCGAACCCGATCGGCGCCTCGGGCCTGATCCGCTTCGCCGAGTCGGCGATCCAGGTGATGGGCAAGGGCGGTGACCACCAGGTGCCGGGCGCCCGAAAAGCGTTGGGACATGCCTACGGTGGCGGTTCCCAGTACTTCTCAATGTGGGTGGTCGGGGCGGACAAGCCCGAAAAAGCAAGCGCGTGAACGCACATCCCGCTCACGAGGCCGGCCGACGCTCGCGCGAGGCGGTCGGGGCCAGGGACACAGAAGCCTGGCTCGCGGTGTTCACCGACGACGCGATTGTCGAGGATCCCATCGGACCGTCGGCCTTCGACCCCGAGGGCAACGGACACCGGGGCCGCGACGCCATCTCGGCGTTCTGGGACAAGGCCATCGCCCCCACCACCAAGATCGAGTTCTTCTTCCGCGATACCTACCAGTGCGGCAACGAGGAAGCCAACGTCGGCCACATCCTGATCACGACGGGCGACTACCAGACGACGGCCGAAGGCGTGTTCACGTACAAGGCGAACGACGAGGGCAAACTCGTTGCGCTGCGCGCGTATTGGGAGATGGACCGCGCGGCCGCCAGCACCCGCAAGGTGTTAGGCCCTCCGGAATTCACCTGGTTCATCCTGTTCGTGTGCGACGTCACACGGTATTGTGCTGAATCCCATGGACGAAGTCGAGTTCGGAACGCCCGCAACGGATCGGTCCTCGCCCCGCCGACGCGTAATGGTGGTCACGGGCGCCGCGATCCTGATCGTCGTCGCGATCGTCGCCGTCTGCGGTTACGTGGTCTTCAAACGGACATCGGCGACTCACGCCGCACCGGCGCTGGCCCCATCGCCGAGTCGTCCGGCCCCGCCCCGCCAGGTCGCATTGCCGTTCCAGCTCGTGGACGCCGACGGGCTGGAGGCCGACAGTGCGGGCAATGTGTGCGCCTCCGACGCGGCCAGCAACCAAGTGCTGGAGCTGAAAGCCGGCTCCGACAACCCGATTGCGCTCCCGTTCACCGGCCTGAAGGCTCCGGGCGGTCTCGCGGCGGATGGGGTAACGCGCTCTATGTGGTCGACCAGAACAACCGGCGGGTACTGAAACTACCGGCAGGCTCCAGCACGCAGA
This sequence comes from Mycobacterium genavense ATCC 51234, assembly GCF_000526915.1. Taxonomy (GTDB): domain Bacteria; phylum Actinomycetota; class Actinomycetes; order Mycobacteriales; family Mycobacteriaceae; genus Mycobacterium; species Mycobacterium genavense. The sequence continues at coordinate 102,993 of NZ_JAGZ01000005.1, read as the reverse complement.
TCGAATTGCGGTTCACCGGCCTGGACGAATCGCACGGAATCGGGGTGAACAGCCGCGGCAGCGTGTTCGTCGCCGACTTTCATGGCAATCGGGTGCTGGAATTACCCGCGGGCTCGAATACTCAGGCCGAGTTGCCATTCGGTGGCCTCAAGCAGCCATACGACCTTGCCGTGGACGATGCCGACACCGTCTACGCGGCCGATGCCGGCAACAACCGGGTCGTGAAATTGGCCGCCGGAAGCACCACCCCGGTCGAGCTCCCGTTCACCGGCCTGAACTTTCCGAACAGCGTGACCGTCGACCACGGCAACAACGTCTACGTGACCGACCTGAACAACAATCGGGTGCTCAAACTCATGGCCGGCTCGAATGCCGTGTGGAGGCTGCCCTTCGAGAATATGGTCGCCCCGTTCGAGGTGGCGGTGAGCGCTCAAGGCGACGTTTACGTCCTCGACTACCACAACCGGGTGCTTAAATTGCCGGCCGGATACGAGCCGATAGCACTGGGAGGCTAAGCGGTATTTCGCGTGCGACGGGCATTTTCAACTGAACTCGCTATGCGTCGGGAATGCCGCGCGGTAGTGTCCTGGTGTCGCGAACACCGTGGTGGTTGAGGAGCCGGCGCATGGACGACGATTGGGAGTTCGAGGCGCCTGCCAAGGCCAAACCGCAGCGACGGTGGTCGGGGTCCTCCCTCACGATCATGAGCGCCGCGGCCGTCGTCCTCGTTGCGATCCTCGGCGTGGCCGCATACTTCGCGTTCGCGCGCACCTCGTCGGGTAGCACCGCGTCCACCCAGACCGTGACCTCAAGCATTGCGCCGCCCGCCCCCGGCGCAGTCGTGCTGCCGTTCACCCTCGCGGATCCCGAAGGGGTGGAGGTGGATAGCGCGGGCAACGTGTACGTCGCCGACTCGGGCGGCAATCGGGTGCTGGAATTGCCGGCCGGCTCCAACACGCCAATCGAGTTGCCGTTCACCGGGCTCAACCGTCCGGCCGGTCTGGCGGTGGACAACAAGGGCAACCTCTACGCCGTCGACGAGAACAACAAGCGGGTGCTGGAGATCCCCGCCGGCTCCAAAACTCAGATCGAGCTTCCATTCACCGGTCTGACCGAGCCCCACGGCGTGACCGCAGACAGCGCCGGCAACGTCTACGTCGCCGACTTCAAGAACAATCAGGTGCTCGAGTTGCCCGTCGGCTCGACCGTTCAGGTTCCGGTGCCGTTTATCGAACTCAACCAGCCCTACGATCGCGCGGTGGACAGCACCGACGCCGTCTACGTCGCCGACGCCGGCAACAACCGGGTACAGAAGCTGGCCGCGGGAACGACCACCCCGGTCATCCTCCCGTTCACCGGTTTGAACTTCCCGAACAGCGTGGCCATCGACCACAACAACAGCGTCTACGTCACCGACCTGAACAACAATTGGGTGCTACGACTGACGGCGGGCTCGAACAGGTTGTGCGTGCTGCCTTTCGCCGATCTCTTGCGCCGTACGGGATCGCGGTCGGGCCCCAGGACGACGTGTATGTGGTCGACTTCTGCAACCGGGTGCTGAAGTTGGCGGCGGGATACCAGCCGACCGAACTCGCGCATTGACCTAGATCGGCTCTAGCCCGGCGAGATGCCGTTGCGCTAGGTCGCGATAGGCCTGCGGGTTCAGGTTGATCCACATCTCCGCGCCGGTTCCGGCGATCGGGCCCTTGATCTGGGCCGGTGACCCGACGACGAGCAGGCCGGGCGGGATCTGCGTGCCTGCGGTGACCCGACGACGAGCACGCCGGGCGGGATCTGCGTGCGTGCGGTGACCAGAGAATGCGCCGCGACGAGGCTGCAGGCACCGATCACCGCGCCGTCGAGAACAGTGGCGTGGTTGGCGATCAGCGCCTCGGAACCGACGTGTACGCCGTGAATGACGCACATGTGCGCCACCGTTGCACCCGGCCCGATATCGACGGGGATGCCGGGCGGGGCGTGCAGCACCGACCCGTCCTGCACGTTGGCGCCTTCCCGCACGACGATCGGTCCATTGTCGCCGCGCAGCACGGCGTTGAACCAGACCGACGCCCCGGCCTCGACCGTGACGTCGCCGATCAGGGTCGCGGTCGGCGCCACGAAAGCTGTCGGATCGTTCCGAGGTGCCCGCCCCTCGAAAGCAAACAGTGGCATCGTCTAGATATACCCCAAGCATGAACCCGCTCCCGGACAACGCAGCTAGGACCGCTGTCGTTGCGCGCACGTATCCAAAAACTGTAACGTGTTCTAGTTAGAGGGCACGCAAGTTGGAGGTGACAGGTGAGTACCGACACCAAGGCGGTCGGCATCCGGGAAATCGATCCCGGCGCGTTGCCGACCCGATACGCCCGCGGTTGGCACTGCCTGGGCGTCGCAAAGGACTTCCAGGACGGCAAGCCGCACTCGATCCAGGCCTTCGGCACCAACCTGGTGGTCTTCGCGGATTCCCACGGAGAGATCAAGGTCCTCGACGCATACTGCCGGCACATGGGCGGCGACCTTTCCATGGGCACCGTCAAGGGCGACGAGGTCGCCTGCCCGTTCCACGACTGGCGCTGGGGCGGCGACGGCCGCTGCAAGCTGGTGCCGTACGCCAAGCGCACGCCCAAGACCGCGCGCACCCGGTCGTGGACGACCGACGTCCGCGGCGGCCTGCTGTTCGTCTGGCATGACCACGAGAACAACCCGCCCGACCCCGCCGTCCGCATTCCCGACATCCCGGAATCCCACAGTGACGAGTGGACCGACTGGCGGTGGAACAGCATCCTCATCGAGGGATCCAACTGCCGCGAGATCATCGACAACGTCACCGATATGGCGCACTTCTTCTACATCCACTTCGGGTTGCCGACGTACTTCAAGAACGTCTTCGAGGGTCACATCGCCTCGCAGTACCTGCACAACGTCGGCCGCCCCGACGTCAACGATCTAGGGACGTCCTACGGCGAGGCGCATCTGGATTCCGAAGCGTCCTACTTCGGCCCGTCGTTCATGATCAACTGGCTGCACAACAGCTACGGCGGCTACAAGGCGGAGTCGATTCTGATCAACTGCCACTACCCGGTGACCCAGAACTCGTTCGTGCTGCAATGGGGCGTCATCGTCGAAAAGCCCAAGGGCATGGACGAAAAGATGACCGAGAAGCTGTCGCGTGTCTTCACCGAAGGTGTCAGTAAGGGCTTCCTGCAGGACGTCGAGATCTGGAAGCACAAGACCCGGATCGACAACCCGCTGCTGGTCGAAGAAGACGGCGCCGTGTACCAGTTGCGGCGCTGGTATCAGCAGTTCTATGTCGACGTGGCCGACATCGAGCCGGAAATGGTGGAGCGCTTCGAGATCGAGGTCGACACCACGCGTGCCATCGAGCACTGGAACGTCGAGGTCGCCGAAAACCTCAAAGCACAGGAGGCCGAAGCCCGTGCTGCCCAGGACGTTCCAGCCGAACAACACTGACTCTCATGCCTGACGATCAGCCGGCGGTTCCCGACGTCGATCGGCTCGCCCGATCCATGCTGCTGCATGGCGACGGCGGCGACCACGACGACAAGCCGGACCGCAATCGCGGGTCTGGATCCTGGTCGAAGTCTAGGGATTTCACGAACGATCCGCGGCGGGCGGCCGCGGTCCGCGAGGCCAGTTTGGCCGACCGGCAGCGTTACCTCACGTCGGGACTGCAGCCGGTGGATTGCCGCTTCTGCCACGCCACCGTGACAGTGCGCAGGCTGGGGCCGGGACATACTACGGTGCAATGGAATACCGAGGCATCGCAGCGGTGTGCTCACTTCGCCGAGGTGCGCAAATCCGGTGGTGACCCCGCCCGAACCAGGTCCTGCCTTCGGCTGAGCGACAGCATCGAGCACGCGGTGGCCGAGGGCTATTTGGAGCAGCCCGACGAGGATTGATCCAACTTTGCCGCGAGACTGTAACTACCGACGCCCAAACTCGCGAAATGTGTTGCCAGTTACAGCTTCGCAGGATGTCTACACCCGCGATCACAGTCCGGCGAACCGTTCCTTGACCTCTTCCGCAGTGAGCCCGTAGTCGGCTAGTGAGTACTTGTGCTTCGGAGCGCGCGCCCCGGTTTGACTCTCGGCGTGGCTGTCCTCCATGGCCTTTCGGGCCTCGTCGGTCAGCGTCAGCCCGAAGTGCCGGTACACGCCAGCGACCGTTCCGAGCGGATCGGCGATCAAGTCGTGGTAGTCGACGTCGTAAAACTGGGCGGAATCGTACTTGGCGCGCGCGGTGTTGAACAGCTGTAGGCCGCGCGACCAGGTTTCCATTGCGTCAGCACCGATCTGGGCTCCGGAGAAGGTCGTCGACCATCCCTCGGCGGTGTGCTGCGCCAGCGAGCACATCGACGCCATTATAGTCTCGACCGGCCGGTGGGTTTGGATCACCAGGGCGTCCAGGTAGGTCGCCATCAGCGCGTCCAGCGCGAACAGATGGCTGGGATTCTTTAGCACCCAACGCTTTTCGGCGTCGTTGAGCCCAATCAGCTGAAGGTTGCGGCGGTGCCGCCGATACGACGGCGTCCAGTCCTGCCGCGACAGCCACTGCGCGTAGGTCGGCAGGTGTGACAGTGTCTCGTAGGACACCGAATGCAGCGACTGCCGCAGCAGCTGCCAGCACTCCTCCAGCTCGTAGGCGGCCATGAAATGCAGGCCGGTGTACTCCGGGTTCTCCGCGTGAGCCTTCTCGTACTGTGCGTTCAGCGAGCTGTACCACGGGTTTGAGTCCCATTCGTCGCGCGACGGACGCGGCTGCGGGAACTCCGCCAGCCACAAGTGCAGGCCCTGATGGACAGGGTCCGCGCCCAGCAGGCGATGCAGAATCGTGGTGCCGGTGCGGGGCAGCCCGGTGACGAAGATCGGCCGCTCGATCGCGACGTCGGCGTACTGCGGGTACTGCTTCCAGGCGGACTCGGCGAACAACCTGGCCACCAACGCGCCGCGCAGGAAGAATCGATTCATCTTGCTGCCCAACGGAGTTAGGCCGGCATCACGTCGGTAGGACTCCAACAGCACACCGAGGGCCTCGCGGTAGTTGTCGTCGTCGACGCCGAAGTCGTCGAGCCCGACCAGCTTGGTCGCCGACACGTGCATGTCCTCGACCGTGCCGACGTCGGTGCGTTCCGCCATCAGGCGTGGTACTCCCCGCAGTTGACGTCCAAGGTCTGCCCGGTGATACCGCTGGACAGGTCGCTGGCCATGAACAGAATCGCCGAGGCCACCTCGTCTTCGGTGGGCAGCCGCTTGAGATCGGAGTTGGCCGCGGTGGCCTGGTAGATCTCCTCGGCCGTGGTGCCGTACTTGCCGGCCTGATGGTTGAAATATGCCTGCAGCGTGTCACCCCAGATATAGCCTGGTGCAACCGAATTGACTCGAATACCCTTCTCCCCCAGTTCGGTGGCCAGCGACTGCGACATGGACAGCAAGGCGGACTTGGCCATCTTGTAGGCGCCGTACTTCGCCTGCGAATGCCGCAGCACCATGGAGTTGACGTTGACGACCGAACCCTTGGCGGCTTCCAGCGCGGGCGTGAAGGCCTGGATCAACCGCAGCGCCCCGAGCGCGCTGAGCTCGATCGCGTCGCGGATGTGCTGAAATGTGGTGCCGGCCAACGGCTTCATCGACGGCACGCGAAACGCGTTGTTGATCAGCACGTCAACCTTGCCGTAGGTCGACATCGTCTGCTCGACGAGATTGGCCACCTGGTCGTCGTCGGTGATGTCGGTCGATACCGCCAGGGCCTGGTGGCCGGCGTCCTTGAGTTGCTGGGCGATCTCTTCGAGCCGCTCGATTGTGCGTGCCGCCAGCACCAGGTCGGCCCCGTGGCAGGCGCATCGGTGGGCCAGCGTGGTACCGAGACCCGGTCCGACGCCACTGATGACGACTACCTTTTTCTTGAGCATTCCCGACATCGTCACCCCAGCATCCTTGCTTGAATTTGTTGCTGGCGCAGCACGATTCGCTCTCGCCAGTCGTCCTCGGAGATCTTGTTGTGGTCGAAGTACGGCAACGCGGCCGGCACCTTGTCAATGTCGACCACCTCGACGGTGGGGCCCTCGGCGTCGGTGAGCTCGCGCGACACCCGCTGCCAGCGGAACTGCAAGAAGCCGCGCCGATGGCCGAGCGTTTCAAGCCAGTTCGTCACCCCGGGATTCTGGTCGGCAACCACCATGCGGACCTTGCCGTCCGGATCCGTCTGCGCCTGCGTGTTATTCAGCGACGTCTGATGGTTGATGTAGTCCAGCGAGATGTACCACAGGCTGCCCAACTGGAAGCCGAGGTAGGGCGCGTCGGACACCGGGATGGTGATCACCATCGCCTGATCCGGTTGCAGGTCGAAGTGCCCGACCGACGAGTACTGGGTCGACAGTCCACCGGGCGTCAGCCGCGGCGGCACCATGGTGTTGACCGGGAGGTCGAGGTAAAACCATTGCGGGAACTGCAGCCAGGTCTTCACCCGCTGGATAAGTTGCTTTCCTGCTGTAGCGTAACGCTTTTCGATGAGCGCGCGGGTCAACGGCGGCGGCGCGGTGCCCGCGGTGTCCGTTCGGGCAATGGCCAACGTGCCGCGCTGCGCCGACCAGTCGCCGTAGACCTCCCGGATCACCAGCTGTCCGGGGCTGGTCGGTGTTACCCGCCACTCGAAGCTGCCGTCGGAGGCGATCTCTAGCTCTCGATCGTCGAAGGCGGCCTGGCTGACCGGCACGAAGTCGTCGGTGTACTCACCGCCGAGCAGCTGGATACTCAGGTCGGTCGTCGTTCCACGCCTGCCGGTGACCACGTACTCGTGGTTGGCGTGTACCCGGGCACCGAAGTAAAGGGTGTCGGGGTTGTCCAGGCCCATCTTGGTGAACGGCCCGGTGCCCGACTGTAGGAAGGGATGGTCGCGGTCGTAGTCGACCGCCAGATGGATACAGCCCGAGATACAGCCGGCCAGGTATTGCAACCCTTCGAGCAGGTCGGCCTCGGTCTCTATGAACGGTGCGGCCGCCACCAGTTGCTCGGCCTCTGCGATCGCAGCGGTAAGGGGATCAGAGAACACGCCTAGACGCTAGAACGTGTTCTACTTTTTTGTCAATGGCGAACATTCCAGCGCGTCGACGGCGCCGTGCAAGGACGAGGCCGGCTCACTAGGGAGCGCACTGCTGGGACAGGTCGATCAGGTGCTGCCGGACATCCGGATGGCGATTCAGGTAGTCGATCACGCTGGGGCCGCCACCTTCGGCTTGGGACTTGGCGGACAGCGTCGCCTTCACGTCGGGATGCCGACTCAGGTAGGCGTCGATGGATTGCCCCACGGTCTGATTGCACGGATCCGCGTTGGCCGTGCCCGCCAAGGGCAGCGCGATCAGGGTTGCAGCGGTTGCGGTAAGTAGCCCCCGGCGAGTAGGCCGTACCATCCGCGGCTGTTGTTGGATGTCGTCCTCATGCAAGCGAGATTACGCGCGGCGGCTGTGGCCACGCTGTGCTCGCGCTGTGTTGCGGTGCAGTCAGCGCGCGACCGCGGCGTCGCTGTCGCGTTCGCGCTTGATCTCCAGCGCGATGTCGATCAGCTGGTCCTCCTGGCCGCCGATCAGCTTGCGCTGGCCCGCCCGGTGCAACAGCTCGTGAGCCGGGACGCCGTACCGCTCGCCCTGGCGCACGGCGTGCTTGAGGAAGCTCGAGTAGACGCCCGAGTAGCCCATGATCAGCGCGTTGCGGTCGAGCAGGCATTCGGCCGGCATGGCCGGACGCACCACGTCCTCGGCGGCGTCGGCGATGTCGAAGAAGTCGATGCCGGTCTTGACGCCGATCTTGTCGAAGACGCCGATCAGGGCCTCCACCGGCGCGTTACCCGCGCCCGCACCGAACCGACGCACACTGCCGTCGATCTGCTTGGCACCCGCGCGCACGGCTTCAACGGAGTTGGCCACGCCGAGCCCGAGGTTCTCGTGGCCGTGGAAGCCGACCTGGGCGTCGTCGCCGAGCTCGGCGACCAGGGCCGAGACCCGGTCGGCCACGCCGTCGAGCACCAGGGCGCCGGCGGAGTCGACGACGTACACGCACTGGCAGCCGGCGTCGGCCATGATCCGGGCCTGGGCCGCCAGCTTCTCCGGCGGGATGGTGTGGGCCATCATCAAGAACCCGACGGTTTCCAGGCCCAGCACGCGGGCCAGCCCGAAGTGCTGGATCGACACGTCGGCCTCGGTGCAGTGGGTGGCGATCCGGCAGATCGATCCGCCGTTGTTCTGCGCCTCTTTGATGTCCTCTTTGGTACCCACGCCGGGCAGCATCAGGAACGCGATCTTGGCCTCTTTGGCCGTCTGTGCGGCGAGCTTGATCAGCTCCTGCTCGGGGGTCTTGGAGAAGCCGTAGTTGAACGACGACCCGCCCAGTCCGTCGCCGTGGGTCACCTCGATCACCGGCACCCCGGCCGCGTCGAGGGCCGAGACGATGGCCTGGACCTCGTCCTTGGTGAATTGGTGGCGTTTGTGATGGGAGCCGTCGCGCAGCGACGTGTCCGTCACGCGCACGTCCCACACCGGGTTGAAGAAGATATCGGTCGTCATCGCGCACCTCCGGTGACCGCTAGCGTCTCCTTGGCGATTTCTTCGCCGACCTTGGTGGCCGCGGCCGTCATGATGTCGAGATTTCCGGCATACGGCGGCAGGTAATCGCCGGCGCCCTCGACTTCGACGAACGTCGTCACCACGTGGTTGCCGCCGTTGACCACCGACGGCTCGTCGAACTGCGGCTCGTTGAGCAGCCGGTAGCCGGGCACGTAGGTCTGCACCTCGGCGACCACGTCGTGAATGGACTTGGCGATCGCGTCGTGGTCGGCATCCTCGGGGATGGCGCAGAAAATGGTGTCGCGCATGATCATCGGCGGATCGGCCGGGTTCAAGATGATGATCGCCTTGCCGCGCTCGGCGCCGCCGATCGTCTCCACGCCCCTGCTGGTGGTCTTGGTGAACTCGTCGATGTTGGCCCGGGTGCCCGGCCCGGCGGACACCGACGCCACCGAGGCCACGATCTCGGCGTAGGGCACGTCGACCACTCTGGACACGGCATAGACGATGGGAATGGTCGCCTGGCCCCCGCAGGTGATCATGTTGACGTTCGGCGCATCCAGGTGCTGGCGCAGGTTCGCCGGCGGAATGACCGCCGGGCCCACCGCGGCCGGCGTCAGGTCAACGGCCCGGATCCCGGCGGCCTCGTATTTCGGCGCCGCGTCCTGGTGCACATAGGCGCTGGTGGCCTCGAACACCATGTCCGGTTTCTCGGACTGGGCGAGCAGCCAGTCGACGCCCTCGTGGGTGGTCTCCAGCCCCAGCTTGCGGGCCCGCGCCAGGCCTTCGCTCTCCGGGTCGATGCCCACCATCCAGCGCGGTTCCAGCCACTCGGATCTAAGCAGTTTGTACAGCAAGTCGGTGCTGATATTTCCCGACCCGACAATCGCCACACTCGCCTTTGACGGCATGATGCTGCCTTTCGAAATTTGACTAAACTAATCCGAGCCTATTCGAACGACAAATGGACCGAACCCAGGCCCGTGAACTCCGCGACGAAGTCGTCACCGGCGCGGGCGTCGATCGCTCGAGTGCACGATCCGGGCAGCACTACGTCACCTTTACGCAGCCTCACCCCAAAGCTTTCCACTTTTCGGGCCAGCCACGCCACCGCGGTCACCGGATTGCCCAGCACGGCGTCGCTGCGGCCCTCGGCGATCACCTCTCCGTTGCGGGTGAGCACCGCGTCGATGGTCTTGACATCGATGTCGGCCGGCCAGACCCGGGCCTTACCCAGCACGTAACCCGCCGACGAGGCGTTGTCGGCGATGGTGTCGCACAACGCGATCTTCCAGTCGGTGATCCGGGTGTCGATCAACTCGATCGAGGGCACCAGGGCTTCGGTGGCCGCCAGCACGTCCTCTTCGGTGCACCCGGCGCCCGGCAGGTCGTCGGCCAGGATGAATCCGACCTCGACCTCCACCCGCGGGTACAGGTACCTGTCCGCCTTGACCGGGATGTCCTCGAACACCTGCATCTCGTCGAGCAGATGGCCGTAGTCGGGCTCGTCGACACCCATCATCTGCTGCATCGCCTTGCTGGACAGGCCGACCTTGTGACCCAGCACCCGGGCGCCCTCGGCGACCCGCTGCCGGATGTTGATCAGCTGAATTTCGTAGGCGTCGACGACGTCGATGTCGGGGTGCACGGACGTCAACGGGGCGATCGGTTCACGGCTGCGTTCGGCTTGCGCCAGGTCGGCAGCCAGCTCGTCGCGGGTCGCAACACTGAGCATTTACCGAAGTCCCCTCGTCCGTTTGACCGGGCCGGTAGCGGCCAGCCCGGGCAATTCTATAACGTGTTCTACATGACAGCGCAGGAGTACGACGTCGTCGTGGTCGGGAGCGGCGGAGCCGGCATGGTGGCTGCTCTCGCCGCCGCGCACCGAGGCCTTTCGACCTTAGTCATCGAGAAGGCCTCGCATTTCGGCGGCTCCACCGCACGCTCGGGGGGTGGCGTGTGGATCCCGAACAACGAGGTCCTCAAACGCGACGGGGTGAAAGACACACCCGAGGCTGCGCGCACCTACCTGCACGGCATCGTCGGCGATGTCGTCGACCCGGAGCGCATCGACACCTACTTGCAGCGCGGTCCCGAGATGCTGTCGTTCGTGCTGAAGAACACGCCGCTGAAGATGTGCTGGGTGCCGCGCTACTCCGACTACTACCCGGAGGCTCCCGGCGGTCGCGCGGAGGGGCGCTCGATCGAGCCCAAACCGTTCAACGCACGCAAGCTCGGTCCGGATGAAGCCGGACTTGAACCCGCTTATGGCAAGGTGCCACTCAACGTGGTTGTGATGCAGCAGGACTACGTCCGACTGAACATGCTGAAGCGACACCCGCGAGGTGTGCTGCGCAGTTTGAAGGTCGGCGCCCGCACGATGTGGGCGAAGGCGACCGGCAAAAACCTGGTCGGGATGGGCCGGGCCCTGATCGGTCCATTGCGTATTGGCTTGCAGCGGGCCGGGGTTCCGGTCCGGCTGAACACCGCTTTCACCGATCTGTACGTCGAGGACGGCGTCGTTCGGGGTGTCTACGCGCGCTCCGCCGCCGAGTCCGAATCGGCCGAGCCGCAGCTGATCCGGGCCCAGCGTGGCGTGATTCTGGCCAGTGGCGGCTTCGAGCACAACGAGCAGATGCGGGTGAAATACCAGCGTGCACCGATCACCACCGAGTGGACCGTCGGCGCCAAGGCGAACACCGGTGACGGCATCATTGCCGGCGAAAAGCTGGGCGCCGCACTGGATATCATGGAAGACGCCTGGTGGGGCCCGACCGTGCCGCTGGTGGGTGCGCCGTGGTTCGCGTTGTCGGAGCGCAACTCGCCGGGATCGATCATCGTCAATATGTCGGGCAAGCGGTTCATGAACGAGTCGATGCCCTACGTCGAAGCCTGCCATCACATGTATGGCGGAGAATTCGGACAGGGACCCGGGCCGGGCGAGAACATTCCCGCCTGGCTGGTGTTCGACCAGCAGTACCGCGACCGTTACATCTTCGCGGGTTTGCAGCCGGGACAACGCATTCCGAACAAATGGATGGAATCCGGCGTCATCATCAAGGCGGACACTCTGGAAGAGCTGGCCTCGAAAGCCGGCTTGCCGGTCGCGGAGTTCACCGCGACCGTGGCGCGATTCAACGGGTTCGCTCGTACCGGTGTCGACGAGGACTTCCACCGCGGCGAGAGCGCGTACGACAAGTACTACGGCGATCCCACCAACAAGCCCAATCCGAATCTCGGTGAGCTCACCCACGCACCGTATTACGCTGCCAAGATGGTGCCCGGAGATCTGGGGACCAAGGGCGGTATCCGTACCGATGTGCATGGCCGGGCGCTGCGCGACGACGGTAGCGTCATCGAGGGCCTGTACGCTGCGGGCAACGTCAGCGCGCCGGTGATGGGACACACCTATCCGGGTCCGGGCGGCACCATTGGGCCGGCGATGACCTTCGGGTATCTCGCCGCGCTGCACATCGCAGGAGAGAACTGACATGCCGATCGACGTAGAGGTCGCGCTGACCGCCGAGCTGGAGCCGCTCGAATTCTCTTGGTCCAGTAGCGATATCCAGCTGTACCACCTTGGGCTCGGTGCGGGCGCCGATCCGATGGACTCCCGCGAGCTGCGCTACCTCGTCGACGACACCCCGCAGGTGCTGCCGACGTTCGGCAATGTTGCGGCGTCTTTTCACATGACCAAGCCGCCGACGGTGCAGTTCCCGGGCATCGACATCGAGCTGAGCAAGGTGCTGCACGCCAGCGAGCGGATCGCGGTGCCCGGGCCGCTGCCGCCATCGGGTTCGGCCACGGCCGTCACCCGCTTCACCGACATCTGGGAAGGGCAAGGCGGCGGTGATCTGGAGCGAGACCACGGCGTCTGCGCCGGACGGCACGGTGCTGTGGACGCAGCGACGGTCGATCTTCGCCCGCGGCGAAGGCGGATTCGGCGGTGAGCGCGGGCCGTCAGGGGGCGGGTCGTCGGACGCGGCGCCCGATCGGGCTCCGGATCTCGAGCTCGACATGCCGATCCTGCCGCAGCAAGCGCTGCTGTACCGGCTGTGTGGCGACCGCAATCCGCTGCACTCCGACCCCGAATTCGCTGCTGCCGCAGGGTTTTCCCAGCCGATTCTGCATGGGCTGTGCACCTACGGCATGACGTGTAAGGCCATCACCGATGCGCTGCTGGACGGTGACGCTAGCGCGGTCTCTGCCTACGGCGCACGCTTTGCCGGTGTGGCGTATCCCGGCGAGACGTTGCGCGTCAACGTCTGGAAAGAGGACGGCCGTTTCGTGGCTGGCGTCGTCGCGCCGTCGCGCGACAACGCAGTGGTGCTCGGCGGCGTCGAACTGGTACCTGCCTAGGCTCTTATTTGCGCCGAACGCGCGGCTAGGTTCACGTTCGGCGAGATCAGGAGGCTAGCCAAGGATCAGGCCGGAGGTCGGGACACCGGTTCCGGCGGTGACGAGTACGTGCTCGACGTCGGGCACCGGGTTCACCGAGGTCCCCCGGAGTTGCCGCACACCCTCCGCGATGCCGTTCATGCCGTGGATGTAGGCCTCGCCCAGCTGACCGCCGTGGGTGTTGATGGGCAGCCGGCCGCCGATCTCGACAGCACCGTTGGCAATGAAGTCCTTGGCCTCGCCGCGGCCGCAGAAACCCAACTCCTCCAACTGAATCAGCGTGAAGGGCGTGAAGTGGTCGTAGAGGATCGCGGTCTGGATGTCGGTCGGCTTCAGACCGGATTGCTGCCACATCTGCTGGCCGACCAGTCCCATCTCGGGCAGACCCAACTCGGGGCGGTAGTAGCTGACCATCGTGTACTGGTCAGGGCTGGAACCCTGGGCAGCGGCCTCGATGATCACCGGTCGCTGCTTGAGATCCTTCGACCGCTCCGCCGAGGTCACCACGATTGCGACCGCCCCGTCGGTCTCCTGGCAGCAGTCCAGCAGCCGTAGCGGCTCGGCGATCCACCGCGAATTCTGGTGATCCTCAATGGTTATCGGCTTCTCGTAGAAGTAAGCCTTCGGGTTCTTGGCCGCGTGCCTGCGGTCGGCCACCGAAATCGCGCCGAAGTCCCGACTGGTCGCGCCGGACCAGTGCATGTACCGCTGAGCGATCATCGCGACCTGCGCCGCCGGCGTCGACAGCCCGTGCGGATACGAGAAGGAGTTGTCGGCAGCGGTCGAATCGGCCTGCACGCCAGCATTTCCCACCAACCGGGTCTGCACCTGGCCGAACCGCATGCCGGACCGTTCGTTGAACGCGCGGTATGCCACGACGACGTCGGCCACCCCGGTCGCGACGGCCATCGCCGCGTGCAGGATGGTCCCGCACGCCGCACCGCCGCCGTAGCCCGTCTGGGCGAAGAACTTCAGGTCACCGATGCCGGTCGCGCGGGCCACCGCGGTCTCGTTGTTGGTGTCCATCGTGAACGTGGTCAGGCCGTCGACATCCGACGGGCTCAACCCGGCGTCGTCCAACGCATCGAGAACCGCTTCGGCGGCCAGGCGAAGCTCGCTGCGGCCGGAGTCCTTGGAGAAGTCGGTGGCACCGATGCCGACGATCGCGGCTCGGCCGTTCAATAAGCCCGCTGACATCTATGCGCCCCCGATCGTCAACGTCACGTTCGCGATGACGTGGTCGCCAAGGCTGTTGCGGCCGAACACCTTCAACGTGATCAGGCCGTCGTCGACGGCGATCACCTCGCCGGAAAACGTGACGGTGTCGTAGGCGTACCACGGCACGCCGAGCCGCAGCCCGATCGATTTGATCCGCGCTGTCGGCCCCGCCCAGTCGGTGACATACCGCTGCACCAGTCCGGTGTCGGTCAGGATGTTGACGAAGATGTCCTTGGAACCCTTGGCCTGCGCCAGGTCCCGGTCATGGTGCACATCCTGAAAGTCCCTGGTGGCCAATGCTGTTGAGATGATGAAAGTCGGCGTACCCTCCAGCTTAAGTTCGGGCAGGGTGGTGCCGACTTCTACAACAGGTGCGCTCATGCGTCCGGCTCCCAGGCGTACAGGCTCCACTCCGGGCCGGATTCACCGGCCGGGAAGTCGATATACGTTGCGCGAACCGGCATCCCGATTTTGATTTCGGCGTGGTCGGCGCCGCGCAGTTCGCCGAGCATACGAACGCCCTCTTCGAGTTCGACCAGCGCGATCACGAAGGGCAGCGTGCGTCCGGGCACCTTCGGCGCGTGGTGCACGACGTAGCTGTACAGCGTGCCGCGTCCGCTGGCAACCACGTAGTCGATGGGATCGGCCTTGTCCTGCCACACGGCCGGAACCGGCGGGTGTTGCAGGCTGCCGTCGGGCCGGCGCTGGATGCGCAACTCGTGTGCCTTTACGCCTTCCCAGAAGAATGCGGTGTCACGTGACAGTGCCGGACGCATCATGGCGTCGGCGTCCAGGTCCTCCGGGACCGACGACGCCGAAGCATCCTCGCGCGGCTTGAATTTCAGGATACGCCAAGCCATCTCGGCGACGTCCTCGTCGCCGACCCGCCAGGTGATGTGCTGGTTGATGAACCAGCCCTCACCGAGCCCGGTCTGCTTGGGGCCGACGACGTCGCGCATCTCAGAATGGATCGTGACCCGCTCACCGGGACGCAGATAGCGGTGGTAGGTCTGCTCGCAGTTGGTGGCGACCACGCCGATGTATCCGGCGTCGTCGAACAACTGCATGATCGGGCCCATGGGGTCGTCGGTCGGGCGCTCACCGCCCTGCCCGAACATCGTCCACACCTGAATCATGGCCGGCGGGGCCACGATCCCCGGGTGGCCGGCGGCCTTGGCGGCGTCCTCGTCGGTGTAGATCGGGTTGCGGTCGCCGAGGGCCTCGACCCAGTTATTGATGATCGGCTGGTTCACCGGATCCCGGGCATCGCGCGGCGCGGCGACGACGGTAGCGGCGATCTGCGCCACCGCTTCTTTGATGTCGGTCATCGAGGCACCCTCGGCACTTTGAGGCCGGCCGCCGCGATCATTTCCCGCATCACTTCGTTCACGCCTCCACCGAAGGTGATCACCAGATTGCGCTTGGTCTGCGAGTCGAGCCACTGCAGCAGCTCGGCGGTGTCCGACTCCGCGGGGTTGCCGTATTTGCCGACGATCTCCTCGGCGAGGCGGCCGATGTACTGAATGCTCTCGGTCCCAAAGACTTTCGTCGACGCGGCATCGGCCACGTTGATTTCCTCACCGGCGGCGGCGACCTGCCAGTTGAGCAACTCGTTGATCCGCCACATCGAGTAGATCTCACCGAGCGCCCGCTTGACGTCGGAGTGGTCGATCGGCGTGACGCCGTCACCGCCGGGCTTGGACGCCCAGGCGTGCAACCGGTCGTAGATGCCGGCGGTACGGCCGGCCGGGCCGAGCATCACCCGCTCGTTGTTGAGCTGGGTGGTGATCAGCCGCCATCCACCGTTCTCCTCGCCGACGAGCATGTCGGCGGGCACCCGCACGTCGTTGTAGTAGGTGGCGTTGGTGTGGTGGGCCCCGTCGGACAGGATGATCGGCGTCCAGGAGTAGCCCGGATCCTTGGTGTCAACGATCAGGATCGAGATGCCCTTGTGCTTAACGGCTTCCGGGTCGGTGCGACAGGCCAGCCAGACGTAGTCGGCGTCGTGGGCGCCGGTGGTGAAGACCTTCTGGCCGTTGACGATGTACTCGTCGCCCTGGCGCACCGCGGTGGTTCGCAGCGATGCCAAGTCGGTGCCGGCCTCCGGCTCGGTGTAACCGATCGCGAAGTGCACCTCGCCGGCGAGAATAGCGGGCAGGAACTTCTTCTTCTGCAGCTCGCTGCCGTATTGCTGCAGGGTCGGTCCGACGGTCTGCAACGTGACCGCGGGCAGCGGCACGTCGGCCCGATGCGCCTCGTTGACGAAGATCGACTGCTCGATCGGGCCGAAACCCAAGCCGCCGAACTCCTTTGGCCATCCGACGCCGAGCTTGCGATCCTGGCCCATCCGGCGGATCACCGCGCGATAGGCCTCGTTGTGGCGGTCGGACTCCATGGCTTTCGCCTCTTCGGGCGAGATCAGGTTCGAGAAGTATTCGCGAAGCTCCGCTTGCAGCTGGCGCTGCTCGGGAGTCAGGTCTATGAACATTGCGCTCCCACCAGGTCGAGGCGATGAGACGACCCGCCCAGCAGCCGGGACAGGTCCTTGATCGTGGAGTAGTACCGGTGCATGGGGTAGGTGATGTCCATTCCCATGCCGCCGTGCAGGTGGTGGCAGGTCTGCATCACCGGTGGGGCCTGCGACGTGATCCAGTAGCCGAGCACGTCTAGGTCGTCGTCGGCGTCCCGGCCTTCGGACAGCCGCCAGACCACCGACTTCGCCGCCAAATCGATGGTGCGCGAAGCGATGTAGACCTGAGCCAGCTGCGCGGCCACGGTCTGGAAGGTCGACAGCAGCTTGCCGAACTGCTTGCGCCCGGCCACGTAGTCGGCCGTCAACCGCAGCGCACCGGCCACCAGTCCGTCGGTGAAGGCGCCGATCGCCGCCAATGCCAGCTCGTTGACGCGGCGCGCGGTGGCGCCGGCCAGCACGTCGGTGTCGGGAACCGCGACCGCGGCGAACGTCACCGTGTACTCCGCGGCGCCGGTCGACGACGGGGTTCGGACCAGCTCCACGCCCTCGGCCTTCGGCGATACCACGACGACCGCGGTGTCGGCCGTCACGATGATCCACTCGGCTTGCTCGGCATAGGCTACAGCGACTTTGGTGCCCGACAGCCGACCGTCCGCGAAGGTGGTGCCGGGCCGGTCCGGTAGCGCCCGGCCGGGCTCGTTGAGCGCCGCGGTCAGCACCGTGCCCTTGGGCACGCCCGCCATGAACCGGTCCTGCTGTTCATCGGTAGCCAGGTCGAGTAGCGGCAGCACGCCGAAGCCCAGGGTGGCCAGTGCCGGCGTGACGGCGCCGTGCCGACCCACCTCGGTCAGCACCGTGGCGACCTCGGGCAGCCCGACACCGTCGCCGCCGAGACGCTCGGGCACCGGGAGCGCCGTCACACCCCCGCTGACCAAAGCGTCCCAGCCCAAATCCCTTTCCAGTACCGACGTAGCCACATCCGCGACGGCTTGTTGCGTCGCAGTGAGATCGAAGTCCATTAAGACGTCACCGCACTCTTTCCCGTGTAGTCGACCTGCCAGTGCTTGATGCCGTTAAGCCACCCTGACCGTAGCCGCTCGGGTTCGCCGGCCGACGCGATATCCGGCATATGATCGGCGACCGCGTTGAAGATCAGGTTGATCGTCATGCGGGCCAAGTTCGCGCCGATGCAGTAATGCGCCCCGGTGCCGCCGAAGCCGACGTGCGGATTCGGGTCGCGCAGGATGTTGAAGGTGTGTGGGTCGTCGAAGACTTCTTCGTCGAAGTTGGCCGACCGGTAGGACATCACCACCCGCTGCCCCTTCTTGATCAGCACGCCACCCAACTCGACATCCTCGTTCGCGATGCGCTGGAACGCCGAAACCGGTGTGGCCCACCGGATGATCTCGTCGGCCGCGGTGGTGGGCCGTTCCTTCTTGAACAGCTCCCACTGATCGGGGTTGTTGGCGAATGCGATCATGCCGTGCGTGATCGAGTTGCGGGTGGTCTCGTTACCGGCCACCGCGAGCATCACCACGAAAAACCCGAACTCGTCGTCGGAGAGCTTCTCGCCGTCGATGTCGGCCTGGATGAGCGTGGCGACGATGTCGTCGGTGGGGTTCTTCCCGCGCTCCTCAGCCATCGCCATGGCGTAGGCGATCAGTTCCATCGACGACTGCGCGGAGTCGACGGTGGCGTACTCGGGGTCGGTGCCGCCGGTCATCTCGTTGGACCAGCGGAACAGCTTGTCGCGGTCCTCCTGCGGGACACCGAACAGCCCCGCGATGGCCTGCAGCGGCAGCTCGCACGAGACCTGTTCGACAAAGTCGCCACCACCCTCCGCCGCAGCGCTCTTGGCGATGTTCTCGGCGCGCTGGGACAGTTCGGCCTCCAGTCGTCCGATGGCCCGTGGCGTAAACCCGCGGGAGATGATCTTGTGCAGCCGGGTGTGGCGGGGGGCGTCCATGTTGAGCATCACGCTGCGCTGCAGTTCGACCTGGTCGCGCTTCATCTCGGGCGGCCAGGTCGGAATCGCGCCGTTCAGCCAGCTGGAGAAGACGTCGCTGCGGCGCGACACCTCTTTGGCGTCGGCGTGCTTGGTGACGATCCAGTAGCCGTAGTCCTCGAAGCCGCCCGAACCGTCCGGGATGTCGACCCAGTGGATCGGCTCGGCCTTGCGTAGCTGGGCGAGTTCCTTGACGGGCAGCCCGGCGAGGTTGACGTCGGGGTCAAGGAAGTCGAAGTCTGCGGGAATGTTGGGGGGTGCCATTTAGGGTGCGCTCCTCAATTGCAACGTGTTCTAGTTCCAGTAAAACACGACCTCTGGGCAGATAAAGGCAGGTCACCATCCTCGCTTGTCAGATTAATGAAACGTGTTCTAGCCTGACGGAATGGGTAACCCTGTCATCGTCGAAGCCACACGCAGCCCCATCGGTAAGCGGAACGGATGGCTGTCCGGTCTGCACGCCACCGAGTTACTGGGGGCCACGCAAAAGGCTCTCGTGGAGAAGGCCGGTATTGACGCCGGCGACGTCGAGCAAATCATCGGCGGCTGCGTCACGCAGTTCGGCGAGCAATCCAACAACATCACCCGCGTCAGCTGGCTGGTCGCCGGCTTGCCGGACCACGTGGGTGCGGCGACCGTGGATTGCCAATGCGGCAGCGGCCAACAGGCCAACGGTCTGATCGCGGGCCTGATCGCCGCCGGTGCGATCGACATCGGCATCGCGTGCGGCATCGAGGCCATGAGCCGCGTCGGGCTGGGCGCCAACGCCGGCCCCGACCGCGGCATCCTGCGTCCCGCGTCGTGGGACATCGACCTGCCCGATCAGTTCACCGCCGCCGAGCGGATCGCCAAGCGCCGCGGCATCTCCCGCGAGGAGATCGACCAGTTCGGCTTCGACTCGCAGCGCAAGGCGCAGCAGGCCTGGGCCGAGGGCCGGTTCGACCGCGAGATCAGCGGCATCGAGGCGCCGGTGCTCGACGAGAACAAGCAGCCGACCAGCGACCGCCACGTCGTGACCAAGGACCAGGGCCTGCGCGAGACCACGCTGGAGGGCCTGGCCTCGCTGAAGCCGGTGATCGAGGGCGGCATCCACACCGCCGGCACCTCGTCGCAGATCTCCGACGGCGCCGCGGCCGTGCTGTGGATGGACGAGGACAAGGCCAAGGCGCTGGGCCTGAAGCCGCGGGCCCGCATCGTCAGCCAGGCGCTCGTCGGCGCAGAGCCCTACTACCACCTGGACGGCCCCGTGCAGTCGACGGCCAAGGTGCTGGAAAAGGCCGGCATGAAGATGGGCGACATCGACATCACCGAGATCAACGAGGCCTTTGCGTCGGTCGTGCTGTCCTGGACGCGGGTGCACAACCCCGACATGGACAAGGTCAACGTCAACGGCGGGGCGATCGCGCTCGGCCACCCGGTGGGCAGCACCGGCAGCCGGATGATCACCACCGCGCTGCACGAACTGGAGCGCACCGACCAGACCACCGCGCTGATCACGATGTGCGCCGGCGGCGCGCTGTCGACCGGCACCATCATCGAGCGCATCTGACGCATTGGTCGTTTCCGAGCAGGATCGCATCGCCGCGGCGCAGGCATACATCGATGCGCTGGTCAGCCATACCGGCGATGCGGTTCCGTTCGCGCCCGGATGCACCCGCGTCGAACAGGGCATCAAGAACGGCTTCAACGGAAACCACCTGCGGCGCAGCCTCAATCGCGGACCGCAGTATCGGCTCCTCGCCGAGACGACGCCGCCGGACTGTTCCATCATCGGCGACGCGGTGCGTGCCCGCTACCAGGTGCTGACCAAGGCAGCGTTCGGCGGCCGCCGGGTGGGCGCGCGGGTGGACGAGACGTTCGTCATCCCCGCCGAAAGTCCAAGCGGGCGAGCCGAAATCCACCACATCAAGGTTCGGTTTCACCCCTTCATTCAGCGCTAGGGACGACATGGAAAAACCAAAATCTCTCAATTCGCCCGTGGTCGGCTTCTTCATCAAGTGGATGTCGAAGGGCAACGCGTGGATTTACAAGCGCAGCAACGGAAAGTTCGGCGGCGTGTTCCAGAAGAGCCCGGTCGCGCTGCTGACGACGACGGGCCGCAAGACCGGTGACCCGCGGGTGAGCCGGCTGCTCTATCTGCGCGACGGCAACCGCGTCATCCTGGTCGCCTCCCAGGGCGGGCGCGACAAGCACCCGATGTGGTACCTGAACCTCAAGGCCAATCCCCAAGTGACCGTGCAGATCAAGGAAGAGGTGCTGGCGCTGCGGGCACGTGACGCCACCGCCGAGGAGCGCGCCGAGTACTGGCCGAAACTGGTGGCGATGTATCCGAACTTCGACCACTACCAGTCCTGGACCGACCGGGTGATCCCGGTCGTCATCTGCGAACCTTAAGCCGCGTCTTCGCCGAACGTGCTCTGGTGGCGACAAATCGACGAAAATCGCGCCACCACAGCACGTTCGGCGCTGGCTGGTTAGGCCCCGTAGACGGGGACCGGCGGCCGCGCCTTGGCCAGCAGGTCGGCGACGACGGGCCCGAGCTCGGCGGGATCCCACCGCGCGCCCTTGTCGATCTGCGGGCCGTGCGCCCAGCCCTCGGCGACGCGGATCTTGCCGCCCTCGACTTCGAACACCTTGCCGGTGACATCGCGGGATTCGACGCTGCCCAGCCAAACCACCAGGGGCGACACGTTTTCCGGTGCCATCGCGTCGAAAGCCTGGTCCTGCGTCGCCATCATCTCGGCGAAGACCGTCTCGGTCATGCGGGTGCGGGCCGACGGCGCGATCGCGTTGACCGTGACCCCGTAGCGGCCCATCTCGGCCGCGGCGACCAGCGTCATCGCCGCGATGCCGGCCTTGGCGGCGCTGTAGTTGCCCTGCCCGACACTGCCCTGCAGGCCCGCACCCGAGCTGGTGTTAATGATCCGTGCGTCAACGGTTTTGCCCTCTTTGGAGAGCCCGCGCCAATACGCCGCGGCGTGGCGCATCGTGGCGAAATGTCCCTTGAGGTGCACGGCGATGACGGCGTCGAACTCTTCCTCACTGGTGTTGGCCATCATCCGGTCGCGCACGATGCCGGCGTTGTTGACCAGGACGTCCAGCCCGCCGAACGTGTCGACCGCGGTCTGGATCAGCTGGGCCGCTTGGTTCCAGTCCGCGATGTTCGAGCCGTCGGCGACGGCTTCGCCACCCGCAGCGGTGATCTCGTCGACCACGGCCTGCGCGGCACTGCCGCCGGTTGCCGGTGATCCGTCCAGACCCACGCCGATGTCGTTGACGACCACCCGCGCGCCTTCGGCCGCGAAGGCCAGCGCATGCACGCGGCCGATCCCGCCGCCGGCTCCTGTGACGATGACGACCCGGCCGTCGACCAGTCCCATAGTTGTTGTCTCCTCTACTTGATCGCGCTGGCGTTCGTGGTGGCCAGATAGTGCGGCGGCTCGCCACCGCCGTGCACCTCCAGCGAGGCACCGCTGATGTAGGACGCCGCGTCGGACGCCAAAAAGGCTGCGGCCCAACCGACATCCTCGGGCTTGGCCATCCGACCCAATGGCACATTCTTGGAGATCGCGGCGATCGACTCGGCATCCCCGTAGAACAGGTCGGCCTGTTCGGTCTCGACCATACCGACCACGCAGGCGTTGACCCGGACCTTGGGCCCCCATTCCACCGCCAGCGTCTGCGTCAGACTTTCCAGCCCGGCCTTGGCCGCCCCGTACGCGCCGGTGCCCGGCGATGGCCGCCGGCCGCTCAGGCTGCAGATGTTGACGATGGCGCCGCCGCCCGGCTGGGCCTGCATCTTCTCGTTGGCGAATTGCGAAACGAGCAGCGCGCCAATGAGATTGAGCTCGATAATCTTTCGGTTGAATTTGGAGCTGGACTCCGCGGTCAGCACGTAGGGCGATCCGCCGGCGTTGTTGACCACAACGTCGAGTCGTCCGTGCTGCTGCACGATAACGTCGATCAACGCCTGGACCGCTTCCTCGTCGCGGACGTCGCACGGATGAAACTCGTACGGCAGGCCCTCGACGGCACGGCGGGCGCAAGTGATCACGGTCGCACCCTGCTCGGCGAACACCGCGCTGATTCCGGCGCCCACCCCGCGGACGCCGCCCGTGACCAGGACCACGCAGCCGGCCAATCCCAAATTGATGGCGGATGCTTCGGCGCGAGTCACTGTGCTAGTGTACCAAGCAAGTGCTTGCTTAGGTAGTCGGCCTCAATTTCACGAGGAAGTGCCAATTGACCATCACATCCACCAGCTCCGAACCGGGCATAGTCGCGGTCACCGTTAACTACCCGCCCGTCAACGCCATCCCGTCGCGAGGGTGGTTCGAGCTCGGCGACGCCATCACGGCCGCCGGCACTAACCCCGCGACCCACGCCGTGATCCTGCGCGCGGAGGGACGCGGATTCAACGCCGGCGTCGACATCAAGGAGATGCAGCGCACCGAGGGGTTCACCGCGCTGATCGACGCCAACCGTGGCTGCTTCCACGCATTCCGCGCCGTGTACGAATGCGCCGTTCCGGTGATCGCCGCGGTGAACGGATTCTGCGTGGGCGGTGGCATCGGCCTGGTCGGCAACGCCGATGTCATCGTGGCCTCCGACGACGCCACCTTCGGACTGCCCGAGGTGGAGCGCGGCGCGCTGGGCGCGGCCACCCACCTGTCCCGGCTGGTGCCGCAGCACATGATGCGGCGGCTGTTCTTCACCGCGGCCACCGTCGACGCCGCCACCCTGCACCACTTCGGCTCGGTGCACGAGGTGATCTCCCGCGACGAACTCGACGAGGCCGCGCTGCGCGTGGCCCGCGACATCGCCGCCAAGGACACCCGCGTGATCCGTGCAGCCAAAGAGGCGCTGAACTTCATCGACGTGCAACGGGTCAACTCGAGTTATCGGATGGAACAAGGCTTTACCTTCGAGCTCAACCTCGCCGGGGTGTCCGACGAACACCGCGACGCGTTCGCCGGTACGACGAAGGGTGAGAAGCCTTGAGCGACAAAAGAACCACTCTCGACGAGGCCGTCGCGCAGCTGCGCAGCGGCATGACCATCGGCATCGGCGGCTGGGGATCGCGGCGCAAGCCGATGGCGTTCGTGCGCGCCCTGCTGCGTACCGACGTCAAGGACCTGACCATCGTCAGCTACGGCGGACCCGATCTGGGCCTGCTGTGCTCGGCGGGCAAGGTGAAGCGGGTCTACTACGGCTTCGTCTCGCTGGACTCGCCGCCGTTCTACGACCCGTGGTTCGCCAAGGCCCGCACCACCGGTTCCATCGAGGCCCGGGAGATGGACGAGGGCATGCTGCGCTGTGGCCTACAGGCCGCGGCACAACGGCTGTTGTTCCTGCCGATTCGCGCCGGGCTGGGCAGTTCGGTGCTGGACTTCTGGGAAGGCGAGCTGCAGACGGTAACCAGCCCGTACCCCGCGCCCGGCGGCGGCCACGAGACGCTGATCGCGATGCCGGCGTTGCGCCTGGACGCCGCGTTCGCGCACCTCAATCTCGGTGACAGCCAAGGCAATGCGGCCTACACCGGCATCGACCCGTACTTCGACGACCTCTTCTTGATGGCCGCCGAGAAGCGCTTCCTGTCGGTGGAGCGGATCGCGTCGACCCAGGAGCTGGTCAAGGCGGTGCCGCCGCAGGCGCTGCTGGTGAACCGGATGATGGTCGACGCGGTCGTGGAAGCGCCGAACGGCGCCCACTTCACCACCGCCGCTCCCGATTACGGGCGCGACGAGAAGTTCCAGCGCCACTACGCAGAAGCCGCCTCGACCGAGGAGGGCTGGCAGCAGTTCGTCGCGACCTACCTGTCCGGCGGGGAGACCGAATACCAGGCGGCCGTGGCCAAGTTCGCACAGGAGGCGGCGAAATGACCTCGACAATGAGCGCCACGAGAGCCGAAATCTGCGCGGTTGCCTGCGCCGAATTGTTCAGGGATGCAGGCGAAATCATGGTCAGCCCGATGACGAACATGGCGTCGGTCGGAGCGCGTCTGGCACGGTTGACGTTCTCGCCCGACATCCTGCTCACCGACGGCGAGGCGCAGCTGCTCGCCGATACCCCGGCCCTGGGAGAAGACGGGACCCCAAAAAGGACAGAGGGCTGGATGCCGTTCGGCCGCGTGTTCGAGACCCTGGCCTGGGGCCGGCGCCACGTGGTGATGGGCGCGAATCAAATTGACCGCTACGGTAATCAGAACCTGTCGGCGTTCGGGCCGTTGCAGCATCCGACCCGGCAGATGTTCGGCGTCCGCGGGGCGCCGGGCAACGCGATCAACCATGCGACCAGCTACTGGGTCGGCAACCACTCCAAGCGGGTGTTCTGCGAGAAGGTCGACATCGTCTGCGGGGTCGGTTGGGACAACGTGGACGCCGACAATCCGGCATTCCGTTTCGCCAACACGTATCGAGTGGTGTCGAATCTCGGCGTGTTCGACTTCGGGGGGCCGGACCGGGCGATGCGGGCGGTGAGCCTGCACCCCGGTGTGTCGCCGGAGCAGGTTCGCGAAACCACCTCCTTCGACATCCACGGCCTCGAGCAGGCCGCGGAGACCCGGCTGCCGACCGACGACGAGCTGAAGTTGATCCGCGAAACGATCGACCCGAAGTCGTTGCGCGACCGCGAGATACGGTCATGAGATTGCGTACGCCGTTGACCGAGCTGGTCGGCGTGGAGCACCCGGTGGTGCAAACCGGGATGGGCTGGGTGGCTGGAGCGCGGCTGATATCGGCCACCGCCAACGCCGGCGGACTGGGCATCCTGGCGTCGGCCACGATGACGCTGGACGAACTGGCCACGGCCATCGGCAAGGTCAAGGCCGCCACCGACAAGCCCTTCGGCGTGAACATCCGCGCCGATGCCGCGGATGCGGGCGACCGGGTCGAGTTGATGATCCGCGAGGGCGTGAAGGTGGCGTCGTTCGCGCTGGCACCCAAGCCGGAGCTGATCGCCCGGCTCAAAGAGGCTGGTGCGGTGGTTATTCCGTCGATCGGCGCGGCCAAGCACGCGCGCAAGGTCGCAAGCTGGGGCGCCGACGCGATGATCGTGCAGGGCGGCGAGGGCGGCGGGCACACCGGGCCCGTCGCCACCACACTGCTGTTGCCGTCGGTGCTGGACGCCGTGAAAGGCAGCGGGATCCCGGTCGTCGCGGCGGGCGGATTCTTCGACGGGCGCGGCCTGGCGGCGGCGCTGTCGTACGGTGCGGCCGGTGTGGCGATGGGCACCCGGTTTCTGCTCACGTCGGATTCCACGGTGCCCGACGCGGTGAAACGCCGCTACCTGGAGTCGGCGCTGGACGGGACGGTGGTCACCACGCGCGTCGACGGCATGCCGCATCGGGTGCTGCGCACCGGGCTGGTCGAAAAGCTGGAAAACGGTTCGCCGATAAGGGGTTTGACCGCCGCGGTGCGCAACGCCGCGAAGTTCAAGCACATGTCCGGCATGACCTGGAAGTCGATGATCCAAGACGGCCTGGCGATGCGGCACGGCAAGGAAATGACAATGGCTCAGGTGGTGATGGCGGCCAACACCCCGATGTTGTTGAAGGCCGGGCTCGTCGAGGGCAACACCGAGGCCGGTGTGCTGGCCTCCGGGCAGGTCGCCGGCATTCTGGAAGACCTGCCGTCGTGCGCCGACCTGATCGAGTCGATCGTGCGTGAGGCGATCGAGCACCTGCGTGCGGCCTCCAGGCTCGTCGAGGAGTAAGCCCCCGCGATTTAGAGCCGCTCGATGATCGTGACGTTGGCCGTACCACCGCCCTCACACATCGTCTGCAGCCCGTAGCGACCGCCGATGCGCTCGAGCTCATTGAGCATGGTGGTGAACAGCTTTGCGCCGGTGGCACCCAGCGGGTGCCCGAGGGCAATCGCGCCGCCGTTGGGGTTGACCTTCTCCGGGTCGGCCTTGACCTCCTTGAGCCACGCCATCACCACCGGCGCGAAGGCCTCATTGATCTCGACGGTGTCGATGTCGCCGATCGACAGTCCCGTCTTCTCCAGCGCGTAGCGGGTCGCCGGGATGGGCCCGGTCAGCATGAACACGGGGTCGGCCGCGCGAGCGCTGACGTGGTGGATGCGGGCGCGGGGCTTCAGCTTGTGGTCCTTGACCGCCTGCTCGGACGCCAGCAACACCGCACTCGCACCGTCGGAGATCTGGCTGGCCATCGCCGCGGTGAGCCGGCCGCCGTCGACCAGCGTCTTGAGTCCGGCCATCTTTTCCAGCGACGACTCGCGTGGGCCCTCGTCGACCCGGAACGGGCCGGATTCGGTTTCCACGGTGATGATTTCGTTGTCGAAGTGTCCGCTGCGAATCGCCGCTAATGCCCGGTCGTGGCTGGTCAGCGAGTACTGCTCCATCTCCTCGCGGGAGAGGTTCCACTTCTCGGCGATCATCTCCGCGCCGCGGAACTGGGAGATCTCCTGATCGCCGTAACGGTGCAGCCATTGCTTGGACTCGTTGGTCGGCGAGGTGAACCCGAACTGCTCGCCGACCGTCATCGCCGACGAAATCGGGATCCAGCTCATGTTCTGCATGCCGCCGGCCACGATCAAATCGGCAGTGCCCGCCATGATCGCCTGCGCGCCAAAGGAAATCGCTTGCTGGCTGGAACCACACTGCCGGTCCACCGTCACCCCGGGGACCTCTTCGGGATAGCCGGCGGCCAGCCACGACAGCCGGGCAATGTTGCCCGCCTGGCCGCCGATCGCGTCGACGCAGCCGGCGATCACGTCGTCGACGGCGGCGGGGTCGGCGTCGACCCGGTCGAGCAGACCACGCCACGCGTGCGCACCCAGGTCGACGGGATGGATTCCGGCCAGTGCGCCATTGCGCTTGCCAACCGCGGTACGCACAGCGTCGATGACGTACGCCTCTATCATTGTGTCGCTCCTTTTTTGGTGATCCCGCCAAGCACGATGGCGAGATATTGCTGGCCCACCTGCTCCGCGGTGAGCGGTCCGCCGGGTCGATACCAGCGCACCGACACCCAGGTGGTGTCACGGATAAATCGGTAGATGAGGTCGACGTCCAGGTCGGCCCGGAAGCAGCCCTCGTCGATGCCCTGCTTCAGCAACTCGATCCACATCTTGCGCTGCTGGCGATTCATGTCCTTGATGTAGGAAAAGCGGGGCTGCGCGAGCAGCCGTTGGGCCTCGTCCTGGTAGATCACGACCTGCGCGTGCCGGTGCTCGATCGCCTCGAACGACAGCATGAACAGCCCCTTGAGCCGTTCCAGCGGGTTGGCTTGGCTGTCCACGATTTCGCGGTAGCGGGCGAACAGCCAGTCCAGGAAGCTGCGCAACAACTCGTCGACCATCTCCTCTTTGGAGGAGAAATGGTGGTACAGGCTGCCGGACAGGATGCCGGCGCCGTCGGCGATGTCGCGCACGGTGGTGGCGCGTAGACCCCGCTCGGCGAACATGGTGGCGGCGAGCTCCAGGAGCTCGTCTCGTCGGCTGTTCGCCTGACCGGCCACTCGGTCCACCCGATCAGGATATCAACCAAGCGCTTGCTTGGCCACCCGGGCTCACGGATGTTGGCTGGACACCGAGATGACCTCGCCGGTGAGGTAGCTCGAGTAATCGCTGGCCAAGAACGCGATGCTGGCCGCGACCTCCCACGGTTCGGCGGCCCGCCCGAACGCCTCGCCGGCCGAGAGCCGGTCGAGCAGATCCGACGACGAGGTCTTCTCCAGAAACTTGTGCCGCGCGATGCTCGGCGACACCGCGTTGATCCGCACGTCATACTCGGCGGCTTCGATTGCGCTGCAACGGGTTAACGCCATCACGCCCGCCTTGGCGGCCGCGTAGTGCGACTGCGAGTGCTGCGCCCGCCAGCCCAGCACGCTGGCATTGTTGACGATCACCCCGCCGTGCGGCGCCTCGCGGAAGTAGCGCAGCGCCGCACGGGTGGCGCGCAACACCGAGGTCAGGGTCACGTCCAGGACGCGGTCCCACTCGTCGTCGGTCATGTCGACCACCGGCGTCTGCCCACCCAGCCCGGCGTTGTTGATCAGTACGTCGATGCGTCCCAGCCGGGCGGTGGCCGAGTCGATCAGGGCATCCACCTGGGCGGTCGACGTCACGTCGCACACCACGTGCTCGACGCGCCCCCGGCCCAGCGCGGACAGTTCCTCGGCCGTCTCCCCCAGTCGTCGTTCGTGGTGGTCGGAGATCACCACGTCGGCACCCTCGGCCAGGGCCCGACGCGCGGTCGCCGAGCCGATGCCGGTGCCCGCGGCAGCGGTCACCACGACCACCTTGCCGGTCAAGAGTCCATGTCCGGCAATCTCTTTCGGCACTTCGGCCAAACTCATCCCTTGACCTCCCGGGGTAAGCCGAGAACCCGCTCGGCGATGATGTTGCGCTGGATCTCGTTGGACCCGCCGTAGATGGTGTCGGCGCGGCTGAACAGGAACAGCCGCTGCCACTCGTCGAATTCGCCGTCGGACAGCGTCAGGCCGGCCTTGCCGATGACGTCCATCGCCAGCTCACCGAGACCGCGATGCCAATTGGCCCACAACAACTTCGACACGTTATCTTTCCCGGCGGCCTGGCCGCCTCTATCGACGTCCATCGTGGCCAGCGCATAGCTGCGCATCGCCCGTAGCCCGGCCCAGGCCCGGGTCAGCCGCTCGCGGATGAACGGGTCCTGGGCGGCGCCGTTGCGCTGGGCGAGCTCGGCCAGGTTGGAAAGTTCACGGGCATAACGGATCTGCTGTCCGAGGGTCGAGACGCCGCGCTCGAAGGTCAGCGTTCCCATCGCGACGCGCCAGCCGTCGCCCGGCTCGCCGACCACCAAAGCTGCCTCGGTGCGGGCGTCGTCGAAGAAGACCTCGTTGAACTCCGAGTCGCCGGTCAGCTGGATGATCGGGCGCACTTGCACGCCGGGCTGGTCCAGTGGCACCAGCAGATACGACAGCCCGGCATGCCGCTTAGAACCCTTCTCGGTGCGGGCCACCACAAAGCACCATTGCGCCCAGTGCGCCAGCGACGTCCACACTTTCTGGCCGTTGATCACCCACTCGTCGCCGTCGAGTTCGGCGGTGGTCGCCACGTTGGCGAGATCGCTACCGGCTCCCGGCTCCGAATAGCCTTGGCACCACAGCTCGGTGACATCCAGAATGCGCGGCAGGAAACGCTGCTGCTGCTCGGGTGTGCCGAACGCGATGAGCGTCGGACCGAGCAGTTCCTCGCCGAAGTGGTTGACCTTGTCGGGAGCATCGGCCTTGGCGTACTCCTCGTAGAACGCCACCCGGTGCGCGGTCGACAGTCCCCGGCCGCCGTGCTCGACCGGCCATCCCAGACAGGTCAGTCCCGCCGCGGCGAGGTGCCGATTCCATGCCAGGCGCTCCTCGAATGCCTCGTGCTCGCGTCCCGGACCGCCCAGACCCTTGAGTGCTGCGAATTCGCCGACCAGATTGTCGGCCAGCCAATCGCGAACCTCCGCCCGGAACTCCTCGACGTCCTGCATGCCCTGTAGGCTAACCTACCAAGCACTTGCTTCGTTAGGAGTATCCCGATGACTGGCGATCCGCGCACCGTGCCCGCGGCGTTGGATCGTTTGGTCGATCGATTCCCCGACCAGGCCGCGCTGATCACCGACGACCGCTCCTTCACCGCCACCGAACTGCGCGACGAGGTGCACCGCGCGGCCGCGGCCCTGATCGCGCTCGGCGTGCAGCGCGGCGACCGGGTGGCCGTGTGGTCGCCCAACACCTGGCACTGGGTGATCGCCTGCCTGGCGATTCACCATGCCGGCGCCGCGATGGTGCCGCTGAACACCCGGTACACGGCCTCGGAGGCCAGCGACATCCTGGCGCGTACCGGTGCGCCGGTGCTGTTCGGGATGGGGCGGTTCCTCGGCAACGATCGCGTTGCCGATCTGGACCGCGCCGCGCTGCCCGCGCTGCGGCATATCGTCCGGATACCGATCGACACCAACGACGGCACCTGGGACGAATTCATCACGCGCGGCACCGATCTCGATGCGGTGGTCGCCCGCGCGGCCGCCGTGCTGCCCGACGACCTCAGCGACATCCTGTTCACGTCGGGAACCACCGGTCGCAGCAAGGGCGTGCTGTGCGCGCACCGGCAATCGCTGTCGGCGTCGGCGTCGTGGGCCGCCAACGGCAAGATCACCAGCGCCGACCGCTACCTGTGCATCAACCCGTTTTTCCATAACTTCGGCTACAAGGCCGGCATCCTGGCCTGCCTGCAAACCGGCGCGACGCTGATCCCGCACCTCACCTTCGATCCGCTGCGCACCCTGCAGGCGATCGAGCAGCACCGCATCACCGTATTGCCCGGGCCGCCAACGATTTACCAGACACTGCTTGATCACCCGGCACGCGGCGACTACGACCTGAGCTCGCTGCGGTTCGCGGTTACCGGCGCGGCGACCGTGCCGGTCGTGTTGGTGGAACGCATGCAATCCGAGCTCGACATCGACATCGTGCTGACCGCTTACGGCCTGACCGAGGCCAACGGCATGGGCACCAGCTGCCGAGCCGACGACGACGCTGTGACCGTCGCGACCACCTGCGGGCGCCCGTTCGCCGACTTCGAATTGCGCATCGACGCAGCCACTCCCGGGGAAGCCGGCGAGGTGCTGCTGCGCGGGCCGAATGTGATGTTGGGCTACCTCGACGACCCGGAGGCCACCGCGGCGGCGATCGACGCCGACGGCTGGTTGCACACCGGCGACATCGGCGTCCTCGATACCAACGGCAATCTGCGCATCACCGACCGGCTCAAGGACATGTACATCTGCGGCGGATTTAACGTCTACCCCGCCGAGGTCGAGCAGGTGCTGGCCCGGATGGAAGGGGTGGCCGACGCCGCGGTGATCGGGGTGCCGGACGAGCGCCTGGGCGAGGTAGGCCGTGCGTTCGTGGTGACCCGGCCCGGCGCGGACCTCGACGAAGAGTCGGTAATCGCTTATACCCGAGAGCATCTGGCGAACTTCAAGGCACCACGGTCGGTGCGGTTCGTCGACGCGTTGCCGCGCAATGCCGGCGGCAAGGTGGTCAAACCACAACTGCGAGAGTTGGCCTGAATTGGATCTGGAACTAGACGAGGAAACGTTGGCGTTCGCGGCCGAAGTACGGGATTTCCTGGCAGCCAACGCCGAGTGGATCCCGACGAAGTCATATGACAACGCCGAAGGCTTTGCCCAGCACCGCCGTTGGGACAAGGTGCTGTTCGACGCCGGTCTGTCGGTGATCAACTGGCCGAAGAAATACGGCGGGCGCGACGCGTCGCTGCTGCACTGGGTGGTCTACGAGGAGGAGTATTTCCGCGCCGGAGCCCCGGGCCGGGCCAGCGCCAACGGCATCTCGATGCTGGCGCCCACGCTATTCGCGCATGGCACCGAGGAGCAGCTGGACCGCATCCTGCCGAAAATGGCCAGCGGCGAACAGATCTGGGCGCAGGCCTGGTCGGAGCCCGAGTCCGGCAGCGACCTGGCGTCGTTGCGATCCACGGCCACGAAGACCGACGGTGGCTGGCTGCTGAACGGCCAGAAGATCTGGAGCTCGCGGGCCCCGTTCGCGGAGATGGGTTTCGGGCTGTTCCGCTCCGACCCTGCGGCGGAGCGGCACAACGGGTTGACGTACTTCATGTTCGACCTGAGGGCCAAGGGCGTCACGGTGCGGCCGATCGTGCAGCTGGGTGGCGACACCGGGTTCGGCGAAATCTTCCTCGACGACGTCTTCGTACCCGACCGGGACGTCATCGGCAAGCCGAACGACGGCTGGCGTGCGGCGATGAGCACGTCGAGCAACGAGCGCGGAATGTCACTGCGCAGCCCGGCCCGTTTCGTGGCGGCGGCGCACCGGCTGGTGCAGCTGTGGAAGGACCACGGCTCCCCCACCGAATACGCCGAGCGCGTCGCCGACGCCTGGATCAAGGCGCAGGCCTACCGACTGCAGACCTTCGGCACGGTGACCCGGCTGGCCGCCGGTGGTGAGCTGGGCGCCGAGTCGTCGGTGACCAAGGTGTTCTGGTCCGACCTCGACGTAGCGCTGCACCAGACCGCACTCGACATCCTGGGTGCCGACGGAGAGCTTGCCGGGCCGTGGACCGATGGCCTGCTGTTCGCGCTGGGCGGCCCAATCTATGCCGGCACCAACGAGATTCAGCGCAACATCATCTCCGAGCGGCTGCTGGGCCTGCCGCGCGAATCCTCCGGAGGCAAGAAGTGAAATTTGCGCTCGACGACCAGCAGCGCGACTTCGCGGCCAGCATCGACGCGGCGCTGGGCGCGGCCGACCTGCCCCGGGCGGTGCGCGCCTGGTCCGACGGCGACGTCGCGCCCGGCCGTAAGGTGTGGGGGCAGCTGGCCGACCTCGGCGTCACCGCGCTGATCGTGCCGGAGAAGTACGACGGGCTCGACGCCCACCCGGTGGACCTGGTGGTCGCGCTCGAACGCCTCGGGCGGTGGTGTGTGCCCGGGCCGGTCACCGAATCCATCGCCGTGGCACCAATTCTGCTTGCCAACGACGAACGCGGCACTCAGTTGTCCTCCGGCGAACTGATCGTCACGGTCGCGCTGCCGCCGCACGCCCCGCGCGCGGTGGACGCCGATGCCGCCGGACTGGTGTTGCTGGCCGTCGACGACGGTGTCAGTGAGGCCGCCGTGGGTGAGTGCCACCGGTCCGTCGACCCCAGCCGCCGCCTGTTTGACGTGACGGCCGGCGGGGCGACCTGGCAGGCAGATATCCAGCGCGCCTACGAGTTCGGCGCACTGGCGACCGCCGCCCAGCTGGTCGGCGCCGCCGAGGCGTTGCTGAATGACACGGTCGAATACGCCAAGCAGCGCAGCCAGTTCGGCCGAGTGATCGGCTCGTACCAGGCGATCAAGCACAAGCTGGCCGACGTGCACATCGCGATCGAACTGGCGCGCCCGCTGGTGTACGGGGCGGCGCTGGCGCTGACCGACGACACGATCACGGCCGCGCGTGACGTGAGCGTGGCCAAGGCGGCGGCATCCGACGCCGGTTTGCTGGCCGCGCGCTCGGCATTGCAGACCCACGGCGCAATCGGGTTCACTCAGGAACACGACCTGTCGCTATGGCTGCTGCGGGTACAAGCGCTGCGGTCGGCGTGGGGCACGCCGCAGGTGCACCGGCGCCGGGTGTTGGAGGCACTGTGACTGCAGAGCGGGAGCTGCTGGCCGAAACCGTCGCGGCGCTGGTCACCAAACACGCCAACCCCGCGGCGGTTCGCGCCGCGATCGAATCCGAGCGCGGTTACGACGAATCTCTGTGGCGGCTGCTGTGCGAACAGGTCGGCGCCGCTGCGCTGGTGATACCCGAGGAGCTGGGCGGCGCCGGCGGTGAATTGGCCGATGCCGCAACGGTTTTACGGGAGCTCGGCCGCGCATTGGTGCCATCGCCACTGCTGGGCACCACGCTGGCCGAACTCGCACTGCTGGCCGCACCCGAGCCCGACGCCGAAACGCTGGAAGCCTTGGCGACGGGCGAAGCTATCGGGGCGCTGGTGCTCGATGCCGACTACGTGGTCAACGGCGACATCGCGGACGTCGTCGTCGCCGCGGCCGACGGTGAGCTGAGCAGGTGGACGCGATTCAGCGCGCAGCCGGTGACGACGATGGACCCCACCCGGCGGCTGGGCCGCGTCCGGCCCGAGGACGTCACCGCGCTGGGTCCCGACCCCGGCCTGGCCGACACCGCGGCCATCCTGCTGGCGGCCGAACAGATCGGGGCGGCCGAACGCTGCCTGGAGCTGACGGTCGAATACGCCAAGAACCGGGCACAGTTCGGCCGGCCGATCGGCACCTTCCAGGCGCTCAAGCATCGGATGGCCGATCTGTACGTCGCGATCGCCGCGGCCAAGGCCGTCGTGAACGACGCGTGCAACGAACCCACGCCCACCAACGCCGCGGCGGCGCGGCTGGCCGCCACCGAGGCGCTGTGTACTGTGACGAGCGAGGGCATCCAGCTGCATGGAGGCATCGCGATTACCTGGGAACACGACATGCACTTGTACTTCAAGCGCGCGCATGGCAGCGCTCAACTACTCGACCCGCCGCGAGAGGTGTTGCGCCGATTGGAATCCGAGGTGCTCGAGACGTCGTGAACGGTTCCGTCGCACTGCGCGCCGGCATCCCGCCATTCCACGTGATGGATGTCTGGCTGGCGGCCGCGGAGCGCCAGCGCAGTCATGGTGATCTGGTCAACCTCTCGGCAGGACAGCCCAGCGTGAGCGCCCCCGAGCCGGTTCGGGCGGCGGCATCGGCCGTGCAGGCAAACCAGCTGGGCTACACCGTGGCGTTGGGCATTCCCGAGCTACGTGCCGCGATCGCGGCGAATTACCAACGCCTGCATGGCATCTCAATCGAACCTGACGAGGTGGTCATCACCACCGGCTCGTCGGGCGGATTCCTGCTCGCCTTTCTGGCCTGCTTTGACGTCGGGGACCGGGTGGCGCTGGCCAGCCCTGGCTACCCGTGCTATCGGAACATCCTGTCGGCGTTGGGATGTGAGGTGGTGGAGATCCCGTGCGGACCGGAGACGCGATTCCAGCCCACCGCGCAGATGCTCGCCGAACTCGACGTGCGCGGGGTGATCGTCGCCAGCCCGGCCAATCCCACCGGCACCGTCATACCGCCTGCAGAACTGGCAGCGATCGCGTCCTGGTGTGATGCCTCGGGTGTACGGCTGATCAGCGACGAGGTTTACCACGGGCTCGTCTACGACGGCGCCCCGCAAACCAGTAGCGCCTGGCAGACATCACGAAACGCCTTGGTGGTCAACAGCTTTTCCAAGTATTACGCGATGACGGGCTGGCGGCTGGGCTGGTTGCTGGTGCCGTCCGAGCTGCGCCGCACGGTGGATTGCCTCACCGGCAACTTCACCATTTGCCCGCCGGTGCTGTCGCAGATCGCCGCGGTGGCCGCGTTCACGCCGGAGGCGATTGCCGAAGCCGAGAGCAATCTGAGCCACTACGCGGTCAACCGCTCGCTGCTGCTGGACGGGCTGCGCGCGATAGGCATCGACCGGCTGGCGCCGACCGACGGGGCGTTCTACGTCTACGCCGACGTATCGGACTTCACCGACGACTCGCTCGGTTTCTGTTCGAAGTTGTTGGCCGACACCGGCGTCGCGATCGCTCCCGGGATCGACTTCGACACCACGCGAGGCAACAGGTTCGTCCGACTCTCGTTCGCCGGGCCGACGAGTGACATCGAAGAAGCCCTGCGCCGCATCGAGCCGTGGCTGTCGCGGTGAAGCCCGGCGAGATCGACGAATATGCGGCTCAGCGGTTGAACTTGCCCGCGAGGTACCCGGCCCGCGCAGCATTGCGGGCGAGCTTGCCGCTGGTGGTACGGGGAATGGTGCCGGCGGCGACGAGTCGCACATCGGCGACGCGGACCTGGTGGTTACGCGAAACGGCCGCGCGCACGATGTCGGCGATCGAACTCAGATCGGTACGGCCCGCACCCGCGGCCCGCTCGGCCACAATCACCAGCTGCTCGCCGGAGCCGTTTTCGGAAGATCCGAGCAGATCGGCCGGCACGGAGAAGGCGGCGACATAGCCGGTACGGATGGCCGGCGAAGAGTCGCTGACCGTCGTCTCGATGTCGAACGGATAGTGGTTGCGGCCGTCGATGATGATCAAGTCCTTGATCCGGCCGGTCAGGTACAGCTCGCCGTCCAAGTAGACGCCGAGATCGCCGGTCACCAACCAGCAGACGTTGTCGGCGGCGCCCGCGGCGTGGCTGCCGCGCGGGAGCCGGGACTGCAGCTTGTTGCCGAACACGCGTCGGGTCTCGTCCTCGCGCCCGAAGTAGCCGCGGCCGATGTTGACGCCATGCAACCAGATTTCGCCCACGGTGCCGTCCGGCACCTCGGCACCGTCGGGGTCGGCGATCACCGCCCACTGATCGGGGATCGGCTGCCCGCAGGAAACCTGCGCGACGGCGTTGGGATCCTCGGGCGAGACGATCACCGCGTGGCCGGCGCCGAGCTGTTCGCGGTCGAGGTAGACGGACACTGGCCGCGGCCTCCTGGAGATGCTGGCCACCGACAAGGTCGCTTCCGCCATCCCGTAGGACGGCTTGACCGCGTTCGCCGGCAGGCCGTAGGGAGCAAACGCTTTGGTGAACTTCTCGATCGCTGTCATCGTGACGGGCTCGGACCCGTTCAGAATGCAGACGTGGTTGCTGAGGTCCAGGGTTTCACCCGCGGACGGCAGGCCGCGCTCGGACGTCAGTTCGAAGGCGAAGTTCGGCGCCGCCGCGAAGGTGCGGCCGTAGGTCGACTCGATGCCCAATTGCTTGATCCAGCGGTAAGGCCGGCGCAGAAACGCCATCGGATCCATGATCGTGACGTGCGCCCCGAAAAACGCCGTGAACATGATCATCATCAGGCCCATGTCGTGGAACAGGGGCAGCCAGCTCACGGTCCGCACGTCCACGTCCAGCCCATCGCTCATGACCATCTGCATCGCGTTGGTATAGACCGACCGATGGGTGATCTCCACACCGGCCGGTGAGCGCGTCGAGCCCGACGTGTATTGCAGGTAAGCGATGTCGTCGGTGTTCAGGTTCGCCCCGGCAAACATCGATCCAAGGGTGTCCGGCAACGCGTCCACCGCGATCATCCGTGGGCGCTCCTTGGGCGCCAGCGTCCGGATGAACGTGCGCACCGACTCGGAAACGCTGGTCGTGGTCAATACCGCGGAGGGCTGCGCATCGGCCAGCACCGCGGCCAGTCGCTCGGCGTGTCCGGACATCGTGGGCGCGAACAGCGGGACCGCGATATTGCCTGCATAGACACTGCCGAAGAACGCCGCCACGTAGTCGAGGCCCTGTGGCGCAAGAATCGCCACCCGCTCCCCCGGCTTGGTGACCTACTGCAGGCGGGCGCCGATCGAGCACACCCGGGTCCACAGTTCGTTCCAGCTGAGCACTACCGCCCGGCCATCCGGTTCCTGCGAGTAGTCGAGGAAGCGGTATGCCGGGCTGTCCCCATGCTCGGCACGGTTCTTGTCGAAGTAGGACGTCAGCGTCAGGCCTTCGGGCACGACGATTGCGAGCTCGTGGGAAGCGAGAGAGTCCGCATCGCCCGAACTGGGCACAACATCGTCCTAACAAAGATCCCGACTCACGGTAGGACAGATCAATAGGCGCGTGTGCTATTCGCCGCACCGGCTCGCTATGGCGGAGGTCACGATCAGGCCGCTATCGGTGCATTGTTACTGCTCGCGGCCCCGGTGATACCGCCAGGACGGTGCGGCCTCATTTGCCGGACGGCCATTTCGAGCACCCGCTTTTCGCTCGCCGGAACCGCCGGTGAAAAGTTCCTTGCAAACTGCGCGCGCGGGAGATTTGGCCGCTCAATTGCCGCAGATATCGGCGATGCGCGCCTCGAGCCGGCCGCGCTCGCCGACGTCGTCGATGTTGATTCCGAACCGGCCGCTCAGGGCATCGACCACCGCGGCCGCGTCGTCGAGAACGACCTTTTCGGTCCCGCCGGCGCGGTGGATGGCCAGGTTGCGCCCGGACAGGTTGATCCGGGCGTCGTCGCTCACCAGGGCCGCCATCAGGCCGGTCACGAAGTGCGAGGCGGGGTTTGTCGAGACGTACCAGCTGCCCATCCGCAGATCGATCTGCGGTCGGCTATGGGTGGTGAATTCGTAAAGCGACTGCCACTCATCGCGGACCTGGGCCTGCAGCACCAGGCCGTCGCCGCGATCCTCGAGCCGGTAGGGCTCATGCGTGGTCTGCTGGACGTTGCCGATCTCGAAGCGAATCGGAGACGTCAGGGTCTGGCCGCCGAAGCCGACGTCGACCAGATAGGAGCCCTGCGAACCGGGGAACGTCACCGCCAGCGTGGTGTGCGTTTGAGCCGGCACCGGTGCGTCGGGCGGCAGCATCCAGATCACCCGGCCGGTCAGTCGGCGCACCCGGAAGCCGAGTTCGGCCAATACATAGCCCATCAGACCGTTTTGCTCGTAGCAGTAGCCGCCTCGGCGCCGGTGGACCAGCTTGTCGAACAGGGCGGCCGGACCCAGGTCGTCGACCGGCACCCCCATCATCGGATCGAGATTCTCGAACGGGATGGTCCGGGTATGCGCGGTCATCAGAGCTTGCAGCACGTCGAGGGTCGGCTCGACGGCACCGCGATAGTTGATGCGGTCGAAGTACGCGCTCAGATCCAGTGTCATGGCTCCATTCTGGCCGAGGGTTAACTAACAGGAAACCCAAGGTGACAGAACGAGTTTGGATCAAACTCTGAACTCTGCGTGAGCGTTCCGCTGACAGCGCGCGAAGGACGGGAGTTTGGTTACGCTTGAGCCCGCGAGTCGCACTCATGCAGGAGGTTGGCCGCTGTGGCTGATGCACCCAAGACCGAAGGCCAGGCATCGGCAGTGAGGGGGCTGCCAGAGGAGTTGGCCGAGGCCGGATTCGACAATGCTCGCCAGGTCGGCAAGGGCGGTGCCGGGGTGGTGTACCGCTGCCGCGAGACCGCGTTGGGCCGCATGGTCGCGATCAAGGTGATGCCGGCGAGTTTCGACGAAGAGAGCCGGGAACGCTTTCTGCGTGAGGGTTACGCGATGGGCGGGCTCTCGGGGCATCCGAACATCCTCAACATCTTGCGGGTCGGCATCACCCCGAGTGGCCGGCCCTACATCGTGATGCCTTACTGCGCCGAGGATTCCCTGGCGGTGCGGCTGCGCCGCGAGGGCCGCATCCCTTGGCCGGAGGCGATGTGTATCGGTGTAAAGCTGTGTGGGGCACTGGAAACCGCGCACAAGACCGGCATTTTTCACCGCGACATCAAGCCCGCGAACGTGCTTGTCAACGATTACGGCGAACCACAATTGGCCGACTTCGGAATCGCCCATATCGAGGGCGGGTACGAAACGACCAGCGGATTCTTCTCCGGCACAATCGACTACACACCACCGAAGTCGCTGGCCGGCAATCCGGCGACGGTGGCCTCCGACGTTTATTCGCTCGGCGCCACGATCTACACCCTGATCGCCGGAACCGCCCCCTACGAGCGGCTGGCGAGCGAAGACCTCGTCGCTCAGTACCTGCGCATGAGTACCACCAAGGTCCCCGATCTGCGTGACAGCGGGGT
Source organism: Mycobacterium genavense ATCC 51234 (assembly GCF_000526915.1). Lineage (GTDB taxonomy): Bacteria > Actinomycetota > Actinomycetes > Mycobacteriales > Mycobacteriaceae > Mycobacterium > Mycobacterium genavense. The sequence continues at coordinate 63,206 of NZ_JAGZ01000005.1, read as the reverse complement.
CCCCGACTCGGTGTGTGCGGCAATCGAGAGTGCGATGGCGGTGGATCCGGCGGACCGGCCCGCATCCGCGGCGGAATTGGGCCGCGAGTTCCAAGCCGCGCAGCGCTGCAACGGCCTGCCGGCGGATGCGATGGCGATCACCGACTCGGGGCGGCAGTCGATACGGGAGGCGGCCGCGAAGATCGCCCAATTGACCACCGGCGACGACAGCGCACGGATAGCATCCACCGCCCCGGCCACCCTGGTCCGGGAATCCGCGCAGCAGCTCACCGGCGCGTCGGAATCCGCTATCCAGCGCGAGTTTTCAGACGCCGCACCGGTATTGCGCGCCGTCTACGACGCCGAGGTGCAGCCGGAAATCGAGTCTGCGCATAAAGACGATGGCAGCGGGGCTTCGCCCGATCCCGGTGCCGGCGGCAAAAAGCCACCGCTGTGGGCGCGGGCGGCTGGGTAGTTCTCGGAACCGGGACGCAAGCGCTACCGCATCGGGTTGGCCGCCGGCGCGGCCGCCCTGGTCGCCGTGCTGGTCGCCGGCATCGTCTACGCCATACTGCCGTTCGGTGGGGACACCAACGTTCGGTGGGGACACCAAGAAGAACACCGCCAGTACCCAGCAGCCCGCGACGCACCCAGCGCAGCAGGTGGTTCAGTGGACGCCGATCGCGGAGGCGCGGGTGGCGCGCTATGCGGCGGCAACGACACAAGTCGACGCCACCATTTGGGTTTTCGGCGGAATTCGCAGCGACGGCACCACCACCGCACGACAGGAGGGTTACGACCCGGCCATCGACGAATGGAAACGCGGGGACGATCTCCCGGTCGGGGTTTCGCATGCGATGGCGGTTACCTGGCAGGGCAGCTCGGTGGTACTCGGCGGCTGGATGACTGATGACGGTAAAAACGTTGCAACAGACTAGGTTTGGCGGATGGTTAACGGCCACTGGGTCGAGTTGCCGCACCTGCTGCAACCCAGAGCGGCCGCCGCGGCGGCGGTCGCGGGCGACCGAATCGTGGTCACCGGTGGTGTCGACGCGAACGGTGCCCTGCTGAACACCACCGAGGTGTTCGACGGCAAGGCGTGGACGCTGGGCGGCCCGCTGCCGACTCCACGACAGATGCTGGCCGCGGCCTCGGACGGAAGGCTGGTGTACGCGGTCGGCGGAACGAACGGGGCCGACCTGGCGACGGTCGAGGCCTATGACCCGGCTGCCAAAACCTGGACGACGTTGCCCGCGTTGCCAAAAGCTCGCAGCGGACTCGGCGCCACCGTCGCGGATGGGCGGCTGGTGGCTCTCGGGGGCGTGTCGGCGGGCCAGGTCCTCAAGAGCGTTTCGACCTTCGATCTGGTGACCAAAACCTGGTCCGGTCTGCCGGACATGGCGACCACACGGCACGGCATGGCGGTCGCCTCGGTGGAGCGGTCGGTGTACGCGGTCGGCGGCTCGACGACCATCGGGGATGAACAAGCCGTCACGTCGGCCGAGACACTCAAACTACCGGCCCGCAAGACCCAGCCGGCACCGTCGTGGCGTTCCTTACCGGACGCGCCGACGGCCAGGCTGGCGGCGGCCTCGGCCGTGCTGAACAACAAGGTGTGGGTCGTGGGTGGCCTGCGCAACGGCGTTGCGCTGCAAACGGTTGAGAGCTACGAGTTGCACGCCGGCATCTGGGAAACCGCGCCCGCGTTGCCGGTCCCGCTGCACCACGCGGCCGCGGCGGCCTATCGCGGCGAGGTCGTTGTGCTCGGCGACACAGGCGCCAACATCGACGGCGGGTCTGCCAAAGTGTTCGCCCTGCGCGGTGGCAACTGGGTGGAGCTGCCGCCGCTCACGCACGCCCGTGCGGCAGCGGCCGCGGCGGTCGTCGGCGACAAACTGGTGGTGGTCGGCGGGCAGAACGGCAAGCAACTCGTCGGGCAGACCGAGATTTTCGACGGCACTTCCTGGAAGGAAGCCGCCCAGCTGCCGACCCCGCGTGAAGATCTTGCCGCGGTGTCGGATGGCACCTATGTCTACGCACTCGGCGGCAGGATGCTTTCGCCCGACCAGAACTCCGCCGCGGTGGAACGCTTCGACCTCGAGCAGGGAACATGGGCCAAGCTGGCGGGCATGCCGACACCGCGCGGCAGCTACGACGCCACCTACATCGACGGCCGGATCGTCGCGGTCGGCGGCGCAGAGCCGTCGACGGTGCTGAATGTGGGCGAGATGTACGACATCACCGTCGCAAAATGGAGTGTGCTGCCGCCGCTGCCGACCCCTCGTCACGCCGAGGTGGTGGCCGCGGTCGACAATACCGTCTACGTCATCGGCGGCGCCAGTCGCCCCGGCCAAGAGGGTGCCGTCGCGACGGTCGAGGCCCTCGATTTCAGCTAGGGCGGCTGCTCAGAACACCTTTGCCGGTGTTTTCCGCACACGAACAGGGCAATCGTGGCGTCCCGCTTGGATTGATCATGCCCGAATCATGTCCCCGAGCAGGCACGTAGCGATACTCTTGAGCTCGCGAATTCGACAATCGCGGGAAGTTGAGCGCCAAGAATATTGGGTGAGGGGTCCGCCAACGACGCGCCGCCGCCCAGCGGCATCATCGCTGAATTGTCCGACGCTGGATTCGAGGACGCGCGCCAAGTCGCCAGGGGTGGCGCCGGGGTGATCTATTGCGCCTACGAGACGGCACTGGGGCGCAATGTCGCGATCAAGGTGTTGCCGTCGCATATCGACGACGAGAGCCGCGAGCGATTTCTGCGCGAAGGCTATGCGATGGGCGGGCTCTCGGGTCACCCGAACATCGTCAACATCCTGCGGGTCGGCGTGACCGAAAGTGGCCAACCCTACATCGTGATGCCGTACATGTCCTCCGATTCCCTGGCGGTCCGGCTGCGTCGCGAAGGGCCGATCGCCTGGCCCGAAGCATTGCGGATCGCCGTAAAGCTCTGCGGCGCACTGGAAACCGCCCACCGAAGCGGCACGTTGCACCGCGACATCAAGCCCGCCAACGTGCTCGTCAGCGACTACGGCGAGCCGCTGCTGAGCGACTTCGGGATCGTTCACATCGAGGGTGGCTACGAAACGGCCACCGGATTCTTCTCCGGCACAATCGACTACACCGCACCGGAGGTCATGACCGGTAAGCCGGCCACGGTCGCGTCCGACCTCTACTCGCTGGGCGCCACGATCTATGCGCTGATCGCCGGCGCCGCGGCGCACGAACGCAAGAACGACGAGGACCTCGTCGCCCAGTATCTGCGAATCAGCACGACACGAATTCCCGATATGCGTCCGGAAGGAATCCCGGAGGCGGTGTGCGCGGCGATCGAGCATGCGATGGCGATCGATCCGGCGCAACGGCCCGCGTCCGCGGCGGAGTTCGGCCGCGAGTTGCAGGCCGCCCAGAAGCTCAGCGGTTTACGACCGGATTCGATGGCGATCACCAGCGTCGCACCCGAATCCGGACGCACGCCGCCGCCGGCCGCCGACGGACAAACTTCGAAAGCTTCCGGTGCTGTGATCGCGCCGGCACCGGACCAGACGACGTCGACCGTTCCGGGAGCGGGCCGACCGGTAGACCCGGGGCCCACCCAGGCGGTCGGGGGCGTCATTGGGGGCGCTTCGCCCCGCCTGCGGCCCGGGCCTCCCGGTCAGGACGAGTTCTCCGAAGCGGCCAGCATCTTGCGCGGCGGATACACCGCGGAAACCCAAGCGCACCTTGGTGCTTCGGCACCGGCGAGCGGCGGCCCCGGAATGAGCCCGCCCGACGGTCCCCGCCAGCCGCCGTCGTCCGGTGCGGTGTCGCCGTCCTGGCGTAAGCCGCTCCTGGTCAAGGTTCGGGAGTGGTTCGCCGAGCCGGGCAAGAAGCGCAATCGGGTCGCGATCGTCGCTGGCGCTCTCGTGGTCGTGCTGTTGGTCGTCGGCGGCCTGTTCTGGATGACACGGGACAACAAGGACCAGAAGCCCGTCGCGGCCATGCCGACAACGCAGGCACCCGTGGTGTGGAAGCCGATCACCAACGATCGCGTCTCGCGTCGTGGAGACGGCGACGACGCAGGTCGACGGAACCATTTGGGTTTTCGGCGGGATCCGTAGCGACGGCGCCATCACGGCGTTGCAGGAGGGCTATGACCCCGTCATCGACAGCTGGAAGGGCGGCGACGACCTACCCGTTGCCGTGCATGACGCGATGGCCGTCAACTGGCAGGGCAACCCGGTCGTGCTCGGCTGTTTCAAGAACGTCGGTGCCAAACCCGTTGTGACCGATCAGGTTTGGCGGGTCATCAACAGTCGCTGGGTCGAGATGCCTCGGCTGATGCAGCCCCGCGCGGGAGTGGCGGCCGCGGTCGTGGGCGACCACCTGGTGGTCATGGGCGGCGTCGACGCCAACGGCGCCCTGCTGAACACCACCGAAGTCTTCGACGGCACGTCCTGGAGCCTCGGCGCGCCGATACCGACTCCGCGCCAACAGTTGGCCGCGGCGTCCGACGGGAAGCTCGTCTATACCGTCGGGGGCACCACCGGGAACTCCGACCAGGTGAATGTCGAGGCGTATGACTTGGTCGCCAAGACCTGGACGACGTTGCCCGCACTTCCCCAGGCTCGCAGTGATCTCGGCGTCGCCATCACCGACGGCCGGCTGGTGGCGATCGGAGGGGTGTCCGGCGGGCAAGTTCTCAAGAGCGTGTCGGTGTTCGACCTGATGAGTAAGACGTGGTCCGGTCTGCCCGACATGTCCACCCCGCGGCACGGCATGGCGGTCGCGGCGGTCGAGAAGTCCGTGTACGCGATCGGCGGGTCGAGCACGATCGGCGATAACCAGCCGATCTCGACGGCGGAAGTGCTGAAACTGCCGGCCCGCAAGATCCAACCGGTCGCGCAGTGGCGCTCGCTGCCGGACGCGCCGACCGCCCGGCTGATGATGGCGTGGGCGGTGCTCAACGGCAAGGTCTGGATCATGGGTGGGCTGCGCAACGGCACCGCCCTGCAGACGGTCGAGAGTTTCGACCCGAAGACCGGAGCCTGGGAAACCGGTCCGCCGTTGCCGATCCCGCTGCACCATGCCGCGGCGGCCACCTTCCGCGGCGAGGTGGTCATCCTCGGCGGCGCGAGCGAAAACATCGCCGACGGGTCCAACAAGGTGTTCGCCCTGCGCGGCAGTAACTGGGTGGAGCTACCGCCGATGACCCACGCCCGCGCGGCACCGGCCGCCGCGGTCGTCGGCGACAAACTCGTCGCGGTGGGCGGGCAGAACGCCAAGCAATTGGTTCCGCAGACCGAGGTCTTCGACGGCAGCTCGTGGAAGGACGCCACCGACATGCCCACCCCGCGCGAACACCTGGCGGCGGTCTCCGACGGCACCTACGTGTACACCGTCGGCGGACGATTCCTGTCCTCGGACAAGAATTCCGCGGCCCTGGAGCGGTTCGACCCGCAATCTGGCCAATGGACCAAGTTGGTGGGCATGCCGACGCCGCGGCGCAGCTACGGAGCGACGTACATCGACGGCCGAATCTTGGCGGTCGGCGGCGAAGAGCCGACCCGGGGCTCAACGTCGTCGAGATGTACGACATCGCCGACGGGAAATGGAGCACGTTGCCGACGCCGCGTCATGCCGAGGTGGTGGCCACGGTGGGTAACACCGTCTATGTGATCGGCGGGGCGAACCGGCCGACGCACGAGGGCCCGATCGCGACGGTCGAGGCCCTGGACTTCATGTGATGGCGCCGACGGAGCGCCTCATCCCCGGCTGCGAGCAAGCACTTTCCGCGCTTGTTTGATATATGTCAAATATGGGGATCCGTACCGACGGATCGGCCCGGTGGCCCGCCCCCTCAACGGGCAACCGGGAACCCATCACCGGAGCTGCGGGGAAGCGAAAGAAACCGATACCCGGGCAGCCGGTGCTTGCATGGCGGAATAGATTGCCAAAATTCGCCGAAGCCAAACATTTGGCCCGCCGTATACGAAACGGCTTTGGGGCCCGCGTCCCTAAGGCTGCCCCGGCGCTATAGCCAGGCGTCCTGCGTCGTCGTGGTCAGGAACGCTTCCAGGTCGTCACGCCACTGAGCCGGCGTCGTCTTATCGGGCTCGATGCCGGTGTATTCGCCGCGGTAGAACAGCAGCGGGCGCGGCTTGATCTTGGGCGCCTCGGACAGTGCCTGCACGGCGCCGAACACCACGAAGTGATCCCCGCCGTCGTGTACGGACGCCACGGTGCAGTCGATGTGGGCAAGCGAGCCGTCGATGATCGGCGAGCCGAACTCCGATGGATGCCAGTCGATTCCGGCGATTGTCGGGCTCCTTGGATCCGAATCGGGCCGAGACGTGCTTTTGGCCCTCGGTGAGCATGTTGACGCAGAACCGGCCGCTGGCCTCGATGGCCTGCCACGACCGCGACACCTTGGTCGGGCAGAACAACACCAGCGGCGGGTCGAGCGACAATGCCGCGAAGGACTGGCAGGCGAATCCGATCGGGACGTCGTCGTGCACGGTGGTGATGATCGTGATCCCGGTGCAGAACTGACCGAGCACGTTGCGAAACGTGCGCGGGTCGATCGGCGCGGCGGTCATGGCGTGAAAAACTAACCCTTGAAGCCGACGCTGAAGTCGTGGCCCCACAGGCTGATCGCGGTGCTCTCCCGGGCGATCCAGTCGTCGTCTTCGACTTGTCTTCCCTCACAACCGAATTCGACGTCGAATCCACCCGGGCTTTTCATGTAGAAGGACAGCATCAGGTCGTTGACGTGGCGGCCGAGCGTGGCCGACATCGGCACCTTCTTGCGCAGCGCCCGATCCAGGCACAGGCCGACGTCGTCGGCCTGTCCGACTTCGACCATCAGGTGCACGATGCCGCTGGGGGTCTGCCCCGGCATGAAGGCCAGGCTGTGGTGACGCGGGTTGCAGCCCAAAAACCGCAGCCAGGCCGGCGGCCCGTCGGCGGGCCGACCGACCACCTGGGGTGGCAGCCGCATCGAGTCACGCAGCTTGAAGTCCAGCACATCGCGGTAGAAGTGCAGCGTCTCCTCGTCGTCACGGGTGGTCAGGACCACGTGACCGAGGCCCTGTTCCTCGGTGACGAACTTGTGCCCGTACGGGCCGACCACGCGGCGATGCTCGAGGGCGGCGCCGTGGAAGACCTCGAGGCAGTTACCCGACGGGTCGGAGAACCGGATCATCTCGTCCACCCGGCGATCAGCCAGTTCGGCGGCGGTGGCCTCCTTGTAGGGTGTGCCCTCGACGTCGAGCCGGTTCCGAATCTCCTGCAGGCCAGCGGCATTCGCGCATTCCCAGCCCGCTTCGATGAGGCGGTCCTGCTTGCCGGGCACAATCACCAGCCGGGCCGGAAAATCATCCATCCGCAGATACAGCGCACCCTCGGTCGCACCCTTGCCCTCGACCATGCCCAGGACCTTGAGTCCGAATTCACGCCAGGCCGCCATGTCGGTGGCCTCGATGCGCAGATAACCCAGCGAGCGGATGCTCATCACGCACCTCCCAGGAAATCGATGGTGAGCTTGTTGAACTCGTCGAACTTCTCCACCTGCGCCCAGTGCCCACACTGCCCGAAAACGTGGAGCTGCGCACGCGGGATGGTCTTGAGTGCGACCAGCGCGCCGTCGAGTGGATTGACCCGATCCTCGCGACCCCAGATCAGCAACACCGGCTGACGCAGCCGATGCACCTCGCGCCACATCATGCCGAGCTCGAAATCCGCTCCGGCGAACGACATTCCCATCGCGCGGGTCGCCGTCAGCGATTCCGGTGTGCTGGCCAACGCGAAGCGCTGGTCGACCAACTCCGGAGTGATCAGCTTTTGGTCGTAGACCATCACTCGCAAAAACGCCTCGAGGTTCTCGCGGGTGGGCTCGGCGGAGAACTTGCCCAACCGCTTGACACCCTCGGTCGGGTCGGGCGCGAACAGATTCACGCTCACCCCGCCCGGGCCCATCAGCACCAGGCGCCCGGCCTTGACCGGGTAGTCCAGCGCGAAGCGCACCGCGGTGCCACCGCCCAGCGAATTGCCCACCAGCGGAACACGTCCCAGGCCCAGCTGGTCGAACAGCCCCTTTAGCGCCCGGGCCGCGTAGCGGTTGAACTGCCCGTGCTCGGCGCGCTTGTCGGAGTGGCCGTAGCCCGGCTGGTCGACGGCCAGCACGTGAAACCGCTGCGCCAGCACGCCGATGTTGCGGGAGAAGTTGGTCCAACTCGCCGCACCCGGACCGCCGCCGTGCAGCAGCACGATCGTCTGCTCGTGGCCCAAGCCCGCCTCGTGGTAGTGCAGCTTGAGCGGGCCGTCGACGTCGACCTCGGCGAACCGCGACGTGGATTCGAAGGTTATTTCTTCCGTCGCCGTCATCAGACCATGGTATCGCCCGGCGGCAACCCGAACTCGTTGTTCCCGAAGATCTGGTAGGCCCGCTCCGGGTCGTTGGCCGCGTGCACCCGCCCGGCGTGCGCGTCGCGCCAGAACCGTTGCACCGGTTGATCATTCATCAACGCGGTGGCACCGGCCGCCTCGAACAGCCGATCGATGGAGGCGATCGCACGCCCGGTGGCGCGCACCTGGTCGCGGCGAGCGCGGGCGCGCAGGTCGAACGGGATCTCCTTGCCCGCGGACAACAGCGCGTATTCTTCGGCGACGTTGCCGCTCAGCTGCCGCCAGGCGGCGTCGATGTCGCTGGCCGCCTCGGCGATGCGGACCTTGGCGAACGGGTCGTCCTTGGCCTTCTCCCCGGCGAACGCCGCGCGCACCCGCTTGCCCTGGTGGTCGACGTGGGCGTCGTACGCCCCGTAGGCCATTCCCACGATCGGAGCCGAAATGGTGGTGGGATGCATTGTGCCCCAAGGCATCTTGTAAACAGGCGCGGTGTTGGTCTGATACCCGCCGGCGGTGCCGTCGTTCATGGCCTTGTAGGACAGAAACCGGTGCCGGGGCACGAAGACGTCCTTGACCACCACGGTGTTGCTGCCGGTGCCGCGCAGCCCGACAACATGCCACACGTCGTCGATGCGGTACTCGCTGCGCGGGATCAGGAAACTGCCGAAGTCGACGGGCCGGCCGTCCTTGATCACGGGCCCGCCGAGAAACGCCCAGGTGGCGTGGTCGCAGCCCGACGACCAGTTCCAGGATCCGTTGACCAGATAGCCGTCGTCGGTCACCACGCCCGCACCCATCGGGGCGTACGACGACGAGACCCGGGTCTTGGGATCCTCGCCCCAGACCTCCTCCTGGGCTTGCTGGTCGAACAGCGCCAGGTGCCAGTTGTGCACGCCGATGATCGAGCTCACCCAGCCGGTGGACCCGCACGCGCTGGCGAGCCGCCGCACCGCCTCGTAGAACAGCGTGGGGTCGCATTGCAGACCACCCCACTGCTCGGGCTGCAGCAGTGTGAAGAAGCCGACCTCGTCGAGCTCGGCAACGGTCTCGTCGGGCAGCCGGCGCAGGTCCTCTGTCACCTGGGCGCGCTCGGCGATCTTCGGAAGCAGATCGTCGATCCCCGCCAAGACCGACTGCGCGTCACGCTGTTGAATGGACGTCACTTAGGTTTGCCTCCTGGGCCAGACTTACTCAGTGGACTTACCCAGCAGACTAGAACATGTTCTGATTTGTGTCGAGCAGGGTATTCCTGCGCCTGGTAGCGATACAAATCGGGTTTTCTGTAACATGTTCTAGTTGTTACGAAGGGAGGGCGGTCTTGACGGACGCAGATCTGGACGAGCCACTCGGCGACCACGTACTCGAACTGCAGATCGCCGAGGTCGTCGAGGAGACCGACGATGCGCGCTCGCTGGTGTTCGCGGTGCCGGACGCGTCGGGCGATCCGGAGATCCCGCCGGAGCGGCTGCGCTACGCACCCGGCCAGTTCCTCACGTTGCGGGTGCCCAGCGATCGCACCGGCTCGGTGGCGCGCTGCTACTCGCTGTGCAGCTCGCCGTTCACCGACAACGCGTTGACCGTCACGATCAAACGGACCGCCGACGGCTACGCGTCCAACTGGCTGTGCGACAACGCCCAGGCGGGCATGCGGATCCACGTGCTGGCGCCGTCGGGCACCTTCGTCCCCAAGACGCTCGACCAGGACTTCCTGCTGCTGGCCGCCGGCAGCGGCATCACCCCGATCATGTCGATCTGCAAGTCGGCGCTGTCCGAAGGCGCCGGGCAGGTGACGCTGGTCTACGCCAACCGCGACGAAAGCTCGGTGATCTTCGCCGAGGCGCTGCGCGAGCTGGCGGCCAAGTATCCCGACCGGCTCACGGTGCTGCACTGGCTGGAGTCGCTGCAGGGGCTGCCCAGCACGGCGGCGCTGGGGAGGCTGGCCGCGCCGTTCACCGATCGGCACGCCTTCATCTGCGGACCCGGCCCGTTCATGGATGCGGCCCGCCAGGCGCTCGAGTCGCTGAAAGTGCCTGCGGCACAGGTTCATATCGAGGTGTTCAAGTCGCTAGATTCCGACCCGTTCGTCGCGGTCACGATCGAGGACACCGATGCGGGTGACCAGCCGCCGGCCACCGCGATCGTCGAACTGGACGGCGAGACGCACACGGTGTCGTGGCCACGCAGCGCGAAACTGCTCGACGTTCTGCTGGCCAAGGGGCTCGATGCGCCGTTCTCCTGTCGGGAAGGCCACTGCGGGGCATGTGCCTGCACGCTGAAAAGCGGCAAAGTCAGCATGGAGGTCAACGACGTGCTCGAACAGCAGGACCTCGACGACGGGCTAATTTTGGCCTGTCAATCTCACCCGGAATCTGATTCGGTAGAAGTCACCTACGACGATTAGTCGCGGGAGTTCGACGGAAAGGGCGCGGGATGAAGCGGTTGGCAACGGGCGTGGCCGCCGTCGGACTGGCGTTGGCTTTCCTGCCCGCACCGGGGGCCGGCGCGGCGAGCAACACCGCCACCACGCTGTTCCCGCTGGACGGCCCGAATCAGCTGGAAACGCATATGTTCCTCAACTGCTTCAAATTCGACGGCCATTGCGACTTCGTCGCCGGGGCCGACACCCGTACCCCCGACGGCGGCGTGATCGGCTTCCCGCCCGGCCTGTGGGCGCGCCAGACCACCGAGATCCGGTCCAACAACCGGATGGCCTACCTGGACGCGCACGCCAACGGGCAATACGAGCGGGTCATGAAATCGATGGGGACCGACGAGATCACCACGGTCTACTTCGGTGAAGGACCGCCGGACAAGTACCAGACCACCGGGCGTATCGACTCCACCGATTGGGGCACCGGCCAGCCCAAGACCGACGAAACCGTCTACACCTGCACCCACATTCAGGTGGTGTACAGCGGGGTCAACATCACCTCGCCGAGCACCTGCGCCGTGACGACGTTCTCCTAGCGCTTGGGCGCCGAGCCGGTAACTCCGCAGCCAAAATGCGAGTGAGGCCGCTAAATCACAGGCTCGGCGAAGACTCAGCGGGGCAGGCCGAGCAGCCGCTCGGCGGCCACGGTCAGCAGGATCTGCTCGGTGCCGCCGGCGATCGTCAGGCAGCGGGTGTTCAGGAAGTCGAACACCGCCCGGTCGCCGTCCGCCCGGCGGTCGACCAGCCCGCCGCCCTCGGCGACGTCCATCGTGAATTCGGCCAGCGCCTGCCGGTAGCGGACGCCGATCAGCTTGCGCACGCTCGATTGCGCGCCCGGATCCTGCCCGCCGACAGCCAGCTGGGCGATGCGCTGGTCCAGCAGCGCGCCGGTCTGGGCCAAAATGGTCAGCCGCCCCAGCCGGTCCTGCTCGGCGACATCCAGGTCCCGCTGCGCCAGCAGCTTGAGCAGCTCTTCCATCGGGTTGCCCAGCGCGGTGCCGTTGGCCATCGCGACCCGCTCGTTGGCCAGCGTGGTGCGGGCCAGCCGCCAGCCGTCGTTGACCGCGCCGACGACCATCTCGTCGGGCACGAAGACGTTGTCCAGGAACACCTCGTTGAACAGCGAGTCGCCGGTGATCTCGCGCAGCGGCCGGATGTCGATGCCGGGCGATTTCATGTCGACCAGGAAGTAGGTGATGCCCTTGTGCTTGGGAGCGTCGGGATCGGTGCGCGCCAGGCACACGCCCCAGCGCGCCTTGTGCGCCGCCGACGTCCACACCTTCTGCCCGCTCAGCAACCAGCCGCCGTTCCCGCGCACCGCCTTGGTGCGCAGCGACGCCAGGTCGGAGCCGGCTCCCGGCTCGGAAAACAGCTGGCACCAAAGGAATTCGCCACGCATGGTGGCCGGCACGAATTGTGCGATCTGCTCGGGGGTGCCGTGCTCGAGGATCGTCGGCGCCGCCCACCAGCCGATCACCAGGTCGGGTCGGTCCACTCCGCCCGCGGCCAGCTCCTGGTCGATCAGCAGCTGCTCCGCCGGCGAAGCGGCGCGGCCATACGGCTTGGGCCAGTGCGGTGCCTGCAGGCCCGCGTCGGCCAGGGCCACCTGCCGCTTCTCGACGGGCAGCGCGGCGATCTCGGCGACGGTTGCGGCGAGCTCGGCGCGCTGACCCTCGACCTCGGCGAGGTCGATGCTCAGCCGTCGGCGCACCCCGTCCTGGGTCAGCTCGGTGATGCGGCGCAACCAGCGCTCGGCGCCCCCGAGGTACCGGCCGATCGCGTGCGCGCGGCGCAGATACAGATGCGCGTCGTGCTCCCAGGTGCAGCCGATACCGCCGAGCACCTGAATGCAGTCCTTGACGTTGGCCTTCACCGCGGCAATCGCGACGCCGGCGGCCAGCGCGGCGGCGATGGAGAACTGGTCGGCGTCAGACTCGCCGGCGGCGCGGGCCGCGTCCGCGGCGGCCACCTCGACCTGCTCGGCGCGACACAGCATCTCCGCGCACAGGTGCTTGACGGCCTGGAAGCTGCCGATCGGCTTGCCGAACTGCTCGCGCACCTTCGCGTAGTCGACCGCGGTGGTCAGCGACCAGCGGGTGACCCCCGCCGCTTCGGCGGCCAGCACGGTCGCGGCCAGCTCCTCGACCCGCCGCCGCGACTCCGCGATCGGGGTCGCCGGGGCCGATGCCAACACCACGCGCGCCAGCGGCCGGGAAAAGTCGGCGGCCTGCAACGGTTCCACCCGCACGCCGTCGCCGGTGGTGTCGACGAGGACAAACGTGTCGCCGGCGGGTAACAGCAACAGCCCGCCGTCGGCGCCGCCCAGCACGAAGTCGACCGTCCCCGAGGCCACCCCGCCGTCGAACCGCACGTCGCCCTCGAGCGCCAGACCGGCGAAGCGCTCACCGGAGGCGAGCGCCGACAGCACGTCGGGATCGGTGACAACCAGGGTGGCCAGCGCGGTGGTCGCGATCGGTCCGGGGACCAACGCCTTGGCCGCCTCCTCGACCATCGCGCACAGATCCTCGACGCTGCCGCTGGCCCCGCCGGCGTCCTCGGCGATGGCCACTCCGAACAGGCCCAGGTCGGCCAGCCGGGCGAAAACCGGTCGCCAGGCATCCGCATTGCCCTGCTCGACCTCGCGGATTGCCGCCGTCCCGCCCGGCCCGGATGTGGTGTTGCGGGCCCAGTCGCGCACCAACTCGCGCGCCGCGAACTGTTCGTCGGTGACGGTCGCTACCACTGGGACCCTCCGGGTGCTGGATTCAACGTGACCATTTAGTGGCGCTATGGCCCACTAGAACGTGTTCTAATAGTGCCAGTGATCGACCGTCAAGTCGAACGCCGTTACAGCAGGACAGCTCGCTGTCCCCGGCGGGATGGAGGTGGGAAATTCACATACGACTTGGTTATCGTTTGCGAACGAACCGCCCGAAAGAGGAGCAATCCGTCAGATGTCGTCAGCGAACGATAACTCGGGCCACGCCTCCGACTCGCAGCCGCGCGAGGTCGTGAACATGGCAGTACTGGCCGAATCCGAGCTGGGTTCGGAGGCACAACGCGAGCGTCGCAAACGCATCTTGGATGCCACCATGGCGATCGCGACCAAGGGCGGCTACGAGGCAGTTCAGATGCGCGCGGTGGCGGATCGCGCGGATGTCGCGGTCGGGACGCTGTACCGCTACTTCCCGTCCAAGGTGCACTTGCTGGTGTCGGCACTGGGGCGGGAGTTCAGCCGCATCGACGCGAAAACCGACCGCTCCGCGATGGCCGGTAGCACGCCGTTCCAGCGGCTGAATTTCATGGTCGGCAAGCTCAACCGGGCGATGCAGCGCAACCCGCTGCTCACCGAGGCGATGACGCGCGCCTACGTGTTCGCCGACGCGTCGGCGGCCAGCGAGGTCGACCAGGTGGAGAAGCTGATCGACAGCATGTTCGCGCGCGCGATGAGTGACGGCGAACCGACCGAGGACCAGTACCACATCGCCCGGGTGATCTTCGACGTGTGGTTGTCGAACCTGCTGGCCTGGCTTACCCGGCGCGCGTCGGCGACCGACGTCAGCAAGCGGCTCGACCTGGCGGTGCGGTTGCTGATCGGCGATCAGGACTCCAGCCGGTAGGCGCCTAGACCGGCGGGCCCGAGGTCCGGCCCCGGATCAGCTCGGTGTCCAGCAGCTCGACGACCGGCAGGCCGGACCGTGGCGGGCGGAGCAGCAGTTCCCCGGCCCGGCGGCCCTTGCGCAGGCTGGGCTGGGCCACCGTCGTCAAGCCGCGGCTGATCGCCTCGGGAACCCCGTCGAAGCCGGTGACGCTGATCTGGCCGGGCACGTAAATGCCATGTGCGCGAAGGTAATCCATCGCCGACAGCGCCAAGATGTCCGCGGTGCACATCAATGCGGTGATCCGCGGATTGGCCTCCAGTGCCGCCTTGGCGGCCTCGCCGCCCGACTCCGGCAGGTGTTCGTAGCTTTCCACCACGGTCAGCATGTCCGGGTCTACACCGGCGGCGGCCATGGCGTCCCATACGCCGGTGATGCGTTCGCGCTGCACGTCGAAAGTCAACGAGCGCAACCGATTTGCGTCGGCCACGCCTTGGCGGCGATCCTGGCCCAGTCGCATCGTCAGCAGGCCGATCTCGCGATGCTCCAGGCCCAGCACGTATTCGGCGATCTCGCGCATCGCGGCTCGGTCGTCGATGCCCACCCGCGACGCCCCGGATAACCCCTTGGGCTGGTCGACGACCACCACGGGCAGCCGCCGCTGCAGCACCACCTGAAGGTAGGGATCGTCGTCGCGGACCGAATAGACCACGAAACCGTCCACCCCGGCGGCCAGCACCGCGGCCTCGCCGTCCTCCCGGCTGCGGCTCGGCCCGACGGCGACCAGCAACAGGCCCTGGCCCTGCTCTTCGCACGACTGCGCCACGCCCGTGACGAAGTCGCGCGCCGCCGGGTCGCTGAAGAAATACGTCAGCGGCTCGGCCATCAACAAGCCGATCGCACCGGCCTTGCGGGTGCGCAACGAACGCGCCACCGGGTCGGGGCCCGCTTGCCCAGCCGCTTGGCCGTGGCGAGTACGCGTTCGCGGAGGTCGGGTGAGAGTTGGTCCGGCCGGTTGAACGCGTTCGAGATGGTGGTGCGGGACACCTTGAGTTCGGCCGCCAACGACGCCAGAGTCGCACGTCGGCGCGAGGTGGGACTCACGTTCGCCGACGCTACCGCGCGTCCTCGCCGGTGCCTAAGCCAGCGCGATCTGCCACTTTCTAACGGAAACGATTTTCATTAGTATTATGGGTCGGCGCTCCGGACAGCCACCGGAATATCACGCCCGCGGGCAGCGCTGATGGGACGAAATGACACAAGCAAGCGAGGGTTCGCGCGTTCTGACGGCGTTGGCCGTGTGTGTGGTCGGGGCCGCAGTGGTCACCGGGTGCGGCGTCGCCGGCTCCGCGCACCAACCGGGGACCGGCGTGGTGGCCTCGACTGAAGTGTGGGGAAGCGTTGCCGATTTTGTCGCCGGACGGCATGTCAAGGTCAGATCGATCCTGTCCGGCGCCACTGTCGATCCGCACACCTATCAGGCCAGCGCCTCGGACGCCGCGTCGCTGATGGACTCCGGATTGGTGGTCTACAACGGCGGTGGCTACGACCCCTGGGTCACGCAGGTGCTGAACGGCCACTCGAACATCAAGTCGGTGGACGCCTACTCGTTCGCCGGTAAGGCGGATAGCGGGGAGCCCGACGAGCACGTCTTCTACGACCTCGGCATCGCCAAGGCCGTCGCCACCACCATCGCCGACCGGCTCGCCGAAATCGATGCGGACAACGCGAACGACTATCGGGCCAACGCCACCGGGTTCGGCCGCGACGCCGATGCGATCGCGGCTTCCGAACGCTCCATCGCCGACACGTATCCCGACGCCGCGGTGCTTGCGACCGAACCGGTTGCGTACTACCTGCTCAAAGCCACGGGCCTGACCAATCGCACTCCGCCGGCGTTCATGTCGGCCAACGAGAACGGAACCGACCCGTCGCCGGCCGACATGGCCTACGTCTTCGACCTGGTCAACCGCCACCAGATCGCGGCGCTGCTGGTCAACCCGCAGACGGCCACGCCCGCGATCAGCGGCCTGCAGGATGCCGCCCGACGTGCGGGTGTGCCGGTCACCCAGGTGACCGAGACGCTGCCCGACGGCGCCGATTACCTTTCCTGGCAACGCAATACCGTGCAGGCGTTGCAGGCCGCATTGCGATCGAGCGGGAACAATGCCCGTCATTGACCAAGCCGTCGAGACCGCCGATCCGCGGCCTCCCGCCGTCTCGCTCACCGGTGCCCGGCTGGCGTTCGGCGATCGCGTGCTGTGGGACGATCTCGACCTGTCGGTGTCGCCGGGTGAGTTCATCGCGGTGCTCGGCCCCAACGGTACCGGCAAGACCTCGCTCCTGAAGGTGTTGCTCGGACAACTGCTGCTCAGTGCGGGAGCCGCCCACGTCGACGGCAAGGAGGTCACCGCGGGCAACGGAGCCATCGGCTATGTGCCCCAACACCGCCCGATCGACCGGGACGTGATGCTGCTCGGCCGCGACCTGGTCGCCCTTGGCATCGACGGAAACCGCTGGGGTGTCCTGCCGTTGCGCGCCGCCGAGCGCCGACGCCGCCGACTGGCCGTGCGGCAAGCGCTGGCACAGGTCAACGGCGACCGGCTGGCCGATGTCCGGGTGGGGCTGATGTCGGGTGGGGAGTTGCAGCGCGTGCGCATCGCGCAGGCGTTGGCCAGCGACCCGATGCTGCTGCTGTGCGACGAACCGCTGCTGGCACTGGACCCGGCCAACGCCAAACTGGTTGCGGCGCTGATCGACCGCCGCCGCCGCGAGGCCAACACCACGGTCATGGTGGTGACGCACGAGATCAACACGATCCTGCCGTATGTCGACCGGGTGCTGTATCTGGTCGACGGTCGCTTCCGCATCGGCAGCGTCGAGCAGGTGATGAACACCGAGACGCTGTCCACGTTGTACCGGGCCGACATTCAGGTGGTGAAGGTCAACGACCGCTACGTGGTGATCGGCGACGACAGCGGGCACGCCTTATGAACAACCAGCTCGCCGACGTACTGGGTCATCTGCTTTCCTTCGACATCACCGCCGCCCTGCTGAACCACGACTTCGTCCAGCAGGCGCTGCTGGCGGCCGCTCTGCTGGGACTGGTCGCGGGGCTGATCGGCCCGTTCATCGTGATGCACCAGATGTCGTACGCCGTGCACGGATCCAGCGAATTGTCTTTGACCGGAGCAGCATTCGCGTTGCTGGTCGGATTTCAAGTGGGCCTGGGCGCCTTGCTCGGCAGCGCGGTGGCGGCCGCGCTGTTCGGCCTGCTCGGTCAGCGCGCCCGGGAGCGCGATTCGGTGACCGGGGTGGTGCTGGCGTTCGGGCTGGGTCTGGCGGTGCTGTTCATCTACCTCTACCCCGGACGCACCACGACGAGCTTCGCGTTACTCACCGGCCAGATCGTCGGCGTGGGCTACACCGGACTGGTGGCACTGGCACTGGTGTGCCTGCTGGTCGTCGGCGTGCTGGCGGTGTGCTACCGGCCGCTGTTGTTCGCCACCGTCGACCCCGATATCGCGGCCGCCCGCGGCGTGCCGGTCAAGGCATTGGGCATAGTGTTCGCGGCGCTGGTGGGCGTGGTGGCCGCCCAGGCCGTGCAGATCGTCGGCGCCCTGCTGGTGATGTCGTTGCTGATCACTCCAGCGGCCGCGGCCGCGCGGGTGGTCGCCTCGCCCGCGGCTGCCATCGCAGCCTCGGTGATCTTCGCCGAGGTGGCGGCGGTGGGCGGGATCGTGCTGTCGCTGGCGCCCGGTGTCCCGGTGTCGGTGTTCGTCGCAACGATCTCGTTTCTGATCTATCTATTCTGCTGGCTGCTGGGACGACGGCGGGAGGCCAGCACTTAAGCTTGTCGCGCGATGTACCCGGTACTTCGATGGACGATCGCCTTGTTCGCCGCTTGCACGCTGACCGCGGGCTGCACCAGGATGGTCGACGGGACCGCGCTGGCGGCCGCACCCGGTAGCCACACCACCACCGACTCATCGGCCAGACCCGTTCCGCCGGTGATGGCCACCACCACCCTGGAGGGCCTGCTGTTGAGTCAGGACCAGCTGGTCGCCCTCGCCGGGGGAGCGAACATGGCGCTGGTCGGCACCGCCACCGGCACCTCGGATTCCTCGCAGATCATCGACGATCGCACCTGCCTGGGACTCGCTTCGGTGGGCGACATGACGGTCTACGCCGACAGCGGATATCTCGCGATGCGCGGCAACCAGTTCAGCACGCCCAATGCCGTCCAAGCCGACGTCACCCAGCTGGTGACGTCGTTCACCACCGGAGGCGACGCCAGGGCGTTATTGCAACGCGCGCAACAGGACTGGCGGCGATGTGCCCAGCGCCGTTACGGGTTTCACTCCGCCAACGGCAATCACAGCTACTTCCCCACCCAGGACTTGCGGGTGCTCGGCCCGCGCATCGCATTGTCGATGCGCCAGGAGGAGGACCCCCGCTGGGGCTGCTCGCACGCGATGGCCGTGCAGGGCTCCGTCGTCGTCGAGGGCAGGGTCTGCCTGCTCGACAAGGACACCGATCGGGCGGCCGAGAGCCTCCTCGACCAGATCGTTGCCAAGATTGGGCAATAAGCTAGGCAGGTGGCCGGTATCGACCTGAACGCCGACTTGGGCGAGGGCTTCGGCGTCTGGAGCCTGGGCGACGACGACGCCATGCTCGGAATCGTCACGAGCGCGAACGTGGCGTGCGGGTTCCACGGGGGTGATCCGGCCGGCCTGTTACGGGTGTGCCGGTTGGCCGCCGAGCGCGGCGTGCGCATCGGAGCTCAAGTCGGCTATCGCGACCTCGCCGGATTTGGCCGGCGCTTCATCGATGTCGCCGCCGAGGATCTGGTGGCCGACGTGGTGTATCAGATCGGCGCCTTGCAGGCGATCGCGCACGCGGCAGGCTTGGCGGTCTGCTACGTCAAACCCCATGGCGCGCTGTACAACACGATCGTCACGCATCGTGAACAGGCCGCGGCGGTGGCAGCGGCGGTACAGCTGGCCGACCCCTCGCTGCCGGTGCTCGGCATGGCGGGTTCGGCCTTCTTCGACGAGGCCGAGCGCGTCGGATTGCACACCGTGGCAGAGGCATTCGCCGATCGCGCCTACCGGCCCGACGGCCAGCTGGTCTCACGCCGCGAACCGAACGCGGTGCTGCGCAACCCCGAGGAGATCGCCCAGCGCGTGGTGCGCATGGCGACCTCGGGTCAGGTCGCCGCGGTCGACGGCAGCCAGATCGCGGTGAGCGTGGAATCTGTATGCGTACACGGTGATTCGCCGGGCGCGGTACAGATCGCCGCCGCGGTGCGTGCTCAGCTCGAGGCCGCGGGTATCGAGATCAGGGCGTTCTGCTGATGAGGCTGAAACTCGGGCGCCCCGATATCGCGCGGTATGCGGATCGGTTCGACGCTCCCGCCGCCGAACCCGGCGGGCTCTCGGCGACCTGGATGGGTGTAGCGACCGTGCTGATCGACGACGGCTCGTCGGCACTGATGACCGACGGCTACTTCTCCCGCCCCGGCCTGGCGCGGGTCGCCGCGGGCAAGCTGTCGCCGTCGGAGGCGCGCGTGGACGGCTGCCTGGCCCGGGCCAAGGTGTCGCGGCTGGCGGCGGTCATCCCGGTGCACACCCACTTCGACCACGCGATGGATTCCGCACTGGTCGCCGACCGCACCGGTGCCCAGTTGGTCGGGGGCGAGTCGGCCGCCAACGTCGGGCGCGGATACGGCTTGCCGGAGCACCGCCTGACCGTCGCGGTTCCGGGCGAACCAATTCGGTTGGGCGCCTTCGACGTGACGCTGGTGAAATCGCACCACTGTCCACCCGACCGGTTCCCCGGCGTGATCGACGCACCAGTGGTGCCGCCGGTGAAGGCGTCGGCCTACCGCTGCGGCGAGTCGTGGTCGACGCTGATCCACCACCTGCCATCGGATCGGCGGTTGCTGATCCAGGGCAGCGCCGGCTTCGTCAAAGGCGCGCTGGCCGGGCGGCGCGCCGATGCGGTCTACCTGTCGGTCGGTCAACTGGGTTTGCGGCCGCGGTCCTACCTGCTCGACTACTGGGCCGAGACCGTGCAGGCGGTGGGCGCACGCCGGGTGATCCTGATCCACTGGGACGACTTCTTCCGACCGTTGTCAAAACCGTTGCGGGCCTTGCCATATGCGGGCGATGACCTGGACGTGTCCATCCGGGTGCTGGACGAGCTGGCCGCACGTGACGGTGTCGCGCTGCACCTGCCGACGGTATGGCGTCGCGAAAACCCTTGGATGGTCTAAACCTTGGCCCTGACCGTTTCGCTGCTGCTGCTTGCCGTGGTCCTGGGGATTCGCCGTCGCGCGCCCGCGGGGCTGGCCGGAGGCGCTGGCCGCGGTTCCGGCCGCGCTCATCGTGGTGGCAATCGGCGCGGTCTCGGTTCACCAGGGGGCCCGCCAGGTCACCGACCTGTCCGGGGTGGTCGCGTTCCTGGGCGCGGTGCTGGTGTTGGCCAAGCTGTGTGACGACGAAGGCCTATTCGAGGTCGCCGGCGCGACGATCGCCCGGACACCGCGCGGTTCGCATTCGCTGCTGCGCCACGTGTTCGTCATCGCCGCCACCATCACCGCCGTGTTGAGCCTGGACGCCACCGTCGTGCTGCTGACGCCGGTGGTGCTGGCCGCGGTGCGCCGGTTGCGAACACCCGTGCGCCCGGGTGCCTATGCCCCGGCCCACCTCGCCAACGGCGCCTCGCTGCTGCTGCCGGTCTCCAACCTGACCAACCTGCTCGCATTTCACGTCGCCGACGTCTCCTTCACCCAGTTCACCTTGGTGATGGCGTTGCCGTGGCTGGCCACGGTCGCCACGCTGTACCTGGTTTTCCGCGGCTTCTTCGCCCACGATCTGCGGGTGGAACCGGACCCGGCGGAACTCGGGCCCGCCCCCCGGCGTCTGGTGTTCGTGTTGATGATGGTGGCGCTGACGCTGGTCGGGTTCGCATTCTCCGAACCGCTGGGGGTAGCCCCGGCGTGGGTGGCGCTGGCCGGCGCCTCGGTGCTGGCGGTGCGCAGCTGCGCCGCCGGCACACCACGTTTGTGGACATCCTGCGCTCGGCCCAGCTTTCGTTTTTGCTGTTCGTGTTGGCACTGGGCGTCGTGGTGCAAGCGGTCACGCGCAGCGGGATGGACCGCGCGATGTCGGCGGTGCTGCCGCACGGGTCGGGGCTGCCGGTGTTACTTGCCATCGCCGCGGTGGCCGCCGTACTGGCCAATGTGGTGAACAATCTGCCGGCCACCCTGGTGCTGTTGCCACTTGTCGCGCCCTACGGGCCCGTCGTGATCCTAGCAGTGCTGATCGGGGTCAACATTGGACCCAACCTGACCTACGTCGGTTCGCTGTCAAACCTGTTGTGGCGACGCGTACTTCGTCAGCATGACGTCGAGGCAAGTGTCGGCGAGTACACCCGCCTGGGCCTGTGCATCGTGCCCCCGGCCCTGGTGGTGGCGGTCGTCACACTGTGGGGGTCGGCGCGGCTGCTGGGGCTGTAGTCAGACGAAGACCACCGTCTTCGCCCGCAGGTAAATGTGGGCGTGAATGGGCTTCGCGGCGACGACCGTGAACGGTGTGGCCAGCGGGAAATCGTAGTCGAGGGAGGCGATCTCAGCGGTGCGGATGATGGTGGCCAGCGCGATGGTGGCCTCCAGCATCGCGAAGTGGTCGCCGATACACGAGCGCGGCCCGCCACCGAACGGCAGATACTGCCACCGGCTGCGGCCCGTCGACCGGTCCGGCAGGAAGCGGTCCGGGTCGAAACACAGCGGATCCTTTCACAGGTCGGGATCGCGGTGTAGCGTGTAAAAGCTCACCAGCGCAATGGTTTTGGCCGGTACCCGGTAGCCGTCCACCACGATGTCGCGGGTGGGCGTTCGGGCCGTCCCCGACGCGGGTGGACACAACCGCAGCGCCTCGTGCAGCACCCGCACGGTCAAACCGAGTTGGATCACGTCGTCCGGGGTGAGCGGGCGGTCACCCAGCGTCGCGACCTCTGCTCGCACCCGGTCCTGAATGCCGGGATGATGTCCCAACGACCACAACGCGTAGGTCAGCGTGGTCGACGTGGTGTCGTGGCCCGCGAGCATGAAAAGCACCAACTCGGCGCAGATCTCGTCGTCGGTCAAGGGCAGACCGGTCTCCGGATCGATCGCCTCGATCAATACCCGCACCAGCGGCGCGTCCCGGTCGGGATCGGCGCGCACCGCATGCAGAATTTCGGCGGCCAGCCCGTGCAGGATGACGTTGGCCCGGCGCGCGGCGCGCTGACTCGGGGTCGGCAGCCAGCGCGGCGGGTTCACCGGCCGCGCCGCACGGTCGGCCACCCACGACAGCGAGGCCCGCAACGCATGCCCGACCTCCTCGGCCCGCTCGTCGAGATCCACGCCGAGCACCGACCGCCCGAGTGCCCGCAGGGTGAGCAGCCGGCATTCGCGGTCCAGGTCCACAATGTCGCCGGCGCGCCAGCCGTCGACGACCCCCTGAGCGGCCGCGCCCATGTGCCCGGCATAGCCGGACACCTGGCGCTTGGTGAACATCGGCTGCAGCGCGCGCCGCCGCGGTAGCCAGCGTTCGTGTGGGAGGTTGAGCAAGTTGCCGCCCATCAGCGCGCATCTCGGCCATCCAACGGACGCGGCCGCGGTCGCAGATCTCGTCGTTGCGGCCCAACAGATCTCGGGCGCCCTGCGGCGTCGCGATCACCACCACGTCCGGCAACAGCCACGCCGGGGCGAGCCGCAGCCGGGTGACCCGGCCCCCGGCGTCCAGCAATGCTTGCAGCTCGTCGACGTAGGACCGTACCGCCTTGAGTTGGCGCCAGTACGGGAGCGGATTCTTCGGCGCCAGGTCCGCCGCCTCGACGACGGGTGTCTTGAGGATCTCGACCATGCCGCACTCCTTCGTTTGCTGAAGGCACGGTATGGCCGCGTTGTGTTTGCGCACATGCATAGCCGACTACCCCACTTGCCGCGCGGACGCGCCGCGTAAGCTTCGTCCCCGCAGGGGCCCGATCGGATGATCGACGCCAGTTCCTCGCGCGACTGGGCCCCCACCCGCTGGCAGGCCCGGTACACGTGACCCTCGACGGTGCGCACCGCCATCACCAGCTGCTCGGCGATGTCGCGGTTAGACAGCCCCGCCACGACGAGTTCGACGACGTCGCGCTGGCGGCCGGACAACTTTATGCCCGTCGGAGTCCGCAGCGCCGGCGTGTGCAACCCGCCGCATTCATCGGCCAACTCCCGGGCCAGGGCCGCGGCATACATCCCGCGTCGATGGTGCTGACATTCGTCGAACGCAACGGACGCCTGCGCCGCCGCGTCGGCGGCGGTGGCCCGATCACCGATCGCCCGGTACGCCGCCGAGGCCGCCAGCAGGCCCTCGCCGTCGCCGGCGAGCAGGGCCGCCGCGTGGGACGCGATGGCATCGGCCAGCGGCAGCGACAGCGTATCGGCCAGCTCGCGCGCCCGCGCCGCCTGCGAGGCATCGCCCCATTGCGCTGCGGCCTGAATGCAGGCGAGCTCATGAGTGGGCTGGCCGCGATCGCGGGCCAGGCGTGCCGCCTCACGCGCGGTTGCCACGGCCTCGGTCAAGTGTCCGTTGGCGGCCATCGTCCAACCGTCGGCCAACGCCAACGCGGTGTGCATGAACAGAAAGTCCGGCGGCACGCACGACCGTGCGGCGGTGACAGCATCATTCGCTTCGACGGCCTGTCCGAGCTTGGCGTGCGCCTCCGCAAGGGCGAAGTACGTCGCCGGCCGCAATCCCGTTGTGACGGAGTGTATTTGCACCCCGGCAACCGCCTCGTGCACCAATCGGGCCGACTCAGCGACGGCGCCGCGGGCCAGCTCGGCGTTACCCAGCAGATAAGAGAGATTCGCATACGCCAGGCCGGGGATCTCGCGAGCCGAGTCGGCCAGTTGCTGTGCCGTGCCGACGAATTCGCCGATCCGTCCGACCAGCCGACAGGCGCGGCCGTAGACGGCGGCGAACCAGTACCGCATATGGGATGCCTGAAATGACGTCGTCGCACGCCGCAGCGCTTGCTCTGCGATGTCCGAAAGGTCGTCGACCTGACCCAACGCCCCCATCGCCATGGTCAGCGCCAGCGAGGCCATCATCGCGTGGAAGCCCGATAATTCCGGGAAAGCCAATGCGGCCCGGGCATTTTCGGCTGCGATATCGCAGCGCGCCGACACCGCGTCCAGACACGCCTGCACCGCCAACCGCTCGGCCCGCTGCGCCGACGTCTCGGGCGCGGCCGCAAGCCCGTCCAGAATCGGGGCGGCGTCGCGCGGCCTGAACAGCCACCAAATCAGGTTGGCCGCCCGCACGGTCGCCCAGTGGTGGCAGCCGGGCAGCCCGTCGCAGGCCATCTCACGCAACGCCGCCTCGGCGAGCTCGCTGCGCCCGAGCAATACCAGGTTCATCGCCCGCACCTCGGCGGCCCCGGGGGCGCCGGCTTGTGTGGCGGCATTGGCGAACCGGTCGGCCAATTCCAGATCGAGCAGCGTCATGGCATGGCGCGCCGATTCCAGGTACAACGCGGGGTCGGGATCGAGATCCGACTCGAGACGCAGCAGCGCGCGGCGCACGGTGCCCTGCATGTCGGCATCGCCGTCGTCACCCAACCACGTCGCCAACCTGCCCCGGATTTCGCAGAGATACAACTCGCCGGCGCTCGCGCGGCGCAGCTCACCGAAGAGCGGATGGGCGAGCCGGGCCATCAATCCGGCGGCGGTGCGCTCGATGTTCACCAAACCCATCCGCTCGGCGGCGGCCACATCGCTGCGTTCCACCAAGTCGCACAGCACGCCAACGGCCAGCGACTCACATTGCGACAGCACGTCGACCACCATCGCCATCCCCGGGCTCAGCCGGCCCATCTGGCGTCTCAGCGTGTCGGACAGGCTGGCCGAGACCGCGACATCGCCGTCCCACATCCATACCCCGGCGGTCTTGCGCATCCGCCCCGCGGCCACCTGATCGGCCAGCAGCTGGCGCAGGAAAAGGGCGTTCCCGCCGGTCAGCTTCTGGAAGCGGGCGGCACTGCGTGCATCGACCGGACCGTCCAGCTTGCTCTCGATGACCTCGCGCGTCGCGGCGGCCGAGAGCGGTTCCAGATCAAGCCGATCCAGCAGCCCGTCCTTCCACAGCGCCGTCACCGCATCGGGTTCGTCGCTGCCGGTGCGGATTGTGACCACCAGTCGCACCCCACCCGACTGCGCCAGCTGGTGGACGACCAGGGCGGACAATCCGTCCAGCAGGTGGGCGTCGTCCACCCCGACCACGACCCGGCCCCGACGTTGTTGCGCGACAAACGAATTGATCACCCGCTGCACATCGGTCAATGGGTTCGACATCGCCTCGCCCAGCGATCCGATGAACGCTCCCAGCGGCAGCCTGCGCCGAGTCGGTGCCGACGATCCACTTCGTCCGCTCCCCCGCCGCCGCGGCCCGCCGCAACGCCTCGTGGGCCAGCCAGGTCTTGCCCACGCCGGCGGCTCCGGCGACTACCACGCCCGAGTGACTGCCCGCTGCGCTGAGGGCGCGGCGAATGATCCCTAATTCACTGTCGCGCCCGGTCAACGGCTCAGCACCGATCACTCGGCGACTACAACGGTGCACGAGCATCGGATGGGCCGCTTTGCCGACGTTTCGGTGAGCCGATGTGTAGCCGCAACCTAGCAGTGGCGTAGTCGACTACGCTGCCGTCGCCGGTCATCGGCCATGAGCATGGCTTTCGTCGGGATAAGCGCTCAGCACAGGCGGTCGGCTATGGCGAAGATCGGCAATCACGCGGTGGTATTGGGAGCGAGCATGGCCGGTCTGTTGGCCGCGCGCTCCCTCAGCGAGCTCTTCGACGTGGTGACGGTGGCGGAGCGCGACCCGCTTCCCGATATCGGTGTCCCTCGCCGGGGGGTGCCGCAGGGTCGGCACCTGCACGGCCTGCTGCCCCGCGGTGCGCAAGCACTGGAGGAATTGTTCCCCGGCATTCTCGACGAACTGCTGGTCGACGGTGCGCATTACCTGGACGGCACGGATCTGTCGCAGGTCTACTACGACGTGGGCGGGCACCTGATGGCCCGAAACGGCAGCGCCCCGTCGTTCACCGCGTACATCGCCACCCGACCTTTCCTCGAGGACCACGTCCGCGCGCGGCTGCGCAGCATTCCCAACATCACGCTACTCGACGAGCACGACATCGTCGACTTGACCGCGACGCCGGACCGCCGTCGCGTCACCGGGGCGCGCGTGGTCCACCGTCGCAACAATGAAGGCCTCACGCTGCGAGCGGATTTGGTGATCGATGCGACCGGACGCGGCGCCCGCACGCCGACCTGGCTGACCGACCTCGGCTACGACGGCCCACGCGAGGACCAGGTCCGGGTGGAGTTGACCTACGTGAGCCAGCTGCTGAGCATGGCACCGGACGCGTTGCACGAGTTCGGTTTCATCGTAGGAACCGCGCCGGGCCGGCCGCGCGGGCTGGGCTTTGTGCATTCGGAGTACGACACCTGGATGTTCACCGTCTTCGGCATCGCGGGTCATGGGCCGCTTCCCGACCTGACGTCGATGTGCGAATTCGTCGAGGACTGCGCGCCACCGCACGTGCTGGCCGCCATACAGGCCGCCGAACCGCTCGGAGCGGCGACGCGGCACCGTCAGCCCTCCAGCCGGTGGCGCCGCTACGACAAGTTGCGGCGGTTCCCCCAGGGCCTGCTGGTTTTCGGCGACGCGATCTGCAGCTTCAACCCGATCTACGGCCAGGGCATGATCGTCGCCGCCCTCGAGGCATTGGCGCTGCGCGACTGCCTGGACTGCGGCACAGCGGATTTGGCCGGGCGATTCTTCCGGGCCGCGGCGGTACCGATCCGCACGGCCTAGGAACTGTCGGCCAATCCGGACCTCTGCCTGCCGGAGATTGACGGCAAGCCACCGTTGCTCACACGTCTGCTCAACGCGTACGTCGATCGGGTGCTCGCCGCGGCCGAATACGACCCCGCCGCAGTCGATCAGGTCTTCCGGGTGACCTCGTTCGTCGACCCCGCTAGCCGGTTGCTGCGCCCGGGCATCCTGTGGCGCGCCGCCCTGGCCGATCGGCGACGGGAAGCCATCGATCTGACCCGGCCGACCGTATTGCCGATTAGCCCCGGTGATAGGCCGGCGGCAACGGCATGCCGAGCTCGGCCAGCACGCCGCGCAGCGTCGCGGGGTAGTCGGTGATGAGGCCGTCGACACCGTACCCGATTTGCTCGCGCATGGCACCGGCGTCATTGACGGTCCACGGAATTACCTTGAGCCCCAACGTATGTGCGTGATCGACATATGGCTTGCCGGTGACCAGCTGGTATCGGGGCGAGACGGCGTTGGCCCCCACCATCAGCGCCCCGAGCATCGGATCCCCGACCACCGCGGCGTCGATGCCGTTCAGCCACGGCGAATCCGGTGCCCAGGTTTGCTCGTCGTACAACGCCACCAACGGTATCGACGGTTCGGCCCGGTGCACCATCGGCAGCGTTCGCCAGTCGAAGCTTTGGATCTCGACGGAAGAGACCTTGCCGGCGGACCGGACCGCACCCAGGATCACGTCGACGAACTCCTGGGGCTCGGCAGATCTGCTCGGCTGGTCGGCCTCCACCTTGGTTTCGATGTTGTAGCGCACCGACGCTCGGTACGAGTCGGCGAGCGCGAAGACCTCCGGCAGGGTCGCTATCTTGTTTCCCCGCACCACTTCGGCGCGGGGAAACTCGGGCAATAGGCGTCCGCACTCCAGGGTGCGGATCTGCGTCAGGGTGAGCTCGTGCACCAACTTCCCGACATAGGGGTATTGCGGGTCGACGGCGAATGCGGGTCCGGTGCCGACGCATTTCTGCGCGTCGATCACCGGATCGTGCCACACCAGCGGTTGGCGGTCCTCGGTGATAACAACGTCGAGTTCGAGTGTGCTGACCCCGATTTCGAGCGATTTAGCGAACGCCCGCAACGATTCCTCGGTGGTTTCGCCCCGCCCGCCGCGATGCGCCTGCAGATCGAGGCCCGATTCCTGCGCCGCGGACAGCGGCAGCGGCACCAGCAACGCGACCGCGGTGAGCACGGCGCCCAGGCGGGTGAGCCGGCCGGCCAATCGGGTTAACTCCTGCGCTGACGCGCGATTTCGGCGAGTACCACCCCGGCGGCCACCGAGGCATTCAGCGATTCGGCCTGCCCGGCCATTGGTATCGACACCACCTGGTCACAGTTCTGCCGCACCAACCGGGACAGGCCCTTGCCTTCGGATCCGACGACCACCACCGTCGGGTCGGTGCCGTCCAGGTCGTCGACTATCGTGTCGCCGCCGGCATCCAGCCCGATCACCCGCACCCCCCGGTCTGCCCAATTCTTCAGTGTCCTGGTGAGATTGGTGGTGCGTGCCACCGGAAGCCGGGCAGCCGCGCCGGCGCTGGTGCGCCAGGCCACCGCCGTCACCGAGGCCGAACGGCGCTGCGGTACGACCACGCCGTGACCGCCGAAGGCCGTGACCGAACGAACGATCGCTCCGAGGTTGCGGGGATCGGAGATGTTGTCCAGCGCGACCAGCAGCGCCGGCGGCGACTGCAGTGCGGTGGTGAGCAGGTCGTCGGGGTGGGCATAGTTGTACGGCGGCACCTGCAGCGCTACGCCCTGGTGTAGATGGTTGTTGGTCATTTTGTCCAGATCGGAGCGCGGCACTTCCAGGATCGCGATGCCCAAATCGGCGGCCCGGGTGACGGATTCGGTCAGGCGCTCGTCCGCTTCTGCGCCCAGCGCGACGTACAGAGCGGTCGCCGGGACTCCGGCGCGTAGGCATTCCACTACCGGGTTGCGACCGAGCACGGTTTCGGTTTCGTCGGTTCGTTTGGCAGGCCGGCGCGGCTGCGACTGGGCAGCACGCTTGGCAGCGGGATGATTGGGGCGCAGGTGCGCCGGCGGGGTGGGGCCACGGCCTTCCAGCGCCCGGCGCCGCTGACCGCCTGAACCTACCGTCGGGGCTTTCTTACCGGACCTGCGTATTGCCCCTTGCCGCCGCGAGTTTCCGGCCATCTACTTGCCCATCACTTACCCGGGCCGGCTTGCAGCTCCCACTGCGGCCCGTCGGCGGTGTCGGTGACCTCGATGCCGGCATTCTTGAGCCGATCCCGAATCTGGTCGGCCAGAGCCCAGTTTCGCGCTTCGCGCGCCCGCTGCCGACTTTCCAGTTCGGCCCGGACGAGCACGTCGACCGCCGCGAGCGCGGCCGAGGTCTCGTCGCGCGTTTCCCACCGTTCGTCCAACGGGTCGCAGCCCAGGATGCCCATCATCGCGCGGATCGCGCGAGCGTTCTCCAACGCGCCCTCGTGGTCGCCGGCATCGAGCGCCCGGTTGCCCTCGGCGCGCGCGTGGTGGATCTCGGCCAGCGCGATCGGGACCGCGAGGTCGTCGTCGAGCGCCTCGGCGAATCGTGGCGTCCACTCACCGGGGACGACGCCGCCGACCCGGACCCGCACCCGATGCAGGAATTCCTCAACGCCCACATAGGCTTTCACCGCGTCCTGCAGGGCGGTCTCGGAGAATTCGAGCATCGACCGGTAGTGGGCACTGCCCAGGTAGTAGCGCAATTCCGGCGGCCGGACGCGCTGCAGCATCGCCGGGATGGACAACACATTGCCCAGCGACTTGCTCATTTTCTCCCCACCGAGGGTGACCCAGCCGTTGTGCAACCAGTAACTGGCGAACCCGTCCCCGGCCGCACGGCTCTGCGCGATCTCGTTCTCGTGGTGCGGAAATACCAAATCCATTCCACCACAATGGATGTCGAACTCCGGGCCCAGATAGGTGCGCGCCATGGCCGAGCACTCCAGATGCCAACCCGGGCGACCGCGCCCCCACGGTGTCGGCCACGACGGCTCGCCCGGTTTGGCGCCCTTCCACATGGTGAAGTCGCGCTGGTCACGTTTGTCGGTGGCCACGCCCTCGCCCTGATGGACGTCGTCGATCTTGTGGCCGGACAGCTGGCCGTACTCAGGGTAGCTGAGCACGTCGAAGTAGACGTCACCGCCACTGGCATAGGCGTGACCGTTTTCGATCAGGCGTTCCATTAATTCGACCATCTGGGTGATATGGCCGGTGGCGCGCGGCTCCGCCGACGGCGGCAGAACATCGAGGGCGTCGTAAGCCGCGGTGAACGCGCGTTCGTAGGTGGCCGCCCACTCCCACCACGGCCGGCACGCGGCGGCGGCCTTGTTGAGGATCTTGTCGTCGATGTCGGTCACGTTGCGGATGAACGCGACGTCGTAGCCGCGCGCCATCAGCCAGCGGCGCAGGATGTCGAATGCCACGCCGCTGCGGACGTGCCCGATGTGGGGCTGCCCCTGAACGGTGGCGCCGCACAGGTAGATGGAAACGTGCCCCTTGCGTAGCGGCACGAATTCACGCACAGCGCCGGCTGCGGTGTCGTGTAGCCGCATAGGGGGGCGATCGGTCACGACGTGCCAGCTTACCTGGTACTTCAGCCCGGCCGACCGCAGCTCGCGGGGCTATCGGTGGGGGACAACCAGGGCCGTCGCGATCGCGGCCAGGCCCTCGCCCCGCCCGGTCAGTCCCAACCCGTCGGTGGTGGTGGCCGAAACCGACACCGGAGCGGCCAGCAGATCGGAAAGCAGCTGCTGTGCCTCGGCGCGGCGCGGGCCGATCTTCGGCTGGTTACCGATCACCTGCACAACAGCGTTTCCGACCCGAAAACCTTGCCGCGCCAACAAATCGACGACGTGGTGCAGCATTTCGGCGCCGCTGACGCCCTTCCACCGCGGGTCGGCGACGCCGAACACCGCGCCGATGTCGCCCAGCCCGGCGGCCGACAACAGCGCGTCGCACAACGCGTGCGCGGCCACGTCACCGTCGGAGTGCCCCGCGCAACCGTCGGCGTCGGGGAACAGCAGACCCAGCAATCGGCACGGCCGGCCGGGCTCGATCGGGTGGACGTCGGTGGCCAGGCCGACCCTGGGAAGGTCGGTCACCGGCGCACAATCGCTTGGGCCAGCAGCAGATCCAGCTGGGTGGTGATCTTGAATGCCAGTGGGTCGCCGTCGACCACCTGAACCTGGCCGCCGACATGTTCCACCAGGGAGGCGTCGTCGGTGAAAGCCGCGCCGGCCGCTCGCTGGTAGGCGCGCAACAACAGGTCGGTGGCGAATCCTTGCGGAGTCTGCACCGCGCGTAGTCCGGCGCGTTCCGGAGTGCCCAGCACCACGCCGTTGGCGTCCACGGCCTTGATGGTGTCATGCAACGGCAGCGCGGGCACCACCGCGGCGTGCCCGGCCCGCAACGCGTCGACCACCCGCACGATCAGCTGCGGGGGCGTCAACGCCCGCGCGGCGTCGTGAACCAGCACGAAATCCGGTTCGCCGGGCAGGGCGGACAACGCCAGATTGACCGATTCGGTGCGCCCGGCGCCGCCGGCCACGACGATGGCCTGGTTGTCCAGGACTTGCTCGCCCTGGTCGATGCGATCGGCGGGCACCGCCGCCACCACGCGGTTGACGACCCCGGATTTCAGCAGACCTGCCACGGCCCATTCCAGCAGAGTGCGCCCGTCGAGTTCGCAGAATGCCTTCGGGATACCGGCGCGCAGCCGCTGGCCGGACCCCGCGGCCGGGACCACTGCGACGACTGTGTCCCCGACCACCTGAGCTCAGGGCCTTCAGGAAGCGGCGGCCAGAACCTCGTCGAGGATGGTCTCCGCCTTGGCGTCGTCGGTGCTCTCAGCGAGCGCCAACTCACCGACCAGAATCTGCCGGGCCTTGGCCAGCATGCGCTTCTCACCCGCGGACAGGCCGCGTTCCTGGTCGCGACGCCACAAGTCGCGGACAACTTCGGCGACCTTGTTGACGTCGCCCGAAGCGAGCTTCTCGAGGTTGGCCTTGTAGCGGCGCGACCAGTTGGTGGGCTCCTCCGTGTGGGGAGCACGCAGCACCTGGAAGACCTTGTCCAGGCCCTCTTGTCCCACGACGTCGCGGACGCCGACATATTCGGCGTTCTCGGCGGGAACTCGAACGGTCAGGTCACCCTGCGCGACTTTCAAGACGAGATACTCTTTTTGCTCCCCTTTGATGGTGCGGGTTTCAATCGCCTCGACTAACGCAGCACCGTGGTGTGGATAAACAACGGTGTCGCCGACCTTGAAGATCATCAGATTCGAGCCCCTTTCGTTACCTCAGTCTAACACGGCGGTCCAACACGCGCGAAGCAACAGTGCAGGTCAGGGGCACAACGCGCGTTGAATAGGGGTTGACAGACGGACGAAGACGTGCAATGGAACACACTAGCAATGCCCGGTCCTGCCCACGGCAGTGCCCCCGCCACCGCCGTTGCGGTGCTGGTCTTTGCACCTGCGCTACCGCTCAAACGTTCGTTCCTACTACTGTGCATAGTTGCACGGCGACGTGGGCGTCACCGTGCCATGACTTGCTCTGACCAGCCGGACCGATCCCAGGAGGCATCGAGTGAATCGCTTCAAGACCAGCCTCGCGGCCGGCCTTCGCGCCCGAGTCGTTCTAGTCGGCGTGGCCACCCTGGTTGCCGCCGTGCTCACCGGCTGTGGGGCCGGGCAGATCTCGCAGATGGCCACACAGGAGCCCGCCGTCAACGGCAACAAGGTCACCTTCAACAACGTGGCGCTGCGCGACATCCGCATCCAGGCCGTGCAGACCGGCGACTACCTGCGTCCGGGCAAGAACGTGGACCTGGTGCTGGTGGCAGTGAATCAGTCCCCGGATGTCGAGGACCGGCTGCTGGGGATCACCAGCGACATCGGCACCGTGACCGTCACCGGTGACGCTCGCCTGCCCGCCAGCGGCATGCTGTTCATCGGCACGCCGGAAGGCCAGAAGGTGGCACCGGGCCCGCTGAACCCCAACAGCGCGGCCAAGGCGTCGGTCAATCTGGCCAAGCCGATCACCAACGGCCTCGCCTACAACTTCACCTTCACCTTCGAGAAGGCTGGCCAAGCCAGCGTGCAGGTGCCGATTTCGGCCGGAATGGCGCCGTCGGAGATCTAACCGGCCGTGTCACGGCGGGTCTTGTCGGTCCCGCCGGATACCGTCATGACGTGGCTAATGCGCGCTCGCAATACCGTTGCTCGGAGTGCGGACATGTCACCGCCAAATGGGTGGGCCGCTGCGGCGAATGCGGCATTTGGGGCACCGTCGACGAGGTGGCCGGGCTCAGAACGGTGAGCGGCCGCCGGCCGGTGAATGCGGCGTCGCTGGCCGTCCCGATCAGTTCCATCGAACCCACCGCCAGCCAGCACCGCGCGACGGGGATCGGCGAGTTCGACCGCGTGCTGGGCGGCGGCGTGGTGCCCGGCTCGGTGACGCTGCTGGCCGGTGACCCGGGCGTCGGCAAGTCGACGCTGCTGCTCAAGGTCGCCCACCTGTGGGCGCAGTCCGGGCGGCGCGCGCTGTACATCTCCGGCGAGGAGTCCGCGGGCCAGATCAAACTGCGCGCCGACCGCATCGACTGCGGCAGCGACGAGCTGTACCTGGCCGCCGAATCGGACGTGCCCACCGTGCTCGACCACATCGCGACGGTCAAACCCGCGCTGGTGATCGTGGACTCCGTGCAAACCATGTCCACCACCGAGTCCGACGGGGTCGCCGGCGGGGTCACCCAGGTGCGCGCGGTGACGGCCGCGCTGACCGCCGCCGCCAAGGCCAACGGCGTGGCTCTGATCCTGGTCGGCCACGTCACCAAGGACGGCGCCATCGCCGGACCGCGCTCGCTGGAACACCTCGTCGACGTCGTGCTGCATTTCGAGGGCGACCGCAAAGGCTCGCTGCGAATGGTCCGCGGCATCAAGAACCGCTTCGGCGGCGCGGACGAAGTCGGGTGTTTCATGTTGCACGACAACGGGATTGAGGGCGTGGCCGACCCGTCCAACCTGTTCTTGGATCAGCGGCCCGCCCCGGTGCCCGGTACCGCGATCACCGTCGCTTTGGACGGCAAGCGTCCGCTGATCGGCGAAGTCCAGGCGCTGCTGGCCACGCCGAACGCCGGCTCGCCGCGCCGCGCGGTCAGCGGGATCGACCACTCCCGGGCCGCGATGATCACTGCCGTGCTGGAAAAGCACGCCAGGTTGCCGCTCGCCGCGAACGACATCTACCTGTCCACGGTGGGCGGCATGCGGCTTACCGACCCGTCCTCGGATCTTGCCGTCGCGATCGCGCTGGCGTCGGCGCTTGCCGATCTGCCGCTGCCCACCACCGCGGTGATGATCGACGAGGTCGGACTGGCGGGCGATCTGCGCCGGGTGAGCGGGATGGATCGTCGGCTGGCCGAAGCCGCCCGGCAGGGGTGCAGCACCGCCCTCATCCCGGCGGGATGCGGGGCCGTTCCGCGCGGCATGCGGGCCCTGAGCGCACCCAACATCGGCGCGGCGCTGGGGCACATGATCGACATCGCCGACCACCGCAGCGGCGGGCCGGTACGGCTCGAACGGCTACACATTGTCCCGCCACCGGCAATGGCGTAGCAGAATGACAGGCTGTGAGGCGTCCCACGCTGCGTGAAACAGTCGCCCGCCTGGCGCCGGGCACCGGGCTCCGCGACGGCCTGGAGTGCATTTTGCGCGGCCGTACCGGCGCGCTAATCGTGCTTGGCAACGACGATAACGTCGAGGCGATCTGCGACGGCGGCTTCGCGCTGGACGTCCGATACGCCCCGACCCGGCTCCGCGAACTGGCCAAGATGGACGGCGCCGTCGTGCTGTCCACCGACGGCAGCCGCATCGTGCGGGCCAACGTGCAGTTGGTGCCCGATCCGTCGATACCCACCGACGAGTCGGGCACCCGGCACCGCTCGGCGGAACGGGCCGCGATCCAGGCCGGCCACCCGGTGATCTCGGTCAGCCACTCGATGAACATCGTCACCGTCTACGTCGGCGGGGAGCGCCATGTGCTGGCCGATTCGGCGACCATCCTGTCGCGGGCCAACCAAGCCATCGCCACCCTGGAGCGTTACAAGACCCGCCTCGACGAGGTCAGCAGGTTGCTGTCGCGCGCGGAGATCGAAGATTTCGTCACGCTGCGCGACGTGATGACCGTGGTGCAGCGACTCGAACTGGTCCGCCACATCGGGCTGGTGATCGACTACAACGTCGTGGAATTGGGCACCGACGGGCGTCAGCTGCGGCTGCAGATCGAGGAGCTGCTGGGCGGCAACGACACCGACCGGGAGTTGATCGTGCGCGACTACCACGCCAGCCCCGAACCGCTCTCGGATGCGCAGCTGACCGCGACGCTGGACGAGCTGGACGCGTTGTCGGATACCGAGCTACTCGAAATCACATCGCTGGCAAAGGTTTTCGGATATCCGACGACGGCCGAGGCGCAAGATTCGGCGCTGAGCCCGCGCGGCTACCGGGCGATGGCCGGCATCCCGCGGCTGCAGTTCACGCATGTGGATCTGTTGGTCCGCAGCTTCGGGACGCTGCAGGGTCTGCTAGCCGCGAGCTCCAACGACCTGCAATCTGTCGACGGCATCGGCGCGATGTGGGCCCGCCATGTCCGGGAAGGGCTCTCGCAGTTGGCGGAGTCGACGATCGCCGACCCGCTCAACTAACTAGCCCGCGGGCGAGGGACCGGGAGCAGCCCCGGGCTGCGGCACCGCCAGCTGACCCGGCACCGGCCCCGGCGGGGGCGGTGGCTGGTTCAGGATGAACGGAACCGGGAGCGAGCGCAGATTGCCCAGCTGGACGACGAGGTTGTAGGTGCCCGGTCCGATCGCCGGCCGCGGCAGTGGGCAATGCGGCGAGGACCCCATGCCGGTCCAGGTCACCGCCGTCGTCACCTGTTCGCCCGGCGTGAAGGTCTTGACCAGGGTCTCGTTCGACGGCGCGCAGTCCAGGTTGGACCACAGCCGCTTGTTGTCCAGTGAGTAGACGTAGGCGGCCAGCACGGCAGCGCCGACATCGCGCTTGCAGGCCACCAACCCGATGTTGGTGACGACCATCGTGAACTTCGGCTGGTCACCGATGAAGTACTGGGGAGCGTTGGTCAGCCCCTTGACGGCCAGCGTCGAGTCGGGGCAGTCGTCGCCCTCCTTGAGCACCGGAGGCGGCTGCACAGCCGCGGTCGGGGTGGGGGCCTCGGGGTTTTGCCCCTGCGGCACCGGGGTGACGCCTTCCTGCCCCGGCGGTGGCGGCGCTTGCGGCGGGGGCGCCGCCGGGGTGCTTTGACCGGGGCCGGCCTTGTTCACGCTGGCCGGCTTGGCACCGGCGGTGTTGCCCATGAAAGCGACGACGGCAGCGACGATGATGCTGATCACGACGACCGCGATCCCCAGGGCCAGCCCCCTGCGCCGCCAATAGATCTCCGTGGGTAGTGGGCCACGCGGTTCCAGATCGAGCACGATCACACCATAAGTCCAGGTCACGCCGATTTGCCCGATCCGACTCGGCGTGTCGCGATGTTAGCTGGCCGATGGAGTGCTATTCGCCGATGTCGCCGATGTGGTCGACGAGCACCGCCCGCCCGTCGGCCAGGTGATAGGTGACCCCGGCGAGCCCCAGCGTGCCCGCCGACACCCGCTCGGAGATGGCAGAAGAACGGGACACCAGCTGTGCGCACGTTTCTTGGACGTGCCGGTCCTCGAACTCGTCGACGCGGGCCAGGCCGTCACGCCTGCCCAGCAGGATCGACGACGAGACCCGTTCGACCAAGTCCCGTACGAAGCCGGGCGGTATCGCACCGTCGTCGATGGCGCTGACCGCGGCCGTGACGGCGCCGCAGTTGTTATGGCCGAGGACGACGATCAGCGGGACGTCGAGGACCGTGACCGCGTATTCGATCGAGCCCAGCACCGCCGTGTCGATGGCCTGGCCGGCGGTGCGAACCACGAATACGTCACCCAGACCCTGATCGAAGATCAGCTCGGCGGCCACCCGGCTGTCCGAACAGCCGAAGATGACGGCGGTCGGCTTCTGGCCGGCGGCCAGGCTGGCCCGGTGGTCGACGCTCTGGCTCGGGTGCGCGGGCCGGCCGGCGACGAATCGCTCGTTACCCTCTTTGAGTGCTTTCCAGGCGGACACCGGATTGGAGTTGGGCATGGCATTCATCATGCCGCAGCGGCCGATGATTGGCAGTCCACACATATCAGTTACCAATCTTCTTGATTGGTACGCGCGCTCGCGTCGCGATCTGCCCTGGCGGGAACCAGGTGTGACCGCCTGGCAGATCCTGGTCAGCGAGTTCATGCTGCAGCAGACGCCGGTGGCGCGGGTGCTGCCGATCTGGACCGAATGGGTGCGGCGCTGGCCCACCCCGTCGGCGACCGCCGCGGCCAGCGCCGCCGACGTGCTGCGGGCGTGGGGCAAGCTGGGCTACCCCAGACGCGCGAAGCGTCTGCACGAGTGCGCGATCGTGATTGCCCGCGACCACGGCGACGTCGTGCCCGACGACGTCGAAACCCTATTGGAATTACCGGGAATCGGCACCTACACCGCACGGGCGGTGGCGTGCTTCGCCTACCGCAAGGCGGTGCCGGTGGTGGACACCAACGTGCGACGGGTGGTGGCCCGCGCCGTGCACGGCCTGGCCGACGCGGGCAGGCCGTCGGCGACCCGCGATCTTGCCGATGTTGCGACACTGCTGCCGAAAGACGATAGGGCGCCTGTGTTTTCGGCGGCGCTGATGGAGTTGGGTGCTACGGTGTGCGTCGCGCGGACACCCCGCTGCGGGTTGTGCCCAGTCGATCACTGCGCGTGGCGGCAGGCCGGCTTTCCCCCGGCGGACGGGCCGGCCCGCCGCGTTCAGACGTACGCCGGAACCGACCGCCAAGTTCGTGGCCGTCTACTCGACGTGTTGCGCGCCAAGGATTCTCCGGTCACCCGAGCCGAGCTGGATGTGGCGTGGCGCAGCGATACCGCGCAGCGGGACCGGGCGTTGTACTCGCTGCTTGCCGACGGCCTGGTGACGCAGACCGGTGACGGCCGGTTCGGGTTAGCCGGCGAGGAATAGCTCTACCGCTTGTCGGTAGACCTGCGGCGCTTCGTCGTGGATCAGGTGACCAGCCTCAGGTACCATCAGATATGTTGCAGCAGAGTGTTTTTCGTACATTGTGCGCATCTGGCCCGGCGGGGCGACGGAGTTGCCGGCCTCGAGCAGCAACGCTGGGGCCCGGACCGTCAGCCACTGCTCCCAGTAGTCCCGGGTGCCCCATTCCGCGGCGATCTCGATCCATCGCGAGGTGTGGCCGTGTAGCCGCCAACCGGTGTCAGTGCGGTCGAAGGCATCCAGGAAATACTGACCGGCGACCGGCCCGAATTCGTTGAAAACCTGTTGCTCAGTGCTGAATTCGACGGGCAGTGCATGCAACCACGGCTCCCAGGGACCGGTGGTGCGGCCGCGGAAGTCCGGCGCCATGTCCTCGAGCACCAACGCCGACACCAATTCCGGACGCTGCGCGGCCAGGCACCACGAGTGCAGGGCGCCCATCGAATGCCCCACCAGCCGGACCAGGGCGTCCAATGTGGTTATCGCGTCGGCGAGATCGGCCACGAAGCGTTCGGTGCTTATCGGGTACGGATCCTCGACGTCGCGACCGCGGTGCCACGGCGCGTCATAGGTGTAGACCGTGCCCAGCCGCGTCAGCCACGGCAGCTGACGCGACCAGGTGCTGCCGCGGCCCATCAGGCCGTGCACCAATATCAGCGGCTCGCCGTGCCCGCCCCGGCAAGTCAGCAGATCGGTGGGCATTCCACCATCTTGCGCGGCCCGCCCAAGGCCAGCACCAGCCAGGGGGCGGGGTAGCCTAGCGAACATGCCGCCAGTGGTGAAGATCAACGCAATTGAAGTACCCGCCGACGCTGGCCCTGAGCTGGAAAAGCGGTTCGCCCACCGCGCACACGCGGTGGACAATCAGCCCGGCTTCCTCGGCTTTCAGCTGCTGCGCCCGGTGAAGGGCGAGAACCGCTACTTCGTCGTGACACAGTGGGAGTCGGATGAAGCATTCCAGGCCTGGGCCAGCGGGCCCGCCATCGAAGCCCATGCCGGCCAGCGTGCCAACCCGGTGGCGACCGGTGCGTCGCTGCTGGAATTCGAGGTTGTCATGGACGTTACGGGGAGCAAGCCGGCTGAATAGGCGACACCCCGCGCGGCAGCGCGTGCTGGCCGTGACCGCGGCCGCTGCGTTGGTCGCGACCCTGGCACCGGGTTGTTCGACGTCGCCGTCGCCGCAGGCGAATGCGGCCGACCCCGGACGGGCGATCGACACCCGCACACCGCCGGGGCTGCGGGCCCAGCAGACCGTGGACATGCTCAACTCCGACTGGCCGATCGGTCCGGTCGGAGTGCGCACCCTTGCCGCCCCCGACGAGGTCGACTCGGTCGAAAAGACCATGGAAGAGCTGTGGTGGGATCGCCCCTTCACCCTGCACGGGGTCGACATCAGCGCCAGTGTCGCCACATTGCACCTCACCTCGTCCTACGGCGCCCGGCAAGACATCCGGATACACACCGACGACGTCGGCCAGGTCGATCGATTCGAGCTCGACACGTTGGCGCCGACGATCACGTCGTGGCATGACATCGACGCGACGCTGAGCAAGACGGGCGCGCGGTACTCCTACCAGATCGCAAAGGTCGACGGGGGCCACTGCGATCCCGTGGTGGGCACCAATACCAGCGAATCTCTGCCGCTGGCATCGATTTTCAAGCTATACGTGCTGCACGCCCTGGCGGGCGCGGTGAACAATCACACGGTGTCCTGGGACGATCAACTGACCGTCACCGAAAAGAGCAAGGCGGTGGGGTCCTCGGGTTTGGGACTTGCTCCCGGCGACCATGTTTCGGTGCGCACCGCGGCCGCGAAGATGATCGCCAACAGCGACAACATGGCCACCGACTTGCTGATCGACAAACTGGGCACGCACGCCGTCGAAACCGCACTGGCCACCGCCGGCCACCACGATCCGGCCAGCATGACGCCCTTCCCCACGATGTACGAGCTGTTCTCCATCGGCTGGGGCGAACCGGATCTGCGCAGCCAGTGGCAGAACGCGACGCCGCAGGTCCGCACCCATCTCCTCGCGCAGGCGAATTCGGCTCCCTACCAACCTGATCCGGCCCGCGCCCACATCCCGGCCTCGGCTTTCGGGGCGGAGTGGTACGGCAACGCCGAGGACATCTGTCGGGTTCACGCGGCCTTGCAGGCCGACGCGGTCGGCGAGGCCGCACCCGTCAAGCAGATGCTGTCGGCCGTGTCAGGTATCCAGCTGGACCGAAAAGTCTGGCCTTACATCGGCGCGAAAGCCGGTGGCCTGCCCGGCGATCTGACCTTCAGCTGGTATGCCGTCGACAAGGCGCAGCAACCGTGGGTGGTCAGCTTTCAGCTGAACTGGCCCCGCGATCACGGGCCGCAGGTGACCGGCTGGATGCTGCAGGTCGCCAAGCGGGCGTTCGCACTGATCGCTCCGCAGTAGTCACTGCAGCCGTAGCGTCCAGCAGCCGTCGCGGTAATGCATCGTCGTCCGGCTGACGGGTGCGATATCGATGCGCCAGAACGACTTCGGCGGTATGTCGAGCGCGGCCAGGATCGCCGCCCGGATCACCGCCGGATGGGTGACCGCAACCGTCGCCGACGTCACCGAGGTCAGCCACCCGGCCACCCGCTCGGTGAGGTCGACGACCGATTCGCCGCCGTGCGGCGCCGCGGCCGCATCGGTCAGCCACACCTCGAGGTCGGCCGCGGTCACGGCCGCGAGCGTCTGCCCGCGCCAGCGGCCGCAGTCGAGGTCGGCCAGCCGCGGCTCGGTGGTGGCATGCAGGCCCAGTAGCTCCGCGGTCTGACGGGTCCGCTGCTCGGGGCCGACGAGGTGAAGACCCGGGATGTCAAGGCCCGCAGCGGCTTCGGCTTGCCGACGACCCGCGTTGTTGAGTGGCTCGTCGGCCGCAAATCGTACGGCTGCCATGGCGTCGGTCATCGCATGCGACACCAGGGTCAGCCGGACGACCTCCGTCACGCCGCGCGGCTCGATACCCGTCCGTGCTCGGCGCGCTCGCCCAGCAACCGGCCCGCGAGCGTCGCAAAGACCAGGCCGATGGTCACCCACAGCAACAGCTGCGTGCCGAGCGACAGCACCCTGAATTCATACAGGACATCGGCGGGAAAACCCGGATAGATGATCACGCCCGAGGCGTCGCGCAGCGGTTCGGGCGTCTCGTCCACCGTCGGCAGTGCCACCATCACCACCGCGACGGCCACCAGGTAGGCCCCGGCCGCGAGCAGCCGCCCGTTCCACGCGCCGAATCGCTCGGCCAGCCGCCGGGCCAACCAGACCGCCGCGATCATCAGCACCACCGACGTCAGCACCATCAGCAGGTACCAACCGGTGCGTGCCCCGATCGTGTCGGACTGGCCGACAGCGGGCGGATTCGGCGGGTATTTCACGAACGGGACCAGGTACACCGCGACGAAAGACGCGACCGTCAGTAAAAGCGAAAGCTGTTGTGGAGCAATGCTTTCCGTGCGATCCGCGGTGCGGGCATAGACCACGCAGAACAGCACCGCGAACAGCGCGCCCAGGGCGGTACCGAAGATCAGTACACCGAAGCTTAGCCCGATGTTGGACTGCACACCGCGGGTGAACAGCTCGGCGCCATGCTCGTGCACGCCGTGGGCATTCTCGGCCTCGGTGCGGCCGTCTTCGAATTGGATCGCGCGGGCAATGACGGGTTCGGCACAAAGGCGGGCGAACACGAATGCCAGCACCGCGCCGATTGCGCCCGCCAGCAGACCGCGCCCGATCAGACGCTTCTCCACGCCGGGTCAGTGGCAGGGGAAGCCGAGCAGGTGGCGTGCATCGTGCACGAATTCGTGCACGTGCGTGTCGCTGCCGAACAGCGACACCGCGCCCTGATCGACGCCGACGAAGTAAATCGCCAACAATGCCAGGAAAGCGGTTGCTGCCAACCAGATCGCGGCACTTGTCGCCGACAGATCGAGGGTGCCGGTCGTCTCGGTACTTGACACTGCTGACTCCTTCTGGGAATGACGCGTCCCACCTCGGCGACGGGTTCCGGGTCTGACTTTCTACAGTGGCGCGACCGTTCTGGAATTTCACCAGGATTCCGTTTGCCCGTCGATAACAACCGTCAGTCTAAACGGACCGCACGGCGGACGTAATCACTATTGCGTGGGCGGGCCAGCGTCGCCCGGAAGGTCATCGGTGGTGACGATCAGCACGGGCGAGCCCCTTTAGCCCTCAGCACGCAAAACGGGTGGCGCCGCGCTCGCGATCGCCACCCGTTTTGCCGTAGTGCTACTGGTTCTCGGGAGCGGCGTGCGCCCCGGCTTTCTGCAGCTCGGGTTCGGCCGGCGGCTTGCGAGTGCCGGTGAACGTGAACACCGCGTCCTCGCCGGAACCTTCGCCGTCCCAGTTGTCCACGTCGACGGTGACGACCTGCCCCGGTCCGACCTCGTCGAAAAGAATCTTCTCCGACAGCTGGTCCTCGATCTCGCGCTGGATGGTGCGCCGCAGCGGGCGAGCACCCAGCACCGGGTCGAAGCCGCGCTTGGCCAGCAACGACTTTGCCTTGTCGGTCAGCTCCAGAGCCATGTCCTTGCTCTTGAGCTGG
Organism: Mycobacterium genavense ATCC 51234; assembly: GCF_000526915.1. Taxonomy (GTDB): domain Bacteria; phylum Actinomycetota; class Actinomycetes; order Mycobacteriales; family Mycobacteriaceae; genus Mycobacterium; species Mycobacterium genavense. The sequence continues at coordinate 20,158 of NZ_JAGZ01000005.1, read as the reverse complement.
GTGGCGACCCGGCCGATCATCAGGTCGACCATCTGGATGATCTCGTCGCGAGTCAGCTGGTGGAAGACGATGATGTCGTCGATGCGGTTCAGGAACTCCGGGCGGAAGTGCTTCTTCAGCTCGTCGTTGACCTTCTGCTTCATCCGCTCGTAGTCGTTCTCCCCGCCGCCCTGGGTGAACCCGAGTCCGACCGGCTTGGAGATGTCCGAGGTACCGAGGTTCGAGGTGAAGATCAGCACGGTGTTCTTGAAATCGACCGTGCGGCCCTGACCATCGGTGAGGCGGCCATCCTCGAGGACCTGCAACAGGCTGTTGTAGATCTCCTGGTGCGCCTTCTCAATTTCGTCGAACAGCACCACGGAAAACGGCTTGCGGCGCACCTTTTCGGTGAGCTGGCCGCCCTCCTCGTAACCGACGTATCCCGGCGGGGCGCCGAACAGCCGCGACGCGGTGAACCGGTCGTGGAACTCGCCCATGTCGATCTGGATCAGCGCGTCGTCGTCGCCGAACAGGAAGTTGGCCAGCGCCTTGGACAGCTCGGTCTTACCGACACCGGACGGGCCGGCGAAGATGAACGAGCCGGACGGGCGCTTGGGGTCCTTCAGCCCGGCGCGGGTGCGGCGGATCGCCTTGGAGACGGCCTTGACCGCGTCCACCTGGCCGATGATCCGCTTGTGCAGTTCTTCTTCCATGCGCAGCAGCCGCGTGGTCTCCGCCTCGGTGAGCTTGAACACCGGGATGCCGGTCCAATTGCCCAGCACCTCGGCGATCTGCTCGTCGTCAACCTCGGCGACGACGTCGAGATCGCCTGAGCGCCACTGCTTTTCGCGCTCGGTACGCTGAGCCACCAGTTGCTTCTCCCGGTCGCGCAGGCTGGCCGCCTTCTCGAAGTCCTGGGCGTCGATCGCCGACTCCTTCTCGCGGCGGGCCTCGGCGATCTTCTCGTCGAACTCGCGCAGGTCGGGCGGTGCGGTCATCCGGCGGATGCGCATCCGGGCCCCCGCCTCGTCGATCAGGTCGATCGCCTTGTCCGGCAAGAACCGGTCGTTGATGTAGCGGTCGGCCAGGGTGGCGGCGGCGACCATCGCGGAATCGGTGATCGAGACGCGGTGGTGTGCCTCGTACCGGTCGCGCAGGCCCTTGAGGATCTCGATGGTGTGCTCCACCGTCGGCTCCCCCACCTGCACCGGCTGGAAGCGGCGCTCCAAGGCGGCGTCCTTCTCGATGTACTTGCGGTACTCGTCGAGCGTGGTGGCACCGATCGTCTGCAGCTCACCGCGGGCCAGCTTCGGCTTCAGGATCGACGCGGCATCGATGGCGCCCTCGGCAGCGCCGGCACCCACCAGGGTGTGCAGCTCGTCGATGAACAGGATGATGTCGCCGCGCGTGTTGATCTCCTTGAGCACCTTCTTCAGGCGTTCCTCGAAGTCACCGCGGTACCGGCTGCCCGCGACCAGCGATCCCAGGTCGAGGGTGTAGAGCTGCTTGTCCTTCAGCGTCTCGGGCACCTCGCCATGCACGATGGCCTGCGCCAGGCCCTCGACCACGGCGGTCTTGCCGACGCCGGGCTCGCCGATCAGCACCGGGTTGTTCTTGGTGCGCCGGCTCAACACCTGCATCACCCGCTCGATTTCCTTCTCGCGGCCGATGACCGGGTCCAGCTTGCCTTCCATCGCGGCGGCCGTCAGGTTGCGGCCGAACTGGTCGAGCACCAGCGACGTGGACGGGCTGCCCGACTCGCCGCCGCGGCCACCGGTACCGGCCTCGGCGGCCTCCTTGCCCTGGTAACCGGAGAGCAGCTGGATCACCTGCTGGCGCACCCGGGTCAGCTCGGCGCCCAGCTTGACCAGCACCTGCGCCGCCACGCCCTCGCCCTCACGAATCAGACCCAGCAGGATGTGCTCGGTGCCGATGTAGTTGTGGCCGAGCTGCAGCGCCTCGCGCAGGCTCAGCTCGAGGACCTTCTTGGCACGCGGGGTGAACGGGATGTGCCCGGACGGCGCCTGCTGGCCCTGGCCGATGATCTCCTCGACCTGGCTGCGGACGCCCTCGAGCGAGATCCCAAGCGACTCCAGCGACTTCGCCGCGACGCCTTCGCCTTCATGAATCAGACCCAGCAGGATGTGCTCGGTGCCGATGTAGTTGTGGTTGAGCATCCGGGCCTCTTCTTGGGCCAAGACGACCACCCTGCGGGCACGGTCGGTAAATCTTTCGAACATCGGTGGTTACCTGCTCTCCCTCACCATCGGTACTCCCTCGTTGTCGGCACAGGGGCCGCACGCGTACCTGGTGTCCACTGTAATGGTCGGCCCGTCAGGGTTCGAACCTTGCGGTGCCTTGCCGTTCGGGCCTGCTCGGCTCCACCCGGCGGAATCCCCTCGAAGACAGAGCCGGCAACAGAGTCGTAACTGAACAAACGAGACAAACCACCAAATCGTTTCCCACCGAAGCCGGCGATCATTTCGCGGCCAGCGAAAAAGAGAACCGGCGCCCAGCCTTGCGACCGGACGCCGGTTACCTACTTTTTAAGTGGCCGCGTGGAATGCGTCGATCACATCTGCCGGGATGCGGCCACGCGTCGACACGTTGTGCCCGTTTCGGCGGGCCCATTCGCGGATAGCGGCACTCTGCTCGCGGTCAATCGCGCCCCGGCCACGGCCCGAGCCGGACCGCCCCCGACGACGACCCCCGACGCGGCGGCCAGCCGCTACCCATTGCTTCAGATCGCCGCGGAGTTTCGCGGCATTCTTCGTTGAAAGATCAATCTCATAGGTCACCCCGTCAAGCCCGAATTCGACGGTTTCGTCGGCGGCGCCTGCACCGTCGAAATCATCAACCAAGGTGACGGTGACTTTCTTCGCCATTAGCTTACCCTCGCGTTCTTCCTGAGCAGTTGCGGGCAGTTTGGACCCACTCCCCGGTCACTAATCTGCCATATGGACGCAGCATACTCAATCTGAGCGCAACACAGCGTGTTCGGCTTTCAGCTGGAGTGTGGTCGAACAATCGGGAACAAAACTGTCTCTCTAATTGACAGACCGGTCAAAGTCATCAACAACCGGTCGATACCCATTCCTGTTCCCGTGGTCGGCGGCATCCCATACTCGAGTGCCGCGAGAAAGTCTTCATCAAGCACCACGGCCTCGTCGTCGCCGGCCGCCGCGGCCCGCGCTTGTTCGGCAAATCGTTCGCGCTGCACCACTGGATCGTTTAATTCCGAGTACCCGGTGGCCAGCTCGACACCGCGCACATACAGATCCCACTTCTCGGTCGCGCCCGGGATGCTGCGGTGCTGACGAGTCAAAGGTGTTGTCTCGACAGGGAAATCCTTGACGAACGTGGGAGCGGTCAGCGTATGGCCCACCGTGTGCTCCCACAGTTCCTCGACCAGCTTCCCGTGACCGTAGCCACGGTCAGTGGGTATCTCCAGCCCAGTTTCGGGGCCGAGGGAGTCAGCGATGGCGAGCAGCCGCTCGACCGTGGTCTGCGGCGTTATCTCCTCACCGAGCGCCGCCGACAGCGACGGATACATTTGTATCGACGCCCATTCTCCGTCTATGTCGTACACACTGCCATCTGGCAACGGCAGTTGTCTGGTACCGATCGCCTCGTCGGCTACCTCTTGAATAAGCTCACGCGTGACGACTGCCGAATCGTCATAGGTTCCGTAGGTCTGATAGGTCTCCAACATCGAGAATTCGGGAGAATGGGTCGAATCGGAACCTTCGTTTCTGAACACCCGATTTAGCTCGAAGACCTTGTCAAATCCACCGACGATGCAACGCTTGAGGAACAGTTCCGGCGCGATCCTCAGGTAGAGATCGATGTCAAGCGCATTGGAATGCGTGATGAACGGTCGGGCCGCCGCGCCACCGGCCAACGTCTGCAAGATTGGCGTTTCGACTTCGAGAAACCCGCGCCGTTCCAGCGAGTTGCGTATGGCGCGGACAATGGCGATTCGCTGCCGGGCCATCTCGCGCGCTTGGGGGCGGACGATCAGGTCGACATACCGCTGCCGCACCCGCGATTCTTCGCTCATGTCCTTATGCGCGACGGGCAGCGGCCGCAACGACTTGGACGCGATGCGCCAGGAGTCGGCCAGGACGGACAATTCGCCGCGGCGGGAGCTGATCACGTTGCCGTGCACATAGACGATGTCGCCGAGATCGACGTCGGCTTTCCAGGCGTCCAGCGAATCTTGGCCGACCTTGTCCAGGCTGATCATTACCTGCAGCGTGGTCCCGTCGCCGTCTTGCAGCGTCGCAAAACACAATTTGCCCGAATTGCGGGCGAAAATGACCCGTCCCGCCACCGCGACGATGTCGTCGGTCGCGGTGTCGACCGCCAAGTCGGGATAGGCCGCGCGCACCTGAGCCAGGGTATGGCTGCGTTCGATGACCACCGGATAGGGGTCGAGCCCCTGGGCCAACAGCCGAGCACGCTTGTCCCGGCGAATCCGAAACTGCTCGGGAATGTCTTGATCGGCGGCACTCACGACGTGCCAGCTTAAATGACTTCGCGCCAGGCCCGCCGCAGGCGTCGAGAGTGCGCTGGTGGCCTCGGGTGTGCGGTCAGGGCGCCCGGTGCGCACACCCGACGCCGAGGTTCACAGCTCGGCACGGCGCGGGGCGAAAAGATCAGCGTGCCGTCTTCAGCCGGCCACGCTGGGCGTCCCGGTTGCGCTCGAAGACCAGCCGCAGCCCCTGCAGCGTCAGGTGCTGGTCGTAGTGGGCGACGGTTTGCAGCTCGGACAACAGCAGCGGCGCGGTGTGGCCGGTCGCGACGACCACGACTTGATCTCCTAAGTCGGCGGAGAAGCCGTCCACGTCCTCGCGGATGCGCCCTACCAGACCGTCGACGAGTCCGGCGAACCCGAACACCGCGCCGGCCTGCATGCATTCGACGGTGTTTTTGCCGACCACCGACCGGGGCCGGGACAGTTCGACCCGACGTAGTGCGGCCGAGCGCGCCGCCGCGGCATCCGAGGAAACCTGGACGCCGGGCGCGATGGCACCGCCGAGGAACTCACCCTTGGCCGAGACCACGTCCACGCAGATCGACGATCCGAAGTCGACGACGATGCAGGCTTTGCCGAACTCGTGAAAAGCCGCCAGGCAGTTGACGATTCGGTCGGCACCGACCTCTTTCGGATTGTCGACCAGCAGTGGGATGCCGGTGCGCACGCCGGGCTCGATCAGCACGTGCGGCACCGACGGCCAGTACAGGTCGAGCATGACGCGCACCTCGTGCAGCACCGACGGGACGGTGGACAGCGCCACGGCCCCGGTGAGCCGCTCGGAGTCGTCGCCGATCAAGCCGTCGATGGTCAGGGCCAGTTCGTCCGCGGTGACCTCGGACTCGGTGCGGATCCGCCACTGCTGCACGACTTTCGCGTGCTCTTTGGAGCCGGACAGCAGCCCGACGACGGTGTGCGTGTTGCGGACGTCGATCGCCAGCAGCACGGCTATCGCGCACCCATCCGCGGGTTCAGCAACTCGGCCGCTCCGAGTATTTCGAAGTCGGGCACGAACGCCGGATCGCTGCCCAGGTCGATCTGCTTGTTGTCGGCGTCGACGAAGACGATGCGCGGCTGGTAGTTGCGCGCCTCGGCGTCCTCCATCGTTCCGTAGGCGATCAGGATCACCAGATCGCCTGGGTGCACGAGATGTGCTGCCGCGCCGTTGATTCCGATGATTCCGGTGCCACGCTCGCCGGTGATCGCATAGGTGACCAGGCGGGCGCCGTTGTCGATGTCCACGATGGTCACCTGCTCGCCCTCCAGCAGGTCGGCCGCGTCCATCAGGTCCGTGTCGATCGTCACCGAGCCGACGTAGTGCGGATCGGCCTGCGTGACAGTGGCGCGGTGGATCTTCGATTTGAGCATCGTCCGAAACATCAGTTCCTCCAAGGTGATTCATGGGTATCGGGCCCGAAAGGTGCCGGCGTGGCTTCGACGTCTATCGCGATGTTGTCCAGCAGTCTGGTGCTGCCCAGCCGGGCGGCGATCAGCAGGCGGCCGGGCCGGCCGACCTGTGTCGGGCCCAGGTCTGCGTCGCGCAATTCCAGGTAGTCGACCTCGATGGCGGGCACCGCGGCGAGCACGGCGCGCGCCGCGTCCAGCGCGGCGCGTTCACCCGCCCCCGCCGCATGCGCACCGGCCAGCAGCGCGGCCGACAGCGTGGCCGCCAGTTCGCGCTGGGTGGGGTTCAGGTAGCGGTTGCGCGACGACATCGCCAGCCCGTCGACCTCTCGGACCGTCGGCACCCCAACCACCTGCACGTCCAGATTCAGGTCGGCAACCATCTGCCGGATCATCACCAACTGCTGATAGTCCTTCTCGCCGAAGAAGATCCGGTCGGGGCGCACGATCTGCAGCAGCTTGCATACGACGGTCAGCACGCCGGCGAAATGCGTTGGCCGAGGGCCGCCCTCGAGTTCGGCGGCCAGCGGGCCGGGCTGCACCGTGGTGCGCAGGCCATCCGGGTACATCGCAGCGGCGGTCGGGGCGAACACGATCTCGACGCCTTCGCCGCGCAGCAGCGCCAGGTCGTCGTCGAGGGTGCGCGGGTAGGCATCGAGGTCTTCCCCGGCGCCGAATTGCAACGGATTCACGAAGATTGAAACCGCGACCACCGAGCCGGGCACCCGCTTGGCGGCGCGCACCAGCGCCAGATGCCCGTCGTGCAGCGCGCCCATCGTCGGCGCCAACATCACCCGGCGGCCGATGTGCCGCAACGCGCGGCTGACGTCGCTGACCTCACGCGGCGCGGTGTAGACGTTCAGTTCGCCCGCGCTGAACTTGGGGGGCTGCCCGACCTTCATCGCGCCAGCACCTCGACGACGGCCTCGGGGGCGTGGGCGCGCTGCGCGGTCCGCAGCGCGTTCACCCGATAGGCCTGGGCCAGTTCGGGGTCGACCCGGGTCAGCGCGCGCAGATGGTCGGCGACCGCGGTGGCGTCGCCGCGGGCGACCGGACCGGTGAGTGCGGCCTGCCCGCGTTGCAGCGTGTTCTCCAGCGCCGCGCGGGCCAGCGGTCCGACGATGCGTTCGGCAAGTCCGCCCGGCTGCTCGTCGACGGTTTGTTGCCCGAGCAGTTCGCTGCCGCGCAGCGCCGCCCGCAGCGCGTCGAGCGCGTCGGCCAGCACCGCCACGATGTGGTTTCCGGCATGCGCCAGCGCGGCGTGATACAGGACGCGGGCCTCCTCGCGGACGCAAAACGGCTCGCCGCCCATCTCCAGCACCAGCGACTGCCCGATCGCGTAGCCGACATCGTCGGCCACGGTGATCCCGAAGCAGGTGTCCGGCAACCGGCTGATGTCCTCGTCGGATCCGGTGAACGTCATCGCCGGGTGAATGGCCAGCGGTATGCAGCCATGCTGCGTCAGCGGCTCGAGAATGCCGACCCCGTTGGCGCCCGAGGTGTGCGCCACGATCGTGCCGGGCCGCACCGCCGAGGTCGCGGCCAGCCCGGAAACCAGCCCGGTCAGTTCGCTGTCGGGAACAGCCAGCAACAGCAGTTCGGCCGCGGCGGCCACGTCCTGCGGTGCGGCCACCGTGGTGTCGGGCAACCGCTGGGCCGCGCGCTGGCGCGACGCGTGCGAGATGGCGCTGCAGGCCACCACGACGTGCTCGGCGCGCTCCAGCGCAACACCTAGGGCGGAACCCACCCGGCCAGCGGAAATGACCCCCACCTTGAGCCGGGCCGGGCGCAAACCGTCGAACTGCTCCATCGCAGACGACCTCACATTGCTGATTCGTTCGTTCCAGTCCCAGGTGCTGGGTACCGGACGGTCATTAAGACTGTAGTCGATGGGTGAGCCGGCCCCAATGTGAGAAAGCTCCCAGCTCAGCCTTCTCGGCGACGACGCCGGCCCCCGCCGGAGGGCTGCACCTGCAGCCGCGCCAGCAGGTCGGCAACCGACTGACCGCCGGTTTGCGTGCCTTGGCCGCCGTCGGACCCCTCGTCCGCGCCGAGATGACGGGGCGCCGGCTTCACGTGCGGCCCGGGGGCCAGGCGGGGCGGTGACGCCTCGTCTTGGGGCGCCTGCCTGGCATGCGGCGGCGGGGGCGGTGCGGTGGCAGCCGCAGGTGGCGGAGACGGCGCACCGGGTTCGTTCGTCGAGAGGAAGTTGCGGACGCTGTAGTCGCGGTACTCCGCGGAGTGACGCGAGCGTGCCCGACGGCCGGACTCACCGGGCTGCGCGGGCGGGTCGTGCTCAGTCGGCGGCAGATTGTCGAACTGCTCGTCGGGGTCGGCATGGCGGCGCCGGCCCGACGACGCGGCTGCCGGCGCGTCGGACACACCTCCCCCTGCCCAGTTGCTGCCCGGCGCACCCGGGGGCAGCCACAGCCCGTCCGCGTTGACCGGCTGCCAATCCGGCCGCGCCGGTCCGGGCTGGGACTCCGGCGCCGACGGCCATTGCTGGGGTTCGAAGCGTCGGTCGGGCTCGGCCGCCGCAGGCATCGGTGGGGGCTGGTACGGGGCCTCCTGCGGCGGCACATACGGCGGGGCCTCGGGGTATTGGAACTGCGAAGCCGACGGGTAAGCCGCCTCGTGCTGGCTTTCGTAAAACCGGGCCCGCTCCCGCGACCGCGGCGGCAGCAGGGGCTCTTCGGGTACGTCGATGATCGCGGACTCGTCGGTGCGGGGATCGGCCGAGGCGCTGTCGCGGACCGAGGTGACGCGGTCGCTGGCCACCCAGTCGACGCCGGCTTCCCCGTTGCGGTCCCAGTCGCTGTAGGCGCGCGCCGGCGGCGTATCGGTCTCCGGCGTCTCCAGCGCTGGCCGCTGCTCGAGGTCGGTGTCGAACAGGATTTCCAGGCTGGTCCGCAGCGCGGCCACTTCCGCGCGCAGGGCGGCCAGATCGTCGGCCGCCTGGGCGCGTATCTCGGAGGCCAACTCGCGTCGCAACTGGGACTCGACGGTCAGTTCGTACTCGCGGCGGGCCGAGATCTCCCGATCCAGCTGCAAGTCGTAGACCAGTTTCAAATCACGCATCCGCGACTGATCGGCGTCGCTTTGCCTGCGGTACAGCACCGACACGAAAGCGCCGGCGACTGCGGCCCACAGCGCCAGGATCACAGCGAGCTTGAGCAGTTCCACACGGTTGGTGAAAACCAGTGCGGAACTGGCCCCTATTGCGAGGACCAGCAACGTCGTCAAGAGCACCCACCCCGGCCTGCGGCCGCCGCGCCGGACCCGGGCGCCGCGGGACAGAACGGTCATGGCCTGACTGTACCTGTGCGACGTCACTGAGCGTGTCGCGCGACTCCGGCGATTCTCACCTGGGTTAATTCGGTAATCAATCGCCGTTAATCGGCCCGTGCCCCGGGCGGTGGCCCGCAACCTCGGCGGGCGCCCTAGCTTTCCGCCCCCTCGGCGTGGTCGGTCGAGTCCGGCGGAGATTTGCAGCAATGCTTTAGCCATAGCGCGGCCACCAACAGCGCCAGCGCGCTGACGGCAGCCACCACCGTTCCGGCGGTGTCCTTGGCGGCGACCAGCAACCACGACCGCCGCGGCAGGAAGAACACCAGGATCCCGATCCACCAACCCAGCACCAGGGCGCCCACCCAGGCCGACGCCTTGGCGATCATCACGCTGCGGGCCACCGCGAGCGGATGCAGCCAGCCGGGTCCGTCGCCGATTTCCCCGTCGTTGACCTTGGCCCGCACGTACCGTGCCCACAGCGCCTCGGCGATGGCGACCACGAGCAGCGACAGGCCGGTCCAAACCGTGATCGGCGGAAACCACCGGAACAGCACCTTGATCAGCAGATATCCCAGAACGGCCGCGCCGACCACCGCGGCCGTCAGGTCACGTTTCCGGGTCGGCCCCATCAGCTCTTCGACTCCCGATCGGGCCAGGACGAATGGTTGAGCGTGTGCCGCGACAGCTGGACCGCCTGTCGGTCGGCGGGGTCGAGTTCGGCCAGCAGCTCGGCGACGCGCCGGGGCCCGCCGGCGACGGTCAGCGTCGCGTCCGGGTCGATGGCCAGCCAGGGCACCAGCACGAAGGCCCGCAGGTGGGCCAGCGGATGCGGCAGGGTGAGATTGTTTTCGCGGCTGAGCACTTCTTCGTCGGCCGTGCGGCAGGCGATCAGGTCCACGTCCAGGGTGCGCGGTCCCCAGCGCTCGCCGCGGATCCGGCCCGCCGCCGCCTCGAACTCCTGCGCCCGACGCAGCCAGCCCTGCCCGTCGAGCGCGGGGTCGTCGGCGATCAGCACCGCGTTGAGAAACGGCGCCTGCTCGACGCGCCCCCACGGGGCCGTCTCGTACACGGGTGAGACGGCGATCAGCGCGTCACCGAGGCCGTCGACGACGGACTGCAACCGCGCGAGCCGGTCTCCGAGGTTGGAGCCGATGGACAGTACGACGCGCGTCATCACACCCCGCCCACCGGGATCACCGAACCGCGCCCGCCGCGGCGCGACCGCCGAATCACCACTGCCACGTCGGAGAATTGCTGTTCGATCGGGGCCTCCGGCTTGTGCACCGTGACCTCGACGGCGTGCACGCGTTCGTCGGCCATCACGAAGTCGGCGATCTCGGCGCCCACCGTTTCGATCAGGTTGCGTGCGGGGCCCGCGACGATGGCGGCGGCCCGCGCGGCCAGGGCGACGTAGTCGTGGGTGTCGGCGAGGTCGTCGCTGGCCGCGGCGTCGGCCAGGTCGAGCCATGCCACGATGTCGATGACGAAGTCCTGTCCCTCGTCCCGTTCGAATTCGTAGACTCCGTGGCGGCCACGAACTGTCAAGCCGCGCAACTCGATTCGGTCAGCCATCCTGCTCAGTCTGCTCTGTCTGGGTCCAGGCGCCCACGACCTTGAGGGCGTCGACCGAGGCCCGCACATCGTGCACTCGCACACCCCAGGCCCCGTAGAGGGCGGCCAGCGCGGAAATCACCGCGGTCGCCGTCTCGCGCCCGTCCGGCGGTCGCGGCGACCCGTCCGATCCGGCCAACAGCGTACCGAGGAACCGTTTTCGCGAGGCACCCAGGAGTACCGGCACTCCGGTGGCCACGAACTCGGGCAAAGCATGCAGCAACGCCCAATTGTGTTGTCCCGTCTTGGCGAATCCCAGGCCGGGATCGATGATCAACTTCGCCGGATCGACACCGGCGGCCACCGCGTCGTCGACGCCGGCCAGCAATTCCGAACGCACCTCGGCGACCACGTCACGGTAGTGCGGTGCCTGGTGCGGATGGTCGGACGACACCGATCGCCAATGCATCAACACCCACCGCGCACCGGTTTCGGCGACCAGCGGTGCCATCGCCGGATCGGCCCTTCCACCGGAGACGTCGTTGACGATCAGCGCGCCGTGCTGCAGCGCCGCACGCGCGACGTCGGCGTGCATGGTGTCGATGCTGACGGTAACGCCTTGTGCTGCAAGCTCTTTGACGACGGGAACGACACGGGAGCGCTCGAGTCGAGGGTCGATCCGGGTGGCACCCGGGCGGGTGGACTCCCCGCCGACGTCGACGATTCCCGCACCGTCGGCCGCCAATGCCAAACCGTGCGCGACGGCGTCGTCGACGCAGAGGTAACACCCGCCGTCCGAGAATGAGTCGCCAGTGACGTTGACCACCCCGACAACCTGCACAGGCAGCAAACTCACTTACGCAGGATGAGGTCGAGCGCTTCGGCTCGAGAGGCAGCATCGGTTTTGAATTGCCCGCGCACCGCCGAGGTCGTGGTGATGGCGCCGGGTTTCCGCACACCACGCATCGCCATGCACAAGTGCTCGGCCTCGACCACGACGATCACACCGCGCGGATCCAGCCGGCTCACCAGGGCATCGGCGATCTGGCTGGTGAGCCGCTCCTGAACCTGCGGCCGCTTGGCGTAAAGGTCAACCAGCCGCGCGATTTTCGACAACCCGGTCACCCGGCCGTCGGTGCCGGGGATATAGCCGACGTGGGCCACCCCGTGGAACGAAACCAGGTGATGCTCGCAGGTGGAGTACAGCGGGATCTCCTTGACGATCACCAACTCGTCGTGCTCTTCGTCGAACATCGTGTTGAGCACCACGGACGGGTCGGTGTACAGCCCGGAGAAGATCTCCCGGTATGCGCGAGCCACCCGGGCGGGAGTGTCCCGCAAACCCTCTCGATCGGGGTCTTCGCCGATCGCGTACAACAGCTCGCGGACGGCCGCCTCCGCGCGTGCCTGGTCGAACGCCCGTACACCATCCAACGCGGCGCGGGTATCCGGCAGCACCATCGAAGTCTCCGTTCGTCAGCCCCGGGCCGGCGGGTTGGGCCGGCTCACGTCCTCATCGGGGTGGTCAGGCGATTTTCCCGGATCCGGACTGGGCTGCGCAGGCGGGGGGTAGGGCGGATAGGGCGGGTACGACGGCTGAGCCTGACCCTGCCCCGGGCCCCGACTCGGCTGGCCCGGATAGCTCGGGGCCGGCTGGGGCCAATACGGCTGCGGTGCAGGCGGATACCAGTGACCCTGGGGTTGTTGCTGCTGCGGTGGCGGCGGCCATCCGGGCGCGTACCACCCCGCCGGAGCGCCGTAGTCCGGCTGAGTGGGACGCCGATCGCGATCGCCCGAACCCTGACCGCCGTGAGAACCGTTGGGGCCGTGAGCTTTTCTGTCGGCCTCGGCGCGCGTGGCCTCGGCGGCCTGACTGGCCGCCGCGATGGCGGCCTTGAAAGCCGGCTCGGGAACCGGTTGCGGCCAGGGCTCGCCGCGCTCGATCGCCAGCTCCCCCGGCGTCTTGATCGGCGGCTTGTCCGACGGGATACGGCCGCCGAAATCGTCGAACATCGTGAGCCGGGGCCGCTTTTCGACGCCGGCGAAGATCTTTTCCAGTTCGGGCCGGTGCAGGGTTTCCTTCTCCAGCAGCTCGCCGGCCAAGGTGTCCAGCACATCGCGGTATTCGGTGAGGATCTCCCAGGCCTCGGTGTGTGCGGCCTCGATGAGCTTGCGGATCTCGTCGTCGATGTCGCGGGCGACCTCGTGCGAATAATCCGCCTGGGTCCCCATCGTCCGGCCCAGGAACGGGTCACCGTGCTCGGAACCGTATTTGACCGCACCGAGCTTAGAGCTCATGCCGAATTCGGTGACCATTGCCCGCGCGGTCTTGGTGGCCTGCTCGATGTCGGACACCGCGCCCGTCGTCGGCTCCCGGAAGACCAGCTCCTCGGCGGCACGCCCACCCATCGCGAACACCAGTTGCGCGATCATCTCCGAACGGGTGCGCAGGCCCTTGTCCTCTTCGGGCACCGCGACGGCGTGCCCGCCGGTGCGGCCGCGGGCCAGGATCGTCACCTTGTACACCGGGTCGATGTCGGGCATCGCCCATGCGGCCAGGGTGTGCCCGCCTTCGTGGTAGGCGGTGATCTTCTTCTCCTGCTCGCTGATGATCCGGCCCTTGCGACGCGGCCCGCCGATCACCCGGTCCACCGCCTCCTCGAGAGCGGGCCCGGTTATGACGGTGCCGTTTTCCCGCGCGGTCAGCAGCGCGGCCTCGTTGATGACGTTGGCCAGGTCGGCGCCGGTCATCCCGACGGTCCGCTTGGCCAGCCCGTCCAGGTCGGCGTCCGGGGCGATCGGTTTGCCCTTGGAGTGCACCGCCAGCACCGCACGCCGGCCCGCCAGGTCGGGGTTGGACACCGGGATCTGCCGGTCGAAGCGGCCCGGGCGCAGCAGCGCCGGGTCCAGGATGTCGGGCCGGTTGGTCGCAGCGATCAGGATCACGCCGGCGCGGTCGCCGAAACCGTCCATCTCGACCAGCAGCTGGTTGAGCGTCTGCTCACGCTCGTCGTGACCACCACCGAGCCCGGCGCCGCGCTGGCGGCCCACCGCGTCGATCTCGTCGACGAAGATGATGCACGGGCTGTTCTGCTTGGCCTGGTCGAACAGGTCGCGCACCCGGGAGGCGCCGACGCCGACGAACATCTCGACGAAGTCGGAGCCCGAAATGGTAAAGAACGGCACCCCGGCCTCGCCGGCCACCGCGCGGGCCAGCAGCGTCTTGCCGGTTCCCGGCGGCCCGTAGAGCAGCACACCCTTGGGGATCTTGGCGCCCAGCGCCTGGTAGCGGCTGGGATTCTGCAGGAAGTCCTTGATCTCGTACAGCTCCTCGACGGCCTCGTCGACACCGGTCACGTCGGCGAAAGTGGTCTTGGGCATGTCCTTGGACAGTTGCTTGGCGCGCGACTTGCCGAAGCCGAAGCCCATCCGGGCGCCGCCCTGCATGCGCGAGAACATCACGAACAACCCGACCAGCAGCAGCAGCGGCAGCACATACACCAACAGCTCGCCCAGAATGCTGCCCTCGTTGACGACGGTGGCGACCTTGGCGTTCTTCGCGTTCAGCGCGTTGAACAGGTCGACGGCGTAGCCGCTGGGGTATTTGGTGATGACCTTGTCGGAGTTGTCGGTGTCGTTGTTGCCCTTCTTCAGGGTCAACCGCAATTGCTGCTCACGGTCGTCGATCTGCGCGCTCTTGACGTTGTCGCCGTTGATCTGCGACATGGCCACCGAGGTGTCGACGGGTTTGTACCCGCGGGTGTCATCGCTGAAGTAGAAGAACGACCAGCCGAGCAGCACAACCACGGCGATCGCCGTGACTGTGCGGATCACATTTTTCCGGTTCATCAATCATCGGCCGTTTCGGCCAGGTCCTTCCCCGATACACGCAGCTGGAAAAGTTCAGGCTACCGCTAGTGGTGATCACCAGCTCCGGCAATGCCGTCCTGCCCATTCAACGTGCGGCGGTTCCCGATAGGAGCTAGAGCACCGCGAATTGAGTCAGGAGATGCCTTGCATTGGGAAAAGCCACACTGGCCTGACACCGCACAGCCACGATCGCGAGCTCTAATCGTAGTAGTGAGCCTCGATCACATTGCCGTCGGGATCGGCGAAATAGTACGAAATAGTAAATGTGCGGAGCCCAGCCCCGGGCGCCGTAACTGCGGTCGAGCCGCGCGCTGGTGTCCACCCCCGCCGCCTGCAGTTGCCGGTCCAGCGCCTCGTATTCCGGCTTCGACAGCGCCAGGCAGACGTGGTTGACCGGGTGTCCGGCGCTGGCCGTGACCTTGGTCAGCGCATCGGTCGCGCCGATGCCGGCCTTCGGCATCAGGTCGATGATCGAGTCCTCGCACACCGCACGCTGGGAAACGGCGCCTCTCCAGCGTCGAACTCGTCAAACCGCACCGGCGCCAGCCCGATCACCTTCGTATAGAAGTCCATCGATGCCCGCAGATCTTGCGTCCACATCACGATGTGGTCCAACCGCCTCACGCCTATAGGCAACCAGGCCCGGCCACAAAATGAACGGCCATTTTCAACCCCGCTGAACACTTCTCACACCCCAGGGGTTGTGATTTGGTGTGTTGGTGCCCACATCAACCGACGGTTAGTAGTAGAGCAATGGGGTGCAGCTGCGGATCGTCGAGGCCGGCGAGCGTGGCGCGCCGGTGGTGGTCTTGGCCCACGGCTTTCCCGAATTGGCTTATTCGTGGCGATACCAAATTCCAGCGCTCGCCAGTGCCGGTTATCACGTTCTGGCTCCCGACCAGCGCGGGTACGGCGGATCCTCGCAACCCGAGGCGATCGACGCCTACAACATCCGCGAGCTGACCGCCGACATCGTCGGCTTGCTCGACGACGTCGGCGCCGAGCGAGCCGTCTGGATCGGCCACGACTGGGGCGCACCGGTGGTGTGGCATGCGCCGCTGCTGCATCCGGACCGGGTCGCGGCCGTCGCCGCGCTCAGCGTGCCGGCCACGCCCAGATCGCAGGTGGCCCCAACTCAAGCCTGGCGCAAGACGTTCGGCGAGAACTTCTTCTACATCCTGTATTTCTTCTACATCCTGTATTTCCAGGAGCCCGGCGTCGCCGACGCTGAACTCAACGGCGATCCCGCCCGCGCGATCCGACGGTTGATGGGCGGCCTGCGGACGGACGGCGACAAGGCCGCGGGGCTGCGGATGGTGGCACCCGGGCCGGAAGGCTTCATCGATCGCCTGCCCGAACCCGATGCGCTGCCGGAGTGGATCAGCCAGGACGAGCTCGACCACTACATCGCCGAGTTCTCCCGCACCAGGTTCACCGGCGGCCTGAACTGGTATCGCAATTTCGACCGCAACTGGGAGATCACCGCCGACCTCGCCGACGCGAAGATCTCGGTGCCGTGCTTGTTCATCGGCGGCACCGCCGATCCCGTGCTTGCCTTCACCCGCGCCGACCGCGCCGCCGAAATCGTCTCCGGGCCGTACCGCCAGGTCATGATCGAAGGCGCCGGTCACTGGCTACAGCAGGAACGACCCGACGAGGTCAACACCGTACTGCTGGAATTTCTCAACGGATTGGAGCTGCGGTGAACGCACCGCTTCGCTTTGGCGTCTTCATCACCCCCTTCCACCCGATCGGCCAATCCCCAACGGTCGCACTGGAATACGACATGGAACGTGTTGTCGCGCTGGACCGTCTGGGGTTCGACGAAGCCTGGTTCGGCGAGCACCACTCAGGTGGCTACGAATTGATCGCCTGCCCGGAGGTGTTCATCGCGGCCGCCGC
The DNA here is from genome assembly GCF_000526915.1 of Mycobacterium genavense ATCC 51234. Classification (GTDB taxonomy): domain Bacteria; phylum Actinomycetota; class Actinomycetes; order Mycobacteriales; family Mycobacteriaceae; genus Mycobacterium; species Mycobacterium genavense. The sequence goes on along the minus strand of NZ_JAGZ01000005.1, from coordinate 3,627 downwards.
GGAACGCACCAAGCACATCCGGCTGGGCACCGGCGTGGTCTTGCTACCCTATCACCATCCCCTGATGGTGGCCGACCGCTGGGTGCTGCTGGACCACCTGACCCGCGGCAGGGTGATGTTCAGCACCGGCCCCGGGGCACTGCCGTCGGACGCCTACATGATGGGCATCGACCCGGTCGACCAGCGGCACATGATGCAGGAGTCGCTCGAGGCGATCCTGGCGCTGTTCCGCGCCGGGCCTACCGAGCGCATCGATCGCCACACCGACTGGTTCACCTTGCGCGACGCGCAGCTGCATATCCGACCGTACACCTGGCCATACCCGGAAATCTCCACGGCGGCAATGATTTCGCCGTCCGGGCCGCGGCTGGCCGGGGCACTGGGCACGTCACTGCTGTCGTTGTCGATGTCGGTGCCCGGTGGTTTCGCCGCGTTGGAGACCACCTGGGACGTGGTGCACGAGCAGGCCGCCAAAGTCGGTCGGGGCGAACCGAATCGGGCCGACTGGCGGGTGCTGTCCATCATGCACATCGCCGACAGCCGCGAGCAGGCGATCACCGACTGCACCTACGGGCTGCAGGATTTCGCCAACTACTTCGGTGCCGCGGGATTCGTCCCGCTGGCCAACGCCGTCGAGGACACCCAGACGCCGTACGAGTTCGTCGAAGACTATGTGGCCAAAGTGAATTGCTGTATCGGCACGCCCGACGACGCGATCGCGCACATCGAGGACCTGTTGGAACGATCGGGCGGCTTCGGTACCCTGCTGATGCTCGGGCATGACTGGGCCTTGCCCGAAGCCACTTACCACTCCTATGACCTGATGGCCCGCAAGGTGATTCCTCACTTCAAGGGACAGCTGGCGGCGTCGCGGGCCTCACACGACTGAGCCAAAGACCATCGCGACCAGTTGATCGGGCGCGCCGGCGAGGCCGTCGTGAAAGCCATCACCGAGCATGTCGGCGAGCACGAAGGCGCGGCGAACTGATGCGCGCCTCGGTGCTGCGCGACGGGCGCATGGTCTATCGGGACAACGTACCCGACCCGGTTCCCGAATCCGGCCAAGTGCTGGTGGCCATCAAGGCCTGCGGAATCTGTGGCTCCGACCTGCATTTTGCCAAGCGCGGCGAGAAGGTGCTGGAGATGACCGAGCGGGTCGCCGCCGGCGCGGGCGGCATGAACGTCGACCTGCGGCACGACATCTTCATGGGCCACGAATTCAGTGTGGAGGTACTCGAAGCCGGGCCCAACACCGATACCTACCCGCCGGGCTCCATCGTCACGTCGATTCCAGTGCTGTTGTCCGCCAAGGGCGTAGCACCGATCGTCTACAGCAACGACACCATCGGTGGCTATGCCGAACGGATGCTGCTCTCGGCGCCGCTGCTGCTGCCCGTCCCCAACGGCTTGGACCTCAAACATGCCGCCCTGACCGAACCGATGGCGGTCGGGCTGCACGCCGTCAACAAGTCGAACATCGAACCGGGCGAGACCGCCCTATTGCTGGGGTGCGGCCCGATCGGCATCGCGATCATCGCGCCCCTTCGGGCGCGCGGCGTGGAAAACATTGTCGCATCTGACTTTTCGCAGAAGCGCCGGGAGCTGGCCACCGTGATGGGCGCCCACCAGACGCTGGATGCCGCCCTTGGTTCGCCGTTCGACACGGTCAAAGCCGCGGTGGTGTTCAAGCCGATCGGCGTGCCCGGGATCATCGACGACGTGGTCTTGCGGGCCCGCCCGGGCACCCGGCTGGTCGTCGCCGGAGTGTGTATGGAGCCCGACACCTTCCACCCATTCTTCGCGATTGCCAAGGAGATCAACGTGCAATTCTGTTTGGCCAACGGCCCCGAGGAGTTCGCGGACTCGCTGCGCTCGCTGGCCGAAGGCGAGATCGACGTCAGCCCGCTGATCACCGGCGAGGTGGGCCTGGACGGCGTCGGGGCGGCCTTCGACGACCTCGCCGACCCCGAGCGGCACTGCAAGATTCTCGTCACCCCTTAGGCGAGGACGTCGCCGATGTGCCAGTTATCCACAGGTCGCAACTTCGCCAAAAGCTCTCGTCGGTGGACCCTTTTATGATCGCATGTATGTTCGATGGGGGTTTGGTGGCCGAGATTGAGTCGTTGCATCGGCAGGAGTCGGTGTTGGTGGCGCGGCGGTTGGCGGTGGTGGCGGCGTTGTTGCGGCAGCGGGTGGCCGCGGCGGGGCGGGATGCGCAGCGGCGGGAGTTTGCGGTGATCGACGGGTGTGAGCAGACCGCGGCCGAGGTGGCCGCGGCGATGAACCTGTCGGCGGTGGCGGCCGGCTATGGCGTCTCGGATGCCGAGGCACTCGATACCCGGCTGCCGCAGGTGGCGGCGTTGCTGGCCCAGGGCCGCACCGATTGGCGCACGGTGCGGTTGATCATCGCCCGCACCGGCCTGATCACCGACGAGGCGTTGATCGCCCGGGTCGACCGGTCCCTGGCCGCCCGGCTGGGCAGCTGGCGGGGCTGGTCGCGCCAACGCATCGTCAACGCGGTCGACGCCGCGGTGGTCGCGGTGGATCCCGATGCCGCCCGCCAGCGCCGCCACAGCGCCGACACCGACCGCTACCTGGCGGTGTCCCCGCTGGCCAACGGGATGGCCGAGGTCTACGGCACCATCGCCGCCGCGACCGCCAAGGCCTTCGATCGCGGGCTGTCCCAGCTGGCCGGGCAGGTGTGTGCCGCCGATCCGCGCACCCTCGATCAGCGCCGCGCCGGCGCGCTGGCCGCCCTGATCCAAGGACGCGCCCTGGCCTACCGCTGCCACCAGCCCGGCTGCCCGGCCGCCCCGCCGCCGACCACCCAGGTGGTGCCGGGGTGCGCGTCGTGGTCAACGTCATCGCCGCCGCGCCCACCGTCTACGCCGACAATGCGGCCCCGGGCTACCTCGAGGGCTACGGGCTTATCGACGCCGAGCAGGTCCGCGCCCTGGCCGACACCGCAACCCACCTCGGGGTCGACCCGATCGTCAGCGCCGCCGAGGCGCTGCGCTACCAACCCACCGGCGGCACTGCAACGCTTCATCCGATGCCGGGATCTGACGTGTCGCTTCCCCGGCTGTGCCCGCCCCGCCGAAATCTGCGACCTCGACCACACCGTGGCGTTCAACCACCACGATCCCGCCGCCGGCGGCCACACCGTCGACCACAATCTCAAATGCCTATGCCGCCTGCACCATCGACTCAAAACCTTCGGCGGATGGCGCGACACTCAACTAGCCGACGACCATCATCTGGACCTCACCTGCCGGGCGCACCTACCGCACCCACCCCGGCGGGGTCGACCTGTTCGGGCCATGCCGACCCGCCTGCACCCCAGCGGCCCCACCCCGCGGCGACCGGACCCAGCAACGACACGCCCACATCACCCGCACCCGCGCGCACAACCGGCGCCAACGCGCCCGCAACAAAGAAATCGCCGCACGCAAATTCCGAAACCACATGCGCGACAGCCTCTTCGCCTTCAAGGCACCCCCAGCACCAGCCCCTTCTGCATCTGGGTCAACCAACCCCGCGAACCCGAAGAACTACCCCCCGACTGGACCCCCACCCCCTCCGACCTACCACCCCTACCCGACGACCCACCCTTCTAACAGGCAGCGC
>NZ_JAGZ01000004.1 GCF_000526915.1 Mycobacterium genavense ATCC 51234 | reverse complement strand
ATCGACATCGGTGGTGGGTTCAGCCGGCTGGTGCCAGCATCTCCTTCCATCCGTCGTCTCCTGTTTTGGTCGAGTTTTCGACGGAGTATTTGACGCCGTCGGGCCCTACCAGTTCACCGCTTTGGGGACTGTATACCGCCGAGGGGGGTCCCATCGGCGTGTAGACACACGGGTTGGGCTGCTGTCCGTTGCACTGCACCGTGCCGGTACCTGGTCGCTGTAGCGAGTCGCTGACCGGAGGTGGCGACTCGGCGACGCGGTCCGACGGCGCCGGGTTCATGCCGTTGTTGATAGATGGCGCGGGGATCACCATGCCGGGTTTCACGGGCTGGTCGCAGCGGGCTCCCGGCGCCGGGCAGGTCAGAATCTGGTTCGGGTCACCGAACCACGGGTTGGTCCCGGCGGGCACATACGGCCTGGGGTCGCGGCACTCGCGCGGCGTGGCCGCCCGCTTGCCGGGGACATCCACGCAGGGGATGTTGCGCGAGCCGCGCACGCTGTTGGCCGGGGTGTCCATCGGGATCTTGCAGTAGGTGCCCGACGGCAGCGGTTGCAGGCTGGTATCGGCCGGTGACCGCCACTCGGAGGCGGGAATGAAACCGGTCAGGCAGGGCGGCGGCTGGTTGATCGTCAAGCCGAGGTCCAGCGCGGCCTGGTTCGGGAACGGGGTAGATACGGTCTGGGTGATCGAGGCGGCTTGGGGCAGGAACACCAGCACCTGCTCCACGCCGGTGTGGTAGTCACAAGGATGTTCGCGCCTGCGAATCTTCGGTCGTTGAACACGAATCGAGGATCCTGACGCCATTCATGAAACACGTGTTTGCCGTATCCGGTCTTCGATGTTCGCGCCAGGAACTGTTTAGGCATTATCTGGTCGGTGTCGATATCTGGCTGGTAGAGCGGCAGCACCCGGCCACGGACTGTGCGGATAGGTCGCATCAGAGCCACTTTCGGACGTCGACGAAGTGACCGGCAATGGCTGCCGCCGCGGCCATCGCCGGTGACACCAGATGCGTTCTACCGCCTGCACCTTGACGCCCTTCATAATTCCGGTTCGACGTGGCCGCACACCGCTCGCCCGCCCCCAGCAGGTCCGCATTCATGCCCACACACATCGAGCAACCCGGGGCGCGCCAGTCAAATCCCGCGTCGCGGAAAGCATCGGCGAGACCTTCGCGCTCAGCCTGCCGTTTGACGGCCATCGATCCGGGAACAACCATCGCGCTGACGTTCGGAGCAACGCGACGCCCTCCCAGTACCGCCGCAGCTGCGCGCAGGTCGGAAATCCGCGCATTAGCGCAGGATCCGATGAACACGCGGTCGACGCTGATGTCGACGATGCGCTCACCGCCCTTGAGGCCCATATATGCCAGTGCTTTTTGCGTCTGTGCCGGTTCGGACGTCTCCGCCGCATTGGGCACGCATCCATTCACGGGAGCACTCATCGCGGGTGTAGTGCCCCACGTGACGGTCGGCTCGACCGCTGTGGCATCAAGCCGGATTTCACGGTCGAATACCGTATTCTCGTCCGTCGCCAGCGCCGACCAATCGTCGACAGCCGCCAACCAGTCGCCCCCCGCGAGACTCGTAGCCAAGCCCCACAAATAGTCGTACGTCCGCTGGTCGGGACTGATAATGCTGGTGCGAGCACCCGTCTCGGCGGAAAGATTGCACAATGTCATGCGGCCCTCAACGGATAAGCCGCGCACGGCCGCACCGCGGTATTCAATAACATGTCCAGCCGCGCCACCCACTCCGAGCTCTCTGACGACCGCAAGGGCCATGTCCTTGGCGGTCACACCCGCTCCGGACTCGCCATCGAAGATGACCGCGATCTGCTGGGGGCGGGCGAGAAGCAGACATTGTGTAGCCAGGACTTGCTCGACCTGCGTAGTGCCGATGCCCAGGGCGAGCGCGCCCAGTGCACCATGCGTCGACGTGTGACTGTCCCCGCATGCGATGGTGATACCGGGCCGACTGAGCCCGAGTTCTGGGCGCACGACGTGGGCGATCCCTTGGCGAGTGGATCCGATCCCGAACAAGGTGATGCGATGACGAGCGCAGTTCTCTCGCAGAGCAGCGAGCTGTGCGGCCGCAGCGGAATCCAGGGGCTCCGAGCCGCTGACCGTGGGCACGATGTGGTCCATCACCGCAAGAGTCTGCTGGGGACGGCGGACCACCAGCCCACGGTTACGCAGAGAATCAAACGCCTGCGGGCTCAGCTCGTGAGTGAAGTGAAGATCGACGTAGAGAAGATCACGGCCCTTCAACGTTGCTACGACGTGTCGGTCCCAAATCTTCGTTGCCGCAGTCGATCCCATGGTTCGCCCAGGTAATGCTAGGTCAACGCTTCGATGGCGGCGCTGGCAATCTGAGCGTCCTGTGTGCAGTGCCCGCCGGCGACACCGACAGCTCCGATGACCACACCCGCGATCACGACTGGATGGCCCCCGCCGACGAAAGCGAGTCGGCCGCGGCCCGAAAAGTTCAGTTCCAGGGGACGATCACCGCTGATCACCTCCGCAAGCTGGGCCGTGGACACTCCGAAGCCCATCGCGGCCGCCGTGTACGCCTTGTCGATAGCAAGCTCGCCTGCGACCACAGAAGCGCCGTCTTGTCGGGCGAATGCCTTGAGAAGTCCGGACTCATCCATGACTGCGATGGCCACCGGTACGCCCAGCGCCCGAGCCTCGGCGTCGGCCGCCTTGATCAGATCGCCGGCGGCTCCGATGGAGATGCTCGACTTGGCAAACACGGCTGGGGACGCCGCCTCCATCGTGCCCACTCGCCCGTCGTTCCGGTCTCGGTCATTGGCGCCGCTCCTCCTGATTTCGACCAATTGCATGTGTTTACTTTTGTAGCCGCACTTTCCGGCCACCGCAAGTGGGGTGTGCACGCGATACAATTCCATCAAAATTTGTTGTGAGGCCAGTACATTGCCACAGTCACCCCTCAATGTTTGCATCGACTGAAGTAGTTCTAGGCGCGCGGCAATGAATGTGAGGCGACAACGGTGAAGCAGTTGAGGAAATGGGTATCCCGTCACAAGTGGATCGACCGCGAGATCGACCGTCTGGACCCCGATGTAGACTACGAACGAATCTGGCGACTTGCCAATGCCTACCGGCTCAACGAGTTCATAATGAACTTCTTCTATGCCTTTATCTCTGCCCATTTTTTTTTCGCCACTGACCGCGGTGGCCGTACGGTAGTGCGGGATGGAAACGGAAAGATCCTATTGCGTCAGGACAAGCGTTTTTTCGACACGAATAAGCACATCTTGACGTGGTGGGAAAACAGTGTGTCGTCCGACGCAACGCGCCGGTCGGTAGGGGCGGTCAACAGGCTGCACGCCCACTACGCCAAAGAATATCCATTCGACATGTCGCAAAACGACGACTACGTATACGGGTTGTGTCCGAGGCGGCGGCGTTCCACCGGTTTCGTGAAATGGTTGGCCTGCCCGGGTACTCTCCTGCCCTGCAGGTCGCGGCATATCGGTTCTGGACCGACATGGTCCCGCTGTTTAAAACGGGAGCCGGAGCCCCACTTACCGGCTGGCCGAGTGACTTTCAGGGCCTGCTCGACTATATGTATGAATTTGAGAAGCGTGAGTGGCCGCATACAATGGACGCGGTCGTCGCATGCGCGGCGGTCCGTAAGCAATTTGCCGAACGTTATTTTCCGGCCCCCTTGCACAAGTTCGCCCAGTCGATGGTGCTCGCCATGTACCCGGATCACCTATTCGAGATCCTGCAGCTCAAGCCGCCCAATCGGCTTTTTGTCCGCGCCGTCCGCTCCATGTTCAAGTGGGGCATGCTGCTGAGCGAGAAGGTGTTGCCCGATCCAACGGAGAGCATCTCGCAACGGCTCAGCGCGAAGGGCCGGCCAAGCGCCGGAGTGCTGGCAACATGCCCCGGATTCGCGTAACGGAATCGGACGGCCTCGCGGAAGTCTCGACCCGTCACTGAACCTCGTGATGAGTGCCCCGGACACGGTCCGGTTCCGACCGCACGACGCGGCGACACCGGCGCGCCGAGATGGCCACGATCATGACCCGCCAGATGACTGGCGCGCCTACCGGATGGAGCCGGCGACGTCGCCCGACATGGCGCCCAGCTGTGCCGGCCACGAGCCCCAGCCGTTGTCGCCGCCGGCCGGGAAGTCGAAGTGGCCATTGCCCCCGCCGACGGCTCGATACTGTTGGTAGAACTGCAGATTGCTGCCCGTCGCCTGATCGGCGTAGCCGATCATGGCGGCGGCATCACTCGCGCCGCCGCCCTTCGCGGCCCACATCCAGATCCGGGTGTTGTTCTGCGCCAGCAGCGGGGCGTGCACGTACGGGTCGTGCCACTTCCACCGGCCCAGCTGCGGGGCGCCCCACATACCGTTGCCGTCCACGCCGCCGAATTGCTGCAGGCCGGCCAGAATCGCACCGTGCAGCGTGGTTTCTGACGGATAGACGAATCCGGACAGCGAGCCGGCGTACTCGAAGCGATCGGGGTGGAAGGCGGCCAGTGCCATCGCGGCGTAGCCGCCCTGGGCAGCACCTACCGCGGCGTGGCCGCCGCGCGCCAGGCCCTTGTTGGCGGCCAGCCAGTCGGGCAGCTCGCTGGACAGGAAGGTGTCCCACTGCTTGCTGCCGTCCTGCTCCCAGTTGGTGTACATGCTGTACGCGCCGCCGGCCGGCGCCACCACCGATATCCCTTTGCCGGCAAGGGTGTTCATTGCATTGCCCGCGGTGACCCAATTGCTGACGTCCGGGGCGGCATCGAAGGGATCCAGTAGATAGACCGCGTGCGGACCGCCGGCCAAAAAGGCCACCGGGATATCACGGTTCATCGCGGCCGAATGCACCATCAGAGATTCGTATCCAACCGCCCTGGCCTTTCCCGCGGCCACCACGTCTACCGTCACAGCACCCAGACCTATCGCAAGCGCACAGGCACAGAACACCCGCAACAACGCCGACATGCCTTTCATATCCACCTCCGTACGTTGACGCGGCGGAGCCGCCGATGCCGCTCAGGCGTGTCCGGCCTCGGCTTCCTCCTGCCGGGTGAGCCCGGCGGCCCGAATCAGCTCCTCGTGCAGCTCGAACCAAACAGTGTGGTACGAATCCACGACCGGCCGAGTAAGCCAGGACGTTTCACCAGCCCTGATCTTCACCAGCGCGTCGGACAGTTTCGTCAAGTACCCCGACAGCCGGGGCAGTTCGAGCGATACGGGCTCGAGGATCGCGACAGTGCGCCGGTGCACGTCCTCGAGCCGTTCGAGGATGGCGCCGTCGTAGGCCGAGTCGTCGTGTGCGTTCGGCAACCCGTCCTTGAGCTGCCAATTGGACACCAACTCCTTGAAAGCTGCGTTGACAGACCGGAATTCGTCATATGCTCGTTTGATTGCAGCTTGGTCCACGCCGCCGAGTTCGGAAGTCAGCAATTCCTCCAGGCGGGCGCGGCCCTCCGGCGTGATTCGCATCGTCTTGCCGGTGACCACCAAGCCGGCGTCACCCAGCCTTTCCACTGCGGCGGCCACTTCGGCGGAATCCTGCCTCAGGGTCCCGGCGAGCGTTTCGAGGTCGGCGCGCCCCTTCAGCCGCAGGGCCTGCAAGATCGGTAGATCAGTCATCGCGTAGTACCCGTCGTGGATGTCAGATGTATCGCGGTCAGCATGGTGAGCAACGGAGATTCGGATACGACGTCGCGGACGCCCGCGTCGATGGCCTCCAGTATCGCGGCGTCGGTCAATGCCGGAAGGACCGGATAGTCGCCCGCCGGGTGGGCGCGCAACGGAGCACGGCGAATAGCCATCTCACGCAGCGCTTCTAGGTCGGCCGAGTCGCTTTCCGACCACACCGTCAATTCCAGGATGCCGTCCCGGATCTCGCCATGGGTTCCATCGACGGTGATCAGCCGCCCGGCGAGCAGTTCGCGAGTACCCTCACCGCATCCGACCACGGCCGGCCGTGGCAACTCGCGGCTGACAACCGCCGCATGGCTTGTCGCACCACCAATCTCAGTGACGATAGCGCGCGCGGCAAACATGCCCTGGACATCGCTCGGGCAGGTGGAGCCACGCACCAGTATCACGTCTTCGTCGCGTTCCGCGGCATCGATGGCTTCGTCGATGTCGACGTATGCTCGCCCCGATGCCACTCCCGGCGACGCGGCCACTCCGGTCGCGAGAAGCTCGGCGGCAAAGCGTGTTTCAGGTTGCAGGCCCGGTGACAGTAGGGAGCGCACCTGGTCGGGCGTTACCCGGCGTAGCGCCTCGGATTCATCGATCAGCCCTTCGTGATGCAGAGCAACGGCCCAGCGTACCGCCGCCTGAGGCGACCGCTTGGCCGATCTCGTCTGAAGCAGCCATAACCTGCCGTCTTCGACGGTGAACTCGATGTCCTGCACATCCAACGCCGCCCGCTCCAGGGTGTCGGCAGCGCGCAGCAGCTCGCTGTATACGTTCGGCATACGCTCGGCAAGTGCGGCGACCGGCTCGACATCAGCGGTCCCCGCCACAACGTCCTCACCCTGCCCACCGCCCAGCCATTCTCCGAACGGCGTCTTGCCGCCCGTGCGTGGATCGCGGGAAAAGAGCACTCCGGTCCCGGAATCGACCTCCTTGTTGCCGAACACCATCGCTTGAACGACGACGGCCGTGCCGGCCAAATCGTCGAGCCCATGATGACGGCGGTAGGCAACTGCGCGATCCGACGACCAGGATCTCAGCACCGCGTCGACTGCACCACGCAGTTGGACATCGGGATCGCCGGGTACCTCTGCCACCTCGTCTTTGAGTACGATACGCCGATAGAGCTGTCGAAAGCGGTCACCCGTATCGGGGGCAAATGACGGTGAAAACTCCTCTGCCAACGCGCTTTCCACAAGGTCGTTGAGACCGAGGTTCAGGATGGTGTCGAGCATTCCCGGCATCGATACGGCAGCGCCGCTGCGCACACTTACCAACAGCGGTCGTGGCCCAGCCCCGAACGTCCGCGAAGTCTCGCCTTGAAGCCAGGCAATGCCCTCGCGCACCTGAGGCCAGATGTCGTCCAAAGTCGAGTCGGGATCGGCGGACCACCGATGAACGACGTCCGTGGTAATGCAGAAGGCCGGTGGCACGTTCAGCCCAAGACGCCGCATCGCGTTGATGCCGAAGCCCTTGTTTCCCAAGATGTCTGGTGGGAATTCCGCAGAGCCGTCCAGCAGCACGATGCCGGGGCGCGAAGTCGACGAGGGCGACAAGGAATCAGAACCTCCGGATGTAGTAGTCCAGGCCTTCGAGGTGGTCATGGTCGTCGACTTGTCTCCGTCGGGCAGAGATACGGGTGAATGGCGTTCACCTTCCGCTAAGACAACGGTTTCGGCGGCGAAGGCAGCGTCCGACCTCGGGCCGAACCGGCCGAAGATCCGTTGGCCAGGCTGCGCGGTACCCTTGAGCCTCACCGCCCGCGCTGTTAATCTACGATATGCTTGTATTGAACAGTGCAATACAACCACATTGTGAGGTCGGGTGGCAAGACTGGATTTCGTGGAATCTTCCGGTGCCGCCGCGAAAGTGCCTCTGCCAACGACGAATAGGACTAGGCCACGGCCGCCGGGTGGCCGTCAAGCGGCACGCGCGGCAGTAAGCTACGTGCGATGAAACAGAACACCAGAGCTCATCAGGACGCGGCGCCGCCCGACACGTCTTCGAAGGCACGCATACGCCAGGCGGCCCTTGAGTTGTTGGCCGAACGTGGTGAGCGCAGTACGACGCTTCGAGCGGTTGCGGAACGAGCCAACGTATCGTTGGGAATGGTCCAGCATCAGTTCAAGTCCAAACTGCGCTTGCTGGGCGATGTGCAGGCGTGGGTTTCCGAGCAGCTCGCCGAGGTAACGAGCACCGCGTCGACGGACGGGCCGCGGGCCACCGATCAGCCCACGGTCGACGCGTTTCTCGCCGGCAACCCGGTTATCGCCGCATACTTGCGGCGCAAGCTGCTAGAGGAGGCATACGCGCAGTCCCTGAGTTGGGCTTTCGATGCCCTCCGGGATCGTCCACGTGATGCGGGCGCGGATACCTCGAATTCGAAAGATGCTGCCGTCGTCGCGACGATGGCCGGCCTGCTTGCCGTGAGCCCAACCCTGTTGGAACCTCTTCTCGAGCACGCGCTTGACTGCGGGCCCGACGAACTGCGCACCCGATGGCGTGCCGCTGAGGACAGATTGTTGGGTGTCGCATTCAACATCTGACGCGTCCCACACATGTGACGAATGGTCTTGCGACTAAACCGCTTCCGCAAAACCCCCCGAGTCACCTCGGCAAGATGTCCGCCGGTATGCCTGCTTCGGCGAGGCGGTCCGTCATGACGCCCAACTCCGGGGTTACGGAGCCGACGCACAGGCCCTTGGGCCGCAGGGCGTGGCACCGACGATGACTGATGTACCACCGACCGTCGACGCGCTTGAGTTCGTCGACATACGCGCCGGTCATCACGAAATCCGCTGGGCGCGACGGCCCCTGGCTCTGGTAGGCGCGACTCCAATGCCACGCCGTCACATAGCACCGTGACCTGGCCACGTCCCGGTCCACTGTCACCGTGTGATTGCTCAACGAATGCACCGTCGCCTCCATGACGGCCGACGCACCAACGAGCATGTCCCGCAGCGCCTCCCGGCCCTGCACGGGTCCAAACCCGTGGTCATCGATGGCGTCTTCGGTAAAGATCGCCTCCGGAACTTCGGAGAAGCGCCCGGAGTCGAGCAGATAGCAAAAGTGCACCAGCACATCCCAGATCTGCTACGCATCCGATTTCATCGGGTGCACGCTCCTTTCCGACCGGCTAACCGATCGCGGGACTTCGTCACTTGGCACGCTCGAGGATCGTGATGACGCCGGTCTTACCGTTGACGCAGCAGTAGTCACCCGTGCGCAGTGTGCGAGAACCGTTCTTGGTGTTGACCACGCAGGGAATTCCTAACTCGCGAGCGATGATTGCGGCATGGTTGAAAGTTCCACCGATATCGACCACCAACGCCTTCGACACGAACATCAGCGACGCCCAGCTCGGGTCAGTCATCCGTGTGACGAGGATGTCTCCCGGCTCGATCTCGGCGTCGGGGTCGGCGGGGTCGAGGATGACCCGAACTGTCCCTTCGACGACGCCGGCGCTGACGCCGACTCCGTGCAGTTCGCTCACCTCGGAATCGGATTGAGATGCAACCGAGGCGACAGGCATCCCCTGCCAGGTCTCCGGCAACGTCAGCGCGGCGTATTCCTGTTGCCGTTGCCGGCGCTCGGCTATCACCGCGGTCCAATCTCCCTGGCGCGCCAGCGGAATTTCGTTGACTGTCAGTAAGAAAATGTCGTCGGGCTCTTCGATGACTCCCCGCTCGGCCAAGCATGCGCCGATCTTGCGTGCGGAAACTCTTGCCATGTCAAGAGATTGCAAGAACGCAGCCTTGGCCACGCCGCGCATCGGAATTCCCCTGGCTGCCATCCACAATGCGAGATGCGCGAGCGGCCGCTGCCATCCAGGACAGGCATCGACGAGCTTCTTCTCCAGAGTGACGCGCTCATCTCGCTTGCGCTGTTCGACCAGGAGCGGATCGCTGTCATCGTCCATGTTCTTCCAACTGCTCAGGGCACTGTGCAGTGGCGCGTCGTCTTCGCGCCACACCCGACCGGACAGCTCTCCTTCGTTGGGACCGTGGGACCCGTGCCGTCGGACTACTTGTTCGACGGACAGCCTGCCGCGCGAGGCGGCCCACATGTCTTGCACCAGCGCTGTTTCCGCGTGCTCCCCGTAGCCGCTCATGAAGTCGGTGACGTCTCCCGCACCGGCTCGCTTGACCAGAGCGGACAGGGCCTCGAAGGCGGGCTGTACGACGCACGCGACCGCCTGGCCGTCCAGGATGACGCTGCGCCGGAACCGGGCACGGGCATCGGCGAGTTGGTCGATCGCCTCGTCGAGGCTCATCGTAGCCACTGCGCCGATCCGGGTGCGCCACCATTGGTCGGTCTCGAGCTGGTTGGCCCGCAGTTTGGCCGGCAATGTCAGAAACGCATGGACGGACATAACCGCGATGAGTGGATACCGGCGACGACGGCGGCTTGGCCGATAATTCGGTGGCACGATTCCATAAATGCGTTCGGCGAGTTGACCGCCGTTGGTACCCGGCAACCCGTCGCCCATTTCGGTGAGGAAGTCCACCCGTCCCGCGACCCTGCCGAAGAAGATGTTCACCCCACGCTGCGTCGGATCCGCCGGTACGCCGCGATCGCGACGGGGCAGCACACCCATGGACACGAGTGGCTCGCGCATGCTGCATTCGGCTGGATCACCCCATACCGACCAACTCAGCGGGGTCATCACACCGGGCATCGCCTCGCCGATGTTCAACGTGCTCCAAAACGATTGCGGGTCACTGACTCCATGCAGCGGATCATCGCTGGCGCCAACCACGCTGTTGGTCATTGAGGTCCTTTCGTGGGCTGGACCCAAAGTACAAGTCGATGGTCGATGCAAGCGTATCGATTCCAATATCCTAGTATTGACACATGCGACTTCCGATGGCAAGGTCGCCACCGTGCCCGAGCTGAAAATTTGTCGGAATCGCCGATGATCACCGTCGCTGATGACGCGTTGCACCCTCCGACATCCGATGACTACTCATGGTCGGAGACTTACTATTTCAACTTCGACGCTCCCGAGGCCGGCCTATCGTGCATCGTCTATCCGTGGTTGCGCACCAACCTGGGCATTGCGACGTGCGGCGTCACCGTCTGGCAAGGCTTCGCCACATCGGCGTTCGAAATGCGGCTATACGACTGGCAGCAGCAACTGCCGATGCCCGACGGGAGGCTTCCGAACGTCGCATCCGTCAACGGTGTAACCATCGATTGCCTTGAGCCGCTGCACCAATACCGGCTCCGGTACGACTCGCCGCCATCGGTGCGGCAGAAAACGTCGTTCGACGTGCTGTGGACAGGCATCGCACCGCCCTACGAGCTGCTCAACCAGGGTCTTCGATTTTTGGGCAAGGGGCACTACGACCAATTGGGACACGCACGCGGCTGGCTGCAGATCGATGACGATCGCTTTGTGGTCGACTCCTATGTGGGGCGGGACCGATCCTGGGGACCGCGCGCCGATCTCGGCGACGGCATGGGATACGCCACCACCACGCTCGGTGTTGCGTCACCGGAATTGGCTTGGCACATCATATGTGCGGGAGCCTCGGACGAGCAGTACGCGAGCGGCGGCGGCGTCATGCTCGTTGACGGGCAGGTACGCAAACTCACCGCAACACGCGAGGTCCTGCGCCGTCACTTCAGCGGGCGGCCTGAGATAGTTTGCGTCAGCGGCACCGACGACACGGGTAAGCCCCTCGACGTCACCGGAGAGGCAATCAACGGAGCACCGTTTCACGCCAGACCCAACCTGTTCTCGTGGGTGACGGCGATGCGGTGGGAAGGTCAGGGAACAATGTTCTACGGCCAAGAGCAGGATGCATGGTCTTTCAACCTGTACCGCGACAAAGTGCGTGCAGGTCAATTCGCAATGGGCGCTGCCGCGCCGGCCATCAAGCCGCTGCACATCGACAGCGCGCCAATACAGTAAACGGAGGAAGACATGGACCTAGGAATTGCTGGCAGAGTCGCCCTGGTGTCGGGTGGCAGTCGCGGCGTGGGCCGCGCGGCGGCCGAGATGTTCGCGGCCGAAGGCTGCAAGGTCACCGTGGTGGCCCGCGGCCAGGAGGCTATCGACGCCACTGTGGCGGCAATAGAGTCGCACGGAGGCAAGGCGATCGGGATCTCCGCGGATCTCACGCTGGAAGATGATGTACGCCGCGCGGTGGCCGCGACGACCGAAGCTTTCGGGCCGCCCGACATCGCCGTCTCGAACGTGCACGGTCCCGGGCCGGCCAACTTCGACGACCTTACCGATCAGAACCTCTTCGACGCTTTCCAACGTATGACCATCAGCCTGGTGTACATGGTGCGTGCTTGCCTTCCACACATGAAGGAGCAGGGCTGGGGACGGCTCGTCAACGTCGGTTCCGGCGCGGCCAAGGAACCGCCGGCCGGTTTGCGCCACATGCTGGCCAACACCACCCGGGCCGCCGCGGTCGGATTCAACAAATCGTTGGCCAATGAGCTTGCCAAGCATGGCATCACGGTGAACACCGTCGCTACCGAGTGGATCGGAACCGAGCGAATGTACGAATACGTCAACAAGGTTGCCACCGAACGCAACGTCACCCCCGAGCAGGTCCTCGGCGGAGTAAAGGCCGACATCCCGGCGGGCCGGGTGGGCCGACCCGAGGAAGAGGCCAGCCTGGTCGTGTATTTGGCGTCCGAGTTGGGCGGCTACATCAACGGCGAATTCATTAACGTCGACGGCGGCTCGCACCGCAGCGCATTCTGAGGACCTGGCAATGTTGCAACCACCTGGGGCGGTCGTCGAAATCGCCCATGTGTTACGCGATATCGATGTCGGCATCGAGCAGTTCGGGGCATTCTGGGGTGCGGGCCCGTTCTACTGCGCCGAGATGCGGTTTGACACCGGTCACTACTATCGCGGCGAACAAACACCCCTGTTGATCGAGGTCGCCTTCGGATTCTCCGGTGGGGTCCTGGTAGAACTGATCCGGCCGCTCGACGGCGACCGCTCGGTATTCACGTAAGCACTGGATGCGCGGGGACCGAGCTTCCACCACGTCGTTCGTCGCGAGACCTACGAACAAGGTACTGCCCGTTACGAACGAGCCGGATACCCCAAGGCCTTGGAGCTCACCACCGCGTTCGGTGAGCGCACGGTCCTATTCGACACCACCGATCTCAACGGCGGCTTTCTCGAGGTAACCGATCTCAACATCACTTTCGAACCACTGATGACCACGCTGTCCCAAGCGCACGCCCAACGGGACGGGAGCGTCGAGAGACGCTCGTTATCGGCGCTGTTCGATTACGCCGGGACCGAATCACCATGAAGGCGCAAGCAATTCGCTTCTACGAGCACGGCGGTCCGGAGGTATTGCACGTAGAGACCGTCACCGTCGCGGAGCCCGGTCCCGGCGAAGTGACGATGGCGGTCGACGCGTTCGCACTCAATCGTGCCGATACCTTCTTCCGTGAAGGTTGGCATCCGATCAAGCCGGAGTTCCCCTCGCGCATCGGGTATGAGGCCGCGGGTCGCATGCTGGCGATTGGCGACGACGTTTCCGGCCTTGCAGTGGGAAATCGGGTGGCGACGCTGCCGGTGATGGAGGTCAACCGGTACGGCGGATACGGCGAGGCCATGACCCTGCCCGCGCGACTGGTGACACCGACACCGGACGGGTTGGGGGTGACCGAGGCAACCGCGGTCTGGGCCGCGTACATGACCGCCTACGGCGGGATCATCGACAGCGTAGCTATCGCACCCGGCGATTTCGTCCTGTGCACCGCCGCGTCCAGCAGCATCGCAAATGCGGCCATCCAACTCTGTTTGGCCGTCGGCGGCCAAGCCAATTGGTGCTACCCGGACCCCGGGTAAGGCGCGAGCGGTCCGGGACGCCAGTGCGCTGGACGTGATCGTGACCGACGAGGAGGATCTCGTCGCGCGAGCCATGGAGATCACCGGCGGGGCAGGGTTCAACTACGTCTTCGACCCCGTCGGCGGACCCGGCTTCGGGCTGCTCGCCGAAGCGGCCGCACCGCACGCAACTATCATCCTGTACGGGGCAACCTCGCCCCAACCGACCGAACTGCCCGTCATTACCTCAGTGAACAAGAATTTGTCGATACGCTGCTATGCGATGTTGCTGGAGGAACAACCAGACCGCGACGAGCGGGCAAAGGCCTACATTCGGCAGGGCATTGCCGACGGATGGTTGCGGCCCCGTGTTGAGCACGAGTTTGCATTTGACGAACTACACGAGGCCGTGGTCCTGTTGGACTCCATGGACCACAGCGGCAAGATCGTCATCCGTACCGCACCCAAATGAGATCCGCTCATGACGCCGGCCAACTTCGACGACAGCGACCTGACCACCAAGGCCAGGGTGCGCGCCGCCGCGCTCGATCTGGCCGGTG
The DNA here is from genome assembly GCF_000526915.1 of Mycobacterium genavense ATCC 51234. Classification (GTDB taxonomy): domain Bacteria; phylum Actinomycetota; class Actinomycetes; order Mycobacteriales; family Mycobacteriaceae; genus Mycobacterium; species Mycobacterium genavense. The sequence goes on along the minus strand of NZ_JAGZ01000004.1, from coordinate 451,307 downwards.
AACAGGGTCTGGATGCGACGTCGATAAGCCAGATCGCCCAGCGCGCCGGGGTTTCCGTAGGCCTGGTCCAGCATCACTTCAAAACCAAGGCCCAGCTCGCCGACGACGTACGCGCATGGGTGCTGGCTCGATTGGTCGACACGCCCGCCGTCGCGGTGGACCGCGACGCGGCGCGACCCGACGTCGCGGCATTCGACGAGCTGATGTTCAGCAATCCCAAACTCGCCGCGTATATCCGTCGGATTTTGATCGAAGCCACCCCGAATGCCAAACGCTGGTTCAACGAAGCCGTGGACCAAACCGTCGAGCAATTACGCAAGGGCCCCCCGGATGGATTGGGCGACCACCCGGATCAGTTACGTACAGTTGCCGCAATGCTTCTCGTCGTTACCTTAGGCCCGGTGATTCTCGGTTCGGCGCTTCCTGAGCAGTTGGACTGTTCGGCCGAGGAAGCTCATCGCCGCTGGCGGCAGATCGAAGCCGAGATGCCGTTTGCCGCCTCGCTACCGCGTCGACCACGCTGATCCGTTCCCGCGGCATCGCGGTGCTAACCGGACACACCGAAGTGGTGCGCGAATTGTGTCAGGTAGCGTTCGGCGGCCGCGGCGCTCGAGGCATCGACGTGGGCGATGATCGACGTTGCTCCCCCTTGCGCCATCCGCCCACGTACTCGTCGACCCAGGCAACGTCGTGCGGCTCGTCGAAGTTGATCGTGGGCAAGGCGACCTGAATGGCGATCTCGTTCGGGTCGCGGCCCGCAGCCGCCACCATTCAGTGCAATCTGTCGGTGATGCGGGAGAATTCGTCAACGCCGTCGATCGCGGCGGTGCGCACCGACGATGTCACGTTTTCGGCGCCGAGCACAGGGCACCAACCCTCCCCATGGGCTACCACTCGCCGCAATGTCGCGTTGCTGTTGCCACCGATCCACAACGGTGGATGTGGCTTCTGAACCGGCGCGTCTAGATGCATCTCGCCGACGGCCGCGAAGTTTGATTTCTTGACCGGCTGGGTCGGATTCAGCCAGATCTCCCGCAGCGCCGCGAGTGCCTCGTCGAATAGTCCGGCCCGCTCATCGAAATCGACTCCCAAAGCGGCGAATTCCGAGCGAAGGTAGCCAGCACCCACCCCGGCTATCAGTCGTCCACCGGACACGGGTCAAGAGAGGTGAGGGACTTCGCGGTCAGGTACGGATTGCGAAAAGGCAGCACAAACAGGTTGGTCATCAACCGGATTCGGGTTGTGACAGCGGCGAAGTAAGCCAATGCGACCGCCGGATCGAAGGTGTCATGCCCGCCATACTTTCGCCATTTGGCCGACGGCGCCGGATGCTCGCTCAACGCGATGGCGTTGAACCCGAGACTCTCGGCGGCGACCGCAACCGCGCGCAGCGTCTCGGGCTGCCGGAACTCGGCACTGGCATTCGGTACGTCACTGGGATATTCGACAGTGTATTTCATGAAGTGAGCCATCCTCTTGCGCGCGAGCACCAGTCCGTCAATGTCTGGTCAGTAGATGGAACCGGTGCCTCCACCGTCCAGGTGCAGGTTCACGCCGTTGAAAAAGCCGGACATGGGACTTGCGAGCATCGTTACGGCGTAGGCGATGTCGTCGACCTCGCCGATACGATTGACGGTCTGGTTGGCGCCGCGCAGCACGTATTCGGCCGCGCGATCGATGTCATCGCCCCCTCCCCTCCGTTGCGCGAAAGTATGCAAGAAATCGCGTAGGCCGTCAGTCATGATCATCCCGGGAGTGACGGTGTTGATCGTGACTCCGTTCCCGGACAATGCTTTTGACAAACCCATCGACATGTTAATCATCGCGGCTTTGGATGGCCCGTAGTCCGGCTGACCCGTCCGTGCACCACCACTTCGCCTTCGACGCCTCAACCGCGGTCAACTCGCCGGCGACGACTGCCTGCAGGCAGCGATCAATGTATTGCTCACCGACCTCGAGTTCGGTGTCCATCTCGGCGAGCAGAAAACGGTTGTGCTGAAAGCTGCCTATCGCCTGCCCAAAAGCCTTCCGGTCCTTGGCGTACTGCAGGGTCTGTCGCCATGTTTCACGGGCACCCGCAACCGCGGAAATGGCGATCGAAAGCCGCTCCGAGGGCAGGTTGTGCATCAGGTGATAGAACCCGCGTCCCTGTTGACCCAACAGATTTGTCGCGGGCACCCGAACATTGTCGAATATCAACTCAGCGGTGTCCTGATAGTGCAGACCCAGCTTGTCGAGCTTGCGGCCACGGGTGAAGCCCGGCATATCGGCCTCGACGACCAGCAGCGAGAAGCCCTTGTGACCAGCGTCAGGGTCGGTGCGACATACCACCACCACGAGATCACAGTTGTAGCCGGACGAGATAAACGTCTTGGCGCCATTGACAATCCAGCTGTCACCATTGCGTACGGCCGAGGTACGGATACCCGCGAGATCGCTGCCGGCATCGGGTTCGGTCATCGCGATCGCGACAATCAACTCACCACTAGCGATCCCCGGTAACCACCGCTGCTTCTGCTCGGGGGTGCCCAACGACGTGAAATAGGGCCCCACCACGTCGTTTTGCAGACTCAGGGACGGCGCCGGTCCCGCGTAGCGGGCAAGTTCCTCGTCGATTACGGCGTTGAATCGGAAGTCTTCGACGCCGCCGCCGCCGAATTCTTCCGGGATGTTGAACCCGACGAGTCCACACTTTCCGGCAGCAACAAACGCCAATCTGTCGACCAGTCGCGCCTCCTCCCATTGCTGAGCGTTCGGGGCGAGTTCGCGTTCGATGAATTGGCGCACGATATGACGGAACGCCTCGTGTTCGGCGCACATCACCTGTCGTTTCAAGATAGTCCTCGCTCCGCGGTCGCCGACCGCTGTGCCGACGCTAGCGCGCTTTCGCGCCATTCGCTAACGCTTTTCCGTTAGGTGTTTGGCCCTCGAAGGCGGTCAACCGCGCCGCAAGAACACATGGCCACCCAATTCTCTAAACATTTAGCTGTCTCTAGGCTACCATCGGCAAATGACCTTGCGACGCATCGCCTGCCGCGCCGCCGCGGTGGCAGCGGCCACGGTCTGCTGCGCCAATCCCGCAGCCGCTGAGCCTGGTTCGGAGCCGGCAAGCGCGGAGAACTGCCAATTCACCGTCTCGGCGGCCCAGCCGGCGGTCATTCCCGGCGGAGCCCTGGCGGTCACCGCAACGCTGACACCGGGCGCGTGCAGCGGGGCCTTCACCCCCAACACGCTGACGGTGTGCCTCGCTCAGGACGGCGGACCCCGCCAGTGCACCACCAAAGCGCTCTACACGCATGCGCAGGTAGTACTGGCCACGTCACCGCACGGCAGGCTTACCACCACCGGAAAGCTGTGCGGCATGACGATCTCGCCGGATCGGTATGTCTGCTTTACCAGCGACCCCGTCATTACCAACCTCTGATCACCCGCGACGATTTACAAGACGACGCCCTAATGTCTAAACTGTATAACCCTATAGATAAAGGAAGGCGAGGGGCGATCATGCCTGCTCCCGGTCGATACGCGCTGGTGATCAGCGCATTGCTGGTCGCGGCGACGGCCCTGACGGCGCCGGTTGCGCAGGCCGCCAATCGGCTGCTCAATTAGAGCGTATTCGCCAATATCTATACCGCACAACGCCAGAACGGTTGCACCACCGAGCCGCGCCTCGACGGACGACTCGAAGAGGCCGCACGCAGACATACCGATGACGTCCTCAACAATCCACAGCTCGACGGCGACCTGGGGACCGACGGATCTACGCCCTCGATCCGAGCCGAGCAGGCCGGCTTTGTGGGCAAGGTGGCCGAGACCGTCGCCATCAACCCCGCACTGTCGATCACCGGTATCGAGATTCTCAACCAGTGGTGGTGGAACCCACCGCTGCGGGCAATCATGCAGGATTGCTCGAACACCGCGACCGGCGTTTGGTCTGCCAACAGCCTGACCCGCTCGGTGGTCGTCGCTGTGTATGGTCAGCCCGGCACGCCCTGACGGGCAACCTGTACGCGCAGCAGTTTCTTGTCGATCTTTCCATTTGCCAGTTGCGGTAGCGCATTCACGATTTCGAGTCGTCGTGGAACTTTGTAGTCGGCCAGTTGTGACCACACGGCGCGCCGGAGGGATTCCAATGTGACCGTAGCCCCCAGGGCGAGCACCACGACCGCGCATACCGTCTCACCCCATCTGCGGTCCGGGGCGCCGACCACCGCGCACGCGGCGACACCGTCGACGCCGCTGACGACATCCTCGACATCGGGCGAAGACGCGTTCTCGCCACCGGTGATTATCACGTCCTTCTTGCGGTCGACCAGGTAGAGCAGACCGCGCTGGTCGAATCTCCCGATATCGCCGGTGTGGCACCATCCCTCGCGCAGCGTCGCCCGAGTGGCGTCGGGATCGTTGAGATAACCACGAAACATCATGTCGGACTTGACCGCAACCTCACCCACAACCCCGTCGGGAACCGCGCAACCGAACTCGTCGACGATCTTGACTTGCACACCGGGGAACGGGAACCCGACCGATCGTAAGGTCGCGGCCGCGTCCTGGTCGAGGCTGTGCAGTTCGCGCGGCAATACCGACACGATCGCCTTGGTCTGCCCGTACAGGTTCAAAAATCCGGCCCGGGGCATCTTTTCGAGGGCCCGCCGCAACGTTGACACGGCCATCGGTGCGGCAGAGTAGACCACGGTGCGCACCGAAGAGAGCTCATCGTCGTCGCTTGCCTCATCCAGTAGCGACTGGAGCATGGTGGGCGCCATGTGCAGGATCGTCACCTCCTCCGCACGGATCAGCCGCACGGCCTCCGCAGTGTCGAACTGCCGCTGCAGTATCACCGTCCCGCCGCGCGCGTACACGCCGCCGACGATCGCCATCGCGCCGATATGGAACATCGGCATATTGATCAGCACTCGGTCCTCACAACCCGATCCCATCGCGGCGTTCATAGTCAGCGCAATGGCCTGCATCTCCCCGCGGCCCAGGATACAGCACTTGGCCGCACCGGTGGTGTCACTCGTGAACAACAGGCACGCAACGCCATCGGCCGGCACCCTGCGGACAGGTACATGTGGGACGGCGGCACCCAATGATCCCAAGGTGGGCTCGTCAAGCGTTATCACTCGACGAATCCCCGCTTGGGCCGCCGCCACGGTGATCATCGGCTCGAATTCCCGATCGCAGAACACGATTGCCGGAGACACGCGTCCCAGCGCGTCAGCCACTTCGCTCGACGTCGAGCGGAAGCTGATGGTAACCAGGATGATTCCGCTGATCTGGCTGGCGGCCAGCACGATGCCGAACCCCAGACTGTTTCGCCCCATGACGGCAATGCGGTCCTGATACCGCACACCCAAGTCGGCCAGCACGTCCGCCAGCGCAATCGCCCGATCCCGCAGCTGGGCATGAGTAAGTGCTTGGTTCCCCATCCGGTATGCGATGCGATCGGGGTAACGCCGCGCGTTGTCGTGCACTGCGTCGCCAAGCATCACCTCGCCCGTCGGCGGCGACACCCCGGCTTCCTGAAACTACCTGGCGCTCAGTAGCATTGCTCCCGCCACCGGACCCCCGCCAACACCGACGGCAACCACCTCGGGCGGTTGGGCAACCTGTCGGTCACCGCCCTCGCCCCACATTTGCACGCAGGCCTCGTGCAAAAATCCCATGCCGTGCAGGCGCCCCGCCCGACAGCTGCCCACCGCTTGTGTTCACGGGCAGGTCGCCGGTGAGACTGATCCGTTCTCCACCTTCGATGAATGGACCGACCTGCCGTGGTCACAAAACCCAAGGCCTCCAGCCACATCACCGTGAGAAAGCTGAAACCGTCGTAAACCTGCGCCATGTCGACGTCGGCGGGAACCAGTGTCGTTCGCTCCCACAGCGTGGCGCCGGCATCGTGCGCTGCCATCGTGGTGAGATCGCGGCGCTGATCCCACGTCGCCCGCTCGAACATCCCAGTACCTACCGACTCCACCGTGAGGGGGTGTCGTGGCAATCCGGCGACCGCACCACGGCGGGAGATCACCACTGCGGTCGCACCATCGCACGGGATATCGCAGTCCTAGAGGCACAACGGTTCCGAGATCATCCGTGCGCCAAGATAATCCTCGATTGTCATCGGATCGCGGTAAATCGCGTCGGGATTGAGCGCGGCGTTGCGGCGCCCATTGACCGCAATCTGACCGAGTTGTTCGCGAGTGAGCCCGAAATCGTGCATGTAACGCTGCGCGGGCATGGCCAGCCAGTTGACGGCCGACAGCGCCCCAAACGGCGCGACCCATTCCAGGTGCGGGGGCAGCTGCCCGCCGCCTAACAGAACTGACGCACGTCCTCCACCGGCCTGCTGTGCGGCGGTGGACTCCCACACCGACCGGTAGACGACGACGTGGGTGGCCAGCCCCAATGTCACGGCCATGCATGCTTCGATGGCGGGGCCGATTCGCCCCGCCGTCTCCATAGCCGAAACGAACCACCGGCAACGCAGCCCAAGAGCGTTATGCACTTCGGTGACGGTTGCACCGGAGAAACCGATGTCGGGTGCGCCGGGGCCGGGATAGCTTGCCACGCCGTCGATATCGTCGACGCTGAGACCCGCGTGCGCAATCGCACGCTCGACGGCCTCAAGCGTCAGATCCAAGCCGGTGCGACCCAATCGACGACCCACTTGCGATTTGCCCGCACCGGTGATCACGGCCTTGCCGCCAAAAGGCCCGCTTGTCACGACGCCGGAACCTTTGTGACCAGCTGCGGATCGCCGGCGTTCGATTGCCCGACGTGGGCGAAGATGATGTCGGCGACCGCGCTCACCACCTCGTCGCGGTCGACACGCACCGACTGAGTTTGCACCGAATGCCAGGCGCGGTCGAGCAATCCCATAATCAGCATTCCCATCACCTCTGGCGAGTATGCATCAGAGCAATCCAGTGCTTGACCGAGCTTCCATGCCGCGCGCGTCAACATGCGGTCGCGGGATTGCTGAAAGGCTTTGTCGTTGGGAGCGAAGTGGGCCGCTGCGAGGACGAAGGCTCCGTGGCGATCCAGATAGGCGAAATAGCTCTCGACCCAAACCCGCACGGCGTCCGTGGTGATCGGCCGGGGCGTGTCAGCCCATTGGTTCAGCACTCCGATAATGTCATGAAAAGCCAAGCGCCCCAACGTTTTGAAGACTTCGTGCTTATCTTTGAAATACACATAGAAGTTAGCCCTCGAGACGCCGCTGGCCGCGGCAATGGCATTGATCGACGTCCCGGCGTAACCGTGCTCCAGGAAGCACTGCCTGCTGGCTTCCAGGATCGCAGCTCGCGTCCGCTGACCACGCCCCAGCTCTTCCGGGTTCCCGTCGCGACCGGCGGTTGAAGTCATTCGGCCAGGTTAGCTGACAGTTATGTCATCAAGCAATAAGCAGGATTGATATGTGCTTTTGACGATCTAGTTGGTTTGACTTGACACTTGTGTCAGGTGATGCGAAGCTCGGTTCACACTGGAGGACGAGGAGGTCCGCGCGATGACGCAATTCGACGAGGCGCCAATTTTCGACGCCGACCAGCACATGTACGAGACACCCGAGGCGCTGACAAAGTTCCTGCCGGAGCAGTATCAGCGGTCGGTGCAGTTCGTCAACGTCGGACGGCACACCCGCATCGCGATCTTGGGCAAGATCACCGAATACATCCCCAACCCAACCTTCGAGCGGGTCGCGGCGCCGGGCTCCCACGAGAAGTTCTACGCAGCACAAAACCCAGAGGGTCTCACGCTGCGCGAGATGCAGGGTCCGGCCATCGATGCCCCGTTGGCGTCCCGAAATCCGGCCGACCGAATCCGCGAACTGGATCGGCAAGGCGTCAGTGAATGCTTGAATTACCCCACGTTGGCCAACCTGGTTGAGCATTCCTCTGCCGAGGACCCGGAACTCACGGCGGCAATGATTCACGCTCTCAACCAGTGGATGTTCGAACATTGGGGCTATGTCACCGAAGATCGTGTCTACTCGACGCCAGTCATCAACCTCGGGATACTCGACGAGGCACTGAAAGAACTCGAGTACATCCTCGAATGCGGCGCGAAGGTGGCGCTGATCAAACCGGCACCGGTGCGCGGATTCAAGGGATGGCGGTCGCCGGCATTGCCCGAGTTCGACCCATTCTGGCGGGAAGTGGAGGCCGCCGGTCTGCCGATTGTGCTGCACGCCAGCCAGCCGCCGCTGACCGACTACATCAACATGTGGGAACCGCCTTCAACCAACAACTTTATGGAAATGAGCGCGTTCCGGTGGCTGGTGCCGGGCCACCGCGAGATCTCCGACATGCTGTCCAGCTTGATCTGCGATGGCACCTTGACCCGCTTCCCCAAGCTGCGGATCGCGAGCGTTGAAAATCGCAGCGCTTGGATTCGGCCGCTGTTCCACGACATGTCTGAGCTCTATAAGAAGATGCCGCAAGCGTTTCCGGAACATCCCCTCGAGGTGTGCCGGCGCAACGTCTGGGTCAGCCCGTTCTGGGAGGGCTCGGTGGCCGACGTCGTCGAGACGGTTGGCTGGGACAAGGTCCTGTTCGGTTCCGACTATCCGCACCCCGAAGGGCTGGAGACTCCCAAAGGGTATTTCAAGTACGCCGAGGGCATGGATCGACGAAGGACCTACGACTTCATGGGCGACAACGCACGTAGGTTCATGGGGCTGCCGATCCGCAACCCGGATCCAGACGTGACCAAACCGCCCGTGCTCGAGGCGGCCGGCGCCTAGCCTCGCAGACCGTTCGATCCCTTCTAGTGCCGCCAATTCGCCTCACCCGACTGGCATTTCAGTCGGGTGGGTCGGCGGTGGTCAGCTGTGCCACGATGTCACGGCGCAAGATCTTGCCGGTCGCGTTGGTGGGCAGCTGGTCGCAGAACACCACTTGATCGGGCGTCCGGGAGCCGCGCAGCCTGTCGCGCACATAGGTGCGCAAATCCTCGGGATCCGGTGAGCAACCGGCCGCCCGCACCACAACCGCGACAATCGACTGACCCCACTGCGGGTCGTCGACGCCGACGACCGCCACTTCGCGCACGTCGGGGTGCTCGACAAGGATGTCTTCGAGTTCGGCAGGAGCGATGTTCTCCCCACCACGAATGATGGTGTCGTCGGCGCGCCCACGGATGAACAGATAACCCTCCCCGTCGATCATCGCGAGGTCCTTGGTCGCAAACCAACCCGCGTCGTCGAGGACCGAACCGATCCCGGCGTAACGGCCCGACACCTGATCGCCCCGGACGAATAATTCCCCGGTTACCCCGGGCCCGAGGGAAACTCCTTCAGCGTCTCGGATCTGAACCTCTATGCCGGGTACTGGCCGGCTCACCGATCCCAGTCTGCGGGCAACTGCAGGATCGTCGGATCCGTGCGCGAGTCGGTGGTCGTCGGGCGTGAGTACGGCGATGGTGGAACTCGTCTCGGTCAGCCCGTAGGCGTTGACGAATCCCACGTCGGGTAGCAAGTCGAGCGCTCGTCGCACCAGCGGTAACCCGATTCTGGAGCCCCCATATGCCAAGTTGCGCAGTGAGGGCAATGCGATCGCCTCACTGTCGATCACGCTGACGATGCGGTCGAGCATGGTCGGTACCACGGTGGCGGTGGTGATCGCCTCATCGCGGACCAGTCGCACCCATATCGCGTGCGTCGAAGTTGTTCAGGTACACCATCTTGCGGCCCGCGTACAGATTGGACAGCACCGCTCCGACACCGGCGATGTGATAGGGCGGTACACAGATCAGCGCAGCATCGCTGTCGTTGGCGGCACCGAACTCCACCGTGCCCATCACGTAGCTCGTCAGGTTGCGGTGCGTCAGTTCACCGCCTTCGGCTGTGCCGTCGTACCCGAGGTGAACAGCACGATCGCGGCATCGTCCGGTCCGCGAACTCGGCTGCTGTCGGCTTCCCGGCCAATGCAGATGCCACGAACTCGGTCGCATCGATCGTTCGCGTCCCGGCGCGAATCACGTCGCGGTACGCGTGATCGACGACCACCGGCGGATCGGCCAAACGGTCGATCAGCGCCTGGAGCCCCTGCGCGGAGAGCCGGTAGTTGAGCGGCGTCAACGGCAACGCGGCACGCGATGACGAGAAAATCAGCAGGGGCAGCATCAGGCCACCAGCACCGAGGTACGCGAGGTGCTTTGCGCCTGAGCGGGTGATCACCCCGGCCCCGGCGTCGGCGAGGTCGCTGAGGGTCTGACAGGTGATTCGGCGCTCGTCGGCCACGACGGCCAGCCGGTCAGGACTGCTCGATGCCGCCATCTCCAGCAGCAATGAAACACTCACCTGCCGTTGTCCCTTCGTCGTCGCGTCCCCGGGTGCGGGATCGTTGTTCGAACGGTGTAGTTTAACTCGCACAAATAGATATATAGTTATCTGGTTGCCAGTATCGATGGGAGCACCGTGAGCGCATCGCCGAGCGTCGCCGTCATCGGCGTCGGACTTCACCCGTTCGGTCGCTACGACGACCGTTCCGCGCTGGAAATGGGTGCGGTAGCGACGAATCGCGCGCTTGCCGACGCGGGCATCACCTGGACGCAGGTGCAAAGCCTGTATGCGGGCAGCCTCGAAGTCAGCAATCCCGAGGCGGTCACGGGAATTCTCGGTATGACCGGTATTTCGGCACGCGCCACATTGAGTGGATGCGCCACCGGCAACTCGCTGCTGACCCTGGCCGCGCGGGAGATCGAGAACGGTCTCGCAGATATCACAGTCGCGGTCGGCCTGGACAAGCACCCACGTGGGGCGTTCGGTGCGGACCCGGCGGTGTCGGGTCTGCCGCAATGGTATGGCGATCAGGGTATGTTCCTTACCACCCACTACTTCGGCACGAAGATCATGCGCTACATGCACGACCACGGCATCTCCGAGCAGACGCTCGCCCGCGTCGCCGAGAAGAACCTCGGCAACGGAGCGCTTACCCCTCATGCTTGGCGCCGCAAGCCGATGAGCGCCGACATGATCTCGCAGAGCCCAATCGTCAACGCTCCACTGCGGCAGTATATGTACTGCAACCCGAACGAAGGCGCGGCCGCAGTAGTCCTTTGCCGCGGCGACAAAGCCAAGCAGTACAACGACGTCCCGGTCTACCTGCGGTCGACGGCGTTGCGTAGCCGAACCGAGGGCGGTTTCGAATTACTGCGGACCTCAATCGAAATGCCGATCCGGCCCGGAGCAACCTGCAGCGCCGCGGCGCAGGCATACGAATCCGCGGGAATCGGCCCGGCCGACGTCGATGTCGCGCAACTGCAGGACACCGACTCCGGCTCGGAAATCATTCATATGGCCGAGACAATGCTGTGCAAAGACGGCGAGCAGGAGGCACTGCTCGCCGTCGGCGCGACCCGAATCGACGGGCGCCTACCGATCAACACTGACGGCGGTTTGATCGCCAACGGCGAACCGATCGGCGCCTCAGGCCTGCGCCAGGTGTACGAGCTGGTCCATCAACTGTGGGGCACCGCAGGTGATCGCCAGGTTCCCAACAATCCTCGAGTCGGCCTCGCCCAGTTGTACGGGGCGCCCGGCACCGCCGCAGTGGCGATTCTTAGCAGGTAACCGATCAGATACGGAGGCAACGACTGTGACTCAGGCCGATGCACGCGTGACTGTCGACTTGGACCATCATTCGGCGGAGTTTCGGGAAGATCCGTACGGCTTCTTCGCCAAGATGCGCGAATCCGGTTGCCCGATAGCCCATTCCCACCACCACGACGGCTTCTGGGCGCTGGTCGACTACGCGTCGGTGTTCGAGGCATCCCGTGACGATGATTTGTTCACTCATATCCATCGATCGGGGTACCGGCCAGCGGCATGCCGTTTCCGATCCTGCCGATCGAATCAGATTCCCCGCAAACCAAGGAACTTCGCGACGTCACATTGCGACAGTTCTCACCAGCAGCAGCAGAGAGACTGCGCCCCACGGCAATCGAGATCACCGACGAGCTCATAGACGCGTTCATCGAACGTGGTGATTGCGACGTCGTCGCCGAGCTGACGACTCCGATGCCCGCGCGGCTCATCCTCCGACTGCTGCAATGGGACGAGTCGCGCTACCGCGAGTGGGTTAAGTGGGTTCACACGGTTATCCATGATCGCGCTCACGATCCGGACCGGGCCGGGGCCGCCGGGATGGAACTCTTTGGCAAGATCAACAAGGAGTTGCTGAAGCGTCGTGAAAGCGGACTGGGTGACGACCTGTTCAGCGATATCCTGCGGGGCACACTCGACGGTCAGCCGCTCGACGACATCCAGATCACCATGTACGCATTCCTGATGATCCTGAGCGGCATGGACACCACCAGCGGGCTCACCGCTAATGTGCTACTCGAATTGTGCGAGAATCGTGCTCTTCGCCAGCGACTCATCAATGAGCGGGAACTGATAAGCAAAGGCATCGATGAATTCCTGCGCTTATACACGCCCACGCCCGGTCTGGCGCGCACCGTGACTCGCGACTGCCGCTTCCACGGCCAGGATCTCAAGGCAGGAGATCGGGCAATCCTGATGTGGGCCGCGGCCAACCGCGACCCTGACGTATTCGAAAACCCGGACCAAACCAACCTGGACCGCGCAAATGCCCGCAAACAGATGGCGTTTGGGGTTGGCGTGCACCGCTGCCTCGGATCGCACTTTGCCAGGATGATGTTCCAGGTGATGCTCGGTCGGATACTCGACCGGCTTCCCGACTTCGAGCTCGCAGGACAATACCAACGATTCGAGGATGCCGGCGAGGTGTACGCGGTCCGCAAACTCCCGCTGAGGTTTACCCCGGGTAGCCGAATCGGCTAACCCGACGGTGGCCGACGCGCAGCCGCGCCGGCCGACAGACCACCCGACGCCGCGAAAAGCTCGCTGTGCAAAACAACTGCTCGATTGCGAGCCTGCTCGACGCGGCAGCAACGGCCCGGCCGGACATCCCCCTGCTTCAGGATGGATCCGGCACGGTTCATACCGTGGCCGAGGTCGCGCAGGCCAGCAAGGCGGGCGTCCAATGGCTGTGGGACGCCGGCATCCGACCCGGCATGACGGTCGCTTGGCAGCTGCCCTCGCACGTGCACGCCGCCATGTTGATGCTGACACTCGCCCGATGCATGGTGCGACAGGCACCGATAGTCCACATCAATCGCCAACGCGAGGTCGAGGCCGCGGTCAAGTCGTGTGGCGCCGACCTCCTCATCGTCGATCAGGGCCGAGCCGAGCACGTTCCGGTAGGCACCGATGTTGTTGAATTGCCGCCGAATTTCGCAGACTTCCTGCAGGTAGCCGAGCCGACAGCTCCCCACGGGCTGGTCGCCGACACGCCCACCGACAACCCAGACTGGATCTATTTCACATCCGGCAGCACCGGCGCACCGAAAACTGTGACACATTCCGACGCGACGCTGCTGACCGCCACGGACGGATTCACCACCCACCTCGGATTGGGTAGTGTTGCCAACGAGGTTGCGACAGTGGCCTTTCCGGTAGCTCACATCGGTGGCATCGTGCAGATTGTGAGTGCCATCGCGGCCGGCTACTCGGTGCTGATGGTGCCGAAGGTCGACCCGGATGCAATCTCCCGCACGCTGACGCGACACCGGGTGACCGTCACCGGCGGCAGCCCGACGTTCTACCGTCTACTGCTCGACGCGCAACTCGCCTGCGGGGCAGAAGAACTGGCGATACCGTCGCTGCGGATGCTGATCGGCGGGGGTGCGCCCTGCCCGGAAGAGCTCCATCGTCGCGTGCGCCGACACCTTCGCATCCCCATCGTGCACGCCTATGGAATGACCGAGGCACCGATGATCACCGTCAGCAAGTACACCGACACCGAGCAGCAACAGTGTCGTTCGAACGGTGCACCGATACCCGGTGTCGACGTGCGCTTGGGTGAGGACAACGAGGTCCAAATACGCGGCGCGGCCGTCACACCCGGTTACCTGGACGCCGAACAGTGGTCTGCCGTCACGCTAGCCGACAGCTGGATGCGCACCGGTGACACCGGGCGCATCCGGGATGACGGGCGGCTGGTACTGACCGGGCGCTTGAAGGACCTCATTATCCGCAAGGGTGAGAAGGTCGCGCCGGCCGAGATCGAGGCGGAATTGCTCGCACATCCGTTTGTCGACGACGTCGTCATCATCGGGCAGCCCGACGACCTCAGGGGTGAACTGGTGTGTGCCGTTGTGCGACGTTCCGACGAACACCGCGACGTCACACTCGATGAGCTGTGTCGTTTTCTCGCCGCGAGGGGACTGATGAAGCAGAAGTGGCCGGAGCGACTGGTAATTGTCGACAGCTATCCGATGACCGGCCTGGGCAAGGTCGCGAGAGCCGAGCTGGCCCGCGCGATCGGAGCCGCCCGATGACAACGCTCTCCGCCGACGAATCCAATGATCTCGCCAAGTCCATCCGCGCAGTGTGCGAGCGCCTCGCCACCGAGCAACGAGTCCGCGAGATCGCCTTCGAGCAAGGCGGTTTCGACGCCGAGCTGTGGAAGACGCTCTGCACCGATATCGGGGTGACAGCGATAGCACTGCCCGAGCGCCTCGGCGGAACGGCCTTGGGCGCGACAGCGCTGGGGAGTGTCGCTCACGAGCTTGGGCGGACGTTGGCACCGGTTCCCTTTGTCTCCTCGGCGGTGCTCGCGACGGGCCTCCTGCTCGACCTCGGGGACGACGCTCGGGTGGCGGCACTGGCTGATAGTTCACTCACCGCGGCGGCGGTGATCACGCGCGACGGTGGCGCGTGGCTGCCCGGCGCGGTCGCCGTACGGGCGCGACGCCGCGGCGCCTGGATTCTCGACGGCATCGCGCGTCACGTGCTCGGCGCCGCCGCTGCCGATGAACTTGTCGTCGTCGCCACGACCGACGATGTTCCGGCTATCTTCACGGTGGATAGCCACTCCGACGGGGTCACGATCGAGCCGGAGCGCGTGCTAGACGCCACCAGGCCCACCGCCACGGTGCGGTTGGAGGGTGCGGTTGGATCTTCGTTGACCGGCAGCCGACCCGCGGGTGACGTGATCAGCGACAACGTCCGGCGCGCCACCGCGGTGCTGACTGCCGAACAAGTGGGCGCGCACGAACGCGTTTTGGAGATCGCGACCGAATATGCGCGAACCCGAACCCAGTTCGGACGAGCAATCGGCAGCTTCCAAGCGGTTAAACACCGGTGCGCGGACATCCTTGTCGACCTGGAGTGGGCCCGGTCGGCTTCACTTGCGGCCTTGCAGGCAGTCGACGCCGACAGTCCCGATGCGGGGTGGCTGACGAGCCTCGCCAAGGCGGTCTGCTCAGAGGGGTTACGCGATGCCAGCCACGCGAATCTTCAAATCCACGGCGGGGTCAGGTTCACCTGGGAGCACTCCGCGCATCTGTACCTGAAACGTGCGCGTACAGACGAAGTTCTGTTCGGCGGTCCGGCGATGCACTGGGACCGAATAGCGGGTGCGGCCAAGCTGGTCTAGCGGCTGGCTTGATGCCATCGCGTCGGCTAATCTAGATTGATAACTATTTAACTATATCTCTGTTTGCTCTGTCGGCGGGGTCGGTTAGGCGCCCCGGAAAGAAAGGTGTCCAGATGCGCGTGTCGGTCGCTACCTCGGCGCGAGGGTCCGCATGAGATCACGCAGGACGGTACGCATCTGCGAATCGCAATCGGTTGTCGCGCAGCGCAACCCCGAGATTCGGTCGAATTGACGTGCCGGCTTCCGCCCAAGAACCGGAGTTGGATCGGGTGCGCGCGCAGATCCGCCAATTCCTGCAGTCCGCCCCTAAACCCGCCGGATTGCGCAACTACGGCCCGACTCCGACCGCCGATGATGTCGAGCCGGCCGGCAGTGGCACAAATACCTCGCCGAGCACGGATATGTGTGCCTGCATTGGCCGAAAAAGTACGGAGGTGCCAACGCCTCGGTCGCCTTTCAGGCCGCCTTCGCCGAAGAATGCGCGCGGGCGGGGGTGCCACGCCAACTCGGGATCACCGCAGTAGATCTGGTAGGTCCAGTCCTCATCGAATTCGGTACCGAGGACCAATAGGCGCGCTATCTGGAACAAATTCGCTTGGGTGACGACCTCTGGACTCAGTTGTTTTCCGAGCCGGGTGCTGGATCCGATCTTGCGGGCGTGCGAACCCGGGCCGAGCGGAGCGCGACCGGTTGGGTGATCAACGGTCAGAAGGTGTGGAGTTCGGCCGCCAACTCGGCCAATTACGGCCTACTGGTTGCCCGTTCGGGCGCCGACGGCCACCGGGGCCTGAGCATGTACATCGTGCCGATGAACTCACCGGGTATCCGCGTCCGGCCGCTCAAGCAGATCGACGGCGAGAGCAAGTTCAACGAAGTCTTCTTCGACGACGTCGAACTGGGACCCGACGCCTTGATCGGCGAGCCCGGACAGGGTTGGGCCTTGGCCATGGTGACGCTGGGCCGGGAACGGCTGACGCTGGGGACGCAGGCTGTCGGCATGTTGCGAATGCACGAGCGGCGCATGGCGCAGGCCGCCCGCGACCACGGCAGGCTGGACCCCGTGCTCGTCCGGTCGATGACCAGGTTATGGGCCCGGATCTGGCTGCTTCGCTTCATTTGGGAGCGCGCGGTGAAAGACGGCGACACCAACTCGGCGGCGTTCTCGGTACTCAAGCTGATGACCTCCGAGACGGACCGCGATTTGGGGGACTTGGCCACCCAGACACTCGGAACCGATGCCATGGCCGACCCGGCCGACAACGAGCTGGTGCACGCGATGCTGGTTGGCCGCGCTCAAACCATTCTCGGCGGAACCAGCGAGATTCAGCGCAACATCTTGGGCGAGCGGATTCTGGGTCTGCCGAAGGAACCGCGATGAGCCCGTTCCCGTGATCGCTGCCGGCGACTTCGAGGACGCGCTGCGATCACTGACCCATCCAGGCGCCACTATCGCTCTCGGTGATGGAGTGGGCCGACCGGGCACGGCGACGGATGTCGGGCACATCGGCAGTGCGCTCTCCCGCATCGCCCGCGCGATCGGCGGAATCCGGTTGGTGGTGGGTTGGCTGCCGGCACCGGTCGAAGGCATTGAGCCCGATGCCTTTCGCGAAATTGTCGCGCTGATGCCCGGGTGGGGCGCCCGGACGCTGACCAGCTGCCCCAACGGAACATTTGTTCCGACTCGCCTGTCGGCCACCCCGGCGTTGCTGTCCGGCCGACTCATGCCCGACGTCTTGATCACCCGACTGGTGCGACGAAGTGACGGTCTGCATTTCGGCACCGAGGTGTCCTGGCAGCGCCGGCTCGTCGAATCCGGTGTCCCTGTCCTGGCGATCATCGACGACACCGCTCCCAGCGCAGATGCCGGGCCCCCATTGAAGCCCGAACTGGTCAGCGTCGTCGGATACAGCGAAGACGGCCCGGCGCTGATTGCGCCGACCCAACCCGACGCGATCCATCAGGCCATCGCCGATGCGGTGATCCGATTCATTCCCGAAGGGGCGCGACTACAGGTGGGACCGGGTCAGGGCGGCACGGCCGTACTCAATCGGGTCACCACCGCCGTCAACATCGACACCGGTCTGCTCACCGATGCCGTCGTCGATCTGGACAGACGCGGGCTACTGATCGGAACGCCTTCTGCTACATATCTTCTCGGAAGCAAGGCCCTCTACGACTGGGCGGATGGCAAACCGATCCTGCGCGGCATCGAATACACGCACGACCTCACCCGGCTCTCCCGCGGCGCCCCTCTGATCGCTGTGAACACGGCGATCGAGATCGACCCGTGGGGCCAGGTCAATGTCGAGGGGATCGACACCAAGGTGGTCGGTGGCATCGGCGGACACCCCGACTATTGCGCTGCCGGGGCCATCTCGGCTGACGGAATCTCGATCATCGCCGTGCTCTCGACACCGCAGGCGGGTCTTGCGCGCCGGTCCGCTTTGGTCACCCAGCTCAGTCGCCCCGCGTCGACGCCCACATTCGATATCGACCTGATCGTGACCGAATCCGGTCATGTGGATCTGCGGGGCGCCAATTGGGAGCAGCGCCGGGAACTTATCGTCGAACTCTTCAGCGGAAGGAACTCATAAACGTGGTATCCCAGGGAGCACTTGCCGGTCGGGTCGTGCTGGTCACCGGGGGCGGACGTGGTATCGGGCGAGCGCACTGCCTCGAGTTGGCGGCCCAAGGCGCAGCCGTCGTCGTCAACGACCCGGGCGTTACTCGCGACGGCGTCGAACGCGACGCTGACCCCGCGGCCGAGGTGGTGGCCGAGATCGAGGAAAAAGGGGGTCGAGCCATCGCCCATACCGGGTCGGTTGCGTCGTGGTCCGATGTCGCGGACATGGTGGGATCGGCGGTGGAGACGTTCGGCGTGCTGACCGGTGTGGTCAACAATGCCGGGATCGTGCGCGACGCCATGGTGCTCAACGCCACTGACGCCGATTGGGACGCGGTGATGGCCGTGCACCTCAAAGGCACGTTCGCCGTCACCAAGCATGCGATGCAATACTGGCGGGCGCAGGCCAAGGGCGGCAACCAGATTGCTGCACATGTCGTCAACACGGTGTCCGGCGCCGGTCTTTGGGGCAATGTCGGCCAGGGTGCCTACGGCGCCGCCAAGGCGGCGATCGCCAACCTCACACATGTCACCGCGATTGAGGGAAGTCGCTATGGCGTTGCCGCGAACGCGATCTCACCGCTGGCGACGACCCGGATCAGCGAGAGCTTCTTCAGCAAAGAGAACTCACAGAACCCGGCCCTAGATCCCGCACGTAGTTCGGCAGTGGTGGCGTGGCTGCAGTCCGCCGACTCGTCGTGGCTGAGCGGACAGATACTGCGCGTCAACGGCTCGGTACTCAGCCGTATCGAGGGCTTTACCGAGGCGCCGGATCGGTACCAGGCCCAAGGCCCCGATGGGCTGCAATTCTCCGAGATCGGTGCGGCCGTACGGCGGTTGTATCACGTGGCACCACGCGGACTTGCCGGGGGCGGCGGCTAAGCCGCGAACATAGCCCCGTCATCCCGAGTCTCCCGTGGCAAAGAACTTCAGGGAGCGCTCGACGAATTCGAACACCACACCGTCGGGCGAGCGCAGGAATGCGATCGTGAGTCCGTCGATCTGCGTACCGGTAGCGGGCACCACACCGGATCACCGCATGCTTGGACCGATCCGGGGAGCGCCGCAAGCGCATCATCCACCGAGTCCACCCGCAGCGCACATCTGTAGAGGCCCTGCCGATTACCACCCCACGGCACCGGTTCTCTGCCCACGGTGTCGGGGTGTTGCACCACGACGACACTGAACTGGTGGGCGTCTTCGGGTAACGCGTAGCGCGCTAGCAAGCACTGTGTCGACCGTTGCTCCGCACCGGGGTCCAGCCGGTAACCCGTCACCGGTACCGCGGTAATCTCCTCGGTTTGCTCAAAACCTATGGAGCACAGGAATTTCCCGGTGGCTGCGGCATCGATGGCGGCAATGCGGATGCCCGCGAACACTGCGCACGGCTGTCCGCGGGCCTGGCTCAACTCGATGACGACGCCGTCGGGGTCGGTCACCAGCACCGACTCCGCATTCGAGATCAGTCCCTCGCCCGGCTCACCGACCGCGAAACCGCGGTCGGTGAGCCGGGCGGCCGCTACCGTCGGATCCGAGACCATCAGCAGTAACGACCGTATTCCCGGCCGTGCCGGGTCACGCTCGTGATCGTATTCAAGCGCCGGGATCCGGTACTCGATGGTCTCCAGCGCGCAGCCTCGGCGGGCGCCTAGTGCGTCGTACAGAAACGCTGTGGTGCAGTACGTTCCCCTGTCGAGTCCGAGAATGCTGCCGTCGATCATCACGCTGGGGTCGGTGCGCATCCGCTCCAACAACCCCAGTTGCGTGCAATACAGCAATTCGGTGCTAGCCAACGACGCGCAGTTGAGGTTGACATGCAGGAACCGCCGGGCGAGGCTCGCAGATGGCGACATCGGCTAGAGCACGACGGAATTGATTTTGAATTCGATGATCTCGTCCTCGCTGAAACCTAACTCCGCCAATATCGCATCGGTGTGCTCGCCGTGTGCTGGCGCGCACCGGAGATTCAACGATTTCTCGTCGAACTGCACCGGACTTGCCGCCAAAGCGAACTCGTTTCCGTTCTGATCCGACGCGCGGGGCAAGTAGCCGTTGGCGAGAACTTGCTCGTCGTCGTGGATCTCTCGCGCCGTGCGCATCACGTCCCACACACCGTCGAAATCGGCGAAAGCCTTTTCCCAGTACGTCAAATCACGTGCGCCGATGGTGTTGCGGAGCTCGACGATGCAAGCGGCGCGGTTTTGGAAGCGCACGGCGGCGTCGGCGTAGCGGCTGTCGTCGATCAGATCCGGCCGACCCAGCCGGTTGCAGAAGTCGGCCCAAAATCGATCGGACTGCAGCAATACGAACGCGATATGGCGTCCATCCTTGGTGGCGTAGATACTTGCCGCGGGATTTGGCATCTCTGCCAGATCGAATCGGGGGATGTCCTGGCCCGTGATTCCGGCGCCGACGATGTCCGGTCCCAGCTGCCAGATCGCCGCGTCGAGCAACGAGACGTCGACCACCGACGGTTGACCGGTGCGCTCGCGTTTGAAGAGCGCACCGGCGATGCCGGCCGCCAAGGACAGTCCGCCATAGACGTCACCGAACGCCGGCCGCTGCAGCGGCGGGTACGAACCGTCGCACGGCGCGTACGCCGCCCCGACGCCACCCCGCGACCAGTAGGCGGCCAGGTCATAACCGCCACGGTCGGCATGCGGACCTTTCGTGCCGTAGCCGTGACCGCGCGCGTAGATGATCGCCGCATTGCGAGCTCGCACGTCATCCAGGTCAATTCCCATGCGGCACCTGGATTCTGGCAGCAGGTTGGTGAGGAACACGTCGGCGGATTCGATCAACTTCATCAGCACTTCCAGGCCGTCGGCAGTGCGCGTGTCGAGCCCGATACTGCGTTTGCCGCGGTTGGGTTGCTCGATGAAGTGGTTGACGCCACCGGCCGCGGCTACCACCCCCGAATTGATCAGTCCCCGTTGGGGATCGCCGGTTTCGGGATGCTCGATCTTGATGACGTCGGCCCCCCAATCGGCCAGCACCGCACCGGCCGCGGGCACGAACGTCCAGGCTGCGAGTTCGACAACACGGATGCCGCTGAGAATGTTCGTCATGACTACTTTCGTGACACGCAGGGATCAGATGCGGGGAAGCCGATGGATTTGGTCTGCAGATGCTGCTCGAAGCCCTCGTGACCGTTCTGGCGTCCGACACCACTCATCTTGTAGCCGCCAAATGGGGCGTCGGCGCCGTAGAACAGACCGCCATTGATGTTGAACGTTCCGGTGCGGACCCGGCGGGCGACGGCCATGGCACGTTCGGGAGAGCCCATCACCGCGCCCGATAATCCGTACGCGGAGTCGTTGGCCAACGCGACCGCACCGTCGTCGCCGCCCTCGTACGCGGTGATCGACAGCACCGGGCCGAAGACCTCTTCCTGAAATATCCGGTGACCGGGTTCGACGTCGGCGATCACAGTGGGGGCCACCAAATAGCCGCGATCCAGCCCGGTGGGAGCCCCGCCACCGGCCGTAACGCGTCCGCCCTGCTCCGCGGCGGCCTCGATGTAACCGAGCACCCTGTCTCGCTGACGGGCCGAGACGAGCGGTCCGCAGAAAGTCGCCGGGTTGCCGGGATCTCCCACCCCGACGGCACTGAACGTCGACGTCGCCACCTCGACGGCCTGCTCGTAATGTTGGCGCGGCACCAACATGCGAGTGGCCAATGCACAACCCTGGCCGGAGTGGATCAATGCGCCGACACAGCCGGGCAATGCGATGTCAAGGTCGGCGTCGTCGAGCACGATGTAGGCCGATTTGCCCCCCAGCTCGAGCAGATTGCGCTTCATCGTCTCCGCGGACATGCGCCGGATCAACTGGCCGACCGCGGTGGAACCGGTGAAGGAAACCATGTCGACGCGCGGGTCGGTCACCAGCAGCTGCACCGCACTGTTGTCCGATGCCACAACGATGTTCACCACGCCGGCCGGAATGTCGGTCTGCTCGGCGATGATGCGGCCCCAGCGCAACGCACTCCACGGAGTCTCGACGGCGGGCTTGAGCACGACGGTGTTGCCGGTGGCCAGAATGGGCCCCAGCTTGTTGACGATGATCTCAACGGGAAAATTCCACGGGGTGATGGCAGCCACCACGCCCACCGGTTCTTTGAGCACTTTTCGCCGATTTGGAACACCCATCAGGGCCGCGTCGGGAAGGTCGCGTTCCCATGCGAATTCGCTGATGTAGCGGGCTGGCCACGAAATACTGTCCGCAAGCGGCCAATCCAACTGTGCGATGTAAGTCGACGAGACCGGACACCCGACCTCGGCGACCAATTCCGCTCGCATGCGTTCCTTTTCCTGCTGCAGCGCATCGTGCAGTTGCATCAGACAGTGCTGGCGGAACGCATGGTCGGTCGCCCACTCGGTGGTGTCGAACGCCCGACGCGCCGCCGCGATCGCCTCCTCCATGTCCTGCTTGCCGGCATCGGCACACATGCCGAGCACCTCTTCGGACGCGGGGTTGACGTTCTCGGCGACGGCACCGGTCGACGCCGGGCGCAGCTGGCCGTCGATGTATAGACGTGTTTCAGGGTCGAAGTCCACCGAGCTCGGGGCGGGAGCAGAAGCCGTCATCGACGATCCCTTTCGCCTGGGGTCTGTAGGTTCGTCTACCATACCCATAATAGATAACTGTTTATCTAATTAGGGCCGTAAAAGCCAGCCCCGCGTGCGAAGGAAGGACACCAGTGGCCCACACCACGGACTCAGGCGCCGACGGCCTGGCCGACTACTCGTCCGATCCCGCGCGGTATCGGCGGGGTTTGCGAAGCTTCCTCGACCAGCTCGATTTGGCGCGAGACTGGCGCGCGGCGGTGTTCGGCACCGCCGAAGAAGAGATGGCACATGGCGCGCGCATGCTGGCCACCCTGTTTGAGGCCGGATGGAACCGACACGGCTGGCCGGTAAGTTGCGGTGGCCTGGGTGGCAATGAGATTCATCGCGCGCTGTTCTACGAGGAACTGAGCCATGCGATGCTGCCCATCCCGGCACAGCAGTGGACGCTGGAGACTCTCGGCCCCGCGCTGCTGAAATTCGCACCCCACCTCGCCACCCGCCATCTGGTGAACTACTTGGACGGTACCGAGTGGTGGGGTCAGTGCTTCTCCGAACCAGAGGCGGGAAGCGACCTGGCCGCACTGCGAACTCGCGCCGTGGCCGACAACGACGCCCTTGTCGTCAACGGCCAAAAAATCTGGACAAGTCAGGGCCCGACCGCCACCCGGTTGTTGGTGTTGGTCCGCACCGGTACCGCCGAAAGTCGCCACCGGGGGCTGACGATGCTGATGATCGACGCGAACGCACCCGGGGTGACCATCCGCCCGATCGCACTGGCGAGCGGGCGCCGCGAACTCGCCGAGGTGTTCTTCGACGACGTTCGAGTGCCCCCCGACCGGGTTGTCGGCCAGGTCGGCGGTGGGTGGGCCGTCGCGATGTATCTGATGCAGTTCGAACGCGGAATGTACGGCTACGCCGTCCTCAACAAGGTCATGACGGACCTGAACTGGCTGCGGACGGTGATGATCAGATACGGAAGTACCGCCGCGTTGCGTGAGCGGTTCGCCCAGGTTTATACCGACGTCGCCGCGGCGCAGGCACGCACCGCAAACACCGTGCGCGCGCTGGCCGCGGGCGCAGCCGTCGGGCCGGCCAGCAGCATCGACAAGCTGCTGTTTGGACGAGCCGAGAAAGCGACTCAAGACCTGATCCTCGATGCACGCCGGGATTGGATGGTCACCGGAGAGGGCCCGCTCGACGACCCGACCCTCGACAACGTCCGGGCCCAGTGGTGGTATTCGCGGGCGGCCACGGTCATGGGCGGCACCGCCGAGGTACAACGCGGCATCGTTGCCGACCATCTTCTCGGCCTGCCACAGGAGAAGCGATGACCGACGACGATACCTGGCCCATGCTCGAGGAGGCCGTGGTACGGCTCTTCGAGGGCATCGCCGGTGCCTCAGCCGGCGAGCACGTGCCCATCGGTGACCGGCTGAGCGAAATGGGCTGGGAGGAAATCGAATCCGAGTTCCCGCTGCACGCACCGCAAGCGCTCTTCCGGGTCCAGGGCCGATTGCTGACCGACACCGACTGCCTAGCGCGCCATGCTCGCGGAGTTCGCCGGGCTGATCGACGAGCTGCCCGCCACGATCCTGTTGCCGCTCCCGTCGACAGGGATCGCGCCGGCGTCGGACGAGCACACCGTGGACGGACTGATCCTCGGACCGGCCACCGTCCTCGTCGCGGTGCCGTTCCGGTCGGGCAGCTCTGTTTCGGTATGCGTCGTGGACGCCTCACTGCTGCAGTCCAGTCGACTCGACACCTTCGATCCGTCCGTGCATTGGACACGGATCACCGGGCCGCTCGACGGCACCGGCGTCGATGCCTCGCCGGCGTGGGGCCGGGCGCTCGCCACGGCGCACCGCAGTCTGGCAGCCGAGCTCGTGTCGGTTGCGGACACCGCGTTGCACACCGCGATCGAGCACGTCAGTAGCCGCGTCCAATTCGGCACGGCGATCGGCGCACTTCAGGCGCCGCGCCATGCCCTGGCGGATGCTGCCGCGCAGCTCGAGGCAGCGCGAGCCATGCTGTCCGAAAGCTGGCGGACCGCAGCGCCACTGCAGGCACAGCTCGCCAAAGCGTCTGCCGGGCGTGCCCATCGCTGGGTCGCCGACGCCGCCTTGCAGGTATGTGGCGCAATCGGATTGACCGCCGAGCACAGACTGCACCGCTACGCCGCCGGGGAATCCAGCTCGACGCGTTATGCGGTTCGTACCGAACCTTGGAAGCGCATCTCGCCGACCAGCTCTTCTGCCAGGAGACTGCGGGTCAGGCTCTACCCACGATCGTGACCGGGTGCTGATAATGCCAGTTGGAGGAATAGACGATGCGCCGCAACATCTTTGATGACACTCACGAGGAATTCCGCGCGACCGCACGTGAGTTTTTCGAACGGGAATGCGTTCCGCACGTTGAGAAGTGGGAGCGGGATGGCAGAGTCAGCCGCGAAGCCTGGCTGGCTGCCAGCGAACACGGCCTCATCGGATGGGAATTCGACGAACAATACGGCGGGCTGGGAATCAGGGACTTCCGGTTCAACCAGATCCTGTCAGAAGAGATGTTCATGACAGGCGCGGTCGGCATCGGCCTCGGAGTGCAAAACGACATCCTCGTCCCGTACCTCAACTCATTGACCACCGAAGAGCAAAAGCAGCGTTGGCTGCCCAAATTCGTTGCGGGAGAATACATCGGCTCGATCGCCATGTCGGAGCCCGTAGCGGGGTCGGACCTGGCCGGCATCAAGACGACCGCACAAGATCAGGGTGACCACTGGGTGGTCAACGGGCAAAAAACGTTTATCAGCAACGGGCTGCTGTCGACACTGGTGCTCACCGCCGTCAAAACCGATCCCGAAGCAGGCCACAAAGGTATCAGCCTGCTGATGATCGAAGATGGCATGCCGGGGTTCACCCGCGGACGTAAACTCGACAAGATCGGCCAATTTTCGGCCGACACCGCCGAGCTGTTTTTCGACAATGTCCGGGTACCCAAGCAGAACCTGGTCGGAGAACCCAATCGCGGGTTTTACCATCTGGTCGCGAACCTGCCCAGCGAACGTGTCGGCGTCGCATGCTACGCAATTCCGGCTGCCCGGCGCGCGCTCGATCTGACCAAGGAATATGCGGCGCAACGTATCGCCTTCGGGCAGCCGATCGGCAAGTTTCAGGTGAATAGACATTTCATCGCCGAGATGCAGGTCAAGCTCGACGCCGCGCAGCCTTACCTGGACCAGTGTGTGCTCTCGGTCAACGACGGCTCGCTATCTGACGCCGACGCCGCCGGTCTGAAGTGGTGGACGTCGGAAGTGCAATGGGAAATCCTCGATCGCTGTCTGCAGCTGCACGGTGGCTACGGGTATATCAACGAGTACGAGGTGGCGCGGCTGTGGCGAGATTCGCGGGTGCAGCGGTTGTACGCCGGGACAACCGAAATCATGAAAGATCTGATGGGCCGGGCCATGGGATTCTGACACAACATCTCGTTGCCCTACCGAGAAGAGCACGTCGATTTTGGATCAAGTAATCTATCCAGATATTTAACTGAATATTCTGAACAACGCATGCCATCGGAGGGATGGGAAACGTGGAGGTCAACAGTCTCCGTGAGCCAAAGATGGCTGACAGGGTGGCGTCCGTACTGCGGCGCATGGTGGTGCGCGGCGAGATCAGCGAGGGCACGATGTTGCCGTCGGAATCCGAACTCATGGAGCAGTTCGGCGTCTCCAGACCCACGTTGCGGGAAGCATTCCGGGTATTGGAGTCCGAGTCGCTGATCAAGGTGGAACGCGGGGTCCGGGGCGGCGCACGAGTGCAGGCGCCGCGCAAGCAAACCCTGGCGCGCTACGCCGGGCTCATTCTGGAGTACGAACGCGTCACCCTCAAAGATGTCTACGATGCCCGCGTAACCATCGAAACTCCGCTAGTGGTACAGCTGGCACAAAAGCGCGATCCCAAGGTCATCGCCGAACTTGAAAGCATCGTCGAGCAAGAAGCTCAGCTGCGCCCTGGCAGCGAAGCGGTCTCGCAACTTACCGACTTTCACGCGGCCATCGCGCGCTTGTCGGACAACAAGACGCTGCAGATGATCAACGAGATGCTGCACCACATCATCGAAAACGGCAATCGATCACTGCAGCCCACCACCGGCGCCAACGCCGAGCGGGCCGTGCGCCGGTCGGCCAAGACTCACCGAATGATCCTTGACCTGATCAAGACCGGAGAAGCGGAGAAGGCCGGCGAGCTGTGGAGCAAGCACCTCCGAAAGGCAGAAGAATTCTTGTTCACCGGCGTCGAGCTGTCGACCCCCGTCGACCTGCAGGAATGATCCGCCCAGTGCGAGTACACCGTTAGGCCTTGCGGCCACGAAACGCCGCGACGCGTTCCTTGAATTCGCGAGTCGAAAAGGACGTGTATTCCTCCGCGAGCGCGTATTCGAGGACGCCAAGAGCGGCGCGAGACAGGTGCATGTTCATGGCAATCTTGGTCGCGCGCAACGCCTGCGCCGGCAGTGCGGCCAGCCGCTCGCCCAGTACCAAGGCTTCGTCGAGCACGGCGTCATCGGCAGCGACTCGCGTGACCAAATTCAGCTTCTCGGCGTCCGCGGCACTGATCCGGTCCCCCAACATCACATACTGCTTGGCTTTCATCAGGCCGATCAGAAGCGGGAGCATAGCCGCACCACCGTCGCTGGCAACCAGACCCACCGCCACATGCGGATCCGCGAGGTAGCTGCTCTCCCCCATCACAGGAAATCACTCAACAACGCGATCGAGCAACCAAGGCCCACTGCGGGACCGTTGACGGCCGAAACGAGCGGCTTTGGGAAATTGATCACTTCCATGAACACCGTTCGCGCTTCGGTGATCTGGAATTGGCGGGCCGTGGCATCCTCGATGAGGCGCCCGAACATGACCATGTCTCCGCCGGCGAAGAAAGCTTTACCAACGCCGGTGACGATCACCGATCTGACGTCGTCGTCGGCGGCGAGAACACGCCAGATCGGCGCGAAAGCGTGGTGTACCTCCTCGTTGACCGCGTTGAGAGCCTCAGACCGGTTGATCGAGACGACATGCGTCGCACCTCGCTTCTCGACCAGCAACCAAGGCGCGAAGCCCTCGCAGCCGGCCAACGTCGCGGTCTCCGCAGCAGTCATTGCGCCCTAACTCTTCCGATTCGACAGTATTGTCACGGCCGACACTGCTGTCGGTCCGCCGATATTGTGCGCCAGGACAACTCGCGCCCCGTCCACCTGGTTCTCCGCTTCGCCACGCAACTGATTGAACAACTCGAAACACTGCGCAACCCCCGTTGCACCGGGCGGGTGGCCCTTTGCCTTCAGACCACAACTGGGATTGACCGGTATCGATCCACCCACATAAGTCTCCCGGGCTTCGACCAACTTGTGCGCTTCGAAACGGCTCGCGAAACCGAGGTCTTCGTAACTGATCAGCTCCACCCCGGTGAAACAATCGTGCACCTCGGCAACGTCGATGTCCTTCGGGCTGACCCCCGCCATCGCCATCGCGGATTTGGCGGCCTTCACCGTCGGTAGGAAGCTGGTCATATCCGACTTGTGCTGGTGCATCACCCGATCCATGCCCAGGCCGAAGCCGCGGATCCAGACAGGCCGGTCGGTGTATCGGTCCACGACGTCCTCGGCAGCCAGGATGACGGCCGCCGCGCCATCGCTTTGCGGTGTGCAGTCGTACAGCCCAAACGGGTCAACCACGATCGGGGCGCTCAAGGCTTGCTCGATGGTGATCTCGTAGCGAAGTTGCGCCTTCGGATTCTTCAAGGCATGGAAGTGGTTCTTCACGGCCACCATCGCCATGTGTTCTCGAGAAGCCGGAGATTCGTGCAGATATCGCGTCACGTGCAGCGCAAAGTTGGCCGGCGCAACCAGACCCAACGGATAGTCCCACGCATTGTCTCGCGTCATGGCCGCCCAGTCCCAAAAAGTGGTGTTAGCCGCGGTTTCACGTACCTTATCAGCACCGACCACCAGCACCACGTCGTAAAGACCCGAGCCGACCGCGATCGCCGCATTGCGAATCGCGTCATTGCCTGTCGCGCAGGCATTCTCAACCCTGGTAACCGGGATATCCACGAGGTCCAAGGTGTCCGCGAGAATGCCGGATGGAAAGCCATCGGTGGTGGACAACTCGCCAAACCAGGCGGCCTCGACATCGCGCTTCTGTAGGCTCTTGTCGACATGAGCCACGGCCTCGGCGTAGGCCATCGGGATCAGATCTTTGATTCCCAACCCAAAATGCTCGGCGAACGGCGTCATTCCCGCCCCGACGATCGCAACGTTTCTCATGCCGATACTCCTAGTGTCCGCTCGGGCCTGAACGCGTAACCGTAATCGGGAATCCCGGACCGGTTGGCGATCTTGCGCAAGACCACGCTGCCCGGTTGGCCGACCTCGATCTGCCCGGCCGCGACGCCGGTGAGTTTGAGCAGCACACGGACCTGGCTGCCATCGAGCTGCACCACGGCCAGCGAATAGGGGCCGGGGAGGTCCGGAACCGGGATGTGCACCGTGGTATGGGTGTAGACCGTGCCGGTACGCGGCAACGGGGTCAACCGGTAGTCGGCCAACTCGCCGAGGCTGTCCACCCGAACCCGGGGAGGAAACAACGGTGCCGCATCGATGCCCGGTCGGGGTTCGAATACCGCTGCTTCCCAACGCAATTTGGGATCGAACGCGCGACTGTACGCGGCCAGCGAGATCGGGATTCCGTTGCCTTCCACATACTTCGACGCCGGCAACGACGCGGGCTCCGATTTGTCTCGGTTGATCGGACAACTTCCCGCGCCGAGGCGAGCAGCCACCGCCGTCGACTGTTTGACGGCGAGCAGCATGCCCTCGGTGCCGGCGTGGACAACATCGGCGAGGGCACCGATGACACCGGACGCCGAGGACTGCGGGTGTTGCACGCAATCGGCTGCCACCAAGCCCTTTCCGAGTTCGCGGGCGCCGATACCGACGACGGCGACCACATCGGCAACGCCCAACCGGGCAACCGTTGCCTCGACCCCGATTTCGCGTACCAGGCGGGTGTCAGCATAGGTGTGGCGCACTCCGTCACCACCGCGCGCCACCACGTGCAGGCTGCGCAATTGCCGAGACACCGGGCTAAGTGCCGGTCCGCTCGTGCCTACCAGCACGGCGCCGGCCCCGACCGCCGCATCGGCATCGGAGGCGAGCACCAAGGTGCCGTCGTCGGCAGCCAAAATCTGGTCGAGTACCACCGGGCCGCCACCCAGGACTTCAGCTACCGGCACGTCGGCGGGCAAGGACAGACCCGCGAGCAGCGCGGCGCCGTTGCCGCCCTCGAGCAGTGGGAAATCGCGGGAGACGAACACGACCCGGCGTGCAGTGGCATCGGGATCTGCCGCCCGGCCCGCGGCCACGGCCATCGTCAGCGCATCCTCGTCGGGACCCGCGGCGCGCACGCCGCGCACCTCCCAGGGCGGCAAGTACGTCCCGATGGAGGCAATCTGCACCCGGCCAGTTTCAGTCACAGCGTCCACCCTTGTCGTACCGGAGACTTCGATATCTCGACCGCCATATATATATATAGTTATATCATTCAACCGCGAGTTCGATGTGGGCGCCCGGCTACGTCAGCCTATCCACCGTGAGGGAGACACGTGAGCAGCTATCGCGCCACTCGGTCATTGACGGGCCAAGTGATGCTGGTTAGCGGTGCCAGCCGAGGTATCGGCCGCACCCTCGCCGATCGTGCCGCGGCTGATGGGATCCGAATTGCATTACTGGCCAAGACATCCACACCTAATCCGAAGATTGCGGGTACACTGAACGAAACCGCAGAGGCCGTGCGGGCCGCCGGCGGCGCGGCCTTGGCGATACCGTGCGACGTACGCGATCCCGGATCAGTCGGCGACGCGGTCAACGCGGTCGCCAAGGCGTTCAGCCAACTCGACATTGTCGTCAACAACGCCGGCGCATTGGATCTGCGGCCGACCGTGGCGTTGCCGCCCAAAAGCTTCGATCGCTTGCTCGCGGTCAACGTCGAAGGCCCCTTCACGTTGGTGCACACGGCCCTGCCCCTGTTCTCGGCCTCGCCGCACGCCCATATCGTCAATATTTCCCCGCCGGTGAACCTGGAAGCCGCGTGGGTCGGCGCCCACGTCGGCCATACCGTCAGCAAGTACGCGGAAAGCCTTCTCACCCTGGGTTGGTCGGCAGAATTCGCGGCGTTTGGCGAAACCCAGGCCACCGCACAGTCGCGGAGTCCACACATCATGGCCGATGCAATGCACGCGCTGGTTACCCGGCCACCGATAACCAGCGGCAAGTTCTTCACCGACGAACAGTTGCTACGCGAAGAAGGTGTCACCGACTTCAGCGAATATCGGCTCGCGGCCCGTGAGGGAGACCTCACTCCAAACTTCTACCTGCCCGATACCGCAGTGCCGACGATCGGTGCGCTGCAATGAACCCGCAGGGTCAATGCGCTTGCGATTGATCTCGGCACAACGTTCGAGCAGGAGTCCGTCGAGGTGGCTGCAGAACTTATCGAGGAACTCGGTCCGACGTCGTCCGACGCTGAGTCCATGCGCGAGCTACCCACCACGGCCCGCTTGCACGCACCGCTGTTCACGCTGCGGGGCGGGACAAACGAGGTCATGCGCGGGATGATCGCCCGGCAGATGGGAATTCGATGACTAACGCCAACGCTCTGCTCGGCGGCATCCTTACTGCCGACAGCCAGCCGGACGACCTGTCGGACTTGTGCAAGTTAATCACGGATATCGGGCAGAAGTCGTCCGGTGCCCGGGCCGGTCGTGGAACCATGCCGGAAACTCTCGACCGGCAACTGTGGACCGACCTGTGCGACACCGGGCTGGCCCGGTTGACCAGCACACCAAGCCTTGACGCCGGACCCGCCGAACTAGCTCTGGTCCTGTACACGCTGGCTCGACACGCCGCTGCGGCTCCCATCGCCCAAACGGATCTGCTTGCGGCATGGCTTATTTCACTCATCGACCATGAACAGCCACAAGACGCGGTGCTGACCGTCGCCTGTGCCGACAGCCAGCTCAGCAATGGCTGGCTGCGCGGCGTGGCCACCGACGTGCCGTGGGCCAGTGCCGCGGATGCGATCGTGATAGCGGCCCGCACCGCCGACGGGCTACGCATTGCGGTAGCCACCCATCGAGAATTGTCGATTCAATACCGGCACAACCTCGCCGGCGAGCCGCGCGACACCGTGCTCTTCGAACTCCCGCACGAACTGTTCAGTGACCCCCTCCCCGGTGCCGAGCGTGAGTTGATCCGACGCGGCGCCTGGGCACGATGCGTCCAGGCTGTCGGCGCACTCGACGCCGTCGCAGAGTTGACACTGCAGCACACCCGCGAACGCGAGCAATTCGGGAAGTCGCTGAGCCAGTTTCAGGCGGTGCAACAGTCGCTGGCGGCGATGGCCGGCCTGGTCGAAGAGGCGCGGGCGACCGTCAACCTCGCGGTGAGCACGACTGTCGAGTACGGGTTCGACTCGCCGGCAACAGAATTCGCCGTGAACTGCGCCAAGGTCACCTGCGCAAGGGTGGTTTCCCCGGCCAATACCGTGGCACACCAACTCCACGGCGCAATCGGCACCACGCTCGAACATCAATTGTGGCGGGTCACAAGTCGTGCCAGGAGCTGGACAGAAGAATTTGGTCGCCCTACCGCATCCGCGGTCGCATTGGGCGCCTACGCCCTGGCCGCCCCCGATCCCTGGGACATCTGCATCGGCCTGGCACCGGATCCCCAACACCACAACGGCAAAGGAGCTTTATGACTATCACCTGCACGTCGCTGTTCGCGGATGCATCGGCCATCGTCAGTGGCGGGGCGGGCGGCCTCGGTGAGGTCACCGTCCGACGACTGCACGGCGTCGTGATCGCGGACCTAGACGAGCGCAAGGGAGCCGCTCTTGCCGCGGAACTAGGGACGGGCGCGCTATTCGCCCAGACCGATGTCACTAGCACCGAGAGCGTTACTTCTGCCATCGAGGCCGCCCAGTCGTTGGGTGCCCTGCGCTACGCCGTGGTCGCCCACGGCGGGTTCGGCGTAGCGCAACGAATCGTTCAGCGCGACGGCACACCTGCGGATTTCGAGAGGTTCCGCAAGACCGTCGATCTGTATCTGAACGGCACATATAACTTGACGCGCCTGGCTGCTGCCGCCATGGCCGCGACGACCGAACCCGGCCCCGACGGTGCGCGCGGCGCAATTGTGCTCACCGCATCGATCGCCGGCTACGAGGGTCAGATCGGACAGACCGCTTATGCGGCAGCCAAAGCCGGCGTCATTGGCCTGACCCTGGCTGCGGCCCGCGACCTCAGTTCCACAGGTATCCGAGTCAATACGATTGCCCCCGGAACGATGCGAACCCCGATCATGGAATCGGTCGGCGAAGAAGCCCTGGCTAAGTTCGCCGCGAACGTGGCCTTTCCCAAACGCCTGGGCAGTCCGGCCGAATTCGCCGAAGCAGTCTTGTTCATGCTGTCCAACGGGTATGTCAACGGAGAGGTCCTGCGCCTCGACGGCGCGCAACGATTCGGGCCCAAATAGATTCGCTCGGAACACCGGCTCCGATGCGTATCGGCGAACACGCAACAGTGCCGGAGCCGCCGTCGTACGTTCTCATCGGGTATCTCGCCAATCCAGGCTGGCGCACGACTCGCCCGACGACTAAATTATCAAACTAGTTCTATAATTCGTGGTCGGTCGAACACCTTCAATCCGGCGCGTCCGGGGTCAGGAGAAGCCATGGGAATGTTGGACGGCCGGGTGGTATTCATCACCGGTGCGGCCCGCGGGCAGGGCCGCTCGCATGCCGTTACATTCGCCGAGGAGGGCGCCAACATCGTCGGGGTCGACATCTGCGAAGACCTCGATATCGTCCCCTACTACCTGGCACACTGGCGGACCTTGAAGAGACCGTACGTCTTGTTGAAAAAACAGGCCAGCAAATGGAGTTCGCCAAGGCTGACGTCCGTGACATGGCGGCTTTGCAACGGGCGTTCGATGCCGGGGTCGAGCGATTCGGTCACATCGACACCGTCATCGCCAACGCCGGCGTGATTCTGACCAATGCCGAGGAACGCGATGCTGCCGAGGCGATGCGGCTTGGCGTAGACAACACCATGCTTATCGGCGTGTGGAACACCTTCCAGGTAGCGCTGCCGCACCTCAAGGCACGAGGGCAAGGTGGCAACATCGTGGCTACCAGTTCCATGGCTGCCTTGCTGGACCTCACCGACGGCCGCGGCGGCCCCGATGCCTATAACATGTCGAAGCTTGCGATTACTGGGCTGGTCCGTTCATACGCGAACCTTCTTGCCCCGCAGGGAATCCAAGTAAATGCCGTGGCACCTACGAACTGTGCCACCTCGATGGTGACGGAGAACCCGGCGCTGTTCAAGGTGATCGAGGAAAACCCCAACCTGGTCAACGCCATGCAGACGGCACTACCCAGTCTCCCGATGATCGAGCCTCGGGACGTCAGCAACGCGATCTTGTTCTTGATCTCCGAGCAGGGTAGGTCTTTCACCGGAAGCCTGCTCCAGGTAGATGCGGGCATGGCCATCCGTTGCTGAGCTGGGTCACGCTGGCATCACCCCAAAACGACGACGCGGAGCACCCGACCGCCCGGTACCTCACCTTGGTTTATTCGTTGGGCGGCACCAGCATCGATTGCCATGTCCGGCCCACCTGGTTGTTGGCAAGGTCGGATTGGCGGTACACCATGCCGTCGGGCCCCACGTATTCGCCAGTCGTCGGGTTGTATTCGGCGATCGCAAGCGGCGCGGGCGGCGGGCCCGCAGGCGGCTGAGGTGGTGCCGGCGGCGCGGGCTGGGGTGCGGACTGCGGATACCCTGGCGGAACTGGCTCGCCGGGATCGAACTGCGGCACGCCTTGACCGGACAGGGTCGCGTTGGGATCGCCCTTCCGGTTGTTTCCCTCATTCAACGGGACATACTCTTCGTTGCTTTCGCACAACTTGACCGTCGCCGCCCGCTTCCCGAGCACTGTCTCACACGGGTAGTTGCGAGCACCACGCACGTTGAACTGCGCGTCCTGCGGTACTCGGCAGTAGAGCGGACCCGCGGGCCGAGCCGGGTAATCCTCGAAGGTGGCTGAGCGTTGTTGTTGTGCCGGAAGAAAACCCGTAGAGCACACCGGCGGAGGATTCAGGTTCAGCTTGAAGCTCAGGAAAGCCCCGTTGTACTCCTGCTTGGTTCCCCGGTTGGCCAGACCGGCGCCCTGGACGGCCTGGGTTCCTTGTGGCAGCAGCACGAGGAGCTGTTCGAGATCGGCTCGGTAGGCGACCGCGACCTCGCCGACGCTGACCAGGTTCGTGAGCAGCGCCGGCAGCGTTGGCTGGACCCGCTCGAATAGTTGGCGCGCCTCGTCGGCCGCACCTGCCGTGTTGTGCACCACCCCGCGTAAAGCGGAGTCATTGGTTTGCAAGGACTTTGTGACATAGGCGAGGTGGGATGCCCACGCCTGGACGGCGTCAGAGGTGTCGGACTGGGTGTCTAGCAGTGGACCGACGTTGTCGACCAGATTTTGCAACTCATCCTGATGCGCTCGCGAGTCGTGGGCCAGGGCCGAACCGCCACGCAAGAATCTGGCGATCTCCGGTCCAAGACCGCCGAAGGCCGTATACGACTCGTCGACAACCGTTTTCAGGTTCTCCTGCAGGATCGCCTTCAGGCCACGGTTAGTCGCGTCGAGCAGGGCGTTGATATCGGGCGGCACCGATGTGCGCGCTCGCGGGATCACGTCGCCATTCGACAGCGGCCGAGACGAGGCGTTGCGCGGCAACAGGGCCACATACTGCTCGCCCACAGCGCTTTGACTATGCACTTGGGCGTCTAGGTCGGACGGAATTTTGACATCGGAGCGCAGGCTTAACGTTGCCGCGACACCGCTGTCGGTAAGCCTGATGTCTTTCACCGTACCGACCTCGGTCCCCAGGTAGGTGACGTTGCTGCGGTCGTACAGGCCGGCCGCTTCGGGCAACTGCAGCGTCACGTCGTAGCGACTTACCCCGAAAAACAGTGCGGGCAATCGCATGTAGTCGAAGCCCAACACCAGCATCGCCGTGAGGGATACCAGCGAAAAAATCGATATCTGAATCAAGATCCTTTTGCTTAGGCGCATTTCACGGCCCCTAATCGAAGCGGTAGGGCACAACAAGTGGGTTGCGTGCTGTGTATGGACTCGGCATTTGTCCGATGGTGCGGCCCCACTGCATCTCGAGCTCGGTCAGCGATCCCTCGAACCGGGTGCCCGTCAGGAGGCCGGCATCCAAGCGAGACAAGGTCAGGTCCATGATCACTGTCACGTTTGCGTAGTCGCCGCGCAGCCATTTCGACAGGGTTGGCTTAGGGAAGGGATAGGTCGCGAAGAAATCCAAGGATCTGGTCAGGGCCGGCCCCGCATCGGCTAGCGACTTCAGCACGGGCCCAAGGTCCTTCAGCTCTTTGACGAGGTTGTCTTTGGTCTGATGGACGGCATCCGAAGCCAACGCGCTGAATTGTCCGATGGCCGTCACCGCATCGGCCAGCGTATTGCGTTCGTTGCTCAGGGCCGTCAGCGCCTCGGGTACCGTCTTCAGCGCCTTGTGGACCACAGGTTTGTCGTCGGCGAACTGGCGTACCAGGTTGTTGAGGCTATCGCTTGCGGCGATGATGTCGCGAGTCTGGCTGTTGAGGTTGCCGATGAACTCGTCGAGTTGCTGGATCAGGCCTCGCTACTCATCCGCTCGACCCGCGAGCGCCGTGCTGAGCACGCGGGTGATTTCCTGGATCTGACCGATGCCGCCGCCGTTGAGAAGCATCGAGACCGCGGCCAGCGTCTGTTCGGTCGTGGGATACATGCCCCCCGCCGAGAGCGGGATCAAGGCACCATTTTTCAGCCGTCCCTGCGGTGGCACCGCTGTCGGCGGGGCCAACTCGATGTGCAGAGAGCCCAAAAGACTGGTCTGACCCACGGTTGCGGTAGCATTTGCGGAGAGGTTCACCGACCCGTCAATGGTCATTGTTACCAACGCATGCCAGCCCTGGTGTTCGATCTTGGTGACATTGCCGACGGTCGTGTCACCAACCCGCACGCGCGAATTGCGCTGCATGTTTCCCACGTCTGGCACCTGGGCCTGGATGGTGAACGACCCCGGGCCGTTGCCCACGGTGCCGGGCAATGGCAGTGAGTTGGCGCCGTGCCAATTGGCGCACCTGCTCGCCGCGCCCAGGGCGACGAGCATCAGGAGGCCGTACCCGAGTTGTCTTGCGCGCATCAAGATCCTCCCCCGGCTGGCTGCGGCACCATCAGACCGGACAATCCGGCCGCGGGATCCGTCGAAGCCGGTCCTGACGGCGACGGCTGAATTGGTTGCGGCGGTTGGAATTCGACGCCATCGGATGCGGGCAGACGACTCGAAACATGCGGGGCACCGGCGGTCGCGGGATTTGCCGCGGGCCCATAGCCTCCGCCAAACGGAGCCCCGGCCGGGGACAGCGGGCCGCCGGAAGAAGGCGTCTCGCCGGATCCCGCGGGGCCGCCTCCGGCCGGTGGAACGTAGTCCGGCCGCAACCAATCCTCGCTGTAGGTCAGCTCATTGGACCGAGCGGCCGCACCGACGAACAGGTTCTCTCCCAGCGGAGGGAAGTTGTACTGACGATTCTTGATGATCGGGGCCAGGTATTGCACGCACAGCTTCGCAGACTGCTCGGCACCCCGCCGGGATGCCGCCTGCACGGCAGAGCACAAGAATTGTATGGGGTTGGCGAAGTTGTTCACCGCGAGGCCGCCGCTGAGTGTGCCCTGCGCGGGTTGGTAGATGTTGACGAAGTTCTGAAACGCCGGTGCCGCCACGTGCAGTGTCTGCTTGAGATCCTCTTTGGACTCATTGAGGATCGCGGCGACCGCGGTCAACTGATCCGTTGTCTTACCCAGGGTTTCGCGGTTGTCGGCGACGAAGGACTGCACGTCGCCGACAACGTTGTTGATGTCTGCGACCGCCTGCCCGACCTTGCCGGGACCGTCGGCAAGCATTCCGGTTACGGCGGCGAGATTGCCGTTGAGGCGCTTCAACAAGTCGTGACTGCTCTGCAGCGCGGTCACGAAGATGGACAGGTTCTTGACCGTGGTAAACAGGTCATCGCTGTGGTCGCCAAGAGCTGAAAAGACTTGTGAGAGCTTGATCAACGTTTCTCGGATATCAGAACCTTGGCCAGCCAAGTTGCCGGCGGCACTGTTGACGAATTCGCCCAAAGTGCTGACGCCGCCCGGCTTTGTCGGCTGCAAAGCCTCGGTGAGCCGTTGCAGCTGCACGCGTAGGTCGTCAAACTCGACGGGAACTGCGGTGCGAGCCATGGGAATCACGGCATGGTCGGCCATGGTCGGCCCGGAGGTGTATGCCGGCGTCAGTTGGATCGCTCGCACACTGACCAGCGATGGAGATATCACGGCGGCTTGGCATCGGCCGGCACCGGATATTTCTTGTCGTACCAGAAGTAGATCCGCACTCGGGTGCCCTGCGGTTCGATTCGCTCGATCTTGCCGACGGACACTCCTAGGATCCGCACGTCGTCGCCGACGAACACTCCGTTGCTGTTCGCGAAATATCCCGTGACGCGCACCTTGTCGATCACAGCACCGGTGAGCGCCACGATCAGGCTGGCAGAGACCAGGACAACCACCAGTACGACGCCGAGCGCAATCCGGGTGGAACGCTTCGTCATCTGTGTTCTCCCGGTGCTGGTTGCATAACCGGGCCGCCGGCCGGTGACGGCACCGAGGGCTCGTTGGGCGGCACCTCGGTTGCCGGCGGGCCGGGCGGCGGTCCACCGGGCGGCGGCGCGGGTGGCGGTTCGTGGTAGGGATAGCGGGGATCGCCGGGATTCCCCGTGATCGCATCGGGCAGGTGGAGTCTCGGATCGCCACCCTGCCCAGTGCGAGGCATCGGCATTGGGAGCGGCGGTGTTCCCGGCTGACCGACTTGAGGATCGGTGCGCTGTGTCGGCAGCAAGGTCGCCGGGTCGAGGCCGAGATCGGAGAAAGCGGCGTCGATGAACGGCTGGGAGAGTTGGCCCGGAAGTAGGTTCACCACATAGGCTTTGAAGAACGGGCCCGCGGCAACGGATTCGCCCAGCGACAACGCGTAGGCATTGAGTCCCTTGATGGACGTCTGGATCTCGGTCTTGCGGTTTTGCACCATCTGCATGACGCCGTTGAGCTTGTCGAGTGCGGGCTTGAGCGTCTGTCGGTTTTCTTGGATGACGCCCTTTATCTGTTGGGTGACCGCCGACAAGTTCGTCCAGATTTCATCGAGAGCTGTACTTTGCTTTCGCAGAGCGGCCAACAAGGCGTTGGTGTCTTGGACCAGCTTGACGATCTCGTCGCTGCGTTCGGCCAGCACCCCCGTGGCTTTCCGGGCGTTCGCGAGAAGCGAACGCAACTGTTGGTCGCGTTGCTCGAGCGTGTCGGAGAATCGCGACACCCCCTGCAGAGCGACCTTGAGGTCCCGCGAAGTGTTGGCGAAGGTATCTGCCAAGGTGGCCAACGATTTTGATACCTGGTCGGTGTTCAGCCCGCTGATTGCCGCGGTGAGGTCGCCGAGGGCATCGGGCAATTGATAAGCCGACCGGGTGCGTTCCATCGGAATCGTGGACTGCTGGCGGCCGGTACCGCGCGGGGCGACCTCCAAAATCTTTGCGCCGAGCAGGCTTTTGGTCTTGATCGCGGCCTCGCTGCGATCGCCTACGGCGACATCGTCGTTGATGCTGAACTTCACCAACACGCGTGGACCGTCCAACGAGATACTGTCGACCCGGCCTACCCGCAGACCCGACACCTGCACCGAGGAGTCGGGGATCAGAGCGCTAGCGTCGGCGAAATAAGCCGAATACTGGTTGGATTGCTCGACGAACGGCAGCAGTCGATAGTTGAGCGCGGCGATGATGACCACGGCGACGATCCCGATGCCAATTGCACCGACGATCAAGGGATTTCGCTCTCTGAATGATTTCACCTCGGCGTGCACCTCCCGCTGCTTTGACCGACCAGCTTCACGTATACGGGTTGGCCGCCTTTGCCGTTGAGCTTGAGGATCGTTTCGCACATGTAGAAGCTGAAGTAGTCTCCGTACAATCCCTGCCGGCCCAGGATCTTGTACGCGTCGGGTAGCGTCGCCAACAGGTTGTCGACATGGTCTTTGTCGCCGACGACGAGTCCGGCCGTGCGGTCCGCTTCGGTCACCAGCTTTTGCAACGAGGGCCGGCTTTGCGACAGGAGGTCGGCCACGCCGCCGGCAGCGGAGTTCGCGTAGCCGATCGCGTTGGCGATGTCGCTGCGCCGGTCCGCCAAGGTGCCGACGAGCTTGGACAGCGTATCCACGGCCTTGGCGAACTGAGTGTGCTGGTCGCCCAGGGATCCCACCAAGCTATTGAGGTTGACGATGACCGCACCGATGAGCTGGTCGCGGTCGGCCAATGTGTTGGTCAGCGCGGCCGTCTGTTGAAAAAGAGCTCAGTGTGGCGCCTTGCCCCTGGAAGGCTGCGATGAGCTGGCCCGACAGGGCGTTTACCTGATCGGGGTCGAGAGCATGAAACAGCGGCCTAAACCCCCCGATCAGAGCGTCGAGGTCGAGCGCCGGTGAGGTGTGGTCCAACGGAATCGTCGCGCCCGGCGGTAGTCGGCGGGTGCCTCCGGCGCCCTGTTCCAGTGCTAGATGCCGCCCACCGATGAGGTCGTCATACTTGATGACTGCGCGGTTGCCTTCGGTCAGGACGACCGAGTCGTCGACGGTGAATTGGACCCGGACGGTGGTGTCGGGTTGGATCCTGATGTCTTTGACCTGACCGACTTCGACGCCCGCAATCCGTACGAACTGGCCGGATTCCAGGCCGGCGACATTACTGAAGACCGCGTTGTAGGTGAGACCTTTACCGAACCTGACACCGCCGAAGATCGCGAATACCGCGAACATGCCGAACAGGCAGATCGCCACGAAGACGGCGAGGCGCCAGGTGGCGCCTCTCAGCCCTTGCCTCACAACCGGTCCTCTTGCTACCTCACAACCGGTCCTCTTGCTAGTCGTTGTCGGTCCGGCGTTGTCGATCCATCGCCGGCTTATCCACCCGGACCCGGCGGTGGCGCCGGCGTCGGCTGCATCTCGGCGGGATGAGGCACCACCATCGGCTCCTGGCCAGGTCGAGGTGGACCCGGCTCTGGTGGTGCGCCCGGTGGGGGCCGGTGGAAGCCCGGGGAACAGCGGCGTGCCGTCGGGCGCATACTGCTGCTGCCCGTACGCCGGGGCTCCCGGGTAGGGAATCGGGCCGGGCGCGGGGCCGCCGGGGTTCCGGATGCTGGGCGGTTCAGGATTTGCCCGCGTGACCGGGAAATAGTTTGCCCAGCCGGGGAATCCGATGCCGGGGTTGGTCCGGATGTCATTACCGGTGCCGTACCCGGTGTTGGTGACTAGATACCGCACCGGCCAGTTGTTGGCCACGTCAGGCAGCGACCCACATCCCGGTTTACCTCCCAGCCCGCCCTTGGCGCCGTTGATCGGCAGATTGTCTGGATAGCGGTAGGGGTCATCACCCATCAGCAGGGCGACGTCGAGGAGCACGGACTTGCCGTTGGTGCCGCCGGTGACACCGAGAAAGCCGGTGTCGAGCACCTGTTTGCCGCCGACCAACAGGCAGGTGAGCTCCGGGTTGTACTTCATGAGCAGCCCGGTGGTGGGTTCCAGGACGTTGATCGCCTTGATCAGGCGGTCGTTGTTCGCGCCGAGCAGGTTGGCGCCGCTGTGTGCGAAGCCGGTGACACCGACCAGCAGCGCGTCGAGATCGCTGGGGCTGCTGGCGATCGTCGTACTCGTGGTCGACAACGCGTCCAACGTTTTGATGATGTCACCGGCGGCAGCGCCGTACGTATCGCTAAAACCCCTGACTGAAGGCCAAACTCGGCGCAGCGCATCCGAATGATGGTTGAGCATCGTCAGCACTTGGTCACCGTCGGTGATGGCCTCCCCGAGGCTGTCGCCTTGGCCGCGGAGCCCTTCCGCGAGCGCGGACAGCACCGCGTTGAGTTTGGCGGGATCTATCTGGTGCAAGACACTCGTCAGATTCTGGAAGACCGTATCCACCTCGGTACTAACGTTTTCCGAGCGAATCACCGCACCAGAGGAGATGTGTCGGGCGCTCGGGTTGGCCGGATAGATGAGGTCGACGTACTTCGCCCCGAACGCCGTATTGGCGCGGATTCGAGCGGAGATGTTGGCGGGGATGTATTTGACCTGGTCCGGGTAGAGGTCAAGGATCAGGCTGACCGGATCTTTGCCGCCGACAATCCCGCTGACCTTGCCGACCTCGACACCGCGCAACTTGATCTTGGCGCCCGGCTCCATGACCAATCCGGACCGATCCGACGTCAACGTCACCGCCACGTAGGAACGGAAGCTGCCGAAAAAAAACGAAGTGGTGACGAACAAGAACGTCGCAATGAAGGACAACAGCACCAAAGTCCAGGCTGCTGTCGGGATACCACGTCTGCGCCGCATCGCCTACCCCGACAGGTGGAAGTTACCGGACTGGCCGTAGATCGCCAGCGAAACGAACAGGGAGACGGTGATTGCCGAGATCAACGACGTGCGGACGGCGCGTCCTACCGCCTCGCCGACTTCGGCCGGGCCGCCACTGGCGGTATAGCCGTAGTAGGTGTGGACGAGCATCACCACGATTACCATCGTGATCGCTTGCAGGAACGACCAAATCAAGTCGCTCGGGTTGAGGAACGTGTTGAAGTAGTGGTCGTAGACCCCCGTGGACTGCCCGTAGACCGCCGTGGTTCCCACGCGGGTGGCGATAAACGCCATCAACACCGCGATGCAAT
The DNA here is from genome assembly GCF_000526915.1 of Mycobacterium genavense ATCC 51234. Classification (GTDB taxonomy): domain Bacteria; phylum Actinomycetota; class Actinomycetes; order Mycobacteriales; family Mycobacteriaceae; genus Mycobacterium; species Mycobacterium genavense. Next base: position 408,730 of record NZ_JAGZ01000004.1, on the reverse strand, counting down.
ACAAGGGGTTGACGACGATGACTCCCGCCACTACCCGGGTCGAGGCCAGATATGGCACCGAGCGGATGCTCATCACCTCGAGCGCATCGATTTCCTCACTAATGCGCATGGCACCCAATTGCGCAGTGGCGCCGGCTCCGATCGTCGCGGCCAACCCGATGCCGGCGACAAGGGGACCGACCAGGCGGACGTTGAGGAAGGCCGACGTGAACCCGGCCAGCGCGTCGACCCCGACTTCCTGTAATTGGGTGTACGCCTGCACAGCGATCAGGGATCCGGCCGACAGCGTGAGGAATCCGACGATCACAACCGTTCCGCCGATGATCGCCAGCGCCCCGACACCCAAACTCATTTGCGCGATGAGAGTTACGATCTCGGTCTTGTAACTGATCAAGGCATCACCGATACCTCCGAGAGTCTTTGCGTAGAACTGGGTTTGGATCCCGATGCGGTTCCAGCCTTCGAGGCTGCCGGTGATGGCCCGCCGCAGGCGTGGCGATTTGGTGGAGGGTACGGCAAGAGTCATCACGCCCTCCTCATTTGAACGTCACCTGTACCGCCACTGCCGTGACGACGACGTTGATGATGAACAGGGCCATGAACGTGAAGACCACGGTCTCGTTGACGGCATTGCCGACGCCTTGCGGGCCGCCTCCTACCGACAATCCCTTGTAGCAGGCGATCAGCCCGGCGACGACGCCGAAGATCAGGGCTTTGCAGAGCATGATGACGACTTCGGGTGTCTTGACCAACAGCGTCAAACCCGCGGCAAACGCGCCGGGGGTCACATGCTGGAAGAACACGGCGAAAAAGAAGCCACCGACGATCCCCACCAGTGCGACAAGGGATGTCAGGAGGAATGCGACGGCGGTGGCGGCGACGACTCGCGGCACCACCAGGGCCTGAACCGGATCGATCCCAAGCACCCGGAGCGCGTCGATCTCCTCCCTGATCGTCCGGGCACCGAGGTCTGCGCACATCGCGGTGGCCTCGGCCCCGGACACCACCAGCACCGTCACGATCGGACCGGTCTGCGTCACGGTGCCCAGCGCCGCCCCGGTTCCCGAAAAGTCGGCCGCCCCAATCTCAACCAACAAGGTGTTGATGGTGAACGTGCTCAGCACCGTGAAGGGGATGGAGAGCAACACCGTCGGCAGCATCGATACGCGAGCCACAAACCAGGCTTGCAGGATGAATTCCCGCCAGGCCCAGGGCGGCCGGCAGATCTGTAGGAACGTGTCGAGGCTCATCGCGAAGAACCCGCCAAGTTCGCGGACCGGTTTGGCCGCCACCGCAGCGTCAATCACCGTAACCCTGCTGATCGATCCGAAATCGCGCCAACGGATGTCTTCCTCTCGACTCACCCACACCGGCCGCGGCGAAGCGATGTGATTCACAACACTCATTGCGTCGCCGATGGGCAGTACACCACAAAAATCGGTGTAAGCAACCAGTTCTCCGCAATTTTCATGGTGCGTGGGACGGGCCGGTCAACAGCTAAGTTGATTCTTTGCTGTCGCCTAGTAACCGACAGCTCGCACCATCCGACTCGGACTGCGTCCGCTGGCCAGCTGTCAACGCGACGTCCGCCCGTCGGGTTAATCGACACTCGATACCCGACTTGGTTCACTAGAACGCGATGAGCTTCGAATATGCCGACTATGAACGTTATCTCGTCCGCAATTGGTTCGCGGGCGTAACTCAGCCATCAGCGACCCGCCCACGGCACCACATGCAGAAGTGACGGCGCCCGTCGGGGCGGACCGCTGCTGGCTCGACTCGAATAACATTTTGCTATGAATAAGATCATTTAAAATGAATGGTAACGTTAGCTACAGTAAAAATGATGCGGCTGAGAAGTCAGTTGATGCCATATTCTAATGGTGATGGAGCTAATCGTGGGAACGTATCTGCACAAAAGAGATATCTAGATAGTTTGCAGCTATCGGTACCGCATCCGGCCTTCTTGAAAATAACTCGACCGCGCGAACATCGGCGCGAGATTGTGCGCCGCAAGCAATGCCGGCGACATGCTCTGATGCGGCATCGACAGCGGGGTGGCACCCGTCCTACCTGCGGATATTCGATGTCGCGACCGCGGGGGCAGGCACTGCAGAGGTGCGGCGCCACGGCACCTTGCGTCGCCGGAATTCAGCCATCGATGAGCGGAACATCCCCGTGACCGCGTATTGAATATGCGCTCATCGCCGACGGATATGGCGCGTAAACCGTTTGGAACCGACGGCCACCGCGGCGAGAGACGCGAAATGCAGCTAAATATATATCTCATTATATAATTAGCGGGCGAGATCGATTCCCGCAATCGACCGTGGACGCTCCGATGATCGACTATGTACCGCGAGCTCGACTGCCCGGGCATTAGCTGCAGTCGCGCACACTCGGACAAAGACTCAGAACACAAAGCGGGCGATGAGATCTGCGACGAGTGCTGGCTTCTCGCATCCCTCGCGTCCGACGCTGTGCCGAACCGTGAGGTGACCGTCCGGTCGTCAACCTTTCCGGCCTCCACCAGCACTGAGCGCAGCCGTATCCGGGTTCCCGGCGTCACCGGCCCCAAAAAGCGGACTGTGTTCAACCCATAGTTGATGCCCATCTTGGCGTTCATCACCCGGTAGACCTCCTTGCTCATCGCCGGAATCAGCGACAGGGTCAGAAACCCGTGGGCGATGGTGGCCGCGTACGGGCTCTCACGCGCCGCCCGTTCGACATCGACATGAATCCACTGATGATCCTCGGTCACATCCGCAAAGTCGTCGATGCGATCTTGGCCGACGAGCCGCCACGAACTCGTGCCGAGCTCCTGGCCCGCTGCGGCCAAGGCGTCTTGAACGGAGGAGATCTTCCACATGTTCGCTCCTGACGCGGTGGAGTTTGAGAAAGCAAGATATTTGTATAACCATATAGCTGATAGATGGGACCACGGGAGGTTGAGGGTGACTCAGACGCAGGTGCTTACCGACACACTGTTTCGGGTAGAACAGGGCCGAGCCGTGCTGTTTGGGTCACGACGGCGATCGTCGGGACTGGTGAAGTTCCCCGCGGAACGATCCGAGTTGTTCGACGGTTGCGCCGACATCGACCTCGTCGAGCTATCGACCCAGGGCACCCTGTACACATATACGACCCAGGAGTTCGCTCCCCCGTTGCCGTACAAGGGAAACCGGAACCCTCAGGAATTTCGGCCTTACATCGTCGGCTTCATCGAGCTACCGGAGGGCCTCTTGGTAGAGAGCCTCATCGTGGGTGTCGAGCCGGCCGACATTCGTATCGGACAGCGGATGGTCTCGACCACCGTCAACTTCGAGACCGCGGACGGGGGTTCGTATCTCACATTCGCATTCACGCCGTCGGACCGTTGAGATCCGATGGACGATCAGTCAAGAAGGTGGCAGAACATCCAATGAAAGTCCGACTCGACAACGCGCGCTGCTCCGGCCACGCACAGTGCTTTGCCGTGCACCCCGATCTCTTTCCAATCGACGAGAACGGATACTCAATCGTTGAAGAGCACGAGGTTGACGCGGCGCACGAGGCGATCGTCCGACAGGGCGTGGCGGCTTGCCCCGAGCAAGCGCTGATTCTGAACGCCGACTAGCCTGCCCGGAAGTTCAGTTCGCAGGATAGGCCGGAGGTGGATAGACGCCGCGCAGTCCCCACGCGATCGCGTCGAACGCGAATTCGAGCTCATCGCTCATGTCGTAGTCAGGGCTTTGATCCATTGCATCCTCGCCTCAGGTTGACTTGACTCGACTGGACCTAGTGTCCTCGTACCATAACACGAACCATATAATCAGTTATATAGTTACTCCGTAAGGCTGAGCCGCGGATCAGCGTTTGTCACCGAGCAATCACCCATTCGGCTGCGGAGGATGCCATGGAGCGTTGCAAGTCACTGGTGGTGCTGGTCGCCGCCGCGAATGTCCTCAGCGGTGCGTTGACGGCCGCGGTGGCGAGGGCGGCTCGGGCGCTTGAGGTGGAGTACACGTACGACGTGGCGGTGCGGCGCCACTACAACTTTCCGTAATGATGCGATCGGGTACGGCCACGAGATCTGCGACATGGTCGGGCGCGGCGAACCCTACACTCAAGTCATGAGCGCCGTGAAGGGCAGCGTGACCCCTAACGACGAATTCGCGGCCAATTACCTTGTCTCGTAAGCTGTTAACCTGCTGTGCCCCGAACAGATCTGGCAGTTGAGGAACTCGGCAGCCGGCTACCGACCGCCCGCACAATAGCCGAGGGACTGCGAACGCATTGCGCCAAATCGGCGCGGGCTACGCCGTCGTGTCGGTCGCACCGAGACGCAGGTGCTCGACGTGATAGACGGCTTCGTCGAGCAATTGAGCGACGTGGTTGTCGTAGAGCCGGTAGACGATGTTGCGGCCGTTGCGGTCGCCGGCGACCAGCCCGAGCGTGCGCAGTAGCCGCAGTTGGTGCGACACCGCCGGCTGTTCCATCCCGACCTCCGTCGACAGCTCACCCACCGAACAGGGCGATTGCCGCAGCCGGGTCAGGATCATCAGCCGGTTGGGTGATGCGAGCGCCTGCAGCGTTTCGGCGATCTTGACCGCCGACACCGAGTCGAGCGTGGCCGGTGGTGTCACCCTGCCGTCGACTCCGTGTCCCATTCCTCAATTGAAGCACGCACCCACAAACTGATATGATACATATAGATCTGTACATGTCTACATAGTTGCCTGAGTTTGCGAGGGAGGACCGCATCGATGACGTGCACCACCGTGCCCCCGGTGCGCCTGCCGGTGGCGCGGCGTCTAGGCGTTTCGGGTCTCTGGTCGGTCGCGTCCGTCCGGTGGGCGACCGCCGCTCTGGTCCTGTTCGCGGCCGGACTCGCGGCCCAGTTGCTCGGCGCTCCGTCGTGGAGTTGGTGGGCCTGCTACCTGGCGTGCTATCTCACCGGCGGGTAAGCGCCGGCCTGGGAAGGCTTGCAGGCGTTGCGCTCTCGCTCGCTTGACGTTGATCTGCTGATGGTGATCGCCGCCATCGGTGCTGCGAGCATCGGGCAGGTCTTCGACGGCGCCCTGCTGATCGTCATCTTCGCCACGTCCGGCGCGTTGGAGGACGCGGCGACCAAGCGCACCGAGGACTCGGTCCAGGGCTTGCTTGATCTGGCACCCGATCGCGCGGTCCGCATCGACGCCGACGGGCTCGAGGAAAAGGTCGACGCCGCCGACCTGCGGGGCGGTGACGTCGTCAGCGTGCGCCCGGGTGAGCGCGTCTGCGCCGACGGCGTCGTCGTCGAGGGCGCCTCCGACGTCGACCAATCCTCGGTCACCGGGGAGCCGATGCCGTTCGCCAAGGCAGGCGATGACGAGGTCTTCGCTGGCACGCTCAACGGCGCTGGGGCACTTCGTGTTCGCGTCACCAAGGACCCATCCGAAACCGTCGTCGCCCGCATTGTCGCCCTCGTCGCCGAAGCGTCGGCCACCAAAGCCAAGACGCAGCTGTTCATCGAGAAGGTCGAGCAACGCTATTCCGTCGGCGTCGTCGCGGCCACCCTCGCCCTGTTCGCGGTGCCCCTGATTCTCGGGGCGCAACTGCAGACCACGCTGCTGCGGGCAATGACATTCATGATCGTGGCGTCACCGTGCGCGGTGGTGCTGGCGACCATGCCGCCGCTGCTCTCGGCGATCGCCACCGCCGGACGCCACGGTGTGCTGGTCAAGTCGGCGGTCGCGATGGAACACCTGGCGGACACCACTGCGGTGACCCTCGACAAGACCGGCACTCTGACGACCGGCGCGCCGCAACTGACCGGTATCGCCGCGATCGAGGACGGCGCCTCCGACGACGACGTGCTGCGAATAGCCGCCAGCGCAGAGCAATTCAGCGAACATCCGCTCGGGCGTGCGATCGTCGCCGCCGCCCGGGCACGCGGACTCGCCGTTGCCGAAACCGCCGATTTTCTGGCCCTTCCCGGTCGCGGCGTGCGGGCACGTCTCGGGGACCGGACCATCGAGGTGCTCAGTCCGCGCGCATTTTCCGCCAACCCGCTCGCGGCCGGCAGCTTCGAACGCCGGGGCAGCACCGCGGTGCTCGTCGTGGTCGACGGTGCGCCGGTGGGTGTGCTCGGACTCGACGACACCGTGCGCGAGGGCACCGACGCGGTGGTCCGCGCCATCGCCGCGACCACTGCAAGCCCCCCGGTCCTGCTGACCGGCGATACCCGGCCGGCCGCAGAGCAGCTGGCCGCGCAGGTCGGCATCACCGATGTTCGGGCCGACCTGCTGCCCGACGAAAAGGTCGCCGCCGTGCGGGGGTTGCAGGCTCACGGGCACCGCGTGCTGTTCGTCGGCGACGGCATCAACGACGCACCCGCCATGGCCGCCGCGCATAGCTCAATTGCCATGGGCCGCAACGGAGCCGACCTGACGCTGGAAACCGCCGATGCCGTCACCGTCCGTGACGAACTCGCCACCATCCCGGCCGTCATTAGGCTGGCCCGTCGTGCCCGCCGGGTGGTCATCGCGAACCTGGCCATCGCGGCGACCTTCATCATCGGCCTCGTCGTCTGGGATTTGCTGGGGCACCTGCCACTGCCCCTCGGCGTGGCGGGCCACGAGGGGTCGACGATCATCGTCGCGCTCAATGGGTTGCGTCTCCTGCGCGGGCGGGCGTGGCGGTCAGCGATATCGTGGTCACCATGACAAACGGCAGGGTGGCCGGCAAGGTCGCGTTCATCACGGGTGCCGCGCGCGGCCAAGGACGGGAACATGCCGTCCGTCTCGCCAAAGAAGGCGCCGACATTATCGCCGTCGATGTGTGTAGCGACGTCGAGGGCGTCAGCTATCCGGGAGCGACGGAGGCCGATCTCGACGAAACCGCGGCGCTGGTGGAGAAGCTGGACCGGCGCGTCGTGACGGCCAAGGCCGACGTCAGAGACCTCACAGCCCTTCGCGATGCGTTGCAGCGGGGAATCGACCAGTTGGGTCGGCCCGATGTGGTGGTTGCCAACGCCGGGATCAGCGGCAGTCCCGCGCCGGCCGCGCTGCTCGAAGAAGCGGCCTGGCAGACGATGCTCGACATCAATCTCACCGGGGTCTGGCACACCGTCAAGGTGGCGGTGCCGCATATGTCCGACGGCCGCGGCGGATCCATCATCTTGGTGAGCTCGATGCTGGGGCTGCGCGGCGGCGGGTACATGGCGCACTACGCCTCGGCCAAGCACGGCGTGGTCGGACTGATGAATTCGCTCGCGAATGAGCTTGCGCCACAGTTGATTCGGGTCAATTCGATCCATCCCGGCAACGTGCGGACGCCGATGATCGACAATCAGCCGTTCCATCGCACGTTGCGACCGGACCTGCCCAACCCCACGATGGACGACACGGCCGCCGTGCTCGGCCATTTCCACATGCTGCCGGTGCCGGTGATCGAGGCGCGGGCGGTCAGCAATGCCGTGCTGTTTCTCGCTTCCGACGAGGCGCAGTACATCACCGGGGCGGCACTGCCGATCGACGCCGGGGCCGTCGCGAAGTTCTAACGCGTGCGGGCCACCGCCTCGAGCGTGCGCTCAGGTCGGCCCACACGCACACTGGCAACCCTGAGCTTACTCGGCGGACGCGCCCGGCCCGGGCCTTCCACTATTATCTACGTATGAATGCAGATAACGCTGCAGCGCCACTCGCGGAGGATCAGGTCGGCCTGATCGTCGAAGTCTTTCGAATGTTGGCCGACCACACCCGCATTCAGGTGTTGTGGGCGCTGACCGAGGGCGAGTCGTCGGTCAACGACCTCGCCGAAAAGGTGGACAAGCCCGCGCCGTCGGTGTCGCAGCATCTGGCCAAGCTGCGCATGGCCCGCCTGGTCCGCACCCGCCGGGCCGGCACCAAGATCTTCTACAGCCTGGAAAACGAACACGTCCGCCAGTTGGTCATCGACGCGGTGTTCAACGCCGAGCATGCCGGCCCCGGCGTGCCGTCCCATCACCGCGGCGACCCGAACGTGCGGGGCATCACCGCCGAGCGCCGGGCGCGAAAGGCCAAGGCGCGATGAGCGATCACCAGCACGAGCACCCGAAGGGATTGCGGGGTGCGATCAAAGAAATTTTCGCGCCGCACTCGCACGACTCCGCCGACAGTTTTGACAGTGAGCTGGAATCCAGCGCCGACGGCATCCGCGCGGTCAAGGTCAGCCTGCTGGTCCTGGGCGCGACCGCCGTCGCGCAAATCGTCGTCGTGATCCTGTCCGGCTCCATCGCGCTGGCCGCCGACACCATCCACAACTTCTCCGACGCGCTCACCGCCGTCCCGCTGTGGATCGCGTTTGCGTTGAGCACCAAGCCCGCAACTCGGCGCTACACCTACGGGTTCGGCCGATCCGAAGACCTCGCCGGACTGTTCGTGGTCGCCATGATCACGCTGTCGGCGATCGTCGCCGGGTATGAGGCCATCGAGCGGCTGATCACTCCGCGACCCATCGAGCACCTCGGCTGGGTCGCCGTGGCAGGAGTTCTCGGGTTCATCGGAAACGAATGGGTGGCGCTGTACCGCGTTCGGGTGGAACGCCGCATCGGCTCGGCCGCACTGGTTGCCGACGGCCTGCACGCCCGCACCGACGGCTTCACCTCGCTGGCGGTGCTGATCGGCGCCGGCGGCGTGGCGTTGGGCCTCCCACTTGCCGATCCGATCATCGGTCTGGTGATCACGGTGGCCATTCTGGGGGTGCTGCGTACCGCGGCGCGTGATGTGTTCCGCCGGCTGATGGACGGCGTGGATCCGACGTTCATCGACACCGCCGAAGCACGCTGGCCGGCCGGGGGTGCTATCGGTGCGGAGCGTCCGGATGCGCTGGATTGGGCACCGGCTGCACGCCGACGCCGAGCTCGACATCGATCCCGCGCTGAGCTTGGCTGCCGCACACGAGATTGCGCACGCGTCGGAACACGATCTGATTCACGCGGTGCCGAAGCTGACCACGGCGATGATCCACGCCTATCCCGCCGGCGGCACCAATGCGGCGCAGCGACATCGCGATCACATCGCGTCACACCCTCATCACCACTGAAGCGCCGCACCAAGTTTACGTGCCGAGTGGCATGTCCTGGGCCCGACGCGAGGCCCGGTATCATTATGCGACGGCGCACGCGCGTGTACCGTCGAGCGAGGTGTAACCGTGGCAGCAGATGGCAGTGCGGGCGCCGTCCGGCGTACCCAGGCCGAGCGCAGCACCGCCATGCGTACCCGATTGCTGGACGCGACGGTCGAGTGTCTCGTCGCATACGGATATGCGGGCATCTCGACGCACCGCGTCGTCCAACTCGCGGGTGTGACCCGCGGCGCACAAGTGCATCACTTCCGGTCCAAGGAAGACCTCGTGGTGGCCGCGATCGAACACCTCGCAGAGCAACGTACCCAAGCTGCGATCCGTGAACTCGGCCGCGTGAGGTCGACACCGGACCCAGTTGCGACGGCATTGAACTATCTCTGGGAATCCCATCAAGGCCCGATATTCGCTGCGACAGTGGAGCTTTGGATCGCCGCCCGGACCGACCCCGCCCTGGCGACGCAGGTGGAGCGTGTCGAGCCCATCGTGAACGGTGCGATCATCGCCGCCATCGCCCAGCTGCTTCCCGAACACTCCGCACAGCGCGAGCTGCGGGACATCCTCTACACCGCCATGGATGCGCTGCGCGGGATCTTGGTGTCCAGTTTCGGTGATCCCGATCCGAAGCGGGCCCGGCGGCGCTGGGATCGCGTGTGCGTCCATCTGCGTGCGCTGTTGGCGAACATGCTCGACGGCGCGCCGCTCACCTGACGTCGCGCTCGCGCCGCCCTGCCCCGCAGTGGGTACCGAATCCGCCTCACCTCGGCATTGGGCACGGGCGCTTGAGTTATTTACAAACCACTTGATATGTTTCTTCCTCATCGAGCGGAAGGAGCCCTGGTGTCGCGAAGAGTCTTCGTCATCGGTGTCGGCATGACGAAATTCGAGAAACCCGGACACCGGGAAGGCTGGGATTACCCGGACATGGCCCGGGAGTCCGGAACCAAGGCACTCGCGGACGCGAGGATCGACTACTCGGAGATCGACGAGGCCTATGTCGGTTACGTGTACGGTGTCGGTTACGTGTACGGCGAGTCGACGTCGGGTCAGCGCGCCGTGTACGAGCTGGGGATGTCGGGCATCCCGGTGGTCAACGTCAACAACAACTGCTCGACCGGCTCGACGGTGCTCTACCTCGCGGCACGGGCGATCCGCGGCGGCCTGGCGCAGTGCGCACTCGCACTTGGATTCGAGAAGATGCAGCTCGGTTCCTTGGGCTCGACCTACGACGATCGCGCCCAGCCGATGGAGAAGCATATCCTCGCGATGGCCGAGATCTCTGAGGTGCTGTTTCCGCCCGCGCCATGGATGTTCGGCGCGGCGGGCCGCGAGCACATGCGGCAATTCGGCAGTACCGCAGAACATCTCGCGAAAATCGGCTACAAGAACCACAAGCATTCGGTGAATAACCCGTACGCGCAGTTCCAGCACAAGTACTCGCTCGACGACATCCTCGGTGCGCGGGTGATCTACGACCCGCTGACCAAGCTGCAATGCTCGCCGACCTCGGACGGCTCCGGCGCCGCAATCCTTGCCAGCGAGGAGTTCGTCGACAGGCACGGGTTGGGCGGACAGGCCGTGGAGATCGTCGGGCAGGCGATGACCACCGACTACCGGAACAGCTTCGACGGAACCTGCAAGGCCCTCATCGGCCACCACATGAATGTCGCTGCGGCACATCGGGTCTATGACCAATGCGGGCTGGGCCCCGACGATTTTCAGGTGATCGAGCTGCACGATTGCTTCTCGGCCAACGAGCTGCTGCTTTACGAGGCGCTCGGCCTGTGTGGCGAGGGCGAGGCGACCAAGCTGATCGACAATGGGGACACCACCTATGGCGGCCGCTGGGTAGTGAACCCGTCAGGTGGCCTGATCTCCAAAGGCCACCCGCTGGGCGCCACCGGGCTCGCACAGTGCGCCGAACTCACCTGGCAGTTGCGCGGCTCTGCCGGCGCACGGCAAGTCGAGAACGTCACCGCAGCACTGCAACACAACATCGGACTGGGCGGCGCCGCCATCGTCACCGCCTACCAGCGTGCCGAACGCTGAGCGGCCAGCGCAACGATCGAAGGAGACACGAGCAATGGGACACATCGAAGCGACCCGCGAACTGTCCGCCGCGCCCGCGGCGCTGTGGGCGACCGTCGCGAACCCCCACACCTGGAACGAGTGGTTCACCGTGCACGACAAGTGGATGGAGGAGCCGCCCGCCACGCTGAGTGCCGGATCCACGATGTCGGCCAAGATCGTCATGCTCGGCATGGCCAACAAGATCGACTGGACCGTCGACACCGTCGAGGCGCCCACCCGCCTGGTGCTCAGCGGAACCGGCATGGCCGGCGTCAAAGCGACGTTCGAATTCATCATCGTGCCCGAAGGTTCTGGATCGCGGTTCACCGTCGCCGGTGACTTCGAGGGGGCTCTGGTCAAGGGCGCGCTGGCGAAGGCGGTCCAAAAGGACGGTGTCAAGCAACTCGACAAGAGCCTCGACGCACTCGACGCCCTGGCCGACGCATGAACACGGCACAGGACCTCGGCAAGCTGGAGTTCGACGACAGTGGCCTCGACAAGTGGACCGAAGAGGAACGCTTCGAGGCCACCGCCGAACGGCTGGCCGAGTACGCCGCTGCCACCAACGATCCCATCGAGGCCCACCGTCGTGGTGCCATCGCGGCGCCCGTGTTCGCGATTGTGCCGGTGTTCGAGGCGTTGCTCATCCCGGCCGTCGACGTCCTTCCCGTGGAACTGATCCCGCGAGTGGTGCACGGGGAGCAGGACTTCCACTTCCACCGCCCGATCAAACCGGGCGACAAGCTGGTGTCGCGCGCCAAGATGATCGGCTACCAGGGGCTGGACAACGGCACCCGCGCCGCGATCATGCTCGACTGCCGCACGGAGGACGGCGAACTGGTCAACGAGCAGTACGTGACCACGTTCATCCGCGGCTACAACGTGGGACGCACGGTCGGTGCACTGAGCCCCGATCACAAGTTCGACGAGGCGCTGCGTGACCGGGACCCGATAGCGATCGTGCGTCAGCACGTCGACAACGATCAGACCTTCCGCTACTCGCTCGCCTCGGGCGACCCGATGCCGATCCACCTCGACGAGGAGGTCGCGATAGCTGCGGGTCTGCCCGGCATCATCGCCCATGGTCTGTGCACCATGGCGTTCACGTCGTGGGCGCTGCTGACGCAGGTGGGCCACTCGGATGTGAACCGGCTCAAGCGATTCGCGGTCCGCTTCGCCAAAATGGTGCTTCCCGGCGACGACCTCGAGACGCGGATCTGGGCGAAGGACACATCCGGCGGCAGCACCACTTACATGTTCGAATCCACCCGGGTCGGCAGCGACGGCCAGAAGGCCATCACCGACGGACTCGCCGTATTCGAGGAGTCATAGCGATGGGACAGCTGGACGGACGGGTCGCGGTCATCTCCGGCGCCGGGCGCGGTATCGGACGCGAGCACGCACTGCTGTTCGCCGCAGAAGGTGCCCGAGTCGTGGTCAACGACCTCGGCGGCAGCAATTCGGGCGAAGGCGCCGACGGCGGGCCGGCCCACGAGGTGGTCGACGAAATCCGCGCGGCCGGCGGAGTGGCGGTGGCCAACACCGAGAGCATCGCCACCTGGGACGGCGCCAAATCACTTGTCCAACAGTCGATCGATGAATTCAGCCGGCTCGACGTCGTGGTGAACAACGCGGGGGCCACCACCTCGCCACGCGTGACTCAAGATGCTCCATGATTTCTTGGGCCGCCAATGTCACGCCCGCCCTCACCACGACACAGGCCAGCGGGCGCTCAACCCAGCGCTCGTGTGGGATTGCGATGACGGCCGCTTCAGCGACCTTGGGGTGAGCCATGATCTCGTTTTCCAGCTGCACCGAACTGATCCACTCACCACCGGATTTCACAAGATCCTTGGCCCGGTCCACCAGCAAGAGGGGGCCGTATCGGTCGCACATCCCCACATCGCCGGTACGCAGCCAGCCATCGTCGGCGAACGACGCATGATCGTCGTCGGTGTTGAAGTAGGCGCCCGCGATCCACGGACCCGCGGCTTGCACCTCTCCGACGCTGCTGTTGTCCCACGGCATCTCTGCGCCCGTCTCCGGGTCGACCAACCCTAGCTCCACTAGGGGTACCGGTGGGCCCTGACGGGACCAGGAATCGGCCTTCTCGTCCGCGCTCAGCACATCGTGCTGAGTCCGCGGTGTGCACACGGTGGCCAGCGGGCTAGTCTCGGTCATGCCCCAAATCTGGGTGACCGGACGGCCAATCGCGTCCTGATAGTCCCGCGAGAGTGCCTTGGGTACCGCCGACCCGCCGCACAAGATGCACCGCAGGGCCGAGAGATCGTACCCGCGGAGCAGCGGGGCGATGCCCATCCAAATCGTAGGAACTCCGGCGGTCACCGAAACTTTGTGGGCGGCCAGAAGCCCCAGCAGCGCCCGCGAGCTCATATTCCGGCCAGGGAGCACCAGGCTTGCGCCGGCGAGCAGAGCCGCATACGGCAGGCCCCCCAAATTCGCATGGAACATCGGGACAATCGGCATCACGACGTCGCGTTCACTCAAGCCCAGCACGTCAGCGCCCAACGCTACCAACGAATGCAGCACTGTCGAGCGATGTGAGTAGACCACATCCTTCGGGTTGCCAGTGGTCCCCGACGTGTACACATTGCCGCAGCCGCGTTCTCGTCCTCGACTTTGAAGTGCCCTTGATACGGCTCATACCCGGCCAGCAGCTGGTGGTAGCGAAGGACGCGCCGACTATCGGGGATTTCGTCGTCCGACCCATCCTCGATCACAACGAAGTACTGCACCGCGGCGAGTTGATCGGCCAGTGGCCACAGCAAGCCCAGCAGCGACCGGTCGACGAAGACGATCTCGTCCTGCGCATGATTGGCGATATACGTAATCTGCTCGGGAAACAACCGAGTGTTCACGGTGTGAAGTACGCGGCCCGCGCACGGAACCGCCAGGTACAGTGCCAGATGTTGTTCGGTGTTCCAGCAAAACGTCGCTACCCTCGCGTGTCGCCCGATGCCCAGCCCGTCGAGCGCCGCGGCCAATCGCCGAACCTGGTCACAAACGTCTGCGATCGTCGAGATGGACACCTCTGTGCCTGCATTGGCTGTGATGACCTTTTTGTGCCCGAAGTACCGTTCCGCACGATGAAAGATGTTCGGCAGCACCAGCGAACGGCTCTGCATCAACCCGAGCACGACAATCCTTTCTGGCAGCGGTCAACGGTTCCACGTCAGCCGGGTAGTGCTATCGACTTGGTCTCAAGGAACTCAGCAAACCCGTCCATGCCGAATTCACGACCGAGTCCACTTTGCTTGTATCCCCCGAACGGGGTATCGGTCGCCAGCCATACCGCACCGTTGATTCCCACCGTTCCGGTGCGGAGCTTTCGTGCGATACTCATGGCACGTTCCGTGTCTCTACTGTGCACGACCGCCGACAAAACATAGATGCTGTTGTTGGCGATCTGCACCGCGTCTTCGTCGCCGTCATAGGGGATCACCGCAAGGACCGGGCCGAAAATCTCCTCCTGTGCGATCACTGCATCCGGGGCGACGTCGCAGAAAAGAGTGGGCTCGACGTAGAAACCCGCGGGCAACGACTCTGGGGCACCACCGCCGTTCATAAGTCGCGCTTCTTGCTTTCCGACGTCGATCAAGCTCAGAATCCGCGCTCTTTGTTTTGCGTTGATCACCGGCCCTACCACCACCGCTGGGTCGGTCGGATCGCCGCACCTTAGCGCTTCAAACACGGCTTGCGCGACGTCCAAACCTTCGTCGTATCGGTTGCGCGGCAACAATAGTCGTGTCGCCAGCGCGCAGCCCTGGCCGGCGTGTGCACACACCCCGGCGATGTTTGCAGCCAAGGAAGGCAGTTCCGCGTCATCGAGAACAATGTTTGCCGATTTACCGCCGAGCTCCAGGCACACTCGCGTGACGTTGTTGGCCGCCGCGGCCATGATGAGTTTTCCCACGGCTGTCGATCCGGTGAACGTGATCATGTCGACTCTGGGATCGAGGACCAGCGCTTCGCCTAGCAACGGGTCGGTGCCGGTGACGACGTTGACGACGCCCGGAGGAATATCAGTGTGCTCGGCGAAGATTCGGCCGAGCTCAGTGCCACTCCATGGAGTATCGGGGGCGGGCTTGAGGACCGTCGTGCAACCGGCAGCCAATGCGGTTGCCACTTTGAAGATGTTGAGTGGTAACGGGAAATTCCACGGGGTGATCGCACCGACGACACCAACAGGCTTGCGCAGGACGGTGCGCCGCGACGTGACTCCCGCAAGCGTCTCGCGCGCAGCGATCGACGTTTCGTAGGGATAGGAAGCGGCCAGATTCGCCCAGTAAGAACCGAATCGAGAATGGTGTCAAGCCAGATCGAATGGGTGAGAGCGACGGGGACACCAGCCTCTTGAACAAGGATGTGACGCAGGAGCTCCTGTTCGGCGTGCAAGCCCTCGTGCAACTGTCGCAAGCAGTGGGCCCGGAGGGAGTGATCATGCGACCAAGAACTGTTGTCGAACGCATGCCGTGCGGCGGCGATCGCGGCCATGACGCCGCGCGTCGGTCAGCGCGCATAGGCCACGTGCGGACTATAGGAACGTCATGGATACCACGCGCCTCGATGACGCGAATCTTCGAATATGGGGCCCACCGAACGGGCGGAGTTCGGTGAGAAGCCAGGCTGTCCGGAAAGTGGAGCTAAGGGGAATCGAACCCCTGACCTACTCGATGCGAACGAGTCGCGCTACCAACTGCGCCATAGCCCCTGACCGCTAGCAGGCTACCAGTTCCGCGACAACGCCAGCACCAACAGGCGCTACTGGCCGACGGCGCGGAGCAGGTCCCGGGGCCAGCCGTAGTGGCGCTGCGGCATCGCGTAGTCCAGGTGCTCGAAGATCGGGTCCTCGTCATCGATCTCCAGCACCACCGCGCCGGGGCGGCGCAGCCGCGACGGCACCACGTCGTAGTCGCGGTCGCGGGTGTTCTCCACGCCCATGCGCGCGCGGGCCATTCGCTGGGTGCGACGGCGGCGGATCCTCTCCTCGATCCTGGTCTGCCGGCGCAGATAGCCCAGGTAAAGCACGGTGATCGCAGTGGCCACGCCGCACACCCACCAGGCCGTCCGGCTGATCTCGAACGCGGCCGTCGCCGAGCCGACCAGGACGACGGCCATCACCATCAGCACCTTCTTGCGAAAGGCGTACTTGCGGGCACTCACAGCGGCCGCGGTCTTGGTGTCGAAGCGGAGCCGGCGCTGGGCGCTCGACGGCACCACGCGCTCGCGCACGCCCACCTCGTCGTCCTCGGCCTCGGGCTCCAAACCGGACGAGTCCTCGACGTATTCGTACTCGTCGTCGAGGTGGTCCTCGTCGTGCTCCTGTTCGTCCACCGGGGTCTCGACGGCCGCGGCGCTGGCTCCGGCCGGTAGGGCGTCCGAGTCCTCGACGACGTCGACGTCCAGATAGTCGGGCTCGGCCGGCTCGGCCGCGGCCACCCGCATCACCACCGGACGGGCGGGGCGCAGCTCCTCGGTCTCGGCATCGCGGTCGTCGTGGGCCCCAGCGTGGTCATCGTGGTGCTCGGCGTCGTCGAAGTCCTCGTCGACCGGGTCTTCCGGCTTCCAGTCCGGATCGCTGCGGTGGCCGGCGGCCGGACCGCTGCGCCGCAGCAAGCGGGAACCGGCGCCGTTGAGCACCCGGGTGGCCAGCGCCACGTCGCTGGTGCGTCGCACGGCGTCGCGTTTGCTGATCAGCATCGGTACCAGCACGAACAGCCAGAGCACCACGAGCGAGATCCACAACAACGACTGCGGGATGCTTGGCATGATGACCTGCTCCTTCTGGTCGGGATCCCCCACGAGGCCGATCGTTGACCCGCGCGGCCGGGACCTGTGACCAGCGCAATTACACACCTGTAATTTGCCTCAATCAAGCATCACACGCCACATATGTCACGCTAGCCACAGAATTATTGCGGTTTCGGCACGGCGGCGGGTCGCCGAGCACCGAAACGAAGCGTCGACAAGTTACGCCCAGCGCGCGTGCCCGGCGCGGACCAGCGTCGACGCGACCGATCCGTAGACCTCCTCGGCCGTGATGGCCATCAGGAGATGGTCGCGCCACGCCCGGTCGACCTCGAGGTAACGCCGTAGCAGGCCCTCCTCGCGGAAGCCGACCTTGGCCAGTACGGCCCGGCTCGCCACGTTCTCCGGACGCACGGTGGCCTCCACCCGATGCAGCATCACCGGCCCGAAGCAATGGTCCAGCCCCAGCGCCAAGGCGCCGGTGGCCACGCCGCCCCCGGTCGCCGCGCTGGGCACCCAGTAGCCGATCCACGCCGAGCGCAACGCGCCGTGGGTAACGTTGCCGATGGTCAGTTGCCCGCAGAACTGCCCGTCCAACTCGATCACGTACGGCAGCATGCGGCCGTTGCGGGCCTCGGCACGCAGGCCCGAACACAGCGCCGGCCACGCCGCGACGGTGTGCCGCATCGCCCAGTCACCGTCGGAAGTCGGCTCCCACGGTTCCAGATGCGCCCGGTCGGCCAACCGGTACCGGCTCCACTGGGCGCCGTCGCGCATCCGCACCGCGCGCAACCGCACCACACCGGCGGCAACCCGCAACGGCCCCACCGGCGAGGGCCAACCGGGATGACGGGTGTGGGAGCGCAAGAGGTTCACGAGCGTGCGCAGTCGTTTGCGTCAGCCGCGCTGGGCCAGGAACGCGACGTCGACGATCTCACCGGTCCGGATCTGTTCGGCCCCACTGGGAACCACAATTAGACAGTTTGCCTCAGCCAACGTCGCGAGCAAATGCGACGACGCCCCCGGTCCGCCGCCCAACGCCTGCACCAAATATTCGCCGCTGTCCTGGTCGCGCATCAGCTGGCCGCGCAGGTAACCCTTGCGGCCGGCCACCGACGTGATCGGCGACAACGTGCGCGCCTGCACGATCCGGCGCATCGGCTGGCGCTTGCCCAGCGACAGCCGGATCAGCGGCCGCACCATCACCTCGAAGACCACCAGCGCGCTGACCGGGTTGGACGGCAGCAGGAACACCGGCACGCCGTCGCGCCCCAGCTGCCCGAATCCCTGCACCGAGCCGGGGTGCATCGCGACCCGGACGACCTCCATGTCGCCCAACTCAGACAGCACCACCCGCACCGCCTCGGCCGCCGCACCCCCGACCCCGCCGACGATCACCACGACCTCGGCGCGATTGATCTGGCCCTGGACGATTTCGCCAAGCTCCGCCGGGTTGTTGGGCACGATGCCGACCCGGTTGACCTCCGCACCGGCATCGCGGGCCGCGGCCGCCAACGCATAGGAGTTGACGTCGTAGACCTGCCCGTTGCCCGGGGTCCGCGAGATGTCGACCAGCTCGCCGCCCACCGCCATCACCGAGACCCGCGGGCGCGGATGCACCAGCACCCGCTCCCGGCCGACCGCCGCGAGCAGGCCCACCTGCGCCGCACCGATGATCGTCCCGGCCCGCACCGCGACATCGCCGGGCTGGACGTCGTCGCCGGCGCGCCGCACGTAGGCACCCGACGGCGCCCCGCGCAGGATCCGCACCTTCGACGTGCCGCCGTCCGTCCAGCGCAACGGCAGCACCGCGTCGGCCAGCGTGGGTAGCGGCGCCCCGGTCTGCACCCGGACCGCCTGCCGCGGCTGCAGCCGGCTCGGCGTCCGGGCGCCGGCCTCGATGGTCCCCATCACCGGCAGCACCAGCCCGCCGGCGCTGTCCTCGTCGGCCATCGGGTCGCCGGTCTCGTCGAGCGCAAGATCGTCACCCACTTCGCCGACACCCAGCACGTCGACGCTGCGCACCGCGTAGCCGTCGATCGCGGCCTGATCGAAACCGGGCAGCGGCCGCTCGGTCACCACTTCTTCGGCGCACAACAATCCCTGCGCCTCCGCGATCGCGACACGGATCGGGCGCGGGGCTACCGCGGCCGCCGTTATCCGGGCTTGCTGCTCCTCTACCGAACGCATCAGCCGCGCCTCCCTGCCGTCAACACGCCGTATCGGGCCCGGTGAACGGACCAAGCCCGATCGCCCGGTCGTTCACCGGGCCCGGCATGGCGGCCGGCTACTGCTCGTTCAGGCCCAATCGCGCCACCAACCACCGCCGCAATTCCGGGCCGTAGTCGTCACGATCCAATGCAAAGTCAACCGCAGCCTTGAGGTAGCCACCAGGATTTCCCAAGTCGTGTCGAGATCCGCGATGCACGACGACATGAACCGGGTGTCCCTCTTTGATCAGCAGCGCGATCGCGTCGGTGAGCTGTAGTTCGCCGCCGGCGCCGTGGTCGATGCGGCGCAGCGCGTCGAAGATGGCGCGGTCGAGCACGTACCGGCCGGCCGCCGCGTACAGCGACGGGGCGTCGGCGGCCTTGGGTTTTTCGACCATGCCCTTGACCTTGAGGACGTCGGAACTGTCGGCACCCGGCACGGCCTCGACGTCGAACACACCGTAGGCGCTGATCTCTTCGGGCGTGACCTCGATGGCGCACAACACCGTGCCGCCATGGTCGGCGCGCACCTTGGACATCGTCTCCAGCACGCCGGTCGGCAGCACCAGGTCGTCGGGCAGCAGCACCATGACGGCGTCCTCGTCGGGCGTCAGGGTGGGCTCCACGCAGCTGATGGCGTGTCCCAATCCGAGCGGCTCGGCCTGCACCACCGACTCGACCTTGATCAGCGCGGGCGCGCGACGCACCTTGGCCAGCATCGCCTTCTTGCCGCGCGCTTCAAGCGTGCCCTCCAGCACCAGGTCCTCGACGAAGTGCGCGACGACGCCGTCCTTGCCCTCGGAGGTGATGATCACCAGCCGCTCGGCGCCGGCCGCGGCCGCTTCCTCCGCGACCAGCTCGATGCCCGGCGTGTCGACGACGGGCAACAGCTCTTTGGGCACCGTCTTGGTGGCCGGCAGGAATCGCGTGCCCAGACCGGCTGCCGGGACGATCGCCGTGTACGGGATCGGGACTTCATCTGGCCGTGACATCGTTCACACCATAGCGCTCAGAGGGGTTGCCGCCGTTGCATGGCAGGCCGAATACCCATGCTGTCATCGTTGACGCATGACGACTCCGGCCAAGGCCGCCGTGCGCGAGCAAGTGCTGGCGGCCCGAAGTCTGGTTGGCGACGACGTTCGGGCCGCCGAGGCGCGCCTGCTCGACGAGCACCTCGCGCTCGCGGTGAGTGGCGGCATCACCGTCTGCGCCTACGTTCCGGTGGGCACCGAACCGGGCTCGGTCGCGATGCTCGACATGCTGCTGCGACACACGCGCCGGGTGCTGTTGCCCGTCGCGCGGACCACCGGCGACGGCACCCCGATGCGGCTGCGCTGGGCCGAGTACCGGCCGGGCGCACTCGTCCGCGGCCGTTGGGGGCTGCTCGAACCGCCCGAGCCCTGGCTGCCGGAGTCGGCGCTGGCCGAAGCCGAAATGGTGGTGGTCCCGGCGTTGGCCGTCGACCGCCGCGGCACCCGGCTGGGCCGGGGACTGGGCTACTACGACCGCTCGCTGGACGCCCGGAACCGGCACGCCCGGTTGATCGCGATGGTGCGCGACGAGGAGTTCGTCGAGGAGTTGCCGGCCGATCCGCACGACGTGCCGATGACCCACGTGATCACCCCGGGACGGGGTGTGCTGGCGCTGCCGGTCGACGGCGGGGCGCGGGAATGAGACGGATTTCATGGCTGTTTTAGCACTCGAGCACTGTAGAGTGCTAACAAGCTTATCTAACGGAGGTTCTTCAGTGCCGACCTACAGCTACGCGTGCACCGAATGCGACAACCGCTTTGACGTGGTGCAAGCCTTCACCGACGACACCCTGACCACTTGCGAGAAGTGCTCGGGCCGGCTGCGCAAACTGTTCAACTCCGTCGGCGTCGTGTTCAAGGGCAGCGGCTTCTACCGCACCGACAGCCGCGAGTCGGGCAAGAAATCGTCGAGCTCGAGCAACGGCTCCTCGACCAACGGCTCCAGCGAGAGCTCCAGCTCGAGCGAGAAATCCGCCTCCAGCGAGAAGTCCGGCTCGTCCGAGAAGTCGACGTCCAGCGAGAAGTCGACCGCGACCGCGTCCAGCTAGCGAGTTATCCACAACCGACATCGCCGACGGGGGCTTTCGGCAGCGCGTCGCGCTTACCGTTGCGGCGTGGGGGAACCGTCGCTGAATCCGGCACTGCTACACCGGATATCGGCGTCGCTGCGACCGGATTGGACCCGGACCGTGCTGGCCCGGCGGGTGATGGCAGGCGGGCTCGTCGTGTTGGCCGGGGTCGCGGCGGTGCGCTCGAATCCGGACGGCGATCGCGTCGACGTGGTGGTCGCCACCCGTGACCTGACTCCCGGCGCCGCGTTGACACAAGACGATGTTCGAGTCGAAAAGCGTTTGGCCACAACACTTCCGGACGGTTCACAAGCCGATCTGAGCGCCGTGGTCGGCTCGACGCTGGCCGGTCCGACGCGCCGCGGCGAGGTGCTCACCGATGTCCGCTTGCTGGGCAGTCGGCTGGCCGAGGCCGCGATTGCCGCGAAGGCCGGGCCGGGTGCGCGCATCGTGCCGCTGCATCTGGCCGACAGCGCGCTGATCGACCTCGTTCGCGTCGGCGACGTCGTCGACGTGCTGGCCGCGCCGCCTACCGACGCGCAGCCGGGCACCGCGGCGATCAGCAAGCTGTGGCCACCGATGCCGTCGTCGTCCTCGTGTCGCCCAAGCAGAAAGTCCAGGCCGCAGACGGTGACCGCGTAGTGTTAGTTGCGCTGCCGGCTCGCGTGGCGAACACGGTGGCAGGTTCGGTCCTGGGGCAGGCCGTGACCCTCACCCTGCACTGAGAGCCTGGCAGCCGTTCGCTACAGCACCCGCGGCAAACTGTGTCCAGCCCAGAAAGGACGTCGAATTCTCAAGGGGTTCAAGGAGTTTCTCGCGCGGGGCAATATCGTCGACCTGTCCGTCGCGGTGGTCATCGGTACCGCATTCACCGGACTGGTCACCAAGTTCACCGACAGCATCATCACGCCGTTGATCAACCGGGTCGGCGTCAACCAGAAGTCCGACGTCGGGATCCTGAAGATCGGTATCGGCGGCGGGCAGACCATCGACCTGAACGTTCTGGTGTCGGCCGCGATCAACTTCATCCTCGTCGCCGCGGTGGTGTACTTCCTGGTCGTGCTGCCCTACAACACTTTCCGCAAGCGCGGCGAGGTCGAGCAGGCCGACGACGCCCAGATCGTGCTGCTGACCGAGATCCGCGACCTGCTGGCACAGACCAACGGAGACGGCTCGTCGGGCCGCCACGGTGGGCCGGGCACCACGCCGCCGCCCGAGCACGGGCCGCGCGCGGACGCCGAGTCGCGGTAATACCACCGGCCGGTCGGGCGAGTTTAAATCTCGAGGCTCGACAACTGCCCGATGATCTGCGCGGCGAGGGGATTCAGCGTCGCCATGCCGTCGCGGACGGCGTAACGGGAACCGGCGAGGTTGACCACGAGCGTGCTTCCGGACACGCCGGCCAGACCCCGGGACAGTCCGGCGTCGATGATGCCCGCGGACAGCCCGGACGCGCGCACGGCCTCGGCGATGCCGAGGATTTCGCGGTCCAGAATCTCGCGCGTGGCCTCCGGGGTGACGTCGCGCGGGGTCACTCCGGTCCCGCCGACCGAGACCACCAGATCGACCCCGCCGATCACCGCGGTGTTGAGCGCGTTGCGGATCTCGACCTCGTCGGCGGCCACCGCCACCACACCGTCGACGACGAATCCCGCCTCGGTCAGCAGCTCGGTGACCAGCGGGCCGCTGTGGTCTTCTTCGTCCCCGTGGGCGGTGCGATCATCGACCACCACGACCAGCGCCCGGCCGACCACCAATTCCGCACCCGATTCCATGGGTGCAACCGTATATCCGAGCTCGGACAGTGACTCGTTCAGAGGCTCGTCGACTCTCATCACTGATCCGCCTTGCCGAGGGTGACCTGCACGGTCCGGCTGCCACCGCCGGGATCTTGGAACGTCAGCGATACCTTGTCGCCCGGCGCCTTGGACCGCACCGCGGCCACCAGGGCGTCGGCGCTGTTGATCGGGCGGTCGTCGACCTTGGTGACGACCACGTTCTTGGGCACCCCGGCATTCGAGGCCGCGCCACCCTGCACGACCTCGACGACCTTGGCCCCCGGCGTGCTCTTGTCACTGGTCACCTGCACGCCCAGCGAGGCATGTGAGGCCTTACCGGTGCTGATTAGCTCGTCGGCGATGCGCTTGGCCTGGTCGACCGGGATCGCGAACCCGAGCCCGATCGAACCGCTCTGGGCGTCGGGCGAGTCGCCGCCCAGCGTGGCGATCGCGGAGTTGATGCCGACCAGCTGGCCGTTCAGGTTGACCAGCGCCCCGCCGGAGTTACCCGGGTTGATCGCGGCGTCGGTCTGGATGGCGTCCAGCACCGTGTTCTGGTTGCCGGACTCACCGGTCGTCGACACCGGCCGGTTCAACGCGCTGATGATTCCGGTGGTCACCGTGCCGGACAAGCCCAGCGGGGATCCGATCGCCAGCACCGGCTGGCCGACCCGCACATCCGACGACGAGCCCATCGCGATGGGCGTCAGACCGGACACGCCCTGGACGCGGATGACGGCGATGTCACTGGTGGGATCGGCGCCCACCACCGTGAACGGTGCGGTGCGCCCGTCGAAGAAGGTCACCGTCGTTTTCGGTGCCGGACCACCCGGCCCCCCGGGCAACGGGCTGCCGGGCGGGGTGCTACCGGGTATCGGCGCGCTTGGCCCCTTGGGCCGGCCGGCGGCCGCGGCGATGACGTGGTTGTTGGTCAAGATCAGCCCGTCGGACGACAAGATGACGCCGGAGCCCTCTTCGGACGCGCGGCCAAGGTCGGTCTCCAGCATGACGACGCTGGGTACCACCTTTTGCGCGACCTGTTGGACGGTGCCGGGCGCCATGTTAGCCGCCGGCACGCCGGGCGTAGCCCCCGACGGTCCGCCGCTACTGCTGGAAGTCGTGGTGTGCGTGCCCAGTTCGACGACCGTTGCCGCGGCGCCACCGATACCCGCCGACACCACCGCGACCGCCAGCGCGCCGGCTACCAGCAGGCCCGCCCGGGATCGCTTCTCGGGCCGCGGGGGCCCCATCGGGGGCAGCATGCCGGGAACCGGACCCGACCCGGTGTCCCCGGGAATCGGACCCACTCCGGTGCCGGCCGGGATCGGACCCGCGCCCGTGCCCGGGATCCGGCCCGGCCCGGCGCCGCCGGTGACCGAACCCGCCCCGGTGTCCCCGAACGGCTCGTAGGGCCGCCGGTATTGCGACGTCTGCGACGGTTGCGACTGCTGCCCTTGTTGGTACCGCCAGTCGTACGGCTGGTTGTACGGTTGCTGATGCCCTTGGGCATACGCGGAACCTGCTGGCTGGTTAGGCGCGCTTGGGTATCCCGGTTGCTGCGGCGGTGGCGAATACCTCGGGTCATTCGTCATGTCGCTAAGTCGCTCTTCCTCTAATAGGGGTGCTGTCGAGCTCGACTTGGCTCGATTTCCAACACTAACTGCATCTACCTTGCGCGTGCGGACTGAGAGTCCACTGAGATAACGTTCGTCGATTCCCGAGAGTTCGCTGCGTCGCCCTCCATGGGAACCGCGGGGTCGGTCTTGGCCTCGTTGTCGACGTCAGCCCCGCCCTCGGTCCCGGCCGTCGGATACGTCGACACCGGCAGTGGCCGGCCGGGAAGTAGCACGTAGATCGATGTTCCCGGGGGATGGCCGCCCGAAACGGTGTCTTCGACGCGTAGCAGTCCGCCGTGATTGAGCACCACCTGCTTGACGATGGCCAACCCCAGACCCGAGCCCGGCAGGGCCCGCGCCGTCGTCGACCGGTAGAACCGCTCGAACACCAGGCGCCGTTCGTGCGGTGGGATACCCGGGCCCAAGTCCGAGACGATCAACTCGGCATGCGAGGGGTCGAGTTGGCGCATCCGGACACCGACGCGGCCGCCCGGCGGACTCCACTTGGCGGCGTTGTCCATCAGGTTCAGCACCGCCCGTGACAGCCCGGCATTGTCACCGTAGACCTGCCATGGAATCACGTCGACGTCGAAGTGAATGTCGTTGCGCCGCCGCCTGACTCGCTCCAGGCTGCGGTCGATGACCTCGGACATGTCGACCGGCTCGTGCACCACCTGGCCGGCGTCGTCGCGGGTGAGGTCCACCAAATCGCCTACCAGAGTGGACAATTCCTCGATCTGCGCCAGCACATCGGTACGCAGGTCGACCATCTCCTGCTCGGGAAGCCGTGGCGCCCCCGGTTCCATGGACGCCATCAGCAGTTCGACGTTGGTCCGCAGCGACGTCAGCGGGGTGCGCAATTCGTGTCCGGCGTCGGTGACCAGTCGGGCCTGCCGCTCCCGAGATTCGGCGAGTGCTCGCAGCATCAAGTTGAATGCCTCGGTGAGCCTTGCCAATTCGTCGCTACCGAACACCGGGATGGGCCGCAGGTCGTCGGTGCGCGCGACTCGTTCGGCCGCTTCGGTGAGCCGGGCCACCGGCCGCAGCCCTGCCCGGGTGACCATGCCACCGGCCACCGCGGCGACCGCGACCCCGATACCGCCGACGACCAGCAGCACCCAGCGCAGTTTGGTCATCACCGCCTCGGTGGGGCGCAGGCTCTTGGAGATCAGCAGCGAACTGCCGTTGGGCAGGTGGATCGCCAGGATGCGCTGATCGGCGGCGGTGCGGCGGGACATGAACAGGTCACCGCGGATGACCGCCTTCTCCGGCGCGTCGACCGGCAGCGTCTGGCCCGGCTGTTGGGCGGTGTAGATCGAGTGGCCCGGGTTCACCAGCATCGCGTTGACGTCCGAATATGCCGTGCCCTCAATGGCCTTCGCCGGGTCGGCGGCCAGCGAACCGCTGGCGATCAGCAGCTGCGCGCGGCTGTCCAGCTGATTGTCGATGTCGCTGTAGAGCGCGGCCGCGATCACCGCGTAGACGGCAAACGCCATCAGCACGACGACCATCGCCACCATCGACATCGCCAGCAACATCACCCGCCACCGCAGCGACAACGAACTGGGGGCTCGCAGTGGTGCGCGCCGACGTCGTTGGAACCGGATCATCAGGGTGGCGTCTCCCGAAGGACATAGCCCACACCCCGCACGGTGTGGATCAGGCGCGGCTCACCGTCGGCCTCGGTCTTGCGGCGCAGGTACCCCACGTAGACCTCCAGCGCGTTGCCCGAGGTGGGAAAGTCGAATCCCCACACCTCCTCGAGAATGCGGCTGCGGGTCAGCACCCGGCGCGGGTTGGCGATCAGCATCTCCAGCAGCGCGAACTCGGTGCGGGTCAGACTGATCCGGCGATGCCCGCGGGTGACCTCACGGGTCACCGGGTCCAGGGCCAGATCGGAGAACGTCATGGCGACCGACTCGGCGTCCTCGGGCTTGGTGCGGCGCAGCAGCGCCCGCATCCGGGCCAGCAGCTCTTCCAGGGCGAACGGCTTGGGCAGGTAGTCGTCCGCGCCGGCGTCCAGGCCGGCGACCCGCTCGGACACCGAATCGCGGGCGGTCAACACCAGGATCGGCAGGTCGTCGCCGGTGCTGCGCAGTTGCCGGCAGACTTCGAGACCGTCCAGCCGCGGCATCATGACGTCGAGCACGACGGCGTCGGGCCGGTCGCTGGAGATGATCTCCAGCGCCTCGACCCCGTCATGGGCTAACTCGACCGAGTAGCCGTTGAAGGAAAGCGACCTGCGCAGCGATTCGCGGACCGCGCGATCGTCATCGACGACAAGAATGCGCACGGCCACTAGTTTCGCCCTGGGGCCTGAGAGCGGGCTGAGAGGCGCGCCGCGTATTTGCCGAGATCTCTGTCGGACGACGATGTGGGCCGGCACGGCCCGCCGAGAAGTCGGACAATCCAGCTAGCGTCGGTCGAGATCGATCAGGCCCAGGCGCGCCGCCTTGAGCAGGCGACGCGGCACCTTGTGCTTCTGGCCGGCCACGGTCACACCGACAAGCTCGGTCTTGGTGGCCTTCCACTGCGAGCGGCGGCTACGGGTGTTCGAGCGCGACATCCTGCGCTTGGGTGTGGCCATGGTCGGGCCTTACTCCTCGGGTGGGGGCTTCGGGTCGTGCGTCGCTCGGCATGGCCCGGGACGGCCGACGGCGACGATTGCCCTCCAGAATAGTCGGTGACCTGCTGGCCGCCAAAATGGGCCGTGCGGCCTGCGCGGCTATGACGGCAGCGTCGAGACGGGCATCCTTGACGTGACACCGGCGGTACCCGCTAGCCTACCGGGTGGTTGGTTGGTGGAGCGCCGGTAATTTCCGAATGGAGGACGCCAATGGCCTCGGGTTCTAGCCGGTCCGGTGCTGTCCGGATCGCGAACTGCTCGGGGTTCTACGGCGACCGGCTGTCGGCCATGCGCGAGATGCTGACCGGCGGCTCGGGCGATCCGGTGGACTACCTCACCGGCGACTATCTGGCCGAGCTCACCATGCTGATCCTGGGCCGCGACCGGATGAAACACCCCGAGCGCGGCTACGCCAAGACCTTCCTGACCCAGCTCGAAGACTGCCTGGGCGAGGCCCGTGACCGCGGGGTGCGCATCGTCGCCAACGCCGGCGGACTCAACCCCGCCGGGCTGGCCGACGCGATCCGCGCCCTGGCCGAACGGCTGGGCGTGCCCGCCCGCGTCGCCCACGTCGAAGGCGACGACCTGACGCCGCGCGTGGCCGAACTCGGGCTGGGCACGCCGCTGACGGCCAACGCCTACCTGGGCGCCTGGGGCATCGTCGACTGCCTCAATGACGGAGCCGACGTCGTCGTCACCGGCCGGGTCACCGACGCGTCGGTGATCGTCGGGGCGGCGGCCGCGCACTTCGGCTGGGGCCGCACCGACTACGACGCGCTGGCCGGCGCGGTGGTCGCCGGGCACGTGATCGAATGCGGCGTGCAGGCCACCGGCGGCAACTACGCGTTCTTCACCGAAGTGGCCGACCTGTCCTACCCGGGCTTCCCGCTGGCCGAGGTCAACGCCGACGGATCGTCGGTGATCACCAAGCACCCCGGCACCGGCGGGCTGGTCAGCGTCGACACCGTCACCGCGCAGCTGCTCTACGAGATCACCGGCGCCCGGTACGCCAACCCGGATGTCACGGCGCGGATGGACTCCGTCGAGCTGTCGACCGACGGGCCCGACCGGGTGCGGATTAGTGGCGTGGTCGGCGAACCGCCACCGCCCACGCTGAATATTTCGCTGAACAGCATCGGCGGCTTCCGCAACGCGATGACCTTCGTGCTGACCGGGCTGGACATCGAGGCCAAGGCCGAGCTGGTGCGCCGCCAACTCGAAGCCGGGCTCACCGTCAAACCCGCGGAGCTGCAGTGGTCGCTGGCCCGCACCGATCACCCCGACGCCGACACCGAGGAGGCGGCCAGCGCGCTGCTGCACTGCGTGGTCCGCGACCCCGACCCCGCCAATGTCGGGCGCCAATTCTCTTCGGCAGCAGTCGAATTGGCGCTCGCCAGTTACCCCGGATTCCACGTCACCGCCCCGCCTGGTGACGGTCAGGTTTACGGTGTCTTCACCGCCGGCTACGTCGATGCCGCCATCGTGCCGCACGTCGCGGTGCACAGCGACGGCACCCGCGTCGACATCCCTTGTGCCACCGATACTTTGGAACTCAGGGACGCTGCCACACCGGCATTGCCGGAACCGCTGCCCGACGGCCCGACCCGGCGCGCACCCCTGGGGCGCATCGCCGGCGCCCGCAGCGGCGACAAGGGCGGCTCGGCCAACGTCGGAGTCTGGGTACGCACCGAGTACCAATGGCGTTGGCTGGCCAACACATTGACCGTCGAACTCCTCAAAGAGCTGCTGCCCGAAGCGGCGGACTGCGACGTCACCCGTCACGTACTGCCCAACCTGCGCGCGGTGAACTTCGTGATCGACGGCATCCTCGGCCAGGGCGTCGCCTACCAAGCACGGTTCGATCCACAGGCCAAGGGGCTGGGCGAATGGCTGCGCAGCCGCCACGTCGACATCCCGGAAAGCCTGCTATGAGTATTTGGACCACCCCGGAACGCGGGCAACTGCGAAAGACGGTGCGCGCGTTCACCGAACGCGAGATCCTGCCGCACGTCGACGAGTGGGAACGCACCGGCGATCTGCCGCGCGAGTTGCATCGGCGAGCGGGGGCGGCCGGGCTGCTGGGCGCGGGACTGCCCGAAGCGGTCGGCGGCGGTGGCGGCGACGGCGCCGACTCGGTGCTCATCTGCGAGGAGTTTCATCAGGCCGGCGGGCCGGGCGGCGTCTTCGCGTCGTTGTTGACCTGTGGCATCGCGGTTCCCCACATGATCGCCTGCGGCGACCGGCGGCTGATCGACGAGTTCGTCCGGCCGACGCTGGCCGGCGAGAAGATCGGATCGCTGGCCATCACCGAACCCGGCAGCGGTTCGGACGTCGGACATTTACGGACGTCCGCGGTCCGCGACGGCGACCACTATGTGGTCAACGGCGCCAAGACCTACATCACCTCCGGCGTCCGCGCCGACTACGTCGTCACCGCGGTGCGCACCGGAGGCCCCGGCGCGGCGGGGGTTTCGCTGCTGGTGGTGGACAAGAGCACGCCCGGCTTCGAGGTGAGCCGCAAGCTGGACAAGATGGGCTGGCGCTCGTCGGACACCGCCGAGCTGTCCTACACCGACACAAGAGTGCCGGTGGCCAACCTGGTCGGCGCCGAGAACAGCGGATTCGCTCAGATCGCGCAGGCGTTCGTCTCCGAGCGGATCGGGCTTGCCGCACAAGCGTATTCGAGTGCGCAGCGATGCCTGGACATCACCGCGGCGTGGTGCCGTGACCGCGAGACCTTTGGCCGCCCCCTGATTTCCCGCCAGTCGGTGCAGAACACCCTGGCCGAGATGGCCCGGCGCATCGACGTCGCGCGGGTTTATTCGCGCAGCGTGGTGGAACGCCAGCTCGCCGGTGAAACGAATCTGATCCCGCAGGTGTGCTTCGCCAAGAACACTGCCGTCGAGGCCGGCGAATGGGTGGCCAATCAAGCCGTTCAGCTTTTCGGCGGCATGTGCTACATGACCGAATCCGAAGTCGAACGCCAATATCGGGACATGCGAATCCTCGGCATCGGCGGCGGTACCACCGAAATCCTGACCGCGCTGTCCGCCAAACTCTTGGGGTATCAATCGTGACGGTATTGCAGTCCACCCTCGACCCGAAGGCATCCAGCTACGCCGACGCGGCCGAAACCATGATCGCCAAGCTCGCCGAGATCGACGCCGAGCACGGCAAGGCGCTGGCCGGCGGCGGCGCGAAATACACCGAGCGCCACCACACCCGCGGCAAATTCACCGCACGTGAGCGCATCGAACTGCTGCTGGACCCGGACTCGCCGTTCCTCGAGCTGAGCCCGCTGGCCGCCTACGGCAGTTCCTTCACCCTGGGCGCGAGCGTGGTGGTGGGCATCGGCGCCGTCGAGGGCGTGGAGTGCCTGATCGTCGCCAACGACCCGACGGTCAAGGGCGGCACCAGCAATCCGTGGACGCTGAAAAAGATATTGCGGGCCAACCAGATTGCGCTGCAGAACCGGCTGCCGGTGATCTCGCTGGTAGAATCCGGTGGCGCGGACCTGCCCACCCAGAAGGAGATCTTCGTCCCCGGTGGGCAGATGTTCCGCGATCTGACCCGGCTGTCGGCGGCGGGCATTCCGACGATCGCGCTGGTCTTCGGTAACTCCACGGCCGGCGGTGCCTACATCCCGGGCATGTCCGATCACGTCGTGATGATCAAGGAACGCTCCAAGGTGTTTTTGGCCGGTCCCCCGCTGGTGAAGATGGCCACCGGCGAGGAATCCGACGACGAATCGCTCGGCGGCGCCGAAATGCACGCCCGCACTTCGGGTCTGGCCGACTACTTCGCCGTCGACGAGCTCGACGCGATCCGCATCGGGTGCCGCGTGGTGGCCCGGCTGAACTGGCGCAAGCTCGGGCCCGCGCCGCGGCCGGTGACCGAGCCGCTGTTCGACGCCGAGGAGCTGATCGGCATCGTGCCCTCGGATCTGCGCATCCCGTTCGACCCGCGCGACGTGATCGCGCGCATCGTCGACGGCTCCGAATTCGACGAGTTCAAGCCGATGTACGGGTCGTCGCTGGTGACGGGCTGGGCGACGCTGTGCGGCTACCCGATCGGCATTCTGGCCAACCACCGCGGTGTGCTGTTCAGCGAGGAGTCGCAGAAGGCGACCCAATTCATCCAGCTGGCCAACCGCTACGACACGCCACTGTTGTTCTTGCACAACACCACCGGATACATGGTCGGCAAGGACTACGAGGAAGGCGGCATGATCAAACACGGATCGATGATGATCAACGCCGTGTCCAATTCGACCGTCCCGCACATCTCGTTACTGATCGGCGCGTCCTACGGCGCCGGCCACTACGGGATGTGCGGACGCGCCTACGATCCCCGATTCCTGTTCGCCTGGCCCAGCGCCAAATCCGCGGTGATGGGCGGTGTCCAGCTGGCCGGCGTGCTGTCGATCGTGGCCCGCGCGGCCGCCGAGGCCCGCGGTCAGCAGGTCGACAAGGACGCCGACGCCGCGATGCGCGCCGCCGTCGAGGGCCAGATCGAGGCCGAGTCGCTGCCGATGGTCTTGTCCGGGATGTTGTACGACGACGGGGTGATCGATCCCCGCGATACCCGCACGGTATTGGGAATGTGTCTGTCCGCCATCGCGAATGCACCGATCAAGGGGACGTCGAACTTCGGCGTCTTCCGGATGTGAGCCCGATGCTTACTCGAGTACTGGTTGCCAACCGCGGCGAGATCGCCCGCCGGGTCTTCGCCACCTGCCGCCGCCTCGGCCTGGGCACCGTCGCGGTCCACACCGACCCGGACGCCGCGGCACCCTATGTCGCCGAGGCCGACGCGCGGGTCCGCTTGCCCAACACCAACGACTATCTCAATGCCGAGGCTTTGATAGCCGCCGCCCGCGCCGCCGGCGCCGACGCCATCCATCCCGGCTACGGATTTCTCTCGGAGAACGCCGACTTCGCGGCGGCGGTCCAGGACGCGGGCCTGACCTGGATCGGTCCGCCGGAGGACGCGGTGCGGGCGATGGGCTCCAAGATCGAGTCCAAGAAGCTGATGGCATCGGCCGGGGTGCCGGTGCTCGACGAACTGGACCCCGATTCGGTCACGCAGGCGTCGCTGCCGGTGCTGGTCAAGGCGTCCGCCGGTGGCGGCGGCCGCGGCATGCGAGTGGTCCGCGAGTTGTCAGCTCTGACAAGCGAAGTCGCCGCGGCCCGGCGCGAAACGCAGTCCGCCTTCGGCGACCCGACCGTGTTCTGCGAGCGCTACCTGCCCACCGGCCACCACGTAGAGGTTCAGGTGCTTGCCGACAACCACGGCACGGTATGGGCGGTCGGCGAGCGGGAATGCTCCATTCAGCGGCGCCACCAGAAGATCATCGAAGAGGCTCCGTCGCCGTTGGTGGAGCGCATTCCGGGCATGCGGGCCAAGTTGTTCGACGCCGCCCGGCTGGCCGCCAGCGCGATCGGCTATGCCGGCGCCGGCACCGTGGAGTTCCTCGCCGACGGCGACGGCGAGTTCTTCTTCCTCGAGATGAACACCCGGCTGCAGGTCGAACACCCGGTCACCGAAGAGACCACCGGGATCGACCTCGTCGAACTGCAGCTCGCCGTGGCCGACGGCGTGCGTCTCGGTGTCGAACCTCCGGCGGCCCAGGGCCATTCGATCGAAGCCCGGCTCTATGCCGAAGATCCCGCGCGCGGCTGGCAACCGCAGGCCGGCCCGGTGCACACCTTTGACGTGCCGGGCACCCGGACCGAGTTCAGTTCGCTGGGACAGCGCACCGGAATCCGGTTGGACTCCGGCATTGTCGACGGATCGATCGTCTCGATCCACTACGACCCGATGCTGGCCAAGGTCATCTCGTACGCACCCACCCGCCGGCAATCCGCGCTGGTGTTGGCCGACGCGTTGGCCCGAACCCGACTGCACGGCCTGCGCACCAACCGCGAGCTGTTGGTGAACGTGCTGCGGCATCCGGATTTTCTCGACGGTGCCACCGACACCGCGTTTTTCGACACACATGGCCTGGACCGGCTGTCGGCACCGCTCGGCGACCAGAGCGTGGTCCGCTTGTCGGCGATCGCCGCCGCGCTCGCCGAGGCCGCGCACAATCGCGGGTCCGCCACCGTTTACGGCTCGCTGCCCAGCGGCTGGCGCAACCTGGCCTCGGGCTTCCAGGTCAAGACGTACCGCGATGACCAGGACAACGAGCACCGGGTCGAATACCGGTTCACCAGAACCGGATTGGTGCTTGCCAGCGACGAGCCGGTGCAGCTGGTCTCGTCGACGCCCGACGAGGTGGTGCTGGCCGACGCCAACGGGGTGGCCTGCCGCTTCGCGGTCGCCCGCTACGGCTCCGACGTCTACGTCGACTCGCCGCGTGGGCCCGTGCACTTGCACGCGCTGCCCCGGTTCCCCGAGCCCGGATCGTCGGTCGAGAAGAGATCGCTGGTCGCGCCCATGCCCGGCAACGTGATTCGGCTGGGTGCCGCGGCGGGTGACACGGTGACGGCGGGCCAACCGCTAATCTGGCTGGAGGCCATGAAGATGGAGCACACCATCACCGCGCCGGCCGACGGGGTTCTCGCCGAACTCAACGTCGCGCCCGGCCAACAAGTCGAAGTCGGTGCCGTCCTGGCCCGTGTCGAATCAGAAGGAGATCCACAGTGACCGATACCAGCTTCATCGAAAGCGAGGAACGGCGGGCGCTGCGTAAGTCGGTGGCAGCGTGGGCGTCCAACTACGGCAGTGAGTACTACCTGGAAAAGGCCCGCACACACCAGCACACCGACGAATTGTGGTCCGAGGCAGGTAAACTCGGCTTTCTCGGCGTCAACCTGCCGGAGGAATACGGCGGCGGTGGCGCCGGAATGTACGAGCTGTCGCTGGTCATGGAGGAAATGGCCGCCGCGGGCAGCGCGCTGCTGCTGATAGTGGTTTCGCCCGCGATCAACGGCACCATCATCAGCAAGTTCGGCACCGACGAGCAGAAGAAGCGCTGGATCCCGTCCATCGCCGACGGCACGTTGACGATGGCGTTCGCGATCACCGAGCCCGACGCCGGTTCCAACTCGCACAAGATCATCACGACGGCGCGCCGCGACGGCAGCGACTGGATTCTCAAGGGCCAGAAGGTCTTCATCTCCGGCATCGATCAGGCGCAGGCCGTGCTGGTGGTGGCTCGCAGCGAGGAGGCGAAGACCGGCAAGCTGCGACCGGCACTGTTCGTGGTGCCCACCGACTCCCCCGGCTTCACCTACACGCCGATCGAGATGGAACTGATCAGCCCCGAGCGTCAGTTCCAGGTTTTCCTGGACGACGTTCGGCTGCCCGCCGACGCCTTGGTCGGGGCCGAAGACGCCGCGATCGCACAGCTTTTCGCGGGCCTGAACCCCGAACGGATCATGGGCGCGGCCAGCTCGGTCGGCATGGGCCGCTTCGCACTGGAAAAGGCCGCCGACTACGTCAAGACCCGCCAGGTGTGGGGAACGCCGATCGGTGCCCACCAGGGGCTGTCACATCCGTTGGCGCAGTGCCACATTGAGGTGGAGCTCGCCAAACTGATGATGCAGAAGGCGGCCACACTCTACGACAGCGGCGACGACGCGGGCGCGGCGGAGGCCGCCAACATGGCCAAATACGCTGCGGCCGAGGCCGCTAACCGTTCGGTGGATCAGGCCGTGCAGTCGATGGGCGGCAACGGGCTGACCAAGGAGTACGGTGTGGCCGCGATGCTCACCTCGGCCCGGCTGGGGCGCATCGCGCCGGTCAGCCGCGAGATGGTGCTCAACTTCGTCGCGCAGACGTCCCTGGGCCTGCCTCGAAGCTACTGATGGACGCAGTCGTCGAATACTCCGTCTCGGGGCCGTCGGCCTGCCTGACGCTGAACTCGCCGCACAACCGCAATGCGCTGTCGGCCACGCTGGTCGCCCAGTTACACCAGGGCCTGCGCGCCGCGGCGGAGGATCCGGCGGTGCGGGTGGTGGTGCTCGGACACACCGGTGGCACGTTCTGCGCTGGAGCAGATCTCTCGGAGAATTCTGCGGCCGGCGGCGGGGACCCGTTCGACCTGGCCGCGGCGCGGGCCAAGGAGATGACCGCATTGCTGCGCACCATCGTCTCCTCGCCGCTGCCGGTCATCGCCGCCGTCGACGGCCACGTCCGCGCGGGCGGGTTCGGCTTGGTGAGCGCCTGCGACATCGCCGTGGCCGGGCCGCGCAGCACCTTCGCGCTGACCGAGGCGCGCATCGGCGTCGCCCCGTCGATCATCTCGCTGACCCTGCTGCCGAAGCTGTCGCCGCGAGCGGCCGCCCGCTACTACCTCACCGGCGAGACGTTCGATGCCGCCGTGGCCGCGGAGATCGGGTTGGTCACGATCGCCACCGACGACGTGGAGGCCGCGGTGGCCGAACTGGTCGCCGATATCGGCCGTGGGTCGCCCCAGGGCCTGGCGGCATCAAAGGCATTGACAACGGCGGCCGTGCTCGAAGGATTCGACCGCGATGCCGAACGGCTCGCCGAGGAATCCGCCCGGCTGTTCGTCTCCGACGAAGCGCGCGAAGGCATGCTCGCATTCCTGCAAAAACGTCCACCGAGTTGGGCCCCGCCCGCCGCTGTCGACGATGCCGGACGCAATTAGGCATGCGTAGGAGGATGGTTGCGATTTAGCCAACCCTCTTGCAGCAAGTCCCCGACGTCGTACGCTCGTGGATGATGAGCGATTCGGCGCAACGTGATGCGAAGGACGCCCGCGAGGATTTCTCGCGTGCGGCCGACACTGATCGCATACAAATCGCACAATTGCTGGCGTATGCCGCCGAGCAGGGCCGCCTGCAACTCAAAGATTACGAAGACCGGCTGGCCAGGGCGTACGCGGCCACGACCTACGAGGAACTGGATCAGCTGCGGGCCGACTTGCCGGGCACGCCGATAAGCCCGCGCCGGGGCGGCAAACCGAATCCGGCGCCCTCCACACTGCTGCTCGCGTTGTTGAGTGGATTCGAGCGGCGCGGCCGCTGGAACGTGCCGAAGAAGCTGACCACGTTCACGCTGTGGGGCAGCGGGGTGGTGGATCTGCGCTACGCCGACTTCACCTCCACGGAAGTCGACATCCATGTGGTCTCGATCATGGGTGCACAGAAAATCTTGTTGCCGCCCGAGGTCAATGTCGAAATCCACGGCCGCGGGGTTATGGGTGGCTTCGATCGCGAAATCGTCGGGCAAGGCATGCCCGGCGCCCCGAAGGTCAATATCCACGGCTTCTCGTTATGGGGCGGTGTGGGCATCAAGCGCAAAGCGCGCCGACCCCACGGGTAAGCCCGTCTCGGGCACCACTGAGCTACCTCGGCCGACCCGGCCGCGCCCGATTGGGGCAGTAAGGCTACTGACATCGCGCTGAAAACGGGTGGGATTGCGTATCTTCGCAAAACCGCACAAAATGTGCCGTCCCTCGACTAGCGTCCAGACCAGCAATTCAGGGGGTGCAAGCGACGCCACGGGTTGGGCACGGGCGTATCGGGACGTGCGTCGCAAGAATTCCAGCGCGAAGGTGTATTTGTGCTGCGCGAAAAACGATGCGTCAGCGGCATTTCCATCTCTCGCCGGGCCGCCCACGAAATGTCGGCACCACGCAAGGCGAGGCTCAATATGGTCGCACTCGGGAACATCAACGAATGGCCACCCGGTCCGCTCACCATGTGGACCGCCGTACCAACGGCACACGAGGCGACCCGCACCGCGCGCCGAAGTGACCTTGCCCCGAGTTACCAGCAGGCGCAACACCTCTGGGCCGCATACCACGGCAAGGCGCTGAACAGACAGCTACCGCGGCTGATGATCGTGGCGTGGGACATCCCGGGCACCTGCGACATTCCGGCGATGACCACCGCGGTCAACGCCCATGTGCGTCGGCACGACACCTACCACAACTGGTTCGAATTCGACGAGGGCGCGATCGTGCGCCGCACCATCGAAGACCCTGCGGCCATCGACTTGGTACCCGTGTCGTGGGGGCATATGACCCCCGACCAAGTTCGTACCCACGTCTTGACGACGACCCGCGAAACGCTGCAATGGGGTTGCTTCAGTTTCGGTATCGTCCAGCACACCGACTACTTCACCTTCTATGCCAGTGTCGATCATCTGCACATCGACGGGCTGTCGGCCGGCGTCATCTTCTGCGACATCCACCTGACCTACCAAGAGCTGGTGCAGGGCGCCGATCCGCGCCCGACCGCCACGCCGGCCGAGCTCAGGAGTTACCGCGCCTACACCGCGCGGCAGCGCACCAGGGTTGCGGGGCTGACCCTGTCATCGCCGGAGATCAAAGACTGGATCGAGTTCGCGCGGGACGCCGACGGCGACTGGCCGAGCTTCCCGCTGCCCCTGGGCGACACTTGGACCAGCAGCGCCGGCGACTTGGTGACCGTCGAGTTGTTGGACGCGGCCGCAACGGAGGCCTTCGATGCCGCCTGCATCGCGGCGGGCGCCCGGTTCATCGGCGGCGTCCTGGCGTGCACCGCGTTGGCCGAATATATATATATTGACCGGCAAAGAGATTCATCGCGGCTTCACCGCACGGGACACGCGGGCACCGGGCACCGACACGATGACGGTGGGCTGGTTCGCAAGCATGGTTCCGGTCATCGTGCCGACTGACGGCGTTTCCTTCCCCGAGGCCGCCCGGGCCGCCCAGAAGTCGTTCGATGCCGCCAAGGATCTCGCTCAGGTGCCCGTCGAGCGGGTCTTGGAACTCGCGACGCCGGAGGAGTTGGGCATCAAACTGCCCTCGCAGCTGCCGATGATGCTGTCCTTCCTCGACTTTCGCAAGATTCCACTGGCCGGGCTGTGGGCCGAGACGAACTTCGGAACCTACGGCGACAGCCTGTCCCATGGCGAAATCAACGTGTGGATCAACCGGCACGCCGAGCGAACCACGGTCACGATCTCGTTCCCGGACAACGAGGTGGCCCGGGAGTCGGTACACCAATACATCGAGACGCTGAATCGGATTTTCGCCCGCGTCGCGGGCAAGGCTCTCGAGCAGTCGAGAACCTTTGCCGCGGAACCCGATTCGGATGGCCTGTATGCCGTCGCCCCGACGAAGGACGACGATGAGGCGGCCTAGAACATGAGCAACCTGCTGGATTTGGCCGACCAGACACTGTTTCTCGGCGAGCGAGCCACCGCGACCACCAGCGCGTTGCAATGTATCTGGGTGTACGACCGGCCCGTCGACATCGACGCCCTGCGGCGGTTCCACCACCACCTGGGCCGGGGCCGGCTGTCGCGGCGAATCGAACGGTCTCCGTTGCCGTTCGGCCGTCACCGCTGGGTGACGCCCAGCGACCGGCCCAGTCTCGAGATCGCGGCAACGCCGCGCCCGCGTGACGAGGTCGACGCGTGGCTACAGACGCAGACCAGTCACCGGCCGGACGCCGAACACGGTCCCGGCTGGCACCTTGCCATGCTGCCGCTAACCGACGGCGGTGCGGTGCTCAGTTTCGTCGTCACCCATTGCCTCACCGACGGCGTCGGCCTGTGCGAAGCGTTGGCCGACGCGGCGTGCGGGCGTTACGACCCGATCAGCTGGCCACCCGCCGCCGCGCGGCGTCGGTGGCAGGCTCTGCGCGAGGACATCCGCCAAACCGATTGCGACACAGCGGATGTGGGGCGCACCGCGCTCGCCGCAGTGCGAATGGCCCGGCGAGCCAACGGGGCCGCCGCGCGATCCCGGCAAGCCAACGGGGTCGCCGCGCCCACATCCAAGAAGCGGCCCGCACCGCCGCGCGGACCCGACCACGGCATCACCCTGCCGACGGCAATGCTCTTCTTCGACGCCGAGGAGTGGGACGCCCGCGCACAGGAACTCGGCGGAACCAGCAACGCGCTGCTCGTCGGGTTGGCAGCACACCTCGCCCACCGGGTGGGGCGGGTCGCCGCCGACGGCTCGGTCAACGTGGGAATGCCGCTCAACGAGCGCACCCCGGGCGATACCCGCGCCAACGCCGTGGTCAACGTCGACGTCACGATCAAACCGGCAGCCGCGACGACCAGCCTCGGCGAGATCCGCGCCGCGATCAAGCAAGCGCTGATCCGCAAGCAGGATCTACCCGACGAGCGCTGGGCATTGCTGCCGCTGATTCCGCTGATCCCGAAACCGGCGTTCCGCCGGCTGATCAGCGTGGTCACCGGCGGTGCCACCACGGTCGTGTCGTCCAATCTCGGCGCGATCAACCCGGCGGCCAACCGGCCGGACGGCACCGACGCCGACCACTTCGCGATGAAGTCGCTGTACCCGGGCGTCACCGCCGCGACGATGTACCGCACCAACGGCGCGCTGGCGTTGTTGTCGGGGCGCGCCAACGGCCGGGTCTTCGTCTCGCTGCTGGCCTACGAGCTGGGCCGGCATAATTCGAATGACAAGTTAGCACAGCATATTTCGAGTGCACTGAACGAGTTCTCGCTGACCGCCACACGGGGCTGGCGCGCCGCCAGCCCCGTGACGGGTTAGCGCCGCCGCCGAGACCGCAGGTAATCGCCGACCACGGCGGCGCCCAGGCCGTCGAGATCGGGCACCACGACGCGTCCCTCCACCCGTCGCGCGACCTGGTCGATGAACCGCGCCAGCCCGGGGTCGCTGCCCAGCCGGAAGATGGTGATCTGCGCGCCCAGCCGCGCCATGTCGTCGAACCCGCGCACGGTGTGCGCGATGGTCCGTGGATGAGGCGGATAGTCGAAGAACACCGACGACCCGTCGCCGTCGACATCCTCGAGGTGTGCGGTCGGTTCCCCGTCGGTCACCACCAGCACGACGGGTTGCGCGTTGGGGTGGCGGCGCAGATGACGGCCGGCCAACGCCAGCGCGTGGTGCAGGTTGGTGCCCTGCTCGTAGACCCCCTCCAGGCCGGTCAGCTCGGCGGCGGTCACGGTCCGGGCGTAGCGGCCAAACGCGATGATCTGCAAGGCATCCGAGCGGAACCGGGTGCAGACCAGATGGTTGAGCGCGAGCGCGGTCTGCTTCATCGGCAGCCAGCGATTCTCCATCACCATCGAAAACGAGGTGTCGACCAGCAGCGCCACCGCTGCCTGGGTGCGCGTCTCGGTCTCGGACACCTCGACGTCGTCGACGGTGATCTTCACCCGCGCGTCCGGGCCGTCCAGCGTCGCGGTTCCCGCCTGCCGTAGCACCGCGTTGGTCAGGGTGCGCGGGATGTTCCACGGCTCGGTGTCACCGAACTGCCATGGCCGGGTCGCACCGGTCAGCTCCCCCGCCGCTCCGGCGCGGCGCAGCTCACGGTCGCCACGACGGCTGGAAAGCTGTTGTGCCACATCGCGTAATGCCGTCTCACCGAGCCTGCGCATGGCCTTGGGCGACAGCCGCCACTGGCCGTCGGAGCCACGGTCCAAGAAACCCTGATTGACCAGGGCCCGTTCCAGTTCGGCCAGCGTCCGCGCGTCGACGGCGGCCTGGTCGCCGAGCTGGCGCGCCAGCGCGTCGAGATCGACGTCGTCCATCGTGGCGCCGGGATAGCTCTGCGAAAGCTGGTCGGCCAACTGCTCCAGTTCGGCGATGTCGGCCAGGGCCTGGGTGCCTTCACCCATGCCGAACGGGTTGTCACCGGAGAACTGCTCGGAGCCCATCCAGTCCTCACTCGGCCGCGCGGCCTGCAGGTGCGAGTCGAGCCGGTTCAGTGCCTGCATCAGCGACGGCGACCCAAAAGCCTGCTGCGCCAAGGCATCAAGCTCGGCACGCTGGTCGGGGCTGAGGCTGTTGCGGAACCGCTGCGCGGCGGCCGCGCGCTTGGCCAGCGAGTCCAGCAGCTCCTCGACGTTGCGGGGGTTCTCCGGGAAGAACTCGCCGTGGGAGTCCATGAACTCGTCGAAATCCTGCTGCGTGTCCTCCCCGCGGGCATGCTTGTCCAGCAGGTCGTTGAGGTCGTTCACCATGTCGGTGACGCGCTGGCGATCCTCGTCGGTGGCGCCCTCCAGGGCTTCTTTCATACCGGCGAGGCGCTGGTCGAGCATCTCGCGGCCGAGCAAATCCTTGATCTGGTCGTACTTTTCCCGGGCCTCGGCGCTGCGCCAGTTGTATTCGGACAGTTCTTGGACGGCCTTGGCCGGCGAGGACGGTAGCGCGTCGAGCTGCAGTTCGCCGAAACGGGCGTCGTCGTCGAGCGCACGGGCCAGCTCCTTGCGCTCGGCCAGCACCGCCTCGTCCAACAGCCTCTTGATGTCCTGCAGAGTTCCGTCTAAGTTATTGCGCCGCAACAAGTCCCGTCGGCGACGGTTCGCCTCGGCCGCCAGCCGGTCCGCGCCACGCATGTTCTCGGTACCACGTCGCATCAGCTCGGACAGCGCCCGGCGCGGCGAGGCACCCGCCATGACGTCCTGCCCGATCTGCTCGAGGGCCTCGCGCAGATCCACCGGCGGAGCCAGCGGGTCGGGCCCACCGGTGTACGCCGAGTATCGCGACGAATGCCCTTTAGCCATAGACGGTTTGGCCCTCGCCAGACACCTTGTCGATCCTCTTGGCCAGGTACAGCGCTTCCAGTGCCAGTTCCAGTGCCGCGGCGCGCTCACCCTCGGATTGCGCGTGCAACCGGTCGGCGATCTGCTCCACGACGGGCAATCCCGGAACGGCGGCCAGCACGTCCTTGGCCGAGATCCGCTCCCCGGTCGTCACCGCGGAGCCGGCTTCCACCGCCGCGACCAACGGCGCGACGTCGATGCCCCCGAACGCTCGCGACGCGGTGTCGGCGGTCGCGCGGCGCAACAGGTGCTCGAGCACCGCCTGCTCGCGGCCTTCCTCGCCCGATTCGAACTCCAGCTTGCCGCGCAGCACGTCGATCACGGTGCCCAGGTCCACAACTCGGGCGACGGGGTCGCTCTCGCCGAGCACCGCGCCGCGGTGCCGCGCCGATGCCGCGACGGTCTCGGCGGCGGCGATGGCGAACCGTGCCGATACGCCGGATCGCTGGTCGACCGAGTTGGACTCGCGCAGGTAGCGGGCGAACCGCGCGATCACCTGCATCAGATAGTCGGGCACCTGCGCGCTCAGGTGTGCTTCCTGCACGATGACGCCGACCTCCGCGTCCAGCTCCAGCGGGTAGTGGGTGCGGATCTCGGCGCCGAAGCGGTCCTTGAGCGGGGTGATGATGCGACCCCGGTTGGTGTAGTCCTCCGGGTTGGCGCTGGCGACCACCAGCACGTCCAGCGGCAGGCGCAGCGTGTAGCCGCGGACCTGAATGTCGCGTTCCTCCATCACGTTGAGCATCGAGACTTGGATGCGCTCGGCGAGGTCGGGCAGCTCGTTGACCGCCACGATGCCGCGGTGCGCGCGCGGGATCAGGCCGTAGGCGATGGTCTCCGGGTCGCCCAGACTGCGCCCTTCGGCCACCTTGATCGGGTCGATGTCACCGACGAGGTCGGCGACGCTGGTGTCCGGGGTGGCCAGCTTCTCGGTGTAGCGCTCGCCGCGGTGCCGCCACTCCACCGGCAGGTCGTCGCCCAGGGTGGCCGCCCGCCGGATCGACTCCGGCGTGATCGGCGTGTAGGGATGCTCGCCGAGCTCCGCGCCGCCGATCACTGGCGTCCATTCGTCCAGCAGCCCGACCAGCGCGCGCAGCAGCCGAGTCTTGCCCTGGCCGCGTTCGCCGAGCAGAACGAAGTCGTGACCCGCGATCAGTGCCCGCTCCAGCTGGGGTATTACGGTGTCCTCGAATCCCAGGATGCCCGGCCAGATATCGTCGCCCTCGGCCAAGGCGGTCAGCAGATTCTCGCGGATTTCCTGCTTGACTCCGCGCTCGCGATGGCCGGATGCACGCAGTTCGCCCAAGGTTCGGGACAGATTGCTCGGTGATGTCACCACTCCAAGTTACGTCCCGCCATACAGGTGCGTCATGCGCACCGGCTTTACCGCGGCCCGGAGGCTTCAGTGCGCGAAGTGACGAGCCCCGGTGAGGTACAGGGTGACGCCGGCTGCGGCAGCCGCCGCGGTGACATCGTCGTCACGCACCGAGCCGCCCGGGTGCACGATCGCCTTGACTCCGGCCCGCGTCAGCGTCTCCAACCCGTCGGGGAACGGGAAGAACCCGTCGGAAGCGGCCACCGCGCCGGCGACTCGTTCGCCGCCGCGTGCGTTCCCTCTTTCAACGGCCAGCCGGGCCGCGTCGACCCGGTTGACCTGGCCCATGCCGACGCCGATGGTCGCCCCGCCGCCGGCGATCACGATCGCGTTCGACTTGACCGCGCGACAGGCCCGCCAGGCAAAGACCAGGTCGCTCAGCGTCGCCGGGTCCGCCGGTGATCCGGTCGCCAGCGTCCAGTTGGCGGGGTTGTCACCGTGCGCGTCAAGCTGATCGCGCTGCTGCATCAGCAGTCCCCCGCTGATTGGTCTCAGCTCGGAGCCACCGGCCAGCGGCTCGGAGGCCACCAACACCCGGATGTTCTTCTTGCGCGTCAGCACATCGAGGGCATCCGGCGCGTAGGCCGGGGCGACGATCACCTCGGTGAAGATGGTGCTGACGTACTCCGCCATCTCAAGGCTGACTTTGGTATTGGTGGCGATGACGCCGCCGAAGGCGCTCAGCGGATCGCACTCGTGAGCCTTGCGATGCGCGTCAGCGACCGAAACCGACGAGATCGCGATGCCACATGGGTTGGCGTGCTTGATGATTGCCACACAGGTTTCTTCATGGTCGAAGGCTGCCCGCCAGGCCGCGTCCGCATCGGTGAAGTTGTTGTAGGACATCTCTTTTCCGTGCAGCTGCTCGGCCTGCGCCAGGCCCGGCCACGCTGCTGGGTCG
Source organism: Mycobacterium genavense ATCC 51234 (assembly GCF_000526915.1). Taxonomy (GTDB): domain Bacteria; phylum Actinomycetota; class Actinomycetes; order Mycobacteriales; family Mycobacteriaceae; genus Mycobacterium; species Mycobacterium genavense. The sequence goes on along the minus strand of NZ_JAGZ01000004.1, from coordinate 364,692 downwards.
ACGTAAAGCGCCGCCTGCTGGTGCGGGTTCTCCCCGTAGCGCAGCATCGCCGAACGGCGCCAGCTGTGGCCGAACCACTGCGGGAACGTGGTTTCCGGATGCTCGGGCGCCAGCGTCGACTCCATCCAGCTCGCCACCGCGATGTCGTACTCGGCGGTGTGTTGAAACGCCAACGACGCCAGCTTCTTGCGCTCGGCGAGGGTGAATCCGCCGTTGCGGGTGGCGGCGAGCACCCCGTCGTAGCCGAGCGGATCGACGACCACCGCCACACTCGGATGGTTCTTGGCGGCCGCCCGAACCATCGAGGGCCCGCCGATGTCGATCTGCTCGACGCATTCGTCCAGGCCCGCGCCGGAGTCGACGGTCTGGCTGAACGGATACAGGTTGACGACGACCAGCTCGAAGGCGGCGATCCCGAGCTCCTCGAGCGCCGCGGCGTGCTCGGGCTTGCGCAGATCGGCCAGCAGTCCGGCGTGCACTCGCGGGTGCAGCGTCTTGACTCGGCCGTCGAGCACCTCGGGGAAGCCGGTCAGCTCCTCCACGGGTGTCACCGGAATCCCTTTGTCCGCAATGGTCTTCGCGGTCGATCCGGTCGAGACGATCTCGACGCCGGCCGCACTTAGCCCCTGCGCGAGTTCGATCAGGCCGGTCTTGTCGTAGACGCTGATCAACGCGCGGCGAATCGCTCTTCTTGACTCGTCGGTGCTCATCCTATGGTCGCCTTTCGTCCGTTCCAGGTCACGCCGCGGGTCGCGATCGCGGCTACCACGTCCACCAGCAGTCGCCGTTCGATGACTTTGATGCGCTCGTGCAGTGTCTCTTCGGTGTCGCCGTCGAGCACCGGAATGGGCTCCTGCGCCAATATCGGCCCGGTGTCCATGCCGGCGTCCACCAGGTGCACCGTACAGCCCGTGACCTTCACACCGTAAGCCAGCGCTTCGGGAACCGCGTGCGCTCCGGCGAATGCCGGCAGCAGTGCCGGATGCGTGTTCAGCGTGCGACCGCAGAATCGTGAAAGGAATTGCGGTCCAAGGATTTTCATGAATCCTGCCGAGACGATCAGATCGGGTGAGTGTGCGGCGGTGGCCTCGGTGATGGCGGCGTCCCAGGCTTCGCGGCTGGGGTGGTCGCCGAGCCGGACGGTGAAGGTCGGCACCGATGCGGCAGCGGCGATCTCGGTGGCCCGGCAGTCACGGTCCACCCCCACCGCGACCACCCGGGCCGGGTAGTCGTCGACGGCGGCGTCCAGCAGGGAATTCAGTAGCGTTCCGGTGCCCGATGCCAGCACCACCAGTCGCGCCGGCGCACTCGGGGGCACGCGGAGCGGTTCGACCACATCGCGAAGCCTAATGGGAGTCGATCGGCGGTCGCGCGACGCGTCGGGCAATGGCGCTGGCGCCCTGTTGTTCGGGCGCCCGCGGAGGGTATAGAGCGGCTAGTCCCGCTCGGTCGCCCGGTGCTCCGGTTCGTCGGGCCCGGCCTCGGGCTCAGGTGCCTCGGCGGCGGGCTCCCCAGCCGCGGGCTCTTCAGCCGCGGGCTCTTCAGGCGCGGGCTCCCCGGAGAACGGCTCGTCGAACGGGGTTTCGGCGAACTCCTCGGCGTCGTCGAGCAGCAGGTCGTGGCCGGCGGGCTCCGAGGACGCCTGCGCGAAGTCCTGCGGTTCCGCGGCGGGCGGCGCCGCCGCGCGCTTTGGTTTGGGCCGTCGCGACCGGCGCCTGATCCCGCCGGCCATCACCACCGTGGCCCAACCGATCACCGCGAACCAGAAGAAGGTGCCGATCCACAGCGCGCCCTGGTCCACCCCGACGTCGCCGACGTTGCCCAGCCGGCCGCCGCTGCCCAACGCCAGCAGCGACATCATCAGTGCCCCGACCACCGCGGCAACCAGCAGCTTGGCCACCGCCGGCAGCAGCGGAAGCGGGCGCCGGGCGCATTGCTGGCCGACCGCCACACCCGACGACGCCCCGACGATCAGCAGTGCGACCCACACCGGCCCCAGCGGCGGTGACGGCGCTGCGGCCAGGACGGGCAGCGCCGGAATGTCGCCGCCGAAAACCGTGAACGAACTGAACGTCGCAAAACCGATATGAGCACTGGATCCCACCGCGACCGCCGACGTGCCGACGATCACGTTGGGCGCGTAGAGCATTGAAAGCACGGTGAGGCTGAACTCGCCGAAGATGGAATCGGTGATCCCGTAGAGATCCTGCATCGTCGCCCAGTGCACGACCAGCGAAGCCGCCGTCACGAACCCGGACAGGCCGACCAGCGCCAGCACCCCGGCGGTCGCGGCACGCAGCGAATCGACCAGCCAGAAGGGCAGCGACGCCGCCGTCAATGCCCGTCGGCCGAATCGCGAACCCACCCCAATCGCGGCACCGATCGCGTGCACCACCAAAACACTGGCGAACGCGCGCAGCGCTCCGGGTGTCTGCAGCTCGGTGAGCACCGTGGATGCGTCGTGGATGACGGCCAGCGCGATCGCCGCGACCAGCAGGGGCCCACCCAGCGCCGAGGCGACGACCCACCGGACCACGAGCCAAGACGAGTAGCGGCTGGCGGCCCGCGCCGTGGTGCGCGCGGTCGCCCACACCATGAACAGGTTGGGCGCCAGCGGCAAGACGCCGAGCTCGCGACCGCCGATCGAGATCGGCACCTTGTGCACGCCGAGCCAGATGCTGGCGATCGCCCCGAGCGCTCCGGTCATGTCGCTGTTGGCGATCAACAGCTGTAGCAGCGTGACCGCGGCGATGACGACCAGCGCCAGCAACGCGGGACCGAACGCGACCCGGACCAGGTCACGCGCCTGACGAGCACCCGCTGCCCGGCTGTCCCCGCTTGCTGCCACCCTGTTCACTCTTGGCGCACGTGCCCGACGAGGCGCGATAGCCCGCGGTTAGGCCGGCGCAGAAGGTGACTGGTCGCCGGGCTGCTCGGAAGCACCCGTACCGCCGACCGACGGGGGCGGGCTGACGCTCGGGAAACCGGTGGGCGGCGTCGTCGGACCCTGCTGCTGAGCCGCCGACTGCGGTCCGGATTGCGGGGACTGCGCGCCAAAGCCGCCGGTCGGGATCGCGCTCTGGGTCGGGGCCTGGCTCGAGGGGTTGTACCCGCCGTATTGCGATCCGTACTGCGACTGCGGGTTGTGCTGCTGCGGGCCCTGCTGACCGTAGTACCCACCGTGCTGCTGTCCGCCGTACTGCCCGTACTGGCCGTACTGGCCGTACTGCTGCGCGTAGGGGTCGTACTTGGGCCGCGGCGGCGGCGCGGTGATGACGCCGGCGTCGAGCAGCAGCACGACGACAGCGGCGACGGCCTGCAGCACGCTGGCCGCGACCAGCGGCCACATGGCCCACCCGACGGCGAATCCGGCCGGGGTGTTGATCATCTCGGCGATCGCCAGCATCGCGCCCAACACGGCGACGGCCGCCACCACGCCCGCGTAGTTCTTGGCCTTGGGCAGCAGGCTCAGTCCGGCCAACAGCGCGGCCAGGACGGCGACCAGCACCGCGGTCCCGGCGTCACCGGCGCGGCCGCCGGACGCCGGACCCAGGTCGGCGCTGAGCACGAAGGTCGGTCCGAAGTTCAGCAGGTACACCGTCAGGCCGAGCACGAGCACGGCGATGTTGACGTACAGCGGCAGCTTGCTCTCGCCGTCGTCGGTCTTCGCGAACGACGGCGTGGCACCGGGGTAGGAGCCGCCGGGCTGCGCTTGCGGATAGCCGGAACTCCCGAGCGAGTAGGTCATGACTCCTCCTGTTGCTTCCAGTGCCTTCAAGACCTCGACAGTCGCCACGCAGGCGTTGCGGTGCGACGCTGTGCTTCCAGGGCTCGCCGTACTCGAACGCCAAGACGTGCCCGCGCTTGCGTTACGCGCGATCGATCAACCACGCTAGCGCACGTTCGGACGGCCGTGCCGGAGCGACCGGCCCCCGCACGCAACCAGGGCGGATCGTCGCGGCACCCCGTCTCGGAGACGCTCGGCCGGGGGCGGGTTGCCCGGCGCAGGTAGAACACGTTGTAATTCTGTGCATGGATTACGGGCTAGTGCTTTTCACCAGCGACCGGGGCATCACCCCGGCGGCCGCCGCCAAACTTGCCGACGACCACGGCTTCAAGACGTTCTACGTGCCAGAACACACGCATATCCCGGTCAAGCGGGAGGCGGCGCACCCGACCACCGGTGACGAGTCACTGCCGGACGACTGGTACATGCGCACGTTGGACCCGTGGGTAAGCCTGGGCGCCGCGTGCGCGGTGACGTCGCGGGTGCGGCTGTCCACCGCGGTGGCCCTGCCCGTCGAGCATGACCCGATCACGCTGGCCAAAAGCATCGCCACACTGGACCACCTGTCCGGTGGACGGGTCAGCCTGGGCGTTGGATTCGGTTGGAACACCGACGAACTGACCGATCACGGCGTGCCGGCCGGACGACGCCGCACCTGCCTGCGCGAGTACCTCGAAGCGATGCGCGCACTGTGGACGCAGGAGGAGGCCTCCTACGACGGCGAGTTCGCCAAGTTCGGGCCCAGCTGGGCGTGGCCCAAGCCGGTGCAGGCCCACGTTCCGGTGCTGGTGGGTGCCGCGGGCAACGAGAAGAACTTCAAGTGGATCGCGCGCAGCGCCGACGGTTGGATCACCACGCCGCGCGACCTCAATATCGACGAGCCGGTGAAGCTGTTGCAAGACACCTGGGCGGCCGCCGGGCGTGACGACGCCCCGCAAATCGTGGCGCTGGACTTCAAGCCGGTGCCCGAGAAGCTGGCGCACTGGTCCGAGCTCGGGGTGACCGAGGTGCTGTTCGGACTGCCGGACAAGTCCGAGGACGAGGTCACCGCCTACGTGGAGCGTGTGGCGGGCAAGCTCTCCTCGATGGTCTAGCCCCCCACGCCCGTGCCGCGAGGCTACGCGAGCGAGGCCCGGTTGCCGTTGTCGGTCGACCACACCGAGATCTCGGCGCCGAGCGGGTCGCCGTCGCACATCAGCGCGACGAGGTCGTCGTCGGTCGTCGTGGCCATGAACCGGCTGTTGTCCGCGGCGAGCCGGCCGACGATGATGCCGGTGCGGGTCGGCCAGTCGTAGCGCACCGAGTATGTCTCGATCCGCGCCGCGCCGTCGGGGGTCTTCGTGACGTCGAACTTCGGCAGCGCGTGGATTTTCTTGTTCAGCTGCGCGCAGTTGTCGGTGCGCCAGTCCACCGGTGTGGTCGAGTAGATCCCGACCGAGTACTTGCTCATGATCCCGCCGTTGGCACCGACGAAGCCGAATTGCCCGGGCCTGTCCCGCATTTGCGTGACGGTCTCGGCGATACCGTGCAGCGAATAGCTGCTGCCGGGGCCGCCGAAGTAGGGCAGCCCACCGGTCAGGGTCAGGCCGCGCGGGTCGTCCCCGTCGATGCCCAGGGCTTCGCAGATGACGAACACGGGGAACGGAAAGCAGCTGTACAGATCGAAGGTGGCGATGTCGTCGACGCCAATTCCGGCTACCCGCAATGCTTCTCGGGCCGCATGGGCCGCCGCCGGACTGGCGCCGAGGTCGACGCGATCCAGCATCGCCTGCTCGACCATGTCTGAGTGGCCGTGCAGATAGACCCACTTGTCCCGCGCCACACCGAGGCGGGTCGCCGCCGCCACCGACATCAGCACCGCCGCGGCGCCCTGGTTCACCTGATCCCGGCGACGAGCAGCCGCGGGTACGGGTCACAGATCATCCGGTTGTCGTCGGTGACGGTGCTGATCTCGTCGACGGTCCGCTCCAACGGCGATGACGAAAACGGGTTCTTGGCAGCCACTTTCGACATCGGGGCGAACAGCTCGGCCATCTCGCGCCGATAGTCGGCCACACCATGGCCGAGACGGGCGCAGCGGGCGTTCTCCAGCAGCCCGTACTGCACGGGCGCCCCGGTCAAACCGTGTTGAATCGTGTAATCGTTGTAGCTGAAGATCTGGTGGCCGCGATCCTCCAGCTGTCCCTCGACGTGTTCGGTGAAATCGGGTTTGTCGTCGCGAGTTGCGAAGTAGCGCGCCGTCGACCCCGGCTCCGAGCCCATGATCAGCACGACGTCGGCCTCGCCGGCCGCGATCGCCGTGCCGGCCTCGGTGACCAGCTTCTGCGGACCCTGCCCACCGACGGGTTCGAGCACCACGCGGGCCGGGTTGCCGCCGAGACGGTTCATCACCGAGCGCGGATAGTTGTTCGACTTGCCGAGCGCGGGCGGCATCGACCCGGAGAGCTCGAACTGTCGCAGCCCGAAGACCGTGTCGACGGCCTGCGCAACGCCTGTGACGCCGGTGTCGGCAAGCGCTTCCCGCACCGCCGCCGTCGCCAGGTCGACCGCCGACATGCCCCGATAGTCGGGGTCGTCGATGCGCTCGGTGAACTGGTCGACGCCGACGAGCACCGGGGTACGCGGATCCACCGGCATGACAAACCTCCTGGCAACTGTTAGTTCGACAGGCTAACCGATGGCGGGGGCCGAAACGAGACCGCGGCCCGACCATGAATGCCGTCGGGCCGCGGTCTCGTGAAGAACTACAGGCTCTGCAGGATCTCCCGGGCCAGCGCCGCTGTCTCCGACGGCGTCTTGCCCACTTTCACCCCGGCGGCTTCCAGGGCCTCCTTCTTGGCGGCCGCGGTCCCCGACGACCCGGACACGATCGCGCCCGCGTGGCCCATCGTCTTGCCTTCCGGCGCAGTGAATCCCGCGACGTAGCCGACGACCGGCTTGGACAAGTTGGCCTTGATGTAGTCGGCCGCCCGTTCCTCGGCGTCGCCGCCGATCTCGCCGATCATCACGATGATCTTGGTGTCGGGATCCTTCTCGAAGGCCTCGATCGCGTCGATGTGGGTGGTGCCGATCACCGGGTCACCGCCGATACCGATCGAGGTCGAAAAGCCGAAATCGCGCAGCTCGTACATCATCTGGTAGGTCAGCGTGCCGGACTTGGAGACCAGGCCCACAGGACCGGGTCCGCTGATGTTCGCCGGCGTAATGCCGGCCAGCGCCTCACCCGGCGTGATGATGCCGGGGCAGTTCGGGCCGATGATCCGCGTCTTCTGACCCTTGTCGACGTTGTAGGCCCACGCATATGCGCTGTCCTGCACCGGAATTCCCTCGGTGATGACCACCAGCAGCGGGATCTCGGCATCGATGGCCTCGATGATCGCGTCCTTGGCGAACTTCGGCGGCACGAAGACGACCGACACGTTGGCTCCGGTCTCCTTCATCGCCTCGGCGACGCTGCCGAACACCGGGAGTTCGACGTCCTTGCCGACCGGGTCGACGTGCGACACCGTGGTGCCGGCCTTGCGCGCGTTGACACCACCGACCACCTGCGTGCCGGCCTTCAACATCAGCGCGGTGTGCTTGGTGCCCTCACCGCCGGTAATGCCCTGGACGATTACCTTCGAGTCCTTGTTCAGGAAAATCGACATGTCTTGACTCCCTTACTTGTTCGCCAGCTCGGCGGCTTTGTCGGCACCGGCGTCCATGGTCTCGGCCTGGATCACCAGCGGGTGGTTGGCGTCGGCGAGGATCTTGCGGCCTTCGTCGACGTTGTTGCCGTCGAAACGGACCACCAGCGGCTTGTTGGCCTCGTCGCCGAGCATGTTCAACGCGGTCACAATGCCGTTGGCGACGGCGTCGCAGGAGGTGATGCCCCCGAACACGTTGACGAACACGCTCTTGACCTGCTTGTCGTTCAGGATGACGTCGAGGCCCGCGGCCATCACCTCGGCCGACGCGCCGCCGCCGATGTCGAGGAAGTTGGCCGGCTTGACCCCGCCGTGCTTCTCGCCGGCGTAGGCGACGACGTCGAGCGTCGACATCGCCAGGCCGGCGCCGTTGCCGATGATGCCGACGGAGCCGTCGAGCTTGACGTAGTTGAGGTCGTGCTCCTTGGCCTTGAGCTCCAGCGGGTCGGTGGCGTCGCGGTCCTCGAACTGGGCATGACCGGGCTGACGGAAGTCCGCGTTGGCGTCCAGGGTGACCTTTCCGTCCAGCGCGAGGATCCGGTCGTCGGGCGTGCGCACCAGCGGGTTGACCTCGACCAGCGTGGCGTCTTCCGCGACGAACAGCTCCCACAACTTCTGGATGGTGTTGGCCGCGGCGTCGAGCACCTCGGACGGCAGGTGACCCTGCTCGGCGATCGACCGCGCGGTCGCCAGGTCGACACCGGTCACGGCGTTCACCGGGACTTTGGACAGCCGCTCGGGCTTGGTGGCGGCGACCTCTTCGATCTCCATCCCGCCCTCGACCGAGCACATCGCCAGGTAGGTGCGGTTGGCGCGGTCGAGCAGGAACGAGATGTAGTACTCCTCGGCAATGTCGCTGGCCTCGGCGACCAGCAGCTTCTTCACGATGTGGCCCTTGATGTCCAGGCCGAGGATGTTCTTGGCGTGCTCGTATGCGTCGTCGGGTGTCGCGGCGAATTTGACGCCACCCGCTTTGCCGCGGCCACCGACCTTGACCTGCGCCTTGACCATTACCGGGGCGCCCACCTCGGTCGCGATTTCCTTCGCGCCCTCGGCGGTGTCGGTTACACGACCGGGCGTAGTAGGTACGTTGTGCTTAACGAACAGTTCTTTCGCTTGATACTCGAAAAGGTCCATGAACTCACTGTCTTCGCTCGAGTTATTTGCAAGGCCTACAGCTCGGCGGTGCCGGGATCGGCAACTCGCACGGTGGAACTGTAACCACCCGCCGAATAGCCGCGACCGGCGCATCCACCCATGTGGCGCAGGTCACGACACGCCGGGAAGGGCTAAACGTGATCCAGTTCACAATCGGTCCCCGAGGTTGCCAGTCGGTTCCGTGAACGGATAACGTCCTTACGTCCAGATAACGTTATGGTCACGATACGAGGACATCTCAGCTTGTCCCAACACCGTCTCGCGCGTACTCCTGCGTTGTCGGGAGCCGGTCGCCAATACCGCGACCAGTGGGCACAACCGCACCAGAACGAAGTCACCGAAATCCTGCCGCTGGACGGATTCGACTTCGACGACCTGGACTTCGCGGACTTCGGTGAGCTCGACGACCTGGACCTGAGCAACGGCTCCACGTTCGACTACGAAGCGCAGGTGCTGCTCGCGCCCGCACTCGACGACCTGGACGCGACCGACGACCTGAGCCCGCTGCCGCTGGCGCCACCCGCCCCCGTGGCCACGACCCCCGCGGACCCCCACGAATCCCTGGTCCAGCTCGCCCTCAAGCTCGGCGCCGACCTTAGCTCTGACGACATCGACGTGGCGGGTGTGGCCCGCCGCAGCGGGCAGCACCGCAAGCAACCGACCAGTGCCGCCAAGGGCCGCGTGCTGATTTCGGCGATGGCGGCCGGCGCCGCGGCCGCGGCCGCGCACACCGCGACCAGTCAAGCCGAAACCACCAAGGCCGAGACGGTGCTGACCGCCAACGCGTCGGCGCTGACCGGCGGATCGGGCGGCAACGCCACCCGCGGTGCGCAAGTGATCGCCGTCCAACCCGCGGCCAACACCCTGCACAACCAGGAACTCGCCAAGGGCGTGGCCTTCGCCAACGACCGCGCCCAGCGCGAGGCGCGCCTGCAGCAGCCGCTCTACGTCATGCCCACGCACGGGATCTTCACGTCGAACTTCGGCTATCGGTGGGGCGTGCTGCACGCCGGCATCGACCTCGCCAACTCGATCGGCACGCCGATCGTGGCGGTGTCCGACGGTGTCGTCATCGACGCTGGCCCCACCGCCGGCTACGGCATGTGGGTCAAGCTGCTGCACGCCGACGGCACCGTCACGCTGTATGGCCACATCAACACCGCGCTGGTCAGCGTCGGTCAGCGCGTGATGGCCGGCGACCAGATCGCCACGATGGGCAACCGCGGCAACTCCACCGGCCCGCACCTGCACTTCGAGGTGTTGCGAGGCGGCACCGAGCGCATCGACCCGGTCCCGTGGCTGGCCAAGCGGGGAATTTTCGTCGGCAATTACGCTGGTTGAGGTGACCGCGCCGAACGACCCCGTCTCTTCCGACCCACCCTCCCACTCACGAACCCGGATCATTCGGCGTGCCCCCAGCGGGCCGATGCCGTCGATCCCGGAGAGCCCGACCACCCACCTGCCACGGCAAGCCGCATCCGCGCGGTGCCGTGCCGGATCGCCCGGTCGATGAACCCACTCCCCGGACGGTGCCGGCGGCCGCCGCGGTCAGCATCGTCAGCGGCTGGGCCACGTCGGTGGTGGCCACCGATTTGATCGCCGGCTGGTGGCGGACCGACCGCCTGTTCTGCATCGCGATCGCGTTCCTCGCGCTGGTCTTCGCGACCGCCACCATCACCGGGGTGATCATGCTGCTGCAGGGTCGCGCCCTGGGCCGTTATCTGATCACGACGGGCGCGGTCGTCGCGGTGCTGACCTACGGCGGCGTCTTCATCGCGGGCGCCCGCGTCGCGTGGATCGTGCACGCCTTCCCGCTGCTGCCGATCGCCAGCGTGGTGCTGGCGCTGCATCCGCGGACCAAACGCTGGCTCGAGCAGTAATCCCGTTCGCCGCCCGCCCTCTGTCCGCCGAACGTGCTCTCATGGCGACGATTTCGCGAATTTTCCGCCACCAGAGCACGTTGGGCGCAATGAATTAGAGCTTGCTGACCGGGGCGTGGTTGTGCATCAGTTTGACGCGCCCGGCGCTGCCGAAGTCGATCAGCGACATCGCCGATTCACCGACGCCGGAGACTTCCTCCACGCGGCCCAGGCCGTACTTGTCGTGCGTCACCCGATCGCCGGGTGCGAGCACCAGCAACGGACGTTTGCCCGCCCCTCCAGAGCGGCTCGTGGGCGCCGCCCGCGGAGTCCCGAACCGTCCGGTGCCGCTCACCGGCGCACTGTACGACGGGGCCGGCGCGGTGCGCCGCCAATCCATCAACTCTTGCGGAATCTCTTGCAGGAAGCGCGATTCCGGGTTGACCATCGGCTGCCCCCAAGAGGACCGGACGATAGCCCGGCTCACATACAGCCGCTGCCGGGCGCGGGTGATGCCCACGTAGGCCAGCCGGCGTTCCTCGCAGAGCTCGGTCGGGTCGTCGAGGGCCCGCATGTGCGGGAACATTCCGTCCTCCCAGCCGGTGACGAACACCACCGGGAACTCCAGACCCTTGGCGGTGTGCAACGTCATCAACGTCACCAGCCCGGCGTCGTGCTCGGGAATCTCGTCGGTGTCGGCGACGAGGGACACCCGCTCCAGAAACGACGCCAGCACACCGGTTTCGGGCACGTCTTCGTCTGCGAGGGCTTGCTCGGATTCGTCGAGTGCGGCAGCGTTGGCCTCGTCGATGCTGAATTCGTGTGCGACGCTGACGAGTTCGTTCAGGTTGTCCAGCCTGGCCAACTCCTGCGGATCGGTCGAGGATTCCAGCTCGCGCCGATATCCGGTGCGCTCCAGCACCGCCTCCACCAGATCGCCGAGATCGTCGTCGAGACGACCCCGCAGCTCGTCGAGTAGCTCGACGAATCCTGAAATTGCCTTCTCTGCACGGGAATTGAGCATCGGTACGTTGCCTTCGGCGGCGACGACCAACGCGTCGGCGAAGCTGGCGCCGGTGTTCTCGGCGTAGACCGCCACACACGCCTCGGCCCGGTCGCCGATGCCACGGCGCGGCGTGTTGAGGATGCGCCGCATGCTGACCGCGTCGCCGGGGTTGTCCAGCACCCGCAAGTAGGCGACGATGTCGCGGATCTCCTTGCGCTCGTAGAACCGCACTCCCCCGACCACCTTGTAGGGGATGCCGGCCCGGATGAAGACCTCTTCCAACGACCGCGACGAATTGTTGGTGCGGTAGAAGACGGCTACATCGTTATAGGTAATTTCACCCTGTTCGACGAGCGCGTCAATTTCTTGGGCGACGAATCTGGCCTCGTCGTGCTCATTGTCGGCGACATATCCGACGATCAACTCCCCTTCACCGGCGTCGGTCCACAGCCGCTTCTCCCGGCGCCCGGAGTTGCGCGCGATGACCGAATTGGCCGCCGAAAGAATGTTCTGTGTCGAGCGGTAATTCTGCTCCAGCAGAATGGTGGTGGCGTCCGGGTAGTCGCGTTCAAACTCCTCGATATTGCGAATGGTGGCGCCCCGGAACGCGTAGATCGACTGATCGGCGTCGCCGACCACACATAACTCCGCGGGCGGCACGTCGTCGTCGGACGAACTGCCGTCTGCGCGGCCGACCAATTCGCGCACGAGCACGTACTGAGCGTGGTTGGTGTCCTGGTATTCGTCGACCAGGACGTGCCGGAACCGGCGCCGGTAGTACTGGGCGATCTGCGGGAACGTCTGCAGCACCGCGACGGTCTCGCCGATCAGGTCGTCGAAGTCCAGCGCGTTGGCCGCCCGCAGCCGCCGTTGGTATTCGCCGTAGACCGACGCGACGGTGCGAGCCAAGTCATCGGATTCGTCCGTGAGTTTGGCCACAGCCTGATCCGGATCGATGAGCTCGTTTTTGAGGTTGGAGATCGCGACGGACAGCAGTCGCGGCGAGTACCGCTTGATGTCCAGACCCATGTCGCGCCCGATCATCTGCAGCAACCGGCGCGAGTCGTCGGCGTCATAGATGGAGAAGTTGGAATTGAGGCCTTTGATCAGGGAGGCCTGGTTGCGCAGGATGCGCACGCAGGTCGAGTGGAAGGTGGACACCCACATCGCACGGGCACGGTTTCCCACCAGCCGCACCACCCGTTCGCGCATCTCAGCTGCGGCTTTGTTGGTAAAAGTGATCGCCAGAATCTGTCCGACGCCCACGCCGCGCGCGGCGATCAGGTAGGCCACGCGCCGCGTCAGCACCGCGGTCTTCCCCGAACCTGCGCCGGCCACGATCAAAAGGGGCGAGCCCTGGTGGACGACGGCTTGGCGTTGTTGCGGATTGAGCCCGTCGAGCAGCTGGTCAATCTCGGCGGCGAGCTTGGCATCGGTTGCGTGCACAGTCATGTCTGACTCAATTTACCGCCGACGACCGACGGCAAGTGCCCAGGCCACGGCCCCACAGCAGGGTCATGTGGGGTCAATTTTTCGTTTTGCTCCCGCGTGTCCGTGGGTGTGGCACACTCGTTACATGGACAATACGCAGCTCCATCGCCGCCTCTCGATCCTCGAGTGGCGTCGCCGATTTTTTTGTGGGTATCGCCCCGCGGTGCCCATGGTCTAGTTGTGATTGCTAGAGCCAGTGGTCCGCTTCCGGATTCAGGGCTCGAACTTTTTCCAGAGCGCGAAACGTTTGCAGACCCAAAAGCGAACAAGACGAAAAGAATAACATTAAAACAACACGGGGGTAGCAGGGATGAGCGTCGAGATGATCGACATTGAACAGTTGGCGAACATTGAAGAGTTGCGCCTCGAGATCGACCGGTTGGACGCCGAGATTCTTGCGGCCGTCCGTCGGCGTGCCGAAGTCTCGCGGGAAATCGGCCGCGCTCGGATGGCGTCCGGGGGGACGCGCCTGGTGCACAGCCGTGAAATGAAGGTCATCCAGCGTTACAGCGAACTCGGTCCGGAGGGTAAGGACCTGGCGATGCTGCTGCTGCGCTTGGGCAGGGGCCGACTCGGCCACTGACAATCCTCGAACCCGAGGATTCTTTACCGCCAATTTCTGTATTGCCGCGGCAGCTCGTGCTGTCGGGTAGCGGTGGCTGTGCTCCGCGAGTCGGCACTAGGGTCGAATCATGACCTCCGTGCTCACCATCCCCGACATCACCGCCACCCCGGCGTGGAACGCCCTGCGTAAGCATCACGGGCAAATCGGCGAAACCCACCTGCGCCAGATCTTCGCCGACGACCCCGACCGTGGCCGCGATCTGACGGTGACGGTCGGGGATCTCTACATCGACTACAGCAAGCACCGCGTCACTCGCGAGACGTTGCGGCTGCTGGTCGATCTGGCGCGGGCGGCCAATCTCGAAGAGCGCCGGGATCAGATGTTCTCCGGTGTGCACATCAACACCTCGGAAGATCGTGCGGTTCTGCACACCGCGCTGCGACTGCCCCGGGATGCCGAGCTGGTGGTCGACGGCCAAAACGTCGTCGCGGACGTCCACAGCGTGCTGGACGCAATGGGCGATTTCACCGATCGGCTGCGCAGCGGCGAATGGACCGGGGCCACCGGGCAACGAATCCGCACCGTCGTCAACATCGGTATCGGCGGTTCGGACCTGGGTCCGGCGATGGTGTATCAGGCGTTGCGTCATTACGCGGACGCGGGGATTTCGGCACGCTTTGTGTCCAACGTCGACCCCGCGGACCTGGTCGCAAAGCTGACCGATTTGGACCCGGCCACAACGCTTTTCATCGTCGCGTCGAAGACGTTCTCGACGCTGGAGACCCTGACCAATGCCACGGCCGCGCGCCGCTGGCTGACCGACGCGCTCGGCGACGCCGCGGTCTCCAAGCATTTTGTCGCGGTCTCGACCAACAAGCGCCTGGTCGACGAATTCGGCATCAACACCGACAACATGTTCGGCTTCTGGGATTGGGTCGGCGGGCGCTACTCCGTCGATTCCGCGATCGGCCTGTCGGTGATGGCCGTCATCGGGCGAGAGGCCTTCGCCGACTTCCTGTCCGGGTTCCACATCGTGGACCAACATTTCAAGACCGCCCCGCTGGAGTCCAACGCGCCGGCGCTGCTCGGCCTGATCAGCCTGTGGTATTCGAACTTCCTGGGCGCGCAGTCCAGGGCGGTGCTGCCCTACTCCAACGACCTGGCCCGCTTCGCGGCGTATCTGCAGCAGCTGACGATGGAATCCAACGGCAAGTCGATGCGCGCCGACGGCACACCGGTCACCACCGAAACCGGTGAAATCTATTGGGGCGAACCGGGAACCAACGGCCAGCACGCGTTCTACCAATTGATCCATCAAGGCACCAAATTGATACCGGCCGACTTCATCGGCTTCAGCCAGCCCACCGACGACCTGCCCACCGCCGATGGCACCGGCAGCATGCACGACCTGTTGATGAGCAACTTCTTCGCGCAGACGCAGGTGCTGGCGTTCGGCAAGACGGCCGAAGAAATCGCCGCCGAGGGCACGCCTGCCGACGTAGTGCCGCACAAGGTCATGCCCGGCAACCGCCCGTCGACTTCGATTCTGGCCGACCGGCTTACGCCGTCGGTGGTCGGACAGCTGATCGCGCTGTACGAGCACCAGGTGTTCACCGAGGGCGTGGTGTGGGGAATCGATTCGTTCGATCAGTGGGGTGTCGAGTTGGGCAAGACGCAGGCCAAGGCGTTGCTTCCAGTGCTCACCAGCGACACCTCCCCGGCGCCGCAGTCGGACAGCTCGACCGATGCCCTGGTCCGTCGTTACCGGACCGAACGCGGGCGGGTCAGCTAAGGGTCGCGAGCGTCGGTCAGGCGAACGGCTTGGTCAGCGGCGGCGGTAGCACCCGCATCAGCTGCACCAGCGGTGCCCACGGCCACCGCGGCACCACGGCCCGGCCAGGTTCGCGCTCGATGGCGTCGACCAGCGCCCGGACGCCGGTTTCGTTGTCCACCATCAGCATTGTGCTCGCCGACTTGGCGGTCATCTCCGACTCGATGTAGCCCGGCTCGATCGTCGACACCTTGATCGGACCCCTGGCGTATTCGGCGCGCAGCGACTCGCCCAGCGACTTCAGGCCCGCCTTGCTGGCGCAGTAGGCGGCCTTGACGCCCGGCACCCCGGTGTTACCGAGCACCGACGAGATCAGCACCAGGTGCCCCGAGCCGGTCTTGGTGAAGATCTCCAGCGCGGATTCGATCTGCACCAGCGCGGCCACCAGGTTGGTCTCGATGGTCGCCTTGTTGGCCCACAACTTGCCCGAGCCCAGCTTGGCGCCCTTGCCGATACCGGCGTTGACGATGACGCGGTCGAGGCCGTCGATTTCGTCGCGCAGTTCGGCGAAGACCTTCGGCACCTGCTCGTGATCGTTGACATCGAGCGCGGCGCCCGCGATCTTGATCGCTGGATACTGTTGCGAGAGCTCGGTTTTCAGCTCGTCGAGCCGGTCGGTGCGGCGGGCGCACAGCGCCAGATCGCGACCTTTGGCGGCGAAATTGCGCGCCATGCCGGCGCCCAGGCCGGAACTGGCGCCGGTGATGAGGATCTTCTGGCGAGTCACCCGGGCAGCATATCGACACGCGTCAAGTTCGCGACGATCGACCGGTACCAGCACCCACGCTCATTTCAGCAGCCGCGACATCCGCCGATCGGCGAGCGCCTTGCCGCCGGTCTGGCACGTCGGGCAGTACTGAAAAGACTTGTCCACGAACGACACTTCCCGCACGGTGTCCCCGCACACCGGGCAGGGCAACCCGGCGCGCGCGTGCACCCGGAGCCCGGACCGCTTCTCGCCCTTGAGCGTCGCCGCGCCCTGGCCGACCGAACGGTTCACCGCGTCGGTCAGCACCGAGATCATCGCGTCGTGCAACGTGACGAGCTGCTCGCGGGTCAGCTTCCCGGCCGTGGCGAATGGCGAGATCTTGGCGACGTGCAAGATTTCGTCGCTGTAGGCGTTGCCGATCCCGGCGATCACCTTCTGGTCGGTGATGACGGTCTTGATCCGCCCGGTATTGCCGGCCAGCACCCCGGCCAGGTCGTCGGCGCTCAGGTCCAGGGCGTCGGGGCCCAGCGCGGCGATGCCCGGCACCAGCTCCGGATCGTCGACCAGCCACACCGCCAGCCGTTTCTGAGTGCCGGCCTCGGTGAGGTCGAAGCCCGGTGCCTGCCCCGGGGTGCCGAGGTGCACCCGCAGTGCAATGGGTCCCCTGCCCGGTCGCAGCGGCGCGGCGGCGAGATTGTCCGACCAGCGCAGCCAGCCCGCGCGGGACAGGTGCGCGATCAGCAGCAGATGCCCGGCCTGTAGCCCCAGGTACTTACCCCAGCGGTTGGCTCCGGTGACGGTCTGGCCGTGCAGCGCGCTGATCGGCGGATCGAAGGTTTTCAGGACCGACAGTGCCCCGACGTCGACGCGGCCGATGGTCGAACCCACGGCATGACGCCGCAGGTGGTCGACGAGCGCTTCGATCTCGGGCAGTTCGGGCACACCTTCAGTTTGCCGATCGTGACGGCGAAGTGTCCATCGATGCTCACGGCGCCCGTAATAGATAGGTATCCATGATCCAGCCGTGCCGTTGGCGGGCCTGCGAACGCAGCGCCGCGATGCGCGCGCCGACCTCACCGACGGTGCCCGCCACCAGCAGCTCGTCGTCGGTACCCAGATAGGCGCCCCACCAGATCCTGGTGTCGGCCGGGCAGATCGCGAACGTGCAGTCGGCGTCGAGCATCACCACCGCCGAGCCGGACAGCCCGTGCCTGCGCAGCTGACGCCCGGTGGTGATCAGCACCGGTTCGCCGACGTCGTTGAGCGGGATGCGGTGCCGGGCGGTCAGCGCCTGGACGGCGGTGATGCCCGCGATGACGTCGTAGGTGAACTCGACGGCTGCCTGTTTGCTGATGGCGTCGAGAATCCGCAGCGTGCTGTCGTACAGCGACGGGTCACCCCAGGCCAGGAAGGCCCCGACGCCGTCGGGCCCCAGCTCGGTGGCGATGGCTTGCGCCCAGATCGTGGTGCGCTCGGCGTGCCAATCGGCGACCGCCTCCCGGTAGTCGCCTTCGCTCGCGCGTTTCGGGTCGGGTAGCTCGACGAACCGATAGCCCGGTTCGCGGATGAACCGGGTACAGATCTCTCGCCGCAGTGCGATCAGGTCGCTCTTCGCCTCGCCCTTGTCCATCGCGAAGAACACCTGGGTGTCGTTGAGCGCCTCGATCGCCTGCACGGTCACGTGGTCGGGGTCCCCGGCGCCGATGCCGATCACGTGGATATGCCGACTCACCCGCTACCTCCTGACAGTCGTTCCGGTGTCAGATTCCCGAATCGCAACTTCCAACACCTAGTCGGGACCCCCAAATACCCGGTACCATGGGTACCGTGACTACTGCGGTGGGGCCAGGCGGGTCGAGTCGTGAAGAGTTTTCCGAGCGGCTGCTCAAGGGGTCGGTCAAGAAGTCCTACGAACCGATCGTCGATATCGACTGGGATGCCCCGCTGGACCCGGACAAGTTCTATCTGCCGCCCCGGCTGGTGTCGCTGTACGGCACGCCGATGTGGGACGAGATGACCCGCGAGCAACAGATCGAGCTGTCTCGCCAGGAATTGGTCAACACGCTGTCGACCGGGATCTGGTTCGAGAACATGCTCAACCAGTCGCTGCTGCGCACGATCCTGCACGAGGATCCGACCAGCAGGTCGACGCATTACAAGCTGACCGAGCTAGGCGACGAGACCCGGCACATGGTGATGTTCGGCAAGGCCATCGAGCGCATCGGCGCCAAACCGATACAGCCGCGGCGGCTGCATCGCTACATCATCAACACGCTTCCGCTGATTTTCCAGCGCGGCTCCATGCTGTGGATGGCCGCCCTGATCGGCGAAGAGATCTTCGATTCGCTGCAACGGCAGATGATGGACGACCCCGAATTGCAGCCAATCATTCAGCGGCTCATGCGGATTCACGTCACCGAAGAGGCGCGCCACATCCAGTTCGCCCGCGACGGCGCCCGCAAGCGGGCACAGACGATGCCACGGTTCAACAAATTGTTCATGGCCAACTTCAACGGACTCGGCGGGTACTTCTTCCGTTTCTTGTTCAGCAATCCCATCCCCTACGCGCGGGTCGGGCTGGACCCCAAACGGGCGCGCGCGATCGCGCGCAGCAGCCCACACCGTCACGAGATGCAGGCGGCCGGATTCGCTCCGCTCGCAGCGTTTTTGACCGAGATAGGCCTGCTGGGACCGATTGCGCGTCGCGGCTGGAAGCGCACCAACTTTCTGTGAGTCCCACTCAGGTCATCGTCGTCGGAGCCCGGGGCCGCGGCGTCGCAACCGAACTAGTGACGGCGGGCATCACCGACGTCGTCGTTCTCGATCGATCACCGGTCGTCTGCTCGCGCTTCGACGACGACACCCACACCTGGGAGCTGCGCACCGCCGCCGGCGAGAGGTTGCACGGCTCGGCGGTCATCGCCGTCCAGCAACCGATGCTCGCCGCATGGACCCCAGAACTGGCCGGCCGCAACGACTTTCACGGCGTATCGTTTCACGCGGCGCAGTGGGACGCCGATTTCGATCCGATCGGCAAGCACGTCGCGGTCGTCGGCACCGACTCCGCAGCCGGTTACCACCTGCCACCGCTGACCGCGGCGGCGGCCTCGGTAACCGTCTTCGCGCATCCGCCGCGCCGCATCGTCGCCGAATTGCCGCTGCCGCCAACCCGTGTCAAACGCTGGCTGCGCCGCCAGGCTCGAGCAGCGCTGGGCCGGCGGCCTTCTCGGCCGGCGCTGGTGACCTCGCCGATCGCCGCCATCACCGCGTCGGGCATCCGCACCAGTGACGGCGTCGATCACCGGGCCGACGCGATCATCTACGGCACCGGGTCCACGATCGCCGACGCGGCACCCGAGTTGATCGGCACCGGCGGGGTGTCCGTCAAACAGGCCTGGGTCGACGGCACCGAACCCTTTCTGGGCGTCGCGATGCACGGGTTCCCCAACTACTTCTCGATCACCGGGCCCGATGTCGACGCGCAAACTCGCTACGTCGTCGCATGCCTGAAGGCGATGAAACGCAGCGGCAGCACGCGAATCGAGGTGTTGCGCAGCAGTCAGCAGGTTTTCAACGAGCGCGCCCATCTGCAAGCCGCTCCGGCATTCCGGGTGGCGTCGGCGTTCGACCTGTCGGCCGGTGCTCCCGGCGGCGACCAGGTTTATGACGGTATCGCGACACTGACCATCGCCGGCACGTCACATCGGGTGCGGGTGCGGCTGGCCGGACACCTCCACCCGATCGACGGCCGCTACCACTGGCAGGGCACGCTGTTTGGCTGCCCGGACCAGCCCCTGCCGGACGACGCGCTCAAGCAGACCCGGACGGCGACACTGACAGTGGGCGACCACAGCGCGACCGCCCGCATTGTGGAGCAGACGCCCTGGGGCACGCACGCGGTCGCCGGCGTGGGCGCACCCCCCTATGCGATGGCGCAATCCTGAACGGCCCCACAAGTCCGTGCGCTGGTGGCATCGATGCCACTGAACTAACGTGAGAAGTCTCTGCCGCCGGGGGCAGTTCCTCATTTGGTTTGCCGGATGGGAATTCGAGGAGCAGGAGATGGAAGGCCGGATCGATACATTCGGTTGCTTTCCGGCAGCGCTAGGAAGGATTCGTGTGCCCTGACCGCAATTAGGACATGCGCCCACAAACCGCTGCATCGCGGAGGGCGATATGCAGGGATAATGCCCTAGACGGAAAGGAGTGCCTAGCGTGAGTGCGGTAGCGGAGTCGCCGAGCTCGCTGGCCGCCGCGACGCGGACGAACGATTCGATCGCCGTCCTCAATCGTCGGCGGTGTGCTCGACGCCAGCAACTCCGGGGCCCTGCGCGAGAGCATCTCCAAGGCGACGCTGCAAGAGCCGACGGCCGTCATCGTCAACATCAGCGAGCTCAAGGTGCCCGCGGAGTCGGCATGGTCGGCCTTCATCAGTGCCCATCTAGGGCTCGGGACCACGACGAAGGTCCCCATTGTGCTGGTCAGTGCGCACCGCACGACCCGCGAGGCGATCACCCGCAGCGACGTTTCTCGGTTCATGCCGGTCTACTCGACGGAAAAGGGGGCCATCAAAGCGCTGGGCAAGCTCACCCGTCAGACCATCCAGCGCGCCGATGCCGAGCTGCCCGCGAACCTGACCAGCCTGCGTGAGTCACGCCGGCTGGTGCGCGAGTGGCTGACCGAGTGGAAGAAGTCCGGGCTCATCCCGGTCGCGCTGGTGGTCGTCAATGTTTTCGTGGAAAACGTGCTCGAGCACACCGGCAGCGTCCCGAAGATGCGGATCGAGACCGACGGCGAAACCGCGACGATCGCGGTATCCGACGAGAGCACGGCGGCCGCCGTGCGGTTGCCGTCGCCGGACAAGGGCATCGACGTGTCGGGGCTGGCGATTGTCGACGCGCTGTCCCGCGCGTGGGGCAGCACGCCGACCGCGTCGGGTAAGACGGTGTGGGCCGTTATCGGCCCCGAAAACCAGCTCTAGCCGGGTCGCGTCATCCCGCTGGGAGGGACCCGCTCGCAAGCCAAACTAGAACACGTTCTAGTGTCATGTGACGGCCCCCACAAGGAAGGCGGATGACGTGCGGTTCACCTACGCAGAGGCGATGACCGACCACCGGTACTACATCCCGTTGGCCCAAGCCGCCGAGGCGGCCGGGTACCACGCGATGACGATCGCCGACAGCATCGCCTACCCCTGCGAGTCCGACTCGAAGTATCCGTACACTCCGGACGGCAACCGCGAATTCCTGGACGGCAAGGAGTTCATCGAAACCTTCGTGCTGACAGCGGCGTTGGGTGCGGTGACGACGAAGCTGCACTTCAACTTCTTCGTCCTCAAGCTGCCCATCCGGCCGCCGGCGCTGGTGGCCAAGCAGATCGGGTCGTTGGCCGCGCTGATCAACAACCGGGTGGGCTTCGGGGTTGGCACCAGCCCGTGGCCGGAGGACTACGAACTGCTCGGTGTGCCGTTCGCCCGGCGCGGCAAGCGCATGGACGAGTGCATCGAAATCATCCAGGGTCTCACCAGCGGCGACTACTTCGAATTCCACGGCGAGTTCTACGACATCCCCAAGACCAAGATGACGCCGGCCCCGACCGAGCCGATCCCGATCCTGATCGGCGGGCACGCCGACGTCGCGCTCAAGCGCGCCGCCCGGCTGGATGGTTGGATGCACGGCGGCGGCGACCCCGAAGAACTCGACGGGCTGCTCGCCAAGCTCAAGCGATACCGCGAAGAGGCGGGCAAGACCGGGTCGTTCCAGATTCACGTGATCTCGGCCGACGCCTACACCGTCGACGGCATCAAGCGGCTGGAGGACAAGGGCGTCACCGACGCGATCGTCGGATTCCGCATCCCCTACATCAAGGGCAACGACACCGAGCCGCTGGACGCCAAGATCCGCAACCTCGAAATGTTCGCCGAGAACGTCATCGCGAAGCTCTAGCGCGGCGAGGCCGGGCGCAGCGGGCCGCCGCCGTCGAATCCCGCCTCACAGCGGATCCCATTTGGGCGCGCGCTTCTCCATGTGCGCCTTGGCGGCCTCGACCGGGTTGTTGGTGAAGCCGTTGAGGATCTGCGTGCGGTTCTCGATCTCGATCGCATGCCGCAAGCTGGGTGCGTCCAGCGCCGCGTTGAGGCCAATCTTGTTCTGCCACACGCCGTAAGCGTTGTTCTCGGCGATCTCGCGGGCCTTGCGCAAGGCCGCCCGCATCAAGTCGTCCGGCGCGACCACCTCGTGCACGAGCTTGATCCGGTAGGCCTCTTCCGCGTCGATATGTGGCCGGTCAGCATCAGCTCGCGCGCCACGCCGGCGCCGACGATTTTCGGCAGCAGGTAGCTGGTGCCCATGTCCATCGACGAGAAGCCGGCCTTGATGAACACCGAACCGTACCGGGCCTGTTCGGATGCCACCCGGATATCGCTGACCAGCGTGAAGGCCAAGCCGCCCCCGACCGCGACACCGTTGACCGCGGCGATCACCGGGATGTCCAGCTCGTAGATCCGGGTGTAGAGGTTCGCCAGCCGTACTTGAGCGTCGTATCTGACCTTGACCGGCGGAGTGGCCGGACCGGCGGGCTGGGTCCAGGCCTGGCCGGTGCCGCTCAGATCGGCGCCGGCACAGAATCCGCGTCCGGCACCGGTGATGATTGCGACCCGGTATTGGCCGTTGCCGAGCACGTCCAGGGCGGCGTCCACGCCGTCGATCAGCGACCCGTCGATCGCGTTGAGACGCTCCGAGCGGTTCAGGGTGATGCAGGCGATGTTGTCCTCGAGAGTTTCCAGTTCCACTGCGGGCATATCGAAACCGTATGCGACATCGTTGTTCACCTTGCAGGCATTTCGCGATTCGACTCGATGCCGAAGGAGACCATGGCGCGCGGGTGGCCGCTCTACAGCGCGAAACTGTAACTACTGACGGCCGCACTCGGTCAACGGGTAGCGGAATACAGTTTCGCGGTTAGGACGACCGTTTGGCCAGCCACTCGGCCTGCATCACCAGCAACGCCATCGTCTCCAATTGCGGTGTGCCCGAATCGAGTTCGCGATAGCACTGATAGACGTTGACGACCACCCGCTCGGCGTCCAGCCAGGTCGCGTACTCGCCGAGGTCGATGGTGTCGGCGGCCTCGGCCCAGGACAATCCCTTGTCATAGGCGGCCTTGGCTTGCTCGGCAACGTGCACGAGGTAGCCCCGCACCGCGCGGATTCCGTCCGGATCGGTCACCGGGCCGTGCCCCGGCACCACCGTCGGTGTGTCCAGGGCGATCATCGCGTCGCAGGCGGCGACCCAGTTGGCGATCGGGCCCGCCCACACGATCGGGGTGCAGCCGATGAACAGCAGATCGCCACCGAACAGGACTCCGGCGTCGGGCACGTGCACCACCGAGGCGGCGGCGGTATGCGCGGGACCGAGATTGCGCAGCTCGACCCGGCGCCCGCCGACCTCGATGGACAGCTCGCGGTCGAACGTGTGGTCGGCGTTGCGCACCCGGATGCCACTGAAGTCGAAAGGCCCGAAGCGGTCTCGCGTGTACGGCGTCGCGACCGGGCCGAGGTTGGCGGTCTGCACCATCGCCAGCATTTCGGGTGCCATCCCGTGCTCGATCTCATCGGCTGTGCCCTGCGCGGCGATGATACGCACCGACGGGTCGAGCAGTTGGTTGCCGTGGGTGTGGTCGCCGTTGGAGTGGGTGATCAGCGCGTCGGTGATCGGCGCGCGTTCGGTGAATGGCCGCATGGCGGTGAGCATTTCGCGGGTCAGCGCCAGGTCGAACAGCGTGTCGACCAGTAGTGAGGCGCCGTCGCCGCTGACCAGTCCGGCGTTGCTCCAGCCGTAGCCGCCGTCCGGCAACGTCCACGCCCACACCCGATCTGCAACCTCGTGCAGCCCGCGGGTGTAGGGCACCCGGGCGGGCGCCCGGTTGACGCGGTTCGGCGCGGGTGCGGCCTCCGGATTGGGCCGGGGCGCCAGCCGGTGCGGGGGGCTGCTGGCCCGCACGGTTTGCCGGCTCTCCCCCAGTCCCTGCACCCGCAACGTGACGACGTCGCCGTCGCGCAGCCACCCCGGGAAGGATTCCAGCTCCGTCATGCTGAGGTGCTCGACGAGCGTGCAGGTGGGCACCGTGCCGGAGCCGATCACGTCGCCGGGCGTGAGCTGCACGCCGCGCGAGACGTAGGAGATGACTTCGCCGAAGCTCCAATCCATCTGGGGCGTCGAGCCCGACCCGATCACGCGATCGTTGACCGACGCGGTCACCTGCAGATCAAGCTTGCCGTCACAGCGATACTCCTCGAGCTCGTCGGGTGTCACCAGGTACGGCCCGAGTGTGACTCCGCTGTCTTTGCCTTTGCCCTGTCCGATCACCAGTTGGGTTTCCAGCTGTTGCAAGTCGCGCGCCGACCAGTCGTTGAAGATGGTGTAGCCGATGATCGCCTGTTCGGCCTGCTCGACCGTCAAACTCTTTACCGCCCGTTCCGATGATCGCGGCGATCTCCAATTCGAAGTCCGGCCCCAGAACGGTTGCTGGACAGGCGAAGTAGAACGCCGGGATGCGATACCAGGTATCGCCGAGGACCCGTCCGCCCCCCACGGCGGCCTGACAATTGCGCATATGATCCAAAAAGCACAGCGAATCCCGGATCGACGGCGGCCGCGGGATCGGCGCCAGCAGCGTCACGTCATCCAGACCCACCGGGTCGAAACGCCGTGCCTGCTCACCGGCTTGGCGCAGCCCCTCGGCGCCGCGGCCGATCAGGTCGAGCAGCGTCACCCCCGACGGCATCGGGTGGATCGCATCACCGGCGAGCAGCCCGGTCCGCTCGCCGTCGGCCCCTCGAAAGGTCACCCATTTCATTCGCGCACCACCTCACTCGGCTTTTTGTCAGGTCGTAGTCCACGCCAACTCGGTTGGCGCAAGCGGCCATCCGGTGTCCACTCGCTGTAGCGCACCTCGCCGACCAGAACCGGCTCGACGAACGTCACCCCCTTGGCATCGCGGGTGGGCAGCCTGGCGTCGAAGGGCGACGCGTCGGTGTGCAGGGGCGCCAGCGTCTTTTTCAGATTCGCCAGGTCACGTTCGGTGAAGCCGGTGCCGACCCTGCCGGCGAAGCGCAGCCCGCCGCTGGCGGGAATGCCCACCATCAGCGAGCCGATGCCGCTGGTGCGGCCACCCTCCCCGGCCTTCCAGCCACCAATGACGACTTCCTGTGTGCTCCAATGCTTGTCCTTGACCCAGGATGCCGATCGTCGGCCCGGCTGATAGGTGGAGTCGCGCTTCTTGGCCACCACGCCCTCCCAGCCGTGCTCACGGGAATGCTCGAGAGCATGCGCACCGTCCTCGCCGGGCAGCAACTCGGGGACGACGAGACTGCTTGCGCTGCCGAGGGTTTCCAGAAGCTTGCGCCGGTCGGAGTATTTTGCCCGGAGCAGCGAGCGACCGTCCAGGTAAATAAGGTCGAACGCCCTGAACTCGATGCGGGTGGCGCGATTGCGATTCTGCATCTCGTTGAAGCTGGGCACCCCCGATTTGTCGAGCGCCACGATCTCGCCGTCGAGTACCACATGGTGGTCAGCGAGATCTTCTGCGAGCGAGTCCAATTGAGGGTACTCCTTGGTGACGTCGCGGCCGCTTCTCGAGCGCACCCGCACCGTGCCGCGGTCCGCCTCGATCAGCAGCCGATAGCCGTCCCACTTCCCCTCGAACGCCCACTGTCCGGCCTTGAGCGCGGCCACCGAGCCGTGCGTGGCGAGCATCGGGGCGACCTCGTCGAATTCGAAGACCTTCTGGTCCTTCATCCGGTGCGCCAGCCACTGGTCACCGTTGGTCTGAATCAGCGCGTAGCGCCCGGAAATTCGGCTGCCATGCAGATTCACGATCACCTCCCCCTTTTCGGCGGAGTCATTGAACTTCTCGGTGTCATACGTTCCGGCGTCCCAGATGACCACCTTGCCGGCGCCGTACTCCCCCTTGGGAATGTCGCCCTCGAAGGTGCCGTATTCCAGCGGATGGTCTTCGGTGTGCACCGCGAGATGGTTCACCGACGTCGTCTCGGGCAGGTTTTTCGGCACCGCCCACGACACCAGGACACCGTCTCGCTCAAGCCGGAAGTCGTAGTGCAGCCGGCGAGCGTGATGCTCCTGGATGACGAACGTATTTCCTGGGCCCACAGTTGGTTTAGTGTGTGGTACCGGTTCGGGCGTCTTTGCCGCGTCACGCATGCTGCGGTACTTCGTCAACCGGTCGGCGACCGGTGCGTCGGGGTCCAACGGCGCCAACAGATCACCGTCACGGGCCACTCGGGCCAGCACCTCGTCGTAACGCAACTGAGTCAGCGCCGGATCGTCGAGTTCCTCCCAGGTGCGGGGCGCCGCAACAGTCGGATACTCCCGCCCACGCAGCGAATAGGGGGCGATCGTGGTCTTCGATCCGTTGTTCTGGCTCCAGTCCAGGAACACCTTGCCGGACCGCACGCTCTTGGTCATCGTCGAGGTGACCAACTTCGGCATCGATGTTTCCAGTTGCTGCGCAATACGTTTCGCCAGCACGGAGGCGCCTTTGCTGCTCACCGGCTCCGCCAGCGGCGCGTAGAGGTGCAGCCCCTTGCTACCGCTGGTGAGCGGGAAGGTGGTCAGCCCGATGTCGGCGATCAGGTCGCGCACCGCGCGGGCCACCTCGCTCAGCTGCTCCATCGTGACGCCCTCACCCGGATCCAGGTCGAACACCAATCGTGTTGCCGGACCGGGCTTGAGTTCCTCGGCTTTGCTGCGCGTCCACTGCGCGACGAACCGCCACTGCGGAACGTGCACCTCCAGCGCGGCCTGCTGCGCGATCCAGGCCAGCCCGTCGACGCCGTCGATGATCGGATAGGTAGTCGTCCCGGACCGATGCGCAATGCTGGCGCGCGGCAACCAGTCCGGCGCCGAGTCGGCCAGCTGCTTCTCGAAAAACGATGACTGCTCAACACCATTGGGCCAACGCTTACGGGTCGCCGCACGCCCGGCGATGTGCGGCACCATCACCGCCGCGATAGCGGTGTAATACTCGAACACGTCGGACTTGGTGGTACCGGTCACAGGGTAGAGCACCTTGTCGGGGTTGGTCAGCTTCACCCGGGGCGCCATGGGATCAACTTACGCGTTTCAGTCGTGTTAACGGCCTTGACCACCGAAAATCGTTCTCGCGGCTGATTTATTTTGTGACAACAACCACGGATGGGTTAGTCCAGCGGCTATGTCGGGCACAGGGGAACAATGTTTGATGTCATCCCCCCTGGCGTCGAAAAGGCGGCGTCCCCCTCAGCGACGCGACCCTCCAACTGCATGCACAGCGTGTTGACGTGCCCGGCTACGACAGATCGGCGCTTGCCCGTGGTGTGGTTCACATCGGCGCGGGCAACTTTCACCGCGCACATCAAGCCGTGTACTTCGACGACCTTGCCCGCTCGGGAATCTCCGACCATTGGGGGGTGACCGGCGTCAGCCTCAACTCCCCCAACGCCAACGACTTGCTGTCGGCCCAGGATGGGCTGTACACCGTCGTACAGCGCGGCCACGACCGTCAGACCGCCCGCGTGGTCGGCTCGATCGGTTCGGTGCACTACGCGCCCAGTGACGGCACTGCCGTCCGGGCCGCCCTGGCAGACCCACAAACCCGCATCGTCAGCCTGACCATCACCAACAACGGCTATTTCCTGAATCCCGTCACCGACGAGTTCGACGCCGACCACCCCGACGTACGCGCCGACTTGGTCGCGTCCCAGGGCTATGCCACCGCGTGGGGATATCTGGCAGAAGCACTCGACCGGCGCCGCCGCGCGGGCGTGGCACCGTTCACCGTGCTCTGCTGCGACAACATTCCCGGCGACACCCGGCCGGCGCGGACCGCGCTGGTGTCGTTCGCCGCGTTGAAGGACCCGGGCTGGCCCGGTGGATCGACACGCATGTCGCGTTCCCGTCGACGATGGTCGATCGCATCACCCCGCAGACCTCGGAGTCGGAGCGCAAGTTCGTCGAGCAGACGTTCGGCGTCGCCCGATAGATTCCCGGTCGTGACCGAGCCGTATCGCCAGTGGGTCATCGAGGACTCCTTCTGTAACTGGCGTCCGCCGCTCGAGGAGGTCGGCGCCGAATTCGTGGCCGATGTCAGCGACCACAAGCTGATCAAGACCCGTCTGCTCAACGGGTCCCACATCGCGCTCGGGTGTTTGGCCACGCTGGCCGGGTATCGGCGCACCGACGAGCCGATGCGGGACCGCGTCCTCGTCGATTACGTCGAGCGGCTGCTGCGCGACGAGGTCCAGCCGTTGCTACCCGCCGTGCCCGGGATGAACATACCCAACTACCGGGCCACCCTGCTCGCAAGACTCGGCAACCCGCGAATGAGCGACCAGCTGTCGCGGCTGGCTCGTCGGGGAACGAGCAAGATCGCGCAGTTCGTGATGCCCTCGCTGCGGGAGGCAATCGCGCGGGGCAGGCCGCACACGTTGCTGATGTTGGCCGTTGCCGGATGGGCCCGTTACATGCGCGGCCACGACCTCAGCGGCCGCAAGCTGAGCTTGGAAAACTCCCAGGCGATACCGCTGGTCAAGCTGGCCAACATGGCAAGCAGCGATCCCGATCCGCTGCTGGGGCATGAGATGTTCGCCGAGGTACGCGGGGTTCCGGGTTTCGCGGAGCGACTACACGAGATGATTGCCGACATCGACGAGCGCGGTGTGGTGCCCACGCTGCGCGACGCGATGCGCAACGACGAGCGGGAGTTGGTCTCGCGATGAACTCCCGCCTGACCTTCGTGCGCCCCTTCGACCCGGCGCCGCTGACTACCCTGCTCTGCGACGCCGACGACAACCTGTTCGCCTCGGAGAGGCCGGCGTTCGACGCATCGACCGAGGTGACGAATCGTTTCCTGGCCAGGTTCGGGGTAACCGCGCCGCTGTCGTCCGAGGAGTTGCGCAAGCGGGCCGTCGGCAAGAACTTCCGGACCACGGCCCTGGACCTGGCGGTGCGGTGCGACGTGCCCCTCGAGCCGACCTTGGCCCAGGACCGTCCCGCAGCGGTGGTCGCCTCGGCCGGCGACCTCGCGGACGGCACCGGATTGTCCGTCGACGAGCTCGAGCGGTGGGTGCGCGAAGAGCGCGAACGGGTCACCGCCCATCTGGGGCACACCCTGAAACCCGATCCGCAGGTGCTGGAGCCGCTGCGCGACCTCGGGGCGCACTACGCACTGGCGGCCGTCAGCTCGAGCGCCACCAAGCGCCTGCGCGCCTGCTTCACGGCCACCGGTCTCGACGCACTGATCGCGGAATCGGCGACCTTCAGCGCGGAGGATTCGCTTCCGGTGCCGACCAGCAAACCCGACCCGGCGGTGTATCTGCATGCCGGCCGAGAATTGGGCGTCGCGGCCGAACAAGGGCTGGCCATCGAGGATTCCGTGGCGGGTGTGTCGTCGGCGGTCGCGGCCGGCTACGCCACGGTCGGCAATCTGATGTTCCTGCTGCCTGACGAACGGGATTGCCGCCGTGCAGAATTGATCGATGCCGGCGCGGTCGCGATCGTCGATTCGTGGCGTGCGCTTGCCGATTTCCTGCTGTCGTCCGCGGTACCGACCGGAGGTTCCCGACTCAGCTAGGGCAGGGGTAATCCGGGCGGTGGTCCGGAAAGGAGGTGGCCGACGATGGCCAGCGCGATCGACCTGAACAATGCGTCGCTGTCCAACCTGCCCATCGACGCGCCGAAATACGATCGCGGCAGCGTCCGGGTCGGCATCGCACACATCGGCGCCGGACACTTCCATCGGGCGCATCAGGCCGCCTACCTCAACCTGCTGCTGCAGCAGAGGCTGGCGCGCGAGTGGGGCATCTGCGGGGTTGGCGTGCTGCCCGCCGACTGGACCATGCGCGACGTGCTGTCCGATCAGGACGGACTGTACACGCTGATCTTGGAAAACCCCGACGGCAGCCGCGACGCCCAAGTGATCGGCTCGATCGTCGACTACCGGTACGCCCCGGACGATCCGGAGTCGGCGCTGCAGGTGCTCGCCGCGCCGTCCACCCGGATCATTTCGCTGACCATCACCGAGGGCGGCTACCGCGACCCCGACGGTCCCGCGTTCACGTTGATCACCCAGGCGCTCGCCCGGCGGCGCGATCGTGGCGTCCCCGCGCCGACGATCGTGTCCTGCGACAACATCGAGAACAACGGTGAGGTCGCCAGGCGCACCGTGCTCGCGAGCGCCGAACGCATGGATCCCGGGCTGGCGGCGTGGGTGACCGAGCACGCCCGCTTCCCGAATTCGATGGTCGACCGCATCACTCCGGCAACGACTTTGGAGATGGCCGCCGAAGTACGGCGCGACTTCGGCGTCAACGACCGATGGCCGGTGGTGGCGGAGCCGTTCACCACCTGGGTGCTCGAGGATGATTTCGCCGATGGCCGGCCACCGCTGGAACGGGCGGGCGTGCTGATGGTCGACGACGTCCGCCCGTACGAGCTGATGAAGCTGCGACTGCTCAATGCGGGACATCAGTGCCTGGCCTACTTCGCCCACCTGTGCGGCTACGAGTTCGTCCACCAGGCGGCGCAGGATCCGTTGTTCGCCAAGTACTTGCTCACCTACTTCGACACCGAGGCCATCCCGACGCTGCCGCCGGTGCCCGGGGTCGACCTTCACCAATACGGCCGCACGCTCGTCGAGCGGTTCGCCCACCCAGCGGTGCGTGACACCGTCGCCCGCCTGTGCGCGTACTCGTCGGACCGCATCCCGAAATGGCTGGTGCCCGTCATCCGCGACAACCTGGCCAACGACGGGCCCGTGCAAATGGCGTCGGCGGCCGTGGCCAGCTGGGCACGCTACGCCGAGGGCGTCGACGAGTGGGGCGAACCGTACGAGGTGCTGGACCAGCTGGCGGATTCGCTCATCCCGATCGCCCGATCGCACCGCGAGAACCCGTGCGCTTTCGTCGAGATCAGTGCGGTATTCGCAGACCTGTCCCACCAGCATCGCTTCGTGGAGGCATACCGCTGGGCGCTGGATTCGTTGCACAGCAAGGGAGCTCGCGCCACATTGGAAGCGTTGGTGCAGTGACCCGAGGCCTGGTGATCGGTGAGTCACTGATCGACGTCGTCGGGGCCGACGAACACGTCGGTGGTAGTCCGCTCAACGTCGCCGTCGGACTCGCCCGGTTGGGCCGCGACGTCGACTTCCTGAGCCACATCGCCGACGACCCGCGCGGGCACCGAATCGCCGAATACATCAAAGCCTCTGACGCACAGCTTGTTTCGGGAAGTATGACCGCCGCTCGCACACCGACCGCCGCGGCAACGATCGCCGAGGAAGGGTCGGCCACCTACCGTTTCGATCTGGACTGGCAGCTCTCCGGCACACCCGAGGTTTCCCCGCCGTTGTTCGTGCACACCGGGTCCATCGCGGCCGTGCGCGAACCGGGATGCTGGGCGGTCGCGGCCTTGCTCGACGCGTATCGGGTGTCGGCGACGGTCACGCTGGACCCCAACGTGCGGCCCTCGTTGATCACCAACCGGGAATCGGCGCGTCAACGCATCGAGCATCTCGTGGAACGCAGCGACATCGTCAAGGTCAGCGATGAGGACCTGCGCTGGATCGACCCCGATCACGCGCCCGACCACACGGCGCGAACCTGGTTGGCGCTGGGGCCGGCAATCGTCGCGGTCACGATGGGCGAACAGGGTGCACGGGGGTTCTGCGCGGCGGGCGAGGCCCACGTGGCCGCCAAGCGCGTTCCGGTGGTCGACACCATCGGCGCCGGCGACGCGTTCATGGTCGGTCTGCTCGACGCGCTCTGGGAACTGGGCCTGTTGGGCTGCAAAAGCTTGGCCGAATTCGAGCGTAAAGTCAGCTCGTCAAGTCGGCAGCGGTCAAGTCGTCGACCAACGCCAGGAGGTACGAGCGAGTTTCGTGGCAAAGCAGCCAGACCAGTTCGACTGGATCAGTGCCTACCTGGACGGTCACGGCCTCCTGAAGCCGTGGCGCAGGATCTCGGCTGTCTTTATCGCGTCATTCGCGGCGTTTCCGCTGATCATGCTCTGGAGTCCGGCCGGGCCCGCGGATCCGGTCACCCGGACGGTGACACTGGTGGCATCGGCATTGGGAATCACCGGCGCGAGTCTGCGGTTGAAGCGCTGGCCCTCGCGGCGCCAGTCGACCAGCTGGTTGCTGATCGCCATGGCGGGCATCGCGGCGGCGCTGTTGACGCTGTCAAATCCCTACGTGGGATTGCTGGGGTGCACGACCTTCGCGATCCTGGGTGGCTACATCGCCTACTTCCACGCCTTTAGCTACGTGCTCACCAACTTCGCCGTGGCCGCGACGTGCGTGGTGGTCCTGTCGTATCGCATCATCGCGGACACCGGCGACGTAGCGTTGACCGCCGCTTCGCTGATCGTGGTCGCGGGACTCAACATCGGCGTGCCGGTGGGCATGCAGTCGTTGGTGCACACGCTGCGACGGGATCTGCAGAGCTCCGGCCGTGACCCGCATACCGGCCTGCACAACCGGCGTTCCTTCACCAACTCCGCCTACGAACTGATCCGCGCTCACCGCAACACGGCGGGCTCCTACCTGGTGGTCGCCGTGATCAATCTCGACCACTTCAAACGGCTGAATGACACTCACGGCCACGCCGCGGGCGATCAGGCGTTGGTCGCGGTCGCCGCCGCGCTGCAGCAGAGCTGCCGCGCCACCGCCGTGATCGGCCGGGCCGGTGAGGAGGAGTTCGTCGTCGCCGACATCAAGACGACACCCGATCCGACGAGGATGGCCGAACGAATTTGCGATGCCATCGCGGCCATCCATTTCGAGATCACCGCGAGCATCGGCACCTCCACCGCGCCGCTCGGCACCGGCCCGGTCAGCCCGGCCATGGAACCCATCGACGATCTGATCAGGACGTCCGACGCCGCCATGTACGAAGCCAAACGCGCGGGGGGCAATCAGGTTCGCCACTATTCCGGTGACGTACCCCCGCCGGCGACGGCCTGACCGGGTTGCGCGTCAACGACTTTCGCTCTTGCTTCACGCGCAATAGTGGACGTTACAGGCCCACCATGCTCCGCCTGAGCGCCGCTGAATCCCAGCTCACGGGCCTGTCAGGCTGTTTTGCGGGCCAGCGTATGGGCATACTGACAAGATGCGCTCCATCTGGAAGGGTTCGATTGCGTTCGGGCTCGTCAATGTGCCAGTCAAGGTGTACAGCGCCACCGAGGACCATGACATCAAGTTCCATCAGGTGCACGCCAAGGACAACGGCCGTATCCGCTACCAGCGGGTGTGCGAGCTGGACGGCGAGGTCGTCGAATACCGGGACATCGCCCGCGCCTACGAATCCGACGACGGCCAGATGGTGGTGATCACCAACGACGACATCTCCACCCTGCCCGAAGAACGCAGCCGCGAAATCGAAGTCCTGGAGTTCGTCCCGGCTAGCGATGTCGACCCGATGATGTTCGATCGCAGTTATTTCCTGGAGCCGGACTCAAAGTCGTCCAAATCGTATGTGCTGCTGGCCAAGACACTGGCCGAGACCGACCGGATGGCGATCGTCCATTTCACGCTGCGCAACAAGACTAGGCTTGCGGCGTTGCGGGTCAAGGACTTTGGCAAACGCGACGTGATGGTGATTCATACCCTGTTGTGGCCGGACGAGATCCGCGACCCCGACTTTCCGGTGTTGGACAAAAAGGTCGAGATCAAGCCCGCCGAGCTCAAGATGGCCGGGCAGGTGGTGGAGTCGATGGCCGAGGACTTCAACCCGGACCGCTATCACGACGACTATCAAGAGCAACTGCACGAATTGGTTCAGGCCAAACTCGAAGGCGGAGAAGCGTTTACCGCCGAAGAAAAGCCCAAGGAGCTGGACGAGACCGAAGACGTCTCCGATTTGCTCGCCAAGCTGGAGGCCAGCGTGAAAGCGCGCTCGGGCGACGGAAAGGCGCCGACCAAGAAGACCGCCGCCAAGAAGTCCGCCACGAAAGCGGCGTCGCGGTCCTGATTACGCCCGGGTGAAACTTTCGCCGCGCGGTCGGCTGGCCAAGAAACGGACCGCGCCGGCAATGAGGTTGATGGCGGCCACGATAATGATCAGGGTCAGTGCCGCGCCCCAGATCCGCAGGAACCCCGCGTGCTCCGGGTTGGTGAGTTCCGTGTAGATCAGCAGCGGCAGCGACGCCATATTGCCGTGGAAGACGTCGAGGTTGATAGCACGGCTGTAGCCCACCAAAACGAGCAGCGGCGCGGTCTCGCCGATGACGCGTGCGATGGCCAGCAGAATGCCTGACACGACGCCCGGCATAGCGATCGGAAAGACAATCCGCACAATCATTTTCCATTTGGGAACGCCCAATGCGTAGCTGGCCTCGCGGAGTTCGTCGGGAACCAACCGCAGCATCTCCTCGGTGGAGCGCACCACGACCGGCAACATCAGCAGGACCAGCGCCAGTGCCACCGCAAAGGCACTCTGCTGGAACCTCAAGGTGGCGATCCACAGGCTGAAGATGAACAGCGCCGCCACGATCGAGGGCACCCCGGCGAGCACGTCGACCATGAAGGTGGTCACCCGGGCCAGCCGTCCCGAACCGTATTCCACCAGGAACACCGCCGTCATCAAGCCGACCGGCCCGGCCAGCACCGAAGCCACGCCGGCCTGCACCAGCGTCCCGTACAACGCGTGGTAAACCCCGCCGGTGAACTCCTCGGGCAGCACGCCGCGCAGCGAGTGGGTCCACCACTGCGACCGAATGACGGCGTGACCCCCTCGGTGGATCACCACCGCGAGCACCCAGATCAGCGGTCCCAACGCGAGAGCGAACGAGGCGAGGAAAAGAATCGTCGCGAGGTGATTTTTGATCTTTCGCCACATGCTGACCGGCTGTATCACCGCACCTTTGACCGGCCCACGCAGTGTCTCGGCGGTCATGCGTTGACCTTTCCACCGGCGATCGCGCGAGCGGCGGCGTTGACCACGAAGGTGATCACAAACAGCGCGAACCCAGCCGAGATATAGGCCCCCGTCGGCAGCGGTTCGCTGAATTCGGATGCCGCGGAGGCGATCTTCGAGGCGAACGTGTAACCGCCGTCGAACAACGACCAGTTACCGGGCCGGGCCGCCGCGCGCAAGATGATCAGCACCGCAACGGTTTCGCCCAGCGCCCGGCCCAATCCCAGCATCGAGGCGGCTACCACACCGCTACGGCCGTAGGGCAGCACGGTCATTCGGATGACCTCCCAGCGGGTCGCGCCCAGCGCCTGCGCCGCTTCCATTTGGATGCGCGGGGTCTGGCGGAATGCTTCGCGGGAAACCGACGTGATGATCGGCAAAATCATCACCGACAGCACGATCGCTGAGGTGAAGATGGTCCCGCCGCCCGCCAACGACACGTTGCCCTGCTTGAACAGAAAGATCCAGCCGAGGTTGCGGTTCAGAAATTCGGCCAGCGGCCGCAGTTTGGGCGCCAGCACGAAGATCCCCCACAGCCCGAAGATGATCGACGGCACCGCGGCCAACAGATCAACCATCGCGGCAAACGGGCGCGCCAGCCGCGCCGGCGCATATTGGGTGAGGAACACCGCGATCCCGATCGCAACCGGCACGGCCATCACCAAAGCGCTGGTGGCACTCAACACCGTGACCATCAACAAATCGTGGATGCCGAACGCCAACTTCTTCGGGTCGCTGGTATCGAATTCGTTGCTGGTCAAGAAGTTCGCGTGGTTCGCCTGCAGCGCAGGGATAGCGCGAATCAACAGGAATATCGCGATCAGCACGATCGCGATGACGATCGTGGCCCCGGCGGCAGCGGCGACCGAGGAGAATATTCGGTCACCCCGCCGCACCGCGCGGGGTTTGGTCTTCGTGAGCGTGGGCTTTGCCTTGGGAGGAGAAGCGAGCGCTTCGCGGGCCATGGCTGCGCTAGATCACGAGATCGCGTTGACCGCGGCCGACAACCTCGACCCGAACGCGTCCGGAATCGGGATGTATCCGTTGTCCGCCAAGCCATTCTGGCCGGCGCCGATGGTGCTCTGCAGGAACGCCTTCACTGCCGAGCCGACCTGGGCGTCGGGTTACTTCGAGCAGACCACCTCATACGTCGCCAACACGATCGGGTACGAGCCCGCCTGCTTCGGCCGGTAGAACGAAATCGTGTCGAGAACCAGGTCGTTGCCCTGCCCCACGATCGAGGCCCCCGCGATCGTCTTGCCCACCGGGTCGGTGCTGATCCCGACCGGGTCCGGACCCGCCGACGTGACGACCTTCGCGACGTTCAGGTGTTGCGCCTGAGCGAAGGACCATTCGTTGTAGGTGATGGACCCCTCGGTGCCCTTGACCGCCGCACTGGTGCCGTCGTTGCCCTTGGCACCCTCACCGACACCGCCGTTGAACTTCTTGCCAGCTCCCCTACCCCACGCACTCTTGGAAGCGGCATCGAGATAGTTCTGGAAATTGTCCGTCGTTCCCGACTCGTCACTGCGGAACACGACCTGAATCGGCTGGGCCGGCAGGCTGACACCGGGGTTGAGTTCCTGGATCGCGCGGTCATTCCACCTGGTGATGCCGCCATTGAAGATCTTGGCCGTGGTCTGGCCGTCCAGGATCAGCGAATTCAGGCCGTCGACGTGGTAGGTGATCGCGATCGGGCCGATCACCACCGGCAGCTGCCAGGCCGGCGAGCCACAGCGACGCACTGCCGCGGCGTACTCGTCGGGTCGCAACGGCGAGTCCGAACCCGCCAAATCAGTTCGATTGCCTGTGAATTCGTCGATGCCCGCACCCGAGCCGTTGGGTGTGTAATTGACCGTGTGGCCCGGGCACGCCCGTTCGTACGCCTTGAGGAACCGAGTCATCGCGTTGGCCTGAGCCGTGGATCCGCTGGCCTTGAATTTGGCTTTGCCGCCGCAGGCCACCTTCACCGGCGCCGCCGACGTAGTCGCCTTCTCACCGCTTACGGCGTTGTCGTTGCCACACGCCGACAACGCCACTGCGGCAGTAACCAGAACACCCAGGACGGCACCAAATCGGTTGATGTTCAATTCAATCCTTCGACGGTACGCACGACGCTATCGTCGCAGGCCACCGCGGGCGCGGGCAATTTCCGTCCCGATTCGCGAGCAGTAACGCCGAGGCGGTATGCGGACGCCGCATCGCCGCTACCGTATGCCAAACTAGAACCTGTTCCAGAAACTTCGCGATCGTAGACGGTCAGTCTTGCTTCCGTTTCGGCCGACAACTCGACGAAGAGAGACCGTAATGATCCTTGATAGGTTCCGTCTCGACGACAAAGTCGCCGTCATCACTGGTGGTGGCCGTGGCCTCGGGGCGGCGATGGCGGTGGCGTTCGCCGAAGCCGGCGCCGATGTCCTGATCGCCTCGCGCACGGAATCCCAACTAGAGGCCGTCGCAGAAGAGGTCCGCGCCGCGGGCCACAAAGCCCACATCGTCGCCGCCGACCTGGCCCATCCCGAGGCCACCGCGAAGCTGGCCGAGCAGGCCGTCGAGGCGTTCGGCAAGCTGGACATCGTCGTCAACAACGTCGGCGGGACCATGCCCAACACGCTGCTGACCACGTCGACGAAGGACCTCAAGGACGCGTTCACCTTCAACGTCGCCACCGCTCATGCGCTCACCATCGCGGCGGTGCCGCTGATGCTGGAGCACTCCGGTGGCGGCAGCATCATCAACATCACCTCGACGATGGGCCGACTGGCCGGGCGTGGTTTCGCCGCCTACGCCACCGCCAAGGCCGCGCTGGCCCATTACACCCAGTCGGCAGCGCTGGACCTGTGCCCGCGCATCCGGGTCAACGCGATCGCGCCCGGCTCGATCCTGACCTCAGCGCTGGACGTGGTGGCTTCCAACGACGAACTGCGCGCGCCGATGGAGAAGGCGACACCCCTGCGCCGCCTCGGCGATCCGGTCGACATTGCCGCTGCGGCAGTCTATTTGGCGTCACCGGCCGGCAGCTTCCTGACCGGCAAGACGCTGGAGGTCTACGGCGGACTCACCTTCCCCAATCTCGACATCCCCGTCCCGGACCTGTGATCGCCGACCACTAAGGAGCCCCTCATGCCCATCCCCGTCGTCCAACTGGGCACCAGCAATGTCGGTATCCACGCGCTGCGAGCGCTCATCGCCAACCCCGAATACGAACTCACCGGCGTCTGGGTGTCATCGGATGCCAAAGCCGGTAAGGACGCGGCAGAGCTTGCCGGACTTCCGGATTCGACCGGCGTGCTCGCCAGCACCGACCTCGATGCCGTGCTCGCCACGGGGCCCAGGTGCGCGGTGTACAACGCACTGGCCGACAACCGGCTGCCCGAGGCGCTCGAGGACTACCGGCGGGTGCTGGCGGCCGGAATCAACATCGTCGGCAGCGGTCCGGTGTTCCTGCAGTACCCGTGGGAGGTGATTCAAGAGGAGCTGATCAAGCCGCTGGAAGACGCTGCCCGCCAAGGCAATTCGAGCCTGTACGTCAATGGCATCGATCCCGGCTTCGTTAACGACCTGCTGCCGCTGGCGCTGGCGGGTACCTGTCAGAGCATCCAGCAGATTCGGTGCATGGAGATCGTCGACTACTCGACCTACGACAGTGCGGCGGTCATGTTCGACGTCATGGGATCCGGTAAACCGATGGACGACATCCCGGTGCTGCTGCAGCCGGGCGTGCTGAGCTTGGCGTGGGGATCGGTGATCCGCCAGATAGCGGCGGGTTTGGGCGTCTCGCTCGGCGCCGTCACCGAGGAGCACGTCCGGATTCCCGCGCCCGAGGACTTCGACATCGCGTCCGGTCATATCGCCAAGGGCACTGCGGCGGCGCTGCTTCGAGGTGTTCGGCATCGTCGACGGCAAGCCCGCGATCGTCCTGGACCACGTCACGCGGTTGCGTCCGGACCTGCAGCCCGAGTGGCCCCAGCCCGCCCAGGAGGGCGGTTCGTACCGCATCGAGATCACCGGCGAACCCTCCTACGCCGTGGATGTCTGCCTAGGCAGTCCAAACGGTGACCACAACCATGCCGGGCTGGTCGCCACCGCGATGCGGGTGGTCAACGCAATCCCGGCGGTGGTGGACGCCGCGCCGGGCATCGGGACGACCCTCGACTTGCCGCTGGTCCCGGGCAAGGGGCTCTACCTGCCCGGGTGACCGATAGCACGGCATGAAACGCCGCCGTTTCGGCGTTCCCTCTAATCGGCTGCATCCGCGAGCGCGAAAGGGGAAAGCGATGTCGAAGCGGCGCGTACTGGTCACCGGCGCGTCAAAGGGGATCGGCCGTGCGGTGGTCGACCGCCTGGCTGCCGACGGCTTCGAGCCGATCGGGCTCGCGCGCAGCGCACCGCCGGATTTTCCCGGCCAGTTCGTGGCCGTCGACCTCGCCGATCGGGCCGCCACCGCGGCGGCGCTCGATACGATCGTCGCCGAAGGCCGGGTCGACGCGGGACGCGGTGGTCAACAACGTCGGCCTGGCCCGGTTCGGCCACATCGGGTCGGTCGATCTGGACGACCTGTTTCTCACCTACGACCTGAACGTGCGCACCGCGGTCCAGTCGTGCAGGCCGTGCTGCCCGGCATGGTCGAGGCCCGGTGGGGCCGCATCGTCAACATCAGCAGCCTGACGACGACCGGCGTCGACGAACGGACTCCGTACGCCGCCGCCAAGGGCGCGTTGGAGACCGCGACCCGC
Organism: Mycobacterium genavense ATCC 51234; assembly: GCF_000526915.1. Lineage (GTDB taxonomy): Bacteria > Actinomycetota > Actinomycetes > Mycobacteriales > Mycobacteriaceae > Mycobacterium > Mycobacterium genavense. The sequence goes on along the minus strand of NZ_JAGZ01000004.1, from coordinate 324,894 downwards.
ATTTGGGCCGACGAGCTGGCCTCCTCGGGCATCACGGTGAACGCGGTGGCGCCCGGTCCGATCGAGACCGAGATGTACCGGGAACGCAGCCGAGTCGGGTCGGCGCGCGAAGCGCTGGTGCTCAAGGGCATCCCGATGCGGCGGGTCGGCACTCCCACCGAGATCGCCCACGTGATCTGTATGTTGCTGCACGATGACGCCGGCTACATCACGGGCCAGATCGTTCGGGTCGACGGCGGCGGGAGCATCGGCGCCAGCTAAACCGGCGGGCCGCGGCACACCGGCCCGCGTTTATCGGCTACCCTCACTTTTTCATTCGGTGACACGTTGAAGGTCGGATAGTTGGCGCAGGACACCCGGGCCTCATTCAAGACCAGCTGGTATCTGCTGGGGCCGGCGTTCGTCGCCGCGATCGCGTACGTCGATCCGGGCAACGTCGCCGCCAACGTCAGCTCCGGGACACAATTCGGCTATCTACTGCTGTGGGTGATCGTCGCGGCCAACGTGATGGCCGGGCTGGTGCAGTACCTCTCAGCCAAGCTCGGGCTGGTGACCGGGCGCTCGTTGCCCTCGGCCATCGGCAAGGAGATGGGGCGCCGGCTCCGGCTGACCTTTTGGGCGCAGGCTGAAATCGTGGCGATAGCAACGGATGTCGCCGAAGTCATCGGTGGTGCGATCGCGCTGCGGATCCGGTTCGGTCTGCCGTTGCCGCTCGGCGGGGTCATCACCGGGGTGATCTCGTTGCTACTGCTGGCGATCAAAGATCGGCGGGGGCAGATCATTTTCGAGCGCGTCATCACCGGTTTGCTGCTGATCATCGCCGTCGGTTTCACGGCCAGTTTCTTCGTCGCCACGCCGCCGTCCGACGCGGTGCTCGGTGGATTCGTACCACGCTTCCACGGCACCGAAAGCGTGCTGCTGGCCGCGGCCATCCTGGGCGCCACCGTGATGCCGCACGCGGTGTACATGCACTCGGGTCTGGTCCTGGATCGGCACGGACATCCCGAGCCGGGCCCCGAGCGACGCTGGCTGTTGCGGGTCACGCGGGTGGATGTGGTGCTGGCGATGGCCGTGGCCGGAACGGTGAACGCGGCGATGCTGCTGGTTGCCGCGATCAACCTGCAGGGCCAGCAAGACGTCGCGTCCATCGAGGGTGCCTACACCGCGATCCACAACACGCTGGGCCCGGCGATCGCGGTGCTGTTCGCGGTCGGCTTGCTCGCGTCCGGATTGGCGTCGTCGTCGGTGGGCGCCTACGCCGGCGCGATGATCATGCAGGGTCTGTTGCACCGGTCGATACCGATGATGGTGCGCCGCTTGGTCACGTTGTGCCCGGCCGTCGCCCTGTTGGCGATCGGTCTCGACCCGACCCGCTCATTGGTGATCTCACAAGTCATTTTGTCGTTCGGAATTCCGTTCGCGGTGCTGCCGCTGGTCAGGCTCACCAGCAATCGAAAACTGATGGGCGGCGACACCAACCACCCGATCACCACGGCCATCGGCTGGGCGGTGGCGATACTGGTGACCGCGCTGAACGTCGTGCTGATTTATTTGACCGTGAAGGGGCACTGACGTTTCAGGCGTTTCGGTTGATTTGTCCAAGGTTTCTCTATTTTTCATATTTGCGCCATTTTTCATATTTGCGCCGCATTCGGCCCGCACACTGACTCGGCCTTAAATGTGTAGACGGAGGGGAACGCGCACATGCCTTCATCCCGCTGGCTGGCCAGCCTCACCGCCCCTCTCGTCGTTGGAGCCGCCCTGGTGACCACCGTGTCGGTGGCGGCGGCCGACACCGTCGACACCAACTTCCTGGCCCAAATGCGCGGCCTCGGATTCACCTGGCCGCCGAACGAGGACGGCGACATCCTGTTTATGGCGCACCATATCTGTGCCGATCGGTGGAATCGCTGGTCGTCTCAGCAAATTCCCGACGACGTCCACAACACTTGGGCCCGCGCGGCATCAATTTCGGTGACGTCACCTCGATGGTGAACCTCGCGGTCTCGACCTACTGCCCGTAGGCCGCGGCTCAGGTTCATTCGGAGCTTGTTTTACATAGCTATACGAAGCACATAGGCTCACCTGGTGCCGATTTGTCCGACGGCGAGCAGCTGAATGCCGGCGCGCCGACATCTCTACTTCGCATACGGCTCCAACCTGTGCGTCAGGCAGATGGCTCGGCGCTGTCCCGACGCCGCCGACCCGCGGCCGGCGGTGCTGTCCGATCACGAATGGCTGATCAATCAGCGTGGTGTGGCGACCGTCGAACCATTCGCCGGGAATCAGGTTCACGGGGTGCTCTGGCAACTCTCCGACCATGACCTGGCCACCCTGGACAGCGCCGAGGGCGTTCCGGTGCGCTACCGGCGCGACGAGTTGACCGTGCACACCGACGACGGCCCGTCGGCGGCCTGGGTCTATATCGACCACCGGGTGACCCCGGGTCCACCCCGCCCCGGCTATCTGCCGAGGATCATCGCCGGCGCCGTTCATCACAGGCTTCCGCAGCGCTGGATCGACTTCTTGAAACGTTGGGATCCCACGAACTGGCCCCGTCCGGCGGCCGTGCGATCGGCGTCCGGCCCTGGGCCACAGTCACTTTCGGCGCTGCTGATCCAGCCGTGGGTGGTCGAGGCCAGTCGGCTGCGGTCGCGTTTCGGCTTCATGGCCATCCATGGCGGTGGCCTGGAACACATGACCGACGTCATCTCCGAACGCGCGGCCGAGGCCGCCGGCGCGTCGGTATACGTCTTGCGCCACCCCAACCGCTACCCGCATCACTTGCCCTCTGCGCGGTTCGATCCCGCCGAGTCACCACGGCTGGCCGAGTTTCTCGAGCATGTCGACGTCGCGGTGTCACTGCACGGGTACGGGCGCATCGGTCGGAGCACGCAACTGCTGGCCGGGGGCCGCAATCGCACGCTGGCCGCCCACCTGGCCAAGCACATTGCGCTGAGCGGCTATCAGGTCGTCACCGACCTCGACGCTATCCCGCTCGAACTACGGGGGTTACATCCTGACAACCCGGTAAACCGGGTACGCGAAGGCGGAACACAACTCGAGTTGTCCGTACGCGTCAGGGGTCTCAGCCCGCGCAGCCCGCTGCCGGGTCCTGATGGCCTATCGTCGGTCACCTCCGCCCTGGTTCAGGGCTTGGCGGCCGCGGCTCGCTCCTGGTAATTGTTGCTAACTCATTTGGAGGTTGTTGGTGGCCAAGGATTTTCGATTTGGTATGAGCATGCGGTTCTTCAAGTCGCGCGAGGCGCTCCTCGACAAGGCCAAGCGCGCCGAGGATTCCGGATTCGACATTCTTTGTGTGCCTGACCATTTGGGCGCCGCGGCGCCATTTCCTACCCTGACCGCGGTCGCGATAGTCACCACGACACTGCAGCTGAGCATGTATGTGCTCATCTGCGCGTTCTACAAGCCCGCGCTGCTCAGCCGGGACATGGGCGCCCTGGATCTGCTCAGTGACGGCCGCCTCGAAATCGGGCTGGGCACCGGCTACGTCCGCGAAGAGTTCGAGGCTGCGGAGATCCCCTACCTTAGCGCCGGTGCCCGGGTCGACTACCTCGAACACATGACGAAATACCTGAAGGAGCACCACCCCTCGACACCGCTGATCATCGCCGGCAACGGGGACCGCGTGCTGACCATCGCCGCCCACCACGCCAACATCATCGGGTTGACCGGCTCCAAGGTGCGCGACGTGGCGGACCCGTTCGCCGAACGTGTGGACTTCGTCCGCAAGGCCGCCGGCGATCGGTTCGACTCACTCGAGCTGAACCTGGCGATCACAGCGATGCCACGCGACGGCGAGACCGAGCCCGACCTGAAGCTGACGCGCAGCTACGCGCCGGACCTCTCTGACGCCGAGATCCTGTCGATGCCCTCGGTGCTCAGCGGTTCGCCCCGCGAGATCGCCGACACGTTACTGGGCTACCGCGAGAAGTACGGCGTTTCCTCCTTCACCGTGCAGGACAACAACATCGCCAACTTCTCGAAGGTGATCGCCGAACTGCGCTGACCGTCGTCGCGGCCAACGGGCCTGAGCCTGCCGTCACGGTAAGCTCAGGCCCGTCCGCCCTCGTAGCTCAGGGGATAGAGCACGGCTCTCCTAAAGCCGGTGTCGCAGGTTCGAATCCTGCCGGGGGCACCAAAACGTGGTTCTTTCAAACCTGCGCCACAGAGCGCGGGTTTGTTTGTTTGTCTATTAAGACTGCCAGCCAAGCTAGCTGACTCGTCCGGCTCGGCATCTGTCGCCGAACCCTGACGCAGAACGTGCTTAGCCGCATCGTGCAGCGCGGACAAAAGCGGACCACAGCTATTTATAGTAGAGAATGCTATAGTTGAGCATGACCGGTCGGAGTGACGTATTGCGGACGGTGATGCACGAAACAGGCACCACCCAGTCCGAGTTGTCTCGGCTCAGCGGCGTGCACCAGCCGAGCATCAGCCAGTTCCTCTCCGACAAGGTTGAGCTCAGCGATGAGCAGCTCGACCGACTTTTGTCCTGTATGGGGTACCGACTCGAGATCACCCGCCAACCAGTCACTCCCAAGCTGACACGTTCAGAACGCCACTCGTGGAAACTGCACCGCGAGCTGGCCAGACACCTGACGCGGTCGACTCTCACACAATGGCAACCCACGATCGAGCACAACCTGCGACGATTGCGGTCCGGCGTCACCGGCCAGCCGCATATGAGAAATCTCGACCGCTGGGAATCGCTCGTGAGAGACGGCGACGTACCCGGCCTTCATCGCGTCCTTACTGGACTCGGCCGCGATTGCATCGAGATGCGCGAAGTTTCACCGATGGGTGGACTGCTTCCCGATGAGGAGCGGATCCGCGTTCTACGCACGGTTCGCTGATGCGCCGCGACCAGCTTGAGCATGCTATCCGGGCCGCCTGCCAAATCACCGGCCTGACTGAAGTGATTGTCGTCGGCTCCCAAGCGATCCTCGGCACTTATACCGATGATCAGCTGCCCTTGTACGCCACAAGGTCGGTGGAAGTCGACGTTCTGCCGATCACCGACGACACGGGTGAAATCGCCCGTCTTGCAGATGAACTCGCTGGAGCAGCGGGCGAGTTCTCCCCGTTTGAGCAGCTTCACGGTTTCAGCATCGACGGCGTGGACCTGCAGACCTCGGCACTGCCCGACGGATGGCGCGATCGACTGGTCAAAGTCCAGAACGAGAACACCGCCGCCCCATCGGGCGATCCTAAATTCATCGGATAGTGCCTCGACAAGGAAGACCTGTGTGTTGCGAAACTGTGTGCCCTACGGAAGAAGGACCAGAATTTCGTCGACGCACTGATCGCAGCTGATCTTGTTGACCCGCAAGTCATCGCAACCCGCCTAGCGGCCGTACCTGAACACTATCGGAGAGCCTCCCAACGAGCGGCCGCCTGGCTCACTCACCGCACAAACAGCGTTGAGTAGCTTAGGAAGCTGCGGACAACTGCGGCCGCGATGGCGGCCCCTCGGTGTCGAAAATGGACCGCTCAACGCACAACCTCTCCAACCGAGGCTTGTGTGAGACGGGCCGGTCCAGCGCGGCGAGGAAATCAGTCCACGCGGCATCGGTGAGCACGAAGAGCCGGCGGTCGGCCAGCACGTCGCGCGCGTGCGCCGCCGCCGCTGTCACCGCGAAATTGGTGAAGTCAGTCCCCTCGACCTCGGCGGCACGACGAATCAGCGCGTCCTGCTCAGGGGTCAGGCGCGCTGAAAGAGGCCAGGTCATCCGCTCAGGCTTGGCAGCCATGCCATCAACTGTGTGACTGATAGGCGTACAAGCCAACGCTGGCAAGCCGCGACCACTAAGCGCTCTAATGCTCGCCTGCCGCCGCAGACGCTTACCGCGTAGCAGGCCGCTACAGGTTCCTAAAGGCATCAACAGCGCTGGCGTAGATACGTCGTATACTGACGACATGACTACGACTGAGGCCGTGGCGACGCCCGATCTCGCCTCGCTGCTCGACCGGGTCAACGACGCGACAAAGTTGTTACAGCGCTCCCCGACGGTTCCCGACGAGGTCGCTCAGCTCGCCGACAGTTTCGAGCCGACACTGGGTGCGGCGTGCCGCTGCGTCTGGAAGCCGACCCATACCTGACGACGACGCTATGGGCCGCGGCGTTTCGCGCGGAGAAAGCACTTCGCCGCGCCAATGACGAGCAGCAACGTCGGGATGTGCGCATCGCGCTCGAGCAATTCCGCCATGCGCTACGCGACATTGTCGAGAACCGGCCGTACAACGATGATGCTCCGGTCCGCGACGTTCTCAGCAAATCCGCCGAGGTCCTCGCCGCCCCGCAGAAAACCCTCGCCGAACTGCTCGGGGTCTCCGTTCGTCAGCTGCAACGCTGGCGCGCCGATGACGGGACGAAGCCCGCAGCCGAGGACGCCGCGCGCATCCGCGTCGTCGGGCAGCTGGTGAATCAGTTGCGCCATTCCTTCACCGGTCCGGGCGTCATCGCCTGGTTCGATCGGGAACACCCCGTGCTGGGCCGGCAGCCGATCAAGCTGCTCGACGATCCCCTGCGCTATCCGGCACTCCTGCAAGCCGCGACCGCGACCCGTGCAATGACTGCATGAAACTGACGGTGTTTCGCCACGCGTCGTATGACTCGCCGTGGTGGGCATTCCCCAGCTCGCGCGCCGGTCGTTTCCACCACGCAAAGAGCCAAACCGTTCAGTACCTGAGTCTGCATCCGCTGGGCCCAGCCGCCGAGATGCTTGCGCCACAACGTCGGGCCCACCGGCAATCCCGACGAGGTCGTATTGAATTTGTGGACGGCCGTCATCGACGTGGACAGCCCGACACGGGTCGACTTCGACGACTGCGCGACATACGGGCTGACGGCCGACGAGCTGGTCGGCGACGATTACACGCCGACGCGGGCCTTGGCCGACGCCATCCGAAATGACGGCGCCACCGCAATGATCGTGCCCTCGGCCGCACTACCGGGAACCCACAACCTGATCCTGTTCGGTGTGCGGATTCTCAACCCGTACTTGGACATACCGCGAACCGTCGAGGAAGTCCCGACCGAACACCTCACCGACGCCGCACGTCCACCAGCCGAGGTGGCACCGCACGTGCGCTGGTTCGGCGCACCACACACCGCGGTAGAGCAGTGGAAGGCGACTGGGCGCTACGACCTGTTCGACGATCCCATCGCAACCCGGTGGTAGCTGACATCCGGTGCAGTCCAGTCACTTTGCCACAACTATCGTCAAACGTATTGCCCGACAGTATCTTTCGTCATTCCAGTCACAGACACGGATGCCTATTCGTAAAGATGCGACGCCTGCGCCGAGATCGGGCCACACAGTTGCCGCGCCACGGCAGCGAACCAGCCGAGGTGGAAGTGGTCCCCGTCGGCCGCGAACGCCGCGCGCAGTTCGTACCACGCCAGGCCGGGATGCCGGTGGTGAACGCTGTGCAAATTGAAGGCGAGGACGAATAGCTCCAGCGGTCTGGGCAGCCGGAGATTCATCGCCTCCAACCGGGCGTCCAGCCGGGTGCCGTAGTGATATGCATTGTCCGCAACCGAGATCAGCACCGCACGGGCGACGAGCGCGGCGGCGAGCATCCAGACATGACGACCGTAGGCAACGCCGGCAATTGCGTAGACGGCGACCACCGCCACCGCGTCTGCCCGGAACTGGCGCAAGTGTAGTCGGCTGATGCCCTCGAGCAACATGCCACCGAACGTGTCGGGCGAGTCGAGCAGCCGCGCCAGGAAGCGCCAGACCCGGCGCGGCGCGGCCGCGAGCAGCACCGACGCCACCTCGATGAGGTAAAGCCCGCCGAGCAGGTGCAGGTAGTAGCCGGGAGCCGCGGCCCAACTCGAAATGCCCGGGTCATAGACCTCGGTCCGCTCCCGGCGACTGCGGTTGTACCGGTGATGGAGCAGATGGGCCGACTTGAGCAGCACGAAAGGCGCACCGTAGCCGACGGCAAGCATCCGCCCGACTCGATCGTTCCACGTCCGTTCGCGCAGCAAGGTGGCGTGAATCGCCTCGTGGATCAGGGACCACAACGGGGTGGAGAGCAGCACCAGCGGCGCCAGCAGCCATCCCCAGGCCGCATCGACGGGCAACAGGACGACCGGCAGCACTGCTAGCTGGAGGCAGAGGCCGGCCAGCGCGGCCGCGATCAACACGACGGAGACGACGTAATCGGGCGTACCGTCTGTCGCCCGGGCGCGCTGTTGCGTCGTCAACGGGCGCTTGGTCCGCCTGCCTGACGACGGGATTAACACCATTGCCGGCTGCCCCCTTGTCTCGGCGCCAATTGATGCCTGACGGATCGGATTCGGGTCGTCCATGGACACTTGGGTGATGGCCGATGCGTCGCTGCCGGCCACGTCGAATACGCTCAGCGAACGGGTGCGTCGGCGGTGTCAGCGGCCCGCCTGCCGAGCGCGAGCAACGCACCAGCATATAGGAAGTCGGACGCGGTGCCGACCATCACCGGCGGTGCGATCGCCAGCACGATGTTCGGTGTGCCGACCAGCAGGTGGCCTGCGTAGAGCCACGCCGCACTGAGCGTCGACGTTCCGAGCGCGGCTAACCAGAAGCCGCGCACGGGATTTGACGGCCAGCGAAAAAGTCGTTCGAGCACCAGCACCACAACCAGGGTCGCGATCACGCTCAGTCCTACCTGCGCCAAGCCCGCACGCAGTGCCACGCCCAAGCCGAGCTGCTGTTGGGCGAACGCCGCCCAACAGCCGTATGCCCCACCCCCGATCAGCGCGGCCAATACCGGCCGCACATGCTCCCCGAGCCGCCTGCCGAGAAGTACGTTCATTAGGCTAGCCCCGCGCTCGTCGCGGCCCGCACCGACGAGCAAGTTCTGTGGGCACGCAATTTTGTAGAAGGCGAATTTAAGAGAAAGGAATTTACCTCATCTAAAACTGCGGTACGCATGAAAACCCTTTTTGTTGGGTACGCCAAACATCGATTCAGCTGCCGCTATTGCTTCCTTCGCCAATCATCCTCGCATCGGCCGGGGGTATTCGCAACGACCCCGACCGCCGATTCGCTTCCCGCGCGCCCGCCTTTGACAACGCAGCGCAGCCGCACCCGACTTCGGGCTGGTGGTACCCACCCGTTGACACGCCAATCTGTCCGCTGAGTTGCCATTGCATGACCGCTCGGTGACGAAACGTGTTGGCGGAGGGGCGTGTTGAGCACCAAACGAGGTTGTGGTTAGGATCGGGCCAGCGGCCCCGGGGCCCGGACAGCATGAGCCCCTACTATTTCGCTCGACTCTTTTGTGCCGTAGACGTGACTACCCACGCCACCAACATTTGCAGTCCGACAATACTTTTGCGAGATGGCGGTGGCAGAAAGGCTGATTCCATGGCAGGTTCCGTCCGACGCACCGTAGGTGTCGAAGACACTTTGAGCCGGCCGGGGCTCGTGAATCGGGCACTGATGGGTATAGCCGAATGGGCCCAGGGGCTTAACGATAAATACTCGAAACTTCCCAATTGACCCGTCTACGACGCCGCCGAATTCCCGTGGGCGGCCGATGTCGAGCGCGAATGGCACCACGTCCGTGCCGAACTCGACACCCTGCTCACGCGCAAGGAAGAGCTACCCGGCTGCCACGAAATCTTGAGTGAGTTGCGCTCGATCAGCACCGACCGCGACTGGAAATCGTTTGTCTTCGCCTGCTACGGCGCCAAGTCGACCGAAGCCATTCGGCAATGCCCACAGACCTGGCGCGTCCTGCAGACGATCCCCGGCATGAAGACGGCGATATTCTCGGTCCTCGAACCTCGCACGCACCTCAAGCCGCACCGCGGGCCCTACAACGGGGTGCTCCGGCTCCATCTGGGGTTGGTCGTGCCGGACGCGCTGCCAGAGACGGTCGCAATCCGGGTGGACGACACCGTCTGCCAGTGGGAAGAAGGAAAGGTCCTGATCTTCGACGATTGCTACGAGCACGAGGCGTGGAACCAGTCCGACAAGACCCGCGTCGTGCTGTTCGTCGACTCGTCAAGCCGTTGCGTTTCCCCGCGTCGTTCGTCAATTGGCTGATCCTCAACATCGCGGCTTTCACCCCGTTCATCAGGGAGGGGAAGAAGGCTCAGAAGAAGTGGGAGGAGGGCTTTTACGGAAACGGCGGCCCGCCCGCGACGGCGGCCCCGGTCGTTGCCCCAACCCAGTCTTCAAGCCACACCGCATAGCTCGGTCGACGAGTCCGAGTGAGCGAAATGACTTCTGGGACAACCGAGTACAAGACGGTGAAGCTCCCGTCTGGCCGAGAGCTGGTGATCTCCCTCGGGCTCTGGCTGCTACCGATCGTCGACCGGATCATGATGTGGTCAGCGGCCACGAAGGAATACCAGGTCTTCCCGAACGAGATCTTTTCGTCGACAACGTATCTGGCCGAGAACTGGACCGCCATCCGCGACGAGGCGCAGGCAGTGATGTGCGACCCGATGTCCATCCTTTCGTTGCGCGAGATTTCGGTCGATCATGAAAAGATCGCGGTCGATGATCGCTGGCGCTCCTTTTTCCTCTGGGGGTATGGGATCCGCAGCGACGTAAACTGCGCCCGCTGTCCCGAAACGGCACGAATCCTGGAACACATCCCCGGCCTGCTGACCGCCATGTACTCGGTGATGCTGTTGGGTGCGCACGTGCCGCACCACACCAAGTCGACCAAGGGCATCGTCACCGCCCATCTGGGGCTGATCGTGCCGCGCGAGCGCCAGAACTGCCGGATGGAGATCGGCGACCACGAGGTGGTGTGGCGGGAGGGCCAGATCGCGATCGTCGACGACATGTTCCCGCATGAGGTGTGGTACGACACCGAGGATCATCGGGTGGTGCTACTGTTCCACGTGAAGCGACCGCTCCGCTTCCCGGGCTCGTTGGTCCGCGACACATTGTTCGCTCTGTTGCGGGCCAGCCCGTTCGTGCGCGACGGGGTGCGCAACATCGAGCGGTGGCATGAAGTCGGTGCTGCCGCAGCCGACTGACGGTGCTGGGCCGTATATCGGGCGATCAGCAAAACCCAACACCACCACATCCGTTCGTAGGAACCCTTACCGGCGCGCTGCTTTCGTGCGGGAACGGCGATTCGTCTTATGGTTAGAACAACTAACGGCATCGACGTCAAACGGTGTCCCGTCGAGCACGTCGCGAATCTGGAGTGCACGCGCGATGCGCCGAGCCTCCAGCCGCACCCTGTGCTCGCCCTGGTAAGCCGCGAGCGCCTGTTTTGACACCACGTCGACGTACTTCAACAACGTCCTGGCCAGGGTCTCGATGACCGCAGCCTGGCTCTCGGGCGCCATGCCGAGGGCCTGCAGCTCGGCGAGCACCACCTCGCTTAGCTGGTGCTGCCCCAACCGGTGACCGCGCATCATCGCGTCGATCGGAACATCGCGGCGCGCAAGGGCTTTGGCGTACTCGACATGTGTCGGCGGTGCGGTGATCTTCGTGACGTCGATGTCGTGTAGCAAGGCAACGAAGATCGTGTGCAGATGATCCCGCATCGCACTGCGCATCAACGTGCTCATCGCGCCGTCGCGGGGAAGCTCCGGAACATTGTCTCGGGCCGTGGTGCAGAGAATGTCACTGATCGTGGCCGCACGCTCGTCGAGTCGAGCGACCATCCTCGCGACGTGGCTATTCACGCCAGCCTCGCCGCTGGGGTGCGTTGGGCATTGGTCGACGGTAGCCCGTTTCCGCGACCATCGGCTACCCGTTGAGTTGGCAGCACCTCGCGCTCATCGTCTGGTACCCAAGCGAACAGACAACACCCGGCCGGCTCGCGGACCTATCACAGTTCGTCGATGTGCTGGCCGCGGCTGTCGGGACTTCGGCACGCCCGCTGCTGACCGGAACCGATTCGGCCACCGTCTGGGTTTGGTTGCCGTTTCGCTCGGTGCCCGGTGAGACCGTCATGAAGATCCACGAATTCGTGCGCTCACGGACGAACGCGCCCAACATCGCGATCGGGGCGATGGGTTGCGATGTCGCCGGATTTCGCCGATCTCATCGTCAGGCGCAGCGCGCACGCGAAGCCGTGCAGGCGTACGGCGTTCAGCAAAATGCGGTGATCGCGGCCACGGACGCCGATGTTGTTGGTGCGGCGCTGCTGGACGCCGATCTCGAGGAAGTACGCGGGTGGGTGGTCGATGTCCTTGGCCCGCTGGCGTCGGACAGCGACGACGACGCCCGCCTGCGGGAGACCTTGCGCATGTTCCTGCGTTTCGGTAGGCCCTACCGGGTCGCAGAGGAACTCGACATTTCGCTGGGGGCCGTGAAGGACGACATGGAGCGAGCCATTACCAGACGCGGGCGCCCGATCGACGACAGGCGCAATGTCGAACTCGCACTGCTGGCCTGTCAGCGGTACGGTTCGGCCGTTCTAAAGCCCGGCTAGGACCTCCAGCCCGACGAACACGTCGCCAAAGAGTGCCCAAGACCGTCAGCACCCGGATGCCGCAACCAGCAAGCCGATCGCGATATCGGTAAGTACCGCATCGACTCCAGGCAGGTCGCGTAACCGCGGCATGACCGCGACGTCGTTGATCATTATCTGCGCCGCCTGCACTCGGATGCGCGCTTCGGTGACTGTCTGGCCGGGGTGCAGCTGTCGCGCGAGATGCACCCACTCGTCGATGTAGGCCCGTTGGGCACTTCTTGCGCTTTGACCATCTGGCAGTGGGAGATTCGCTACTTCGGTAATGAGGAGCTCGACGGCGTCTGGATTCTGGAACGCGAAACTCTGGTAGCTGCGCACGACGCCGTTCAGCGCCTGGTCCGCATCGCGCGCATCTGCGACGGCGCGATGGAACTCCGTCCAAAGCCGCTCGTTGCCCCGGAACATCACCGCCGTCAAGATGTCGGTCTTGGAGCCGAAGTAGGTGTAGATACTGGGCCCGGCGATGCCGACAGCGGCACCGATATCGTCGACGCTGACCCCGGAGAAGCCCCGCTGGGCGAAGAGGTCGGCGCTGGCCGACAGGATCGCCTCTCTTCGTGAGAATGCGGCTGAACTCCGTTGCGGCCCAGCGCTGTTGACCTCACGCAGCTCTGCGCGGGCGCCGAGTGGCACCGCGATCAATTTGGTCAACAACGACGAAAACCCGGGCTCGGGCATCGAAAAGTGGTGAAACGAAACGGTGTTGGCGATACCAAGCGCGCACCATGCGAGCAGTTCAACTTGCACGGATTCCAACTCGGGACGCCGGTGTTGAATGTGTTGGGCAAGTCGATCACCGATCCTGCGGGCAAGCCTGCGTAATCTTGTGCGGTCGGGTGCCGACAAGTGTCGGGCTTCTCGCCGCCACAGCACGCCAACGGTGCGGCGATCCAACACCACGTTGGCCAAAACCGCGGCCACGTCGGCCGACGCGTCCGCCGCTTTGAGCGCTTGGTCCAAGGTGCCAAGCGCATCCTCGATAACTGTTGCCAGCAGCGCCTGTTTACTGCGGAAGTGTCGGTACAACGCCGATGGACCGACCGCTACGGCCGCGGCGACATCGCTCATCGAGACATTGCCGAATCCCGCGTCACAAAGGAGGCCCGCTGCCGCGTCGATGATGAGCTGACGCCGGTTGGGAGGTCGCGTTCCGCGCGCGGGACGACTCGACGGCGACTGCCGCTGACTAATCACTATCGCTTGCCGATAGGGCCCCGATAGCGTTGGCGCAGTTCACGCTTGAGCACCTTACCAGCCCCGGAAATGGGCAGGCCAGGGACGAACTCGATACTGCGCGGTACTTTGTAGCCGGCAATGCGTGCGCGGCAGTGCTCCCGCAGCGATTCTTCGGTCGACGCGCGGCCCAGGCGCAACACGACGAAAGCGTGGACCCGTTCACCCCACCGATCGTCAGGTACCCCGATGACCGCCAAGGCGGCGACCGCGGGGTGGCTGGCCAGGGCGTTCTCGACCTCGGCCGAATAGACGTTTTCGCCGCCGGTGATGATCATGTCCTTGAGCCGGTCGATTATGAACAGGTACCCGTGCACGTCCATGCGCGCCATGTCGCCGGTGTGCATCCACCCGTTTCGAATGGCCGCCGCGGTGTCGTCGGGCCGCTTCCAATAACCAAGCATGACGTTGTAACCACGAACCACCACCTCCCCGATCTCGCCGGCGGGCAGCTCGGCGCCGTCGGTATCGACGACCCGCACTTCGACATGCGGTAGTGCCCGACCGCCGGATCGTTGCAGCTCCGGCTTCTCGTGGTCCGACGCCGTCAGCAGCGTCGCCGCGGGCCCCAATTCGGTCATACCGTAAGCCTGCGTGAAACCCGTTGCGGGGAAAACCTTCTTGGCACGTTCAACCAGAGCTTCGGAGATTGGCGAGGCACCGTAGATGAGGTTGCGCAGCGAGGTGAAATCGAACGCGGCGATCTCGTCGTGATCGACCAGCATCTGAATCATCGTCGGCACCAGCAGAACATCCGTGACCCGACGATCGCTGATCGCCTGGGCCACGCCACGGGGGGTAAACGACTGCACCATCACATGGGTTGACCCCGCAACGTTGCCGGCGATCCACATACCGATCGCCGCCAGGTGAAACAGTGGTGCCGCGGACAGAATTCGTCCATCGTCCGTGAGGAACCGGCCGGTGGCCAGGCTGCCCAGCGCCGACGTCATCACGTTGGTGTGGCTGAGCAACACCCTTTAGGCTCACCGGTCGTGCCGCCGGTGTAGAAGATGCCGAAAAGTGCATCCCCATCGCGTCGTGCGTCCGGGACCGGCGACGTGGCGGCGATGACCAATTCGTAGTCGATCATGCCCGCCGGGCACCCGCCCTCCCCACAGTAGATCACGGTGGATAGCTCGGCGCCCGCAGCGTGAAGCTTGGGGATCTCCGGCGCGAATGCGTCGTCGACAAGCAGCACCGTGGTTTCAGATTCCCGCAGCGAGTACGCGATTTCGGCTGCGCTCCAACGAACGTTGACCGGATTCACCACCGCATCGGCCCACGGTACAGCACAGAGGTATTCGTGGTAACGGTCCGAGTTCAAACCCAAGAACGCGATTGGGTCGTCGGCGCGAACACCATGCACCTGCAGGGCACCAGCCAGCCGGGCTATGCGATCGACGGATTGGCGTACCGTACGTTGACGGTCGGCGAAGACGGTTAGCGGCATCTCCGGGCTTTGCCGCAGCATCCGGTGCAGCGGCTGCGTCACATACATTTCGCCTCCTCCCACCAACGCGGTTCATAACGAACGTTTGACCAGTTCTTTCATCACTTCATTAGTGCCGGCGTAGATCTTTTGGGCACGCGAATCGGCGTGCATCCGCGTGATCGGGTACTCGAGCATGTAGCCATATCCACCGAACAGCTGCAAGCATCGATCGATGACGTGACACTGCATATCGGTGACCCACGCCTTGGCCATCGACGCCGTCGCAGCATCGAGTTCTCCGCGCAGGTGCTTGACGACGCAGTCGTCGACGAAGGTACGCGCCACCCGCGCGATCGTGACGCAGTCGGCGAGTTCGAAGCGCGTGTTCTGCATGGAAAACAGCGGCCTCCCGTAGGCGCAGCGCTGTTTGGTGTAGGCGATGGTGTCCTCGACCGCACGCTCCAGCGTGGCGATGCCGACGAGGGCCACAATCAACCGCTCGTGCGCAAGCTGCTTCATCGCGTAGCCATAGCCGGCGCCCTCCTCACCCAGCAGGTTATCCGCCGGCACCCGCACGTCATCGAAGAACAGTTTGGCGGTGTCTTGGGCTTTCATCCCGAGCTTGTTCAGCACCCGGCCCACCCGGAAGCCCGTGGCGCCGTTCGTTTCCAAGACAAGCAGGGATACGCCTTTTGCGCCCGCGGCCGGATCGGTCTTGACCACGAGGACGATCAGGTCCGCGCTGGCGCCATTGGAGATGAACGTCTTGGACCCGTTGAGTCTGTAGTGGTCGCCATCGCGGATGGCGGTGGTGCGAAGGGCCTTGAGGTCGGAGCCGCCCCCAGGCTCCGACATCGCGATCGCGCCGACGTATTCGCCGGTCGCCATCTTCGGCAGCCACCGCAACTTCTGTTCTTCGGTTCCGTACGCGAGGAGATAGTGGGCGACCAGGCCGCTGTGCACTTGATTGCCGAATCCGCTGTCGCCACAGCGGTACTGTGCCTCGAAGATGGCGAAATCATGGGCGAGTGTGTCGCCGCCCCCGTACGTCTCAGGAATCGAGGCGCACAACAGCCCCAACCGGCCTGCAGCCAGCCAGAATTCACGGTCAACGCACTGCTGTTGCTCCCAGCGTTCCCGATTGGGCAGGGATTCGCTTTCAAAAAAACTTGGTCGTCTGCTTAAGTTCGACGATTTCGTCGTCGACCCACGGCGAACGGTGCGCCTGGCTCACGGTTCCCTCAGAAGTTCAGCCCGCCACCGCAGACCAGGGTCTGCGCGGTCACGTAGTCCGACTCTGGTGTACATAGCAGGTAGACCGCACCGGCCGCTTCGGCGGGGGTGCCGGCCCGCCCCAGCGGGATCAGCTGTTCGGTCGCGGCAATCAGACCGGGATTGAGGCCCACTTGAATCTCCTTGCCTTGCACCGTGATCTTGTTGTCCGCTGCCGAGGACTCGGTGAGGCGGGTCTTGATGAATCCGAATGCGACGGCGTTGACCGTGACGTTGTAACGGCCCCACTCCTTGGCCAGGGTTTTGGTCAGACCCAGGATGCCTGCCTTGGCCGACGCGTAATTGGTCTGCCCGGCGTTGCCGCCCACCCCGGCCAACGACGAGATATTGACCACCATGCGACATGGCACTGACTCACCGGCGGACTTGGCGCGCTTGACGAATCCGCTGATGACCGGCTGTGCTGCCCGCAAGATCTGAAACGGTGCCTTGAGGTGCACGTCTAAAATTGCGTCCCACTGTTCGTCGGTCATCTTCTGGATCACCGAATCCCAGGTGTAGCCCGCATTGTTGACGATGATGTCCACCACCGAAGGTGTCGACGGCGGTCTGCACGAATCGCTCTGCGAAGCCGTCGTCGGTGATGCTCCCTACGCAGCTGGCCGCCTTGCCGCCGACCTCCTCGATGGCCGCGATCGTCTCGGCGGCGGGTTCGGCGTCAAGGTCGTTCACCACGACGTTGGCGCCTTCGGAAGCCAGCTTGACAGCAATCTGACGGCCGATCCTACGGCCCGATCCCGATACGATCGCGACTCTGCCGTCTACAGTTCCCATGTATAGCAGTGCCTTTCAGCTAGATAGCGACGACGGCGTCGCCGGTGAGGGTGGTAGTGCCGTCGGGAAGCCGCACGGTCAGTTCGAGGGTCGCCAACCGTTGGCCGCCCACGTCGTCAACCCGCGTCACTCGACCGGTACACGTCGGTTCGCCGCGTACCGGTGTTATCGCGACGAACCGGACGCGATAGGAGCGAATCTGCCGCTGGGGCACTCAGTTCGTCAACAATCGGCCCGGGTAGGCCATGGACAACATGCCATGCGCGAACACGGCGGACAGGCTCACCAATTTGGCGGCGTCGAGATCGACGTGCATCGGGTTGTGGTCGCCGGAAACGCCGGCAAACAGCGCCAGCGTGAGCCGCGAGATCGGAGGAACCTGCAGCGGTTGCAGTTCGGTTCCGGCCACCACGGGCCCAGCGAGAGTCATGCTGGTTCCCGGGGTTTTGGATCACGATCACCGATTGAGTGAATCGCGGTCGGTACCGCGCAGGTCGTTTCGCAGCGTGTGCATCAGCGACAGAATGCCAAAGGGCACACCGAGATTGAGCACCGCAACGGTGATCAGCCCGGCACTGATCAAGGCGACGTCGCCGGTGGCCGCGATGTATCGATGCACCAGGATCGCCGCGCAGATCGCGGCCACGAAAAAGTTGGTCAGCAGACGAACCGAGTGGAAGTACGCGATGAAGCCCCCGAGAATCGCGAAAACCGTGCATCCCATCAGACCGGTATAGGGATTGGATAAACACAGGGACGCGACGGCTATGGCCGTCATCGCCGACAGCGCAAAGAGGATCGACTCCCGGCGGGTGGGCCAACGAATCAACCACAGCGTCGCACCGACAAGCCCCAATACCGATATCGCGACCGAAATCGCCCGCAGGGCCGGCTAGGTGGGCCCCGTCGGACTCCACAACATGATGGTCGGCAGCGCCGACTGCGCGACGATCGCAAGGAAATTCGATCGTTGCCAGACGATTTGCAGACTGCGGTTCTTCAAATAGGCGCTGAGAAGGTCGTAATGATCCGATTGCTTCACCATCGAGATATGCCCATTCGGGGCCCGCGGGCCGGGACAATACCGGCACTATTCTACGGAGGTCCAACAAGCTGCCACCCGTTAGGGTAGTCGGCGGGGCGAAAAGGGGCGGCGGCCCAATAAAAAGCAATGTTCGGCGTTAGCGTGAATTCATGACCGCTGGATATCCGCGCAGCTAGCCCCGTGATAACCCCTGGGCCGACCATGACCGACGCACTCGACGAGGCGGTCACGGGCACCGGGCTGGTCTCGAAATTCCAGCAGGTGGTGGCGCTACCGAGTGAAACGGTAGTCGGCTATGAAGCGTTGGCGCGCTGGCCGGAACTGGGCGACCCGTCGCCGATCGACGTTTTCGCCCGCGCCGAGGAAACCGGCCGGTTGAATACGCTGGACCGCGCATGCATTCGTGCCGCGGCCCGCGGGGCGCTGCGGGGCTGTTCCACGCCCGGGATGTTGCTGCTGATCAATTGCGAACCCGCGACAACGCACGTCGATCCGAATCAGGACGACGACGTTATGCGCGCCGCCTCGCGCTTCCGGCTCACGTTCGAAGTCACCGAGCGCGGATTGTTGACCAATCCGCGCGCACTTCTGCGCAAGGTCGCGGCACTGGGTTCGTCGGGATTTGCGATCGCGCTCGACGACATCGGCTCGCACCCCGATTCGCTGGTGTTGCTCGATGTGCTGGCGCCGGAAATCCTGAAACTCGACATGGGCTTGATACAGCACCAGCCGGATCGGATGCAGGCCCGCACCGTCGCGGCCATCACCGCGCACCACGAACGGACCGGTGCGGTGATTTGCGCGGAGGGTATCGAAACCGACGACCATCTGGAACAGGCATTGGCCTACGGTGCCACGCTCGGTCAGGGCATCCGCTTTGGGCGCCCCGGAGACCTCTCGACCACGCCGCGGGCCTTCTCGCGGCCGGCGAGAGCAAAGCCACCGAGGAAAGTCGAGCCGGTGAATGTTGTTCTGGCAGCGACGATTCCGACAACACGGATCGTCCGCAAGCAGACCGTACTTGAACTCGCCCGACACATCGGCCGGACAGCCCTCGCCGCGGAAAGCCCTCCGATGATTCTCTTCACCATGAAGCACACGGCCGACATTCAGCGGTTTTCGGCCACCATCTGCCCGAAGACCTAGGACCCCTAGTCCGGCAGGTGCGGCTTGACGAGGACGACCCGCTAAGACACGAGTCGACCATCCTGGTGCTCGGTCCCGACACTGCCGCCGCACTGATCGCGCGGGAGCGGACGTCGCCCGGATACCGAACGGACGGCGACGATCTGCGTTACGAGATGTCGATCACGTTCGACCGCGCCCGCGTCACCGCGGCGGCACGAAGCTTGCTCGGCCGCCTCGCTTGATCGGTTCATGGCAGGAGCCGACGTCGCCGCGCCTCCGCGATCGATTCGCCGCGGCGAGCGACACCGAGCTTGACGTAGATGCTCTTCAAATACCACTTGACGGTGTTGACGGTGACCCCGAGGTCGCGGGCGATCTGCTTGTTGGAAAGGCCGCGTTCCAGCAGATACAAGATATCCATTTCGCGGCCGGTCAGCCCCTCCTCGGGCAACGGGCTGCGCTGCCCGGCACGGCCGATCACCGGAATCGCCGCGTGCTGCGCGTCGGCGTGCGCGGTGCTCAGCAACGTCGACAGGTAGTCGACCGGTAACGCCGCAAGATCTCGTTCCCGACGACCGGTTCGGCTGGCTTCGCGCAGACCGACGACGACGTTCATCAGCTCGGGCCCCGCATCGACGACCGTCCGCAGCAGCCCGGAATGTGCTCCCGCGACCAACGCGGGCACGAGGGTCTCGATTGCCGCACGCGTGTCGCCGGCCACGGCAAATGCCCGGGCAAGTGCGATGGTGCTGGCGATCTCGCCGTACCGTGCTCCCACGGCGCGGCACTCCCGCGCGACCCGGGCAAGCAGTGCGGTCGCGGCCTCGTGCTCGCCGCGCGCGCTCAGCACCTGTGCCTGCATGTTGAGCCGGTAGTGGCGCACGGCCATGGCGATGCCGTCCGGCCCCGACGCGACCGCGCTGTCCTGACGGACGAGCACATCCTGGGCACGGTCGAGCTCACCCACGGCCAGGTGCAAGCCAAGGCGCGCACAGTCGAGAGCGGCAGATAACCGCGGCAACGAAAGCCGTTGTGCGGCTTGACTTCCCTCGCTCAGCAGCGCGAACGCGCCGTCCATGTCGCCGCGTAGGATCCTGACGCGCGCCAGCGTGTCGTAGGTGGCGATCATGAAGTCGGGTACGCCACTTTCCGCCCCGAGTTCGTGGCATTCGCCCAAAAGCTTTTCCGCGGCATCGATTTCGCCACGATCGTAGTGAAGGCGGCCCACCAGCGCGCCGGCCAACCGCGCGGCATGTGAATGTTCGCCGGCCATGCTCTGCGCCAGATCGCGGGCCTCGGCATAGCGCTGTTCGGCGGTGCCCAGGTCCAGCTGGGCGAACGCCGCCAGCCCCGCGAAGCATCGTCCGTACACACCGGCGAAGGGGCCGGCGGCCATCGCCTGGAACGGGTGGGCCCATTGTTGGCGTGAAAGCGCCTTGTCGTAGGCGAAGGTGTGGATGTTGACGAACGTGCAGATGTTGGCCGAGACGGCCACCAAAAACGGCCGGCAGGCCGGCTTTTCCACGAGGCACGGCGCGACCAGCGCGGCGGCCCGGTCGATGCGGTCGCGGTACACATCGGTACACGCCTGCACGACGTCGGCCTCGCCGAGGATCTCCGCGGTCGCCGCATCGGGTGACCCGTCCAGGGCGGTGCGCACGTGATCCAGTGCAACCTGGGCATCCTCGGCCCGCTGCAGCAGACAATTGGCCCACGCGATCGCGATCTGCAGTGCCGGCCGGCCGGGCACCAGGTCTTTCGGCAGTTTGCTCACCAGTCCGAGCAGACTGGCCATGCGGCTGTGCTCGACGAGGTACATGGCGTGCCGTTCCACCAGATCGACGGCCTCGCCGTCGTCACCGGTGACCACCGCGTGCGTGACCGCCTCGCTGAGCAGTCCCTGCTCGGAAAACCACGCGGAAGCGGTCCGATGCAGGTCGACGATCCGATCCGCCCGGTCGCGTGCCAGGCGTTGGCGCAGGTATCCGCCGAAGAGGTGGTGGTAGCGAAACCATTCGCGGTTGTCGTCGAGTGGCACCAGGAACATGTCGCGGCGTTCCAGCTCTTCGAGGACGGCCTGCCCGCGCGGCTGGCCGCTGACGGCTGCGGCGAGCCCACCGCACAGGCGATCGCAGATGGAGGTGGCCAGCAGAAAGTCGAGCAGCTCAGCGGGCAGACCGTCGAACACGTTTTCGGCGAGATAGTCCCCGATCGAGTGATGACGGCCCGAGAAGCCGCTGATCAGCGCCGACGCATCCTTGGTGTTGCGCAGCGACAGTGTCGCCAGTTGCAGTGCGGCGATCCAGCCGTCGGTGCTGGACCACAGCCGCAGCACGTCCTCGCTGTCGAGCTCGAGCGCGTTGAGCTCGAGCAAAAACGCCGCGGACTCGTCTCGGTCGAATCGCAAGTGCGACGCGTCGATTTCGCTGACCTGGTCGCGCACCTAGAGTTTTCCGATCGCCGGGGTACGGGTTCGGCTGGTCACGATCAGGTGCAGATTGTCCGGGCCGGCGTCGAGCAGGAATTCCAGTGCCGCGATCGTGTCGGCGTTCTCGATGAAATGCCAATCGTCGAGCACGATCGCCACGGGCCGGCGGTAAGCGGCCACGTGGTTGACCAGCTCGGCCAGCACGTAGCGCTGCGCGTCACGCGAATGCTGTTCGAGGAGATCGGCCAGTTCGGCGCCCACCGTGGGCTCGACAAGACGGACCGCCTCGATCAGGCTACCGAGGAACGAGAAGACGTCGTTGTCGTCGCGGTCGAGACTGATCCATGCCGTCGGAACGCCTTCGGCACGCAATTCGCGCTGCCACTGCAAAGCCAGGGTGGTCTTGTCGAATCTGGCCGGCGCGTGGATCAGGGCCAGGCGCTTGTTTCGGTTGGCCCGCAGCAGATCGATGAGGCGGTCGCGGGCGACGAGCCTGCCGAAGTGGGTCGGCGGCTGAATTCGGGTAGCGACGATCCGCGCGGGGCGCGTGTTGGTCGGCACCGAATTTCGCCTCCCCTCACGCGGCCGCCCTGCAATACAGGTGCGGCTTCAAATTCACCTTCCCCCCTCACACATTTAGTCCAACAGCGTTGCGTTCGCTAGAGCTGGAACTTTCGAATTCCGTGATACGGCAGTCGTATACGACGAGCGGCGCGGCTCCTACCACGGTCGCAGATCAAGATCGAACCCGAGCACGATGCGCGTCGATGGCCGAAATTCGTAGCGTCGATTCATGGCACAACACGAAGAGCGATCCGATGGCTGACATCGGCGCGGTGTGGCGGCGTTCGGCCCCCGTCGAACGTGCATTGGTTACCGGCTGGTTCGCCGTGGTTGCCCTCCCCGCAAACGCGGCAGAGGCGGGCGTCAGATCATTTCCCTTGCCCCGCAACAGTATCGGCCGCCTGCTGGCCGACCTGGTCGCGGGTAGCGCCGCGGCGGTCCGCAGCGCATTCCGGACCCGGGCGCCGCGCAACGAACCCCGGCAACGCTACCATCACCCACGTCGCGAGGCCTTAATCGAGGAGGCGGCGATGTCTCGCGAGATGTACAGACTCTGACCGGTCGCGATGTACTACCGGGGTAGGACATCGTTACCTGCCCCGGGGTGATGTCAACGATGCTTGGGCCCTTTACGATCAGGCCATGCCGCGCGCGCTGAAGCGCCGGGTGCAAGCCTGGGCGCGACGAAAAGAACAGTTGCTGCCCTATGGCTTCAGCATGACCGTCGTGGCCGGTTTCGACGCGATGATGGTCGTGGTGGGCAGCATCGCGGCACTGCAACGCCCCGCTGCCGAGTGGCCGATCGTGGTGATCGCGATGGTGATCGCGTTCAGCCCCGAGATCGTGTTCTTCACCTTCGATCTCAGCGGCATCGCCGACAGGAACGAGGGGCCGACGCTGTGGGCGGCGTTCATGGTGGGGACCGCGATCCTGCTGTTCGCCAGTCCCACCGCGATCACCGGCGATTTCGCTCCGCTGATGCTGACGTTGACCGTCGGCATGGTCAGCGCCATCACCTCCGCGCGCGGCGGCGCGCTCGCCGCTGCTTCCGCGGCCGCCCTGTTGGGCGTACGCGGCGGCCATGCGCCGACTGAACACCCCGGCGCTGTATCTGGCTTTCGTCGCAATCGGTTGGCTCGTCGGCTATCTCATGCGCACTCAGCAAGACCTGCTCACCAAGCAGGGCCAGATGCAGGACCAGCTGGCCCGGCACGCGGCCGCCGATGAACGCCGGCGCATCGCCCGGGAAGTTCACGACGTGATCGCGCATTCGCTCAGCGTCACCTTGCTGCACCGGACCGGCGCGCGCCACGCGCTCGAACACGACGGCGTCGACGAGGACTCTGTTCGCGCCCTGCAGCGCGCCGAACACCTTGGGCGACAGGCGATGGCCGATATTCGCCGCACCGTCGGTTTACTCGATGCCGAGACCACGGCACTCACTCCAGAACCCGCGATCACCGATATCCCCACTCTGGTCGAGGATTTCAGCCGTGCGGGGCTCGACGTCAGCTTCGGGGCCAGTGGATCTCTCGACGACGTCTCCGCGGCCGCGGGACTGGCGTTGTACCGGATCGCCCAGGAGTCACTGGCCAACGTCGCCAAGCACGCGCCCGACGCGGCGGTCCGGATCACCCTCACCGTCTCGCGAAACTCGGCGACGCTCAGCGTGGTCAACGAGCTGCCTGCCACCCACCGCGAGCGGATCGTGACGCCCGGGCGCGGGTTGCAGGGAATGACACAACGCATCGAATTACTGGGTGGCACAATCAGTTTCGGCCCAGACAAAGACGAGTGGTCGGTGTATGCCAGCGTGCCGTCGGCCGCCCACGAATCCGACCCGCCAGCCCGGGTGCAAGCCTCGTGAACGACGACGAATCCCTGGTGAATGCCCTGATCGTCGACGATCAGGAGCTGGTCAGATCGGGCCTGTCACTGATTCTGCGCGCCAAGCACGGCATCGTCGTGGTCGGCGAATGTTCGGACGGCGACGAGGTTCCCGATGCCGTGGCGCGACATCGACCCGACGTCGTGGTCATGGACCTGCGCATGAAACGCGTGGACGGGATCGAGGCGACCCGGCGTCTGACCGAAAGCGGCGGGCCACCGGTGCTTGCGCTGAACACGTTCAACGACGACGAACTGCTATCCGGTGTATTGCGCGCCGGCGCCGCGGGTTTCGTGCTCAAGGAGTCGCCCGCCGAGGAACTCATCCGCGCCGTCCGGGCCGTTGGCAGCGGCAACAGCTACCTCGACCCCGTCGTCACCGGGCGGGTCCTGACAACCTATCGCAGCATCGCGGCACCGCGCGCGGTCCCCACCGTCTCGATCGACGAGCTCACGCCACGGGAACACGATGTACTGACCCTGATCGCCAAGGGGCACACCAACGCTGAGATCGCCGACGAGCTCTTCATCTCTGGCCTCACGGTGCAAACGCACATCGGTCGCATCTTCACCAAGCTCAGGTTGCGTGACCGCGCCGCCGCGATCGTCTTCGCCTACGAGCACCGCATCATCGCCCCGTCCTGACGGTGCGACTACGGCAACACCGTGTGCATCAGCATCACGTCGTACGCCGACCACAGCGACAGGTTGAAGTACAGGTCCCGGCCCGACGACCAGGGATGGATCATCGGTGCGTAGATGCCGCCGGGCATCGAGAACGACGAGATGAGCGGCTGCTCCGCGCTCCACGGGCCCTGCGGCGTCGGTGCGGTGCGCGCCACGACGTCGTTGCTGCCGCCATTGGTGTACAGCACCAGATACTGCTTCAGGTAGCTGTTGTACTGGGCCGACATCTCACCGACCGGCCCGGGCCAAAGCGGCGTCGCCGCACCAGGATTGGCCGGAACCCAGTGGCCGCCATTGTCGCCGTTCCAGTATTGGTACTTGCTCACATCGGGCAGCTGACTCGGCACGACGCGCGACAGGTAGGCCGCACCGCCACGTCCCGACGGCGTTCCGAAGTTGTAGATGTAGCCGTCCTGCCCCTTCATGAACGCGCCCATTTGGAAGTTCTCGTTGCCCGGGGTGAACCCGGCGCCGGGCACCGTATCGGGTGCGGCCGTCCGTATCGAGCTGGGGAAAATTCCCCAGTTCTGGCCGTTGTCATTGGATCTCGCGATCGCCGAATAGTTCGTCGACCATTCGCCGTCGCGACCCCATTGCCGGATCGACATGTAGCTCATGTACTGCGTGCGGCCCAGTGAGATGCCCGACGTCGGGATGATTCCGGTTTCGTGCCGTGCCTTGTGGATGGTGTTGACGACCTGCTTCGACAGGCCGTTGGTCCACACCGGCGAGCCCGAGTAGTTGTTGTTGGGCACGCCGTCGGCGAAGTGGATTCCCTGCGACAGATCGCGGTCGTTACTGCGAAACAGCACGTTGTACCGCCATTGCTGGCCGCGGACCTTGCAATAGCCGAAGGTGTCTCCGAAGGCCATCAAGGCTTGGCGGTTGACGGGATCGCCGTTGTCCCAAATGATTCCGAGGTCCGTCCCGGAAATGCCGAAACGCTGCAGGGTTTTGTTCGGGCCGTTCGGTCCGGTGACCCAATCGACCAGCGAGGTCGGGGCACCCGCGATCTGGGCGGGCGGTGGCGGTGCGGGCTGGGGCGCCGGCTGCTGGCCCGGTGGAGCCGCATTGGGCCGCAGCGGCGTCGCATTCGGGGACTGCGGCAGCCCCGGCACGGGCGGGTTCGGTGCCGGCGGCGGCACCACACCGGCCTGCGGAACCATCGGGGCCGAGTAGCGCTGGCCCCCGCCGGTAGCCGGCTTGAGGAACGAAGAGATCAGCGGGCCCAACTTGGGCAGCGGCGCCTGGTCATTGGCGTGCGACGGCCGTCGCCCGGTCGGCGGTTGGACCACCGGCTGAGGTGCGGGCATGGCCGGCGGCGCGGCGGGAGGTTCGACGTTGGCCTCGGGAGCCCCACACGGCGTGGCGTTTGCTGATGGCGCCGGGCCCGCCGCGACGATGTATGCGATTGCGGCCACCGGCACCACCGCTAGCGACATGGTCCGAAGAATCCCCGACAAAGTCACACCCTTCCAGAAGCGAGACGTCACATTGACGTACGCAGTTGGCTCATGTGACGATAGTGATTCACGGGGCATATGTGACCAGCCGGTAGCTAATAGGTATGCATCCGTGACCGTGTCGCAACCCAGGTTTCAAGCGTTTCCCAGGCGGATTTGCTACATGCGTTATCCCGGGGGCCCGCTGCCGTCCTCGGGCCCGGAGCGCCCGCCGCCATCCGGCCCCCGGCTGCCGAAACCCACCGCCGTGCCCGCGATCCTTCGGGCGCGCGACGCAACGGGCCGGGGACAACCCGCGTTGCCAGGCCGGACCCGGTACGCTCCCATCCGCAGCACACCCATCATCCGGTGACTCGCAGGAACACGGGTCCGGACTGCCGAGTGGGTGGGCAATCCGCCAAGGAGGGCGAGCGGTGAGCACGGGTAATAGGTTGCAGCCGAAACGATTCGGACCCGGACGCGGATACCTTAATTGTGTGGTCGCCGCCTCGATGGCCGGCACCGTCGTCGAATGGTACGAGTTCTTTCTTTACGGCACCGCGGCCACCCTGGTGTTCGGGAAGGTCTTCTTCCCCAAACCTGGACGCCATTCTCGCGGCCTTCGTGACCTACGCGGTCGGCTTCGCCGCGCGCCCGTTGGGCGGCATCGTCTTCGGCCAGCTCGGGGACCGTTACGGACGCAAGAAGCTGCTGCAGCTGAGCCTGCTGCTGGTCGGCGCCTCCACCTTTGGAATGGGGTGTCTGCCGACGTTCGCTCAGATCGGATACTGGGCCCCGGCGGTGCTGGTGACGTTGCGATTCATCCAGGGTTTCGCCGTCGGCAGGGAGTGGGGCGGGGCGGTTCTGCTGGTCGCCGAGCACAGCCCCAACGCCAGCCGCGGATTCTGGGCAAGTTGGCCACAGGCGGGCGTACCGGGCGGGAACATGCTGGCCACCGCGGTACTGCTGGTCCTGACCTCTACCCTGTCCGACGCGGAATTCCTCAGCTGGGGCTGGCGGGTGGCCTTCTGGTTGTCCGCCATCGTCGTCCTGATCGGTTACTACATCCGCACCAAGGTCACCGACGCCCCGATCTTCCTCGAAGCGCGGCGAGAGGCGGAGCGCGCCAAGTCGACGCGGGCCGGTGTCCTGGAAGTGATAAAGCGTTATCCGCGCGGCATTTTCACCGCCATGGGACTGCGGGTGGGTGAAAACATTATGTACTACCTGGTGGTCACCTTCTCGATCACATATCTCAAGGTGCATTTCCACGCCAACACCAAAGCCATCTTGTGGTGGCTGTTGATCGCGCATGCCGCGCATTTCGCGGTCATTCCCTTTTTCGGCCGGCTCAGCGACCGATTGGACAGGCGCCCAGTCTATTTCGCCGGTGCTGTCGCGACCGCCACCTGGGGGTTCTTCGCATTCCCGATGATGAACAGCGTCCGCAACGCGATCATCATGTCCGCCGTCGTCATCGGCCTGGTGTTCCACGGCGCGATGTACGCGGTTCAGCCGTCCGCGATGGCCGAGATGTTTCCGACCCGGATGCGGTATTCGGGCGTGTCGCTCGGATACCAGGTCACCTCGATCGTGGCCGGCTCACGCGCCGATCATCGCCGTGCGACTGCTCGAGACCTACAAGTCGGCGGTGCCCATCGCCTGGTACCTGGCCGCCGCCGCCGCGGTGAGCGCGGTGGCCGCCGTGGCCGCCCGCGAGACCAAGGGCATCGACCTCGCCGATGTTGATCTCGCCGATTATCACAATGCGCGGGAGGGGTCCACGCGGACTCCGGATGGCCCCGAACCCACCGAACTTGTCGGGGGCGCCGTCTAGGCACAATGCCTCGCTGAGCTGGACGAATCCTCGTTCACACAGGTCAGAGCGATCTCAGGCAACTTGACACTAGTTAATTCGCGATGTTTGCCGGGCGGTGAGGATGGTAATGCCCCAAAAGGGTGGGCGCGTCGGCGGGCCTACGCGCCCATCTAGGTCCCGTCGGTTCAGCCCGAGAGCCGACGGGTCCGCCATTTTCGGGGTCATCCAGGAGTACCGTGCGCTGATATGGACGGCGCGGCAAACGTGTGGATTCTCGGCGGGTACCAGAGCGATTTCGCCCGCAACCTGACGAAGGAGAACCGCGACTTCGCGGCGTTGACCGGCGAGGTGGTCGACGGCACCCTGGCGGCGGCGAAGATGGACGCCGCCGACATCGGCGTGGTCCACGTCGCGAATGCCTTCGGCGAGCTGTTCGCCGGCCAGGGGCACCTCGGCGCCATGCCCGCCACGGTGTGTGACGGGCTGTGGGACACCCCCGCTTCCCGGCACGAGGCCGCGTGCGCGTCCGGCAGCGTCGCGGCGCTGTCGGCGATCGCCGATCTACGCTCGGGCGCCTACGACACCGCGCTCGTGGTCGGGCTCGAGCTGGAAAAGCCGGTGCCCGGCGACGTCGCCGCGGTTTATCTGGGCGCCGACGCGCGCTACCTGTGGCCGTCGATGTTCTCCCAAGTTGCCGACGAGTACGACCGGCGCTATGGCCTGGACGACTCCCACCTGCGGGCCATCGCGCAGCTCAACTTCGCCAACGCCCGGCGCAACCCCAACGCCCAGACCCGCGGGTGGACCGTCCCCGACCCGATCACGGCCGACGACGCGACCAACCCGATCACCGAGGGCCGGCTGCGCCGCTACGACTGCAGCCAAATGACCGACGGCGGTGCGGGTTTGGTGCTGGTCAACGACGCCTACCTGCGCGACCATCCCGACGCGCGCCCGATCGGCCGCATCGACGGGTGGGGCCACCGCACGGTCGGGCTGGGTCTGCAGCAGAAGCTGGACCGGTCGGCCTCGCAAACCGCCGGGGATCCTTACGTCCTGCCCTTGTGCGATCGGCGGTGTTGGACGCGCTACGGCGCGCGCAGGTGTCCCTGGACGACCTCGACGGGTTCGAAGTGCACGATTGCTTCACGCCGAGCGAGTATCTCGCCATCGACCACATCGGGCTGACCGGTCCGGGCGATTCGTGGAAGGCCATCGAGAACGGGGAGATCGAAATCGGCGGCCGGCTTCCGATCAACCCCAGCGGCGGGCTGATCGGCGGTGGGCACCCGGTCGGGGCCTCGGGCGTGCGAATGCTGCTGGACGCGGCCAAACAGGTCAGCGGCGCCGCCGGTGATTATCAGGTCGACGGCGCAACGGCCTTCGGGACGCTGAACTTCGGCGGCAGCACCGCCACAACGGTCAGCTTCGTCGTCGGCACCACCGAGGGCGCATGACATGGATGTCGAAATCGTCGACAAGTTTTTGTCGACCCTGCCCGAGGACGACGACCACCCGTACCGGACCGGCCCGTGGCGGCCCCAGACCACCGAGTGGGACGCCGACGACCTGGTCGCGGTGGAGGGGAAATCCCGGCCGACCTCGACGGCATCTACCTGCGCAACACCGAGAACCCGCTGCATCCAGCGTTCAAGACCTACCACCCGTTCGACGGCGACTGCATGGTGCACGTGGTCGGTTTCCGGGACGGAAAAGCCTTCTACCGCAACCGCTTTATCCGCACCGATGGCTTTCTGACCGAGAACGACGCCGGCGCGCCGCTGTGGCCGGGCCTGGCCGAACCGGTGCAATTGGCCCAGCGCGCGCAGGGCTGGGGCGCCCGCACGCGCATGAAGGACGCGTCGAGCACCGACGTCATCGTGCACCGCGGCATCGCGCTGACCAGCTTCTACCAGTGCGGCGATCTGTACCGGATCGACCCGTATTCGGCCAACACCCTGGGCAAGGAAACCTGGAACGGGCGCATCCCCCGAGACTGGGGCGTGTCCGCACATCCGAAGGCGGACAACAGGACCGGAGAGCTGCTGTTCTTCAGCTACAGCAAGCAGGATCCGTACCTGCGCTACGGCGTCGTCGACGAGGACAACGAGCTGGCCCACCATGTCGACATTCCGCTGCCCGGCCCGCGGTTGCCCCATGACATGGCGTTCACCGAAAACTACGCCATCCTCAACGATTTCCCGTTGTTCTGGGATCCGCGGCTGCTCGAACACGATGTGCATCTGCCCCGCTTCTACCCCGACATTCCGTCGCGCTTCGCGGTGATCCCGCGCCGCGGATCGACCGCCGACATAAAGTGGTTCGAGGCGGACCCGACGTTCGTACTGCACTTCACCAACGCCTACGAGGAGGGCGACGAGATCGTGCTGGATGGTTTCTTCGAAAGCAATCCCCAGCCACTCGATACCGGAGGAACGAAGTGGGACGACCTGTTTCGCTTCCTCGCGCTGGACCGCCTGCAGACTCGGCTGCACCGGTGGAGGTTCAACCTGGTCACCGGCGCGGTGCGGGAGCAGCGGCTGTCGGACTCGATCACCGAGTTCGGAACGATCAACCCTGAGCATGCGGGCGGCAGCTACCGCCACACGTATGCGGCCACCGGCAAGCCGGGCTGGTTCCTGTTCGACGGGCTAGTCAAACACGACCTGCTGACCGGGGGCCAGGAGCGCATCTAGTTCGGCGACGGCGTCTACGGCAGCGAGACCGCGATGGCGCCGCGGATGGGCGCCGCCGGTGAGGACGACGGCTACCTGGTCACGCTGACCACCGACATGAACACCGACGCCTCCTACTGCGTGGTGTTCGACGCTGCCCGCGTCGGCGACGAGCCGGTGTGCAAACTTGCACTACCGGAACGCATTTCGAGCGGCACACATTCGACGTGGGCACCCGGTGCCCAGTTGCGCCGCTGGCAGACGGCCGAGTCGGCAGCCGCCGCCGTGAGCCTTTGAACGTCCCACACCGGTACTCCGTCATCATAGGGTGGCCATGAACTCCGAGAGCTCCGAAAAGTCCCGCCGGACCACACACTGGCCCATGCGGATGGCCTCGATAGGCGCCATCCGCTTCGCTCGCAGATCGTCGAACTTCGAAGAGACGGTGCGGTTTTACCGTGGGCTGGTGGGTCTGCCGCTGTTCGAGACGTTCGAGGCCAGCTATAGCAGCAACGGCGCGATTTTCGGTCTGCCCAGCTGGAATCTAGATCGTTGAAGCCCCGGACGGCGACGTCGCGGTCGACCAGCACGAGCAGCTGTGCCTGTACTTTCCGGACGAGCCGTCGCAGCGGGCCGCGATCGCGCGCCTGCGGCAAGCAGGAGTCGAAGAGGTGCAGCAGCACCCATACTGGGCGGCGACGGGCGCGGTCACCTATCGCGACCCCGACGGCCGCGAGGTTGTGTTCGCGCCCTTTGTATTCGGAGTCAACGAGCCCGGCAACAGCTCGATTTCGGGTAAGCACGAGTTCCCGTCGGGCTGAGGGTTCACCGGCGGGAGCGGCCGCCGAGGACGGCAGCGGCCAGCGACGCTATCGAACACACGAGGGCGCCGACGGCGGCAACGCCGCCGACATAGAGCCCGTATTCCGCGGACACCGGCGGGTTGACGTTGAGGTGGTAGTACCACACCACCAATGCCATGATGAGCAGCGAAATCACCAGCGCGGCAATCGAAGCGATCCGCACCGACAGGCCGCGGGCCACCATCGCGCCGGCCACCAGCAATGCCGAGGACAGCAGCACGATGAGCTGGCCCGCGCCGAATCCCGGCGGAAGCTGCAGGCTGCCGTGTTTGCCGCCGATCGCGCTCGCCCAGCCGCCGCCCTCGACCGACGTCGTCAGCCATGGCATCCAGGCGCTGGCCGAAACGACCAGGGCAGACAACGCCACCAGCCATCCGGGGCGCAGGCGGCGGGTCATGGCTGCGACCTTAATAGGGCGCCGGATCGGCCGCCCGCGCGCCACGCGCGGGATGGGCACGGCGGTCCGGGGGTCCCGCCCCGCGGCCGTCCCAGGCGCGCAGCCGAACCGGCAGTTCGGTCAGCGACCGGCGCCACCATGGCCGTTGCGGCCCGGGTCGGGAGCGGTGAACACGGTGACGAATCTTTCCAGGGATTCGTTGATGTCGCTGCGCAGTGCGGCGGCCACGATCATGCCGATCGGCCCGAACAGCGCGGGGCCACCGAGGTGCACGTCGAAGCTGACCACCGATCCGTCGTCCTTCGGCTTGACCTTCGCGATCAGCTTGACCTTGACGCCGCCGACGCCGTCACCGTTGAGCGTCATGGCCTCCGGCGGCTTGTAATGCACGATCGTCCACTTGATGCGGTTGAGCATGCCCTTGACTTCGACGATCGATTCGATGACCGTGCCTTTTTGCAGGTCGTCGGGCAGCTTGCTGCGCCACACCCGGTGGATGCTCAGCCAGTCCTGGTAGCGGGACAGGTCGGAGGCGTGCGTCCAGGCCTGCTCCGGTGACAGGGGTACGTCGATGGATCCGGAAAGTTTCGCCATGCGCTAGTTCTGGTCGTCCTGAGCCAGCGACCCGGCGGCCTTCTTGGCCTCGTCGGCCACCTTGTGGATGGTGTCGGCGTACTTGCCCTGGGTCTTGTCGTCGACGAACTCGCCGGCCTTGTCGATCGCGGTCTCGACCTTGTCGGCGTTCTGCGCCAACAGGTCCTTTGCCTTATCCAGGAGTCCCATTTGCTTTCCCTTCCCCGCGCATCCCCGGGGCCGCCGGGGATCCTTCTTTGCTGGTAAACCCTAATGGCCGCCTGCCAGCGCTGCCCAGCGCCCTGGTCGGCCCGCCACCACTGCGGCTCGATGCCCAGCAATCTGGCCCGGATCCACCATGTCGCCTCGATCACCACCGCGCCCAGCGCCCCGAGGCCCAGCGCGGTGGACGTCACGGCCAGATTGGACGGGTCGAGCAGAAACTTCTCCCGCGCCAGCGGGATGCTGAAGATTGCGACATATGCCACGCCGCAGGCGGCGACCATCGCGATCCGCCACCACTGGTAGGGACGCGCCACCACGGCCAGCACCCACAGCGCGGTCATCAGCAGCGTGATCAGCGCGGCGGTCGACGCCTGGTCCTGTTCGGCGAAGCTGGCATGACGGCCCCGGTAGGCCACCAGGTACGAGACGAACGTCGCGGTGCCGACCACCAATCCGGACGGCAGCGCCGAGGTCAGCACGCGCCGGACGAAGCCGCGGTGGGCACGCTCGTTGTTGGGGGCCAGCGACAGGACGAATGACGGGATGCCGATGGTGAACCACGCGGCGATCGTGACGTGGATCGGCTGAAACGGGTAAAGCAGCGGATCGGCCCCCAGCGGTTTCGACAACAGACATTCGACACCCACGAACAGCGCCAGCAGTACCGAGTACACCGTTTTCGTGAGGAACAGGTTGGCGACTCGTTCGATGTTGCCGATCACCCGCCGGCCCTCGCCCACGACGTAAGGCAGCGTCGCGAACTTGTTATCCAGCAACACAATCTGGGCCACCGCCCGCGACGCGGGGCTACCGGCGCCCATCGCCACGCCGATGTCGGCATCCTTGAACGCGAGCACGTCGTTGACACCGTCGCCGGTCATCGCCACGGTGTGCCCGTGCGCTTGTAGCGCGTGCACGATGGCTCGCTTCTGCGCGGGCCGCACCCGGCCGAAGGTGGTGTAGCTGTCCAGTGTCGGCCAATTCGCCGGGTCCCGTGGGCAGTCGGCGGGCGTCCATCGCCTCGCCGTGCAAGCCGAGCTTGGCCGCCACGGCGCCCACCGACACCGGGTTGTCCCCGGAAATCACCTTCACCGAAACACTTTGGGCGGCAAAGTATTCCACTGTCTTTCGGGCGTCCGGCCGTACCTTCTGCTCCAGCACCACCAGTGCGACCGGCTCGACCTGCCCCGGGGCGTTCGGATGATCCACGGCGACGTCGGCGGCGCCGAGTAGTAGCACCCGCAAACCCCGGGCACCGATGCGTTCGGCCTGCGCCGCGACGGGCGAAGCGGGGTCGAGCAGCACGTCCGGCGCACCGATCACCCAGTTGCCATGGTCCTGGTAGGACACGCCGCTCCATTTGGTGGCCGACTTGAAAGGCGCTGTGGCCGTGACGATCCAGCCGGGCGGCCGGTCGAACGCGTCGGCGATCGCCCGAATGCTGGCGTTGGGACGAGGGTCGGCCGCGGTCAGCGCGGCCAGCGCCTCGGGTATGGCCCGTGGACCGGACAGTTCGACGACATCGGAAACCCGCATGCCGCTTTCGGTCAGGGTGCCCGTCTTGTCGGCGCACACCACGTCGACGCGGGCCAGCCCCTCGCTCGCAAGCAATTCCTGTACCAGGCAGGAACGCTGCCCGAGCCTGATGACGCCGACCGCGAACGCGATCGACGTCATCAGCACCAGCCCCTCGGGCACCATCGGCACCAGCGCACCGACGGTCCGCAGCACGGCGTGGCGCCAATCCGCATGGACGGTGGTGAACAGCTGCGTGTAGATCGTCAACAGGCCCGCCGGCACCCGCAGGTAGGTGATGAACTGCAAGATCCGGTTGATGCCGTTGCGCAGTTCGGATTTCACCAAGGTGAACTTGCTGGCCTCCTCGGCGAGTTTGGCGGCATAGGCCGCCGGTCCGACCTTGGTGGCACAGTAGGCGCCGGTACCGGCGACGACGAAACTCCCCGACATCACCGTGTCGCCGGTGTGCTTGTCGATCGGGTCCTCCTCACCGGTCAGCAGCGATTCGTCGACCTCCAGATCCTGCTCCTCGAGGACCTCGCCGTCGACGACGATCTGATCGCCGGGTCCGAGCTCGATGACGTCGTCGAGCACCACCTCGCTGGGCGGCAGCGTTGTGGTACCGGATTTCCTGCGCACCAATGGTTTTGCCTGGCCGATGATCGCGAGGGCGTCCAGCGTCTGTTTGGCGCGGATCCCCTGAATCATCCCGATGACGCTGTTGGCGATGATCTGCAGGCCGAACAGCCCGTTGATGAGCGAGCCGGTCGCGAGCACGACAGCCAGCAGCACGCCCAGGATCGCATTGATCCGAATGAAAACGTTGGCGCGCACAATGTCCGCGATACTGCGGCCCGCCCGGGCGGCAACCGCGTTGCTGTTACCCTCGGCTACCCGCTGCGCCACCTCGGCGTCGGTTAGCCCGTGATTCATCGGGTGAACGTTCCGAGCTTGTCGGTGTCGAAGTACTCCAGGTTCAGCGTGTTACCGGCGAACACGGCCTTGGAAATCGTTCCGGGCGGCGCATTTTCGTCGGTGATCGAGAACGTGAAGGTATCGCCGTCCCAGTGCGTGAGGCCGAACGTCTGATTCTTGGGCCCCAGCGCCAACTGAAGTCGCCCGTTATCTTCGGTAACGACGGCCGGACCCCAGTAGTCGCTGGCGTAGACACCCAGGTAGTCGGTGAGCGGCCGGGCCGGCGCGGCGTTGGCAGGCGGCTGCTTGCCGACCAGCGCACCCCCCGCGTTGTTCATCCAACCTACCGCATGGTTGTACAGAGCCGGCCAATCCTCCCGAATTTCGCCGTACTGCACCAGATCCATGAATTGCGCGGTCAGCGCCTCCGGAATGCCGTACGGCGCACCGTTGGTCAGCGCAATAATGCCGACGTCCTGGGATGGCATCACCACGAAGTTGGTCGCCGCGCCCGACGCGAAGGCCCTGGAGTGGCTGTACTCTGTGCGCCCCGACGAGGTCACCGAGGCGTTGAAACCGTGACCGTAGTTGCCGGTCCGGGCTTTCGGCGACGACGCAGGCATCGAAACGACCTGTGGCGTGATCGCGGGCAGCAGCGCTTCCGGCGAGGTGATCTGCTTACCGTCGTAGGTTCCGTTGGCCATCACCATCGTCAGCCACCGCGCCATGTCGTTGATCGACGAACTCACACCGCCGGCGGGCGCCTGCGCATCGGGGTCGCGCTGAAAGCGTGGCTCCCACTTGTCGCCGACTTCGACGTGCAGCACCGCCCGGTTGGGCCTGGCCAGGTAGTCGGCGTATTTCGAGCTCGTCGACGCCATACCCAGCGGGCGGTAGAGCACCTCGTCGGACAAGTCCTCCCACGATTTTCCCGCGGCGGCCGCCACCGCCGCGGCGGCTGCCGTCAAACCAAAGTTGGTGTAGGCGTAGCTGCTTCGAAAAGGCGCCAACGGCAAATACTTAAGCCGCTGCAATACCTGCCGACGGTCGTACCCGAGATCCTCCAGCTTGTCGCCGGCGTGGTCGGGCAGCCCGGAGCGGTGCGAGTACAGGTCGGCGACGGTCACGTGGCCGGTGACGTAGGGATCCGACAATGCAAACCACGGCAGCTTGGACACCACCGGCGTGTTCTAGCTGACGGCGTTGGTGGACACTTGGTGTGCCACCACGGTCGCGCCGACCGATTTCGACACCGATGCCAACTGAAAGACGGTGTCCGCGTCGACCTTGTTACCCGGGCTGTCACCCTTGGTCGCGTCCTTCACACCGAAACCCTTGGCGTACACAGTCTTTCCGCCGCGCACAATGGCTACGGACACGCCCGGGACTCCGGTGTCGCGCATCAGGTCTTTGACCAGGCCGTCGACCTTCGCGATGGCAGCATCGATGCGCCCGGACGGGATGGTTTAGGCCCGACACTTCGTTGGGGGGCGCCTCAGACAACGGCGACAGCGGGCTCTATATGGGATGGCCGCAGCCACATCCGATTAGTGCCAGCAACATCGCGACAGCGGCGCGGGCCGCGCGTTCGTCATGCCCGCAGACTCTAGCGTGCTTGGCCGATGGGAGTATTTCCATGATGCATTATGAATCGGACATCCTGGCCCCGGGTCTCGACATCGTCTTCTGCGGCATGAACCCGGCGACGACCGCTGCGAACGACGGACACAATTTCTCGAATCGCAGCAATCGGTTTTGGTCCGTCTTGCAGCTGGCCGGATTCACCGACATCCGGCTGCGGCCGGACGAGGAGCGCCGATTGCTCGACTACGGCTGCGGCATCACCGCGGTCGTCAGCCGACCGACCCGCCGGGCCAGCGACGTCTCGACCGCAGAGTTCCGCAGCGCCCGGCCCGAGTTCGAGGCCAAGATGCGTCGCTACGCGCCGCGAGCGATCGGTTTTTTCGGCAAGCGGGCCCTGGCGGCGATGACCGGCGCACCGAAGATCGGCTGGGGTCCCTACCCGCCCGGGTTTGCCGGCACCACGGCATGGGTGCTGCCCAACCCCAGCGGACTCAACAGAGGATTCACACTCGACGACCTGGCCCGCTCCTACACCTAATTACGTTGTGCGATAACTAAAGACGCCACCACGGGTTGAACCGCAGCGGCCCGGACGGATCAAGTCGCTGACCGGGTGCGGGAACCGCCACCGCTGCGTCGGCGGCTTCGGCGGCCACCAGCATCCGCTCGACCGGCTCTTCCCACGGGTGCGGCGCCAGCCGGAAGGTGCCCCAGTGGATGGGCACCAACAGCCCGGCCCCGCCGGGTGTGAGGTCCAGGTGCGCCCGGACCGCCTCCTCGGGGTTCATGTGAATGTCCGGCCACCCCGGGTTGTAGGCGCCGATCGGCAACAGCGTCAGGTCGAACGGCCCGTGCTCGGCGCCGATCTGCTCGAAGCTCTTCGTGTAGCCGGTATCCCCGCCGAAATACGCGCGGTGACTGGGACCGACGATCCCCCAGGACGCCCACAACGTAGTGTTGCGCTCGAAGAACCGGCCCGAAAAGTGCCGTGCCGGAAGGCAAATCAGTCTCAGCTCGTCGACGTGGCCGCTTTCGTTCCAGTCGAGTTCGACGATGCGCTGCCCCGGGATGCCCCACGCGCGCAGGTGCGCACCCACGCCGAGCGGGACGAAGAACGGCGCCCGCTGAGTGCGCGCCAGCGCCAGCACGGTGTCGATGTCGAGGTGGTCGTAGTGGTCATGGCTGATCACCACCGCGTCGATGGCCGGCAGCGCCTCGAGCTGCACCGGCGGCGGATGCAAACGCTCGGGTCCGATCACGTCCGACGGGGAACAACGTCGGCTCCACACCGGATCGGTCAGCACCCGGTAGCCGTCGATTTCCAGCAGCGCGGTGGAGTGGCCCAGCCAGCTGACGGCCAACCGCGCCGGGTCGGCGTCGAACGTGCCCGGGGCACCCAGCGGGATCGGTGCCGTGGGGCGGCTGCGGCCGCGTCCCCCCACGAATTCCCACGCGATCAGCGCCAGCTGCTCACGGTCCAGGTTGGCATTGGAGGCGGGGTCAAGGTTGACGAAGACACCGTCGGAGAAATTGGGCGAGTGCTGCGTCACGGCGCGGATCGACGACGGGTCGGCGCCGAGGGCGGCCGGCGCCCCGTGCAGCGCGTGCAACACCCACCCGCCGGCGGCGAGCGTGACCGTACCGGCGGCCAGGCGAAGCGCTGCGGGCACCGTCAGGCCCCCTGGAACCTCGGCGGCCGCTTCTCCACCCGGGCGACCTGCGCCTCGATGACGTCCTGGCTTGCCCAGGCCTTGTCGAACAATTCCTTGTGCACCGGCCAGGCCTCCTCGATCGCACCGTCGTCGTTGAGTACCCGCTTGGCGTGCTGGATCGCCAGCGGCGCCAGCCCGGCGATCTCGGCGCCCCAGGCCTGGGCGTCTTCCAGCGTCCCGATCCGGTTGGCCATCCCCGTCTGCAGCGCCGCCTCGGCGGTCAACTTCTCCGCCGCCAGCAGCATCGCGCGGGCGCGGCCGTAGCCGACCAGCGACGACAGCCGCCGGATGCTCCAGTTGTCCAGGGCCAGACCGTATTTCGAGGTGGGGAATTGGAAGAACGCTTCCGGGGCCACCACCCGCAGATCACACTGCATGGCCAGTTGCAGTCCCGCGCCGATGGCCGGGCCGTTGATGGCGCCGATCACCGGCATCGGTGCGGCGTCCAGCGCCTTGTGCAGCTCGATGAGCCGGTCGGGGTAGTCGGCGGCGAACGCTTCGCCGCTCAGGTCCGCGCCGGCGCAGAACACCGTGCCCTGGCCGGTCAGCACGATCGCGCGGGTGACTCCATCACCGGCCTTCAGCACCGCCTCCCGCAGCTCGTCGACGAGCTCGGAGTTCAGGGCGTTGCGGCGCTCGGGACGCTGCAACTCGATGGTCATTACGGCTTCGACCTGCGTGATACCGATCATGGGCGCCAGCCTATATAGCCTGTGCGCGTGAGTCGCATCACGACCGAACAACTGCAGGACGCGGTGCTCGACGAAGGCTCGTTCGTGAGCTGGGACAGCACCCCGTTACAGATACCGATCAGCGACACCTACGCGCGCGAGCTCGCCGAGGCCCGCTCGGCCACCGGCCGCGACGAAGCGGTGCTCACCGGTGAGGGGCGGATACA
The DNA here is from genome assembly GCF_000526915.1 of Mycobacterium genavense ATCC 51234. Classification (GTDB taxonomy): domain Bacteria; phylum Actinomycetota; class Actinomycetes; order Mycobacteriales; family Mycobacteriaceae; genus Mycobacterium; species Mycobacterium genavense. The sequence continues at coordinate 285,334 of NZ_JAGZ01000004.1, read as the reverse complement.
CGGGCGCCGGGTGGCGATCGTGGTGTGCGAGTTCGGCTTCCTGGGCGGGTCGATCGGGGTGGCGGCGGCCGAGCGGATCACCACCGCGGTGCAGCGCGCCACGGCCGAACGGCTCCCGCTGCTGGCCTCGCCGAGCTCCGGCGGCACCCGCATGCAAGAGGGCACCGTCGCGTTCCTGCAGATGGTGAAGATCGCCGCGGCCGTCCGACTGCACAAGCGGGCGCACCTGCCCTACCTCGTCTACCTGCGCAACCCGACCACCGGCGGGGTGTTCGCGTCGTGGGGCTCGCTGGGCCACATCACCGTCGCCGAGCCGCGCGCGCTGATCGGGTTCCTCGGGCCACGCGTCTACCAGCAGCTCTACGGCGAACCGTTCCCGCCGGGCATCCAAACCGCGGAGAACCTGCAGCGGCACGGCGTGATCGACGGTGTCGTCGAAATCGACGAGCTGCGCCGGACGGTGGATCGCGCGCTGACGGTCATCGCCGACGCGCCAGGGCCGCTGCCCGCCGCACCGCCCGGCGAATCGATACCCGATGTGCCGGCCTGGGATTCGGTGCTGGCGTCGCGGCGGCCGGACCGGCCGGGCGTCCGGCACCTGCTGCGCCACGGAGCCACCGACCTGGTGCTGCTGTCGGGTACCGGCAGCGGGGAGGCGGCGACCACCCTGTTGGCGCTGGCCCGCTTCGCCGGCCAGCCCGCGGTGGTCCTCGGCCAGCAGCGCCTCACCGGTGGACTGGTCGGCCCCGCCTCGTTGGCCGAAGCCCGCCGCGGCATGGCGCTGGCCGCCGAACTGCGGCTGCCGCTGGTGCTGGTGATCGACACCGCCGGCCCCGCACTGTCGGCCGAAGCCGAGCAGGGCGGACTGGCCGGCCAGATCGCCCAATGCGTGGCCGAACTGGTGACACTGGACACCCCGACGGTGTCGGTGCTGCTGGGCCAGGGCAGCGGCGGGCCGGCGCTGGCGATGGTCCCCGCCGACCGGGTGCTGGCCGCGCTGCACGGCTGGCTGGCCCCGCTGCCACCCGAGGGCGCCAGCGCCATCGTCTTCCGCGACACCGTGCATGCCCCCGAACTCGCTGCGGCCCATGGTATTCGGTCGCTCGATCTGATGAAGTCCGGAATCGTGGACGCCATCGTGCCCGAGCATCCCGACGCCGCCGACGAGCCGATCGATTTCTCGCAGCGACTGTCCGGGGCGATTGCCGCGGAGGTGCACGCGCTGCGCGACATCCCCGGCGACGAGCGGATGGCCGCGCGACTGCGGCGCTATCGCAACATCGGATTGACGCCGGAGACTGTTTGACAGTGCTTGCGGGACAACATCTTCACGCTGCCGTTAACGGCCGACCTCGGCGGGCGTCAGCAGCTGCCAGTCGTCGGACAGGCCGCGCGTCTTGGCCGTCTCGCCCTCGGCTTCCAGGTGCACGGTGCTGGAGCCCAAGCGCAAATTGGTCAACGTGATCCGGCCCCACTCGACCGGCAGCCGCGGCGAGATCGACAGGATACGGTGCGGCACGTGCGGGTCGAGCCCCAGGATCGACCGCAACAGCAGCAGCGGGGCGGCGCTGGCCCACGCCTGCGGCGAGCAGGAAGTGGGATAGGGCACCGGCGCGGCGAACTGCGTACGGGGGAAACCGCAGAACAACTCGGGCAGGCGCCCGCCGAAAGCCATTGCGGCATCGAGGAGTTCGTTCGCCAGCCGTTGCGCCAGCTGCACCGCCCCGGGCACGTGGCCATAGCGCAGCAAGCCAACCACCGCGATGGCGGTGTCGTGCGGCCACACCGAGCCGTTGTGGTAGCTCATCGGATTGTACGCCCCCATGCCGGTGGCCAGCGTGCGCAGCCCGAAACCGGAGTCCATCTCCGGACCGGACAACCGCTCCACGATCGCCGCGGCATGTTCGTCGGTCGCAATTCCGGTCCACAGGCAATGGCCGACATTGCTCGTCAACGCGTCCACCGGGCGCTTTTGTCCGTCTAATGCGACCGCGTAGCAACCCTTCTCGGGTATCCAGAACTTCTCAATGAACCGGTCCCGCAGCAGCTGGGCCCGCTCGCGCAGCCGCGCCGCGCGGCCGGAATCGCCCAGCCCCTCGGCGAGTTCAGCCCGCGCCAGCAGGGCGGCGTACACGTAGCCCTGCACTTCGCACAGCGCGATCGGCGGCTCGGCGAGGCGGCCGGTGGCGTCGTTGATGCCGTCGAAGCTGTCCTTCCAGCCCTGGTTGATCAGCCCCCGGTCGGTGGCGCGCTGGTATTCGACGAAGCAGTCGCCGTCCCGGTCGCCGTACTCTTCCGTCCAGGCCAGCGCGGCGTCGGCCGCGGGCAGCAGCGCCCGGATGACCGCCTCGTCGGCGCCCCACCGCCAGCATTCCGCGAGCAGCATGACGAACAGCGGCGTCGCATCGGCCGTCCCGTAATAGACGCCGCCGCCCAGCACGTCGGCACTGTCCGGGCCGTGCCTGAGCTCGTGCATGATGCGGCCGGGCTGTTCCTCGGTGACGGCGTCGACGCGCCGGCCCTGCAGCGCGACCAGCCGTTGCAGGGTGCCGATCGAAAGGCCGACGTCCAGGGGGAGGGCCATCCAGGCGGTCAGCAGGCTGTCCCGGCCGAACAACGTCATGAACCAGGGCGCGCCCGCCGCGACATACGACCGGCGACCGTCGGCGTCGTGAATCAGCAACGCGCCCAAGTCGCTTTCGGTTTGGCTGAGCACCCGGGCCAGCGCGGTGTGGTCGGTATCGACGGTGGTCGCACTGTCACGCCAGGCCTCGATCTTGCGGGCCGGTGCGCTTTTTCGGGCGGTCTCGCCGCGCGGGGCGCGGGTCCAGACCTTGTGGTCCGCCCACGTCGGCTGCACCGTGATCTCGGTCTGCCAGCGCCCCCCGGGCGGCACCACCACCCGCCAGTTCAGCGACCCGGGCACCACCACCGGGTCACCGGTGGCCGATACCGTCAGCCCGCGCAGCCGGTCGCCCCGGCCCCGCAGCACGAGTTCGGATCCGGCCACCGTCTTCTCGGCCCCGCCGACCGGTACCCGTCCCTCCTTGACCGCAAACAGGTCCGCGAAGTCCGCGTCGGCGTGCAGCTCGAGGGACACGACGGTGCTTTCCTTGTCCATGTTCTGCAGCCAGATCGTTTCCCGCAGCCCGTCGGTCACCAGCCGTTCGCGCACCACCAGCAGCGTGCTGTCCGGCCCCGAACGCGGCGGCCGGCGCAGGATGAACTGCGCGGCAAACGCTTCGGTCGATTCCACCGACAGCGCGTCGGCGGTTTCACCGTCGACCCGCAGCTCCCACCGCGACAGGACCCGCGCGTCGCGGAAAAACAATCCGTGGGACCTGCCGGCCAGCACGTTCCCGTAGCGGTCGGACAGGCAGAATGTCGCGCCGTCGACCAGGGTCACCGTGTCGCCACCCGAGCCGATCTTGACCGGCGAGGTGCTGTTGAAGGGTGTCGGACCCGTCACACGGCGGCCTTGTGGACGAACTCATGGGCTCGCCTGCCTGGCCCGAAGGACTCGACCACCGCCTTGCCCCGGCCGCCGCGGTAGGCGTCGGCCGCGCGGCCCAGGACGCCACGGTAGATCTGCTCGTACGCCGAACCGAACTGTGCCACATCGAAATTGGCGGCGACGTGTCGCCGGCACGCATGCGGATCCAACGCTTGCGCCCGGTCGATCGCGGCGGGCAGCTCGGCGGCGTCCTCGCACACGACGCCCGTCACACCGTCGACGATTACTTCCGGTACGGCCCCGCCGCGCAACGCGACGACCGGTGTGCCGCAGGCCATCGCTTCGATCATCACGATCCCGAACGGCTCCTCCCACCCGATGGGGAACAGCAGACAGCGGGCGCGCGACAACAACTTTCGCTTGCTGACCGCGTCGGCCTCGCCGAACACGTGGTCGCTGTCGGTCAGCAGCGGGCGCACGCACTCCTCGAAGTATTCCTTCTCGGCAGGCTCGCTGCATTTGCCGGCGAGCACCAGCGGGATCCCGGCCTCGTGCGCCGCCCGCACCGCCAGATGAGCGCCCTTGTACGGCGCGTAGCGGCCCAGGAACAGCGCGTAATTGTGCTTCTCGGTCTCGAACGGCCATTCGTCGATCCGCAGCGCATTGTGCACGCTGCCAACCCAATTCAGATCGGGGGCCAGCTCTTTCTGCCGGTCGCTGATCGCCACCAGCCCGACATCGCCGCTGAGCTCCCGGTAGTACGGGTACAGATCGTCGTCGATGGGCCCGTGCACCGTGACCACGGTCGGCACCCGTAGCGCGTGATAGGCCGGGGCGTTGATGGGTCCGGCGAAGGTGTGGTCGTGCACGATGTCGACACCGTCGGTTGCGGCGATCCGGGTGACCGCGCTGCGGACTTTCAACGCGTGCATGACTTCCGGATACGGCTGGCCCAGCCGGTCGGGCAGGGTGCGATCCCACAGCGGGACGAAGTCGGCCGCCGTGCCCGGCTTGCCGGCGCCGAGCAGCGTAACGTGATGACCGCGGGCTACCAGCGTGTCGGCCAGGTCGGCGACAACCGCCTCGACACCGCCGTAGCCGCTGGGCGGAACGTCGAAATACGGCGGCGCGACCAGCACGATCCGGATCGGGCGGTGGGAATCCGCCGGGGTGGTCGGTAAGACGAAATCGGCAGCGCGCATTGACGTTCTCCTCCTCACAGCTTCACCACACGCGTTAGCAATCTCATCCGCTGAGTGCTAATTATCGCCGATGTCGGCCCGTCCGCAAACGCCGAGGTGCGCTGCGCCACTGCGGTTTCGCCACAATGAGGCATGCGTTCTCAAGACACGACGGCGGTTTCCCGGCGCGACCGGGTCGCGCTGCAGGCGCTGAATTTCTTCATGGCGGATATGGAAGCCGGCATGGGTCCGTTTCTCGGCGTGTTGCTCGCCGGGCGCGGCTGGACCACCGGTACCATCGGCGCGGTCATCACCCTGGGTGCGATCGTCGGCATGATCACCGTCGGTCCGGCCGGTGCACTGGTCGACGCCACCTCCCGTAAACGGACCTGCGTCATCGTGGTCGGCCTCGGCGCCGTCGCGGCCTCGGCGGTCATCCTGACCTCCGGGCACTTCTGGGTCGTCGCCGCCGCGCAGTCCCTGATGTGCATCTCGGGGGCCACCATCGCTCCGGCCGTCATCGGCATCACCCTCGGCCTGGTGGGACAGGTCGGCTTCAACGCCCAGAACGGGCGAAACCAGGCCTACAACCACACCGGCAACATGGTCGGCGCCGCCGCGTCCGGGCTGGTCGGCTGGATCTTCGGGTATGCCGGCGTGTTCTGGCTGGCCGTGGGATTCGCCGGACTGTCCATCCTGTCCGTCCTGGCAATCCCCGCCGGCCGGATCAACGACCACGTCGCGCGCGGCGAGGCGGCCGCGGGCGCGGGCACCCCGATCTCGAAGATGCGCGTGATGCTCGAATCCAAACCACTGCTGACCCTGGCCGCCGCCCTGGTGCTGTTCCACCTCGGCAACGCGGCAATGCTGCCGCTGTACGGGCTGGCGGTGGTCGCCACCCACACCAACCCGTTCATCACGGTGGCCGAGACGGTCGTCGTCGCGCAGGGCGTGATGATCGTCGCATCGCTGGCGGCCATGCGGATCGCCCAGACCCGCGGTTACTGGCTGGCCATCCTGATCGCGTTCAGCGCGCTGCCGGTGCGCGGGCTGCTCGCCGCGGGCGTCATCACCAGCTGGGGTGTCATCCCGGTGCAGGTGCTCGACGGCGTCGGGGCGGGCATGTTGTCGGTGGCGGTACCGGGCCTGGTGGCACGGATCCTCGACGGCACCGGCCACATCAATGTCGGCCAGGGCGCCATCATGGCGGCACAAGGTCTCGGCGGCGCGCTCAGCCCGGTCCTGGGCGGAGTGGTCGCGCAGCATCTCGGCTACCCGGTCGCCTTCCTGATGCTCGGGGGCCTGTCCGTGGGATCGCTGATCATCTGGCTCAGGTTCGCCGACACGCTGCGCAGGGTCGATACCGGCGCCGCCCGGCTTCCCGCGATCGCCGACACCGCCTGAGCGCGCCGTCCTGGGCGGCCTCCCGCAGCCGACGCCAAGAATCCGGCAAAATGGAATCCGGCAAAATGGGCGGCATGGACTCTGGTCTCAGCTCACCTCGGGTCTTGGTCGTCGACGACGACTCCGATGTGCTCGCCTCACTGGAACGCGGGCTGCGGCTGTCCGGGTTCGAGGTGTCGACCGCCGTCGACGGCGCGGAAGCCTTGCGCAGCGCCACCGAGACCCGGCCGGACGCGATCGTGCTCGACATCAACATGCCGGTGCTGGACGGCGTCAGCGTCGTCACCGCCCTGCGCGCGATGGACAACGACGTGCCGGTCTGTGTGCTCTCGGCACGCAGCTCGGTCGACGACCGCGTCGCCGGCCTGGAGGCCGGTGCCGACGACTACCTCGTCAAACCGTTCGTGCTGGCCGAGCTGGTCGCACGGGTCAAGGCGCTGCTGCGCCGCCGTGGCGCCACCGCGACGTCCTCCTCGGAAACCATCAACGTGGGTCCGCTGGAGGTCGATATTCCCGGCCGCAGGGCCCGGGTCAACGGCGTCGACGTCGACCTGACCAAGCGCGAGTTCGACCTGCTGGCGGTGCTGGCCGAGCACAAGACCGCGGTGCTGTCCCGCGCGCAGCTGCTGGAGCTGGTGTGGGGCTATGACTTCGCCGCCGACACCAACGTCGTCGACGTCTTCATCGGGTACCTGCGGCGCAAGCTGGAGGCCAACGGCGGTCCCAGGTTGCTGCACACCGTCCGCGGCGTGGGGTTCGTGCTGCGGATGCAGTAATGACGCGGTAGGCCAGCACAGCCATGAATTTCCTGTCGCGAATCTTGGCCCGTACGCCCTCGCTGCGGACTCGGGTGGTGCTCGCGACAGCCATCGGTGCCGCGATTCCGGTCCTGATCGTCGGGGCCGTCGTCTGGGTCGGCATCACCAATGACCGCAAGGAGCGGCTGGACCGCCGGCTCGACGAGGCTGCCGGTTTCGCGATCCCGTTCCTGCCGCGCGGCCTCGACGAGATCCCGCGCTCGCCCAACGACCGTGACGCGATCATGACGATGCGGCGCGGCGACCTGGTGACGTCGAACTCCGATGTGACGCTGCCCCGCTCCGACGTCGACTACACCGACACCTACATCAACGGCGTGCGCTACCGGGTGCGCACGGTGGAGATTCCGGGGCCGGAGCCGGCCTCGCTTGCCGTCGGCGCGACCTATGACGCCACGCTGGCCGAGACCAACAACCTCCATCGCAGGGTGTTGCTCATCTGTGGGTTTGCCATCTTCGCGTCGACGGTGTTCGCCTGGCTGCTGGCCTCTTTCGCGGTGCGCCCGTTCAAACAGCTTGCGCAGCAGACCCGATTGATCGACGCCGGCGACGAGGCGCCGCAGGTCGAGGTGCACGGTGCCACCGAGGCCGTCGAGATCGCCGAGGCCATGCGGGGCATGCTGCAACGCATCTGGGACGAGCAGAACCGCACCAAGGAGGCGCTGTCGTCGGCGCGTGACTTCGCCGCGGTGTCCTCTCACGAACTGCGCACACCCCTGACCGCGATGCGCACCAACCTCGAGGTGTTGTCGACCCTCGATCTGCCCGACGACCAGCGCAAGGAGGTGCTCGGCGACGTCATTCGCACGCAGTCCCGGATCGAGGCCACGCTGAGCGCGCTGGAGCGACTGGCGCAGGGCGAACTGTCCACCTCCGACGATCACGTGCCCGTCGACATCACCGAACTGCTGGACCGCGCCGCCCACGACGCCACCAGGGTCTACCCGGACTTGGATGTTTCGCTGGTGCCGTCGCCCACCTGCATCATCGTGGGGATGCCGGCCGGGCTGCGCCTCGCGGTCGACAACGCGATCGCCAACGCCGTCAAACACGGCGGCGCCACCCGGGTTCAGCTGTCGGCGGTCAGCTCCCGGGACGGAGTGGAAATCGCCGTCGACGACAACGGCAGTGGCGTGCCCGAAGGCGAGCGCGAGGTGGTGTTCGAGCGGTTCTCCCGCGGGTCGACGGCCTCACACTCCGGATCCGGCTTGGGGCTGGCCCTGGTGGCCCAGCAGGCGCATCTGCACGGCGGGACGGCATCGCTGCAAGACAGCCCGCTGGGCGGTGCGCGGTTGCTGCTGCGCCTGCCCGCCCCGAGCTAAACCCGGTGCGGTCGAGCGTCGACTTGTCGGGCGAAATCACGTGAAGTTGGCCCAACAACTCCACGTTCGGCGGCGGGGTTGGTTTCGTCGGGCACACTAGAGCAATGGGCAGTAGACCGACCGACAGCGAGACCCTCGAGCACATCCGCACCCTGGTCGCCGAGGAGAAAAAGCTGCGGGCCCAGCTGCAGCATCGCGACATCTCCGAGTCCGAGGACACGAACGGCTCCGCCGGGTCGAGGTCGAGCTCGACCAGTGCTGGGACCTGCTGCGCCAGCGGCGCGCACTGCGCGAAACCGGTGGTGATCCGCGGGAGGCCGCGGTGCGCCCCGGCGACCAGGTCGAGGGCTACCTGGGCTAGACATGTCCCTCGGTGACGCGCCGGATGCCGACCCGGATTCCGACGTCGTCGTCGTGGGTGGCGGCCACAACGGCCTGGTGGCGGCGGGCTACCTGGCCCGCGCCGGCCTCAGGGTGCGGGTGCTCGAGCGGTTGGAGCACATCGGCGGGGCCGCCGTTTCGGCGCAGGCGTTCGACGGCGTCGAGGTCCGGGTGTCGCGGTACTCGTACCTGGTCAGCCTGCTGCCACCACGCATCGTCGCGGACCTGGGCGCCGAGGTACGACTGGCCGGTCGACGGTTCTCGTCGTACACCCCCCAGCCGGCGACGGGCGGGCGCAGCGGCCTGCTGGTCGGATCGCCGGATTCCTTCCGCGCCGTCGGCGGTGCCGACGACGAGCGCGATTTCGCCGAGTTCTATCGGCGTACCCGCCTAGTGACCGACCCGCTGTGGCCGACGCTGACCCAACCACTGCGCACCTGCGAGCAGGCCCGCCGCCACGTCATCGACGCCGGCGAGCCGGATGCGGCCGCAGCGTGGCGGGCGATCGTGGACGAACCGATCGGGCACGCGATCGCCGCCGCGGTGCGCGACGACCTGGTCCGCGGTGTGATCGCCACCGACGCGCTGATCGGCACGTTCGCGCGTCTGGACGAGGCGTCGCTGCGCCAGAACATCTGCTTCCTGTACCACGTGCTCGGCGGAGACTGGGACGTCCCGATCGGCGGGATGGGCGCGGTAACGGCTACCCTGGCCGCCGCCGCTGTCCGTCATGGCGCCGAAATAGTCACGGGCGCAGAGGTTTACGCGGTGGACCCGACGGGCGAGGTGCGCTACCGGCACGACGGCGACGAGCGTGTCAGCCGGGGCCGGTTCGTGTTGTCCGGGGTAACGCCAACGGTTTTGGCTCGCCTGCTCGGTGACCGACCGCCGGCCCCGGACCAGGGTTCACAGTTCAAGGTCAACATGGTGCTGCGGCGCCTGCCCCGATTGCGCGACGACACCGTCACCCCGAACAGGCATTCGCCGGCACATTTCACGTCAACGAGACGTGGAGTCAACTGGACAGCGCGTATGCGCGGGCGACCGCCGGAGCGGTGCCGGATCCGCTGCCGTGCGAGGCGTATTGCCACTCGTTGGCCGACCCGAGCATCCTGTCCAGCGAACTGCGCGACGCCGGCGCGCACACGATGACCGTGTTCGGCCTGCACACCCCGCATTCGCTGTTCGACGGCAACTACTCCGGCGCACTGCGTGACCGGCTGACCGAGTCGGTGCTGGCGTCGCTGAATTCCGTTCTGGCCGAACCGATTCAGGACGTCCTGATGGCCGACGCACACGGCCGGCCGTGCATCGAGACGACCACCACGCTAGACCTGCACCGCAATCTGGCGATGACGGCCGGCAACATCTTCCACGGCGCCCTGTCTTGGCCGTTCGCCGACGACGACGATCCGCTGGACACCCCGGCCCGTCGATGGGGTGTGGCCACCGCCCACGAACGAATCATGTTGTGCGGCTCGGGTGCTCGCCGCGGTGGTGCGGTGTCGGGCATCGGCGGCCACAACGCCGCGATGGCGGTGCTGGCCTCGCTGGGCTCGAGCTGACTAGCGCCCGTCGATGGGTGCGTAGTCGCGCTCGGTGTAGCCGGTGTAGATCTGGCGCGGACGGCCGATCTTGCTGTCGCCCTCGTCGTGCATCTCCCGCCAGTGCGCGATCCAGCCGGGCAGCCGGCCCAACGCGAACAGCACGGTGAACATCCGGACCGGGAACCCGAGGGCCCGGTAGATCAGCCCGGTGTAGAAGTCGACGTTCGGGTACAGCTTGCGCTCGATGAAGTAGTCGTCGGTCAGCGCGGCCTCTTCGAGCTGCTTGGCGATGTCCAGCAGCGAGTCACCGCCGAACTTGGCCAGGATCTTGTCGGCCTGCTCCTTGACGATCCGGGCCCGCGGATCGTAGTTCTTGTAGACCCGGTGGCCGAAGCCCATCAGCTTGACGCCCTCTTCGCGGTTCTTCACCTTGCGGACGAATTCGCCTACGTCGTCGCCGCTTTGGCGGATCTGCTCGAGCATCTCCAGCACGGCCTGGTTGGCACCGCCGTGCAGCGGCCCCCACAGCGCGTTGATGCCACCCGAGATCGAGGTGAACAGGTTGGCCTGCGACGACCCGACCAGCCGAACCGTCGACGTCGAGCAGTTCTGCTCATGGTCGGCGTGCAGGATCAGCAGCATGTCCAGCGCCCGTACCACCTCGGGGTCGGCGTGGTACGGCTCGGCGGGCAACCCGAACGTCATCCGCAGGAAGTTCTCCACCAGCGACATGGAGTTGTCCGGGTAGAGGAACGGCTGTCCGACCGACTTCTTGTAGGCGTAGGCCGCGATCGTCGGAAGCTTGGCCAGCAACCGGATCGTCGACAGCTCGACGTCCTCGTTGTCGCCGGGGTCGGGGGAATCCGGGTAGTACGCGGACAGCGCGTTGACGGCGCTGGACAGCACCGGCATCGGGTGCGCGTTGCGCGGGAAGCCGTCGAAGAACCGCTTGAGGTCCTCGTGCAGCATCGTGTGCAGCTGGATGCGCTTGGTGAAGTCGGCCAGCTGGTCGCTGGTGGGCAGCTCGCCGTAGATCAGCAAGTACGAGACCTCGATGAAGGTCGACTTCTCCGCGAGCTGATCGATCGGGTAGCCGCGGTAGCGCAGGATGCCGGCGTCGCCGTCGATGTAGGTGATCGCGCTCTTGCACGCGGAGGTGTTGACGAAGCCGTTGTCGAACGTCGTGTAGCCGGTCTTGGACAACAGCGGGCCAAGGGCAATCCCGTCGGCGCCTTCGGTGGCGTTGACGATCTGCAGGTCGATCTCACCGCCTGGGTACTTCAGAGTTGCGGTGTCGTCGGTGTCGGCCACGAGAACCCCTTTGCGCTCTGGCTGGTATGGCTGCGCCTTGGCTAGGTGCGTACAGCTGAAGGTAGTCGTTATCGCGGCGACGCGCCTGCCCGGGGTCTGCTCTGCGGCCCTGACGGCTTTCTTTGGGGTAAACCCCGCCTTATCGTGCGGTGTTAGGCCGCATGGGTGTGATCAGGGCTGCAGGCGTTCGACGCGACCGCCGACGACGCGAATGCGGTTATGCAGGCGGTTTTCCCGCCCCTGCCAGAACTCCACCACCTCGGGCGCGATCAGGTATCCGCCCCAGTTCGACGGCACCGGGATGCGTTCGGAATCGGCGAAGCGGGCGGTCACCTCGGCCGCCTGATCGAGCAGCGCCGCACGGGATGCGATCGGCTGCGACTGCTGCGACGCCCACGCGCCCAGCTGTGAGCCGCGCGGCCGCTTCGACCAGTAGTCCTCGGTCGCCTGCGGGTCCACCTTGGTCACCGCGCCCCGGACGTGGACCTGGCGCCCCAGCAGGTACCAGGGAAAGGTCGCCGACGCATACGGCGTCTCGGCCAACTCGATGCCCTTGGCCGAGTCGTAATTGGTGAAAAAGGTGATTCCAGTCTCATCGACGCCCTTGCACAGCACCGAGCGGCTCGCGGGCCTGCCGTCCGCGACCGTCGCCAGCACCATCGCGTTCGGCTCGGAGGCCCCGAAACGTTCGGCGTCGTCGATCCACTTCCGCAGCAACGCCAGCCACCCGTCGTCGAGCCAGGACACGTCCAGGTCCGAGCTGGCGTCGCGCTCCACCGACCCGTACTCCACGCGCATTCGCTGCAGGTGATCTTTGTCGGTTGCGAAGTCTGGTCCGGCCACCGGGATCACGCTACCGGTGGTAGCTACCAGCCGGTAGCGTCGGCAGGAAGCCGAGGTGCAAGAATTTTCCTATGTCTGTGGTCCCGGAAAACTTTGTCCCCGGTCTCGAGGGCGTCGTCGCCTTCACCACCGAGATCGCCGAGCCGGATAAAGACGGCGGCGCGCTGCGCTATCGCGGCGTCGACATCCAAGACCTGGTGAATCAGCAGGTGACATTCGGCGATGTGTGGGCCCTGCTGGTCGACGGTAGGTTCGGCCACGGTTTGCCTCCCGCCGAGCCGTTCCCGCTGCCGATTCACACCGGCGACGTTCGCGTCGACGTGCAGGCGGGCCTGGCGATGCTGGCACCGATCTGGGGCTACCAGCCGCTGCTCGACACCGACGAGGCCGTCGCCCGTGACCAGTTGGCCCGCGCGTCGGTGATGGCGCTGTCCTATGTCGCGCAGTCCGCGCGCGGCATCTACCAGCCGGCCGTGCCGCAGCGGGTTATCGATGAATGCCAAACGGTCACAGCACGTTTCATGACCCGCTGGCAGGGCGAGCCCGACCCGAGGCACGTCGAAGCCATCGACGCCTACTGGGTGTCGGCCGCCGAGCACGGCATGAACGCCTCGACCTTCACCGCGCGGGTGATCGCGTCCACCGGCGCCGACGTCGCCGCGGCGCTGTCCGGCGCGATCGGGGCGATGAGCGGCCCGCTGCACGGTGGGGCGCCGGCGCGGGTGCTGCCGATGATCGAAGAGGTGGAGCGCAACGGCGACGCGCGCGGACTGGTCAAGAAGATCCTGGACAGCGGCGACAAGCTGATGGGATTCGGGCACCGCGTCTACCGCGCCGAAGACCCGCGGGCCCGAGTGCTGCGCGCCACCGCCGAGCGACTCAAAGCGCCGCGCCACGAGGTCGCGGTCGCCCTGGAGCAGGCCGCGCTGGCCGAGCTGCGCGAGCGTCGTCCGGACCGGGCGATCGAGACCAACGTCGAATTCTGGGCCGCGGTCATCCTGGACTTCGCGGAGGTGCCGGCCAACATGATGGCGGCGATGTTCACCTGCGGGCGCACCGCGGGCTGGTGTGCACACATTCTCGAGCAGAAGCGGCTCGGCAAGCTGGTGCGCCCATCGGCCATCTACGTGGGTCCCGGGCCGCGCAGCCCGGAGTCCGTCGAGGGCTGGGACCGGGTCCTCACCCACGCGTAACCCGCTTGTCGGTGACCGGCGTTTGAATGGGTCTCGCCGATGAATTCGAGTCGCGGAGGCAGTCAATAACTCGTGAGCCGGTCCCGCCCGGGGCCGGCCGCGAAACCGACAGCAAGGAGACCACAATGGCGATCAAAATCGAACCCGCAGTTTCTCCGCACCTCGTAGTGGACGACGCCGCCGCAGCGATCGACTTCTACGTCAAGGCTTTTGGCGCCGAGGAGATCGGACGTGTGCCGCGGCCGGACGGCAAGCTGGTCCACGCCGCGCTGCGCATCAACGGTTTCCTGGTCATGCTCAACGACGACTTCCCCGAAATGTGTGGCGGGAAGTCGATGACCCCGACGTCGCTGGGCGGCACGCCGGTGACCATCCACCTCACCGTGACCGACGTCGACGCCAGGTTCCAGCAGGCGTTGGACGCGGGCGCCACCGTGGTCACTCCGCTGGACGACCAGTTCTGGGGCGACCGCTACGGCGTGCTCGCCGACCCGTTCGGCCACCACTGGTCGCTGGGTCAGCCGGTGCGCGAGGTCAGCATGCAGGAGCTGCAGGCGGCGATGGCCGGGCAGAGCAGCTAGCCGAGCAGGCGTGCCAGCAGCCGGCGTTTCGGCGCCTTGGGTGCCGTCGCCGCGGCCGCGAGCATGTCGGCGACGTCGGTGAACTTCTCGCGCGGGCGGCCATCGTCGATGCCCCGCGCGATCTCGGCGGCATCGATGGCGGCCCATCCCGCGGCGTCGACAACGTCGGGTTGGCGGGCGCGCACCAACTGCTGCAGGCCGTCGGGCGTGCTCACCGGGTCGGTCAGCCTGCCGACGTTGTAGTCGGCGACCAGGGCCTGGACGGTTTGGAACGAACACGACTTGTTGGTGCCGATGAATCCCGTCGGGCCACGCTTGATCCACCCCGCGACGTAGGCCCCGGTCACCGGCCGGCCGGAGTCGGGGTCGACGACGCGGCCGCCGTCGTTCGGGACGATCGACGCCGACTCGTCGAACGGGAGGTCGCGAATCGGCTTGCCGCGGTAGCCAATTGACGTCAGCACCAAACCCGCGTCGATGCGGTGCAGCTCTTCGGTGCCGGTGACCGTGAACTCCACGGCGCCGGCACGCTGCTCGCCCAGCACACGCGCGGGCGTGAGCCGATAGGCCAGTCGGATGCGCGGGCGAGCGCCGGCAACCGACGCGTCGCCGAGCTTGCTCAGAATTTCAAGCTTGTTGCGGGTCAACGTATCCGAGGTGGCGGCGAGATCGCGTGCCATCAGCTCGTGGTCGTCGGCGTCGAGCACGACGTCGGATGCGCCGGTCAGCCCGATCAATTCGGGCAGGGTGAACGCCGAGTGGGCCGGGCCACGCCGCGCGGCGATCACCACCTCGCGGACCGCCGAGTTGCGCAGCACCTCCAGCGCGCGGTCGGAAATGTCGGTGCGGGCCAAGTCCTGCGAGTCGGCCGTGAGCACCCGCGCGACGTCGAGCGCGACGTTGCCGTTGCCGATGATCACCACCCGCTCGTGGCCGAGATCGACCGGCAGATCGACGAAGTCGGGATGCCCGTTGATCCACGCGACGAGCTCGGTGGCGGTACCGGTGCCCGGCAGGCCCATGCCGTCGATGTCGAGGCGACGGTCGTGGGGCGCACCCACCGCGTACAGCACGGCGTGGTGGTGGGCCAGCAGCTCGGCATGGCTCAGATGCTTGCCGACCTCGACGTTGAGGTAGAAGCGGAAGTGGCGATGCCGCGACACCCGGTCGAACAGCCGGGTCACCTTCTTGGTGTTCTGGTGATCCGGCGCGACCCCGGCGCGCACCAAACCGTAAGGTGTGGGCAGCTTTTCGAAGACGTTGACCCGCACGCCATGCTGGGTGAGCAGTTCGTCGGCGGCATACATCGCCGCCGGCCCGGACCCGACGATCGCCACGGTCAGCGGCCGGCGGCGGGCATGCACCTGCGCGGCCGGGATCACCGGTGCCAGCTTCGACGTCGGCGGCAGTTTCACGCCGGCGGGTCGCTCCGGGTAGAACGACGCGTTGATCTCGACGAACGGCAGCTGCTGGCTCTCCAGCCGATTGTCGGGCGCGATCGCACCCACCGGGCAGGCGCTCACGCAGGCACCGCAGTCCACGCAGGCGACCGGATCGATGTAGAGCATCTCGGTCGTCGCGAAGCCCGGCTCGTCGGGCGTCGGGTGAATGCAGTTCACCGGACAGGCGAAGACGCAGGACCCGTCGTTACAGCACGACTGGGTAATAACGTGCGGCATAACCGAACTCGCGGGCCTCAGGCGGCCGGAACGGCGGCCAGGTGCTGACGCTGCGGCTCACTGCGGTAGCGCGACGGCTTGCCGTCGATCTTGCAGATCCGCCACATCAGCCGCGCGGAGCGATTTTCCATCAGGCCGGTGTCGTAAGCCAGCATCCGCACGTCGCCGAACATGTCGGACAGCCACTTGCGCGATTCCGGCGACCGGAAGAACAGTTCCTTCTTGACCTCGCGCGGGATGTCGAACTGGCGCCAGAAAGACTTGGGCGGCACCACAATTGCCCGGCACAACAGCCTCATGGTCAGCGGTAGATACAGCGCGGTCCAGAACCGCTGCCGCCTGGTCAGCTCCGGCAAGCGCTTACGTAGGAACTCATGCGCGAACGAGATGTGGCGGGCTTCCTCGGCCACGTGAATCGCCATCACCCGCTCCATGATCGGATGCAGCGACTTGCCTTCGCGCAGAACATTTTTCTGCGTGTGATCGATGGGCTCCTCGCCGGCCAGCACACCGATGAAGAACGCCACCGGCAACGGCCCGGCCACCAGCGGCACCGCCGGCGAGAGCCACTTGAGCAGCCGCGGCATGCCCGGCACGTCGGCGCCGATGTGGTTGACCATCTCCTGGAACATCATCGTGTGGTTGCACTCTTCGACTGACTCGTGCAGGCAATACCGGTACTCCGGCGAACCGTTGGGCACCCAGAACGTGTAGTTCATCAGACCGCGGATCAGGATCGACTCGAAGTGCAGGCCGACCTTGGCCACGTTCGCCTGGCGCCACATGCCGATCTCGATCTGACGCTCTTGCGACTGCGCCTGATACCAGGGGTGGCGGCCCAACGGGTCGGTCGCCGGGAGAATCCACCGCGGGTCGTTCTCGGTGACGGCGAACTCCGGTGAGTCCCAATCGATGTCGGTGTACGGGTTGAAATGCCGCCGCACCGACCCCTCAGACAGTGTGGCGAGCATCTTCACGTACTCGGCGTCGTCGCGCACTTCCATCTTCTTGCGCCACCGCCGGACTATCCGTGTCCTAGCCATATCCAAGCCCTCCCCAACGGGGTTTACATTAGGACGTCGTATGTCCAAACAGTACCGCAGGTACCGGGAACTGACCAGGGGCTTGGCAACCACTGTTGCCAAGCCCCTGGTCAGCGCGAACCTGTGGTCCGCATCACACCGAACGATCGTTGTCATCTGTAAGTAGCCGCCGGCGGGGCCGAACAAACGGCCCGCCCCGGCGCCGTCACCGGTCGGCTCACTACCCTGATGAGCATGGCTGACCAGCTCCAGATTCCCGCTGACCTCAAACCCCGTGACGGCCGCTTCGGCTGCGGCCCCTCCAAGGTCCGAACCGAGCAACTGCAGGCGCTGACCACCACCGCGGCCGCGCTGTTCGGCACCTCGCACCGGCAGGCGCCGGTCAAGAATCTGGTGGGCCGGGTGCGCAAGGGGGTGGCGGAGCTTTTCTCGGTGCCCGACGGGTACGAAGTCATCTTGGGCAACGGGGGTGCGACGGCGTTCTGGGATGCGGCCGCGTTCGGGCTGATCGACAAGCGCTCGCTGCACCTGACCTATGGCGAGTTCAGCTCGAAGTTCGCCTCGGCGGTCGCCAACAACCCGTTCGTCGGGGATCCGATCGTCGTCACGGTTGACGCCGGCAGCGCACCCGAGCCGCAGACCGACCCGTCGGTCGATCTGATCGCGTGGGCGCACAACGAGACGTCGACCGGCGTTGCCGTCCCGATCCGGCGCCCGGCCGGCTCGGGCGATGCGCTGGTCGCCATCGACGCGACGTCCGGGGCCGGCGGGCTCCCGGTCGACATCACCGACACCGATGCCTATTACTTCTCGCCGCAGAAGAACTTCGCCAGCGACGGCGGGCTGTGGCTGGCCGTCATGAGCCCCGCGGCGCTGGCCCGCGTCGAGGCCATCGCCGCCTCCGGCCGCTGGGTTCCCGACTTCCTGTCGCTGCCGATCGCGATCGAGAACAGCCTCAAGGACCAGACCTACAACACCCCCGCGATCGGCACTCTGGCGCTGATGGCCGAACAGCTGGACTGGATGCTGGGCAACGGCGGACTGGACTGGGCGGTCAAGCGAACCGCCGACTCGTCGCAGCGGCTGTACTCGTGGGCCCAGGAGCGCTCATACACCACACCGTTCGTCACCGACCCGGCGCTGCGCTCGCAGGTGGTGGGCACGATCGATTTCGTCGACGAAGTCGACGCCGCGGCGGTCGCCAAGATTTTGCGGGCGAACGGGATCGTCGACACCGAGCCGTACCGCAAGCTCGGCCGCAACCAGTTGAGGATCGCGATGTTCCCGGCGGTCGACCCCGACGACGTCAGCGCATTGACGCAATGCGTCGACTGGGTCGTCGAACGGCTTTAACGCCGGCCGTCGGCGCGAAAACCGCCCAGCGTGTCAGCACAGGTTGTGGGCGTTAGCTGGACTAGAGTGCGGCACAGTGACGGGTCGTCGCTGACCTGCACAAAGCCTGCGAGGAGAAGCCATGCGGGAACTCAAATTGGTTGGGCTCGACGCCGACAGCAAATACGTTATCTGCGAGGGCGACGGCCCCGACGACCGGTTCAAGCTGGCGGCCGACGAGCGGCTGCGTGACCTGCTGCGTGGCGAGGTGGCGCCGCCCGAGCAACCGCACCTCGACATGGAAGTCACCAACATGCTGAGCCCCAAGGAGATTCAGGCGAAGATCCGGGCCGGCGCATCCGTCGAGCAGGTGGCCGCGGCGTCGGGCTCGGACCTGTCCCGGGTTCGCCGGTTCGCCCACCCGGTATTGCTGGAGCGCTTCCGCGCCGCCGAGCTGGCAACCGCCGCGCATCCGATGCTCGCCGACGGCCCCGCGGTGATGACCCTGCTCGAGACCGTGTCCGCGGCGATGGTCACCCGCGGCCTGAACCCCAGCGGCCTCAGCTGGGACGCGTGGCGCAACGAAGACAACCGCTGGACTGTGCAGCTGGCTTGGAAGGTCGGTCGCTCCGACAACCTGGCGCATTTCTTCTTCATTCCGGGAGCCCACGGCGGAACGGTCACCGCGGCCGACGATGCGGCCAGCGAGCTGATCGACCCGGACTTCGAGCGTCCGCTGCGACCGCTCGCGCCGGTGGCCCACGTCGCGTTCGACGAGCCCGCGCCGACGGCGGCCGTCGAGCCGGTCGCCCCCGCTCCGACCCCGCACCCGCCGGTGCACAGCCGCCGCGGCAAGCCGGTCATTCCGACCTGGGAGGACGTGTTGCTCGGGGTGCGGTCGGGCGGGCAGCGCTGACTAGGAGAGCGTGAGCGCGAGCAGCGCCAGCCACGCGATCGTCACACCCACTCCAGCGCCGAGCACGAACCAGCGCAGCACCGGGGTGCGCCGCCAGCCCCACAGCGTCGGCGCCAGTCCGCCGGCGGCCACCACATTGAGCCCGACGGCCAACAGTGGATGCACCCGGACCAGCCCGAGGCTTAGCACCACAATCGCGACGCCGGTCACCGCGGCGACAAACCCAGCGACCGTCAAACCCGTTGCCCAGGGCACAGATTGGGTGCGCGGCCCGAGTTTGTCGCTCATTCACCGAGCCTAACGCGCTCGTCGAACGCCAACGCCGCGGCGGTCGCGACGTTGAGCGAGTCCGTGCCGCGTGACATCGGGATGCGTACGCGCACGTCGCTTAGTCTCAGGGTGGCCGGTGTCAGGCCAGGGCCCTCGGCGCCGACCAGCACGGCGATCCGGTCGTCGCGCGCGGCCGCCATCACCTCGGCCAGCGGGCGGGCCTCGCCGTCCGGGGTCATCGCCAGCAGCCGGAATCCGCGTGCCTTCAGCATGCCGAGATAGGCGGGCCAGTTCGCCGAGCGGGCATACGGCACCAGCAGCGCGTGCCCCATCGACACCCGCACGGCGCGGCGGTAGAGCGGATCGGCGCAACCGCTGCCGAACACGACCGCGTCGACACCCAGGCCCGCCGCGTTGCGGAAGATCGAGCCCAGGTTCTCGTGGTCGTTGACCCCTTCGAGCACGGCGATGGTCCGCGCGCCCTCGACGAGCTGTTCGACGGACGGCTCGGGCACCCGGCGCGCGGCGGCCAGCACCCCACGGTTGAAATGGAAGCCGACCACCCGGGCCATTACCTCGGCGGTGTTCGGTAGTACGGGGCCCCGGCGCCTCTCAAATCGTCTTTGAGTTCGTCGAG
Source organism: Mycobacterium genavense ATCC 51234 (assembly GCF_000526915.1). Lineage (GTDB taxonomy): Bacteria > Actinomycetota > Actinomycetes > Mycobacteriales > Mycobacteriaceae > Mycobacterium > Mycobacterium genavense. Next base: position 265,422 of record NZ_JAGZ01000004.1, on the reverse strand, counting down.
GCGTCGCTCGGTGCCCAGCAGCGCGTGCGGGGTGAAGCGGGACGCCAGCATGCGCTGGACGACCAGCACACCCTCGGCGATCACCAGGCCCTTGCCGGTGGGCAGGTCCGGGCGCCGGTCGATGCTGTTGAGATCGCGGAAATCGTCGAGCCGCGGGTCGTCGGGATCGTTGACGTCCTGGACATCCAGGCCCGGGCTCACGGGCTTTCGTCGACCAGCGCCAGCATCAAGTCGGCGGCCTCGCGAAGGGTGGCCCGCTTGTCCTGGTCCATCGTCGCGAGCTGCTCGGCCAGCCATTCCTGGCGAGCGCGCCGGGCCGCTTTGACCAATTCGGCGCCCGACTCGGAGACCGAGACCAAGACCTGCCGGCCGTCGACGGGGTGTGGGGTGCGGTCCACGAAGCCCTCGTCGGCGAGCGAGGCGATCACCCGCGTCATCGACGGAGGCCGGACGCGTTCGCGAATCGCCAGGGCGCCGGGTGTCATCGCGCCCTCGTTGGCCAGGGTCGTCAATGCCGACAGCTGCGAAAGCGACACCGGAGAGGACGGATTCCGGAATCGCAGTTGGCGCGCCAACCGCATAACCGCCAACGACAGGTCGGCCGCCAGCCGCGCATCGCTGTCAGGCATGGCGCGAGGTTACATCGGAACCGCAGAATTCGAGCCGAGAAACGTCGAACGGTGGCCTATCACCCATTCGCTGGGACGGCCACCGCGGCCCGCGCCGCGACCACTGCGGTTCCGGGATAGATTGATCGCGATGAGCGCCGAGCCTAATCGGAGTCCCGAGCCGCCACCGCTGCCACCCGTGCTGCTGCAGGTGTGGCCGTTCATCACCATCGGCGCCGTGGGCTGGCTGATCGCCGTAGCCGTCGCGTTTCTCGTTCCCGCCCTGGAGAGTTGGCGTCCAATTGCGCTGGCCGGATTGGGCACCGGTGTCCTCGGCACGACCATCTTTTTGCTGCAACTCGCCGGTGCCCGCCGAGGCGAGCGAGGCGCGCAGACGGGCCTGGAAACCTTTCTCGATCCTAAATAGCTTCCGTCCGGAGGAAACGATGGTAGCCCCGCTACTCCAAGCGCAGATCGACATCGACGCGCCGCCCGCGACGGTCTGGGCGTTGATCTCCGATTTCCGGCGGATGCCCCAGTGGAGTCCGCAGTGTCGCTGGATGAAGTCGTTCGGACCGCTGCGTCCCGGCACCCGCACGCTGAACCTGAACCGGCGCTCGGGCCTGTGGTGGCCGACCACGGCCACGGTCGTCGAGGTCATCCTGGAGCGGAAGCTGGCGTTCCGGGTCGACACCAACCGCACGATCTGGACCTATGAGCTCGAGCCCCACGGGAATGGGACCCGCATGGTCGAGAGCCGGCATGCCGAAAACGGCGTCAGCGCGTACTCGAGCTTGTCGATCAACGCGTTCCTGGGTGGGACGACGAACTTCGAACGCAAGTTGCTCGAGGGCATGAACGCCTCGCTGGCGAGGATCAAGTCCGCCGCCGAGAACAGCTAATCGGGCGAGTCCATCGCGGATTCCGGTGAGTCCGAAGCGGTTTCGGGCGGCTGTGGCGTGTCGGCCGCGTCGTTCGTTTCCGCCGTTTCGTTCGTGTCGACCGTTTCCGCCGTTTCGGCCGTTTCGGTTACAGTCTCCGGCACCCCCGGCGCCTCCGCCACAGCCTCGGGCGGTTCGGGCACCTCTTCGGGCGCCCCGGCCGTCTCAATCGGGGGGGGGCGGGCGGCTCCATGACGTCGAGGACGCCGTCGTCGTAGGGCTCGAACGCCGGCGAGCCGCTGCCCGCGGGGCGGGTGTGTCGGAATGTGCGCCGCAGCCGTATTGCTTGTCGACGACGTGCCCGTCGGCGGACAGCTCGTTGCCGCACACCCCGAACATCGCGCCCAGCGATCCGGCCAGTGGCAAAAAGAAGCCGCAGTCGCAGCACACCCGCTTGGTGGACCGCGCCATCGCCGAGTCGGGACCGTAGTCCCCGGTGTGCCACCGCTCGGCGGCGTCGGCCCGGCCCCACACACTCATCACCCAACGCCGGCCCAGCCCGACTTCGGCGGCGGTCTCGTCGACTTGCGGGTCGCCGCTGGACATGAAACCGGGAACCAGCCGCTCGTCGTTGGCCGCCGGCGGCAGCAGATCGCCGGGGCTCAAATCGCCCTGCCGCACCCGCTGGTCCCAGGGCACCCACTCGGGCGCCAGCAGCGATGTCGGCCCGGGGACCAGCACGACCTCGCTGATCGTTGCGTGGTCGGCGCCGGGGTAGGCCGCGACGACGACGGCCCACTGCCACCCGCTGTAGCCGGGCAGGTGAGCCAGGAAGCGGTGGGTGGCGGCGTTCGGATCTTCGTAACTGACGCCCAGGTAATCCCCGACCGCGTCGGGGCCGCTGAACTCCTCGACGGCCGCCCGGGCCCGGTCGACGGCGCCCCGAAGCACCGCCGCCAACCCTTCGGGCCACTCGGCCACGGTTGCCACGGCGGATTGCTCGGTGAGCCCGGTCACGCTGTCTTCTCCATGCATCGCGTCCCCAATACTAGGTTGGCGAGATGCACCGGGTTGCTTCTCGGTATAAGTTGGCGAGCCACGCCCGGTTGCCCCCCGGCATAAGACAGAATTGATTTGTGTCTGGACGGCGGCGTGATGATCCGGGCCGAGCGGCCCGCAACCCTGGCCGCCGGACCCGCAATGAGTCGGCGAATCAGCACCCGGGCATGGCCAATTACCCCACCAACGACGCGGACTATCGGCGCTCGCGCCGCCCACCACCGCCGCCCAGCGCCAACCGCTACCTGCCGCCGCTGGGCCGGCGGCAAGAACCGACCCGCAACGACCCGCCGCCGCGCCGCTCCTCCCCCGGCGAACGGATCACCGTCACCCGCGCCGCCGCCATGCGCAGCCGCGAAATGGGCTCCCGAATGTATTGGATGGTCCAGCGCGCGGCCACCGCCGACGGTGCCGACAAGTCCGGCCTCACGGCCCTGACGTGGCCGGTGGTGGCGAACTCTGCGGTCGACTCGGCGATGGCCGTTGCGCTGGCGAATACGCTGTTCTTTGCCGCGGCCAGCGGCGAAAGCAAGTCCAAAGTCGCGCTGTACCTGTTGATTACGATCGCGCCCTTCGCGGTGATCGCACCGCTCATCGGTCCCGCGCTGGACCGCTTGCAGCACGGCCGCCGCGTCGCGCTGGCGCTGTCGTTCGCGCTGCGCACCGCGCTGGCGGTGCTGCTGATCATGAACTACGACGGCGCCAGCGGCAGTTTCCCGTCGTGGGTGCTGTATCCGTGCGCGCTGGCGATGATGGTGTTCTCGAAATCGTTCAGTGTGCTGCGCAGCGCGGTGACACCGCGGGTCATGCCGCCGACCATCGACCTGGTGCGGGTCAACGCCCGGCTGACGATGTTCGGTCTGCTCGGTGGCACGATCGTGGGAGGTGCGATCGCCGGAGGCGTCGAGTACGCCGGATCGCACCTGCTGCAGCTGCCCGGTGCGCTGTTCGTCGTCGTCGCGGTCACGATCGCCGGCGCGATGCTGTCGATGCGGATACCGCGCTGGGTCGAGGTGACCGCCGGTGAGGTTCCCGCCACGCTGAGCTACCGCCAGGACAGCGAGCCGCTGCGCCGCAGCTGGCACAAAGAATTCAGCGGGGCCTTGCGACAGCCGTTGGGTCGCAACATCATCACCTCGCTATGGGGAAATTGCACGATCAAGGTGATGGTCGGGTTCCTCTTTCTGTATCCCGCTTTCGTCGCGAAGTCGCATCAAGCCAACGGGTGGGAACAGCTGGCGATGCTGGGCATCATCGGCGCCGCGGCCGGGATCGGCAACTTTGTCGGCAACTTCACCAGCGCGCGGCTGAAGCTGGGCAGGCCTGCCGTGCTGGTGGTGCGCTGCACCGTGGCGGTGTGCGCGGTCGCCCTGGCCGCCGCGGTGGCCGGCACCCTGATGGCAGCCGCCATCGCCACGCTGATCACCTCGGCCGCCAGCGCCATCGGCAAGTCGTCGCTGGACGCATCCCTGCAAGACGACTTGCCCGAAGAATCCCGGGCGTCGGGATTCGGGCGCTCGGAGTCGACGCTGCAGCTGGCCTGGGTGCTGGGGGGCGCGGTGGGGGTGATGGTCTACACCGAGCTGTGGGTAGGGTTCACGGCCATCAGTGCGATCTTGATCCTGGGGCTGGCGCAGACGATCGTCAGCTTCCGCGGCAGCTCGCTGATTCCGGGCCTCGGGGGTAACCGGCCGGTGATGGTCGAGCAGGAAGGCGCGCCCCGCGACAGCGGCATGACCTCGGCGGTGCCGAAGTGAAACGTGGTGTGACCGTTGCGCTTGCGGTCGTGGTCGTGCTGTTGGCCGGGGGCGCCGGGGTCGGCACCTGGTGGCTGCTGCGCGATTCCGGCCCGCAGCGCCTGGAGATCAGCGCATATTCGCACGGGCACTCGGTCCGGGTGGGGCCCTACCTCTATTGCAACCCGCTCAACCTCGATGACTGTCAGCAACCGCAGGCGCAGGGCGAGCTGCGAGTCAGCGGCAGCCATCCGGTGCAACTGTCTGTGCCCGAAGCGATTTCGCGCGCACCCTGGCGGCTGTTGCAGGTTTACCAAGATCCCGACAACACCGCGACCAGCATGTTCCGGCCCGGCACCCGGCTGGCGGTCACGGTCCCCACCGTCGACCCGCAACGCGGGCAGCTGACCGGAATAGTCGTCCAGCTACTGACTTTGGTGGTCGACCCGTCGGGCGAGCTGCGCGACCTCCCACACGCGGAATGGTCGGTACGGCTGACCTATTAACCTTCCGGCCCAACGTCGAATTGTTGTGGAAAACCAGGCCGTTTGAGCCCGACAACTCGACGTTGGGCGTTAGGACAGAGCCGGCACTCGCTCACCATCGACCGGCGGCCCGGGCGGCATGCCGTCGCCGAAAGGCCTGCCCCCCAAGGCTTCCCGGCCGTGGTCGGTAAGCCAGCCGCTCAAATCCGGGCCTTTGGGCACGATACGGGTCGGGTTGATGTCGGCATGCACGATGTAGTAGTGCTGCTTGATTTGGACGAAGTCGACCGTGTCACCGAAGCCGGGCGTCTGGAACGGATCCCGCGCGTAGGCCCACAGCACAGGCATCTCGCACAGTCTGCTTCGGTTGCATTTGAAGTGACCGTGGTACACCGGGTCGAACCGGGCCAGCGTGGTGAACAGCCGCACGTCGGCCTCAGTGATGGTGTCGCCCACCAGATATCGCTGGCCCGTTAGCCGATCACCCACCCAGTCCAGCGCGGTGAACAGTCGGTCGTAGGCGGCATCGCAGGCATCCTGCGAGCCCGCGAAACCGCAGCGGTACACCCCGTTGTTGATCTCGGTGTAGATCCGCTTACTCACGTCGTCGATCTCGTCCCGCAGCCGCTCGGGGTACAGCTCGGGCGCACCTTCGCGGTGATACGTGGTCCACTCGGTGGACAGGTCCAGGGTCATCTGCGCGAAGTCGTCGGTGACGCCGGCCCCGGTCGGAACGTCGACGATCGCCGGGACGGTGATCCCCTTGGGGTAGTCCGGGAAGCGCTTGAAGTAGGCATCTTGTAGCCGCGGGATCTTCAGGACCGGGTCCACGCCACCCGGGTCGAGATCGAACGTCCAGCTGCGCTCATCGTGGGTTGGTCCGCAAAACCCAATGGAGAGAGCATCTTCCAGGCCCAGCAAGCGCCGGACGATGATGGCGCGGTTTGCCCATGGGCAGGCCCGTGCGACGATCAGCCGGTACCGGCCTGCTTCGACGGGATAGCCGTCTCGGCCGTCGGCGGTGATGCGGGTACTGATGTAGTTGGTGTCGCGGGTGAACTCACCGGCCCCGGCAACGTAGGTGGCCACGGCAGGCAATTCTGCTACTTGGCAATCGGGCCGGTCGACGCAGACGCCGTCAGAAACCGTCGGGCCAGGTTGGCCTCGGTCGACTCGCCCGCTTCCCAGTGCGCGATCCACGGCCCGGTGCCCTCCGACTGGTCGACGATCCCGTCCTCCAGCCAGCGGTACTGCCCCTGCAGCACCTCGTGGGTGAGCTGCACATCGCTGGTGTCGGTGTTGGTCCACAGCCCGTCGAACAGCGCGTCGACCCGCAACGTCGCTTGCTGGCAGAAGGCTTCGGCCAGCTCGTAAGCCTGTTGTCCCAGTTGGGGATCCGCGACGCGTTGCCCTTCGGCGCGCACGCACGCCGCAGACATCGCGAGCAGCTCGGCGCAGATGTCGACGATGCGCCCCAAGAACCCCTGCTTTTGCTCGAGCTTGGCCTGCCCGCGCGCCATCCCGTAGAAGGTGTTGCGGGCCAGCTTGCGGGTGGAGCATTCGACGAACCGCAGGTGCGACGCCAGCGGACCGAATTCGCTGTACGACCTGGGCCGTTGCCCTTCACCAAAAACCAGCTGCTGCAACCACTTTGCATAGAAGCCGCTGGCCCCCACCGCCGCGGCGGCCTTCTGTCGCAACCCCGTGTCGGGTTTGGCGAGGTCACCGGCCGCACTCAAGTGCGCGTCGACGGCCTCGCGGGCGATCAGCAGCCGCATGATCTCGCTGGACCCTTCGAAGATGCGGTTGATCCGCAGATCGCGCACGGCCTGCTCGGCCGGCACCGCGCGCTCCCCGCGCGCGGCCAGCGACTCCGAAGTTTCATAGCCGCGGCCGCCGCGGATCTGCACGAGCTCATCCGCGATGAGGCACGCCATTTCGCTGGACCACAGTTTGGCCAGCGCGGCCTCGATGCGAATATCGTTGCGCCCTTCGTCGGCCATCTGTCCGGACAGTTCGAGCACGGCATCCAGCGCGTGGTTGGTGGCGGCGATGAAAGAGATCTTGCCGGCCACCGCTTCGTGTTTGGCCAGCGGCTTGCCCCACTGCACTCGCTCGCCGGACCATTCGCGGGCGATCTTCAACGCCCACTTCGACGATCCCGTCGCATTCGCGGGAATCGACAACCGTCCGGCGTTCAGCGTGGTCAATGCGATCTTGAGGCCGTCGCCTTCGCGCCCGATCAAGTTCTCGCTGGGCACCCGGAGGGCGTGCAGCCGCGTCACACCGTTCTCGATGCCGCGCAGGCCCATGAACTTGTTGCGTCGCTCCACGGTGATGCCGGGCGAATCCGCCTCGACCACGAAGGCGCTGATGCCGCCGCGGTGGCCGTCGCCCTTGGGTACCCGGGCCATCACCACGAGCAGTTCGGCGACCACGCCGTTGGTGGTCCACAACTTCACCCCCTCGAGCTCGTAGGCCCGCCCGCCGTCGACCGGCGTCGCGGTGCAGGCCAGCCGGGCGGGGTCCGAACCGACGTCCGGCTCGGTGAGCAGAAAGGCCGATATCGCACCGGCGGCACAGCGCGGCAAGAACTTCCGCTTCTGCTCGTCGGTGCCGGCAAGCTTCAGCGGCTCGGGCACCCCGATCGATTGATGCGCCGACAACAGCGCGCCCAGGCTGGGATAAACCGAAGAGATCATCATCAGCGCCCGGTTGTAGGCGACTTGCGACATGTTCAGCCCGCCGTATTCGGAAGGAATCTTCATGCCGAAACAGCCCAATTCGGCTAACCCCTTGACGTATTCGTCGGGAATTAGCGCATCGCGTTCGATCAACCCACCGTCGACGGTCTCGAGGAATTCGCGTAACCGGGCGAGAAACTCCCGGGTACGTGCCTCGTCGGCATCCGACGGTTTGGGGAACGGGTGTATCAGCTCCAACGGGAAATGACCGAGGAACAACTCCTTGGCGAAGGACGGTTTATCCCAACCACTTTCGCGGGACTCTTCGGCGAGCGCTCTCGCTTGCTCCTCGGTGACCTGCGCCTGCTGTGCCATCGCAGCCTCCTCGCTACACGACTGTCGCGAGGGGTGAGTACCCAAACTGGGACGCGGTACTCGGGGGTCAGGCGTCGAGCTCCCGGGCCACCGCCTTGACCACCTCGGAGACGCGACGGGCGACCTTGCGGTCGGGGTAGCGGCCCTTGCGCAGCTCGGGCTGCACCGTGCTCTCCAGCAGCGTGATCATGTCCTCGACCATGCCGTGCAGCTCGTCGGGGTTGTGCTTGTGCTCGACAGATGCCTCGCGCCGCGTCTTGGCAAGGCTAGGCGGTGGGTCGATCAGCTTGAGACTCAACGCCTGCGGTCCGCGCCGGCCGGAAGCCAAGCCGAATTCCACCTTCTGCCCTGTCTTCAGCCCCTCAACGCCCTCGGGCAACGCCGACGCACGGACGTAGACGTCCTCGCCGTCTTCCTGCGATAGGAAGCCGAACCCCTTTTCGGCGTCATACCACTTAACCTTGCCGGTCGGCACTGGTCTCACCTGCTTGTCTGACGGAAACAACTAGGAATGGACAACATAAGAAGCGTCCCGCCTGTGCAGGACGCGATGCGGATCAGATCCTACTCGGGTGGTTGCCCGGCCAGCACCCCTGTTTCGTTGTCACTCGCTAGGCTGGCAGTACTGCTGAAGGTGATATGCGCCTGGTTCTGAACATAATCTGGCTGATATTCGGCGGCCTCTGGATGGCCGTCGGATATCTTGCTGCGGCGCTCATCAGCTTCTTGCTCGTCATTACGATTCCGTTCGGATTTGCCTCGCTGCGCATCGCCTCGTACGCGTTGTGGCCATTCGGCCGGACGATCGTCGACAAACCGACCGCGGGAACCGGTGCCCTGATGGGAAACGTCATCTGGGTGCTGCTGTTCGGCATCTGGCTGGCGATCGGTCACCTGGTGAGCGCGGCGGCCATGGCGGTGACGATCATCGGGCTCCCGCTGGCGCTGGCCAACCTCAAACTGATCCCGGTGTCGCTGATGCCGCTGGGCAAGGAGATCGTCCCGGTCGCGTCGGCGGCCCCGTTGGCGCGGGTGCCCGCATGACGCTGACGGCGCTGGGCGTGCCGACGGTGCCGAGCCTGACGAGCGGCGCAGATCTCGTCGCCGGAATGCCAACGGACGGCCCGCTGCTCGACACCTACGGCCGGGCCGCGACCGACCTGCGCGTGTCACTCACCGACCGCTGCAACCTGCGGTGCAGTTACTGCATGCCGGCCGAGGGCCTGGATTGGCTGCCCGGCGAGCAACTTCTGAGGCCCGAGGAGCTGGCCCGGCTGATGCGCATCGCCGTGACCCGGCTCGGCGTGACCAGCGTGCGGTTCACCGGCGGTGAGCCACTGTTGTCCCGCCACCTCGAAGAGGTGGTCGCGGCGGCCGTCGGATTGCGTCCGCGCCCGGAGATCTCGCTGACCACCAACGCTGTCGGGCTGGCGCGACGGGCGGCCAAGCTGGCCGCGGCGGGGCTGGACCGGGTCAACATTTCGCTGGACAGCGTGAACCGGGATCGCTTCGCCGCCATCACCCGCCGCGACCGGCTCGCCGACGTGGTGGCCGGTCTGGCCGCCGCCAAGGCAGCCGGGCTGGTACCGGTCAAAGTGAACGCGGTGCTGGACCCCGCTACCGGTCGTGAGGATGTCGTTGAGCTGCTGGGGTTCTGCCTCGAACACGGCTACCAGTTGCGCGTCATCGAGCAGATGCCGCTGGACGCCGGGCACCAATGGCGCCGGGAGGCCGCGTTGACGGCAGACGACGTGCTGGCGGCGCTGCGGCCGCACTTCCGGCTGCGCCCGGACCCGACGCCGCGCGGGTCCGCGCCCGCCGAGCTGTGGCTGGTGGACACCGGCCCGAACACTCCGGCCGGAAAGTTCGGCGTCATCGCCTCGGTGTCGCACGCCTTCTGCGGGACGTGTGACCGCACCCGACTGACCGCCGACGGCCAGATCCGCAGCTGCCTGTTCTCCGCCGACGAGACCGACCTGCGCGGCCTGCTGCGTGGCGGCGCGACCGACGACGCGATCGAGGCGGCCTGGCGCGCCGCGATGTGGGCCAAGCCCGCCGGCCACGGGATCAACGATCCAAACTTCATCCAGCCCGACCGCCCGATGAGCGCGATCGGTGGCTGAGCTTTCCGCCGACCCCGACGGCATCCAGGTGACGGTCCGCTACTTCGCCGCCGCGCGCGCCGCGGCCGGATCCGAATCGGAAACCGTGGTGCTGCGGGCCGGCGCCACGGTGGCCGAGCTGGTGTCACGGCTCGCCGCTCCGGACACTCACCTCGCAGCCGTGCTGGACCGCTGTTCCTATCTCTGCGATGGCGTCGCGGTGCGCGACGAAACCAAAGCGTTGCGCTCGGGTAACACGATCGACGTGTTGCCCCCTTTCGCCGGCGGCTGATTTTGTGAGATAAATCACGTAACGGAATGATAACGGCCCGGACACGCCGCGATATCGGGGTGGGGTGACCTGGGCAAATCTCAGGTGCTCCTGCGTCTTTCAAAGATGTCCGCGGGGGAAACGCCGAGTTTCGTAGAAAGTGACGGGGCCAACAGAACCGGCTACGGTCTCCGGAGGCTCGCCAAGTTGAACGGATGGCGTCCCTCCCTCACCCGTAGCGCCGAGCTCCATCCAATGGGCGAGGGACACCGAATCGGGATGGAGGCGGGGGACCCATCGGTCCGCCGGACTGGGGTCGCGTGCGACTCCTTGGGGTGAAGCCGACTCGGCTCTCGCGAGACGGCTCGAGACGACAACGGCCGGGTGACCTCTTGAACCCGAACCCGACAGCTGACCTCGCAGGCGCGTTACGAGAGGAATATTTCGGCGCGTATGAGTGGACGTCATCGCAAGCCCACGACATCCAACATCAGCGTCGCCAAGATCGCCTTCACCGGGGCGGTCCTTGGTGGCGGCAGCATCGCCATGGCCGGCCGAGCGGCCGCGGCCACGGATGGTGAATGGGATCAGGTAGCCCGTTGCGAATCGGGCGGCAACTGGGGAATCAACACCGGCAACGGCTACTACGGCGGCGTTCAGTTCAACGCCAGCACGTGGGCCTCGCACGGCGGCGGCGAATACGCCCCGTCGGCGCAGCTGGCCACCAGGGAGCAGCAGATCGCCGTCGCCGAGCGCGTTCTCGCGACACAGGGGCGCGGAGCCTGGCCGGTGTGTGGCGGACCGTTGTCCGGTCCGACCCCACGCGAGGTGGTTCCGGCCCCGGCCGGCTTGGGCCTGCCGGGGCTCAACGGTCCGCTAGCTCCGCCGCCGGCAGACGCGCCGCCGCCGCCCCCGCCTCCCGCGGATGCGCCCACGCCGGTGCAGCTGGCCTCCTTCGACCAGCCGGCGCCCGCGGATCTGCCGCCCGCGGCTCCTGCGGACGCCGTACCCCCGCCCCCGGACGCTCCGCCGCCGCCGGCCGACATGCCCCCGTCCGCGGACGCCGTACCCCCGCCCGCGGACGCTCCGGCGCCGCCTGCGCAAGCCGTGCAGCAGGCCACCGGGGTCGGCTACACCCAGAAACTGTGGGAAGCGATCCGCGGCGAAGACGTCAACGGAAACGACGCGCTGGACGCGCTGGCGCAGCCTGCCCCGGTCAACTGACTTGGGCGGCCGAGTCAATGCGCTAGGCCGAACCCACCCATTCGTCGGTTCCGTCGTCGAAGAACTGGTGCTTCCACACCGGCAGCCGCGCCTTGATGGTGTCCACCAGCCGGGCGCAGGTGGCGAATGCTTCCTGCCGGTGATCGGCGGCAACCGCGGCCACCAGTGCCGCCTCGCCGATGTGCAGCACACCGATCCGGTGGCTGGCGGCCACCGCGCGCACGCCGGTGGCCGTCTCGCTGACCTCGGCCACCACGTCCGCCATCACCTGCGCGGCCGACGGATGCTCGGAGTACTCCAGCCGCACCACCCGGCGGCCTTCGTCGTGATCGCGAATCATGCCGACGAACCCGACGATGGCCCCGGCCGAGCGGTGGCCGACCAGCTCTTCATACTCGGCCAGCGAGATCGGCTGATCGGTCATGGCCGCGCGCAGGACGACCGTCATCGCTCGTGGTCTTTGCCCGCGATCTGGTCCAAGGCATGATCGAGCACGTCGGCTAGTACTCCCAGCCCGTCGCGTACACCGCCGGGCGAACCTGGCAGGTTGACGATCAAGGTTCGGCCGGCCACCCCGCACACGCCGCGCGACAGCACCGAAGTTGGCACCTTGGGCAGCCCCGATGCGCGAATGGCCGCGGCCAGGCCCGGGATCATGTAGTCGACGACCGCGACGGTCTGGTCCGGGGTGCTGTCCGTCGGCGAGATGCCGGTGCCACCGGTGGTGAGGATGACGTCGACGTCGTCGTCAAGTGCATCGCGCAGCGCCTCGCCGACCGGATTCCCGTCGGCGACCACTTGCGGATCCGCAATCGAAAACCCATGCTGCTCAAGCCATTCGGCGATGACGGGCCCGCATTTGTCGGTGTACACACCGGCTGAGGCCCGCGTCGACGCGACGATGATGCGGGCGGACCGGGTGCCCATCAGCGCGCCCAGCTTCCGGTCTTGCCGCCCTCCTTGCGGAGCACGCGGACATCATCGATACGAGCCGCCGGGTCGACCGCCTTGATCATGTCGTAAAGCGTAAGCGCGGCGACGCTCACCGCGGTCAGCGCCTCCATCTCCACGCCGGTACGGTCGGTGCTGCGTACCGTCGCCACGATCTCGATATCCGACTCGCGCACGGTGAAATCGACGTTTACCCCGGTGAGCGCGAGCTGGTGGCACAGCGGGATCAGGTCGCTGGTGCGCTTGGCCGCCAGAATGCCCGCCACCCGGGCAGTGGCCAACGCGTCACCCTTGGGCAGCCCGCCGCTGGAGATCAGCGCGACGACGTGAGCAGAGGTCCGTAGCGCACCCGCGGCAACGGCGATGCGCTTAGTGACTCCCTTTTCGGTGACGTCGACCATGTGCGCGGCGCCCCGCTCGTCGAGGTGCGACAGGACGTCCGGGCGGGGTTCCTGCGAGTGCCCGGCCTGCTCGGGTCCGGGCCCCCCGGACGCCCCAGCCATCGGCGGCAATACCTACCGGTTTATGACCGTGACCGGGTGAATGTAGGGCAGATGGTCGGATTCCACCGGGAACACCAGGTCACCGAACGGCGACAGCGCTCCGGTGCGATCGGTCACCAGCTCGCTTACCGCATGGTCGTCGGGGTCGGTCGTCGGCCAGCCGTTGTCGACGTACCTGGGTTTGCCCGCCTTGCGCTCAGCAATGTCAGCCACGCCATCCATTCTGACAGGTCGCGCACGCGCGCGTGACACGAGTCGCGACGCTGAGTTCTTCCCCACAATCGCCGGGCGGGAACATTCGGCGGGTGTCGCGCGACTATACGAACGTGGATTGCGTGGTAGCTCGCGAAGCACTGTCGGCCAGACTCGACGGCGAGCGAGAGCCGGTACCTTCGGCACGAGTCGATGAGCACCTTGATGCGTGCCCAACCTGTGGCGCATGGTTTGAGCAGGCGGCCGGTCAAGCCCGGCGGCTGCGTCGGCTCGTCGATTCCCGACCGCCCCTCGCCTCAGTTGGTTACCTCGACTCCGCGCACCCCGCGGCATGTCCGCGGTCGCCGCTTGGCTGGCAACGATGGACGCTGCTTGGCGTGGGCCTCGGGCAGATCGTCGTTGCGTGCGTACAGGTGTTTGGTGTCGGCATCGTGCTGAACCAAGCACATCTGCTCAGCGAGTCCGCGGCGTGGTCTATCGCACTTGGCCTGACTATGGTGGGCACGGCGTTGCGACCGGTGGCGGCAACCGGGCTCGCGGGAGTCATGACCGCGTTCATCGGTGTGTTTGCCGTCATCCTGGCCATCGACATGTGGTCCGGCACCTTCACTGCCGTGCGGGTGCTCATCCTGCTACCGGTGGTGGCGGGGACGGCGCTAGCGACCATTGTGTCGCTGAACGCGCGCAGCCCGCGACCCGGATCGCGGGACGATGCCGCCGAGCTGGATCTCGACTTGCCCGAGAAGGCATCGCGTGGACGACGCCGCGGTCACTTGTGGCCCAGCGACGGGTCCGCGGCCTAGCGGACACAGCGCCCGCCCCCCGCTACGACGGCTGGTCGTAGACTTCGTCGGGTCGGATATCCCGAAAGGTCGCGGCGCCAGTGCAGTCGAGGAAGACACCCCCGTCGGAAACGACCAGCCGCTCGCGCTTGCTTCTAGTCGCGGGTGTGGCGGGGTTGGCGGGTCTGGCGTGGTTCGGGCTCACCTCGAGCAGGCGCGCCTATGAAGCGTCGGGCGAAGCGTATCCGGGAACCATGACCGCCGTGGCCGAGCCGGTTGGCTATTTCATCGCGACATTGGCCGGCGCTATCTGCTTGGGCGGGCTGCTTTACATCGTTATCGTTGCGTGCCCCGACCCGGACGGCGTGATCGACGAGCGAGCGTTCCGGGCACAGCTGCTGGTGGGGCGAACCTCGGTGATGTGGACGCTCAGCGCGGGAGCCATGGTCGGCATACAGGCTGCTAGCAGTGCGGGAGTGCCGGCGACCCGGCTGCTGGGCAGCGCGGTCGTCGAGGACGCGATCGCGGCTTCCGAGACGTCGCGCGCCTGGACCCTGGTTGCCCTGGTTGCCGCGATTACGGCAGTCGGGTTGCGGCTATCGGTGCGCTGGGTGACGCAGGTCGTCCTCCTGATACCCGTGCTCATCGGGGTAGTCGCCCTGCCGGTCAGCGGTAATGCGGGGCAAGGACCCGATCACGACTACGGGACAAGCACGGCCATTGTGTGCGCGGTTGCGCTCGCGTCCTTGACCGGTCTAAAGGCGGCTTCGGTAATCAGTCCCCCCGCCAAACGGCTGGCGCGCCGTGTGCTGATCGCCGAAATAGTGTGTGGGGCAGTGGCAGTCGTTTACGGGGCGATGCTGCTGTCGATGTTGGCGGGACCGGAAGCTATAGCCGGGACGGCTTTCGGGCGCGCAGGCACAGCGGCTACAGCGGTGTTGGTGTTTGTGTGGTTGGCCGACGTCGCGGCGCTTAGGCGGTCGCAGACCGCGGCCGTCCACAACACACTCGGCGCACCGGCGATGATCGCGGTGGTCGCGCTGGCCTCATCGATGGCGACGCAGACCGCGCCGCGGCTTCTGGCGCATCGGTTCACCACGTGGGACGTCTTCCTCGGGTACGTATTGCCTTATCCACCAAGCGTTTTCGCGATTCTGACCGTGTGGAGGTTCGATACGTTCATAGGCGTCGGTGCACTGACGATGGCTGCGGCTTACACGCTCGGATTTGTCCGTTTGCGCCGCCGCGGTGATAGCTGGCCGCTGGGACGCCTCGTGGCGTGGCTGACCGGCTGCCTGGTGTTGGTATTCGTCAGCAGTTCCGGTGCGAAGGCCTACGGGTCGGCGATGTTCAGCGTTCACATGGCCGAGCACATGGTGCTGAACATGTTCATCCCGGTCCTGCTCGTGCTGGGAGGCCCCGTGACCTTAGCGTTGCGCGCGTTGAAGCCGGCAGCCGACGGCCAACCACCTGGTCCGAGGGAATGGCTGCTGCGGCTGGTCCACTCGAAGGTGACCGCGTTCCTTGCCCACCCCATCATCGCGTTCGTCCTGTTTGTCGCCTCGCTGTATATCGTCTATTTCACCCCGCTCTTCAATAGCTTGGTCCGATACCACTGGGGCCACGAACTGATGAGCGTGCACTTCCTGCTGGTCGGATACCTGTTTTTCTGGAGCATTATCGGCATCGATCCCGGACCACGGAAGTTACCGTTTCTGGGTCGGCTGGGGCTGCTTTTCGCGGTGATGCCGTTCCATGCGTTCTTCGGAATCGCGATCATGACGACGACCTCGGTCATCGGCGAAAAGTTCTACCGCTCCGTCGGATTACCCTGGCTGGCCAGTCTCAACGGTGACCAGCATCTGGGCGGAGCGATCGCGTGGGGGTCTAGCGAGCTGCCGGTGGTGTTGGTGGTCGTTGCCCTGGTGGCGCAGTGGGCGCGCGAAGATCGTCGGGCCGCGTCCCGGTCGGATCGGCATGTCGATTCCGGCTACGTTGACGACGATCTCGAGGCCTACAACGCGATGCTGCGCGAGCTGTTGTCCCGCGGCCGGCGACAGTAGACGGACTGCCGCAGATTGCTAGCCGACTCCGCGGGAGGCCGGTGCAGCGAATTGGGTATGGAGTACGGTCCGCACCGACTGCGGTTTCGCGACGAGCTCGGCGACGGATTCGACACCGACTGCGATGGTCGGGTAAGCCGCGAGATAGTCCGCGTAACTGCGGTTGCCGAGTCGTGTCCCCAGGGTGATCCAGGCGTCGATCACCGCCCACCGCCGTGGATTTCGCTTAGCCCAGTCGCTTTGATCCAGCCGCTGCTTCCACTCAAAGGGATCGAGTTGGTCGCGGGCGTACTCGCCGAGAAGCTCAGCATACGGCACCGCCTCACCACGCACCACGGTGATCCCGCGTCCCAGACCGGCCGATCCCGACGACTCGGGCAGCAGGCCCAGGATGGCCTCCGCAACAGCCTGACCGGTGGTGACCTCTTCAATCAGAGCCACGGAAGGAAAGGCCCCCAATGCTTTACAGGCATCAGCGACCGAAACCAGGATGTCTGAGGAAGCACGCATCTGGTGGGCGTGGCCAAGCACACGGGGCAGGCGCGCGATCGTGAAGTCGAGTTCGCCCGGCGCGGCGGCCACGACTAGTTCCGCAAGCGCTTTGGATGCCACATAAGGGTAGGGCGCCTCACGAGGATCGGTAACCCGCGGTACGGCTGCGTCCGCATTGACGACAAACGTGGACAAATGCACCAACCTCGTCGCCCGGCTCGTGCACACCTCGGCGATTGTCGAAGCGAGTTCGAGGTTGGCGGGCCGGAGTTCACGGTAAGGCACGAGCACGTTGGTATTGCCGACGCAGTTGACGACGGTTCGCGCACCCGTGACGCGGATCATCTTTTCCAGTTCCGCAGGTCCGAGACGGGAGAGTTGTTCGATCCGAACACCATGGATACTCGCGAGGTCAACCCACGGATTGTGTTCAGGGAGAGGTGATCTCGTGACCAGAACTACTTCAGGCCGCAATGCTCCGGACTTTTTCAGGTCCAGGACCGCCTGCGCGAATCCCGTTCCGAGGATTCCCGAAGCACCCAGCACGACGATCGAGCCTTCACCTGCCGGTTGGAGACGCGAGGCCGCAGCCGAGCGTGCATGTCGGATCGAACCAAGATCGCGGTCTATCTCGGCCACTGCGCCGACGTCCATCCAGCAGTCGCCCGTCGGCCCGGTGTCGGCCAGATCAGAGACCAGGTTGGCGGCGGTGTCTGCACTGATCAAATCCAGTAGCGAGATTTGCCGACCGAGATAGTCGCGGGTATCGGGAAGGATCCTGATCAGATCCAGCGATCCGGTCCCCTCGGCGAGAAGCGATGAGTCTGGCCTGATCTCGCTCGCGAGGTGTCGACTCCAAATTGCGGCGAGCCCGGCCGCTTGCTGGCCCGCCTCCGCATCGCTTCCGACTGCATCCACACGTTGCGGGATCGTCGGCAGCTTGTCACTGTCGATGTTTCCGTTCGACTTCCTTGGGATATGCGGCACGCCGACAACGAAAAACGAGGACACACCCAGACTTTTAAGGATGTGTTTGATCCGTGCGACTGCGCCCGCATCCTCAGCGGCCGCACGGGTCAGTCGGGTTTCGAACCACACCCCGAGGCTCCCGTTGTGCAACTCGACGGCAACATCGGCTACCGCAGGTCCCGCGGCGATACGCGCCGTCACCTCAGCCGTGTCGACACGCTTACCGGAGACCTTGACGATGGCGTCTTTGCGTCCAGCAAAGACTGGAAACCCTTCGGCGTCAAGGGCTGTGCGGTCGGAAGTGGCGAAGGCACGGTGTCGTGCGCCGTCCCGGGTGGTCACGGTGCCGAAGCCACGGTCGTCGCTACCGAGGTAGCCGGAAGAGACCAGTTCCCCGACGATCACGACTTCTCCGAACGCGATGAAGACAGAGCCCGGGACGACAGGCCGGCCGAGCCGAAGCCGAGTGCCGTCGCTAACGGTCACCCCGTCGCGGGCGATCGGCAGATAGGTGACGACGACCGTGGTCTCGGTCGGACCGTAGGTTGAAATCAGCGAGATACCTTGTGCAGCACCCGAATCAACCCACTTGTCCACCGCGCTGGAACGGATGGCCTCACCGCCGATCACGATCTGCCGGAGACGGGAGCCGCGGATCGCCTCAATCGCGTCGCGGTCCTCGCACAACAGGTGCCAAACGGCGGTCGGCAGGTCGACGACCGTCGCCCTGGTGGCGACGAGGTCTCCGGCGAGCGCGTCAAGGGCGCCGGTTTTCATGGAAGTCGTTCGGACCAGCTCCGAACCACCGAGCGCACTCACGAAGATCTCCTCGACGCTGATGTCCGAAGTCAGCGGTGCGCATTGCAGAACGATGTCCTTTCTCCCCCACCCATAAGCTTGCCTGGCCGCAGCACAGAACAGTGCTAATGATGCATGAGAGATGCGGACTAACTTGGGATTACCGGTCGATCCCGAGGTCGGCATGATGTAGGCCGTCTTGGTGCCGAGCTGGTTGTCGCGCATCACCTGCTCGATGCGAGCACCCACGAGCCTTGCGAGCGCGTCGTCGAGCTGCCCCCCGATGCGGGCACCGGCCACATCGACCGAGTGCGCCGAATATCGTCCATCGTGACCCGCGATGGCTTCGGCCCGCGCGGCAACGCCGTCGACGCGATCGCAGACGCTATAGCCGCAGCCCGCCAGGTGACATGCGATCAGCAAATCGATGGTCTTGTCCGTGTTGTCGTCGGCGAACACCAATACGTCGCCGGGCATGGCACCGCTCTGCACCAACCAGCCGAGCCAGGGATAGACGTAGCTGCGTTTGGCCAGAAACTCGTCGACGTCTCCTTCGCGGTCCACGAACCACGCCGGCGCCGGCCGCCGCCGCATTTCAGATTCCGACTCGGCTGGAGAGCAATCGCCTTCCGGGCTGACCTCAAGCCACTCGTCGACTGTCATGGCGATCGGGTGGTGCCACATCGTCGGAATGGCCTCCAGTGCCGCAGCGATCCGTTCGGCGACGCGCGAGGGTGTCTTTCGCGCGGGTAGATCTGCTCTGTGCCAGACGGCCAACTCGAGTGTGCGCAACTGTTCGTCTTGGACACACGCCACGGTCATGCCTTCGACCGGACCAATAGCCGTCGCAACAGGTGTTTCCGACAAGAAGGGGCGAAGTTGGGGAGCATAGGCCTCGCGGATGAAATTGAGCGTCAGAGCGTCGGCGTGAGACGTCCGGTTGATGGCCAAATACATTCTGCGGTGGTGTTCCTCGCGCAGCCACCGACGCCGCACCGCCCTCACATAACCCCGGTCCAGCGTTCGAACGACGTCTTGGACCGACGCGAATGCCGCAAACCGGACCGCGTGAGCAACCGAATTGACCAGGCAAGTAGCGACGTTGAGATCAGGATCACCGAACCGGTTATCCACTGCGTGAACCAGCAAGCTCTCCGTGCTCTGCCGAAGACTGGCGTCCACCGCCACCGCCGCGGCGGCCACCAGCACGTTGACCGGAACCTGCTCGGTCTCCGAAAGGCCGAGGAGCGCGTCGTACGCGCTACCGGAGATCCGGACCGACCCGCGCAGGACGCCTTTCACCGCAACACCGGGCGCGCCGTTCGGGCCCTGACCGGACCCGCCGTCGCGCGCCTCTTCCGCGAGCTCGCGCTGCACGGCGCCGGAGAGACGCTGGAGCGCTTCTGCCACCCGGGTCGCCTCACGGCGGTGCGCCTCGGCCAATTTGGTCAATCCCGCAGTGATACATGGATTCTCATCCGGCAGCCCGTCCCTGAGGTACCGGGCGAGATCAGCCTCGACGAGTCCCGTCGCGCCGCCGTCCAGCAGGATGTGATGGGTGTGGACGTCCAGGCCCGACACGTACCCCATCGCGTCAGTCCGCACCGTGTAGCGCACGAGCGGCTTACCGAGGATTCCAGCAGACCACGTTGCCGAGAGTTCATCGTGGCCAATCTGGGATTCATCCTCGGCCCGCACCCGCACCAGGTCGTCGCTACGCAAGCGCGGCACCAGATCCGGGTAGTCGACGTCGGTCGGTGGCGCCTCGAGGACACAGAGCTGCACGGGGTTGTTGAGTATCGTCGCTTGCAGGGCCGCTAGGAAACGCGACAATTCCAGCTGACAGAACCGATAGCTCTTGCCGACGAGATACAACGTGGGCTCGCCGTCCTGCACCACCCCGTGGTAGAGGTTCTGTTGAGACCTGCTCAACGGAACTCGAAACGCGCACCCCTCTTCAGGCGTGATCACGCGGGCCCTCGAGTTCGCGCACCCAGCCCCCGATCGAAAGGTTCTGCGCCAACCGGGATTGCAATGCGGATTCCGGGCTCACACCGAGCCGCTTCATCAGAAGAACGAACCGGACGGAATCCAGCCCTAAATCCCTGAGATCGGTCGAGTCGCCGTCGATCAGATCCGATTCGGCGATGTACAACACGTCACACACGGCGGCGAGGACTTGCTCCCTGAACGACTCAACCACGAACGGCCGCTTCAGCTGTCGCCATCGCCGCCGCCAATGAGGCCCGCATCACCTTGCCGGACTGCGTCCGCGGAATGCCCTCAGCGATCACAATTGTCGATGGCCGCGCGACCGACTCCGATTCGCGCCGGTACCGCGCTGCGATCCGTTGCTTGAGCTCGACCGACGCCGACTCGTCGAGCTCTGTCGTGGGAACCACCGCCAATCCCACGAGCGCCCCGAACTGCGCATCGGGTATCTCGTAACACGCGGCCTCACGCACGCCGGGCACGTCCTCCGCGATGCGGTCGACCTCGTTGGGCACGACGTTGACGCCACCGGAGATGATCATCTCCGAGGACCTTCCCTTGATGTAGAAGAAGCCGTCTTCCTGGCGCTCCAGCAAATCGCCGGTGTTCACCCATCCGTCGACCAGAACTTCCTGGGTGCGTTCGGGGTTGTCCCAATACCCCAACATGTTTGCCGGCGATTTGATCCATAGTGTGCCGAACGTCGCGGTAGCGGCAGCGCTCGGCACCGTCGGCCCACCGGCATTGCCGTCCGCCAGGTAGACCTCCACACCCGGATACGGGCGACCTACCGCGCCCGCCTCAATCTTGGCGATCGAGCCCGCATCGGTCGGCAAACACAAGGCGGTGCAACCTGTCTCGCTCAACCCATAAACCTGTATGGTGCGGACACCCGCCTCCTCGATGAACTGGATATCGGTGGCGACCGCCCGAGAACCCCCGTATCCCATGAGTTGTAGCGATGGAATTGTCGCGTTCGTGGCCTTCATTTCGGAGACGAGTTTCGAAATGAGAAACGGTACAAGGCATGTCGTTTCGACCGCATTCGTGTTGAGAATCTCCAACAGGGACGGTGAGTTCTCTCCGCCCGTGATACACAACCCGCCGTGCATCAAACAGGTGAGAATCCACCACAGCCCGCCGATGTGTGTTGCGGGCAGCGGCGAATAGGTGGTTTCGCCGGCGACCCAACGAATCCAGGTCAAACCCGACTTCCGCAACAAATCCGGAATCCCGGAAAAGGTGCGATTGGCCAGCAGCACACCCTTGGGTTCGCCCGTCGTACCGCTGGTGAAGACCATCGCCAGCGGATCGTCAGCGCCCAATTGCGGTGTGCCGGACAGCCAGTCGGCATCCAGAGGTCTAACCGTGTCGCCGACACCCGCCGCGATATCGACGGTGGTCGCCGGTATCGAGTGCAGAGCTTCGGGCAGATCCTCGAAACCGACTCGGCTCACAGGTGCGATGAGGATCGCACCCGGGTCCGTCAGCTCGCTGAAACGGCCGATGGTTGCTGGCGGAAGATTGCCGTCGGCCATGACCGCAATTGCCCCGAGCCGTGCACAGGCCAGCACCGAGAGGTAAGTCTCCGGGCCGTTGTCGGCAACGACGAGTACTCGGGAGCCCTGAGAAATAGACTGCCCGCGAAGAATCGCGGCGAACCTATCCACCTCCTCAACAACATCCGCGTATCGCAGCGCGCTGGTGCCATCACAGCGACGCAAGGCAATTGCCTCGGGCCGCTGCCGCGCTTGCTCGAACACCCGCTGCAGCACGGTGGGCGGTAACAAAGACATGGCTGTAAATCCTTTCTGCTGCAACGGGTTACGGGATGTTAAGGGCGGCCAGTTCGACCTCGCCGGATGCCGACCCACCGTCGTCGTCCCAAAACTCGATGGCGCACGGAATCAGCAAATAGCGCAGCGTTCGCTCGATGATCCGAAAGTCTTGGCACACCAACCGTGCGGAAAACTTCTGGGCATTGATCATCTTCTTGAATCGCGATGATTGGCTCTTGATCAACATGGCCGGCAGCTGGTTGTTAAAGAAGTTGGTCATCGAATAGCCGTCGACGATCGGGAGCTCCTGGTTGAGGACCACCGGGGCGAACGCGCTGTAGGCGAGCTGGTTAAAGCAGATCATCAGCTCGACCGCGTTGAAGTGTCCGGTGCTTCGGATGTAGGCCGAGTCATCGATCCTGAAATTTCCATGCGCAACAACGGCATCGCCGGTCGACGCGTACTCGGCGTCGAGGAGATAGCGGCATCCTTTGCAGGAGTAGGGCTCAAGGACCTGCCTGAGCAGTTCCTCCGCGATCGGAGTGGTGTTCGCGAGATCCGGGAATTCCCGCACCCTTCGCACGGTGGGTGTCAGGTCGGCGGGGCTCATGCGGCGTACCCCGGTGTCTTGAGGCCGTCCAGCATGGTCAGACGGTAGGTGGTCAGCGTCCCCTGTTGGGTGCCGTGCTTAGCCCGGTGCACAAGAACGCGGTTGTCCCACAGAATGATGTCGCCCACCTCGTAGTGCTGGGTATGTATGGTCGGCGCGAGGAAGTCGGGATCGGTTTGTCCCGTTGCATCCAGCAGGTCCTGCAGCACCGATGGGTCGAGCCGATTCCCGTCTTTGTCCTCGATGAAGGTGGTGCCGGTGACGCAGACGTAGAGGCTCTCTTTTCCGGTCTTCGGGTGTCTGATCACGGTCGGCCATTGAATCGGAGGCGTGGTCCGGGTGAATTCGGCCCAGACCTCACCAATGGGCTTGTGAACGTCGCTGGGGCGAATTTTGATGTACGGCCGAGGGTCGTGGGTGCTGAATGTTCCCCGAACCTGGTCCTGTTTGGCCACCGGAAGCGACTCCCACACCTTGTTGAGGTCGATGAAGTAGGTCCCGCGGCCGGGTCCTGGAACCGCAAGGGGGACAACCATACTGAACGCGATCGGTTCAGGCATGAACCCGTAGTCGATATGCCAGAACGCTCCGGTTCTCGGCACTCCATGGCCTTCCTCGGTGGAGGAAACAAAGATCTCTCGATGGTCCTTGTGGTGATACATGGGTTCGTAGTACGGCACGATGTCGCCGATGATATTTCCGAGTTCGATGAACTCTTCCGGCGTCGGATGAACATCCTTCAGAATCACGAGTTTATTCGTATAAACTACTTCTCGGATCTCATCTCTGGTTATGACATCGAGATTTTTAGGGTCCACTCCAATGACTTGCGCACCGAGGCCCTCGCCTTTCACGTTGAGCGTCATCGCGTTCTCTTTTCCTTTGACTCGCATTAATCGGCATTTCGGTCGGTCGTCAAACTGCTTGATTTCTGTCAGTTTCAGGTGCTCGGCATTGCCGGGCATTCCCGTCCACCTCGCGGTGACGAGAGGCGGAGCGCAACTAGCCCGTTTTTAGAGCGTCATTCAGGAGTAGTCGAACGGGTGACTAAAGGTTCCTCCTATTCGCCCCCGGTGGCTTGTCGGTGTCGGTTACCCAAGTGGCGGGAAGCAGCGGAATGGAAACGGTGTCGCTCGTGGTGCCGGAAGTGAGTCGGACGAGTCCCGTTGCGCCGTTCCCGGGCGACGGGATGGTGCCGGCAAAGCCGAAAAGTCCCGCGCCCTGCCCACTTGCGGGGTGGACGATGGGGTCGGTCGCGGCCGGCACGAGGTCGGCGCCGTCCATGGTCGCCTCGAGGAATTCGTCTCGGTACCCCCGCGCCCCGGCTCTGGCTGTGCTACGTCGTTTGCGAGGGGCTCGGGCGACCGAGGCGATTCCCGCCGCCGCCAGGGCTTCAGCCGGATCGGTTGCGACGTCGGGCGATTTCGCACCGGCCTTCGGACCGAAGCTGGCCCCGGGTGGCGCGAAGCCGGGCACCACGTACTCGACGCTGGGTGCGGCTGCGGGATTGCTTGCCGGAGCCGACGTTTCAGTCGCGAGATTGGTGGCAGGCGGGCCGGTGGCGGTGACGGATCCGACTGGCGCCGCCGCCGCTACCAAGTTCGGCTCGACCTGGTGGGGCCGCGGTTCGGCCGATGCCGGCTCGGCCGACGGCTCGTCGAGGCCCCAGTCGAAGTCGAAAAGGTCCTTCAGCAGCACCAGGGCACTCAGTGCGCTCAGGGCGGGAAGGAAAAATGGAAGCAGCAGGAGCGCATAGGAGGCGTAATACGGGTACCAAAGAACGTCATACAACAACAATGCAATGAAGGCTAGCAGAAGCGTCGTGATGGGATTGAAGCCGAGTCGTTGGAAGAACTCTTGAAAATATTTCAATGGATTGGCGATGAAATCCAGTATGTCCCTGAAGAGTTGAGCAATCGAATTCCATATGCTCTGCGGGCCACTTTGGATTTCGCGAGCCTGCGCGAAAAGAATGTCCGGCGCTGGCTGGCTGACCGGTATTGCGAGCGTCGATGCCTCGGCGATCGCCTGATATGCCGCCATTGTGTCGGCCGCCTGAACCCACATGCGGACGTAATCGGCCTCGTTGACGGCGATCGGGATGGTGTTGATCCCGAAGAAGTTCGTGGCGGTCAGAACGCCATGGGTCAGGTGGTTGGTTGCCAGCTCGGCCAGAGTGGGCATGGCGGCCAGCGCGCCGTCGTAGGCAGCGGCCGCAGTCTGGTGCAGTGCGGCGGTGATCGCGCTATCGACCGCGTTTTGCTCGAGCCACGCGAGGTAAGGGCCATGCGCCTCGACGTACTCGGCGGCGCTGGGCCCCTGCCAACTACCGGCCTCCACCGCGGCCAGCAGTTGAGTCAACTCGGCGGCCGCATCGGTGTAGTGAACGCTAAGCTCTTGCCACTGCGCGGCAGCGGCAAGCAACGACCCCGGACCATCCCCGGCGCTCAACAGAGCCGAGTACACCTCCGGCGGCATGGCCATTCATATCGGGGCGGTCACGATTGCCCTTTCGTCGCGTGCACAACAGCAACGATGTAGTCGGCGGGGGTGGGCGGAAAGTTCCCGCCGGGTCGAAAGATATGTGGTGAACAGTGGTTTGCTATGAAAACGACCAACTTCCGGCGCACTCTGTTCTGCGCAAACACGCAGCGGCGGGTGTTCCGTAGTGCACGGAAACCAGCGGAGTGGCGTGAAATGTGCGACGGCCGCTCGAGTCCTCAATGCCATCCGCCGCTGGGAGCTGCTATCGACTCTGCAGTATCATCCTGAATCCATGCCAGTCATCGATGCCCGTCATCTAGACGGCATATCCGAAACCGCGCTTCTCACACTGCATCAGCGAGCAACCGAGGCCGGCCGACCCGATGCGATCATCGCCGACCCGATGGCCATCGCGCTGCATCGGAGCCTCGACTACGAATACCGGCACTTCGGCCGCACCCACCAAGCAACTGCCTGGCGGGCTTTGGCATTCGACAGCGCCTCTCGTCAGTATCTGGACAGCTTCCCGCGGGCCACCGTGGTCGCGCTGGCAGAGGGCCTGCAGACCAGCTTCTGGCGACTCGACAATGGCGA
This sequence comes from Mycobacterium genavense ATCC 51234, assembly GCF_000526915.1. Taxonomy (GTDB): domain Bacteria; phylum Actinomycetota; class Actinomycetes; order Mycobacteriales; family Mycobacteriaceae; genus Mycobacterium; species Mycobacterium genavense. The sequence continues at coordinate 239,768 of NZ_JAGZ01000004.1, read as the reverse complement.
GCTGACCTGGCTTTCGGTGGATCTGCCGGCGATCGTGCAGCTGCGCGAGCAGTTGCTTCCGGCTTCGAAACGGTTGCGCCACTGCGCCCAGTCGGCGTTGGACTACTCATGGATGGACCAAGTCGACGACACCAATGGCGTACTGATCACCGCCGAAGGACTACTGCAGTACCTGGAGCGTGACGTGGTATTCGACCTGATTGCGGCCTGCGCCAAGCGCTTTCCCGGCGGACAGCTGGTCTTCGACAGCGTCCCCTGGTTCGTGAGCGCGTTCTCGCAACGATTCGGCCTCAAGGTCAGCAAGCACTACACGGCGCCCCCGATGCCGTTCTGGTTTACCGCCAAGCAATATGGCGAGCTGCGCGCGATTCCCGGCATCAGCACGGTGCGGGAGCTGCCGGCGCCGCCCGGGCGCGGCACCTTGTTGTCGTGGGCTACTCAGAAGTTCTATCGCACACCTTGGCTCGCCGGGCTCCGGGCACCCACGACACTCGTCGAATTCGGCTGATCAGCGGGCAGTCAACTGACCCGCAAAACCGGCCGGATGCGATCGCTTCCTGCTGTCGGGCGCGGCAAACTTTCCGACGGCCCGAGGACACCGGACGGCCGCGATCCCTAATTTTGCCGGCCGGGGAACTATTCAGCCATCCTTGACGACTACTACGGCGGACAGCACGGCACAGAACAGGGACAGGAAGGACCGGCGTTGACGGAATTGGGTGTACCCGAGGCCGAGATCTCGGCTAACCGAAGGATTGAACTCGACGTCGACGGCATGTCGTGTGGAGCGTGCGCGCGTCGCGTCGAGGGCAAACTCAACAAGATCGACGGGGTGCACGCATCGGTCGATTTCGTCAGCCGGGTGGCAACCATCGAAGCGGACCGCGCGGTCGGCGTTTCCGAGTTCCGCGATGCGGTGCACAGCGCCGGCTATCGGGCCGAACTGCGCACCGAAAGCGGCGATCGCGTCGTCCACCAGAAACCCGGCCCGCTGCGCGGCGTCGTCGCGTTCATCGCACTGTTGACCCGCTGGCTGATCTCGCCGCTACATCGCTAACCGCGGTTTTCTGCTCCCACCAGAGGGTGGTGGGTGTGAGATTTCGCCCTGGTTCCAGTGCTGACTTCGGATCGCTCTGCGTTACCCCGACAAGGAAATCGAGATGAAAAATTTCATGTCCCGATGCATTGGGGAGGGCATCTGGGGAGCGCAAGGGCGGTCCGTTTGGTCGGGCCAGAACGACGAATTATTAACGGGGATAACAGCTTTACCGTTCGGTATGGTGACTTAAGCGTGCGTTCCACGACTCCCGGTCCGAACGCGTCACCCGAATGCGAACGGCCCTTCATCGCACGGTTGCTCCATACCCGGGCGGTGCCGGTCATCCTGTTCTGGCTGGCCGTCGTCGTCATTCTGAGCGTGTTCGTGCCTGCACTGGAGATCGTCGGACAAGAGCGGTCGGTCGCGCTGAGCCCGAAGGACGCGCCGTCACTGGTGGCCCTCAAACGAATGGATCGTGTCTTCGGCGAGGGCGAAACCGACAGCGTGGCGCTCGTCGTTCTGGAGGGTGACCGACCCCTTGGCGATGACGCCCATAAGTTCTATGACGTCTTGGTCCGAAAGCTGCGTGCCAACAAGAAATACGTGCTCAGCGTCCAGGACCTGTGGAGTGATCCACTCACGGCGGCGGGCTCGCAAAGCAACGACGGTAAATCCGTTTATGTTCAAGTCAATCTAGCCGGCAACCAAGGCGAGCAACTCGCCAACGACTCGGTCGACGCCGTCCGCAACATCGTGGATACCACACCGGCCCCGCCGGGATTCAAGACCTACGTCACCGGGGCGTCGGCGCTGGCCGCCGATCTGCACCGCAGCGGCGACAAATCGATGATCAAGATCACCCTGACGTCGGTCGCGGTGATCCTGATCATGTTGCTCTTCGTCTACCGCTCGCTGACGACGGTGGTCCTGCTCCTGCTCACGGTCGGCGTTGAATTGTCCACGGCGCGAGGAGCTGTCGCGCTACTCGGGCACAGCGGGTTGATCGGACTTTCCACCTTTGGCGTCACCCTGCTCACCTCGCTGGCGATCGCGGCCGGAACGGACTACGGGATCTTCATCGTCGGCCGCTACCAAGAGGCGCGCCAGGCCGGCGAAGACAGAGAGTCGGCCTTTTACACGATGTACCGGGGGACCGCGCACGTCATCTTGGGCTCTGGCGTGACGATCGCGGCGGCCACGTTTTGCCTGAGCTTCGCCCGAATGCCCTATTTTCAAACCTTGGGCGTCCCTTGCTCGGTCGGGATGCTGGTGGCCGTTGTCGTGGCGCTGACCCTGGGGCCGGCCGTTCTCACCGTCGGCAGCCGATTCGGCATATTCGATCCCAAGCGCCGACTCGAGGTACAGGGCTGGCGGCGCATCGGCACGATGGTGGTGCGCTGGCCGTTGCCCATTCTCGCAACAACTTTCGCGATCGCGCTCGTCGGCCTGATAAGCCTGCTCGGCTACCGGCCCAGCTATGATGACCGGGCGTATCTTCCCGCGGCTATCCCCGCTAATCAAGGCTTTGCCGCCGCGGACCGTCACTTTCCCCAGGCGCGGATGAAGCCCGAGGCGTTGCTGATCGAATCGGACCATGATCTGCGCAATCCGACGGACTTCCTGATCCTGGATCGGTTGGCCAAAGGCGTCTTTCGTGTCCCCGGCATCTCCCGCGTTCAGGCCGTAACCCGGCCCGATGGTTCGACGATGGATCACTCATCGATCCCGTTTCAAATCAGCATTCAAAATGCCGGTCAGGTACAGAACATGAGATACGCGCGCAGCCGCATGAACGACATGCTGAAGATGGCCGACGAGATGAGCCAGACCATCGCCACGATGCAACGGATGTCGGACTTGATGAGCAAGCTTGCCGCCACCACCCACCATATGGTCCGCGACACCGAACAGATTCAACAGATCACCGATGAGCTGCGCGACCGCATCGCCGACTTCGAGGACACCTGGCGGCCCGTCCGGTCTTATTTCTACTGGGAGAAGCACTGCAGCGAGATCCCGGTGTGCTGGTCGTTCCGGTCGGTATTCGATGCGGTCGACGGCTTGGACCAGATCGACGAAAAGCTGGATTATCTCCTCGGCGATGTCAAAGAGATCGATCAATTTACCCCGCAGATGGTCGCGCAGTTCGCCCCGATGATCGAGACCATGGTGACCATGCGCACGATGCTGCTGACCATGCACAGCACGATGTCCGGAATTTTCGATCAGATGGACGAGATCACCAACGACGCCACGGCGATGGGGCATGCGTTCGACGGTGCCAAGAACGACGATTCGTTCTATCTGCCGCCGCAGGTTTTCAAAAACCCAGAGTTCAAGCGCGCCATGAAGAGTTTCGTGTCGGCCGACGGGCGCGCAGCACGCTTCATTATCTTGCACCGCGGCGATCCCGCATCGGCAGAAGGAATCGCGAGCGTCGATGCGATCCGCACCGCGGCCGAGGAGTCACTCAAGGGAACTCCGTTGGAAGGCTCCAAGATCTACGTGGCCGGCATCGGTGCGGTCTTCAAGGACATCTCCGAGGGTGCCAAGTGGGATCTGGTGATCGCGGGAGTCTCCTCGCTCTGCCTCATTTTCATCATCATGCTGATTCTCACCCGTGCCCTGGTACCCGCGGGTGTCATCGTCGGGACCGTCGCGATGTCACTGGGCGCTTCGTTCGGGTTATCCGTGTTGCTATGGCAATACATCCTCGGTACACCGTTGCACTGGCTGGTGCTGGCGATGTCGGTCATCGTGTTGCTCGCCGTGGGATCGGACTATAACCTGCTGCTGGTCTCCCGGTTCAAGCAGGAGATTCACGCGGGCCTCAACACCGGCATCATCCGATCCATCGGCGGCACAGGCAAAGTCGTGACGAACGCCGGCTTGGTATTCGCGTTCACGATGGCGTCCATGGTGGTCAGCGACGTGCGCATGATCGGCCAGGTGGGTACCACCATAGGTCTGGGCTTACTCTTCGACACATTGATTGTGCGCGCATTCATGACGCCAGCGATCGCCGCCTTGCTGGGGCGTTGGTTCTGGTGGCCGATCAAGGTGCGCTCACGACCTGCCCGGACCCCGGCGGTGCGGGTCCAACCCGATCCGCAAGATCAGTCGCTCGTTTACAGCGACTAACCAGATCTGGGAACCATGGCGGACGCTTGCCCGACAACTAGGGGAACGGGCGTAGACGGCATATGTAGCTAGGGAGACTCGAGTTGACCGATCAGCGAAATCTCGACGGCCACCGGCGCGCACTCCAGACCATCGAGAAGCGGGTGCTCGAGGAGGTGAACAGACCTTGCTTCGCCGTCGCGAACGTGTCCTGCGGTGTCTGGCGCGTTGCATCAGCGCCGTCTCGAATCACCCGAAGTTCCGCAGCCGCAGGCTATTTGACACGACAAGGAACGATGATAACGCCATCGCCGCTCCGGCCACCAGGGGGTTGAGCAGTCCGAAGGCCGCGATGGGAATGGCGGCGATGTTGTAGCCGAACACCCAGACCAGGTTCATCCGAACGGTGCGCATCGTCGCGTTGGCCAGTTCCAGCGCGAGAGGTACGACGTCGAGGTTGTCCCGGACGAGGATAACCTCGGCGGCGCCGATCGCGACGTCGGTGCCGCGGCCGATAGCCATGCCCAGGTCGGCACAGGCGAGGGCGGGTGCGTCGTTGATGCCGTCACCGACCATCGCGACCACCCGTCCGCGATCACGCAGCTGCTCGATGACGTCGACTTTGCCTTCCGGCAGCACATCGGCGACCACCTCATCGATACCGACGCGGACGCCCACGGCGGCGGCCGCCGCCGGGTTGTCGCCGGTCAACAACATGGTTTTCAGACCGCGGTCGTGCAACGCCCGCACCGCATCAGCGGCTGACTCCTTCACCGCATCGGCCACCGCGATCACGCCACACAGCTCACCGTCGATCTCCACGAAAACCACTGTTTCACCGCGTGATTCGGCGCCACGCCGAGCACTGATCATCGCCGATGAGCCGGACCGCGGCGCGACCCACGACGGCTTGCCGACCCGCACAATCCGGCCGGCAACGGTGCCGCTCACCCCGCGGCCGGCTACCGCACGGAAGTCGGTGACCGTTTCTCGACGGGTCGTCGCGCCAGCAATCGCGAGCCCGACCGCGTGCTCGGACGCTGCTTCCACTGTCGCCGCCAACGCGAGCACCTCGTCGTTGTCCCAGCCGGCTGCGGCCGTCACGGCGCTGACCTTCAACTGGCCCGTCGTCAATGTGCCGGTCTTGTCGAACACGACGGTGTCGACGGCGCGGGTGGCCTCCAACGACTGGTAGCCCTTGAGGAAAATGCCGAGCTGGGCGCCGCGGCCGGAGGCCACCATCATGGCGGTCGGCGTCGCCAGTCCCAGCGCGCACGGGCAGGCGATGACGAGCACGGCGAGGGCGGCCGAGAACGCCCGATCAGGTTGTCCCCCGGCGATCAGCCATCCGGCGGCGGTCATCGCGGCCAAGGCGAACACGCAAGGAACAAACACCGAGGCGATGCGGTCGGCGAGTCGCTGCGCGTCGGCCTTCTGCGTCTGCGCCTGCTCGACCAGACGAACCATGCCCGCGAATTGGGTGTCCCCACCCACCGCGGCGGCCTCCACGATCAGCCTGCCGTCGAGCACGGTCGTGCCGCCGATGACCTTTGCACCAGAACTCACCCGGACCGGCTTGGCCTCGCCGGTCATCGCGCTCATATCCACGGCGGCGGATCCCTCGACAACGAGGCCGTCGGCAGCGATCGTCTGGCCTGGCCGGATCACAAAGCGGTGTTGTTCTTTGAGCTCATCCACCGGGATGACCATCTCCGACCCGTCGGGCTGCAACACCGCGACGTCCTTTGCGCTCAGCGCCGCCAGGGCCCGCATGGCGCCGCCCGCCCTGGATTTCGCGCGAGCCTCGAAATACCGCCCCGCCAATACGAATACGGTGACACCCGCGGCCACCTCGAAGTAGATGGCGTCGCTACCCAGCAGTGCCTGCCAGATACCCCTGCGCTGGGTGGATTGGTGTCCCAGGAAGACGGTGTAAAGCGACCAGAGGGTGGCGGCCGTGATACCTACCGAGATCAACGTCTCCATCGACGCGCTGCGGTGGCGCGCATTGCGTACCGCCACTCGGTGGAATGGCCACGCGGCCCAACCCACGACCGGGATGGCCAACGCCGTCAGCACCCACTGCCAGCCGGTAAATCGGGTGCTGGGCACGACGGCGACCATCACCGATAAGTCGGCCAACGGGACGAACAGCACAGCGGCGACCGCTAACCGCAGCAGCAAGTACCGGGAGTGGTCGGCATCGGGATCGCTACCATCCTTGCCGCCCGGCTTGCGCAGCACGGCGTCAAAGCCGGCGTTGTGGATGGCCTCGCACAGCGCGTCGGGTTGGGCCCCCTCACCGGCGTCTATGGTGGCGACCCGGGTGGCGAAGTTGACCGAGGCCCGGACCCCCGGCAGCTTGTTGAGCGCCAACTCGACTCGGTTGGCGCAGGCGGCACAGGACATCCCGCTGACCTCGAGTTGTATCCGCCGGACCCGCAGACGATGCTCGTCGCCCGCTGTGGTCGTCATTGACATCGTGGCCCTTCACCTCCTGGCGGACCCGGTGTCCACGCAGATACAAGTCGTCGCAGCCTATCGATCAGTTCCCGCTACTTTAGAATTCCCGCCGCCTCCGCTGCGTTGCGTGTGGGCCGACCGCGACGACGAGCGCCAAGTCCAGGGCGGGGTGACCGGGCCGCACTTTCGGACTTCTTCCCCACAACCGCCGGGCAGCAGCTGGTGCGCGCTCGCCGCGCCGGAGCAACCGCAGGCTGCTTTACCCTGGTCAGCAATGACCGACAACACCCCGGATATCCCGCTGGGGTCCTGGCTGGCCGACTTGCCCGACGAGCGGCTGATCCAACTGCTGGAACTGCGTCCGGACCTGGCCCAGCCGCCACCCGGCAACATCGCGGCCCTGGCCGCGCGTGCCGGGGCCCGGCAGTCGGTCAAGGCTGCCACCGACGAACTCGACTTTCTGCGGCTGGCGGTGCTGGACGCGTTGCTGGTGCTGCACGCCGACACCGCGCCGGTGCCGATCGCGAAGCTGCTGGCGCTGATCGGCGACCGGGCGCCGGAGGCCGACGTGCTCGACGCGCTCGACGACCTGCGGCGGCGGGCCCTGGTGTGGGGCGATGCCGCGACCCGGCTGGCCGCCGATACCGGCATGGCACTGCCTTGGCACCCGGGACAGGTGACGCTCGAGGACACGTCCCGCAGCGGTGCACAGCTTGCGGAGTTGATCGACGGCCTGAGCCAGGCGCAGCGCGACGTGCTGGACAAGCTGCTGGAAGGCTCCCCGATGGGACGCACCCGCGACGCCGCACCCGGTGCCCCGGCGGATCGGCCGGTGCCGCAGCTGCTGGGCATGGGACTGCTGCGGCGGGTCGATGCCGAGACGGTGATCTTGCCCCGCCACGTCGCGCAGGTGCTGCGCGGCGAGCAGCCCGGCCCGATGCAGCTGAAGGCCCCCGACCCGGTGGTGTCGACCACCACATCCGCCGACGTGGACGCCGCGGCGGCCGGAGCCGTCATCGACCTGCTGCGGGAATTCGACGTGCTGCTGGAAAACCTTGGCACCACACCGGTTTCCGAACTGCGCAGCGGCGGTCTGGGAGTCCGCGAAGTCAAGCGGCTGGCCAAGGTGACCGGCATCGACGAGGCCCGGCTCGGCCTGGCGCTCGAGGTCGCGGCCGCGGCCGGGCTGATCGCCAACGGCACCCCCGATCCGGAACCCGAGAACGCGGACGGCCTGTACTGGGCGCCGACGGCGGCCGCCGACCGGTTCGCCGCGATGGCCGCGGCCCAGCGGTGGCACCTGCTGGCCAGCGCCTGGCTTGACCTTCCGGGCCGCCCGGCGCTGATCGGCGGCCGCGGCCCGGACGGCAAACCCTATGCGGCCCTGTCGGATTCGCTGTACTCGACGGCAGCTCCACTGGACCGGCGGTTGCTGCTGGACCTGCTTGCCGACCTGCCCGTCGGCGCGGGCGTCGATGCCGCCACGGCGTCGGCGGCGCTCATCTGGCGGCGCCCGCGCTGGACCCGGCGGCTGCAACCCGGACCGGTCGCCGATCTGCTGGCCGAAGGCCATGCGCTGGGCCTCGTGGGCCGCGGGGCGATCAGCACGCCCGGCCGCGCGCTGCTGGCAGAAGGCGTCGACTTCTCCGCCACCGTCGACGCGATGGCGCGGGCACTGCCCAAACCGATCGACCACTTCCTGATGCAGGCCGACCTGACGGTCGTGGTGCCCGGGCCGCTGCAGCGCGACCTCGCCGACGAGCTGGCGACGGTGGCCAACGTCGAGTCGGCCGGAGCGGCGATGGTGTACCGCATCAGCGAGCAGTCGATCCGCCACGCACTCGATGTCGGCAAGACCCGCGACTGGATGCACGCCTTTTTTGCCGACCACTCCAAAACGCCGGTGCCGCAAGGACTCACGTACCTCATCGACGACGTAGCACGCCGGCACGGCCAACTTCGCATCGGTATGGCCGCATCGTTCGTGCGCTGCGAGGACCCGGCGCTGCTGGCCCAGGCCGTCGCGGCGGGCGAGGACCTGCAGCTGCGGGCCCTGGCACCGACGGTGGCGGTATCCTCCGCGCCGATCGCCGAGATGCTCGCCACACTTCGGGCCGCGGGTTTCGCCCCGGCCGCCGAGGACTCCACCGGGGCCATCGTCGACGTCCGCCCGCTGCGAGCCCGGGTGCCCACGCCGCAGCAGCGCCGGCCCTACCGTCCGGCCCCGCGGCCCAACACCGAGACGCTCAACGCGGTGGTCTCGGTGCTGCGGAAGGTGACCACCGCGCCGTTCGGCAACAGCCGCGTCGACCCGGCGCTGGCGATGTCGCTGCTGGCCGACGCCGCCGCGAATCAGGACACGCTGGTGATCGGCTACCTGGACGCCGCGGGTGTGGCCAGCCAGCGGATGGTGTCGCCGATCGCCGTGCGGGGCGGTCAGCTGGTGGCGTTCGATTCGGCGTCGGGACGGCTGCGTGATTTCGCGATCCACCGCATCACGTCGGTGGTGTCGACCGAGTCCGGATAATGAGCCTATGACCGACGGACCATTGATCGTGCAGTCCGACAAGACGGTGCTGCTGGAAGTGGACCACGAGCTGGCCGACGCGGCCCGCGCCGCCATTGCGCCGTTCGCCGAGCTCGAGCGCGCGCCCGAACACGTGCACGCCTACCGCGTCACGCCGCTGGCGCTGTGGAACGCCCGCGCTGCAGGCCACGACGCCGAGCATGTCGTCGACGCGCTGGTCAGTTTCTCGCGCTACGCGGTGCCGCAGCCGTTGCTGGTCGACATCGTCGACACCATGGCCCGCTACGGGCGGCTGCAACTGGTCAAGAACCCGGCACACGGCCTGACCCTGGTGAGCCTGGATCGCGCGGTGCTCGAAGAGGTGTTGCGCAACAAGAAGATCGCGCCGATGCTGGGCGCCCGCATCGACGAAGACACCGTCGTCGTGCACGGCAGCGAGCGCGGCCGGGTCAAGCAGATGCTGCTCAAGATCGGTTGGCCCGCAGAGGATCTCGCGGGCTACGTCGATGGCGAGGCGCACCCTATCAGCCTGGAGCCCGACGGCTGGGAGCTCCGCGATTATCAGCGGCTGGCCGCGGACTCGTTCTGGGCCGGCGGCTCCGGGGTAGTGGTGCTTCCATGCGGTGCCGGCAAGACGCTGGTCGGCGCGGCCGCGATGGCCAAAGCCAGTGCGACGACGCTGATCCTGGTCACCAACATCGTTGCCGCCCGGCAATGGAAACGCGAACTCGTCGCCCGCACCTCGCTGACCGAGGACGAAATCGGTGAATATTCGGGCGAGCGCAAGGAAATCCGGCCCGTCACGATCTCGACTTACCAGATGATCACCCGCCGCAGTAAGGGCGAATACCGCCATCTCGAACTCTTCGACAGCCGGGACTGGGGGCTGATCGTCTACGACGAGGTACACCTGCTGCCCGCGCCCGTGTTCCGGATGACCGCCGACCTGCAGTCCAAGCGACGGCTCGGCCTGACCGCCACGCTGATCCGCGAGGACGGCCGTGAGGGCGACGTGTTCTCGCTGATCGGCCCGAAGCGCTATGACGCCCCGTGGAAGGACATCGAGGCGCAGGGCTGGATCGCGCCGGCCGAGTGTGTCGAGGTCCGGGTCACGATGACCGACAACGAGCGAATGATGTACGCCACCGCCGAACCCGAAGAGCGTTACAAGCTGTGCTCGACCGTGCACACCAAAATCGCTGTGGTGAAGTCGATTCTGGCGAAGCACCCCGGCGAGCAGACCCTGGTGATCGGCGCCTATCTTGACCAGCTCGACGAGCTCGGCACCGAGCTGAACGCGCCGGTGATCCAGGGGTCGACGAAAACCAAGGAACGCGAGGCGTTGTTCGAGGCCTTCCGTACCGGCGAGATATCGACGCTGGTGGTGTCCAAGGTCGCCAACTTCTCCATCGATTTGCCCGAAGCCTCAGTGGCGGTGCAGGTTTCGGGTACCTTCGGCTCGCGGCAAGAAGAGGCCCAACGGCTGGGCAGGTTGCTGCGGCCCAAGGCCGACGGTGGTGGCGCCATCTTCTATTCGGTGGTGGCGCGGGACAGCCTGGACGCCGATTACGCCGCGCACCGGCAGCGCTTCCTGGCCGAGCAGGGCTACGGCTACATCATCCGCGACGCGGATGACCTTCTGGGGCCGGCGATTTGACGACCAGCCCGCCAAAGCTCACTGCGCCAGCACCGATTCCGCCGACGAAAGCCTTGGCGGTCTCCTCGGCGCGTTCCGGTAGCGACGTCAGCCACGCGGCGGCGTCGTCGTCGTACACCTGAGTCGGACACGGCATCCAGGTGCCGATGGCGTGGCTCGGTGCCCGAATCCACCGAATGTAACTGACGACAGCACAGCCGTCGAGCAATCGCACATACTTCAACCCGGGTCGCGTATCGGCCCACAGCGCTCCCGCCGTGATGCGCTCGAAGCCCGCCCCGAACTGGTAGAGCAGCCGCATCCGGCCTCCCGCCCGGCCGATACGATCAACCATCGGAGCAAAGACTCGCTCGTAATCTGCCGCCGTCACGGTCCCGACGGCCTCGAGCGCCGGAATGCCGGCGGGCATGCCCGCGAGTTCCTTCAGCACGGCACCCCCCTTCCGGGGGAACATCAATATATGCACTACTGCAACTATTTACTAGTGCTATAGTAGTCGCTAACTCCGTCCGTTGGCAGGGGTGGGCACATGCAGATCGCAATTGTCGGTGCCGGCATCGGCGGCCCTACGCTTGCGTATTGGCTGTCGCACTATGGACACCAGCCGACGCTGATCGAGAAGGCGCCGAGACTCCGCACCGACGGCTATGTCGTGGACTTTTGGGGCGACGGATACACCGTTGCCGAACGGATGGGACTCACCGCAGATTTGCACGCCGCCGGGTACGCGATACGGGAAGTCCGACTCGTGGACCGGAATTCGCGACGAGTGGGAGGGTTTTCGGCCGAGCTGTTCCGGCGCGGCCTCGATGGGCGATTCGTATCCATCCCCCGCGGTGACTTGGCGGCCATCATCTATGGCTCCATCGAGCAGCGCGCCGAAACCCTGTTCAGGGAAAGCGTTTCGGCCGTCGCACAGGACGACTCGGACGTGCGGGTCGCACTTGAGCGCGGTGGGTCACGACGATTCGACCTGCTCATCGGAGCCGGTGGCATCCATTCGCCGGTGCGGGACTTGGTGTTTGGCCCGGAATTCGAATTCGCGAGAGATCTCGGCTACCGGGTCGCGGCATTCGAAGCCGAGGGCTATCGGCCACGTGATGAACTCGTCTACCTTGCCTACACCATGCCGGGGCGCATGGTGTAGGCTTCGCGATGCGCGACGAAAAGACGCTATTCCTCTTCGTTTTCGACGGCGAATACACCGGCGGGCCCGATCTGCGGGATGTGTCGCAAGTCAAGGAGGCCCTGCATCACGTCTTCGGCCACGCCGGCTGGGAATGTCCGGAGATCCTGCGCCGACTCGACGGCGCCTCCGATGTCTAGTTCGACCGCGCCAGCCAAATCGTGATGGACCACTGGTCGAACGGGCGAGTCGCGCTCATCGGCGACGCCGCGGCCGCGGTCTCGCTGCTGGCGGGCGAGGGGGCGGGCCTAGCGATGGTGCAGGCCTACCTCCTGGCGGGCGAACTCCACCGCGCCGACGGCGATTACCGGGATGCGTTTCGGCGCTATGAACGGCAGCTGCGCCCGATCGTCGAGGCCAGACAGCGGTCGGCCCGCGAATTCGCCGCGATGTTCGCGCCTAAAACGGCGTTGGGCCTGTGGACCCGCAATCTGGTATCCAGACTGTTGAACGTTCCGGGGCTGGCTCAGTGGGTTGTCCGCAGCGAATTCCGGGACGACATCGCCTTACCCGAATACGTCGCGTAGCCGAGCGCCAGCAAGGTTGCGGGAGCGGCGATTTCAGAGCGACAGGATGGTTGCCGATGCGGTGCCCGGAGCGCCGTACACCTGCGCCAGACCGACCCGCGGGTTACCCGGCACCTGACGCTCGCCCGCCTCCCCGCGCAGCTGACGCACCAGCTCGTGCATCTGACGCAGTCCCGAGGCGCCGATCGGCTCGCCGTTGGCGATCAACCCGCCGTGGTGTTCACCGGCATCGATCCGTGTATCTCGGTGGCGCCGTCGGCCAGCAACTTCTCCTGCTCACCGTCGGCACACAGACCCGTCTCGGCAATGTGGATGACCTCGTTGCCGGCGTCGGTGGCCTGTAGCTGGGCGACGTCGACGTCCTCGGGCCCGATGCCGGTGGCCTCGTAGGCCGCCTTGGACGCATACACCGTGGGCGAGACGTCCTCGTCGAGCGGTGCGAACGTGGCATGCACTTCGTACGCGCCGAAGGTGCAGGTGCGGATTTCGCACGCGCGCACATATACCGGCTTGTCGGTGTATCTGTGCGCGATGTCGGCGCGGCACATGATGACCGCGGCGGCACCCTCATCGGGAGCGCAGAACATGTACTGCGTCAGCGGGTAGTTGAGCACATTCGAGTTGAGGATCTCTTCGACGGAGATCTCCTTGCGCCGGAAGGCATTCGGGTTCAGTGCGCCATTGCAGAAGTTCTTGTTGGCCACCCGCGCCAGCGTCTCCTGCGAGATGTTGTGGTCGTGCAGGTACGTGTTGGCCTTCATCCCGAAGAACTTGGTGGTGACGAACTGCCCGTTCTGCGCGTACCACTGCGGCAGCGCCAGCTTGGCCGGGTCGTCGGTGAACGCCCCGCGCGGGTGCTTGTCCAACCCGATGGCGATGCCGATGTCGTACTTGCCCAGCCGGATGGTGTCGGCGGTCTGCTGGATGGCGCTGGCCGCGGTGGCGCAGGCGTTGAAGACATTGGTGAACGTGATGCCGGTCAGCCCGACCAGGCGGGTGACCGCATCGGGGTTGGAAACCTCGTGGCTGCCGCCGAAGCCGAACTGGATGTCTTTCCACTCGACGCCGGCGTCGGTCAAAGCGGACTGGATCGCCTCGGCGCCCATCTGCATCGCGGTCTTGTCGAACCGGCCGAAGGGGTGCAGGCGCACCCCGATGATGGCTACGTCGTTCGTCATCTCAGGGCTCCTTGTCACACCGGCTGGAAGGCGAAGGTGATGATCTCGTTGCCGTCCGCGTCGGTGGTGAACGGCACCATGCTGAGCTCGCCCTTTTGGCCGAACTTCAGCTTGGCGGGTCGTTCTCGGTCAGCCGTCCCTCGACCCGGATCACGTCACCCAACTGGACCAGGCCCACGCCGAACGGCACGAAGTCCTTGCCGGTGGGTCCGGCGTACGGGGCCCCGGGCGGGAAGCCCTGGGTCGTCCAGGCCACCACGGTTCCGGTCCGCGGCAACAGCACGTCGCTCATCGCGCGTCGCTGCAGCGCGGGCAGTGCTGCTGCACCGGAAAGGTCGTGGCACCGCAATCCCCGCATCGACTACCAATCAGCTGCGGATTCTCGTCGGGCCAGGTCGAGATTTCGGGAGCGAGTGCCTTCTGCATCGAGGGGTCCTCCGTCATGCGCCAAAAGAACAATGCTGACTGAACCGTATAACGGCCTTCCGAAAAGTGGAAACCGCATTCTCATTTGTCGGAGTAGCCGACGAGACATTGGTCGATCCCGAGTGCTGGCATCACGATTTCGCCTTGCTGTCGCGCCCCGGCAACGACCTGGTGCAACTCAAGCTGTTTCGCGACTACGCCACCAACGCGCCGATGTACCCGCTGGTGCACAAGTACTTTCGCATGAGTCGGGTTCCGCTGCTGGCGGTGTGGGGCCGGGGCGACGAGATCTTCGGCCCCGCCGGTGTCGAAGCCTTCGCCGACGACCTGTCCGACGCGCAGATTCATTTGCTCGACGGCGGGCATTTCCTGTTGGAATCCGCACTCGACGAAGTCGCCGGCCTGATCCGCGACTTCCTCGGGGATCGGGTGCTCGCCTGACCGCGGCCCGCGAGCGGCACGGCCGGGCAATGGGCTGCATATCCCATAATCCGGGCCGTTGGCGGGCTAGCCTGACGCGATGGCCCATCCCGATGTTCTTGACGAACAACGGTTGACCGCCAAGGGGCGTGCCACCCGCGACAGAATTGTGCAGGCCGCCGCCCAGTTGATCGTGACCGGGGGGCTGTCGGCCTTCAACATGGAGAACGTGCGCAAGGCCGCGTCGGTCAGCGGCTCACAGCTGTCCTACTATTTCGCCGACAAGAGGGCCCTTATCCGCGCGGTGATCAGGCACCAGATCGGCGTGGTCCTGGACTTCCACCGTCAGCCGGTACTCGGCGACCTGGACTCGTTCGACGACTTCGAGCGTTGGATCAGTCTGAACATGCGCTACCTCCGCCGCATCGGAACCTCCGGTGGCACACCGACATATCACGCGCTGACCGCGCAGTTGGCCAAGTCCGACGACGCAACGCGCGCCACCTTGGCAGCCGGCTACTGGCAGTGGGTGGAGTTGCTGGAAGCGGCGATCCTGCGGATGAAGAACACCGGACTGCTGATCGCGAGCGCCGATCCGCGACTGTTGGCGCTCGCGATGATCAGCGCCCACCAGGGTGGCGCCACGTTGGCCTTCACCTATCGCGCGGAGTGGCCGCATGCCGATGCCACCCGGTTCGCGGTCAACTACCTGCGAATGTTTGCCGCCGATCCCGACGACCGTACGCCGCGGCCCCCGCGACGTCCCCGCCGGCGGCGCAAAAAGCCAAGGGCGGCAACGTGACTGACGATGCACCACGATTCACCCGCAAGGGACAGGCGACCCGGGCACGCATCATCGAGGCAGCCGCGCGGCTGATGTTCGAGCGAGGCGTGGGCAACACCAGCATCGACGAGGTGCGGAGCACCGCCGGGGTGGGAGGGTCGCAGATCTCGCACTACTTCCGCGGCAAACGCGACCTGACCCGCGAGGTCATCGCCGCGCGCCGCGACGACGTGGTGAAGTTTCACACCCAGCCGCGACTCGGCGCGCTCGACCGGATAGAGGACCTGCAAGCGTGGGCAGACGCCTGCGTCGCCGACATCGACACCGTCTACCGGCGGGGCGGGTGCATCTACGGTTCGCTGGCCGGCGAGTTGATCGACGCCGACGACGAAGTGCGTGACGACCTTGCCCATGGCTATGACCTATGGCTCGAGCTGTTTCACACCGGCCTTGCGGCGATGCGTCAGCGCGGCGACCTGCGCGCCGACGCCGACCCGCGACACCTGGCCGCTTCGCTGGTCATTGCGCATCAGGGTGGCGCGATGATCACACACGCGACCGGTGACGCGGCGCCGCTGCGCGTCGCCGTCAATGCCGCCGTGGACTACGTGCGCTCGTTCACCGCCGGGACCGACGAAAAGCGTGGCAGGCAGTCGCCGCAACGGCGCAAATCCTAACGGCTCAGCCGCCGGCTAGCGAACGTAGTCAGTCAGCGCGTTTCCTAATTGCGGCCTCGCCCGATGCGTTCGGGTGCAGTGGCAGTGCCGGATGCAGCACGGTGTAGCCCTCTATGTATCGGTCGGCCGGCGCCGAGCATACGTCGTGGCCGACGGTTAGGGGTCTGGTGTCGAAGTACTCGATTTTCTTGTCGGCCGCGAGTTGCCTTCGCCGGTCGTCGATCTCGTCAACCTTGGATTGCAGGTAGGCGCCGTCTTGCGGGAGAATTGGCTGCTCGGGAAAGCACCCACCCGGGCGCATATAGGTCCCGTAACCGACCAGGATGATGCGCGCGTTGGGCGCCTTGGCTTTTAAGGCATCGATCATCGCCGTCCACGCTGGCACCTGGGTGTCGATTCGTGCGGAAAGCTGATCGCCTCCGTCACGGTATTGATCGGTGCACGGCGCGGCATCAGGCGAAGATGCCTTGCAGTGCATCACAATCGGCCACATTCCGATATCGGCGCCGCCGATGCTGACTGTGATCAGTGCGGTGTCACTGCTCACCGCATCGATCTGCAATGGCACCGGACCTGCCGGTGTCTGTTCTGCTTGGTGCACGATGTCATTCGTGGTGGCGCCGCCACAGGTTACGTCGATGAAATCGCTGGGCGCCAGCCGGCGCGCCAGAACCGATGGATAGTCATTGGTCGATTTGCCGCAGCCTAGCGGCGGGGCGGGCTCTGGAACCGATGGCGCCGCCGCGTAGGAGTCACCCATGGCGACGTATTTGAGCTGCTTGGGCGCCGGTTGCGCGCTCGCCGATGGCACGGCGGTGCAGGCGATTGTGAGCGCCGCGACCAGTGCCGAGCCGGTCCGCATTAACAATGCTGATGTTAGTTTCATAGTTGGGATGCACCTCCGTCGACTGCGAATTCGGCTCCGGTGGTGTACGTGGCTTCGAAGGCGAGGAAGGCTACCGCCTTGGCGACCTCGTCGGGATGACCGAGATGTTTCATCGGATTATCCTGGGCCATCTGGTATTTCGTCTGCTCCGCGTCCTCGAGTGGCATCGCTTTGGCGAGAATCGTCGTGTCTATGGGACCGGGGCTTACCGCGTTGACGCGAATGCCCCGCGGCAGCAGTTCGACGGCCAGGGTGCGCGCCATCGAGCGCAACGCCGCCTTGCTGGCCGAGTAGGCGCTGACCAGTGGTAGCCCCATTACGTTCACGACCGAGGTGGTCAGCACTATCGCACTGCCCTCGGCCATGAGCGGGACCAATCTCTGCACGGTGAAATATGGCGCCTTCGTGTTGAGGGTCAACAAGTCGTCGTAGACCGCCTCAGTCATATCCTGGAACGGCACGAAGCGGGTCGAACCGGCGTTTACGAACAGTAGGTCGATGCCGCCGAATTCGGCTTTCGCCCGGTCGGCGAGGGCATCGATGTCGAGCGTTGAGGTGGCGTCGCTTTGGATTGCAATCGCATTCGGTCCGAGGGTGTCACGGGCGGAATGCACTGCGGCCTGGGACCGGCCGGTGACTAGGACGCGAGCTCCTTTGTCGAGCAACAGCTTTGCAGTGGCTAACCCCATTCCGCTTGTCCCACCGGTGATCACCACACGCCGCCCGTCATATTGCGTCATCTTCGGCCTTCCTTGAGATCGTTTCGCCGCTTGGAAATATGCGATGACCTGTGAATCCGAGCCGATGATTGGCGGCGGATCGAACTGCCTTAGCCCATCAGGCCTCGATGCTATGTCCGCATCTGACATGACTATATCAGTGATGCCATACACTGTCATCACCGACGTTGACGCTACACCGGTGGTGTTATCGCTAGCGCTGCGCGTCGACGGTGAGGCGACCTATTCAGGCCTGCGAACATCGCTGGGCGCCTGACACCGCAAGCCTGATGCGCGACATAGGAACTCGGCTCTTAGTCATGGAACGGATGCGAAACGGCGGTCAGCGCGATGGCTTCCACCACGCCGAGCTCACCCGCACGCCTTGAGGACCTGACATCATGATGGAGTGATATCAGCCGCTGTCATCAACTAGAGTCGGTAAATATGGGCCGGTGGGAACCCAACGCGCGTGGCCGCCTCGAGCAAGCGGCCTTAGACCTCTACAGCCACCGCGGATTCGACCAGACCACCGTCGCGGAGATTGCTCAGCGCGCAGGGTTGACGGAACGCACGTTTTATCGGCACTTCGCCGACAAGCGCGAGGTATTGTTTGGGGGTGAAGAGGCCCTACGTGACTTGTTCGTGCAAGCCGTTGCCAGCGCCCCAGACCACGCAGCGCCGCTCGACGCCGTCGCTGCCGGGCTGAAGGTTTTCGGCATTTTATCCGAGGGGCGCCCGCGCGAGCAGCCCAGGCAGCGCCAAGCAGTCATTGCCGCCAACACGGCGCTTCAGGAACGCGAATTGATCAAGCTCGCAAAGCTCGCCTCGAGTATGGCCGAGGCGCTCCGTCAGCGAGGCGTCGCAGAACCGGTCGCGAGCCTGGCCGCAGAAGCTGGGGTCGCGGTCTTCAAGATCGCGTTCGACCGCTGGGTCGACGACATCAACGAGCGCACGTTGGCACAGCTGATCGACGAATCGCTCGGCGAACTCAAAGCGCTGGCCGCAGGCCGGACGTCGGCGCCGAGCCGGCACTGACCGCAGCGCGCAAAGCTTTTCCACGTCGGCCTTAGTAATCAGTGATGACAGCCTACGTCGATTGTGTTATTCTGATGTCAGGTTCTGACATCGATGTATGCCCTGGGTGATGTTCTGAGTTGCCCAGACGGTCGATAACAAGCAAGGAGCACCCGAGATGACTCCCGAGAACATGGCGCTGTGGCTGCCCAAGGCCCGAGGCGGATTCGAGGTCGGACCCGCCCCCTACACCGGGCCCACGGCCAATGAGGTGGTCGTGCGCGCACATGCGATTGCAGTGAACCCGATCGACGCGATGCCCGGGTTCGCCTACCGGGTGATCCTGCCGTGGCTGACGTTTCCCGCCGTCGTCGGCTCCGACGTGGCCGGCGAAGTCGTCGAAGTTGGATCCGAAGTGACCCGGCTGCGGCCGGGCAATCGCGTGGTTGGCCACGCGGTAGGGATCGACCGCGACCGTAACCGGGCCGCGGAAGGCGCCTTCCAACTTTACGTCGTGCTCATGCAGCACATGGTTACGCCCATTCCTGACGATCTGCCCTTCGAGCGCGCTGCTGTGCTGCCGATGTCAGTTTCGACCGCGGCATCGGGCATGTTTCAGCGGGATCAGCTCGCGCTGCGGCTGCCCACCACCGATCCCACAGACCGCGGCGAGACAGTCCTGGTATGGGGCGGGTCTACCAGCGTGGGCAGTAACGCGATCCAGTTGGCGCGCCATGCCGGTTACCGCGTCGTTGCCACCTCCTCGCCGCACAACTTCGGCTACCTCCACTCGCTGGGTGCCGACGCGACGGTCGACTACCACAGCCGAACCGCCGCCCGGGAGCTCATCGACAAGATCGGTGACAGTCCGCTGGCCGGCACGCTGGCAATCGGCAACGGTTCTCTGGCACCGACGCTGTCAATTGCGGCGAGCAGGCCGTGAAAATCCTCGACCACGAAGGTTTTCGCAAGGAGCAGCGCGAGGCGCTGGCCCAGGGCCGCTACCTGGGTCTCGGATTCTCGGCGTACATCGAGCCCACGAGCGCGGGCACCGGTCACCTGGGCACCGAGGCCGCCACCATCACGATGGAGCCGACCGGCAAGATCAACGTCTACGTCAACGGTGGATCGAGCGGAAACAGCTTGGAAACCACGGTGATTCAGCTGACCGCCGACGCGCTGGGTGCCGACATCGACGACGTGGCCACCATTCAGGGAGACACCGCGATCACCCCTTACGGCGCCGGGACGCAGGGCGGCCGCAGCGGGCCGATGACCGCCGGGGCGGTCGCGGAAGCCGGCGCGATCCTGCGGCAGAAGATCCTCTCCCTGGCCGCACACCACCTCAAGGTCGCCGAACCCGAAGTGGAACTGGCACATTCAACCGCCACGGTGCGCGGCGACTCGTCGAAGAAAGTGACCTTCGGCGAACTGGCCTACACCGCGTACTACTCGCCACAGCAGCTGCCGGCGGGAACGTCACTGGAGGCCACCGCGCGCTACGTCACCACGGCACCGATCCTGTGGTCCAACGCAACTCATGCCTGCACCTGCGAGGTGGACGTCGAGACCGGCAGGGTCACGCTGCTGCGCTACATCGTCAGCAAGGACGTGGGCCCGATGATCAACCCCGCGGTCGTGGAGGGCCAGATCGCCGGCGGAACCGTGCAGGGCATCGGCGGCGCGCTGACGAAGGACATGGTCTACGACGACGACGGCAACCCGCTGTCAACGACTTTCGTCGACTATCTGCTGCCCACGGCCACCGAGGTCCCGCCGATCGAGTTCGGCCACGTCGAGATCCCCGGGCCGGGGCCGGGCGGATACAAGGGTGCCGGTGAGGGCGGGGCCATCGGCTCGGTGCCCGCGGTGATCAACGCGATCAACGACGCGCTGGCACCGCTGCGCGTGACGATCACCCGGCTGCCGGCCAGCCCGGCGTCGATCGCCGCATTGCTGGCCGAGGCGAACCGATGAAGCCCGCGACGTTCGACTACCACCGCCCCGACACCGTCGAAGACGCGGTGGGACTGCTGGCCGAGCACGGCGACGGGGCGAAGATCCTGGCCGGTGGTCAGAGCCTGATCCCGATGCTGTCGATGCGGCTGGCTTACTTCGACCACCTGATCGACATCGCCCGGCTGCGCGAATTGCAGGGCATCGAACACCGGGGCCAAGAGCTGTGGATCGGCGCCGGGACCACCGAGGCCAAGGTGGGCGCCGATGCCCAAGTCCGCCAAGCGGTTCCGCTGCTGACCCGGGTGACGCCGTTCATCGGCCACTTCCAGATCCGCAACCGCGGCACCCTCGGCGGATCGATCGCACATGCCGACGCGGCCGGCGAATACCCGGCCGTCGCACTGACGCTGGACGCGACGATGGAAGTGCTTTCCCCGCGCGGGCGGCGAGAGATCGCCGCCGCCGACTTCTTCACCGGCGTGTGGGAGACCACGATGGCACCCGACGAGGTCCTGACCGGAGTCCGGTTTCCCGTGTGGAACGACAGGTCCGGTTCTCGATGCACGAGTTTTCGCGCCGCCATGGCGATTTCGCGATCGCCGGCGCGCTGGTCGCGGTGGCGCTCGACGACGATGACCGGGTCTCGCGCTGCGCGATCGGCCTGCTCGGTCTGGGCCCCACACCGCTGCGCGCTGCCGCGGCGGAGGCGGCCGTGACCGGACGGCCGGTCGGCGACGTGACCGCCGACGAGGTAGGCCGGGCCGCGATGACGGGGCTCGACGCGATTCCCACCGATCTGCAGGGGTCGGAGTCGTATCGCCGCCAGGTGGGCGCCGCGATGACCGCGCGTGCCTGGGCCCAAGCCGTCGACCAAGCCTCGGGAGCACCTCATGCATGAGCAATCAGTCCGCTTGTCGGTCAACGGAACTCCGATCGTCGCAACCGTCGAGCCGCGGATGACGCTGGCCGACTTTCTGCGCGACAAGTGCGGGCTGACCGGCACGCATCTCGGTTGCGAACACGGGGTGTGCGGTGCGTGTTCGGTGCTGCTGGACGGCGACGCGGTGCGGTCGTGCTTGATGTTCGCGGTGCAGGCGGACGGAATGGAGGTGACGACCGTCGAGGGCATCGCGGCGCCAGACGGCACGTTGTCACCGGTGCAGTCGGCGCTGCGCGAATGCCATGGCCTGCAATGCGGCTTCTGCACCCCGAGATTCGTGGTGTCGCTGACCGCGTTGTTGCGCGACAACTGCCGGTGCACCGGATATCAGGGCATCGTCGCCGCCGCGCATCGCGCCGCCGAGCTGGCGAGCCACCCGCGGGACGCGCCGGAGCCTGCCACGCGGCGATAACACTTTGATATCGGCGACATTTCGAAAGCGCGTCGCCACGGCACGTTGCGCCCCTTCGTGCGTAATCTACGTCTGATATCTCCGAGCTTCGGGAGCGACGCGTGCGGTTTTCGCAGAATGCCCGGCGGGGCCTGGCGGGTGGTTCGCTGGTGCTCGCGGCCCTGCTGGCTAGTCCCATGCTGGTTTCGGGCTGCAGCACGGTCATCGACGGCAAGCCGGTCGCGGCACCGGGCACCGGCCCCACCGAGCCGAACTTTCCCACGCCGAGGCCAAGCATCACGGCGGCGCCGCCGTCGGGCCCCATCGGTGTGCCGCCGACGACCCCGGCCAATCCGACCGCGCCGGCCGGGGCCATTCCGCTGCCGCCCGACGAGAACGGCTACGTGTTCATCGAGACCAAGTCCGGCATCACGCGCTGCCAGATCAACAAGGACAGCGTCGGATGCGAGGCACCGTTCACCGACTCCCCCATGCAGGATGGTGAGCACGCCAACGGCGTCCACATCACCTCTGCCGGCTCCGTGCAGTGGATCCTGGGCAACCTGGGAGCCATCCCCGCGGTCACGATCGACTACAAGGTCTACGACGCGCAGGGCTGGACAATCGACGCCTCCGAGGCCGGCACCCGGTTCACCAACAGTCACACCGGGCACGGCATGTTCGTCAGTGTGGAGAAGGTCAACACCTTCTAGAGGGCGTCGGCGTCGATCGCAGACTCACGGTCTGATTCTTCGGGATTCCGACGATATCGGAATACCATCTAGCTGCACGGCGATCGTTGTTCAGCAAAGAGGAGCTCGAGCGGATGGATCGCCCGACCAAGGGGATCAGCCGGCGCGGTGTGCTTTTCGCGGTCGCGGGCGCCGTCGCACTCACGGCGGTGAACCAGCCGACGCAGGTTGCGGCGATCACGGTGATGCCGTCTCCCGGTCCGGTGAGCCTCGAGCAGCGGGCGGACCTGGCGGAGCGGGCGGTCATGGAGCGGCACGTGCACACCCTCTGGTGGTCGGGCACCCAACTGGGCACGCTGCACTGGCCGTCGTCCCTGTTCGACCAGTTGTTGCTGGCCCGCTGGTGTTACTGGTGGCAGGCCCACCTGCTGGACTGCGTGGTGGATACCGCCTACCGCGCACGCACCACCGAACGCATCGACCGCATCGGCGCCATCGCGCACGGCATTCACACCCGCAACCTCACCGGCTGGACCAACGCATACTGCGACGACATGTCGTGGCTGGTGCTCGCGCTCGAACGCGCCGACCGGCTGCTCGGCGTCCGGTTCGGCGATGCCGTTCCGAAGCTGCGCGCCGCCCTGCTCGACGGCTGGAACCCGGCCGTCGGCGCGGCGCCATGGAAGATCGGCCACGATTACTACAGCACCTCGGGGATCGGTCCGACCGGCATCGCGATGGCACGGCTGGGCAAACTGTCCCGCGCCAAGCAACTCGCCGATTTCCTGCACACCCGGCTGCGCGACAGCGAAAGCGGCCTCATCTTCGATGGCGTGCACGAACCCAGCGGGCGGATGGACCGCTCGCTGCTGACCTACTGCCAGGGCGTGACCGTCGGCCTGGAAACCGAATTGGCAATGCGCACAAACGATTCCAGTCACCGCGACCGCGCGGCGGCACTCGTCGCCGCGACCGCCGACAGGCTCGCCGACAAAGATGTGATCGTCGGGTGCGCCGGAAACGACTCCGGGCTGTTCATGGGCATCCTCGCCAGGTATCTCGCCCAGACCGCGCTGGCCCTGGGGGACACCACCGCCGCGCGACTCGTGCACGCCTCGGCGCGGGCGGCCTGGGACAACCGCGCCGAGGTGGACGGGCTGCCGCTGTTCGGAGCGCATTGGAACCGTCCGGTCACCCCGCCGCCAGGTCTGGAAACCTTTACCCAGCTCGCCGACACGTCGCACGCGTCGGCGCCGAACCAGAGCCGCGATCTCTCGATCCAGCTGAGTGCGTGGATGCTGCTCGAGGCAGATCACCAGCTCACCTCCGCCGGGCACTGATCCCGGCGACGAGGGCAACGCGTTCTTAGGCCGGTCAGTACGATCGGTGCCGTGGCAGGCCCACCGGACGACTTCAACAATGAGCCGACGCGATACAGAGACGTCGGCAGGGGCGACGGCCCGCCACGCCCGCCCGGCGATGAGCCGCCACGCCCGCCCGGCGATGGCCCGCCGCGGCCCGCGCCCGGCCTTCCGCAAGCGGATCCTTTCGACCAAGAGACCGAGCCCACCCCGTGGTACCGCAAACCGGTGGGGCTGATCGTCTGGGGCCTGTCGGTTCTGATCCTGATCGCCTTGATCGTCTACGGCATCGTCGAGCTCATCGGAGACCAGGGCACCACCGGCAACCCGAAGACCACCACGACGACGCCGCACACCACCACGACCACGACCACAACCACGACCACAACCACGACGACGACCACCGCGACGAGTACGCCGTCAACCACCACTACGACGACGACGGCGCCCCCCACCAGCAGCGCCGTCGAGGAGCCGCAGCCGCAGCCGACGCACCAGCCCACCCGCAGGCATCACTGGCCGTCGTGGCTACCTACGACCATCCCCCAGCTGCCCTAACGAGTTGATTGCGATTAGGTCAACGTTTGACGGCCGATCGGAAGCCGCCCGTGTGGGACCAACCCCGGCCCGACCCGCCCCGCTAGTCTCGGCGACCATGGGAAGGCACGCGCCGGCAGACCACTTCGTCGACGACGACCCGACCGTCTTTATCCACTACGGAGACGACGAGTACGGCGGCGCGCAGCCCGACCCCGACGACCCGATTCCGGGTTGGCGCAAACCAATTGCGTTGGTCGGCT
Organism: Mycobacterium genavense ATCC 51234; assembly: GCF_000526915.1. Classification (GTDB taxonomy): domain Bacteria; phylum Actinomycetota; class Actinomycetes; order Mycobacteriales; family Mycobacteriaceae; genus Mycobacterium; species Mycobacterium genavense. The sequence goes on along the minus strand of NZ_JAGZ01000004.1, from coordinate 214,999 downwards.
GGGTCGGCCTGATCGCGGTGCTGATCGCGCTGATCGTCTGGGGCATCATCCAGCTCGCGCAGGGCGCCCCGCCGCAGCAACCGGTGACCGGCACCACGACGGCGCCCCGCCCGTCGGCCACCTCGAGTGTGGTCCCTGTGGCACCGCGCGAGCAGACGACCACCCCGACCACCGACGCCCCGACGGCGTCCACCGAGGACACTTTGCCGTCGACCGGCACGACCACACCGACCACGCCGTCGGGCGAGGCGTATCCGTTGCCGCAACTGCCCTCGGTGATCACGCTGCCCCCGCTGCCGGGGTTACCGACCGAGATCACGCTGCCGCCCGGCCTGTGAAAAGGGCTTCCACCTAGACTCCTAGACTCGCGGAAACCCACAGCCACATTTACGACAAAGCACAGGGGTATGCCAGATGTCCGAGTCGCTCGGGTTGTCCGTCGGGATGGCAAACCTCGTCGCGGCCCGCGCGGGTGGCGACGCGGTGACTCGCGAGTCCTTGCTCACCCTCTTCGACCAGCGGGCGTCCGAAGTCGGCCTACCGCAGGAAAGTCCCGACCCGGCCGCAGCCGGCCTGGTGATGCGGGGGTTCGTCGAACGGGTCGGAGACCGAACTCCGCTGGTGGCCGCCGACGGGACGAAGTACCTCGGTGACGCGCTGACGGTCGAAGCACTCGAGGCGATGGCCCGCACCGTCGACTACGGAACGCCGGTCACGATCGCCGTCCCCGCCTATTGGTCACCGGAGCAGTCGGCGGCGCTGCGTGAGGAATTCTTCGCCCAGCCCGACCTGGCGCCCGACGGCGTGCCTCCGGCGTTGATCTCCGATGCCACTGCCGCGCTGACCGCGCTGCGGGCCGACCCAGACTTCCCCACGCACGGCATCGTCGCGTTGTGCGACTTCGGCGCCGGTGGCACCACCGTGACACTGAGCGACGCCGGTTCGGATTTCGCGCAGATCGGCCCGTCGGTCCGCTACCGCGAGTTCTCCGGCGACGCGATCGACCAGCTCATCCTCGACCACATGCGCGACGGCGCTCCGAGCGACAGCTCCGGCGGCCTGGCCAGCACGACGCGAATGGGGTCGCTGATCCGCCTGCTGGACCAATACCGAGCCGCCAAGGAAACTTTGTCGACGGCGACGGTCACCACGGTACCGGCGGTCACCGGCGAGGATGTCGAGCTGTCCCGCACCGAATTCGAGGAGCTGATCTCCGGACCGCTGGACGAATTCGTCACCGGCGTCGAAAACATCTTGCAGCGCAACAACATTGCGGTGACAGATCTGTCCGCCGTGGCCGCCGTAGGCGGCGGTGCCGCCATCCCGCTGCTCGCCACCCGCCTCTCCGAACGCCTCGGGGTGCCGGTCCACAGCGCACCGCAGCCGGCGTTCACCGCGGCCCTGGGTGCGGCCAAATTCGGTCAACAGCACCCCGCGACGCGCGCGATTCCGAGCCCCGTCGTCGAGACCCCGACGCAACTGGCGGCCGCCGCGCCGCCCGACATGACCCAAGTCATGCCGGGCGCCCGCATCGAAGAAGAGCGGCCGCTGGCCTGGTCGGAGGACGACGACGAGGAGGACCCCGTCCCCTACACCGGCCCCGAACACAGCGGCCAATATGTCCGCGACGCAATGGGTTTCGAGGACGCAGACGACGACCCGTACGCGGGGGAACCGCCGCCGTGGTACCGGCGCACCGCCATCGTGCTGAGCCTGGCCGCCGCGGGTGTAGCCATACTGGTAGCCACCATCCTGGCGTTGACGCTCGGCGAGGAGCGCCCCAAGCCGGTGCAGACCCCGCCGAGTCAACCGACCGCCCCGCCGCCCGAGCAGACCGTAACCATCACGGAGTTTCCCCAGTCCCACCCCGACGACGACCGAGGCGCCGCCGCCCCCGACCACGACCACCACTACCGAAGCACCGGTGACGACGACCACGACCGAGGCGCCGCCGCCCACCACGACCTATCAGGCGCCGCCCACCACGACGGTCCCGCCGCCGCCCACCACCTTTACCCCGCCGGTGGAGCCGACGCGTGAGCGGCCGCACTGGCCCTGGCGGCGTTACTGAGCCCGGATGTTGGCGTCGTGCGCGGCGAATTCGGCCACCATCGCCTCGGCGCTGCGCAGCGCGGCACGGCAAGCCCTGGTGGTGAACGGGTCGTTGAGCGGATGCTCGGCCCGGCGCCACCAGCGTTGCGCCGCGGCGAATGCGGCCCGCGGACCCTCGTTGGGGTCGGTGTCCTCAGGGTCCAGACCCAGTCTGCTGGCCGGGCCAGTGCCCGATCCGCCGATCACTCGGCGCAACGATGCGAACTCTTCGGCATTCAAAGAGATTGAGCGAGAAGACAATTGGCTGAGCAACCGCAGCTCCTCGAAAGCGTGGGTGTCGGCCAGCAGCGGGTCGATGTCGGCGATGACATACGGCGTCGCCACGATCGGGAACGCCTCCACGAACCGGCGCAGTGACACCAGCGCGGTGTGCGCCTTGAGCATGTCGGACCGCTGCGCGAATTGCTGATCGATCACCTCGCCTAGCGCCACCAGACCGCTGTGCTCCAGCAGTTCGTCGGCCAGCCCTGCCGCGTCGGCGACACCGGCGGCCAGCACGGCGAGTGCAATCCGCAACCCGAACATGCCGAACCGGTCCAGCAGCTGCGCGCGCGTCGCCGCGTCGACGGGCAGCGAGCTCTCTACGCGCACAAAGCGATCCACGCTCAGCATGGCCTTGCTCAGCTCGGCCCTGTCGGCGGCAGCAAGCTTCTGCAACGCGATGAACTCGCTTTGCCGCAACGTGCGGGCGGTCAGCGCCAGCAGCCCCGACACCGGGACCACCGCTTGGCAGATGCCCGTGTCATTCATCTCCTTGGTGAAGCGCTGCGCCACGTCGGCCGCCGACTGCATCGCGTCGATCCGGCCCGCACCGATCTCGTCGGCGCGCGACGCCACGCCGATGATGCCCAGCGCGCCCGCCGACCCGCCGACGAGTTGCCCAATCTGCTTGAGCAGAGCGATATCTGCGGCGTTGAGGGTGCGCAGCAAGAAGACCACGGCGTCCACCCGCGGCACCCCGTCGGGGGGCACCAGCAGGTGCAGCGTGCGCTCGGAGGCCTCCCGCGTCAGCGACGACGTGCCCGGGGTGTCGGCGATGGTCATGTCGACCAGCTCCTCGGCGGGCCACTGCACATCCAGGTCGGCCACGTCGGCAGCGTCTAGCGCGCGAAAGTCGAACGTCAGCCCCGAGCTGTGGTTGATCGGTACATTGGAATGCCTTCCGCCCCAATGGTTTGCGGTGACCTTCGGGGTGGGCCCGTGCCGGAACCAGGTCACGATGCGGGTGGCCTCGGTCGCGTCGGTCGGGGCGACGTCTTGACCGACCAAAGCGTTGAGCAGAGTGGACTTTCCGGCCTTGAGCGTGCCGGCCAGGGCGATGCGGATGGGCTCGTTCAGCCGCGCGCCGATGCGGTCCAGTTCGTAGAAGACCTCGGGCCGGTTCCGGAACGCCGGCTCCCCACGGTAGGCCTGGATGGTCCCGCCCAAAATCGCACGGACTCGATCACTAGTGCTCACACCCGTCCTACGGTCACCGGCGGCGTCAGTTTGTCCACATTGTCGGTGACCTGGTTGAGGATATTCAACTGCCGCTCGAGTTCACGGATCTTGGTTTCGCGTTCGGCTTCTTCCACGTGCGCCGCGGCGATGGTCGACTGCAGAGACTCGTTGAGCGACCGGGAGATCTCGTTGGCGATGTCGCGGTAATGGTCGCGCAGCGTGCGGTGGATGACCTTGAGCCGGTCGCGAGATTCCTTGCCCACCACGAACGAGGCGTCGTCGACGAACCGTCGCACATTCGTCTTGGCCTCCGCGCGCGCCCGCAGCAGCCGGTTCTCCTTGTCCTCCTTGTAGGCCATCCGACCCAGGATCAACCCGGCGCCCACGGACAACGGGTTGAACAGGCCCAGGCCCGCCACCGAGGACAACATGCCGATCATCACCACGCCGCCGTAGGAGCCGCGCAATCCACTGACCATCTTCTGGCCCCTGCCGGCGGGCTTGGACTCCAGGTCGGACACCGATTTGAGCTGACCGAAGTCTGCACCCATCGCGCGCTGGCTCAGCTCGGGAGTCAGCACCGAGTCCAGCCCCGCCGCGGCGAACGAATTCGCGACGTCGTCGGCCAGTTCCTCGGCGCGTTGATAGGCCCACACGAAGTTGTCCCCGACCGCGGTGGCGACGGCTTCCTCGACGTCGCTGCCGATCTCGGCCCAATGCCGGGTCGGGTCGCACGAATCGATCTGGCGCTCGATGTCCTCGGTGAGCGCACGGAACCGGGCCCGCATGTCGTGGTCGACATCGGTGCTCAGGTCGGTGAATCCGTCGTTGAGCACCTGCTGCCACAGCGCGGTCTGCTCCAGTGCGTCCCAGCGCGTCGCACTTGCGCCGCTCCAGGTCTTCGGCGAGCCGTTCGCGCAACCCGGGATCGTTGACGACCGCGAGTTCGGAACCCGCAGCCATCGTCAATTGTTCTGCGGCAGAACGGATATTGCGAACGACCTCGTCGCGTACCCGGTCGGTCTCGCGGGTGAGCACCCGTTCGCCGAGGAACTTGACGATGGCCGGGAAATTGGACTCCTCGTTGAGTTCGGTGTCGTTGGCCGTCACGGCGTGGCTGCGCAGTAGCGACGAGACGGGCAGGATAGGTGTCGGCACGCCGGCGCGCTGCAGGTGTGCGGTGTTGGCGTCGACGATCTCGCGCCAGTGTGGGTAGAGGTCGGTCTTGGTGGCCGCCAACACCGCGACCGGGCAGATGCGGTGCGCCTGCCGGATGAACCACATCTCCGGTTCGGTCAGCTCTTGGCTGGTGTCGCTGACCATGATCAGCGCATCCGCGTTGGGCAGCAGTCCCAGCGTCGCCGACAGGTGCGGCTGCCCGTGGCCGCCCACGCCCGGGGTGTCGATGAATGTCAGCCCACCTTGCAGCAGCGGGCTGGGCGCGGCGATCTCGACACGCAGCACTTCGCGGTTGCCGGCTTGCGGCGCCCGGCGCAGGTCGGTGTTGATGTCGTCGATCGGGATGTCGACGGGAGTGGATTCGCCGTTAGGTCCGGCGGCCACGATCAGCCGGGCCGACGGTGGGTCGCCGTGGCTGACGACGGTGATGACCACGGTCGCCTCGTCGTCGCCCACCCGCGCGACCGGCAGGTTGAGCAACGAGTTGAGTAGTTGGCTCTTGCCCTGTTTGAGCTGGCCGGCGATTACCACCCGGATCCGCGGATCGGTGATGCGCTCGCGGGCGCGCGCCAGTCGCTGCACGAGGTTATTGCGGTCGTTGAGTTCGGCGATGGCGAGGGTGTGGTCGATCAGCTCGACGATCACGCTGACGCGCGTCGGATCACTGGCCTGAGTCACCGCGGTTCCCACTTTCTCGCATCTGTGATTACGGTATGCGCGCGAATCGGCGGGGATCACCAGATCCCCGCCGTTCAGCTATATCCGCGCGTTACCCGGGCGGGCCCCCGACGTGAGAGGGCGACGGGTGAGGCGCCGGAGCCGGTGCGTGCACCGGGGCCGGAGCGTGCGGAGTGCCTTCGAATACCGACGGGCTGTGCGGCGCCGGAGCATGCTCGACCGGAGCCGGTGAATGCTGAACCGGCGCAGGCGAATGCTGAACCGGTGCCGGCGAGTGTATCGGTGCGGGCGAGTGCTCAATCGGCGAATGTTGTACCTGCGCCGGCGAATGCTGAACCGGAGTCTGCTGCGCCGGCTCGTGGATCACCGGTCCGCCCACGCCGCCGTGGCCGCCGCCCTGGAAGACGGAGCCGGGGTGCGACGGCGGGGTGGCGTGAGCACCGACGCCGTCTGCGGCGCCACCGCCGCCGTGAACCGCCGGGCCTTGTCCAGCGGGCCCGGCTTGGCCGTGAGCGCCGGCGCCACCGCTGCCGGCGAGCGTCGCACCCTCCTGGCCGAGAATTCCGCCGTGAGCGCCGCCACCGGCGCCCGCGTTGAGGCCGCCGTTGAGGCCGCCGCCGGAACCCGCGTTAAAGCCACCATTGAGGCCGCCGCCGGCCGCTCCGCCCGGGAAACCACCGCCCGCGCCGGCGGCACCGCCGGCTCCGGCGTGACCGCCGATCCCTGCGCCGTCGGCTCCGACTTCGGCGTGGCTGCCAAGGCCCGCGCCGCCGGCAACGGCGGCGGATTGCGGCGTCGCGTGGCCCCCCAGCCCGCTCTCACCGCTCAACGTGGCGCTGCCGCGTGCCCCGCCGATACCGAGTCCCGCGCCGCCGGCCGCGGCGGCACCGCCCTGCCCGCCGACGCCGATGTCACCCAGCGGGCCGGCCACGTGAGGAGTAGCGGCGCCGTTCAGCGCGGCGCCCTCGCTAGCGATCAACCCCGCCTGACCGCTGGTGCCCAGCGCCGCATTACCGCCCACGCCGGCGAGTGCACCGGCATTGCCGGCCCCCGCGAGCTGGCTGCCGGCTCCGAAACTTGTCGGGCTCGCCAGTGCCGCCTGTCAGCCGAAGCCGGCTTGGTTGCCGAGATTGGTGCCGCCGGCCAGTCCACCGCCGGCGCCGAATCCCGCCTGGCTCGCCAGAGCCGCTTGACCACCCAGACCGGCCTGACCACCGGCACCGAGCTGGCTACCTCCGCCAACTCCGTTGCCGAGGCCGCCACCGGCCTGGCCACCAAAGCCCGCGCCGGCTTCGCCCCTCAGGTCGACGCCCGCGTGGCTACCCGGGCCGACACCTCCGCCAATGCCGGCGTTGCCGTTGAATCCAGCGCCGACGGCGGCGCGACCGCCCGAACCAGCCTCGCCCCTAAGACCCGCATGGCCACCGAGCGCAACGCCGCCCTCGAGCCCACCGCCCGCCCGCAGCCCAACACTTTCGCCGAACCCGGCACGACCACCGAGACCAGCCTCGCCACCGAGTCCGAGACCCGCGCGACCGCCCAGGGCGACCTCACTGGCCAACCCGAAACCGGTGTGTCCACCCAGGCCCAGACCGGTGTCGCCGCCGAAACCAAGACCGGCGCGGCCGCCGAAACCGGTCGGGGCACCCAAACCGATGCCGGTCAGGCCGCCAAGACCAAAGCCGGTGTGACCGCCGAAACCACCACCAAGGCCCAGCCCGGCGTTGAACCCGACGCCCAGTCCAAACTCGCCACCGAAGCCGGTGCCGTGGCCGAATTCACCAAGGCCGGGCCGGAATCCGCCCCAGCCTGTACCGCCCCAATCGGGACCCCAGCCATGCCCCCAGCCGGGACGTCCGTCGCCCCAACCGTGCCGATCACCCCAACCGTATCCCCAACCAGGCCGATCACTCCAACCGTGCCCCCAGCCCGGGTGCAAACCGCCCCAACCAGGGCCGAAACCGGGACCATATCCGCCCCAGCCGTCCGTCTGGAATCCGAGCCCGCCGTACAGTCCGGCGTCGACAGCACCGAGCAGTCCGCCACCCACGTCGGCGACGATCGCGCTGCCCAGTCCCAGCACCGCGCCGGCGCCGTCGAACCGGGGCAACCGCGTCACCGACCAGGACGCCCGCATCCTGGGCAACCGCACCGACAAGGCCGAGACCGTACCCGTAGCCCGGGTCGTATCCCCCATAGCCGGGGTCATAGCCATAGCCTGAGTCGTAGCCATAGCCCTGGTCGTATCCGCCATATCCCGGGGCAAAGCCGTACTGGTCGGTGAGCACCTGCTGCAACCCGCCGATCGGGTCGCCCGCGCCCAGGGGCAGACCCGGCAACGCGCTGGCCACCGCAGAGGAGAACTCCTCCGGCGCCACGTTGATCAGGCCTGCATCGGTCATGGCCTGCCCAGGGCCCGCGACGAAAGCGCGGGCCGCGTCCGGGTTGGCAAACAAATCCAGGATGTATTGGATCAGCCGGTCCATCATGATTCCCCTTCAATCCCCTGCGCCGGATCGACCGGCGTCCTGCAATCCACGCTATGGATCCCGCCACTGCTCGGAATCGGGGACGGATCCCCCGCCTGCTCGGGACCTCATCGGGATCCGCAGGGCAACTCCGTTAGGGGATTAGGGGATTTCTCGGGACCCTAGGAACAACGCCAGGAATGCCCCTATCGGACGGCACTCGCGCTGTTCAGAACGATAAATGTCAGCCGTGCAGGCCGAAGTCGTGGTGCTGCGGCTCACCGGGGTGAGGGTGGACGACCTGGTGGTCCCACAGACCCGGGTCGTGCGCGGGGAGATCACCGTGATCGGCCGGGGTGTCCGGCGTTTCAGCCGCGGTGAGCTGCACCGATGGGCGGGGAACGTCCAGGCCCAGTGGTCGCACCCCGACCGGTGGTTGATCGGGTGCCGGGGTGGCCGGCGGATGGATTACCCCGGCCGCCGGCCCGTGCGAATCGACCACCCCAGCGGGGATGTGCGGAGTGAACGCGTCGAGCGCCGCCGCGGCCGCGCCGCTTGCCCAGACATTTGCGTGATCGGGGGTCGACACGCCAGAGGCGGGGGAGGCCGGAGCGCCCATCGACAGCGAATCCTTCACCACAGGAATTAGATTGTTCACATCGGCGCTGGTCACATCGGTAAGGTGGGCGTCTGCGATGGACTGCGCGGGGTTGGCCGCGTAGCGCGCCGCGGCATCTGGGTCGCGCACCAGCGAGATCACGAAGTCGAGCAGTGAGTTTGCCATCGGGCGCACCTCCTTGCCGCTCTCCCCCTTGGCGTCGGCATGCGCAGAAGCCGCCCAGCCAATACCACGATGCTATCGGCTCACCCAAGCGGTGTGATCGGTGCACAACCCACTAGCCGCCCCGCCGTATTAGGGGGTGTTACTTTAGGGGAATCGCGGCCCTACAGGGATGGCTACCCGGGTGTGGGGGTTGCTGCAGCTATGGTGGGAAAACCGCTCCTGACCACGAGCGCAGCACCATAGGGGGTACGTCACTTGAGCGACTCCCCCATGGCCGGGCTCGTCCTCCAGGCCCTGGCCGACGCGTCGGCAGTACCGGTGAAGCTCCTGATCAGCGGCGGCATCGGGACCGCCAAGACCACCGCCATCACCGCCGCCCGCGACGCGCTGCAGGGCGCCGGAATAGCGGTGCTCGCCCGCGCACCCCGGGCCGGGGACCCACCTGAGGCCGCCGTGGTGATCGACGACGCCCACCTGCTGAGCAATCCCGACCTATTCAGCCTCATGGAGTGGGTCGACGATCCGCGCACCACGGCAGTGGTGGCCGGCGAGCCGCAGGAGCGCCTGCGGGAGCTGACCGTGGCGATGGAACGAGATCAACCGCGCATATCGCTGGGTCCCCTGCCGGTCGCCGAAGACCTTTTGCCGTACACCGCGGGAATCCCGTTTCTGGTGGACGCAACATCCGAGGACAAGGGCACCCACTCACCAGCCCGGACGGCCACCTTCGCGCTGATCGCACGGTTGCGCCGACTCGACCAACCCGACCTGGACACGCTACTCATCACGTCGCTCAGCCAGGAACTGGGCGCAGCCGATGTGGCTGCAGCACTGGGCATTTCGACCACAGATGCACGCCGTCTGGTTGACCGGGCGCACGCCAGCGGGTTGATCGAGCCGTCGCACGGGCCCGAGTTCCTACAGCTGGTGCACGGCGCGATTGCCCAGGTTGTCGGCAATGCACACCATCGCGATATCGAAACCGCGTTGCTGCGTTCACAACTCGACATGTCGACAGTTTCGCCGGAGTTCGCGTTGTGCCTGGCCGAGCACGGACTCAAAGACGACCGTCTGGCGGCCATCCTTGCCGGGCAAGCCACGGCGGAGCGTTGCGAAAAGACCGGGGCTGCAAGGCTTTACCAGGTAGCGGTCGATGCCGGCGCCAAGGGCCTGACATCTCGGCTCGCCGACGCGCTGGCCCTCAGCGGAGACTGCGCCGCTGCGGCAGCATTGGCCGACACGCTACTCGGCTCATCCGATTCCGCCGAACGTGCTGCGGCGGTTCGGATTTCGGCCAGTGTTGCAACCCACGAGAGCAACGCGCATCAGGCTGCGGAATTGTTCAGTTGGCTGGGCCCACACTCGGACGCGGTGGTCGGAGCGGCCGCCGCGATCGCACTCGTCGCGACCGGAGACCTGCCGATGGCGCGGGCGGCGTTGCGCCTCAAGGATTCCGGTCCACCGACGATGGCGGCGCGTACCGCGCGCAGTCTGGCCGAAGGGCTGCTGCTGACGATCGACCAGCCGTATCCGGTTGCGATGACTAAACTCGGCCAGGCCATCACGGCCGAATACACTGTGCGAGAAGTCGTTCCGGACAGCCCGGCCTCATTGGTGACCTTGGCCGCGATGCACGGCGGCGATCCGGTCCGCGCCCGCAGCGTGATCGGTCGCGCCATACGCCCCGACGCCGACCCGCTGTTTGCGGCTCGACACACGTTGCTGTCCGGCTGGATCAAGATGCAGGACGGGCAGCTGCCATCGGCCAGCGCGGACGTCGCCGCGGTCGGCCCCGCCGGGTTGCGCCGGCGCGACGCGTTGTGGGCGGCGGCGCTGCAGACGGCGATCGCGCGTCGCAGCGGTGACAGCGGAGCGCTGCAAAAGCATTGGTACACAGGTATGGAGGTACTCGCCGAGTACTCCATCGACTTGTTCGCGCTGTTGCCGCTGGGCGAATTGTGGGTGAGCGCCGCCCGGATACGCCAGGTCGAACAGCTGCGCCATGTCCTGGATCAAGCGTTCGCCGTGCTGGAGGCGCTCGGCAACCCGGTGTTGTGGTCGATCCCGCTGCATTGGGCCGGGGTGCACGCGGGAATCCTCGCCAGCGCCCCGGATCTGGTGGCCCCTCATGCGCAGGCCCTCGGTGCGGCGGCCGCAACCAGCATCCTCGCGCACGCCCTGTCGGGCGCCGGGCGCACCTGGCTTCGGGTGCTGGTAAACCAGGTCGACGCCGACGAGGTGACCGCGTCGACCCGGGCGCTGTCGCATGTCGGGCTGACCTCGGACGCGACCCGGCTGGCCGGGCAGGCCGCGCTCCAAACCCCCGACGGCAGGGTGTCCGGAGCGATGCTGCAGCTGGCCCGGGATCTCAAACTGGGCGCGGCCCCGGACGACATTCCCATCGGTACGACCGGCGACGAACCCGAAGATGCGACCCCGGCGCCCACGCATCGGCCGGCGTCGGGATCGCCGCTGTCGCATCGCGAACGCGAAGTCGCCGAGCTCTTGTTGCTGGGGTTGCCGTACCGCGACATCGGCGCGCGACCGTTCATCTCGGCGAAGACGGTTGAGCATCACGTCGCGCGTATTCGCCGCCGGCTCGGCGCCGGCTCACGCTCGGAGATGTTGTCTATGTTACGTGCCATGCTGACTCCCGGGAGCTAAGCCGCAGGTCAAAGGCTTTCGCGGACCTCGGTTAGGGCAACCTTTCTCGCGTCGAAGGCGGCCCGGATGTCAGTATGAGCTAGCAAAGATCGAACGAATTTTCGTTGAGTGACGATGCATTGGGGAGAGACCTGCTGTGACCACGCAGACGCTCATCAGGTTGGTGCTGGGGCTGGGCCTTACCGCGATTGTGGCCGTGTTCGCGCTGAAGCGCGTCTGGTGGCTGTACCGCCTGGTCATGTCCGGCCAGCCGGTGAGCGGCCGGACCGACCACGTCGGCACCCGAATCTGGACTCAAATCGCCGAGGTGTTCGGTCAGCGCAAGCTGCTGAATTGGTCCATTCCCGGCCTCGCCCACTTCTTCACCATGTGGGGATTCTTCATCCTCATCACGGTGTACATCGAGGCCTACGGCACCCTGTTCCAACCGAACTTCCACATCCCGATCATCGGCCGCTGGGATGCGCTGGGCTTCCTGCAGGACTTCATCGCGCTCGCCGTGCTGGCTGGCATCATCACCTTTTCGATCATCCGATTGCGTAGCGAGCCAAAGGAATACGGCCGTCAGTCGCGGTTCTACGGTTCGCACACCGGTGGCGCGTGGCTGATTCTGTTCATGATCTCGCTGGTCATCATCAGCTTCGCGATCTTCCGCGGCGCCTCCGTCGTCACCGGGAACTTCCCGTACGGCCAGGGCGCGTTCTTCTCGCACGCCATGGGCAAGCTGATGCAGCCGCTGGGTGTGACCGCTAACGAATGGATCGAGACGTTCGCGCTGCTGGCGCACATCGCCGTGGCGTTGTTCTTCCTGATCATCGTGCTGCACTCCAAGCACCTGCACATTTTCCTGGCGCCCATCAACGTCACCTTCAAGCGCCTGCCCGACGGCCTGGGCCCGCTGCTGCCGATGGAGTCCGGCGGCAAACCGATCAACTTCGAAGATCCCGGCGAGGACGACGTCTTCGGTCGCGGCAAGATCGAGGACTTCACCTGGAAGGCGAACCTCGACTTCGCCACCTGTACCGAGTGCGGACGCTGCCAATCGCAGTGCCCGGCCTGGAATACCGGAAAACCGTTGTCGCCCAAGCTCGTAATCATGGACCTGCGCGACCATTGGATGGCCAAGGCACCCTACATCCTGGGTGAAAAGACGGCCGAGCCGCTCGAGGGTCTGGATCTCGAGACGGTCAAAGAAGAAGGCCACCATGTGCCGGAGTCCGGCTTCGGCCGCATACCCGGCCACGGACCCGAGCAGGCGGCCCGGCCCCTGGTCGGCACCGCCGAACAGGGCGGCGTGATCGACCCCGACGTGCTGTGGTCGTGCGTGTCCTGCGGCGCCTGCGTCGAGCAGTGCCCCGTGGACATCGAGCACGTCGACCACATCATCGACATGCGCCGCTACCAGGTGATGATGGAATCGGAGTTCCCGTCGGAGCTGTCGGTGCTGTTCAAGAACCTGGAGACCAAGGGCAACCCGTGGGGCCAGAACGCCGGGGACCGGACCAACTGGATCGACGAGGTCGACTTCGACGTCCCGGTCTACGGTGAGGACGTCGAGAGCTTCGACGGCTATGAGTACCTGTTCTGGGTGGGCTGCGCCGGCGCCTATGACGACAAGGCCAAAAAGACCACCAAGGCCGTCGCCGAGCTGCTGGCCATCGCCGGGGTGAAGTTCATGGTGCTGGGCACCGGCGAGACCTGCAACGGCGACTCCGCACGCCGGTCGGGCAACGAGTTCCTGTTCCAGCAGCTGGCGGCCCAGGCCGTCGAAACGCTGGACGGGGTCTTCGAGGGTGTGGAGACCGTCGACCGCAAGATCGTCGTCACCTGCCCGCACTGCTTCAACACGATCGGTAGGGAATACCGTCAGCTGGGCGCCAACTACAGCGTGCTGCACCACTCCCAGCTGCTCAACCGGCTGGTGCGCGACAAGAAGCTGGTTCCGGTAACGCCTGTCTCGCAAGACATTACGTACCACGACCCCTGCTACCTGGGCCGCCACAACAAGGTGTACGAGGCGCCCCGCGAGCTGATCGGCTTCGCCGGCGCCAACCTCACCGAGATGCCGCGCAACTCCGACCGCAGCTTCTGCTGCGGCGCCGGCGGTGCGCGCATGTGGATGGAAGAGCACATCGGCAAGCGCATCAACCACGAGCGTGTCGACGAGGCGCTGGCCACCAACGCCGCGACGATCGCGACCGGCTGCCCGTTCTGCCGGGTGATGGTCACCGACGGTGTCAACGACCGGCAGGAGGAGGCCGGCCGCAGCGGGGTCGAGGTGCTCGACGTCGCCCAGATCCTGCTCGGCTCGCTCGAGTACGACAAGGCGACGCTGCCGGAGAAGGGCACAGCCGCAAAGGAAGCAGAGGAGCGGGCCGCGAAAGCCGAGCCCAAGGCCGCTGCTGCCACCGCGACGGCACCGGCGGAGGAAGCGCCCGCAAAGGCCGAGGAACCCGCAGCCGCCGAGCCCGAGCAGCCCGCCAAGGCCGCAGCGCCGGCGAAGGGGCTGGGTATCGCCGGCGGCGCCAAACGGCCAGGCGCCAAGAAGGCTTCGGCAGCGCAAGCCCCGGCCGCAGAAGCGCCCGCGGAGGCCAAAACCGAAGCCGCGCCCGCCAAGGGGCTGGGCCTGGCCGCCGGCGCCCGCAAGCCCGGCGCCAAGAAAGCTGCCCCGGCCGCCAAGCCGGAGACCGAAGCCAAGCCGCAGCCCGAAGCCAAAGCCGAGGCAGCGCAGCCGACCGCCGAGGCCGCCGAACCCAAGGCCCCGGCCGCGCCGGTCAAGGGCCTGGGCATCGCGGCAGGGGCCAAGCGTCCCGGTGCCAAGAAAGCGGCACCCGCGGCGCCGGCAGCCGAGACGAAAGCAGCGGCCCCGGCAGCCGAGCCGGCGCCCGCCGAGCAAAAGGCTGAGGCCCAACCGGAGCCGACGCCCCAGCCCGCCGAGGAATCTAACGGCGCCGCGGCGCCCCCGGCAACCCCTGTTAAGGGGCTTGGCATCGCCCGCGGCGCCCGTCCACCGGGGAAGCGCTGATCACAGATTGGCCTCTGTCAGCAAAAATCGGTGGACGGCGATGGCACCATTGGTGACGTGACCACTCACCAGGTGCCCGTGCACAGCCCCGGCCACCACCGGCAACGGACCTTCGCACAGTCGTCCAAGCTTCAGGACGTTCTGTACGAAATCCGCGGCCCGGTGCACCAGCATGCTGCGCGGCTGGAGGCCGAGGGCCACCGCATTCTCAAGCTCAATATCGGCAACCCGGCGCCATTCGGCTTCGATGCGCCCGACGTGATCATGCGTGACATGATCCAGGCGCTGCCCTATGCGCAGGGCTACTCGGATTCGCAGGGCATCCTGCCGGCCCGACGCGCGGTGGTTACCCGTTACGAACTGGTCGAGGGCTTCCCGCGGTTCGACGTCGACGACGTCTTCCTCGGCAACGGGGTCTCCGAGCTGATCACGATGACGCTGCAGGCCCTGCTCGACAACGGCGATCAGGTGCTGATTCCCTCCCCCGACTACCCGTTGTGGACGGCGTCGACGTCCCTGGCCGGTGGCACGCCGGTGCACTACCTGTGCGACGAGACGCAGGCATGGCAGCCTGACATCGCCGACCTGGAGTCCAAGATCACCGAGCGCACCAAGGCGCTGGTCGTGATCAACCCGAACAACCCCACCGGCGCCGTCTACAGCCGCGAAATCCTCAGCCCGATAGTCGATCTGGCGCGCAAGCACCAGCTGATGCTGCTCGCCGACGAGATCTACGACAAGATCCTCTACGGCGACGCCAAACACATCAGCCTGGCCACCCTCGCGCCGGACCTGCTGTGCCTGACCTTCAACGGCCTATCCAAGGCCTACCGGGTGGCCGGATACCGGGCCGGCTGGCTCGCGATCACCGGACCCAAGGACCACGCCAGCAGCTTCATCGAGGGCATCAGCCTGCTGGCCAACATGCGGCTGTGCCCGAACGTCCCGGCCCAGCACGCGATCCAGGTCGCCCTCGGCGGTTACCAGAGCATCGACGACCTGGTGCTGCCCGGAGGCCGGCTACTCGAGCAGCGCGACGTCGCCTGGACCAAGCTCAACCAGATACCCGGGGTGTCCTGCGTCAAGCCGGACGGCGCGCTGTACGCGTTCCCGCGACTGGACCCCGAGATGTACGACATCGAAGACGACGAGCAGCTGGTTCTCGACCTGCTGTTGCAGGAGAAGATCCTGGTGGGCCAGGGCACCGGCTTCAACTGGCCGGCCCCCGATCACCTGCGCATCGTGACCCTGCCGTGGGCGCGTGATCTGTCCGCCGCGATCGAACGGCTGGGCAACTTCTTGACCGCCTATCGACAGTAAGCCGCCTCTACGGTGGAATGGGTGACCCACTCGCACTCGCACACCCTGTCGTCAGGACCGTCACCGCTGGGGCCGTTGCCTGCCAAGATCGTGGTGGGGCTGCTGATTGCGATCGGGATCACCGTGATCGCCGGTGCGGCGTTGTTGTGGCCGAGTCGCCAGCATGTCGACATCCCGATGCCGTATCAGAACGCGACGGGCGGGGCGGTGAGTACCGAGCGCGCGCACGTGCTGTCCAGCGGACTGGGCGACTGCGGCAGCCCGTCGGCCAGTCAGGTGCTGACGACGACTCCGCAGCCGGGAACGCCGGGCGCCGGGCGATGCGTCCAGACACTGGTCGCCATCGATTCGGGCCCGAACGCGGGCGCCAAAACGCTGTTGGAGTTCTCGCCCGGCCCCGGCCAGCCGCAGTTCCACGCCGATGACCACATCCGGGTCGTGCGGCAGGTCGACGCCCAGGGCGCCACCACGTATGCGTTCTACGACTTCGAGCGCGGCTGGTCGCTGGTCGGGCTGGCGTTGGCGTTCGCGGTGGTGATCGTCGCGGTAGCCCGCTGGCGTGGTTTGCTGGCGCTGGTCGGCATCGTGGTCGCGTTCGGCGTGCTGGTGGTCTTCTTGTTGCCGGCGCTGCGAGACGGCGCACCCGCGGTTCCGGTGGCCCTGGTGGCGTCGGCGGCGATCCTCTACGTCGTCATCTACCTCGCGCACGGAGTCAATTTGCGCACCAGCGCCGCCCTGCTGGGCACCTTGTCGGCGTTGCTACTGGCCGCCGGATTATCTTGCGGTGCAATCGAACTGGCGCATCCGACCGGGCTTTCGGACGAACAGAACTCCACGGTCAGCGCGTATCTGGGCAGTGTGTCGATCAGGGGACTGCTGCTGGCCGGGTTCATCATCGGATCGCTGGGTGTGCTCAACGATGTGACGGTGACGCAAGCCTCGACCGTCTTCGAGCTCGCTCACGTCGGCGGCGACACCTCCCGGCGGGCGATCTTCCTGAGCGCGATTCGGGTGGGCCGCGATCACATTGCCAGCACCGTCTACACGCTGGTGCTGGCCTACGCCGGCAGCTCGCTGCCGTTGCTGCTGCTCTTCAGCGTCGCCAACCGATCGCTGAGCGACGTGCTGATCAGCGAGAGCGTGGCCATCGAGCTCGTGCGCTCCGCGGTCGGCGGCATAGCGTTGGCGCTGTCGGTGCCGTTGACCACCGCGATCGCCGCGGTGCTGGCCAAACCGACCGCGCTCAGCCCCGCTCCATCAGCTCCAGCAGGTAGCCGCCATACCCGGACTTGATCATCGTGCGGGCACGGGCCGCCATCTGTTCGTCGGTGATCCAGCCCTGCCGCCAAGCGATTTCCTCGGGCACGCCGACCTTGAGACCCTGCCGGCGCTCCAGGGTGCGGACGTAGTCGCTGGCGTCCAACAGTGAGTCGAAGGTGCCGGTGTCCAGCCACGCGGTGCCGCGGGCCAATACCTCGACGGACAGCCGGCCGCGGTTGAGGTAGATCTGGTTGACCTCGGTGATCTCGTACTCGCCGCGATCGGATTTCTTTAAGCCCTTGGCGATTTCGATCACGTCGTTGTCGTAGAAGTACAACCCCGGCACCGCGTACTTGGACTTCGGCGTTTCGGGCTTCTCCTGCAACGACAGCGCCATCCCGTCTTCGCCGAACTCGACGACACCGTAGGCCGACGGGTTCGCCACCCAATACGCGAAAATGGCTCCGCCGCTGACGGATTGGAAGCGGCTCAGGTTGGTACCCAATCCAGGGCCGTAGAAGATGTTGTCCCCCAACACCAAAGCGGCAGAATCATTGCCAATGTGCTTGGCGCCCAGCACGAATGCTTGCGGCAGACCGTCGGGTCTCTCCTGCTCGACATAGCTGAGGTTGATCCCGAATTGGGAGCCGTCGCCGAGCAGCCGCTGAAAGCCGGCAGCGTCGTGCGGGGTGGTGATCACCAAAATGTCGCGGATTCCGGCCATCATCAACGTGGACAACGGGTAGTAGATCATCGGCTTGTCGTAGACGGGCAGCAACTGCTTGCTGATGCCCATCGTGATCGGGTGCAGACGCGTGCCCGATCCGCCGGCCAAGATGATTCCGCGCATGTACGGCTCCTATGCCTTAGGTAACGAGGTCGACCTGGGTGAGCTCGGTCGCTGCCAGCGCCGACGCCAAGTCCTGGTGACGGAACACCGACGTGACGTGGTCGTGGACGACGCGGAACGCCAAGGCGCCGGCGGCGCCGCCCGTTTGTTCGGCGACCACGACGCCGTCGTGCACGTACATCTCACCAAGATCGGTGGTCGCCCGGTTGGCGGAGGCCCACGTGCGCAGCGCCTGATGGCCCTGCGCTGCTCCGTGCGAGTCACCCAATTCGATGTCGTCGCTGGACAAGGCCGCCAACGTCTCGATGTCCGCGCTGGCCAGAGCGTCGTACCACGCGAGCACGGTGGCAATCTCCGATGTGGTCATGGACTAAAAATTACCGTGTACCACTTCTCGGCATGCCGTTTCCCCGACGTTGCTAGCGAGGCGTGCGGTCGAGCCAGTTTTGCCAGACCGTGCCGTCGCCGAACATCTCGATACCGGTGTCGGCGAGCCGCGTTCGACGCGCCATCACCAGCAACAACTCGCAGGCGCCGCCGCGTAACGCCGCACTGCCCTTGCCGTGCTCGTGCGACCAGGCGACGCCGGCGGCCGTGACGCTGATCGTCCATTCACCGGTTTCGCCGAGTCCGGGGTCGGTCGCGTGCAAGTGCAGGGTCTGGCCATCCTCGAGCGGCAGCGGCGCGCCGTTGCTGCCGGCCTGAACCGCGATCCGTTCGAGGAACTCGGTGACGCCGTCGGCGGCGACGGCGGGCTCGAGGGTGAATTCGCGCCCGAGCGCGAGGGCCGCGTCGGCGCGATGCACCGCCGTTTCGTGCAGCCGGCGCCGAATCCACCAGTTCGCCGGGCGCTCACCCAGAAAGGTCCAGACCGTGTCTGGACACCCGACAGCTCAACGGCGTCGAGCAAACGTTGCGCTCCGCCGTGCAGCCAGGAAATCGCGCCGGCCCGATCCGGGGGAGGCTTGCCGCCTTCGACACTGCGGACGTCGGGGGGCTCGTCGAGTCGGTCCCGCACGATTTGCGCCGCCCACCGATCACCTCGGCCGACATGGCGGAACAGCTGCTTGAGACTCCAATCCGGGCAGGTCGGCACTGGGAGCGATTCGTCGACATCGCGGAAAAGCTCCGAAATGCGCGGTTTTCGTCGAGAAAGGCTGCCGCGTAATCCACGCAATCACGCTACTCGCCAGGGTGCGTGTTAGGGACGTCGCGCTCCGAGCCGGAACACCCGCCAGCCCGCCTGTGACCAGCGCTCGACGTCCAGGCAGTTGCGGCCGTCGACGACGACACGGGCCCGCACCCGGTCGGCGAGGTCGTCCGGGTCGAGGTTGATGAACTCCTGCCACTCGGTCAGCACCAAGACCGCATCCGCGCCCGCGCATGCCTCGGTCACCGAAACCGCGTAGTTCAGTGTCGGGAACAGGCGGCGCGCGTTTTCCAGGGCTTTGGGGTCGTAGACGTTTACCGCGGCCCCGTTGAGCTGCAGTTGCCCGGCGACGTTGAGCGCCGGCGAATCCCGGACATCGTCGGACTCGGGCTTGAACGCCGCTCCGAGCACGGCGATGTTGGCGCCCAGCAGCGAACCGCCGCACGCGGTGGCGGCCAGCTCGACCATCTTGGTGCGCCGGCGCATGTTGATGCTGTCCACCTCGCGCAAAAAAGTCAGCGCCTGATTGGCGCCCAGCTCGCCGGCGCGGGCCATGAACGCCCGAATGTCCTTGGGCAGGCAGCCACCACCAAAACCCAAGCCCGCGTTGAGGAATTTGCGCCCGATGCGGGAGTCGTAGCCGAGCGCATCGGCAAGCAGCGTGACGTCGGCACCCGCCGCCTCGCACACCTCGGAGACCGTATTGATGAACGAAATCTTGGTCGCGAGAAAGGCATTGGCCGATACCTTCACCAATTCCGATGTCTGCAAATCGGTTACGAGAAACGGCACACCGGCTTCGAGGATCGGTGCGTACAACTCGCGGATGACTTTCTCTGAGCACACCGAATCCTCTTGAATACCAAGCACAATGCGGTCGGGCTCCAAGGTGTCGTGCACCGCGTGGCCCTCACGCAGGAATTCCGGGTTCCAGGCGATCTCGACGTCGACTCCTGCGGGTGCCAGCGCGGCGGCGCGCTCACCGAGCTCGGCCGCAGTGCCAACGGGCACAGTCGATTTGCCGACCAGCACGGCCGGCCTGGTCAGCTGGGGTACGAGATTGTCGATGACGTCGTTGACGTGGCTCAGATCGGCGCCGTATTCGCCCTTCTTTTGCGGCGTGCCGACACCCAGGAAGTGCACGTCGGCGAAGTCGGCGGCCATGTCGTAATCGGTGGTGAACCGCAATCTGCCGGCGGCCAGGTTTTCGGTCAACAACTCTGGCAAGCCCGGCTCGTAGAAGGGGATGTCACCGGCGGCCAGTTTGGCGATTTTACCCGGGTCGATATCGACCCCGACGACCTCGTGTCCCAGTACCGCCATCCCGACTGCGTGCGTGGCACCCAGGTATCCCGTGCCAAAGACGGTGCATCGCATACAACCGTGTGTAGGTGGCCGCGATGAGCTAACTGCATCGCTCCGCTAAGCGGGAGGCAAACGGGAGGTGACAGCTGGCTCCCGAAGACCTAATGGCGTCCAAACCCGCCGTGGCCGCCGCCGAAACCGCCGTGGCCGCCGCCGAACCACCGTGACCGCCGCCACCGGGGAAACCGGGGAAGCCGCCCCCACCACCGTGGCCGCCACCGGGGAACCCACCACCGTGGCTGCCGCCCGGGAAGCCACCGCCGTGGCCCGGGTTGTTGGGGAATCCACCGCCGCCCGGACCTATCGGCCCGCCCGGCACGCCGATGACCGGAGGTATCGGTAGTGGGATCGGAACGGGAATCGGTGCCACGGGCGCGGGTGCCGGGGCCGGGGCCGGGGTGTCGGGTATTGGCGCGGGCGCATCCGGCACTTGGACCGGGGCCGGCGCCGGAGCCTCGGGAATCGGGGCAGGTGCCTGAGGAACGGGCGCCGGGGCGGGAATCGGGGCCGCCTCAGGCGCCGGGGCGGGTGCAGGGGCTGCGGGTGCCGGAGCCGGAGCCGCCGGTGCCGGCGTGGCCGGGGCGACGATGTTGTGACTCGGAACAGGCTTCACACCGGCCGTGGGCCGGATTGCGACGGCCAGCGAAACGACCAGCGCCGCCACGCCGACGATGAAAATCGCCGCCACCGCGCTGCCTACCAGCCCAAAGGACCTGCGCTCCGAGTAGTCGGTGAGCGCGGTGGCGGCGGTGTGCTCGCCGGTGTAGGCGTCAGCATAGTCCTCGGGAACGGCGCTGTAGGCCAGCGCGCCCTCGCCGGAATCCGGGGTTTCCAGATAGCCGGGGGCAACCGCGAAGGGATCGATGGCACCGGTGCCGGGGTCCTGCGCATAGGCCTGCGCGGCGGTGGAAGAGGCGAACAGCGGCGCGTGCGCCGACGCCAGGGCGGCACCGCGAGCCAGCGCGGTGTCGGGCTCCTCGGGCATGGCCAACGGCAGCGTCGTCGCGGCCTCCAAGGCCGGCTTGATCAGCGGAACATCGACGCCGGAGCCCACGACGAACACGGCACCGGGGCGGGTATCCAGCGACTCGGCCTCGGAGACCATCGTGGCCAGCTGTGCCACGGCGGCGTCGTCGTCCTCCGGCAGGGGCTGACGGTGCACATCGGCGATCGACCCGTCGGCGGTGTCGACGAGCGCCAAGGTCGCGGTGTCGGGTTCGATGAACAGTAGCGCGGTCTGCGCGTAGTTGGTTTGGTTGCCGACCGCTTGCGCCAGCGCCGCCGCGGCCAGGAACGCCGAGACCAACATCACATTCTCGACCTTGTGCGCGGCCAGCGCATCGCGCAGGACCGCTGCTTCGACGGGATCGGTCCAGGTGACACCGGTCGAGGTCAGTTGGTAGCCGCCCTGGGCGGCGCCCTCCTGGGTTCCCAGAATTGCCGAGACCACCTGATCCGCAGCGCTAGTCGTTGCTGCATCGTCGTCGGAAGCGACGTCGAAATTGTCTTCGTCGACGGTGACGCCGTCACCATTTTCGCCTTCGACCAGAACCATCCGGACTGCCGTCGGCGCCATCGACACACCAAGTACGGTGTCCAATGCCCTTCCATTGTCATTTGCTAGACAGTGCCGTGGAGGACGTCGTCACCGCAGGCTCCGGCTACCGCGAGACGGCGTGAATCCCCACCCCGTGAATCCCCACCCTGTATTCCCCTAGCGATCCGACTTTACGCGCGTTCGGCTGCGGTCGCGTGGGCCGAGGCGGCTAGTGATGACCGAATCCGCCGAATCCATGGCCGCCGAATCCATGGCCGCCGCCGAACGGGCCGTGGCCACCGCCGAAGGGCCCGCGGCCACCGAACGGACCATGCCCGCCACCGAAGGGCCCGTGACCGCCGAACGGACCGTGGCCGCCGAACGGGCCACGGGTACCGGGTCCTCCGCCGAAGGGTCCGCGTGGTGCCGGAGGCCGCAGAATCGGCACCCGCGGAACGATCGGAGGAACGATGACCGGAACCGGCGGCGCCACGACGGGCACCCGCGGAGCCGCCGGGACCGGTGCCGGCACGTTCATCGGACGGGGCACCGCGACGGGCGCTGGCGCCGCGACCCTCGGCTTCGGAGCCGGAGCCCGAGGCGGGGCGGGCGCGGAATGCGTTGGAACGACGATGTTTTCGTTGGGGTCAGGCCTCAATGCCACCGTCGGGCGGATGCTGATTGCCAACGCAATCTCAAGTGCCACCACCGCGGCGATGAAGATGACCGCCAAAGTGCTGCCCACCAACAAAATCGATTTGCGACGCTGCGCCGCCTCGTCGAGACCGGTGCCGGTCTGTTCGTCGGCGTCGTCGTCGGGCACGGCGCTGTAGGCGACGTTGGCCCGGCCTCCCCCGATGTCCGCGGGTGAGGGAGCAGCGCGATAGTCCGGCAGATAGCCGGGCAGCAGTCTCGACGTCGGTCCGGCGAGCCCCAACGGGTCGACCTCGCAGGTGCCGGGGTCGAGCGCGTAGGCCAACGCCGCGGTAGACGAGGCGAACAATGGCGCATTCGCTGACGCCAACGCCGCACCCCGGGCCAGCGCCGGTTCGTCAGGTACCGACAGATTGAGCGAAGTGGCGGCTTCCAGAACGGGTTTGATCAGAGGGATGTCGACGCCCGAGCCGACGACAACCACACCCTGCGGCTCGGTTTCCAGTGTTTCGGCGCCGGACACCATCTCGACGAGCTCGCTCACCGCCTGGTCTTCGTCGTCGGCAAAAACTCGGCGATGGACGTCGGTGATCGACCCGTCGGCGGTGTTGACCACGGCCAACGTGGCGGTATACGGCTCGACGAACAGCAGCGCGGTACGCGCGTAGTTGGTGGCGTCGCCGACCGCCTGGGTTAGGGCGGCCGCGGCCATAAAGGCCGAGACGAGCATGACGTTCTCGATCTTGTGTGCGATCAGCGCGTCGCGCAGCAGGGCAGCCTCGATGTGATCGGTCCAGGTCACTCCCGTTGAGAGAAGCTGGAAGCCGCCTTCGACGGCGCCTTCGCGAGTGCCCAAGATCGCCGAGATCACCTCGGCAGGCGCGCTGGAAGGCGCCGCATCAGCGGCAACGTCGAAGTCGTCCTGGTCGACGGTGACGCCGTCGGCGTTTTCCCCCTCGACGAGCACCAAGCGGACCTTCGTTGGCGCCATTGAAACGCCCAGCACGATGCCCACCACCGCGTTTAACTCCCCCGAGTCAGTTCGCTCCCTTGCGGCCAAATCGTCTGCGCAGCAAACGTTTTGACTGCTTACCCGGGTCTCTATCGCCGCAGCAGTGCGAATTCAAAGATCCGGGATTAGCTGGGAGTTATGAAGTTCTGGTTGAAATGAGCGTGGCCAGCTCTTGACCCGCCCAGCCACTTCGACACTACTGCACTGACACTACTGCACTTTCGTTAGGA
The DNA here is from genome assembly GCF_000526915.1 of Mycobacterium genavense ATCC 51234. Lineage (GTDB taxonomy): Bacteria > Actinomycetota > Actinomycetes > Mycobacteriales > Mycobacteriaceae > Mycobacterium > Mycobacterium genavense. The sequence goes on along the minus strand of NZ_JAGZ01000004.1, from coordinate 191,271 downwards.
ACGGTAACGACCTGCCGACGGATCGCGCAACGCGCTAGTGGTGGCCGCCGCCACCGCCGCTGTGACCGCCGCCAAAACCGCCGCCGCTACTGTGGCCACCACCAAGACCACCGCCAAAACCGCCACCGCTGTGGCCGCCGCCGCCGATGGGACCGCCACCAATCGGACCGCCACCAATCGGACCGCCACCAATCGGACCGCCACCAATCGGACCGCCACCAATCGGACCGCCACCAATCGGACCGCCACCGAAGGGTCCACCACCGACCGGACCGCCACCACCAATCGGAGCACCACCGACGCCGTGACCGGGGCCACCACCAATGGGTGCACCGCCTTGGCCGCCACCATCAACGCCACCGGAACCAGACCCAGGGGACGGAACATGCCCAGCACCACCAGAACCTGGGACACCGCCCGGAGTGCCGCCGTTAGCTGGACCGGAGCCAGATCCAAGCGGCGGAAGATGCCCACCGCCAGCACCACCAGTACCCGAACCAGGAAGACCGCCCGGGCCGCCGCCATTGGCGCCACCCGAACCGGAACCAGGCGGAGGAACATGGCCGCCAGCAGGACCACCCGGACCATTCGGCTTGGTCGGGCCGGTCTCCGGAGGAGTTTGGTACGGCGGTGACTGCGGCATTGAGTCCGGCGGCTCGGGGATATGCACGGGCGGTGATTGCTGCACCACCACCAGCGGTGGCAACGGCCGCGGTGGCGCCTGGACCACGGGCGGACTCATCAGCCAATTCGGAGCAGGCATGCGGATCTGAGGCACCGGGACCGGAACCACGACCGGAACCGGCACCGCCGGGGCAACTGGTGGAGGAGCCGCGGGAGGTGGTGGCGGAGCCGCGGGGATCGGAGCCGCCGGCGGTGCCGCCAAGGCCGGATGCAACGGCTGGGGCGCCGCCGCGGGCGCGGGCAGGACGATCTTCGGCTTCGCGACCGACGCCTCAGCCGGCGGCGGCGCGGGAGCCGGCTGAGTTGGCACGATGAGGTTTTGGTTCGGGCTGGGCTGCACCGCCACGTTGGTGGTACGGATGCCGATCGCCAGCGCGATCTCGAGTGCGACCACGGCGCTGATCGCGATCACCGCCATCCCGCTGCCGACCAGAAGCACCGGCCTGCGGCGAGGTTGGTCTTCCTCCAAATCGACGAGATCGGGTCGGTCGATGACCACCGTCGGGGCATCGGCATCGTCGTCCGGCACCAGGCTGTAAGCAAGCTCGTCGCGACCGAGCGTCGCGTCTGAAACGTAGGACACGCCAAGGTATTCGGGCCCGACATTCGGATGGACGGCACCGGTACCTGGGTCTTGGGCGTACGCCAGCGCCGCGGTCGACGACGCGAACAGCGGTGCGTTGGCCGACGCCAGGGCCGCGCCGCGGGCCAGCGCGGTCTCGGGCTCTTCCGGCGCGCTCACGGTGAGCGAGGTCGCGGAATCCAGTGACGGTTTGATGGGGCCGACGTCGACACCCGAGCCAACCACGAACACGCCGCCGGGAGGCAGGGCCAGCTCGTCGAGCCAGGACATCATGCCGGTCAGTTGCGCGGTGGCCTCGTCGTAGGTATCGGCGACGATCTGTTCTTTGTAGACGTCGGTGATGGAGCCGTCGGAGGTCTCGACGACGGCCAGCGTCGCGGTGTCAGGCTCGACGAACAGAACCGCGGTGCTGTCGTAACCCATTGCCCCGCCGACGGATTGGCCCAATGCGGCGGCAGCCAGGAACGACGAGACCAGCATCACGTTCTCGAGCTTGTAGGCGGTCAGCGCGTCGCGGAGCACGGAAGCGTGCAGCTGGTCGGTCCACGTCACGCCGATCGAGGACAGCTCCATCCCGGCCTCGGTCGCGCCTTCACGGGTGCCCAGGATGGCGGAGATCGCTCGGTCGGGAACGGCGGCGGGTTGCGTGCCGTCGGCCTCGACGAGGGGGAACTGATCCTCTTCGACCAAGGCGCCGTCGGCGTTCTCGCGTTCAACCAGAACCATCTGGACCGAAGTGAGTGCGATCGAAACACCGAGCACAATATCCAAAACCAACCCCTCCAAAGCTGGTGCCAGCCGGGCTGTGCCCGGGCGGAGGAGAATCACATCGACTATCTAATAATCCCGCAGAAAACGCGTGCGGTCACGCACTCGAAGCTATGTAGATCTTATGAAATTTTCGTAAGACCGCGATGGCGTCGGCCCCCACTGGCCTTGATACTTCGAGCCGACTTGCGAACTGCCATAAGGGTGTTCAGCCGGGCTGGTCAATCGAAGGATGCACAGCTGCCCGATCTTCATGCCGGGCCACAAGGTGATCGGCAGGTTCGCGACATTGGACAGCTCGAGAGTGATGTGGCCGTTAAAGCCGGGATCGATGAAGCCCGCGGTCGAGTGCGTCAGCAGGCCCAGCCGGCCCAGCGAGGACTTCCCTTCCAGACGCCCGGCGAGGTCGTCGGCCAACGCGACCTGCTCCAGGGTCGAGCCGAGCACGAACTCGCCCGGGTGCAAGACGAACGACTCCCCTGCTGCGGGCTCCACCAAGCTGGTCAGTTCCTCCTGCTGCTTGGCCGGGTCGATGTGGGTGTAGCGGGTGTTGTTGAACACTCGGAACATGCTGTCGAGGCGAACGTCGACGCTGGACGGCTGCACCAACGTGTCGTCGAAGGGGTCGATGCCCAACCGGCCGGAGGTGATTTCAGCCCTGAGGTCGCGATCGGAGAGCAGCACTCCGCGAGCCTATCTGTTGCTCAGTCCGGCGTTCAGTCGGCGAGATACATTTCGCCGCTCTTGGGGTAGCCGCCTCCGGTCGTCGTGACGTGAACGTGGTCGTAGTGGCCGAGCCTGCTCGTTTGTGCTCCGGTCGGCGTGTAGTAGACGCCCCGCCAGATCGCGTCATGGATGCCGAATCGATGCGAATTCTTCAGCACATACGCAACGATCTCGTTGCCCAACGCGATCCCCTGCGCGCTCTGGGATTCGGGATCATCACATCCAACGCCAGGCCCAGTGGATGCCAGGGCAGCGAATCCGGTCGGACGCCGCCGATTTCGTGAATCTCGGGGAACGTCACAGTGATCGCGCGAGAAGCCAAGATCGTACGCACCTGGAGGCCCTGCTCCGGCGCGAGCCCGATGGGAAGGAAGCGGGATCGGACGTGATATCTCGATGCGACGGGCTGGCGCTCGGAGGCACCGAGGAGGGTCGCGCCGTGCGGCAAATTCGCCTCCGCCGCGACGATTTCCATACGGCTCGGCGCGACATCACCAATAACGGACTTGGCTTCTGCTGGGACCACAAATGGTCCGACGTCTCCACCCACCGCGAAGAACACTGCAGCCAGGGCCAGCAGCGCTGCCAGGACTGCCGGCGACTTCCGGCGCTTCTTGGCTAATCTGTGCCGACCCACGCAGCGCACATTACGGCATGATAACGAAAGAATAAATGTGAGCATTTTAAATTTGCCGACATAACCACACTGCCGCGTCGGCATTCGGCTGTCGCGGCTGGTCCCGCCGCTAGGTGCTAGCCTTCTTGGGCAACCGCGCCGATGTAGTTCAATGGCAGAACATCAGCTTCCCAAGCTGAATACGCGGGTTCGATTCCCGTCATCGGCTCCACTTTTTCCGGCGACGTCGCGCTATCGCATCCGCCGAAGAAGATCCGTCAGCTGAAACATCGCCGACAAGAGCATGCCCTCGACCTGCAGCTGCTGACCCGGCGGCAGATTGCGTGTCTCCGCCTCGATCCAGCGGGGCCTCCTGTTGCAGGGCCTTCAGCTGCCGATTCCGTTCGTCCGGGCTAAGGGCGTCCCAATTGTCGTGCAGATCGAAGATGTGGGCCTGAAAGTTTTGCACTGCTACCACCGGGTCGGGGTCGACAACGGGACCCGACGGCGGCTGCAGCGGATAGATGTGGGCCTGCGCCGGCGCGGTCGTCGCGGTTGCCTGGGCGATGCTCGCTGTAAGCGGGGTGCTGGCCAGCAGACCGGCAACGGCGATGGCGATAATCCTCATGGAAACTCCCTCGGGTGGCACGATTGCCTCGTCAGCCCACCCTGAGCGGGTCGCTACCGATCCCAACATCGACGCGGCGGGACTCCGCGTTTGTCAGCGGACACGCATAACGCCCACATAGCATCCGCAGGATCTCGACACAGGTTCTCCCGCGACGATCAATTCAGTGAGACCGCGTGGCTGGGAGGCGTGGGCAATGGACATCGTGCTCGGAGTTTCGATAGCGCCGGCCTCGGTTCAAATGGTGATGCTGCAGGGCGAAAACGCCGACGGCCCGACGATCGACGAAAACGAGTTCCCCATCACCGGCGCCGATGACTCGCCCACCGTCAGCGCGTCCGATCGCGTGATTACCGCCATCATGTGCACCCGCGAGGATGCGGCCGGCGCCGGGCTCGAACTGGACTCCATTGGGGTCGCATGTACCGACCAGCTCGAAGCGGCAGTTCTGCGCGATGCGCTGGCGGCCCACACGATCGAGAACGTCATGCTGGTCTCGGCGTTTCTGGCCGCGACCGCACTGACCCAATTTGTCGGCGGCGCAATGGGTTACGAGCGCACCGCAGTCCTTTTCGTGGAGCCCGATACCGCGACGCTGGCTGTTGTCGAGACCTCCGACGGTTCCGTCGACGACGTTCACGAAGAGCGGTTGGAAGCTGGGCCCACGGTCACGGCGGAGCTAATGCAGTTGGTCGCCGGGCTCGAAGAGCTGCCGACGCCGACGGGCGGTGTGTTCGTGGTGGGCGCCGGTGTCGACGTCACCGCGATCAGGCAGCGCTTAGAACAAACGACGTCGCTGACCGTGAACGTCCCCGAGGAGCCGGAGACCGCACTGGCCCGAGGCGCGGCCCTGGCGTCCGCGCACGCACACGCCTCGTCCACTACCGCGCTGGCCTATGCCCAAGATCCCGGCACGGGCGCCGTCGACGTGTCTGCCCTGCCCGAATATTTGAGCGTCGACGACGCCGGGCCCGGCACCGACGACCTCGCCTACAGCGCCGTCGCCGACGATGAGGCCGACGCCGCGACTTCGTTCTAGGCAACTCTGACAGCGAGCCGCGGTCCCGGCCGGCGCTGTTGGTCGGAACCGCGGTGGCAATCGCCGGTTTTAGCGCGGCGTTGGTGCTGGAGATCGCCCTGTCACTCGGCATTCGCACGACAGTCAATTCGTTGCCCGCCCCGATCAAGGGCATCATCACCCCGGTTCAGCAGGCCCTCTTGCCTGCGCCCGACGTGGCCGCGCTGAAGATGGTGGAACCGGCGCCGTTGAGTCCGCCTCCCGTCGCTCCGCGACCGGCAGCGCCTCCGATCCCTGCGGCGCCGCCGGTTGTGGCCCCCGCAGCCCCACCCGTCCCCGCGTCCCCACCACCCGCCGCGCCGGACGTTCCCGTTCCGGTGGTCGTCCCGCCCATCGCGCCGCCGCCGCTTCGGCTACCCGACGCACCGGTGAGCCCGCCCGTGGTCGAGGCGTCGCCGAATCTACGTCCCACCGCCGAAGTTGCCGCCTCACCGACTTCCTCCAGGGCAAAGCCCACCGTCTGACTCGGGCGGTGCTGGTGGGCCGGCGAGCGGCCCGGTCCGTGGTAATCCCGGCGCTGGTGGGCCACACGGCGGCGGACCGGGCGCGGGCGGGCCAACCGGAGGCGGGCCAACCAGCGGCGGACTAACCGGTGGCGGACCCGACGGCAGCGGGCCAACCAGTCGCGGACCAAGCAGTGGCGGTCAGACCCCCAGCGGTAGCGGCCCGGGCGGGGCAGGACCCGTCAACGGCCCGGGCCCCAATCAAGGTGCTCCCGGCGCAGGTCAAACCCCAAGTGATGGTGGCCCTATCAGCGGAGGGGGAAGCCCGAACGCCGGCGGGCCTGCCGCGGGCGGCCCGCCTTCACCCGGTGGCGGTGAAAGCCCCAGTGGTAGTGGGCCTGCTGGCGCTGATGCGCCCTCGGGCAGCAACAGCTCCGGCGGTGGTGAAACCCCGAGCGGCAGCGAGCCTGCTGGCGGCGGTGCCAGCGAAGCCAGCGGTGGCGGCAGCTCTGGCACCAGCGAAAGCAGCAGCGGGAGTTCCACCAGCGGCAGCAGCTCCAGCAGCGATAGCAGCTCGAGTAGCAGCGAAAGCAGCAGCGGCAGCTCGAGCAGTTCTAGCAGTGGCGGCAGCACCAGCAGCAGGTAGCCGGGGCGAAAGATAGCCCACAGCAACCGATTTCATGACACACCGCAGACCTGCAAGCGGCTCCCCTGAAGCCTGCCGGTAGCTTCTACCGGTATGGGTGCTTTGGATGGACGCGTGGCCTTGATCACCGGCGGGGCCCGAGGGCAGGGACGTGCACACGCACTGGCGCTGGCGGCCAAGGGAGTCGATATCGTTCTCGCCGACGCCCCCGATGCGATGGCCGAGCTGACCTACCCCTTGGGCACCGAGGATGACCTACAGGAGACGACCAAGCTTGTAACAGAGCTGGGCCGGCGTTGCGTGCCGCTCACCGTGGACGTGCGCGATGCGGCCGCGGTCGGCGCGGCCGTCACGCAGACCGTCGCCGACCTGGGCAGCCTCGACATCATGGTGGCCAACGCCGGCATCGTCAGCACCGGGCTGCTGCAAGACGTCAGCGACGTGGTCTGGCAACAGCTGATCGACACCAATCTGACCGGCGCGTTTCACACTCTGCGGGCCGCGATCCCGGTGATGCGCCGCCAGCAATTCGGCAGGATCGTCGTGACCTCCTCGATGGGCGGCCGGATGGGCATCCCAGAGTTGGCCGCATACAACGCCACCAAGTGGGGTGTCATCGGCCTGGCGAAGTCCGCCGCGCTGGAGGTCGCCAAAGAGGGCATCACGATCAACGTCGTCTGCCCGACCACCACCCAGACGCCGATGGTGCAGCCCGCCGGCGGCGACGACGTCCCCGACGATCTGGTGCGCCGGATGATGAAAGCCAACCCCATCCCCAAGCCCTGGCTGCAGCCCGAGGACGTCAGTCGCGCAGTGCTGTATCTGGTCACCAACCCCGGGGTCATCACCGGAAGCGTTTTCGAAATCGGCCTCGGCGGCAGCGCCCGCATCCACTGAGATTCGGCGACTCAGGTGGCCGAGTCCGGCGCCTGCTTCGCTCGACACGTTGACGGCGCCGCTACCCTTCGCGCATGGCTAGCAGCAACACCGCGTCGACGCCCCGCCGCTCCGGATTGGCCCAGAGTCGTTCGCGCGATACTCGGCGCAAGGTGATACGCGCTGCCCTGGCCATGTGGAACGAGCAGGGGTTCGACGAGGCGTTCGAGGCGACGACGGTGGCCGACATCGCTCGGGCCGCGGGGGTGAGCAAGGGCACCTTCTATTTCCACTTCGCCAACAAGCAGGAGATTCTACTCGAGGTGGCCTGGGGTACCAGCCGCCGGATGATCGAGGAAGCAGACGCCGGCATTCGCCGCGGTACGCCAATCTTCGAACTGGTCGACCAACTGTTGAAGTCCATGGCACGCCGCGTGTCGCGGGCTCCTAAGGCCCTGGCCTACCGCGCAGTCGGCGAGTGGTCGCGACTGAGTCCTGAGGCGGTGGCCAGGCCGGCCGGCGTGGGCGTGGCGTTCAAGGCGCTCATCCGTCACGGCCAGGCCCAAGGCGACTTGCCGACCGACTTGGACGTTTTCGAACTTGCGGCGCTCTTGCACGCGGCGACACTCGACGCACTGGTCCGATGGTCGTCATCCGCACAAACCACGGCGACCCTACGAAAAAACCTCTGCCGGCGCGCCGACATCGTGCTCAAGGGAGCCGTGGCATCGTACAGCCCATCCTGACCCCATCGCAGGCTTTATTGGCTAGTACCCAAAAATAACAACATACCGAGCAGCGCGTCGCAGATCTGGCTCACCGATGATTCTACGTCGATAGTTGTTCTGCTGTAATACGTTCAGGTTCATCAGGACCCTGCGATTCAGTAACTAAGCATACCAGACAAAATTAGTCACTGTACAAATATGGTTCTATGGTCGAGGCCATGTCGAACACTGCGCACGCCAATACCGAGCAGGCCCTCGCCTTAGTCGTTACGCCGCTCCGACCGCTCGGGCCCCGCCAACAGGAGCTGGATCTGTCGGGAAAGGTGGCGCTCGTAACAGGCGCGAGTTGGGGCATCGGAAAGCACACGGCGCTGGCCCTCGCGCGTCGCGGCGCCAACGTCGTCGTGGCGGCGCGTTCGGTCGACAACGGGGGCGAGTTGGCCGGCACGATCGGTGAGACCGTTGCCGAGGTCGAATCCCTTGGCGCAGAAGCGCTCGCGGTCGCGACCGACCTGTCGAGAGAGGAAGATCTCGTACGACTGGTGCAATCCGCGGAGGATCGGTTCGGTGGCGTCGACATCCTCGTCAACAACGCTGCCGTAACGATCGGTCACAGCTGGGGCGCCCCGATCGGGGACATGCCCCGAGCCGACTGGCTTTATCACTTCGCGGTGAACTTGCATGCACCGTTCACCTTGGTGCAATTAGTCACGCCCCTTATGGAACGGCGCGGCGGCGGGCGAATCCTCAACGTCACCACCGGGAGCGGAGAAGTGTGTTCCGGCAACCCGAGGAACCGCCGGCGCTCGAAGCGGTCGGTGACTTCGACCTGGGATCACCCGCCTACTTTGCGAGCAAGCGCGCACTCGACCGGTTCTCCAACGTCATTGCGCCGCATCTGGCGAGGAAGAACATCTTCGTCATCAGCATGCACCCGGGGTTCGTCGCCACCGAGGTCGCGGTGCATCGTGTCACGGGACTCGTCGACGAGTCGATGATGATCTCACCGCAGATTCCCGCCCGAATGCTGGCCTACTTCGCGGCGTGTGCGGATCCCAAAGAGTATGCGGGACGGATCTTTTGGGCCCAGCGGGAGCTCGCCGAGCTCGGTATCGAGGTGTGAAATCCCGCGTTTCGCGCGTCAGCGTGGGTGAGGCTCAGCGCCTCGAACCGTAAACGCCGCGAATATCGCGCCGTTCACCGCTGCCCCCACGGCGGCGGCACTCAGATCGCGGGCCTTGGCGTGAAAACCCACCGCCAGCGCGAAGTAGATCGTGAGCATCGCAGTCGTCAGTCGCGCCAGCCCGGGTGACCATCGCGCTGAGGACAGACCGATCGCGGCGGCAGCCTTGATGGGTGCGAATATCCATCGATGGCGCGGCGGAAAGTCGATCGCGTCGAGCACCTGTGTCACGAACGGCAGCGGGATGGCATCACCGACCGCACTCGCCGCGAGGTAAGCCGCCAATACATCATAAGCGCGCACAGATGTCATGACTTCCACTATCGCTGATTGTGCTCGCGGTTCAAATGCGGAGATGCGACGGGCGCTCCCGCAGGGCGCAACCGGGGGCGATGGCGTGTCTGAAACGGACACTACGCGACTACGTGCACACCCCACCTGCCGAGCAGGGGCTGCACCAGCACGAAGTAGGTGGTGTTGGGATCACCCGCCAACGAGGTGGACATCACCAGGCCGACCGCCGTCACGGTGCCGTCGCCGTTCTTCACATAGCCCGGACCGCCGCTGTCGCCGGGCTGGGCGAACACGTGCGCCTCGACGACCTCCCCGTCGAGGCTGTTGACGGCGCCACACGTCTCACCGGTCATCGCACCGAACTTACAGAACGGCATCCCCGCCTTGACCTGGGACGCGCTCAACACGCCCCGAACGCGTTGGCCGCCGACGTCACCTGGCGGGGCACCGATGTCGGGATCAAGACGGATGATCGCCGCGTCTTTGAGATCGCCCAACACCTCGCTGGCGGTGATGTGTCCGAGCGGGACGTTCTCGTCGTAGGTGAACGGCGCCCCATGGTCGCAATGCCCGCTGGTGAACAGGTAGTAGCCGCCGTCGTTGCCCTGCGCCGCGAAACCCGTTGAGCACTTGGTGATTCCATCGCTGACCAAGATCCCGGGGGCGGGTGGCGGCGCGGCCTGTGCCGTGCCTCCCGACAGCACCCCGACCATCACCACGGCACCGGCCAGACCGACCCCACGAACCCAACGTGCCGACACACCGGCCTCCTCCGTTGACAACACTGGTGCTCAGACATTCGTCCTGCGTATGACCCACGTTGACAGATCGGCTCGCTGAGGCCAAATCGTGACCGACACTTGATCAATTGCTAACGCGCCCTTACGCTTCCGCAGCTCAGCACCGCTCTACCATTCCTATTGCAACGCTGTCAGTTAACAGGGAAGTGGGGCCATGCGCGCGGGTATTCGGTGTGCCATCGCTGTCATCGGTATCGGCGCGAGCGTGGTCGCGGGATCGGCCGTCGTCAGCCTGCCGGTGCCGGCCGACGTCAGCCTGAAGGCCGCCACCCGGTCCTACCCCTTCCCGATCTCCTCGGTGCTGCCCAGGAGCGACCAGGCGGTCGGAGTGGCGCACCCCGTGATAGTGACATTCCGCGCGCCCGTGACCGACCGGCACGCCGCCGAGCAGTCCCTGAAGATCACGTCATCCCCGCGGATGACGGGCAGGTATGAATGGCTCGACAACAAAGTGGTGCAGTGGATTCCCGACCAATACTGGCCGGCCCACAGCACGATAGCGCTGACCGTGGAAGGCCAGCCCACCGAGATCAAGACGGGCCCCCGGATCATCGGCATTGCCAGCATCTCGGAGCACACTTTCACCGTGAGCATCGACGGAGTCGAGGCGGGACCGCCGTCGTCCCTGCCGTCGCCGCACCACCGCCCGCACTTCGGCCAGGAGGGTGTGCTGCCCGCCTCGTTGGGCAGACCCGAGTACCCAACCCCGATCGGCTCCTACACGGTTCTGTCGAAAGAACGCTCCGTGCAGATGGATTCGAGCAGCGTCGGCATTCCCGTCAACGATCCCGACGGCTATCTCGTCGACGTCGACTACGCCGTACGCATAACCAACCACGGGCTTTTCGTGCACTCGGCTCCCTGGGCCATTAATTCGCTCGGGCTCGAGAACGTGAGCCACGGCTGCATCAGCCTGAGCCCCGAGGACGCTGAGTGGTACTACAACACGGTCAACGTCGGCGATCCGGTAGTCGTACGCGAGGCCACCAACGAGCTGCCCTCGTCGTAGTACGGCCTGCTTCGCGCGCAAGGTCTCGCGACATTAAAACGTCAGCGACGACACGCCGCACAACGTCGCCATGGTTTAAGTCTCGCGCACGCAGCTCGCGCCAGCGCGCGCCCACGGCCTCGCTTCGAAAACGCGACTCCTGCAATGGAAATGACCCGCCGGGCACGTCCGGCGGGTCATTCAGTCGTTGAGGATCAGCCTCCGTGCACCGGCGAGGGACCGGGCGACACCGGCTGACCGGGCACCGGCCCGCCGGTCGGCGCCGGACCGGTCGGCGCGTCCTTCACCCCGGACATGTCGATCAGTGGCGCAACCGGAATGCCATCCGCGACCCCGCCCAGGGCGACGAGCGGAGCCCCCAGCGGAAGCGGCGCAGCGATCGGAACCGGAGGAGCGCCCAACGGCACCGGGGGGACCACCGGCACCGGCGGGATCGGCGGCCCGAGCGCAATCAGCGGAGCACCGGCCGGAACCGGAACGATTCCCGGACCAGGCACCACCATCGGGACCCCAGCCATGTCGGTCAGCGGAGCAGCGCACGGTGCCGCTGCCGCCCCGGCGCCCCCGGCGACCGGTCCCGCTGCCGGCGCGCCGGCCTCGCCAGCCTGACCGTACATGCAGGCACCGCCCCCCGTCATATATGGGACGGCTGCCGCGTCCGGGCTCAACGCTATGGCGGCACTGCACAATCCAGCGCTAGCAGCAACACCGATGTTGAATCGATCGAAGATCGTCATCAACGTCCAACTCCTTCATTCGCGCAGCAGAAGCACACAGCCGTAGCCAAGTCGCCCCTCGACGACCGCCCTCATTGTTGGTGGGCAACACTGATCACGACGCGCGCCGCACCGCGCCGTTTCCAAATGGTGACGTCACGACGCCGTCACAAGTCGGTTGCGTGAATACGGCGCCACGCCAACATAAAAGGACTCAGCTAGCCGATGGCCGGCTGTAGAGCCGGACCAGCGCCATGATTCCGGTGAGCACGATGGTGAACACCGCTGCTGACGCGCAGGATTCGTAGACGTCGGCGATCTGAATGGTCTTGCCGCCGCGTACCACCGAGCCGACGGCCGGATGGATCAGACTGGTGAAGACCTGCGTGGTGGTCGAAAGCCAGAACAAGCATGCCAGCAGCCAGTATCCGCGGCTCTGCGCGACGGTGCGCGCGGGAAACCTCGTTTCGACGAGCGCGACAAGCTGGAAGATCAACCAGCCCGTCAGCAGCCAGCCGAGGAAATTGGTCAGCGGGACACCGAGCGCCCCGGTCGGGTGGTCATAGGAGTACCAGTCGTGCGCCGTCGCCCCGATGGGGTCGTACACCAGGTCATAACCGCCGAGGATGAACGTCGCCACGATGGGCGTCGTGAAGCGTTCGGCGCCACCGACAACCACCGAGGCGAAGGGACGCAAGATCACCCGCGCCAGTGCCCACGCCAGGTAGCCGAACATGATCCAGCCGGCGATGGCCACCGGGGGGACGCCCAGGGGTTTCAGACCGGGCAGATGATGGGTGTAGGAGCCGAACGGGAAGCCGGTCGCGACACCGATTGCTTCCAATGCGAAAGCGACAACGCCGGCGATGACGACGAATGCGGCCATGCCTCGAGCGGAGTAGCCCAGCCACGCGTGGACGATGACGAACACTATGATGACGAACACTATGAGTAACGCCATTTGGGCCGCCCCGGCTTGAGCAGCCAGCGACGGACGCACCGCCATGACCACCGCGGCGAGCAGCGTGAGCGCAAGTAGCACCCAACACATTGCGTTGAGAAGCTTCATATGTGTCGCAACCTCCGTTGGTCAGGACGTTGGTCAGGATATCGGTGGCTGTCCGGCTCCGCGCACTCGCCGCGAGCGGTGTGGTCAGCGTCGCCAGCACGGTCGCCGCACCCCCCACCGAGAACGTGTAGGCGATGGTCAGGACCATATGGGCGAATGCCCCGATAGAAGGCCGTCCAGCCGCCACGAGCATGCGCAATCGCGGGTTGCGTGACAGCATGCGGCGCGCAGCAAAGGCCACGCAGACACTTATGCGGCCGCGACGCTCACCGCGCCCCGTAGTTAAATCTGCCCTATGGGCGAACGCGTCACGTTCCACAGCTCCACCGGCGCGAACCTGGCGGGGGTCATCGAGATTCCGGAAACTCCCGCGCGCGGTTGGGGAGTATTCGCACACGGCTTCACGCTAGGCAAGGATTCCACGGCCGCGGCCCGGATCTGCAAGCAGCTGGCGTCCGACGGCATCGGCATGCTGCGCTTCGACGCGCTGGGTCTGGGCGGGTCGGACGGGAACTGGGGCGACGGATCATTCACCTTCAAGGCCAACGACATCGTCCACGCATGCGAATTCATGGTCAACCGCGGGACGCCGCCCGACCTGCTGGTTGGGCACTCCTGGGGTGGCGCCGCGGTGATCGCCGCGGCGATGCGCGCGCCGGGTGTGCGATCGGTCGTCACGGTGGCGGCACCGTTCGATCCCAGCCATGTCGAAAAGCATTACGACGCAGTGGTCGACCGCTGCTTGGCCGAGGGCAGCGTCGAGTGGCTGGTCGACGGGCGCAAGCTGACCCTCAAGCGCGCATTCGTCGAGGAAGTCCGTGCCGCGCAGCTACACGACAAGATCAAAGCCTTGCGGCTGCCGCTGCTGATTCTGTACTATCCGACCGACAACACCGTCGGCATCGACAGCGCGAGCGAAATCTTCCGCCTGGCCCGCCACCACGTAGCTTCGTCTCGCTCGAGGGCTCCGATCACCTGCTCACGGCCCGCGGTCAAGCGCATCGGGCCGGCCGGATCATCGGTGCCTGGGCCGACGCGTACCCGGGTGTGGACGCGGAAAGCTAAAGGGGACAACGCCGTAACCGGCTCAGGCGCCGATCGCCCAGCTCAGCGAATCGGCCGGAACACCGGCAGAATCCGGTACTTCGCGGTGAAGCTGGCCTCGCGGTACTCGTCGCCGACCTCGCCGTCATGCGCGACGACCGTCGGTGCATCGACAGCGCAGAAACTGAATTCGGGCACCTGCAGCTCGTGGTACAGCGGGCTGCGTTGCAGCCGTCCCAATACCAGCGCGGTCAGGATCCTGGTGGTGGCGAACCGACCGCCAGTTTCGAGGATGCGCACGTCGATCAGGCTGTCGTCCATGCGAGTCCGGCGCGACGGCGCGAATCCCGTTGGCAGATAAAGCGAGTTGCCCAGAAAGAACAGCGATGTCAGCAAGGTCTTGTTGTCGTAGCGGATTCGGACGGGCATCCTTGCCCAGCGTGTGCAGCATCGCGTAGAAACCGGCCAGCTGCTTAGCCGATTCGTTTCTCCAGCTTTTCGCGCTGCTGCACGAACGTCGGATACGCACCGATGCTGGCGGTGTTGATCACCATCCGACTTTCGTTGAGGCACACCAGATCAACGCAGGCCACACTGCCGCGACGGATCGACTCCACGGTCTTGCCGACGGTGTCGCAGCCGATGTCCTTCGCGAAGTGGTTGAACGTGCCGGCAGGGAAGACCGCTAGCGGAAGCCCCGCGTCGACTGCCACCGCCGCGGCGGTGGCCACCGTGCCGTCACCGCCCCCCACCGCTAGCACCTCGGCCCGCGTGGCGGCATCACGCAGCGCCTGCTCGGGGTCATCGTCGGGACCCAGTTCCACGATCTCGGCCTGCGGCAACTCGGCGCGGACCTCGTCGACGACGCGAGCCCCGGTGCCACTGCCCGACGCCGGGTTGACCACCAGCACCACGCCGGCGCCGTCGGGACGTTCCGGCGTTTCGATGCGCAGCGGTTCCGATTGCGGCAGAGCGGTTTCGACGACGGGCGGAACCAGCCGGCCACCCAACACGGCGATCCCGGCGCCGATGCCCAGCCCCGCGATCACATCGCCGGGATAGTGCGCCCCGGTGGCCACCCGCGACAATCCGACCAGCCCGGCCAGCAGCGCCAGCACGAAACCCACCGGCGGACTCTCCAGACCCACGCCGACGACGAACGCGGCCGCGCTGGCCGAGTGTCCCGACGGGAACGAGTTCGACGTGGGGCGGCGGCGAGATCTCCTGACCACCGGCACCGAGTCGTAGAGCGGGCGTGGACGCCGGCGGATGCGCTTGGCGAACTGGTTGGTGAACAAACTCGTGACACCGAGCGTCACGAGCCCCCGAGTGGCACCGCGCTGCGCGGACGCCTTCCGCGACGCGAGCAGCCCGGCGCCGATGACGAACCACAGTTTGCAATGGTCGGCGGCCCGGGTCAGCGGCGGCATGACCGTGTCGAGCAGTGGGGTCGGAGTTTCGGCCACGGCGACGAACAGCACGTGATCCAGCGTGCCCAAACCACGGGTGATCTGCTTGATTGCGCGCGCGTTGCCAGGGCCCCCTGCTCATTCGCTACACCCTAGCGGTGGGACCGATAACAATTGACGGATTATGACCAGGCGGACGACGGCGGACCTGCACCGGAAGTGGTTGGCCAACGCCGAACGCCGGGGCGTTCCGACCGCGGTCACCAGCGTTATCGCCGATCGGCACGCCGTGACGCGCGAGAGCTTTCGGGTGCTAGAAGACATGGCAGAGATCGGCGGCCCGGACGGCAAGTCGTTCTTCCTCATTCCGCCGGGCAGCACCGGCGATCAGGTCCGCGCCGCGACGCTGATGACTTACATCCTCAACGCGGGCACCGGCTACGGCGGCCCGCTCACCGATTTCCCCGAAACCCCGTACACCGCCGACGAGGTGCAGCGGATCATCGACCGTCAGGCGGCGAACAGCTGGAGTTACGACGCAGACGTCGGGTTCGTCGACCGCAACGGCGGTCGCCTCGTCACCACCCCGAACGGCATGCTGATGGGCCTGGGCGGCAACTGGATCCAGCGGCTGTTCAGTCGGCAGGGCGGCACCACGTGGGGCGACATCTTCATGGTCAACGTCTCGATTGACAACGACCCGGACGGCGCTGCCCGACGGCTGCGCCAAATCGTCGAATCCGGCCACGCGTGGTACACCGACCGCACGGGCCGGCCGCGGGAGAGCATGCTGGCGCTGGACCGGGTGCTGCATCACGAGGAGTTGCATTCCCAGCAGTGGGCCGCCAAGGGCCACTCCCGCATGATCACGGAATATCTCTGGGAAGTGCTCCGCGACAGGATCTTTGGCAAGACCAACAGGCTGGAGGCCCAAGCCGGTCTGGCCGACGGCGGCTACCAGTAGCCTATAGTGCACGAATTCCGTTGTGCAGCACCATCAAACCAATCAGCACCAGGATGGCCGCCATCAGCGCGGCGTTGTTCTTGTCCATCCAGTCTCTGACGCGTTCCAAAAAATCGTCCAGGCGATGCCCCGCGGCGACGTAGGCGAGGATGGGGATCGCAACCGTCGACGCGGACACGGCGACGAACACGATTCCGGCCGACAATTTGTCGACGTCGCTCAGGTGGCTGGTACCGATGGCCACCCCGCCCGCCAAGTTCATCAACAGCACCTCGACAGCACCTCGACGCGGATCACCGTCAGCACCAGTCCGGTAACGGCCGCGCGCCGGGGGCGCATCGTGGAGAAGTGGCGCATCCAGGCCGGGGACTCGGTGTGCCGATGCCGGGTCACCCAGCGGTAGATGCCGAACAGGATCAGCGCGGACCCGAGCACCACCCGCAGCCAGGACGCCCACGTCGGCGACGACGACTTGTGCATGTCGCCGAGACCACCGGAGGCCGCGACGAACAACACCGTCTGCGCCACCAGCCCGACCACCCACCCGCCCAGGAAGGCCAGCCCCGCGGGCCGCGGCTGCGGTGCGTGCAGCACCAGGACAGCCGGGATGATCGACAACGGCGCTTGGCGGTAACGAGCGCCAGCGGAATGAGCGTGGGTAACAGCGAACTCCAGCTTCCTGCCACGGGCAGCAATCCTCTCATCGACATCGTCACCGTGCTACCGAACGAGCCGCGCTCGTTGTCCGCGCCGTCGCCCGAACACCCCCGGGTGGTTGTATGTGATTTGCGGCGCGACGGGGAAAACACTAGGGGACGATCACGTGGCTCGGATTCACCTTGGGCACATTTTTCACCTTGCCGGTTCTCCGCTGCTGTCCGAAGCCGCCCATGCACTGGTGTCCATCCCGGAAGGCGCCCTGGTGATTGAGGACGACGGCAAGATCGCGTACTGCGGTGACCGGGCCGACGTCCCGCTCAAGTACCGGTCCACACCCGTGACAGATCATCGACCCGGGTTTCTGCTGCCCGGCTTCGTGGACACCCACGTGCACTTTCCGCAAACCTTCGCCGCCGACTCGTACCACGGCGGGCAACTGCTGGAGTGGTTGAACCACTGCATCTATCCCGCGGAAGCCCGCTTCGCCGATCGGAACTTCGCGCGGCGGGCGGCCGTCGAGTTCTGCGATCGGCGCATTGCGAGCGGAACCACGGCGGCCATGGTGTTCGGATCGCCATTTCCCGACGCTCAGGATGCGTTGTTCACCGAAACGGCGCGCCGCGGGCTGCGCATCGTCAGCGGCCGCGGCATCCAGACCGTCGGACCGCCGGCCGCCCAGCCGCTGATGACGTCGGAAGACGACGCGATCCGGCTGGCCCGCGAAGAGATCAACAAGTGGCACGCGGCCGACACCGGCAACGTGAAGACCGCCCGGCTGCAGGTGGCGCTGGTGCCGCGATTCGCGAACGCGGTGACCGTCGAGACCCTGAAAAGGCTTGGTGAACTGTACGATTCGGTGCGAGATCGGGGCGTGTACTTCCACACACACCTCAACGAGGACAACCGTCCGGACACCGGCGACGTCGACAAGACCAGGCAGACCTATCAGGTCGACACGTGTCTGGACACCTATGACGGCAAGTTTTTGCCCGGCTCGAAGGTCGGCGGCCCGAGCATGCTGGGGCGGCGCAGTGTGATGGCGCACGCGGTGCACTGCCAGGACACCGAGCTGCGGCGGATATCGGAGACGGGCACCTCGATCGCGCACTGCCCGGTGTCCCAACAGTTTCTCGGGTCCGGCACCATGCCGTGGGTGCGCACGGTCGCATCTGGGGTAAACATCGGCGCCGGAACGGATTTCGGCGGTGGGGACGAGTGGCTGATGCCACAGGTGCTGGCGACGGCCTTCAAGGCGCACATCGGTGAGCCGGGCGACGCCGGCGTGCCGATGCATCCGGCCGAGATGCTGTTCATCGGCACGCTCGGCGGTGCCCGCGCGCTGGACATGGAGGACCGGTTCGGCAATTTCGACGTCAGCAAGGAGGCCGACTTCGTCGTCGTCGTCGACCCGAACCGCACGCCGGCGCTGAAGGCCGTGATCACCGAGGGCGTGCGATCGCAGGACCCGGCGATGGCCCGGGACCAGACGCTGTTCGGCTTGCTGATGCGAACCCG
This sequence comes from Mycobacterium genavense ATCC 51234, assembly GCF_000526915.1. Taxonomy (GTDB): domain Bacteria; phylum Actinomycetota; class Actinomycetes; order Mycobacteriales; family Mycobacteriaceae; genus Mycobacterium; species Mycobacterium genavense. The sequence continues at coordinate 172,832 of NZ_JAGZ01000004.1, read as the reverse complement.
GCAGACGTCCATCGCCGGCACCTACGTGCAGGGTCGCCGACTGTAACCCCCACCGGCGCTAACTCTTTCGCCGCAACGTCCAGGCCGGTATCCAGTGCGTCACGGTTTTTTGCTTGGACCCGTACGCAATTGGATAGGTCACCAGTCCCCACCAGTCGCCCTGCTCGCACAGACCCCAGCAGCTCAGCCGCCCTTCGACGACCTTGTGCAGCTGCAGCCCGTTGGGCTGATACCGGCCCGAGCGATGCGGCTCGCGCGGGAAAAGCACGGTCAGGTCGACCAGCACCGCGACGGGCGGGCGTACCACGCGGAACGGATCACGGACCGGCTGGCCGTTGTATCCGATCGATGCGAGCGGCCTCATTATTCGATCATACGTTCGAAAAATGAAGGTCTGGTCAAGTCCGGGCAATTGCCCCTCGGGTGCTGCGGCAAGTCGATCTAGTTCGCCTCGCAACCGGCCGATGGAACTGGGGAGATCCGCATGATCAGGATTATCGCGACGAGCTTACTGGCCCTGGGTGGGTTGCTGACCACTGCGGTGGGCGTGGCGAATGCCGACGAGATTCAGGTGGACGGCGTCTACTCGACCCTGGGTGCGTGCGAAGCCGACGGTTCGCACGTCGAGCTTGCGCACGACGACCAGTTGTGGACGCACTGGGACTGCCGCCAACACACCGACGGCCTGTACTACCTGTACCTGACCAACTAGCAGGCCGCGCGCGGGTTTGCTTCTGGCACCATAGCGGTGTGTCAGGGCGTCGCGTGCTGGACCCGCTGATCGTCGGCATACTGGCGACCGCGGTAAGCCTTGTCGGCGCCGGCCGTCCCGCGTTCTGGTACGACGAGGCCGCGACCATCTCGGCCGCCTACAGTCGTTCCCTGGGTCAGCTGTGGCAGATGCTGGGCAATGTCGACGCGGTCCACGGTCTGTACTACCTGCTGATGCACGGCTGGTTCCAGATGTTCGCACCCACCGAGTTCTGGTCTCGCGCGCCCAGCGGTCTGGCCGTCGGGGGTGCCGCTGCCGGACTCGTGGTGCTGGGCAACCAGTTTTCCTCTCGCACGGTGGCGCTGGCCGCCGGCGTCATCTGCGCGGTGCTGCCGCGCTCGACCTGGGCAGGCATCGAAGCTCGTCCGTACGCCCTGTCAATGATGGCCGCGGTGTGGCTGGCCATATTGCTGGTCTACGCCACGCGTCGTCCCAGCGCGTGGATCTGGCTGGCTTACGGTGTTGCCCAAGTGGTTTCGGTGATTCTCGACGTGTACCTGGTGCTGCTGTTGTCGGTGCATCTCGTGTTCGTCTGCGCTTTCGTGCGCCGACGCACGGTACTGACCGCCTTCGTCGTCACCTCGGTGCTGGCCAGCTGCGCCGTGGCGCCGTTTTTGTTCGTGGCCGCGGGGCAGGTGCATCAGATCAGTTGGGTCGCACCGATCGGGCATCGAACGATCGAGGATGTGACGGTTCAGCAGTACTTCGAACGGTGCCCACCGTTCGCGGTGTGGTCGGCGCTGGTGATCGTGGCGGCGCTGGCGGTGTGGCGCTGGACATCGGTGAAACTCGTTGCGGCAGAACGACAATTACTGACGCTGGCAATCGCCTGGCTGTTAATACCGACCGCGCTGATCGTGGCGTGGTCGGCGATGGTGCACCCGATCTACACCCCGCGCTACTTGTGCTTCACCGCGCCGGCGATCGCGCTGGTGCTGGGCGTCTGCGTGGGCGCGCTCGCCGCCAAGCCCTGGGTGGCAACGGTGGTCGTTGCCCTGTTCGCGATCGCGGCGGTACCGAATTACCTACGGGTGCAACATAACCCGTATGCCAAGTACGGCATGGACTACAGCCAGGTGGCCGATCTGATCACCGTGCAGGCCGCGCCGGGTGATTGCCTACTGGTCAACGACACGGTGACGTTCATGCCCGCACCGATGCGGCCCCTGCTGGCGGCACGCCCCGACGCCTACCGGAAGCTGATCGACCTGACCCTGTGGCAACGCGCCACCGACCGCCGAAATATGTTCGACACCAACCTGATCCCGGAGGTCGTCGCCAAACCGCTCGGCGCTTGCCGCGTGGTGTGGATCATCACCCAGGCCGACGAGTCGATGCCCGCCCACCAGCAGGGGGTAGCGCTGCCGCCCGGCCCGCGCTACGGCGCCACGCCGGCCTTCGCGGTCCCACACGACTTGGGCTTCCGGCTGGTCGAGCGCTGGCAGTTCAACCTGGTTCAGGTGTTCAAAGCGACGCGGTAGCTACCAGATGTGGATGTAGTCGACGAGCATGGACGCCGGGAAGACACCCCCGGCGGGATCGCCGGCGCCGACACCGCCGACGGCCAGCGTGAACATGGGCGTCATCCAGTAGCCGGGGTTGTTGAACGGCCACCGCATGTCTTCGGGCGGATTGCCGGCGACGTGAATGGGCTTGTTGGGGACCTTGAAGTACTCGGACCCGTCGCGCGAGAACACGAATCCCTTTTCGCCCCAATACATCCGCCAGGTGTGCCAGTCACTGTCGACCAGACCGGGGATGGACTTGCCTTCCCAGGTCTTCCCGTTGGACGCCGCGTGCACGGTGGTCCCGGGGGCCCATTGGCCGTTGCCGTACCACTCGAAGATGTCGACCTCGCCGTCGGGCAGCGGGTCTTCGTTGACTCCCCAGAACGACGGCCACAAGCCTGGTGTCAGGCAGTCGAGCTTGATCTTGGCTTCCCAGGTCTGGTTGATCATGCTGCGGAAGTTCCCGCGCAGCTTGCCACTGTAGTAGGTGTTGGCCAAAAAATCGTGGGTGGCGCGCAGGACGAGGTTGGAGTGGCCGTCCTGGAACACGTTTTGCGGGTCGGCGCGGTAGATCCCCTCGACCGGCGGGTAGACGTCGTCCTGCCAGGTCTGGATCGTCCATTTGGCCGGATCGGGAAGCGAACCGGCCGGACCGTCGAACTCGTCGGCGAAGATGTACGGCCCGCCCGGCCCGGCAGCCGGTGCGTCCGGCGCCGACGGGGACGCCAGCGCTTCCGGGAGAGGCAGCGTTGCCGCCGCTGCCAACATGCCGAGCCCTGTCGTCAACAAACGGCGACGATCCATACGCACTACCACCCATCGCTACATGCCGGAGCTCCGACTCGGCGCGGTCCCCCCGGCCAACTCCCGCAAACGGTGTTATACAACCATGCGCCGCGTTGGCATGCATCCCGCACCCGGGGCCTAGAAGACGCGCACCCAATCGACCAGCATCTCCGCCGGGTAGGTGCCCGACGCGGGGTCGCCGCCGCTCGAACCGCCGACCGCCAGGTTGAGCATCGGAAACATCGTGTAACCGACGTCGTTGAACGGCCACATCCGGATCGGGTAGTGCAGATCCTCGATGCCGGTCGCCGGGACGCTGAAGTACGGTTGCGCGCCGTCGGCATAGTCTTCCCAGAAGTACATGCCGGCCGGATTCCACGTCACGCGCCAGGTGTGCCATGCGCCGTCGACGGCGACCGGGCGGGTCTCGAATGCGGTGCCGTCCGGGTTCGCGTGCACGGTGGTGCCCGCGGGCCACTGCCCGTTGCCGTACCACTCCATCAGGTCGACTTCTCCGCTGCGACCGGGATCGTCATTGGACAGCCACCAGGCGGGCCAGCAGCCGCCGGTCAGGCAGTTGAGTTTGATGCGCGCTTCCCAGGTGGTGCCGATACCGCCGCGCCAGGTACCGCTCACCAGGCCACCGAAGTAGTTGCCGCCATCTCGGGTGGTACGCAGCACCAGGTTGGACTTGCCGTCGACGAACACGTTTTGCCGACTGTCGCGGTACTGCCCGAAAAACTCGGGGCGGTCGAAGCCGGTCGGGTTTTTGATCGGCGTACGTTGGTTCGCCACAACCCATTTCGACGGATCCGGTGCCGAGCCGGCCGGCCCGTCGAATTCGTCGTGAAACAGGTAGCCACCCGCCCACGCCGATGCGGCGCCGGCACGCGCGGTCGGGATGGCCGCGGCCAGCGCACCTAATCCGGCCAGCATCATCATCCGGCGACGATCCATAGCTGACACCTTTCAAGGGGTGCCCGCAGCATAAAGCAGTTCTTTGAGCTGACTTTGCTGCTCTGCGGCGAGCCGGGCCAGAATTCGCTGTTCGGCCACCGCCACCGAGGCTTCCGCCCGCCTCAGCAACGCTTTGCCGTGCCGGGTCAGGTGGGCTGGCATCGCGCGGCCGGCCGGGGCCGGGGCCGCGCGGCTGAGCGCACCGCGGTCCTCGAGGCCGTGCAGCACCTGATTCATCGCCTGCGCGGAGACGTTGGTGCCGCGAGCCAACACCGCACTGGTGAGCCCGGGGTGCTCGGCCAGGATCCGCATGCACACGAATTCGGGCAGGCCGACCCCCAGCGGCTTGAGCTCTGCGGCGACCTGGGGCCGCAACGCGGCCATCACCCGGTACAGCAGGAAGCCCAACGGCTCGTCATGGGAAGCGCTCATGTCCACATGCTGACAGGTGCCGTCTCGTTGCCACACCTAACCATCAACTTTGTTGACATTGCCGGAGTCGGTGGTATCAAGGAGCTCAATGGTCCGATATGGAAAGGAATGACAAGGATGTCTGGTAACGGATTGTTCGGCGGCCCGGCGCTTTCGGGGGCGGTTTCGGTGGCCCCGGCTTCTGCGGCTTCGGTTTCGGGGGTCCCGGCTTCGGTTTCGGGGGCGGCTGGGGCAAGCACGGTTGGGGTCATGACGGGCCCGGCGGCCCGGGTCTCGGTCCCGGTGGTCGTCCGCCACTCAAGCGCGCGGCGTTTGTGACCGCGGCGCTGTTGCTCGACGGGCCGGCTGATGCCGCGCAAATCGTGCAGCGAGTGTCCGACGCGACCGACGGGGCGCTCACCCCTCCGCAGGAGATCGCGGAGCTGGCCATCGGCCTGCTCGACGGCCGTGGCGTGGTGACCGTCGACAACGGTGTGGCGACGTTGACCGAGTTCGGCCAGAACCTGCTGCAGTGGCGCGGCGTCAGCAGCGAGACCGCCCACGCTTTCCTCAAGCGCGCGGGTCAGTTCGGCGACGTCTTCAAGATTCGTCGCACGCTGTTCGAGATCGCGGGACTGGCCCGCACGATCGCCTGGACGGGCACCGACGAGCAGAAACAACAGCTTGCCGAGACCCGGACTAAGGTGCTGGAAGCCCTGACCGAGGCCAAGAAGACGCTGCACCGCGTTCTCGGCGAGGACTGACACCGGGGCGAGTGTGCGCCCACGGCGCTGTGCGTGCGCGCAGCGCCGTGGGCGCCGGCGAGGCCGCCGTGGGCGCACATTCAAGCCCTGCACGCACAGTCGCCTGATCCGTCGGGCATCAGCGCCTTAGGTCGAGGGCTCGCTGATCTTGACCAACGTCTTGCCGATGTTGGCCCCGGTGAACAACCCGTTGAGGGCGTCGACGCACGACTCGATGCCCTCAAAGATGGTCTGGCAGTGCTTGATCCGGCCTTCGGCTTCCCATTGACGCAGGGAGGCAAAGGTTTCGTCGAAGCGGCCCCATTGGTCGAGTGCGTTGAATCCCTGCATCAGCGCGGTCTTCGACAGCAGGTTCACGTAGTTGGCCGGTCCCGGGTGCTCGCCGGTCAGATAGCTGGAAATGACGCCGCAGAGCACGACGCGGGCGTTGTTGGCGAGCCGGCCGAGCACCGCATCGAGGATCGGCCCGCCGACGTTGTCGAAGTAGACGTCGACGCGCTTCGGGCAATGCTGCTTGAGCGCGGCGGACACGTCCTCGTTCTTGTAGTCGATGCACGCGTCGAAACCGAAGTCCTCGACCACCGCCCGGCACTTTTCCGGCCCGCCCGCGATGCCCACCACCAGGGCGCCGGCGATCTTGGCGATCTGCCCGGCCACCGATCCGGTCGCGCTCGCCGCGGCCGAGACCACCGCCGTCTCACCGGACTTGGGCCTACCGATGTCGGTCATGCCGAAGTAGGCGGTGGCACCGGTCGGGCCGTACACAGACATGATCGCGAGCTGGTCGTCCTCGCCGGGGATGGGCGTGCTGAACACGTCGTCGCGAATGATCACGTATTCCTGGAAACCGGTGAGCGTGGTGATCACGTCGCCGAGCTGCACCGGCGGAAGGTAGCTCGGCTGGTCGTTCAGCCAGGTCCGGACGGCCGCGTCGAACCCGACGTAGGTGGTTCGGACCAGCGCTTCACCGTCGCCGGGCTCGGGCGCCGGCCGGGTGATCAGCTCGGTGTCATCGGGCGCGACCAGCCCGGTCGGGCGACGACGAAGGAGGATCTGGCGATTCGGCATGTCGGGTACGCTGCTGAAACTACCCATTTGACGCCGTCTGATAGGAGCATCTGTCCATGGAATCGCAGGATGACCCGGAAAAAGAATTCGGGACCTGGAGCGGCCCCTGGCGGAGACCGCACGCGCTTCCGAATTGGGAGACAGCCCCGGCTACCCGCCACCGCCCCCTGGCCCCGTGCCGCCGCCGTCCTACGGCTCGGCGCCGCCGCCACCGCCGATGTACGGCTTCGGCGGCCCCTACGGCGGGCCTTCGCCCAAACCGTCGGGCAACCGCACCTGGTGGATTGTGGGCACCATCATCGTCATCGCCGTGCTGGTGCTCGCGGGTGTCATCGCAGCCTTTGCCGCACACCAACTTTCCACTGTCCGGTCGATCATCTCCTCGGAGGTCACGACCACGCCGGTGACGAAGCCACCGCGCCACTACGCGCAGTCCGCGGCCCTCGACCAGCGCGACGAGTTCGACCTCCAGTTCGGCTCCCTCGACGTCGGCCATGCCGCCGCAGGGCGCGCCGCTCGACGTATCCGGCATCGACGAGAACAAGACGATCACGTGCAACGACAACGACGTCACCGTCAGCGGGATCAACAACACGATCGTGATCACCGGCCACTGCGCGAGCCTGACAGTGACCGGCATGAAGAACTCGGTCACCGTCGATGCCGCCGACACCATCGAAGCATCGGGGATGAACAACCGGGTGACGTTTCACTCGGGCGCACCGAAGATCTCCAACTCCGGCGTCGACAACGTGATCGCGCAGGGCTGACGCGTCAGTCGGCGTCCATCGCGTCGGCAAGCGCCACGTAGCCTTCGAATCCGACGTCTTGCGCCCTGGCCCGAAAGCGTTGCAGGAACTGCCGATAGCCGGACTCGTCGCCATGGACTCGGGCCAGTAGCGCCCGCAACCGCAGCACCGGGAGTTCGTGGAGCACGAATCCCGGCTCGGTCGGGACGTCTGCCAGCCTGTCGATCGCACGCTCGGCGGCCTCGACATCGCCGGGGGCGCCGCGGGCCAGCAGTGTCTCGACCAGCACGGTGGTGGCGGGGGCCCGGAACATCATCGTCCCGGCGTCGAACTGCGCGTTGAGAATCCGGGTAACCAGGTCGATGGCGCCGTCCAAGTCGCCGGATCTGGCACGCCCGCGGGCGATTTCGGCGTCGGTCATGCGGCGGATCGCGACGATCAGCTTCTCGTCGACGAGCATCTCGCGCGCCTTGGCCAGGTATTCGAAGCCCTCCCCCGCCGTTTCGTCGTTGCAGTGGATGAGCGCGTTGGCGCGATTGACCAGCGCGTACGCCAATGCGGCGTTGTCGCCGGAGCGTTGGGCGATCTCCAGCGACTCGGCCGTCTGTGCCACGTCTTCGGCGGTGGGCAGCACCCCGCCGTTCTGCACCGCGGCGGCATATTTGTAGAGCTGCGCGAACGGGTGGGTGGTCGGGTCGAACGAGCGGGCCATCGCGATGCCCTCCTCGAGGTCCCGTCGCCAGCCCGGCCAGCCCAAAAACATTCCGGCCGCGCCCTTCAACGTGATCGCCCAGGCCAGCGGGGAGCCGATTACGAAGTTCCCCATGGTCGGATCGCCGCGGGCGACGTCGATGATCCGTTGGGCCAACTGCAGGCATTCGGTCGCCTCGCCGACCTCCCATTTGGCCTGTGCGGCGGCATAGAACAGACCGGCCGTCATCACCGGGTCGCCGATCGACTCGACGAGGGTGGCGAACTCCATCGCCATCGCGGCGGCTTATCGATGCTTGGAGTTGAACGTCAGCGTGGTGAGGTGGCCCGCCATGCCGACGGCCAACGACCGCTTGTCACCTGCCTGCGTTGTGAGCGTGCGCAATTCGTCGTATCCGGTCTCTTCGGGCGTGCCACCCATCTGAAACACGCTGCCGCACAGCAGGGCTCGCGGCGCGATCCGCATGGCCAGCCGGTCGTGGTGGTCTTCGGGGAGCCGGTCGGCGAAGCGCTGCGCCTGTTGCCAACTTGCCCGGGCGGCGCGGATATCCCGTCCGCCGTACCAAGTACCGGCCTGCATGTACCACTCGTAGGCCTCCCGCAAATCCCCGGCCGCCGCGTACTGCGTGGCGACGATCGAGGCCTCCTGGCCGGTGAACTCGCCGTAGGTGCGCTGCAGCACCGCCGCCACCCGTCGGTGCAATTCGGCTCTGCCGGCCTTCAACTGGGATTCATCGCCTGGATCAGCGGATGGCAGAAGGCGTACGTCTCGTGCGGTGTGAAGCCGACCTGCTCGACCAGCGCCGCCTCGCAGGGTGCGCTTCGCGGTGGCGTTGAGCCGATCGATGCGCGCCCCGATAATGCCCTGAAGCGTTGCCGGAACGTGTATTTCGCGAACTTCGCGCACGCACACGTAGGCGCCGGGCGCACCCTCGAGCTCGCCCCGCTCGGCGAGATCACGCACGATCTCCTCGGCGGCGAACGGCAGGTCGGCCGCCCGGTCTGCGATCACCGTCGGCAATCCGGCCACCGACGGGTCAGCCCCCAGCAGCTCGTTGATCAACTCGGTGATATGCGAATCACACAGGGACTCAAGGGTGAACGCGTGGGCGCCCGAGATATGCGCCAACGGCCCCGAGTATTCGGGTCGATAGACGACGAGCGGCGCCGCGCGCATTCCCGGTATCGCCGCGGCGAATTCGGTGAGCAGCGATTCGCTGACACTGTCGATCCACTGGGCGTCGTCGATGACGTAGACCGCGGAGTCGGGCCGCACCAGCGAAATCGTGTTGATCAGGTCGACCAGCCGGCGACGCCGGGCGTCCGGGGTGATGTCCGGACAGGGCATGTCGGGGTCGCGGATGCCGAGCAGGTCGTCGAGCAGCACCAGATCCTCGTTGCTCGCCGCCGGGATTTCGGCGCGCACCCGGGCCCTCGCCACCTCAAGGGTGAGCCCACCCAGGCCGAAGACCTTGCGCAGCAGCCGGGAGATCACCTGGAACGGAATCTCGCGGATATGGGATTCGCAGTAGGTGACCGACACCTCGAACCCGGCACTGCGGGCGATCGCCAACGATTCACGGACCAGCCGGGTCTTGCCCACGCCCGGGCGGCCGGTCACCGTGATCACGGCTCCGGCACCGCGGCTGGCCTGCTCCAGCAGTTGCGCGACGGCGTCCTTCTCCGACTGCCGGCCGACCAGGCGGGACTGGTGGCGCGCCTTGCGGCGCTCACCGTCGGCGGCTAGCAGTCGCCGGGCCGGCACGGCGGTGGCGAAACCCTTGATGTGCACGGTCTCGGGCTCGCCCAGCACGGCGCGGTCCTCGACGAGCCGCGCGGTGGACTCGCTGAGCATGATGCCGCCCGGCGGCGCCACCGTTTCCATCCGCTGGGCCATGCCGACCTGTTCGCCCACCGCGGTGTAGCCCAGATGAGTCGCGCCGACCTCGCCGGTGATCACCTGGCCGGAGTTCAGCCCGACCCGCAACGGCAGGTCGATCCCGTCCCGGCGGCCCACTTCGACCGCCAGTTCGCGGACCACCTCCTGGATTTCCAGCGCGGCCAAGCAGGCGCGAAAAGCATGTTCTTCCAACGTAATTGGCGCTCCGAATAGCGCCATGATGCCGTCGCCGGTCAACTTGTCGACGGTGCCGCCGTATCGTTGGACCACGGTCGCCGACCGGTCGACGAGCTCGGTCATCACCTCCCGCAGCCGCTCGGGGCCCAACGCCGCGGCGATGTCCATCGACCGCACCACATCCGCGAACAGGACGGTCACCTGCTTGTACTCGGCGGGCTCGGCCGCCGGCGCCAGTGGACTGCCGCAGGCATCGCAGAAACGCGCATCCTGACGCGGCTCGGAGCCGCTCACCTGGCACACCGACGACGCTGGCGTCACATCTGAAACCCTAAGCGGAATCCCTGTTAGTGGGAACGCCCGGCAATCGGCAACCTAGGTTTGCTCTTCCGCATCGTCGTCGAGGACGCTGACCGCAATGCCGTACGGCAGAAAACGCACCTTGCGCTTCGGGTCGACGTTGTTCTTGTTCGCCCGCAGCGCGTCGAGCTCGCTGGCATACACCTGTTCGACATGGGCGCTGCCCGCGGCGTCCACGGTGTAGATCGCCCACACGCCGTCACCGGCCTCACCAGCGGTTTCCGGGCCGGGCCGGGACCGCCGGGACAGGTCGTCGAAGAATGCCGAAAAGCCCGTCCGGCCGCCCGGAGCCGCGGCAAACCGGCCGATCCGCTCGAACAGCTCGCGCAATCCCTCGCTGCCCTCCCGGATCACCCGATCGAACTCCTCGGGATCGAACCCGAATGCACCGTGCTCGCCCACGTGGCCTCCTAGCAGCTCGTAGCGTTAACGCCCAGTGTGCGCCCGCGCGCGAGGATGCGCCACGGAGTTTGCTCCCAGCCGATGCCACCGCTAATAGCCGGGGCCCAGGAACGGGTTCTGCGAGTACCCGCCGCCGCTGGGGGGATAGCCGCCCCCCGGATACTCCCCGGGATATTGTTCGGCCGGGTATTGCGGGGCCGGGTTCGCCGGTGCCTGACTGGCCGGCACCTGGATCGGGATCGGGACCGGCAGCAGTGGAACGTGGATCCATTGCGTGGTCATGGGCACCGTCGTCGAGGTGGTCGGCGGCGGCGTGGTCGTCGACGGCGGCGGCGGCTCGGTAGTCGGGGTCGTCATCGCCGTCGTCGGCGACGGTGTGGGCGGGGTCGTCGGGGTCGTCGTCGGCGGCGGCGGCCGGTGGGTGGTGTGCACCGGCGGAGGCTGAGTGGTCACCACAACGGGGGGCGGCGGAGACGGCGACGGTTCCGGTGCGGGCGGCGGGGGCGGCGCCGTACTCGGCGCCGGCGCGGCAGTGGGCGGCGGCACCGCCGTGGGCGGGACCGGACTGGGCACCAGCGTGCTGACCGGTGGCAACGGGACGGGTGCCACCGACGGCAGCGGCGGCGCCTGGCGGTTCTCGATGCCCGTCAGCGTGTACGCCACGCCGCCGATCGCGGTCATGGCCACCAGCGCGAACATCCCGACGACCAACTGCGACAGCCGTACCCGGCGCCACGCGCGCTCCCGGGGTAGGTCGATGACGTTCAACCGCATCGACCAACCACTGGGGTTGTTGTCTTCGTCAAAGGCCTCGGGGGTGTATGGCACCCGGATGTCACCGGGGTATTCGGTTTGCGACCAGGCCAATTCGCGATCGGTGAGCGCTTCCTCGCCGATCACCAACAGGTCGCCGGCGGGCAGTTCGATGATGTCGGCGCCTGACGAGGCGGCGAGCAAACCGATCGACGTGCGGGTGCGCAAGTCGAGTTCTTCCCCGCGCGCGGCCAACAGCAGCGCGCCGGAGGCGGACGCGAATGCGGGTTTGGCCGGCGACATGACCGGTCGGCGGCTGTGCACCGAAAGCCGTTCGTTGACAAGAGGAATGCTGGCAACACCGCCGACGGTGATCACCGCGGATAGGTCGCTCCAGCTCTTGCGGTGCCGGCACAGCATGTCGTCGAACGCGTAGATGAACCCGGTCAGCCGGTCCTGGATCAAATCGCCCAGCTCGTCGCGGGTGAACTTCATGGTGGCCCGGCGTCCGCCGAGTTCGGCCACGAATTCGGTTGTGCGTTCGGTGGATAACTGTTCTTTGGCGGTGCGACACTGCTCGCGCAGCCGGGCGAGCTGTCCGACCGCGGCGGTGCTGGCCGGGTCGATGCCACTGCCATGCCCCAGCTCCTCGAACACGCACAGCAACAATGCCGCGTCGATCTCGTCGCCTGAAAAATCCGTGTAACGCATTGTGGCGCTCAGCGGTTTGAAATCGCCCGCCAGGTCCACCAGGGTGGCCGAGGTTCCCGAGCCGCCGAAATCGAGCAACCCGACGACTCCGGTCGCGGCAAGGCACAGCTCGGCGTTCGCCGCCGTCAGCGACGCGATCGTATCCGACACCAGCCGCGGCGCCATACCGCTTCGCACGAAGCCCAGATGCGTGCGCAGTCCGTTGCGTAATGCCTGCGCGGTAGCGGGTTTCCAATACGACGGAACGGCGATCGAGATCTCCGAGGACCCCGCGTCCGCACCGGCGGCCAACACCATCGCGTCCAGCGCCTCGACCATCAAAAGGTCGGGATCGTGAGCCGAACCATCGCCGGACACCAGCGCCACCGAATCGCCGACGCGTTCGACGAACCCGCTCATCAACATGCCGGGCTCGGTGAGCTTCGGGTCCTGTTCGGGTAGACCAACTTTCGGTGCGCAGTGCGGGTACAGCGTTAGTACCGCCCGACGTGAAACCGGAGGGCTTCCGTCACGCGCTGCGACCAGGTTGGTGGTTCCGATCGACAACCCAAGTGGGTCGTACATAGAGCGAATACTTTCGTCTATAGGGGTCGGTGGCCAGCGTTAACGATAGCCGCGGACACGCGCAAAGCCGATGCTTCACAACGTCATTGGTATCCGCTCGATGCGGTTGTGTCACCGAAGTGGTACCGCAAACCCCTTGACAAAAAGCCGCGCGTCAGACCGCGGTCAACGGCAGCGAACGCCTCGGCTCGAACTGGAAAGTGGCTCCACCACTGACCCGGACCACCGAAACCTCGGGCAGTTCCTCGGCGTCAGTGTCGGTTTCGATTAGCTCGGCCGTCCAGTCGTCAGCAGTTCCGCTAACTCGGACTCGCAGGCGCGGATCGACCGCCGTGGTGATCGCCTGCACCGGTCCCACGGATTCCGGTGAGCACAACGAGATCCAGGCCCCGTCGTCGTGCGCCGGCGACGGGTACACGTGCAGCCGGTTGCACTCCAGCTCCGCGGCGACATAACCCGCCGGGTTCAGCAGCGGGTGCAACTCCAAGACCTTCAGCACGCCTGCGATCCCGCCGGGGAGTTTCAGCGCACGGTGAAGGCGTTCGGCGGCCAGGCCCGCGATGCCGATGAGGCCCTTGGTGCACACCGAGACAGCCTCGGCCTCGTCGGCAGCGCGTGCGGCCACCGCGATCGCAAAGGACAGATACAGCAGATGCATCTGCAGGCAGACCTCGTCGGCCATCCGGACCAACGCCGAATGGGAGAAGGCGGCAAAGTCGAAATCGGACAGCAGCGGACCCGAGTAATCTGCCTGCCCCTCGTCGGAGGGATCGATGAGATCGAGTTGCCAAGTCGCAGCGCGGGTTTGGCGGACGACGTCCAGCGCGGGAATGCCCTGCACCTCGGGATGAGACTCGTCGATCACGACGGTCCACGCGCAGTGCGGCTGCCGGTCGGCCGGCGTCCGCGGCGGGCGGTGGATCGGGCGCACCTGAGCCTTGGCGTTGGTCGCCACCGCGGTCGCGTCGAACGTCGGGTCCTCGATGGTGCGGCACATCCCGAACACGTACTGTTCACCCATCGGCTCCACGTCGAGCAGCGCGCCGCAGTGGTCCAGGTGGAATTCGCCGTGCCACCGGTCGTGCACGGTGTAGCGGAAATCCATGAATTGCGGCGGGGCGCCGATGTCGAGCTGCAGGCCCTTGAAGATGGTGGGCACGTCGGTGCCCACGTAGTTCAGCGCCTCTTGCATGCGCCGGGTGTAGATCGGGCTGGCACCCGCCCACTCCTCGATCGCGATCTGCACCATCTCCTCGCGGCCGAACGAGGAAATGCACCAGGCCATTCCGGATCGGTCGATCAGTTGCCCGATCAGCAGCAGTTCGGGAACCAGCGCGGCCAGCTCGGCACGGGACAGTTGGGCGTATCGCGAGGGGCTGCTCACGCCCCAAAAATAGACCTGACTATGTTATAAAGTCAACAATGTCCATTGCCACAGGCCAGACACCGGCGCGTTCGGTCAACCCGACCCGGCGCACCAGTGCGCCACGCAAACGTGGCGACGACACCCGGGCCAAGATCATCGACGAGACCGTGCGCTGCATTCAGGAGGAAGGTTTCGCCGCCGCCACCGCCAAGCATGTGGCCGAACGCGCCGGCGTCACGTGGGGCGTCATCCAGTACCACTTCGGCGATCGCAACGGCCTGCTGATGGCGGTCGTCGACGACGGGGTCGACCGGCTGATCGCGAGCTTGTCGTCGGCCGACGTCAGCGAGCTACCGCCGCAACAGCGCATCGAAGTCGTCATCGACACCGCGTGGAGTTGCTACAGCAGCCCGACGTCGATGGCCGCGTTCGAAATCCTGCGGGCAACCCGGGGCAGCCTCGGCGATTCCTCGCGGCGGCACCTGCTCGAAATGAACTCCGCGATCGCCCAGCTCGGCCGGCTGATCACCGCCGATCCCGCGAAAGCGGGTGTGGCCGAGGTGATTTGGGCAACGCTACGCGGTGTGGTGCTGGCCCAGATGGTCACCGGGACGACCATCGATTGGAGCCTGGAGCGACGGGCCCTGATCGACATGGTCACCCGGGTGCTGCAATGACGGGATGAGGCTCCGCGCTCCCGCGACACCTAAACCGTGCACACGACACGCCGTGCGAACTCGCCATGGTTTAAGCCTCGGCGTCGCAACCGGTCCGATAGAGGGTGGCGGAAACCCGTGTGCTGCAATGACGGGATGACCCTCGACGATTTGGCCGATATCGAAGCCATCAAGCAAGTCAAATACCGCTATCTGCGCGCACTGGACACCAAGCATTGGGACGACTTCGCCGAGACCCTGGCCGAGGACATCAAGGCCGACTACGGGCCGTCGATCGGCAACGAGTTGCACTTCACCAACCGTGCCGACTTGGTCGAGTACATGCGGACGTCGTTGCCGGCGAACGTGATCACCGAACATCGGGTGACGCATCCGGACATCGTCGTCGACGGCGACACCGCAACGGGCAGTTGGTATCTGCAGGATCGCGTGATCGTCGCCGACCTCAATTTCATGCTGATCGGCGCGGCCTTCTACCGCGACACCTACCGGCGCACCGACGGCGGCTGGAAGATCTGCGGCACCGGCTACGACCGAACCTACGACGCCACAATGTCGTTGGAGGGCATGAACTTCACGCTCAAGCCGGGCCGCGCAATCGCCGAACTAACTACTTGGTGATCGCGATGACCGCGCCGGGGCGCAGCCATTTCATGATCGACACAAGCTGAGCATCGTCGACCGCGACGCAACCCTCGGTGGGTTGGCCGTCGGTGGTGTGGAAGAAGAACGCGGCGCCACCGCCGGGGGTCTTGTTCTTGTTGACGCCCATCACCACCGCGTGCTTGTACTGCGGGATTTGCAGGTTCTCGCTCTCGGCGGTGTTGAACGGGCACTGTGCCTTCTGGCACACCTGCATGGAGTTGAACGTGGGGCTGTGGTCGTCGCCGCTCCACCAAAAATTGGGACCGGTGACCTGGGTGTAGGGCAGCCCGGTACCGGGATTCGGCGCGGTGCCGAAGGCGGCATCGAGGCTGTAGACCCCGGTCGGGGTGGCGGGCACGCCGCTACGGGCCTGCGGTGCCATCCCTGCCGACCCGACGTGCGTCGGTACGCCGGTCCGCAGCGCCTGCCAGCCGGCAGTGGTGCGTTGGTAGATGTCGATCGTCGCGTTGGAGCCGCCGGTGCTGACGACCGAAACCACTTGTGTGGCATTGCCAACCTGGTTCGCGAACCAGGGCGTACCGGCCAATGGGTTGCCCGTCGGCGCGGCACTTCCCGTCGGCGCGAGCACAAGCGATACCCACGCGCAGCACGCCACAGCACACAGCGAAGCTAGCAATCGGCGCATGCGATCCATCGTCGGGCGCCGCCAACCTCAGGGTCAAGTCAAGCTTTAGTCCCGGTTGGGTCACGGCGCCGTGCTCAACGAAAAGCCCACCGCGGCAGCGGTTTAGGACGAAACACCGCCAGGCACAGCAGCACGTAGAGGTATCCCAGTGCCCAGCCGGCGACCACGTCGGACGGGTAATGCACGTTCAAGGCGACGCGCGAAAACCCCACCAGCACAAGAATCACCGCGCTTACCGCGGCCGCGGCGCGACCCATCGTCGCACTCATTCATCGGAACCACAAAGGCCAGCAGGGCGAGCAGCGAGGCCGTCGTCTCCAGCGCGTGCCCCGACGGAAACGACGTCTGGGCAATGGGCACCAGCATGGTCGACGGTCGCGGCCGATCCGCCAGCGCCTTCGCGGCCTGCGTCACCAATCCGTTGAACAGCCCGCAGGCCGACAGCAGCAGCGCCGCGCGCCCGTTGCGCCACGCCAACGCCGCCACCGCCGCCACCGTGTCCAGCACCCGCAGTGGGACCGGCCCCAGCACGTTCGTCAGCACCTCCCAGAAGCGCAGCCACGCCGGATGCTTGACCGCGGTGTCGTGCGAGGCGTTCAACATCGACCAGTCGAGGCAATGCAGCCAGCCCCAGTCCTGGCGGTACCCCACCCAGATCAGCGCGTAGACCGGCACGGCCGCCAGCGCGGCATAGACATCCATCGACGGCCGTGGGCGAATCACCCCTAAGCGATACCAGGGCGCCCAGCGCGGCGAGCGTGGGGGGACGTCCGCACGTCTCCGCAGGGCCCACACTCGGGCGGCCCGGGGGCAGCGTCCGCGTCATACTGGCGTCATGGCGGTTGTTGTCCGCAGATTGCTCGGCATCGGCAAGCTCCCCGACGATCTGCACGCTCAGATCGAGGCGGAAGGCCTGCTCTACCTCGCCGACTACGTCCCGGTGACCAGGCGGTTCAGCGGCGCCATCCCCGGTGTGCGGTTGCCGCACAGCGTCGCCTACTACACCGGCTCACTGGCACTCATCCGGCATCGCGTGCTCGCGACGCTGTCGATGCTGCCGAAGATGGCCGGCGTCACCGTCGACGCGCCCTGGGATGCCACGCGGACCGGCGCGGCGAAGGGCGAGATCTCGTCGGCGGGGTTGGAGGTCAACGTCGACGTCGCACGGGTCGACGAGAAGTTCACCGGCGAACTGACGCTGCTCTACAAGGCCGCCATTCCGGCCGATGCGCTCAGCAGGCTACCGCGGCGATCGTTGACGTTCGACATGGCACCGGACTGCATAGTCCGCGCGGTCGGCGTCACCTATTCCCCGTGACCGGGCCGGCGCATCGCCGCGTCCTCCACGAGCTTTCTCACCCGTGGTTGCGCGGGCGCTCGACACGGTGTTGACCGCCCGAGACCTGCCGCCCGTACCCGGAGCCAGCGCCCGGCCCCCTAGGTGATCGACCAGAATTCGAGTAGGGTGCGCAGCGTCGCGACCAGCGGGAGCGGTTGATCGAGCATGGGATGATGGCCCGCTTCGGCCAGCTCTACGAAGGGCCCCCTGAGCTGGAAGATGAAGCGTAGCCGCTCGCCCATGGCAGCGGATGCCAATCCGGCTTCACAGCTCAGATACCCAATGCGGCAATGCATTCGGGCGATCATGGTCTCTAACGACTCTTCGTCGGCGGGTTCTGGCTCGAGAAAATCACCGTCGAAAATTGTCGGGTCAAATTTCCAGACCCATTTCTTGCCGGCCTTGCGTATCGACTCGGCGGCGATGTGCTTGGCGACGTAGGGCAGCACCAATTCCTGCGGGGGCACCGGCGCGGGTCGCGCCAGGATTTCCTCGCGCGACCCGTATTCCTTGCGTTTGCAGTTGCGCAGCCGCTCCGCCTCGGGTGCGCGGTCGCGCAGCGGGGAGTCGATCACCACGACGCTGTTGATCTCGTCGCCACTAAGTATCGCCGCGGTCGCCGCCACCCAACCACCCATGCTGTGGCCGACGATCGTGGGCCGGCCCGAGACCCCGGCGGCCGGCAAGATCTCCATCACTTCGGTTGCCCAGGTTTCCAGGTCGTACCCGGTGCGGGTGCCGCTGTCACCGTGTCCGGACAGATCCGGCGCGATCACCCGATGGGTACGGGAAAAACGGCGCGATGTGGTCCCACCAGCCCGAGTGCGCAGCGCCACCGTGGACGAACACCACCGGCGGTTGTTCGGGATCGCCCCAGGTGCGCAGGTAGATGCGGCAGCCGTCGACGTCGACATCAGAATGATCGGGCCTTTGACCGAGCGCATGGCTGAACCAAGACGGCTCCGCCGGCGCCAGGTGAGAGCGGGAAAACAAGTTCGTGCCCTTCGGTGTCCACGAGGAAAGTCAGCCCAGTCGACGTCTCACATTAGCGGCGCGGAACCGAATGCCACGTTAGCAACGATTACTACACAATGTAGTACTTTGGCCATTGCCCCCTCGGTTGCGGCATTGCCGCGCCGAAATATGTTGGCGGAACAGAACTCCGCAGGCCGACGTCACCGTTCCCAGGTAAACGTCATCAGCGGCCACGGCGGCTGCCGCAGCACCGCCAGGCTGCCGATGACCGCCGCGAGCAGGCCGGTGATCACGCCGATCAGCGCGACCCGGTTGGCGTCGACGGCAGGCACCCAGGACGCCTTGCCCTCGCGGATGACGAAGACGCCCACGGGTTTATCGACCAGGATTACGGTGGCACCGTCGCTGGTCTCGAACGGCTGGCCGCGGACACGCCGACCGTCAGCGTCGGTGGGCAGCTGGTCGAGCACGTCGGAGTACTTCATTGCACGCTCCCTTGGTCGTGTTGTGGGACTGCGCGATACATTGACGCTAATGCCATTGTCCCCGGACGAGCAGTCCGACAACGCTGTGAGCGAACACGCGTTCAGCTCACAGGATCGTCGCGTCGTGTACCGGGTGATCGCCGAACGGCGAGACATGCGCCGGTTCGTGCCCGGTGCCGTGGTGCCCGAAAAAGTACTGGCCCGCCTGTTGCAGGCCGCGCACGCCGCGCCCAGCGTCGGGCTGATGCAGCCGTGGCGCTTCATCCGGATCACCGACGACGCGCTGCGCCGCGACATCCACGCCCTGGTCGACGAGGAACGCCCGCGCACCGCCGAGGCGCTGGGGCCACGGGGCGCGGAATTTCTGCGGCTCAAGGTCGAGGGCATCCTCGAGTGCGCCGAGCTGCTGGTGGTGGCACTGGCCGACAAGCGCGACGTGCACGTCTTCGGCCGGCGCACACTGCCGCAGATGGATCTGGCGTCGGTGTCCTGCGCGATCCAGAACCTGTGGCTGGCCGCGCGGGCCGAGGGCCTCGGGGTCGGCTGGGTCTCGCTGTTCGACCCTCAGCCGCTGGCCGAGCTGCTGGGAATGCCCGCCGATGCCGAGCCGGTGGCCATCCTGTGCGTCGGCCCGGTGCCCGAGTTTCCGGATCGGCCGGCCCTCGAGCTCGACGGCTGGACCCATGCCCGACCGCTGTCGGAGTTCGTCTCCGAGAACCAGTGGGGTAAGCCGCCCGGTCAGCCCGTGCCGGCCCCGTCGGTGTGACGCCCGCAGCGGTCGCCGGCAACGTCGGCGTGCCAGGCGCCGAACGTGTTCTGGTGGCGAAAAAATCGCCGAAATCCCAGCCTCAGAGCACGTTCGGCGAAGCGGAGGCACGCCGCTGCGGGTATCGTCGCCGGTCGCAAGGCAAGGTGAGAGGACGCAGATGACCCGCGACAACGTACTGATCGTGCACTGGCACGACCTCGGGCGCTATCTCGGTGCTTACGGCCACGACGACGTCAGCAGCCCGCGCCTGGACCAACTTGCCGGCCAGAGCATCCTGTTCACCCGCGCCCACGCCACTGTGCACACCGTCGCGGGGGTCGGTGTTCACCGGCCGCTATCCGCAAAGCAACGGCCTCGTCGACTTGGCCCACCACGGCTGGGAATACCGCGCCGGCGTCCAGACCCTACCCCAGATTCTCTCCGAATCAGGCTGGTATTCAGCGCTTTTCGGTATGCAGCACGAGACGTCTTACCCGAAACGGCTGGGGTTCGACGAGTTCGACGTGTCGAACTCCTACTGCGACTACGTGGTGGAGAAGGTCCAGGAGTGGCTGCGCAACGAGGCCACGGCGCGGGGTGGACGACCGTTCCTGCTGACGGCGGGATTCTTCGAAACCCACCGGCCCTACCCGCGGGACCGCTACCAGCCGGCCGACAGCACGACGGTCGAGCTGCCCGACTACCTGCCGGACGTCCCGGAAGTGCGCGGCGATCTCGCGGACTTCTACGGCGCGATCGCCACCGCCGACGCCGCGGTGGGGCGGATGCTGGACACGCTGGCCAAGACGGGTCTGGATGCCAGCACCTGGGTGGTGTTCTTCACCGATCACGGCCCGGCCTTCCCACGCGCGAAATCCACCCTGTACGATGCCGGGACCGGCATCGCCTTGCTCATCCGCCCGCCCACCGGGCGGGCGGCGGCGCCTCGGGTGTACGAGGAGCTGTTCAGCGGTGTCGACCTGGTCCCGACGTTGCTCGAGCTGCTCGGCCTCGAGGTGCCCGGCGAGATCGAAGGCGTCTCGCACGCGCATGCCCTGCTGGCGCCCGAGACCCCGGCCGATCCGGTCCGTGAGCAGGTGTACACGATGAAGACCTACCACGACTCGTTCGATCCGATTCGGGCAATCCGCACAAAGGAATACAGCTACATCGAGAACTACGTGCCGCGCCCGCTACTGGACCTGCCGTGGGATATCGAGGAGAGTCCCTCGGGCGTGGTGGTGGCGCCGTTCGTCAAATTTCCGCGTCCGGAGCGCGAACTCTACGACCTGCGAACCGATCCCACTGAGACCACGAATCTGCTGGCCGACGGCGATCCGGGAATGGATGCGATCGCCGCCGATTTGGCGGTGCGACTTAATGATTGGCGCCAGCGCACCGGGGACGTCATCCCGTCGGACTTCGCCGGCACCCGCATCGCGACGCGCTACACCGAAACGTATCTGCAGATCCACCAGACCACCCCGACCAGTCGCTCGGCGATCGCCGCCGACCGCGGCGTCGAAGAGTAGCGCTAACCGCGGGCGGCGCCGCCGACCTGGGCGACGATGAACACCCGCCGGAACGGGAAGATCGTCGTGCCGTCGGCCCGGGGCGGGTAGGCGTCGTCCAGCAGCGGGATGAGCTCGTCACGGAACTGCTTTAAGCCCGCGTCGTCCAGCCGCTCGCGCACCGGGACCAGCGCCGTGCCGGTAATCCATTCCAGCACTGGATGTTCCCCGGTCAGCTGGTGCAGGTATGTCGTCTCCCAGGCGTCGACCCGGCAACCGGCATCCATCAGTAGATTGGCGTAGTGCGCCGGCGGCTGCACCACCGCCCCGACCCGGAACGGTATGTCTTTCAACGTCTTTGCATAATGCTCACGGCGTGCGACGGCCCGCACGGCCGCATGCGACGGGGTTTCGAAGTTACCCGGAATCTGGACCGCGATCCACGATCGGTCCGGCAGTTGGCCAGCCCACCGGACCAGCAGGTCCGCGTGCTCGGGAACCCAATGCAGGGCGGCGTTGCTGACCACCACATCGGTATCGGGTTTCGGCTTCCAGTCCCGCAGGTCGCTGACCGAGGCATCGATACCGCGTTCCCGGGCGGCGGCCACCATCTCCGGCGAGGTGTCCATCGCCTCGATGGCCGCGCCGGGCCAGCGCTTCTCGAGGTGCTTCGTCAAGTTGCCGGGTCCGCAGCCGAGGTCCACCACCCGGCGCGCCCGCTCGGCCCCCACTCTCGAGAGCAAGTCGTAAAACGGGCGACTGCGATGGTCCGCAAATGCCAGGTAGACGTCTGGGTCCCACATGTCGGTCCTCCTGATCGACGCCGCGGCTGGTCGGCGCTATAGAAAACCGTATTACCGCATGACGTCCCCGCGCCGCCCCACCGGTCCCGCAATCCGCCGCGAACCCCGCTCGCGCGGGCTAGCATCGGCATTCGTGGGGCCCGACACCGACCCGATCGATCCGCCCGTCCCGGTTCCCGACGTTCCCGGTGCCGACGTGCCGCCCGGCGCGGACGGATTGCCCCCGCTCTCGGCGTTGTCGCCGCACGAACGCAGGGTGGTCGCGGCCTCGGCGGCCGGTGATATCGCGCTGCGCACCTGGGTGTTGTCGCTGTTGGCCGCGACGGCGGCACCGGTCGTGGTAGCCACCGCGTTGCGCCACACCGAGTCCGGCAGCGCACGCGACAACCTGGAGTTCTACGCCGAGTTGGGCGCCGAGCATGATCCGGTGAAGTCGTTTCCGGCGCCCACCGAACTGCCGCGGGTCTCGTCGCGGCCCGCGGGCCGGATCGCGAGGTGGATCGCCCGCGGCACCGTCGAGAACATCTCGTTCCCCAGTAGCTTCTCGGCGATCAACCCCGCGATGCGCGACCGGTGGAATGGCTGGCGGTCCAACAACATCGCGCGGGCCCAGCATTGGCGCCATGACGACGGCCCGCGTCCGACGCTGTGCGTGATCCACGCCTTCATGGGATCGTCGTATCTGGCCAACGGCCGCTTCTTCTCGAAGCCGTGGTATTACCGGTCCGGCTACGACGTGCTGCTGTACACCTTGCCGTTCCACGGTCAGCGTGCCGAAAAGTGCTTCCCGTTCAGCGGTTTCGGTTTCTTCGCCGGCGGGCTCAGCGGGTTCGCCGAAGCGATGGCCCAGGCCGTGCACGACTTCCGGTCTATCGTGGACTATTTGCGTCACACCGGTGTCGACCGCATTGCGCTGACCGGACTTTCGCTGGGCGGCTATACCAGCGCGCTAGTGGCCTCCGTCGACGACCGATTGGACGCCGTCATTCCCAACTGTCCGGTGGTCACGCCGGCGACGATGTTCGACCAGTGGTTCCCGGCCAACAAGCTGGTCGGACTGGGGCTCGCGATGTCCGGCATCAACCGCGACGAACTAGACGCTGGACTGGCCTACCACTGCCCACTGAACTACCGGCCGCAGCTTCCCCGGGACCGGCGGATGATCATCACCGGCCTCGCCGACCGGATGGCCCCGCCGGGGCAGGAGGTCATGCTTTGGGAGCACTGGGATCGCTGTGCGCTGCACTGGTTTCCGGGCAGTCACGTGCTGCACACCAGCCAGCTGGACTACCTGCGCCGGATGACCAGTTTCCTGAACGGGTTCATGCTGAATTAGCCGCCTCGGTCCGCGCCGCGCGGTGGGCACCGGTGACCGGCGTCGGCCAATCGAGACTCGCCAGCAGGTCGGCGGGCGGGGCGATGTGACCGTCCAGGCGTTGCGTGGACAGCAGATCCAGCGCTGCCAGCGCCGGTGCCTGGTTGCCGCGTTGCGGGATGAGTCCGGCCACCGGCGGGGCGCCGTCCGGCGGCGCGTCCGTGAGGAAGGCGCACGCGGCCGCGACCGTGTGCTGGTCACCCGAGCGCGTCCCGGCGATCTCGAGTGCGGTGCACGTCTCGCGGGCCGGATGCGACCGGATGGCCTCCAGCGTCGCGGGCAGGCCCGCGTCGACGACGATCTGGTATGCGGCGACGAAATCCGAGTTACCCCGTTGCACCGCACGCCAGCTCTCGCGGGCATTGGCAGTCAGCCAACGCGGCACGTCGTCGGCCGCGACAGTGTTTGCCTCCCAACCGATCTCGCGAAGATGGTCGGCGAGCCGGCGCGCGGTGACCCGGGCGGTCTCGTACAGCGGGATGCGCGGAGACCGCGCCTGCAGCGCCGGCAGGTTGTCGGTGGCCGACACCGTGATACCGATCCACGTCTCGCGCCGCGCGGCATCGGATGCGTTGTCCCGGCTGGTGATTCGGACCTTGTCGGCGCGGAGGCCGTACCGATCGAGGTACCGGGCGATCAGCTCCAGCGGCAGCACCGCGCCGTCGGCGCTGGACGGCCCGAGCCGCACCAGCGCGGTCGTCTTCGCGGCGACGACGGATTGCGGGTCGGCCGCGTCGGTCTGGTTGGAACGACGGCTCATGATGGCCAGCCGCCGCCGCAGGATCGTGGTGAAATGTAGTCCGCGCCACCAGCCGAACAACACGATCACCGCCACCACGGCGATGCCGAGCAGCCAGTAGTCGCGCGTCGAGTGCCAGGGATAGGCCAGCGCCGCGGGCACTATCGCCAACGCCGCCAAGGTGATTCGGGCGCTCCCCGGAATCGGGATCGGGCTCACGAGGTGGTCTCCTTCCGTCGACGCGCGGCGGTGATCGCGGTCGCGGCGGCAACCGCCGCCACGATCAATGCCAGCACGGCAGTCCCGGCGAACGCGACGGTCCGGCCGGTGTTGTCTTTCGGCGCCGGCGCCGGGGGCACGGCGACCGGCTTCGCCGGCGTGGCCGGCCCGGTGCTCGGGGGCAGTTCCCAGGTCAGGGCCGCCAGCGGGTCCACACTGCCGGTGCCGACGACGTTGGACGGCGCCCGGGCGCCGTTGTGCGCGGTCGCGGTGATCCGGCGCACCACCTCCGAGGCGGGCAGGGTGGGGTACTTGCTGCGGACCAGTGCCGCGACGCCCGATACGTAACCGGCCGCGTAGCTGGTGCCGCTCAGCGCACTCAGTTGCTCATGTTCGTCGGGCAGGCCGTTGGCGAGACCGCCACCGTCGCGATTGCTCACCGACACGATCTTTTCGCCCGGAGCCGCGACACCCACCCACGGACCGGACATGGTGAATTTCGACGGCTGCCCGTCGGCCGCCAGGGAAGCCACCGACAGCACGTACGGTTGCCAGTACGACGGGATGGACACCGACGTGACGCCGGCCCAGTTCCGCGCATCCTCCGGGCGGCTCAGATCGGTGAGCGGGTTTGCCTCGCAGGACATTCCGCCGCCGACGGATCCGGTAGACCCGGTGTTGCCGGCGGCCGCCACGATCACCGCGTCCTTATCCACCGCGGCAAAGCGGATCGCCGCGCCGAGCGCGGCCTGGTCGACGGGCCGGTCGGCGGCCAGGCAGGTGAACTCGGAGATGTCGATCACCCGGGCGCCGAGATCGGCTGCGTGCACGATCGCTCGCGCCAGCGTCGCGACCGCGAGGGACACCCGCGCGACCATCGGATCGCCGCCCGGCGCGCGTGGCGAAAACTTGCCCGACGCCGTCCGGATCGCCAGCACCCGGGCCGCGGGCGCCACACCCGAGAAGCCGTCGTCACCGGACGGCTGGCCGGCGACGATGCCGGCGACCAGCGTGCCGTGGCCGTCGCAGTCGGTCAGCCCGTCGGTCGTCTCCACGAAATCCCCGCCGGGATCGACATTCGGCAGCCGCGGCCCCGGCCGCACACCGGTGTCCAGCACCGCCACCAGCTGGCCCTCCCCGCGGGAAAACTGCCATGCCGCAGGAAGATTCAGCATCGCCTGACTCGGCGTCACGGCGGCGGGATCGCTCCCGCCGATGACACCCGAGACCGCACACGGACCGCGCTGCTCCATCGGCTGCACCGGTCCCGCGGCCCCGCTGGGTGGCGGCACGCCCGGGTCGACCACCGGCTGGCCGATCGCCGAGGCCCGCGGACAGCCCCACGGCACAATGGCCTGTGAGAGAACCAACGCCGCGGTGAGGCAGGCGAATCCGGCACGAATCATCGATTGAGCACCCAGGCGAACAGACCGACAAGGTAGGCGATGACGGGAATCAGCGAAGCGTCCAGACCGGTCGCAACGAAGCCCAGCAGCCGGCGCAGCGGCAACGAATACGTTTCCGGCGAGGCGATCGCCGGGTTCAACGCCACCACTGCCCAGGCCAGCATCAACACGACCAGCACCGCCGCCGCGATCAGTGCGGCAAGGAAACGGCCGGTCGAGGCGTAGAACACCAGCAGGACGCCGGCCACCAGGAAGGGCTGAGCCAGCAGCCACGCCTTGCACGCGGCCGAGTCCCATACGCGCGCCCGCAACACGGAGGTCGCCGCGGTGGCGGCCAGCAAGTACCAGCCCCACCCGCTCAACGACTCGGGCCGCAGCGCGATGGCCACCGATCCCAGGACACTGAGCAGCACCGCACCGGCGATGAAGCCGCTCTGGTGGGCATCACCGATGCGCACCCGGCGCGGCAGGTCTTCGAGCACCCGCAGTGCGGGCGCCGACGGAGTCGGGTCACCCGGTGCCGGGATAACCGGTAGCGGGAAGCGCGCCCACAGTGCGGAAAGCTGCGCCGCCTCGATGATTACCAGCAGGGCCGCCACGATCAGTCCGGCACCGATGGTCAGTATCGGTGGCCGCCAAAGCAATTCGGCGCCCGCGGCCAACAACACCCCGGCCCCGAGCACCGCGGCGGCGGTGAAGAAACCGACGATGCGCTCCCGCTCGGTGGTCGGGGCCATCAGGACGATCAACGACCACGCGGTCACCCCGGCGGCAGCCAACACCAACTGTGCCGCCCCGAACTTTCCGGGCACCGCCAACGCGAGGGCGGCGGCGATCGGCACCAGCGCCGACATCGACAGCGCCATGCCGGTGCGTTCCGACCGCAGCGTGACGAACAAGCCCGCGATCGCGGTCACCGCGGCGATCACGCTGACCGCCACCAGCCCGCCCAGCGCGCCGGTGGCCACGCGATAGGTCACTCCCAGGCCCGTCGCCAAGAATGCCACCGCGATCGCCGCGAGCAGCGCCCCGCGCTGGATCTGCGCGATGCCCCAGGGCTTGAGCCGGGATGTCGAGAAGATCATCGCGGCGTCGGCGATGTCCTCGACGATGCCGGGCGCGGCCGGGCCGGACGGAACTGGTTGCAGCGCAAGCAGATCCCCGTCGACGACGCCGACGGTGTCCAGGCTGGCGCCCAGACTGAACGGCGCACCCCCGATGGGTGCCAGGCTCAGTTGGGTAACCGCGCCGGTGCGCGGTGCACCGTCGGGGTCACCGCCGTCGCCGTCCTGGGCCGTCGGGACCACCAATCGCTGCACCGCGGGCAGGACTTCGCGCAGCGGCAGCTCGGCGGGCAGGGCAACTTCTGTCAGCCTGCTGTGCGCGAGGATGGCCACGCGAACGATGGGCATGACGGCGCCGGACGTCACCGGACCCTCAAATCAGCCTGGTACATCGTGTTCTCTCTCTATCTCGTTGTGATTTAGGCGTATTGGGTGGACAAGTCTCGGGACAGCCGCTGATTGGGGAACCAGCGGCCGTCGGGCAGGCAGGCGGTCAAGTGCTCGATCGCCACGGCTATCGCGAACGGGGTTCCCGGACCGAACGTCGAGACCCATTCGCCGTCGAACGCGCGGGACGGGCTGACCAGGATCCGGCCCGCGGTGGTGTCGACGATGCTCATTCCGACTTCGGTGGTGGCATGCTGCCCGTCGCGACGGCAGCCGGCGACAACCTCGACGTACGCACGCGGACCGGTGAAAACGGATTCCACCACCGGGCGTGCCGATTGCGGAATACACAGGTAGTCAAGGACTTCGGCCAACGGCGCACCGGCGCGCAGCCGCTCGTCGGCCCGGGCTCCCACGCGCGCCGGCATGCTGAATTCCGCGAATTGCGCGGGCGGACGTTGGCCCAAACCCACACCGAGGACGGGAACCAGTGCCCGGGCATCGTCGATGTTCATGGCGGTAAACGTGACCAGCTGAGCGCTGCGTAACGCGACGACGGTCATCGAAGACCGGCCGGTGGTGCCGGCGCGCCGCGCGACCACTCCGCGCAGCAATTCGCCGGCACCGCTGGCCGAACCCACGTAGCGCAAATCCAGCCATTGGTCGGGAAAACACACCAACTTGATCCAGGCGGCGACCGCCGGATTCACTCGTCCCGTTTCGGACCCGTCGGGCTCGATCAGACCCATCCGGGTCAACTCGTCCTTCTGCTCTTGGAAGAACGCGTCACGTTCCGCGGCGTCACGGTAGGGCGTGGTGATCGCCAAAACCCACGGGAAGCTACCTGCTCCAATGGTTTCGGCGATGAACCACGCGTTTTCGACCGTCAGCTCGACGGCGTTGGGCTCGACACTCATCGAGGGTGGACTAGCCGCCCCACTTGGCGGCTTCGGCCGTGTCGCGGGCAAACATCGCCAGGGTGTTGTTTTCGTGCGTGCTCGCCATCGCCTGGTAAGAGCGCACCAAGGCCTCCATGGCCTGGTTCCACTGGGCCTGCCAGACCTGGTAGGTCATCCCGGTGTCACCCTGCCAGGCGTTCTGCAGTGCCGCCTGCTCGGTGGCGATGTCGGCGCCGAGACCCTGCATGGTGCCGGCGTAGCCCGACATGTCGGCGGCGTGGCTCAGCATCGCCGGGTAGTTGTACATAATCTGCGACATCTCAAGTCCTTTCGCGGTCGGTGGTGGTCAACTCAGAACGAGGTGTAGCCGGACGCGGCCGCGGCATCAGCGGCTACATAGGTGCCCGCGGCGTCGCCGAGATTGGCCTGGGCGATGTCCAACAGGGTGTTAATCCGCGCGGCCATCTCCACGAACCGGGCGTGTGCGGCCTGGAACGCCGCCGAGGACTCGCCCTGGTGGAACGCCTGGGCGGCCATCGCTTCCTGCTCGGCACCCTGGATGGTGCTGCGCATCAGGGCCGCCTTGGCGCTGAACGCCGATTGCGAGGCCACCAACTGCGGAATGTGTGCATCCAGAAGACTCATAGCGTTTCCTTTCTCTTCTGTCCCTTACGATTTCGTCTCTTCTGTCCCTTACGATTTCGATGTTTGGCTGACATATCTAGTTGTCTTTGCCCCTCCCCCCGCTTCATCGTGCTCGCCGTCGCGGTCCCAGGTTCCCGGCACCATCGGCATCCGCGGGCCGCTGCCGTACTCGTCGCCGGCCAGCTCGGCCAATCCCGAGGCGTGCAGATCCGTGTCTTTGCGCGCGGTTCCGGCAAACCCCAACCGCCCGGCTCCACTTCCCGAAGCCATCGCGGCTGCCATCAGCTCCTCTTCGTTGGCACCCCAGTCGGGGTCGACATCGACATTCATGTCGAGGAATTCGTCGCCGTGATCCCGCATGGCGGCGCGTCGGCGCCGCCATGCGGCGGCGGCCCGGCCCGGTACCGCCGCGGCGGCCGCCGGGATGGTGGCGGCCGGCGCCTTGATCCCGCTGCGGCCGCCCAGTGTGGGCCCGAAACCGGTTTCCGGATCGGCGCCCAGGGCCACCGCGTAGCCGAAGGTCCCCGCGGCCGGCGCCGGTGCGGGAGCGGCGGGCGCGCTGGCAGCCGGGGCCGGCGCGGACGAGGGAGCCGAAGCGGACGCCGGCGCCGGTGGGGTCATGACCGCCGCCGTTGGCATCGAGGGATTTTGGGAGGGCAGAACCGGCGGCACCGCCACCGCGCCGGGAACCTCGGGCAGTTCCGCGGGACTCTGCAAGTACAGGTAGGCGCCGATGCCGATGACCAACGGGATCACGAACGGTGCGCTCAAGATCGCGCCCCAGGTGGGCCAGCCAAGCAGGTTGGTGACCAGCTGGTAGGCGAGGAAGAACAGCAGTGGCCCATTGGCCACCAGGAAGCCGGGCAGATCCCGCATCAGGTTCGAGATGAAGTCCTGCAAATTCTGGAAGAGATTCTGGAAGAACTGCTGCAGCTGCCACAGCAAATTGTCGATCCAGTTGCCCAAGGTGGATTCACTCTGCTGGGCCGACGTCGCGAAGTTGTTGGATTCGGCCCCGGTCCGCAGCACGTTGGGAGCGGGGTCGGTCTGCGGCGTCGCGGCCAGCGCCGTATCGGAGACAACCTGATAGGTGCTCATCGTGGTGGCGGCCTGGACCCACATCCGGGCGTAGTCAGCCTCGTTGCCCGCGATCGGACTGGTGTTGATCCCAAAGAAATTCGTCGCGACGAGTACACCGTGGATGGTGTGGTTGGCGGCGAGCTCCGCCAGTGTCGGCATGGCGGCCAGGGCGCCGGTGTAGGCCGCCGCGGCGACCTCGTGCTGGGCGGCCACGCCCGCGCTGTCGGCACTGGCCTGCATCAGCCACGCCAGATATGGGATGTGCGCGGCCGCATACTGCTCGGCGCTGGGCCCTTCCCATGCCCCCGCCTGTACTTCTGCCAGCAGCCCACTGAGTTCGGCTGGCGCCTCGGCGTATTCGGCGCTGAGCGAGGTCCAGGCACCGGCGGCCGCCAGCAGCGGCCCCGGCCCCGGTCTCATGGTCAGCAACGCCGAATGCACCTCCGGCGGAGAAGCCATCCAGATAGGCGCCGTCATACTCAGCCGCCCGCCACTCCGTACGTGGCGGCCGCCGCGGCGTCACCCGCGAGATAGCTTGCCCCGCCTTCGCCCACGCCGACACCGGCGCGGCCCAGCTCCTCGACGCCCTCGGCGGCCACCGCCGTGTGCATCTGGCCCTGGGCGCTGAACCCAGCGGCCGTCGTCAGCGACACCGGGTCCGCGGCGGGCGGCACCACGGCGGTGATCGCCGGAGCAGCCGCCGCGTGTGCGCTTGCCAACCGCGCGGTCAGCGCCTCCACCGCCGCACTGGTGGCCGCCAGGCCTTCAGGTACAACTCGCAACGTCATCGTGACTCCTTTTGTTGCGCTTCACTAATCACCATCAGTGGGCGAAACCTTCGTCGGCTCCTCCTACCACAGATTCGCCAACCAACGGGTTGACCAACTGCACGTACGTCGGGCTTTCGCTGTCTCCCAACAGGATTGCCCGTCCGGCAGGCAACCGGCCAAATCGCTCGCCGCGGATCTTGCCGCTGTCCTGCGGGTTACCCGCCAGCATCAACGTGGTTGCCTGCAAGTCGTTGAAGCGGCGCAGCAACGGGTTTGTCATCAGCGCATGCCCCGACCCCGTGGCCCGCGCCGTCACGATCACCCGCAGCCCCAGATCGGCGGCCTGGCTCAGCTCCGGAATCAGACTGGCCCATGGCCGCTGCCCGATGTACGGGCCACTCATCGCCGGCGTGTCCGGAATCTGGTCGACGTCGTCGATGATCAGGTAGTGGGTGTGGCCCTGGTAGCTCCACCGGGCCAACTCCGCGGCCGACAAACCGGCCGGCGGGCGGCGCGACGCGATGATGTTGGACAGCCCGAGCATCGCGGGGATGATCCGGTCGATGTTGGCGGTGTACTCGTTGTCTGCGAAGAGCGGTTCCTCGACGAGATGCAGCCGCCGGTCCAGCACCGTGAACACCACCTCATCCGACGTGGAGTGGTCGCGGATGGTGCGAATGATGTGGCGCAGCAACGTGGTTTTACCCGCCTTGGCGTCGCCGAACACCATCAGCAAGGGGTTCGCGGCGAAGTCGAGCACGACCGGCGCCAGGTCCTCTTCGCGCTGGCCGATGACGACCTGTTCGGGTCCGCGATACAGCGGCCCGAGCGCATCCGGAGCCAGATTGGTCGGCAGCAGCCGAACCGGCGGTGCGGCCACACCCGGGTAGCGGGCATTGATCGCGGCGATCCGGTCCAGCTCGGGTGCCGCGAACAGGAAGTGCTCGGCGGCCATGGTCAACCCGCGACCCGGCTGGTCGGCCGGCACGGTGTCGGCCGGGCGGCGCAGCGCCCCGACCACCCGCACGTTGCTGTCCCGCGCGTCGTGCAGCTTGAGCTCGAGACGCAGGCCGAGGCCGTCACGCATCGCCAATGGCACCTCCAGCCAGCTCGGGGTGGTGATGATCACGTGGATGCCGTAGGCGAGACCGACGTTGACGAGCTCGGTCACCTTGGCCAGCAACGGGTTACGCGTGTTGAACTGGTCGGTGTTGTCCCGGGCGAAGGCGTACAGGTTGTCGATGACCAGGAACACCTCCCCGAAGCCGTCGTCGTGCGTCAGGCTCTGCTTGTCCCGGAACGCCTCGCGCTGCTGACGAGACAGCAGCAGTTGCTCGAGCTCGCCGAAGGTGCGGCGAATGCGCTCGGGCTCCAGCGGTGAGGCCACACTGCCGACGTGCGCCAGGTCCTCCACCGCACGCAGCTGGCCGCCGCCGTAGTCCAGGCAATAGAAGGTGACGTCACGCGGCGAGTGCAGGCTGGCCGCGGACAAGATAAATGTCTGCAGCGCAGACGATTTGCCGGACTTGGCGCCGCCGTGGATCACCATGTTGCCGGACGCCGAGGTGGCGTCGAACAACAACGGGTCGCGGCGCATCTCGAATGGCTTGTCGATCTCACCGAGCGGCCAGCGCCATTGCCGCTCCGGCACCCCGGCGTGCTCGAGCACCGTGGTCAACGGGATCGGCTCGTCCAGCGGCGGCAGCCACAGCTGCGGTGCCCGCGGCCCGAAGCGCGCCAGTTGCTCGCCGATGGTGGCGATCAGCTTGCGCGGCGGGCCGGCCAACTCGTCCTGATCCGCTCCGGTGATCACCGTGCCCT
This sequence comes from Mycobacterium genavense ATCC 51234, assembly GCF_000526915.1. Lineage (GTDB taxonomy): Bacteria > Actinomycetota > Actinomycetes > Mycobacteriales > Mycobacteriaceae > Mycobacterium > Mycobacterium genavense. Next base: position 140,639 of record NZ_JAGZ01000004.1, on the reverse strand, counting down.
GATCGGGCTCCACTCGCCCGGCTGTGAACAGCTTGGGCTGCGGAACAGACTGAACCACAAGGGTTTTCGCGGTCCGCGGCGGCTCGTAGATACCGTCGACGTAGGTGCTGCGGAATTTGATCGGGGCGGCACCGGGCGCGGGCACCAGGAAGCCGACGCCCTTGTGCTCCTTGCCCGACTCGATGTGGTACGCGTCGTCGACGCCGATGATCTGGCGAGAAACGCTGGGACTGGCCACCTTCAACCCGATGCGGTAGGACGTGTTCTTGTCGATGTCCTTGATCTTGCCGACATCCAGCGTCTGCGACGCGAACAGGATGTGGATGCGGAACGAGCGGCCCTTACGCGCCACGTAGTCGAACAGCTCCGCGTACTCCGGATAGTCGGCCAGCATCAGCGTGAACTCGTCGGCGACCACGAACAGCGTCGGGATCGGGGGCAGGTCATGCCCAGCGGCTATGGCGTTCTCGTATTCGACCACCGAGTTGAACGCGCTGCCCTGCACCCGGCGGCCGGCCTCGCGCAGCAAGGTCTCACGACGAGCGACCTCGCCACGCAGCGTGTCGGCGAACCGGTCGGCCAGCGACTTCTTCTCGGCCATGTTCGAGATCACCGCGACCACCTGCGGGAAGTCCCGGAAGCTATCGGCGCCGGCCTCACCCTTGAAGTCGGCGTAGATCACGATCAGCCGGTCAGCCGAGTGGGTTGTCAACAGTGACAACAGAATCGACATCAGGGTCTGCGACTTGCCCGACCCGGTCATGCCGATCATCAAGCCGTGCGGACCCATCCCGCCCTCGACTTCGTCCTTGAGGTCGAAGTACAGCGGCTCGCCGGTCGCGGTGACCCCGATCGGCACCCGCAACTCGTCGTCGCGGCGACGCGGCCCCCACAACGTCGGCACGTCCAGCCGCGACGCGTCCGGAATGCCCAGCAGCGTGGTGAAGGTGGGACCCCGGGTAGCCGCCGAACGCAGGCCGGTGTAGGTGGGGTTGGAATCCCAGCGGGACAACTGCCGGGCCAGGTGCGCCGCCTCGTCGGCGCCGAGCGCGTCGGCGTTGTCGATGAAGGGCTGCCAGCCGCCGGTCTGCCAGCGCTGGATGGCCCCGTCGGCGATGCGCAGGATCGGCTTTTCCGGATCCGAATACTGTTCGCGGTGAGGCGATGTCGTGCTGCGATGCACGACGGTCACGCCGGCCCGGCCGATCGCCAGCGCCGAGGCGTTCACGTCGTAGTCGGGGTCGTCGACGACGATCAGCAGGTGCCGCAACGCGTCGGCCGGGCCGCCGGTGAACGCCGGCCGGTCGGCCAGCGCCGGTCCCAGCAGCGCGATCAGTTCATCGACGTTGTTGGACACGAAGCGGGCCGGCCCGACGCCGTCGACCCCGCCGGGAATGTCGATGTGGGGCAACCACTTCAGCCACGACCAGTCACGGTTCTCCGGATCGCGGGTAGCCAGCGCCACCCCCAGCACCGTCGGGTCGTGCCAGGTGACGGCCTGAGCGACCCAGGCGCGCAGCGCACCTTGCACCTCGTCGGTGTCACCGAGGACGGTGACCCGGGAGACCTTGCCCAGGTCGATGCCGGTCGGCACATCGCGCACCGTGCGCTGGGTGTCGAGCAGGCTGCGTAATGCGCTGTGCGACACGGGTTCCAGATCGATTTCGTCGGCGGTGTCGGCGACCCGCACCGCGGTGGCCAGCGGAACCTGGTGACGCCCGCCGCGCAGCACCAAGAAGTCGGGATCGTGCGGGTCGCGTTCCCACTGGCGGCGGGATCCGGGCACCGTTGCCAGTGCCGACGGCTCGGGATGCGACCACTGCGCCGCGGCGCGCTGCTGGGCTGCCTGGGTGCGGATGTTGTCCCGAACCACCGACAGGTAGCGCAGGTAGTCGGCGCGTTCGGCGTCGACCTCCTCGGTGCGCATCTTGTTGTCGTTGCCGCGATAGAGCGCGGTTGCGGCCAGCAGCAACACGAACGGGAAGAACAGCGTCTGCGGCGAGATCACCCGCATCCCGGTGGCGACCAGCGCCACGATCATGCCGACGATCAGGATCACCAGCACGTAGGGCATGGCACGGCGCAGGAACGACGGCGGAATCACCCGGGGCAGCTCGGGGGGCGCCTCGATGGTGATGGTGCCCTGGCGGATGCTCGGCGGCGCCAGGCGTCGGCGGGCTACGAAGATCAGTCGGCTCATCGGGGTCCTCCTTCGGGCCGACACCGGACGTCCGGCTTGCTGTCGGGCGCCAGGCCGTCGTGGGCAAGTAACGCGTCGGCGCGCGAGAGCGTCGGGCCCGTCGCGAACAGCGACAGCATCGACCAGGGAATGGGAACGGGGGGTGGTGTCAAGCCAAGGGCCTCAACAGTTTTGCCGTGTCCGGCGTTCTCGGTTTCGTTGTCGATGCCGTAGCGAACTCCGGTGTCGGACACCCAGAACAGCGCGCCGGCACCCGGCGAGGTGGCGCCGCCACCGACACTCTGGGCGAAGTAGCCGGTGCCCGGTGCCAGGGCGACTCGGGTGGCGATCCCTTGGGTGCCGCCACCGATCAGGTTCACGGTGCGAACCGCGTCCGGCACCGGCAGCGCGGAACCGGCGAGCAGGCTCAACGAGCTGCTCGCGGCCCCGGCCGGCTTGCTCCAGTACGCGCAGGCGACGGGATTCTTGGCCGCGTCGACGAGGGTGACCTGGCGGTCGGGGAAGCGGGTGGTGTCCAGCGTCCGCGACACCGGGAGCTTGGCCACCTCGTCAGCGCCGAGCCGCGGGGGTTGGTCCAGGCCATGGGAATTGGTGTTACGCAAGACCGCGGCAAGCACCGGCGAGATCGGTTGCAGGCCATCCGGCAGCACCGCGTAGTAGCGCAGGTTGCCCGGGTCGACGCCATAGGACGTCACGACCGCGCCGATCGGCGCCGGGACCGGGTAGGCCGCCGGAGCGCCGGCATTCGGGATGGCCGGGGCGGAAAGCGAAGGCGCTTCGGGGATCGCGTTGAACAGCCCGGCAGCGATGGGCCGCGGTGCGGGCACGTCGGCACCCAACCCCAGCGCGTTGGTGATTGCGTGGTTGGCCAGGTCGACCTGGCTGCGCTTGCCGTTCCACAGCAGCCAGGTGCTGGTGCCCTTGTCGCCGGTGAACTCGACGAGGACCGCGTCAGCCGGGGCGATGGCGGCCGCACGTGTACCACCGCTGTCGGGGGTGCCGGCGATCACGGTGACGCCGGTGCTGTGCACGGCGTGCGAACCCTGGGCCGCCTCACTGACGGTGTCGCACACCGTCCAGTTCGCGTCACGAGATGTGTTCTGCACCATGCGTTCTGGTGCGCCCGGAATGCCGATCAGGTTTCCGCGCGGAAAGCGGTCCAGTTCACTGCTTTTCACCGTGGTCGGGTTGACCGGCTTGCCGGCGATCAGCCGGGCCGAGGTCAGGTTGAGCACCGGGTGCAGTTGGTCCCCGATCCGCACATACAGTGCGGCGGTGTCCCAATCGGCGAGCACCGCGTTGTTGCCCGCCTGACCGTTGGACCGGATCAGCGAGAACACGAAGCAACCCGCCAGGCCGGTGATCAGAATCAAGACACCCATCAGCACCGCACGCGACTGGGTGCGCAGCGGGTCGACCAGCATCCTGGTGTCGTGCAAGGCAATTCCGGAGGCGATGCGGCGCATCACGAAGCGCCAGCCGGTCACCTGGTGGCGGGTGACGAACCCGCGGCGGTAGACCACCTGGTCGGGATTGTCGTTCACGGGGGTACGCGAGGAAAACGAACGGCGTTCATCGGCCGGCTCCGGGGTCGTCATGACGGCACCGAGAGCCCCAGGCCGCGCAGCAGCGGCTCTACCGAATTACTGACATCTCGGTCGGTGATCGTCATCAGCTCCTCATCGGTGAACGGACCGGTTCCCGCCTGTTCGGAATGGTCTAACCGGTATTCGCGCTCCTCCTCGGAACGCTCGACGATGTTTCGGACGAAGCGGCCGTTACCCGCGATGTCCAGGCTGCGCCGTTCCACCCCGTTGGAGTCGGGCGTCGTGGCGGTCGCCAATTTCTCGAACAACTCGTCCATGTGGTCGAGCGCGGACTGCTCGAAAACGCTGTCACGCTGTTCGGCCATCTTGCGCGCGATCTCCACCAGCTCATGGGAGTTGTACGACGGGAAGGTGATGTTGCGGGTGAACCGCGACCGCAGACCCTCGTTGGTGTCCAGGAACTTGTCCAGATCCGCCCGGTAACCGGCGATGATCACCACCAGCCGGTCACGATCGTTTTCCATGCGGGCCAGCAGCGTGTCGATGGCCACCAGCCCGAAGTCGTTCTTGGCGCCGGTCGCGACCAGGGCGTAGGCCTCGTCGAGGAACAACACCCCGTCCAGTGCGCTGTCGATGATGGCGTTGGTCTTGGCCTCGGTCTCACCGATGTGCTGCCCGATCAGGTCGGCGCGGTGCACCTCGCGGATGTTTTCCTTCTTCAATAAGCCCAGACCGCAATAGATTTTGGCGACCACGCGCGCGATCGTGGTCTTACCGGTTCCGGGCGGTCCGGCGAACACCAGGTGGTGGGCGCGCTGGGCGACCTGCAGTCCGCGCTGCTTGCGCACCAGCTCCATGGCCACCGAGCTCTTGAGCCGCGAGACCTGGTTCTTCACCTCTTCCAACCCGATGAACTCGGCGAGCTGGCGCTCCGCCTCGTGCAGCAGCACGGACTTGCGTTCGTGGGCGGCGGGATCGACGAAATCCTCGGCGCTGGGCTCGGTTTCCGGATCCCACGGATCGGTGCGGGCCTCGATGCGGGCCGCATTGGTGGTCACGATCCCGAAACTGGTGTCGGTCAGGGCCTGTTCGACCTGCTCGTTCCCGGGATGCGCGGCATACAGGTCCTGCAGCACCTCGCTCGCCGACTCCTCGTCGACGTGCGCCCGCAGCACCAGCCCCTTGGCCAGTGTCCCGTCGACGGTGGCGACCTCGACCGGGCCTTCGGGTTCCTCGAGGTAGGACAGCGCGGGGGCGAACAAGCCCAGCCGGGCCAGCGCGGTGCCGAGGGCGATCCTGGCCGCGTGGGCGTACGCCGCGTCCAGCTCGGCGTCGTTGACGATCGGGGTCAGCAACTTGACGACGTCCGACCACCGCTCGGCGCGGTAGTTGATGACGACGGAGACCCAGCGCGCCTCACGCCAACTCGGGCGGCGCGCGGTGAGCCCGGCGACGATCTCATCGGCCTCGGCAAACCGCCCGGCCGTTGCCAGGGCCGCCGCGAAGGCGAGGTGGAATTCGTCGGGGCTGGCGGCGCGGAACTGTAGATACAGCCCGCTGTCGTAGCGGAAGCCCAGGGCGCCCGGCGCCAAGTCGACCTGTCGCTGCAGCACGCCCGCGGTGGCCGCGGTGCACGAAACCGCCTCGAGCGCGCGCAGCGATACGTCGCCGGCGGCCGCCAGTCCGGTCCATGCGTCGCACTGGTCGTGGGCGACGCGGGTCAACTCGGTGAAACCCGACCGTGCGGCCGGCAGGTCCGCGGGCCGCTTCCGGTCGTAGACCGCGATTCCCAGCGCTCGGCAACAGGTGGCGAACCGGCTCACTATGTCGCCGTCGACCTTGCTACTCCGTCCAGAAATCGTGGGTTGAGCTGCGAGCATGCCCGTATCACCGCGTTCTACGGCCAACTCTTTCCATCTAGGTAGTCTCCCCTAACCTAATTCGCCTGAAGTTAGCATTGCATAAGCTAACTGTCGAGGCGCTCGGCAGCCGTCTCCTCGTGACTTTTGCCCTCGTTCCGGCACCGCGACCGGGAGTCCCTTTGTCGATCATTCGCCCCGAGTTCACCCTTAGGTAGAAGTGCAAGGACATTGGCAGCCCACTGTCAGTGGCCGCTAAGCAGCCAACCTTACTGAAAATCGTTTTCATTAGCAATCCGCGGCGCACACCGGGATCCATCGCACGCCTGGGGACCCCAGCCGCCGCGCCCGTACGCCGCCGCGTGACGGGGTGCGACGCACCAGTCCTACCATGTTTCTGCGGAGGTATCCAGCAAATCCCCGACGGCAGCTGGGCCGGCACCCCACTCCGAACCGGTGCAGTCATGACAGCGACTCCTTCACCGATCGGAATACTCGAGCGACCGCCTGGGCCGGGGCGGCGCAACGAGCAGGCAAGAAGCTAGTCGGCTATTGGGCCGGAAAAGTTCCCGCTCGGGGTTTCGTGGCCGCCCAGGTCCCATCCACGACGGGGTTGGTCGCAAGCTCCGGCAGGGCCGACACGGCCGCCACCGCGCTGTTCGCGCTGGCCCGCATCAACCCGATGGAAAGGCTTTACCGCGTCATGCCCGGACGGCACTCACCAGGGTGTTGCGGGCGATCATCGGGCCGGCCTCGGTCTCCGGCCCGGGGACCGGGCGGCCGACCTGGCGCAGGTAGTCGGCCAACGGGGTACCGACCGCGTTCCAGCCGTGCGCGGCAAGCCATTCGGTGGCCGGGGCGTGTTGCTCGTTGTAGACCAACTGGAAAAACAGCCGCTTGTCGCCCTGGGCCGCGGCCGCACGCTCTTCGGCGACGGCGGCCTCGAATTCGTCGGGCTGCAGTGGTGCGCCGTCTTCGACGGCGACATGGCTACCGTGTCCAGCCAGGCCGTCGATGCCGGTGTACAGCTGCTCCTGCGCGGCGGCGGGTAGATAGATCAGCAAACCCTCGGCAATCCACGCCGACGGCTTGGCGGGGTCGAAGCCGCTGTCGCGCAACGCTTGTGGCCAGTCCTCGCGCAGATCGACGGCGATCTCCCGGCGCTCGGCGCGGGGCTGGTCGCCGTGGTCGGCGAGCACCTCACGCTTGAAATCGAGGACCTGGGGACGGTCCAGCTCGAAGATCGTCGTGGCGGCGGGCCAGTCCAGCCGGTAGGCGCGCGAGTCGAGTCCGGCCGCCAGCAGGACGACCTGCCGCACGCCGGCGTCGGCGGCCCGTAGGAAGTACTCGTCGAAGTACTTCGTGCGGGCGCCCTGGAAGTTGACGAAGTGATCGCCGAATTCGGCGCTCTTGAGCGGGTGGTCGGGTTCCTTTCCGTCCAGCACGTCCGCCGACGAGCCACCCGCGGCCCGGCAGAACATCTCCGCATACGGGTCGACGGCCAGCGGGTCGGGCTTTTGCGCCTCCAACGCCCGAGCGGTCGCTACAAAAAGCGCGGTCGAGCCGACGCTTGTCGTGATGTCCCAGGTGTCACCTTCGCTACGCACTCGACCGACACTACGCCGCCGCGCCGACACACCTTGTCCCCTGGGGCCAACCGATATCGGGCCCGCGCCAACCCCGGTTGCCATCGGTCGACGGCACGGTGAACCGCGGCCAACAGCAGCATTTCGCTAGCCATCGCCGCGGGTCTGGTCACCGGCCTTCCAACTGCCCGGCAGCATCGGCATGCGTGGCCCACCGCCGAATTCGTCCGCGGCCAAGGTGGTCAGACCCGCCGCGGCCGCGGCTTTTCTGCGTGTCGTGTCGGCGAACCCGAGGGTCCCCGCGCCTCGATCCGACGCCTCCGACACACGCCCATCCCAGTCCGGTTCGACGTCGACGTTCATGTCCATGAACTCGTCGCCGTAGTCGCGCTGCCGCGCCCTTCCCCGGCGTCGGGCCCGGGCCTGCTCTCGGGTGGCCGCCTCGGTCGCCGCGGCAGCCGAATCCGGTTCCGGCGCTTTTCTTTTCGCGCCCGCGACGACACTGGCGCTGATCCCGGAACCAAACCCGATGCCCGGTGGCGCGACAAAGTAGGGCGGGGTGAAACCGGGCCCGGCGGGAGGCGCCGCGGCCGGCGCGGCACTGGCCACGGCGCCGGCCGGGGGAGCCGGTGCGGACGCCGGTGCGGGCGCGGAAGCGGGTACCGGGGCCGCGATGGGTGTCGTGCCGAGCACCGCCGGCAGGTCGGGCACCGGCGGGACGGCCGGGGGAGCCGGGACGGCTAGCGGCGTCGGGGCGTGCGCCAGCCCCGCCAGCCCGGCCAAGCCGCCCAGCGCCCCGACCGGGGCGACCGCCAGGAGCAGCGGCACCGCCAGCAAGCCCGGCTGCGACCCTAACCAGCTCGCGATCTCGGCGATGTGAGTCGGCCAGTCCACCGACTCGAGGAACGCGAGGTATTCCCACGCCAGGGCCGGATTTGTCTGCAGGTACTGGCCGAACTGCTCGAAATCCTCCAGAAGTTCCAGCGCTCGAACCACCCAAAAGATCAGCTGTCCCGGGTTCGTGTATTCGTCGTACGGGATCCCGTTCACGGTGGCTTGGCCGGGATTCCAATCGATGCCGAACCACCGCAGGATCTGCGCGAGGAACTGGTTGAACCAGTTGTCGACCGTCGGGTCGGGGAACTCCTCGTCGTCCTCGTCCTGGTGGTCGTGATGGCCGGCGCCCTCGGATCTCAGGATCTGCGGTGCCGGGTCGGGCGGCGGAGTCGCCGCCAGCGCGGCATCGGAGACGGCCTGATAGGACGTCATCGTGGTGGCGGCCTGGACCCACATCCGCGCATAGTCGGCCTCGTTGACGGCGATCAGAATCGTATTGATGCCAAAGAAATTCGTCGCCATCAGCACGCCGTGGACGGCGTGGTTGGTGGCCAGCTCCGCCAGCGTCGGCATGGCCGCCAACGCCGCCGCATAGGCCGTGCCCGCCGTCTCATGCTGGGCCGCTGCGGCGGCGCTGCGTGCGCTGGCCCGCATCAGCCACGCCAGGTATGGGCCGTGCGCCGCCAGATAGCACTCGGCGCTGGGCCCCTGCCATGCGCCGGCGTTCGTCGACGCCAGCACCCCGCTGAGTTCTTCGGCGGCCGAGGCGTATTCGGCGCTCAACGAATCCCACGCCGCCGCGGCGGCAAACAGCGAAGCAGGCCCCGGCCCACTGCTTAGCAACGCCGAGTGGATCTCCGGCGGTGCGGCCATCCAAATCGGGGCGGTCATTGCCGAATATCCCCGCCGGGAATCGACGGGGTGTATGCGGCCTGCAACATCATCACCGGCAGCTCCTGGGCTGGAAACGCTGAAAGGTCGCCGAGGAGCTTACTGAAAATGATTGTCGTTATCAATGGGCGGCGCTGTCCGCGATGCGCGTGCTAGACCAACGGGCGCCCCGTCCGGATCCGGCGGTCCAGGTCCCAGAGCATCAGGTTGAACGGGAACTGCCGGATGATCCGCGGCAGCATGCGGTTCACGACGGCCAGGACCGACATCAGCCGGTCGAAGCGCCGCTGCTTGGCGGCATCCCACGGCAACCGCATCTCGTCGCGAAACCGTTGCGGCAGAAAGCCGGTGGTGATCAGCAGGTTGAAACTCTCCAATGGTTCCCGCACCCACCGCGGTAAGCGCACCCCACGCACCCGGGACATCGCGATCGGGTACAGGAACTCGCGGACGGTGTCATCGATGTGCACCTTGTCCAGCGACTCCTGCCAGTACTTGTCGAAGGCCGCCCGGTCGGCCGGCCACATCTCCGACGGCACCTGCAAGGTGGTACCCAGCGACATGCCTTCGCGATAAAGGCGATCGGCGTCCTCCTCCGGTATCTCGCCGATGAAGGTGCGATAGACGTCGATGCCGCCCTTGTAGATGCAGGCGGCCACCCACAGCTGCAATTCCGGGTCGAATGCGTTGTAGGCCACCGGGTCACCGGGCCTGGAGTAGACCTGGGCGTGCGACCGGTTCACCGCGCGGCGGTAGGCGGCCTGCTGCTCGGCGGTCCCGGCGTTGGCGACCGCGATGTAGGTGAAAGTGGTGCGCGCTCGCTTGATCGGATGGCGGTCGATTCGCCCGCTCTCGACGCGGCTTTCCGCCACGCCATGACCGACACCGGGCCGCGAGAGTTCCATGATCACGTTGGCCGGACCGGCCAGCAGCGCCACGCCCATCAGGCCGTAATCCTCGGCGATCCGACGTCGCCGGCGACTCGGCTGCGGGCGCGGCGGGTCGGAGATCGGACGCTCGACATGCGGAACGCGCTGGTGAACCGTGTCGTGAATCGTCATACGGAACCTCTTCACCGCTGGGTGCGCCAAATATGACAACGTCTGTTTCCTGATATTGTCGCTGCCGCGCGTCGGTGTCAAGATGGTGCTCATGGTGCAGACCCCTAGCGAGCGCCCCTACCGCGGCGTCGAGGCCGCGCGGCGGCTGGCCGAACGCCGGGGTCGATTGCTGGCCGCGGGCCTGGACCTGCTGGGCGCCAACGAGCACGATGTTTCGGCGGTGACGGTTCGGGCGGTCTGCGCCCGGGCCGGCCTGACGCCTCGCTATTTCTACGAAAGCTTCAGCGACCGAGACGGGTTCGTCGGCGCGGTCTTCGACTCGGTGATCGCCGACCTGGCCGCCACCACGCAGGCCGCGGTGACGGCGGTGCCGATATCCGAACAGTCCCGCGCCGGTATGGCCAACATCGTGCGGACCGTCGCCGAGGACCCGCGGGTCGGACGGCTGTTGTTCAGCACCCAACTCGCCGACGCCGTCATCGTGCGCAAACGCGCCGAATCCACCGCACTGTTCGCGATGCTGCTGGGCCAGCACGGCGGCGACATGCTGCGGATGCCGGCCAACGACAGCATGAAGGCCGGCGCGCACTTCGCGGTGGGCGGCGTCGGGCAGATGATCAGCGCCTGGCTGGTCGGCGACGTAGTGCTGGAACCCGACCAGCTCGTCGATCAGCTCGCCGTGCTGCTCGACGAGCTGGCCCGCCCGCGGCTGTACGGCGTCACGGGAACAACGGCAGCTGCCACAGCCGCATCCCGGGATCCAGGAGCCACAGCCGCAACATCGTGAGCCGCATGATGCGCTGCGCGCCGCGGATCATGAAAATCGCCAGCGGCACCTCGATGCCCAGCGCGGTCACCACCGACAGCCAGACATCGTCGCGTCCGGCGGTCATCAGGTCGAACCAGGCGTCGCAGATCAGCAGCACGCCGGAGGTGAAGGCCGCGAACAGCAGGACCTGACGACGGAAGTAACCGAAAACCGCTGTCGCCAGCATGAATCCGACCAGCAAGACGTCAAAGCCCACCCAGGTCGGCACCCAGTTGTGCGCGACGTAACTATCCGGCAGCGTCAGCGCCAGGTAGATGAGCCAGGGAATCATCGCGATGGAGCCGCCGATCATCAGGCCCAACCGGATTCGCCGTATCCGCGCTATCAGCGCCGGGTCGACCACTTCGGACAGCGGCGCCTCCAGCCGCATGATCAGGTCTCGCCGTTGCGCGGGTGTCAACGCCGCGATCTGCTCGTCGGTCAAGATGCCGTCCGTCATCGTGGACCCCCGGCTCGGCCACATTCTTGCCGACTAGGTTACGGCGTGCTCCCGGGGCCGCCGGTCGGCCGCCGTCTTTGGAACGGCCTGGGCATCGCCTTCGCCGAATTCCTTGACCCAGCAAGCGAACTCAAGCGTGATGCCGTCTGGGTCCTGAAAATAGAACGAGCGCACATAGACGCCGGGATGCACCGTCGCGGAAACCTGCATCTCGCTTTCGTCGTGGTTGAGTATCGGACCGACGCGTACGCCCTTGTCCTTGAGCCGCTGCCGGTAGGCGTCGAATTTCTCGGCCGGGACGTGAAAGGCCAGATGGTTCATCGTGCTTACGGCGCTGGTGATGTCCCCGATACCCGGGATGGCACCCGGTGACGAGATACCCGGCACCCGATCGGGTGCGTCGGCGAACCAGAAGAACGCGACACAGTCGCCGTTGCCGGCGTCGAAGAACCGTTGCCGGCGTCGAAGAAGAAGTGCTGTCCGGCACCGTTGGGTAGATCGAGCGATTTGATCAGCGGCATGCCGAGAATGTTGCTGTAGAAGTCCACGGTCCGCGCCATGTCGGAACACACCAGCGCAACATGATTGATCCCGCCAAGTTCGAATTCGCTGTTGGTGTTGTCGGGCTTGATCATGGTGTGGCTCCCCTAGATTCCAGGCGTTGGTCCTGGCCAATCCGTGAAACTGAATCTAACATCAGATTCAGTTCCGATCCAGGGAGGAACAGCAGGTGTCGATCGCGTCGGGAATCCGGCGGCCGGGCAGCCCGGACCACCGAATTCCCGACGCACCGCGGCCGGCGTACGCAGGCAGCGATCGACGCCGCCGCGCGAACAGTCGTGGCGCGCAAGGGAATCCTGGCGACGACGATTGCCGACATCGCCACGGAAGCCGGCCGTTCGGCGGCATCCTTTTACAACTACTACGACTTTTACAACTACTACGACTCGAAAGAGGCGATGGTCCGCCAATGGGCGCTGCGCTTCCGCGACGAAGCCAACGAGCGCGCCCGCTCGGTCACCGGACATGGCCTGTCCAACCGGGAACGCGCCCACGCGGCCGCCGCGGCGCATTGGCATACCTACCGCAATCGGCTCGCCGAGGTGATCAGCGTGTCCCAGCTGGCGATGGTCAACGACGACTTCGCCCAGTACTGGGCCGAGATCTGCGATATTCCAATCTCTTTCATCGCCGAGACAGTCCGGCGCGCCCAGGTTCAGGGGTATTGCCCGGACGACGATGCGCAGCTGATCGCCGAGGCGATCGTCGCGATGTTCAACCAGTTCTGCTACATCCAGCTCCGCCGGTCCGGCGACGACGAACTCGACGAGCAGGCCTGCATCCAAACTTTCGCCAACATCTACTACCGGGCGATCTACGCGAAGGAGGGTCAGTGAATTGACGCGCAGTGGCGGCAGTGCCCGGGTGGTCCGTGAGTTCGTCGGCCTACCGTCGCCCACCGCCGGGCGCGCCGGTGCGGGCGGGCATCCCTGCCAGGGGCTGTATCACCGCGGCGTGGGACGCAAGCCGAAGGTGGCCATGATCGCCACGCACTACCAGATCGACTTCTCGGAGCACTACCTCGCCGACTACATGGCCATTCGGGGCATCGGGTTTCTCGGCTGGAACACCCGGTTCCGCGGTTTCGAAAGCAACTTCCTGCTCGACCACGCGCTGGTCGACATCGGTGTGGGGGTGCGTTGGCTGCGAGAGGTTCAGGGCGTGGCTACCGTTGTGTTGCTGGGCAATTCGGGAGGTGGATCGTTGATGTCGGCCTACCAGTCACAGGCCGTCGACCCGAATGTGACTCCGCTGCCGGGGATGCGGCCGGCGGCCGGCCTGACCGATCTGCTGCCCGCCGATGGCTACGTCGCCACCGCGGCGCATCCCGGCCGCCCGGAGGTGCTGACCTCCTGGATGGACGCCGCCGTCGTCGACGAAAACGACCCGGTCGCCACCGACCCCGAATTCGACCTGTTCAACGAGGTCAACGGCCCGCCGTACCCGCCGGAGTTCCTTGCCCGCTACCGATCCCACCATCGAGCCCACCAAGCGCGCGCCCAACCGGTGTTACGCCGGGGTACCGGTCAAGGCCAACCGTTCCGCCCACGGCATCGCGGCGTCCTGCACGCTGCGCAACTGGTTGGGCATGTGGAGCCTGCGGCTGGCGTAAACCCGGGCCGAGCCGCACCTGGCCCGCATCACCTGCCCCGCCCTGGTGATCAACGCCGAGGCGGACACCGGCGTGTTTCCCTCTGACGCGCAACGCATCTACGACGCACTCGCCGGCACCGACAAGTCGCAGGTCTCGATCGACAGTGACCACTACTTCACCACCCCCGGCGCGCGCAGCGAGCAGGCGGATACCATCGCCAGGTGGATCAGCAAGCGGTGGCGCTGAGAGTTCTCGCCCACTTCGTTCCAGGTAAAAGAGTCCTCGATTTCCTTGCCGCCGAAGCAGATTGGCTCGACATTCGGTGGTGCGCCGACGACGACGGCTTCTACCGCGAATTGCCCGATGCCGAGGTGATTTGGCATGTACTACGTCCGTTGTCAGGCGCCGACCTGCAACGCGGCGAGCGGCTGCGGTTGGTGCACAAGCTCGGCGCCGGGGTGAACACCATCGACGTCGCCACCGCGACGGACCGCGGCATCGCGGTGGCCAACATGCCCGGCGCCAATGCGCCCTCGGTGGCCGAGGGAACCGTGTTGCTGATGCTGGCCGCGCTGCGCAGGCTGCCGGAGCTCGATCGCGCCACCCGGCAAGGGCGTGGCTGGCCGCTGGATCCCGAACTGGGCGAGACGGTCCGCGACATCGGCAGCTGCACCGTCGGCCTGGTGGGCTACGGCAATATCGCCAAGCGGGTGGCAGCCGTCGTCGGCGCCATGGGCGCCACCGTCGTGCACACCAGCACCCGCGACGACGGGCGGCCCGGCTGGCTACCGCTGCCCCAACTGTTGGCCACCAGCGACATCATCTCGCTGCACCTGCCGTTGACGGCGCAGACCCAATCATCTGCTCAACCGGGATGCGATTGCCTCGATGAAGCCGACCGCGGTGCTGGTCAACACGTCGCGCGGGGCGATCGTCGACGAGAACGCCCTGGCCGGTGCGCTGCGCGACGGGCGGCTGGCCGCCGCGGGTCTCGACGTTTTCGAGGCCGAGCCGGCGGCGGCCGACAACCCGCTGTTCGACCTGGACAACGTGGTGGCGACACCGCACGTGACCTGGTAAACCGCCGATACGATGCGGCGCTACCTCGTCGAAGCGGTGGCCAACTGCCGCCGGCTTCGCGACGGCGAGCCCCTGGCCAATATGGTCAACCAACCGACCGGTTATTAGATTGATGAGTGCTTGGCCGAAACGAACCCGAACGCATGGGAAGGCGACCAATGCCGATCGCGATAACTCCTGAGCATCAAGATCTGGCCGATTCGGTGCGATCCCTGGTGGCGCGGGTCGCGCCGTCCGAGGTGTTGCACGAGGCCATGGAGACGCCGCTGGAGAATCCGCCGCCGTACTGGCAGGCGGCCGTCGAGCAGGGCCTGCAGGGTGTGCACCTCTCCGAGACCGTCGGCGGCCAGGGCTTCGGCCTGCTCGAGCTGGCCATCGTGCTGGCCGAATTCGGCTACGGCGCGGTGCCCGGGCCGTTCGCGCCGTCGGCGATCGCCAGCGCGCTCATCGCCGCGCATGACCCGGACGCCAAGGTGCTGGCCGAGCTGGCGTCCGGCGTGGCGATCGCCGCCTACGCCCTGGACTCCGGGCTGGCCGCCACCCGCAAGGGAGAGGTGCTCGTGATCCGCGGCGAGGTGCGTGCGGTTCCGCCGCGGCGCAGGCGTCGGTGCTGGTGCTGCCGGTCGCGATCGACAGCGGCGACGAGTGGGTGGTGCTGCGTGCCGACCAGCTCGACATCGAACCGGTGAAAAGCCTCGACCCGCTGCGCCCGGTCGCGCACGTGCGGGCCGACGCCGTCGCGGTCGGCGACGATGCCCTACTGAGCACGCTGACCATTCCGACCGCCTACGCGCTGATGTCGACGCTGCTGTCCGCCGAGGCGATCGGGGTGGCCCGGTGGGCAACCGACACCGCATCGGAATACGCCAAGATCCGCGAGCAATTCGGCAGGCCGATCGGCCAATTCCAGGCCATCAAGCACAAGTGCGCGGAGATGATCGCCGACACCGAGCGCGCCACCGCGGCGGTGTGGGA
This sequence comes from Mycobacterium genavense ATCC 51234, assembly GCF_000526915.1. Lineage (GTDB taxonomy): Bacteria > Actinomycetota > Actinomycetes > Mycobacteriales > Mycobacteriaceae > Mycobacterium > Mycobacterium genavense. The sequence goes on along the minus strand of NZ_JAGZ01000004.1, from coordinate 125,180 downwards.
TGCGGCGCGCGCGATCGACGAGGCCTCGCCGGACGTGGAGTTCGCCGCCGCGGTGGCCGCGACGCTGGCGCCGGCCGCCGCGCAGCGCTGCACGCAGGACTGCATCCAGGTGCACGGCGGCATCGGCTTTACCTGGGAACACGACACCGGCGTGTACTACCGTCGGGCGCTGATGCTGGCCGCCTGCTTCGGCCGCAGCTCGGACTACCCACAGAAGGTGGTCAACACGGCGACCACCACGGGTATGCGCCCGGTCGACATCGACCTGGATCCCCAGACCAAAAAGCTGCGTGAGGAGATCCGCGCCGAGGTCGCCGCGCTCAAGGCCATGGAGCGAGGGCCGCGGACGGTCGCGCTTGCCGAGGGCGGTTGGGTGTTGCCGTACCTGCCCAAGCCGTGGGGCCGCGCCTCCAGCCCGACCGAGCAGATCATCATCGCCCAGGAGTTCACCACCGGACGGGTGCGACGGCCGCAGGTCGGCATCGCCGCGTGGATCATCCCGTCGATCGTCGCGTTCGGCACCGAGGAGCAAAAGCAACGCTTCCTGCCGCCGACCTTCCGCGGCGAGCTGGTCTGGTGCCAGCTGTTCTCCGAGCCGGGCGCCGGATCGGACCTGGCCGGTCTGACCACCAAGGCCACCCGGACCGATTGCGGCTGGCGCATCACCGGCCAGAAGATCTGGACCGCCGCCGCGCAGTACTCGCATTGGGGTGCGCTGCTGGCGAGGACGGACCCGTCCGCGCCCAAACACAACGGGATCACCTACTTCCTGCTGGACATGCGCAGCACTGGTGTGACGGTCAAGCCGCTGCGCGAGCTGACCGGGAACGCGATGTTCAACACCGTCTACATCGACGACGTGTTCGTGCCCGACGAGTGCGTGCTGGGCGAGGTCAATCGCGGTTGGGAGGTCAGCCGCAACACGCTGACCGCCGAGCGGGTGTCGATCGGCAGCAGCGACGCCAATTTCCTGGCGACGCTGCCCCAGTTCGTCGAGTTCGTCCGCGATGGCCAGTTCGACCAGGTCGCCCAGCACCGGGCCGGGCAGTTGATCGCCGAGGGGCACGCCGCCAAGCTGTTGAACCTGCGTTCGACGCTGTTGACGCTGGCCGGCGGCGACGCCATGCCATCCGCGGCGATCTCCAAGTTGTTGGCGATGCGCACCGGCCAGGGCTATGCCGAGTTCGCGGTGTCCTCGTTCGGCACCGACGCCGCGATCGGCGACCCCGATCAGCTGCCCGGCAAGTGGGGCGAGTACCTGTTGGCCAGCCGGGCCACGACGATCTACGGCGGTACGTCGGAAGTGCAGCTCAACATCATCGCCGAGCGTCTGCTGGGCCTGCCCCGCGACCCGTAAACGAAATCCATGCCGATCCGGGGCCGGTCCCGGATCGGCATGGACGCCTATTTGGTTTGGGGCCACGCCGGCCTAGATATCTGGCAGGACGCAGCCGGCCGGCCCCGCGATCTTGGTGGCTCACCACTTGGTCACCACCACGGGCGCCACCAGTTGCCCCAACCCCAGCCAGGGTGTCCCCAACCATGACCCCAGCCGTGGCCGCCGCCGGGTCGCTCGGGAAAAATGCCCGGGGCCAGCGGCGCGCCGCCGTGCGGACCGGTGGTTTGGAATGTCGTAGCGGGTGCGGGCGCCGGGGCGGCGTTGGCCGCGGGCATCCCGCCGAACAGCATCGCGCCGGCCACCGCGCCGGCGCCGGCAGCGCCAGCAGCCGCGCAGCGGATCGATCGCAGTGAATTCCTCATTGTGAGCTCCTTCCGAAGACCCTTTCCCGACATTCGAAATGCTACGCATGAATTGCTGGGCAAACAATAGAAATAGCGTCATTTTAGGCTGTGAATTGCGTAACAATTAATATCGCCTGGGCAATTTAATTACGTATTCACGCATTTCAGATAATGCGTATTTGCGCTGTTCAGCAGTGCCGTAAATACTGAGGTCAGTAGCCACATCGGCCATATAACGACGATAATCGTGGTCTACTGACGTACTGAAGCACGGATTTGCAGATCTTAGCAGATCATTAATTACGCACCGGGTTGGCGGGAGTATTTCGCGCAATATGTTTAGTTTCCATGCTGCCACACGAGTGCGCCGCAGACAAAGCTGACCGGGCACCGACGATTCCGGCCAGCTAATGGCTTCAATTTGAGCTGACGGCGCCGCTGGTGGTGGCCCGGTCGGACCCGCCCCCGCGGCGTTGCGCCGTAACACCCGAACCCGCGCGCCGCGACTTACGCTGGTGTCAGTGAGACAATCAAGCGCGGAAGCACTGATTTACTGATTGTGACCCACGGGAGGGACGGTCGCCCCAGTGAGCTTCAACCCCGGCCACAGCGGGCCCGGCGCCGGCGCGTTCCGCGGGCAGATGTCCGCCACGACACCCGCTGGCGACGGCACGCCGACCGAACGCCTCACCGGTTTCCGGCAGCCACGCCCCCGGCGAATAGCCGGCGAGCGGTCACGGTCCACCGGCGAGACACCCCGCATCCAACGCACGCGCCGCACCGTCGACCCCTGCGCCGCCACCCACCGCGCCCTCGACATCTGGCAGCGGGAAGCCGCCGACCAGCTGGGCGTCGCCCGGGTCACCGGACAAGAGGTGCTGACCGCGCTGATCGACCAGTTGCTGGCCGACCCCAACCTGGCAGCGCAGATCATCCAGGCCATTCAGGACCGGCGCTAAGGTCCGTCCCGCTAGTCGACCTGCATTTCGCGCAGCTCGCGCTTGAGGATCTTGCCCGTCGGGTTGCGCGGCAGTTCCTCGAGGAAGATCACCTCGCGCGGCACCTTGTAGCGAGCCAGGTGGTCGCGCACATACCCCTTGATGGTGTCCTCGTCGACGGCGGCGCCTTCCTTCCGCACCACGAACGCGCGCAGCCGGTGGCCCCACTCCTTGTCTTCCACGCCGATCGCGGTGGCCTCGATCACCTCGGGGTGCCCGCTGATCAGGTCCTCGACCTCGGCGGGGAACACGTTCTCGCCGCCGGAGACGATCATCTCGTCGTCCCGCCCGCTGATGTACAGCAGGCCGTGTTCGTCGAAGTAGCCGACGTCTCCCGAGGACATGAGGCCGTCGATGATCTGCTTGTGCCCGCCGCCGGTGTAGCCCTCGAACGGGAAGGCGTTGCCGACGAAGATCCGCCCGACGTCGCCCCGGGGTACCTCGTTGCCGTTGTCATCGAGGATCTTGACCTTCACGCCCTTGACGACCGGCCCGACCGTCGACGCATTGCGTTGCAGGTCCTCGGGCCGCGCGATCGTCGCGAACGCGATCTCCGTCGAGCCGTACATGTTGTAGACGACCGGACCGATGTCCTTGAGCGCGCGGGTGGCCAGCTCGGCACCCAACTGGGATCCGGACACGAAAATGATCTTCAGGCTGGACAGATCGGGCTTGGGGTCCGTCTTTTCCAGGGTGTCGAGGATGCGCGACAGCATCACCGGCACCACGACCATGGCCGTCACCTTGTGCTTCTCGATGTCCTCCAGCACCAGCGGCGGCTTGAACTTGCGCCGCAGCACCACCGTGGATCCCAGGAACATCGCGATCGTGGCGTGCAGATAGCCGAGCGCGTGGAACATCGGCGCCGGCAGTGAGGTGACCTCGTTCGCCTTGAACGGGACGTGCGACAGGATGCCGCCGACCGGTGCCAGCGTGGGCGGGGTGCTGCGGTTCGCGCCCTTGGGCGTCCCCGTCGTTCCGCTGGTCAGGATGATGATCGACGCGTGCTTGCCGGCCTTGGGTGCGGGTTCATTGCTGCTGCGCGCGATCAGGTCGGCCAGCGTCTCGTCGGTGCTGCCGGACGGCTCGTCGCTGTCCGGGTTGGTCCCGAGCGCGCGCAGCTTGCCCAGCTCGGGCTCGGCCTTGCTGACCGCGTTGGTGTATTCGTCGTCGTAGATGATGATCTTGGCGCCCTCGCGCTCGGACACCTCTTTGATCTGCGGCCCGGAGAATTCACTGTTGAGCAGGATGATGCGGGCGCCGGCCCGGGCCGCGCCGTAGTTGGCGATGACGAACCAGCGGTGGTTGCGGGCCAGGATGGCGACGCCGTCGCCGGCCTTGACGCCCTTGGCGATCAGGCCGTTGGCCACCGCGTGGGCGGCCTCGTCGAGCTCGCGATAGCTGAACTCGCCGTCCTCGTCGATCAGCGCCGCGCGGTCGGGCGTGCGCCGGGCGTTGAGCGAGGGCAACATGCCGAACTCGCCCCACTTCGCGATGTCGGCCGCCATCGCCGCGGTCTTGAGGGGCGACTCCAGATTGAACGCGCCCGCCTCGAAGATCTTCCGCACGTAGTGCAGTTCCGCCGAACCACGTTCGACGTACTGCTGGACCTTGGAAACGGCTTGCCCGGGCAGGCCAGGGAGGTTAAGCATAACCTCACCATATGTGACGCGGGTCGCAACGCGGCCAGAAAATTCTCGCGGAATACGATGAATCCCATGGCCGGTCCGGTGTCATTGGAGGTTGCCGGACACGAAGTCACGATCACCCACCCGGACAAGGTCGTGTTCGAAGCGCGCGCGGAGACAGGGCCTTACACCAAGCTCGACCTGGTGCGCTATTACCTGTCGGTCGCCGACGGAGCGTTGCGGGGCGTGGCCGGCCGATGATCCTGAAGCGCTTCGTCAAGGGCATCGGACAAGAGGCGGTGTTTCAGAAGCGCGCGCCGACGAAGCGCCCGGACTGGGTCGACGTCGCCGAACTCCACTACGCGCGGGGCACGTCGGCTGCCGAGACCGTCATCCACGACGCCGCCGGGCTGGCGTGGGCGTTCAACCTGGGCTGCGTGGACCTCAACCCGCACCCGGTGCTCGCCGACGACCTCGATCACCCCGACGAGCTGCGGGTCGACCTGGACCCGATGCCCGGGGTGGACTGGCGGGGAATCGTCGACGTGGCGCTGGTGGCCCGCGAGGTACTGGAGGACTACGGGCTGACCGCGTGGCCCAAGACGTCGGGATCGCGGGGCTTTCACATCTACGCCCGCATCGCGCGGCGCTGGGAGTTCCGTCAGGTCCGACTGGCCGCCCAGACCGTGGCCCGCGAGGTCGAGCGGCGCATCCCCGAGGCCGCGACCAGCCGGTGGTGGAAGGAGGAGCGCGAGGGCGTCTTCGTCGACTTCAACCAGAACTCGAAGGACCGCACCGTCGCGTCGGCCTACTCGGTGCGGGCCACGCCGGATGCCCGGGTGTCGACGCCGTTGCACTGGGACGAGGTCGCCGGCTGCCGGCCGGAGGCGTTAACCATCGAGACCGTCCCCGAGCGGTTCGCCGAGCTGGGCGACCCGTGGGCGGGGATGGGTGACGCGGTCGGCGACCTGGACCGCCTGCTGATGCTGGCCGAGGAGATGGGCCCGCCGGAGCGGGCGCCCCGCGGCTCGAAGAAAAGCTCCGACGGCCGCCGGCAGTCGTCGATGCCGCTGATCGAGATAGCCCGCACCAAGACCAAGAACGAGGCGATGGCCGCGCTGGACACCTGGCGCGACCGCTACCCCGCCGTCGCCGAACTCTTGCAGTAGGCCGACGTGCTGGTCGACGGCATGCGCGGGCCGAGTTCGATTTGGTACCGGATCCGGATCAACCTGCAGCACGTGCCCACCGACCAGCGCCCGCCGCAGGAGAAGCTGATCGCCGACTACAGCACGTGGAACAAGGAGGGGCAGCGGTAGACATCGCCGGCTTCCCGGCCGGGCACCGCGGGTCCGAAAGAATTGCCCCATGCCTGACCAGCCCCCGGGTTTGCGGGAACGCAAAGCTCAAGCCCCGTCAGGCAATCCGGGCGCGGGCGATCTATCGGGACTTCGTCGTCCCCGGCGATGCCGCTGCGCTGCGCGACAAAACCGTGCGGCGATGCAGGTCAGGGTCAGCGGCGCGATACTCTCACGCGATGCGACAGGGATCGAATCGGCGGGGGTTCTTGCGCCTCGCCGGTGCCGCTGCGGCAGCCGCGGCAGCCGGGGCGGCGGCGGGCTGCTCCGGCCCCAAACCGCCGGCCGGCGCTCCAGGCGCCGAGGGCGTGACGATCACCCATTTATTCGGCAAAACCGTTATCAAGGCGCCACCCAAGCGCGTGGTGAGCGCCGGCTTCACCGAGCAGGACGACCTGCTGGCGCTCGGCGTCGTACCGATCGCGATGACCAACTGGTTCGGTGACCAGCCATTCGCGGTGTGGCCGTGGGCCCAATCCAAACTCGGCGGCGCACAACCCGTCGTGTTGAACCTGGACAACGGGATTCCCGTCGACCAAATCTCCGGCCTCAAGCCCGATTTGATCGTCGCCATCAACGCCGGCTTGGACGCCGACACCTACCAGAAGCTGTCCGCGATCGCGCCGACTGTCGCGCAATCCGACGGCGACGCCTTCTTCGAGCCGTGGAAGGACCAGGCCACCGCGATCGGTCAAGCGGTGTTCCAGCCCGACCAGATGAAGGCGCTGATCGACGGCGTCGACAAGCAGTTCGTCGCCGTCTCCCAGAACCACCCGCAGTGGATAGCCAAGCGCGCCTTGCTGATGCAGGGCAGCCTGTTCCGCGGATCGGTGGTCGCCACGGCGGCGGGCTGGCGAACCGACTTCCTCAACCAGATGGGGCTGGTGATCGCCGACAGCATCAAGCCTTTCGTCAACGGTCACCGCGCGGTCATCCCGCGCGACCAGATCAAGACGGTGCTCGATTCCGCGGACGTGGTGATCTGGACGACCGAGAGTCCCGACGAGCAGAAGGCGGTGCTGGCCGACACCGAGGTGGCGGGCTCGCAGGCGACCGCGCAGAACCGCCACGTCTTCACCACCAAGGACCAGGCCGGTGCGATCGCCTTCGCGTCGCCGCTGAGCTACCCGGTGGTCGCCGATCAGCTGCCCCCGATGATCGGCAAAATCCTCGGATAGCCCAGCCTCTTTGAGCATTCGGTAAGGCCGCTCTGGCAGTGCTCGAAAATCCCGCCTCGGGCCCTTTGCCTGCGCGGATTCCGAAGTTACCGTGCAGTAATGAGCGTGACGGATCTCCCCGCGGACGTGTCGACCGAGTTGGTCGGCAACGTCGTTCTGGACTATGGCGACCAAGCGCTGCTGGTGCAATGTGGCAGCACCGCAGAGGTATTGGCATGGGCGGACACGTTGCGTGCGACGGCACTGCCGGGTGTGCTCGACATCGTGCCCGCCGCCCGCACGGTGCTGGTCAAACTCGACGGCCCGCGCTATCAGGGTGTGGTCCGACAGCGACTACGCAAGCTACGGATCACCGCCGATACCGCGGCTCCGGCCGAGCGCACCGCCGACGCGGTGATCGACGTCGTGTACGACGGTCCCGACCTCGCCGAGGTCGCCAACCACACCGGGCTGACGACCACACAGGTCGTCGACGCTCACACCGAGACGCTGTGGCGAGTCGGATTCAGTGGATTCGCACCGGGTTTCGGGTACCTCGTCGACGGCGACCCGCGCTTGCGGGTGCCGCGCCGCGCCGAGCCACGCACCGCGGTACCGGCCGGCTCCGTCGCACTCGCCGGCGAGTTCAGCGCGATCTATCCACGCCGCTCCCCCGGCGGCTGGCAACTCATCGGCCACACCGACGCGGTGCTGTGGGACCTGACGCGGTCGGATCCGGCGTTGCTGACGCGGGGCATGTGGGTTCAGTTCCGGGCCGCGTAACGCAAGGAGGATGCCGTGCCGACACTCGAAATCCTGCGCACCGGACCGCTGGCCGTCGTCCAGGACCTCGGCCGTACCGGACAGGCCCACCTCGGCGTCGGGCGGTCCGGCGCCGCCGACCGCCGTTCACACAAGCTCGCCAATCGGCTGGTCGCCAACCCCGACGACCGCGCCACCGTCGAAGTGACCTTCGGCGGGTTCGCGGCCCGGGTGCACGGCGGCGACATCGACATCGCGGTGACCGGTGCCGACACCGACCCTTCGGTCAACGGAATCAAGTTCGGCACCAACAGCATTCATCATGTCCGCGATGGCCAAGTGATCTCGCTGGGCACCCCGCGGGCCGGCCTGCGGACCTACCTGGCGGTACGCGGCGGCATCTCGGTGGAGCCGGTGCTAGGCTCGCGCAGCTACGACGTGATGTCGGCGATAGGCCCGGCGCCGCTGTCCCCCGGCGACCAGCTGCCGGTCGGCGCCCACACCGACGAGTACCCCGAACTCGACCAGGCGCCCGTGGCGGCCATCAGCGCCGACACCGTCGAGCTGTTGGCGGTGCCCGGGCCGCGCGACGACTGGTTCGTCGATCCCGACGTCCTGGTCCACACCGACTGGGTGGTGTCCGATCGCAGCGACCGGGTCGGGATGCGGTTGGTCGGCCGTCCGCTGCAGTACCGCTTCCCCGACCGGCAGCTGCCCAGCGAGGGCGCCACCCGGGGCGCAATTCAGGTGCCGCCCAACGGATTACCGGTAATCCTGGGACCCGACCATCCGATCACCGGCGGTTACCCGGTGGTCGGCGTGGTGATCGACGAGCACATCGACAAGGTCGCCCAGGTGCGGGCTGGCCAGGGCGTGCGGCTGCACTGGGCTCGGCCGCGATTGCCGATGGGCAGCCGTTAGACATCGGGTGTTGTCCAGGTACGGGCCCGGCGACAAGGTTGTAGACAGGGAGGGTGCGCACCCAGGTCCACACCGCACGCTTGGTTCACACTGCGGATCTCGACAGCGATACACGGCAGCGCGTCCACCACATGGTCACCGACGCCTTCGCGGGTAATTTCACCGAGAACGACTGGGAGCACGCGCTGGGCGGCATGCACGCCCTGATCTGGCATCACGGCGCCATCATCGCGCACGCCGCGGTGGTCCAGCGCCGGTTGATCTACCAGGGCGACGCGCTGCGCTGCGGCTACGTCGACGGGGTGGCGGTGCGGGAGGACCACCGCGGCCGGGGGCTGGTGCACACGCTGCTGGACGCGGTCGAACAGGTGATGCGCGGCGCCTATCAGCTGGGAGCATTGAGTTCATCCGTGCGGGCCCGCGGCCTGTATGCGGCGCGGGGCTGGTCGCCCTGGACCGGCCCGACCTCGGCGCTGACCCCGAGCGGTCCGATGCGCACGCCCGACGACGACGGAACGATATTCGTCTTCCCGGTCACCGTCGAGCTGGACACCGCCGCGGGGTTGATGTGCGATTGGCGCGGGCGACGTCTGGTAGGTGTGCTCGAAATCGTGCCTACGCCAGCGCATTTCATCACATCGCGGTCGGCTACACTGTGAGCTGTCGTGGCGTCTGAAGGCCCTTTTTGTGGTGCACGCCACACTGTTTGACTGCCTCACACCTGCCGCCGCCGCAAGTGAGCGGAAATTCACGCCCGGATCATTGCGGGCATCGCTCGGGCAACAATGGATTTCTAGCGTTATCGCCATGAAACTCGCCCTGGGCCGTCCACATGTCCTGTCGAACTGGGACCCCGAAGACACGGCGGCCTGGGAGGCCGGCAACGACAAGATCGCCCGCCGCAACCTGATCTGGTCGGTGATCGCGGAGCACATCGGCTTCTCGGTATGGTCGCTCTGGTCGGATGGTGCTGTTCATGCCGGCGTCGGTTTACGGCTTTTCCGCCGGCGACAAATTCCTGCTCGGCGCCACCCGCCACCCTGGTCGGGGCGTGCTTGCGTTTCCCGTACACGTTCGCCACCGCGAAGTTCGGCGGGCGCAACTGGACGGTGTTCTCCGCGCTGGTGCTGTTGATCCCGAGCGTCGGCACGATGGTGCTGCTCGCCCACCCCGGTCTGTCGCTGTGACCGTATCTGGTGTGTGCGGCACTGGCCGGCCTGGGCGGTGGCAACTTCGCGTCGTCGATGACGAACATCAACGCATTCTACCCGCAACGCCTGAAGGGCTGGGCGTTGGCAATCAACGCCGGCGGCGGCAACCTCGGTGTGCCGATGGTTCAGCTGGTCGGCCTGCTGGTGATCGCGGCCGCCGGAAACCGCCAGCCATACTGGGTGTGCGCCATTTACCTTGTGCTGCTTACCATTGCCGGCATCGGCGCCGCGCTGTACATGGACAATCTGGCGCACTACCGCATCGATACGTCCACCATGCGGGCGGTGCTGTCCGAGCCACACACCTGGGTGATCACACTGCTCTACATCGGCACGTTCGGCTCGTTCATCGGCTTCTCGTTCGCGTTCGGCCAGGTACTGCAGATGAACTTCGCCGCCAGCGGCGAGAACGCCGCGCAGGCTTTTCTGCATGCCGCCCAAATCGCTTTCCTGGGGCCGCTTTTGGGATCGGTCACGCGGGTGTACGGCGGCAGGCTCGCCGACCGCATCGGGGGCGGCAGGGTCACGCTGGCCGTCTTCTGCTCGATGATCTTGGCCGGCGGAATACTGGTTGGCGCAAGTACTTTCGGTAGCCACGGCGCGGGCCGGACTTCTAATTCCACGATGGTCGGATTTGTGATCGGCTTCGTGGCGCTGTTCATTCTGTCCGGCATCGGCAATGGTTCGGTGTACAAGATGATCCCGTCGATCTTCGAGGCGCGTAGTCATTCGCTGCAGATGGGCGAGACCGAGCGCCGGCAGTGGTCGCGCTCGATGTCTGGTGCACTGATCGGGCTCGCCGGAGCGGTCGGCGCGCTCGGCGGCGTCGGCGTCAATCTCGCACTGCGGCAGTCGTACCTGCACAGCGACACCGCCACATCGGCGTTCTGGGCCTTCACGCTGTGCTATGTGGCGGCCTCGGCACTGACCTGGGCGGTCTACGTCCGTCGTCCGCTCGAGGTGATGGCACTGGAGGCGGGCGCGGCCACATCGGGTGTCGGGCTGGCCACCGTCTAGCCGCGGTATACGCCCCATGGCGCACGGGCGCGCCGCCAATATCGACTCAGCGATTTGCCAGATAACTGGGATTCAACTTACAGCCGATATTGACCCGAATGAGTTGACGCAAATCGGGTCCGAATGTGAGCATCGGAACCAAGGCAGGGCATACCTCATCAATTCGGGGCGTCCCCACGGGCATTGATGCCAGACTCACCACAGCTCTTCCCAGTAATGGGTTGAACTGCTTGGCGCCCACACGATTTCGACCACTCATTGACGAAAGGCGCAGATCGCATGGGCCGCAACCACCAGATCACCGATTGGAATCCCGAGGACACCGAGGCCTGGGCGGCCGGCAACGACAAAATTGCTCGCCGCAATCTGCTGTGCACGATGGCGGGTGATCATGTCGCCTTCTCGATCTGGACCCTGTGGTCGGTGCTGGTGCTGTTCATGCCGATGTCGGTCTACGGTTTCCACGCCAGCGACAAGTTGCTCCTCGGTGCCGTTGCCACGCTGGTCGGCGGGTGCGTGCGCATCCCCTACACGTTGGGTATCGCCAGGTTCCGCGGCCGCAACTGGACCGTGTTGTCCGCGTTCGTGCTGCTGATCCCGACCGGCGGCACGATCGTGCTGCTGGCCAATCCCGGGCTGCCGCTGTGGCCGTATGTGGTGTGCGCGGCGCTGACCGGCCTGGGCGGCGGCAACTACGCGGCATCGCTGGCCAACGTCAACGCGTTCTACCCGCAGCGGCTCAAGGGCACCGCGCTGGCGATCAACGCCGGCGTCGGCAACCTTGGTGTCGCGGCGATCCAATTGGTCGGCCTGCTGGTGCTGGCCACCGCCGGTCACCAGGCTCCCTATTGGGTGTGCGCGGTCTACCTGGTGTTGCTGACCGCGGTCGGAATCGCCGCGGCGCTGTTCATGGACAACCTGGACCACGGCGTCGAGCCCGCCCACATCCGCTCGATCCTGTTCGATCGCGACACCTGGGCGATCTCGCTGCTCTACATCTGCACGTTCGGCTCCTGGATCGGGTTTTCCTTCGCCTTCGGTCAGGTGCTGCAGGTCAACTTCGGGGCCAACGGCGAAAGCGCCGCGCACGCGTCGCTGCACGCGGCCCAAATCGCCTTCGTCGGGCCGCTATTGGGCTCGCTGGCGCGGATCTACGGCGGCCGGCTGGCCGACCGCCGCGGCGGGAGTCACGTCACGTTGGACGTGTTGGTGGGCATGATCGCCGGCGCCGGCTTGCTGGTGGGCATCAGCACCGTCGAGGACCACAGCGGCAGCACGTCGTCGGGCGCGGTGGTCGGCTACGTGATCGGGTTCATCGTGCTGTTCGTGCTGTCGGGAATGGGCAATGGCTCGGTGTTCAAACTGATTCCGTCGGTGTTCGAGGCCCGCAGTCGCTCGCTGGACGGCAGCGAAGCGCAGCGCCGGCAGTGGTCGCGGGCGAAATCCGGCTCGCTGATCGGCGTCTGCTCGGCGGTCGGCGCGCTCGGCGGCGTCGGAATCAATTTGGCGCTGCGCGAGTCTTACCTGCGCAGCGGCACCGAGACGGCGGCGTATTGGGTGTTTCTGATTTCTTACATCGCGGCGGCGTTCCTGACGTGGACGAGGTACCTGCGCCGTCCCATATCTGCGCAGGATGTGCCGGATTCAGTGCTCACAGCGGAGCCGGCGCAGGTGTGACGATCACCGCAACGTGGGCAATGCGTCAGCAATCGTCAGGTAACGCCGCGGAAACGTCGCGGGCATACACAGGTCGTATGGATCAGCCCGACTCAGCACCGCTAACCGGTTACCGGGTAGCGGTCACGTCGTCGCGCCGGTCCGAGGAGTTGTGCGCGTTGCTGAGTCGTCAGGGCGCCGAGGTCTCCAGCGCGGCCGCGATCAACATGATCGCGCTGCCCGAAGATGAAGAACTGCACAGCAATACCGAAGGCGTGATCGCCAATCCGCCCGACATTCTGGTAGCCCACACCGGCATCGGGTTCCGCGGCTGGGTGGCCGCGGCCGAGGGCTGGGGATTGTCCAATCAGCTCATCGAGTCGCTGTCTAAGGCGCGAGTCCTGGCGCGCGGGCCGAAGGTGACGGAGGCGCTCCGCGCGGCCGGTCTGCACGAAGAATGGTCGCCGAAATCCGAATCCTCCCAAGAGTTGCTCAGGTACCTACTCGAGTCGGGGGTGGCCGGCGCGCGGATCGCGGTCCAATTGCACGGCGCCGCCGACGCCTGGGACCCGTTCCCGGAATTCATCGGGGGGTTGCGCGCCGCCGGTGCCGAGGTGGTGCCCATCCGGGTGTATCGATGGAAGTCGACCGCGATCGGCGGCAACTTCGATCAACTGGTCACCGGGATCGCGCGGCGCCAGTTCGACGCCGTCAGCTTCACCTCGGCGCCTGCCGCGGCGGCGGTTCTCGAGCGCAGCCGCGACTTGAATATCGAGGATCAGGTGATCGAGGCGATGCGCACCGACGTGCACGCGATGTGCGTCGGCCCGGTGACGGCCCAGCCGTTGCACCGCAAGGGTATTCCGACGTCGGCACCCGAGCGGATGCGGCTGGGAGCGTTGGCCCGCCACATCGCCGAAAAGCTGCCGGTGCTCGGATCGGCCAATGTGACGGCTGCCGGCCACGCGATCGAGATCCGCGGAAATCGCGTACTGGTCGACGGTTTGGTCCAGTCGCTGTCCGGGTCCGGGATGGCGGAACTGCGCGCGCTGGCGCAACGCCCGGGCGACGTCGTGGCCCGCGGCGAATTGCTGCAAGTCCTGCCCGGCAACAGCAACGATCCACATGCGGTCGACACCGCGGTGCTGCGACTGCGAACAGCGTTGGGCGACACGAACATTATCGCGACGGTCGTCAAGCGCGGTTACCGGCTCGCGATCGACGAACCGGTGGGAACGCCATGAGCCTCATCCTTGCCGCACACGGCACCCGCCGGCCGGGCGGTGTCGCGATGATCGGCGACCTGGCCGCGCAGGTCGGTAGGCAGCTGGGCCGCACCGTGCGGCTCGCCTTCGTCGACGTGTTGGGCCCCACCCCCAGCGAGGTGCTCGCCGACGTCGGGGGCGGGCCGTCCTGGTGCCCGCGTTCTTGTCGCGCGGCTATCACGTCCGCTCCGACGTGCCCGCCCACGTCGCGGCCAGCGGGCATCCCGATGTCATCGTCACGCCAGCACTGGGCCCCGACGGTGAAATCGCTCGGATCGTGGCCGACCAATTGCTGACATCCGGTTGGCGACACGGTGATTCGGTGATCCTCGGGGCGGCGGGAACGTCGGATCCCATCGCCCGCGCGGATTTGCACACCACCGCGACGCTGTAGTCGGCGCTGATCGGATCGCGAGTCACCCTGGGATTTGCGGCCATTGGCGATCCGCAGATCGCCCAGGTCGTCGAGATGGCGCGGGCCGGTGGTGCGCGCCGCGTCGCGATCGCGTCCTATCTGCTCGCCGACGGACTGTTCCAGGAGATACTCCGCAACTGCGGTGCCGATGTGGTCAGCCGGCCGCTGGGCACCCATCCGCGGTTGGCCCGCCTGATCGCGAACCGATTCCGCAGGGCGGTGCCGGTGGCGACCCGGCATCCGGTGCGCAATTACCGGCTGGGCGCGTCGACGCGCGCGATGCTTGATCTTTGATCCCGCGGGCGATCCTGGCATCATGCCCAGTCGCGACGAGCCATCGCGGGGGCTCTTCGACCCGGTCGCGAAGATGCTGCGGTTGTCATTCGGCACACCGGAATTCATCGACCGAATCATCACCGGCAGGGTCAACCAGGTCGGCCGCCGAACGCTCTATTTGCTGATCACGACGTGGGATGCGGCCGGCGGCGGCCCGTTCGCGGCCAGCGCGATCGCGTCCACCGGGATGGCCAAGACCGCCGTGGTTGTGCAAAGCATGTTCATCGGACCGGTTTTCGGCCCGTTGCTGAAAATGCTCGGCGCCGACAAGGCCGCCGTGCGCGCGTCGTTGTGCGCCTCGCAGCTGGTCGGCCTCGGCATCATGCGCTACGGGGTGCGCTCCGAGCCGCTGCACTCGATGCCGGTCGACGCCCTCGTCGACGCGATCGGCCCGACGATGCAGCGCTACCTGGTCGGCGACATCGGCTAGCCGGCCAATCGCGCGATCTGGATCTTTCCGTCGTCGGTGATGCGCACCTGGTACACGGCACCGAAACCCGCGGATCGTCCAGGCACAGACCGTCTTCCAGCGCGAAAGCCTGCTTGAGGATCGGTGATTGGACCGTCGCGCGGCCGCCGCGGTCACCGACGATGCCGCGCGAGATCACGGCCGCGCCGGAGAACGGGTCGACATTGCCGACCGCGTGCACCGACCCGTCGTCGAGGCGGAACAGCGCCGCCTGTGAACCGTCGTCGAGCAGCACGCCGACGCCGCGACCCGGGATGAGGTGGTCGTAACGGCACGCGGTGGTCCAGACCTGGATGTCGTTGAGAATTGTCACGCTGCCTCCTGAACTCACGAACGGACTCGCGGCATGCCAATGGACACAGGGATTTTGCGTCCGGCATGCTCGGTGAATTGGACTGTCGAATCGATTTCGTCGGGTGCGTTGACGAAGGAGACAAACCGCGAGAGCTTGTCCGGATCTTCGAGCACGCCCTTCCACTCGCACTGGTAGTTCTGCACGTGCCGCTGCATCGCGGCCTCAAATTCCTCGGCCAGCCCCAGGGAGTCCTCGCACACGACCTCACGCACGTGATCGAGGCCGCCGTCCAAGGATTCGACCCACGGCGCGGTGCGCTGCAGCCGGTCGGCGGTGCGGATGTAGTACATCAGGAACCGGTCGATGTAGCGGACCAGCGTCTCGGTGTCGAGGTCGCTGGCCAGCAGCTGGGCATGCTTGGGAGTCATGCCGCCGTTGCCGCCGACGTAGAGTTTCCAGCCCTTTTCGGTGGCGATGACGCCGACATCTTTGCCGCGCGCCTCGGCGCACTCCCGCGCGCAGGCCGAGACGCCCATCTTGATCTTGTGCGGGGCCCGCAGGCCGCGGTAGCGCAGCTCCAGATCGATGGCCAGCTGCACCGAATCCTGCTGGCCGTAGCGGCACCGGTCGGTGCCGACGCAGCTCTTCACCGTGCGCAAGGCCTTGCTGTAGGCGTGGCCGGATTCCATACCGCCGTCCACCAGCCGCTTCCAGATCTGTGGCAGCTGGTCCACCCGGGCGCCGAACAAGTCGATCCGCTGCCCGCCGGTGATCTTCGTGTAAAGCGCGAAGTCCTGGGCGATCTGACCGATCAGGATCAGGTGCTCGGGCTTGATGTCGCCGCCCGGCACCCGCGGCACCACGGAGTAGCTGCCGTTCTTCTGGATGTTGGCCAGGAAGTGGTCGTTGGAATCCTGCAGCGAGGCCTGCTCGCCGTCGAGGATGTGGTCCGAACCGTTCGAGGCTAGGATCGACGCGACCACGGGTTTGCAGATGTCGCAACCCTTTCCGCGGCCGAAGCGCTCCAGCAGACCGGAGAAGGTGCGGATCTCGGTGGCCGAGATGATCTCGAAGAGCTCCGCACGCGACTGGCTGAAGTGCTCGCACAACGCCTTGGACTGCGCGACGCCCTCAGCCTCCAGCAGCTGCTTGAGCAGCGGCACGCACGAACCACACGACGTGCCGGCCGTGGTGCACGACTTCAGCGACGCAACGTCACTGCAACCGTCGGCGATCGCGCACTTCAGATCGGCCTTGCTGACGTTGTTGCAGGAGCAGATCTGCGCCGCATCCGGAAGCGCGCCGACACCCAACGCCGAACCGCCGCGGGAGCCCTCCGGGGTGATCAGCGCGAGTGGGTCGCCCGGCAGCTCGCTGCCGACCATCGGCCGCAGCACCGTAGCTGGATGCGTCACCCACCAGCACCCCGCCGAGCAGGGTCTTGGCGTCGTCGGAGAGCACCAGCTTGGCGTAGGTGCGGTTCACCGCGTCGTTGATGGCGACCTCGAGGCAGTTCTCGGTAGCGCCCATCGCGTCGCCGAAGCTGGCGACGTCGACGCTCAGCAGCTTGAGCTTGGTGGACAGGTCGGCTTTGGGGAACTCCGCAGCACCACCGAGCAGCCGGTCCACCACGACCTCCGCGGACGTGTAGCCCGGTCCCACTAGGCCGTAGCAGCGCCCGTCGATCGCGGCGACCTCGCCGATCGCGTAGATGTCCGGATCGCTTGTGCGGCAAGACAAGTCGGTGAGCACTCCGCCGCGCTCGGCGAGTTTGAGCCCGGCCGCCGCGGCCAGCTCGTCGCGCGGCCGCACACCCGCCGCAAAGATCACCGGACCGGCCTCGATCACCTCGCCGTCGGTCAACCGCACCCGCGTGGCCACCGAACCGTCCGCACGCGGGACGGATTCGATCGACTCGGTGCCCGTGCCGACGTGTACGGCAATCCCGAGCTCGGTGATCATCCGGGCCAGCAGCCCGCCGCCGGCCTCGTCGATCTGTCGGGCCATCAGGCGCGGCATCATCTCAATGACGTGTGTTTCCAACCCAAACTGGCGCAAAGCGTTGGCGGCTTCCAGTCCCAGCAGGCCGCCGCCGATCACCACACCGGCGGCATTGTGACCGTCGTCACGGGCGAGCTCGGCGGCGGCGCGGATCGCGTCGAGGTCGTCCAGCGTGCGGTAGACGTGGCAGGCGGGCAGGTCGTGTCCGGGCACCGGGGGGGCACGAAGGCATAGGACCCGGTGGCCAGGATCAGCACGTCGTAGCCGTGCCGTGCGCCGTCCGCGGTCACCACCGACTTTGTCGCACGGTCGATTTCGGTGACTCGCGCGTTCAGCAGCAGCCGCACCCGATCGTCGCCGGGGTAGTCGTTGCCGGGCAGTGCCAGCAGGCTGCGGTCCCAGCTCTCGGTGTACGAGGTCAGTCCGACGCGGTCGTAGGCGGCGTCGGCCTCTTCGGCCAAAACGGTGATGCGCCAAGCCCCGTCGGTGTCGCGGGCGCGCAGCGCCTCGACGAAACGGTGGCCCACCATGCCGTGCCCGACCACAACCAAGTGACGGGCAGCACACTGCGTGCGCGGGTCCGGGGCTGAGGTCATGCCATGAGATTAGGGGGCAGAAATTACGGAAAATTCGCCGAATGTATCGCTCGTATGACGTGGGTCTCACACCTCACAACTTCCTGTGTGATGTGTGTTCGCTCCGAGCGAACAGGTAGGTGGAACTTTAGCGGGGTCAACTCAAGTTTGTCTGTGTAGCCGGCCGGCAAGGCGCCGGTCACAGCAAACTCACAATCAAACTCAAGGAAGCAAAGAGGAGACGACATGAGCAATCGCGCAGTGTGGTCGCGCCCGGCCTGGGACCCCGACCGGTGGTTGCGCGACTTTTTCGGCCCCGCCGCGATCACGGACTGGTACAAGCCGGCTACCAGCGGTTTCAACCCCGCGGCTGAGATCGTCAAGGACGGCGACGACGCAGTGGTGCGTCTGGAACTGCCCGGCGTCGATGTCGAGAAGGACGTCAACGTCGAGATCGACAAGGGTTACCTGGTAATCCACGGCGAACACCGCGACGAGCACGCGGAGGAGTCCGACGGCCGTATTTTGCGGGAAATCCGCTATGGATCGTTCAGTCAGTCGTTCCAGCTGCCCACGCACGTCACCGGCGAGGCCATCAAGGCTTCCTACGACGCCGGCGTGTTGACCGTGCGGGTCACCGGCGCGTACGCCGGAAGCCAGCCGCAGCGCATCGCGAGCACAAAGTAGGTCGCGGCGGATTCGACGTCGAGTTGTTGGGCAAATCGCAGGGAGGTGCCCAACAGCTCGACGTTCGGGTTTTACCGGGAGAACGCCGGCTCGGCCTCAATTCCGATGACCCGCAACAGGTTTACTACCTTGCGATCCAGGCTCTGGCCGACTTCTGCCACGTCGGTGATGCCCAGGCTGGCGAACGCGGGGCCGGGCTGGTCCATCGAAAACACCGCATTGCCTTCGGCGTCGGCGTGGATCAGTAGCCGTAATGGCGCGTACAGCAGGGCTTTCGGGTCGTGGCGGAACATCGTCTCGGCGATCGTGTGGTTGCCGAGCAGATACTCCACCGCTTTGGTGGTGTGGCCGGCCACGCTGAAGAACGGCAGCGCGTCGATCTTCGTGTAGACCATCAGGCCGTGCGGTGCGTTGGTCTCCGCGAC
The DNA here is from genome assembly GCF_000526915.1 of Mycobacterium genavense ATCC 51234. Taxonomy (GTDB): domain Bacteria; phylum Actinomycetota; class Actinomycetes; order Mycobacteriales; family Mycobacteriaceae; genus Mycobacterium; species Mycobacterium genavense. The sequence goes on along the minus strand of NZ_JAGZ01000004.1, from coordinate 106,261 downwards.
AGCCAAAACCTCGTCCCAGCTGCCGCCGCGTTCGACGATCTCCTGCCCCGCCGCCCGGTCGACCGGCGGGGCCGCCTTCTCGAACGCGGCGATGAAGTCGTCGAACTTCACGCCGGTGGCAATGTCGATCCGATTCATGGTGTGCGCCACCACGCTGACTTCGGTGCTTTTTGTCATGACATTCCTCAAGATTCGCTAATGGTTCGGTGAACGAACTTACGAATTTCGAGTATACGGTTCGGTGAATGAACCGGCAAGGAGTAGCATCGGCGGCATGGCCCTCCCCCGCGAATATCCGGACGAGAACTGCCCGATCGCTCGGTCCCTGGAGATCGTCGGCGAACGCTGGACATTGCTGATCGTGCGCGACGCCTTCCATGGGGTGCGGCGGTTCAGCGACTTTCGCAACCACCTCGGCATCCCCAAAGCCGTTCTGTCCGAACGGCTTACCTTTTTGGTCGGCGAAGGCGTGCTGACCAAGAACGGCGCGGAATACGAGCTGACCGCCAAGGGCAAGCAGCTGTGGCCGATGGTGTGGTCGATGATCGCCTGGGGCAGCGAACACCTGCTGGACATGCCCACCCGGACCTACCGCCACGCGGAGTGCGGCGGCGCAATCGGGCCGGATCGCCGCTGCGCCGGCTGCGATCGGGTTCCCGACGTCGCCGAGCTGATCGCGCATCCGCCGCGTCGGCCTCACGATGCCAACCGCGACGATCCGGTCAGCCGGGCGCTGCGCCGGCCGCACCGAATGCTGGAACCGATCTAGGCCCAGCGGTCCAGCAGCTCCCTGGCCCGGCCGGCCAGCGCAGATTGCAGGAACGGGCCGAAGCTGATCCGGGCGACACCCAGCGGGCCGAATGACGACGGGTCGTCCCGGTCCGGCAGCGCGATCGCATTGACCGGCAGCAGTAGCTCAGTTGCCAAGCGCCGCAACGTCTCCGGATCGTGGCGCCCCACCGGGTAGAGCACATCGGCGCCCGCGTCGGCCGCCTCGATCAAGCGCGCGATGGCCCGCTCGACGCGGTCCGAATCGTCCCCGTCGTTGCGCAGAAACAGATCGGTACGGGCGTTGATCACGACGCGCACCCCGGCCGCATCGGCGGCCGACCGCAGCGCGCCCACCAATTCGGCGTGCTCGCGGGCGGACCGCAGCCGCTTGCGCTCGGCGTGCACGGTGTCATCGATGTTGAGCCCGAAGGCACCCACGCTCAGCAGGCCGTCGATCAGCCGCTGGGCCGGCTGGCCGTACCCGGACTCGACGTCCACCGACACCGGAACGTTGACCGCCGCGGTGATCTGGGCGACCCGCGCGAGTACGTCGTCGAACGACATGCCCTCGCCGTCGGGTTTGCCAATCGAGTCGGCCAGCGGATGGCTGCCCACCGTCAAGGCGGCGAATCCCGCCGCGGTGGCGATGCGTGCCGACCAGGCATCCCATACGGTCGGAAGCACCACGGGTTGCCCGGCTGATGCAATTCCAGCAGCGTGGCCGCGCGCTGGGCAGCGGTGGTCTGAGGGGGCATGGGTGTTTGCTCCGCAATCTGGCCGAGTCATCTGTCCGACGTCGGTCCTGCGCGGCAGATAGTATCAAAAGTCATACTGTGATCCTTGACACCCTCAGCCCTAGGAGATCTGTTGTCCACCACGACTGAACTCGCCGAACTGCACGATCTGATCGGCGGTCTGCGGCGGTGCGTGAGCTCCTTGAAGTCGCGCTACGGCGACAACCCGGCGCTGCGGCGCATCATGATCGACGCCGACCGGATCATCAGCGATGTCGATTTACTCGACACAGATGTTTCGGAATTGGACTTGGCGCGAGCAACCGTCCAGCACTCCGGCGAGAAGATCACCATTCCCGACACCGAGTACGACACCGATTTCTGGCGCGATGTCGACGACGAGGGTGTCGGGGGTCACAATCGCTCTTGATATTCCAAGCACCCGTTAAAGCGGAGGGCATGGTCTTGTACCCTTCGACCAACAGCCCTGTTCGAAGAGGAACATTTGTATGAGCGCACCAACGGCGAACCGTCCTGCGTCCGGCATCTTTTCACCGACGCGCGCTCAAATTCCGCAGCGCACACTACGTACCGACCGGTGGTGGATGTCGTCGTTGCGCATCGACCTGGGCTTCGCAGCATTCGTCATCTACGCGACGGTTCGGGCGTTCCAGCAGGATTACTTCTATGTCCCCAAGTACCACTACCTGACGCCGTTCTACTCGCCCTGCGTCAGCAAGGCGTGCGGGCAGGCCAGCGAGTTCTGGCCGCAGATCCTGCCGGACCTGTGGTGGTTGCCGTACGCGGCGCTGACGCTGCCGTTCCTGCTGCTGTTCCGCCTGACCTGTTACTACTACCGCGGCGCCTACTACCGCACGGTGTGGCAGTCGCCCACCTCCTGTGCGGTGGCCGAGCCCCGCGTCCACTACAGTGGCGAAACCAAGTTCCCACTGATCGTCCAGAACACCCACCGGTATTTCTTCTACATCGCCGCCATCATCTCGGTGATCAACACCTACGACGCGATCATCGCCTTCCATTCCGACAAGGGCCCCGGAGGATTCGGTTTCGGCCTGGGCAATCTGATCCTTCTGGGCAACGTGGTCATGCTGTGGATCTACACGCTGTCCTGCCACTCGTGCCGGCACGTGACCGGCGGGCGGCTCAAGCACTTCTCCAAAAACCCTGTGCGGTACTGGATCTGGGAAAAAGTCAGCGTCATCAACACCCGGCACAAGCTGTACGCGTGGATCACACTGGGCACGCTGATGGTCACGGACTTCTACATCGCACTGGTCGCCAGCGGCACCATCGGTGACCTGAGATTTGTTGGCTGATAGGCCGTTTCGCGGAAATCGGAAAGTTGAGTGAGGTTCCATGACTGAGGTCGAACGGCACTCCTACGACGTGGTCGTGATCGGTGCCGGCGGCGCGGGCTTGCGCGCGGTCATCGAAGCGCAGGAACGCGATCTCAAGGTCGCGGTGGTGACCAAGTCGCTGTTCGGCAAGGCCCACACGGTGATGGCCGAGGGTGGCTGCGCCGCGTCGATGGGTAATGCCAACCCGAAGGACAACTGGAAGACCCACTTCGGCGACACCATGCGCGGGGGCAAGTTCCTGAACAACTGGCGGATGGCCGAACTGCACGCCAAGGAGGCACCCGACCGGGTCTGGGAGCTGGAAACCTACGGCGCACTGTTCGACCGCCTCAAGGACGGCAAGATCAGCCAGCGCAACTTCGGCGGTCACACCTACCCGCGGCTGGCGCACGTCGGTGACCGCACCGGTCTGGAGCTGATCCGCACCATGCAGCAGAAGGTCGTCTCGCTGCAGCAGGAGGACTACGCCGAGTTCGGCGACTACGAGGCGCGGATCAAGGTGTTCGCCGAGTGCGCGATCACCGAACTGCTCAAAGATGGCGACCGGATCGCCGGCGCGTTCGGCTACTGGCGCCAGAGCGGAAAGTTCGTCGTCTTCGACGCACCCGCGGTGGTGCTGGCCACCGGCGGAATCGGCAAGTCCTTCAAGGTCACGTCGAACTCCTGGGAGTACACCGGCGACGGCCACGCGCTGGCGCTACGGGCCGGCGCGACGCTGATCAACATGGAATTCGTCCAGTTCCACCCGACGGGCATGGTGTGGCCGCCGAGCGTGAAGGGGATCCTGGTCACCGAGGGCGTGCGCGGCGACGGCGGGGTGCTGAAGAACTCCCACGGCAATCGCTTCATGTTCGACTACATCCCCCCGGTGTTCGAAGGCCAGTACGCCGAGACCGAGCAAGAAGCCGACCAATGGCTCAAGGACAACGACTCGGCGCGGCGCACTCCGGACCTGCTGCCCCGCGACGAGGTCGCCCGCGCGATCAACAACGAGGTCAAGTCCGGTCGCGGCAGCCCGCACGGCGGTGTCTACCTGGACATCGCCTCGCGGTTGACGCCCGACGAGATCAAGGGGCGGCTGCCGTCGATGCACCACCAGTTCATGGAGCTGGCCGGTGTCGACATCACCAAGGAGCCAATGGAAGTCGGACCGACCTGTCACTACGTGATGGGCGGTGTCGAGGTCGACCCCGACACCGGCGCGGCCACCGTCGCCGGCCTGTTCGCCGCCGGCGAATCCTCGGGCGGCATGCACGGCTCCAACCGTCTGGGCGGGAACTCGCTGAGCGACCTGTTGGTCTTCGGCCGGCGTGCCGGACTCGGCGCCGCCGACTACGTGCGCGCCCTGTCCAGTCGCCCCACCGTCAGCGACGAAGCGATCGAGGCCGCGGCGAAGCGAGCGCTGAGCCCCTTCGAAGCACCGACCAACGGTGCCGCCGCGGAGAACCCGTACACGCTGCAGCTCGAACTGCAGCAGTCGATGAACGACCTGGTCGGCATCATCCGCAAGGCGGAGGAGATCTCCGAGGCGCTGGAGCGGCTCGCCACGTTCCGCGAGCGGTTCAAGCACATCCACGTCGAGGGGAGCCGGGAGTACAACCCCGGCTGGAACCTGGCCATCGATCTGCGCAACATGCTGCTGGTCAGCGAATGCGTGGCCAAGGCCGCACTGATGCGCACCGAGAGCCGTGGCGGCCACACCCGCGACGACCACCCGGGCATGGACGCCTCCTGGCGCAAGGTGCTGCTGGTGTGCCGCGCGGCCGGCGGCGACGAGGCGATTCCCGAGATCACCGTCACCCCCGAAGACCAGGTGCCGATGCGGCCCGACCTCTTGGAGCTCTTTGAGATCTCCGAGCTGGAGAAGTACTTCACCGATGAAGAGCTGGCCGACCACCCAGGACGGAGAGGCTAATGAGCTACCACGCGACGATGCGGGTGTGGCGCGGCGACGATGTCGGCGGCGCCCTGCAGGACTTCACGGTCGAGGTCAACGAGGGCGAGGTGGTGCTCGACATCATCCATCGCCTGCAACAGACCCACACACCCGACCTCGCGGTGCGGTGGAACTGCAAGGCGGGCAAGTGCGGATCTTGCTCGGCCGAGATCAACGGTATGCCGAAATTGATGTGCATGACCCGGATGTCCACGTTCGCCGAGGACGAGGTCGTGACGGTGACGCCGCTGCGCACCTTCCCGGTGATTCGCGATCTGGTCACCGACGTCTCGTTCAACTACGAAAAGGCCCGGGAGATCCCGTCTTTCGCGCCGCCCAAGAATTTGCAGCCCAACGAGTACCGGATGGCGCAGGTCGACGTGCAGCGCTCGCAGGAGTTCCGCAAGTGCATCGAGTGCTTCCTGTGCAACAACGTCTGCCACGTGATCCGCGACCACGAGGACAACAAGAAGGCCTTCGCCGGGCCTCGCTTCCTGATGCGGGCCGCCGAGCTGGAGATGCATCCGCTGGACACGCTGGACCGGCGGGACATGGCCCAGGAGGACTTCGGCCTGGGCTACTGCAACATCACCAAGTGCTGCACCGAGGTCTGCCCGGAGCACATCAAGATCACCGACAACGCGCTGATCCCGATGAAAGAGCGGGTGGCCGACCGTAAGTACGACCCGGTCGTCTGGCTGGTCAACAAGCTGTTCCGGCGCTAGACGCCGCTTGGCCTTCGCGTTGTCGCCGAACGTGCTCTGGTGGCGAGATTTTGGCCGATTTTGCGCCATGAGAGCACGTTCGGCGCGAGTGGACGCGCGGAAATCAGTGCGGAGTTAGGCGACGAAATGCGCTGCGGTGGAAGACAATCGGTGCCACATCGGCGTCCACCGTCACCTCATTGACCCGCAATACGACGATCACGTGGTCCCCGGCCGGGATCGTCTGCTCGATCGCGCTCTCCAGCCACAGGCCGGTGCCCTTGATGAAGACAGCGCCGGACTCGGAGGACACCGTCTCCAGGCCGGCGAACCGATCACCGGTCTTGGCGGCCAGGGTCTTGGCGGCCTCGTCGTGCGCCTCGCCGAGCACGCTGATGCCCAGCATCGGCAAATCCTTGAGCTTGGGCCAGGTGGTCGACGTGTTCTGCACGCAGAACGACACCAGCGGCGGCTCCAACGAGACGGGGACAAAGGTGCTGGCGGCCAGCCCTACCCGAACGCCGGCAACCTCGGCGGCGATCGCCACCACGCCGGACGGAAATTGGCCGAAAGCCTCACGCAGTGAGATCGGAGTCAGCTTGTTCGATGCATTCACTGGACTTCATTCGCCCCTTGAGCCGACGACGGATTCGCGCATTCGACCCTACCTGGCGAGTATCCGTGCGCGACGGCCACATCCGGGTGCGCACGCAGCCTGCTCTTCCAGGCGTTGCGACCGTAGACAGCAAAGATCGGATCCGACGGGTTCGCGGTCGGCGTCCAGGTCTTATCGGTGCGCGCCGCGAGTTCGGCAGGTAGCGACAGCACCGGCAGCTGCGCGTCGAGACGGGGATTGAAGAAGAACGGCACCGAAATCCGCTCGGCGACCCCGCCGTGCAGGTTCACCCGGTGTTCGGTGGCGCGCAAACAGCCGCCGGTGGCGACCTCGAGCAGCTCGCCGATGTTGACGATGACCGCCCCGTCCAGCGGCGCGACGTCGACCCAGCATTGCGAGTCGTCCCAGCCGGCCTCGCCGCGCCGGCGCACCTGCAGGCCGCGGCTGCCCGGCTCGGCCAGCAGCAGCGTCAGCACGCCCGAGTCCCGGTGCGCGCCCACGCCCTGTGGGCTGGCCGCGCGGGCGGGATAGCGGATGATCTTGATCAGGGTGGCCGGCGTCTCGGCGAAGGCGTCGTCGAATACGTCCGGCGGGCTGCCCAGCGACGCCGCCTAGTGCCCCAGCAGCGTGCGGGCCACCCGAGACAGCGCGGCATCCCACTCGGCGATGATCGCCGGCAACTCGGGCAGCGCCGCCGGCCACTGGTTGGGACCCTGCAGCCAGAGGTAGTCGGGCCGGTCCGACCCGCCCACCGGCGGACGTTCGGGCCCGATATCGATCTGCTCGCGCCAATCCACCTCGCCCAGCGTCAGTTCACCGCCCAGCCGGGTGTAGCCGCGGAAATGCGGGCTGCGCACCATCGCCACGGCGTCCTTGTCGGACTGGGGCAGCGCGAAGAACGCGCGGGCCACCTCGAGCACCCGCGTCACCAGCTCACGCGGCACGCCGTGGCCGGTCAGGTAGAAGAAACCCGCCTAGTGTGCGGCCGCGCGGAGGCTCGTGCGTAACGCCCCGACATCGGTCGTCAGGTCCACCACGGGCAGCGCCGTGAGGATCTTCACACGGGTCACGGTTCCATTATCGGCGCAGGTAGAACGCCTGTCGAAAGCGTCAACCAGGCCTTCCCAACCGGTTGGTTAATTAGGCAATGAAATCTAGCTCACAAGAACTTGCGTTCGCGTAACGGGCCGATATAGCTTTGGCGGTGTTACTGGTGGGTAACTTAGCCCAAGTACCCAACCACATCGTGGCATTCTCAACGAGGAGGAGAATAGTGAGCCACTACAAGAGCAATGTCCGCGACCAGGTATTCAACCTGTTCGAGGTGTTGGGCGTCGACGGGGCGTTAGGGCAGGGCGCATTCAGCGACCTTGACGCCGACACCGCCCACGAAATGCTTACCGAAATGAGCCGGCTGGCCGAGGGGCCGGTCGCCGAATCGTTCGTCGACGGCGACCGCAATCCGCCGGTGTTCGACCCGCAGACCCATTCCGTGACCCTGCCCGAGTCCTTCAAGAAGTCGGTTCGCGCCGTCCAAGAGGCCGGCTGGGACAAGGCCGGCATCGACGAGGTGCTGGGCGGCATGCCGATGCCCAAGGCATTGGTGTGGGCACTGCACGAGCACATCCTCGGCGCCAACCCGGCGGTGTGGATGTACGCCGGCGGCGCCGGATTCGCCAACATCATCTATCACCTCGGTACCGAGGAGCAGAAGAAGTGGGCCGTGCTCTGCGCGGAGCGCGGGTGGGGCGCGACCATGGTGCTGACCGAGCCGGACGCCGGCTCCGACGTCGGCGCCGGCCGCACCAAGGCGATCCAGCAGGACGACGGTTCCTGGCACATCGAGGGCGTCAAGCGGTTCATTACCTCCGCCGACTCCGACGACCTGTTCGAGAACATCGTGCACCTGGTGCTGGCCCGCCCCGAGGGCGCCGGCCCCGGCACCAAGGGTCTGTCGCTGTTCATTGTGCCGAAGTTCCTGTTCGACCACGAGACCGGCGAGCCGGGTGAGCGCAACGGCGTGTTCGTCACCAACGTCGAGCACAAGATGGGTCTGAAGGTCTCGGCGACGTGTGAGTTGTCGTTCGGTCAGCACGACGTGCCCGCCAAGGGGTGGCTGGTCGGCGAGGTGCACAACGGGATCGCCCAGATGTTCGAGGTCATCGAGATGGCCCGGATGATGGTCGGCACCAAGGCGATTGCCACGCTGTCGACCGGTTACCTGAACGCGTTGGAGTACGCCAAGTCCCGCGTGCAGGGCGCCGACATGACCCAGATGACCGACAAGACCGCACCGCGGGTGACCATCACGCACCACCCGGACGTGCGCCGGTCGCTGATGACCCAGAAGGCCTACGCCGAGGGTCTGCGCGCGCTGTACCTGTTCACCGCGACCTATCAGGACGCGGCCGTCGCCGAGGCGCTGCACGGGGTGGACGCCGACCTGGCGGTCAGGGTCAACGACCTGATGCTGCCGGTGGTCAAGGGGGTAGGTTCCGAGCAGGCCTACGCCAAGCTGACGGAGAGCCTCCAGACGTTCGGTGGGTCCGGATTCTTGCAAGACTACCCGATCGAGCAGTACATCCGCGACGCCAAGATCGACTCGCTGTACGAAGGCACCACGGCCATCCAGGCGCAGGACTTCTTCTTCCGCAAGATCGTCCGCGACAAGGGTGTGGCGCTGGCACACGTGTCGGAGCAGATCCAGAAGTTCGTCGACGCCGAGACCGGCAACGGCCGGTTGAAGAGCGAGCGCGAGCTGCTGGCCAAGGCCCTCGAGGACGTCCAGGCGATGGCGGCCACGATGACCGGCTACCTGATGGCCGCCCAGGAGGACGTCTCCAGCCTCTACAAGGTGGGCCTGGGCTCGGTGCGCTTCCTGATAAGCGTCGGCGACCTGGTCATTGGCTGGCTGCTGCAGCGTCAGGCCGCGGTGGCCGTGCAGGCGCTCGACGCCGGCGCCAGTGGCGCCGAGCGGTCCTTCTACGAGGGCAAGATCGCGGTGGCGTCGTTCTTCGCGAAGAACTTCCTGCCGCTGTTGGCCGGCACCCGCGAGGTCATCGAGACGCTGGACAACGACCTCATGGAGCTCGACGAGGCGGCCTTCTAACCGGCTCGGCTGCGCACGCAAAATCCCCCGCTTCCACGCTGAAGCGGGGGATTTTGGGTCTTGGCGCCGGTGGACGAAAAAGACCGCCGCTGGATCCCCTCAAACCAGCGGCGGCCCTTTTCGTACGCCCGTCTTTTCGTACCGGCGCTCGTCTCGGGGATGACCCGTGTTGCCGTCGGGGTCGGGGGGTCAGACCACAACACGGAACCATCCGGAGACCGGTTACCCATCCCTTGCCGCCGTTAACCGGCTGTGACGAACCTCATTGTCGACCGGCGTGTAGCGACCCAGCTGCAGGTCAGGCCTCCAAAATTGCGGCTACGCCCTGTCCGCCGGCGGCGCAGATCGAGATCAGCGCGCGCCGGACCCCCACCCTTGCGCTCCGCCTTCTTCTCGGCCAGCTGTTTGGCGGCCTGGGCCAGAATCCGCCCGCCGGTGGCCGCAAGCGGGTGGCCGGCGGCCAGTGAGGAGCCGTTGACGTTGAGTTTGGACCGGTCGATCGACCCGAGGGCGGCGTCCAGGCCCAGCCGCTCCTTGCAGTACTCGTCGGACTCCCACGCCTGTAGATGCGCCAGCACCACCGACGCGAAGGCCTCGTGGATTTCGTAGAAGTCGAAGTCCTGCAGGCTCAGCCCGTTGCGGGCCAGCAGCCGGGGCACCGCGTACGTTGGCGCCATCAGCAGCCCGTCCCGCCCGTTGACGTAGTCGACCGCGGCGGTCTCCGCGTCCACCAGGTAGGCCAGCGGGGGCAACGAGTGCTCGGCGGCCCACTCTTCGCTGGCCAGCAGGGCGACCGAGGCGCCGTCGGTCAACGGTGTCGAATTGCCCGCCGTCATCGTCGCGTCGCCGGCCTTCACCCCGAACACCGGACGCAGCGTGGCGAGCTTCTCGGTGCTGGCTTCGGCCCGCAGATTGTCGTCGCGGTACAACCCCAGGAAGGGTGTGACGAGGTCGTCGAAGAAACCCCGGTCGTAGGCGGCGGCCATGTTGCGGTGGCTGGCGACCGCCAGCTCGTCCTGGTCGACCCGCTTGATACCCATCTGCTTGGCGGTGATGGCGGCATGCTCGCCCATCGACAGCCCGGTGCGCGGCTCGCTGTTGGCCGGAATTTCGATGCCCAGGGTGGCGGGCAGCATGCCCACCAGCTTCAACCGTTCCAGATTGGATTTGGAGCGGCGCAATTTCAGCAGCTGGCGGCGCAGGTTGTCACCCAGGCCGATCGGTGGGTCGGACGTGGTGTCCACCCCGCCGGCGGCGGCGACGTCGTAACGGCCCGACGCGATGCCGTCGGCCGCTGCGATCGCCGCCTGCAGGCCGGTGCCGCAAGCCTGCTGAATGTCGAATGCCGTTGTGTACGAAGACAATTCGGAGCCCAGTACACATTCACGCATCAGGTTGAAGTCGCGGCTGTGCTTGAGCACGGCGCCGCCGACGACCACCCCGAGTCGCTGCCCGCCCAGCCCGAACCGGTCCACCAGCCCACCCAGGGCCGCGGTGAACATGTCCTGGTTGGACGCTTCGGCGTAGGCGCCCTCCGACCGCGCGAACGGGATGCGATTGCCGCCCAGCACGGCGACCCGACGCCGGGACTTCAGACTCGTCTGAGCAGCTTGATCACTTGGCTGCGAACTTGCAGGGGCCATCTTCATCTCGGATTTTCAGTTTGGGGGATTGACCGTTGGGACCCATACTACCCACGGTTCTTACTCTGCAGTAAGTTCGTCCCCGATACGGTCGGTTCGTACGGCACTCAAGAAACGGAAGGCAGCTCAGTGGCTCCCAATCGTTCGTCCGATCTGTTCTCGCAACGTGTCAACAGTGGCCCCGGATCCTTTGTCGCAAAGCAACTTGGTATTCCGCAACCTGAGAACCTGCGCCGCTACTCCGCCGCAGACCCACCGCTGTCCGGGTCCCTGCTGATCGGGGGTGACGGCAGGATCGTCGAGCCGATGCGGGCGGCGCTGGACAACGACTACGACCTCGTCGGCAACAATCTGGCGGCCGCTGGGCCGACCGATTCGGCGGCCTAGTTTTCGACGCCACCGGCATCACGGCGCCCAGTGGGCTGCGGGCGCTGCACGATTTCTTCACCCCTGCTGCGTAACTTGGGCCACTGCGCGCGCGTCGTCGTGGTCGGCACCACACCCGATGCCGCGGGCAGCACCGACGAACGGATTGCGCAGCGCGCGCTGGAGGATTTCACCCGCTCGCTGGGCAAGGAGCTGCGCCACGGCTCGACCGTGGCGCTGGTGTACCTGTCGCCGGAGGCCAAACCGGCCGCCACCGGCTTGGAATCGACGCTGCGCTTTATCCTTTCGGCCAAATCGGCCTACGTCGACGGCCAAGTGTTCTACCTGGGCGCCGACGACTCCACCCCGCCCGCGGACTGGGACCGCCCGCTGGATGGCAAGGTCGCGATCGTGACCGGCGCCGCCCGCGGCATCGGCGCGACGATCGCCGAAGTGTTCGCCCGCGACGGCGCGCGTTATCGCGATCGACGTGGAGTCGGCCGCCGAGACGCTGGCCGAAACCGCGAGCCGGGTGGGCGGCACGGCGCTGTGGCTCGACGTCACCGCCGAGGATGCCGTCGACAAGATCACCGAGCACCTGCGCGACCACTACGCCGGACACGCCGACGTGTTGGTCAACAACGCCGGCATCACCCGCGACAAGCTGCTGGCCAACATGGACGATGCCCGCTGGGACGCCGTGCTGGCCGTCAATCTGCTTGCCCCGCAACGACTTACCGAAGGACTAATCGGAAACGGCAGCATCGGCGAAGGTGGCCGGGTGATCGGTCTGTCGTCGATGGCCGGTATCGCCGGCAACCGCGGGCAGACCAACTACGCCACCACCAAGGCCGGGATGATCGGCCTCACCCAGGCGCTGGCGCCGAAACTGTACGAGAAGGGCATCACGATCAACGCGGTGGCGCCGGATTCATCGAAACCCAGATGACGGCGGCGATCCCGCTGGCCACCCGCGAGGTGGGCCGCCGGATGAACTCGCTGCTGCAGGGCGGGCAACCGGTCGACGTCGCCGAGACGATCGCCTATTTCGCCAGCCCGGCGTCAAACGCGGTGACCGGAAACGTAATTCGCGTCTGCGGCCAGGCCATGCTGGGCGCCTAGGCACTGCACCGAAGGAGAACTCGATGAATCAACCAAACGATCTGCGCAACATGTTGCGGGCGGCGGCCGGGGCGCTGCCCGTGGTGTCGCGGACGGATCAGTTGCCCAGCCGCACGGTGACCGTCGAGGAACTGCCGATCGACCAGACGAACGTGGCCGAGTACGCCGCGATCACCGGCCTCCGCTACGGCAACACCGTGCCGCTCACCTACCCGTTCGCGCTGACCTTCCCGGCACTGATGTCGTTGGTGACGGGGTTCGATTTCCCTTTCGCCGCAATGGGTTCGGTGCACACCGAGAACCACATCACCCAATACCGCCCAATCGCGGTCACCGACACCGTCGGGGTGCGGGTGCACGCCGAGAACCTGCGCGAGCACCGCAAGGGCCTGCTGGTCGACCTGGTGACCGAGGTCAGCGTCGGCAACGACGTCGCATGGCACCAGGTGACGACCTTCCTCCATCAGCAGCGCACCAGCTTGTCCGACGAACCCAAACCTCCGCCGCAAAAGCAGCCGAAGCTGCCGCCACCCCCCGCGGTGCTGCGCATCACCCCCGGCCAGATCCACCGCTATGCCGTCATCGGCGGCGATCACAACCCGATCCATACCAACCCGATCACCGCCAAGCTGTTCGGCTTTCCGACCGTGATTGCGCATGGAATGTTCACTGCCGCAGCGGTATTGGCTAACATCGAAGCCCGGATCCCCGGGGCGGCCCGATACTCGGTGCGGTTCGGCAAGCCGGTGCTCCTGCCCGCGACCGCGGGCCTCTACATCGACGAAGACGACCAGGGCGGCTGGGAGCTTACGCTGCGCAATATCGCCAAGGGCTATCCGCATCTGACCGGCAGCGTCCGGCCGCTGCAGCAGGCTCAGCCCGCGCGTTCTGCCTGCTTCTGCGCGCCCACGCTCAGCAGCCTTTTCAGCCCGTGCGCAGCGGTCGAGGTGAGCAGGAAAACCCCGAACAGCCACAGCGGTGGTCGGGCGAGCTCCCAGACGAAGATCGCGGCCCAGATCGGCGAACCCTGGGTGACCGCGAGCACCCCGGCCGCGCCGGTCAGCGCGACGGCCGGCACGTGCAGGTGTATCCCCGCAATCCAGTTGATCGTCAGCACCAGCACGGCCCCGGCCGCCGCGCCGGTCGTCAGCGCCGGTGTGAGCATGCCGCCGGCGCGCAGGAACAGGGCGGTCAGCAGCGGCTTCAACAGCAGGATCGCGGTCGCCGCGGTCAGCGTCAGCCCGCTGGCCAGGCTGACCGTCAGGATCCTGCGGCCGTTGCCGGGCAATTCGGGCAACCAATGCGAGCAGATGCCCATCGCCAGCCCGGTGGCGGCCAGCGCGGGTATCAGCACCCAGCTGCGGATCTGGCGGGCGGGGCGCGCCGCAGCCATCAGTCGGTTGAACGCCAGCCCCACCGCCAGCGCGATCGGGGCGATGACCAGACCGTGCGCGGTCAGCAGATACCTGGACTCCCCGATCGGCCAATGCAGGTTGGGCTGATCGCGGGTGATCGCCGAACCGATCGCGACGGCCAGGCTGGAGGTGAGAAACGCCGCGCCCAGCGCCCGGGGATGCCAGGTGTTGAGCATGATCCGCGCCGAGAACAGCGCGCCGGCCAGCGGCACGGCGTATACCGCGCCCAGCCCGGCCCCGGTCGCGCAGGCCAGCAGGATCTCGCGGTCGCGAGTCGACAGCCGCCGCAGCCAGCCGGTCGCGAAATCGCTTAACGCCGCGGCGAATTGGCGTGGGGCGCCCTCCCGCCCCAGGGATGCCCCCGAGCCGACCAGCAGCGCCTGCAGCATGGCGTCAATGCTCCAGGACAGCCGCGGTATTCGTTCGTGGCGGGCGATGGTTTCGGCCAGCGGCGGCACCTCGGCAGCATCCACCCGCCCAGCCCGGCCAGCGCCGCGCCGACCATCGGCCCCAACACCTCGCGCACCGGGCTGCCGGCGCTGAGCACGGCCGGCAGCGTGCCGAAACTGTAGTTGAAAATCGTGCCGAAACTGTAGTTGAAAATCAGGTGCGGAACGAATCGCAACACGAACGTCGTCGACAACCCGGCGACCCCGGCCAGCAGCCCCACAATGACGGCGGCACAGAAAAAGTCGACATTGCGGCCCGATGTGGAGGCGGGCACGCGGGGCACTGCACGAATCTAGCCCGCGGTACGCGTGGATGCGCTGGCTTCCTGATCCACCGGCACGCCCCGCAGGCCGTGCCAGAACAGGTCGATCATCAGCTCGGCGGCCTCGTCGACGTCGATGTCACCGGTGGACAGCCGGTTGGCCATCGCCTCGCCGGCACCCACCAGCGCGACGGCCATCATCTGATGCTCGGCGTCGGTCCGCGGTGTCCGGCTGTTTTCCCGAACCAGGCCGGCCACCAGCTCGATTATCTGCTCGCGTCCCTCGCGCACGGTGTGGGCGAACGCCTGCGAGCTGATGGCCTGGGTGTACATCACGATCCAGGACGCCCAGTTGGCATCGATGTAGCGCAGGAACGACCCGATGGTGTTGCGCAGCAAGTCCCTAGGGCTTTGGGTGAAGTCGATATCGGCGCGCACCGCGTCGATGAAGCGGGTCATCTCGCGGTTCAGGCAGGCGCCGAACAGGTCCTCCTTGGAGCCGTAGTAGAGGTACAGCATCGGCTTGGAGATCTCCGCCGCGGCGGCGATGGTGTCCATCGACGTCTCGTGGTAGCCGTTGACCGAGAACATCTGCACTGCGGCGTCGAGCATCTGCTGTTCCCGGACAGCGCGCGGAAGCCGCTTGGTGCCACCTGCCATCGCTGCGCCCCTTCAAGCCCGTCGGGCCGTGTCAATCTGACTCCAGGGTAACGATCGAGCGGACGATCAGTGTCCACACGCCCGGGCGGGTCCCTTCATCGCCGCCACCCGCAGCAGCGATTGATCCACCGCCGGCAATGCCAATTCGCCTGCGGATACCGCCTTTTCGAGGCGGTCGAGGACCGCTGGGACCTCGTCGGTGATGACCCACAGCGCGACGTCGACGCCCGCCTGCAAACTGCGTAGCGCCCCCTCGGCAACACCGAATCGATCCGAGATCGCGGCCATGCTGGACAGGTCGTCGCTGAACACCGGGCCGTTGAATGGCGGGGCCCCGTATCCGATGCCGTCACGCAGCAATTGCACCGCGGGCCGGCTCAGGCTGGCCGGGTCGTCGCCGGTCAGCCCGGGAACCTGCAGGTGGCCGACCATGACGGCGACCGGTGTCGCGGTGATCAGCGTCCGGTACGGCAGCAGGTCGCTGGTCTGCAGGTCCGCCAGCGGCGGCGTGAAGACGCCGCCCTTGTGCGAGTCGCCGGACCCGTGCCCGTGGCCGGGGAAGTGTTTGAGCACCGGCAGCACGCCGGCGTCGCGCAGTCCCTGTGCGTAGGCCCCGGCGTAAGCGGTGACGACGGCCGGGTCGTTGCTGAACGAGCGGTCGCCGATCACGGCGTCGTCCGGTTCGTCGGAGACGTCGACCACCGGCGCGAAGTCGACGGTGATGCCCAAGTCGTGCATCTTCTTGCCGCGCTGGGCCGCCAGCTCGTGGACCTGGTCGGGAGTTTGGCTCCGGGCCAGCTCGCGGGCCGAGGGGGCCGTGCCGATCAGCGATTTCAGCCGGGACACCCGGCCGCCTTCCTCGTCGACGCTGACCGCCAGCGGCAGCGGCCCCGCGGCGCCCGCTATCTCGGTCAGCGGTCCACCGAAGATGCCCAGGTCCGTCCAGCTGCCGATGAAGATGCCGCCGACGTGGTAGCCGTTGACCACGGCGCGGGCGTCGTCGGCGTTCTTCACGCCCACCATCAGCAGCTGGGCCAGCTTGTCGCGGGTCGACAGCTTGGCGGTGGGGTCGCCGCAGACCGGAGGCGCCGGCGGTGCGGCGACCACCTTGCTGGTCGTGGTCGCCGGCGGCCGGGCGGCGTCGTGGCCACATGCGACCAACAACGCCGAGGCGGCCAGCGCGGCCAGAATGCGCGGAAAAGGCATCGGGACATGGTGTCACGACGGGTCTGCGCGGCGGTGCGGGGACCGCCACCCTGCTGCGACTCACGTCCGCGGACCGTGCCGGCCGTTCTGCTAGGTTGACCTTTGGATAGTCCCCGCGACGACCGCAAAACCCGAGGAGACCGATGAACCGCATCATTGCGCCCGCCGCCGCCAGCGTGGTGGTGGGTCTGTTGCTGGGCGCGGCCGCGATCTTCGGAATCACCCTGATGGTGCAACAGGACACGAAGCCGCCACTACCCGGGGGCGATCCGCAGTCGTCAGTGCTCAACCGGGTCGAATACGGCAACCGTAGCTAGCGGCGATCGCGAACGCGGCATAGCCGGGCGCAGCGGGTCGTCAGTACCGGAACAAGCCGCGCGCAGCGGGTCGCCGCCAGCGGGCTCAGCGACCGGCCTTTCCGTCACTGCGCTGTCACGCCGCTGGCTTGTGCTGGTTGGCGCGATCTCACTGGCGCTGACGTTCGCACAGTCCCCGGGACAGGTGTCCCCCGACACCAAGCTCGATCTGACCGCCAACCCGCTGCGCTTTCTGGCCCGCGCGACCAACCTGTGGAACAGCGAGCTGCCGTTCGGCCAGACGCAGAATCAGGCCTACGGCTACCTGTTTCCGCACGGCACCTTCTTCGCGATCGGCCACCTGCTCGGGGCGCCCGGCTGGATGACCCAGCGGCTGTGGTGGGCGTTGCTGCTGACGGTCGGCTTCTGGGGCTTGCTGCGCGTCGCCGAGACGCTGGGGATCGGCAGCCCGACGTCACGGCTGATCGGTGCGGCGGCGTTTGCGTTGAGCCCGCGGGTGCTGACTACGCTCGGGTCCATCTCGTCGGAAACCTTGCCGATCATGCTGGCGCCATGGGTGCTGTTGCCGACGATCCTGGCGTTACGCGGCACGTCGGGGCGGTCGGTGCGAGCGCTGGCCGGCCAGGCCGGGCTGGCGGTCGCGCTGATGGGCGCGGTCAATGCCATCGCCACGCTGGCCGGTTGCCTGCCGGCGGTGATCTGGTGGGCCTGTCATCGGCCGAACCGGGTGTGGTGGCGCTACACCGGGTGGTGGTCGCTGAGCTTCGTACTGGCGACGGCGTGGTGGGTCGTGGCGCTTCTGTTGCTGCGCGACGTCAGTCCTCCGTTTATGGACTTCATCGAATCCTCGGGGGTGACGACGCAGTGGTCGTCGCTGGTCGAGATGCTGCGCGGCACCGACAGCTGGACCCCGTTCGTGGCGCCGACCGCGACCGCGGGCGCGCCGCTGGTCACCGGTTCGGCCGCCATCCTGGCCACCTGCCTGGTCGCCGCGGCCGGGCTGGCGGGGCTGGCCGGCCCGGCGATGCCGGCCCGCGGACGGCTGGTGACGATGCTGCTGGTCGGGGTGGTGCTGATGGCCGTGGGCTATAGCGGCGGGCTCGGGTCGCCGCTGGCACACCAGGTGCAGCTGTTCCTGGACGCCGCGGGCGCACCGCTGCGCAACGTACACAAGCTGGAGTCGGTCATCCGGATTCCGATCGTGCTGGGCGTGGCGGCGCTGCTGAGCCGGGTGCCGCTGCCGGGCAGCGTGCCGCGGGCGCGGTGGCTGAGTGCGCTGGCCCACCCCGAACGCGACAAGCGGGTCGCCGTAGCTGTGGTGGTGCTGACCGCGCTGATGGTCGGCACCTCGCTGGCGTGGACCGCGCGGCTCACCCCGCCGGGCACGTTCCGCGCCATCCCCCGCTACTGGCACGACGCCGCCGATTGGCTGACCGCGCATAACACCGGCACGCCGAGCCCCGGCCGGGTGCTGGTGGTCCCGGGGGCACCGTTCGCGACCCAGACGTGGGGCACCACCCACGACGAACCGCTGCAGGTGCTCGGCGGTAGCCCGTGGGGCGTGCGCGACTCGATCCCGTTGACCCCGCCGCAGACCATTCGGGCGCTGGATTCGGTGCAGCGCTTGTTCGCCGCGGGCCTGCCCTCGGCCGGGCTGGCTGATACCCTTGCCCGCCAAGGTATTTCGTACGTGGTGGTGCGAAACGACCTGGATCCCGACTCGTCGCGTTCGGCGCGCCCGATCCTGGTGCACCGCGCCATCGAGGGATCGCCGGGCTTGCAGAAGGTGGCACAGTTCGGCGAACCGGTAGGGCCCGGCACGCTGCCCGGGTTCGTCGCCGACAGTGGGCTGCGCCCACGCTATCCGGCCTTGGAAATTTTTCGAGTGATCTACCGCGTGACCGCGCCCGGCAATCCAGGTGCGCCCTATTTCGCCGACCTGGACGGGTTGGCCCGCGTCGACGGCGGGCCGGAAGTGCTGCTGCGTCTGGACGAACGGCGCCGGCTGCTGGGCCAGCCGCCGGCGGGTCCGGTGCTGCTGACCGCCGACGCTCGACGTGCCGGGCTGTCGGCACCCGTCGTGACCGTGACGGACACCCCGACCGCGCGGGAGACCGACTACGGCCGCGTCGACGAGCACTCGTCGGCGATCCGCGCCGACGGCGACACTCGGCACACCTTCAACCGGGTCCCCGATTACCCGGTCCCCGGCGCCGATCTGGTGTACGGCGGCTGGAACGGCGGGCGGATCACCGTGTCCAGTTCGTCGTCGGATTCGACCGCGATGCCCGACGTCGCCCCGGCGACCTCGGCCGCCGCGGCGATCGACGGCGATCCGGCGACGGCGTGGGTGACCAACGCGCTGCAAGCCGCCGTCGGGCAGTGGCTGCAGGTCACCTTCGACCACCCGGTGACCAACGCGGCAATCACCCTGACACCCAGCGCGACGGCCGTCGGCTCGCAGGTCCGCCGCATCGTCATCGATACCGCCACCGGCAGCACCACGCTGCGCTTCGACCAGCCGGGCAAGCCGCTCACCGCGGCGCTGCCCTACGGCGAAACCCCGTGGGTGCGCATCACCGCCGCCGGCACCGACGACGGATCCAGCGGCGTGCAGTTCGGCGTCACCGACCTGTCGATCACCCAGTACGACGCCTCCGGTTTCGCGCACCCGGTCGACCTGCGGCACACCGTGCGGGTGCCCGGGCCGCCGCCGGGCTCGGCGATCGCGGGCTGGGATTTGGGTTCGGAGCTGCTCGGCCGGCCCGGCTGTGCGGCGGCGACCGACAGCGTGCACTGCGCGCCGTCGATGGCGCTGGCCCCGGAGGAGCCGGTCAATTTCAGCCGCACCCTGACCGTTTCGGCGCCGGTGTCGGTGGTTCCCCGGCTATGGGTGCGGCCCCGGCAGGGCCCGCAGCTGGCCGACTTGATCGCCGAGCCGAATACAACTCGGGCCCAAGGTGATTCGGACACCGTCGACATCCTGGGCTCGGCGTATGCGGCCACCGACGGCGATCCCGCCACCACCTGGACCGCACCACAGCGGGTGGTGCAACACAGGAGCGCGCCGACGCTGACGCTGGTGCTGCCGCGGCCCACCGAGGTCGCCGGGCTGCGGCTGCTGCCCAGCCGCTCGACGTTGCCGGCGCAGCCGACGGTGGTGGCGGTCAACCTCGGCGACGGCCCGCAGGTCCGCAGCTTCACGCCGAGTGACGGCGCCGCGCAGCAACTTTCGCTGCGGCCCCGGGTGACCGGCACCATCACCGTCAGTCTGCTGGACTGGCAGGACGTCATCGACCGCAACGCGCTGGGATTCGACCAGCTCAAGCCCCCGGGGCTGGCCGAGGTGGCCGCACTGGGCACCGACGGCAACCCGATCGCCGCGGCCGACGCGGCGCGCAACCGGCCGCGCGAGATCGTCGTCGACTGCGACCACGGCCCGGTCATCGCGGTCGCCGGCCGGTTCGTGCACACCTCGATCCGGACCACGGCGGGCGCGCTGCTGAGCGGCGAGCCGGTACCGGTGAGCGTCTGCGATCCGAATCCGATCGCGTTGCCGACCGGGCAACAGGAATTGCTGATCAGCCCCGGCGCCCGGTTCGTCGTGGACGGCGTGCAGCTTTCGACCCCGAATACCGCCGAATTGCCAAGCACCACGGCGCTTTCGGTGAATCCCGCGGCGACGGGGGCGTGGGGACCCGACCGTCGCGAAGTCCGGGCCACGGCGTCGTCCACGTCGAGGGTGCTGGTCGTTCCGGAAAGCATCAATCCCGGGTGGGTGGCACGCACCAGCAGCGGGGCCCGACTGACGCCGGTGGCCGTCAACGGATGGCAGCAGGGCTGGGTGGTGCCCGCCGGAGATCCCGGCACGATCACGCTGAGGTTCGAATCCAATTCGCTGTACCGCACCGGCCTGGCCGCGGGCTTGGCGTTGCTGCCGGTGTTGGCCGTGCTGGCGTTGCGGCGGCGGCGCGCACGGTCCGACGACCCACCCGCACGACCATGGTCGCCCGGCCCGTGGGCGGCGGCGCCGCTGCTGGCGTCCGGGGCCGCGATCGCCGGCGTGGCCGGGGTCGTGGTGATCGGCGGCGCACTCGGCCTGCGCTACGCGCTGCGTGATCGCCCGCGGCTACGCGACCGGATCACCGTGGCCGCCAGTGCCGGCGGCCTGATCCTGGCCGGGGCGGCGCTGTCGCGGCATCCCTGGCGATCGGTCGACGGATACGCCGGCCATTCCGCGACTGTGCAACTGCTGGCGTTGATTTCGTTGGCCGCGGTCGCTGCCTCGGTGATCGCCATGCCGGATCGCGGGCGGGCGCCACCCGACGCCTAGCGTTTCGGGCGTTGGAGTGCCGTTCATTGGCTGATTCACTGGATACGTCCAAGGAGTTGTGCCGATGGGATGGTTTGCTGCTCCCGACTACTGGTTGGGCAGGCTGGTGCTGGAGCGCGGCGTGGCGGCCATCTACCTGATCGCGTTCGTCGCGCCGCGCTGCAGTTCCGCGCACTGATCGGCGAGCACGGAATCCTGCCGGTGCCGCGGTTCTTGGCGCGGCAGTCGTTTTGGCGAACACCGAGCATTTTTGCGCTGCATTACTCCGACCGGATCTTCGCGGCGGTGGCCTGGCTCGGCGCCGCACTGGGGGCGGCCCTACTCGTCGGCGCGGCCGATCTGATACCGCTGTGGGCCGCGATGTCGGTCTGGTTGATGCTGTGGGTGCTCTATCTCTCGATCGTCAACGTCGGGCAGGCGTGGTATTCGTTCGGCTGGAAATCGCTGTTGCTGGAACGCGGGTTCCTGATGATCTTCCTGGGCAACGATCGCGTCGCCCCGCCGGTGCTGACGTTGTGGATAGCGCGGCTGCTGCTGTTTCGGGTCGAGTTCGGTGCCGGGCTGATCAAGATGCGCGGTGACCCGTGCTGGCGCGACCTGACCTGCCTGTACTACCACCACGAGACCCAGCCGATGCCCGGGTCGGCGAGCTGGTTCTTCCATCATCTGCCCAAGCCGCTGCATCGAATCGAGGTTGCGGGCAACCACTTCGCGCAGCTGGTGGTTCCGTTCGGGTTGTTCGCGCCCCAGCCCGTGGCCAGCGTGGCCGCCGCGATCGTGGTGGTCACGCAACTGTGGCTGGTGGCCTCGGGCAACTTCGCCTGGCTCAATTGGCTGACGATTGTCTTGGCGTCAGCGCCATCGACGACTCATCGGCCGGGCTGCTGGTGCCGGTTCCGGGACATCCGCCGCTGGCACAGGCACCGCTGTGGTTCGTCGTTGCGGTGGTGGCGTTCGCCGGCGGGGTACTCGTGCTGACCTACTGGCCAGTGCGCAACATGCTGTCGCCGAGTCAGCGAATGAACATGTCGTTCAACCCATTTCACTTGGTGAATACCTACGGCGCTTTCGGCAGCATCGGCCGCATCCGCCGAGAGGTGGTGATCGAAGGCACCGACGAGCCGCGCCTGACCGCGCAGACCGTGTGGCAGGAATACGAGTTCAAGGGCAAGCCCGGCGCCGTCGGGCGGTTGCCCCGCCAATGGGCGCCCTACCATCTGCGGCTGGACTGGCTGATGTGGTTCGTGGCGATCTCGCCGGGCTATGCCGAGCCCTGGCTGAAACCGTTCCTGCACCGGCTGCTGACCGGCGACCGGCCCACGCTGCGGCTGTTGCGGCACAACCCTTTTCCCGACTCACCGCCGCGCTATGTGCGTGCTCAGCTGTACCGGTACCGGTTCACCACACCGGCAGAATTGCGGCGCGACCGGGTGTGGTGGCATCGCGTACTAGTCGGCCAATACGTCCCGCCGACCACACTCAAGGTGCCGACACCCCCGCCCGCCGGGTCTTAGCCCAGCCTGCCGATATCCGTAATGAGCTGGGAAACCACCGTGATCGTGGCGATTTGACGTCCGTTGGCGTCGTCGAGGTCGGCGCTCAGCACGGCATTCGTCTTCGTCAGCTTCAGCACCCGGCCGGACGCCTCATACGATTTCGTCGTTCCGCCGCGCAGGATGGTCACCGTCATGCTCAGTGTCGGGCAAGGACAACCCGTCACCAGCGAACCGCAGTGCGTCGCCGTCTGGTCCAGCATCTCGGCCATGGATCCACCGCTGAGCTGAGCGAAATTGAAGGCGCCGGGCCCGGGTTCGTATGACATCCGCAGCCAACGGTCGGCACGGCTGCCCTCGAGGAACCTTGCGTTCAGCAGCGCCAGGTTGGGCGTCAGATGCTTGTTGGCGTGTGCGACCCACCCCGCATCTGACAAGGCGGTGCCGGGTTCTCCGAAAAGCCCCGGATATCCAGTGGCATCCACTCTCGTCAGGGTAGGACGAATCGGCCTGCGGCCCCGGTTTGTGCGTTTATCGCATCAACCCGTGCGCGTTATGTCTATGAATTTGGCCGTGTTCCCGAGCTAGCGTCACCATCGAATCAATGCACTCGATTCCAGGGGGTCGTTCGGATGACACGCACAAAAACAGGTTCGCTGGCAGCGGGCGGATTCAACTGGGATAGCTTGCCGCTGCGGCTGTTCGCCGGGGGCAATGCGAAGTTCTGGAATCCTGCCGACATCGACTTCTCTCGCGACCGCGCGGATTGGGAGCAGCTGACCGACGAGGAGCGCCTCCTCGCGATCCAACTGTGCGCTCAGTTCGTCGCCGGCGAGGAAGCGGTGACCGAAGACATTCAGCCGTTCATGGCGGCCATGCGGGCCGAAGGTCGCCTGGGCGACGAGATGTATCTGACGCAGTTCGCCTTCGAAGAGGCCACGCACACCCAGGCGTTCCGAATGTGGCTCGACGCCGTGGGTGAGACCGGCGACCTGCACAGCTAATTCGAGCCGCTGTCGGCGTACCGGCAGATCTTCTACGAGGAGCTGCCAAATTGTCTGGGCGCGTTGACAACCGATCCTTCCCCGGCCGCGCAGGTCCGGGCGTCGGTCACCTACAACCACT
Source organism: Mycobacterium genavense ATCC 51234 (assembly GCF_000526915.1). Taxonomy (GTDB): domain Bacteria; phylum Actinomycetota; class Actinomycetes; order Mycobacteriales; family Mycobacteriaceae; genus Mycobacterium; species Mycobacterium genavense. Next base: position 82,620 of record NZ_JAGZ01000004.1, on the reverse strand, counting down.
TGGTCGAGGGCATGGTGGCGCTGACCGGCTACCACTCCTGGCACAAGATCTGTACCAGTCGCAACATCCTTCCCGGCATGCGCGAGCTGGTCCGGCGCATCGGTGACGACGAGCGACGTCACATGGCCTGGGGGACCTTCACCTGCCGACGCCATGTCGCCGCCGACGACACCAACTGGACCGTATTCGAGTCAAGGATGAGCGAGCTGATACTGCTGGCGCTGCAAGCCACCGAGCAGTCCTATGCGATTTTCAGTGACCCCGTCCCGTTCGGCCTGGACATGGAGGAGTCTCGACAGTACGCCTCCGACAAGGGAATGCGAAGGTTCGGCACCATTTCCAGTGCCCGCGGTCGTCCGGTCGGCGAGATCGACCTCGACTACTCGCCGCTGCAGTTGGAGGACGCCTTCGCCGCCGAGGACGAAAAGGCTTTGGCGGCAACAACCTAGCAGCCTCACTTCTGGTAGGACAAGGCTCCCGTGCCAGCGAGTTGACCGCCCTCGACGATCAGGTACTCCTGAAGAATGGGTTTGGCGGCGAACCAGCTTTCCAGGATTTCTCGCGTGCCGGCTGCGTAACGGGCCTGAGCGGACAGAGTGGTACCCGAAACATGGGGTGTCATCGCGTTATTCGGCATGGTCCGCCACGGGTGCTCGACCGGTGGCGGCTGCGGGTACCAGACGTCGCCGGCGTAGCCTGCGAGCTGGCCGCTACGCAACGCGGCCGCGATCGCCTCGGGCACGGTCTCTTCGCCGCGCGCCGTGTTGACGATGTAGGAGCCCCGGCGCATCGTGCCCAGCAGCCGCTCGTTGAACATCTGGCGGGTCGCCTCGTACAGCGGTGAGTGGATGGACACGACGTCGACCGAGCGCACCAGCGACTCGACTCCCGCATGGAAAGTGACGTTGAGCTCCTTCTCGACCTGCAACGGCAGCCGATGTGTGTCCGTGTAATGCAGATTGACGTCGAACGGAGCCAAGCGACGCAGCACCGCCCGCCCAATTCGGCCCGCCGCGATCACCCCGACATCCATGCCCTCCAAATCGTAGGCACGCTCCACGCAATCGGCGATGTTCCATCCACCTTCGGTGGACCACCGGTGCGAGGGGACGAAATTGCGCACCAGGTTCAGGATCTGCATCACCGCGTGCTCGGCGACGCTGATGCTGTTGCTGTAGGTAACCTCGACGACGGTGATGCCGTGCTTCTTGGCCGCTTCGAGGTCGACGTGGTCCGAGCCGATGCCCGCGGTTAGCGCCAGCCGTAGGTTCGGCGCCTTGGCGATCCGCTCCTTGGTCAGGTATGCGGGCCAAAACGGTTGGGAAATCACGATATGAGCGTCGACAAGCTCTCGCTCGAACTCCGAATCCGAACCGTCCTTGTCCGATGTCACCACCAACTGGTGGCCTGCGTCTTCGAACAACTTGCGCAATCCGAGCGCACCCGAAACACAGCCGAGTAGGTGGCCGGGCGTGAAGTCGATGTTCGACGGCGTCGGAACGGTGCTGCCATCGGGGTAGCGCTGGATCACCGGGATGTTGTCCCGAGCGTATTTCGACGGGTATCCGTCGACGGGATCAGGGTAGAGCACCATCACACACTTGGCCATCGTTTCTCCTCTTGCGGGTAGCTACACCCCAGCTTTCGCCGACGACGTCGAATGTGTCCAAGACGCGCTTCCGACTGGCCGATAGGCCGCGCCGATCAGCGCTGGTCAAGTCCGCTGGCCGCCGAACCGAACACCTCACCGATGCCGACGTCGCACGCGACCCGGATCAGCGCACGCGTCACCACCGAGCCCGGTTCTGCCGCGTTCGTGACGAGCGCCATCGGGCGGTAACGGAAGGATCGCGCAGTCGCAGCACTGAGGCCCCGGCCGGTACACCAAGGGCGCGAATCCAAGTATGCGGCATAATACTTGCCCAGCGGCCAGTGCCGACATGCGCGAAGAGCGTTGCGACCGAATCGGTTTCGAGTTGCGGACTCACCGCAAGACCTCGGGTGGCCAATGCGTCGTCGATGACGCGGCGGCCTCGCATCCCTGGGGTCAGCAGGCACAGCGGCTGCGCCAGGGCGTCCGACCAGCTGATGGTGTCCGATTTCCCGGCAAGTAGGTCGGTGCCGACTATCAGCGCCTGGTGCTCCTGATACAGCGGCGTGACCAGGAGTTCGTCGGTATCGTGGCGGTCCGGGTAGAGAACCCCTGCATCTAGCTCGAACCGGCGGATTCGCTCGATGATCCCGGCCGAGCGCAGGTTGGTCTCGACTTGTACCCGCACCAACGGGTGTGCGGCACAAAACGGATCCGTCAGCAGCGCAACGGTGGTCACGGCGTTGGGCACCACCCCCAACCGCAACTCGCCGACGAGGCCAGTCTGCAATGCCGTGACTTCAAGCCGCAGAGCGTCGCAATCTGCCAGTACGCGCCGTGCCCAATGCACGAGACGTTCGCCTTCAGGTGTCAGGCCTTCGAACTTCTGACCACGCTGCACCAACGGGACCTTCAGCTCGCGTTCAAGCTTGCGGATCGCTTCCGACAACGCCGGCTGGGAGACGTGGCAGGCGCTCGCGGCACGGGCGAAATAACGCTCCCGGGCGAGCGCTACGAAGTACTCCAGCTGACGAAACAGCATCGCACCTACAGTGTTTTGTCCAGCTCGCCGAGCCGGTCGGTGAGCCGCAAATTCTCCGAGTAGTCGACGGGACAGCAGATCAGCGAGACCCCGTCGTCGGAGAGTGCGGCCCGCAGCGTCGGCAGCAGCTCGTCGGCGTGCGAGATCCGATATCCTTTGGCGCCAAAGCTTTCGGCGTACTTGACGACGCCGGGGTTGTCGAACTTCACGTAGTAGTGGGCCCCCAGCTCGAGGTCCATCTTCCACTCGATCAGGCCGTAGCCGTCGTCCTCCCAGATCAGCACCACCAGGGGGATCTTTTCCCGCACCGCGGTCTCGATTTCCTGCGAGTTCATCATGAAGGCGCCGTCGCCCACCACAGCGAGCACCTTCGCCTCGGGTCGGGCCAGCTTGACCCCGAGGGCCCCGGGCAGTGCAAAACTTATGGTGGACAAGCCATTGGAGATCAGACACGTGTTGTGTCGGTACGTCGGATACAGCCGGGCCATCCACATCTTGGTGGCTCCGGTGTCGACCAGCACCACGTCGCCGCGGCCCAGCGCCGCCGTGGTGTCGGCAACGACACGCTGCGGCGCCAGCGACCGCGAATCCTGTTGTCCCCGAGCGAATTCCTCGGCCAACAATCCGGATCCGGGAACCTCGGCGTCGTCGAATCGGTGACCGGACAGCGCGTCGGCGAGCTGGTCCAGCGAATCGCTGATGTCGCCGATGATGCCGACGTCCACCGAGTAGTGGGCGTCGACCTCGGTCGGGAATCGATGGATGTGAATGATGTGCTTGTCGGCCTGCGGGTTGATCCGCACCGGGTCGAATTCCTGCAACTCGTAGCCGACCGCGATCACCACATCGGCATGGTCGAAGCCGAAGTTGACGTAGTCGTGCCGCATGAACCCCAGCGTTCCGATGCTGTTGGGATGATCGTCGGGCATCACGCCCTTGCCGTGAAACGTGTTGGCCACCCGAATCCCGAGTTCCTCGGCGAACCGCACCAGGGCGGCCGTCGCGTCGCCACGGGCGGCCCCGTGCCCGGCCAACACCACCGGACACCTGGCGTTGCGCAGGATGTCGACCGCGCGGGCCACCTGGCGGGCGGCCGGCGCGTCGGCCCGGACCACGTTGCGCGGCAACGGCGCCAGCTGATAGTCGGCCTCGTCCTCGTCGATGTGCTCGGGCACGTCCAGGTAGACCGCGGCCGGGCGTTCGGTCTCGGCGGTCTTGAACGCCTTGCGCACCATCTCCGGGATGGCGTGCGAGGTGGGCACCGACGCCGACCACCGGGTGATCGGGACGTACATCGACACCAGGTCGACGTACTGGTGGGACTCCTTGTATTCGCGGTCCTGCCCGACCTGCGCCGAGATCGCGACCACCGGGGTGCTGTTGGTGGTGGCGTCGGCGACGCCAAGTTGCATGTTGATCGCGCCCGGGCCCAGGGTCGCCGAGACCACCCCCGCGCGTCCGGTGACCCGGCCGTACATCTCGGCCATGAAGGCGGCGGCCTGTTCGTGCCGAGTCAGCATGTAGCGGATGTCCGAGGCCGCCAGCGCTTGGATGAACCGGATGTTCTCCTCCCTCGGTATCCCGAATACGACGGAAACTCCCTCGTTTCCAGGCACTTGACGATCAGCTGAGCCGCTGTGCTCATCCGCCACCTCCCTCCTGGAACGATAGTGGCAGGCTAGGTGTTGGACGTTTTACCGACCCACGCAGAGGGAAGGATGTCAGCGTGTCAATCGCGACGATCAACCCGGCCACTGGCGAAACCGTCAAGACCTTCACCCCGGCTACCGACGACGAAGTCGACGCCGCGATCGCGAGGGCACACGCGCGTTTCCTCGACTACCGGCACAGCACCACCTTCGCCCAGCGCGCGCAGTGGGCCAATGCCACCGCCGACCTGCTCGAGGCCGAAGCCGACGACGTCGCGGCGATGATGACCCAGGAGATGGGCAAGACCCTGAAGTCTGCCAAGGCCGAAGCGCTCAAGTGCGCCAAGGGTTTTCGCTACTACGCCGAGAACGCGGAGCGAATGCTGGCCGACGAGCCGGCCGAGGCCGCCAAGGTCAGTGCGAAACAGGCCTACACCCGATGGCAGCCGCTGGGGGTGGTGCTGGCGGTGATGCCGTGGAACTTCCCGCTGTGGCAGGCCGTGCGGTTTGCCGCACCGGCGTTGATGGCCGGCAACGTCGGCCTGCTCAAGCACGCCTCGAACGTGCCGCAGTCGGCGCTGTATTTGTCCGACGTCATCGCCCGCGGCGGGTTCCCCGCGGACTGCTTCCAGACGCTGCTGGTCTCCTCGAGCGCCGTCGAGCGCATCCTGCGCGACCCGCGGGTGGCGGCGGCCACCCTCACCGGTAGCGAGCCGGCCGGCCAATCGGTCGCCGCGATCTGCGGCGACGAGATCAAGCCCACCGTGCTCGAGCTGGGCGGCAGCGACCCGTTCATCGTGATGCCGTCGGTGGACCTCGACGAGGCCGTCAAGACCGCCGTCACGGGCCGGGTGCAGAACAACGGGCAGTCCTGCATCGCCGCCAAGCGGTTTATCGTCCACACCGACATCTACGACGCCTTCGTCGACAAGTTCGTCGAGCGCATGGCCGCACTCAAGGTCGGCGACCCGACCGACCCCGACACCGACGTGGGCCCGCTGGCCACCGAATCCGGCCGCGACGAGATCGCCAAGCAGGTCGACGACGCCGTCGCCGCCGGCGCCAAGGTCCGTCTGGGCGGCAAGACTCCCGACGGCCCGGGGTGGTTCTACCCGCCGACGGTGGTCACCGACATCACCAAGGACATGGCGCTATACACCGAAGAGGTGTTCGGCCCAGTCGCGTCGATGTACCGCGTCTCCGACATCGACGAGGCCATCGAGATCGCCAACGCCACCACGTTCGGGCTGGGCTCCAACGCCTGGACGAACGACGAGGCCGAACAGCAGCGGTTCATCGACGACATCGAGGCCGGCCAGGTTTTCATCAACGGGATGACGGTGTCCTACCCGGAGCTGGGGTTCGGCGGCATCAAGCGCTCCGGCTACGGCCGCGAGTTGGCCGGCCTGGGCATCCGGGCATTCTGCAACGCCAAGACCGTCTGGGTCGGCGCCTCATCCGCCGGGGACGACGGCGGCGACACGAAGGTCGAGTAACCGCCGGGCGTCGGCGAGGCCCGACACGGCGGCCAGCGCCTTTTCGTCCTCCTCGGCGAAGGTGTCCTCGAGCTGCAGCGGCGAGTAGTCGAGGTCGATCTCGCCGACCAGGCGCCCGCGGGTGCTCGAGATGGTGCCGAAGCGTCGCATGCCCTTGTCGGAGGCGTACTGCATGAACTCGTCCACCGACAAACCGAAGGGCATCGGGTCGTACAGCGCGAAGCCCTCTTCGATTCAGGCGCAACCCCAGCGGAATCAACTCGTTCATCCGCGTCTCGAAGACACCCCAGTTGGCGTCGTCGGCGGCGACATCGCGCCGCAGGTGAAGGTGCCCCACGCCATGTGGCGCCGCTCGTCGTCGCCGATGCGCCGCACCAGCTCCTGCATGCCGGGAAGGATGCCGCGGTCCACGCAGATCTTGTGCCAGCCGAAGTAGCCGGTCAGCGCCAGCATGCCTTCGACCATGTGGTTGTAAGTCACCGACGCGCGCACCTGGGCCGCCGGTGACGGATCGTCTGTCAGCGCATTGAGGCAGGCCGGCAGCTCTTCGTAGAAGATCGTCCGGTAAGTCGGGACGTCGTCAAGAAAGTAATGCAGGTCCTCGGTGATGCCGACGGCGTCGAGCCACATCCGGAACACCTGGACGTGCTTGGCCTCCTCGAAGGCGAACTGCGTCAGGTACATCTCGTCGCCGAGTCGGCCCTCGGCGCGCATCGCGGCCATGAACGGCTGGATGTCCTGGGTTACCGATTCCTCGCCCGCGATGAATTCGGCGCACAGCCGGGTCGCGTAGCTGCGTTCGTCGTCGGTCAGGCGTTCCCAGTCCTCGCGGTCCCGGGAGAAATCGATGTCGGCCGGATTCCAGAATTTCGCGTTGCCGCCCGCAAAGAGCTTGAGCGGCAAGCTATCCCAGTTGAGACCGCCTTCGGCCATCGAGGCAACGCGGATCGGTTCATGTGACCTCCTCAGATCGCATAGGGGCTGGTTTGTCGGAGGCTTTCGGCGTCGCGAACGCGGCGATCAGCACCGCGACCAGCCGTCGCACGGCCAGCGCGGGCTGTTCGGGGCTGGGCTCGTCGAGCCCGAGGATAGGATCCAGGCCGCGCATGTAGGGGGCCAGCGCCAAGTGCGGAAAAATCAGCAGCAGCAACGACAGCAGTGCGTCGGTGTCGGCGTCGGCGCGCAGATCGCCGCGGGCCTGAGCGCCGTGCACCAGTGGCCGCAGCACCTCCAGGTAGTGCCGGTGGATGACGCTGCGCACGCTGATGCGGGCGTCGGTGTCGACCTCCAGGGTCGCCGCCGCGTACAGCGATCGTTCCCGCGGATGCTCGGCGAAGTAGGCAACCCAGCCGTCGAGCAGCTCGGTGAGAAATTCGAAGAAGGGGCGGTCCGGGTCGAGCCGGCGGATCAGGTCTTCCATGTACGCGCGCACCCGCTGGCTGCCGATGTCGGCGATGAACGCGAACAGGTCGCGCTTGTCCGCGAAGTACTGGAACAGGCTGCCCTTGGCGACACCGGCCCGGCGCGCGATGACGTTCAGGCTGCCCGCGGAGAATCCGTGTGCCCCGAATTCTGCCTCGGCGGCCTCGATGATCGCGGCGCGACGAGCCGGGTCGACGCGTGCCCATGTCACCGTCGGCATCGAACCTCCCTGTGTCGATGACCAGTGGTCATTTTACTGTGAGCCACGCCACAGTCAAGAGGGTGCGCCGGGGATTCACGGTTCGACGAGCGCGCGGCCAGCCGGGCGCTGGGTCTCGAACGCCCGGCCAGTCGCGCGCTTGAGCAGAGGCGCTACGGCCGCATCTGGTAGGCGCCGTTGATCGGCAGGACGTGTTCCTTCCAGACCTGGTCGTAGCGCGGCGTCGAACGCCGGGCGACGGATCATCCGCATCGCGAAGCGGGCCTGCGCGTCCGTCGTCGCCGACTTGTCCCCCAGTTCGACCGCGTAGCTGTTGAAGTCGTGCACCAGCACCGCGAAGATCTCGTCGATCAGCGCGTCGTCCACCCCGGACAACGGGGCTTCCTCCAGGATCAGCTGCGCGTAGGGAACCGTCGCAAACAGCTGGCCGACGCCGAACGCGAAGTCAATGTCCTTCTGCTGCAGCGCATCTGGAGTCGCTGAAGCCAGCATCTCGGCCAGCACGTCGATCTGCTCACGCAGCAGGGCGACATTGGGCAGGTGCGCGAAGCTGTCGAACGGCGTGCGCCAATCGTGGAACCGCACCTTGCCCAATCCCCCAGTCGGTCCCTGGTTGAACAGGAACGAATCGTCGACGGCCTCGTCGCGGCGTCCGATCAGCGGCAGTTCGCCGTTCGGCGCGAACAGGTAGTTGGGCATGAACTTGGCCAGCAACCCGATGTTGATGTGGACGGTGCCCTCCAGCCTGGGCAGCAGCCCGATCTCGCGGACCATGGCCTCGAAGATGGTGTCCTTTTCGACGCCCTTGGCGGCGATCACATCCCACAGCGCGGTGATCACCCGCTCGCCCTCGCTGGTGATCTTCGCCTTGGTCAGCGGGCTGTACAGCAGGTAGCGAAGATCCTCGGCCGAGGCGCTGCGCATGTAGTCGCTGGCGCGGGTGGCGACGAGCTTCATCGCGATCAGGCGCGCGTAGGCATCGGTGAGCAGGCGCCGCACGTGGCTGAAGTCGGTGACGACGGTGCCGTACAGGTAGCGGTTGGCCGCGTGGGTCACCGCCTCGTACATGGCGTGGGTGCACATGCCGACCGCGCCCCAACCGAGGTTGTACTTGCAGATGTTGACGGTGTTGAGCGCGGCGTGGAAGGCCCCGGGCCCGCGGTGCAGCAGGTCGGCCTCGGTGACCGGGTAGTCGCGCAGCGCGTAGTTGGCGACGTAGTTCTGCGAGTTGACGACGTTCTTGATCAGCTCGTAGCGCTCGTGCTGAGAGTCGGCGACGAAGAACACGTACTCGTCTTCTTGTCCAGGCGTGCCGGCGATCTTGCCGAACGTCGAAACCATCCGCGCGACGTTGGCATTGCCGATGTAGTACTTCTCGCCGCTGGCCGACCAACCGCCCCCGCTCGGCGTCAGGATCATGTCGGTCTGGTAGACGTCGGCGCCGTGGCTCTGCTCGGACAATCCGAAGCCGAACACCTCACCGGCCTCCAATTGGGCCGCGGCCTTGCGGTTGGCGTTGTCGTTGTCGCTCATCCAGATCGGGCCCAGACCCAGGGCCGTGACCTGGAAGGGATACCAGTAGTTGAGCCCGTAGAAGCCGACGATCTCGGCGAATTCGCTGATTCGGTAGGTGTCCCAGCGGCAGTCGCTCGCGCCGTACTGCGACGGGGTCAGCAGCGAGGCGAAGATGCGTTCCCGCCCGACGTGGTCAAGGAAATCGGAGTACCAGACCCGCGCGTGATCGTCGGCCTTCAACCGCGCCTTGCCCCGGGACTCGAAGAAGTCGACGGTGGCGGCCATGATCTCCCCGGATCGAGCGTCGGGGTAGCGGCGTTGCAGATGGTTGGGATCGAGCAACATGCGGCAGACGGTACGCCATCAGCGCGGCCGCGGGGGCCGGCCCGGGATCAGACCGCGGGAACTCATGCCGGTTGTCGCCGGGTGAAAAATATCGCGAGGCTCGCGGGGACGATGAGCAGTCCGAGCAGCAGAGCGGGCCAGTTCACCGCTCGGCCGACCGCCATCTCCACGAAGAGTGCGATGGCCGGTATCAATGCCAGCGCGGCAGTCACCAGGACCGGCGCCAACCGCTGAATGGCGTACTGCATCAAGAAGAATGGCACCACCAACGACGCGAACGCGGCTCCGATCGCCGTGCGCAATGACAGCGTGGGCGCGGCGAGCAATCCGGCCGGGACGAGGACGAGCAAGGCGGTGGCGGCCACGACGACCGTCGCGTAGTAGCGGTGGGCCATCACCTGCCACACGCCGACCCCGTTGCGCGCCAGGTTACGGGACACCACGGCCACGCCGCCGGCGGCGGTGCCGTCGATGACGCCCAGCACGGCTGCGACCAGCATCGCCACCGGGCCGCGAGCATCCGATCCGGCCAGTACGACCACGAGCAGGGCACCCAGCACGGCCAGCAGGCATACGGCCACCCTTTGCACCAGGCCGAGGCCGGTGGCGGCCTGACCGCGACGGGCTTCAACCACCGACCAAGCCGTGATCGCAAGCGGAGCGATAGAGGCGCCCAGCGTGAAGACGACCACCGCGCTGTAGACCGCCACACCCAGCAGGAGGGCGACTAAAGTCACCGCCGTCCACAGATTCAACCAGCCCAAGCTCCGCACGACCGGCGCACCGGCGGGCGCGCAGGACGGGTACCTGCGAGCGGCGACCGCTCCCAGCACCGCCGATGCGGACGCGGCGATCGCCAAGATCAGCAGGCTGTCCGCCGCGGTGATCATCGACAAACCCAGCAACGCCGTGATCACCGCATGCAGCCCGCTACCGGTCAGAAGAGCGAGCCAGGGCATCAGCCCGTCTCCGGGGGGATGTTCGACATGGCGATAAGAGTGCCGACCGCACGCGGGGATGTCTGTCGGCCAAGCGGCCGCCGACGAGGACGATTCGGCTGTCCCTCGATCGGGGGAGACGACATTCATCACGCGCTCCGACCGATCGGCGGATGGCCGGCCGGCGCGGATCTTCCTACCGTGCAACATGTTGCAACGACGATGGCCATCGTTAGTTCACGGATCTTCCGGACAGAGGCGTTCCAGGGCCGCTGGCGAGCCACGCCATTCCGTATTACCCAACGCGTTTCTACAAGGAGACCCGTGATGAATGCACCGGCCCCAGATCCACCGGTTCCAACACAACGCCAAGGCCGTCGCCATCGGCAATCCCGCATGGCAGGCTGCAGCCGACAACAAGCTGCTGGACAACAGCGTGCGTTACGTCGGCAATGACCGGTTGGAGCGGCAAAGCGATGGCCACCGTTTCATCAACATGATCTCGTGCTCCTAACTGGGGCTGCACTCGCACCCTTGGGTTCTGGAAGGCGCTCGCGCGGCCATAGATTCGGAGCAAACGTTCGCCCTGTCCGCCTCACTGCTGCGTATCCGGTTCGCCATCATCGACGAACTCGAAGCCGGACTCTCGGCCTTGTTCAGGGCTCGCTGCATCTCCGCGATCTCCACGGCGGTGGCCAGTTCCGCGGTATTGCCCCTGATCGCGTCGGGGCACCTGACCGACGACGGCGAACCGCGCGTGATGGTGTTCGACAAGCATGCCCACTTCTCGCTGAACTACATCAAGCCCATCTGCGCCGACGAAGCGCCCGTGTATACCTCGCCCCACAACGACCTCAACTACCTCGAAGACATTTGCAAGAAGCACAAGCGAGTTGCCTACGTCGCCGACGGCGCCTACTCGCTGGGCGGCGTCGCGCCGGTCAAAGAGCTGATGGAGTTGCAGGACCGCTACGGCCTGCTCCTCTTCTTCGACGAGGCCCACTCGTTGTCGATGTACGGCGAACGGGGCGAAGTAATCGTGCGCTCGATGATGCCCGAGCAGCTCAACCCGCTGACGATCATCGTCGCCTCGCTCGGCAAGGCCTACGCCGCCAGCGGCGGGGTCATCATGTTGGGTCCCGAGGAACACTATGACGTTCTGATGCGATTCGGCGGTCCGCTGGCGTGGTCCAAGCCGGCGAACGCACCGACGATCGGTGCCTGCCTGGGTTCACTACGGGTACACAATTCACCCGAGCTGGCGGCGCGGCAGCAACAACTGCGCCAAAACGCCGCGTTGTTCGACACCCTGATCGCCACCCCGCAGGCCGGCCTGGACACCCCTATCCGGGTGATCGAGATCGGTGACGACACCAAGGCAGTCGACCTTTCCCGAGAAATCATGGAGCGCGGCTACTACACCTCCGCGGTCTTTTTCCCGGTCACCGCCAGGGGCCACGCGGGACTGCGAATCATGCTCCGGTCGGACAACGACCCCGACGATATCCGCCGCTTCGCCGCAACCGTCAACGAATTGGTGGCATCGAAATCCGAAGAATTGGTTGGTGTTTGACGATGGCTCAGCCACAGTTATTGCAACACAGCATGTTTCGCACCATGCTGATGACCAGCGCTATCACTCCGCGCCGGTACCAGGCAGCACTGCAGTCGGGCGCCGACGTGTGCACCCTGGATCTCGAAGATGCCGTCCCGCCCGCCCGGCGTGAAGAGGCTCGTCGCAACGCGTCTCAGGTGTTCACCCGGTCCTCGACCGAGAACGTCCGCGCCTTGCGGATCAACGGCCTGCGCACGGTCGACGGCTTGCACGACATCCTCGCCCTCGTCTATGGCGCCATCAGGCCCGACGCGCTGCTGGTGCCGAAAGTGAACTGCGCGCACGATTTACTCATCCTGGAAGACATGCTGGGTGACTACCTTGCGGATGTGGCTTTTCTGGCGACGATTGAAACCGCGGCCGGGCTGGCCGCGGTCGAGGAAATCGCCACCGCCACGCCACGGGTGCGTGCGCTGGTATTCGGTGCCGCCGACTTCGCGGTCGACCTAGGCATATCGATGGACTGGGAGCCGTTGCTTTATGCGCGCTCACGGATCGTCACGGCGGCCGCCATCGCCGGCATCCCGGCGATCGATGCGCCCACCTTCGACCTGAGGGACGAGCTCGCGCTCAAGATCGACGTGAACCGCGCGCGAGCTCGGCTTCACAGGCAAGGCCGCGGTGCAACCACGCCAGGTGGCCGTGATCAACGACGGTTTACGCCGCTGCCTGCGGAGGTGGAACGAGCCCGACGTGTCATCGAAATCGCGCACGCACAGTCCGGAGAGATCGGGGTCGTGGACGGGCAAATGGTCGGTCCACCCATGGTTGCCGCGGCACGGCGGCTGCTGGCACGGGTGAAAAACGTTGAGGCACCGGGCCGTGGGCCGGCCGTCACTCCGGTTCACTGAATCTGCTGCGAGTGGAGGGGTTAGTCATGGATCAGGTCCGCGCCTACAAGAAGGTTGGCGATCGCCGCTGGCGGGAATCACCCGGTCTGGTGTTCGAAGATTTCGAGGTTGGGGCAATCGTCGAACACCGACCGGGCCGCACCCTGACCGAGGCCGACAACATCTGGATGTCGTTGCTGTCACATAACTTGCATCCGTTGCATATTGACGATGCCTACTGCGAAAAGACCGAGTGGAAAAGGCCTTTGGTGTCCAGCCTGGTCACTTTGTCCATCGTCTCCGGCATGAGCGTTCCCAGCACCAGCGCCAAGGGTCTGGCGAATCTGAGCTGGGACAACATCCGCCTCGTCGCCCCGGTTTTCGTCGGAGACACCATCTATGCCGAGACCGAGTACCTGGACAAGCGCCTGTCGGAGTCCCGGCCGAATCAAGGCATCGTCAGCTGCGCCACCCGTGGAGTCAAAGCGGACGGCACGGTATTCCTTACCTGCCAACGGGCGTTCCTATTGCCAACTCGCGAACACGATCTCGAGGACCTGGCCGCATACTGAATCGAATAGAGAATCACGTGCCCGACGAATCCACCCGACACGTCGTATTGGTCGATACCTACGCATCCATCGGGACCGAACTGGCCGAGGATTTCCGGCGCGCCGGATATACCCCGCTGCGGGTACAAAGCGGCGCCTAGGTGCCGATAGCCCTGCAGGGTCTACCGGACCACTACCCCTACGACGTCGACGTCGTGCACCGCGGCGACTTGTCCGAGACGTTGGCCGCGTTACTGCCGTGGCGTCCCGTCGCAGTGGTGGCCGGTACCGAGCCGGGAGTGGGACTGGCCGACGCGCTGAGCGAGGCCTTGCATCCGATCACCGGTGCACCGACCAACGGAACGGCGTTGAGCCCCGCGCGGCGCGACAAATATCTGATGATCGAGCGAATCAAGGAGCAGGGTCTGCGCGGAGCCCGTCAGATTCTGGTGGAAGACGAGGACCAACTCCTCAACTGGCACAAGAAAGTTGGCGGCCGCGTCATTCTCAAGCCACTGAGAAGTGCCGGCAACGACGGTGTCGCCTGGTGCGACAGTCCCGACGAGGCCGTGCGGGCCTTTCGGCACCTCAACCGCCGCAGCAATGTACTGTACGAGCGCCATGACGGTGTGGTGGCCCAGGAATGCTTGGTGGGCACCGAATACACGGTCGACACGGTCAGCTGCGATGGCGTGCACCAAGTGTGCGACATCTGGGAGACCCATCGCATCAGTGCGAACGGTGTCCCCGATCTTACGGTCGCCTGGCGGCTGCTGCCCGCGACCGGCGAAGTGCAGGACGAGCTGGTCGCTTACGCGCTCGCCGTGCTCGATGCGCTCGGTATCCGGTACGGCGCGGCCCATGCCGAGATCAAGATGACGGCCGACGGGCCGTGCCTGATCGAAGTGGGCGCGCGCATAGCGGGCGCCAACCTGCCCGCGAGCGCGCGCCTGGCCACCGGACAGTCGCAGATCGAATGGATGGTGGACGCCTACGTGCGACCCGAGCGATTCGCCCAACGCAGCGGGGGCCCATACCGCCTGCACAAGCACGTCGCCCGAGCCGTGATGGTCGCCCCACAAAGCGGCACATTGATCGCCTATCACGACCTGGCGACCATCAAGGAGCTCCCCAGCTTCCTCGACATGCGGGTCCGGGTGAATCCCGGCGACCAACTGCGCCAAACCACCGACGACCTGACCTACCCCATTTTCGTCACGCTGGCACATGAGGTCGGCGAAGTGGTGGCTCGCGATCTTTGGACGCTGCGCTACCTGGACGGCCCGAGCTTCTACGAACTGGCCTAGAAGGGGCGGCTGGAATTGAGAACTCTCATGCCGCAGTGCTACTGCCAAGCCGGCACGCAGGCGGAGCGGACGGCCGACGGTAGCCTCATCGAGCTCTACCGCCACCTGCCGCCGACGAGTGAGCCCGAACAGATCCACGCCCTGCTGCAACCGCGGAGTTCGGTGCTGGAACTCGGCGCCGGCACCGGACGGATTGCCGACCCGCTGGCACAACTGGGTCATCAAGTCACGGCCGTCGACGACTCCGAGCACATGCTCGCCGAAGTTCGGCACGCGCGGACGGTGCGCGCCCGCATCGAGGACCTGCGCCTGATGCAACGATTCGACGCAGTCCTGTTGCCGACCAACCTGATTCACTACCGGGGCATCGGCCTGCGGCGGGCGGTGCTGGCGACCGTCGCGCGTCATCTCAAGCCGACGGGCAAGGCCGTCATTCAGTGGAAACCGCCGTCCTATTGGGCCGCTCGGCCCTCAGGCTGGACCGAACGCAAAGCGATCGGCCGTTCGACCGCTCGTGTCACCGTGCACAGCTCCTTCAACGGGCTGGTCGAAGGAGAATATGCATTGCTCGTGGATGGATTGGAATTGCGGCAGTGCTTTCACCTCGAGGTGCTCACGGTCGAAAAAATCCGGTACGAACTCGACAATGCCGGTTTGCAGTTACTCACCACCCGTCCCGAATCAACGGAATGGCTGGAAATCGTACGCAAAGCGCGGCAGCGCTGACCCCGGACCGCGGAAAAGGAGACTGTTCTTCCACCGGCGGGCGCGCTTAGCATCAGCGACGTGTCCGAATTAAATTCTGCGCGCGGAACCATCGATACCGCCGAGCTCGGCGTGACGCTGATGCACGAGCACGTCTTCATCATGACCACCGAGATCGCCCAGAACTATCCGGAAGCCTGGGGCGACGAGGAGAAACGGGTGGCCGACGCGATCGACCGCCTCAACGAGCTCAAGGCCCGCGGCGTGGACACCATCGTCGACCTCACCGTGATCGGGCTGGGCCGCTATATCCCGCGCATCGCGCGGGTCGCGGCGGCCACCGAACTGAATATCGTTGTGGCGACCGGGTTTTACACCTACAACGATCTGCCGCTGCGATTCCACTACGAGGGCCCGGGCGGCATGCTCGGCGGGCCGGAGATCATGGTCGACATGTTCGTCCGCGACATCGAGGAAGACATCGCCGACACCGGCATCAAGACCGGAATCCTCAAATGCGCCACCGACGAACCCGGCGTCACCCCCGGGGTCGAGCGGGTGCTGCGGGCCGTCGCCCAGACGCAGAAGCGCACCAGGGTACCGATCTCCACGCACACCCACGCCGAGCTGCGGCGCGGGCTCGAACAGCAGAAGATCTTCGAAGAAGAGGGCGTCGACCTGAGTCGGGTGATCATCGGGCATTCCGGCGACAGCACCGACATCGGCTATCTCGAGGAACTGATTGCGCCCGGCTCGTACCTCGGGATGGACCGGTTCGGCATCGACGTGATCTCGTCGTTCGAGGACCGGGTGAACATCGTCGCGCAGATGTGCGAGCGCGGCCACGCCGACAAGATGGTGCTCTCCCACGACGCCAACTGTTACTTCGACGCGTTGCCCGAGGAACTGACGGCGCAGATGATGCCGAACTGGCACTACCTGCACATCCACAACGACGCGATCCCCGCCCTGAAAGAGCGCGGTGTCACCGACGAGCAACTGCACACGATGCTGGTGGAAAATCCGCGGCGCATCTTCGAGACGACGGGCGCTTACTAAATGACCCAGAGTGAGCCGATTCCGCCGATCGGTACCCAGGTTTCGGCGCTGGCCGCGCTAGCCCCTGACGAGCCGGCGGTCACCTGCGACGGCGAGACCCTGACCCGCGCCGAACTGGACTCCTCGACCAACCGGCTGGCCCGCGCCTACGCCGATCGCAGCGTCGGCGTCGGCGACTACGTGACGATCCTGCTGCCCAACTCGGTGGAATTCGTGCAGGCCGCGGTGGCGTACTGGAAGTTGGGCGCGGTGCCGCAACCGTTGTCGGCGCGGCTGCCGGTCGCGGAGCTGCAGGGCCTGCTGGACCTGCGCCCGCGTGCACTGCTGGTCGGCGGGGAAGATCCACAGGGTCAAATTCCCGGTGTGCCAAAAGGTTTCACGCCCGATCCGACGTTGTCGGACGCGCCGCTGCCCAAGGCGGTGTCGCCGGCATGGAAGGCAATGGGATCCGGCGGCAGCACCGGGCGCCCCAAGCTGATCGAGGCCGGTGGTGACAGCCGCCTCTCGCCGCTGGCCGCCTATGCGATGGGCGCACAAGAGGGCGACACCACGTTTGTGCCGGTGCCGCTGAGCCACAACACCGGGATCACGATGGCGGCGCTCGCGCTGATCATGGGCCACCACCTATTGTTGATGAACCGGTTCGACGCGCATCAGTTCCTCCGCCTGATCTCCGATCACGGCGTCACGTTCATGGTGACGGTGCCGACGATCATGCAGCGGGTGCTGCCGGTCTACCACGCCGACCCGTCGGCCTACGACCTGTGGTCGATCCGGCGGTTCTGGCACCTGGCGGCGGTGTGCCCGCCGGCCGTCAAACAGGCCTGGATCGACCTGCTGGGTCCCGAGAAGGTCTGGGAGCTCTACGGCGGCACCGAATTACAAGCGCTGACGTTCATCTCCGGCGACCGGTGGTTGGCCCATCGCGGCTCGGTCGGCATCGTGGTCAGCGGCGAGATGAAAGTGCTCGACGACGACGGCAATCCCTGTCCGCCCGGCGTCGTCGGCGAAATCTATATGCGCCCGGCACCGGGCAGCGCGCCGACCTACCGGTACCTGGGATCGACGGCGAAAACCCGCGACGGCTGGGACTCGCTGGGCGATCTCGGCTACTTCGACGCCGACGGCTTCCTCTATCTGTCCGACCGGCGGGTCGACATGTTCACCGTGGGCGGGCGCAACGTCTATCCCGCCGAGATCGAGAGCGCGCTGTCAGCGCACCCGGAAGTGTTGTCCTGCTTGGTCGTCGGCGTCCCCGATCCGAACGCCGGTGATCTGGGCCAGGTGCCCTACGCGCTGGTGCAAAGGACCGACGACTCCACCCTGGACGCGGCGGGCGTACGCGAGTTCCTGCGCGCCAACATCGCCGGGTATAAGGTTCCGCCCACCCCCGACTTCATCGAATTCGTCGACACGCCCCTGCGCGACGAGGCCGGTAAGGCCCGCCGCTCGGCGGTCCGGGCCGAGATCATGGCGCGGTTACCGACCACCGAGGCGAGCGGAGCCTCGGGCACCAAGAATCCTTTGAGGCCCCGCGGTCACGATCGGGGCATGGAGATCGAGCCATTGAGCACGGAGCTGATCGAACGGTATCTGCGGTCGCGCCAGTTGCGCTTCTTCCGCAGCGACGCCGGCGCGGAATTCATGCTGGTGCTGTCCAACTATCAGCGGGGCAAGTTGCTGGTGAACCTGCGGATCAACGGGTTGCGGCCGGACATTTTGGAGATCTCGGTCAGCCCGGCCGGCTACTACCTCGCCAGCGATCGTCCGCGCCTAATGGAACTGGTGAACGACTGGAATCGCGACACGCATTGGCCCAAGGCGTTTGTCCGCGAGACCGCCCAGCCGAGCCACGTCAGCGTGGCCGGCGAGAGCGCATACCTACTGAGCGACGGCATCCACCTGGCCGGGCTGGGCAACTTCATCAAGTCCACCGTCGAGTACGGAACCGACCTGGTCGAGAAGATCGAGCAGGCCATCAACCTGCCGTCCGCGGACACGTTGGAGGAGTGGATAGACCGCACCGGCTAAGGCGCGATCGCGTCCGCCTCGGCATCTGCCGCCTGCCCATCCGGCATCTGGCGTTTCTCCCAGCGGTGCAACGCTTCCCGGCACGGCGACTCGACCAGGGCGTAGCTCACCGCCGCGATCGCGAACCCGAAGACCAGCGTCAGCACCAACACCGTCGGCATGTTGCCGGTGAACGGAAACGTCCCCACCACCGGGAACACCATGGCCAGCGCGGCCAGGTGCCAGATGAACAGGCCGTAGGACCAGCGGCCCAGGGTCACCATGCCGGTGCTGCCCAACAGCCGGTGCGGGGTGTCGATGCGGTCCAGCACCAACGGCGCGACCAAGGCGAACGCGACCACCGCACCCATGGAGGTCTTCAGCGCGAACTGCGTCGCGGTCCCGGGAGTCAGGCCCTCCGGACCCGCCAGCGGGGACGCCGCCACCAGGAACGCGACCAGCGCGACGACGGCCATCAGCACCCGCCGGCGCGCCAACCGCGCTGCCAGCCCGATGGGGCTGTGCACCCACTCGGCCAGCAGCATGCCCGCGGCGAACCAGGAGAAAAAGGCCGGCGGCCAGTTCAGCGGATTACCGGAATGGATGGGCACCCACCCCCACGCCCAGCTGAGCGCCCCCAGCGCGGCGATCACCGGCACCCGCGCGCCCACCGGGATGCGGCGGGCCAGCAGCGCCAGAATCGGCAGCGCCAGATAAAAACTGACCTCGACCGACAGGCTCCACATCTGGGTCAGGCCGCCGGTCAGGGTCAGCGGTATGTAGATCTGGGTCAGGGTCAGGTTTGCCAGCCACACCGTCGGGCTGGCGTGATCCGAGTCGGGCAGCAGCGTGAGAATCACGACGACGGCCACCAGATAGGCCGGCATGATGCGGACCACCCGCGAACGCAGGTAGTGGCCGGTGCGCGGTCGCGGTGTGAGCTCGCGTGCCGCGGCCGCATGACCACGCCACAGCAAGAAGCCCGACAACGCGAAGAACACCGCGACAGCAAGGTCGAAGCGGCCGAACAACCGGCCGTCCACCCCGCTGGAGTGACCGGTTTGGAAGGCCACGTGCGTGATGACCACACCCATGGCCGCGCAGGCGCGCATACCCTCGACGGCGGGGAGGAAGCTGCGGACTCCGCCCACCTGCTGGCCCTCGGTCACGATCCCAGTTTGCCTGCGCTGTGCTGCCTGGCGAATTGGGTACTGCTGTTAGGGTCAAACCGATTTGCCTAGAGCGTCAGGGAGGGCACGGCCACGTGAACCGAGCGGTCATGTTGCGGTTCGCCGCATGCGGAATCATCGGACTCGGGGCTGCCCTGCTGATTGCCGCGCTGTTGCTGTCGACCTACACCACCAGCAGGATCACCAAGATCCCGCTCAACATCGACGCGACGCTGGTCAGCGATGGCACCGGAACCGCTCTGGACTCGGCGTCGCTGTCGACTGACCACGTCGTCGTCAACCAGAACGTCCCCCTGGTCTCCCAGCAGCAGATCAGCGTCGAGTCGCCGGCCAACGCCGACGTGGTCACGCTGCAGGTCGGCACCTCGCTGCGGCGCACCGACAAGCAGAAGGACACCGGACTGCTGCTGGCAATCGTCGACACCGTCACGCTCAACCGCAAGACCGCGATGGCCGTCTCCGACGGCACCCACACCGGCGGTGCCGTGCAGAAGCCGCGCACCTTCAACGACGAGAACCCGCCCACCTCGATCCCACTGCGCCACGACGGCCTGTCCTACCGCTTCCCGTTCCACACCGAGAAGAAGACCTATCCGTACTTCGACCCGGTCGCGCAGAAGGCATACGACGTCAACTACGACAGCCAAGAGGACGTCAACGGCCTGACTACCTACAAGTTCACCCAGAACATCGGTTACAGCGCCGACGGCAAGCTGGTGGCGCCGGTCAAATACCCGTCGCTGTACGCCGGCGACGAGGACGGCAAGGTGACGACGTCCGCGGCGATGTGGGGCCTGAAGGACGTCGACCCGGCCGAGCAGATCACCATGACCCGCTACTACGCCGCGCAGCGGACCTTCTGGGTCGACCCGGTGTCGGGCACCATCGTCAAGCAGACCGAGCACGCCAACCACTTCTTCGCCCGTGACCCGCTGAAGCCCGAGCTGACGCTGGCCGACTACAAGGTCACCTCCAACGAGGACACCGTCGAATCCCAGGTGAACGCCGCCCGCGACGAGCGCGACCGGCTCGCCCTGTGGTCGCGGGTGCTGCCGATCACGTTCACCGCGATAGGCCTGATCGCGCTGGTCGGCGGCGGGTTGTTCGCGTCGTTCAGCCTGCGGACTGAAAGCGCGCTGACCGACCCTGGGCTGGACCGCGGCGACGAAGAGTTCTTCGGCCGCAGCGGGCTCGAGGAACGCGTGCCCGGCGCCGAGGCCGAGACCGAGAAGCTGCCCGCGCAGCACTCCGAAACCCATGACGATCCGGATCCGCCGCCCGGCTCCGACCCGCCGCACGGCGCCGCGTCCGAACCGAATCCGAATCCGCCCGGCCCGCCCGACCGGGACTAGCCCGCGGTCGCGCCGACGGTGACCGTGCCATGGCGCTGGGCGGTACGGTGGTCTCTTCCCGGATATGCGCTGGTCTTGGCGCTGCTGGTGGCCGCGCCGTTGCTGCGGCCGGGATATCTGTTGCTGCGCGACGCGGTCTCCACGCCGCGCTCGTATCTGTCGGATACCGCCCTGGGTTTGACCGCACCGCCGCGGGCCACGCCGCAGGATTTCGCGGTGGCGCTGGCCTCGCGTCTGGTCGACGGCGGCGTCGTGGTCAAGGTGCTGCTGGTGCTCGGGTTGTGGCTGGCGGGCTGGGGTGCGGCGCGACTGGTCGCGGCCGCGCTGCCGGGCGCCGGGACGCCGGGCCAGTTTGTCGCGGTCACGCTGGCGATCTGGAACCCCTATGTCGCCGAACGACTGCTGCAGGGCCACTGGAGCCTGCTGGTCGGCTACGGCTGCCTGCCCTGGGTGGCGTCGACGATGCTGCGGCTGCGCGCGGGCGCGGCCGGGTTTTTCGCGCTGGCGTTCTGGATCGCGCTGGCCGGGCTGACGCCGACCGGGCTGATGCTTGCCGCGACGGGGGCGCTGGTGTGCGTCCTGTCCCCGGGCGCGGGCCGGCCGCGCTGGCTGTGCGCCGCGGCGGCGTTGGGTGTCGCGCTGGTCGCGGCGCTGCCGTGGCTGGTGGCCGCGGCGACGGGCTCGTCGCTGTCGACCCCCAAGGCGGCCAGCACGCTCGGCGTGCTCGCCTTCGCGCCGCGCGCCGAGCCCGGCCTGGGGACGCTGGGTAGCCTGGCCAGCCTCGGCGGGATCTGGAACAGCGAGGCCGTACCCAGTTCGCGGACAACGCTTTTCGCGGTCGTAGCCGCGGTCGCGCTGCTGACGGTGGTAGCGGCCGGGCTACCCACGGTGCTACGCCGCCCGGCGGCGGTGCCGCTGCTGGTGCTCGCGGCCGCGGCGGTGGTGGTTCCGACCGCGCTGGCCACCGGTCCCGGCCTGCACCTGCTGGCCGCTGTGGTCGACGCCGCGCCCGGCCTGGGAGTGCTGCGGGACGGGCAGAAGTGGGTGGCGCTGGCGGTGCCGGGTTACGCACTCGCGGGCGCCGGCGCGGTGATCACGCTGCACCGGTGGCTGCCCCCGCCGGCGGATTTTGCCACGGCGCTGATCGGCTGTCTTGCGTTGATCGCGGTGTTGCCCGACCTGGCCTGGGGTGTGGGAGGCAAGGTCGCGCCGGCGCAGTACCCGCCGGGGTGGGCTGCCGTCGCGGCGGCGATCAACCGGACGCCCGCACCCGTCGCGGTGTTTCCCGAGGGCTCGATGCGACGATTCGCGTGGTCGGGCCCGGCGCCGGTGCTGGATCCGCTGCCCCGCTGGCTGCGCGCCGACGTGCTGAGCAGCGGCGACCTCGCGATTTCCGGGCGGGTGGTACCCGGGGAGGGGGATCGTGCCCGGGCGGTGCAGGAGCTGCTGCTGTCCGGGCCTGCTCCGTCGGCGCTGGCCCCGGCCGGGGTGGGGTGGCTGGTCGTCGAGTCGGACAGCGCCGGTGACATGGGCTCGGCCGCGCGCACCCTGGACGCGCTCACGCCGGTGTTCCGCGACCAGGAGTTGACGCTGTACCGGGTCGGCGGCGACGCCGCCGGGGTCTCGCCGGGCCGGCGGCACGTCACGCTGATCGCGCACCTGGCGTGGCTGGGGTTGCTGATCCTGGGCGGCGGCGGGGCGCTGATCTCCGCGTGGCGGCGCGGGTCGCTGGTCCCCGCTTGGCGGAGCGGATCGCGCCGCGACACTTAACCCATGGCGACGACACGCCGATAGACGTCGCCAAGGATTAAGTCTCGCGGGGCGCGGGCGAGGCGCGGGTGGGGCGCCCGCGGCGGGTTAGACGACGCCGCTGACGAACTCGCCGGCTTGCACGGTTTCCAGCACGGCGCGCATCGCGTCGGCGCTCTGCGTCCACGAGAACTCGCCGCTGCGCGCCTGCGCCTTGGCCCCGAGCTGATCGCGCAGCACCGGATCGCACAGCAGCTCTTCGAGTCGATCCACCAGCTCAACGCGGCTGTCCACCAATATCCCGGTCACCCCGTCGACGATCGAGTCGGACAGCCCGCCCGAGGAGCGGTAGCCGATGGTCGGCACCCGATGCTGGGCGGCCTCGACGACCGCCAGGCCCCAACCCTCCTTGCGCGAGGGCAGCACATGCACCCAAGCACCTTGCAGCACATGGTGTTTGGTCACGTCGTCGACATGGCCGTGGAAGGTGACCGCATCGCTGATGCCGAGGGCGCGGACATGGTCGACGAGGCGCCGGCGCCACCAGCCGTCACCGACGATGTCCAGATGCAGTTCTGGCAGCCGGGGCCGCAGCTCGGCGACCGTTTCCAGGGCGTCCTCGATCTGCTTGTGCGGCACCAGCCGGGAGAGCACCACCACCCGCGGCACCGCCGAACGCGGGCCTTCCAACGACTGCGCCGGCGCCTCGTCCAGGCCGTTGCGCACCACCGCGATTCGCTCGTGGTCCGCGCCCAGGGCAACCAGGTCGCGTGCCGACGGCAGCGACACCGTCAGGTATTGATTGCGGCGGTGCAGCCGCGGCGACAGCCACGACTCGACAAACCAGCCCAGCCGGCCGAACACCGGGCCGGCCACCGGCCACTGCTCGCGATGGCAGTGATGCACCAGCACCACCACCCGGCGGCCGTAGAGCAGCCGGGCACAGAACGGCAGGCCGTTTTGCGAGTCGACGACCACGTCGGGGCGCACTCGTCGCAGCGGTCCGAGGCCCACCCGGGCCGCGGCCATCGCCAGCAGCGCCCACACATAGACCGAGTAGCGCCCGCCCGAGCGGCTGATTCGAACCCCGTCGACGACCTCGCGGCGCGGTGCGCCCGGATAGCCGGCGGTGCGCAGGGTGACCGCGACACCCGACGCGGCCAGCTGCGCGCCAATGCGCTGCAAGTAGGTTTCGCTGCCACCGCCCTGCGGGTGGCCGGTGTCGCGCCAGCACAGCAGCAGGACGGATCGCAGGTCAGACATCAGTCGCCAGCGTAGCGGTTAGCCGACGTAGGGTCTTTGCGGTGGCGGTGACTGACCTCTTTGCGCGACGAGCTACGCTGGCGCGCTCGGTGCGGCTGCTGTCCGAATTCCGCTACGAGCAGCCGGACCCGGCTCGGTTCTACGGCGCGCTCGCCGCCGACACCGCGGCGATGGTCGCCGACCTCTGGCTGGCCGCCCGCGGCGAACCGCCGGCCGGTCGCACGCTGCTCGATGTGGGCGGCGGGCCGGGATATTTCGCCCAGGCGTTCGCCGAGGCCGGCGTGCGCTACCTCGGCGTCGAGCCCGATCCGAGCGAAATGCGCGCCGCCGGACCTGGCGTGGCGCGGGCGACGCACGTCCGGGCGTCGGGCATGGCGCTGCCGTTCGCCGACGACTCGGTGGACATCTGCCTGTCGTCCAACGTCGCCGAACACGTGCGGCGGCCGTGGCAGCTCGGCGCCGAGATGCTGCGGGTGACCAAGCCGGGCGGGCTGGCCGTGCTGTCCTACACCGTCTGGCTGGGCCCCTTCGGTGGGCACGAGATGGGTCTGAGCCATTACCTGGGCGGTGAACGCGCCGCCGCCCGTTATGCGCACAAACACGGCCACCGGGCTAAGAACGACTACGGGTCGTCGTTATTCGCGGTGTCGGCGGCAGACGGGCTGAGCTGGGCCGAGAACACCGGGGCGCTGCTGGCCGCATTCCCGCGCTACCACCCGCGATGGGCCTGGTGGCTGACGTCGGTCCCGGTGCTGCGCGAGTTCGCAGTGAGCAATCTGGTTCTGGGGCTCTCGCCCCAAGAATGAAACATGTTCTTGTTTTGCGTCGGCTTGGGTAGGGTGGCGGAATGGGCGACATCAAGACCGAATACGACAAGCTTTTCATCGGCGGCAAGTGGACGGAGCCGTCGACCTCCGAGGTGATCGAGGTGCACTGCCCGGCCACCGGCGAGTACTTCGGCAACGCACCGCTAGCCGCGGCGGCCGACGTCGACGCCGCGGTAGCCGCGGCCCGCGCCGCCTTCGACAACGGCCCCTGGCCCTCGACGCCGCCGAAGGAACGCGCGGCCGTGATCGCCAACGTGGTCAAGCTGATGGAGGAGCGTAAGGAGCTGCTGAGCGCGCTGCTGGCCGGCGAGACCGGCCAGCCGCCGACCACCATCGAGACGATGCACTGGATGGGCTCGATGGGCGCGCTGAACTTCTTCGCCGGCCCGGCCGTCGACCAGGTCAAGTGGCGCGAGACCCGCACCGGCTCCTACGGGCAGACCATCGTGCACCGCGAGCCGATCGGCGTCGTCGGCGCGATCGTCGCCTGGAACGTGCCGCTGTTCCTGGCCGTCAACAAGCTGGGCCCGGCGCTGCTGGCCGGCTGCACGGTGGTTCTCAAGCTGGCCGCCGAAACTCCTTTGACCACAAACGCTTTGGCGGAAATCTTCGCCGAGGCCGGCCTGCCCGAAGGTGTGCTGTCGGTGGTGCCCGGCGGTATCGAGACCGGCCAGGCCCTGACGTCCAACCCCGATGTCGACCTGTTCACGTTCACCGGCAGCTCGGCCGTCGGTAAGGAGATCGGCCGGCGCGCCGCCGAGATGCTCAAGCCGTGCACGCTGGAGCTCGGCGGAAAATCCGCGGCCATCGTGCTCGAGGACGTCGACCTGGCCTCGGCGATCCCGATGCTGGTCTTCTCCGGGATCATGAACACCGGGCAGGCCTGCGTCGGCCAGACCCGCATCCTGGTCCCGCACTCACGCTACGACGAAATCGTGGAAGCGGTAAGCCAATTCGTGCAGGCGCTGCCGGTCGGACTGCCGTCGGACCCGGCCGCCCAGATCGGATCGCTGATCAGCGAGAAGCAGCGCGCCCGCGTCGAGGGCTACATCGCCAAGGGCATCGAGGAGGGTGCCCGGCTGGTGTGCGGCGGTGGCCGTCCCGAGGGCTTGGACAACGGATTCTTCGTCCAGCCCACGGTGTTCGCCGACGTCGACAACAAGATGACGATCGCCCAGGAGGAGATCTTCGGGCCGGTGCTGGCGATCATTCCTTACGACACCGAAGAGGACGCGATCAAGATCGCCAACGACTCGGCCGACGGCCTGGCCGGCAGCGTGTGGACGTCCGACGTGCCCAGGGGCATCGCGATCTCGGAGAAGATCCGCACCGGGACCTACGCGATCAACTGGTACGCCTTCGACCCCTGCTGCCCGTTCGGCGGTTACAAGAACTCCGGCATCGGCCGCGAGAACGGGCCAGAAGGTGTCGAGCACTTCACGCAGCAAAAGAGCGTGCTGATGCCGATGGGTTACACCGTCGAGAACTGACGCCATGACGCCGAGCGCGCAACTGGCCGGGCGCTCGGGTTCCAATACGCGGCTGGCCGCGCGTTCGGCGGGTTAGCGGCCGTCAGGCCGACCAGGCCCACCCAGGCCGTCAGGCCCGATCAGCAAACGTGGCCGCCGCGCTCCAGGGTCACGCTGGCGAACGCGGGAAGGATCTGGGCGACTCGGCTGGTGCACGTGTGTGCCATGCCACAGCGATCCCCAGAACCCAGAATTATGCAATACACCATAATCCTTACGGTCTGCTCAGCTTAGACTCACCACGAATAAAGACCTGCGTGACACATTTACCGTGGTCTGCGAGTTTAGTAGCGCTAACAATTTGATTAGTAGACCAATGTCTTATATGATTCTCAGCATAATCATGAGCCGCCGACCCCGGCGCATGAGAGCACCACTAGGCCGGGAGAAAACCATGTAGATCATCGAACTCAACGTCACCGGCTATCAATTCACCCGCGAGATGCCCGACCTGAAACGCCGCTCTTTCCGGTTCAGCCCGCGTAACATGCACTGGCCGGTATCGCGTCATTCGCACGCTGCATGACGTCAGCCCCAGGAGGTACGAGAGTGCCGACCACGAGCGACGTCGCGCCGGAGCCCACGTGGACGAAGCGCGGCGCGACCCGCACCAAGATGCTGGTCAGCGCCGCCGAGGTGATGCGTGAACGTGGGGCCGCCGGCGTCACCATCGACGCCGTGCTGGCGCGCAGCGGCGCCCCGCGCGGGTCGGTCTACTACCACTTCCCCGAAGGCCGCAATCAGATCCTGAGCGAGGCGCTGCGGTATTCGGGGGATTCCATCACCGCGACGATCGACGCCGCCGCCTATGGCACCCGAGCCCTGCTGCGCGAATTCATCGAACTCTGGGAGCGGCTGCTGACCGACGGCGACTTCCTCGCCGGCTGCCCGGTGGTCGCGGCCGCGATCAGCTCGGACGAAAGCGATCAGGACCTGACCAGCGAAGCCGGCATGATCCTGGGCCGGTGGTGTACGGCTTTGACCCGGGCGTTCGCAAAGGACGGCTTCGACGACGACGCCTCGCTGGCGGTGATGTCGATTTCGGCGCTGGAGGGCGCGATCGTGCTGGCCCGCTCGACGCGCTCGATCCGCCCACTCAGCCAGGTCGGCGAGCAGCTCGAATTCCTAATCAAGGCAAGGGAATTCGTCACCCGGAACGGAATGCCAGGCAAGCAGGACAGCTAGTCGCTGGCCGGCAGTGGCTTGACCTCTTTGAGTGCCAATGCGGTCTGACTGATGCTCAGGCTCCCCGCGCCCGGCTTGGTCACCAGCACCTCGGCGCCGGACTCGTCGACGTAACGCTTGCCCATCACGGTGCCCTCGGCGAAGGCCGGGTCGAGTTCGCCGGAGCGCTCGGCGCCGATCGGCACCATCGGCACACCGCCGCAGCGCAGGTCGTCGAGGCTGTCGGAGCTCCTGACGACGATCACCTGGGTGTCACACACCTGGCTGGTGAGACGGGTTCCGTTCTTGATCATGATCTTTCGTCCTCTACTTACTGCTCGGCCGGTGCGGCCTGCAATCCTGCTAGGTCTTCGATGATCTCCCGCCGCAGAACCTTGCCCGTGGGTGTGGTCGGCAGTTCGTCGCGAAACACTACGCGATCGGGGGTACGCGAACCGCGCAACGCCTTGCGGACGTGTTCGCGCAATTCCTCGAGATCGGGGTCGGCACCGGGCCGCGGCACCACCACCGCAACGATGGCCTGGCCCCACTGCGGGTCTTCCACGCCGACCACCGCGACGTCGCGCACCTGCGGATGCTCGACGAGCACCTCCAGCTCGGCGGGCGCGATGTTCTCCCCGCCGCGGGTGATGGTGTCGTCGCTGCGTCCGCCAATGAACAGATAGCCCTCGTCGTCGAGCATCGCAATGTCTTTGGTGGGAAACCAACCGTTTTCGTCGAGCACCGAACCGATCCCGGTGTAGCGGCCGGAGACCTGCTCGCCGCGCACGAACAACTCGCCGGTCTCACCGGCCGGTAGCACGTTGCCCTCGTCGTCGCGGATCTCGATCTCGATGCCGGGCACCGGCCGCCCCACCGAACCCAGCCGCTTGATCGCGGCGGCGTCGGATGCTGCTAGCGCCGCACGGTGGTCGTCGGGGGTCAGCACCGCGATCGTCGAACTCGTCTCGGTGAGCCCGTAGGCGTTGACGAAGCCCACATTCGGCAGCAGCTCGAGCGCCCGGCGGACCAACGGCAGACCGACCTTGGAACCGCCGTAGGCCAGGTTGCGCAGCGAGGTCAGGTCGTGACCGCCCGCCTCGAGCACGGTGACCACGCGGTCGAGCATGGTGGGCACCAGCGTCGCGGTCGTCACGTGCTCGGCACCGATCAGCCGCACCCATTCGTTTGCGTCGAAGTTGGGCAGGTAGACCATCTTGCGGCCGGCGTACAGGTTCGACAGCGCGTCCCCGACCCCGGCGATGTGGTACGGCGGCACGCAGATCAGCGCCACGTCAAGGTCTGCGGCCGAATCGAATTCGACGGTTCCAGTCACGTAGCTGGCCAGGTTGTTGTGCGAGAGCTCGACGGCCTTGGGCTGCGACGTGGTGCCGGAGGTGAACAGCACGATGGCCACCGACTCCGGGTCGGGAAACTCCCCGGCGGGCTCGGCGCTGCGAGCGGCGGTCAGGAAGTCGTCGGACCCCATGACCCGCTTGGCCGAATCGCCGAGCACGTCCGCATAGCGGCTGTCGACGACGACCAGGGGCTCGGGCAGCCGCCCGATCAGCGTCTGGATGCCCTCGGCGGACAGCCGGTAGTTGAGCGGGGCGAACGGCACACCGGCGCGGGCCGCGGCGAAAATCAGCACCGGCAGCATCGCGCCGCCGACACCGACGTAGGCGACGTGCGCCGCACCGGATTCCGCGATGACTCCCGCGCCGCCGTCGGCCAGATCGCTGAGATCCTGCGTCGTCAGCCGGGTCTCCCCCGAGACGACGGCGGTGCGATCGGGGTTACTCGACGCGGCCATCTCGAGAAGCAACGAAATGCTCATACTCGATCCCTAGGAATCCCAACCCTTTTGCGTCCCGACACGGACTCTACGAACATAGTGTATCGAATCTCAGGTGCCGGTCCACTGCGGAGCGCGCTTCTCGGCGAACGCGATGGCGCCCTCCTTCGCATCGTTGGACGAGAACACCGGCGCCAGCAGCTTGTTCTGCTCGGCGAACATCTCCTCGGGGCTCCAGCCGCGGGATTCGACGATGATCCGCTTGGTGGCAGCCACCGCCAGCGGGCCGTTGGCGGCAATCCGCTCGGCCAGATCGATCGCGGCGTCCAGCGCCTTGCCGGGTTCGGCCAGCACGTTCACCATGCCCAGCGCGGCCGCCCGTTCCGCGGAGATGTTCTCGCCGGTCAACGCCAGCTCCATCGCGATCGCCGACGGGATGCGCTGCGGCAGTCGCAGCAGCCCGCCGCCACCGGCGACCAGGCCGCGCTTGACCTCCGGGATACCGAAGGCCGAATCCTTGGACGCCACGATCAGGTCGGTGGCCAGCGCCAGCTCGGTGCCGCCGGCCAGTGCGTAGCCCTCAACGGCCGCGATCAGCGGCTTGACCGGCGGACGTTCGGTGAACCCCATGCCGCGGCCCTCGACGATCGGCAGCTCGCCCCGGGCGAACGCCTTGAGGTCCATGCCCGCGCAGAACGAGCCGCCGGCCCCGGTGAGGATGCCCACCGACAGGCCGGGCTCGGCGTCGAGTCGGTCCACGGCCGCGGCCAGGCCATTGGCCACCGCGGAGTTGACCGCGTTCTTGGCCTTGGGCCGGTTAATCGTGATGATCAGGATCCGGCCGCGTTGTTCGACCAGGACCTCGGGCTCGTTGGCTTCGTCGGTGCTCACGGTAGCTGCCCATCTCCTTTAGAATCGGTGGCAAACCGGTGGCTGGTACCGACTGATGGTAGCCGCCGACGGAAATGGCATTGGCACCAGGAGAGAGTCTCGTTACCAAATCGGCCGGTTGATGCCGACCACTCAGGCCGGCGCCATCGCGGCCCGGACTTGGGTCAGCTCTTCGGGAAGCCCTGCAGCCCTGCGTAATTCGATGAAGTCGGTGACCATGGCCTCGGTCACCTCGTGCGGGTCCTTGACGGTCGCGCCGTCGGTCAGCACGGAGATGTTGAGCTGGTCGACGTAGCTCCACACGGTGATGTTGAGGCCGCTGCCTGCCGTCAACGGCCCCACCGAGTAGATCTCGGTGACCCGCGCGCCGCCGACCCGGCCGTGCTCGCGGGGGCCGGGCACGTTCGAGATCGGCAGGTTGAGCACCTTGTTCTGGCCGTCGCGGCTGGAGGCCCAGCGGAAGAACGACTCGGTGGCCAGCGGCGGCAGGTAGTTCGACCATCGGCTGATCAATTCGGGGCCGACGAGGTGGTGCGCCTCCTTCGCGGATGCGGCATTGTCGTGGCAGGCCCGCAGCCGCTCCAGCGGATCGTCGAGATCGGCCGGCAGTGCGACCATCAACCCGGTGAAGTAGTTGCCCGAAA
This sequence comes from Mycobacterium genavense ATCC 51234, assembly GCF_000526915.1. Lineage (GTDB taxonomy): Bacteria > Actinomycetota > Actinomycetes > Mycobacteriales > Mycobacteriaceae > Mycobacterium > Mycobacterium genavense. The sequence goes on along the minus strand of NZ_JAGZ01000004.1, from coordinate 51,921 downwards.
TCCGTTCGGGCGAAAAGTCGAAACTCGCGGGGACCGATGCCAGCAGCGGTTCGGCCGTGCCGTCGTAACGCAGCAGCAAGGTGCGCAACGCCCCGGTGGACATCGCCTGCACCACGTCGTTGATGGTGCCGCCGCACAACTTGGCGGTTTCTTTGATGTCGGCGAGTGCAAGTGTGGCCGAAGCAAACCGGCGTTCCGGCGTGATCCGGTGGTTGAGAAAGGTCGGCGGCGGGGTGAACGGCATGGTCAGTTCCGGTGAGAGCTTGCGTGCGCTGCGCCGAACCCGATTGATGCCCTGCGCGGTGTAGCGGATCGTCGCCGGCAGCTTCGCGGCCTGGCGCAGGTGATCGGCGAACGCCGAGCGCACCAACTGCCTTGGACGGCGCGGGGTCGGTGATCTGCGGGCCGCTTTCCGGGGTGGGCAGCAGGTCCATCCCGCGGGCCATCAGGTTGGCCGACGCGACGCCGTCGGCGAGCGCGTGGTGGATCTTGCCGACCACCGCGACCCGATTGTTGGCCAGCCCCTCGATGAAGTACATCTCCCACAGCGGACGGCCGCGGTCCAGCGGGGTGCTGGCGATGCGTCCGATCGCGTCGTCGAGCTCGCGGCGACCGCCCGGCTCGGGCAGCCGCGTCGGGCGGATGTGGTAGTCCATGTCGACCTCGCAGTGCTCCCGCCACATCGGATGGTGGAACTTTTACGGGATGTCGACGAGCTGGTAGGTGAACGGCTCGAGCTTGTTCAGCCGGGCGCCGATGACTTGGCGAAACGAGTGGACGCCGAAATCTCGGCGATCCGGGTCGATCTCGACGACGGCGACCTTGATCGTGTGCATGTGCACGTTCGGGGTCTCGCTGTACAGCAGTACCGAGTCCCAGCCGCTCAGCCGTTTCATCGCTGCCCCTTCCCCTTAGCAGGACCTTACTCAGCGACCGGGCTAGATAACCTCTTTTGAGCTGATCTGTACTTTGCTGCGGTAAATCTGGTTGAGGAACAGCGAAGTCGCGTGGGCCGCCACCCCGGCGCGCTCGCCGTCGATCATGTCGAAGCCGTGTCCGGCCCCGGGCAACTCGAGGTATCCGACCGTCGAATGCGAAACCGCCCGCAGTCGCTCGACGAAGCTGCGCGCCTGCGCGGCGGGAATGACGCTGTCCTTGCTGCCGTGAATCACCAAGAACGGCGGGGCATTCCGGTGCACCCGCGCGATCGGGGAGGCGTCGCGGTAGACCTCGGGGTGACGGGCGATGGACTTCTTGACCACCACCCGCTCCAGGAATTCGACGAACCGGTCCCGCTCGGGGGTGGAGCGGTCCTCCCAGTCGTAGCGGCCGTAGATGCCGACGACCGCGTCCACCGAGCTGTCCGCCCCTTCCGGCAGCCTGCGCTGGAACTGCGGGTCGTCGGGGGTGAGTCCGGCCAGCGCGGACAGGTGCCCGCCGGCCGAACATCCCGCCACCGCAACGAAATCGCGGTCGCCGCCGAACTTGTCGACGTTGGCGCGCGCCCACGCGATCGCGGTCTTGACGTCGGTGATGTAACGGGGCCAGCGGTAATACGGCGCGACGCGGTAGTCGATCGCCACGCACACCCAGCCCTGCTCGGCCAGTCGCGACAGCAGCGCGGTGCCCTGCATCATGGCGCGCCCGTGTACCCAGGCGCCGCCCGGGACGAAGATCAGAACCGGGGCGGGCTGGGCCGGCAGCTCCTTGCGCCGCCACACATCCAGCACCTGCGCCGGGTGGTCGCCGTAGTGCACCGCCCGGCGGTACAGATAGCGACGCTGCCGCAACGCTTCCCAGATCGGCGGCGTCTTCTGGGCCGCCGGCCATTCGGCGTCGAGGTCCGCGGCCGACACCACCGGTCGCAACGCCGCGACGGACACGTCGTGCGTGCTTTCCCGGTCCCGCCGGCGTATGTCGTTGATGCCCGGCGTCAGCCAGTCCTTCGTCACGGCGGCGAACGCCTCCGGCGCGTGTCGCGCGCCCCAAACCCCCATCGCCGTCACACCGTCCAGCGGTTCCAGGTGCTTACCGACCACCGGCAGCGAAGCACCGGCAACGCTCAGTGCCAGCGCATAATCGGCGGGGCGGGCCCGCAGCAACCACTTGAGGCACGGTGTCATGCCCGGGACCCTCGCCGTCATGTACGGGACTGTACCCCCACCTCGGCGGCGGAAACTGACGTTTGTGTAGAACTCCCGAAGTCGTCGGTTCGAATATTTGCTGGATTGCCGGACTTGCCGCTCTAGACCGGGGTTGGCCCTTCGCTGCGCGGGTCGCTCCGACGCGCCGCGACCAACCGGATCAGGTAGCAGATGGCGCTCAGCGCGAACATCGCCGCGGTGAGCAGCAGCCACCGGCCCAGGAAGGGCTGCTGGGTCTGACCGGTAGCGGCTTCGTACGTGGGCCCACCCTGCTCGATGATGCCGGGCAAAAAGATCAGCAACGTCAGCCCGGCTCCCATCGCCGGCACTCGAATGTAGTTGCGGGCGGGCACTTTTGGACGGATACCGGTGGGGTGCCGGCGCCCCGTCAGCGCTCGGTCGGCCAGCGTGTAGAGCGGGTAGAGCAACAGGTCGTGGCCGACCACGGCGGCGGCGAACCACACGGCGATCGACTGCTACCAGCTGTCGGGATGCCACAGCGTCGCCGGTTTGAAGGTGGCCAGGATGTAGCCCAGCAGCGCGAAACCGGACAACATGGTCAGCAGATGCAACGGATGCGATCCGTAGACCGCGGCTAAACGTGTTGACAATCTTGACATCTCAACCGGCCTCGAACTCGATTGCGGCCACCCATTTGGTGTTGTGCACACCCGGCAGCGCGGGAACGATGATCCGGGCCGGATAACCGTGGTCCAGGGGCAGGTCGGTGCCATTGACCCGCAGCGCCAGCAGCGCCTCGGGATCGCGAATCTGGTTGGCTTGCAACGTTGCCCGCCCGAAGGCGCCGCCGCGCTGCAGGGATATCACCCGGGCCGAACGCAGCGCGGGTACACCCGCGATGCAGGCCAGCTCGGCCAGCCGCACCCCGCTCCAGGTCTGCTCGGTCGACCATCCTTCGACGCAGGCGATCGGCAGGCGCGCGGTGGTCTGCGGCATGCCGGTCAGCGCGGCGCGGTCCAGCGTGACCTCCGCGGGACCACCACGCAGCGCCAATCGCCAAGTCTCGCCGACACTTTCGCGGCTGATGCCTACGGCGGCGGTCTTGTTGACCGGGAAGTCGCCGCGGCCGCGTGGCACTAGTAGGGCCGCGCCGCGGGCGGCCCCGCCGCGGTCTGGCCGACGGTGAGCGCCGCGATCAGCACCACGCCGCCGCCGACCAGCGCCAGGGCGCCCCGCCTGCTGATCGTCGGTTCCGCCGGATCGGCGGCCACCAGGCCGTCGGGATCCGGCGGTTCGGGACGGGTGTCGGCGCGGCCGGTGCGCAGCACGTTGCGCAGCGGCAGCGACCGCAACCCGGTGACCATGCGCGGCAGTTTGACCGCGATGTGCATCAAGAATCCGGTGATGAAGACCCACGCGCCGAAGTAGTGCGCGTCGTAAAAGCTGAACCCGAAGATGTAGTCGTACTGGATGTTCAGCACGCCGGTGACGATCTCGAACAGGATCCCGCCGACGAGCATCACCAGCGACGCCCGCTCCAGCAGCTGGGCCAGCGACCGGGCCGGCGGCCAGGCGAACAGCCGCGGGATCATCGACCACAGCTTGGCCAGCACCACCGGGATGACCACCAGCCCAAGGCCGACATGGATGCCCTGCGTCAGCCGGTGCAGCCACGACGGGCGGGTGGGCCAGACGAACAACGGCAGCCGCAGCCAGCCGACGTCCGCCGGGATGGCCTGGCCGAATTGCGGCGCGAAGGCGATGTAGGACAGCAGCCCGGTCAGCGCGACGACCGGCAATGCCACCAGCAGCACCAGCCCGAACACCGAGGTCAGCCAGGGGCCGCGCAGCGGGCTGCGAAACCGGACGAGCGACCGGACCGGGGGCAGCCGGCCGCCCCAGCCGCTCACGGCGCGGCCAGGCTCGCAATCACCCGCCCGCCGATCAGCCGAACGCTGGTCAGCGTCAGTCCGACTTGCGCCGCGAGCGTGGCGGCGCTGTCTACCCCGACCGACGCCCAGCGGAACCATGGCCCCACATCGCACGCCGATTCCAGTCGCACCCACCGCGCGCGCACCCCGATCGCGTCGGCCTCGAACTCGGCAACACAGCGGCCGCCGCGGCCCAGCAACTCGGCGGCGCGCGCCAGAATCCGTCCCGGGTCCCCGCCCAGACCGACATTGCCGTCGACCAGCAGCACCGTCTGCCACCGCCCCATGTCGGGCAGCGGCTCGAACACGTCGCCCAGCAAGGCGGGTGCGCCGCCGCGACCGACCAGCCGGACCGCGGTCGCGGACCGGTCGATGCCGAGTGCGGGTATCCCCCGCTCGAACAGGCGCGCGACCAAACGCCCCGGCCCGCAGCCGAGCTCGATCGTCGGCCCGCTGCACATCTCGGTGACGGCTTCGTCGAAGTCCTCGTCAAGGGCATCGACCAGTCCGCCTTTCGAGGAACACCGGGCGCCCAGCCACCGATGGGCGGGCAGCACTCGGATTTCGCCATCCTCATGGCGGATCCAACATCGCTCGCCGCCCAGTGCCCGTTCATACAGATGCCCCAGCATGTCACGTCCCCCGCGTCGCGGCCGACCGAGCGGGCGGCCCTCCGACCGATACCCCGATCGCGCGCGGGTTAACCACACCGATCGACGCTGTTCACTGGGCGGGACGACGGCGGACGGGGATGTTCGAGCCGGGGACGGGTCGCGGTCGGGCGGGACTTTCGCGACGTCAGGCGGCGGAACACCCACAGCAATCGGTTCGGCTGGGCGGCGTACCTGGGCGATGCCGATCCGCGGGTCGCCGTGCCGGCCCGCCGCGACGACCTCAGCGGGCTGGCCCCGGCCTGGATCGAGGTGGGGACACACGATCTGTTCCACGACGAAGACCTCGCCTACGCCGAACGGTTGCGGGCCCCCGGGGTGCCGTGCGAGGTGGAGATCATCCCCGGCGCCTTCCACGGCTTCGACCTGGTGGCACCGAAAGTGCAAATGTCGCAGCGATTTTTCAACAGCCAGTGCGAGGTGCTGCGGGCCGCGCTGCCCGGGGCCCGCTAGTCCGCGGAGTAGGCGATCTGGCCGCCGATGATCGTCGCGGCCACCAGTGCGGCGTCCAGCTAGGCCAGCACCGTCGCGGGCGGTGCGGCCAGCACGCACAGGTCACCCGGCTGTCCGACGTCGACGGTCCGGGGCCCGCCGGGCTGATCGGCGTGGCCCAGAAACATCGTCAAAGCTTCTGTCGCCGAGACACATTCGTCGGCGCCCAGCACCGCCCCGCTGGGTGTGGTGCGCTGCACCGCGGCCCGCATCGCCGCCCACGGGTCACCGTGCCCGAATGGCATATCGGTCGATAAGGCCACGCGCACCTTGGCTTTTCGCAGCGACGCCACCCGCCACAGCGCGGCGTGCTCGGCAGCGGGAATGTCGGACAGATACTGATCGCCGCGTTCGGCGACGAAGTTGGGCTGGGTCACCACGGTGAGCCCGAGTTCGGCCAGGTCGGCGAGATCGTCGTCGCCGACGACCGCGGCGTGTTCGATGCGATCCGTGGATGGCTGCCGGCGGCACGAAGGGCCGCGATGGCGACCACCAATTGCGCCGCGGTCACGCAGTGCACGGCAACCGGTTGCCCGTCGGCGTGGTGATCGGCGATCCATCCGGTCAACGCGTCCAGGTCCAGGCGGTCGTCGTGCAGGATCAGCTTCCCCGGGGCCAGGAAAGACAGCAGCGGCCGGAACTCGCCGTGCCGGTGCGCCACTAACAGCGACACCATGTCGTCCGCGTCGAGATGCGGTGTGGCGTCGGTGACCCCGGTGACGCCGAGCGCGGTGAGGCGGCGGCTGAGTTCGGGCAAGTCGGTGTGGTGACGCCGCAGCGCCTCGGACCATCGGTCGCTGGCGCGCAACCGCCCGTCGGGACGCTCGGCCATCCCGAGCAGTTGCAGCGCCGCGGAATTGAGGATCCACCGGGCACCGCTGCGATGCTGCACGCGCACCGGAGTGCCGGGGAGCATGGCATCGAGCGTGGCGCGGTCCAGTTCACCGGCGACCGATTCGTGATAGCCGATCCCCCGGATCCAACTGTCGGCGTTCGGAGCAGCGTTCGACAGTGCTTCTCCCAGTTGATCTTTGGTGTGCACGCGCGGCGGTCCGAGCGTCAGCGAATCCATCGCAGCGGCGGCCGAACGCAGGTGCACGTGGTGGTCGTGCAGGCCGGGCAGCACGGTCCCACCGTGCGCGTCCAGCACGGCCTCCCCGGGTTGGGGTTGCAGGCGGTCGCCGATCTGCTCGATCCGCGTACCCACCCGGATGTCGATCACCGTGCCGTCCAGCAGCGTCGCCCGCTGAATCAGCATGACGGCACCCGTCTTTCGGCGACCAACCGGCGCACGGCCTCGCCGTCGGCGCCCAGGGCGGCGGTGCGGGCGGGGGCGGCGTCGGGCATTCGGAGGACGACGCCGCGGCGGGCAGGGCCGCGTAGCCGGCGGCAGTCTCCGCCATCGACACCTGGATGAACTCGCCGCCGCCGCGGGCCAACGATTCGGCCACGGCCGACGCCGCTTCCAGGCCGGTGAGCGGATCGGCGATGGCGTCCCCGCAGAACACCGGCCCCGCACCGACCAGACCGCCGGCCACCGCGGCGTCGTCGCCGAACGCGGGCCGGCTGTCGTCGCGGCCATACCCGCTGATGCGCAACCAGATTCGGCCCGGACGCGGGGCAATGTGTTCCGGGCCCAGGCCGCGCCGGGCCAGCGCCGCGGGCCGAGAGCCTTCGATCACGATGTCGGCGACCACCAGCAGCTCGCGCAGCTCGTCGGCCTGGCTTTCGAAATCCAGGCAGTAGGACAGCTTTTCACCGCTCATCCAGTCGAAGAAGGCACGATTGCCCGCGCGGGTGCCGTCCGGGCGCCGGGGGCTTTCCACTTTGACGACGATCGCCCCGGCCCGGGCCAGCAGTTGCCCGCACAGCGGGCCGGCCCACATCGACGACAGGTCGGCCACCAGCAGGCCGGTGACGCGACGGGCGGCGACCCCGGTTGCCATTCGCTCGATCCGCGGCGGCGTGTGAGCCACTTCGCCCAGCGCGGCCGCCGGAATGGCCAGCAGGCTCGCCCGCTCGGTGATCGCCGATACGAGACGTGTTGCGGCCCAACGCTGCAGCATCGGCCAGAGCTGGGCGGGCGTCTCGTCGATTTCCAGCAGCGCGGGAACGACGGCGACGTCGTCGGGGCGCGACAGCGTGAACGCGCACCACCCGTCGCGGGCCCGCAGCAGCCGGGTGCCGCCGCCGGCCGAAATCCGGCCGCCCCGCGTCAATCCGAGCAATCCGGCCCGCCCGGCCAGCAGCGTGGCCGCGTCGACGGCAATGCCGAAATGACCGCCCACCGCCGCGGCGACCCGATCGGCGCGGGCCAGCACCTCGGCGCGGGAGAAGTCGGGCGGCCCGTCGGGCGGGCCGGTCAGCCGAGCCAGCCCGCTGCTGCCCCACCGGGACGCCGCGTCGCTCACCTGGACCATTGTCCTCCGGGTCAGAAGTGCAGCGCGCGCAGTCGCCAGTCCAGAACCGTGCGGTCGGGTTCACCGACCGCGTAGACGACCGACCGAAGCCCCAGCACACCGCCGTGATCGCCGGGCTCGGCCGACTCCACGTGCAGCTCGCTGTAGAGCGTGTCACCCTCGTACACCGGCCCGGTGTGGTCGCACGACTCCCAGCCGAGCACCGTCGCAAGGTTCGGCAACAGCCGGTTGGCCTGCGCGAACGCCAGCCCGATGGTGTGTCCGCCGTACACCAGCCGGCGTCCCCCGGACCGCGAATCATGATGCGCGGCAGCGATGTTCAGGGTCAGCCGGGCCAGCTCGGGCGCATTGCTGACGACGTCGCCGGTGCTGCGCATTACCGCCCCAGCCAGGCTGGTGTCGAAATGCGGTCCGGGCACCCGCTTTCGGAAGGCCTCGCCGTTCCACTGTGACGCCGGCGGCACGGCAGGCGGCGCCGCATCGGCTCCGATCGTGGAGAGATCGTCGGCGGGCGCGCCATCCGGATCGAAGTCCGGGCTGGCGGGCAGCATCGCGCAGCGATAGAAGTCGAGCACCAATCGGTCGGCCTGGTCGATGGTGGTCATCCGCAGCGCGGCCATTCCGGTCGGCGGGCGGCCGGGCTTGACCGAATTGGCACGCAGCCCAACGACTTCGGTGCGGGTGTAGAGCGAATCGCCGATGACCGGGAACCGATGAAACGTCAGCCCGCGATAGAACAGGTTGGCTTTGACCCGCTGGGTCACCAGGGTGCTCTGCCCGATCGCGACATCGCAGACCAACCCCGGATGCGCCAGCGGCCCGGGCCCGCCGATCACCGCGGCACACAGGTCGGCGTCCAGCGCCAGGCGCAACCGGTCGCCGACGATCGCCTGGTGGGCGGCGACCATACCCGCCGACAGCGTCGCCACCGGTGCCCAGTCGAAGACCTGGCCCCTCGCCAGATCGTCGAAGTACGGCCCGCCGGCGCGGATCCCCGCATACCCGTTGTCGGTCACAACGCCACATGCTGGCACACTGTCGAATCGAAGCGCAACGCCGGAGGTGACAAAAATTGGGATCAGTGGTGGACGACGAAGAAGACATGCTGGTCGCCACGGTGCGAGCGTTTATCAACCGTGAGGTCAAGCCGACGGTCCGCGAGGTCGAGCACGCCAACGCCTAGCCCGAGGCGTGGATCGAGCAGATGAAGCGGATCGGCATCTACGGCCTGGCGATCCCGGAGGAATACGGCGGGTCGCCGGTGTCGATGCCGGGGTATGTGCGGGTAATCCAGAAGCTGGCCCGCGGCTGGATGAGCCTGGCCGGCGCGATGGGCGGGCACACCGTGGTCGCCAAGCTGCTGACGCTGTTCGGCACCGAGGAGCAGAAGCAGACCTACCTGCCGCCGATGGCGACCGGCCAACTGCGCCACGATGGCGCTGACCGAGCCCGGCCGCGGCTCCGACCTGCAGAACATGGCGACCACCGCGCTGCCCGACGGTTTCGGTGGCCTGCGGATCAACGGCGCCAAAACCTGGATCAGCAACGCGCGGCATTCCGGGCTGACCGCGCTGCTGTGCAAGACCGACCCGAATGCCCAACCGCGGCATAAGGGTATCTCGATCGTGCTCGTCGAACACGGCCCGGGGCTGACGATCTCACGCGACCTACCCAAGCTGGGTTACAAGGGCGTCGAATCCTGCGAGTTGTCCTTCGACAACTTCGCCGTCCCCGCGTCGGCCGTGCTGGGAGACCGTAAGGGCGAAGGCTTTTCGCAAATGATGAAGGGCCTGGAAACCGGTCGCATCCAGGTGGCCGCCCGCGCGCTGGGCGTGGCGACCGCGGCGCTCGAGGATGCGTTGGCCTATGCCCAGCAGCCCGAGAGTTTCGGTAAGCCGATCTGGCACCATCAGTCCGTGGGCAACTATCTGGCCGACGTGGCCACCAAGCTCACCGCCGCCCGCCAGCTCACCCGCTACGCCGCGCAGCGTTACGACAGCGGCGAACGCTGTGACATGGAAGCCGGGATGACCAAACTGTTCGCCTCCGAGGTCGCAATGGAGATCGCACTCAACGCGGTACGCATCCACGGCGGCTACGGCTACTCCACCGAGTACGACGTCGAGCGCTACTTTCGCGACGCGCCCCTGATGATCGTCGGCGAGGGCACGAATGAGATCCAGCGCAATGTGATTGCCGGGCAGCTGGTGGCCCGGGGCGGGATCTGAGCGCGGCTGAATTCGGCGCTTGGCCTCCCACGGGTGCGCTATATTTGCCTGACTTGTGACCAGCAAAGCGGCTGGACCGGAGGAACCCGAAGGAAGGCAGCTGCCATGAGTTATCCGCCAGGGCCGTACGAAGGTTCCCCCGAGTGGCAAGGCCAGCAACCGGAATGGCAAGGGCAGCCCCAGCAACCGGGTTGGCCGGGCCAGCAGCCAGGCGTCTGGCCGGGGCAGAAAGAACCGGACAACTACCTGGTCTGGGCGATCCTGTGCACGGTGCTGTGCTGCCTGCCGTTCGGCATCATCTCGCTTGTCTACTCCAACAAGGTTTCCGGATTGTGGGCCCAGGGCCGCGCCGCCGAGGCGCAGGACGCGTCGAACAACGCCAAGAAGTGGGCGATCATCGGCGCCATCGCGGGCGGTGTCACGTATGTGATCATCGCGATCCTGTACATCGTCATCGCCGTGGTCGCCGTGTCGAGCATCCCGTCGACCACCAGCACCACCTTCGGCGGCTACTGAATCGGTTGCGCGCCAACATAAGTCGCGTCCACTAGGCCCCAGCTCAGCGCGGTGTCGATGCCGATTGTCCGGCCGGACAGCACCAGATAGGCCGTACGCCAGCGGCCGATTCGGCGCGTGATGCTGACGGTGCCGCCGGCCCCCGGGATCAAGCCCAGACTCAGCTCCGGCAGCCCGAAGAGCGAATCCTCTTGCGCCTCAACCCATCCACAAAAGGCGGCCATCTCCAAACCACTGCCCAGCACCCGGCCCTGCACCTGGGCGCGGCAACACCGGCCGAGCCTGGCGGTCAGCGCATCCAGCGCCAGGGCCGGGCTATGACGGGTGCGGGCCAAATGCGCGCTCGCGGGATCGACGAACGTGCCGAACTCGGCGAGATCTCCGCCGCTGCAAAACGATGGACCGTTGCCGCTCAACACGATCTCGGTCATCGATGGGTCCAGCTGCGCAACGGTCAGCGCCTCCAGCAGCGCGGCGCGCGCGTCGGTGGAAAACGCGTTGTGGCGTTGCGGGCGGTTGAACGTGATCCGCAGGGTGTCACCGTCGCGCTCGGTGAGCACCGGGTCGGGGATCTCGGGCATCCGGACCGGCCCACGTTCGGCGAGCCAACGCGCGAACTCCGGGCCCGCCTGCAGGGTGGAGTAGGCCAGCGACTCGGCCACCACACCGGCCAGCGTCGGACCGGCCGGAGTGACCGAGCGCAGCACGTCGTCACAGACGCTGCTGGCGTGCGGCCAGTGTTCACATCGCTTACGCAGCTCGGCCAGCGTTTCGGGGACCGAATCGACGGTGATGACCCGACGGTCGGCACACGGCTCCTCGGTCAGGGTGAAAGTCGCTGCATCCAGCCAGTATTGGTGCTGTTCGAGCTCGGCGGCCGAGCCGACGGCGACGATCACGCCGGGCGGCGACGGCAGGCCGGCCTCCGGTGCGCTCGACAGATCGGCCACCCGAAACATCGGTCAGACCGAGTACTTCTCGATCAGCCCGTTCTTGTAGAGCTTGCCGGTGTCGGTGCGCGGCAACTGCGCCTCGAACGCGATCGATCGCGGGCATTTGAAGTGCGCCAAGCGGTCTCGCAGCCAGGCCAGCAGCTCGTCGGCGAACTGGTCGGTGGCGTCGGCCTGCTCGACGGTTTGTACGGCCGCCACGACCCGCTGGCCCATCTCGTCGTCGGGGACCCCGAATACGGCGGCATCCAGCACCTTCGGGTGGGTGACCAATAGATTCTCGGCTTCTTGCGGGTAGATGTTCACCCCGCCTGAGATGATCATGTGGTGGCGCCGGTCGGTCAGGTACAGGTAGCCCTCGTCGTCGAGATAGCCGATGTCCCCGACGGTGGTCCATCCGTGCTTGTCGCGGGATGAGGCGGTTTTCGTCGGGTCGTTGAGGTACTCGAACGACGCTCCGCCTTCGAAGTAGATCTCGCCGGCCTCCCCGGGCGGCAGCTCGTTGCCGTTCTCGTCGAGGATGTGCACGGCGCCGCCCATGGGCTTGCCCACCGAACCCGGGTGTGCCAGCCAGTCCTCGGCGAAAATCATCGTGGACCCGTGCGCTTCCGAAGACGCGTAGTACTCGTCGACGATCGGTCCCCACCAGTCGATCAGCTGTTTCTTGATCTGTACCGGGCACGGCGCCGCGGCGTGTATCACCCGTTTGAGGCTGGACAGGTCATACGAATCACGCACCTCCTGAGGAAGTTTCAGCAGCCGGACGAACATGGCCGGCACGAACTGGGCATGCGTCACCCGGTAACGCTGGATGGCATCCAGCGTCCCTTCGGGATCGAAGCGCTCCATGACGACCGTGGTCAGACCCGCGTCTTGCACCGTCATCGACCACACCGACGGCGCGGTGTGATACAGCGGCGCCGGGCTCAGATACACCGTGTCGGCGTCCATCCAGAATCCGACCAGTGCCGACATCAAGCCCGGAGCGTCTTCCGGTGGGACGTGCGGCAATTCGCGTTTGATCCCCTTGGGCCGGCCGGTGGTGCCCGAGGAGTACTGCAGCAGGTCGCCCTCGATCTCGTCGGCGATGGGGGTATCCGGTTGATTGGCAACGCATTCCGGGTAGCGATCCCAGCCCGGCAGATCGCCGTCGGCGATCAGGAGCAGCTCGAGTAGGCCGTTTGGCAAGTGCTCGGCCAGGCCGGCGAGGGTGTCGCGCAGCGCCGCCGAGCCGACGATCGCCTTGGCGCTGCTGTTGTCGATGATGTAGGCCGCCTCGGCCGCGGTCAGGTGGGTGTTGATCGGCACGTAGTACAAGCCGCTGCGCCGAGCCGCCCACATGACGGCGTGCATGTGCTGGTTGTTCTCCATCAGGATCGCGACGCTGTCGCCCTCGCGCAGACCCGCCTGACGGAATCGGTGCGCCAGCCGGTTGGCCCGCGCCTCCAGGTCATCGAAGGTGACGACCGTTCCGGATGGGTACAGGATGATCGCCGGTTTGTCGGCGCCGACGTAGGGGCGGATCTGCATGCGAAGAACTGTACCGCCGCCGAATTTGACGGGTGTCAAGTGGCCCGTCGCGGTCGTCAGGAGAGGAATTCCAGCACGGCCGAGCTGAACGCGGCCGGTGATTCCAGATGCGGGACGTGGCCGGTGTCGGGCACCCCGACGAACCGGGCCGCGGGCATCCGGGCCGCGAAACCCCGGGCCAGTGCGGCGATATCGCCCTTTGCGGCTTGCTCGTCGGCCGCGGTGTACTTCGCGCCACGTAGGTGCGGTCGGACAAGCCGCAGACGAACAGCGTGCGGGCGGGCAACGATGCGACGAAGTCCACGGCCGGTTGGTTGACCAGCATGTCGGTGGCCGCCGCCGAGCTTTGCACCCAACGCTCGAACTCGGGCGAGGCTGCGACGGCCGTGCGCACCGCGACGAACGGCTCGATGAGTCGGGGCTCCTTGTTGACGAAGTAGTGCGCCATGTACTGGCGGATCTGGTCGGCGGTCGCAGACCGTTCGTCGGCCGCCCAGTCTTCATGCCCCACCTGGCGGGTCAACCCGTGCCGATAGTCCTCGAGCCCCATCGGGTTCTCCAGCACCAGCGCGGCCACCCGTTCGGGTAACAGCCGGGCCATGTGCATGGCCACCAATCCGCCGGTCGAATGCCCAACGACGACAACAGAATTCACCATGAAAGCATCGAGTAGCGAGCGCAGCTGTGCCACCAGCGATTCCGCGGTCAACGTCGAGGGCTTGGTGGACTTACCCCAGCCGACCAGGTCGGGAACGATGACCCGGTACCCCCGATGGCGCAACGCCGCGATGACGTCCCTCCAGTACGCGCCGAAGAAGTTCTTGCCGTGCACCAGCAGGGCGGTTCCCCGCGGCCGGGCGCTCTCGGGCGCGATGTCCATGTACGCCAACCGAGCGCGCCGTTCCAACTCCGGGGCAACGCGATCGATCCACGGTGCCTGCGCGACGTGCGTGACGTCGAGATGGCGCACCGGGTACGGGTAGGGATAACCCTCCAGGCCGATTCCCAGGCCGTCACCGGTGGGCCAGGGCACCGGCGGCCTGGCCTCCGGCGCCCCGGTGTGGCAGCCGGAGGCGAGCAGTCCCACCGCGGCCACACCCAGCGCGCGCCGCCGATCGACGATCACGCCTCGAGGATCTGCAGCGGCGCCTGCGGCGCGCAACTTGCGCTGGTAGGCGAGCGTCAGCCGTGCGGCGCCTCGGAGATCTTGCTGTCCGGCTTGCCGACGGTCTGGCAGTAGGTCTGCGCGGACAGCCGCGTCGCGGAAATCTCCAGATTGTTCGGGTCTTGACCGCTCTTGTCCTTCAGCATTTTGCTGACTTCGTCGTTCTGATTCTTCTCGTCCTGGGTGGTTAAGTCCTTGCACTTGGTGTCGCCGCCGGTGTTGATCACCTGCGACGCCGAGCACCCGCTGAACAGAATTCCCGCTGCCGCAACCACAATCGTGAGCGCGGAGGTTTTCGTTGAGTTCATCGTCGCCTTTCCAGGATTCCAGTGTTAGCTATTAATAGACCGAAGCATGCCGTTCCAAACAACTGCCTGTCGCCTTTTGCCCACAAAAAATCGGGCCGGCGCGACTTGCGCGCCAGCCCGATTCGAAGTTTCGGCTCGCCCTAGTCGGACTCGGCCAGCCGCTGCTTGAGCGACTCGAATTCGTCGCGCACGCCGGTGGGCAGCTTGTCGCCGACGAACTCGAACCATTCCTCGATCAGCGGGATCTCCTCGCGCCACTCGGCCGGGTTGACCGCCAGCGCCTTGGCCACGTCCCCGCCCTGGATGTCGAGCCCGTCGAGGTCCAGGTCGTCGGCCGTGGGCACGATGCCGATCGGGGTGTCCTGGCCGCCGGCCTGGTGTTCGATGCGGTCGACGATCCACTTGAGCACCCGGCTGTTCTCGCCGAAGCCCGGCCACAGGAAGCCACCGTCGGAGTCGCGGCGGAACCAGTTGACGAAGAAAACCTTGGGCAGCTTGGACTCGTCGGAGTTCTTGCCCAGGTCGATCCAGTGCTGGAAGTAGTCACCGACGTGGTAGCCCAGGAACGGCAGCATGGCCATCGGGTCGCGGCGCACGGTGCCGACCTTGCCCTCGGCGGCGGCGGTCTGCTCGCTGCCCATCGTGGCGCCCATGAAGACGCCGTGCTGCCAGTCGCGGGCCTGCGTCACCAGCGGCACCGTCGTCTTGCGGCGCGCGCCGAACAGGATGCCGGAAATCGGCACCCCCTGCGGGTCGTCCCACTCGGGCGCCAGGATCGGGCACTGCGACATCGGGGTGCAGTAGCGGGAGTTCGGGTGCGCGGCCTTCTCGTCGGAGTCGGGTGTCCAGTCGCGGCCCTTCCAGTCGATCAGGTGC
Source organism: Mycobacterium genavense ATCC 51234 (assembly GCF_000526915.1). GTDB lineage: Bacteria > Actinomycetota > Actinomycetes > Mycobacteriales > Mycobacteriaceae > Mycobacterium > Mycobacterium genavense. The sequence goes on along the minus strand of NZ_JAGZ01000004.1, from coordinate 36,729 downwards.
TGCGGGTCGCCCTCCAGGCCCTCCCACCACACGTCGCCGTCGTCGGTCAGCGCGACGTTGGTGAAGACGGTGTTGCCGGCCTCCATCGTGCGCATCGCGTTCGGGTTGGACTTCCAGTTGGTGCCCGGCGCGACGCCGAAGAAGCCGAACTCGGGGTTGACCGCGTAGAGCCGGCCGTCCTTGCCGAACCGCATCCAGGCGATGTCGTCGCCGAGGGTCTCGGCGCGCCAGCCCGGGATGGTCGGCTGCAGCATCGCGAGGTTGGTCTTGCCGCACGCCGACGGGAACGCGGCGGCGAAGTAGTAGGCCTTGTTCTCCGGGGAGATCAGCTTGAGGATCAGCATGTGCTCGGCGAGCCAGCCCTCGTCGTGGGCCATCGCCGAAGCGATACGCAGCGAGTAGCACTTCTTGCCCAGCAACGCGTTACCGCCGTAACCCGACCCGTAGCTCATGATTTCGCGGGTCTCCGGGAAGTGGGTGATGTACTTGGTGTCACTGCACGGCCACGGCACGTCTTTCTGCCCCGGCTCCAGCGGCGCGCCCACCGAGTGCAGCGCCTTGACGAAGAATCCGTCGTCGCCGATCTTCTCCAGCGCCGCCTTGCCCATCCGGGTCATCACCTTCATCGACATGACGACGTACTTGGAGTCGGTGATCTCCACGCCCAGCTTCGGGTCGTCGGCACCGAGCGGTCCCATGCAGAACGGCACCACCCACATGGTCCGACCGCGCATGCAGCCGCGGTACAGGTCGTTCAGCGTCGACCGCATCTCGGTCGGGTCCATCCAGTTGTTGGTCGGGCCGGCGTCGGCCTCGCGCTCCGAGCAGATGAAGGTCCGGGATTCCACGCGCGCCACGTCGGACGGGTCGGACAGCGCCAGGTAGGAGTTGGGACGCTTCTTCTCGTTCAGCTTCTTCAGGGTGCCGGCCTCGACCAGCTGCTCGGCGAGCCGGTTGAACTCCTCGTCGGAGCCGTCAGCGAACACCACCCGGTCGGGCTGGGTCAGCTCGGCGACCTCCTCTACCCACGCCAACAGCCCACGATGATTGGTGGGTGCGTTGTCCAGACCGGGAATGTTCGCTGAGGTCATCGAACTCTCCTGAATTCATCTCCGTACGCGTGGGCGCAAATTGGTGTTCGCGTATGCGGTCGCCCACACAGATATTGACATGGTGGCGTTAGCTACAGGTTATCGTGATCCACTTGCTGGGGAAGGCCCGGGCGGGTATAAGCCTTCTCACAACAACGATTCAGAAGCGATCAAACGGTCACGAATTTTTCTCATCCGCGCTCCTCGGGGCCGATTTGGTGTTTTCTGGCCCGCCGGTGTCGGGCGCGGGGCCATCGGGTGCAGGAATACCCGGTTCGCCGAGTTCTGCACGTACCAAGTCCAGCGCCGCCCGAACGGTGGGCATTTCCCGGTCCCGGGCCGCGGCGGCGCGAGCCGCGGCGATGGCGTGCTCGCGCAGTTCGGTGTCGATCGCGCTGACCTGCTCCGACACCCGCGTGTTCTCGGCCTCGTCGCGTGCGAGCAGCCCCGTGCTCAGCGCCGACTCGGCGGCCAGCACGCGGGTCGCCACCAGCTCCTCGACGACCGAGCGCAGCGACGACGTCAGATCACCGGTCCAGCGGTCCAGCAACGACCGGTCGTGCAGCAGGGCGCGCAGTTTGACCACCAGCACGGTGACCGCCAGACCGAAGGCCACGCACAGCACGGCGCCGGCGATCTGCAGCGCCGGATTCAGCCGCTGGGCCACGCCGGCCAGCAGCCGGGACAGCGTCAGCGCGACGCCCACCCCGAACCCGACGCCCAGCAGCAGCATCAGCCAGGTCTCCTGCCGCCGGGATCTCAGCGGCGGGGGCGCGACGTCGACCGAGGGCAGCTGCTCGACGGGCGGTAACTGCAACGGCACCTCCAGCTCGCGTGCGACGTCGTCGAGCTGGGTGGTGGTGCCCTCGTCGACCTCGCTGACCACCTCGGCGGCCCGGCCGCGCGCGTGCGCCTCGAATCCGGCCATGTCCCGCCGGGGCAGCCGCGCCACGTCGGACTGCAGCTCGCTGCGCACCGACGAGCACCGGTTGAGCGCGAAGTGCGACAGCTGCACCCGCGTCTGCTGGGTCTGGCTGCGCATCCGGATGGTGCGCTCGGATTTCGCCTGCCGGCGCTCACGCAGGGCGGTGCTGCGCTCCTCACGCAGCGCGTCGACCCGGGCCCGCCGCCCGGCGCCGTCCGCGTCGCGGTCGAACCGCTGCGCGACCGTTTGCAGCCAGGATTCCCAGGCCCGCAACCGGTTTCGTCGTGCGACGTCCGGGGCGGCGAGTTGCGCCGCGACGGTGTCGACCAGTTCGTCCAGCTGGGGCTCGCCCAGCTCGGGCGCGGCGGCCACACCGACCCACGGCACCCGGGCGTAGCGCGGCGCGTGCGCGGCCAGTGCGTCGCGGTTGGCGCCGAGCACGTCGCGCCAGGCCCGGTGCACGTCGATCTTGGAGACCACCGCGACCAGCACGTCGGTGTGCTCGCAGGCCGCGTCGAGCAGGGCACAGTCCGATGCGGTGAGTTCGGCGGCCGCCGAGACGACGAACATCACCGCCGTCGGCGCCTCGCCGGGCTGCAGATCGGTCGACTCGACGAACTTGTGCTCGGGCAGCCGCTCGCTGAGCGCGGTGGCCACCCCGGTCACACCGGCCATCCACGGGCCGGTCACCAACACCACGTCGCGGCGGGTGATGGCCGGCGGATCCAGCCGCGGCCCGATCGCCGCCACCAGCTCGTCGACCTCGGCCGCACCCGACGCCTGTTTGCTCATGACGACTCCCGCGCCCACAGCCGCAGCGATCCCCGGGCGATGTCCGCACCGCAGGCCCGGTGCAACTCGCCGGCTGATTCGCGGCCGTACCGCTGCCACCGCGCCGCCCGGGCCAGGTGCCCGGCCGCATCGCCCCCGGCACCGGCGTCCAGCCCCGCCGCCTCGGCCACCTCGATCGCCGCGGCCATCCGCGCCAGCACGGTGTCGTCGCGGGACAGGAATTCGCTGATCCGCTCCCCGATCGAGCGGCCGACGGCCAGCGCCTCCAGCTCCACGGTGGCCGCCAGCACCCGTCGGTAGCGCACCTCGGCGCCGAGCGCCGACAACCGGGCCAGCACCGCGTCGATGCCGCTGACCCGGCGCAGCAGTGCCCGGACCTGCGGTTCCGTACCGCCCCGGCGAATTGCGGCGATGCCCAGCGCGGTGCCGAACAGGTCCAGGGTGTCCAGCAGCCGCAGCCGCGCCCGCGTCGGCACGGGGTTGTCAGCCGCGACGAAGTCCTCGAACGAGCCGTCCAGGCAACCGGGATGGTCGGCCAGCGTCCGCAGCGCCGCCCACGACGCCGCGGCGAACCCCTCGACCGCGGCGACGGCCAGCAAAGCGCTGATCGGTTCGACCGGGACACCGACGACCTTGCCCAGCCGCGCGCATCGGGTGCGCGCGGCCTGCAGCGGCCCGTACCCGGTGCGACCCGACAGCGAGCCGCCCAGGTCGGCCTTGTTGAGCACCGCCAGCACCGGGCACCCGGCAGCCGCGATCGCGTCGGCGTCCTCGGGTTTGACCACTTCGGCGAGGACCTGGCCGACGACGTCGGCGTCGCTGGCGGCCGGCATCAACGTGATTGCGGCCGGGCTTTCCGGGTGCGCCAGGGCGCGGGCCACGGTGCCGCGACCGGCCCCGGCCCGTCCGCGCACCGCCACCCGCAGCGGCGCGAGAACCCGCTCGGCAATCGCGTTCACCCGCGCGTCGTCGCATTCGGCAGCAAATCGCTCCAGCTCGTCAACGAATGCGTGGCTCCCCCGCACCTTCATTGCTTGCCTGCTCGATCCGATCGGCCGGCGCCCCACTGCCGGCGTTGCTCCCGTCGCATGCGGGGCCGTCGCCGGTGCCGAGCCTGTTTGCCTTGCCGACGATCCGGCCCCACCGCATAGTGGCACTTGCGTCTTCGAGTTGCGAACCACCGTCTATCTGTTACCAGTTGAAGTCAACTGTTGGGTATCAATCTGGACCAGGGGCGGCTACATCGGGGATTCATAGGCCACCATGGACAAATGCATGCGCAACCCGGGGTCGGGACGTGTCCCGATGCACCGGTGGAGGTGGGAGCCGGCCTGGACACCGAAGAAGGCCTGACGCCCGGGTCGGACCCGGACGGTTCGGGCGCCCCCGGACGGGGCTATCTGCCCGCCACCGGCTTCCGTTCCCGGCGTTCCACGCTGTCCGACGGCCAGCGCGAGACCTGGGAGCGACTGTGGCCGAGGCTGGGCCGCTCCGAGATCCCGCGGCGTTTCGAACCGCTGGACACTGCGGCCTGGTTCGGCCGGGAGGCGCCGCTGGTGCTCGAGATCGGCTGCGGCAGCGGCACCTCGACGCTGGCGATGGCCCGCGAAGAACCCGACATCGACGTGGTCGCGGTGGAGGTGTACCGGCGCGGCCTGGCGCAGCTGCTGTGCGCGATCGAGCGCGAGCAGGTCGACAATATCCGGCTGATCCGCGGCAACGGGATCGACGTGCTGCAGTATCTGATCGCACCGGCTTCGCTGACCGGGTTTCGGCTCTACTTCCCCGACCCGTGGCCCAAGGCCCGCCACCACAAGCGCCGCTTCCTGCAGCCGGCCACGGTTGGCCTGATCGCTGACCGGCTACTCCCTGGTGGTGTCCTGCACGCGGCGACCGACCACCCGGGCTATGCCGAGCAGATGGCCGAGGTAGGCGACGCCGAACCGCGACTGTGTCGCGTCGATCCCGGCAGCGACCTGCCGATCTCGACCGCGCGCTCGACGACCAAATACGAGCTGAAAGCCCAGGCAGTGGGCAGCTCCATATCCGAGTTCATCTGGAAAAGACGATGAATATGAGCCTCGCTGAAGAAACGGCCTCGCCCGCCGGCGACACCTCGCCGGTGACGCCGTCGGATGACCTGGACGGCTTCGCTGCCGCGCCGCGGCGCGTGCTGCTGGTGTGGGACGCCCCCAACCTCGACATGGGCCTCGGCTCCATCCTGGGCCGTCGACCCACCGCTTTGGAACGCCCGCGCTTCGATGCGCTGGGCCGGTGGCTGCTGACCCGCACCGCGGAGGTCAGCGCCGCCCGTCCCGGCGTCGTGGTCGAACCCGAGGCCACGGTGTTCACCAACATCGCCCCGGGCAGCGCCGAAGTCGTTCGACCCTGGGTGGACGCGTTGCGTAACGTGGGGTTCGCGGTCTTCGCCAAGCCGAAAATAGATGAAGACAGCGATGTCGACCGGGACATGCTGGCCCACATCGAACTGCGGCGGCAAGAAGGGCTCGCGGCGCTGGTGGTGGCCTCCGCCGACGGTCAGGCGTTCCGCCAGCCGCTGGAGGAGATCGCCCGCGCCGGGGTCGGTGACCCGACCCCCGTCCAAGTGATCGGATTTCGCGAACATGCGAGTTGGGCACTAGCGTCGGATACCTTGGACTTCGTTGATCTGGAAGACATCGAAGGTGTTTTCCGGGAACCGCTGCCGCGAATCGGCCTCGATTCGCTGCCCGACCGGGGAGCGTGGCTGCAGCCGTTCCGGCCGCTGTCCGCGCTCTTGACCACGCGTGTGTGACACTGGAAAACCGATGCGCGGGTCGCTGCTAGTGATCCAGTAAGGAGCTTACGTGTTCGCCTGGTGGGGTCGAACCGTGTACCGCTACCGGTACATCGTGATCGCGGTGATGGTGGCTCTGTGCCTTGGCGGCGGCGTCTTCGGGATGAGCCTGGGCAAACACGTCACGCAGAGCGGTTTCTACGACGACGGCAGCCAGTCCGTCACGGCCTCGATTCTGGGCGACAAGACCTATGGCCGGGACCGCACCGCACAGGTCGTGGCGACCTTCACCGCGCCCGACGGCAAGACCGTCGACGACCCGGCGTGGCGCCAGCAGACCGTCGACGAACTGAACAAGTTCGTCAAGGACCACCCCGACCAAGTGCTCGGCTGGGCCGGCTGGCTGGCGTTGGCGCCCGGCACCGCGCCCCCGAACGCCCAGATCAAGGGGATGGCGACCGAGGACCGCAAGCACACCTTCGTCACGATCCCGCTCAAGGGCGACGACGACGACACCATCCTCAACAACTACAAAGCCGTCGAGCCCGCCCTGCAGAAGCTGGGCGGCGGCAAGGTCGAACTCGCCGGCCTGGAGCCCGTCGCCAACGCCCTGACGGGCACCATTGCCAGCGACCAGAAACTTCTGGAATACCTGGGGCTCCCGCTGGTCACGGTGGTGCTGTTCCTGGTGTTCGGCGGCGCGGTGGCCGCCGGCCTACCGGTCATCGTGGGTGGGCTCAGCATTGCCGGATCGCTGGGCATCCTGCGGTTCGCCGCCATCTTCGGCCCGGTGCACTTCTTCGCCCAGCCGGTGGTCTCGCTGATCGGTTTCGGTATCGCGATCGACTACGGCCTGTTCGTGGTGAGCCGGTTCCGCGAAGAGATCGCCGAGGGCTACGACACCGAGGCCGCGGTGCGGCGCACGGTGATGACGGCGGGCCGCACGGTGGTGTTCTCGGCGTTGCTCATCATCGCGTCCAGCGCCAGCCTGCTGGTGCTGCCGCAGGGCTTCGTGCACTCGCTGACGTACGCGATCTTTGCGGCGGTGGGGCTTGCCGCGCTGCTGTCGATCACGTTGCTACCGGCCTGCCTGGGCATTCTCGGGGCCAACGTGGACGCGCTGGGCGTGCGGACCGCGTTCCGGGTGCCCTTCCTGCGTAACTGGAAGTATTCGCGGGCCTCGCTCAACTGGCTCGCCGACCGGCTGCAGAAGACCAAGACCCGCGAAGAGGTCGAGGCCGGTTTCTGGGGCAAGCTGGTCAACTGGGTGATGAAGCGTCCGCTGGCGTTCGCCATCCCGATCGCCGTCGGGATGATCCTGCTGGTCATCCCCCTGGGCAACCTGTCGCTGGGCGGCATGAGCGAGAAGTACCTGCCGCCGGACAACCCCGTGCGCATGGCCCAGGAACACTTCGACAAGCAGTTCCCCGGGTACCGGACCGAGCAGCTGACCGTGGTGATCAAGAGCAACAACCACAGCAAGGTCACCGACCAACAGGTCGCCGACATCCGCAACCGGATCTCGGGGATCACCGGATTCACCGACAAGACGTGGGAGGAGCGCCCGTGCCCGGTCATCGCGGGCAACCCCTGCGTCGCCGGGCCGAACGGGACCACCGTGCCCAAGGACGACTCGGTACGGGTGATCCAGAACGGCCTGGTCAACAAGAACGACGCCGAGAAGAAGATCAACGAGCTGCGGGCGATCAGCCCGCCGAAGGGGTTGACCCTGCTGGTCGGGGGCACGCCGGCGCTGGAACAGGACAGCATCCACAGCCTGTTCGCCAAGGCGCCGCTGATGCTGGTGCTGCTGCTGTCCGCCACCTTGTTGCTGATGTTCCTGGCATTCGGCTCGGTGGTGTTGCCGATCAAGGCCGCGCTGATGAGCGCGCTGACCCTCGGCTCCACACTGGGCATTTTGACCTGGATCTTCGTCGACGGGCACTTCTCGAAGTGGCTGAATTTCACGCCGACGCCGCTGATGGTGGTGCTGATCGCGCTGGTCGTCGCGGTGGGCTTCGGTCTGGCCACCGACTACGAGGTGTTCCTGGTCTCCCGCATGGTCGAGGCGCGCGAACGCGGCATGTCGACCGCGGAGGCGATCCGGATCGGTACCGCGACCACCGGGCGGCTGATCACCGCCGCCGCATTGGTGCTCGCCGTGGTCGCCGGCTCGTTCATGTTCTCCGACCTGGTTATGATGAAGTACCTGGCGTTCGGCTTGGCCGCGGCGCTGCTGCTGGACGCGACCGTGGTCCGGATGTTCCTGGTGCCCTCAGTGATGAAACTGCTCGGCGACGACTGCTGGTGGGCCCCGCGCTGGGCCCGGCGCCTGCAGAACAAGATCGGCCTGGGCGAGATCGACCTGCCCGACGAGCGCAAGCGCAGCTCTGTCAACGGTCGGGCCGTCCGGCCGCCGGTCGCGGCCAGCCTGGTCGCCGCGAAACCGCGGGCGCCGCACGACCCCACCCACCCGGGCGCGCCGCCCGAGCCGTCGCGGCCGCAGCCTTCGGAGCCGCGCCCTGCCAGCGAGCTGCCGCCCGGCCCGTCCGCCGCCCGGCCCCAGCCCCGGCCCAGCCAGCCGACGGAAGCCAAGACGACGCGCTTCGCGGCGCAGGGCAACCCCGAGACCGCGCGCCCCGCGACGCCGGCCACCCCCGCACCACCGCCGTCGGCCGGGCAGACCCGGGCCATCCCGGTCCCGGGCAATTGCGAGGGCACCGCCGACCCGGCCGAGCCCACCACCGCGCTGCCCGCGATGCGGTCGGACGACGACGTCTCCGACGCCGCCACCGAGAAGATGAACGCCCGCGGCGACAATGGCGACAATTCGCGTCCGCGACGTCGCGCCGGCGGCGGGTTGTCCGCGCAGGATCTGCTGCGCCGTGAGGGACGGTTGTAGACCCGAGCCCTAGTCGGGGTGGTCGGCTTTGGCGCGCAGCACGGCCGGGTCTTTGGCATCGTCGAGCTGCTCGGCTTCGGCGGCCGGATCCCGGGCGAGTAGCACCTGAATCGCGTTGTTGAGGAACGCCACCGTCGGGACAGCCAGCAGGGCCCCGACGATGCCGGCCAGCACACCGCCGGTGGAGATCGCCAGCACCACCCCGAGCGGGTGAACCGACACCGCACGCCCCATCACCAGCGGCTGCAGCAGATGCGACTCGATCTGGTTGATCACGACCAGCAGGCCGAGCGTGATCAGCGCGTAGACGATTCCCTTGGTCAGCAGTGCGACCACCACGGCCACCAATCCCGAGATCAGCGCGCCGATCAGCGGGATGAAGGCACCGAGAAACACCAGCGACGCCAGTGGCAACGCGAGCGGCACGCCCATGATGGCCAGCCCGGCGCCCACCCCCGCCGCGTCGGTGAAGGCCACCAGGAAGGTGGCCCGCACGTAGGCGATCAGCGAACCGTATCCGGCGCGGCCCGCTTCCATCACCCGGTCACGGACGCCGTCCGGGACGATGTTGGTCACGTAGGCGAAGATGTTGCGGCCGCCGTAGAGGAAGAAAATCAGGGTGAACAGCACCAGCACCGCGGCGGTCAGCAGTTCGGTGAGGGTGGCCGCGGTGGACAGCGCGCCGCTGGTCAACTTCGACTGATTGTTGTGCAGCGCCTGGATCGCGGCGTTGCCCGCGTTGGTGATCTGTTCGCTGCGCAGATGCGCGGGCCCTTCGATCAGCCACCGCCGGGTGCTGTCGATGCTGCGGGTGACCTGCTCGGTCAGGTCGGGTAGACCGACGATGAACTGGGTGATGACGAAGGTGAGGATGCCGCCCAGTAGCGCGAATCCACCCAGCAACACCAGCGCGACGGCGCTGCCGCGCGGTAGCCCGCGCTCGTCCAGCCAGTCCACGACGGGCACCAGCAGCGCGCTGATCATCAACGCCAGCAGCACCGGCACGACGATGACCTCGAGTTTGGCCACCACCCAGAGGAACGCGAGCGCCGCGGCGAAGATGACCAGCAAACACCACGCCCACGCGGCGGTGTGGCGGATCAGGGGCGTGACCGAGGCGTCGTCGGGGCTTGCCGGCATCCGGCCAGCCTATCGGGCGTGCGCCGTCGGGTGATGACGTCGGCACGATCCGGTTACGACGGCGACACGCGCGGAGTTTCGCCTCGATTGCCTCGCCACCTGCGCGGTTACCCTAAATTACGTGCCGCACGACGCGCCCATCCGCAACCTCCGCTTCCCGGGCGGCGGCGCTTTCGCGCACCAGGGTGAACCGCCGGCTTCCGCGCGCGCCGGCGAGACGCCGCGGGGCAAGTACTGGTGGGTGCGGTGGGCGGTGCTGGCCGTGGTCGCGGTCGTGCTCGGTATCGAGGTCGCGCTGGGCTGGGATCAGCTGGCCAAGGCCTGGACGAGCCTGTTCCAAGCCAACTGGTGGTGGCTGCTCGCCGCGGTGGCCGCGGCGGCCGCATCGATGCACAGCTTCGCCCAGATCCAGCGCACATTACTGAAGTCCGCCGGGGTGCACGTCCGACAGCTGCGCTCCGAGGCCGCCTTCTACGCCGCCAACTCGCTGAGCACCACGCTGCCCGGTGGCCCGGTGCTGTCGGCGACGTTTTTGCTTCGGCAGCAACGTATTTGGGGCGCCTCGACCGTGGTGGCGTCCTGGCAGTTGGTGATATCGGGCGTGCTGCAGGCGGTCGGTCTGGCACTGCTCGGGTTGGGCGGCGCCTTCTTCCTGGGCGCCAAGAACAACCCGTTCTCGTTGCTGTTCACCCTGGGCGGATTCGTCGCACTGCTGCTGCTTTCCCAGGCGGTGGCATCGCGCCCGGAGCTGATCGAAGGCATCGGCACCCGCATCCTGGCGTGGTTCAACTCGCTGCGCGGCAAGCCGACCGACACCCACCTGGCCAAGTGGCGCGAGATCCTGATGCAGCTCGAATCGGTCAGCCTGGGCCGGCGCGACCTCGGGGTGGCGTTCAGCTGGTCGATGTTCAACTGGATCGCCGACGTCGCCTGCCTGGCCTTCGCGGCATACGCGGCCGGGGACCACGCGTCGATCGCCGGGCTGACGGTGGCCTACGCGGCCGCACGCGCCGTCGGCACGATTCCGCTGATGCCGGGCGGGCTGCTGGTGGTCGAGGCGGTGCTGGTGCCCGGTCTGGTGTCCAGCGGTATGTCGCTGCCCAACGCGATCTCGGCGATGCTGCTCTACCGGCTGATCAGCTGGTTGCTGATCTCCGCCGTCGGCTGGGTGGTCTTCTTCTTCGTGTTCCGCACCGAGCACCCGGGCGGCTCCGACGACGACCCGCCGACCGGTCCGCTGCCGTTGATCGAGCCGCAGCTGCGGTACTGGAACGACCCCGACGCCGCCGCCTTGCAGGGGCCGCTACCGCCGCCGGGGAAGGGTGCCGGCTAACCGACCCGCTAACCGACGTTGTTCTGCCGCGACGGGCCGGGCAGCGCGCCCCCGACCGCGGGCGGGGCCGGCACGGTCGCCGCGGGCGCGCCGCCGAGACCGGCCGCCGGCGAGACGGGCAGGCCGCCGGCGCCCTGCGCCTGCTGCGTGATGCCCATGGCCTGGGGAATGCTGATCGGCAGCTTGCACTGCATCGACAGGTTGGTGAGTGGCTGCGCGATCCCGGCCATGTCGGCGGCCACCTTCGGGTTGCCCGCGAAGTAGGACTTCAGCCCGGTGACCGACTCCGGGCCGGCCGGCTGCTGCAGCATCGTGGTCATCGCGTGGTTGGTCTCCGGATGCGAGTCCAGGTAGTCGCCCATCGACTTGGAGACCGAACCGATCGTCCGGGCGACCTCACTGGCCGCGCACGGGTCGGTGGCCCCGGTCGCCGGCGGCCCCGCCATCAGCGCGACGGCCACGGCGGGCACTGCGGCGGCGAACAAACCTGCGGCGAACATCTTCATGCCTGAACTCCTCACGGTTTGCCACGGCTGCCGGGGCTCGGCGCGGTGCAAACTGCTGCGATGGACGGCCGCCACGACTGCGGAGTTCCCCATCCCCCGCGCGGCCCAGCGACATCCTGCCACCGGGGTTCGTGCCCTGCCACCGGGTGTGACCAGATCCCGCTTAGTCACCGGTTGACAACGACTGGGTCGCGACTCGGCTACGACTTGTCCGAGGACCCGTCTGCGCAGCTCACGAATTCGCGAAGCCCAACTAATGCATAGGCTGCTGCGGTATCGTCGCCCTCACGCGTAAGCGAGATACTCGGGGAGCCTGAAATTCAGCAGTTTATGATGCGCCTCAGCCGCAGCCTGCGCAGATACCGCTGGCTGGTCTTCACAGGCTGGTTGCTGGCATTGGTCCCGGCGATCTACTTGGCCTTGACGGCGTCCGGGAATCTCACCGGCGGTGGTTTCGAGGTGGCCGGCTCGCAGTCGCTGAAAGTCCACGATCAGCTGGAGGGCCAGTACCACGATCTGGGGGCCTCGTCGCTGGCGCTGGTGGCCGCGCCCCGGCCCGACGCCAGCTACGAGGACATGAACAATGCCGTGACGCAGCTGCGGCAGATCATCGGCGAATTCCCCGGTGTCACCGAGAAGACCAACCCCACCCAACGGCCGCCGCAGCCCGACCGGCCGTATGTGCTCACGCTGCGGCTCGACGCCCGCAACGCCGGCACCAGCGACATCGCCAAACAGCTGCGGCAGCGCGTCGGCGTCAAGGGCGACCAGTCCGGGCAGACCGCCGACGGTCGGGTACGGCTGTACGTGATCGGCCAGGGCGCGTTGTCCGCGGCGGCGGCGGCGAACACCAAACACGACATCGCCAAGGCCGAGCAGTGGAACCTGCCGATCATCCTAATCGTCTTGCTCGCGGTGTTCGGTTCGCTGGCCGCCGCGGCGATCCCGCTGGCCCTCGGCATCTGCACGGTCGTGGTGACGATGGGGCTGGTCTATTTCCTGTCGGCCTACACCACCATGTCGGTCTTCGTCACCTCGACGGTGTCGATGTTCGGCATCGCGCTGGCGGTCGACTATTCGTTGTTCATCCTGATGCGGTTCCGCGAGGAATTGCGGTCCGGACGTCAGCCCCGCGAAGCCGTCGACGCCGCGATGGCCACCTCCGGGCTGGCGGTGGTACTGTCCGGGTTGACCGTCGTGGCCTCATTGACCGGGATCTACCTGATCAACACCCCGGCGCTGAAATCGATGGCCACCGGGGCGATCCTGGCCGTCGCGGTCGCCATGCTGACCTCCACGACCCTGACGCCCGCGGCGCTGGCGACGTTCGGCCGGGCGGCCGCCAAGCGCTCGATGCTGCTGCACTGGTCGCGACGACCGGAGAGCACGCAGTCCCGATTCTGGAACCGCTGGGTCGGGGCCGTGATGCGCCGACCGTGGATCTCATCCATCGCGGCGGCGACGATTTTGCTCGTGATGGCCGCACCCGCAGCGTCGATGATGCTGGGCAACAGCCTGCTGCGCCAATTCGACTCCGCGCACGAGATCCGCGCCGGCGTCGCGGGGGCATCCCAGGCCCTCGGGCCGGGAGCGCTGGGCCCGATCCAGGTGCTGGTCAGCTTCCCCGACGGAGCGGCGTCGGCACCCGAACACAGCCAGACGCTGGCCGCCATCCGCCAGCGCATGACGCAGGCCCCGCACATCGTCTCGGTGACCCCGCCGCAATTCGCCGACGACAACAGCAGCGCCTTGCTGTCCGCGGTGCTGTCCGTCGACCCCGAGGACATGGGCGCCCGGCAATCCGTCGACTGGATGCGCACCGAGCTGCCCAAGGTTCCCGGTGAGGGCACGGCACATGTCGACGTCGGCGGGCCCACGGCATTGATCAAGGATTTCGACGACCGGGTCTCGGCGACCGAGCCGCTGGTGTTGCTGTTCGTCGCGGCAAACGCGTTCGTGATGCTGTTGCTGTCGATCCGCTCGGTGTTCCTGGCCCTCAAGGGCGTGCTGATGACGCTGCTGTCGGTCGCCGCCGCCTATGGCAGCCTGGTCATGGTGTTCCAGTGGGGCTGGTTGCGGGACCTCGGGTTCGCCCACATCACCTCGATCGACAGCACCGTTCCCCCACTGGTCCTGGCGATGACGTTCGGGTTGTCGATGGACTACGAGATCTTCCTGCTCACCCGCATCCGGGAACGCTTCCTGCGCACCGGAAACACCCGCGACGCGGTCGCCTACGGCGTCAGCACCAGCGCCCGCACCATCACCAGCGCGGCCCTGATCATGATCGCGGTGTTCATCGGTTTCGCGTTCGCCGGCATGCCGCTGGTCGCCGAGATCGGGGTGGCATGCGCCGTCGCGATCGCGGTCGACGCCACGGTGGTGCGGCTGATCCTGGTGCCGGCGCTGATGGCGATGTTCGCCCAGTGGAACTGGTGGCTGCCCGGGTGGCTGCGCCGCGTCTTGCCGTCGGTCGACTTCGACCGGCCGCTGCCCGACGTCGACCTCAGCGACATCGTCGTCATTCCCGACGACATCTCGGCGCTCACCGCGCCCAGCGCGGACCTGCGGATGGTGCTCAAGTCGGCGGCCAAGCTCAAACACCTGGCGCCCGACGCCGTCACCGTCGCCGATCCGCTGGCCTTTACCGGCTGCGGGCGCAACGACTGCAAGGACGCCGAGGAACCCCGCGGCCAGGGACCCGGGCAGATTCCGCACCAGGTCAACATCGGCGACAACGACACCGTCGCGGTCACCCTCGCCGCCGAGAAGAACGGCAGCAACGGACAGACCCGGGCCCCGTCCGGGGCCAAGAAGCTGGTCGACGGCCTGGCGTCCCGCAACGGCATTTCCCGGGCCATGCCGTGGAGCGACCGGACGGTGCACCCGGTGACCCTGTGGCGGGGGCGGTTGTCGGTTGCCATCGACGCGCTCGAGGCGGACAAGCGCGGCCACGACCGGCCGCGCTACCAGCGGCGCAGCCCGGTGGAAACCACCCATGTGCAATTGCCCACCGGCGACCGGCTGCAGGTCCCCACCGGCGCCGAGACGCTGCGCCTCAAGGGCTACCTGATCATGTGCCGTAACAGCAGCCGCGATTATGCCGAATTTGCTGACATGGTCGACACATTGGAACCGGAGACGGCCGCGGTGGTGCTGGCCGGAATGGACAGGTATTACTGTTGTAAACCGCCCAAGCAGCAATGGATCACCTCGCAGTTGGTCCGACAGCTCGCGGATCCGAATCCATCCGATCTGCCTGAGGCGGTGTCGGAGCCGGGCACAAAGGCAGACTGGGATCAGGTCAGGCAGCGCTGCCTTTCGGTGGCCGTCGCAATGCTGGAGGAGGCGAGGTGACGTTGGCAGCCGACCGACGACGCGAGCCGCCGCCCCAGCAGCCCGCCGCCGAACGTTATCCCGATCTCGATCAGCCGGTCGAGTTCTGGCCGACCGCCGCGATTCACTCCGCGATGCAGGGCGGCGATATCGACACCTGGAAGCGGATCGCCGCCGCGCTCAAGCGCGACCCGTTCGGCCGCACCGCCCGTCAGGTGGAGGAAGTCCTCGAGGGCACCCGCCCGTATGGCATCTCCAAAGCGCTGTGGGAGGTGCTCGAGCGTGCCCGCACCCACCTGGAGGCCAACGAACGCGCCGAGGTGGCCCGCCACGTGGGGCTGCTGATCGAGCGGTCCGGCCTGGCCCAGCAGGAATTCGCCGCCCGCATCGGGGTGGCGGCCGAGGAGCTGGCCTCCTACCTCGACGCCAGCGTCAGCCCGTCGGCCTCGCTGATGATCCGGATGCGCCGGCTCTCGGACCGGTTCGTGAAGGTGAAGTCGCCGCCCGCCGACGACAACTGACCCGTCAGCGGGCGTTGATCGGCAGCACGTCGGTCACCAACCAGTCGCCGCCCCGTTTGACCAGTGCCACCCGCAACGCCGGCGCCGCCCGACTGGGCGGCTGGCCGGGCGTGTTCTGGGTAACCCGCAGGATGACCGCCACACTTGCCGCCGCCGGCCCCAGCGCCTCCACCCCGGCCGCCAGCGTCGCGGCCTGCGCCGTGACGTGGCGTTGGGCGAGATCGGCGCTGGACTTCTGGTACTCCTGCTTGAACGCGTCCGCGCGCTCGGGCACCATCATCGCCGCCGCCCGATCGATCGAGCTGGTCGGGGAGCTCGGGGTGAACGACGCCATCGCCTCGGTCATGCCGCTGGCCACCTGGGCCACGTCGCGGGTGTCCTTGTTGAAGGCGCGGTCGGTGCTCGTCCAGTGGGTGTAGCCGGTCACCACCGCGGCGGCCAGGGCGGCCGTGCACAGGACGACGACCGCCAGCCGCAGCCCGGGCGCCTCGTCGTCGGTGCCCACGCTGACCGAATCCCGGCGCAGCAGCCAGAAATCGACCGCGACCCCCTCGGCGATCAGCACCAGCAGCACCGAGCAGGCCGACACCCACCACAACGGCCAGCCGAGGATCACGCCGATCATCAGCAGCGCGCCGATCGTGGCCAGCGGCGCCAGGACATCGAAGGCCAGCAGCCGCCACAGGTTTCTCATCGGATGGACTCCAGGTGGGAGATCATCAGCTTGCCGTCGACGTCGGAGACGTCCAGACGCAGATTCCAGTGCACCGTCTGCGGCTTGGCGCCGACGTTCTCGCTGACCGACGTCGCGACCAGCATCACCGAATCCGTCCGGCTGGCGAACGGCGGCAGCTTGGTCGTGGTTACCGGGCGCGCCATGCCAGGCTGGCTGTCCAGGTCGTGGTGCACCGTCTCGATCGCCACCGACTCGATGCGCCCGCTGCTCTGTGATTGCAGTTTCTCGACCACCTGCCGATAGGGCTGCACGGTCGCGTCGAAGTCGGTGTTGAGTTCGCCGACCGTGCCGTCGTGCAGGCGCTGCAGGCTGGCGTCGATGTTGGTGCTGTTCATGTTGATCAGCACGCCGGTCCAGTCGGCGGCGGTCTGCATCACCCGGCTCAGGTAGGTGCGTTCGGCCGACTCGGCCCGGTGGTCGGACCAGATGATCCCGACGAGCACGACCGCGGCGACCGACAGCACGCCCAGCACCGCCGAGGCGATGCCGTACGGGGAAAACATCGGGCCGCCGATGTCTTCGTCGGCTTCCGCCGCGCCGGCCTCGGCGTCCTGCACGTCTGCCGGGTCTTCGGTGGTGGCCGGCTCGGTCTGTTCGCCCTCGGGCATGGGCGCGAGGTTACCCCGCTGCCGGTCGCGATCGGCGCAGCAGGAGCCCACACGGGCGAAGATGGAAGGATGGTCCGGTGACGTTTGCTGCCACCCGCTCGGGCCTGAACCTGAGCCACATCGACGAAAACACCCGCCCACAGGACGACCTGTTCGGTTACGTGAACGGTCGCTGGTTAGCCGACTACGAGATCCCTCCGGACCGCACCACCGACGGGGCCTTCCGCACCCTGTTCGACCGGGCCGAGGAGCAGGTCCGCGACCTGATCGTCGAGGCAAGCAACAGCGGTGCCGCGCCGGGCAGTGACGAGCAGCGCATCGGCGACCTGTACGCCAGCTTCCTCGACGAGGACGCGGTCGAACGCCGCGGCCTGCAACCGCTGCACGACGAGCTGGCCGCCGTCGACGGCGCGGCCGACGCGGCGGCGCTGGCCGCGGTCGTCGGCGCCCTGCAGCGCACCCGGGTCGGCGGCGGCGTCGGCGTCTACATCAACACCGACGCCAAGGACTCGAGCCGCTACCTGGTGCACGTCAACCAGTCCGGGATCGGGTTGCCCGACGAGTCCTACTACCGCGACGAGCGGCACGCCCAGGTGCTCGCGGCCTACCCGGGACATATCGCCCGGATGTTCGCCTTGGTGTACGGCGGGGAGGACCAGGACCACGCCGACACCGCGGCCCGCATCGTGGCACTGGAGACCAAACTCGCTGCCGCGCACTGGGACGTGGTCAAGCGCCGCGACGCCGAGCTGACCTACAACCTGCGCACCTTCGCGCAGTTGCAGACCGAGAGCGCGGGCTTCGACTGGACCGGCTAGGTCACCGCCCTGGGCAGCACGCCGGATGCCGTCGCGGAAGTCGTTGTGCGCCAGCCTGATTACCTCACCGCGTTCGCGGCACTCTGGGACAGCGAAGATCTCGATGACTGGAAGCGTTGGGCGCGTTGGTGGTTGATCCGTGCCCGCGCCGCGTGGTTGACGGACGCGCTGGTCGCGGCGGACTTCGACTTCTACGGGCGTCTGCTGACCGGCACCGAGCAAATCCGGGACCGCTGGAAGCGCGGAGTGTCACTGGTCGAGAATCTGATGGGCGACGCCGTCGGAAAGCTGTACGTGCAACGGCATTTCCCGCCGGACGCCAAGGCCCGCATCGACGAACTGGTGGAAAACCTGCGGGAGGCGTACCGGGTCAGCATCGGCGACCTGGACTGGATGACGCCGCAGACTCGGGAACGCGCGCTGGCCAAGCTGGGCAAGCCGGTGGACCGTGACGAATGGTTCATGACACCGCAGACCGTCAACGCCTAACTACAACCCCGGGATGAACGAGATCGTCTTTCCCGCAGCCATTTTGCAGCCGCCGTTCTTCGACGCCCAGGCCGACGACGCCGCCAACTACGGCGGGATCGGGGCGGTGATCGGCCACGAGATCGGGCCGGCTTCGACGATCAGGGCGCCAAGTACGACGGCGACGGCAACCTCGTCGACTGGTGGACCGACGACGACCGCCGCGAGTTCGGTGCCCGCACCCAGGCGCTGATCGAGCAGTACGAGGCCTACATCCCGCGCGAGCTGGACGGCGCTCACCACGTCAACGGCGCCTTCACCGTCGGTGAGAACATCGGCGACCTGGGCGGGCTGTCCATCGCGCTGCTGGCCTACCAGCTGTCGCTGAACGGCGGCCAGGCCCCGGTGATCGACGGCCTGACCGGCGTGCAGCGGGTGTTCTACGGCTGGGCTCAGGTGTGGCGCTCCAAATCCCTTGTGGCAGAAGCGATCCGGCGTCCTGCGGTAGTCCACACTCGCCACCGGAGTTCCGCTGCAACGGTGTGGTCCGCAACCTCGACGCCTTCTACGAGGCGTTCGACGTGGCCGAAGACGACGCCCTGTTCCTGGCGCCGCAGCGCCGGGTCAGGATCTGGAACTGACCCCCACGAGGGCTTCGATGCACGCCGGCACGTGCTTGTGCCACGGTGTTCCGGCGTACGAGTCGCGCCACCCGGTCGACGTCAGCGCGTTGGGAGCCACACCGGGAAGCACCATTTTCCCGTCCGCGTCGACGTAGTCGAGCCCAAAGCCGTTGGGCAGGGCCGCATGTCCGGGCAGCATCGTCTCGGTGATCTCGACGGTGGCCTCGGCGCTGCCGGCCGCGGTGGTGATGCGCGCCCGGCAGCCGTCGACGAGCCCGAGGTGCTGGGCATCCTCCACACTGACGCGCAGTGCTCCGTCGGCGTCGCGCTTGCGCCAGGACGGGTCGCGGAAAATGTCATTGGCGGTGTAGGCGCGCCGCTCGCCCACCGACAGCACGATCGGCAGCTCCGCCGTGGTCAGTTGCGGCGTCGGGACGGACAGCGCCCGCAAATCGCGTAGCATTTCCGGGATTTCGAGGGCGATCTTGTGGTCGGAATGGCTGATCAGCGCGAAGTCGTCCTCGTAGTTGTGCGCGGTGAAGACGACACCCGACGGACTGTTCAGGATGGCCTCGAACAGTGCGTTGCCGTCGGCGTGGCCGGCTCGTCGCACCGCCTCGGGGTAGGTCATCGCCGTCTTCTGCGCCAGCCCCCACACCGCGGCCGCCCCGGCCATACCGTCGGGCAGCGTCGGACCGAGCGTTTCGTAGAGCACGTACGGAACCAGCCGCGCCATGGTCGGATTGCCCGCGACGGCACCCAAGAATGCCTCGGCGTACGCGTCGAGGCCTCGTGCGGCGGCCTCCCGCAGCGGCCGTAGCTCCGCGTCGTCGATGACGCCGAGTGCGCGCACCAGCCGGGCCCAGATCTCCGGCTCGGGCAGCGTTCCTTCGAGCGGCTCCAGCAGTGGGCGGCGCAGATGAAAACCGTTGTGCGGGAATTCGAAATTGAAGCGCCGCGGCCCACACCAGCTCCTCGTCCACCCCGCAGCGATCCGCATAGTCGGCCACCGAGACGTCGCGCAGCGCGTCGCGTACGCCGTCGGCGCCGTGCACGTGTTCGGCGAGAAATGCTTCGTTGCAAAGGTTTTCCTGGACCAGCACCGCTGCCAGGGCGGCCAGGCACCAGGCGTCGGTGCCCGGTCGAACCCGCAAATGAAAGTCGGACATCTTCGCTGTGTCGGTCACGACAGGATCGATCACGATCAGCGACCGGTTCGGATCCTTGGCGATCTCGTTGAGCACCACCCGGGCCCGGGGGAAGCTCTGCGACATCCACGGGTTCTTGCCGACGAACACCGACACTTCCGCGTGCTCGAACTCGCCACGGGTGTGGCCGCCGTACAGCTGCGCGTCGACCCACGCTTCGCCGGTCTTCTCCTGCGCCAACGCATTCGACCGGTACTTCGACCCCAGCGCCTTCAGGAACGCCCCGCTGTATGCCCCGCCCAGGTGGTTGCTTTGCCCGCCGCCGCCGTAGTAGAAGATCTTGTCCCCACCGTAGGTGTCGCGGATGTGCTTGAATCCCTCGGCGATTTCGACAATCGCGGTGTCCCAATCGATTTCCTCGAAGCTGCCGTCGGCACGACGACGCATCGGGGTCCTCAGGCGGGCGCGGTTGTTCTGATAGTGGTCCAGCCGCAGCGCCTTGTTGCAGGTGTAGCCCTGCGACGCCGGGTGGTTCTTGTCGCCGCGAATGCGTGACAGCGTGCGGCCTTCGACTTGTACGACGATGCCGAATTGCATTCGCAGAGGATGCATGCGGTCGACTGCCATTGCTCGGCCATCGCGGGACTTCCTTTCGGGCTACTTCTTCTGCAAGGCGGCCTGCAACAGATTGCGCAGCTGACGGTGAATGAGATCCAGCGGCGCCACGTCGCGCCGCACCCGAGCCAGGACGATGGCACCCTCGAGAGCCGAGGTCGTCAGCACGGCCAGCTCACTGGCCTGGACGGCGGGTATGCCGTCGGCGATCAAGCGCTCCGCGACCTGGCCGTTACATCGGTCGAACACCGCGGCCGCCCGCTCGATGACGGGGGCCATTCGCTCCCGGTCCTGTTCGTCGCCGGATTCGACGGAGACCGCCACGATCGGGCAACCGGCGCGGGAGTCGCTGTCGATCAACTGGCGGCGGTACTTGTCGATCAGCGTGTCCAGCAGGTCGAGGCTGCTGTAGGCCTTCTCGATGATGGCGCCGACGTGCTCGCCGGCGTAGTCGACCGCCTCGCAGAGCAATTGGGTCCGACCACCCGGGAAGTAGTGATAGGCCGACCCGCGCGGCGCACCGCTGTGCTCCAGCACGTCCGAGATCGCGGTGGCGTGGGCGCCCCGTTCCCGGATCAACAGCGCAGCGGAGATGACCATCCGCTCGCGTGGACTACGCATCGCCACCCCTTTCGACTTATGTATGGTGCTATACATAATCGCGTGGCACGCGAAAGCTCTGCCCAGAAATTCGGTGGAAGTGACCTACCGTCGGTTCAGTCGACTCGGGCCGGCCGGCGATGTTGCGCCCGAGTCCCCCTGCGGGCCAACAGGATTAGGCCGAAGTGCCCGCCGACCACCGCGCTGTCGTCACGACAGCGGCTAGTTGGTGATCCAGTCGCTGGAGCCGTCGTTCTTCTTGTACGTGCCACCGCTGGAGTTCTTCACGATGATCGGATCTCCCGGGCCGAAGTTGTCGAAGAACCACTTGGCGTTGCTGGGGCTGATGTTGATGCAGCCGTGGCTGACGTCGCGCTTGCCCTGGTCGTCCACCGACCACGGTGCGCTGTGCACGAAGTCGCCGACATTGTCGAACCGCACGGCCAGCTCGACGGTCACCTTGTAGCCGTAGGTCGAGTTGACCGGGACCCCGTAGCTCGAGGAGTCCATCACCACCGAAGGCATCTTCTCCTGCACGTAGTAGGTGCCGTTGGGGGTTTGGTGATTGCCGGCCGACATGCCCATCGACATCGGGATGGTCTTCTCCAGGGTGCCGTTGCGGGTGACGGTCAGCTGGTGGGTGGCGTCGTCGGCGGTGGCGATCAACTGGTCGCCGGTGTGAAAGCTAGACTTGGTGCCGCCGGCGTCGATGTTCACCGCGGTGTTGGCGGGCCAGAAATTGATCGGGCGCCAGCGCAGCTGGGTCGGCGTCATCCAGTAGAACTTCCCGGGGACCGGGGGGATCGACGACACGTGCACGGCGGCCTGCGCGGCGCCGGCGTCGTCAACCCGACCGGGGAAGTTAATGATGATCGGTTGCGCGACACCCACCATCGAACCGGTCTTCGGGACGAACGTGGGCGTTCCGAACGGCGCCGTGCCGGTGAACGGCGTCGGGTCCTGCCCGTCGGCGGCGCCCGCGGCGGCCGGTACGACGCCGGGGGACGCCCACGGAGCCGGCGGCGGCGCGTCACCCGGCGGCGCGGCGGGCAACCCCGGCAGCGGCGGCAGCTCGAAGGGCGGCGGCGGAGGCGGGGCGGGGGGCGCGGCAACCACGTTCGGATCGCCCGGAACGGGGTCCGGATCCGCCACGGCGGGGGCGGCGCCAAGCACCAGGACAGTGGCCAACCCCAAGGCGACACCGGCTGCGTTCAGAGCCGCGAAGAGGCCTGCCCTCGTCCAGCCCGACATATGCATCCCTCCAGTCAGTTGCTGGACCCAGTGTGGCATAGCGGCGCCCCCAGCTACCTAATTTGCGCGGGGCGCGGGCCCGGTCAGGCTGGCAGTTAGGTGCTGTGAGCTGCGGGACTATGAATCGCGTGAGGTTGGCGGAGCAACGTCGAGCATCCGCCGGTTGGCCGCAATGCCGGCCAGCGCGATTCCCATCAAACCGGCCGATGCGGCGAGCATCGTGGCCACGCTGTGCTCGTACAGCAAGCCACCGGACAGCGAGCCGGCCATGATGCCCACCTGAAAGGCCGTCACGTACAGCCCGGACGCGCCGTCGGGGTCGTCGGCGCCGTTGCGCATCGCGGCGGATTGCATCATCGGCGACACCGCGGTGGCCATGGCGCCCCACAGCACGATCGCGGCGGTCCCCAGCAGCGCGGTCGCCCCGGTGGTGGTGCGGTCGCCGAACGCCAGCGCAGTCAGCACCACGAACGCGGCGGTCAGCCCCGCCATGCACAAAATGACCGCGCCCAGGGGCCGGCGGTCCAGCGGCCGCGCCACCAGCGGCACCGACAGCAGGCCCGCGATGCCGTAGGCGGCCAGCGCCCAGGCCTGATTGGGGCCGCGCACGCCGACGACGTCGCGGATGACCACCGAAATGTAGGTGTAGGAGACGAAATGGCCGGTGACCGCCACCATCGCGAGCAGGCTCACCGTGATCAACCGCGGGTTGCGGTGATGGCGCGACCGAGGGCCGACACAGGCCAGCTGGTCCTGGGTGAGCACCAGCTGCGGCAGGATCACCCGGGCGGCCACGGTGACGATCACCGCCGCGGCCATCACACACACGACCGCCAGCCGCCAGCCGAACACCAGGCTCATCGCCGCCGTGAGTGGACTACCGATCACCAGCGCCAGGCTGGTCCCGACGTAGATCGAGGTGGTCGCGCGGCCCGCGTGGCTGGGCGGCACCAGCCTGGTGGCGATCGGGGCGATCACCGCCCACAGCAGGCCGTGGGTGAACGCGCACAGCACCCGGCCCGCGGCCAGCACCGCGAAGTTGGGGGCCAGCGCCGAGATGACCTGCGAGGCGGTCAGGCAAGTCAGGCTGAGCATCAGCGCGCACCGGCGCGGCCAGTGCGCGGTCCAGCGCACCAGCGGGAACGTCGTCAGGGCAGCGACCAGCGCATACCAGGTCAGCAGGGTGCCGACGTAGACGACACTGACGTGCAGGTCCCGGGAGATCGCGGACAGCGTCCCCACCGGAAGGATCTCGGCCGTCACATAGATGAAGGCCGCCGCGGCTAGCACTGCCAGCTGCGCGGCGATCCGTGGCGTCCACGTTCGCGCGGTGGCTGTTCCGGTTTCGGCAGTCATGGCGTGGGATACGGTATCGGCCGGGCTCCCCAGTTCCTGGGTTGTCGTGCCTAATGCGATCACACTGCCTTACCGTACGCACCGCAACAATGGGTTCGGCCGACATAGCACCGCAACATCGCTCTCAACTACATCACCGATCAGGAACGAACCAGACGCGCAATCGCCGCGGACGCCTCGGCCAGCTTCTGGTCGGCTTCGCTGCCGCCCTCGCCGACCGCGCGGGTCACGCAATGTCCGAGGTGCTCGTCGAGCAAGTTCAACGCCACCGACCGCATCGCGCTGTTCACCGCGCTGATCTGGGTAAGGACGTCAATGCAGTACTTGTCTTCCTCGATCATCTTCGCGATGCCGCGCACCTGACCCTCGATGCGCCGCAGCCGCTTGGCGTAATTGTCCTTCTGCTGCGAGTATCCGTGCGGAGTCGTCACCTCGGCCTCCCTGCGGCTTGTCAAACTTCCAGAATACCCTATACCCCAGCGGGGTATGACCGGTGAAAATGGCTTGTCCGCCCCGCGCATACTTGATCAATGGCCCTGCGCACCGAGGCGGCAACCGCCGACATCAAACCCCGTAGTCGTGACGTCACCGACGGTCTGGAGAAGACCGCCGCCCGGGGAATGTTGCGCGCGGTAGGCATGGGCGACGACGACTTCGCCAAGCCGCAGATCGGCGTCGCCTCGTCGTGGAACGAGATCACGCCGTGCAACCTGTCGCTGGACCGGCTGGCCAAGGCCGTCAAAGAGGGCGTCTTTGCCGCCGGCGGTTACCCGCTGGAGTTCGGGACGATTTCGGTCTCCGACGGCATCTCGATGGGCCACGAGGGGATGCACTTCTCACTGGTGTCCCGCGAGGTGATCGCCGACAGCGTCGAGACCGTGATGCAGGCCGAGCGACTCGACGGTTCGGTGCTGCTGGCCGGCTGTGACAAGTCGCTGCCCGGCATGCTGATGGCCGCCGCTCGCCTGGACCTGGCGTCGGTGTTCCTCTATGCGGGCTCGATCCTGCCGGGGGTGGCCAAGCTGTCCGACGGCAGCGAGCGCGAGGTGACGATCATCGACGCGTTCGAGGCGGTGGGCGCCTGCTCGCGCGGGTTGATGTCGCGCGCCGACGTCGACGCCATCGAACGCGCGATCTGCCCCGGCGAGGGCGCCTGCGGCGGGATGTACACCGCCAACACGATGGCCAGCGCCGCCGAGGCACTCGGCATGTCGCTGCCGGGCAGCGCGGCGCCTCCGGCCACCGATCGCCGCCGCGACGGGTTCGCCCAGCGCAGCGGGGTGGCCGTCATCGAACTGCTGCGCCGCGGGATCACCGCCCGCGACATCCTCACCAAGGAGGCCTTCGAGAACGCGATCGCGGTGGTGATGGCGTTCGGCGGCTCGACCAACGCGGTGCTGCACCTGCTGACCATCGCCCACGAGGCCGAGGTGGATCTGTCCCTGGACGACTTCAGCCGGATCGGCTCCAAGGTGCCGCACCTGGCCGACGTCAAACCGTTTGGCCGCCATGTCATGTCGCACGTCGACCACATCGGCGGCGTCCCGGTGATGATGAAGGCGCTCCTGGATGCGGGGCTGCTGCACGGTGACTGCCTGACGGTGACCGGACATACCCTGGCCGAGAACCTGGCCGCCATCGAGCCGCCCGACCCGGACGGCAAGGTGGTGCGCGCGTTGAGCGACCCGATTCACCCGACCGGTGGGATCACCATCCTGCGCGGGAGCCTGGCACCCGAGGGCGCCGTGGTGAAGTCGGCCGGTTTCGACTCCGACGTGTTCGAGGGCACCGCAAGGGTTTTCGACGGCGAGCGGGCCGCGCTGGACGCCCTCGAGGACGGCACCATCACCAAGGGCGACGCGGTGGTGATCCGCTACGAAGGCCCCAAGGGCGGCCCCGGGATGCGCGAAATGCTGGCCATCACCGGGGCGATCAAGGGTGCCGGGCTCGGCAAGGACGTGCTACTGCTGACCGACGGCCGGTTCTCCGGCGGCACAACCGGCCTGTGCGTGGGCCACATCGCACCCGAGGCGGTGGACGCCGGGCCGATCGCCTTCCTGCGCGACGGCGACCGGATCCGGCTCGACGTCGCCGGTGGCACCCTGGACGTGCTGACCGATCCGGCCGAATTCGCTTCCCGACAAGAAGGTTTCACGCCTCCACCGGCCCGCTACAAGACCGGCGTGCTGGCCAAGTACGTGAAGCTGGTCAGCTCGGCGGCGAGCGGAGCGGTCTGCGGGTAGGCAGCGCAATACCGCCTCACCGAGTGTGGAGCTGATTGCACGTTTCACACCGAAAAACGATGCACAACACCCACACTCGGTGTTCGGTTGGCGCCGCTACGCGTGGTCAGCCGTGGCGCGGGTGCGCATGCCGAAGTAGGCCGCGTTGAGACCCAGGAAGGTCAACAACACGCCCGCGACCACATGCGACCAGACCATCCCGGTCGTCACCGCGACGCCCGACACTACCCACGGCGAGATCAGGACCCACACGCCGAGCACCGGCAGTGTCCAGGTCATGCCATGCGCGCGGTCCAGTGCCGTCGCGAACCCATACGACATGAACGCCACCGCGATACCGGCGATGAAGTCGGATGTGGCAAGCGATGTCGTCCCGCCGAATCCAACGATCCACGGTGATGCGGCGACGTAGAGCCCGGTCAGCAGAGCCAGACCGAAGGTGAAATGCGCAGTCATCGACTCGGCGACGCGCTCGTAGCGTGCCCGCAGATCCAACAGATCCGGGTGGTGATCAATTGATGAATGGACCGTACTCATTTGGCTACCTCTCTGTAAGGCAGCAAGCCCGTTACGCAACAAGCACTCTGGGCTCGCTGCAACCATCCATCTTGTCCTAGGTTACGCTCGATTACGGCCCGCCAGCAACGAAATCCGGAGCCGCCCGACCTGCGGTTTAAAGCTCCTTCACCAACGCGATGGCGAAGCCGTCCCAGTGCTTGGCTCCGACCGTCTGAATCACCGCGGTGTCCAGCTGCGCGTGCTGGCCCATCACCTGCAATGTCTCACGCGTCGCGGCGACCTTGGCGTCGTCGGATTCCGGCGAGAGGATGGCGCCTTCGCGAATTACGTTGTCCACCACGATGACTGCGCCGGGACGGGCGAGCTTGACCGCGAACTGCAGGTATTCGACATAGTGCTCCTTGTCCGCATCGATGAACACCAGGTCGAAGGGATCACCCCTGATGGTCGGCAAAGTTTCCAGTGCCGGGCCGATCACCACCTGCACCCGATCGGCGACACCGGCCCGCTGCAGGTTGGCCCAGGCGACGTCGGCGTGGTTGGGCTCGTACTCCAAGGTCAGCACTTGCCCGTGCGGACCCACCCCGCGCGCCAGCCAAATGATGCTGAAACCACCGAGGGTGCCGATCTCGAGAACGCGCCGCACCTGAACGGCACCGGCCAGCAGAGACAAGAACTTGCCCTGCTGCCATGACACGGCGATTTGCGGCAGCCCGGCCGCATTGCTGGCCTCCAGCGCGGCGGCCAAGTCCGGATCGTCACCGATAACCGCGCTGTCCAAAAGGCATCGACGTCTTGCGGGGTGGGGTTTTCGGTCATGCATCCACGCTAGCCGCGCGGGCTGCCCCGCCGCGTCGCGCCTGGTCATGCGTCCGGTCGATAACAGACACCCGCCGAGTCTTTACCAGATACCCGTATGGGGTATACATTGGGCGTGGGCGGCCCGCCGGGGCCGGCAACCACCGAAGGTAACCACTGGATTGCGGCGAGCCAGCCGGAATCCCGTACTAGATAAGGGTGATTCAGATGGCGCATTACGAAGAGGGGACACAACTGACCTGCGGTCACGAGAGATGCGGCTGTCGCGTCCGCATCGAAGTCGCATGCCACTGCTCGGACGCAGACGAGGACTACCGCTGCTCTTGTGGCGAAGCATTGGTGCCCGTCAAGTAGATTTCGCCGGCCGGTCGTTGCGTTCGCGCCGGTCAGCGCGCGAACGCTCGGCCGGCCAGCTCGACCTCGGCGGTAAGCGGTAACGCGACGGCCGAGGCGCCGACCGCCACCGGGTAGCGGCCCGGATCGATGCGCCAGCTCCCAGCCTCGAAACGGGCAAGCAGGCGCGGGTCGGCCGCGATCGTCACCCGGCGCGTCTCGCCCGGGTCGAGCTCGATCCGCTCGAAGCCCAGTAGCCGTTGGCGTTGTGCACCGGTCAGATACAGCTGCGGGACGTCGGCCCCGCCACGATCGCCGGTGTTGACGACGGTGAAGCTCGCCGTGACCGTGTCGCCACCGCTGACCTTGAGGTCGCGGTACGCAAAGCTGGTGTAGGACAAGCCATGACCGAACACGAACAACGGCGTACGGCCCCGGCCGGCGAACCATCGGTAGCCGACCTCGGCCCCCTCGAAGTAGTCGATCGTGGTTGGTATCCCGAACGCGGCGCCGAGGCCGGGCAGCGTCGGGCGTGGCGTCTGGTCGAGTCCGACCGGGAACGTGATCGGCAGCCGTCCCGACGGGTTCACTTGGCCCGCAATGATCTCCGCGATCGCTTGACCGCCGGCTTGGCCCGGATACCACGCCTGCAGGATCGCGTTCACCTTGTCACGCCACGGCATCACCACCGGGTTGCCGGTCTCGAGCACCACGACGGTGTTCGGGTTGGCGGCCGCGACCGCTGCGATCACGGCGTCCTGTCCCCACGGCAGCGACAGGTCGGCGCTGTCGAAACCCTCGCCTTCGACCCGAATCCCGAACATGATCGCGACATCGGCCCGCCGCGCGGCCAGCACCGCCTCGGCCGGGCTCAGGCCGGGATCGAATTCGACCTGCGCGCCGGGGAATTGCTTCCTGAGATCGTCGACCGGGCTGGACGGCAACAGGTACAGGTTGCGGGTGCCGCCGGTCAGGCCCGGCCCACCGATCGGGACGACTTGGGCATACCCGCCCGGGGGAACGACGGCGCTGGAGCCGCAGCCCGTCGGCACCCCGAGCTGCGCGTAGCCGCCGATTACCGCGATGCGGGCATCCGGTGCCAGCGGCAGCGCCCCGCGATTCTGCAGCAGTACGATCCCCTGGCGCGCGATCTGCAGCGCAATGTCGTTGTGGGCGGCCATATCCGGCTCTAGTGTCGCGTCGCCGCGGTCGACCCCGACCGCGAACATCGAACGCAGGATCCGCCGAACCATGTCGGACAGCCGGTCTTTGGGTAACCTGCCGTCGGCGTAGGCCGTCCGCAAGGGTTCGGTGAATGCCTCAGCGCCCCAGAACACGGTGTCGATCTGCGCGCCGCACTCCTGGTCCAGGCCGTGCAGCGCGCACTGCCAACTCGGTGTGGCGCCCCAGTCGGACATGACCCAACCGCGGTATCCCCACGCGCCCTTCAGGATGTCGTTGAGCAGCACCCGATTCGCCGACGCGTAGTCACCGTTGACCTTGTTGTAGGCGGTCATCACCGCACCGGGGGCGGATCGTTCGATGGCGATCTCGAAGGCCAGCAGGTCGGATTCGCGATGAGCGTCGGGATCGATGATCGCGTCCAACCAGTGCCGGTTGGTCTCGTTGCAATTCAGCGAATAGTGCTTGACCGTCGAAATGACGCCCTGTTGCTGGATCCCGATGACGGACTCGGCGGCGATGGTGCCGGTCAAAAGCGGGTCTTCCGAGACGTATTCGAAGTTGCGGCCGTTGCGCGGGTCGCGCGCCAGGTTCATCGCGCCCGCCAACTGCACGTTGAACCCGCGGCTGCGCGCCTCGCGGCCGATCACCTGTCCCGCGGCGCGCGCGAGGTCGGGATCGAAACCGGCGGCCAGCGCCAGACCGGCCGGCAGCGCCGTCGCGGTGTCGCCTTGCCGGTAGCCGGGATTGGTGACGCCGAGGCCTCCATCGCTCATCCGCAGCGCGGGGATGCCGAGCCGGGAATCCCCGGTACGTAGCCGGCACTCATCGGGGTTCCGGGCGGGATGCGGTCGTCGGGCAGCGGCCACAGCTCCGAGCGCCCCATCACCGCGACCAGCAACGTAAATCGCTCGTCGTCGGTCATCTGGCTTTCGACGTCGCGCGCCCTGGTGTCCGGATCGTCCCGTTCACCCGGGCTCACTTGTCCGGCTCTCCCCCGCCAGCGGGAGGTGTGCTCCCAGCGGCCCGCGTCGTCGCCGCCCATTTCACACCCTCTTTGGCGTAGACCACCCGCAGCACGTGCCCGAGCTCCGGTCCCATCATCAGCTCCGCCAGGGTGCAGACGGTGTCGACGAATTCCGGACCGTGCGCGGGTTGGGCCCGGCACAGGTGGTGTGCCACCTCGTGCAGCACCACCAGCTCACGCAACGCCCAGTCGGCGGCGTCGCGGTCGGGAATAGCGATAACGCCTGTGCCCCTGTAGTTTTCGTAGTGCGCCGCGGTGGCGGCCCGCCGCGACCGCACCCTCAGCGGCGACGGCTCGGGCCAGCGATCCCGCACCGCCGGTAGCGCAAGCACCTCGTCAACATAGCGCTGCACCGACGCCACGGAGCCGAATCGGCCCTCCGGCGGCAGCGTCAACTGGGTGGCGAAGAACTCCACAGTCGAAGAGCCGTGCTCGGCGGCTCGGTCGAACATCCTGCGGACGAACTCCTCGGCCGCATATACCTTGGAGCGCTGAAAATCCCGCGTCGGCGCACCGTCGGCGCTCACCTGCCCAGCGCGCTCCGCGCCCCGGGCAGCTCGGGGCTGTTGCCCAGCCGCGCCCGCCTGCCGGCCCGATCTCCCGCCCGACGTGCCGCCAACGAATACCCCGCCGTCGCCCGGCTGACTTGATAGGTACCGCGCGCCTTGGACGCCCTGCGGTAGTGGTCGCTCAGCTCGATATCCTTGTCCCGCAACGCAATAGCGGTGCCGGGACGACGGCTGGTGTCCTTGGTGGCCTCCCGCCGGGCCTCTTCGCGCGCCTCGCTCAACCGTTGACCGATGCGCGCCCCGAAGGCCAGCTGGAAGTTGAGCCGGGCGGTGATCGTCGGGGTGGGCCGGTGGGCACCCGAGGCGAGGTAGGCATCCGAGGCCCGCACCATCTGAACGACCAGGCTGGCGTACAGGGCATGGCTGGCGTCGATGTCCTCGGCGAACCCATAGGCGTAGACGAACGTCGAATTCGACGCTACGTCGCAGCGCACGTCGTTGGCCGCGGCGATCACCACGAACAGCTGCACGTACGTCCGCAGTCCCTTGGTGCCGGCCGCCCCGATCGTGATGGTCCGCTGGGTCGGCGCCTGCGCGGCCGAGCGGTTGGCGGAATGCGACCGGGCCACCGCCAAGTCGATCGACGCCGCCGTCGCCAACCGCTGTGCGGCGGCCATGAAGGCGTCGGCCTCGTGGGTGTTGTCGGTGCCTTCGGCCTGACGCAACAGCGCGGCGATGCGCGCCAACATCTTGTCGTCGGTCATAGGCGCCAAACTACAAGAGCCTACCGACAGTTCGCTCGAGGCTTACAGCCGGTCGGTGATCCACGCGACGACATCGCCCAGCACCTGGTCTTGCTCGGGCTCGTTGAAAACCTCGTGGTACAGCCCCGGATAGACCTTCAGCGTGACGTCGGTGGATCCCACACATTCGACCAGGCGCCGACTTCCGGCCACCGGCACCAGCCGGTCGCATTCACCGTGCACCACCAGCAGCGGGGCGGTCAGTGCCGGTGCCCGCTGCGGCATGGTCTCGCTGACCTCGAGCATCGCCCGCCCGACACCGAACGGGATCTTGCCGTGGTAGACCAGCGGGTCGGCCTTGTAGGCCGCGACCACCGCGGGGTCACGCGAGATGGCGTCGACGTCGAGGTCCTGCACCCGCACGCCGGGCAACACGGCGCCGAGGAATTTCGCCGCGAATGCCACCAGCCCCGGCACCGCATCCTGAGCCGCCACCACCGGCCCCGACAGCACCATCAGGTCGTAGTTGTCCGGACGCTCGACACCGTAGGCGAAGACAATGCCTCCGCCCATGCTGTGCCCGAGCACGACGCACTTGAGCCCGGGGTGTTCCCGCGTGGCGATCCCGACCAGCGTGTCAAAGTCGGCGGTGTACTCCGCGACATCGCGAACCAGCATCCGCTTGCCCCCGGAGCGGCCGTGTCCGCGGTGGTCCAGCGCGTAAGTGACCAATCCGACCGCTTCGAAGCGCTGGGCGACGTGGTCATAGCGGCGGGCGTACTCGCCGAGACCGTGCGACAGCACCACCACGGCCCGCGGCGGTGCATCCGGCGTCCAGACGTCGTACACGATGCGCACGCCGCCCAGGCCGTCGAAATTCCGTTCACTGCGGGTCATGGGACGTCCTAGTCATTAGGGGCAGCGTAATGGCTCCTGGGCTGCCTTGTCCGAGGCGCTGCGTAGGCTCATCCGGGTGAGAGTGCTCGCGGAGAACTCTGGCGACGCAGAGCTGCCCGCCGCGGGCGGGGGCAGCCCGACTTCTCGGCGCGTGCCGAGCCGTATCGCCGCGAACTGCTGGCGCACTGCTACCGGATGACCGGGTCCCTGCACGACGCGGAAGACCTGGTGCAGGAGACGCTGCTGCGGGCCTGGAAGGCCTATGACCGCTTCGAAGGCAAGTCCTCGATGCGGACCTGGCTGCACCGCATCGCCACCAACACCTGTCTGACCGCGCTGGAGGGCCGGACCCGCCGACCGTTGCCCACCGGGCTGGGCGGGCCCAGCTCGGACCCGACCGCCGAGCTGGTCGAACGCCGCGAAGTGCCCTGGCTGGAGCCGCTGCCCGACCCGACGGAGGACGCGGCCGACCCGTCGGTCATCGTCGCGTCCCGCGGGTCGGTGCGGTTGGCGTTTGTCGCTGCGCTGCAGCACCTCTCGCCCCGGCAGCGGGCGGTGTTACTGCTGCGCGACGTGCTGCAGTGGAAGGCCGCCGAAGTGGCCGACGCGATCGGCACCACCGCCACGGCGGTCAACAGCCTGCTGCAGCGGGCCCGGTCCCAGCTGGATACCGTTCAGCCCAGCGCGAGCGACCGCCTGGTGGCGCCGGATTCGGCCGAGGCGCGGGATCTGCTGGCCCGCTACATCGCGGCGTTCGAGTCCTATGACATCGACCGGCTGGTCGAGCTGTTCACCGCCGAGGCGGTCTGGGAGATGCCGCCGTACACCGGTTGGTACCATGGCGCGCGGGCCATCGTCACCCTGATTCACCAGCAGTGCCCCGCCGAGCATCCCGGCGATATGCGGATGATCCCGCTGATCGCCAACGGCCAACCAGCCGCCGCGATGTACATGCGGGCCGGCGATCGGCACGTGCCGTTTCAGCTGCATGTGCTGGATGTCCGCACCGACGGGATATCGCATGTGGTTGCATTCCTTGACGACGCGTTGTTCACGAGATTCGGGCTGCCCCGCCCCCTGTGACGGGCAGCTGCCGATCGGTGAGAAAGGGTGTGACCAATGACGGAGGCCCCCCGCATCACGGCGGTACCCGGCAAGCCGCTTCTACTGTTGGGCGGCTTCGATATTGGCGATCTGGGCTATGTCGCCGAGGAGTTCTTCGTCTCCGGAACGGCCTCGTCGTACACCCCGGACTCCGAGTTGAGCCCGGACGGCCGGTGGGCCGTAACGCCGTCCGGCACCGCCGATTACACGACCCGGATCGTGGTGCTCACACCGTCGGATGCGGCGCAGTTCAACGGCACGGTGCTGGTCGAGTGGCTCAATGTCAGCGGCGGTATCGACGCTCCGACGGTGTGGATGATGGCGCACCGCGAAATAGTCCGGGCGGGCTACGCCTACGTCGCGGTCTCGGCGCAGCAGGTCGGGGTCGACGGCGGTGCCAGCCTGCTCGGTTTCGACATGTCCCTCAAGACCCAGGATCCGACGCGGTACGCGGCGCTGAGCCACCCCGGCGATGCGTTCTGCTACGACATCTTCTCGCAAACCGGTGCGCTGGCCCGCGGGACCGACATCCTGCGTGGGTTACACGCGGAACACGTTGTCGCCCTGGGTGAATCGCAGTCAGCGATGTTCCTCACCACGTATGTCAACGCCGTCGACCCGATTGCCGCAGTCTACGACGGTTTCCTGGTGCATTCCCGATTCGCTTCTGCCGCACCGCTGGACGGCGGCTCCGTCCTCGACGAACTGCAAGCCAACGTGCCGCAGGCGGTCAACTTCCGTGACGACCTGCGCGTCCCGCTCCTCACGATCATCACCTAGACCGACCTGTTCGGCGCCGTACGGCATGGCTACTACTTCGCCCGCCAACCCGACAACCAGTGGCTGCGGGTCTGGGAGATCCCCGGCGCCGCGCATGCCGACAATTACACGATCCAGGTGGCGGCGATCGACACCGGCTCGGCGCCGCTGCAGGACATCGTGGCCGCCTATGCGCCCACCAACATGCTGATGGGCCAGCAGCTCGATCACTTCATCAACTTCGCGCCGCAACACCACTACGTCGTGCAGGCCGCGATCGCCGCGCTGGTCAGGTGGGTCCGCACCGGCGAGGCGGCCCCGTCCGCGCCACCCATCGAGATGACGAAAACCGAACTGCCTCAGCCGATCCTGGACCCGAACGGTCTGGCGAAGGGCGGCCTGCAGACACCCTGGGTGGATGTGCCGCTGGCCCGGACTTCCGGTGAGGACAGCACGCCGGAGAACGTGATGTCGGCGATCTTCGGTTCCGGCGAACCCTTCGACGACGCCACGGTGCGCCGGCTCTACCCGGGTGGGGCCGCGGAGTACCTGCGCACCTTCACCGCGGCACTGGACACGGCCATCGGGTCCGGCTTCATCTTGCCCGCAGACCGTGCCGAAATCCTCGAGCTGGCCCGCGCCACCTATCCCGCTGAGGATTCGTGAAGTCCGCGTTCACTTTTCGCTGCCAGCACGTCGCGCACCGCGGTGTCGACAGTGACCAGCACGTCCGGGTCGATGCCGGAGCGACCGCGAACCAGTATTGACGCGCTGTTGGGTGCGGGCAGCCCCTCGGCGGGGCACACACCGTCGGGAAGCTTGCCGATCTTGGGCAGCAGCGCGAGCCCCAGGCCAGAGCGCACCGTGGCGTAAAGCCCGGCCAGATCACCGCATTCGTCGACAACCTCGTATTCGACGCCGTGCTTTTCGAGCAACGCGAAGGCCGGCTCACGCAACGTGCACGGTTCGGAATAGATCACCAGCGGCAGCGGTCCTGTCTGCTGGACGCTGAATGTTCGCGCCGAAACCCACTGCAGCTGAACAATTCCCGAGGCGTTGGAGCGATCCAGCCCCGACCTGTCGAGCATGATCGCCAGGTCTACCTGCCCACGGTCGATCGCGTCGGCCAGGGAAACGTTGCGGTCCAGCCGGAATCGTGGTCGACGGTCGGGAAGACGCTGACGCAGCACGCTGGTCAGGGCGGGCAGCATCACGTCCGCGCCGTGCTCGGTGGCACCGACCGTCAGCACTTTGTGTTCGGTCGCGCCGAGGTCGTCGAGCGCCGCGTCGTGGGCGGCCAGAATCGTGCGAGCGTGCCGCCACACGCGCTGCCCCATCTCGGTGAACGAGACCCCGCGCCCCGAGCGTTGCACCACGGGCTCGCCGACCACGCTTTCGACCTTGCGCAGATGCTGGCTGACCGCGGACTGACTGAGGTGTAGTGCGGCGGCGGCGCGGTGAAATCCGCCACAATCGGCGACCGCGACGAGGCTGCGCAGCGGCGCGATATCGAGCACCTGGGCCATGCCGCCACCCTAATTCGATCAGCAAAATTGATCAATACTGCGACAATTGCGTTGAAATGCCGCCCCGGCCAACACCGGCGATAAGGCTTTGCAATCGGTTCTGATCGCCAAAAATCGTTGGACGGAATGAGTGACGCTTCGCGACCATGGTGGGCATGCAGCTGGCCCGCATGCCGTTGAGTACCGCTTCGGCGGTGACGCTGACCTATGCGATCGGATATCCGATCGGGGCGCTGGCCGTGACCGCGATGACCCCGATGGCCGTGCTGGTGCTGCGCTTCGGCTTCGCGGTGGTCATCCTGGCGTCGTGGGCCCTGCTGGCCCGGGCATCGTGGCCCCACGGTGCCCAGTTCGGTCACGTCATCGTCGCGGGCCTGCTGATCCAGGCCGTCCAGTTCTGCTGCCTGTACGAGGCGCTGCTGCTGGGAGCGTCCGCCGTGCTGTGCGCGGTCGTGATCGCGATGAACCCGGTCATGACGGCCATTCTGGCCACGCTGTTCCTGCGCGAGCCGCTGGGTCGGCTGCGGGTCGTCGCCCTGGTCCTCGGCATCATCGCGGTACTCGCCGCTTGCGCTAGAAGGCTGACGGGCATGCACGGGGTCGACCCTGTCATGTTGCTGCTTGTTGTTGGGCTGCTTGGTCTTTCGGCCGGCGGGGTCTATCAGCAGCGGTTCTGCGCGGGGGTCGACTTCCGCACGATCAGCGCGGTACAAAACTGCGTGGCGTTTTTCCCTGCGGCGGCACTCGCGATGCTGACGCCGTTCGCCGTGCACGATGCGGGAAGAGCCGCCGCCGCGGTCGCAGGCATGGTACTGCTCAACGCCACGTTGGCGGTCAGCATTTACCTGCGCGCCATCAGCATTCACGGCGCTGCCGCCGTGGCGATGCTGTTCGCGATCATTCCCGCGGCCGCCGCGGTGCTGTCCTGGCTGATGCTCGGTCAGCGCCCGGACGTCGGCGTCGCGATCGGCCTGCTCGTCGGCGGCCTGGCCTGCTGGCTGAACAGCCGCGCAGCCGACCGGCGGCGCGCCGCACAGCCAACACCCGAGCCGGAATTCGCGTCCGCGGCACCGAACATGGTGAGCTGTTCAGCGGCCAATCCGGCTGTTCCTCTTGACGGTTGACGACGGCTTGGCCCCGGGGCGGATCTCGCGGCCGAAACTTGTCGTACCCCGCTGTGAGGATGGGGTTATGTCTTCGATCGCTTCGTCTTCGGCGGTGGTGGTGAGCCCGAAGGAGCGGTTGGAGGTGTTGTTTGGTGAGTTGGCGGAGTTGGCTGGTCAGCGCAATGCCATTGATGCCCGCATGGTGGCGATCACCGCCGAGATTGACCGTGATGGGTTGTGCGGGATGACCGGTGCGCGGTCGGTGGCGGCGTTGGTGGGCTGGAAGACCGGGTCGTCGCCGGCACACGCCCAGACGATCGCCACCGTGGCGCATCGGCTCGAGGAGTTTCCCCGTTGTGTGGCGGGCATGGCCGAAGGCCGGCTGTCGCTGGATCAAGTCGGGGTCATCGCCGCTGG
>NZ_JAGZ01000003.1 GCF_000526915.1 Mycobacterium genavense ATCC 51234 | reverse complement strand
CCGGCGCCGTGACCGGCGGCGGTCCGGGCAGCGGGCCGAATCCCGGCGGCGGTGCGGGCAGCGGCGGCGTATTGGGATCCACCCACGGTGGCCGCACGGGGTCATGCAGCGGATCGAGGGTGTAGTTCATGCGGAACGGGGTCCCGGGCGCCGGCGGTACGGGCATGTCCGGCTGTCCCCAATGGGTCCCCAACATCAGTCCGCGTTTGAGCCAACATCAGTCCGCGTTTGAGCCGTGGAATCGTCAGGTCCAGATCGGCGGTGATGTTGAAGTAGTCGCCACGCACGGCGCGGTCGACGAAGTTCTGGTTGAAGGGGAACAAAAACAGCGCCGCCACCGCCATCCCGAGCTCGGGTCCGACATCAGCGAGCGCTTTGAGGGTCGGCTCCAAGTTCCTGAGGTTCTTGACCAGGTCGTCCTGCGCGTCGTTGACCAACCGATTGGCGGCATCGCTGAACGTCCGCAGGTGATCCAGGGCCTCGGTCAATCGCAGGCGTTCCTTGATCAACACATCGAGCGCAGGCGGAATCTTGCGTAAAGCCTCGGTCAACACGTCACGCTGGACCGCGAACGTGCCGACAAGCCGGTTGAGCGCCTGAATGGACTCAACGATGTTGTCCCGCTGGTCATTTAGCGTCCGCACGAACGTGTCCAGGCGGTTGAGCAGATCACGCGCGGCACCCGCGTGCCCCGACAGCGCGGTCGAGAAGTTGTGAATGACCTCCCCGATCTGCCCCAGCCCACCGCCGTTTACGACCGCGCCCAGCGACGACAGCGTCTGCTCGGTCGAGGGGTAGGCCGTCGTGCGGCTCAGCGGGATGGTGGCGCCGGGCTGAAGGTGACCGCTGCCCTGCTGGCCCAGCGGGGTATTGAGCTCCACATGCATCGAGCCCAGCAGGCTGGTCTGACCGACGGTGGTCAGCACGTTGGCCGGAACCACGACATCGGGCTTGACCGAGATCTCGACGTCGGCATGCCAGCCCTGCACCCGCATCTCACCGACACTGCCGACGACGACGTCGTCGATCATCACCGGCGAATTCGATTCCATCGTCCCGACATTCGGCAACTCGACGTGAAAGATGTTGGCGCCGGGCCCCCGTCCGACCGCACCGGGCAACGGCAACGAATTCACGCCCTGGAACCCGCATCCCGCGGCCGACACCACCACGCTGCAGCCGAAGGCGCACACCCGCCGAAACGCAACTCGGCCTACACGCTCGGCGCTCGACAGCGAGAGCAGCAGCGTCACCGACACTCCTTTCGCGTGCGACTACCGCGGGGTTAGCGAAGCGACCGGTCGGGTGGTGGTCGCGTGAACCAGCAGTTCAACGAGTTCGGCCGGCCGGCTCAGAAAGGGTGAATGCGAGGAGTCGATCGTGAGCGGCTCGACACCAAGACGTCTGGCCACGACGTCGGATAGCCACCGCGGTTTCGAACGGTCCTGCAGGCAACGGATGTAGCTGCGGGGCAGCTCGGCCGCCCAGAAACGAGGTACCGATACCGGCGTGGTCGTGGTGTCGCCGAACCGCTCTGGGCACATGCGCTGAAACGCCCAGCACGCGGTTTGCTCGTCACAGTCGTGGTAGAAGTATTGCCACGCGCCTTCGAAGGTGGCGAAACTCATGGCGCCGTCGTCGTCAAAATTCAAGTAGGACAACATTTCTCCGACGTCGACGTCGAAGGAGCCGTCTTCGGAATCGCGCATCGCCATGGCCTCGGGATAGGTGCGGCCCTCACGAGGCAGGGCGGCCGCCAAGTAAATCGTGTGGGCGACAAGGTCGGTGGCCGCATCGGCGGCCAAAGTGATGTCGAAACCGCCACCGGAGTGCCCGACCAGGACGTCTCCCGGCCGTAGCACTTCGACGATGGCGTCGCGCCGGTTGGCAAGCGTGGATTCCTGGTGAAGTCGGGTACCGTGGTCGGGGATGTCGACCGCGATCGCGTCGTGCCCGAGGCGGTTCAGCTCGGGGATGACCCGCTCCCAGCACCATGCCGCGTGAAAGTTACCGTGCACGAGGACGAAGCGCATCCCTGCCGCACCCATGAGCCCAGAGGCTAACACGATTTCTACAAATGTAGGAGACAAATCCTACGTTTGTAGAAAACTCGGCCTACGGGGGCCAATCGGTCAGAGCTTGCCGTTGTGCACGTGGTGGGAAGCCGCAACGCCGGCGACCAGCGCGTGCAGCAACTGAGTGAGTTCCTCGGCGCTCTCCACGCCCGGATGCCCGAAGACCTGCCGGAAGCTCACGCCGTTGATGAAGGTCGTGATCGCGCGGGCCTGTTTCTCCACCAGAGCCCGATCGACCGGGCCGGGTTGCAGTTGGGTGACGGCTTGTTCTCTCAGCGCTACGAAACTCGTCGTCACATCCTGGAGGGCACTGTGCAGCACCTCATCTCGGTGCGCGTGCAATGCCAATTCGTAGCGCGCGCGACCGATCCAAGGCGGGTCCGACTGCCGAGCGCATCACCATCTCGGCGAGCACCGACAACATTGTTGCGGTCGTCTTGGCCTCCGCTTGGGCGCAACGTTGCACGACTTCTTGGAAATCGATGGCGTCCAGTTCGGCCACCCGTTCGGCCGTCGCACGGAGCAACGCCGAGCGGGTGCGGAAGTACGATGACGTCGTGCCGTCGGGTAGCCCTGCCCGTTGCTCCACCTTCCGGTGCGTGAGCCCTTTGGCCCCTTCGTCGGCAAGGATTTGGATCGCGGCATCACACAGAATGCGGCGGCGCCCTTCGACATCAGCTTTGCGCTTCATAGCAACGCGGGGAGTCTAACTCAGCTCAACCGGGGTGCCGGCGAGAAATCGCAGGTGATTGCCGCTGCGAGGAGGCCGACGGGCTGTCGACCCCGCCTTTCTTGGCGATTCGAGATCTTTGCGCGCCGCGATCCTATTTACTGTGACCCAACTCACTCGATAGCCGCGGGCAGCGTAGCTCGTGGGCAGATGAGTGCGGGAGGGGCAGACCGATGACGTGGCTGACGACGTGGAGGGGGCAGGACCACCATTTCGATTGGCTGACAGGCTATTTGCAATCCCGCTGGCTGGGTTCGAAGACTCGCAAGTTGATGGCGGGGGTGGCCGCCTCGTTGGTGCTGGTCCCCGCGAACGAGTGGCTGGGCCCGGCCCCGGTGTTTCGGCCCGCGGCGCTGGCGTATTCCGTGCTGGCAGCCGTGATCGGACTGGGCATGGCCGTACTCTGGCTGCGCGGATGGCCCACTCGGCGCCAGTCCCTTTGCTTCATCTTTACCGGCAGCGTGATCATCTCGATCGGCTGCCTGTGGCAACCCGTGCCACTGGTCGCACTGATGGCATGTTCGGCGCTAGCGGTTCCCGGCGGCTACCTCGCGTTCTTCCACACCGCCAAGTACATGGCGCTCAACTTCGCCCTGGCCTGCGTCATCGCGGCGTGGGAAGCGGTGCGTGTGGCTGCTGCGGGGAACGCGGTGCTGGCCTTCTCCGGCTATTTTCTGGTGCTGGAACTCAACGTGGTCGTGCCGTTGGCCATCCAGATCGTCGTGCGCGCTCTCTGGGTGGACCTATTGCGCGCCAACTGCGACCCGTTGACCGGCCTGCTGAATCGGCGGGCCTGCGCGCGGGCCGTGGTGGGGCGTATGGTTCTCGGGGCTAACCACATGTTTTTGATGGTGGCGATGATCGACCTGGACCGGTTCAGGAAGCTCAACGACACCCACGGACATGCCGCCGGCGATGAGGCGCTCGTCGCGGTGGCCGCGGCCCTGAACGCCGCCTGCAGTGACACCGCGATCATCGGCCGCGTCGGCGGCGAGGAATTCTTGATCGCCGACATCGTCACGGCAGAACAGAAACCCGAATGGGGGCGACATCTCTGCGATGCCGTGGCCGCGATCAACGCCCCCGTGACCGCAAGCGTCGGAATCGCCGCTCTGACGCTGCGCGGCATGGACATCGACGACGCCGACCAAGCGTTTCGCCAGTTGGTCGCGCATGCCGACAATGCGATGTATGAAGCTAAACGGCGCGGTGGCAACCAAACTCACCACCACGCGCTCGTGGTCTGACGCCCGCCACCGCCACCCGGCAGTGGGTATGGTTCGACGATGACACCGGGCCGCGCAGCGCAGCAGCGCCCAGACGAGTCCGACGCGGCGCGGGGCCGTCCGCGCGACATGCAGCGCCGCGCGGCGGTCATCGCTGCCACTCGGGAACTGTTGATCGCCAGCGGCTACGACGAGATTACGCTGGCCGGCGTTGCCCGCCATGCCGGGGTGTCGCGCCCCTTCGTCTACGAGCACTGGGGCAGCAAGTTCGCGCTGGTCGAGGACGCCATCTTCTCCGTCCCCGGCGAGCTTCCGGCCATCGACGAACTCCCCTTCGCCGACGCGCTGACCAGCCTGATCACCGGCATGGTCCGGGTCCAATCGGATCCCGCCTACCTGGCCGGCATGCCGGGTGTCGCGACCGTGCTCTACAGCCGACCGGATTTGGTCGAACAGGTCGAAGCGCGGTACATGGCCCCGATCCGGGCGCTGTGGGTCCGACTGATCGAACGCGGAAAAACCGAGGGGTTGGTGCGGTCCGACGTCGACGGGAGCGCGCTGATGGACACCGTGCGCGGCGCGGTCACGATGCACACCTCGGTGAACAAGGCGCTCGGCGAGGCCGAACTGATCGCACACCTGAAGTCTTTGATCGTTTATGGCATTACGTTCCAGCAATAGTTTCCTTACATTGTGTAAGGTAATGGCGCTGCGGCCAGACCTTGACCACTGACTCGCTGCGCGCGTTCTTCGACCTCACCGGGCGCACCGCCATCGTCACCGGCGGCACGCGCGGCATCGGGCTGGCCATCGCCGAGGGATTGGTCGAGTGTGGCGCCAATGTCGTTGTCGCCAGCCGTAAGGCCGATGCGTGCACCGCGGCGGCGGACAAGCTGCAGGCGCTGGGCGGCGGTCGGGCCGTCGGCGTCCCCACGCATTTGGGCGACCTGGACGCCATCGGTCGACTCGTCGACACCACCGCCGCGGCCTTCGACGGGATCGACATGGTGGTCAACAGCGCCGCCAACGCCCTGTCGCTGCCGCTCGGCGAGTTCACCCCGGAGGCGTGGTCGAAGTCGTTCTTCGTCAACCTGCAAGGCCCGGTGTTCTTGATCCAGGCGGCGTTACCGTACCTGCGCAACAGCGGGCACGCCTCGATCCTCAACGTCGTCTCTGCGGGAGCCTTCATCTATTCGCCTGCGACATCGATGTATTCGGCGGCCAAGGCCGCGATGGTCTCGTTCACCCGCTCCATGGCCGCGGCGTTCGCAGCGGAAGGGATTCGCGTCAACGCCCTGGCCCCCGGCTCGGTCGACACCGACATGGCGCGGGTCAACTCGCCGGAGTTCATCGAGGTGATGAAGGCAGCCGCGTTGCTCAAGCGGATCGCCGACCCGATCGAGATGGTGCCCCCGCGCTGCTGTTGCTTTCTGACGCAGGCAGTTTCATCACGGGGCAGACCATCATCGCCGACGGCGGAATGGTCGCCAGGTAGGAATGGCAGTCATGACCGACACACACGGCGCAACGCGGCAATGAGCGGCGACGCGGCGATCACCGTCGAGCGCTCAGACGACGGTGCGATCGCGATCCGGACGATCTGGCCGACCCCGCGGGTGTCCCGTACGCCGAGCCGCTGGCCGCCGCCAGCTCGAGCGTCGCCGTGACATTGCCGCGCAGGAGCTGATGGCGTCGACGAAGGGACAGCTCGTTGGAATCCACTGTGACTCAGGAAGGTCGCTAAAGCATGGCGAACGCGCTCTGTGAACGACTCGGTATCGAATTCCCGCTATTCGCGTTCTCGCACTGTCGCGACGTCGTCGCCGAGGTCAGCAAGGCCGGAGGCTACGCCGTTCTGGGCGCGCTGGCCTACAACGCCGAGCGCCTCGAGGTCGAGCTGTCCTGGATCG
Source organism: Mycobacterium genavense ATCC 51234 (assembly GCF_000526915.1). Classification (GTDB taxonomy): domain Bacteria; phylum Actinomycetota; class Actinomycetes; order Mycobacteriales; family Mycobacteriaceae; genus Mycobacterium; species Mycobacterium genavense. Next base: position 540,558 of record NZ_JAGZ01000003.1, on the reverse strand, counting down.
ACGAGCACGTCGGCGGCCGGCCGTACGGTGTGGACTTCGAGATGCCGGAGAAGTTCGTCGGCAGAGGTGAGCCCTACAGCCTGGACGCGCTGCGCGAGCTGATCCCGGCCACCCACACCGAACACATGGAAAAGGTGCTGAGTAACCACGGCGTGCCACCGCTGCCGGAGGACGCCGAGCGGCGGGTGATCGCCGCGGGCCTCGGGGTCGAGGCGGAAGGGCCCGGCCAGGTGGAGGTCGCGCTTCGTCACCCGGTGTCGATGGTCGTCAATGCGCTGGGCCCGCCACCGGCGTACGCCGTCGAGGCCGCGCACGAAAAGGGCGTCCTGGTAGGCGCGTTGAGCGGTTCGCCGCGCCATGCCCGGCGCAACGTCGACGCCGGCGTGTACGTGATCATCGCCCAGGGCGGCGAGGCCGGCGGGCACACCGGCGAGATCTCCACGATGGTTCTGGTGCCCGCGGTCGTCGACGAGGTCGGACCCGATATCCCCGTGCTGGCTGCGGGGGGCATCGGGAACGGCCGGCAGATGGCGGCCGCGATGGCCCTGGGCGCGCAGGGCACTTGGACAGGATCGCTGTGGCAGACGGTCGCCGAGGCGTCGACCGAACCGTGGGTCGTCGAGAACCTCTTGAGGGCCGGGTACTCCGACACGGTGCGGTCGCGCGCGATGACCGGCAAGTTCGCCAGGCAGATCCGCACCGAATGGACCGAGGCCTGGGACGGCCCCGACAATCCGGAACCACTGCCAATGCCGTTGCAAGGCATCATCTACGCCGATGCATCCGCTCGGTTCATGCGGGCGCGGTCGAGTGCGTTGTCGGGCTCCCCGGCGGGTCAGATCATCGGGTCGATCAACAAGGTGCGGCGCTCGCGGGACGTGGTCCTCGACATCGTCGAGGAGTGGCTGGCCACCGTGCGACGACTGGCTGAAGACGACTGAGGAGGCATCACTATGGTCGACATCGACAACGACATCCGGGACATCGACACCGGTGTACCCATGACACGCTTTGCCCGCGGCTGGCACTGCATCGGCCTGGCCGAAGACTTCCGCGACGGAAATCCGCACGCGATCAACGCCTTCGGCACTCGCCTGGTGGTGTTCGCCGACGCCGAAGGCGAGGTGCATGTTCTCGACGCGTACTGCCGCCACATGGGTGGCGACCTGTCCCAGGGGACGGTCAAGGGTGACTCGATAGCCTGCCCGTTTCACGACTGGCGTTGGCAAGGCTCGACCGGGCGCTGCTCGCTGGTGCCCTACGCCAAGCGCACGCCCCGATCGGCGCGGACACGACGCTGGCCCACCGGAGAGGTCAATGGCCAACTGCTCGTCTGGCACGACCCCGAGGGGTCGACGCCGGCCCCGGAGCTCTTCCCGCCGACCATCGACGGATACGACGAAGGGCAATGGTCGCCGTGGTCGTGGAACTCGATCCTCATCGAAGGGTCACATTGCCGCGAGATCGTCGACAACAACGTCGACATAGCCCACTTCTTCTACATCCATCACGCGTACCCGACGTTCTTCAAGAACATCATCGAGGGCCACACCGCGACCCAGATCATGGAGTCGAAGGCCCGGCCCGATACTACGAAAAACTACGAAAAGCTCTGGGAGGGAACGAAACTGCGCTCCGAGGCAACGTATTTCGGCCCCGCCTAGATGGTCAACTGGCTGCACAACGACGTGGCGCCGGACTTCACGATCGAAGTGGCGCTGATCAACTGCCACTATCCGGTCACCCACAGCTCGTTCGTGCTGCAGTGGGGGGTGGCCGTTCAAGAACTGCCCGGTCTGCCGGCGGACAAGGCGGCCAAGCTCGCCGCCGCGATGAGCCGATCGTTCGGCGACGGCTTCCTCGAAGACGTCGAGATCTGGAAGCACAAGACACGCATCGAAAACCCGTTGCTTACCGAGGAGGACGGCGCGGTGTATCAGCACCGGCGCTGGTACGACCAGTTCTACGTCGACGCCGCCGACGTCACCGCGGAGATGACCGATCGCTTCGAAATCGAGATAGACACCAACCACGCCAACAAGTTTTGGCAACACGAGGTCGCGGAGAACCTCGCGGCGGCCGCCCGGCCCTAGCTTGGTCCTTCAGGATTGTCACGCGGGTCTCCCATACCCTGGTACACAGCTGAGCCGACCTCACGTTCCGGGCGTCGGCTGGATCACAGCATGGAACGCCTTATCCGGACGCGAAATTCGTTTTTGTTGCCTAGGCTTACCGTCGTGGCGTTTCGGCGTTGATGTCGGACGCGCTCAGCTCAGCCCGCCGGTCAGGCCGCGAACCGCCTGCATTTCATTCGGCCGATAGGGCCGTCCGTCGGGAAGCAGCAGGTCGTGGAACCACAGTTTCGGCGGTGCGGTGTACGGGTGATTCCAGGAGTCCCACGGAAAGTAGGTCTGGGTTTTCCCGGCCACGAAGCCCCAGTTGAACGCACCGACATTGTGCCGCTTGGCGATTGGCAAGATCGTTTCGATGGTGCTGCCCTGGGACCGGGCCATGTACTCGGTGCACAGGATCGGGCGACCCATCGGTGCCAGTTCGTTGATCTTCGATTCGAACTCGGCGGGTTTGCCGTAGTTGTGGAAGGTGATTACGTCGGCGTTGTCGAGCTGAATGGCGCCGATGGTGCTGCGGCTTCCCCGGTCTCCCCACGACCCCTGCCACACACCGCTCGTCAGCGGTTGAGCCGGATCGACCGCTCGCGCCCACCGGAACACCTGGGGAAGCAGGTCGGCGACATGCTGCAGCTTGTCGGCGCGCTCGACCTTGCGATATTCCTTTGCGGGATTGTCGGGCTCGTTCCACAGGTCCCAACCCAAAACCCGGTCGTCATTGCGGAACTGGCTCAAGACCCCGGTGACGTAGTCCTGCATAACCGAGACGTAGCGGGGATCGCCGAGTCGTTCTGCACCCGGACTCTGCACCCAGCCGGAGTTGTGCACTCCCGGTACCGGCGCATGCTGCGGTCCGGCCTTGGGGAACGGGTCCCAACAGGAGTCGAACAAGACGAAGAGCGGCTTAATGCTATGGCGCGACGCGATTCCGACGAACTGGGCCAGCCGGCTCTGGAAGCCCTGGCGGTCGGTCGCCCACAATTGGTCGTGCAGGAAGACCCGCATGGTGTTGAACCCGAGCGCGCGGGCCACACCTAATTCGCCGTCAATGCGTTGCGGGTCAAACGTTCCCGGCTGAAACATCTCAAGCTGATTGATCGCGGTCGACGGGATGTAATTCGCGCCGACAGGCCAACCCTGCGCGCGATACCAGGCGTTGGCGCGTTCAGTCGACCACCGGGTCGCTTCAGCAGAAGCGCGCGGCATCTGGGTCAATGCCGCGCCAGCTGCCAGCGCCAGAGGCAACTTCATGATCGTTCGCCGGTTCACGAAGTGACACTAGATTTCCCTTGTCCCGCAGGAGGTTCGACGCGCCGATCGCAATGCTTGAGGTTGGCAATTGTGACCTGATCGTGATCTGGGACTAGCGCAGCCTGCGGCCGTAATTGTCTTTCACACTGCCGGTGAACATCATGATCGCGTCGACGATGGCCCAGATGATGCTGCCGAGCAGGAGCGGTGACGCGATGAAGCAGAACAGGGTGAAGACGAGTCCGACGAGACCGAGCAGCAGCTGCGCGACCGCGATCTGGGTCGAGTCGATATAGAAGCGGCCGACACCGAACACGCCGAAGAACAGCTGCAACATCCCCGCCGTGGTACCGGACTTGTCCGACAGTGGAACACCTGTGACGGGATCGCGCCCGAATGGCGCCTGGGGATCAATTCCGGGATACCCGGGATACCCGGGATATGGCTACGGAGGCGGGTAGCCCGGCGGCTGGTACCCCGACGGCGGCGGATAGCGGGGCGGCACGTAGTCCGGCGGCTGCCAACCCTCGGGCGGCGGGACGGCGGGGAAACCGGGTGGGTTCGGCGTCGACATTGCCCTGAGTTAACCCTGCTGGGGCGGGCGAGTCCATTCGCCGCGGAAGCGGTGCACCCCAAAGCGAGCAACCAGCCAGCATGCGCAACCCAAACAATTTATATTGCAACTATCGCATGCGATGTCTTTTGCTGACGACGCCGATGCCGCGACGGTGCCGTCGGCAGGCGTACCGGCACGGCACATTCGCAGGATCTACGCGGTGCTGTCTCTTCTAACTTCGGCCCCGTCGGCGCGATACTAACGAGATGTCCGATCGCAACGTGCTCGGCGGCCCACTGCAACCGTGTGGCACCGAACCCCTCACCGGTTACTACCGCGACGGCTGTTGCTCGAGCGGACCCGAGGACGTCGGCCGGCACACAATCTGCGCGGTGATGACGGCGGATTTTCTCGAGCACCAGCGTTCCATCGGCAACGATTTGCTGACTCCCGTTCCCGAGTACCGCTTTCCGGGTCTGCTGCCCGGTGACCGCTGGTGTGTGACCGCCCTGAATTGGCTGCAAGCTCATCGAGATGGGCGCGCCGCGCCCGTGGTGCTGGCGTGCACCCATGAACGCACCCTCGAGGTGGTGCCGCTCGAGGCGCTGCTGGAACACCAAGTCGACGTTCCCGACGACCTGGCTAACTTGTAGGGTTCGCGATCCTTCGCGCCGCTGCGCACACCTGCTCACGCAGCCGCGCGAGGTCGGCGGCGCTCAGCTCGGTGAACGGTGCGGCGCTGATCGACATGGTGACCACCCCGTCGTCGTCGAAGATCGGCGCGGAAATGGTGGCGATGCTGTGCGTCTCGTTTTCGGCGAGCTCGCTGTCCAGCACGTCGATCACCGTCAGGTCGGCGAAAGCCCGCGCCAGGTGCGCGGTGATCGCGTCGGGTTCTCCGTCGCCGCGCAGTGCGCGCAGTGCCGTGTAAACCTGCAGGTATTCGCGGCTGAGCCGCTCGACAGTATAACCGCGTTGCCGAATCTCGCTGAGCACCGCCGTGATTCGCCGTGACAGTGCGGCCGACGGCTTGCCGATGCCCTCCAGCCAGGCGCGTCGCGCGGACGCCGGGCTCCAGGCGATGTAGTCGCGGCCGAACGGCGCGACCAGCGGCATGCGCAGTCCACGTTCGATGCGTATCCCGGAAGCGGATTCACCGGCGCTGTCCAGCACCACGATGGCATTGCCCTCGCGTCGGGCCAGAAATGCTTGTGCCGCTGTCGAATCGGCGAGCTGCTGCAAGATGCCATGAAAGACCCGGTCGCCGGACGGCTGGGCCAGCGACGCGATGCCCGGCCCCCAGGAATAGGCGGCCGTCGCGATGTCACGCACCACCCAGTGGTGGGCGGCCAGGGTCGTCAGGATCGCATGCCCGGTGGCGCGGCTGATGCTCAGCTCGCGGGTGATCTCGGCGAGCGAGAAGGCGTGCGTTGGTTGCGAGGCGAGCAGCCGCATGATCGCGACCACGCGCTCGGTCGGTGGCGAAGTGGGTTGACGAGGCGTCTGCACCGCGTCTACCGTCCGTATCATATTTCGAATGATACGTCGAATATTCGACACTCGGTCGAAGAGGCGGTCGCATGGGCTCAGCGGGCCCCGACATCGCTGACATCGACTTCGACGACCTGACCTCGCCGCGGCTGACCGACGTGCAGCGACAGATACTGGAATTCACCGAGTCCAGACCGGTCGAATTCGACATCGACCGGATGCTCGCGGAAGCCGTCGAGCAGGCCGGCGCCGACGATCTGGACGACACGGACGGTTTCGGTGACCGTCTAACCGCTCACGTCGCGGCCATCGAATCCGACGACGGCCTGCGGCAGCTCACTCAATCGACGTTGCGGCAGCGCATAGTTCGCCTGCTGCGAAACCGGTTGTCGCTTACCGAGCTCATCAAGCGCTACCCCGAGATCGAGTCGATTAGCATCGAGAAGCCGTTCATCGTCGTCGGGATGCTGCGATCCGGCACCACCCATCTGGTGAATCTTATTGCCGCCGACCCGCGCCGGCGCGCCTTGCCGTATTGGGAGAGCCAGGAGCCGATCCCCGCGCGCGGTGAGGGCCCCGACATCTTCGGAGTGGATCCGCGCTATGCGCGCGCCAAGGCCGAACACGACGCCCTGATGGTCAGTGCGCCCGTGGTGGCCGCCATGCACGACCGCTTTCCCGAGGCGATCGAGGAGGAGGTCGAACTCCTCGATCTCGACCTTGCGGGCTAGGTCCTGGAATGGCATGCCCGCGTGCCGGATTGGCGCGATTATTACCTCGCGCTCGACCACACACGGCACTACGCGTACCTGAGGAAGGTCCTGCAGGCGCTGACCTTTCTGCGTGGCCCGCAGACCTGGATCCTCAAGAGCCCCCAGCATTGCGAGCAGCTTGGGCCGCTGATGGCGAACTTTCCCGATGCGACGGTGGCGTTCACGCACCGCGATCCCGTGGCGGTCGTGCAGTCGGCGATCACGATGATGGCCTACTCCGATCGACTGCGCCGGACCAGCATCGATCCGGGGTGGCTGCTGGACTACTGGACCGACCGGGTGCACCGGCTGCTCAGCGCGTGCGTGCGGGACCGCGACCTGGTGCCGTCCGAACGCAGCATCGACGTGAACTTCCACCAACTCAACGGCAACGAATTGTCGTTGCTCGAGCAGCTTTACCGGTGCGGCGGGGTCGAATTGGCGCCGAAGGTGCGCAACCGGTTTCAGCAATACCTCGACGGCAATCCGCGCGGAAAGCACGGTCGAATCCGCTACGACCTGCAACGGCACTTCGGCGTCTCGGCCGACGAACTGCGTGGGCGGTTCGACTTCTACTTCGACCGGCTCGACGTCCGCCCTGAATGAGGAACATCGATGAATGCTAGAGACTTTGAGCCGATTTACCGCAGCAGGCCGGGCGCCGACGGACTGCGGCCGTCCGCGGCCGAACGCGCCGAGGAAATCGCGCCGGGACTGTGGTGCTCGCCGGGCCTGTCGAACGCGTACCTGCTGACCACCGGCGACGGCCGGGTGATCGTCAACACCGGCATGGGTTTCGAGGGGCCGGTGCATCGTGCCAACTTCGACGCCGTCGACTCCTCCCCGGTGCGCTACATCATCTTCACCCAGGGACACGTGGACCACGTCGGCGGCCTGGACAGCGTCCGTGATCCCGACACAATCGTTGTCGCCCAGGCGAACTGGCGACAGTGGCGAGACGACAACGAACGCCTCATCCCGTACCGCGCCAGCCGCAGCGCGTTCGCCTTTGCCGACACCCTGGCGACGGGGATCCAAGCCATTCAACGCCGCCTGGGCACCACCCGGTTGCCGGGCCAGAGCGTCCCGACGGTCGATCTCGACTTCGAAGACATTCTCACCCTCGACGTCGGCGGCCGCCGGCTGGAGCTGATCTCCGTGCCCGGCGGCGAGACCACCGACTCGCTGGTGATCTGGCTGCCGGACGAGCGAATATGCCTGTGCGGAAACACCTTCGGGCCGATTTTCGGGCACATCCCCAACCTCGTCACGATGCGCGGCGATCGCTACCGTGACGCCCTGACCGCGATCTCGTCGGTCGAGCGGGTACGCGATCTGCGCCCCGAGCTGCTGGTGACCGGCCATTTCGACCCGATCGTCGGCGCCGACCGCATCCACCACGAGCTCAGCTGGCTGCGCAACGCCATCGAATACATTCACGACGAGACGGTGGCCGGAATGAACGCCGGAAAAGACGTCCACACCCTGATGAGCGAGATCACCCTGCCCGCGGAATGCGAATTGGGCCAAGGTTACGGCAAGGTCTCCTGGGACGTGCGGGCGGTGTGGGAGAACTACTCGGGCTGGTTTCACCACCGGTCAACCACCGAGCTGTATCCCATCGGGTTCGACGCCGTCGGGACCGACGTGGTGGAACTGGCCGGAGCCGACGCGCTCGTCGACCGGGCCTGGGCACACCTCACCGAGAACCGGCCCGTGCACGCCATCCACCTTGCCGAGCTGGTCGCCACCGCGCAGCCCGAGCATTCGGGGGCGCGCGACGTGCTGCGGGAAGCCCATGAAAGTCTGCTGGGCGGTACCACCAATTTCTGGGAAAGAGCTTGGCTGTCGCGGCAAATAGCGATCAACTCGTGACCGCACAGAAAGGGACATCACTATGACATTTGTGTTGCAGCCCAAAGACTTCTATCACACCGGCATCGTGGTGCCCGATCTCGACGCCGCGATGGCCCGGCTCACCGTGCTGGCCGGCTACCGGTGGATCACCCCGCTCAGCTACACGCTGCCGTTTCGCACCACGGCCGGGGTTTCCGAGCTGACCTCGACGATCGTGTACTCCGTGCAGAGCCCGCACATCGAACTGGTCCAGGAGGTTGCGGGAACGCCGTGGTCGGCCGCGCCGGGTAACGCCGTGTACCACGTCGGGTATTTCACCGACGACCTCGCCGGGACGGCGCGCGCGTTGGAGAGCAACGGCTTCACCTTCGAAACGACGGGCCAAATACCGGATGCGGAGTTCGGGATGTTCGCCTACTACATCGACCCGTTCGGCACCCGCATCGAAATCGTCGATCGCGCATTGTTTCCCGACTTCGCCGCGTTCGTCGCGTCCATCGCCGCCCCGGGCCCCGACGGAGCCTGACATGGTATTGACGGTGCTGCGCTTCAACGTCGCCTCGCCGCACGGAGAACCACGCACCCAGAGCACGCTGTTGTCCGCCGCGCCCGAACTGGCGCAATGGGGCGAGTCCCGCGGCATCACCTCGGTCAGCGTCGACGAGCACCACGCCACCGGACATGGGTGGAGTTGCAACCCGATCATGGCGGCCGCGATGTTTCTGGCGCGCACCTCGACGATGATTGCCAGCGTGGACTGCGCGCTGGGCCCGCTGTGGAACCCGGTCCGCCTTGCCGAAGACATCGCGCTCGTCGATAACATGAGCCGCGGCCGGTTGCACACGACGGTGGGCCTGGGTTACCGCACCGTCGAATACGACTCGCTCGGAATGGATTTCAGCCGGCGCGGCGCGCTGATGGACGATCTGGTCGCGCAGTTGCTGGCGGTCTGGTCCGGCGCCGACGAGGGCATCTGCACCGGCACCTGGAGCCGGCCGCACCCGCCGCTGTATGTCGGCGGGGGTGCGCGCGCCACGGCGCGCCGGGCGGCGCGATTCGGGCTGCCGTTGAGCCTGGCCGACCACCTGCCGGACATCGCCACCTAATACCGCGAACTGTGCGCCGCCGCGGGCATCAAGCCCCTTGTCCTGATGCCCGGGCCGATCAATCGCGGGATGATCTACCGATGCCGACGTCCGCCGGCTGTGGGGTTCCGACGCGACGCAGCAGCGCCTGGCCGCCTACGTGGAAAGCCTCAAGCGCCGCACCTGATCACTCGTCGAGCGCGACGCCGCCGCGGGTGCGCCGGCGCCGCGTGCGATGCGAGCCCTTGCCCTCGGGGCGGCGGTTGCGCAGACCGCTGCGCGGTTCTTCCGTCTCGGCGGTGTCGTCGTCGCTCGGCTCCTCGGCCGGCGGTTCCGGTTTCTCGGCTTTGACGGCGTCGACAGCTTTGGCGGTGGGCTCGACGGGTTCTGCCGCCTCGGTTTCGTTCTCACCGTCGGTGTCTCGGTCGGCTTCTTCCGCGGTGACGGTTTCGGCTTCTTCATCGACCGCGGCCTCGGCGCCCTCCGCAGCCTCCGCCTTCTTGCGGCGCAGACGACTCTTCTTGGGCTTCTTGGCCTTGATGGGCTTCGGCGGAGGCGGCGGCAGCTCGGCGACGAACGACAGGTAGAACGCGAAAATGCCGAGCAGGCCGATCGCGGCGGCGGCGCCGTAGATCCCGAACAGATACCGTCCGGCAGCGTCCAGGCTGAGCCAGATCTCGCTGATCGCGGTGCCGATGATCAGCACCCCGGCCAGCACGTGGCACACGATCGACCAGACCCTGATCGTCAGCGCCAGCTGCGGCGTGCCCAGCTCCGGCTTGCGCGTGCGCAGGTGGGTGAACACCACGGGCAGCGCGGCCAGGGCGATCAGCGCGCCCGAGCCGATCCGGCCCGCCATTCCCAAGCTGCGCGAAGTATCGCCCATCAACTCGGACCAGCGGGGCAACACGTAGAGGAAATAGAGGACGCCGGCACCGATCGAAAACACCAAGTGCCACGGTATGGCGACCTTGCGCCCCATACGCCTCCCTCATATTGCTGAGCCCACGCCAGCCTAAGGGCAGCCAAACCGATTCCAAACAACCGCTTGGCCGCGTCCGTCAACCGAGTGAACCCGATTTGCGGAGGATGCGGGATTTGAACCCGCGAGGGCTGTTAACCCAACCCGCGTTCCAGGCGAGCGCCATAGGCCACTAGGCGAATCCTCCGTGGCAATGGTAGCGGCTGGGTCAACGTGGAATGTCGGTCGGCGTCCTCGGCCGGCGCGCGCCAGGTATTACACTCGCCATGGACCCCGCGCGGCGTCTATCCTGTGAACTCCCCCAGGGCCGGAAGGCAGCAAGGGTCAATGGGCTCTGTCGGGTGCGCGGGGTCCCCCATGTGTGGCGGCCGCGCAGCCAGCGCTTATGCCGCGAGCCGGCCCGTCACCCTCCGGCGTTCGACTGCGAAAGGGCCCTCGAGAAGGCATGGCGGCGTTCGATTCCCTCAGCGCGCAAGAGCTCACCGCGCTGCACTCGCGCAACCAGCAGGCCTACGCGGAGCTGCAGGCCAAGAAGCTGCGCTTGGATCTGACCCGCGGCAAACCGGCGCCGGAGCAGCTCGATCTGTCCAACCAGCTGTTGAGCCTGCCCGGCGACGACTTCCGCGACCCCGAGGGGACCGACACCCGCAACTACGGCGGACTGCACGGGCTGCCGGGGTTGCGGGCCATCTTCGGGGAGTTGCTGGGCATCCCGGTGCCGAACCTGATCGCCGGAAGCAACTCCAGCCTGGAGCTGATGCACGATCTCGTCGCGTTCTCGATGCTGTACGGAGGCGTGGATTCGCAGCGGCCCTGGAAGGACGAGCCGAGCGTCAAGTTCCTGTGCCCTTCTCCCGGCTATGACCGCCACTTCGCCATCACCGAGACGATGGGCATCGAGATGATCGTGGTCCCGATGCGCGACGACGGCCCGGACGTCGACCTGATCGAGGAGCTGGTCGCCGTCGACCCCGCGATCAAGGGGATGTGGGCGGTGCCGGTGTTCGGCAACCCCACCGGGGTGACGTACTCCTGGGAAACGGTGCGCCGGCTGGTGCAGATGCAGACGGCGGCGCCCGACTTCCGGCTGTTCTGGGACAACGCCTACGCGGTGCACACCCTGACACATGACTTCGTGCGCCAGGTCGACGTGCTCGGGCTGGCCGCCACGGCCGGCAATCCGAACCGGCCGTACGTCTTCGCGTCCACCTCGAAGATCACCTTCGCCGGCGCCGGGGTCAGTTTCCTGGGCGGATCGCTGGGCAACATCGCCTGGTACCTACAGTACGCGGGCAAGAAGTCGATCGGTCCGGACAAGATCAACCAGCTGCGGCACCTGCGCTTCTTCGGCGACGCCGACGGGGTGCGTCTGCAGATGCAGCGCCACCAGCAGATCCTGGCGCCGAAGTTCGCGCTGACGCTGGAGATCCTCGAGCAGCGCCTCGGCGATTCCAAGATCGCGACCTGGACCGAGCCCAAGGGCGGCTACTTCATCAGCCTCGACGTGTGGCCCGGTACCGCGCGCCGGACCGTCGCGCTGGCCAAAGACGCCGGCATCGCGGTCACCGAGGCGGGTGCGACGTTCCCGTACCGCAAGGATCCGGAGGATAAGAACATCCGCATCGCTCCTACCTTTCCGTCGCTGCCCGATCTGCGCGACGCGGTCGACGGCCTGGCAACGTGCGCGCTGCTGGCCGCCTCCGGGGCCCGGCTGGGCGCCGCGGCGCCCACTGTGAGCTGACGGCGTTCGTCGTGTGCCGAGGGCGTCGAGTGTGCGCTGGCGGCGTCGAGGGTGTGCTGACGGTTTGTGGCGTTGCGCTAGGGCAGCCCGCCCCAGCGTGTCGTCACCCTGGGCGCACACTGAACGCCGCCGGCGTACACTCGATAGCCAGCCGGGCTCTCGTCACCGGCCGCCAGTAGCCTGGGCGACCGTGGCGCTCTACCGCAAGTACCGACCGGCAACCTTCGCCGAAGTGGTGGGGCAGCAGCACGTCACCGAGCCGTTGTCCATCGCCCTGGAAGCCGGCCGGATCAACCATGCTTACCTCTTCTCCGGGCCGCGCGGCTGCGGAAAAACCTCGTCCGCCCGCATCCTGGCCCGCTCGTTGAACTGCGTGCAGGGGCCGACGGCCACGCCGTGCGGGGTGTGCGACTCGTGCCAGGCGTTGGCACCCAACGCGCCCGGCAGCATCGACGTGGTGGAGCTCGACGCCGCCAGCCACGGCGGCGTGGACGACACGCGTGAGCTGCGCGACCGGGCCTTCTACGCGCCGGCGCAGTCCCGCTACCGGGTGTTCATCGTCGACGAGGCGCACATGGTGACGACGGCGGGGTTCAACGCGTTGCTCAAGATCGTCGAGGAACCCCCCGAGCACCTCATCTTCATCTTCGCCACCACCGAACCCGAGAAGGTGCTGCCGACGATCCGGTCGCGCACCCATCACTACCCGTTCCGGCTCTTGCCCCCCAGGACGATGCGGTCGCTGATCGGGCGGATCTGCGAACAAGAAGGCGTGATCGTCGACGACGCGGTGTTCCCGTTGGTGATCCGCGCCGGCGGTGGTTCGCCCCGCGACACGTTGTCGGTGCTGGACCAGTTGGTGGCCGGGGCCGACAACAACCACGTCACCTACCTGCGGGCGTTGGGGCTGCTGGGCGCCACCGACGTCGCGCTGATCGACGACGCCGTCGACGCGCTGGGCGCCGGAGATGCCGCGGCGCTGTTCGGGGCGGTCGAATCGGTGATCGATGCCGGACACGACCCACGGCGATTCGCCACCGACCTGTTGGAGCGGTTCCGCGATCTCATTGTGCTGCAAGCAGTTCCGGATGCGATAAGCCGTGGTGTGGTGGACGGGCCGGAAGACGTGCTGGACCGCATGCGCGATCAAGCCGCCCGAATCGGCGCGGCGACGCTGACCCGCTACGCCGAAGTGGTGCAGGCCGGCCTGGGTGCGTTGCGCGGCGCGACCGCCCCCCGGCTGCTGCTCGAGGTGGTCTGTGCGCGCCTGCTGCTGCCCTCGGCCAGCGACGCCGAATCGGCTCTGCTGCAACGCATCGAGCGCATCGAGACCCGGCTGGCCATGTCCACCCCCGCCGGCGATACCGCTGCGGCGCCCGCGAAGCCGCCGGCCGCGGCGTCGAAAGCCCAGCCATCGGAGCCCGACGAGGTCCCGGCCGCCCGCAGGTTTCAGCGTAGAACCGCCGAGCCTGCCGAGCCGGCGCGCGAAGAGGTCCCCGACCCGGCCGCGGCGCCGCCACCGGATCCGGTACCGAATCCGGAACACGCCGCGGCGCTGGAGCCCGAACCCGCTTCTGCCCCGGGCGAACTCAATGTGGCTGCGATACGGACCATCTGGCGCGAGGTGCGCGACAAGGTTCGCGAGCGCAGCCGCACCACCGAGGTGATGTTGGCGGATGCCACGGTCCGGGCCCTGGACGGCGACACGCTGGTGCTCAGCCATCCGTCGGCGCCGCTGGCCAAGCGGCTGTGCGAGCAACGCAACGCCGACGCCATCGCCGGGGCGCTCAACGAGTTGCTGGGCGTCAGTTGGCGGGTGCGCTGCGAGGCGGGCGAATCGGCGGCCTCGGTCGCGGAGCCGCCCGTGCGTAAGACCGCGACTCCCACTCGCCGGGGCGCGGCTCTGCCGCCTCCCGAGGAGGAGCCTGCCGTAAACGATGCTGTCGCTGCGGAATCCGCTCAGCGGGACGGAGAGGAGCACATGCTCGCCGAAGCGGGCCGCACCGATTCGTCGGCGCCGCGGCGCGATCCCGAAGAGGCCGCACTCGAACTGCTGCAGAACGAGCTGGGCGCGCGCCGGATCGACGGCGGCTGAGCCTAAGGCCGCCACCAAGGGCGCAGCGGCAAACTGTCGGCGCCCCGCCGCTCCACATTGGCGGCCAGCACGTGATGGAGCTGAAGGTTGTTCTGCTCGAACGCAACTCGTGATGCGGCCATGTACAGGCCCCACACCTTGGCCACGGGCAGGCCCACTTCCTCAACCGCTTCGTCCCAGTGCTCGACGAGGTTGCGGCACCAGTCGCGCAATGTCATCGCATAGTGGTGGCGGAAGTTTTCGGTGTGCAGCACCTCGAAGCCGGTGTCCTGGACGTCGACCATGATGCGGCCGGAGCCGGTCAACTCCCCGTCGGGGAAGACGTAGCGGTCGGTGAAGCCGCCGGCGAACGTGTGCTGCTCGTTGTCGTGGCAGGTGATGCAGTGATTGAGCAGCAGCCCGCCGGTGCGCAGCTTCGACTTCAGGAAACCGAAGTAGGCGCGGTAGTTCTTCACCCCGACATGCTCGGTCAGCCCGATCGACGAGACGGCGTCAAAGCTGGACTCCCGCACGTCGCGGTAGTCGGAGTGGCGCACCTCGGCAAGATCGGAAAGGCCCTGGTCCTCGATCGCCTTTTGTGCCCACTTCGCCTGTTCGGCAGACAGCGTGGCGCCGATGGCCCGCACCCCGTGGCGGGCGGCGTAGCGCACCATGCCGCCCCAGCCGCATCCCACGTCGAGCAGTCGGTCACCGGGTTGCAGCCGCAGCTTCTCGAAAATCAGCCGGTACTTGTTGTCCTGCGCTTCTTCCAGCGTCGCGTCGGCGTCCGGATAAACCGCGCAGGTGTAGGTCATCGACGGCCCCAGCACCCATTCGTAGAACGTGTTGGACACGTCGTAGTGGTGGTGGATGGCTCCCGCGTCGCGGGACTTGCTGTGCAGCAACCCTTCTGCGAATCGGCGCCAGCGGGGCGGCGTTTCCAGCGGCGGCGGTGCGATCGGCACCAAATGCTCGATGCCGATCGAGCGGACCACCTGAGCCAGCGTCCACGCCGACGGCCGTTTGAAATCCACCCGGTCGGCCAGCATCCTGAGCAGCTCGTAGGGGTCGCCGGGGTGCACGCCGTGTGGCTGCAGGTCACCGGAGACGTACGCGCGGGCGATGCCGAGCTCGCCGGGCGCGGTCGCGAGATAGGTCGCACCTCGCGGCGAACACAGATCCAGGCCCATCGTGGCGTCTGCGCTTCCGGCAGTGCTGCCGTCGTAAGCGGTGAATTTCAGCGGGTGCCCGCCGCTTGCGGTGAAGATCTCGAGCACCTCGGCCATGTTGAGCTTGCGCTTGGTGGAGTGGTCGGGCTCTTTGGTTGTCGTCATCGTCGTTGCACCGCCTTTACATAGAGATCGAGCAGACGAGACTCGGGATCGTAGGATTTCTTGACCGTCTTGTAAAACTCGCCGCCGTACAGCTGGTCGAATTCCTCACGTGTGTAATAGGAGTCGGAGTACAACGACTTGTGCCCGTCGAGCTCGCTGACCTTCGCCTCGATCGCCCGATTGGTGGTCCCCACCCCGTCGCCGGCGGGCACCGAGGACCAGAAGCCGATGTTGACGTAGGTGTGGTCCGCCGGTATCGGATACAGCGGCCACCCCTCGTGATCGCGGAGTCGCAACGGGCACAGCCAAATCGGTGTGATCGGAACGTTGTCCAGAAACCACTCCAGGAATTCGCAGGATCGTCCGATCGGCACCTCGACGTCCTGGACCACCCGCTCCCGGGGCGGATTGCCCTTGCGGGCTTCGATCCGGTCGGAGATTCCGTAGCGGCGGTCCATGGCCACCAGCTTGGAGTAGACGCTGCTGCGCCGGTAGCGGCGCGGCCACCAGCGCCGCAGCCGCGGGTTCTGCACGCCGAATGCGCGTGAGCACCAAAACCAGTCGGTGTCCCATCGCCAGAAGTAGTCGTGCATCGTCAGCCGGTCGTCTTTGGTGCCGCCGACGGTGTCGTGCCGGATCGACTGGTAGTAGATCTTTTTGCCGGTGTAGTCGCTGACCGGTCCCGGGGTGGTGGTGCGGTTGCCCACGCACAGGTAGCTCTCGTCGGAACTGAAGACCACACCGTCGAGATAGTCGACCGGGACGCCGCCCTGCCCGCCGGTGTCGATGATGCGTTCGGCGGCCGCGACCAGCTCGGACAACGAGCGGAACCGGATGTGCCGCAACGCCACAAACGGCGCGATCGGTTCCAGCTCGATCCGGAGCCTGGTCGAATAGCCCAGTGTTCCATACGAATTGGGAAACGCGCGGAACAAGTCGCAGTGCCGATCACGCGACACGGTGAGCAATTCGCCGGCGCCGGTGAGAATGTCCATTTCCAGCACCGATTCATGCGGCAAACCGTTACGGAACGACGCCGACTCGATGCCCAGGCCGCTGACCGCGCCGCCGAGGGTGATGGTCTTGAGCTGCGGAACTACCAGCGGCGACAGGCCATAGGGCAGGGTGGCCGCGACCAAGTCCTGATAGGTGCACATGCCGGCCACGTCGGCCGTGCGGGACTCCGGATCCACGCTCAGCACACCGGTCAGTCCCGAGGTATCCAGGCCGCGCGCATCGCGTTTAGTGCGGGCGCGGAACAGGTTTGACGTGGGCTTGGCGAGCCGGACCGCGGACGTCACGGGGATGGAAAGATAACTCGCCATCAGCCGATCGACGCCCGACCTGTGAGCCGCGAGTGCAGATCCCGAACCTGGCACCACATATACCCTAGTCTTCGACCACACCCCGTGCACCCGCTCGCGAGCGGCATCACAGCAGAGGAGTCGCGCCCGATGGCACAGGTCAGCGCCGCCAGCACCATCTTGATCAACGCCGAGCCCGGGGCCACTCTCGCCGCGGTCGCGGACTACCAAAACGTCCGCCCGAAGATCCTGTCCTCGCACTACAGCGAATACCAGGTGCTCCACGGTGGGCAGGGCCAGGGCACCGTCGCCAAGTGGAAGCTGCAGGCCACCAAATCACGCAGCCGTGACGTCCAGGCCAGCGTCGACGTCGCGGGTCACAGCGTCATCGAGAAGGACGCGAACTCGTCGATGGTCACCAACTGGACCGTCGCCCCGGCGGGACCCGGATCCAGCGTGACCGTCAAGACCAGCTGGACCGGCGCGGGTGGCGTCAAGGGCTTTTTCGAAAAGACGTTTGCACCGTTGGGGCTGAAGAAAATTCAGGGCGAGGTGCTGGCCAACCTGAAGAAGGAGCTCGAAGGCTAACCCTCTAGCCCTGCGTCACCCCGCTGTGCAGGTAGCGCCAGAGTTGTTCGCCGTACGTGCGCAGCGACTCGGCCGTCAGCATTTCCAGGTGAGTGCTGTCGACCGAGTAGGCGGCTAGCTCTCCCCCGACGTAAGGCCGCCAAAGCCGCTGCTGGGAGCGGGCGCCCGGCCGGTTCGCAGTCCTCGCCACCGTGCCCTGGACCGGTCGCTTCGGCCTCGGGCCGCGGCGAAGATGACCATGTCGCCGTCGAAGACACCGGGCACATGGTCGGCCAGGCGCCGCTGGTTCGTCTTGACGCTGTGCACCATGAACACCAGGAGCTGCTGGGGCGGCAGCGGGAGCGCGGAGCCGTGTTGATGCATCAGTTCCTCGGCCTGCCGGTAGTTCAGCGGCCCGGACTGCATGGGTACGTCGATCCGGTTGGTCCGCAACAGGTGCTCCAGGATTTGGCTCTCGTCGGGTGTCTGGTTTTTGGTGGCAGCGCGGGTGGCGCTCAGCTTCGCGATGAATGTGCCCGCGCTGAACACCGGGTCGATCAGCAC
Source organism: Mycobacterium genavense ATCC 51234 (assembly GCF_000526915.1). Classification (GTDB taxonomy): domain Bacteria; phylum Actinomycetota; class Actinomycetes; order Mycobacteriales; family Mycobacteriaceae; genus Mycobacterium; species Mycobacterium genavense. The sequence goes on along the minus strand of NZ_JAGZ01000003.1, from coordinate 522,871 downwards.
CAGGCCCTGCACCACGCGGCCGCGTCGCTGCAGTTCGATCGCGAGTTCGTGCGCGACGACGCCGCCGAAAGACCAGCCGAGCAGTCGGTACGGCCCGTCGGGATAGCGGGCTTGGATGCGGTCCGCGTAGTTCGCCGCCATGGCCCGAATCGAAACGGGCTCGGCTTCGCCGTCCTGCGGGATTTGGTTGATCCCGACGATCGGGCAATCCACAAACTCGCCCAGCGTCCGATACGACCAGCTCAGTCCCAGCCCGTCGTGAATGCAGCACAGCGGAGCGCCGGTGCCCCCTTGGAAGACCTCGACGGGAACCACCTCCGCGGCGCTGTCCTGCGTGCTCAGCTGCTCGCTGAGATTTCGCACCGACGGGGCATAGAACATGGTGCGCACCGGAAGGTGCACATCGAGAGCGCCGTTGATCGCGGCGATCACGCGCATCGCGGACAGCGAGTCGCCACCGAGGTCGAAGAATGAGTCGTCGACGCCCACTCGCTCGATGCCCAGCACCTGCGCGTAGATGCCGGCGATGACCCGTTCGGTCTCGGATTGCGGGGGTTGGAATGGCGTCGCGGCGAACACCGGCGCCGGCAGTGCCTTGGTGTCGATCTTGCTCGACGAGGTCAACGGGAACTCGTCGAGCACCACGATCTGTGCCGGCACCATGTACTCCGGCAGCCGCGCGCTCAACCGCTGGCGCACCGCGCTGATCTTTATGTTGGTGTGGGGATTGTTGGCCTGGGCTGGGCGGGCGTCCGCGCGGGGCAGGTACAGGTCGGTCGGTTCGGCACCGGCGGCGACGAGGAAGACCGCGTCGAGGGTGCCGGGCTCGGCGCCCCAGGTGACCGCGACCTGGTAGCCGGCGTTTTCGCCCAGGCGGTGCAGCTGCTCGGGAGTGACGCTGTCGGGGGCGGGCGCCATGAGCGCATCGGCCAGCGGCTGCCCGTCGGCGAGGGCGTGCTCGACGCAGACGTCGGCGATCAGCCTGGCGCGCGGGATCCCCGCGACGCGCACCGCCTCGGGACGCTGCGAGCCCAGGCGGGCGTGCAGTCCGAGTAGGCCCGCGCATTCGGGCCACGTCCAGGTGGGTGCGGTGGCCACCGAACGTACCGCCGCGGGCGTCTTGCGGATCACGACGTCGTAGCGGTACCGGTTGAGTTCGTTGTCGGCCAACCCACGTTTGACTTGGATATCGAGCCCGGCCGCCACCGCGTGCCCGGCGGCCCAGGTCGTGAAAAATTCTGGTGCCAAAAGCAATTAGGGTTCGCTGACCACGGCGCGGTGGACCCGCTGGCGGATCTCGCAGGCGTCGGCCGTGGTAGTGCGCGCGAGTGCGACTCCGGTCTGGAAGGCGTCCTGCAGCGTGTGGTTGCGGATGTCGCCGAGGAACAGCGCGCCGCCGGGGGCCAGCAACTCCATGGCACTGTCGAGCAGATCGGCCAGGTACCCCGCGTTGGGGAAGTACTGGACGACCGAGTTGACGACGATGGTGTCGAAGTGGCCGCGCGGCAATCCGTCGGTGACGTGCGCGGGCTTGGCCAGCAGTTGGACCCGGTCACGCCACGGGATCTGCAACCGCTCCAACGAACGCGCGAGGTTGTCGACGGCCACCGGCGACATGTCCGTGGCGACGTAGCGTTCGCAATGGGGGGCGATCTGGGAGAGCAGCAACCCGGAACCGGCGCCGATCTCCAGGACGCGGCGGGGTCGCAGCGCCATGATCCGATGCACCGTGGCCGCCCGCCACTCGAACATCTCCTCGAGCGGGATGGGTGCTCCGGTGTAGCTGCTGTTCCAGCCGCGGAAGTCCATGCCGAATTGCGAGACGGCGTCTTGACCGTCGTACAACTCGTCGTACACGCCTTGCCACTGTCCGACGATCTCGGCGTCGTGGTCGGCGGTGCTGGTGCGCCGCAGCGTGAGGTAGGCGACGAGGTTCTCGCCGACATCGCTGTGGTGCACGGTGGTGACGGCCTGGGTGACCTGCGGGCAATCCAGCAGGGCGCTGTCGATTTCGCCGAGTTCGATGCGGTAGCCGCGCATCTTGACCTGCTCGTCGGCGCGCCCGACGTAGCGCAGCTGCCCGTCGGCGCCCCAGCACACCAGATCGCCGGTGCGGTACATCCTGGTCGGCGGCGCGTCGGCAGTGACGAACGGGCAGGCCAAAAACCGCGACGCGGTCAGCCCGGGCCGGCGCACATATCCGTCGGCCAGCCCGGCACCGGCCACGTACAACTCGCCGACCACCCCGGCCGGCACCTGCCGTAACCAGTTGTCCAGCACGAAGAACGCCAGATGCCACAACGGGCCGCCGATGGGGCTGACCGCGCTGTCGACGTCGCCGTCGACGAGCTCGCGGAAGGAGGCGTGCACGGTCGTCTCGGTGATGCCGTACATATTGACCAAACGTGGCATGCCCGGATGACGTTGCAGCCAACTTCGAAGCCGTTGCGGCTCAAGGGCTTCACCACCGAACATCACCGTCGGTAGCTCCAGCCGCCTGGCGAGCCCGGGCTGCAGCGAATCGGCGGTTTGCAGCGCATAGAACGCCGTCGGGGTGCGGCTGAGTACGCCGACGCGTTCGGCGGCCAGTAGCGCGTGGAAGTTTTCGGGCGAGCGGGCCACCGATTCGGGCACCACCACCAGCCGTCCGCCGTGCAGCAGCGGGCCCCAGATCTCCCACACCGAGAAGTCGAACGCCAGCGAATGGCATTGCCTCCAGGCCTGTTTCATCTCCAGCTCGCCCTGCAGCGAGTGCAGCAGCCGGGTGACGTTGTGGTGTGGGACCGCGACACCCTTGGGAGCACCGGTGGTGCCCGATGTGTAGATGATGTAGGCCAGGTCGTCGGGGGCCGGCATCGGCAGGGCGGTGCTGGGGTATGCGGCGATGCGCGGGTCGTCGATCGTGACGATCGTCAGGTCGTGCCCGTCGAGCCGGTCGGACAGCGCGGCGGTGGTGACCGCGGTGACCGGCTTGGCGTCGGCAATCATGAACCAGATCCGGGAGTCGGGGTGGGCTGGGTCGATCGCCAGGTAGGCCGCGCCGGTTTTCAGCACCGCCAGGATCGCGATGATCGCCTCGGTGGAACGGGTAAACAGCAGCGCCACAGTCTGTCCCGGCCCTGCCCCGTGCGCGGTCAGCAGGTGAGCCAACCGGTTCGCGTCGTCCTCGAGCTCGCGATAGGTCATGGACAGACCCGCGAACGTCACCGCCAGCGCCCCGGGCTTGCGTGCCACTTGTTCGGCCCACCGCGCGGGAATCGACGCGGCTTCGACTGCGGCCCGGCTCAATACCGCACGGTTCCCCCAATGGTCCAGCCGCGCATACTCGTCGGGCTCGAGCAGATCGGTCGACGACAGCTGCCGGGTCGGCGGTCATGGTCACCAGCACCCGCCGCAGCCGCTCGATCAGTGCGCTGATGGTGTCCGTGTCGAACACGTCGGTGCGATACTCGACCGTGCCGCCGATTCCGGCGGGTTCACCGGTGTCGCCCCAGTGCTCGGCCAGGTGGAACACCAAATCCATTCGGGCAGTTTGGGTGTCCATCGGCAGTTGGGTGACCCGCAGATCCTCCAGTTCCAGCCCGGCGGCGGGATTGGCCTGGTGCCCGGGGGCGCTCTGCCAGGCCAGCATCTTGATGTTCGTAAGCGGCCAGGCTGCGCCGGCGGACGTGGCCCAGCAGCTCGGCATAGGTGGGATCCCCGGCCACCTCGACGCGCAGCACCAGGGTGTTGACGAAGAAGTCGACCAGCTCGTCGAGGGCGGGGTCGCGGCGCTTGGCGATCGGGAAGCCCACCGCCACATCGGAACTCGCGCTGACGGCCGAGAGCAACACCGCCAGGGCGGCCTGGATCACCATGAAGCTGGTCGCGTTGTGTTCGCGGGCGATGTCGCGGATGCGCTGTTGCAGCTCGGCGGGCCACTGCAATGCCATGTTGGAGCCGCGGTAGTCGGCGACCAGCGGGTAGGGCGGATCGGTGGGCAGCTGCAACCGCTCGGGCATTCCGGCCAGGGCGTGCTCCCAGTACGCCAGCTGGGCGGCGATCGGGCTGTCGGCGTCGGCCAGCTCACCGAATTGCTTGCGCTGCCACAGCGTGTAGTCGACGTACTGTATCGCCAACGGAGCCTGCTGCGGGTCCCGGTCGCGCCGTCGATTCCGATAAGCCTCGCCGATGTCCCTGGCCATCGGCGCCAGCGACCATCCGTCAAAGGCGATGTGGTGCACCACAATCCCGACGTAGTGCTCCTCGGCCGACACCGAGTAGATCTGCGCACGAATCGGGATCTCGGCCGACAGATCGAACCGGTATTTCACCAGTGCCACCATCTCGGCGACCATGTGGTGGCGCGCCAACGGTAGCACCGCCTCCCGGCCGCGCCGCCACATGCCCGGCGCGGCCGGCAACACCTCCTGGTATGGCACACCGTCGATCTCGACGAAGACGGTGCGCAACGCCTCGTGGCGGGCGATGACGTCGTCGAGGGCCGCGTCCAGTGCCTCGATGTCCAAAGCCCCGGCGATCCGGAACGCGGTCGGCATGTTGTAGGTCGCCACCCCGCCCTCGAACCGGTAGAGGAACCACAATCGGGATTGCGCAAACGACAGCGGGGTCAGTGCCGGTCGCTCGCCTGCGGTCAGCGGCTCGCGCCGGCCGGCCGTGCCGATGCGGGGCGCCAGCTGGGCGACGGTGGGTGCGTCGAACAGGGTGTGTACTTCCAGGTCGGCGTCGAGAGCGGAATTGATCGCGGTGATCAGACGCATCGCCGACAGGGAGTCGCCGCCCAGGTCGAAGAAGGAGTCATCGGCGCCGACCTGGTCGACTCCCAGGACCTGGGTGTAGATGCCGGCCAGGATTTCTTCAACGGCGCTGGCGGGGGAGCGGTAGTCGTCGCCCGCGCGGAATTCCGGCGCGGGCAGCGCGCGGACATCGAGTTTGCCGTTTGTGGTCAGCGGCAAGGCCTCGAGTGCGGCATCATGTAGGCGGGGAGCTTGTCGGCCAACGCATTTCGTAGCGCGCCCGGGTCGGCCGTCCCGGTGACATAGCCGATCACCTGGGTGGTGCCGGGCCCGTCTTCACGGGTGACCGCGACGGCCTGTTCGACGCCGTCAAACTGGCCAGCGCCGTTTGGATCTCCCCGAGTTCGATGCGGTAGCCGCGGATCTTGACCTGCTCGTCGGCGCGCCCGACGTAGTCCAGCTGCCCATTCGGATGCCAGCGCACCAGGTCGCCGGTGCGATACATCCGGGCGCCGCGTTCGCCGAAGGGGCAGGCCACGAACCGTGCCGCCGTCAACCCTGCCCGGTGCAGGTATCCGTATGCCACGCCGTCGCCAGCGACGTACAGCTCACCGACTACCCCGCTGGGTACCGGGCGCAGCCAGTCGTCGAGGACGAACAGTGCCGCGGTGGGAACCGGCCCGCCGATGGGCGCGGCTCCCGACCCCGCGGTCAGGGGCGCGCTCATCGAGGCGTAGACGGTGACTTCGGTGGGGCCGTAGGCGTTGATCACCACGCGGCCGTCGGCCCATTGGTCCACGACGTCGGCGGGGCAGGCTTCCCCGCCCAGCAACACCGCCACCGAGTCCAGTCGGCTCGGCACCAATGCCGCTGCGGCCGAAGGTGTTTGGGTCAGGACGTTGACGCCTTCGCTCGCCATCAGCTGGTGGAAGTCCTCCGGTGCGGCGGTCACCGACTCCGGCACCACGACCAGCCGCCCGCCACCGAGCAGGGCCGCCCAGATCTCCCACACCGAGAAGTCGAAACCGTAGGAGTGGCATTGCGTCCACACCTGTGCCAGCGGCAGGTGCGCGGGTGCCAAACTGGCCAGGTGCGCGAGGTTGCGATGAGACACCGCAACCCCTTTGGGGACACCCGTGGTGCCGGACGTGTAGATCAGGTACGCGATGTCGTCGGGCGACGGGGCCGCTGGTGCGGTGGCGGGTTGGGCAGTCACGGCGGGGTCATCGATTTCGACGATCCGGACGTCGTAGCCGTCCAGGCGCGGCCGCAGCTCCGCGTCCGGGTCGCGCTGGACATGTTCGGCGAACAACTCGGGGATCGACACCCGCGCGGCGCGCGCCGGGCCAGCGTCACCCGGTTGCCCACCTCGTCCATCAGGGCCTGCTCGTCGGCGTCCAACAGCTGAATCGACGACAACCTGCGGGTGGGTTCGGTGGTTATGGCCAGCAGCACGTCGTGCAGCTGCCGGATCAGGGTCTCGATGCTGTCCGCGGCGAAGACGTCGGTGTCGTATTCGACGCGCAGGCCGAGTTCGTTGCCGGGCATGGCTTGCAGCGTCAGGGGATAGTGGTTGTATTCGCGCGCGGTCATCTCGGTGATGGCCAGCCCGTCGACGCCGGCCAGGTTGGCGGCATCGGCGGGATAGTTCTCGAACACGAAGAGCGTGTCGAACAGTTGGTCGTGGCCCGTGACGCGGTGGATCTCGGCCAGCGCCAGGTGCTGATGTTCGAGGGTGCGGTTGTTGGCGCGGTGCAGCTGGTTGAGCAGGTCGGCGGTGGTGGTCAGCGGGGTGCAGTTGGCGCGCACCGGGACGGTGTTGATCAGCAGGCCCACCATCGCCTCGGCGCCGGGTAGCTCGGTGGGACGGCCGGAGACCGCGGTGCCGAAGGCGACGTCGTGCTGGCCGGTCAGCCACATCAGCAGCCGGGCCCAGCCCACCTGCAGCACGGTGTTGAGGGTGGTGTGATGCGCGCGGGCCAGGTCGCTGAGCGACTGGGTCATCGATTCGCTGACCCGCGACGTTTGTACGCCGCGTCGCCCCAAGCCGATTCGCGCGGGCGGGCCCACCAGCGTGGGAATCTCGAAGTCGGCGAACGCCTCTCGCCAAGTCTCTCGCGCGGCGGCGATGTCGCGTTCGACCAGCCAGGTCACGAAGCGGCGGTAGGGCGGGGGTACGGGGAGACGATGCCCGAAATAGCCGGCGAAGATCTCCTGCGCCAGGATCGGCAACGACCAGCCGTCGAGCACGATGTGGTGATTGGTGAGCAACAGGCGATGGCGGTCGTTGGCGGTGCGGATCAACGCAACCCGGAATGCCGGGGGCTGCGTCAGATCGCAGACCGCGGCGCGTTCGGCGGCGGCCACCCGTTCGACCGCCTGTGCATCGTCGCCGAGCTCGACGTATTGCCAGGCCGGCACCGGGTGGGCCGGGATGACCTGGATGGGCTCGTCGAATTGGGGGGCAGAACCGGCCGACCACGGTTTGCACGGCCAGGCGCAGCCGGTCGGGGTTCAGCGGTCCGGTGATGGTGATGCCCAGTTGCATCGCGTAGACATCGTCGTTGTTGCCGCGGATTGTGTTGGCGTGGAACAACAGTCCTTGCTGCAGCGGGGTGAGAGGCAGGATATCGGCGATGTGGTCCTGTTTGCACAACTCGTCGATCTGCTGCTGGTCCAGGCGCGCCGGGACGATATCGGATGGGGTCAGCCCACCTCCGCCGCGTCGGACGTGTGCACAGATTCCCGCCAGGGCGTCGAACCACAGTTGGCTGAGCCGGCTGATCTGCGGCTCGTCGATTGCCGACGGCGCCCAGGTCCAGGTGGCGTTCAGGTGCGGCCCGATCTCGGTGTCCAGGGTGCTGGCGTTGAGTTCGACGGTGTGCCCCAACGGCATTGGAACCGCCGAGGACGCCGCGGCGATCGAGAGACCATCCTGACTGACTTGCCACAGCTCGTCGGACAGCTCAGCCGCGCCGCCCCAGATAGTTGAACCCGATCGCCGGGTCCGATCCGGTCAGGTCCACGTCGGGGTTGAGGTAGCGCAGCAGCCCGTAACTCAGTCCGTCGGGCAAGGCGCGCAGTTGCTCTTTAGCGTCCTTGATCAGCGCACCCAGTCCCGGATCACCCGCGCACACCTGCGCCCAGTTCAGGCCGCCGACACTCAGTGCCACCGGGTATTTGGTGGTGAACCAGCCCACGGTGCGCGACAGGTCCACATCGTTGGCCAGCTCCTCGTGTCGGCCGTGGCCTTCGACGTCGATGCCGATCGGCTCAGCTCCGGCGTGCAAGAATTCCGCCCAGGCCAACCCGAAAGCGATCAACAGAATGTCTTGCACGCTGGCGTGAAACGCCGCAGGTACCTCGCCAAGCAGCATGCGGGTGGTCTCGACGTCTAGTTGCACCGAGATCTGTCCGGCACTGGCGTAGGTGTCGAGTTCGGGTTGCGGTGCGGGCAGCGCGGGCTTGATCGCCACGATGCGTGTCCAGGCCGCGGCGTGCCCGATGACCTCCGCGCTGCGGGCATGCTCGGCCAGCAGCCACGACCAGCGGGCCAGCGACGTCCCGCCCCCGGGCAACACGACCGGCTGCCCGCTGCGCTGCTGTGTCCAGGCGATGTTGATGTCCTCCAACAAGATTCGCCACGACACCGCGTCGACGGCGAGGTGGTGGATTATCAGCAACAGTTGACCGGTGGACCTTGCCCACACCGCGCTCAGCATCGTCCCGGTCGACGGGTTCAGCCGCGCCCGTGCCCCGGCCAGCACCTATTCGGACAGTTCGTCGACGGTGTCCAGGCACGCGCGGCCGTCCACCGACCCGGCCTCGGGCACCTCGAGCGACGCGGCCCCGGCGTCATCGGTGTCGACCTGCAGCCGCAACATGGGGTGGCGATCCAGTAATGCCTGCAGAACCACCGCCACGGCGTCCTCGGTAACTTCGGCGGGCGCCTGTATCACCTTCGCCTGGTTGAAATCCTCGACCGGACCGTCGATGTCCAGCAGCCAGCGCATGATCGGGGTGGCCACCAGCGGCCCGATGCCGTCGTCGGCGATGGCGTGCTCGCCGGCCGCACCGGCGACTTGGGCCAGCCGGGCCACGGTTTGTTCGACGAAAATGTCACGCGGACGGCACAACACGCCGGCCGCCCGGGCCCGCGCCGCGACTTGCATGGACAAGATGCTGTCCCCGCCCAGGTCGAAGAAGGAGTCGTCGACTCCGACCCGCTCGACGCCGAGCACCTGGGCGTAGATGGTGGCCAGGATCTCCTCGGTGGCGGTGCCCGGAGCGCGGTAGCGATCGGCAGCGCGGTAGTCCGGCGCGGGCAGGGCGCGGGTGTCGAGTTTCCCGTTCACCGTCAGCGGCACCGCGTCGATCGGCACCACCGTCGACGGAACCATGTACGGCGGGAGATGCTCGGCCAGCGCCGCGCGCACCCGAACCGGGTCGGCGGTGCCGGTGATGTAGCCGACCAAGCGGACCGCGCCGGGCCGGTCTTCGCGGGTGACCACCACCGCTTGCTCCACGCCGTCCAAAGCGGCTAGGGCGGAACGGATTTCACCGAGTTCGATGCGGTAGCCGCGGATCTTGACCTGCTCGTCGGCGCGTCCGAGGTAGTCCAGCTGTCCGTCGGCGCGCCACCGCACCAAATCACCGGTGCGATACATGTGCGCTCCGGGCCGGCCGAACGGGCAGGCAACGAATCGTGCCGCGGTCAGCTCGGCCTGTCCGAAATATCCGCACGCCACCCCGGCCCCGGCGATGTACAACTCGCCGACCACGCCGATCGGCACCGGGCGCAACCATCCATCGAGCACGAACAGCGCCGCGGTCGCCACCGGCGCACCGATCGGTACCGCGGTCATACCCGGCGTCAACGGCGCGCTCATCGACGCGTACACGGTGGCCTCGCTCGGGCCGTAGGCGTTGATCACCACCCGGCTATCCGCCCATTGCGCCACCACCTCGGGCGGGCAGGGCTCCCCACCGAGCAGCAATACTGTCGAGTCCAACCGTTGTGGCGCCAATGCCGCTACGGCAGTGGGGGTTTGGGTCAACACATTGACCCCTTCGGCGACCAGCAGGGCGTGGAAATCTTCCGCTGAGCTGGCCACCTCCTCGGGCACCACCACCAGCCGGGCGCCGCCGAGCAGGGCGGCCCAGATCTCCCACACCGAGAAGTCGAACGCATACGAGTGGCATTGCGTCCACACCTGCGCGGCCGGTAGCTGTCGCGGCGTCGACTCCGCCAGGTGCGCCAGATTACGGTGCGTGACCGCGACCCCCTTGGGGGTACCGGTGGTGCCCGAGGTGTAGACCAGGTAGGCGATATCGTCGGCCGACGGCGCCGGTAGCGCGGTGCTGGGCTGGATATCCACGGCGGGGTCGTCGCCGTTGATCACCGCGAGGTCGTGACCGTCGAGGCGGTGCAGCAGCTGCCGGGTGGTGATCGCGGCAGCGGGTGCGGCATCGGTGAGCATGAAGCCGATTCGCGCGTCGGGCAGCGCCGGGTCGATCGCCAGGTATGCGGCGCCCGTCTTGAGCACGCCCAGCATCGCGACGATCGCCTCGGCCGAGCGCTCCATCACCAGCGCCACGCACTGTCCAGATCGCACACCGTTGGCAATCAGCAAGTGCGCCAATCGGTTCGATGCCTCGTCGAGTGCGCGATACGTCAACGAGCGGCCGCCGCAAGTGATCGACACCGCCTCGGGTATCCGCGTCGCATGCGCGGCGAACAGTACTGGGACCGACTGCGCCGTCGCTGCGGGTCGGCTCAATACCGCGCGGTTGCCCATTTCGTCGAGGCGAGCGCGTTCGCTCGGGCCCAACAGCCGGATCGAGGAGAACCGGCGGGCGGGGTCGTCGGTGACGGCCTCCAGCATCCGCGTGAGCCAGCGCACCAAAGTCCGGATGCTGTCGGCGTCGAAGACGTCGGTGTGGTATTCCACCGTTCCCGAGATTCCGGCGGGCTCGCCGGTTCGGGTCCATCGTTCGACCAGAGAGAACGCCAAATCCATTCGCGCCGTGCGGGTGACCACCGGTAGCGGAGTGACCTGGACATCGCCCAGCGCCAGCGCGGTAGCGGGGTCGTCGCCGTGCAGGGTCTGCCAGCCCAGCATCACTTGGACCAGCGGGTGATGGGTCAAGCTGCGGGCGGGGTTGACGCGCTCGACGAGGACTTCGAACGGTACGTCCTGGTGTTCGTACGCGGCCAGGCTGCGCTGCCGGACCTGGGCCAGCAGCTCGGCGACGGTGGGATCGCCGTCGACCCGGACGCGCAGCACCAGCGTGTTGACGAAGAAGCCCACCAGCTTGTCCAGCGCGGCGTCGCGACGGCCGGCAATCGGGAAGCCCACGGCCACATCGGAACTGGCGCTGACCGCGGCAAGCAGCGCGGCCAGGGCTGTTTGGACCACCATGAAGCTGATCGAGTTGTGCCGGCGAGCCACGTCACGCATCCGCTGCTGCAACTCGGCCGGCCACTCCACGGTCACGCTGGCGCCATGCTGATCTGCCACCGCGGGGTAGGGCCGATCGGTGGGAAGTAGCACGCGATCGGGCATTCCGACCAGGGCGTCTTCCCAATAGGACAGCTGGGTGGCGATCGGGCTGTCCGGGTCGTCGAGACGACCGAACTGGGCGTGCTGCCATAGCGCGTAGTCGGCGTATTGCACCGGCAACGGCGTCCAGCCGGGTGCTTGTCGCGCGCATCGCGCGGCATATGTCTCGCCCAGATCGCGCACCAGTGGCGCGACCGACGAGCCGTCGGCGGCGATGTGGTGCACCACGCCCATCAGGACGTGCTCGTCGTCGGCGTGGCGGAAGAGCGTCGCACGAAGCGGCGGCTCGTTGGCCAGATCGAAGGTGTGGCGCGTCGCGGCGTCGATCGCCGCTGCCCGCATTGTCGCAGTCCAACTACTGGAATCGATGACCTGCCAGCCCAATTCGGCTTGCCCCGCCGGCACCACCACCTGCTGGGGGATACCGTCGGTTGCCACGAACAGCGTCCGTAAACTCTCGTGGCGGGCGACCACGTCGGCGAGTGTGGCACCCAATGCAACGACATCGAGCGGCCCGGACAACCGCAACGCGACGGCCATGTTGTAGACCGGCGACGGCCCCTGCAACTGATCCAGGAACCACAACCGGGATTGGGCGAACGACAACGGCACCGCCGCGGGCCGACTCCCGGCCGCCAACGGCTCCAGCCAGCCGCGGTCGGTGCGGATGCGCGGTGCCAACCGGGCGATCGTGGGCGCGTCGAACAGGGCATGCACTTGCAGGCCCGCGTCCAGACCGGAGTTGATCGCGGCGACCAGGCGCATCGCCGAGAGGGAATCGCCGCCGAGGTCGAAGAAGGAGTCGTCGACGCCAACCTGTTCGACACCGAGGACTTGGGCGTAGATGCCGGCTAGTATCTCCTCGATCGCGGTGGTCGGGGCGCGGTAATCGCCGCCGCTGCCTTGGTATTCGGGAGCGGGCAGGGCGCGGCTGTCGAGTTTGCCGTTGGGTGTCAGTGGCAGTGCCTCCAGGGCCACCAGGGCGGCCGGCACCAGGTAGGACGGCAGCCGTTCGACCAATGCGCTGCGCAGCGCGGCCGTGTCCGCGGAGCCGGTGATGTACCCGACGAGCCGTTTGGCGCCGGGGCGGTCCTCGCGGGTGATGACGACCGCCTGCTCGACGCCGTCGAGATTCGCCAGGGCCGTTTGGATTTCGCCGAGTTCGATGCGGTAGCCGCGGATCTTGACCTGGTCGTCGACCCGGCCCAGGTAGTCGAGTTGTCCGTCGGAGCGCCAGCGCACCAGATCGCCGGTGCGATACATCCGGGTACCGCGTTCACCGTAGGGGCAGGCGACGAACCTGGATGCGGTCAGTTCGGGGCGGCGCAGGTATCCGCACGCCACCCCGGCGCCGGCCACGTACAACTCACCGATCACACCCGGTGGTACCGGGCGCAGCCAGCCGTCGAGAACGAAGAGGGCGGCGGTCGAGACCGGCGCGCCGATCGGCACGGCGGTAGTGCCCGGCGTCAGCGGTGCGCTCATCGAGGCGTAAACGGTGGCTTCGGTGGGTCCGTAGGCGTTGATCACCACCCGGCCGGGCGCCCACTGATCCACCACCTCGGCGGGGCAGGCCTCGCCGCCCAGCAGCACCGCGATCGACTCCAACCCTTGTGGAGTCAATGCTGCAGCGGCAGTAGGTGTTTGGGTGAGTACGTTGACGCCCTCCCGCAACAGCAGCGCGTGGAAGTCCTGCGGCGAGCTGGTCACCGCCTCGGGTACCACCACCAGGCGCGCTCCGCCGAACAGGGCCGCCCAGATTTCCCAGACCGAGAAATCGAAGCCGTACGAGTGACACTGCGTCCACACCTGGGTCGCCGGGAGTGCAGCGGGTGCCGATTCGGCCAAATGAGCCAGGTTGCGGTGAGTGACCGCAACGCCTTTGGGGATACCGGTGGTGCCGGACGTGTAGATCAGGTAGGCGATATCGTCCGGCGACGGCGCCGCCGGCGCGGTGGCGGGCTGGGTTCCGACGGCGGGATCGTCGATGTCGATGATTCGCAGATCGTGTCCGCGCAGCCGCGGCCGCAGCGCCGCGGTGGTCAGGACGGCAACGGGTGCGGTATCGGCGAGCATGAACCCGATGCGGGTGTCGGGATGAGCCGGGTCGATCGCCAGGTACGCGGCTCCCGCCTTGAGTACCGCCAGCATCGCGACAATGGCCTCGGCCGAGCGGGTAAACAGCAGCGCCACAACCTGTCCGGGTCCGGCGCCGTGGCCGGCCAACAGCTGCGCAATCCGATTGGCGGCCTCGTCGAGTTCGCGATACGTGATCGACCGGCCGTCGCAGGTGATCGCCGTCGCGTCGGGCTGGCGCGCGGCGAGGGCGGCAAAGCGCTCCGGAACCGACTGGGTCGGCCGAGCACGTCGCGTCAGCACCTCGCGGTTGCCGATCTCGTCGAAGCGTGCGAGTTCGTCGTCGTCCAGCAGCCGGATCGAGGAAAGCCGTTGCGTGGCATCGCCTGTCATGGCCGCCAGCACCCGCCGCAGTCGCTCGAGCAACGCCTCGATGGCGTCCGCGTCGAAGATCTCGGTGTCGTATTCGACACGCAAGCCGAGTTCGTCGCCGGGCATCGCCTGCAGGGTCAGCGGGTAGTGGTTGAGCTCGCGTGCGGTGATCGCGGTGATGGCCAGCCCGCCGGCGAGCACCGTGGACGTGTCGATCGGTAATTCTCGTAGACGAACAGGGTGTCGAAGAGTTGGTCATGGCCTGCCGCGCGGTGTATTTCGGTGAGAGCCAGGTGCTGGTGTTCGAAGGTGTGGTTGTTGGCGCGGTGCAGTTGGTCGAGCAAGTCGGCGGTCGTGGTGGCCGCGGTGAAGGTGGCTCGCACCGGCACGGTATTGATCAGCAGACCGACCATCGAGTCGGACCCGGCCAGCTCGGCGGGGCGGCCCGAGACGGCGGTGCCGAAGGCGACGTCGTGCTGGCCGGTCAGCCACACCAACAGTTGTGCCCAGCCGGCCTGCAGCACCGTGTTGACCGTGGTGTGATGCGCACGGGCCAGCTCGCCCAGCGCCCGGGTCGCCTGCTCCGACAGCGCCGAGGCAACGACGCCGCGGGGCCCGAGCTTGGCGCGGCCCGGCGGGGCCACCGGCGTGGGGGTGTCGAAGCCGGCGAGCGCCTGACGCCAGGCCGCCCGCGCGGCATCGACGTCTTGCTCGGCCAGCCACGCGACGAACCTGCGGTACGACCCGGCCACCGGTAGTCGTTGCCCGAAATAGCCGGCGAATATCTCTTGAGCCAGGATCGGCAGTGACCAGCCGTCCAGCACGATGTGGTGGTTGGTCAGCACACACCGGTGCACCCCGTCTGCGGCGCGGATCAACACCACCCGGAATGCCGGCGGTTCGGTCAGATCGCAGACCGCGCTGCGATCGGCGGCGCAGATCTGCTGAATTCGCTCCTCGGAATCCGACTCGTAATATCGCCAGGGCACACTGGGATTGGCAAGCAAGACCTGGACCGGCGCGTCGAACTGCCGACAGAATCGGGCGGCCAGGTTGGGGTGGCGGTTCACCACCGTGTGCACGGCCGCACGTAGTCGGTCCAGGTCCAGCGGGCCGGTGATGGTGATGTCCAGTTGCATCGCGTACAGGTCGTCGGCATTGCCGCCGGCGGTGCTGGCATGGAAGAGCAGCCCCTGCTGCAGCGGGGTCAGCGGCAAGATGTCGGCGACGCGGTCTTGCCGGCACAGCTCGTCGATCTGCTGCTGGGTCAGGCGGGCCGGGGCGATATCCGACGGTGTCAGCCCGCCCCCGCCGCGGCGTACGTGCGCGCAGATACCGGTCAGCGCCTCGAACCACAAACCGCTGAGGCGGCTGACCTGCTCACCGTCGAGCACCGAGGTGGCCCACGTCCAGGTCGCCTGTAGGTGTGGGCCGGCGTCGGTGTCGATGGTGCCGGCATTGAGTTCTACGGTGTGCCCCAACGGCATTGGGATCGCGGCGGCGGTAGTCGCGGCCGATGCGCTGTCCGGGTTGACCCGCCACAGCTCGTCGGACTGTTCGGCGGCGCTCACGCCGAGGCGCCCGAGGTAGTTGAATCCGATCGCCGGGTCGGCGCCGGTGAGGTCCACGTCGGGGTTGAGGTAGTGCAGTAACCCGTAGGTCAATCCGTCGGGCAGCGCGCAGCTGTTCCTTGGCGTCCTTGAGCGTCGCACCCAACGCGGCCTCGCCGGCGCGCACCTGGGCCCAGGTCAGATCGCCGATGCGCAGCGCGACCGGGTATTTCACGGTGAACCAGCCCACTGTGCGCGACAAGTCGACGTCGGCGGTCCAGTCCTCGTGGCGGCCATGGCCTTCCACGTCGATACCGATGGCCGAGTCGGTGTCCAAGAACTCCGCCCAGGCCAATCCGAACGCGATCAGCAGAATGTCTTGTATGCCGGCATGAAACGCCGCGGGCACCTCACCCAAGAGCATCCGGGTCGTTTCGGTGTCGAGCTCGGTGGACAACCGTCCCGCATTGGCGCAAGTGTCCAGCTCGGGCCGGGCCGCCGGTAGTGCGTTCGGCAGCGCCGCAACTCGTCGCCACGCGTCGGCGTGCCGCAGCACCGCCGCGGATCGGGCGTGTTCGTCGAGCAGCGCCGCCCACCGTCCGAACGAGGTACCCGTCGCCGGCAGTGCCACCGGCTGCCCGCCCCGCAACTGGGCCCAGGCGATGTTGATGTCCTCCAACAGGATTCGCCACGACACCCCGACGGTTGCCAGATGATGGATGACCAACACCAGCTGAGACGTCGAAGTGACCCACAGCGCGCTCACCATCGTCCCGGTGCTCGGGTTCAACCGCTGCCGCGCCGCGATCAGTGCCTCGTCGGTGAACACCCGCACGGATCGCAGGCAGCTTCGCGCGTCCACCGACCCGGCCTCGGGCACCTCCAGCGACCACTCGGCGTCGACGCGCAGCCGCAGCATCGTGTGTCGATCCAGCAAGGTCTGCAACAGGATCGCCGCGTCGGCCTCGGTAGCGCCGGCGGGCGCTCGCACGACGACGGTCTGGTTGAACTGATCGATCGGGCCGTCGACGTGCCGCAGCCACCGCATGATCGGGGTGGCCGGCACCGGCCCGGTGCCCTCGTCGACCACGGCCTCCTCGCCGACCACGCTGGCCAGCCGGCCCGCCGGGCCAGCCGGGCCACCGTCTGCTCGACGAAAATGTCACGCGGACGGCACACTACGCCGGCGGCCCGGGCTCGCGCGACCACCGGCATCGACAAGATGCTGTCGCCACCCAGGTCGAAGAAGGAGTCGTCGATGCCGACCTCCTCGAGGCCGAGAATCTGGGCGTAGATGCCGGCCAGGATCTCTTCGACGGCATCGGTGGGGGCCCGGTAGTGGTCGGTGTCGTGGTAGTCCGGTGCGGGCAGGGCGCGGGTGTCCAGTTTTCCGTTGATGGTCAGCGGTAGCGCATCGAGTACGACGATGGCCGACGGAACCATGTAGGCCGGAAGCCGTTCGGCCAGCGCGGCGCGCAGTTCGGCCGAGTCGGCGGCGCCGGTGACATACGCGACGATCCGGGTGGTGCGCTGTTCGTCGCGGGTGACGACGACGGCTTGGTCCACGCCGCCAAGACCCGCCAGGGCTGTTTGGATTTCGCCGAGTTCGATGCGGTAGCCGCGTATTTTGACCTGCTCGTCGGCCCGGCCCAGGTAGTCGAGTTGCCCGTCGGTGCGCCAGCGCACCAGGTCGCCGGTGCGATACATCCGGGTGCCGGGCTCGCCGTAAGGGCAGGCGATGAACCGGGCGGCGGTCAAGTCGGAGCGGCCGAGGTATCCGCAGGCCACTCCCGAGCCGGCGATGTACAACTCACTGACCACCCCGGTAGGCACCGGGCGCAGCCAGGGATCCAGGACGAACACGGCCGTGGTGGCCACCGGCGCGCCGATGGGTGTGGCGCCGGACCCCGGTGCCACCGGACCGGTCATGGCGGCGTACACCGTAGCTTCGGTGGGCCCGTAGGCGTTGATCACCACCCGCCCGGGCGCCCACTGGTCCACCACCTCGGCGGGGCAGGCCTCCCCGCCGAGCAGCAGTGACACGGACTCCAACCCGTCGTGTGTCAAAGCCGCTGCGGCCGAGGGTGTTTGAGTGAGCACGTTGACGTGTTCGGCGACCAGCAAGGCGTGGAAGTCGTGCGGCGACGTGGTCGTCTCCTCGGGGACGACCACCGAGCGTCCGCCACCGAGCAGGGCTGCCCAGACTTCCCACACCGAGAAGTCGAAGCCGTAGGAATGACATTGGGCCCATACCGGCGTCACCGGCAGCTGGCTGGGTGTGGACACCGCCAGGCGGGCCAGGTTGCGATGGGTGACCGCGACGCCTTTGGGGACACCGGTGGTGCCCGAGGTGTAGATCAGGTACGCGATGTCTTCGGGCGACGGAGCCGTCGGTGGGGTCGCGGGCTGGAGATCGCCGGCGCGGTCGTCGATATCGATGACCGCGAGGTCGTACCCGCGCAGCCGCGGCCACCGGGGCGGCGTCGGTGAGCATGAACCCGATCCGCGCATCGGGGTGGGCCGGGTCGATGGGCAGATACGCCGCCCCGGTCTTGAGCACCGCCAACATCGCAATGATCGCCACGGCCGAGCGCGAAAACAGCAGTGCCACACACTGTCCCGGTCGGGCGCCCCGGCCGGTCAACACATGGGCCAGCCGGTTGGCCGATTCGTCCAGCTCGCGATAGGTGAGTGAGCCGCCCTCGAAAGTAACGGCTATCGCGTCCGGGGTGCGCCGCGCATGCTCGCCGAAGAACTCCGGCACCGACGCCGCCACCGGCGTGGGCAGCGCCAGCATCGCGCGGTTGCCCATGATGTCCAGCCGTGCGTGTTCGTCGGCGCTCAACAGCTTGATCGAGGAAAGTCGTTGCGCGGCATCGGCCGTCATCGCCGTCAACACCCACTGCAGCCGTTCCACGAGTAGCTCGATGCTGGCGGGGTCGAACACGTCGGTCCGGTACTCCACCGTCCCGGAGATTCCGGCGGGCGTACCGGTCGCCGTGAAGCACTCGGTCATGGAGAACGACAAATCCATTCGGGCGGTGTGGGTGTCGATCGGCAGGGCGGTGGCCCGCACGTCGCCCAGCGCCGGTTCGGCGGGCGACGAGTTTTGCCAGCCCAACATGACCTGCACCAGCGGGTGCTGGGCCAAGCTGCGGGTAGCGTTGAGATGTTCGACGAGAACCTCGAACGGGACATCCTGGTGCTCGTAGGCGGCCAGGCTGCGCTGGCGCACCTGGGTGAGTAGCTCCGCGACGGTGGGGTTGCCGGTGACGTCGACGCGCAGCACCAGGGTGTTGACGAAGAAGCCAACCAGTTCGTCGAGTGCGGGATCGCGCCGTCCGGCGATCGGGAAGCCCACGGCCACATCGGAACTGGCACTGACCGCCGAGAGCAGCACCGCCAGCGCGGCCTGCGCCACCATGAAGCTGGTCGCGTTGTGCTCGCGGGCCACCTCGCGCACCTGCTGCTGCAACTCGGCGGGCCATTCCACCACCACCGTGGCCCCGCGCTGATCCGCGATCGGTGGGTAGGGCCGATCGGTCGGCAGTGCGATGCGTTCGGGTATACCGGCCAGTGCATCGCGCCAGAACGCCAGCTGAGAACCGATCGGGCTGTCGGGATCGGTCAGACCGCCGAACTGCTTGTGTTGCCAGATCGTGTAATCGGCGTACTGCACCGGCAATTCGGGCCAGCCCGGTGCCCGCCCTCGGCGCCGGGCGGCATATGCCTGGCCGAGATCGCGCACCGGTGGCGTGAGCGACCAGCCGTCGGCGGCGATGTGGTGCACCACGCCGACGAGTATGTGCTCGTCATCCCCGCGCCGGAAAAGTGTTGCGCGCAGCGGGAGCTCGGTGGTCAAGTCGAACCGGTGACCCACCGTCGCATCGATGGCCTCCGCCAGGAGGTTCGCCGACCAAGTGGTGGCATTGACCACGCGCCAACCAAACTCGGCTTCATCGGCGTCGACCAGGATTTGTCGGAGCATCCCGTCGGGGGCCGAAAACCGGGTGCGCAGAGTTTCGTGGCGCGCCACCACGTCGGCCAGCACGGCGGCGAGCGCGTCGACGTCGAGCCGGCCGGACAGCCGCAATGCCACGGCCATGTTGTAGTCGGCCGATGGTCCCTGCAACTGATCCAGGAACCACAACCGAGATTGGGCGAACGACAGCGGCACCAGCGCGGGCTGCTCGAGCGCCAACAGCGGCTCGCGGGGACTCGTCTGAGCGCCCAGCTGCTGCGCCAACCGGGCGACGGTGGGAGCATCGAAAAGCCTGCCTACCTTGAGATCCGCGTCGAGAAGGGTGTTGATCGCCGCGACCACCCGCATCGCCGACAGCGAGTCCCCGCCCAAATCGAAGAAGGAGTCGTCGACTCCGACTCGCTCTACATTCAGTACCTGGGCATAGATCCCGGCCAGGATCTCCTCGACGGCGGTACCCGGGGCGCGGTAGTGGTCGTCGTCGCGGTAGTCCGGTGCCGGCAGGGCGCGAGTGTCGAGTTTGCCGTTGACCGTCATCGGCAGCGCGTCGAGCACCACTATCGCGGAGGGCACCATGTACGGCGGGAGCTGCTCGGCGAGCTGGGTGCGCACCAGGGCCGAGTCGGCCGTACCGGTGAGGTATCCGACCAGGCGTCTGACGCCCGGCCGGTCTTCGCGGGCGATGACGGCGGCCTGTTCCACGCCGGCCAAACTGGCCAGGGCCGCACGGATTCGCCGAGCTCGATGCGGTAGCCGCGGATCTGCACCTGCTCGTCGGCGCGCCCCACGTACTGCAACTGGCCGTCGTCGCCCCACCGCACCAGGTCGCCGGTGCGGTACATCCGCTGTCCCGGAGAGCCGAACGGGCACGCCATGAAGCGTGACGCGGTCAACCCGGCCCGGCGCCAATACCCGCACCCCACCCCGCGGCCGGCCAGATACAACTCGCCGACCACCCCGACGGGCACGGGGCGCAACCATCCGTCGAGCACGAAGAACGCCGCACCCGCCGTCGGCGAACCGATCGGCACCACTTCGGCTTTCGCGGTCAGGGGCGCACTCTTGGACAGCCACATCGTCGTCTCGGTGGGGCCGTAGACATTGACCATCGTCCGTCCGGACGCCCACCGATCCATTACCTCGGGTGGGCAGGCCTCGGCCCCGATCACCAACGCCGCCGACCCCAAGCCCTCGACGGAAAGCGCTGCGACCGCGGACGGAGTTTGGGTTAGGACCGTGACGCGTTCGTCGACGAGGAGGTCGTGGAAGTCTTCGGGTGAGCGGGTCATCGACTCGGGCACCGCCACCAGCCGACCGCCGTGCAGCAGCGCACCCCAGATCTCCCATACCGAGAAGTCGAACGCATACGAGTGGAACTGCGTCCACACCTGCCGCGCGCTCAGCTCTATCCCGACTTCCAGCGAGTCGAAAAGCTGGGTGACGTTGGCGTGGGTTACCGCAACGCCTTTGGGCACGCCGGTAGTGCCGGAGGTGTAGATGATGTGGGCGACGTCGTCGGGCTGGGGCATCGCTAGCGGGGCGGCGGGTGCCGCGCCCACGGTGGGATCGCGGATGTCGATGGTCGACACGTCGTACCCGTCGAGCCGTGCCCGCAGCGCGGTCGTGGTGAGCGCGGCGATTCTACGTGGCGTCGGTCAGCATGAACTCGATGCGTGCCGCGGGATGAGCCGGGTCCATCGACAGATAGGCTACGCCGGTCTTGAGCACCGCCAAGATCGCGACGATGGCCTCGGCCGAGCGCGAGAACAGCAGGGCCACAGACTGTCCCGGTCCCGCGCCGCGGTCGGCCAGCAGGTGTGCCACCGGTTGGACGCCTCGTCGAGTTCGCGGTAGGTGATCGAGTGTCCGTCGAAGGTGATCGCTACCGCGTCGGGGGTGCGGGCCGCTTGGGCGGCGAACAGCGCGGGCACCGAAACCCCGGCCGCCGGACGGGTCAGCACCGCGCGATTCCCGATCTCGTCGAGCCGGGCGTGTTCGTCGTCGTCAAGAAGGTCCAGCAACGACAACCTGCGGGTGGGGTCGGTGGTCGCGGCCTCCAGCACGCGCTGGAACTGCCGGATCAGCATGCGGACCCGGTCCGCGGTGAAGACGTCGGCATCGTATTCGACGCGCAGCCCGACTTCGTCGCCGGGCATCGCCTGCAGGGTCAGCGGATAGTGACTGTTCTCGCGGGCGGTATACCCGGTGACCGTCAAACCGTCGACGCCGAACAAGGCGGGGTCGACGGGGTAGTTCTCGTAGACGAACAGGGTGTCTAAGACCTGGTCGTGACCGGCGGCGCGGTGGATGTCGGGCAGTGCCAGGTGCTGATGCTCCAGGGTGTGGTTGTTGGTTCGGTGCAGTTGGTCCAGGAGGTCACCGGCGCTGGTGGCCGTGGTGATGGTGGCCCGCACCGGCACGGTGTTGATCAACAGGCCGACCATCGAATCGGACCCGGCCAACTCGGCGGGGCGGCCCGAGACCGCGGTGCCGAAGGCGACGTCGCGCTGACCGGTCAGCCACATCAACAGTTGTGCCCAGCCGGCCTGTAGCACCGTGTTGACCGTGGTGTGATGCGCGCGGGCCAGCTCACCCACGGCCCGCGTAGTCTGGGCGGGTATCCGCGACGTGACCACCTCTCGCCGGCCGAGCCCGACCCGGCCCGGCGGGCCCACCAGGGTGGGAACCTCGAAGCCGGCGAATATTTGGTGCCAGACCGCCTCCGCGCTCTGGCGGTCCTGGCCGGAAAGCCAGGACACGAACCGGCGATAGGGCGCCGGTGCCGGAAGCCGCTGGCCGTAATAGGTAGTGAAGATCTCGTGCAACAAGATCGGCAGTGACCAACCGTCGAGCACGATGTGGTGATTCGTCAGCACCAACCGGTGCAGGTCGCTGCCGGTGCGGGCCAGCGCAATCCGGAACGCGGGCGGCTCGGTCAGGTCGACGACCGCCGCGCGCTCGGCGGCGTAGAGCCGTTCGATTTGTTCCTCCGCGTCGACGCCGTCGACGAGTTCGAGGTATTGCCAAGCTAATTCGGGATCGGCCGGGATGACCTGGATCGGTTCGTCGAACTCCGGCAAGAATCGGGCGGCCAGGTTGGGATGGCGGCCCACCACGGTGTCCGCCGCCGCGCGCAGGCGGTCGGGCTCCAGCCGGCCGGTGATGGTGATATCCAGCTGTACCGCGTACAGCTCGCCCAACTGGTTCTTGCCGTGGGTATTGGCGTGGAACAGCAATCCCTGCTGCAACGGGGTGAGCGGCAGGATGTCGGCGATGCGGTCGCGCTCGCATAGCTCGTCGATCTGCTGCTGGTCCAGGCGCGCCGGCGCGATATCCGACGGCGTCAGGCCGCCCCCGCCGGCGCGGACATGCGCGCAAATCCCGGTCAGGGCCTCGAACCAGAGTTGACTGAGCCGGCCGACCTGCTCGGCGTCGAGCACCGAGGTGGCCCAGGTCCAGGTCGCGTGCAAGCGGGGACCGATGTCCGTGTCGAGCGTGCCCGCATTCAGTTCGACGGTGTGGCCCAATGGCATTGGGATCGCCGAGGCCACGGCGGCCACCGACACACCATCCTCGGCGATCAGCCACAGATCGTCGGAGAACTCGACGGCACCGGCGCCGCGACGCCCGAAGTAGTTGAACCCGATCGCCGGGTCGGCCGAGTCCAGATCCACGTCGGGGTTGAGGTAGTGCAGCAGCCCGTAGGTCAGACCGTCGGGCAGCGCGCGCAGCTGCTCTTTGGCGTCCTTGATCAGCGCGCCCAGCGCCGGTGCCCCGGCCAGCACTTGTGCCCAGCACAGGCTACCACCCAACGCCACCGGATATTTGGTGGTGAACCAGCCCACGGTGCGCGACAGGTCCATGTCGCCGGCCAGCTCGTCGTGGCGCCCGTGGCCTTCCACGTCGATGCCGACCGGCGCGGCCCCGGTGCCCAGGAATTCCGCGCAGGCCAACGCGCACGCGATCAACAGAATGTCTTGTACACCGGCGTGAAACGCCGCGGGCACCTCGCCAAGCAGCATCCGGGTGGTCTCGACGTCCAGATCCACCGACAGCCGTCCCGCGCTGGCGTAGCTGTCCCGCCCAGCGCGGGAGTGCTCGTCGAGCCACGACGCCCAGCGGGCAAACGAGGTCCCCGGTGCCGGCAGGGTCACCTCTTGCCCGCCGCTATGCTGCGTCCAGGCAAGGTTGATGTCTTCCAACAGGATTCGCCACGATACCCCGTCGACGACGAGGTGATGGACGATCAACACCAACTCACCGATCGGCGCCACCCACAACGCGCGCACCATGGTGCCGGTCGCGGGGTTCAGCTCCGCTCGCGCTCGGACCAGCGCCTCCTCGGTGAGCGTGTCGACGACATGCAGGCAACCGCGGGCATCCACCGAACCGGGCTCGGGCACCCACAATGACCAGCGGCCGGCGACGTCGTCGTCGACGCGCATTCGCAGCATCGAGTGCCGGTCGAGCAACGCCTGCAGCACCACCACGACGTCGGCCTCGGTCACCGCGACGGGAGCCTGAATGGCAACCGTCTGATTGAACTGCTCGACGCGGCCGGCCACACCCTCCAGCCAGCGGATGATCGGGGTGGCCGGCACGTCGCCCACGCCTTCGTCGACGACGGCGGCGTCATCCGTTGCGACACTTGCCACTCGGGCCAGCCGGGCCACGGTCTGCTCGACGAAGATGTCACGCGGACGGCACAGCACCCCGGCCGCGCGGGCCCGGGACACCACCTGCATTGACAAGATGCTGTCCCCACCGAGATCGAAGAAGGACTCGTCGATTCCGACCCGCTTGAGTCCCAGCACTTGCGCGTAGATTCCGGCCAGGATCTCCTCGACGGCATCGGTGGGGGCGCGATAGCGATCGGCGTCGTGGTACTCGGGCGCGGGCAAGGCCCGGGTGTCGAGCTTGCCGTTGACCGTCATCGGCAAGGCGTCGATCACCACGACCGCCGTCGGCACCATGTACGGCGGGAGGCGGTCGGCCAGGGCGGCGCGTGCCTGGTTGGGGTCGGCGGTTCCGGTGATGTAGCCGACGAGGCGTATGACCCCGGGACGATCTTCGCGGGCGACGACGACGGCCTGCTTCACGCCTGCCAAACTTGCCAGGGCCGAGCGTATCTCGCCGAGTTCGATGCGGTAGCCACGGATCTTGACCTGCTCGTCCGCCCGGCCGAGGTAGTCGAGTTGGCCGTCTGGGCGCCAGCGCACCAAGTCGCCGGTGCGATACATTCGTTGTCCGGGAGCGCCGGACGGGCAGGCCATGAAGCGCGACGCGGTCAACCCGGCCCGGCGCCAATACCCGCACCCCACCCCGCGGTCGGCCAGGTATAACTCGCCGACCACCCCGACGGGCACGGGGCGCAACCACTCGTCGAGCACGAAGAACGCGGCCCCCGACACCGGCGAACCGATCGGCGGTACACCCGAACCCGTTGTGAGCGGGGCACTCTTGGCGGCCCACATCGTCGTCTCGGTCGGGCCGTAGACATTGATCATCAGTCGTCCGGGTGCCCACCGATCGACCAGTTCGGCCGGGCAGGGTTCCGTGCCGATCACCAGCGTCGTCGATTCCAGGCCCTGCGGGGACAGCATCCCGACCGCCGACGGCGTTTGGGTGAGAACGGTGACTCGCTCGGCGACCAGCAGCGCGTGGAAGTCTTGCGGTGAACCGGCCACGGCCTCGTGCACCACCACCAACCGGCCGCCGTGCAGCAGCGCGCCCCAGATTTCCCACACCGAGAAGTCGAAGGCGTATGAGTGACACTGGGTCCACACCTGTTGCGGTGACAGCTGCAGACCGGTTTCGAGCGACTCGAAAAGCTGCGTCACGTTGTGATGAGTTACCGCAACACCTTTGGGCATGCCGGTGGTTCCCGAGGTGTGAATGATGTGGGCGATGTCGTCCGGCGACGGCGCGAGTGGCGGGCTCGCGGGCTGTGCGTCGATGCGCGGGTCATCCACGTCGATGACCCGCAGGGCGGATCCGCGGAACCGCGGCCGCAGTTCCGCGGTGGTGATCGCGGCGATCGGTGCGGCATCGGTCACCATGAAGTCGATCCGCGCCGAAGGGTGGGCCGGATCGATCGGTAGATACGCCGCCCCGGATTTGAGCACCGCCAGGATCGCGATGATCGCCTCGGCCGATCGCGAAAACAGCAGCGCCACGGACTGTCCCGGGCCGGCGCCCTCGGACGCCAGCAGGTGCGCCAATCGGTTGGCGGCCGCGTCGACCTCGCGGTAGGTCATCGAGCGGCCCTCGAAGGTGATGGCCACCGCGTCGGACGCGCGGGCCACCTGCGCGGCCCACAACGCCGGAACCGAAGTGCGGACGCCCGGCCGGGTCAGGACGGCGCGGTTGCCGAACTCGTCCAGCCGGCTCTGCTCGTCGGAATCCAACAGCCGGATCGACGAGAGCCGTTGTGCCGCATCGGTGGTCATCGCGACCAGCACGCACTCGAACCGCCTGACCAATGCCTCGATGCTGGCCGGGTCGAACACGTCGGTGCGGTACTCCACGGTCCCGGAGATCCGGGCCGGCTCGCCCGCCGCGGTAAAGCGTTCGGTCAGGGAGAACGCCAAATCCGTTCGGGCGGTGTGGGTGTCGATCGGCAACGGGGTGGCGTTCACGTCGCCCAACATCAACTCGGCCGGTTCCGCGTCCTGCCAGCCCAACATCACCTGCACCAGCGGATGATGCGTCATGCTGCGGGTGGGGTTCAGCCGCTCGACGAGAACCTCGAAGGGCACGTCCTGGTGCTCGTAGGCGGCCAGGCTGCGTTGCCGGACCTGAGCCAGCAGCTCGGCGACGGTGGGATCGCCTGCCACGTCGACCCGCAACACCAGGGTGTTGACGAAGAAGCCGACCAAATCGTCGAGCGCGGGATCGCGGCGCCCGGCTATCGGGAAACCCACCGCCACATCCGAACTCGCGCTGACCGTCGACAGCAGTGCTGCCAACGCGGCCTGGACCACCATGAAGCTGGTCGCGTTGTGCTCGCGGGCCACCTCGCGCACCCGCTGCTGCAACTCGGCCGGCCATTACGGCCACACTGACTCCGTGCTGATCGGCCACCGGCGAGTAGGGCCGGTCGGTGGGCAGCGGCAACACCTCGGGCAGCCCGGCCAGCGCGTCGACCCAATAGGTCAGTTGTGAGGCGATCGGGCTGTCGGGATCGTCAAGATCGCCGAACTGCGCGTGCTGCCACAGTGTGTAGTCGGCATACTGGACCGGCAATTCGGCCCAGTCCGGCCCGCGACCGAGACGCCGGGCGGCGTACGCTTCGCCGAGATCGCGCATCAACGGGCCGATCGACCAACCGTCGGCGGCAATGTGGTGCAGCACGCCCACCAACAGATGCTCATCGGAGACGAAGCGGAAAAGCGTTGCCCGCAACGGAATTTCGCTGGTGAGGTCGAAGGCGTGGTGCGCCGCGGCATCGACGGCGGTGTCCAGCTCGTCGCGTGGCCATCCTTCGGCATCCACGATCTGCCAATCGAATTCGGCCTGCTGCGCCGCCACCCACCAGCTGCTGCGGGGCATCGTGGGTCGCGGGGAACAGCGTCCGTAGGCTCTCGTGGCGGTCGATCACGTCGGCCATCGCGGCGGTCAGGGCGTCGACGTCCAGGCGGCCGAACATCCGCAAGGCCACCGCGATGTTGTACACCGGGGACGGGCCCTGCAGCTGGTCGAGGAACCACAACCGCGATTGGGCGAACGACAGCGGAACCACTGCCGGCCGCTCCCCGGCCGCCAGCGGCTCCAGCCGGCGCTGCCCCGTACCGATGTGCGGTGTCAGCTGTGCGATCGACGGGGCTTCGAACAACATCCGCACCGAAAGCCCGGCATCGAGAGCGGTGTTGATCGCGGCGATCACCCGCATCGCGGATAGCGAGTCCCCGCCCAGATCGAAGAAGGACTCCTCGACGCCGACCCGGTCGACACCGAGAACCCGGGCGTAGATCCCGGCCAGGATCTCCTCGACGGGGGTGCCCGGCGCCAGGTAATGCACGGCATCGCGGTAGTCCGGAGCCGGCAGCGCGCGGGTGTCGAGTTTGCCGTTGACGGTCAGCGGCAGTGCCTCGATCGCGATCACCGCGACCGGAACCATGTATGCGGGCAGCCGCTCCGCGAGCGCGCCGCGCAACCCCGCCGGGTCGGCGGTTCCGGTGACGTAGCCGACCAGTCGCCGCTCATTGGACCGGTCTTCGCGGGAGATCACCGCCGCCTGCTCCACGCCGTCCAAACTGGCCAGCGCGGCCCGGACTTCGCCGAGCTCGATGCGGTACCCGCGAATCTTGACCTGTTCGTCGGCGCGCCCGACATAGTCCAGTTCCCCGCCGGCCCCCCAGCGCACCAGATCCCCGGTCCGGTACATCCGGGCACCCGGGAGCCCCGAAGGGGCAGGCCACGAATCGCGATACCGTCAAGGGGGCTCGGGCCACGTACCCGTATCCGACGCCGCGGCCGGCCACATACAACTCGCCGACCGCGCCGGCGGGAACCGGGAGCCAGGCGTCGAGGACGAACAGCGCCGACGTCGACACCGGCGCCCCGATCGGCACCGCATTGCCCGCGGTCAATGGCGCGCTCATGGCCGCATAGATCGTGGTCTCGGTGGAACCGTAGGCGTTGATCATCACGCGTCCGGGCGCCCACCGATCGACCACCTCGGCCGGGCAGGCCTCGCCGCCGATCAGCAACGCCGTCGCTTCCAAGCCGTCGGGAGACAGTGCCGCGACGGACGAGGGCGTCTGCGTCAGGACGGTGACGCGCTCGCCGACCAGCAGGGCCCGGAAGTCCTCGGGTGAGCCGGTCACCGACTCGGGGACCACCACCAGCCGGCCGCCGTGCAGGAGCGCACCCCAGATCTCCCACACCGAGAAGTCGAACGCGTAGGAGTGGCACTGCGTCCACACCTGTCCCGGCGGCAGGCCGGCGCCCAGCGAATCGAGCTGCTGTGTGACGTTGTGGTGGGTGATGGCCACGCCCTTGGGCACGCCGGTGGTGCCGGAGGTGTAGATGATGTGGGCGACGTCGTCCGGGGAAGGCCCTGACGGCGCGCTGGTGGGCTGAGCGCCGATGGTCGGGTCGCAAACGTCGATCGTCGCCAGGCCGTAGCCGGCCAGGCGGTCGGCGAGTGCGGTG
Source organism: Mycobacterium genavense ATCC 51234 (assembly GCF_000526915.1). GTDB lineage: Bacteria > Actinomycetota > Actinomycetes > Mycobacteriales > Mycobacteriaceae > Mycobacterium > Mycobacterium genavense. Next base: position 494,436 of record NZ_JAGZ01000003.1, on the reverse strand, counting down.
TTGGTCAGCGCGGCCATCGGTGCCGCGTCGGCGAGCATGAACTCGATCCGCGCCGCGGGGTGCGCCGGGTCGATCGGCACGTACGCCGCCCCGGTCTTCAGGACCGCCAAAATCGCGACGATGACGTCGGCCGAACGCGAAAAGAGCAGCGCCACAGTCTGTCCCGGGCCCACTCCCCGGTCGGCGAGCAGGTGCGCGACCCGGTTGGCGGACTCGTCGAGGCCGCGGTAGGTCAACGTTCGACCTTCGAAAGTCACCGCCACCGCGTCTGGGGTGCGCGCGACTTGTGCTGCGACCATCGACGGAATCGACGTCGCGGTCGCGGGCCGCGCCAGCACCGCACGGTTGCCCAGCCAATCCATGCCGGCGTGTTCCTCGTCGTCCAGCAGGTCTATCGCGGAGAGCTCGCGTTCGGGGGCGAGGGTCATGGCCGCCAGCACTCGCTGCAACCGCTGGGTCGGGTCCGCGACACCGAAATTCGAATACGGTTGTCCGGCACCGGCTGTGGTGAGGAACTGTTCGTCACCGGCACCGACGAAGAACAGCCCGAAGTGACCGATCGGACCAAAACTTGTGTCGGTCGCGGTCGCGGGAACTCCGGCAAGGTTCAGGGTGAGTCGGGACGGGATGAAGTTGACGACTACTCGATTCGGCGCCGGTCCGGTGCCCCGCATTCCCCCTTCGTCGCCCAACTCGTGCACCGGAAATCGCTTATGCCGCAGCGCCTCTCTGGTCTTCTTGGCGACGTGCTTGCAGAAGTCGGCGACTGACCACCCCGGCGGGGTCTTGAGTACCAGGGGCACCACCCTGGCGACCATCCCGGGCAGCGCCTTCGACTCCGGCTGGACCCGTCTGCCGACCGGGAAGTCGAGCACGACCTCCGAGCCACCGGCGCATCCCCGTACCAGCAGGGCGCAGGCGCACGCGGCGGTGATGATCGAGGAGCGGCGCACGCCCAGCGCTTTGGACAGCTGCTTGATTCGGCTGACCACGGACGGGTCCAACTGCACCGGCGTGGTCGGCTGATTCGGATCCGGCCGCGAGGTGGCCTGCGGCAATCGGTAATCCGGACCGTTTTCCGACGGCAGGTTGGCGTTCCAGTAAGCCTGGTCTTGCAGATAATCCGCTGACGCCTCGTACTCCAGCTCGCTGCGAACGAGGTCCTGCAGTGAGCCGAAGAACGCGGGAGAGCTGGGGGGTGCCCGCAACAATTGCGGTGTAGATAGCCGCAATTCGGCGGCCGACGAGAGCGATGCCCAATCCGTCGAGAATTATGTGATGAGGGCGAACCAGTAATATTCGTCGGGTTTCGTTCGGAATAAAGCGAATTTGAGTAACCGGCCGTCGAGCGGCATTGGTGTGCGTTGGATCGACGCCGCAATCTCGCGGGCTTGTCCCACGGGGTCCGGCGCGGCGGTCAGGTCATGATAGTCGAGGTCGAAATCCGGGTAGTCCATTACCTTTTGGAAAACCTGACCGTCCGCTTCGAAGAACGCGGCGCGGTACGGCTCGGCTTCTTGCAGCGCTTTGCTGATTGCCTGCTTAAGCAAATCGGGCTGGACCGTGCCTGCGATTCTGACGAATAGGCCGAGCTGCCAGTCGGTGCCGGAGCGTCCCGATTCCTGTGCGAGCCAAATATCTAATTGCCGGCGCGTTAGCGGAAGGGCACGGGCGTCAAGTTCCATCCGATCGCCCCTACCCAAAAGGCTTACCCAATAGCGGCCTTATCCGGTTTCGGTTCCCGCAGATTCTATGGCCGTATGTCGGTGCAATAGCGTGCGACTCAGTCGAAAACCACCGCGTCGGGCGGTTTGTGGTGAACCGCTTACCCCCAGGCGGCGACATCCGCGACGGCCCACCCCGGGCCGTCTTGCTGGTCGTCGTTGACCGGTACGAAGCCGTCGCCGACGGTTTGTTACTCACCGATTCTCCCCACACGTCTAATCGACATGAGTGGAATAAACCTTAGTGGACCAAAACCGGCTCCAACAGGGGTTTCGGCAAAGTCCCTGATGTTAGCTAGGTGTTAGCCGGAATTTTTCACACGGCCTCATCCGCGCTACGAAATCGCCAGGGCTGCAAGCGATCTGGTTACTCGGCCAACCCCAGCTCAGCGGCCCGCGCATCGCAAGCCCACGCTACCGCCCGGCACGCAGCGCCGCCACCTGAAAACGCCCGTAGCCAGCGGCGTTCAGCGGGCCTGACCCTGGGTGGCCAGGAAGCCCGCCACGCCGCGGACGAGTGCGTCGGCGTACTTCTGCCGCCCCTCGGGGGACTCCATCAACGCCGAGTCGATGGGGTTCTTCATGTTGCCGCACTCGACCAGGACCGCGGGATATTGCGCCAGGTTGAGGCCGGTCAGGTCCGAGCGTCCGTACAGCCCGCCCTGGCCGATGTAGGTGGCCGGCGGGATACCCGCGGCCTGCATCTGGTCGCGCATGATCCGCGCGTACTGCACCGACGGGCCGGCCTGCACCTGGTTGAGCGGCGGGGCCGAGTAATTGACGTGGAATCCCCGCCCGGATGGCGGTCCGCCGTCGGCGTGGATGCTCAGGATCGCGTTGGGCCGCAACGAGTTGGCGACGTTGGCGCGCTCATCGATACACGGTCCCAGTGCGTTGTCGTTGCCGCGGGACAAGGCGGTCCTGACACCCAGCGCCGTCAGCGCGGCCCGAACCCGCAACGCGGTGTCCCAGGTGAACGTGTGTTCCATGTAGCCGCTGTTGGTCGCGGTGCCGCTGGTCTGGCAGTCCTTGGTACCGCCACGACCGGTGGTGACCTGCCGGCCGATGGACGCGTCGTTGGCGCCGTTGTGGCCGGGATCGATGAAAACCACCATGCCGGCGATGTTGGATGGGGTCGCTGTCGCCGTCGGGACGACGAGGGTCGACGCGGCGATCAGCATGCTGATCATCGTCTTGATTCCGACACGCCTGCTCACTGGTTGGTCCACGGCGCAAAGGTAACGCCGCGCGGTCTACGCTGGGTGTTTCGAATCGCCCGACATCCACAGGCGAAACCAACTCGAGACCAAGATGCGAAGGGATTGTCATGCAACCCGGAGGCGACATGTCGGCGCTGCTCGCTCAGGCGCAGCAGATGCAGCAAAAGCTAATGGAAGCTCAGCAACAGCTCGCGAACGCCGAGATCCGCGGTCAGGCAGGCGGCGGCTTGGTCGAGGCAATCGTCAAAGGCAGCGGCGAGGTCGTCGCGGTCAAGATCGACCCGTCGGTCGTCGACCCCTCCGACGTCGAGACGCTGCAGGACCTGATCGTCGGCGCCATGGTGGACGCCTCCAAGCAAGTCACCAAGATGGCACAGGAGCAGCTGGGGTCGCTGACCGCCGGCTTGACCGCCCCGCCGGCGCCGCCGACTCCTCCCAGCCAGATGCCGGGGCTCTGACCTAGCCAGATGTTCGAGGGACCGGTCCAGGATCTGATCGACGAGCTCGGCAAGCTGCCGGGTATCGGGCCAAAGAGCGCGCAGCGCATCGCCTTTCACTTGCTGTCGGTCGAACCGCCGGACATCGACCGGCTCACCGCCGTGCTGGCGAAGGTCCGCGACGGCGTCCGGTTCTGCGCGGTGTGCGGCAACGTGTCCGACGACGAGCGCTGCCGGATCTGCGGCGATCCGCGTCGGGACGGCTCGCAGGTGTGCGTCGTGGAGGAACCCAAGGACGTCCAGGCCGTCGAGCGCACCCGCGAATTCCGGGGCCGCTACCACGTGCTGGGCGGTGCGCTGGATCCGCTGTCCGGCGTGGGCCCCGATCAGCTGCGGATTCGCGAGCTGCTCAGCCGCATCGGCGAGCGGGTCGACGGGGTGGACATCACCGAGGTGATCATCGCGACCGACCCCAACACCGAGGGCGAGGCCACGGCGACCTATCTGGTCCGGGTGCTGCGCGACATTCCCGGCCTGACCGTCACCCGAATCGCGTCCGGGTTGCCGATGGGCGGCGACTTGGAGTTCGCCGACGAGCTGACCCTGGGCCGCGCGCTCACCGGCCGCCGGTCCATGGTCTGAGGTTCCTCAGGCCTTGCTCAATTGGAATTGCCTGGTAAACGTCCTGCCCGGCTCTCCCATACACGCGTCCGGCGTCGTCGTCTGACCCTCTCCGGCAAGCGACACGGCGTCGATGCTGTAGTCGACGGTCACCGGCGCCGTCGCGCCGTTCGGGCAGGGCGCCTGGGCCGTTCCGCGATGCGTCCACCGGCCATTGGCCAGGTGGAATTCCCAGCTGATGACGAACGTCCCGCCATCCTGCGAGGTCGCCCGGGTGCAGTCCGATCCGCACGGGACGAAGAGCCAGGCGGTCGGTTTGTCGGTGTTCGCGTACAACACGTTGTACCGGCCGTTCAGCACGTCCGGGTCGGCGTGCGCGGGTGTCGACAGCGCGACGAGCAGTGCCGCGACACCGGCCGTCGTCCGGGCCCGCACGGTTAGCGCGCCGCCAGTCGTTCGCGGCGCAGCACGTCCACCTCGGGCAATTCCAGCGGCGCCAGTTCGCCGGCCACCTTGCTCAGCAGCAGGTCGGCCAGCTCCGGGTTGCGGGCCAGGCACGGCCCGTGCATGTAGGTCGCGACGACGCTGCCCTGGACCACGCCGTCGAAGCCGTCGCCGAGCCGGTTGCCGGCGCCCTTAACGACCGCGCCCAGCGGGGCGGCGTCCGGGCCCAGCACGGTGCCGCCGCGATGGTTTTCGAAACCGGTGAGCCGTTGGGTCAGCCCGGCCAGCAGCGGCTTGCTCACCACCTCGCCGATCGTGCGCGCCGGCTGCGGAGAGGTCGTCACGTCCAGCATGCCCACGCCGTCGACCCGCTCCCCCGACGACGTCTCGTACCAGTGCCCGAGGACCTGGACGGCCGCGCAGATCGACAGCACCGGCGCACCGCGCGCCGCGGCGCGCTGCAGGCCCGGATACCGCAGCAGGTGCCGGGTGGCCAGCCGCTGCGCGTAGTCCTCGGCACCGCCCAGGGTGTACAGGTCCAGCGATTCGGGCACCGGGTCGTCCAGTGTGACCTCGACGATCTCGGCGGCGATGCCCCGCAGCCGCAGCCGTTGCCGCAGCACCAGCGCGTTGCCGCCGTCGCCGTAGGTGCCCATCACGTCGGGCAGCACCAGCCCGATGCGCACCACCGAATCAGCCATGACGGGCCAGCCTGCGCTGCAGCTGCAGGAACGCGGTGTAGTTGGCGACGACCTCGACCCGGCCGGGCGGGCAGGACGCGATGGCCGCCAGGGTGTCGTGCACCAGGGTGTGCTCGACGCCCGCGTACCCCAGCCGTACCGCCAGGTCGGTGCCGCGTTCCCCGGCGGCGACGACCGACGTGCTCTCGAAGTGCTCGAAGCGCACGTCCCACAGCCAGGACAGGTCCTCGCCGTCGGGCACCTGGCCGTTGACCGAGATGACCACCCCGGCCGCGTGCTTGTCGACCATCGACAGCGCCTCCTGCCAGCCGGCCGGATTCTTGGCCAGCAGAATGCGCGCCTCGTGCGAACCGATGCGTACGGTCCGGTAGCGGCCGGCGACCTCGTCCACCCCCGACACCGCCGCGACGGCCGCCGCGGGGTCGGCGCCCAGCGCCACGGCGGCCGCGACGGCCTGGGCCGCATTGCCCCGGTTCACCGCGCCCGGCAGGGCCAGCCGCATCGGCAGGGCCAGCCCGTCGGGCCCGTACAACGTCTCGTCGTCGAACCACCACCGTGGGCTGGGCCGCTTGAAGTCGGCGCCGGTGGAATACCAGTGGCCCTTCTCGCGGACGATCACCTCGCCGCTGCGCGGGCAGCTGACCGAATCGTTCGCCCACGACCCGCCGGCGGCCACCCACACCACCTTGGGGCTGTCGTAGGCCGCCGAGGTCATCAGCACGTCGTCGCAGTTGGCGACGACGACGGCGTTCGGGTGCCGGACCAGGCCCGCGCGCAGCGTGCGTTCGATCACGTTGATCTCGCCGACCCGATCCAGCTGATCGCGCGACAGGTTGAGCAGCACGACGACGCTGGGCTCGACGGCATCGGAAACGTGTGGCACGTGCATCTCGTCGACTTCCAGGGCCGCCAGCCCCGCGCCGCGGTCGGCGGCCAGCGCGGCGACCAGGCCGGCGTCCATGTTGGCGCCCTCGGCGTTGGTGGCGACCGGACCCAGCGTGCCGAGCGCGGCGGCGGTCATCCGGGTGGTCGTGGACTTGCCGTTGGTGCCGGTGACGACGACGGTGCGCCGTCCGGCGCCGAGCTGGCGCAGGATCGAGCGGTCCAGGGTCATCGCGACCAGCCCGCCGATCATCGCGCCGGCGCCGCGCCCGGTCATCCGGGACGCCCAGCGCGCGCTCGCTCCGGCGGCGAGGGCCAGGCGTGCGCGGGTGGTGACCACCCGCGCAGTTTATAGTGTTTTGGCGCGACACGAATTCACAGCGACCGGGTGATGTCGGTTCGACGTGGGATTCTGTCGTTCATGAACCCGATCTCGTGGGGCCGTCCGGCGAGCGAGCCGGACGCGGGTTGGGCCGTCGTCGACGTCGAGACCTCGGGTTTCCGGCCGGGTCAGGCCCGGGTCATCAGCCTCGCGGTGCTCGGGCTCGACGCCGACGGGCGCGTCGAGCAATCGGTCGTCAGCCTGCTCAACCCCGGCGTGGACCCCGGCCCCACCCACGTGCACAGGCTGACCGCCGCGATGCTCGAGGACCAGCCGCAGTTCGGCGACATCGTTGGCGACGTGGTCGAGGTGCTGCGGGGGCGGACGCTGGTGGCCCACAACGTCGCGTTCGACTACGCGTTCCTGGCCGCGGAGGCCGAACTCGCCGGCGTCGCGCTTCCCGTCGACAGCGTGATGTGCACGGTCGAGCTGGCCCGACGGCTCGACCTCGGCGTCGACAACCTGCGGCTGGAGACCGTCGCCGCGCACTGGGGCGTGACGCAGGCGCGGCCGCACGACGCCTTCGACGATGCCCTGGTGCTGACCGGCGTGCTCGCGCCCGCGCTCGAACGTGCCCGCGAGCGCGACATCTGGCTGCCGGTGCGTCCGGTCACCCGGCGCCGCTGGCCCAACGGCCGGGTGACCCACGACGAGCTGCGCCCGCTGAAGGCGCTGGCCTCCCGGATGCCGTGCCCCTACCTCAACCCCGGGCCGTATGTCAGCGGCAGGCCGCTGGTGCAGGGCATGCGGGTGGCGCTGGCCGCCGAGGTGCGGCGCACGCACGAGGAGCTCGTCGAGCGGATCCTGCACGCCGGGCTGGCCTACACCGACGTCGTCGACCGCGAGACCTCGCTGGTGGTGTGCAACGCCGACACCCCGGTGCAGGGCAAGGGCTACCAGGCCCAGCAGCTGGGAGTGCCGGTGCTGTCCGACGCGCAGTTCATGGTCGGCGTGGGCACCGTGATCGGCGGCACCAGCATGGAGGAATTCGTCGACGCCACCCGCGCCGACGAACAGCTCGCACTGTTTTAGCTCAGCCGCGCGATGCCCGGTTGACCGCCGACACCACCGCACGCAGCGACGCGGTGGTGATCGACGGGGCGATGCCCACACCCCACACCGTGCGGCGCTCGCCGCTTGCGTGCCGACCCGCTTCGCCCGGCTGCGCCGCACTCGCGATCGACACGGCTACCGACGCCTCGACGTACGCCGCGGCCTGCGCGTCGTCGCCGGAGCTCATCGCATGCTCGGAGTAGTCCAGGACGGCGACGTCGAACCCGACATCGCCCAGCGCGTGGACGAACGCGGCGAGCGGACCGTTGCCGGCGCCGCTGATCTCGGTCTCGACGCCGTTGATCTTGACGGTCGCGGCGATCCGGGTGGTGCCGCCGTCTTCCTCCGAGGCGTCGACGCGCTGCCGGATCCGTTCCAGCGGCCGGATCGGCGCCAGGTACTCCTCGGAGAACGCGTCCCACATCTCCTTCGGCGACACCTCGCCGCCCTCGCCGTCCGCGATCTTCTGGATCACCTGCGAGAACTCGATCTGCAGCCGCCGCGGCAGGGCCAGGCCGTGGTCGGCCTTCATGATGTAGGCCACCCCGCCCTTGCCGGACTGGGAGTTGACCCGGATCACCGCCTCGTAGGTGCGCCCGACATCGCGGGGGTCGATCGGCAGATACGGCACCTGCCAGAGCATGTCCTCGACATCGGTGTCCGCGGCGTCGGCGTCGGCCTTCATCTGATCTAGGCCCTTGTTGATGGCGTCCTGGTGGCTGCCCGAGAACGCGGTGTAGACCAGGTCGCCGCCGTACGGGTGCCGCTCGTGCACCGGCAGCTGGTTGCAGTACTCCACGGTGCGGCGGATCTCGTCGATGTTGGAGAAGTCGATTTGCGGATCCACACCCCGGGAGAACAGGTTCAGCCCCAGCGTCACCAGGCACACGTTTCCGGTACGCTCCCCGTTGCCGAACAGGCAGCCCTCGATGCGGTCCGCGCCCGCCGCATACCCCAATTCGGCTGCGGCGACGGCGGTTCCGCGATCGTTGTGCGGATGCAGGCTCAGGATCACCGACTCCCGGTTGGCGAGGTTGCGGCTCATCCACTCGATCGAGTCGGCGTAGACGTTCGGGGTCGCCATCTCCACGGTGGCCGGCAGATTGAAGATGATTGGGTTGTCCGGTGTCGGGGCGATGATTTCGCCGACGGCGTCGCACACCTGCTTGGCGTACTCCAATTCCGTTCCGGTGTAAGACTCCGGCGAATACTCGAAGCGCCATTGGGTGTCCGGGTATTTGGCCGCCTCTTCGACGCACTTGCGGGCACCGTCCGTCGCGATGGTCTGCACCGCGGCCCGGTCGGCGCGAAATACCACGCGGCGCTGCAGGATTGACGTCGAGTTGTAGAAGTGCACGATCGCCCGGTGCGCGCCTCGGCACGCCTCGAAGGTGTGCTCGATCAGCTCCGGGCGGCACTGCGTCAGCACCTGGATCGTGACGTCGTCGGGAATGGCGCCGTCGGTGATGATCTCGCGCACGAAGTCGTAATCGGTCTGGCTGGCCGACGGGAATCCGACTTCAATCTCCTTGTAGCCCATGCCAACCAGCAGGTCGAACATGCGGCGCTTGCGGGCCGGGCTCATCGGGTCGATCAACGCCTGGTTGCCGTCACGCAGGTCGACCGCGCACCACAGCGGGGCATGACTGGTGACGCGGTCCGGCCAGGTGCGGTCGTCGAGCCGGATGGGCTCGACTTCGTCGGCGAAGGACCGGTATCGATTGACGGGCATCGACGAGCCGCGCTGCGGATTCCACGCGGGCTGATCGGGTCGGGGCGGGTCCGCGGGCTTTCGCACGGCGCGGGTCGAGCTGTATGCGTCCGGGTTGGCGGGCTGCGACAAGTTGGTCACGGTCATTGCTCCGGGGATGTCAGAAGGGACTTCAGACCGGCGCATCGCGAACACCCGCGACGGGAAGCCGGTCTGGATCAGACCCCGTCGCGGCGTCCGAGAAGGAGCACCCGCTGCACGGTCTGAACTCTACCGCGATCGGCGCCCGGGCGAAAACCGCGCCGAATCGGGACCAAAACCGCAGGCTGCGGTGCCCGCCAGCGGGTCAAAAAACAAGATGCGCCGCCACGTATCCTGTTGTGAACTTGAACCACGTCGGTGGTGTGGAAGGGCAGGCAGAAAAACAGTGGCGCTCGTCGTACAAAAGTACGGCGGATCCTCGGTGGCCGACGCCGACCGGATCCGCCGCGTCGCCGAAAGCATCGTCGAGACCAAAAAGCAGGGCAACGACGTCGTCGTCGTGGTCTCGGCGATGGGCGACACCACCGATGACCTGCTGGATCTGGCGCAGCAGGTGTGCCCGGTGCCGCCGGCCCGCGAACTGGACATGCTGCTGACGGCCGGGGAACGCATCTCCAATGCGCTGGTGGCCATGGCGGTCGAATCGCTCGGCGTCCGCGCCCGGTCGTTCACCGGCTCCCAGGCCGGCGTCATCACCACCGGAACGCACGGCAACGCCAAGATTATCGACGTCACGCCGACGCGGTTGCAGTCCGCCCTCGACCAAGGCGATGTCGTGTTGGTCGCCGGCTTCCAGGGCGTCAGTCAGGACAGCCGCGATGTGACCACGCTGGGCCGCGGCGGCTCGGACACCACCGCCGTCGCGCTGGCCGCCGCGCTGAAAGCCGACGTCTGCGAGATCTACACCGACGTGGACGGCATCTTCAGCGCGGACCCGCGGATCGTGTCCAACGCCCGCAAGCTCGACACCGTGACCTTCGAGGAGATGCTCGAGATGGCCGCCTGCGGCGCCAAGGTGTTGATGCTGCGCTGCGTGGAATACGCCCGTCGCTACAACCTTCCGGTGCACGTCCGGTCGTCGTACTCGGACAAGCCGGGCACCGTCGTTGTCGGATCGATCAAGGACATTGAAATGGAAAGCCCCCTGCTGACCGGCGTCGCCCACGACCGTAGCGAGGCCAAGGTGACCGTCGTCGGGATCCCGGACATCCCCGGGTACGCGGCCCGGGTGTTCCGCGCCGTCGCCGAGGCCGACGTGAACATCGACATGGTGTTGCAGAACGTGTCCAAGGTGGAGGACGGCAAGACCGACATCACCTTCACCTGCTCGCGCGACAGCGGCCCCACCGCGGTGGCCAAGTTGGACGCGCTCAAGGACGAGATCGGCTTCACGCAGCTGCTCTACGACGACCACATCGGCAAGGTGTCGCTGATCGGCGCCGGTATGCGCAGCCACCCCGGGGTCACCGCGACCTTTTGTGAGGCGCTGGCCGAGGTGGGCGTCAACATCGAACTGATCTCCACCTCCGAGATCCGGATCTCGGTGCTGTGCCGCGACACCGAACTAGACAAGGCCGTCGTGGCGTTGCACGAGGCGTTCGGTCTCGGCGGCGAGGAGGAGGCCACGGTGTATGCGGGGACGGGTCGATAAATGGTTGCCATCGGGGTAGTGGGGGCCACCGGCCAGGTGGGCCAGGTGATGCGCAATCTGCTCGACGAGCGTGACTTTCCCGCCACGTCGGTGCGGTTCTTCGCGTCGGCCCGCTCGCAGGGCCGGAAGCTGGAATTCCGCGGCCAAGAGATCGAGGTCGAGGACGCCGCGACGGCCGACCCGACCGGCCTGGACATCGCGCTGTTCTCGGCCGGTAAGACGATGTCGCTGGTGCAGGCCCCGCGGTTCGCGGCCGCCGGGGTGACCGTGATCGACAACTCCTCGGCCTGGCGCAAGGACCCCGAGGTACCGCTGGTGGTGTCCGAGGTGAACTTCGCCCGCGACGCCGCCAACCGGCCTAAGGGCATCATCGCCAACCCGAACTGCACCACGATGGCCGCGATGCCGGTGCTCAAGCCGCTGCACGACGAAGCCCAACTCCGGCGTCTGGTGGTGTCGAGCTATCAGGCGGTGTCGGGCAGCGGGGTGGCCGGTGTCAAGGAGCTGGCCACCCAGGCGCGCGCGGTGATCGACGACGCCGAGCAGCTGGTGCACGACGGCCGCGCGCTGCAATTCCCGGCGCCCAAAACCTATCTCGCGCCCATCGCGTTCAACGTGTTGCCGCTGGCCGGCTCGCTGGTGGACGACGGCTCCGGGGAGACCGACGAGGACCAGAAGCTGCGCCACGAGAGCCGCAAGATTCTGGGCATCCCCGACCTGCTGGTGAGCGGGACCTGTGTGCGGGTGCCGGTGTTCACCGGGCACTCGTTGTCGATCAATGCCGAGTTCGCCCAACCACTTTCGCCCGAGCGGGCCACCGAGCTGCTGCGCGCGGCCCCCGGCGTGAAGGTGGTCGACGTGCCCACGGCCTTGGACGCCGCCGGAGTCGACGACTCATTGGTCGGCCGGATTCGCCGCGACCCGGGGGTACCGGACGGACGGGGCCTGGCGCTGTTCGTTTCGGGAGACAACCTTCGTAAAGGGGCTGCGCTCAACACCATTCAGATTGCCAAGTTGCTGGCCTCGGAACTGCACTCGGTGTGATCCGCGGGTGAGTAGCGCCCGGTTTGTGCTGCCCATCTGTTTGTCTTTACTTGTGCCACAATGCTTTCCGTCTGCACGCGCCGACCCTCCAGCGCCCGCCCCCGGGCCCATTGTGGGGCCGCTGGCACCCGGCCAGGTGCTGCGACTCGGACCGACGGCCGGAACCGGGACTCCCACCAAGGACTACGGCATCGGCGCGACCGATCTTTGCGAATTTCTGGAATTTCCAACCGAATTGCTGCAGGTTTGCGGCGACAGCTTCGCCGGGCAAGGCGTGGGTTTCGGGGTCTGGTACTCGCCGATCGCGTTGCACGTCGACACCGCGTCGGTCGACGACCCCGCCGGGGTGCGCTACACCGGTGTCACCGGGATCACCAAGCCGCTGCTGGCCGAACCCACGCCGTCGGGGGACTCGCAGCTGCCGGCCGGTGTGGTGCAGATCAACAGGCGCAACTACCTGATGGTGACCACGACGAAAGACCTGGAGCCGCTGAATTCGCGGCTGGTCGCCGCCGAACCGGCGCGTGCGGGCTGGCGCACGGTTCCGGGCTCCCGGCGGGTCGCCTCGTACCAGGACGGCTCGCAGACGCAGATCAGCGGCTACTACGACCCCATCCCCGCGCCGGATTCGCCGAGCGGGTGGGTGTACATCGTGGCCAACAGTTTCACCCGCAGCCGGCCGGTGGTGCTATATCGTGTTGCGCCGCAGAACTTTACCGATCGGTCCCGGTGGCAGGGCTGGGCGGCCGGTCCCGCCGGCGGCTGGAACAAGACCCCGACGCCGTTGTGGCCCGACCAGGTGGGGGAGATGTGCATCCGGCAGATCGACGGCAAGGCGGTGCTGTCCTACTTCAACGCCAGCACCGGCAACATGGAGGTCCGCGTGGCCAACGACCCGACGTCGCTGGGCGAGGCGCCGGTGACCACGGTGGTGCAGCACGACGAATGGCCCGAGCCGGCCGAAAGCCTGCCACCGCCCTATGACAACCGGCTCGCGCAGCCGTACGGCGGCTACATTTCGCCCGGCTCCACCCTGGACGAACTGCGAATCTTCGTCAGCCAGTGGGACACTCGCGCCCGGGTGTCCGCGCCGTATCGGGTAATCCAGTTCGCGGTCAATCCGTTCAAGCCGGAGTAGCCACCAAATCGCCGTCTCGGCGCGGTCGGCGGCGGTAATGTAGGCGCCAGCTCAAGGGGGTGGCGACGTTGGTAGATCTGCGGCGAGTGAGCGCGACGTTTCCGTGCGGCTGCGCTACATAAGCGTCCCGGCCCTGATAGCTGAAGCAGGCGGGGATCAGTGGGCGATCGACCGGAGCCTGCAGGCCGGGCGCCCGGCCCAAATCTCGGATTTGGCCGAGGCGTTTCACGCCGCGGGTGTGTGTACAGCCGAGTCCAGCAAGGCTTTTTAGGAAGCTCGTGGGCGCTTTGCGGCGGCCTGGAATCGGGAGAATGGTGAGCATCCGATCAACGATTCCGCGGAGGTGCGGCGGGTAGTCAAGTCGCTCGGCGCGCAGTCCCGGCAAATACCGAAGATCGGCGTGGATTTGGAGAAAATCGCCGCCGCCCTGGCCGAGGCGCAGCGCGCTGCGCACGGTCAGATCACCGCCCTCGAAACCCAGTTGTAGCGGCTCGACAACTTGATCGGCAAGGCCATCGAGATGGAAAGAGACGGCCACCTCAGCGCGGCGGACCGGGATGCGCTCAACGCCTTCGTCACCGACTGCGAAGACGACGCCATCGACGACACCAAGGCCGCACTCGGCCAACTGCGGGCAACCCGTGACGGCTATGCGCATGTGCTGGACGACGCGAAGTCGGACCTGGCCAAGGACGGCTACGACCCGGCCCGGGTGTGGGGCGCCGACGCCCACGAGTTTCCCCAGGCATTCCCTGCCCAGCACGGGGGGCCGAGCATCGATGGACCCGCCACGCCGCCCAAGATCGAGGGCCAAAACACCGGTAAACAGGACGACCTGGATGCGTCGATCCCGGGAACGGACATCGCGCTGGGCGGTGACGGCAAAGACGGGTATCCGCACATCCACGTTCCCGGTGTGTACGACGGGCAGAATCCGCTGCCGGTCCCTCCGGACTCCCGCCCGTTGCCCACCGGCACTGCGGTCGGGCCGAACGGCGAGCAGTATGCGTTCTATGCAGTGGTGCCGTACCACAACCTATGCAGTGGTGCCGTACCACAACCCAGACGGTAGCCCGAATACCACCTATACGTCACCGGACACGGTCGTCGTGGACTTGCAACACCCCGAGACCGCACTCTAATTACCCTGCACGGGATTTCGCAGGCCGGTGGGGCGTTCGACCCGCGGTCGGGGCGGATGGTGATCGTCGGGAACACCCCGAGCGGGCAGCGGGCGCTGTGGCAATCCGCACCGGTAGGCCAGAATGCCGCGTGGGGCATCACGTTGCAGCAGCAGGGAACGTTCTCGGGTGCGATGAACGGGAACCGCGAGAGTCAGATCGTCGCGCTGCCTAAAGGCGGATTTTTGGTCGTCGGCGCGGGCGAGACGCCCACCCATCACACGTTGCCCATTCAGGCCGTGACCGCCAGCACCCCCGAGGGTCTGTTGACCGCGGCACCGACGGCGCTGGTGACGCCCCAAGCGTTGCCGCAGGTGTACGGGCCAACCATCACCGGCATACAAGTAATCAACGGCAAGGAGGTGGTCTCGATGCGGGTGAGCACCTATGGCGACGGCCACTACGACCCACACACCTACACCACGACGTTCACCGTCACGCCCTGAGTTCGAGGAGGATTCGCATGCGCGCTGTCATCAGTTTGGCGTCGCGGTCGTTGGCCGCCATGTCCGTCATGGTTTCCATGTCGTGCACGGCTGCGCCGCAGCACGCCGCCGCGCAGCCGCCCGGCTTCCCCGATCTGGGTGGATTCGCCCCCGTGCCCGTCGACGCCTATCTTGCGGAGCCCGGCCGAGGTCCCCGCTTTGCCTACTTCTCCACGCCCTACAACATTCAGTGCTTGTTCGAGGCCGGCGAGCCGATCCCCGCGTGGTCCGGGCAAGGAATCAGTTGCCACGGCGACATGCCCGACGGAGACCCCTGCGTGGTGGGTACGGCGGCGGTCGGTTCGGGGCCGGCGTACGCAATCACCCGCACGGCGGACAAATGCGGTGCCCCATTCACGCGCGGGGCCCTGCTCAACGCCGGGCAGAAGGTGAGTTTCCGCAACGCGACCTGCGCGGTGGGGGCGGACCGGCTCGTCGCATGCCTGGACACCACCAGCGGGCAGCACGGGTTCGTACTGAAGCCGTCGGGCAGCGACGCGTTCTAGCTCACTGCGCGATAGCTGCTCAACCCACTTCGGCCAGACCGGCGGCGAGGTCGGCACCGGAGATGCCCTGACTCCACTGCATGAGGGCGCCGACGTCGACCTGCGGTTGGATCCCTGCGGTACCGGCCAGGCCGGGTGAGGCGCTCGCCCCGGTTCCGGCGACCGCGGACCCCAGCCCGCCGGCCGAGGCAGGTGCGATTGAGGTGACGGCGTTGATGACGACGGTTCCGGGACCGGCGTTAACAATCTCGACGGGGATCGAGCCAACGGTGAACGTGATGGCGCCCGACGAGGCGTTTACGAGGAGGGCGTTTCCGGGGCCCGTCCCGGTGATGGAGGCGGAGCCGCTGAGTAACCCGACCACCACCTGTTGGCCATCGGCGACCGGCACCAGCGTGATGGGGCCGGTGGTCGCGTCGGCGGTAAGGAGGGTGTTCGCGTTGACGAACGTGCTACCCCACTGAGCGTCGGTGAGGGTCGCGACGGTGCTGTCGACATTGATGGTGATGGGCCCTCCCGTCACGTATCCGATCACAGTGTCGGGATCGGCGACGGTAACTGTGCCGGTGTTGATATACACCCCGGTGTCCGGCGGGACGGTGACCGTGCTGCCGGGCGGCGCGGTGCCGGCACCGTTCGCCGGAACGTCGGTCGAGGTGAGCTGCGTGGCGTTGTTTGCGGCGAGCTGCACCGCCGATTGGCTGCGGGTGCTGGTGGCGTCGGCGGTCGAGCGGGCGACCGCGGTGGCTTGGTCTGCTTGCCCGTTGGGGTTGGTGGTTCGGGACGGTTCGTCGAAAGAGGTCAGCGTGCTGGCGGCCTCGGAGTCGGCGGCGTAGCCGTACATGGCGGTGGCGTCTTGGACCCACATTTCCAGGTACTGGGCTTCGGTGGCCGCGATCGCCGGGGTGTTCTGGCCGAAGAAATTGGTCGCCACCAGGACCATCAACTGTGCCCGGTTGGCGGCGATCACCGGCGGGGGCACGGTCATCGCATACGCCGTCTCGTAGGCGGCCGCGGCCGAATAGGCCTGCGCGGCGGTCCGTGCGGCCTGGGCGGCACTGGCCTGCAGCCAGACCACCTGGCGGGTGCCCGACGCCGCCATCCGCATCGAGGACGGGCCCAACCACCGGCCGGTCAACCCCGAGATCTCCGAGGAGCGGCCGGCCGCGGCGGCCTCCAGCTCGGCGGCCACCGCGTCCCAGCTTGCTGCGGCCGCCAACATCGGCCCCGAGCCCGGTCCGGTGTACATCAAGCCCGAGTTGATTTCCGGCGGCAGCAAAGCAAAATCCATGTCAAACTCCCTTCTCGAGCTAGGCGCGGCGATTTGCTGGGCACATTAACGCGCGCCAAATAAGGTCCGGGTAAACGTGCAATGACGGGCCGTTTAAACTTCCCCCGAAACTGCGGTGGATTCGAAAGCGACGGTTGCACTCCGGCCCGAGGGCGAGCTCGCTGTTGGCCGTAGCGGCAACCTGACAGGGGCTGACCGCCGAGTTGCACATGGCAGCAGCTGGCTACCGCTAGGGGATCGCTGGGCTAATCACCGGCTCCTGGCTGGGCGTCGCCTTGGCATCGATGGCGGCCGTGGCTGCTCCCTACGTGGCGTGGATGAGCTCCGCGGCGGCGTAGGCCGAGCAGACCGCCGCCCAGACCAAGGCGTCGGGCTTCTTCGGGCTCGGCCGGCCCAGGCAGGCGCACTGTTTCGCCAGGTGAACAGGGGTTTTGCCCTCACAGCTGCTACATAAGTAGCGCATAGCCATAACTTGTGTTTACCCCCGCATCATTTGTCTCATGAGTGAAACATCTGAAACCACAACTGTGCGGTCCTCGACCGCTACCGCACCGGCGCCCGCAGAGCCGGTGGCCTACCGGACCCCCAGGGTCTTCCAAGCGGCGGCCTACGTCGCCATCGTCGCCGGGACCGTGTTCATCATCGCGGTCATCTTCTTCACCGGCTTCATGCTCGGTAAGTCGACCGATGCTCGGTAAGTCGACCGGCCACCACGGCCACCACCACAAGCACCACGCGATGGTGCACCCCCACCGGTTCGGCGGTCCGGGTGGCCCGGGCGGTCCGGGTTGGCCGGGCGCGAACCAGCAGCCCGGTGGACCCGGGGCCGTGACCCCCGGCGCTCCGGGGCCCAGCCAGGTTCCGTCGTCGGTCGCTCCGTCCCGGACACCGTAGTCCAGAGACCTCAACCGTTCAGATGCTCACGGGGTGATAGGAGGACTCCGGGGGGCCACTAATTTCACACGCACTAGCCCGGCGCTCACCAGAGCGCCGGGCTACCAGTGGTTTCCGCGATCGGAGCACCTGGAACGCAATCGGATGAATTCACAGCAACTTTGTCGCCGAAATCTGTTGCAGCAGTTGCATTCAGGCGCAGTATGCAAAGCATGAGTGAAACACCGGAACGCGCAATCCAGCCGACGCACGTCGACACGCCTCCGCCCCCACCCCATTTGGTCAAGCCGCCCAGGGTCTACACGGCCGCGGCGTGGGTGGTGATCGTTGCCGGGACCGTCTTCATCCTGTCGGTCGTCTTCTTCTCCGGCGCGATGATCTTCGGATACCATTACCACCACCAGTGCCGCCATCACCACGGCCAGATATGGAAGCCCGGTGCCCCCGGCGCCCCGGGACCCTGGCAGTACGGGCCAGGAATGCCGCCGCCCTACCAGTACGGTCCGCCGCCCGGATACGGTCCCGGCGGTCCGAACGCCGGCCCGAGCGCTCCGACCTCGACGTCTCCCGCGCCCAGTACTCCCGCGCGTCCCTAGCACCCAACGTCGCAAACGGTCCGGCGCCTCGCCGCGGGTGCCGGGCCGTTTCGCGCGTTGAAAGTGCTAGGCTCGATTCGGGTTCACACTGGATGGGTACACGTCGCACTGCCCTCGGATTCAGCCCAGTTAGCGAGGAGATGGCCACATGACGGAGCGCTTCACCACGACCGATGCGGGTATTGCTGCGCCCAGCGACGACCAGTCGTTGACGATCGGTCCTGATGGTCCGATATTGCTGCAGGACCATTACCTGATCGAGCAGATGGCTCAGTTCAACCGGGAACGCATCCCGGAACGCCAACCGCACGCCAAGGGTGGTGGCGCCTTCGGTCAGTTCGAGGTGACCAATGACGTCAGCAAGTACACCAGGGCCGCGGTGTTCCAGCCCGGCACCAAAACCGAGATGCTGGCGCGGTTTTCGACGGTGGCGGGGGAACGCGGTAGCCCGGACACCTGGCGGGACCCACGCGGATTCGCGCTGAAGTTCTACACCACCGAGGGCAACTTCGACATGGTCGGCAACAACACGCCCGTCTTCTTCATGCGCGACCCGTTGAAGTTCCAGCACTTCATCCGGTCGCAAAAGCGGCTGCAGGCCAGCAACGTTCGCGATCACAACATGCAGTGGGACTTCTGGAGCCTGTCGCCGGAGTCGGCGCATCAGGTGACCTGGCTGATGGGCGATCGTGGAATTCCGAAGAACTGGCGGCAGATGAACGGCTATAGCAGCCACACCTACAGCTGGATCAACGCCGACGGCGAGATCTTCTGGGTGAAGTATCACTTCATCACCGACCAGGGTGTCGACTTTTTGACCCAGGAGGATGCCGACCGATTGGCCGGCGAGGACGGTGATTATCACCAGCGCGACCTCTACGAGTCGATCGAGCGGGGCGATTACCCGAGCTGGACGCTCAAGATGCAGATCATGCCGTTCGAGGAGGCCAAGGCCTACCGGTTCAACCCGTTCGATCTGACCAAGGTGTGGCCGCACGGCGACTACCCGCTGATCGACGTCGGCCGAATGACGTTGAACCGCAACGTCACCGACTATCACACCGAAATCGAGCAGGCTGCCTTCGAGCCGAACAACATGGTGCCGGGCACCGGGCTGAGTCCGGACAAGATGCTGCTCGCCCGCGGGTTCTCCTACTCCGATGCGCATCGCGCGCGACTGGGCACCAACTACCGGCAGATCCCCGTCAACACACCGAAGGTGGAGGTCAACAGTTACTCCAAGGACGGTGCGATGCGGATGGCGAATGTGTCGGATCCGGTCTATGCGCCCAACTCTTACGGTGGTCCACAGGCCGACCCGGCGCGTGCGGCCGAGGTGCGGTGGATGGCCGACGGCCAGATGGTCCGCGCCGCATACACATTGCGCCCCGATGACGACGACTGGGGCCAGGCGGGCACCCTGGTCCGCGAGGTTCTCGACGACGCGGCACGAGACCGATTGGCCCACAACATCATTGGGCACGTCTCCAAGGGCGTCAAAGAGCCGGTGCTGTCTCGGGTGTTCGAGTACTGGCGCAACGTCGACCCGGATCTCGGCAAGAAGGTCGAGGAGGGCGTTCGAGCGCAATAGTTTGGCGTTTGGCCCGTCCCGCGCGGCCCTGTTCGCTGCGGGCCGTCGTCCTGGCATGATCGAGATTCATGATGCGGATCTCCGCTGTGGCGGTAAGCGTCGGTCTGGGCTTGGGGGCGGCCTCGGGCGCCCCCATCGCGGCTGCCCATCCTTCGGAGCCCGGGGTGGTGTCCTACGCGGTCCTCGGCAAAGGATCGGTCGGCAACATCGTCGGCGGACCCATGGGGTGGGAAGCCGTATTCACCGCGCCGGTCCAGGGTTTCTTCGTCGACCTGCCCGATTGCAACAACTGGGCGGACATCGGGCTGCCCGATGTGTACAACGACCCCGACCTGGCGTCCTTCAACGGGGCGACCGCGCAGACGTCGGCCAACGACCAGACGCATTTCGTCAAGCAGGCGGTCGGGGTATTCGCCACGAACGACGCCGCCGACCGGGCCTTCCACCGACTGGTGGACCGCACGGTGGGTTGCTCGGGGCAGACCACGACGATGCATTTGGACAACGGGCAGACACAGGTATGGTCGTTTGCCGGTGCGCCCGCGACCGGGACCGACGCGAACTGGACCAAGCAAGAGGCGGGCACGGATCGTCGCTGCTTCAATCAAACCCGGCTGCGCGAAAACGTGGTGCTTCAGGCGAAGGTTTGTCAGTCTGGCAACGCGGGACCCGCGGTGAATGTGCTGGCCGGGGCGATGCAAAACGCCCTGGGGCAGTAGTCGGTGAATTCAAGTCATGCTAGCCGTGCGGCGCGAAGCTGCGGGAACGGGAATATGTCGGGACGATCTGGAAGATGAAGACAAGGCAGCTATCGTTCGGATAGCTGCCCAACAAGGCGCTCGGCGTGCGCGGTCGGGCCCGGAGGGATCGTGATATGACGCTCGCCGCTATCACCGCCGCGGCCTCGCAGCTAGATGCCGCCCGCCCGGCCGACTCCGAGTTGAGCACGTCCGAGGAAGCCGCCCAGTACATCGCCGACGGGTGCCTGATCGACGGCCCGCTGGGCCGCATGGGGCTGGAGATGGAGGCGCACTGCGTCGACCCGGTTGACCCCTACCGCCGGCCGAGCTGGGACGAAATCACCGAGGTGATCGACCAGCTGCCCCCGCTACCCGCCGGCAGTGCCGTCACCGTCGAACCCGGCGGCGCGGTCGAACTGTCGGGCCCGCCCACCGACGGTGTCGTCGCCGCCATCGAATCGATGGACGACGACCAAAGCGTGCTGCGCAAGGCCTTCGCCAACGCCGGGCTGGGGCTGGTGTTCTTGGGCGCCGACCCGCTGCGGGTGCCGAAACGGGTCAACCCCGGCGCGCGCTACCGCGCGATGGAAGAGTTCTTCGCCGCCAGCAACTCCGCGGAGGCGGGGGCGGCGATGATGACGTCGACGGCCTCGGTCCAGGTCAACCTGGACGCCGGGCCGCAGGCTGGCTGGGCGGCCCGGGTCCGGCTGGCGCACGCGCTGGGTCCCACGATGATCGCGATCGCGGCCAATTCCCCGATGCTGGGCGGCGACTTCTCCGGCTGGGTGTCCACCCGGCAGTGGGTCTGGGGTCAGATGGACTCGGTGCGCTGCGGACCCATCCTGGGTGCCAGCGGCGACGACCCCGGCACCGACTGGGCGCGCTATGCGCTCAAGGCCCCGGTGATGATGGTGCACAATCCCGAGGCCCACGACTTCAGCGCGCTCACCCACTATGTGTCCTTCGCCGACTGGGCCGACGGCTCGGCGCTGCTCTGCGATCGCCGGCCCACCCTGGCCGATCTGGACTATCACCTGACCACGCTGTTCCCGCCGGTACGCCCCAGACAATGGCTGGAAATCCGCTACCTCGACAGCGCATCGGATGCCTACTGGCCCGCGATCGCGTTCACGTTGGCGGCATTGCTCGACGACCCGGTCGCGGCCGACGCCGCCGCGGCGGCGGTCGAGCCGGTGGCCACCGCCTGGGACAACGCCGCCCGGCTCGGTTTGAGTGACCGGCGTTTGCACCAGGCCGCCACTTCCTGTGTGGCCATCGCTGCCGCGAAGGCGCCACCCGAGCTCACCGACGCGATGGAACAGCTGATCCGCATGGTCGAACGCGGCCGATGTCCGGGCGACGACTTCTCCGACCAGGTGATCGACCACGGCATCGCGGCCACGGTGTCGCAGCTGGCGCAAGGGGGCTTGTGACCTTCCCCGATGAGTCCGACCCGTCCCCCGCAAGCGGGAGGTGTCCCCAACGCCCGGCTGCGCCGTGCCCGCGATCGTCTGGCCGGGAACGGATCGCCGACGATCTGCAGCGGGCGCGCACGCGCACGCTGCAGCTGGTCGATTTCGACGACGACGAACTGCGTCGTCAGTACGACCCGTTGATGAGCCCGCTGGTGTGGGACCTCGCGCACATCGGTCAGCAGGAGGAGCTGTGGCTGTTGCGCGGCGGTGACCCGAATCGCCCGGGGATGCTGGATCCGTCGGTCGAAGGTCTCTACGACGCCTTCGAACACTCCCGTGCCAGTCGTGTCGATCTGCCGCTGCTCTCGCCGAATCAAGCTCGATCTTATTGCCGCACAGTCCGATCCGCGGCACTGGACGCGTTGGACGCATTGCCCGACGATGCCGCCGGAGACGACGCGGCCCTCGTCTACGCGATGGTGGTCAGTCATGAAAACCAGCACGACGAAACCATGCTGCAGGCGTTGAACCTGCGCACCGGCGCCGCGCTGCTGCGCGACCCCGCCAACTTGCCCGCGGGCCGTGCAGGTGTGGCCGGGACGTCGGTGCTGGTGCCCGGCGGTCCGTTCGTGCTGGGCGTCGACGCCACCAGCGAACCGTTCTCGCTGGACAACGAGCGCCCCGCCCACATCGTCGACGTGCCGGCGTTCCGCATCGGCAGGGTACCGGTCACCAACGGCGAGTGGCAGCAGTTCATCGCCGACGGCGGCTACCACCAGGCGCGCTGGTGGTCCGACCGCGGTTGGGAACACCGCTGCAGCGCGGGCTTGACGGCGCCGCAATTCTGGGGATCCGACGGGCGCACCCGCACCCGCTTCGGTTACATCGAAGAAATCCCGGCCGACGAGCCGGTGCAGCACGTCACCTACTTCGAGGCCGAGGCGTACGCGGCCTGGGCCGGTGCGCGGCTGCCCACCGAAATGGAATGGGAGAAGGCCTGCGCCTGGGACCCCGTCACCGGGACCCGGCGCCGCTACCCGTGGGGAGCGCAGGACCCGTCGCCCGAGCTCGCCAACCTGGGCGGCAGCGCGCTGCGCCCGGCTCCCGTCGGCGCCTACCCGGCCGGCGCGTCGGCCTACGGTGTCGAGCAGATGCTGGGCGACGTCTGGGAGTGGACCAGCTCGCCGCTGCGGCCGTGGCCGGGTTTCGTCCCGATGATCTACGACCGCTACTCGCAGCCGTTCTTCGACGGCGATTACCGGGTTCTGCGTGGCGGCTCGTGGGCCGTCGAACCCGCCATCCTGCGACCGAGTTTCCGCAACTGGGACCACCCGATCCGTCGCCAGATCTTCTCCGGTATCCGGCTGGCCTGGGATGTTCCCGAGGCGGGGGACGCCGCCTGATGTGCCGTCACCTCGGCTGGCTTGGCGCCGACGTCAGCGTCTCCTCGCTGATACTGGATCCGCCCTTCGGTCTGCGCGTGCAGTCGTATTCGCCGCGCCGCCAGAAGCACGGCCTGATGAACGCCGACGGTTGGGGTGTCGGGTTTTTCGACGACGGCGTACCCCGGCGCTGGCGCAGCACCGCGCCGCTGTGGGGGGACACGTCGCTGGAATCGGTCGCGCCCGCGCTGCGCAGTGGCTGCGTGGTGGCTGCGGTGCGTTCGGCGACCGTCGGCATGCCGCTGGACGTCAGCGCGACCGCGCCGTTCACCGACGGCCGCTGGTTGCTGTCGCATAACGGTGTCGTCGATCGCCGCGTGCTGCACTTGACCGCTACAGCCGAATCCGTTTGCGACAGTGCGATGTTGGCGGCCACCATTTTCTCGCTCGGGCTCGAAGTGCTGGGTGAGACCATCGCGCAGATCGGGGCGCTAGACCCCGACGCCAGACTTAACATCTTGGCCGCCAACGGTTCTCGCATGATAGCCACCGCTTGGGGTGACACCTTGTCGATCCTGCGCCGCGACGACGGTGTGGTGTTGGCCAGTGAGCCCTACGACGACGCATCCGAATGGGAGGACGTGCCCGATCACCACCTCGTCAAAGTGACCGCCCAAGGCGTAACGATGACCCCGCTGGACGAGCCGAAAGGACTTTGATGACACTGACGTTGTCCAACCACCTGGCCGCCGACTCTGCGTACCACGCTCTGCGTCGCGATGCGTTCGACGGCCTGCAGAGCACCCCGAAGACCTTGCCGCCCAAGTGGTTTTACGATTCGGTGGGCAGTGAGCTGTTCGACCAGATCACCCGGCTGCCGGAGTACTATCCGACCCGGGCCGAGGCGGAGATCCTGCTCGCCCGGTCTGCCGAAATCGCCTCGGCCAGCCAGGCCGACACCCTGGTCGAACTCGGCAGCGGCACCTCGGAGAAGACCCGGCTGCTGCTCGACGCGCTGCACAATCGCGGATCGCTGCGTCGTTTCGTACCGTTCGACGTCGATGCGAGCATCCTGTCGACCGCGGCGGCCGCCATTCAGCACGAATACGCGGGTGTCGAAATCATGGCCGTCTGCGGCGATTTCGAGGAACACCTCGGCGAAATTCCCAGTGGTGGCCGTCGGCTGTTCGTATTTCTCGGGTCGACGATCGGCAACCTCACACCCGGACCCCG
Source organism: Mycobacterium genavense ATCC 51234 (assembly GCF_000526915.1). GTDB lineage: Bacteria > Actinomycetota > Actinomycetes > Mycobacteriales > Mycobacteriaceae > Mycobacterium > Mycobacterium genavense. Next base: position 470,072 of record NZ_JAGZ01000003.1, on the reverse strand, counting down.
CGCCGAATTCCTCAAGTCCATCGCCGACGTGATGCGGCCCGACGACACTTTGCTGCTGGGCACCGATCTGGTCAAGGACACCGGCCGGCTGCTGCGCGCCTACGACGACTCGGCCGGGGTGACCGCGAAGTTCAACCGCAATGTGCTCGCGGTGATCAATCGGGAACTCGACGCCGATTTCGACGTCGAAGCCTTCGAGCACGTGGCGCGCTGGAACGCCGACGAGGAACGCATCGAAATGTGGCTGCGGACCGGCGTTCCGCAGACCGTCCGCGTCGGTGCGCTCGACCTGACCGTCGAGTTCGCCGCCGGCGAGGAAATGCTGACCGAGGTGTCGAGCAAGTTCCACCCCGGCGGGGTGAGCGCCGAACTGGCCGGCGCGGGACTGCATCGCATCCAGTGGTGGACCGACGCCGCGGGCGATTTCGGGTTGTCGTTAGCGGTCAAGTGACCGATAGCGGCTCGCTGGCCGACCGATGGCGGCAGGCCCGCCCGCCCGCGGCCGGTTTGCACCTGGACTCTGCCGCGTGTTCGCGGCAGAGTAACGCGGCCATCGACGCCGCCGCGCAATACGCCCGCCACGAGGGCGAGGTCGGCGGGTATGTGGCCGCGCAGGCCGCCGCGCCGACGCTCGACGCCGGGCGTGCCGCGTTCGCCGCGCTGACCGGGATGGCCGGTGCCGACGTCGTCTACACCACGGGGTCGCTGCACGCGCTGGATCTGCTGCTGGGCAGCTGGCCCGCCGAGCGGCGGACACTGGCCTGCCTGCCGGGTGAATACGGTCCCAACCTCGCCGTGATGTCCGCCCACGGCTTCGACCGTCGGCTGCTGCCGACCCTCGAGGACGGCCGGCTCGCACTCGACGAAGCCGCATTCGTCCTGGAGGACGAACCGCCCGATTTCGTGCACCTGACCCCGGTCGCCAGCCATAGCGGTGTCGTGCAACCGATTTCGCTGATCGCGAAACTCTGCCGCGAGTTGGGCCTGCCCCTGGTCGTCGACGCCGCCCAAGCACTGGGCCAGGTCGACTGCGCGGTCGGCGCCGACGTCACCTACTCCTCGTCGCGCAAGTGGATTGCCGGTCCGCGCGGCGTCGGCTTCCTTGCGGTGCGGCCCGAGCTGACGGAGCGACTCCACCCCCGGCTGGCGGCACCGCAGTGGTCGGGGTCGTTCTCGGTGGCCCAGCAGCTCGAATTCGGTGAAGCCAATGTCGCTGCGCGAGTGGGCTTTTCGGTGGCGCTGGGCGAGTATTTGGCGTTCGGTCCCGAGGCGGTGCGCGCGCGACTGGCCGAGCTCGGCCGCATCAGCCGGACGGCGCTGGTCGATGTGCCGGGGTGGGCGGTGGTCGAAGAGACCGAAGAGCCAAGCGCCATCACCACTTTGGCGCCGGTCGACGGCGCCGACCCGCAGGCGGTGCGGGACTGGCTGCTCGCCGAACGGCGGATCCTGGCCACCTACGCCGGGGTGCAACGGGCGCCACTCGAGATGACGGGGCCGCGGCTGCGGATCTCGCCGCACGCCGACACCACCGCCGAAGATCTGGAGACCTTCGCCGAAGCACTGATCGCCGCCACCGCGGCGACGGCCACCTGAGCCCCAACCGGCATGACCGCTCTGACTTGGCTCGGTGTACCCGGCAACGAAAGGTCTTGGACGGCATTGGGGTTCGTTGTCGACGACGGAGCGATCCGCATCGGACGGGTGTGCTGCGAGCTGAGCGACGAGCGCGGCTGGGGATTCGACGAGATCTACGCTCAGCCCGATGCGCTCGGGGTCCCCACGTCGGTCCACCCGGCGGTCACCGGCGCGGTGCACTGCTGCGGTGTCAGCCATGTCGACCACGTGGTCTACACGGTGCGCGAATTGGACTCTGCCATCACGGCTCTCAGTGCGGTGCTGGGCGCGCCGCCGCGTAGGCGGTTTCATCCGCGGGGTCCGCAAGGACCCGAGATGGCGTTCTACCGCGTCGGCGAAGGCTTCATCGAAGTCGTCGCCACGGGTGCCGCGCCGGCACTGATCGGGCTCGCGCTGTGGTCCCCGGACCTGACGGCACGGTCGCGGCGGTCCGCGCCGCCGGTGGTCCCATCGGTGATCCCAAACCCGCGGTTCAGGGCGGGTGCATCGCGAGTGTATGGCAGGGCCACCTGGACTGGGGCCTGGCCATCATGGGGCCGTGACTGGAATCAGCCAGCCTTGTGCGCGGTCAGCAGGTAGGCGGGAAGCTTCATCCGGCCCTTTTCGTCGCGGTCGTGCGGGGGGAATTGGAACGGCGCGTCGGGCATGTCGGGGATATTCGTGTGGATATAGGCGGGTCGAATCCCGTCGATCTCCCAATACTTGCCGACCGCGGCGCGCAACTCGTCCTCGTCCACCTCGTTGGGCTTCGGCTTCATCTCGGCCGGGAAGGCGCCCTTGGCGAAGACCAGCACGAAATAGCCGGCACCCGGCGCGGCCGCGCGGTGCACCGAACGCAGGTAGTCGTCGCGGCCCTCGATCGGCAGCGAGTGGAACAGCGTGCTGTCGACCACCGTGGCGAACCGGCCGTCGTGGCCGGAGAACGAAGTGATGTCGGCCTGCTCGAAGGTGGCGGTGCTCAAGCGCGTTCCTCGGCCGCTTTGGTCGCCGCGGCGACGGCGGTCGGCGTCAGATCGGCGCCGTGCACCGTATACCCCTGGGCGGCCAGTGTCAGCGACAGTTCGGCGAATCCGCAACCGGCGTCCAGCACGTCGCTACGGAATTTCCCGGCCGCGATCAAGGCGGCCAATTCGGGCTGTGGCTCACCGATGTTCCACGGCGGGGGCCCGTCGAACTCCCCTTGTCCGCGGTAGGCGCTGTCCCAGTCCATTACCTCGTGCGGTGTCATGGATCCAACCTACCCGCGGCTAGCAGGGCCAGGTGTGGATCGGCTCGTTGGTGTGCATGTGGTCGCAATACCGGCGCAGCATCTCCGCGAGCGCCGCGCGGCGCGTCATGCCGGAGTCCTGCAGCGCGCGCACCGTTGCCACCTGCCAGCTGGCGCCGTTGCGGTCGGCCTTGGCCCGGTCTTCGATGACACCGAGGAAACGATCGCGCACCTCGGCGTCCACCCCCCAGCGGCGCAGCCCTTCGTCGGCGATCGGCAACAGCGTGTCGAGCACCAGCTTGGCCGCGCTCACCTCACCCAGATCGGGCCAATGCAGCACGGTGTGCACGCCATGGCGGGCGGCTGCGAGGAAATTTTGGTGCGCCGCAGCGAAATTCATCTTCGTCCACAGCGGGTTTTCCTCCTCGGACAGCGTGCGCAGGGTGCCGTAGTAGAACGCGGAATTGGCCAGCATGTCGATGACGGTGGGCTCGGCCGGCAACACCCGGTTCTCCAGCCGCAGGTGCGGGCGCCCGACCCCGTCCACTTCCAGGACGTCGTACACCGGCCGGTTCCAGCGGTACACGGTGCCGTTGTGCAGCCGCAGTTCGGAGAGCTGTGGAATGCGGCCGGCGGCGAGTTCGGCGGCCGGATCCTCGTCGGACAACTCGGGTAGCAGCGACGGAAAGTAGCGGATGTTCTCCTTGAACAAATCGAGGATCGAGTCGATCCAGCGTTCGCCGAACCACACCCGGGGCCGCACCCCTTGGGTTTTGAGTTCCTCGGGCCGGGTGTCGGTGGACTGCGAGAACACCTCGATACGGGTCTCCGACCACAGTTGATGGCCGAAGAAGTACGGCGAGTTGGCTCCCAGCGTCAGCTGCGGTCCGGCCATCACCTGCGCCGCGTTCCAGTTGGGGGCGAAGTCGGCCGGGGCCACTTGCAAGTGCAATTGCATGCTGGTGCAAGCGGATTCGGGAGCGATGGTCACGGCCTCCCAGCTCAGCCGCTCCGGGTCGGAGATGTGGATCGGGATGTCCTCGCCGCGGGCGTTGAAGATCGAATCGTTGAGCGCGGTGTACCGGGTCGACTCGCTCATCCAGCCGTCACACGACAGATGCTCGGGCATCAGCGTGGGCAGGATGCCTTCCATCACGATGCGGGTGCCTTCCGAGCGGGCCCTGGTCTGGGCCTCGTTGAGGCTGGCCCGCACCTCCGCCTCCAGGTCCAGGCCGGTATGGCCGGGCAGCGGCCTGGGAGGGACGTTGAATTCGATGTTGTAGGCGCCTAATTCCTTCTGGTAGGCCGGATCTGCGATCGCATCGAGCACCGGCCGGTTCGACATGGCGGGCTGATAGTCGGCATCGACGAGATTACATTCGATCTCCATGCCGGTCAGCGGCCGGTCGGAGTCGAAGCGCGACTGGGCGAGCATCGTCTCGAAGACGTCCAGACACAGCTGCACCTTGCGCCGGTACTCCCGCCGATGTGCGCGGTCATACGCGGTGCGCTTGACCTCTTCGCCCACATCGCCGATGGAACAGGTTTACCGGCGGTAACGCAAGAGCGGTGCGACGGGTCGCGTCGAGCGCATCGGTGCCCGGCCGTCGCTAATCGGGTCGTTTAGCTGCGGATCTGGTGCGGCGGTGCACCATCATGGACGATGGCAGGAACGTGTCGCAGTTCACGACGAAGGAGACAGGTGGCCGAGTTCGTCGCAGCTATCGATCAAGGCACTACCAGCACCCGCTGCATGATTTTCGATCACGACGGCGCCGAGGTCGCCCGTCACCAGCTCGAGCACGAGCAGATCCTGCCCCAGGCCGGCTGGGTCGAGCACAACCCGATCGAGATCTGGGAACGAACCTCGTCGGTGTTGATGTCGGTGCTGAACACCGTGAAGTTTTCGACGAAAGACATTGCTGCGCTTGGTATTACGAACCAGCGCGAGACGACGCTGGTGTGGAACCGCAAGACGGGCCGGCCGTACTACAACGCGATCGTGTGGCAGGACACCCGCACCGACCGGATCGCGTCGGCGCTGGACCGTGACGGGCATGGCGAGGTGATCCGGCGCAAGGCGGGCCTGCCGCCGGCGACCTATTTCTCCGGCGGGAAGCTGCAATGGATCCTGGAGAACGTCGACGGGGTGCGCGCGGCGGCCGAAAGCGGCGACGCGCTGTTCGGCACCCCGGACAGCTGGGTGTTGTGGAACCTGACCGGCGGTCCGCGGGGCGGGGTGCATGTCACCGACGTGACCAATGCCAGCCGGACCATGCTGATGAACCTGGAGACGCTGGACTGGGACGACGAGCTGTTGTCCTTCTTTTCGATTCCACGCGCGATGCTGCCGGCGATCGCGTCGTCGTCGCCGACGCAGCCCTACGGCGTCACCTCGACCGACGGGCCGTTCGGCGCCGAGGTGCCGATCGCCGGAGTCCTGGGTGACCAGCACGCCGCGATGGTCGGCCAGGTCTGCCTCGATGCGGGGGAGGCGAAAAATACCTACGGCACCGGCAATTTCCTGCTGCTCAACACCGGCGAGAACATGGTGCGGTCCGACAACGGACTGCTCACGACGGTGTGTTACCAGTTCGGGGACGCCAAACCCGTCTACGCGCTGGAGGGTTCGATCGCGGTCACCGGCTCGGCGGTGCAGTGGTTGCGTGATCAGCTGGGCATCATCAGCGGTGCCGCGCAAAGCGAATGGCTGGCCCGCGAGGTTCCTGACAACGGCGGGGTGTATTTCGTCCCCGCGTTTTCCGGGCTGTTCGCCCCGTACTGGCGTTCGGACGCGCTCGGCGCGATCATCGGGCTGTCGCGGTACAACACCAACGCGCATCTGGCCCGCGCCACGCTGGAGGCGATCTGCTATCAGAGCCGCGACGTGGTGGACGCGATGGAAGCGGATTCCGGTGTGCGTTTTGAGGTTTTGAAGGTCGACGGCGGCATCACGCAAAACGAGTTGTGCATGCAGATCCAGGCCGACGTGCTCGGTGTCGACGTGGTGCGGCCGGTGGTCGCCGAGACCACCGCGCTGGGCGCGGCCTACGCGGCCGGGTTGGCGGTCGGGTTCTGGGCCGATCCGTCCGACCTGCGGGCCAACTGGCAGGAAGACAAGCGGTGGACACCGAACTGGGACGACGATACCCGTGCGCAGGGATATGCGGGGTGGCACAAGGCGGTCCAGCGCACGCTGAATTGGGTCGACGTCACGTAGCGAAATGCCCGCCGGCGCCGGGCCGACGGGCACTTCTTGGCTAGCGGGTCAGTCCTCGCCTAGGATGCCGTAGACTTCGCGGCGCGCATTGTTGAGAATCTCGACGATGCGCTGCTGTTGCTCGACGGTGGCGGTGTGCGCGGATTGCGCGACAGCACCGCACAGCTGACCGATGGCCGACCGCAGGTTCATCTGACCGGGGTCCGCGCCCTCGGCGATCTCGTCCCACGGTGGCGTCTCGACCTTCTCGGCCGCCGCGCGCCCCTCTTCGGTCAGCTCGAAAAGCTTTTTGCTGCCGTCGGTTTCGCTCGCGGTGATCAGGCCCTCGTCGGCGAGTAGCTGCAGCGTCGGGTACACCGAGCCGGGGCTGGGCTTCCAAATTCCATTGCTGCGCTCGGCGATCTGCTGGATCATCTCGTAGCCGTGCATCGGCCGCTCGGCCAGCAGTGCCAGAATGGCCGCCCGCACGTCACCGCGCTTGCCGCGGTTGTGGCCGCCGCGACGCCATCCGCCGCGTCGCCCGCTCGGGCCGAAGCCGAACCCGGGGCCGAAACCCGGCCCGAAGCCGGGGCCGAACCCCGGCCCGAAGCCGGGGCCGAAGCCCGGTCCGAAGCCCTGGTCGCCCGCCTGCTCGCGGAGGTGTTCGAAAAATTCGCGGCGGGCCTGCCGCCGCGCGCCATGCAGTGCACGCCGGTGCTCGCGTCCGTGTCCGTGGCCGGGACCGAAGCCGAATCCGATGCCGGGATGACCGGCGAATGGTCCCTCGGGGGGAGTGAATGGGTTGCGCATTGTTGTCGTCCTCAATGTTCTCGGGGTAGCGTACCCTCCGTGCGCTTCGGAGTATCACGATATATCGGAAACGATCGCGATGCAACGATGAATATCGCCGGGTTCGGTTCCAGGGGCCTGACCTCTACACACGGCTCCCGCCGCGGTTTCGTTTGTCCCGGGTGGGCGACGGGTACGACCTTCGTGATGAACGCAAGGGACTCCAACGTGACGTTCGACCGCGACACCCACCGCACCGAGCCGGGCCGGCACGGCAGCGGCCCGAACCACGTGTGGGCGTGGGTGAACTGGGGTTTGGCGCTGTCGACGGTGCCTGCCGCCACGATCGTGATGCTCTTCGCGCTCGGCGCCGTGATGAGCACCGACGGTTGTACCGAGCACAGCTGTCCTAACCTGGACGACGGCGGCATCGACTTCGGCGTCGCCTTCTACGGAGCGCCGCTGGTGGCCTTCGTCGTCATCCTGATCACGTTTTTCACGGCCAAGCGCCGCGCCGGTGTCGCCGTGCCACTACTTGGCTGGGCGTTGTTGGTCGCCGACGTCGCGCTGATGGCCGCCACGGTCGCGAGCTGACTACCCCGGCGGCGAGAAGCCGCCCGTTTGCCGTCCCGGCGCCGGTTGCGGCATGGCCACCGGCGATGCGGCGGGGCCGGATGGGTGAAACGGCGGTCCGGGCGGCCAGGGTCCGGCGGCCCAGGGCCTGGGCGGTGGCCCGGGTGGCATCGCGGGCCGCAGTCGCGCCAGCTCGCGGCGGTGGCGCTCGGCCAGGACGGCGGCAAGCACCAGCTCGGGTGGGGCGCCGGGCGGAGGCGGCGGAGCGATCCGCGACACCACATCATCGGCGATTCGGTATGCCATCTGCATGCGCAACTGTGGATCGAGTTGGTATGCGCGGGAAAGGAATTGGCGTGCGACCTCGGCCTGGCCGGCGTCGAGGTTCGACAATTGCAGCGAGGCCGCCCACCACGCCAGCGCCGGCGGCATCGCGGGCGGCGGCCCCAAACGCGGTCCGCGTTCACTGACGACGACGGTACCCGCGAAGATGTCGCCGACCCGCTTGGCCTTTGACGAGAAAATGCTGCAGATCACGGCCGGGCTCCCGGCGAGCATCCAAATCTCCACCACCGACGCCAGCGCGCGAAAAAGGGCCTGCCGGAATCGTTCTGGCCCGCCGTCGTCGGACACCACCCGCAGGCCCATGATGATCTTGCCGACTGACCGTCCGCGGGTTGCCGTTTCGAATGCCATCGGATAGCCGACCATCACCAGGACCGTGAAGATAATCAGGATCGCCCCGCTCAGCGCACCGTCGAACTGCGTCAGTGTCGCCGCCCACAGCATCAGCCCGACGACGTACAAGAGAAAGATCACCGTGATGTCGATCAGCGCGCTCAGGGCTCGCACCGGCAGCTGGGCGATCTGCACGTCCAGCACCACGGCGTCTCCGGTCACCACCTCCGACATAACACCGAACGGTACAGATTCGCTGGGCGTGTGACCGGCCGTAGCCGGCGACCCCGAAACAGCGATTAGGCTGCGCAGGTGGACGTCGACGCATTCGTGCTGACCCATCGCCCGACCTGGGACCGGCTTGACCAGCTGATCAAGAAGCGCCGGTCGCTGACGGGCGCGGAAGTCGACGAACTCGTCGAGCTGTACCAGCGGGTCTCCACCCATCTGTCGATGCTGCGGTCGGCGTCATCGGATTCGCTGATGATCGGTCGGCTGTCGAGTTTGATCGCCCGCGCCCGTTCCGCGGTCACCGGTGCACATGCGCCGTTGACCAGCACGTTCACTCGGTTCTGGACGGTGTCCTTCCCGGTGACGGCCTACCGTGCCGGGCGGTGGTGGTTGGGCACCGCGGCGGCCTTCCTGGGTGTCGCGGTGATCATCGCGGTCTGGGTGGCCAACAACCCCGAGGTGCAGGCCGCGATCGGAACCCCCAGCGACATCGACCAATTGGTCAACCACGACATCGCGTCCTATTACAGCGAACATCCGGCCCTGGCGTTCGCGCTGCATGTCTGGGTGAACAACTCCTGGGTCTCGGCCCAGTGTATCGCGTTCTCGGTGTTGCTGGGGTTGCCGATTCCGTACGTGTTGTTCCAAAACGCCGCCAACGTGGGTTTGATCGCGGGGCTGATGTTCCAGGCCGGCAAGGGCGGCATCCTGCTGGGTTTGCTGCTTCCCCACGGGCTGCTGGAGCTGACCGCGGTCTTCCTGTCCGGGGCGGCGGGGATGCGGCTGGGGTGGTCGGTGATATCGCGCGGCGACCGCCCGCGCGGACAGGTGCTCGCCGAACAGGGCCGGGCCGTGGTCTCGGTGGCGGTGGGGCTGGTGGGTGTGCTGCTGGTGTCGGGGGTGATCGAAGCGATGGTGACACCGTCGTCGCTGCCGACGTTTGTCCGCGTCGCTATCGGGATCCTCGCCGAGGCGGCCTTGCTGACGTATGTGATCTACTTCGGGCGTCGGGCCGCAAAAGCCGGGGAGACCGGCGATATCGACGACGCGCCGGACGTCGTTCCCACTCGTTGACCGGGACCTACAGCCGCCCGGTCGCTTTCATCGCCAGATACCGGTCGGCCAGCGCGGGCGCCAGGTCGTCGGGTGCGGCGTCGACGACTTCTACCCCGCTTTGACGCAGTCGCGTCGCGATCGCGCGGCGGTCGTTGCGGGACCGCTCGGCCGCCGCGGCGTCGTACACCGCCGCCGCATCCGCACGCCCGGCGGCCATTTGGTCGACGCGCGGGTCGGCGACCGCCGCGACCAACAAATGGTGCTTGGACGACAGCTGCGGTAGCACCGGCAGCAGACCCTCGTCGAGGGCGGTGGCGTTGAGGTCGGTCAGCAGCACCACCAGGGATCGCCGGCGGGTTCGCCGGACGATCGCGGCAACCATTGCGCGCCAATCGGATTCGACAAGTGTCGGTTGCAGCGGGGCCATCGTGTCCACCAACTGGGCGAGTAGCTCGGTACGCGACGCACCGAACACGCCGGCCCGGCTCACCCGGTCGTGGGCGAGGAAGTCGACGTGGTCGCCGGCCCGCGACGCGAGCGCGGCCAGCAGCAGTGCGGCATCCATCGACCAGTCCAGCCGCGGCCACCCCGCCGGGTCGGCTCCCGGACCTGAAGAGGTCGGGTCGACGCCGACGCGGCCCGCTGCCATGCGGCCGGTGTCGAGCACGATCACCACCCGCCGATCGCGCTCGGGCCGCCAGGTGCGGACCATGACGTCGGCACGCCGCGCCGACGCGCGCCAGTCGATCGAACGCACGTCGTCACCCACGACATACTCACGCAGCGAGTCGAATTCCGTTCCCTGGCCGCGTATCAGCGTCGGCAGCAGCCCGTCGATCTTGCGCAACTTGGCCAGCCGTGACGGCAGATGCTTGCGCGACAGGAACGGGGGCAGCACCCGGACCTGGCCGGGCACCGGCTGCGAACTCTGCCGCCCCGCCAACCCCAGCGGCCCGATCGACCGCGCGGTGACCATGGCCGCACGCTGGTCGCCGCGGCGGACCGGTCGCAGGTGAGTCACGACATGCTGCTGTTGCCCAGCGTCGATCTTGACGGCGTGCGTGCGCGGTTCGGCGCGTGCGCTCGGCGGCCACGCATCGCGGATCTGGCCGCGGAAGCGGCGGGAGCCGTCGTTGTGGATCGCCAGGTGCATGTCCACCGGTTGGCCGACCCGCACCGAGCTGTCCGGTGAACGGACGTAACGCAATCTGCGGGTGCTGGCCGCCAGCCCGATATCGACGACCACCGCTAACGCCAGCGCCGTCAGCAGCGCCTCGAAAACCCTTGCCGGCCAACGAGAAAGTGCTATCGGAATAATGCCGATCAGCGCTACCAGGCCGGTGCGCCCGGTCAGGATCACTAGCGCGGCACCGGAACCGACGCCAGGATGCCGTCGAGCACTCCGTCGGGCGTCGCGCCCTCGAGTTCGGCCTCCGGACGGAGCATCACCCGGTGCCGCAGCGTCGGGCGGGCCATCGCCTTCACGTCGTCGGGAGTGACGTAGTTGCGACCGGACAGCCACGCCCACGAGCGCGCGGTGCCCAGCAGGGCCGTCGCGCCACGCGGTGACACGCCCAGTTGCAAGGCGGGGGAGGAGCGGGTGGCGCCCACGATGTCGACGATGTAGCCCAGTACCTCGTCGCCGATCAGAACCTGTTGCCCCGCTTGGCGACCGGCCGCCAGCTCGGCGGGTCCGGCCACCGGTTTGATCTCCGAGAGATCGCGGGGGTCGAAGCCGTGCGCGTGTCGCCCGAGGATGGCGATCTCGGCATCGCGGGGCGGCAGCGTCACATTCAGTTTGAGCAGGAAGCGGTCGAGCTGCGCCTCGGGAAGCTGGTAGGTGCCCTCGTATTCGATCGGGTTCTGGGTGGCCGCGACGATGAAAGGTTCCGGCAGTGGCCGGGTTTCACCATCCACGCTGACCTGCCGCTCCTCCATCGCTTCGAGCAGCGCGGCCTGCGTCTTGGGTGGGGTGCGGTTGATCTCGTCTGCCAGTAGCAGATTGGTGAATACCGGACCGGGCCGAAACGCGAACGCGGCGGTGCGCGCGTCGTACACCAGTGATCCGGTGACGTCGCCGGGCATCAGGTCCGGCGTGACCTGCACCCGCTTGAATTCCAGTTGCAAAGCCGCCGCCAATGCCCGAACGAGCAGCGTCTTCGCCACTCCCGGAACACCTTCCAGTAGCACGTGCCCGCGACACAACAGCGCGATCACCAGGCCGCTGATCACCCCCTCCTGTCCGACGACGGCTTTGGCGAGTTCGCCGCGCAACGCCAGCAGTGCATCTCGCGCGGAGTCGGCTTGCGCGGACTGTGTGGTGGGAGACTGTGTCACGAGTTGGTGACCTGCCTTTCGATTTCGTCGAGCGCACGAGCGAGTTGGAGCAAGTCGTTGTCGGTTCCCGGTGGTGGGCCGAACAGCTGGTAGAAAACGAATCCCGCGTCGACCCCGGCGCGGTGGGTCACGGACATCACAACCGCTTGCGGTTGCGCGCCGGTGCCCAAGCCGAGCCGGGGCAGCAGCCGCTGCAGTGTCGCGGTGCGCAGCGCGGCCGCGGCACGATCGCGTGCCCGGCGGGATCGGTACAGCCGGCCGCGGCCCTCGACGGTCTCCGAGGCGCGCACCACCACGGGCAAGTCCTCGGCCACCAGCGGACCGGGCCGGCGAGCCTTCCACAGGGCAACCAGCAGCACCACGACGCACAGTTGCCAGACGATCCAGTTCACGTTGTCGGGAATCAGATCGAGAATCGATGTCGCGGAGGTGTTTTCACCCTCGACGTGATGTGGGGCGTACCAGATCAGGCGGGGCCGGGCGCCCGCGAGATTCATCGCGAGCGCGGCATTGCCCGCCTGAGCCAGGGCGCCGTTGGTCATGAAGTCGCTGCTGCCGACGGCGGTGATAGTGCGACCGTGGTCGCGGAATCGGATCAGCACCCCGTCGTAGCAGCGGGTGATCGCTCGGCTGTCTTTGACGTCGAAGGTGTCGCTCGGCCCGAATCGAATCGATCCGGCCCGAGTGGCTTCGCGCAGCGTGCAATTCGGTTCGCTGTCGAACGGGCTGGCGCCGGCGATGCGCACGCCGGGCAGCAGTGCCTCGCGGGTGCGCGCGGTCGGTTCGATCAGCAGGAAATCGCCGGGCACCTGGTCCAAGCGCTCCAACATGTCCTCGGACAGATACTGGCTTTGCGCTACCATGATCAGCGCGTCGGGGCGAGCCGACTGTTCGACGTCGGCGAGGCTGTCGGCCACGACAACGTCGACCCCGCCGTCGCGCAGCAGGGTCACCAGCGCGTGAGCGCCGTCGGTTCCGGTGGACTCGGCGTCCATGCGAGCGCCCGGCCGCGGCGCGGTCAGGTAGGCGCCGCCCCAGGCGACGAGCGCGAGCGCGACCTGAGTGAGCACTATCGCGCGCCACGATCGCCATCGCCCGGTAGGCGCGACGGCGGGCTGGGATGCGGTGGCGGCCATCACCGCACCTGCGCCCAGGATTCGACCGGCGTGTAGTGCCCGGGCGCGGAGGCCCCCGCCGGTGCCCGCATCCGCAGATGATCGTCCAGGTCGGCGATCATCTGATAGGCGGATTGGGTCCCGGGTACCTCGCCATAGGTGACATCGTTGAAAGCCGTTACCGCCTGGGATAATTCGTCGCTCAGATGGGGCAACGCCGCGCCGGCGTCTCGGGCCAGCTCGTTGGCGGTGCGGCCGGGTGACGGGTTCAACACACCGGTCTCTTCGAGCTGGCGGGCGATAGCGCGCAATCGGTGCCGAATCGCCGCGGTCCAATTCCCTTCAGCCGCATAGCGTTGGGCGGTCTCACGGTGTTGAGCCGCGGTGAGCTGGGCGGCTTCGAACAATTGATAGTCGCCGCCGCGCCTGCTGCGCATGGTTCGCCGCGCGATGTGGATGGCGACGATGACGACGACGACCAGCAGGGTGAGCAGCACCGCCGTGGTCAACCAGCCACCCGGTAGCGACGCGGTCTTCTGCAGCAGCCGGTACAGCAGCTCGTTGACCCAATCGAGCAGCTGTTGTGTGGCGGAGGCCTTGGTATAGATCGGCTTGCTGAGCTCGTCGGTTGCGGCCTGATGTGCGGCATCGCGGTCGATGTCGATGGAAGGCACCGTCGTCCCCGCTCAGCTCGCCAATGGCCGGGTCAGCCAAAGGTTGTCGGTCGAGGCGCCCGCGTAGGGTCCGCTCGCCGCACCGGACTGCAGCACCAGGTCGAATGCCTCGGCACGGATTCGGCGGTCGGTGTAGAGCAGCACGATGACGCCCGCGTTGAACGGTGCCGTGACGATCTGGCCGATCGCGGATCCGACGGACGTGATCACCGTGCCCGGCAGCAACATTCCGGTGGACGGCATTCCGGCCAGCATCAACTGGCCGACGATGCTGAACGGTGCGCTGATCGCACCGGAGACCACACCCGCGACGATAAATGTCAGCACCCGGATGCCCAGCACCCGCCAGAAGCCATTGCGAAGCAGCGCAAAGGATCTGGTGATCGCGTCGAAGACCGGCAGTCGCTCCAGCACGATCAGCACGGGCGCGAACAGCACGACCATGTACAGGTAGACCAGCAGCGCGATCAAGGCAAAGAAGACCGGGACACCGATCAGCACCGCCGCGGCGCCGTTGCCGATGGCGGCGATCAGCGCGACGACCACCGCGGCCAGCCCGAACAACACGGCCACGACGGCGGCTTCCAGCAGTGCCAGCCCCAGCAACGGCAGCAGTCGCCCGCGGATCTTAGCCCAGGTTTCGCCGATCGTGATCGGCGATCCGAACACCGCCCGTCCGACGATCACGGTGAGCATTCCGGACAGCAGCATGCTGCCCAGCCAGGTGACCAGCGCGCCGACACCCACCGATCCGAACCACGCGCCGACCACTCCCCAGTTCATGACTTCGGCGGAGCGATCGCTGGTGAGCCCGCCGAGCGCGGCGATCGGCCCGACGGTGGCGATCAACGAAATGATCTGCATGACCACGACGACTGTCGCGGTCACCCCCAGGGTGGCCTTCGGGTTGGTGCGGATATAGCCGACCGCGCCGTTGAAGATGTCGCTGAGGCTCAACGGCCGCAGCGGAATGATTCCGGGTTTGCTCGCGCCCGGGGCCAGCTGGGGCGCGCCGTAGCGCGGGCCGGCCGCCGGGCCGTAGCCGGGTGGCACCCCGAAAGCAGGTGGCGGTCCATACCCGGGTGGGGGGCCGTAACCCGGTGGCGGGCCGTAACCGGGAGTTGGGCCGTAGGCAGGTGGGGCCCCGTGGCCGGGTGGTGGCGCGTAGCCGGGTGGGGGCGCGTAGCCGGGTGGGGGCGCGTAGCCGGGTGGGGGCGCGTAGCCAGGCGGGGGCCCGTAACCCGGTGGCGGGCCATAGCCGGGTGGCGGGCCATAGGCGGGCGGCGGGCCATAGGCGGGCGGCGGGCCGTAGTCCGGCCGAAAGGCGTCGGGCCGGGGCCCGCCCTGTGGCGGGCCAACCGGATAGCCAGGCCGTTGCGCGCTCACCGGGTCCAGCAGCCGTCGTCGTGCGTCATGGGCTCCATCCTGTCGACGGTCGGGGCTTTTCTCAATCTTGCCCAGGTTCGGGTCGCGTCCCCGCTGGCCTGCACCGTCGCCGCGCCGTCCGGGGCGTAGCGTCTCTGAGCATGGCGGAACTCAAAGCCCGGCTGCGGGCGGACCTCACCGGGGCGATGAAGACCCAGGATAAGTTGCGGACCGCGACCCTGCGCATGTTGCTGGCCGCTATACAAACCGAGGAAGTCTCCGGCAAGGAAGCCAGGGAACTCTCCGATGACGAAATCCTCAAGGTATTTGCCAGGGAATCGCGCAAGCGCAGTGAGGCCGCGGAGATCTACACCCAAAACGGCCGCGGTGAGCTTGCCGCCAACGAGCACGCCGAGGCGCGGATCATCGACGAGTATCTGCCCACCCCGCTCACCGAGGCCGAGTTAGCCGACGTGGTCGACACCGCCATCGCCCAGGTTGCCGAGGCGATCGGCGAGCGCCCAGGCATGAAACAGATGGGGCAGGTCATGAAGGCGGCGACGGCGATCGCGGCCGGAAAGGCCGACGGCTCCCGACTGGCGGCGGCGGTCAAAGACCGGCTTTAGCCGTTCGTTTGCGTCCCCGGGCCGGGGGTACCCGGTCGGGCATGACCAAGTTCGGCTACACCTTGATGACCGAGCAGAACGGGCCCAAAGCGCTTGTCCAGTATGCTGTTTCGGCTGAACAGTGCGGGTTCGACTTCGAGGTCTGCAGCGACCACTTCAACCCGTGGCTGGCGTCGCAAGGGCACGCGCCCAACGCCTGGGCGGTGCTGGGTGCGGTGGCACACGCGACCGAGCGGGTGGACCTCTATACCTATGTGACCTGCCCGACGATGCGGTATCACCCGGCGACCGTCGCCTAGCAGGCCGCGACCGTGCAGATTCTCGCCGACGGGCGGTTCACCCTCGGCCTAGACAGCGGAGAAAACCTCAACGAGCACGTCGTCGGCAAGGGCTGGCCCACCGTCGAACGGCGCCAGGACATGCTGCGAGAAGCCATCAAGATCATCCGCGAGTTGTTCGGCGGCCGGCTGGTGAACTGGCGTGGCGACTACTTCGAGGTGGATTCCGCGCGACTGTGGGACGTTCCCGACGCACCGGTCGGCCTGGGTATGGCGATGAGCGGCCCCAAGAGTGTCGAGAAATTCGCCAAACTCGCCGATCACCTGATCGCGGTGCAGCCCGACAAGGACCTGGTGGACTCCTGGCACGCCGCCCGGCAGGCCGCCAACGGAGCCGAAGGCGGGCGGGTGGTCGGACAGATACCGGTGTGCTGGGATCCCGACCGGGACGCCGCGATCGAACGCGCGCACGACCAGTTCCGCTGGTTCGGCGGTGGCTGGGCGGTCAACGCCGACCTGCCGACGCCGGCCGGCTTCGCCGGCGCCACCCAATTCGTGCGCCCCGAAGACGTCGCCGGGAGCATTCCCTGCGGGCCGGACCTGGACGCGATCGTGGACGCCGTGCGGCCCTACTGGGAAGCCGGCTTCACCGATATCGCGCTGATCCAGATCGGCGGGCAGGCACAGGACCTGTTCCTCAAGGAAGCGGCCGAACCATTGCTGACCGCGCTGCGGGCGGCATCGTCTTAGACACGCGTTTGATGCGTTCCGGCAAGGGTAATCGGGCGGACGTCACGCGAGGGAGGGTGCCCATGACCGATTCATCCGGCAAGACAACGACGGCATTGGTGAACGGCCTCGGCGGAGTCAGTGTGGGCCTTGGGTTGAGCGAAATCGTGGCACCCGGAAAGGTCGCCGCCCTCGCGGGGGTGGATGACACCAGGCTGACCCGCCGCGTCATCCGGGCGCTGGGCGTGCGCGAATGCGGCCACGGCGCGGCGCTGTTGGCCGGCCCCGACACCGCGGTGTGGACGCGGGTCGCCGGCGACATCCTCGACCTGGCGCTGTTGGCGGTGGGGGTGGCCCGTCGCGAACGGGGCCGCCGCCGGCGCGGAACCATCGCCGGTGCGGCACTTTCCGGAATTGGAGCGGTGGACCTCTACACGGCGTTACGCACCACCCGCAACGGCGCAACCCACGCCGTCTGATCGTGAAGGAGAACACGATGGCAAACGAACTGCACGGCAAGACAACCGCCATCCTGGCGGCCGACGGTGTGGAAAAGGTAGAACTCGAGCAGCCGCGCGCGGTGCTCACGCAGGCGGGTGCCCGCGTCGAAGTCCTCTCGTTGAAGGCCGGCGAAATCCAGGCGCGCGAACACGACCTAGAACCAGCCGGACGATTCAACGTCGACCGTGCGGTGTCGGACGCCTCGGTGGAGGAGTTCGACGGACTGGTACTGCCGGGTGGCACGGTGAACCTCGACAAACTGCGCAACGACGCGACGGCGGTCTCGTTCGTTCGCGACTTCGTCGGGTCCGGGAAGCCGGTCGCAGCCATCTGCCACGGACCGTGGACGCTGGTCGAGGCCGGGGTCGCGGCCGGGCGGACACTTACTTCCTATCCGAGCATCCGCACCGACCTGCGCAATGCCGGCGCGAACGTCGTCGACGAGGAAGTCGTCGTCGACGGTAACTTGATAACCAGTCGTTCGCCGTCGGACCTGCCGGCGTTCTGCTCGACGATCATCAAGCAATTCGCGCACGCAACAACAAGTTAAGCCTTTGCTGGGTGACGTTGGAGTTTCAACGTAATAGTTTGTGGGCACTATTCACAAACGCCGTGATCGCCACGGCGATCACCCGAAAGGCCCACCTTTGACGAGCACGTATCCCGTTACCGCCGACGTTTTAGCTGAGCCCACCGTGTATCAGCCTCAAGAGGATTCCCGATTGCTGGTTCGCGCAATGCAATACAGCGGACTGATTCCCGGCCGTCGGGTACTGGATCTATTCACCGGAAGCGGGTTTGTGGCGATTGCCGCAGCCGAAATGGGTTGTGCCAGTGTAACGGCATTCGATATTTGCCCGCATGCGGTGAACTCCACCCAGGGCAATGCGATCGTCGCGGCAGTCGACATCGACGTTCGGGAAGGCTCGTGGATCGGCGCCCTGAGCTGCGCGCCGTTCGAGGTGGTGGTGGCCAATCCGCCCTACGTGCCGACGCCGCCGCAGGACGACATCGACATGGTGTCGCCGGGTGTGGGCCCGTCGTGGGCGTGGAATGCTGGCACCGACGGCCGGCGGGTGCTGGACCCGCTGTGCGCATCGGCGGCGAACCTGTTGTGCGACGGCGGGTCCATGCTGCTGGTGCAATCGGCCTTGGCCGGTATCTACCGTTCGCTGGACTACCTGCGATCCACCGGGTTGGACGCCGAAATTGTTGCCTCCGAACGAATCCCGTTCGGTCCGGTGCTTACCCAACGGGCGAGCTGGCTAGAGGAGATCGGCCTGGTGCCGCCCGGCTGCCGGGAAGAGGAGCTGCTGGTGATCCGGGCGGACAAGCGATGACCGGAACCCGGGTGCGCGTGGTACCCAAGGGTCCCGTCCTGGTGCCCGGCCCGGTGCGCATCGAGGTCGACGACGGCCGGGTGGTCGAATCCGACCGGTTCATGGTCGCCATCTGCACCTGCGGCCGGAGCAAAGAGTACCCGCTGTGCGACACCAGTCACCGGCGCTGCCGGCGCGTCGAAAGCGTTGGCCCAGCGCCTAATTGAGCTAATTGAGTGGACGCCGCAACGACGTCCGGTCCTGCTTCCAGGCCGTCATGATGTGGTCCGCCAGGCGATCCTCGACCACCATCAGGGCGCGTATCCCGAAAATGATGTCGCGGTTCAGCTCCGGCTCGCGGGCAACAAGATCACCGACTACGTCGAGGCGTACCACCTGTTCGTGGACCGCGTCGGCCTCGACGTGTTCGCGGTAGAACTCGACACACGCCGCCGGCGCGCCCATCCGTTCGAGCGCCTGGGCCATGCGCCGGGATCCCGGCGATGACGTGATCTCGGTGGCGGTGAAATGCCCGATGGCCGCACCACGCAGTTGGCGGTGCAGCCCGAACAGCGACATCAGGTTGACGACCGCCAGGGCTTCGGCGGGCACCTCGTCGAGGTAGCCCAGATAGGTCGAGTCCAGATCGGCCGCCGTCAACAGATCCGCGAACAGCTGTTGGTGTAGTCGGTGGCCCTGTCCGGCGCCGTACTCGTCGAACTCGACAGCCACGAAGGCCGCTTTGGCGCCGCCGGTCAGCCGGGGGATGGCCCAGGCGTGCGGATCGCCCTCCTTGAGGTGGTACATCGATCGATGCACGAAGTATTCGCGCATCTGTTGCCAGGTGCCGGTGTCGCGTAGGTAGTACGACGGCCCGGTGCCGTTGACGGGCTCGACGGACATCGCGTCCATCTCCGCGGCGGCGGTGCGGTCCGGCTCGATGGGGCCGACATCGCGGCGCACACCCGCCAAAAAGACACGCTCGAGTTCGGCGCGCAGCCGCAGCAAGTCGGGATTCCACTCCCAGGTGGGATCCACGCCCGCAAAGCCCCGGTAGTGCAGCTCGTAGCACATGCACAGGGCCAGCTGCAGGTCGAGGTCATAGGGGTCCGAATCGCCCACGGATGCGCCGATACGTGCCAGGTGATCCCCGGAGGGCGGCCCCGCCAACGCGCGACGCACCGCCGTCGACAACGGTCCATGTGCTGCCGGCAGGGCGGGTTCAACGCTGATTGACGCTTGAGTCACGTCCTTGTAGATACCACGAACTCACCGGCCGCAAACGG
The DNA here is from genome assembly GCF_000526915.1 of Mycobacterium genavense ATCC 51234. Classification (GTDB taxonomy): domain Bacteria; phylum Actinomycetota; class Actinomycetes; order Mycobacteriales; family Mycobacteriaceae; genus Mycobacterium; species Mycobacterium genavense. The sequence goes on along the minus strand of NZ_JAGZ01000003.1, from coordinate 450,474 downwards.
TTTCAGCCGCATCGGCTTGGCGCTTGCTAGCGGCCACCGGACCTGTCGTCGGCGCCTGCGAGTGCCGCCGGTAGCCGGAAGGTGATGTCCACGACGGTTCCGGTTGGGCTGCTGTCGATTTCCATCGCGTTGCTGATCGCGCGCATCAGGATCAGGCCACGCCCGCTGTTGCCCGGGTTGATCGCCGGCGGTTTCCAGGAGCCGTGGTCGGTGATGCGGGCGCGGACTTCGCCGTCCACGGTTTTGACCTCGAGCCTCGTTGTTCCGAAGCCGTGCCCACGGTAGGCGTGTTCGACGCAGTTGGTGCAGCCTTCGTTGACGACCAGCACGATGTCGTCGATGAGGTCACCCGGGACGTCCGCGGCCCGCAGCCAGTCGGCCAACCGGTGTCGGATGCTGGCCAATTCGTCTGCGATTGCGTGTGTTTCGATTCGCAGCGGCACCTGCTGGTGCCGATAGATCACCATGGCCACGTCATCGTCGTATCCCGTCGTCGGCGCCAGCTCACGAAGTACCGCATCCGCGACGGCATCCAGCGGCAACGTCCTCGTTTCCACCAAAACCTCTGCGGCCCGGAATATTCCGTCGTCGAGCGACTCGTGTTTGCGTTCGACCAATCCGTCGGTGAACACCATCAACGTGGAGCCGGACGGCAGCCGGCGGGAGACTTGCGGGCGGGGCTGATCGCGCAGGACCGCGAGCGGCACCGACCGGGCGTCGCTGAGCACGGTGGTGCCCGACGGGCCGGCGAGCACCGCGGGCATGTGACCGGCGTTGCTGTACTCCAACATTCCCGATTCGGTGTCCAGGATCGCCAGAAAAACGGTGGTGCAGTAGGCATTTGGGATGAGCGACGCTGCCAGGTCGAGTTGTTCGAGCAACAGTGCGGGTCGGGTGCCGTTGATCAACAGCGCGCGCGCCGAGCTGCGCAACTGACCCATGATCGCCGCGGCGGGCAGCCCCCGCCCCACGCAGTCGCCGACGACGATGCCGATGCGGTGATCGCCGATCCGCAGTACGTCGTACCAGTCGCCGCCGATCTCCAACGGCAAGACGGCGGGTTCGTAGCGCATCGCGAACCTCGGCGGGGGCTCGATCGGCGGCAGCATGGCGCGCTGCAATGTCAGCGATGTCTCGCGGGCACTTTCGAACTGGCGCACATGCTGCATGGCCAAACTGAGGTGACCGATCAGCACGGTGACCAAAAGCCGATCCTCCGCGCTGAGCCAGCGCGGCGCACCGAGTTCCAACCACAGGGCAAGGTCTCCGGTGCCCGAGAGCACCGCGACCAACCCCTGCGCCTTGCCGGGTTTGTTCGGCCGCTCAACGGTTTTGGCGGTCAATGGCAGCTGTTGGCGGGCATCCTGAAAGGTGTCGCGCAGCCAGGGATCCAGTTCGCGCCAGGTCGTCACGGCGGGTTCACCCGCCACCTGGACGGTCGGTTCGCCGTCGCCGCCGGGCCAGGTCACGGCGATTACCCGCTGTACGCCGATTGCCGTGCGGCATTCGTCGAGGGTGATCGCCAGCAGCTCGGCGACACTTTTGGCGACCGCGACGGCGGTGGCCAGACGTAAGACGGCGCTCTCCCGAGCCGCGAATGCCCGTTCGGCGGTGACATCGCGAATCGTGCCCACGTACACGGCTTGGGCGGCGTCGGATTCCTTGACGGCATTGATGCTCACCATCACCCAGGCAAGGTGGCCGTCGCGATGCCGAATCGGTGTTTCGTACTGGGTGCCGCCCTCGCTGCGGACCCGGGATTGGTGTTCTCGGGCGGTCTTCTTGTCGACCAGCCACGGGTGCGGCCACCGGTAGGGCAAGCCCTCGGCGGGATAGCCGAGGATCTCGATGAACGCGTTGTTCATCTCGATGATCGAGCCTTCGTGGTCGGCGACGAAAAAGCCTTCCTGCAACGAATTCACCAGGGCGGTACGGAATTTGTCCCGCTCCGCCAGATCGTCGGCGCGAGCGCGCTGCTCGGCGTAGCGCTTGGTGCCGTCGAGGAATCCTCGGGTCGCGACGTCGAGCGGGGCCAGCGTCTGCAGCAGGAATTCCAGTGCGAGCGGTGCGTCGATCTGGATGTTCTCGGACAGCTTGAGGACCATGTGAACGTGTTGCTCGATGATGTCGAGCATGCTGATTTGTTCCTGCAGTGCCCGGCGGCCGAGCTCGTGGCCGACGGCCAGGATGTTGTCGTCGCGCGCCTGTAGATAGGTCCGCAGCGCGGCGAGATATTGGGCGTGAAAGTCGTCTGCCTCGGTCATGTGGAGGCCCCGCGGTGACGCGCTGTGAGCACCATGGCGTCGTCGGTTTCCTTCGCGTGTTTGGTCAGAATGTGGTCGGCGATCACCGTGGCCGAGGCGGCGAAATCGATATGGTCTAGATGATCCTCCGCGATGCCGTCGCTGGCTAGCACGATTAGATCGCCGACCCGCAGTGAAACCACCTGGGCAGGCCTGATTTCCGGGATGCGATAGCCGACGATGCCGGCGGCAAGGCGTGCACTGGATCGGATGCGGACACCGGTCGCGTCCTTGGAGACGAGGTTGGCTCTGACGTTTCCCACCCCGGTCCAGGTGAGTGTATTGGTCTGGAAATCCACCCGCGCCAAGGTCATCGCGACGCCTCTGGTCCCGGCCAACACCCGGTGGCACAGCTGTATCAAGACTTCGAGCCGTTCGCGGGATGCCCGCTGGACCGCGTCGACGGCCTGCATCGCGGCGGTCGCGGCGGCCGGACCGTGACCGAGGCCGTCGATCACCCCGAACAGGGCTGCGTCGTCGTCGTCCAGCGCGACCGCGATCTTTCGATCGCCGCTGGTGTTCTCACCGGGTAGTGGGCGTCCGGCGTTCGCCCACTCGATCGGCCCTACTCGACCGTTTTCACGCACGGCCCGGCACCCATTTCCACATCTCGATGACCGTTCCCTTGCCGAGCGCGGATTCCACGATCAGTCGGTCCATCAATCGGCGTGCCCCGGGCAGGCCCATGCCCAGCCCGCGGCCGGTGGAGTACCCGTCCTCCATCGCGCGCTCGATGTCGACGATGCCCGGGCCGTCGTCCTCGGCACGGACGACCAGTGCCTGACGGCCGTCCCGGTCTGCCACCATGACCCGTACCGTGCCGCGGCCCGCGTAGCTGGTGATGTTTCTGGCGATTTCGGAGATCGCCGTGGCGATCATGGTGACGTCGGTCAGCGAAAACCCGAGGTCGAGTGCGAGCTGATGTCCGGCCTTGCGGGCTTCGACGATGTCGTCGGAATTATTGATGTCGACGACAACGTCAGCCGCCACCGTCGCGCCCGATCATCGGTTTGCCTACTCCCCGTTTGCGATTCAGGAGGGCAAGGCCCTCCTCCAGATCCAACGCGGTGTTCATGTCGTCGAACGCCAGCCCCAGTTGAACCATCGCGAAGGCCACTTCTGGTTGCAGCCCCACGATCACGGTGTCCGCGCCGCGCAGTCGGGTCATGTGTGCGATCGTGCGCAGCGACCGGGCGGCGAACGAGTCCATCACGTCGATGGCAGTGACGTCCACGATGATGCCCTGTGCGCGTAATTGGCTGACCCCCGCTCCATCAGGTCGTAGCGCAACCGTTCGGCGTCGGAGTCGGTGAGTGCGGCCTGCACCGAAGCGATAAGAATCGATCCCTGTTTCAGAATGGGTACTGGCATACGGCGCCCGTGCTCGTTGCGCTCACCCGGTCAGCTCGCCGGTACGCGTGACTTCGTAGTCGAGCAACCGCTCGGCTTCTTCGATACCACCCTGTAGGTCACCGACGGCGTTCATCTTCGACAGATCCAGTCCGATCGTCACCAGCGTCAGGGCGATTTCCGAGGACAGGCCGGTGATGATCACGCTCGCGCCCATCAGGCCGGACGCATCGACCGTCTGCACCAGGTGGTTGGCCACGGTGGAGTCGATGGTGGGCACACCGGTGATGTCGATGACGACGACTTTCGCGAGGTTGGCGCGGATGGCTCGCAGCAGCTGCTCGGTGACCTGCCGGGCGCGTTGGCTGTCCAGCACACCGATGATCGGCAGAATCAGCAGCTGCTCGCGCACCTGCAGCACCGGCGTGGACAGTTCGCGAATGGCCTCCTGCTGCTGGCGAATGATGCGTTCGCGTTCCTGCACGAAGCTCACACCCACGGTGTTGGCGATGCGGTTGGCCGCGGGTTCGTAGGCGTCCAGCACCCGGTTCAGCATGTCGAACTCGGTTTGGTACTTCTCGAACAGCGAGCGCCAGCACGTCACGCAGCAGCAGCACGATGCCGAGCACCTCGTCGGTTTCCACGCCCCGCGGGATGATGCGTTCGGACAGGTCGCGGGCGTAGTCCTGCAGCGCCTCGACGCTACCGGTCTCGAGCACCTCGACGTAGTTGTCGTACACCGCGGTCGCCTCGGAGAAAATCTCCTCGGGCGTCATCGCGGTCAGCAACTCCGCCTCGGTGATGCGGCGGGCCCATTCCTCGCGCAGGTTGGTGCGATTCTGCCGGAGATGCTGCACCAACTGCGGAAGTAGACCTTCGCTCGAGACGCTTGTGGTGGTGCCGGTGCTGCTGGAATCTGACATCTGGCCTTCCGGGTGCCGAGTCGCGCTCCGCAGTGCGCAGGGTCTATGGGGAGACTACCGTGATTGGACGCGGGGCAGGTATTGAGGTCTTCTTCTTCTCGCAGTTCGCAAGGCAGGTTAGGCTTGCACCACACCTAAGACCCGGACGAAGGATCGCCATTGTCAGCTCCTGATTCGATTACCACGTTGGTTGCGGACCACGATGGGGTGTCCGTGGTCAGTGTCAGCGGTGAAATCGATTTGGTCACCGCTCCGGCCCTGGAGCAAGCCATTGGTGCAGTCTTCGCGGAAGGGCCGACGGCGCTAGTCATCGACCTGTCCGCGGTGGAGTTCCTCGGCTCGGTCGGGCTGAAGATCCTGGCGGCGACCTACGAGAAACTCGGCAAGACGGCGGAGTTCGGGGTGGTCGCGCGGGGTCCGGCGACCCGACGCCCGATTCACCTGACCGGTCTGGACAAGACGTTCCCGCTGTACCCGACGCTGGATGACGCGTTGACCGCCGTGCGGGACGGCAAGCTCAGCGGCTGACCTCGCACGATCGCCGCAGATGGATGTCGACCACCCGGAAGACGACCAGCGCTGGGACCGCGATCACCGTGGCGAGACCGAAACCGAGCGGCTGGACCGCAACTGGAACAGCCTGTTGCAGGAACTGCGCGTGGTGCAGACCGGCGTGCAACTGCTGACCGGTTTCCTGCTGACGCTGCCGTTCCAACAACGCTTCGACGTACTCAGTGACGAGATGCGGGCGGTGTTTCTGGCGACGGTGGGCTGCTCGGTGGGCGCAACGGTGCTGCTGATCGCGCCGGTAGGCATTCACCGGCTGCTGTTCCGGCGGCACCGCCTGCAGGTTCTGGTGTCGGCCGCGCACCGGTGTGCCTACGCGGGGCTGGCGTTGCTCGGGCTGGCCCTGACCGGGGTGACGGTCATCGTCTTCGTCGCGGTGGCCGGGACCACGGCGGGGCTGATCGCCGGCGCGTGTGCGCTCGCGCTGTTCATTTGCTTTTGGTGGCTGCTGCCCCTTTCGCTGCGCACCCACGGCGACTAGTCAGCCAGCGTGCCGATGCGGTTGGACTCGAGCTGGTCGAGCAGGTCCCGCGGGTCGGCGAAGACCGGAGCCGCGCCGGCCGCTTGCAATTCGGCAGCCGCGATGCCGCCGCTGCACACCCCGATGCATGGCACGTCGGCAGCCTTGGCGGCGTGGGCATCCCAGACGCTGTCGCCGACGAACACCGCGTCCCCGGCTATCACCCCCGCCCGATCCAGCGCTACTTGCACAATGCCCGGCTCGGGTTTGGCGGTGTCGACGTCGCGCGACGACGTCGTTGCGGCGATCACGTCGTCACAGTCGAGCACCTTGCGCAGCATCTCGAGTTCGTCCTCGGGCGCCGAACTGGCTAGGATCACCTGCAGGCCCAGCCCGGCGACGCGGTGCAGCAGTTCCTTGGCGCCCGGTAGCGGCGCCAGCAGGGGCGTGGTCTCCCGGTAGTAGCGGCTGTGCGCATCGCTGAGCCGGTCCCGGACCTCCTCAGCGCCGTCGCCGGAAAGGGTGCGCACCAATCGAGCCGTCCATCCCGATGCGGCGATGGATCTTCCAGGCAGCGACCGCGATGCCTTCGGCGTCGAAGGCTCGTTGCCACGCATACACGTGCAGATATTTCGAATCGACGAGGGTTCCGTCCACGTCGAACAGGACAGCGGGAGCGTTCATCGCTGCGGCATACCCGTCCGCCGGCCGCCTGACACGGCGTCGGGCGGTTACCCGGGTGTTGTCGGGTTGCCGGGCCTTGAACCGTAAGCACCCCGGCGCCGTGAATAGTTTTAATACTCAACACGTTTCGTGAGGAGCCGAGATGGACTACCCGATCGACCATGCCGGCACCCCGCGTCAGCACGCCGGCGAAACGCTGAAACTCACCGCGAACATCCCCGGCTTGATCGCGGTCGTGGTCGGAGTTGTCACCCTCGGTGTCGGCGGGTACGAGTTGGTCGCGGGCGACGTACGCATCGGGTTGGTCGCGGTGATTCTTGCCGCCGGTTCCGGTGTTGCGGGCCTGGGCTGGCTGAACTTCGCGCAGCGCCGGGTCCGCCAGGCGGAACTGCAGCTCGCAGCGATGGGATCGGCCGCTGCGGCGCCGCCGCCGAGCGGCTGACCGTGTTCGCTCGGCCGCTGCAGCCACCGAATTGTCGTGAGGGCAATTTTTATGTTCGACCCGGTGTTTTTTATGTTCGACCCGGTGTGGGGCGCCACGGAACGGGGTACCGTCTGTGCCACGGGGGAGTACATCGGACGTGCGTCATCCCGCCACTTCTGCAGGAAGGTATGCCCATGAAGACCGCCAGCGATTACGACGCACGTCGCATGTCCGACGGCGAGAGCCAGGACCCGGCCGAGTTGCGCGAGCTGGACCCGAGTTTGTCGGGGGCGTCCACCGCCATCGTCGACGAGGACCCCAACGACGTGCACTTCTTCGAGCTGCCCGGCGCGGATCTGTCCGGAGAAGAATTGGCCGTCACGGTGATCCCGCAACAGTCCGACGAGTTCACCTGCTCGAGTTGCTTCCTGGTCCAGCACCGACACCGAATGGTGCTGTCCAGCTCGGGGCGGCCCATTTGCACCGATTGTGCGTAGCGCGACGGGAAATACAATCGAAGGATGCACGGCGTCCTAGTCTTCGACGGCCGGTGCGGGGTATGCACTCGGGCGGTCAACGCGTTGGTTCGGTGGGATCGGACGGGAATGCTCCGCGTCGAACCGATGCAGACCCCCGGGATGGCCGATCGCCTCGGCGTCACCGACGACCGAATGCGCGAATCCGCTTGGTGGGTGGATTCTTCCGGCGCGGTCGTGGCCGGGGCGCATGCGATGAATGCCGCGCTGTCCGCGGCGCTGGGCACCCGCGTCCCGCTGTGGATCTATCGGATCCCCGGTGTGGGCGCCGCGCAGAACGCCATCTACCGCTGGGTGTCGGCGCATCGTTACCGCTTCCGCGGTGCGACGCCGCTGTGCGAGGCCGAGCCCGAGCGTTGTGCCTAGGCAAATTCGTTCTGCGGGCTGGGTTTTCGATCCGATGTGGTGCTAGTTCTGTGCCCATTTCCGACCGCAGATACGGCACTGCCGGGTGACCGTGGACCATTCCGGCTCGCCCTCGACGGGCGGCCGAACAAGATGGGTGGACTCGTCGCCGCAGCCTGGGCAGGCGCAGTGCGCGACATACGGCTCGACGGGTTGGTCGTTCATCAGGTACAGGTTTTCCGCCCGCGCGAACGGCACGATCGCCAGCCGTTGCGGGCGGGGGCCGGCCTTGGGCGTGTCGAACCACAAGAGGCCGCAGACCACCATCGCCACCGCGCCGAAGATGGCCACGATGACCAGCGGGATGTTCCACGGCCAGTTCGGCGGGACCGGGCTGAGCGCGAAAAACAGCATCACCGCCGAGATCAGGAAGCTGATGATGGTGCCGGGCTTGGCGAATCCGTAGCCGCTGACCTGCAGCGCCTCCCAGACGTCGAGCTCCTGCTGCCGTTGGGCGACCTCTAAAAGAGTTGGGTGGTAAGGGAATTCGGTGTTCGGGTGCTGACGGATCCCACGCTGCCCGGAGATCGGCCTGACCGACGCCATGCGCGCCAAGTTTAGTGCGCCGTGCGGTCCCCGGCGAGGCTGCGCTCGCTGACCCGGCGTGCCGAGTGGTGAAGGCCCTGGCCTGCATTGGCCAGAGCCGAACACTGAAGTCGGGGTGGCGGGATTTGAACCCACGGCCTCTTCGTCCCGAACGAAGCGCGCTACCAAGCTGCGCCACACCCCGCTTGAAGCCTCGACAGCCTATCGCACCGGCCCGCCGACTGCCCAAACCGCTGGCTGCGGGCCTCCGAGCGCTAGGTCCAGCGGCAGTTGCGCTCGAATTCGACCAGCGCGGCGGTGGGACCGGCCAGATCGAGTCCTTGGTCGGTGACCCACCCGTCGTTGAAATAGGTGTCGGCGTAGCGATCGCCGCTGTCGGCGATCAGCGTGACCACCGAGCCGCTGCGCCCAGCGGCGACCATCTCGGCGAGCAGGCCGAAGGCGCCCCACAGATTGGTTCCCGTCGACGGCCCCACCCGCCGACCCAGCACGGTGCTGACGTGGCGGGCGGCGGCGACGGACGCGGCGTCGGGCACCGCGACCATGCGGTCGACCACGTCGGGCAGAAACGACGGTTCGACCCGCGGCCGCCCGATCCCCTCGATTCGCGACGACGCCGGCATCACCAGGTCGTAGCGCTGCTGCGCGTAGGCGGGAAAGAACGCGGAGTTCTCCGGGTCGACGACACACAGCCGGGTGGCGTGGCGGCGGTAGCGCAGGTAGCGGCCGATCGTCGCGCTGGTTCCACCGGTGCCCGCACCGACCACGATCCACTCCGGGACCGGGTACTTCTCGTCGCGCATCTGCGCGAAGATCGACTCGGCGATGTTGTTGTTGCCGCGCCAGTCGGTGGCCCGCTCGGCATTGGTGAACTGGTCCATGTAGTGGCCGCCGGTTTCGGTGGCGACGCGCTGCGCCTCGGCGTACACTTCGCTCGAGTTCTGCACGAAATGGCAACGGCCGCCTTGTGATTCGATCAGCGCCACCTTGGCGGAGCTGGTGTTCTCCGTCATCACCGCGACGAACGGCAGCCCCAGCAGGGACGCGAAGTACGCCTCGGAGATCGCCGTGGACCCCGACGACGCCTCGACGACGGTGGTGCCCTCACCGATCCAGCCGTTGCACAGCGCATAGAGGAACAGCGAGCGCGCCAGCCGGTGCTTGAGGCTGCCGGTGATATGCGTGGACTCGTCCTTGAGGTACAGCGCGATGTCGACGTCGGTGCACCAGGCCGACGGCAGCGGGTAGCGCAAAAGGTGCGTGTCGGCACTGCGCCGGGCATCCGCCTCGATCAGCCGGATCGCATGGTCCGTCCAACTACGGGACAGACTGCGGACCGCGACCCGGGTCCGATCGCTCAACGCAGGGATGCCGCGGGCTGCGAGCGACCCAAGTTACTGCTGGAGTCCCGTCCGCCCATCGGGGCGGCGATCAACGTCAGCAGGGTCGCTTCGGGGCGGCAGCAGAACCGCACCGGCGCGAACGGGGAGGTGCCCAGTCCCGCGGAAACGTGTAACTGCATGTTCGCGCCCCAGCGCGACGGCCCCTTGGCGCGGGTGCGGTCCAGGCCGCAGTTGGTCACCAGCGCGCCGTAGAACGGCAGGCACAGTTGCCCGCCGTGCGTGTGTCCGGCCATCACCAACTGGTAGCCGTCGGCGGCAAACCGATCCAGCACCCGCGGCTCGGGGGAGTGCACCAATCCCAGCCGCAGATTCGCCGCCGGGCTGGCCGGGCCCGCGATGGTCTCATAGCGGTCGCGGTCGATGTGCGGGTCGTCGACGCCCGCCGCGGCCAGGTGCAGGCCGGCCACCTCGAACTCGCGGCGAGTGTGGGTCAGGTCAAGCCAGCCACGCTCGGTGAACGCCGCCCGCAGGTCCTGCCAGGGCAGTGGCTCGCCCTTTGCCCGGTGTGACGGGCGGGTCAGGTAGTTCAGCGGGTTCTTCAGGCGCGGCCCGAAGTAGTCGTTACTGCCGAAGACGAAGACGCCGGGCCGCGACAGCAGATCGCCCAGCGCCTGGATGACCGCGGGGACCGCCTTGGGGTGGGCCAGGTTGTCGCCGGTGTTGACGACCAGGTCGGGCTCCCAACCGGACAGCTCCCGCAGCCAGGCCTGCTTGCGGCGTTGGTTGGGCATCATGTGCAGGTCGCCGATATGCAGTACGCGCAGCGGCGTGGAACCCGGCGACAACACGGGCATGGTTATCTCGCGCAGGACGAAGGCGTTGCGCTCGACGACTGCGGCGTAACCGATCCCGGCGACGGTCGAACCGAGCGCGACGGCACCGGTGCGGATCAGGGAGGGCAAAACATCAGCCATGCACGCAGCTTACTGCCGGTTGCGGAGTCAGGAGCGTGTTGCGCGCCTATGGCGGTGGCTGTCCGGGTGCCGGCGGCGGCGCCAGCAGCGGAATGGTGATCGGCGGTAACCCGGGGATTTCCACGACCTGCGAACCGACCGGCAGCGGCCCGCCTTCCGGTGGCGGAGGCGGAGCCGGCGGAAGGCCGTTGCTGACTTGGATGGTGACGACCGAGCCCGGAATCGTATTGCCCGACGGCGAGGTCCCCACCACCTCGCCCAGCTTCGCGGTGCTGTTGACCGAGTTGGTCTGGTCGGCGACCTGGAAGCCGGCCTCCCGCAGCCGTGAGCGCGCGGCGTCGACGTCCATGCCCGCGACGCTCGGCACCCGGGAGCCCGGTGAGCCCTCGACGTAGCGGGGATCGGTCGGCGGCAGTTTGATGTCCCCGAAACTGGTGGCGATCGGCTTCATCGCGGTGAACCAGGTCCGCGCGGGCTCGTTACCGCCGTACAGGTCGCCCTCGCCGCAGTGCCGCAACGGGGCCGAGCACAGGTCCGTCGGCGAGGTGGAGTCGTCATAGATGTAGTTGGCCGCGGCGTAGCGGTTGGTGAACCCGACGAACCCGGACGAGCGATGCGCCTCGGTGGTGCCCGTCTTACCGGACATCGGCAGGTCCCACCCCGCGGCGCCGGCCGAGTCGGCCGCGGTCCCGCCGCCCACGGCGTCCTTGCTCATCGCGTTGGCCAGGGTATTCGCCAGCCCCTCAGGCACCACCTGGTCGCAGGTCTGGGTGGTCACGGCGACCTCGTTGCCGTTGCGGTCGATCAGCTTGTCGATCGGGTTGGGCGGGCACCACACCCCGCCGGAGGCCAACGTGGCCGCGACGTTGGACAGCTCCAGCGCGTTCACCTCGATCGGGCCCAGGGTGAACGACCCGATGTTCTGCCGCTTGACGAAGTCGGCCAGGCTCTCGTTGCTGTCGGGGTTGTAGTCGCGGGCCGTGCCGGGATCGACGTAGGACCGCAGCCCGAGCTTGACCGCCATGTCCACCGTGCGCGTCACCCCGACCTGCGAGATCAGTTTGGCGAACGCCGTGTTGGGCGAGGTGGCCAACGCCTCGGCCACGTTCATCGACCCGCGGTAGTTGCCGGCGTTGACCACACACCAGGTGTCCTTGGGACAGCCCTTGGCCCCACCGCTACCCAGACCCTTGGCCTGGAACCGCGGCGGCACGTCGAGGGTCGCGTTGATGCCCATCCCCATGTCCAGCGCGGCGGCGGTGGTGAAGATCTTGAACACCGACCCCGCGCCGTCGCCGACGAGCGAGAACGGCTGCGGGCGCATGGTCTGGCCGGCGTCGACGTCGAGCCCGTAGGTGCGGTTGCTGGCCATGGCCATCACCTTGTGCGAGTCCTTGCCGGGTCGGATCACGCTCATCACGCTCGAGATGCCGGGCAGGGTCGGGCTGGCGAACTTGTCGATGGCCGACTTGACCGGGATTTGCACGTCGGGGTCCAGCGTGGTGCGGATCAGGTAGCCGCCCCGGGCCACCTGTTCCTTACTGATCCCGGCGCGGGACAGGTACTCCTGGACGTAGTCGCAGAAGAAGGCGCGGCCCCCGGCGGCGATGCAGCCGCGCGGCAGTTCGTTGGGCTGCGGCAGGATCCCCAGCGGCGTCGCCTTGGCCGCCCGCAGCGCGTCGGCCTCCTGCGGCAGGTTCTCGATCATCGTGTCGAGCACCAGGTTGCGCCGAGCCAACGCGCCGTCGGGGTTGGTGTACGGGTTGAGCGTGCTGGTCGACTGGACCATCCCGGCCAGCAGCGCCGCCTGCTGCCAGTTCAGATCCGACGCGTTGATACCGAAGTAGGTCTGCGCGGCGTCCTGCACCCCGAACGAGCCGTTGCCGAACGAGACGAGGTTCAGGTATCGGGTCAGGATCTCCGGCTTGGTGAACGTCTTGTCGAGCGTGAGCGCCATCCGGATCTCGCGCAGCTTGCGCGCTGGGGTGGTTTCGACGGCCGCGCGCTTTTCCGCGTCGGTCTTCGCGGTCACCAAGAGTTGGTAGTTCTTGACGTACTGCTGCTCGATCGTCGAACCGCCTCGGGTGTCGACGTCGCCGGACGCGTAACCCGCCAACCCGGTCAGTGTGCCCTTCCAGTCCACCCCATTGTGTTCGGCGAACCGCTTGTCCTCGATCGAGACGATCGCCAGCTTCATCGTGTTGGCGATCTTGTCGGTGGGCACCTCGAAGCGGCGCTGCTCGTACAGCCACGCGATCGTGTTGCCCTTGGCGTCGACCATGGTGGAGACGGCGGGCACCTGCCCCTCGAGCAGTTGCGCCGAGCCGTTGGCGACCACCTCGGAGGCCCGGTTGGACATCAGCCCCAAGCCGCCGACCAACGGGAACATCAGCGCGGTGGCGACCACACTGGCCAGCAGACAGCAGCCGGCAAGCTTAAGAATTGTGAGAGTTGCCGGCGGGTGGTCTGACATGAGTACTACAGTAACCGCCCCTTGTCGCGCGACGCGCCGTTGATCCGCACGGTGGATCTAGCTCTTGTGACCTGCAGCTATGCGGCCAACAGGAGGGGATGTTCCCGATCGCGTTATATATCAGCTACCAAAAAGGGGTACCCAATCTCATGATCGCCTCTACGCTCAAGGACAAGACGGCACGCCCGTCCCAAAAAAAGCGTTATCAGACTGCTGCGCAATTGGCTCCTGACCACCTAACACTTATACAGACGGTGAGATTCAGGTAACACCGATCAGCACAGTGTGGTGTAGATCGCAACGTTGATCTGCCACCCGAGGAGGGCGGTCGTAAAGGCGACCGGGAGGAAGGGAACAGCTCGTGTCAGGAACACGACCGGCGGCACGCCGAACCAACATTGCAGCGGCGCAGGGGGTGCTGCGCAGTGTTGATGCTGAAGAACGAATTGCCTGGGTGTCCCAAGCATTATGCCGGACCACTGATCCCGATGAACTTTTCGTTCGGGGCGCCGCCCAGCGTAAGGCCGCGGTGATTTGCCGGCACTGCCCGGTGATGCAGGAATGCGGTGCCGACGCGCTGGACAACAAGGTCGAGTTCGGTGTCTGGGGCGGCATGACCGAGCGGCAACGCCGGGCATTGCTCAAGCAGCACCCCGAGGTCGTTTCGTGGTCCGATTTCTTCGACAAGCGACGCAACCGCGGCGTCAGCTGACGCTTTGCGAGCGGGTGCGCCGCACCATCGCGGCGCACTGTTAGGCCGAAGCTTACTATTACAAAACTGTTACAGCGCGCGTTGGATTTATCGCATATCCAATAGGGACTCTACCTCCAAGTAGCTTGTGCGAGATGGTAATTCGCCGCTATTGCTGATCCCGGGTGACCTCGCCACCGGCTTCCCCGATTTTTGGCATCCGCTCAGCGCGCTGTTGAACAAGCTTCGCCGCCCCGTTTGAGCGGGCCGCATCGTCGCCGACCGAAGTGATCTGATCGGCTAGCGCACGCAACGCTTCCAGATCCGATACGTCGAACGGGAGCGACGGGACGCCCACCACCGGCACGTGCGGGTTGGCCCCGGTGAATCGGGACAGCAATCGGATCTCGCGCTTGGCGGTCTGGCCCCGGTCGGCATGAATCTTCAGCACGGCCGTGGCCAACGACGAGGCATCGGAGTCGGGGTGGGACTCCAGGGACTCGATGCCGTCGATCGCCCGCTCGATCGGCAGTGCGCACAACAGGGGATGAGTGCGGTTCAAAATCAGTCCCGCCAACGGCATACTCTCTTGGGACAGCCGGTCGACGAAGAAGGAAGCCTCGCGCAGCGCATCGGGTTCGGCCGCCGACACCACGACGAACTGGGTGCCACGCCTTTTCAGCAGCGAATAGGTGCGGTCCGCCTTTTCGCGGAAGCCGCCGAAGGTGGCGTCCAGCGACTGCACGAACGCCGCCGCGTCGCCCAGCATCTGCGATCCCAGCACCATCGAGAGCGCCTTCATCGCCAAACCCATTGCGCCGGTGACCAATTTGCCGATGCCTCGCCCCGGCGCGAGCAGCAATCGCCACAGTCGGCTATCCATGAAGCGGCCCAGTCGTTTCGGTGCGTCCAGGAAGTCCAGCGCATTGCGCGACGGTGGAGTGTCCACCACCACCAGGTCCCAGCGGTCCTCGCCCAGCAGTTGCCCGAGCTTCTCCATCGCCATGTACTCCTGGGTTCCGGCCAGGGATGTGGCGACGGTCTGATAGAACTGGTTGTCCAAAATCGCTTGTGCGCGAGCGGCTCCGGAGTACTGGATCACCATTTCGTCGAACGTGCGGCGCATGTCGAGCATCATCGCGTGCAGCTCGCCGGAGACCTCCGGTGCCAGCGGAACCCGCTGCGGCGTGTTGCCGAGGTCGTTGACTCCCAGCGCCTGGGCGAGCCGTTTGGCCGGATCGATCGTCAAAACGCATACGGTACGGCCATATTCGGCCGCGCGCAGGGCCATGGCGGCCGCCGTGGTGGTCTTACCCACGCCGCCGGCGCCGCAGCACACCACCACGCGGTTGGCGCGGTCAGCCAGGATAGCCGCCATGTCAAGGGTTTTCGGTGTGACGCTCATCGAACTCCCTGCTGTGCAATCGATTCCGACAGCTCGTACAGGCTGCCGAGGTCGACGCCGTCGGAAATTGCGGGCAACTCCAGCCGCGGCACCTGCAGCGCGTCGAGCTGTTGCGCGGTCTCGGCACGCGCGGCAATCCGGGTCGCGTGCTGAATGGTCTCGGTCAGCAACCCGGCAAAGTCGTTGTCGCCCAACTCGATTCCCGCCGCCTTCAACCCGGCACGCACCGCGTCGGCGTCGACGTCGCCCTCGGCGGCCTTGGCCAAGTCGCGGGGCTCGAGGTACGCCGGAATGTTGCGGTTGACGATCACGCTGCCGATCGGCAGCTGCATCTCGGCAAGCTCCTCGATGGCTTCCATCGTCTCCTGTACCGGCAGCGCTTCCAGCAGCGTGACCAAGTGGATGGCGGTCTGGTCGGAGTGCAGCAGCTTGACCACACCCTCGCTTTGCGAGTGCACCGGCCCGCCCTTGGCCAGATCTGACACCGCCTTGGTGACGTCCAGGAAGCGGGCGATGCGCCCGGTCGGTGGGGCGTCGACGACGATCGCGTCGTACACGGGCAGCTTGTTCTTGTCCTGGCGGACCACGGTTTCCTTGATCTTGCCGGTGAGCAGCACGTCACGCAGGCCCGGCGCGATCGTCGTCGCGAACTCGATCGCACCGATACGTCGCATCGCGCGTCCGGCGATGTCGAGGTTGTAGAACATGTCGAGGTATTCCAGAAACGCGGCCTCGATGTCGATCGCCAGGGCGTTGACCTGGCCGCCGCGCTCGGCGGTGGCGAGCTTCAGCTCTTGGTAGGGCAGTGGTGGAACGTCGAACAGTTGCGCAATCCCTTGGCGACCCTCCACTTCCACCAGCAGGACTTTGCGTCCGCCCGCCGCCAGCGTCAGCGCCAGCGCGGCCGCGATCGTCGATTTGCCCGTCCCGCCTTTGCCGGTGACGAAGTGCAAGCGGGCCTTCGACAGTCGTGCCGGCCAGCCGACGGCAGCGCTGCCGCTAGAGGTGGTTGCCACCATCGCATGCTAGCCCGAGCGGTTGGCAGCCCCCGCAAATCGGGTGGCTACCACCCATCACGGTCCACCGGGCTGACCCATGCGGTTCATACCCGACCTATAAGCTCGCGTCATGAGCCAACCGACGCCATGGGAATACGCCACGGTCCCGCTGTTGACGCACGCCACCAAGCAGATCCTCGATCAATGGGGTGCCGACGGCTGGGAGCTGGTGGCCGTGCTGCCCGGGCCCACCGGCGAACAACACGTCGCCTACCTGAAGCGTCCTAAATAAGAGGACACATCAGATGAACGCTTCGACCCGGCTTGAGCAGCTCGGCCTCGCGCTTCCGGAGTTGGTTGCGCCGCTGGCCTCGTACGTTCCTGCGGTGCGCACCGGCAATCTGGTCTACACCTCCGGCCAGCTGCCGATGGCGGAGGGAAAGCTGGCCGGCACCGGCAAGGTGGCCACCGAAGTGAGTCCCGAGGACGCCAAGGCGCTGGCGCGGCTGTGCGCGCTCAACGCGCTGGCGGCGGTGAACTCGTTGGTGGGTATCGACGCGGTGACCCGCGTGGTCAAGGTCGTTGGGTTCGTCGCCTCGGCTCCCGGCTTCAACGGTCAGCCCGGCGTCGTCAACGGGGCCTCCGAACTGCTTGGTGAGGTGTTCGGCGACCAAGGCGCACATGCCCGTTCGGCGGTCGGTGTATCCGAGCTGCCGCTGGATGCGCCGGTCGAAGTCGAGTTGATCGTGGAGGTCGGTCAACGGTCGTGACCGAGACAGTCGAGCCGCTGACTCATCCCGCATACGGAAGTTTGCGGGCCGTCACCGCCACTGCCTCGGTCCTGCTGGCCGACAACCCCGGCCTGCTGACGCTGGAGGGCACCAACACCTGGGTGTTGCGCGGTCCACGCAGCGGCGAGCTGGTCATCGTGGATCCCGGGCCCGACGACAACGAGCACATCGCCCGGATCGCCTCGCTGGGCCGCATCGCGTTGGTGCTGATCAGCCACCGGCACGGTGACCACACCGATGGAATCGACAAGTTGGTCGAGCTCACCGGCGCGACCGTGCGCTCGGCGGGAAGCGGATTCCTGCGCGGCCTGGGCGGTGAGCTGGTCGACGGCGAGGTCATCGATGCCGCCGGTCTGAAGATCAAGGTGATGGCGACGCCGGGGCATACCGCCGATTCGCTGTCGTTCTTGCTCGACGACGCGGTATTGACCGCGGACAGCGTGCTCGGCCGCGGCACCACGGTGATGGACAAGGAAGACGGCAATCTGACCGATTACCTGGAATCGCTGCATCGACTCCGCGGCCTGGGCCAGCGCACGGTGCTGTCGGGTCACGGGCCGGAGCTACCCGACCTGGACGCCGTCACGCAGGGATACCTGGTGCACCGCCAGGAGCGGCTGGAGCAGGTGCGCGCGGCCCTGCGCGACCTCGGCGAGGACGCCAGCGCGCGCCAAGTCGTCGAGCACGTGTACGTCGATGTCGACGAAAAACTGTGGGACGCCGCTGAATGGTCGGTTCAGGTGCAGCTGGATTACCTGCGTCGCGAATAACGCACCCGCGCGCAATTTCGCGAGCGTAAGCGCATGGCGAATCCAATGACCGCAAATCGCCGCCTGTTTACGCTCGCGGGGCTACGACCGCGCGGTGCGCGCGTCTACCTGGCTCGGCGGGCCAGTCGCTCGGAGTCCGAGATCAGTACACTCTTGCCCTCCAAGCGGATCCAGCCGCGGTGGGCGAAATCGGCGAGCGCCTTGTTGACCGTTTCTCGGGACGCGCCCACCAGCTGGGCGATCTCCTCTTGGGTCAGGTCGTGGGTGACCCGCATCGCGCCACCCTCCTGGGTGCCGAACCGCTGGGCGAGCTGCAGCAACTGCTTGGCCACCCGGCCTGGCACGTCGGTGAAGATGAGGTCGGCGAGGTTGTTGTTGGTGCGGCGCAGCCGTCGGGCCAGCACACGCAGCAGCTGCTCGGCAATTTCGGGCCGATCGGCGATCCACGCCCGCAGCGCGTCGCGGTCCATCGACACCGCGCGCACCTCGGTGATCGTCGTGGCGCTCGACGTGCGAGGTCCCGGGTCGAAGATCGACAACTCGCCAAACATGTCGGACGGTCCCATGATCGTCAGCAGATTCTCCCGCCCATCGGGTGATCGGCGACCGATCTTGACCTTCCCCGAGACGATGATGTACAGCCGATCGCCTGGTTCCCCCTCCGCGAAAACGGTGTGTCCACGCGGGAAGTCGACGGGTTGTAATTGCTTGGTCAGTGCGGTGACCGCGGCGGGTTCAACCCCCTGGAAGATTCCTGCCCTTGCCAGGATCTCGTCCACTTTGCCTCTTCAGCTTTCCAACGAAGTGATATGGATACCTACCTAGCCCGTCTGACGAGTCTAGAGGTAGGCCAACGTGCCAACGCTACACACGATCGACGTGTCTAGTCGCCTCATATTGCGGATTTGCGCCTGAAGGCGGGTGTATTCGCATCGGTAATGCGCGCCCGGGGGGATCGGTGAAGGCGGTCGCGAGCAGCGATTCCGCGCGATGCCGGCCACCAGGCGGCGGCGACAGCGCAAGTTGCTGGGCCTGTCGTCGGTGCAGGTATTCCAGCGCCTCGGGCATTCCTTCGCGGGCCAGTGTGCGCATATCCATGGCCTCGGCCTGCTCGAGGAACTCGGCGACATCAGTCGACGTGATCGACTCGCGGGCAAGCTCCTTTTCAAGCCGCCCAAGGCCCAGCGCGGCGAGCATCAGCAGCCCCGGCACGCACGCCACCAGCAACCATGACACAAGGAGAGTAAACATGGCCAAGGTCTCAGAGAGATTACGAAATCAGTACTCTGTCGTAGGTGACAGTGGCAAGGCCGTCTCGGCGCGCGAAAACGTCGGCGGCCCCCCGTGATTCCAAGTCAGACCCTTCACTTGCCCGGCGGTGGTCTTCGGAAACTCGCGTGGGTTTGGTGCGGCGCGCACGCCGGATGAATCGCACACTGGCACAAGCATTTCCGGCCGCGCATTGCGAGCTGGATTTCAGGACGCCGCTGGAATTGGTGGTGGCCACCATTCTTTCGGCGCAGAGCACCGACAAACGGGTGAACCTGACGACGCCGGCATTGTTCGCGCGATATAAATCGGCACTGGATTACGCGCAAGCCGATCGCGACGAGCTAGAAAACCTCATCCGTCCCACTGGCTTCTTCCGCAACAAGGCGACCTCGTTGATCGGGCTGGGGCAAGCCCTGGTCGAACGGTTCGACGGCGAGGTGCCCTCGACAATGGATGAGTTGGTGACCCTGCCCGGGGTGGGACGCAAAACCGCCAACGTCGTCCTGGGAAACGCCTTCGGCATCCCCGGAATCACCGTGGACACTCACTTTCATCGGCTGGTGGCCAGATGGCGCTGGACCGACGAAAAGGACCCGGTCAAGATCGAGCACGCCGTCGGCGAGTTGGTCGAACGCAAGGAATGGACTTTGCTCAGCCACCGGGTGATCTTCCACGGCCGCCGGGTGTGCCACGCCCGCAAACCGGCCTGCGGCGTCTGCGTGCTGGCCAATGACTGCCCATCGTTCGGGCTTGGCCCCACCGAACCGGCACTGGCGGCGCCCCTGGTGCAGGGCCCCGAAGCCGAACATCTGCTCTCCCTGGTCGGGCTGTAACACGGCCAGGACGTTGACTCCGAGAACTCGTTGGACCATCGCGATCTTGGCGGTGGTGGTAGCGCTGGCCGCAGCGCTGGTCGCGCAGCTGCGCGACGACTCCCCGCCCGTCGCGACCACCGCGCCCGCAACCTCGAGGCCCGATCGCGAACACCGCGACGCCGACACGCCGGAAGCGCTGGCCGGGCCACGGACGCGGGCAAACCTGCCGTCGTGTCCCGCCGCGAGTGACGGCCCCGGCCCCGCGGCCCTGCGCGGTGTGCTGGTCGAATGCGCGGCCGACGGTTCCGCCGTCGACGTCGCGCGTGCGCTGGCCGGGCGCCGGGTGGTGATCAATCTGTGGGCGTACTGGTGCGCGCCGTGCGCCGCGGAACTGCCCGCGATGGCCGAGTATCAGCGACGCGTCGGCCCCGGCGTCATGGTGGTGACCGTGCATCAGGACGAGAACGAGACTGCCGCCCTGTTGCGCCTGACCGAGCTGGGCGTTCGGCTCCCGACGCTGCAGGATGGGCGTCGGCTGATCGCTGCGGCGCTCAAGGTCGCAAATGTGGTGCCCGCGACGGTGGTGCTGCGCCCGGACGGTAGCGTTGCGCAGACGCTGCTGCGCGATTTCGCGAGTGCCGACGAGATCGCAGCCGCGGTCGGAAACGACGGATAACCGAGTTTGGCGGTCCGAAACTCAGCTGGGCAGGTGGACCCGAGAAGGAGGCGCCGGTGAGTGCTGGGGGTGCCGCCCGCGCGCAGGGGACGGTTCCCTTCACGCCCGACGCCTGTCCGCCCTGGCTGCGTCCGTTGGTCGACAACGTGGGTCAGATGCCGGAGGCCTATCGGCGCCGGTTGCCACCCGATGTGCTGGCGATGGTGACCGCGGCCAGGGAGGCGTCGACGCACGACGACCGCGAGGCCGCTGTGCTGGTTCTGTTTTCGGGCCCCGAGTCCGGGCCGGAGGACGGCGGCGTGCCCGACGACGCCGACCTATTACTCACCGTGCGGGCGTCGTCGCTGCGGCACCACGCCGGCCAGGCGGCGTTTCCCGGCGGCGCATCCGACCCCGGCGATCGAGGGCCGGTCGCCACCGCGCTGCGAGAAGCCCACGAAGAGACCGGAATCGACGTCACCCGGCTGCATCCGCTCATCACGGTGGAAAAGACGTTCATCGCACCGTCGCAGTTCCACGTCATGCCGGTGCTGGCCTACTCGCCGGACCCCGGACCGGTCGCCGTGGTCAACGAGGCCGAGACCGCGATCGTGTCGCGGGTTCCGGTGCGCGCGTTCATCAATCCGGAGAACCGGCTGATGGTCTACCGCGGCGACCTCGGCAATCGGTGGGCCGGTCCGGCGTTTCTGCTGAACCAAATGCTGGTTTGGGGATTCACTGGCCAGGTGATCTCCGCCGTTCTCGACGTCGCCGGCTGGGCAAAGCCGTGGGACACCAACGACGTGCGTGAACTCGACGACGCGATGATGCTGGTCGGCAAGCAGGGCGGCCCGCGATGAACTCGATGACCCCGTCGCAATGGCTGGATATCGCCATTCTGGCCGTCGCTTTCATCGCGGCCATCTCGGGCTGGCGGTCCGGCGCGGTGGGTTCGCTGTTCTCGTTCGTCGGCGTGCTGCTGGGCGCCATCGCCGGCGTGTTGTTGGCGCCCCACATCGTCAGTCACATCGCGGCGCCGCGCGCCAAGCTGTTCGGCGCGCTGTTCCTGATCCTCGCGCTGGTCGTCGTCGGAGAGGTCGCCGGCGTGGTGCTGGGCCGGGCGGTGCGCGGCGCAATCCACAGTCGCACAATCCGAACCGTCGACTCGGTGATCGGGGTCGGGGTACAGGTAGTCGTGGTGCTCACCGCCGTGTGGCTGCTGGCGACACCGCTGACCCAGTCGAAAGACCAACCCGAGCTGGCCGCGGCGGTCCGCGGCTCGCGGGTGCTCGCCGAGGTCAACGACGTCGCACCGCCGTGGTTGAAGACTGTGCCCAAACGACTCTCGGCGTTGCTCAACACCTCGGGACTGCCCGCGGTGCTGGAGCCGTTCAGCCGCACGCCGGTGATCC
The DNA here is from genome assembly GCF_000526915.1 of Mycobacterium genavense ATCC 51234. Classification (GTDB taxonomy): domain Bacteria; phylum Actinomycetota; class Actinomycetes; order Mycobacteriales; family Mycobacteriaceae; genus Mycobacterium; species Mycobacterium genavense. The sequence goes on along the minus strand of NZ_JAGZ01000003.1, from coordinate 428,677 downwards.
CAGTCGAATCACCGGATCCCTCGCTGGCCACCAACCCGGTGGTCACCGCCGCCGCGCCCAGCGTCGTGAAGGTGCGCAGCCTGGCCCCCAGCTGCCAGAAAGTGTTGGAGGGCACCGGATTTGTCATCGCACCCGATCGGGTGATAACCAATGCGCACGTGGTGGCCGGATCCAGCAGCGTCCAGATCTACGCCAGCAGAAATCCCTTAGACGCCACCGTCGTTTCCTACGACCCGTCGGTCGACATCGCGATTCTTGCCATTCCGAACTTGCCGCCGCCGCCGCTGGCGTTCAGCGACACCGAGGCCAAAACCGGCACCGACGTGGTGGTGTTGGGCTACCCCGGCGGGGGCAACTTCACCGCGACTCCGGCCAGGATTCGCGAGGCGATCAGACTCAGCGGCCCCGACATCTACCGCGACCCACAGCCGGTCACCCGCGACGTCTACACCATCAGAGCCAATGTGGAACAAGGCAATTCGGGTGGACCGTTGATCGACCTGAGCGGTCACGTGCTCGGTGTGGTGTTCGGCGCGGCCGTCGACGACCCCGACACCGGATTCGTGTTGACCGCCGGCGAGGTGGCCGGCCAGATGACCAAGATCGGTGACACCCAACAGGTGGGCACCGGAACCTGCGTCAGCTGATCCGTTTCAGTGCACCTGCTCGAAAAACCTCATCAGGTGTTTGTTGATTTCATCGGGCATCTCTTCGTGGCTGTAATGTCCTGCGCCGGTGACGGATACGTAGCGGCCCTGCGTCGCGTAGCGCTGGCTGTGGTCGACCGGATCGGCCAGCACATAGGGATCGGCGTCGCCGCGCAGGTGGAGCAGCGGCACGCCCAACTGGCGTGACATCGCCTTCATGAAGCGCCTTCCCTCACCGCGCAGCTGGCTGCGCACCGCCCAGCGCTGGTACTCGAGTGCGCAGTGCGCTGCCCCCGGAATCTGGATAGCCGTGCGCAGATAGCCGATGGTTTGCGAGAAGTCCTCGGAAGCAACCCATTTGGCGGAGCTACGAGCTTTGACCAGATGTTCGATCTCGGCGCCGTTGTCGCGGGTGAGTAGGCGCTCGGGCCACAGCGGCAGCTGATAGCGCAGCAAGGACGGCAGCAGCGCGGAACCCTGATCGCGGCGCATCAACGCCGATCGCCGCAACGCCGCCGGGTGTGGCGAGCTGATCAGCGCGATGCCGCGCACCAGCCGTGAATGCAGCAGCGCGGTGGTCCAGCAGCACAGCCCGCCGTCTGCGTGGCCGACCAGCGTCGCCGACGAATGCCCAAGCGCGCGAATGAGTCCGGCCGTGTCGCCGGCCAGCGTCCAGCCGTCATAACCGCGCGGAGGCTTGTCGCTGCCGCCGTAGCCGCGCAGGTCGACCGCGACCACCCGGGCATCGGTGAGCCCGCGCAGCTGATGGCGCCAGGACCACCAAAACGAACCGAAACCGTGCAGCAGCATCACCAGCGGTCGTGCGGTCGCCGCCGCGGGGACGCCGGGGCCGGTCGGCAGCGCCTCGATGACGTGAAATCGAATGCCGTTGGCGTGCACGTCCAAATGCCGCCACGGCCCGTCGATGCGGACCACCGACGGATCTGGTACTGCCATCTACCAACCCGAGGGGTCGCTGGGATTGCCGTTCTCGGGCTTGGCGTGCTTACCGGGCGCGTCGGTGAGCTGCTTGGGCGCAGCGTCGCCGGGCTTGTCGTGGCCGGGGGTGAGCGCGGTTCGCGTCTCCTTGACCGATTCGATGGTCTCGCGCGGTCCGCGAATCCGGCGCACCTTCAAATAGCCCAGCAGCGCCAACACGGCCCCGACCACGACCATGATCGCGAACACGATCAGGAAGGCCACCCACCGCCACAGCCAGCTGTCGAGCAGCTCGGCGAGGAAGAAGAAGAAAAAGAACGTGGAGTAGAACAGCACCACCAATGCGGCGATGAAGAAGACGCTGCCGGTGAGGCCCTTCTTGATGTCGCGGACGATTTCGGCGCGGGCCAGCTCGACCTCGGCCCGAACCAGAATGGACGCCTGAGTCGTCGCGTCTTTGATCAGGTCACCGATCGACGGCTCACCGTGGCTGGCGTGCGGGTCGGCCAACGGAATCGTGGTCAGCGTGCTCGGCACACCATTGTTGCGATCGACTTTGCTCACAGACGGTCCTCTCCGTTGAACTGCCCGGCTCGCATCGTCGCCGGGCCCGTTCGCTGTCGTCGCGGTTCATGTTGCCATGCGCCGCGATGCCAGACGAGGCCAGCCGAGGGCCGCGGTGTCCGGCGGCAACGGGCCCGGTCACCGCCATTCGCACTGCAAGAGCGGCGCAGGGGGATCATCTAGACTGGCGCAGCTGTTTCTCCGACATCCCGCCCGCTGATGGGAGTTATCGCATTGCAGACGGCACATCGGTGGTTTGTGGTGGTGCTGGCGGCCGTGCTCCTCATCCAGCCGGGGTTGCCTGCAAACGTCGCGGCCGCCGACGTCCGTGTCCCGATGGGCGGCGGTGCGGGCATCGTCATCAACGGGGACACGATGTGCACGCTGACGACCATCGGCGGCGATGCCGCCGGTGAGCTGATCGGTTTCACCTCCGCGCACTGCGGTGGCCCGGGCGCCCAGGTCGCCGCCGAGGCCGCCGAGGGTCGCGGCACGCTGGGAACGATGGTTGCGGGCAACAACGCCCTCGACTACGCGGTGATCAAATTCGATCCCGCCAAGGTGCTGCCGGTGGCCAACTACGGCGGCTTCATCATCAACGGCATCGGCCCGGAACCGGTGTTCGGTCAGGTCGCCTGCAAGCAGGGCCGCACCACCGGCAATTCGTGCGGCGTCACCTGGGGTCCGGGCCAGGACCCGGGAACCATCGTCATGCAGGTCTGCGGCCGACCGGGTGACTCCGGAGGGCCGGTGACCGTCGACAACCTGCTGGTCGGGATGATCCACGGCGCGTTCAGCGACAACCTGCCGACCTGCATCATCAAATACATCCCGCTGCACACTCCGGCGGTGGTGATGTCGTTCAACGCGATCCTGGCCGATATCAACGCCAGACACCGGCCCGGTGCGGGCTTCGTTCCGATACCGGCTTAATCGATGCGCTTTACTGGGCCGCTCTGATCGCGTCGAATACACCCGGGTCGAGCAACGTCGACGTATCACCGAGCTCGCGGTTTTCGGCAACGTCACGCAGCAACCTGCGCATGATCTTGCCGCTGCGGGTCTTCGGCAGCTCGGGCACCACATGGATCTTGCGCGGCTTGGCGATCGGCGAGATCTCCGAAGCCACCTGGGTGCGCAGCTCGTCGATGGTCCCGTCGTGGCCGTCGTAGCCCGCGCAGAGCACGACGAACGCGCAGATGGCTTGACCGGTGGTGTCGTCGGTAACACCGACCACCGCGGCCTCGGCGACGCCGGAGTGGCCGACCAGCGCCGACTCCACCTCCGCGGTGGAGATCCGGTGCCCGGACACGTTCATCACGTCGTCGATGCGGCCCAGCACCCAGATCGCGCCGTCGGGATCGAAACGCGCGCCGTCACCGGCGAAATAGAAGCTCTTGTCGGCGAATTTGGACCAGTAGGTGTCGCGGTAGCGGTCGGGGTCACCCCAAATGCCGCGCAGCATCGACGGCCACGGCTGGTCCAGGACGAGATACCCGGTGACGTTCTTGCCGGCCTCGGGGTCGGGTTGCAGCGGATCGCCGTGGTCGTCGACGATCTTGGCGGAGATCCCCGGCAGCGGCGTCATCGCCGAACCCGGTTTGGCCGCAGCGATTCCCGGCAGCGGCGAGATCATCGCCGAGCCGGTCTCGGTCTGCCACCAGGTGTCGACGACCGGGAGGGTGTCCGCGCCGAACACCTCGCGGTACCAGCGCCAGGCCTCCGGGTTGATCGGCTCGCCGACCGAACCCAGCAGCCGCAGGCTGGACAGGTCATGCGCGTCGGGGATCTCACGGCCCCACTTCATGAACGTCCGGATCAGGGTGGGCGCCGTGTAATAGATTGTGACGCCGTATTTTTCGATGATCTGGAAATGCCGGTTGCGGTCCGGGCTGTCGGGTGTGCCCTCGTAGAGCACCTCGGTGATGCCGTTGGACAGCGGCCCGTAGACGCCGTACGTGTGGCCGGTGACCCAGCCGATATCGGCCGTGCACCAGAACACGTCGCTTTCCGGCTTGACGTCGAAAATGGTGTGGACCGTGTAGCAGCACTGGGTCAGGTAGCCGCCACTGGTGTGCACGATGCCCTTGGGCTTGCCGGTGGTGCCCGAGGTGTACAGCAGGAACAACGGGTGCTCGGCGTCGAAGGGCTGCGGAATGTGTTCGGGCGACGCGGAATCGACGACGTCGTGCCACCACACGTCGCGATCGTCTTCCCAGGACACGTCAATCCCGGTGCGCCGCACCACCAGAACCTTCTGGACGGGACTTTCGCCGTCGGGTCCGCCCGCGACAGCTTCGTCGGCGTTGTCCTTCAGCGGTGCCGGTTTACCGCGCCGGAACTGCCCGTCGGCGGTAATCAGCACCTTGGTTTCGGCATCGGCGATGCGGGCCCGCAACGCCTTCGAGGTGAAACCACCGAACACCACGCTGTGCATGACGCCGAGTCGTGCACAGGCCAGCATCGCGATCACGGCTTCCGGGATCAACGGCAGGTAGATGGCGACTCGATCGCCGGCGACCAGGCCGAGATCGGTCAGCGCTTTGGCGGCCTTGCAGACCTGGGTCTGCAGCTCGGCGTAGGTCAGGTCACGGCTGTCGCCGACCGGCTCACCCTCCCAGTGAATCGCCACCCGATCGCCGAGGCCGGCCTCGACGTGGCGGTCCACGCAGTTGTAGGCGACGTTGAGCTTGCCGTCGGAGAACCACTTGGCGAATGGCGGCTGCCAATCCAATACCTCGGTGAACGGCGTAGCCCACGTCAACCGGTTGGCCTGCTTGGCCCAGAACGCCAGCCGGTCTTCCTCGGCTTCGCGGTACAGGTCCTCACAGGCGTTGGCCTGCTCGGCGAACTGCGCCGGCGGCGGGTACGAGGACGGGCCTTCGATGTGTGTGGCGGGCACTGGCTTTCTCTCCTATGAAAAGGGCCGGGGTTTGAGCGCGTCAACCGTTGTGAGCCTAGACCCGCCGGTCGAACCTGTGGAATTCAATCCGGGGGTAAAGCCGGTTGTCATCCCGCATAATCACCGTTGTGCCGGAATCTTGCGGGGTGCGTGTTAGTTGCCTGCTCCTCAGCATTGCCGCGACCGCAACGAGTTACGTGATGGCCGTCGTGCTGGGACCGCCCGCGTCGGCGGTGCCGGTCGGCGATCAGGCGGAGCCCTGCCGCTCGGAGCAGGTCGCCGTGAGCGCCTCCCCGACGCAAGCGGCCGTCGGTCACCGCTCGCTGACCCTGACGTTTAGCCTCGCCGGCGGCGCCGAGCCGTGCACCCTGACCGGCTATCCCGCTGTCGAGACGGGCGCCGACGGGCCCGACATTCATGCCAAGCCCACGTTGCGCGGCTACATGGGCGGTCTGCCGCGGGACGTCGAGGTGCCGCCGACGGTCACCCTGTCGCTGGCAGGTCAGGGACAGGCGATCGTCGAGGGCGTGGCCATCGACGGCAAGGGCAACCCGTGCCCTAACTACACCGAGCTGCGGGTCAATCCGTCCGACACGATCATCCTGCTCACGGTGCCGGCCACCATCGACGTCTGCGAAATGCAGGTGCACCCCGTCACCGTCGTCCAGTAGCGGCTAGGGTCCCGCGGCTACGAAGCAGAAAACGCGTGGGGGAACCGGATAGCTGACGCCTTTGGCGTTGCCGGGGCATCGCGACTTGTCGGAGCTCCCGTCGATGCGCCGGACGACTCGGATTTGCGCGAATCGAAGATCGTCACAATCGACCGGCGTCAGCTTCTTTGACTTGCCGTCATCCATCTTCATGTAGCACTGCCCCTCTTTCAGGTTGGCGGCAAAGCACAGGGTGGAGGACGCATTGGTGAAGACCTCGTAGACGGAGTCTTCCCGCTGGCCGTCGGGGCATAACGATTTCGGCCCACCCTGGGCAACGAGTTGATCCGTCGCCTTGGGGTCAGCGCAGTCGGTGGGTGTGCGGTCCTGAAACTCAGATCGCAGATCGAATTCGGTGAAGCATTGGCCCATTTGCAGTTCCGCGGAGTTGTTGGCCGGCTGCGTGCGGGTGGTTTCGTGGGACCGGTGGTTGTCATTCAAGGCGCGGGTGACGTTCCCCAGGATGCCCAGCTCTCCGAGCGCCAGCATGACCGAGCCAACGGCGATGAGCGCGGTTGCGGAACTTCCCGTCCGTTGCCGCGGCGGCGAATACGGCGGATATCCCGCGTAGGGCGGACCAGGATATTGGCCGGGGTGCGGCGGTGCGGGTGGAAACGGCCCGGCGGGTGGGGGTAGCCGGGGCGGGGCTGCCGACGACTTCGTGCGCGGTCCCATAGTCCAACGGACAGACAGATCAATCTGATCAGCGGAATGCCCAACATCCCCGCCAGGTAGCCCACCTGCACCTGGGATTCATGCGAGGCGAGAATCGTGACCCCCATGTCGGAATCCTAAGTTGCCGACGCCGGATGACACACTTCACCGACGGTCGTTCCGCGGTCGGCGCGGTCACAGGGCCTAGGGTCGCTGTCATGTATGGGATGCGGGGCTGGCCGGCTTTTGCTGCCGTCGCGGTGCTGACGGTCGCGTCGCTGGCCGGCTGCGGTGGCGGTGTGCTGAGCCCCGAATTGGTCGTGGTCAACGGCGGCGAACCGCCGAACCCGCTGATTCCGACCGGAACCAACGACAGCCTCGGCGGGCGGATCCTGGATCGGCTCTTCGCCGGATTGGTGTCTTACGACGCCGAGGGCAGACCCTCGCCGGAGGTGGCGCAGTCGATCGAGACCACCGACAACGTCAACTACCGGATCATTCTCAAACCAGGCTGGAAGTTTACCGACGGCTCGGCGGTGACGGCGCATTCGTTCGTCGACGCGTGGAACTACGGGGCGCTCAGTGCCAATGCCCAACTGCAACAAGGCTTTTTCAGACCGATCGACGGATTCGAGGACGTTGCCGCTGCGCCGGGTGACGGCAGGCCGACCACGATGTCCGGGTTACGGGTGGTCAACGATCTCGAATTCACGGTGCGGCTGCGGGCGCCGACCGTCGATTTCAAACTGAGGCTGGGACACAGCGCGTTCTATCCGTTGCCGGCCATGGCATTTCGCGATATGGCGGCGTTCGGTCGCAACCCGGTCGGCAACGGGCCTTATCGGCTGGCCGACAGTGCCGACGGGCCCGCGTGGGAGCACAACGTCAGGATCGACCTGAAACCCAATCCGGATTACCACGGCAACCGCAAACCCCGCAACAGGGGCCTAAGGTTCGAGTTCTACGGCAATCTCGATACCGCCTATGCCGACCTGCTGTCCGGCAATCTCGATGTCCTGGACACGATTCCGTCCAGCGCGCTGACAATCTATCGGCGCGACTTGGGCGACAACTCCGCCAGCGGACCCGTCGCCGTCAGTCAAACGCTCGACACCCCGTTGCGGCTACCGCATTTCGGCGGTGAAGAGGGACGGTTGCGCCGGTTGGCCCTGTCGGCGGCCATCAACCGCCCGCAGATTTGTCAACAGATCTTCAACGGCACCCGCAGCCCGGCTCGCGATTTCACCGCCCGCTCCCTGCCGGGGTTCGACCCGAACATTCCGGGCAACGACGCCCTGGACTTCAATCCCGAACGGGCGCGGCAACTCTGGGCGCAGGCCAACGCGATCTCGCCATGGAGCGGGCGGTACGCCATCGCCTACAACGCCGACAGCGGCCATCAGGAATGGGTGGATGCGGTGGCCAACAGCATCAAGAACGTGCTCGGCATCGACGCCGTCGGCGCGCCGCAGCCGACCTTCGCGGGGTTCCGCACCCAGATCACCAACCGCACCATCGACACCGCGTTCCGCGCCGCCTGGATCGGTGACTACCCGTCGATGATCGAATTCCTCGCGCCGCTGTACGCCACTGGTGCGGGCTCCAACGACGTCGGCTATTCCAGCCCGGAATTCGACGCCGGCCTGGCGGCGGCCGAGGCAGCGCCCAGCCTGCGGCAAGCCGACGTCCTGGTCAATGTCGCACAACGAATTCTGTTGCACGACATGCCCGCTGTCCCGCTCTGGTACTACAACGTCGTACTCGGGTGGTCGCCGGCGGTCAGCAACGTCAAGGTGACCTGGAACGGGCTGCCCAACTACGAGAACATCGTCAAGGCCTGAGCCATGGGTTGGTATATCGCACGCCGGGTCGCCGTCATGGTGCCGGTGTTCCTGGGCGCCACCCTGCTGATCTACGGCATGGTCTTCCTGTTACCCGGCGACCCTCTGGCCGCGATCGCGGGGGACCGGCCGCTGACTCCGGCGGTGGCCGCGCAGCTGCGGGCGCGCTACCACCTCGACGATCCCTTCCTGCTGCAATACCTGCGCTACCTGGGCGGGGTGCTGCACGGTGACCTGGGCCGGGCTTATTCCGGGTTGCCGGTCAGTGCCGTTCTGGCACATGCGTTTCCGGTCACGATCCGGCTGGCGCTGATCGCATTGGTCGTCGAGGCGGTGCTGGGGATCGGGTTCGGTGTGATATCCGGGCTGCGCCATGGCGGGCTGTTCGATTCGACGGTGCTGATCGCCGGGCTGATCATCATCGCGATCCCGATCTTCGTGCTGGGCTTTTTGGCACAATTCCTGTTCGGGGTCCGGCTGGGCATCGCGCCGGTCACCGTTGGCGAGCGGGCGACGTTCGCGCGCCTGCTGCTACCCGGAATAGTGCTGGGCTCGGTGTCTTTCGCCTACATCGTGCGATTGACCCGGTCGGCGGTGGCCGTCAACGCGCACGCCGACTATGTCCGCACCGCTACCGCCAAGGGACTGTCGCGGCCGCGGGTGGTGACCGTGCACATTCTGCGCAACTCGCTGATCCCGGTGGTGACTTTTCTGGGCGCCGACGTGGGCGCGTTGATGGGCGGGGCCATCGTCACCGAAGGCATCTTCAACATTCACGGCGTCGGCGGCGTGCTTTACCAAGCCGTCACCCGGCAGGAGGCGCCGACCGTGGTGTCGATCGTGACGGTGCTGGTGTTGATCTATCTGATCACCAACCTGCTGGTCGACTTGCTCTATGCGGCACTGGATCCGAGGATCCGCTATGGCTGAGCACTCCGGCTTTTGGGGCGAGACCTGGCGCAAGTTGCACCGGCGCCCCAAGTTCATCGTCGCCGCGCTACTGGTATTGCTGATCCTGCTGGTCGCGCTGTTCCCGGCGCTATTCACCGATGCCGACCCCACCTACGCCGATCCCAGCCAAAGCCTGCTCGATCCCTCGGCCGCGCACTGGTTCGGCACGGATCTGCAGGGCCACGACATTTACGCGCGCACCATCTACGGGGCGCGGGCCTCGGTGACGGTCGGGTTGGGCGCCACGCTGCTGGTGTTCGTCGTCGGCGGGGCGGTGGGCGCACTGGCCGGCTTCTACGGCGGCTGGATCGACGCGGTGGTCTCGCGCGTCGCCGACGTGTTCTTCGGGCTGCCGCTGCTGCTGGCCGCGATCGTGCTGATGGGTGTGCTGCACCACCGCACGGTGTGGACGGTGATCGCCATCCTGGCGTTGTTCGGCTGGCCGCAGGTGGCCAGGATCGCCCGCGGTGCGGTGCTGGAGGTCCGGGCCAGCGACTACGTGCTGGCGGCGAAAGCCTTGGGGTTAAGCAGGTTTCAAACCCTGTTGCGGCATGCGCTGCCCAACGCCGCGGGCCCGGTGATCGCGGTGTGCACGATTGCGCTGGGGGCGTTCATCGTCACCGAGGCCACGCTGTCCTATCTCGGCGTCGGGCTGCCGACTTCGGTGGTCTCGTGGGGCGGCGACATCAACCTGGCGCAGACGCGGCTGCGGGCCGGTTCGCCGATCTTGTTCTATCCCGCCGGCGCACTGGCGATCACGGTGCTGGCGTTCATGATGATGGGTGACGCCCTGCGCGACGCCCTGGATCCGGCCTCGCGGGCGCAGCGCGCATGAGCACCGCACTGTTGACGGTGGAGGGCCTAGAAGTCCGGTTCGGCGACCACCCCCCCGCCGTGCGCGGGGTCGATCTGAGTGTCATGCGCGGGCAGACGGTCGCCGTGGTCGGCGAATCGGGTTCTGGAAAATCCACCACGGCCGCCGCGATCCTGGGGCTGCTGCCACCCGGGGGCCGAATCACGGCCGGCCGCATCACTTTCGACGGGCAGAACATCACCTCTGCTGACCGCCGTCTGCTGCGCTCGATCAGGGGTCGCCGGATCGGTTATGTGCCCCAAGACCCGATGACCAATCTCAACCCGGTCTGGAAGGTGGGCTTCCAAATCTCGGAAGCGTTGCGAGCCAACACCAATGGCCGGCACGCCCGCCGACGGGCGGTGGAGTTGCTCGCCCAGGCCGGTATGCCAGACCCGGAGAAGCAAGCGGGCAAATACCCGCATCAGCTGTCCGGCGGCATGTGCCAGCGCGCCCTGATCGCCATCGGGCTGGCGGGTCGCCCGCAGCTGCTGATCGCCGACGAGCCGACGTCCGCGCTGGACGTCACGGTGCAACGGCAAGTGCTCGACCATCTGCAGCGCCTCACCGACGAGCTGGGCACCGCGCTGCTGCTGATCACCCACGATCTGGCACTGGCCGCCGAACGGGCCGAGCGCGTCGTCGTCGTCCACCGCGGCACGGTGGTGGAATCCGGTGCCGCGCAGTCGATCCTGCGCGAACCGCAACACGAGTACACCCGCCGGCTGGTGAGCGCGGCTCCGTCGCTGACGGCCCGAAGTTCGGCACCGGCACGTCCGCCGGCAACCGCGCCAGCCGACGACATCCTCATCGCCTCGGGGCTGACCAAGGTCTATCGCGAGTCGCACCGCGCGCCGTGGCGCCGGACGCAGTTGCGCGCCGTCGACGCGGTGTCCTTCGCGCTGCGCCGGGCCAGCACGCTGGCCATCGTCGGCGAATCGGGTTCGGGCAAATCGACGGTGGCCCGGATGGTGCTGGGCTTACTCCAACCCACCTCGGGCACAGTCGTTTTCGACGGTACCCAGATCTCCGACGCGCTGGACCGGGACGCTATGATGGCCTTTCGCCGGCGCGTGCAGCCGGTGTTCCAGAACCCCTACAGCAGCCTGGATCCGATGTATTCGGTGTTTCGCGCTATCGAGGAGCCGCTGCGGATCCACCGCGTCGGCGACCGCGGTCAGCGCGAAAAGGCGGTGCGCGAGCTCGCCGACCAGGTGGCCCTGCCGTCGTCGGTACTGGGCAGGTTGCCGCGCGAGCTCTCCGGCGGCCAGCGCCAGCGCGTCGCGATCGCGCGGGCCTTGGCGCTGCGGCCCGACGTGCTGGTGTGCGACGAGGCCGTGTCGGCGCTCGACGTGCTGGTGCAGGCGCAGATACTGGACCTGCTGGCCACGCTGCAGGCCGAACTCGGCCTGGCCTATTTGTTCATCAGCCACGACCTGGCGGTGATCCGGCAGATCGCCGACGACGTACTGGTGATGCGCGCCGGACGGATCGTGGAGCATGCCGCCACCGATGAGCTGTTCAGCAGGCCCGGCCACGCCTACACCCGCCAGTTGCTGGAGGCCATTCCCGGGGCGTCCATGCCGCCCAGCTAGGTTGGCAACCTGTGACGGCCGACCCGCTGGCTCCGCTGATCGAGCTCCCCGGCGTCGCCGAGGCCAGTGACCGGGTCCGCGACGCGCTGGGCCGCGCGCACCGGCATCGCGCCAATCTGCGGGGCTGGCCGGTGACGGCGGCCGAGGCCACCTTGCGGGCGGCGCGTGCTTCCTCGGTGCTCGACGGCGGCCCCGTGCGGTTCGAGGACTTGGCGGACAGCTCAGGGGTGAGCGATCCGGTGTTCGGCGGAGCGCTGCGGGTAGCTCAGGCGCTCGAAGGCGGCGGCGGCGCGCTGATCGGGGTGTGGCAGCGCTCGCCGTTGCAGGCGTTGGCCCGGCTGCACATGCTCGTCGCGGCCGATCAGGTCGACGACGAACAGTTGGGCCGGCCGCGAGCCGACCCCGAGATCGGGCCGCGCCTCGAGTTACTCGTCGAGTTGGTGACCGGTCGCACACAGGTACCGGCACCGGTGGTCGCCGCCGTCGCGCACGGAGAACTGCTGACGCTCAAGCCCTTTGGCAGCGCGGACGGCGTGGTCGCGCGCGGTGTCGCGCCTGGTGACGATTGCCAGCGGGCTGGATCCGCACGGACTCGGTGTGCCCGAGGTGAGCTGGATGCGCAAGCCCGGCGACTATCGCGCTGCCGCACGCGGATTCGCCGAAGGCACACCGGCCGGTGTCGGGGCGTGGTTGGTGCTGTGCTGCCGGGCGCTGCAGGCCGGCGCGCAGGAGGCGCTGTCGATCGCCGAATCGTTGCCGGGCAAGGGATGAGCCACCCCGAAAAGGAGGCCAGACGTGTCGAGCGGGCGGCGTTCCGAGATGCCTCGGTGCGCCGCCCGCTAGCACGGAACTCGGTTACCAAGCGTGCAATTTCGGGATGCGTGGGTGGCCTCGGCGATCTTGCGACGCTTCAAGTTACAATCCCACCTAAAGGGCCGTTCATACTTTCCGCATTTTTCGCAATTACGCAGGCCCGCAACACTTCTGCCATTATCGCGGCTATGACTCCGCGTGGGTGCCGAGTGCCGTGCTGGGCGCCCGGGTTGGGAGAACGAACCTTCTCTTCCGGCTCGACCTAGGCCTAACCGGGCTTCCGTGGTTCCTTTGTACTACTGGAGCCTTAGCACAGCAAGGCCCAATTCGGCAAACGTCGCGAATTCACAGGAACTGGCCGCGCGGCGGGTTTGCTGACAGCCGCGCCTAGAGCGCGAAGCGGCGCAGCAGCGAGTAGGTCACGGCACCGGCGGCCAGCGCGGTGATGCTCACCGCGGCCGTGGTGGCGATCGCGGCCCCCGACGGCGCCGGAATCCGGTCTCGCAGCGAGATCGGTCGCGAGAAACTCAGTACGGGCCAACCGCGTTCGGTCGCTTCCTTGCGCAAGCCGCGGTCTGGGTTGACCACGCTCGGATGCCCGACCGCCTCGAGCATTGGCAGGTCGGTGATCGAGTCCGAGTAGGCGTAGCAGTGTTCCAGCGGATAGCCCTCGCGGGCGGCCAGTTCGCGGATCGCCTGGACCTTGCCCTCGCCGTAGCAATAGAAGGCGACGTCGCCGGTATACTTGCCGTCCTCGACGACCATGCGGGTCGCCATGGCGTGCGTGGCACCCAGCGCGCGGGCGATCGGCGCGACGATTTCCTCGCCGGACGCGGACACCACCACGACGTCTCGGCCACACAACTTGTGCGCCGCGATCAGATCCGCGGCCTCGGCGAACACCAGCGGAGTCACGATGTCGTGCAGGGTTTCGTCGATGATCGACTTGACCTGAGCGACGTCCCACCCGGTGCACATGTTGGTCATGTGGGTGCGCATTCGGTCCATCTGGTCATGATCAGCACCAGAGAGCAGAAAGATGAATTGCGCGTAGCTGGACTTCAGTACGGCGCGCCGGTTGAGCAGACCCTGGTTGAAGAACGGTTTGCTGAAAGCCAGGGTGCTGGACTTGGCGATGATCGTCTTATCCAGGTCGAAAAAGGCCGCGGTTTTGGCGTGCGGAGGCCCCGGTGCGGGTGCCTGTGTCGAGGTTTGCTGGTGCGCTTCCGAGTCGGAGACGGTCACGGACTCAGCATAGGTCGGTCGGCCGGCATGTCCGGGGGCGTGCCGGCAAATTCGGGACTCGACAGTGGTAACAGACGAGGCCAGCGGTGTTTTTGCGGCTCAAAGTTGCCTTCCGCAAAAAACAGCTACTTGCGTCAATCCGCACTGTCGTGTGTATAGTAAGCATTACTCGGCCTGAGCCGAGGGTGTATCAGCCCGACCCCCCGGGGGCTGATACACGACGACCTCCGCCTCCTCCCCCCTGGCGGGGGTCGTCCCTTTTCTGCGGTGATTTTCTCGACAATCCGGCCCTCTTGTACACCCTGCGGCGGTTGCGGGCGCAGTGTTATCCGTCGTGCGGGCAACCGCCGAACCGCGAACTTTGTGCACACTCTCGTATCTCTCCACAAATCCAAGTTTGGGACTGGTGTGCCATCCTGAGCTGCCCGCACGGTGGTGGGGTGACGATCGCTACCGGCTCCGAGGCGAGGCATTCCGCGGGTGTACTGGCGGTGTTGACCGACCCGATCTTGCGCGACGAACTGGATCGGGTGGCCGCCGCGGTCGGCGTGCGGGTGGTGCACGCCGGCGAGTCGGCGGTGGGTCGCAAGACGTGGTCGGCGGCCGCGGCGGTGGTAGCTCGATGCCGCGGGTGCGGACCGTTGCGGGCGCGCTGCGCTGCCGCGCCGTGTCCACGTCACCGTGCTGTGCGCCGCCGAACCCGCGCCGCCCACCTGGGCGGCCGCCATTGCGGTCGGCGCTCAGCACGTGCTGAGCCTGCCCGAGCAGGAACACGAGTTGATCCGCGAGCTCGCGGAATCCGCTGAATCGATCCGCGACGACGGATCGCGCGGCGGGGCCGTCGCGGTGATCGTCGGTTGCGGCGGCGCCGGGGCGTCGCTGTGCGCGGCCGCAGCGGCCCGGGCCGCGAATCATGCACTGCTGCTTGATCTTGATCCCTGGGGCGGCGGCGTCGATCTGTTGCTCGGCGGGGAGTCCATCCCCGGATTGCGCTGGCCCGACTTGGCATTGCAGGGCGGTCGGCTCAACTGGCCGGCGGTGCGCGACGCGCTGCCGCGCCTGCAGGGCGTCAGCGTGCTGTCCGGTACACGGCGCGGCTACGAGCTGGACGCCGGCCCGGTGGACGCGGTCATCGATGCGGGCCGCCGCGGGGGAGTCACGGTGGTGTACGATCTGCCCCGGCGTCTGACCGAGGCCACCCAGGCCGGGCTGGTCGCCGCGGACCTCGTCGTCGTGATCAGCCCGTGCGACGTGCGCTCCTGTGCGGCGACGGCGGCGATGACGTCGGTACTGGCCACGATCAACCCCAACCTCGGTCTGGTGGTTCGGGGTCCGTCGCCGGGCGGATTGCGCGCGACCGAAGTCGCCGACATCACCGGTCTGTCGCTGCTGGCGTCGATGAAAGCGCAACCGCAACTGGCCGGGCAGCTCGAACACGGCGGCGTGCGGCTCGGGCGACGATCGGCGCTGACGGCGGCGGCTCGTCGGGTCCTGCAGCTACTGCCGCGCGGACCGAAGGCCAGGGTGGCGTGAGCGGATCGCTTATCGAGCGGGTGCGCGAGCGCCTGGCGACGGAATCGATTCCGCCGGGATCCTCGTTACGGCCCAGTGTGGTGGCCGCCGCGATTCGGGCCGAATCCGGTGGGATGCTCGGCGACACCGAGGTCCTGGCCAATCTGCGGGTGCTACAGACCGAGCTGACCGGTGCGGGAATTCTCGAGCCGTTGCTGTGCGCGGACGGCACCACCGACGTCCTGGTCACCGCGCCGGACGCGGTGTGGGTCGACGATGGAAACGGATTGCGACGCAGCCACATCCGTTTCGCCGACGAGGCGACGGTGCGACGGCTGGCCCAGTGGCTCGCGCTGGCGGCGGGCCGCCGTCTGGATGACGCGCAGCCCTGGGTCGACGGCCAGCTGTCCGGTATCGGAGCCGGCGGGTTCACGGTCCGGTTGCACGCGGTGTTACCGCCGGTGGCTGCCGGTGGCACCTGCCTGTCGCTGCGGGTGTTGCGCCCGGCCATGCAGGATCTGGCCGCGCTGACCGCCGCGGGCGCGATCGAACCGATGGCCGCCGCGTTGGTCGCCGACATCATCGCGGCCCGGATGGCGTTCCTGGTGTGCGGCGGCACCGGCGCCGGCAAGACGACTTTGCTGGCGGCCATGCTGGGCGCGGTCTCGCCGACGGAGCGGATCGTGTGCGTCGAGGACGCCGCCGAATTGGCGCCCCGGCATCCGCATCTGGTCAAGCTGGTCGCCCGGTGCGCCAATGTCGAAGGAGTGGGCGAAATTCCGGTGCGCCAGCTGGTCCGGCAGGCGTTGCGGATGCGGCCCGACCGCATCGTCGTCGGTGAGGTCAGGGGGCCGAAGTGGTCGACCTGCTCGCGGCCCTGAACACCGGCCATGACAGCGGGGCAGGCACGGTACATGCCAACAATCCCGGTGAGGTCCCCGCCCGGCTGGAGGCGTTGGGTGCGCTCGGCGGTTTGGATCGGGCCGCGTTGCACAGTCAGCTCGCCGCGGCGGTGCAGGTGCTGCTGCACGTTGCGCGGGGCAGCGACGGCCGGCGCCGGCTCGCCGAGATCGCCGTGCTACGCCAGGTCGACGGGCGGGTCCGGGCGGTGACGGCGTGGCACGTCCAGCACGGCAAGACCGGCGATGCCGAAGAGCTGCATCGCTTGCTGCGAAGCCGGTTGTCGGCATGAACGGCATCGCGGTGTCTGCCTCACTGATGGCGTTGGCGCTCTTGGTATTCCCGTCGTCGCCGAAGCGGCGGTTGACCGCACGTCGACAAGTCGTAGTCGGCACGCGCGGGCGCACCTGCCTGGTCGCGGGTGGCGCCGTTGTGGCCGTGGTAACGCTGCCGCTGACCACCATTCTGGCCGCCGCGACCGTGACTGCCACGGTGAGCCTGCGCTACCGCCGGCGCCGTCAGCTCCGGCGTGCGACCGAGGAGGGCCGGACATTGGAAGCCGCGCTCGAGGTATTGGTCGGCGAGCTGCGCGTGGGGCCCATCCCGTGCAGGCCTTCGATGTGGCCGCCGCCGAAACCGTTGGCGCGGTGGCACGGTCGCTGCGTGCGGTCGCGGCACGCGCGCGATTGGGCGCCGATGTCACGGTGGGCCTGCGGGTCGCCGCAGACTCCTCAGCCCAGCCCGCGCATTGGCAACGGCTGGCCGTGTGCTGGCAGCTGGCGAGCGATCACGGTCTTGGGATCGCCACCCTGATGCGTACCGCGCAACGCGATATCATTGAGCGACAACGATTCTCATCGAAGGTTGACTCGAGCATGGCCGGGGCCCGGGCCACCGCGGCGATATTGGCGGGCTTGCCGGTGTTGGGCGTGTTGCTGGGCCAACTGATCGGTGCCCGTCCGCTGAGCTTCTTGCTGAGCGGGCACGCGGGCGGGTGGCTGTTGGTGGTCGGATCGATGTTGACGTGTGGCGGCCTGCTGTGGTCGGACCGAATCATCCAGCGGGCCGCGTCATGAGCGCCGCAACGGTGCTACTGGCCTTGGCGTTGTTGATCGCACCCGGGCCGTCGACGGCACGCGCCCGCGCCATTGTTCGTGCGCAACGGCTTCGGCCCGCGCTGCGCGCCGCATCCGCGAGCGGGCCGGACCCGCTGGCCGTCGCTGCTAGCCTCGACGTACTGGCGGTGTGCCTGCAGGCCGGGATGGCCGTGTCGACCGCGGCGGCCGCAACCGCCGATTCCGCGCCGGCGCAGCTGGCCGGGGTATTGCGGCGGGCCGCCGATCTGCTGGCGCTGGGCGCCGATCCCGCTGTCGCATGGTCGATCTCACCCGGGAAACCGGTCGACGTGCAGACCGAGGCGTTGCTGCGACTGGCGCGACAGTCGGCATCGTCGGGCGCGGCGCTGGCCGGCGGCGTCGCCGAGTTGGCCGAGCAGTCCCGTCACGACGCCGCGCACACCGCCGCGGCATCCGCCGAGCGGGCGGGTGTGTTGATCGCCGGACCGCTCGGGTTGTGCTTCCTGCCGGCGTTCGTCTGCCTCGGCATCGTCCCGGTGGTGGCGGGGCTGGCCGGGGACGTCTTGCAATCGGGCTTGCTGTGAAATTACAACAGAGGGGATACATTGGTGATCAAGATGTTTCGGGCGCTGACGGCGCGGATGGCGATGCTCGCCACCGACGAGTCGGGGATGTCGACTGTGGAGTATGCGATCGGTACCGTCGCCGCGGCCGCGTTCGGCGCGATTCTCTACACCGTCGTCACCGGCAATTCAATCGTGTCGGCGCTGACCAACATCATCGGTCGTGCGTTCAACACCAAGGTCTAGCCGATTGCCGTGGTGCGAGCACCGTGGAAGCGGTATTGGCGATCGCCGCGCTGGTTACCGTGCTGGTGGGATGCCTGGCCGGCATCAATGCCGTGTCGATGCAGGTTCGCTGTGTCGAGGCCGCCCGCGAGGCCGCCCGACTGGCCGCGCGTGGCGACGAACGTTCGGCGCTCGCCGCGGCCCGGCGCATCGCCCCGGGCGGATCGCGGGTCCAGGTCCGCCGCGACGGAGACTTCCTGGTGGCCACGGTGGTGGCGCACTCGAAGGTGCTGCCCGCGTTGGACATCAGCGCCAACGCGGTCTCGGCGGCGGAGCCTTCGGGATGACCGCGGTTCGGCGACCGTACTCGCGGCGGCGATGGTCGCGGTGCTGCTGTGCGTCACGGCTGCCGGTGCGTACCTCGGATCCGCGGTGGTGGCACGCCATCGCGCGCAGGCGGCCGCGGACCTGGCCGCGCTGGCCGCCGCGGCGCGGCTGCCTTCCGGAGCCGAGGCGGCCTGCGCCCGGGCCAGTGCGGTGGCCCGCGGCATGTGAATCGGCGATGTAGGCTGCCGGGCCGACGATCTCGACGTCGTCGTCACCGTGCGCGTCGCGGCACTGTTCGGCGGGGTGGCCGAGGCCGCCGCCCGGGCCGGGCCGGTCGACGCGCCATGATCAGGCGCTGCCTTCCGCAGCCGTTGGTAGCCCGGCGTTGGCCAGCTCCTCGTCGCTGGGCAAGCGCAGCGAGAGCAGCCCGACGAAGGTGTCGGGTTCGAGTTCCACGCGGTTGGCCGTCACATGCACCGGCACCCACTTGCCGTCGAAGCCGCGCATCCGCAGCATGCGGTTAGTCGATCCCCTACCGAATTCCTTTGTCATCGACGACATTTGGTGCACGTCATCGGGATGGACCTTCGGCTGGTCTTTGTCGGCGCCCCGCCAGTCGTAAAAGGTGCAAGGCGCGTCGAGCCACTTCAGCAGGGTCCAGTTGTTCAGGTCGACGAGCGCCCGGTGCACTCCGCCCTGCCGTAGCCCGTTGAGGATTCGCAGGGCCAGGTCGTCGGTGGAGACAATCGGGCCGTTGAGCTCGGCGCGCCAGTTCATCGCGCGGGCGACCAGGTGGTCCTTGCCGTTCGGCCCGGGTTCCAGCGCGCTGCGGCCAATGAAGCCTATCCGGATAGGATTTCCCTGCCAGTCGGTGAGATCCCAAGTGCTGCAGATAGTTTGGCCCGGCACTGCCTTGACCGCCATGGCAAGCACTTTGGTTTCGTTCGGATTGAGCTCCCGCGAAGGGAGGTCTTCGGCAAACGCCCGGCCGAAAATGACTTCGACGTCGGGGTTCTTGCCGCTGATCGCCAGCGACTCGCGGGTGTCGGTGGCCACCCCAAGGGTCAAGTCCCACTTCAGCGGGCCCGCGGTGGGCCGCTCGGGTGGCTCGATGTCGGCGGGTCCGGTCCACACGTGCACACCGTGGATGCAGCCGTCCGACATGACGACCGGTTCGGTGCGGATCACCCGGTCGTGCTTGGGAGTGATGCTGGTCAGGCTCTGCCCGCTGCGCATCGACTCCGCGATCGCGGTGCGGACGGCGGCGAGGTGGGGACTGCGGCGGAGAAAAGTCGTGATCGGGACAAGGTTCTTGAGTTGCCGCCCCTGTGCTACCACGGCGGGCTCGTCCCCCAGTGTCTCCACGAGCAACCAGTCGTGGGCCATGCGGTCAATTTTAGGGCGCACCCGGACTCGGAGGGATCCCCGGGCGGACGGTCATTGCGCCAGCAAATCCGTCGCGACACCGGTTCGGCGATAGGTCGAATCGACTTCGCCGCCGCTAAGTTACTGGTAAGTTTGCAAACGCCATCACAGCCTTGGTAGGTTTTCTGCTCCGGCCGTTGGTCGCGCTTTGAGACAGCATGCTGGCGTTTCTTCGGTAAACGGAAACGCATTCGGCGGTTGTTGTATGCAGTTCCGTGGAGGTCGACCGTCGAGGGGTCGGTCGCCGTCCGTGGATTGCTCGGCGCGATCGCTACGGCAACTCCCCCAGCACGAGCCTGAGCACTTGCACAGCGCCCGCCTTGTCCAGCGGGTCATTACCGTTGCCGCATTTGGGGGACTGCACGCAGGATGGACAGCCCATCGGGCATTCACACGCCTCGATGGCCGCGGCGGTGGCACTGAGCCAGGTTCGTGCTTGGCGGAATCCGCATTCGGCGAATCCCGCTCCGCCCGGGTACCCGTCGTAGACGAACACGCTGGGCTCGCCCAACGGGCCGACCGCGGTGGACATCCCGCCGATATCCCCGCGGTCGCAGCTGGCCACCAACGGTAGCAGCCCAATCGCGGCGTGTTCGGCCGCGTGCAACGAGCCGGGAATCCGCGCTGCATCAATTCCATTGCTCGCCAACGCTTCCGGTGTGATCGTGTACATCACCGCGATGGTGTCCAGGACGTGCTCGGGCATGTCCAGCTCGACGAAATCGATGACCTCACCGGACAACCGCCGACGCAGATAGCCCACGACCTGGTGAATGACCCGGACCGGCACCACGCCCAGAGTCACCGCACCGAACGTCGACTGCTCGCCGGTGCCCGTGACCTTGATGTCGGTGATTTCGCGCGCAAACGTTGCATAGCCGGGATCCTCGGCGTGCACGAACGCGATCGCGTCGTCGAGATCCAGCGAATCGACGACATACGTGTCGCCCTGGTGCAGATAAACCGCGCCCGGGTGCACCGAGGCGGGCGCCTGCCCGACTCCGGTGCTGCCCAGCAGCCGCCCGGTGTCGGCTTCCACGATGACGACCTGGCCGCCCGTCGAGCCTCGGATGTCCACCGCCCCATGCGGTTCTAGGCCCGGTGCGGGGAAGTACTTGTCGCCGCGGCGGCGCAACAGCCCGTCGTCGACCAGTCCCTCGGCCACGCCTGCGGCACCGAACTCTCGAACTTCTGCCTCGTCGAGCGGTAATTCTGTTGCAGCACAAAGTAGTTGGGGACCGAGAAGGTAGGGGTTGGCCGGGTCGATCACCACCCGTTCGACCGGCTTGCCCAGCAGCGCTGCGGGATTGTGCACCAGATACGTGTCCAGCGGGTCGTCGCGGGCGATCAGCACCACCAGCGCGCCCTGCCCGCGCCGCCCCGACCGGCCGGCCTGTTGCCAAAACGAGGCGACCGTGCCGGGAAATCCGGCCAGCACCACCGCGTCCAGTCCGGCGATGTCGACGCCCAATTCCAGCGCGTTGGTGGTGGCCAGGCCCCGCAACCGGCCCTCGGCCAGCGCGCGCTCCAGCGCGTTGCGGTCCTCGGCGAGATAACCGGCCCGGTATGAGGCGACCTGCTGCGACAGGTCCGGGGCGACGTCGTCCAGCCGCGCCCGGGCGCCCAGCGCGGTCAATTCGGCCGCCCGCCGGGAGCGCACGAACGTCAGGGTCTGCGCGCCCTCGGCGATCAGGTCGGCCATCACCCGGGCCGCCTCGACACCGGCCGAACGGCGCACCGGGGCGCCGTGCTCACCGGTGACGTCGGTGCGCAGCGCGGGCTCCCACAGCGCGACGGTGCGTTCACCCTGCGGTGAGCCGTCTTCGGTGACCTCTTCGACGGGCAGGCCGATCAGTTCGGACGCTGTCGTGCCGGGTGAATCCGTCGTCGCACTGGCGAAAATCACCGTCGGCGCGCTGGAGTACCGCGCACACAGGCGCAACAGCCGGCGCAGTACCATCGCCACGTTGGAGCCGAAAACACCGCGGTAGTAATGGCATTCGTCGACGATCACGAAGCGCAGGCCGCGCAGGAACACGGCCCAGCGCGGATGATTCCGCAAAATGGACAAGTGGATCATGTCCGGGTTGGAAAACAGCCAGCGGGAGCGCTCGCGCGCGAAGCGGCGCACCTCGGCGAGACTGTCCCCGTCGTAGGCGACCGGCGCCGCGTCGGCCAGTTTCGGCACGGCGGCCGTCAGTGCGTGCGCGGCGCGCAACTGGTCGTGACCAAGGGCTTTCGTCGGCGACAGGTACAGCACTCGGGCCAACGGATCCGTCGCCAGCGCATTGAGCACCGGCAATTGATAGGCCAGCGACTTGCCCGACGCGGTGCCGGTGCTGACCACGACATGACGCCCGGCGTGGGCCAATTCGGCGGCCTGCGCCTGGTGTGACCACGGCGCGCTGATGCCACGGGCGGTGAAGGCCGCGATGACGTCGGATTCGGCCCATTCCGGCCACCTGTGGGGCCGGCCGGTCCGGGCCGGCAGCTCCGCGACGTGGCGCAGCGGATGCTCGTCCGGCGCGGTTCCGGCGAGCGCGACGGCGAGCAGGTCGCTGCCGAAACTCGCCACGTCGCACCCTCCAAGAATCAGTCGGGGACACAAGTCTGTCGCCGACGCGTTGAACGTGATTGACTGTTTGCGGTCGTAGCTTCTGTGTTCGTGTCAAAACTTCGCAGGATCGACGTTGCGACCCGCGGTTCCTGCGAGGTTAACGTTCGGGTGAAGTTCCGACGACTCCGCGAGGTATGGCGGCGACAACGGGCCCGGGGCACCGAAAAGCGGTGCTCCGAACCTTGAAGAAAAGGAAAGATCGAGAAATGCCACAGGGAACTGTGAAGTGGTTCAACGCGGAGAAGGGGTTCGGTTTCATCGCCCCCGAGGATGGTTCCGCGGATGTTTTTGTCCACTACACGGAGATCCAGGGTTCGGGCTTCCGCACCCTCGAAGAAAATCAGAAGGTCGAGTTTGAGATCGGCCACAGCCCTAAGGGCCCCCAGGCCACCGGAGTCCGCTCCGTCTAATCGAGCGGATTCTGACGAAAACCCCCCGTGCAACCCGCTTTGCGGGTGCCGCCGGGGGGTTTTCACTATCTATTCACTCCCGGGCAACCTTCGGCCCCAAGCGGGCGACACGCCGGGTGTCCCGGCGCGCCGGATGCCTCAAAGCGGCGACGGGCAGGCTGGCTTACTGTCGATGTGGTGAGCCAGCTTTCCTTCTTCACTGCGGAGGCGGTGCCGCCCGCGGTCGCCGACCTGTGCGGGGTGCTGGCGGCTTCTGGCCAAATCGTGACGGTGGGCGCTGCCGAGGGTCGTGGCGCCCGGCTGTCGGTCGTCGTGGACCAGCAGTGGCGCGCCTCGGCTCTGGCCGAGATGATCGCCGAGGCCGGCTTGGTCCCCGAAATCGGCCGCACCGACGAGGACACGCCCCTGGTGCGGACCGCGGTCGACCCGTCGCTGACGGCGATCGCCGCCGAATGGACGCGCGGGGCGGTCAAGACTGTGCCGCCCCGATGGCTGCCCGGCCCGCGCGAGTTGCGGGCCTGGACCATCGCGGCCGGCACGCCGGAGGGCGACCACTATCAACTGGGCCTGGATCCACACGCCCCGGACACCCATTCGCCGCTGGCCTCGGCGCTGATGCGGGTCGGGATCGCGCCCACCTTGATCGGCACCCGCGGCGGGCGCCCGGCGCTGCGGATCAGCGGACGCCGCAGGCTATCGCGGCTGGTAGAGAACGTGGGGGAACATCCCGACGGCGCCGAGGCGTCGGCGCTGTGGCCGCGGGTCTAGCCCGCCCGCCCGGGGAGTCGGTTTGCGTCGGCCTGCCTCCGGGTGCGAAATTGTCAGGTGCCCGAAGGGTAGGAACGTCGGCGTATTTGAATTTCAGCGGAATTTCAGACGTCTGCCTGTCATTCTTCCTCCCAGGGCGGTCCCGCACGGGACCGGGAGCAGATATGGAGCGTAAGCGCAGGTGGCTGACCCGACATCAGGCCGCGACGGCAGCGGCAATGGCAGCCGGAGGCGACTTGTCATCGTCGAGTCGCCGACGAAAGCGCGCAAACTCGCGAGCTATCTGGGCTCCACCTACATCGTCGAATCGTCGCGAGGACACATCCGCGACCTGCCCCGAGCCGCCGCCGACGTGCCGGCCAAGTACAAGTCGGAGCCCTGGGCGCGGCTCGGAGTCAACGTCGACGCCGACTTCGAACCGCTCTACATCATCAGCCCGGAAAAGAAGAGCACGGTCACCGAGCTCAAGGGCCTGTTGAAGGACGTCGACGAGCTCTACCTGGCCACCGATGGTGACCGCGAGGGCGAGGCCATCGCCTGGCACCTGATGGAGACGCTGAAGCCGCGCATCCCGGTCAAGCGGATGGTGTTCCACGAGATCACCGAGCCCGCCATCCTCGAGGCCGCGCAAAACCCCCGCGACCTCGACATCGACCTGGTCGACGCGCAGGAAACCCGCCGCATTCTGGACCGCTTGTACGGCTACGAGGTCAGTCCGGTGCTGTGGAAGAAGGTCGCGCCCCGGTTGTCGGCGGGCCGGGTGCAGTCCGTGGCCACCCGCATCATCGTGCAGCGCGAACGCGACCGCATGGCGTTCCGCAGCGCGTCGTACTGGGACATTCTGGCCCAGCTGGACGCCAGCATCTCCGACCCCGACGCGCAGCCGCCCACCTTCACCGCCCGGCTGACCTCCCTCGACGGACTGCGGGTCGCCACCGGCCGCGATTTCGACTCGCTGGGCGTCCTGCGCAAGGCCGACGAAGCCGTGGTGCTCGACGAAGCACGAGCCACGGAGCTGGCCGCGGGTCTGCGCGGCTCGCAGC
The DNA here is from genome assembly GCF_000526915.1 of Mycobacterium genavense ATCC 51234. Classification (GTDB taxonomy): domain Bacteria; phylum Actinomycetota; class Actinomycetes; order Mycobacteriales; family Mycobacteriaceae; genus Mycobacterium; species Mycobacterium genavense. The sequence continues at coordinate 404,097 of NZ_JAGZ01000003.1, read as the reverse complement.
TGTCGGTGGCCTCGGTCGAGGAGAAGCCCTACACCCGCCGCCCGTACGCGCCGTTCATGACGTCGACGCTGCAGCAGGAGGCCGGCCGCAAGCTGCGCTTCTCGTCCGAGCGGACGATGAGCATCGCCCAGCGGCTCTACGAAAACGGCTACATCACCTATATGCGTACCGACTCGACGACGCTGTCGCAGTCGGCGATCAACGCGGCCCGCACCCAGGCCAGCCAGCTTTACGGCGACGAGTACGTGTCCCCGTCGCCGCGCCAGTACACCCGCAAGGTCAAAAACGCCCAGGAGGCGCACGAGGCGATCCGCCCGGCGGGCGAAACGTTCGCCACCCCGGACGCCGTGTGCCGCGAGCTCGACGGCGACGAGTTCCGTCTCTACGAGCTGATCTGGCAGCGCACGGTCGCCTCGCAGATGGCCGACGCGCGCGGGACCACGCTGAGTCTGCGGATCAACGGCCAATCCGGCGACCGGCCGGTGGTGTTCTCCGCGACCGGGCGGACCATCACCTTCGCCGGCTTCCTGAAGGCCTACGTCGAGACCGTCGACGAGCTGGCCGGCGGCGAGGCCGACGATGCCGAGCGCCGGCTGCCCCACCTCACGGAGGAACAGCGGTTGGCGGCCCTCGAGCTCACCCCCGACGGCCACGCCACCAACCCGCCGGCCCGCTACACCGAGGCCTCGCTGGTCAAGGCCCTCGAGGAGCTGGGTATCGGCCGCCCGTCGACGTACTCGTCGATCATCAAGACCATCCAGGACCGCGGCTACGTGCACAAGAAGGGCAGCGCGCTGGTGCCCTCGTGGGTCGCGTTCGCCGTCACGGGTCTGCTGGAACAGCATTTCGGCCGACTCGTCGACTACGACTTCACCGCGGCGATGGAAGACGAGCTCGACGCGATCGCGTCCGGCAACGAGCAACGCACCAACTGGCTCAACAACTTCTACTTCGGCGGCGACCACGGCGTGCAGGATTCGGTGGCGCGCGCCGGCGGGCTCAAGAAGCTCGTCGGGGTCAACTTGGAGGGTATCGACGCCCGAGAAGTCAACTCCATCAAGCTGTTTGACGATTCGGAGGGGCGTCCGGTTTACGTCCGGGTCGGTAAGAACGGGCCGTACCTGGAGCGCACGATCCTCGGCGACGACGGGAAGGCAAAGCCGCAGCGCGCCAACCTCAACGATTCGCTGACTCCCGACGAGTTGACGCTGGAGGTGGCCGAGGAGCTTTTCGCCACTCCGCAAGAGGGCCGCTCGCTGGGGATTGACCCGGAGACCGGCCACGAAATCGTCGCCAAGGACGGCCGTTACGGGCCGTACGTCACCGAGGTGCTGCCCGAACCGCCTCCGGAGGACGGCGAGGCGGCCCCGGCGAAAAAAGGCAAGAAGCCGACCGGCCCCAAGCCCAGAACCGGGTCGCTGCTACGCACCATGGATTTGCAGACGGTCACGCTCGAGGACGCGTTGCGGCTGCTCTCGCTGCCCCGGGTGGTCGGTGTCGATCCTGCCTCGGGCGAGGAGATCACCGCGCAGAACGGCCGCTACGGCCCATACCTGAAGCGCGGCACGGATTCTCGTTCGCTGGCGACCGAGGAGATGATGTTCGACATCACCCTCGATGAGGCGCTGAAGATCTACTCCGAGCCGAAACGACGTGGCCGGCAAAGTGCTTCGGCCCCGCCGCTACGCGAGCTGGGCAATGACCCGGTGTCGGGTAAGCCAATGGTGGTGAAGGACGGGCGATTTGGGCCCTATGTTACCGACGGCGAGACTAACGCCAGCCTCCGCAAGGGCGACGACGTGATGTCGATTACCGACCAGCGCGCCGCCGAGCTGTTGGCCGACCGGCGGGCCCGGAGTCCGGTGAAACGGCCCGCCAAGAAAAGCGCGCGGAAGGCCCCGGCGAAAAAGGCCGCCAAGCGCGGTTAGCGCCTGCCGATCACATAATCTCGCTGGCTACATCTTTAACGGCGCGCGGTGGTGTCGAAACACCCGGCGGGGCAGCAAGATTCAACGGCCGGGCCAGTTGAGTAGGCGCGGCGCGGCCGCGTAGCTCGACGACCTCGCCGACATCCCAGCACAGCGCCTCGGAGTCCAGCGCGCCGCTGACCGCGATCGCCGACGCCAGCACATGCCCGGGTTCGAGCTTGGCCAGCTCGGTCAGCCGGGCCGCCTCGTTGACCGGGTCGCCGATCACGGTGTACTCGAAGCGGGCCTGGGCGCCGATATGGCCGGCGATGGCTCGTCCGGAGGACACTCCGATGCCGAACTCGGCCGCTCCGATCACCGGCAGGAGCTCGTCGTGCAGCTCGCGGGCCGCCGCCAGCGCGCTACCGGAGGCGTCCAGGTGTTCGATGGGTGCGCCGAAGATGGCCAGCGCGGCATCACCCTGGAACTTGTTGACGAAGCCGCCGTGGCGCCCTACGGTGTCGACCACCACCCGGAAGAAGTCATTGAGCAGGTGGACCACCTCGGCGGGCGGTCGCGTCGCGGCCAGCTGCGTCGAGCCGACCAGGTCGACGAACAGCACCGCGACGTCGCGCTCCTGGCCGCCCAATTCGGTGCCGCGCTCCAGCGCCCGGCGGGCCACGTCCTCGCCGACGTAGCGGCCGAACAGGTCGCGCAGCCGCTGCCGCTCGGCCAGGTCACGAACCATGTCGTTGAATCCGGCTTGCAGCAGGCCGAGCTCGCTGGCGTCGTAGATCTGCATGTGCGCGTTGTAGTTGCCGCGCTGCACCTCCGAGAGCGCCCAGCGCAGCTGGCGCAGCGGGTCGGCGATGGACATGGCCACCAGCAAGGTGCTGATCAGCCCGACGCCCAGCGCGGTCAGCGCCAGCAACAGGATCGGATTGAACAAGCTTTCCGGTGCGGCGCGCAGCAGCGAAATCTTGTCGGCCACCACGGCGAGCACGATCGCCAGCAGCGGCACGGCGGTGGACAGCATCCAGGTCAGGATCTGGCGCAGGATGACGCCGGGCGCCTTGGCGTTCTCCGGCACCCCACTGCGCAGGGCGGCCACGGCCACCGGCCGCAATACTCGCTCGGATTGCAGGTAGCCGATGATCGCGGTGGCCGCCGCCCCCAACGCGGTGGCGACGGTGACGACGGGCGCGGCGAACCGGGCCACCGACCAGCTGGCGACGACGAACACCACGCCGCCGATACACCAGTACACAACGGTGCTCAGGGTGCGGTAATAAGGCATGCGCAGGGCGCGGCTGCGGGCCAGTTCGGTGGCGGCCGGGTCGGCCTCGGCAAGCATGTTGTCGCGGCGCTGCCAGCGGAACACCGGCATCAGCAGCCGGAGGTTGACCACCACACCGACAAGGAACAAGATGACCAGCGAGCCGGCGAAGATCGCCAGGTTCATGGTCGGCAGATCCTGCAATTGAATACGGTCCTCCGGCGGCAGGCCGTAGCGCAGGAAGCCGAGCACGAACAGCGCGCCGATGATGTCGGCCTGCAGCATGCTCAGCGAGAACAGCGGCCACGGCGTGCGCACCACCCACCGGACGAACGCACTGATTCGCCCGGGAAGAGCGCCCGGTGTTGCCACCAACCCACCGTATCGGTCGGCAGGGACTAGTCGGCAACCCTTAATTGCTTTGGCAACTCGTCCGGTCCTGGCGAAATGCCGGAGAAGATCACGGAATTGTCGCGATACGGTAGCCGGCGGGTGGACGTCGGTCTGTCTCACTAGTGTTGCCGGTGATGTCCGGAGTGTTTACGCGGTTGGTAGGCCAGGAAGCCGTCGAGGCCGCGTTGCTGGCCGCCGCGCGCGCCGCCCGAAGTGATCCCGATCACAGCGTCGCGGACCACGGGACTATGACACATGCGTGGCTGATCACCGGGCCACCCGGTTCGGGACGATCGGTCGCCGCGCTGTGCTTCGCGGCCGCGCTGCAATGCACCTCTTCGGCCGCGGAGGGAGGCCCCGGCTGCGGGCGCTGCCGGGCCTGCACCACGACGATGGCCGGCACCCACGCCGACGTCCGCCGGGTGATCCCCGAAGGCCTGTCCATCGGCGTCGACGAGATGCGCTCGATCGTGCAGATCGCTTCGCGGCGCCCGACCACCGGGCACTGGCAGATCGTGGTGGTCGAAGACGCCGATCGGTTGACCGAAGGCGCCGCCAACGCGTTGCTGAAGGTGGTCGAGGAACCGCCGCCGTCGACGGTGTTCCTGCTGTGCGCGCCGTCGGTCGATCCCGAGGACATCGCGATCACGCTGCGGTCCCGATGCCGGCACGTCGCGTTGGTGACGCCGTCGCCCGAGTCGATCGCGCAGGTGCTGATCGACAGCGACGGGCTGAGTGCCGAAACGGCCAACTGGGCGGCGTCGGTCAGCGGTGGCCACGTGGGGCGGGCGCGTCGGCTGGCGACCGATGCGGAGGCCCGGGACCGACGCGAGCGGGCGCTGGGGCTGGTGCGCGATGCCGCGACCCCCGCGCGCGCCTACGCCGCCGCCGAGGAGTTGGTGGCCGCGGCCGAGACCGAGGCCGTCGTATTGACCGCTGACCGTGCCGAGGCCGAGACCGAGGAGCTGCGGACGGCGCTGGGGGCCGGCGGTACGGGCAAGGGCACCGCCGGGCCCATGCGCGGCGCCGCCGGGGCGATCAAGGATCTCGAGCGACGGCAGAAGTCTCGCCAGACCAGGGCGTCGCGCGACGCGCTGGACCGGGCGCTGATCGACCTGGCGACGTACTTCCGCGACGCGCTGGTGGTGTCCGCGCGGGCGGGCGGGGTGCGCGCCAACCATCCGGACATGGCCGAGCGGGTCGCGGCGCTGGCCGCGCATGCCCCGCCCGAGCGGCTGCTGCGCTGCATCGAGGCGGTGCTGGAATGCCGCGAAGCGCTGGCCGTCAACGTCAAGCCCAAGTTCGCCGTCGACGCCATGGTGGCCACCATCGGGCAAGAACTACGGGTTTGAAATTGGGCCCGCGCGCCCGCCTGCCGTAGACTCGTGCCGCCCCGCTGAGGGGCGCGCCGCCTTAGCTCAGTCGGTAGAGCGATTCACTCGTAATGAATAGGTCGGGGGTTCGATTCCCCCAGGCGGCTCTCGTCGGACCACCGTGAGGTGGGTCACCATCGCCCGTGATTGGGCAGTGTTTGCGGTCCTGCTCGCGTTGCAATCGCCATACGGTGGCACCCGATCCGAGCGAGGCCGACATGCTGCACAACAACCAATCCCGTAACCCGGTCGGCGAGGCGGCGTGGATCGCGGCGGGCATCGTCGTGCTGTTGGCTTTCGGCGATGTGCTGGTCCTGTCGGCTCTCGGGCTTGCGATCGTGGGCATGACCGTCGCCTGGCTGGCCTGTCGTAAGGTGCCGCACGACGGGCAGGGCAACGAGGCGTTAGCCTCGGTCACCCACATCCGCTCCGCATCGGCGGCACCGCGCCCGCCGACCACGACCCGGGCGCCAGCGGCGTGGCACGGGCCCAGCGCCGCGTAGCCGCAGGCGAACTCAGGCCGGCGTCAGAAAGCCCACCGGTCCCGCCGCGACGCACAATGCCAGGGCAGTCGTGTTGGCGCGCACCATGATCGCGTTGCCGGCGCCCGGCAGCCGGGCGTACACCCGATTGAGGCCGGGATGCACCGGAACCTTGACGCCCGGGCCCTCCGACAGCGCGATCGTCATCGAGCCGTCGCTGTTGGCCAAGTAGTTGAGTGCGACGGTCCAGTCGGCGGGCAGCAGCGGACCGTCGAGCGCCATGCGTGCCGGCGTGTCCGGTTGGGCGAAGTAGCCGCACTGCGGCAACGGCCCGGGTTTGATGGTCCGAATCCAGCTGACCCGCGCCGGGATCAGCCGCCCAGCGCTGTCGAACATTCGCAATTGTGTTGTCGCCGTGGCGAATTCGGGCCGATCGCGCACCAGGGCGAACATGTGACTGGCCAGATTCTCCGGGTAGGCCACCCGCTGCAGGATCAGCGGGTCGACCTCTTGATCCAGCAGCGGGGCAGTCGAATTGGCATGGGCCGCAGCCAAACTGGCCCGCGCATTGCGCAGATAGCTCCGGGTGGGATTGTCGCGCCAACTGGTCAGAAACGTCGCCGTCGAATACAGGCTGGCGGCGACGAACAATACGGCCAAACCCGTTGCCACCACGGCCCGCAACGGCGACGAGTCCAGCCATCGAAGACTCGACGGCCGGTTCGGTGCGCACAGCCCGACGGCGGCCAACAGCGCCAGCACAACAACGAGATCCGGCAGATACCGCAGGGTTTGGGCGAGTTCGAGCGCGGTCAGCTTCGACGAGCGCATCAGATAGATTGGCACCTGGCAGGCCACCGCGTAACCGGCCGCCGTCAGCCACACCGGGCCGAGGCGTTGCTTGCGGACCAGCGACAGCGCCAGCACCGCGACCAGTGCCAGCCAACCCAGCGCCATCGCCAGCGGCAGGGGAGTGGCCCATGGGGATGCCGGCGCCCATCGGTCCCAGTGCCACGGCCCGCCGGCCAGCCCCGGCACGATGCCGTGGGTGATCGATCGCGACAGCAGGTCCGCGGTCATCGCGACATCGGAACTCCAGCGCTGCTGATCGACCACCGCGAGGTAAAGCGCCACCCAGGCGACCGTCAGGATCAGCGACGCGACCCAGAGCCGCGCACCGCCACGCCAGGCCGTCAGCAATGCGGACTTCTGCCCGCGCACCTGGCACAGCAGCGCGGTGACCGCGAAGGCGACGAACGGAATCACCGCGGCCTTCTCGAAGAACAGCAACCCGCTCAGGTACACCAGCACGCCGGTCAGGGCGTAGCGCTGGTTGCCGGTCCGCACCAGCAGCACGGCGTCGGCGCACACCCAGGCCAGTGCCGCCAGCATGGGCAGCGAATTCAGCGCCGCGGCCCACCAGGCGAACGCCGGCACCCCCAGCGGGGTGAAGAGCGCGAACGTCAGCGGGATCAGCAGCACTCGACGCCAGCCGAGGATCACCTGCAGCGCCCGCAGCAGCGCCAGCGACGCCAGCAGCTGCAACACCACCAGGCTGGTCGCGGGCCCGGTCCAATCCAGCGGACCCAGCCGGATCAGCACACCCGCGATCAAAAACGCCGCCGGCATCACGTGGCCGTCGTGGTCGTCGAACAGATAGGCCGGCGACAGCAGGCCTTCGGTTCCGGCCTTGCCGATCAGGATCAGATCGTCCCAGTAGAAGTAGCCGCCGAAGGCCAGCACCGCACGGATGACCAGCGCGACCACGATCAGCGCGGCCGCCGCCAGGGCGACCCGCGGCATCCGGGTCATGGCGGCGGGCATGGTTATTTCTTACCGGTCGGTATGGTGGGCCGGTGCGCGCACTGGTTACCGGGGCAGCCGGGTTTATCGGGTCCACGCTGGTCGACCGCTTGCTGGCGGATGGCCACGCGGTGGTGAGCCTGGACAACTTCGCGACGGGCAAAGCGCGCAACGTGGAGCACCTGGCCGACAATCCCGACCACGTCTTCGTCGAGGCGGACATCGTCACCGCGGACCTCGAGGCGATTCTCGACGAGCACCGGCCCGAGGTGATATTCCACCTGGCCGCCCAGATCGACGTGCGCCACTCGGTGGCCGAGCCGCAGTTCGACGCCTCGGTCAATGTGGTCGGCACGGTGCGGCTGGCAGAGGCCGCGCGCCGCGCCGGCGTCCGCAAAATCGTGCACACCTCGTCGGGCGGATCCATCTACGGCACCCCGGCGCAGTACCCCACCCCGGAGACCGTGCCCACCGATCCGGCCTCGCCGTATGCCGCGGGCAAAGTGGCGGGCGAGATCTACCTGAACACCTTTCGGCACCTGTACGGCCTGGATTGCTCGCACATCGCGCCGGCCAACGTCTACGGCCCGCGCCAGGATCCACACGGCGAGGCGGGCGTGGTGGCGATCTTCGCCCAGGCGCTGTTGTCCGGCAAGCCCACCAAGGTGTTCGGGGACGGTACCAAGACCCGCGATTACGTGTTCGTAGACGACGTCGTGGACGCCTTCGTCAAGGCCTCCGAGCAGGCCGGCAGCGCGCAGCGTTTCAACATCGGCACCGGCATCGAGACCTCCGACCGCCAGCTGCACACGGCGGTGGCCAAAGCCGTTGGCGCACCGGATGATCCGGAGTTCCATCCGGATCGTCTCGGCGATCTGCGTCGGTCCTGCCTCGACATCAGTTCAGCGGCAAGGGTTTTGGGCTGGCGCCCGCAAGTCGAACTCACCGAGGGCGTGCGCCGCACCGTCGAGTTCTTCCGGCACGCCCGGACCGACTAGCGCCGAACGTGCTCTGGTGCAGAGATTTCGGTGAGATTGTCGCCATGGTTGCACGTTCGACGCACGCCGAGAGGGCGGCTGACGGCCACGAGCACGGCTAACGCGGATCCGGCGCCTGCGCACCCTCCAGCGCGATGGCCCGAGCCAGGCGCGCGTAGCGCAACTCCAGGTCCTTGAACCGCATATAGGTGCTCAGCGTGGTGAAACTGAACGCCATGATCAGCGCGTAGAGCATCAGGTCGGTGCCGCGGCGCACCCCGAACCAGTGCGCGACCACGGTGGTGTCGTCGGGCCGCAACACGGCATAGATGCCGCCCAGTACGAAGAACACGTAGCCGACCTTGACCCAGGCCTTCGACCGAGAGCTGCGGCGCGACCGCAGCAGATAGATCAGCAGCCCGATGATCGACCCGATCAGCAGCACCTGAATCCAGTTCACTTGAGAATCCTCCCTCGCAGGAACCCGTCGAAAATGATGTTTACCCCGTTGAGTAGCGGCTGGCCCTTCGACTTGGAGTATTCGGTGTAGAGCACCTCGATCGGCTGTTCGACTACGCGCCAATGGTTTTCGGCGACCAGCATGATGAACTCGTTGGCATGGCTCATGCCGCTCATCGTGATGTCCAGCCCGTCGGCGACCGTCTTGTTGAACACCCGCAGCCCGTTGTTGGTGTCGGTCAGGCCCAGCCGGTGACCGCGCGGGCTCAACCGCGCGGCGGTCTGCAGTACGATTCGCTTCAGAAACGGCGGCCGGCTGCTCTCCTGCCCGCCGAACCGGGTTCCGATCACGATGTCGACGTCCTCGGCGGCGAGCCGGTCGACCATCGCGGATAGGTCCTTGACGCGATGCTGGCCGTCGGCGTCGAACGTCGCGAACACCCGCGCGCCGGGCTGCTTGCGGGCGTACTCGACGCCGGTCTGAATCGCTGCGCCCTGGCCCAGGTTGACCGGATGGCGCACCACGTGTGCCCCGGCCCGCCTTGCCAGTTCGCCGGTGCCGTCGGTGCTGCCGTCGTCGACGCAGACGACGTTGTCGAAGACCGAGCGCACGTCCGCGATCACCTCGCCGATGACCGTGGCTTCGTTGAAGGCGGGAATGACGATCCAGACGCCGGCGTAATCCGTTTCGATGTTCACAGGGTAGCCAGGATCAGCCGGTTAGGCGCCCGGCGCGCGCCAGCGCCACCAGGTGAACGCCGATTCCCACCAGCGGACCGCACAGCAGCGCGATCACGGTGCGGGTTTCCAACGGCAGCGGCAACAGCAGCAACAGTCCCGACGCCGCGGTGGCCCCGACCCAGCCCAACGCATACGCCCGATGCAGCGCGGCGGCCACCGCCGCGGCACCGGTCAGCGTCAGCATAGCGATTGACAGCGCCGCCCCCGTCAGCCACGCCAACAGGGCGCTGCCGGCGTCGTAGGAAGCGCCGAAGACGACCCGCAGCAGCCACGGGCCCACCAGGCCGGCGGCCAGCACCCCGATCGCGCCGATGCCACCGATGATCGCCGCCGGCGCGAGCAGCGCGCGCAGCCGGTCGCGGCGCGCGTCCACGAAATGCGCGATCAGGTTGCCCTGCATCGCGGTCAACGGCACCAGCATCGGCGCCCGGGTCAACGTCACCACGAGGATGATCACACCGCCTTGTGCCCCAAGCTGATTCGACGTCAGCTTGAGCAGCACCGGGAAACCCATCACCAGGATCGCGCTGGCGCCGGCCGCGGTGATGGAGTGCGCGGTGCCGCGCAGAAACGTCGCGGTGTCGCCGGACGTCAGGAGGCGGGCCGTCGCGCGGGCCCCGGGCGCGGCCGCCAGGATGATCAGCCAGGCCACCGCGCCGGCCACCGTCGCCCACAGGAAACCTGTCAAACCCCAGCCGAGCACGACCGTGGCTACGGCGAGCGCCACCCGCATTACCGCGTCGGTCACCATCAGCGTCCCGTACTGGGTCCACTGATCGGTGCCGGCCAGCATGCCCAGCAGGGTGGCGTGCAGACAGAAACCGGCCAGCCCGACCGACAGCAGCGCCACCGACAACCAGCGCTCGTCGGAGAAGACCCGTGCACCCCACAGCGGCGAGCTGCCCGCGATCACGACGGCCGCGGCGACACCGAGCATCGCGGCGACGCGCAGCGGGTGGTTGCGGAATTCGGGACCCGGCAACGCCTCGACGTAGCGGGTGGCGCGGACCTCGCGAGTGGTCTCTTGCAGCAGTCCGAACGCGGCACCGGTGACCAGCCCGAATGCACCCCAGAACACCCCGAACACCGAGAATCCGCTGGGCGCTAGGTCACGAGCCGCCAGATAGATCACCGCGTAGCCGCACACCGCGGTCAGTGCGGTCGCCGTGCCGACCCGGGCCATGCTGGCGCGCGCGACGGGCCCCCGGGACGCCCCCGCGTCGCCGGCAGCGCCCAGCGGGGACGCCGCACCGCCGACTTCGGTCATCGGGGCGGCGCTTTAGGCCGACAGACCCGATATACCGCCACAATTTGAAAATAGTAAGTGCGTTGCTGCGCTGGCTGGCGGTGACGACCGGGTCCGCCCTAGTGTGGGCGGCTGTCAGGAAGGACCCATGGCCGCCGCTCGCATCTTCGGGATTTCGCTGCTGGTCACGTTGGCGGCCCTCGCGCTGGGGTATTTCCACGGCGGGCTCAATGCCCTGTTTCTGCTGATCGCGCTGGGCATTCTCGAGGTGTCGTTGTCCTTCGACAACGCGATCATCAACGCCGCCGTGCTGAAGCGGATGAGCGCGTTCTGGCGGCAGATGTTCCTGACGATCGGGATGCTGATCGCCGTATTCGGCATGCGGCTGCTCTTCCCGCTGCTCATCGTCTGGGCCACCGCGGGTATCGACCCGGTGCACGCGTTGCAGCTGGCGCTGGATCCGCCGCCGCACGGCGCACTGGAATTCCCGGACGGCTCACCCAGCTATGAAAAGCTGGTGGCGTCGGCCCATCCACAGATCGCGGGGTTCGGCGGGATATTTCTGCTGATGCTGTTCCTGGATTTCGTCGTTCACGACCGAGATATCAAGTGGCTCAAGTGGATTGAGGTTCCATTTGCCCGTATCGGCCGTCTTGGCGAGGTCTCGGTGGTGACTAGCACCGTGGTGCTGGTCCTGGCCGGCACCCAGTTGACCCATTCCAGCGAGGAGTGCGCGACGGTGCTGACGGCCGGGTTGCTCGGCCTGGTGACGTATCTGATCGTCAACGGTTTGAGCCAGGCGTTTCGGCCCGCCGGGGTCGACGACGGTGCCGATCCCTCCGGGCCGGCTCTGGCGGTGGGCAAGGCCGGTCTGACGTTGTTCCTCTACCTCGAGGTGCTGGACGCGGCGTTCTCGTTCGACGGGGTCACCGGCGCCTTCGCGATCACGTCCGACCTGATTGTCATCGCGCTGGGGCTGGGGTTGATCGGTTCGATGTTCGTCCGGTCCATCACGATCTATCTGGTCCAGCAGCAGACGCTGGACCGCTATGTGTACCTGGAACACGGCGCGCACTGGGCGATCGGCGCGCTGTCGCTGATCATGCTGGCGTCCATCGAGCAGCGTTATCAGACCCCCGAGCTGGTGAGCGCTTCGGTCGGCGTCGTCTTCGTCGGCGCGGCGTTCGGGTGGAGCCTGCTGCGCAACCGGCGGGCGGCCCAAGCCCCCTGAGCCGGCTATGCCTCGATCTGCCCGGCGATGCGGCGTTCGATGCTGGTCCGCGCCTGCGCCGGCAACACGACCAGGCCGTCGAGCTCCTTGCCGGCCCGCGCGTAGGCGCTCTGCCGCTCCTGTAGGGTCGCTGCCTCGTCCTGGGCCAGGTGCAGCAGGTGTTGAGCGCGGGCCAGCCGCTGCTGTTCGTCTTCGGAGAAATCGCTGCGGCGCCGGCGAATCGCCTCGGCCTCGGCGATCTCGAAGCTGCTGATGTACTCGTGGACGGCATCGCGGTAGTCGACGTACGCCGCCCGGTCGCCGGCGAAGTCGTCCGGGGAATCCGGGCGCAGCAGGTCCGCGTGCCGCTTGGCCTTATGGAAGGCAATAGTGAGCGGATCGCGCATGTTCGTCATCAGCGGGAAGTCCAGCAATTTGGCGATGTCGACCTGGTACTCCAGCCACCGTGCGTCCGTACGGTCATGTGCCGCAAGAAGTTTCGCGAGATCTCGGCGCGCGCTCTCCTCGTCGACGCGCGCCCGACCGGAGGCGCCCCCGCAAGCGGGAGGTACCCCCAGCGCCACCGCGATCCTGGTCTGCTACTTGAGCCGGTAGCGTTCCTGCCGTCGCTCGGCGCGGCGTTCGTTGGCGGCCACCCCCGCCCGGACACCAGTTCCGATCGCACCCGCGAAGGGGAAGATCAGCCACCAGAAATTCGCGGCGAAATGCAGCACCGGGCTCACCTCGCCAGGATGCCACCGAGAATCGGCGCGCGGTTACGCCAGCAGCGTTAGTGCCCGCCCTCTTTGAACCTGGCGAAGGAGCGTTCCACCTCGGCTTCGGCTTCGGCCCGGCCGACCCAGTCGGCGGCCTTGACGTACTTACCCGGCTCCAGCGCCTTGTACTGGGAGAAGAAGTGCTTGATGACGTCCAACTCGTAGGACGGCACGTCCCCGATGTCCTGGATGTGATCCCACCGGTGGTCGCCGGCCGGGACACACAGCACCTTGTCGTCGCCGCCGGCCTCGTCGACCATCTTGAACATGCCCACCGGCCGTGCCTCGACCAACACCCCCGGGAACACCGACTTCGGCAGCAGCAGCAGCACATCCAGCGGGTCGCCATCCTCGCCGAGGGTGTTCTCGATGAAGCCGTAGTCGGTCGGGTAGACCATCGACGTGTAGAGGTAGCGGTCCAGCTTCACCCGCCCCGTCTCGTGATCGACCTCGTACTTGTTCCGCTGGCCTTTCGGGATCTCGATGACCACGTCGAATTGCACTGTCTGACACTCCTTTGTAGAGAGGAATTGCACTGTCTGACACTCCTTTGTAGAGAGGTAAGTCTGGGCGGACCCGGCTAGATCGGTTCGTCGCGGATCACCCTAGTCGAGCGGGTTTCGGCAGATTCGGCAGAATGGGACCAAACAGTCAGGAGAGTGATGGGTCGTACTCGCTGGCGGAAATCCACCCAGGTGTTCATCGGATTGGCCGTGCTGGCGTTCGTCGCTGCCGTTGTGGCCGCCGCAACCTTTTTCACCACGGGTGGGCACGGCAGCAGCGGCACGCACGTTCCGGTCCCGCCGCCGCGGGCGCCGATCGTGAAGCCCGGAATGGTGCCCGTCGCCGACACCGCCGAGACGCCGTCGCCCGGTGCGCTGGCGGCCGTGCTGGCTCCGGTGGCCGCCGACCCCAATCTCGGCCGGCTCGGGGGCCGGATCAGCGATGCCCTCACCGGCAAAGTGCTGTGGCAGGTGGCCGACGACGTGCCGTTGGTTCCGGCGTCGACCAACAAGGTCCTGACGGCGGCCGCAGCGTTGCTGACGTTGGACCGTCAGGCCCGCATCAGCACCCGGGTAGTGGCCGGCAGCCCGAACGCCCAGGGGCCGATCGTGCTGGTGGGAGCCGGTGATCCGACGATCTCGGCGGCGCCGCCCGACGTGCCGACCTGGTACCGCGGGGCGCCACGCATCAGCGACCTGGTGGAGCAGATTCATCGCAGCGGGATGACGCCGACGGCCGTGCAGGTGGACACCTCGGCCTTCACCGGCCCGACGATGGCGCAGGGCTGGGACCCCGCCGACGTCGACAACGGTGACATCGCGCCGATCGAATCGGTGATGATCGACTGCGGCCGCATCCAGCCCACCACCGTCAACTCCCGCCGCTCGAAGACCCCGGCGCTGGACGCCGGGCGCGAGCTGGCCAAGGCGCTCGGCCTGGACCCGGCCGCGGTGACCATCGCCTCGGCGCCATCCGGGGCCCGGCAGCTGGCGGTGGTGCAGTCGGCGCCGCTGGTCCAGCGCCTCGGCGAGATGATGGACCACTCCGACAATGTGCTGGCCGAATCCATCGCCCGTGAGGTGGCCGCGGCGATCAACCGGCCGCGCAGCTTCGCCGGCGCCGTCGATGCGGTGACCAACCGCTTGAGCACCGCGCACGTCGACACCACCGGGGCCACGCTGGTCGACTCCAGCGGCCTGTCCGTCGACGACCGCCTGACGGCCAAGACCCTCGACGGCACGGTGCAGGCCGCCGCGGGCCCCGACCAGCCGGCGCTGCGGGCGCTGCTGGATCTGCTGCCGATCGCCGGCGGCAGCGGAACGCTGGCCGACCGCTTTCTCGACCAGGCCACCAACCAAGGACCGGCCGGCTGGTTGCGCGCCAAGACCGGCTCGTTGACGGTGATCAACTCGCTGGTCGGAGTCGTCACCGATCGCACCGGGCGGGTGCTGACGTTCGCATTCATCTCCAACGCCGCCGGGCCCAACGGACGCAACGCAATGGACACCCTGGCCACGCGGCTGTGGACGTGCGGGTGCACATGACCGCCTCACCCGAGCTCACCCTCGGGATCGCCGTCGACTGGAGGTTCGCGGCCACGGTCGGGGTCCGGCTGGCCCGGCCCGGTCCGCCCGCCAGCGACTACACCCGCCGTCAGGCGATCGACGAGCTGGCGATGTCGGCGAACAGAGCCGAACCGCTGGTACGTGACGTGACGGGCCTGGCCACCGATGGCGCGGTGCCGGCGGCTCGCATCGTCGACCGCGCCGAGTGGGTGCGCGCCGCGGCGGACTCGATGCGGGTGATGACGCACGGAACCGAGAAGCCGCGCGGGTTTCTCACCGGCCGGCTCACCGGTGCGCAGACCGGCGCCGTGCTGGCGTTCGTGTCGTCGGGAATCCTGGGCCAATACGACCCGTTTTTCGCCGACAAAGAGGGTTGCCTGCTGCTGGTGTATCCGAACGTGATCGCCGTCGAGCGTCAGCTGTGGGTCGACCCGGGCGATTTTCGGCTGTGGGTGTGCCTGCATGAGGTGACCCACCGGGTGCAGTTCACCGCCAACCGCTGGCTGCCCGACTACATGTCGGATGCGCTGGCGTTGCTGACCCGCGACGCGGGCGACGACCTCGGCGAGGTGGCCGGCAGGCTGGCCGAGTACGTGCGCAACCGCGGCCTCGGCACCTCCGACGCGTCCGCGTCGGGCATCGTCGGGCTGGTGCGTGCCGTCCAGTCCGAGCCCCAGCGTCAGGCGCTGGATCAGCTGCTGGTGCTGGGCACTCTGCTGGAAGGGCACGCCGACCACGTGATGGATGCCGTCGGCCCCAAGGCGGTGCCGTCGGTGGCCACCATTCGCGGTCGGTTCGACGACCGCCGTCATCGCAAGCCGCCACCACTGCAGCGCGTGATGCGCGCCCTGCTGGGCCTGGACGCCAAGCTCAGCCAGTACACCCGCGGCAAGGCGTTCGTCGACCACGTGGTGGACCGGGTCGGGATGGAACGGTTCAACACCGTCTGGTCCGGCCCCGAAACGCTGCCGCTGCCCGCCGAGATCGAAGACCCCCAGCGATGGATCGACAGGATCCTGTAGGGCAGCTGCGCGCGGCTGTCGAAGCATTCGCGAAGACCTACCTGGTCGACGCCGACCAATGGGGTGTGGCGCTGTCGGGCGGGCCGGACTCGCTGGCGCTCACCGCGGTCGCGGCCCGGCTGCGGCCGACCACCGCACTGATCGTCGACCATGGACTGCAGCCCGAGTCGGCCGCCGTCGCCGAAATTGCCCGCGGCCAGGCGATGGCGCTGGGATGTGTTGCCGCACAAGTCATTCGCGTGCAGGTAGGCAACGACGGCGGGCCGGAGGCCGCCGCGCGCGCCGCCCGCTACGCCGCGCTGAGTGCCTACCAGCTGGGGCCGGTGCTGCTGGCCCACACCCTCGACGATCAGGCCGAGACGGTGTTGCTGGGGCTTGGCCGCGGCTCCGGGCCGCGTTCGATCGCCGGGATGCGCCCGCACGATCCGCCCTGGTGCCGGCCGCTGCTGGGGGTCCGGCGCGCCACCACCCACGCCGCCTGCCGCGCACTGGGCCTGACCGCGTGGCAGGACCCGCACAACGACGACCGCCGTTTCACCCGCGCCCGGCTTCGGCACGAGGTGCTGCCGCTGCTCGAGGAGGTGCTGGGTGGCGGGGTGGCCGAGGCACTGGCCCGCACCGCGACCGCGCTGCGGGAGGACACCGAGTTCATCGACACGCTCGCGGCCCAGGCGCTGCCCGGCGTGACGGCGGACCACGGGTTGCGGGCCGAGGCTCTGGCCACGCTGCCCGACCCGGTGCGCCGCCGGGTGATCCGCGGCTGGCTGCTGACCGGCGGGGCGACCGGCCTGACCGACAAGCAGATCCGCGGGGTGGATGCGCTGGTCACCGCGTGGCGCGGGCAGGGCGGGGTGGCGGTCGGGTCGGATCTGCGCGGCCAGCGGCTGATCGCGGGACGGCGTGACGGCGGGCTCACCCTACGGCGCAAGCCGGTGTAAAAATCCGCAAAATGTCACCGCCGTTGGTTGTTCGGGCGCCGACATGGCACGCTGTGGGCGTGGCCCAGATCTCCTCGGCGATAACGCCCGAGCAGCCCGTGGACCTGTACCCGGGGGATATCAAGTCGGTGCTGCTCACGACCGAGCAGATCCAGACTCGCATCGGCGAACTCGGCGGCCAGATCGGCAACGACTATCGCGACTCCGTTGCCGAGACCGGCGAGGATCTGCTGTTGATCACCGTGCTCAAGGGTGCGGTGATCTTCGTCACCGACCTGGCGCGCGCGATTCCGGTGCCGACGCAGTTCGAATTCATGGCCGTCAGCTCGTACGGGTCCTCGACGTCGTCGTCGGGCGTGGTGCGCATCCTCAAGGACCTGGACCGCGATATCAACGGCCGCGACGTGCTGATCGTCGAGGACGTCGTCGACTCCGGCCTGACCCTGTCCTGGCTGCTGCGCAACCTCAAGACCCGCCATCCCCGCTCACTACGGGTGTGCACGCTGCTGCGCAAGCCCGACGCGGTGCGCGCCAACGTCGAAATCGCCTATGTGGGCTTCGACATTCCCAACGACTTCTTCGTGGGCTACGGCCTCGACTACGACGAGCGCTACCGCGATCTGTCCTACATCGGCACCCTGGACCCCAGGGTGTACGAGCAGTAGCTAGCGGCGATCGCAAGCGCGGCGATGTCGGCGCTAGGGGCACCGCCGTCAGGCCGCGCTAATCCAGCTCCCACGCCGCGGTCACCGAGAAGCTGACCGTCTGCTGGCCCGGCTCCAGGGGTACCGGCGCGGCCATGGCCTTGGGCGGTGCCGGTGGCCCCCGTCGTGAGCGCACTCCCGGTCGTCTCCGAGATCGACAGCATCTTGCCCAGGTGTAGCCCGGACAGCTGGGCGTACTGCTCGGCTCTTGGCGTCGTTGAAGGCACGCGCCCGCGCATCCTTGACCAGCTGCGAGTCGTCGGCGATGGAGTAGCTGACCGAGGTGATCCGGGTGGCGTCGCCGCCGGTGCTGACGATCAGCGCGAGCATGCGCGACGCCGCATCGGTCGGGTGGATCTTGACCTGGATGGCGTTGGTGGCGCGGTAGCCGGTGATCGTCGGTTCCGGACTGCCGTATTGCGGCTGCAGCGTCACCTGGGTGGTGTTGATGTCCTTGCGGTCGACGCCGGCGCCGACGAGCGCATTGATGACGGCTTGCTGGCGATCGTTGGTCTGGTTCATCGCCGCGGTGACGTCGGGTGCGCTGAATTCGATGCCGACGTCGGCGGTCAACGTGTCCGGGACGCCTTGCACTTGGCCCGATCCGACCACGGTGACCTGACGAGGATTCGCTCCGAGAGTCGGATTGTGGGTATCGCACGCCGCTAGCGTGGTCATGGCGGGGCCGGCCGCGGCCACGGCGAGCGACAATCCGACGAAACCCGAAGCGCGCTATTGGCCGCCATGCCTGGCAACCCTAGCCGTTCGACGGCCCAGCACTCCAGGGGTTGTTTCTCGCGTGGTCGTCGTAGCTGCCGTCGATCGGTGCGTGATCGTGAATCACCCTGCGCGAAAGCCAGTTTGAAAACACTGCCGTCGCGAACGGCTGCACGATCACCAGTGCGACAGGAGGATTCGCCGCGAGTGTTTCCCAGATCAGGGCGGACGTGGGACCACGACCGGGGCGGCGAGCGATATAGACTGCGGCACAGTATGTTTCGCGCGCACGACTGTTTCAGAAAATCGGCGCTGCCTGTTAGAAGGGTGGGTCGTCGGGTAGGGGTGGTAGGTCGGAGGGGGTGGGGGTCCAGTCGGGGGGTAGTTCTTCGGGTTCGCGGGGTTGGTTGACCCAGATGCAGAAGGGGCTGGTGCTGGGGGTGCCTTGAAGGCGAAGAGGCTGTCGCGCATGTGGTTTCGGAATTTGCGTGCGGCGATTTCTTTGTTGCGGGCGCGTTGGCGCCGGTTGTGCGCGCGGGTGCGGGTGATGTGGGCGTGTCGTTGCTGGGTCCGGTCGCCGCGGGGTGGGGCCGCTGGGGTGCAGGCGGGTCGGCATGGCCCGAACAGGTCGACCCCGCCGGGGTGGGTGCGGTAGGTGCGCCCGGCAGGTGAGGTCCAGATGATGGTCGTCGGCTAGTTGAGTGTCGCGCCATCCGCCGAAGGTTTTGAGTCGATGGTGCAGGCGGCATAGGCATTTGAGATTGTGGTCGACGGTGTGGCCGCCGGCGGCGGGATCGTGGTGGTTGAACGCCACGGTGTGGTCGAGGTCGCAGATTTCGGCGGGGCGGGCACAGCCGGGGAAGCGACACGTCAGATCCCGGCATCGGATGAAGCGTTGCAGTGCCGCCGGTGGGTTGGTAGCGCAGCGCCTCGGCGGCGCTGACGATCGGGTCGACCCCGAGGTGGGTTGCGGTGTCGGCCAGGGCGCGGACCTGCTCGGCGTCGATAAGCCCGTAGCCCTCGAGGTAGCCCGGGGCCGCATTGTCGGCGTAGACGGTGGGCGCGGCGGCGATGACGTTGACCACGACGCGCACCCCGGCACCACCTGGGTGGTCGGCGGCGGGGCGGCCGGGCAGCCGGGCTGGTGGCAGCGGTAGGCCAGGGCGCGTCCTTGGATCAGGGCGGCCAGCGCGCCGGCGCGGCGCTGATCGAGGGTGCGCGGATCGGCGGCACACACCTGCCCGGCCAGCTGGGACAGCCCGCGATCGAAGGCCTTGGCGGTCGCGGCGGCGATGGTGCCGTAGACCTCGGCCATCCCGTTGGCCAGCGGGGACACCGCCAGGTAGCGGTCGGTGTCGGCGCTGTGGCGGCGCTGGCGGGCGGCATCGGGATCCACCGCGACCACCGCGGCGTCGACCGCGTTGACGATGCGTTGGCGCGACCAGCCCCGCCAGCTGCCCAGCCGGGCGGCCAGGGACCGGTCGACCCGGGCGATCAACGCCTCGTCGGTGATCAGGCCGGTGCGGGCGATGATCAACCGCACCGTGCGCCAATCGGTGCGGCCCTGGGCCAGCAACGCCGCCACCTGCGGCAGCCGGGTATCGAGTGCCTCGGCATCCGAGACGCCATAGCCGGCCGCCACCGCCGACAGGTTCATCGCCGCGGCCACCTCGGCCGCGGTCTGCTCACACCCGTCGATCACCGCAAACTCCCGCCGCTGCGCATCCCGCCCCGCCGCGGCCACCCGCTGCCGCAACAACGCCGCCACCACCGCCAACCGCCGCGCCACCAACACCGACTCCTGCCGATGCAACGACTCAATCTCGGCCACCAAACCCCCATCGAACATACATGCGATCATAAAAGGGCGGTACGACAATTCTCCCGCGCAGGCCAGCGGTTCGTGAGAAGCTCATTCTTGCTTTATCGCGGGGGATACGCGTCGACACTGTGCTGAAAGGGACTTGGCAGTGAATGAGCGACCCACCGCTGTCTTGAGCGATCGCATCGCGTCGGGTGGGAGTCCGTCGTTGGGTGGGTGGCGTCCGACCACCGCGCCGGTCGCGTTCGCGCCGCAAGACATCGCTCACATCCTGCAGTACGTGCGCCACCCGGTTCATGTGGTCCGCGAGGACATCACCGGACAGCTTGGTGTTGCGATGGGCGGCGAACTCGTCGGCGCCGGTGCGTCCGACCTATCGCTGATGGGGACACTGCACCCGATCTATTCGGAATGGCTGGGCGACCGCGAGTTCTGCGAGTCCCACGGCATCCGCTTTCCCTATGTCACCGGCGCCATGGCGAACGGTATCGCCACACCGGCTCTGGTGGTGGCGATGGCGGAGGCCGGCATGCTGGGTTTCTTCGGCGCGGGTGGCCTCTCCTATGCCGCCGTCGAACGCGGACTGGCCGACATTCACACGAGACTGGCGGGCCGACCTCTGGCCTGGGGGCGAACCTGATCCACTCGCCCAACGAGGTGGCACTCGAGGGACGTGTGGCCGAGCTGTTCATCGAGCGGGGTGTGCGCGTCGTCGCGGCCTCGGCGTTCATGAAGCTCACCCCGGCGATCGTGCACTACGCCCTGTCGGGCCTGTCGACCGACGCCGCCGGTGCGATCGTTCGCAAAAACCATGTGATGGCCAAGATCTCGCGGCCCGAGGTCGCGCGCATGTTCATGGAGCCGGCACCCGCGGCGCTGGTTTCGGCATTCGTCGCCGCCGGCAAGCTGACCGAGCGGGAAGCGGAGCTCGCACAACATGTACCGGTGGCCGAAAACATCACCGTCGAAGCCGACAGCGGAGGGCATACCGACAATCGCCCGCTGCCCGCGCTTTTCTCGGAGATCGTGCTGTTGCGTGACAAGCTGGCGCAGCAGCACGGCCTGGCGTCCCGGATACGCGTTGGCGCCGCCGGGGGCCTTGGCACGCCGCAGTCGGTGGCCGGCGCGTTCGCGATGGGTGCTGCCTACGTGCTGACCGGCTCGGTCAATCAGGCGTGCGTGGAATCGGGCCTTTCCCCGTATGCCCGGGGCATGCTCGCCAAGGCCGGGGTGGCCGACGTGATGATGGCACCGGCTTCCGACATGTTCGAGATGGGCGTGAATCTGCAGGTGCTCAAGCGTGGCACCATGTTCGGCCCGCGGGGGAGAAAGCTCTACGAGTGGTATGCGGCAACCCGAACCTGAGTGCCGTCGTCGACAAACACGGCCCGGAGCTGGAAAAGATTCTCGGCAAGAGTGTCGAGGACGTCTGGGCGGAGACACACCAGTACTGGCAGGAGCGCGACCCCGCGGTGCTCGAACTCGCGACCCGCGATTCGAAGTATCAGATGGGGCTGGTGTTCCGCTGGTACCTCGGCAAATCAAGTCGGTGGGCGATCGAAGGTCAACCCGATCGTGTCCTGGACTACCAAATCTGGTGCGGCCCATCCATGGGAGCTTTCAACAGCTGGGTCGCGGGTAGTTACCTTGAGCAGGCTGAGCACCGGAAAGTCGACCAAGTGGCGCTGAATTTGCTCGAGGGCGCGACCCACATCAGCCGGGCCCACCAAGCGCGGAAATGCGGCGTGCCGGTTCCGGCGGAGGCGTTCAACTACATTCCACGTCCGCTTTCCGTGTAGGTGCCGTCGACCTCCGCGGATAAAGCGTCAGACGCCTTTCCTGGCTCGACAAATGGCGCCGGCAATGCCGAATTGTGGGCCGCGCAACAAGTATTAGAGGATGCCGCGGGCGGTGGTGATTTATCTCACATCGACCGTGAGCGAATCAGCGTCCTGCTCGGCGCCTCCGGCGGCACCGAGTTGATCACCTACATCAGTGGTCGTTTGCACCGGCCCGTCTGGGAGCGCGGACTCCGGGCGGCCGGCCTCTCGGAGCAAGAGCTCGCCGCGTTCAGCGAACGCGTGACGGCTAACTACGCGCCCTGACAGGAGAATACCTTCCCCGGACTGCTCGGCAACGTCATCGCCGGGCGCATCGCCAACCGCTTCGATCTCGGCGGGATCAACTGCGTCATCGACGCCGCGTGCGCAAGCTCGCTGGCCGCGCTGGAGGTGGGACTGCACGAGCTGTACCTCGGTGAGTCGGACATGGTCATCGCCGGTGGAGTCGACGCCTTCAACGACATCTTCATGTACATGTGCTTCGCGAAGGTCACTGCGCTGTCGACCAGTGGCGACTGCCGACCCTTTTCCGACCAATCGGACGGCACGATGCTCGGCGAGGGGCTGTCGATGTTCGCGCTCAAGCGCCTCGACGATGCCGAGCGCGACGGTGACCGGATCTACGCGGTGATCCGCGGCATCGGCACGTCGTCGGACGGCCGGGCCAAGAGCATCTACGCGCCCAGCCCGGCGGGTCAGGCGAAGGCCCTTCGTCGCGCCTACGCCGCTGCCGGCTACGGCCCGGAAACGGTGGGGCTCGTCGAAGCGCACGGCACCGGCACCAGGGCCGGAGATGCCGCCGAGTTCGCCGCGTTGCGCGAGGTCTTCGACGAGTCGGGACGAACGGATCGGCAGTGGTGCGCGCTCGGCTCGGTCAAGTCTCAAGTCGGGCACACCAAAGGTGCGGCAGGGGCGTGCGGCCTGTTCAAAGCGGTGATGGCGCTTCACCACAAGGCCTTGCCGCCGACCATCAAGGTGGACCGGCCGAATCCCGCCCTCGAGATCGAGCAGTCACCTTTCTACCTGTCCACGCAGGCCAAACCGTGGATGGCCGACAACGGCGTCCCGCGGCGAGCCTCCGTCAGCTCATTTGGCTTCGACGGCACCAACTTTCACGTTGCCGTCGAGGAGTACACGGGCACCGGAAAGCGGGCATACCGGTTCCGGTCCTGGGATTCCGAATTGGTTGTGCTGGGCGCGCCGTCTGCGGCGGCGCTGTCCGAACAAGCCGCTCAGCTGGCCGCATCACTGGTCGACACCCCGAACATGCTCGGCTGGATCGCGCGCAGCACCCAAGCCGCGTACAACGCTGCGCAGCCGCACCGACCGGCCGTCGTCGCCGACAGTGTTGTGAGCCTGCAGGCGATGCTGAACGAACTCGCCGCCAAGTTCAGCGCAGCGGATGTGCCGGTATCGTTCGCCTCGCCGCGGGGCTACTTCTATTCGGCGCAGCGGCCCGGTCCGATCGCGTTGTTGTTTCCGGGCCAGGGCAGCCAGTACGTCGGCATGGGCGCCGACCTGCCGCAGCTGCATGAGCCGGCGTTGGCGCCATGGGAGGGTGCCCGCGCGGAGCGCCTGCACGCCGATCGCGATCTGCACGATGTTGTCTGGCCGAAGACGGCGTTCACCGACGACGAGCGCGCCCTGCAGTCGGCCGAGCTGACGAAAACGGAGTGGGCGCAACCCGGCATTGGCGCGCACAGCTTGAGCCTGCTCACGGTGATCCGTGCTCTTGGCATCGCGCCCGTTGCCGTCGGTGGACACAGCTTCGGTGAAGTCACTGCTTTATGTGCCGCCGGTGTTTTAAGCGGCGATGTGGCCCTGCAAATCGCGCGCAAGCGCGGTGAGCTGATGGCCGAAGCCGCCACCAACAGCGACGGAGCGATGTGCCCGGTGACCGCGCCTGTCGAGCAGGTTCGTCAGCTGATCGGGGAGTGGGGCCTGCCTGTCGTCATCGCCAACCACAACGCTCCCAATCAGGCTGTGCTGTCGGGCAATAGCACCGCCATCGATCACGCGGCACAGCGATTCGCGGCGGCCGGCATCAACGCGCGCCGGCTGGATGTTGCTACCGCCTTCCATTCCGACATCGTCAGCCCGGCAGCCGTTCCGTTCGGTTTCTTCCTCGCCGGGGTCGCGTTCGGCATGCCAGAGGTACCCGTCTATGCCAACGCGACAGCGCAGCCGTATGCCGGTGACGCGCAACAAATGCGGACCACGCTCGCCAACCAGATCGCTCAGCCGGTCCGGTTCGTCGAACAGATCCAGGCGATGTGGCGAGCCGGCGCCCGGACATTCATCGAGGTTGGCCCCGGCGGTGTGCTGACGAATCTCGTCGGCAAGTGTCTGGCCGGCGAGGAGCACACCGCAGTGTCGTTGGATGCCAAGGGCAAGAACGGCATTCGATCGCTGTGGATAGGATTGGCTCAACTCGTGGCGGCAGGCGTACCGATGAATTTCGAGGGCCTGTGGGCTGACTATCGCGTGGGTGACGATCCGCGTAATCGCCAACAGCCCAAGCTGACTTTGAAGATCAACGGATCCAACTATGGAAGGCCGCCGATAAGCGACGAGCCGGTGCGACGGCCATCCGACATCGAAACAACTCTTGACCACCGTGGCCGCAGTAACGGGCACAGGACCGAATCGGAGTCCAATTTCATGCCATCTGAACCAATTACCCCCGTGATTCACGTCAACGGCACGGCAGCTCCCGTCGACCCCCCGGCGTCGCTTCCGGTTGTCCCGACGATCCTGCCGCCGCCCGCCGCGGCCGTCCTCAATGGGCATGCCGCGAGCAATGGCAACGGGCATGGCGCGCACCCGTCCGCCACTGCCGTGCTTGCTGCGCCGGCGGCGGTGACTTTGGCGGCTCCTCCACCCGTCGCAGCGCCTGGGGTCGCGCCGGTGCTGAGTGCTGAAGCGGTGACGGAGATGATCTCGGCGGTAGGGACGCTGCGGGACGGCTTCGATCGTCTACAGTGGGTGTTGCAAGCTCTCGTGGTTCCGCCGGCGACCGCATCACCTGCCCCGGCTCCAGCGGCGCTCAACGGGACAGCGGCAGCTGCGCCTGCTCCTGTCGCGGTGGCCGCGTCGGTTGCGGTGGCCCCCAATGGGACTGCGCCTGCCTCGGTGGCTGCCGCGTCTGCCCCGGCGGCTACTGCGTTGGCTGCTCCGGTTGCGTTGGCGTCCAATGGGATTGCGTCTGTTTCGTCGGTGAGTGCGGATTTGGTTTCTCAGGTGTTGGGTGTGGTGGCGGATAAGACGGGTTATCCGGTGGAGATGCTTGATTTGTCGATGGCGTTGGAGGCGGATCTGGGCATCGATTCGATTAAGCGGGTGGAGATTTTGTCGGCGGTGCAGGAGCGGGTGCCGTCGTTGCCTGAGGTGGAGACCGCGGCGATGGCGGCGTTGGGGACGCTGCAGGAGATCGTTGATTATCTGCAGTCCCTGATGGCCCCGGCCGCGCACAACGGGGCCCCACCGATGCATGCGCCACCGCCGGTCCCAGCCATCTCCAACGGCGCCGTGGCGGGTGACCGCCTCCCTTTTGAGTTAGCCGGAGCAGCGATCGCCCGCCACGCGGTGCGCGCAATCGCTGCTCCGGCAAGCGGAATGGCGATGCCAGGCCTCTACAGCGCCGCCAACGTGGAGATCGTCACGACTTCTCCCGGCGTCGGCGAGGCCCTGGCCGCCAACCTGCGCACCCACGGTATCGGCGCCACCACGGTGGCCGAGCCCAGCGCCGGTGCCGAGGCCGTGATTCACCTCGGTGGCCTGCAGCAAACGACCACTCGTGCGGACACCCTGGCCCTCAACCGGACGGTCTTCGCCCATGCGCACAGCGCCGCCGCCCGATTCGAGGAGCGCGGCGGCGTCTTTGTCACCGTTCAGGACACCGGCGGCACCTTCGGTCTGCTCACCGAGCCCGGCTCACGCGCCTGGGCCGCCGGCATCGGTGCCCTGGCCAAGACCGCCGCGCAAGAATGGCCGAAGGCGCAAGTCAAGGCCATCGATATTGCGGCGCAACGGCTGGCCCCGACGGCCGTCGCCGAGCACATCGCTCACGAGATATTGGCCGGCGGAGCCGAATTGGAAGTCGGTCTGGGCAGCACGCACGGACGAGTCACAGTCGTCGCGGACGCGACGCCGGTCGCCGCGCACACCCGCCGCATCGACCAGCGTGACGTCATCGTCGTGTCGGGCGGCGCCCGCGGGGTGACGGCTGCATCGGTGATCGCTCTGGCGGAACAGACTCAGGCCAGCTTCGTGCTGATCGGCCGCACGGCACTCGGCGACGAGCCGCCCGCCGTGCGGGGACTGACCACCGACGCCGAACTCAAGCGGGCCTTGCTGACAAGTGCTGCCGCGCAAGGACTCAAGCTCACACCCAAACAGCTGGAACAACAGGTACGGGGCATCTGGCCGACCGCGAAGTGCGCGCCACCCTCACGGCACTGGCCGCGGCCGGATCCCGGGTCCGCTACGCCACGGCCGACGTTCGGGATGCCGTCGAACTGCGCGCGTTGCTCGATAGCGTGCGTGCCGACTTCGGGCCCATCACCGGGCTGGTCCACGGAGCCGGTGTCTTGGCCGATGCGCCCTTGCACAAGAAGACCCTGGAGGGATACGACCGCGTCTTCGAGACAGAAGTCGGGGGTCTGGCTGCACTCCTCGATGCGACGGCCACCGAAGAGCTGAAGCTGGTCTGCCTGTTCTCGTCGGTGGCCGCGCGCAGCGGCAACATCGGCCAAAGTGACTACGCCATGGCCAATGAAATTCTCAACAAGGTAGCCCTGGCCGAACAGGCCCGCCGCGGTCCCGGCTGCTTGGTCCGGGCATTGGGTTGGGGCCCTTGGGATTCCGGCATGGTGACACCCGGACTCAAAACGATGTTCGAATCCCGGGGAATCTCCCTGATCCCGCTCGCCGATGGCGCACGGGCATTCGTCTCCGACGTACTCGACGCGCAAACCGTCAGTCCCGAGGTGATTCTCGGAGACGGCGTATTGGCCGGTGTGCCAACCCATCCGGTGCCGGCCGAAGGCGCGGGTCGCGCGGGTGCTGGCCCATACCGCCCGTCAGCGGTACCTGATCGACCACCGCATTCAGGGCAACGTCGTCCTGCCCATCGTGCAGGCACTGGAATGGTTCGTGCAGATGGCCGAAGCCTGCCGGCCCGGCCAATGCGTGCATCGCATTTCCGACATTCGAGTGCTGCGCGGCGTCACACTGTCCGACTTCGACCAACGCGGTGACGCCTTGCTGGTGGGTTGCGCGACGGTGGAAGACCACCCACATCGGTTGGCGTGCACGCTATCCGACGCCTCCGGATCGACCGCCTACTATTCCGCGACCGTCGACATGGGCTCGGGTTCAGCGGCAACGGCGACACCCGAGGCCGTGCCAGTCGGCGACCGGCGGCTGAACCGCGACACCTGCTACACCAACGGCGCGCTCTTCCACGGCCCCGCATTCCAGGTCCTCGAGAGCGTCGACTGCCAGGCGTCGGCCGCCACCGCTGTGTTGTACGGGCTGACAATGGCGGGCTGGTCGGGCGAAGGGTGGGTGACCGATCCGGCCGCGCTCGACGGTTGCCTGCAAACGGCGCTGGTATGGAGCTTCGAGCAACTGGGGGCCATGGTGCTGCCGCTGCGGGTGGGCGAAATTGTGCGCTACCGAGCAGCCGCTCTGGGGGATGGGACTTTCATGCGCAGATCGGTGAACGGGATGTGCGGGTTGGGCTCTCGAAACGCTGGTTCGGCGGAATCTGGCCGTGCTGCAGCGCCATGACGGTCTTAATGAAGCCGGCGATCCCGGCCGCCGCCTCGGTGTGGCCGATGTTCGTCTTCACCGCGCCGATCAGCAGGGGGGAGTCTTCCGAACGTCCGCGACCCAGCATCGTGCCCAGTGCGCGCGCCTCGATCGGATCGCCCAATAGTGTTCCGGTGCCGTGAGTTTCGACATAGTCGACCTCGTTCGGCTGCATCCCGGCGTTGGCGTAGGCGGCGCGCAACACCGCCATCTGGGCCGCGGGGTTGGGGGCCATCAGACCGTTGGAGCGCCCGTCCTGGTTGACCGCCGAGCAGCAGATCACCGTGAGCACCCGGTCGCCGTCGCGTTGCGCGTCCGTCAGCCGCTTGAGCACGACCACCCCGGCGCCTTCGCCGCGCACGAACCCGTCGGCCGCGGCGTCGAACGCTCGGCACTTGCCGGTCGGCGACAGCGCGCCGGCCTGATCGAAACCTCGAAACACGGTGGGGGACAACAACACGTTGACGCCGGCCGCGATCGCCAGGTGGGAATCCTGGGTGCGCAGGCTTTGGCAGGCCAGGTGGATGGCCACCAGCGACGACGAGCATGCGGTGTCGACGGACACCGACGGGCCGCGCAGGTCGAGGAAGTAGGAGAGCCGGTTGGCGATGATGCTCATCGCGCCGCCGGTGTTGTTCCACGCGTCGACCCGGGGCAGATCGCCCAGCGTGATCGCACCGTATTCGCTCGAGTACGCCCCCGCGAACACTCCGGTCTGGGTGCGGCTCAGCGAACTCGGGGAGATGCCGGCATGCTCGAGGGCTTCCCAGGCGACCTCCAGCAGCAGCCGCTGCTGTGGGTCCATCTTGTTCGCCTCGTGCGGGGGGATCTCGAAGAAGTCGGCGTCGAAAGCGTCGATGTCGGGCAGGAACGATCCCCACCGGGTGGTGCGGGCCAGCGCCGCCGCCACCTCGGGTGAGCCGTTGTCGAACGGCTGCCAGCGTTCGGGCGGCACCTCGGAGATCGTGCAACCGCGATCGCAGAGGAACTGCCACAGGGCTTCGGGTCCCGGATGTCACCCGGGAAGCGGCATCCCATCCCGATCACGGCCGATCGGTTCGTCGAGCGAATTGGGCGCCGGGCGCTTGAGCGCGGCGTCCGCGTCGGCGTCGGACACGGGTGCGGTCAGGTGCGCGGCCAGCTCATTGATCGTCGGATGCTCGCAGAAGTCGATAGGGGACACCTTCCGGCCCAGCAACTCCGAGAGTTCACTGGAGAGCACTACTACCTCGCGAGAGCTGACGCCGTGGTCGGCAAGCGACAGTTCGGGGTCGACCCCGTCCGGTGTGCGGCCGATATTCGTCACCAAATAGTCGACCACCCAGTGACGAAGGTCGGCTTCGTGCCGGATGCTGGACGTCATGCCGGCACACGCCCGCCGGGCGAGCCGCGTCGCGCAAGCGAGATGAACGTGACTGCCGCCGCATCGAGCCGTCGCTCGGCCCGCCCGTGCAGCAAAGCAGCGATGGACGAGTCGGTCACCGGAGTCGCTTCACCCTACATGTCCCTGTGGGCGCTATCTACACGCACCCTGCATGCCGCTCCGTTCAGCAGCGCTCGCGGCCCCCTCTCGGGGCGCCCGCGGTGACACGGCAGCTGCTGGCGGAAACGTCGGCGCGTAGGAGCTGGACGGCCACGGCACGACGATCGTCCACCCCGACCATCCGTCTCTTGAAGCAAGGTAAGCAATCGTTCACGGGGAAGTGAGGGGAATGGCGAAATCCACAGATTTTGGGCAGCGCCGGTCTCGCCCTATTTTGCGTGCGTCTACTATAGTGCCAGCCGTCGACGTTACTGCAGCTCACCCGCAGTATCCAGCGGGTGTGACTAGTGGGGCAGAGGTGGCGTTTGGTAAGCGGAGTGAGAAGAATCTCACCCGCCGACGGGCTCCGCGGTTCGCCGTGTTCTGGCACCTGCGCACCATTTCGCCAGGAAAGATTCAAGGCGCCCGGGACGACCCTCGATCGCCGTTCGGTTCGCTCAGCTAACTGTCGCCGGGGGAGTTGAGCACCACTTCCTCGATGCTCTTCACCAGTTCCGGCAAATTCGCATTGATGTAGAAGTGGTCCCCGGGGAACACCCGGATGGAGAACTCGCGGGTGGTGCGCTCGGCCCAGGCCGTCATGTTCTCGCTGCCACGATCATGTCGTCATCGGCGACGAATGCGTGGATCGGGCAGGACAGCTTTATCTCCGGGGGCCGGTTATAGGCGGCAATGGTCCGCACGCTTTGCAATGTGGGCAGAATGCTCGAAGCGAATTCGTTATTGGCCAGATGCTCGGGATTCGTCTCGGTGACTTGGGCGACCAAGCTCAATATCTCGTGGTCGGATCCCTGCAATTCCTTGTATCGGATGTGCCCCGGCGCCGCACAGGACGAGATGAACAGCGCGCTGATCGGATGCCCGGCCGATTGGAATCTCAGCGCCACTTCGAAGGCCGCCAGCCCGCCCATGCTGTGGCCGAAAAATGCGACCTGACCTCCGGCTTTCGCCGCGGGCGCCATCATGTCGAAGATTTCGGAGGCGAACTCGGGAATGCTGGCCAGTTCGGTCAGGCCGCGATCGCGCCGGCTGGGATATTGCACGGCGAATCGTTTGATATCCGCAGTGAAGGCCTTGGCAAACGGAACGTAATAGGTCGCCGATCCGCCGGCGTGCGGAAAGATGAATAGCGTCGGCGGGCTCGCGCTGCCGCTATTTCGCTCCGTGGGCCCATTCACCGGGCCAGCGTATCGCGAGGCGTTCGGCGGCCGGCCGCGACCGCGACATCTACTCGTCGGGCCACGACAGCATCCCGACCTGCACGGGCGGGGCCGGCCAGTTCCTGGAAGAATCCGTTTTCGTGGGGCGATTGCCACGCCGCGTCACAATTCCGGCGACCGGTACGACGGCCGTCGCGCGGCGGTGCAGCACCCGCCCGCGGCAAGCCGGCAGGCCAATGCCCGACACACCGGTGTCGCCACCGCCGTCACAGAGGTAACACCAGGCACACTGGTAACAACCGGATCTTTGCAGGACGCCAGGAAGGGTATGCCGTGTACCGAGTCTTTGAAGCGCTGGATGAATTGGGCGCCATTGTCGAAGAAGCCCGCGGCGTGCCGATGACAGCTGGCTGCGTGGTGCCTCGCGGTGATGTGCTGGAGCTGATCGACGACATCAAAGACGCGATCCCGGGCGAGCTGGACGACGCCCAGGACGTGCTCGACGCCCGCGATTCGATGCTGTCCGACGCCAAGGCGCACGCCGAATCCATGGTCGCCTCGGCAACCACCGAGTCGGAGTCGATGCTGAACCACTCCCGCGCGGAGGCCGACCGGCTGCTGTCCGACGCCAAGGCGCAGGCCGACCGGATGGTGAACGAGGCGCGCCAGCACAGCGAACGGATGGTCGCCGACGCGCGCGAGGAGGCGATGCGCATCGCCACGGCCGCCAAACGCGAGTACGAGGCCAGCGTCGGCCGGGCCCAGGCCGAAGCCGACCGGCTGATCGAGAACGGCAACATCTCCTACGAGAAGGCCGTGCAAGAGGGCATCAAGGAGCAGCAGCGCCTGGTCTCGCAGAACGAGGTCGTGCAGGCCGCTAACGCCGAGTCCACCCGGCTGATCGACACCGCCCACGCCGAGGCCGACCGGCTGCGCGGCGAGTGCGACATCTACGTCGACAACAAGCTCGCCGAGTTCGAGGAGTTCCTCAACGGCACGCTTCGGTCGGTGGGCCGCGGTCGTCACCAACTGCGCACGGCGGCCGGCACGCACGACTACGCGACGCGCTAGCGTCGGCCCGGGGGTGCCACCTGGGCGAATGGTCGAAGTATCGCCCGGAGCGGCTCGCAAGCGCCGTAAGATTTTTCTATGGCGCGCGAACACAGCACTACAGCGCAGCACCATCCGGCCTCGCCGATGACGGTCGACGTCACCCGGCTCGGTCGACGACCCGGATCGATGGTGACGTTACGCAACACCGTGCCCAGCCCGTTGCGCATCGGACTGGACATGATCGCGATCCCGCAGGGCGCCCCGCTGGACCTGGATCTGCGGGTCGAGTCGGTGTCGGAAGGCGTGCTGGTCACCGGGACGGTGTCGGGGCCCACGGTCGGCGAGTGCTCGCGCTGCCTGACCGAGGTCCACGGGCATGTGCAGGTCGGGTTGACCGAACTGTTCGCCTACCCGGACAGCACCACCGAGGCCACCACCGACGAAGACGAGGTCGGCCGGGTCGTCGACGACCGCATCGACCTCGAGCAGTCGATCATCGACGCCGTCGGACTCGACCTGCCGTTTGCGCCGGTGTGTCAGCCCGATTGCCCGGGGCTGTGCCCCGCATGCGGCGTGCTGCTGGCCGACGACCCCGGCCATCACCATGACAGCATCGATCCGCGATGGGCCAAGCTGGTGGACATGCTGTCCGACGATTCCGGCGACGCGGATGCCGCCCGGGGTTGAGCGGTGACCTCCCGGCAAACCCTGCTCGACGCGCTCGGTGTCGACCTGCCCGACGACTTGCTCTCGTTGGCGTTGACCCATCGCAGCTACGCCTACGAGCACGGCGGACTGCCGACCAACGAGCGGCTGGAGTTTCTCGGTGACGCCGTGCTGGGCCTGACCGTCACCGACGAGCTGTACCACCGTCATCCCGCACGCTCCGAAGGCGACCTGGCCAAACTGCGGGCCAGCATCGTCAACACCCAGGCGCTCGCCGACGTCGGGCGACACCTGTGCGACGGGGGGCTGGGCGCTCACCTGCTGCTGGGCCGCGGCGAAGCCAACACCGGCGGAGCCGACAAGTCGAGCATCCTCGCCGACGGCATGGAATCGCTGCTGGGCGCGATCTATTTGGCGCACGGGATCGAGAAGGCGCGCGAGGTGATCCTGCGGTTGTTCGGTGCGCTGCTGGACGCCGCGCCCACGCTGGGCGCGGGCCTGGACTGGAAGACCAGCCTGCAGGAGCTCACCGCGGCCCGCGGCATGGGTGCGCCGTCCTACCTGGTCACCTCCACCGGCCCGGACCACGACAAGGAATTTACCGCGGTGGTCGTCGTGATGGAGACCGAATACGGGTCGGGTGTGGGCCGCTCCAAGAAGGAAGCCGAGCAAAAGGCGGCCGCCGCGACCTGGAAGACGCTGGAAGCGTTGGACACCGCGGGGAAAACGCCCGCTTAGATGCCCGAGCTGCCCGAAGTCGAGGTGGTGCGCCGCGGCTTGCAGGCCCATGTCGTGGGCAAGACGATCACCGCGGTTCGGGTGCACCACCCCCGCGCGGTGCGCCGCCACGAGCCCGGGCCCGCCGACCTCACCGCCCGGTTGCTCGGCGCGCGGATCGACGGCACCGATCGTCGCGGCAAGTACTTGTGGCTGCTGCTCGACTCCGATCCCGAGCCGGCCACCGCAGTGGTCGTCCACCTCGGCATGAGCGGGCAGATGCTGCTCGGCGAGGTGCCGCGGGCCGACCACGTCCGGATCTCGGCCGTGCTCGACGACGGTACGCTGCTGAGCTTCGCCGACCAGCGGACCTTCGGGGGCTGGCTGCTGGCCGAACTCGTCGACGTCGACGGCAGCGTGGTGCCGGCGCCCGTCGCGCACCTGGCGCGCGACCCGCTGGATCCCCGCTTCGACGTCGACGCGGTGGTGAAGGTGTTGCGGCGCAAGCATTCCGAGATCAAACGCCAGCTGCTCGATCAACAGGTGGTGTCGGGCATCGGCAACATCTACGCCGACGAAGCGTTGTGGCGCGCCAAGGTTCATGGTGCCCGCCCGGCCGACACGTTGACCCGGCGCCAGCTGACCGCCGTGCTTCAGGCCGCCGCGGAGGTGATGCGCGAAGCCCTGGCCAAGGGCGGGACCTCGTTCGATTCGCTGTACGTCAACGTCAACGGCGAGTCGGGCTACTTCGACCGATCGCTGGATGCCTACGGGTGCGAGGGCGAAGGCTGCCGGCGCTGCGGCGCGGTGATGCGCCGGGAGAAGTTCATGAACCGGTCGTCGTGCTACTGCCCGCGGTGTCAACCTCGTCCACGCGGATAACGATTCTTGGGAAAGGTGAGCCTATCCTCAACAGGGTGAGGTTATCCTTACCAGGATGATGAACCTCCGGCGTTGGGGCGGGTAATGCGCAGATTCGCGCGAGACGCAGATCGCAGTCCGGGTGCGCCAACCGTGTTGGCGCAGTTGTCGCCGGGCGAGCGGGCAATCATCGTGGGTGTCGCTTCGGCGGCCTCCGAGGTGGTGGCGGGCCGGCTGCGGCAGTTGGGATTTCGGCCGGCCTCCGATGTCGAGGTGCTCCGCCGGGCTCCGCTGGGCGACCCGACCATCTACCGGGTCCAGGACACCGAACTGTGCCTGCGCCGGCGGGAGGCGCGGCTGATCGAGGTCGCCGCGGGGACCGACGCATGACGGCGTCCTGCCACGACGAGGGCGGTGCCGCCGTCGCCGTCGCGGGGATGGCTCGCATCGCCCTGGTGGGAAGTCCGAACGCGGGCAAGACGTCGATGTTCAACCACCTCACCGGCCTGCGCGCCAAGACGGGTAACTACCCGGGCGTCACCGTCGGGCGCAGCGTCGGCATCACCAAGGTGGACGGCATCGAGGTCGCCATCGAGGACCTGCCCGGCACCTACAGCCTCGACCCGATCAGCCCGGACGAGCAGGTGGTCGCCGACCTGCTGGGCGGCGAGGTCTACGGCGACGGCCGGCCCGATGCGATCGTCATCGTCGCCGACGCCACCACGCTGCACCGCTCGATCATCCTGATCGCACAGGTGCTGCGCCAAGACCTGCCGTGCCTGTTGGTGCTGAGCATGACCGACGAGTTGACCGCGCGCGGCGGCGGCATCTCGCTGGACGCCCTGTCGACCGCGCTGGGCGTCCCGGTGCTCCCGGTCGTGGCCAACCGCGGCGTGGGCATCGACGCCCTGCGTGCGCAACTGGTGGCGTTCGGTCAATGGCAACGGCCACCGGTGCTGCCGCCGGCCGACAACGACGCCGTCGACGCGTGGGGCCGGTCGGTGCTGAAGGCGGCGGATTACACTGCCCCGAAACCGGATCGGCGCACCCGTGGCATCGACGCGGTCGTGCTGCACCCGCTGTGGGGGACCTTCATCTTCTTTGCGGTGATGTTCTGCTTCTTTCAGGTCGTGTTCACCGTGGCGGCGCCGCTGCAGGACCAGGTCGGCGATTGGCTCGGCTGGCTCGGCAACCTGGTCAGCAACCACGTCGGCAACTACGTGGTGCGCGGGCTGCTCGGCCAGGGGCTGATCGGCGGGGTCGGCACGGTGCTGCAGTTCATCCCGCAGATTGTGTTGCTGTTCTTGCTGATCGCGCTGCTGGAGAACGTCGGCTACATGGCGCGCGCCGCGTTCTTGATGGATCGGGTGATGGCCGCGACGGGGTTGGAGGGCCGCGCGTTCGTGGCGATGCTTTCGTCGTTCGCGTGCGCGATCCCGGGGATCATGGCCACCCGGACGCTGCCGTCGTCGAAAGACCGGATCGCCACGATCATCACGGCGCCGTTGATGACGTGTTCGGCGCGGCTTCCGGTGTTCACCCTGCTGGTCGGCATCCTGGTTTCCCCGAAGACCCAGTGGGGCGGCTTCAGCGCGCAGGGCATCGCGATGTTCGCGCTGTATGTGTGCGGCGGCACCTCGGCGCTGATCGCCGCGGCGATATTCAAATCGACGATCCTGCGCAGCGATCTGCTGCCATTCACGATGGAGCTACCGCCGTACCGCTTCCCGTCGCCCAAGAACGTGCTGATCACGATGTGGGATTCGGCGAAGATGTTCCTGCGCAAGGCCGGAACGATCATCCTGGCCACATCGGTCGTGTTGTGGGTGCTGCTCAACCTGCCGGCCCGGGAGGCCGAGACCGCGAAGATGTCGCCGACCGACGCCACCGCCAACGTGATGGACCACAGCCTGGCCGCCGACGTCGGGAAGTTCGTCGGACCGGTGTTCAAGCCGCTCGGTTTCGACTGGCACGTCAACATCACGTTGCTCGGTTCGATGTCGGCACGCGAGGTGTTCGTCTCCACCCTGGGCCAGGTGGCGGCGGCCGAAAGTCCCGACGATCCGCACGAGGCGCTGGTCTCCCTGACCGACGACAACGGGCGCAAGGTGTTCACCGCGCCGACCGTGATCGCGCTGATGGCGTACTTCATTTATGCGCTGCAATGCATGTCGACCGTCGCGGTGATGCGCCGCGAAACCAACTCGTGGAAATGGCCAGCGGTCGCGTGGTCCTACATGTTCGTCCTGGCCTGGGTGATGGCCTTTACCGCCCGATCGGTCGCGACAGCGCTGGGCGCATGATCGAAATCCACGCCACCGCCACCGACGACCCCGCGCAGCTGCGTTGGGTGGTCGCACCGCAGCAACTGCCACCGCGCGGCACGGTCCGGGCGGCCCCCGGCCGGCTGGGCGCCCTGTTGGACGCCGGCGTGATCGAGAAAGTCGTGGTGGGCGGCGGCGGCATCCTGATCACGATCGGCGCGGCCAACAGCTGGCGTGAGCTCGGCGACGACATCCGCGCGGCGCTGGGCGAGGCGCTGCGGGATCCTTCCGGCTGGACCGTCGACGAAACACCCCTTCCCGCAGGCACATTGGCAGCCGCCGTGGAGGAGTTGCTGGCCGGGCCGGTGGGTGCGCTCGCCGCCTCGCACGGCGGGTCGATCGAGCTGGTCTCGGTGGTCGGCCACCAGGTGACGGTACGGATGGCGGGTGCCTGCGACGGATGTCCGGGTGCATCGGCGACGCTGCGGGACGCACTCGAGTGCGAACTGCGCCGGCGGGTCGACGACCAGGTAGTCGTCTCGTCTGAAAACGATTCGAACGCAATATCGTTCGGCAAGAAGCTGCTGTCGCTGATCGTCCGCTAGAAAGGACCCATGACGGAATTGTGGGTCGAACGCACCGGGACACGTCGCTACACCGGCCACAGCTCGCGGGGCGCGCAAGTGCTGGTCGGCTCCGAGGACGTCGACGGCGTGTTCACCCCCGGCGAACTGATGAAGATCGCGCTCGCCGCGTGCAGCGGGATGTCCAGCGATCAGCCGCTGGCGCACCGGCTCGGCGACGACTACCAAGCGGTGGTCCGGGTATCCGGCGACGCCGATCGCGACAACGAGGTCTATCCGCTGCTGTCCGAAACCCTCGAACTGACCTGTCGGGATTGTCCGAGCAGACCGGGAGCGGCTGCTGGTGGTCGTCAACCGGGCGATCGACCTGGTCTGCATCGTCGGGCGCACGCTGAAAGCGGGCACCACGGTCAAGTTCGACATCGACCCCGAAGCCGGCCATGCCGGGCCCTGACGTGCGGCTGACCGCCTGGGTGCACGGCATGGTCCAGGGCGTGGGTTTCCGCTGGTGGACCCGCTGCCGGGCGCTGGAGCTGGGCCTTACCGGGTATGCGGCCAACCAGGCCGACGGCCGCGTCCTGGTCGTCGCGCACGGCCCTCGGGAGGCCGCCTAGAAGCTGCTGGCACTGCTGGAAGGCGGACATTGCTGGCCGTCGCGGCCCGGCCGGGTCGACAAGGTGGTCGCCGACTGGTCGCAGCCGGCCGAGCAGTTCGAGGGGTTCGTCGAACGTTGAGTTCCGGCCGCTGAATCACACGAGCCACAGCGGCACCGCGCCGGCCCGGCATGGCCGCTTTCCCAACGTGATGGCGCGGGCGCTATCACGTTTGCGAACGCACCATGGCCCCCTGCAGTGAATGCAGTGGCCACTGAGGTCAGTGCGTCAAAGGGTGAACAACGGGTGTATTTCGGGCGGCCCGACACCCCTTCGTGACGGCGACTCGGGCAATTCGAGCGGTAGTCTGGCTCGCCGTGTACCTCAAGAGTCTGACGTTGAAGGGCTTCAAGTCCTTCGCTTCGCCGACGACTCTGCGCTTCGAGCCGGGCATCACCGCCGTCGTCGGACCCAACGGTTCCGGAAAATCCAACGTCGTCGACGCGCTGGCGTGGGTGATGGGCGAGCAGGGCGCCAAGACGCTGCGCGGCGGCAAGATGGAAGACGTCATCTTCGCCGGCACTTCGTCGCGCGCCCCGCTGGGTCGCGCCGAGGTCACCGTCACGATCGACAACGCCGACAACGCGCTGCCGATCGAGTACTCCGAGGTCTCGATCACCCGGCGGATGTTCCGCGACGGTGCCAGCGAATACGAAATCAACGGCGCCAGTTGCCGTTTGATGGACATCCAGGAGTTGCTCAGCGACTCCGGCATCGGCCGCGAGATGCACGTGATCGTGGGGCAGGGCAAGCTCGACGAGATCCTGCAGTCGCGGCCCGAGGACCGCCGCGCGTTCATCGAAGAAGCCGCGGGTGTGCTCAAACACCGCAAGCGCAAGGAAAAGGCGCTGCGCAAGCTCGACGCGATGCAGGCCAACCTGGCTCGGCTGACCGACCTGACCACCGAGCTGCGCCGTCAGCTCAAGCCACTGGGCCGTCAGGCCGAGGTGGCCCGGCGCGCGGCGACCATCCAGGCCGACCTGCGCGACGCGCGGTTGCGACTGGCCGCCGACGACCTGGTCAGCCGGCAGGTGCAGCGGGACGCGATCTTGGAGGCTGAGGCGGCCATGCGTCGCGAGCACGACGAGGCCGCCAGCCGGCTGGCCGTGGCGTCCGAGGAGCTGACCGCGCACGAGACCGCGCTGGCCGAACTCTCGGTGCGCGCCGAGTCGGTCCAGCACACCCGGTTCGGCCTCTCGGCGCTGGCCGAGCGGGTGGGCGCCACGGTGCGCATCGCCAGCGAGCGCGTACAGCATTTGGATCTCGAGCCGGTGGCCACCAGTGACACCGACCCGGACGCGCTGGACGCCGAGGCCGAACAGGTCGCGGCCGCCGAGCGCCAGCTGCTGGCGGAGCTGGAAGCCGCCCGGGCCCGGCTGGAGACCGCCCGGACCGAGCTGGCCGAGCGGGAGCGCGAGGCCGCCGAGGCCGACCGGGCGCACCTGGCCGCCGTCCGGGCCGAGGCGGACCGCCGCGAGGGTCTGGCCCGGCTGGCCGGTCAGGTCGAGACGATGCGGGCCCGGGTCGAATCGATCGACGACAGTGTCGCCCGGCTGTCCGAGCGCATCGAGCACGGCGCCGTCCGGGCGCAGCAGACCCGGGCGGAGTTCGAGACCGTGCAGGGCCGCGTCGGCGAACTCGACCAGGGTGAGGTCGGCCTGGACGAACACCACGAGCGGACCGTGGCCGCGCTGCGGCAGGCCGACGAACGCGTCGCCGAGCTGCAGGCCGCCGAGCGCGAGGCCGAGCGCCGGGTGGCGTCACTGCGCGCCCGCATCGACGCGCTGAAGGTCGGGCTCGAGCGCAAGGACGGCGCCGTGTGGCTCACGCAAAACCACAGTGGCGCAGGGCTTTTCGGTCCGGTCGCGAAGCTGGTCAAGGTCCGTTCCGGGTACGAGGCGGCGTTGGCCGCGGTGCTCGGATCCGCGGCCGACGCCCTGGCCGCCGAAAGCTTCGGCGCCGCCCGCTCGGCGGTCGCCGCGCTCAAGCAAGCCGACGGCGGGCGCGCGGCGCTGGTCCTGGGTGACTGGCCCGCCGATCAGCCCCCGCCGGCCGCGCCGCTGCCCGACGGTGCCCTGTGGGCGCTCGACCTGGTCGAGGCGCCGCAGCGGCTGCGCGGCGCGATGGTCGCGATGCTGTCCGGGGTCGCGGTCGTCGGCGACCTGGGCGCGGCGCTGGATCTGGTCGTGGACCGCCCGCAGCTGCGGGCGGTCACCCTCGACGGCGACCTGGTCGGCCGGGGCTGGGTGAGCGGCGGTTCGGACCGCAAGCCCTCGACGCTGGAGCTCACCTCGGGGATCGACAAGGCCGGCGCCGAGCTGGCCGCCGCCGAGTCGCAGGTGGCCCAACTGAGCGCCGCGCTGTCCGGCGCGTTGACCGAGCAGCGGGCCCGGCAGGATTCCGCCGAGCAGGCGCTGGCCGCGCTCAATGAGTCCGACACCCAGATCTCGGCGATGTACGAGCAGCTGGGCCGGCTCGGCCAGGAGGCCCGCACCGCCGAGGAAGAGTGGAACCGGCTGCTGCGCCAGCGCGAGGAGCTGGAGGCCGGGCGCGCCCAGACCGTCGCAGAGGTCACCGAACTCGAAACTCGGCTGCGCAACGCCCAAGCCAGCCAGCTCGCGCCCGCCGAAGACCCCGACCCGACGATCAGTCGGCACCGGATCGCCGCGGCGGCCGAGACCGCCCGCGGCGTCGAAGTGGAGGCCCGCCTGGCGGTGCGCACCGCCGAGGAACGGGCCAACGCCGTTCGCGGCCGGGCCGATTCGTTGCGCCGCGCCGCCGCCGCCGCACGGGAGGCGCGGGTACGCGCGCAGCAGGCCCACGCCGCGCGACTGCGCGCCGCCGCGGTGGCCGCCGCGGTGGCCGACGCGGGCCGGCTACTCGCCGACCGGCTGAACCGGGTGGTCGGCGCGGCCACCCAGATCCGCGACGCGATGGTCGCCGAGCGCGAAGAGCGGTCGACGGCGATGGCCGCGGTGCGCGACGAGGTGCACACGCTGGGCGCCCGGGTGGCCACCCTGACCGATTCGCTGCACCGCGACGAGGTGGCCAACGCCCAGGCGGCGCTGCGCATCGAGCAGCTCGAACAGATGGTGCTCGAGCA
The DNA here is from genome assembly GCF_000526915.1 of Mycobacterium genavense ATCC 51234. Lineage (GTDB taxonomy): Bacteria > Actinomycetota > Actinomycetes > Mycobacteriales > Mycobacteriaceae > Mycobacterium > Mycobacterium genavense. The sequence continues at coordinate 363,923 of NZ_JAGZ01000003.1, read as the reverse complement.
GTTCGGCATGAGTCCCGACGATCTGATCGCCGAATACGGACCGCAGGTCGCGCTGCCGCCGTCCGAGCTGGAGATGGCCGAGTTCGAGCTGGCCCGCGAGCGCGGCGAGCAGGTCACCGCGCCCGCGCCGATACCGTACGACCGGCCCACCCAGGAGTGTCGGGCCAAACGCGCCGAGCGGGACCTGGCCGAGCTGGGCCGAGTCAACCCGATGGCCCTGGAGGAGTTTGCCGCGCTGGAAGAGCGGTACAACTTCCTGTCCACCCAGCTCGAGGACGTCAAGGCGGCCCGCAAAGATCTGCTCGACGTCGTCGCCGACGTCGACGCCCGCATCCTGCAGGTGTTCAGCGATGCGTTTGTCGACGTGGAGCGCGAATTCCGGGAAGTGTTCACCGTGCTGTTCCCCGGCGGCGAGGGCCGGCTGCGGCTGACCAACCCGGACGACATGCTGACCACCGGCATCGAGGTGGAGGCGCGCCCGCCGGGCAAGAAGATCACCCGGCTGTCGTTGCTGTCCGGCGGCGAGAAGGCGCTGACCGCCGTCGCGATGCTGGTGGCCATCTTCCGCGCGCGCCCGTCGCCGTTCTACATCATGGACGAGGTCGAGGCCGCACTCGACGACACCAACCTGCGTCGGCTGATCTCGCTGTTCGAGCTGCTGCGGGTCCGCTCGCAGCTGCTGATCATCACCCACCAGAAGCCGACGATGGAGGTCGCCGACGCGCTGTACGGCGTCACCATGCAGGGTGACGGCATCACCGCGGTGATCTCCCAGCGCATGCGCGGGCAAGAGGTCGCCCAGCTCGCTACCACTTCTTCCTAGACCGGCGGGCGGCGGCCTGACCCTATGCGTCGCTGTCGGTTGCGCGGCGCGGCCCTGAAACAATGTCAGCGTGTCGCAAGGTCTTTGGATCGCCGTCGCCGTCATAGCCGCCCTGCTTGTCATCGCTGCGCTGATCCTGGGCCTGACCCGGTACCGCCGTCGGCGGATCAGCCTGACCCGGCCCGAACCCGGCGCACTCGACAAGGGCGGGCGCTACACCACGTCGTCGGGCATCACCTTCAGCCAGAGCCCGACGCCGACGCTCGACACCACCGGGTTGCCCGCGGTCGGCGACGACGCGACCATCCCGCGCGACGCGCCGCGGCGCACGATCGTCGACGTCGAGCTGCCCGAACCCGAAGCCCCGCCGGCCCCGGAGCCGCAAGCCCCGCCGGAGCCGCCGGCAGCCGCGTCGGCGCCCGAGCTCGACCAGATCGCCCCGACCAAGGGCCGGCTGGAACGGCTGCGCGGCCGGCTGGCCCGATCGCAGAACGCGCTGGGGCGCAGCGTGCTGGGCCTGATCGGCGGCGGCGACCTGGACGAAGACTCCTGGCAGGACGTCGAGGACACCCTGCTGGTCGCCGACCTGGGACCGGTCGTCACCGAATCGGTGGTCGCGCAGCTGCGCAGCCGGCTGGCCGGCGGCAATGTGCGCACCGAAGCCGACGCGCGGGCGGTGCTACGCGACGTGCTGATCAAAGAGCTGAAACCCGAGATGGATCGCTCGATCCGCGCGTTGCCGCACGACGACCACCCGTCGGTGCTGCTGGTCGTCGGCGTCAACGGCACCGGCAAGACCACGACCGTCGGCAAGCTGGCGCGGGTGCTGGTGGCCGACGGCCGACGTGTCGTGCTGGGTGCCGCCGACACCTTCCGGGCCGCGGCCGCCGACCAGCTGCAGACCTGGGCGTCGCGGGTGGGTGTCGACGTGGTGCGGGGGGCGGAGGGCTCGGATCCGGCGGCGGTGGCCTTCGACGCCGTCGACAAGGGCATCCAGGCCGGCGCCGACGTCGTGTTGATCGACACCGCGGGCCGGCTGCACACCAAGGTGGGCCTGATGGACGAGCTCGACAAGGTCAAACGGGTGGTGACCCGGCGCGCCGCGGTCGACGAGGTGTTGTTGGTCCTCGACGCCACGATCGGTCAGAACGGTCTGGCCCAGGCCAAGGTGTTCGCCGAGGTCGTCGACATCACCGGCGCGGTGCTGACCAAGCTGGACGGAACGGCCAAGGGCGGCATCGTTTTCCGGGTGCAGCAAGAACTCGGGGTACCGGTGAAACTGGTCGGCCTCGGTGAAGGCCCCGACGATCTGGCGCCGTTCGAGACGGCCGCATTCGTGGACGCCCTGCTCGGCTGAAACCCCTAACACGGCGGCCGTTTCGTTAATGACGCCGAAACACGGCGGCCCCCTCTCGGAAACAACCATTGCGCAAGGTTCACAGACAGGTCATCAGGCACATGTGTGATGACCGGCGCAGGGCCGACCGGAGGTGATAGCGAGTGAGTTTCCCAGTAATGGGCCAGCCCAATACCGGCGATACCGCCTGGATGCTGGCGAGTTCAGCGCTGGTGTTGTTGATGACGCCAGGTTTGGCGTTCTTCTATGGCGGCATGGTGCGCGCCAGAAGCGTGCTCAACATGTTGATGATGAGCATCAGCGCCATGGGCGTGGTGACGGTGCTGTGGGTGCTGTACGGCTACTCGGTGTCATTCGGCACCGACACCGGCAATTTCATCGGCGACCCCACCGAGTACTGGGGGCTGAAGGGCCTGATCGGCGGCAACGCCGTGGCCGCCGACCCGACCAAAGGCACTGCCGCGACCGACATTCCGCTGGCCGGCACCCTGCCGGCGACGGTGTTCGTGGCATTCCAGCTGATGTTCGCGATCATCACCGTCGCGCTGATCTCGGGCGCGGTATCCGACCGCCTCAAGTTCAGCGCCTGGCTGGTGTTCTTCGGCCTGTGGGCGACGCTGGTCTACTTCCCGGTCGCGCACTGGGTCTTCGCGTTCGACGGCTTCGCCGCCGAGAAGGGTGGCTGGATCGCCAACAAGCTGCACGCGATCGACTTCGCCGGCGGGACCGCGGTCCCTATCAACTCCGGTGCGGCGGGTCTGGCGTTGGCGCTGGTGCTGGGCAGGCGCAAAGGCTGGCCCACCACGCTGTTCCGCCCGCACAACCTGCCGTTCGTGATGCTCGGCGCGGGCCTGCTGTGGTTCGGCTGGTACGGGTTCAACGCCGGGTCGGCGACCAGCTCCAACGGCGCCGCCGGGTCGACCTTCATGACCACCAGCATCGCCACGGCCGCGGCGATGCTGGCCTGGCTGCTCACCGAGCGCCTCCGCGACGGACACGCCACCACGCTGGGAGCGGCGTCGGGCATCGTGGCCGGGCTGGTCGCGATCACCCCGTCCTGCTCGTCGGTGAACGCCCTGGGCGCGCTCGTCGGTGAACGCCCTGGGCGCGCTGATCGTCGGCCTGGTGGCCGGTGTGGTGTGCGCGCTGGCGGTCGGGCTGAAGTTCAAGCTCGGCTTCGACGATTCGCTGGACGTGGTCGGTGTCCACCTGGTCGGCGGTTTGGCCGGGACGCTGCTGGTCGGCCTGCTGGCCGCGCCGGAGAGCGTGGCGATCAACGGCGTGACCGGCGTGTCCAAGGGCCTGTTCTACGGCGGCGGCTGGGATCGGCTGGAAAAGCAGGCGGTCGGCGCGTTCAGTGTGCTGGCCTACTCCTTCATCGTGACGACTATCCTGGCGTTCATCCTGAAGTTCACGATCGAGATACGGCTGAATCCCGAGGCGGAGGCTTCCGGCATCGATGAGGCCGAGCACGCAGAGAGCGGATACGATTTCGCCGTGCCCACGTCGTCGGTTCTTCCCCGTGCCACCCTGCCGGACAGCTCTAACGGAGGACTGGACGTCGCAGTGGCCGAGAAGTGGAGGCGGAATAATCATGAAGCTGATCACCGCGATCGTGAAGCCGTTCACCCTCGACGACGTGAAGACCAGCCTCGAGGACGCGGGCGTCGTGGGGCTGACCGTCAGCGAGGTCCAGGGTTACGGCCGCCAGAAGGGGCACACCGAGGTTTACCGCGGTGCTGAATACTCGGTCCATTTCGTGCCGAAGGTTCGGATCGACGACCTTGTCGACGATTCCATCGTCGACAAGGTCGTCGACAGCATCGTGCGGGCGGCCCGTACTGGCAAGATCGGTGACGGCAAGGTCTGGGTCAGTCCCGTCGAGACCATTGTGCGAGTGCGTACCGGTGAACGCGGGACCGATGCGATATGACGCTCGCCGCACGTTGACGACCCAGCCTTGGCGGGCCCGGAGGTTATGACACCGAACGAGCCCGACCGGGATTCTTCAGCGGACGCCGCGCAAGCAGAAATCGCTTCTGGGGCAAGCGATCTAGCTGCTGCGCGGCGTACGCTGCTGTCTGAGGGCACCACGCTGCACGCGGCCGAACTGCGGCACGCCTGGCTCGAACTGCACGAGTCGTGGCTGATGGCCAAGTCCACCGAACTCGGCATCACCGAAACCAGTGGTTTCGCGCTCGTCGGGGTCGGCGTCCTGGGCCGGCGCGAGCTGCTGCCCTATTCCGATCTCGACTTGATGTTGTTGCACGACAACGTCTCCGACGACGTGCTGCAGTGGGTCGCCGACGGGCTGTGGTATCCGCTGTGGGACGCCAACGTCCGGCTCGACCACAGCGTGCGCACCGTCTCCGGCACGCTGGGCGTCGCCAACGGCGACATGATCGCCGCCCTGGGCCTGTTGGACGCTCGCCACATTGCCGGCGATCCGGCGTTGTCCGAGGAGTTGATCGCCGGCGCAAGAGGGCAGTGGCGCACCGCAATTCGCTCGCGGATGGACGAGCTGGTGGAGATGACCAACGCGCGGTGGCTGCGCTGCGGCCGGATCGCGCAACGCGCGGAGCCGGACCTGAAATCGGGCCGCGGCGGCCTGCGCGACGTCCTTCCGCCGCGCGCTGTCTCCCACGTGTGGACGGTGGACCGCCGTATCGTCGAGACCGCCGTCAACGCGGCGCCGCTGACGACGCGCGTCGCCCGCTCGGATCTGCTCGCCCTCGGCGCGCTGCTGCACGACATCGGCAAGGGCCGCGGCGTGGATCACTGTGTTTTCGGAGCCGAATTGGTGGCGCCCATCGGCGAGCGGCTGGGGCTGGCACCCCTGGACATCGAGACGCTCGCGGGCATGGTCCGCCACCACCTGCTGCTGCCGATCGCGGCCACCCGCAGCGACCTCAACGACCCGAAAACCATTGAGTCGATGTCCGAAGCGCTGGGCGGGGACCTGCAACTGCTCGAGCTGCTGCACGCGCTCGCGGAGGCCGACTCGAAGGCCACCGGGCCCGGGGTGTGGAGCGACTGGAAGGCCTCGCTGATGGAGGACCTGGTGCGGCGCTGCCGGCTGGTGATGGTGGGTGAGCCCCTGCCAGAAGCGGAACCGACTGCGCCACACTATACTTTCATTGGCTGCCGATCACGGGGTACATGTCGAGATCAAGCCGGGGGAGCGCGAACGCCTGCACGCGGTGATGGTCGCCCCGGACGAGCGGGGACTGGTGTCGAAGGCCGCGGCGGTGCTGGCGATGAACTCGTTGCGGATTTACTCCGCGACGGTCAACATTCACGAGGGTGTCGCGATCGCCGAGTTCGTGGTGTCACCGCTGTTCGGTTCGCCGCCGGAAGCGGGCCTGCTGCGTCAGCAGTTCGTCGGGGCGCTGGGCGGCGACGTCGATGTTCTTGGCGCGCTGGAAAAGCGGGACACCGAGGCCGCCAACTCGGCGATGGCCCGGGCCGGGGAAATCCAGGCCGGCGCGCCGTTGACTTGTTCGACCGCCCCGCCGCGCATCCTGTGGCTCGACGCCGCGCCCGGGCAGCTGGTCGTCGAAGTCCGCGCCATGGACCGGATCGGGCTGCTGACGTTGCTGGCCCAGGCGCTCGAACGAGCGGGAGCCGACATCGCCTGGGCGAAGGTCAACACCTTCGGGTCGACGGCCGCCGACGTGTTCTGCGTGACTATGCCGGTCGAGTCCACCGACGCCGCCGACGGCGACCGCAACGCGGCCGCGCGCGCCGAGGTGGTCAAGCAACTCCTGGCGGTGCTGGGTGCCTCGGCCGACGCGGTGGTCGACGAGCCCGTCACCGAATGAATTACGCCAGTTCCGAATTCATGTTGCCGCAGCGCCACAATGCGATCCTTGAGCTGATCGCGGGTCGCGGCGGCGATCGGCGGCCCGCCGCAGCGCCGGCGCAGTTCGTTGTGGATCCAGCTGTGCGGCTTGCCGGTGCGGTGATGGGCGACCGACACCAGGCTGTTGAGCTCGCGGCGCAGCTCGCGCAGCTGACCGTGCACGGTGCCCGGCGCCGACGGTGCCGGTACCGACTGTCCGGCTTGCTTTTCCCGGTGGGCCCGCTTCTGCAGCTGCTCGTCGCTGGCGCCGGTGCAGCAGCGCCCGCATCTGGCTGGCGTCCAGCAGTCCCGGGATGCCTAGATAGTCGGCTTCCTCGTCGCTTCCGGCCGGGGCGGCGGTGCCGAACGAGGACCCGTCGAAGATGACCTGGTCCAGTTCGGCCTCGGCGCCCAGGGAGACGAAACCCTTTTCCAAATCCGACTTTTCGTTCTGTTCCGCGACGGCCTGTTCCGCGACGGCCGGATCGGCCGGCAGCGGATCGTCGAGGGATTCGCGGTGCGGTTCGCCGAGGACGTGGTTGCGTTGGGCCTCCAGCTCGCTGGCCAGCAGCAGGTTAGGCACCGACGGCAGGAAGATGCTCGCGCTCTCGCCCGGGCGTCGCGACCGGACGAAGCGCCCGATGCCTGGGCGAAGAACAGTGGCGTCGACGCGCTGGTGGCGTAGATCCCGACCGACAGCCGCGGAACGTCGACCCCTTCGGAGACCATCCGCACCGCGGCCAGCCAGCGCGAGGTGCTCGCGGCGAATTCGGAGATCCGCTGCGACGATCCGGGGTCGTCGGAGAGCACCAGCGTCGGCGCCTCGCCGGTCAGTTCGGTCAGCAGCTTGGCGTACGCGCGGGCCGCGGTCTGATCCGACGCGATGATCATGCCGCCGGCGTCGGGCACATGCGTGCGCAGCTGCCGCAGCCGCTGATCCGCGGCGGTGATCACCGCGGGCATCCATTCGCCGGCGGGATCCAGCGCGGTGCGCCACGCCCGCGCGGTCTGTTCGGCGGACAGCGGCTCGCCCAGGCGCGCCTCGTGTTCCCCGCCGGCGCTGTCGCGCCGGCGGGCCTGCCCGGAGTAGGCCAAAAACACCACCGGGCGCACCACGCCGTCGGCGAGCGCCTCGGCGTACCCGTAGGTGTGGTCGGCCTGCGAACGGCGTACCCCGTCGGGGCCCGGCTCGTAGGTGACGAACGGGATGGGGCTGTCGTCGCTGCGAAAGGGGGTGCCCGTCAAGGCAAGTCGGCGGGTCGCGTCGGAAAACGCCTCGCGGATGGCGTCGCCCCAGGTCTTGGCGTCACCGCCGTGGTGGATCTCGTCGAACACGACCAGCGTCTTACGCTGCTCGGTGCGTACCCGATGCAGCGTCGGATGCGACGCGACCTGGGCGTACGTGACCATCACGCCGTGATACTCCGGCGAGGTCGTCGCGCCGGTATTGGAGAACTTCGGGTCCAGGAAGATGACGTACCGCAGCGCCGCCTGCGCCCACTGCACCTTGAGGTGCTCGGTGGGCACCACGACGGTGAGCTGCTCGACGGCGCGGCCGCCCAGCAGTTCGGCGATCACCCGCAGCGCGAACGTCGTCTTCCCGGATCCGGGGGTGGCCACGGCGAGGAAGTCGCGCGGCTCGGCGGTCAGGTACTTCACCAGCGCGCGGCGCTGCCAGCCTCGCAGCGGCCGCGTGTCGACTCCCACGCTCGCGTCGGCGGCGCTGACCGGCTGCATCGACACAAACTCCCCTCCGGCGCGCGGTTCGCAGCGCGCACTCCTCGACAAGTCTTAGATCCCGGCCCGCGATGCCAACCGGCGTGACGGCGGGTGTGAAATGTAGCATGGCAACGCTTTTCGGCGCTGGAACGACTCGAGCCAGGTTATCCCGGAAGTCGCGTACTGCTCGCCAAGTCGCGGGTCTGCAGCCACTGGTGGATACGTTCGGCGACGTCGGCCCAGCGCGGTTCCAACATCATGTTGTGGCCCATCGCGAAGAACTCCGGCTCGGTCCCATAGGCGCGCGCCGTGGCGCGCACCTCGTCCACGCTGACGAAGCCGTCGTACCACGCGCCGAGCACCAGCATCGGCGTGCGCACCCGCCGGGTCCGGACGCGGCGCAGCAGCGGATCGGTCATGGCGGCCCGCACGCTCTCCGCTCCGGCGCGTTGTCGGCAGGATTCGACGATCGCCTCGGGCGTGTCGGCGCAGAAGAGGTACTAGCGGGTCAGCTCGGGGGTGGCCAGGAATCGCAGCAGCGTGGGGTCACTCCATGCCTCCAGCGTCATCGCCGGCCGGCGGCGCCACACCCGTATCGCCAGGCTGAGCACGCCCGTCGGCGGCACCGAACCCAGCAGCACCGCGGCCGGAGCGCCGTGCCGTTCGAGGTAGCGCTGGACCACGAAGCCGCCCAGGAATGGCCGATCAGCACCGGCCGGCCGCCCAGCTGGTCGGCGACCGACTCGACTTCGTCGAGGTAGTCGGCGATGGACACCTTGGCCAACCGCTTGGCCGTGGGGCTACCGCCGTGCCCGCCCAGGCTGATCGCCGCCGTGCGGTAGCCGGCGCCGGCAAAGTAGTCCAGGAAGTGGTCGTCCCAGCACCACGCGCCGTGCCAGCCGCCGTGCACGAAAAGCAACGGCACCGGATGGTCCCGGCTGCCCGACCCCTTGTCGATTACCTCGAGCATCAGCTGAGATTTGCTGGCCGCGGCGGCGCCGTCAATAGCCGTTCCCGCCTGGTGGTCAATGCGCGGCTGTTGAGCGTGCCACGGCCCCAAGACTGAGACCATGGTGACGTTTATCGGCGCGTCGTGTGCGTGATTGAAGTGTCGCGGCAGGCGATGCGCCGCCATCGGCCAACGCGCCTCCAGTAGCCTGTTGGGGTGTTTGAATCGCTGTCCGACCGGTTGACCGGTGCCCTGACCGGGCTGCGCGGCAAGGGTCGACTGACCGACGCCGACATCGATGCCACCACCCGCGAGATTCGGCTCGCGCTGCTGGAAGCCGACGTATCGCTGCCCGTCGTGCGGGCGTTCGTCGGCCGGATCAAGGAGCGCGCCCGGGGCGCGGAGGTGTCCGGCGCGCTGAACCCGGCGCAGCAGGTCGTCAAGATCGTCAACGAACAACTCATCGGCATCCTCGGCGGCCAGACCCGCCAGCTGGCGTTCGCGAAGACCCCGCCGACTGTGATCATGCTGGCCGGTCTGCAGGGTTCCGGTAAGACCACGCTGGCCGGGAAGCTGGCCGCCTGGTTGTGCGGCCAGGGGCACACGCCGCTGCTGGTGGCCTGCGATTTGCAGCGTCCCGCCGCGGTCAACCAGCTGCAGGTGGTCGGCGAGCGGGCCGGGGTGCCGGTCTTCGCGCCGCATCCGGGCGCATCTGCGGAGTCCGGGCCCGGCGACCCGGTCGCCGTCGCCGCCGCCGGACTCGCCGAGGCGCGTGCCAAGCACCACGACGTCGTGATCGTCGACACCGCCGGACGCCTGGGTATCGACGACGAGCTGATGAGCCAGGCCGCGGCGATCCGCGACGCCGTCGATCCCGACGAAGTGATCTTTGTGCTCGACGCGATGATCGGTCAGGACGCCGTCACCACCGCCGAGGCGTTCCGCGAGGGCGTCGGCTTCACCGGGGTGGTGCTGACCAAGCTCGACGGCGACGCGCGCGGTGGTGCCGCCCTGTCGGTCCGCGAAGTCACCGGCGTGCCAATCCTTTTCGCGTCCACCGGCGAGAAGCTGGAAGACTTCGACGTCTTCCACCCGGACCGGATGGCCAGCCGCATCCTGGGCATGGGCGACGTGCTCAGCCTGATCGAACAGGCCGAGCAGGTCTTCGACACCGAGCAGGCCGAGGCCGCCGCCGCCAAGATCGGCTCCGGCGAGCTGACTCTCGAGGACTTCCTCGAGCAGATGCTGGCGATCCGCAAGATGGGACCGATCGGCAACCTGCTGGGCATGCTGCCCGGCGCCGGGCAGATGAAGGACGCGCTGGCCGAGGTCGACGACCGCCAACTCGACCGGTTGCAGGCCATCATCCGCGGGATGACGCCGGCCGAGCGCGCCGACCCCAAGATCATCAACGCCTCGCGGCGGCTGCGCATCGCCAACGGTTCGGGCGTGACGGTGTCCGAGGTCAACCAGCTGGTCGACCGCTTCTTCGAGGCCCGCAAGATGATGTCGTCGATGCTGGGCGGCATGGGCATCCCCGGCATGGGCCGCAAATCTGTCAACCGAAAAGCCAAGGGAGCCAAGGGCAAGAAGAGGGGCCGCGGCCCGACGCCGCCCAAGGCCCGCAACCCGCTCGGCGCCGGCATGCCGGGCATGTTCGCCGGATTCCCCGATCTGTCCCAGATGCCCGAGGGCCTCAACGAGCTGCCGCCCGGTTTGGCCGACTTCGATCTGTCCAAGCTCAAGTTCCCAGGCAACCCGGGAAGAAAGTAGCCGCGCGGTGCCCATGCACGTGCGCGGTCGGGGACTGCCCGACGAGGCCCCGGTCGAATTGTGGATCGTCGACGGTCACATCGGCACCGAACGGGTCGCCGGTGCCGACACGGTCTTCGATGGCGGCTGGATTTTGCCCGGGCTGGTGGACGCGCACTGTCACGTCGGGCTCGGCGATCACGGCGAGATCCCGTTGGACGACGCGATCGCCCAGGCCGAGAGCGAGCGCGACGTCGGCGCCCTGCTGCTGCGCGACTGCGGCTCGCCGACCGACACCCGCAGCCTCGACGACCGCGACGACCTGCCCCGCATCATCCGCGCTGGAAAGCACCTGGCCCGGCCCAAGCGCTACTCGCCGAACTTCGCGACGGAGCTCGACGACGAATCGCAGCTGCCGGACGCGGTGGCCGTCGAAGCCCGGCGCGGCGACGGCTGGATCAAGCTGGTCGGCGACTGGATCGACCGCGGCGTCGGCGATCTCGCCCCACTGTGGTCCGACGACGTGCTCAAGGCCGCGATCGACACCGCGCACGCGCACGGCGCCCGGGTCACCGCCCACGTCTTCGGCGACGAGGCCATGCCGGGGCTGATCAAGGCCGGGATCGACTGCATCGAACACGGCACCGGGCTCACCGACGAGACCATCGCGCTGATGCTCGAACACGGAACCGTGTTGGTGCCCACCTTGATCAACATCTTCGACAACTTCCCGGGCATCGCCGACGCCGCCAAGCGCTACCCGACCTACGCCGCGCACATGCGCGATCTGTACGCGCGCTGTCCCGAGCGGATCGCCGCCGCCGTGGACGCCGGCGTGCCGATCTACGCGGGAAGCGACGCCGGCACGATGATCGCCCACGGCCGCATCGTCGACGAGGTCGAAGCCCTGACCAAGGTCGGGATGAGCGCCACCGACGCGCTGGGCGCCGCGTGCTGGGATGCCCGGCGCTGGCTGAGCCGGCCCGGCCTGGACCACGGGGCGCCGGCGGATCTGGTGTGCTACACCCAAGACCCGCGGCAGGGTCCCGGTGTGCTGAGCCGACCCGATCTGGTGATCCTGCGCGGCAACACGTTTCGGCCCTGAACGCATGATCTGCGGGGCGTCGCGACCACGGATAGAATGACGTGATGGCGTTGGCCAGCGGCGCGGTTTGTGCCGGTTATACCGTCGCTCGACGGCTCGGGTCCGGGGTGACCGGTGATGTGTACCTTGTTCAGGATCCCCGTTCCGCGCGCTGGCAGGCGCTGAAGGTTTTGTCCCCGGCGCTGTCGTCGGACCGGCAATTCCGCCGGGACTTTCTGTCCGAGACCCCGACGGTGACGGGCCTGCATCACGAGCACATCGTGGCCGTACACGACCGCGGCGACTTCCACGGGCAGCTGTGGATCGCGATGGACTATGTGGCCGGCAGCAGCGCCGCGCGGCTGCTCAAGGACCGATTCCCGGCGGTGTGGCCCGTCGGCGAGGTGCTCGCGATCATCACCGCGGTGGCCGACGCGCTGGATTACGCCCACCAGCGCGGGCTGCTGCACCGTGACGTCAAACCGGCCAACATCCTGCTGACCAGCGAGCAGCGGATCCTGTTGTCGGACTTCGGCGTAGCCCGCTTGCTGGGTGAGCACTCCGGCGTGGTCGGCTCGCACGTCCCGGTCGGCACGGTGGGCTACGCCGCGCCCGAGCAGTTGATGGGTGCCGACGTCGATCGGCGTGCGGATCAATATGCGTTGGCGGCGACGGCATTTCACCTGCTGACCGGCGCGCCGCCGACCGAGTACCGCAGTCCGTCCGCCGCGCTGCGCGAGTTGCTGACCGCCGCGCCGCGCAAACTCAGCGACCAGCGTCCCGAACTGGCGCAGCTCGATCGGGTGTTCGCGCGGGCGCTCGCCAAACGGCCCGCCGACCGATTTGCCAGTTGCCGAGCGTTCGCCGACGCGGCCGACGCGGTGGTCAGGGCGAAAGACCGCAGTCCCGAGGCGGTCCTGGTGCTGGACTACCCGGCCTACGACTGGCCCCCGGACGACGACGCGTCGACCGGACCACCGTCCGACGAGGCGCCGGCGCGGGCCAGCCTGCCTACGCGGCGCCGGCCCCGCAAGATCGTGGTCGGCGCGGCGGCGATCGTGGCGTTGATCGGGCTGTTCGCCTTCGGCATCGTCACCGGGCGAAAGTTGGAGTCGACCGCGGCGCGCGCGGCAAGCGCCCCCACCAGCGCGCCCCCCGCGGCCGCGGTGTCGCCGCCCACCACCGCGTTCGGTCCGCCCACCCCGCTGGACGGCACCTACCGCCTGGACGCCGAGCGGTCGAAGGAGACCTTCGACTACACGCTGAGCCCGCAACCGCCCGACGTCACCACGTGGTGGGCGCTGCGCTCGTCGTGCACGCCGTCGTACTGCTCGGCCGCCGCGGTGCTGCTGGACAACAACGACCACACCCAGCCGGGCAACGTCGGCGCTCGTCCGGTCATCTTCGAGTTCACCGACGGGCAGTGGCAGGCCCGGCCGGAAACAGTGCCCTTTCCCTGCGTGGGACCAACCGGGATCACCAAGTCGCAGACCACGGTGCAGACGCTGGCGCTGCGGCCCAACCCGCAGGGCGACCTCGTCGGCGAAATGGAGCTCGTCGTGCAAACCGACGAGTGCGGTCAGCGCGGATCGGTGGTCCGGGTTCCCGCGAAGATGGTCCGCACCACCGACACCCCGTCCGGCGTCTATGTGCCCGACCCCCTCTCGGTCCCCGAACCCCCCGCGCCCAGCCCGGCGCCGCCGTCGCGGCCGGGGCGGTAGCCGCCTAGCGCCGTGACCAGCGCGTTAGCACGTTCCAGAAAAAGATTGCGAGTGCTCGCTATCTATGGTAGGTTCGCCCAAACACCTGGAGGCGACATGACGTACGACGTGATCATCCGCGACGGCTTGTGGTTCGACGGAACCGGCAGCCCACCACACACCCGCACGCTGGGTATCCGCGACGGCGTGGTGGCCACGGTGTCGAGCGCACCGCTGGACGAGACGGGCTGTCCCGAGGTGATCGACGCCGCGGGCAAGTGGATCCTGCCCGGCTTCATCGACGTGCACACCCACTACGACGCCGAGGTACTGCTGGACCCGGGGCTGCGCGAGTCGGTGCGCCACGGCGTCACCACCGTGCTGCTGGGCATGTGCTCGTTGTCGACGGTGTACGCCGACACCGAAGACGCCGCCGACCTGTTCAGCCGGGTCGAAGCGGTGCCGCGCAAGTACGTTCTCGGCGCGCTGGAAGCGAACCGGACCTGGACCACCGCCGCCGAATACATCGAGGCCAGCGACGCCGAACTGGAGATGATGGCGGCGCTGCTCGACGAGGCGCTGCGGGCCGGGATGCTCGGCATGTCGGGCATGGACGCCGCCATCGACAAACTCGACGGCGACCGCTTCCGCTCGCGGGTGCTGCCGTCCACCTTCGCGACCTGGCGCGAACGGCGCAAGCTGATCAAGGTGCTGCGCAAGCGCGGCCGCATTCTGCAGAGCGCACCCGACGTCGACAACGCGATCACCGCGGTGCTGTTTTTTCCTGGCCAGCAGCCGGATCTTCAACCGGCGCAAGGGCGTTCGGATGAGCCTGCTGATGTCGGCCGACGCCAAGTCGAACCCGCTGGCGATCTACGTGTTCGGGCCGGCGACGCGGCTGGCGAACAAGCTGCTGGGCGCCAGCGTGCGGTTCCAGCACCTGCCGGTGCCGCTCGAGCTGTACTCCGACGGGATCGACCTGCCGGTGTTCGAGGAGTTCGGCGCCGGCACCGCCGCACTGCACCTGCGGGACCAGTTGCAGCGCAACGAGTTACTGGCCGACGAGGCCTACCGGCGGGAGTTCCGCAGAGAGTTCGACAAGCGCAAGCTCGGGCCGTCGCTGTGGCACCGCGACTTCCACGACGCGGTGATCGTGGAGTGCCCCGACAAGTCGTTGATCGGCAAGAGCTTTGGCGCGATCGCCGACGAGCGCGGCCTGCACCCGCTCGACGCGTTCCTCGATGTGCTCGTCGACAACGGCGAACGCAACGTGCGATGGACCACCATCGTGGCCAACCACCGGCCCAAGCTGCTCGACGCGCTGGCCAACGAGGAAAGCGTGCACATGGGGTTCTCGGACGCCGGTGCGCACCTACGCAACATGGCGTTCTACAACTTTCCGATCAAGCTCCTCAAGCGGACCCGCGACGCCTACCGGGCGGGTGCGCCGTTCATGACCACCGAACGCGCGGTGCACCGGCTGACCGGGGAACTGGCGGACTGGTTCGGCATCGACGCCGGAACCCTGCGCCAAGGCGACCGGGCCGACTTCGTGGTGATCGACCCGGCCGGCCTGAACGACCAGGTCGAGGCCTACCACGAGGAAGAGGTCCCCTGCTACGGCGGCCTGCGGCGCATGGTCAACCGCAACGACGACGCCGTCGTCGCGACCGGGGCGGGCGGCGCCGTGGTGTTCCGCGCGGGCCAGTTCCGCGAGGGCTACGGGCAGACCGTCAAGTCGGGCCGCTACCTGCGGGCCGGCCAACGCACCCGGCAGTCGGCCGCACTGGTCTGACCGGGATGGCCCGAACCCAGCAACAGCGCCGCGAGGAGACCGTCGGGCGGCTCCTCGAGGCATCCATCGCCAGCATCATCGAGGTCGGATACGCCCGCGCGTCGGCGGCCGTGATCACCAAGCGGGCCGGGGTGTCGGTGGGGGCGCTGTTCCGTCACTTCGAGACGATGAGCGACTTCATGGCCGCGACGGCGTCGGAGGTGCTGCGCCGGCAGGTGGAGTCGTTCACCAAGCAGGTCGTCCAGATTCCGGCCGACCGCCCGGTGCTGGAGGCGGCGCTGACGATCCTGCGCGACATCACCGGGGGGCCGACGAACGCGGTGCTCTACGAGCTGATGATCGCCGCGCGCACCGACGACAAGCTCAACGCGCATCTACGTGAGGTCATGGCGCAGTACACCGCGAAGATCCTCGACGCGGCCCGGGCCCTGCCGGGCGCCGACGCCATCGATTCCGACACGTTCCCGGCGTTGATGGCGCTGTTGACCAACGTCTTCGACGGCGCGGCGATCGTGCGCGGGATTTTCCCCGAGCCCGACATCGAAGAGCAACGAATTGCGTTGCTGTCCAAGCTGTTTACCGGGCTGGTCCCGAACCAGGACCGCTAGAGCGAGCCGATGCTCGCCGACGGGTTGAGCGTGAATCCCCAGTCGAACAAGCTGCCGGCCTGATCCCAGTACGTCGGTCCGCCCGGCTTGACCATCCCGTACATCATCGCCACCACCAAGCGGCGTCCGCCGCGGGCGGCGGCACCGACGAAGGTCTTGCGCGCGGCGTTGGTGAACCCCGTCTTGCCCCCAAGGGCGCCCGGGTAGCGGGTCAGCAGTTCGTCTTGGTTGGTGATCAATTCGTCGCCGTGGTCGCCCGGGAACATCGCCGACGGCTCGGCGGTGATGTGGGCGAACGTCGGGTTGGCCATCGCGGCCCGGAAGATGACGGCCAAGTCATGCGCGGTCGAAGCGCCGGAGCCGCCGGGCCCGTCCAGCCCGGACGGGGTGGCGGCGTGGGTGCTGGTCGCCCCGAGTGAGGCCGCCTTCGCGTTCATCTTCGCCACCGTGGCGTCGGGGCCGCCCAGCAGATGCGCCAGCGTGTTGGCGGCGTCGTTGCCGGAAACCAGCAGCAGGCCGTCGAGCAGCTGGCGGGCGGTGTAGACGCACCCGGGCTTGATGCCGACGCAGTTGCACTCGACCTGGGTGTCGGCCACGTCGGCGACGACGGTGGAGTCGAGCGGGACCTCGTCCAGGACCACCTGCGCCAGCAGCGTTTTGATGGTGCTCGCCGGCGGATGCGGCACGTTCTGATCGCGACCGGCCAGTACCTGACCGCTGTCCAGGTCGGCCAGGATCCAGGTCTGGGCTGGACCGTCGGGAATCGGCACCGACCCGACCGGCTGCATGGCGTCGGCCCAGGACATCGGGGCGGTGATACCGGCGACCGTGAGCAGCGCAGCAGCTGCGGCGATGAGTTTCCGCATGGCCGCACAGTTTAACTTCCGGCCCCGGCCGGCGTCCGCCTCACGGGCACCAGGGCGGAACCGGGCAGAACGGCAGCGTGGGCAGCGGCAGATAGGACGTCTGGGTGGGCACCGGCCCCGGCGGCGGCGGGTGCTTGAACGGCAGCGACGACCAGGAGTAGAAGACGCCGGTGCCGGTGTCGTGCACGCCCTGGTAGTCCCAGTAGAAGTCGTGGCAGACGTTCGCGTCCCACGGGATGGGCCGGCCCGCCGGGTCCGGATCGCCCGGACACCAGCGCTGACAGGCGCTGCCCGGTGCGCAGTCCCCGGGAGCGGCCGTCGCCGACGGCGCCCCGACCCCAACGAACAGAACCGTTGCCAAGCAGGCCAGTCCTGCTTTCATAGCTGGGATTATTCTCCTGGGCGGCTTTGCGTGGTATGGGAATGGGGGAGGAGGCAGCTATGAGTCAACGGATCGACTACGAAGCCGCGGCTCCGCGGGATGTGAAACTGCTTGGGGGCGTGCACCTCTACCTGAGCCAGTCGGGTCTGGCGCCGGAGCTGCTGACCTTGGTGTACCTGCGGGTGTCGCTGATCAACGGCTGCGCCTACTGCATCGACATGCATTCGCGGGACTTGCGCGAGTTGGGGATGTCCAACGAGAAGATCGCGCTGGTTCCGGTGTGGGAGGAAGCCGGCGAGGTGTTCGACGGCCGCGAGCGCGCCGCCTTGGCGTGGGTCGAAACCGTCACCCGGGTAGCGACGACGGGTGTCCCGGATAACGTGTACGCGGCGGCGTCCGCACACTTCGACGAAAAGGAATTGGTCGATCTCACCATCGCCATCGGGTTGATGAACGCCTACAACCGGTTGGCGATCAGCTTCCGCCGACCGCCAGCCGCTGCCGTCGCGAAAAACGCTGGAACACAAGGGAACTGAACCTGCCCGGGCGGTGGTGGCGAGTCGCCGCGACGTCCCGGTCAGCCCCGGTGTTGAATCAAGGCATGTTGAGCCTGGCCGAAATTTCCGACCGTCTGGAGATCCAGCAGCTGATGGTGGACTATTCCACAGCGATCGACCAGCGGCGATTCGACGATTTGGACAAGGTGTTCACCGAAGATGCCTACATTGACTACACGGCATTGGGAGGGATCGAGGGCCGTTTTCCCGAGGTCAAGAAGTGGCTGTCGGAGGTGCTGCCGAACTTCCCGGTGTACGCCCACATGCTCGGCAACTTCTCGGTCCAGATCGACGGGGACACCGCCTCCTCACGGGTGATCTGCTTCAACCCGATGGTCTTGCCCGGCGACTCCGGCCAACCTGGAGACCAGGTGATGTTCTGCGGGCTCTGGTACGACGACGAGTTCGTCCGCACCCCGGCGGGCTGGCGGATGTCGCGCCGGGTGGAGACGAAGGTCTTCCAAAAGATCATGTGACGCCGCGAACGCGGTGATCGAACGCGGTAGCCGCGGTACCTTAAGGCATGCGTTCCATCCATGTCGCTGCGGCGGCCGGCATTTGCGCCGCCGTCTTCTTGCCCCTCGCCCCCGTCGTGCTGGCGGGGGCGCCGTCTGCCCACGCCGATACCGGCGTCGTCGGTTATGCCAATTGCCTGGGAGGCGACACGAAGCCCCCGCCGCCCGGGGTTACTGCGGAAGAGTGGTTTCCCAGCGTCCACGTGATCACGAACGATCTTGACTCCGGTATTCCGTCCGCCGAAGTGACCCGGCGGTTGGTGGACATGGGCGTCCCGCCGAAAGACGCCGCCCTGCGGGTGCAGTGTTTCCTCGCCAACCAGCCGCGCGGATCCGGCCACTGACGGCCGCGACGCATTGACGCGGGCGAATTTCAGCCGACGGCGCTCGTTCTGGCACAATAGGCGGCTGTCCGCCGCGCGACCCGCCCGTTGTCGGGGTGCTTGTTCGGCGGTCACACACGCGAGGCAAAACCGGGTCCGGGCATCCCGCCCTGGTCGCTGAATTGCAGCGTGACACCCACAGGAGAATTCGCTTAATCATGGCTGTGAAGATCAAGCTCACCCAGCTTGGCAAGATCCGCAACCCGCAGTACCGCATCGCCGTCGCCGACGCACGTACGCGGCGCGACGGCCGCTCGATCGAGGTGATCGGCCGCTACCACCCCAAGGAAGACCCGAGCCTGATCGAGATCGACTCGGAGCGGGCCCAGTACTGGCTGTCGGTGGGCGCGCAGCCGACCGAACCCGTCGTCAAGCTGCTCAAGATCACCGGAGACTGGCAGAAGTTCAAGGGTCTGCCCGGCGCCGAGGGCAGCCTGCAGGTAGCCCCGCCCAAGCCCAGCAAGCTGGAGCTGTTCAACGCCGCGCTGGCCGAGGCCGACGGCGGCCCGACCACCGAGGCGGCCAAGCCGAAGAAGAAGGTCCCGGCCAAGAAGGCCGCCAAGGCCGACGAGGCCGCCGATGCCGCCGACGAGGCTCCTGCCGCCGAGGCACCTGCCGAAGCCGAGGCCCAGACCGCCGAGGCCCCGGCCGAGGGCGGCGAGCTGCCGACGGAAAGCTGAAGCGATGAGTACGGTCGTGGTCGACGCTGTCGAGCATCTGGTGCGCGGAATCGTGGACAACCCGGACGACGTCCGGGTGGACCTGGTGACCAGCCGGCGTGGGCGCACCGTCGAGGTGCATGTCCACCCCGAGGATCTGGGCAAGGTGATCGGTCGCGGGGGGCGTACCGCGACGGCGTTGCGCACGCTGGTCGCCGGTATCGGTGGCCGCGGCATCCGGGTCGACGTGGTGGACACCGACCAGTAGGTCCTTTTCCTCATGGAGCTGCTCGTCGGGCGCGTCGTGAAAGCGCACGGCATCACCGGCGAGGTGGTCGTGGAAGTTCACACCGACGATCCCGATGAGCGCTTCGCATCAGGAATTACCTTGCGCGCCAAGCCATCCCGTGGCCAAGGCGAAGAACGCAGCTATGTGGTCGCCGGCGCGCGCGAACACGGCGGCCGGCTGCTGGTGCGGCTGGCCGGCGTGGACGACCGCGATGCCGCCGACGCGCTGCGCGGCAGCCTGTTCGTGGTGGACTCGGACGACCTGCCGCCGATCGACGAGCCGGACACCTACTACGACCACCAGCTCGAGGGTCTGCGGGTCCGGACCACGACGGGACAGGATCTCGGTGTCGTCGCCGAGGTGCTGCACACCGCGGCCGGAGAGCTGTTGGCGGTGCACCGAACCGACGGCGAACAAACCCGGGAAGTGTTGGTGCCGTTCGTGAATGCGATCGTCACGTCGGTGTCGCTGGCCGACCGGATGGTCGAAATCGATCCGCCCGAGGGCCTGCTGGATCTGGGGTAGCCGGTGCGCATAGACGTCGTGACGATTTTTCCGGCCTACCTGGACCCGCTGCGGCAATCGTTGCCCGGCAAGGCGATTGCGTCGGGGCTGGTCGATCTGCGGGTACACGACCTGCGCGGGTGGACCCATGACGTACACCACTCGGTGGACGACGCGCCCTACGGCGGCGGGCCGGGGATGGTGATGAAGGCGCCGGTGTGGGGTGAGGCACTGGACGAAATCTGCTCTGCGGAAACGCTATTGGTCGTTCCCACGCCGGCCGGCAAGTTGTTCAAACAACCCACCGCCGCGCGCTGGAGCACCGAACAGCATCTGGTGTTCGCCTGCGGCCGCTACGAGGGCATCGACCACCGCGTCGTCGAGGACGCCGCGCGCCGTAGGCGCGTCGAAGAGGTATCGATCGGCGACTACGTGCTGCCGGGCGGCGAGTCGGCGGCCGTCGTGATGATCGAGTCCGTGCTGCGGCTGCTGACCGGCGTACTGGGCAACCCGGCGTCGCATCGCGAGGATTCGCACTCGGAGGTGCTGGGCGGTCTGTTGGAGGGCCCCAGCTACACCCGGCCGCCGAGCTGGCGCGGCCTCGACGTACCCGACGTACTGCTGTCGGGCGATCACGCGCGCATCGCGGCCTGGCGTCGGGAGGTGTCGCTGCGGCGCACGCGCGAGCGCCGCCCCGATCTGCAGCCGGGCGACCCTTAGAAGGGGATGGGCGCGATCCGGCCGTCGGGGAACATCGTCTTGACGGCCTGGGTGATCGTGTCGCGCGCCGTCGCGTCGTCGGAGGACTGCAGCGACTCGATGACCACGATGTAGCGGCGGTCGGGGCCCACCACGCCGGTCGACAGATGCATCCACTCCGTGCCGACGCAGCACATCCAGCCTTGCTTGACCGCCACCGGCTCGGCGAACAGACCGTCGGGGATACCGAACCGCTGCGGGTAACCGTCGACCCCGGTCGGGGTGGATTTGGCCAGGTCGTTGACGATGATCTTGGCCCGGTCCGCGGACAGCCCGCCGGACCCGTCGAGCAGCTTCTCGTAGTAGTGGATCAGGTCGGTCAGCGAGCTCGTCGTGTTCCACCAGCGCCCGTCCGACGGCGGGAAGGTCGACGACAGCCCGTAGCGGTTGGCCACCGCGGTGATGATGCTGTCGCCGCCGCCCTGACCCCAGAATTTCTCGGCGGCCCCGTCGTCGGACGACTGCAACATCAGGTCGAGTGCCTGCCGGTCGTCGGGGGACAGCGTGGTCTTGCCCTGGGCCTCGGCCAGCAGCAGGTCGTCGGCGATGAACAGCTTGGCCACCGAGGCGGTGCCGATGATCTGGCTGTTGCCGCTGGAGATCAGCTCATGGGTCTTGCGGTCCAGGATGCCCACCGAAAGGGTGGCCCCGCTGGCGGCGGCCTGGTCGGTGGTCTGCTGGATGCGTGCCCGCAAGCCGCCCAGTCCGCCGCCCGGCAGCGCGTCCAGCACCGTCGGCGCCGCGGGCGCGTCGATGGTTTCCAGCAGGAACTGAATGAGTTGCGGTTGGTGATCCGAGGACGCGCCAGCGGACGTGTTTGACGACTTCAGCTGGGCTTTTGCCGCGAGCCTCGCCTCGTCGCACCCGGCCAGCACCAGCGTCACCGCCGCGACGGCGGCGAGTGCGGTGCGGGGGCGTACACGCATCTGATCTTCTCCCAAGTCCTCTGACGTAAACCTGCATGTGGGCGGCCGTTTCGCAATCTGCCCGGGCGTCTTCGAGTTCGGGTAGTGGCTAGCGTGGTATGACCCCAGTCATATGTACCATTCACCAGCGCGTTAGATGCGGCATGAATCGCAGCGTTTACGTGTGATTTTCAATGCATGCGGGGTGTCTGGCACAATTGACCAGTTGTCTCCAGCGCTGTGCGGTTACCGCCTGCTGCGAGATACGACCCAAAGCCGAATCGGCTTACCGACCACCCCTGCGTGCGGGCAGTTTCCGCACGCCGCGACCTCAAGGAAGTGTCTCTCACATGAACAGGCTGGACTTCGTCGATCAGGCGTCGCTGCGCGGCGACATCCCGGCCTTCAGCCCGGGCGACACCATCAACGTGCACGTCAAGGTCATCGAGGGTGCCAAGGAGCGGATCCAGGTGTTCAAGGGCGTGGTGATCCGCCGGCAGGGCGGCGGCATCCGCGAGACCTTCACGGTGCGCAAGGAGAGCTACGGCGTCGGCGTCGAGCGGACCTTCCCGGTGCACTCGCCGACCATCGACCACATCGAGGTGGTGACCCGTGGCGACGTTCGCCGGGCCAAGCTGTACTACCTGCGCGAACTTCGCGGTAAGAAGGCCAAGATCAAGGAAAAGCGCTGACCGCGCGCGTCTCGGCGGCCGCCGTGGTGCGCCCGTGCGGTTTCCGAGACGTTTTGACGACCCTCGCACGGCGCTGGCTACGCTGATCCCGTGACGGATTCCACGGACTCGCCCGAGCCCCAGTCCGAGCCTGGTCGGTCGGAGCCGAAGATCTCCACCCGCGTCCCGGACGCCGACGAGCCGGCCCCCGCGCCGGACGCCGAATCCGACGAGTCCGTCGCCGACGAGCCGGAACCCAAGAAGAAGTCCGCGCTGCGCGAGCTGCCCATCCTGGCGGTCACCGCGATCGTCCTCTACTACGTCATTTTGACGTTCGTGGCGCGTCCGTACCTGATCCCGTCCGAGTCGATGGAGCCCACGCTGCACGGATGCGCGGGTTGCGTCGGCGACCGGATCATGGTCGA
This sequence comes from Mycobacterium genavense ATCC 51234, assembly GCF_000526915.1. Classification (GTDB taxonomy): domain Bacteria; phylum Actinomycetota; class Actinomycetes; order Mycobacteriales; family Mycobacteriaceae; genus Mycobacterium; species Mycobacterium genavense. The sequence continues at coordinate 341,380 of NZ_JAGZ01000003.1, read as the reverse complement.
CAAGCTCACCTACCGCTTCGGCTCACCGCACCCGGGCGACGTCATCGTCTTCAAGGGACCGCCGTCGTGGAACACCGGATACAAGTCGATCCGGTCTGCCAACACCGCGCTGCGCTGGATCCAGAACGCGCTGTCGTTCATCGGCTTCGTGCCGCCGGACGAGAACGATCTGGTGAAGCGGGTCATCGCGACCGGCGGGCAGACGGTGCAATGCCGGGCCGACACCGGGTTGACGGTCGACGGCAAGCCGCTCAAGGAGCCGTATCTCAAGCCGGCAACGATGATGGCCGACCCGTCGGTATACCCGTGCCTGGGTAGCGAATTCGGGCCGGTCACCGTCCCGGCCGGGCGGTTGTGGGTGATGGGCGACAACCGCACCCACTCGGCGGACTCGCGCGCCCACTGCACCAGCACGCCGGCCGATGCGCTCAAAGGCATTCTGTGCACTGGTGATCCGATGTCGGGGACGGTGCCGGTGGCCAACGTCATCGGCAAGGCCAGGTTCATCGTCTGGCCGCCGACGCGATGGGGTGGAGTGGGTTCGGTGAACCCCCAGCAAGGCCAGTAGCCTTGGCCCGGATATGACCCTGACGTGGCCGCCGCGGACGGTGATCCGCAAGTCGACGGGGTTGCGCACCCTGGAATCCGCGCTGCATCGCAGCGGCCTCGGGCCGGTGGCCGGGGTGGACGAGGTCGGCCGCGGTGCCTGCGCGGGCCCGCTGGTGGTGGCGGCCTGCGTGCTGGGGCCCAATCGACTGGAAAGCCTTGCCGCCCTTGACGATTCGAAGAAGCTCACCGAGAAGGCGCGGGAGAAGCTGTTCCCGCTGATCTGCCGCTACGCGGTCGCCTATCACGTGGTGTTCATTCCGCCGGCCGAAGTCGACCGGCGCGGGGTGCACGTCGCCAACATCGAGGGCATGCGGCGCGCGGTGGCCGGTCTGTCGGTGCGCCCCGGATATGTGTTGAGCGACGGTTTCCGCGTGCCCGGGCTGCCGATGCCGTCGCTGCCGGTGATCGGTGGGGACGCGGCCGCGGCCTGCATCGCCGCGGCCAGCGTGCTGGCCAAGGTCAGCCGCGACCGGCTGATGGTCGCTTTGGACGCCGATCATCCCGGTTACGGCTTCGCCGACCACAAGGGCTACTGCACGGCCGCGCACAGCAGCGCGCTGACCCGGCTGGGGCCGTGTGCCGAGCACCGCCATTCGTTCATCAACGTTCGGCGCGTGGCCTCGTCATCGGGGGACGGCGACCGGACGCGACTGGTGGCCGAATTCAAACCGAACCCTCCGGACGAGCGTTGCGGACACCCGTGAGGAAAGATGGGTGCAGACTTCTCACAGGGCGACCAGGCCGTCGCGACCGTGGAGTCAGGAAATCAGGCAGGAAAAGGACGTCTGAGCAGATGAGTGCCGAGGATCTCGAAAAGTACGAAACCGAGATGGAGCTCTCGCTCTACCGCGAATACAAGGACATCGTCGGCCAGTTCAGCTACGTGGTGGAAACCGAACGGCGCTTCTACCTGGCCAACAGCGTCGAGATGGTGCCGCGCAACGCCGACGGCGAGGTCTACTTCGAGCTGCGCCTGTCCGACGCCTGGGTCTGGGACATGTACCGGCCGGCCCGGTTCGTCAAGCAGGTGCGGGTGGTGACGTTCAAGGACGTCAACATCGAAGAAGTGGAGAAGCCCGAGCTGCGGCTCCCCGAGTAGTCAGGTGCCGGGCTCTTGGTCGCCGTCGGGCGGCAGGTCGCCGCGGCGTTCGATCACCGCCCGCGCGACGTCGGCCAGCTTGATGCTCAGGGCCTGCGAGTGCCGGCGGAGCAGGTCGAACGCCTCGTCCTCGGTGAGCTCCTGCAGCGCCATCAGCATGCCGACGGCCTTGCCGATCTCGCGGTTGCTGAGCAGCCCCCGCCGCAGGCTGGCGGCATCTTCTCCCTTGGCCACCGCGTTGATGGCCACGCTGGCGAACGAGGCCAGCACCGCCGCGCGCCCGGCGGCCTCGCCGTCGAACATGTTGGGGGTGTCGCTGAACAGGTTGAGCGCCGCCCCCTTGCGCTTGTTGACCAGCAGCCGAAAGCCCATCGCACCGCGCACCGGCGTCTCCTCGAGCAGCCTGGCCGCCAGCTTCGGCCAGTGCGACGGCGTGGTCAGGTCGGCGTCGATCTGCGGCGTCTCCTCCTCGATCGTGTCCAGGCAGGGGCCGTCGCCGGCCTCCAGCTCCATCTCGTCGATTTTCGCGGCCAGCGCGTCGCTGGCGCCGACCGTGACATAGCGATCGCCGTCGAGGACCAGCAGGCTGGCGTGGTCGCAGCCGCGGACGGCCAGCGTCGCCGCGACACAGATGGCCGCGTACATCTCCTTGGCGTCCGAGCCCTGATAGATGATTTCGGCAAGAGCCGCGAAGACGGTGGCCGGATCGGCTTTCTCCCCGCCCGGCATCGCCGCGTCGCCTGCTGATCCAGCTGCCATCTTGTGCCTCATCTCCGGCGATGTCGCCGGCCCGACGCCCGCCGAACCCTGTCGACGCACGCCCCAACCGCGGAAATCCCCATGCCCATCATCCGACAAGCCATGTCGACCCTAAAGCAAAGGTAACCACCCGGTGTCGAAATGCCGCACGTCAGGGCCGCGTCATTGCGGCCCCGGCGGCCGATCGCCGGTCAATGTAGTTTGGCTTGATGAGGTTTCAGCGCTGCACCAAAGTAGCCACGCCGTGGGCAACGTAACCGCGCGCCGCCGCGCGACGCACGTCAACGCAGGTCAGGCCGTCATCCGGCCCGAAACCCTGGCCGTCGAGGAGCCGCTGGAGATCCGGGTCAACGGCACACCGGTGACGGTGACGATGCGGACCCCCGGCGCGGATATCGAACTTGCGCAAGGCTTTATGCTCACCGAAGGCGTGATCGTGCGCCGCGAAGACGTGCTGACGATCCGGTACTGCGGCGGCCGCGGTCAGGACGGCGCCAACACCTACAACGTGCTGGACGTGACGCTGGCCCCGGGCGTGGCTCCGCCCGATCTCGGCGTCACCCGCAACTTCTACACCACGTCCTCGTGCGGGGTGTGCGGCAAGGCGTCGCTGGACGCGGTCCGGGTGATCAGCCGCTTCACCCCGGCTGAGGATCCGGTCACCGTTGCCGCCGCCACGCTCAAGGCGATGCCGGGTCAATTGCGCAGTGCGCAAAAGGTTTTCGACAGCACCGGCGGCCTGCACGCCGCGGCGCTGTTCGACGCCGGCGGCACCATGCTGGTGGTCCGCGAGGACATCGGCAGGCACAACGCCGTCGACAAGGTCATCGGCTGGGCGCTGGAGCACGGGCGGATCCCACTGGTCGGTTCGGTGTTGCTGGTGAGCGGGCGGGCGTCGTTCGAGATCACGCAGAAGGCGGTGCTGGCGGGGATCCCGGTGCTGGCCGCGGTGTCGGCGCCGTCGTCGCTGGCGGTGTCGTTGGCCGAGGAATCCGGGCTCACCCTGGTGGCGTTCCTGCGCGAGGACTCGATGAACGTCTACACCCGCGCGGACCGGATCTAGCCGAATTCCGCTGCGGCGCAGACCGATTCCGGTCATCGCTGTGGATGAACACCCGACTGGGGATAACTCGTCGTTGGCGGGGTCCTCGACGCCCGTCCGGGCGTGTCGTGTCGGGCCCGGCGGGCAGGTTTGGCGGCATGACGACCGCAAAGGCCTCCGGGGCCGACAGGACGCGCATCGAACTGGGAGCGCTGGGTGAGGCCCTCGCCGTGGATTACCTGACGCGGATGGGGCTGCGCATCGTGGATCGCAACTGGCGATGTCGCTACGGCGAACTCGACGTGATCGCCGCCGAAGACGCCACCCGCACGCTGGTGTTCGTCGAGGTCAAGACGCGTACCGGCGACGGCTACGGGGGTTTGGCGCACGCGGTCACCCCCCGCAAGGTCCGGCGGTTACGCCGACTGGCGGGGCTGTGGCTGGCCGCTCAGGACGGCCGCTGGGCGGCGGTCCGCATCGACGTGATCGGGGTGCGGCTCGGGCCGGGATGTTCCAGGCGCACGCCGGAGATCTCACATCTGCAGGGAATCGGCTGATGGCGCCGGGACGCGCGTTCTCGGTCGCGGTGCGCGGCCTGGACGGTCACATCGTGGAGATCGAGGCCGACATCACCTCGGGGCTGCCCGCGGTCCACCTCGTCGGCCTGCCCGACGCCGCGTTGCAGGAGTCACGCGACCGGGTGCGCGCCGCGGTCACCAATTGTGGAAACGACTGGCCCATGGCCAGGCTCACGCTGGCGCTGTCCCCGGCGACACTGCCGAAAATGGGATCGGTCTTCGACATCGCCCTGGCGGCGGCGGTGTTGTCGGCACAGCGCAAGAATCCGTGGGAGCGCCTGGAAAAGACGGTGCTGCTCGGCGAGCTGTCGCTGGACGGCCGGATCCGGCCGGTGCGTGGGGTGCTGCCCGCGGTGCTGGCCGCCAAACGCGACGGCTGGCCCGCCGTCGTCGTCCCGGTGGACAACCTGGCCGAGGCCAGCCTGATCGACGGGATCGACGTCTGGGGCTCGCGCACGCTGGGGCAGCTGCAGAGCTGGCTCGGCGGTGCGGCCCGGCTGCACGAGCGGAACAGCGCGCCGCCCACCGATCGCAAGCCGGCGGGGGATCTGGCCGACGGGTGGGGCAGGCGCAAGCACGTTTCGCGGTCGAGGTGGCCGCGGCCGGGGCCCATCACCTGATGCTGACCGGCCCGCCGGGGGTGGGTAAAACGATGCTGGCGCAACAGCTTCCGGGGTTGCTGCCCCGCTTGACCGACAGCGAGGCCCTGGAGGTCACCGCGATTCACTCGGTGGCCGGCCTGCTGTCGGCGGACACGCCGTTGATCACCCAGCCGCCGTTCGTGGCACCACACCACAGTTCCAGCGTGGCCGCCCTCGTCGTCGGCGGCTCGGGCATGGCCCGCCCGGGCGCCGTCAGCCGGGCGCACCGTGACGTGCTGTTCCTCGACGAATGCGCCGAGATCAGCGTCGGCGCGCTGGAAGAGCTGCGAACACCATTGGAGGACGGGCTCATTCGTCTGGCACGCCGCGATGGCGTGGCGTGCTACCCCGCCCGGTTTCAGCTGGTGCTGGCCGCCAACCTGTGCCCCTGCGCGCCGGCCGATCCACAGGACTGCATGTGCCCGGCCGCGACCAAACGCCGCTACCTGGGCAAGCTGTCGGGCCCGTTGCTGGATCGGGTGGACCTGCGGGTACAGATGCATCCGGTGCGGACCGGCGCGTTCGCTGCCGTCGACGGTGAATCCTCCGAGCAGGTGCGGCAACGGGTGGCCCAGGCCCGTGACACGGCCGCCGCGCGGTGGCGGCCACACGGTTTCACCACCAACGCCGAAGTGAGCGGAACGCTGTTGCGGCGAAAGTACCGGCCCGGTGGTAAGGCCATGGATCCGCTGCGGCTGGCGGTGGAGCGCGGGCTGCTCAGCATTCGCGGGCTCGACCGCACGTTGCGCGTCGCGTGGAGTCTTGCCGACCTGGCCGGCCGGAGCTCTCCCGGGGTCGACGAGGTGGCCGCCGCGCTGAGCTTCCGGCAGTTGGGGGCGCAGCGATGACCGCGCCGTTCGACGACCCCAGCTGGCCGGCCTGGGCGTACCTGTCGCGGGTGGCCGAGCCGCCGTGTGCGGCGCTGTCCGCACTGGTGGCATCCGTGGGCCCGGTCGAGGCGGCCGGCCGGGTCCGGCGCGGGCTGGTCGGCGACGAGCTGGTGCGGCGGACCGCGGCCAGGCGGGAAATCGACTCCGCCGCAGCTGATCTCGAGTGGCTCACCCGTTGCGGCGGCCGGCTGATCACCCCCGACTGCCCGGAATGGCCATTGCTCGCGTTCTCGGCCTTCGACGGCGCCGGGGCGCGGCCCGGCGCCGCACCACCGCTGGTGTTGTGGGCGTTAAGTGCCGTGCGCCTGGACGAGGTGACCCAGCGCGCCGCCGCGGTGGTCGGCACCCGCGCGGCCACCGCCTACAGCGAACAGGTGAGCGCCGATCTGGCCGTTGGCCTGGCCGAGCGCGACGTGGCGGTGGTCTCCGGCGGCGCCTACGGCATCGACGGTGCGGCCCACCGCGCGGCACTGGCCGGCGACGGAATCACCGTGGCTGTGCTGGCCGGCGGGATCGACATCCCTTACCCGGCCGGGCATTCGGCGTTGCTGCATCGCATCGGCCAGCACGGCTTGCTGTTCAGCGAATACCCGCCGGGCCTGCGGCCGGCCCGGCACCGGTTCCTGACCCGCAATCGTCTGGTCGCCGCGGTCGCGGGGGCCGTCGTCGTGGTGGAGGCCGGGCTACGCAGCGGGGTCGCGAAAACCGCGGCCTGGGCGCGGGCGCTGGGCCGGGTGGTGGCCACGGTGCCCGGGCCCGTCACCTCGTCGGCCTCGGCGGGCTGTCATGAGCTGCTGCGCCACGGCGACGAGCTGGTCACCCGGGCCGACAACGTCGTCGAACTCGGCGGCCGCATGGGCGAACTCGCCGTCGAAGAGCCCCGGCCCGCGACGGCCCTGGACGCCCTGGGCGAGGCCGAACGCCAGGTGTACGAGGCGTTGCCCGGTCGCGGCGCCGCGACGGTCGACGAGATCGCGGTCGCTTCCGGGCTGATGCCCGAGCAGGTGCTGGGACCACTGGCGATGCTCGGTGTCCGGGTTGGCCGCACGCGACGACGGGCAGTGGCGAATCGTGCGGGCGCGCCGTGCGTCGGCGGCCGCGGGTTAGCTGACCCAGGGGGATGCGTCCACCGTGGACCGTGCGCCCTGGGCGGCGCGGGAGCGGTTCTCCACGCCCAACTCGTCCAGCAGCCGCCCGCCCGCGGTCACGACTCCGGCGAAGATCGGGGGAGTCAGCCACGGGGGCTGCAGCGCGAACAGCAGATCCTCGGTCGAGGTGTTGCCGCTGGCTTCGGGAGCGAAAGGGCAGCCACCCAGGCCGCCGAGCGCCCCGTCGACCATCGAGGCCCCCACCTGGATGGCGGCGAGGGTGTTGGCCACGCCGAGGCTCCAGGTGTCGTGCCCGTGGAAGACGATCTCGCACTCGGGTGCTTTGTCGCGCACCCGCTTGACCAACTGCCGCACCTGTTCGGGCGTGGCCTGCCCCAGCGTGTCGCACAGCACCACGCTCGAAATGTTCGCCGTGCGGGGATCGCGCACCAGGTCGACGACCCGTTGCGGGTCGACCGGCCCCCGGTACGGGCAGGTGAATGCGGTGGCCAACAACAGCTGCAGCCGGGCGCCGGCCACCGCCGCGAAGTCGACGGCCTCGGGCAAGGCGGCCATGCTCTGCTCGGTGGTCCGCCCGACATTGGCGTGGTTGTGCTGGTCACTGACCGAGAGGCAGTATTCGACGTTGCGCGCGCCGGCTTCGATCGCCCGGGTGACGCCGCGCGGGGTGGCCGTCCACACCCAACACCGTTGCAGCTCTTCGGGAGTCAGCGCCGCGATGACCTCGAGGGTGTTGGCCATCGGCGGCACCTTGTCGGGGCGCGCCATCGCCCCGATCTCCAGCGCGTCGATGCCCGAGTCCAGCAATGCCCGCGCCAGTTGGACTTTCGTGTCGGTGCCGAGCAGCTTGCGGGTCAGCTGCAAGCCGTCGCGCAGCGTGACGTCGCGCAATCGCACTGGGGTCATCATCCGATCAGCTCCTCGACATTCGGAGGGTCAAGCGCCAGGGCGCCAAGTATTTCTATTTCGTCGGTGTGCTCGCCGAGATCCGGTCCGAGGGTGCGGATCGCACGCGCACCGTCGCCGATCCGCGGCACGATGCCCGGGAACGCCACGCTGGGCAGCATCTCGGTGCCGGTGGAAACCGGTAGGTGCTGGATCATGCCGCGCGCCAGGAACTGCTCGTCGGCCTTGATGTCGGCCGCGGTGTTGATCGGGCCGGCGGGCACACCGGCCGCCTCGAGCGCCGAAAGTGCTTCGCGCGCGGGCATGCTGGCGGTCCACTCGCCGATCGCCGCGTCGAGCTCGTCGCGGGCCTGTCACCGCAGCGCGTTGTTGGCCAAGCGTGCGTCTTGCGCGAGGTCGGTCCGGCCGATCAGCGTCATGAACCGGCGATAGATGCCGTCGCCGTTGCCGGCGATGACCACCTAGCGGCCGTCGCTGCACCGGTAGGCGTTCGACGGGGCGATGCCTTCCATGCGCCCGCCGGTGCGGCCACGCGTGACCTGGTAGGCGTCGTACTCCGGGACCAACGATTCCATCACCGAGAAGATGGCTTCGGTCAGCGCGACGTCGACGGTCCGGTCGGCCACCGGGGTGGATCTGCCTGCGACACGGTCCTTTTGGCGTTGATGCAACGCGACCAACGCGCCGAACGCGGCGTAGATGCCGGCGATGGAGTCGCCGATGGACACACCCACCCGTGACGGCGGACGGTCCGGCTCGCCGGTCGGTGCCCGCAGCCCCGCCATCGCCTCGGCGACCGCGGCGAATCCGGGTTGCTGCTGACGCGGTCCGGTCTGCCCGTAGGCCGACACCCGCACGATGATCAGATCGGGGTTCTCCGCGGCGAGCTCGGCCGGGCCGATGCCCCACCGCTTCAGGGTCCCCGGGCGGAAGTTCTCCAGCACGACGTCGCAGCTCCGGGCCAACTCACGCACGATCACCTGGCCCCGCTCGGTCTTGAGGTCGACCACCACCGACTTTTTGTTGCGGTTGATGGTGCGAAACAGCATCGACGTCGTGCCGGAGTACAGCCGCCAGGTGCGCAACTCGTCAACGGTTTCCGGGTGCTCGATCTTGATGACCACGGCGCCGAAATCGGCCAACAGTCGGCCCGCGGTCGGCGCGGCTATGTAATTGCCCAGCTCAAGGACGCGTACCCGGTCAAGCGGTCCGTTGGCTTCGTTCACTGGAGACCTCCTGTAACCGACATCGCGCATTGCTACCCACAATATGGCAAGAGACTCTTCCATTCGGTGATGCGGGCCGCTACAGTCGGATGTTGGTGCATGGCTCACAATGCAAGCGACAAACCACTTTGTAGACACGATGTGGGCATGGCGGGTTCTCGACGACGAGGGGCTCTGAATGACCGCAACACCGATCACGGCAGTGACCGCGGACTCTGTCGGCGAGCAACTGGATCGCTTGCCGGTGGGGGGCGGTACACCGCAAGGTCGTCGTCGCGGTGGGGCTCGGCTTGTTCTTCGAGATGTACGAGATCTTCCTGTCCAGCACCCTGAGCGCCACGCTGCAGCACAACTTCGGCGTGCGCGGCACCGCGCTCAAACTGGTGCTGGCGTCGTCGTTCATCGGAATGTTCGTCGGCGCAGCATTTTTCGGTCGGCTCGCTGACCGGATAGGTCGCCGGAGGGCGTTCCTGCTCGGGCTCAGCTGTTTTCGGCCTTCTCGCTGGCCGGTGCCTTTGCGCCGTCTCCGGCGCTGTTGGTGCTCGCCCGATTTTGGCCGGCGTCGGGATCGGCGCGGTGTACCCGGTGGCCGACACCTACCTTGCCGACGTCCTACCCAAAGAGCAGCGCGGCCGAATGGCCTCCTACGCCTACACCTGTTCGTTCCTCGCGGTCCCCTTCGCCGGCTTCCTGGCCTGGTGGCTGACCCAGCGTTCGCCGCTGGGCATCACGGGGTGGCGTTGGCTGCTGGGCCTGGGGGCCGGGGGCGCTCTGATCGTGTTCGTCCTGAACCGGTGGGTGCCCGGGTCGCCGCGCTGGCTTGCGTCCGCGGGACGCCACGACGAGGCGCAGCGGGCCCTGAACGTCTTCGCCGCCGGATCGAATCTGCTTGCGGCGCAGATCGATACTCCTCCCGACGCCGATCGCGCCGGCGTTGGGAGGCCCACTCAATCGGGCCTGACGCAATTGCGGCGGGCTCCGTACAACCGCCGGGTCGTGATGCTGACGGTGTTCCACTTGTTTCAGACCTACGGCTACTACGGGTTCGGCACCCTCGCCGCGCTGGTGCTGGTCAGCCGCGGTTACGGCGTCACGTCCTCGATGCTGTTCAGCGCGCTGTCGTTTGTGGGATATCCGATCGGCTCCCTGGCGGCCATCCCGCTGCTGGCGAGATTCGAACGCAAGTTCCTGCTGGTCGGCTCGATCGTGGCCGTCGCGGCGTTCGGACTGTTGTTCGCGACCCAGTCGTCGGTGCCGCTGATCGTCCTGTTCGGCTTCTTGACCACCGCGACGAGCAACGTCTTCTCCAACGTCTATCACGTGTATCAGGCCGAGGTCTTCCCGACCACCGTGCGGGCCACGGCCGTCGGATGGACGTACTCGCTGTCCCGGTTATCCAGTGGCGCTTCGCCTTTCGTGCTGGTCACTATCCTGGACCACTACGGTGCGGGCGCGATGTTCACCGCGGTGGCAACCGCATTGGCCGTCGTCATCGCCGCCGTTCTCGCGCTGAGGCCGCGCACGTCGCGGCGCAGCCTCGAAGAGATCAACCCGCTATGACGGCCCGGGAGTTGCGATGATCGATTTCGGGGCGCTACCGCCGGAGATCAACTCGGGCCGAATGTATGCCGGGGCCGGACCGGGGCCCATGATGGCCGCGGCCTGGGACTACCTGGCGGCCGAACTGGCATCGAGCGCTTCCAGCTATTCGTCGGTGACGGCTGAGCTGACGAGTTCGTCGTGGTTCGGCCCGGCGTCCAGATCGATGCTGGCCGCCGCCACGCCCTACATCTCGTGGCTCAGTGCCGCGGCCGCGCTGGCCGAACAGACCAGCGCGCAGGCCAAGGCCGTCGCGTCGGCCTTCGATGCGGCCTTCGCGATGACGGTCCCGCCGCCGGTGATCGCCGAGAACCGAGCGCGGTTGCTGATGCTCGTCGCGACCAACTTTTTCGGGCAGAACACCGCGGCGATCGCCGCCACCGAGGCCGGCTACGCCGAGATGTGGGCGCAGGACGCCGCCGCCATGAACGGATACGCCGGCTTCGCGGCAACCGCAACGCAATTGGTCCCGTTCACCGAGCCGGTCCACACCACCGACCAAGCCGGACTGGCCCGACAGCAAGCTGCCGTCGCCGCGGCGGCCGCGACCGGCGGGCCGTCGCAGACATCGCTCACCGACATCGTCAATACCTTGTCCAGTCAGGTAAAAGGACTCCTGTTCGGTCCCTTGGACGTCATCTACTGGCCGATGATCTATGTGGGCTCCCTGATTTTCGCGCAAATCGGTGTGCTGTGGCCCGAGCACGTCGCCGCCGGGGGCGCGGTGGGCTTCTCCGCCACGCCCGCCCTCGCGGCGCCGGTCAGCCTCGGTGGTAAGCTGATCTCGGCGAACTTGGCTTCGTCGAACAAGATTGGCTCGTTATCTGTGCCGGCGCGCTGGTCTGCGACAACACCCAAGGTTGCAGAAGCGTCCATGCTCCGGGCGATCGGCACCGAGGGTGCCGGCGGGCCCTCGAATCGACCGGAGGCACTGTTGCCCCCGATGGCGCCGGCCCGCGGCAGACGTGGTGGCGGCTTGCCGCCCCGCGAATACGGATTCCGGCCCGGTTTTACGGCTCGTCTACCATCGGTGGGATAACGTCATGGCCCAGAACACAATTCGAACACCACTTTGCAGGACCGTTGAGCCGCAAGGTTATTGAATAAGGAGATCAGATGTCCTTTGTTACCGCGCAACCGGAAGCGTTGGCCGCGGCGGCCGGTGCATTGCGGGCGATCGGCTCCGCGTCTGCGGCCCAGAATGCGGCGGCGTCGGCGCCGACCACTGCGGTGATTTCCGCTGCCGCAGACCACGTGTCGATATTGACCGCGGCACAGTTCACCGCCCATGGGCAGCTGTATCAGCAGGTCAGTCAGCAGGCGATGGAGATTCACGAGATGTTTGTCAACGCTTTGGATCTCAGCTCGGGATCGTATGCGGCTACGGAGGCCGCCAACGCGATCGCAACCGGTTAAGGGGCTCGCGATGCTTGACTTTGGGGCGTTGCCGCCGGAGGTCAATTCGGGGCCGATGTACGCGGGTGCGGGCTCGGCCTCGCTGATGGGGGCGGCTTCTGAGTGGAATTCCCTTGCTTCCGAGCTGAATTCGGCCACCGTGGCCTACGACAGGGTGGTGAACACGTTGTCCAGCGAGGAGTGGTTAGGGCAGGCCTCGGCATCGATGACCGAGGCCGTCACCCCCTATGTGGAATGGATGAGAACCACTGCCGCCGCGGCCGAGCATGCGGCCAGTCAAGCCATGTCCGCCGCGTCGGCCTTCGAAACGGCGCATACCGCGATCGTGCCTCCGCCGGTGATCGCGGCTAACCGGGTCAATCTGGCGCGGCTGCTGTCCACCAATGTGCTGGGCCAAAACACCGGGCAGATTGCGGCTTTGGAAGCCCAGTACGCGGAGATGTGGGCAATCGACTCGGCCACCATGTACCGCTATGCGGGCCGATCCGCGCACACCGCGGCGGTCAAGCCGTTCACCCCGGCGCCCCACACCACCAACCCGGCCGGTATCGGAAGCCAGCGGTCCGCGGTCGCCGCGGCCACCGGTACCTCGGCGGGTGCGGCGCAAAACACGTTGCACGACCAGATGAGCCAGATCACCTCGGCGTTGGGAAAGCTGTCCACCGGTATGCAGGCCGCCGCACCGGCCGATGATCCGGTGAAGGACGCGCTGACCACGGGTCCGCTGGGATGGCTGGGTGATCTGATGACGTTCTACGCGCCGTTTTCCACCACGTTCTACAACACCGAGGGCCTGCCTGCCGTTCTTCTCCGCCGGTCTGGCCAACACCTTTGTCTCGATCGCGAAATCCACCGGCGCGCTCGGGGGAGCCGCCGCGGCCGCCGTGCCCCCTGCCGTGACCCCGGCGTTGGTCGGTGGCGGCGTTGAAGTCGCCGCGAATGGGGTCCAGGCCGCCGACCACGCCGCGACGCCAGCCGCGATCAGCAACATCCGCGAGGCGCCGGACACCGGGACGGGAAGCGGAAACGTCATCGGTGGCCTGCCACGCGTCGGTGGCGCAGACGGCGGAGGACTCCGGACACCCCGATACGGTCTGAAGCTCACGGTGATGGCGCGCCCACCGTTCGCGGGCTAGCTCAATACGGAAGCCGGCCACCGAGAGTGCGGGTCACCTGGTCGGCAGCGCCGACGACGTTGTCGGCCCACAGTTCGGCGAGCTCGTGCGAGAACCGAAAGCTCGGTCCGCTGATCATCAGCGCACCCAGCACCTGACCGTGCGAATCGAACACCGGGGCCGCGATACCGGTAGCCCCTTCGTCGCGTTCGCCGCTGGTGATCGCAAAGCCCATCCGGCGCGCTTGTTCGACCTTGGCGCGCAACAACTCTGGATCGGTGACGGTCGCCGGGGTGAACTGGATCAACTCGGAACGCAGCACCTCTTCCAATGCCTCATCGTCCCAGGCCATCAACACCCGGCCGGCCGACCCGACGGAGAGCGGAATGACTTTGCCGACGTGCATCTCGCGGCGGATCCCGTGGCGGGTCTCGGCAAGTGCGACACACACCCGGAAGGGCCCCTCGCGGCGGAAGAAGCACGCCGTCTCGCCGCTGGCGTCGCGCAGCGTTTCCAGGGCCGGTGTCACCACGTCCAGCAGACCCATGCTGCTGGTCACCGGGGCCGCCCAGTACGCCACCCGGGCTCCGATCCGGAAACGGTCGCCCACCCGATCGAGGAACTCCTCGGCCACCAAATTGGCCACCAGCCGCTGCACCGTCGAGGTCGGATACCCGGTGCGGGCCCGAATCTCGCTGAGCGTCAGCTCCGGCTCGGACAGCGTGAAGGCGTCCATGATGCCGCGAATCTTCGCCAATACCAGCAGCGGCTTCACGCCCGCGGACAGCGTCCGCGCCGGCGCCAATGGCGGAATGTCCAGACCCTCGGCCTCGCTCATGCCTCCATTGTCCCGGTATCGGCGCGGATAACGGCGCATTTGCGCGCCGCGGTGGCGGCCGACCTGCGGCAACGGCCCGACTCGTATAGTCGGCTGGGGTCGGTTCGGAACAGGAGGACACGTGGCAGGTCGACCACTTCAACGTTTCGAAGTCGTCGGTACCCAACAAATCACACCGCACATGGTGCGTGTGACGTTGGGCAGCAGTCAGTTCGACACGTTCGTGCCGAGCAACTTTACCGACTCCTACGTCAAGTTGGTATTCGTCGCCGACGACATCGACGTGGCCGGGTTGCCCCAGCCGTTGACCCAGGACAGCTTCTCGATACTGCCGCCCGAGAAAAGGCCGTCGGTGCGGACCATCACCGTTCGCAAGGTCGACGCGGCGGCCCGCCAGATCTCGCTGGACATCGTGGTGCACGGCGAGCACGGCGTGGCCGGTGTCTGGGCGGCGTCGGCCCAGCCCGGTCAGGTGATCTATCTGATGGGCCCCGGCGGTGCCTACACCCCCGACCCCGCCGCCGATTGGCATCTGCTGGCCGGTGACGAGTCGGCGCTGCCGGCCATCGCCACAGAATTTGCGCTATCCCATTGCGCAAGAAGTCATCCCAATCTTCCTGGTGGCGCACAATAGGTCGTGCCAGGACCGCCGCCGGAAAGGTTAGCGCTGACCGGCCCGTTGACGACACGACTGGGGCCCCGAATATGGCGTCGTAGTCATAGAGCATTCGACGGTCCTGCGCATTGTACTTGTCAGCGCGGGAGAGCGTGATCCGGGCGATTCCCGGAAGCGGAACGTCATATCGAATTCGGCCGAACCGGCCCACATCTGTGTCGCTCATCAGAGTCCCTTCCATCGGCCCACGAGCTACCCTGGTCCAGACTACATGCATGCGCGCATGGATCATTCGCCTGGACGGCCAATGTGTGGCATGGGCGGATGAAAGAGAGTTGAAGCGCCCCGGAAGAAACAATCAGATATGTATGTATAGCCATGTTCGCAATATGGAAGGCCCTAAGTCGAGCGCCCAACTGCTGCACCGTTTCACACAGCCGACGTCGTGTGGGTTTCTTATATTCGCGACGAGGTGGCCGAGCCGCTCGGCCTCGACACTTGGATCGGTCTAAACCCTCAGCACGTGTCACGGATTGTGCATTCGCTACCGCTCCTGCCCGTCCGTTACAAAACTGAATCGGATCAGGCGTTACAAAACTGAATCGGATCAGGCCCGCCAAGCTCCAGACCCGAGCAGGCGGTCATCGTGCGGCATAGCGTGTCGTTGGATCGAACTGATGGTCGCGGCGCCGACTTCGCAATGCGTTGGTGAAGGGCTTGACCTGTCGAACTACTCGGAGTGGTTGGAGGACAAGCTGGGCCAGTCCCGGCCCACTGCACTATGCGTTTATGAAAACCCTGACTGGCACGAACTGTTCGACATGCCGCAACCACACGCGGCCGAGATTCCGGCCAGGTGCGATTGGCAACGCCAGCGGTTTAGCGAAAGCCTATGATCCGCTTTCACTTGACGGCGCGCTCGACGGCGTGCGTTTCGTGCGACCCGAGGCGACGAGCGCTATTCGTAGCCCCAAAACTGATGTGGATCGCGTTCGAGATGTCTGGACGTTGAGGATCGTGTCACCTATCGGTCCTGCTCGGATCCGAAGCGAGGGGAGCGGCGCTCGATGAAGGCCCGTAGGCCCTCTTGGAAGTCGCCACCTTGAATGCATTCGAGCTGCGTGGCCTGTTCAAGGTCGAGAACGCTTTTTAGATCGAGAATCCCGATAGCTCGGTTGAGTGTCTCCTTGGTCTTACGCAGAGCCAACGGCGCGACGCGCAGCATGTCGTCGACAAGTCGCGAACCCGCCTCTTCGAGCGCATTATCGGGCACGACCTATGAAACCAAACCTAGCTGCAGGACACGCTGTGCATCGATGAAGCGACCGGTCAACATCAGTTCCGCTGCGGCCGACAAGCCGACGTGGCGGGGCAGGAAGTAGGACACTCCTAGTTCGCAGCCTGACACTCCCAGGTTTACGAAGGCGTCGTTCATTCGCGTGCTGTCTCCAGCGAGCCGCACGTCGGCGGCAAGCGCGAACGCGAAGCCGCCGCCGCACCGTGCACCAGCGCGATGACGGGTTGCGGGCACTGCCGTATGGCCAAGATGATCTCGGGCAGAGGCATGCCCTCCGCCAGCGCGTCACCCTGCTCGACAGCTGTGATGTCCAGGCCGGCGCAGAACCCGCGGCCGCTGCCTCTCAGAACGACCACCCGCGCGGTGTGGTCGGCTGCGAGAGATCGGAAAGTCTCCAACAGTTCGGCCGCCATGGTCGTGGTGATGGAGTTGAGTCGATCTGGCCTGTTCAAGGTGATCCATACGGCGGGTCCCCGCCGTTCGACGACGATGTGGGTCGGAGTAACCGACACTGCTGCTGCGTTCTGGTGTTTTAATTGTTTTTTCACGGGTTTTCCTGCGCCAACGAATTTAAAGCGGGTGAACGTAGGATGACCTCGGCACGCACTGCGGACCGCCGTGCCTTGCCGGCCTCGTCACGTAACGGTTGGGTGCGGAACTCTACGTAACGGGGGACCTTGTATGCTGCAATGTGTTTGGCGCGGTACTCCTTGACGGCTGACTTGTCTAGCCCGGAGTCCGGCGCGGCCTCGACGAGAAGGTATGGCACTTGCCCAAGATCGTTGTCCGGCACGCCCACCGCCAAACACGACAAAACGTGGGGATGTCCGCCGAGTACGAGCTCGATTTCGGCCGGGTAGACCTTGCGGCCACCTACATTGAACATGTCCACTCGCCGATCGCTCAGATAGAGAAATCCGTCCTCGTCGAAATATCCCATGTCGCCGATGGTGTCCCAGCCATCCCGAGTGCGGGCTTCGCTGCCGATGTACCGGTAGGTGGGCCCGACACCGCTGTTGGGCCGCATATAGATCTCGCCGATTACTCCCGGCGGGCATTCTTCACCGTTGTCGTCCAAAATCTTCATCTCGCCCACTACCACCGGCCCCACCGAGCCCCGATGGGTCAGCCACTGCTCGCCGGTGATGAGGGTGGTCGCCTGAAGTTCGGTGCCGCCGTAGACTTCCCACACCGCCTCAGCGCCCAAAATCTCGATCCACGCCTGCTTGACGGCGGGTGGGCACGGTGCACCCATATGCCATACGCGCTTGAGCGAGCTGACATCGTAGACGCTTTGGTTGCCCCGGTAGAGCGACAATAGCCGCTGCAACACGGTTGGAACCGTCGCTAGCTACCTGACGCGATGTTGGGCGATCAGATCTAGGCACCGCTCGGCGTCGAATCGCGACATCAGCACCACGTGCTGACCTAAGAGCACCCCGACCACCGTTGTCGTAATCGGCAAGTTGTGAGTCAATGGCCCGGTCACCAGCTGTGTGTCATCGGGCGCAAAACCGAACATGATTCCCATGGGTGTCGGGTCCAATTGGCCGTTGGCGGTTACCTCGATCAGCTTCGGTCGCCCTGTGCTGCCCCCAGACGGCATCGCCTTCCATACCGGCGAAATCGCTTCCGGCAGTGGGGTGTCCGACAAGTCATTCGAAGGGGCGAAACCGGGCGGAACACTGACGGTGTTGCCCGAGGGATCGGCGCGCCCGACGAGCAGCGCTCGCGGCACCAGTTCCAGTAGTTCGCCGAACTCGGTGTCGGGCAGCCGAGGCGACAGGGGCTGCACAATCGCCCCGAGCTTCCACACGGCGAACGCGGCCTGCACCCATTCGATGGAGTTGGGCAGGGCAATCGTCACGTAGTCGCCCAACCGCACCCCCAGCTCGCGATAAGCGCGAGCAAGTCGGTTAGCCGATGACTCGAGCTCCCCTCGCGAAAGTGTCACGCCGTCACACGTCAGTACGGGTCGATCCGGTTCGTTTTCAGCCAAGCAGGTCAACTGGGTTCCGATGAACGGAACTTCCGCAGCGTTTGGGTCGATCAAGGTGGCGCTCCTAGTCGAGGTTGGGATAACGATAGTGGTGGGATAGTCGAGTGGGCCAGGCGGTCTAGGTCTACGCACCGGCGGTGACGTGATCGCGCAGATTGAAGTTGCTCCGGTGGTTGCGCCCTAATGCGATGCGCGCGGAGGCAGGGGAGCGGCCGCCGGTCGGCTCAAAGCGATCGTGCGATGATGTCCTTCACGATTTCGTTTGTTCCGCCGACGACTTTCTGCACCCGAGCGTCGGCATAGCCGCGGGCGACGGCGTACTCCCGCATGTATCCGTAGCCGCCGAACAGTTGAACGCACTGGTCGATCACCTGGCAAAGCTGTTCGGTAAGCCACCATTTGGCCATCGCAGCGGTCACGTCATCGAGCTCGTTGCACAGGTGTCGCTGGATGCATGAATCGATGAAAACGCGCCCCACGTGTGTGGTCGTTTGGCACTCGGCGAGGACGAACTTTGTATTCTGAAAGTCGAAAATCCGCTGCCCAAGGGCATTTCGCGATCTGGTATAGGTGATGGTCTCGGCCACAGCAGTTTCCATCGAAGCTACCGCGCTGACACCGATGAGTAACCGCTCCTGCGCCAGCTGAGTCATCAGCTGGCCAAAGCCTTTACCTTCCCGGCCTCCGAGCAAGTTGTTCACGGGTACCCGTACGTCCTCGAACGACAACTCGGAGGTGTCCTGGCCATGCAGTCCCACCTTGTCCAGGATTCGGCCGCGGCTAAACCCAGGGCAGTCGGCCGTCTCGACGACGATCAGCGAGACGCCTTTCGCTCCGGCGGAGGGGTCGGTCTTGGCGACCACCACGATCAGGCTCGCCTGTGATCCGTTGGAGATGAACGTCTTGGCGCCGTTGATCACATAGTGGTCACCATCGCGGATCGCCGTGGTCTTTATGTTCTTCAAGTCCGAGCCGGCGCCCGGCTCGGTCATCGCCACTGCGGCGATGGTGCGGCCGGTGGCCATGCTGGGAAGCCAACGGCGCCTTTGCTCTTCGGTACCGTAATCGAGGATGTAGTGAGCCACAATACCACTGTGGACGGCGTTGCCGAATGCGCTGTCCATAGCGTGGGCCTGCGCCTCGATGACGGCGAGATCGTGGGCGAATGTGCCCCCGCCGCCGCCGTACTGCTCAGGGATGGAGCAGCACAGCAGACCGAGTTCGCCGGCTTTGGTCCATACGCGTGGATCAACGTAACGTTGGCGCTCCCAACGCTCGCGATGCGGAATCAGTTCTTTCGCAAAGAATTTGCCCGACAGCTCACCGAGCGCGGTGATCTCGGCGTCACGCCAAGGCGACGTGTATATGCTCGGGGCCATTAGGTGTCGCGTCCAATCATTCCCATTGTCGGCACGTCCCATCGTCGATCGTGCACCGATGTGCTCCTGCCAAGGAAGCATACAGTCCTGCATGGATGATAAAAAGATGGAGGGCGGACTGACGGGGATTCGCTTGTCGACGCACAACAGCGGCAGCGTGCGTGTCGCGACGCGCCGGTGAAACCCGCTCCTCACTAGTGTGGGCACCTTCAGCCATGCAGGGCCTGCGGCAACAGCTTGGACTACGATGCGACTATGGTGGTGATGACCAACGCCGAGCGCAGCTCGGCGACGCGAGGCGCCCTGTTGGACGCTACGATCGAAGCCCTCGTGAAATACGGTTATCACGGGGCCACTTCGACTCGTATCGCCGAGATCTCCGGCCTCACTCGCGGCGCGCAGATGCACCATTTCAAGACGAAAGCCGGATTGGTCGCCGCAGCGCTGCTTCACATTCACGCCAAACGTATTGAGATTTTCCAGGAGATGGCTCAGGCCAATGGGAACAATTTCTCCCTGGAGGCCCTTATCGAGCAGGTGTGGGCGTCGTTCAACGATGACGTTTGGCTGGCCGCCGCGGAGCTGTGGACCGCGGCGCGCACCGACGAAGAACTTCGCGCGGCGCTGGTACCGGCGGAGCGCACAATCAGCAAGCGGATCCGCGACCAGCTCGCGCCCACCCTGGCCAATGGCTATGCCGGATCGAGATTGCAGGCTCTGCCACCCCGACGAATGACCGCGATAGTCGGGCTCATCTACTCCGCCATGCGCGGAATGGCGTTGCACGAGGCCTTCGATCCTGATGAAAAGCGTGCGAAGGCTCAGCGCACCGAACTCGTCCGTGCGCTCACGGCACTCATCGGGGCTGAGGGCCAGAAGGTGCAATCGTCACGGCAGGGGAGTGCTCGCCGCAGCCGTTAGGCGCCAGCCCGCCCCGTTTGGTTCCGATGCGAACCGGTGTGAAGGGTCTACTGGCTGCTTCGCTGTGAGAGCCTAGGCGACCTCACACGAGGGCACGATCCTCGACGTGGCATCGGGGTCGAGACGGGAGGCAGACTACATCTTGGTCCCGATGCCCGTGAAGACGGCAACCAGGGAGTCGCCGAGGAACGGTCGTTGGGAGCGGGGACGGAGCGCCATCCAGACGATCCTTGATTGCTCGCCCAAGGTCTCGAATGTCGAGTTTCTGCCCAGATGCGGCGAAAATTACGCGAGGTGGCCGTCTGTCATCCGCCGCAGAACCTCGCGGTGACCTTCTGGCTGAAGGCGGCCAGCCCGGTGCGGAAGTCGGCTGTCGCCGTCAGCTCGTCCTGCGTGTCGGCCTCGAGGCTGAGCTGTTCTGGAAGTCGGGGATACAGCCAGGCATTGGCCTGCCGTTTCATCACCGTGTATGCGCGGGTGGGTCCGATCGCGAGTTTGGTCATCGTGTTCGTCACCTCGTCTTCAAATGCGTCCTCGGTCGCTAGTTGATTGATGAGGCTCCAGTCTAGAGCGTCAAACGCCGACAGGCGCCGGCCCGAGAAGGCCAGTTCACCGGCCCGAGTGGCGCCAATGCGGGCAGGCAGAAAGGCCGATACTCCACCGACGGGCGCGAGTCCGAGGTTGACGAACGGGAGCAGGAAGTATGCGGACTCTGCAGCAATGATGTAGTCACATGCCAGTGCGTATCCGACCGCAATGCCGACGCAGGCACCGTTGACGGCCGCCACTACCGGCTTCGGCATCTGCCGCAGCTCTACTGTGATCGGGTTGAAACGCTCGATGAGCGCTCGGCGTAGATCCGGTCGGTCGCCGGTCACTTCGGCTCCGAGAGCCGTCATTTCTCGCAGGTCTGCGCCCGCACAGAACGCACGACCCGCGCCCGTGATGCACACGGCCCGTACCGTTTCGTCGTCAGCGAGGTCACGAAGAGCGGCCAGGAGTGCTTCGGTGAGCCCGACGTCGAGAGCGTTGAGTGATTCGGGTCTGTTCATCAGTACAGTTGCGGTTCCGCCTTTCTGGTGGATCACCACTATGGAACTATTTCGGTCCGCCGTCACGACGCTCTTTCGATTCGCTTTCCATTCCCCGGGTGGTGCAACGCTTTTGGCGTACCCAAGATACGAGCGAATGCTACACACTATTGATGCATTCGTGCATGCATTGTTGATTACCCCCTTGGAAGGCGCTGGCGGGCGAACGAAAGCAAGGTGTCGGACGGGTGACATGAACACAGTTGACGGCCGGTTTCGGAGAATCCGACAAGCTCACCGCGGCCGGCTTGGCATTCCGCCAGCGCATCCAGATGTTGGGACAGTCAACGGAGGCCTTTGGGATGTCACCGGCTGGACGCTCCCAACACGTAAACTGGGCGGGGCTGGTCGATGGGCATGGATACCGTCGAGACCTCATGTGATTATCAGGTCATATCGGCACGACAACTTGAAAGGCCTTCGCCGGGTACGCTCACCGCGTCAGGCGGGCGTGAAGCAGGGCTGGTCGCCGTCGGCCATCCGGCCCGTCCTGGCCAGGCGGGCGGCTAACTCGGCCACACGCCCGGGTGCTTCGAGTTGAGGGCAGTGACCTACTCCGGGGAGTGACTCGAAGATGCTACCGGGAATGTGTTTGTGTAACAGCCGTGCCGCTGACTCGGGGATCAGCCGGTCTCGGCTGCCGTGTAGCACTATCGTCGGGCACGGGACCCCGCTCGGGGGCCGCACGGCATTGACCTCGGCCATAATGCGTAGCGCGAGGGTGCAGTGCGCCCGGAAAGCGTCGCGGGTGCGGGCCGGCTCGGCGAACTCCGCCACCATCTTCGGGTCGGCGAGTGCTCGGTCACCATAGAGGGCTGCCCGGCCGGCCCGTGTCAGTACTGCATGGCGGACGAAGGACGGCATAGGAATTCGTAACCCCCATTGCGCCACGGTTAGATTTCCCGCCCCAGCCATCCGCATCATCCGGGTCCACCCGGTCCCCGCGGCATCGATGGCCAGCAATCCCCGAATGGGAAGCCGACGTCGTGACTCGGCGGCCCGCACACTGAGCAACCCGCCAAGCGAATTACCGACTAGCACAATGGGTTCCTCCGCCGCATACGTCACCACAACATCGGAGACGAACTCGTCGAGTTGCGGGAGCACGCGCCCCCGCTTGACTGGTGAGCCATACCCGAAGCCAGGCAAATCCACTGCGACAGCCCCGTGTCCCAGCCGTTCGATACGCTCGAGCACGAGTCGCCAGCACTCGGCGGATTGACCGAACCCGTGGAGTAGCACCATCGCCGGACGGTGACCGCCGACGTGAAGCTCGCGGGTGTCGATACCGGCAAAACCGGCAAGACACTGTTCGATCATGGCCTATGTCAACTTCTTTCGGGGAACGTCTCCCGGCTGTCGCGGTAAGCGCGAACCAGCCTGCCAATCAACTGCCCGATGCGGACCGGGTTGCCCTTCTCGCGGTCGGCTCGGAAACATGGGTCGCTTCGCCCACCGTCCCCGCAGCGATGGGTAGCCGGCCGGTGGCGCGAGCGCGGCCGGCCCGGATTTCCTTGCGCAGACTGCGGGCGTATTGAAAGTGGTCGACCTCAATGGTGTTTCGTGCCGATTTGACGAATCGCTTGGAGCGCCAGCGGACGTCGTCGGCCATGGCCTTACGCATCTGCACTTCGCTCGGCAGGGCGTAGCGACCGGTGAGATACTCGGCGATCCAGCGTGATTGCATCTCGGCGAGCGGTTGGATGCTGCCCAGGGGCTGGCACAACCCGACGAAGAAGATGCGGAGATGGTCGGGCGTGAAAACTTGCTTGAACAAGCTTATTTGATTGTCCGGTGCCGAGATGTAGTCCTGGTCGAAGAAGGGGAAGTCGATGTTGTATCCGGTACAGTAGACGAGCAGGTCGACCGGCTCGAAGCTGCCCTCGGCGAACCGAACCCTGTCGCCCAGCAACTGGGCGACATTGGGCTTTTGTTGGATACGCCCTCGGCGAAGGGCTGTGAAGATCTGATCGGACCCGCTGGGGTGCGTTTCGCCGAGTATGCACTGCGGCTTGGGCAGCCCATACCTTTCCGGGCTCCCCTCGGCCACTTTCATCACCAGGTCCATCACTCGGCGGCCGGCGCGGAAGGCGAATAGGTTGAACACCCAGGGTGGCGGGGCCATGCCGAGGAAGTACTTCGAGGTGATCGGGAATTTCCAGGGCCAGGCCGGGGTGGTGCCCGCGCTGCCGATGGTGTTCTCGGAGTTGGAGGCCCGCGCCGAGCAGGCGATGCCGCCGTCGGTGTGGTCTTACGTCGCCGGTGGCGCCGGCGACGAACGCACGCAACGGGCCAACCGGGAGGCGTTCGATCGCTGGGGCCTGATCCCGCGCATGTTCGTCGGTGCCGCCGAGCGCGATCTCTCGGTGCAGATGTTCGGCCTGACCTTGCCGTCGCCGGTGTTCATGGCGCCGATCGGGGTCATCGGCATCTGCGCCCAAGACGGCCGCGGCGACCTGACCGCCGCACGCGCGGCCGCGGCGACCGGTGTCCCGATGGTGGTTTCCACCCTGACCGCCGACCCGATGGAAGACGTCGCCGCCGAGTTCGGCGCGACGCCCGGCTTCTTCCAGCTGTACACGCCGAAGGATCGCGACCTGGCCGCCAGCCTGGTGCAGCGCGCCGAGGCCGCCGGCTTCAAGGGCATCATCGTCACGCTCGACACCTGGATCCCCGGGTGGCGCCCGCGCGACCTGAGCACGGCCAACTTCCCCCAGCTGCGGGGGCACTGCCTGAGCAACAACACCAGCGATCCGGTCTTTCGCGCCAGCTTGCAGCGCCCGCCCGAGGAGGACCCGCAAGCCACCGTGCTGCAGTGGGTCACGACCTTCGGTAACCCGCTGACCTGCGACGACCTCGCCTGGCTGCGGTCGCTGACCGACCTGCCACTGATCATCAAGGGCATTTGCCATCCCGACGACGCAAGGCGCCCGGGACGGCGGTGTCGACGGCATCTACTGCTCCACCCACGGCGGCCGGCAGGCCAACGGCAGCCTGCCCGCGCTGGACTGTCTGCCGGGGGTGGTCGAGGCGGCCGGCGGGCTGCCGGTGCTGTTCGACTCGGGGATCCGCAGCGGCGCCGACATCGTCAAGGCGCCGGCGATGGGCGCCACCGCGGTCGGCGTCGGACGTCCGTACGCCTACGGTCTGGCGCTCGGCGGCGTCGACGGAATCGTGCACGTGCTGCGCAGTCTGCTGGCCGAAGCGGACCTAATCACGGCCGTCGACGGCTACCCGACGCGCAAAGATCTCACCCCGGACACGCTTCGGCGCGTCGGCTAACGCGCAGCGGGCCGGGCCTGCGACCGTGGGGGAGTGCAGGCGATTCTCGACGAGTTCGACGAGTACCTGGATCTGCAATGCGGCCGGTCGGCGCATACCCGGCGCGCGTATCTGGGCGACTTGCGCTCGTTGTTCGCCTTCCTCGACGAGCGCGCAGCGGCGCTGGACGGCCTGAACCTGCCGCTGCTGCGCAGCTGGCTGTCGAGCGCGGCGGTGGCCGGGGCCGCGCGCACGACGCTGGCCCGCCGCACCTCGGCGGTCAAGGCATTCACGGCGTGGGCGGTGCGTCGCGGCCTGCTCACGGTCGACCCCGCCGCGCGGCTGCAGGTGCCCAAGGCGCATCGCACGCTTCCGGCGGTGCTGCGCCAGGATCAGGCCCGCGATGCCATGGCCGCCGCGAAATCCGGTGCCGAGCAAGGAGATCCGCTGGCCCTGCGGGACCGGCTGATCGTCGAGATGCTGTACGCCACCGGAATTCGGGTGAGCGAGCTGTGCGGCCTGGACATCGACGACGTCGACACCGGCCACCGGGTGGTGCGGGTGCTGGGCAAGGGCAACAAGCAGCGCACTGCGCCGTTCGGGCTGCCCGCGGCCGACGCGCTGCGGGCCTGGCTGGCCGACGGGCGACCCGCTCTGGCCACCGCGGCGTCCGGGCCGGCGCTGCTGCTGGGCGCGCGGGGCCGCCGGCTCGACGTGCGCCAAGCCCGCACGGTCGTGCACCAGACGATCGCCGCGGTGGACGGCGCCCCCGACATGGGGCCGCACGGGCTGCGGCACAGCGCGGCCACGCATCTGCTCGAAGGCGGGGCCGACCTACGGGTCGTCCAGGAGCTGCTCGGCCATTCCAGCTTGGCGACCACCCAGCTCTACACCCATGTCGCGGTGTCGCGGTTGCGGGCGGTGCACGATCAGGCCCACCCGCGCGCCTGACACGTCAGCCGTCTAGCGGCTTGAGTCGCACCGGGGTGGATTTCAGCAGGCCCAGCGGATCGACGTAGTCCGCGCGCGACGCCGGGCCCCACATCGCGCCCCAGTGCAGGCACGCCGAGACCCGGCACCCGTCTTGGCCGGCCGACAGCTCGCCGATCACCGTCTGTGCGCTCACCTGCTGACCCACCCGCACGACGGCTTGCACCGGCTCGTAGTTGGTGTGCAACCCGCCGGGATGGGCCAGCGACACCACCGGCCGTCCGGCCAGCAACCCGGCGAACACCACGGTCGCGGGGCCGGCGGCGTACACTGGCTGCCCGGGCCGCCCGGCCAGATCCATGCCCCGGTGCCCAGGCTTCCAGTCGGGCGACGGGGCGTCGAAACTGCGCACGACGGCGGGGGCGGGCCGCAGCGGCCAGTCCAGCCGGACGTCGTCGGCGGCCGCCGGGTACGCGCCGATCAGGCCCGAGCTCGCGATCAGCGCCGCCCACCGCACCCCATGAGTTCAGCGCGGCGTCGACGACACGGCCACTCCCGTTTGCCGAAACTGTGCATGCGGGCCGCACTGTGGACATGTGCTGGAAAACCACCAGCTGAGTCGGTGTAAACTGCTCGTCGCAGCTCGTTCGCGGGCTGACTTCGCGCGTCTGCTTCGCGTCTCCCGTTCCACTAGGAGTTCGCAGCGCATGCCGGGTGGTCCCGTAACAGGGTCCGGCATCGCAGCAGGCGCCAGGGCCTGGCGTCAGCCGATGCCGGGCGACAACCGACATCATAAAGGAATGGCATCACCATGGCCGTCGTGACCATGAAACAGCTGCTCGACAGCGGCACCCACTTCGGGCACCAGACCCGTCGCTGGAATCCCAAGATGAAGCGGTTCATCTTCACCGACCGCAACGGCATCTACATCATCGACCTGCAGCAGACGCTGACCTTCATCGACAAGGCGTACGAGTTCGTCAAGGAGACCGTCGCCCACGGAGGCACCGTGCTGTTCGTCGGCACCAAGAAGCAGGCGCAGGAGTCCGTCGCGGCCGAGGCCACCCGCGTCGGCATGCCGTACGTCAACCAGCGCTGGCTGGGCGGCATGCTCACCAACTTCTCCACGGTGCACAAGCGGCTGCAGCGCCTCAAGGAACTCGAGGCGATGGAGCAGACCGGTGGCTTCGAGGGCCGCACCAAGAAAGAGATCCTGGGCCTGACCCGCGAGAAGAACAAGCTGGAGCGCAGCCTCGGCGGTATCCGCGACATGGCCAAGGTGCCGTCGGCGATCTGGGTCGTCGACACCAACAAGGAGCACATCGCCGTCGGCGAGGCCCGCAAGCTCGGTATCCCGGTCATCGCGATCCTGGACACCAACTGCGATCCCGACGAGATCGACTACCCGATCCCGGGCAACGACGACGCGATCCGCTCGGCGGCGCTGCTGACCAAGGTGATCGCCTCCGCGGTCGCCGAGGGCCTGCAGGCGCGTGCCGGACTCGGCCGCGGCGACGGCAAGCCCGAGGCAGAGTCCGCCGAGCCGCTCGCCGAATGGGAGCAGGAGCTGCTGGCTTCTGCGACGACGACCGCTACCACCACAGCCACCACCGACGCCGCTGGAGCTGCGCCCGAAACCACCCCCACGGAAGGCTGATATGGCGAACTTCACCGCTGCCGACGTCAAGCGTCTTCGTGAGCTCACCGGTGCCGGCATGCTCGACTGCAAGAACGCCCTGGCCGACAGCGACGGCGACTTCGACAAGGCCGTCGAGGCGCTCCGCATCAAGGGTGCCAAGGACGTCGGCAAGCGCGCCGAGCGCGCCACGGCCGAAGGTCTGGTCGCGGCCAAGGACGGTGCGCTGATCGAGCTGAACAGCGAGACCGACTTCGTCGCCAAGAACGCGGAGTTCCAGAAGCTGGCCGACGAGATCGTCGCCGCGGCAGCGCAATCCAAGGCTGCCGACGTCGACGCGCTCCGGGCCGCTGTCATTCCGGGGGGAGAGGCGACAACTACCGTCGAGCAGGCCGTCGCCGACCTGTCCGCCAAGATCGGCGAGAAGCTGGCACTGCGCCGGGCCGCCTTCTTCGACGGCACCGTCGAGACCTACCTGCACAAGCGGGCCGCGGACCTGCCCCCGGCCGTCGGCGTGCTGGTCGAGTACACCGGTGCCGGCGCCTCCTCGGCCAGAGAGGCCGCCCACGCCGTGGCGCTGCAGATCGCTGCGCTCAAGGCGCGCTACCTCACCCGCGACGACGTGCCCGAGGACGTGGTGGCCAGCGAGCGGCGTATCGCCGAGGAGACTGCGAAAGAGGAAGGCAAGCCGGAGCAGGCGCTGCCCAAGCTCGTCGAGGGCCGGTTGAACGGCTTCTTCAAGGACGTCGTGCTGCTCGAGCAGCCGTCGGTGTCCGACAACAAGAAGACCGTCAAGGCTCTGCTCGACGAGGCCGGTGTCACGGTGACCCGGTTTGTTCGCTTCGAGGTGGGTCAGGCTTAACCGCGCAGCGGGAGCGGCTAGCGTCTGTTGTCATGCGACGCGTGCACGCTTTCGGTGACGACGCCCTCGGCGATCTCGACGCGACCGCCTTGTCCGAGGCCATCCGGGCCGGCCGGGTCGGCAGAACCGAGGTAGTCGAGGCGGCGATCGCCCGCACCGAGGCCGTCAACCCCATCCTGAACGGCTTGGCGTACAAGGCATTCGAGCAGGCGCGGGCGACCGCGTCCGCGGCCCCGTCGAGCGCCTTCTTCGCGCTGATGCAGGTGCGCACCGGGCGCCGCCTGTTCGGCGACACGTTCGACCGCACCCGGCTGGACGCCCTGACGCTGGGCCTGGAGCGCCACACCGGCCGCAATCTGCACCGGATGCCGGGAGTGGTCCTGCGGCTGCGCAGAATGCGCCGGCGCAGCGCCGAGTTCTACCAGACCTACGACGCGCTGCTCACCCCGACGCTCGCCGACCTGACCCCGCGGGTCGGTCACCTGGCGCCGACCGAGTACCAGCAGGTCATCGACCGGCTGATCGACTGGGTCGCGTTCACACCGCTGCAGAACGTCACCGGGGATCCGGCGATCTCGTTGCCGTTGGCCCAGTCGGCCGACGGGATGCCGGTCGGCATGATGCTCGCCGCCGACCTGGGGCAGGACGCGCTGCTGCTGGAACTGGCCTACGAACTCGAACAGGCGCGGCCGTGGGCACGCATTCAAGCCGATGGATAGCCGGAGTCAGTCGGAGCCGAGCTTTTCCAGCATCCGCTTGAACTCGCGCTGCTGCGCCGCGGTCAGCTTGGCCAGGATGCAGTCATCGGCGGTACGGACCGCGGCTTCCGCGCGTTTGAGGAGTGTGCGGCCTTGACCGGTCAATTTGGCCGGCAGCGCCCGCCCGGAGGACACCGAGGTCGGCCGTTCCACCGCCCCGACCTCTTCCAGCCTGCGCAGCACCGTGTTCATCGCCTGCGGCGTGACATTGGTACTACGCGACAGCTCGGCACTGGACAACCCCGGCGACATCGAAAGTATTCTCAGACAAACGAATTCGGGAAGTGTCAGGCCGAGCGGGCCCAGCACGGCCGCAACCTCGGGCCGCAGCACGGCTGCCACGCGGTAGAGCAGGTAGCCAAGCGGGGCATCTTCGGTCGCAGCCATGTCAGCGATATTGACATATCCGTTCCGGCCGGACGCACCCCCGGCCCCCCGAACGGCGTTTACGCGGCGGTGAATGGGCAGTGACCGCTGGGCACCCGTCGATTGAACGTCGCCGCAATTTGGCGAACGCCCCGCGTCGCGTCGTTTGGCACGCGCCGGCAAACGGGTAATCGCCGGACCGCGGGTGAATCACGAGAGACAGGGAGTCACAATGAAATTCGCCACGATGACAGCGACAGCGGCGCTCAGCGCGGCGGGCATTGCCGCGGCGAGCATCATCACGGCGGCGACCGCTACCGCCAATGTGCAGGGGTTTGGAGCTACGGAGCAGGCGGTCGACGGCCCCCTGATCACCGACTACACGGTGAGTAATCTGCGGCCGAGCGACGTGACGATACCGGGATTCCAGCCCGCCGGGCAGCTCTACCAGGCCGATGTCACGGCGAGAGCGAATACCGGAACCGTCGAGCCACAGATCGCCCGGTTTGCGGCCAGGGCGTTCAACGGCACCGTCTACAAGGTCGTGAACATCGGGCCGGTGCCCAATGGCCTTGACCCCAGTCCGCTCGATCCGGGCCAGCAGCGCTCCGGCGAACTGTACTTCGACGTGACCGGCCAGAAGCCGATCGGGGTGGTGTACACCGATCGGGAAGACGATTTCCTCGTCTGGACGCGCCACGTCTAGACCGGGTGATCTGCGAATTCACACCCGAAGTTCCCCGTGTTTTTGACGCGGGGAACTTCTTTTTCCCACGCTGAAATCGTCGACTGTGGCATTTGGGGCTCAACTTGGCTTTGAGGTCTATGCGAATTCTGGGGCGCATTGATTGCCATTTGCGAAGGGCGTTGCCGCAGCTCAAAGCGCTGATGTTTGCGGCCGCAGGGGATTGGCTATACGGAAATGGTGCGGTGCTGGCCCGTGCCGGAGGGAATCATCGCGGGGGAAAACAAACGGAACGATCCAACTAAAGGGATATTCAGCATGAAATTCACTTCTACGGCTATGAAATCGGTGATCGGCGCCGCCGGTATTGCCGCGGTCAGCGCATTCACCGCGGCGACCGCGTCGGCGGCGCCCAACATCCAGGGCTTCGGCACCAGCTAGCAGCTCGTCGCGGGGCCGCTGATCACCAACTACACGGCGAGCAACCTGCAGCCCAGCAATGTGACCATCCCGGGCTACGCGCCGAAGGGCACGCTTTACCAGGCCGACGTCACCGTTCGCTCGGACGGCGGGCTGGTCACCCCGATGGTCAACGACTTCATCGCCCGCGGGCCTAACGGCCAGAACTACCGGGTGATCGACAAGGTCGGCGCCCCGGGCAGCCTCAACCCGGCGCCGATCCCGCAGGGCAGCGAGTCCACCGGCACGCTGTACTTCGACGTGACCGGCGCACCGCCGAACGGCGTCGCCTACAACGAGGGCACCCAAGACATCCTGATCTGGACGTCGAACATGCCGGGCGGCTCGCAGCCCGGCGCGGCACCGGCGCCGACCACCCCGGGACCCGGTGCGCTGCCCAGCCCGGCACCCAACGCGCGCGCCAACACCTAAGCCCGCTGAGGCGTCGTCGCCGCACATCCTCCCCGCGCCACGGACCAGTGGCGCGGGGAGGTCTGCGTAATCGCGGTTTCGGAAAAGACTTTTCGCCGGTGATCGGGCGAATTGCCCGGGGCTCATTTGGGGTACCCGGCAAAAATGGGTTACACAGATCACCGGCCGGCCCCGGTACGCGAACAAGCCCACGAGCACGCCGAGCAGGCCCGCGCGACGATGGCGGTCAAGCGCGACGATCAGGACGGTGGATTGAGCGGCTGGGTGGCGCGCCGAGCCGCCCGCTGGGACCTGCGCGGTCAGGACGACACCACCCTGCAACGCCAGAAGTTCGCCTGGAATCTGTTGGTCGACTATTGGTTTCGGATGGAGATCGACGGCTGGGAGAACATTCCGGATCCGCCGGCGTTGCTCATCGGCATTCACTCCGGTGCCCCGTTCGTCTGGGACGCATGGACCGTCGGCCTGCAATGGTGGCGGAGCTTCGGTCCGGAACGCACGCTGCATGGCACCGCGCACGACGCGTTGATGGCCATCCCGTTGTTCGGCCGCTACTTTCGCTCGATGGGTGCGCTTCCCGCCGCCCCGGACGCCATCGCCACGGCGCTGGCCGAAGGGCGAGACGTCGCGTTATGGCCGGGCGGAGAGGTGGATTCGCTGCGGCCGTGGACCGAGCGCGACCGGGCCAACCTCGCGGGGCGGACCGGCTTCGTGAAGATGGCGATTCGTGCCGGGGTGCCGATCGTGCCGATCGCGCCGGTCGGGGGCGCCGACGCCATGCCGGTGCTGATCCGCGGTGATCGGCTGTCGAAGGCGCTGTGACTCGACCGACTGCTGCGGCTCAAGGTTTTTCCGGTGGCGGTCTCACTGCCGTGGGGCATCGCGCCGGCCGCGCTGCCGCAGCCGGCCAAGATCAGGACGCGGTTCATGCCGCCGGTCGAGCTGGACCACGACCCCGACCGCGCGGAGGACGACGACTACGTCGAGCGCAAGTACCGTGAGGTCGAAGACGCCATTCAGCAGGGAATGGATGCCCTGGCGCGCAAGCGTGCGTTACCGCTTTTTGCCTGACGATCGAAAGTGGCTGACCAACAACGTGAGTCAGTGATGGGCGCGGCCGTTGCGGTCGATGCTGGGGGCGGCGTCGTTGACGATCCACTGCGGATCCGGGGGCGTCACCGCCATGTAGCCGACACTCCGCACGGTGTCGATCATCGATTCGTGTTGTGGCCCAAGCTTGGCGCGGAGCCGCCGCACGTGAACGTCGACGGTGCGGACACGGCCGTTGGAGTCGTAGCCCCACACCTCGTGCATCAGCCGGGTGCGGCTGATGCTCGACCGGCATGTTGCACAAGGAAATTCAGCAACTTGAACTCGGTGACGGTCAGGCTGAGATCTTTGCCGCACAACGACCCGGCGAAACTCGACGGGTGCAGCACGAGGTCGCCGAACTTCAAGTAGCCGTCCACGGCGCTGCGGCGTCGCTTGATCGCCAGGCGCAACCGCGCCTCGAGTTCGTCGGCACCGGTGGCGGGCAACATCACGTCGTCGATGCGCCAGTCGACGTCCACCGACGCGAAGTGCGCCGGAGCGACGACCGTGACGACCGCCAGTGCCGGCGTGCTGGCGGTCAGGCCCCGGCAAACGCTGCGGGCCGCCGCCAGATCCGTGCGCGCGTCGATGATCGCCACATCGGCACTGTCATGATGGCCGTCGAGCTGGTCGGAGAGCGGGACGCGGCGAATCGTTTGCGTCAACGATCCGAGCGTGGGTAAAGCCGCCGCGAAATCGTCGGCATTGGAAAGCAGTAGCACGTCCAAAGACATCTCCAAACCTCATGAGGGTCTGTCGCCGCCCCCGACCGCGTCGGCACCTCAGGGAGGTGGCCGCCAGCGCAGCGCTGAGTACCCCATTCAGT
This sequence comes from Mycobacterium genavense ATCC 51234, assembly GCF_000526915.1. Classification (GTDB taxonomy): domain Bacteria; phylum Actinomycetota; class Actinomycetes; order Mycobacteriales; family Mycobacteriaceae; genus Mycobacterium; species Mycobacterium genavense. Next base: position 308,943 of record NZ_JAGZ01000003.1, on the reverse strand, counting down.
AGTCATCTATGCCTTCTTTGTTGCTCGCGTTCGGGTGAATGACCGTTGAATCGGGCGGGTGGTGGAGATGCGTTTGCCGGCGTGGACCCGTAACGAGCCCGGAAAAGTCGACGGGTCCGGCCCGTCAATACGGGCCGGACCCATCCTCGATTCAAGCTACTGGTTGGCCTTTTGGCGTTGCTCGGTTACCTCGGCTGCGCCGCGCGCGGCCTCCGCTTCGGCTTCCTTCTTTGCCGCGTCGCGCTGGGCCTCCGCCTTGTCCTGCTGGGCCTGGCCTTCGCGGGTGCGGTCGTCGCGACCGGCCAGCGCGCCGGCAGCCTCCTTGACCTTGCCCTTGACGTCTTCGACGACGCCCTTGACGGCTTCGGCGGGTCCAGAGTTTTCTTTGTCCGACATGCGTTGGCTCCTGGTGATCGTTTACGGCGCGCTCCAGCCCTTCTTCTCAAGACCGCGATTTCCCCGCCGCGTCGGTGCGGATTCCCGGGCCGTCTCCCGCTCAAACATCTGACGCCGGAAGCAAAGTCGCCATTGCGGCGCATCCGAGGCTGACCTGCGCCTACGCCCCGCGACGGCGACCCGGCTCGCCAGCGGCGCAAATAATCCACCCCGTTGGCGCCAGATTGTGCTGCGATGGGGCAGGATATGAACTGTCGTTCCGGGTGGGGTGGTTGTGCCGTCGAGCCTGGGATGGCACTGTCATGCGAGGAGTCTGATGACACAGGCCGAGCCCACCAGCACCAACGGCGTGCCGACCTCTTCACCCGACGGCGACCAGCCGCGCGCCAAGTATTCGCGGGTATTGCTCAAGCTCGGTGGCGAGATGTTCGGCGGCGGCCAGGTTGGGCTGGATCCCGACGTGGTGGCCCAGGTGGCCCGCCAGATCGCCGAGGTGGTCCGCGACGGCGTCCAGGTCGCCGTCGTGATCGGCGGTGGCAACTTCTTCCGTGGCGCACAACTGCAGCAGCGCGGCATGGAGCGCACCCGCTCGGACTACATGGGCATGCTCGGCACCGTGATGAACAGCCTTGCGCTGCAGGACTTCCTGCAGAAGGAGGGCATCGACACCCGGGTGCAGACCGCGATCACGATGGGCCAGGTGGCGGAGCCCTACATCCCGTTGCGGGCCGTGCGGCACCTGGAGAAGGGCCGCGTGGTCATCTTCGGCGCCGGCATGGGGCTGCCGTACTTCTCCACCGACACGACCGCGGCGCAGCGCGCGCTGGAGATCGGCGCCGACGTGGTGCTGATGGCCAAGGCCGTCGACGGCGTGTTCACCGAGGACCCGCGGGTGAACCCCGACGCCGAGCTGCTCGCCGAGATCAGCCACCGGGAGGTCATCGACCGGGGGCTGCGGGTGGCCGATGCCACCGCGTTCAGTCTGTGTATGGACAATGGCATGCCGATCCTGGTGTTCAACCTGCTGACCAACGGCAATATCGCTCGGGCGGTCGCTGGTGAGAAGATCGGAACACTGGTCACCAATTGAGGTAAAGACGCGAATGATCCGCGCTCGCGACGACGCAGAGCACGTGATGGGGAGGAGCGGCGCAAATGATAGATGAGGCTCTCTTCGACGCTGAAGAGAAAATGGAGAAGGCAGTGTCGGTGGCCCGTGACGAACTGTCGACCATCCGAACCGGCCGCGCCAACCCGGGCATGTTCTCCCGGATCGTCATCGACTACTACGGCACGACCACGCCGATCACCCAGCTGGCCAGCATCAACGTCCCGGAGGCGCGGCTGGTCGTCATCAAGCCGTACGAGGCCAGCCAGCTGCACGCCATCGAGACCGCGATTCGCAACTCCGACCTCGGGGTGAACCCGACCAACGACGGCACCCTGATTCGGGTGGCGGTACCGCAGCTGACCGAGGAGCGCCGACGGGAGCTCGTCAAGCAGGCCAAGGGCAAGGGGGAGGACGCAAAGGTTTCGGTGCGCAACATCCGTCGCAAGTCGATGGAAGAACTGCACCGGATCCGCAAGGACGGCGAGGCCGGCGAGGACGAGGTCGGACGTGCCGAGAAGGACCTGGACAAAACCACCCAGCAGTACGTCAACCAGATCGACGAACTGGTCAAGCACAAAGAAGGCGAGCTGCTGGAGGTCTAGGGCCGCTCAGCAACCGAATCAGTGGCAACCTCCGACGCCGGCCCTGGCACCCCGTCCGACCAGCCTGCGCGGGCCGCAAGAAAGACGCTGCAGCAACCGGCGAAGAAGACGTCGCGGGCCGGACGCGATCTGCCCGCCGCGATCGCGGTGGGCGCGGCGATCGGCGGGTTGCTCGTCGCGACGCTGGTGTTCGCCCCGCGCTTCTGGGTCCTGATCGTCGCCATCGCGATTCTCGTGGCCAGCCACGAGGTGGTGCGCCGGCTGCGCGAGGCCGGCTACATCATTCCGGTCATTCCGCTGCTGGCCGGAGGTCAGCTGACCATCTGGCTGACCTGGCCGTACCACGCCGCGGGTGCGGTGGCCGGTTTCGGCGCGATGGTCGTGGTGTGCATGATCTGGCGGCTGTTCATGCCGGATCCCGGCCGCAGCGACTCCGCTGCCGGCTCGTCGTCGAACTATCTGCGCGACGCCTCGGCCACGATTTTACTGGCCGCCTGGGTGCCGTTGTTCGCGTCGTTCGGTGCGATGCTCGTCTACTCCCACGACGGCGCGGGACGGGTGTTCTGCCTGATGATCACCGTCGTTGCTTCCGATACCGGCGGGTATGCCGTGGGGGCGTTGTGGGGCAAGCACCCGATGGTCCCGGCGATCTCCCCCAAGAAGTCCTGGGAGGGATTCGTCGGCTCGTTGGTGTGCGGGATCACCGCGACGACCCTGACCGCGACGTTTTTGGCGGGCAAGGAGCCGTGGGTGGGCGTGTTGCTGGGGGTGGTGCTGGTGCTCACCTGCACGCTCGGCGACCTGATCGAGTCCCAGGTGAAGCGGGACCTCGGCATCAAAGACATGGGGCGGCTGCTGCCCGGCCACGGCGGCTTGATGGATCGGCTCGACGGTGTGCTGCCCTCGGCGGTCGCGGCCTGGATCGTGCTCACGCTGCTGCCCGGCTGACCGATACTGGACGGGTCATGGTCCAACAACTGGTGTTCGAAGAACCGCGCGCGGAACGGCCGCCGCGGCACCTCGCCGACCTCGACGCGGGGGGCCGGGCGTCGGCCGTCGCAGAGCTGGGCTTGCCGGTGTTTCGGGCCAAGCAGCACGCCGCGCAGTACTACGGGCGGCTGATCGCCGATCCGCGGCAGATGACCGACCTGCCGGCGGCCGTGCGCGACGTGATTGCCGAGACGATTCCCGAACCTGCTCACCGTCGCCGCCGAGATCACCTGTGATGCCGGTCAGACGCGAAAGACGTTGTGGCGGGCCGTCAACGACCCTGCTGGCACCACCTTCGAGTCGGTCCTGTTGCGCTACCCGCAGCGCAACACCGTGTGCATCTCGTCGCAGGCGGGCTGCGGCATGGCGTGCCCGTTCTGCGCGACCGGCCAGGGCGGATTGACGTGCAACCTGTCGACCGCCGAGATCGTCGAACAGGTGCGCGCCGCCGCGGTGGTGCTGCGCGACGAGTTCGGCGATCGGCTGTCGAACGTCGTGTTCATGGGCATGGGGGAGCCGCTGGCCAACTACGCCCGGGTGCTGGCCGCGGTGCGGCGCATCACCGAGGCGCCGCCGCACGGGTTCGGCATCTCGGCCCGGTCGGTGACGGTGTCGACGGTTGGCCTGGCCCCGGCGATCCGCAAGCTCGCCGACGAACGCCTGGGCGTGACGCTGGCGTTGTCGCTGCACGCCCCTGACGACGCGCTGCAGCGACACCCTGGTTCCGGTCAACAACCGCTGGAAGGTCGGCGAGGCGCTGGAGGCCGCGCGCTACTACGGCGATGTGACGGGCCGGCGGGTGTCGATCGAGTACGCCCTGATTCGCGACGTCAACGACTAGCCCTGGCGGGCCGACCTGCTCGGCACGCGACTGCACGCCGCGCTGGGGCCGTTGGTGCACGTGAACCTCATTCCGCTCAACCCGACGCCAGGCAGCGGTTGGGACGCCAGCCCCAAGGACGTCGAGCGCGAGTTCGTCCGGCGGGTCCGGGCAAAGGGCGTCTCCTGCACGGTCCGCGACACGCGGGGCCGCGAGATCAACACCGCCTGCGGACAGCTGGCCGCCGAAGGCGGGTAGGCCTGAACCGGGCGGTCGGCTGCGCCGTGTTTCCAGGCAGGAGTCCAGCAAAGGGGGCTGGCATGACGATTCGCTTTTCTTCGCGCTTCAGGATGTTTGCCGCGGCCATCGTGACGGGCCTGGTCGCGGTCGCCCTGATATCGACCGCCGCACCCCGGGCGCGGGCCGCCGACGATCGGCTGCAGTTCACCGGAACCACGCTGTCCGGTGCGCCGTTCAACGGCGCCAGCCTGCAAGGGAAACCGGCGGTGCTGTGGTTCTGGGCGCCGTTCTGCCCGTTCTGCAACGCCGAAGCCCCCGGAGTGGCCCAGGTGGCCGCCGCCAACCCGGGCGTGACCTTCGTCGGCATCGCCGGGCACTCCGACGTCGGCGCGGAACAGGGGTTTGTCTCCAAGTACGGCCTGAACTCCACCAACCTCAACGACGCCGACGGCTCGATCTGGGCCCGCTACAACGTGCGCTGGCAGCCGGCGTACGTGTTCTAACGGGCGGACGGCAGCTCCACGTTCGTCAACAACCCCACCTCGGCGATGTCCCAGCAGGAATTGGCCGGTCGGGTTGCCGCGCTGAAGTGAACCAGGGCCTCGTCGGTCTGGCATTCGCCGCCGGGTTGGTGGCCGCGGTGAACCCGTGCGGGTTCGCGATGCTGCCCGCCTACCTGCTGCTGGTGGTGTGCGGCCAGCACACCGGGCAACGCCCGCTCGCCGGGGTGGCGCGCGGGCTGGCCGCCACCACCGGCATGGCACTCGGCTTCGTGACCGTGTTCGCGGTGTCCGCCGCGTTGACCATCTCGGCAGCCACGAGCGTGCAGCGGTACCTGCCGTATGCCACCGTGGCGATCGGCATTGTGCTTGTCGCACTGGGGATTTGGCTGCTGTCGGGTCGGGAACTGACCGCGCTGACGCCCCGGCCGCTGGGGCCACGGTGGGCGCCGACGCGACTGACCGGCATGTACGGCTACGGGGTCAGCTACGCGGTTGCCTCGCTGTCGTGCACGATCGGACCGTTTCTGGCGGTCACGGCGGCGGGCCTGCGCAGCGGGTCGGTCGTCACGGGCGTGTCGGTCTATCTGGCCTATGTGGCGGGCCTGACCCTGGTCGTCGGCGTCCTCGCCGTCGCCGCCGCGACCGCGAGCTCGGCGCTGGCCGATCGGCTGCGGCGCATCCTGCCGTTCGTCAATCGGATCGGCGGGGCGCTGCTGGTGCTGGTCGGGCTGTACGTCGGCTACTACGGCTGCTACGAATTGCGGCTGTTGAACACCGCGGCAGGTCCCCGGGACGCGGTGATCGTCGCAGCCGGGCGGCTGCAGGGCGTGCTGGCCGGCTGGGTGCACGAACACGGCGTGTGGCCGTGGCTGGTGGCGCTGGTCGCGCTGGTGGCCGCCGCGCTGGTGAGCGCCTGGCAGCGACGGGCGCGGCGTTGAGCTAGCGGATCCAGCCGCGCCGACGGCCCCACATGTCGCGGATCAGGATGACCAGCGCCAGGACGGCGAACCCGATCAGGAAGTTGTCCTCGACGTGGCCGACGTGACTGCCGCGCAGCATCGCCAGCAGGAACAGGACGGCGAAGATGCCGAAGCCGTGCCAGGTGCGCACGTTGATCTTGCTCCATCCCCACGCGGCGGATGGCACCTCGGCCGGGTCGACGCCGGTGCAGTGCTCCACCTCGGTACTGGCCACGGCGGTTCCCTTCGGATCGGATCGTCTTCTCGATCACAGATTCTGGCACATGCCGTGACGGGTCGGCACGGCTGCGGGCATGGCCCGTACGACCCGCCGGGCGGCACAATGAGTGGGTGAATTTCCCGACGACCGACGCGGGCGCCGACCGCCCCATCCGGGTGCTGGTGTTGGGCAGCACCGGCTCCATCGGCACCCAGGCGCTGGAGGTCATCGCCGCCAACCCGGACCGCTTCGAGGTGGTCGGGCTGGCGGCCGGCGGGTCGAACCCGGACATCTTGGCCCGTCAGCGCGCCGAGACCGGGGTGACCAACATCGCCGTCGCCGACGAGCGCGCCGCCGCGGCGCTGCAAGACGTGCCTTTCAGTGGCCCCGACGCGGTCACCCGGTTGGTCGAGGAAACCGAGGCCGACGTCGTCCTCAACGCGCTGGTCGGGGCGCTGGGCCTGCGGCCCACCCTGGCGGCCCTGCACTCGGGCGCCCGGCTGGCGCTGGCCAACAAGGAATCGCTGATCGCCGGCGGTCCGCTGGTTCTGGCGGCGGCGCGACCGGGGCAGATCGTGCCGGTGGATTCCGAGCATTCCGCGCTGGCCCAGTGCCTGCGTGGCGGCGATCCCGACGAGGTCGCCAAGCTAGTGCTGACCGCCTCAGGCGGACCGTTTCGCGGCTGGTCCGCCGCCGACCTCGAGGCCGTCACACCCGACCAGGCCGGCGCGCATCCGACCTGGTCGATGGGCCCGATGAACACCCTGAACTCGGCGTCGCTGGTGAACAAGGGGCTCGAGCTCATCGAAACCCATCTGCTGTTCGGGGTGCCCTATGACCGCATCGAGGTCGTCGTGCACCCCCAGTCGATTGTTCATTCAATGGTCACGTTCATCGACGGCTCCACGATCGCCCAGGCCAGCCCCCCGGACATGAAGCTGCCCATCTCGCTGGCGCTGGGCTGGCCGCGCCGGGTGCCGGGAGCGGCCGCGCATTGCGACTTCACCACCGCTTCTACCTGGGAATTCGAGCCGCTGGACAGCGACGTTTTCGCCGCCGTCGAGCTGGCCCGGCACGCCGGCGAGACCGGCGGCTGCATGCCCGCGGTCTACAACGCCGCCAATGAAGAAGCCGTGGCGGCGTTTTTGCGGGGCGGCATCGGCTTTGCGGCCATCGTCAGAACAATCGCCGACGTGCTGAGCGCCGCCGACCAATGGGCCGTAACACCGGCTAACGTGGATGAGGTACTAGACGCGCAGCGTTGGGCGCGGGAGCGAGCGCAGCGCGCGGTCGCCACCATGGTCTTAGAAAGGTCCTAGCGGCTGATGATGTTCGCAATCGGCATTGTGCTGTTCGCGCTGGCCATCCTGATCTCGGTGGCTCTGCACGAGTGCGGCCACATGTGGGTGGCGCGTGCCACCGGCATGAAGGTGCGTCGCTATTTCGTCGGGTTCGGCCCCACGCTGTGGTCGACCCGTCGCGGCGAGACCGAGTACGGCGTCAAGGCCGTGCCGCTGGGCGGCTTCTGCGACATCGCTGGGATGACCCCGATCGAGGAGCTGGCGCCGGACGAGACCGACCGGGCCATGTACAAGCAGACGACGTGGAAGCGGGTGGCGGTGCTGTTCGCCGGCCCGGGCATGAACTTCGTCATCTGTGTGGCCCTGATCTACGTGATCGCGCTGATCTGGGGGCTGCCCAACCTGCACCCGCCCACCCAGGCCATCGTCGGCGAAACAGCTTGTGTCGCACCAGAAGTCGCGCCGGGCAAGATCGGGGACTGCACGGGTCCCGGACCGGCCGCGCTGGCCGGCATCCGCCCCGGCGACGTCGTGGTCAAGGTCGGTGACACCAAGGTGTCCACCTTCGACGACATGGCCGCCGCGATCCGCAAGCTGCACGGCACCGTCCCGGTCGTCGTCGAGCGAAACGGCACGCCGATCACCGCCTACGTCGACATCACCCAAACGCAGCGGTACATAAACAGCGGGCCGGACGCCAAGCCGGCCGCCTCGACCGTCGGCGCGATCGGCGTCGGCGCCGTCAAAGTCGCGCCCACGCACTACGGCGTGCTCGGCGCCATCCCCGCCACCTTCGCGTTCACCGGCGACCTGACCGCCGAGGTGGGCAAGGCGCTGGTCGCGATCCCGACCAAGGTCGGTGCGCTGGTGCACGCGATCGGCGGCGGACAGCGCGACCCGCAGACCCCGATGAGCGTCGTCGGGGCCAGCATCATCGGCGGCGACACCGTCGACCACGGGCTGTGGGTGGCGTTCTGGTTCTTCCTGGCGCAGCTGAACTTGATCCTGGGCGCGATCAACCTGCTGCCGCTGCTGCCGTTCGACGGCGGTCACATCGCCGTCGCGGTGTACGAGAAGATCCGCAACCTGATCCGGTCGGCCCGCGGCATGGTGGCGGCGGCGCCGGTGAACTACCTCAAACTGATGCCGGCGACCTATGTGGTCTTGGTGTTCGTGGTCGGTTACATGCTGCTGACCGTGACCGCCGACCTGGTCAACCCGATCAGGCTCTTCCAGTAACAACCGAAGGAATCCGAACCGTGGACATAGGCCTGGGCATGCCGGAAGCGCCGGCGCCCACGCTTGCGCCCCGGCGCGAAACGCGCCAATTGATGGTTCGCGACGTCGGGGTCGGCAGCGATTCGCCGATTTCGGTGCAGTCGATGTGCACCACCAAAACCCACGATGTCAACACGACGCTGCAGCAGATCGCCGAGCTGACCGCGGCCGGCTGCGACATCGTCCGGGTGGCCTGCCCGCGCCAGGAGGATGCCGACGCGCTGGCCGAGATCGCCCGGCACAGCCAGATCCCGGTGATCGCCGACATCCACTTCCAGCCGAAGTACATCTTCGCCGCGATCGACGCGGGCTGTGCCGCGGTGCGGGTCAATCCGGGCAACATCAAGGAGTTCGACGGCCGGGTCGGCGAGGTCGCCAAGGCCGCCGGCGCGGCCGGCATCCCGATCCGCATCGGCGTCAACGCCGGCTCGCTGGACAAGCGGTTTATGGAGCGCTACGGCAAGGCCACGCCCGAGGCGCTGGTCGAGTCGGCGCTGTGGGAGGCCTCGCTGTTCGAGGAGCACGGCTTTTCCGACATCAAGATCAGCGTCAAGCACAACGACCCCGTCGTGATGGTCGCCGCCTACGAGCAGTTGGCCGCCCAATGCGATTACCCGCTGCACCTCGGGGTGACCGAGGCCGGACCGGCCTTCCAGGGCACCATCAAGTCGGCGGTGGCGTTCGGCGCCCTGCTGAGCCGGGGCATCGGCGACACCATCCGGGTGTCGCTGTCGGCGCCGCCGGTCGAGGAAGTCAAGGTCGGCATCCAGATTCTCGAGTCGCTGAACCTGCGCCCGCGGGGGCTGGAGATCGTCTCGTGCCCGTCCTGCGGTCGCGCCCAGGTCGACGTCTACACCCTGGCCAACGCGGTCTCCGCGGGACTGGACGGGCTCGACGTGCCGCTGCGGGTCGCGGTGATGGGCTGCGTCGTCAACGGTCCCGGAGAGGCCCGCGAAGCCGACCTCGGCGTCGCCTCCGGAAATGGCAAGGGGCAGATATTCGTTCGCGGCGAGGTGATCAAGACCGTTCCGGAGGCCCAGATCGTCGAGACGCTGATCGAAGAGGCCATGCGGTTGGCCGACGAAAAGGGTAACGGTCCTGACGCAACAGCGAGCGGTTCGCCAATTGTGACCGTAAGCTGATAAGACCAGTTCTCTCTTACTGGCCCCTTCGGTTCGCACCACAGAGAGTTCGCCAGATGTCGGCTCCGCCCCTGTTTCGCCTGGTCGGCGACAGACGGGTGTCCGTGGTGCGCGACGCCGCCGCCGCGTGGCGGGTACTGGACGAGGACCCGATCGCGTCCTGCATGGTCGCCTCTCGGGTCGCCGATCACGGGATCGACCCCGGCGCGATCGGCGGCGAGCTGTGGACCCGCCGCGTCGCCGACGAGTCGCTGTGCTTCGCCGGTGCCAACCTGATCCCGCTGCGCGGGCTGCCGGCCGACCTGAACGCGTTTGCCGACGAGGCGATGAGCGGGACGCGTCGCTGTTCGTCGCTGGTCGGGCGGGCCAGCCTGGTGCTGCCGATGTGGGAACGGCTCGAAACGGCCTGGGGCCCGGCGCGAGGCGTGCGCGAACGTCAACCGCTGATGGCGCTGACCAAACACCCGATGTGTGACCTCGACCCCGAGGTGCGCCAGGTGCGCCCCGAGGAGCTGGACGCCTACCTGGTGGCCGCGGTCGACATGTTCATCGGCGAGGTCGGCATCGACCCGCGGCTCGGCGACGGCGGCCGCGGCTACCGCCGCCGGGTGGCCAGCCTGATCGCGGCCGGGCGGGCGTGGGCCCGGTTCGAGCAGGGCCAGGTCGTCTTCAAGGCCGAGGTCGGGTCGCAATCGCCCGCGGTCGGCCAGATCCAGGGCGTGTGGGTGCACCCGGAGTGGCGCGGGATGGGGCTCGGCGCCCGGGGCACCGCGATGCTGGCCGCCGTGATCGTGGGCAGCGGGCGCATCGCCAGCCTGTACGTGAATGACTTCAATGAGGTGGCCCGGGCCGCCTACGCGCGGGTGGGCTTCGCCGAGGTCGGCACCTTCGCCACCGTCCTGCTGGACTAGCGGTACCCCTCAGCCACGCCGCCGCGTGGCGTCGCCGGAGCGGCCCCGGAGCCGCGGCACCCACGCGGGACCCTCGATGTGGTCGGGGATCAACCAGAAGCCGAGGGCGAAGTTGTAGCAGAACACCACCGCCCACCCCAGGATGGCCGCCGGGGTGAATCCCATCGGTCCGGGGGCGTGCTGAGCACCGGCCATCGCGGCCACGATCACGAACCCGAGCGCGGTCGTCGCGGTGACGGCACAGAACAGCAACGCCAGGCGTCGATGCGTCGCCGACCCGGCCGCCGCCGCGCCCAGGCTCATCAGCACCCAGCTCAGTGTCGGGGTCAACGGGATACCGGCCAGCGAGAACGTGGCCCCGTCGGGCGCAACGAGAACGACCCCCGCCAATCCGACGATCGCGACAACGAAGGCCTCGGCAACCAGCAGCCATCGACCCTTGCGCCACCGCGGCGGGCTGACGCTGACCCGGCGCAGGTTGTCGGTCTCGTTCGGTCCTCGCGTGTCGCGCGCCATTCCCGTCTCCCTGAACTGTCGCGGTATTGAGTTCGAGGTACCCGGGAATCGCGGCAGCACGCGCCACATCACGGTTGGGTCTCGGTGTGTCGACGTCGGTGCGGGGCCCCACCTTCTTAACATCAGCAACGATGGCCACAAAAACCTCATCAGTATCAGTTGTTTCGGCCGCCGGGGTCCTGCTGCTCGTCGCGGCCACCGCGCTGGCCGGATGCACCCCGCGGCCCGACGGCCCGGGCCCCGCGGCGGAGAAGTTCTTCCGCGCCTTGGCCGTCGGTGACACTGCGACGGCCGCCCAACTCAGCGACAACCCCAACGAGGCCCGCGAGGCGCTCAACGCGGCCTGGGCCGGGTTGCAGGCGACCCACCTGGACGCGCAGATCCTCGGCTCCAAGTACGCCGAGGACACCGGCACGGTCAACTATCGGTTCAGCTGGCACCTGCCCAAGAATCGGATGTGGAGCTATGACGGCCAGCTGAAGATGGCCCGCGACGAGGGGCGCTGGGAGGTCCGATGGACGCCCGGCGGCCTGCATCCCAAGCTGGGCGAGCATCAGACCTTCGCGTTGCGGGCCGACGCCCCCCGGCGCGCGTCGGTGAACGAACTCGGCGGCAGCGATGTGCTGGCACCGGGCTACCGCTACCACTACACGCTGGACGCCAGCAAAGCCGGACCGCCGCAGTCGCTGAGCTTCACCACCCACTCGATCGTCGACGTGCTGCGGCCGTTCAACGACACGCTGACCGACCCGCAGCTGCTGGCCGAGCGGGCCAGCTCGACCACCGACCAGGTGGACCTGGGTGTCACGCTGCTGCCCGTCGACAACGACAAGGTGTTTCCGATCATCGGCAGACTGCCCGGCATCGTGGTCACCCCCCAGGCCGACATGTTGCCGACCGACCCACATTTCGCGCCCGCCGTCATCAGCGAGGTCAAGAAGGCCGTGATCGACGAACTCGACGGTCAGGCCGGCTGGCGGGTGGTCAGCGTCAACCAGAACAACGTCGACGTCGCGGTGCTGCACGAGGTCGAGGGCGCGCCGGCCCCGTCGGTGTCGATCACCCTGGACCGGGTGGTGCAGAACGCCGCCCAGCGCGCGGTGGACAACAACGGCGGCAAGGCGATGATCGTCGCGATCAAGCCGTCGACGGGGGAGATCCTAGCGATCGCCCAGAACGGCGCGGCCGACGCCGACGGGCTGCCCGCCACCAACGGCCTGTTTCCGCCCGGGTCGACGTTCAAGATGATCACCGCCGGCGCGGCCGTCGACCGTGACATGGCCACGCCGAACTCGATGGTCGGGTGCCCGGGCCATATCGACATCGGGCACCGCACGGTGCCGAACTACGGCGGCTTCGACCTGGGCGTGGTGTCGATGTCACGCGCGTTCGCCAGTTCGTGCAACACCACGTTTGCCGAGCTGAGCAGCAAGATGCCGCCCCGGGGTCTGACCCAGACGGCGTCCCAGTACGGGATCGGGCTCGACTACACCGTCGACGGCATCACCACCGTCACCGGGTCGGTGCCGCCGACGGTCGACCTGGCCGAGCGCACCGAGGACGGCTTCGGTCAGGGCCGGGTGCTGGCCAGTCCGTTCGGCATGGCCCTGGTCGCGGCCACCGTCGCCGCCGGGAAAACGCCTGTGCCGCAATTGATTGCAGGGCACCCGACGACGGTCGAGGGCGACAGCACCCCGATCAGCCCGAAGATGATCGATGCGCTGCGCCCGATGATGCGGCTGGTGGTGACCAACGGGACCGCCAAGGAGATCAACGGCTGCGGCGAGATCTACGGGAAGACCGGGGAGGCGGAGTTCCCGGGCGGATCGCACTCCTGGTTCGCTGGATACCGGGGCGATCTGGCGTTCGCGGCGCTGATCGTTGGGGGCGGCAGCTCGGAGTGGGCGGTCCGGATGACCAAGTTCATGTTCGAGTCGATGCCGCCCGGTTATCTGGCCTGAGCGCTGGCTCGCTGGGGCCACAACAGCGGTAAATTGCGAACATGACGGATACCGGCGGGGACATGGTGACGTTGCGCGTGTCCGACGCGGACCGCAATGGGACGATGCGCCGAGTGCACAACGCGGTTGCGCTCGGGCTGATCGATATCGACGAGTTCGAACAGCGCTCGTCGCGGGTGTCCTACGCGCGCACCCAGGGCGAGTTGGACGGCCTGGTCGGAGACCTGCCCGGGCCCGGCGCGATCGTCACCTCGGCGGCCGACCGGATCGAACTGCGCGGCTGGGCCGGATCGCTGCGCCGCCACGGCGAATGGACGGTGCCCACCCGGTTAGCGCTGGTGCGCCGGCTGGGGTCGGTCAAACTCGAGCTCACCAAGGCCCGGTTCGCCGGGCCGGTGGTGGTCATCGAGCTCGACGTCCGGTTCGGCTGGGTCGATATCTGGTTACCGGATGGCGCCAGCGCCTCGATCGACGACGTCGAGGTCTACGGCGGCAGCGCCCGCGACCGGCGCAAGGATACCCCCGGCGAGGGCAGGCCGCATGTGGTGCTGACGGGGCGGGTGGTGTGCGGGTCGGTGACGATCCGGGGACCACGCCGCTCGCTGCTGCACCGCCGCGGAGCCTGACGGCCCAGGGGTGTGCATCGAGGGCGTCCTCGTTGCACACTCGCCAGCGTCACTACACACTCGACGGCCGACGTAGGTGCGCGGCCTGCGATTAAGCTAGTGGGATGCCTGTTCGCACCGCGCTTTCGCCCGGCGTGTTGTCCCCGACTCTGCCGGTGCCCAACCGCATCCCGCGGCCCGAGTACGCCTGGAAGCCGACGGCCAAGGAGGGCACCGAGCCGTGGGTGCAGACACCCGAGGTGATCGAGAAGATGCGCGTCGCGGGCCGGATCGCGGCCGCCGCGCTGCAGGAGGCCGGCAAGGCCGTTGCCCCCGGGGTCACGACCGACCAACTCGACCGCATCGCCCACGAATACATGATCGACCACGGCGCCTACCCCTCGACGCTGGGCTACAAGGGCTACCCGAAGTCGTGCTGCACGTCGCTCAATGAGGTGATCTGCCACGGCATCCCCGACTCGACGGTGATCGAGGACGGCGACATCGTCAACATCGACGTGACCGCCTACATCGACGGCGTGCACGGTGACACCAACGCGACGTTTTTGGCCGGCGATGTGTCCGAGGAACACCGGCTGCTCGTCGAGCGGACCCGGGAGGCGACGATGCGGGCGATCAACGCCGTCAAACCCGGGCGGGCGCTGTCAGTCGTCGGCCGTGTCATCGAGGCATACGCAAACCGGTTCGGGTACAACGTAGTTCGCGACTTCACTGGACACGGAATCGGCACCACCTTCCACAACGGACTGGTCGTGCTGCACTACGACCAGTCGTCGGTCACCACCGAGATTCAGCCGGGAATGACGTTCACCATCGAGCCGATGATCAATCTCGGCGCGCTGGACTACGAGATCTGGGACGACGGGTGGACCGTGGTCACCAAGGACCGCAAGTGGACCGCGCAGTTCGAGCACACCCTGCTGGTCACCGACACCGCCGCCGAGATCCTCACGCTGCCGTGAACCCTTGAACGGCGCTCTGTTGGTCGCGGGCACCAGCTCCGACGCCGGAAAATCGGTGCTCGTCGCGGGCCTGTGTCGATTGCTGGCCCGCGACGGCGTCCGCGTCGCGCCCTTCAAGGCGCAGAACATGTCCAACAACTCCGCGGTCACCGTCGAGGGTGGCGAGATCGGCCGGGCTCAGGCGATCCAGGCCCGCGCGGCGGTACTGGAGCCCAGCGTGCGGTTCAACCCGATCCTGCTCAAGCCGGGCAGCGACCGGACGTCACAACTGGTGATCCGGGGCTGTGTCGCCGACTCCGTCACCGCCGCAAGCTATTTCGAACATCGCGATCGGCTCGCGAAAGTCGTCGTCGACGAGTTGGCCTCGCTGCGTGACGAATTCGATGTGGTGATCTGTGAAGGTGCCGGATCGCCGGCCGAAATCAACCTGAGGACAACCGATTTGGCCAACATGGGATTGGCCCGGGCCGCGAACCTGCCGGTCGTCTTGGTCGGCGACATCGACCGCGGCGGCGTGCTGGCGCACCTGTTCGGTACGGTCGCGGTGCTAGAGCCGGAAGACCAGGCGTTGATCGCGGGTTTCATCGTCAACAAATTCCGCGGCGACCCCGCGCTGCTGGAACCCGGGCTGCGCCAACTTTTCGAACTGACCGGCCGCCCCACCTACGGGGTGCTGCCCTACGCCGACGACCTCTGGCTGGACGGCGAGGACTCGCTGTCGGCGCTCGCGCATCCCGTCGTCGGCCGGCCGGCGCCGCCGCGCGGCGGCGAGTGGCTGCACGTCGCCGCGGTGCGCCTGCCCCGGATCTCCAACTCGACCGACATCGAAGCGCTGGCGTGCGAGCCGGGCGTGCGGGTGCGCTGGATCGGCGACCCGGCCGACGTGACCGACGCCGACCTGGTGGTGATTCCGGGCAGCAAAGCGACCGTCGCCGACCTGCACTGGCTGCGTGAGCGCGGCCTGGCCGGCGCGATCGCCGAGCATGCCGGGTACGGAAAGCCGGTGCTGGGCGTCTGCGGCGGTTTGCAGATGCTGTGCCGGCGCATCGAGGACACGGTGGAGTCCGGCAGCGGGGAAGTGGCCGGGCTTGGGTTGCTGGACGCCGACGTCGTCTTCGGCGAGCGCAAGACGCTGCGCCGCTGGCAGCACCCGCTGAGCGGTTACGAAATCCACCACGGCCGCCTCGTCCGATGCGACGAGGCGGCCTGGTTCGATGTCGATGGGCAGCCACACGGCATCACGCGTGGAGCCGTCTTCGGCACGCATTGGCACGGCCTGCTGGACAACGACGACTTTCGGCGGGCGTGGCTGAGCCGCGTGGCGGCCGCCGCCGGGCGGACAAAGTTCGTTGTCGCCGACGACACCGACGTCGCGGCCCGACGCGACGCCCAGCTGGACGTGGCCGCCGAGTTGCTGGCGTCTCACCTCGATGTCGACGCCGTCCTGAGCCTGCTCGTCGGCCCGCCGCCGCGACCGCAGCTCGCAAGCCGGCTGCGGCCGTAGGTCCGCCGGCTCGCCGGGGACGGCGGGAGAAACCTCGCGCGGTGCCAATGTTGGCTGTAGCGTGCGTAAGTGCCCTCGATGATGACCACGCTCGACGGGTTTCCCGTCCCGGTGCGCGTGTCCGGTCCAGAGAAGGGTGTCGTCGTCGTCATCCTCGGCGATGAGCGACGGGAGCTGGCCGCCTATGACGCGGTCTGCGAGCGCCTTCACACCGCGTCGCTGCGCACCATCGTCATCGGCCTGGACCCGCGGCTGACCCCGAAGTCGGTGATCGGCATCCTCGACGGCCTGGGCGTCGGCCGCGACGTGGTGACCGACTTTCCGGCCGACCGCGCGGGCGGCGACATCGCCTGGGAACTCGCGGCGACCAAGCTGGGCCGATTCGTCGGCCTGGTCGTCGTCGACCGCGGACATCCGTGCGTGGCCGACGTCCACGGCGTGGTCCGCGACGAGCACTGCCCGCCGGTCGAGATCGGCACCACGGCGCTGGTCAGCACGCCGAACGGGCGGACGGTCGCGCGTAACAGCCAGCGGTTCGTCTATGCCGACTACCGCAGCGTGGAAATGCTCGGCCGGCGCAGTGCCCAGGAGTCGACCGCGCAGCTGGCAGCCGAGATCGTCTTGCGCGCCAGTACCTGGTAGGACCGGGTCGGCGCGCAGTCATAGGGGAGCGTTGTTCGGCGACAACGTGGTCGCGCAGTCAAGGAAAGGATGCCTGCGGCGTGAACGCCTCTGGAATGCGGCGGCCGGTGCTCGGCCTGACCAGTTATCTCGAGCAAGTGCAGTCCGACGGGTGGGACATCCCGGCGGCATATCTGGGCGCCAACTATGTCGAGGGCGTTACCAGGGCGGGCGGCATCGCGGTGCTGTTGCCGCCGCAGCCGGTGGACCACGAAATCGCCGAGAGCGTGCTCGACCACCTGGACGGGCTGGTGATCACCGGGGGATACGACGTCGACCCGGGCGCCTACGGCCAGCAACCGCATCCCAAGACCGACGCGCCCCGCACGATGCGCGACGCGTTCGAATTGGCGCTGTTACGGGGCGCGCTGGAGCGCGGGCTGCCGGTGCTGGGCATCTGCCGCGGCACCCAGATGCTCAACGTCGCGTTCGGCGGGACGTTGCACCAGCATCTGCCCGACGTGCTCGGACACCGCGGCCATCACGCGGGCTATGGGCGTTTCACCAAGCTGCCGGTCACCACCGTCGCGGGCACCAGGCTTGCCGGGTTGCTCGGGCCCACCGCCGATGCGTGGTGCTATCACCACCAGGCCGTCGACAAGGTCGGTGACGGCCTGATCGTCAGCGCCTGGGACGCCGACGGTGTCGTCGAGGGGCTGGAAGTACCCGGGGACGATTTCGTGGTCGCCGTGCAGTGGCATCCCGAGCAGTTCCTCGACGACCTACGGCTGTTCCACGCGATCGTCGATGCGGCGAGCTCCTACGCGTCGAGCACGCGGACGCCGTCTCGCCGCTAACGGGTCTGCGGCCACTTCGGCGGCTCACCGGTCGCCACCAAATGCATTGGCTCGTAACACCAACCGCGGGACGCGGGGACCGGGCGTGGCGTCTTGGCGATCCAGCTCCGCGGCACCGACAGTGGCCCGATCGACGCCGCGCGCCCAAGGCCCGACACCGCACCGCGACTGCGATTCGGCAAACGGGCCGACAAGGTCGCGGCTCTTTTCAGCGCCGCGCGCTTGTTCCGGGAATTCAGGTGGTTGATCGCGAAATCCGACGGCGCGCACAGCGAACCGAGCTTCGACAGTGACGACGTCACCGGCAACAGGCACACATCGAACGTCGTCGGTGGTGCCGCCCACAGCGCATCGAGAGCGTGGGGAATCGCCGAGATCACTTGCCGGCCAGTGGAGATGACGTCCGGTGCCACCCTCTGTTCCCGGCCGCCCCGGCCGGCCTGCGGCGGCGATGCGAACGGCGTCACCCGCGCGGCATCGGCGCACGCCCGGGCATAGACGTACATCGCGTCGCCGTCCTGGGCCCAGATCTGGTCGCAATCGCTGTCGGCCTTGGCGATCGCCGGGCCCGATTGTCCCAGATAGTTCGTCTTTGCCAGCCAGGTCCACAGCATGCGGTTGGCCTGGATCGCCGCCGGGGGTACCATCGCCGCCAACGCCAGCTGGAACGCGCCGGCAGCCGACTTCGCTTGAGCTGCCGTCCGTTCGGCTTGTGCGGCAATGTAATTCAGCCATTCAGGATAGACCGTGGTCGCGGGATTCAGCTTCGATGTCACGGAAATATAGTGTGCCGCTGCGCTATTCAGGCTCGCCGCCAGACCCTCCCATGCCACTGCGGCGTTCATCATCGACCATGAGCCGGGGCCGGTAAACATCAGCGCCGAGTTGGCTTCCGGGCGGTAGGGCTGCAAAATCCATTGCTATCTCACTTCGAGGGTAGTCGAGCATTGTGAAAACATGGGGTTTCCCTTCAAGACATAGCTGCGAAATAGAACGCCGCGCTGGGCCGTCGGGCTTCGCTTCTGTGCAAGTTGTAATAGGACTCACAACACCGCACGGTGCGCAGTGAGGCCCTATCAGCTACGAGTTACTGCAGAGCAGTGCCAGTATTTCGGGATCGCCGCATTCGGCCGCGGGTGCGCCGGTGTGCTCTTCGCGGGATTGAAAGACCGTGCCGGAAAACGAAACCGGCAGCACCGACAACAGCGAGTGCGATGCCAAGCGCGGCCACACCTCCGGTCGGTCGTGCGTCATCCACATGCTGCGGAACGGCTTCCTTTTGGCCGGTGACACATCCCATGAACTGGCATGTTGCCGGCGGATCGCGCTATTGGTCTGCGCGTGCCCGGAATTCGGGGTCGCCTGTGACCATGCCGCGGGTTCCGGCAGGGTGGCCGCCGAAAATTGGGACCGCAACGAAGAACCGGCGACGAGACTGGCGAACAAACTGAGTGCCGCGATGACGGCGATGGCCGGCTGCCACCGCCGAGTGTGACCTGCGCCTCGAACCTTCACAGTGGGCCGACTGTACCCGACGAACCTGGTGATGGGTCGGCTCTAGCTGTGAGGTCGATTCGAGTCTGTTGTGTAATTCGATTCCGACTACCGGTGCTTGATTTGCTATGTGCGACCGGTTATTTCGTGTCGGTTCGGGGGTCGATGAGCCCGTTGAACCGCGAGACGAAGTGAATTCCGTCGACGTAGTCGAATGTCACGCGCTCGAGCACCTCACGCACGGCGCGGACGACGGCGGTCTAACACCACCCGTCGACAACTGTTCACCCGGCGAAGACGATCAGCGGGATCGCCATTTCGGCCTCGGTGGCTCCGCCGTGAAACCCGATGAGCCGTGCGGCTTCCGGAGGCTCGCGCTTGGTGGCCAGCACCGCGGTGTCGCCGGTGCAGATCACGACGACGTCGCCGATGCGGGCCAGATGCGCGGGATCGACCGGTCCGAAGATTCCGGAGGCCACCGCCTGCTCGCGGCTGTACACCTCGGCCCGGCCGTCGAGCAGCTCACTCCACGTCGCCTGTACGTCGGTCGCCGCGCCCGGGGCGGTGTGCAGGTAGCGTACCCGCGGCTCACCCGCGACCACCCGGATTCCCGCGCCGAGCCGATCGTCGGTGTCCAGGTCGACGCGGGCTCGCGGCGGGACGTTGAGACCGCCGTGGTCGGCGGTGACCAGCAGGGCCGCGGTCGCGGGCTGCGCATCGACCAGGCGGGTCAGCAGCGCGTCGATTCGTGCGGCCGCCGCATGCCAGTGCGGCGACCCGATACCGAACACGTGTGCGGCGGGGTCCAGCTCGGCGGTGTAGGCGTAGACCAGGCCCGGCGCCGCGCGCAGCTCGTCGATGACCTGCTGGGCGTAGTCGTCGTCGGGGTTGTTGGGGCGAAAGTCGGCGCCGCGATAGGCCGCATCCGTCAGCCCGCTGCCCATGAACAGCGCCGGCAGCACCGCCCGCGCGGCGACCCCGCAGCGGCGCAGCCGCTCGAACCAGGTCGGCAACGGCTGCCACTGCGCCGCTGGCGGGTCGTCGCGCCAGTAGATGTGGGTGAGCACCCGTTCGGTACCGGGGACGTTGAGGGTGAAGCCCAAGATGCCGTGCTGGCCCGGCCGCGCACCGGTGCCCAGCGACACCAGGCTGCTCGGGGTGGTCGACGGGAAGGTGCTGCTGAGCTGGGTCATCCGCCAGACGCCGCCGGCCAGGACTGAGGCCAGCAACGGTGCGCTGCTCGCCAATTCCGGCAGCAGGTGCCTACCCAGGCCGTCCACTAACACCACGGCGACCCGATCGACCTGTTCGGCAACCGATTCCGTCACCCCCAGCCGGTCGACGGCGCCCGGGACCGAAAGCAGGGCGGCCGCCGCGGGAAGCACGTCGCACAGCGAACCAGGCGCGGGAGCGGGCATGGCCTCAGTCTGGCACGGGGCCGTCGGCAGCTCACCGCGTCGTCAGCACCGTTATTGAAAACGACTGTGCCCCAAGTGATTCGATGCTCACACTCGGTGCGAAGCTATGGCATGCTCTCGGCGGGGGCGGTCCATCTGTCCTCGAGGCGGCCGTAGCGCCAGACGAGCAGCGCGACCACCCAGGTGGCCACGAAGATGCCGACGATGACGAAGCCGACGGTGTTCAGGTCAAGACCGGACAGCCAGTCCCAGAACGGGCCCCGCCACCCCAGCTGCCCGGCGAACAGGTCCAGCAGTTCGAGGCTGCCGATCAGCAGCGCGACGACGACGGACAGCCCGGTGATGGTGATGTTGTAGTAGATCTTGCGCACGGGATTGGACAGCGCCCAGCCGTAGGCGAAGTTCATGAATGAGCCGTCGATGGTGTCCAGCAGACACATGCCGGCGGCGAACAACACCGGCAGACACAGGATCGCGTACCAGGGCAGCCCGGCCGCGGCGCTGGTGCCGGCCAGCACCAGCAGGGCGACCTCGGTGGCGGTGTCGAAACCCAGCCCGAACAGCAGGCCGATCGGGTACATGTGCCAGGACCTGGTGATCGAGCGCGTCAAGCCGCCGAGGAACCGGTTGACAAACCCGCGGTTGTCCAATTGGCGGTCCAGCTCGGTTTCGTCGAACTCGCCGCGGCGCAACCGCAGCAGCACCCGCACGATTCCGACCAGCACGACGACGTTGAGGATGGCGATCAGGTAGAGGAACACCCCCGAGACGCCGGTGGCGATCAGCCCGGTGTAGTGATGCAGCGCCGAGGAGTCGTCCTCGACCGGCCCGACGATCGCCTTGGCCCCGATCGCCAGCGTGAACACGACGGTGGAGTGGCCCAGCGAGAAGAAGAACCCGACCCCAAGGGGGCGCTGTTAGTCGCTCATCAGTTTGCGGGTGGTGTTGTCGATGGCCGCGATATGGTCGGCGTCGAAGGCGTGCCGCAAACCGAGGGCGTACGCCGTCAGCCCAACCCAATGCCAAAGGCCTTGCCGCCACGCTGAGTCGCACCGGCTCAACGATCAAAAGCAGGGTGAACCAGCCGATGAGATGTAGCGCGACGATCACCGCCAGCATGACCGCCAGGCGGCCCCATTCCGCCCTCGTCAGCGCCCTGCGCAGCCGGGCTAGCCTGGTGCGCGCCGCGGCGAGCTCGGTGGTGGCCACCGCCCGACTTTAGGGTCGGTCACCAGCTGGATGCAAGTGAGTTGCAGGACGCCGGCCACTCGGGACTGGCGATCGGCAATGCCGGGCGCAACACTGGACGGGTGACGTCCAACCCGTCGGAGCTCGATCCCGCGGTCACCCAACGCATCGGCGACTTCCTGCGCGCCCGCGGGTTGCGGCGGATGACCTCACGCATTCAGGTGCTGGCGGTGCTCGAACCCGTCAACGGACACCTTTCCGTCGCCGAGATTCACCGGCGGGTGCGTGCCGGCCTGCCCGCCGGCGCTAAACCACCCGACGTGGCCACCATCTACCGCACGGTGACCACCCTGGTCGAGCAGTCGGTGTTGCATGCGCTGACCCTCGACGACGGCGTCACGACCTACGGGCTGGCCACCGCCCCGCATCACCACGCCGTCTGCACGCAGTGCGATTCGATCATCGAAGTGCCCGCGCGTCAGCTCAGTTCCGCGCTCGAACACGCGATGCAGGGCAGTGCGTTCGCCTTGTCGGCCCGCGCCGGCCTGACGTTGCGTGGCCTGTGCCCGCAGTGCCAGCAGGGCGGCCCGGCGGTGAAGTCAGCGCAGACCCAGTAGCGCGTTCTCCACCACCTCCGGCAGCGCCGGGTGGATCCAGTACTGCCCGCGGGCCATCTCCGGGGCGGTCAGCCCGAAACTCATCGCGCCGATCAACGGCTGGATGATCGACGAGGCCTGATGGCCCATGATGTGGGCACCCAGCAACCGCCCGGTGCCGCGTTCGCCGATGAGCTTGACGATCCCGGTGGTGTCCTCCATTGCCCAGCCGTAGGCGACGTCGCCGTAGTCCTGGATCTTCACCGAGATTTTGAAACCCTGTGCAATGGCTTCGTTTTCGGTCAAGCCCACGCAGGCGATCTGCGGATCGGTGAACACCGCGGACGGCACGAAGCGATGGTCGCTGACCGCCATCGCCGCGGTGTCGTCCCAGTCGCACAGCAGGTTGTGCTGCACCACGCGCGCCTCGTGGTTGGCGACGTACTTGAGCTGATACCTCGACGAAACGTCGCCGAGAGCGAAAACCCCACGCGCTGTGGTCCTTTGGTACTCGTCGACGACCACCAGACCGTCCTCGACGGCGATGCCGGCCTGCTCGAGGTCGAGTTGATCGGCGTTGGAAACCCGGCCGGTCGCGACCAGCATGGCGTCGGCGTTGATGGTGTGGCCGTTGTCGAGGTGCACCGCGACGCCCGAGCCGTGGTTCTCGGCGCTCACCACATTGCGGTGGGTGTGCAGTTCCCACTTGCTCGACGCGATACGGGTGAAGCGCTTGCACAAAGTGTCGTCGCAGTGTCGCAGTAGCGCGGAGCCGCGGACCACCAGCGTGAGCGGGCTCCCAGCGCGGAGAAGATGTGAGCGAATTCGGCGGACACGAAGCCGCCGCCGACGATCACCAGATGCTCTGGGAATTCGGCGATTCGCATGATCGTGTCGCTGGTGTAGTAGTGCGCGCCGCACTCGAGGATCGCCGGGGGGATCACCGCCCGTGCCCCCGCGGCGATCACCACCTGCTCGGCCGTGAACTCGTCGCCGGTGTCGGTGCGCAGCAGGTAGCGCCCGTCGGCCCGGACCGGGCCGAATCGGGTGTGCTGCTTGTACACGTCGATATTGGGCGTGGAGCTGCGGTAGTCCTCACCGCCGGCCCCGATCGGATCGATGCGTCCGAACACCCGCGATACGATGTCGTCCCAGCGCACCCCCCGATGTGCGCGTCGATGCCGAAACGCCCTGCCTCCCGGATGGATTGCGCGACCTCGGCGGCGTAGACGAACATCTTCGTCGGGATGCACCCGACGTTGAGGCAGGTGCCGCCGAAGGTGCCCTGGTCGCAGATCGCCACCCGCTTGTCGGCGAAGCGGTCATCGAGAATGCTGTTGCCCGAACCGGTTCCGATGATCGCGACGTCGTAGGCCTCCAAGCCGTCACCCCTTCCCGAAGACGGCCGAGGCACCGTTGTCGGCGGCGCGCAAATAGCCGTCCAGCCAGATATCCAGCTCCCGATAGGCCAGCGCGCGCGGTCCCTCCAGGGAGAGGAACACGTCGTGTTTGGCGTCGGCGACCGGAACGACGGTGCTGCGGTTGCCGATGCAGCCCGCCCAGCGGGCGATCTGGGTAACGTCGAGCACCGCGTCGCCGCGTTGCATCGCCATCGCGTCCGCCGTTTCGGGCACGCTGTGGTCCGAACGCAGGATCAGGTTCGGCACCCCCACGTCGAGGCCGCGGTGCAGCCGGGCCTGGCCGCGGCGCACGGCGTGCAGCCAGCCCGCGGTAATAGGGAAGCCGCCCAACGGTTTCCATTCCAGGTTGTAGTCGAACTCGCCGTCGTAGTCGCGGTGCAGGGTGGTGCCGTAACCGCCCTTGCTGGTGCCACGCAGCACGGCTTTGGAACGGACCCGCGACAGGCCGGCGATCATCGCCGAGGTCAATCCCAGGCGTAGCACCGCCGGGCCGTGCAGATCCAGGAACGGGCTGTTGAGAACCAACCCGCCGATGCCGGCGTGCGCCGTCGCGTCATGCCGGCGCAGCCGGTCCAGCCACAGCGGCACGATCAGCCCGCCGGTGGAATGGCCGTACATCAGGACCGTGACGTCATGGGCCTGTTCGCCGATGATGGCCAGCGCGCGTTCGAGTTCGGTGTCGTAGTGCGCGAGATCGGTGATGAAGTGCGGGGTTTGGCCGTCGCGCCGGGACCGCCCGCACTTCTGCAGGTCCAAGGCGTAGAAGGTGAAACCGCGGTTGGTGAAGTGGTCGGCCAGCGCGGTGTTGAAGAAGTAGTCGGTGTAGCCGTGCACCGTCAGCACCGCGTGCTCGGGGCCGCTGGGCTGTGGACCGCGCCGGATCAGGGTTGCGACGATGTCGCCCTCGCCGGCGGGATCGGGTCCCAATGCGATGGTGTACTGCCAGTATCCAGGCAGGACATCGGGCACCCAGCCAGTCACCAGGCCAGCTTAGCGTGGCGGTCGCTTTTGCTGATGGCGTCCGGTTCAAGTCGTTTCTACCGCGCCGGTCGGGATAACCTGAGGACCGGCCACCCACGGCGAGGAAGGACCGGCATTCTCGGTGTCAGACACGACGGCGCGCACCGACGTCGCGCTGGTCGGCGCCGGCCTCATGAGCGCCACCCTGGCCGCCCTGCTGCGGCGGCTGGAGCCGGACTGGTCGATCACCGTGGTCGAGCGCCTCGATGCCGTCGCCGCCGAAAGCAGCGGCCCGTGGAACAACGCCGGCACCGGGCATGCCGGGCTGTGCGAGATGAACTACACACCGGAGCGCCCCGACTCCCAGGGGTCGATCGACATCACCAAGGCGGTGACGATCAACGAGCAATTCCAGGTGACGCGCCAGTTCTGGGCCTACGCCGTCGAGAACGGCATCCTCACCGATCGGGGCTTCCTTCACCCCGTCCCGCACGTCAGTTTCGTGCACGGCGCCCGGCGGGTCGACTATCTGCGCCGCCGTCAGCGGGCGCTGGCGCCGAACCCGCTGTTCGCCGGCACGGAATTGATCGACGACCCCGCTGAATTCACCCGCCGGCTGCCGTTCATGGCCGCCGAACGCGACTTCTCCGAGCCGGTCGCGTTGAACTGGGCGCCCGACGGCACCGACGTCGACTTCGGGTCGCTGACCAAACAACTCATCGGCTACTGCGTGCGAGGCGGCGGCACCGCGCTGTTCGGCCACGAGGTCCGCAACCTGACCCGTACGGCCGACGGCGGCTGGACGCTACACATCGTCAATCGCCGCACCGGCGAAAAGCGCAGGCTGAACGCCAGATTCGTGTTCGTCGGGGCCGGTGGCGAGGCGCTGCCGCTGTTGCAGAAGTCCGGCATCGGCGAGGTCAGGGGCTTCGCCGGCTTCCCGATCGGCGGCAAGTTCCTGCGCACCGACAACCCGGCGCTGACCGCCGGCCACCGGGCCAAGGTCTACGGCGTCCCCGCAGCCGGGGCCCCGCCGCTGGGGGCGCTGCATCTGGACCTGCGGTTCGTCAACGGCAAGTCATGGCTGGTCTTCGGGCCCTACGCCGGTTGGTCGCCTAAGTTCTTGAAGCATGGCCACCTCAGCGATTTGCCCCGGTCGATCAGGCCGGACAACGCCGTGTCGATGCTGGGGGTCGGCATCACCGAGAGGACGCTGGTCGGTTACCTGCTGCGCCAACTGCGCCTCACCGAACGCGACCGGATCCAGGCGCTGCGCGAATTCGCGCCCAGCGCGCGGACTTCGGACTGGCAGCTGACGGTGGCCGGTCAGCGCGTGCAGGTGATCCGGCGGGCCAGGGGTAGCGGCGGGGCGCTCGACTTCGGCACCACCGTCGTGGGCTCGGCCGACGGCAGCATCGCGGGTCTGCTCGGCGGCTCGCCCGGCGCCTCGACCGCGGTGCCGATCATGCTCGACGTGCTGGCCAACTGTTTTGCCGGCCGCTATCAGTCCTGGCTGCCCAAGCTCAAGGAGATGGTGCCCTCGCTGGGCGCCCGGCTGTCCGACGAACCGGCGCTCTACGACGAGGTGAGAATGTGGAGCACCCGGGTATTACAGTTGAACGCCTCATGAACCGCGCCGGACGGCTTTGCCAAGTGTTAGGAGGAGCGGCGCCGATGGCGTGCGAGGTCGACGATGCAGCGCGCAGCGATGAACAGGAGCGGCGCCCATGACCGAAGCGCTACGCCGCATCTGGGCCAAAGATCTTGACGCGCAAACCCTTTACGGGCTACTGAAGCTGCGGGTAGAGGTGTTCGTCGTCGAGCAGGCCATCTCGTACCCGGAACTGGACGGGCGCGACCTGCTCGCCGAGACCCGGCACTTCTGGCTGGAAACGGCTGACGGCGAGGTGATCTGCACGCTGCGGCTGATGGAAGAGCACGCCGGCGGCGAGAAGGTGTTCCGGATCGGGCGGCTGTGCACCAAACGCAGCGTGCGCGGACAGGGGCACACCACTCGGCTGCTGCGGGCCGCGCTGGCCGTGGTCGGCGACTACCCATGCCGGATCAACGCGCAGACCTATCTGGCCGACATGTACGCCCAACACGGATTCGTGCGCGACGGCGACGATTTCCTCGACGACGGCGTTCCGCACGTCCCGATGCTGCGGCCCGGTTCCGGCGTGGTGGCCAAGCCGTGAAGTCCTACCCGTTCAGCGCGATCGTCGGCCACGATCAGTTGCGGCTGGCGCTGCTGCTGTGCGCGGTGCGGCCGGAAATCGGCGGCGCGCTGATCCGCGGCGAGAAGGGCACCGCCAAGTCGACGGCGGTGCGCGGGCTTGCCGCGTTGTTGGCGGCGGCGACCGGGGGTAACGGCACCGGCGCCGGCCTGGTCGAAATGCCGCTCGGCGCAACCGAAGACCGGGTGATCGGCTCGCTGGATCTGCAGCGGGTGCTGCGCGACGGCGAGCACGCCTTTTCGCCCGGATTGCTGGCGCGCGCGCACGGCGGCGTGCTGTACGTCGACGAGGTGAACCTGCTGCACGATCACCTGGTCGACGTGTTGCTCGACGCCGCCGCGATGGGCCGGGTGCACATCGAACGCGACGGCATCTCGCACTCGCATGAGGCGCGGTTCGTGTTGATCGGCACGATGAATCCGGAGGAAGGCGAGCTGCGCCCGCAGCTGCTCGACCGATTCGGGCTGACGGTCGACGTGCACGCCTCCCGCGACGTGGACGTGCGGGTCGAGGTGATCCGGCGGCGGATGGCGTACGAGGCCGACCCGGATGGCTTCGCCCACCGCTACGCCGCCGACGACGCCGAGCTGGCCCGGCGGATCGCCGCGGCCCGCGCGCTGGTCGACGATGTGGTGTTGGAAGACAACGAGTTACGGCGCATCGCGGCGCTGTGTGCGGCGTTCGACGTCGACGGGATGCGCGCCGATCTGGTAGTGGCGCGCACCGCGGTCGCGCACGCGGCCTGGCGGGGTGCTCGCACGGTCGAGGAGCAGGACGTCCGGGTGGCGGCCGAACTGGCGCTGCCGCATCGGCGCCGCCGCGACCCGTTCGACGATCCGGGCATCGACCGCGAGCAGCTGGACGAGGCGCTGCAGCGGGCGGGCAACGAGCCGGAGCCCGATCCCGATCCGCCCGGCGGCGGTCAGTCCGCCGATGACCCTGCCCCGCAACAGGACTCGCTGCCCAGTAGGAAGTCGCAACAGCCCAAGACGCGGCCGAGCGGCCCGCCGTCGAAAACGTTTCGGGCCCGGGCGTTGACGGTTCCCGGTGTCGGCGAAGGTGCGCCCGGACGACGGTCGCGGGCCCGCAACCGCTCGGGCAGCGTGATGGCCACCGCGTACGCCGACGACCCCGGCGCCCACGGACTGCACTTGTTCGCGACTCTGCTCGCGACCGCCGAAAGCGCCGGGGCGGGTCCACTTCGTCCGCGACCCGACGACGTCCGCCGCGCGGTCCGCGAGGGACGCGAAGGCAACCTGGTGATCTTCGTCGTCGACGCGTCGGGGTCGATGGCCGCCCGCGACCGGATGGCCGCGGTCAGCGGTGCCACCCTGTCGTTGCTGCGCGACGCCTACCAACGACGCGACAAGGTCGCGGTGATCACGTTCCGCGGCCACGATGCGCGACTGCTGCTGCCGCCGACGTCGTCGGCGCACATCGCCGGCCGGCGACTGGCCCGAATAGATACCGGCGGCAAGACCCCGCTGGCCGAGGGCCTGCTGGCCGCGCGTGAGCTAATCATCCGGGAGCGGGCGCGCGACCGGGCACGCCGTCCCCTGGTGGTGGTGCTCACCGACGGGCGGGCCACCGCGGGCCCGAATCCGTTGGGCCGCAGCCGAATCGCCGCCGCCCGGCTGGTCGCCGAGGGCGCGGCGGCTGTGGTCGTAGACTGCGAAACATCCTATGTGCGACTGGGATTGGCCGGGCAGCTGGCCGGCCAACTCGGTGCACCGACCGTCCGGCTCGAGCAACTGCACGCCGACCATCTCACGCGGGCCGTGCGCAGCGCGGCCTAGCGGCCGCAACAAGAGGAGTCCTGCCCTTATGCCACAGGGAATCCCACCGCAGGTCCCGGACGACGGGCTGAGCACCCGGGCTCGGCGCAACCGGCCGTTGCTGGCGGTGCACACCGGCGACGGCAAGGGCAAGTCGACCGCGGCGTTCGGAATGGCGTTGCGCGCGTGGAACGCCGGCCTGGACGTCGCGGTGTTTCAGTTCGTCAAGAGCGCGAAGTGGAAGGTGGGCGAGGAAGCCGTCTTCCGCCAGCTGGGCCGGCTGCACGACGAAAACGGCGCCGGGGCAGCGGTGGAATGGCACAAGATGGGCAGCGGCTGGTCCTGGTCGCGTAAGGCCGGCACCGAGGACGACCACGCGGCCGCGGCCGCCGAGGGCTGGGCCGAGATCGCGCGCCGGCTGGCCGAACAGCGGCACGACTTCTACGTGCTCGACGAATTCACCTACCCGCTGAAGTGGGGCTGGGTCGACGTCGACGAGGCGGTCGACGTGTTCACCGACCGCCCCGGTCATCAGCATGTGGTGATCACCGGACGCGCCGCCCCGCCGCGGCTGGTCGAGGCCGCCGATCTGGTCACCGAGATGACCAAGGTCAAGCACCCGATGGACGCCGGACGCAAGGGCCAGAAGGGCATCGAGTGGTGAACGCCCCAGCGGTCGTCGTCGCCGCGCCCGCGTCGGGCAGCGGAAAGACCACGATCGCAACGGGTTTGATCGGGGCGCTGCGCCGAGCCGGGCATACCGTCGCCCCGTTCAAGGTGGGCCCGGACTTCATCGACCCCGGCTACCACGGGCTGGCCGCGGGTCGGCCCGGACGCAATCTCGATCCGGTGCTGGTGAGCGAATCGCTGATCGGCCCGCTGTACGCGCACGGCGCCGCCGGCGCCGACATCGCGGTGATCGAGGGGGTGATGGGGCTGTTCGACGGGCGGATCGGGCCGGACCCGGCGTCCCCGCCGCCGGGCTCGACCGCGCACGTCGCCGCGCTGGTGGGCGCGCCAGTGATCCTGGTCGTCGACGCGCGGGGCCAGAGCCACAGCATTGCCGCACTGCTGCACGGCTTTTCGACATTCGACGCCGCGACCCGGATCGCCGGGGTGATCCTCAACCGGGTGGGTTCACCCCGACACGAGCAGGTTTTGCGCCAGGCCTGCGAGCACACCGGCATCCCGGTACTGGGTGCCATTCCGCGTACCGCCGAATTGGAGCTGCCGACAAGGTATTTGGGCCTGGTCACCGCGGTCGAGTACGGGCGGCGGGCCCGGCTCGCGGTCGAGGCGATGACCGCCCTGATCGCGCGGCACGTCGACCTGGCCGCGGTGAGGGCGGTCGCGGGCAGCCGTGTCGACGTCGCGCCGTGGGATCCCGTTGCCGCGGTGGGGCAGACGTCCGGTCGCCGCGCCACCGTCGCGATGGCCGCCGGCAAGGCCTTCAGCTTCGGCTACGCGGAACACGCCGAGTTGCTGCGCGCCGCCGGCGCCGAGGTGGCCGAGTTCGACCCACTGGTCGACACATTGCCCGCCGGCACCGATGCGGTGCTGCTGCCCGGCGGTTTCCCCGAGCAGTTCACCGCCGACCTGTCCGCCAATAATGTTGTGCGACAGCAGATTCGCGATCTGGCCGCCGTCGGTGCGCCCGTGCACGCCGAATGCGCCGGGCTAATCTATCTGGCTTCCGAACTCGACGGGTACCCGATGTGCGGGGTGCTGGGCGGATCTGCGCGGTTCACCCCGCGGCTGAAGCTGGCGTATCGCGACGCGGTCGCGGTGGTCGATTCGGCGCTGTATGCCGCCGGGGCGCGGGTGGTCGGACACGAATTCCACCGCACCGAGCTCACCTTCACCGAGAGCTACCAGCCCGCCTGGGTCTACCGCGCCTCCGACGCGCCGCCGATGCGCGACGGTGTCGTGCATGCCGGGGTGCACGCGTCGTATCTGCACACCCACCCGGCCGCGGCGCCGGAAGCGGTGGCGCGTTTCGTCGCGGCGGCCGCGGCGGAGGGCTCGCGTACGTAACCCCACGGTGCAAATCGAGGCGAAAAATCGCCGTGGCGTTACGTTCGCGGTGTCGGAGGAGGCAGCTATTAGGCTTGCCGGGTGACCGAGAGCCCCTACCTCGTTGGATTGCGGCTGACCGGCAAAAGGGTCGTCGTGGTCGGCGGAGGCACGGTCGCCCAGCGCCGGCTACCCCTGCTCATCTCCAGCGGCGCCGACGTCCACGTGATTACCCGCAGCGCCACCCCGGCCGTCGAGGCGATGAGCGGCATCACCTTGACGGTGCGCGAATACCGCGACGGCGATTTGGACAGGGCCTGGTACGCGATCGCGGCCACCAACGACGCCGCGGTCAACGAGGCCGTCGTCGCCGAGGCCGACAGCCGCCAGATCTTCTGCGTGCGCGCCGACATCGCCATCGAGGGCACCGCGGTGACCCCGGCGTCGTTCGAGTACGCCGGGCTGTCGGTGGGCGTGCTGGCCGGCGGCGAGCACCGCAGGTCGGCGGCGATCCGGTCGGCCATCCGCGAGGCGCTGCAACGCGGCCTGATCACCCCCGAGGGCCCGGTGAGTTCCGACGTCGTGCGGGGCGGGGTGGCGCTGATCGGCGGCGGCCCCGGTGACCCCGAGCTGATCACCGTGCGCGGTCGGCGGCTGCTCACCCAAGCCGACGTCGTCGTCGCCGACCGGCTGGCCCCGCCCGAATTGCTGGCCGAGCTGGCGCCGCATGTCGAAGTCATCGATGCCGCCAAGATCCCGTACGGCCGGGCCATGGCCCAGGACGCGATCAACGACGTCATGATCGAGCGGGCCCGGGCGGGACGCTTCGTGGTCCGCCTCAAGGGGGGCGACCCGTTCGTGTTCGCCCGCGGCTACGAGGAAGTCATCGCGTGCGCCGACGCCGGCATTCCGGTCACCGTGGTGCCCGGTGTGACAAGTGCCATAGCGGTGCCTGCCCTGGCGGGTGTTCCGGTCACGCACCGGGCGGTAAATCACGAGTTCGTGGTGGTCAGCGGCCATTTGGCGCCCGGGCATCCCGAATCGTTAGTGAATTGGAATGCATTGGCGGCGTTGTCCGGCACGATTGTTTTGCTGATGGCCGTCGAACGCATCGAACTGTTCGTGGACGCGTTGATGCAGGGCGGTCGACCTGCGGATACGCCGGTTCTGGTGGTTCAGCATGGAACGACGCCGGCGCAGCACACGTTGCGGGCCACCCTGGCCGACACGCCGCGGAAGGTCCGCGCGGAAGGGATCAGACCTCCCGCGATCATCGTGATCGGGCCCGTAGTAGGCCTGGGTGACGTTCGGGGTTTAAACGATTCTTAAGATTACTGTAAGGTAACCCGTTATGACGGCCCTCAACGACACCGAGCGCGCGGCCCAGAATTGGACCGCCACGCGCCCCGATCGTCCGGCACCCCAGCGCACCGAGCGCCCGTCGCAAACCTCTGCTGGGACCTCCTCGAAGACCGCCGCCACGCGCACGAGCAAGTATTACCCGACGTGGCTGCCGTCTCGCCGCTTCATCGCCGCCGTGATCGCCATCGGCGGGATGCAGCTGCTGGCGACGATGGACAGCACCGTCGCGATCGTCGCGCTTCCTAAGATTCAAAACGAGCTGAGCCTGTCCGACGCCGGCCGTAGCTGGGTCATCACCGCGTACGTGCTGACCTTCGGCGGGCTGATGCTGCTGGGCGGGCGGCTCGGCGACACCATCGGCCGCAAACGGACCTTCATCGTCGGCGTCACGCTGTTCACCATCTCCTCGGTGCTGTGCGCGGTGGCCTGGGACGAGGTGACGCTGGTCATCGCCCGGCTGCTGCAAGGGGTCGGCTCGGCCATCGCGTCGCCGACCGGTCTGGCCCTGGTCGCCACGACGTTCGCCAAGGGCCCGGCGCGCAACGCGGCCACCGCGGTGTTCGCCGCCATGACCGCGATCGGCTCGGTGACGGGCCTGGTCGTCGGTGGGGCGCTGACCGAGGTGTCCTGGCGGCTGGCGTTTTTGGTGAACGTGCCGATCGGGCTGGTGATGATCTACCTGGCCCGCACCGCACTGCGGGAAACCAACCGCGAGCGGATGAAGCTCGACGCCGCCGGGGCCATGCTCGCCACCTTGGCGTGCACGGCCGCCGTGTTCGCGTTCTCGATGGGCCCGGAAAAGGGCTGGATGTCGATGGTCACCCTCGGCTCCGGCGCGGTGGCCGTGGCCGCCGCCATCGCGTTCGCCATCGTGGAGCGCACCGCCGAAAACCCCGTCGTGCCGTTCGGCTTGTTCCGCGACCGCAACCGCCTGGTCACGTTCACCGCGATCCTGCTGGCCGGCGGCGTGATGTTCAGCCTGACCGTCTGCATCGGGCTGTACGTCCAGGACATCCTCGGCTACAGCGCTCTGCGCGCCGGCGTCGGATTCATCCCGTTCGTCATCGCGATGGGCATCGGCCTCGGCATCTCCTCGCAGCTGGTGTCGCGGTTCTCGCCGCGGGTGCTGACCATCGGCGGCGGATGGCTGCTGCTGCTGGCCATGATCTACGGCTGGGCGTTCATGCACCGCGGCGCGCCGTACTTCCCGAACCTGGTGCTGCCGATCGTCGTCGGTGGCATCGGCATCGGCATGGTCGTCGTTCCGCTGACGCTCGCCGCGATCGCGGGTGTCGGTTTCGACCAGATCGGCCCGGTGTCGGCGATGACTTTGATGCTGCAGAGCCTGGGCGGGCCGCTGGTGCTGGCTGTCATCCAGGCCGTCATCACCTCGCGGACCCTGTATCTGGGCGGCACCACCGGCCCGGTGAAGATCATGAACGACGCCCAATTGCGGGCGCTAGACCACGGCTACACCTACGGGCTGCTGTGGGTGGCCGGCACCGCCGTCATCGTCGGCCTGGCCGCCCTGTTCATCGGGTACACCCCGGAACAGGTCGCGCACGCGCAAGAGGTCAAGGAAGCCATCGACGCCGGCGAGCTGTAACCAGCGGCGAGCCTGAAAACTGCGGGCCCCCACTCGTACTTGTTCTGCAGAATTACCGGCTCGATGCCCGGGCCGTCGACCACGCTAGGCTGGCCCGCTGTGATCACCCGGATGTCCGAGCTGTTCCTGCGCACCCTGCGCGACGACCCCGCCGACGCCGAAGTGCCCAGCCACAAACTGCTGGCGCGAGCCGGATACATCCGGCAGGTCGCTCCCGGGCTGTACAGCTGGCTGCCGCTGGGGCTGCGGGTGCTGCGCAATATCGAACGCGTCGTCCGTGAGGAGATGAACGCGATTGGCGGGCAAGAGATTCTGTTCCCCGGCCTGCTGCCGCGCGGGCCGTACGAGACGACGAACCGCTGGACGGAATACGGCGACGGGGTGTTCCGGGTCAAGGACCGCCGCGGCAACGACTACATGCTGGCGCCCACCCACGAGGAGTTCTTCACCCTGGGCGTCAAGGGCGAGTACAGCTCCTACAAGGATTTCCCGCTGACGCTGTACCAGATTCAGATCAAGTACCGCGACGAGGCGCGGCCGCGGGCCGGCATCCTGCGGGCCCGGGAATTCGTGATGAAAGACTCCTACTCCTTCGACATCGACGCGGCCGGGCTCAAGTCCGCCTACCACGTGCACCGCGAGGCCTACCAGCGCATCTTCGACCGGCTGCGGGTTCGCTACGTCATCGTCTCGGCGGTGTCGGGCGCGATGGGCGGCAGCGCATCCGAGGAGTTCCTGGCCGAGAGCCCGATCGGCGAGGACACCTTCGTCCGGTGCGTGGAATCCGGATACGCGGCCAACGTCGAGGCGGTCGTCACCGCGGCGCCCGAGGCCCAGCCGATCGAGGGGCTGCCCGACGCGGTAGTGCACGACACCGGTGACACGCCGACCATCGCGACGCTGGTACAGTGGGCCAACGGCGCCGGTCTCGGCCGCACCGTCACCGCGGCGGACACCCTGAAGAACGTCATGGTCAAGGTCCGTCAACCCGGCGGGGAGTGGGAGCTGCTGGGCATCGGGGTGCCCGGCGATCGCGAGGTCGACGACAAACGGCTGAGCGCCGCGCTGGAGCCGGCCGAATACGAGCTGCTGAGCGACACCGACTTCGCCAAATACCCCTTCCTGGTCAAGGGTTATATCGGTCCGAAGGCCTTGCGGGACAACGAGGTTCGTTATCTCGTCGATCCGCGCGTGGTGGACGGCACCAGCTGGATCACCGGCGCCGACGAGCCGGGCCGCCACGTGGTGGGGCTGGTGGCCGGACGCGATTTCACCGCCGACGGCACCATCGAGGCCGCCGAGGTGCGCGAGGGCGACCCGTCCCCGGACGGGGCCGGCCCGCTGGTCATGGCGCGCGGCATCGAGATCGGGCACATCTTCCAGCTGGGCCGCAAGTACACCGACGCGTTCGCCGTCGACGTGCTCGGCGAGGACGGCAAGCCGGTGCGGCTGACGATGGGCTCCTACGGCATCGGGGTGTCGCGGCTGGTCGCCGTTGTCGCCGAGCAACATCATGACGAGCTGGGTCTGCGCTGGCCCGCATCGATCGCGCCGTTCGACGTGCACCTGGTCATCGCCAACAAGGACGCCGGGGCACGCGACGGCGCCATTGCGCTGGCCGCGGATCTGGATCGGTTGGGTCTCGAGGTGCTGCTCGATGACCGGAGCGCCTCGCCCGGGGTCAAGTTCAAGGACGCCGAGCTGCTCGGGATGCCCTGGATCGTGGTGGTCGGGCGGGGCTGGGCCGACGGCGTTGTGGAGCTGCGCGACCGCTTCGGCGGGCAGACCCGCGAGTTGGCGACCGGGGTTTCGCTGGCCACCGACATCGTGGCGGCGCTGACGGGGTAGCCGGGACTACTCGTTGCCGCCCGGGAAACTGCTGGTGATCGGCCACGCGCCCAGGATGCGGCTCCACCGGGCGCCCATCACCGTGCTCTGCGTCAGCGCCGTGGCGGCGAATGCCCGGTCGTCGGCGGTTTCGGCGTGCTCGGTGACCGCGCGCCACGCGGTCGCGCCGTCGCCTTCCATCCGTACCGCCAGGCGGGCCGCATCGGCCGGGCTGGCCACCAGCAGGGGCAACTGATACCCGGCGGCGGCGGGCGGCGGGGTGACCTTGCGCGCGGCCAGCATGGCGATCACGTCGTCGCGCCGTTGGCGGTGCTGCAGCAGCGCCTCCAACACCAGGTTGTTGACGCTGGGCGGCGACAACGCGGACACGATGCCGTAGCCGTAGATCGTCGAGTGCTCGACGGCCAGCGCATCGCACAGCGCCGCGTTGTCGGCGTCTTTGCCCGAGGTCATATCGACGGCCCCCCGGGGACCAGGGCAACCTGGTACGACGCCGTGCAAGACGCGGCGATCGACGCCAGCAGCCCCGCCCGATAGCCCGACTCGCCGGCCACCAGGCGGGCCGCGTTGTCGGCTGAGGTCTTCAGTGCGTTGATCACGTCGGACACCGCCGGTGGCGGCGGCGGTGGCCCGGCCGGCGCGGCCGTCGGGCTGGAACTCGTCGTCTCGCTCGATGAGGCGGTCAGCTTGCCGGCCGCCCGGGCGATCTCGGTGGACAGCGCGCGGGCATGGGCGGCGCGTTGGTTGGCGACCACCGACAGCGCCGCGGCGATCTGCGGTGCGACGCCGACGGCGGCGGCGGCCGCACCGGCGAGCGCGCTGTCGTGCCTGGCCTGGTCCAACGGACCCAACAGTTGTTCGACGGCAGGGGGTTTCGGCGGGGGCTCGCCACAGGCGGCGGCGACCATTCCGAGCGCGGCAAGCGCGGCACCCCCGGCGAGCACACCCCGCCGATTGGTGACTCCTGCAGCGCTAGGCACGCTCAACATCCTGCCATTGGCCGCGAGCCGGTCATGTCGCGGAGGACCTTGGGCTGCGCGATCACCTCGTCAAACGCGATTCCTGGCGTATCGTTGGTAGCCGGTTCTCGCGGAACGTGAACCCGTTCCACCGGGACGCCGGAAGCCGCCCGAAGTCCGAGGGGCGGCGACATCAGCCAGATGACCGGACAACTCAAGATTAGGAGCTCGCCGTGACCACCGGGCTACCGTCGCAGACGCAGGTGATCGAGCTACTCGGGGGAGAGTTCGCGCGCGCCGGCTATGAGATCGAAGACGTGGTCATCGATTCCCGGGTGCGCCCGCCGCGAATCACCGTGATCGCCGATGGCGACACCGCCTTGGATCTGGACACCGTGGCGACGCTGTCACGTTCGGCGTCCGCTTTGTTGGATGGCCTGGACAGCATTGCCGACAGCTATGTTCTCGAGGTCTCCTCGCCCGGCGTGGACCGTCCGCTCACCGACGAGAAACACTTCCGCCGCGCCCGTGGCCGCAAGGTCGAGCTGGCGTTGACGGACGGATCGCGGTTGACCGGTCGGGTGGGTCAGACCCGTGCCGGCGCGGTAGCGCTGGTGGTCCGCGCCGGCCGCGACTGGGCGGTGCGCGAGATACCGCTCGCCGAGATCGCGAAAGCTGTTGTCCAGGTTGAGTTTTCGTCGCCATCGGCAGCCGAGCTGGATTTGGCGGGCGTGGGGGACAGAACGGAGGCCGAGGCATGAACCGCGCCGGCGACGATGCAGAGCGTAGCGATGAGAAGGAGCGGCGCTGATGAACATCGACATGGCCGCGTTGCACGCGATCGAGGTGGACCGGGGTATCTCGGTCAACGAGTTGCTCGAGACGATCAAGTCGGCGTTGCTGACCGCCTACCGGCACACCCAGGGCCACCAGAACGACGCGCGGATCGAGATCGACCGCAAGACCGGTGTGGTGAAGGTGATCGCCCGCGAGGTCGATGAGGACGGCAACGTCGTCAGCGAGTGGGACGACACCCCTGAGGGTTTCGGCCGCATCGCGGCGACCACCGCACGACAGGTGATGCTGCAGCGGTTCCGGGATGCGGAGAACGAGCGCACCTACGGCGAGTTCTCCACTCGCGAGGGCGAAATCGTCGCCGGCGTGATCCAGCGCGACAGCCGCGCCAACGCCCGAGGTTTGGTCGTCGTGCGGATGGGCTCGGAGACCAAGGTGTCCGAGGGCGTCATCCCCGCGGCCGAACAGGTTCCCGGCGAGAGCTACGAGCACGGCAACCGGGTGCGCTGCTACGTGGTCGGCGTGACGCGGGGCTCGCGTGAGCCGCTGATCACGTTGTCGCGCACCCACCCCAACCTGGTCCGCAAGTTGTTCTCGCTGGAAGTCCCCGAGATCGCCGACGGGTCGGTGGAGATCGTGGCCGTCGCGCGCGAGGCGGGTCACCGCTCCAAGATCGCGGTCGTGTCCCGGGTGCCGGGCCTGAACGCCAAGGGTGCCTGCATCGGTCCGATGGGTCAGCGGGTGCGCAACGTGATGAGCGAGCTGTCCGGCGAGAAGATCGACATCATCGACTTCGACGAGGACCCGGCGCGTTTCGTCGCCA
This sequence comes from Mycobacterium genavense ATCC 51234, assembly GCF_000526915.1. GTDB lineage: Bacteria > Actinomycetota > Actinomycetes > Mycobacteriales > Mycobacteriaceae > Mycobacterium > Mycobacterium genavense. Next base: position 270,928 of record NZ_JAGZ01000003.1, on the reverse strand, counting down.
ACGCCTTGTCGCCGGCGAAGGTGGTCTCGGTGTCGGTGATCGACCAGACGGCCCGCGCCGCCCGCGTGGTGGTGCCTGACTTCCAGCTATCCCTGGCCATCGGCAAGGAGGGGCAGAACGCGCGGCTGGCCGCCCGGCTGACCGGGTGGCGCATCGACATTCGCGGCGATTCGCCCGCCGGTTCCCCTGCACACTCGGACGACCAGCCGGAACACGGCACCAGCCACCCAATGGCCCACGATCACTAGCGATCCGGTACGCAGGTTATGGTGCGGTTGCGGGTGGTTCTGACCATCGGTTCCGTGACGCTAGACTGAGCCGTGATCCAGCGCGAGCGTTCGGCCTCGGCGCGCACACACACGGGCGGACCCGTGCGGACGTGTGTCGGGTGCCGGAAGCGAGAGCTGGCAGTCCAATTGCTCCGCGTGGTGGCGGTGTCGAGCGGGAACGGTGAATACGCCGTGATCGTTGACACTGCGGCTCGCCTGCCGGGGCGGGGTGCGTGGCTGCATCCCGTACCGCGGTGCGCACACGAGGCGATTCGGCGGCGGGCTTTCACCAAAGCGTTGCGCATCGATCGTCCACCGGACACATCCGCGCTGGTGGAGTACCTACGGGTGCTCGACTCGCCCGGCAACAGAACAGGTAGCGAAGAACATGAGCACACCGTGAAGTCCCGATGACCATGCGTCATAGCTAAACCCGAGGCGCGGCCCACGACTGTCGCCTCATAGACAGGAGATGTAGTGGCAGGTAAGGCCCGCGTACACGAGTTGGCCAAGGAACTCGGTGTCACCAGCAAGGAAGTTGTCGCCCGGCTGAATGAACAGGGCGAATTCGTCAAATCCGCCTCGTCGACCGTAGAAGCGCCGGTCGCCCGCCGGCTGCGCGAGTCGTTCGGCGGCAGCAAGCCCGCGGCCGCGGCCAAGAGCGCGCCGAAGACCCCGGACCGCTCGCTCGACAAGGCGTTGGACAAGGCGATTCAGAAGCCCTCCGGCAACGGTGCGACCGCCGCCGGGCCCGCGAAGCCCGCCGAGACCGGGACACCGGCCGCCCCCGCGGCCAAGCCCGCCCCGGCGGCGCGGACCGAAACGCCCGTGGCGCCGACGCCCGCGCCCGGCCGGCCCGCGCCGTCGCCCGCGCGTTCCTCGGCGCCGGCGCCCGGTCAGCCGAGAACGCCGGCACCCGGTCAGCAGCTTCCGTCGCCGGGTGCGACACCCGGCCCGCGGCCCGGCCCGATGCCGAAGCCGGCCACGCGCACCCCGCGCGTCGGCAACAACCCGTTCTCGTCGGCGCAGCCCGTCGACCGGCCCATTCCGCGTCCGCAGGCACCGCGCCTGGGGGCGCCCCGGCCCGGCGCGCCGCGGCCCGGTGGGGCGTCGCCCGGCAGCATGCCGCCGCGTCCCGGCGGTGGCGCCGGCGGCTTCCGTGGTCCGGCCCGCTCCGGCGGACCCCGTCCCGGCGGTGGCCGGCCCGGTGGTCCCGGTGGCGGGCGCGACGGCGGTGGTGGTAACTACCGCGGCGGCGGAGGCGGCGTCGGTGCCGCGCCCGGCGGTGGCGGTGGCTTCCACGGCCGTCCGGGCGGCGGTGGTGGCGGTGGTCGTCCCGGCCAGCGCGGTGGCGCCGCGGGAGCGTTCGGTCGTCCCGGCGGCGCGCCCCGGCGCGGTCGCAAGTCCAAGCGGGCCAAACGCGCCGAATACGAGAACATGCAGGCGCCGGTCGTCGGTGGCGTGCGGTTGCCGCACGGCAACGGCGAGACCATCCGGCTGGCCCGCGGCGCGTCGCTCTCCGACTTCGCGGACAAGATCAACGCCAACCCGGCCTCGCTGGTGCAGGCGCTGTTCAACCTCGGCGAAATGGTCACCGCGACCCAATCGGTCGGCGACGAGACGCTCGAGCTGCTGGGCAGCGAGATGAACTACGTCGTCCAGGTCGTCAGCCCCGAGGACGAGGACCGTGAGCTGCTGGAGTCGTTCGACCTCACCTACGGCGAGGACGAGGGCGGCGAGGAAGACCTGCAGACCCGTCCACCGGTGGTGACCGTGATGGGTCACGTCGACCACGGTAAAACCCGACTGCTGGACACCATCCGAAACGCCAGCGTCCGCGAGGGCGAGGCGGGTGGCATCACCCAGCACATCGGTGCCTACCAGGTGGCCGTCGACTTCGAGGGCACCGAGCGGCTGATCACCTTCATCGACACCCCGGGTCACGAGGCGTTCACCGCCATGCGTGCCCGCGGTGCCAAGGCCACCGACATCGCGATCCTGGTGGTCGCCGCCGACGACGGCGTGATGCCGCAGACGGTGGAGGCGATCAACCACGCGCAGGCGGCCGACGTGCCGATTGTGGTGGCGGTCAACAAGATTGACAAGGAAGGTGCCGACCCGGTCAAGATCCGCGGCCAGCTCACCGAATACGGTTTGGTGGCAGAGGATTTCGGTGGCGACACGATGTTCGTCGACATCTCTGCCAAGCAGGGCACCAACATCGACGCGCTGGAAGAAGCGGTGCTGCTGACCGCCGACGCGGCGCTGGACCTGCGCGCCAACCCCGACATGGAGGCCCAGGGTGTGGCGATCGAGGCGCACCTGGACCGCGGTCGCGGACCGGTGGCCACCGTGCTGATCCAGCGCGGCACGCTGCGGGTCGGCGACTCGATCGTCGCCGGCGACGCCTACGGCCGGGTCCGGCGGATGGTCGACGAGCACGGCGAGGACGTCCACGAGGCGTTGCCGTCGCGGCCGGTGCAGGTCATCGGGTTCACGTCGGTGCCCGGCGCCGGGGACAACCTGCTGGTCGTCGACGAGGACCGCATCGCCCGCCAGATCGCCGACCGGCGCAGCGCCCGCAAGCGCAACGCGCTGGCGGCCCGCTCGCGCAAGCGGATCAGCCTGGACGACCTGGACGCCGCGCTGAAGGAAACCAGCCAGCTGAACCTGATCCTCAAGGGCGACAACGCCGGTACCGTCGAGGCGCTGGAAGAGGCCCTGATGGGAATCGAGATCGACGACGAGGTGGAGCTGCGCGTCATCGACCGCGGCGTCGGTGGCATCACCGAGACCAACGTCAACCTGGCGTCGGCCTCGAACGCGGTGATCATCGGCTTCAACGTGCGCGCCGAGGGCAAGGCGACCGAGCTGGCCAACCGCGAGGGCGTGGACATCCGGTACTACTCGGTGATCTACCAGGCCATCGACGAGATCGAGAAGGCCCTGCGCGGCATGCTCAAGCCGATCTACGAGGAGAACCAGCTGGGCCGCGCCGAGATCCGGGCGATCTTCCGGTCCTCGAAGGTCGGTGTCATCGCCGGTTGCCTGGTCACCTCCGGTGTCGTGCGCCGCAACGCCAAGGCGCGGTTGCTGCGCGACAACATCGTGGTCGCCGATAACCTGACGATCTCCTCGCTGCGCCGGGAGAAGGACGACGTGACCGAGGTTCGCGACGGCTTCGAATGCGGTATGACGCTGACCTATTCCGACATCAAGGAAGGCGACATCATCGAGTCCTTCGAGCTGGTCGAGAAGGAGCGCGCCTGATGGCTGACCCCGGACGGGCGCGCCGGCTCGCCAAACGGGTCAACGCCATCGTCGCCTCGGCGATCGAATTCGACATCAAGGATCCCGGGCTGGACGGGGTGACCATCGTCAACGCAAAGGTGACCGCCGACCTGCACGACGCGACGGTGTTCTACACCGTGATGGGACGCACCCTGGACGACGAGCCCGACTACGAGGCCGCCGCGGCCGCGCTGGACCGGGCCAAGGGAACGCTGCGGACAATGGTCGGTGCGGGCACCGGCGTGCGCTTCACTCCCACCTTGACGTTCACCCGCGACACGACCACCGACGCGGTGGCGCGGATGGACGAGCTGCTGGCGCGCGCCCGCGCCGCCGACGAGGACGTGGCGCGGGTTCGCCTGGGGGCCAAGCCGGCCGGTGAGGCCGATCCGTATCGGGAGAACGGGGAGACGACGATGGCAGCGGACGTGGAGGACCGCGGTGACGACCATCGACGGAAAGACTGAGCTGGCCCGCGTTCCAATCGCGGGGACGCGGGTAGACGCGGTGGGTGCGGCCGAACTGCTTTCGGCCGCAACGACAATCGCAGTAATCGGCCACGTGCATCCCGACGCCGACACCATCGGCGCGGGATTGGCACTGGCCACGGTGCTCGACCGCAGCGAAAAAGAGGTCGAGGTCAGCTTCGCCGCGCCGGCCACGCTGCCGGAGTCGTTGCGTTCGTTGCCCGGGTGTCAGCTGCTGGTGAGCCCCGAGGAGATGCGCCGCGACGCGGATTTGGTTGTGACGGTGGATGTTCCGAGCAAAAAGAGGCTCGGCGCACTCGGCGACGTGCTCGGCCCGGAGCAGCCGCTTCTGGTGATCGATCACCACGCCTCCAACGAGTTGTTCGGCACCGCGAATTACGTTGACCCGTCGGCGGACTCGACGACGTTGTTGGTGGCCGAGCTGCTGGACGCCTGGGGCAAGCAGATCGACCGCGACGTGGCGCACTGCATCTACGCCGGGCTGACCACTGACACCGGCTCGTTCCGCTGGGCCAGCGCCCGCGCGTTTCGGCTGGCCGCCCGCCTGGTCGAGCTCGGCGTGGACAACGCCCAGATCAGCCGCACCCTGCTGGACACCCACCCGTTCGTCTGGCTGCCGCTGCTGTCGCGGGTGCTCGGCTCGGCGCAGCTGGTGCCGGACGCAGTGCAGGGGCGCGGTCTGGTCTATGCGGTCGTCGGCAACGACGACTGGACGAATTCACGACCGGAGGAAGTCGAGAGCATCGTCGACATCGTGCGCACCACCCAGCAGGCCGAGGTGGCCGCGGTGTTCAAAGAGGTTGACCCGCAACAGTGGTCGGTGTCGATGCGGGCCAAGGCCGACGTGGATCTGGCCGCGGTCGCGTCGGTGTTCGGCGGCGGTGGGCACCGGCTGGCGGCCGGCTATTCGACCTCCGGCTCGATCGAGGATGTGGTGGCCGCGCTGCGGGCGGCGTTGGGTTAGAACGCCCAGCTTCCGACGGACTGCAGCACGAATCCGTGGTCCCCGCTGGTGGTATCCAGACAGGCGATCAGGTTGTCCGCGCCCACCGCGCAGGTGACGTTGAGGTAGGACAGCTTCTGCCCGGCGGCCAATGTCTTGCCGCCGTAGCGCAATGCGGCCGGGTTGCCGCCGCATCCGCCGTAGGTCATTCGGCTCAATTCGTAGCCGGGCCCCTTGAAATTCACCGAGCCCTCCACACAGTCGCCGGCTTTCGGGTGACCGCCGCCGGGAAAGAGAACGTCGTCCATTCCGGGTACTTCGCCATTGCACTTAATGTCTTGCGACGGTTGCGGTGCGGGCGGGGGCCCACCGTAGAAGTCGCACACCACCGAGTTCTGGGTCGAGAAGATAATCCGGGGCGCGTTGCCCGGCAACGATGTGGAGATATACCCGTCGGCGGGAACGGCGGTGAATCCGTCGAGATTCGGAAATCGCGGTGGCGGCTCCGCGGTCGCGTGCTGCCCGGACGCGACCGCGGACGCGGTGACCAGGGGCAGGACGCCGAGAACCCGCATCGTGAGGTCGACGAAAATGCGCATCGATTCCTCCTGCATTGTTTCGGGCCGTTGTTGGGATCGTATTGGCTATTGCCGCTGCTGGCGATCAAAAGTTTCGCGATACAGGTCAATGGCATATGAAATGAATTTGCGGCGCCGGGTAGGCCATTTGCTGGTGCCCGAACGGGGCGAATCCTGACATCGCAATGATTAAGCGGACTTGCGCGCGTCCGCGTTGCAGCACTGCCTCCCGATTGGCGGCGATGTCGTCGCCGGTGGTCCGGAATTGCCTGGCCGCCATGGCTTCCAGCCACAAACCCTCGCTGGTCTGGGACTCGTCGATGCGGTGGTAGGAGGCCAGCAGCGCCCACACCGCGTTCTGGTTGTTGCCGACGATCGACGCGGCCACTCGACGCGCGGTCGGCAGCAGCTGATCGTGTGGCACCACCTCGGTGGCCAGCCCGGCGCGCAGCGCGTCGGCGGCTGACAGGTAATCGCCGGTGAGGCTCATGCGCCGGGCCATGCCGCTGCCCACCTTCTGGGGCAACCGCACCGACAAGCCCCAGGTCGGCAGCAGGCCCACCCGGGCATGAGTGTCGGCGAAGCGTACCCGTTCCGACGCGATCACGACGTCGCAGTACAGCACCAGCTCCAGCCCGCCGGTGACCGCGGCGCCGTTGATCGCGCCGATGACCGGCTTGGTCATCGACGGCCACCGCGGCGAGATGTCGGGCAGCGCCGTCGAATCGCCGAGCTCTTTCAGGTCGAGTCCGGCGCAGAACACCGGATCGGCCCCGGTCAGGATCACGCCGTCGACGTCGTCGTCGCTTTCGGCCTCGGTCAGCGCGCCGAAGAACCGATCCCGCAGCGCGGCGGACAGCGCGTTGCGCGATTCCGGCCGGTTCAGCGTCAGGGTGCGTACCCGCTCGTCGGTGGTGATCAGCAGAATGTCGTCGCTCATTCCCATCACCGTAGAGGGTCGCGATGGACCGGTCGGCCGGGCACCTAGCCGCTGGCGCCGTTGTCGAATTGGGCCGGTTGGGCAGCTGGCGCAGATATCGCATGTGAAGCAATGTCCGGGCGAGCCGGTGCATCGTGGGTTGCGGGAGATCCGCGCGAGCGGCCAGCTTGCCGAGCGCGCCCGTCTCGCCCACGGCGGCCAGTATCTCTAGTGCTCCGAACGCGCGTTCCACGGATTGGATGCCGCCGGCGCGGTCGGCGGGGGCAGGTCACTGGGCTAGTCGAATAGCGCTGCGGCGGTGAGTGAGTCGTCGATGGTGGTGGCCAGCTCATTGTGCTCGGCGATCTTGTCGATGTCGGTGCCCATCGCGATGTTGGTGATGCGTTCCAGGAAGATCTCGACCACCACGGGCACTTTGTGCTCGCGGGCCAGCTGCTGGGCCTGGGCCAGTGCCGGCGCGATCAGTGCGGGGTCGGTGACCTGAATCGCCTTGCAGCCCAATCCTTCTACCACCCGGCGATGGTCGACACCGTAGCCCTTCGGCAAATCGTTGTCGCCGGATTCCTGGGCATTGATGTTGTCGAAGGCCAACGAAACGAAGTAGTCCATGTCGAAGGTGAGCTGAGCCTGCCGGATCAGCCCCAGGTAGGAGTTGTTGACCACGACATGCACGTAGGGCAGGTTGAATTGCGCGCCGACGGCGAGTTCCTCGATGAGGAACTGGAAGTCGTAATCACCCGACAACCCAACCACCGTGGCGCTCGGGTCGGCGGCGACCACGCCGAGTGCCGCGGGAACCGTCCATCCCAGCGGTCCGGCCTGTCCGCAGTTGATCCAGTGCCGGGGTTTGAACACCTGCAGAAATTGCCCGCCGGCGATCTGGGAGAGCCCAATCGCGGTGACATAGCGGGCATTACGGCCGAACGCCCGGTTCATCTCCTCGTAGACGCGTTGGGGTTTGATCGGGATGTCGTCGAAGTGGGTCTTGCGGTGCATCGTCTGTTTGCGCTCCTGGCAGTCGCGCACCCAGCCCGTCCAATCGGGCAGGTTGCCCGCGGCGCGCCGCTGGGATGCCGCGGCGACCAGGAGTTCCAGGGCCGCCTTGGCGTCGGAGACGATGCCGAGATCCGGGGCGAAGACCCGGCCGATCTGGGTGGGTTCGATGTCGATGTGGACAAAGCGGCGACCTCGCCGGTAGGTGTCGAGTCCACCGGTGTGGCGGTTGGCCCACCGGTTGCCGATGCCCAGCACGACATCCGACTCGAGCAGCGTGGCGTTGCCGTACCGGTGGGCGGTCTGCAACCCGACCATGCCGGCGGCCAGCCGGTGGTCGTCGGGAATGGTGCCCCAGCCCATCAGCGTCGGCACCACCGGGACATTGAGCACCTCGGCGAGCTCGACGAGCAGTTCGGCGGCGTCGGCGTTGATGATGCCGCCGCCGGCGATGATCAGCGGGTGCCGCGCGCTGCACAGCATGTCGAGTGCCTTGGCGATCTGCGTGGGAGTGGCCACGGGTTTGTAGATCGGCAGCGGCGCGTAAGCCGCCGGGTCAAAGTCGATTTCGGCCAGCTGCACGTCGATGGGCAGGTCGATCAGGACGGGGCCGGGTCGCCCCGAGCGCATCAGGTGAAACGCCTTGGCGAAGGCACCGGGGGCTTGCCCGGCTTCGCGAACCGTCATCGCCATTTTCGTCACCGGGGCGGCGATCGCGGCGATGTCGACGGCCTGAAAGTCCTCCTTGTGCAGCTTGTCGACGGGGGCCTGGCCCGTGATGGCCAGGATGGGAATGGAATCGGCGCTGGCCGAATACAATCCGGTCACCATGTCGGTGCCCGCCGGTCCCGAGGTGCCGATGCACACCCCGATGTTGCCCGGCGCGGCGCGGGTGTAGCCCTCGGCCATGTGGCTGGCGCCCTCGACGTGGCGGGCCAGCAGATGCCGGATTCCGCCGTGGGCGCGCATCGCCGAGTAGAACGGGTTGATGGCGGCGCCGGGTAACCCGAAAGCCTGTGTGGCGCCCTCGATTTCCAGGATCCTGACGGCCGCGTCGACGGTACGCATACGCGTCATTGGATCTCGCCACGGTTGGCTCCGGAGAGGCGCTCGACACCGCGCAGCAGGCCGGAGTGGTCCAGGGCGCCGTCCCCGTTGGTCACGGCGGAGGCCATCAACTGCGCGACGACGGCCCCGAGCGGGATGACCACGCCGGCTTCGCGCGCCGCGCTGGTGACGATGCCCAGGTCTTTGTGGTGCAGCTGGATCCGGAAACCCGGATCGAAGTTGCGGCCCAGCATCTTCGGCGCCTTCTGGTCGAGCACCGCCGAGCCGGCCAGCCCTCCGCCCAGCACCTTGACCGCCGCGTCCAGGTCGACACCGTAGGCGCGCAGGAACGTGATCGCCTCGGCCAGCAACTTGATGTTGCCGGCGACGATCAGCTGGTTGGCGGCCTTGACCGTTTGCCCCGCGCCGTTGCCGCCGACATGGACGATGGTCTTGCCGACGCTCTCGAGAATCGGTTTGGCGGCGGCGAAGTGGGCGTCCGCCGCGCCGACCATGATCGACAGCGTTGCGTTCATGGCGCCGGGCTCACCGCCGGACACCGGGGCGTCGATCAGACGCAGGCCGCGCTGGGCGGCCTCCCTGGCCAGCTCGACGGTGACGTCGGGGCGGATCGAAGAGAAGTCGATCACCAGCGTCGAGGGTTGAGCGTGGGCGAAAACACCGTCCTCCGAGAGCAACACGTTTTGCACGTCGGGGGAGTCGGGCACCATCACGGCCACCACGTCGGCATCCTTCACCGCCTCGGCGATCGAGTTAGCCTCTGTCCCACCGGCTTCGATCAGCTCCGCGGCGCGACCCGGCGAGCGGTTGTAACCGACGACGGTGTGGCCGGCTCGGGCGAGGTGGCAGGCCATCGGGTTGCCCATGATGCCCAGGCCGATAAAGCCGATCGTGCTCACTGGTTTCTCGTTCCTGTCGGTGTTCTCAGGGATTCGACGTTGACACCGCCGCGTCCTCGTTCGTCGCGCGGCAGCCAATCGAACGTGTCGGGCCGAGAAGCCCGGTACTCCAAACCGATGTAGCCGCTGTAGTCACGTTCCAGCAGGATGGCGAGATAGTCGCCAAGCGGGACCTCACCGGTGCCCGGCTCCCCGCGCCCGGGGGCATCGGCGACCTGAACGTGCCCGAACCGTTCGTAGTTGGACAGCAGGGCCTCGGTCACATCGTCGTCGTTGACATACAGGTGATACACGTCCGCCAACAGCCGCAGATTGGTGGCACCCGACTGCGCCCGCACGCGGTCGATAACGCGAATGGCGTCGGCCGCCGTCTCGAGGGGGTAGCGCGGCGCACCGCTGACCGCCTCGATGAGCACCGTCGCGCCGATGCGCTCGGCGGCTTGCGCCGCGTAGCCAAGATTCTTCGCCGCGACCTCGTCCTGCACCGCCGCCGCGATGCCGTCGATGCGGTTGCCGTACAAGGCGTTCAACGCCCGGGTGCCCAGCCTTTCGGCGATATCGATGGCGACGTGCACATTGTCGCGAAACTGGGTTGTCAGCGTGGGGTCTAACAGGATTCCGCGGTCGCTGCCGGCCATGTTTCCGGCGAAGAAGTTCAGTCCGGACAGTTGCACACCCGCCTGTTCGATGGCGCGGACGAATGCCTTGACGTCCGGCTCCGGGGGCGTTGCCTCGGCGAACGGCCACCAGAACTCCACCGCCTCGAAGCCGGCCGCGCGAGCCGCGCCCGGCCGGTCCAGCACGGGCAGGTCGGTGAAAAGGATCGAGCAGTTCACCGCATACGTCGCACCGACCATCGCTGACCTTTCCGTATCGCGGAATGCCCGCATCGAAATACGAAACGAGTCAAGGCGATATCCGCAATACCCGTCAAGAATCGGCCGTGCTCGTACAACCCGAATTGTCAGCCTTGACAGGCGCTTTCGACGACCGTCGCGCACCCTGGTTTTGGCAGCCATATGATGCGCTTGGGCGCCCGTGCGGCTGGTCCGCGCAAGCACCGACTGATAGCGAAAATCGATCGGTGCCTTGGCGATACTGCAACCGGGTAGCCCACGATCCTGGAAAGAGGTCCGCCGCGATGTCCACCCTGCTGCTGCACCATCCCAGTTTCGCCGACCACAAGACCGCGGCCGGCCATCCGGAGCGGCCGGACCGCTACCGCGTGGTGGAAGCCGTGCTCGGTCAGCCGCAGTTCGACTCGCTGGTGCGCGAGCACGCCGAGCCGGCGGACCTGGCGGCGGCCCGCTATGTGCATTCGAACCGCTACGTCGACGACCTCGAGGCCGCCTGCCCGGAGCAGGGTTATGTCTACCTGGACGGCGGCGACACCATGATGGAGCCGTCGACGTGGACGGTGGCCCTGCGCGGGGTCGGCGGCACGCTGCAGGCGATCGACAGCGTGCTGACCGGGCAGGCCCAGAATGCTTTCGTGGCCTGCCGGCCGCCGGGCCACCACGCCGAAACCGAACGAGCGATGGGCTTTTGCTTGTTCAACAACATCAGCATCGGAGCGCGGTATGCGCAGCGGAAGTACGGGCTGACGCGGGTCGCGATCGTCGATCTCGACGTTCACCACGGCAACGGCACTCAACAGATCTTCTACTCCGATCCCGACGTGCTGTACGCGTCCACCCATCAGATGCCGCTGTTTCCCGGCACCGGTGCGGTGGCCGAAACCGGGGTCGGTAATATTTTCAACTCGCCGCTGAAGCCGGGCGACGGCGGGGCCGAGCTACGCGAGGCCTTCCAGCAACGAATACTGCCCGCGCTGGACCGGTTCGCTCCGGAGTTCATACTGGTGTCCGCGGGATTCGACGCGCACGAACGCGACCCTCTTGGCTCGTTGACGATGACGGCCGACGACTTCGGCTGGGTGACCCGCGAGTTGATGAACTCGGCCGAAAGGCTTTGTGACGGGCGGCTGGTGGCGGTGCTGGAGGGCGGGTACGACCTTCAGGGACTGGCGGATTCCGTCGCAGCCCACGTCGCCGAGCTGCTCAAGGGTTAGCCCACCGCCTGGGCTCGCAGCCGGACCCCGCCTATCGTTGAAGGATGTGCCGGAACATCACCGAACTGCGCGGTTTGCAGCCCGCGGCCACGGCTGAGGAGATCGCCGCGGCGGCGCGCCAGTATGTGCGCAAAGTCAGCGGCATAACGCACCCGTCGGCGGCCAACGTCGACGCGTTCGAGGCCGACGTCGCCGAGGTCACGCGGACGACGACGCGATTGCTGGAGTCCCTGCCCCCGCGTCGCCAACCGCCCAAGACCGTCCCGCCGCTGCGCCGGCCCGAGGTCGTCGCCCGCCTCGCCGCCGCGAAATGACGCTGACCGCAACGACTCCCGCGCTCAAGGAGTGGAGCGCGGCCGTGCATGCGCTGCTGCAGGGCCGCCAGTACCTGCTGTTGCGCAAGGGCGGCATCGGCGAGAAACGATTCGACGTGGCAGCCGGTGAGTTCCTGTTGTTCCCGACCGTCGCGCACAGCCACGCCGAGCGGGTCCGGCCCGAGCATCGCGACCTGCTGGCCGCGGCGGCGGCCGACAGCACCGAGGATCGGCTGGTGATTCGCGCGTCGGCCAAAGTGGTTGCGGCACTGTCGGTTAACCGGCCCGAGCGGCTCGGCGAGATCGAGGATTTGCACATCTGGACCGCCGAGTCGATACGCGCCGACCGGCTCGACTTCCGGCCCAAACACAAACTGGCCGCGCTGGTGGTGTCGGTGAGTCCACTGGTCGAGCCGATACCGCTGACCCGCACGCCGGAGTACGGCGGTTGCACCAGCTGGGTGCAGCTACCCACCCGGCCCGCGGTAGGGACGCCGATTCACGACCAAGCCGTGCTAGCCGACGTCGCCGCCCGGGTCCGCGATGCCGTTGGATGACAGGTCGGACGGACCGACCGCAATCAGTAGCCGGGAACGCCCGTAGGCGATGGCGTGAGTGGCCGGCTTGATATGGCGTGCCGTCAGCGTCGGCTCACCGGTGCCCGGGTTGCGCGCGTAGCGGGGCGACCAGCTGCCGGTGATCAGCAGCCGGATCCGCGAGCCGGCGCGGAATCGGTGCGCGATCGGGTCGAGTTCGATCGTGACGGTCTTGCTCGGCACGCCCAGCCGCCGGTAGCCGTCGCTGACGTTGCGCGAGCGGCCCTTCGCGTCGACCTCGCTCACCCGGACGAACAGGTCGACGTTCGGATTGTCCGAGCGGTGCGCCAGCTCGACGACCGGGCTGCCGTACACGCACAGATCGTGCAGCAGCGTCGCACTGTCGAAGGTCAGCACGTCGTCGCGCAGCGCGAGGCGGCTGTCGTCGCGGTAGCCGCCGATCGGGGACAGCAACCCGCCGCCGATCGTCGGCGTCGGGTCGGCGGGGTCGTACCGGAATGTCGCCGGCGGTAGCTTCGGCAGGTCGGTGGGCGGCGTGTCGTCCAGATAGCGGCCCGGCCGCAGGTACAGGGCGCGCTGCGCGGTGGCCGGCGGCCAGTCGGGCAGGTTGCGCCAGCCCTGGCCGGTCACACAGACGCGAACCCGGCTGGGGCGGCTGCTCGCCGCGGCGCCCGCCAGATAGGTGTCCAGCCAGTCCAGGGATTCGCGCAGGCTGGTTCTCAGGCCCTTGGTGAGCAGCTCGGTGTGGGTCCACGGGCCGATCGTCAGCGCGACGTCGACACCGCGCCCGCGCAGCTGCCGGTACTGCTGCATGGTCTGCCGCACGAAGACGTCCTGCCAGCCGCCCAGCAACAACACCGGCACCTGCACGCGGTCCAGCGACGAGCCGAACCGCAGCCGCTCCCAGAAGGGGTGCTGTGGGTCGGGGTTTTCCACCCACGACTCGAACCACGGTGCCCCGCTGCCCAGCATTCGCCGGGCCGCCGCGCCGAACGGCGCCCCGGCGACCGTGGCCGCGATGCGCCGCGGTGTCCGCATCTGCCGGATGCCGGACTTAAGCCGGAGCGGGTCTTCCTGATGTGCGACGAGGTCGCTCCAGCCCAGAAAGTCGCTGACCGCGAACGACCCGGTGCCGTACACCGACTCCGCGAAATCGTGCGGCCCCGCGGTGATCACGGCCGCGGCCAGCTGCGGCGGCGGATCCTGCAATATCGCCCACTGGGTGAATCCCAGGTACGACGGCCCGATGGTGGCGAAGCGGCCGGTGAACCAGGGCTGCTCGACCAGCCATGTGACGGTGTCGGCGCCGTCGGTGGCCTCGTTGATCATCGGCTCGAAGGCACCGCCGGACCCGAACGTGCCACGCACGCTCTGCAGGACGACGTGGTAGCCGCGCGCGGCGTAGGGCCGGGCGAACAGCAGCGCGAACGGAAATCCGCGGCCGTAGGGTCCGCGCACCAGCACGGTGCCGGCCGGGTCAGACGTGGCCGGCGCGTAGTGATCGGCGACCAGTCGCACCCCGTCGCGCATCGGGACGTCGACGCGGTGCACGGTGTAGCCGGTGGTGGCCGGCCGCAGACCCAGCAGCCGGCCCGCGGCGTTGACGCCGGCCTCGGCGAGGCTGTGCCGCACGGGCGGCCCGAATCGAGTCGACGTTGTAGTCACGTCCATCAGATTAGAGGCCGACGCCAGCGATACGGCCGGGCTAGAACTTGTAGTACGGCGTGAGGTCGTTGGCCCGCTGCAGGTTGGTGGACGGGCAGTCGACCTCGGGGTTGGAGTAAACCGTCGAGTAGAACAAGGCCTGCTGCAGCACGCCGTAGCTGGTGTTGAACGCCACCATGCAGGAGAAGAACCAGTAGCTGTTGTGGTAGGTCGGCTTCAGCACCCAGTAGGTGGCCGCCCGGTGCCCCTGGATCGTCGTCTCGAGGGCATCGGGGGGCAACGACTGCTCGTAGGTGCGCCAGACGATGGGTTCAACGGCGAGCTGGTAGTTGCCCGCGTCGAATTGGCAGCGCAGCCCGTCCTGGGGTTCGGGCGGGGTGAACGCCAGCCCGAGTCGCTGCAGCGCGTCGAACGGAACGTCCCGGCAGGGATCGAACGGGCTCGGGTCGGTGGTCGCGATGATCGGGCTCTTCATCGTGGTTTCCATCGGCTGCGCGGTCGAGCGCAGCCCGACGCTCCGGTCGGCTTGGGTCGGCGCCGGCGGCGCACTGTGCCAGCCCACGGTGCCGCCGATGACCGCTGTGATCACCGCACCAAGCGCCCCCAGCAGGCGCACCGTGGTGAACATGACACCCCCTACCCTCGGCCGTCCCTTTGCGGGGAGTTTACAAGTCACGTGCGCGAGGTGACAGCCAAACCTGAACTTGTTCTAACCGGCAGGTGCACGGGGCGTCGGCGGGGCCGAAGGCCGCGGCCGAACCGGGGTCAGCGCGCCGGGTCGTTACGCTGGTTACTCGTGGTGACAAGCGACTCGAGCAATCGGGGGCAGCCGACGCTGTGGGCGGTGTCCGACTTGCACACGGGTCACATGGGCAACAAGCCGGTCACCGAATCGCTGCATCCGTCGTCGCCGGAGGACTGGCTGATCGTCGCCGGCGACGTGGCCGAGCGCACCGACGAGATCCGTTGGGCCCTTGACCTGCTGCGACGCCGGTTCACCAAGGTGATCTGGGTGCCGGGCAACCACGAGCTGTGGACCACCAACCGTGATCCCAACCAGGTCTTCGGCAAGGCCCGCTACGACTACCTGGTCAACATCTGCGACGAGATGGGCGTGATCACCCCGGAACATCCGTTCCCGGTGTGGACCGAACGCGGCGGCCCGGCCACGATCGTGCCGATGTTCTTGCTCTACGACTACACCTTCTTGCCAGAGGGGGCGCTGAGCAAAGCCCAGGGCCTGGAAATCGCGCGCGAGCGCAACGTGGTGGCCACCGACGAATTCCTGCTCTCGCCGGAGCCGTACCCGACCCGCGACGCCTGGTGCCGCGAGCGGGTGGACATCACTCGGGCCCGCCTGGAGCAACTCGACTGGATGACGCCGACGGTGTTGGTGAACCATTTCCCGCTGGTGCGCGACCCCTGCGAT
The DNA here is from genome assembly GCF_000526915.1 of Mycobacterium genavense ATCC 51234. Taxonomy (GTDB): domain Bacteria; phylum Actinomycetota; class Actinomycetes; order Mycobacteriales; family Mycobacteriaceae; genus Mycobacterium; species Mycobacterium genavense. Next base: position 255,423 of record NZ_JAGZ01000003.1, on the reverse strand, counting down.
GCGCTGTTCTATCCGGAGTTCTCGCTGTGGTGCGGGACCACCAAGACCGCCGACTGGCACACCCGCTACAACGCCATCTGCTCGGTCTACGGCCACCTGCACATCCCGCGGACCACCTGGTACGACGACGTGCGCTTCGAGGAAGTCTCGGTCGGCTACCCGCGCGAATGGCGGCGCCGCAAGCCGTACAGCTGGCTGCGCCAGATCCTGCCCGATCCGCAGTACGCGCCGGGCTACCTCAACGACTTCGGCGGCCACTTCGTGATCACGCCCGAGATGAAGGCGCAGTCCGAGCAGTTCCGGGAAAAGTTGCGCCAGCGGCAGTCGCGATGACGGCCGAACTGCTGGTGTCGTCGGTGGTGCCGACGACCTCCGAAATGGCCTGCGCGGAGCTGTATTCCGACCCGCCCGGGCTGGCCCCGTTGCCGGAAGAAGAGCCGCTGATCGCCAAGTCGGTGGCCAAGCGGCGCAACGAGTTCGTCACCGTGCGGTACTGCGCACGGGTCGCGCTGGGTGAGCTGGGCCTGCCGCCGGTGCCGATCCTCAAGGGCGACAAGGGAGAACCCTGCTGGCCCGACGGTGTGGTCGGCAGCCTCACCCACTGCACGGGGTATCGCGGTGCGGTGGTGGGGCGCAGCACCGCGGTGCGCTCGGTGGGCATCGACGCCGAACCCCACGACGTGTTGCCCGACGGTGTACTGGATGCGATCAGCCTGCCGGCCGAGCGCGGCGAAATTCCGCGGGCAATGCCGGACGGCCTGCACTGGGATCGAATCCTGTTCTGCGCCAAGGAGGCAACGTACAAGTCGTGGTTCCCGCTGACCAAGAGATGGTTGGGTTTCGAAGACGCCCACATCAGCTTCGAGGCCGACGGCCCGACGGCCGGCACCTTTGTCTCGCGGGTCCTGATCGACCCGGAGGCGCTGTCGGGTCCGCCGCTGACCGTGTTGCGGGGCCGCTGGACGGTCGACCGCGGACTCGTGCTCACCGCGATCGTCCTATGACCGGAAGCCCCACCGGACCGGGATTGGTCGTCGTCGACAAGCCCGCCGGAATGACCAGTCACGACGTGGTGAGCCGTTGCCGCCGGATCTTTGCCACCCGCCGGGTGGGCCACGCCGGCACACTGGACCCGATGGCCACCGGCGTGCTGGTGATCGGGATCGATCGTGCCACCAAGATCCTCGGCCTGTTGACGGCAGCGGAGAAGTCGTATGCCGCGACGATCCGTCTGGGCCAGACGACTTCCACCGAGGACGCCGAAGGTGAACTGCTGCAAAGTGTTTCGACCTCGCACGTGACGGATCGGGCCATCGCCGAAGCGGTCGCCGGGCTGCGCGGCGACATCGAACAGGTGCCCTCGGCGGTCAGCGCGATCAAGGTCGATGGCAAGCGCGCGTATCAACGGGTCCGCGAGGGAGAGGCCGTCGAGCTCACCGCCCGCCCGGTCCGCATCGACCGGTTCGAGGTCACCGCGACCCGACGCGGCGCTGAGGTGATCGATCTCGACGTCGAGGTCGACTGCTCGTCGGGTACCTACATCCGTGCGCTGGCCCGCGACCTGGGGTCCGCGCTCGGGGTGGGTGGACATCTGACGTCGTTGCGGCGCATCCGCGTCGGCCGCTTCGGGCTGGACCAGGCGCGCACGCTCGACGAACTGGCCGAGCGGCCGGGGCTGAGCTGGACGTTGGACGAGGCATGCCTGCTGGTGTTCCCGCTCCGGGTGCTGACCGCCGAGGAGGCCGAGTCGGCCAGCCACGGCCGGCCCTTGTCACCGGCGGGAATCGACGGCGTCTACGCCGCCGCCTGCGACGACGGCCGGGTGGTCGCGCTGCTGCGCGACGAGGGTTCGCGGACCAAATCGGTGGTGGTGCTGCGCCCGGCGACGATGCAGAACGGCCCGTTCTGAGGAGGAGCCGGGTAATCGGACCGCGCCCGGCGACGTTGTGACGGGGTTTCCGCCGCCAAACCAGCACGGCTAAGCTGCCGACTAGACGGGTGTCAACAACTCGGGCCGTCGGGCCGGTCGAAAGGGGCAACGATGTCCAACAAGGTCTATGTCATCGGCGTGGGCATGACGAAGTTCGAGAAGCCGGGCCGCCGCGAGGGTTGGGATTACCCGGACATGGCACGGGAGTCGGGCACCAACGCGTTGACCGACGCGGGCATCGACTACAGCGAGATCGAGCAGGGCTACGTCGGCTACGTCTACGGCGAATCCACCGCGGGCCAGCGCGCACTCTACGAACTGGGCCTGACCGGCATTCCGATCGTCAACGTCAACAACAACTGTTCGACGGGCTCGACCGCACTGTTTTTGGCCGCGCAGGCGATTCGCGGCGGGCTGGCCGACTGCACGATCGCGCTGGGGTTCGAGAAGATGAAGCCCGGGTCGCTGGCGACGACCTACGAAGACCGCACCAACCCGATGGACAAGCACGTCAAGGCGATGGCCGAGATCAGCGAGTTCGTTTTCCCGGCGGCGCCGTGGATGTTCGGCGCGGCAGGCCGCGAGCACATGAAGCAGTACGGCTCGACCGCGGAGCACTTTGCCAAGATCGGCTACAAGAACCACAAGCATTCGGTGAACAACCCGTTCGCCCAGTTCCAGGACGAGTACACCCTCGACGACATCCTGGCGGCGAAGATGATCTACGACCCGCTGACCAAGTTGCAGTGCTCGCCGACGTCCGACGGGTCGGGCGCGGCGATCCTGGCCTCGGAGGGATTCGTCGACCGCCACGGGCTGGCCACCCAGGCGGTGGAAATCGTCGGGCAGGCCATGACCACCGACTTCAAGTCCACCTTCGACGGCAGCGCCAAGGGCCTCATCGGCTACGACATGAATGTTCAAGCGGCGCAACGGGTTTACGATCAGTCCGGGTTGGGCCCGGAGGACTTCCAGGTGATCGAGTTGCACGACTGCTTCTCGGCCAACGAACTGCTGCTCTACGAAGCCCTCGGGCTGTGCGGTGCGGGTGAGGCGCCCAAGCTGATCGACGACGGCGACACCACCTACGGCGGGCGCTGGGTGATCAACCCGTCCGGCGGGCTGATCTCCAAGGGCCACCCGCTGGGCGCGACCGGGCTGGCGCAGTGCGCCGAGCTGAACTGGCAGCTGCGCGGCCAGGCCGACAAGCGTCAGGTCGACAACGTCAGCGCTGCACTGCAACACAACATCGGGCTGGGTGGGGCCGCCGTCGTGACCGCCTACCAGCGGGCCGAGCGTTAGGACGCCATGATCGAATGGTCGGAAACCGACCTGATGATGCGGGATGCCGTTCGTCAGTTCGTGGATAAGGAAATCCGCCCGCATCTGGACGAGCTGGAAACCGGTGGGTTGTCGCCGTATCCGATCGCGCGCAAATTCTTCAGCCAGTTCGGCCTCGACACGATGGCCGCCGAGTCGGTCAAGAAGATGCTGGACCGCGAGCGCGCCCGGCAAAACGGTGAAAAGCCGGACACCACAGACGATTCCGGCGGCATGGCCGGCCAGCAATCGATGGTCGCGGTACTGGTTTCCGAAATCGCCCGGGTCAGCATCGGATTGCTGAGCACCGCATCGGTGAGCCTGGGCCTGGGCGCGGCGACCATCATGAGCCGCGGCACGCTGGCCCAGAAGGAGCGCTGGCTGCCGGAGCTGATGACGCTGGAAAAGATTGCGGCGTGGGCGATTACCGAGCCGGACTCCGGATCGGACGCGTTCGGCGGGATGAAGACCTACGTCAAGCGTGACGGCGAAGACTACATCCTTAACGGGCAGAAGACCTTCATCACCAACGGCCCCTACGCTGACGTGCTGGTGGTCTACGCCAAGCTGGACGAGGGCGACGCCGGCGTAGATAAGCGCAACCGCCCGGTGCTGGTGTTCGTGCTGGACGCGGGGATGCCGGGCCTGACGCAGGGCAAAACGTTCAAGAAGATGGGCATGATGTCCTCGCCGACCGGCGAGTTGTTCTTCGACAACGTGCGGCTGACCCCGGACCGGCTGCTCGGCGAGAGCGAGCAGCAGAGTGACGGCCGCGAAAGCGCCCGCGACAACTTCGCCGCCGAGCGGATCGGGATCGCGATGATGGCGCTGGGCATCATCGAGGAATGCCACCGGCTGTGCGTGGACTACGCGAAGAATCGCACGCTGTGGGGCCGCAACATCGGGCAGTTCCAACTGATCCAGCTCAAGCTGGCGAAGATGGAAATCGCCCGGATGAACGTGCAGAACATCGTGTTCATGACGATCGAGCGTCAGCAGGCCGGTAAACCGTTGACGCTGGCCGAGGCCTCGGCGGTCAAGCTGTACTCCTCGGAGGCGGCCACCGAGGTGGCGATGGAGGCCGTGCAGCTGTTCGGCGGCAACGGCTATATGGCCGAGTACCGCGTCGAGCAGCTGGCCCGCGATGCCAAGTCGCTGATGATTTACGCCGGAAGCAACGAGGTTCAGGTCACCCACATCGCCAAGGGGCTGCTGGCCTAGGCAACACGGCAAGGGCGTCACGCGCCGAACGTGTTCTCATGGCGGAAAATCCGCCGGATTGTCGGCATCAGAGCACGTTCGGCGCGAAAAAGCCGCGAGTAAGACGCGCGGAAGCCGCGAGGACGGCGCGAGGAAGCGACGCCGCGCTATGGCACGACCCAGATTGCCCGGGCGGCGGGACTGCCGAGATCGACGGTGGCCTCTGCGCCGCCGAGTGCTTGGATCGCGACCGAGATTATGCCGGCGAATTCGCGGCGCGCCACCACCCGCACCCGGGAGTCGAGGTTGATCTCGACGCTGTCGAAATACCGCAGCATCTCGGGGTCCTTGTCGGAGATGCGGGCCACCGTCGCGGTTTCGCCCTCGGCGCACGCCCACAGCTGGCGGGCCGGCGGGGTGGGCACCTGCCCGTCGGACGCCGGGATGGGGTCACCGTGCGGATCGCGCTGCGGGAATCCCAGCTTGGCGTCGATGCGGTCCACCAACCGATCCGACACCGCGTGCTCGAGCACCTCGGCCTCGTCGTGCACCTCGTCCCACCCGTAGCCGAGCTCGTTGACCAGGAAGGTCTCCAGCAGCCGGTGCCGGCGCACCACCTCCAGCGCCGCGCGCCGGCCCGCGTCGGTCAGGGTCACCGCGCCGTACTTCGGGTGATGGACCAGTCCCTGCTCGGCGAGTTTGCGGATGGACTCCGAGGCGGTGCTGGCCGACACCCCGATCCGGTCGGCCAACATCTTGGTGCTGACCTTTTGCGGCGTGCCATCGGGGGACCACTCCTGGGCATTCCAGATGACCTTGAGATAGTCCTGGCCAACCGCGGTGAGACCGCCAGCCTCGTCGTCAGCCCTCACAAACAAAAAGTTTAGGCAATCTAGGTCTGATTCGGCGTGCTGGCCGTGCCGGGCGGTGTCGCGGTGCCGAAACACCGGCCCCGGTACTGCGGAATCGGGATCTTACGGCGCGTCGGGCCGGTACGCATCGTAGGCTTGCGGCGTGCAGCGGTGGCGCGGCCAAGACGAGATCCCCACTGATTGGGGCCGATGCGTCCTCACGATCGGGGTGTTCGACGGTGTGCACCGCGGTCATGCCGAATTGATCGCCCATGCGGTGAAAGCCGGGCGGGCACGCAACGTGCATACCGTGCTGATGACGTTCGACCCGCATCCGATGGAAGTGGTCTATCCAGGCAGTCATCCGGCGCAGCTGACGACGCTGACCCGCCGCGCCGAGCTCGTCGAGGAGCTGGGCGTCGACGTCTTCCTGGTGATGCCGTTCACCACGGACTTCATGAAGCTCACGCCGGAGCGCTACGTCCACGAGTTACTGGTGGAGCATCTCCATGTCGTCGAGGTCGTGGTGGGGGAGAACTTCACCTTCGGCAAGAAGGCGCTCGGCACGGTCGGGACCCTGCGCAAGGCCGGTGACCGGTTCGGATTCGCCGTCGAGTCGATGTCGCTGCTGTCCGAGCACCACAGCAACGAGACCGTGACGTTCTCGTCCACCTACATCCGCTCCTGCGTCGACGCCGGCGACATGGTGGCGGCCACCGAGGCGCTGGGCCGTCCGCACCGCGTCGAGGGCGTCGTCGTCCGCGGTTACGGGCGAGGCGCCGAGTTGGGCTTTCCCACCGCGAACGTCGCACCGCCGATGTACTCGGCCATCCCGGCCGACGGCGTCTATGCCGCCTGGTGCACCGTGCTCGGGCACGGACCGGTGACCGGCACCGTCGTCCCGGGGGAGCGCTACCAGGCCGCCGTCTCCGTCGGCACCAACCCCACCTTCTCCGGGCGCACCCGCACCGTGGAAGCGTTCGTCCTCGATACCAACGCTGACCTGTACGGACAGCATGTCGCGCTGGACTTCGTCGCGCGCATCCGCGGACAGCATAAGTTCGATTCGGTGAAGGAACTGGTGGCCGAGATCGGCGTCGACACCGACCGGACCCGCAGCCTGCTCTCGGACTGACCAGCGCTGACCGGCATCCGACGATTCGGGTCGGGCACCTGTTGGCTGCTAAACTGCCGGACGACATCGGCGCGTGCTGCGGTTCGCGGTGGCCGCGCCCGGACATACAACCTTCGCGGACCGATTGATGGAGTTAATTTCGTGGCGCTTACCGCCGAGCAGAAAAAAGAAATTCTGGGCCAATACGGCCTGCACGACACCGACACCGGGTCGCCGGAGGCGCAGATCGCGCTGCTGACCAAGCGGATCGCCGACCTCACCGAACACCTCAAGGTGCACAAGCACGACCACCACTCGCGGCGCGGGTTGCTGCTGCTGGTGGGTCGTCGGCGCCGGCTGATCAAGTACATCTCGCACATCGACGTCGAGCGCTACCGTTCGCTGATCGATCGGCTGGGCCTGCGTCGCTGACGCACGGCCGATCCCACGTCATTCTGGCGAGCCAAGTTCGCCCATGTAGAGTGGATGCGTTCTGGGCCGGTCAGGCCCGAACAAACGGTGCGGTCCGCGCAGATCCGCGTGTTCCGTTCCAGCGTGTCATGACGGGAGCAGCCCAGTCTGTATCGGGCGGTCTTCGGTAGTGGCAGCCGGGCGCTCCGGATCTGGGGCTTCTCGGCCGCTTCGATCGATGGCCGTAGCCGTATTCAGACTCTTTGTTCAGGGCAGCCCCGGACCCTTGCGGGTCGCGTGTGACGACGCGAAATAGCTGAATAACTCAGAGAGGCTGTACGGACACCCATGTCTGTAGCTCAAATTGATGAAGGCGTGTTCGAGTCGACCGCCACAATCGACAACGGGACCTTCGGTACCCGCACCGTTCGCTTCGAGACCGGCCGGCTGGCCCTGCAGGCCGCCGGTGCCGTCGTCGCCTACCTCGACGACGAGAACATGCTGCTGTCGGCGACGACCGCCAGCAAGTCGCCCAAGGAACACTTCGACTTCTTCCCGCTGACGGTCGACGTCGAGGAGCGGATGTACGCCGCCGGCCGCATCCCCGGCTCGTTCTTCCGTCGCGAGGGCCGGCCGTCGACCGACGCGATCCTGACCTGCCGGCTGATCGACCGCCCGCTGCGGCCGTCGTTCATCTCCGGCCTGCGCAACGAGATTCAGGTCGTGGTGACGATCCTGAGCCTGGACCCCAACGACCTGTACGACGTGCTGGCGATCAACGCCGCGTCGGCCTCCACCCAGATCAGCGGGCTGCCGTTCTCCGGCCCCATCGGGGGCGTGCGGGTCGCGCTGATCGACGGCCAGTGGGTCGCCTTCCCCACCGTCGAGCAGCTCGAGGGCGCCGTGTTCGACATGGTCGTGGCCGGTCGCATCGTCGGCACCGATGATCAAGGCAAGCCCGACGTCGCGATCATGATGGTCGAGGCCGAGGCCACCGAAAAGGTCATCGAACTCGTCGAGGGCGGCGCCCAGGCTCCGACGGAAACCGTTGTGGCCCAAGGGCTGGAATCCGCCAAGCCGTTCATCGCCGCGCTGTGCACCGCGCAGCAGGAGCTGGCCGACGCGGCCGCCAAGCCCGTCGCCGAGTACCCGACCTTCCCGGACTACGCCGAAGACGTCTACTACTCGGTCGCCTCGGTGGCCACCGACGAACTGGCCAAGGCGCTGACCATCGGCGGCAAGGCCGAGCGCGACGCGCGCACCGACGAGCTCAAGGCCAAGGTCATCGAACGCCTCGCCGGGGACTCCGGGACCTACGAGGGTCGCGAGAAAGAGGTCAGCGCCGCGTTCCGCTCGCTGACCAAGAAGCTGGTCCGCCAGCGCATCCTGACCGACCACTTCCGCATCGACGGCCGCGGCATCACCGACATCCGCGCCTTGAGCGCCGAGGTCGCCGTCGTGCCGCGGGCGCACGGCAGCGCGCTGTTCGAGCGCGGCGAAACCCAGATCCTGGGCGTCACCACGCTGGACATGGTCAAGATGGCCCAGCAGATCGACTCGCTGGGGCCGGAGACCTCCAAGCGCTACATGCACCACTACAACTTCCCGCCGTTCTCCACCGGCGAGACCGGCCGCGTCGGTTCGCCCAAGCGGCGCGAGATCGGGCACGGCGCGCTGGCCGAGCGGGCCCTGATCCCGGTGCTGCCCAGCGTCGAGGAGTTCCCCTACGCGATCCGTCAGGTCTCGGAAGCGTTGGGCTCCAACGGTTCGACGTCGATGGGATCGGTCTGCGCGTCCACGCTGGCGCTGCTGAACGCCGGGGTGCCGCTCAAGGCGCCGGTGGCCGGCATCGCGATGGGCCTGGTCTCCGACGAGGTCGACGGCGAGACACGCTTTGTCACCCTGACCGACATCCTCGGCGCCGAGGACGCGTTCGGCGACATGGACTTCAAATGCGCCGGCACCAAGGACTTTGTCACCGCGCTGCAGCTGGACACCAAGCTCGACGGCATTCCGTCGCAGGTGCTTGCGAGTGCGCTGGCCCAGGCCAAGGACGCCCGACTCACCATCCTCGAGGTGATGGCCGAGGCCATCGACACCCCCGACGAGATGAGCCCGTACGCGCCGCGGGTGACCACAATCAAGGTGCCGGTCGACAAGATCGGCGAGGTCATCGGGCCCAAGGGCAAGGTCATCAACGCGATCACCGAAGAGACCGGCGCGCAGATCTCCATCGAAGACGACGGCACCGTGTTCGTCGGCGCTACCGACGGTCCCTCGGCGCAGGCCGCGATCGACCGGATCAACGCGATCGCCAACCCGCAGCTGCCAACGGTGGGCGAGCGATTCCTCGGAACCGTGGTCAAGACAACGGATTTCGGAGCTTTCGTGTCGCTGCTGCCCGGTCGCGACGGTCTGGTGCACATCTCCAAGCTCGGTAAGGGCAAGCGCATCGCCAAGGTCGAGGACGTGGTGAACGTCGGCGACAAGCTGCGGGTGGAGATCGCCGACGTCGACAAACGGGGCAAGATCTCGCTGGTCCTGGTCGAAGAAGACGGCGCGGCACCCGCTGCAGATTCCCCGGAGACCGCGCCGGCCGATGCCGCGACAGCCAGCAGCTGACCGACCCCGGGCGCGCTCGCCTCGAGTGGGTGCCCTGCGGCGCGGCAAGCATGCCGCCGAAGCCGAACCCGCGCTGCAGACCACCGTGCGCCGCACCACGTTGCCGGGTGGGCTGCGGGTGGTCACCGAGTATCTGCCCGCGGTGCGGTCGGCGTCGGTCGGGGTGTGGGTCGGTGTCGGGTCGCGCGATGAGGGCGCGACCGTCGCCGGTGCGGCGCACTTCCTCGAGCATCTGCTGTTCAAATCCACGCCGACCCGCACCGCGGTGGACATCGCCCAGGCGATGGATGCCGTCGGCGGCGAGCTGAACGCGTTCACCGCCAAGGAGCACACCTGCTACTACGCGCACGTGCTCGACAGTGATCTCGAGCTGGCCGTCGACCTGGTCGCCGATGTGGTGCTGAACGGGCGCTGCGCGGTCGAGGACGTCGAGGTGGAACGCGATGTCGTCCTCGAGGAAATCGCGATGCGCGACGACGACCCGGAGGACGCGCTGGGCGACATGTTCCTCGCGGCGCTGTTCGGTGATCACCCGGTCGGGCGCCCGGTGATCGGTACCGCGCAATCGGTGTCGGCGATGACCCGGTCGCAACTGCACTCCTTCCACATGCGGCGCTACACCCCGGAGCGGATGGTGGTCGCGGTGGCCGGCAACGTCGACCACGACGAGGTGGTCACCCTGGTGCGCCGGCACTTCGGATCGCGTCTGGTGCGTGGGCGCCAGCCTATTTCGCCGCGCAAGGGCACCGGACGGGTGAACGGCCGACCGGGACTGTCGGTGGCCAAGCGCGATGCCGAGCAGACCCACGTGTTGCTGGGCGTGCGCACCCCCGGGCGCGCCTGGGAACATCGCTGGGCGTTGTCGGTGCTGCACACCGCGCTGGGGGGCGGGCTGAGCTCGCGGCTGTTCCAGGAGGTGCGCGAACTGCGTGGGCTGGCCTACTCGGTCTACTCCTCGGTCGACATGTTCTCCGACAGTGGTGCGCTGTCGGTGTACGCCGCGTGCCTGCCCGAGCGGTTCGCCGACGTGATGCGGGTGACCAGCGAGGTGCTCGAATCGGTGGCCCGCGACGGCATCACCGAGGCCGAGTGCCGCATCGCCAAAGGTTCTCTGCGTGGCGGGATCGTTCTCGGCCTGGAAGACTCCAGTTCTCGTATGAGCCGCATCGGTCGTAGCGAACTGAACTATGGCAAGCACCGCAGCATCGAGCACACCCTGCGGAAGATCGACGACGTCACCGTCGAGGACGTCAATGCGGTGGCAAGCCAGCTGCTGAGCAAGCGCTTCGGCGCTGCCGTCGTGGGCCCGTATGCTTCGAAACGATCACTGCCGCAACAACTTCGGGCGATGGTAAATTAGCTCAAATGTCCGCCTCCTTACTCGCGCCGTGCCGGTGCTCATCGTCGGCGGAGTAGCCGGATGGTACTGGGTTTTTGGGATATCGCGGTGCCCATCGTGGGCGCACCGATGTCGGGCGGACCCGGTAGCCCGGCGTTGGCGGCGGCGGTGTCCAACGCCGGCGGACTCGGTTTCGTCCCCGCCGGGTACGTGAGCGCCGACCGGTTCGCCGAAGACCTTGCCGCGGCGCGCGCCGCCACCACCGGCCCGCTCGGGGTGAACCTGCTTGTGCCGCAACCCAGTGTCGCCGACTGGGTGGCACTGGACTACTACGCCGAGGCGCTGGAATCGATCGCCGAGCACTACCAGGTCTACGTGGGCCGGCCCGAATTCGGCCACGACGACGACTGGGCCCGCAAGCTCGAAGTCGTCGCCGACCTGCGTCCGGAACTGGTGTCGTTCACCTACGGAGTGCCGTCGCCGGATGTGGTCAGGCGGTTCAGCGCGCTGGGCCTGTTGGTGATGGTCACGGTGACATCGCTTTACGAGGCCGGGGTGGCCGTCGCCGCCGGTGCGGACAGCCTGGTGGTCCAGGGGCCGAACGCCGGCGGGAACCGTGCCACCTTTGCTCCCGACATGGATCCCGGCAGCGAGTCGCTGCACCAGCTGATCGACCGCATCCACCGGGCCCATCGCGACGTCCCCATCATCGCCGCGGGTGGGCTGGGCACCGCCGAGGATGTCGCCGGTGTGCTGCGCCGGGGGGCGGTGGCCGCACAGGTGGGGACCGCGCTGCTGCTCAGCGACGAAGCGGGCACCAGCACGGCGCAACGTGTCGCGATGAAGAATCAGCTGTTCGCCAAAACCATCGTCACGCGGGCGTTCTCCGGCCGGTACGCCCGCAGTCTGGAGAACGAATTCATTCGCCTGTTCGACACCGTGGCGCCGCTGGGCTATCCCGAGGTCAACCAGATGACGCTGCCGATCCGGGAGGCCGCGACCGAGCGGGAAGATCCCCAGGGCATGAGCCTCTGGGCGGGAACGGCTTTCCGTCAGGCGCAGGCGGGCCCGGTGGCCGATATCGTCGCCAGTCTCAACCCCGACGACTAGCGCGGCGCCTGGGCCAGCACGCCGGCCGGTTCGGTGAACTGCAGGCCCAGGTCGGCGGCCACCCGCTCGGACAGCAGCGCGCCCCGGTGTGTCGAAAGGCCTTTTGTCAGAGCCGGATCCGACCGGCAGGCCTGCGCCCAGCCCAGGTCGGCGAGCCGCAGCACGTACGGCATGGTCGCATTGGTCAGCGCGTAGGTCGAGGTCTTGGGGACCGCGCTGGGCATGTTGGCCACGCAGTAGAACAGCGCATCGTGCACGGTGAACGTCGGGTCGTCGTGGGTGGTGGGCCGCGAATCCTCGAAGCACCCGCCCTGGTCGATCGAGATGTCCACCAACACCGCGCCCGGTTTCATCTGCACGACAAGCGAATTGGCGATCAGCTTGGGCGCCTTGGAGCCGGGCACCAGGACGGCGCCGATCACCAGATCGGCGTGCCGGACCGCCCCTTCGAGCTCGTAGGCCGACGAGTAGCGGGTCTGGATGTGGCCGGCGAATTCGGCGTCGAGCAGGCGCAGCTTGTCGATGTTGAGGTCCAGCACCCGGACGCTGGCGCCCATGCCGCTGGCCACCCGGGTCGCGTTGTAGCCGGCGGTGCCGGCGCCGACAACCACCACGTCGGCGGGCTTGACGCCCGGCACCCCGCCCATCAGCACACCGCGTCCGCCCTGCGTGCGCATCAGGTGATACGCCCCGATCTGGGCGGACAGCCGGCCGGCGACCTCGCTCATCGGGGCCAGCAACGGCAGTGCGCCGTCGGCGGTCTGCACGGTCTCGTACGCGATCGACGTGGTACCGGAAGTCAACAGCGCGTCCGTGCAGGCGCGCGATGCCGCCAGGTGCAGATAGGTGAACAGCACCTGCTCGGAGCGCAGCAGCGCGTACTCGGCGGGCATCGGTTCCTTGACCTTGAGCAGCAGGTCGGCGTCGGCCCACACCTGCTCGGCGGAACTGAGCAGCTGCGCACCCGCCGCCTTGAACTCCATGTCGGTGATCGCCGACCCCTCTCCGGCGCCGGCCTGGACCAGCACCTCGTGGCCGCGTTGCGTCAGTTCGGCGACGCCCGCCGGGGTGATCGCCACCCGGAACTCGTTGTTTTTGGTCTCGGTGGGGATGCCGACTCGCATGGTTCAATTGTGAAGAAACTTCGATAAAGCGGCAAACATGCTGATGTAATTCTGTAAAATCGACATATGACCGATAAGTCAACAGATATTGTCGGTGGCCTGGCTGAGGCGCCGAAGAATATTCGGCCCGCCGATCTCGACGACGTGGACCGCAGAATTCTCAGCCTGCTGCACGCCGACGCGTGAATCACCAACAACGCGCTTGCCGAGGCGGTCGGAATCGCGGCGTCGACGTGTCATGGACGGGTGCGGCGGCTGGTCGACCTCGGCGTGATCCGGGGCTTCTACACCGACATCGACCCGGTCGCGGCGGGAATTCCGCTCCAGGCGATGATCTCGGTGACCCTGCAATCCAACGCGCGCGGCAAGATCCGCAGCTTCATCCACCAGATCCGGGGTAGGCGGCAGGTGATGGACGTCTATTTCCTCGCCGGCGCAGACGATTTCATCCTGCACGTCGCTGCCCGCGACACCGAAGACCTGCGTTCCTTCGTGGTGGACAACCTCAACGCCGACGCCGACGTCGCCGGAACGCAGACCTCGTTGATCTTCGAACATCTCCGCGGCGCAGCCCCGATCTAGGCTTATGATTTGCGGATGAACGACCGGTGCGTGTCGGCACCGACGACGCGACGCGATCCCACCGTGGCCGTCGTCGGAGCCGGCATGTCGGGCATGTGCATCGCAATCGCCTTGCAGCGCAACGGCATAACCGATTTCACCGTGTATGAAAAGGCCGACGAGGTAGGCGGCACCTGGCGGGAGAACACCTATCCCGGTCTGGTCTGCGACATCACCCTCGCGGATTTTCCAGTACAGCTTCGCGCGGAATCCGAACTGGTCGCGCTTGTTCTCGCCGGGCGGCGAAATCCAGGCCTACTTTCGCGGCATCGGCGACCAATACGGACTGCGCGAGCGGATCCGGTTCGGCACCGAAATCGTCCATGCCCGTTTCGACGGCGGCCGATGGGTGCTGCGCACGAAGGCCGGCGAGGAAAGTAAGGTCGAGTTCCTGATCTCGGCGACCGGTGTGCTCCATCACCCGCGCCTGCCGTCGATCGCCGGGCTGGAGCACTTCGGCGGCTCCGTCTTCCATTCGGCCCGCTGGGACCATGACGTGGTGTTGTGGGGACGCCGAATCGCGTTGATAGGCAACGGATCCACCGGAGTCCAGCTGGTCTGCGGGCTGGCCGGTGTGGCGGGCAAGGTGTTGACGTTTCAACGCACCCCGCAATGGGTGCTGCGGCTGGTCAATCCGCGCTGCAGCAGGTTCACCGGAATCACCCGCCGCAAGATGCCGTGGCTGGATGCGTGGGCGTACCGCATCTACAGCGCGGGATACGACTTCTTCTCGGTCGGACTGACCAAGCCGGGCCTGCGCCGGAAGATCATGGCGGCGCTGTGCCGCGCCAGCCTCTGGGAGATTCGCGATCCGCAGCTGCGCCGGGCCCTGACCCCTGACTACACGCCGGCCTGCAAGCGGCTGGTGATGTCGAATGGCTTCTACCGGGCCATGCAGCGCGACGACGTCGAGCTGGTGACCGCCGACATAGACCACGTGGAACGGCGCGGCATCGTCACCGCCGACGGCGTGCTGCACGAGGCCGACATCATCGTGCTGGCAACGGGATTCGATACGCATGCGTTCTTCCGGCCGATGGAGCTGATCGGCCGCGACGGGATCTGCGCCAACGAGGTCTGACGCGACGGTCCCCGCGCCTATCAAACCGTTGCGCTGTCCGGCTTCCCGAACTTCTTCATGATGCTCGGCCCGCACAGTCCGGTGCGCAATCTCGCGCTGACCACCGTGGCCGAATCGCAGGCCGACCACATCGTGAGCTGGATCGAGCGCTGGCGCCGCGGCGAATTCGACACGATCGAGCCCACGGCCGCGGCGACCGAGCGATTCAACGCGAAGCTGCGGGCCGCGATGCCTGACACCGTGTGGACCACCGGCTGCAGCAGCTGGTACCTCAACAAGGACGGCATGCCCGAAGTGTGGCCCCTCACGCCGGCCGAACACCGCTGGATGCTGGCGAAACCCGACCCCGGCCAGTACGACCTGCGCCGCAACGTGGCGGCCCACTGACAAAGCAGAAACCCGGTACCGGCGGTTTCGCATATTCGCGTCGCGAACTTATACTTGCCCTGCCCGATGTTCACCGAGACGACTTTGTCGGAGGGGTCACATGTTCGCCGTCGACGACCAGGCCGCGCGTGCGCATGACGCATCGCTGGACCACGAGCGGCTCGTGCTCGAGGCACGTGACGTGGCCTTCGACTGGGCGGCGCTACCGGTGCACTACGTGCCCGGCGAGCCGTTCACCACGCACATGCTCAACGTCCTGCACCTGCTGTTGCCCGCGGGTGAGGAGTTCTTCGTCGAGGTGTTCAAGCGCGCGCTCCCGTTGATCCGGGATGACCAGTTGCGGCTGGACGTGCAGGGCTTCATCGGCCAGGAGGCCGTGCATTCGCAGGCGCACTCGGGCGTGCTCGCCCGGTTCGAGGCGCGGGGCATCGACGTGACGCCCTACACCGGTCAGATCAGGTGGATGTTCGAGAAGCTGCTGGGGCCCAAGCCGGAGTGGAGCAAACGGCGCCAGGAGCGCTGGCTAGCCGAGCAGGTCTCGTTCATCTTCTCGATCGAGCACTACACCGCGATCCTGGGCGAGTGGATTTTGAACACCCCGGCGCACGACGCCATCGGCACCGATCCGGTGATGCTGGACATGCTGCGCTGGCATGGTGCCGAAGAGGTCGAGCACAAGGCGGTGGCCTTCGACACCATGACGCATCTGCGGGCCGGGTACTGGCGGCGGGTGCGCGCCCAGCTGGTGGTCTCGCCGGCGATGTTGCTGCTGTGGATTCGTGGTGTGCGGTACCTGTATTCGGTGGATCCGCTGTTGCCCCCGGGCACCAAGCCGCACTGGCGCGACTACGTCAAAGCGGCCCGCCGGGGCCTGTTGCCCGGCCCGCTACGCTTCCTGCGTGGTATCGCCGACTACTACCGGCCGGGCTTTCACCCCTCGCAGCTGGGCGGGCTCGGGCGAGCAGTCGACTATCTGGCCGTCTCTCCCGCAGCAAGGGCATCGCACTGAGCTATGACCATCGACTTCGGATTCACCGCATCCAACGGTGTGGCCCTGGCCGTCCATCGCTACACGGAAATCGACCCGCAGCGACCGACCATCCTGGCCATTCACGGCTGGCCCGATAACCACCACGTCTGGGATCCGGTCGCCGAGGAGTTCGCGCAGAACTACGCGGGCCGGTACAACTTCGTCGCCTACGATGTCCGCGGGGCGGGCGAATCATCGCGTCCGGCAAAACAATCCGGCTATGCGTTCGAACATCTGGTGTCCGATCTGGCCGCGGTGATCGACAGCCTCGGGGTCGAGCAGGTCCACCTGCTGGCCCACGACTGGGGCTCGATCCAGGCCTGGGCGGCCGTCACCGACGAATCGGTGATGGACAAGATCGTGTCGTTCACCTCGATCTCGGGTCCGCATCTGCAGTACGCGGGCAGGTTCTTGCGTTCGGCGCGCAATCCGCGGACGCTGGCCCAGGTCGCCGGGCAGCTGATGGCGTCGACGTATATCGGCTTCTTTCTGTGCCCGTGCGTGCCGGAGGCCGCGTTTCATTCCGGCATCGGCGTGAAAGTCGTTGAGGCCGTGGAACGCATCGGCCGATCGAGCACCCGCAGTCAGCGCCGCGCCACGCCGCGCTCGGTCGCCGATTATGTCAACGGGTTGAACCTCTACCGCGCCAACATGCCCTCGCCGATGCTGATGCCGGGACGCGAACTGCCCCAGACCAACGTCGCGGTGCAGGTGCTGGTGCCACGCATGGACCTGTTCGTGACGCCCGCCCTGCAGCGCTTCACCAGCGCGATACCCGCTGGGGGCAGGGTGGTTTCGATCGAGGGCGGTCACTGGGTGGTGACGTCGCGTCCCGACGTGGTGGCCCGGCTGACCAGTGAGTGGATCGACCGCAGCGTCGCCGGCACCCTCACCGCCGGTGAGCCGTCCGTGCGGGGCGGCCCGCACGAGATACCGGGCAAGCTGGCGTTGGTCACCGGTGCGGGTGCCGGCATCGGCCGGGCCACCGCGGTGGAACTGGCCCGCCACGGCGCCCGCAAGGTGATCATCGTCGATCGAAACCCGGCTGCGGCCAACGAAACCGCGGACGCGGTTCGCGCCGCGTGCGCCGAGGCCGCGGTGTACCAGACCGACGTCAGCGACGAAGACGCGATGAACGACCTTGCCGCACAAGTACTCAACGACCATGGCGTGGTCGACATCCTGGTGAACAATGCCGGGATCGGGATGGTGGGCCGATTCCTGGACACCAGCCCGGAGAACTGGGAGGACATCATCGGGGTCAACCTGCGCGGGGTGATCTCCGGCAGCCGGGCGTTCGGCGCGCAGATGGTCGACCGTGGCGAGGGCGGCGCGATCATCAACGTGGCCTCCGCGTCGGCATATCTACCGTCGAAGTCCATGGTCGCCTACAGCACCACGAAGGCGGCGGTGCTGGGATTCAGCGAATCGCTGCGCGCCGACTTCGCCGACGAGGGCATCACCGTCACCGCGGTGTGTCCCGGATTCGTCAACACCGATATCGCCAAGAACACCGTCTACGCCGGGATGTCGGACGCCGAGCAGGAGCGCGCCCGGGACAAGGCCGACGCGGCCTACCGGCGCCGCAACTACAGCCCGGAGGCCGTGGCCGAGGCGATTGTCAAGGCGATCAAGACCGGCCCCGCGGTGTTGCCGGTCGCCGCCGAATCCAGGATCGGCTACGCGATGCGCCGGATCAGCCCGTCGGCGATCCGGCTACTGGCGCGGTTGGATATTCGGCCGACGTAAGCAGGGCGGGGGGATTGCCTGTGCGGGAAAGCATCTGGACCAGCCGGCCGGCCGACCTCTACGGCCGGCGCGACCGGGACCGGCTCGGTGCCGTGCTGTGCGGGATCCGGGTGCTGTTCGACGGATTCAGCTCGGTGTCACGCTGGGAGTCCTCGCGGATCAAGCCGGTGCGGCGCACCCTGTCCGCCGTCGTCGCCAAACGCGAACTCGTCGCACCCGATGTGGTCGCGTTGACGCTGGCCGACCCGGACGGCGGGCTGCTGCCGTCGTGGACCCCCGGCGGCCATATCGATGTGTTGCTGCCCTCGGGGCGACGACGCCAGTACTCGTTGTGCGGCCCGCCCGGGCGGCGCACCGACTACCGCATCGCCGTGCGCCGGATGCCCGACGGCGGCGGTTCGATCGAGATGCACGACACGTATGGCGTGGGCGACACGCTGCTATTCGAAGGGCCGCGTAACGCGTTCTATCTCGGTTCGTCCGAGCGTGACGTGTTGTTCGTGATCGGCGGCATCGGCGTGACCCCGATCCTGCCGATGATCCAGGCGGCCCAGCAACGCGGAATCGATTGGCGGGCAATCTATGCCGGTCGCAGCCGGGAGTACATGCCGTTTCTGGACGAAGTGGTGGCGGCGGCGCCGGACCGGGTGACGGTCTGGGCCGACGATGAACGCGGCCGCGCCGCCGCGGTCGACGACCTGCTGGTCGGGGCCGGGCCCGCCACCGCCGTCTACGTGTGCGGCCCGACCGGCATGCTCGAGGCGGTTCGGTTGGCCCGCAACGAACACGCCGAGGCGCCGCTGCATTACGAACGGTTCAGCCCGCCACCGGTCGTCGACGGGGTCGCGTTCGAACTCGAGCTGGCGCGGGCGCGGCGGGTGGTGGGTGTTCCGGCCAACCGGTCCGCGCGGGACGTGATGCGCGACCTCGACCCGACCACCCCGTACTCCTGTCAGCAGGGGTTCTGCGGGACGTGCAAGGTGAAAGTGCTTGCCGGACAGGTCGATCACCGTGGGCGCACGGCCGTGGGTGAGGACGAGATGCTGGTCTGCGTGTCGCGGGCCAAGGCCGACCGGCTCGTCATCGACGCCTGAGCGGTCAGCCTTCGGGTGCTGATCGGCGCCGCCGATAACCCACGTGGGACACGCTCACACCGGGCAGCGGTTCCCAGACCAGGGTGCGGCCGTCGAGCTGAAAGTCGTTGTCTTCGTAGAATTTTCGTGCCGCGTCGTTCTTTTCCGCACACCACAGCACCACGTCGCCCGACGAGGTGCGCACCGCCTTGTCGAGCAGGCGCACGTCGACGCCGAGACCCTTGGCCTCGTCCGCGGTGTAGAGGGCGTCGATCTGCACATTTTCGGTGCTGGCGGCTTCGGGCCCGAAGACCGTCATTCCCAGCAGCTTGCCGCGGGCCTCGGCAACCCACATGCCCCACCCCGGCTGCATCAGCGCTTCCGGGTACTTCACGGTGGCCCACAATCTCGGTGTCGCGATCACGTCGAGCAGGTAATCGTCCAGAATTCCGGCGAAGGATTGCCGCCACACCGGATAGTGCATGGCCGCAACCTTCTCGAAATCTCTTGGCCCGGCCCGGCGGATCTTGACGTCCTCGATTTCACAGGGCCACCTTAAGGTCATTGCCGCCGGGAGTGCTCGAGATAGGCGACCAGCGCATTGGTCAGACCTCGCCGGGCCATGTCGAGGTCGGCGTACGAGCCAAGTTGACGCTCGGACACCAGGCCACGCATCGCGCCAGGAATCAGCGCGGCCACCTCGCGAACCCGCTCCGGGTCGACATCGAGCCCGGAAAAGGCGTTCTGACAGGTTTCCAGCCAACTCTTGCCCCAGGAGAACAACTCCGCGGCGGTGCGCGGATAGAGGCGCTCCAGCTCGGCGGGGTCACGGGGGAGGGCGGCGCGCAGATTCTCGATCGCGCGTGAATCCGGCGACGCCAGACCGCGGTACAGGGTTTCGATGATGGCGCTGACGCGCTCGCGCAGCGGTGCGTTCGGTCGCACCGGAGTCGACAACGAGGAGAACGTCGCCGCGCGTCGCTCGGCGGTGCGGTGCAGCACGGCCGCCCAGAAACCGTCGGTGTCGCCGAACTGATACTGCACCGCACCCCAGGTGGCGCCGATGTCCTTGGCGATGCGATTGGCCGACACCGAGCCCGGCTCGCCCGAGCCCAGCGACCGCAACGCGGCCTCGAGCATGTTCTCCCGGGTTGCGCTGCCGCGCCGGTTCGGCCGCCGGCCCGCGATGCCGGCCTCCGAAACGTGCCTGGTAGCCCGCTGCGCCATCGGCCGATCGTAATCGATGGCTTGTGCGCGTCGGCCGGCCCCACTAACTTCTTCATAGAGGGTACTGTGATTGTCCGAGCCGACGCCGCTATCATTCGTTGCGAGGAGGGCAGCTGTGATGGCTGAGTTCGATGGCTGAGTTCGATGGCTAAGCCGCCGTTGTCGATGAAACCGACCGGATGGCTCCAGGTCGCCTGGTCCGAGGAGATCGGCGTCGGGGACGTCCACAAGATGAAGTACTTCGACATCGAAATGGTCGCCTGGCGGGCCGATTCCGGCCGGCTCACCGTGATGAACGCCTATGGCGAACATTTGGGGGCACATCTGGGCTACGGCGGCAAGGTCGTCGGCGAGGTCTTGCAGTGCCCGTTCCATGGCTGGTAGTGGAGTCATGAGGGCCGCAACGTGTGCATCCCGTATCAAGACCGGCCCAACCGCGGGCGTCGGGTGCGCACCTACCCCGTGGTGGAGCGCAACGAGTCCGTCTACATCTGGCACGACGTGCAGCGTCGCGAGCCGTTCTTCGACGCCCCGGACGTGTTCGCCGCGTTCGGCGACGGTAGCAGTTCCGACGACTACTACCCGCAACAACGGCTGTACCGCGCCGGCTTGGAGCTGCACCCGCAGTACGTGCTGGAAAACGGGGTGGACTTCGCGCACTTCAAGTACGTGCACAACACGCCGATCGTGCCGGTGTTCACCCGGCACGACTTCGGCGAGCCGGTGTCGTTCGTGGACTTCACCATCACCTTCGAAGGCGACGACGGGCAGCGGATCGAGGACGTCAACAGCGGCGTCGAGGCGATCAATGGCGGGCTGGGCATCGCGGTGACCAAGAGCTGGGGCATGGTCGACAACCGCACCATCTCGGCGATCACCCCGGTCGACGAGTGCACCTCCGATGTCCGGTTCATGGTGTACATCGGCCGCGCGCCGCACAAGGATCCGGTTCGCGCCCAGACCAAGGCTGCCGAGTTCGGCCGAGAAGTCATCCGGCAGTTCGAGCAGGACATCGAAATCTGGCAGCACCAGCGGTATTCGGATCCGCCCGAGCTGGCCACCGACGAGTACGCGGGGTTCACGGCAATCCGCAAGTGGGCCAAGCAGTTCTATCCCGACGGCATCGGTGGCAGCGCCGCCGAAGTGTACGCAGCATCCCAGGAAGGCTGAAGGCAATGACCGCACCCGCTGCACCGATCCGCGTCTTCCAAGTCGGAAGTGGAAACGTGGGCTCGGAGATGATCAGGCGGATCGCGACCCAGCCCGATCTCGAACTCATTGGCGTGCATGCCTATTCGCCGGAGAAGGTCGGCAAGGACACCGGTGAATTCGCCGGTATCGGGTGCAACGGGGTGAAATTTACCGGCAGCATCGAGGAGATCATCGAAAGCGGAGCTGACGTCGTCACCTTTCATGGCGTGTTTCCCGACGAGGACCTCTATGTCAAAGTGCTGGAGGCGGGCATCGACATCGTCACACCGCCGACTGGATCACCGGATGGCATCGCGACACCAACCACCCGCACCCGTCCGGCAAGCCGGTGACCCAGCTGCTGGCCGAGTCATGCGCCAAGGGCGGCGCGACCTTCTACGGCACCGGAATGAACCCGGGGCTCAACCAGATCCTCGGCGTGGTGTGCTCGGCCGACATCGCCGATATCGAGAACGTCACCACGATCGAGTCCGTCGACGTGTCGTGCCACCACTCCAAGGACACCTGGATCGAGGTGGGTTATGGCCTGCCCGTGGCTGATCCGTCGATCCCGGCCAAGTTGGAGAAGTACACCCGGGTGTTCGCCGACAGCGTGTTGATGATGGCCGACTGCTTCGACCTGAAACTCGACGAGGTCAAGTTCAGCTACGAACTGGGTGCCTGCACCAAGGACATCGACCTGGGCTGGTACACGCTGCCGAAGGGCTCGCTGGGCGGCAACTACATCAAGTACCAGGGCATGGTGGACGGGGTGCCACGCGTCGAAACCCACCTGGAATGGCAGATGACCCCGCACACCGATCCGCACTGGGATATCAAGGGCTGCTACATCACCCAGATCAAGGGCGACCCGTGCGTATACAACAAGCACATGATCTTCCCGAAGCCCGGTGTGGACCTGTCCAACCCGGACAACTTCGCCTCCATCGGCATGACCGTCACCGGGATGCCCGCCCTCGCGTCGATCAGGTCGGTGGTGGCCGCGCCGCCCGGGCTGATCACCAGCGCCGACCTTCCGCTGCGGGCCTTCGCGGGGCGGTTCAAGAAGTAGCCTCGTCGCCATCCGCCAGCCGCTTGGGGTGGGCCCTGGACCACTAGCCCGGTCTCCAGCATACTTGATCAAAATTTCGATCCTTCGATGACTTGGATCCGATGATCGAAATAATGATCATTTGGCTATATCGGTCGTATGATCGAAATATGCCTCATCCCGTCCCGCTGATATACGACACCGTCGAACTCGGCGAACACATCCGGCGCGCGCGCCGAGACCGCGGCTTCAACCAGGATGAGCTGGCCAACCGTATCGGAGTCACTCGGATGACCATCTCCCGTCTGGAGCGGGGCGAATCTGTCAGCGTCGACATAGCGATGCGCGCGCTCTCGGAGTGCGGCGTGGCGCTCGCGCTGGTGCCGAAGTTCTCCCGAATGACGACAGTCGATGGCACGCAAAGCGCTTGACGTTTGGTTGTACGGCGTCCACGTCGCAAGGCTGAGCGAGCCACACCGGTTTCGCCTGCGTCTGGAGTTCACCGAGGAGGCGCTCGACACCTTCGGCGAGGGAAGCCGAGTCCTGTCCTTGGCGTTACCCATCTCGCGAAAACCCATCCAAGACCGTGACGACAAGTTGCAAGTGTCGGCGTTCATCGAAGGTCTTCTGCCGGAAGGCAACCTACGTCGTCACATCGCGACTGAGGCTCGCGTACCGATCAACGACCCGATGACGCTATTAGAACGGGTAGGCGGTGAATGTGCCGGTGCTGTCCAAATCCTTCGCCACGGAGCAAAGCCCGGTGCCGGTCAGATCCGCCGTTTGACGAAACAGGAGATCGACAGGCTGATCGAGGACCTGCCGACCTACCATCTGCCCGAGGGTGCCACACCACAGGCATCGCTCGCCGGCATTCAGGACAAAGTGCTATTAGTGGCTCTTTCCAACGGTGAATGGGGCTGGCCCGAAGCGGGTGCGGCGTCAACGCACATCATCAAACCCGAGCCACTCGGTGGCGCCGTAGAGCATCTCATTCAGACGGAAGATTGGGCGCTACGAGTGGCACACGGGGCAGGCATCAATGCTGCGGAGTCGCGATTAGCGCGGTTCGGTGAACGCGAGGCCATCGTCGTGGTCCGCTATGACCGAACCCCTGAGGGCAATCGGCTGCATCAGGAAGATTTCTGTCAGGCGCTAGGTCTGGATCCTGCCGCCAAATACGAGAGCACCAGTGAAGCAACGCGTTCCGGTTCGCGGCTACGACGCATAGCACGCGCGGCCGCACCCAGAGCGTTGGACCCTGACGGGTTTCGCCTGACGTTGCTGCAGGCCGTCACGTTTAACGTCGTGATTGGTAATGCTGACGCGCACTCGAAAAACTACTCAATGATGATTGGCCGCGACGGGACCGTGCACCTGGCCCCGATCTACGATGCCTCGCCGATCAGGCACCTGGATCCCGCGTTCAAGGGCACCGGCCATGTGATTAACGGCAAGACGAGTATCGACCGCATCGACGTCGATGATCTGGCAGCCGAAGCGGCTTCCTGGGGCATGGCGGAACGGCGCGCACGTGCGGCGGTACGGTCGTGCATGGAGCGGATATACAGCTCTGTCGAGCGCGTAGCGCTTCCACCCGGAGCCGAGTCGGTCAGGCCAAACCTTGATCGATTATGGACCCAACGTTCTTGGCCGACGGCGTCTTTGAAATTTGGTTCCGACTCCGCCCTGGACGCCGCCAGCCCGAAAGAGCCGCCGTTCGGTACACCGACCTGACTTCCTCAGGCCGACGCCAACGACAGCCTGGTCACATCGCCCAGACCATCGGCCTGAGCGGCGGAAATATGCAGGGCCGCACGATAACTCGATGCGTTCATCCCGAATCATGCTGCCGCAAGCGTAGTTCGAGCCAGCCAATCGCGGGGCCACCGGCGTCCTGCGCAGCGGATTCCTCCGCCGGGACCGGGATCAACCAACCAAGCTGCACCCGGCGACAAAGTCCCCATGAAAGCGCCCACGATTACGCGCGGCAACGGGCCATGAAACTCTGGCTGCGGCCAAGGTGCCGCCTGCGCACGAGGCCCGTCCGGGTGCCCGTCTAGGGTGAAGGCCATGCGGGTAGGAGTGCTGGGTGCCAAGGGCAAGGTCGGGTCGGCGATGGTGGCGGCGGTGCGGGCCGCCGACGATCTGACGCTGTCTGCCGAGGTCGACGCCGGCGACCCGATCAGTCTGCTGACCGAGCACAACACCGAGGTCGTGATCGACTTCACCCACCCCGACGTGGTGATGGGCAACCTGGAGTTCCTGATCGGCAACGGGATTCACGCCGTGGTCGGCACCACCGGCTTCACCGCCGAGCGGCTGCGGCAGGTCGAGGCCTGGCTGGCCGACAGCCCGAAAACGTCGGTGCTGATCGCGCCGAACTTCGCGATCGGTGCGGTGCTGTCCATGCATTTCGCCAAGCAGGCGGCGCCATTCTTCGACTCCGCCGAGGTCGTCGAGCTGCATCACCCGCACAAGGCCGACGCACCGTCGGGCACCGCGACGCGTACCGCGAAGTTGATCGCCGAGTCGCGAAAAGGCTTGCCGCCCAACCCCGATGCCACCAGCACCGGTCTACCGGGCGCCCGCGGCGCCGACGTCGACGGCATCCCGGTGCACTCGGTGCGGCTGGCGGGGCTGGTCGCGCACCAGGAGGTGCTATTCGGCACCGAGGGGGAGACGTTGACCATCCGCCACGACAGCCTGGACCGCACCTCGTTCGTGCCGGGCGTGCTGCTGGCGGTGCGCCGTATTTCAGAACGGCCAGGGCTGACGGTGGGGCTGGAGCCCATGCTCAATCTGCAATGAGCAGGTTGCTGCGCACGCAATTGCTGATCGCGTTCCTGGGCGCGGCGATGTTGCTGTACTTCGTGCTGCTGGGGCGGTTGGCCGTCGCGATGATCGCCTCGGGCCGGGCCGCCGCCATCGGACTCGGGCTGGCGGTGCTGATCATGCCGGTGATCGGGCTGTGGGCGATGGTCACCACGCTGCGAGCCGGGTTCGCGCACCAGAAGTTGGCCCGCCTGATCGCCGAAGAAGGGATGGAACTCGACGCCAGCGCGCTGCCGCGGCGGCCGTCGGGTCGCATCCAGCGCGATGCGGCCGACGCGCTGTTCGCCACGGTGCGCACCGAGGTGGAGGCCCACCCGGACGACTGGCGGCATTGGTATCGGCTGGCCCGGGCCTACGACTACGCGGGGGACCGCCGCCGCGCCCGCGAGGCCATGAAGACGGCCGTGCAGCTACAGGAGGGGCGTCCGTGAGCAAGACGCTGCTGATCGTGCACCACACGCCGTCGCCGCACTGCCAGGAGATGTTCGAGGCGGTGCTGGCTGGGGCGACCGACCCCGAGATCGAGGGAGTGGAAGTCGTTCGGCGAGCGGCGCTGACGGTCTCGCCCGTCGAGATGTTGCGGGCCGATGGGTATCTGCTCGGCACGACGGCCAACCTCGGCTACATCTCGGGTGCGCTCAAGCACGCATTCGACTGTGCCTATTACCAATTGCTCGATTCGACACAGGGACGACCGTTCGGCTTGTACCTGCACGGCAACGAGGGCACCGAGGGGGCGCAGCGGGCGGTCGACGAAATCACGACCGGCCTGGGCTGGGTGAAAGTCGCGGAGACCGTGGTGGTTTCGGGTAAGCCGAGCAGGACCGACGTCGAGGCATGCTGGAATCTCGGGGCGACCGTGGCCACCCGGTTGATGGAGTGAATTCCGTTCAGGACGAGCGTGATTCGCCGATACGTTGCCGAACGTCGTGGCCACTATCAGTAGCCGCTGAATCAGGCCGAAAGCTCCCAGCTGCGTGCAAGACGATCGGGCAAGGCGAACGGAGCCCGTTCACCCCCTCGCTCGAGCTCGAACATCCCGCGGAGTAGATTGCGCCCGAATGGACGGGCAATGTCCAACACGAATTCATAACGCGCGGAATCACCCTTGTCCGGGCGGCCGAAAACGTGAACATAGAACCAATTGCTGATGCGCGCGATCCGCCTGACCTCGCCCCCGAGATCCGACCGCGGCACGAGCAACAGGTCCGCGGTTTTGTCGCCGATCAGATGGCGGATCAACGGTGGGATCGTATCGTCAAACCGATGAAAGGGCGTTAGCTGGTCGAGCAGCACGAGGAGCGCACGAGTCATGTCCTGCCCTTCGGGTGACGCCTTGAACTGCCTGCCACGGATGAGGTCGACGAGCGCGTTGGCCTCGCCGACGTCGAACACCAACAGGTCATGGCATACGCCGAGCTGATGCCCGATTACGTTCCACAAATGCAGGTAAGCGTCTTGATCCCGGGCCGACACTTCCACGCTGAGACGACACATCGGTTCGCCGACGACAAACCAAAAAACCAAAAGTGTCCCAAGTAGGTCCTCCTGGTTGATCGTTGTGCCCCAGTCGCGCTGCCAAAGTTGAGGCTGCTGTTTGCCACACTCCCTGTTGATCGCCAACCGCGGCGAGATTGTACTCCGGATCATCCGCACTGCAACGGAATTGGGCATGCAGACGGTCGCGGTCTACGCCGAGGACGACGCCGAGAGCCCGCACGTGCATGCGGTGGACGAGGCGATCGGGCTGCTCGGTAGCGGTCCCGACGCCTACCTGGATCAGTCCTCGATCCTGGCCACGGCGAAAAACGCCAAGGCGCAGCTGATCCACCCGGGCTACGGCTTCCTCGCGGAGAACGCCGATTTCGCGCGTGCGTGCGCAACCGCCGGGCACACGTTCGTGGGGCCGGATGCCGCTGTGCTCGAGACGGTCGGCAACAAGTCCGCGGCGCGTGCCGCCGCGGTCGCCGCGGGCGTGCCGGTCTTGCCGGCCACCGCGGGGCCCAGCAGCTTCGAGGACGTCCGCGCATTCTTCGCCGCCCACGACGGGGTCATCATGATCAAGGCGCTGGCCGGCGGAAGCGGTCGCGGGATGCGCCGAGTGGACAGCGCCGACCAGATCGACAACGCCTACCGCCAGTGCGCCGCCGAGGCGCAACTGGGGTTCGACAATCCCGCCGTGTTCATCGAGGCGCTGCTCGACAACGCCCGCCATATCGAGGTGCAGATCGTCGCGGCGCCGGCCGGGCCCCAAACGCATGCGCTTGCCCTGGGCGACCGCTACTGCAGCATCCAGCGCCGCTACCAGAAAATCGTCGCAATAGCGCCGGCGCAAGGGCTTTCGGATTCCCTGCGTCGCGAGCTGCACCTGGCCGCGGCCCGGTTGTGCGGCCGAGCGGGCCTGCGCGGGCTGGCCACCGTCGAATTCCTGGTTGCCGGTGAGATGTTCGTCTTCCTGGAGATCAACCCGCGCATCCAGGTCGAGCACACCATCACCGAGGAGACCACCGGAGTGGATTTGGTGGCCGCCCAGCTCGCGATCGCCGGAGGCGCATCCTACTACCAGTTGGGGTTGCCGTCCGGAATCGCTTCTGACGGTGAGGAAGTCATCGGCGAGCCCGCCGCCCGGTGCGGCATCGCGATACAGGCCCGGGTCAACACGGAGACCCTGACCCCGGACGGGACGGTGGCGCCCGCGGCGGGGCACCCTGATGGTGTTCTCGCCGCCGAGTGGCCCGGGGGTGCGCGTCGACACCTTCGGTCGGACGGGGCTGACGTTGACTGCACGCTACGATTCGCTGCTGGCCAAGGTCGTCACCCACGTCCGCAGGTCGTCGCTGCAGGTGGCGCTGCGCAAGTCGCGCGCCGCACTGGCCGAGTTGGGCATCGAGGGTGTGCGCACCAACATCAGATTTCTGCAGGAGCTGTTGTCCGACAGTCAGATTCAGTCGGGTGTGGTGACGACCGGCTTCCTCGACGCGAAGCTGCCCGAGCTGGCGGCCGCGGCGCTGACGCACGAGCATGACACCCGAGTGGCGCCGGTGGAGCTGCATCCCGGTGAGGAAGTGCTGCGCGCCCAGCTAGCCGGAACGGTGGTGGAGATGACACCCGAGGGCGCCGAGGTATCGCCCGGCGACCAGCTGGTCGTGCTGGAGGCGATGAAAATGCAGCACGTGCTCGTCGCGCCGGATGCGCTGCGCACGCAGCGCAATCTCGTGACGCCAGGTCAGGTCGTCCGAACCGGGGACCCGTTGGTCGTCTTCGCCCGCACCGGGGCCGGCGTGGGCGGCGAGTCCTGCGTTCCTGCAATCGATCTCGACCGGCCGCGCGCCGACCTCGACGAGGTCCGGCGCCGGCATCTGCTCACGCTCGACGAGGGCCGGGCAGCGGCGGTCGCCAAGCGGCACCACCTGGGCCGCCGCACCGCCCGGGAGAACATCGCCGACCTGATCGACGACGGCAGCTTCGTCGAGTACGGCGCGCTGGCCATCGCCGCCCAACGCAGCCGGCGCTCGGACGAGGATCTGATCGCCAACACCCCGGCCGACGGGCTGGTTGCCGGCTTGGCGACCATCGGCGCCGACCGGTTCGGGCGGGCCGCGGCCGAGGCGGTGGTGGTGTCCTACGACTACACGGTGCTCGCCGGAACGCAGGGCATGCGTAACCACGCCAAGACCGACCGCGTCTTCGACATGGCCGGCCGAAAAGGCTTGCCGGTGGTGCTGTTTGCCGAAGGCGGTGGTGGACGGCCCGGCGACACCGACGTCGGCGGCGCCGCCGGGCTGGACGTGCCGACCTTCCGGGTGCTGGCCGGACTGCGCGGTCGGGTGCCGCTGGTATCGATCGTCTCCGGGCGTTGCTTCGCCGGCAACGCCGCGTTGGCCGGGGTGTGCGACGTGATCATCGCGACGCCGGACGCCAACATCGGGATGGGCAGGCCGGCGATGATCGAGGGCGGTGGGCTCGGGGTGTATCCGCCCGAGGCGATCGGCCCGATCGACGTGCAGCAGCACAACGGGGTGGTGAGCCTGGTCGCGCGGGACGAAGCGCACGCGGTGTCGCTGGCCAAGCAGTATCTGTCGTACTTCCAGGGCAGCGTCGGTGACTGGGCGGCACCGGACCCATGGCTGGCCCGACATGTGGTGCCGGAGAACAGGTTACGCGTCTACGACGTGCGCCGGGCGATCGCGGCGATCGTCGACGTCGGCTCAGTACTCGAGCTGCGCCCCGACTACGGCGTCGGGATCGTCACCGCGCTGGTGCGGGTGGTGGGCGTGGCGTACGGGCTGCTGGCCAACAGCAGCCACCATTTGGGTGGGGCGATCGACGCGGAGGCCGCCGACAAGGCCGGCGACTTTCTCAGTTTGTGTGAATCGTTTCGGCTGCCGGTGATTTCGCTGTGCGATACACCGGGATTCATGGTCGGCCCGGACGCGGAAGCAGGCCGCGGTCCGCCGGTTCGGCCAAATGTTCGTGCTGGGCGCGCGGCTGACGGTGCCGCTGGGCATGATCGTCTTGCGCAAGGGCTACGGCCTGGGCGCAATGGCCATGGTGGGGGCTCTTTTCACGCCCCGCAATTCACCGTCGCCTGGCCGACGGGCGAGATCGGCATCGTGGGCCTGGAAGGCGCGGTGCGGCTCGGCTTCAGCAAGGAGCTGGCCGCGGCGGCCTCACCCGCCGAACGCGTGCAGCTGTTCGACAAGCTGGTGGCGGCGGCCTACCAACACGGTAAGGCGCTTCGGGCCGCCACGACGTTCGAACTTGATGACGTAATCGACCCTTCAGACTCCCGGGCCTGGATCACCAGGCTCGCGAGAGTCTGAAGGGCCATGCCGGAGGGGAATCAGGCATGGCCGGATCCGCAACCAACGCCTGGCAGACATCCAGTACCGCCCGGGACGCCACCCGGACCGGCGTTCTGGCCGCCGGAGCCACAGCCGACGCCGGGCACGCAGCCCTGGCCACCCGGGCCGCCGCCCGGGCCGTTGTTCTGGCCGCCGGATCCGCAGTTGCCATTGGCGTCGCAGCCGCCGCCACCCGGGTCGTCCTTGAAGACGATGTGGGTGGGCGCCGGGCTCGTCATCGTCGGGGCGGTCGCAAAACTATCCTCAGCGGCCATCGGTGCAGCGGCGATCGCAGCAGCAACGGCGCCGCCGATCACCAGTGGTTTCAGGAGGGTCAATTTCGCTAACATGCGACTCGCATACCCGCACGCCTGCGGACAAAACCTCTCTGGAAAAGATTGATTGCAATCGCCTTGCTCCGCCAGCGAACTGGGCCCCACACGACAAAGGGTGTACAACGATGACCACACTGGATTTGACCGGCCGTACTGCGATTGTCACCGGGGCCTCGCGCGGAATCGGGTTGGCGATCTCCCAACAGCTGGCCGCCGCGGGCGCCAATGTGGTGCTGACCGCTCGTAAACAGGACGCAGCCGATGCGGCCGCGGCGCAGGTGGGGGAACGGGCCCCGGGTGTCGGCGCGCACGCGGTCGACGAGGACGCCGCGCGCAACTGCGTGGCGCTCACGCTGGAAAAGTTCGGCAGCGTCGACATTTTGATCAACAACGCCGGCACCAACCCGGCGTACGGCCCGCTGATCGATCAGGATCATGCGCGGTTCACCAAAATCTTCGAGGTCAATCTGTGGGCGCCGTTGCTGTGGACATCCCTGGTCGTCAAGGCATGGATGGGCGAGCACGGTGGGGCGATCGTCAACACCGCCTCCATCGGCGGCCTGCATCAATCCCCGGCGATGGGCATGTACAACGCCACCAAGGCGGCGCTGATCCACGTCACCAAGCAACTCGCCCTGGAACTGTCGCCACGTATCCGGGTCAACGCGATCGCGCCGGGAGTCGTTCGCACCAGATGGGCCGAGGCGCTGTGGAAGGACCACGAAGATCCGCTGGTGTCGCAGATCGCGCTCGGCCGCATCGGCGAGCCCGTCGACGTGGCCAACGCGGTGGCGTTCCTGGTGTCCGACGCGGCGAGCTGGATCACCGGGGAGACGATGGTCATCGACGGCGGTCTGCTGCTCGGCGGCGCGCAGGGCTTCCAGATGCGGCCCGAGAGCAAACCATGAGTACCGACGATCTCGACGCCCGGATACGGGCGCTGCTGGACCAATACGACCCGGCAACCACCGAGCCGCGGGAATTCCTTGGCGCGCAATACGATGCGGGCCTGGCCTGGGTGCACCTACCGCCGGGGTTCGGCGGCCTGGGCCTGCCGCGCAAGGCCCAGGAGCGCGTCGACGCGCAGCTCGCCGCGGCCGGTGCGCCGGTGGGCGGCACGCCGAAGAACTACATCGGCATGGGCATGGCGGCGCCGACCATCGCGGCGTTCGGAACCGACGAGCAGAAGCGAAAGTTCTTGCGCCCGTTGTTCACCGGTGAACAGATCTATTGCCAGTTGTTCAGCGAGCCGGGTGCCGGTTCGGACCTGGCCGGGGTGTCCACCCGCGCCGTCCGCGACGGTGACGACTGGATCGTCAACGGTCAGAAGGTGTGGACGTCGCAGGCCCAGAACGCGCAGATGGCCATCCTGGTTGCCCGCACCGACCCGACGGTGCCCAAACACTTTGGCCTGACCTACTTTCTGTGCGACGTGACCCAGCCCGGTGTCGAGATCCGGCCGCTGCGCCAGATCACCGGCGAGGCCGAGTTCAACGAGGTGTTCCTCACCGATGAGCGAGTGCCCGACGCCAACCGGTTGGGCCCCGAGGGCGGCGGCTGGCGGGTCGCCACCACCACGCTGAACAACGAGCGCGCCGCGATCGGCTCCCGCTCCGGGGTGCCCCGCGAAAGCGGTCACATCGGCAAGGTCGCCACCGCGTGGCGACACGATCCCACACTGCGCAATCCGGCGATGCACGACGAACTCATGCGGTTGTGGGTCGAGGCGGAGGTGTTGCGGCTCGCCGGCGAACGGTTGGCACAGCAGGCCAGCACCGGGCAGCCCGGACCGGAGGGGGCGGGCATGAAGATCGCGTTTGCGACACTGGCGCAAGCGATTTCGGGATTCGAGATCGAAATGCACGGCGAGGCGGGACTGCGCTACGACGACTGGACCATGCGCCGGCCCGAGACGGTCGATTTGGTCGGTCGCGGACCCGGCTACCGGTATCTGCGCGCGCGGCAACTCGATCGAGGGCGGCACCTCGGAGATCTTGCGCAACACCATCTCCGAGCGGATTCTGGGCCTGCCCGGCGAACACCGCGTCGACAAGGACGTCGCGTGGAAGGACCTGGATCGATGAGCATCGGGGACTTGCTGTACTCCGACACCGAGGACGCGCTGCGGGACAGCGTTCGTCACCTGTTCGCCGACCGGTGCCTGCCCGACGTTCTCAACCGGTGTTACGACCCAGAGCCACAAGACCTTTCCGGGGTCTGGCGAACGTTGGCCGCCGAGCTCGGGGTGGCCGGGCTGCTGGTGCCGGAATCGCTGGGCGGGGCCGGCACCAGTGCCCGCGAGGCGGCCGTGGTGATGGAGGAGATCGGCCGCGCCGTCGCACCGGTGCCGTTTTTGTCCAGCGCGGTGCTGGCCACGGTCGCGCTGGCGTGCGTCGGCGAGACCGAAACCCTGTCCGCGCTGGCATCCGGCGAGCTCACCGCCGCCCTGGTGGTGCCGCTGTCCACCGCGCCCGGCGATCCGATCGCGGGGGTGAGCAGCGGTGGCGACGGCTTGAGCGGAGCGGTCGGCGGCGTCGCCGGCGCCGCCGAAGCCGACGTGCTCGTGGTGCCGGTTGCCGGCGCCGACGGCCTGGAACTGCACACCGTGTCCGCCACCGCGGCGGGAGTCCAGGTGTCACCGGTGCTGGCCCTCGATATGACGAGACCGCTTGCGGATGTGCGGTTTTCGGGTGCGACGTCCTCGCGGGTCGGGCCGGCGGACCCGGCGGTGGCCGCGGCGCTGGAGACCGGTGCGGCGCTGCTGGCCTTCGAGCAGCTCGGGGTGGCGCAGTGGTGTTTCGAGACCACGCTGGCCTATGCCAAGCAGCGCAAGCAGTTCGGCCGCGCGATCGGGTCCTACCAGGCGATCGAGCACCGGCTGGCGGACCTGTGGTTCGAGGTCGGAGCGGCGACGGCGGCGGCGCGCCATGCCGCCGATACCTGCGCTCGGGAGGATCCAGACGCGAGCATCGCCGCGGACGTCGCGCAGGCCTACTGCAGCGGAATCGCGGTGCACGCCGCCGAGGAGTGCGTGCAACTGCACGGCGGCATCGGCATGACGTGGGAGTATCCGGCGCACCTGTACCTCAAGCGGGCCAAGAGCGATCAGCTGGCGTTCGGCACCGGCTACCGTCATCGGGCCCGGCTGGCCGGACTGGTCGACTTGCCGGTGTCCTAATCGCCATGCGGGTGTTGCTGTCGACATACGATTCGCGCGGCGGTGTCGAACCGCTGCTGGCGCTGGCGGTGCAGCTGCAGGCGTGCGGCGCCGAGGCGGTGGTCTGCGCGCCACCCGACGACGAATTCGCCGAGCGGGCAGCAGGTTTCGGGATCCCGTTGGTGGGGTTCGGCCCGCCGGTGCGGGCGATGACGACCGCGGCGGCGCAGTCGGAGCAGGAGCTGCGCGCGCACGTGCTCGGGCTGCTTGCCGCGCAGTTCGACACCGTCGCCGCCGCGGCGCAGGGATGCGACGCGATCGTGTCGACCGCGCTGGTGTGGACGGCGGCCGGTGCCCGCTCGGTGGCCGACAAGCTCGGCATCCACTACGCCTACGCCAGCTACCACCCGACCCACCTCCCGTCGCCGTACCACCCGCCGCCGGAATTCGTCGGCCGCGGCATGGGCACCAGCGAGATGGACAACCGGGTGATGTGGAATCACAACGCCCACAACGCCAATACGCTGTTCGGCCCCACCCTGAACGGCCACCGTGCGGCGATCGGCCTGACCCCGGTGACCGACGTCCGCACCTACGCCTATACCAACCAGCCATGGCTGGCGGCCGACCCGACGCTCGGACCGTGGCAGCCGCTGGCCGACCTGCGCGTCGTGCAAACCGGCGCGTGGCTTCTGCCCGACGAGCGCCCCCTGCCGGCCGAGCTGGAGGAGTTCCTGGACGCCGGCCCGCCGCCGGTGTACGTCGGCTTCGGCAGCATGCCGCTGTGGGGTTCCAAGGAGGTCGTGCCGATGGCGATCGAGGCCGTCCGCGCCCGCGGCCGGCGTGTGCTGCTGTCCCGCGGCTGGGCCGACCTGGCGCCCATCGACGACCACGACGACTGCCTGGGCGTCGGTGAGGTCAACCAGCAGGCGCTGTTCGGGCGGGTGGCCGCCGTCGTGCACCACGGCGGCGCGGGCACGACGACGACCGCCGCCCGAGCGGGAGCGCCGCAGCTCGTCGTGCCGCAGGGGGCCGACCAGGTGTACTGGGCCCGCCGGGTGGCCGAGCTGGGCATCGGCAGCGCCTGCGACGGCCCCACTCCGCCCCCGGGCTCACTGCCGGCCGCGCTCGAGGTCGTCCTCGGCGACGAGACCCGCGCGCGGGCGACGGCGGTGGCCGCCGCGACCCGCGCCGACGGTGCGGCGGTGGCCGCGAAGTTGTTGCTCGACGCGGTGAGCCGGCGACCGCGTTAGCGCGGCAGCGCCGCGGCGAACACCTCCGTCATCGCCTCCCAGTGCTGCTCGGCGGCCGGGTCATAGAGCGGGTTGTGTCCGGGACCGCGAAGCCGTGCGCGGCGGGGTACCACTCGATGGTGTGCCGCACACCGGCCGCCGTCAGCGCCTTGTCGAGCTGTTCGGCGTGGTCGGCGGTGAACGGTGCGTCGTTCTGGGCGCCGCCGACGTAGACCGTCGCGGTCATCTTCTCGGCCAGCAGGTGCGGGCTGTCCGCGGTGTCGGACACCAGGCCGCCGCCGTGAAACGACGCCGCGGCCGCGACCCGGTCGGGGATCCGGCCGGCCACCAGCACCGAGATGCGCCCGCCCATGCAGTATCCGCACACGCCGAAGCGTTCCCCGGATACCTCCGGGCGGTCGGCCAGGTAGTCGAAGAACGCGCGGCCGTCGCTGGTGTTTTTGTCCGCCGTCAGGCCGCCGATCATGGCAAACAGGCGCTTGCTTTCCTGTTCGTCGCCGAACACGGTGGCCATGTCGAAGGGGGCCCAGTCGGGGTTGCGGTAGTACACGTCCGGCAGCAACACCGTGTAACCGAATCCGGCCAGCTTGGCCGCCATCTGGCCGAAGGTGTTGCGCACTCCGCCGGCGTCGGGGTACATGATCACGCCGGGGTGTGGGGCTTAGGTGTCGGGGCCTTCCGGGGTGAACAGCTGGACCGTGCAGGCCCCGTCGGCGGTGGTGATGGTGTCGGTGATGTTCGGCATGGCACCGTTCTACTCCTGGGATCTGGACGTAAGCTTTCCGCGTGCCGATCCCCACGCCCTACGAGGACTTACTGCGCCTGGTCCTGGAGACGGGCTCGGCCAAATCGGACCGCACCGGGACCGGCACCCGCAGCCTGTTCGGCCGGCAGCTGCGCTATGACCTGTCGGCCGGCTTCCCGCTGCTGACCACCAAGAAAGTCCACCTCAAATCGGTGGTCTACGAGTTGCTGTGGTTCTTGCGCGGCGACTCCAACGTCGGCTGGCTGCACGAGCACGGCGTCACGATCTGGGACGAATGGGCAAGCGACACAGGCGATCTGGGCCCCATCTACGGCGTGCAGTGGCGATCCTGGCCGACCCCTTCCGGTGAGCACATCGACCAGATCAGCGCCGCACTGGAATTGCTGCGCACCGACCCGGACTCGCGGCGCAACATCGTCTCGGCGTGGAACGTCGGCGAGATCCCCCAGATGGCGCTGCCGCCGTGTCACGCGTTCTTCCAGTTCTACGTGGCCGACGGACGGCTGAGCTGCCAGCTCTACCAGCGCAGCGCCGACCTGTTTTTGGGCGTGCCGTTCAACATCGCCAGCTACGCGCTGCTGACGCACATGATGGCGGCCCAGGCCGGCCTGGGCGTCGGCGAGTTCGTCTGGACCGGCGGTGACTGCCACATCTACGACAACCACGTCGACCAGGTGCGCACCCAGCTCAGTCGCGATCCGCGGCCGTATCCGGAACTCGTTTTGGCACACCGGGATTCGATCTTCGACTACACCTACGATGACATCGTCGTGAAGAACTACGATCCACACCCGGCTATCAAGGCTCCCGTCGCTGTATGACACTTCTGGGCTTGGTGTGGGCGCAGTCCACATCCGGTGTCATCGGCCGCAATGGCGACATCCCCTGGCACTTGCCCGAAGACCTGGCCCGCTTCAAACAGGTGACCGTGGGCCACACCGTGGTCATGGGCCGTCGGACCTGGGACTCGCTGCCGGCCCGGGTGCGGCCGCTGCCCGGTCGCAGAAATATCGTGCTATCCCGGCGGGCCGACTTCGCCGCCGACGGAGCCGAAGTGGTCGACTCGCTGGACACCGCCCTCACCGACCCGGAGGCGTGGGTGATCGGTGGCGCGCAGATCTATCGGCTCGCGCTGCCGCACGCCAGCCGGTGCGAGGTCACCGAGATCGAGGTCGACCTGGCCCGCGAGGACGAGGAAGCGCTGGCCCCGGTGCTCGACGAGACGTGGCGCGGCGAGACGGGCGAATGGCGGGTCAGCCGCTCCGGGCTGCGGTATCGGTTTCACAGTTATCGTCGAGCCTGAGGGCTCGCCGCCGGACCTGACATACTCGATCGGGGGTGAGCGGGGTCGAGGCAACGTGGATTGCGGAATTCCAGGGAGGGCAAATTGGCAGTGATCACCGAACCCACAACGGCATTCACCCGCAAGTGGATGGGCTATGACGCGGCTGCGGTCGACGCCCACATCGAGATGTTGACCACCAAGCAGAATCTGCTGCTCAACGACGTCGAAAGCCTGCGGGCCCGGCTGAAGGAATCCGGCGAGGAAGTGGCCGCGCTGCACAAGGAGGTGGTCGCGCTCACCGACACCTCACCCGCGCCGCACGCGATCCAGCAACGGATGGCGAAGATGCTGAGCCGCGCCGTCGACGAGATTTCCGAGATGCAGGCCGAGGCGCGCGCCGAGGCCGAGGCGATGATCGCGGCGGCCGAAGCCGAAATCGAGGCCGAGCAGCGCAAGCACCGCGAGGTGCTGGCGGATCTGGGCTCGCAGCAACAGGCGATGGAAGCGCAGTATCGCGAAACCAAGCAAGCGCTCGAGGCCGAGCTGGCCAGCATGCGCGAGGATGCCCAGCGGGCGCGTGAGCAGCTGCTCGCCGAGGCCAACGAGCGCGTCGAACGAGACCGCGAGGAGGCGCGGCGGGCGGTGCGCGCCGCCAGCGAGCAGCGGATCAAGGTGCTGGAACAACTGATGGGTGTCTTCCGCGACCTGGAGACCGTTCCGGCCGCTCTCGAGGCGGCCTACCACGAGCAGAAGAACCCGCCGGAGGCCACCGCCGCGCCGATGGACGACAAGGTCAGCACGGGGTGAGCCTTCGCCGACGGTGACCGGTTGACCGGTATTCTTCCCGCGTGTCGATCAGCAGGCTGACCGCCGCGCAGGCCCGGCGGATAGCCGTTGCGGCCCAAGGGTTTACCGAGCCGCGACCCGGTGGCGAAATCACCCGTGCCCACCTGCGCCGGCTGATCTCGAGAATCCAAGTACTGCAACTGGATTCAGTCTCGGTGGCGGTGCGCGCCCACTACGCGCCGGTGTTCAGCCGGCTCGGGCCCTACGATCGCGACGTGCTGGACCGCGCCGCCTGGGGTCCGCGCTCGTCGCGGCTGCTGGCCGAGTACTGGGCACACGAGGCCGCGCTGATGGCCGTCGACGACTGGCCGCTGCTGCGCTGGCGGATGCGCCAGTACCGGCACGGCCGGTGGGGGACCCACATCGTCAGGGCCAACCCGGAGCTCGCCGACAAGATCGTGGCCGCCGTCAGCGAACTCGGTCCCAGCACCGCCGGTCAGATCGAGGCTCATCTCGAGGCCGAAACGGCCGGGCCCCGGGGAAGCTGGTGGGGCAGTCGCAGCGACACCAAGTGGGTGGCCGAGGCGCTGTTCGCCTCCGGGGTGCTGACCACCGCCACCCGGGTCGGTTTCTCCCGTCACTACGACCTGGTCGAGCGGGTGCTGCCGGCCGACGTGCTGGCCCGCGAGATCGACGACTCCGAAGCCGTCCGCGAGCTTTCCCTGCGCGCGGCCACCGCGCTGGGTGTGGCCACCGAGGCCGACATCCGCGACTACTTCCGGCTGTCCGCCCGGCAGGTCAAACCGGCGATCGCGGACCTGGTGGCGGCCGGCGAGATCGAGCCGGTGCAAGTCGACGGCTGGTCGGCGCCCGTCTATCTGCGTGCCAGCCGCTCGGTACCCCGGCTGGATCGCGGTACCGCGCTGCTGTGCCCGTTCGACCCGTTGATCTTCTTCCGGCCTCGGGTCCAGCGGCTGTTCAACTTCCACTACCGCATCGAGATCTACACCCCGGCCGCCAAGCGCCGGTACGGCTACTACGTGTGGCCGCTCCTGGTGGACGGTGTGCTGATGGCGCGGGTCGATCTCAAGGCCGACCGGGCCGCCGACACGCTGCGGGTCGTCGGCGCGTTCGGTGAGCCCGTTGATGATCGGGTGCCCCGGTCCCGGGTGGCCGCCGCGCTGGCCGGTGAGCTGTCCTCGATGGCGGCCTGGATCGGTCTGGGCGGGTTCACCGTCTCGGGCCGCGGCGACCTGGCTGCCGAATTGCGCACCGCCGCCAAGCGGGTCAGCTGATGGCACCGCCCAGGGAACTCAAAGCCACGCTGTGGAAAGCGGCCGACAAGTTGCGCGGCTCCTTGTCGGGCAGCCAATACAAGGACGTCGTGCTCGGGCTGGTGTTCCTCAAGCACATCTGCGCGTCGCAGTGGAACATGTTGGCGGACAACGCGAAGTCCGACGACATCGGGCGGCTCGTCGACGACGCGATGGACGCCGTGATGACGGCGAACCCGGCCCTGGCCGGAACGCTGCCGCGGATCTACCAAAACCTCGACCAGCGCCGACTCGGCGAACTGGTCGAGCTGCTGGCGAACACACGAATCGGCGGGCCGGGCCCCGGTGACCTGATGGGTGAGGTCTACGAGTACTTCCTGGCCAATTTCGCTCGCGCGGAAGGGAAACGAGGCGGGGAGTTCTTCACCCCGCCCAGCGTCGTGCGGCTGATCGTGGAGGTTCTGGAACCGGCCGGCGGACGGGTGTACGACCGTGCTGCGGTTCGGGCGGGATGTTCGTGCAGACCGAGAATTTCGTCGCCGCCAACGACGGCGACTCCAAGGACGTCCGCATCTACGGTCAGGAGGGCGTCGAGCAGACCTGGCGGATGGCGAAGCTGAACCTCGCCATTCACGGGATCGACAACGCGGGCCTGGCCCGGGGCGACACCTTCGTCGAGGACCTGCACGCCGGTGTCCAGATGGACTACGTGCTGGCCAATCCGCCGTTCAACATCAAGGATTGGGCCCGCGACGAACACGACCCGCGCTGGCGCTTCGGTGTTCCGCCCGCCGGCAACGCCAATTTCGCCTGGATCCAGCACATCCTGGCCAAGCTGGCGCCGGGCGGCAAGGCCGGCGTCGTGATGGCCAACGGATCGATGTCGTCGAATGCGCTCGGGGAGG
Organism: Mycobacterium genavense ATCC 51234; assembly: GCF_000526915.1. Taxonomy (GTDB): domain Bacteria; phylum Actinomycetota; class Actinomycetes; order Mycobacteriales; family Mycobacteriaceae; genus Mycobacterium; species Mycobacterium genavense. Next base: position 215,552 of record NZ_JAGZ01000003.1, on the reverse strand, counting down.
GCGATATTCGCGCCCGGATCGTCGATGCCGATCTGGTCTCCTGCATGATCGCGCTGCCCGCGCAGCTGTTCCGCAGTACCGGGATCCCGGTGTGCCTGTGGTTCTTTGCCACCGACAAGGGCGATCGGTCCGGCCAGGTGCTGTTCATCGACGCCCGCGGGCTCGGCTATCTCGTCGATCGCGCCGAGCGCGCGCTCACCGACGACGAGATCGTCCGGATCGCCGACACCTACCACACCTGGTGTGGCTCGACGTCAGCGAAAGACATTTGCTACGAGGATATTCCGGGGTTCTGCAAATCCGTATCGCTGGACGACATCGCCGCGGCGGGGTACCTGCTCACCCCGGGACGCTATGTCGAAACGCCGACGGGCACGTCGGACGCAGAGCCGGCTCAGGTGAAGATCGCGCGACTGACCGGGGAGCTGCTGGCGGCGCTGGATGAGTCCGCGCGACTGGATGCGACGGTGCGACGACAGGTGCGTCGATTGTGCTGACGGCGACGCTCGGCAAGTACCTCGACTTTCGCACCGGCAGCGGCGCGCCGGCGCGGGTGCCCGACGGGCGGTTCCCCGTCTACGGCGCCAACGGCACGATCGGTTATGCGGCGAGGCCCAATGCCCGCGGGCCACTGATCGTGCTCGGTCGTGTCGGATCGTATTGCGGCAGCGTGCGTTACTGCGATTCCGATGCGTGGGTAACCGACAACGCGTTGGTATGCAAGCCCAAAGAGCCTGCGGAGACCCGCTATTGGTATTACGCGCTGCAAACCTGCCGACTGGGCGATCATCGCGGCGGATCCGGGCAGCCCCTGCTCAACCAGGCAGTCCTGCGCGACGTGCCGGTGCGGCCCGTCCCGCGATGCCAACGACAGCGGATTGCCGAGCTGCTCGGCGCCTTCGACGACAAGATCGCCGCCAGCCAGCGCGTGATCGAATCCGTCGAACGCTTGATGCTCGCCCTCGTCGAGCCTGGCGCAGCGGTGCATCGTCACGCGTGGACCGCGCCAATTCGACGACGTCGTCGCACATTTCAGCCTTCCGGCGTTCGACGACGGCGCCGCACCGCAGCGGGTCGGTCGCGCATCCGTGAAGAGCGCCAAGCTGGTGCTGTCGCAGCCGTGCGTGCTGATGGCCAAGCTGAACCCACGGATCCCGTGGGTCTGGAATGTCATGCAGCTGCCCTCCGAAATGGCGGTCGCGAGTACGGAATTCGTCGTGTTGACACCCAATGGTGTCGACACGTCCGCGTTGTGGGCCGCGCTGCGGCAACCGGACGTATCGCACCGACTGCAGCAGCGGGTCGCCGGAACGTCGACCAGCCGGCAACGCATCCAACCGGGTGACCTGATGGATGTGCCGGTGCGCGACGTCCGGCGTCTCAGCGCCGATGCGGCACAGACGATCACCGGTCTGGGTGCGCTGTGTCACACCCGCCGCAGCGAATCTTTGCTGCTGGCCGGGTTCCGCGACGCGCTGCTGCCGTTGCTGATCTCGGGTGAGGTAGCGGTGAGCGACGCACTCGGGCAAACGATCTCGAGCCCACCACAAGTCAACGCGCACGCAACTCACAGGTAGTCGCCATCTACCGGCCCTACCCTGGCTGGCATCCCCCGGTGTTGGGTCCTGCGAGATGAGGCAGAAGTCGAGTTGCATTGCACACCAAGGTGGCGGCCGCGTCGTGGCCCGGTCGCCGTAGCCACCGACGCGGGATAGCGCGTGAAGCTTCGCGTCGAGGTGCACGACATCACCCCGACGACTCGGGTCCTGGCGGTGGCGATCGTGGCCTCGATGGTCGCCTTTCTCGACGGCAACGTCGTCAATCTGGCCTTGCCCGCCATAGCGCACGACCTCGGCGGGGGCTTGACCCTGCAGCAGTGGGTCGTAGACGGATACCTGTTGGCGCTGGCGGTGGCGATCCTGCCGAGTGGTTCCATTTCCGATCTCTTCGGGCGCCTGCCGGTGCTGCGCCTGGGGCTGGTGACCTTCGGCGTAGGCGCGCTGCTGGCGGCCGCCGCGGTGGGGCCGGTGGTGCTGATCATCGCTCGGCTCGTCCAGGGTTTGGGTGGTGCGTTTCTGGTGCCGGGTTCGCTGGCGCTGATCAACTCCACCTTCGACCGGGCCGACCGCCCGGCCGCCATCGGCTTGTGGACCGCTTGGACCAGCACAGTTTTCGTGATCGGCCCGCTGCTGGGCGGATTGGCCGTCGACTTTTTGGGCTGGAGGTGGATCTATGCGCTGCTGACAGTCCCGACGGTCGCCGCCTTCCCCCTGACATTTTGGCTGCGCCGGACACCCGAGCCCGTCGACCGCGCGCGTCGACGTCGTCGGCGCGGGATTGTCCGCGGTCGGGCTCGGCGCCACGGTGTACGCGCTCATCGAGTCCCATCGGCGCGGCTGGAGCAGCCCGCTGGTCGCCGTGCTGTTGGTCGTGGGCGTGGTGGCGTTGCTGGCATTCGTAACCTGGGAGCGCCGCGCACGGAATCCGATGGTCCCGCCGATGCTGCCGACGGCGCTGAGGGAGCCGATGTGCTCGTCAACATGGTGGCTACAACGCTTGATCTCCAAGGGACGCTAATTGATGAGTTTTCGCCCACACCGGTCGAACAGCTTCCTGAATTGCAAATCGACCACCGTTGACGAAGGCGTTTATGATTCGCGGGCCATACTGCATTTCCAGGAAAACCCACCGCGCTCGAAGCAATTGTTCGATTCCGTTAGTTTGCAATACGGCTCAATCGGCATGGACAATGTCTACCAAATGCCTGATGCTGCAGCCGCGGTGCGGGCTATGGGCGGTTTGGTAGCGGACGCGGAAGCTCACGGCACCCCGGCAGCTGGGGTGCGGGGGCTGCCTACCGCCAAATGTTTCAAGCTTAAGGATGTAGCCTCTCAAATTTTTACTGCTTGGCGCAGGCCGACAGATATGTGATCGAGGCGTCAGACCCTGATCCCGATGTGCGCGAGAAGGTGTCAGCGCAGTACCTGATGTTGATGACAGCCAAATGAGTCGCCGAGGCGATGCCGGATGACCGAGATGGCGGTCAAAAACGGGGCGCTCGCATCGAAGACGTCGTCCCGGCGACCGAGGAGGGCACGTTGCCGGTCAACAATCGGCCGCACGAACTGGTCGTGGTACCGGTCTCTTAGGTAGGACGCATTGCGCGTAGGTCCGCGCTATTGTGCGCTTCCATATCTGTGAACCCCGCCTCGGCCTGTTACGCCTTGCCGCCGATCGAGGTTAGTGTTTCCCCGTGTGCCTGAAGGTTTTTCACGTGCTTATTGTGGGCCAGGCTGACTGCTTCGTGAAACTCGTCTGCGGCGGAAAAGTCACCGAACATTCCCGACAGCAGCGGCCCCCGCGACAGGCGATCGGCCGCGTCTTGGGAGTGGCCGCCCGCGCGGTGGGACTGGCTTCCCCCTGAGTGCAGTAATCCAGTGTCGACGAACACCGCCGCTCCTTCCTAATGGTTGACCGGGGCGCTGCACGCCTGGAACCAGGCGAGGTGATAGTTGGCGCCCGACGTGTCGCCGGCCACAAGGGCTTCGATGGCGGCCAGCAGCTGCCAGTTGCCGATGTCGTGGGCGTCGACGTTGTCGGGGTAACTGTCCAGAACGCGGGTGCTGACCTCTTTGAGGTGTGTCTGCAGAAGTTCGACTTCTTTGTCCAGCACTCCCGTGCCGCCGGTCGCGGCCTTGGCCAGGGCGCGGGCCAGCCGTGGTAATCCGTCGCGCCACTGAGTCGCCTGGTTGAGCTCCCAACCGAGCTCCTCGATTTCGGGCACATCCCGCGGGCGTGGCGACATGGGGACCGGCTCGTCTTCCTCGGGAATGTGGTGGATCGGGGTGTAGCCGGCGGCGAGAGTTACTTCGCCGAGCAAGGTTTCGATGTCGCCGCGGCGTCGTTCCGGGGGCAGCAGCGTGACCGCGGCCGGCAGCTCGATACCGGGCGGAATCCAGCCGCTTGCGAGATCTGTTGTGAGGACAGTAATTTCATCCGGCCGGTCACCGGCGGCCAGGCGAGTCGGGGTTGCTGACGGGCGACGGCGGACACGAGTCTTTGCAGCCGTGCCCGCGCCGTTGCATTGGCGGATGCGGCTCCGGCGGCCGCGCCGGTCGCGGTGGCCATGACGGCCTCGGTACCCAGGCTTGACGGCGACGACGGCGGCGGCGGGGCAGGCGTTTGACGAATCACAGTGGGGCCAGCGACGCCGGCTTGTCCAGCTGACGGGTGAACCGGCGCGGAGCTTGCGATGGCCGACGGTGGCGCGCTCGACGGCACGACGGGGGCGGAGGCCGCGGGGATCGTCGGCTTTATGTCAGAGGCGTAGGCGGGCAGCGGCCCGGCGGGTGCGGCCGGGGCAGCCGGAATAACTGGTGCCGACGGTCCCGCGACGACCTGCGGTGCCGGGGTTGCGTCCGGGGCTGTCGCATGGGCGACCGGCGGTGCCTCATACGCCGGTGTGTTGATCGGGACGCTGCCCGCGCCAGCAGTCGGCGTCGTAGGTGCCTGCGGCTCGGGGGGCGGTTGCGGTGGCGGCATCCCGGCGGCCGTGGCCGAAACTGGTGTCCCGGCTTGCATTCCCTTGTCGAAGCTATGCACCAATTCGGCCGGCGTCACCGGTTGAACCGGACTCGCCGGTGCGGCTGGTGTGCCAGTGAAGGGGGTAGCGTTAGCTCCATGAAGGCCCGGGCTGGGTGGGCTCATCATTGGTGCGCTGGGAATCGAGCCGCCGGCCCGCACCGGAGCGGACGGAGTCGACATAGGGCCCGCGGCCGGGGCAGGCCCTCCTGGTGGGGCTTGCGGACCTGGAAGTTTCGCGTTGCTAGCCAGCTTCATCGGTGATGGAGTTGCAGCGGGCGAAGAATCCATTGGGGGGCTGCCAGTCTGGAAACTCGCGTTATGCGCCAGAGGCATCGGCGGCTCAGGAGCAGTAGGGGTCTGTTCTGGTGGAAGTTTGGCGCCGTTGACCAAACCCATGGGCGAATCGTGTTGGTTCATCGCCTTGAGCACATGGTCTTGGAGAATCTCATCGTCGGCGGGAGGTTTAAACATCTGGCCGACGTCCAAGCCCTGAGCTTGCGCGAATTGGCGCGCCGAAAGACCAGTTCCTTCTGAATCGAGAACTGTCTGCATGGCGTCCAGTACATTTCCGGCGTATTTCGCTGCGGTGATGCTGGCTAGCGCTCGATACTGGTGTATTGCGGCAATGATCTGCGGGACCTTCGCTTGCACGGGTTCCTGGGAGTCCTGGATTTCTTTGATCCGTTGATTGCCCTCAGCTGCCAAATTGGTCAGGTCATGTCGCAGGCTAACCATGCTGTCGTAGGCGGTGCCGTATGCCCCGTGCTTAGTACCATTTTTTCGGCCATTAGCCGTGCTTGTTGTTCACCCCGCCGGAAGGCGTCTCGGAGATCGTCGGCGGTAAATCCGCGTTGGTCTGCGAGTGGACCGGTTTGGGCGACGCGCAGGACATTTCCATACTTTGAAAATTCAGTCTTAATGTTTTCACGATTCAGCTTGCCTTGTGAAAGCCCATTAAGTCTTGGTCATCTACACACTGATCACCAACTATATAGATTGACCATTCTCCGGGCGGAAGCATTATCGAACCACCAGCAGCGTTTGTCGGCTCTCAGTTGCGATCACTAGTTGGGTTGTCAGGCCAGTTCGTTCGACTCGTGCAACAGTCGCTGTGATGGGTTTGTCGACTTCTTCGCAGACTAAACATGCCGTCGTTTTAGTCTCAACGGTTATTTTGTCACAGCATGTCGGTTGCGTAGGCAATGGTCGGAACGAGCCGTTCATCGTCGCACCACCCGTCACCCGGAGGGCATCGATCAGCAACGCGCGCAATCGCCGTCGATGTCGCCGAACGGGTGCACCACCCGCGCGTAACCAGGTGGCTGGTCCGGTTGGCGCGTGGGGTGGAGGTGCCAAGTCCAACACGGTCTGATCGTATCGCTTATCCGTGGCGGCGCTAGTCAGTCGTGCGTTGAAGCTGGCAAGAGCGATTCGAATTAGTGCACGAGCTGGATTGGGCCTCAAGTAAAAATGCCCTGAAATCAATTTTAGCGACTTCGTTTAGCGCTGACTTTGAGCTCGGATATTAAGAAATCGCAGAATTACGCAACGATCAGCAGCGTGGTCAGTCGGGTGGCATTTATCATTTGCAAGTCCTTCGATTGTTGTGTGCGCATCCGTTCCGGCGCGTACTAGTGGGTCCGTCTCTGAATCAGGCGCCTCAGCAAGGTAGTCAATTGCGAGCTGTTGATAGATGTTGGCTAGCTTCTGAATCGCGGCAGCGAGATCGGGTGGCGTCGCTGCTGCTCGGCGAGCATGGTGGATAGGTAGCGGCTACCTGCGTCGAAGACCTGCCGTGAGCTCGTTGCTACCGCGAGCAGTCCTATCGGGTCACTATTCCGCTTCGCGCGCCAGCCAAGTCTCCGGCTTTACGCACTTGCTGGTACGCCGCGCAGATAGCAGTCTTCGCGTCCGCAACCTGCTGGCTCGAATATGTCGGCGGGGGAGGCTGTTTCGCGGGCACGGGTCGAAACCAGCCGATGATCGCAACGGCGAGCGTCACCAAGAGAGCGACTATCAAGAATGCGGACATTGGCCACTGTCGCGTGCGTGGGACCGTCAACGACGGTGGCCACGGTTGTGGTGAGGGCGGCATAGGCGGAGGCGGAGTGAGGTGCGACACGGGCTGATCCTATCGCTCGTCCACGATTGCGGAGGTATTGCGCGTTTTGGTGGCAAAGCGGCGGCTTGCAATCGTTATCCGACTGCATTGCAAGGGATCTGGTGCTGCCATAGCCCACACACCAATCGTCTAGCGGCTTGAGTTGGGGTCATCGTCATCACGCTTATGGTCGGGCAAGATTATTCGTCGGCTCGCAACCGGTTTGCCCTCAACACGTTTGACGACTTCGGGAGCTGGCGGCGGTGTGGTGATACGCCCCTGGACCGGCGCGCCGTTCTTAACTGTCGGTGCCACAATACGTTTCGTATCAGGTTTCTCGTCTTTACCCCCAGTGCCAGCGTGCATCGCACCCGGCGGCATCATCGGCATCGCGCCCATCCCGCCACGTGGGGGCCAGTCGACGCCGCCGCACTTGGTGGCGGGACCGAGGTGGCACGCGACGACGCGGGCTCGGTACCGGCCGACGGAGCGGGCAGCGGATTGAGACCCCCAGTCGGCGTGGTGGTGCCGAGCCCGCCGCCACCCAAACCGCCACCGCCTCCGCCGGCACCGCTCGCTGAGCCCGTTAGCTCACCGGGAATAGCCTCACCATGCATCGCACCCATACCGGCTTGCATCATTGCTGGCCGATCTGCGCAGCCTGCTGCGGAAGCTGGCTCAACGGTTGAATCAAACCTTGCATGGCGCCTGAGATGCCGCCGGCGACGCCGGAGATCATCTGCGGAATCTGCTGCGCCATCTCGGCGGGGCTGCCGGCTCCGCCTAACTTGCCGGCGAACTCTGCTTCATTGGCAGGGAATTTGGCCATGGCGTCACCGACTTTTGCGTCGCGTTCGGCATATGCGGTTTGAGCGTCGCCCATGTCGCGGGGATCGCCGCCATTGGCCGCAAGGCCCAGAGCCCTCAGCAGCTGGCTCAGGGGAACAGTTCCCGTAGCCAGCTGGTCGGGTGTGATCCCCGGGGGCGGCGGCTCTCCACTCAACTTGGCCGAGTGCTCGAGGATAATTCTAATTTCATCGTCACCGCTCATGACGCCCTCCCGCGCGACGGCAAGTGGAACGATCCCGGGATACGCTCCGCTCGCGAAACAACGCCCGCCAACATCACCAGGTTCCCCCTTTTGCCCTAGTGGCGAGGCTAATCTTGCCGCCGACGCTGGTCAATTCACCGTCGGAATTCGCGACCTTACGATTAGCGAAAATTCGCAGATGACGGAGGACTCGATCCAATTATTAACGATAGTGTTACCGTCAAACTTACGAACGACCCGACAAAAGCGACTACCCCGACAAATGCTGCCAACGCCCCAACCGAGAAGGCTTTTGTGCGACGGAACCTGATCGTGATCCCTGCAGAATCAAGGGCAGGATCGGTGCGAAAATCCACAACCAACCAAACGTGAGAAGCGTCGACATCACACCGGTAAACCGTCCCGCCAGGAGCTGACTCGGATGCTTCTGAGCACACGCAAACGAATTGATACGCTCCGAGCCGCCCACGTCAGTGCGTCCTCTGTGAGGGCAGAACTACAGTCAGCGTGACGAACAATAAGATTGAACCTCCAATCAGTGGGGCCAAGATAATCCCAATCGCTGTGCTGCGCCGGATCGATGTCCTGGCCCGCAAGTACATGGTGATTCCCACGCTGAGGACACCAGTCGACACGGCGAAAAGAAAGGTGTACAGATCGCGTGTCGTGGTATCTCCGTGAGGCACAAGAGACAGCACACTTAACATGACCACCCAGAGGAAGCCGCCGGAGGCCGCTCCGAAAAATACGGCTCGAATCCAGTCGATGGGTTCTTTCATCTCGCTCAGCCAATTCTCTCTATTTGATCGGCAACGGCGGCAACCTTACAACCGGGTCGTGCGCCCCGATGTCAGATGGACGGTCGACAGGTCCGAGGGGGTACATGCCGGGCGGGCTCGTGACAAGGGGCGGGCCGAGTGGCGCTACGGGAGTCGGGTGGTCGGCATGCGGTAGCGCGGGAAGTCGGGGAGCGGGGTATTGATCATTGAACCTCAGCTCAAGGGCTGAGTCACCGAACGGTTTGTGCCACCAAAGTCCAGCCAGGGGTCCGCCGGACCGATGCTCAAAAAGCGGCCACGACTGCACGAGGGGCAAGACGTTTCCGTCCGGCCGGTCACTGTAGATTTCGATCGCCGGAAAGTTTGTGGCGTTGCCCCCTACTCGGGGACCCGCGGGCGTTGGTTCGATCGCGATGGTACCGTTCACATCGAATGAGGTCGCCTTGGCGAGATCTTGGCCGCCCGGGGAGAAGGAGTCGGCGGCGCTGTATTTGATCAGCACGGCGCCATTGCTTTGTTGGACAGCCGAGATGCTGGGTGACCCCGTCCGAACCTGCCCGGTCTTTTCGTCGACTGACGGGTTCTGCCGAGCAACGATGATGCCGTTCTCGTAGTCGACAAATATCGACACCCGAGAATCTTCAGGGCCGGCGGTAGGTGAGAAACCTCGGTTATCGCCGAGATTGTCATGGTACGGGGGCCAATCGACTTGGGGGTCCCATACCGCCCGACCTGGAATGAACATATTGGTCCGTACCACGCCCTGTCCTGGGACCGGCTTGATGCGCCCCACGACGACGTTAGCCAGTGCGCCACCGTTCTTGGGTTCGTAACTGTTCGGATCTAGTGCAGCTGCGGTTTCCCAGTCCGCTGACGAGCTCGGCGGCCGACCGAAAACGTTTGTAAACGAATCGATTTGGTTCTGCCGCTGCCTGGCCCGGGCTCCGGCATCGGATGAAGTTCCTGGCGCATCCATCGCCTCAACCGCGGTCGCGTCGTAGCCCTCAGTGCGCAGCGTGTTCAGCGCACGTTGCAAGTCGAGAGAGTACGCGCTGCGAATTGATTTCAGCTGGCTCAGCGCGGACCTAGTGTCGGCGATCGCGAGGTCTGCAAGGTCGTTGATGTGTTGAGCGACGATGGCTAGTTCTGCGCCAGTGAGTTGACCGCTCTTTTCCTGAGCGAGGGCTGCTCCGAGTTGATTGTCAATAACTTCTAATTGGGTCTCCAAATTGGAGATCAGCACCGTACCGGTTTTTTGCGCTTCGGCCAAAGAGGCGGCAATGCGGTCCAACCCAGCCCCGATTTTTGGGAGCCGTAAAGACTGTGAGCCAAGGGCTTTGACCATCTTCTGCACCTCGGCGGAGCCATTGATCGGGTGATCACCGTTCTCACGATTCCATGACGCCTCAAAGCGACGACGTGCTTCATCGAATGCATTGCTGGACTCTGTCGTGCACCTACCGGCAGCGTGAAAGGCCTCTGCCAAGGCAGAAATCTGTGCCGGGCGACCGACTTGCAAGCTTTGGTTGATTGCCCAGGGGTCACCGCCGGCTTCGGCGAGCAGCTCTGGGACGCTCATCCAAGTCAGTTGCACCGCGGTCCCAACAGCTCTGTGCGCGCTGCCCTGCACACGTGTCCGGTGTTCGCGAACATCGCCACCTCCTGGCTACTACAGCTTTTGCTGAGGCTAACCACGGCAATCGATACCGGTCAATTCACCGCTATGGGGGTGCGCGATGACAAGTTGGAAAAATTTACCATCCACGGCGGGGCGGGGGTGAGACAACGGGTTTCTTGGATGGAAGGCGACTGCGGTAGACGATGTAGGGCCGGAATAGATAGCCGATCGGTGCGCTGAACACATGGACCAGCCTGGTGAACGGCCACAGGCAGAACAACGCCATGGCAATGGTCACGTGTAGTTGAAACCACGCCGGCGCCTGGGTCATTCGGTCGCCGCGGGGCTGCAGCATCCAGATGGATCTGAACCACGGCGATACGGTTTGTCGATAGTCGTGTTCGGAGCCAAGGGGTGTCGCCCCGATCAGCGTGCATGCCAATCCGGCGACGAGGGCGCACACCAGTACCGCATACATGACTTTGTCGTTGACAGTGGTGGCGATGAATACCGGCCCGGTGGTGCGGCGGCGAAATACCAGCAGCGCGACGCCGACGAGCGTGGTGACACCGGCGATCGTCCCGAGGACCATGGCCTGCACGTGGTAGGCGTGTTCGCTCAAACCCACCGCCTGGGTCCAGGACTCGGGGATCACCAGGCCGATGATGTGTCCTGCGATGACGACCAGGATGCCGAAGTGGAACATCGGGCTGCCGATCCGCAGGAGCCGCGATTCGTAGAGCTGCGACGAGCGAGTTGTCCAGCCGAACTTGTCGTAGCGGTAGCGCCACCAGGTGCCGGCCGCGACCGCTGTCAGCGTCACGTAGGGAATCACGTCCCAGAAGATTTCCCATCCCGACATCTCGATCTCCTCAGGTCCGCCGCGGCGGCACGGTCAGCGTGAACGGTTGCAGCCCAACGGTTTCGCCAGGTGACCCCTCTTGGGCGAGGCGCTGTGCGCGGCGGATGTCAAGGTCGGTCGTGGCCGGCAGCGTCGTGAGGACCGCCTCGACGGTAGGCGCATAGACCGATCCGGTCTGGCGCAACGCTTGATGCAGCAGGTCGATGGCGACTCGGTGTTCGTTGAGCAGCCTGCGTCCGGCGTCGGCGTCGACGATGGCGGCGAACTCCAGCACTACCGGTAGATAGTCAGGTGCTTCGTCGCGGGGTGTCGGTGCGCCCGCCGCCCGGTAGGTGTCGGCGAACGCAAGCATCGCCGCGCCGCGATTGCGGGTGTCGCCGGCGGTCCAGTATGTGAGGTACATGGTGCAGCGGCGGCGCAGGTCGAAGGTGGCCACATATTCTTGTGCGGCGCACATCGGGTCCAGGTCGCGCACCGCCACCATGGTCTGGGAAAGGTGCTTGGCGGCAAGGCCTTCGACGTGGTCGAGCAGTGCGGCCGCGGTGTTCAGCCGCTGTTGGTCGGGATAACCGAGTAGCAGTGATGCGCATTGCCAGACCAACCGGTCCGCCAGTGCGGCGGCACGTGCGCGTCTGGGCAGCTTCATTGGCGGACATTGTTGTGGGGGAACATGCCTTCGGGAACGCCGCGCCCGTCCCAGTTGAGCAGGTTCACCCGCGACGGGCGTTCAGCGTTGGCGGCCATACCCGTACCGGTCTGCCGCTGATGCAACGCGTGGAAGGTCTCCACCGCGACCGGTATCGAATCGCCGCTGGCCTCACCGAACGGCCCCGACTCGTACATTCCCGGCCCACCTTCGTAGGACAGCGAGCAACCCGGCTCATCAATCGGATGGAGAGGATCGACTGCGTAGGCGGTGGGAATCACATACCGCTCTTCGTATTTCGCCAATGCCAGGAGACGGTACATCTCGTAGATCTGTTCTTCGGTCATGCCCACCGACTGTGGAATGTGTGCTTGGGGTGCACGCCCAAGGTTGATATCCCGCATGTAGGACCGCATGGCGGCCAACCGGCGCAGGACGTTTTCGATGACGGCGGTGTCACCGGCGCTGAACAGGCCGGCCAGGTACTGCATCGGGATGCGCAACGCACTCAGCGCTCCGAACAGGTTGCCGATCTCTTCTGCATCATGGCCGTCGCGGGCCACCGCGTCGACCACCGGTGACAGCGGTGGGATGTACCAGATCATCGGCATGGTGCGGTATTCCGGGTGCAGCGGCAGCGCGACTTGGTAGGTGTGGATCAGCGCGTAGACCGGGGATCGCTGCGCCGCGGCGATCCAGTCCTCGGCGATACCTTCGGCGCGGGCACCGGCGATCACCTCAGGGTCGTGCGGGTCGAGCAGGATCGACTTTTGCGCTTCGTAGAGGTCAGTATCGTCGGGCACCGACGCGGCTTCTGTCACCCGGTCGACGTCGTAGAACAGCAGGCCGATGTAGCGCAGCCGACCTACACAGGTCTCCGAACAAACCGTGGGCAATCCGACCTCCACCCTCGGATAGCAGAGCGTGCACTTTTCGGCCTTGCCGGTCTTGTGGTTGAAATACACCTTCTTGTAAGGACATCCGGACACGCACATCCGCCAGCCGCGGCAGCGGTCCTGGTCGACGAGCACGATGCCGTCCTCGCTGCGTTTGTATAGCGCGCCCGACGGGCACGACGCCACGCAGGACGGGTTGAGGCAGTGCTCGCAGATCCGCGGCAGGAAGAACATGAACGTCTGCTCGAGTTCCAGCCGGATTTGTTCGCTGATCATCTTCAGTACCGGGTCGTCGGGAACGATCTCTGGTGAGCCGCCGAGGTCATCGTCCCAGTTGGCCGACCACTGGATCGTCATCGGCTCTCCACTGATCAGGCTGCGTGGCGGCGCGACGGGCATCTGATCACCCAGCGGTGCTGAGATGAGATTGTCGTAGTCGTAGGTCCACGGCTCGTAGTAATCCTCGATGCCGGGCATTTTGGGGTTGGCGAAGATGCGGACCAGCTTGCTCAGTCGACCGCCGTCACGCAGGAGCAGCCGACCGCGCTTGTCGCGAATCCAACCGCCGCGCCAGCGCTCCTGATCCTCGTAAGTGCGCGGATACCCTTGTCCGGGACGGGTTTCGACGTTGTTGAACCACACGTACTCGGTGCCGGCCCGATTCGTCCACGCCTGTTTACAGGTCACCGAGCAGGTGTGGCAGCCGATGCACTTGTCGAGGTTCATCACCATCGCGATCTGTGCCATGACCTTCATGATCAGAACCTCACCTCTTGGCTGCGCCGTCTCACGACGGTCACCTCGTCTCGCTGGTTGCCCGTCGGACCGAGATAGTTGAACGCGAAGGCATTCTGTGCATACCCGCCCGCCAGGTGACTGGGCTTGATCAGCAAGCGGGTCAGCGTGTTGTGAATTCCACCGTGCTTGCCCGTGGTCTCGGTGAGGGGAACGTCGATGGTGCGCTCCTGCACGTGATAGACGTACACCACGCCCTCGGGCATCCGGTGGCTCACAATGGCCCGGCACACCAGCACCCCGTTACGGTTGACCGCCTCCACCCATTCGTTGTCGCGCACGTGTATCTTCGCCGCGTCGGCGGGACTCATCCACATTGTCGGGCCGCCTCGCGACAACGACAGCATCAACAGGTTGTCCTGATACTCCGAGTGGATCGACCACTTCGAGTGGGGGGTCAGATAGCGCACCGCTAAACCGATGCCCTCCCGGAGGTCGCCCACAGGGGGTTCGCCGAACAGTTTCGCCATGTCGAGCGGGGGGCGGTAAATCGGTAGTTGCTCTCCGAGTTCCTCGAACCAATCGTGATCGAGGTAGAAATGCATGCGGCCGGTCAGGGTGTGAAACGGCTTGAGGTGCTCGATGTTCACGGTGAAAGGTGCGTAGCGACGCCCCCCGGTCTCACTGCCCGACCATTCCGGGCTTGTGATGACCGGGACTGGGCGGGCCTGTGCGTCGGCGTAGGTGATCCGGCGCTCCTCACTACCGTGGGCTAAGTGCGCCAGGCGGCGACCGGTGCGGTGCTCCAGTTCGCGGAATCCCTCGACGGCCAACCGGCCATTGGTAGTGCCCGACAGCGCGAGGATCGTGTCGGCCATTCGCGCTGCAGTAGTGACCGCCGGACGTCCCTGCGCCGGGCCGCTGGCCATGACGCCGAATTTGGCCGCGAGTTCGTCGACCTCCCTGCTCGGATGGACGGTCACACCCTTAGTGGTCGTGCCCAACCGGTCGACCAGGGGGCCGAGGGTGGCCCACTGGTCGGCGATCGCGGTGTAGTCGCGCTCCTCCACCGTCAACGGGCCCATCGTCGAGCCGGGCACCGGGATTTCACCGTCTTCGCGCCAATCGCGTTGGGTGCCAGACGGGTACGCCATCGCACCGGCGGTGTCATGCTGCATGGCGCCCAACACCACGTCGGTGCGGGTGCCCAGGTGCTCGACCGCCAGGGCACTGAACGTGCGGGCGATCGCGCCGAACGCCTCGTAGTCAGTACGCGTCTCCCACGGCGGATCGATCGCGGGAGTGAACGCGTGGACATAGGGGTGCATGTCGGTGCTGGACAGGTCATGCTTCTCGTACCAGGTCGCCGCCGGCAGCACCACATCCGAGAGCAGTGTGGTTGAGGTCATCCGGAAATCGATCGACATGAGCAGGTCAAGCTTGCCCTCGGGGATTTCCTCTGAGCAGGCAATACCGTTGGGCCGCAACGCTTCACCGGCGGGATCGGCCTGCAGGTTCGAATCGGTACCCAGTAGGTGACGCAGGAAGTACTCGTTGCCCTTACTCGATGAGCCCAGGAGGTTGGCACGCCATACGCTAAGCACCCGTGGCCAGTTCGCGGGATCGTCGGGTTCGGTCACGGCGAATGTCAACTGTCCCGACGCCAATTGCTCGCCGACATAGGCGGCGACGTCGGCACCGGCGGCACGCGCCTCGTCGGCCACGTCGAGGCTCGACCGGTTGAACTGCGGATAAATACGGGCTCCACCCCATCGCCACCGACGAGGCCAAGACATCCATCGTGTGCTTGTCGTGGAACCGCCCCCGCCCCGTCGGGCTGGCCAACGCGTCGGCTCGGTAGCCGTCGTAATGCCACTGATCGGTATGGACATACCAGTACGACGTGCCCGGCATTTGCCGCGGCGGGCGGCACCAGTCGGTCGCCATGGCCATCGTCGCCCACCCGGTGACCGGGCGACACTATTTCCTGCCCGACGTAGTGCGCCCGGCCGCCACCGTTGCGACCCATCGAGCCGGTCAGCAACAGCATCGCCAGCACCGCGCGGTACGTGACGTCGCCGTGGAACCACTGACAAATGCCGGCACCCATTATGATCATCGACCGTCCGCCGGACTCTTCGGCATTGCAGGCGAATTCCTTAGCCACGCGGACGGCTTGGCTGGCCGAGACCCCGGTGATGGCCTCCTGCCAGGCCGGCGTATAGGACTGGGTCGCGTCGTCATAGTCGCGGGGCCAGTCACCCGGCAGCCCGGGCCGGCTCACCCCGTACTGGGCCAGCATCAGATCGAACACCGTGCACACCCGGTGCTCACCCACGCGGCGCACCGGGACACCACGGGTCATTGTCTCCCCATGGCCGTCGACGGCGTCGAACCGCGGCAGGGTGACCCGCGCGTGCTCGCCCTCTTTGCCGGACTCGGGTGACACCGTCAACGCGGGCACCACGTCACCGAGATCGAGGTTCCATCTGCCCGCGCCTTTGTCACCGAAGCGAAACCCCAGCGAACCGTTCGGCACCGCCACACTGTTGGTGACGCCGTCCCACACGACCGGTTTGAACGACGCGTTCTCCACCTGCTGTCCGAGATCGGCGGCGGTGAGCATCTTCGCGGGCACGGTGGCGCCGCCGCGCTCCTCGAGCTTGACCAGGAACGGCAGGTCGGTGTACTGGCGCACATAGTCGACGAAGAACGGCACTCGTTGTCGCACAAAGTATTCGGTCAGGATGACGTGACCCATTGCCATTGCCAGGGCGCCATCGGTACCTGCCGCACACGGCATCCACTCGTCGGCGAACTTGGTGTTGTCGGCGTAATCGGGGCTGACGGCAACCACCTTGGCACCGCGGTAGCGCACCTCGGCCATCCAGTGCGCATCCGGGGTGCGAGTGACCGGCACATTGGAACCCCACATAACCAGGTATGCGGTGTCCCACCAGTCGCCTGACTCCGGTACGTCGGACTGGTCCCCGAACACCTGCGGGGAAGCCACCGGCAGGTCGGCGTACCAATCGTAGAAGGACGTCATCACCCCGCCGATCAGCTCGACGAACCGCGAACCCGCCGCGTGGCTGACCATCGACATCCCCGGGATCGGCGAGAAGCCGGCGACCCGATCCGGGCCGTAAGTCTTGATCGTGTGGACGTGTGCGGCGGCGATCATCTCGGTGGCCTCAGCCCAGGTCACCCGGACCAAACCGCCTTTGCCGCGGGCCTGCTGATAGCGGCGACGGCGCTGCGGGTCAGCCTGAATGTCTGCCCACGCCAACACCGGATCGCCCAGACGGGCTTTGGCCTCGCGGTACATCTCGACCAGCACACCGCGGCCATAGGGGTAACGCACCCGCGTGGGCGAGTAAGTGTACCAGGAGAACGCGGCACCACGCGGGCAGCCACGCGGCTCGTATTCCGGGCGGTCCGGGCCCACCGACGGATAGTCGGTTTCCTGGATTTCCCAGGTGATGATGCCGTCTTTGACGTAGACCTTCCATGAACAGGACCCGGTGCAGTTCACGCCGTGGGTTGATCGGACCACCTTGTCGTGGCTCCACCGGTCGCGGTAGAACACGTCTCCGTCGCGCCCACCCCGGCGCGTGACGGTGCGCAGGTCGTCAGAGAACTCGCCGGTAGTGAAGAAGCGACCACTGCGCTCGAGCAGTTCCTCGATGCGGCCGCCGGTACGCGGCGGGGTGGTCGTCATGGCGAAGACTCCCTGACGGTGGCCGCCGGCTCGTGGGGACGCAGGCGGATCGCGGTGTACAGCAAGGCAACAAGTGCAGTAGCCACCAGCAGCATCAGCCCGACGGTGTAGTCATTGCCGACCGCATCGTAGGTCGCGCCCATGACCAGCGGGGGGAAGTAACCGCCGAGGCCGCCGGCAGCGGCGACGATGCCCGTGACGGAGCCCACCGAGGCCGCTGGCGAGCGCCGTGCCACCCAGGCGAACACTCCGCCGATGCCGATGCCGAGGAACACCGCCAGGATGATGAACGTTGTCGCCGACCACAGATCGGCCGGCGGTTTGAAGACCGCCGCCAGCGCCATTACCGCAGTGCCCGCGAGCGACAGCAACACGACGTATTTGGGGGAGACGCGATCCGCTAGGGCCCCGCCGACCGGACGAGCCGATACCGCAGCCAGAGCAAAGCCAGCGGTGCGGGCGCCCGCATCGACAGTGGATAAACCGTAGATGGTCTTGATATAGCTGGGCAGATAGTTGCTGAACGCGACGAATCCGCCGAAAACAATGGCATAGAGGAACGACATTTCCCAGGTGACCGGCAGCTTTACCGCCGCCTCCAATTTCGGTATCACCCGCTCGGTATTTGGCACAAACTCCGGTGAATCGGCCATCAGTATCCAACTGAGCACGGCGGTGAGCGCCAACGCGATCGCGACAATGACATGAGTTGTCAGCAACCCGAACCACTGCGCGAATCGCGGGGTGAAGAACGCCGACAGCGCGGTACCGACCATCCCCATGCCGAAAACACCCGTGGCAAATCCACGGCGAGACGGCTCATACCAGGTGTTGACGAACGGAATGCCGACCGCGAAGACCGTGCGTGCGATGCCCAGGAAAAGTCCACTGACCACCAGCCACGGATAGGATCCCGTCGAGCCGGCCACGCCCACGGCCAGCACCGGTGGTATCGACAGCAGCGACACCGCGATCAACATCGCGCGACCACCGAACCGGTCGGTGAGCGGTCCGGTGACGATCCGGCCAAGGGCACCGACCAGGATCGGTGTTGCCACCAGAATCGATGCTCCGGCGCTGGTGAGCTTCATCGCCCCGGCATACGAAGTCGACAGCGGACCGATCAAATTCCATGCCCAAAGATTCACCACCGATACCCACGTGGCAAGCACCAAGTTCACGGTTGGCCGCATCCCCGTACCGGAGGTGCTCACCGTACCGCCATCGCCTCTAACCCAGAAGCGGGCACCGACTCAAAATCTCGCGGCAAATACCGATGGTGACCAGCCGATGCATTCACGCTTCCGATTCCACCTTCCCTATGGGGGGGCCGATCGTCCTTGTGTACCTCAACGACTTTCAAACCCCCAGCAGCAGGCGGGCCGTGTCGTGCACTTGAGGTCAACACCGACACGTGCCTTCACGGTTCCGCTCAACCACGGCCACTCGCCGTGATCTGCAATGACTTGTCGCGCGCGCTCGCGACGGATCCGCATGCACCGCAGTGTATTCAGGCAAAGCATCGCCGCGCTACTCGTAGCTGCCGATGAATCGGTGAGCCCGGTACCTGAAGTTTCAGCTCTGCCAGCGCCTTGTCAGCGGTGCTGTCACAACGTCGGTAACATCGGCTGCCCCAGCCGATGGCCGAGCGTCCTCATGGCGCACCCGCGTCCAGGCCGTAGCAGGCGAACGTGGACCCGGTGAGCGTGTGTTCGGAGATCCTGATTACCGGCCAGGGGGACCTGTCCATATAGGCGATCACTTCACCGCCCTCGCCAACGACAATCGGGCATTCCTTGCCCACTCGTAACCGAAGAGGCCGACTGTCACCCTATGAACCAAAGATAAACGGCTGCAACAGCTTACGAAGTTACCTTGAAAATCCCGGGCCTCGGATAAGCCGCGCGCCCCCGAGCGCTCCGCAGAATCCCGCCACTCCCTCGGCCGGTCGGACCGCGTTGACCGATTCCGGAATCGTTTTCCGACAGCAGGATTCGAGGAACCGGCGAACAGATCCCAGTGACCCCGATCGGAGCATCACCGCGGCGATAAACCGCGAGTACGCGGCCAACATCACCATCACCGGAAGCCGCAGCACCCCGGCATAGTCGGGAACGCTCGGATCGCACTGCACCCATTCCCCCGGGCAAGTACACCAACCGGAATCTCCTCCTCAACGAGCTAGTTGAGATAGCGCGGTCCCTGTTGGTCGACGAGTGTGGCGTGGTCCGTGGGTGAATAGCGCCGACGGCCGGCCCGCGCAAGAATCTCGCGCGTGGCCCCGATCGCTGTCGACCCAGACGCGCTGTCCGCTGCCGGCAGCGCCGTGGTTGCAGCGGGCGACGGCCTCGAAGCGGTGATGACGGTATTGACGGCGGGTTTTGGCGCCAACACGGGCCTGGATGTCGCCGGTGAGGTGTTCGGGCTGTCGTATCAAGCGATATCGGAGTCGCAGTTGAAAGCCACGACGGCAGCGATCAACGCATGTCGGCGCAATGGCGCCCTGATCCAACTCGACGCGTCGAACTGGTCGAAGGCCGAGGCTGCCTCGCGACTGGGCGGCGGCGCCGACGTCTTACGCGCGCCAACGGAGCCGGTCCGGATCGGCGCCCCCGGACCGCCGGGAACATTGGGCCCTGGAGAGCCCCCTCCGCTGCTATGGGCGGTGGTGCAATCCCTCGTTGACGACGTGTGGCCCAACGGCGATGTGGCGGCGCTTCATGCCGCGGCCGGGTGCTGGCGCACGTTCAGCTCGGCCGTCAGCGGAATGCAAGGCGCCCTGAACGGGGCGAGGACGCTGGTCGGTACGCAGCAGATTCCCGAGGGCGAAAGAATAGATCACGTCTTGTCGCACATCGGCGCCGCGATGGTCAAGTTGGGGGAGGGGGGCAGGGCGATTGCCCACACGCTCGACGATTTCGCCGACCACGTTGCCAAGGCCCAAAACGATATTCGAAATTTGTTGCACCGCTTGGAGTCTCTGACTGACATCTGGCACGACGTGGTCTCGGTACTCGATGGTGATGCGTTCGAAGAAATCATGAGTATCGCGCGTGACGTCAACGCCGTGTTGCACGACTTGGGCCGGCAAGCACGGGCTTTCGAGCAGGGCATCAGGGTGCTGATGCAGGCCGCCGACGGCTTGGTCGTCGACATGGAGAAGTTCATGCGCGGTCAGTTCACGCACTTTCTCGGCGACGCAGTCGGAAACCAGGCTGCCACCGTTTTCGATACTTTCGTCAACGCGAATGAGAGAGTTGCCAAAGGAGCTGCGCAGGCGGTCCTCGGCCTGGCGGATTTGGGCCCGCAGTGGTTGCTTCTCGATCCCGAAGGGGCCGAGGCTACTTGGAAGGGCATGGCAGAAAGCCAGTTCAAAGCGAGCTTGCTCAACGAGATTCTGCATCCACGAGAGGGCGGGTTAGCGAATCTGCATATGTTGAAATCGCTTCTGCACCTTCAAGATTGGAGCACCGCCCGACCGGGCTTAGGATTTGGTGAGAACCTTTTCGATGCCGCGACGTTCTTTCTTCCTGGAGTCGGAGTAGCCGGCGCGGGGGCGAAAGCAGGCTCTGCGGCCGCACGTGGCGCCGAAGAGGGCGCAGAATGCGCGGGTGCGGCGGAGCGTGCAGGAGAGCTGGGGGAGTTTGGGGCGACGACCGGTGCGCTGGGCGACCTCGGCAAACTCGGCACCGACCTGACGAAGGATCTGGACAGCCTCAAACTCGTTCTGCCCACGACGGATTTTCCGCCCGGCGGTCGTCCGGTCGGCTCACCACGAGTCGATACTCCGAGCGGGCCTTCGCCGCGGCCTGTGGAATCCGCGCCGCCGGGTACGCCCGTACCGCACTCACCGACCACCCCAGGCGATCCACCGGCCCCGGCACGCCCCAGTGTACCCGTTGCTCCGCACGATTCCGTACCCCAGACCGAGGCTCGACCTCCCGATGCGCCTGGAAGTCCTCACGAACCGGTACCCGCTCGAGCCGTTGCACCGCACGAACCGCGGTCATTGCCCTCCGCACCGGTCGAGCAGTTGCCCACGGCCAAATTGCAACCGACGGCCCCGATGCCGACGGCGCCCCACACGCAGGCTCCCGAACCCGGATCCTGGGGTGGACATCCGCACCAGCCAGGCCCGGCTAGCAGCGGTGTGCACGGATTTGAGGAAGGCAAGCCTCACGGCCTACCTTCGGAACCAGGACCACACGGTCCTGCCGATGGGGGTGCAGACAGCGGCGGGATCTCGGATGGCGATGCCGATCCAAACGCGCACATGCCCTGGAACAGCAATGATCTGGCTGCACTCGCCGATTACACTGGACCTGGTTACGCGGACCTAAACGACGCACTGAGGAATGGGACAGTGGGTGCATCGCTAGCTGCTCGGGTCGACGCACTGAATCGCGCGTTGGAGAAGCTCCCACCGTACGGAGGTCCCGTAATTCGTGGCTCAAACATCCCGCTAGAAATGCTCGCGCAATATCAACCCGGCGAGGTTATTGTGGAGCATGCATTTTTGAGCACGACCAAGAATCCCGCGGTAGCACAACTGCCGACGTTCTCGGGCAATGTCGAATTTCAGATTCTTTCCAAATCTGGGCGAGATATTTATAGCTTCTCTATGTTCCCAGCCGAGCAGGAGGTTCTGTTCCCGCCAGGTACGGAATTTTATGTCATGAACAGGATTTTCGATCCAATAACTGGCCGGACCTTCATTGAAATGATCGAATATTAGGGCATGAGTGAATGGGTAGCAACGGGGAGATGGGAGTCACACGTGAGTAGGAAAATCGGTGGGAGGACGTTTACCACGCCCGAAGAACTCGGTCGTACCCCACCAACTGAAGCCGAGTTGGCGCGAGCCCGAAAAGCCTTTGACGAATTCCGGAAGCAAAGAGATGCTGTCCCGCCTGAGGACCGGGTGACGGAGTTGTCGCCTAAGTTCTGGGACGACACTTCGGGTACGGAGTTCGAACGCCGCGCGACGCCTAGCTACTCGCTGCTGCGGTCGAGCAGATCTGAGGACCCCAGCACGCGCTCGATCTGAACTTCGATGACTACGCGCCGCGTATTGGGCCGGGGCGTGCGATAGCGCTGCGCGTAGCGCAACTCGGCATCACGCACGGCATCGGCATCGCTGTTGACTTTGGACCGGCCCTCGAGCGAAATCCAGCGCGCGCCGTCGACCTGGCTGAGCACGGCCACCCCGGCCCGGTCGGCGTTGACGGCCTTTTGCGTGCCCCCACTGGTGATCACCCGCGCGATATGGGTGGTGGGGTCGAAGGTGAATCCGACGGCTACCACATGCGGCGAGTTGTCCGCCCGGAGCGTGGTCAGCATCGCCAGATGGCGTTCGGACAGAAACGCCAAAGCGTCGTTGGTGAGCCGTGTCGCGGTGTTCGCCATCACCGCTCACGCTAGCGCAGGTGATAATCGCAGCCGTGGACGACACGGGCGCGGGTCCAGTTCTCATTCTGGGTGGCCGCAGTGAGATCGGCATCGAACTCGCGCGGCTGCTGGCCCCGGGCGCCACGGTGGTCCTGGCCGCGCGCCGGGCCGACCAGCTCGACGAGCAGGTCGCCGCGCTCCGCCAAGCCGGCGCCAAGGCTGTACACACCCGAGAGTTCGACGCCGACGACCTGGGCTCACACGGTTGTTTGGTCGCGGACGTCATCGCCGAGCACGGACCCATCGGCACCGCGGTGCTGGCCTTCGGGATCCTCGGCGACCAGGCACGCGCGGAGGCCGACGCCGCGCACGCGGTGGCCGTCGTGCACACCGACTACGTCGCCCAGGTCAGCATGCTCACGCATCTGGCGAACGCCATGCGCAAAAGCAACCGCGGCCAACTGGTGGTGTTCTCCTCGATCGCGGGCGCGCGGGTGCGTCGGGCCAACTACGTCTACGGCTCGGCAAAGGCGGGCCTGGACGGCTTCGCCAGCGGGCTGGCCGACGCGCTGCATGGAACCGGCGTGCACCTGCTCATCTCGCGCCCCGGGTTCGTGATCGGGCGTATGACGGAAGGCATGACGCCGGCGCCGCTGTCCAGCACTCCGCAGCAGGTGGCCGCCGGCACCGCGCGTGCGCTGGCCAAGGGACGGCGCACGGTGTGGATCCCGTGGGCATTGGGCCCCGCGGCGGCCGTCATGCGCATGCTGCCGCAATTCGTCTGGCGCAGGATGCCGCGATGATCGTCGTGGTCGGCATCGGTGCCGACGGCATGGCGGGGCTCGGCGAAAAGTCCCGCTACGAATTACGAACGGCCACAGTCGTTTACGGAGCTGAAAGGCAACTGAAACTGCTCGACGGCACGGTTACCGCCGAGCGCAGACAGTGGCCGTCACCGATGCTGCCCGCCGTGCAAGCACTACCCGTCGACGGCCCAGACATCCACATCGTCGCCAGCGGCGACCCGCTGATGCACGGCATCGGTAACACCCTGATCCGTTGCTACGGCGCGGAAAAGGTCAAAGTCCTGCCGCATGTCTCGGCGGTGACATTGGCGTGTGCCCGAATGGGCTGGAACGTCCACGAAACCGAGGTGATCAGCCTGGTTACCGCGCCGCCACACACCGCGGTGCGTCGCGGCGGCCAAGCGATCGTGCTGTCGCAAAACCGGTCCACGCCGAATGCCTTGAGCGAACTGCTCACCGCCCACGGTCGCGGCGACTCCGAATTCAGCGTGCTCGAACAACTCGGCGGCCCGGACGAACGCCGCCGTGACGGCACCGCTCGCCAGTGGAGCAACGACGACATCGACGACCTCAACGTGATTGCCATCCGCTACCTGCCCGACGAGCGCATTACGCCCCTGCCGGACGACGCGTTCGTCCACGACGGGCAGATCACCAAACACGGCATCCGCGCGGTGACATTGGCGGCCTTGAAGCCGCGGCCCGGCGAGCGGCTGTGGGACGTCGGCGCCGGCTCGGGCAGCATCGCCGTCGAATGGTGTCGCAGTTGGCCGGGCTGCACCGCCGTGGCGTTCGAACAAGGCGAAAAGCGGCGCACCAACATCGAATTCAATGCCGCGGCCTTCGGCGTCAACATCGACGTGCGCGGCGAAGCGCCCGGCGCATTCGACGGCGCGCAACCGCCCGACGCCATCTTCGTCGGCGGCGGCCTCACCCATCCGGGCCTGTTCGATGCCTGCCTCGAGCAGCTTTCAAAAGGAGGCCGTCTGGTCGTCAACACCGTAACTACCGAATCCGAAGCCGTTGTGCTGCAAGCACAGTCAACCATGAACGGTGAGCTGCGACGATTTCAGCTCTATCACGGTGAGCCGCTGGGCGCCTTCACCGGCTGGCGCCCGCAATACCCGGTCACCCAGTGGGCGGTGACGAAGTGACGGTGTACTTCATCGGCGCCGGCCCCGGCGCCGCCGACCTGATCACGGTACGCGGCCAACGGCTGCTGCAGCGATGCGAGACATGTCTGTATGCGGGCTCGATCATGCCCGACGACCTGCTTGCCCTGTGCCCGCCGGGCGCGAAAATCGTTGACACCGGCCCGTTGACGCTCGAGCAGATCGTCGCCGAGCTCGTCGCCGCGCACGACAAAGGCCACGACGTCGCCCGGCTGCACTCCGGTGATCCGTCGTTGTACAGCGCGCTGGCCGAACAATGCCGGCGGCTCGACGCACTGGGCGTCGGCTACGAAATCGTGCCCGGAGTACCGGCTTTCGCCGCAGTAGCCGCCGCCTTGAACAGAGAGCTCACCGTTCCGGGCGTGGCGCAGACGGTCACCTTGACCCGCGTCGCGACCCTCTCGACGGCCATGCCGCCCGGCGAAGACCTGGCAACCCTCGCCAAATCGGGCGGTACCCTAGTGCTGCACCTGGCCGCCGCCCAGATCGACGCGATCGTCCCGCAACTCCTGCGCAGCGGCTACAGTCCGGAAACCCCCTCGGCGGTAGTGGCTTTCGCCAGCTGGCCGGAAGAAACGGTCTTGCGCGGCACGCTGGCTACCATCGCCGACCAGATGCACGCCGCCAACATCACCAAGACCGCCGTCATCATCGTCGGCGATGTGCTTGCCGCCGAGGGCTTCACCGACAGCTACCTGTATTCGACCGCGCGCCGCGCACGAGGCCGACACTGATGCGGGTGCTGTTACTCGGCGGTACCGCCGAGGGGCGCGCGCTCGCCAAGGCGTTGGACCCCGCCGATGTCGACGTGATCAGCTCATTGGCGGACCGGGTACCGGATCCGGCGCTGCCCGTCGGCTCGGTGCGCATCGGCGGGTTCGGCGGCGTCGACGGCCTCAAAAGCTGGCTTCGGGAACACCGCATCGACGCCGTCGTCGACGCCACCCACCCGTTCGCGGCAACCATGACCGCCCACGCCGCGCAGGCGTCTGGCGAACTAGAGATCCCCCATCTGGTATTGGCCCGCCCGGCCTGGGACCCCGGCACCGCGATCCGCGTAGCCTCGGACACCGAAGCGGCGCAGGCCGTCGAAAACCAACGCTATCAACGGGTTTTCCTCACCACGGGCCGCTCGGGAACCAAAGCCTTCCAAGCCAGCGAAGCGTGGTTTCTGATTCGCGCGGTCACCGAACCCGATGCCCGAACGTTGCCCCGCCGTCACGCGTTGCTGTTGTCCCGCGGGCCGTATCGCTACGACGACGAACTTGCGATCATGCGCGATCACCGCATCGACGCCCTGGTGACCAAGAACAGCGGCGGTGACATGACCCGAGCAAAGCTGGATGCCGCCGCGGCGCTGGATATTCCGGTGGTCATGGTGCAACGGCCGCCGTTGCCGGCAGGGGTGACCAAGGTCGACACCGTCGAGCAAGCCGCGGATTGGGTTGCACGCCAGGTCTAACCGGTGAGGTCGTCGCGTTCCGCGTCGGCCAGCAGGGCGTCGCGGGCCCGCGCTACCCGGGAGCGGATGGTGCCCACCGGGCAGCCGCACACGGCGGCGGCGTCGGCATAGGGCAGACCGAGCAGCTGGGTCAGTAGCAGGGCTTCGCGTTGTTCGGGGGTGAGGTTGGCGATCATCGTCGTCACCTCCACCAACTCTTCGAATCCGCGGGCGTGGCGGTCGCCGTTCAGGATGTGCTCGGGGTTGGCACCCGGGGCGGTGCGCGGCCGCGACTGGACGTGGCGAATGTGATCGGCGACCACGCGGCGCGCGATGGACAGCAGCCATGTGCGGGCGCTGGAGCGTCCGGAGAACCGCTCGATCGCTCCGATCGCCCGCAGGAACGTCTCCTGCGTCAGATCGTCGGCGGTGCCCGCGTCGGACAGGTATGTGACGAACCGCCAGACGTCTTGCTGAGTGGCCTTGATGAAGGCCTCGAGGGCCCGCTCATTCCCGCGCGCGGCTGCCAAGGCCAGTTCGGTTACGGCATCGTCGTCGCTTGACGCGGTCAAGGCCAACCACCTTCGTTGCGCGGGTTCGGACAGTCTACGACGGGCCGTCGTAGAGCCTGCGGCGAGGTCCGACCCGGAGCGGTTGATCGGTCGCAGGTGGCCGTGTCGCCGCACGGCGAAGCTGGCCGGCACCTCGCCGTCGAGAGCGTCGAAGTCGGACTCCGTGGGGCCACGCCCGCCGGTGCGCTCACGCGCCACCAACACCGCGAATACCAGGCCGAGCAACAGCGGTACGTGGCTGGCGACGCGAGTCGCGGTCACCTGTCCGTCGAGAGCGTCGGCGGCCACATAACCCATCAGCCCAAGCGAATACGCACCGGAGATCGCGGCGACGCCGGTCGCCATCATCGGCCAGATGCCGGCCGCGACCATTGCCGCACCCAATGCCAGCAACCACGCGGTTGACTCGTGTAGCAGGTGTTCGCCGGACATTGCGCCGTGCATGTGGTGCGACACCATGCCGAAGTTGACGCCGCCGATTTGAGCGGCCGCGATCGCCACCTGGAAGACCCCGACGGCGATCAGTCCCCATCGAGCGTAGCGCGCTCGTACCGCGCGCGTCCAGCCGTGCCGCGCGGCGGGGTCCTCGTCGATGCTCGCCATGATCCGGGCGACCAGGTCGGGCGCGTCGCCGGGCTCGATCGAGGCCAGCCGCCGAGTCTGGGTGGCCGCGCCGATCAGCCAGGTGCGGCACCCGCGGCAGGTCTCCAGATGGGCATCGACCTGCTGCGCGAGCACTTCCGTTCGCTCGCCGTCCAACCGGGCGGAAAGCGCCTCACGCGCAATGTCACACCGCATCCCTGCATCGTTGCGCATGCGTGCGCCCGGCGCAAAGACGAAACCGGGTGGGAACTAAAACCCGCGGCGCAACGACCACTAGGAACAGCCCACATCTCCCGGAAGGCCCGCGTCATGTTCCGGAAGGCCCGCGTCGATGACCGCCCCGATCTGGCTCGCGTTTTCACCAGAGGTGCACTCCACCCTGCTGAGCAGCGGGCCCGGCCCCGGGGCGCTGCTGGCGGCCGCCGGCGCGTGGTCGGCGTTGAGCACCGAATGCACCGACGCCGCCGACGAACTCACCGGGCTGCTGGGCGCGGTGCAGGCCGGCGAGTGGCAGGGCCCGAGTGCGGAACAGTACGTCGCCGCCCACGCGCCGTATCTGACCTGCCTGCTCGCCAGCGCCGCGGACAGCACGACAGCGGCGGCATTGCACGAGACGGCCGCGGCCGCCTACACGGCCGCGCTGGCGGCGATGCCCACGATGGGCGAGTTCGCGGCGAATCACGCCATCCACGGCGCCCTGGTCGCGACGAACTTCTTCGCCATCAATACGATTCCGATCGCCGTGAACGAGGCCGACTACGCCCGTATGTGGGTGCAGGCCGCCACGACGATGAGCACCTACGAGGCGGTGAGCGAATCCGCGCTCGCCGCCGTTCCGCCGTCCACGCCGGCCCCGCAGATCATGACGGCCGCCGCTGACACGTCGTCGACCACTCAGCAAGCCAGCGCGGCGGCGCCGCAGTATCCGTCCTGGATGGATCAGCTCGCCAAATGGCTGCAGCAGTACACCAAGCACCTTCGCGTGACGGGTGTCCAAGGACCTCAACCCCGGTGGCTGGCCCTTCCCGCCGGTGCCGCGGGTCAACAGCCTTGCCTCGTTCTTCGGGCAACTCGGTCTTTCGCCGGCGCTGTCGAGCGCGCTCGGCTGGGCGATCTTCCCCACCCGGATGATCTTCTGGCCGTTCATCCAGGTCGCGGTGCAGCTGGCTGTCGTCGCCGTCCCCGCCATGATGGCCGTTGCGGCCGCGGCTGGTGCCGGTGCGGCCGCGGGTGCGACGGCGATCGCGGTGAGCACCGCGGTTCCCCTGGCCGTGCAGCTGGTGCCGGCGATGGCACCCACGCCGATGCCCACCGCGCCGGCCCCGGCGGGTTTCGGCAACGTGCCGACGTCCTCGGACGTCCTCGAGCGCCAGCGCGCCCGCACCGGCTCCAGCGACCGCCACGGCCACGGCCGCCGGCGCGGCCCCGCCGGTCGGTACTCCACCCGGCGTGGGCTTCGGCCCGACGAGCATGAGCGGCCTCGGCGCCGGCATGTCCGACGCGCTGTGGGCGGTCGGACTGTCAGGATTGTCCGGCAGCGCCAGCGCGCGCAATCGTTCCCGCCGCAAGTCCGAGGAGCCCGCACCCGACGACGTCGACGCCCCGGCCGGCGCCGCGGCGGCCTCGGCCAAGGAGCGGTTGAAGGCCCGCCGGCGTCGGGCGCAAGACGCCAAGGACAAGGCCTACCGCTACGAATTCATGGACCTCGAGGACACGCCCACCGACCCGGACGACGAGTCCGTCACTTCGGCCGGGGAGTCCGGCGCCGGGCCGCTCGGATTCGCCGGGGCCGCAGCCAAATCCGGGGCGGGCCGGGCTGCGGGGTTGACCACGCTGGCCGGTGACGGGCTCAATGACGGGCCGTCGCTGCCGATGCTGCCGAACACCTGGGTCAGGGACTGACTAGCCCGGATAACGCCGGGGTGTGAACACTCTGTCACCGGAATCGCCTGGGTACCACTGGGTTTGAGACGATCCCACGATCAGCAGGCAGCGCATGTCGACGTCGGCGGGATCCAGGTCGGCCAACCGCACCACCCGGACGTCCTCGTCGGGCCCGGACACGTTGCGGCCGATGACAACTGGCGTTCCCGGTTCGCGATGGGTCAGCAAGATGTCGCGCATGGCAGCGATTTGCCAGGTCCGGCTCTTGGACGCGGGGTTGTAGATGGCCAGCACCAAATCGGCTGCGGACGCGGCGGCCAGGCGTGTCTCGATCACGTCCCACGGCTTGAGCCGGTCCGACAACGAGATCACCGCGTAGTCGTGGCCCAGCGGCGCGCCGACCCGGCTGGCTACGGCCTGCGCCGCGGTCATCGCCGGAATCACCCGAATCTCCACTCTCGGCCACTGTTTGGCTTCTTCGAGGACGACGGTGGCCATCGCGAACACCCCGGGATCACCCGACGACACCACCGCCACGGCGCGGCCCTGTTCGGCCAGCGCACACGCCAATCGAGCCCGTGCGGGTTCGTCGGTGTTGTCGCTGGGATGGCGCCGCTGACCGTCGCGCACCGGGATACGATCGAGGTAGTGGCGGTAGCCGATCAGGTCGGTCGCGGCGGCCAGCTCGCGTCGGCTCTGCGGTGTCATCCAGTCGTGGTCGCCGGGACCGAGCCCCACCACCGCGACGCCCCCGACCGGCGCGCGTTGCTCGAACCGCCGACCGCCCGGCAGCATCGCCAGTGAGAAGTACGGCATGCCGGCCTCGTCGACGTCCGCGGCCGGCGCGACGCGTTGCGCATCCGTGCTGGCCCGCTCCACGTAGAACGCTTCGGCCAGCCGTCCGGAAGCCGAAAGTGCTTCCCGCACAGCGTGATATGAGCGTCCGAGCTTGAGCACGACGGCGGCGTCCGCGTCGGCGAGCCGGCGCGTCAGTTCGCCGACGGGCAGGGTGCCCGGAAGCACCGACAGCACCTCGTCACCGGCCACCAGCGGCGTGCTCACCGCGGCCGACGCCGCACTCACCGACGTCACGCCCGGCACAATGACGGCGTCGAACCGCTGCGTCAGCCGGGTGTGCAGATGCATGTAGGAGCTGTAGAACAGCGGATCGCCCTCGGCCAGCAGCGCCACATTGCGTCCCGCGTCGAGGTGCCCGGCGATGCGTTCGGTGGCCCGCACGTAGAAGTCCTCGAGCGCACCGGCATAACCGCCGGGATGATCGCTCACCTCGGTGGTCACCGGATAGACCAGGTGCTCCTCGAGCTGGCCGGGTCGCAGATACGGTTCGGCGATGCCGCGGGCGATGCTGCGGCCGTGCCGGGCGCTGTGGTAGGCCACCACGTCGGCCTCGCGGATCACCCGAGCGGCCTTGACGGTCACCAGCTCCGGGTCGCCGGGCCCCAGGCCGACCCCCCACAACGTGCCCCGCGCGGTCACGCCGTGCTCATTCAAGGTCGCTCGCGATCGCGTTGACGGCGGCGGCGGCCATCGCGCTGCCGCCGCGGCGTCCCCGCACCACCAGGTACGACATCCCGCGCGGGCGTTCGATCAGCTCGACCTTGGACTGTGCCGAGCCGACGAAGCCCACCGGACCGCCCAGCACCGCGGCCGGCGTCGCGGCCCCCTCGTCGACGAGTTCGAGCAGCCGAAACAGCGCGGTCGGCGCATTGCCGATGGCCAGCACCGCGCCGTCGAGCCGGTCGGCCCACAGCTCGACGCCCGCCGCGGAGCGGGTGGTGCGCCGCTGCGCGGCCAGCGCGGGTGCGCGGGGATCGGCCACCAACGACACCACCTCGTTGCCGGCGGGCAGTCGTGCCTTGGTGATTCCGGCGGCCACCATCGACGAATCGCACAGCACGGGCGCGCCGTTGTGCAGCGCGGCGCTGGTCCGCGCGACGACGTCCCGGGTGAAGGCGACGTGCTCGGCGACGTCGACCTGCCCGCAGGTGTGGATCAACCGGACCACTACCTGCGCGACGTCGGCGGGGAATCGTGCCAAGTCGGCTTCGGCGCGGATGGTCGCGAACGATTGGCGGTAGATCTCCGCCGCGTCGCGGATGTAGTCGAGCACGTGCTCACCCTACGGCCGGAGCAGCCGGTATCCGTCGCCGGTGGCGACCAGCACCTGTCCCGTCGGCGGGCTGCCGCACGCGCGTTCGCAGCCGACCAGGTGACGATGTACCGCGGAATCCGTTCCGACCAGGTGCGCCGCGTCGGCCCGCACGTCGGCGGCCGAGCGTGCGCAGCCGGGGCTTCCGGTGCAGGCGCTGACGTCCAGCCATCCGGAGTTCTCGTCGAACACCAGGCCCAGTGGGGCCAGTACCCGCAGCGCGGCGTCGGCGACACCCTCGTCGAGGTCGCACACCAGCACCGAGCGCCATGGCGTGATCACCATCGGTGCGTCGATCGCGGCGAGATACTCCGCGATGCGCGCGGGCAGGACACCCAGCGGCACCGCGGCGCCCAACGCGACCCGGCCGTCATCCTGGGCTATCCAGCCCACCGGTGGTTTGGCGACCGGCGCAACGGGGGCGGCGCTGACGTCAGCTCCCGGAAGTAGTTCCTCGATGTTGTCCAACTCGTTGATACGCCAAGCATTTTCGCGAATCTCGGTGAACCGTAGGGCGACTCCGAGCAGTGTCGCGACCACATCGTCGGCGTTCATCCGCAGGCCGGTGTCGCGCCCCATCAGCAGCAGTGCGTAACCGTCCTCGCAGACGTGGACGCCGACGTCGGCGCCCAGCCCGGACACGTCGGCATGGCCGTCGTCAATGCTGAACCAGAATCTGCCACCCAGGCCCGTCAGTTTGGGCTCGGCGCAAATCGCCGAATCCAGCGCGCCCACCCAGGCCCGCACGTCCGCGCGTCCACCGGCGCGTCCGGACAGCGGCGAGGCGACGATGTTGCGCACACGTTCGTGCGTCGCGGACGGCAGCAACCCGGCGTCGGCGATGCTCTCGGCGACCGCCGTCACGTCGGTGACCGCGCGCAACTGCACATTGCCGCGCACGGTCAGCTCCAAGCTTCCCGAGCCGAAGCCGCTGGACAACGCGGCCAGCCTCGCCAGTTGCGCGGCGGTGATCATCCCGCCCGGCAGCCGCACGCGCACCAGCGCGCCGTCGGCGGCCTGATGCACCTGCAGCGCACCGGGGCACGCGTCGGCGTCACGGGATCGGGGCACGTATTCCACGTTAAGGCAGAACGCCGCGCTGAAAACACCAATTGTCTGGCCGTTGGTTCGCCCCACCGCTGCTTGCCGCGGCGCTACCGTCGGCCTCATACCGGGGGAAGTTGGTGGTTGGCCATGACGCAGCAGCGCCAAGTCAAAGTCGCAATAATCGGCGCCGGGGTATCGGGCCTTTGCATGGCGGCCAAATTGCAGGACGCCGGCATTGACTCCTACACCGTTTTCGAAAAGGCCGACGATGTCGGGGGCACCTGGCGTGACAACACGTATCCGGGCCTTACCTGCGATGTGCCGTCGCGGTACTACTCCTACACCTTCGCGCCCAACGCGAAGTGGACGAGTCTGCTGTCCCCGGGCCCGGAACTGCAGGCCTACTTTCGGCGGGTGGCCGACGAACGGGGCATACGGCGACACATCCGCTTCGGCTGCGACGTCACCAAAGCCGAATACTGTGCTGGGACATGGCATCTCACCACGAGTTTCGGTGAGGAAACGTTCGACGTCGTGGTCGTCGCGACCGGCGTGCTGCGCATACCGAACTATCCGGACATCCCCGGGCGGGAGACCTTTGCGGGGGCGGCATTCCACTCGTCGCGGTGGGATCACTCGGTCTCATTGTCGGACAAGCGAATCGGTCTGATCGGAAACGGCTCGAGCGGTGTGCAGATCATCGTGGAGCTCGGCGGCAAGGTGCGCTGGCTGACGTTGTTTCAGCGGACCGCCCAATGGGTGTACCCGATGCCCAACCCGCGGTACACGGCGATGACCAGGCACGTGATCTCGCGCGTGCCGGGATTCAACTCGCTGAGCCACTGGTTTTGGGGTGCGTTTTTCCGAAAGGTCTTCGGCGGCGCGCTGATCCATTCGGGGTTGCGCCGCGCTCTGTTTCAGGCCACCTGTCGTTGGAACCTGCGGCTGTCGGTGCGCGACCCGGAATTGTGGGCCAAACTCACCCCGGATTACCAGCCGGGCTGCAAGCGGCTGGCGATGTCGTCACGGTTCTACCGGTCGGTGCAGCACCCGACCGTCGAAGTGGTCACCGATCGGATCGAGCGCATCGAACCCCGCGGCGTCGTGACCGCCGACGGCACCCTGCACGAACTCGATGTGCTGGTCTACGCCACCGGGTTTGACGCCCGGGCCTACCTGCGGCCGATGCAGGTGATCGGGGAGGGCGGCATCACCCTGGACGAGGCGTGGGCCGACGGTCCGATCGCGTATCGGTCGGTCGCGGTGCCGCGGTTTCCCAACCTCTTCATGCTGATGGGTCCGCATTCGCCGATCGGCCAGCAGTCCTTCATCGCCATCGCCGAGGACCAGGCCGATTACATGATCTGGTGGATCCGTCGCATTCGCAGCGGCGTGGTACGTGCCGCAGCGCCGACGGAAGCGGCAACCAAGGAGTATAACGAGCGTGTGAAAGTCGCTCTGCCGCAGACAATCTGGGCGTCAGGCTGCAGCAATTGGTACCTGGGTAAGGATGGTCTGCCGGAGACGCGCCCCTGGGCGCCGGAGACCCACCGCGCACTCTTGCGCCGACCCGAGCCCGCGGACTTCGACGTCCGCACGGCCTAGGTCGTCCACCCGAAGATTGCGACGGGCAATTCACGGGCACACTGACCCGGTGCAGACGATGGAATATGCCCCGGGACGGTTGGCCGATGTGTTCGGGGATCCCGCCGGACCGGCGATCCTGTTTTGGCATGGCATGCAGGCCAATGCCCGAGCCGTCGTCCGGCCGCTGGCCCACTTGTTGGCGGGCCACGGTGCCACCGTCGTGGTGATCGATTGGGATTCCCACGCCCGCGACGGAGGCCGCGCGGACTTGTTGCGATCGGTCGAATTCATGTGGCAGCGCAACAGCGGCTTCGTGCTGGTCGGCTGGTCGATGGGAGGTCTGGTCGCCGCGGGTCTGACCCTGACGCGCCGGGATGTTCCCCTGACCCATACCGTCTGTCTGGCAGGCGCTTTCATGGCCCCGGACCCGATCACGGGTCGCGTCCCGGGCGACGGACTGGTCCTCGACCGCGACGGGCCGCCGTTCACCTTGCTACACGGCGTGGACGACGACGTGGTTCCGGTGACCGCCAGCCGCGACTTCGCCGCCCGCCTCGAAGAGGTCGGGTGGCCGGTCGATCTCGTCGAGCTGGCGGCCGATCACGGGTCGATTGCCGGAGCGGCCTACGACCCGGCCGTCGATCGCTATTACGCTGCCGAGCCGCCCGAGATCGCCGGTGAGGTCGTCGCTCGTATCGCGGCGGTGCTCGGTTGAAAAGCCACACCGCTCCCGCGCGCTTTGTGGCAATGTTTGCCGAGGGGGCATTCGTGCAAGCCGTGCCACCGCCTCCACCGCCGGCCTGGTCGGGCCCCCAGCCGCGCGTCTGGGTCGGCATCTGCGCGCCCATACGATTTGTCGCATCTGCACCGGGTTCTGAAGCTCACAGCGCCCCTACGGTACGAATGAGGGGTGGCTGAGCCGACGATCCTGCTGCTGTCGACGTCCGACACCGACTTGATCAGCGCTCGCGCCAGCGGGAAAAACTATCGGTGGGCCAACCCGGCGCGGTTGTCCGACCCCTCAACCGACCCAGAGCTGGCCGACCTGCTGGCCGGCGCACAGATCGTGGTGGTCCGGATCCTCGGCGGCTATCGGGCCTGGCAAAACGGCATCGACACGGTGATCGCGAGCGGCATTCCGACGATCCTGGTCAGCGGCGAGCAGGCCGCCGACGCCGAGTTGACCGGGCTGTCCACGTTGGCCGCGGGCATCGCGGTGCAGGCGCACATCTACCTGGCCCACGGCGGCGTGGAGAACCTGCGCCAGCTGCACGCGTTCCTGTCCGACACCGTGCTGATGACCGGCGTCGGCTTCACCGAACCGGTGGTGACCCCGACCTGGGGTGAACTGGAACGCCCGCACGCCCGGCACACCGACGGCCCGACCATCGCGGTGCTGTACTACCGCGCGCAACATCTGGCCGGCAACACCGCCTACGTCGAATCGCTGTGCGCGGCCATCGAAGACGGCGGCGGCCGGCCGCTGCCCGTTTACTGCGCGTCGCTGCGCACCGCCGAACCCGAACTGCTGCATCGGCTAAAAGACGCCGACGCCATGGTGGTCACGGTGCTCGCCGCCGGCGGGATGAAGCCCGCGGCCGTGTCCGCCGGCGGGGACGACGACAGCTGGAACGTCGAACACCTTGCCGCCCTGGATATTCCGATCTTGCAGGGTCTGTGCCTGACGAGCTCGCGGGCTCAGTGGAACGACAACGACGACGGCCTGTCCCCGTTGGATGTCGCGACTCAGGTGGCGGTGCCCGAGTTCGACGGGCGCATCATCACCGTCCCGTTCTCGTTCAAAGAGATCGACGACGACGGGCTGATCTCCTATGTCGCCGACTCGGAGCGTTGCGCGCGGGTCGCGGGGCTGGCCATCCGGTACGCGCGGCTGCGGTTCGTCGCTCCCGCCGACAAGCGGGTGGCCCTGGTTTTCTCGGCGTATCCCACCAAACACGCCCGCATCGGCAACGCGGTCGGGTTGGACACCCCGGCCAGCGCGGTCGCCCTGCTGCGCGCGATGCGCGACGCCGGCTACCGGGTCGGCGACCTGCCCGGTCTCGAGGCGGGCGACGGGGACGCCCTGATCCACGCGCTGATCGAACGCGGCGGGCAAGACCCCGACTGGCTCACCGAAGAGCAACTCGCCGGCAACCCGGTCAGGGTGTCCGCCAAGGACTACCGCGCCTGGTTCGCCACGCTGCCCGAAGAATTCCGCGACGCCGTCGAGACCCATTGGGGCCCGGCGCCCGGCGAGCTGTTCGTGGACCGCACCAACGATCCCGACGGCGAGATCGTCATCGCCGCAATGCAATCCGACAATCTGGTGTTGCTGGTGCAGCCGCCCCGCGGGTTCGGCGAGAACCCCGTCGCCATCTACCACGATCCGGACCTGCCACCCAGCCACCACTACCTGGCCGCCTACCACTGGCTGGACGCCGGATTCGGATCGCATGCCGTGGTGCACCTGGGCAAGCACGGCAACCTGGAGTGGCTTCCGGGCAAGACGCTGGGCATGTCGGCGGCCTGCGGATCCGATGCCGCACTGGGCAACCTGCCGATGATCTACCCGTTCTTGGTCAACGATCCCGGCGAGGGCACCCAGGCCAAGCGGCGGGCGCACGCGGTGCTCGTCGATCATCTGATCCCCCCGATGGCCCGCGCCGAAAGCTACGGCGACATCGCGCGTTTGGAGCAACTGCTCGACGAGCACGCCAACGTCGCCGCGCTGGATCCCGGCAAGTTACCCGCCATCCGGCAGCAGATCTGGACGCTGATCCGCGCCGCCAAGATGGACCATGATCTGGGCCTGACCGAACGGCCCGAAGAAGACTCCTTCGACGACATGCTGCTGCACGTCGACGGCTGGTTGTGTGAGATCAAGGATGTGCAGATCCGCGACGGCCTGCACATCCTCGGACAAAAGCCCACGGGCGAAGGCGAACTCGACCTGGTACTCGCGATCTTGCGGGCCCGCCAGCTGTTCGGCGGCGAGCAGACGATCCCCGGCCTGCGACAAGCGCTCGGCCTCGCCGAAGACGGCACCGACGAGCGGACCACCGTCGATCAAACCGAGGCCGCCGCCCGCGAACTGGTCGCAGCGCTGCAAGCGAGCCGCTGGGATCCCGCGGCCGCGGACACGATCACCGGCAACGCCGACGTGGCCAACGTGTTACGGTTCGCGGCCACCGAGGTGATACCCCGGCTGGCCGGCACCTCCTCGGAGATCGACCAGGTGCTGCGAGCGCTGGACGGCCGGTTCATTCCGGCCGGCCCGTCCGGCTCCCCGCTGCGCGGCCTGGTCAACGTGCTGCCCACCGGCCGCAACTTCTACTCCGTCGACCCTAAGGCGATACCATCCCGTCTGGCCTGGGAAGCCGGCGTCGCCCTTGCCGATTCGCTGCTAGCGCGGTACCGCAACGACCATGGGGAGTGGCCGCAGTCGGTGGGCCTGTCGGTCTGGGGCACCTCGGCGATGCGCACCGCCGGCGACGACATCGCCGAAGTTCTTGCGCTGCTGGGTGTTCGGCCGGTGTGGGACGACGCCTCACGGCGCGTGGTGGGTCTGACACCGATCTCGCCGGCCGAGCTGGGCCGGCCACGCATCGACGTCACGGTGCGGATCTCCGGGTTCTTCCGCGATGCGTTCCCGCATGTCGTGACGATGCTCGACGACGCGGTCCGGCTGGTCGCCGACCTCGACGAGCCCGCCGACGACAACTACGTCCGCGCCCACGCGCAAGCCGACCTGGCTCAGCACGGCGACCAACGGCGGGCCACCACCAGGATTTTCGGATCCAAGCCGGGCACCTACGGCGCCGGGCTGCTGCAGCTGATCGACAGCCGGAACTGGCGCGACGATGCCGACCTCGCCCAGGTGTACACCGCCTGGGGCGGCTTCGCCTACGGCCGCGATCTCGACGGTCGCGAGGCGGTCGACGACATGAACCGCCAGTACCGGCGAATTGCAGTGGCCGCCAAAAACACCGACACCCGCGAACACGACATCGCGGACTCCGACGACTGCTTCCAGTACCACGGCGGCATGGTCGCCACGGTGCGAGCGCTGACCGGCAAGGCGCCGGCCGCCTACATCGGCGACAACACCCGCCCCGACGCGATCCGCACCCGCACGCTGTCCGAGGAGACCACGCGGGTGTTTCGGGCCCGGGTGGTCAACCCCCGCTGGATGGCCGCGATGCGCCGGCACGGCTACAAGGGGGCATTCGAGATGGCCGCCACCGTCGACTATCTGTTCGGCTACGACGCCACCGCCGGGGTGATGGCGGACTGGATGTATGAGCAGCTGACCGAGCGCTACGTGCTGGATCCGGAGAACCGCAAATTCATGACGGAATCCAATCCGTGGGCGCTGCACGGCATGGCCGAACGACTGTTGGAGGCCGCCGGTCGCGGCATGTGGGCCGAGCCGCAACCGGAAACCTTGGACGGGCTGCGCCAGACGCTGCTGGAAACAGAGGGCGACTTGGAGGGCTGACACAGGTAGGTTGAGACCGTGACGCCCACCTTTGCCGACCTCGCCAAGGCCCAGTACATCCTGCTGACCACCTTCACCAAGGACGGCCGCGCCAAGCCGACTCCGGTCTGGACCGCTCTGGACGAGGAGCGCGGCGACCGGCTGCTGGTGATCACGCAGGGAAACTCGTGGAAGGTCAAGCGGATTCGCAATACGCCGCGCGTGACGATGGCCACCTGCACCATGCGCGGTCGGCCGACGAGCGAGGCGGTCGAGGGCATCGCAACCGTGCTCGACAAGTCGCACACCGGCGCAGTTTACGACGCGATCGGTGAGCGTTACGGCATCGTCGGCACGGTGTTCAGCTTCTTCAGCAAGCTGCGCGGCGGCATGGAAAACAACATCGGGCTCGAACTCCGAGTGGCCCCGGGCTAACGCCTCGATGAGCACCGTGCTGATGCCGATCCCGGACCGGGACTTCGACCCGACCGAGGTCGCGGTCAGCTGGCGGGTCCTGACCGACAACGGTCACCGGGTGATCTTCGCGACCGAAAGCGGCACGGCCGTGTGGCCGACGACGTCATGGTGACCGGCCGGGGCCTCGACATCTGGTCCGCGCTACCAATATTGAGTTCCTTCCCGCTTGTCGGGCTGGCGCTGCGCGCCAACACCAAGGGCCGCGACGCCTACGCCGCGATGGTGCGCTCGCCGGAGTACCGGCATCCCGCCCGCTGGAAGGCCGTCACGCTGGACGGCATCGACGCGTTGCTGCTGCCGGGCGGGCATCGCGCCCGCGGGATGCGCAGTTACCTCGACAACGACATCCTGCAACGCCCGGTGGTCGATGCCTTCGCCCGCGACCTGATCGTGGCCGCGATCTGTCACGGTGTGCTGCTGGCCGCGCGCAGCGTCGATCCCGCCACGGGTCGTTCGGTGCTCTACGGACGCAAGACCACCGCGCTCACCTGGGCGATGGAGCGGCTGGCGTGGCGGCTGACCCGGATCACCCGGTTCTGGGATCCGGACTACTATCGGACGTACCCCGAGCAACCCGGCCAGCCTGCCGGCTACATGTCCGTGCAATCGGAAGTCACTCGCGCGCTTGAAGATCCGGCGGATTTCCGCGACGTCGAACGTGGCACGCCGCACTGGCGGCTGAAGTCTTCCGGAATGGCGCGGGACACCGTGACCGACTCACGGCCCGCATTCGTCGTCGATGACGGCAACTACATCTCGGCGCGCTGGCCCGGCGATACCCACACCTTCGCCGGCGTCGTATCGGACAAGCTACGCCGTTAGGTGCTCCCCGAAGAACGTGAAGACCCGACTCCAGGCGTCTTCGGTCGCGGCGTCGTCGTAGCCGAAACCCGCGATTCGCAGCAGGGGTTGGCCGGGCAAGGTGTTCGCGAAGCTGTGCCCGGCGCCGGGGTAGACCTTGACGTCATTGGCGATCTGCTTGGCCGCCAGCACTTCCCGCAACTTCTCGGGTGCGCCCTTGCCCAGCAGGACGCGCGCGCCGAAACTCGCCACGATCGGGCATGCCCCCTCCAGCGCATCGTTGAGGTGACGCGGCAGGGGAGCGCCGTAGAACGGCGCCGAAGCCCCAAAGCCCTTGGGCGACATGATGAGTGCGAATTGGCCGCCCATGCAGAAGCCGGCGATTCCCACCTGCCCGGTACAGTCCGGCCGGCCCTGCAGGTGATCGCGGGCGGCGAGAATGTCGTCGAGAGCACGGCCGCGCTGCGTCATCAGCTCGCGCATCACCCGGGTGATGCAACGGATGCGCCCGCCGCGCGCGTACATATTCGGCGTCAGCGCCAGATAGCCGGCCCGCGCGATGCGGTCGTTGATCGACTGCTTGTCCCGGCCGTAGCCGAAGGCGTCGTGAATCACCACCACACCGGGCCAGGGGCCGGTCCCGTGCGGAATGCTCAGCAGCGCGTCGATCGGTCCGTCCGGGGTATCGAGCTCAATCGTGGTCATATCGTCATCTAACTGCAGCCGCGACACCGATCACCGGGGGAACTCGGGTGCGACCCGCAGACGTTGGAATCACATGGTGCGCCGGTTGTTACTCTTGTACGCCGTCGTCGAACTGGCGACGGTCTTCGCGCTGATCTCGACGGTCGGCTGGGGCTGGACCCTGCTGGGTCTGCTGGTCACGTTCGTTCTCGGCTGGGGCCTGTTGGCGCCGATCGCGGGATCGCAGCTGATTCGCGACCTCGGGCAGCTGCGCTCCGGTCGCAAGGAACCGCGCACCACCCTGGGCGACGGCGCGCTGGTGACGGTGGCGACGGCGCTGGTCCTCGTCCCGGGGTTCGTCACGACGGTCCTGGGCATGCTGCTGCTGCTTCCGCCGGTGCGCTCGGCCGCCGGGCCCGGCGTGACCCGGATCGCGCTGCGCAGTTTCGGGCGCAGCGCACCGCTGCTGAGCTACGCGTCGACCTTCACCGAGAGCTTCACCAGGAATGACTACATCGACGGCGAGGTCATCGACGTCCACGATGTCGAGCCGGCGGCGTTGAACCGACCCGTTACCGGCGAGCCCGAGCACTGGGGCGGCCCCCGATACGCGGTCGGCCCGAACTGACGGCGCCCGGCGCCGCTGCACGTAGTTTTGCGGTGTGACCCCGATTCTGACCACGCTGCTGCTGAACGGGCGGGTGCACAGCCCCTCCCATCCCGACGCGACCGCGATGGCGGTGCGCGGCGACGTCGTTGCGTGGCTGGGTAGCGATGACGTTGGTCGCCGACAATTTCCCGACGCCGACGTGGTGGATCTCGAGGGCGGCTTCGTCACCCCGGGATTTGTGGACAGTCACATTCATCTGACGGCGACCGGGCTCACGCTCAGCGGGCTGGATCTGCGGGAGACGCCCTCGCTCGGGCAATGCCTGCGGATGGTTGCCGACTACGCCGCTGCCCACCCGGGCGAGGCGATCTGGGGACATGGTTGGGACGAGTCGTCGTGGCCGGAGAACAGCCCGCCGTCCACCGCCGAGCTCGACGCGGTGCTCGGTAACCGGCCGGCCTACTTGGCGCGCGTCGACGTCCACTCGGCGCTGGCTTCGACGGGCCTGCGCAGGCTGGTCCCGGAGCTAAAGGCTGCCCGCGGATTCACCGCCGACCGGCCGCTGGCCGGCGACGCCCACCACCTGGTCCGAGCCGCCGCCTGCAGCTTGCTGACCGCTACGCAGCTGGAGCAGGCTAGGACCGCCGCCCTGGGAGCCGCGGCCGCCGCCGGCATCGTCGCCGTACACGAATGCGCGGGACCCGAGATCGGTGGCCTCGACGACTGGCTGCGGCTGCGCGCCCTCGACCACGGCGTCGAGGTGATCGGCTACTGGGGTGAAGCGGTCAGCACCGCCGCGCAGGCCCGCGCGCTGATGGAGCGGACCGGCGCCCGCGGGCTGGCCGGTGACCTGTTCGTCGACGGTGCCCTGGGGTCGCACACGGCCTGGCTGCACGAGCCCTACGCCGATGCGCCGGACCGCGTCGGCACCTGCTACCTCGATGCCGACGTCATCGAAGCCCATCTACGGGCATGCACCGAGGCGCAGGTGACGGCCGGTTTCCATGTCATCGGCGACGCCGCGGTCTCGGCCGCGGTCGACGCGTTGGAACGAGTCGTCGCCGACCTCGGGGCCGTCGCCGTCGCCCGTTGCGGGCACCGGCTGGAGCACCTCGAGATGGTGACCGCCGACCAAGCGGCCAAGCTGGGCGCCTGGGGTGTCATCGCCAGCGTGCAGCCCAACTTCGACGCGCTTTGGGGTGGTCGCGACGGCATGTACGCCGACCGTCTCGGTGCCGAACGAGCCGGCCCGCTCAATCCGCTTGCGCTGTTAGCATCCCAAGGCGTGCCCCTCGCGCTAGGTTCTGACGCCCCGGTGACGGGTCTCGACCCGTGGGCCAGCGTGCGCGCGGCGGTCCACCACCGCACCGCGGACAGTGGCGTGTCGGCCCGGGCCGCGTTCGCCGGTGCCACCCGCGGCGGCTGGCGCGCCTGCGGTGTGCGGGACGACAACATGGGGACCCTGGTGCCCGGTGCTCCGGCGTCGTACGTGGTGTGGGACGCCGGCGACCTCGACGTCCACGCCCCGGATGACAGTGTCCAGCGGTGGTCGACCGATCCGCGGTCGCGGGTTCCCGCGTTGCCCCGGTTGGACCCGACCGCCGACTTGCCGCGGTGCCGGCGGACCGTGCACCGGGGTGCTGTCATCCATGGCTGACGACGAAGCCGACCGCCGCGACGACGCCGCCGATCTCGACGACGACCTTTACGACGACGGCGACGACGACGATCTCGACCCCGACGAAGCCGAGCCGCACCCCAGCCGCCCGGGCCTGGCCGCTCGGCTGGCCACCGCGCCGGCCCGCGGGATCGCACGGTTGGGCAAGGGGGCGGCGGCGCGACTGCCCGGCATGGGCGCCGCGCTGCGGCCCCGGCTGCCGCGGCTGGCGGCCACCCTCGGCGGCGGAGCCCTGCTCTGTGCCAGCTTCCCGTCGGTGAACTGGTGGTGGGCCGCCGTCGTCGCCGCCGCGCTGCTGGCGTGGGTGCTCAAACATGCCGCCACCACCCTGGCGGGCGGATTCGGCTACGGATTCCTGTTCGGGCTGGCGTTTTATGCACCGCTGCTGCTGTGGATCAGCCTGCTGGTCGGCGCCGTCCCGTGGCTTGCGCTGGCCACGATGTGTGCGCTGTTTCCCGGCATCTTCGGCTTCTTCGCCATCGTGGTGCGTCGACTGCCCGGCTGGCCGCTGTGGTTCGCGGCGCTGTGGGCAGCCCAGGAGTGGCTGAAGTCGATCGTGCCGTTCGGCGGCTTTCCCTGGGGCGCGGGGGCTTACGGGCAGGCCGATGGGCCGCTACTGCCGTTGGTTCAACTCGGCGGGGTGTCGCTGCTCTCCTTCGGTGTCGTGCTGCTCGGCTTCTGCGTCACCGCGATCGCGCTGGAAATCGTCGACTGGTGGCGGACCGGCAGCCGAACGCGCAGCGACGTCCCGGACGAGGACACCGGCGAGGAAGGCGCGCCGCCGCCGGCGGTGGTGTTTCCCGGTGTCTGCTTCTGCCTGGTGTTGTTCGCCGCGGTCATGGTGTGGCCGCA
This sequence comes from Mycobacterium genavense ATCC 51234, assembly GCF_000526915.1. Taxonomy (GTDB): domain Bacteria; phylum Actinomycetota; class Actinomycetes; order Mycobacteriales; family Mycobacteriaceae; genus Mycobacterium; species Mycobacterium genavense. The sequence continues at coordinate 172,310 of NZ_JAGZ01000003.1, read as the reverse complement.
GGTGCGGCACTCCGGCGCCGGATCCGGTGGCGAACCGACGGTCACCGTCGCGGCCGTGCAGGGCAACGTGCCGCGGCTGGGCCTCGGCTTCAACGAGCAACGGCGAGCGGTGCTGGACAACCATGTCGACGAAACTCTGCGACTGGCCGAGGACGTCCGAGCGGGGGCCGCCCCGCAACCGCAATTCGTCATCTGGCCCGAGGACTCCTCGGACATCGATCCCTTCGTCAACGCCGATGCCGCCCAACGGATCGCGGAAGCAGCCCATGCGATCAACGCCCCGATCCTGATCGGTTCGGTACTGGCCGTGCCGGGCACCGAACAAGGACCCGTGCAGTACACCAACACCGCCATCGTCTGGAACCCGGTCACCGGACCGGCCGACCGCCACGACAAGGAGATCGTCCAGCCGTTCGGGGAGTACCTGCCGATGCGGTGGCTGTTCGAGCGCCTGTCCGGCTATGCCGGACTGGCCGGCAACTTCGTACCCGGCAAAAGCACCGACGTGGTGCAGATCGCCGGCGTGCCCGTCGGCGTGGCCACCTGCTGGGAGGTGATCTTCGACCGGGTGCCGCGCAAGGCCGTGCTCAACGGCGCCCAACTGCTGGCGGTGCCCGCCAACAACGCCACCTTCAACAAACGCATGAGTGAGCAACAGCTGGCGTTCGCCAAGGTTCGGGCCGTCGAGCACGACCGGTACGTCGTGGTCGCCGGCACCACCGGGATCAGTGCCGTGATCGCCCCGGACGGCGCCGAGTTGGTCCGCACCGATTTCTTCCGGCCCGCCTACCTGGACATCCAGGCACGCCTCACGACCAAGCTGACACCGGCAACCCGATGGGCACCGATTGTGCAATGGGTCCTGGTTGCGGCGGCCGGAGCGGTCATTCTGGCCGGAATACGGCACAATGGGAGCTTCCCGCGTCCGATTCGGCGGCGGTCCAGGCCGTCGGCCGCAGACGGCGGAGCGGCCCTGGACGAACTCCGGCCCGACGAGGAAGCCCCGACGACCGTGCACGACGCTGCGCCGGACACCGCCGGCGACTACACTCCGCTCCACCAAAAGGGCGGCCGAAAACCGCGTTATCTCGGGCGACACAGAGGAGATAAATGACCACGGGCGAGCAGGCGACCCGGGCCCCGGGCAATCGTCCCAGCCAGCGTGTCCTGGTTATCATCCCGACGTTCAACGAGCGGGAGAACCTGCCGCTGATCCACCGGCGCCTGACGGACTCCTGCCCAGACGTGCACGTGCTGATCGTCGACGACGGCAGCCCCGACGGCACCGGCGACCTCGCCGACGAGCTGGCCGCCGCCGACGGCGGTAGGACCCACGTCATGCACCGCACGGCCAAGGACGGCCTCGGCGCCGCCTACCTCGCAGGTTTCGGCTGGGGCTTGAGCCGGGACTACGCGGTGCTCGTCGAGATGGATGCCGACGGCAGTCACGCGCCCGAGCAGCTGCGCCGGCTGCTGGACGCGGTCGACTCCGGAGCCGACCTTGCCATCGGTTCACGCTATGTCGAGGGCGGCGCGGTACGAAATTGGCCGAAGCGGCGCTGGGCGCTGTCCTGGACCGCCAACACCTACGCGCGGCTGGCACTCGACATCGACATCCATGACATCACCGCCGGCTACCGCGCCTATCGCCGCGAGGTCCTCGAAGCGATCGATCTCGACGGCGTGGAGTCCAAGGGCTACTGCTTCCAGATCGACCTGACCCGGCGCAGCCTCGACAGCGGGTTCATCGTGGTCGAGGTGCCGATCACCTTCACCGAGCGCGAACTCGGCGTCTCCAAGATGACCGGATCCAACATTCGCGAGGCGCTGGTCAAGGTCGCGAAGTGGGGCATTGAGAGCCGCCGGAACGGCGCTCGGGCCGCTCGGGCCGCCAACCGCGCCTAATCGAAGGGGCGGTCAGCCGCGCCGCTTGGACCGGATCAGCTCGAGGCGCTCCTTGAGCAGCTCTTCGAGTTCCTCGACGGTGCGGCGCTCCAACAGCATGTCCCAGTGCGTGCGCGGCGGCTTGACCTTCTTCGGCTCGGGCAGGTCACCCTCGATCAAGGTGCCTTCCATACCGTTGCGGCACAGCCAGGTGCCGGGGATGTCGGCGTCGTCGGCGAACGGAACCTCGAATTCCTCGCCGTTCTCGGTGCGGTACTTCGCGACCTGACGCGGAGCCAGGTCGTGGTTGCGGTCGGTCTCATAGCTCACGGCTCCGAGGCGACTGCCCCTCAGTACACGATCAGCCATGGCTGTTACTCCTTTTGATTGCTCTGAGCTCTAAACTCCGGCTACGCATTCTATTCGCATAGCAAACGTTCGGACGTTATGCGCAGTGCCCGAGCCGACACGCGGCATTCGCGACTCGACCGTCAATGATACCGGGATCGCGGCGCGGGGCCGACTAAAGTTGGCAGGCGTGAGCCGCCGTTCCCACCCACAACCCTGCCGCTGGTGCGGTCGCGACGTGACCGCGGTCGGAATGGGTCGGCGCCGCCAATACTGTCGGCAGTCGTGCCGGCAACGGGCCTACGAGCAGCGCGCGTCGATGAACTGGGGCGAGCTATCGGCCCTGCCGGCCGATGCCGTGGTGCTGACGGCCGACGACGCGTCCGATCTTTCAGACCGGCTCTACCAGGTGCGATGTGCGGCGGAGGATGTGGCCACGGCGCTGGACGAAGGCGCCGAGGCCGCCGAACTGCGTCAACTCTGCGAGGTCCTGCTGCGCGCGGCCCGGGCCGCGGATGGCTGGCGCAGGGCCGTCGTCTGAGCACGCTGACCAGGACCGCTGGTCAGGCGGGTACAGTCGCGCCAGCATCGGACGTTTTGAAATCTTGTCGGAGTTGGACATACTCACCAGCAACATCTTGGGTCGGAGCCGCACGACGTCTGCTCGTGCAGCAACTGCCGTGACTCGGCATCCGGTGGTTGAAGAAGACCAATGTTTAGGCAAGGGGTACTGAGGTGGATCAACTCCAGCATGCGACCGAGGCGCTGCGCAAAGCGCTGGTCCAGGTTGAACGCCTGAAGCGCACCAACCGTGCGCTACTGGAGCGCTCGAGCGAGCCGATCGCGATCGTCGGTATGTCATGTCGTTTCCCCGGCGGGGTCGATACCCCCGAGGGCCTGTGGCAGATGGTGGCCGACGGCCGCGACGTGATCTCGGAGTTTCCGACCGACCGCGGCTGGGATCTGGCCGGGCTGTATGACCCGGATCCGGACGCGCGCCACAAAACCTACGCCCACACCGGCGGCTTCGTCGACGGCGTCGCGGACTTCGACCCCGCGTTCTTCGGCATCGCGCCCACCGAGGCGCTCGCGATGGATCCCCAGCATCGGATGCTGCTGGAGCTGTCGTGGGAGGCGTTGGAGCGGGCCGGGATCGACCCCAGCGGGTTGCGCGGCAGTGCCACCGGGGTGTTCGCCGGCCTCATCGTCGGTGGCTATGGCATGCTCGCCGAGGAGATCGAGGGCTACCGGCTGACCGGCATGACCTCCAGCGTCGCCTCCGGGCGAGTGTCTTACGTGCTGGGGCTGGAGGGCCCGGCGGTGTCGGTGGACACCGCGTGTTCGTCGTCGTTGGTGGCGTTGCACATGGCGGTCCATTCGCTGCGGTCGGGGGAGTGCGATCTGGCCCTGGCCGGTGGCGCCACCGTCAACGCCACGCCCACCGTCTTCATCGAGTTCAGCCGGCACCGCGGCCTCGCTCCCGACGGCCGGTGCAAGGCCTACGCCGAGGCCGCCGACGGGGTCGGCTGGTCCGAGGGCGGCGCCATGCTGGTCGTGGAGCGGCTGTCCGACGCCCGACGGCTGGGTCATCCGGTGCTGGCGCTGGTCCGCGGCTCGGCGGTCAATCAGGACGGTGCCTCCAACGGGTTGACGGCGCCCAACGGTCCGTCGCAACAGCGGGTGGTGCGGGCGGCCTTGGCCAGCGCCGGTTTGTCCACGGCCGATGTCGACGTGGTGGAAGGCCACGGCACCGGCACCACGTTGGGCGATCCCATCGAGGCGCAAGCGTTGCTGGCGACGTATGGCCAGGATCGCAGCGAGCCGCTGTGGTTGGGGTCGATCAAGTCGAACATGGGTCACACCCAGGCCGCTGCCGGGGTGGCCGGGGTGATCAAGATGGTGCAGGCGATGCACCACGAGACCCTGCCGGCGACGTTGCACGTGGATCAGCCCAGCTCGCATGTGGATTGGTCGGCGGGCGCGGTGTCGTTGTTGAGCGAGGCGCGACCCTGGCCGGCGACGGATCACCCGCGCCGCGCGGGGATTTCGTCGTTCGGGATCAGCGGCACCAACGCGCACGTGATCGTCGAATCGCCGCCGTCGCAGGAACCGCGCGAGCCCGCCCCCGCACCCGCCGTGGTGCCATGGGTGCTGTCGGCAAAGTCGTTGCGGGCGTTGACTTCTCAGGCCACACGGCTGGCCGCGCACGTAGCTGCCGACGACGAACTCAACATTGCCGACGTGGCGTGGTCGCTGGCGGGCCGGGCGACCTTCGAGCACCGGGCCGTCGTCATCGGTGCTGACCGCGACCGGCTGCTGGCCGGGCTGGGCGAGCTGGCCGCCGACGACCCGGGCGGCTCCGTCATCCGGGGCGCCGCGCAGTCCGCGGGCAAGCACGTCTTCGTCTTTCCCGGCCAGGGGTCCCAATGGGCCGGCATGGGCATCGAATTACTGGATACCGCACCGGTATTCGCCCGGCACATCGAGGTATGCGCGGAAGCGTTCGCCGAATTCGTCGACTGGTCGCTGATCGATGTGCTGCGTGGTGCGCCCGGCGCTCCGGGCATTGACCGCGTCGACGTGGTGCAGCCGGTGCTCTTCGCGGTGATGGTGTCGCTGGCCGAACTGTGGAAGTCGGTCGGCGTCAACCCCGACGCCGTGATCGGTCACTCGCAAGGCGAAATCGCCGCGGCGTATGTCGCGGGTGCGCTGTCGTTGCGGGATGCCGCGCGGGTGGTGACGTTGCGCAGCAAGCTGCTTCGCTCGCTGGACCACCCCGGCGGCATGGTATCCATCGCCTGCGGTACCGAGCGGGCACGGGAGTTGCTGGTGCCCTACGGCACTCGGATCAGCATCGCCGCCGTCAACGGCCCGGCCGCGGTCGTGGTATCGGGTGAGGTCGCGGCGCTGGAGGAACTCATCGGCTTCTGCGCCGACCTGGATGTGCGCACCCGGCGCATCGATGTGGACTACGCATCGCATTCGGTCGAGGTAGAGGCGATTCGCGACGAGCTGACCGCGGCGCTGGCGGGCATCGAGCCGCGCACCTCGCGGGTCGCCTTCTTCTCCACGGTATCCGGAAGCCGTTTGGACACAGCAGGTTTGGACGCCGCCTACTGGTACCGCAACATCCGGCAGACCGTGCAATTCGACCAGGCAGTGCGCACCGCCTGCGAGCACGGCTATCGGACGTTCATCGAATCCAGCCCGCATCCGGCGTTGATCGCCGGTATCGAAGACACCTGCAACGACTCTGGCGCTGCCGGCGACACCGAGCCGATCGTCATTCCCACCCTGGGCCGTGACGACGGCGGGCTGGAGCGGTTCCTGACGTCGGCCGCGGCCGCGTTCACCGCGGGCGTGCACGTGAACTGGCGCGGGGTATTGGACGGGGCCGGCTTCGTCGAGCTGCCCACGTATGTCTTTGACCGACGCAGGTTTTGGCTGTCCGGCGACGGCATCGGCGCCGACGTCGCGTGGTTGGGACTGGGAACCAGTGAGCACGCGTTGGTCAGCGCGGTCGTCGAGCTGCCGGCTTCGGGCGGGGTGGTGCTGACGGGCCGCTTGTCGCCCGGCTCGCAGGGATGGCTGGCCGATCACGCCGTGTCCGGCACGGTGGTGTTCCCGGGCGCGGGGTTCGTGGAGTTGGCCATCCGCGCCGGGGACGAAGTCGGATGCTCGAGGGTCGACGAGCTGACGCTGCAGGCGCCACTGCTGCTGCCGGTCGGCGATGCCGGATTCGGTTCGGTGGCAGTGCAAGTCGTGGTCGGAGCCGGCGACGACTCGGGGCAGCGCAGTGTCGAGATTTTCTCGCGCCGCGACGCCGACTCCGCGTGGGTGTGCCACGTCGAGGGGACGTTGAGTCCCGCGCCGGTCGAGCCGGGTGCCGATCTGTCGGCGTGGCCGCCGCCGGGTGCGATCGCGGTGAACGCGGCCGACGGCTACGAGAAGTTGGCGGCCCGCGGATACGGCTACGGCCCGGCGTTCCAGGGAGTCACCGCCACCTGGGTTCGCGGCGACGAAGTGTTCGCCGAGGTGCGGCTGCCGGACGCGGCTGGAGGCGTCGGCGGGTTCGGGGTGCACCCGGCATTGCTCGACGCGGCAATGCATTCCATGGTGATCGCCCACCACGGTGACGATGCCGACCTGGTGTTGCCCTTCGCATGGCAGCGCATCTCATTGCATGCCGCGGGCGCGTCGGCGGTGCGCGCGCGGATCGCGCCGTCGGGTACGTCGGGAGTCTCAAACGGAGTCTCGATCGAGCTTGCCGACGGGCTGGGGCTGCCCGTGCTGTCGGTGGGCGCGATGGTGGCCCGCCCGGTCAACGAGCAGCAACTGCGCGCGGCGATCTTGAGCTCGGGCCCCGACCGGCTGTTCGAGGTGGTGTGGTCGCCGGCCCCGGCGGTCACCGTCGCTGACGTTCCATCGTACGGGCGGTTCGAATCCCTTGCCACACAAGATGATCCGGTAGCAGCCACGTATCAGCGCACCCACCAGGCGCTGGTGGCCGTGCAGTCGTGGTTGACCGAGCGCGAATCGGGAGTTCTGATCGTGGCCACTCGCGGCGCCATGGGATTGCCGGGGGAGGACGTCACCGACCTGGCAGGCACCGCGGTATGGGGGCTGGTGCGCTCGGCGCAGACCGAGCACCCGGGGCGGATCGTGCTGGTGGATTCCGATGCCCCACTTGACGACAACAGCACGGCGGCCATCGTGGCGTCCGGTGAGCCTCAGGTGCTGCTGCGAGGCGGGGCGACCTACATCGCGCGGGTCACCGGCAGCCGCGCGATCGACGGGATCTTGGTGCCGCCGGCCCAGGGCCCCTGGCGGCTGGGCATCAGCAATGCGGGCACCTTCGAAAACCTGTGCCTGGAGCCGGTTCCCAACGCCGGAGCCACGCTGGAGCCGGGCCAGGTGCGAGTTGCCCTGCGCGCCATCGCCACCAATTTCCGCGACGTGATGATCACCCTGGGCATGTTCACCCATGACGCCCTGCTCGGCGGCGAGGGGGCCGGTGTGGTGGTCGAGGTCGGGCCGGGCGTCACCGAATTCGCGGTCGGCGATTCGGTTTACGGATTCTTCCCCGACGGCAGCGGCACACTGGTCCCCGGCGACATCCGCCTGCTGCAGCCGAAGCCAGCCGAGTGGTCCTACGCCGAAGCCGCCGCCATCTCGGCGGTGTTCACCACCGCATACATGGCGTTCATCCACCTGGCCGACGTCAAGCCCGGCCAGCAAGTGTTGGTGCACGCCGCCGCCGGCGGCGTGGGCATGGCCGCCGTGCAGCTGGGTCGGCACCTGGGCTTGGAGATTTTCGCAACGGCCAGCCGCGGCAAGTGGGACACGTTGCGGGCCATGGGCTTTGACGACGATCACATCGGCGACTCGCGCACGTGCGAATTCGAGGAGAAGTTCCGGGCCGTCACCGGCGGGCGGGGCATGGACGTCGTGCTGGACTCGCTGGCCGGTGAATTCGTCGACGCGTCGCTGCGTCTGGTCGCGCCGGGCGGTGTGTTCTTGGAAATGGGCAAGACCGACATCCGCGACCCGGGTGTGGTGGCCCGGGAGTACCCGGGTGTCCGGTACCGCGCCTTCGACCTGTTCGAGCCGGGACGTCCCCGGATGCACCAGTGGATGCTGGAGCTCGCCGAGCTGTTCGACTCTGGTGTGCTGCGCCCGTTACCGGTGACGACTTTCGATGTGCGGCGGGCCCGTTCCGCGTTGCGCTACCTGAGTCAGGCCCGCCACATCGGCAAGGTGGTTCTCACGCTGCCCGACGCGTGGGCGGCCGGGACCGTGTTGATCACTGGCGGCACCGGCATGGCGGGTTCGACGCTGGCTCGCCACCTGGTGGCGCACCACGGCGTGCGGAACCTGGTGCTGTTGAGTCGGCGCGGGCCGGACGCGCCCGGATCGGCCGAGCTGGTGGCCGAATTGGCGGCGGCCGGAGCCCGGGTGCAGGTGGCGGCCTGCGACGCGGCCGACCGTTCCGCCCTGGCCGCGGTGATCGCCGATATCCCGCAGCTGTCCGCGGTCATCCACGCCGCCGGTGTGCTCGACGACGCCGTGGTCACCTCGTTGACACCCGAGCGGGTGGATGCGGTGTTGCGGGCCAAGGTGGACGCCGCCTGGAACCTGCACGAGCTCACCCGCGACCTGGATGTGTCTGCGTTCGTGATGTTTTCGTCGATGGCCGGCCTGGTGGGCTCGTCCGGTCAAGCCAACTACGCGGCCGCCAACACGTTCCTCGACGGGTTGGCCGCGCATCGGCGGGCACACGGATTGCCGGCGATCTCGCTGGGGTGGGGGCTGTGGGACCAAGCCAGCGCCATGACCGGCGGACTCGACGCCGCCGACCTCGCCCGGCTGAGCCGCGACGGAATCCTGGCGTTGTCGTGCGACGATGCGATGGAATTGTTCGACACCGCCTTGATCGTCGACGAGCCGTTCGTCGCACCCGCCCGTATCGACCTGGCAGCGCTGCGCGCGCACGCCGCCGCGGTGCCGCCGATGTTCACCGACCTGTTCAGCGCGCCGGCCCGCCGTCGGGTGGACGACTCACTGGCCGCCGCGAAGTCGAAATCCGCTCTGGCGCATCGTCTGCACGGGCTTTCCGAAGCCGAGCAGCACGCCGTGTTGCTGGATCTGGTCCGTTCGCACATCGCGACGGTGTTGGGTAATACCACTGTCGAGGCGATCGACCCGGACAAGGCGTTTCAGGACCTGGGCTTCGACTCGCTGACCGCGGTCGAAATGCGCAACCGGCTGAAAACCGCGACCGGACTTGCGCTTTCGCCAACCCTGATCTTCGACTACCCGACGCCCAACGGACTGGCCGGCTACATATGCAAGGAGCTCGGCGGGGTCCCGCACGAAATCGCACACGCGCCGGTTGCGCAGGTCACCGGCGACGACCCGATCGTGATCGTGGGCATGTCGTGCCGCTACCCGGGCGGGGTGAGCACTCCCGAGGATCTGTGGCAGATGCTGATCGAGGGTCGTGACGTGGTCACCGAATTCCCGAGTGACCGCGGCTGGGATCTGTCCGGCGTGTACAACCCGGACCCCGATGTTCCGGGCACCTGCTACACCCGCACCGGCGGATTCGTGGACGGGGTCGGGGACTTCGACGCCGCGTTCTTCGGCATCACGCCCAGCGAGGCGCTCGCGATGGATCCGCAGCAACGGATGTTCCTCGAGCTGTCCTGGGAAGCCTTGGAGCGGGCGGGGATTGAGCCCGGCACGTTGCGCGGCAGTGCCACCGGCATGTTCGCCGGCGTGTACACGCAGGGGTACGGCATCGGCGCGGCACCGACCGCCGAAGGCTTCCGGCTGACCGGCCAGTCGTCGAGCGTGGCGTCGGGCCGGGTGTCGTATGTGTTGGGGCTGGAGGGCCCGGCGGTGTCGGTCGACACGGCTTGTTCGTCGTCGCTGGTGGCGCTGCACATGGCCGCGCAATCGCTGCGGTCGGGCGAGTGCGACCTGGCCCTGGCCGGCGGCGTCACGGTCAACGCCACACCCGACATCTTCGTGGAGTTCAGCCGGATGCGCGGCTTGTCGGTGGACGGCCGGTGCAAGGCGTACGCGGGCGCGGCTGACGGCACCGGATTCTCCGAGGGCGGCGGCATGCTCGTCGTCGAGCGGTTGTCGGATGCCCGCCGGCTGGGCCACCCGGTGCTGGCGGTGGTCCGCGGCTCGGCGATCAACCAGGACGGCGCCTCCAACGGCTTGACGGCCCCCAACGGTCCGTCCCAGCAACGGGTGGTGCGGGCCGCGTTGGCCAGCGCCGGTTTGTGCACGGCCGATGTCGACGTGGTGGAAGGTCACGGCACCGGAACGACTTTGGGCGATCCCATCGAGGCCCAGGCATTGTTGGCGACCTACGGGCAGCACCGCACCGAGCCGGTGCTGCTGGGCTCGATCAAGTCGAACATGGGTCACACCCAGGCGGCCGCCGGCGTGGCCGGGGTGATCAAGATGGTGCTCGCGATGCGCCACGGGCTGCTGCCGGCGACCTTGCACGTGGATCAGCCCAGCCCGCATGTGGATTGGTCGGCGGGCGCGGTGTCGCTGCTGACCGAGGCACGGCCGTGGCCCGCCGCGGGACGCGTGCACCGGGCGGGCGTGTCCTCGTTCGGCATCAGCGGCACCAACGCCCACGTCATCATCGAGGCCGCCCCTGCCGGCGTCGAGGACGTCGTCGAGTACCCGAACGTGCCGGTGTTGCCGTGGGTGATATCGGCAAAGTCGTTGTTGGCGTTGAGCTCCCACGCGTCCCGGCTGGCCGCGCATCTGCGCGCGCACGGTGAACTCGACGTCGCCGACGTGGCGTGGTCGCTAGCGGGACGGTCGCACTTCGAACACCGGGCCGTCGTCGCCGGCAATGATCGCGACCGGCTGCTGGCCGGCCTCGACGAGTTGGCGAGCGGTGAGATCGGATCGGTTATTCGGGGGACCGCCCGAGGCGGCAAGACCGCCTTCGTCTTCCCCGGCCAGGGCGCGCAGCTGCTGGGCATGGGCAGGGACTTGCACGCCGGATACCCGGTGTTCGCCGAGGCGTTCGACGGCGTGGTGGCAGAACTCGACCGGCACCTGTTGCGCCCGCTGCGTCAAGTGATGTGGGGACACGACGAAAACCTGCTGAGCACCACCGAGTTCGCCCAACCTGCGTTGTTCGCGGTGGAAGTGGCGTTGTTCCGGCTGCTCGAATCCTGGGGCGTGCGGCCCGACTTCGTGATGGGTCACTCGATCGGCGAGTTGGCCGCCGCGCACGTCGCCGGTGTCTTGTCACTGGAGAACGCCGCCGTGCTGGTGGCCGCCCGGGGCCGCTTCATGCAGGCGCTGCCGGCCGGCGGGGCGATGGTCGCCGTGCAGGCCACCGAGGAGGAAGTACGTCCGCTGCTGGCCCACGAGGTTGGCATCGCGGCGGTGAATGCGCCGGGCTCGGTCGTGATTTCGGGCGCCGAAGCCGAGGTGATCGCGATCGCCGAGCGGTTTCGCGCCGACGGGCGCCGCGTGCACCGACTCGCCGTCTCGCACGCGTTCCACTCGCCGTTGATGGAGTCGATGATCGACGAATTCGGTACGGTCGCGGCCGGACTCGCCGTCGGCAAGCCGACCATTCCGGTCGTGTCGAACGTGACCGGCGAGCTGGCCGCAGCCGACTTCGCGACGGCGGCCTATTGGAAGCGGCACGTGCGGGAGGCGGTGCGGTTCGCCGACAGCGTGCGCTTCGTCCATGCGGCCGGTGCCACCCGATTCCTGGAAGTCGGGCCCGGCAGCGGCCTGATCGCATCGATCGAAGAGACCCTTCCCGACGCACCGATCCTGACGATGTCCGCGCTGCGTAAGGACCGGCCGGAGCCGGACACCTTGATCGCTGCCGTCGCGCAGGGGTATGTGGCCGGGATGGACGTGGACTGGCGCGCCGCGATCGGCCGGGCCAACTTCGTCGAGCTACCGACCTATACCTTTGAGCGACGGCGGTTTTGGCTCGCGGGCGACGGCGCCCCGGTCGACGCGGCCGGTCTGGGCCTGGCGGCCGGCGAACACCCGTTGCTGGGTGCGGTGGTCGAGTTGCCGGCCTCGGGTGGGGTGGTGTTGACCGGTCGGTTAGCGCCGAGGATGCAGACCTGGCTGAACGACCACGCCGTCGGCGGGGTCGTGCTGTTCCCCGGGGCCGGATTCGTCGAGTTGGCGATCCGGGCCGGCGACGAAGTGGGCTGCGGCGTCGTCGACGAACTGAATCTTGCCGCGCCCCTGGTGTTGCCGCCCGGCGGGTCGGTCGCGGTACAGGTGGTGGTCGGCGCTCCGACCGAGGAGGGCACCCGTGCGGTGTCGGTGTTTTCCCGCGCCGAGGCCGGTTCCGGCTGGTCGTTGCACGCGGAGGGGATGCTGCGTGCGGGCTCGGCCGAACCGAGCGCGGACCTGTCGGCGTGGCCGCCGGTCGGTGCGGTTCCGGTCGACGTCGGTGACGGCTACGAGCGGTTGGCCGAACGCGGATACGGGTATGGGCCCGCGTTCCGCGGCTTGACCTCGATGTGGCGCCGCGGTGACGAAGTGTTCGCCGAAGTCAGCCTGCCCGCGGACGCCGGCGTGTCGGTGGCCGGGTTCGGCATGCACCCGGTGCTGCTCGACGCCGCGCTGCACGCGGTGATCCTGGCCTCCGACGGCGACGAGCTCGCCGAGGGTTCGATGTTGGTGCCGTTCTCCTGGCAGCAGGTGTCCCTGCACGCGTCCGGTGCGGCGGCGGTGCGGGCGCGAATCGTGCCGGTGGGCGATTCGGCGGTGTCCATCGAACTCGCGGACGGCCTTGGGCTGCCGGTGCTTTCGGTGGCGTCGATGGTGGCCCGCCCGGTGTCCGATCAGCAATTGTTGGCCGCGGTGTCCAACTCGGGTCCGGACCGGCTCTTCGAAGTCGACTGGATCGTGCAGCCGTCGTCCTCGGCGCCGCCCGTATCGGTATCCGCCTGGGGCGCGCCGGAATCCGTGGCCGCCGAGGGGCAGCGTTCGGCCGTGGTGTTCGAGTCGGCGCCCGTCGCCGGGGACATCCTGGCCGGGGTGTACGCGGCCACTCGCGCGGTGCTGCCGGTGCTGCAGTCGTGGTTGGCCCGGGAGGGGGCCGCGACGCTGGTGGTGGCGACCCGGGGCGCGATGCCGTTGCCGGGGGAGGACGCCACCGATCTGGCCGGCGCGGCGGTGTGGGGCCTGGTGCGCTCGGCGCAGACCGAACATCCCGGTCGGATCGTGCTGGTCGATACCGAGGCTCCACTCGACGACGAAGCGGTGGCCGCGGTCCTGGCCGCCGGTGAGCCGCAGGTGTTGCTGCGCGGCGCAAAGGTTTACCTCGCCCGCGTGCACGGCAGCCGGGCCGTCGGCAGTCTGCTGGTGCCGCCGGGCGACGGCCCGTGGCGGCTGGGCATGAGCAGTCGCGGCACCTTCGAGAACCTGCGACTGGAACGGATCCCCGACGCCGACGCGCCCCTGGGGCCCGGTCAGGTACGGGTCGCGCTGTCGGCCATCGCGGCCAACTTCCGCGACGTGATGATCGCGCTCAACCTCTACCCCACCCCGGCCGCGGTGATGGGGATCGAGGCATCCGGCGTCGTCGTCGAAACCGCTTCACCCGACGGTCGTTTCACGATCGGCGACCGAGTGATGGGCCTGTTCCCGGACGGCACCGGCACGATCGCGGTCACCGACCAGCGCCTGCTGGCGAAGGTGCCCGCGGGCTGGTCGCACACCGCGGCCGCGACCACCACGGTCGTTTTCGCCACGGCCTACTACGCGCTGACAGACCTGGCCGACGTCAAGCCCGGCCAGCGGGTGTTGGTGCACGCCGCGGCCGGCGGTGTCGGAATGGCGGCCGTGCAGCTGGCCCGGCACCTGGGCCTGGAGGTCTTTGCGACGGCCAGCCGTGGCAAGTGGGACACGTTGCGGGCCATGGGCTTTGACGACGACCATATCGGCGACTCGCGCAGCCTGGACTTCGAGGACAAGTTTCGCGCCGTCACCGGCGGGCGGGGCATGGACGTCGTGCTGCATTCGCTGTCCGGCGAGTTCGTCGACTCGTCCCTGCGACTGGTGGCGCCCGGCGGCATCTTCCTGGAGATGGGCAAGACCGACATTCGCGAGCCCGACCAGGTGGGCGCCGATCACCCGGGTGTGCGGTACCGCGCCTTTGATCTGTTCGAGGCGGGGCCCGAGCGCATTCGGCAGATGCTCGACGAGCTGACCGCGCTGTTCGGCGAGGACGTGTTGCGGCCGCTGCCGGTGACCAGGTTCGACGTGCGACGCGCTCCGGCCGCATTGCGGTACTTGAGCCAGGCCCGCCATGTCGGCAAGGTCGTGATGACCATGCCCGGTGGCTGGTCGGCCGGAACCGTACTGATCACCGGCGGAACCGGGATGGCCGGCTCGGCATTGGCCCGCCACGTGGTGTCGCGACACGGTGCGCGCAACGTGGTGTTGGTGAGCCGTCGTGGGCTCGATGCCCCCGGCGCTGCCGAGCTGATGACCGAGCTCAGCGCGACCGGGGCCCAGGTGCAGGTGGTGGCCTGTGACGTGGCCGATCGGGAGGCGCTGGCCAAGGTGATCGCCGATATTCCGGTGCAGCGACCGCTGTCCGGTGTGATCCACGCGGCCGGGATGCTCGACGACGCCGTCATTTCCTCGCTGACGCCCGAGCGGGTGGACGCGGTGTTGCGGGCCAAGGTCGACGGGGCGTGGAACCTGCACGAGTTGACCCGCGACCTGGATGTCGCTGCCTTCATTCTGTTTTCGTCGATGGCCGGGTTGGCCGGAGCGTCAGGTCAGGCCAACTACGCGGCCGCCAACTCCTTCCTGGACGGGTTGGCCGTGCACCGGCGTGTCTGCGGCTTGCCGGCGATGTCACTCGGCTGGGGTCTGTGGGATCAGGCCAGTGCCATGACCGGGGCGCTGGGCGCGGCGGATCGGGCCCGGTTCGGCCGCGACGGCATCGTCGCGATGCCGTCGGATGAGGCACTGGAATTGATGGACACCGCGCTGATCGTCGACGAGCCGTTCCTGCTGCCGGCCCACATCGACCTGGCGGCGCTGCGGGTGAAGTTCGACGGCGGAACATTGCCGCCGATGTTCGTCGATCTGATCAACGCGCCCACCCGGCGCCAAGTCGACGATTCGCTGGCCGCGGCGAAGTCGAAATCGGCGCTGCTGCAACGCCTCGAGGGCCTGCCCGAAGACGAGCAGTTCGCTGTGCTGCTGGACTTGGTGCGCTCCAATATCGCCACGGTGCTGGGCAGCTCCAGCCCCGAGGCCATCGATCCGGACCGGGCGTTCCAGGAGCTCGGCTTCGACTCGCTGACCGCCGTCGAGATGCGCAACCGGTTGAAATCGGCTACCGGTCTGGCCCTTTCACCCACGCTGATCTTCGACTACCCCAACTGCGCCGCGCTGGCCGGCTATATGCACGCCGAGCTGGTCGGGACGGGTGAGCAGAGCGCTCCGGCCGCCGCGCCGGGTGAAGCCGACATTCAGCGCGTGGTGGGTTCGATTCCGGTGAAACGACTGCGCCAGGCCGGCGTGCTGGAGTTGCTGCTCGCGCTGGCAGCCGAAGACGACGCCGCGCAGGCCTCGGCCCCGGGCGTGAGCACCGAGAAGGACATCGCGGACATGGACCTCGAGGATCTGCTCAATGCCGCGTTGAGCGATGACGACGAATAACCGATGAAAACGCGCCGGCGACGGTGCAGAGCGCAGCGATGAGGAGGAGCGGCGCTTGAGCAGGGGCAGTCAGTGAGAGTCGCGGTCACCGGGGCCAGCGGTGTACTCGGCCGCGGTCTCACCGCCCGACTGCTCAGTCAGGGCCACCAAGTCGTGGGAATCGCCCGGCGCCGGCCGCAAAGCTGGTCCAGTGCCGCGGATTTCATCGAGGCCGACATCCGGGATGCGGGCGCGGTCAAACGCGGCATAACCGGAGCGGACGTCGTCGCGCATCTCGCGTGGGCACGCTGCCCCGGACCCGACGAACGTATCGGTCACGAGGTCAACGTCGGCGGCAGCCGCAACGTCCTGGAAGCGATGGCCGAAACCGGTACCAGGCGCATCGTTTTCGCCTCGTCCGCGCACGTCTATGGCCGGGCCGACGCGCCGAAGACCGAACAGGATCCGATGGTTCCGGTGTGGGCCAACGGCGTGCACCAGGCCCGCGTCGAGGATTTACTCGCCGCAACGGATGCCGAATGGGTCGCGATTCGCTCGGCGCTCGTCGTCGGCCGCAACGTGGACAACTGGGTGCGCGCGCTGCTGGCGTCGCCCGCGTACCCCGACCGGTCCAGCGATCGGCGTCTGCAAGTCGTCCACCTCGACGACGCGCTTCGGCTGTTCACCCGCGCCGTCGTGGACACCGGCATCACCGACGGCCCAGTCAATCTCGCCGTCGAAGGAGAGCAGACTTTCCGCCGCATCGCTGCCGCGCTCGGACGCCCGATCGTCTCGCTGCGCGGCCCGTTGCGGGCTTGGGGACGAGACGGCGAGCTGGAGTGGGTGCGAAGTGCGCCGCTGATGGATACCGCACGGCTACGCCAGCAGTGGGGATTCCGGCCGGCATGGAGCTGCGCCGAATCTATCGAGGACTTCGCCCTGGCGGTACGCGGTCGCATCGCGCTGGGCTCCAGGGTGGTCTCGCTGCCGTGGCGGCTGGCCAATGTCGCGGACCTGCCCGCCGTCGATGCGGCGGCCGACGACGGGGAGACCCCGAAACTAGCCGGACCACCAGGAGATAACGGCGAGTTCGACACCCCGATCGACCCGCGTTTTCCAACCTTCTTGGCCACCAATCTGTCCGAGGCGCTGCCGGGTCCGTTTTCGCCGGCGTCGGCATCGGCGACCGTTCGCGGGTTGCGTGCCGGGGGCGCCGTCATTGCCGAGCGGCTGCGGCCCGGCGGCATGGTCCAGCGCGAAATCGCCATGCGCACCGTCGCGGTGTTCGGCCACCGGTTGTACGGGGCGATCACCTCGGCGCACTTCATGGCCGAAACCGTGCCGTTCGCCAAGCCGTCGATGATCGTCAGCAAGAGCGGGTTCTTCGGCCCCAGCATGGCCTCGCTGCCGGTTTTCGGCGAGCGCAGCCCAGTCGAAACTGGTTGGACCCGAAGGCAATTGCGCAACGCGCGGAATATCGGGGTGTTCGGTGTCAACCTGGTGGGCCTGAGCTCCGGTGCCGGCCGTGACACCGAAAACTTCATCGCCGACGTCGATCGGCTGGAACGACTGGCCGACGATGTGACCCAACTCGACGATCGGCGGCTGCTGAGCCTGATCGTGTTGGCCCGCGACCTCGTCGTGCACGGGTGGGTGCTGGCTTCGGCGTCATTCATGCTGTGCGCCGCGTTCAACGTACTGCTTCGCGGCCTGTCTGGCCGGGACACTTCACCGGCCGCGGGGCCGGAATTGGTCAGTGCGCGATCGGTCGAGGCCATGCAGCGGTTGGTGGTTGCCGCGCAGCGTGATCCGAACGTGGTTCGGCTGTTGAGCGAACCGGGGGAGCGGCTGGACAAGCTGGCCGTCGACGCTCCGGAATTTCACGCCGCGGTGCTGGCCGAGCTGGCGTTGATCGGCCACCGGGGGCCCGCGGAGCTCGAGATGCTGTCCAGCAGCTACGCCGACGACCCGGAGCTGTTGGTCCGCATGGTGGCCAGGGCGATGAGCGCACCCGCCGCGCCGCAGCCGCCGCAGCCGCGGATTCCGTTGCGGGCCAAGCCGGTAGCGTTGCTGACCGCACGTCAACTGCGCGACCGGGAAGCTCGCCGCGACAAGGTGGTGCGGGCCAACTGGGTGCTGCGCGGTCTGCTGCGCGCCTACGGGCGCAGGCTGGTCGACGCCGGTCTCTGCGACTCCGCCGACGATGTGTTCTACCTGCTGGTCGACGAACTCGAGGCCCCGCCCACCGACATCAGGGGTCTGGTGGCACGGCGCCGGGCCGAGCGGCGCCGGCTGGCCGCCGTCACGCCGCCGACGGTATTCAGCGGACGCTGGGAGCCGGTGACCAGGTCGGGGCCGACGCTTTCCAGTGGAGACACCCTGCACGGCGTCGGCGTGTGCGGGGGACGGGTGCGCGGCCGGGTGCGCATCGTGCGGCCCGAGACGATCGACGACCTGCAGCCCGGCGAGATCCTTGTCGCCGAGGTCACCGACGTCGGGTACACCGCGGCGTTCTGCTACGCCGCGGCGGTCGTGACCGAACTCGGCGGCCCGATGTCACACGCCGCCGTGGTGGCCCGCGAATTCGGATTCCCTTGCGTGGTGGACGTTCATGGTGCTACCACATCATTGCCGGCGGGCGCGCTGATCGAGGTCGACGGCGCTAGCGGCGAGATTCGTGTGCTGGAAACTCGAGGATGAGGTCATCGTGTGCAGAGTCATTCAGTTCTCCACCGGAAACGTAGGCCGACATTCGCTGCGGGCGATCATCGGCCGGCCAGATCTCGAACTGGTCGGAGTGCACGCCGCCAGTGCTGAGAAGATCGGCTAGGACGCGGCGCAGCTGTGTGGACTGGACGAACCAACCGGCATCATCGCTACCGACGATATCGATGCGCTGGTGAACCTCGGTGCCGACTGCGTGGTTTACACCTCGCAGGGCGAGACGCGACCGACGGAAGCGATCGAACAGATGGCGAAGTTCCTCGCGGCCGGCACCAATGTCGTCGGCACATCGATGGTCTGGTTGGTCGCGCCGCGCCACGCCGAAGACTGGCTGCGGGTGCACGTTGGAACGTGCCTGTGCCGCCGGCAACACCTCGCTCTATGTCAGCGGTATCGACCCCGGCTTCTCCGGCGATACGCTCGTGGACGCGGCAGTCAGCCTGACCACTCGGGTCGAATCGATCACCGTGCAGGAGATCTTCGACTATGGGAACTACGACGACGCCGAGTTCACCGGCGCGGCAATGGGTTTCGGGACAACAGCAGACGACGATTCGCCGATGATGTTCCTGCCCGGGGTGATCGTGGCGATGTGGGGTGGCCAGGTCCGCAGCCTGGCGGACAAGCTCGATATCAAGCTGGACGACGTCCGCCAGCGTGTCGAGCGCTGGTTCACGCCCGAGCGCATCGTCTGCACCATGATGACGATAGAGCCGGGGCAGATGGCTGCGGTGCGTTTCGTCACCGAGGGTGTGCGCGACGGCAACCCGGTGATCACCCTCGAGCACGTCACCCGGCTGACCGCCGCCGCACCCGACTGGGAATTCCCGCCCGTGGGTCACACCGGTGTCCACCGTGTTGTGGTGGAGGGCGAACCGCGGGTGGAGATCAACACGCACGTGTCCCACCCGATGCTGGATTCCACTGACGCAGGGTGCATCTCGACCGCGGGCCGGGCGGTGAATGCGATCGATTGGGTGTGTCGCGCACCGCAGGGATTGATCGCAGTGGAAGACATCCCGTTGTCCGCGACGATGCGCGGCGTGATGTGGCGGCAGCGTTAAGGTTTACAGCGGCCAATTGGTCGGCTCGATGGCGCGGAAAGCCGCCGCCGGGGGAAGCGGCCGTCGCTCACTGGTTGAAATCGCGTCGAGCACCAGGGCAACGTAACGTCGCCAGCCGTCGCTGGCCGGCTCCATCGTCGACAGCACGCTGTACAACATCCCGATCAGGCGCAGCAGATCCGCGGCCACCAGATCTTCGCGGATGACGCCGTCTTGCTGACCACGGACGACCAGTTCGTTGAGCGCCCCGGTCAGCGAGTCGGAGATATCGGCGGTCAACGAGCCCGCCCGCTGGGCAGCGATCAACAGGTTCTGCTCGCGAGAGCCCAGCGCAATCGCGGCTTCGAACAGCTGAGTGAGGCCGTACAGCGCGTCTTCACATCGGCGAGCTTCCGCGATGACCGGAGTGAGGTCTTCTGCGATGCCCTGATCTAGCGCCGCCCGGATCAGGTCGGCCTTGGCGGGAAACCGGCGATAGAGCGTTCGTTCACCGACTCCGGCCCGGGCTGCGACCACCTCCACCGGCGCATCGGGACCCAACTCGCCGTAGACATCGCGGGCGGCCCGCAGGATCCGTGCAACGTTACGTGCCGCGTCTGCGCGCAATGTCCGGTCGGCAACCGCCGTCATCCTGACAGCTTAACTAACGGTTGACGGCCAGTCAGGGAGGTTCTACGCTCGTGCAAGTGGCAGCCATATGACACTTATGGGGAAACGCGGCCAATGTCAATCGCTTTCAAATCTTCCGAATCCGACCTTCCCGTCATACCCCTTCAGCGAGCAGCGGAATGCCCGCTTCACCCACCGGCAGAGTTCGCCAGCTGGCGTGACGAGCCCGGGCTGCGAAGGGTGATGTACCACGGCCAGCCCGCTTGGGTGGTGAGCCGATACGAGGACATCAGGGCAGCGCTGCTGGCCCCGCGACTGTCCGCGGACACCATCCCCGCCTTGCTGAAACCGGAGAGTCCGGACGGCACCGTGCCGGTAATGTTCGCCCGCGTCGACGACCCCGAACACAATCGACTGCGCCGAATGTTGTTCCGCGACTTCACGTTCCGGCGTTGCGAGTCGATGCGGCCACAAATTCAAGAATTGGTTGACGGCTTTCTCGACCAGATGATCGCTACCGGGCCGCCGTCCGATCTGGTGCACGACTTCGCCCTTCCGGTCCCGTCATTGGTGATTGCGCTGCTGTTGGGCGTACCGTCCGAGGACCTCGAACTGTTCCAGCGCAACTCGACGCTGGGATTACAGGTCGGCACATCCGATGAAGTCAGGGAGCAGGCCTTCGCGGAAATGTATGCCTACATCCAAGATCTGGTGGAACGGCGCGCGCACGGTCGCAGCGACGACATGATCAGTCGCCTGGTCACCGATTATGTCGCGACCGGTCAGCTCACCCGCGAAACGGCGGCGATGAACGGTGTGGTGATGATGCTTGCCGGCCACGAAACTAGCGCCAACATGATTTCGCTGGGAACCGTTGCGCTACTTGAGTATCCCGATGTCTACCAGCGTCTTGGCAGCACCGATGACCAGGCGCTGATCGCCAACATCGTCGAAGAGTTGATGCGCTACCTCAGTATCGTGCATAGCCAGGTGGACGCGGGTGGCGACCGAGGACTTCGTTCTGGGCGGTCAGTTGATCCACGCCGGCGACATGGTCTTGATGAACATACCCGCCGGAAACTGGGACGCGGACTTCGTCGACAACCCGCAGAAATTCGACGCCGAACGCAACACCCGCGGACATCTGGGTTTCGGGTACGGCGTGCACCAGTGCATCGGGCAAAACCTGGCCCGCGTGGAGATGCAGATCGCGTTTGCCACTTTGGCGCGACGGCTGCCGGGACTTAAATTGGTGGTCGCACCGAAGGAACTGAAGTTCAAACAAGCCGACATCTATGGCATGGAAGAACTTCCGGTCAGTTGGTGAGCCGGTTGCGTTTCGACGATCAGGTTGCCGTCGTCACCGGCGCCGGTGACGGTCTGGGCAAGCAGTACGCGTCACTGCTGGCGGCCCGCGGCGCACGCGTCGTCGTCAACGACATCGGTGGCTCGGTGACGGGGATGGCTCGAGCACCCAAGCGGCGCAGGCTGCCGCACTCGAGATTCGCGATAAGGGCGGTGAGGCCGTCGCGGACAGCCACAGCGTGACCAGTCCCCAAGGCGGACAAGCGATTATCGACACCGCGCTGGATGCTTGGGGCCGCGTCGACATCCTGATCAACAACGCGGGCATCGTCGGCGACGCGCCGTTCCAGGACATGACCGCCGAGCGGTTCGAGCCGCTGCTGGATGTGCATCTGCGAGGCGCGTTCCACGTCACCAGGCCGGCCTGGAAAGTCATGCGCGAGCAGGGATATGGGCGAATACTGAACACCACCTCGGCGGTCGGGCTGCTGGGCAACGCCGGCATGAGCAACTACGGCTCGGCCAAGACCGGGTTGCTGGGCTTCACCCGTGTGCTGGCCGCCGAGGGCGCCGACCACAACATCAAGGTCAACGTCGTCGCCCCGATCGCCTACACCCGGATGCTGACCCACTCGATCGACGGTGCCGCACTCCCGGCGGACGCGGCCGCGCAGGCGGTGCTGGACGAGCTGACGAACCAATACCTGAAAAAGCTGGATCCCGCGCTGGTGGCGCCGGTGGTGGCCTTCTTGACGCACCGGGATTGCCCGGTCACGGGGGAGGTCTATACCACTGGCGCGGGACATGTTTCGCGATTCTTCATCGGGCGGACCAAAGGCTTCTACAGTCCGGGGCTGTCGATCGAGGACGTGCGCGATCACCTGGCGCAGATCCGCGACGAAGCCGGGTACACGGTGCCCGGCGGACCGGCCGACGAGATGGCCGAGCTGTTCGCGACCCTCACGGCCTCTTGACCGCTCTCAGCAGCCGAACGCGATTCCGATGCCGTCGGGCGGCGGCACCGACCGCAGGCAGCCGAACTGCTGGATGCCGGCGCCGCTGAACCGTGCGGCCGACTGGTGGGCGTAGTTCACGCAGAACAGGCCGGCTTGGTCGGCGCGACAGCGGTAGTCGTCGTAGGCCAGCGTGTCGCCGGCCGCCAACTCGGGCCCGTTGCCGTTGACGAACGGACCCGGGTCGGCGCGGGCCGCCCCGACCTGCAGGTTCGTCCCGTCGAAGGTGACCCACCCGCCTTTCCATTGGCCGTAGGCCGTGTCGGGCCGGGGCGGGGGATCGGCCAGATCGACCAGACAGGTCAGCGTGCCGCCGGTGTGCGCGGAATCCGTCGTGCACGCGACTTTGGCGGCCGGGACGGCAAACGCGACGTCGTTGCCGAGCTGCGTGGCGACCCCGTCGCGGCTGGCCGTGTGATAGCGGGCCGGATCGACGGGATGACCTGCCTCGATCCACGCGATGACAGCGGAGATCGGCGCACCGGCGGCCGGAGGTTTACCGCCCGGTGTGGCCGTGGTGGTCGGGGAGTAACCCGACACCGCGGTCGTGTTCGCCGGCTGGCCGCCGTTGCCGTGCGAGCATCCGGCAACCAGCACCGTGAGTGTGACCAACGCGGCGGTGCGCATCTCGACAGGCTAACCGTCACACCGCGGAATTGGTCGCTCCGCGCACCCTACCTACGCGGTGTCGGTTACCGTCGCCGTATGCACGAGCGCACCATCCGCGCACGCACCGCCGACGGCATCGTCGAAGGCTTCACCCGCGACGGCGTCAACCGCTGGCGCTCCATTCCCTACGCCCGGCCGCCGGTCGGGCGGCTGCGCTTCAAGGCGCCGCAGCCGGCGCGGCCCTGGTCGGGTCTGCGTCATTGCCACGGATTCACCAACTGTGCTCCCCAGCAGCGCCGCTACACGATGCTCGGAATCGGCCGATACCAGCCGATGAGCGAGGACTGCCTCACCCTCAACGTCGTCACACCGGAAGCCGGCCACGACGAACCGCTGCCGGTCATGGTCTTCATCCACGGCGGCGGTTACATCATGGGCAGTTCGGCGATCCCGTTGTACGACGGCGCCGCGTTGGTCCGCCGCGGGTGCGTGTACGTGTCGGTCAACTACTGGCTGGGTGCGCTGGGCTGCCTCGACCTGTCGTCATTGTCCACCGCCGACATCACCATCGACAGCAACCTGTACCTGCGCGACCTGGTGCTGGCGTTGCAGTGGATTCGGCAGAACATCGCGGAATTCAGCGGCGACCCCGGCAATGTCACCATCTTCGGCGAGAGCGCCGGGGCGTGCATCACCGCCGCGGTGTTGGCCGTCCCGGCCGCCGAAGGCCTGTTCGCCCGATCTCGGAAAGTCCCGCGTCGGGGCTGGTGCGGTCGAAGGAGATTTCGGCCCAGTTCGCGACGCGATTCGCCAACCTACTTGGCGCGCGTCCCGAGGATGCCGCCGACGCGCTGATGCGGGCGCCCGCGGCCCAACTCGTCGAGGCCCAGCACCGGCTGATCGACGACGGCATGAAAAACCGGCTGGGTGCCTTTCCTATCGGCCCGGTGATCGGCGACGACTGCCTGCCCGAAGACCCGGTCGAGGCGATGCAGCACGGTCGGGCGCAGCGGGTGCCGCTGATCGTCGGCACCAACGCCGCCGAAGGCCGGTTGTTCACCCGCTTCCTGAAGATGTTGCCCACCAATCAGTCGATGATCGAGGAGCTCCTGGCCGACGTGGAACCGGCCGCCCGCGAACGCATTACCGCCGCCTACCCGGGCTATCCGTCGTCCTCGGCGTGCATCCAGCTCGGCGGTGACTTCGCCTTCAGCTCGGCGGCCTGGCAGCTCGCCGAGGCGCATAGCGGGCACGCGCCCACCTACCTGTATCGCTACGACTACGCGCCGCGGATGCTGCGCTGGTCGGGCCTGGGCGCCACGCATGCCACCGAGTTGCTGGCGGTCTTCGATGTCTACCGCACCCGGCTCGGCGGGTTGTTGACGGCGGCGGCCGATCAGCGCGCCGCGCTTCGGGTCAGCAACCAGGTGCAACGCCGTTGGCGAGCGTTCAGCCGCAGCGGAGTCCCCGGTGACGACTGGCCCGCCTACAGCGTCGAGGACCGCGCGGTGATGGTCTTCGACCGCAACAGCCGCATCGAATTCGATCCGCATCCGCATTGCCGGATGGCCTGGGCGGGCTTCTCATTGGCGCAGTGACCTGGCACGCTAAACCGTCAGCGAAAACTCGGCAGAGGATGTCAATGGAGACAAAGCCAGTCGAACGACCCAGTGATCTCACGGCTTCGTGGCTGACCACCGCGATCGGCGCGGGCGAGGTTGCCGATTTCGAAACCGAGCGCATCGGCACCGGCCGGATGAGCGAGTGCTACCGCGTACGGCTCACCTACTCCGAAGCCGGCACGGGCCCCGAGTCGGTGGTCCTGAAGGTCGCGGCCAGCGATCCGGTGAGTCGGCAAACCGGGTTGGCACTGGGGCTTTACGAGCGTGAGGTTCGCTTCTACGGCGACATCGCGCCGCGGTTGGGCGGCCCGATTGCGCCGTGCTACCACGCCGCGATCGACACCTCGACGGGCGTGTTCGATCTGCTGCTCGGCGACGCCGTCCCGGCGGTCGTCGGCAACGAAATCGCCGGGGCCACAGTCGAACAGGCCACCATCGGGGTGGTCGATCTGGAGCGGCTGCACGGCCCGCTGCTCGGCGACGCGTCGCTGGCCGAGGCGCCGTGGCTCAATTGCGATTCTCTGCTCAACCAGGCCATGGTCGCCCCGCTCTACGCCGGCTTCCTCGACCGCTACGGCGACCAGATCGCCCCGGCGCACCGGATGGTGTGCGAACGCCTGGTGGGCGCGTTCGATGCCTATCTGGCCGCCGAAACGGAACGCAACCAGATCCGGGGCCTCGTCCACGGCGACTACCGGCTAGACAACATGCTGTTCGGCACCGACGGAGCCGACCGCCCGTTGACCGTCGTCGACTGGCAGACCGTCTCCTGGGGCCGCGCCGTTCACCGACCTGGCCTACTTTCTCGGCTGCGCACTGTCGACGGAGGACCGCCGGGCACACTACGACACGTTGCTGCGGGCCTATCACGAGGCGCTCGGTCCGCGGGCGCCGATCACCTTCGCCGATGTCACCGAAGGTGTTCGCCGCCAAAGCTTTTTAGGTGTGTTGATGGCGATCGTGTCCTCGATGCTGGTGGAACGCACCGAGCGCGGCGACCAGCTGTTCATGACGATGCTGCAACGGCACTGCGATCATGTGCTCGATACCGACGCGCTGGTCACGCTGCCCAACGCGGTGGCGCCGGAACCGCTGCGGCCAACCGGCGACGATGAGCGCGCGCACGCCCCGACCGACGAACCACTGTGGAGTGAGAGCTGGTACGCCGACTTCGTCGATGCGGCACAGGGAATCGGCGGCTGGTTCCGGATCGGTATGGTCGCCAACCAGCGGGTGGCCTGGGTTCAGGCGCTGCTGTGCGGGCCCGACGTCCCGACGGTGGCCGTGCTGGATTACCACGTTCCGCTGCCCGATGACCCGTGGGCATTGCGCACCGATGCCTTCGAAATCGCCCACGCCGCAATCGCTTCGCTGCAAACTATCGGGTCGACGTGCGGGCGAAAGCTCAGTCCTACCCGGACCCGTCGGCGCTGCTGCGCGGCGAAGCGGGAACACCGGTCGACATGACGATGCATCTGGTGTGGACCACCGACGGCACACCCTACCAGTACCGGGTCACGACGCGGTACGAAATCCCATGCACGGTAGCGGGAACCGTTACCGCCAGTGACGCCACCTACCGGATGGATTCCGTGGCGGGCCAACGAGATCACTCGTGGGGTGTACGCGACTGGTGGTCCATCGACTGGATGTGGAGCGCGCTGCACCTGAGCGACGGCACGCACCTGCACGGGTTGGACATCAACATCCCGAACGTTCCGCCCATCGGCATCGGCTACATCCAGGACCCCGCCCACCACGTCACCGAACTGCACACCGTGACCAACCCACGCGCCTTCGCCGACAACGGTTACCGCTCAATATGACCTTGAGCCTGGAACCGGGCGGGCTTCGCGGCGAGGTGGACATCCGCGGCCACGCGCCGGTGCTGCTGACCGGGCCGGACGGGCAGGTCAGCGAGTTCGCCCGCGCCTGGGTCAGCATCGACACCGGACGGCCGCACCGGCGTCGGCTGGATGGAATGGAACCGCAACCTCACCCGTCAGACCTAGGTGCGGTGCCGACCGCGGCGGCGTCACCCGTCGTGGTGATGGGTGTGTCCGGATCCGGCGAGTCGACGGTGGGTTACGCACTCGCACAACGATTGCGGGTACCGTTCGTCGACGCCGACAGTCTGCATCCGCCGGCCAACGTCGCCAAAATGGCTGCCGGGCAACCGCTCGACGACGACGAGCGGCGTCCATGGCTGCACAGGGTCGGGGAGTGGCTGGCCGATCACCGCTATGGCGGGATGGCGAGTTGCTCGGCGCTCAAACGCGCCTACCGCGACCAGTTGCGTGCCCACTGCCCGGGCGTCGAATTCCTGTACCTGCGCGGCTCACCGGAGCTGATCGGCGCGCGGTTGGCGGCCGGGTCCGGCCACTTCATGCCGGCCGCATTGCTGCGGTCGCAATTCGACGCATTGGAGCTGCTGGGCGCCGACGAATCCGGAATCACCGTCGACATCGACCAAGGTGTCGACGCCATCGTCGACACCTTCGGTTCGGGCTAGAGGCGATCACCACGGGCGCTTGCGGCGCTTCTTGGGCTGCGCGCCGACGCGTCCACGCGCGGTGTCGGCCCATTGGCTGCCGTGCGTGCGAGCGGTTTCGGCGAGCTCCTCACCACGTTCCTAGGCCGTGCTGGCCAGCTCCTCACCACGCTTGTGCGCCTTCTTGGCCAGCGGTCCGGCCTTCTCGGCCGCCTCGTCCGCCAGCTTTTCGCTGCGCTTGCGCGCCTTTTCGGCCCGCTCGGCCAGCTCGTCGGCGAATTTCTCGCCGCGCTTGCGGGCCTTTTCCGCCAGCGGCGCACCCCGTTCGGCGGCGGTGCTGGCAAGTTCGCGACACCGGTCGAGGGCGGCCTCGGCATACGGCGCGCCGCGCTCGGCGGCGGTGCTGGCCAATTCGCGG
Source organism: Mycobacterium genavense ATCC 51234 (assembly GCF_000526915.1). Classification (GTDB taxonomy): domain Bacteria; phylum Actinomycetota; class Actinomycetes; order Mycobacteriales; family Mycobacteriaceae; genus Mycobacterium; species Mycobacterium genavense. Next base: position 145,041 of record NZ_JAGZ01000003.1, on the reverse strand, counting down.
CTGCGTTCGGCGCCCACCTGCAGCCCGTGCGCGATTCGTTCGCCGAGTTCGCCGAAGTCCGTGTCGAACAACGTGTCGTCGGATCCGGGTAATGCCGAGGACACCCTGTCGGAGAGCCGCTCGGCTGCCTTGCGGCCGCGCCATCCCAGCGACGGTTTGCCCGCCGTATCGGCGGACGCGATCATCAAGCCGCCGACCAGGCTCAGGTCTTTCAGGAACTCGCGGCGACGCTCGGCTTTGCGCTCCGGGTCGGTCTCGTTCCAGAAGGAGTAGCTGCCGAAGTTGGCCGGCAGCACCGTCAGCGCCAGGATCGCCGAGGCGACACGCGGCGTTTTTCCGGTGGCCAGCAATAGCCCACCCCCGATCTGAACACCGGCGGTTATCTGGGCGAACGTTTGGGGGTTGGTCGGCACCTTGCTGGCTACCTGATCCGGCAACGCCTGCAGGCCGTCCACCGCGGGCGCTGCGGCCTCCGCAGCCGCCTTGGGATTGAGCAGGATTCAACTCCTTGGCCGATAAAGGCAACCGACAACAGCGGACGTGCGATTCTGCGGATCACCATGGCAGGGGGGTTACCCGGCGAATCGGCAAACAAACCAACCCGCTCATCACCGCAGCTGACGGATATGGTGGAGGGCGTGCGGGCGTTGATCATCGTCGACGTGCAAAACGACTTTTGCGCGGGCGGCTCGCTGCCCGTCCCCGACGGCGCCGGGGTCGCCGGCGCGATCAACGACTACCTGGCCCGCGAGCCCGGCTACCACCACGTCGTGGCGACCAAGGACTTCCACATCGACCCGGGCGGCCATTTCTCCGACCATCCGGACTATTCGTCGTCGTGGCCGCCGCACTGCGTCGCCGGAACCACCGGAGCGGAATTTCGTCCCGACCTCGACACCCGGCCCATCGAGGCGGTGTTCTACAAGGGCAAGCACGCCGCGGCCTACAGCGGCTTCGAGGGCGCGGACGAGAACGGGACCCCACTGCTCGAGTGGTTGCGGCAGCGGGGCGTCGACGAGGTCGACGTCGTCGGCCTCGCCACCGATCACTGCGTCAAGCGGACGGCCGAGGACGCGGCACGCAACGGCCTGAGCACCCGGGTGCTGGTCGGCCTCACCGCGGCGGTGGACCCGAGTTCCGTCGCGCAAGCTCTGGCCGAGATGCGAAGTGCCGGAGTCGAATTGGTCGAGGCTGCCTAATGGTGGTGCCACTGGATCGAGAGTCCCTGCTGGCGGCGGTGGAGCGGTCGCCACAGGCCGCGGCCGCGCACGACCGCGCCGGATGGGTGGGACTGTTCACCGACGACGGCCGCATCGAAGACCCGGTCGGTGCACGGCCACACCACGGCCGGGTGCAGATCGGGAACTTCTACGACACCTTCATCGGCCCGCGCGACATCAAGTTCCATCGCGATCTCGACATCGTCTTCGGCACCGCCGTGCTGCGCGACCTCGAACTCGAAGTGTCGATGGGTGCAACCGCAACGATGTATATCCCCGCGTTTCTGCGCTACGACCTTCGAGAATTGAACGGGCAGTGGCAGATTGCCCGGCTGCGGGCGTACTGGGAGCTGCCCGCGATGATGCTGCAGTTCCTGCGGACCGGATCGTCGGCTGTGTCACCCGCCGTGGCTTTGTCGCGAGATTTGCTGAGCAACCAAGGGCTGCGGGGAACCGCGGGCTTCCTAAGCGGCTTTCGCCGGGTGGGTGCGCGGCATCGACGGCTGGTGCAGACATTCCTCGGCGCCGTTTCGCGCGGTGACACGTCGGCTGCTGCGCACGCATTATCACCTTCTGCCGCAATCACTTTAGGTGACAAAGATCCGCTCGACGTCGCTGAACTCGCGGCGGAACTCAACGGGGTGACCTGGAGCAAGACGATTGGCGCGGGGTCCACCGTCACCGTCTCGCTCAACTCACCGCACGGGCGCGGCATCATGTTCGCCGACGTGGCGTGGCGGGGCAAGGCGATCAACCACATCCATTACTTTCCCGCCTGACTGGCCGAGACGGAGGCGAACGATGACTGTGATACGAACCATTGGTGTTGGGCTGGCGCTCGCCATGTTGCTGACCGTCACGGCAAGGTGTGGCAAAGACGAAAAGTCGTCGTCTCCGCCATCGAGTGCGCCGTCCGCGGGGACCGCGCCCCTGGCCGACTACACTAACTTGCTGATCTCGGCCAGTGACATCGGCGCCGACACCACATTGGGTCCGCCGCAACAGAATCCCGGCGGTCTCGCCGGCGCAAAGGTCACCTTCAGCAACACCTCCAAGACTCACACGATCGACGACCTGCTGATCGTTTACACCGACCCGGCCGCGGCCGCCCAGGGCGCCAAGAGGCCGCGGCCGCGATACCCAACGCCGGCAGACCCATCAGCCCGGCAACCAGGCCGACAGCCCCGGCCAGCTTCGTCAGCCCCAGCGCCGGTAGCCACGACCGCGGCACCCCACCTCGGCCGAGTTTGCCAGGACGAATTTGGCGGGGATCAGGTCGGCGACGGCGATCCCGCCGGTAACGATCACGGTGATCACGGTGACCACTAAGGATGCAGTGTGCATTCGAATCACTTCCTTTTCCTGTTGCGGTGCAGCTCTTTCCGCGGCGGCGAGCCGCGTGGCTGCTGCGCGCACGGCGGCGCACAATCGGTAGGGTCATGGTGCTGGTCCCTTTGGTGCAGGGAGTTCGATCGATGCGGTCGTCTTTTTGACGACTCCCGCGCGGAAAAGGTGACCCATGAACGCAACCGGAAATCTGGTGGACCTCGCCGACTTAGCGCAGCGGTTCGATGCCGACCGTCAGCACTTGCGGGCCGTGGCGTTCCGCCTGCTCGGCTCGATCCCGGATGCCGACGACGCCGTGCAGTCCGCGTGGTTGAAGGCCAGCCGTGCGGACGGCATCGGCGAGATCGCCAACCTGACGGGTTGGTTCACGACGATCACCGCGCACGAGGCGTTCGACCAGCTTCGGGCGCGCAAGCACCGGGCCGAGCAACCGGTGGCCGACGTGGCAGAATTCGACCGGCTGGCAGCCACCGCCCCCGCGGACGAGGACGCGCTGCTGGCCGACTCGGTGGGCAGCGCGATGCTGGTCGTGCTTGATCGCCTCTCACCCGCGCAACGTGTCGCCTTCGTCCTGCACGACGTTTTCGCCATGCCCTTCGAGACGATTGGCGAGGTGCTGGACCGGTCACCGGCGGCCGCGAAGAAGCTGGCCAGTCGGGCCCGCGCGCGATTGCACGGCGGGTCGCCCGCCCGGCCTGGCCCGCCGGACCGGCACCTCGAGATCGCGGAGGCGTTCCTGGCGGCCTCGCGCGGCGGCGATATCGCCGCGTTGCTCGAGCTGCTGGCCCCCGAGGTGGTGCGCAGGGTCGATCGCGCGTTGGTTCCCGCGGACGTGGCGGCCGAGGTGCGTGGCGCCCGCGAGGTCGCCGAGGAGACACGTCGATTCGCCCGGCGCGCCCGGGCCGGCGTCGTGCTGCTGATCGACGGCGCTCCCGGCATCGTGATCGCGCCGCACGGGCGCGCGCAGATCCTGTTGCGGCTCGGCATCGGCGCCGACAACCGCATTCACGTGATCGACATCACCGGCGACGCGGCGCAGCTGCGCCGGGCGGTTTTCGCGTTACCGGGGTGGCCGTCTCAGGCAGATTCCAGACCCATCAGGTACCAAGGACATGGGACACGGCCGGTGGGGTCGTCGGAGACGGGGCGAGAACGGGAGCCGGATGCTCGATAAGCCGTTCGGGCGGCGCAGCTTGATGCGGGGTGCCGGCGCGCTCACCGCGGCGGCACTGGCGCCGTGGGCCGGCGGTTGTGCTTCCGATGACGACGCGGTGACGTTCTTCTTCGCCGCCAACCCGGACGAGGCCGCCGCCCGCCTGCGCGTCGTCGACGAATTCCAGCGCCGCCACCCCGACATCAAGGTTCGGGCGGTGCGGTCCGGGCCGGGCGTGATGCAGCAGTTGTCCACGTTCTGCGCGGGTGGCAAGTGTCCCGATGTGCTGCAGACCTGGGAGCTGAGCTATGCCGAGTTGGCCGCGCGGGGAGTGCTGCTGGACCTGAACGACTACTTGGCTCGCGACCACGACTTCGCCGCCCAGTTGAAGGCGGACAGCGTCGGGTCGCTGTATGACACGTTCGCATTCAACGGGGCACAATCCGCATTTCCGGAGCAATGGTCCGGAAATTACTTGTTCTACAACACGCGGCTCTTCGCGGACGTGGGTGTGGCGCCCCCGTCGGCGGGCTGGGACAAACCGTGGACTTTCACCGAATTCCTGGACACCGCCAAGGCGTTGACCAAACGAAACCGATCCGGGCGGGTCACGCAGTGGGGTTTCGTCAACACTTTCGTCTCGTACTACTCGGCGGGATTGTTCGCGATGAACAACGGCGTACCGTGGGCGACGCCGCGGCGCAATCCGACCCACTTCAACTTCGATAACCCGGCGTTGATGGAGGCGGTGCAGTTTTACGCAGACCTGTCGAACAAGCACCGGGTCGCGCCCAATGCGTCCGAGGTGCAGTCGATGTCGACACCCGACCTGTTCGCCGCGGGCAAGGCGGCGATCGCGCTGGGCGGTCACTGGCGATACCAAACCTTCATCAGCGCCGAGGAATTGGAATTCGATGTCGCTCCGCTGCCGGTGGGGCCGTCGCTGCCCGGCGGGCAGCCCGCCCGCTCCAACATCGGCACTACCGGGCTGTCCATCTCGGCGAGCAGCCGGCATAAGGACCAGGCCTGGCAATTCGTCAAGTTCGCCTGCGGTCCCATCGGTCAGGCGATCATCGCCGAATCCTGCCTGTTCGTACCGGTGTTGCGGTCGGTGCTGGCCTCGGCGGGATTCGCCAACGCCCATCAGCGGATTCGCAACCTCAGGGTGCTCACCGACGGGCCGTCCCATTCCGAAGGCTTGCCGGTGACCCCGGCGTGGGAAAAGGTCGTTGCGCTGATGGACCGCAACATGGGGCCCGTCTTGCGTGGCGCGCGCCCCGCGACATCGCTGACCGAGTTGTCGGTCGCAGTTGACGAGGTGCTGCGCAGCCCATGACGAAGCCCATGACCACGGTGGACAAATCAGCCGTGCTCAGCACGGCCCCCGCGAAACGCCGTCCCCAGGGACCCTATCCGTCCCGGCGGCGCGCGTGGGCCGGGCGCCTGTTCGTCGCGCCGAACCTGACCGCGGTCGCGGTGTTCATGTTGTTTCCGCTCGGGTTCTCGCTGTACATGAGCTTTCAGCAGTGGGACGTGTTCAGGCCACCAAAGTTCGTGGGGCTGGCGAACTTCGCGGACCTGTTCACGACCGACCCGTTGTTTCTGATCGCGATCCGCAACACCATCGTGTTCACCCTCGGAACGGTGATACCCACCGTCGCCATCAGTCTCGTCGTCGCGGCCGTGCTCAAACGGAAAGCCAAGGGCATAGCCGTTGTTCGCACCATCGTCTTCATGCCGCTGGCGATCTCGTCGGTGGTGCTGGCGGCCGTCTGGCAGTTCGTCTTCAACACCGACAACGGGTTGCTCAACATCATGCTCGGCTGGGTGGGCCTGGGGCCGGTGCCGTGGCTGGTCGATCCGAACTGGGCGATGGCCTCGCTGTGCATGCTCGCGGTGTGGCGCAGTGTGCCATTCGCGACCATCATCCTGGTGGCGGCGATGCAAGGAGTGCCGCAAACCGTTTACGAGGCAGCCAGAATCGACGGCGCGGGGGAGATACGGCAGTTCTGGTCGATCACGGTGCCGCTGATCCGCGGCGCGGTGTCGTTTGTCGTCGTGATCTCGATCATCCACGCGTTCCAGGCGTTCGACATGGTCTATGTGCTCAACGGTTCCAACGGCGGGCCGGAGACGGCGACCTACGTGCTCGGGATCATGCTGTTCCAGCACGCTTTCTGGTTCCTGGAGTTCGGGTACGCGTCGGCGCTGGCGTGGGTGATGTTCGCGATTTTGCTGGTATTGACGATTGTGCAGCTGCGGCTGACGCACCGGCGATCGTGGGAGGCTTCGCGTGGCCTTAGCTGAGAAAGTGTTCAAGCGCAGTGTTTTTCGCGCCGTGGTCCTCTACACCGCGCTGATCGCGATCGCCTGGTGCTGGCTTTTCCCGGTTGCCTGGGCGGTGTCGGGCTCGCTGAAGAGGGAGGGCGAGATCAGCGAGCCCAATTTGCTGCCGTCGCACCCGCGGTGGTCGAACTATGCCGAGGTGTTCAACGTGATGCCGTTCTGGCGAATGTTTTTCAACACCGTGCTGTACGCCGGATGCGTGACCGCCGGACAGGTCTTCTTCTGCTCGCTGGCCGGATATGCCTTCGCGCGGCTGCAATTCCGCGGCCGCGACACGCTCTTCGTGTTGTACTTGGGGACGCTGATGGTGCCGCTGACCGTGACGGTGATTCCACAGTTCATCCTGATGCGGGCGGCGGGATGGGTCGATACCCCCTGGGCGATGATCGTGCCCGGCTTGTTCGGCAGCGCGTTCGGCACGTACCTGATGCGGCAGTTCTTCCAAACGCTGCCGGGCGATCTCGAGGAGGCCGCGATTCTCGACGGTTGCTCGCCGTGGCAGATCTACTGGCGGATTCTGTTGCCCCATGCCAGACCCGCCGTGATGGTGCTTGCGGTGCTCACCTGGGTCAACGTCTGGAATGACTTTCTGTGGCCGCTGTTGATGATTCAGCGCAACAGCCTGGCCACGCTGACCCTCGGCCTGGTGCGGTTGCGGGGGGAGTATGTCGCGCGCTGGCCGATCATCATGGCCGCGTCGATCATGATCATGGTGCCGTTGGTGATCATCTATGCGGTCGCGCAGCGTTCCTTTGTGCGCGGCATCGCCGTGACCGGGCTGGGTCGGTGAGCCGTGGCGTCGGTGAGTTGGGAGCAGGCGAACCGATACTTCCCGGGGGCGGAACGTCCCGCCCTGGATGGACTCGACTTGTCGGTCGGTGACGGCGAGTTCGTCGTTCTGGTCGGACCGTCGGGATGTGGCAAGACGACCTCGCTGCGGATGGTGGCGGGGCTGGAGACGCTGGACGCCGGGCGTGTCCGCATCGGCGAGCGGGACGTGACCCATCTCGATCCCAAGGACCGCGACGTGGCGATGGTGTTCCAGAACTACGCGCTGTACCCGCATATGACGGTGGCGCAGAACATGGGTTTCGCGTTGAAGATCGCGAAGACCCCGAAGGCAGAGATCACCGACCGAATTCTCACCGCGGCGAAATTGCTGGATCTGGAACCATATCTGGACCGCAAACCCAAGGACCTCTCCGGCGGGCAACGTCAGCGGGTGGCGATGGGACGCGCGATCGTGCGGCGCCCGCAGGTATTCCTGATGGATGAGCCGCTGTCGAATCTCGACGCCAAACTGCGGGTGCAAACGCGCAACCAGATCGCCGCGTTGCAGCGGCGGCTTCAGACCACGACGGTGTACGTCACCCACGACCAGGTCGAGGCGATGACCATGGGAGATCGCGTGGCGGTGCTACGCGACGGCGTACTGCAGCAGTTCGCGGCGCCGCGCGAGCTCTACCGCAATCCCGCCAATGTGTTCGTGGCCGGATTCATCGGATCGCCCGCGATGAACTTGTTCCGGCTGCCGATCGTGGATTCCACTGTGTCGTTGGGTGATTGGCCGATCCAGCTACCGCGCGGCATTGCCGACAGGACGAGTGAGATCGTGGTAGGCGTCCGTCCGGAGCACTTCGAATTGGGCGGCCTTGGTGTCGAGATGGAGGTCGACGTCGTCGAGGAGCTCGGTGCCGACGCCTATCTGTACGGCCGAATCACCGACTCCGCGAAGGCAATCGACCAAGACGTCGTCGCCCGTGCCGACGGGCGCAATCCGCCGCAGAATGGCAGTCGGGTGCGGCTGCATCCGGAACCCGGGCACGTGCATTTCTTCGGCGTCGACGGCGAGCGACTCTCATGAGCACCGAACGCGTCGATCTGGTCTGTCAGGGCGGTGGCATCCGGGGTATCGGGCTGGTCGGAGCGGTAGACGCGCTGGTCGCGGCCGGTTATCGGTTTCCGCGGGTCGCCGGGACGAGCGCGGGTGCGATCGTCGCGTCGCTGGTGGCCGCCCTGCAGGCCGCCGGCCAACCACTGACCCGGCTCGCCGAGATCATGCGCTCGCTGGACTACCGAAAGTTCTTGGACCGCAACCTGCTCGGCCACCTACCGCTGATCGGTGGCGGACTGTCGCTGCTGGTATCGGACGGCGTCTATCGGGGCGCCTATCTCGAGCACCTGCTGGCCGGCCTGCTCGAGGACCTCGGAGTGCGGACCTTCGGTGATTTGCGCACCGGCGAGGAACCCGAACAGTTTGCCTGGTCGCTCGTCGTCACCGCCAGCGATCTGTCCCGTCGCCGGCTGGTGCGCATCCCGTGGGATCTGGACTCCTACGGGATCGACCCGAACGAATTCTCGGTGGCACGCGCGGTGCACGCCTCGGCGGCGATTCCCTACGTGTTCGAGCCGGTGCGGGTGGCCGGCGCCACGTGGGTCGACGGCGGGCTGTTGTCGAGCTTTCCCGTGGCGCTGTTCGACCGGCCCCAGCCTCGGTGGCCGACGTTCGGGATCCGGCTGTCGGCGCGCCCGGGCATTCCACCCACCCATCCGGTGCGCGGTCCGGTTTCGTTGGGCATCGCCGCGATCGAGATGTTGGTCAGCAATCAGGACAAGGCCTACATCGACGACCCCTGCACCGTGCGGCGCACCATCTTCGTGCCCGCCGACGAGGTGAGCCCGATCGACTTCGACATCACCGCCGACCAGCGCGACGCGCTCTACCAACGCGGACTGGTCGCCGGCCGGGAGTTCTTGAAAAGCTGGAACTACGCCGACTATCTGGCGGCCTGCGGTGGGCCGGTCGCGCCGGACTAGTGCCGCGTGCGCCGCATCGCATCGAGTCGTTGCTCGACGCGCTCGATGTCGTCGAGTGACGGCATCGCGTTGGTGATCCGAAAGATCGCGACTCCGATGTCGACGGCGCTGACCGGAGCCGTTCGCGGGGCTATGAATTCGCTTGTGATGGAGGCGACTTCGTCGTCGGTTACTTGGCGGGGCAACAGCGCCGCGAGCGGCAGATAGCCAGTTTTGGGCATCTCGGTCGGGTAACCGGCGCGCAGAAACGCGACAGCCCTCGACACCAAATCGGCCAGCCCCATGACTCCACCTCATCAACTGCGGCGCGTAAGCGCTCCAAGTAAGGTATCACTAAGCGCGATGTTTGTCGGTAAGGCAACGCGATCTTTACGCCACTCGCCGTATCCCTGCTGTTTACCGGCGCGTCCTCGAGACTTAATCCATTGCGACCCGCCGCGGCGTGTCGTCGCAACCGGTTACGTGTCGCGGCGAACCGAACGCCCACGGGCGTGCCGATCACGGATTTCGGCGGTGCGCGTTCCTAGGATTGCCGCGTGATGGAACGCTACGGAACCGACGTGCTGGCCGCCGGCCGGCGCCAGCGCCGCTCCACCGAACACCCGGCTGACCTCGGCCTCGTCGTCGAAGATGTGGAGACCGGCTATGTGGGAGCGGTGGTTCGGGTCGAGTACGGACGCGTCGAGCTGGAGGACCGGCGCGGTCGTGTCCGTGGCTTTCCGCTGGGGCCGGGCTACCTGCTGGAGGGCCGTCCGGTGATCCTCACCGCGCCGCGCCGCGCGGCACCGGCCGCTGCCAACCGCACGGCCTCGGGTTCCGTCGCGGTCCCGGGTGCACGTGCCCGGGTTGCGCGGGCCAGCCGGATCTACGTCGAGGGCCGTCACGATGCGGGACTGATTGCGCAGGTCTGGGACGAGGATCTGCGCATCGAGGGCGTCGTCGTCGAGCATCTCGGTGGCGTCGACGACCTGGTGGGCATCGTGGCGGAGTTCGCTCCCGGCCCTGGTCGCCGGCTTGGCGTGCTGGTCGATCACCTGGTCGCGGGGTCCAAAGAGTCGCGCATCGCCGAGGCCGTGCGACGGGGGCCGGGAGCGAACTCCGCCACGCTCGTCGTCGGCCACCCGTATGTCGACATCTGGCAGGCGGTGAAGCCACAGCGGCTCGGCCTAACGGCCTGGCCCGACGTGCCACGGTCCATCGACTGGAAGCACGGTGCGTGCCAGGCGCTGCGGTTGCCGCACGCCAGCCAGGCCGACATCGCGAGGGCGTGGCAGCGTATCCGGTCGGGGGTGCGCGACTGGAACGATCTGGAACCTGCGCTGATCAGCAAGGTCGAAGAACTCACCGATTTCGTGACCGAGCCAGGCCACTGACGTCGTTCGACCGGGCGGGCAGCGCCAGCGCCGCCGAGCAGAGCAGAACCGTGCCCAGCGCAATCACGTTGAGGATGGCGTCGCGCGGGCCGTACATGTGCAGCATCCTCAGGTGATAGATCAGGTGCAGCAGGTTAAACGTCGTCCAGCTCACCGCGGTGACCATCCGCAGCGTCCGATTCGAGAGACAGACCAGCGCCAGCGCACCCAGTGCGGTCAGGGCCAGGTACATGCCGCCGACGGCCGCGACCAGATGCTCGTTGTACGGGCCGAGGGCGGGAAGCCACCGCATACCCATGCCGGGAAAGGTGTTGTACCAGTTCAGCGGGGCGAAATAGGCCCAGCAGCCGACGCACGCGCCGCTGAGCGTCAGCACGAGCAGGCAAACGCGGAAAAGGATGGGGTTCATGCCCGTTATGACGGCGCACCGACGCCAGGTGTGACGCGGGACTGCGACAAAGTTACGTAGGCTAAGTCAGAGTTCCGAACACGGGACGGGAATCGGACGTATGCAGGGCGTATTCGGCGTTTTCCTCGGCACGTTCCTTATCGGCCTGCGCGAGGGCCTGGAGGCGACGCTCATCGTGAGCATCGTGGCCGCGTTCCTCAAGCGAAATGCGCAATCGACGCGTCCGGTGCTGGCCGGGGTGGCCTTGGCGGTGCTGATCAGCGTCGCGGTCGGTGTCGGACTGGATCTGTTTTCGGCGGCGTTGCCGCAGGCCCAACAGGAGATGATGGAGACCGTCATCGACGCCGTTGCCGTGGTGTTCGTGACGTCGATGATCATCTGGATGAACCGCAATGCCACGCGGCTCAAGGGCGAACTCGAGCGCGAAGCCGGACAGGCGCTCAACGGTGGCGGTGCGCTCGCGCTCGTCGCGATGGCTTTTCTGGCCGTGCTCAAGGAGGGTTTCGAGACCTCGGTGTTCCTGTTGGCCGCGGCGCAGACCTCGCACGGCAACCGGTGGTTCGCCGTGCTGGGCGGCGCGGTCGGCGTCGGGGCATCGATCGTGTTGGGAGTCGGTCTGTACCTGGGCGGTCTGAAGCTGAATCTCGGCCGCTTCTTCCGAATCACCGGCGTGTTCTTGGTACTGATCGCGGCCGGGCTGGTGCTCGGGGCGCTGCGCACCGCGCACGAGGCGGGCTGGGTGAACATCGGCCAGCGGCAGGTCCTCCCCACGCCTCGTCGAGGTGCTGGGCTGGCTGCTTTACGCGGTGCCGGTGCTGGTCGTCTTCCTGTGGCCCGCACGCCTGGCCGCGACGCCGCGGAACCGCTGCCGGCTGCAGCTGGCCGGTTGCGCGGTGCTGTCGATCGTCGCTGCGGTCCTGGTGATCGCGCCGCCCGCGGGTGGCGCCGCATCCAGCGCGCGGGTGCGCACCGTCACCGACCGCTCCGGGCACACCGCGCAGGTGTCGACGAGGATCGGGCCGCACGGACGTGAGCTGGTCATCTCCGACGGCACCGCGAACCGGCCCGGCATCCTGCTGGTCCCGGTGGGCGATCGAACCCTGGACGGCTTGCCGGTCCAGGAATGGCAGGCCTCCGAGCCCGCCGGCGCCGATGGCGCGCCGGCGGTCACGCTGGACCAGCTGGCGAGCATGACGGGCGGGCGGCTGCCGGTCGGTCTGTCGGCCGGTCGCACCCCGGGGCCGTTTGTCGGGCAATGGGCAACGACGACCGTGTATACCGTGTTCGCGCAGGGTGATTCCGTGCTGAGTGCGCATGCGACGAGCAGCCGCACGGCGATCCTGACCGGCGGCGGGCTGACCGGGGCCAAGACCGTCAGCCTTGGTGGGTTACCGACGGACTGGTCCACGGCCGGCGTCGAAGACTGATCGGCGGCGGCCCAGATCGCCGCGAGCACCCGGCAACACGCCGAGCGCCAGCTGTGGCGAACCTGGCTTCCGCTGGTACTAGCCTGCCTTGCGCTGGCCTGTGCCGCCGCCGCCATTGTCTCGTTGCGCGGTGACGCGCGAGCCGAACAAGAGAGGGAAACCAGTGATAACGAATCGCACCGGCCGGGCAAGGTCGCGGTCTCGTGAATTCTGTTTGACCACATCGCTTTTGGTGGTGGTCTCGGTGTTCGTCGTGCCCGGTTGCGGCCACTCGAACGGCTCCTCGAGCCCGTCGAAGAGCGGTGGTGCCAAGGCGGTCAAGGTGACGATGGCCAACAGCGGCGGAAAAGACAGCTGCACGCTGGACACCACCAGCGTGCCGGCCGGGCCGGTGACCTTCACCGTGGTCAACGCCAGCGCGCCCGGCATCACCGAGGTGGAATTGCTGCGAGATCAGCGCATCGTCGGGGAGAAGGAGAACCTGGCGCCCGGTCTGGACCCGGTGTCGTTCACGATCACGCTGGATGGCGGTGCGTACCAGCTGTATTGCCCCGGCGCGAGTACCGAATACCAAACCCTGACGGTGACGGGCCAGGCGCCGGCCGGACCGACCGGCACGGTGGCGAGCATCCTCAGCCAGGGCACCAAGGACTACGCGACCTATGTCGTCAATCAGATCGGCCAACTCGGCGACGGGGTCAAGGCACTCGACGCGGCGATCCAGGCGGGCAACCTCGACGCGGCCAAGGCGGCCTACGCCAAAGCCCGGCTGTTCTACGAGCGTGCGGAATCCACCGTCGAAGGCTTCGTGCTGCCGGGCTTCGCGGTCGGCGACAATGCCGGCAGCCTGGACTATCTGATCGACATGCGCGCGTCGACGCCCGTCGACGCCAAGGTCGGATGGAAGGGCTTCCACGCCATCGAGCGAGACCTGTGGCAGGGTAACGCGATCACTCCCGGTACCAAGGCCTTGAGCACCGAGTTGGTCACCAACGTCGGCAAATTGAAGGATGTCGTCACGGGCCTGCAGTACAAGCCGGAGGATTTGGCCAACGGCGCAAGCGATTTGATCGAGGAGGTGCAGAACACGAAGATCACCGGCGAAGAAGAGGCATTCAGCCACATTGACCTGGTCGACTTTTCCGGCAATGTCGAAGGCGCACAACAGGATTACGCGTCGCTGCGGCCGGGGCTGGAGAAGATCGACGCCAATTTGGTCAGTCAGATAGATCAGCAGTTCCGGGCGGTACTGAACGTCCTGGACGGTTATCGCGATCCGTCGGCGCTCGGCGGCTACCGGACCTACACTCCGGCGCTGCAGACAAGCGACGCAACGAAATTGACCGCGGTCATTCAGCCGCTGCACCAGAGCCTGTCCACCGTCGCTCAAAAAGTCGTCTCCACGAACTGACCATGGTTGACGACGAGCGAGGCGGACCCGCCCCCGACACCACCGAAACGCCGGCCGATGCCGCGCCGGTGTCACGGCGGCGGATGCTCGGTGGTGCGATGCTGGCCGGTCTCACCGGGACCGCCGTCGGTGCCGTCGGGGGCGGTTTCGCCGGCTACGCGTCGGCCACCGCGCACCGCGGCGCCTCGGTTGCCGGGGACGACGTGGTGGACATGCGTCGTAGCTATCCCTTCTACGGTCAGATCCATCAGGGTGGAATCGCCACGCTCCCACAGCGTTACGCCGTCTTCATGTCGTTCTCGCTGGCGCCGGGCGCCGTCCGCGCCGATCTACAGGCGCTGTTGGCGCGCTGGTCGGCCGCGGCCGCGGTGCTGCAGCAGGGCAAGCCCGTCGGCACGGTCCAGCCACAGGTCGAGGTGCAGCCCCCCGCCGACACCGGCGAGGCCTCCGGGTTGAGCCCCGCCAGTCTGACCGTCACGATCGGGTTGGGGCCGTCGCGGTTCGGTGATCGGTTCGGGCTCGCCGCGCGGCGTCCGGCGGTGTTCACCGATCTGCCCCCGCTCAATGGGGACAACCTCGACCCGCGGCTGCGCGGTGGCGACCTGTCGGTGCAAGCCTGCGCCGACGACCCGCAGGTCTGCTACCACGCCGTGCGCAACCTGGCCCGCCTCGGCCGCAATATCGTCTCGCCGTCCTGGGCGGTGCTGGGCTTCGGACGCGTCTCTGCCGGACCCGGTCAGCAGACACCGCGAAACCTGTTGGGATTCAAGGACGGTACCCGCAACGTGACCAGCGAGGCGGAGTACCAACGATTCGTCTGGGTCGACAACAGCGACCAGCCGTGGATGAACGGCGGAACCTATCAGGTCGTCCGCAAGATCCGGATGCTGCTGGAGACGTGGGACGTCGACCGGATCGGCAACCAGCAGAAGATCTTCGGCCGCACCAAACAGGAAGGGGCGCCGCTGAGCGGCAAAGCCGAATTCGACCCGCCCAACTTCACCGCCAAGGGCCCCGACGGTGAACCGCTGATCGATCCGCTGTCACACGTCACCTTGGCTGCGCGGGAAAACAATGACGGCGTCATGATCCGTCGCCGCTCCTACAACTACACCGACGGCCTGGACCCAAATGGCCAGCTAAACGCCGGATTGCTGTTCATTTCGTACCAAAAAGATCTGCAAGATTTTATTCGTTTGCAGACCCGGCTCGGCGCCAACGACCTGCTCAACGAGTACAACCGGCACATCGGCTCAGCAATCTTTGCGGTGCCACCCGCGCCCGCAGAAGGCCATTACATCGCGCAAAGCCTGTTCGGCTGAGCAAATTTCGGCCCCGCCCGGCTGGTTGCCGACGACCCCAGCGTTTCGGGCATGTGATGTTTCGTGTCGGCCGTGTAAATCAATCCGGTCGACCGTCACGCACGGGCGTCGCGCGAGCACTAACGCCGTGAAGATCAAATCAGAAGGAGGAACTTCATGACCGACGCGCTCGTCATCGACGCGGCAGGCCTCGACCGGCTGTCTTGCAGCGCCAAAGAAAACCCCACCACCGGCAAGAAGACCCTGAAAGCCAAAACGGTTTGCGAGGCCGGGTTTCGCAACATGACCTATGTGCGCGACCTCGCGCCGATGCTCGTCGGGGAACCGCCCGCACTACTGGGCGACGACTCCGCACCCAACCCCTCCGAAACCGCCCTGGCTGCCTTGGGATCCTGCATCTCCGTCGGCATGCTGGCCAATGCGACGCACCGCGGCGTGCGACTCACCAAGATCGAGGTCGAGATGGAAGGCGACATCGACATCTCCGCGGTGTGGGGAGTCGGCGACACCCCGGAAGGCAAGGTTCTCGGTTTCACCGCGGTGCGCTGCAAAGTATCGCTGGCCGGCGACACCGACGACGAGACGCTCCAGCAGATCCACGACAACGCCATCGCCTGGTCGCCCGTGGTCAACACCTTCCGCCGTCCGGCAAGCGTCGACTCGACTCTCGTCATCGACTAATCCTCACGACGGGAAGCCAAACGTGACATATGCATTGACGAAGACGGACCTCGGCGAGGTCATCAGGATGGCCCGGTTCAAGCACGGACTGAGTTGGGCAAAGATCGCCGAGGCGATTGGCAAGGACCGAGTGTGGACGGTGGCGGCACTGCTTGGCCAGCATCCGCTCTCGGCGCAGGACGCCTCGACGCTCGCGTCGATTCTCGGACTCGATGAGGAAGCGGTCGCCGTATTGCAACTCGCGCCGTACCGGGGGAGCGGTAACGCGCCCGCATCCGATCCGACGATCTACCGATTCCACGAAGCGCTGTCGGTGTACGGGCCCGCGCTCAAGGAATTGATTCAGGAGGAATACGGCGACGGAATAATGAGCGCCATCAACTTTCAGGTGGATGTGCAACGCCGTCCCGATCCCGACGGCGACCGGGTGATCGTCACGTTCGACGGCAAGTTCCTTGACTACAGCTGGAAACACACCGAACAGGAGGCACTGCCGTGACCGCAACCGTGGATGCCGCAGTCGAGCGGCTCGATCCGGAGCTGTTGGCAGACATTCGTGCTCATGCCGGCGCGCTGGACCGCGGCGAAGACACCGCTCGCCGCAGCTTCACCCGGCTGGGCGTCGCCGGTCTGCTCGGTCTCGGCGCCCCGGGCAACAGCGATGGACGGCTCCCGCAGATGGCCGATGTGATCGGTGGTATCTCCGCGGAATGCATGAGCACCGGATTCTCGTTGTGGGCCAACCGGATGGCCGTCGAGTACTTGCTCACGGCCGCGACGCCGTTCAGCCGGTCGGCAGTGGAGGCGCTGCTGTCCGGGGTGACCCTTGGAGTGACCGGCATGGCTTCGGCCTTCAAGGAGGCGGCCGGCTGCGGCAGCTTGGACCTGACCGCCGCACCGGTGGAAGACGGTTACCTGCTGAGCGGTTCATTGCGGTGGGCCAGCAACCTCTATCCCGATTCCACGCTGATCACCGCTGCGCGCACCGAAGCAGGCGAGAAGCTGATCGTCGCGCTTGGGTTGGACACCTCCGGTGTGGTCATCGGTGATTACTTCGACCTGCTGGCCATGGGCAGCACCGCGTCGTCGTCCCTGAAGCTGGAAAACGCGTACATCCATTCGGAACAGGTGCTGTCCAAGGACTTTGACGCGTTCTTATATGCTGTGCGACCGACCTTCCTGGTGTTGCAGTCGGCCATGTGTCTTGGGCTGGCCAGGACCACCGTCGAGCAGAGCAGGCTGGCTCTCACCGGGGTCAACGCGGTGTTCGCCGCCGAGGCCGACTCGCTCGCGGACAAGCTTGTCGCGGCGCAGGCGACATTGACCGATTTGGCCTCTGCCATTGGCGGGCCGAAGTCGCCAACGAAGAAGCAGCTGCTGTCGTTGCGACTTGCTGCGGCCGAATTATCGAGCGCCAGTGCCGCTTTGGAGATTCGGACCGCAGGCGGTAAGGGGTACGGGCGCCAGACTTCGGCCAGTCGGCGCTACCGGGAGGCGGCGTTCATTCCGGTGCAGTCGCCATCGGAAGCGCAATTGCGCTGGGAACTTGGAAGATGCGCTTGAGTTCGGGCCAATGGTGTCCTCCGGTGGCGGTGCCACCGGAGGACACTCAGCATCTGGTGGCCGGCATACCCCTGGCCAACTTGGTTCGTGACTTTCATCGCCCGATGGTGAATTTCGCCCGCACGATGGTGGATTCGGCAACAGTGGCCGAAGAGGCGGTGCAAGAGGTGTGGTTGCAGGTGTTGCAGTCGCCGGCGTCTTTTGAAGGGCGCTCCTCGGTGGGCACCTGGCTGTTCGGCATCGTCAAGAACACCGCCTCACGGCATCGCCGCCGTGAATCCCGGATCCGAGACCACGAAGTGCTGTCCGCGGCCGACGCCGACCCACTGTCGGGCCGTATGTATCCAGCGGGCCGCCCCGACGCCGGGCACTGGAGTCTTCCGCCGTCGCGGCGATTTCTTCCGGAGGACCGCACCGTGGCCCAAGAGCTCATCGGCTACGTGCGGGCAGCTTTGGACGCGTTGCCGAAGCGGCAGCGGCAGCTCATCATTCTGCGTGACCTCGTCGGTACCTCGGCCGACGAGGCGGCGGAGCTCCTGGAACTATCCGCCGAGGCGCAGCGCGCACTGCTGTATCGCGCCCGGGGCAACCTCCGCAGCGAACTGGAGAAGCGGTACCACCAATGACCATCTACGACAACATCGTTCCCGCGATCGACTGCGTCGATTTCGTGCGACTGGTCGACGACCTGGTCGACGTGGATCCGGACCAGTGGGGGCCGATCGTGGCCAAACATCTAGAGGACTGCCCGCCCTGTCTGGTGTATCTGCAACAAATGCTCGACCTCAAGATTCTGCTCAACCACGTCTTCGCGGGAGAGAAGCTCAGCGACGAGCACATCGCCGGGGTCGTCAATGCCCTCAACAACTTCAAGGAAGGCGAACACGAATGACGATCGAAGTGCAGACGCCGCAACAAGGAAGAGAACAGTCGACGCGAAACATGTTGAACACGTTGAATTCTGATGCTGTACTTAGCCAACCCAGTGAGGACTGGTTCGAACCGTTGAGCGTCGGTGCGATGACGAGTCGGGTCGCCGCAATGGCGGTGGAGAAGGCGACACAACCGTGGGCGTTCTTCGTACGGTCCCTGGTGGGCGGCGCGATGGTGGCCTTCGGGGCACTGCTGGCATTGGTGGTGAGCACCGGTGTCAAGACACCGGGCATCGCGAGCCTGGTGATGGGCTTGGCGTTCGGCATGTCGTTCGTACTGATCCTGGTGTCCGGGATGTCACTGATCACCGCGGACATGGCCGCCGGGTTCCTGGCGGTGCTGGAGCGCAGCATGCGGCCGCGCACCTACGTGTTCCTCGTTTCGATCGGTCTGCTCGGCAATATCGCGGGAGCACTGGTGTTCGTCGCGATCTGCGGCGCGTCCGGTGGCCCCTACCTGGGGGCATTCGCCGAGCGGGCGGCGACCGTTGGCGCCCTGAAAGCGGGCCAACCGTTCTGGACGGCATTCCTGCTGGCGGTCGTATGCACCTGGTTCCTGCAGACAGCCATGTGCATGTACTTCAAGGCGCGCAGTGACGTCGCACGGATGGCCTTCGCGTTCTACGGACCGTTCGCCTTCGTGATCGGCGGGACCCAACACGTGATCGCCAACGTCGCTTTTCTCGGGCTTCCATTGCTGCTCAACCTCTTTCATCCCGCCGCACCGCGCGGCGGGATCAGCTGGGGGTTCGGCGACGACGGGCTGCTCACCAACATCGGAATCACCACCATGGGCAATCTGGTCGGCGGCACACTTTTCGTGGCCTTGCCGTTCTGGGTCATCGCGCGACTGCAACGGCGACAGGTCTGAAAGGCAAAGGTTCTCGGTCCTGTCGGTTGGGGACTAAAGGCTCACTACCGGCGACGCCACGGCCAATAGCGTTACTCCTGACGAAAGGAGTACGAAATGTCGACGCCTGTCAAACAACTCGGAATCGTGGTCGCGGTCGACGGCTCGCCCGCGTCGAACGCTGCCGGCGTCTGGGCGGCCCGTGATGCGGCAATGCACAACATTCCTCTGACCCTGTTCCACGCGGTGGTGACTCCCACCACGACGTGGCCACCGGTTCCTTACCCCGACTCGCTGTTGGTGAAGCTGGAAGACGACTGCCGCCGGCATCTGGCGCATACGTTCAAGCTGGCCGAGGAGGCGATGCCGGCCAACCGTAAGGTCGCGATCGCGAAGGAGTCCGTCTATTCGACCCCGGCGCTGGCCCTGATCAAGATGTCCGACCAGGCCGAGATGATCGTCGTGGGCAGCGCCGGTCGCGGTTTGCTAGCGCGCGGTGTGCTCGGTTCGGTCAGTTCGACCGTGGTGCGCCACGCCAATTGCCCGGTCGCGGTCATCCGCGACGAAGATCTGCCGGATCCGCAGCACGGGCCCGTCCTGGTGGGGATCGACGGTTCGCCGGCTTCCGAACTCGCGACGGCGATCGCGTTCGACCAAGCGTCTCGACGCGGTGTCGATCTGGTGGCCCTGCACGCCTGGAGTGACGTCGCAATTCTCGAACTTCCACCATTCGACTGGGAAGCCGTGGAGGCCGAAGCGGCCCGCAGTCTCACTGAACGGCTGGCGGGTTGGCACGAACGTTATCCAGATGTCATGGTGCGTCGACTGCTCGTCCGCGATCTGCCGGCCCAACAGATCATCCAACAGGCGAAATCTCTGGAGGCCCAGCTGGTGGTCGTCGGCAGCCACGGTCGCGGTGGCCTCACCGGCCTGATCCTGGGCTCGGTCAGCAACACCGTGTTGCATTCGGTGAAGGTCCCGGTCATCGTCGCCCGACCGAAGTAGCGCCTTGGCCGAGCCGGCCGTCCACGAGGTCGGCTGCCCACGCGCACAGCGCGGAGACGTCGCGCCCGGCCCGCATGACCGCCCGATCGGGTCGGATCAGCGCGGCCGTGGCGCGGCCTCCGCGTAGCCAGTGGGCTAGGTCGTCGCCCGGTTCGGCAACCAGCACGACGAACCCACGCCGACCCAGCTCGGCTTCATCGGAGACGCTCGGGCTGCGCGTGGTGATCAGGGCGAAGCCGGCGTCCAGGACGTCGTCGAGCCGTCGGCCATCGCGCAGCCGCGGGTTGGGGCACAGCGTGCCGCCGAGCTGGCCGGGCCGGCGTGATCTGCACACCAAGGCCGAAGACGTCAATGCCGGTGTGGTGGAGTCGACGACCTTGTCGCGCAGGCCAGGCAGCAGCCGCAGCCGGGGCAGCACCATGCGGCGTAGCGCGTTACCCACCCGGGCGCCCCCGGTCATCGCGCGACCGACATTGAGCGCCAATCGAATCAGGCTCTCGGTATGCGGTTTGCGTTCCTGCTCATAGGAATCCAGGACGTTCGGGGCAAGGGCTCCCTGATGGACGGCGGCGATCTTCCACGCGAGATTCATCGCGTCGCGGATGCCGGCGCCCATGCCCTGGCCGATGAATGCGGGAGTGAGGTGGGCCGCGTCGCCCAGGATGAAGACGTTGCCCCGGCGCCACCGCTGCGCGATCTGAGCCCGAAACGTGTACTCCGCGACGCGCAACAGCGACAGCTCCCCGTCGTCGACACCGACGGTCCAGGGCCTGATCAGCGGCCGCAACGCGGTCAAAGTGGCGAAGTCATCCGCGCGTTCGCCGTCGAGCAATTGAAATTCCCAACGGTAGCGCGACGCTCCGATACGCATGTGCGTTCCCGCGCGGACCGGATCGCATACCTGATGTACGCCTTCCCACTGACGCAGGTCCACGTCGGTGGCCACGTCCACCACCAGCCACGGTTGCTTGAAATTCAAATCCTTTATGGCTGAGCCGATTTGGGTGCGAACCAGACTGTTCGCGCCGTCGCAACCCAGCAGGTAGTCGGTGGCCACCCGATGTACCGTGCCGTCGGTGCGGTCGGCGAACGTGACTTGCACTTCATCTCCGACGTCGCTCACATCGGTCACCTCGACGTCGCCACGCAGCTGAGCATGCTTGTAGCGCGTCAGATTTGCCCGCAGCACGGCCTCCAACTCGGGCTGGTCGAACATGTTGGCCTGCGGGAAGCCGTTGCGGCTGTGGGTCGTGTCGCGGGTGAACTCGGCGAGGATCCGGAATCGATCGTCGAGCAAGCGTAAACCCAAAGTCGGGCGCGAGATCGCCGCGAATTCGTCGGCGACGCCAAGCCGTGCGATGACGCGATAGATCTCGTCGTCCAGGTGTACCGCGCACGGCCGTTGATACACACCGGGCCAGCGATCGAGGACCAGGCTGTCCACGCCGTATTGCGCCAACAGCGTGGCGGCGGTGACGCCGGTCGGTCCGGCGCCGACGATGACGACCGGAACGTGCCGAATAGCCATGTCGTTCACGCGAATCGGACGGCGTTGCGCTGCGTTCCGAGGTCGATCGCTCCGTCGTCGGTGGCTACCGAAGCCTCCACGATGTCGCCATGCTGCAAATAGTTCGGGTTGCCGGCCTGACGGCTGAAGAAAACCTTCCACTTGAGCGAAGGCGGCAACAGATTCCCGATCATCGCCAGCGGCTTGGGCGGTGCGCTCAGCGCGGTTCCGGCCGGGGTCCCGGTCAGCACCAAGTCGCCCGGGGCGAGTTCCTGGAACTGGGTCAGCGATTGCAGCGCCTGCAGCGGCCGATACAACATGTCCGGATCGACGAGCGCGTTCTGTCTTTCGACGCCGCTGACGCTCAGCCGCAGCCGCAGCTCACCGAAGCGGGCGAGCTCATCTGCGGTCAGCAACACCAGCTGGGGCCCCACCGGGGTGAACGTCGGATACGATTTGGCTTCGTAGAACTGGGTCTGCGGAAGCTGGACGTCGCGGGCCGATATGTCATTGGTGACGACCAGCCCGGCGATGAACTCGGCCAAGTTCGCGTCGGAAATGGTGGTGCCCACCGGAATTGGGCGTCCTATCACCAACCCGATCTCTACCTCGTAGTCGAGCAGCCGGACGTGAGAGGGCTTGACGATCTCGTCGAACGGGCCGTTGATCGAGGCCGAGGCCTTGCGGAAGACGGTCAGCGGAACCGACGCCGGGTCCATGCCGGCATCCCGGACGTGCGACTCGAACGGCACCCTGACCAACTACGGCACCCTGGCCGTCAACGACGGCACCGTCACCAACCCCGGCGCCCTCGCCGTCCATGACGGCGGCGTCCTCAACGACTACGGCCACCTCGCGGTCAATGCCCACGGCAGCTTCGACGTCTACACCGGTGGCACCGTCAACGAATACGGCTCCCTGACCGTGGGCGGCACCTTGAACGACGCCGGTGCCCTCAACGTCGACGGCGGCGCCCTGTCTGTCACTGACGGGGGCACGCTCGCCGACGGCGGCGCCCTGTCTGTCACTGACGGCGGCACGCTCGCCGACGGGGGTGCCCTCACCGTCGCCGACGGTGGCACGCTGGCGAACGACGGCGCCCTCAGCGTCGGCCATGGCGGCACGCTCACCGTCGACACCGGCGGCACCTTCGGCGACCACGGCACCGCGTCCAACCTCGGCACCCTGTCCAACAGCGGCACGCTTACTGTGTACCCGGGCGGCTCGTTGAGCGACTACGGCACCGTCGTCAACTACGGCACCCTGGCCGTCAACGACGGGACCGTCACCCACCCGGGCACGCTCACCGTCTACAACGGCGCCGTTCTCGACGACTACGGCCACCTTGGGGTCGACGCCCACGGCGCCCTCAACGTGAACATCGGTGGCACCTTCAACGATGGTGGCGCTCTCAATGTGAACGCCGGTGGCGGCCTCAGCGTCGACGCAGGCGGGACGCTTACCGTCAACGGCGTGGTCGGCCCCGGCGACGTCGTCACCGTCTACCCCGGTGGCTTCGCCGGCTCCAGCGGCTACTTCGGCCCCGTCACCGTGGCTCCCGGGGTGCTGTCGGCGACAACGCCTGCTCCCGCGGCCTCCCCGGGCCTCGGCTTGCTGAGTCGCCGGGCCTGTCGGGGACCTCGGGAATCCAGCCGCAGGTCGATCCCGGCGCGCTCGCAGACGCCTTGGCCGGAAGTTAGCCAGCAAGAAGTAAATGCGTGTACGAAGCGATTCACGTGATTGCCACTGCCTGCCGCTGGTCGGGCCGGGCCGGGCCTTCGACCCGCGCTGACGCGCCCGGGCGCTGGTTTGACCCTGTAGCCGCTGGTCACGTACCCTTGGACAGTTGTCGTCACGCCGGACCCCTGACTTCGGCGGACGACAGGCGGGAGATTTCTCCCGCCCCCAGACCCACCACGCGCATCGCAGCTAGCACGCGCGCGAAAGAAGTGAAGAAGAGGCAGGAGCAACGATGGCGACCTACGCAATCGTCAAGACCGGTGGCAAGCAGTACAAGGTCGCCGTCGGTGACGTGGTCAAGGTCGAGAAGCTCGAATCCGAGCCTGGCGCCAAGGTGTCGCTGCCGGTCGCGCTGGTCGTCGACGGTGCCACCGTCACTTCCGACGCCGCCGCGCTGGCCAAGGTCGCGGTGACCGGCGAGGTGCTCGAGCACACCAAGGGTCCGAAGATCCGTATCCACAAGTTCAAGAACAAGACCGGCTACCACAAGCGTCAGGGACACCGTCAGCAGCTGACGGTCCTGAAGGTCACCGGAATCAAGTAGCGAGGCGACAGACATGGCACACAAGAAGGGCGCGTCCAGCTCGCGCAACGGTCGCGACTCCGCCGCTCAGCGGCTGGGCGTCAAGCGGTTCGGCGGCCAGATCGTCAAGGCCGGCGAAATCATCGTCCGCCAGCGTGGCACCCACTTCCACCCCGGCGTCAACGTCGGCCGTGGCGGCGACGACACGTTGTTCGCCAAGGAATCCGGCGCCGTGGAGTTCGGCGTCAAGCGCGGACGCAAGACCGTCAACATCGTCGCGGCCGGGCAGACCACCGACTGAGGTCGTCGCGCCCGTGCATGCGGGTAGCTGAGAGGACCCCCGATGCCTCGGTTCGTCGATCGAGTCGTCATCCACGCCCGGGCCGGCTCCGGCGGTAACGGCTGCGCCTCGGTTCACCGCGAGAAGTTCAAGCCGCTCGGTGGCCCCGACGGCGGCAACGGCGGCCGCGGCGGCAGCATCGTCTTTGTCGTCGATCCGGCCGTGCACACCCTGCTCGATTATCATTTCCGTCCGCACGTCACCGCCCCCAACGGCAAGCAAGGGGCGGGCAGCAACCGTGACGGGGCCGCCGGCGCGGACCTGGAAGTCAGGGTCCCCGACGGCACCGTCGTCTTGGACGAAAACGGCCGTCTACTAGCCGATTTGGTCGGGGCGGGTACCCGCTTTGAAGCCGCCGCCGGTGGTCGCGGCGGGCTGGGCAACGCGGCGCTCGCCTCCCGGGCCCGCAAGGCGCCCGGCTTCGCGCTGCTCGGTGAGCCCGGGCAGGCCCGCGACCTCACGCTCGAACTCAAAACCGTCGCGGATGTCGGGCTGGTCGGATTTCCATCTGCGGGCAAGTCGTCGCTGGTGTCGGTGATCTCGGCGGCCAAACCCAAGGTCGCCGACTACCCGTTCACCACGCTGGTACCCAATCTCGGTGTCGTCTCGGCCGGCGAGCAGTCGTTCACCGTCGCCGACGTGCCCGGCTTGATACCGGGCGCGTCGCAGGGCCGCGGCCTGGGGCTGGATTTTTTGCGACACATCGAACGATGCGCGGTGCTGGTGCATGTCGTCGACTGCGCCACCACCGAGCCCGGCCGCGACCTAATCTCCGACATCGACGCGCTGGAAGCCGAACTCGCCGCCTATACGCCCACCCTGCAAGGCGATGCGGCGCTGGTCGACCTCGCCGAGCGGCCGCGGGCGGTGGTACTCAACAAGATTGACGTGCCGGAGGCGCGCGAGCTCGCCGAGTTCGTCCGCGACGAGATCGCCGAACGCGGCTGGCCGGTGTTTTTGGTGTCGACGGCTACCCAGGAAGGGTTGCAGCCGTTGATCTTTGGGCTGCAGAAGATGATTTCGGAGTACAACGCGGCCCGACCGGCGCCGGTAGCGCGTCGCCCGGTGATCCGCCCGGTGCCCGTCGACGACAGCGGTTTCACCGTCGCCTCCGACGGGGAGGGTGGTTTCGTGGTCACCGGCGCACGCCCCGAACGCTGGATCGGCCAGACCAATTTCGACAACGACGAAGCGGTGGGTTATCTGGCCGACCGCCTTGCGCGCCTCGGCGTCGAAGAGGAGCTGTTGCGGCTGGGCGCCCAACCCGGCTGCGCGGTGACCATCGGCGAGATGACGTTCGACTGGGAGCCGCAAACCCCGGCCGGCGTACAGGTTCCGTTGACCGGCCGGGGCACCGATGCGCGGCTGGAACGCACCGAGCGCACCGGCGCCGACGAGCGCAAGGCCGCCCGGCGCCGGCGGCGCGAACGCGGTGACGAGCCGTGAGCGCCGGCGACGATGCAGAGCGTGGCGATGAGGAGGAGCGGCGCAGCATGAGCGCCCATCGCGAAGCCATCCGCACCGCGCGCAGCCTGGTCGTCAAGATCGGTACCAACGCGCTGACCACGCCATCGGGGATGTTCGACGGGAGCCGACTGGCCGGGCTCGCCGATGCGATCGAGGCGCGGATGAAGGCGGGCACCGACGTCGTCATCGTGTCCTCGGGTGCCATCGCCGCCGGTTTCGAGCCCCTCGGATTGTCCCGTCGTCCAAAGGATTTGGCGACCAAGCAGGCCGCCGCCAGCGTGGGCCAGGTCGCGCTGGTCAACGCGTGGAGCGCGGCGTTCGCTCGCTATGGCCGCACGGTCGGGCAGGTGTTGCTGACCGCGCACGACATCTCGATGCGCGCGCAGCACACCAACGCCCAGCGCACCCTGGACCGGTTACGCGCGCTGCACGCGGTCGCGATCGTCAACGAGAACGACACGGTGGCCACCAACGAGATCCGGTTCGGCGACAACGACCGGCTTTCGGCGCTGGTGGCCCATCTGGTCGGGGCCGAGGCGCTGGTGCTGCTCTCCGACATCGATGGCCTCTACGACACCGATCCGCGAAAGACCAAGGGGGCGCGCTTCATTCCCGAGGTGGCCGCATCGTCGGACCTGGTCGGGGTGGTCGCCGGGCCGGGCAGCGCGCTGGGCACCGGGGGTATGGCGTCGAAGATGTCCTCGGCGCTGCTGGCCGCGGACGCCGGGGTGCCGGTGCTGCTGGCCGCCGCGACGGACGCCGCGACGGCGCTCACCGACGCCTCGTCGGGCACCGTGTTCGCCGCCCGGCCGGTGCGGATGTCGGCCCGCCGGTTCTGGGTGCGGTATGCCGCCGAGGCCACCGGTGCGCTGAGCCTCGACGCCGGAGCGGTGCGCGCGGTGGTGCAGCAACGCCGTTCGCTGCTAGCGGCGGGCATCACCGCGGTGACGGGCCGGTTCTACGGCGGCGACGTCGTCGAATTGCACGGCCCGGACGCGACCATGGTGGCCCGCGGTGTGGTCGCCTACGACGCCACCGAGCTCACCAGCATGATGGGCCGGTCGACCTCGGAGCTGCCCGACGAGCTGCGCCGACCCGCCGTGCACGCCGACGATCTGGTCGCGGTCTGACGTCTCACCCTGCCGACAGCGGCTTGAGATACAAAGTGGCCCAGATGATTTCGGACAGCGTGGTGGCCAGTTCGGCATCGAAGGAGTCCGGAGCGCCGGGCAGGTTTTGCTGGCATGCCCGCTCCGCCATCCACGTCAGGGCGCTGGCCGCGGTGGCGGCCGACAACTCCGGACGGATCGAGCTGTCGGCCTGGCCCTCTTCGATGACCCGGGTCAATCGCGCGGTGATCGCGGTCAGCAGATTGCCGTACGTCGCGCCGACCACCGGGTCGTAGGCCGACATCTCGTTCAGCGCGACAAGCACCGGCTGATGACGGCGGTAGCTGGCAATGAGGCTCGTCATCGCCGCGCGCACGTCGGCGGGATCCTGGCGTCCCGCCACGCTCCACCAACGATTCGCGCTGTCGGCCAAATCGGCGAACACCTGCCCGGCGAGCCGGCGCAGCAAATGGCCCTTGTCCTCGAAGTAGATGTAGAAACTGGCCCGCGAGATACCGGCCGCGGTGGCGAGTCGGTCCACGCTGAGCTCGGTGAAGCTGGCCCCGCCGAGCATCAACCGCTCGGTGGCATCGAGCAGCCGGCGCTCGATCTCCTCTCGCCGCTGCCGGCGCGACTGCTCACGCCTGGTCTGCGGTTTGCGGGTGACGGACGGCATTTGCCGAGCATAGCCGACGTTACAACATCTTGCCTAGACATACTGTCTAGGCATAGTGTTCGACGCAGTTCCAGACGTAACGGAGGACCACGATGGCAGTGCTGACCGGGCGGCCCCGCGCCTACGACGCGATTGATCTGTCCTCGCGCGAGTTCTGGTCGACGACCGCCGCCGACCGGGAGCGCTCGTTTGCGGTGCTGCGGGCCGAGCAGCCGGTGAGCTGGCATCCCCCCGTCGAAGACGCCCTGATGCCGGATCCCGACGACCCCGGCTATTGGGCGGTCACCCGGCGCGCGGACATCGTCACGGTCAGCCGCAACAGCGACGTGTTCCTGTCCGGCAAGGGGGTGATGTTCGAGAGCATTCCGGTCGAGCTGCTCGAGGCGTCGCAGTCCTTTCTGGCGATGGACCCAACCCCGGCACACCAAGTTGCGCAAGCTTGCGCACGCCGCATTCACACCACGGCAGGTGCGCCGTATCGAGGAATCGATCCAAGCCAATGCCAAGACCATCGTCGAGGAACTTCGCGACGCCGGCAGCGGCGCGGATTTCGTCGATCTCTGCGCCAAGGAACTGCCCATCCGCACGCTCTCGGACATGGTGGGCATTCCGGATTCCGAGCGGGAGCGTATGGCACATGCCACCGACGCGCTGGTGTCATGGGCCGACCCCGACTTCCTCGATGGCCGCCCCGCGCTGGAAGTCATCTTCGAACAGCAGATGTACCTGCACCAGGTCGTGGGGACGCTGGCCGCCGAACGCGCGAGAATCCGGGCGACGATCTGATCAGCAGCCTGGTGCAGGCCGAGGTGGACGGTGACCGACTGACCGACGCGGAGGTGGCCGCGTTCTTCGTGTTGCTTTCGGTGGCGGGCAACGACACCACCCGGCAGACGATGAGCCACACCATGAAAGCGCTCACCGACTACCCGGCCCAACGTGCTTGGCTGCTAGCCGACTACGAGAACAGGATCGGTGTCGCGGTCGAGGAGTTCGTTCGTTGGGCGACACCGGTCATGACCTTTCGCCGCACGGCGGCAACCGATTTCGAACTCGGCGGCCAGCGGATCGCCGCGGGGGAGAAGGTGGTGATGTTCTATTCGTCGGGTAACTGGGACACCGAGGCCTTCGGCCATCCGGATCACTTCGATTTGAGCCGCAGCCCCAATCCCCATGTGGGATTCGGCGGGGGAGGATTGCATTTCTGCCTCGGCGCCCACGTGGCGCGCGCGCAACTGCGGGCGATCTTCGGGGAGCTGCTGCGTGCGCTGCCCGACATTCAGGCAACCGACGCGACGTACGTGGCGGGCAACTTCGTGCACGCGGTGTGCAGCCTGCCGTGCGAGTTCTAGCGTCTAGCGCATGGCGAGTGGCGCGAACGCAGCACCCAGTACGCAGGCAAGCAGTACCAGCAATTCCGAGCAGCTGCCGTCGAGCTTGACGGTGGCCAGATCGTCGCCGCGGGTGGGGCCACGGTTGACGATCGCGACCGGCATGCCCCGTGCGGCGGCGTGCCGCACGAATCGGTAGCCGGAGAACACGGTCAGCGACGAGCCCGCGACCAATAGCACGTCGGACTCGTCGACCATTGAAAAAGCCTGTGCCACGACTTCTTTAGCGACATTCTCACCGAAGTAGACGATGTCGGGCTTGAGCATGCCCGCACAGCGCGGGCAGTCCAGGTACCGGAACGACGTGGTGTCGGCGACGACGGCGTCGGCGTCGGGCGCCACCGCCAGCCCACCGACCGCCTCGGCACGCTCGATGAACCCCGGGTTGAGCTCCTCGAGTTGTTCGGCCAACGCCGCGCGGGTCATCGTGTGGCCGCAGCCCAGGCAGATCACTTGCGCGTAGCTGCCGTGCAGATTGATCACGTTGGCACTGCCGGCCTTGGTGTGCAGCAGGTCGACGTTTTGGGTGATCACGCCACTCACCACACCGGCTTGCTCCAGTGCGGCCACCGCCCGATGCCCCGCATTCGGCTGTGTTGCGTCCATGTGCCGCCAGCCCACGTGGTTGCGGGCCCAGTAGCGCTGCCGGAATGCCGCATCCGAGGTGAACTGCCGGATCGTCATCGGGTTGCTCGGCGGCGAATCCGGGCCACGGTAGTCGGGAATGCCGGAGTCGGTGGAGATCCCCGCGCCCGTCAGCACCGCGATGCGGCGCCCGGCCAACAGCGCGACCAGTTCCGGAGCTTCGGGGCGGGAAGGCACGTAGTCGAGAGTACGGGCATGCGACCAATGGAGTAGTCGATTACTCATGCCCGCCCGCGCGATGCGGACACACAATTCGCGATGCGGACACACAATTGACGCCTCTGCATCGAAAGGAGGGCCGATGCCCGAATCCGATTCTCCACGGGTGGAATCCTGCGACCTTTGCATCGTGGGAGCCGGCATCGCCGGGCTCAACGCCCTGTTCGCCGCGAGCCGCTATCTGTCGCGGGACCAGAAGATGATCCTGATCGACCGCCGGTCACGCCCGGGCGGCATGTGGGTCGACGTGTATTCATATGTGCGCCTCCACCAACCGCATCCGATGTTCGCCGCCGGCAACATCGAGTGGACCCTCGGCCAGGACCGCCCTCACTTGGCGACCAAGCGAGAGGTGCTCGACCACTTCCGGCACTGCGTCGACGTGCTGGCCGAACGCGTGCGGGTCGACGAGTACTTCGGTTGGGAATTCGAGTCGCAGGACGAGGTGAACGGAGTCGTGCGGGCCACCTGCCGGGGTGCTGACGGCCGGATGCTCGTCGTCGAGGCCAAGCAATTGATCAAAGCCTATGGCCTGGCAATCACGCCCAACGAACCCCTCGCCATCTCCAGCGAACGGGTTCATTCGGTGTCGCCCGACTACTGCGATCTGCGGTCGGGGGACATCCGGGAAAGCCGTGCGCCCGTGTGGATCATCGGTGGCGGGAAGACCGCGATGGACACCGCCCACGCACTGATCACGGCCTATCCCGGTCGCCAGGTGAATCTGGTCGCCGGGCGGGGACTTTCTTCTCCAGCCGAGACCGCCTCTTACCGAGCGGTTCCCGGAGATGGTGGACGGGCACAATGCCGAGCACTCTGGCCGCACAACTGGGTCGCCGGTTCGACGGCACGAACGAATCTGAGGTTCAGGACTGGTACCGCGCAACCTATGGCACGTACCTGACGCCCCAATCGGACAACTTCGTGTTGGGGGTGTTGTCCGAGGCCGAAAACGACACGATCTCCGCGGGCCTCAACGACGTCGTCATGGATTATCTCGACGATGTGGTCGATTGCAACGGCTCGACCCAG
The DNA here is from genome assembly GCF_000526915.1 of Mycobacterium genavense ATCC 51234. GTDB lineage: Bacteria > Actinomycetota > Actinomycetes > Mycobacteriales > Mycobacteriaceae > Mycobacterium > Mycobacterium genavense. The sequence continues at coordinate 114,536 of NZ_JAGZ01000003.1, read as the reverse complement.
TTGGTATTCCGCAGCGGATCGACGAAGGCGATCGAGCCGGGCAGTTGGGTGGTCAACTGCACGGGATATGTCAAAATCGCCGACAAGTACCCGTACGAGCCGTACGTTTCGCCCAGTGGCGCAGTCGTTTCGATCAACGCCCGCTCGGCCGTCTTGCACTTGCCGGCGTTCATGGGGTACTTCCTGGGGCATCTGCTGCTCTTGGACAAGCTCCGCGAAATTCCGCTGTACGAAGTCGACTGGCAGGGGCTACGGGACAAGGCGCCGATGGCGTTCCCGTATGTGCTGTTCGCGCTCGTCCAGCACAACCTCAGCCTGATCTATGACAACGTGCCCAGGAGTGTGTTCAGCGAGAACGCTCTTGATTTCGATAAGTGGTACCCGCTACCGCGCCGATTGCCGGGCGTCGCGCGGTTCGTGCTCACCCATCGCCGCGAACGAGAACGGCAGCGCCGTGTTCTCGACACGGTGCGCGAGCGATTCGACATCCGTTGCGGCCCACTAAGTGAGCGGATACCCAGTGCCGGCTGAACGGACGGGTCAGGCGGTCCCGAAATGCATGTCGAGCACGGGTACGACGCGAGCGGTGAGTTCGGATACCGGTGTGGAAGCCAGCGGTTCAACTTGAAGGATGTGCCGCAAGAACGCGATGCCCAGCAGTTGTGCCATCGCGAGGTCGATGCCCAGCTGGGCGTCGGGTTGCGGTAGGGCCGCAGCGATGTGGTGATACAGCTGGCCCTGGATGAATTGCCGTACCAGAGTGGCGGATTCCTCATGCGTGGCCGCGCCACGCAGAATTGCCAGCAGTGAGGCGCGGGTGTCGGGCTGCTCCCAAAACTGGAAGAACACCTCACTGAGTCGCCGGCCAAGCTCGTCACCGTCGCCTTCCGCGATGCGATCGGCCACCTGCTGCGGGTCGAACGGCCACCCGATCGTGGTCCGGAATAGGTCGGCCTTGGTACCGAAATAGTGCCGAATCAACGCGGTGTCCACCCGCGCCTCGGTGGCGATATCACGAAGCGAGGTCTTCTCGTAGCCGCGTTCGGAGAACAGGCGGCGCGCGGTCAGCAGGATCTGGTCGCGGGTGTCCGTCTTTCCCGGGCGTCGTCCGATGGGTGACATGGCACAAAACTCTACAGGTGTGGACTTTCTGCCGGCGCGGCGTTACCGTGGATCGCAGAATTCCACAAGTGGGGAAGTGTTAGGAGGAGAGACCATGCGGACATCTGCGGCGAGCGTCGGATCGGCGGCGTTCTTTGTGGTGGCTCCGGGGACCGTTATCGGTGTGATTCCCTGGCTGATCACCGGTTGGGTGCTGCCCAACGGTGGCGTGCTGTTGCGATGGGCACAGGCAGCCGGCGTCGTCCTGATCGTCGCGGGGCTGATCCCGCTGATCCACGCGTTTGCGCAGTTCGCCAGGGCCGGTGGTACACCCGCGCCTGTTGCACCCACCGAACATCTGGTGGTCACCGGGTTCAATCGCTATGTTCGCAACCCGATGTATGTCGGACTCGTGCTGGTGATCCTCGGGCAGGCGTTGCTGTTTCGCAGTCCGGGACTACTCGCGTACGCCGCGATCGTGTGGATCGCCTTCGCGACTTTTGTCCTCTTGTACGAACAGCCAACCCTGACAAGGCAATACGGCGACGAGTACGAGGAGTACAAGCTCAACGTGCCGGCCTGGCTGCCGCGACTGCGGCCCTGGTGACTACCACGCGATCAGGGGATCAAAATGTAGCTGATTCCGCGGCCAGCTTTAAGCGTGCGCGTGTCGAATTCGTGAAAACCCGTGGTGCTGTAGCCATTTGACGCGTTGGCCCCATAACCGCTGTTCATTTCGGTGATCGTGATGGTGTTGCCATTGACGGCGTCGACCCAGGCGACGTGTCCGACGCCCCCGACAAGCGAGCTGCTGAAGACGGCGACCGAGTGTGGTTGCGGGTTGTCCACCACCGTCCAGCCCGCCGCTCGAGCTTGGTTCGCCCAGATTTCGGCATCGCCCGTGAGCGCCCTGACGTAGTAGCCGGTGTGGGCGTGTATCTGTTCTTGCCCCCCAAGTGCAGTAGCCCTCGTAGTCGGCGCCGAGTGGGTTGTGGTCGGTGGCGCGGCCGATGGCCGTTGCCGGATCTCCGTTAGCCGGTGCCGTCGCCAGTGATGGTCCCAGTGAGAGCGCGGTGCCCACGGCGAGGGCGGCGACAATCCCGTTCGTCTTCATCCGTTGCACCTCGCTGAAATCGCTGCACCGGCCCGTTACCTTTCCGTTATCGCCGCGTGATCGGCATTCGTTACGTCAGTCGTCTGAGGGGCCACGCTGACGCGGCTGAGGAACCATGGAGACATGACCCTGGTTCGTGCAAGCCTCGCTGAGGGCTTCTACTTCGGCGACGACGCGGTGTTGTTGGCCTTAGATGCCGCCGGGTTGAATGCCTTTCTCGCAGCGCTGACTCTTGCGGTGAAAGAGGGTCCGTCGCGGCTCGAACTTGATGGAACGACTAACCATTTCCTCATCGAGAGCAGCGGTTCAGAACATTGAGTTCCATGATGAGAACGACACAGTGATGTGGCGCCTCGACAGCGGCAAGGCGCTTGAACTTAGCGAGTTGTTGACAGGCATGAGTCAGCATGCTGGCAGGGGTCACCACTACGTCGATATGTTGACACCGGCTAGGACGCTGGTGATCTCGCTCGAAATGTACATCTAGCACGGATATTCTCGGTCGTCGCCGCGACGCCCGGCGTGACTATCCTTCCGGGTCAGCGTGCTCAGGTATTAGCAGACTTCCTCCGACGCCATAAAGACCGACCTTGCGCTGGATGGCGCGCATCAACGGAGCCGCTTCGTCGTCGTGAAAGTTAGTTCTGAAGTCCAGGCCGGAGCCAACCAGGTTGCTAGCCCACGACACTTCGGTGAGAAAGACCGCGCGGGCCCAGTCAACCTTGGACAGAGGTTCCTTCCGGCCAATGGCTCTCCTGAGACGGTCGAGAAGCGCTTCGAAGCTGGCACGGTCTGGCAGACCAAGGGCTCGAGTCAGAATCGGCTTGTACTGAATCGACCCGCCGTATTCATTGAGCCCGTGGGAAAGTAGGTCGCGCTCATCGTCGGTCAGCTCGATGTCGATGAGCTCCGTCGTGGTCATAGTGTCAGCCTAACTGCGTGTTCGGAGATCAATGGTGGTCGTCTTCCCACGGTTCGTCTGCAGCATCGCCAAGTACATGCGGCCCATGCCAGTGCGGGGGTGGCGCCAAGGTTGGCCCAAAGGGTGCTCCGGGTCCGCCCGCAATTACCGGCCCTTCCTTGACTGCCGGTGCTTGTGGCCTGGGTGCGGGTTGCACTTCAACTGGGGATCTGGGTGCGGAGGAGGGCGGATTCGGTTGGGACAGTCCGTGAAGGCTCGATGGGTTTCGGGACTTGACCATCCGAAAGTTGTCCCGGCGGAATCGATGGTTCGCGGGCGACAATCTTTGGGCGGTTAGCCTCGTCGCCTAACACGTACCCGATTCCGTTGTCTGGCTTAAAAACTGTTCCGCAGTCGAGGCCTCCCGGATCACGGATCACGACCACATTGTTTTTGGGTCGTACAGCACCGGCGCACCGTCTCTAGCCCGGCCAACGATCAAGTCCTTCTGATCGCCGGTGAACATGTCGTGTATTAGCTTGGCAAGCTGGTCCTTAGTCATCCCGGGAAACTGGCCTAAGTGTCCGTCGGGCGCGCTCGCGTGGCCATAGGCAATCTTTTGGGCAGCTCGCATCAACGGATCGCTGCTCCAACCGCCCGGGGGAGGTTCGGGTTCTGGATTCGGAGCATCTTTGAACGTGTGCAGATCGACGGGATGAATTGTCGGCTTGCCGTCGTGCGGCCCTGCGGCCGGTTCGGCGAAAGGCACCGTGTTAAGGGGCGCGATGGCGGCCGTGATTCTGGCGGCGATCTCTTGATCATGGGCGGCTAGCTGCACAGCGCGCTGTTGAATTCGGGTGGCATAAACCTGCGCTTGGACCTGCTCTGCAGTACCGCCGCGTGACGGTGTCACCGACAGGTCTTCGCCCACTACATATCCGGCGGCGCTGGCGTCCCTGACGGCATCCAGCACACTCTGCTTGGCGGACGAGAGAGTCTCGGCACCTCGGCGCGCTATCGCCGTGGATTCGTGCAGGACATCGGCCAGGCCGCGAACCGTCACGAGATCAGCGAAGGCGCGTTCCTGGGTCGCCTCGGCAGCGGCACCTACCCAGACCGTCCCGCCCGGCGATATGGAAGCCCGATGAATGGTCGAGAAAGACGTCTCCCAATGCTCGCCAGTCGCCGTCCAGTCGCTGGCGGCCTTCTGCAGGTGCGCAACGTCCCAAGCTTGAATCTCGGACAAGCTCGGCACCCCCACGCCGACGACTCCGACTACCGGTCACACCTGCCCGAGTACGGCAACGTCTTGTGCGCCGGCGCGGTCGGTGGCACCAAACTCAGCACCTGCTGCCGCGGCTTTGACTGCGCGTGCCTGGGCAACGCCCGCCAAGGCAGCGGCTACCTCGTCGACGGCCGAATATGCCGATCCAACGGCGACAGAAGTTGCCTGGACAGGTAGCCCCACCTTGGGACGCGCAGTCGCTGCTAGCAAACTCTGCGAAACTACGTCGCAATGCGCTGCGAGAACCTGCAGCCCTTCACCATTGACCCGGAGCGCATCCACCACCTCGATAAGTGTAGAGCTCACACCGGAAGAAGCTAGTCACTCACGCATGCAGCGTCATTGCAAGCTGCGGCAGGCGTCGCCTTGGTTCTCTTAGCCTAATTCCCTTGTAACACAAGAGTTTCTGACGGGGACATCATCACCCGATGCAGTCCGCCGCCGTCGTCAGCTCGGCGGACATGTTGCGTTCCATCATCTTCAGCGCCGCGGCGCCGAGTTCCTCGTCGATGTGTGCGACGGCGACGGTGGGGATCACCACCTGTAGATGGCGCACGTACGCGTCGAGCGCGCTGTACAAGATGCACTGCTCGGTAACCTGCCCGGTCAGGATCAGCCGCTCGGTCTCGAGACGATTGAGGAGATAGGCCAGCGGCGTCGAATAGAACGCGCTGTGCCGCACCTTGGTCAGCATCCGGCTGTCTTTCCTCGGCACGATCGGTTTCACCAGGTCGGGACGTTTGCCGTTGCATGCCGCTTCCACCAGGTCACCGAACTCGGCGGAAAAATCGCCGTAGTTGTCGTTGACATAGATTAGGTCCACGCCGTCGGCTTCGCGCGCGGCGAACCAGATCGGCAAGGGCATGTGGGCGATGATGTTGCCGACATTGGGTATCAGTACTTCGGCGTCGGGATGCTTATAGCTATTCATCATGTCGACCACCAGCACAGCGGTTTTACTCATGCAGGTGTGATACCCGGCGAATACTTGTTGACACCGGTTGCGGGACAATGGAAGGGCGATGGACTTTTACAACAGCTACAGCCAGGGCTTTGTCCGGGTCGCGGCGTGCACACACAACGCCACGCTCGGCGATCCGGCGGCCAATGCTGCCTCGGTGTTGCGACTGGCCCGCGACTGTCACGACGACGGCGTCGCAGTGGCCGTCTTCCCCGAATTGACGCTGTGCGGGTACTCCATCGAGGACATCGTCTTGCAGGACCTGCTGCTCGAGGACGTGGAAGCCGCGCTGGCCGACATCGTCGCGGCGTCCACCGAGTTGTTGCCCATCCTGGTGGTGGGTGCGCCGTTGCGGTATCGGCAGCGCATCTACAACACCGCCGTCGTCATCCACCGCGGCGCGGTACTCGGGGTGGCACCCAAGTCGTACCTGCCCACCTATCGCGAGTTCTACGAGCACCGCCAGATCGCGCCCGGCGACGACGAGCATGGCATCATCCGCATCGGCGACGTCGACGCACCGTTCGGCCCCGATCTGCTGTTCTCCGCATCCGATTTCCCCGATTTCGTGCTGCACGTCGAAATCTGCGAGGACATGTGGGTGCCGATTCCGCCCAGCGCGGAAGCGGCCCTAGCCGGCGCGACGGTGCTGGCGAACCTGTCCGGTAGCCCGATCACGATCGGGCGGGCCGAGGACCGCCGCCTGCTGGCCCGTTCGGCGTCGTCGCGGTGCCTGGCCGCCTATGTCTATGCCGCCGCCGGCGAGGGCGAGTCGACGACCGACCTGGCCTGGGACGGGCAGACCATGATCTTCGAAAATGGGGTGCTGCTGGCCGAATCCGAACGGTTCCCCAAGGGGGAGCGCCGATCGGTGGCCGACGTCGACACGGGGCTGCTGCGCGCCGAGCGGGTACGGATGGGCACATTCGACGACAACCGGCGCCATCATCGGCCGTCGGTGGAGTCGTTCCGGCGCATCGAGTTTCGGCTCGACCCGCCCGGCGGTGACATCGGACTCCGGCGAACGATCGAGCGTTTCCCGTTCGTCCCCGCCGATCCGCAACGGCTGGAACAGGATTGCTATGAGGCCTATAACATCCAGGTCTCCGGGCTCGAGCAGCGGTTGCGTGCGCTGAACTACCCCAAGGTCGTCATCGGGATCTCCGGCGGGCTGGATTCGACGCATGCCCTGATCGTCGCCGCGCGTGCGATGGACCGCGAAAAGCGGCCGCGCAGCGACATTCTGGCGTTCACCCTGCCCGGTTTCGCGACCGGTGAGCGCACCAAGCGCAACGCAATCGAGCTGTGCCGCGCGCTCGGTGTCACCTTCGCCGAGATCGACATCCGCGACACCGCGGCCCTGATGCTCATGGAGATGGACCATCCCTTCTCCCGCGGCGAGAAGGTCTACGACGTCACCTTCGAGAACGTCCAGGCCGGCCTGCGCACCGACTACCTGTTCCGGCTGGCCAACCAACGCGGCGGGATCGTGCTGGGCACCGGCGATCTGTCCGAGCTCGGCCTGGGTTGGTCGACCTACGGTGTCGGCGACCAGATGTCGCACTACAACGTCAACGGCGGGGTGCCCAAGACGCTGATCCAGCACCTGATTCGCTGGGTCGTCGCGTCGGGGCAGTTCGAGTCGGACGTCACCGACGTGTTGCTTTCGGTGCTCGACACCGAAATCACCCCCGAACTGATTCCGACCGGCGAGGAAGAGCAGCTGCAGAGCAGCGAGGCGAAGGTCGGACCGTATGCCTTGCAAGACTTTTCGCTGTTTCACGTGTTACGCTTCGGATTCCGGCCGTCGAAGATCGCGTTCCTGGCCTGGCATGCGTGGAGCGATCCCGATCAGGGCACCTGGCCGGCCGGATTCCCCGAGGACAAACGACCGTCCTATTCGATCAAGGAGATCCGGCACTGGCTGCAGGTCTTCGTGCAACGGTTCTACTCGTTCAGTCAGTTCAAACGCTCGGCATTGCCCAACGGCCCCAAAGTTTCTCACGGGGGCGCGCTGTCGCCGCGCGGCGACTGGCGCGCCCCGTCGGATATGTCGGCGCGCATCTGGCTCGACGAGATCGACCGCGAGGTGCCCGAGGACTAGCGCCCGGTTACCGCGAGCGTAAGTGCACTGCGAATCCAAGGGCCCGGTTGTCGCAGTGCGCATACGCTGGCGAACGAGCGGTGAGGTTATGCCTTCGTGCGGCGCCAGCCCTGGTATTGCAGCTCGGCGAAGAACAGCGTGTAGATGCCGGAACCCAGGGTGAGCACCACACCGGTGGCGGTCAGCGGGAAGACATCGGCGAGTACCAGGACCACGGCGGTTACGGTGTAGAGCAGGTTGCCCAACACGACGGCCATGCCCGCGCGGCGCACAGACGGCAGCGAGGCCAACCAGAGCACCAGCGCGCCGTAGGTGACAAAGAACGCGGCCATGCAGTACTCGAATGCTTTCGTGGTGCCGGACGTCGAGGCCAGGTAACCGGCCAGCGGGACGCCGGCTAGGCCGACCAGGCCGGTGATGGCGGCGTCGGCGCGCATTGCCAGGCGCAGCAGACCGTCGCGAGTGCCGGCGCGGTCAACGGTGGTGGCGGACATAATGTTCCCTTCTCGTTGGTGGATGTCACCGACGTTGCTCGCAACGCGCTGCCAGATCGACGTCAGGCGCTGCCAGTTACTGCCAACCGCAGGTCAGGGGGTGTACGGGCGCCTGCCGCGCCTAGCGCTCGTAGGTGGCGGTCAAGGTGCCGCGGTGGTCTTGCCGGTGCCGATGACGACGGTGTCACCGGCGCCCTCCAGCCCGAGGACCGCGGCGGTGGCGATGCGCGACCACGGCAGCTGGGCGCCGACCAAAGCGCAGCCCAGCCCGTCGAGCAGGAGATATTTCGCCCGGGCGGACGCCTCCGGTGGGACGTCGTCAAGGGTGAGCTCGGCGACCCAGGTCGCCAGGCGCCCGGGCGAGCGCAAGGGCGGTGGTGTGGAAGCATGGCGAGCATGCAGGGGGCCAATGCCGAAGGCGGTCCGGTGTCCGCCGGCGCCGGGGTGCCACTGCATCGACAACTGTTTTTGGTGCTGCACGACGAGATCGACCGCGGCGTGCTGGCACCCGGCGACGCGTTGCCCACCGAGCAGACGCTGTGCGATCAGTTCGGCGTCTCGCGCATCACCGTTCGCCGCGCGCTGGCCGCCCTGGCAGAGCAGGGATACATCGAGCGCCGGCAGGGCGTCGGTTCGTTCGTGCGAGAGTACGCCCCGGCCGATCTGCCGGTGGCGGGCGGCTCGTACATGGACGGGTTGCGGCAGGCTCAGTTCGAGACGGAGGTCGACGTGCTCGAGCTTGACGCGCACCGCCGCCCGCCGCGTGCCGTCGCCGACGCGCTCGAGACGTCCGACGAGCTGCTGCACATCGGGCGGGTGCGGCGCCAGCGGCGAACCGGTGAGCCATTGATGGTCACCGAGGCGTGGCTGCCAAACGAATTGGCGGACAAGCTAGCCGAGCGCGCGTTGCGGCGCAAGCCGCTCTACGAGCTGCTGTCGGATGCCGGGGTAGTGGTGCACCGGCTGCGGCACGAGATCACCGCCGAGATTGCCGGCCCACGCTACGCCCACCTCCTCGACACCGCGATCGGCACCGCGCTGCTGCGGGTCAACCGCCTTGCGTTCGTGGCGGACCGCCCGCATCACTACCTGTCGATTCTGTTGTCGCCGAACCGCAGTCGCGTGCTGATGAGTCAATCGGCCGTGGAGCTGGAGACGGGCGACGGCCTGGCGATCGCTCACGACGTGCGCCGGGACCCGCGCTAGCCAATTGGCCCGACACCCGGGACGAATCGACCGACGGTAGCCTATGGGCCCGATACGCGTCGCCGTGGGCTCGCGGCAAGTGCCAGCACGAAGCCGGCCCCGGCCATCCAGTGCATTACCCCACCCGTGATCCGGCGGACCCGGTGCGCCGGCGTTGCAGCCAACTGTGCCAACCGAATCCGAGCGCGCCGAAGACGCCGAAGAGCACCAGGGCGACAACGGCGGCGCTCATCGTGCGGGGTCGGGCATTGCCGCGTCGATGGCGTCGCGATGCGGTGCGCAGTCACCGGCCCCGGGCACCAGTGTCGACAGCGCGGCCGCGGTGCAGGCTCGCTGCAGTGTGACCAGTCGCCGTGCTCGTGACCCCGGGTCGCGCGGCCAATGCGCCGCCAGCACTCCCGCGAAGACGTCGCCGGCGCCGGTGGTGTCCACCGGGTTGACCTCTGGCGCCGGGATCCAGAGCTCGTCGTCCGGACTGACGTAGCGGGCACCGCGGGAGCCCAGAGTCGTTACCAAATGAGCTGGACGCCAAGGCAATTCGTTGGCTTCGGCCTCGTTGGTGATCACGACGTCGGCAAGGTCCACCAGTTCGGTCAGCGCGTTTCGCTCGTGGTGGCTCGGCGAGGCATTGACGATGACGGCCGCGCCGGCCGCTTTGGCCTCGCGTGCTGCGGCCACCGCGGTGGCGAGCGGAATCTCCAACTGAGTCAACAGCACGTCGCAGTCGGCGAGCGCGCGGCTGGCGGCGCTGCTCAGCGTCAGCTGCCCGTTGGCCCCGGGCGCCACCACGATGGTGTTCTCCGCGCCGGCGTCGACCACGACGATCGTCGTACCACTGGGGCCGGGCACGGCTGCCGTCGCGTCCAGCCCGACGCCGTTGACCAACAGGTGTGTCCGCAGCGGTTCGGCGGCCGCGTCGTCGCCGACCGCGCCGACGAACTGCACCCGTGCCCCGCGCGTGCTGCGGCCACCGCCTGGTTGCCACCTTTGCCGCCCGGTGCGTAGCGCAGTGACGACGCGAGCACCGTCTCGCCCGGCCGGGGAAGGGCGGCGACGTCGCAGGTGATGTCCATGTTCACGCTGCCGACGACACAGACCCGTGTCATTTCTTCAACGTTAGTCCCACGTTGCCGGTGTTTTCGGATTCGGCGGCGGGGCGCAAACGCCGATTTTGTGATGTCCGCGCGCTAGTCTGCTGTGTTAGCAGCGCTGCAATCGCCTTATGGAAAGGGGACGTGCGTGGGATCGAGCGAGGTGACCGACGCCGAATCCGCCCCGGTTTAGGAGGCAATGACGTCAACGGGTGAACGTCGGAAAAGTCAACGGTTTCGCCGCCGACGTTTCCGGGTAGGCATCCAATCCAAGCTGCTGATCTGCAGCATTTTTTCCGTTTCGGTGGTCGGCCTGATCGGGGCGGTCACCGGTCGTACTGCGCTGCGGCAGGTCGTGGCCGAGCGGCTGATCGAGTTACGCGAATCGCAGAAGCGGCAGTTGCACACGCTGTTCAAGCAGATCACGAATTCGCTACTCGTCTACAGCGGCGGGTTCAGCATCGTGCAGGCAATGGAGGCGTTTGGCAACGGCTTCAATCAGTTGGGCAACGCGACGATCAGCCCCGCCCAGCAACAGGCGCTCGTCAACTACTACGACAACAGCATGATCAAACCGATCAAACGGATCACCGGCGAAACGGTCGATATCAATGCGGTGCTGCCTAGTTCCAACGCGCAGAAATACCTTCAGGCGAACTACACCGCGGCGCCGCGGCCGGGCGGTGACGATTCGCCTGTCGTGGATGCGGGCGACGGCAGTGCATGGTCGGTGGCCAACGCCCGATTCGACTTTTATATGCGTGGCATCGTCACCCGGTTCGAGTACCGGGATCTGCTGTTGATGGACATGCAGGGCAATGTCGTCTATTCGGCGGCCAAGGGACCCGACCTCGGCACCAACATTCTGACCGGCCCGTATCGCGAGTCCAATCTGCGCGATGCATTCCAAAAGGCGTTACGCTCCAACGATGTCGACTTCGTCTGGATCACCGACTTCCAGACCTATCAACCGGCACTGGACGCCCCCACCGGTTGGGTGGTGTCACCGATCGGCATGAACGGCCGGATCGACGGCGTCATGGCGTGGCCGGTGCCGACTCCGAAAATCAACCGGATCATGACCGCGGAGAAGCAGTGGAACGCCGCCGGCATGGGCCCGTCGACCGAGTCCTATCTGGTGGGCCCCGACGGCTTGATGCGCTCCGATTCCCGGCTATTTCTTGAGGACCCGGCGGAATATCGTAAGGAAGCCGTCGCCGCCGGAACGCGGCCCGACGTCGCGGACATGGCGGTCAAGTTGGGCACCACGATTCTGGTGCAGCCGGTACAAACCCCGGGCCTTCGTGCTGCCCAGCGCGGGCAGTTGGGCACCGTCACCGCCACCGATTACACCGGCAACAACGAGATGGAGGCCTACGCCCCGTTTACGGTGCCGGACTCGGATCTGCATTGGTCGATTCTGGTGACGCGTGACGATTCCGATGCTTTCGCGCGGCTCGGCAGATTCAGCAAAACACTGGTGATCGGTGTCGCGTCGATGATCTTCATCGTGTGCGTCGCCTCGATGGTGCTTGCCCAGATCATGCTGCGGCCAGTCCGGCGGCTCCAGGCGGGTACTCAGAAGATCAGCTCCGGTGACTACGAGGTCAACATCCCGGTCATGTCGCGCGACGAAATCGGGGACCTCACTATGGCTTTCAACGAGATGAGCCGGAATCTGGCGATCAAGGACGAGCTGCTCAATGAGCAGCGGAAAGAAAACGACCGGCTGTTGCTGGCGTTGATTCCGGAGTCGGTCGCGCAACGCTATCGCGAGGGCCAGGAGACCATTGCACAAAAGCACCAAGACGTGGCTATCATCTACGCCGATATCGTTGGGCTGGACGAGATTTCGGTCGATCTCTCCGGCGACGAACTGGTCGGCATCGTCGACGAGCTGTTCCGTCAATTCGATGCGGCGGCCGAAGCGATGGGCATCGAACGGATTCGCACCTTCCACAACGGTTACCTCGCCAGCTGCGGAGTGGTCACGCCACGATTGGACAGCATCCACCGAAGCCTCGACTTCGCGCTGGAGATGCGGCAGATCATCGATCGGTTCAACAGACAAACCTCGCACGAGCTGAAGCTGCGGGTCGGCATCAACACCGGCAACGTGGTCAGCGGACTGGTGGGCCGATCGGGTCTCGTCTTCGACATGTGGGGCGGCGCGGTCAGCCTGGCTTACCAAATGCACAGTGGCGCACCGCAACCCGGTATCTATGTCACCTCTCGGGTGTACGAGGCGATGCGGGATGTCCGGCAATTCACGCCCGCCGGCACGATCTCGGTCGGCGGATCGGATCAGGCGATCTATCGGTTGTCGGAGCGGCAATGAACGCATTCTACTCGTCGTGGTTCTACTGGGCAGTCGGCGTAGCGGTCGGATTCCCGTTCACGCTGATCGTGATCACCGAGCTGCACCACGCGCTGCTTCGCCGGAACAATCGCCTGGCCAAACAGGTCGGTCTGCTGCGCAACTTCGTGTTGCCCCTGGGCGCGCTGTTGCTGCTGCTGGTCAACGCCGCGCAAGTCTCGGCCGCAGACGGTTTGGTGCGCATCCTTTCGACAGTGTTCGGCTTTTTGGTGCTGGTCATGTTGCTGTCCGGGCTCAACGCGACCGTATTCGAGGGCGCCCCCCAAGACAGCTGGCGCAAACGACTGCCCACGATCTTCCTCGATGTCGCCCGGTTCGCGCTGATCGGTATCGGCCTGGCCGTCATCTTGTCCGCCGTCTGGGGTGTGCGGGTCGGAGGTCTGTTCACCGCGCTGGGCGTGACCTCGGTCGTGTTGGGCTTGATGCTGCAGAACTCCGTCGGCCAGATCGTGTCGGGCCTGTTCATGTTGTTCGAGCAGCCCTTCCGCATCGACGACTGGCTGGATTCGTCCAACGAGCGCGGCCGCGTCGTCGAGGTGAACTGGCGCGCCGTACACATCCAAATCGGCAGCGGAATCCGGGTCGTGCCAAACTCGATGCTGGCCAGTACCTCGTTCACGAATCTCAGTCGTCCGCCCGGTTCCCACAAGCTGTCGATCAAGACGCAGTTCGCCGTCGCCGACCCGCCCGACCGGGTCTGCGCGATGCTGAACCGTGTCGCGGGCGAGCTGCCGCAACTGCAGGCGGGCAGCGTTCCGCGTTCGGTTCCGGTCGGCAAGGGCGAGTACGTCACCAGCATCGGGCTGAACTCGCCCGCCGACGACGGCAGCGCCCGCTCGACCTTTCTGCGCTGGATCTGGTACGCCGCACGGCGGGAAGAACTCCACCTCGACGACGCCGACGACGACTACTCGACCAGGGAACGGGTCGAAGACGCGTTGCAGACCGTGGTGGCGCCGGCGTTGCGGCTCGGCGTCGCCGACCAGCAGGCGCTGCACTCCTCGGCGCGCGTGGTCCTCTACGGCGCCGAGGAGATCGTCGAGTACGCCGGGCAGGTGCCGGCGGGGATGACGTTCCTGATCGCCGGGCGGGTGCAGATGATGGCGACGGCCGAGGACGGATCGGTGGTGCCGATCAGCACGCTGGAGGCGGGCTCGTTCCTGGGGCTGACCGCGCTGACCCGGCAACCGAATCTCGCCAGCGCCTATGCATTGGAAGAGGTCACCGCGTTGATCATCGATCGCGAGCACCTCGAGCATCTCGTGAAGCGGGAACCGTTGCTGCTGCAGGACTTTGGCAACATCCTCGAGGAGCGGCAGCAGAGAGTGCGGCAAGCCGCGCGGGGTGAACGCGTCGGGTGAGCCTGACCCGCACCCAGGCCGCCTTACCTGGCCGGCTCAGGCCCGATACCCTGGATCAATGAGTCTGCAAGCGCCATCGCGTCCTGACTTGCGTCAGGAGGTCCACAACGCCGCCCGTCGCGCCCGCGCCGCGTCCCGTGCGCTGGCGTTGTTGCCGACGGTCGCCAAGGATCAGGCGCTGCAGTCCGCGGCCGAGGCGATCACCGCCAACACCCGTCAGATCCTGGCCGCGAATGCCGAAGATCTCAAGGCGGCGCGCGCCGCCGGGACGCCGACCGCGATGCTGGATCGGTTGGCGCTGGACCCCAGCCGGGTCGACGGAATCGCCGCAGGTCTGCGCCAGGTTGCGGGGCTGCCCGATCCGGTCGGGGAGGTGCTGCGCGGTTACACGTTGCCCAACGGGCTGCAACTGCGTGAGCAGCGGGTCCCGCTGGGCGTGATTGGCATGATCTACGAGGGCCGGCCCAATGTCACCGTCGACGCGTTCGGGCTGGCGCTCAAGTCGGGCAATGCCGTCCTGCTGCGGGGCAGTTCCTCGGCGGCACGATCCAACCAGGCGCTGGTCGAGGTGCTGCGGGGCTCCCTGGTCAGCGAGGACTTGCCCGCCGACGCGGTCCAGCTGCTCTCCTCCGACGACCGCTCCACGGTCACGCACCTGATCCAGGCGCGTGGCCTGGTCGACGTGGTGATCCCGCGCGGGGGAGCGAGCCTGATCGACACGGTGGTACGCGACGCGCAGGTGCCCACCATCGAGACCGGTGTGGGCAACTGCCACGTCTACGTGGACGCGGGCGCCGACCTGGATGTGGCGGAACGGATTCTGCTGAACTCCAAGACCCGGCGGCCCAGCGTGTGCAACGCCGCCGAGACGCTGTTGGTGGACGCCGCGATCGCCGGGCACGCGGCGCCCCGGCTGGTGGCGGCCCTGCAGGACGCCGGGGTGACCGTGCATCTGGATCCCGACGAGGACAACTTGCGCCGCGAGTACCTGTCGATGGACATCGCGGTGGCCGTGGTCGATGGCGTCGACGCCGCGATCGCCCACATCAACGAATACGGCACCGGGCACACCGAGGCCATCGTCACCACCAATATGGCGGCGGCCCAACGATTTTCCGACTGCGTCGATGCGGCGGCCGTGATGGTCAACGCATCGACGTCGTTCACCGACGGCGAGCAATTCGGCTACGGCGCCGAGATCGGCATCTCGACGCAGAAGCTGCATGCCCGCGGTCCCATGGGCCTGCCCGAACTGACCTCGACCAAATGGATCGCCTGGGGGGACGGCCAGGTTCGCCCGGCCTAGCCCACGAAAAGCGTTTAGGAGAACTGAGATTGTGAGCGTGCCCGCCCGGTCCGCCCCGCTGTTCGCGGACATCAGCGACGTGTCGCGGCGGTTGGCCGAGACCGGCTACCTGCCCGACACGGCCACCGCGACCGCCGTGTTCCTCGCCGACCGGCTGGGCAAGCCGCTGCTGGTCGAGGGTCCCGCCGGGGTCGGGAAGACCGAGCTGGCGCGTGCCATCGCGCAAGCCACCGGCTCCGGCCTGGTGCGGCTGCAGTGCTACGAGGGGGTCGACGAGGCGCGCGCACTGTACGAGTGGAACCACGCCAAGCAGATCCTGCGCATCCAGGCCGGCTCCGGCGACTGGGACCCGACCAAAGACGACGTGTTCAGCGAGGAGTTCCTGCTGCAGCGCCCGCTGTTGACTGCGATCCGGCGCACCGAGCCCACGGTGCTGCTGATCGACGAGACCGATAAGGCCGACATCGAGATCGAGGGCCTGTTGCTCGAGGTGCTCTCCGACTTCGCGGTCACCGTTCCCGAACTGGGCACGATCACCGCCGAGCGCACCCCTCTGGTGGTGCTGACCTCCAACGCCACCCGCGAACTGTCCGAGGCGCTCAAGCGTCGCTGCCTGTTCCTGCACATCGACTTCCCCACGCCCGGCCTGGAACGGCGCATCCTGCTGTCCCGGGTCCCCGAGCTGCCCGCGCATCTGGCCGAGGAGCTGGTGCGCATCATCGGCGTTATGCGCGGCATGCAGCTCAAGAAGGTGCCGTCGATCGCCGAGACCATCGACTGAGGCCGCACGCTGCTGGCGCTGGGCCTGGACACCATCGACGACGCGGTCGTGGCCCAGACGCTGGGCGTGGTCCTCAAACACCAATCCGACCAGCAACGCGCGGCCGGGGAACTCAGGCTGAACTGATGCCCCCGCGCCGCATCCGCCCCACCAGGCCGCTCGCCCCGCACGGGTTGCCCGGCCACCTGGTGGGATTCGTGGAAGCGCTTCGCGGAGTGGGGATTTCGGTGGGGCCGTCGGAGACGGTGGACGCCGGCCGGGTGATGGCCACCCTCGGGCTGGCTGACCGCGAGGTGCTGCGCGAGGGCATCGCGTGTGCGGTGCTGCGCCAACCCGATCACCGCGACACCTACGACGCGATGTTCGACCTGTGGTTCCCCGCGGCGATGGGTGCGCGGGCGGTCGTCGTCGACGACGACAGCGGGGCCGGTGCAAACAGCGACGCCCTGCCCGCCGACGACGTCGACGCGATGCGCCAAATGCTGGTCGATCTGCTCACCCAGAACGAGGACCTGGCTGACATGGACGAGCGACTCGTCGCGATGATCGCGCGGATCGTGGAGGCCTACGGCAAATACAGTTCCAGCCGCGGCCCGTCGTTCTCGTCGTATCAGGCGCTCAAGGCGATGGCGTTGGACGAGCTGGAGGGCAAGCTGCTCGCCCCGTACGGTGACGAGCCGAGCCCCACCCAAGAGCAGATTGCCAAAGCGCTTGCCGCACAGCGAATTACCCAGTTACGTAAGCTGGTCGACGCCGAGACCAAGCGGCGGACCGCCGAGCAGCTCGGCCGCGACCACGTGCAGATGTACGGCATCCCACAGCTTGCCGAGAACGTCGAGTTTCTGCGGGCCTCCGGTGACCAGCTGCGCCAGATGCAGCGGGTGGTGGCGCCGCTGGCGCGCACGCTGGCGACGCGGCTGGCGGCCCGGCGGCGCCGCAGCCGGGCTGGGACGATCGACCGGCGCAAGACGCTGCGCAAGTCGATGTCCACCGGCGGTGTGCCGATCGACGTGGTGCTGGCGAAACCCCGTCCGGCGCGCCCGGAACTGGTCGTGCTGTGCGACGTGTCCGGCTCGGTGGCCGGGTTCAGCCACTTCACCCTGCTGCTGGTACACGCGCTGCGCCAACAGTTTTCACGGGTGCGGGTGTTCGCGTTCATCGACACCACCGACGAGGTCACCCACATGTTCTCCCCGGATTGCGATCTGGCCGTGGCGATTCAGCGGATCACCCGCGAAGCCGGCGTCTACAGCCGCGACGGCCACTCCGACTACGGCAACGCGTTCGTGTCGTTCGTGCAGGCCAATCCGAATGTGTTGTCGCCGCGCAGCTCCCTGCTGGTGCTCGGCGACGGTCGCACCAACTACCGCGACCCGGCCATCGACGTGCTGTCCGACATGGTCACCGCCGCCCGGCACGCGCACTGGCTCAACCCCGAGCCCCGACACCTGTGGGGCAGCGGGGATTCGGCCGTGCCGCGCTATGAAGAAGTGATCACCATGCACGAATGCCGGTCTGCCAAGCAGCTCGCCACGGTGATCGACCAGCTGCTGCCGGTCTGATCACGTCGTCGTCTGATAAACGAGCCGGCGCATCTCGATCCGCGCGTCGAACACGACCCAGTCCGCGTAGCAGGGGTTTGCGACCACACCCCGAATCGTCGGCCGCGGGTCGACGCGGAAACTGATGTGGCGGGTGGGACCACGGCGCGGCGACCGCCCGGCCCGTGCGGCCCGGTAAGCTGGCACATCGTGCAAAAGCGGCGCCGCAGGCTGGGAGTAATGGGTGGGACGTTCGACCCCATCCATTACGGGCACCTGGTTGCCGCCAGTGAGGTGGCCGACCTGTTCGACCTCGACGAGGTGGTGTTCGTGCCCAGCGGTCAGCCGTGGCAGAAGACCCGCAATGTCTCCGCCGCCGAGGACCGGTACCTGATGACGGTGATCGCGACCGCCTCCAATCCCCGGTTTTCGGTCAGCCGGGTCGACATCGACCGCGGTGGCCCCACCTACACCAAGGACACGTTGCAGGACCTGCACGCGCTGAACCCGGATTCCGAGCTGTTCTTCATCACCGGGGCCGACGCGCTGTCGTCGATCCTGTCCTGGCAGGGTTGGGAAGTGCTGTTCGAACTGGCACGGTTCATCGGCGTCAGCCGGCCCGGCTACGAGCTGCGCCACGAGCACATCACCGAGGTGCTCTGCGAGCTGGCCAAGGATGCGTTGACCCTGGTTGAGATTCCGGCGCTGGCGATTTCGTCGACCGACTGCCGTCAGCGTGCCGCCGAGCGCCGCCCGCTGTGGTACCTGATGCCCGACGGCGTCGTGCAGTACGTCTCCAAGCGCCGGCTGTACCGCGGCTCCGTCGCGGGAGAGGCCAAAGCGACACTCGGCCCGACGGAGTCCAGTATTGCCGCGGGGAACAACCCGTGAGCGCCAACCGGGAAGCCGTCGACATGGCGACGATCGCGGCGAACGCGGCGGCTGCCAAGCTCGCGAACGACGTTGTGGTGATCGACGTCTCGGGACAATTGGTCATCACCGACTGCTTCGTGATTGCCTCGGCGTCCAACGAGCGGCAAGTCAACGCGATCGTCGACGAGGTCGAGGAGAAGATGCAGAAGGCCGGCTACAAACCCGCCCGCCGTGAGGGTGCTCGGGAGGGGCGCTGGACGCTGCTGGATTACCGCGACATCGTCGTGCACATACAGCACCAGGACGACCGCAACTTCTACGCACTGGACCGCTTGTGGGGTGACTGTCCGGTGATACCGGTGGATTTGGCTGGCGGTCCGCCTGATTCGGCGAGCGCGCAATGATCCGTCGACTGTTGATGCTGCGGCACGGTCAAACCGACTTCAACGCCGGCAGCCGCATGCAGGGGCAGTTGGACTCCGCACTCACCGAATTGGGCCGCGCGCAGGCGGCCGCCGCGGCCGAGGTGCTGGGCAAGTTGCAGCCGCTGTTGATCGTGTCGTCGGATCTGCATCGCGCCTATGACACCGCGGTCACGTTGGGGGAGCGCACCGGCCTGCCGGTGCGGGTGGACGAGCGGCTGCGCGAGACACACCTGGGTGAATGGCAGGGCCTGACCCATGCCGAGGTCGACGCGCAGGCCCCGGGCGCCCGCGCCAGCTGGCGCGACGACGCCAGCTGGGCACCGCACGGTGGGGAGAGCCGGCTCGACGTCGCCGCCCGCAGCGTGCCGCTGGTCGCCGAGCTGGTGGCCGGCGAACCGGGTTGGGGAGAGGCCGACGAGCCCGACCGGCCGGTGATTCTGGTCGCCCACGGCGGCCTGATCGCCGCGTTGTCGGCTGCGCTGCTGAAACTTCCGGTCGTCAACTGGCCGATCCTGGGCGGTATGGGCAACGCCAGCTGGGTGCAGCTCTCCGGCCACTCGCCGGATTCCGACGCCGAGTTCGGCGGTATCCGCTGGCGCCTGGACGTGTGGAACGCTTCGGTGCAGGGCTGAACACGATGTCCGCCGAGGTACGACCCACGCTGCTGGTCTTCGCCGACTCGCTGTCCTACTACGGCCCCAGCGGGGGACTGCCCGCCGACGATCCCCGTATCTGGCCCAATATCGTTGCCTCGCAATTGGATTGGGATGTGGAGCTGATCGGCCGCATCGGCTGGACCTGTCGCGACGTGTGGTGGGCCGCCACCCAGGACCCGCGGTCGTGGGCCGCGCTGCCCAGGGCGGGCGCGGTGATCTTCGCGACCTGTGGGATGGATTCGCTGCCGTCGGTGCTGCCGACCGCGTTGCGTGAATTGATCCGCTACGTCCGCCCGCCGTGGCTGCGGCGTTGGGTTCGCGACGGCTACGGTTGGCTGCAGCCCAGGCTCTCGCCGGTGGCCCGGCCCGCCCTACCGCCCCATCTGACCGCCGAGTACCTCGAACAGACCCGGGGCGCAATCGATTTCAACCGTCCGGGTATCCCGATCGTGGCATCGTTGCCGTCGGTGCATATCGCGGAGACCTACGGCAAGGCCCACCACCGCCGCGCCGGGACGGCGGCCGCGATCACGGAATGGGCACAGCAGCACGACATTCCGTTGGTGGATCTCAAAGCGGCGGTGGCCGACGAGGTGATGAGTGGCCGAGGCAATCCCGACGGCATCCACTGGAATTTCGAAGCTCACCAGGCCGTCGCGGAGTTGATGCTCAAGGCGTTGGCCGAGGCCTTCCAGAAGTCCACCGTACCGGTCGAGAAACCGCGCGGCTGAGCAGATGACCGTCGTGGTGGTGACCGATGCCTCGTCGCGCCTCCCGGCCGATCTGCTCGAGAAGTGGGCGATACGCGTTGTCCCGCTTCATGTCCTGCTCGACGGCGGCGATCTGCGTGACGGTGTGGACGAAATTCCCGACGACGTCTACTGGCACCACGCCACCACCGCGGCGGCCACTCCGGCCGAACTCGGCGCCGCCTACCGCCAGGCGCTGGCCGACTCCGGCGGGGATGGTGTGGTGGCCGTCCATATTTCGTCGGCGCTGTCGGGCACCTGTGGCGTCGGTGAACGGGCCGCGGCCGAAATAGGCCCGGCGGTACGGGTTGTCGACTCCAGGTCGGCGGCGATGGGCACCGGCTTCGTCGCGTTGGCCGCGGCCTGGGCGGCGGCCAACGGCGCTGACCTGGACGCGGTGGTGGCCGCCGCGAGCTCGGCGGTGCGCCGCGGTCGCGCGTTCATCGTGGTGCACGGCCTGGACAATCTGCGGCGCAGCGGCCGGATCGGCGGGGCCAAGGCATGGCTGGGCACCGCGCTGTCACTCAAGCCGCTGCTGCGCATCGAGGACGGCAAACTCGTTCTGGCCCAACGGGTACGGACCGTGGGCAGGGCGACAGCGGCGATGCTGGACCGGGTCTGCGAGATCGTCGACGACGGCACCGCGGCCGTGGCGGTGCACCACGTGGTGAACCCCGACGGCGCGAACGAGGTCGCTGCCGCGCTGGCCCAACGGTTACCGGGCTGCGACCCGGCCATCGTCACCTCGCTGGGCCCGGTGCTCGGCGTGCACGTTGGCCCCGGAGCCGTCGCGGTCTGCCTGGATTTAGCTCCGGGCAGCTGACGCGGCCGGTGCCGCGGCCTTGGGCGCCGGCGGCAGGCCGTAGTCACCGCGCGGATGTACGACCTGCGGCCACCAGAACCAGCGCCCGAGCAGTGTCGCGATCGACGGCATCAACAGCGTGCGCACGATCAGCGTGTCGAGCAGCAGACCGATGCAGACGGTCGACCCGAACTGTCCCAGCACTCGCAGTTCGCTTCCGAGCATGGCCGCCATCGTGAACGCGAACACCAGGCCCGCGGCCGTCACCACCCCGCCGGTGCCGGCCATCGAACGGATGATTCCGGTCTTGAGCCCGCCGTGGATCTCTTCCTTGAACCGCGATACCAGCAGCAGGTTGTAGTCGGATCCGACCGCCAGCAGGATGATCACCGACAGCGCCATCACGATCCAGTGGATCTTGATGCCCAACAGATCCTGCCAGATCAGCACCGACAGCCCGAACGATGCGGCGATGGAACTGGCCGCGGTGCCGACGATCACCAGCGCGGCCACCACGCTGCGGGTCAGCAGCAGCATGATCATGAAGATCAGCGTCAGCGCCGATACCACCGCGATCATCAGGTCGTACTTCTCGCCGTCGGCCATGTCCCGGAAGGTCGCGGCGGCTCCGCCCAGATATACCCGGGCATCCGACAGCGACGATTGCTTCAACGCCTCTTGCGCCGCGGTGCGTTCGGCGTCCACCCGTGAAATGCCTGCCGGCGTCATCGGATCGTCCTGATGGGTGATGAAGAACCGGGCCGACTTACCGTCCTGCGACAGGAACATGCGTAGACCCGTCTGGAAATCCGGGTTGTCGAACGCTTCGGGAGGCAGGTAGAAGAAGTCGTCGTTCTTCGACTGGTCGAAGCTTTGCCCCATCACGATGGCGGTGTTGCTCATCGCCTCCATCTGGTTGATCATCGCCCTGAACGTCTGGTACAGCGTCAGCGTGATGCCCCTGGTGGTCTTCAGCGTGGTGATCAACGTGGGGAACAGCGCAGTCAGGTCGCGTGACGCTTTGGCGGTGTGCTTGATGTCGGTGGTGAGGTAGTGGAACTGCTCGGCGAGTTGGTCGAAGCCGTCCAGCGTGTCGAACAGGGATCGCAGCCCGTAGCACAACGGAATGTCGAAACAGTGCTTCTCCCAATAGAAGTAGGTGCGCACCGGCCGGAAGGTGTCGTCGAAATCCGCGATGTGGTTGCGCAGGTTGTCGGTGATCTCCGACGTCACCGCCGTGGTGTTAGCGCTGTCCTCGGCCGCGTTGGCCAGATCCATCGACACCTCGTATTGGCGCTGCGTGGTGTCGATCTGGGTCTGCAGATCATCGGCCATCTTGAGGATGTCGTTCATGCGCTCCTTGAGGAAGCCCATGTTCTGCATCGTGATCTGACTCTGGACGCTGTTCTGAAACGGTATCGAACTGTGCTGGATCGGAATGCCCAGTGGCCGGGTGATGTCCTGGACCATGGCGATGCCGAGCGTGCGCATCTCGTTTTTGGCCACCCGGTCCAACACCAGCATGTCGGCGGTGTTTCGCATGTCATGGTCGGATTCGACCATCAGCAGGTCCGGATTCACGCGCGCCTCGGAGAAGTGCCGGTTCGCCGCCTCTTGTCCTTGGTTGGACGGGGCCGACAACGGCAGGTAGTGCCGATCGTTGTAGCTGGTCACATAACTCGGCAGGGCAACCATGCCGACCAGCACGACCGCGGCGGACACGGCGAGAACCGGTGCGGGCCAACGCACTACGGCGGTTCCCACCCGTCGCCATAGCCGCCCCTGCTTGGCCACCCGCTTGGTCTCGAACAGGTGGAAGCGACAGCCGACGAAGATCACGGCGGGGCCCAGGGTCAGGCCGGCCGCGACCACCACCAGCATGCCGATCGCCACGGGGGCGCCCATGGTGTTGAACCAGGGCAGCCGCGAAAAGCTCAGGCAGTAGGTTGCGCCGGCAATCGTCAGGCCCGAGCCCAAGACGACCGGGGCAACCCCCTTGAATGTGGTGTAGTACGCCGTTTCTCGATCCTCGCCGGCCCGCAAGGCCTCCTGATAGCGGCCGACGAGAAAGATGCTGTAGTCCGTTCCCGCCGCGATCGCCAGCATGGTGAGGATGTTGGCGGCGAACGTGGTGAGCCCGAATGCGTTGTGGTAGCCCAGGACCGCGACCACCCCGCGTGCACAGGCCAGCGCCACAAAGGTCATGAACAGCTGGACCAGCGTGGTGACGAAGGACCGGTAGACCAGCAGCAACATGATCGCGATGGCACCCAGGGTGAACAGCGTGATCTTGGCCAGGCTGGCGTTACCGATGATGTGAATGTCGTCGGACAGTGCCGCGGGTCCGGTGACGTAGGCCTTCACCCCGGGCGGTGCCTTGTTCTCGTCGATCACCTTGCGAACGGCGTCGACGGATTCATTGGCCAGCGTGGTGCCTTGGTTACCGGCGAGGTTGAGCTGCACGTAGGCGCCTTTGGCGTCGGTGCTCTGGGCGCCCGCCGCCGTCAGTCGGTCGCCCCAGAAATCCTGAATGTGCTGAACGTGCTTGGGATCCTGGCGGAGTTGGCGAATCAGCTTGTCGTAGTATTGGTGTGCATCGGGGCCGAGCGGCTGTTGGCCTTCCAGCACGATCATCACGGTGCTGTTGGAGTCGAATTCGCGGAAGTTGTGGCCCATCCGCATCATCGCCTTCATCGACGGCGCATCCAGCGGCGTCATCGGCGCCGAGTGTGCCTCGCCGACGACTTCCAGGGTGGGAACGATGACGTTGACCAGGACCGTGACGGCCACCCAGATCAGGATGATCGGCACCGCGAAGATGCGGATCGCGTGGGGCAGGTAGGGCCGGTGGCCGCGATCGGCCATGCTGGGGCTCTTGGTCCGAATCGGACCGGTGTCCTGCGTGCTCAGGTCGCGGTCGGTTTTGTTGACGTCGGTCATGCGGATTTCACCAAGCAGAAGGTTTGGGCGTTTTGGCCGTCGGACTTTTGCTGATCGCGGACGACGCCGTCCACAGTGATTTTGCAGCCGATCTGGCTGCTATCGCTTTGGGCCATGATGTTGGCGCTCACCGAGGGCAGCGTGGTCGAGATCGTGACCGTCCACGGTAGCGAGGCGTTGTTGATCTGGTGCGTGTTGGCGTTTTCGTCCCAGTAGTTGATGTTCGCGGTGGCACCCGGCGGGCCCGAGATTTCGTACACGACGACCTTCGGATTGAACTGCACGATTTCGATTCCCTTGCCGGCATTGGCGTTGAGGTCTTCCGAGCCAAAGATCCTGTGCAGCCGCGAGACGACCAACGCCGAGACTGCCAGTACCACCGTCAGCAGCAGCGGAATCCACGCCCGCTTGAGCACCTGGGATATGGCATCAGACTTCGGCGAACCGCTCACCTTGACCGCCCTTCCGCTCACCGCTGCGGGGCCTGCCGTCCTGCCTTGGAAAGCTCACCACCACGTCGACAACCCTAATTGTCGGCGGAACCTTCGCTCGGCTAAGTACTCTAAACCTTAAAGGACGGAACCGTTCCTCCGGGGTGCGCTGTCTCTGGCCAAAGTCATATGGCTAGCGTGCCAGACGCCCGGTGACCGGCGGCAAATTGGCCAGGGTCACGATCCCGGGCTCGGCGGCCACCACGGCGGGACGGCGTTGGTGACCGGCATCGCGGTATAGATCATGCCGAGGCCCATGAACCCGGGCTCCGTCCAATCCTTCGACGGCAGGCAGTGCAGCACGGTCGGCATGTTGGGCATTCCGAAGACCTGAATGACGTGGCCGTGCTCCAGCGGTTTGGGCGGGACGACGTGGTTACCCATCGTCCAGTTGAATCCGACGCTGACGACGTTGCGGTCGCCTTCCCAGCCACGGTGGAAGCTACACGCCCGCGACCGTGCCCGCGGGGATCTTCATGAAGCCCAGATCGGAGTCGCCGGTGGCCGCGGTGAACGTGACGTCGAAGGTCATCCTGTCCAGCTTGGCGCCGATCGCGTCGGCCATCATGGCCGCCGATTCGGCGAACACCTCGCTTTCGGACCGCACGCTTTCCGCCAATCCCGGTGTGTCGGGGTCCTGTGAGAAACCCATCGCCGTCTGAGGTTTCCGCGGATTCGTAGGTCGAGCGGTCCACTGACTCGGTGATCCGGATCTCGTCGACACGCTCGCAGGACGCGGACAGCACCATGCCCACCATGTTGGTCATGCCGGGGTGCGCGCCGCTGCCGAAGATCGTCGAATTGCCTTTCCGGCAGCCGTCTTCGATGCGCTTGCGATCCTCCGGCGTCTGCTTGCCGCCGGTGATCCAGGCCGCGCTGGTGCACACGTTGACGCCGGATTCCAGCAGCCGCACCAGCTCGTCGATGTTGGGCCACAACGGGTTATAGCAACACGCGTCGGCGCCCAGGGCGATCAACGCGTCGATGTCGTTGGTGGCCCGCACCCCGGTCGGCTCGGGCCAGCCAGACAGGTCGGCGGCATCGACACCGACCTTGTCGGCTCCGTGCGCGTCCACCCCGACCAGTTCCATGTCGGGCCGCCCGATGATGGCGTGCAGCGACCGCCGCCCGATGTTGCCGGTCGTCCACTGGATGACGCGTAACGGACGGTCTGTGCTGGCTGTGCTCATCGTGGCTCCTTTGCCGCTGCGGGGGTGGAACCATTATGCGAAGGATGCCTCGCCCCGGTGCGCGGGTGTCGCGGCTCAGACGCCCAGCCGGACGAATTGGCCCTGCCGGTACTGGTCGACACAGGCGGCGCGGCGGATCTTGCCGCTCGTCGTGGTCGGAATCGATCCGGGCGGCACCAGCACGAGATCCCCGACATTCAGGCCGTGCGCGTTGGAGACCGCCGAGGTGACCTTGCTCGTGACGTCGCTGAGCCACCGCGCGGCGTCCTCGTGGGTGCGCTGTTTGAGCTCGACGACGGCGACCAACTGCTCGGTGCCGTCCACCGGAACCGAAATCGCCGCGACCCGGCCCCGCGTGATCTCTTGGATCGTCGCCTCGATGTCCTCGGGATAGTGATTGCGCCCGCGGATGATCAGCAGATCCTTGATGCGGCCGACGATGAACAACTCACCGGAGTGCACGAAACCCAGGTCGCCGGTGCGCAACCACGGCCCCATTGGTGTACCGGGCGACGGGTCGACGAGCGTGGCGCCGAAGCAGCGCTGCTCTGACGGCGGCTTGCCCCAATAGCCGTCGGCGACATTCTCGCCATGCACCCAGATCTCGCCGACCGAGTCCGGCGCGCATTCGCGATTCGTCTCACCGTCGACGATGCGCACCGTCGGGGATTGCGGCAGCCGGTATTTGACTAGCGCAGTGCCCTTACCGGCCGCACAGCGCTGGACGCGGCCCGCGCCGAGCGCCGCGGAATCGAAGTACGCCGCCGGCGACGACTCACTCCAGGTGCCGGTCGCCACGAAAACCGTGGCCTCGGCCATGCCGTAGGACGGACGCATCATGTGATCACGAAAATTGAAGTGCGTGAACCGATCTACGAAGCGCCGCAGGGTCGCCGGCTCGACCCGCTCGGCACCGCTGATGATGCCCAGCACGTCGCCGAGGTCGAGCCCGGCCAGGTCCTGGTCGGTGGTTTTGCGCGCGGCCAGGTCGAAGGCGAAGTTGGGCGCCGACGACCAGCTGTGGGGATTTTCGGCCAGCGCCCGCATCCACCGGGCCGGCCTCTCCAAAAATCCGACCGGACCGGTCAGCTCGGCGCGATAACCGCTGAGAATCGGGGCGCAGACGCCCAGCACCAAACCCATGTCGTGGTAGAAGGGCAGCCACGACACGATCGAGGTTTCCGGTGGGAGCGCGGTTCGCGAGTCGGCGAAGAAGCTGTGCATCAGCTGCTCGAAATTCACTTCGAGGTTTCGGTGCGAGATCTTCACCCCGGTCGGCGTGCGGGTCGAACCCGAGCTGTACTGCAGGTACGCGATGTCAGGTAAATCGTCTGTCGGAGCGCCTGTTTCGACGTCGACGTCGCGATTCATCGAATCGATTTCGACGACCTTCGGAACGTCGTCCAGGTGTGCCTGGTCGACATACTCGGCGACATCTTCGACGTGAGCGGAGGTGGTGAGGACAACCGAGGGCGACGTGTCGGCCAGGACCGCACCCACCCGTTCCTGGCTCGAGCCGCGATGCGGCAACGGGAGCGGCACCGCGATGAGCCCGGCCTGCATCGATCCCAAGAAGGCCGCAATGTAGTCCAGGCCCTGGGGAGCCAAGATCACCGCCCGGTCGCCGATCGACCCGTGCGGCCCCAGATCGCGTGCCACGTTGAGAGTTCGGCGCGATACCTGCGACCAGGTGAGACTCTCGGAGACACCCTCCCAGTTCCCCGTGTAATCGGTGAACCGGTATGCGACCTCATGCGGGCGCATGCTGGCCCGGCCGTGCAGCATGGCGAGAATCGACGATCCAGACATCGGCGCGCGGTCAGCCGGTGCCGTGGGACAACACGGACGAGGCACCCGCGAGGATCTGGGACAGCGGATCCGCGCCGCCGCTGAAGGTCGCCTGGTTGGCCGGTGCGGTGACTTCCGCGGGGTCGAAGCCGTGCACGGGGTCGACCTGAACCGGAGCGGTCGCGGGGTCGTCGCTTCGCGAGTAGCCCGCGTTCACCCGCGGGATCAGGATCGCGTCGAGCTTGTTCAGCGTGTCTTCGTCGATCCCGACGTACTTCAGCGGCATGACAAGGGGCAGGTGCTTTTCCGGGACCATGATCGTGGTGTCCTTGGCGCCGTGGGAGTTGACGAAGGTTCGGATGTTCTGCGGCGGCACCATGCTCGGGTTGGTGAACGCCACGGCGGTATGACCGGTGGCCAGGCCCAGCAGCGTGTTGGCGAGCGCGAACAGGTTGTCCGGCCGGTCGGGGAAGTCCGCGATCGAGTCGTACGCGGCCACGAATCTGTTGGTGTCGTGCTGACTTTCGTACGGCGGTGGCATCGTGTAGTCGAGCGCGGGAACGGTGCTGCCCACGGGGAACATGGCGCTCAGGAAGCTCTGACCGAAGGCGTGTCGCCTGATCGGGTCGCCGAAGGTGGCGAAGTTCAGCCGGTCCGGCGGGGGAGCGGTCGGGTCGTTCGCCAGCCGCGCCTGCTCGCCATCGACCACGAACCCGCCCTCGGACAAGCCGATCGCCGTTCCGCGGCGACCCGCGCGGATCGCCGCATCGAGGTTGTCAACGCCCACGGCGACCGACTCGCCGACGCTGGGGCCGTCCAGACCCAGACCGGGGAAGAATTCGTCGAACCGCCCGATACCCGGGAAGAGCCGTTCCAGCACATGGCCCTGCACCTGGCCCGCCGGGTATCGGACGATCTCACGCTGCTGGCCGGGAAACCACTGCGCGCCTTCTTGGCGGATGTACTCGTCGTAGGGGATGCCCAGCACGTGTGCGCCGCCGAGTGCGAACGCCGTCTGGTCACCCGGCGCTCCAGGGGTCGGCGAGCCACCGATGGACGTGTCATCGGCCGACGCGGTTCCGACGCCGAAATACCCTGTGGCGCCGACGGTTACCAGCGCCGAAACTCTAGCGAGTAGCTTCTTCATTGTTGATCCTGACCGCTCGGATTCGTCTCGTAGTCTCACATAAATCATGCGTGTGCCCTAAACGGGTTGTGGCTCGGCGCGTCGGAGGGCAAACCGCCGCGCACCCATGCGTGACGGCCACCAGTTGGCTGGCCCGACCAGCGCAGCGATGGCCGGAACCGTGATGGTGCGTACCAAGAAGGTGTCCAGCAAAATCCCCACGCCGATCACGAACCCACCCTGGACCACGGTGCCGATGCTGGAGAACAACAGACCACACATCGAGGCAGCGAAGATCAGACCCGCCGCGGTGATCACCCCGCCGGTGGAACTCAGGGTGCGAATGATGCTGTAGCGCATGCTGTGTTCGGACTCCTCACGCATCCGCGACACCAGCAGCATGTTGTAGTCGGCTCCCACCGCGACCAGCACCACGAATGCCAGCGGGGGCACGCTCCAATGCAATTGCTGGCCCAGCAGGTATTGGAATACCAGTACGCCGATGCCGACCGCCGACAAATACGAAATGACCACGGAAGCAACCAGATACAGCGGCGCGACGATCGCGCGCAGCAGTGCGATCAAGGTCACCAGCACGACGAGTAGGGTTACCGCGATGATGAACTGGATGTCGTGCTGGTAGTAGTCGCGGGTCTCTTTCAGGCCGACGGTGTAGCCGGCCATCGAGATCTTGGCGTCCGACAGCGCGGTATTCGGTTGTGCACCTCGAGCCGCCGCGGTGATCGCGTTGACCTGGTCCATGGCTTCGGTGCTGAACGGGTTCAGTTTGGTTTGAACCAGATACCGCACCGAATGGCCGTCCGGCGAGATGAATACCTTGGCCGCCTTTTGGAACTCCTCCAACCGCAGCAGCTGTGGCGGGATGTTGAACCCCGCCATCGCCGGTTGCGCCGCATCCCGCTTCAGCGACAACAGAAACGTCGCGGACTCGCCGAGCCCGGCGCCGAGCTGCTTGACTTGGTCGACGAGTTGGGCCACGGCGTCGGCTATCTGCCGGCTTCCCCCGGCCAGCCGGTTCGCCCCGTCTTGCATGCTGTTCAAATTCGCTTGCAGGCCACCGGGTTTGTCCATCCCCATCGAGTGCATCACCTTGGTGAGCTTGCCCAACGCGGCACGGACGCGGTCCGTCGACGCTTTCAGCGCCCGCTTGTCCTGGAAGTCCTGCAGTTGGTGGGCCAAATCGTTGATCGCGTCGAGATCCGCCTGATCGCGCGAGCCCACCAACTGCTCGAAGGCCCCGCGGGTGGAGCTGCACGACTGATCGGCATCGCACACCGGGTTGCCCCGCAGCGCCGTCAGCACCGGACCTATCCACGCGAACACGTTCTTGGCTGCCGAGAAATTCCTGCCCATCGCGTTGCTGAGTGAGTTGACATGATCGACGAGCTGGGCCGCGATGTCGACCTGCTTCACCAAAGCGTCGCCGGTGTACTGGCTCTTCGCCGAGGAGAAGGCG
Source organism: Mycobacterium genavense ATCC 51234 (assembly GCF_000526915.1). Taxonomy (GTDB): domain Bacteria; phylum Actinomycetota; class Actinomycetes; order Mycobacteriales; family Mycobacteriaceae; genus Mycobacterium; species Mycobacterium genavense. Next base: position 84,396 of record NZ_JAGZ01000003.1, on the reverse strand, counting down.
GTTTGCAGTTCCTCCAGGCTGGCCGCGAGCTGGGCGACCTGGCCTCGGACGTCGCCGAGGGTGTCGGCCATCGTGCCCGCCCCGGCCGCCAGCCGGTTGAGGTCACTGGTGTGATCGTTGATCATGGTGGACCCGCCGGCCAGCAGCGTGCCGATGGCGCCCGCCTGATAGGTGGCCCGGAACTGTTCGGGCACATTCCCGGTGGGACGCGTAATGCCGCTGACCGCAGCGACATTCGGTAGCTGGCTGACTCGGTCCGCCATCTGCTCCAGGTCTGCCAGGGCCTTCGGTGTGCGAAGGTCGTGCGGTGACCGGATGAGGATGTACTCCGGAACGGACTGGTTCACCGGGAAGTGACGATCCAGCGCGGCGTAGCCGATCGAGCTCGGCGCGGAGGACCGTAGCGCCTTGCGGTCGTCGTAGTTGTAATGCACCAAGCCGGCGCAGCTGGCCAGGATGATCAGCACCAGCGCGCTGGCGACCAGATTGGCTTTGGGGCGGCGCACGATGCGGATACCCGATCGCCGCCAGAACCGGGCGGTCAGTTCGCGCCGCGGTCTGACCCAGCCGCGCGGTCCGGCGAGCACCAGAATCGCCGGCAGCAGCGTCACCGCGGCCAAAAACGCCACGCCGACCCCGATCGCCGACGACGCCCCCACCGTTTTGAACACGCCCATCCGGGCGAAGCTGATCAGCAGGAAAGTGATGCCGACGGTGGCGGCCGACGCGCCGATCACTTTTCCGATCGACATCATCGCGCGTTTGATCGCCTGGTCGAAATCGGCACCTGATCGCAAATAGTCGTGGTAGCGACTGATCAGGAAGACCGCGTAATCCGTTCCGGCGCCGGCCATTATGGCGCTCAGAAATACGATCGACTGGTTCGAGACTCCCGAGCCGGTCAATTGTGAGTAGGCTGCCACCACCGCCTGCGCGATTACCAGCGAGGCCCCGATCGTCAGCAGCGGCAGCAGCATGGTGACCGCGCTGCCGTAAATCACCAGCAACACGATGAGCACCAGAACGGCGATCGCCAGCTCGATCGGTAGCCGCTCCTTGTTGCCGGCGACGGTGAGGTCGGCGACGGTTGCCGCGGGCCCGGTGATGTTGACCGACAGGGGACTTCCCGAGACGGAGTGCTGGATGATGTCGCTGACCCGGTTGAACGCGGCGTAGGCCTGGGGGGTGCCCAACTCGCCCGCAACGCCGACCGGCAACACCCACGCTTTGTGATCCTTGCTGGTCACGACGGAGCGCAGCGGCGGTGTGCTGATGAAATCCTGCACCATCACGACGTCGCGGGTGTCGTGGCGCAGCGTGTCCACCAGTTTGCGGTAGGTGGCTTCGTCGGCGGGGCTCAACCCCTTGTCGTCGGTCAGGACGACCAGCAGCAGGTCTTCTGAGCCCGATTCGTTGAACGCCTTGGTCATCTCTTTAGCGGTGACACTCGAGGGTGCGTCGCTGGGCAGGATGGCCAGTGGATGCTTTTCGGCCATCTCGCCCAGGGAGGGAAACGTCAGCGGCAGCGCGACCGCAACCGCGATCCACAGCCCGATGACCGCCCAGGGCCACCGCACCACAAAATCGGCTAGCCGTCGCATGTCATCCTCGCCCCCGGTCGGCGCAATCGGGTGCGCCCGCCGGCGACGCTCGCCGGCCCGCTGTTAAGCCGGGCTCGTCCGTGGCGTGCCCCACCGCAAGTCAGAAAAGCTTCAGCCATCGGATGGACCCACGCTACGCGACGCGTCCCCAGTGCCCACGGCCCGCGACCCGCCCGCACACGGACTTCATCGCCGCCATATAGCGGCCGACCGACTTCTGCGTGACCGGATTGTCGGGGTGCATGATCGCCATGACCGTGCCCTCGTCGTACCGGAAGACATAGATGGTCAGCTGATAGGAATACCGGCCGTCGGGATAGATTCCGATATTGTTCGCAAGGCCCAGGTCGGCCGCGGCAAGAATGGCGTTGAGCGGCGCGGCGCCGCCGTGGAAGAAGTTCGACACCGGAAAATTCGGCCGCGGCCAGTTCAACCACGGCGCCAATTCCAATACCCGGTAATAGGGTACCTTCGCCATGTTGAGGCCCGAATCGAAGGACGCCTGCGCTGCCCAGGCCGCATCGCCGAAAGAGGCCGCGGCGATGGGCACGGTGATCGGAATCAAGCCGGTAAACCAGCCCTGCGTCATGAAATTGTCCGCGGCGGTGCGCGAATCCCTGGGTGTGAGCCCGTAATAGGTGAGAGCGCCGGTGAATTCATGCTCCAGCAGAGCAAAGCAGGCGAACAAGCCGCCGACGAAGCGCGCACCGGCGTCCGTGCAGGCCGCTTCGAATCGCTGCGTCTCGGCCACGTCCATCAGCAGTTCGGAGGTCATCTGACTGCCACTGGATTCCGACGGGTTGCCCAGTGGCAGCGGAAATTCCGGAAAACCGCCATTGTTGTTGTCGGCGAACTCAATCCACGCGCGCACCTCGGGCGAATCGACGGTCAAAGTCGACGTGTATTCGCGCTCGCGGACGCAAAAGTCGTCGAAGCTGCCGGCATCGGGGAGAACAAGGGGCTCACCGCCGCTGCTCAGTGCCGAATACATGCCGTTGGCTTCCATCATCGTGGTGCCGACCAATGTCGCATCCCCATGCACGTGATCCATGGCCGCGAAGAAGGTGAAGTGGCTCTCGCTCTGGATGATCCCGAACGTGAAACAGCCCCACTCCAGCGGGTTCGGTATGGCCACGACGTGAGCGTGGATTTCGTCGACGGTCATCGGGCCGTGATCGATTGGCTCGAACTCGATATCAGCCGGATCGCGCAGCGTATGCCGGACGAACTCGCCGCTAGCGGTGCGCTCGAACCAACTGCGGAACGTGTCGTGTCGACGCAGATAGGCGTTGACGGCGTGGTTCATGGCCGCGACATCACAAGTCCCAGGCAACTCACAGGTCGCGATGATTTGCCGGGAGAAGTTCAGCCCCTCGGCCGCCCGGTCGCAGTAGTTACGAAGATGCTGACCCTGCATGTAGCTGACCGGCACCGAGCTGACCGGCGCCTGCCGGACCTTGTCTTTTGCCGCGTCCGTCGGGTGCCACGAGGTGACAGCGCCCGGGGTCAGCGTCCAATCGTCGAGTGCGCCGATCGTAATTTTCCCGATGCGCAAAACTACGTCCCCCTCGGTTTAAACGGTCCCGGTCCGGCCATTGGCGGCGTCACCAAGATAACCCGCCGGGCGATCGCCTTCGCGAACATGCGTTGGGCCACGGCCTACACTCACTCAGAGATCCGACGGGCCGTCGCGACGATCGAACGGCGGGGCAAGAAGCGCAGAGCGGCAACCGCACTGGCTTCGTCGCGCGGCGGGGGCGCTGCAATGGGGGCAGTGCTGGCTTTCGGAAAGGTGCTTCGAGAAGCCGACCGAGCCACCCGCGGAGCGGATCTTGACTGGCCAAGGGCAGGGAGGGCAACCGCATGGCTTCCGTTGAAGATCAGGGCGACCCGGCAGCGGCTTTCGCGATCGTTGGCTACGCCGCGCGTTTTCCGGGTGCTGCCGACGCGAATGAGTTCTGGGATGTGTTGCGGCAGGGCCGGGATGCGATATCCGAGGTGCCGCAGGACCGCTGGGATGTCGACGAATTCTTCGACCCGGAGCCCGGTGCACCCGGCAAGGTCGTCACCCGTCGGGCGGGTTTCGTCGACGACGTGACGGGCTTCGACGCACCGTTTTTCGGGATGTCGACGCGCGAGGTCCGGTTGATGGACCCGCAGCACCGGCTGCTGCTCGAGACGGCATGGCGTGCGGTGGAGCATTCGGGCATCGCGCCAACGTCGCTGGCCAACAGCAACACCGGCGTCTTCGTCGGGTTGGCGACCCACGACTACCTGGGCATGGCATCCGATGCGCTGACTTATCCCGAGATCGAGGCCTACATGGCCATCGGGACGTCGAACGCCGCGGCGGCGGGTCGGATCAGCTACCGGCTGGGGCTGCAAGGTCCCGCGGTCGCCGTCGACACCGCGTGCAGCTCGTCGCTGGTCGCGATCCATCAGGCGTGCCAGGCGCTGCGCTTGGGCGAATGCGACTTGGCGCTGGCCGGGGGCGCGAACGTGCTGCTCACGCCGGCGACCATGATCACCTTCTCCAGCGCGCACATGCTGGCGCCGGACGGCCGGTGCAAGACATTCGATGCGGCCGCCGACGGTTATGTGCGCGGCGAGGGATGCGGCGTCATCGTGATCAAACGCCTCGACGACGCGATGCGCGACGGTGACCGGATTCGGGCGGTGATCCGCGGCAGTGCGATCAACCAGGACGGCGCATCGGGCGGGTTGACCGTGCCGAACGGCGTTGCCCAGCAACGGGTCATCGCCGAGGCGCTCAAGCGCGCCGGCCTACAACCCCGCGACGTCGGCTACCTGGAAGCGCACGGCACCGGGACGTCGCTGGGCGACCCGATCGAGGCGCAGGCCGCGGGTGAGGTGCTCGGCGCCGGGCGCGAGCCGGGCGAACCGCTGCTGATGGGCTCGGTGAAGACCAACATCGGGCACCTGGAAGCCGCCGCGGGTATCGCGGGTGTGATCAAAGTCATACTGGCTCTCGAGAATGAGTTGCTGCCCCGACACCTGAACTTCGAGAACCCGTCGCCGCACATCCCCTGGAACCGGCTCGCGGTGCAAGTGGTCAAGGAGGCCACCGCCTGGGAACGCAACGGCCGCCCGCGCATCGCGGGAATCAGCTCCTTCGGGTTCGCCGGGACGAACGCCCACGTCATTCTCTCCGACGCGCCCGAGCCAGCGGCATCGCATCGCACGGCACCGGTCGAGTCGCTCGGTGACCGGCGGTTCAGCATCCTTCCCGTCTCCGCGCGGACGCCGGCCGCGTTGGCGCGCCTCGCCGACGACTACCGCAGCTGGTTGAGCGCGCACCCCGAGGCCACGCTGGCGGACATGTGCTTCACCGCCGGGAGCGCTCGAGCGCATATGGAGCACCGCGCCGCGTTGGTGGTCAATTCGCGAGAGTCCGCGATGGAATTGCTCGGCGCGCTCGCCGACGACCGCCCGGCACCCGGCCTGTTCCGCGGGAAATCCCACGACACACCGAAGACGGCGTGGCTGTTCACCGGCCAAGGCAGCCAATACCCCGGAATGGCCCGGGAGTTGTTCGACACCGAGCCGGTGTTCGCCGAGACGCTGAACCGTTGCGCCGCCGCGGTCGCCGACGTTCTGGAAAAGCCACTGCTGAATGTGGTTTTCGACGTGGACGGCCCGGACGGCGAAGCGACGCTGCGGCAGACCTCCTACGCGCAGCCCGCCTTGTTCGCGCTGGAGATGGGCGTGGCCCGGCTTTGGCAATCGTGGGGCTTCGAGCCGGACGTCGTGCTGGGCCACAGCGTCGGCCAGTACGCGGCCGCCTGCGTCGCGGGCGTGGTCAGCATCGAGGACGGCGCACTGCTGATGGCCGAGCGCGGGCGTCTCTTCGGCAGCTTGCCCACTGGTGGTCGGATGGTCGCGGTGCACACCGCCGCGGAGCGGGTCGAGAACCTGACCAATGAATTTCCCAGCCTATTGGTGGCCGCCTACAACGGTGCCAACACCGTATTGTCCGGACCCGCAGCGGATCTGGAGCAGGCGGTGGCACCGCTGGTCGCCGACGGTGTGCGGTGTGACTGGCTGGACACCAGCCACGCGTTCCACTCGGCGCTGCTGGACCCGATCCTGGACGAATTCGAAGCATTTGCCGACCGGTTCAAATTCGGTGCGCCACAACGGATTCTGATCGACAACCGCACCGGCGCCGCGCTCGGCCGCAGTGTGCGGCTCGACGGCGCCTATTGGCGCCGTCACGCGCGCCAGCCGGTGCAATTCGCCAAGAGTGTGCACACCCTCGCCGAACTCAATTGCAAGGTGTTGCTCGAGATCGGTCCGCGACCGGTGCTCACCGCCGCGGCCCTGGGTGCGTGGCCGGACCCGGCCACCGCGCCGCGGGCGATCGCGTCGCTGCGCCGAAACACCGCCGACCACCGGCAGATCACCGAAGCCGTCGCCGAGGCGTATGTCTTGGGCCAGCTGCCCGCATTCACCACCTTGGGCCGGGCGCATGCGGGCAAAGTCGACCTGCCCACCTATCCGTTCGAGCGCCGCCAGTACTGGTTCTCCGATGATCGGGACCGCGCCGACCAACCACAGCAGCTTGGCCGACCGCGCACCGAGGCCGTCCGCCTGCTCGAGGACGGTCGCATCGAGGAACTCGCGGCCCTGCTCGACGGTGGCAGCGGCGATCAGCAGACGCTGAGCGTGCTGACCAAGCTTGCCGCACAACACAACCAGGAACGCACCACCCAGTCCATCGCCGACGATCGCTACGAGATCCGGTGGGAGAAGGTTCCCACCACTGCGAAAGTCGGTGGGCAAGCCAGTTGGCTGGTCATTGGCGAGGATTCGCCGGCGCTCGCGCCGTTGACCGAGGCGCTCGCCGCGACCGGGCAGCCTTATCGGGTCCTCGGGTTGCCGGCGTCCGACGCCGACGAGGAGCAACTCGCAGCAGCGTTGCGCGCCGCGGCGGATTCGGCGCTGCGTGTCGTGCACGTCGCGGCGGTGGACGCCGAGCGCCCGCCGTCGATGCGGTCGCTGTTGCGGATGCAACATCGAATCCTGGACGGCACCCGGCGGCTGTTCCGCGCCGCCGTCGCCGCCGACCTGCGCGCCCCGATCTTGCTGGTGACTCGTGGCGCACAGCGAGTCACCGACACGGACACCGTGGCGCCGGACCAGAGCTGCCTGTGGGGATTTGGACGCGCCGCGTCGCTGGAGCATCCCCAGCTGTGGGGCGGGCTGGCCGATCTGGCGGAGGGCACCACCGACGAATGGGCGCGCCTCGTCGACCGGATCTCGGCGTCGCACGCCTCGGCCTCGCGCGAAGACCAGCTGGCGCTGCGCGATCAATCCGTCTACGTCCCCCGATTGGTGCGACGGCCGGAGCGGCCGAGCGTGACACCGTGGCAACTACGCACCGACGCAACGTATCTGGTGACCGGCGGGTTGGGGTCGATCGGCCTGGAGATCGCCGGGTACCTGGCCGCCCACGGCGCCGGGAATCTGGTGCTGACCAGCCGCCGTGCCCCTAGCGAAGCCGTGCAACAGCGGATCGATGCGCTGGCCCACCAACATGGCTGTGATGTCCGGGTTTTCGCGGCCGACGTCGCCGACGCGCACGACGTCGCCCGGCTGCTGGCTCGGGTGTCGGCCGAACTGCCGCCGTTGGCCGGGATCGTCCACGCCGCCGGTGAGATCGGCACCACCCCGCTCGGCAATCTCGATCAAGCCGAGCTGGACCGCGTCTTCGCCGGGAAGGTGTGGGGCGCTTGGCATCTGAGTGAAGCCGCGGCCGACCTGGCGCTGGACTTCTTCGTCAGCACCTCCTCGATCGCCTCGGTCTGGGGCGGGTACGGCCAGACCGCCTACGGCGCGGCCAACGCGTTCCTGGACGGGCTGTCCTGGCGCCTGCGTGAGCGCGGCGTTTGCGGCGCCAGCGTGAACTTCGGTCCCTGGGCGGCGGGAATGGCCGACGCGGAGTCCCGCGCGAAATTGGATCAGCGCGGGATCCGGACGTTGTCACCCGCCGATGCGCTGGCGGGACTGGCCGACGTCGTAACGTCGTCGTCGGCGCACGGGGTGGTAGCACGGGTGGAATGGGCCCGCTTCCTGCCGCTCTACGAGCAGACCGGCCGCCGGGCCTTCCTGACCGAATTGGCACGCGAGGTGCCCGAGGCGGTGCCGGCCGTGACGCCGTCGGGCAAGACCCAGCTCGTCGAGCGACTCACCAACGCCCCAGTGCAGCAACGGAAGAAGCTGTTGACCGACTACCTGCGTGACGCGGTGGCCGAGGTGACGCGAGTCGACGCCGCCGAGATCCGCGAGGATGCCGGGTTCTTCGACCTCGGCATGGACTCGCTGATGGCCGTGGAGATGCGGCGGCGCATCGAGCACGGTGTCGGCAAGGAGATACCCGTCACCATGGTGATGGATCACCCCCGGCTGTCCGACGTGGCCGACTACCTGCTCGGCGACGTGCTCGAGCTCAGCGAGCAGACGGCGGCGCCGCAGCCGGCGGCGGTGACGACCCGGACCGACGAACCGATCGCGGTCGTCGCGGTGTCCTGCCGCTTCCCCGGCGCAGCCGACCCGGAAGCGTTCTGGGAGTTGCTGTCTGGCGGCGTCGACGCCATCCGCGAAGTGCCGGAAGAGCGCTTCGACATCGACGAGATCTACGACCCGGATCCGGAGACGCCGGGCAAGACCTACACCCGCTTCGGCGGATTCCTGGACGACATCGACGGGTTCGATCCGGAATTCTTCGGAATCTCTCCGCGCGAAGCGGTTTGGATCGAACCGCAACAGCGACTGATGCTCGAAACCGTTTGGGAGGGCTTGGAAAGGGCGGGCTACTCGCCGGCCGCCCTGCGTGGCAGCCGGACCGGCATCTTCGCCGGGGTGGCCGCCAACGAGTACGCGCACCTGCTGTACGCGGAGCCGATCGACAAGATCGAGCCGTACTTCATCACCGGCAACGCGCTCAACGCCATTTCGGGCCGGGTTGCCTTCGCGCTCGGATTCGAAGGACCGGCTGTCGCGGTCGACACCGCATGCAGTTCGGCCCTGGTGGCCGTGCATCAGGCCTGTCAGGCATTGCACTCAGGTGACTGCGACCTCGCGTTGGCCGGTGGCGTGAACGTCTTGCTGAGTCCGGCGACGGTCATCGCGGCGTCGCGCGCCAGGATGCTCTCCCCGGTCGGGCGGTGCAAGACCTTCGATGCCTCCGCCGACGGCTATGTGCGCAGTGAAGGCTGCGGAATCCTGGTGCTCAAGCGGTTCGGCGACGCGCAGCGCGACGGCGATCGGGTCCTTGCCGTCATTCCGGGCAGCTCGGTCAACCAGGATGGCGCCTCCAGCGGCCTGACCGTTCCCAATGGTGGTGCCCAGCAACGGCTTATCGGGGCGGCGCTGGCCCGCGCCGGCCTAGCCGGCTCCGACGTCGACTACCTGGAGGCGCACGGGACCGGTACCCCGCTCGGTGATCCGATCGAGGTGCAGGCGGCCGCGGCCGCCTACGGCGGTGCCCGCGAGCGGCCGCTGCTGATGGGATCGGTGAAGACCAATATCGGGCACACCGAGGCGGCCTCGGGCGCGGCGGGTCTGATCAAGGTCGTGTTGTCGCTGCAGCACGAATTGCTGCCGCGGAGCCTGCATTTCGACACGCCGTCGCCGCACATCCCGTGGGACTCGTTGCCGGTGCGGGTGGTGGGTGAGTCGACCCCGTGGCAGACCAACGGCCGGCCGCGGCGCGCCGGGGTGAGTTCGTTCGGATTCACCGGCACGAACGCACACGTGCTGATCGAGGAGGCGCCCGCTCGAGCGGGGCAGTCCGATCCGGCCGACTCGACAGAGGGCGGCGAAATCAACGTGCTGGCGTTGTCCGCCCGGTCCCCGGAAGCACTGGTGGCGTTGGCGCAACGCTACGAGACCTGGCTGAGCGCCCATCCGGATGTCGACCTGGCCGACGTCTGCCTGACCGCCGGCACGGGTCGTTCGCACTTCGAGCATCGCGCCGCGCTGGTGGTGGATTCGGTCGAGGCCGCCCGCCAGGGCCTGGCCGAGCTGGCCCAGAACCGGCTGCGGCCCGGCGTCGTCCGTGGCGAGCACACCCACTACCCGACGACGGCATGGTTGTTCACCGGCCAGGGCAGCCAGTATCCCGGGATGGCGCGTGAATTGTTCGACACCGAACCGGTTTTCGGCGAGACCGTGACACGGTGTGCGGAGGCGCTCGAGGGCATGCTGCCGCGTCCGTTGCTGGAGGTGCTCTTCGCCACCGATCGTGAAGCCGGGGAAGCGGTGCGGCACACGTCGTTCGCCCAGCCCGCGCTGTTCGCCATCGAGATGGGGCTGGCCCGGCTGTGGCAGTCGTGGGGCATCGCTCCCGATGTGGTGCTGGGACATAGCGTCGGCCAGTACGCGGCGGCTTGTGTGGCCGGAGTTTTCAGCGTCGAGGACGGCGCACGGCTGATGGCCGAGCGCGGCCGGATGTTCGGCAGCCTGCCCGAAGGCGGGCGCATGGTGGCGGTGTTCACCGACGCCAAGCACGTCGAGCAGATCGCCAGCGAATTCCCGCGGGTGTCGGTCGGCGCCTACAACGGACCCAACACCGTCCTGTCGGGGCCGGGTGAGGACCTCGAGAAGATCGTCGCCACGTTCAGCGACGAGGGCATCCGCTGCACCTGGCTGGAAACCAGCCACGCCTTCCACTCCGAGCTGCTGGATCCGATTCTCGACGAACTCGAATCGTACGCAGCACAACTGGAGTTCGCCGCGCCGACGCTGCCGTTGGTCTGCAATCGCACCGGCGCCGTGCTCACCGCCCGGACCCCGCTCGACGCGCAGTACTGGCGGCGGCATTCTCGCCAGCCGGTGCAGTTCGCCGAAAGCGTGCGCACCGTGGCGGCGCTCGGCTGCTCGGTGATCATGGAGATCGGGCCGCAACCGGTGTTGACCGCGGCCGCGGTGCAGGTCTGGCCGGAGCATCTGGCCGCCCCCCGCGCGATCGTCTCGCTGCGCAAGGGCGTCGGCGACCGGCGCCAGATCGCCGACGCGCTGGCTGCGGCCTACGTCAGCGGGCATCGCCCCGATTTCGCTGCGCTACATCGTCGGGCCGGTCGACGACTCGAGTTGCCCACCTATCCATTCCAGCGCCGCCGCTTTTGGCCCAAGACGTCCGGGATCGCGAACTCCGGTTTCCACGGGCCCGTGGTGTCCGGAATTGTGGGTAGCGCAAACGAACTCGCCTCGGGTGACTCCGTCTACACCAGCAGGCTGTCCGTCAAATCCCAGCCGTGGCTTTCCGACCACGTCATCTACGGCACCGTCGTCGTCCCGGGGGCGACGTATGCGGCCATGGCGTTGGCCGCGGTCGGGACTCCGGCGCGGGCCCAGGATGTCTTCTTCTACGAGCCGATCATCCTGCTCGACAAGAGTTCTCGTGAGTTGCAGCTGACGTTGCACCCGCTGGAGGACGGCGCCGGGTGGAAGTTCCAGGTGCACAGCCGGCCGTACGGTGAGCGCGTCGCCGAATGGTCGTTGAACGCCGAAGGCACCGTGGTCGCCGGAGTCGACGATGAGCCGGTGTCCGAGATCGATCCGGTGGACGAGGCGATCGAGCGGCTGAGCCGGATGCGGCCGCAGGAGCTGTTCGAGACGTTCTCCGACTTGGAGCTGGCCTGGGGGCCGAGTTGGTCCGGCTCGCTGAAGTCGCTGTGGCTCGGCGAGGGTGAGGCGATCGGCGACATCGTCGTCGGTGAAGAACTCGCCGAACAACTCGGTACCGAGCCGATGCACCCGGTGCTGATGGATTTGTGCACCGGCGTCGCGTTCCCCGCGTTCCCGGCCGTGCTGGCGGCCGAACAGGGCGTAAACGATCTGTACCTGCCGCTGCGCTACGGGCAGGTGGCGCTGCGGGAGAAGATGCCGCGCCGGTTCTACTGCCGTGCGAAGTGGCACACCAGCGCCCTGGACAGCGAAACCCAGGTGTTCGACCTCGAGTACATCGACCGAGATGGCCTCCACCTGGGCGGGATTCGCGAGTTCACGGTCAAACGCGCACCCCGCGAGGCCTTGCTGCGCGGTTTGGGCGGCGACGCGACCCGGCTGCTCTACACCCTCGGCTGGCACGAGGTGCCGCTGGCGCCGCGCGACGACGCCGCGGGCGCGCACGGCACCTGGCTGATCGCCGGGTTCGACGAACTGGCCGCCGCGGTGCCAAGCTGCATCGCGTTCGACCGAACCGATCCCGAGCCGTTGGGGCGGCTGCTGGCACAAGCTCACGAGCGTGGGCTGCCGTTCTCGGGCGTGGTCTGGCGCAGCGCCGCGCCGAACGGGGCGGAGTCGGGCGACGACATCGCCGCGCGGGTCGAGACCGAGCTCGCCAACCTGCTCAGCGCCGTGCACGCGGTGCAACGCGGCCCCCACGGTGGCGGAGTGAAACTGCCTGGCGGACTGTGGATCGTCACCGAGCGGGCCGTGGCCACCGAGTCCGGTGAGCCGGTCGATCCGGTCCAGGCGGCGCTGTGGGGATTCGGGCGCACCGCGATCAACGAGGAACTGGCGCTGCGCTGCAAGCTGGTCGACTGCGACGGATCCGACGAGGCCGTGCAGGCGTTGGCCGACCTGCTGGCCACACCGGTAGACGAACCCGAACTGGCGCTACGACAAGGGAAGTTGCTGGCCTCCCGGCTGTTACCGTGGGCGCGCGGCGGTCACCTGACGGTGCCGCGCTCGTCCGACTACGTGCTGGTGCCCACCGAACGCGGTGCGATCGACAACCTGCGGCTGACCGAGGCGGAGGTGCCCGCGCCGGACGAGAGTTATGTCCAGGTCCGGGTGGAGGCCGCCGGCCTCAACTTCCGGGATGTGCTCAATGTACTGGGCCTCTACCCGGGCGACCCGGGCCCGATCGGGGGCGACTTCGCCGGAACCGTAACCCAATTGGGCGCCGGGGTCGCCGGGCTCGAGGTGGGCCAGCGCGTCTACGGCTTCATGCAGGGTGCGTTCGCCAGCCGGTTCAACGTCCCGCACCAGTTGCTGGCGCCGATTCCCGACGGCGTGAGCGCGGTCGAGGCGGCGACAATTCCCGCTGCGGCACTGACGGTCCGGCTCGCGTTCGACTGGGCGCAGCTGCAGCCCGGTGATCGGGTGCTTATCCACGCCGCCAGCGGTGGCGTCGGCTTGGCCGCCATCCAGATGGCTCAGCAGCAGGGTGCGGTCGTCTTCGCCACCGCGAGCACCTACAAACGCGCGACGCTGCGCAAGCTGGGTGTGAAATACGTGTATGACTCGCGCACAACGGATTTCGCTGACCAGATTCTCGCCGACACGGATGGCGCCGGCGTCGACGTGGTGCTCAACAGCCTGACGAACGAGGGCTTTCTCGAGGCGACGGTGCGGGCCACCGCCCAAAACGGCCGGTTCGCCGAGATCGCCAAGCGCGACATCTGGACACCCGAGCAGATGGCCGAGGTGCGCCCGGACATCGCCTACGAGATCGTGGCGCTGGACACGGTGACCGTCCAGGAGCCCGAGCGTATTCGCGGCTTGTTGACCGAGGTGTCCGAAGGGCTGGGCAAGGGCGAGTGGGCGCCACTGCCCGCCGAGATCTACCCGGTCACCGAGGCCAGAGCCGCGTTTCGGCGCATGCAGCAGGCGCGCCACATCGGGAAGATCGTGGTGCAGATCCCGAATCCGTTGCAGCCGAAGGCCGATCGGAGCTATCTGATCACCGGCGGGCTCGGCGCGATCGGCCTGCACACGGCGTCGTATCTGGCTCAGCTCGGTGCCGGTGACATCGTGTTGACCAGCCGGCGCGCGCCCGAGGGGGACGCGCTGCGGTTGATCGAGGAGATCACCGAGCGCCACAAGTGCCGCGTTCACGTTTTCCCGGCCGACGTCAGCGACGAGTCCGAGGTCGAGCAGCTGCTGGAGCGCATCCGCGCCGAGCTGCCGCCATTGGCGGGTGTGGCTCATCTGGCCGGTGTGCTCGACGATGCGCTGCTGTCCCGGCAGAGCCTGGACCGATTCCGAACAACGATGGCGCCCAAGGCGTTTGGCGCCTGCCACTTGGACCGGCTGACCAAGGACGACGAGCTGGACTTCTTCATCGTTTCGTCCTCGGTGTCTAGTCTGTTCGGTTCGCCGGGGCAGTCCAACTACGCGACCGCCAACGCGTTACTCGACGGCCTGGTCGCCCACCGCAGGGCGCAGGGCCTGCCCGCCACCGGGATCAACTTCGGTCCCTGGGCCCAAGGCGGCATGGCCTCGTCGGAGGCAGCGATCGCCAATATCAGTGCGCAGGGCCTGATGCCGCTGGAGCCGTCGGCCGCGCTGAGTGCGATGGGCGAGGTCGTCGCCAACGGAACGGGCCAGGCCACCGTCCTCAAGGCGAACTGGCAGCGCGCCGCGAAGGTGCTGGGCAGTTCGCGTCCGCCCATCCTCGACCTCGTGTTGCCCAGTGCCGCAGGGGAAGTGACCGGTGACAGCGAGTTGCTCAAGCAGCTGATGGAGATCCCGGTGCCGCAGCGAGCCGGTTTCGTCACCGAGTTCCTGCAACGCGAGGTGCAGAACTTCCTGCGTCTTGCCCAGCCGCCGGCGGCGACCAGCCGGTTCCTGGACCTGGGCACCGATTCGCTGATGGCGATCGAACTGCGTAACCGGTTGCACAGCCAGTTCGGTGGCAAGTTCACGATCAACGCCACCGCGGTATTCGACTACCCGACCATCGGGGGACTGGCCGAGTATCTGGTGGCTCAGCTGCCCGACGCGGAACCGCCGTCGGACGCGCCGTCGTAGGCGCCGTCGGACTCGCCGTCGCAGGAGGCGAGCTGACGCGCGAACGTCGAGTTGTCGGGCGAAAAGCTCGAGTTCCGGCCCGACAACTCGACGTTCGGCCGTAACGGCTGCTTAGAGCCGGGCCAGGTCGTAGTCGGCGAGGTGGTCGATCAGGTTGTGCACGTGATCGACCGAGGTGCCCAGCGTGTGCTCGATTGCGGTAAGCCGGGCCGCGTAGTGGCTCACCGGATATTCGGCGGTCACCCCGATTCCGCCGTGCATCTGGATCGACTCCTGCGCGATGTGGCGGCCCGACCGGCCGATCTGCACGTCGGCCCGCGACGCGATCAGCGGGTCGAGGTTCCCGTCGGCGATCGACATCGCGGCGTACAGGCTCATGCTGCGCGCCATTTCCAGCGACACATACATGTCGGCGGCCCGCTGGGTCAGCGCCTGGAACTTGTTGAGCGTGACCCCGAACTGCTTGCGGGTCTTGAGGTAATCGGTGGTCAGCCGCAGCGCTTCCTCCATCGCGCCGACCGCTTCGGCGCAGAGCCCCGACTGGATGCGAACGATGGCACCGCTGATGGCATCCGACACGTCGACCGCGTCGCCCAACGGTTCGGCGGCCGCGCCGTCGAGGTCGACCTGCGCGCCACGTTGACCGTCGAAGATCCGGAACGGATGACGGGTGACCACCTTCGCGTCGACCAGAAACAGCCCGGTGCCGCCGTCCGGCAGCGTGGCGCTGACCACCAACGCGTCGGCGCAGTCGCCGGCCAGCACCGGGTTCTTGCGGCCGGTCAACGTCCACGAATCACCTTGTCGCGCAGCCTGAGTCGTGACCGTGGTGGTCGGCCTGCGCTGACCCGGCTCCAGGTAGGCGAAGGCCAGCAGTCGTTGTCCCGCCGCGACGTCGTCGAGTTGCCCTTTCTGGGCGTCGGTGCCGAGCTCGGCGATCAGCGCACCGGGCGCCAACGCGGCATGCAGGATCGGCTCGGGGGCCAACCGGCGCCCGGCCTCGGTGAGCACGACCATGATCTCGATCTGTCCCGCCTCGTCCGGGTCGAAGCCCAGGCCGAGGATCCCGGTATCGGCAAGCTGACTCCAGACCTCCCGGCTCCAGCCCAGATCAGAGCCGATGACCTTGATGCGGCTCTCCGGGTCGTAGCTGCGGGACAACAGATCGCGGGTCGTGTCGCGCAGCAGGCCCGCTCGTCAGTCAACTGAAAGTCCATGGCTGCCTCACAATCCCAGAATGCTGGACGCGATGATGTTGCGCTGCACCTCGCTGCTGCCGCCGTAGATCGACGTCTTGCGGTAGTTGAGGTAGCGCGGCGCGCTGTGTTGCGCCCAGGCCGGAGACGCGAGGTCGTCCCCGTCGGCGGCCAACGCGTCCGCGCCGGCGACCTCAACAAGAAGCTCGGTGGCGATCTGTTGCAACTGGCTGCCGCGCAACTTGAGCACCGACGACGCCGGGTTGGGCTGCCCGTCCGCGGAATCGGTCACCACCCGCGCCTGCGTGAGTTCCAGTGCCAGCAAATCGTTTTCGGCTTCGGCCAGCCGGGCCGCGAACAGTGGGTCGTCGAGCACGCCGGCTTGCGCCGCGAATTTCTTCACCTCGGCCAGCCGCACCTTGGTGCGACCCACGCCGGCGATGCCGGTGCGCTCGTTGCCCAGCAGGAACTTCGCGTAGGTCCAGCCCTTGTTCTCTTCTCCGACAAGCTGATTGGTGGGCACCCGGACGTCTTCGAAGAACAGCTCGTTGACCTCGTGGCCGCCGTCGATCGTCTTGATGGGCCGCACGGTGATACCCGGCGTCTTCATGTCGAACAGCAGAAACGAGATACCCGCCTGGCGCTTGGGCGCCTGCGGGTCGGTGCGGACCAGGCAGAAGATCCAGTCGGCGTACTGGCCCAAGGTGGTCCAGGTTTTCTGGCCGTTGACGACGTAGCTGTCGCCGTCGCGGACGGCGGTGGTGCGCAGCGAGGCCAGGTCGGAACCGGCCTCGGGCTCGGAAAAGCCCTGGCACCACCAGATGTCGAGGCTGGCCGTCGGCGGCAGGAAGCGCTCCTTGAGCTCCTGAGAACCGAACTCGGCGATCACCGGGCCCACCATCTTGGTGTTGAAGTTCAGCGGCTCGGGGACACATGCCAGCTGCAGTTCGTCGGCCCAGATCTGGTGCTGGGTGGGGGTCCAGTCCTTGCCGCCCCACTCGACCGGCCAGCTCGGGACGGCCAGGCCGTGCTCGTGCAGGATCTTGTGGCTGGTGACGACGTCGTCGTGCACCACTTCCGCCGAGCCCTGGCGTACCCGGTCGCGCGCGTCTTGCGGGATCTTGGTCGTGAACATGTGGCGAAGTTCGTCGCGGAACGCGGCTTCCTCCGGCGTCAGCGCCAGTTGTATGCAGACTCCTTTGCCTGGGGTTTGAGCGTGTCGACCACGGTTTGTGACGGCTGTCCGGTCGTGCGCTCCGAGTTCCATCTTGACCCATCCCGCGCTGTGCTGGTGCACAGCCTCCGGTTAATCCACAGCGAGCGGTTCAGACGCCCCCGGTCGAGGCCGCTGTGGTGGTCGGCGCACCTACCGTCGGCCGCATGCGAACAGAACTTCCCGCCGAGCGGCTGCATCGGCGCCTCGGCGCCGACCCGGATATCGATTCGCCCGCCGCGGAGCCGGAGCTCGACGAGGATCAGAACTCGCTGCTGCCGCGCTGGCCGTGCTGATCACGATTTTCACGCTGACCCGCGACCACCCGCACCGGTCATGTCGGCGAAACTGCCGCCGGTCGAGAAGGCGTCCACGGCAAGCCCGAGATCCTCGGCGAGTCCCGACCCGGACCGGCCGGTGGTGGTCAGCGTGGTCGGTCTGGTGCACAAGCCGGGCCTGGTCACGTTGACATCCGGCGCCCGGATCGCCGATGCGGTGCAGGCCGCCGGGGGTGTGATGGACGGCGCCGACACCATCGAACTCAACATGGCTCGCCCGCTCGGCGCCGGCGAGCAGATCGTGGTCGGGCTGGCGCCCGTGTCGGGGCAGCCCGCTGCGCTGGGCAGCTCGGTGACGACCGGCGCGACGCCGGCGGCCAAGACGCCGGCACCGACGGGGTCGGTGAAGGGTTCGGCCCGGCCGAAGACCGGCGAGGTGCTCGACCTCAATACCGCGACCGTCGAGCAGCTGGACGACCTGCCCGGGGTCGGGCCGGTCACCGCCGCCGCGATCGTGAACTGGCGGCAGGCCAACGGCAAGTTCACCAGCGTCGACCAGCTCGCCGACGTCGACGGCATCGGCCCCTCGCGGCTGGACAAGCTGCGGACCCTGGTTCGTGTCTGACCTGGCGGCGCCGGCGCCGGGCCTGGAACTCGCCCGCCTCAATGTGCGGCTGGTACCGGCCGCGCTGACCGGCTGGATCGTCACCGCCTGCGGCATCGTGTGGCCGGTCGGGCGGGCGTTGGCATCGTGTTCCCTGGCGTTGGTCGCCGCGGCCGGCCCCGTGGCGTGGTGCACGGCGCGCCGGTCCGGACGCCACCCGCGGGGCCGGGCCGTCGCGGCCGGGCTGGTGGCGATCGCGTTGCGCGCCGACGCGGTGGCTCGCCATCCGATCACCGCGGCATTCGGGACGATCGCCCCGGTGACGGTAACGCCCAGCGAGAGCCCGCTCTCGCTGGGCTCGGGCCGGCTGACGTTTCGTGCCACTCTGCAACGGCTGCGCGATGACGAGATATCCGGCCGGGTAACCGATTTCGCGGGGGCATCGGATTTCGACGTGCGGGTGGGCCAGCCGCTGCGGTTCTCCGCGCGGATCAACCGCCCCGGTCGCCACGACCTGACCGCCGCGCCGGCGGCGCTGCTGGGCGCCCTGGTCCTCGGCGACACCTCGGCCCTCACCGCCGAGACCGTCGGCGAATTCCGTGCGGCCGGCCTGACCCACCTGACGGTGGTATCGGGGGCCAACGTCACGATCGTGTGCGTGGCGGCGCTGTTCGCCGGGCGGCTGATCGGCCCGCGGGCGGCCGTGCTGCTGGCCGGGGTGGCCCTGCTGGCGTTCGTGATCGTCGTCGAGCCGACCGCGAGCGCGCTGCGGGCGGCGGTGATGGGCGCCATCGCGATGGCGGGGATGCTGACCGCCCGCCGGCGCCAAGCGATCCCCGCGCTGTCGGCCACGGTGCTGCTACTGCTCGCGGTCGGTCCCCAGCTGGCCGTCGATGCCGGCTTCGCGCTGTCGGTGCTGGCGACGGGCGCGCTGATCGTCGTCGCGCCGGGCTGGTCGCGTCGGCTGGCCGCCAAAGGCTGCCCCAAGCCGCTGGCAGATGGCCTCGCGGTTGCGTTGGCCGCGCAGGTGGTGACCGCGCCATTGGTCGCCGGCATCTCGGGCCGGTTCAGCCTGGTGGCCGTGGCCGCCAACCTGGCCGCGGCGCCGGTCATCGCACCCGTCACCGTGCTGGGCAGCGCTGCGGCCGTGCTGTGCGTGCTGTGGCCGCCCGGTGCACAGCTGCTGATGCGTTTCACCGGCCCGGAGGTGTGGTGGGTGGCCAAGGTGGCGCACGTGGCGGCGCATGCGCTCGCGGCGACCGTGCCGGTACCCGACGGCCTGGCCGGCGTGCTGCTGGTCGGCTTTTCGACCGCGCTGCTGCTGGTGCTGGCCGCGGTGCTGTGGCGGCGGCCCTGGTTTCGCGCCTCGACCCGGGCGGCGGGGCTGGTCGTGGTGCTGTGCGCGCTGGCCTGGACGGCGTCGGAGCTGCTGGATCCCCGCGCAGATTGGTCGGCCCTGCGTGACACCATCGTGGGGTGAGCGAGGCGTCAGCGTTGCACTTGGTCCTGGGGGACGAGGATCTGCTGGTCGAACGGGCCGTGGCCGACGTGCTGCGGGCGGCGCGCGATCGCGCCGGCACCTCTGAGAACCCCGACATCCCGGTCAACCGGATGCGGGCCGGCGATGTCAGCACGTTCGAGCTCGCCGAGCTGCTGAGCCCGTCGCTGTTCGCCGACGAACGCATCGTCGTGCTGGAGGCCGCGGCCGAAGCCGGCAAGGACGCGGTCGCGATGATCGCCACGGTGGCCGCCGACCTGCCGCCGGCCACCACGCTGGTGGTGGTGCACTCCGGCGGCGGGCGGGCCAAGTCGCTGGCCGACCAGTTGAAGGCGCTGGGCGCCCAGGTGCATCCCTGCGCCCGGATCACCAAGTTGAGCGAACGCGTCGACTTCATCCGCAGAGAGTTTCGCGCGTTGCGAGTCAAGGTCGACGAGGACATCGTGACCGCCCTGCTGGACGCCGTCGGCTCCGACGTGCGCGAGCTGGCCTCGGCCTGCTCACAGCTGGTCGCCGACACCGGCGGCGAGGTCGACGAGGCCGCGGTGCGCCGCTATCACAGCGGCAAGGCCGAGGTGAAGGGCTTCGACATCGCGGACAAGGCCGTGGCCGGCGACGTCGCCGGCGCGGCCGAGGCGTTGCGGTGGGCGATGATGCGCGGCGAGCCGTTGGTGGTGCTGGCCGACGCGCTGGCCGAGGCCATCCACACCATCGGCCGGGTGGGCCCGCTCTCCGGTGACCCGTACCGGCTGGCCGGGCAGCTGGGCATGCCGCCCTGGCGGGTGCAGAAAGCGCAGAAACAGGCCCGGCGCTGGTCGCGCGACAGCGTGGCGGCCGCGATGAAAGTGGTGGCGGAGCTCAACGCCGACGTCAAGGGAACCGCCGCGGAAGCTGACTACGCGCTGGAGTCCGCGGTCCGGAAAGTGGCCGAATTGGTGGCCGACCGGGGCCGATAGCCCAGGGATCAGATCTTGTTGAGGGACCGCGCCAGCGCCGACTTCTTGTTCGCGGCCTGGTTCTTGTGGATGACGCCCTTGGTGGCCGCCTTGTCCAGCTTGCGGTTGGTCGACACCAGCAACTCCGCGGCCTTGTCCTTGTCGCCGGCCTCGGCGGCCTCACGGAACGCGCGCACGGCGGTGCGCAGCGAGGACTTCACCGACTTGTTGCGCAGTCGGGCGCGCTCGTTGGTCTTGATGCGCTTCTGCTGCGACTTGATGTTGGCCATGCGGAACTGTCCTTCGTCGATGTGGTGTTGCGGTGTTCGTTTCGGGGGGC
This sequence comes from Mycobacterium genavense ATCC 51234, assembly GCF_000526915.1. Classification (GTDB taxonomy): domain Bacteria; phylum Actinomycetota; class Actinomycetes; order Mycobacteriales; family Mycobacteriaceae; genus Mycobacterium; species Mycobacterium genavense. The sequence goes on along the minus strand of NZ_JAGZ01000003.1, from coordinate 63,948 downwards.
GCCCCACACCCGATTGCGACTGCTCAGGCTAGCAGTCGGTTACGTTTTCTCCCAAAACGGGAACTCGTGGCCTGCCATAACGTCGATTTGCGGCAGCATCCTAAAAGTGAGTCTTCCGAGCCAGGTTGAGAAAGCCAGTCGGGGGTCGCGGGGTGCGGCACGACCGTTGGCGCGCTCCGAGCGCATCTTCCGCGGATACAACTCGTCGGACGCCTACGAGATGGCCTTCGACGAGATGTTCGACGCGCAGGGCAACGTCCGGGGCCCGTACAAGGGCATCTACGCCGAGCTGGCGCCCTCGGACGCCTCGGACCTGCGAGCTCGTGCCGACGCGCTGGCACCGGGCGTTCATCGACCAGGGCATCACGTTCTCGCTATCGGGTCAGGAGCGGCCATTTCCGCTGGACCTGGTGCCGCGCGTGATCTCGGCAGCCGAATGGAACCGGCTCGAGCGCGGCATCGTCCAACGGGTCAAAGCCCTGGAGATGTATCTCGACGACATCTACGGCGACCAGGAGATCCTGAACGACGGCGTGATCCCGCGTCGCCTGGTCACCTCCTGCGAGCACTTTCACCGCCAGGCCTTCGGCATCGTCCCGCCCAATGGCGTGCGCATCCACGTCGCCGGCATCGACCTGATCCGCGACGAGAAGGGCACCTGGCGGGTGCTCGAAGACAACCTGCGCTCGCCCTCAGGCGTGTCGTATGTGATGGAGAACCGGCGCACCATGGCCCGGGTCTTCCCCAACCTGTTCGCCACCCACCGGGTGCGGGCCGTCGACGACTACGCCTCGCACCTGCTGTGGGCGCTGCGCAATTCCGCGGCCACCAACGAGGCCGACCCGACCGTGGTGGTGCTGACCCCCGGCGTCTACAACTCGGCGTACTTCGAGCACTCCCTGCTCGCTCGACAGATGGGCGTCGAACTGGTCGAGGGCCGTGACCTGTTCTGCCGGGACAACCAGGTGTACATGCGCACCACCGAGGGGGAGCGCCAGGTCGACGTCATCTATCGGCGCATCGACGACATCTTCCTCGATCCGCTGCAGTTCCGCGGCGACTCGGTGCTGGGGGTGGCCGGTTTGGTCAACGCCGCCCGCGCCGGCAATGTCGTGATCTCCAGCGCGATCGGCAACGCTGTGGGCGACGACAAGCTCGTCTACACCTACGTGCCGACGATGATCGAGTACTACCTCGGCGAGAAGCCGCTGCTGGCCAACGTGGACACCTACCGGTGCTGGCTGGATGACGAGCGCGAGGAGGTCCTCGACCGGGTCGACGAACTCGTCATCAAACCGGTCGAGGGATCCGGCGGGTACGGCATCGTGTTCGGTCCGGAGGCATCCGAGAAGAACTGGCGGCCGTCCGGAAGAAGATCCGCGAGGATCCGCGCAGCTGGATTGCGCAGCCGATGATGGAGCTGTCGACCGTGCCGACGCGGATCGACAACGTGCTGGCGCCGCGCTACGTCGACCTGCGGCCGTTCGCGGTCAACGACGGCGACGAGGTGTGGGTGTTGCCGGGCGGGCTGAGCCGGGTGGCGTTGGTCGAGGGGTCACGGGTGGTCAACTCGAGTCAGGGCGGGGGCTCCAAGGACACCTGGGTGCTGGCGCCGCGGGCGTCGGCCGCCGATCGCGAGCTGGGCGCCGCCGAGGTGGTGCGTTCGTTGCCGAAATCCATGACGGACCCCGAGCCCGACGACTCGGCGGAGCCACCCCAGCAGTCGCTGCAGGCCGAGCATCCTCCGGAAGACAAGCCCCGCAGAAAGCAGGAGCAAAAACAGCAACAGCAGCAGCAACAACAGCAGAGGACGGTTCGCTGATGTTGGCGCGAAATGCCGAGGCGCTCTACTGGATCGGCCGCTACGTGGAGCGGGCCGATGACACCGCGCGCATTCTGGACGGCGCGCTGCACCAATTGCTGGAGGATTCCAGCGTCGACCCCGACCAGGCGTCGCGGCTGCTGCTGCGGGTGCTCGGCATCGAGGCCCCGGACCACAACCTGGATGTCTGGTCGTTGACCGACATGGTGGCCTACAGCACCGAAAACAACGGCGGCAGCTCGATTGCCGACGCGATCACGGCGGCGCGCGAAAATGCGAAGTCGGCGCGAGAAGTGACGTCCATCGAGATCTGGGAATGCCTCAACACCACCTACCATGCGCTGCCCGAACGCGAGCACGCCGCCAAACACCTTGGGCCACATGAGTTTCTGTCCTTCATCGAGGGCAGGGCCGCGATGTTCGCCGGCCTGGCCGACTCGATGCTCTCGCGTGACGACGGCTACCGATTCATGTTGTTGGGCCGCGCGATCGAGCGCGTCGATATGACGGTGCGGCTCTTGCTGTCTCGGGTGGGGGATAGCGCCTCCTGCCCGGCGTGGGTGACGCTGCTGCGCTCGGCGGGCGCCCACGACACCTATCTGCGCACCTATCGCGGCGCGTTGGACGCCGGTCGGGTGGTCGAGTTCATGATGCTGGACCGGTTGTTCCCGCGGTCGGTGTTCTATTCGCTGAAGCTCGCCGAAGAGAGCATCGAAGACTTGGTGCGCAACCCGACGAGCCGGGTGGGGGCCACCCCTGAAGCGCAGCGGCTGCTGGGGCAGGCCCGCAGCGACCTGGAGTTCCTGCCGCCGGGAGTGTTACTCGACACGCTCGAGACTCGCCTGGCCGGCCTCCAGACGACCTACCGCGATGTTGGAGATGCGTTGTCGCTGCAGTACTTTCATGTCACGCCATGGGTGGCATGGTCGGATGCGGGTCATTGTGCCGCAATGGTCGCCCGGAACGGGGACACCTGATGTGGCGGCTGCGGGTGGTGCACACCACCGGGTTCGCCTACCAGTCGGCGGTGACCGCGTCCTACAACGAGGCCCGGTTGACGCCGAGTTCGGACACCCGGCAAAACGTGATCCTCAACCGGGTGGAGACCATTCCGGCCACCCGGTCCTACCGGTACATCGACTATTGGGGCACCGCCGTCACGGCGTTCGATCTGCATGCGCCGCACACCGATCTGACGGTGACGTCGTCGTCGGTGGTCGAGACCGAACAGCCCGAGCCCGCCGCGAAGGACGTCAGCTGGAAGGACCTGCGGTCGGCGGGCGTGATCGACCGATTCGACGAACTGCTCCAGCCCACCGAGTACACGCCGACCAGCAAGCGGCTCGGTTCCGTCGGCAAGAAGATCGTCAACAGCTATGAGCCGCAGGAAGCGGTGATCGCCGCGGCCGACTGGGTCAACGGCGAGCTGGACTACCTTCCGGGCACCACCGGGGTGCACTCGCCCGGTATCGACGCCCTCAAGGCGGGCCGGGGCGTTTGCCAGGACTTCGTCCATTTGACGCTGATGCTGTTGCGCGAGATGGGAATTCCGTCTCGCTACGTGTCGGGCTATCTGCATCCCAAGCGGAACGCGGTCGTCGGGGAAACGGTGGACGGCCGAAGCCACGCGTGGGTTCAGGCCTGGACCGGTGGGTGGTGGAACTACGACCCCACCAACAACACCGAGATCACCGAGCAGTACGTCGGTGTGGGCGTCGGCCGTGACTACACCGATGTGGCCTCGCTCGAAAGCATCTTCTCGGGGCAGGGCGCAACCGATCTCGACGTGGTCGTCGAGGTCACTCGACTGGCCTAGTCGCCCCGGCCGCGGCCGCACGACTGCGCTGCGACGAGGGCTTTGCTGGATTACGATGAGCCTCGCTCGCGCGGGCCAGCGCTCGTTCGATCTCGCGGTGATGACTTCGACGAAGAAGGAGAGTCGTCCATGGCTGAGATGTTGAAGGTCGAGTACGACGAGCTGATGGCCAGGGCCGCCGAGCTCGAGGTGCCGCTGCCCACTCCGCCGCAGCAGAATCCGCAGCTGTCGTGCGACATTTCCTTCGTCGTGGATTCCGGCACGCAGCTGAACTACAACGCCAGCGCGGTTCGCGAGAGCATCAAACGAGCCGAGGCCGAATATCTGCTGCTGGCGCAGTCGCTGCGCAACGCGGCGCTGGCCTACGAGGAAGCCGATCAGGCCGCCGCCGACGCGCTCACCGAGGGGTCGTCGGCCACGCCCGAGTCCGCGAGCACACCTGTCGCGCAGAAAAGCGGCGGCGACGAAGAATTCGCGTCGCCGCCCCAAACACCCGGCTATGACGGCTATTACGACCTCCGGCAGGCGATCGACGATATCGAGGCGCCCGACCAGGGCCCGGCGTACACCAGGTTCGAGGGCGACTGGAACAGCTATGTGCTGGCGTTGCAAACGGACGCCGTCATGCAACGGTTCCGCCCCTTCGAGTATTGGGAGGGCGAGTCGTCGGCGGCGGTCGAAGCCAATTTCGACCAACAGAAGAAGTATCTGATCCAGCTGGGCAACAGCTCGTGTTACCAGATCGCCAGCCAAGCCAGGGGCGTGGTGGACGCCCACAAGTGGGCCGTCACGGTCCACCCCACCTCCTACGAGCTCTACATCGCCGACTTCTGGTACGACGAGTACGGGAGGAGGGGAGACATCAACCGACAACACGAGGTGCTGACGTGGTATGTGGACATGCAGGAAAGGTCGGAGGCGGTGCTGGCCGACTACCATCAGCGGGCCGCGTCGTCCGCGGGCGCCCCGACCACCCGGGAAGGTGAAAGCGCCCCCGGTGACTGGCCGGGCGCGCCGTCGTCGGAAGGCGCGGCGCCGCAAACCGGCGGCTCACCGGCCTACGCCATGCCCGCCGTCGGCCGAATGCCGAGCGCGGTGTCGGGTTCGCCGAGCCCGTCGAAGACGAGTGCACCGGCGAAGACGGGCCCCGCCCCGAAGGCTGCTGCCGCCGAGGAGGACGTCCTCCCAAGCGATCCCGACGGCGCGGCCACGGGCGGCCAGACTTCCGAGCGCGCGCCGGTCTACACCGCGGTCGACGGCACCGCACAGGCGAGCGAACGCGTCCGCTGAGAACGTCGAGGAAAGAAGGCCATGGCAAACCAAATTGAAGTAGCGACCGTGTACTTAGAGCAATTGGCCGTCGAGAAGGAAGAAGCCGCGGCCGAAATCGACAATGCGACGGCAACAACCAACGGGCTGGCCTACAAACTGGTCTGGGATCACGGATTGATCTACGCGGTCTTCTGGGGGGTCATGTTCAACACGGAGAGCGAACGCGAAGCGCCGTGCACCAACATGGCCGGTGTGTGCACCGACCTGGCCGGAAAATTACGGGCCAGCGCGACCGCCTACATCAGCACCGACACCCAGACGAGCGACAACCGCGACCAACAGATTCTGCCGGGCTGAGTTCGACAACCCCAGACGTTCGGAAGGGCAGACGCTACAGTGGAAACCACGCAGCACGGCGACGACGGGAATTCTGCCGCTTGGGATTTCGGCGACAACCCGGAGCCCGAAAGCGATGCGCACTACGGCTTCGATGACGGGTTCGGCCGGGAAAGCGGCTCGTTCCTGGACTTCGGAGACGAGACCGGCCACGACAACGCCGAACCGTCGCTCATCGATTCGTTGGTCGAGTCGGCGCCGGCCGCGGACGCCGGAGGCGAATTGATCGACGCGCTCGTCGAGAACGACGGTGACGTCGGGGCCGCCGACGCCGGAGACGACGACGGCGCGATGCCGACGGCGAAGGTGACGAATCCCCCCGAGACCGTGTCGGTGACGGCGACCATGGACGGCAGAATCTCGTTGGTCGAGCTGTCACCCGATGCGGCGAAGATGACCGAATCCAGCCTCGCCGCAGAGATATTCGCCATCGGGGACCTGGCTCGGCAACGGGCGCTGTCGATTCAGCACTCCTTTGTGCTCGACGCGTTCCGGCACCTGGGGATCTCGGATCGAGAAGATGAAGAGTTCATCACCGACGCACTGCAGACCGGAATGACGCAGCTGCGGTCGCCGGACCAAGCTATTCGCGTGCAGGCAGACGTTTTCGCCACCCGCTACGGCAGCAACGACTAATAAGGACCGCCAGATGAACACCGAGATGCACCCGGTCGTGGCTTAGGTGCTGCGCACGGCCGAGCAGATCCAGTCGATGGGGGACGCGCAGGCCGACAATCTCAAAGCCGAATCCTTCAAGGGCTCAGACGAATCGGGCACCGTCCAAGTGACGGTCGACGGGCACCAATGGCTTACCGGACCGCACATCGACGACGGCCTGCTACGACTGGGCATCGAGACGGTGGCGCTACGCATCAACGAAGCGATACAAAACGCGCAAGCGGCGGCGGCGCGGGTCATCGAGGCCCAACAGACCCGGTTGATCGAGTCGCTGGGGCGGTTGGCCGACTCGCTCACCGCGGCGACGAGCGCGATTTCAGCCGGCAGTGGCGACAATTAGGCTTTGCCGGGCGAGGGTGTGGCCGCGGTGTCGAGTAACTCGGTGAGGTGCTTCCAGTAGAGCCAGTCGGCGACGGCGGCGCGCTGGGCAGCCGAGTCGGTCGCCGCGCGCGCCTGGCCGAGGATCACTTCGTGCGCGTGCGCGTGCGCGGCGTAGCCGCGAAAGGCCCGCAGGTGTGCCGCGGATCGGCCGGTCGCACGACTTGCCAAGGGCCGCATCGCCTCCAGCCACAGCCGCGAGCGCCGGTCGGCGGGCGGGCCGGACGGCGGCGTCGGCAACAGGGCGAGCAACCCCGATTCGGGCGTGCCCGCCAGGCGCGCTGCTGCCTGCGGATGAACCACTTCGAGCCGGGACCTGCCCGTCATCGCACCGCTTTGCGGGATGTCTTCCGGCTTCAGGACGACCTTGGCCACGCCGGGGTCGGAATCGGCGAACTGCTGGTCCGTAGCAATCACCGCTCGCAGCTTGGTGTTTCGGTGCTCCGCCCAACCCTGCACGGCGATCACCGGATAGGTGGCCCAGCGCGCCCGCTCGGCGACCGGAATCGCGCTGTCGGCACTGGCCATGCGCACCTGGGCGGGCAAGTGCACCCCGTCGGGGATGTAGGCCAGTCCATAGTTGTTGGCCACCACGATGACGCCCTCGACGGTCACCGCGGTCACCCAGAAGAACTTCAAATGCGTCGCGCCGGCGCTGTCGGGCGCGTTGAGCGCCGCGGCGATGCGCCGCGCAAGCACCAGGGGATCGGCCTCGCCACGGCGCGTCGCATCCGTCGCCGCGTCGCGTTCGACCAGCGCCGCCGAAACCGAAACCCCGCTGGCCGCATCGGATTCGGTGGGTTGGGCCGCCTTCGGGCGGGCGGCGACGTCGTCACGCGCGTGCTGCCGGGTCGCGGCGGCCGGTCGCATCCCCGCAGAGGCACCGGTTGCGTTCTGTCCGACCGGGGCACCCGAACCGGGGGCCGCACTCGAAGCGCCGCGCGCTGCTTGCGCGGGTGCGGCGGGCATGCTTGTCGCCGAGGCCGGCGCGACCGCCGGACCCGTGTCCCGTGGCCCCGCCCCTGGCGCGGCGGGTGCCGCCGGCGCGGCGGGCATGCCGGTGTTGCGAACCCCGGAGCCGAGGGGTTGCGCGGACTCCGCCGGGCTCAACGGTTTTGGCGCACTCGGCGCGACGACGGGGGCGGTCGCGCCGGTGGTGGCTGCCGGGGCGACGGGCATCGGCGTCATGACCGTCGATGGCGGCGGGGCCGCGGCGACGGGCGGGACGGTCGACGTCGACGGCTGTGACGCGCCGTCCGGTGCCCAGAAACGCCCACCCCAGCGCGGGTCACGGTTACCCAGCAGGCGGTCCGGCGGTGCCGAGTCCGGCGGTGCCTTCTGGTCGAGCAGATCCTGCAACGCGCGCTCCGGCGGTTTCCAGTCCTTGCTCTGAAGAATCTGTTCCGCGGTGCCGTCGACCACGCTGACATTGGCGGCATGCGTCGCGCTGACTAGGGAATCGATTGCGGCGGTTCGCTCGGCGGGCTTCAATTCGGCATCTCGCTCAATCAGAGCGATCTGCCGGTGCGCGGCATCCACGTTGTCGCCGATGTCCGACTTCGCCTGCTCGATGGATCCGGCGATTTGTCGCAGCCAGGTGATCGCGATGGTCAAATCCGTTTGCAAGTTCACCAATTCGTCGATGCTCGAGTCGAGTGCGCCGTTGGCGGCGCCGGCGGCCATACCCGACAGAGGCCGCTGACGAAGATCTCGCTGCGCTGCTGCCGCAGGGTGTCCAACACGTCGGTGGTTTGACGCAAGACCTGCACATACTGCTGGGCTCGGTCGTAGAAGGCGTCTTCGGCAACGTCCGGCCAGCCACCGCCGTCGAGCATGCCAGCGGCAAACCCGCCGGTGGGCCTGACCATGCCCATAACCTAAGTCCTCTCCCAACGCCGCACATCGGTCGCGGGCTTGGCGTGCTCGGTCAACAAGCTTAATCGAGATGCGGGCAAGGTAATTCCGCCAAATCATCGTTCGTCGGCAATGGCTTCCAGCGCATCGAGCACCGCGTCGACGCTGATGTCGGCCATCTTTCGCTGGTCGATGTGCCGGTGCGGCCCGAACCGGAATCCCCACGTCGCCGATCGCGTCGGACCGAAGAGTCCGACGCCCGGAACCCGCGCCAGATCCGCGGCGTGGAGCATGCAGGAGTCGATGCCCAGGAAAAGGTCGGCGTTGGCGACCATGCTCATGCTGAGATCCAGCGGGAGCCCGAGATGGGAGACGACGCGGTCACCTGCACACCCGACGTTGAATTCTTCGTGTCCCAGCCCGACGACCTATGCCACGAACTCGGGGTGATTCGACAAGAATCGGTCCAGCAGATTGATGAAGCGTGTTACGGGCCAACGCTTTTCTTTCCAATTGGTGTCGGCGTGCACGACCAGCACCTTGGTCCCCGCGGGCAGCGCGGCGCGCATCGATCGAGCTTGCTCCTGGACCGACGCGGGGATGGGCACCGGCTGCGCGTAGTCCTCGAGCCGCAGCGACGGATCGAAAACGCGTGCCAACTTGAACAGCGAATCGCAGGCATGCCACGCCTGTCTGGGCACCGTGACGTCATAGTCCGTGTAGTCGTTGGTCAAGCCAATCGTGGTGGGGGCAAGACGCGCCTGCAGTTCCTGAAACGTGCCCATCGGCATGTTGGTGATCACGGTGTTGATGAACACGTCGACGGGGCCGACTGCGCGGCCAGGGCCGCACAGTCGGGTGACCGAATCGGAGGTAGGGGCGGACCCGTTTCCGGTACGCCGGTGATGTCGACCAGGTGCGGACTGACCTCCCGGAAACACAGGTCGAAGGCCACCTTCGGAGCGGCCAGCGTGAGTGGGGCGTCGAACATTTCGCGCAGCGCTCGTAGCGTCGGCAGCAACATGACCGAATCACCGATGTTGGCGGCGAAAAACACCGCGGGCCTACCTGCCCGGAGCAGATGGGACAGCGTTCCGGGTTGAACGTCTGCCCAGTGCTCGTCGTCGTGAGTCGCACTGGCGCTTGGGCGGTCCTCCATGGCTACGGTTGCGGCGCGACTTCGACCCGGTGCAAGTCGTCGCCGAGCTCGATGCGCCCGCCGAATTGCGACGCGGCCGGCGGGCGCCACTGTTCTTCCTGTCCGGGCACCAGCGCCGGCACGTAGTGCGTCATGACCAACGTGCCGACCCCGGCGCGGGCCGCGGTCGCCGCGGCTTCTTCGACCGACGAGTGTGTAGTCGCAGATGTCCTGCAGCCGCTGCTGCGGGATCTGGGCGACGATGTCCTTGCGGATCATCGTGTGCACCAACGCGTCTGCCCCGGCCGCCAGCTCGTCCAGGCTGGTGCACGGCACCGTGTCCCCGGCCAGCACCACCGAGGCGCCGTCGGCGTCGATCCGGAATCCGATGGTCGGTGCCACCGGCCGGTGGTCGGTGGGCGCGACCCGAATCGAGACGCCGTCGCGGTCCCACACCGGCCCCTCGGTGTACTCGTGCACCTCGACCGGCGGTGGCGTGTTCAGGTCGTCGTGGTGGGCGATCCGGTAACCGATGTCGTGGCCGAACGCCTTCAGCATGGCCTCGACCGTCTCGGCGGTCCCCGGCGGCCCGACGATCAAGAACGGCGCGGGATCGGGGGTGAACGTGGGGTGATCCACCGGGTGATCAGCAGGTCGCCGAGATCGCCGATGTGGTCGCTGTGCAGGTGGGTGAGCAGCAGCGCCGACAACCCGGCGGCACCCATGCCGACGGCCGCCGCGCTGCAGCACACCGCGCCCGCAATCCACCAGGAACGCCTGCCCGCCGGCCCGCACCAGCGTCGCCGGTCCCGCCCGGTTCGGATCAGGGATGGGGCTGCCGGTTCCCAACAGGGTGATCTCGATCATGGCCCCAATCTTCCAAGACGGCTCGCATGTTTGGTCCGCGGGCACGCGGGTATCGGTTGGTGATTCGGTTGCCGGTTCTCGTGTTGGCTTTCACGCCGCGCGAGTTAGCCGTAGCCTGGTGTGAAGCAGATCACAACCAGCTGGAGGCTCGATGCGGATAGCGGACGTTTTGCGAAACAAGGGCGCGGCGGTCACCACGATCAATCCCGACGCGACGGTCCGGGAATTGCTCGCCGGCCTCGCCGAGCAAAACATCGGCGCCATGGTGGTGGTGGGAGACGAGGGAGTGGTCGGCATCGTGTCCGAGCGCGACGTCGTGCGCCAGCTGCACGCCCATGGGCCCAGCATGCTCACCCGCCCGGTCTCCAAGATCATGACCGCGACGGTGGCAACCTGCACGAAGTCCGACACGGTCGACGAGATCAGCGTGCTGATGACCAAGAACCGGGTGCGTCACGTGCCCGTGCTCGATGGCAGGAAGCTGATCGGCATCGTCAGCATCGGCGACGTCGTCAAGACGCGCATGGAAGAGCTCGAGGCCGAACAGCAGCAGCTGCAGTCCTACATCACGCAGGGCTGACCGCCCTTTCGCCGAACGTGCAACCATGGCGAGAAACGCGCGGATTTGTCACCACCAGAGTACGTTCGGCGAAGAAATGGACCTGAGTCAGCGCCAGGCGTAGTCGGTGCGCTGCCGCGTGGCCACCACGTCGAAGATCTCGCGGTTCAGGACCGCGCCCTCGCGGCGAATGCCCTCTTCGGGCACGTCGAGCACCCGGTCCAGCCGCACCCAGCTTTCCCGGCCCTCGGCATCCCAGTCGCCGGTGCCGATCCCGACCCAATCCGGGTCGGAGGCATAGCGCTCCTGGCTGGACAGCATGAGCCCGAGCAGCACGCCGCGGTCGCGGCCGACGACGAGCACCGGGCGGTCCTTCCCGCGGGTGGGATCGTCCTCGTAGACCACCCAGGTCCAGACGATTTCCCCGGGATCGGCCCGACCGTCGAGGTCGGGGGCGTAGACGATTTCGCGGGCCCGTTGCGCGGTGGGAAGCTGTCGCTGGTCACCGGGCGGCCCTCGGTGATTGACGTCGGCTCCGAGTCGCTGGACGCTCGCGCGCTCGCGGTGGCTTTCACGACCTGTTCGATTTCGCGGTGCACCGCGTGCGCGGTCTGCACCTGCTGGATGAACCGCGCGACCCCGTAAACGACGACGTTCTGGGCGAACCGATGGTAAGGTCTTCCATTGCGATTTCCGGCTGGACGCCATAGTCGCAGCATAGTCGTGCGCCGACCGGCACGACCGTGTCCGAGTATGTCCCGACCAGCCCGCATGGATACCCTGGACGTACCGGTCAAGCAGCATCAACAGCACCCGCCAGGAGATTCCCATCAGCAGTTTCGCCGACAAGACCTTCACCGCGCCGGCGCAGATCAGGAACTTCTGCATCATCGCTCACATCGACCACGGGAAGTCCACGCTGGCCGACCGGATGCTGCAGCTCACCGGTGTCGTCGACGAGCGGTCCATGCGTCCCCAATACCTGGACCGGATGGACATCGAACGCGAGCGCGGCATCACCATCAAGGCGCAAAACGTGCGGCTGCCGTGGGAGGTCCAAGGCGAGCAGTACGTGCTCCACCTGATCGACACCCCCGGCCACGTCGACTTCACCTACGAGGTGTCGCGCGCGCTGGAGGCCTGCGAGGGCGCGGTGCTGCTGGTCGACGCCGCGCAGGGCATCGAGGCCCAGACGCTGGCCAACCTCTATCTGGCGCTGGACCGCGACCTGCACATCATCCCGGTGCTCAACAAGATCGACCTGCCCGCCGCCGACCCGGATCGCTATGCCGGTGAGATCGCGCACATCATCGGCTGCGATCCCGGCGACGTGCTGAGGGTGTCCGGCAAGACGGGCGAGGGCGTGGCCGACCTGCTCGACCACGTGGTGCGTGAGGTGCCGCCGCCGCAGGGCGACGCGGACGCGCCCCTCCGCGCGATGATCTTCGACTCCGTCTACGACATCTACCGCGGCGTGGTGACCTACGTCCGCGTGGTGGACGGCAAGATCACGCCGCGCGAGCGCATCGCGATGATGTCCACCGGCGCGACGCACGAGCTGCTCGAGGTCGGCATCGTCTCGCCCGAACCGAAGGCCAGCGAGGGGCTGGGCGTGGGGGAGGTGGGCTACCTGATCACCGGGGTGAAGGACGTCCGCCAATCCAAGGTCGGTGACACCGTGACGACGGCCCGCCACGGTGCCACCGAAGCGCTCACCGGCTACCGCGAACCCAAGCCGATGGTTTATTCGGGGCTGTATCCCGTCGACGGATCCGACTACCCGGACCTGCGCGACGCCCTGGAAAAACTGCAACTCAACGACGCGGCCCTGACCTACGAGCCGGAGACGTCGGTGGCGCTGGGCTTCGGATTCCGGTGTGGCTTCCTGGGTTTGCTGCACATGGAGATCACCCGCGAACGGCTGGAGCGCGAGTTCGATTTGGACCTGATCTCGACGTCGCCCAACGTCGTGTACCGGGTGATCAAGGAGGACGGCAGCGAGATCGTGGTGACCAACCCGTCGGACTGGCCGGAAGGCAAGGTGCGCACGGTGTACGAACCCATCGTGAAGACGACCGTCATCGCGCCTAGTGAGTTCATCGGCACCATCATGGAGCTGTGCCAGTCGCGCCGCGGCGAGCTCGGCGGCATAGACTACCTGTCCCCGGAGCGCGTCGAACTGCGCTACACGATGCCGCTGGGCGAGATCATCTTCGACTTCTTCGACTCGCTCAAATCGCGCACCCGCGGCTACGCCAGCCTGGATTACGAGGAAGCCGGCGAACAGGAAGCCTCGTTGGTCAAGGTCGACATCCTGCTGCAGGACGAGGCCGTCGACGCGTTTTCGGCGATCGTGCACAAGGATTCGGCGTTCGCCTACGGAAACAAGATGACCACCAAACTGAAGGAACTGATCCCGCGCCAGCAGTTCGAGGTGCCGGTGCAGGCAGCGATCGGATCGAAAATCATTGCCCGCGAGAACATTCGCGCGATCCGCAAGGACGTGCTGTCCAAGTGCTACGGGGGCGACATCACCCGCAAACGCAAACTTCTGGAAAAGCAGAAGGAAGGCAAGAAGCGGATGAAAACCATTGGGCGCGTGGATGTCCCGCAGGAGGCCTTCGTGGCGGCGCTGTCCACCGATGCGGCAGGCGACAAAGCCAAGAAATAGCGCCTGCTTTCGTCACATGGGCGCGTTGGCGGGCTGGAACATCCCGGAGCCGTCGGATTCCTCCTCGGCGCGGATCACGTGTACCACCGCGTTGATCAGCGCCAGATGGGTGAACGCCTGCGGGAAATTGCCCAGGTGCCGGCCGGTGCGCGGCTCGATCTCCTCGGCGTACAGATGCAGCGGGCTGGCGTAGGACAGCAGCCGCTCACACAGCCGTTTGGCCCGAGCCACCTCACCGATCTCCACCAGCGCCGACACCAGCCAGAACGAGCAGATGGTGAACGTGCCCTCCTCGCCGGACAGCCCGTCGTCGGTCTGTTCCACCCGGTAGCGCAGCACCAGGCCTTCCTCGGCGAGCTCGTTGGCGATCGTCAGCACCGTGTTGCGCACCCGCGGGTCATCGGGCGGCAGGAAGCGGGTCAGCACCACCAGCAGCAGTGAGGCGTCCAACGCGGCGCTGCCGTAGCGCTGGGTGAACACGCCGCGGGAGTCCACCCCGTTCTTGAGGATGTCGGCCTTGATCTCCTCGGCGACCATCCGCCACTGCTGGGCGTAGCTCTTCTCGCCTTGCCGCTCGGCCAATTTGGACCCGCGGTCCAGTGCTACCCAACACATCACCTTCGACGATGTGAAGTGCTGCGGCTCCCCACGCACCTCCCAGATGCCGCGGTCGGGCTCGCGCCAGTGCGCGATCGCCTCTTCCACCTGTTTCTTGAGCACCGGCCACAACGTCTCCGGAACCTGCTCGCGTGACTTGGCGTGCAGATAAAAGGAATCCAGGATCGAGCCCCAAATGTCGTGCTGCACCTGGTCGTAGGCGCCGTTGCCGATGCGTACCGGGCGGGCGTGGTCGTAGCCGGACAGATGGTTGAGTTCCTCTTCGACCAGGCTGCGCTCGCCGCCGACGCCGTACATCACCTGCAGCGGGTGACGCTCGTTGTTGTTCGCGCCGGACACGTCGGCGATGAACGCGAAGAAGTCGTCGGCCTCGCGGTCCAGGCCGAGCGTGTACAGGCCCCACAACGCGAAGGTCGAGTCGCGGACCCACGCGTAGCGGTAGTCCCAGTTGCGCTCGCCCTGCGGCGTCTCGGGCAGCGACGTGGTGCTGGCGGCCAGCAACGCGCCGGTGGGCGAATAGGTCAAGCCCTTCAGGGTCAGCGCGCTGCGCTGCAGATACGCCCGCCACGGATGGTCCGGGAAGTTGCCGATGTTGATCCACTGACGCCAGCACTCGGTGGTCTGCCACATCTTGTCGGCGGCCTCTTGATAGGTCTGCGGCGCCGGGTGCTTGGTCCAGCTCAGGGCGACGAACACGTCGTCGCCCTCCTTCATCCGGGTGCGGGCCCGGGCCTCGCGGCCCTCCAGCCCGATGTTCAGATTGGTGGTCAGCCGCAGCTCCGGATGGTCGTCCGCTTGCTTGCTGGCACGAGCCATCGCCTCGTTGTACGCGTTGGCGGAGTATTCCCAGGTGGGGCCGATGCGGTGGTAGTCGAACGCCGGCTCGCAGCTCATCACCAGCTCGACGGTGCCGCTGACGCACCGCACGGTGCGCAGCAGAATGTGCTCGGCATCCCAATCCATCGGGGTTCGACGGTGCGTTTTGGACCGGCGCTCGATGTCATGCCAGGGGCCCATCACCAGCGCGTCACGCACGATCAGCCAGCCGGTGTGGGTTTGCCACGTGGTTTCCATGATCAGGCTGCCGGGCAGGTAGCGGCGGGCCGAGGGCACCGAGACGCCGTACGGGCCGAGCCGGAAGTGCCCGGCGCTGCGGTCCAGGATCGCGCCGAACACGCTGGGCGAGTCCGGCCGGGGCACGCACAGCCACTCGACCGAGCCGGCGGGGGAGATCAGGCAGGTCGTTTCCCAGTCGGACAGGAACGCGTAGTCGGCGATCGGCGGGAACGGGTTGCGCAGTGCGCAGCCGGAGCTGAACGGCGCCGGCGCGCTGAAATCGAGCGGCGAGGCCAGCGGCGATTGGCGGGCTGATTCAAACGCCTGCTCGGGCTCACGGTTGGCGGCCTGGTCGGCGGGTTCGGCGTGCATGACCATCTCGACATCATCATCTGTCGACCCGCCCGGCGTCCATCGGACCCCGGGGCGAGCTTGGGTGCGTGTTTTCCCTCACCGTGACTCTTACGTCGGCCCGCGCTTACCGCAGGCCAAGCACCGTTGCGGCCGGCATTGGTGTTTCGACTGCCCGGACGAATAGGGTGAGTTCGGTGAACGCGTTCCTCAATTGGTGGGACGGAAATGAGCTGTGGCTTTCCGGACTTCCGTTCGTGCTGCAGGCCACGGTGGTGATGCCGGTCGTGCTGGCGGTGGCGTACCTGGCGGCGGTGGCGCTGGAAGCCGTGCTCAGCAAGGGCATCGAATTGATGCAGCGGGCTCGTCAGACCGACGGGACGCCCAGGTAACCGCGATGCCTCGGTCTCACGTGACGTTGGTCCTCGTTGCGCTCGTGGTATTGGTGATCGTCGCGTGGTGGGTGACGCACTGAGGCGGGTGCCGCCCGGTCCGGTGGCGGGTCAGTGGATTCCTGTTAGGCTTCGCGCCATGCACCTGACTTCCGACGCTCCGGAATGTGATGTCTTCGTGCACTGTTGTCGCTGACTACCACCCGCGCGCGGTTTGGTAGGGAGTTCGGGAATTCCCCTGACGTTTTCATTGCCTTTCCGCAGCAACGGACCGATATCCGTAAGCCCGCACCGAAAGGCCGTCAATGCTTATCGACAAGGCAGGCGCACCGCGCTGGCGACCCCTGGTCGCGCTCGCGCTGATCGTCGGTGTCGTCGCGGCCTGTGGCGGCGGCCCCAGCGACGTCGTGGGCGGCAGCGGGCCCACGAGCGCGCATACCACGATCACCCTGGTCGCCTACTCCGCCCCAGAACCCGGATGGAGCAAGGTGATTCCCGCATTCAACGCCTCCGAGGAGGGCAAGAGCGTGCAGGTGATTACCTCCTACGGCGCCTCCGGCGACCAGTCTCGCGGGGTCGCCGAAGGGAAATCGGCCGACCTGGTGAACTTCTCGGTCGAGCCGGATATCACTCGACTGGTCAAGGCGGGCAAGGTTTCTAAGGACTGGGACGCCGATGCGACCAAGGGCATACCGTTCGGGTCGGTGGTGACTTTCCTAGTGCGTAAGGGCAATCCGAAGCACATCAAAGATTGGGACGACCTGCTGCGGCCGGGTGTCGAGGTCGTCACGCCCAGCCCGCTGAGTTCGGGTTCGGCCAAATGGAATCTGCTCGCCCCGTACGCCGTCAAGAGCGAGGGCGGCCGCAACAGCCAAGCGGGACTTGACTTCGTCCGTCAGTTGGTACGAGAACACGTGAAATTGCGGCCCGGATCGGCACGGCAAGCGACCGATGTCTTCATCCAGGGCAGCGGCGACGTGTTGCTCAGCTACGAGAACGAGGCCATCGCGACCGAGCGGCAAGGAAAGCCGGTCGAACACGTCAACCCACCGCAGACCTTCAAGATCGAAAACCCGCTGGCAGTGGTGACCACCAGCCCGCACCTACAGGTGGCAACCGCGTTCCGCAACTTCCAGTACACGCCCGCGGTGCAGAAACTGTGGGCGCAGGCCGGTTTTCGACCGATTGACCCGTCGGTCGCCGCGGACTTCCGCGTCCAATTCCCGTTGCCGCAGAAGCTCTGGACGGTCGCCGAGCTGAACGGCTGGGCCACCGTCGATCCGCAGCTCTTCGACAAGAGCAACGGCAGCATCACCAAGATCTATACGAAGGCCACCGGATGACCGTGACGACCACCCCGAACCCGGAAGCGATTCGGCCCGAGCTCGACGAGCCCGGGGACACCGCGCAACTGGTCGCGCGGACCTTCGGGCGCGGCAACTCGTCGCTGCGCGTCGGGGTGGCGACGGTGTGGCTCTCGCTGATCGTGCTGCTGCCGCTGGCCGCCATCGCCTGGCAGGCCGCCGGTGGCGGCTGGCAGGCGTTCACCGAGGCCGTGACGTCGCGTGCGGCGCTGGCCTCGTTCGAGGTGACGCTGAGCATTTCTGCCGAGGTCACGGTGCTCAACCTGCTATTCGGCCTCTTGATCGCGTGGGTGCTGGTGTGTGACGACTTCCCCGGCAAGCGTCTCGTGAACGCGATCATCGACTTGCCGTTCGCGTTGCCGACCATCGTCGCCAGCCTGGTCATGCTGGCGCTGTACGGGAAAAACAGCCCGGTGGGTCTTCATCTGCAGCACACCCCGTGGGGCGTAGCGGTGGCGCTGGCGTTCGTCACGCTGCCGTTCGTGGTGCGGGCCGTGCAACCGGTGCTGATGGAAATCGATCGGGAAACCGAGGAGGCTGCGGCGTCGCTGGGCGCCAGTGGGCCGAAGGTGTTCACCTCGGTGGTGCTGCCGTCGCTGCTGCCGGCGTTGTTGTCCGGTGCGGGCCTGGCGTTTTCGCGGGCCATCGGCGAGTTCGGCTCGGTGGTGCTGATCGGTGGCGCGGTGCCCGGCAAGACCGAGGTGTCGTCGCAGTGGATACGCACCTTGATCGAGAACGACGACCGCACCGGCGTCGCCGCGATATCCATTGTGCTGCTGTTGATCTCGTTCGTCGTGTTGTTCACCTTGTGCCTGATCGGCGCGCGCGCGGCCCGGCACGAGGAGGGATCGTCGTGACTTCGTCGCCGTGGGTTCGCTACCTCACCCGATACGCGGCGCTGGCCTACATCCTGGTATTGCTGGTCATCCCGGTGACACTGATCCTGTGGCGCACGTTCGAACCCGGGTTCGGCGAGTTCGTCGACCGGATCACCACCCCGGCGGCGATATCGGCGCTGGACTTGTCGCTGCTGGTGGTGGCCATCGTGGTGCCAGTGAATGTCCTCTTCGGCGTGCCCACCGCACTTGTCTTGGCTCGCAACCGATTCCGCGGTAAACGCGTGCTGCAGGCGGTCATCGACCTGCCGGTCGCCGTTTCTCCCGTCATCGTCGGTGTGGCGCTGATCGCGTTGTGGGGCTCGGCCGGTGCGTTCGGCTTCGTGGAAAAGGACCTGGGTTTCAAGATCATCTTCGGCCTGCCCGGCATCGTCCTCGCCAGCATCTTCGTCACGCTGCCGTTCGTGGTGCGCGAAGTCGAGCCGGTCCTGCACGAACTGGGAACCGACCAGGAGGAAGCGGCGGCCATCCTGGGTTCTGATTGGTGGCAGACGTTTTGGCGGATCACGCTGCCGTCCATTCGATGGGGCCTGACCTACGGCATCGTGCTGACCATCGCTCGTACACTCGGTGAGTATGGCGCGGTGATCATCGTGTCGTCCGACCTTCCGGGGAAGTCGCAGACACTGACGCTGCTGGTCTCGGACCGCTACAACCGGGGGGCCGAATATGGCGCCTACGCGTTGTCGACGTTGTTGATGGGTGTCGCGGTGGCGGTGCTGATCGTCCAGGTCGTTCTGGATGCCCGCCGGGCACGAGCAGCCAGCAAGGCCTGACAAGGAGAATCGGACATGACCCACGCCAACACCGGCGATCTCGCGATCACCGTGCGCGACGCCAACAAACGCTACGGCGATTTCGTCGCGTTGGACCATGTGGACTTCGTGGTTCCCGCCGGGTCGCTGACGGCATTGCTCGGCCCCAGCGGTTCGGGCAAGTCGACCCTGCTGCGCACCATCGCCGGGCTTGACCAGCCCGACACCGGGACGATCACGATCAACGGCCGCGACGTCACCCGGGTGCCCCCGCAGCGGCGCGGCATCGGATTCGTGTTCCAGCATTATGCCGCGTTCAAGCACATGACCGTGCGCGACAATGTGGCGTACGGACTGAAGATCCGCAAACGGCCCAAGGCCGAGGTCAAGCAGAAGGTCGACAACCTGCTGGAAGTGGTGGGGCTCAGCGGCTTTCAGGGTCGCTACCCCAACGAGCTTTCCGGCGGTCAGCGTCAGCGGATGGCGCTGGCGCGAGCACTGGCCGTCGACCCGCAGGTGCTGCTGCTCGACGAGCCGTTCGGTGCGCTGGACGCCAAGGTGCGCGAGGATATGCGGGCCTGGCTGCGGCGCCTGCACGACGAGGTCCACGTCACCACGGTGCTCGTCACCCACGACCAGGCCGAGGCGCTGGATGTCGCCGATCGGATCGCGGTGCTCAACAAGGGCCGCATCGAGCAGGTCGGGTCCCCGACCGAGGTCTACGACGCCCCCGCGAATGCGTTCGTGATGTCGTTTTTGGGCGCGGTGTCGACACTGAACGGCAGTTTGGTTCGCCCGCATGACATTCGGGTCGGCCGCAACCCCGAGATGGCGATTGCCGGCGGGGATGGCACCGCCGAGTCCATCGGGGTGGTGCGCGCGACCGTCGACCGCGTCGTGGCATTGGGCTTCGAGGTGCGCGTCGAGCTGACCAGCGCGGCCACCGGCGGCAGTTTCATCGCTCAGATCACCCGCGGCGACGCCGAGGCGCTGGCCCTGAAGGACGGCGACACCGTCTACGTGCGCGCCACCCGGGTGCCGCCCATCATCGCCGACGCCGCGGCCGGCGCCGATGCCGAACAGGGCACCCTGACGTCGGCCTGACGGTTATTGCGGTGCCGCCCAGTAGCGCGGTTGCTGGGTCAGCCGCTCGAGGTACTCGGTCACCGTCAGCTCGTCGGATTCGTCGGTCTCGTCGCCGTGGGCGAACGGGCACCATCGTGGGTCGGCTTCGACGATCCACACCGCTTCGAGTTCCACGTCGGGCAGCGGTGCGCCCGGCGCCGGTGAGATCAGGTCCGCGGCGAATCCCTCTGCGCCCGGCCAGGTGAGTCCGTCGCTGTAAATGAGCTCGTTGTTCCGGTTTTGAGCGACGACGTGGTAGTGCGGCAGGCTGGCCAGATGTTCGGCGAGCCGGTGCGAGTCGTGACCGCCCATTGCGCCATGTTAGTGCCGCAAGCGATTTGGCGTAACGCGCAGGCCGCTCAGGCCGCGATCTGGCCGGCGGTCGCCTCGGCGAAGCGATCCAGCACCGTCTCGGCCAACAACCGATCGACGCCCAGCGGGGCCGCCATCTCGATGCCGGTCTTGGCGGCGAACCTCTGCACCCGATCCGGTATCAGTCCCGGTGCCAGGAACCATGGCGCGATGACCACCCGGCCGACGCGCTGGCGGCGCAATCTGCCCAGCGCTTCGGTCAGCGAACGTTCCTGTTGGGTGGCGAACGCGGTGGTCGCTCCGGCCCAGGACGTGCCCGCCAACAGCTTTGGCACCACCCGGCCGGTGCGTGCGTTCACCGCCAGGTCCGAGGTTCCGATCGCCACCACCAGGACGCCGACGCTGTCGTCGAGGCGCGAGACGCCCAACTCCGTCACGCGGCGGCGCAGCAGCGACACCAGCCGGTCGTCCTCGCCGAGCACCGGAGCCTGCCAGACATGATGAGGGGTAACGCAATTGGCGATCTGCGCGGGTATGTCGACGCGGGCGTGGTAGGCGTTGGCCAACAGCAGCGGAGTGACGACCGCCGGGCCGTCCGTCAAGGCGAGCACATCGGCCAGGCTCGGTGAGCTGTGTTCCAGGAATGCCAGTCGCACATCGAGATCCGGCCGCAAGTGGGTCACGTGGGCGGCGACGGCCCGCGCATTGGCCGCCGACCGTGGATCTTTGCTGCCATGTGCGGTCAGCACCAGGGTGCTCACGACGCGTGCAGCCCGCATTCGGTCTTGGACAGACCCTGCCAGCGTCCACTGCGCGGGTCCGCGCCTTCGGCGGGCTTGGCCGTGCAGGGGGCGCAGCCGATCGACGGATAGCCTTCGTAGACAAGCGGATTGACCAGCACGTCGTGCTCGTCGATGTAGTTCTGCATGTCCTCGTCGGTCCACGCTGCCAGCGGGTTGACCTTCACCAGCTTGAAGGCCTCGTCGAAGCTGATCAGCGGTGCGTTGGCACGAGTGGGTGCCTCGACCCGGCGCAGCCCGGTCACCCAGGCGCCGTAACCGGCGAGCGATTTGCCCAGCGGCACCACTTTGCGCAACCGGCAGCACTCGCCGGGGTCCCGCGCAAACAGGTCCTTACCCTTGAGTTCGTCCTGCTCGGCCACCGTGTGCTCCGGGGTGACATTGAGAACCCGCACGTCGTAAACGGATTCGATGGCATCGCGGGTGCCGATGGTTTCGACGAAGTGATAACCGGTGTCCAGGAACAGCACCGGCACGCCGGGGCGCACCTTGGACGCCAGATCCACCAGCACGGCGTCCTGCATATTGGAGGCGACGACGTAATTGCATGTCGCCCAGCCGCGCGGACCGTTGATACCGCCGAAATTCTCGTCGGTCCAGCGCAACAGCTCGGTGGCGCTGGCCCCCTCGAGTTCGGCGGCACCGCGGGTGGCCAGCTCGCGCAGTGCGGCGTAGGACTGGTCGGTCGTGTCGGTGCTCATCGGAGGTCACCCTCCTCGGCGCGAACTGCCCACTGCGCGAACCGCTCTCCCTCGTTGCGGTGCTTGACGAAGTTGCGCACCACCCGATCGATGTAGTCACCGAGCTCGTCGCTGGTGACCTTGTGCTGACGCAGTTTTCGACCGAATCCACTGTCCAGGCCGAGGCTGCCGCCCAGATGCACTTGGAAGCCCTCGACCGAGTTGCCGTCGCCGTCGTCGACCATCTGTCCCTTGAACCCGATGTCGGCGACCTGAATCCGGGCGCACGAGTTGGGGCAGCCGTTGATGTTGACGGTGATCGGGACGTCGAGCCGGGAGTTGATGTCTTCCAGCCGAGCCTCCAGCTCGGGCACCAAAGACTGTGCCTTGACCCGGGTTTCGGCGAACGACAGCTTGCAGAACTCAATTCCGGTGCAGGCCATCAGGTTCCGGCGCCAATGCGAGGGGTTCGACTGCAGGCCGAGTGCCTCCAGGCCGGCGATCAGCTCGTCGAGCTTGTCGTCGGGGATGTCGAGGATGACCAGTTTCTGGTAGGGCGTGAACCGGATCCGGTCCGAGCCGGCCCGCTCGGCCAGGTCGGCCACCGCGGTGAGGATGGTGCCCGACACCCGGCCGGCGATCGCGGCGACGCCGACGGCGTTGAGCCCGTTCTTGAGCCGCTGCACGCCGACGTGGTCAATCGGGTGGGTGACCGGTTCGGGGGCCGGGCCGTCGATCAGGGGACGCTTAAGGTACTCCTGCTCGAGGACTTCGCGGAAATTTTCGATGCCCCAGTCTTTGACCAGGAACTTCAGCCGCGCCTTGGCCCGCAGCCGGCGGTAACCGTAGTCGCGGAAGATCGAGGTCACCGCGTGCCACACCTCGGGCACCTCTTCGAGTGGCACCCAGGCGCCGACGCGCTGGCCCAGCATCGGGTTGGTGGACAGCCCGCCGCCGACCCACAGGTCCAGCCCGGGGCCGTGCTCGGGGTGGTTGACGCCGACGAACGCGATGTCGTTGACCTCGTGCACCACATCCTGCAGGCCCGAGATGGCGGTCTTGTACTTGCGCGGCAGGTCGGCGAATTCGGGCTGGCCGATGTAGCGGCGCACGATCTCGTCGATCGCCCAGGTCGGGTCGAGCACCTCATCGAGGGACTCACCGGCCAGGGGAGAGCCCAGGATCACCCGGGGGCAGTCGCCGCAGGTCTCGGCGGTCTGCAAGCCGACCTCGTCCAGTCGGCGCCAGATCTCCGGCACGTTTTCCACCTCGACCCAGTGGATCTGCACGTTCTGGCGGTCGGAGATATCGGCGGTGTCGCGGCCGAACTCGGTGGAGATCTGGCCGATGGTGCGCAGGCCGGCCGCCGACACCGCGCCGCCGTCGCAACGCACCCGCATCATGAAGTACTTGGCTTCCAGCAACTCGGCGTTGTCGTCGCCGGTGAACGAGCCGTCGTACCCCTGCTCGCGCTGGGTGTACAGGCCCCACCAGCGGAACCGGCCGCGCAGATCGCTCTTGTCGATGCTGTCGAAGCCGTCCTTGGAGTAGGTGTCCAAGATGCGATCGCGCACGTCGAGCGGGGCGCCGGTCTGCTTCATCTCCTCGTTGGGGTTGAGCGGCTCGCGATCACCCAGCGCCCACTGGCCCTCACTTCGGGCCTTTTTGTCGGGCGCAGCGGGACGAGCTGTCGTCATTCGAAGTCTCCTTCGCGGGCTGTGCAAGCGTGGACACGCGACTCACCGGTCTCCTACGGCGGGCGCAGATCCGGCGCCAGCTGGGCGTGCAGGTGGGCGGGTCTACGGAATCAAGCCGGACAGCTACAGCTGCAGACACGCTTGAGATCGCCGCGCCACTAGCGCAGTGCGCAGGCTGGGCTGGGCGACGGTCACGCGCCCATTCTGCCATGGATGCCGACGGGCCATGCCACCAGGTGGAATTTGTTCTCACGGTGAGCAAAACTACCCGCAAATCCTGGGTAGTCAGATAGACAAACCCGAGAAACCCCTGAGAGGCCGTTCCGCCTGGTCGCCGCCGTGGGCCCCTGGCATGGGCGACGGCCGGTAAGTACCGCGCTCGGCGACGACGGGCCGGGGTGAAGTTGCTCACCACCCGTCCGTTGCGCAACCGGCGCGATCCGGCGGTCGTGCAATCATTTGGCATGGCCCTTCGCGCGGCACCGGTCGACCTTCCCGGGCTACAGCGCCGTCCTGAACAGGCGTTTGGGGTCTACGTGCACGTCCCGTTCTGCATCACCCGATGCGGCTACTGCGATTTCAACACCTACACACCCGCCGAGCTGGGTGGCGTCAACCCGGACGCGTGGCTAGCGGCGCTGAACACCGAGCTCGAGTTGGCCGCCGCGCGGCTGGACGCACCGACGGTCGATACCGTGTTCGTCGGCGGCGGGACGCCGTCGCTGCTGGGCCCGGCGCGCATCGTCGCGCTGCTGGACACGGTGCGCAGACACTTCCTGCTGGCGCCCGACGCGGTGGTCACCACGGAGGCCAACCCGGAGTCGGCCTGGCCGGACTTCTTCGAGGCCGCCCGGGCGGCCGGGTACACGAGGGTGTCGCTGGGCATGCAGTCGGTGTCACCGTTCGTGCTGGGCGTCCTCGATCGGATCCACACGCCGAACCGGTCGGCGTCGGCGGCCCGTGAGGCGTTGGAGGCGGGCTTCGACCACGTCAGCCTCGACCTGATCTATGGAACGCCGGGGGAAACCGATGACGAGCTGCTGTGCTCGGTTGATACCGCGATCGCCACCGGCGTCGACCATGTGTCCGCGTATGCGCTGGTAGTCGAGGAAGGCACCGCGCTGGCGCGCCGGGTCCGCACCGGTGAGCTGGCCGCACCCGACGACGACGTGCTGGCGCATCGCTACGAGTTGCTCGACGAGCGCCTGGGCGCGGCCGGATTCGACTGGTATGAGGTGTCCAATTGGTCGCGGCCGGGCGGCGAGTGCCGGCACAACCTCGGCTACTGGAACGGCGGCCAATGGTGGGGCGCGGGGCCGGGCGCGCACGGATATGTCGGCGCGACGCGGTGGTGGAACGTCAAGCACCCCAACGCTTACGCCGAGGCGCTGGGTGCTTCGGCGTTGCCGGTGGCCGGTTTCGAACAGCTCGACGCCGAGGCTTTGCACACCGAGGAAGTCCTGTTGAAAACCCGGCTGCGCCAAGGGCTTTCGCTTGAAATGCTAAATACCAACGAGCGCCAACGGGCCAAAACCGTTGTCGCCGACGGCTTGCTGATCGTTGAGGGCGACCGGCTGGTCCTCACGCCGCGCGGCCGATTGCTGGCTGACGCGGTCGTGCGGACGCTATTGGGGTGACGGCGTCAAACACCGAACCACCCCTCGACGACACGGGCGATCTCGATGTAGAGCGGGATGCCGATCGTGACGTTGTAGGAGAACGTCAGACCCAATGACGCCGCCAACGGCAGTGTCGGGCTCGCTTCCGGGATGGCCAGCCGCTGGACCGCCGGCACGGCGATGTAGGACGCCGCGCCGCACAAGACCGCGAACAACACGTAGGTGCCCGGCTTGAAGTCGGTGTGGGTCACGCTGGCGTAGCAACAGGCGACGATGATCCCCAGCGTCGCAAAAAGATTCGGGGCCAGCAGCGCGAAGAAGATGAAGCCCGGTCCCGCCGTCCTCAGGTCTTTCAACTTGCGGGAGGCGGTCATGCCCATCTCGAATAGGAACAGACACAGCACGCCCTGGAAGGCCATGACGAAGAACTTGTCGTCGTCCTGCACGACCTTTTGGTCCTGCAGGCCACTGATCAGGCCGATCGCGATGCCGCCGAAGAGGAGCACCAATCCGGGGTTGAGGAAGACTTCCTGAAAGAGCTCACGGGAGAACATGGACTGCTTCTTGGTGAGCTGCGCACGCGGGCTCATGTCGAGTTCCTCTGTGCGCTCGCCCTTTTCGAGGGAGAGCTCCCGCTCCTCCTCGACCGCCAGTCCGAGCTCGCTGCCCAGGCTCTGGCCATGTGGCGGCCGCGCCGCCGTACCGGGGCCGACGCCGACCTTGACCGGCGTGTAGCCCGGCTCGTCGGCCATGTTGCCCGCCGCGTCCATACCCCGGTGCCGTAGTCGAGCGACCAGGTACAGCGCCACCAGGCAGCCCGGAACCTCCATGTCGGCCAACATCACCGGCATGTACGCGTCGAACGCGATGTTGACCGCGGCCAGCACCGCGACGCAGGTGGCAAACGTCCCGGCCGAATCCGATCCGTAGTAACCGGCCACGGTTGCCCGGTCGATTCTGCGCAACTTGGTCAACCAGCTGATGACGAAGTAGGCGATGATGCCGATCAGGAAGTTGAGCACAAAGCCCAACACGATGAATCCCACGATCACCCCGACGCTGGAAGCCTTGACCTGGGCGAGTTCCTCACCCCCGTGCCAGCCGATGGCCAACAGCAGGTACATGGTGAGGCCCTGATAGATCACATAGGGAAACTCGAATCGCACCTTCAAGATCGGAATCAGAAACCCGAAGTAGAAGAAAAGCAGCAGCGGCTTGAACAGGTTATGGGTGAAGTTATGCCAGAACTCTTGCAGCATTAGATGCCTCTCTTTATCCGTCCGGTGGCCCGGGGGAAGCACCATCCGCAAGCGGGGGCTACCGCGAACATCCCGACGACCGTGGAAAACTTAGCTCTGCGGCTGTGAATCCGCCACTCGGTTCCGACCCGAAATGGGGACATCGCCGCAGGCCGCGCCGAAACGGCCGGGTATCACAAAAGCCGTGGTCACAGCGGTGCAGGTAGGACCGGGTATGCCGGCATTAGCGTGAATCTGGTGTGAGTTCGCTGTGCATTTACTGTCAAGATTCGCGTGTCGGGGCTCAGCCGGAAATTAGCGAGGGCCGGACCCCGACACCCCGTTTCCGATGCGTCACCGACAGCCACGCGGACGGCGAGTAATGCGTCGTTATTTCTTCGAATCCGTCTACCCGGGAAACCGTAAGTACGCCGGTTTCCTGGTTAATTTCAAGTTCGTCGCCGTCGGATGCCTGGACTTCCTCGCCGTTCGCGAGCCGAATCACGAACATAATGTTCCTCTCGGTCGATGAGGAGGTAATCGCGAGCGGGCATTTGCTGCGGTTATTCGTGCCCGACCGGATTAAACCTCCGTTACGTTTTCTGTCAGCCGCCGGGTGGGGCGTCCGGCACGCTCGCGCGGCCCGACCGCTCGCGCGGGCGCTGCCAATCCTGGTGGGGTTCATCCGAACTGCCCCCTTCTCCGCGCCGATGCTGGCAAGCCCCCCGATGCAGTCGGCACGGAGCCAGCAATGGTACGGGGAACACAGCCATGGTATCCCGTTCCCATGCGCTAAGCAGGTTAACGTGGGGCAAACGTTCGGGCGTCACGATGCCGCGGGAGGCGCCGCGGTGCTTGTCGGCACGCGTCGGATTCACGGCCGTTGCCTGCGAAAACTGTTGGCGGACAGCAGTCGCGGCGCGCACCGGCGGGATTGCGGCAACGGGTGTTGCCGGATTAATTCCTGGCGCGAGGGCTCGGGCGGAGCGGCTTGCGACACCCCGGCTTTTTGCGGGGCGCTGTTAGGTTAGCTTTACCAATTGTGACTGGAGCTAGCGTCGAGACGAATCCGATCGGTATGGCGTTCCCACTAATTCCGATCCCGGCCCGCGTCGACCCGGCCGATCTTGCCGCGGAGTTGGCGGCGGTACTGCACTCGCGAGTCGGAGCAGACTAATTGCTCTACGAGCACACCGGCCAATGGGTGCTGGCCAGCGGTGTGCACGCGATGATCGAACTGGACAGCGATGAATTGCAAATAATCCGGGCCGGCGCGACTCAGCGCCAAGAGTGGTCCGGGCGGCCAGGGTCGGTCCTCGGCGCGGCGATTGACTCGCTGCTGGCCGAAACCGATCAGGTATTCGGCTGGATCGCATTCGAATTCGGCGTCTACAAATACGGGCTGCAGCAGCGGCTGGCCCCGGGCACCCCGCTGGCCCGACTGTTCTGGCCGAATTCACGCATCGTGGTAAGCCAAGACGGTATTTCTGTTGCCTCGGCCGAAGATCGTCAAGTGGTGCTCGACGTGCTCCGCGACGGTGTGCGCGACCTGCACGAAACCCGCGGGATCGACATCGTCACCGACGGCTCGCGGTACCGCGACCGGGTTGCTACGGCAGTAAGCGAGATCGCGGCTGGGCAATACAGCAAGGTGATTCTTTCCAGGACCGTGGAAGTGCCTTTCGCGCTTGGCTTTCCGGCTACCTACCGGCTGGGCCGGCTGCACAACACGCCGGTGCGGTCGTTTCTGCTGCAGCTGGGTGGCGTTCGTGCGCTGGGCTACAGCCCGGAGCTGGTCACCGCCGTCCGTCGAGACGGCGAGGTGATCACCGAGCCGTTGGCCGGCACCCGCGCTCTTGGCCGTGGTTCGGCCAGTGACCGTCAAGCCCGCGACGACCTGGAATCGAATTCCAAAGAGATTGTCGAGCATGCTATTTCGGTGCGCAGCTCGTTGCACGAGATGAACGAGATCGCCGAACCCGGAACGGCGGTGGTGACCGATTTCATGACCGTGCGGGACCGCGGCAGCGTGCAGCACCTGGGTTCCACGGTCAGCGGGCGTTTGGATGCGTCCAATGACCGGATCGACGCTTTGGAGGCGCTTTTCCCGGCGGTCACGGCGTCGGGCATCCCGAAAGGTGCCGGCGTCGAGGCGATCATGCGACTCGACGAAGCGCCGCGCGGGCTGTATTTCGGTGCGGTGGTGATGGTCTCGGCCGACGGGACGTAGGCCGCCCGCGCTGACGCTGCGGGCGGCCTACGAATCCGGCGGCAAGACGTGGCTGCGGGCCGGTGCCGGAATCATCGAAGAGTCACAAGCCGAGCGCGAGTTCGAGGAGACCTGCGAGAAGCTGTCCACGCTGGCGCCGTATCTGATTGCGCGCCGGTAGTTTCTCAGTTGGCTTTCCGCCGCCGTGCCGACAACTCGTCGGGCGGCGCCTCGGTTTGGGCTTCCAGCGAGTGTTCGAGATAGTCGGCGAGAATGCGGCCGGCCAACGATTCGATGTTGGATTCGATCGACGACGCGAGCGTCGCGGTGACGGTGGCCACGGCCTGAGTGCGGAACCGAACCAGCATCGTGATCAGCTCGGCGATTTCGGTATCCGCCGGCAGTGCCTGGCCCGGCTTGATCCTGTCGATGACGTGTTCGGCGCCGGCGCGCACCAGCAGGTCGCTGATCTTGTCGATCTCGGGCACGATCTGCTCGTGCAGGTCGATGAGCTTGTCCAATTCGATGCCGTAGCCGCGGATTTCGTTGAAGGCTTCGATCAGCTTGGGCCGGGTCACGATGGCAATCGCACCGTCCACCCGGATCAGTTGCAGGGTGACCAGTCGCTCGAATGCGGCCGGATCGTCGACGAGCGCCTGGGCGTCGGCGAGCGCCATGGTCTCCGGCTTCTCGGTGGTCCAGGTACCGACGATGGCGGTTTCCAGACCCAGCACGTCGCCGAGGCTTCTGCCTTCCTCCCATGCGCTGAGCATTTCCCGCACGTGGGCGATGTTGTAGCCGCGGTCGAGCATCGAGGTGATCAGTCGCAGTCGCGTCAGATGGGTGTCGTTGAACAAGGCGATACGCCCCACCCGCAGCGGGGGAGGCAACAAGCCGCGATCGCGATAGACCCGGATGTTGCGGGTGGTGGTGCCGGCCAGCCGGGCCAAATCGTCGATCCGGTACTCCCCGGACGCGCCGTCGTGGGGATGGCGCGCGGCCGCGTCGAACAGCTGCGACACCGCGGTCTCGATGAAGTCCCGCGATTGGCGGCGAACGCGTTTGGGCGCCCGCCGCACGATGTGCAGCACGCTGGCGATGGTGCCGGGCTCGGGTCGGTTCGGTGCCATCGCGGCCTCAGCCGGTGGAGGTGACGCGCGCCGCCGCCCGGCGCGTCACCGGCTGGTAGTCCGCGTAGCGGAAATCGCTCATCTGGCGAAGATACTGGGTCGCGAAACCCGGATACATCGAGGCGTTGAATCCGTCCTTGGTGAGATACCAACTGCGGCAACCCGACATCCAGGTCGTCTTGTTGAGCCGGCGCTGGATGTCGGCGTTGTGGCGCAGTTGGACGTCGTGGCGTACGTCCAGGTAGCGCAGGTCGTCGTCCAGGATGGCGCGGATGCCGCGCACCGCGTAGTCGAGCTGGCCCTCGATGTAGACCAACAGCGAGTTGTGCCCCGGCCCGGAGTTGGGGCCGGTCATGAAAAAGAGGTTCGGATAGCCGTGCACGTTGATGCTCTTGTAGGCCTGTGCGCCGTCGGCCCATTCGGCGGCCAGCGACCGGCCACCGAGACCGGTGACGGCGAACGGCGGGCCGGTGAGGTGGACGTCGTAGCCGGTGGCGAACACGATGCAGTCCAGGTGGTGCTCGATGCCGTCGCTGGTGCGGATGCCGACCGGGCTCAGCGTTGCGATCGGCCAGGTGATCAGTTTGCAGTTGTCGCGTTGCAGGGCCGGGTAGTAGTCGCTGGAGACCAGCATCCGCTTGCAGCCCGGGGCGAAGTCCGGGGTCAGCTGCCGCCGCAGCCACGGGTCTTTGACCGTCGCGCGCAGATGGGCTTGGCCGAGCCGGGCCACCAGCGCGGTGAGCGGGGTGTTCCACACCAGCGCCGTCGCGCTGGCCTCGTGGCCCCAGAACAGAGCTTGACGGGCAAGTTGTTGGACCGCAGGAACTTTGGCGAACAGGCTTTGTACCGCCGGCGGGGTCGCCACATCCAGGCGTGGCAACACCCAGCCGGGGGTGCGCTGGAACACCTTGACGAACCCGGCCTGCTTGACCAGTTCGGGGACGATCTGGATGGCGCTGGCTCCGGTGCCGATGACGGCGACGCGCTTACCCGCGAAGTCGTAGTCGTGGTCCCAGCGGGCGCTGTGGATCTTGTGTCCCCGATAGGTGTCCAGGCCGCGGATGTCCGGGAAGCCGGCATCCGACAGCGGGCCGGAGGCCAACACGACAGTGCGGGCGCGAAAACGCTTGCGGTTCTTGGTCTTGGCCGTCCACACGCCGGCGTTCTCGTCGAAGGTCAGGGCGTTGACCTCGTGCTTGAACCGGACGTGGCGGCGGATGTCGAACTTCGTCGCCATGTCTTCGAGGTGGCGGCGGATTTCCGGGGCGGGGGAGTAGGTTCGCGACCACGCCGGGTTCTGCACGAACGAGTACGAGTACAGCAGCGACGGGACGTCACAGCTGGCCCCGGGATAGGTGGTGTCGCGCCAGGTGCCGCCCACCTGCTCGGCGCGCTCCAATATGACGATGTCGGTGATTCCGGCCTCGGCCAACCGAATCGCGGTGCCGAGTCCGGTGAAGCCGGCTCCGATGATCAGGGTTGCGTAGGTGTGGTCGGTTGTCATGGTCATGCCGACGGGTCGTGGGTGAGTTCCTTCGACCAGCTCGGAGCCGGTCGCAGCAGCGGCTTGGGATAGAAATCCGACAGCCACACCATGGAATTGGCCAGCAATTGGTAGGGGTGGCGCGGGTTGACCACCCACATACCGTGCCGCTTGAGCAGCTGGTAGGTGGGCACCCGCCGGGTGCGTTCGCCGCGGTCGCCGAGTTGCTTGAAACGTTTCACCGCGTTGAACAATCGTTCGGAATCCATGCCCATCCCGGCCATTTCGTTGCGAATCCGATTGAGCAGTGGGACGTACATGACCATCCCGAGGATCAGCCCCGGGGAGGCAAAACGGCCCACGAGTTCGATGGCCAGGCGCCGCGCGCTGGCGTGGCCGATCATCTCCAGCACCTCGAAATCGACTGCGATGTGCCGTGATTCGTCGTTGTTGATCTTCTCGAAGACCTGATGACAGACCGGGTCCTCGACGGTGTCCAGCAGGAATTTCAGCAGTGCGCCGTCGAGGGCGACCTCGAGCATCGGGATCACGGTGCCCAGCACCGACAACGGCATGTCGTCGGCGAAGGTGTCTAGCCATTCGATGGCCAACTTGATGTTGACGTTGGGCTTGGGAATCTCGCCGTCGTCGAGCATGTCCCAGCGCTTCATCAGCGCCAATTCGGCGTTGGCGTGCCGTTGCTCCTCGGCATGGAAATAGCGGTAGATTTCCGCGATGGTCGGGTTCGGCGCTTTCTTGGCGAGCGCGGCAAATCCGCGGGCCCCGATGTTCTCGATCCAGCACAGGTCGGCCATGAAGGCCTTGAGCTTGGGCCGGAAGTCGGGGTTGATGGTGTCGGCACCCGGTGCGTCCCAGTCGATATCGGCGAGCGCCCACTGGCGGTCCTTGATCTTGGCGAGCATGGCTTCCATGTCGATGGCCATTGTTGGTTCCCTTCCCCCCTCGGGTCTATCGGTGCATGTTCGCCCGCGACACCTCGCCGACCGCGCGGACGTCCTGCAACGCGTGGGCGATGAATCGTGCGACGTAGGCCATGGCCTTGGCGGCTTCGGGTGTCAGCCGCGGAAGCGCTTGGAACACATGGACCTGGTGCGGCCAGATCTGCAACTCGCAGCGGCCGCCGGCCGCCGTGATGTCGGCAGCCAGCTGTCGCGCATCGTCCTGCAGCATTTCGGCCCCGCCGGCTTGAATCAGGGTCGGGGCAGCATCGCCCCGCCGGCGACATCCAGCGTCAGCCGGGGGTGGGTGAGTTCGATGCCCGGGTGATAGAGCGCGACCAGGCGGGCCGCGTCGGCCACCCGGATCGCGGGATCGGGCCGAATCTTTTCGCGGGCCAGCGACAGCGCGAACGTCATGTCGATCAGCGGCGAGAACAGCACCAGCGCGGCGGGGGATTGCGCGGCGACCTCGGGCTGCAACAGTATGTCGACCGTCAAATGGCCGCCCGCCGAATCACCAGCTACCACAATCTCTTTCGCCGGCACGGCACACGTTTGCACCAGCCAGTCCCAGCCCGCTCGAACATCGTCGGCGGCGGTGGGGAAGCGGTAGCGCGGCGCCAGCCGGTAGTCGATGCTGAACACCGGCAACCGGGTCAGCGACGACAGCCAGGATGTCAACCGCCGGTGAGTCTTTGGCGAACACACCGCGTAGCCGCTGCCGTGCACGTAGTAGATCGCACCCCCACTGGTCGACGAACGCGCCGCCGCGCTCGTCGGCGTCCGCGGCCCGTACACCCATTCGCCCTTGACTCGGCGGCCGTCGGGCAACCTGGTGTCGACCTGTTGGACGCGGGTGCCCGACAACGAGGGGCCGAACGTGGCCATCACCCGCGCGATCATCTGGCGGGACAGCCACATTCCCCACGCCCGCTCGGGCGGCACCAACCGGCTGAACGGCCGCAAGGTGTACGTGCTTATCGCCGCTGCGCCGCGGGACCGCAAGGACCCGCGGGCCGGAACGATGTCCGCCATGTCACGAAGTCAACAGCAAATGGTGACATTCATCAATGGCAGCTTTGGGCAACACCGGCGAGGAAGTCGGCTCAGTCCGCCCATTGCGCCGTCGTGGCGGCGACCGAATCGGCGACCCGGCGGCGGGCCGCGGCACGGTCGGGAAATGTGGCCGCCAGACCCTCGACGGCCCGGTCGGCCAGCGGCCGCCACTTTTCGGCCCAGCGGTCGATGACCGCGCGGTTGGCGGGGTTGGCGGCCAGCGCGTAACGGGCCAGCGCGAC
The DNA here is from genome assembly GCF_000526915.1 of Mycobacterium genavense ATCC 51234. GTDB lineage: Bacteria > Actinomycetota > Actinomycetes > Mycobacteriales > Mycobacteriaceae > Mycobacterium > Mycobacterium genavense. Next base: position 30,515 of record NZ_JAGZ01000003.1, on the reverse strand, counting down.
GCTCTACGCTTGGCTGCGCGTGGTATCGACCCGCGATTCTTGCAGCAGGGCGGCGGTCAGGCCGTCTCCGGCAGCGGTGGCCAGGTCGACGAACGCCTCCTTGAACAGCGCGTCAAGCGCTGGCTTGACCACCAGGTTCAGCGCCGTGAAGGCCTCGCCCCAGTCGTAGGCCAGCAGCAGCCGTTCGAGGGTCTCCCGGGCCGGCTGCCACGCCTCGTCGGTCTCCCAAATCCGCCGCGTCGCTTCGGGGTTGGCCAACTGCGTGCCGTGCGCCAGCGACAGCGACTTGGCCCAGTAGGCGATCCACTGCAGCGCCCGCAGCTCGTCGGCGGCCTGGAAGAACGCCGCATTGGTGAGGTAGGCACTGGGGGCCAGCTGACCCACATACAGACCGGTGATCTGCAGGACATGAAACACGTAGCGCGCCGGCACGTAGACGCGATTCAGCGTCTCGACCCACGCGGGGGTCCAGTCGCGCGTCGTAGTCGAGCGCCTCGTAATGGTCGACGACTCCCTCGGCATAAACCTCACGGTCGTGTTGCAGCGCGATGTAGCGGCGGTAGTTCAGCGCGGCCGGATCGCGAAAACCTTCCCAGTCGTCGGCCTGCAGCGGTGAGCCTTCGCGATGTTTGAGATACCACCGGTTGATCGCGCTGCCCGGGTCGAAATCGAACGGGGCGGGTTTGCGGTTGAAGTGGTAGTGGAATCGGCCGGTGACGGCTTCGTACGCGGTAGGTTTACGCCGGGTATCGCCGGTGATGCTCCATGTCTTGAGCCGTCGGGGTGCTGCGGTGGTCATCAGTCAGTCCTCTCGATCCAAGTACCAGTGCAGTTCGTCGTCGCCGACGTAGCGGATCCGGCCGGCAAACCCGACCGATGCCGGCTCCAGCGTCGCCAGCGGGAATGGTTGTCCGGCAGCGGCTTCCAGGCTGGCGCGGGTGACGCGCAGGAAATGCGGCGCGTGAATGCGCACATAGCCGGCATGGTCGTCGATGACGACGGCGGCGTCGGGGTTGTCGGCATAGATCGCCTCGGTGACCGCCGAGACGATCTCGGGGTCGAAACCGCGCACGACGGGGCCGACGAGCTTGGCCTGCTCGGCAGCTGCGGGCATTGCTGGCTCCCTTCGGTGAGCGATACGACAATTTGATCGCCATCACGGCGCACCGGATGGCTGTGCAGGCGGCAGTTGGTGGGATTCACGCCGGCGCCGGTGGTCAGATCGAATTCCCAGCTGTGCGCGCCGCACGTCAGGACGTCATCCTCGACATCGCCGTCGGCAAGCGGGTATCCCGCGTGCGGACACCGGCCGTCGTACGCGCGGATCTCCCCGCTGCGCAAGTGCGCCAGCAGGATCGGCCGATCGCCCACATAGAACTCGCCGACTTCGCCCTCCCACAGCTCGTCGAGGGTGGCGATGGGGGTCCAGTGCTGGACGCTAGTCATACGCCTCGACGTGGTCCAGCGGCCCCACGCCGGCCGCACCGATGCGCGCCTGCGGATCCAGCACGTTTCCGTTGTGGCGCAACCGGATCGGCGCGTCGCGCTTGGCGACACGGTGCCCCACGACGTGGTGGGCGATTGCCGCACTCACGGCCTCGACGGTGTCTGCGTCGTCCACGGGGATCAGCAGTTCGAGCACATCGCCCTCGAACAAGGCCGTCAATGGAAGCAGCGCCATGGCCCTAGCCCTTCGCTCCGTTGGTCGATCCGTTCAGTGCCCACGTATAATTGTCGGCATCCTGGCCCTGCTCCTCGGCCGAGAGCCCGAAGTACTGCAGCACGGCCCCTAGATCCGGGGGGCTGATCTCCCCGGAGAGCACCCGGTCGATCAGCGACTGGTGGCCGGCGAACCGGTCCGGGCGCTGGGCGAAGATCCACCGGCACGGCTCCGAGCAGAACAGGTACTTGCGCCCGTTGTGCACATATGTCGGCGGCGCGGGATCGGTGTGCGCGCCGACGATTACGCCCGCGGCGCGCACCACCGGCAACTGGCACAGATTGCAGGTGATCGGGAGCGTCTCGCAGCTTGGCCGCGACGTCGCCGTTACGAACGTTCTCGGTGATGACGTCCCAGTGCTTGCCGAAGTCCCGGTTCCAACCGGGATACTTCTCTTCGAGCCACAGCCGCTCGGCCGCGGACACCCCGGCGTCGGGGTTCCACCACACTGTCGGCCGGTAGTACCACACCCCGAGGTGGATGGCGTGGTGATACCAGGTCAACTCGTTGATGAATTCGTCCCAGTACCAAGGAAACTCGAGACCGTAATCGCGGAATTGGTCGGCGAATGGTTTGACCACCCAGTCCTCGATGAACTCCTTGAAGCTCATCCGCCGGTTTTCCAGCGGTGTGTAGTAGTCCATCGACAGGCCGGTCAGCAGGGCGAAGATGCGCCATGACCGCCAGAACATGTGGTCGATGAGGAACTGGCCCCACTCGGCCTCACCGTTGTCGATGAGCACCTTGATCGTCGGCTCGCCCTGCTGGGCGTGCCGCGCCTCGTCGGTCTGAATCGAGCTGATCAGCGCGCCGAACTCCAAGTCGCCCACGTCGATGGCGTCGGCGGCCATGCCCAGGAACTGCAGGTTGGTGAAGCCGGTCTCCAGGGTGAACGTCAATTGCAACGCGATGGACAGGGCGTCGTTGGCCACGAACATGTCGTCGAACATATAGCGCACCGCCAGCACGATCCAGTTGTTGGTGTGAAATGCCTTGAGCGCCCAGTCGCCTCGTGGCTCCTTGTCGAGCAGACCGAACGGGAAGAACGCCTGGATCTGGCCGTGGCGGACCTCGTCGAGGGTGCCGAAGGTGGCGGTGTTGCGCCACGCGGCGGAGCGGCCGAACCGGCCTATCCGCGCCTCACCGATGGACGCCAGGTACTCCGGCATGGTGATCGCCCCGTAGTGCGCGACGATCACCGACTTCCAGCCGGGGTCGAGTTGATCGAACAACTTCGAGCGCCCGATCGCGTTCTTCAACGAGTACGTCGTGGTGTCCTTGGTGACCTGATTGTGGACGTACTCCCGATAACCGATCTTGTACGGCTCGTCCCATTTGAGCCAGCCTTCCGCCGAGACGCGGTGCGTCCCGGACAGCTCTTCGGGAAACACCTCGTCCTCGGTGACGTAACGAAAGGTCTAGTTGGTGTCGCGGGCGAGGTCGTACCAATCACTGCGTGCGAGTTTGGGCATAAGTCGTCCTTGGTCCTGCTCGAGTCCTGCTCGGGGCGCCATCCGAGCTGCGTGGATGACGCGATTGGCGTCCATGATGAGACAAATCCCAAGGAGTCCTAAGGGTTCTGCTCACGCAGATTCGCATCCTCTTGCGTTCGGTACGCCGGAGTTACGATCCGGTGCGAACCCCTGTGGGCCGCAACCGAATGAGAAAGGCCGGCGTGACCGTTACCGACGGATACCGGACGAACGTTCACGCGAGCACGTTCCCGAGCAAGCAGGCAGCGGGGATGGCTGGCAGGCACGGGTGGCCGCGGGTGCTCGACGTCGCGGCGGGCCGACCCACCGAGGTCGCGCTCTGAAACCCGAAGGCGCACGGCATCGCAGCCTCGACTCGAAAATCGTCGTGGCTCTGGATCGCGTTGGCGACGCGCTGCATGTGCTCGCACGCCGCAGTGCGGAGGCCCACGATCTGTCGAGCACCCAGATGCGGGTGTTGGTTTGGCTTTCCGTGGAACCGCCTCCCGTGGCGCGCAGCACTGCGCTGGCCCGCGAACTCAATGTTGCCGATCCCACCGTCAGCGATGCGATCGCGGCGTTGATCCGCAAGGGTCTGCTGGTGCGAACCCGGGATCCACATGACGGACGCCGTCACGACCTTGCGCTGACCCAAGCCGGTCGCAAGGCCGCCGGCGAAGTGTCGCGGTGGACGGCGCCGGCGGAGATCGCCACATCCAAGCTTGACCGAGTCGAGGCGGAGCAGTTGCTCGACAGCTTGCTGGTCGTAATCGCTAAACTGCATGAGGCACAACTTCTCCCGGTGACCCGGGCCTGCAGCACCTGCGCGCGGCTGGAAACGATCCAGGGCAGCACCCGGCAATACCGGTGCACGTTCTACGACATACCGATGACCGTCTCTGATTTGCGGGTCGACTGCGCAGAACACGTGACCGCCTAGCTTTGCTCGCACCTGCGGATCGCTCGTCGCCGAACTCTTGCACGACGAGAAAACCTGCTCCCGGATAATCACTTCAGTTGGCCGAGAAGTGCTGAGGAAAGGAAAGCCGCTGATGATCCGCGGAAAGTCCGTCGTCGTAACGAGTTCCACTTCAGGTATCGGTCTTGGCGTCGCACGGGCCTTCGCCGCAGAAGGCGCGAACGTGACCCTCAACGGGTTCGGCGACCCTGCCGCTATCGAGCAGCAGCGGCACGATATCGAAGAGACCTTCGGCGTGACGGCGGCCTACGCGGGCGCCGATGTGACCAAGCCGGCTGAGATCGCCGAGATGATCGACGACGCCGAACGGACCTTCGGGGCGGTCGACGTCCTGGTCAACAACGCCGGCATCCAGTTCGTGGCGAAGCGGGAGGATTTTCCGGTCGACAAGTGGGACGCGGTGATCGCGACGAACCTGTCGTCGGTTTTCCACACCTGCCGCTGCGCACTGCCCGGGATGAAACGCCGCGGTTGGGGCCGAATCATCAACATCGCTTCGGCGCACGGCCTGGTGGCGAGCGCGCAGAAGGCGGCCTACGTCGCGGCCAAGCACGGCGTCGTCGGACTGACAAAGGTGGTAGCGATCGAAACCGCGGAGGACGGCATCACCTGCAACGCGATCTGCCCGGGGTGTGTGCTGACACCGCTGATCGAGCAGCAGAGCGAAGCGTTCGCCGACACGACGGGCCAGTCCTTCGACGAGGCCAAGCGAGAATTCGTTGCCGAAAAGCAGCCGATGGCCCGCTTCACCCGCCCGGAAGACGTTGGCGCACTTGCGGTCTTCCTGGTCGGCGAGGCGGCCGCCACCATCACCGGCGCGAGCTACTCGATCGACGGTGGCTGGACCGCCCAATGAGGCGCTACGCCCGTTGCAGCAGCGGACGGCTACGCACCAGCGTCGGCCACCAGAACCACGGCCCGAGGATCCGCAGGATGCACGGCACCACGAACGAACGCACGATCAGCGTGTCGAGCAGCAGACTGATGCAGACCGTGGAACCCACCTGACCGATCGTCCGCAGATCGCTGGACAGCATCGCCAACATCGTGAACGCGAACACCAAACCCGCGGACGTCACGACCCCGCCCGTGCTGCCGAGGGCGCGGATCAGGCCGGTGTGGATTCCGGCGTGCAACGCCTCCTTTACGCGCAGGATCAACAACAGGTTGTAGTCCGAACCCACCGCCACCAGGATGATGAACGTCAGCGGCAAAATCAGCCAGTGCAACGGCAGACCGATCAGATGCTGCCACACGAGTATGGAAAGTCCGAACGCGCCGGCGTAAGAGAAGGCCACCGTGAGGGGAATGACCAAGGCCGCCATCAGGCTTCGGTTGAGGAACAACATGATCAAGAAGATCAGCACGAACGCGGCGATCGCCACGATCAGCAGATCGGACGCGGCGTATTGCTTGATGTCCTTGTTGGTCGCTCCGGAACCGCCGATATAGACTTTCGAGCCCGCCAGCGAGGTCTCCTTGAGCGCCACGGTGATGGCCGTGGGGAACTGCTCGACGTGCTCGACGCCTTCCGGGCCGTTGGCGTCCCCCTCGTGGGTCACGATGATCCGCGCGGCGCGGCCGTCCGGCGACATCAGTAGCGCCATACCGGTTTTGACGTCTTCGTTGTCGAAGCCCTCGTGCGGAATGTAGAAGAAGTCATCGCTGCGCGACGCGTCGAAGTCGAGCCCGACATTGATCTGGTCGTCGAAGGTCTGGTCGGTCTGCGTGGTCTGCAGAGACGACTGTCCGTAGGTGTTGACCAACAGGGACGCCAGCGCCTCGGAGTCGTCGGCCGTGAGTTTCAGCTGCGTGATGATCTGCGGCAAGGTCTTGTCGATGACCTCGAGCGACGAGACGGCGTCCTTGATATCGTCGGCCAGCTTGTCCAGGCCGTCGATCGACTCGAACAGCGACCTGAACGCGTAGCAGACCGGGATGTCGAAACAGTGCTTCTCCCAATAGAAATAGCTGCGCATCGGCCGGAAGAAGTCTTCGAGATTGGCAAGGTTTGCCCTCAACTCGTCGGTGACCTTTTGCATGTCCTCCATCGTGAGGACCGTTTTGTGCATCTCGTCCGACATCGTCTGGAAGAAGTCGATCTCTTACGCAAGACCGCGACCGTGTGCGTCGTAATCTCCGCTTGCTCTTGGGTATTGGCGTTTTGCCGCTGGTTGAACGGAAGCTGCTGGCCCAGACCGCTGCCTTGCGTGGTGAACAAGTACGGGATGGTGGCATGTTCCAAGGCCTGCCCCATCGGCCTGGTGATGCTTTGCACCATCGCGACGCCGGGCAGGCGTTCGAGAGCCTTGGCGGCGCGGTCTAACGAGATGAAGTCACCCAAGTTTCGCAGATCGTGATCCGATTCGATCATCAGCATCTCGGAAAACAGCTTGCTCTTCGGGAAGTGCCGATCCGCCGCCTGGAAGCCAAGATTGGCGGGGGCGCTGCGCGGCTGGTACTGGCGGTCGTCGTAGTTCTGCCGATACGTCGGCACGAAGATCGCCCCGAGCATGACGGCGGTGGTACTGGCCGCGAGAACCGGTACCGGCCACCGGACCACGCTCGTCCCGATCCGCCGATACAGATGGGCCTTGGCCTTGCTTTTCGGGTCGAAGAGCCCGAAGAGACTGCCCACGGTCAAGAAGGCCGGACCGAGGGTCAGCGCCGCCGCGATGTTGAACAGCATGCTGATCGCAACGGCCGGCCCCATGGTGTGGAAGTAGTTCAGTCGCGCGAAAGTCAAGCAGTAGCAAGTGCCCGCGATCGTCAGCCCCTCGCCGAGGATGACGGGCGTGACACTCTTATAGGCGGTGTAGAACGCCTGCTCCCGGCCTTCCCCGTCATGTCGCGCCTCGTGGTAGCGGCCCATCAAGAAGATGCCGTAGTCCGTGCCCGCGCCCAAAGTCAGTGCGACGACGATGTTTACCGCGAACGACGAGAGCTCGATGTACCCGAGATGACCGAGGGCTGAGATGACCCCCTTGGCGACCAGCATCTCGAACAGAACTCCGGCCAACGGCACAAACAGCGTGACGATGGAGCGGTACACCAGCAGCAACGTCGCGATGATCAGAAAGATCGTCACGATCGTGATGTCGTTCAGGCTCGAATTCGCGATTGCCACCGTGTCCGAGGCCAGCGGGGCGGCGCCTCTGACGTACACCTTGAGCCCGGGCGGCGGCGTGTCCTTCGCGACGATAACCCTAACGGCCGCAACGGATTCGTTGGCTTGCATTTGGCCGATATCGCCGGCGGCCCGCCACAGCACGTAGGCGCACTTGCCGTCGAGGCTCTGCGCCCCGGCCGCGGTGATCGGTTTGCCCCACAGATCCATGGCGTACTGCACATGCTTGGGGTCTTGCTTGAACCGGCGCATCAACTCGTCGTAGTACTGATGATCGGCGTCGCCCAGCGGCCGGTTGGCTTCCAGCACGATCATGGCCAAGCTGGTCGAATCGGACTCCCGAACTTCGCGCCGATGGACAACAACGCCCGTTGCGACGGCGCGTAGTGCGGAACCACCGGCCCCGCAAGCTCTTCGGCGACCCGCTCCACCTGCGGCATGAAGGTGTTCGTCGACACGGCCAGCAGGGCCCAGAAGGCGATGATCGGTATCGCGAACATGCGGACCATTCGAGGGACGAGCGGTCGCTTCGCCGGCGGCTCCGACCGATGCTCGCTCATGCGGACTTCACCAGGCAGAACACGTGTGCGTCCTGATGGGTATCGGATTGTTCAGCGCGGACAACACCATTGACCCGCAGCCGGCAGCCGACCTGACCGCCCTTGACCTGCGCCGAGATGCTGCCGGAGACCACGGTGAGTGTGGTCGACTCCGTGTGCGACCACGGCAAGGTCGTCAGGTCGACCCGGTGCGGATGTCCGTTGACGTCCATCCAGACCAGCATCCCGCCCTGCCCGACGGAACCGAACAACTCATAGGTGAGTCGTTTGATGCTGAACTCCGGCGGCGCCGCCGGCGGATTGACGGTGATGACGGGCGGGGGATCGGAGAATTGATGCACCTTCCACATGGCCACCCCGCCCACGGTGAGCGCGACGACGGCAACCAGAGGCATCCAGACTCGTGCCAAGACGGTCCTGCCGACCGAACGAGGGCTCACTCGATCACCCTTTCGCACTCCGGTTCGGGCCTTGCGCTGTCATCTCACCCCACCCACACGCCGCCCCAAATAGTAGACGGTCATGTGCTCAATGCGATGGACTGATGGTCAAGAGTAGCGGCTTTGCGCCAATACGAGAACATGATGACCACGGACGTTGCCATCCGCCGGGGCTCACCGCAATGCAGTCGGGCCCATTCCCGCCCAGCTCCGCACGAATCGCCATGACCATGCCGTTTTGCCTTTGACGCCGCCGGTGGCGGGAAAATGCGCGTGAGAACGGGCATGAGTCGCGGCCATATAATTGCTCACGACAATTTCCGCAACCGCCTTTTCAGCCGCACGCTACGGAGAATCTGGGTCGTGAAATTCAGCGAGGCGAACATGGGGAACACCCCGAGGAATGTCCGCTCGGAGGGCGTCGCGCCGCGCAGGTGGTAAAGGCTGCCGAACACGTAGAAACACCCGATCATGAATAACGCGCCAGGGATGCAAAGCGCCATCACGGAGCTGCGAACGCCGATTATTTGCCTGGCGTAGTCCAGCTCTTCGGCCGACATTGATTCGCCTTTGCGCACCTTGGTGGTGACCGTTCGGGCGATTCCGATTTCGTCGCTGATCGCAGTGGTGGGTCGGTCCCCCGAGACGTTTGACATAGACGGCAGCAAAGGTGGCGAACACCAGAGCCAGCACCAGGGCAACGACGGTCAGCAGTCCATACAAGCCTTGATCCATCGCGCACTCCTTCGTAGCCGTTATGGACGCGACCGGTCACTAGCGTAGGCCGGCGCCGGGGCGGTGCGAAATCCCGCTGGCAAAGTTTGGTCAGGGGGCGGTAACGGTTCAGGCTCGTTTCGGTCATGGCGCCGCACGTCGGGCGATGCCGCCGATCGCCCGGTTTAACAATGCGGGACATGACGCAATCGCGGGAGCGCGACGATGGCGCGTGAGATCTCGCGGCAGACTTTTCTGCGCGGTGCCGCCACAGCGCTGGCGGCCGGCGCGGTGTTCGGTACCGGGCGGATGGGTTCGACCCCGGCTGCCGCTGCGCCGAATGCCACTGGCTGGGACGGTCTTTCGTCCGCGCTCGGTGGCAAGGTGTTGCTCCCCGACAGCCCGCAATTCGGTGCGGCCAAGCAGGTTTTCAACACCAACTACAACGGCTTGACGCCGGCGGCGATCGTCACCCCGACCTCGGAGGCAGACGTGCAAAAGGCGATGGCTTTCGCCGCGGCCAATCACCTCAAAGTCGCTCCGCGCAGTGGTGGACACTCCTACATCGGTGCCTCTACGGCCAACGGCGTCATGGTGTTTGATCTGCGCCAGCTGCCCGGGGGCGTTAACTACGACGCCGCCACCGGGCAAGTCACGGTGACGCCGGCGACGAGTCTGTATTCGATGCACGAAACCCTGGCCGGGGCCGGCCGGGGGCTGCCCACGGGTACCTGCCCATCGGTGGGCGCCGCGGGTCACGCCCTGGGCGGCGGGATGGGTGCCGATTCCCGGCATGCCGGATTGCTCTGTGACCAGTTGACGTCGGCGCAGGTGGTGCTGCCCGGCGGTCAGCTGGTCACCGCGTCCGCCAACAGCAACCCCGACCTGTTCTGGGCGCTGCGCGGCGGCGGGGGCGGCAACTTCGGGGTGACCACGTCGCTGACCTTCAACACGTTCGCAACCCACGACGTCGATGCGGTGAACCTCAATTTCCCGCCGCAGTCGTTCGCGCATGTGCTCGTCGGCTGGGCCAATTGGCTGCGCACCGCGGACCGCAACAGCTGGGCCTTGGCGGACAGCACCACCGACGGATTCGGGACGAGCTGCCGCATTATGGCGACCTGCCCGGCCGGATCGGGTCCCGGCGTGGCGAAGGCCGTTACCGCCGCGGTCGGCCTGCAACCGACCGGGATCGAGAACCACACGTTCAACCGCATGGACTTGGTCAGGTATCTGGCCGTCAACAACCTGAACCCGCAACCACTGGGCTACGTCGGCGGGTCGGATGTCTTCCAGAGCCTCACGCCGGCCGCGGCGCAGGGAATCGCCGCCGCCGTCAACGCATTTCCGCGCGGCGCCGGCTGCATGCTGGCCATCATGCACGCCCTGGACGGCGCGCTGGCCACCGTGGCCCCGGGTGCCACCGCCTATCCGTGGCGCCGTCAGGCCGCGCTGGTGCAGTGGTACGTCGAGACCGGTGATGCGGCGGCGGCGACGAACTGGCTCGCCACGGCACACCAAGCGGTGCAACCGTATTCGGTCGGCGGCTACGTGAACTACATCGAGGCGAAGCAGCCGCCGACCCGCTATTTCGGCCAGAACCTGCCCCGGCTGTCCGCCGTGCGGCAGAAGTATGACCCGGGCCGGGTCATGTTCTCCGGGCTGAACTACTAGCCGCCCGGTGGGCGCGTCGCGGGTGCGCTGACGCCGCCGCCAGTGCACGCCGAAATCCGCCAGCACACTCGGTGTCCGATTTGCCGGCCGGGCGTCCGGCGTGGTCTGGGCGGCGCCCCGCCGCGTCGGCAAGGATGAAGCCCGGGGGAGGCCCGCCCAATCGCAGGCGGAAGACGGGGAACAACACGAAATTCTCCGCGGCGCCCGCTGTGTCCGGGATCACGCGACTTAGAGGGGGCTTGGTAGCAACGGCGTAGCGAGAGAGGATAGGGCATAGCCTTTGCTATTTAAGGGAGGTCTCGTGGTGCGTGCCCCGGCGGGCTCGGAGGACATCCGTGCGGAGGTAGGCGACCTGCTCGGCGTCGACGCTGTTCAGCCAGCCGACAACCTGGCGTGTCAGGGCCTCGGCCGCAGGATGCCGACGGCCGGCCCGACAGTAGCCGCAGCTTCCCGCGCCGCAGACATTGTGGTCCGGTGAGCGCGATGACGTTCCGTGACCTGATCAGCAGGCCGTCGACGTTTCCGTCCTGGATCAAGCGTGTCCCGGGCCGCGCCGCGCAGCCGTCCGTGGGCGCCACGGTGGTGTTTCCGCACGCCGGAGCGGCCGCGGCGAGCTATCGGGTGCTGGCCACCGGCGGCGATACCGATAGGTCGTTTCGAGCCCGGCGGGCAGCAGCAAGCGCAGGAAGGCGATGATCGCGTCGTCGGTGAGTTTCTCGCCGTCGATCTCGGCGGTGACCAGGTCGCCGATGATGTCGTTGGTCGGCTTGCGGCGCCGCTGCTCGACCTGCTCGAGGAAGTGGCCGTGCAACTCGGTCGCGGCGTTGAGCCCGGCCACGATGTCGGTCGGAATCGAGATGAGATCGAGCGACAGGCGCCGGAACATGTCGAGATCCTCCGGGGGCAGGCCCAGCAGCGCCGAGATGATCCGGGTGGGGAACTCGAACGTCAGCGCCTTGACCAGGTCGGCCTGACCGTCGTGTTTGATCTCGTCGATCAGCTGATCGCACACCGGACCGATGACCGAGGGCTCCCAGCGTTCCAGCGCGGTGGCCCGAAAGGCCTTGGCCACCAGGCTGCGGTGGTCGTGGTGTTCCTTGCCGCCCATCGCCAGGATCGTATGCCCCATGACCAACCCGATCGTCTTGTCATAGGCGGCCGACGTGAAGATCCGATCGTCGCGGAAGGCTTGAAACACACCGTCATAGCCGAACAGCACCCACTCGTCTTTCGGCCGCAGCTCCTCGGGCATCTGGGAGTGATCCCCCAGCGCGCCGTGCCAGACCGGATCGGTACGCCGCATGTATTCGTAGAACGGATAGGGGCTGGCCTCACCGGTGAAGTCGAGGGTGACGGGCTCGCCGACGGAATAGATGCTTAACGGCATCAGCGCTCCTCCTGAGCAACCGGTAGGGCCGTTGATGCAGGTCGGTTCCCGACCGTCCCGGCATCTTCGGCGGGCCTGTGAGCAGATTGTCGCTATCATAGTATAAATAGCAACGAAGCCCAATCACTTGTGGTGATTACCGTAATGGGCTCAGTATTGATTGGGATAGGTCCAGGAGGCGGTGATTCTCAAGTGGCCCAGCGGCGATTCGTGTGTTCCCTCGACGAGCTGCCGCCCGGCGGGATGAAACTGGTCGACGTCGGCAAGTTCGGCGTGGGCGTGTACAACGTGCACGGCGCGCTGTACGCGATCGTGAACTACTGCTCGCACGAGGGCGCCCCGCTGTGCCTGGGCCTGCTCGCGGGTACCACCGAATCGGCGCCGAACGAACCCGGCGGGATACGCCGGGTTCGCGACGGGCAGATCGTCCGATGTGCTTGGCACAACTGGGAATTCGATGTGACGACCGGGCGCAATGTCGGCGATCCGAGTCGTCGTGTCCGTACCTGCCCGGTCGATGTCAGCGACGGCGAGGTGTACCTGACCGCATGAGCCCCATGGTTATCGACGCGAACGTGCAACCGCACTTCCGCTACAACGCCGAGATTCGGCGCTACCTGCCCGCCGCCCATCGACTGCGGGCGGTACCCGATGTCGAGCAGCAGTGGTACCAGGCGCCGAGCGGTGACTACCGTGCGGACCTCTACGGCGAGCACTACCCGGGGTCGGACCCCGCCACCGTGAGTCGCCACTTGTTCGACGACGCCGGGGTCGACTACGCGATCCTGAACCCGTTGACGCGCGGCAACATCGCCGACTACCTGCTCAACACGAGCATCTGCGCCGCGGTCAACGACTGGCTGCTCGATCGCTGGCTCGAGCCCGACACCACCGACCGATTCCGGGGCACGATCAAGGTCAACCCCGAGGATCCCCGCGACGCCGTCGCGGAGATCGAACGCCTCGCCGACCATCCGAAGCTGGTGCAAGTCGGGATCCCGATGCAGTCGCGCGAGCCGTACGGCAAACCGATGTTCGAACCCATCTGGGAGGCCGCCGCGGCCCACGGTCTGCCGGTCGCGGTGCACATCAACGGCGGCAACGGTGTCGACCACGCTCCGACGTTCGCCGGGCACGCGCACACCTAACCCGGCTATGCGTCGTTCATGCCGCTGAACTATTTCGTGCATCTGGCCACGCTGATCGTCGAGGGCGTGTTCGGCCGGCTGCCGAACCTCAAATTCGTCTTCGCCGACGGCGGCTACGACATCCTCACCCCGCTGATGTGGCGGCTGGACACCTTCTGGTTGTCGATGCGCGACCAAACCCCCTGGTTCGACCGCTATCCCAGCGAATATCTGCCCGGCCATGTCCGGTTCTGCTCATCGGCGTTGGACGGACCGCCCGATGCCGGCCACGCGCCGCGCTGGATGGAGTTCACCGGCAAATCCGACCTGGTGATGTACGGATCGAGCTACCCCCACTGGTCCACGTCGCCGCCGTCGATGTTGGCCGACAACCTCGACGCAGCCCAGCGCGACAAGGTGCTGTGGCGAAACGCGAGCGAGCTTTACGGGCTTGAGGCTAAGGAGCGAGCGCAATGACCACAATCGAACGCGTCGAACCGCAGACCGGTCGCGACGACCACGTCGCCGTCACCATCGTCGACACCGACGTCCACCCGCTGCCGGTCTCGACCGATGTGCTCAAGTCGTACGCACCGGCCGAGTGGGTCGACAAGATCTGGCCCACCGGAAATGCGGTCAGCCCCGTCGGTTATTTCTACGACACCCCGGATTCGTACAAGACGTCGTCGCTGCGGATGGACTCGTGGCCGCCGGGCGGCGGGGTCGTCGGCAGGACCCGGATTTCGCCGCCAAGCAACTGCTGGTCGACGCCGGCGTCAGCATCGCCTCGCTCGAGCCGATGTGCGACGCGCAGTTGCCCCAGGCTGAGCACGTGCTCAAGCCCACCTATAACGACTGGCTCGCCGACGTGTGGCTGGACAAGCACAACGCGCACGGCCGCTGGCGCGGGTCGATCAGCGTCAGCGCGCAGACGCCGGAGCAGGCGGCGCGCGAAGTCGAGCGATGGGCGGGCCATCCCTATATGGCTCAGGTGCTGATGACGCCGCAGACCCGCGGAATCCCTTTCGGCAGTCCGTATTTCGATCCTCTCTACGAAGCCGCGGCACGCAACGGGCTGCCGGTGGCCACCCACCTGATGGGGCAGACGCCGTTCGAACTGATCCCGCTGTATCCGGTCGGCAATCCCGCGCACTGGCACGACTTCTTCGCGTCCTGGCCGCTGCTGTATGTGTCGCACCTGATGAGCCTGGTTTTCGACGGCGCGTTTGATCGGCATCCCGATCTGCGCGTGGTCTTCGTCGAGGGCGGCTTCACCTGGGCGATGCCGGTGATGTCACGGATGGACCGGATCTGGGAGGCGCGCCGCGGCGACCTTCCGCAGGTGCGGCGTCGCCCGTCGGATTAGGTCCGCGAGCATGTCCGCTTCACCACTCAGCCCCTGGAAGACGTCGACACCGTAGAGTTTCGCGAAGATCTGGAAATGATGGACCTGGGAGACAATCTCATGTTCTCGACGGACTATCCGCACTGGAGCTATGACTCGCCGACGTACGCGATCAATCGGTTCCCCGCCGACCAGCGGGAGCGAATCATGCGCGGCAACGCGACGGCGCTGTACGGGTTGCCGCCGACCGTGCCGGCGCTGCCCGGTGAGCGACCTGGCGCCGCCACTGCGCAGGGCTGAGCCGGCCAGGCGCGGTCCGCGCACCGCGCAGAGGGCTCTGGGTGAGACCCGGCGGTCGGCCGGGTCTACCTTGAATATGGTTTCCGACATGGCCTATCGCCGTGCCCGGAGGACAGCCAGCCCCATCGCCCCGGAAGTTGAGACGGTATGACGCAAACGGATTTGACCCGCCCGCAAGGCATTAACCGCATCGACCCGGTGTTGCGCGATGCCGCGAGCGAGCTGGGCATCGTCGAATTCCGTGCCGAGACACTGGCCGCCGAGCGGGAGCAGGCCAACCGGCTTGCCGCGGAGCGCGCCGCGGCCGTCGACACCGAGGGCGTCACCGTCGAATCGCGCTCGATCTCCGGCCCAGGCGGCCGGCAGCTCAACCTCCGCTTCTACCGGGGCCGCATCGAGGGCGATTCGGGAGCGCCGTTGCTTGTCTACGCCCACGGCGGCGGCTTCGTGACCGGCAACCTGGACACCGACCACGCGGCGTGCGTTGAGCTGGCCCGCGAGGGCGGTTGCCTGGTGGTTTCCGTCGACTACCGGCTGGCTCCGGAGAATCCGGCCCCGGCGGCACTCGACGACGTCGAGGCGGGTTTCTACTACGTGCTCCGCAACTGCGCGGAGCTGGACGTCGATTCGAGCCGCGTCGCCGTGATGGGCCGGGATGCGGGTGCCGCACTGGTCGCGAGCCTGGCCCAGCGGATGTTCGACGCCGAGGGCCCGCAGATCCTGATGCAGATCTTGCACCAGCCCATGCTGGACAGCGATGCCACGCCGTCGCGCCGCGAATTTCAGCGCACGCCGGGTCTCAACGGTCCGGCGGTGAGCCGGGCGTGGGGCCACTACCTCGGCCCCGCCAGCGCCAGCGGCCAATACGTCCCGGCGCACCGGGCGAACCTGGAGGGGCTGCCGCCGACCTTCATCAGCTGCTCGGAGATCGACCCGTGCCGCGACGAGGCCATCGACTACGCCAACCGGCTGCTGCATGCCTTCGTCCACACCGAATTGCACGTGATCGCAGCGACATTCAACGGCTTTGACTCGTTGGTGCCGGATTGGGTTGTCTCGGTTGCGAACCGGGCGTTGCACGCGCAATCGGTGCGCCGGGTGTTCGCGATGTAACAGCTCGGCCGGGTAACGCTTACGGTATTGGCATTTGCTAATATCGAGAACGTGATTCTTGGCGGCGACCGAATGTTGCGCAAGGGCCGGTCGGCGTCGTGACCGCCGTGGACTCGCCGGAAAAGGCGCTCTTAATCTCGACAACCCAGTCCTTTCTGCAGAAGGAAGCGCCTTTCTGCAGAAGGAAGCGCCGCTGAGCCGCGTCCGCGAACTGCACGCCGCGGGGGCCTCCTTCGACCCGGCCTGGTGGCGGCGCGCCGCGGAACTCGGCTGGACGGGACTGCTGGTTCCGGAGGAGCTAGGCGGCGGCAGCGTCTCGGAGAACGGCCTCGCGGATCTGGCCACGGTTGCCGAGTTACTCGGCAAAACCGTCGCTCCCGGGCCGTTGTACCCGGTCAGCGTCGTGCTCACCGCGCTCGCCGAATCCGCCGAGGCGCGGGCGCACGCGGGCGTCATCGAGTCGCTGATCTCTGGCGAAACAGTGGCGTCGTGGGCGGTCGCCGAACCGGGTCGCGGCTGGGACCCGCTGCACCCGGCGGTGACGGCCACCGCGACCGCCGCCGGCTATCGCATTGACGGCATCAAGGACCGCGTCGAGGCCGGCGCCCAGAGCGGGCTGCTGCTCGTGGTGGCGCGCTGCGGCGCCGACGTCCGCCAGTTCCTGGTACCGACGGACGCCCCGGGCGTGCGGGTCGAGCCCCAGCAGTCGGTGGATCTGGTCAAGCAGTACGCGCGCGTGCATTTCGACGGGGTGGTGGTGGACTCGTCCGCGGCCATCGGCAGCGCGGCCGAGACCGCCGCGCTGATCGACCGGCAGAGCCAGATCGCCCAGGTGCTGCAGTGCGCCGAGGTGGTCGGCGTCGTGCAAACGGTGTTCGACTTCACCGTCGGTCGGGCGCTGGACCGGCACACCTTCGGCCGCCCGCTGGCGTCCTACCACGCTCAAACACGGCTTCGCCGACATGAAGCTGTGGCTGGAAGCGTGCCGCGCCACCACCGCCGCGGCGGTTGCCGACGTCGCCGACCGCGCACCGACCGCGGGCCTGTCGGCCAGCATCGCCAAGTCCTACGTTTCGGAGATGGCGGGGCGAATCGTGCAAGGTTGTGTGCAGATGCATGGCGGCATCGGCGTCACCTGGGAACACGACCTGCACCTCTATCTCAGGCGAGTCACGTTGTACCGCTCCATGTTCGGCACGCCGGAAGAACACAACTTGCGCGTCTATGACTGGGAGTGTTCCGCGAAATGACGCCGACGGAATCCGTTGCCGAGTTCGCCGCCCGTGCCCGAGCGTGGCTGGCGGACAACATGCCGCCCATCGACCCCGATTCGCCGCCGCCCGCGCCGCGCGACGACGAGGACGCCTGGAAGCGGGCCCGGGAACTGCAAAAGCGGCTGTATGAAGGTGGATCGCCGGCATCTGCTTTCCCCGCGAATACGGCGGCCTGGGTCTGGATTACGCCTATCAAAAGGCGTTCGACGATGAGTCGCTGCGCTACGAGATGCCGTGATCCTCAACGTGCCGACGTTCACCATCTGCTGTGCCACGCTGCTCGACACCGGTAGCGAGGAGCAGAAGAAACAGCACATCGCCGCGGCGCTGCGCGGGGACGAGGTGTTGGTGCAACTGCTGAGCGAACCCAGCGGCGGCTCGGATTTGGCCGGCGTCATCACCCGTGCCGAACGGCGCGGTGACCGCTGGGTGATCAACGGCGCCAAGACCTGGAGCACCAGTGCGTTCGCCGCCGATTACGGCTTGTGCCTCACGTTGCGCCGCATCACGATGCTCAGTGGGTCGACGGAGTTTTGCGAGGAATTCTTCGACGGCGTGGACGTCGGCGACGACGCCGTGATGGGGGAGGTCAACGGCGGCTGGGCGGTGGCCTCGCGACAGCTGTATCACGAGCGCCGGGCCGTCGGCCAGGGTTCGGAGTTCGCCAGCGGCAGCGGCAGCGAGGGCGGCAACGCCAATCCCGTTGACTACGTTGCCCTGTTACAGAAGACCGGTCAGGCCGACAACGAACGCGTGCGGGAGTTGGCCGGGCGGGCACTGGTGCATCGCGCGGTCGCCGACCAGCTGGTCGACCACGTGTCCCGCTATGTCCGCGACGGGGTGCTGCCCCCGTCGGCTGGCACCCTGATCAGGTTGTTCCACGCCGAGGCCGTGCAAACCGACGTCGACACCGCACTGGCGATCGCGGGAGCCGACGGCGTGGTCGGCGAGATCGGCGCCGGACTGGACACCGGACTGCGGTACCTGGTGCGGCAGAGTGTGGCCATCGGCGGCGGCACAACGGAGATGGCCCGCAACGTGATCGGGGAGCGGGTGCTGGGCTTTCCGCGCGAATACGCCGCCGACCGGGGGCCGCCGTTCAACCAGGTGCGGCACGGCAAGAACTAGTCTTGCGCAAAGACGTTCTCGCTATCGCCACTGCTGACCGGGATGTGGACCATCGACAGGATGTGATGCGCCGGGCTTCCCGGCGGGGCGATCAACGTGCATTCGCCGCCCTGACGCAGCGCCCGGTCCCGGGCGGCCGCCAGCGCGCTCACACCGGCGGACCCCAGGTGGGTGACGGCGCTCAGGTCGATCGTCAAAGGCGCTATGCCCGAACGGCTTTCGACCGCGATCAGGCGATCCAGGGTGGTCGCGGTGTTGGAGTCGACGTCGCCGCTGACCACGATGTGGCCGGCCTCGCGAACGGTTGAGGAGAATTCGTTGTCGACGGCGCGGCGGTAGCTTGCGCGGCCGACGATCGTGTCGGTGACGAAATGGCCGGTCGTGTCAGTCGGTGCGTCACGCTGGCCGTGGTCCCGGTGTCGCTGCGGGTGATGAGGACCTGGGAAACCAATGCCTCTGCCATCGCGAGCCCTCGGCCACGGCCCTGTTCGCCTTCACGATGATCCTTCCACTGTCCGCGGTCGATCACCGAGGCATGCAGGTTGCCGTCGTCGGACAGCGCTGCCTCGACGACGGCACCGTCGGAAACCTCGGTGCGATAACCATGTTCGACGGCGTTCTCGACGAACTCGGAGATCGCGTGTACGACGTCGGAGATGTCGTCGGCGTCGGCGCCGAGTTCCGAGAGCCAGCCGCGCAGCCGGGAACGCACGGTGCGTGCGGCGTGGATCGTCGCGTCCAGCGTCATGTGCAGCGGCGCGGGGGGAGTGCGGCGCTGCACGGCAAGCAACGTGACGTCGTCGTTGTAACCGGTTGACCGGAGCAGCAATTCGAGTGTCTCCGAACAGATGCGGTCGATGGTCCGCGTCGGGGCATCGATCACGAACCCGCCGGCGCCGGCGGCGATGTTGGCGGCAAGGTCGGCGATTCGGCGGTGCTGGCGCCCAGCGGACGTCCGGGACGCTCGATCAGACCGTCCGAATAGAGCAAGATCGAGTCGCCGATGTCGAGCATTTCGCTGCGCACGCCGAACCCGGCGCGGCTGCCGAGCGGACCCGCGCCGGAAGGCTCCACGTAGCGCGCGGTCGCGGCGGCCGTCACCATCAGCGGCAGTGGGTGGCCTGCGGTGCAGTACTGGAATTCGCCGGTGGCGTAGTCGAGCGAGCCGACGCACAACGTCGCCGACTTCGATCCCGGCACGTGCTCATGGAAGCGGTCGACTGCCTCGAGCGCCTCGGTGATGGTGTGGCCCTGCGCTATCTGCATGCGCAGCGCGGTACGCAATTGCGACATGACCGCCGCGGCCTCGACGCCGTGGCCGACGACGTCGCCGACGATGAGCACCAACCGAATCCCCGACGGGTATCGCGTCAAACCAGTCGCCGCCGGCCGCGGTGTCCTCGGTGGCGACGAGGTACTGCGCGTTGATGTCGGCACCGGGGACCACGGGTACCGACGAGGCCAGCAGCGCTTGCTGCATGACGATGGCGGAATCGCGGACGTTGCGGTAACGCTCGGAGAGTTCCTCGATGCGCGCCTCGGCGGCCAGTCGCGCCTGCACGCGGTCGGTGACGTCGTCGAAGATGATCTGCACACCCTCGATTTCTCGCCCTTGCGACGGCGCGGGGTGACCAGGAAGTCGAAGTAGCGCTCCTCGAGTCCCGTTCCTTCGAAGTCGGCCTGTAGCCGCCACTCGGTCCCGGATTGCGGCTCGCCGGTCTGATAGACCCGGTCGAGCATCTGGAAGATTTGCTGGCTTTCCAACTCGGGATAGACCTCGCGGGCCAGCATGCGCACCGGATTCAACGCCGGGTTCAGCGCGCGGTAGGCGGCGTTGGCCGCGACAAAGCGGTGTTCGGGCCCCTGCAGCCCGATCAGCATCGCGGGGACCTTCTCGAAGATGCGGCGCACGTCGTCAGCCGCACCAACAATCTTGTCCCAGTCCTTTTCGGCCACCATATGGCCGTCCCTCCTGAGCCTCCCTGCGGGCCTTATATGGACCTGTGTGGACCGAGAATGCGCGTGTCTATTCGACACACGCAAGTAATTAGATTAGCAATGGCGCCCGGGTGCCTCGTGCATCAGGTTGCTAACGGTCCGTGACCTTCGGCACACGCAGTCAGGCCACCGTGGTGGCAAGCGCGGCGTCAATCGTCGGATGCAGCGGCAACACCCTGTCGAGATGGCACGCCTGGACCACCCGGGCGACACCGGGATCGCAGCTGACCAGCCGCAATGCGACGCCGCGGGCGCGGCACCGCTCGGCCTCGGTGGCCAGCATGGCGAACGCACAGCAACCCATGAATTCGAGGCCGTTGATGTCAACGATGAACGGGCCCGGCGGGGTCGCGACCGCGGCCGCTTCCTCGACGAGCCGTCGCCAGGTGTGCTCGTTGGCTGCATCGACCTCGCCGCCGGCGCGGATGATCACGACCGCGCCACTGCGCTGGGTCGCCGCCCGCAAGGTGCTATGTGGATTCCCGAGCTCAGAAACCAGCCGAGGGCTCAGCGTCACTCTGGTCACTGACGACTCAACCGAAGCCAGGTTCATCGTGCGCTCCTAACGGGTCACCTCAATGGGACCGTGCGGGATGCCGGGAGGCGACATCCGTGTTCGGAGGGAAGATTCTTTTCTATAGCAAGTCCGCAGGCCGCGTCTATAGTCGCGCCGGTGACCAGGACATATAACAGCGCCCGTCGCCGTGCGACAGGTAGTGGCGAGTCGCTCGGAGGCGGGCGGTGCCTACGGTCGGATCAGGCGTTCACCGGCTTCTTCGCCGGCGCGGAGACCTTCATCAGCTTCATCAACTCGCCGCCCATGATCTTGGCCTTGTCCTCGTCGCTGAAGTCGGAGAGCTCGTCGACGAAGCTGATCGGGTTCTTCAGGCCCTCGGGGTGCGGCCAGTCGGAGCCGAAGACCACCCGGTCGGTGCCGACCATGTTGACGATCTCGGTGAACCGGTCCTCCCAGAACGGGCTGACATAGACGCAGCGCTTGAACGTCTCGATCGGGTCCTCGGCGAATGCCTGCGGCATCTTCTTGTACACACCCTTGAGGCCCTTGAACAGGGTCGGCACCCAGTCGGCGCCGTTTTCGATGGACAGGATCCGCAGGTCCGGGTTGCGGGTCAGCGCGCCGTGGCAGATCAGCGCGCCAAACGCGTCCTCGATGGGGCGGTGGCCCATGGCCAGGCTGCGGAAGGCGGGCGGCTTGAACGGCAGGAACTCGTCGACGGGCTCCCAGATGTTGAGCAGCTCGGAGTAGCCGCTGTCGGAGGCGTGCATCGAGACCGGGATCTCGGCGGCCACACAGGCCTGCCAGAACGGGTCGAACTCCTCCAGGCTGAACGACCGGCTGCCGCGGTAGCCGGGCACCGGCGCCGGGCGGACCAGCACGGTGCGGGCGCCGCGCTCCAGGCACCACTGCAGTTCCTCGAGCGCGCGGTCGACGATCGGCAGGGTGATGACCGGGGTTGCGAAGATGCGGTCCTGATAGTTGAACGACCACTGCTCGTGCATCCACTGGTTGAGCGCGTGGATGACGTCGTGGGTCATCTCCGGGTCGTCCTTCATGCGCTCCTCGACCAGGCTGGTCAGCGTCGGGAACATCAGCGCGTAGTCGATGCCGAGCTCGTCCATCACTTCGAGGCGGGCGGCGGGCTCACGGAACGCGGGGATGGCCTTCATCGGCTCGCCGCGGATCTCGCGGTAGCTCTTGCCCTGCGAGCCGTGGCGGAAGTACTCCTCCTGGGCGCCCGGACGGGCCACCACCTCGAAGGTGGGGTTGGGGATGTACTCGCTGATGTGGCCGCGCACCACGATCTTGGTGCGGCCGCGCACCCGAACGTAGTCGATGACGTTCTTCCGCTTCACCGGCAGGAACTTGGTCAGCGCTTCCTGGGGCTCGTACATGTGGTTGTCAGCGTCGAATACGGGGAACGGAAGCTCGCGAGACGGCATGGCGACCTCCTTGAGGGCTGGATTCTCTTCAGGTGGTAATGACGTTACCACTCTTGCGCAACTACGTGTACCGGCGTCAGGTGTCGGCCCGGGGAGCCTTGGGTGTCGCGCCGTTGATGATGGCGAAGTTCACCGGCGCCGTCGCGGCGACCTCGTCGTCACCGTCGCCGTAGATGTCGACCTGCATGACCATCGCCCGCTGGCCGGCGCGCAGCATCCGGGGCACCGCGAACGCCGCGCCCAGGCGGATCGGGCGCAGGTAGCGGACGAACAGATCCGCGGTCGTCATCGTGGTGCCCGGCTGCAGGAAATCGAGGCCGTACTGGCCGCCCGCGACGTCGACGAGGGTGGCGATCAGGCCGCCCTGCAGCGCCCCGGAAGTGTTGACCACGTGCGGACTCACCGGCATCGTCATCGCGAATTCGCCATTGCGCGAACCCGCGCGCATGCCGATCGCGGCGAACAACTCCGCCAGGGACGGCGTGGTCGTGTCGTCGTCGGTGTCCCGGATGCCCAGCGCGCGGCTGCAGAAGTCGTACAGCTGGCCGGTGTCGACCGGTGTTCCGTTCAATTCGGCGCCCAGCCAATGCAATCGCTGTGCGCCCATCATCGTCTGCATGACGATGGCTGCCGACGCACCGACATCTAGGGCGGGGTTGAACACCCCCTCGGTGATGCCCTGGCCGACGATGTCGCGGATCAGTTGATACAGCGGGGACAGCACGCGGGCGTATTCGCGGGGTCGCGTATCGGCCAGATGCTGGTTGTAGAGGCCGAGCGCCCGGTTCAGGCTGTCTTGGGTGCTCGATTCCGGTTGTTGGCTGATGCGGTCGATCACCAGCTTCAGCGCGGACGTGCTGTCCAGGCCGGTGGCCTCGGTGCGCCAGGTCAGCACGGATTGCGAAATGGTCCGGTCGAACAGCGCGAGCAGCAGTTCGTCCTTGCTGCTGAAGTGTTGGTAGAAGGCCCGTAACGAGGTCTTGGAGCGGGCGACGACCTCCTGCACGGTGAAGTCGGTGCGTCCAGTCTCGCCCAGGATCTCCACGGCCGTCTTGATGAAGCGGTCGCCGCGGGTCACTTCGGCGTCGTCGCTGGGGGCGGTCATGTGCGCTATGTCCCCTTCCGTCGCGCATGCGTGCGCTACGAGAATGAGGTTACCGTGCGGACCGGCGTGCCGTCAGAGGTCGGCCGGGGTCGAGGCGGCCGGGTCGTTTCGGGAGCGGACCCAGCGCTATTCGGCGGTGACGATCTCGGCTTCGATCTCGGTGTCGGGTTCCGCTTGGGGCGTCCGCTTCTGCAGTTTGCTGGCGAGCAGGGCGACACCGCCGGCCGCAAGCAGAATGGGCCATTCGACGACGGCGATCAGGCCGACCGTCGCGGCGATGACGGCCGTCCGGGGGCGGATGCTTCCCTCTCGCATACCGGTGCGAATGTCCCGTGTTGTAACTACGACGCCCTCCGCGACCGCGGTCCCGATCTGGCTAACCGTCGAAACCGTTTGGTCGGCAACCGAGTTCGCCGATTTGGTGGCTCGTTCGATGAGCGTCACTGTGCCCTCCCAAGATTCGAATTGTTGTGCGTGTGGCCAATAAATTGTTGTGCGTGTGGCCAATAATTTGTCGTCCGTTTGCTTTTCGGATTCTCTAATTCGCGTTGTTGGATCCTCTGAGTCCTTACGGTGTAGCACGCATGTACTACTTCGACGAATCTGCTGCGTGAATCTGCGATGTCAAAACTAACTGTGACGAGAGGACGTAAAAGCACAATTATGGTCATCGAGCCGGTCGTCTCGGGGCTTCGTATGGTGGTCGCAGGCGGCGCAGCCGCGGCAGCTGAGTTGCTAGGCGGAGAACGTCCCCGCCGCCGCTGGTCCGGCAATGGCCGGGGCTGGATCGAGCTGCGCATGCCCGAGGGGGCCGACTCGTCCGAGTACGAAACCGTCCTGGAAAGGACGATCGGCAGCACCACCGGCGTTGCGCGCACCCAGGTGAATTGGCCGCTTTCCCGCCTGATCGTCGACATCGATGAAAACGGGCCCAGCGTCAATGATTTGGCGCTGATGGTGGAGGCGATCGAGCGGGCGTTCACCGAGCGGTCCGATCGAAGCGGGCCATCCGACGAGTTCACGGCGCCGACTCCCGCCCGGCCGCCGGAGTTCGACATTCCCGGAGATGGCGCGGAGGTCGTCAACCGGATGGGACTGCTTGGGGCCAAGGCAGTGTCGCTGGGTGTGACCGCGTTCTTGCAAGTCACGCGGATGCCGCGGTTGCCGCGCGCCTTCGCCGCCGCGACGACGTTTGCCGAGGCGCAGCCCGATGTGCGCCGGGTGTTCGAGCGGGCGCTCGGGCGGGGACGTGCCGACGCACTGCTTGCGTTGGGCACCGCCGTCACCCAATCCCTCGGCCACACCCCGTCGGTGATCGCCGCCGACATGTGCCTTCGGAGCCTGCGCCTCATAGAGGCGCTGTCCGCGGTGGAAGCCTGGAACGAACACGAACCCAACCTGGCGCTCAACGCCGAATGCGAGCCGCACCCGGAAATACGGCGGCCCCACCCGGTGCCGGACACCGCGTCGGAGAACTACGCCCGCGCAGCAACCGCGGCGGGCTTGGCCGGCGCCATCGCCCTGTCCGTCAGCGGCGGCGCGATGCTCGCCAGCGAGGCGGTCATCGTCGCCGCACCGCGGGCGCTCAACTACGCCCGGGAGTCGTTCGCCACCACGTTCTGCGCCGGTTTGAGCCGCCACCACAACACGCCTGGTGATGCGACCCGACGCGATCCGGCGCCTCGACGGAATCGACGTGCTGATCATCGAGCCCGCGGTGCTGATCGGTGAGACGCTGCGGGTCGCCGAGATCCGCGGCGTCGACGGCGAACTCCGCACCAAGGTGTGGCAGTGCGCCCAAACGGATATCAACGACGGCCTGCTCGGCGCCGGAGTCCACACCGGTTGCTCGCTGTCACCCGCGCACCAGCTGCCGGAACTGGATGACCTCGAGGTCGTGGTGGCGCGCACCGCGGATCCGTACGCCGAACCGCTGATGGCAGCGGCGCGCGCCGCCGATCTCAGACTGATATCGGTGGATGAGGCCGATACCGGGCACCTGCGCGGGACGTTCGACGAGCTGCTGCCCGTCGACGACGACGGCGTGGATGTGACGATCTTCGGCGCGGTTCGGCAACTGCAGGCCGACGGCAAGATCGTCGCCGTGGTCGGGCGTGACCTTCGGCTCGCGTTCGCCGCCGCGGACCTGGCGCTGGGGGTCTGGCCCGCCGGCCGGGCGGCGCCCGCGTGGACGGCCGACGTCCTGATCCCGAATCTGAAGGTTGCGTGCCGGATCATCGACGCCATCCCGGCGGCCAAGTCGGCCGCGCGGCGAGGTGTCGAGTTAGCTGCTGCTGGAACCCTTTTGGGCTCGCTGACGCTGTTGCCGGGGGTGCGGGCCGCGGGCGTACGCCCGAGCATCGCGGCCGCCGCCATCGCGCTGATCCCCGGGTACGTGATCGGGCGGGGGGTGGCCAGGCAGCCCGATCCGGCCGCTGCCACCGACACCGAATGGCATGCGCTGGACACCGATCAGGCCCAGGAACAGGTTCGGGTGCTGTGGCCCGAGCTCGCCGACTCCGCCGGCTCCGTCGCGGCGGTGGCGCAGTTGCCGAAGACCCAGATGCAGGCGCTGGCCGCCAAATTCGCCGACAGCGGCAGGGATGTCGTCGACGCGATGTGGCACGAGATGCAGGATCCGCTCACCCCGATCCTTGCCACCGGGGCGATGGCGAGCGCGCTCGTCGGTTCGCCGATGGACGGTGTGCTGGTCGGGATCGTGCTGGTGGGCAGCGCCGCGATCGCCGCGGCACAGCGCCTGAGCTCGGAGCGCCAGCTGAACCGGATGCTCAGCGCCCAGACGCCGCCCACGCGCATCGCCACAGGCCCCGACCAGTTCGACCCGATACCCACCGAGCAACTACGGCCGGGCACCATCATCGAGGTCCGGGCCGGCGAGCTGGTCCCCGCCGACGCCCGGGTGCTGAGCGCGGTGGCCGTCGAGGTGGACGAATCGTCGTTGACCGGTGAGTCGTTGCCGGTCACCAAAAACCCCGCACCGACGCCGGGCCGTCCGCTCGCGGAACGGGCCTGCATGATCTACGAGGGCTCCACCGTGCTCAGCGGGGTGTGCCGCGCGGTGGTCGTCGCGGTGGGCGATACGACCGCCGCGGGTCGGGCCATGGCGCTGGCCCCCCGTCGGCGCGACGAGGTCGGGCTGCATGCGCAGCTGGCCTCGGTGACGGCGAAGGTGTTGCCCTGGACTCTGACCGGTGGTGTGGGCGTGATCGCCACCGCGCTGCTGCGGGGATCGGGCATCCGGGAGGCCGTCACCAGCGGTGTGTACTGCGCGGTCGCCGCGGTGCCGGAAGGCCTGCCGTTGGTGGCGACGCTGGCCCAGCGCGAGGCGGCCAGGCGACTGACCGAGCGCAATGTTCTGGTCCGGGCGCCGCGGTCGGTCGAGACGCTGGGTCGTGTCGAGGTGGTGTGTTTCGACAAGACCGGGACGCTCAGCGAAAACCGGCTGGTGGTGACAAATGTGTCCGCGCAGCCAGGTTTCGACGAGGACGTGATTCTCGAACGTGCGGCGCTGGCGACCCCGGTGGCGATCACCGAACACGCTCCGCTGCAGGCCACGGATGCCGCGGTGGTCAACCGGGCCGGCAGCCAGCCAAAGCGTGACCGCGAGTTGCCGTTTCGTGCCGGCCGGGCCTACGCGGCCGGGCTGGACGGCGACACCCTGGCGGTCAAGGGCGGACCGGAAATCGTCCTCTCGGCGTGCGTCGAGGGTCAAGACGACGACCTTCGCGAGGAGCTGTTGGAGCACGTGCACAGCATGGCGACGCAGGGCCTTCGGGTGATCGCGGTCGCCGACAAGACACTGACCGACGACGAGCTCGACATCGCGCAGGAGAAGAGCCTGGAACCGTTGTGCCGCAACGGGCTTCGCCTGCTCGGCTTCCTCGGGATCACCGACACACCGCGGCCGGACGCACGCGATCTGCTGCTCGGGTTGGCCAAACGGGACATCGGCGTGCGGGTGATCACCGGTGACCACCCGGCCACCGCCCGCGCCATCGCCCACGAGATCGGGCTCGACGTTCCCGAGGACTGCATCATCACCGGAGCGCGCTGGGAGCGGTTGTCGATCGCCGAGCGTGCCGAGGTCGTCAAGACGAACGTGATCTACGCGCGGATGTCGCCCGAGCAGAAGGTCCAAATCGTCCAGCAGATCAGCAATTCCGGGGTCGTGACCGCGATGGTGGGCGACGGCGCCAACGACGCCGCGGCCATCCGTGCCGCGGCCGTGGGCGTGGGCGTGTCCTCGCACGGCAGCGACCCGGCCCGCGGCGCCGCGGACGTGGTGTTGACCGAGGGGCGCGTCGGAAGCCTCTTGGAGGCGATCGAAGAAGGCCACCGGCTGTGGCAGCAGGCGCAGGCCGCGGTCGGAATGTTGTTGGGCGGCAACGCCGGTGAAGTGGCCTTCAACATGTACGGGACGATGGTCCGGGGCACGGCGCCGCTGACGGCCAGGCAGATCCTGCTGGTGAACATCCTTACCGATGTGTTCCCCACGACGGCCGTTGCGGTCAGCGCGGTGCGCAACATGCGGCCGCCGTCCGAGCGCGGGATCAACATGGACGACCTGATGGAGACGGTCGCCAACCGCGGTGCCGCCACCACGATCGGAGCGAGCACCTCGTGGAGCCTGGCTACTTTCACCCGCGCCGCCCCGCAGCGTGCGGTGACGATCGGTCTGGTGGGCCTGGTCACCACGCAGCTCGGGCAGACGTTGCTGGATTCACGCGATCCGCTCGTGGTCGGCACTGTCGTCGGGACCTTCGTCGCGATGGGCGCCCTGATCACTACTCCGGGCCTGAGCCAGCTCGTCGGTTGCATGCCGCTGGGTCCGCTGGGGTGGATCGAAGGGGTTGTCCCCGCCGTGGCCCTGACCGTGCTCACGGCCGCCAAGCCGGACCTGTTGATCCGAATGGCGTCGATGATCGGCAAACGCGTCTCCAAGTACGGCGGCGAGGCCGACAACGTTTTGAACAACATGGTGGGGTCACTCACCGCGTGGGCCCAGGAAATCCCCGGCATGGATAGCGGCAACGGCGCCAAGGGTGATCGGGCACCCCAACTGGAACTCACACCCGCCGGTTAACCGACTACAACGGAGAGTGACTGACATGACCACGCTGGACGAAGAGCAAAACAGCACGGCCACAACTGATTCCGACTCGGACAAGCTGCATGACGAGCTGCATGACGAGCTTCACGACGAACTGCATGACGAGTTGCACGACGAGTTGCACGACGAACTCCACGAGGAACTGCACGAAGAGCTGCAGGAAGAGCTGCGGTCGGGAACGACTTTCGCAGAACGGTGGGCCGCCTACGCCGAAGCGCACCCCAACTCCAAGCGCGCCCGGACCCTGCGAACTTTGCGGGAGCTGGAATCACGGGCGATCGAGTTGCCGATCATCGGAAAGTTCCACCGGCCCGACAAGCACGACATCGTCTATGTCGCGGGACTGGCCGCGCTGCTGGCATTTGGAGCCGTCGAACTCCCGATCGCTATCGTGGTGCTGGGCGGGCACGTGTTGGTGAAGCAGCACTCCAGCCGCTCCCTGGCGGCCGTCGGCGAAGTCTTGGAAGACTGCTTCGGTCACCACGCTTAGAAGGGTGGGGGTTCGTCGTCGGGTGGGTGGCTCGGTGTGGTGAGTTGTGTTGGGGGTGGGCTGGTTGGTGTGGTTGGTGTGCTTGGCGTGTTGCGTGGTTTCGGCGTCGTTCGGCGGCGATGTAGTCCGATGTAGTCGTAGCGGCGTCGGGTGCGGGTGCGGCGGCGTCGGGGCATCATGGCGGTGCGGTCGGTGCAGGGGTGGGGCGGGTCTGGTGTGGTGATTTCACCGGTGGGGGCGCATAGGGCTGGGAATAGTAGGGCGGCGCCGGGGGCGGTGATGTGGGTGCGCCCGGCCGGGGAGGTCCAGATGATGGTGCCGTCGGGTAGTTGTCGGTCGTGCCATCCCCAGAAGGTTTTGATCAGGTGGTGCAGTCGGCATAGGCATTTGATGTTCGCCGCGCAGGTGGGGCCGCCGTGGGCGTAGGGGATGGTGTGGTCGAGGTCGGTGTCGATGGCGGGGCGGTCGCAGCCGGGGAATCGGCAGGTCAGGTCGCGGCAGCGGACGAAGTCGGCCAGCGCGGGTGTGGGGGTGTAGTGGGGTTCGGCTGGTGCGTTGCCGGGGTGGACCAGTGGTCGCAGGGTGGCCTGTGCGGCCAGTTGGGCGATCAGTTCGGCGGGGATGAGTACGTCGGTGCCGATCAGTGCGCCGGGTGCGGGGGCGCTGCCATCGAGGGTGGATTGGGTGGCCACGACGTGGATGAGTACCGGGCTGGGTGCTGTGGTGGTGGCGGCGGGGCAGGTGGGTTGTCCGCAGCGACACAGCAGCCGGTCGGCGTCGGTGGCCAGTGCGGCCATCGCGTCGGCGCGGCGCTGGGCCAGCGTGCGCGGATCGGCCGGACACACCGACTGGGCTAGGGCGGTTAGGCGGGCGTCGACGAGGTGGGTGTTAGGGCTTTGTAGGCGGCCGAAGATCTCGCTGAGCCCGTTGCCGCTGTCGTGGAAGGACACCTCGCGGTCGGCCTGCTGTTGTCGGGTGCGCCGGAGCGCGTCACGGTCAGTGGTCGCGACGACGCGATCGACCGCCGCACCCAGTTGGGCGCGGGTCATCGAGGGCCAGTGACGCACCTTGGCCGCCAGGTGGGCGTCGACGGTGGCCATGGCCTCGGGGTCGGTGATCAAGTCGGTGCGGTACACGATCGTCTGAAACGTCGCCTAACTGATGTCGCCGGCCAGCAACAGCGCACCGATGCGTGGCAGCCGCATGCGCAGCGCGCGGGCATAGTTCAGATAACTCGACGCCAACCCCTGGCTGATATCCAGGGCGGCGGCGATCTCGGCGGAGATGGCCGCCCAGGTATCGGCCACCCAGGACTCTCGTTCCCCCCACTGGCGCAGCCGCAGCACGTCGAGCTCACCGATCGCCGTCAACCGCGCCCCGGCCGCCCGGTTCTCCGCCAGCGCCGCCGCCCACATCCGCTCCACCACCGCCGCATCGGCATCCCCCGTCGAACACGTGTTCGATTATAG
>NZ_JAGZ01000002.1 GCF_000526915.1 Mycobacterium genavense ATCC 51234 | reverse complement strand
GACCGCGCACCGGTCATCCCGCACAACCCATCACGGTCAATCTCGGCGGTGATCGCCACCATGCGGGCATCAATGGCATTGCGCTGACCAGCCAACTCCGCCAACTCACCAAACAACACCTCCAACCGCTCCTTCGGGCTCACCACCACCGCCGAAGACGAAGCGATCGAAGACATAACCCCATCCTCACAACCGGCCACGACAAACCACGGCCCCAAACCCCTAACCCCCGAGCGCCCAGACGCGCCTTATCCACAGCCACGAATTCATCCACAAACGCGCCCGACGGCCATCGGACCGGATCACCGGTGACTCGTCGGTTCCGGAGCGCTGCGCTTAGCGGGCCGCCTCGGCCTGCCGCTTCATTTGGGCGAACATGTCCACGTAGTAGGGCAGGCACTCGGTCAACGCTTTCTCGGTGGTGAACAGCGGCTGGTAGCCGAGGTCGCGCGACGCCTTGGCGACCGAGAAGAAGTTGTCCAGATACAACCGCTCGACGGCCAGGGGCTCCAGCAGCGGCGCGGGAATCCCGAACCGGAAGTGCATGCGCTGCCAGCCGGTCATCGCCGCCCGCACGACGGGGCCGTTCACCCGAATTCGCGGCCAGTTTACGCCGCACGCCTCCACCACCGGGCGGGCGAACTCGAACATATTGATCGGCTCGTCGTCGTTGATGAAGTACGCCTGACCGGGCGCGGTGCCGCCGGGCACCAAATGCTGGGCGGCCAGGATGAAACCGTGAATCAGGTTGTGTACGTAGGAGTTATCCAGCCGGGCCGACTTGTGTCCGATCAGCACCTTGACGTGGCCGGCGATCACGCTCTCGAACAGTTTGCGGAACATCGTCTGGTCGCCGCGGCCCCAGATGCCGCTGGGGCGGATCGCGCACGTCAGCATGCCGTCAATACCGTTCTGGGACAACACGAATCGCTCGGCGACGACCTTGGTCTCGGTGTAGAGGTCGTTGAATCGGGTGGTGTAGGGCAGGGTTTCGTCGCCGCCGGCGATGTTCTGGCCGCCCATCACCACGCTGTTGGATGACGTGTAGACGAATCGCTGCACGCCCGCCGCACGGCCGGTTTCCACCAGGTTCTCGGTCCCGCCGACGTTGATCGCGAAGCTGCGCTGACGGTATTCGTCGGTGACCGATGCCCCGCCCATCAGCTCGATGATCGCCGCGGTGTGGAAAACCGTGTCGATGCCGTCCACCGCTTGGGCGCAGACGGCCTTGTCGGTGATGTCGCCCTGGAGCACCTCCAGCTGCGAGTGCGGGGCCAGCGGCGATGGCGCGCGGTCGAAGGAACGCACCGAGTATCCGCGGTCCAGCAAGGTGGTCACCAGGTTGGCGCCGACGAATCCGGAACCTCCGGTGACCAGGACACGGCCGAGTTCGGTCGTCAGTGCTGCATCACCCATGCCGGACAGGATAACTGATCACCCATGCCGGACAGGATAACTGAAACACGTTCCAGTTTGTAGCAATGGCCGAATTCGTTTTGCATAGAAGGTTCGATTCACGCCTCGTCGCTCTGCCCGGCGGCCAGCGCATCCTCCACTCGCTTGCGGGCGCCAGCTAAGTGCTCTTCGCAGCGTTTTGCCAGCTGCTCGCCCCTTTCCCACAGCTTCAGCGATGCGTCGAGATCCAGTCCGCCCTGCTCCAACAGGCGCACGACCTCGATCAGTTCGTCCCGGCAGGATTCATAGCCAAGTTGACTAATGGGCGTAGCCGATTCGCCTCCGCTGTCGTTGTTTTCAGTGACCATCGGTCAGCCCTTCACTCACCGCCGCTACGGCGCCGTCGGAAACCCGCACCCGCAGCCGGGTGCCGGCCGGCGCCTCGTCCACCGAGCGCAGGACGTGAGGCGCTCCGGCGGCGGGAACCGTTTGCACCACCGCGTAGCCGCGGGCCAACGTTGCCGCGGGGCCCAGCGTAGCCAGCCGTGCGGACAAATGAGCGACACGTTCGGATTCCGCGGCCACCAGCCGGGTGATGTCCCGGCGCACCGCCGAGCGGGCGCGGTGGATTTCCTCGCCACGCGCCGTCAGCGCGGTCAGCGGCTCGGCCAGCACCGGGCGGCTGCGCAGCTGGGTCAGTGCCCGCTGTTCGCGCGATACCCAGTTGCGCAGGGCCTGCGCGCTGCGCCGGCGCAGGTCGGCGATTCCGCGCTGCTCGGCGGCGGTGTCGGGAACCACCCGCTTGGCCGCGTCGGTGGGGGTGGCCGCGCGCAGATCGGCGACCAGATCGCATAGCGGGTTGTCGGGTTCGTGGCCGACGGCGCTGATCACCGGTGTGCGGCAGGCCGCGATCGCGCGGCACAGCGTTTCGTCGGAAAACGGCAACAGGTCCTCGACGCTGCCGCCGCCGCGGGCCAGCACGATCACGTCGACGGCCTGGTCGCGGTCGAGTTCGCCTAGCGCCTCGACGATTTGGGCGACCGCGTTGGGTCCCTGCACGGCGGTGTTGCGCACGGCGAACCGCACCGCGGGCCAGCGGGCACCGGCCACCGTCGTCACATCGCGTTCGGCTGCGCTGGCGCGGCCGGTGATCAGCCCAATCATGTTCGGCAGGAAGGGAATTGGCCGCTTGAGTCTCGGGTCGAAGAGGCCCTCGGCGTCCAGCAGCCGGCGCAGCCGCTCGATGCGGGCCAGTAGTTCGCCCACCCCGACAGCGCGAATCTCGGACAGCCGTAACGAGAATGTGCCGCGCCCGGTGTAGAACGACGGCTTGCCGCAGACCACCACTTGCGTGCCCTCGGCCAATTTCACCGGTGCGTTGAGCACCAGGTCGCGCGGACAGGTCACCGTCAGCGACATGTCGGCGGCCGGGTCGCGCAGCACCATGAACACCGTCTTGGAGTCGGCCCGCATGTTGATCTGGGCCAATTGCCCTTCAACCCATACGGTTCCGAGTTTGTCGATCCATCCCGCCACTCGGATCGCGACGGCGCGAACCGGGAACGGGTTCTCAGCCGAGTTCGCCTCCGAATTCGCCGCTCGGGTCACTTCGCGGACGCGCGGGTGATCCTGTTGGCCAGCAACGTCTGAAACGGCGCCCGGGCCTTGGTCGCCTGCTCGTAGGCCAGCAGGGCTTCGAGTTCGTCGACGCCGAGCGACTGCACCCTGGCTCGCAGCTGGTCCAATGTCAGTGTCGGGAAATCGAGTTCGGCCACCACCGGCGGCTCCGGAACCGAATTCTTCGTCGTCGGCTTGGCCGGGGCGCCCGCATCCATCGCGGCATCGGCCACGGAGTACAACGCGAAGCGGCCCTCGGCCCGGCGATCGCCCGCGGCGCCGTCCGGCAATTCGGTGTCGGTGCCGTCGATCGCGATTTCGGTGTCCTCGTCGAATGTTGCCCATTCCGGCTTTTCGTCTTTGGGCGGAAAAATGGATTCCAGCGTGGCGTCGCCCTTGATCACCAGCTCCGCGAGATTCTGCTGGAACCGCATCACGATGTGAGTGACCTCACTGGCCAATGTCATTGGGTACATCAGGATGGTCTTCGGCAATCTGATGGTCTCTTCGACGGCGACTGTCGCCGCGCCGACCAATAGCCGAACTCCGTACGGTGCAGAAGCCATGCGTCCAAGATTGCCCTAAGCAACGGCTAACTCCAAGCCCGTCGCCGCGAGCTGGCGAGTCCGTGTCGGCGGAACGTACCCTGGAGCCCATGCCGCCGACCATCGACATGGGGATTCCCGGCGCATCCAGCTCGGTAGCCAGCGGTCCGGCCCGTAAGCGGGTGCTGCTGGCCGAGCCTCGTGGCTACTGCGCGGGGGTGGATCGGGCGGTCGAAACGGTCGAGCGCGCGCTGCAAAAGCACGGCGCCCCGGTGTACGTGCGCCACGAAATCGTGCACAACCGGCACGTCGTCGACACCCTGGAAAAGGCCGGCGCGGTGTTCGTCGAGGAGACCGATCAGGTCCCCGAGGGCGCCATCGTGGTGTTCTCCGCGCACGGCGTCGCCCCGACGGTGCACGCCGCGGCCGCCGAACGCAACCTGCACACCATCGACGCCACCTGCCCGTTGGTCACCAAGGTGCACAACGAGGCCCGGCGCTTCGCCCGCAACGACTACGACATCCTG
Source organism: Mycobacterium genavense ATCC 51234 (assembly GCF_000526915.1). GTDB lineage: Bacteria > Actinomycetota > Actinomycetes > Mycobacteriales > Mycobacteriaceae > Mycobacterium > Mycobacterium genavense. The sequence goes on along the minus strand of NZ_JAGZ01000002.1, from coordinate 640,448 downwards.
TTGATCGGCCACGAGGGGCACGAGGAGGTCATCGGCACCGCCGGGGAGGCACCCGACCACGTACAGCTGGTCGACGGCGTCGCTTCGGTGGACAGCGTGACCGTCCGCGACGAGGACAAGGTGGTGTGGCTTTCGCAGACCACGCTGTCGGTCGACGAGACGATGGAGATCGTCGAGCGGCTGCGGCAGCGCTTCCCGAAGCTGCAGGATCCGCCCAGCGACGACATTTGCTACGCGACCCAGAACCGGCAGGTCGCGGTCAAGGCCATGGCACCGGAGTGCGAGCTGGTGATCGTCGTCGGGTCGCGCAACTCGTCGAACTCGATGCGGCTGGTCGAGGTGGCGAAGGGCGGCGGCGCCGCGGCGGCGTACCTGGTCGACTGGGCCGACGACATCGATCCGACGTGGTTGGACGGCGTCACGACCGTCGGCGTCACCTCCGGCGCGTCGGTTCCCGAGGTGCTGGTGCGCGGGGTGCTGGAGCGGCTGGCCGAATGCGGTTTCGACGTGGTGCAACCGGTGACGACGGCACAGGAAACGCTGGTGTTCGCGCTGCCCCGGGAGATCCGTTCGGCCCTGTGATCCTCGGCGCTGTCCCGCGCGGTCAGTCGACGCTGGACAGCAGTGCGTCCGCGGGGGAGTACAGGGCGTTGTTGAGGGCGTCAAAGTTGAATTGCGGTTGGATTCCGGCGTTTCCGGCCAGGCCCGGCGAGCCCACCAGGCCGGCCGTTGCCGACAGTGCGGGTGTCGTCCCTAGAGCCGGTGTGCCGCCGACCGAGGAGCTCAGGGTCACGATGGCGGGGCCGAAGATGCCGTTGGCGTTGGCGGCGCCGCCCGGGTAGACGATGACGGTGTCGCCGGGGCCGATGATCAACGAGCCGGGGTCCTCGATCAGGACCGATGCCTCGGCTTCGACGACGAGGGTGCCGCCGGTATCGACGGTCAGGGTGCCGCCAGTGTCGATGGTCGCCGTGCCGCCGGGGGTGACGGTGAGCGTACCGCCACCCGTGACGTCGACGGTGCCTCCGAAGTTGACGTCGAGGCTGGACGCGGTGAGGGTGCCGCTGTTGGTCAGGGTGCCGCCGTCGACCGCGAGGGTGCTGGCGGGGTCGACGGCGATCGCGGCGCCGGTGTGCACCGTGAGGGTGCCGCCGTGCACGGTCAGGGTGCTGGCGTCCAGGCCGATACTGCCGTGGATGGCCAGGGTGCCGCTGTCGAGGGTGAGGGTGGAGGTGCTGTTGACGGTCAGACCGCCGCCGGACTCGATCGTGATGGTGCCGCCGTGCAGGGTCAGCGCGCTGGCGTGCCCGGCCGCGATGACGGCATTGGGGTGCACGGTCAGGGTGCCGCCGTCGACGGTGAGACTGCTGGCGTCGAGTCCGATAATGCCGCCGCTGTCCAGGGTGATCGAGCCGCCGGAGTGCACGGTCAGGGTGCCGCCGTCCACCAGGCTGATCGAGCCGTGGCTGCCGACGGTCACCGACCCGGAGTCGATCGTCAGGACGCCCCCGTTACTGACGTTGAGGGTGCCGCCGAGTTGGACGACGGATCCGTTGTCGACGGTGAGGGCGCCGCTGTTGATGGTCAGAGTGGCGCCGCTGTGGACGCTGAGGGTGCCGGCATTGACGTCGAGGGTGCCGGTGACGCTGAGGTTACCGCCGAGGTCGATGGTCACGGTGCCGCCGTTGTCGATGGTGAGGCTACCGCCGCTGACATCGAGGGTGCCGTCGGGGTTGACGATCAGGGAGCCGCCGTCAACGAGTTGACCGTCGGCACCGACGGTGAGGTTGCTGCCGGTGCCCTCGATGCTCAGAATGCCGCCGGTTTGGACGGACAGGGTGCCGTCGACGTCGACCGAGCCGTCGGTGCCGATGCTCAGGGTGCCGCCGGCGTTGACGGTGAGGCTGTTGTCGCCGGTATCGACGGTGACGGTGCCGTCGCTGACGGTGAGCAAGCCACCGTTGTTGACGTTCACCGCGCCGTTGGCGACGCCATTGTCGACGGTGAGGGTGCCGCCGGTGTCGACGGTCAGGGTGCCGCCGGCATTGACGTCGACCGTGCCGCCGTTGACGGAGACGGTGCCGCCGTTGACGGAGACGGTGCCGCCGTCGACCCAGACTGTGCCGGCGTCGATCGACATGCCGCCGTCGAGGTTGAGGACGCCGCCGGTGTCAACGGTGAGCAAGCCGTTGGTGTTGACGTCGAGGGTGCCCCCGGTGTTGACGGCGAAGGTGCCGCCGGCGACGTCGACCTGACCGGTGTTGTCGATGGTGAGGCTGCCGTCCGCGTCGATGGTCAGGAAGCCGCCGTCGAGGATGTCGAGGTCGCCGCCGGTGACGGTGGCGCTGCCGTCGGTGCCGACATTGATCTGGCCGTAGACGTCGAGGTTGCCGTCGACAATCAGCGTGCTGCCGCTGTCGACGATGTCGACCGTGCCGCCGTTGCTGTAGACGGTCATGGTGCCGTGGACGGTGACGGTGCCGCCATCGCCGACATCGATCCCGTTGTAGGCGTTGAGGACGCCGCCGGGGTCGACGGTGAGGGACCCAGCCTGGATGTTGATGTTGCCGCCGGGATCGAGGTCGCCGGCGGCTTCGAGGTCGACGGTGCCGCCGCTGTGGACGGTGAGGCCGCCGCCGTTGGCGATATTGATCTGGCCGTCCACGTGGAGGTCGGCGTCGATGATCAGCGTGGTGCCGCTGTGGATGATGTCGACCGTGCGCCGTGGCTGTAGATGGTCATGTCGCCGTCGACGGTGAGCGTGCCGTCAAGGATGCTGAGACCGCCGCGGACATCGAGAGCGTCGCCCGGGTGAACGGTGACGGATCCGCCCTTGATGTACAGGATGCCGTCGTCCAAGACTTCGAGCTGGCCGTCGACGGTGAGGATGCCGCCGTCGAAGACTTGCACCCCGCCGTTGGTTTCGATGTTGAGGACGCCGCCGTGTTCGATCATGACGGTGCCGTGGATGGCGATTTCGGAGCTGGGGTTGACGAAGACGGTGCCGCCGTCGGCGATGTGGAGGTCGCCGTTGACGGTGAGGGTGGTGTTGAAGTCAGCGACGGTCAGGGTGCCGCTGACGTCGAGGCGGCCGGCGGTGTCGATGGTGACGGAGACGCCGTTGGTCACGTCGACGATGCCGCTGACGCTGACGGTGCCGCTGTCGATGTCGAGCGAGCCGCTACTGACGTCGAGGGTGCCCTCGATGGTGACGGTGCCGCTGTCGACGGTCAGGGTCGCGCTGCCGACGTTCATGCTGCCGTCGACAGTGAGGGTGCCACCGTCGACGGTGACGATGCCGCCATTCAGGACGTTGGCGGTGGCGGAGGAATTGACGGTGAGGGTGCCGCCGTCACGACGTTGACGCTGCCACCGTCGAAGACCCAAGCGGTGGCGGAGGAGTTGATGGTGAGATCGCCGCCGCTTAAGACGTCAATGATGCCGCCATTGGCGGTGAGGCTGCCGCCGTTCACCGAGACGGTGCCGCCGTTGATGACGAGGCCGCCGCCGTTGGCGAGATAGACCCCACCGCTGGGGCTGATGGTGAGAACGCCGCCGCTGTTGATGGTGATGAGACCGCTGTTGAAGGCATAAACGGTGCCACCGGTGACGGTGACGGTGCCACCGCTGTTGATGGTTAGGCTGCCGTTGACGGTGACGGTGCCGCCGTCGACGATCAGGCTGCCGCCGTTGTCGACGACGACGGAGCCGCCGAGGTCGACGCTGAGGGTTTGGCCGGGGCCGATGGTGAGGGTTTCGCCGGGGCCGATGGGCAGGGTCTGGAAGGGGCCGACGGTGATGTCACCGTCGAGGAGGTTGGCGCCGACCTGGGTTAGCGCGTCGGCTTGGGTGCTGGTGGTCTCGGCGGTGGCTTGGGCGACGGCGTCGGCTTGGGCGAGTGCACCGGTGTCGTTGGTGGTGGGTGGGGGTTCGTCGAAGGTGGTCAGGGTGGCCGCGGCCTCGGAGTCGGTGGCGTAGGCGTACATGGCGGTGGCGTCTTGGATCGACATCTCCATGTATTCGGCTTCGGTGGCCGCGATCGCCGCGGTGTTTTGACCGAAGAAGTTGGTCGCGGTCAGCACCATGAACTCGGCGCGATTGGCGGATCAGTTCGGGGGGCACGGTCATGGTGTAGGCCGCCTCGTAGGCGGCGGCCGCGGCGGAGGCCTGCGCGGCGGTCTCTTCGGCTTGGGTGGCGCTGGCCTGCAGCCATTCCACGTAGCCTCCGGCGGCGGTGGCCATGTTCAGCGAGGAAGGGCCCAGCCACGCCTGTCCGGTGAGACCCGCGATTTGGGCGGAGTAGTTGCTGGCGGCGGATTCCAATTCGACGGCGAGCGCATCCCAATTCGCCGCGTTGGCCAGCATCGGGCCCGGTCCGGGGCCAGCGTATATCAGCCCGGAATTAATTTCCGGCGGCAGCAAACCGAAATCCACGGCGCCACTCGTATTCGCTCGACAGTACCGATTTGCGACGAGATTCTATTCAATATCTGACGCGTGTCTAATGGGACCGTGTGAATGGTGCGTAACTGCGAAATTAACGCGAGGATCTGCGGTGACCCCGTTGTTTTCTATGAACCTTATTTGCGTTTAACGTGAATCGGTTCGTGGCGCCTTTTCGAGGTCGCATTTGACGCAAGCTTTGAACCCCTAGAGGCGGGAAATGTCTAAGCGCACAATGCCATTGGCGCACTTCGGCGCCGGCGGCATCGCTCCCTAGGCGTCGTATTCCCAGGGGTCGGCCGGGGGCCTTTCCGGGGGCCGGCCGTTCGCTCGTGGCCGGCCGCGGCGCTGCTCATCTGACGGGCCCGATCCCCGATAGCGGACCTGCGAGATCGGGTGGTGCGTCGCGTCATTGCCTTTCGACCCGTTGGCCCGACGTCGCCGGGAATCCGCGGGCGGCTGATAGGGCTCGTAGGGCTGGTATCGGTCAAATTGCCGCGCTACCCCGGGCCGTTCGTACCTGTTGTACTCGTCGAAGCGACCGCCGCGCGGCGTCGAGCGCTCGTACGGGTCGCGGCGGCTGCGCACATCGCGGCGGCCCTCGCGTTGCGGCTGGCTCCGGCGGTCCGGATCGGTCTGCGGCCTCGGGCGGCGCGATCGGCGCGGCGGGTCGGCGGGGTCGTAGTCGCGCGGCGGGGATTGGCGCCGTCGGCGTGGCCGCTCGGCGGCGGGGTCGTACTGCTCCTCCGGCGACGGACGGGCGTGCCGGGACCGGCTTCGGGCGGAACTCGTCGCGGGCCGGCTGCCGCGCGACGTCCGGCTGCTTTTGGTCGAGGCCCTCGAGGGGCTGCGCGGTGAATCGGTGGACTCTTCTTCGTCGGCGGCATCGTCGGGCGATGCGACGCCCAGCAGCGAGTTCAGTTTCGCGCTGACAGCGCGCAAAAACGGCGACTTCTCCGCAACCTCGGTACCGGCGGTCGCGGTTTCGTCGGTAGTCGACTCCGGTCGGTGGGGGCCCCCGAAATACCATCTGATCAGGCCGATCATCAGCACACCGCCAGCGGCGCCCAGCATCAGCGGGAAACGTTCGATGAGCGGATAGCCGCAGTTGATCAGCAGGTCTTTGAGGCTGGCGATCTTGCCGCCGTGGAACAGCCAATAGGCGCCCGGTACCGCGCAGAAAAGGATCAGAGGCGGCTGGATGACCGCGGTGAACAGCCCCTCCTGACGGACCGCGAGCACCGCTGCCACGCAGCCCGCTATATAGAGGCCGGCGAAGATGCCGGTCAGCTCCTTATGGCCGAGTCCGGAGTCGATGCCATATCCGATTGCGGTCGCGGTCACGGCGAGGAGCAGGGCTATCCACGACGGCACACCCGGAATGCCGGGGTGAATCGAGCGATGGGCAGCTGCTACTGCCGAGGTTCCCCGCTGCGTTGACACATGTAGACCGTACCGGCAATGGGCCGAAACCCCCGTAAATACCTTGTTAGGGATGCCGGGCGTGCCACGGGTTCGCCACGGAGACGGTCCGCGACGCCCTGGGGCCCGGCGCGGAGCCCTAGACTTGGTTCCCCGTGAGCCTGAGCCTGGGAATCGTGGGCCTGCCGAATGTGGGCAAGTCGACGCTGTTTAACGCGCTGACCCGGAACAACGTGGTGGCGGTCAACTATCCGTTCGCGACGATCGAACCCAACGAGGGCGTCGTCGCGCTGCCCGATCCGCGCCTGGACAAGCTGGCCGAGATGTTCGGCTCCGAGAAGATCGTGCCGGCGCCGGTGACATTCGTCGACATCGCCGGAATCGTGAAGGGCGCCTCCGAGGGCGCCGGGCTCGGCAACAAATTCCTGGCCAACATCCGCGAGTGCGACGCGATCTGCCAGGTGGTGCGGGTGTTCGCCGATGACGACGTCGTGCACGTCGACGGCAAGGTCGATCCGAGGTCCGACATCGAGGTGATCGAGACCGAGCTGATCCTGGCCGACCTCCAGACACTGGAGAAGGCCGTTCCGCGGCTGGAAAAGGAAGCCCGCAACAACAAGGAACGCAAGCCCGTGCACGAGGCGGCCGTCGCCGCCGAGGCGGTACTGAACTCGGGCAAGACGCTGTTCACGGCCGGTGTCGACACGGCACCGCTGCGCGAGCTGAATCTGATGACGACCAAGCCGCTTCTGTACGTGTTCAACTCCGACGAGTCCGTGCTCACCGACGAGGCCCGCAAGGCCGAGCTGCGCGCGATGGTCTCGCCCGCCGACGCGGTGTTCCTCGACGCGAAAATCGAATCCGAACTGGCCGAACTCGACGACGAGTCGGCCGACGAGTTGCTGGAGTCCATCGGGCAGACCGAACGTGGTCTAGATGCGTTGGCGCGGGCGGGTTTTCATACTCTCAAGCTGCAGACCTATCTGACGGCGTGCCCAAAAGAGGCGCGCGCGTGGGTAATTCGTCAAGGCGACACCGCGCCCAAGGCCGCCGGGGTGATCCACACCGATTTCGAAAAGGGCTTCATCAAGGCCGAAATCGTGTCCTACGACGACCTGATAACCGCCGGGTCGATGGCAGCGGCCAAGGCGGCCGGCAAGGTCCGGATGGAAGGCAAGGACTACGTGATGGCCGACGGCGACGTGGTGGAGTTCCGGTTCAACGTCTAGGTCGAGTTGTCGGTGGGGCTCCCTAGTATTCGCGGACGAAGCACGCTGTGGGCACAGCGCGATACGGCCGCGAATGGAGATCCCGTGAAATTTGTATCGACTCGCCTCATCACCGCAGATGTCGGCCGTTTGGTCGCGTTCTATGAAACGGTCACCGAAGTCGCCGCCGTTTGGAGCAACGAGCTCTTCGCGGAGATCCCAACGCCGGTTGGCGTGCTTGCCATTGGCAGCGACAAGACCGTCCCGTTGTTCGGCGAAGGATCCGCGGAGCCGGCGGCCAACCGAACCGCGATCATCGAGTTCCTCGTGGGCGATGTGGACGCCGAATACGAACGGCTCCGCGGCAGCGTCGGGGACGTGGTCACCACACCGACGACGATGCCATGGGGTAATCGTGCGCTGCTGTTTCGCGACCCGGACGGGAACTTGGTAAACCTGTTCACCCCTGTCACCGACCAGGCGCGCGCCAAATTCGGACTGTGAAGATTCACCGAGACGGCAGGCGACGGAGTTCCCGGTGGCTTACGTTCAAACGGCTTACAACATCGAAACTTTCGTGCGGGCCGACGGTGGGCACTGCAGATCAAGGACTGCTACCCGAAGGTCGACCCGGTCGGCTCGTCGCCTCGAGAATCGGAAGTAGACGTGGTCGCCCCTAGCGGTGACGGCCCCCGCCGACCATTCTTAAGAGATGGCGACGGTAAAGCACGCGTGGGCTCGGCTGTTCGTGGGTGGCGGGCTGGCGCTGTCCGCGTTGGTTCTGGCCGGAGGTGTGGCCCAGGTGACCTCGGCGCCCCCGCCCACCAACCACTGGTGCCCTGGTCAGCAATGGGATCCGGCGTGGGGCACCGACTATCACTGGGACTGGAATCAGTGCCACGACTGGCAAGGTCCGGCACCGGCGGGTTGGGGGCCTTGGGGGCCGCCGCCGCCGTGGGCGCCGCCGCAGCCACCTGCGCCGTCATGGGCGCCGCAGGCTCACCTGATGTGGAATCCCACTAGGGGTGCGTGGGGATTCTTCAACAACGGGATCTGGACGCCGGTCTGATGCGGTGGCGTGGTGTCAGTCACGTCGAGTTCGCGGTGCTGGACTATGACGAGTCCATCGCGTTCTACGACGCGTTGTTCGGCTGGCTTGGCTACAGCAGCTTTTCGTCGCTGAACATGGAATATCAGTCGATCTACTACATGACACGTAACGCTAACCCGCACAGCTACATCGGCATCCAGCCGGCTCGTACCGGAGGCAAGCTCACGCACGGCGATCAGGCGGTCGGTATCAACCACATCGCGCTGTGGGCGCGCAACCGAAGAGAGGTCGATCGCTTCCATAACGATTTCTTGGTCAGGCACGACGTACCGGTCACCGACGAACCCAAGGAGTACCCGCAGTATTGGCCCGGCTATTACGCGGTGTTCTTCGACGACCCGATCAATGGTATTCATTGGGAGCTGGCATGGATACCGAAAGTACCTACACCCCAACAAGTTTGGTCCTTTTATCGTGCTGTGGCTGTCTTCAGCAAAAGTCGGGCGGATCTGGCGAACACGGTGCCAGGGGTCATGTGGCAGGCAAGGCGAACCCTCTCGCGCCGGTAAGTAGAGTCGTAGCATGCCGCTGCCCTACGTCGACCCGACCGTGGAGTACGGCCGCTGGTATCGGGCTCTGGAACGCTTCGGGCGCTCGCGTGCGGCCGGCTTCCTGGCGCGACATCTGTTCTGGCACATCGATCCCTGGCTGTACCGCGCCACCTGCGGGCGCTACCCATCCATCCTCGGCGGCCTATCGTCGGCCCCGTTGATCAGCACGGGCGCCAAGTCGGGCCTGCCGCGAGAGCATCAACTCGCCTACTTTCACGATGGCCCCGACACGATTCTTGTCGCCTCTTATCTGGGCCAGCCCAAGAATCCGCAGTGGTACTACAACCTGAAGGCGCATCCGCGGTGTCGATTCGGCGACGAGGACTTCGTAGCCGTGGAGGTCACCGATCCCGACGACTACGAGCGCCTGTACGCGCTGGCCGAGCATGTCTGCGTCAACTACCGCGACTATCGCGCCAAGGCGGCCGTGATCGGCCGGCGGATCCCGGTGTTTCGCCTCAGGCCCGCGTCGGCGGCATAACGCCAGGCCAAAACGATTCAGCCCTTTTCGTTTCGGGGATATGCAATGTCGTGACTTATTTGCTGTAGGTGCGCTGCAGGCCATTAATTGATTGACACGTGACGCACGCCACAAATTTTGGATTGCTAACTACCTTGTTGCTAGTGTCCCTCCGCATGATTGTTCTTGCATCGTTGATATCGCTGATCAATCAGGTATCCGGGAAGCCCTATATCGCGGGCGGAGATTCTCCCGCGGGTACCGATTGTTCAGGACTTGTTTCGTGGGTTGTAAATGCGGCAACCGACAGGCCTATTTATGGAAACCGCTTTAATACCGGGAATGAAGAAGCCGCGCTATCGGCGCGGGGCTTTCAGTATGGAACGGCCCCCAACGCGTTGGTTGTCGGCTGGAACGGTGGCCACACGGCAGTGACCCTGCCCGACGGCACCCCGGTGTCCAGCGGGGAACGCGGCGGCGTGCACATCGGTGGTGCCGGCGCTTACCAGCCCGGATTCACCCACCACATATTTCTGCCGATGCCTTCGGACGGGGGCGGCGCTCCAGCGGGCCTGCCGGGCCTGCCGCCTCCGCCTCCCGACGCGTCGCCTCCGCCTCCCGTTTTGGTGGGAGCCGTCGCGCCCGAAATGCCGGCACCCCCGGTCCCGCCGGCGCCGGAATTGCCGCCGCCGGGCGATCCCGGAATTCCGAATTGATAAATAATCGCACGGCGCGCCTGTTATTCAATGCCGCGGATTACTGCGGCGCGGATCATGCCGACGGCATTGGCGTGCTTGCCCTCAGTGAAATAGTCGGATAAAACACGCCACTGTGAGACGCGTCACAAGCGTCGGCGCGAATCCGTTTAGCGCTGGACAAACGCGAAGTCCGCCTAGACATCGATTACGACATCTAGGCGGACTTTGCTGTACAGCGAACCCTACCCGCAATGTCACATCAGTCACACCCCACACCCCGTAGCCCGTATATCCTGGCGCTGCCCGTCGGAGGATGGGCAGCCAAGCGCACTGGGAGCTGTGAGCGGGGACCGCAATGATCTTCATCGTCGTCAAGTTCGAAACCAAGCCCGACTGGTCGGACCGCTGGCCGGACCTGGTTGCCCCGTTTACCGCGGCGACGCGCGCCGAAGCGGGCAACTTGTGGTTCGAGTGGTCGCGCAGCCTGGAGAATCCGGCGGAGTACGTCTTGGTGGAGGCGTTTCGCGACGGTGACGCGGGCGGCGTCCACGTCACCAGCGATCACTTCAAGCGCGCCATGCAGGAACTTCCGCAGGCGCTGAAGTCGACGCCCAATATCATCAGTCAGACGATCGACGCGACCGGTTGGTCGGAGATGGGGGAGATGTCGGTCGACTAGCCGACAGCGACTTCGATTTCGTTGCCCAGCTGATATCCCGGTGCCAGCGGCAGCGTGTCACCACTCCAAAATGACGCTGGGTCAAAGCAGTTCGCGTACTTCTCGGTGCTGAGCAATCCCATCTCCTCGTACGTGATCGCCACCGTCTCGGCGCAGTACGCCGTTTCCAGCCCGACCCGCTGCCGCTGTTTGCGTCGTTGCGTCGACTCTCGAACCTTCTTGTCCACGAAGGGGATTCCCTTTGTCCAGTCGTAGGCCGTCGGGATCCGGCCGCGAAACCATCGGGCCGTCAACCGGGCGGTAGTGGGAAATGCGGTGCCGTCCATCCGCGCGATCACCCGCAGCAGCTGGTCCTCTTGTTCGCGGGTGGGGTGCGGCGTCAGCTGGCACAGCCAGCAGCGCTGGTGGTAGCGCTCGCTCCACTGCAGTACGGCCTGGTGCAGATCGTTGAGCTGCACACCGCGATGGTTGGTTCCGGTCCATAAGTCGACGAGCTTGTCGCCGAGTTCGGCATGCCAGATCAGTGGCGGCAGGTCGTCGATGGCCACGGTCATGCCGACATGGTTCACCGGACTGTTGGTCAGGGTCTGGATGGCACGGTCGGGTCCCGAGCCGCCGCGGAACAACCACAGGTCGCCGGTCCGGGTATCGTTCAGCGCTTCCTGCAGCGTGAGCATGGCTTAGGAGTTCGCCAGCACTTTGCGCGCGACGGCGCGTGCACTGGCGGCCGCCGGATAACCCGCATAGCCGGTCATGTGGTAGATCACCTCGGAAATCTCCTCGATGGTCAGACCGTTGCGCAGCGCGATGGGGAAATGCGCCTTCAGTTCGTCCGACGCCCGCAGCGCGATCAGCGCACCCAGGGTGACCAGGCTGCGCGAACGGCGGTCCAATCCGGGCCGCGTCCAAAGCGATCCGAAGACATGATCGAGGCCCAGCTCGAGGAGTTCACCGGCCACGCCGTCGTCGCGCAGGCTGGTGGCGCCGTCCGGGATTAGGCCGGGCATGTCCCTGAACAGTGCCAGTCCCTGAGCGCGCACATCAGTCATCGGTATCCGCCTTTCCTAAGGGTTTTCGGGAGATCTGGTAGTCGATATAGCCGTCCCAGTCGTCGAGGCGACGGCGTAACTCGTCGACCACCTGGGGATGGGTGGGCACGAAAAATCGGTTGTGCAGGATCGCATCGGCGACCAGCTCCCCGACGCTCGCCGGGTCCAGCAGGTCGAATTGCTCGCCGGGAATCCGCAGGGGTGCACCGGCGCCGAACGTCGGTACGTCGGCCGCGATATTCGTCAGCACCGGCCCGGGGCATAACAAGGTGACGCCAATGTTCTTGGGCCGCAGGTAAATCGCCAAACCCTCGGTCATTTGCACGATCGCGGCTTTACTTGCCGCATACGGCATTCGATCGTAGGAGTAGCTGAAAAGCCCGGCAAAGGACGCGGTGTTGACCAGATGGCCGCTGCCCTGACCCAGCAGCAGCGGCAGGAACGCGGCGTTGCTGCGGACCACCGACATCAGATTGACATCGAGGATGCGTTGCCACTCCGCGGCGGGAATGTCTTGTGGCAGCCCGTTTGTCAGGACGCCGACGTTGTTGACCACGATGTCGACCCGGCCGAACCGCCGCAGCGCCGCGTCCCGAACGCCTTCGAACGCGTGGGGATCCGACACGTCGGCACGATGCGGCAGAACCGCCGCACCCAGCTCGTCGGCGAGAACCTGGAGACCTTCGTCGTCGAGGTCGACCGCCAGGATGCATGCGCCCCGATCGGCCAAGCTGCGGGCGATCGCGCGGCCGATGCCGCTGGCCGCTCCCGTGATGACGGCGACCTTGTCGCGAAGGGTGTCCATGGCGGTAATAGCGTGTCAAGTATGCGCAGCATTTGGAAGTGGATCGGCCTGGCCGGCGTCGCCGGTGTCGTGGCCGGGGGTGCGTTGGTCGTACGTGATCAACGCAAACGTCGCGCCTACACCCCCGGCGAGATCCGCGCCCGGCTGCATCAGCGGCTGGCCGAGTCCGGCGCGCCGTGACGCGCTGACGTCGACCCCGCGACATTTAACCGGTTGCGACGACACGCCGCGGCGGGTCGCCACGGATTAAGCCTCGAGAACGCCAGCGACGCCGGCCGACACCGCGAACAAGCGATGACTGCCCGAAAAGCCTTTCAGCTCCACGTCGCGGCCTTCGTAGAACCGGATGTCGTCGCAGTCGCGCAGCGCCTCGCGCACCGGCTCGCTCACCAGGATCTGTCCACCGACGGCCTGGGCGGCCACCCGCGCCGCCATCGCGACGTTGCGTCCGAACAGATCGTCGCCGCGACGCACCGAGCGGCCCATGTGGATGCTGATCCGGACCCGAATATCCTCGTGCCGCTTGCGTTTTGCGTTCCGGTGCAGCTCGGACTGAAGGTCGATGCCGCACCGCACCGCCTGCTCTGCGCGGGCGAAGGCGATCATGAAGCCGTCGCCCTGGCTTTTGACCACGTAGCCGGATCGGCGCTTCACCAACCCGGACACCAGCTTGTCGTGCGAGCTGATCAGCCGGACCCAGGCGCGGTCGCCGATCCGCTCGTTCAGCGCGGTGGACTCCTCGATGTCGGAGAACAGAATTACCACCCGGCCGTCCGGCGTGACTCGCGCGAGGTCGGGCCGCTCGACCTCGGCCCAGTCGGCGAGGTCTTCGATGCTGCTGCGCACCGCCGCGCCGAAGCCCTCCTTGCGCATCACGTTGGCAGTGTTCCAGGCCGTTTTGAGGGCCTCCCGGCCGCCGGATATCAGCCAATTGCGGGTGTCGGCACGTTGCCGTAACTCCTCGGCTTCCTCGCGGCTACGGACCAGCAACTTGCCCATCACGGCGAGTGCGCAGGCTTCGATCACGGCAACGCCGGCCAGGACGTAGACCGCGATATGCAGTGCATCACCCACGTCTCGCATCCTTGCAAAGCGCGGGATGGCTTCCGGTTGTCGGCCCTTTCAGCAGTGTCTAGGGTTGAGTGCGATCACCCCCGGGTAGTGCAGCTCGAGTGAACCGGTCCGGTGAATTTTGGGAGGTTCGGTTTTGGCCGACGACGGTGGTGATTCGTCCAACCTGTTGGTGATCTTCGGCATTACCGGTGATCTGGCCCGCAAGATGACGTTTCGCGCGCTGTATCGGCTCGAGCGCCGCAATCTGCTGGACTGCCCGATCCTGGGCGTGGCGAGCGACGACATCAGCGTCAAGAAGTTGATCGAGCGGGCGCGCACCTCCATCAACGATGCCGGGGAGCAGATCGACGACGAGGTGTTCGATCGGCTGGCCAATCGGCTGGACTACATCCACGGCGACGTCACCGACCGCGCTCTCTATCACCGGCTCGCCGAGCTGATCGGTTCGGACTACCGCCCGCTGTACTACCTCGAGATGCCGCCCGCGCTGTTCGCGCCGATCGTCGAGGGCCTCGCGCGCGAGGGCCTGGTGGAGCGGGCCCGCGTCGCGGTGGAAAAGCCGTTCGGCCATGACCTGAAGTCCGCCTGCGAACTCAACGATCGGCTGCACGCGGTGCTCGACGAAGACCAGATCCTGCGGGTGGACCACTTCCTGGGCAAGCAGCCCGTGGTGGAACTCGAATGCCTGCGCTTCGCCAACCAGGCGCTGGCCGCACTGTGGGATCGCCAGAGTGTGTCCGAGATTCACATCACGATGGCCGAGAACTTCGGCGTCGAGGACCGGGGCAGGTTCTACGACAAGGTTGGCACCCTGCGTGACGTGGTGCAGAACCATCTGCTGCAGGTGCTCGCCATGGTCGCGATGGAACCGCCGGTCGGCGGCAGCGCCGACGACCTCAACGACAAGAAATCCGAGGTGTTCCGCGCGATGCCGCCGCTGGACCCCGAACATTGTGTGCGCGGCCAGTACCACGGCTACACCGACGTCGACGGGGTGGCGAAGGATTCGCAGACCGAAACCTTCATCGCACTGCGCACCGAGATCGACAACTGGCGCTGGTCCGGAGTACCCATCTTCGTGCGGGCCGGTAAGGAACTGCCGGAGAAGGTCACCGAGGTGCGGCTGTTTCTGCGCCGCGTTCCACAGCTGGCCTTCCTGCCGCACCGCACGACGGCCGAGCCCAACCAGATCGTGCTGCGCATCGACCCCCAGCCGGGCATGCGAATGCAGTTGTCCGCCCAAGTCCATGACGAGTGGCACGACGTCCACCTGGACTCGCTGTTCGCCACGGACCTGGGCGAAGCGGAGGGCCCGTATGAACTGCTGCTGCACGCCGCGCTGAGCGGCGATCGCCAGCTATTCGCGCGGGAAGACAGCATCGAGCAGACCTGGCGCATCGTCCAGCCGCTGCTGGACAAGCCGAGCGAGATTCACCCCTACGAGCCCGGGTCGTGGGGACCCGAGGCCGCGCAGTCGCTGGTCCGCGGTCACTGCCATTGGCAAGACCCGTGGTTCCCTCCGAAAACCAAGTCGGGACAGTAAGGAGACCGGAATGCAGCTGGGAATGATCGGCCTGGGCCGAATGGGTGCCAACATCATCCGTCGTGTCGTCGACGGCGGACACGAGGGCGTGGTGTACGACCACGACAAGGAAGTCGTCAAGACGCTGGCCAGTGAGAAGGGAATGACCGGGGCGTTCTCGGTTGCGGAGCTGGCCGAGAAGATGACCGCGCCGCGGATCGTCTGGGTGATGGTGCCCGCGGGTGAGATCACCACCTCGGTGATCGAGGAGCTGGCGAACACCCTCGAGTCCGGCGATATCGTGATCGACGGCGGCAACTCCTACTACCGCGACGACCTCAAGCACTCAAAGCTGCTGTCCGAGAAGGGAATTCACCTCATCGACTGCGGCACCAGCGGTGGGGTCTGGGGCCGGGAGCGTGGTTACTGCCTGATGATCGGGGGCGACGACTACGCCTTCGAGCACGCGGAGCCGCTGTTCAAGGTCATCGCACCCGGGGTCGACGCCGCTACGCGCACCCCCGGCCGCGACGGCGAGGTCGCCCAACCCGAGAAGGGCTACCTGCACTGCGGCCCGTCCGGGGCGGGTCACTTCGTCAAGATGGTGCACAACGGCATCGAGTACGGAATGATGGCCTCCCTCGCCGAGGGGCTCAACATTCTGCGCAACGCCGACATCGGCACCCGCGTCGAAAAGGGCGATGCCGAAACCGCGCCGCTGTCGAATCCCGAGTGCTACCAGTACAACTTCGACGTCGCCGACGTCGCGGAGGTGTGGCGCCGGGGCAGTGTCGTCGGCTCCTGGCTGCTGGACTTGACGGCGATCGCGCTGCACGAATCGCCCACCCTGTCCGAATTCTCCGGCCGGGTCTCCGACTCCGGGGAGGGCCGCTGGACCGCGATCGCGGCGATCGACGAGGGGGTGCCGGCCCCGGTGCTGACGACCGCGTTGCAGTCCCGCTTCGCTTCGCGCAGCCTCGACGACTTCGCCAACAAGGCGCTCTCGGCGATGCGCAAGCAGTTCGGCGGGCACGCCGAGAAGCCGGGGGTCGGTGGCTGACGCGGCGATCGCGAGGGCGGCGAAGCCGAGTGATTGGGGGCACCTCCCGCTCGCGGAGGAGGGTCGCCGCCATTGGGCTCAGCCGGTCAGCCGCTTGACGAACTGGACGACGACGTCGCTGAAGGCGTCGTTGTCGTCGCCGGCGGCGGTGTGTCCGGCGTCGGACAGCTCGACGAACTCCGCACGCGGAACCGTCGCCAGGAAGTGATTGACGCCTTCGGGGCTGACGACGTCGGAGAGCTTGCCGCGGATCAACAGGACCGGGATCGTTAGATCTGCCGCGGCACGCTCGAAGTTGTCCGTGCGCAACTCCGGGTCGTCGCCGGGGGCGGTCATGAACGCCGGATCCCAGTGCCAGTACCAGCGTCCGTCCCGCAGCCGCAAATTCTTCTTCAGCCCTTCGGGGCTGCGCGGTTTTTCCCGATACGGCAGATAAGCGGATACGGCGTCGGCGGCTTCTTCCAGCGACGCGAAGCCGTGCAGGTTGGTCAGCATGAAATCCCGGATCCGGGCGCTGCCGGTCTTCTCGTACCGCGGCACGACGTCGACCAGCACCAAGCCGGTCACCTGCGCCGGGCCCGCTTTGTCGGCGACCAGGATGCCGGTCAACCCGCCCATGCTGGCCCCGATCAGCACGACGGGGCGGCCGATCGCGTCCAGGACCTGCAGGACGTCGCCCATCAGCGTCTCGATCGCGTAGTCCGCGCCCGGTGCCCGGTCGCTGTCGCCGTGCCCGCGGCTGTCCAGCGCGACGACGTGGAAGCCCTCGTCGGCCAGGACCTGGCCGGTGTTCTTCCAGGAGAATCGGTTTTGGCCGCCGCCGTGCAACATCAGGATCGACGGTCGGCCCGCGATCGCGGTGTCGCGGTTCCATTCGTCGGCGACCAGGCCGATACCGCCGACACCAGCGAATTTGACCGTCTGGGGGCTGCTGCTCACGGTGCTCATCGATCTGACGTTACATAGTCGCTCGATGAGTTCTCGCGGTCGCCGGAGTCTATCGGTGAAACAGCTGGGAGACGCCGACGCCATCGATCACGCCCGTCGCTGTGGTCGGACCACAACATGGAAGAGGTGGGGGTACCGAGATCGACCACGGCGCGCAACAGTCCGAGTGAGCACCACGCTGACGTCGATCTCGACCGAGCGTTGATGAAATCCCTGGATGCAGTGAGGGTTCGGGGTTTCTTTCGCTCCGGTGTTAGGTTGGTCCGTGCGGACGCCCCGAACAGGAGTGAACATGGCGGACTACCCGAGATGACCAAGCCGCGATGGATCGACGTGCCGGGTCCTCCCGCCGAGCTCAAGGCGCTGACCTGGGGCCCGGCCGACGGCCCGATCGCCTTGTGCCTACACGGCTTCCCCGACACGGCCTACGGCTGGCGCAAGCTGGCCCCGCTGCTGGCCGCGGCCGGCTGGCGTGTCGTCGCACCGTTCATGCGGGGATACGCGCCGTCGTCCATTCCGGACGACGGCAGCTATCACGTCGGCGCGATCATGGACGACGCGCTGCGGGTGCGCGAGGTCGCCGGGGGCACCGATCGCGACGTGGTGATCGGACACGACTGGGGCGCACTGGCGGGCACCGGCCTGGCCGCGATGCCCAACAGCCCGTTTACCAAGGCCGTGATCATGTCGGTGCCCGTCTCGGCCGCGTTCCGCGGCCAGGTCAGCGAGCGCGGACGGCTGGCGCGTCAGATTCCTCGTCAACTGCTGCGCAGCTGGTACATGTTCTACTTCCAATTGCCTTTCCTGCCTGAGCGTTCCGCGTCGTGGGTGCTGCCGCGGTTGTGGCGGCGGTGGTCTCCGGGTTACCACGGCGCCGAGGAGGACCTGCGTCACGTCGACGCCGCGATCGGGACACCGGAAAGCTGGCGCGCGGCGCTGGGGACCTACCGCGCCACGCTTCGCAACACCCGCCCGCCGCAGCGGTATGCCGAGCTGAACCGGCTGTGGACCGAGGCGCCGATTTTGCCGACCCTGTATTTGCACGGCCGCGACGACGGTTGCATGACCCCGGCTTTCGCCCACTGGACCGAAAAGGTGCTGCCCGCCGGCAGCGACGTGGCGATCATCGATCATGCCGGGCATTTCCTGCAGCTGGAACAGCTCGAGAAAATCGCCGAGCGGGTGCTGGCGTTCATCGGCTCACCCGGCTGAGGCCGTGGCCGCGCGCCGAATGGCCGCCGTCGATGCGCAGTTTTACTGGATGTCGGCCAAAGTCCCCAACGACGAGTTCCTGCTGTACGCATTCGGCGGCCAACCCGGCGACCTGGATCGTGCCCTCGACGAAATCCGTTGCTGGGCTCGGGCGTGCCCCGAGCTGACGCTGCGGGTCGAGGATGGCTGCTCGCTGACCTATCCGCGGTGGGTCCCCACGACGGTCTCGCCCGAGCAGGTCGTTCGCCACGACGTGGCCGATCACGGCTGGCAGGCCTGCCTGGCGGCGGTGGCGCGCTTGGCCGACAGCCAGCTGGACCTCCGGCGCGTGCCCTGGCGGCTGCACGTGTTCACACCGGTGCTCGGCATTCCCGGTGTCGACAGGCCGGGCGTCGTTACGGTCCTGCAAACATCGCACGCGCTGGCCGACGGCGCACGCGGTGCGGCGCTGGCGGGCTGGCTGTTCGGCCGGGACGCTCCGGTGCCCGCGGTGCGACGGGCGTCGCCGGGCTGCTTCGCCTGGCGGGCCGCCGAGGCCGCCTGGAGGCATCGCGGGCTGCTTCGCGACACCCGGGCGGGGCTGCTGGCGCCGGGGGTCGGCAGCCGGCCGCCGCTGGCCACCAACGCCGGCCCCGACGGCGCCCGTTCGATCCGCACACTCGTGCGACAGCGGGCACAGCTACGTGGACCCAGCGTCACCGTCGCGGTGCTCGCCGCCGTGTCGACCGCGCTGTCGCGGCTGCTTGCCGCCGGGTCCGACGCACTGGGCGCGGAGGTTCCGATGGCCAAACCCGGTGTGCCCCAAGCTAATAACCATTTCGGCAATATCGTGGTCGGGATCTACCCGCGGCTCGAACTGGACGCGCGGCTGGATCGTCGCCGACCTGGCCAACGGGCGGCGGCGATTCGAACATCCCGCCACACGCGCGGGGGACCGTGCATTCGCCGCGGTGCCCGCTCCGCTACTACGTTGGGGCGTTTCACAATTCGACTTCGGGGCCCGGCCCGCGCAGGTGTCGGGCAACACCGTGGTGTCCAGTGTCAACCGCGGGCCCGCCGATCTGCAGTTCGGGGACGCGCCGGTGGTGCTGACGGCCGGCTATCCCGGGCTGTCGCCGTCGATGGGTCTGACACGTCGATGGGTCTGACACATGGAGTGCACGGCATCGGCGAGACCATCGCGATCAGCGTCCACACGGCGGAGTCCGTGATCGCCGACATGGACACCTACCTGGAGTTGCTCGACGCCGCGCTGTAGACGTATTGCGCGTCTCCGGATCTCGCCGCTTCCTCGCGGGTCAGCCCCGCGGTGCCTGGGTTGCGACCGGCTCGATGATCGGCACAGTCGGGCCTGCACGCGCCACCCGGATCGCGTCGCCCAGAAATTTCGCGCGGATGATCCGCGTCGCCGGTCAGCTATACCGCGGCATCGTCGGTGGAGGCGGCCGCATGCCCGACGCCGTCGGGAGCGCCGTTGTCGGGTGCGATAGGCGGCTCCCGGCTCCGCTGGTTTTCGGCAATCGCGACAACGCACGCGGTGCTCCCTCACCGTTGCTGTTACCCGATCCGCCCGATGATCTAGGTTTGCACGTATGACTCCCTACGACGTCGGATTGCTGATCCTGCGGCTGGTGCTGGGCGTGACATTGGCCGCGCATGGCTACAACAAGTTCTTCGGCGGAGGCCGCATACCGGGTACCGCGCGCTGGTTCGAGAGCATCGGTATGAAGCCGGGCAAGTTCCACGCGACGGTGGCCGCCACCACCGAGCTCGCCGCCGGGCTGGGGCTGGCGGCCGGGCTGCTCACGCCGATCCCGGTCGCGGGCTTTGTCGCCCTGATGCTGGTCGCGGCCTGGACCGTGCACCGCGCTAACGGTTTCTTCATCGTCAAAGAGGGCTGGGAGTACAACCTGGTCCTGGTGGTCAGCGCCATCGCGGTGGCGGCCCTGGGGCCCGGCCGGTTCAGCCTGGACTCGGTGATTTTCGGGGTCAACAATCCGCTGATGGGCTGGAACGGGCTGCTGATCGCGGTGGGCCTCGGGCTCGCCGGCGGGCTGGGGCTGCTGCTGATCTTCTACCGTCCGCCGGCCAAGCAAGCCGGCTAGATCCCCAGGGCGCCCGGAAGCTTTTTGCGCTTGGCTTCGTAGAGTTCGGCGTCGGTCTCGGCGTACAGCGCGGCGATGTCGGCGCTCGCACCGCTACGCGACGCGGTGCCGATGCTGGTGTTCGGGGTGTGCACGCGGACGTCGGCGACAAACTTCTGCGCGCGGGCCGGCGTCAGGTCCGCGTCGTCGGCGATACACACCGCGAACTCGTCGCCGCCGAGCCTGGCCAGAACGGCATCGGCGGACGCTAGCTTTCGCCAACAATCCGCGCGGCTGACCAGGTGTTGGTCGCCGGCGAGATGCCCCTGGGTGTCATTGATCGTCTTGAAGTTGTCGATGTCGAGCACGATTACGGTGACCTTCGCCGAACGCGATCGGGCCAACAGGTCGGCGGTGGCGATCTCCCAGCCCGCGCGGTTGAGCAGCCGGGCAGCGGGTCGGTGCACGCCGCATTGAGCAGGGCCCGCATCAGCAGCCCGAACGACTCGGCGGCCCCGACGATAGCGATCGCGGAGATCAGGTAGTCGATGTACAACCTGGCCGTGTGCGAGATCGCCAGGGCGACGACCGACGCCAGGGTGAGGATCGCGACCAGGCTCACGCCACGGCGCGGCGGGTAGAACGCGCGCAGGTACATCGCCAGAAACATCGGCGCGATCAGGCACGCGAACTCGACGGTGATCGCCACGTGGAATGCCATCACGATCGGGGTGGCCACGATCGCCACGGCGGTGGCCGGCGCGGGTTTGTCCGGCCGCACGGCCAGCCAGACCAGGGCGGCCAGGCCCAGGGCGATCGCCGCGATGCCGCCGCCGGGCCTGCCCGGTATTTGGCCCGGGTGGATCGGGAACAAGCTGAACACCACGCCGTAGGTGAACAGGAAAGTGGTGGCGCCCAAGTAAATTCGCAACAACCGGACCTGTTGGCTGCCGTAGAAACCATTACCGGAATCGGCACTGAGCCGAAGCCGATACCGCCGCATAGCTCGACGACCGAACGGGTGTGCGACGCTAACACCCATGTCGTCAACTTTCCTGGTCAGGCCCCCGCAATGCCGACATTCGGCCCATTGTGGCACTGCCTTTTCGGGAAAGCACCCCGGGGCTGACCAGGTGGGTGTGCGCGCCTAGGCGACGGCGGCGGTCTCGGCGGCGGCCACTTCGGCCGCGGCGCGCTCGCCGGACCGAATCGCCCCGTCGATCCACCCGCACATGATCGCCGAACTCTCGGTTCCGGCCCAATGGATGCGACCGCAGAGTTCTCGCAGGGTGTAACCGAATTCGGTTAGCACGCCGGTGGGGGCGTGGCCGATCATGCCGCCACCGGAATAGCGATCCACCGTCCAGTTCTGCAAATGGAATTCGCGGTGTGCGTTGGCCTTGGCGCCGAACCGGTCGACGAGCTCGCCGACCAAAATCTCTTTCTGCTCGGCCTCGTCGAGCCCGGTCAACCGGCGCGCCGCCGGTCCCTCGGTGATGACGCACATGATGCCCTTGTCCGCCGTGTCGGTGTAGGCGTCGATGGTCAGGGTGGCCGGGGATCCCGGTGCGGCGGTCTGGCCCGACAACCCGTCGGCACGCCAGAACGGCTCGTCGTAAAAGACCGAGGTCTTGATCACCGCGCCGCTTGGGATGCGCTGGTGCAGGAACGCGCGATCCACCGGCAGCGCCGGCTCGTAGCGGATGGACGTGGCGATTGCCAGCGGGATCGCGACCACGACCAGCCGCGCCCGCACCGTCAGATCGGACGCGCTGATCGTCACGCCGTCGGCGTCTTGGGCGATCTGCCCGACGGGCTGCGAAAGATGCAGCGCGTCACCGAGTTCGGCCACCAGCGGCCGGTGCAGGGCTCCCATCCCACCGACCGGGCGGGCATCTTGGGAGCCGCCCTTGCCCGAAATCGCGAAGGTGATTCCGCCGGCCGACGCCGTCTGCAGCAGGTCCCATAGCAGCGACGTCTCCGACGCCGCCGAGGTGTAGAGGCCCGCGAAAGCCATGTCCAGCATCGCGGCGGCCTGTTTGGAGGCGGTGTTCGAGTGGATCCATTCGCCGATGCTGATGCGGTCCCACTCATCGGCCTTCTTGGCTTCCTACGGGGCTTCGCGCGGAATCTCCTTGCACATCTTCTCGATGGAGGCCATTCCGAGCCCCAGGTTCGCGACCGACCATGGGCTCATCGTCCACGGGATGGTGCCACCGTAGCGGTGTTTCCTGCCGTCGATGATCATCATCATCGCGTCGCCGTCGTTGTGCTGCTTGTATTCCGGCACGCCGAACTCGTCCATCAACGCGTAGATGCGGTCCTGTCCCGGCCCGATCCACGCGCCACCGCGGTCGACCCACGTTCCGTCCGGGTGAGTTTCGGTGAAGGTGCGACCGCCTACCCGGTCACGGGCTTCCAGCAAGGCCACCGAGTGCCCCGCCTGCTTCAACCGCAGGGCCGCGGTCAAACCGGCGAAACCCGCCCCGACCACGCAGTAATCGACGTCCGCCACGACCGGCTCCTCGGTTGCAGTTGGCTGCTGAGCAGCAAACTACACCGATCGCTAGATGCCAGCAGTGGGTTCGCGCGGAATTCACGTCCACCGAACCGTTTAGGACGTGATTGCCGGTGGATAGGGCAGATCGGTGCTGGAGTGCGGGTCGACGTGCACCGGATGGCCCAGATAGGGGAACGCGCGTTGCGGACAGGCGGGTCGGTCGCAGATCTTACATCCCGCACCGATCGGCACTACCACCTCGGTGTCCGTCAGATCGATGCCGGCCGAGTAGATCAGCTTCTCGGCGTGGGTTACGTCGCAGCCGAGCCCGATCGCGAAGCTCTTGTCCAGGCCGAGATAGCGGCTGGGCTCGCTTGTCGTGGTCCTGGCGATCCAGAAATAAGTTCGGCCATCAGGCATTTGAGCGATCTGGGTCAAGAATTGCCCGGGGCGGGAGAAGGCATGGTGGACCACCCATAGGGGGCAGTTGCCGCCCACCCGGGAGAAGTGAAAAGCGTTGGCGGACTGTCGTTTAGAGATGTTTCCCGCGCTGTCGGTCCGGACGAAGATGAACGAGACGCCGCGCGCACCGGGGCGTTGCAGCGTCGACAACCGGTGGCAGATGGTTTCGAAGCCCACCTCGAAACCCCTTGCCAGCCGGTCGATGTCGTAGCGCACGCCCTCCGCGGCCTCGAGGAATCTTTGGTAGGGCAACAGCAGCGCGCCGGCGAAATAGTTGGCCAGCCCGATGCGCGCCACGCCGCGGGCGTCATCGCTGAGCCGGTCGTCGCCGGCAATGATGGCACTGATCAACTCGGCCTGGGTGAGCAACGCGATCTGGGTCGCCAACTGGAAGGCGCGCTGGTCCGGACGCAGCCAGCGGGCCAGATACAAGGTGCGCGTCTCGGGACGAAACAGCCGCTTTGAGTTGGGCTGCAAGACTTGACCGTCGTCGATGATCACGGTGACACCGAGGTTGTTGCGAACAAACGATGCCAGTTGGGCGTCGAGTCCTCCTGTGTGCAAACGGTTTTCGCTGAACAGCTGCTCGGCGGCGACGTCCAGATCCCCGATGTAGTTCTTGCGGTCGTAGAAGAAGTCCCGGACCTCCTCGAACGGCATCGGCTGAGACGGTGGCGCCAATGTCTCGGCGTTGGCCCGGCTGTGCAGCGCTTCGAGGTCGGCGGTGGCGTCGTGCACCCGGCGGTGCAGGCTGACCAGCGTCTGGCCCACCTCCGGCATGCGGGCGACGAGTTCCTCGATCTGCCCGGCCGTCGCGGGACCCTCGGCGAAGATTTCGCGCAGGTCCGCGACCAGTCGGGCATCGGAGTCGGGCGCGAAATACTGGGTCGGCAAATCGAATCGCTCGGTGAGAGTGAGCAGCACCGGGACGGTGATCGGACGCTGGTCGTTTTCCAGCTGGTTGACGTAACTGGTCGACAATCCCAGGGCGCGCGCCAGCGCTACCTGAGTGAGCCCGTGCTCCTCACGTAGCCGCCTTAGCCGCGCACCGGCGAACGTCTTCGCCACCCGCAACAGGGTACGCGCGTAGCCTTTCACAACATTCGCAAAATCGGCGGGATGAGGACACAAAATTACGCTTGTTTAGGTGATTTACCGTGCTGCCCAGCCTGCGTACTGTGCGGTTTATGCGCATCCACGACGTTCGAGCCCGGCGCAGTGCCGACGAGTTTCCCCGCAGCGAGCACCTGGCCGCCAAGATTGCCGAGGTGGCCGCGGATCCGGTCGCCGTCGATCCGCAGACCGCGGAGATGGTGTGCCACCGGATCATCGACAACGCGGCCGTCAGTGCCGCCTCGGTGATCAGGCGACCGGTCACGGTAGCGCGCGAGCAGGCACTGGCGCATCCGGTGCAGCGGGGGGCGCGGGTCTTCGGCGTGCCGGGCAGCTATGCGACCGAGTGGGCGGCCTGGGCCAATGGTGTCGCGGTGCGCGAGCTCGATTTCCACGACACGTTCTTGGCCGCCGACTACTCCCACCCCGGCGACAACATCCCGCCGCTCGTCGCCGTCGCCCAGCGGCTCGATGTGCGCGGCGCCGACCTGATCCGCGGTCTGGCCACCGCGTACGAGATCCAGATCGATCTGGTCAAGGGAATCTGCCTGCACGAGCACAAGATCGACCACGTCGCGCATCTGGGCCCGTCGGTGGCCGCGGGCATCGGAACGATGCTGCGACTGGATGTCGAGACGATCTACCACGCGGTCGGACAGGCGCTGCACCTCACGACGGCCACCCGTCAATCACGCAAAGGGCTGATCTCGAGCTGGAAGGCGTTCGCGCCCGCGTTCGCCGGCAAGATCGCCATCGAGGCGGTCGACCGGGCGATGCGTGGGGAGGGATCGCCGGCGCCGATCTGGGAGGGCGAGGACGGCGTCATCGCCTGGCTGCTGGGCGGTCCCGAACACACCTACCGGGTGCCGCTGCCCGAGCCCGGCGAACCCAAGCGCGCGATCTTGGACAGCTACACCAAGGAACACTCCGCCGAGTACCAGAGCCAGGCGCCGATCGACCTGGCGCGCCGGCTGCGTGAGCGTATCGGCGATCTCGAACAGATCGCGACGATCGTGCTTTACACCAGCCACCACACCCACTATGTGATCGGCACCGGCTCGGGGGACCCGCAGAAGTTCGACCCGGACGCCTCGCGCGAGACGCTGGATCACTCGCTGCCCTATATCTTCGCGGTCGCGCTGCAAGACGGCAGCTGGCACTACGAGCGTTCCTATGCTCCCGAGCGGGCACACCGCCCCGACACCGTGGACCTCTGGCACAAGATCTGCACCGTCGAGGATCCGGAGTGGACTCACCGCTACCACTCGAACGACCCGACCGAGAAGGCTTTTGGGGCGCGCGCGGAGGTGACGCTGAAGAACGGCGAGGTGATCTCCGACGAATTGGCGGTGGCCGATGCCCATCCGCTGGGCGCTCGGCCGTTCGCGCGCCAGCAGTACGTGAGTAAGTTCACCGCGCTCGCCGACGGCATCGTGGATCCCGCTGAGCAGCAACGCTTCTTGTCCGCCGTCGACTCGCTGGCCGATCTGAAGGGCGGTGCGCTGGGGGCACTGAATGTGCTGGTCGATCCGCGGGTGCTGGACCAGGCGCCGGTGGTACCGTCGGGGATCTTCCGATGATCGGCTCCTCCTCCAGCGCAGCCGACAAGCGGGTCGCATTCCGCTCCGGTCTGGATTCCGGTCGGCTGCAACAGTTTCCGGGCGCCTTCTCGCCGCTGGTGGCCAAGGCGGTCGCCGAGGCGGGCTTCGAGGGCGTCTATGTGTCGGGTGCGGCACTGGCCGCCGATCTCGGATTGCCGGACATCGGGCTGACGACGCTGACCGAGGTCGCGGGCCGGGGCGCGCAGATCGCCGCCGCCACCGACCTGCCGACGCTGATCGATGCGGACACGGGATTCGGTGCGCCACTGAACGCCGCGCGCACGGTGACCGTCCTCGAAGACGCCGGCCTGGCGGGCTGCCACCTCGAGGATCAGGTCAACCCCAAGCGCTGCGGTCACCTGGACGGCAAGGCCGTCGTGCCGGCCACTGACATGGTAAAGCGGTTGCGCGCAGCGGTATCCGCGCGGCGCGACCCCAACTTCGTCGTCTGCGCACGCACGGATGCCGCAGGCATCGAAGGCCTGCCCGCCGCGATCGACCGCGCCCGTGCCTACGACGACGCCGGCGCCGACATGATCTTCACCGAAGCGCTGACTGAACCCGCGGACTTCGAAGCGTTTCGCGCCGCCGTCGATGTTCCGCTGCTGGCCAACATGACCGAATTCGGCAAGTCACCGCTGTTGAGTGCACGTCAACTGGCCGACCTCGGCTACAACGTCGTCATCTACCCGGTCACCAGGCTGCGGCTGGTGATGTTCGCCGTCGAAGCGGGTCTGCGCGAAATCGCCGCAACGGGAACACAATTCGATCTACTGGATCGGATGCAGCATCGCGACCGCCTCTACGAGCTGCTGCGCTACGCCGACTACAACGAATTCGACACCGACACTTACAATTTCACGCTCGAAGGGAAGCAGCCATGACCACTCCGACCGCTCACATCAAGAAGGGCCTCGCCGGCGTCGTGGTGGACACCACCGCCATCTCGAAGGTGGTGCCGGAGACCAATTCGCTGACCTACCGCGGATATCCGGTCCAGGATCTGGCCGCCCACTGCAGTTTCGAGCAGGTCGCCTTCCTGCTGTGGCGCGGTGAACTGCCCACCGATGCGGAGCTGGCGCTGTTCAGCCAGCGCGAACGCGCCAGCCGCCGCATCGACCGGTCGATGCTGTCGCTGTTGACAAAGCTCCCGGACAACTGCCATCCGATGGACGTAGTACGCACGGCGATCAGCTTTTTGGGCGCCGAGGACCCCGAGGAGGACGACGACTCGGCGAACCGGGCCAAGGCGCTGCGCATGCTCGCGGTGCTGCCGACCATCGTCGCGGTGGACATGCGCCGCCGGCGCGGGCTGGCGCCGATCCCACCACACAGTGGGCTGGGATACGCCGAGAATTTTCTGCAGATGTGCTTCGGCGAGGTGCCCGAACCCGCAGTCGTGCGGGCATTCGAGCAGTCGATGATCCTCTACGCCGAGCACGGTTTCAACGCCTCCACGTTCGCGGCGCGGGTGGTGACCTCGACGCAGTCGGACATCTACAGCGCGGTCACCGGGGCCATCGGTGCGCTCAAGGGTGCGCTGCACGGCGGTGCCAACGAGGCCGTCATGCACGACATGATCGAGATCGGCGACCCGGGCAATGCGCGGGAATGGTTGCGCGGCAAGCTCGCCCGCAAGGAGAAGGTCATGGGGTTCGGGCACCGGGTCTACAAGAACGGTGACTCGCGGGTGCCGACGATGAAGCAAGCGCTGAGTCGCGTCGCGGCGGTGCGTGACGGGCAGCGCTGGCTAAAGATGTACAACATCCTGGAGGCCGAGATGTTCGACGCCACCGCCATCTTGCCCAATCTCGACTTCCCGACGGGCCCGGCCTACTACCTGATGGGATTCGACATCGCCTGCTTCACTCCGATCTTCGTGATGAGCAGGATCACGGGATGGACCGCTCACATCATGGAGCAGGCCGCGTCGAACTCTTTGATCCGCCCGCTGAGTGCGTATTCCGGCCGCGAGCAGCGGGCCCTGGCCTTCAGGTAGGCCAATCAGTCCGTCGGACCACCGTACTGCCAGACCAGGCTGTGGTTGCCGGTCATGGTCGGGTTGCACCACATGGTGCGGCCGTTGGCGTCCTGGGTGGTGGAGTGCAACACCGTGCACGAAACACCCGGTGCCGGCGCCTGGCCGTAGGCGGTGCCGGCGCCCACCGCGGTGGCGGTCGCGCCCGCCAGCGCCGTGGCCGATATCAGCAACCGAAGTCTGCTCATGATGGACATCTCCTCAGCGGGTGCTAGGAGATCACGCTAACCGGTGCAGAAGCCGCTGGCAAAGGATGTCATCCGCGATCCGCAACACGGTTCGCTAGCACAGGTCCTAGGGTGAGGAACCATGGGATTTCTCCAACCGGAACTGCCGCAGGTCGACATCGACGAGTGGAGCAAGCTGTCCCGCAGCGAGAAGATTCGTCCGATGGCCCGACATTGGGCCGAGGTCGGTTTCGGAACGCCGGTCGTTCTGCATCTGTTCTACGTCGGCAAGGTCCTGCTTTACATCCTGTTCGCTTGGCTGTTGGCGGTGCCGACCACTCGCGGGTTGGTGGTCACCAACGTGCTGTCGTGGTACGCCGAGCCGATCGTGTTCGAGAAGGTAGTGCTCTACACGATGCTCTTCGAGGTGATCGGGTTGGGCTGCGGCTTCGGGCCGCTGAACAACCGGTTCAATCCGCCGATGGGGTCGATCCTGTACTGGCTGCGCCCCGACACCATCCGCCTGCCGCCGTGGCCCAAGCGTGTCCCGGGAACCAAGGGCACCGCGCGCACGCTGGTCGACAACGCGCTGTACGGGCTGTTCTTGCTGGTGACCTTCCTGACGCTGTTCGCCGACGGCACCGGCCCGGTGCCGGAGCTGGGCACCCAGATCGGGTTGATTCGTCCGTGGCGGATCGTGCTGATCCTGGTGCTGCTCGGCGTACTGGGCTTGCGCGACAAGGTGATCTTCCTGGCTGCCCGCGGCGAGGTCTACGCGACGCTGGCGGTGACGTTCCTGTTCGGCGGTATCGACATGATCATCGCCGCCAAGCTGGTGTTCATGGTGATCTGGATAGGCGCCGCGACATCCAAACTGAACAAGCACTTTCCGTTCGTGATGTCGACGATGATGTCCAACAACCCGGTGTTCCGGCCCCGGTTCATCAAGCGGATGTTCTTCGAGAAGTTCCCGGACGATCTGCGGCCCGGGCGACTGGCGCGGGTCTTCGCCCACGTGAGCACCTTCGTCGAAATGTGCGTGCCCATCGCACTGTTCGTCGCGCACGGCGGCTGGTGGACCGCGGTCCCGGCGGCGATCATGGTGATCTTCCACTTCGGCATCCTGTCGGCCATCCCGATGGGGGTGCCCTTGGAGTGGAACGTGTTCATGATCTTCGGCGTGTTCGCGCTGTTCGTCGGCCACACTCATACCGGGCTGACCGATCTGAAAAACCCTGTCCCGGTGGGGATTTTCATCGCATTCATCGCCGGAATCGTGATCGCGGGCAACCTGTTTCCGCGCAAGATCTCGTTCTTGCCCGCCATGCGCTATTACGCCGGCAACTGGGACACCACGCTGTGGTGTATCAAGGCCTCGGCCGACAAGAAGATCAACCACAACATCGTCTCGATCACCAGCATGCCGGCCGCCCAGCTGGAGAAGGTGTACGGCAAGGAGCGCACGCAAATCCCGATGTATCTGGGATATGCGTTCCGCGCCATGAACACTCACGGCAGGGCGTTGTTCACGCTGGCGCATCGGGCGATGGCCGGTCAGAACGAAGACGACTACGTCATCACCGACGGCGAGCGGATCTGCAGCACCGCCGTCGGCTGGAATTTCGGCGACGGCCACATGCACAACGAGCAGTTGATCGCCGCGATGCAGCAGCGCTGCGGCTTCCTGCCCGGTGAAGTGCGCGTAGTGTTACTCGACGCCCAGCCGATCCACCAGCAGACCCAGTCCTACCGGCTGGTCGATGCCGCCACCGGCGAATTCGAGCGCGGCATAGTCAAAGTCGCGGACATGGTCACCCGGCAGCCCTGGGACGACCAGGTGCCGGTCCAGGTGCTGTCGGGTGCTGCCGCGTCCGAATCCGAAGAACCCGCCGAGGAGCAGGAGCCGGGGCCGCGAACGTAAGCACACCGCGAAAATTGGCTCCGAAAGTCGCAGCGCGCTTACGTTCGCGGTCGAAACGCGAAGGCTAGACCCCCGCGCGGACTTCCTGCGCGGCAGCAACCATGTTCTGCAGCGACGCCGTCACCTCGTCGGTGCTGCGTGTCTTCAGCCCGCAGTCGGGGTTGACCCACAACCGCTCCGCCGGCAGCGCCTGCAGCGCGGCCCGCAGCGATTCGGCCATCTCGCCCGTGCTGGGCACCCGCGGCGAGTGGATGTCGTAGACGCCCGGGCCCACGCTGTTGGCGAAGCCGACCGCGTTCAGGTCGTCCAGCACCTCCATGTGGGAGCGGGCCGCCTCGATGGACGTGACGTCGGCGTCCAGATCGGCGATCGCGCCGATCACCTCACCGAACTCCGAGTAGCACAGGTGCGTGTGGATCTGCGTCGAGTCGGCGACGCCGGAGGTGGCTAACCGGAAAGACCCGACCGCCCAACGCAAATAGTCGTCCTGAGCGGCCCGACGCAGCGGCAGCAGCTCGCGCAGCGCGGGCTCGTCGACCTGGATGATCGCGATGCCGGCGTCCTGTAGATCCACAGTCTCGTCGCGGATCGCCAGCGCCACTTGGTTGGCGGTATCTGCCAGCGGCTGGTCGTCGCGGACGAACGACCATGCCAGGATCGTCACCGGCCCGGTCAGCATGCCCTTGACCGGCTTGTCGGTCAGCGACTGCGCATATTTCGCCCACTGGACCGTCATCGGCTGCCGGCGGATCACGTCGCCGTAGAGCACCGGCGGCCGCACGCAGCGGCTGCCGTAGGACTGCACCCACCCGTTCTTGGTGGCGAAGAACCCGTTTAGCTGCTCGGCGAAGTACTGCACCATGTCGTTGCGCTCGGGCTCGCCGTGCACCAGCACGTCGAGGCCCAGCCGCTCCTGCAGCTTGATGACGTCGGCGATCTCCTGCTTCATCCGCTTCTGGTACTCGGCCTCGTCGATCTCACCGGCCACCAGCGCGGCGCGGACCTTGCGGATCTCGACGGTCTGCGGGAACGAGCCGATCGTCGTGGTCGGCAGCGGGGGCAGGTGCAGCCGCTCGTCCTGGCTGGCGCGACGGGCGGCGGCGTCACCGCGGTGTGAACCCGAGGCGACGATCGAGGCGATCCGCTCGCGGACCTGATCGTTGTGCAGCCGCGGGTGCTTCTTGCGCGATGCCACGGCGGCGTTGGAGGCCTCGATCTCGGCGGCGACGGCGTCGCGCCCGTCGTGCAGCGCGCGGGCCAACGTCACCACCTCGGCGACCTTCTCCTGCCCGAACGCCAGCCAGCTGCGCAGCGCGTCGTCGAGCCCGGTCTCCGGCTCCAGCGAGTACGGCACGTGCAGGGTGGAGCACGACGTCGTGACCGCGACGTTGGCGGCCGACGCCCGCAGCGTTTCCAGCTTGGCCAGCGCCGCCTGCAGGTCGGTGCGCCAGATGTTGCGCCCGTCCACGACCCCGGCCACCAGTGTCTTGCCGGCCAGCTCGGGCACCGCCGCGATCGCGGTGTCGGCACCGTAGACCAGGTCGACACCGATCGCCTCGATGGGCGTGCGGGCCAGCGAGCCCAACGATTCGCCGGGATCGCCGAAGTAGGTGGCGACGTAGATGGCGGGGCGGTTGCTCGCCTTGCCCAGCGCGTTGTAGACCGCCTCGGCCAGGGCGGGGGCGTCGGGGGAGGTGTCGGTGACCAGCGCCGGCTCGTCGATCTGCACCCACTGCGCGCCGTTGTCGGCCAGCAGGCCCAGCAGCTCGGAGTAGATCGGCACCAGTTCCTGCAGCCGCTCGATCGGCGCGCCGGCACCGTTGACGCCCTTGCTGAGCAGCAAGAAGGTGATCGGCCCGATGACGGCCGGGCGCGCCGGAATCCCTTGTCCGAGAGCCTCTTTCAGCTCGGCGAGCACCTTGTCCGGGTTCAGCGTGAACTTCGTCGCGGGCTCGATCTCGGGAACGATGTAGTGGTAGTTGGTGTCGAACCACTTGGTCATCTCCAGCGGTGCGACGTCTTTGTTGCCGCGGGCAGCGGCGAAGTAGCGGTCCAGGTCGTCGGTGATTTGCGCGGCCCGGGCCGGCAACGCGCCCAGCATCACCGCGGTGTCGAGCACCTGGTCGTAGTAGGAGAAGGTGTTCACCGGAACCGAATCCAAACCGGCGTCGGCCAAGGCCTTCCACGTGTCGCGGCGCAGCGTGGCGGCGACGCTTTCGAGTTCGGATCGGCTGGTACGGCCTTTCCAGTAGCCCTCGGTCGCGCGTTTGAGTTCGCGTTTCGGGCCGATGCGCGGGGAGCCGACAACGGTTGCGGTGAATGCTTGAAAGGTCACGATATTCGTCCTTCAATCGGCGTAATGGTCACCGCCGGCGGACGTGCAGCCCATCCAACAGCGGCTAGTACCCAAGCACTAACCACAAACGGCTGCGGTCTAACGCCCATTCCACGAGGCGATGAGCCGCCGGACGCGGCGCGCCCGGCACAACCGGCAGGTCTCCGGACTCGCAGGCGCGCACTCAGGCGGTGCTCCTAGTGGCCGTCGCTTCCCAGTCGTGCTGACCAGTGCTTGTGACGGCGGTCGTTCCTGCATACCGTTGCGGGACAGTCCCGGATTCTCACCGGGTTCCCTCTTGCGAAGCGCTACCAAATCTGCCTCGCTCGATGCCGGCGCCGCGGGTGCGGCGCAAGCAGACCAGCTGCGACAGGCAGTTTAGTCAGCCCGCCAGTGCCTCGGCGATCGGGATGTCGCCATTGTTGAATTCGATGGTCCGCCCGATCGTGGAATCGTCTGCCAAGGCGGCGGCCACGACCAGCGCGACGTCGGCGCGCGAGACGGAGCCGTTGCCCTCGTTCAGCGCGATCTTGCCGGTCGCTTCGTCCAGGGTGAGCTGCCCGGGACCCAAGACCGTCCAGTCGAGTGCGCTGGCCCGCAGGTGGGCGTCCACGGCGGCCTTGGCCTCCGCGTAGGCGAAGAACGGATCGGCCAGGCCGGCACCTTCACCAACATCAACCCCGCCACCTTCACCAACATCAACCCCGCCACCTTCACCAACATCAACCCCGCCACCTTCACCAACATCAACCCCGCCACCGAGGAACCGCTCGGTGAGGTTGCTGACGCCTCAAAGGAGGACATGCACCGGGCCATCGACGCCGCCCGGCGTGCCTTCGACGAGACCGACTGGTCGACCAACAAGGAGCTGCGCAAGCGCTGCCTGCTGCAGCTGCACGAGGCGATCGAGTCCGAGATCGACGAGCTGCGTGAGGAGCTCATCCTCGAGGTCGGCTCGCCGCGGGCCATCACCTTCGGCCCCCAGCTGGACGCTCCCCTGGAAGACGGACTGAAGTACCCCGCGTGGCTGATCGACGAGTACGCCTGGGAGACCGACCTGGGCGACAAGGTGATCAGTCTGACCGGCACGCTCACCACCCGCAAGGTGTGGCGCGAACCGGTCGGCGTGGTCGGCGCGATCGTGTCGTGGAACTTCCCGTTCGAGGTCACCCTCAACAAGCTCGGCCAGGCGCTGGGTACCGGCAATACCGTGGTGCTCAAGCTGGCCCCCAACACCCCGTTCAACGCCACCCGGCTCGGTCGGCTGATCGCCGAAAAGACCGACGTCCCAGCCGGTGTCGTCAACGTGGTCACCGCCTCGGATCACTTCGTGGGTGAAGAGCTGACCCTGTCGCCCAAGGTCGACCTGATCTCGTTCACCGGCTCGACCGTGGTCGGCAAGCGGATCATGGAAAAGGGTGCGGCCACCATGAAGCGGCTGTTCCTGGAACTAGGCGGCAAATCGGCCACCATCGTGCTGGAGGACGCCGACTTCGCGACCGCCTGCATGGTCGGCATCGCGCCCTGCATGCACGCCGGTCAGGGTTGCGCAAACCCGACCTGGATGCTCCTTCCGCGGTCCCGTTACGACGAGGGCGTGGAGATCCTCAAGAACATCTACGAGAACGTCACGTGCGGCGACCCGCAGGACCCCGCAACGCTGTGCGGTCCGGTGATCTCGCAGTTACAGCACAACCGTGTGATGGGCTACATCAACAAGGGTGTCGAAGAGGGCGCCACCGCGCTGGTCGGCGGTCCCGACGCCCCGACCGGCTTCGACCGGGGATTCTTCGTTCGCCCAACGCTTTTCACAAACGTCGACAACAAGATGACCATCGCCCAGGAGGAGATTTTCGGCCCGGTGCTGTCGGTCATCCCGTTCGACGACGAGGAGGACGCGATCCGGATCGCCAACGACAGCAAGTACGGGCTGGCCGGCAACGTCATGTCGGGCTCGCTGGAGCGCTCCCTCGCGGTGGCCCCGCCGGATCAAAGCCGGCTTCATGGGCGTCAATGGCAATGCGCCGTACGGGGCCGACACGCCGTTCGGTGGCTACAAGGAAAGCGGCGTGGGACGCCAGAACGGTGTGGCCGGCTTCGACCAATACACCGAGATCAAGTCGGTCGCATATCCCGCGGTGTAGGTCCGGACGGCATTGTCGCCGAACCTGTTTCGGTGATCGGTCGCTCGGCCTGAGCGACCGGTCTTCTACCCGGGTCGACAGTCGACGCCTCGCGGGTGCGCTCGAGGCGGGGTCTGTCGGCGTGTCGTCACCAAACACGCACCCGCATCGCCCGAGTCCATCGGCGACTTCGCGGCCTATGACCCCCGGCACCCGGCCGCCCAACCCCTTGGTTGACAATCGAGGCAAGAACCAGTCAAAGGAGACACAACCATGCCTGAAGCCGTCATCGTCGAGGCCGTGCGCTCACCCATCGGCAAGCGCAACGGGGGACTTTCCGGGGTGCACCCCGCCGAGCTGTCTGCGCAGGTGCTCAACGGACTGGCCACCAGGGCCGGCATCGACCCCGAAATCGTCGACGACGTGATCTGGGGCTGCGTGATGCAAGCCGGCGAGCAGGCCCTCGACGTCGGCCGCACAGCACTGTTGACCGCCGGTTGGCCCGAGACCGTCCCGGGTGTGACCGTCGACCGCCAGTGCGGATCCAGCCAGCAGTCCATCCACTTCGCCGCGGCCGGCGTGGTGGCCGGACACTACGACGTCGTCGTCGCCGGCGGTGTGGAGTCGATGTCGCGCACGCCGATGGGGGCATCGCTGGCCAACGGCGGCAACCCGTATCCGCAGGGCTTCAAGGATCGATACCACAAGACGCCCAACCAGGGCCTGGGCGCGGAGATGATCGCCGAGCAGTGGGGCTTCGACCGCACCGCGCTCGACCAGTTCTCCCTCGACTCTCACGAAAAGGCCGCCGCCGCACAGGATTCCGGCGCATTCGATGACCAGATCGTCGGCATTAAGGACCCCGACGACAACGTCATACTCAAGGACGAGGGCATCCGGCGCGGCACCCCGATGGAGAAGATGGCCTCGCTGAAGCCGGCGTTCAAGGAGGACGGCGTGATCCACGCCGGTAACTCCTAGCAGATCTCCGACGGCGCGGCCGCACTGCTGTTCATGTCGGCCGAGAAGGCAAAGACTTGGTTCTCAAGCCAATTGCGAGGGTGCACACCGCCACTCTGGCCGCAGCCGACCCGGTCATCATGCTGACCGCGCCCATCCCGGCCACCCAGAAGGTGCTGAAGCGCTCCGGCCTGTCCATCGGCGACATCGGGGCCTACGCGGTCAACGAGGCGTTCGCGCCCGTTCCGCTGGCATGGCTGAAGGACATCGGCGCCGACGAGAAGAAGCTGAACTCCAACGGCGGTGCGATCGCGCTCGGTCACCCGCTCGGCGACTCCGGTGCGCGGATCATGACCACGCTGCTCTACCACATGTGGGACAAGGGAATTCGCTACGGTCTGCAGACGATGTGCGAAGGTGGTGGCCAGGCCAACGCCACCATTGTGGAGCTGCTGTGACGGACGCTGACGGTGCCGCGCCGGCGGTGCTGGTCGAGCGCCGCGGCAACGTGATGGTCATCACCACCAACCGGCCCGAGGCGCGCAACGCGATCAACGCGGCGGTCAGCATCGGCGTCGGGGACGCGCTGGAAGAGGCACACACCGACCCCGAGGTGCGGGCCGTGGTGATCACCGGCGCCGGCGACAAGTCGTTTTGTGCCGGAGCCGATCTCAAGGCGATCGCCCGCTGGGAGAACATCTATCACCCCGACCGCGCGGACTGGGGTTTCGCCGGCTATGTGCAGCACTTCATCGACAAGCCGACGATCGCAGCGGTCAACGGCACCGCGCTGGGTGGCGGCACCGAGCTGGCGTTGGCCAGTGACCTGGTAGTCGCGCACGAACTCGCCAAATTCGGTCTGCCCGAAGTCAAACGCGGGCTGATCGCCGCAGCCGGCGGCGTCTTCCGGATAGTCGATCAGCTGCCCCGCAAGGTGGCGATGGAACTGCTGTTGACGGGCGAGCCGATGACCGCGTCCGACGCCTGGGAGTGGGGCCTGGTCAACCAGGTCGTCAAGGAGGGCTCGGTGCTCGACGCGGCCCTGGCGATGGCGGCGCGCATCACCGGCAACGCGCCGCTGTCGGTGCAGGCCAGCAAGCGTATCGCCTACGGCGCCGCCGACGGCGTCATCAGCGGTGAAAAGCCGTTCTGGGAGCACACTTTCGACGAAATGCGAATCCTGAGCAAATCGGAGGACGCCAAGGAAGGACCGCTGGCGTTCGCCGAGAAGCGGGAGCCGGTCTGGAAGGCGCGCTAGCTCGCCAGAACGTTGACCCCGAAGCCGAACACCGCGGGTAGGCGTTCGCAGGCCGGCACGATCGCACGCCGCGTCGCGCGCGGCGTGCTGGCCAGCACCACCGCCCGGGTCAGCAGTCGGTAGTTGCGGGTAACCCGGTGCCACGCCTTCTCATACGCCGCCGGGGTCTCGTTGACGATGGCGTCGACCGCCGCCGCGGCCTGTTTGACGGCCAGGCTGACGCCCTCGCCGGTCAGCGCGTCCTCGTAGCCGGCCGCGTCGCCCACCAGCAACACCCGGCCCGCGACGCGACGCGAAACCACCTGGCGCAGTGGGCCGCAACCCCGGGCGTGCCCGCGGTGTGCTCCGTCGAGGTGCCGGGCCAGCCGGGGGAACCAGTCCAGGTCGGGCCGGCCCTGCGACAGGATCGCCACGCCGACCAGATCCGGCTCCACCGGTGTCACGTAGGCCTCACCCAACCGAGACCAGTACACCTCGACGAACTGCGACCAGGCCGGCACCGTGAAATGCCAACGCACGCCGTAACGCCGCGGCTTTCCGGCCGTCGCCTTGATACCGACGCAGCGCCGCACCGTCGAGTGCAGCCCGTCCGCGCCGACCAGAAACTTCGCGCGAACGCCGGCCGCGGTCACGCCATGGGCGTCCTGCTCGACGCGGGTCACCTTGGTGCGAACCCATTCGGTCTCTTGCTCTTTCGCGCGTGCCTCAAGGGCGGCGTGCAGCGTGGTGCGCCGCACACCGCGGCCCGGCCCGGTGCGAAACAGGGCCTCGGCGCGGCGCCGCTCGCTGACATAGGCGATGCCGTGAAACGGCATACCGGCCGGGTCGACGCCGAGCGACGTCAGCTCGGCCAGGCCGCCGGGCATCAGCCCCTCACCGCACGCCTTGTCGATCGGGTCCTCGCGCGGTTCGGCCACGATCACCGAAAGCCCGTGTCGGCGCGCGTGCAACGCGGTGGCGAGCCCGCCGGGGCCGCCGCCGACGATCAGCAGGTCCGCGTCATAAGACATCATAAGACATGAGCGCCGCTCCTCCTCCTCGCGTCGTCCCTCCGCACGCGGGTGGGGGTACCTCCCACTCGTGGGAGCGTGCCCCAACTCATCGTCGCGGCACGGCCGCTCATGTGTAACCCAACGCGGAGTTCTCCACCCGGATACGCACCGTGAGCAGGATCGCGTTGGCGACGGTGAACGTCGCCGCGGTCAGCCACGCCGTATGGATCAGCGGTAAGGCGAACCCTTCGGCCACCACCGCAACATAGTTCGGGTGGTGCAGCCACCGGTAGGGCCCCCGCCGCACCAGCGGCGCCTCCGGTAACACGATCACCCTGGTGTTCCACCGCCGGCCCAACGTGGTGATGCACCACCAGCGCAGCACCTGACTGGCCGCCGCGATGGCCAGCGTCGGCCAGCCCAGCCACGGAATGAACGGCCGGTGGCCGGCCCACGGTTCGACGAGGCAGCCCACCAGCAGCGCGGTGTGAATCACGACCATCACGACGTAGTGTGGCCGGCCAAACTCCTTGGCGCCCTGGGCAAAAGACCATTGCGCATTCCGGTTTGACTGCACCAGCTCGACGATCCGTTCGACCCCGACCGCGAGGATCAGCAGGTAATACATGACACCACTATCTCGTGGATCACGCTTCCCGGGCTACCAGGCCAGCAGAACGAGCTCGGAACAGAAGGCCGGACCCATCGCGATCATCAGACCGACCGAACCCGGCGGCGGTGGATCGGCCAGGTGGGCCCGAAGCACGTCCAGCACCGACACCGACGACAAGTTTCCATTGTCGCGCAACGAGTTTCGAGTGCGAACCAGCGCGTCACCGGGCAGGTCGAACACTTCCTCGATAGCATCGATCACGGCCGGACCGCCGGGGTGGCAAACCCACCTGGATATGTCCTGCGGTGTGAGCCCGTGATCGGCCAGGAATTTGCGGACGTCCTCACCCAGATACTTCTGCACGACGTTGACCACATCGGCGGACAACACGAGCCGGAAGCCCTCGCTGCCGATCTTCCAGCCCATCACCTCTTCGGTGTCGGGATAGAGCCGGCTTCGGGTGGCCAGCACCCGAGGGCCACGGCTTTTTGCACCGGCGCGCCCGGCGCCCTTGACGACGACGGCAGCGGCGCCGTCGCCGAACAGGCTGGTGGCCACCAGATTGGCCACCGAGTGGTCGTTGCGCTGAATCGTCAGGGTGCACAGTTCCACCGCCAGCAGCGCTGCCACCTGGTCGGGAAACGCGCGCAAGTAATCGTGCATGCGGGCCACCCCGGCGGCGCCCGCCGCGCAACCCAAGCCGAACAACGGGACGCGCTTAACATCCGGGCGCAGCCCGACCCGGCCCGCCAGCCGCGCCTCGAGGGACGGCACGGCCAAACCGGTGACCGTCGTCGAGAAGACGATGTCGAGGTCCGCCGGCTTGACCTTGGCCTCGTCAAGCGCGGTGAGCAGTGCCCGCTCACTGATATCGAGGGCCACTTCCAGATAAGCCTCGTTCGCCTCGGTGAAACCGCTGAACGCCTCCACGCGATCCATCGGCACTGCGAGGTGACGGTGCTCGACGCCGCTGGAGAGGGCGAAGCGCCGGAAGTGTGGACCGAGCACATCGCTCAGCCGGTCGATGATTGCTTCTTGCGGGTGATAGGTGTGCGGGAACTGCACGGATACTGCCGAGACGGTTGGATCGGTGACGGTAGTCGTTGTACTCAGTTCGAGCGTTGCCGAACTGCCCCCTGTGATGGTGTTCATGTATCGACTTACGGCACCGTAAGTAACTACGTTCACCCTAACTCGCTGTGACGATGACCACCGGTCATTTCTGCCGTCCGGACGCATGTGTTCGCGCGGCTCGGGCGTTTGGGTTTAGGCGCAGTCCGTCCGGGATAGGGTCAAGGATATGCGGATTCTGGTCACCGGTGCCAGTGGCTATGTGGGATCGCGCCTGGTCACGGCGTTGCTTGCGAATCGACACCAGGTGGTAGCCGCCACCCGAAACCCTGCGCGGCTCAAGCGCTTCGGTTGGTTCGACGACGTTGCCCCGCTCCGGCTGGACGCCGCGGATCCGGTATCGGCGCAGGCGGCGCTGGACGCCGCGGGCCCGATCGACGTGCTCTATTACCTGGTGCACGCCATCGGTCAGCCCCACTTCCGCGACGCCGATCAGGCGGCGGCCGCCAACGTCGCGGCGGCCGCCCGCGACGCCGGGGTGCGGCGCATCGTGTACCTGGGCGGCTTCGTGCCGTCCGGCGGGGGGCTGTCCGACCATCTGGCCAGCCGGGCCGAGGTGGCCGACGCCCTGACCCTCGCCGACGGCCCGGAACTGGTGTGGCTGGGCGCCGCGATGATCATCGGCGCCGGTTCGACATCGTTCGAGATGATGCGCTACGTCGGGGACCGGTTCCCGCTGTTGCCGGTGCCGAGTTGGATGGACAATCCGATCGACCCGATCTCGATCCGCGACGTGCTGCACTATCTGCTGGCCGCGGCCAACCCCGAGCGCGTGCCCGCCGGCGCCTACGACATCGCCGGCCCCGACACCACGTCCTATCGGGAGCTACTCAAGACGTACGCGCGCATCTCCGGCAGGTGGCACACCGCACTGCCGGTCGGCAGGGTCGATACCGCGCTGGCGTCACTGGTCACCGGGCTGGCGCTGCCCGTACCGCCGAGACTGGCCGGCGACCTGGTGCAGTCGCTGGATCATCCGATGGTCGCGTCCGCCGACGGGCTGCGCGGTCGGGTGCCCGACCCGCCCGGCGGTCTGCTGGGCGTCGAGGACGCCATCGGCCGGGCGCTGACCTTCAACGGCAGACCCCGGCCGGTCAACGCGCTGACCGATCCGCATCATCTGGCCGACACGGATCCCGGATGGGCCGGTGGGGACGCGCTGCGCATCCGGCGCCTGGCGCGGGCGGTCACCCCGCCCATCGCGCGACCCACGCTGAAGCTGGTCAACATGGTGCCCGGTCCCGTTGCCGGAGCAGTGCGCACTGGTCTCGACATCATGCTCGCCCTCACCCCGAAAGTGCGCCCGGCATGAGCCAGGCCACCCGCCCGTACCACACCAGCGTGTTCTCCGAGCTGCGTCGCGCCATCACGAATGTCGCTGTGCCGCATCATGAACCACCGTCGGTGGTGCGGCGACGCCGTGTCGTCGTGGCGCTCACGCTGGTGATCGGCGCTGGGGTGCTGGGCTTTTCGCTGCGCCGCACGCCCGGTGAGTCTAGCTTCTATTGGCTGACCCTGGTCTTGGCGGCGGTGTGGATCGGTGGCGGATTCCTGTCCGGCCCGCTGCATCTGGGTGGCATCAACTGGCGGGGCCGCAATCAGCGCCCGGTGATCAGCGGCACGGCGATCGGTCTGTTGCTCGGCGGCGTCTTCGTGGTCGGCGGACTGATCGCCCGCGAAATCCCGCCCGTCGTCGCGCTGATCGCCCGGGTGCTGCAGTTCGCCCACCACGGATCGTTTTGGCTGGTTGTCCTGATCACCCTGATCAACGGGATCGCCGAGGAGGTGTTCTTCCGGGGTGCGCTGTACACCGCGCAGGGTCGGCATGCGCCAGTGGCGATTTCGACCCTGCTGTATCTGTGCGCGACCTTGTCCAGTGGCAACCCGATGCTCGGCTTCGCCGCGGTCATCCTGGGCACCGTGTGCGCGGTGGAGCGGCGCGCCAGCGGCGGCGTGTTGGCTCCGGCGCTGACCCACTTTTTCTGGGGACTGATCATGGTGCTGGCGTTGCCGCCGATGTTCGGTGTCTAGCCGTTGTTACCAATCACGTTGCGTGCCAACGTAGCTAGCTCGGCGGCACGCAGTGGTCGCGTCAGATACCAGTACAGCCGCCCCCCGCACGCCGGCCCCCCCGCACGCCGGCCGGCGCAAAGCAGGCCCGCTGGGTGTAGGTGCTGCCGCCG
The DNA here is from genome assembly GCF_000526915.1 of Mycobacterium genavense ATCC 51234. Classification (GTDB taxonomy): domain Bacteria; phylum Actinomycetota; class Actinomycetes; order Mycobacteriales; family Mycobacteriaceae; genus Mycobacterium; species Mycobacterium genavense. The sequence goes on along the minus strand of NZ_JAGZ01000002.1, from coordinate 598,725 downwards.
TCCTGCGGCGTGACCGTCATTTCTAGCCACCCGGTTCCGCGTGCCCGCATCCGGGACTGCAGCCGAAGCGTGCTTCCGGGTTCGCTCTCGACGACGGACCACCCTGCTTGGTCGCCCGCGGTTTGCTGCACCGCCTTCCAAACGCGTTGGGGAGCTGCGGTTGTCGAAATCGTCCGCACGTCGGTGTGGACGATTTGGCCAGCCCAGTCCGGGTCGCTGGGCAGCGACTCGGCCGGCTCCGAGCGCGACGAGTCCCAGCTGGCGCGCGGCGAGCCCGGTGTCGACCGATTCAGCGCCAGCGAGACGGCCTGCCGGTAGGGGATCAGGCCGTCCGGCGGCGGGTCGATGATCGTGTCGATGTCCGAATTGCGCATCACCGCATCGCATTCCAGCGATTCGACCAGGGGCCGAGCCAGGCCGGACGGGATCGGGGTGACGGTTCCCACCCACAGGCTGGTGATCGCCGGGGTCAGGAACGGCAACACGAACAGGTAGCGGCGGTGCAGGCCGGCGACCTCGGCGTAGACCCGCATCATGTCGCCCTACTCCAGCACGTCGGGCCCGCCGATATCCCAGGTGCGCGGCGAGGTCACCGGTGCGGTCGCCGCGGCGACCAGGTAGTGGAGCACGTCGCGCACCGCGATGGGCTGAATCCTGTTGTGCACCCATTTCGGCGTGGTCATCACCGGCAACCGCTCGGTGAGATGCCGGATCATCTCGATCGAGGCCGACCCCGAACCGATCACCACACCGGCCTGCAGCACCAGCGTCTCGATCCCCGAGTCGATCAGCGCGTCGCCGACGGCCTTGCGTGACTCGAGATGCGGCGAGAGCCCGCTGTCGTCCGGGTGCAGCCCGGACAGGTACACGATGCGGCGCACGCCGCCGCGGCGCACGGCCGTCACCACGTTGCGGACCGAGCGGCTCTCCTCGTCGGCGAAATTCTTCGCCGTCCCCATCGAGTGGACCAGGTAGTAGACGACGTCCACGCCGGCGAACGCCTCGATCAGCAATTCGACGTCGCCGAGGTCGCTGCGCGCCACCTCGATCTGGTCGCGCCAGGGCACGTCGGCCAGCTTGCCCGGGTCACGGGCCAGCGCCCGCACGTGGTGGCCGTCGTCGAGCAGACGCGGCACCAATCGAGCACCGATGTAGCCGGTCGCCCCGGTCACCAGACAGTGCATGGCTTCCTTCCCGTCCCGCCGGTTCGGACCGATCAAGGAAGGATTGCCGCTTCGGCGGCGGTTAAGCGTCTAGCGGTCGGTGAAATTCGGTGTGCGGCGCTGCTGGAAAGCCGTCGTGCCCTCGCGTAAGTCGGCCGAGCGCAACAAGATCGACTGCCCGCGAAACTCGCGCTGCAGCGCGGCGTCCAGTTCGGTCAGGGTGGCCCCGTTGATCGCATCCTTGGTCTTGGCGTACGCCACCACCGGGCCGCTCAGCAGCGCCGAAATCACCTTGTCCACTTCGGCGTCGAACTCCTCGGCCGGATAGACCGCGGTCACCAGGCCGGCGGCAAACGCCTCGGCGGCCGGCAGCCGTTCGGCCAGCAGCGCCATGCGCATCGCGCGGATCCGCCCGATCGCCGCGGCCACCAACGCCGACGCGCCGCCGTCGGGAATCAGCCCGATCTTGGTGAAGGCGAGCATGAAAAATGCTTTCTCGGAAGCCAATACGATGTCACAGGCCAAAGCGATGGAAACGCCGACGCCCGCGGCCGGCCCCTGCACGACGGCGACCACCGGGTGCGGCAGCGTGGTGATGGCGCGGATCAGCCGGTTGATCTCCAGGATGATCTCGTTCGGCGGAGCGCCGCCACTGGCGGACATGTCGTCGGCGCCGATGCCCGCTCCAGAGCAGAGCCCGCGACCCGCGCCGCCCAGCCGCACCACCTGCACGCGCGGATCGGTGGCCGCGTGTTCCATCGTGTCGGCAAGCCCGGCGATCACCGGTGTCGTCAGCGAGTTGACGCTGTCCGGTCAATCGATCGTCACCGACAGCACGCCGTCGGACAACGAGACGGCCAGGCCTTCGCCGGACGATGGCTTAGCAAGCACGGATTCGGACATGGACCTCACCCTAACCACCGGTTGGGTGACCGGGCTGCGCGGCCGTCGAGGGCGGCTGCGAAGATGCCAACTGCCGGGTTGGCACGCGTCGAAGCAGACGAAAGGTCGGTGGAACATGGCTGGACCGCTTGATGGACTACGGGTAGTGGAGCTGGCCGGCATCGGGCCGGGCCCGCACGCCGCGATGATTCTGGGGGATCTGGGTGCCGACGTGGTGCGCATCGACCGCCCTGCCAAAGGTCCTGAAGGCCCCGGCGGTGTTACCAAGGACGCGATGATGCGCAACCGGCGGGTGGTGACCGCCGACCTGAAGTCCGACGAGGGGCGCGCCACCGTGCTCGAGCTGATCGCCAAGGCCGACGTGCTGATCGAGGGCTACCGCCCCGGCGTCACCGAGCGACTCGGCCTGGGACCCGAGGACTGCGCGAAGGTCAACGAGCGACTGGTCTACGCGCGGATGACGGGCTGGGGCCAGACCGGCCCGCGCAGCCAACAGGCGGGCCACGACATCAACTACATCTCGCTGAACGGCATCCTGCACGCCATCGGGCGGGCGGGCGAGCGGCCGGTGCCGCCGCTGAATCTGGTCGGTGACTTCGGCGGTGGCTCGATGTTCCTGTTGCTCGGCATCCTGTCCGCGCTGTGGGAGCGGCAGAGCTCCGGCAAGGGGCAGGTCGTCGACGCCGCGATGGTGGACGGCTCCAGCGTGCTGGTCCAGATGATGTGGCAGATGCGCAACGCGGGGATGTGGACCGACGCGCGGGGTACCAACCTGCTCGACGGCGGCGCGCCCTACTACGACACCTACGAGTGCGCCGACGGCCGCTACGTCGCGGTCGGTGCGATCGAGCCGCAGTTCTACGCCGCCATGCTGACCGGGCTGGGCCTGGACGCGGCCGACCTGCCGCCGCAGAACGACGTCAGCCGCTGGCCCGAACTGCGGGCCATTCTCGTCGAGAAGTTCGCCAGTCAGGACCGTGACCACTGGGCCAAGGTGTTCGCCGACTCCGACGCGTGCGTGACGCCGATCCTGGCGTTCGGCGAGGTGCAGACCGAGCCGCACATCACCGAGCGCAACACCTTCTACGAGGTTGACGGCGGCCTGCAGCCGCTGCCGGCGCCGCGGTTCTCCCGCACCGCGCCGGAGCAGCCCCGCCGCGCGGCGCCGGTGAGCGACCCCAAAGTGATACTCAACGACTGGACATAACCCCCAACCAACCAGTGGCCGGAAGGCCACGGCATCACGAAAGGACTCGAATGGAGATCAAAGACGCCGTTGCCGTCGTCACCGGGGGCGCCTCGGGCCTGGGGCTGGCCACCACCAAGCGGCTGCTGGACGCCGGCGCGCAGGTCGTCGTGATCGACCTCAAGGGCGAGGAGGCCGTCGCCGAACTGGGCGACCGGGCGAAGTTCGTCGCGGCCGACGTCACCGACGAGGCCGGCGTCGGCAAGGCGCTGGACGTGGCCGAGTCGCTGGGCTCGCTGCGCATCAACGTCAACTGTGCGGGCATCGGCAACGCGATCAAGACGCTGTCCAAGGACGGCCCGTTCCCGCTGGACGGCTTCAAGAAGGTCGTCGGGGTCAACCTGATCGGCACCTTCAACGTGCTGCGGCTGGCCGCCGAGCGCATCGCCAAGACCGAACCGATCGGTCCCGAAACCAGCCCGGAGCGCGGCGTGATCATCAACACCGCCTCGGTCGCCGCGTTCGACGGCCAAATCGGCCAGGCCGCCTACTCCGCGTCCAAGGGCGGCGTGGTCGGCATGACGCTGCCGATCGCCCGCGACCTGTCGCGCGAGCTCATCCGCGTGGTGACCATCGCGCCGGGGTTGTTCAAGACCCCGCTGCTGGGTTCGCTGCCCGAGGAGGCGCAGAAGTCGCTGGGCAAGCAGGTGCCGCACCCCGCGCGGCTGGGCGACCCCGACGAATACGGCGCGCTGGCGGTGCACATCGTGGAGAACGCGATGCTTAATGGCGAGGCCATCCGTCTCGACGGCGCCATCCGCATGGCGCCGCGCTGAGAGATCAGGGCGCATACACAAATACCCCCGCCACGGCGGGGGTATTTGTTGGCAACAGGATCAATGCGATCGACGGAACCAACGGGAGACTTCGGGTTCCGCCATCAGAAGCCGTGCGAGCAAGCTCATGGTCAGCTCGCGTTGGGCAGCGGGTGCCAGTCGTCAAACTGCTCGGAGGTCTCGCCTTCCACCAGCACGTCGCCGTGGTAGAGAGCCTCGAAGTCAACCTTGATGACGTGCGCACTTGAGTCGTCGATCCACATGACACTGAGCGTAAAAGCCACCATTAAGGAATCTTTGAGTCACGATTCGGAAAATGGTGGCAATTTACTCGCCAGTAGGGTTGCCGGTCGTCTAGAGGCGGATCCGGCTCGTCAGGGGCGTAATTCGCGCGCAATTTTCTAGCCGGACTCTTAGGGTTCGCGGGTTTGAAACCGCATCGAACCTTTCGGGCTCTTACCCCGTGAGTTGTTTGACACCTGTCACTTACCGGGGCTAGGTTACCGCGAATATGGTGCGCGTCCCCGCGGGACCGCCACCGGGGGAGGAAGCACAGATGCTGCCACGGATCGCTCGGCTGGCCATCGCCGCGCCGCGCCGCATCATCGCGATCGGGGTCCTGGTCTTCATCGCCGCCGCGGTCTTCGGCCTTCCGGTCGCCAAGAGCTTGGCTCCTGGCGGTTTCCAGGACCCGCAGTCAGAATCCGGCCGCGCCATCGCGGTGCTCACCGAGAAGTTCGGGCAGAGCGGTCAGAAGATGCTCATCCTAGTGACCGCGCCTGCGGGAGCCAACAGCGACCAGGCCCGCAAGGCGGGCACCGAGCTCGTCGACCAGCTGCAGCACTCGCCGCTGGTCTACAACGTGACGTCCCCTGGACCGCGCCGCCGCAAGCCGCAGCCGACCTGACAAGCAAGGACGGCAAGGCCGGGTTGATCGTGGTCAACCTCAAGGGCGGCGAAAAACAACGTGCAGAACAACGCCCAAACCCTGTCGGATCAGCTCGTGCACGATCGTGACGGGGTCACCGTCCGCGCCGGCGGCTCGGCCATGGAGTACGCCCAGATCAACAAGCAGAACCAAGAAGACCTCTTGGTCATGGAGATGATCGCGCTGCCGCTCAGCTTCCTGGTGCTGATCTGGGTGTTCGGCGGCCTGCTGGCGGCGGTGCTGCCGATGGCGCTGGGCGCGCTGGCCGTCGTCGGCTCGATGACGGTGTTGCGACTGATCACCTATACCACCGAGGTGTCGATCTTCGCGCTGAACCTGAGCACCGCCCTGGGCCTGGCGCTGGCCATCGACTACACGCTGCTGATCGTCAGCCGCTATCGTGACGAGTTGGCCGAAGGCGGTGACCCGCACGACGCTGGTCCACACCATGGCCACCTCCGGGCGCACGGTGCTGTTCTCCGCGATCACCGTCGCCCCGTCGATGTCGGCGACGGCGTTGTTCCCGATGTACTTCCTCAAGTCGTTCGCCTACGCCGGCGTCGCCACCGTCGCGTTCGTCTCGATCGCGTCGACCATGATCACGCCGGCCGCGATTGTGCTGCTGGGTCCCCGGCTCGACGCGCTGGACGCGCGGAAGCTGGTGCGGCGGATCTTGCGCCGGTCCGAGCCCGTGCACCGGCCGGTCGAGCAGATGTTCTGGTACCGGTCCAGCAAGTTCGTGATGCGCCGCTGGCTGCCCATCGGCGTGGCGGTCGCGACGCTGCTGGTGCTGCTGGGTGTGCCGTTCGTGCGGGTGACGTGGGGCTTCCCCGACGACCGGGTGCTGCCGCGATCCGCGTCGGCGTACCAGGTCGGCGACCAGCTGCGCACCAACTTCGCACACGACTCCGCGACGTCGGTGCCCGTCGTCATTCCCGACGTGCGGTCTGAGCCCGGCCGATCTGGACACCTACGCCACGGCGCTGTCGCGGGTGCCCGACGTGTCGGCGGTATCGGCGCCCAGCGCGACGTTCGTCAGCCACGACTGCCTCGATTCTGTTCTACAGAAATACCCTCCGCTCAGTAGAATCCCGCACGGTGACCGGGCTGGTCAAACCGCGCGGGCCTGGGCGTTCAGATTCCTGAAAGAATCCTCGGAGGCAATTCACAGGCTTCACACAACTGAGTAACCAGGACGCGCGGTTAGCTGTTGGTCACAGCGGATTCGAGACATGTGTGCGGCAGAGTTAACCCGCCGTTAACGTCAGGATTCCCGCCTCCGTTCGTGATCTCCGCAGGCGGAAGGACTGTTTCCATGGCACATCGGGCCGGTGCTCGACTGCAGAATCTCGGACCGCGCGCATTGGCGGCGATCGGGCGCCAGGAGTGGCTGGACCGGCCGAGTTACCGCCTGGAACACGCGCTCAGCTTCGCCTTCAACAGCCTGGGTCGCGCCCGCAACACCGTCACCAATGCGCTGAACGGAGTCTGGCTCGGGCACCCGGTGCATCCGCCGCTGGCATCGCTGACCAGCGGGGCACTGGCCACCACGGTGGCCCTCGACGCGTTCAGCGTGGTACCGGGCCGGCCCGCCCACGAAATGGTCGACGCGTCCCGGTTCGCGGCGCGGGCCCTCGGGGTCGGAATTCTGGCGAGCATCGGTTCCGCGGTCACCGGCGCCGCCGATTGGCAGCACACCCACGAAAAGGACGGCCGGGTCGGACTGGTGCACGGCGTGATCAACCTGTTCGCGACCGGGCTGTACGCGCAGTCCTGGCGGGATCGCCGCCGCGGTCGCCACGGCCGCGGCATCGCGCTGACCGCGCTGGGCTACCTGATCACCGTCGGCGGCAGCTACCTGGGCGGAGCCCTGGTGTGCGAATCCGGCATCGGCATCGACCAGTCCGGCCGGCGGTTGCGCACCAGTGAATGGACGCCGGTGCTGGACGCGAGCTCGCTGAACGGGAAGCCGGTGCGGGTCGAGGTCGACGGCGTCGGGCTGGTGGTGTGCCAGACCAAGCCCGGCGAGGTGTCGGCGTACGGCGAGTTTTGCCCGCATCTGGCGGTACCGATGGCCGACGGCTGGGTGGATCGCGGCCGGATCGTGTGCCCGTGGCACGGCTCGTGGTTCGCGGCCGAGACGGGAGAGGTCGTGCGCGGCCCCGCGGCAGCACCGCTGCCGCGTTACCAGGCCCGGTTGGTCGACGGTGTGGTCGAAGTTCGCGGCGAGGCGCAGCCCAGCCTCTGCAAGGCATAGGGATCGAAGCAAAGGAGCAGCGTGAACGCCTACGAAGTGTTGAAGGACCACCACGTCGTGATCAAGGGCCTCGGCCGCAAGATCAGCGAAGCGCCGGTGAATAGTGAAGAGCGCCATGCCCTTTTCGACGACATGCTGATCGAACTCGACATTCACTTCCGCATCGAAGACGACCTCTACTACCCGGCCCTGGCCGCCGCCACCAAGCTGATCGCGGTGGCGCATGCCGAGCACCGGCAGGTGATCGACCAGCTTTCCGTGTTGCTCAAGACTCCGCAGACCGCGCCGGGCTACACCGACGATATGGAATTCGTTCAAGACGGTGCTCGAGGCCCACGCCGACGAAGAGGAGCGCGACATGATTCCCGCTCCGCCGGAGGTGAAGATCACCGACGCCGAGCTCAAGGAGCTGGGCAACAAGATGAGCGCCAGAATCGAGCAGTACCGCGGTTCCGCGCTGCACCGGCTGCGTACCAAGGGGCGCGCCGCGCTGGTGCGCGCTCTGTAACTCGGGTCCCATCGGCGAGTAGCCTCACGCTTCGTGAGGGCCGCACCGCAGCGCGTCGCGTCGCAGGGTGAGATCACGGCGGAGATCGCCGACATCGCGGCCCGGCACGCCGGCAGCGCGACCGCCGCGCCGCTGCTGAACTATCCGCCGTACCGCAGCAGCGCGCTGCGCCACCCGAAACACCCTCTGCTGCTTGTGGGTCCGGACGAACTCGAGCGCTGCGCGCCGTGCTTCGGGGAGCGTGACGTCGACCCGCTCGAAGCCGACCTGACGGCCGGTCATCCGGGCGAGCCGATCGGGGAGCGCATCATCGTGTCCGGGCGGCTGCTCGATCAATCCGGCCGACCGCTGGCCGGCCAGCTGTTCGAGATCTGGCAGGCGAACGCCGGTGGTCGCTACCGCCACCAGCGCGACCAGCACCCGGCTCCGTTGGACCCGAACTTCACCGGGGCCGGGCGCTGCCTGACCGGTTCCGACGGGACGTACCGATTCGTGACCGTCAGGCCCGGCCCCTATCCGTGGCGCAATCATCACAACGCCTGGCGCCCGGCACACATCCACTTCTCGCTGTTCGGTACCGCATTCACCCAGCGCCTGGTCACCCAGATGTACTTTCCGGGTGACCCGCTGTTAAATCTGGATCCGATCTATCAATCGGTCACGGATCCCGCTGCGCGCCCACGGCTGATCGCCGGCTACGACCACGGCCTGACCGAGCCGGAGTTCGCGACCGGGTATCGATGGGACATCGTGCTGGCCGACAGCCGGTGGTCCGAGGCCGGTCATGGCTGAATTACCTTGCACCCCAGGGCAAACCGTCGGGCCCTTCCTGCATCTCGGATTACCGTGCGCGGGCGAGCTGGCCGACGGGCCGGACGCGGTGCGGCTGCACGGCACGGTGTATGACGGCGACGGCGCGCCGATCCCTGACGCCCTGGTCGAACTATGGCAGGCCCAGGCCCGATGGGGCCGGGCCGCAACGGATCCCGACGGGCACTATCGCTTCACGACGGTCGTACCGGAGAATCCACCGTTCTTCGCGATCACCGTCTTCGCGCGCGGACTGCTGGACCGATTGTTCACTCGCGCCTACCTGCCCGGCGTCGACCCGGACGCCGATCCGGTGCTGGGCACCGTCGACGTCGACCGGCGGCCAACCATGCTGTGCGTCGCGGAAGGTCGGGCGGATCACCGATTCGACATCCACCTGCAGGGTCCGCGCGAAACCGTGTTCCTGGCGTATCGGCGGGCCGGGGGATGACCAATCTGTTGTGGCCGGGCGATCACCGGGCGGGCGAGCACATGACCGATCAGGCGCTGCTGTGCTCGATGGTGGCGGTGGAATCGGCGTGGCTGAGCGCCCTGGCCGCCGTCGGCCTGGCGCCGGCCGACGCCCGAGGTGCCGACCTGTCACAGTTGGTCGACCACGACGACGTGCGGGCGCTCGCGGTCGGCGCCGAGGACGGCGGCAACCCAATCGTCGGATTGGTCGAGCTGCTGCGCCGGCGGGCCAAGCCCACCGTCGGTCCGTGGATCCACCGCGGACTCACCAGCCAGGACGTCCTGGACACCGCGCTGATGCTGGGTGTGCGCGACGTCGCAGACGAGCTGAGAAAACAGCTGCGCGAACAGGTTTCGACACTGACAGCGCTTGCCCATGCGCATCGGTCCACCGCGATGGTGGCCCGCACGCTCACCCAGCAGGCCGCACCGACCACGTTCGGTGTCAAGGCGGCCGGGTGGTGCAACGGTGTCGTCGACGCCTACGAACGGCTCGCCGGTCTGGTCACCCCGATCCAGGTCGGCGGCGCGGTCGGAACATGGTCGGCCACCACCGAACTCGCGCGGCTGCTCACCGAGCCGACCGATCCGGCGGAGAAGGCCGAGCAGGTAATGCGCAGTGCGGCAACCGCTTTGGGTCTTAGCGCGCGAGCGCCATGGCATACCGTCCGGACACCGGTCACCGCGGCGGCCAATGCCTTTCTCGGCTGCACCGACGGCTGAGGTTGGATCGCTTCGGACGTGGTGATCGTGGTTCGTCCGGAGATCGGCGAGCTGAGCGAGCCGGCCGCCGAGCGGCGCGGTGGCTCGTCGACGCTGCCGCACAAGCACAATCCGGTGCTGTCCATCTTGATTCGCTGCACCGCGATATCCGCACCGCAACTGGCCGCGACCCTGCCACACCGCGGCGGCGCTGGCCGACGACGAACGCCCCGACGGCGCCTGGCATGCCGAATGGGAGACGCTGCGCACCCTGGCCCGGCGCACCCTGGTCGCCGGCTCGCACTGCCGCGAACTGCTGGCCGGGCTGCAGGTCCACGCCGGGCGAATGGCCGAGAACCTCAGGACGGCAGACGTTCTCGGCGAACAACAGACAATCGCCGAGCTGGCCGGGAAGGCGCCGTCGCCGACCTACTTCGGCGCGGTCGACCGGTTGATCGACGAGAGCCTAGGACGCGCCGAGCGGGTACTCGGCGAGCGGGGCGGGGGCCCGTAGCGTCAGGGCGGCGTGCCCGGCCGAGGCGATTCCGTCCTCGTAGATGCTGGCCAGCCAGATGTGGACCAGCGTGTCGATCACCCGGTCTTCGCGGATCGTCGGTTCCTCGGCGGTGAAGGTTGCGGCCATCACCCGCTCGCTCAACATGTTCAGCGCGACGGACAGATCCTCGGCCGAGACGGTGTCCGGCGCGGCGCCGCGATCACGTTCGGCCTTGATCGCGGTGGTGGTGAACGCGATCCACTTCTGCATCAGCGTGGCCCACAGCGCCCGGACCTCGGGGTTGGTGGACTTGGCCGCGGCACCGGCCACCGCGACCGCGCGGTGCGATCCCGACACCTCGAAGAAGGCCTCGATCCGGTCGCGCCAAAGGGTGGCCGGGTCGCCGGACAGCTTGGCCCGCAGCGCCTTCAGGGCGGCGTGGGCCTTGCCGTTCATCTGGTCCAGCAACGACAGCAGCACCGCGTTCTTCGACTGGAAATAAAAGTAGAAGGTGGGCCGGGAGATACCCGCGCCTTTCGCCAGATCGTCGACGGAGAAATCGCCCAGCGGCCGCGCTTCCAGGAGCCGCTCGGCGGTGGCCAGAATCGCCCTCTTGCGGTCGTCCCCCGAGTGATGCGATGCACGACGCCCGCGCGAGGCATGCGCGTACCTGCTGTGGGCCGAGGGGTCGGACACAGCACATACCCTAGGGTTACCTCGATATATGCCAGGGAAATTGTTGATTAAAACTAGCAATAATGTCGATTAAATTCGACACATCTTATCTGCGGGCGCCGCCGGATTGAGATGGCCGAGAAACCAATCGCGGGCCAGGCTCGTCACCTGTTCGAGCGTGCCCGGTTCCTCGAACAAGTGGGTGGCGCCGGCAACCACCGCGACTTCGCACTCGACCGGGATCGCGGACAGCGCCTGCCGGTTCAGCTCGAGGACCGTCTCATCGCGCCCGCCGACTATCAACAGGGTCGGGCGTTCACTTTGCGGAGCAATCCGTTCGCCAGATCGGGCCGCCCGCCCCGAGACACCACCGCGGTGACCTTGACACCCGGATGCGCGGCCGCGGCCAGGGCGGCGCCCGCGCCGGTGCTGGCACCGAAGTACCCCACCGGCAATGACGCCGTATCGGGTTGAGCGCCCAGCCATGCCGTGACGAGGATCAATCGGTGCGCGAGCAATCCGATGTCGAAGACGTTGGCCCGGTTGGCTTCTTCCTCGGGTGTCAGCAGGTCGAAAAGTACGGTGGCCAACCCCGCGGCGTTGAGCACTTCGGCGACATAACGATTGCGAGGACTGTGTCCGCTGCTACCGCTGCCATGCGCGAACACGACGACGCCCTTGGCGTGCGGTAGGACGGTGAGCTGCCCGGCCACCGACGCCGCCCCGACGGCGACCCGGATTTCCTTGTCTATCATGGTGATCGACCGATCCTAAGGATGCTTACCGGCAAGCCGGTCGCTGGCGGCATAACGCAACAACGCAGCAATCCCGTCGGCCGGCGCGCTCCCGTCGGGGGCCCGCACCAACGAAGCGCCGACCGCGATCGCGCCGAACGGTAACGCCTCGTCGGCCCGGGCGATGCGTTCCACCGGCTCGCCCAGTTCGGACAACATGTCGGCATCGGGCGCGATGGTGGTCAGCGCGTGGCCGGTAACCACGAGGGTGTCACCCAGCGCACCGACGATCAGCGTATCGACGTCGCCGTCACGCAACGCCTCGCACACCGCACCGAGCCCCTGGGCCGCCAAGCCGGAGCCCCGTCCGACCTCTGATTGGAAGCGATCCGCGACGTCGGTCATTTCGAGGCCGTGCCGCCGCGCGAACTCCGCCGAGGTCGCTTCGTGGAGCTCTGCTTCGCGGGCGCGACCTTTCCGCGCACCGCATGCAATTGGCAGACCCTCTCGGCCACGCGTTGCGGCAATTCGGCAAGGAGATCTGCGCGGGCGGGAACCGCTCCGCTGACGAAAACGACCTCGGGATCCGCCTCGTCCACCAGCCGGGTCAAGTGGTCGGCGATCGCGCGGCAGTTCATCCGCACGGCTTCGTCGGCCGTGTGCTGGAAATCGCCGTAGCCATTCCAGCCGGCCGTGGCCGGTTTGTGCACCGGGTACCCGGCGCCTTCCACGTGACTGGATTTGACGGTGGTGCCGTCGTACAGGCTGACGTCGGCGCCGGTGTGGTCGACCGCGGCGAACAGGTAAACCGGTCGCAGCATCGCGCCGTCGACCAACGGCAGGACATAAGGGTAATCCGAGAAGCGAACCACCGTGCTCGAGGGTGGGCTGCAGAGTTGTTCGTCGATCAGCACGTGGTCGCTGCTCGTGATCAGCGCTCGGCCGCGCCGACCCACCACGGGGCGGTGGTTCAGCACGGCATCCTCGAGGGTGCCGAGGAGTTCCGTTCCCGCACCCATGTTTTCGAGGTGCTTGCGGATTTCGTGCCACTTCGCTTCGAGTTGCTCGACCGCGCCTGCCGTGTTGTGCGAGTCGTCGAAAGACACCGAGGCGAAAGGGCCTTTCGCCGTTACCAGCCCCCTGAGACGTTCCGATCGCATCGCACACCTTGGCTGTTGTGTCTGGCCTCTACTGTTGGTCAACCGTATGAACGGCATTTGCGAGCCCGCCAGAGCCGTTAGCCCCCTGATGCGGGCCTTTGGTCCCGTTGTAGGGTCGAGAGTTCGGGGCCCGCCGGCCGAGGAGGCCGAGGACATGCGTTGGCCGGGCGGTGACCGCAACCGCCCGGCCAACGCTTCACCTGGTCCCTACCTGGTCGTCACCTCCGCGGCGCTGCGCAGCACACTGCGGAAGAACTCGATCCGCGCCGTGGTCAATTCCTCCGCCAGGTCCAGCGCGGCGTCGACAACGGTCTTGCGTCGCGACTGCTTCGGGAGCACAGGGCTGATCTGATCGACGAACTTGCGTACCGCCTCGATCGCCTGCTTGCGGCCGAACTTTCGACCGACTCGAGCACGTAGTCCGAAAGTTCGGCCCAGCGCGGCTCGGATTTTGCCGGTGCCTCTGTCATGATCCCACTCCTACTCGAAACAAAGTCTTGCGTACGCCCCCGACGGTACGACGTTTCGCGGATCGGCACGAGTGACTAAAGTCCTTTGTCCCAGATGGACTTTCGCGATCGGCAACGGGCCCTAGGTCCCTACCTGGGCGGCTCGAGACGGTGTTAGCGTGCCGTCATGGCAACGGCCACCGGCGACCACCCACGGCAGCGGGACGCTTTGCGTCGAGGCGCGTCCGGCGGCGTCCTGGGTGGCGCCATTACCCCCTTCGTGCATACCGGCCAGCACGTCACCCGGTCATGGCGTGGCTACCTCGGTCGCGGGTCCGACGAACTGCCGATCGCGCGGCCCACTATCGCGCTGGCGGCACAGGCCTTCCGCGACGAGGTCGTGTTGACAGGCCTGAAGGCGCGCCGCCCGGTCAGCCAATTGGACATTTGGGAGCGGATCACCCGCGAGGTGGTTGACGGGGTCCAGTTCTATGGGGACAAGGGATGGCTGGAAAAGCCCAGGCGGTTCTTCGGCACGCCACCGGTGCTTTCCGACGTCGAGATCCGAAAGGTCAAGGGCCGCAGCCGCTCCTATCACCGCATCTTCTTCGACAGCGGGTACGCACCGCACCCGGGCGAACCCGGCGCGCAACGATGGATGGGCTACACCGCGAACAATCGCGAGTATGCGCTGCTGCTGCGCCACTCCCAACCACGCCCGTGGCTGGTGTGCGTGCATGGAACCGAAATGGGGCGCGCCGCATTGGATCTCGCGTTGTTTCGGGCATGGAAACTGCACGACGAACTCGGTCTCAACGTCGTCATGCCGGTCCTTCCGATGCATGGGCCCCGGTCGCGTGGCTTGCCCAAGGGGGCGGTGTTTCCGGGGGAGGATGTGCTCGACGACGTGCACGCGACGGCTCAGGCGGTATGGGATATCCGTCGCCTGTTGTCCTGGATTCGCTCGCAGGAGCCCGAATCGCTGATCGAGTTGAACAGTCTTTCGCTCGGCGGTTACATCGCATCGCTGGTCGCCAGCCTCGACAAGGGCCTCACCTGCGCGATACTCGGCGTTCCCGTGGCCGACTTGGTCGAACTACTGAGGAGCCACTCCGGTCTGAGCCACGGCGACCTGCGCCGGCAGACGATGGAACTGGCCGCGCCCATCGGGCGCATGGTCTCGCCGTTGTCGCTGGCTCCGCTCGTGCCCATGAGAGGCCGCTTCATCTACGCCGGCATCGCCGACCGCGTGGTGCATCCGCGCAAGCAGGTGACCCGCCTCTGGGAGCACTGGGGTAAGCCGGAAATCGTCTGGTACCGGGGCGGTCACACCGGATTCTTCCGCTCACAGCCCGTGCAGCGGTTCGTGTGGGAGGCGCTGGTGCAGTCGGGGCTGTTGGACGGAGCGGCAACGCAGCGCGACCGCCCTGCCTAGTTGTGGCGGTTGACATGCATCCGTTGGATCCGCTGGGCGCCGCGATGATGGCCGCGGAGTCGTGTCGAGCCCGATGCACGCCGGTGCCGTGCTGATCCTGTCACCGCCCACGCATGCCGGCCCGGCTTATGTCGAAGCACTGTACCGGGAGACACTCGCCGCGAACGCGCCGGTCGATCCCAGACTTCGCCGATATCCCCATCGCGGTGTCGACACCGGCGGCCTCTGGGTGTGGCGTGACTGCAACAGCCTCGACGTGCGTCGACACTTCCTGCGCCGCGCCATCTCTGGTGGCGACGCCGACCTGTGGCGGCTGATCGGCGAGTTGGACGCGCAACGCCTCGACCGGTCCCGCCCGATGTGGATGTCCTATCTGATCGACGGCCTCGAGGGGGGTCGATTCGCGTTCTACATCAAGGTGCATCACACCCTGACCGACGGCGTCGCCGGGCTTCGGATGATCGCCGATGCGCTGAGCAGCGACGCGCAGCGGCGGTCGATGCTCCCCGTCTATGCCGACCATCGCGACGAATCCGCGGTGCCACACGGGTCCCCGGGACTGTTGTCTCGTCTGACCGCGCCGGTACGGTCACTGGCCGACACCACGGCCCGCGGCGTCGGCCTGATCGAGCGCGTCGTTACGGGGGAGCTGTCGACGCTGATGGACGGCCTGGCCGGTTACACCACCGGGTGGCCCTTCGGCGCGCCCTACACGCGGTTCAACGGCCGGCTGGGGCCCGAGCGTGCGGTCTGCGCGGGCAGTTGGGCCAAGGCCCGTATCCGGGCTGTGCAAGAGTCGGCCGGTGTCACCGCCAACGACGTGATCACCGCGATGGTGGCGGGAGTGTTGCGGCGCTGGCTGGGTGACCGCGGTGAATTGCCCAAGCGGTCATTGGTCGGGATCTGCCCGATCACGGTGCGCGATCGCAACTCGGACCCGTTGATTGCGCAGTACGGCAACATGTTCGGCCTTTGGCTGTGTCCCTTGGGCACCAATGTGGATGACCCGATCGCGCGGTTGGGCCTGATTCACCGGTCGATGTCGGCAGGAAAACAGTGGGTGGCGAAGCGGGGATCGGCGGCATCGCTGTTGACGAATGCGGCGAGCATCGCCGCGACCGTTATTGCTCCGCTGCTGCCGTTCACGCCGCGGATACGGACAGGTTTCAACATCCCGATTTCGCACGTGCCGGGTCCTGAAGCCGAAATGTATTGGAACGGGGCGCATATCGAGGAGATCTATCCGGTGTCGACCGTCTACGACGGGATGGCGCTCAACGTCACGACCTGCTCGTACTCCGACCGCATCGGGTTCGGCTACGCGGCTGGGCGCGAGGCCGTGCCGGATATCGACACCCTGATACCGCTGATCGAGCAATGTCTTGCCGAACCCGAATCCGCTGTGGGCGTCCGCGGATGCGGGCAAAGAGGACTTCGGTCCCTACCGGCGCGCAGTGACGCGTGGTCAGATCGAAACGTGAGGCACTCGATCGCATCGGTCACCAGGACAGCGGCGCTGATTGCGCTGCTGTACGGCGCCCGGCGCTATTACCGGGATTGGGGCACAACCAAATCGGAATGCCGGATGGTGCTGCCTGGCGATACATTGGTGGCCGATCCCGCCGTCCAGTCAACCGAGGCGATCTACATCGACGCCCCCACCGCGGCGGTCTGGCCTTGGCTGCTGCAGATCGGCCAGGACCGCGGTGGTTGCTACGGCTGGGAGGGGGTGATGAACGCGGTCGGTCTCGGTTACCGTCACACCGATCGGGTGCGCCCGGAATGGCAACAACTCGCGGTGGGGGACACCGTTCGCCTGGCTCCCGAAGGCTGGCTGGGCCAGCCCGACGGGGTGACGTTTCGCGTCGCTGAAATCGTTCCGGAAAAGTATTTGGTACTCCATGCCCGGACATCGGATCCGGCCCGGGATGTGGTGTGGTCGTTTCACGTTCAGCCGCACTGGGAGGACCGGGTGCGACTGCTCACCCGCGTCAGGATCGCCCTGCGCCGCCCGGGTGCGGTGTTCGCCATGGAGCTGCTTAGGCCGATAGTCGCCTTCGGCACGCGTGGCTTGTTACTCGGCATCAAACGCCGTGTGGAGACATCGGCTGCCGGTGTCGCGCACAGCCAAGCCCGGCAGTGATGGCTATTCCGGCTTGCGGGCGACGATCGCGACGGCGGTCAGCCGTTCGCGATGCTTGCGAAAGGTGTTGCACATGGCCAGAACTCGCTTGCGCGCGCCCGGATTCCGCAGCAGGTTTCTGGTGAAGCGCAGCGCACCCAACAGCCCCTCGTCGGCGATCACCCGGCGCGGCTGCAACAGGGCCATCGGCGCCGTCACGACGCGGTCGATGACCAGTCCGTGGTCCGACAACAACCGCGACCATTCGGCGATGGTCAACGGGCGCGCGTTCACCTTGATCGAGCGGGCCAGCGCCTGCCGGATCTCGGTGCTGATCTCCTCGGAGACGGTGTCGGGGGTCAGCGCGAGTTCGTGGATCGCGTACCGACCGCGCGGCCGCAGCACTCGCGCGGCCTCGGCGACGATCGCGTGTTTGGCGGCATCGCCCTGCATCGTCAGCATGGCTTCGCCGATCACGACGTCGCGGCTGGCGTCGGGCAACCCGGTGTTGGCGGCGTCGGCGACCCGAACCGTTCCGGAGGCGCCGGTGACACCGACGATGACGTCGCGCACCGTTTCGGCCGCCTCGGGGTCCTGTTCGGCGCCGACATACGACCGCGGGGCACGGGTGAGGATCTCGGCGGCGGTGCGGCCCAGGCCGGGGGCGAGCTCGAGCACGTCGGCGTCGGTCACGTCGGCGCCGGCGAGCATCGTGCGGGTGAGCCCGACACCGCCGGGGCGAAGGACGCGTTTCCCCAACCGCGCCAGCAGCCAGTGGCCCGCAACGCTGTCGTCGGCCCGACTCGACATGGGAGACATAAGCTTTCCCGCCCTTCCTAGTTTTCACAATCGCGATTGTGTAAACTCTATCGCATGACGTACGTTATCGGAAAGCCTTGCATCGATGTGATGGATCGGGCATGTGTGGACGAATGTCCCGTGGATTGCATCTACGAGGGTGGCCGGGCGCTCTATATTCATCCTGACGAATGCGTCGACTGCGGCGCGTGCGAGCCGGTCTGTCCGGTCGACGCGATCTACTACGAAGACGACCTGCCCGACGAGTTGCAGCCGCACCTGGCCGACAATGCGGCGTTTTTCTCCGAGACCCTGCCGGGGCGCGACGCCCCGCTGGGGTCACCGGGCGGCGCGGCCAAGCTCGGTGCCCTCGGCGTCGACACCCCCTTGGTGGCCGCCCATCCGAAAGCCGACGTATCCGAAGGAGCGTGAGCGGCCGATGACGCCCGGGGTCACGTCAACGGCGGAGTCCGCCGGTCGCCGCCGTGAGGTGCTGCGGATATTGCGGACGTCGCGGGAGCCGATGACGATCGTCGCGATCGCCGATGTGCTGGGCGTGCATCCCAACACCGTTCGCTTCCACCTCGACAGCCTGGCCGCCGACGACCAGGTGGAACAGGTGGAGCCGGGCCGCAAGGGTCCGGGGCGTCCGCCGCTGATGTTCCGGGCCGTCCGGCAGATGGATCGCGGCGGGACGCGGCACTACCGGTTGCTCGCCGAGATACTGACGACGGCGTTCGCGGCCGACCAGGATGCGGCCGACAAGGCGCTGGCCGCGGGACGGTCCTGGGGTCGCCAGCTGGTTGCCGGCTCGTCGGCGGACGCCACGAACCCGGACGAGGCCATCGGCCACCTGATCGACGTGCTCGACCGGCTCGGCTTCGCCCCGGAGCGCCGGGTGGCCGACGGCGAGCACCAAGTCGGCCTGCGGCACTGCCCGTTTTTGGAAGTCGCCGAAAACCGCACCGCCGTCGTCTGTCCCGTGCACCTTGGGATCATGCAAGGCGCGCTGGAAACCTCGGGCGCCCCGGTTGCCGTCGAGCGGCTGGATGCGTTCGTCGAACCCGATCTGTGTGTCGCACACCTCGAGTTGCAGGAGGCCTGAAAGTGAACATCGAAATGGCGGTCGCCGCCGCCGTCACCTTCGTCTGGCTTGGCATGGTGCTGGCCATCTCGTTCTTGGAAGCCCCGCTGAAATTCCGGGCGCCCAACGTCACGCTGCAGATCGGGCTCGGCATCGGGCGGCTGGTCTTTCGCGCGCTCAACACCGTCGAGGTGGCGTTCGCCATCGTCATCCTGGCGGTCGTGGTGGACGGCCCGATGCCTAGCCGGATCGCTATCCCGTTCGTCATCGCGTTCGCGACGCTGGCCATCCAGCTGATCGCGGTGCGCCCGCGGCTGACCCGCCGTTCCGACCAGGTGCTCGCCGGGATGGACGGACCCCGCTCCTTCGCCCACTACGCCTACGTCGGCTTGGAGGTAGTCAAGGTCGCGGCGTTGATCGTGGCGGGGATACTCCTATTGAGCACATGAGATTTTGACAGTCCACCGCAGCCCACCGAGGGGATGAACCCATGGAATCGATCTCGCTCACCAGCCTGGCCGCCGAAAAGCTGGCCGAAGCCAAGCAGTCCCACAGCGGACGCGCCGCACACACCATCCGCGGTGGCCACAGCCACGAACTGCGCCAGACCGTGCTGGCGTTGCTCGCCGGCCACGATTTGTCCGAACACGACAGTCCCGGCGAGGCGACGTTGCAGGTGCTGCAGGGTCATGTGCGCCTGACGGCCGGGGACGATTCCTGGGACGGTAAGACCGGTGACTACGTGGCGATTCCACCGCAACGGCATGCCCTGCACGCCGTCGAGGATTCGGTGATCGTCCTGACCGTGTTAAAGAGCCAGCCGGGCGCGGCGCACTAGCCGATGCTGTCCACGCCCTGGTCGAGGAGCTCGGCCTGCGGGTGCCGATCGTCAACGCCCCGATGGGCGGCGTCGCGGGTGGCCGGCTGGCCGCCGCCGTCAGCGCGGCCGGTGGTCTGGGCATGGTCGGCATGGGCAGTGTCGCGAACCGGGAATTGCTGGCGGCCCAGTTGCAACACGTCGACGGCAGGTTCGGCATCGGCTTGGTGGACTGGGTGATGCGCACCGAGGAGAGCCTGCTGGAGGACGCGCTGGCCGCGCGGCCCGCGCTGCTGTCGGTCAGCTTCGGCACCGACTGGTCGTGGGTGGCACAGGCGCATGACGCCGGAATCCCCGCTGTCACACAGGTTTACGACGCGCTCGGGGCCCGTCAGGCCGTCGAGGCGGGCGTCGACGTCGTGGTCGCGCGCGGCGCCCAGGGCGGCGGGCACGCGGATACGAAGCTCGGCACGCTGCCGCTGCTCGACGACGTGCTGGACGCCGTCACCGTGCCGGTGCTCGCCGGGGGCGGCATCGCCTCGCCGCGCAGTCTGGCTGCGGTGCTGGCCGCCGGGGCCAGCGGCGCCTGGGTGGGCACCCGTCTGGCGGCGTGCCCGGAGGCGCTGACCGGCGACGCCAGCCGCCAGGCCCTGATCGCGGCGCGATCCACCGACACCCGGGTCACCCGGGCCTTCGACGTCGCCAAGGGCCTGCCGTGGCCGTCGCGATTCCCGGCGCGGGTGCTGGCCAACGACTTCGTCGCGCGCTGGACGGGCCACGAGGACGCGCTCGATGCGCCGGCCTGCGACGAGCTGGCGGCCGCGATCGACGCCGACGACCGCCGGATCGCCCCGGTCGACGCCGGTCAGGGGGTCGGCATGATCCGCGACGACGCGTCGGTGGCCGAGGTCATCGACGCCATGTGCACCGGCGCGCAACGGCTGCTGGCCGGCTGGGGGGTAGCGGTCAGACCACCCGCAGGTACCGCTGCGCGATGAGCCGCTGGCCGACCTTCAGCACCGGTCCGCCGGCCCGGCTCCACCAGGTCGCCGGCCGGGAGAACGCCGACACCTTGGCGAACATCGCGTCGGTGGCCGGGTCCCGGCTCACGGCGAAGCGTTCCTCGCCGGACTCCGGGTGGCCCGGCAGGGTGCCGTAGCCGAACCCGCGGATATCGGGCTCGTCGATCACATAGACGACGCGGCACGGCGCGGGCAGAAACCCCAGCCGCACCACCACCACCGCGTCGAGCACGACAACCTCGGAGGAGGCTTGCACCCGCAGGCCGGCCCCGCGCTGCATGCCCCAGCGCATCACCGCCTCGGCCGCCCGCTCGAATCGCTGCCGGCCCGTGCCGATCCGGCGCTGCACGTGTTGATGGTGATATCCCGCGGGCAGCTCGCCGGCGGCGGTCGCGCCCACCTCGGAGTACGTCAGCGGAAGCTCTTCGAGCGCTGCCAGGTCCACCCGCCCGAGCGTACGGTCGTAAAGGTGACCGCACAAAACTCGAAAACCGTTGCAGAAGCGTCCGGAACGTTCACCCTCGGCGGCGATTTGACCGTCAACCGCCTCGGGTTCGGGGCAATGCGCATCGTCGGCAAGGGCGTCTGGGGCTCACCCGCCGATCGCGACGAATGCGTCCGAGTGTTGCGCCGCGCCGTCGAACTGGGCGTAAATCTCATCGACACCGCGGACTCCTACGGCCCCTACATTTCCGAGGAGATCATCCGCGAGGCGCTGTACCCCTATGACGACCTGGTGATCGCGACCAAGGCCGGATTTTTGCGGACCGGCCCCGACGTCTGGATCGAGATGGGCTTTCCGGCCTACCTGCGTCAGGAAACCGAGATGAGCCTGCGCCGGCTGGGTGTGGAGACCATCGACCTGTTGCAGTTGCACCGCGTCGACCCCAAGTGGCCGCTGGCCGACCAGGTCGGCGAGCTGGCCAAGCTGAAGGACGAGGGCAAGATCCGCCACATCGGGCTGTCCGAGGTCAGCGTCGACCAGCTGAAGGAGGCCCAGCAGATCACCCCGATCGTGTCGGTGCAGAACATGTACAACCTGACCGTCCGCCGGGCTGAACCGCTCCTCGACTTCGCGACCGAACACGGCGTCGGGTTCATCCCGTACTTCCCGCTGGCGGCGGGGCAGCTGGCCGCTCCCGACGGCCCGCTGAAACGCATCGCCGACGACCACCACGCGTCGCCCCCTCGCAGCTGGCGCTGGCCTGGCTGCTGAAGCGCTCGCCGGTGATGCTGCCGATCCTCGGCACGTCGAAGGTGTCGCACCTGGAGGAGAACGTGGCCGCGGCCGAGATCACGCTGTCCGACGAGGAGTTCGAGACCCTGGCGGCTGCCGGCGCGAAGTAATTCCACACCCAATACGGTGTTCTGGTGGCCGGTGAGCATCAGAAACACCCCGGCGGGGGATTCAACCCACCCGAACCGACGACCAAGGGCGGGCCGGATTACGGCCGGTTCATCGACGCGGTGCGCAAGCTGCAGGACCACGCGCGGGCCGTCGACGCTCCCGACGAGGTGATCAGCGAGGCCGCCGACACGCTGGAGAAGCTGTCCGTGCTGCTGAGCCCGTACGACGCGGACGAGTGGGAGTCGCCGTCGGGCCGCCGAATGGACCTGCCGATGCGCGGCAACGTCCTGACGGTGCCGTTGACGTCCCGCAAGACCGCGGACGGCCGGATCGAGGGCACCGCCCGCTTCGCGCGGTTTCACCTGGGCCGCAACGGCGCCGTGCACGGCGGGTCGTTGGGGATGCTGTTCGACACCGTGCTCGGCCTGACCGCGTCGGTGCTCACCGGCAGCCGCCGGCAGCGGACCGCTTATCTGACGATCAACTACCGCAACATCGTCCCGATCGAAAAGGACCTGCAGTTCGACGCCGGCATCGACCGCGTGGACGGCCGCAAGATCTTCGTGTCGGGCAAGTTGACGACGGCGACACGCTGCTGGCCGAAGCCGATGCGTTGTTCGTCAAACTCAAACCCGGCCAGCCGTAGCTCACGCGGCCCATTCGGTGGCGTTGCTGACGGCGTAGAACGCGGTCAGTTGGTCGAGGAGTTCGGGCGCGCCGGTCGTGATCGTCGGACCGTGGTCTTTGCCTGCCAGTGCGTAAAACGTGGCGCCGGGGATCAGGTCCGCCAGTTCGGCTGATTCCTCGAAACGAAAAGCGTCATCGGTGCCGGCGCAGATGAGCGTCGGAATCGCGATCCGCGAAAGTTGGTGCTCATCGATGCCCGGATCCGTTTGGCAGGAGGCAGGTAGGCGGCCAGCGCCAGGGGATCGTGACCGGCCAATCGGTCGAGGTTCTTCGCGCTCAGGACGAAGCCGCGTGCCTGTTGCCACCGGGCGAGGAAAGCCGGCATCCCGTCGGTCTCGAGGATCTCGACGGCGCCCCGGCAAAAGAACCTCTCCGCGAGGTCGTGTTGGGCGTGGTGCGAAGATCCGACGACGACCAGCGAGCGAACCCGGCCCGGGTGCAGCACCGCCATCGCTAAACCGATTCTGCCGCCCAGCGAGTACCCCAGGTAGTGGGCGGACCGGACCCCGATTGCGTCCAGCACCGCGCAGATATCGAGCGCGAGAAAGCGCGTGTCGTAGCGCGCCGCAAAATGTGGTTTGCTGCTTTGCCCATGGCCCAGGACGTCGATGGTCACCACATTGAACCGGCGGGTCAGCTGTTCGGTATAGCCGAAGCGCTCCCAGATGGTCTTCGATTGCATGGTCCCGTGGACCAGCACCAGCCAGTCCGCGCGCGCACCCGGCCCGGGGTTGACCTGGTAGGCGATCGAAACCCCCTGTCGATGTTCGACAGACCTGAGGACGCCAACTGTGCGCATGGCACCAAGGCTAGGAACGCCCGGCCGGGCGCGGAATCCGCCGATGGGACGGAATTTCACACCGATCGGGGGACAAGCGGTGCGGTTGCCGCGGTGTGACGGCTTGGGCCTGTCGGGGCGCGCACCGATAGCATGGCACCGATTAATCACCGATTGATTCCCCCACCGAACCTTGGAGACCCACCGATGAGCGCCCCCGCAGAATCCGCCCCGGCAGCACCGATCCGGGTTGCTGCCGGGACTACCGCGGCCGCGGCGGTCGGGGAGGCGGGGTTGCCGCGCCGGGGTACGCCCGACGCGATCGTGGTGGTGCGCGACGCCGACGGCAAGCTGCGCGACCTGAGCTGGGTGCCCGACGCCGACACCGAGGTGATCCCGGTCGCGGCCAACACCGACGAGGGCCGCAGCGTCATCAGGCATTCGACCGCGCACGTGTTGGCCCAGGCCGTCCAGAACCTGTTCCCGCACGCCAAATTGGGCATCGGGCCGCCGATCGCGGACGGCTTCTACTACGACTTCGACGTGGCCGAACCGTTCACGCCCGAAGACCTGGAAAAGCTGGAAAAGCGGATGCGCCAGATCGTCAAGGACGGGCAGCTGTTCGACCGGCGAGTGTATCCGTCCAAGGACGCCGCGCGCGCGGAACTGGCCAACGAGCCCTACAAGCTCGAACTCGTCGACGACAAATCGGGCGACCCCGACGTGATGGAGGTCGGCCCCCCTGGTTCCAATGACGAACTCACCGCCTACGACAACCTCAATCCCCGTACCCGCGAACGGGTCTGGGGTGACCTGTGCCGCGGGCCGCACATTCCGACCACCAAGCACATCCCGGCGTTCAAGCTGACCCGCAGCTCGGCCGCCTACTGGCGCGGTGACCAGAGCAACGCCAGCCTGCAACGCATCTACGGCACCGCCTGGGAGTCGCAGGAGGCTCTCGACAAGCACCTGGAGCTGCTCGAGGAGGCGCAGTGGCGCGACCATCGCAAGCTGGGCGTCGAGCTGGACCTGTTCAGCTTCCCCGACGAAATCGGTTCCGGCCTAGCTGTTTTCCACCCCAAGGGGGGCATCATCCGGCGCGAGCTGGAGGAGTACTCGCGGCGTAAGCACATCGAGGCCGGGTACGAGTTCGTCAACACCCCGCACATCACCAAGGAGCAGCTGTACATCACCTCGGGCCACCTGGAGTGGTACGCCGACGGCATGTACCCGCCGATGCACCTGGACGCGGAGTTCAACGCGGACGGGACGGTGCGCAAGCCCGGGCAGGACTACTACCTCAAGCCGATGAACTGCCCGATGCACCACCTGATCTACCGGTCGCGCGGGCACTCGTATCGCGAGCTTCCGTTGCGGTTCTTCGAGTTCGGCAGTGTGTACCGCTATGAGAAGTCGGGCGTGGTGCACGGGCTGACCCGGGTGCGGGGCATGACCCAGGACGACGCCCACATCTACTGCACGCGCGAGCAGATGCGCGACGAGCTGACCTCGCTGCTGCGCTTCGTACTCGACTTGCTGGCCGACTACGGGCTCAACGACTTCTACCTGGAGCTGTCCACCAAGGACCCGGAGAAGTACTCCGGCTCCGACGAGATGTGGGACGAGGCCACCGAGGTCCTGCGCGAGGTGGCCGTGGCGTCGGGGTTGCATTTCGTTCCCGACCCCGGCGGCGCGGCGTTCTACGGCCCGAAGATCTCGGTGCAGGTCAAGGACGCGCTGGGGCGCAGCTGGCAGATGTCGACGATCCAGCTCGACTTCAACATGCCGGACCGATTCGAGCTGGAATACACCGCCTCCGACGGGTCGCGACAGCGCCCGGTGCTGATTCACCGGGCGCTGTTCGGGTCCATCGAGCGGTTCTTCGGCATTCTCACCGAGCACTATGCCGGGGCCTTCCCGGCGTGGCTGGCGCCGGTCCAGGTGGTCGGGATCCCGGTCGCTGACGAGCACGCCAGCTACCTGGAAAACGTTGCGGGCCAACTTCGCTCGCGTGGTGTGCGGGTCGAGGTGGACACCAGCGACGACCGGATGGCCAAGAAGATCGTGAACCACACCAACCAGAAGGTGCCGTTCATGTTGTTGGCCGGCGACCGGGACGTCGAGAACGGAGCGGTCAGCTTTCGCTTCGGCGACCGCAGCCAGATCAACGGCGTGCCGGTCGACGCCGCGATCGACACGATCGTCAAGTGGATAGCCGACCGCGAGAATGACGCTCCCACAAAAGAATTGGTGAAGGTTGCCGGCGGTGAGTGAGCAGGACAGCGAGAACACGATTCTCGACCGGGGTGTCGGAGATCGCGATCACCTGCAGCGGTTGTGGACGCCGTACCGGATGACGTATCTGGCCGAGGCGCCGGCCAAGCGCGACAACGGCACACCCGACCAGCCGTTCACCGACATCCCGCAACTGCCCGACGAAGAGGGCCTGGTGGTCGCACGCGGTGAGCTCGTCTACGCCGTGCTCAACCTCTACCCGTACAACCCCGGGCACCTGATGGTGGTGCCCTACCGGCGGCTGTCCGAGATCGAAGACCTGACCGAGGCCGAGAGCGCGGAGTTGATGGCCTTCATCCAGAAGGCGATTCGGGTGATCAAGAACGTGTCGCGGCCGCACGGGTTCAACGTCGGCCTGAATCTGGGCACCTCGGCGGGCGGGTCGCTGGCCGAACACCTGCACGTGCACGTGGTGCCGCGCTGGGGCGGTGACGCGAACTTCATCACGATTGTCGGCGGCGCGAAAGTGATCCCGCAGTTGCTGCGCGAGACGCGCCAGTTGCTTGCCACGGAGTGGGCCAGACAGAAATGAGTAAGGCGCCCTTCCTGTCCCGGGCCGCGTTCGCCCGGCTCACGGCTCCGACAGCCCGGGCGCTGCTGCGAGTGGGCTTGACGCCGGACGCCGTCACGATCCTGGGCACCGTCGTGGCCGTGGCGGGGGCCCTGACGTTGTTTCCGATCGGCAAGCTGTTCGTCGGCGCGCTGGTGGTCTGGTTCTTCGTGCTCTTCGACATGGTCGACGGCGCGATGGCCCGCGAGCGCGGCGGCGGCACCCGATTCGGCGCGGTACTCGACGCGACGTGCGACCGCGTCAGCGACGGCGCGGTGTTCAGCGGACTGCTGTGGTGGATTGTCTTTGGCCTGCATGACAAATCGCTGGCGGTGGCGACGCTGATCTGCCTGGTCACCTCGCAGGTGATCTCCTACATCAAGGCCCGGGCCGAGGCCAGCGGGCTGCGCGGGGACGGCGGGATCATCGAACGACCGGAACGGCTGATCATCGTGCTGGTCGGCGCGGGCCTGTCCGATCTGCCCGGTTATCCGTTGCCGTGGGCGCTGCCCGTGGCCATGTGGGTGCTGGCAGCGGCCAGCGTAGGCACCAGCGTGCAGCGGTTGCACGCGGTGCGGACCTCTACCGGCGCGGCCGAACCCTTGCTGCCTGATCCGGGAAGCGGTGAAACGAGCGCGCCGTGATCTTGACCGAGACGGCAACCGACTGGGCCTATGCCGCCGGCTGGATGGCGGTGCGAGCGGTCCCAGAGTTCGCCGCGCGCAACGTATTCGACACCGGAGCCCGCTATGCCGCCCGCAATGGCGGTCCCGAGCAGCTGCGCAAGAACCTGGCCCGGGTCATCGGTGTGCCGCCGGCGCAGGTACCCGACGCCCTGATGCGGGCTTCGCTGCGGTCCTATGGCCGCTACTGGCGGGAGGCCTTCCGCCTGCCGTCGATGGATCACCGGGTGCTGGCCCGGCGAATCGACGAGCTGTTCCTCGGCGCGGACAATCTCGACGCGGCCCTGGCCGCCGGCCGTGGCGCGGTGCTCGCACTGCCACACAGCGGCAACTGGGACATGGCCGGGGTGTGGCTGGCGCAGACGCACGGCACCTTCACCACGGTCGCCGAGCGACTCAAACCCGAATCGCTGTACCGCCGTTTCATCGCCTACCGCGAAAGCCTTGGCTTCGAAGTGCTTCCGCTGTCCGGCGGCGATCGGCCGCCGTTCGAGGTGTTGTGCGAGCGGCTGCGCGCCAACCGGGTGGTGTGCCTGATGGCCGAGCGCGACCTCACCCGCACCGGTGTCGAGGTCGACTTCTTCGGCGAGCCCACCCGGCTGCCGGCCGGGCCGGCGAAGCTGGCGATCGAAACCGGGGCGGCGCTGTGCGCGGCGCACTGCTGGAACGAGGGCGACGCCTGGCGGGTTCGTATCCAGCCGCCGCTGGACTGCTCCAGCGGGGACGTCAGAGCCATCACCCAGGTGTTGGCCGATCAATTCGCCGCGAACATCGCCGCCCACCCCGAGGATTGGCACATGCTGCAGCCGCAGTGGTTAGCCGATCTGTCCGCCGACAGACGTGCCCGGCTGAAGGAAGTCTGATGCGGATCGGGATGGTCTGCCCCTACTCGTTCGACGTGTCGGGCGGGGTGCAGTCACATGTGTTGCAGCTCGCCGAGGTGCTGCGCGACCGCGGCCATCAGGTCAGCGTGCTGGCTCCGGCGTCGCCGCACGTCTGCCTGCCCGACTACGTCGTCTCCGCCGGCAAGGCCATCCCGATTCCCTACAACGGTTCGGTGGCGCGGCTGCAATTCAGCTTCGCGGTGCACGGGCGGGTCCGGCGCTGGCTGACCGAGGGCGACTTCGACGTGCTGCATCTGCACGAACCGAATGCCCCCAGCCTGTCGATGTGGGCGCTGCGCATCGCCGAGGGCCCGATCGTGGCCACCTTTCACACCTCGACCACCAAATCGCTGACGCTGAGCGTCTTTCAGGGTGTGCTGCGGCCGTGGCATGAGAAGATCGTCGGCCGCATCGCGGTGTCCGACTTGGCCCGGCGCTGGCAGATGGAGGCGCTCGGGTCCGACGCGGTGGAGATCCCCAACGGGGTCGACGTCGCCTCCCTCGCCTCGGCGCCGCCCTTGGACGGGTATCCGCGGCCGGGCAAGACGGTGTTGTTCCTGGGCCGCTTCGGCGAACCTCGCAAGGGCATGCAGGTGCTGCTCGAGGCGCTGCCGCGGGTGACCGAACGCTACCCGGACCTGCAGGTGCTGATCGTCGGCCACGGCGACGAGGACGAATTACGCGCGGAGGCCGGCGAACTGACGCGTTACCTGCGTTTCCTCGGCCAGGTCGACGACGCCGGAAAGGCCTCGGCGATGCGCAGTGCCGACGTCTACTGCGCGCCCAACATCGGCGGCGAGAGTTTCGGCATCGTGCTGGTGGAGGCGATGGCCGCCGGCACGCCGGTGGTGGCCAGCGACCTGGATGCCTTCCGGCGCGTGCTGCGCGACGGCGAGGCCGGACGGCTGGTGCCGGTCGGCGACGCGGCCGCGCTGGCCGACGGGCTCGTCGAGATGCTCGAAAACGACGCGCTGCGTGCGCGTTACGTGGCCGCGGCGACCGAATCGGTATCCCGCTACGACTGGTCGGTGGTGGCCGGGCAGATCGTGCGCGTGTACGAGACGGTCGCCGGCTCGGGCGTCAAGGTTCAGGTGGCCGGCTGATGGCCTGGCCGCTCGTCGCCATCGTCCTGCTGGTCGTGCTGATCGCGGTGTTGGCGGTGATCGGTGCCTGGGCCATTCAGACCGCGCAACGATTGAACCGGTTGAACATTCGCTACGACCTGTCCTGGCAGGCCCTCGACAGCGCGCTGGCGCGGCGCGCGGTGGTCACCCGCGCGGTGGCGATCGACGCCTACGGTGGCTCCCCCGAAGGCCGACGACTGGCCGCGTTGGCCGACGCCGCCGAGCGGGCACCTCGTCACGCGCGGGAGAACGCCGAAAACGAGCTGTCGGCCGCACTCGCGCTGGTCGACCCCGCGGCACTGCCGGCCGGCCTCATCGCCGAGTTGGCCGACGCCGAAGCCCGGCTGCTGCTGGCCCGCCGATTCCATAACGACGCGGTCCGCGACACCCTGGCGCTGGGCGAGTGGGGCCCGGTGCGTGCCCTTCGTCTCGGTGGAACAGCCACGCTTCCAAGCTATTTCGAGATCGTGGAGCGGCCACACGCGCTGGCGCACACCCCGCACGAGGCGCCCAAACACCGGACCTCGGCGCGGGTGGTGCTGCTCGACGAGACGGGCGCGGTGCTGTTGCTGTGCGGCTCGGATCCGGCGGTCGAGGACTCGGCGCCGCGGTGGTGGTTCACCGTGGGCGGCGAGGTGCGCCCGGGCGAACGCCTGGCTGAGGCCGCCGCGCGAGAGTTGGCCGAAGAGACCGGGTTACGCGTCGAAGCGGCCGAGCTGGTCGGACCGGTCTGGCGACGCGACGAGGTCTTCGAGTTCAACGGCACGCTGATCGACAGCGAGGAATTCTTCTTCGTGCGCCGCACTACGCGCTTCGAGCCGGTCTGCACGGGCCGCACCGAGCTGGAACGGCGCTACATCCACTGCCACCGTTGGTGCGCCGCCGACGACATCGCCGAACTGGTGGCCGGGGGACAGACCGTGTACCCGCGCCAGTTGGCCGAACTGCTCGGCGAGGCAATCGCGTTGGCCGACAACGACGTAGGTGGCCGGCTGCCCCAGCTGCAGTCGATCCGCTGACGTGAACTAGCGCGCGTCCGACACAATGGGCAGCACACCCACCGACGGCAGTCCGGTAGCCAGCGGGATCGAGATGCTCGGGCTTGCGGCGGCGCCGGCGACCGAGCTGATGGACTGCAGCGGGCCTGGCAGCCCGGTGGCGTAGCCGAAGTCGACTAACGGCTTGAGGAACGGTTGGAGCAAGTCGGCCAACGGATTTCCCAAAATCGGCACGAACATCCGCAACGGATCCAGCAGCGGCAAATTCGTGGTGGGAACGATGAAGTAGGTGGTGTTGCCGATCTGCTGTTGCACCGCGGTGGCAAGTTGCGCAGCGGTCAGCAACGGAGTTTGGGTGTGCAGCGGAACGCCGAAAATCGCGTTGAGGTCGGCCGAGATATTGAAAATGCCCGCGGGGAACTGGGCGACGGGGTCGTACTGGATGCCGTAGGTCGTACTGGATGCCGTAGATGGTGGCCAGGTAGATGGTGTCCGCCGGCGTCGGTACGTGAAATGCGGTGAAGAATCCCGGGATAAAGCGGGTCAGGATGCCGCCGGTCACCGGATTGTTGGGATCGGCGAGCATCATGAAGTTCAGCAGGTTGGGGTCCGGTCGCAGGACGGCGGGCAGGGCATTGAGATAGCGCATCTCCATGGTGGCGATCGTGGCGCTCTGCGAATAGCCGACGACCAGGAGCCGGTCGCCCGCGGTGGTATGGCTCATGATCGCGTTGTTCAGTATCGCGATGCCCTCTTGGACCGACTGCGTGAAGCTTTTACTGTTGATGCCGGTCAGTGGCCACAACTGCTCGGGCGTGTACAGACCCTGCGGGGAATAGCCGGGGTAATTCGGGAGGACGAACGTCTGGTAGACCTCCTGCACGTAGGTGTCAGTGGGGGTCGGGTTGCCGGTGCCGCCCATGATCAGCGCGATCTGGTCGCCCGACTGCAGGGCGGCCGCGTTGGACGTCTCGGTGTCGGTGTAGGCGTTCTGCGCGTTGACCAGCGTCTGCACGAACTGGTTGTGGAACAGTTCCGCCTGCGCGCTGAGCGCCTGGTATTGCTCGGCCTGGGCGTCCAGGAATGCGGCGGTGCGCAACGATACCGAATCCGTGGTGGGCGCCAGCACTCCCGTCGTCGGGGCCGCCGCGGCGGCGTTCGTCGCTTCCAGGGCCGACCCGATCCCTTGCAACTCGTCGGCAGCAGTCCCTATCGCGTCGGGGTCGACTATCAGGTCGGTCATCGGGGATCCGCCTGGCTAGTCCAGCACCGGGCGGGGCGCCAAACCCTTGCGTGCGGCCGCCGGAGCGACGGCACCGATCAACCGTCCGGGCACCTTCATCGGCGGCACGTACGGCGTGGAGGTCGCGGTCGCCGAGACGGGAGCCGCCGCGGCGGCGGGCCCGCCGGTGACCGCGGGGCCCGCCGGTGACCGCGGGGGCCGCCGCCTGCGCGGTGCTGGCCCAGGTCGCCGGCACGGACAGCGCCCCGATAGGGGCGGCCTGGCCCACACCCGCGGTGACCACGCTGCCCGTGAGCTGTGCCGTGCCCGGGGCGCCCACCGCGGGACTGACCGCCGATGCCAGCACCGGATTGATCGCCGGGAGGCCGCCGCTCAGCAACGGATTCGCGCCGGACATGAGCTGGCTCATCGCCATTTGCATCGGTTCCATCGCGAACTGGGCCGGCGTCGAGAGCATCTGCAGTTGCGACATCGGATTCATCAGCTGCTGCGTCATCGACTGGAACAACGAGTTGATCAGCTGGTCAAGCAGCGACGGGTAGGTGGGGGCGGGCGGCAGGCTAAACAGCGTCAGGGGCGGCGCGCCGAACGGTGTCCACCCGGCCTGGGCGGCCGTGGTGGCGGCGTCGTAGCCCGTCATCGCCGCCACGTCCTGAGCCCACATCTGCGCGTACTCGGCCTCGGTCGTCGCGATGGCCGCGGTGTTTTGACCCAGGATGTTTGACCCAGGATGTTCGTCGCGATCAGCGTCGTCAGCAGGCACGGTTGGCCGCGACGACCTCGGGGGCACCGTCGCGGTAAACGCCGCCTCGAACGCGCCCGCCGACAAGCGGGCCTGGTTGGCCAGCAGCTCCGCCTTTGCCGAGGTCGCGGTCAACCACTGCACATACGGCATGGCCGCCGCGACCATCATCGTCGACGCCGGCCCCTGCCACGGCCCACCGGTCAGCGTCGACACCGTCGCCTGGAAGGAACTGGCCGCCGCGGCCAGCGGAGCGGCCAACATGTCCCACCCCTCGGCCGCGGCCCAGATCGTCCCCGATCGGGGCCCGGCATACATGCGCGCAGAATTGATCTCCGGCGGTAGCAGCACGAAATCCGGCAACATCCCCGAGCCTCTTCTCGGCCAACCGCGACGGCGGGTGTGGGCAGGGATGCCGCCCTTTGATTCGCACCAGCTGCTACGGCCTGCGCAAATAGCTGCCGCAATATGTAGCACAATGTCGACGTCGCCGCACCACTCTGCTGAACAGATGTCGAACTTCCGTCGCCAAACGATGGGCAAACTCGGTTGCCTCGCACCACTAGAGTGGAAGCGCGATGGTTCGAGGAGAGAAGGGGCTAGTGGACAGCGGCGCACAGTCGGGCCAGCCAGTGACCGGAACGGCGCGCGTCAAGCGCGGCATGGCCGAGATGCTCAAGGGCGGCGTCATCATGGACGTCGTCACCCCGGAGCAGGCCCGAATCGCGGAGGGCGCCGGCGCCGTCGCGGTCATGGCGCTAGAGCGGGTACCCGCAGACATCCGCGCTCAGGGCGGCGTGTCCCGGATGAGCGACCCCGACATGATCGAGGGCATCATCTCCGCGGTGACGATCCCGGTGATGGCCAAGGCGCGCATCGGGCATTTCGTGGAAGCCCAGATCCTGCAGAGCCTCGGCGTGGACTACGTCGACGAATCCGAGGTGCTCACCCCCGCCGACTACACCCACCACATCGACAAGTGGAAGTTCACCGTGCCGTTCGTGTGCGGGGCCACCAATCTCGGTGAGGCACTGCGGCGCATCAGCGAGGGCGCGGCCATGATCCGGTCGAAGGGTGAGGCCGGCACCGGTGACGTGTCCAACGCGACCACGCACATGCGCGCGATCGGCGGCGAGATCCGTCGCCTGACGTCCTTGTCGCACGACGAATTGTTCGTTGCCGCAAAGGAATTGCAGGCGCCCTACGAGCTCGTCGTCGAGGTGGCCCGGGCGGGCAAGCTGCCGGTCACGCTGTTCACCGCCGGCGGCATCGCCACACCGGCCGACGCCGCGATGATGATGCAGCTCGGTGCCGAGGGCGTGTTCGTCGGCTCGGGCATCTTCAAGTCCGGCGATCCCGCGCAGCGCGCCGCCGCGATCGTCAAGGCCACCACGTTTTTCGACGATCCGGACGTGCTGGCCAAGGTTTCTCGCGGCCTGGGCGAACCGATGGTGGGCATCAACGTCGAGCAGATCGCGCAGCCGCACCGCCTGGCCGAGCGCGGCTGGTAAAAACAGTTCGTGGCGATCGAACAGATCCTTGATCTCGAACAACTCGAGGTCAACATCTACCGCGGCAGCGTCTTCAGCCCGGAGTCGGGATTCATGCAGCGCACCTTCGGCGGCCACGTGGCCGGTCAGTCGCTGGTCTCGGCGGTGCGCACCGTCGACCCGCGCTACCAGGTGCACTCGCTGCACGGCTATTTCCTGCGGCCCGGAGATGCCTTGGCGCCCACGGTTTTCATCGTGGAGCGCACCCGCGACGGCGGATCGTTCGCCACCCGGCGGGTCAACGCGATCCAGCACGGGGAGATCATCTTCAGCATGGGAGCGTCCTTCCAGACCGATCAGGAAGGCATCCACCACCAGGACGCGATGCCGTTCGCGACGCCGCCCGACGGCCTGCCCGGCCTGGACTCGATCAAGGTCTTCGACGACGCCGGCTTCAAGCAGTTCGAGGAGTGGGACGTCTGCATCGTGCCGCGGGACCGCCTGGAGTTGTTGCCCGGCAAGGCATCTCAGCAGCAGGTGTGGTTCCGTCATCGGGACCCACTGCCGGACGACCCGGTGCTGCACATCTGCGCGCTGGCCTACATGAGCGACCTCACGCTGCTGGGCTCGGCGCAGGTCACCCACCTCGACGTGCGCGAGCATCTGCAGGTGGCATCGCTGGACCACGCGATGTGGTTCATGCGCGCATTTCGGGCCGACGAGTGGCTGCTCTACGACCAGTCCTCGCCGTCGGCCAGCGGCGGTCGTTCGCTGTGCCAGGGCAAGATCTTCACCCAGTCCGGCGAGATGGTCGCGGCGGTCATGCAGGAGGGGCTGACCCGCTTCAAGCGGGGACACCAGCCGTGAGCCGGCCGCGGATCGGCGTCTTGGCGCTGCAGGGCGACACCCGCGAGCATCTGGCGGCGCTGCGCGAGGCCGGGGCAGAGCCCTTGCCGGTGCGCCGCCGGGGCGAGATCGAGACCATCGACGGGCTGGTCATCCCGGGCGGGGAATCCACCACGATGAGCCACCTGCTGCTCGATCTCGACCTGCTCGAGCCGTTGCGCGCGCGCCTGGCCGCCGGGCTGGCGGCTTACGGCGCGTGCGCCGGAATGATCATGCTGGCCAGCGAGATCCTCGACGCCGGCGCCAACGGACGTCAGGCGCTGCCGCTACGCGCGATCGATATGACGGTGCGGCGCAACGCTTTTGGGCGGCAGGTCGATTCGTTCGAAGGCGATGTCGAGTTTGCGGGCCTGGATGGCCCGGTGCGGGCGGTGTTCATCCGGGCGCCGTGGGTCGAGCGGGTGGGCGAGGGCGTGCGGGTGCTGGCCACGGCCGCGGGCCACCCGGTCGCGGTCCGGCAGGGGCCGATGCTGGCGACGGCGTTTCACCCGGAGATGACGGGGGACCGGCGCATCCATCGGCTGTTCGTCGACATGGTCGGGGGCCGCGGCTAGCGGGTGCTCTCGTCCGGGAGGTTGCGCTGGGACTGCCGCAAGCCCGGCGCGTCCGGGTCGTCGTGCCGGTGTTCCAGCTGATCCTGCTGTCGCCGCTGCTGCTCGGTCGACTCCCGGGCGTCCTCGGGTTCTTTCGTCATGCGCTTAGCTTCACCCGAATCGCGGCCCGCGAAACCTGCCGGCCGACGGCCGCGTGGGGCCCGATGCCGCTCGTCCACGTAGACTCGTCTGGCTGTACACGACGAGCGCAACAAGAAAGTTTGAGGTAGGACGGCGATGAGCGGCCATTCGAAGTGGGCCACGACCAAGCACCAGAAGGCCGTCAAAGACGCGCGCCGCGGTAAGGAGTTCGCCCGGCTGATCAAGAACATCGAGGTCGCCGCGCGTACCGGCGGTGGCGACCCGGCGGGCAACCCGACGCTGTACGACGCCATCCAGAAGGCCAAGAAGACCTCGGTGCCCAACGACAACATCGAGCGGGCCCGCAAGCGCGGCGCCGGTGAGGAAGCCGGCGGCGCCGACTACCAGACCATCATGTACGAGGGCTATGGGCCCAACGGCGTGGCGGTACTGATCGAGTGCCTCACCGACAACCGCAACCGCGCGGCCGGCGAGGTCCGGGTGGCGGTGACCCGCAACGGCGGCAACATGGCCGACCCGGGGTCGGTGTCGTACCTGTTCACCCGCAAGGGTGTGGTCACGCTGGAGAAAAACGGCCTGTCCGAGGACGACGTGCTGAGCGCCGTGCTGGACGCCGGCGCCGAGGACGTCAACGACCTGGGCGAGAGCTTCGAGATCATCTCCGAGCCGAGCGACCTGGTCGCGGTGCGCACCGCGCTGCAGGAGGCCGGCATCGACTACGACTCCGCCGAGGCGAGCTTCCAGCCGTCGGTCAGCGTGCCGGTCGACGTGGAAGGCGCCCGCAAGGTGTTCAAGCTGGTCGACGCGCTGGAGGACAGCGACGATGTGCAGAACGTCTGGACCAACGTCGACCTGTCCGACGAGGTGCTGGCCGCCCTCGACGAGGACTGACTAAAGCGGGCTCACGGTCGCCACCGGCTGGCCGTGCGCACCACGGTCCCGCCGCGCGCCGCCGGGTACAGATGCCAGGTGTGCCAGCGCCAGCCGATGCCGTCGGCGCGGGCCGCCAGCACGGTCAGCGCGGCGTCGTCGCCGGGGAAGGTGCCGCCCAGCCAACCGGTTTCGGTCGCGCAGTGGCTGCGCAGCTGGCGTGCGAGCCCGCGAAATTCCGGCTCGTCGTGCGTGCGGGTGCAAGACTCCAAGCGGTAGCCGGGGCCGTCGGCGTGCTCGGGCAGCGTGTCCGCCGGACCGTCGGTGGCGCACGACACTTGTTCGGAGAAATCGGCCGCGGCGTGCTCGACGGTGACCAGATGCGAGGCGCCCAGAACGGCGAGTGTCAGCGCGCCGCCGTCGGCATGACACAGCCGGTGGCGGGCCAGCGGCACCGGCGCGGGAGCGTTGAGGCGCAGCCGACGCGCCGCCCCGGATACATCTGCCGGGTCGACGGCGAGCTGATAGAGCGGCACGCAAACCCTTCCGTCGCCGCGGTGAAGCGAACGTCGGCTTAAGTTAACAGCTTTGCCGGATTCGGGCCGCGTGTCGGAGTGCGGTGCCGTCGCACTCGACCGCTACGCTATCGAACAGCTGTTCGGTACTAGGTTGGAGCATGCTATGCGCGTGATGGGCGTCGACCCCGGACTGACCCGATGCGGGCTGTCCGTGGTCGAAAGCGGGCGCGGCCGGGACATCGTCGCGCTGGACGTCGACGTGGTCCGCACCCCGTCGGATACCGCGCTGCCCAGACGACTGCTGACCATCAACGACGCCGTCGAGCACTGGCTGGACACGCATCAGCCCGATGTCATCGCGATCGAGCGGGTGTTCGCCCAGCACAACGTGTCCACCGTGATGGGCACCGCGCAGGCCGGCGGGGTGATCGCGGTCGTGGCGGCCAAACGGGATATCGACGTGCACTTCCATACCCCCAGTGAGGTCAAGGCCGCGGTCACCGGCAACGGCACCGCCGACAAGGCTCAGGTCACCGCGATGGTCACCAGAATCCTTGCGCTGCAAGCCAAACCGACGCCGGCCGACGCCGCCGACGCGCTGGCGCTGGCCATCTGCCATTGCTTCAGGGCGCCGATGCTGGCCCGGATGGACAAGGCGGAGGCGCTCGCGGCCGAGGCGCGCCGCAAGTACACCGCCAGGCTGAAGGCGGCTCGATGATCGCCTCGGTGCGCGGTGAGGTGCTCGACGTGGCACTCGATCATGTGGTGATCGAGGCCGGCGGCGTCGGCTACCGGGTGAACGTGACGCCGTCGACGCTGGCGACGCTGCGCCGCGGCATGCAGGCCCGGCTGATCACGGCGATGATCGTGCGCGAGGATTCGCAGACGCTGTACGGATTCGTCGACGGCGACACCCGCGACCTGTTCCTGACGCTGCTGTCGGTGTCGGGCGTCGGGCCGCGGCTGGCAATGGCGACCCTGGCCGTGCACGACGCCGCGGCGTTACGCCAGGCGCTGGCCGACGGCGACGTCACCGCGCTGACCCGGGTGCCGGGCATCGGCAAGCGCGGGGCCGAGCGCATGGTTCTCGAACTGCGCGACAAGATCGGTGCGACCGGCGCGCCCGCGGCCGCACCAACCGTCAACGGCCACGCGGTGCGCGGCCCGGTGGTCGAAGCGCTGGTCGGCCTGGGCTTCGCGGCCAAGCAGGCCGAGGACGCCACCGACAGCGTGCTGGCATCCAGTCGCGAAAAGGGCGAGCAGCCAACGACTTCCGACGCGCTACGGGCCGCGCTGTCCTTGCTGGGTAAGTCCAAATGAGCGACGACGATTCCGAGGAGTACGCGGATCGCGACCTGTCCCCGACGCTGACCGTCGGAGAAGGCGACATCGACGTCAGCCTGCGGCCCCGCTCGCTGCGGGAGTTCATCGGCCAGTCCCGGGTGCGCGAACAACTGCAGCTGGTGCTCGAAGGCGCCAAAAACCGCGGCGGCACACCGGATCACATTCTGCTGTCCGGCCCGCCGGGGCTGGGCAAGACGTCGCTGGCGATGATCATCGCCGCCGAATTGGGGTCCTCGCTGAGGGTGACGTCCGGGCCGGCGCTGGAGCGCGCCGGCGACCTGGCCGCGATGCTGTCCAATCTGGTCGAGCACGACGTGTTGTTCATCGACGAGATCCACCGCATCGCGCGGCCGGCCGAGGAGATGCTCTACCTGGCGATGGAGGACTTCCGGGTCGACGTGGTGGTGGGCAAAGGCCCAGGGGCGACGTCGATTCCGCTGGAGGTGGCGCCGTTCACGCTGGTCGGCGCGACCACCCGGTCCGGCGCGCTGACCGGGCCGCTGCGGGACCGGTTCGGTTTCACCGCGCACATGGACTTCTACGAGCCGGCCGATCTGGAGCGGGTGCTGGCGCGTTCGGCCGGGATCCTCGGCATCGAGCTGGGCGCCGAAGCCGGCGCTGAGATCGCCCGGCGCTCCCGCGGCACACCACGCATCGCCAACCGGCTACTGCGCCGGGTCCGGGACTTCGCCGAGGTGCGCGCCGACGGGGCGATCACCCGCGACGTCGCCAAGTCCGCGTTGGAGGTGTACGACGTCGACGAGCTCGGGCTGGACCGGTTGGACCGGGCGGTGCTGTCGGCGCTGACCCGTAGCTTCGGCGGCGGCCCGGTCGGGGTTTCGACGCTCGCGGTGGCGGTCGGGGAGGAGGCGACCACCGTCGAGGAGGTGTGCGAGCCGTTCCTGGTACGCGCCGGCATGGTCGCGCGGACGCCGCGCGGCCGGGTGGCCACCGCGCAGGCCTGGACTCACCTGGGCATGATACCGCCGGCCGGAATCATCCAGCCGGGGCTGTTCGACCAATGATCACCGCCGGCCTGGTTTTCGCCGCGCTGGCGGCGCTGCTGCACGTCTACATCTTCACGATGGAGTCGTTCACCTGGACCTCGGCCCGGACCCGCGCCGCCTTCGGCACGACGCCCGAGGAGGCCGAGACCACCCAGCTACTCGCCTTCAACCAGGGTTTTTACAACCTGTTCCTGGCGATTATCGCGGGCGTCGGCATCGCCGAGGTGGCGATGGGACACCGGTCGATCGGGGCCGCGCTCGTCTTCGCCGGCGTCGGATCCATGGCCGCGGCCGCGGTCGTCCTGGTGGTGTCGGCACCGGACAAGGCCCGGGCCGCGGTGACGCAGGGCACGTTCCCTTTGATCTCGATCGTGCTGCTGGTCGTCGGCCTGGCCACGTAGCCGGGTTACAAGCGCGGACCCCAGGGTACCCAGGCGGTGCTGAAATAGTCCGGCGTCAAATAGGGGGATGCAATGAGTTACGCACAAGACGGCCATCCGGGCAGGCTGTGGATGCCACGCTCGCGCGGGGCGGTATGCGGGTTGATCCTGATCGTTCTTGGTGCTTGGGGGGCGTTGATACCGTTCGTCGGTCCTCACTTCAATTTCGCCTACACACCCGACCGCGAGTCGGCATGGACCACGGCACGCGGCT
Organism: Mycobacterium genavense ATCC 51234; assembly: GCF_000526915.1. Taxonomy (GTDB): domain Bacteria; phylum Actinomycetota; class Actinomycetes; order Mycobacteriales; family Mycobacteriaceae; genus Mycobacterium; species Mycobacterium genavense. The sequence continues at coordinate 559,353 of NZ_JAGZ01000002.1, read as the reverse complement.
GGCTCGAAGTGCTCCCGGGCGGCCTGACCGCGCTGGGTGGCCTGTTGTTGATCTTCTCCGGGAATCGCGCCAACGCGATCGTGGGCGGCTGGCTGGCGGTGCTGGCCGGCGGGTGGTTCGTGATCGGCGGCGAGGTCGCTCCGATGCTGGGGATCGGGTCGGCCGGCGACCCGGTCGCCGCGACCGACCGCAAGCGCGCCGCGCTCGAGATCTCGTACTTCTCGGGTCTGGGTGCCGTGATCGTCTTCATCGGCGGCATCGCGCTGGCGCGCCTGGCGGTGCGACTGGCCAGCGATATCGAAGCCCTGGCGCGGGTGCGGTCCGCTGCGCCCCCGGCCAGCGAGCCCGGCTAGATGTCGGGACTGGAAGAGCCGCACCGTGAGGTGGAGCCGGACGCCCTGACCACTCCGCGGGTGGAGTCGTCCGAGGATACGAAGACCGGGCGTTGGCGCAAGCAACGCGCCGGCACCGCGCCGGGCGCGGCATACCTGCGCTGGCCGCATCCCCAAGGCTAGGGCATCGCGCACAAGCCGATCGCCGGCCCGTGAGCTGGCGATCGGCTTTGTCGGCGTTTACAACAGCCCGAGCAGTCGCAGGTCGCTGACGTATTTGGCGATGATCGGCGCCCCGATGTGCGGAATGTCCTTGTCGGGGCCCACCTTGGCGTCCTGGACGGCGGCCCGGAACCGGTCGGTCGGGGCCATCGACCCACGGATCGGGCGCTCCGGCTCCTGGTAGTTGTGCAACAGCGGCAGCAGCGAGGCGTTGCGCTGCTTTTCGGGCAGTCCGCGCAGGGCGGTCTCGAAACGCGGCAGCCAGTCGCCGTAGTCGTCGATGCGCTGGATCGCGTTGCCGTCGGCGATCAGCCAATCGACGAACTCGTCCATCCCGATGCCGTCGTCGTACGGGTTCATCACGTGGTAGGTCTGGAAGCTCGCTACTTTCTGCGCGCCCAGCGTCGCGACCGCTTCGGCGATGAACTCCACCGGCAGGCCGTCGTAGTGCGACCGCTGCCGGTTGCCGTCGGCGTCGCGCTCGTAGAACGAGCCCGGCGCGACGCCGGTGGCCACCAGGCTGAGCATCATGCGGGTGAACATGTCCGGCACGTTGAGCTGGCCGGCGTAGCTGGTGTCGGCCAGGATCATGTCGCAGCGGAACACCGCCACGGGCAGGCCACACAGGTCGTTGGCCTCGCGCAGCAACACCTCCCCGGCCCACTTGCTGTTGCCGTAGCCATTGGCGTAGCTGTCGTTGATCTGCCGGGTGGGGCTGATCTCGCGGATGTCGGCGTCTTCGACGAATGCACCCGGCTTGATCTGGTCGCCCACCCCGATCGTGGACACGTAGGTGTAAGGCTTCTTCCCGGTCAGCGCGATGCGGATCAGCTCGGCGGTGCCCACGGCATTGGGGCCGAACAGCTCGCTGTACGGCAGCACGTGGTTGACCAGCGCGGCCGGGTCGACGATCAGGTCGACGGTGTCGGCCAGCCGTCGCCAGGTCGCGGCGTCCAGACCGAAGTCGGCCTCGCCCTTGTCGCCGGCGATGACCTCGAGGTGATCGGCGGCCAACTCCCGGTAGTGCACCAGCAGCTTGGCGTCCCCGCTATCGAACGTCTTGTCCACCCGGGCGCGGGCGTCGGCGTCGGTCTTGGTGCGCACCAGCGCGATCACCTTGCCGTCGACCAGGTCCATCCGCTCCAGCCATTCCAGCGCCAGGTACCGGCCCAAGAAGCCGGTCGCCCCGGTCAGCAGGACCGTGCGCACCTCGGCGGCCGGCGCCGACAGATTCGGTGCGGCCGCCAGCGTCGCCGCGTCGATGAACTTGTCCAGCGTCAGGTCGGCGGCGTGGACCTCGACGGCGTCACGGCCGTGTACCGACGCGAAGCTGGGCCGCTTGCTGCCCTGGCGCTCGGACTCGATGTAGGCGGCGATGGCCGCCAGGTCGTTGGCCGGGCTGACGATCACCCCCACCGGCACGTCGACCTCGAAGATCTCGTGCAGCAGGTTGCCGAATGTCAACGCCGACAACGAATCTCCACCCAGATCGGTGAAGTGGGCATCGGGTGTCAGCTCGGTGCTGGCCGCGCCCAACAGCGCCGCCGCGGCTTACCGTCTGCAGCACCGGCGCGGTGGCGCCGCTGCGGCGTAGCTCGCTGAGCTCGTTGGCCTGGCCGGCGGCCAAATCGGCGTAGAGCTGCTCCAGGCGCTCGCCGTACTGCTGCTTGAGCTTGGGCCACGCCAGCTTGCGAATCCCGGTCAGCAGACCGTTTTCCAGCGTGAACGGCGTGGTCTCGATCACGAAGTCACGCGGCACCTCGTAGGAATGCAGGCCGGCCTCCTTCGCGACCGTCTGCAGCAAGTCGGCGATCCGGCCCTTCAGCTCGTCGGCGTCGTAGCGCTCCAGTGCCTCCTCGCTGGGCACGACGACCGCCAGCAGGTAGGGGTGTGCGCTGTTGCCGTAGACGTAGATCTGGCGCACCAGCGGGCTGTTGCCGAACACCGCCTCCAGCTTGGCGACGGTGACGAACTCGCCCTGCGCCAGCTTGAGCACGTTGTTGCGGCGGTCGACGTACACCACCTTGTTGGGCGCGATTTCGGCCACGACGTCGCCGGTGCGGTAGTAGCCGTCCGGGTCGAACACCGCGGCGGTGGTTTCGGGGCGCTTGTAGTAGCCGGGGAAGATGTTCTCCGTCTTGAGCAGCAGCTCGCCGCGCGGGTAGGGCCGGTCGGTGGCGAAGTAGCCCACGTCCGGCACGTCGACCAGCTTGTAGTCGATCACCGGCAGGCGCTGCACCTCGCCGTCGAACAGCACCATCCCGGCCTCGGTGGAGCCGTAGCCGTCCAGCAGGTGCATGTCGAGCAGCTCTTCCACCCACGCCTTGAGGTCGCTGGAGGTGGGCGCCGAGCCCGTCATCGCGAAGATGAACCGCCCACCCAGCAGCTGCTGCGGCAGCTCGGTCATCACGTCGGCCTCGCTGCCACCGCGGTCGACGCGGCGCTGGTACTCGCTGTACAGCGTCTCCCAGATGCGCGGGACGAAGTTCATCTCCGGTGGGCCGCACCAGCTCGAGGTCTTCCAGCAGTGTCGACAGGTCGCTGCGGGCGGCGAAGTAGGCCGTGCCGCCGTTGCCGAGCGCGCCGTACAGGATGCCCCGGCCCATCACGTGGCTCATCGGCATGAAGTTGAGGGTGATCGATGCGACGGTCTCGCCGAAGCAGCTGCGGCTCGACCGGCGCCACATCTTGCCGACGTTGCGCAGGGGGTACATCGCGCCCTTGGGGGCGCCGGTACTGGCCGGAGGTGCAGATCAATAGCGCCAGCTCGTCGTCGTCGACGTCCGCGGCCGGCGTGGCGGGCAATGCCTTGCCGCGCTGCAGCAGGTCGGCCAGGAGCTCGACGGTCACGGCGTCGGCCAGCCGGGCGCGGGCGCTGTCCACCGCGTCGCGCTCGTTGTCGACCTCGGGGTGGTAGTCGAACACCACCAGCTTGCTGGGCCGGTGGTCGGTGCTCAGGATCAGCTCGACGGCGTCGGACAGCTGGTTGGTGCTCGCCGCGAAGACGGCGGGCTCGGTCTCGGTCACGATCGGCTGGAGCTGGGCGAGCGCCGCGCTGGTCTGCAGCGGGACACTAACCGCGCCGACCATTGCGAGGGCGACGTCGATGGTGGTGAAGTCGACGCTGTTGAAGCCCAGGGCCGCCACCCGGTCGCCCGGCTGCAGGCCGTCGCGGGTCAGGGCGCGGACCACGCCGTCGACGCGGTCGCGCAGCTCACCGTAGCTGAGGGTGTCGAAGCGGGGCAGCAGTCGGCGCACCGTACGCCCGGTTTTGGGGTCCTTGACGAATTCGACGGCGCGCTGTCCCAGGGCCAGGCGGTCATCGTAACCCTCGAGCACAGTCTGGATGACCTGCGGAAGGCGCAGTCCAGGCTGATCGAGGGTTACGATGACCGCCGGGTCCGGCTTGGCGGCGGCGAACTGTGGGTCGGTCGCGGTCAGATTTTCGATGCGGCGTTCGAGCCGCTCTTCACGAGTGGTGGTCGACATGACAGTTCGTTGCATTGCTGAGAAGTTCAGGCTGTTCGCGCGACGCTGCACTGACAGTTAGAACGTTAGTGAAGCTAAAGGTATTCCTCAATCGTTTCTGCCTGTGGCATTGGTGTGAATTCGCCCACGACCGGCTCCCGCGGCGACGGTCCGAAGCATGAAGGGCCGCGCGTCTACAGATCGGCCAGCAGCAGCCGCAGCACCTCGAGGCCCTCGAGGAGTAGCTCGTCGCTGATGGTCAGCGGGGGCAGCAGCCGGATGATGTTGCCGTACATGCCGCAGGTCAGCACGATCACCCCGGCGGCACCGGCCGCGGTGGCCAGCTTGTTCGTCAGCTCGGCGGCGGGCTCGCTGGTGCCGGACTTGACCAGCTCGACGGCGATCATGGCGCCACGCCCGCGCACGTCGCCGATGCGGTCGTCGCCGGCCTGCATCCGCAGCAGCACGTCGGTGATCAGCCGTTCGATCTGCTGGGCCCGCTCGATCAGGCCGTCGTTCTCGATGGTCGCGATGCTGGCCAAGGCCGCCGCGCAGGCCACCGGGTTGCCGCCGAACGTGCCGCCCAGGCCGCTGACGTGCGGGGCGTCCATGATCTCGGCCTGGCCGGTCACCGCCGACAGCGGCAGCCCGCCGGCGATGCCCTTGGCGGTGCAGATCAGGTCGGGCTCGATGCCCTCGTGCTCGCAGGCGAACATCGCCCCGGTCCGGGCGAAGCCGCTTTGCACCTCGTCGGCGATGAACACCACGTTGTTCTTGCGGCACCAGTCCACCAGCGCCGGCAGGAAACCCTCGGCCGGGACGATGAATCCGCCTTCACCCTGGATGGGCTCGATGATGACGGCGGCCAGGTTGGCGGCGCCGATCTGCTTGTCCAGCACGCCGATCGCCCGCGCGGCGGCGAGTTCGCCGTCGGTGGCCAGGTCCTTGTCGACAAGGCCGTCGCGGTACGGGTAGGACATCGGGGCCCGGTAGATCTCCGGTGCGAATGGCCCGAAACCGCTCTTGTACGGCATCGACTTGGCCGTCAGCGCCATCGCCATGTTGGTGCGGCCGTGATAGGCGTGGTCGAAGGCCGCCACGGCGGTCTTGCGGGTGTACGAGCGCGCGATCTTGACGGAGTTCTCGACGGCCTCGGCCCCGGAGTTGAACAGCACCGAACGCTTCTCGCCGGAGCCGGGCGTGATCCGGTTCAGCTCTTCTGCAACCGCCACGTAGGACTCGTACGGCGTGACCATGAAGCAGGTGTGGGTGAACTCGGCGACCTGCTCGCGCACGGCCTCGACCATGTGCGGCGCGGAGTTGCCGATCGTGGTGACCGCGATGCCCGAGCCCAGGTCGATCAGCCGGTTTCCGTCAACGTCCTCGACGATGCCACCGCCGGCGCGCGCGACGAACACGGGCAGGGAGACGCCGACGCCGGCCGACACCGCCGAGGTGCGGCGCTTGTCGAGCTCCAGCGATTTGGGACCGGGAATTTCGGTAACCAGCAGGCGGGTCTGTTCGAGGCTGGCCACGACGTCCTCCTCCCGGCAACGCGCGCGTCGCGTCGTGCTGAAAGCCTATCCGTTCCAGGGGTCTTGGCGCCCGCCGAGGACTCCGCCCAACCGAGTGGGCCCGACCTGCCAGACTGGACGGGCAGACTGGACCCTCGAAAGCCCAGCAATCCGATACGAAAGACAGGCTCGTCCGATGGAAAGTTTGGTTTTGTTCCTGCCGTTCCTGCTCATCATGGGCGGGTTAATGTACCTGGCGTCGCGTCGCCAGAAGAAGGCGATGCAAGCCACCATCGACCTGCACGAGTCGCTGCAGCCGGGGGATCGCGTGCACACGACGTCAAGCCTGGAGGCCACCGTCGTCGCCCTCACCGACGACTCTGTCGACCTCGAGATCGCCGACGGCGTGGTGACGACCTGGATGAAGCTGGCCATCCGCGACAAGATCGCGCCGGAGGACGACTTCGACGACGACTCGGCAGCATCCGACGACGTCGGCGACCCGGCCGACGAGAGCCGCGTGACCAAAGATCAGTGACGGCGGGCACGTAGGCTCTGTCGAGGGTCAGAAACCGATTACCAAGGAGATATAAGGAGATATAACGAAAGTGGCATCGTCTTCGGCGCCGGTGCACCCTGCCCGCCACCTGTCGGTTTTCTTCGTCTTGCTAATCGGCGTCTACCTGTTGGTATTTCTCACCGGAGACAAGCGCGCCGCCCCGAAGCTCGGCATCGACCTGCAGGGCGGCACCCGCGTCACGTTGACCGCGCGCACCCCGGACGGCTCGCGCCCCAGCAAGGACGCGCTGTCGCAGGCCCAACAGATCATCAGCGCCCGCGTCAACGGCCTGGGCGTCTCCGGTTCCGAGGTGGTGGTCGACGGCGACAACCTGGTGATCACCGTGCCCGGCAACGACGGCAACGAGGCCCGCAACCTGGGACAGACCGCCCGGCTCTACATCCGCCCGGTGCTGAACTCCGCGCCGGCCCAAGCCGCCGAACCCAAGCCGCCGGCCGGCCAGCCCGGTCCGCCGCCCGCCGGCCAGCCCGCACCCGGGCGCCCGGCGCCGCAACCGCGTCCCTACCCGCAGGACCCGCCGCCGACACCCAGCCCCAGCCCGAGTCCGCCGCCCGAGGCGCCCGGGCCGCCGGATCCGCGCAAGGATCTCGCCGAGCGCATCAAGGTGATGAAGGATTTCCGGCAGAGCAACAACCCCTACATCCAAATGGTCGCTCAACAGTGGGTGGCCGCCCACTGCGACAAAGAGGACATCCTGGCCGGCAACGACGACCCGGCCCTGCCGCTGGTGACCTGCTCGACCGACCACAAGTACGTCTACGTGCTGGGGCCGTCGATCATCAGCGGTGATCAGATCCAGGATGCCAGCTCGACGATGAACCAGCGCGGCATCGGCTACGTCGTCGACTTGCAGTTCAAGCCCGCCGCGGCCAACACCTGGGCGGACTTCACCGCCGCCCACATCGGCACCCAGACCGCGTTCACGCTGGACTCCCAGGTGGTCAGCGCGCCGATGATCCAGGAAGCGATCCCCGGCGGTCGCACCCAGATCTCTGGCGGCGATCCGCCGTTCACGTTGGCCACCGCCAAGCAGCTGGCCAACGTCTTGAAATACGGCTCGCTGCCACTGTCCTTCGAATCGTCGGAGGCCCAAACCGTCTCGGCGACACTGGGATTGACTTCGCTGCGGGCGGGGCTGATCGCGGGCGCGATCGGCTTGGTCCTGGTGCTGCTGTACTCGCTGCTGTATTACCGGGTGCTCGGATTGCTGACGGCGTTATCTCTAATCGCTTCCGGTGCAATGATTTTCGCGATCCTGGTGCTGCTGGGCAGACAGATCAACTACACGCTGGACCTGGCCGGTATCGCCGGTCTGATCATCGGTATCGGTACCACCGCGGACTCGTTCGTGGTGTTCTTCGAGCGCATCAAGGACGAGATCCGCGAAGGCCGTACGTTCCGCTCGGCGGTGCCGCGAGGCTGGAGCCGGGCCCGCAGGACGATCGTGTCGGGTAACGCCGTGACGTTCCTGGCCGCCGCGGTGCTGTACGGCCTCGCGATCGGCCAGGTGCGGGGCTTCGCCTTCACGTTGGGCCTGACCACGGTGCTCGACGTCGTGGTGGTGTTCCTGGTGACCTGGCCGCTGGTGTACATGGCCTCCAAGTCGCCGACGCTGGCCAAGCCCGCGTACAACGGCCTGGGCGCCGTCCAGCAGGTCGCGCGTGAACGCCGGGCCGCGGACCTGAAGACGGGACAGGTAACGCGATGAGCGCCAAAGACGTCGACGCGATCGAACTCACCGACGCCGACGCCGCGGTGCAGGTGGCGTCCGACTCCGCCGCCTCGCCGCCGCGGCACGGCTTCCTCGCCCGGCTCTACACCGGGACGGGCGCGTTCGAGGTCATCGGGCGGCGCCGGTTGTGGTTCGGCATCAGCGGGGCGATCGTCGCGATCGCGGTCCTGTCGATCGTGCTGCGCGGCTTTACCTTCGGGATCGACTTCAAGGGCGGCACCACGGTCTCGATGCCCGCCACCGGCGGGACGGGTCAAGTCCAGACCTCGCAGGTGCAGGACGTGTTCCGCAAGATTCTGGGCCGCGACGCTGCAGCGGTCGTCATCGTCGGCACCGTCGGCTCGGCGACGGTGCAGATCAGCTCGGAAACGCTGTCCAACGACCAGACCACGAAGCTGCGCAACGCGCTGTTCGACGCATTCCAGCCCAAGGGCACCGACGGCAAGCCGAGCAAGGCGGCGATCAGCGACTCGGCGGTGTCGGAGACCTGGGGCGACCAGATCACCAACAAGGCGCTGATCGCGCTGGGCGTGTTCCTGGTGCTGGTCAGCATTTACATCATGGTGCGCTACGAGCGCTACATGTCGATCTCCGCGCTGACGACGATGGTTTTCGACCTGACCGTCACCGCGGGCGTGTACTCGCTGGTGGGCTTCGAGGTCAGCCCGGCGACGGTGATCGGTTTGCTGACCATCCTCGGGTTCTCGCTCTATGACACGGTCATCGTCTTCGACAAGGTCGAAGAGAACACCAAAGACTTCCAGCACACCAACCGGCGCACCTTCGCCGAGGAAGCCAACCTGGCGATCAACCAGACCTTCATGCGCTCGATCAACACCAGCCTGATCTCGGTGCTGCCGGTGCTGGCGCTGATGGTGGTGGCGGTGTGGCTGCTGGGCGTCGGCACGCTGAAGGACCTGGCCCTGGTGCAGCTGGTCGGCATCCTGGTCGGCACCTATTCGTCGATCTTCTTCGCCACCCCGCTGCTGGTCACGCTGCGCGAGCGCACCGAGCTGGTGAAGACCCACACCCGCCGCGTGCTCAAACGCCGCAAACCCGGCACGCCGGTGCCCACGGAGTCGACCGCCGACGACGCCCCCGACACCCAGACCGCGCCGGAGACCAAAAAGCCTGCCGAGCCCGCGCCGAACAAGCCGGCGCCGGGTGCGCGGCCCGTGCGACCCACCGGCACCCGGCGCCCGAGCGGCAAGCGGAACGCCGGCCGGCGGTAGCCGCGATGCTGAAGCGGGCCGCGGCCGTTGCTTTGGCGTTACCGTTGGCCGCCGCGATCACGTTGACGGGATGCTCGAGCAGCGCCGCCACGGAGATCGTCTACGTCGTCGACGGGCCGGTGAGCAGCTACAACGCCAACACCACCGTCGGGTTCGCGTCGGCCGCGGCGCAGGCGTTCGCCCGCACGCTGACCGGGTTCGGCTACCACGGCCCCGACGGACAGGTCGTCGCCGACCACGACTTCGGCTCCGTCTCGGTAATCAGCGGTTCGCCGCTGGTGCTCGACTATCAGATCGCCGACAACGCGGTGTATTCCGACGGCAAGCCGGTGACCTGCGACGATCTGGTGCTGGCCTGGGCCGCTCAGTCGGGCCGGTTTCCCGGGTTCGACGCCGCCACCCAGGCCGGCTACGTCGACATCGCCAACATCGAATGCATACCCGGGCAAAAGAAGGCGCGGGTGTCGTTCGTTCCGGACCGCGGCATCGTCGACTACACCCAATTGTTCACCGCGACCACGATGATGCCGTCGCACGTCATCGCCGATCAGCTGAATATCGACGTGACCGCGACGCTGCTCAGCAAAAACACCGCGTCGGTCGCACAGATCGCACAACTGTGGAACACCACGTGGGACCTCAAGCCGGGCCTCAAACACGACGACATCGTCAAGCGCTTCCCGTCGTCGGGCCCGTACAAAATCGAATCCGTTTTGGACGACGGCGCCGTGGTGCTGGTGGCCAACGACCGGTGGTGGGGTCCCAAGGCGATCACCAAGCGGATCACCGTGTCGCCGCAGGCGCCCGACATCCAGGACCGGGTCAACAACCGCAGCGTCGACGTCGTCGACGTCGCGGCCGGGTCGTCGGGCGCGCTGGCCACGCCGGACAACTACGAGCGCACCGACGCGCCCGCGGCGGGCATCGAGCAGCTGATTTTCGCGCCGCAGGGACCGTTGGCGCAGGCCAACGCCCGCCGCGCGGTCGCGCTGTGTACGCCTCGCGACGTGATCGCGCGTGACGCCGGGGTCCCGATCGCCAACTCGCGGTTGTCTCCCGTCGCCGAGGACGCCGTCGCGCAGGCCGACGGGGCCGCCGAGGCGGGCCCGTTCAACCGGGCGGACCCCGTCGCCGCCCGCGCGGCGCTGGGTGCGCCGTTGCCGGTGCGGATCGGCTACCAGGGGCCCAACGCCCGACTCGCGGTCACCGTCGGCACCATCACCAAGTCGTGCGCCGCGGCCGGTATCACTGTTTCCAACGTCAGACTGGACACCTCCGGACCCCAGGCGCTCACGGGCGGAAAGATCGATGTTCTGCTGGCCAGCACGGGTGGAGCCAGCGGCAGCGGGTCCACCGGGTCGTCGTCGATGGACGCCTACGACCTGCACAGCGGCAACGGCAATAATCTGTCGGCCTACGCGAACCCGCAGGTAGACGGCGTAATCGGGGCGCTTGCGGTGTCCGGCGACCCGGCCGAGCGGGTTCGCCTGCTTGCCGAGGCAGCGCCGGTACTCTGGGGTGATATGCCCACGTTGCCCCTGTATCGCCAGCAGCGCACGTTGCTGATGTCGAAAAAGATGTACGCAGTCAGCGAGAACCCGACCAGGTGGGGCGTGGGTTGGAACATGGACCGATGGGCTTTGATGCAGTGACGGATATTCGCGAGGATTCGGCGCTGGCCGACCGGATCGCGTCGTTGACCCGCGACGTCGCCAACTTTCCGAAGCGGGGAGTCCAGTTCAAGGACCTCACCCCGCTGTTCGCCGACCGGTCGGCGATGAACGCGGTGATCGACGCGCTGGTGGACCTTTCTGCCGGTGTCGATCTGGTGGCCGGCATCGAATCGCGCGGGTCGTTGGTGGCCGCCGCCGTTGCCGCCCGGCTCGGCACCGGTGTGCTGTCCATCCGCAAGGAGGGCAAGCTGCCACCGCCGGTGCTCCGCGAGGCGTACGAGCGGGAGTACGGTCCCGCGGCGATCGAGATCCCGGCCGACGGTCTGGACTTGCGCGGCACCAGCATCATGATCATCGACGACTTGCTGGCCACCGGCGGCACGCTGGGGGCGGCCAACCGCCTGCTCGAGCGCGCCGGGGCCCAGGTGACCGGTGCGGCCGTGCTGGTGGAAATCACCGCGCTCGGCGGCCGGGCAGCCGTCGCGCCTTTGCCGGTAGAAAGCCTGAGCCGCGTCTAGCCGCGCGGGATATCCTCGAGGTCGGAGGTGACCAACGTGGCGGATGAGCAAAGCTCGGCGCAAGCCGTTGTGCCGCCCCTCACGGAGTCGTCACCCGTCGTCGAGGCGGCCGAGCCGGTCGCCGAGACCCTGAAGACATCGAGCAGCGCGTCGCGTCGGGTCCGGGCCCGGCTGGCCCGCCGGATGACCGCCCAGCGCGGCGCGTTCAACCCCGTGCTCGAGCCGCTGGTGGCGGTGCACCGGGAGATCTACCCGAAGGCGAACTTCTCGATGCTCAACAGGGCGTTCGAGGTGGCCGACCGGCGGCACGCCAGTCAACTGCGCCGCTCCGGTGATCCCTATATCACCCATCCGCTGGCCGTTGCCAACATTCTCGCCGAATTGGGAATGGACACAACGACTTTGGTGGCGGCGTTGCTGCACGACACCGTCGAGGACACCGGGTACACGCTGGAGGCGCTGAGCGAGGAATTCGGCGAAGAGGTGGGCCACCTCGTCGACGGGGTGACCAAGCTGGACCGCGTCGAGCTGGGCAACGCCGCCGAGGGTGAGACGATTCGCAAGATGATCACCGCGATGGCGCGGGACCCGCGGGTGTTGGTCATCAAGGTGGCCGACCGGCTGCACAACATGCGGACCATGCGGTTCCTGCCGCCGGAAAAGCAGGCGCGTAAAGCCCGCGAGACGCTGGAAGTCATTGCGCCCCTGGCGCATCGGCTCGGTATGGCCAGTGTGAAGTGGGAGCTGGAAGACCTGTCGTTCGCGATCCTGCACCCGAAGAAGTACGAGGAGATCGTCCGCCTGGTCGCCGGGCGGGCGCCGTCGCGGGACACCTACCTGGCCAAGGTCCGCGCCGAAATCGTCGCCACGCTGGGCGCGTCGAAAATCAAGGCGACGGTGGAGGGCCGGCCCAAGCACTACTGGTCGATCTACCAGAAGATGATCGTCAAGGGCCGTGATTTCGACGACATCCATGACCTGGTCGGCATCCGCATCCTGTGCGACGAGATCCGGGACTGCTACGCCGCCGTGGGCGTGGTGCATTCGCTGTGGCAGCCGATGGCAGGGCGGTTCAAGGACTACATCGCCCAGCCCAGATACGGTGTCTACCAATCACTGCACACCACGGTCGTCGGGCCGGAGGGCAAGCCGCTGGAAGTGCAGATCCGCACCCGCGACATGCACCGCACCGCCGAATACGGTATCGCCGCGCACTGGCGGTACAAGGAAACCAAGGGCCGCAACGGTGTTCTGCATCCGAACGCCGCCGTTGAGATCGACGACATGGCCTGGATGCGGCAACTGCTCGACTGGCAACGGGAGGCCGCCGACCCCGGCGAGTTCCTGGAGTCGTTGCGTTACGACCTTGCCGTGCAAGAGATTTTCGTGTTCACCCCCAAGGGGGACGTCATCACCCTGCCGACCGGCTCGACCCCGGTGGACTTCGCCTACGCGGTGCACACCGAGGTCGGTCACCGGTGCATCGGCGCCCGGGTCAACGGGCGATTGGTGGCGCTGGAACGCAAGCTCGAAAACGGGGAAGTCGTAGAGGTTTTCACCTCCAAGGCGCCCAACGCCGGGCCGTCGCGGGACTGGCAGCAGTTCGTGGTGTCACCGCGGGCCAAGGCGAAGATCCGGCAGTGGTTTGCCAAGGAGCGCCGCGAGGAAGCGCTGGAAGTCGGCAAGGAGGCGATGGCCCGCGAGGTTCGTCGCGGCGGACTTCCGTTGCAGCGCTTGGTCAATGGTGAGGCCATGTCGGCGGTGGCGCGTGAGTTGCACTACACCGACGTGTCGGCGATGTACACCGCGATCGGCGAGGGACATGTCTCGGCACGCCACGTCGTCCAGCGGCTGCTGGCCGAGCTTGGCGGCATCGACCAGGCCGAGGAGGACCTCGCCGAAAGATCAACGCCGACAACGATGTTGCGCCGTCCGCGCAGCACCGACGACGTCGGTGTCTCGGTTCCCGGCGCTCCCGGCGTGCTGACCAAGCTGGCCAAGTGCTGCACACCCGTGCCCGGCGATGCGATCATGGGCTTCGTCACCCGCGGTGGCGGCGTCAGCGTGCACCGCACCGACTGCACCAATGCCGCCTCGCTGCAGCAGCAGGCCGAGCGCATCATCGAGGTGCTGTGGGCCCCGTCGCCGTCGTCGGTGTTCCTGGTGGCCATTCAGGTCGAGGCACTCGACCGGCACCGGCTGCTGTCGGACGTCACGCGGGTGCTAGCCGACGAGAAGGTCAACATCCTGTCCGCGTCGGTCACCACCTCGGGCGACCGAGTTGCGATCAGCCGCTTCACTTTCGAGATGGGTGACCCCAAGCACCTCGGGCACTTGCTGAACGTCGTGCGCAACGTCGAAGGCGTGTACGACGTCTACCGCGTGACGTCCGCGGCGTAAGGCTCAGCCGAGCCGCACCGAGTTGATGGTGACCGGTGAGGTGGGCAGGCCGGTCAGCCGGTGGCCGGCGACTCCTGCCGCGGCGATCTTGTCGAGGACGGCGAGGCCGGCCTGGTCGACGTTGCCGAGCAGCGTGAAGGTGGGCAATGCCTCGGTGTCCTGGTAGACCATGACGAATTGGCTACCGTTGGTGTTGGGTTCGTTGCTGGCCATGATCACCGATCCGCGCGGGTACACCACGGTCGCCCTGAGCGCGGGATCTCTCGGCGGATATTGGTTGGTGGGATATTCGTCGGCGAACTCGTAACCGGGGCCGCCGTTGCCGTCTTTGTCGGGGCCACCGCACGACAGCATCGCGCCGTCGGAGCCGGTGGACAGCTGCGGGCAGGTGGTGCCGTCGAAGAATTGTTGGTGGACCAGGCTGACGAAGCTGTTCACCGTGCACGGGGACTCGCCGTTGGCGAGCTCGATGCCGATATCGCCGAAGTTGGTGGAGATGGTGGCGGGGATCTGCGCCGGCGTGGTGGATAACCGCCCGGACGGAGGCAGGTTGACGGGCTTGGGCGACGCATCCACCGAGTCGTTGCCCACCGGCTGGTATTGGCAATTGGCACCCAGGTCGGATGGCGGGGCAAACGCCGGCAACGGCGGCGCGGCATTCGGGTTCGGGGCGGCCGGGGTCGACGGTGCTCCCGGTGCGCCGAAGGCGGGCCCCTGTTTGAGCGTCCGGGGATGCGGCACGGTGCTGGAGGTCGCACTATTCGAACCGGAATCGCTGTTCGTCACCAGGGCGACGACCAGAATCGTCACCATGGCCAGGGTGAAGATCGATGCGGCGACGCTGCCGATGATCAGCGCCCTGCTCGAGCGCTGCTGTTGCGGGGGCGGCGCGGGGCTGGATGGGGGCGCCGGGGCGGCCGCGGTCGCCGGGTAGTGCGGCGGCGGCGGGCTAGGCGGCGCGGGGTTGCCGGCACCCGACAGTGCGGCCTTGGCGGCGTTGGCGAACTCGACGGCGGTTTGGTAGCGCCGGTTGAGATCCTTTGCCATGCCGCGGGCGACGACGTCGTCGATGACCGGCGGCACGCCCGGTGCGGTGAACGAGGGTCGTGGCGGCGGGGCGTTCAGATGCGCGTTGAGTTGTTCTTCGAAGGTGTCGCCGGGGTAGGCCAGGTGCCCGGTCAGGCATTCGTAGAGCACGCAGGCCAGGGCGTAGATGTCGGCGCGGTGATCGGTCATGCCCCGGAAGCGTTCCGGGGCCATGTAGGCCATGGTGCCCATGGTGTGGCCGGTGTGGGTCAGCACGGTGTCGGCGGCGGTGCGCGCGAGCCCGAAGTCGATCAGGTAGACGAAGTCGCGGGCGGACACCAGGATGTTGGACGGCTTGATGTCGCGGTGGATCAGCCCCACTTCGTGGGCCGTATCCAGTGCCGCGGCAACCTGTTCGATCACGGCTACCGCGGTCGGGGCTCAGCCGGCCACCGTTTTCGGCGATGTAGGCCAACAGGTCGCGGCCCTCGATCAGGCGCATGTCGACGTAGAGCCGGCCGTCGATCTCGCCGTAGCTGTGGATCGGCACCATGTGCGGGTCGGAAAGGCTCGCCGCGATTCGCGCCTCGCGCCGGAACCGCAGCTGGAATTCGTCGTCGTCGGCCAGGTGTGCGGGCAGCACCTTGAGCGCGACGATGCGGTCCGTGCTGGTGTCGTAGGCGCGGAACACCTGTCCCATGCCGCCGCGGCCCAGCAGTTCGCGCAGCTCGTAATGTCCGAACGACTCCGTCACCACGCACTGGCCTTAAGGTGTCGGCCAGGTTCCGACGAATCCTCGACGACCCGTGTTGCGCTCAGTCGAGCAGGATGGACTTGATGGTGACTTCGCTGACCGGTGCCCCGTCCTGGCCGCCACCGTTGACGTTGACGCCGGCCTTGGCGATCTTGTCGAGCACGGCGAGCCCGTCGGCCTGGATCGTGCCGAAGACGGTGTACTGCGGCGGCAGCTGAGAATCCTTGTAGACCATGAAGAACTGGCTGCCGTTGGTGCCCGGCCCGGCGTTGGCCATCGCCAGGGTGCCGCGCGGGTACAAAACCGGTTCCCGCAGCTTGGGATCGTTCGGCGGGTACTGGTCGGTCGGGTACTCGTTGGCGAACTGGTAGCCCGGCCCGCCGGTGCCGTCGCCCTTGGGATCACCGCATTGCAGCACGCCCAGCGACTCCGAGGTGGTCAGCCGGTGACACTTGGTGTCGTCGAAATACTTCTGCCCGATTAGGCTCGCGAAACTGTTGACCGTGCAAGGCGATTCGTTGTTTGCCAGCATCAGGCCGATGTTGCCCTGGCTGGTCGCCATGCTCGCGCTCACCTGCGCCGGATCGGTGGGCACCTTGCCGGTGCGCGGCGGCTTGACCGGCTTGGCGGCCGGGTCCGTCGACGCCGGGTACTGGCAGTTGGCGCCGACGGTGTCCGACGGCTTGAACGCCGGCAGGGGCGGAACCGGCGGCACCACCCCGGTTTGCGGGGTCGTCGTGCTCGACGCTGCCGGGGAGTTGCTGGTCGTCGGCGCGGCGGTGTCGTGCTGGTGCTTCTTGTTCGTGTTGATCACGGTGATCACCACCGCGGCGACCACTGCGATGGCCACCACCGCACCACCGCCGATCACCAAGAGCCGGCGCCTGCGGGCTTGCTTCGCGCGGCGTTCGAGCTGCCGTTCGAGTTTGCGCTTGGCGTTGGCACGTCGCTGTTCGTTGGTCGGCACGGCCGGTCTGCCTCCATGGTCGTCAAGTGGGGGCCGGGGTAGCAGGCTCAGGCTAATGCGGGCGGCGCGAGCGGTGTCAAGTGACCCCGTGGGAAACTGGGAGGCGTGTTGATCACCGGATTTCCCGCCGGCATGCTGGCTTGCAACTGCTACGTGCTGGCCGAGCACCCCGGAACGGACGCCGTCATCGTGGATCCGGGGCAGCGTGCGATGGCTCCGCTACGGCGCATTCTCGACCAGAATCGGCTGACGCCGGCCGCGGTGCTGCTCACGCACGGGCACATCGACCACATGTGGTCCGCGCAGAAGGTCTCCGACACCTACGGCTGCCCGACCTACATCCACCCCGAAGACCGCTTCATGCTCAAAGACCCGATCCATGGCATGGGGCCGCGGTTGGCGCAGCTGGTGACGGGCGCGTTCTTCCGCGAGCCCAAGCAGGTCGTCGAACTGGACCGCGACGGCGACAAGATCGACCTGGGCAACGTCAGCGTCAACGTCGACCACACACCCGGACACACCCGCGGATCGGTGGTGTTCCGGGTTTCTCAAGCAAGCCCAGCGGACAAAGACGTGGTGTTCACCGGCGACACGCTGTTCGAGCGCTCGGTGGGCCGCACCGACCTGTTCGGCGGCCGCGGCCGCGATCTGCTGACCTCGATCATCGACAAGCTGTTGGTGCTCGACGACGACACGGTGGTGCTGCCCGGCCACGGCAACTCCACCACGATTGGCGCCGAGCGCCGGTTCAATCCGTTCCTCGAAGGGCTGACCGGATGACGGAGTTCAGCGCACCCAAGGGCGTGCCGGATTACGTTCCACCGGACTCGGCGCAGTTCGTCGCCGTGCGCGACGGTCTGCTCGGGGCCGCCCGCCGGGCCGGCTACAGCGACATCGAGCTACCCATTTTCGAGGACACCGGGCTGTTCGCTCGCGGCGTCGGCGAATCCACCGACGTGGTGTCCAAGGAGATGTACACGTTCGCCGACCGCGGTGACCGCTCGGTGACGCTACGGCCGGAGGGCACGGCCGGGGTGGTGCGCGCGGTGATCGAGCACGGCCTGGACCGGGGCGCGCTGCCGGTCAAATTGTGCTATTCCGGACCGTTTTTCCGCTACGAGCGTCCGCAGGCCGGCCGGTATCGCCAGCTGCAGCAGGTGGGCGTGGAGGCGATCGGCGTCGACGACCCGGCGCTGGACGCCGAGGTCATCGCGATTGCCGACGCCGGGTTCCGCTCGCTCGGCCTGGACGGCTTCCGGCTGGAGATCACCTCGCTGGGCGACGACAGTTGCCGGCCGCAGTACCGGGAACTGCTGCAGGAATTCCTGTTTGGGCTCGACCTGGACGCAGAGACCCGCCGGCGCGCCGAGATCAACCCGTTGCGGGTGCTGGACGACAAACGACCCGAGGTCCAGGCCATGACGGCCGACGCCCCGGTGCTGCTCGACCACCTCTCCGATGCGGCCAAGCAACACTTCGACACGGTGCTGGCCCACCTCGACGCGCTGGGCGTGCCCTACGTGATCAACCCGCGCATGGTGCGGGGGCTCGACTACTACACCAAGACCACCTTCGAGTTCGTGCACGACGGATTGGGTGCCCAGTCCGGCATCGGCGGCGGCGGCCGCTACGACGGGCTGATGCGCCAGCTCGGCGGACAAGACCTGTCCGGCATCGGATTTGGGCTCGGCGTGGACCGCACCATGCTGGCGTTGCGGGCCGAGGGCAAGAGGGTGGGGTCGTCGACGCGCTGCGAGGTGTTCGGGGTGCCGCTGAGCGAGGCGGCCAAGTTGCGGCTGGCGGTGCTGGGCTCTCAATTGCGGGCCGCCGGTGTCCGGGTGGACATGGCCTACGGCGATCGCGGGCTCAAGGGCGCGATGCGCGCGGCCGACCGCTCCGGTGCCCGGGTCGCACTGGTGGCCGGTGACCGCGATCTGGACACCGGCACGATCGGCGTCAAGGATCTGGCGACCGGGGAGCAGCTGTCGGTGCCGCTCGATTCGGTCGTCGCCGACGTGCTTTCGCGTTTCGGCCGATAATCGCCGCCGGTTCGGTTGGACGGGCGGAAATTAGCAAGTCCGTCAACAAATGTTCAGCAAACCCGCCCACGACCGGGCGTACTTATTGTACGGTCGTGCAAGATTGCACGCGGGCAGGCGCCGTCGCCTGTCCGCTGGTTGCCGGGTGAGGAGACGTCGGTGGACGGTGCCGAAACGCAGAGCAAGACAACCCCTCCGACCGTGAAGTCGTTCCGCGACTTCTCCAGCGTGGTGGTGGAGTGCGCGCCGCTGGGCGCGTCGCCCGCGCTGGGATAGCTATCGGTACCGCCGGCCTGGCCGAAGTCGGCGCCCAAGCCCGATGAGTTGTCGGCCGCTCCCAAGGGCAAACCGCCCGGGCTCACCTATCAGGACGGCCTGATGGGCCTGATGACCGGTCGCTCTGCCATGACCGCCCATGGTGAAGCATCCTTGGCCGAGGAGGCCTGAGCCCGCGGCATCAAATCACTTGTGCCACACGAGTTTCAGTTGTTGACCTGACTGGCCCGCACTGGGCCGAGGTCATCCATCCACTGGGGCTTAGTCGTCGGCGAGCCGTGGTAGCATTCGAACATGCATTCGGGTGGGGTCGAAGAGATCGAGGAGATCTTCGAACGGCACTATCCGTCCACCACGCGCGATTCCGCGGCCTTGGGGCCTTGGTGGATCGGATCCGCTCATCCGCACGGCTCGAGAATCGGGCGGCGGCCGCCCAACTGGAGGACATCGGCGAGTTGTTCGCCTACCGGCTGTCGCGTTGTTCGGACACCGAAGAATGGGCGATCGACACCATGGACGCGGTGGCCGCCGAGGTCGCTGCGGCATTGCGGATCAGTCAGGGCCAGGCGGCAAGTCGCCTTCGATACGCCCGGGCCATGCGTGAGCGGCTGCCAAAGCTCGCGGCGGTATTCAAGGCCGGCGACATCGACTACCGGATGTTTCAGACCATCGTCTATCGCACCGATCTGCTGACCGACGACGAGATACTGGCCAGCGTCGACGCACGGCTGGCGGTCAACGTGCCGCGCTGGCCGTCGATGACCCACGGTCGTTTTGCCGGGTAGGTTGACCGGATCGTAATGAGGGCCGACGCCGACGCCGTCCGGCGGCGCAAGATACGACAGTCCGCACGCGAGGTATCGATCACGGGCGTCGGGGATGGCATTGCCGAGATTCACGGATCCCTGTTGAGCTCGGACGCGCGTGCGCTCGAAAAGTGCCTGAATGCGTTGTCCGCCACGGTGTGTGAGCATGATCCTCGCGACCGTGAGGAGCGCCGGGCCGACGCGCTCGGGGCGCTGGCCGCATCGGTCTCCCGGCTCGGCTGCCGGTGCGGCCGGCCCGACTGCGCGGCGGGTAAGCGTCCCGCTGCATCGCCCGTGGTCATCCATGTGCTCGCCGAGCGGGCCACCGTCGACGGTACCGGCTCCGCGCCGGCGTCCCTGCTGGGTTCGGATGGCCTGATCACCCCGGAACTCGTTGCGGAGCTTGCCAAGTCGGCCAGGCTGGTACCGCTCGTCCATCCCGCGGACGCTCCGCCCGAGCCCGGATACGTGCCGTCGCGGGCGCTGCAGGACTTTGTGCGATGGCGCGACTTAACCTGCCGCTGGCCGGGTTGTGATCGGCCGGCGGTCGAGTGCGACCTTGATCATACGATCCCGTACGCCGACGGCGGCCCGACGCATGCGTCAAACATCAAGTGCTACTGCCGCACTCATCATCTGGTCAAGACGTTCTGGGGTTGGCGCGACCAGCAGTTGCCCGACGGGACAGTGATCTTGACATCGCCGGCCGGGCAAACATATGTCACCACCCCGGGTAGCGCGCTGCTCTTCCCGAGCCTGTGTCGGGCGACGGGCGGGATGCCGGCACCCGAGGCCGACGCGCCGCGCGACTACTGCGGCGACCGGACCGCGATGATGCCCCGACGCTCGCGTACCCGCGCGCAAAACCGTGCCGCGCGCGTCGCCGCGGAACGACGACAAAATCGCGACGCGCGTCGGGCGCCACCCCAGGCCGTCGGTCAGCCACCGCCGGAGACCGTGGCGCAACCGCCGCCGTTCTGACGGCCCGTCAACACCGCAGCGGTCGTCTCGTATTCGGCCAAGCCGGACAGTGCCCGTGGCAACGGTTCTCGGTGCAGCACCCCGAGGCGCTGGGTGGCGCGGGTGAGTGCGACGTAGAGTTCGGCCGCGCCGCGGGGGCCGTCGGCGAGGATCCGCTGCGGATCGACGACCAGCACGGCGTCGAATTCCAGGCCCTTGGTCTGTGAGGCCGGCACCGTGCCGGGCACGCCGGGCGGTCCGATCACGATGCTGGTACCTTCGCGACCGGCTTCGCTATCCACGAATTCTTCGATCGCACCGGCTAATTCGTCGTCGCTGACCTTCCTGGACCAAGGGCGAACCCCGCAGGCGCGCACCGACTCCGGGGGCTGAACGCCGGGCGCGAACTCTTCGAGCAGCGCGGCGGCCACCGCCATGATCTCCGCCGGCGTGCGGTAGTTGACGGTCAGCGCCCGATACTCCCATCGGCCCGCAACGTATGGCTGCAACATCGCCTGCCATGACGTCGCTCCGGTCGGCGACCGGCGCTGAGCGAGGTCGCCGACCACGGTGAAGGACCGGCCGGGGCAGCGTCGCATCAGCACCCGCCAGTCCATCTCGGACAGTTCCTGGGCCTCGTCGACGACGACGTGCCGGTAGGTCCAATCCCGGTCGGCCGCAGCACGTTCGGCGAGTTCTCGCGTGTCACGTTCGACGAACCGATCGGCCAGGGCCTCGGCATGGATCACGTCGCGGGCGATCAGATGGTCCTCGTCGTCCATCAGATCCTCGCGCGCGACCATCAGGTCCAGCACGCCCGCGGCGTACTCGGCTCGTATTTGCGCTCGCGCTCGGCGCCGGCCGCCGCGGCCTCGGCGGCCTTGTCGCGGCCGAGCAGATCGACCAGCTCGTCGAGCAGCGGCACGTCCGACACCGTCCAGGGATCGCCCTGGACACGCAGCAGCGACTGGGGCGCACCCACGGCATGCAGCCGCTCGGGGGACAGGTACAGCGACGTCAGCAGCTCCTGCGGCGTCAGGATCGGCCAGAGCCGGTCGAGTGCGGCGGTGAACTGGTCGTTGTCCGCAAGTGCGGCCAGCAGGTCAGAGCGCAGTTGCTCCCATGCCGTGCGGTCCTCTCGAGTCAGCCAGCCGCGGCCGATCCGGGCGATCGCGCTCGGTCAGCGCCCAGCTGAGGATGTCGACGAACACCGCGCGGGCCTGGTTGTGCGGCTGTCCGCTGCCGCGTGCCTCGTCCCGGGCCCAGCCGGCGATCTCGGCGTCGATGCGCATCGTGACGTCGGCCAGCTCGATCTCCAGCGGGCGCTCGGGCAGCCGTTGCCGATCCGCGATCGCGGCGGCGAGCACGTCGAGGATTTTCAGCGACCCCTTGAACGCCGCACATTCCGGCGTGTCCTCGGCGGTGATCTGCATGCCGGGGACCAGATCGCCCGGCGTCATGAAGACCACACTCGACTCGCCTAGCGACGGCAGCACGCGATCGACGTGGCGCAGGAACGCCGAATTGGGGCCCACCACAAGGACGCCGTGACGCTCGAATCGCTCGCGCTGGGTGTACAGCAAGTACGCGACGCGGTGCAGCGCCACCACCGTCTTGCCGGTCCCGGGCCCGCCCTCGATCACCAGCACGACCGGGTGATCGAGCCGGATGATCTCGTCCTGCTGGGCCTGAATGGTCGCCACGGTGTCGCGCATGCCCTCGCCCCGCGGCGCGTTGACCGCCGGCAGCAGCGCCGCGTCACCTTGCGCGCCGGCACCGGGCCGGCCGAACACCTCGTCGGTGAAGTCGACCACGCGCCGCCCGCGACCACGCGCCGCCCGCTGGTGTGGAACTGGCGGCACCGGCGCATGTGTTCGGGGCTGGCGGCGGTGGCGACATAGAACGCGCGAGCCGCCGGTGCCCGCCAGTCGAGCAGCAGCGGCCGGTACTCGTCGTCGGCGTCGAACAACCCGATCCGGCCGATATAGGAGCGTTCGCCAAAGAGGGCGTCCAGGCGCCCGAAACACAACCCGTGGTCGGCGACGTCCAGCCGCTTGACCTCCCTGGCCACCGCGCGCACCTGGGCATCCCGATCCGAAAGGCTCTCGCCGCCGTCCCGCAATGCCGCGCGGTATCGCTCCTTCGCTCGGGCACGTTCGGCGTCGAGCCGCGCGTACAGCCCGGTCACGTAGCTCTGTTCGGACCGCAGTTCGCCGTCATATTCAGGATTCGACAAGTGCCCCTCCGCCACTCGGCCAAGTGTAGGGCGCCCGCTTGACATTGCATCGAACAGTTATTCGAATGATGGCATGCGGTGGGCGAGCCAGGCCGTCGCCGTCAACGGGGAACCGGTCGACGACGGCGCATTACCGGGTCTGCAGCGGATCGGGCTGGTCCGCAGCGTGCGCGCACCGCAGTTCGACGGAATCACCTTTCACGAGGTGCTGTGCAAGACGGCGCTCAACAAGATTCCGGACGCGGCCGCATTGCCGTTTCGCTACACCGTCAACGGCTACCGCGGCTGCTCGCACGCCTGCCGCTACTGTTTCGCCCGGCCCACCCACGAATATCTGGACTTCGACTGCGGCACCGACTTCGACACCCAGGTGGTGGTCAAGACCAACGTCGCGGAGGTGCTGCGCCGCGAGCTGCGCCGACCGTCGTGGCGACGCGAAACCGTCGCGCTGGGCACTAACACCGATCCCTACCAGCGCGCCGAGGGCCGGTATGCGCTGATGCCGGGCATCATCGGCGCACTCGCCGAGTCGGGCACCCCGCTGTCCATCCTGACCAAGGGCACCCTGCTGCGACGCGACCTGCCGCTGATCACCGTTGCGGCCCAACAGGTTCCGGTGTCGGTGGCGGTGTCGCTGGCGGTCGGCGACCCGGAGCTGCACCGAGACGTCGAGCCGGGCACGCCGACGCCGCAGGCGCGCCTGGGTCTGATCGCCGCGGTCCGCGACGCCGGCCTGGACTGCCATGTGATGGTGGCGCCGGTGCTGCCACACCTCACCGATTCGGAGCAGCACCTCGACGGGCTGCTCGGTCAGATCGCGGCCGCGGGAGCCACCAGCGTGACCGTCTTCGGTCTGCATCTGCGCCGCTCGACCCGCGGCTGGTTCATGTCCTGGCTGGCTCGCTCGCATCCCGAACTTGTCGGCCGTTATCGCGAGTTGTACCGGCGCGGAGCGTATTTGCCGCCCGACTACCGGGAGATGCTGCGGATGCGGACGGCTCCGCTGATCGCCAAACACCGGCTGAGCGGTGACCAGCGGTTGTTCGCGCAGGCGCCGAAAGCCCCGCCGGAACCCGCCCAGCCCACGCTGTTCTAAGCGGGCTTGTCCCCCCGGGGCTTCGTCAGGGTGAACTGTTCCACGACCGCGACGGCGCCGAGCGGCCCGCGCAGCGCGTAGTGCGTGGCCTTGATCGAGGTGTTGCCGCCCGGCCGGCCCGGATCGACGTCGAAAGATACGAAACCGTAAGGGTTTTCGTGGTCGCGAAATGCCGACCATGGGGCGTCCTCGAGGACGTAGAGCGGCCTCTTGCGCCCGATCGCGGGATCGAACGCACCCACGCCGGTGATCACCCGGCACCGCGGCTGGGGGAACAGCATCGCGTTGGACGGCGCCGAGGTTCCGCCACCGCCGGCGACGACGTGCACCGTTCCGCGAGTCGCGTCGATCACGTCGTGGGAAGTGTCGACGGGAATCGGCGTGCGAGTATCGGTGTCCAGGGTGCCGCGCAACGGATGCGAGCGTTCGTAGTGGTGCTCGTGACCGCACAGCACCAGGTCGACCTGGGAGTGGTCGAACAGGGGCAGCCACTGCTCGCGGATACCCAGGTCGGCGCCGTTGGCCCGCTCGGCGGTGGAGATGGCGGTCTGATGCATGCACACCACCAGCCAGTCGATATCGGGGTCGCGCCGAGCGGCCGCGAGTTCTGCGGTAAGCCAACGCTTTTGCTCGCCACCGGAATAGTTGTGGATGTAAAAATGGCCGCCGTCCTGCAACGCGACGTCGTCGTTGTTCAGGCTGAGCACGCGCACCGACCCGGCCGTGAACGAGTACCACAGCCCCCTCAGTTCGGGGCTTGCTCCGGAGTCGGGCACCGCGAAGTAGGTCTGATACGCGCCGTAGCCGACCGGCCCGTTGCCCAACTCGTTCTCGTGGTTGCCCGCGGCCGGCATCCACGGCCGATAGCGCGCCGAACGGGTATTGTTCTCGAACCAGTTCGACCAGGTCCGGACCCGGTCTTGGGCGAGGTTGGCGTAGCACAGGTCGCCGTTGACCAGGTTGAACAACGGGCCCAGCCGTTCGATCGCCAGCGTGGTGTCGGCGGCGGCGGGCGATCCGATGTTGTCGGTGCCGTACGTGCCGTCGGGCAGCTGGTCCAGCGCCGGGGTGGACTGATCACCGAAGCTGGTGAAGCGCAAGGGCTTTCGGCCCACCGGCGCGGTCCGCACGGTGCCATGCTCGGGTTCGGCGCCGTCATGCACGGCGGCGTACACGTAGTCGGTGTCCGGCGTCAGATTGGTCAGTCGAGCATGGTTGACGCGAACTTCGTTGTTGGACTTGCCATCTAGATAGGTCAGAGTTTCGGCCGCGACGGTCTGGCCAAAGCCGGACCCCGGCGTGCCGAGCATGACCCGCGGATTGCGCACGGCCTCGGTGCTGTGCCAGGACACCACCACCTCTGTGCCGGCGTTGCGGCCGAATTGCAGGTGTAGCCCGAACACGGGCGGTGCGCCGTTGCGCTCCGGCTGCCGCAACAGGGCCGGCCCGTGCGAGTTGGACCACAACAGCGTGGCGGCACCCACCCCGACGCCGGCGCCGACACCCATCCCGACGACCGCCGAGGTGGCGCTGGTGGTCAACAACTTGCGGCGGGTGATGCCCGGTGCGCCGTCCGGAACAACCGGTTCGGCGTCGTCGGTCATGGATGTTTCATACCCGAGCCGGGCGACCGTTGGCATATCAAGCGGTGAACGCCGGAGCCGTCGGTAACAAATCCGGTAGCGTTTTCGATATGACGAACGTGATGACGAACCTGCAAAAGGGGACCATCGCGGTCGCGTCGGCGTCGTTTGCACTGGTCGGGGGAGCGATTCTTGGCCCGGCGACCGCGCATGCGGATGGCCACCAGGTGACCTACACCGTGACGAGCCCCAACAATCTGACCGCCACCGTCAACTATGTGAGTTCCGATCCGCCCAGCCAGGCCGCCTACAGCGCGGACCCGTCGAAGTTCATGAGCAGCGTGCAGGCCCCACTCAGCGGGGGAGCGCCGGTGACCTACACCGCCACCTTGGCGAACCCGAACCAGTACGCGAGCATCAGCGCCAGCGGCATGCTGCACTGGCCGGATTCCGGCAACGGCCCGGCGCAGTTTCACTGCGAGATCGCGGTGGACGGCCAGGTCGTCGCCCACGCGGACGCCACCACCACCGTCACCTGCAAACCCGGTTAATCACCGCGGCTCGGTGTGCGCGATGACGACGACCTCGGTCTCCTGCGCGCCCACCGCGCGGAGTTTGTGGCTGACCGACGCGTCGAAGTAGGCGCTGTCGCCGGTGCCCAGCTCGATGGTCTGGTCGCCGTAGTCGAGTTCGACGCGCCCGGCGTGCACGAAGACGAACTCCTGGCCGGTGTGCTCGACGTGTGAGTTGTCGGCCGCGTGTGCGGTCGGCCGAACGACGAACGGCGACATGGACTTTCCGAGCAGCGCCGACGCCAGCACCCGGTAGCGCTCGCCGTCGGGCCCGGCGGCGCGGTCGACGGTGATCTTCTCCTGCGCCGCCTCGTCGGAGAACAGTCGCCCGACATTGACCCGCAGTGCCCGGGCGACCTTCAAGGCCACCGCGATGGACGGCGTGCTGTGCCCGCGCTCGATCTTGGACAGATAGCTCTTGGTCAGCCCGGTCTGGGCGGCGAGCTGCTCGAGGGTCAGGCCGCGTTGCCTGCGGACCGCACGCAGCAGGGCAGTCACGGCGGTGCCTCCGTTCGCTAGACCAATGACACAAAGTTTCCTAAATGCTAGCTTAGTGTCATGGCAACCACGTTCAGCGATTCGAAATCCGACCTGATGCGTCGCGCCGAGCAGCAGTTGGCCGCCAACATCGCCGATTCGGCGTTGACCACCCGCCAGAAGCTCGCGCTGACCTGCCGGGCGCTGTTCGACGCCGGGCACGATTCCGGGTTGGCCGGACAGATCACCGCCCGGGCCGAAGACGAGGGCACCTACTACACCCAACGGCTGGGCCTCGGGTTCGACGAGGTCACCGAGGACAACCTGCTGCTGGTCGACGAGGACCTCAACGTGCTCGACGGAGACGGAATGGCCAATCCCGCCAACCGTTTTCACAGCTGGATCTATCGCGCGCGACCCGACGTGCAATGCATTGTGTACACCCACGCGTTCCACGTGGCGGCGTTGTCGATGCTGGAGGTCCCGCTGGTGGTCTCCCACATGGACACCACGCCGCTCTACGGCGACTGCGCGTTCCTCGCCGAGTGGCCGGGCGTACCGGTCGGTAACGAGCAGGGCGAAATCATCAGCGCCGCGCTCGGTGACAAGAAGGCGGTGCTGCTGGCCCATCACGGGCAGGTGATCGCCGGCGCCAGCATCGAGGAAGCCTGCTCGCTGGGCGTCCTGATCGAGCGCGCGGCCAAACTGCAGCTGGCGGCGATGGCCGCGGGCCGGATCAAGCCGCTGCCCGAGGCGCTGGCGCGCGAGGCTCACGACTGGACGCTGACACCCAAGCGCAGCCAGGCCAACTTCGCTTACTACGCGCGCCGTGCCCTGGCGCGTCACCCCGACGCCCTGACGAGTTGAGGAGATCTCAGTGTCCGAACCCAAGATCCACGGCATCATCGCCTACCCGGTGACGCCCTTCGGCGACGGCATCGACACGGCCCGGCTGGCCGCGCTGGTCGAGCGCCTGGTGTCGGCCGGGGTGCACGCGATCGCGCCGGTGGGCAGCACCGGTGAGTTGGCCTATCTCGACGAGCCCGAGTTCGACGCTGTCGTCGACACCACGATCGCCACCGTCGCCGGCCGGGTGCCCGTTGTCGCCGGCGTGTCAGATGTGACCACTGCCAAAACCATTCGGCGGGCGACGTACGCGCAACAGGCCGGCGCCGACGCGGTGATGATCCTGCCGGTGTCCTACTGGAAGCTCACCGAACGCGAGATCATTCAGCACTACCGCAGCATCGGCGACGCCATCGACATCCCGATCATGGCCTACAACAACCCGGCCACCAGCGGCGTGGACATGAGCCCCGAGTTGCTGGTCAAGATGTTCGAGACGATCGACAACGTGAAGATGGTCAAGGAGTCCACCGGCGACCTGACGCGGATGCGGCGCATCACCGAACTGTCCGGCGGCCGGCTACCGTTCTACAACGGCAGCAATCCGCTGGTGCTCGACGCGTTGAAAGCCGGCGCCTCCGGGTGGTGCACGGCCGCACCGAATCTGCGACCGCAGCCGTGCATCGATTTGTACGACGCGGTGCGCGCGGGCGACCTGGAGAAGGCGCAGCTGCTTTACGACGACCTCAAGCCGCTGTTGGAGTTCATCGTGGCGGGGGGCCTGGCCACCACGGTGAAGGCCGGGCTGGACCTGATTGGTTTCCCGGTCGGCGACCCGCGGGCGCCGCTGCTGCCGCTGGACGAGCAGGGGCGCGCTCAACTCAAGGCGTTGGTCTCCTAGCCCAGGTTGGTGGCCGAGAGGGTGTCGCACTGGTGCGGGTCACCGGTCTGATAGCCGACGGTGAACCACTTTTGGCGTTGCGCCGCCGATCCGTGCGTCCACGACTCGGGGTTGACGCGCCCGGTCGACTCCTTCTGGATCCGGTCGTCGCCGACCGATGCGGCGGCCGAGAGCGCATCCTGAATATCCTTGTCACTCAACGGCTCCAGGTATGGCACGCCGGTGCTTTCCTGTTTGACCGTCGACGCGTAGTGCGCCCAGATGCCGGCATAGCAGTCGGCCTGCAGCTCGGTGCGCACGCCGTTGCCACCGGCGCCCTGCGCGCTCTGCTGGGCGCGGCCCAGATTGCCCTGCAATTGCTGGACGTGGTGGCCGTATTCGTGGGCGACCACGTACTCCTGCGCGAAAGGCCCACCGCTGGAACCGAATTTGTCGACCAGTTCCTTGAAGAAGTCGGTGTCGAAATACGCGGTCTGGTCCACCGGGCAGTAGAACGGGCCCACCGCGGTGGTCGCGGGCCCACAGCCGGTGTTGACCGAACCGGTGAACAGCCGCACATGCGGGCGGGTATAGTTCGGCATCAGCTGATGCCAGACCGCGTCCACCGAGTTGCCGGTGGCGACCACGCGGCACTGCACGTATTTGTTGGCGTCGGCCCCGGTCTTGCACTGGCTCAGGTCGAATCCGGGTGCGGAGTAGCCGCCGGCGTTCACGCCCTGCGGGGGCATCACCTTGCCCGGGCCGATGCCGAAGAACAAGGCAGCTACCAGGATCAGCAGCCCGACGCCGCCGCCCCCGAGGGCCATCCCCATTCCGCCGCCACCGGATGACTCCGCGGTGCTGGTGTCGATCTGCATACCCTCGTTGAAGGTCATGATTTAGCTTTGCACACACCTAACGTTGTTGCGTAGCGGCAAATCGGCTGTCGGTGTAACGGCGCAGGTTGCTCAGAAACCGCCGCAGCCCGAGGTTCAACAGCGGCCCGACGACGACCATCGCCAGCCGCGCGAGCCGCGCGGGTTTCTGCGCCATCGTCCAGGTCAGTCGGCAGCCCCCGGGATCACCTCGACGCGATAGTCCTCGGCGAAGGCGGCCACGGCCGCCGTCGAGCACTCGTTGAACCGGAATGCCATGCGGGTGAACGGTTCCCAGGCCAAAAACTCCTCGTCGCCGGTGAGGCCGCCGCGCATCTCGACGACGCGGGTGGTGCCCACGCCGCGCGGCTCGGGGCTGGTCCAGGTGACCTTGGTGATCACGCTCACCCAGCGCGGCCAGGCCTGCGCGTCGGCGAGGACTTCGAAAACCTGCTCGGGCGTGATGGCCAGGTCGACGCTGTTGCGGAACCGGAAAGGCGCGTTGTCGATGAAGTCGAGGCCGACGCGCTCGCAGGCATGCATGGCGATAACTTAGCCCGGACCGTCGCTGGCCGCCGCCAGCAGTGGCACCAGCACCTCGCTGATCGGCGTCGGCAGGCCGTGGGTGCGTGCCTTACGGATGATCACTCCGTTGCGCAGATCCCATTCCATCGGCCGCCCGTGCTCCCGGTCGGCCAGTATCGAGGTGCCCATGTCCTGGGCTGCGCTCCGGAACATGCCGACCAACTCGTCGACGGTGCCGTCCGGCAGCCGGGCGCCTTCGGCCCGCGCGATGGCCAGGCATTCGGCGACCTAGCGGCGCGACAACTCGGCGACGTCGTCGCGGCGGAACATCCCGGATCGTCGTCCGGACAGCGCCATGAACCCGGCCAGCGCGTTGCCCAGCAGTTTGCGCCAGGCTCCGGTCAAGAAGTCGAGGTCGCAGTCCACCCGGCAGCCGGCGCCACGCAGCAATTCGGCAACCGTTTGGGCCGCGGGCCCGCTCGGCAGCACCAGGGCGGCCTCGGTGCGCAATCGCACCCAACCCCCGGGTTGGGTCTCGGCGCCGTACCAGACGATCCCCGGGACCACGGGCGACGACGGACACAGCGGCTGCACGTGCTCGACCTGCTCGACGCCGTTCTGCAGCACCGTGACGATGGTGTGCTCGGCGCACAGCCGCGACAGCCAGGGGCGGCGGCGTTCTGGGTGGCCTTGACCGCCAGGATCACGACGTCGACCGGGCCCGATACCGCGGCGGGATCGGTGTGCACCGGCCCGCGCACCACGATCGGCGCCCCGTCGTCCGGGCGCAGTTCGATGCCGTTGCGGGCGCTGCGACCGCAGACCAGCACCGAATGCCCGGCCCGGTACAGCAGCGCGGCGACCGTCGTGCCGACCGCGCCGGGACCCACGAGTGCGATGTGTGTGGCGATGAAGGCGAAGTTACCCGGCCCCTTAGACTGGTCACTCGTTCAGCCGGGTAAAGGGGATTATTTGTGTTGCGCAGCTACGCCGCTGGTTCGCTCCGGGGCCGCGACGCCGGTCAACAGGTAACGCTGGTCGGCTGGGTGGCCCGGCGCCGCGACCACGGTGGCGTCATCTTCATCGACCTGCGGGACGCGTCCGGCATCGCGCAGGTGGTCTTCCGCGCGGCCGACGTGCTCGAGCAGGCACACCGGTTGCGCGCCGAATTTTGCGTGGCGGTCGCCGGCGTCGTCGAGATCCGCCCGGAAGGCAACGCCAACGCCGAAATCCCCACCGGCGACGTCGAACTCAACGCCACGACGCTGACCGTGCTCGGCGAATGTGCGCCGCTGCCGTTCCAATTGGACGAGCCGGCCGGCGAGGAGCTGCGCCTGAAGTACCGCTACCTCGACCTGCGCCGCGACGGCCCGGCCGCGGCAATCCGGTTGCGCTCCAAGGTGAATGCCGCCGCCCGATCGGTGCTGGCGCGCCACGACTTCGTCGAGATCGAGACGCCGACGATCACCCGCTCGACGCCGGAGGGGGCGCGCGACTTCCTGGTGCCGGCCCGGCTGCACCCCGGATCGTTCTACGCCCTGCCGCAGAGCCCGCAGCTGTTCAAGCAGTTGCTGATGGTGGCCGGCATGGAGCGCTACTACCAGATCGCCCGCTGCTACCGCGACGAGGACTTCCGCGCCGACCGCCAGCCCGAATTCACCCAGCTCGACATGGAGATGAGCTTCGTCCACGTCGAGGATATCATCGCGATCTCCGAGGAGATCCTGGGCGCGTTGTGGGCGCTGATCGGCTACCGGATTCCGACGCCGATCCCGCGGATCAGCTACGCCGACGCGATGCGCCGGTACGGCTCCGACAAGCCGGACCTGCGTTTCGGGCTGGAGCTCGTCGAGTGCACGGAGTTCCTCTCCGACACCACATTTCGAGTGTTCCAGGCGCCCTATGTCGGTGCGGTGGTGATGCCCGGCGGAGCGTCGCAGCCGCGCCGCACCCTGGACGGCTGGCAGGAATGGGCCAAACAGCGCGGCCACCGCGGGCTGGCCTACGTGCTGGTCGGCGACGACGGCGAGTTGTCCGGGCCGGTGGCCAAGAACCTGTCCGACGCCGAGCGCGACGGCCTGGCCGGGCACGTCGGGGCCAACCCCGGCGACTGCATCTTCTTCTCGGCCGGACCGGCGAAGGCGTCGCGCGCCCTGTTGGGTGCCGCCCGGGTCGAGATCGCCAACCGGCTGGACCTGATCGACGCGGGAGCCTGGTCGTTCGTCTGGGTGGTCGACCCGCCGCTGTTCGAGCCGGCCGAGGACGCCACCGCCGCCGGTGACGTCGCCGTCGGCGCCGGTGCCTGGACCGCGGTGCACCACGCGTTCACCTCGCCGAAGCCGGAGTTCTCCGACGTGGTCGACACCGACCCGGGCGTCGTGCTGGCCGATGCCTACGACATCGTCTGCAACGGCAACGAGATCGGGGGCGGTTCGATCCGTATCCACCGCCGCGACGTCCAGGAGCGGGTGTTCGCGGTGATGGGCCTGGACCGGGCCGAGGCCGAGGAGAAGTTCGGATTCCTGTTGGAGGCGTTCACGTTTGGCGCGCCGCCGCACGGCGGCATCGCGTTCGGCTGGGACCGGATCAACGCGCTGTTGTCCGGGGTGGACTCCATCCGTGAGGTGATCGCCTTCCCGAAGACCGGCGGCGGTGTCGACCCGCTGACCAATGCGCCCGCGCCGATCACCGCGCAGCAGCGCAAGGAATCCGGAATAGATGCCAAACCCAAAAAGGTTGACCAGGCATGACCGAAGGCTTTCCCGACACCGAAACCGTCAAGGCGTTCAACACCACCATCGCCGACGAATTCCGCGCCAACGGCGGCAAGGTCGCCGGCCAGTTCGAGGGCGCCGATCTGCTGTTGCTCACCACGACCGGCGCCAAGTCCAGGCAGCAACGCCTGTCGCCGCTGGCCTACTTCACCATCGACGGCAGGCTGATCATCATCGGCTCGTTCGCCGGCGCCCCCAAGGATCTGGCCTGGGTGCACAATCTGCGGACCACCCCCGCGGGCGTACATCGAGGTCGGCACCGACGCCAACGACGTGACATCGCGCGAACTGCCGCCCGCCGAACGCGAGGCGATCCTGCCCAAGGTCATCGCCACGGCGCCGGTGTTCGCCGAATACCCGTCGAAGACCAACCGGGTCATTCCGCTGTTCGAGTTGCAGCGCGCCTGACGCTTGCATTGCCGCGCCCGCCGGCGCTGCGGTAAGCAAGCGAGATGAGCACTTCGCTGCTGACGCGGCCGTTCGCGGGCACAGCGGCATTGGTCGCAGGCGTCAACCGGGTCCGCGGCGTGTGGTTCTACCTGGTGCAGACCTCGGTCGCGGCGGGTCTGGCCTGGTTCATCGCGCACGACGTCATGGCGCATCCCCAACCGTTTTTCGCCCCGATCGCCGCGGCGGTGTCGTTGTCGACCAGCAACGTGCTGCGCGCGCAACGCGCCATCCAGATGATCATCGGGGTCACCGTGGGCATCGGCACCGGGATCCTGGTGGAGGCGCTGCTCGGACCCGGGGCGGTGCCCATCGCGGTCGCGGCGCTGGTTGCCCTGTTGGCCGCGGTCTTCATCGGTCAGGGCTACATCGGCCAGGGAATGATGTTCGCCAACCAGACCGTCGTGTCGTCGATTCTGGTGCTGGCCCTCTATCGCAGCGGCGTCAGCTGGGAACGCATCTTCGACGCACTGATCGGCGGGGGATTGGCGATCGTCGTCGCCATCGGGTTGTTCCCGGCCGACCCGCTCGCCCTGTTGCGCAGTGCGCGCGTCGAGGTGCTGCGCACGCTGCACGCGGTGTTGGACCGCACCGCCGAATTCGCTTGTGGCCGTGAGGTTCCCGCGACAGACTGGCCGTTGCCGGCCGTCGACCGGGTGCACGAGCAGCTGGGCGGACTGATCCAGGCCCGCACCACGGCGCGTCAAGTGGTGCGAGTCGCGCCGCGGCGGTGGCGACTTCGCGATGCCGTGCGCGCCGCCGATCGTCAGGCCGTGCAGCTGGCCCTGCTGGCCGGCTCCGTGCTGCAGCTGGCCCGCACGGTGCTGCCCGCACCCGAATCCGGGCCGGACGGCCGCCGCGACCGTCTGCCCCAACCCGCGCAGGCGGTGCTGGCCAACCTCGCGCGGGCGACGGCCCGTGCCGACTCCGATCCTGTGATCGCGACCGCCCACGTCGACGCCGCCCGCCGGCACGCGTCGACGCTGCTCGCGAATGCGCGGGAACGGTCCGAGGTGGTGTTGGCCGACGCCGTGCAGGCCTGCGTCGAGGACCTGCAGCGGGTGATCGAACTGCGGTAGCTCAGAACGCGCCGGCCTGGAACTCCTGCACCAGCTTCTTGGGCGCCCGCGCCAGCCAGGCCTCGGTGATCAGCTCCTCGAGGCCGCGAACGTCGATCTCGGCCAGCCTGACCAGCACCGCGGAATAGCCGTCGAAATGCGGGGTGGTGAAGTAGACCCGCGGCTCGTCGGTGACCAACGCGAACTTGACGCCCTCGTCGGACACCCAGACGCCGAGGATGTCGCCCTCGGGCGGCTCGGTTCCCGTCGCCGACAGCGCTTCGCGGTCCGACGGGCGCAGCGGTCGTTCCCACGCCAGCAACTTCCTGCCGACCCGCCAGTCATGCGGCGACTGCTCGGAGGTGAGTGGCAGCTCACCTACGATCCGGGCGACGTCGTCCCAGGTGGCCACCCAATCGATTGTGCTCCCGCTATGGTGCGGTTGGTGCCGTATTGAGGAGGTCGCCCGTTGTCCGCTGCCGTGTCACCACCGGCCACCCGTCGCCACCGCATCACCCATCGCACCGAGTACCGGTATTCGGACGTCGTGGCCAGTTCCTACGGCCGCGGCTTCCTCACCCCGCGCGACTCGCAGCGCCAGCGGTGCGTCGCGCACCGACTGACCATCGATCCGGTCCCCGCCGACAGCTCTACCAGCGTCGACGGCTACGGCAACATCAGCTCCTATTCCCACGTCACCGAGCCGCACACCACCCTGACGGTGACCAGCGACTCCATCGTCGACGTGTATCCGGCGCCACCCGAGCGCTACCGCGGCGGGCCGGCCGTCCAACCCTGGGAGGCGGCCCGGCCGACCGGGCGGCGGGGAGCGCTGGCGACCGAGTTCACCCTGGACCTGAACCCGCCGGAGATCACCGACGAAGTCCGCGCCTACGCGGCGCCCAGTTTCGTGCCGGGGCGCCCGCTGATCGAGGTGCTGCGCGATCTCGCGTCGCGGATCTTTTCCGACTTCACCTACCGGTCGGGGTCGACCACGATTTCCACCGGGGTCGACGAGGTTCTAGCGGCCCGGGAAGGGGTATGCCAAGACTTTGCACGGCTGGCGATCGCCTGCCTGCGCGCCAACGGGTTGGCAGCCAGCTACGTGTCCGGCTACCTGGCCACCGACCCGCCACCGGGAAAGGAACGAATGATCGGCATCGACGCCACCCACGCCTGGGCCGCGGTCTGGACTCCGCAGGAGCCCGGCGCGTTCGAGTGGCTGGGACTGGATCCCACCAACGACCAGATGGTCGACGAGCGGTACATCATCGTCGGCCGTGGCCGTGACTACGCGGACGTGCCGCCGCTGCGCGGCATCATCTACACCGACTCCGAGCACAGCGTGATCGACGTCGCCGTCGACGTCGTGCCCTTCGAAGGCGACGAAACTCTATGCGTGACTTCAACTGCCCGAACTGCGGCCAGCGCCTGACGTTCGAGAACTCCACCTGCCTGAAATGCAAGAGCGCGCTGGGGTTCTCGCTCGAACAGATGGCGCTGCTGGTGATCACCGAGGGCGAGGCGGGCGAGCAGCCCGGTTTCGTCAACGCCGCCGAATATCAGCTGTGCGCGAATCGTCTAGTCGCCGAATGTAATTGGCTGGTGCCTATCAACAATCCCCGGCTGCTCTGCCAGTCCTGTGTGCTGACGACCGAACGGCCCAACGATGCCGACGCCGTCGGCCTGGCGGAGTTCGCGGCGGCCGAGGCGGCCAAGCGGCGGTTGATCGCCGAGCTGCACGAGCTGAAGCTGCCGATCGTCGATCGTGGCCAGGATCTCGATTTCGGGCTGGCCCTCCGGTTGCTGTCCAGCGCGCACGAACAGGTGCTGACCGGCCACGAGAACGGGGTCATCACAATCGATTTGGCGGAGGGTGACGACGTCCACCGCGAGCAGCTACGCGTCGAGATGGACGAGCCGTATCGAACTCTGCTGGGCCACTTCCGCCACGAGATCGGCCACTACTACTTCTATCGGCTGGTCGACCCGTCCGACGATTACCTGCGGCGGTTCAACGAGTTGTTCGGCGATCCGGATGCCGACTATCAGCAGGCGCTGGACCGGCATTACCGCGAGGGGGCGCCGGAGGGCTGGCAGGAGAACTTCGTGTCGTCCTACGCGACCATACACCCCGCCGAGGATTGGGCCGAAACGTTTGCCCACTACCTGCACATCCGCGACACCCTGGACACCTGCGCGTGGTCCGGGTTGGCCCCGGCGTCGGCCACGTTCGACCGGCTGCCGTTGGGCCCCAGCGCTTTTGGCGCCATCATCGACCTGTGGCTGCCGCTGTCGTGGTCGCTGAACATGGTGAACAGGTCGATGGGCCACGACGATCTGTACCCGTTCATGCTGCCGGGCCCGGTGCTGGAGAAGATGCAGTTCATCCACAACGTCATCGAAGAGGTGACGTCGAACACGCCGGCCGCCGTCGCGGGTTAGGCGGGCATCACCCGTCGTGCGTCGGGCCCCCACAGCGGCTGCATGCCGCCGGGCAGGGTCAGCTGCGTGTCGGTGATGACCCCGGCCAGCTCGCGCAGTTCGGCGTGGATCGTGGCCAGCAGATCGGCCAGCTCTTCGCGACGCCCGTCGACGGCCGCCTCCAGCTCGCCGGGGTGCGAGCGGCGCAGCAGCGTGCCGATCTCCTCCACCATCCATTCCGGACGCGACGACCCCGACGCGCTGGGCAGGCCCTTGAGGTTCGTCCGCAGCCGCTCCAGCTGATAGAGCAGCGAGCGCGGGTTGTCCGCGTCGAACAGCATCAGCTCGGCCACCGCGGCGATGCTGACCTGCCGACGGTGCGGCGCCGGTAGATGACCGACGATTCGCACGCCACCAGCGTCGACTCGATGACGGTCTGTTCGGCATCCGCGCCACGGACCGTGGTGAGCGTCTCGCCCAGCAGCGCGTTCAGCCACAAGCCGCGCTCGATCCGCTTGCCGATGTCCATCATCGTCCAGCCCACGTCGCGCACCATCGACTCGCTGGCCACTCCGGACAGGGTCAGCATCCCGGCCAACGCGTGCCGGTGCGCCAACGCCAGCACGGTGTCGGCCTCGGCCAGCGACTGCGGCGGCTCGGGCCGGTGCGCAAGTCCGCGCTCAGAGTGGCCAGCACCACCCAGGTGTCGTTGGACATCTGGTCGCGCACCGCCCGCGCGGCCAGCGCGAGGCCTTCGACCGACTGGACCAGGGATCCCGGCCGGTCCGGGTCAAAGGTCAGCGCCCACAACGTCGACGGGACGATCGCGATCATCTCGGCGTGGTCGTTGTCGGCTCCAGTGTCGGTGCCGGTGATGCGGCCCAGGGCGGCCATCAGCACCGGCAGCACCTCGCTTTCCTCGGTGTCCTGCTGGTGGCGGTAGACGTGGAAGCGGTCGCGGGCGGCGATCAGCAGCCTGGCCGTGCTCTCCGCCCGCTCGCCGTAGCGGCCGATCCAGAACAGGTCGGACAGCACCCACGGCGAGCTGACCCCCCAGGTGCCCGCTGCCGTCTTGACCGGCTGCACAGCGGTGGGCAGCGTGATGGTCTCCGCTCGAGCGCGTTCCGTCGGCCGTACCCAAACATCTTTAACAGCAACAGTTTTCAGTGTGTACGCGGCGGGTCCCGGTGCGACGACGTAGCCGACCCCGCCGATCATCGGGGCGTAGCCGCTGCGTTGGGCAACCGTGAACAACCGCATGCCGATTCCGGCCGAGGACAACACGCCGGCGTGATCGGTCGGCGCCGAGGAGAACTGGGGCAGTTCCTGGCCGGCCCACTGCCACGGCATGTCTTGGATCCGAGCGGCCAGCTCGTCCAGCTCAGCCGACGAAAGTGCCGGTCCGACAATGGTTTCCCCGCCGACCGTGGACTTGATCAGCAGCGACGACAGATTGGCCAGTAGGTGCGAGCGCTCCCTGTCGATGCCGCCCCAGTACACCGGCGCGGTGTTCAGCAGCGGGGCTTCGCCGAGTAGCCGCTCGGCCAGCTCGGGCAGAAAGCGCAGCAGCCCAGGGCTTTCCAGGATGCCGCTGCCCAGCGTGTTGACCACGGTCACGGTGCCCCGCCGCTGCGCCTCCACCAAACCGACCACGCCGAGCCGGGAGTCGGCGCGCAGGTCCAGCGGGTCGGCATACAGCGCGTCGACCCGGCGCAGCACGACGTCGACCCGGTTCAGGGTGCCCAGCGAGCGCATCCACAGTTTGCCGTCGCGGACCACCAGGTCGGCGCTTTCCACCAGCGGAAAACCCAGCAGCGTCGCGAGATACGCCTGGTCGAAGGCGGTTTCGGAGTAGATACCCGGGCTGAGCACCACCACCAGCGGGTCTTGGGCGTCGTCGGGTGCGGAATCGATCAGGGCCAGCCGCAGCGCCTGGGCGAACGGTGTGTTGGGTCGCGGCGCGATCCGCTCGTAGAGATCGGGGATCGCGTGCGCGACGACGCGCCGGTCCGCCAGCGCATAACCGGCGCCCGAGGGGGCTTGCGTCCAGTCCGCGTTCACCTCGAAGGCGCCGCTCGGCAGCCGGCTCAGATCACAGGCGTGCATGAAAAGCTGGTGCTGGCCCAGCACTTCGATGCCGCTGGCCGCGCGCACGTAGCCGGGGTGGGCGAACACCAGCTCCGGCGGCAGCATGCCGTCGGTGAGCAGGGTGCGCGGGCCGTACAGGTCGGCGAGCACGGCATCGAGCAGCCGCGAGCGCTGCACTAGCCCGGCTTTCAGGACCTCCCAATCGGCCGCGGACACCACGATCGGCAGGGTGTCCAGGCTCCACGGCCGCGGCTCGAGGGCATGGCCGCTGGTGGGATCGACCTCGGTGTAGGTGATGCCGTCGTTGTCGATCAGGTTGTGCACCACCGTACGCAGCTGGTTCAGCCCGGTGCGGCCGCGTTCGGCGACGGTGTCGGCCAGCTCGACCCAGGCCGGTCGCACCTGTCCGTCTTCGCCGAGGAATTCGTCGTAGCCGGCCGACTGCGCACCGGCGGGGCGCAGCTCGAACAGCGGCTCCTGGGCGCGCGCGGCCCGGTATCCGGCTAGCAGCCGGTCGGCGTCGTAATGATCCGACGGGTCGAGTGCCATGAAGATGCCAGTTCCGGAAGACGTCATCACCGCTGCACGGTACGCACGCGCCGCAGGTCGAGAATGCCCGGCGCGCCGATGTCGGTGAATATCCGGGCCTGCTTCTCCCGGATGCCGGACAGGTCCAGTTTGCCCGGGGTGAAGCCGGTCGCCTCGAACCGCCGCGCGCCGCGCCTCGGCCTCCACGGCGTTGACGGGCGGTTCGTCGTAGGCGCGCCCGCCGGGATGGGCGACGTGGTAGGTGCAGCCGCCGCGGGAGGTGCCCGACGTCAGGTCGATGAGCTCGAACTGCAACGGCACGTCGGTGGTGATCGTCGGGTGCAGCGCGCTGGGCGGCTGCCACGCCTTGTACCGCACCCCGCCCACATGGATGTCGGGGTTGTCGGTGGCCAGCAGCGGCACCGGGTAGCCGTTGCAGGTCACCACGTAGCGGTGCCGGTCGGCGCCGATGATGCGGATCTGCAGCCGCTCGACCGAGGAGTCGACGTAGCGGGCGGTGCCGGTCGCGGTGGCCTCCTCGCCGAGGGTGTTCCACGGCTCGATCGCCCCACGCAGCTCGATCTCGACGCCGTCGAAGACGGCGGTGCCGATGCGCGGGAAGCGGAACTCGGTGAACGGGTCCAGCCAGCTGGTCTCGAACGCGATGCCGTGTGCGCGCAGATCGGCAGCCACGTCGGCAATGTCGTGAATCAGGAAGTGCGGCAACAGGTATCGACCGTGCAGATTGGGGCCGTGCCGGATCAGCGGGGCGCGCAGCGGCTCGTCCCAGAACCAGGACACCAGCGAGCGCACCAGCAGCGACTGCACCATCGCCATGCGCAGATGCGGCGGCATCTCGAACCCGCGCAGCTCCAGCAGGCCGAGCCGGCCGCGGGGGCTGTCGGGGCTGTAGAGCTTGTCGATACAGAACTCGGCCCGGTGGGTGTTGCCGGTGATGTCGGTCAGCAGGTGCCGCAGCGCGCGGTCGGTCAGCCACGGTTGTGGTGGTCGACCCGTGGATGACGCAGCAAGCCGGGCGATTTCGGCGAACGCGATCTCCAGCTCGTACAGCGCCTCGGCGCGGCCCTCGTCGACCCGGGGCGCCTGGGAGGTGGTGCCGACGAAGCGGCCGGCGAACAGGTAGGACAGCGACGGGTGCCGCTGCCAGTAGGTCAGCAGCGACACCAGCAGATCCGGGCGGCGCAGCAGCGGCGAGTCCGCGGGCGTTACGCCGCCGAGGGTGATGTGGTTGCCGCCTCCAGTGCCGCCGTGGCTGCCGTCGACGTCGAACGACTCCGTGGACAAC
Organism: Mycobacterium genavense ATCC 51234; assembly: GCF_000526915.1. Classification (GTDB taxonomy): domain Bacteria; phylum Actinomycetota; class Actinomycetes; order Mycobacteriales; family Mycobacteriaceae; genus Mycobacterium; species Mycobacterium genavense. The sequence goes on along the minus strand of NZ_JAGZ01000002.1, from coordinate 519,139 downwards.
CGGGCCAATCTGGCTTGCTCGTACAGGGTTTCGAGCTGCTGGCGCTGTTCGTCGAAGCTGGTGGTCGGCGCGACGTTGACTTCGATCACACCGGGGTCGGGCGTGATCGTCGTCGACTGCAGCCGCGGGTCCGGCGGCGGACCGTAGCCCTCGATCACAACCGGGCGCTGCGTCTTGGCCGCCGCGGCCTCGGATACGCCCGACGAGGTCGACGAAGTGCTCCAGCGCCTCGGTGGGCGGCAGGAACAGGTACAGCAGCCCGTCGCGGACCTCGGCGATTATCGCGGTGGGCGGTGCGGTCTCGGCGTCTTCGACCACCGCGCCGGTCGACTCCGTGGACAGCGCGTGGCCGACGGCCAGCGGATCGGCGTGGAACGACGGGCGCGGCGGCTGCCAGCTGACCGACTTCAGCGGCAGCCGCAGCCCCGCCGGCGAATCGCCCTCGAGTAGCACGATGCGCCCGCGGCGCAGCTGCCAGTTCGCGCTGGCCCAACCGGTTCCGTCGTCGCGGCGGTGCAGCGGCAGCACGAATGCGGCTGGTTCCGTGGTGGTTTCGTCGAGGTGAGCCAGCAGCGCGGCGCGCGCCGCGGTGTCGTCGTCGGCGAGGTCGTCGCCGGGTTCGACCGGGCCGCCCTGGGGCAGGCGGACTTTGGCCGCGAGCCGGGCCAACGGGTCCTCGAAGGCCGGCCGCACCTGGGACAGTGGCAACCCCAGACCCTCGGCGACCTCGGCGAGCACCTTGTACGCCGTCTCGTTGTCGGCTGTCGAACTCGTCGGCTGTTGGGTCCACGGGTCGGCCAGCAGCGTGTCGTCGGTCCACAGCGGCAACCCGTCGGTGCGCCAGTAGATTCCAATCTGCCAGCGCGGCAACGGTTCTCCCGGATACCACCGGCCCTGCCCGCGATGGATCAGTCCGCGGGGGGCCCACACCGCTTTCAAACGGGCGGCCAGCTCGGACGCGCGCTGTCGCTTGTGCGGCCCGTCGGACGCGGTCGTCCACTTTTCGTCGACCTGATTGTCGACCGAGACGAAGGTGGGTTCGCCGCCCACCGTCAGCCGGACATCGCCGGCGGCGAGCCGTTCGTCGACGCCGCGGCCGACCGCGCAGATCGTCTCCCAGGCCGCGTCGGTGTAGGGCAGGGTGACGCACGGATCCTCGTGGATGCGGGTGACGGTGTTGGAGAACTCCAGCGTGGTCTCACACTGTTCGGTGCTGCCGGTGATGGGGGCTGCGCTGGAGGGATGCGGCGTGGCCGCCAGCGGGATGTGGCCCTCACCGGCGAACAGCCCCGAGGTGGGATCCAGCCCGATTCAGCCGGCGCCGGGAATGTACACCTCGGTCCACGCATGCAGGTCGGTGAAATCGGCCGCGGGCCCGGACGGGCAGTCGAGGGCTTCGACGTCGGAGGCCAGCTGCACCAGGTAGCCGGAGACGAACCGGGCGGCCAGCCCGAACTGGCGCAGGATCGACACCAGCAGCCATGCCGAATCCCGGCACGATCCGACGCCGGTGCGCAGCGTGAAATCCGGTGTCTGGACGCCGGGTTCCATGCGCAGGCTGTAGGCCACGTCGGCGTTGACCGCCCGGTTGAGCGCGACCAGGAAGTCGATGGTGCGGGTGCCCTCGGGGACCGAGAAGCTCCGCACCCATGCCTGCGCCAGCTCGCCGGGGCCCGAGCCTTCGGTGTCCTCGTCGACGGGCCGCAGGTAGGGCTTGAGGTCGTCGGCAAGTGTCTTGGGATAGATCAATCCCGAAGCGGGAGGCCATTTTCGGCCCAGTCCTCGATGAAGAAGTCGAACGGGTTGATCACCTTGAGGTCGGCGATGAGCCCGACGGTGATCGTCAACTGCTGCATGGGGTTCGGAAACACAAGCCGGGCAAGGAAATTGCCGAGCGCGTCCTGTTGCCAGTTGATGAAGTGGTCGGCGGGCTCGACGCGCAGCGAGTAGGCCTCGATGGGTGTACGCGAGTGCGGAGCCGGGCGCAGCCGCACGACGTGCGGGAACACCGACACCAGCCGGTCAAAGGTGTAGCTGGTGCGATGCTCCAGCGCAACTTTGATGCTCATAACCGCTGATCTCATCACAAGGGCAGCAGCACCGCAGCGCGTGGCGGGTCGGCGGTGCAGCGTGGCTACGCGGGCGCCGGCCCCGGAGGCGGACCGGGCGGCGGTCCCGGCTGGTAGCCGGGCTGCTGCACCGGCACCACCTGACCACCCGAAAGCTTGCGGTAGGAGTAGGTCAGGATCAGTGCCGCGACGGGGGCCGCCACCAACACACCGACACCGCAGGCCACCAGGCCGACGAAAACTGTCGCCGCCGTCACCAGCCACACCAGCAGGGCATTGACGAAATTCGACCCGGCCAACGAGAAGCCCGACGAGAACCCCTTGACGGCGTTCTCCGAGCGGTCGACGACGAACAGGATGACGAATTGAGTGAAGATGCCCACCACGATTCCGGGGAGGAAGCACGCGGCGTAACCGATCGAGGTGAGGATGCTGACCAGGAACGCGGCGAGAAACGCCATGCCGAGGTTGCGCGGCTTGAAGAAGGATCCGATGTTCACCGGCTGCCCGTCGGCGAGGTCCAGGCACCCCGACAGGAACCCGGCCTGGGCGAACGCGGTCACGATCAAGGACACGACGTAGCCGAGCCCCACGATGGCCATTCCGGTGGGACTGAGGTTGGCCGCGAAGCTGAAGTCGTAGTCGGAAGAGTCGTACGGTGTCACATTCGAGCTCATGTTCTGGTCGACAAAGTTCAGCGTGGACGCCGCGGCGAACAGCAGCGCGTAAACCAGGGTGGGAACGATCAACGCGACGGCGTTCCTGGTGAAGGTGTTCCAGGCCCAGCCGAACGCCTCGGCGACGCGGAATGGCGGTTTAACCGGGCCGCCGTAGCCCGGCGGCGGGTAACCGGGGGAGGTGCGCCGTAGCCGGGCGGCGGGCCGTAACCGGGAGGCGGGGGCTGGCTCATGTGCCGTCCTAACGTGCGCGGAACCTGGCAACCGAACCTAACAAATGCGCGGTGGGGTAGCGAGGATCGACGCGGCCTATCGGGGCTAGGCGAACTGCTGTCCGGGTGGGGGACCGGCGGGCGGTCCCGCCGGGTAGCCGGGCTGCTCGAGCGGAACGACCTGACCGCCGGACAGCTTGCGGTAGGTGTACACCTGGATCAGCGCGGCAACCGGTATGGCCGCGATGATGCCCACGCCGCACAGCAATTCACCGACCAGCACCACCGCGTACTGCACCAGCCACGACAACAGCGACGGGCCGATGTTCGCCCGCGTCGTCGCGATGCTGGCCTTGATGGATTCCACCGGTGACAGCGACCGGTCGACGGCGAACGGGATCGCGAACAAGGTCAGGAAGGCGAAGATGATGCCGGGAATGACGCACAGGATCGTGCCGACCACGGTGCCGGCCGCGACCAGCAACGCGACGACGAACACGGAGCCGACATTGCGCGGCCGGAAAAATGTGCCGATCGTCACCGGCTTGCCGTCGGCGATGTCCAGGGCACCGGTCGTCACCCCCGCATGCATGTAGATCGCGGCGATGAAGAGCAACACGTAGCCGACGATCATGACGGCGATCGACGCCGGGCCGTACGCGATGTCGACGCCGCTGGTGGTCTCGCCGTAGCTGTCGGTGTACGTCGTGGTGGTGCTTTCCCCGAAAACCATCGGCAGCAGCGCGGCGATCAGGGCGAACACGGTGATCACCGCGACGTAGATCAAGACCGGGACGACCAGTGCGGCGATGTTTTGCTGGAACTTGCCCCACGCCCACTTCAGCGCCTCGGTGACGTCGAACTGTGGGGAGGCCGGGGCGCCATAGCCGCCGTAGCCGGGCGGCGGCGGGTAGTTCGCCGGCGGTGCACCGTAGCCCGGCGGCGAGGGAGGCGGTGCGCCGTAGCCGGGCGGCGGGGGAGGCGGTGGGGTGTAGCCGCCCGGCGGCGGGCCGTATCCCGGGGGCGGGCCGTAGCCCGGGGGCGGCGGAGGCGGTGCGCCGTAGCCCGGGGGGTTCGGGTCGGCGCCGAAGGGCTCGGCCGGGTCAGCGGGTTGTTCGGGAGGCTGGCTCATTTGCCGTCCTAATTTGCTGTCGGAATGGCTTGCGGGCACCTGCGCGGAACCTGGCAACCCGGAACTTAGCAAATATGCGCCGGGGGAGCGAGGGTTGGGCTTTGCTTGCTTCGGGGCTCGTCTCCGGGCGGTCTTCCGGGCCGTCGCGCCGCCGCGCGTACCTGTCCGGTCCGCGTGGTATGCCTGAAGCCGTGTCCGACGGTCTGTTTGACCTGCCCGGCGAGTCGCGGACGGCCGACGACGCGCTCGTCGCGCCGGCCAACGCGCCGCTGGCGGTGCGGATTCGCCCGGCCTCGCTGGACGAGGTCGTCGGTCAGGACCACTTGCTGGGGCCCGGGTCGCCGTTGCGCCGACTGGTCGAGGGCTCGGGGGTGGCCTCGGCCATCCTGTACGGCCCGCCGGGCAGCGGCAAGACGACGCTGGCGGCGTTGGTCTCGCAAGCGACCGGGCGCCGGTTCGAAGCGCTGTCCGCGTTGTCGGCGGGCGTCAAAGAGGTCCGGGCGGTCATCGACAAGGCCCGCCAGGCGCTGCTATCCGGCGAGCAGACGGTGCTGTTCATCGACGAGGTGCACCGGTTCTCCAAAACCCAGCAGGACGCGCTGCTCTCCGCGGTGGAGAACCGGGTGGTGCTGCTGGTCGCGGCGACGACCGAGAACCCGTCGTTCTCGGTGGTGGCGCCGCTGTTGTCGCGGTCGTTGATCCTGCAGCTGCGCCCGCTGACGGCCGACGACATCCGCACCGTGGTGCAGCGCGCGATCGACGATCCGCGGGGCCTGGGCGGCCAGATCGGCGTCGCGCCCGACGCGATCGAGCTGCTGGTGCAATTGGCCGCCGGCGACGCCCGTCGCGCGCTGACCGCGCTGGAGGTCGCGGCCGGAACCGTTGCGGCGGGCGGCGAGCTGACGGTGGCGGCCGTCGAGCAATCGCTGGACAAGGCCGCCGTGCGTTACGACCGCGACGGCGATCAGCACTACGACGTCATCAGCGCGTTCATCAAATCGGTGCGCGGCTCCGACGTCGACGCGGCGCTGCACTATTTGGCCCGCATGCTGGTCGCGGGGGAGGACCCGCGGTTCGTCGCGCGGCGGCTGATGATCCTGGCCAGCGAGGACATCGGCATGGCCGACCCGACGGCGCTGCAGATCGCGGTGGCCGCCGCGCAGACGGTGGCGCTGATCGGCATGCCCGAGGCCCAATTGACCTTGGCGCACGCCACCATTCACCTGGCCACCGCCCCGAAGTCGAACGCGGTGACCACCGCACTGGCCGCGGCGATGAACGACATCAAGGCGGGCAAGGCGGGCCTGGTGCCGGCCCATCTGCGCGACGGCCACTACTCGGGAGCGGCCGCACTGGGCCACGCGCAGGGTTACAAGTACGCTCACGACCACCCGGATGGTGTTGTCGCGCAACAATATCCGCCCGACGAGCTGGCGGGCGTCGACTACTACCGGCCCACCGGGCGCGGCGTCGAACGCGAAATCACCGGTCGCCTGGAGCGGCTGCGCGCGATCATCCGCCGCAGGCGCGACTAGGGCTCAGACCAGTTCGGGAACCCGCAGCCGCGCGATCGCCAGCTCGAACTCGGCGACGTCGACGATCTCGGCGCCCAGCTCGCGTGCCCGCCGGCTGCGCAGTTGGCTGGCCTCGTCGCTGTTTCGGGCCATCGCCTCCTGGCTGTCGAACGTCGAGCAGGACACCGCTCGCCGCCCGGCCGGGTGGTCGATCATCAGGCTGGCGCTGCAGAACCCCTCGAGACGCTCCATCTCCGGCAGCACCGCCATCCGATAGAAGTCCATCGATCGCTCGAGCTGACCGGGCACCACCTTGAGCCAGGTGGCACGCACAAACGCGCCCTCGTGCGACCGGTGACGGCGGTGCAGCGACGCGATGTGCCACTCTTCGACGCTGGCGCTGCCGTCGAACATCAACGCGACGTGGTCACGAATGATCGCCACCCGCTCGGCGCTGGCGCGCATCGATGCGATGGACTCCCAGGAACTGGTGGCGATGCAGCGGCCGGACTGCCGGTCGACCAACAGCGACAGCCCGATGTAGCCGTCGGTCTCCTGCATTCCCGGCATCACGACATTGCGGACATGGGCGATTCCGATGTCGACCGACAAGGGTTGCCCGTCGATGGTGAAAGAGCGTGCGTACACGATGGCTCCTACTAATTCGGGGCAGCACCCCCGGTGGCGCCACCGGTCCCACCAAATACCTTCCTCCTACCGATCACCTCCTGGCATGGCTGCGCGGCGCGGTCGCGGCGTGTCCGCCCGTGTGGCCGCGCTCACAAGCGATTGGCTGGTCAGCGGGCTCGCGCCGTACCCTGGATCGGATGCATACGGATCTGCTCGAGGTCGACATTGTCAGCCGTCGCATCGTGGATCTGACCGACGCGGTGCGCAGGTTCTGCTTCTCCTACGGGGACGGGTTGTGCAACGTGTTCGTCCCGCACGCGACGGCCGGGGTGGCGATCATCGAGACCGGCGCCGGTTCCGACGAAGACCTGGTCGACACGCTGGAACGGCTGTTGCCGTGCGACGACCGCTACCGGCACGCGCACGGCTCGCCCGGGCACGGCGCCGACCACGTGATGCCGGCGATCGTCTCGCCGTCGGTCACGCTGCCGGTCGTCGCGGGTGAGCCGCAGCTGGGCACCTGGCAAAGCGTCGTTCTGGTCGACCTCAACCGGGACAACCCGCGGCGCTCGGTGCGGTTGAGCTTTTTGGACGGTTAGCTGTTCAGTAACCGACGGCACCGGGCCCGGTACTGTGAGCGGTCGAAACGCGGTTAGACAGCCTTTAAGGAAAGAAGCGGAAAAGAGTGCAGACACACGAGATCAGGAAGCGATTTCTTGATCACTTCGTGAAGGCGGGTCACACCGAGGTGCCGAGCGCATCGGTGATCCTCGACGACCCCAACCTGCTGTTCGTCAACGCCGGCATGGTGCAGTTCGTGCCGTTCTTTTTGGGCGCGCGCACCCCGCCTTACACCAAGGCCACCAGCATCCAGAAGTGCATCCGCACCCCGGATATCGACGAGGTGGGCATCACCACCCGGCACAACACCTTCTTCCAGATGGCCGGCAACTTCTCGTTCGGCGACTACTTCAAGCGCGAGGCCATCGAGCTGGCCTGGTCCTTGCTGACCGATTCGGTCGCCGACGGCGGCTACGGCCTGGACCCCGAAAAGATTTGGACGACGGTCTATTTCGACGACGACGAGGCAGTGCGGTTGTGGCAGGAGATCGCCGGGCTGCCGCCCGAGCGGATCCAGCGCCGCGGCATGGCCGACAACTATTGGTCGATGGGCATCCCCGGACCGTGTGGCCCGTCCTCGGAGATCTACTACGACCGCGGCCCGGAATTCGGCGTCGAGGGCGGCCCGATCGCCAACGAGGATCGCTACATCGAGATCTGGAACCTCGTGTTCATGCAGAACGAGCGCGGCGAGGGAACCGGCAAGGAAGACTTCGAGATCCGCGGGCCGTTGCCGCGCAAGAACATCGACACCGGCATGGGTGTGGAGCGGGTCGCGTTCATCCTGCAGGGCGTGCACAACGTCTACGAGACCGACCTGCTGCGGCCGGTGATCGACATGGTGGCCGCGCGTGCCCCACGCGGCTACGACGTCGGCAACCACGACGACGATGTGCGCTACCGCGTGATCGCCGACCACAGCCGCACTGCCGCGATCTTGATCGGCGACGGCGTCAGCCCGGGCAACGACGGCCGCGGCTACGTGCTGCGCCGGCTGCTGCGCCGGGTGATCCGCTCGGCCAAGCTGCTGGGCATCGAAGGCCCGATCGTCGGCGATCTGATGACCACCGTGCGCGACGCGATGGGTCCGTCGTATCCGGAACTCGTCGCGGATTTCGACCGGATCAAGCGCATCGCCGTCGCCGAGGAAACCGCGTTCAACCGCACCCTGGCGTCGGGGTCGAAATTGTTCGAGGAAGTGGCCGGCACCACCAAAGCGGCTGGGGCCAAGGTGGTTTCCGGCTCCGATGCATTCACCCTGCACGACACCTACGGCTTCCCGATCGAACTCACGCTCGAGATGGCGTCGGAGGCCGGCCTGCAGGTCGACGAGGTCGGCTTCCGGGAACTGATGGCCGAGCAGCGCCGCCGGGCCAAGGCCGATGCGACCGCGCGCAAACACGCGCACGCCGACCTGACCGCCTACCGCGAGCTGGTCGACGCCGGACCGACCGAGTTCATCGGCTTCGACGAGTTGACCTCCGAGGCAAGGATTTTGGGCATCTTTGTGGACGGCAAGCGGGTTCCGGTCGTCGCGCATGGTGCCGATGTCGGCGATCGGGTGGAGCTCGTGTTGGACCGCACGCCGCTGTACGCCGAGTCCGGTGGTCAGATCGCCGACGAGGGCACGATCAGCGGGACGGGTTCCGGCGAGAGTGCGCGGGCGGCGGTCACCGACGTGCAGAAGATCGGCAAAACCCTTTGGGTGCACCGCGTCAACGTCGAGTCCGGCGAGTTCGTCGAGGGCGACACGGTGATCGCGGCGGTGGACCCGGGCTGGCGCAAGGGCGCCACTCAGGGCCACTCGGGTACCCACATGGTGCACGCCGCACTGCGACAAGTGTTGGGCCCCAACGCCGTTCAGGCCGGGTCGCTGAACCGTCCGGGTTATCTGCGCTTCGACTTCAACTGGCAGGGCGCGCTGACCGACCAGCAGCGTAGCGACATCGAGGAAGTCACCAACGAGGCCGTGCAGGCAGACTTCGAGGTGCACACCTTCCACGAGTCGCTGGAGAAGGCCAAGGCGATGGGCGCCATGGCGCTTTTCGGTGAGGCCTATCCCGACGAGGTCCGGGTGGTCGAGATCGGCGGGCCGTTCTCGCTGGAGCTGTGCGGGGGAACCCACGTGCACAACTCGGCGCAGATCGGCCCGGTGACCATCCTCGGGGAATCGTCGATCGGCTCCGGGGTGCGCCGGGTGGAGGCCTACGTCGGGCTGGAGTCGTTTCGGCACCTGGCCAAGGAGCGGGCTTTGATGGCGGGGCTGGCGTCGTCGCTGAAGGTGCCGTCGGAGGAGGTGCCCGCCCGAGTGGCCAATTTGGTCGAGCGGCTCAAGGCCGCCGAGAAGGAACTCGAACGCGCCCGGCAGGCCGGTGCCAAGGCCGCGGCGGCCAACGCGGCGGCCGGTGCGGAGCGAATCGGTAACGTCCGTGTGGTGGCGCAGCGGATGGCGGGCGGGATGACGGCGGCCGATCTGCGTTCCCTCGTCGGCGACATCAAGGGCAAGCTGGGCGGCGATCCCGCGGTGGTCGCGCTGATCGCCGTTGGCGACGACGGCGCGATGGTGCCCTATGTGGTCGCCGCGAATCCGGCCGCTCAAGACCTAGGGATCCGGGCCAATGACCTGGTCAAGCAGCTCGCCATGGCCGTCGACGGCCGCGGCGGCGGCAAGCCCGACCTGGCGCAGGGCTCCGGAAAGAATCCGACCGGTATCGACGCGGCGCTGGCGGCGGTCCGCTCCGAGATCGCCGTGAAAGCGCAGGTCGGTTGAGTGGCTTTGGCAGAGCATCGGTTGCCCGACCGGCCCGGCGACCCTGACCACGACCCCGGGCGGGGACGGCGGCTGGGCGTCGACGTGGGCAGCGTGCGCATCGGGGTGGCCGCCAGCGATCCCGACGCCATCCTGGCCACGCCGGTGGAAACGGTGCGCCGGGACCGCTCCGGCAAGCACCTGCGACGGCTGGCCGAGCTCGTCACCGAACTGGGAGCGGTCGAGGTCGTCGTCGGACTGCCCCGCACGCTGGCCGACCGCACCGGGCCGTCGGCGCTCGACGCGATCGAGGTGGCCGAGGCGCTAGCCGAACGGGTCGCGCCCATACCGGTGCGGCTGGCCGACGAACGGCTGACCACCGTCAGCGCGCAGCGTGCGCTGCGCGCGGCGGGAGTGCGAGCCAGACAACAGCGCGCGGTGATCGACCAGGCGGCGGCCGTGGCGATTCTGCAGAGCTGGCTGGATCAGTGCCGGGCCACGCTGGGGAGTGTCATCGATGGTGGATAGCGCGCGGGACGAACGGGCCGAGCCGGCCGCCGTCGGGCCGCCCCGGCACCGGAGCAGCCGGGTGGCCCGGATCAAGGGCGAGCGTGGGCGCCGGCGTCGGCGATTCACCGGCCGCGTCGTCTTGGGTGTGCTCGTCGTCATCGTGATGGCCGCGGTGTTCGTCGGCTTCAAGATGTGGCACACGGTGTTCGGCACCGGGGACGACTACAGCGGAACCGGCAAGCGCGACTTGGTGATTCAGATCCAGGCCGGCGACTCGACGACGATGGTCGGCGAGACGCTGCACAACCAGGGTGTGGTCAAGACCGTCCGAGCCTTCATCAACGCCGCGCACGGCAACGCCGCGATCAACTCGATCCAGCCGGGTTTCTACCGGATGCGCACCGAGATCCCGGCCGATTCGGCCGTCGCGCGCCTGACCGACCCCGGCAACCGGGTGGGCAAGCTGGTCATTCCGGAAGGCCGTCAGCTCGACGACACCACCGACATGAAGACCAACAAGGTCAACCCCGGGATCCTGACGCTGATCTCGCGCGCCACCTGTGTGGATCTCGACGGCAACAAACACTGCGTGTCGTCCGACGACCTGCGCGCGGCGGCCGGCAACACCCCACCCAACGTGTTGTCGGTGCCGGCCTGGGCGATTCAGCCGGTCACCGAGCTGGGTGCCGACCACCGCCGCTTGGAGGGGCTGATCGTGCCCGGGACCTTCAACGTCGACCCGTCGGCCTCGCCGCAGAACATCCTGGCGAACCTGATCAGCGCCGGGGCCGCGATGTACATGCAGTCCGGGCTGGTGGACACCGCGGCGGCGATGAAGCTGTCGCCGTACGACATCCTGGTGGTCTCCTCGCTGGTGCAGCAGGAATCCAACTCGCAGGACTTCGCCAAGGTGGCCCAGGTCATCTACAACCGCCTCAACGCGCACCACACGCTGGAGTTCGACTCGACGGTGAACTATCCGCTGGACCGCCGCGAGGTGGCCACCAGTGACGCCGACCGGGCCCAGAAGACGCCGTGGAACACCTACGTCTCGCCGGGCCTGCCGGCCACGGCGATCTGTTCGCCCGGCATCGACGCGCTGCATGCCGCCGAGCATCCCGAGCCGGGTGACTGGTTGTACTTCGTCACCATCGACGCCCAGGGCACCACGCTGTTCACCCGGGACTACAAGCAGCATCTGGCCAATATCGAGCTGGCTAAGCACAACGGTGTCCTCGACAGCACACCCCGCTAGCGCGGGCCCGAGAAAAGCGGCCGTCCTCGGGTCGCCGATCGCGCATTCGAAGTCCCCGCAACTGCACCGCGCGGCCTATCACGCGCTGGGCCTGGACAATTGGACCTACGAGCGCATCGAATGCGGCGCCGAGGAGTTGCCGGGGATCGTCGCCGGGTTCGGGCCCGAATGGGTCGGCGTGTCGGTGACCGCGCCGGGCAAGTTCGCCGCGCTGGCGTTCGCCGACGAGCGCACCGAACGCGCGCAGCAGGTGGGATCGGCCAACACGCTGATGCGCACGCCCCGCGGCTGGCGGGCCGACAACACCGACATCGACGGGGTGGCGGGGGCGATCGCGCAAATCGGCGGAGCCTCGGGATGGGCGCTGGTCTGTGGATCGGGCGGCACCGCGCCGGCGGCCGTCGTCGGCCTGGCCCAGCTCGGCGTCAGCGGCATCACCGTCGTGGCGCGCAACCCCGAGAAGGCGGCCCGGCTGGTGGACCTGGGCACCCGGATCGGCGTCGCGACGCGCTACTGCGGGCTGGACACGGACACCCTGGCCGACGAGGTCGCGGCCGCGGAGGTGCTGGTCAGCACGGTTCCGGCCGAGGTGGCGGCCCGATACGCCGCGACTTTTGCGACGATCCCGGTGCTGCTGGACGCCGTGTACCACCCCTGGCCCACCCCGCTGGCCGCCGCGGTGGCCGGCGCGGGCGGCCGGGTGATCAACGGCGTGCAGATGCTGCTGCATCAGGCGTTCGCGCAGGTGGAGCAATTCACCGGGCAGCCTGCCCCGCGCGACGCGATGACTTGCGCGTTGGCCGCCCTGGACTAACGTCCCGGCGGTGCGGGCGACGGCGGCGGTGCTGGTGTTCGGCTGGCTGGCGGCGTTGAGCTGCTACGGCATCCGGCAGCGGCGACTGCCCAACCTGCTGACGCTGCCCGGGGCGGGCGTGATCCTGGTGGCCGCGGCGTGCGTGGGCCGCGGCGCTGGCCGCGCCGCTGCTGACCGCCGCGATCGTGATGGCCGTGCGCGGCGCCGTGCCGCACGGTCCGTCGATGTGCCTGGCCACCGCGCTGGTCCTGGCGCTGGCTTAAAAATTGCGACGCTGGAAATCGTTGCCGGTGCGGCCGGCCGCGCCTACCTTTCGGCGCATGCTTGCAATCGACCAGGTGCTCGCCGAAATCGCCGAGGCCTATCACCAGCGTCTGGTCGAAGGGCTGATCGAGCCGCCGCTGCGCGGGCTCAAGCTGGTCCGGGAACACCGGCTGGGCGCCGTGCGATTGGCTCGCGAACTCGGCGGCGCCGGCTACACCGTGGCGGAGTTCTTCGACCACCTCGTCGCGCTGGCCGCGGCCGACCCGGACCTGGCGCACATCCTGCGGGTGCACCACGCGCTGGAGGAGCTGCAGATCCGGCCGAAACGCCCGGGCAGCGACCGGTGGATCGTGGTGGTCGCGAGGGCGGACTGATCGGCGGCGCCAACTCCGAACGAAGCCAGAAGTCCATCGGCGGCAACGACCGCGACACCCGGCTGGTGGCCACCGCGAACGGCCTGCGGTTGCGCGGGCAGAAGTTCTACAGCACCGGCGCCCAGTTCTCCGACCATCTGCGCATCACCGCCCAGGGCGACGACGGCGCACCGACCGCCGTCGTGATACCCGTCGACCGGGCCGGCGTCGAGCACGTCGACGACTGGGACGGCATCGGTCAGCGCCAAACTGGCAGCGGCACAACGGTTTTCCACTATGTCGAGGTCGCGGCCGACGAGGTGTTCCCGCTGGGCGCCACCATCGGGCTGGACCGCGCCCGGGGCGCGCTGATGCAGCTGTATCTGCATGCGGTGGCCGCGGGGATCCTGCGGGCGCTGACGGCCGACGCCGCCGCGCTGGTCCGCGAGCGGCGCCGTACCTACACCTTCGCCAGCGTCGACCAGCCGACCGCCGACCCGCAGCTGCTGCAAGTGGTCGGCGAGATCGACGCCGTCGCGTATACCGCGCAAGCGCTGGTCCGTAGCGCGGCGGCCGAACTCGCGCCCGCGCTGGACGCGGCCCGCACCACCGGCATCGACCCCGAACTCCCGAACTGGAGAAGCGGTCCTCGATCGCGGCCGCCCGCGTCAAGGTCGCGGTCCAGGAGCCCGCGCTGCGGGCGGCCTCGCGCGTCTTCGACGTCGGCGGCGCGTCGGCGATACAGGCGTCCGCGCGGCTGGACCGGCACTGGCGCAACCTGCGGACGCTGTTCTCGCACAATCCGACCGTGTACAAGGCGCGGGTGCTCGGCGACATCGCCGTCAACGGCGCCGAACTGCCGGAAAGCAGCTTCTTCCGACGCCCATGGGACAATGGCACCCGTGTTGCGTTGGATCACCGCCGGGGAGTCCCATGGCCGCGCACTGGTAGCCGTGGTCGAAGGCATGGTCGCCGGCGTGGAGGTCACCTCCGCCGAAATCGCCGAGCAGTTGGCCCGTCGCCGCCTCGGGTACGGTCGCGGCGCCCGCATGCAGTTCGAGCGGGACGCGGTGACCGTGCTGGCGGGGGTGCGCCACGGTGTCACGCTGGGGGGGCCGATCGCGATCGAGATCGGCAACACCGAGTGGCCCAAGTGGGAGACCGTGATGGCCGCCGACCCGGTCGACCCGGCAGGAGCAGCCGACCTGGAAAGCTCGGCGCGCAACGCCCCGCTCACCCGGCCCCGGCCCGGACACGCCGACTACGCCGGCATGCTCAAGTACGGCTTCGTCGACGCCCGCCCGGTGCTGGAGCGCGCCAGCGCGCGCGAGACCGCCGCCCGCGTCGCCGCCGGAACGGTGGCCCGGTCGTTTCTGCGCCAGGCCCTCGGCGTCGAGGTGCTCTCCCACGTCATCGCGATCGGCCCGTCGCGGCCCTACGACGGGCCGCCGCCCGGGCCGGGCGACCTGGCGGCGATCGACGCCAGCCCGGTTCGCGCCTTCGACAAGGACGCCGAGCAGGCGATGATCGCCGAGATCGAGGCCGCCAAGAAGGACGGCGACACCCTCGGCGGCGTGCTGGAAGTCGTCGCGCTGGGCCTTCCGGTCGGCCTGGGCTCGTTCACCAGCGGCGACAACCGCCTGGACAGCCAGCTGGCCGCCGCCGTGATGGGCATCCAGGCGATCAAGGGTGTGGAGATCGGCGACGGCTTTGCGACCGCCCGCCGTCGCGGCAGCCAGGCCCACGACGAGATGTACCCCGGCCCCGACGGCGTGATCCGCTCGACCAACCGGGCCGGCGGGCTGGAAGGCGGCATGACCAACGGCCAGGCGCTGCGGGTGCGGGCCGCGATGAAACCGATCTCCACCGTGCCGCGGGCGCTGGCCACCGTCGACATGGCCACCGGTGACGAGGCCGTCGCGATCCACCAGCGCTCCGACGTCTGCGCGGTGCCGGCCGCCGGCGTGGTCGTCGAGACCATGGTCGCCCTGGTGCTGGCGCGGGCCGCGCTGGACAAGTTCGGCGGCGATTCGCTGGCCGAAACCCGACGCAACATCGAGGCCTACCGGCGCGCGGTCGCCGAGTACGAAACCCCGGCCGCGCGCGCCAAGGCGTCGGGGTAACCGCCGTGACCCCCAGGGCGGTACTCGTCGGGTTGCCGGGCTCGGGCAAGTCGACCATCGGGCGACGGCTGGCCAAGGCGATGGGCGTCGGCTACGTGGACACCGACGTGCTGATCGAGCAGCAGACGGGCCGCACCATCGTCGACATCTTCGCCACCGACGGCGAGCCGGAATTCCGCCGCATCGAGGAAGACGTGGTGCGCGCGACGCTGGCTTCCCACGACGGCGTCGTATCGCTCGGCGGCGGGGCCGTCACCACCCCGGGGGTGTGCGAGGCGCTGGCCGGGCACACCGTCATCTACCTGGAGATCGGTGCCCGCGAAGGCATCCGGCGCACCGGCGGCACCTCGGTCCGCCCGCTGCTGGCCGGCGCAAACCGCGCCGAGAAGTACCGCGCCCTGATGGCCCAACGAGCTCCGCTGTACCGGCGGGTCGCGACGATGCGGGTCGACACCAACCGCCGCAATCCCGGGGCGGTGGTGCGCTACATCATGTCCCGGCTGCCCCTGCAAGAGGCCACCACATGACAGAGCCCACCGCGCCGGTCACCGTGCCCGTGGCCGTCGCGCCGCCGTACCCGGTGGTGATCGGCACCGGATTGCTCACCGAACTGGGCGAGCTGCTCGGCCACCGGCACCGGGTCGCGATCCTGCATCAGCCGGTCCTGGCACAGACCGCCGAGGCGATCCGCAGTTACCTGGCCGACCGCGGCGTCGATGCGCACCGCATCGAGATTCCGGACGCCGAGGCCGGAAAGGACCTTTCGGTCGTCGGCTTCATCTGGGAAGTATTGGGCGGCATAGGAATTGACCGCAAGGACGCGTTGGTCAGCCTCGGCGGGGGCGCGGCCACCGACGTCGCGGGTTTCGCGGCGGCCACCTGGTTGCGCGGAGTCTCGATCGTGCATGTGCCGACCACCCTGCTGGGCATGGTCGACGCGGCCGTCGGCGGAAAGACCGGCATCAACACCGAGGCCGGCAAGAACCTGGTCGGCGCCTTCCACCAGCCGCTGGCCGTGCTGGTCGACCTGGCCACGCTGGAAACGTTGCCGCACAACGAGATCGTGGCCGGCATGGCCGAGGTCGTGAAGGCCGGATTCATCGCCGATCCGGTGATCCTCGACCTGATCGAAGCCGATCCGCAGGCGGCGCTGGACCCCAAGGGTGACGTGCTGCCGGAGCTGATCCGTCGCTCGATCGCGGTCAAGGCCGAGGTGGTCGCCGCCGACGAAAAAGAATCTGAGCTGCGCGAAATCCTGAACTACGGCCACACTTTGGCGCACGCCATCGAACGCCGGGAGCGCTACCAGTGGCGCCACGGCGCCGCGGTATCGGTGGGCCTGGTGTTCGCCGCCGAACTCGCCCGGCTGACCGGCCGCCTCGACGACGACACCGCCGCCCGCCATCGGACGATCCTGACCTCGCTGGGCCTGCCGGTCAGCTACGACCCCGACGCGCTGCCCCAGCTGCTGGAATACATGGCCGGAGACAAGAAGTCGCGCGCCGGGGTGCTGCGGTTCGTGGTCCTCGACGGGCTGGCCAAGCCGGGCCGGTTGGTGGGGCCGGACCCCGGCCTGCTGGTGACCGCCTACGCGGGAGTCTGTGCGCCATGATCGTCAACGTCATCAACGGCCCCAACCTGGGCCGGCTGGGCCGACGCGAACCCGAGGTCTACGGGGACACCACCCATGATCAGCTGGCCGCGATCATCGAACGCGAGGCCGCCGAACTGGGGCTCAAAGCCGTTGTGCGGCAAAGCGATAGCGAAGCAGAGTTGTTGGACTGGATTCATCTGGCCGCCGACGCGGGGGAACCGGTGATCCTCAATGCGGGCGGCCTGACCCACACCTCGGTGGCGCTGCGGGATGCGTGCGCCGAACTGCGCGCCCCGCTGATCGAGGTGCACATCTCCAATGTGCATGCGCGCGAAGAGTTTCGGCGTCACTCGTACCTGAGCCCGGTGGCGACCGGGGTGATCGTGGGGCTGGGTGTGCAGGGCTACCTGCTGGCGCTGCGCTACCTGGCGAACAAGGGCTAGCGGCTAGTCCTTCTTCGGGTCGGTGTCGGTGCGGATCACCTCGGTTTTGGCGTCGTCGGTGTGCGTCGGGATCGTCTCGGTCGGCGCGTCGCGTTCCGCGGTGGCCACCGACGACGTCGGCGCCGCGGCCTGCGCGCCGGACTGCGTCGGGATCTCGCCGGTCGGCGCGTCGTCGGCGCGGGCGGCCGCGAACACGTCGGTGTCGGCGCGCTCCTCGTCTTGTCCGGCGCCGCGATCGGCCGGCGGATTGCGGTCCACCCGCCAGCGGCCGACGGCCACGCCGACGATCCCGGGCAGGAACACGCAGAGCGCGGTGAACGCCGCGAACGTGGTGACCTCGTTGATCAGGCCGCCGGTGTAGAGGCCCTTGTAGAACAGCGCGATGAGCCGCGACACGGCTCCGCTCAGGATGCCGGCGAGCAGGCCGGCCAGCAGCCAGGTCATCGCCAGGTCGGCGCGACGATCCGGATCCGCGTTGGCTTTGGCGTCGGCCCGGCCGTCCATGACCCCCCAGACGGCCACGCAGACGACGAACACCAGCAGCAGCACGACACTTACCAGGCCGGCCTGCGTCTGCCACGCGTTGATGATCGCCCCCTGCAACAACCGGACGACGACCATCAGCCCGGCGAACGCCAATCCACGCAGCATCCAGTTACTCATGGCCAACCAGCGTAGCGAGTACCGTCGTGAGTCGTGACACATTCCCAGCGTCGAGACAATCTAAAAAGCCAGATCGGTGCCAGTGGGCTGGACGCGATGCTGGTCACAGACCTGATCAACGTCCGCTATCTGTCGGGTTTCTCCGGGTCCAACGGCGCGTTGCTGGTGTTCGCCAACGATCGCGAGGCGATTTTGGCTACCGACGGCCGGTACCGTACCCAGGCCGCCGCGCAGGCGCCCGATATCGAGATCGCCATCGACCGGGCCGTCGGCCGCTACCTGGCGGGCAAGGCGGTCGACGCCGGCGTGTCCAGGCTGGGCTTCGAGAGCAATGTCGTCACGGTGGACGGCTTCGACGCACTGACCAGCGAGATCGGTGAGCACGGCGGGAAGACGGAGCTGGTGCGGGCCGCCGGGATGGTCGAAGCGCTGCGCGAGATAAAGGACGCCGGCGAGGTGGCGCTGCTGCGACTGGCCTGCGAGGCCGCCGACGCGGCACTCAAAGACCTGGTGGCGCGCGGCGGTTTGCGGCCCGGCCGAACCGAACGTGAGGTGAGCCGCGAGCTGGAGGGCCTGATGCTCGATCACGGGGCCGACGCGGTTTCGTTCGAGACGATCGTGGCGGCGGGGCCGAATTCGGCGATCCCGCACCATCGGCCGACCGACGCGGTGCTGGCCGACGGCGACTTCGTCAAGATCGACTTCGGCGCGCTGGTGGGCGGCTACCACTCGGACATGACCCGCACGTTCGTACTGGGTAAGGCCGCGGACTGGCAGCTGGAGATCTACCAGCTGGTCGCCGAGTCGCAGCGGGCCGGCCGCGAGGCGCTGCGCCCGGGCGCCGACCTGCGCGAGGTGGACGGCGCCGCGCGCCAGGTGATCGTCGACGCCGGCTACGGCGAGCAGTTCAGCCACGGGTTGGGACACGGCGTGGGTCTGCAGATCCACGAAGCGCCGGGCATCGGAGCCACGTCGAACGGGACGTTGCTGGCCGGTTCGGTCGTGACGGTGGAGCCCGGCGTCTACCTGCCGGGCCGCGGCGGGGTCCGCATCGAGGACACCCTGGTCGTCGGCGATCAGCCCGCCACCGCGGAGCTGCTGACCCGGTTCCCCAAGGACCTGGCCATTCTGACGTAGGGCGTTGCATCGTAGGATCCGGCAAATGGCCTACCTAGCAGTCATCGCCGTCTACGTGGTCGCCGCGGGCACCGCGCTCGCCGGGTTCTGGCTGACCGCCGTGCTGTTCGTCGGGCACGACTACGACACGGCCGGGGTCGTCATGTCGGCGGCTCGCCGGGTGGCCGGACGGGGCCCGCTGCGGATCGCGGCCGGCGTCGCGTTGGGTTTGCTGGGCAAACTCGCCGCGAACCACCTGCCGCCGGCGTCCGCCTCCGACCTGGTCGCGCCGTCCCCGTCGGACCTCTGCGACCTTAACGACGGCCTGTTCGGCCTGTGCGGGGCCGGGCAGCTGCGCCGCTAGCGGGTGCGGTCAGCGCCGGACCGCGGCACGGGTAAGCTGCATCCGGTGCTGTTCTGCGCGCACCGTTTGCGGCGGAATCCGCTGCCGGGTGGCCCTTGCCCGACCACCGAAAGACCCTGAAAATTGGCCTTCCCGTAGGAGATAGAGCGACCGTGGCATCGACTGCCGACTTCAAGAACGGACTGGTTCTGGTGATCGACGGCCAGCTGTGGCAGATCGTCGAGTTTCAGCACGTCAAGCCGGGTAAGGGCCCGGCCTTCGTGCGCACCAAGCTGAAAAACGTGCTGTCGGGCAAGGTCGTCGACAAGACCTACAACGCCGGCGTGAAGGTGGACACCGCCACCGTCGACCGCCGCGACGCGACCTATTTGTACCGCGACGGCTCGGACTTCGTGTTCATGGACAGCCAGGACTACGAACAGCACGCGCTGCCGGAATCGCTGGTCGGCGATGCCGCCCGGTTCCTGCTGGAGGGCCTGCCGGTGCAGGTGGCCTTCCACAACGGCGAACCCCTGTACCTCGAGCTGCCGGTGTCGGTCGAGCTGGTGGTCACCCACACCGAGCCGGGTCTGCAGGGCGACCGGTCCAGCGCCGGCACCAAGCCCGCGACCGTGGAGACCGGCGCGGAGCTTCGGGTGCCGTTGTTCATCAACACCGGGGACAAGCTGAAGGTGGATTCGCGCGACGGCAGCTACCTGGGGCGGGTCAACGCCTGACCATGCCGGACGGTAAATCGCCGCGGCCTACCAAGGGACGCCATCACGCCCGTAAGCGCGCGGTGGATTTGCTGTTCGAGGCCGAGGCGCGCGGCCTGAGCCCGGCCGAGGTGACCGACGTGCGCGCCGCGCTGGCCGAGGCCAACCCCGACGTCAAGCCGCTGCACCCGTACACGGTCGCGGTGGCCCACGGCGTCGCCGACCAGTACGCACATATCGACGACCTGATCAGCACCCACCTGCAGGGCTGGACGCTGGACCGGCTGCCCGCGGTCGACCGCGCGATCCTGCGGGTTGCGGTGTGGGAGTTGCTCTATGCCGACGACGTGCCGGAGCCGGTCGCGGTCGACGAGGCCGTGCAGCTGGCCAAGGAGTTGTCCATGGACGACTCACCGGGATTCGTCAACGGCGTGCTGGGCCAGGTCATGATGGTGACGCCGCAGATCCGGGCCGCCGCCGCGACGCCCGCGGCCACGACACCGGAGCACTCCGAACCGCCGTCATGACCCGACTGGAACTCCGCGCCGTCCTCGCCGCCGGGCTGGCCGCGACCGTGGTGCTGGGTGCCGTCGTGTGCGCCGCGTACGGGTGGACCATCGTCGCCGCGGCGCTGTCGATCTACGCGCTGGGGGTGGGCGCCTGGCTGTACCACGCGGTCGAGCGCCTGATCGTGGCCCGCCGCATCAGCGTGGTGCGCACGGCGGCCAAGCCGCTGCAGCCGCTATTGCCGGTGATGGCCGCGATCATGGGCCTGACCCAGGCCGTGGTGCGCTCGCTCAGCGACGTCACCGAGCTGCCGGCGCGCCGGTGGGAGCTGGCCCGCCGCCGGATCGTCGACGGCGGCGACACCGACCGCCCACCCGGCCGATCCTGAGCGAAAACATCGCGGCCGCAGGTAGGACCGGATAACAATGGTGACGAGTCGTTCAGGCCGGTGTCGGGAATTATTCGCTGCGGTGGCCAAGTATCGGACACCATCACAGAACAGGTGACGACATGAATCCCTACAGTGCCTATCCGCGACGGCTGCGCGTGTCCGCGCTGGCGGCGGTGGCCAACCCGTCGTACACGCGCGTCGACACCTGGAACCTGCTCGACGACGCCTGCCGGCACCTCGCCGAGGTCGACCTGGCCGGGCTGGACAAAACCCATGACCTGGCGAAGGTCAAGCGGCTGATGGACCGCCTCGCCGCCTACGAGCGCTACTGGCTGTACCCCGGGGCGGCCAACCTGGCGACCTACCGCGCCCACCTGGTGAGCCTGTCCACGGTGCGGCTTGCCGAGGAGGTGTCGCTGGCGGTGCGGCTGCTGTCCGAATACGGCGACCGCACAGCACTTTTCGACACCTCAGCCCCGCTGGCCGATCAGGAGCTGGTGGCCCAGGCCAAACAGCAGCAGTTCTACACGGTGCTGCTCGCCGACGATTCGCCGAACACCGGGCCCGACTGCCTGGCCGAAGCCCTGCGCGCGCTGCGCTGCCCGTCCGACGACGTGCAGTTCGAGCTGCTGGTGGTGCCCAGCGTCGAGGACGCCATCACCGCCGTCGCCCTCAACGGCGAGATTCAGGCCGCGATCATCCGGCACGACGTCGCGTTGCGGTCGCGCGATCGCGTCCCGCTGATGAATACGCTGCTGGGCACCAGCGACGATCCGGTCAGCCGCGATTGCGGCACCGATTGCATCGAATGCGGCGAATGGATCCGCGAGTTGCGGCCGCACATCGACCTCTATCTGCTCACCGACGAGTCGATCGCGGCCGGCAACGACGAGGAGAACGACGTCTACGATCGGACGTTCTACCGGCTCAACGATGTCACGGATCTGTACAGCACGGTGCTGGCCGGTCTGCGAAATCGTTTCGCCACACCATTTTTCGATGCCCTGCGGGCGTACGCGGACTCGCCGGTCGGTCAATTCCACGCACTGCCCGTCGCGCGGGGCGCCAGCATCTTCAACTCCCGGTCGCTGCAGGACATGGGGGAGTTCTACGGCCGCAACATCTTCATGGCCGAGACTTCGACGACGTCGGGCGGGCTGGACTCGCTGCTGGACCCGCACGGCAACATCAAGAAGGCGATGGACAAGGCCGCGCGCACCTGGAATTCGAAGCAGACCTACTTCGTCACCAATGGGACGTCGACGGCCAACAAGATCGTCGTGCAGTCGCTGACCCGGCCGGGCGACATCGTGCTGATCGAACGCAACTGCCACAAGTCGCACCACTACGGCCTGGTGCTGGCCGGCGCCTATCCGTTGTATCTGGATGCCTACTCGCTGCCGCAGTTCGCGATCTACGGGGCGGTGCCGCTGGACACGATCAAGAAGGCGCTGCTGGATCTGGAGGCGGCCGGCCAGCTGGACAAGGTGCGCATGCTGCTGGTGACCAACTGCATCTTCGACGGCGTGGTGTACAACCCGCTGCGGGTGATGGAGGAGGTGCTGGCGATCAAGCCGGACGTCCGCTTTTTGTGGGACGAGGCCTGGTACGCGTTCGCGACCGCGGTTCCGTGGGCTCGGCAACGCACCGCCATGGTTGCGGCCGAACGCCTCGAGCAGATGCTGGCGTCACCGGAATACGCTGTGGAATACCGGGATTGGGCCCAGAAGATGGAAGGGATCCCGCGGTCGGAGTGGGTCAACCATCGGCTGCTGCCCGACCCCGCCAAGGCGCGGGTGCGGGTGTACGCGACGCACTCCACGCACAAGTCGCTGTCGGCGTTCCGGCAGGCGTCGATGATCCACGTGCGCGACCGCGACTTCAACTCGCGCGCCCGCGACGCGTTCGGCGAGGCGTTTTTGACGCACACCTCGACGTCGCCGAACCAGCAACTGCTGGCCTCGCTGGACCTGGCCCGCCGGCAGGTCGACATCGAGGGATTTCAGTTGGTCCGGCAAACCTATGACATGGCGCTGGTGTTCCGGCACCGCGTCCGCAAAGACCGGCTGATCAGCAAGTGGTTCCGGATCCTCGACGAGGCCGACCTGGTGCCCGAGCGGTTCCGGGCTTCGGCGGTGAGTTCCTATCGCGAGGTCCGTCAGGGTGCGCTGGCGGAGTGGAACGAGGCCTAGCGGTCCGACCAGTTCGTGCTGGATCCGACCCGGGTGACCCTGTTCCTCGGCAACACCGGGATGAACGGGTACGACTTCCGCGAGAAGATCCTGATGGAGCGCTTCGGGATCCAGATCAACAAGACGTCGATCAACAGCGTGCTGCTGATCTTCACGATCGGCGTCACCTGGTCGAGCGTGCACCACCTGCTCGACGTGTTGCGCCGGGTGGCCACCGACCTGGACCGGGAGAAGGAGTTGGCCAGCGCTGCCGATTGGACGCTACACCAGCGCCGGGTCGAGGAGATCACCGAGGACCTGCCGCACCTGCCCGACTTCAGCGAATTCGACATCGCGTTCCGCCCGGTGGACGCCTGCGCCTTCGGTGACATGCGGGCGGCGTTCTACGTGGGCTACGAAGAGTCCGACCGTGAGTACGTGCAGATCGGTCAGGCGGGACGGCGGATCGCCGAGGGTCGCAAATTGGTATCCACCACGTTCGTGGTGCCCTACCCGCCCGGGTTCCCGGTGCTGGTTCCCGGTCAGGTGGTCTCGAAGGAGATCCTGTATTTCCTGGCTCAACTCGACGTGAAGGAAATCCACGGTTACAACCCGGATCTCGGCCTGTCGGTGTTCACCTCGGAGGCACTGGCCCGCCTGGAAGCCCAACGCAGCGCGGCAAGCGCCGCGGTCGGGTCGGTGTTCCCCGGCTTCGAGTTGCCCTCGGACACATCGGTATTGAACGGCGCGCGTAACGGAGACCGGGTTCAACGGGCGGTGACTGAAGACGCTTAGCCGCTGCCGACGCCGGCGGTGCCAGAGGACTTGACGTTTTGCCCGCCTCTGAGCGACTTTGCTTGTTCGCGCAGGGCCAGCACCCGCTGATGGATACGGTGCTCGGTGCCGCGCGGCATCCAGCCGAGGCCGTACCGACCGCGGGCCGGGTGCTGCACTCGTCCGTAGCCTCTTTCCCAACGCAGCGCGTCGGAAATCGATTTTGAGGCGCGTTCGCCGGCGTCAAAGTTGTGGTATGCCAACGCGTCTATCAGCTCGGGAATCGTCGCGGCGCCGTACAGGGCCAGCTGCCACGTCAGCGCGTAACGCAGTTCGATTCCACGTAGTTGCAAGGAATTAGTCGTCATCCCCGGAACTGTCCCACGGTGCCCCGACATCCGCGGTGTTGTCGCTCGGAGGCGGGCAAAACGTGGTGCGTCACCCGGAGGCTGCGGGCCGCGTCCGGCGACGCGAGACTTTCTACTCACCGGTATCGCAATGCCGGCGCTTTTGCCCAAATGGCGCAATAGCCGCCACGATCCCGGTTTCTGCTGGTAGCCGCGCAAACGCACCCGGCGCAATACGTCGAGCCGGCGTCACCGCGCGGTCATCGCACTCCCGAAATATGCCCCTGAGCTGGGTTAGCGTGACGGCGTGGCTGAGGCGATACCCATTGGCGGACCCCGGGCCGACCGTGCCCGCCGGGTTGCCGACGTGTTGCGCCAGCAGATCCACACCGGCGCCTATCCCGACGGGTTACCCGCCGAAAGCGACCTGGCGACCGAATTTTCCGTGTCCCGCAACACCATTCGCGAGGCCCTGAGCGTGCTCAAGCAGGAGGGCCTGATCGACCGCGGACCCAAGGTCGGCACCCACGTCGCGCAGCGCAAGTACGACCACCGGATCGACTCCCTGCTGGGGTTGAAAGAGACCTTCAAACACATCGGCGAAGTCCGCAACGAGGTGCGCGCGGCCATGTCGGTGGTCGCTCCGCCGGCGGTCGCCGCCCGGCTGCGGCTGCAACCGGGCGAGCAGGCGGTGTTCATCGAGCGGCTGCGCTATCTGGGCGACTTGCCGCTGAGCCTCGACCTGACCTACCTCGCCCCGGATATCGGAACCCGGATCCTGGATCACCCGCTGGAGACCAACGATCTGTTCGCGCTGATCGAGCGGGTCAGCGGGCACCGGCTGGGCGAGGCATCGCTGGCGTTGGAAGCCATTCCCGCCGACGTGCATTCGGCGGCCACGCTGCAGGTGCCCGACGGCGCGGCGCTGCTGATGCTCGAGCGGCTCACCAGTCTCGACGATGGCCGGCCCGTCGACCTCGAATACATCCGGATGCGCGGCGATCGAATCACCATGCGCGGCCACCTGATTAGGAGTAAGCCATGGCGCTGCTCAACAACAACCGGGTCGACGTGCCGGTCACCATCGACGAGTCGCTGTGTATCGACGGCTGTGCCCTCTGCGTCGAGGTGTGTCCATTGGACGTGCTGGCCATCAACCCCGACACCGGCAAGGCGTTCATGCACGTCGACGAATGCTGGTACTGCGGCCCGTGCGCCGCGCGCTGCCCGACCGGCGCCGTCACCGTCAACATGCCGTATCAGCTTCGCTGAAATCCCCAACAGCCCAGGATCTTTCATGAAACGACACGCCCTCCGGCTGGTGTCGGTCGTGGCCGCGATCGTCGTGGCCGTCTCCGGCTGCTCGCTGGAATCCCTATCGGCGTCCTCCGGTGTGGTCAACGTCGTCGTCGGCTACCAGTCCAAGACGATCAACACCGTGACCGTTGGGACCTTGCTGCGCGCCCAGGGTTACCTGGAGCGCCGGCTCGCCGACATCACCACCCACACCGGCACCAAATACGCGGTCCGGTGGCAAGATTACGACACCGGCGCCCCGATCACCGCGCAGATGCTGGCCGAAAAGATCGACATCGGCTCCATGGGGGATTACCCCATGCTGATCAACGGCTCCAAGACACAGGCCAACCCGCTGGCGAAAACCGAGATCGTCTCGATCACCGGCTACAACCCCAAGGGCGCGCTGAACATGGTCGTGGTCGCGCCCGATTCGACGGCCACCACGTTGCGTGACCTGGCCGGCTCGAAGGTCTCGGTCAGTGTCGGCTCGGCCGGCCACGGCACCTTGATGCGGGCCCTGGACCGGGGCGGGATCAACGGCGTCGAGGTGCTCAACCAGCAGCCTTAGGTCGGCGCGTCCGCCCTGGAATCCGGCCAGGTGCAAGGGCTTTCGCAGTTCGTCGCCTGGCCAGGTCTGCTGGTGTTTCAGAACAAGGCCTAACTGTTGTACGACGGCGCCGAGCTGAACCTGCCCACCCTGCACGGGGTGGTGGTGCCGCTCGTATGCGTCCGCGCATCCGGAGGTGTTGGGCGCGTTCCTGCAGGCCCAACTCGACGCGACCGACTTCCTCAACGCCAAGCCGCTGGAAGCCGTTCGCATCGTCGCCCAGGCCAGCGGGCTGCCGCAGGAAGTGGTCTACCTCTACAACGGTCTCGGCGGTACGTCATTCGACACCACGCTCAAACCGTCACTGGTCGAAGCGCTGAAAAACGATGTTCCGTACCTGAAGTCGATCGGCGACTTCGCCGATCTCGACGTCGCCGAGTTCGTCCACGGCGCGCCGTTGCGCGCCGTGTTCGGCGCCCGCGGCCTCAACTACGACGCGACCCGGGCCGCCACCGCCAACCCGTCGGCGCTCGGCGGTGACCCCGCGTTGGCCAGCGAGCTGTGGCTGGACGGATCCGATGCCACCCAGACGCTGGCCGACCCGACCAGCCTGCTGCGGGTGGTGCGGGAGGCCACCGCCCACGGCGCCAAAATCCGTGCCGCCTATGTGCCCGACGCCGAGCTGGGCACCCGGTGGTTCGCCGACAAGGCCGTCTGGGTGCAAGACGGCCGGAACTACCTGCCGTTCGGCACCCCGGCCGGCGCGCATCGCTATCTCGCCGCCCACCCCGGCGGCACCGTCGTGAATTACCAACAGGCCCTTGGAGGTTCGGTATAACCGCGCAAGTGATAGACCAACCCGTGTCGGTGCCTGTGCTCGGCACCCTGCGGCGGGCCGCCTTGCCGTGACAGTGGCGGCTGCTGCGGTTGGCCTCGGTCGCCGCCGCGATCGGGCTGTGGCAGGTGCTGACCGCCGACAAGGTGCGGCTGCTGCTGCGGTTCGACACGCTGCCTACCGTCACCCAGATCGTGCACGCGCTGCAGCGTCGGCTCGGCACCTATGAGTACTGGCTCGACCTGGCGCAGTCGCTGATCCGGATCCTCACCGGCTTCGGGCTGGCCGCCGTGATCGGTGTCGCCACGGGCGTGCTGCTGGGGCGTTCCCGGTTGTTCGCCAACACCTTCGGCCCGCTGACCGAGCTGCTGCGGCCGGTGCCGGCGATCGCGATGGTTCCGGTCGCGATCCTGCTGTTCCCGACCGACGAGGCCGGCATCGTGTTCATCACCTTCCTGGCCGCCTACTTCCCGATCCTGGTCAGCACCCGGCACGCGGTGTGGGCGCTGCCCACCTTGTGGGAGGACTCGGTGCGCACCCTGGGCGGCAACCGGTGGGACGTGCTGAAAGAGGTGGTGCTGCCGGGCATCCTGCCGGGAGTGTTCGGCGGCCTGTCGGTCGGCATAGGGGTGGCGTGGATCTGCGTGATCTCCGCGGAGATGATCTCCGGGCGCCTCGGCATCGGCTATCGCACCTGGCAGGACTACACCGTGCTGGCCTACCCCCAGGTGTTCGTCGGCATCATCACGATCGGCGTGCTCGGATTGGCGACCGCCGCCGCCGTCGAACTGGTCGGCCGCCGGGTGACCCGCTGGCTGCCGCGCGCACAGGAGGCGCAACGATGACCGCCGG
Organism: Mycobacterium genavense ATCC 51234; assembly: GCF_000526915.1. GTDB lineage: Bacteria > Actinomycetota > Actinomycetes > Mycobacteriales > Mycobacteriaceae > Mycobacterium > Mycobacterium genavense. The sequence continues at coordinate 491,618 of NZ_JAGZ01000002.1, read as the reverse complement.
AATGAGTCTGGAATTGGATGGAGTTCGCTTGTCCTACACCGGATCCCCGGTGATCGACGGGCTGAGCCTGACCGTGCGCCCGGGGGAGATCCGGGTGCTGACGGGTCCGTCCGGCTGCGGCAAGTCGACGGTGCTGCGCGCGATCGCGGGACTGCTGCGCCCCGACGCCGGCCGCATCCTGGCCGACGGCGCCGACGTGACCACCACCTCGGGGGACCGGGGCATGGTGTTCCAGGACAACGCGTTGCTGCCGTGGCGCAGCGTGCGGTCCAACATCGAGTTGGCCCTGCGGCTGCGCGGGGTCCCGCGCTCGGGGCGCCGCGCCGAGGCCGACCGCTGGATCGCCGAACTGGGTCTCACCGGCTTCGGCGACTTCCTGCCCAAGAGCCTGTCCGGCGGCATGCGCCAACGCGTGGAGCTGGCCCGCGGGCTGGCCGGAACGCCGCGCGAGGTGATGATGGACGAACCGTTCGGCGCGCTGGACACCCAAACCCGAACGGCCATGCAGCGATTGCTGATCGAAACCTGGCGCGCACACCCAACCACGATCGTCTTCGTCACCCACGACGTCGACGAGGCGCTGCTGCTGGGCGACCGGATCGCCGTACTGGGCAAGGCCGGCCAGCCGTTGCGCGCCCTGATCGACGTGCCGGAGCCCCGGGTCGATCGGCAGTGCACCGCGCTGCGCATCGAAGTCATTGCCGCACTGGATCATTCCGTGGTTGCAGCATGATGGAGGCGCCCGATCTGACACCGGTGCGGCTGGACTGTGACGTGCTGGTCATCGGCGGTGGAACCGCTGGAACCATGGCGGCGCTGTCGGCCGCCGAGAACGGTGCGCAGGTGCTGCTGCTGGAGAAGGCCCACGTGCGGCACTCCGTGGCGCTGGCCATGGGCATGGACGGGGTCAACAACGCCGTCATCCCGGGCAAGGCCGAACCAGAGGACTACGTCGCGGAGATCACCCGCACCAACGACGGAATCGTCAACCAGCGCACCATCTATCAGACGGCCAGCCGCGGATTCGCGATGGTGCAGCGGCTGGAGCGGTACGGGGTGAAGTTCGAGAAGGACTCCCACGGCGAGTACGCGGTGCGCCGGGTGCACCGTTCGGGTTCCTACGTGTTGCCGATGCCCGGGGGCAAAGACGTCAAGAAGGCTCTGTACCGGGTGCTGCGGCAGCGCTCGATGCGGGAGAAGATCCGGATCGAGAACCGGCTGATGCCGGTGCGGGTGCTGGTTCAGGACGGGCGCGCGGTGGGTGCGGCCGCATTGCACACGCGCACCGGCGAATTCGTCGCGATCGGCGCCAAGGCGGTGATCCTGTCGACGGGGGCGTGCGGCCGGCTCGGGCTGCCCGCGTCAGGCTACCTGTACGGCACCTACGAGAACCCGACCAACGCCGGCGACGGGTACGCGATGGCCTACCATGCGGGCGCCGAGCTGTCCGGCATCGAGTGGCTTTCAGGTCAATCCGCTGATCAAGGACTACAACGGCCCGGCGTGCGCCTATGTGGCCAACCCGTTCGGTGGTTACCAGGTCAACGCCGACGGCGAGCGGTTCGTCGACTCCGACTACTGGTCGGGGCAGATGATGTCGGAAGTCAAACGCGAAATCGACTCCGCACGCGGGCCGATCTACCTCAAGGTGTCTCACCCGCCCGACGAGACGCTGACGGCGCTGGAGAACATCCTGCACACCACCGAGCGGCCCACCCGTGGCACCTTCCACGCCAACCGCGGCCACGACTACCGCACTCACGACATCGAGATGCACATCTCCGAAATCGGCCTGTGTAGCGGGCATTCCGCTTCCGGGGTGTGGGTGGACGAGCACGCGCGAACCACGGTTCCCGGGCTGTATGCCACCGGCGACCTGGCGTGTGTCCCGCACAACTACATGATCGGGGCATTCGTCTTCGGCGATCTGGCCGGCACCCACGCCGCCTCGACGCTGCTCGATATCGCTGCGCCGCAACAACTTCCGGAGGAGCAATTGCGGGCCGCGCACGAACTGATCTACCGGCCGCTGCGGCACCCGGACGGCCCGCCGCAGCCGCAGGTCGAATACAAGCTGCGCCGGTTCGTCAACGACTATGTGGCCCCGCTGAAGACGGCGGCCAAGCTGTCCATCGCGGTGCGCACCTTCGACCGGATGCAAGACGAGATCGCCGTCATGGGGGCCCGCAATCCGCACGAGCTGATGCGGGCCGTGGAGGTGTCGTTCATCCGCGACTGCGCCGAGATGGCGGCGCGGTCCTCGCTGACCCGCACCGAATCCCGGTGGGGCCTCTACCACGAACGCGCCGACCTGCCGGTCCGCGACGACAGCCAGTGGGGCTACCACCTGAACCTGCGCAAGGGACCCGACGGCGCGATGGTGTTCCTCAAGCGCCCGGTGGCCCCGTACCTGGTGTCGGTCCCGGAGCTGGACGGCCTGCCGCCGGCCGACCAGACGGTGCACGAGGTGGCGCAGCCGCCGCTGGTCGGCGGCAAGGCCCCGGCCACGGCCGGCTCGCGAATCGCCTCGGCGGCAACCACGTTCGAGCCGCCGTCACCGCGGATCGCGCAGGTGCTCGCCCTCGAGGAGCCGACGGTCGCCGACCTGCAACCGTATCTGGCCGACATCGATCCGGGGGTGCGCCGCACCGCCGTGGCGACCCTCACCGAGCACCTGCCCGACGGGTACGCGCCCGCGCTGTTCGCCGCGCTCGACGACGCCGACGCCGGGGTGCGCCGCGCCGGCGCCGAGGGGATCCGGGAGCTGGTCGAGGTGCTGCCCGACCCGGCCGGCGCCGAGCCGTATCTGCAGTCGGCCGACACGGTGGCGCGGGCAGCCGCGGTGTATCTGCTGGCCGCCCGGAAGGCCGGTGCGGCCGGCCAATACCGCCGGGCGCTCGACGATCCCGATCACCGGGTGCGCATCGAGGCGGTACGGGCGCTGGTCTCGGTCGACGACGTGGCCGGGGTCCAGGCGGCCACCCGCGACGAGAGCCGCGAGGTCCGCATCGCCGCGGTGGCCGGCCTGGCCACGCTGCGGGCCGGTGCCGGGGCCGTCAGCGCGCTGATCGCCGACACCGACCCGTTGGTGCGCGCGGCCGCGCTGGCCGCACTCGGTGAATTGGGCTGCAGCGCAGACGATTTCAACGCAGTCGAAAAGGCGTTGCAGGCGCCGGCCTGGCAGGTCCGCGAAGGCGCGGCGCGTGCGCTGTCCGGTGCGGCCACCGAGCTTGCGGTGCTTGCGATTTCGCGGCTGGCCGATGCGCTGTCCGACGCGCATCTGGACGTGCGCAAGGCGGCGGTGCTCAGCCTGACCCGCTGGGCCGACGAGGCCGCGGCCCGCGACGCGCTTGGTATCGCGCTCAAGGACAGCGACGCCGACGTGCGGGCCTATGCGCGCCGGGCACTGGACGGCGTCTGACCCGGTTCACGCCATCGCCGCCGCCCACGCGATCTGCCCCTGCAAGCCCAGCGACGTCACCGTTTCGCGGTAGCGATCCCGCAGACTTTCGTGCGTCGCGGTGTCGCCGTGCGCCCGCGCCAGCAGCGCGCGCAGCCGCAACAGCACGACGTCGCGCATGGTCTGGCCGTCGTCGGACGGCGCCGTGGCCAACCGCTCGATCACGGCCTCGACCTCGGCCACGTCGGAATCGGCCCCGCGCTCGAGCAGCGTGTGCACCAGCAGGGCGGCCGTCGGCACGCCCCACGCCAGCAGTCGCCCGCCGGCGAACAGCGTCTCGACCGCGGCGCGCATCAGCGGGATCGCGCCGTCCCGATCGCCGCGCCGCGCCATCTCACGCGCCAAGTAGGCGTTCACCAGCGGCAATTCACCCGAGGTTGTGGCCCCGACGCAAGAAGGCCTCGGCCACCTCGGCCAATACCGCTTGTCCGCGTTCGCGTTCGGCGGCCGTCGGCCGCTCCACCAGTGCCACGCCCAAGGTCATTTGCGTGTAGGCCAACCGCGAGGTTGTCGCTGGATCGTTCGGCGATTCGCAGGGCATCCTCGATCTCGCGCACCGCGTCGTCGTCGGCCGTCAGGACCCCGAGCGGTATACCACCGAAGTAGACCCAGCTGACCACCGTGGCGTAGGACATGTGGTCGGCGTTGCGGGCCATGGTCAGGCCTTGCCGCAGGTCGTCGTGCCAGCCGGGGCGGCCCAGCCAATACCGGGCGATGCCGCGCGACGCGAAAGCGAGCGCCAACGGCGAGCCGAAGATGACCTTGCCCTTGCGGGGGTCACCGTCGGCCAAATCGATGACGCGCTGCGACCATTCCAGCGTGTCGCACCACTCTGTGTTCAGCGCCTTGGCGTAGATGGACGCAAACGACAGCCCCACCGTCAAGTTCGGATCGTCGATCGACTCGATGAGGGCCATCGCTTCGGACGCCAGCGCCGACGCCTCGCGTGTCCGGGCCTGATACGCGTGATGCATCACGAGACCGGACATCCCGATGGCCAGCGACACCTTGTCCCCGGCGGCGGCGCACAACTCCCGCAAGTCGCCCAGGCGGGCGTCCGCGACGTCCACCCGGGCGACAAACGCGAGGCCGCACAACATGGTGCGCGGGGCGATGCGCAGGGCCGTCCGGTTCGGGTCTTCGGCTCCCAAGGCATCGGCGATCCGGATGGCGCGCTCCCAACTCAGCCGCGCCGCGTTGATGTCGCGCCTGTTCGCCCACGATCCGGCGCGCATGTGCCAGCCGTAGGCGGTGTGCAGATCACCGGCGACCTCCAGATGCTCGGCGATCAGCGCGGCGTTTTGGTCGGCCGATTGCGGTTCGCCGGCTTCGATCGCGGCGGCGAGCCGCCGATGCATCTGGACCCGATCGGACTTCAGCTGTGATTCGTAGGCCACCGCGTGAATCAGGTTGTGCCGGAACGCATATTCGGCGCGCGGGGCGAACCGCACCTGGTCGATGAGCTCCGCGGCGATCAGCTCCTCGACGGATGCGGTGATGCCCAGGCTGCTCAGCAGGTCGGAGTTGAACCGGGGCCCCGATGACCGCCGCCGCACTGAGCGTTCGCTTGGCGGCCGGGCCCAGTCGGTCGATGCGGGCGGCGATGGTCGCCTGCACCGTGGCGGGCACGCGGACCTCGCCGACGTCGGTGGTGCAGGTGTGGCTGCCGCGCTGGCCCACCAGCACGCCGCGTTCGGCGAGCTCGCGAACGATCTCCTCGGCGAAAACGGGTTACCGGCCGCCCGTTCGGCGACGACCTCGCCGATCCGGCGCACGGACTGGTCGGTGCCCAACAGTTCGGCGACCATCGTCGCGGTCTCCGAATCACTCAGCGCCCCAAGGGCAATGGTCTGGGCCTCGGCGAGACGCCCCAGCGCCCGGTGATATTCCGGCCGATAGGTCACCAGCACCAGCGACGGCGTCTGCGGGATCACCGAGAACAAGTCGACCAGCAGGGATTCGCTGACCTCGTCGATCCAGTGCGCGTCCTCGACGATGAAGACCGCGGGTTCGCCGCGGGCCAGCTGGGCCGCGTTGATCAGCGCTGTCAACCGGCGCCGCCGCGCGTCCGGGTCGATCTTGGGCGGCGCCGCATTGGGATCGGCTATGCCGAGCAACTCGTCCAGCAGCAGTAGATCCTGCGGATCCGCGTCGGAAACCTGCGCGCGCACCCGTGCTCGTGCCGCGTCGTCGTCGAGGCCGCGTAACTGCCAGAAGGCGCGCAACAGACGGGCCGCCACCCGGAACGAGACGTCGGCGGCGTGCGATTCACAAAACGTGGTGAACACCTCGACGTCACGAGTTTCGGCCAGCCGCATGGCCTCTCGGACGAGCCGGGTCTTCCCGACGTCGGCGGGGCCGACCACCGAGACCACGGACCCGCGACCACCAACCGCGCGATCGACCATGGCGGCCAGCGCCGACATTTCCCACTCGTGACCCACCAGCCTCGAATACGAGGGACCGGTCCGTTCCAGTTGCCCGGCCACGCTGACCAGCTGCCGCGTCGGCACCGCATTCTCGGCGCCCTTGATGCGCACCAGTTGCGGCTCTGCCAGCACCGCGGCGCCCTCCACCAGCCGCGCGGTGGACTCGCTCAGCATCACCGTGCCGGGTGCCGCGACCGACTCCATCCGCTGAGCCATCCCGACCTGCGTACCGATCGCGGTGTAACGCAAACCCGCAGAACCGATATCGCCGGCCACCACCTGGCCGGAATTGAGACCCACCCGCAGCCGCAGGCCGATGCCGTCGCGGCGGTTGATTTCGACGGCAAGGCGCTTGGCCTCGTCCTGAATACCCAGCGCGGTCAAACACGCCCGCAGCGCGTGGTCCTCCAGAGCGGTCGGGGCGCCGAACACGGCCATGATGCCGTCGGCGGTGAACTGGTCGAGCGTGCCGCCGTAGCGCTGCACCACCGCCGCCGACGAGGTGACCAGCGCGGCCATGATCTCGCGCCACCACTCGGGACCCACCGCGCCCGCCATGTCCATCGAGCGCACGACGTCGGCGAACAGCACCGTTACCTGCTTGTACTCCGCCGGCGTGTCGGCCTTGGCAACGGGGGAGCCACATCCGTGACAGAACCGGGCATTCTCGAGTGGCTCGATCCGACACGTGCGGCACGCAATTCCGGCCGTCATGCGTCCCTCCGCCGATCCGGACCCAAAGTTTCGGTGTTCTGGCTTAGGCGACTCGGGCGTGCGCCCCGGCCGGTGAGTGTGCATCCGCGTGTTTGAGTGTGCGGTCACGCCGGCGACACGCCGCGGCAGCCCGCCGGGGTCGCACACCGAAAACCCTGACCGCGCAACGAAATCCGTCAGCGCACAACGAAAGCCGCGCGCGAATTCAACGCAGGGCCATGCCGTAGAGCAGGGCGTCTTGCGGTTCGGGTCCCATCGTGGGGTAGACGGCGTGACGTGTCAGCCGGGCCTCCTGCACGAACCCGGCCCGCTCCAGCAGACGCGCCGACCGAATGTTGTCGACACTGCAGGTCGCCCAGACCCGCACCAGCTCCCGGTCGGCCCGCAGCGCGGTCAACAGCATGTCCAGCACCTCCGACATCAAGCCCTTGCCCCACCACTTGCGGCCCAGGCAGTAGCCGATCTCCACCGATTCGGGCGCCGAGCGGCGGCAACTGGTCAGCCCGATGACGTCGCCGCTGTGCCGCAGCTCGACGGCCCACGTCCGCTCGTCGTCGCTGGCGTTGAGTTTCTCGGCGATCACCCGCCGCGTCGTCGCCACGTCCGGATGCGGCGACCACAGCAGATATTTCGTGACCGCACGGTCGCGGGCGACCCGTTGGTACAGCGCACCGGCGTCGGCGAGCGTGGGCAGCCGCAGCAGCAGCAGTCCGCCGACGATGCGATCGGGTGGGTAGCCGGGCACGGCGCTAGAGGCCGAGCGCTTGATAGGTGCGGCGGACGAACTTCGGTTGCGCGGTGCGGAGTTTCGCCAACGACGTGTTACCCGCGACGGCGGTGGCCGCGTCCACGGTCAGGTCGGGCAGGTTCTGGATCAGATACAGCAGGATCAGATCCGCCGACGGATCGGCCTGCCACCAGGTCCCGTAGGCGCTCGGCCAGCTGAACGTCCCCATGCCGCCCGGCCCGTACAGCGGCGTGGCCTTCGCCGGATCGGTCACCACCGACAGGTTCAGTCCGAACCCGCGGCCCATCCAGTACGGCGCGCCCAAAAAGTCGTGCCGCTTCTGGTCGTCGGTGAGCCGGTCGGTCCGCATCAGGCGGACCGATTCGGGCGACAACACCCGCACGCCGTCGACGGTCCCGTCGCCGAGCAGCTTCCGGATGAAGCGCAGGTAGTCGTGCGCGGTCGACCACAACCCGCCGCCGGCGTTGCAGAACGAGGGCGGCGTGATGTGCGGCGGGCCCATCACGTCGTGCCGCAACCGGTGCTCGTCGTCGAGCGAATACATGGTCGCGGCCCGCCGCCGGGCTTCGGGCGAGACGAAGAAGCCGGTGTCGGGCATGCCCGTCGGGCCCAGCACCCGCTCGTCGAGCACCTCGTGGAACGGTTTGCCGTCGACCCGAGAAGCGATGACGCCCAACAGATCTATGGAGTGGCTGTAGGTAACCCGTTCACCGGGCTGGTGCACCAGCGGCAGCTTGGCGAGTTCGGCCAGCCACACATCCGGGCCCTGGTTGAAGGGCAACCGCAGGTAGGCCCGGGAGATCGGCCCGGAAACCGAGAATCCGTAGGCCAGGCCGCTGGTGTGGGTCAGCAGATCCTCGATCAGGATCGCGCGGTCGACGGGGTGGGTGCGGTCCAGCGGGCCACGCGGGTTATCGAGCACCGCCGGGTTGGCCAGCTCCGGCGCCCACCGCGCGATCGGGTCCTTGAGCGTTAGCTTGCCCTCGTCGACCATGCTCATGATCGCGGCCACGGTGACCGGCTTAGTCATCGACGCGATGCGGAAAAGCGTGTCTTGCTGCATCGGCAGCCCCGCGCCGACGTCTCGGTAGCCGATCTCGTTGACCTGCAGGATTTCTCCGCGCTGCCAGACCACCGTCGCTGCGCCGGCGAGCAGGCCGGCGTCGCAGACCTCGCGAATGGAGGCCTGATTGCCATCGAGATTCACCCGGTCAGGGTAGCCCGCGGCCGGTTAGCCCCGTTGCGCGCGTAGCGCTCAGGACGCCTCGTGCCTGCGGGCACGCCGCGGCTGATCGGTGCCGGGGCGATCGGTGGCGCGTTGTCACGGGTGACGAACCCGATCAACGGTCGGGGCGTCGCGTCGGCCGTGTCATTCACGCACCCGAGCTCATGGGCGAAACCTGGTAATTCGCTTGGGGTTTGGGCGGGTCCGCGGACTGCGGTGATGAACCGGCGAGGGCCGGCTATTCCGGCCGGGCAAACGGGCGAAGACGGCGGCGGGTCTGGTGATCCGGTGCGCCGGCCTCGCCGTCTCGGTGTTTGCCTCGCGTGTAGTCGCCCTGCCAGTCCACCCGGTCGCCCGCGGCAACCCTGGCCAGTTGCTCGGCGTGCTTTGCCGCGTCGCGTTCGCGAAGGAACAACTCGTGCTTGCGCTGTAGCTCTGCGTCGGCGGCCAGGGGCCGGATTTCGGGGGTGAACTCCTCGAGTTCGCCGCGGCGCTGCGGGACGATCATGCAGATCGATTCGTCGACTTCGAATCGCACCGGCATCAGTTTGCGGGTGAACTTCCAGCTCATGCTGAAACTGGCACTCGCCCAATCGGTTTCGACGACACCTTCCAGCGCGCAGACAGCGTCCTTGGGATAGTTTGCCGGTCCCCGGACCAACAGGTTGTAACCGGGCGGGGTGCGGAACAGCAGCGGCAGGCGCCAGGTCAGGATGCCGTTGCCGAAATGGCCGGCGGGCAGGAACTGATCGGCCCGGTACTGATCGGGTTCGACCATCACGTCCATGCTCTCCTGGGCTATCCAGGTGGCGGTGAACGCACACGGATTGCGCAGCTCCCAGCCGCTTTGGTTGGCGATCAGCATCGGCAAACAGCGACTGGGCCAACCCTCGTCCGCCTCGGCCTGGGCCGTCATCCACGCCCGGCTCACCGGGGCGGGGGCGATCGGCGGCGCGTTGTCGCTGGTGATGTACCCGATCAGCGGGCGGGCCGGCCCGTCGGCGTTGTCGCTCACGCGAGACAGATTAGCTGCGAACCCGTCGCGACGCCCACGGCTCGTCAGCGCCGCTGCGCGCGGACGTACCAGAACGCCATCTCGATCTCGCTGCCGTCGACCTCGCGTCGCATGGTAGCGGGTTCCAGCGCCTCGATATCCCAACCGGCGCCGTCGAGGACGTCGCGCAGGGTCTGCTCGGACACCGATGGCCGGGGCCGTTCCCGGTCGGGCGGGTTGGCGTCGGAGAAGCAGCTGATCAGCAGCGTGGCGCCCGGCCTGGCGACGCGGTGCGCGGCAGCCGCGTAGCTGCGCTTGCCCTCGTCGTCCAGGCAGTGAAACATCCCGCTGTCGACGATGGAGTCGAACGCTTGCGGGTAGCCCTCGAGCTTGGTGGAGTCGGCCACCGCGAACGTGACGTCGACTCCGGCGTCCTTGGCGCGCTGCTCGGCGGTGCTCAGCGCGGTCGGGGAGATATCCAGCCCCGTTACCGGGTGGCCGTTCTTGGCCAGGTAAACGGCATTGTCGCCCAGCCCGCAGCCGATGTCCAATACGTTGCCGTAGATCCAGCCGCCGGTGTGCCAGTGGATGACATTTTCCTTGGGCGCCTTGGTATCCCATGGCGGGACGGGCATCGGCGGGATGCCCTCGCCCGGGCTCTCGCCGCGGTACAGGGCGTCGAAATCCATGCGTTGCAATCCGGACGGAAAGCCGGAGGGGTTACTGGCTGTCATTTCCGCCAGCGTAGCCCGCGCGGTGCCTGAAGGGCTCACCAAGATTTCATCACGGTTTCGGTTGCGCAAAGGTACGGCAGCGTACCTGTGATGCGCGGGCCGATGTCGCGCGGTTGGCTCTAATGTTGGGTGTTATGGCCGGACTGAGCAATCCCGTGAAGTGCTGTCGCACAGCGCTTCACGTCGCCGTGTCGGCAGTGGCGGCCGGGGCGCTCGGGCTCGGCGTCGCTCCCGCGGCTCACGCGGCCGCGGCGACGGCGACGTTGCAAATCGAACACACGTGGCAGACCGGGTTCATCGCCCACTTCACCGTCACCAATCCCAACCTGTCACCGATGACCGACTGGCGCATCGACTTCGACATGCCGGCCGGCCAATCCGTGTTGCACGCGTGGAACAGCACCGTGACCCAATCCGGCACGCACTATGTGGTGACGCCGGCGAACTGGGATCGCGAGATCGGCCCCGGCGGTACGGCCACCGGCGGTTTCCGGGGCGTGCTGAGCGGCACCTACACGCCGCCGTCCAATTGTGTGGTCAACGCGCAATATCCGTGCACCGTGGCATAGCCGCGAACGTCATTCGGCGGTGGGGGCACTCGCCGCGTATGCGGCGGCCGGCCGCTGCTCGACGGTAGCCGCACGGGCGGGCCGCGGCGCGTGAGTGCGGACCCGGCGGGACCACCAGAACCAGCGGCCCAGCAGGGTCGCAGCGGCTGGCATCATGAACGAGCGCACGATCAGCGTGTCGAACAGCAGCCCGATCATGATCGTGGTGCCGATCTGACCGACGACACGCAGATCGCTGGTCCCCATCGCGCCCATCGTGAACGCGAATACCAGGCCGGCGGTGGTGACCACTCCGCCGGTGCTGCCCATCGAGCGGATCATCCCGGTCTTGAGTCCGGCGCCGATTTCCTCCCGGAACCGGGCTGCCAGCAGCAGGTTGTAGTCCGATCCGACGGCCAGCATCACGATGATGGCCATCGCGAGCACCAGCCAGTGCAGCGGCGTGTGCAGCAGGTGCTGCCAGATCAGCACCGACAGCCCGAACGACGAGCCCAGCGAGATGGTGACCGTTCCCACGATGACCGCCGAGGCGACCACGCTGCCGGTGATGGCCAACATGATCATGAAAATCAGGCACAGCGCTGCGATCGCGGCGATCATCAGGTCATACCTGGACCCGTCGCGCTCGTCCTTGTCGGCGGACGCGGTGCCGGTCAGATAGATGTTGGCGGCCGCCAGCGGGGTGCCCTTGACGGCCTCGTCCGCGGCCTGCCGGATGGCGTCGATGTGTGAAATCCCTTCGGCCGTCGCGGGATCGCCCTTGTGGGTGATGAAGAACCGCGCCGCGCTGCCGTCGGGGGACAAGAACATGCTCAGCCCCCGCTTGAAGTCCGGATTGTCGAAGGCCTCCGGCGGCAGGTAGAAGAAGTCGTCGTTCTTGGCACCGTCGAAGGCCTGTCCCATCACGGTGGTGTTGCGTGTCAAGGCGTCCATCTGCGTGATCAACCCGGCGAAGGTGCTCGTCGCCGTTTGGGCAAGATCCTTGACCGTCTGCATTGCCATGATCAGCGGCGGCAGCTGCGCGAGCAGCTGCGGCATGATCCGGTCGAGCTGATCGGTGCTGTGTGACAGGTTGCCGACGTCCTCGCTGAGCCGGTCGATGCCGTCGACTCCGTCGAACAGCGACCGCAGCGACCAGCACAGCGGGATGTCGAAACAGTTTCGCTCCCAATAGAAATAGCTCCGCACCGGCCGCCAGAGGTCTTCGAAGTCGGACAGGTGGTCCCGCAATTCACCGGTAGTGTCCCGCATCTGGCGGGTGTCACCGGCCATGCCGTGCGTCACGTCGACGAGCTGGCGGGTCAAGTCCTGCATATGCAACGAGATATCGATCATTCGTTGCAGCTCCTCGGTCATCCTGGACATGTCGGCCACCCGGTCCCGCAGATTCTTGAGGTTCTCGATCGTGATGGCGCTTTGCGCGCTGATCTGGAACGGAATCGAGGCATGATCGATCGGGGAACCCAGCGGCCGGGTAATGCCTTGCACGCGTGCGATACCTGGCGTGTGGAAAATCGTGCGGGCGACCCGGTCCAGCACCAGCATGTCCGTCGGGTTGCGCAGGTCGTGGTCGGCCTCGATCATCAACAGCTCGGGCTCCATCCGGGCCGGCGCGAAGTGCCGGTCCGACGCCTGGAAGCCGACGTTCGACGGGGTGTCGGCCGGCAGGTAATAGTGCCCGTTGTAGCCGGTCTGATAGCTGGGCAGGACGACCAGCCCGATCAGCGATACCAGGATCGACGCGACGAGCACCGGGCCGGGCCAGCGGACGACGATGGTGCCGATGCGGCGCCAACGTCGGGTGTTCACCGTGCGTTTGGGGTCGAAGGCGCCGGATCGGCCGGCGGCGGCGACGACGGCCGGCGCCAGCGTCAGCGAGGCCACGATCACCACCAGGACCGAGATCGAACACGGCCACCCGAGCGTGTTGAAGACCGGAAGCCGGGTGAAACTCAGGCAGTACATCGCCCCGGCGACGGTCAGCCCGGAACCGAGGATCACGTGGGCCGTTCCGTGAAACATGGCGTAGTAAGCGGCCTCTCGGTCCAGACCGGCCGAGCGGGCCTCCTGATAGCGGCCGATCAGGAAGATGACGTAGTCGGTTGACGCCGCGATCGCCAGTGCGACAAGCACATTCACGGCGAACGTCGACAGGGCGATGACGTCGTTGTTGGCCAGCGTGGCGATGACGCCCTCGGCGGTCAGCAGCTCCAGGCCCACCGTCAGCAGCACGAACACCACGGTGGTCAGCGAGCGGTACGCGATGAAGAGCATCAGCGCGATCACGACGATGGTGATCAGGGTGATCTTTTCCAGGCTGCGGTCGCCGTAGCTATGGGTATCGCCGTTGAGCGGGCCGGGGCCGGTCAGGTAGGCCTTGATCCCGGGCGGCGGCGGCACGCCGTCCATGATGCGCTGCACGGCGGCGACGGATTCGTTGGCCACCGAGCTGCTTTGGTCGCCGGCCAGGTACAGCTGAACGTAGGCGGCCTTGCCGTCGGTGCTCTGCGACCCGGCCGCGGTCAGGCTGTCGCCCCAGAAGTTCTCGACGTGCTCCAGGTGGGCTTTGTCGCCGGACAGTTTGGCGATCAGCGTGTCGTAAAACCGATGCGCGTCATCGCCCAGCTTGTCTTGGCCTTCCAGCACCACCATTGCGGTGGTGTCGGAGTTGAACTGCTGGAAAACCTTGCCGATGCGCTTCATGGCGATCAGCGACGGTGCGTCGTGGGCGCTGTACGAAACGGCATGTGTCCCGGCGACTTCGGACAGCAGCGGGGTCGCCGTGTTCAGCACCGCACACAGTGCCACCCAGAACAGGATGATCAGCAGCGCCAGCCGTCGGATCGTCCGGCCGGCGGCACGCACCCGCCCGCCGTCGCTCATGCGGACTTCACCAGGCAGCTGGTCGCGGCGTGGTGCGAGGTGACGGTAAGTTCTTCGCGCACAACACCATTGACGGTGATCCGGCAACCGAGGGTGCCACCGTCGCCCTGCGCCACGACGTTGGCCACCACCGCAGTGAGCGTGGTGTCGATGCGCAGCGTCCAGGGCACCGTCGCGTTGTCGACCTCCTGCGGCTGCGCGTCGGCGTCCAGGTAATGGATGGTTGCCGTCGTGCCGGCCGGGCCGAAATCTCGTAGACGACGTGCTTGGGATTGAACGCGACGATCGCGTCGGCGTTGCTTTTGACCGCAACATGTTGGTGTGCCCCGAAAATGCCGTGCAGCCGGGCGACGACGACGGCACCGACCGTCACGACGACGAGCATGACGATCGGAATCCAGATGCGTCGGAGAATGCCGGTCATCCGAGCTTCGCGGGGTTCACCGCGCGCATCGCCCGGGCGAATCCACTCGCCAGGTCCGCCATGTCGGCGCGCACCCACACCAGCAGCGATTCGCCTTGGGCAAAGCCGAGATTGAGGTCGAGATAGAACCGCACATCGGGATCGTGGTCGAGTCGCCGCAGCCGCGACGGGTCATGCGGCGCGGCCGAACGCACCACCCACGGGTTCTCGTTGACCGGGATGTAGTGCCGGCGCGGGCCCAGCGCACGCACCAGCGCGTCGACGTCGCCTGGGGTCCGGCGCCGGCGGCTCGGATAAATCGTCGGCATCGTCACTGCGAGCCGGCGGTAGGTGGCCCGGGTCAGATAGGCCAGCGGGGTGTGCGGTTCGCGCAGCCGGACGCGGATCCCCTGGCCGAGGATGAACAGCGAAGCCGACGGGCCGCCGCGATAGTGCGACCGGAAGAATCCGCCGCCGCCCATCACGGCGTGCATGCGGCCGCCGTGCTCGATGCGGTCGATCGCGGCGAACGCAAAACCCGCGAGCTCGTCGCGCGCGCCGTAGAAAAGTGCGAGCCGAACCCGCGGCGCGCCGAAGACCAATTCGTCGAACGCCGCGGGTGTGTAGCCGTGCAGCGTCTCGCTGTAGATGTCGTAGAGCTCGCCGGCCAGCTCACCGCGCCGCCGGGCCCCCAGGCATTCCGATCGCAGGTATTCACGGCGCACGATGCGTTCGGTCGCGGGGCGCGCGGCGGGCATCGGGTACTGGCCCGGCGGAGGCGCGGCACACGACTTAATAGCACGCGAACTCGCGCTGCGCATGAAAACTCCTATTCGAATTCAAGAAATGGCGAACACTCAAATGAGTTTGTCGCCTGCGGTTAGAATCTTTGCATTAGGCGAGAAGGTTTGCAACTGATAATTTTTGGTGAATTAACACCGACGCGTCAATGAAATCGCCCGCCGAATCCCCAAAGGACACCAACCCCGGTATCAGCAGTTCAATCTGGCTGGGAGCCAGTGCTGCGATGCCGCAAGACGGTCGGTCGGCTCGCTTAAGATACTCGTCAGTCGCCGGCTACCCGGTATTCCGTTGCTATTGCCCTGATGCTGCGAATTTTCGCTATTGTACGTAGATTTAACAGTGCGCTATTGACGGGCCGTGCGCGATATCGCGAAAATTCGGTGCGCCGCGGATGGCCATTTCAGTTTCGGCGACATAGCGCGGTCCGCACGGGGACCGGGCGCGTCCGACATCGTCGCGCGAGCCGGGTGATGCTACGCTGCCGGACAGTCGACATCCTTTAACGATCCGTCCGGAGAGGCGGAGAAGGAGGTCAAGGTTTCGCATGAGTGCCGCGGGTGATGCCGCATCCGGCCGCGAATTGATGTCGGCGGCCGACGTCGGCCGAACCATTTCCCGTATCGCGCACCAGATCATCGAAAAGACCGCGCTCGACGGTGCCGACGCGCCACGCGTGGTGCTGTTGGGAATCCCCACCCGGGGGGTCAGTCTGGCCGCGCGGCTGGCCGCCAACATCGGTGAATTCTGCGGTGTCGAGGTCGGCCATGGCGCCCTCGACATCACTTTGTACCGTGACGATTTGATGACCAAGCCGCCTCGGCCGCTGGAGGTCACCTCGATCCCGGCCGGCGGCATCGACGACGCGCTGGTGATCCTCGTCGACGACGTGATGTATTCCGGTCGCTCGGTGCGTTCGGCGCTAGACGCGCTGCGCGACGTGGGCAGGCCGCGGGCCGTGCAGCTGGCCGTGCTGGTCGACCGCGGCCATCGCGAACTGCCGATCCGCGCCGACTACGTGGGCAAGAACGTGCCGACCGCGCGCAACGAGAGCGTGCACGTCCAGCTGCGCGAGCACGACGATTGCGACGCCGTCGTCATCGGGAGGGACGCCGAATGAGGACCGCCTCATGACCAGACACCTGCTGGCCGCCGGCGACCTGTCCCGCGACGAGGCCACCGCGATCCTCGACGACGCCGACCGGTTCGCCCAGGCTCTGGTCGGGCGCGAGGTCAAGAAACTCCCCACCCTGCGCGGGCGCACCGTGGTGACGATGTTCTACGAGAACTCCACCCGCACCCGGGTCTCGTTCGAGGTGGCCGGAAAGTGGATGAGCGCCGACGTGGTCAACGTCAGCTCGGCCGGCTCCTCGGTGAACAAGGGAGAGTCGCTGCGCGACACCGCGTTGACGCTGCACGCGGCCGGCGCCGACGCGTTGATCATCCGGCACCCGGCCTCCGGGGCCGCGCACCTGCTGGCCGATTGGACGGCTCCTGGCGACCAGGACGGCGGCCCGTCGGTGATCAACGCCGGCGACGGCACCCACGAGCACCCGACCCAGGCGCTGCTGGACGCGCTGACCATGCGCCAGCGGCTGGGCTCCATCGAGGGCCGGCGCGTGGTGATCGTCGGCGACATCCTGCACAGCCGGGTCGCCCGCTCCAACGTGATGCTGCTGGCCACGCTGGGTGCCGAGGTGGTGCTGGTGGCACCGCCGACGCTGCTGCCGGTCGGCGTCGACAGCTGGCCGGCCACCGTCTCCTACGACTTCGACGCCGAGATGCCCGCCGCCGACGCCGTGCTGATGCTGCGGGTCCAGGCCGAGCGGATGAACGGTGGGTTCTTCCCGTCGGTGCGCGAATACTCGGTGCGCTACGGCCTTTCGGACCGGCGTCAGGCCATGCTGCCCGGCCACGCGGTGGTGCTGCACCCCGGCCCGATGGTGCGCGGCATGGAGATCGCGTCCTCGGTCGCCGACTCGTGGCAATCCGCGGTGCTGCAACAGGTTTCCAACGGCGTGCACGTGCGGATGGCGGTGCTGTTCCATGTGCTGGTCGGGGCGGAGGACATCGCGGCATGAGCGTGTTGATCCTCGGGGCGCGCCTTTACGGCGAAGGCGACCGGGTGGACGTCCTCGTCGAGGACGGTCAGATCGCCGAAATCGGCCCGGGCCTGGCCATCCCGGACACGGCCGACGTCATCGACGCCACCGAGCAGGTGCTGCTGCCCGGTTTCGTCGACCTGCACACCCACCTGCGCGAGCCGGGCCGCGAATACGCCGAGGACATCGAAACCGGTTCGGCGGCAGCGGCGTTGGGCGGCTACACGGCGGTGTTCGCGATGGCCAACACCACACCGGTGGCCGACAGCCCGGTGGTCACCGACCACGTCTGGCATCGCGGCCAGCAGGTCGGGCTGGTCGACGTGCACCCCGTCGGCGCCGTCACCGTCGGGCTGGCCGGGACCGAGCTCACCGAGATGGGCATGATGGCCGCCGGTGCCGCGCAGGTGCGGATGTTCTCCGACGACGGCAACTGCGTGCACGACCCGCTGATCATGCGCCGCGCCCTGGAATACACCACCGGGTTGGGCGTGCTGATTGCCCAGCATGCCGAGGAGCCGCGGCTGACCGTCGGCGCGGTGGCGCACGAAGGGCCCACCGCGGCCTGGCTGGGGCTCGCCGGATGGCCCCGGGCCGCCGAGGAATCGATCGTCGCCCGCGACGCGCTGCTGGCCCGCGACGCCCGCGCCCGCGTGCACATCTGCCATGCCTCCACCGCGGGAACCGTCGAGCTTCTCAAATGGGCCAAGGGTCAAGGCATTTCGATCACCGCGGAGGTCACGCCGCATCATCTGCTGCTCGACGACGGCCGGTTGGCCAGCTACGACGGGGTGAATCGGGTCAACCCGCCGCTGCGTGAGGCGGCCGACACGATCGCGTTGCGTCAAGCGCTGGCCGACGGGGTAATCGACTGTGTGGCCACCGACCATGCCCCGCACGCCGAGCACGAGAAGTGCTGCGAGTTCTCCGCTGCCCGCCCCGGGATGCTGGGGCTGCAGACCGCGCTGTCGGTGGTGGTGCAGACGATGGTGGCCCCCGGCCTGCTCGGCTGGCGCGACGTCGCCCGGGTGATGAGCGAAAACCCGGCGAGCATCGTCGGATTGCCCGATCACGGCCGGCCACTGGAGGTGGGGGAGCCGGCCAACCTGACCGTGGTGGACCCGGATGCGACCTGGACGGTCACCGGGGCGGATTTGGCCAGCCGCTCGGCCAACACCCCGTACGAGTCGATGACCTTGCCCGCCACCGTGACGGCCACGCTGCTGCGCGGCAAGATCACCGCCCGGGACGGGAAGTGCCCCGCATGAATACTGGAACGCTGGTGGGGTCGCTGGTGTTCGCCGCCGTGCTGGTGGTGCTCATCGCGGTGGCCATCCAGCTGATGATGATCGGCTGGCGCCGGCGCGCAGTGCGCCAGGAGGAGCTGATCGGTCACCTACCCGACATTCCCGACGAGGTGGGCACGGCGACCACCACGCTGCGCGGCGTCTATGTCGGCTCGACGCTGGCCCCGGAGTCCAATGAACGGGTCACGGCCGGCGATCTCGGATATCGCAGCAAGGCGGTGCTGAGTCGTTATCCCGAGGGAATCCTGCTGGAACGCATTCGCGCCAAACCGATTTGGATTCCGCAGAGCGCGATCTCGGAGGTGCGCACCGAGCGCTTCGCCGCCGGCAAGATCGCGGCCCGCAACGGGATTTTGGCCATCCGGTGGCGGCTGCCGTCGGGTGTCGAAATCGACACCGGATTCCGGGCGGGCAATCGCGGCGAATACGACGGCTGGCTCGGGGACGTGGCGTGAGCAGACAGGAGCGGTGTTGGTGACGAAAGCCCAACTGGTACTTGAGGACGGCCGCGTCTTCACCGGGAGGCCGTTCGGAATGATCGGCCAGACCCTGGGCGAGGCCGTCTTCTCCACCGGCATGTCGGGCTATCAGGAAACGCTGACCGATCCCAGCTATCACCGCCAGATCGTGGTGGCCACCGCGCCGCAGATCGGCAACACCGGCTGGAACGGCGAGGACGCCGAAAGCCGGGGCGACAAGATCTGGGTCGCCGGCTACGCGGTCCGCGACCCCTCGCCGCGCGCCTCCAATTGGCGTGCCACGTCGACGCTGGAGGACGAGCTGATCCGCCAGCACATCGTCGGGATCGCCGGCATCGACACCCGCGCCATGGTGCGTCATCTGCGCAGCCGGGGCTCGATGAAGGCCGGGGTGTTCTCCGGCGACGCGCTGGCCGAGCCGGACGAATTGCTGAACCGGGTGCGCGACCAGCAGCCGATGCTGGGCGCCGATCTGGCCGGCGAGGTCAGCACGCCCGCCGGCTATGTCGTGGCACCCGAAGGGTCGCAGCGCTTCACCGTCGCCGCCCTGGACCTGGGCATCAAGACCAACACCCCGCGCAACTTCGCCCGGCGCGGCATCCGCAGCCACGTGCTGCCGGCGTCGGCCACCTTCGCTCAGATCGCCGACATCAAACCGGACGGGGTGTTCCTGTCCAACGGGCCCGGCGACCCGGCCACCGCGGACCACGTCGTCGCGCTCACCCGCGAGGTGCTGGGCGCCGGAATTCCGTTGTTCGGCATCTGTTTCGGCAATCAGATCCTGGGCCGCGCGCTGGGACTGGCCACCTACAAGATGGTGTTCGGTCACCGCGGCATCAACGTCCCGGTCATCGACCACGCCACCGGCCGGGTCGCGGTGACGGCGCAGAATCACGGTTTTGCGCTGGAAGGCGAGGCCGGCCAGCGGTTCGACACGCCGTTCGGCCCGGCGATCGTCAGCCACACCTGCGCCAACGACGGAGTGGTAGAGGGTATCAAACTGCTTGACGTACGGGCATTTTCGGTGCAATACCACCCGGAAGCCGCCGCCGGCCCGCACGATGCGGAGTACCTGTTCGACGACTTCGTCGACCTGATGGCAGGCGGACGCTGATGCCCCGGCGGACTGATCTCAACCACGTGCTGGTGATCGGCTCCGGGCCGATCTTCATCGGTCAGGCCTGCGAGTTCGACTACTCGGGCACCCAGGCGTGTCGGGTGCTGCGCGCCGAGGGGCTGCAGGTCAGCCTGGTCAACTCCAACCCGGCCACGATCATGACCGACCCGGAGTACGCCGACCACACCTACGTCGAGCCCATCACCGCCGCCTTCGTGGAGAAGGTGATTGCCCAGCAGGCCGCGCGCGGCAACAAGATCGACGCGTTGCTGGCGACCCTCGGTGGGCAGACCGCGCTCAACACCGCGGTCGCGCTGTACGAGAACGGGGCGCTTCAGCGCCACGGTGTCGAGCTGATCGGGGCCGACTTCGACGCCATCCAGCGCGGCGAGGACCGCCAGATGTTCAAGGACATCGTCGCCAAGGTCGGCGGTGAATCCGCGCGCAGCCGTGTGTGTTTCACGTTCGACGAGGTCCGCGAGACGGTCGAGGAGGTTGGGCTCCCGGTCGTCGTGCGGCCCAGCTTCACGATGGGCGGGTTGGGTTCGGGCATCGCGCGCTCCATCGAGGAGCTCGAGCGGATGGCCGGCGCCGGGCTGGCCGCCAGCCCCAGCGCCAACGTGCTGATCGAGGAATCGATCTACGGCTGGAAGGAATTCGAGCTCGAGCTGATGCGCGACGGCCACGACAACGTCGTGGTGGTCTGCTCGATCGAGAACGTCGACCCGATGGGGGTGCACACCGGCGACTCGGTCACCGTCGCGCCGGCGATGACGCTGACCGACCGGGAGTACCAGCGGATGCGCGATCTGGGCATCGCGATCTTGCGTGAGGTCGGCGTCGACACCGGCGGCTGCAACATCCAGTTCGCCATCAATCCGGTCGACGGCCGGCCGATCGTCATCGAGATGAACCCGCGGGTATCCCGTTCAAGCGCACTGGCTTCCAAGGCGACCGGGTTCCCGATCGCCAAGATCGCCGCCAAGCTAGCCATCGGCTACACCCTGGACGAGATCGTCAACGACATCACCAAGGAAACGCCGGCCTGCTTCGAGCCCACCCTGGACTACGTCGTGGTCAAGGCGCCGCGGTTCGCGTTCGAGAAATTCCCCGGCGCCGACCCCACCCTGACCACCACGATGAAGTCCGTCGGCGAGGCGATGTCGCTGGGCCGCAACTTCGTCGAGGCGCTGGGCAAGGTGATGCGCTCACTGGAGACCGACCGCGCCGGCTTCTGGACGCAGCCCGACCCCGACGGCGACGTCGAGGACGTGCTGACCCGGCTGCGGACGCCGACCGAAGGCCGGCTCTACGACATCGAGCTGGCGTTGCGGCTGGGCGCGCCGGTGGAGCGGGTCGCCGAGGCCAGCGGGGTGGACCCGTGGTTCGTCGCGCAGATCGGCGAGCTGGTGGCGCTGCGCGCCGAGTTGTCCGGCGCACCCGTCCTTGATGCCGAGCTGCTGCGCCGCGCCAAGCACAGCGGGCTATCCGACCGCCAGATCGCTGCGCTGCGACCGGAATTGGCCGGCGAGGGCGGGGTGCGCTCGCTGCGCGAGCGCCTCGGCATCCACCCGGTGTACAAGACGGTGGACACCTGCGCGGCCGAGTTCGAGGCCAAGACGCCGTATCACTACAGCAGCTACGAACTCGACCTCGCCGCCGAGTCCGAGGTCGCCGCCCAGATCGAACGGCCCAAGGTGCTGATTTTGGGCTCGGGGCCGAACCGGATCGGGCAGGGCATCGAGTTCGACTACAGCTGCGTGCACGCGGCAACCACGTTGAGCCAGGCGGGTTTTGAGACCGTGATGGTCAACTGCAACCCCGAGACGGTGTCCACCGACTACGACACCGCCGACCGGCTCTACTTCGAGCCGCTGACCTTCGAGGACGTGCTGGAGGTGTTCCGGGCCGAAGCGGAGTCGGCCGGCGAGGGCCCGGGTGTGGTGGGCGTCATCGTGCAACTCGGCGGTCAGACCCCGTTGGGGCTGGCCCAGCGCCTCGCCGACGCCGGGGTTCCGATCGTGGGCACCCCGCCGGAGGCCATCGATTTGGCCGAGGACCGCGGCGCGTTCGGCGACGTGCTCAGTGCCGCGGGCCTGCGGGCGCCGAAGTACGGCACCGCAACGACTTTCGCGCAGGCGCGGCGGATCGCCGACGAGATCGGCTACCCGGTGATGGTGCGCCCGTCGTACGTGCTGGGCGGGCGCGGCATGGAGATCGTCTACGACGAGGCGACGCTGAAGAGCTACATCACCCGCGCCACCCAACTGTCGCCCGAGCACCCGGTGCTCGTCGACCGATTCCTCGAGGACGCCGTCGAAATCGACGTCGACGCCCTGTGCGACGGGGCCGAGGTGTACATCGGCGGCATCATGGAGCACATCGAGGAGGCCGGGATCCACTCCGGCGACTCCGCCTGCGCGCTGCCGCCGGTCACGCTGGGCCGCAGCGACATCGAGAAGGTGCGCAAGGCGACCGAGGCGATCGCGCACGGCATCGGGGTGGTCGGCCTGCTCAACGTGCAGTACGCGCTCAAAGACGACGTGCTCTACATGCTGGAGGCCAACCCGCGGGCCAGCCGTACCGTGCCGTTCGTGTCCAAGGCGACCGCGATCCCGCTGGCCAAGGCGTGTGCCCGGATCATGTTGGGCACCACCATTTCTCAGCTGCGCCGGGAGGGGATGCTGCCCGCCTCCGGCGATGGCGCCCAGGCCGCCCTGAACGCTCCGATCGCGGTCAAGGAGGCCGTGTTGCCGTTCCACCGGTTCCGCCGCGCCGACGGATCGGGCATCGACTCCCTGCTGGGCCCGGAGATGAAGTCGACCGGCGAGGTGATGGGGATCGACCGGGACTTCGGCACCGCGTTCGCCAAGAGCCAGACCGCGGCCTACGGCTCGTTGCCGGCGCGGGGCACCGTGTTCGTCTCGGTGGCCAACCGCGACAAACGTTCGCTGGTGTTCCCGGTCAAGCGGCTCTACGACTTGGACTTCCGCATCCTTGCCACCGAAGGGACTGCGGAGATGTTGCGCCGCAACGGAATTCCCTGTGACGAGGTGCGCAAGCACTTCGAGCCGCCGCAGCCCGGGCGCCCCGAGGTCTCGGCGGTCGAGGCGATCAAGGCGGGCGAGGTCGACATGGTGATCAACACGCCCTACGGGAATTCCGGCCCCCGCATCGACGGTTACGAAATCCGTTCCGTCGCGGTGTCGGCGAACATCCCGTGCGTGACGACCGTGCAGGGCGCGTCGGCCGCCGTGCAGGGCATCGAGGCCGGCATCCGCGGTGATATCGGGGTGCGGTCGCTGCAGGAGCTGCACAGCGTGATCGGACCCGGGAGCAGCAACCAATGACCGGGTTCGGCGTCCGGCTGGCCGAGGCCAAGGCGAGTCGCGGGCCGCTGTGCCTGGGCATCGACCCGCACCCGGAGCTGCTGCGGGCGTGGGACCTGCCGACCAGCGCCGACGGGGTGGCCAAGTTCTGCGACATCTGCGTGGCGGCGTTTTCCGGCTTCGCGGTGGTCAAGCCCCAGGTGGCGTTCTTCGAGTCCTACGGCTCGGCGGGCTACGCGGTGCTGGAGCGCACGATCGCCGCGCTGCGCGCGGCCGGGGTGCTGGTACTGGCCGACGCCAAACGCGGGGACATCGGGACCACGATGGCGGCCTACGCCGCGGCCTGGGCAGCCGATTCGCCGCTGGCCGCCGACGCCGTGACCGCGTCGCCCTATCTGGGATTCGGCTCGTTGCGCCCGCTGCTGGAGGCGGCCGCCGCACACGACCGCGGGGTGTTCGTGGTGGCGGCGAGCTCCAACCCGGAGGGCGCGACCGTGCAGCGGGCCACCTTCGACGGCCGCACGGTGGCACAGCTGGTCATCGACCAGGCCGCGGTGGTCAACCGGTCGTCGGCCCCGGACGAGCCCGGCTACGTCGGCGTGGTCGTGGGTGCGACGGTCTTCGAGGCGCCCGACGTCAGCGCGCTGGGCGGGCCGGTGCTGGTCCCGGGCGTCGGAGTCCAGGGCGGGCGTCCTGAGGCCCTGGCGGGCCTGGGCGGGGCCGCTCCGGGCCAGTTGCTGCCCGCGGTGGCCCGCGAGGTGCTGCGGGCCGGGCCGGGCGTCTCGCAGCTGCGGGCCGCGGCGGAGAAAATGCGGGACGCCGTCGCCTACCTCGGCGCCCAATAGCGGGGCCGTGTCGGGCCCCGGTTAACAGCGTCGGAAATTTTTCTCACCACCTTGCACCCGGCGACCTGGTGTTTGTCCGCGCCGCGACACGCGCGACACGCCATGGCAAATCGTGATACCCCGCACGGAGGCCTGCGGCTATCAGTCGGCCTCGTCGGCGACGGTCCGTCGGCCGGCCACCGACGCGGTGCCGTGACGGCACAAAACAGCAGGTAGAAGGCCTGTTCGGGGGCCGTTTCGCGAGGACGCGACGGCCGCCGGAGTGCCGGAGCGGGGAGCTGCTAGCGATGCCGAAGCCGGCCGCCGACGGCATCGGTGGGCGCCGCGCTAGCTGCGCATTTAACCTGTTAACCAGGGGGTCGGGTTAGATTTCGTCAGGAAGCGTGAGTACGGTCGTCTCCGCTGGGCCCAAGTACCCGGCAGAGACACGAGAATGATCTAGATACGGAGGAATCGTGGCCCTTCCCCAGTTGACCGACGAGCAGCGCGCGGCCGCGTTGGAGAAGGCGGCTGCCGCACGTCGAGCACGAGCAGAGCTGAAAGACCGTCTCAAGCGCGGTGGCACCAACCTGACCCAGGTGCTCAAGGACGCCGAGAGTGACGAAGTCCTGGGCAAGATGAAGGTGTCTGCGCTGCTTGAGGCGTTGCCGAAGGTGGGCAAGGTCAAGGCGCAGGAAATCATGACCGAGCTGGAGATCGCCCCGACCCGCCGCCTGCGCGGGCTCGGCGACCGCCAGCGCAAGGCCCTGCTGGAAAAGTTCGGCTCCGCCTAACCCGCCGACCATGCAGGCCGCTCGGCCTGTGGGCGCTCCAACCCAGGGGCGCCGGTGAACGTCGACGAGGGACCGGACGCCGAGCACCGCGCACATCCCGCGCCATCCGGCAAAGGGCGTGTGGTGGTGCTGTCCGGTCCCTCAGCGGTCGGTAAGTCAACAGTGGTCCGGTGCCTGCGCGAGCGGGTACCGGACCTGCACTTCAGCGTCTCGGCCACGACGCGGGCGCCGCGGCCGGGCGAGGTCGACGGCGTCGACTACCACTTCGTCAGTCCCGCCCGCTTTCAGCAACTCATCGACGAGGGCACGCTGCTGGAGTGGGCCGAAATCCACGGCGGGCTGCAGCGATCGGGCACCCCGGCGGCTCCGGTCCGGGCCGCGACCGAGGCGGGGTTTCCGGTGCTCATCGAGGTGGACCTGGCCGGCGCCAGGGCGATCAAACGGGCGATGCCGGAGGCCATCACCGTGTTCCTGGCCCCGCCCAGCTGGGCGGATCTGGAGGCCAGGCTGATCGGGCGGGGCACCGAAACGCCGGAGGACATGGCCCGCCGCCTGCAAACCGCCCGCGAGGAACTCGCAGCTCAACACGACTTCGACCAGGTCGTGGTCAACAGTCAATTGGAGTCTGCGTGCGCCGAATTGGTATCCTTGCTGGTGGGAAACGCGCCTGGTACGGCCTGAACCGACCGTCAGGCGCGATCGAGAATCAAAGTTTTCAGCAGTTTCAACCGCTCTTCAACGAGACCGAGCGCCAGGAGAAAGTCTTCAGTGAGTATTTCGCAGTCCGACGCGTCGCTGACCGCCGTGGACCAATTCGATCCGTCGTCCGGTGGGCAGCGCGCCTACGACACCCCGCTGGGCATTACCAACCCGCCGATCGACGAACTGCTCGACCGCGTCTCGAGCAAGTACGCGCTGGTGATCTACGCGGCCAAGCGCGCGCGGCAGATCAACGATTACTACAACCAGCTCGGCGAGGGCATCCTCGAGTACGTCGGTCCGCTGGTCGAGCCCGGTTTGCAGGAAAAGCCGCTCTCGATCGCGCTGCGCGAGATCCACGCCGACCTGCTCGAGCACACCGAGGGCGAGTAACGGGACGGGGCCCGACGTGGTGAGCCGCTTCAACGAAGAAGGACCGGCGTGGGTGAATCGCAAGCGGATCGTCGTCGGTGTCTCCGGGGGTATCGCCGCGTACAAGGCGTGCACTGTCGTCCGGCAGCTCGCCGAGGCCGGCCATGAGGTCCGCGTCATCCCGACCGAGTCCGCGTTGCGCTTCGTCGGCGCCGCCACGTTCGAGGCGCTGTCCGGCCAACCGGTGCACACAGGCGTCTTCACCGACGTCGCCGAGGTGCCGCACGTCCGGCTCGGCCAGCAGGCCGACCTGGTCGTGGTGGCACCGGCCACCGCCGACCTGTTGGCCCGCGCGGTGCATGGCCGCGCCGACGACCTGCTGACCGCGACGCTGCTCACGGCGCGATGTCCGGTGCTGTTCGCCCCGGCGATGCACACCGAGATGTGGTTACACCCGGCCACCGTTGACAACGTGGCGACTTTGCGCCGCCGCGGCGCTGTGGTGCTGGAACCGGCATATGGACGGCTCACCGGCACGGACAGCGGCAAAGGACGGCTGCCCGAGGCCGAAGAGATCACCACCCTGGCGCATCTGCTGCTGGAGCGAGGTGACGCGCTGCCCTACGACCTGGCCGGCCGCAAGCTGCTGGTGACCGCCGGCGGTACCCGCGAGCCGATCGATCCGGTCCGCTTCATCGGCAACCGCAGCTCCGGCAAGCAGGGCTACGCCGTCGCGCGGGTGGCCGCCCAGCGCGGTGCCGAGGTCACGCTGATCGCCGGCCACACCGCCGGGCTCGTCGATCCGGCCGGCGTGGAAGTCGTGCATATCAGCTCCGCCGCGCAGCTCGCCGACGCGGTGTCCAAGCACGCGCCGGCGGCCGATGTCCTGGTGATGGCCGCCGCGGTCGCCGACTTCCGGCCCGCGCGTGTTGCCGCCGCGAAGATCAAAAAGGGCCCGAACGACGCCGACGACGCGCCGACGATCGAGCTGGTGCGCAACGACGACGTGCTGGCCGGCGCGGTGCGCGCGCGAGCCCACGGCGAGTTGCCCAACATGCGGGCCATCGTCGGATTCGCCGCCGAGACCGGTGACGCCAACGGCGACGTGCTGTTGCACGCGCGAGCGAAGTTGCGCCGCAAGGGATGTGACCTGTTGGTGGTCAACGCGGTCGGCGAGGGCAGGGCGTTCGAGGTGGACAGCAACGACGGCTGGCTGCTGGCCTCCGACGGGACCGAGGCCGCGCTGCAGCACGGGTCGAAGACGCTGATGGCCAGTCGCATCGTCGACGCGATTGTCGCTTTTCTGCAGGGCGGCGCCGGCTAGCCCGCTCGAAGGGTCCGGCGGCAGGTTGCTAGAAAGGTTGCAATCACGACCGGCCTCGCCGGCTGTGCCACGAACACTTAAAATAATTTGTCTAACTAACATTTAGGCAAGACGGAAGGATGACGCGGTGAGCGAAAAGGGTCGGCTGTTTACCAGTGAGTCGGTGACCGAGGGGCATCCCGACAAGATCTGCGACGCGATCAGCGACTCGGTCCTCGACGCGCTGTTGGCGCAGGACCCCCGCTCGCGTGTCGCGGTGGAAACGCTGGTGACCACCGGGCAGGTGCACGTGGTCGGCGAGGTCACCACTACCGCTAAGGAGGCGTTCGCCGACATCACCAACACGGTGCGCGCGCGCATCCTCGACATCGGCTACGACCACTCCGACAAGGGCTTCGACGGGCTGACCTGCGGGGTGAACATCGGCATCGGCGCGCAGTCGCCCGACATCGCCCAGGGCGTCGACACCGCCCACGAGACCCGTGTCGAGGGCGCCGCGGACCCGCTGGACGCCCAGGGCGCCGGCGACCAGGGCCTGATGTTCGGCTACGCGATCAACGACACCCCCGAGCGGATGCCGCTGCCCATCGCGCTGGCCCACCGGCTGTCGCGCAAGCTGACCGAGGTCCGCAAGAACGGCACGCTGCCCTACCTGCGCCCGGACGGCAAGACCCAGGTCACCATCGCTTACGAGGACGACGTCCCGGTGCGGCTGGACACCGTGGTGGTCTCCACCCAGCACGCCGACGGCATCGACCTGGACAAGACGCTGGATCCCGACATCCGCCGGCACGTGTTGTCGACCGTGCTCGAGGAACTTGCCCACGACACCCTGGACTCGTCGGCGACGCGGGTACTGGTCAACCCGACGGGCAAGTTCGTCCTCGGCGGCCCGATGGGCGACGCCGGCCTGACCGGCCGCAAGATCATCGTCGACACCTACGGCGGCTGGGCCCGCCACGGCGGCGGCGCCTTCTCCGGCAAGGATCCGTCCAAGGTGGACCGCTCGGCGGCGTACGCGATGCGCTGGGTGGCGAAGAACATCGTCGCCGCCGGGCTGGCGGAGCGGGTGGAGGTGCAGGTGGCCTACGCCATCGGCAAGGCGGCCCCGGTCGGGCTGTTCATCGAGACGTTCGGCACCGCGACCGTCGACCCGGTCAAGATCGAGAAGATCGTGCCCGAGGTGTTCGACCTGCGGCCCGGCGCCATCATCCGCGACCTGGACCTGCTGCGTCCGATTTACGCGCAGACCGCCGCGTACGGGCACTTCGGCCGCACCGACGTCGAGCTGCCGTGGGAGCAGGAGAACAAGGTCGACGAGCTCAAACGCGCGATCTGATCTCCCAGGACGCCTCGTGTTTGGCCTGAGCCCACGCTAGGTGCTCGCCGCCGTCGACGGCGATCATCTGCCCGGTCAGCGACGGCGATTCGATCAGAAAGCGCGCGGTGCGGGCGATGTCGGCCGGCAAGATTCGGCGTCCCAGCGGCAGGCTGGACCAGTGCTCCTCGAATTGCTCCGGGCTCTGGCTGGTGTTCGGTAGGACCGGGCCGATGCCGTTCACCCGAATGCGCGGCGCCAGGCCCAGCGCCAGGCTTTGGGTCAGCGTCCACAGCGCGCCCTTGCTGGCGGTGTAGCTGACGGCGTGCGGGGTCAGGTTCCACACCGCCTGGTCGAGCAGGTTGACCACAGCACCATGCATGTCGTCGGGCAGTAACCGAGCGAATTGTTGGGTCAGCACGAACGGCGCCCGCAGGTTGATCGCCATGTGGCGATCCCAACTGGGCCGCGTCACGTCCAGCACGTCGTCGCTCTGGTAGACGCTGGCGTTGTTGACCAGGGTGTCGACCGAGCCGAGTCGCGTGATCGCCTCCGGCAGAATGGCTTCGACCGCCGCCTCGTCGGCCAGGTCGGCCTGGATCAGCGCCGTGCGCCGACCCAGCGAACCGATCTCCATGGCCAGCGTCTCGGAGTCCACCCAGGACGATGAAAGTGGATGGCGACGTCGTAGCCGCCCCGAGCCAACTCGAGCGCAATCGCGCGGCCGATGCGTTTGGCGGCGCCAGTGACCAACGCAGTCTTCGTCATCCGCGTGACATCCCTAAACTCGGGCCGCATCCCGCGACAGTCCAGGTCCCTCTGGCAAACAGATGCTAGTGGGTGCGCGCCCGCGGTGCGCGATATTCGGGACTGTTCGGCAGCGGATGGTCGGGGTCCAGTGCGGCCAGCCCGTCGATGCTGTGTCGATTGCGGTCGGCCAGGCGGGCGAACTTTTCGTGGCCGGCTTTGGCGTGATAGGCGGCGAGCACCGGTCGTTCGTCGACGAGTTCGTAGTAGGGAACCGAGAATCCGCAGGCGTCGGCGATCCGCTCGACGTCGATGACGATCGCGGCCCGCACGCCGGGCGGCGGGTGCCCGAAATGCGTTAGCAATTCGGTGAATTCGGCGTCATCCGGGCGCACCGCCCGCCCGGTACCGAACAGTCGCAGGATTCGTGAATTGCGGGTGAACGAACAGAACATGACGGTGATACGGCCGTTGTCGCGCAGGTGCGCGATCGTTTCCACGCCGCTGCCGAACAGATCGAGGTAGGCCACCCGGTGATCGTCGAGCACCGCGAAGGTATCGCGATATCCCTTGGGGGAGAGGTTGCTTCGTTCTCCCTCGGCAGGGGCGGTGGCGACGAAGAACATGGCCTGGCCGTCGATGAATTCCCGCAGCGACTCGTCGAGTCGGGAAAACACCTTGGCCATGCGTTTCTGCCTAGCGGCCGGTGAATCGGTAGTCGTCGAGGTCGAATCGGCGGCTGCGCCAGTACGCCTCCATCGTGGTGGCCGGGCGCAGCGGCACGTCACAGTTCTTGTCGAAGTAGTAGCTGTTGGCCAGTCGGCAGCTGTCCTGCCAGAAGATCTGCCGGTGCCGCTTGCGCATCATCTCGGCGAAGTAGCGGCTGTTGGCTGTGAGATCTCGGCCGGGGTGGGCGGCCAATAGATCCGAACCGGAATGTCGACGAGGTCGCCGTGACAGACCGTCCGGTCTTCGATCCGCAGGTCCGGCAACAACTCCGGCGGCACCTTGAGCCGCTCGCGGGCGGGGGCGACCCCGGCGTCGGCGTCGAACCCCTGCGGGAACAGATCGAGCAACGCCTTGAACGTCGGGTCGATCTCGGGACGGGCGTCGGTGGGCTCAATCATTCGTCCACCGTACGCCCGTTGTTCACCTGTGCAGCGCATCCCGTAACGCGGCGAGCCCCCGATCCGCCCCGGCCGTGGCGGCGGGAACCACGCCCGCATAGCCGAGGTAGCCGTGCACCATCGTCTCGGCATTGTGCACCTCGGCGGGCACGTCCGGGGCGGCCAGCAGCTTGCCGTAGCTGATGCCGTCGTCGCGTAGCGGGTCGTAGCCGGCGACGCCGATGTAGGCCGGCGGCAGGCCGGCCAGGTTCGTCGCCCGCCCTGGGGCCATGCGGACGGGCGGGTTGGACAGGTCGACATCGCCTGCGTACCAACGGGAGAACTGCGCGATGGCCCGGGTGTCGAGAATCGGCGCGCTGGCGTTCTCGGCGAACGACGGCAGCGACTGGTCCCACAGCACGGAGGGATACCACAACAGCTGGAACACAATCGGCGGCCCACCCTCGTCGCGGCTCTGCTGAGCGATCACGGCCGCGATGTTGCCGCCCGCCGAATCCCCGGCGACGGCCAGCCGGGCGGTGTCGGCGCCCAGCTCGGCGCCGTGCTCGGCCACCCACAGCGTTGCGGCCCAAGCGTCTTCGACGGCAGCCGGATACGGGTGCTCGGGCGCCAACCGGTAGTCGACGGACACCACGATCGCCTCGGCGCCCACCGCGTGCTGACGGGCGGTGCCGTCGTGGGTGTCCAGGTCGCCGATCACGAAGGCGCCGCCGTGGAAGTAGACGACGACAGGCAGCATGGCATCACCGGAATCCGTTGGCGGCCAATAGATACTGATGGCGACGGCACCGGCGGGGCCGTCGATGGTGCGATCCTCGACGCGCAGCTGGGGGTGCACCGGCCGGCGCGGCAGATCGCGGAACCGCTGGCGCGCAGCATCGATGCCGTCGTCGGTGGATAGCCGGAACGGAACCGCGTCGAGTACCTTCAGCAAGATGGGGTCGATAGGAGGTTTCTCGTCGGCTTTGTCGAAGCTGGGCATGGAGGTACCGTACGCACCCCGCGTGCTGGCCGGCTGCTGGGTGGCGGCCTGCTGGGCGGGCATCGGCTACGGCGTGTTCTTGACCGTGGTCGCGGTGCAATCCCGGCCGGGCACCGAGCTCACCGGACACTGGCTGCTGCAGCCGCCGTTCAAGGCGTCGATGGCGTTGCTGCTGACCGTCGCCGCGTGCGCGCATCCGATCGTCAGCGAGCGGCGCTAGCTGATGCCCGCGATGCTGCTGTCGGCCACCGGCGATTGGCTGCTGGCGATCCCGTGGTGGACCATGTCGTTGGTCTTGGGGCTGGCGGCATTTCTGTGAGCGCACCTGTGCATCATGGGCGCGCTGGCGCCGTTGGTGGTCAGGGAGTCGCTGTCGCGAGTTCGCATCGCGCTGATGGCGGCCCTGTGCGGGGCGGCGATCGCCCTGCTGGTGTGGTTCTGGCCGCACCTGAGTGCGCAGAACCTGACGATCCCGGTGACGGTGTACGTCGTCGTGCTGACCGCGATGGCGTGCACGGCGATCGCCGCGCGGCTGCCGACGATCTGGGTGCCGGTGGGGGCGGTGTGCTTCATGGCGTTGGACGCGATGATCGCGATCGGTCGCTTCATCCTGGGCAACGAGGCGCTGGCGGTGCCGATCTGGTGGCTCTACTCCGCGGCGCTGATCCTGATCACGGCGGGGTTCTTCTTCGGTCGAGACGAGGCCGCCGGCAATGACCGCGAGCCTGCCGAAGGCTGACTGTCGGTGGTCACCGCTACGCTGTGGCCACGGACGGTAATCATGTTGACTGGCAACACCTTTGGTGATTCGCGGTGAGCGGCGCGGGCACACCACTCGAGGTCGAACCGATCGCCCGGGTGCTACTGATGTTGTCGGTACCGCATCTGGACCGCGAGTTCGACTATCTGGTGTCGGCCGAGCAATCCGACGACGCGCAGCCCGGCGTGCGGGTGCGGGTCCGGTTCCACGGCCGCCTGGTCGACGGGTTCGTGCTGGAGCGGCGCAACGACACCGACCACGTCGGCAAGCTGGGCTGGCTGGACCGCGTGGTGTCCGCCGAACCGGTGCTGACCCCGGAAATCCGCCGGCTCGTCGATGCCGTCGCGGCGCGTTATGCCGGAACCCGAGCGGACGTGTTGCGGCTGGCCATCCCGGCCCGGCACGCCAGGGCGGAGCGGGAACCCACCGCGGTCGGGCCGCCGCCGCAGGTGGCGCCCGTCGACCCGGCCGGCTGGCAGGGGTACGGCCGCGGCGACCAATTCCTGACCGCGCTGGCCGAGGCGCGGGCCGCCCGTGCCGTCTGGCAGGCGCTGCCGGGGGAGCGGTGGGAGGAGCGGTTCGCCGAGGCCGCCGCGCAGACCCTGTGCGCCGGGCGCTCGGCGCTGGCGATCGTGCCCGACCAGCGGGACCTGGACGCGCTGTGGGCGGCCGCGACCGCCCGGATCGACGAGGGCAGCGTGGTCGCATTGTCGGCGGGCCTGGGACCGGCCGCGCGCTACCGGCGCTGGCTGGCGGCGCTGCGGGGCCAGGCGCGGCTGGTGATCGGCACGCGCAGCGCGGTTTTCGCGCCGCTGACCGACCTGGGGCTGGTCCTGGTCTGGTCCGACGCCGACGACAGCCTGGCCGAGCCGCGGGTGCCCTACCCGCACGCCCGTGAGGTGGCGATGCTGCGCGCGCATCAGGCCCGGTGCGCCGCGCTGATCGGCGGCTACGCCCGCACCACCGAGGCGCACGCCCTGGTGCGCAGCGGCTGGGCGCACGACATCGTCGCGGCGCGGCCGGTGGTGCGGGCCCGCACGCCCCGGGTGGTCGCTCTCGACGACACCGGCTACGCATACGAACGCGACCCGGCGGCGCGCTCGGCGCGGATTCCGTCCATCGCACTGCGCGCCGCCCGCTCCTCGCTCGAGGCGGGGGCGCCGGTGCTGGTGCAGGTGCCGCGCCGCGGTTACGTGCCGTCGCTGGCCTGCGGCCGCTGCCGCGCGATCGTCCGGTGCCGGCATTGCACGGGGCCCCTCTCACTGACCGAGTCGTCGCGGGAGCGGGGCCCCGGGGCGGTGTGCGGGTGGTGCGGACGGGCCGAGCCGGCGTTGCGGTGTGCGCGGTGTGGGTCGGATGCGGTACGCGCGGTGGTGGTCGGGGCCCGGCGCACCGCCGAGGAGCTGGGCCGCGCCTTTACCGGCACGAAGGTCATCACCTCGGCGGGCGATGCGATCGTGGCCGAGGTCGCCGCGTACCCGGCCCTGGTGGTGGCCACGCCGGGCGCCGAACCCCGCGCGGTGGGCGGCTACGGCGCGGCGCTGCTGCTGGACACCTGGGCGCTGTTGGGCCGCCAGGATCTACGCGCCGCCGAGGACGCGCTGTGGCGCTGGATGAGCGCCGCGGCGCTGGTGCGGCCCCGCGGCCACGGTGGCGTGGTGACGGTGATCGCCGAATCGTCCATTCCCACCGTGCAATCGCTGATCCGCTGGGATCCGGTGGGCCATGCGGATGCCGAGCTGACGGCGCGCGCCGAGGTCGAGTTGCCGCCGAGTGTGCACATGGCCGCCATCGACGGCAGCACCGAAGCGGTGACGGCATTGCTCGACGAGGTGGCACTGCCCGACGGTGCCGAGCAGCTCGGCCCGGTCGACCTGCCGCCGGGCGTGCGTCGCCCGCCGGGCACCCCGCCGGGCGTGTCGGTGATCCGGATGCTGGTGCGGGTCCGGCGTGACCAGGGCCTGGCGTTGGCGGCGAGCCTGCGCCGCGGTGTCGGAGTGCTCAGCGCCCGGCAAACCCACGAACCTGCCCGGGTGCAGATCGACCCCCCGCAAATCGGTTAGATCGGGACCACCGGGCGCACTCTCGTCGCGCGCGACCGGTGACCCGGGCTACTATCATGCCGCTGAACTGTTGTGATGCTCCCAATCGGCGCGTCCGGACGTGCCGCACAGCGGCCGGCCACCGGCCGGGCAGCAATTTCCCGTTCGGCTGTGCAGATTGCCTACCGCAGCGATAGTATGCATGAGCACAGCGATAGTATGCATGAGCAATAGTGCCTTTCTATGACATTCGTAGGCCGTGCACTGCGATCGCTTTAGCCCGCGGCGGCCCGGAACGGGCTCTGGAAAGGAAGCCGGGATGTCCACGGACAACATGATGGAAGCCAGCGAGTCGCTCGATGCCATCACCGACGCGTTGCTGACCGCGTCGCGGTTGCTGGTCAGCCTGTCGGCCCGGTCGATCGGTCAGGTCGACGAGAACATCACCATCGCGCAGTTCCGCACCCTGGTGATCCTGTCCAACCGGGGACCGGTCAACCTGGCCACGCTGGCCAGCCTGCTGGGCGTGCAACCGTCGGCCACCGGACGCATGGTCGACCGGCTCGTCGCCGCGGGGCTGATCGATCGGCTACCGCACCCGACGTCCCGGCGCGAGCTGATCGCCGCCTTGACCAAGCGTGGCCGGGAGGTGGTGCGCCGCGTCACCGCCTACCGGCGGGCGGAAATCGCCGCCATCGTGGAAAAGATGCCGGTGGCCGAGCGACACGGCCTGGTGCGGGCGCTGACCGCCTTCACCGCGGCCGGCGGAGAGCCCGACGCCATCCTGGACATCGAGCTCTGAGCGGCCCGTCAGCGCTTTTCCCCGGTGAACAGTAGGTATTCCCACCGCATGGTGCCGTCGGTCAGGTACTGCGCGGCGAGTTCGACGAGTTGCGCGTCGAGTTCGGCGGCCAGCACCCGGTCGTGGCCGATGTTCGCGTAGGCCTCGATGGTCGGGCCGTAGTGGTTCTTGAAGTACTCGTGAACCGCTGTGGCACAGTCGAATCGGTTGACTTCCAACAGGCCCCGCACCACGGTGACCCGACCGATCGGCTCGCCCAGCAGTCCCGCGAGGTAGCGTTCGCGTCCCCACAGCGCCGCCGGTGGCACGGCCGGTGAGAGGCTCGGCCGGTAGGGCCGGATGGCGGCCAGCATGCGACCGAAGAAACCTTCCGGGGTCCAGCTGATCAGGCCGATCGTCCCGCCCGGCCGGCAGACGCGCACCAGCTCGCCGGCCGCCAGCCGGTGGTTCGGCGCGAACTGCACGCCGATCGCCGACATCACCACGTCGAACTCGTTGTCGGCGAACGGCAGCGCATGGGCGTTGGCCTCCCGGTACTCCAGCGTCAGCCCCTGTGCGGCGGCCCGTGCCCGAGACCGTTGCAACAGTTCCGGTGTGAGGTCGGTGGACACCACGGCGGCACCCGTGCCGGCCGCGGGAAGCGAGATATTGCCCGAGCCCGCGGCGACATCGAGCACTCGGACACCGGGCCCAATGCCGGTGGCGGACACCAGGATCGGGCCCAGCGGTGCCATTACTTCCTCGGCCATCAGCGCGTAATCGCCGAGGGCCCACATGGCGCGGTGGGTCGCGGCAAGATCGTCGGGCATGGTCACGTCGAGAGTCATCAGTCCTCCTGGGGAGTGGGTTAGAGCTGCGCACCCGACCTCGTTGTCTCCGGCACAACTATATGCAGTAGCAATAGTATACATAGGCAATTGTCTGCCCGCCCGGCGGCTCGCGCGGCCGGGCCGGATCCGGTGCTTCATAGACTGTGCCGGTGCGTCTCGTCTTCGCCGGCACCCCCGAACCCGCGCTGCCTGCGCTGCGCCGTCTGATCGAGGCGCCCGGCCACGACGTCGTGGCGGTGCTGACCCGGCCCGATGCCGCGTCCGGGCGCCGCGGCAAGCCGGAACCGTTCCCGGTGGCCCGCGAGGCACTCGACCGCGGCATCCCGGTGTTGCGGCCGTCGCGGCCGAACTCACCGGAGTTCGTCGCCGAACTGGCCGAGTTCGCCCCGGACTGCTGCCCGGTGGTGGCCTACGGTGCGCTGCTGCGCGACGCCCTGCTCGCGGTGCCCCCGCGCGGCTGGATCAACCTGCACTTCTCGCTGCTGCCGGCCTGGCGCGGCGCGGCGCCGGTGCAGGCCGCCATCGTCGCGGGGGACACCATCACGGGGGCGACGACGTTTCGGATCGAGCCCAGCCTGGACTCCGGACCCGTCTACGGCGTGGTGACCGAGACGATCCGGCCGACCGATACCGCAGGCGATCTGCTTGAACGACTTGCCATTTCGGGTGCGGCGCTGTTGTCGGCCACGCTGGACGGCATTGCCGACGGGACCCTGACACCGCGACCGCAACCGGCCGACGCCGTCAGCATCGCTCCCAAGATCACCGTCGAGGAGGCCCGGGTGCGCTGGGACCTGCCGGCCGCGGTGATCGAGCGCCGGATCCGCGCGGTCACCCCCAACCCCGGGGCCTGGACGATGATCGACGACCTGCGGATCAAACTGGGACCGGTACAGATCGACACGGACACTCCAGAGTCGTTGCCGCCCGGCGCAATTCAGGTGGACCGCAAGAACGTGCGGATCGGCACCGGCTCGGAACCGGTGCGGCTGGGCCAGATTCAGCCCCCCGGCAAGAAACTCATGAACGCCGTCGACTGGGCGCGCGGCGCCCGGCTGGACGCCGCCGCACGGGCCTCATGAGCCCGGCCCCGAAACAGCGCCGGCCGCCCAAACGGCGCAAGCCACTGGATCCCGCCCGCGCCGCCGCCTTCGAGGTGCTCCGCGCGGTCGGCGAGCGCGACGCGTACGCCAACCTGGCCCTGCCGGCGCTGCTACGCGACCGGGGCATCACCGGGCGCGACGCGGCGTTCGCCACCGAGCTCACCTACGGCACCTGCCGCACTCGTGGCCTGCTCGACGCGGTCATCGGCGCGGCTGCCGGGCGCCCGCCGGAGGCGATCAACCCGGTGCTGCTCGATCTGCTGCGGATGGGCACCTATCAATTGCTGCGCACCCGGGTCGGCGCGCACGCCGCGGTGTCGACCACCGTCGAACAGGCCGGGGTCGAATTCGATTCGGCGCGAGCAGGTTTCGTCAACGGCGTGCTGCGGACCATCTCCGGGCGCGACGAGAGCTCCTGGGTCGCCGAACTGGCGCCCGATCCGGCGCGCGATCCGATCGGGCACGCCGCGTTCGTGCACGCCCACCCGCGTTGGATCGCGCAGGCCTTCGCCGACGCGCTGGGCCCGGACGCCGGCGAGCTCGACGCCGTGCTGACCAGCGACGACGAGCGACCCCAGGTACACCTGGCCGCGCGCCCGGGCGTGCTGAGCGCGGCGGCGCTGGCCGAGGCCGTCGGCGGCACGCCCGGCCGCTACTCGCCGTACGCGGTGTATCTGCCCGGCGGCGATCCGGGACAGCTGGCGCCGGTGCGCGAGGCCCGGGCGATCGTGCAGGACGAGGGCAGCCAGTTGGTGGCCCGCGCGCTGACGCTGGCGTCCGTCGACGACGACACCGGCCGCTGGCTCGACCTGTGCGCCGGTCCGGGCGGCAAGACCGCGCTGCTGGCCGCCCTGGCCGTCGAGCACGGCGCCCGGGTCACCGCGGTCGAGCCGGCGCCGGGCCGCGCGGACCTGGTCGTCGAGAACACCCGCGGGCTCGACGTCGACGTGGTGCGGGTCGACGGGCGCGCGACCGGCTTCGAGCCGGGCTTCGACCGGGTGCTCGTCGACGTGCCCTGCACCGGGCTGGGCGCCTTGCGGCGCCGCCCCGAGGCGCGGTGGCGCCGGCAGCCGTCCGACGTGCCCGCGCTGACCAAGCTGCAGCGCGAACTGCTGGCCGCCGCGATCGCGCTGACCCGCCCCGGCGGCGTGGTGCTCTACTCGACCTGCTCGCCGCATCTGGCCGAGACGGTGGGGGTGGTGGCCGACGCGCTGCGCCGTCATCCGGTGCAGGCCTTGGATACTCGGCCGCTGTTCGCGCCCGCCGAGCTCGGCGAGGGACCCCATGTGCAGCTGTGGCCGCACCGGCACGGCACCGATGCGATGTTCGCCGCGGCGTTGCGCCGCGTGGCGGGGTAGCCCCTCGGCGACACGACCGGCCTGTGCGCCGCCGCGCTGCGTCGCCTGGATGACCCTCAGTAATGTGGCGCACATGGCTGGCAGCACCGGTGGACCCCTGATAGCCCCGTCGATCCTGGCCGCCGATTTCGCCCGGCTCGCCGACGAGGCGGCGGCCGTGACTGGCGCCGACTGGCTGCACGTCGACGTGATGGACGGCCACTTCGTGCCCAACCTGACGATCGGGCTGCCGGTGGTGGAGAGCCTGCTGGCCGCCACGAGCATCCCGATGGACTGCCACCTGATGATCGACAACCCGGACCGGTGGGCCCCGCCGTACGCCGAGGCCGGCGCCTACAACGTCACGTTCCACGCCGAGGCGACCGAGAACCCGACCGGGGTGGCCCGCGACATTTGGGCCGCGGGCGCCAAGGCGGGGATCAGCGTCAAGCCGGGAACTCCGCTGGAGCCGTATCTGGAAATCCTGCCGCAGTTCGACACCCTGCTGATCATGTCGGTCGAACCGGGCTTCGGCGGTCAGAGCTTCATCCCGGAGGTGCTGAGCAAGGTCCGCATCGTGCGCAAGATGGTCGACGCGGGGGAGTTGACGATCCTGGTCGAGATCGACGGCGGCATCAATGCCGACACGATCGAGGAGGCCGCCGAGGCCGGAGTCGACTGCTTCGTCGCCGGTTCGGCGGTCTACGGCGCGGCCGACCCGAAGGCCGCGATCGAGGCGCTGCGACGTCAGGCCGGCGCCGCGTCCCCGCATCTACGGCAGTGAGCGCCGCACCCGTTGAGAACCTCGACGCCGCAATGCGTTTGGCGATCGAGCAGTCGAATCTGGTCAAGGGCGGCACCTACCCGAATCCGCCGGTCGGGGCGGTGATCCTGGATGCCGGCGGCACGGTGGTCGGCGTCGGGGGCACCGAGCCGGCCGGCGGCGACCACGCCGAGGTGTTGGCACTGCGCCGGGCCGGCGCCCTGGCGGCCGGGGGAACCGCGGTGGTCACGCTGGAGCCGTGCAACCACTACGGCAAGACGCCGCCGTGCGTGAACGCCCTGATCGACGCCGGCGTGCGGACGGTCGTTTACGCCGTCACCGATCCGAACGAGGTCGCGGCGGGCGGCACGGCCCGGCTCTCGGAAGCGGGCGTGCAGGTGACGGCCGGCGTGCTGGCCGAGGAGGTCGCCGGCGGACCGCTGCGCGAGTGGCTGCACAAGCAGCGGACCGGAATGCCGCATGTGACATGGAAATACGCCAGCAGCCTCGACGGTCGCAGCGCCGCCGCCGACGGCACCAGCCGGTGGATCTCCAGCGAGGCCGCGCGGTTGGACCTGCACCGCCGCCGCGCCGCCGCCGACGCGATCGTCGTCGGGACCGGCACCGTGCTGGCCGACGATCCGGCGCTGACCGCCCGGCTGCCCGACGGCTCGCTCGCCGAGAAGCAACCGTTGCGCGTCGTGGTCGGGATGCGCGAAATACATTCCGAGGCAAAGGTTCTCAACGACGATTCGCGCACCATGGTGATTCGCACCCGTGAACCGTTGGAGGTGCTCAAGGCGCTCTCGGACCGCACCGACGTGTTGCTGGAGGGCGGTCCCACCCTGGCGAGTGCGTTCCTGCGAGAAGAGGCGATCGACCGG
This sequence comes from Mycobacterium genavense ATCC 51234, assembly GCF_000526915.1. Taxonomy (GTDB): domain Bacteria; phylum Actinomycetota; class Actinomycetes; order Mycobacteriales; family Mycobacteriaceae; genus Mycobacterium; species Mycobacterium genavense. The sequence goes on along the minus strand of NZ_JAGZ01000002.1, from coordinate 451,616 downwards.
ATCCTGACCTACGTCGCACCGATCCTGCTGGGTGGACCGGTCACCGCGGTCGGCGACATCGGCGTGCCGACCATCACCCGGGCGTCGCGGTGGCGCTTCGACGGCGCCGACCGGGTCGGCCCGGATCTGCTGCTCAGCCTGGTGCCACAGCGCGGCTAGCGTTCGCCCAACGCGACGGGTTCCTGCTCGGCGACTGCCGGCTCCTCGGCGTGCTCCTTGCGGCTGCCGAGCAGCAGACCCAGCAGCGCTCCCACCACGCAGATGACGACGGTGGCCGCGAAGATGTCGCCGTACATCAGGGCGAACGCCTTCAGGTACAGGGTGGCCTGGGCCGCGATGCGTTCCAGCAGCGTCGCGTCGGGCGGGATCTGCGCCGACAGCCCCGCGATGATCTGGTTGAAGCGGTACAGCCCCCAGGCGCTCAGCGCCGCGACGCCGATCAGCATGCCCGTCATCCGGGCGACCACCACCGCCGCGGAGGCGATGCCGTGCTGGGCCGACGGCACCACCCGCAGCGCGGCCGAGGTCAGCGGGCCGATCACCAGGCCCAGGCCCAGTCCGGCGACCAGCAGGTCGGTGTGGACCAGCGGCAGGCTGACTCCGAACAGGTCGTGATGCTGGGTCATCACGTCCATCCGCCAGTAGTGGATCAGCCAGTACCCGTAGGCCGCGATCAGCAGCCCGACGAACGTCGTCGCCCGGTCGCCGATCCGGGTCGCGATGAAACCGCCCACCACCGCCCCGATCGGCAGCGCGATCAGAAACCACAGCAGCAGACCGGCGGCCTGCGCCTGGGACATCTGCAGCACGCCCTGGCCGAACAGTTCGACGTTGACCAGGGTCACCATCAGCGCGGCACCGGCGGCCACGGAGGCGCCGAGCGCGGCCAAGAACGGCCGGAAGTGCACCCCGGTGGGTTCGATGAGCCGGGTGCGGGAGAAGCGCTCCCAGAGGATGAACACCACCCCGACCACCACGGCGCCGATCACCAGCGGCAGCCCGTAGCTGGGCAGGATCGTCTTGCCGTCGGGCGCCGGGTTGTACAGCCCGATGACCGCCAGGCCCAGCGCGACGGCCAGCACCACGCCGCCGACCACGTCGACCCGTTCCGGCTCCTCGGCGCGTTGGTGCGCCGGCAGGCTGAACTGGATCATCACCATCGCGATCAGGGTCATCGGCACGTTGATCCAGAACACGTAGCGCCAGTCGTGGAACAACCAGACGATGAAGATCCCGTACAGCGGGCCTAGCACGCTGCCGAGCTCCTGGGCGGCACCGATGCCGCCCAGCACGCTGGCGCGGTTGCGCTGCGCCCACAGATCGGCGCCCAGGGCCAGCGTGACCGGCAGCAGCGCGCCGCTGGCGATGCCCTGGACGGTACGGCCGGCGACCAGCAGGTGGAAGTCGCCCCAATGGCCGGCCAGCGCGGTGATCACCGAGCCGACGATGAACAACGCCAGGCTGATCTGCAGCACCAGCTTGCGGCCGAAGCGATCGGAGGCCCGGCCCAGCAGCGGCATCGCCGCGATGTAGCCCAGCAGGTACAGCGTGATGATCCAGGTGATGCGCTGCAGCTGGTTAACCGGGATGTGAACGTCGCTCATGATGTCGCGCATGATCGTCACGACGACGTAGGCGTCCAACGCGCCCAGCAGTACGGCGAGGCTGCCCGCGCCGATCGCGATTCCGCGTCCTGCTCGCATGCTCATCAGCTCACCGGGGGCTTGGTGACGGTGACCGGCTTACCCCAGTCCGACAGCGTCACCCTGACGGAGTTGCCCTGGCTCTTCTCCAGGTTGGCCTGCACCAGCTGGTGGTCGCCGCTCTCCTGAATCCACACGGTGGCCGGGACGGGCTGCGAGGCGGCCAGGCTCGGGATGATCTTGTTCACCGCGTCCGGGGCGACCTTCCCGCTGATCTTGATGGTGCTCTGGCCGTTGATCGTTTCGCGGCTCTCGGCCTTGGCGTCGGTGAAGTTCGCCAGCACGTTGCCCAGGCCGGCGTCCGGGCTCAGCAGCACCGAGACGTCGTAGACGTCGGAGGCCTTGCCGAAGTCGCTCCACTTGTTCGGGGTCAGCGTCGCGTAGAGCACCGAGTCGTAGACCACGAAGTTGGCGTCGATGTCGGAGCCCGCCATCGACAGCTGCGCGTTGCCCGACGCGGCGGTGCTGGGGACGGTGGTCAGGTCGCCGGTCAGCTTCTTGATCGGCAGCCCGGGAATCTTGCCCTGCGTCGACAGCACCAGGTGCACGCTCTTGACGGTCTTGGTGACGTCGGCGGACTGCTTGACCAGCGTGGTGGCGTCGGGCAACGGGCCGCCGCTGTACTTCGAACCCGACGAGCAGCCCGCGATCAGGGCGGTGGCGAGGGTCAGGGAAGCGAGGACGGCCGTGAGTCGGCGTGTCTGCATACCGTGCATCGTAGAGGAGCGCGATGACCGGACTCCGGAACGCGGGGCCTGTCCGGCCCTGCGACGAGGGCGTTTCGCGTGTCGGTCGTGGCCGCTCACCAGGCAAAGCGCCGGCGAATTAGCCTGATGGAATGTTCACCGGAATAGTCGAGGAACTCGGCGAGGTCACCGGCCGCGACATGCTCGCCGACGCCGCCCGACTGACCATCCGCGGCCCCGTCGTCACCGCCGACGCCGGGCACGGGGATTCGATCGCCGTCAACGGGGTGTGCCTGACGGTCGTCGAGCTGCTCGCCGACGGCCAATTCACCGCCGACGTGATGGCCGAGACCGTGGACCGGTCCAACCTGGGTGGGTTGCAGGTCGGCAAGCGGGTCAACCTGGAGCGCGCCGCCGCGGTCAACGGCCGGCTCGGCGGGCACATCGTGCAGGGGCACGTCGACGGCACCGGGCAGGTGGTGGCCCGCACACCGTCGGAGCACTGGGAAGTGGTGCGCATCGAGATGCCCGCCGCCGTCGCCCGCTATGTCGTCGAGAAGGGGTCGATCACCGTCGACGGGATCTCGTTGACGGTCTCGGGCCTCGGCGCGCAGCCGCGGGACTGGTTCGAGGTCTCGCTGATCCCGACCACCCGGGAGCTGACCACCCTGGGCAGCGCGCCGGTCGGCACCCAGGTGAACCTCGAAGTCGACGTGATCGCCAAGTACGTCGAGCGGCTGATGACCGCAAGAAATCAATGAGGGCCGCGGCTGCAATCGTCACCTTGGTCTGCGCGGCGTCGCTATGCGGGGCGGGTGCCGCTCGTGCCGACGCGAACCAGGAACAAGAGGCGTGTCAGCTGATGGATGATCCCGCCGGCCACGATTTGGGTTATCTGCCCGCCGAATACGCCTTCATGGTGTTGCGCGCCAAGATGACGGCCGGCCAGGCCCGAAACGTGATCTCGCTGGCGACCCAGGACTTCTGCCCCAATCACGTCATCGACCTGCCCGCCGGCTGGCGATAGAAGCGAAACCCGCTCTACCGCAAGCGAATCCAGCGCCTCGGCGGGAGTGTGGATAGTTGCCGACGAGCAGGTGCGGGTGCGGTGATCCGTCGGCCTGATGCGCCTCTTCGGGCGATCCCCGGCGGCGATATTGCCCCGGGCGAAAGATTTCATTTTGGTAACAATAGTCACGATCCCACTACACCATGGCGACACGCCTGTTCTAAATCCCCGCGCAGCCGTTTGCAGGTCCATACTCATCGCATAGGCCGGCCGCCTGTACTAGCGAAGGAGCTGCAGAAATGTCCGTCGAGAGGTTGGCCGAGGCCGTCTACGAAGACCTCGCCTTTGAAGCGGTGGCGACGCTCGCCGGCCGCAAGGCCGAAGCGCAATCGCGGGCGGTGTGGAGCCGGGAAGTCAACGACACCACGCTGACGATCGTCGAGCACCGGGTGCGCGACTACACCAGTTACGAGTTGGTCGGCGACGACGGGCGCGACGTGTCGCTCGGGCGGTTTTCCAGCTACCCGGCGGCCACTGCCGCGGTCAGCAAGTGGACGCATTTCATCGAGGCTGGTGGTTCGGTCGGCCGGTGGCTGGCCCACTACGCGGTCGACTGCGGCGGCGGCGTCGTGATCCAGATGCCGATGCGGCGCGGCGTGTAGCAGTTCCGGCACAGGCCACGGGTGCAGTGCCGCTTCCAGGTTCGGCGCTATCGATCGTCATGAGCTGAACGAGTCCCGTAAGAATCATCACAGCGAGCCTGGTCTTTTCAGGCGGACCGGCAGGCGGTCGCCGCTGGTCAGAGCGGGTGCCTGACGAGGGGGAACCCCGCCGCAGGCGGGCACGGCGGGTCATGTTTTCGGCAGCCGGCCCCAACGTTGACCTCACCATCGAACCGGTGCTCAAAAGACGCGCAATAACCCTGGGCCCCGCGTGGTTCATACTTGATGCAATGCGCGGGCTTCGCGGGTTGCCCGGCACGACAGCAAGGCAGCACAGATGACGAGGTTGGACTCCGTCGAAAGGGCGGTTGCCGACATTGCCGCCGGCAAGGCCGTGGTCGTCATCGACGACGAGGAACGCGAAAACGAGGGCGACCTGATCTTCGCCGCCGAGAAGGCGACGCCGGAGATGGTGGCGTTCATGGTGCGCTACACCTCGGGTTACCTATGCGTCCCGCTGGACGGTGCGATCTGCGACAAGCTGGGCCTGCTGCCGATGTACGCGGTCAACCAAGACAAGCACGGGACGGCCTACACGGTCACCGTCGATGCTAAAAACGGTGTCGGCACCGGGATTTCGGCCTCCGACCGCGCCACCACCATGCGGCTGCTGGCCAACCCCACCAGCGTCGCCGAGGATTTCACCCGACCCGGCCATGTGGTTCCGTTGCGCGCCAAGGACGGCGGCGTGCTGCGCCGGCCGGGCCACACCGAGGCCGCCGTCGACCTGGCCCGGATGGCGGGCCTGCAACCCGCGGGGGCGATCTGCGAGATCGTCAGCCAGAAGGACGAGGGCTCGATGGCCCAGACCGACGAGCTGCGCGTCTTCGCCGACGAACACGATCTGGCGCTGATCACCATCGCCGACATCATCGAATGGCGGCGCAAGCACGAAAAGCACATCGAGCGCATCGCCGAGGCGCGCATCCCGACCCGGCACGGCGAGTTCCGCGCCATCGGCTATGCGAGCATCTACGAGGAAGTCGAACACGTCGCGCTGGTTCGCGGTGACATCGCCGGGCCGAGCGGCGAGGGCGACGACGTGTTGGTGCGGGTGCACTCCGAGTGCCTGACCGGTGACGTATTCGGCTCACGCCGATGCGATTGCGGACCCCAGCTCGACGCGGCGATGGCGATGGTCGCGCGGGAGGGCCGCGGCGTGGTGCTCTACATGCGCGGCCACGAGGGCCGCGGTATCGGCCTGATGCACAAGCTGCAGGCCTATCAGCTGCAAGACGCCGGTGCAGACACCGTGGACGCCAACCTCAAGCTCGGATTGCCGGCCGATGCAAGGGATTACGGAATCGGGGCGCAGATCCTGGTCGACCTCGGAGTGCGCTCGATGCGGCTGCTGACCAACAACCCGGCCAAACGGGTCGGGCTGGACGGGTACGGGCTGCACATCATCGAGCGCGTCTCGCTGCCGGGGCGAGCCAATGCCGAGAACATCCGCTACCTGATGACCAAACGGGACAAGATGGGACACGATTTGGTTGGCCTGGACGACTTCCACGAATCCGTCCATCTGCCCGGCGAATTCGGTGGTGCTCTGTGAGTCGCGCCGGCGACCATGCAGGACGAAGTGATGCGCAGGAGCGGCGCAAATGAGTGGAGTCGGCGTCCCGGAGGCGACGGGACTCGACGCGTCGGGGTTGCGCCTCGGCATCGTGGTGAGCAGTTGGCACCGCACCATTTGTGACGCGTTGCTGGCCGGCGCCCAGAAGGTGGCCGCGGAGTCGGGCGTCGACAGCCCGACGGTGGTCCGGGTGCACGGCGCGATCGAGATTCCGGTGGTGGCCCAGGAGCTGGCCCGCAACCACGACGCGGTCGTCGCCCTCGGCGTCGTAATCCGGGGTGCCACACCGCATTTCGAGTATGTTTGTGACGCGGTAACCCAGGGTCTGACTCGGGTTTCCCTGGACGCTGCGACGCCGGTGGGCAACGGGGTGCTGACCACCAACACCGAGGAGCAGGCGCTGGACCGGGCCGGGCTTCCGACGTCCGCCGAGGACAAGGGGGCGCAGGCGGCCGGGGCCGCGTTGACCGCCGCGCTGACCTTGCGTGACTTGCGCGCTCGGTCGTGACCCGACCGTCGTCCCGCGAGCCATGGGATGTCGAATTGCGTCCGCATTGGACACCGCTATTCGCTTACGGCGCAGCATTTGTGGTCGCTGCGGCGCACATCGCGGTCGGCTTGCTACTCAAGATGAGCGCCAGCGGCGTGGTCTTCCAGACCGCCGACCAGGTGGCGATGGCGGTTCTGGGTCTGGTCATCGCCGGCGTCATACTTTTGTTCGCCCGGCCCCGGCTGCGCGTCGGGCCCGCCGGACTGTCGGTGCGAAACCTGTTGGGCGACCGGCTAGTTCCATGGTCGGAGCTGGTCGACGTGTCGTTTCCGGCCGGCAGCCGGTGGGCTCATATCGACCTGCCCGATGACGAGTACATCCCGGTGATGGCGATCCAGTCCGTCGACAAGGAGCGGGCCGTCGCTGCCATGGATTCCGTGCGGTCGCTGCTGGCCCGCTATCGGCCCGACCTGCGCGCGCTCTGAACTACGGGACCGACGACATTGTCGTAGGATCGCCCGATGGCACGTCAATTGAGGGGGGCCGTCGCGTTGTTTTTGATCGCGTCGACGGTGTGCGCGTGCACCACGTCGGTCGGCGGCCGCGCGCTGCGGGCTCCCGAGCGGTCCGCGTCCGGCGCTCCGACGTCGGCGTCGCCCGGCCGGATCCCGGCGCGCGACTTGCTGCTGCAAGACGGCGACACCATGCCGTTCGGTGCGGCCACGGCGGTGCCGGTGGGCACCACCTACTTCACCGGCGTGCAGCCACCGGAATGCTCGGCGGCACTGCTGTTCAAGGGTGCACCGCTGCCGGCGGCGCGCTCGTCGGACCACGCCGAATCCGGCTACACGTTCAGCGGCCCGGCGCTGTACGCGGAATCGGCCGATGTCTACGACAAGAAGCTGAACCCTCACGACGTGGTGTGGAAGGGCTTTGGCGCCGTGTCGAAGTGCCACGGCGACGCCATCGGCTATACCTCCCAAGGGGATTTCCGGCCGATGCGGCTGGGTTCCTTCGGCATACCGTCCACCGGTGTCCTGGTGTGGACGATGACCCGCCGGGACTGGACGTGCGACTATGGGCTGGTCGTGGTCCCGCGCATCGTACTGATGCTCTCGGCCTGCGACGACAAACCCGGATTCCCGATGGCCGACTGGGCGGCGAAACGGCACGCGCAGCTGGACAGCCGGCCTACCTGAGGTTTGCTCAGTAGTTTTTGCAGCTGATCATCATCTGCCGGAAGATCGGGAACGCCTGGTCGGCTCCCGGGTTGTTCTGAATCGCCTTCAGCAGGTTCACCCGCTGGTCCGGCGTCGAAGCCATGAACTGCTGCAGGAATTGCTGGTTCGGCGGCGACTGGTCCAGGTACTGCGCGGCCATCGGGTTCTCCGCGTGCACGGCCCGCATCGCCTGGTCATAGGTGCAGGTCGTGTTCACCATCGGACCGATATCGGGTGTAGCTGATGCAATCCCCGCCCCGGCGCTCACCGACAATGCCAGACAGCCCCCCACGGCCAGTCCGGCCAACGGTCGTCTGCTCATTTGTAAGCTCCCTTCAGCTGTTGCCACCCACTGTAGCGTCACAGCTAACTGGGTGCTTAGCCCGAACGAGCACCCGCCAAACCGTCCGCCAGGTTTTGCGCCGGGCGAAAGCGGTCGATTGCCCACCGCGCGTCCCGATCCGCGGCGGCGTCTTTGGTGGCTACTAGCCTGTATACATGCCAGATCCCGCAACGTATCGTCCGGCTCCCGGATCCATTCCGGTCGAGCCGGGCGTGTACCGATTCCGGGACACGCACGGGCGAGTGATCTACGTCGGCAAGGCCAAGAGCCTGCGCAGCCGGCTGACGTCATACTTCGCCGACGTCGTGAATCTGCACCCGCGCACCCGGCAGATGGTGACCGCCGCGGCCAAGGTCGAGTGGACGGTGGTCAACACCGAAGTCGAGGCGCTGCAGCTGGAATACAACTGGATCAAGGAATTCGATCCACGTTTCAACGTTCGTTACCGCGACGACAAGTCGTACCCGGTGCTGGCCGTGACGCTCAACGAGGAATTTCCCCGGCTGATGGTCTATCGCGGGCCGCGGCGCAAGGGAGTGCGCTATTTCGGCCCGTACTCACACGCGTGGGCGATCCGCGAGACGCTGGATCTGCTCACCCGGGTGTTTCCCGCCCGCACCTGCACGGCCGGAGTGTTCAAGCGGCACAAGCAGATTGACCGCCCGTGCCTGCTCGGCTACATCGACAAATGCTCGGCGCCGTGCATCGGCCGGGTCAGTGCTGAGCGGCACCGCCAAATCGTCACCGACTTCTGCGACTTCCTGTCCGGCAAGACCGACCGGTTTGCCCGCGAGCTGGAACAGCAGATGCACGCCGCGTCCGACCAACTCGATTTCGAGCGGGCCGCCCGGCTGCGCGACGACCTCGGTGCGCTCAAGCGGGCGATGGAGAAGCAGGCCGTGGTGCTCGGCGACGGCACCGACGCCGACGTGGTGGCGTTCGCCGACGACGAGCTCGAGGCGGCCGTGCAGGTGTTTCACGTCCGCGGCGGCAGGGTCCGCGGCCAGCGCGGGTGGATCGTCGAAAAGTCCGCCGACCCAGGCGATTCCGGCGAAGAGCAGTTGGTTGAGCAGTTCCTGACGCAGTTCTACGGCGATCAGGCGGTGCTGGGTGGCGCCTTGAAGGAGATCACAGACGAAGCCGCCAATCCGGTTCCGCGCGAGGTGCTGGTGCCGTGCCTGCCGTCCAATGCCGACGAGTTGGCCCGCTGGCTGACCGGGCTGCGCGGATCCCGGGTCGTGCTGCGGGTGCCGCGCCGCGGCGACAAGCGGGCGCTGGCCGAAACCGTAGCGCGCAACGCCAAAGAAGCGCTGCAGCAACACAAGCTGAAGCGGGCCGGGGACTTCAACGCCAGATCTGCGGCGCTGCAGAACATTCAGGACGCGCTGGGTCTGGCGGATGCGCCGCTGCGCATCGAGTGCATCGACGTCAGCCACGTGCAGGGCACCGACGTGGTGGGTTCGCTGGTGGTATTCGAAGACGGCCTGCCCCGCAAGTCGGACTACCGGCACTTCGGCATCCGGGAAGCCGCCGGGCAGGGCCGCTCCGACGACGTCGCGTCCATCGCCGAGGTGACCCGGCGCCGCTTCTTGCGCCATCTGTCCGACCAGAGCGACCCGAATATGCTTTCCCCGGAAGGCAAATCACGCCGGTTCGCCTATCCGCCCAATCTGTTCGTCGTCGACGGCGGCGCGCCGCAAGTCAACGCGGCCAACGCCGTCCTCGAGGAGCTCGGCATCACCGATGTCGCGATGATCGGGCTGGCCAAACGGCTCGAAGAGGTGTGGGTGCCGTCGGAGCCGGATCCCATCATCATGCCGCGCAACAGCGAGGGACTTTACATGCTGCAGCGGGTCCGTGACGAGGCGCACCGGTTCGCGATCACTTACCATCGCAGCAAGCGATCCAAGCGAATGACCGCCTCAGCGCTGGATTCGGTGCCAGGATTGGGAGAGCACCGCCGCAAGGCGCTGGTCACTCACTTCGGATCGATAGCCCGCCTCAAGGAGGCCACCGTCGACCAGATCACCGCTGTGCCGGGCATCGGTGTGGCGACGGCCACGGCCGTCCTCGAGGCGCTGCGACCGGAGCCGCCCGAAGAACCCGGAGCCTCGGCATGACCAGCCATGACAGCGAGCAGCGGTCCGCGCACGCCGGCGACGGCCACCCGGGCGACGCCGCCGGAATCGACGTCGTTCTGGTCACCGGATTGTCGGGCGCCGGGCGGGGTACCGCCGCCAAGGTGCTCGAGGACCTGGGCTGGTATGTCGCCGACAACCTGCCACCCCAGCTGATCACCCGGATGGTGGATTTCGGGCTGGCGGCCGGATCGCGGATCACCCAGCTGGCCGTCGTGATGGACGTGCGCTCGCGCGGCTTCACCGGCGACCTCGACGAGGTCCGCAACGAACTGGCCACCCGCAACATCAACCCGCGCGTGGTGTTCATGGAAGCCTCCGACGACATGCTGGTGCGCCGCTACGAACAGAATCGCCGCAGCCACCCGCTGCAGGGCCAGCAGACGCTGGCCGAGGGCATCGCCGCCGAACGCCGGATGCTGGCCCCGGTGCGCGCGACGGCGGATCTGATCATCGACACCTCCACGCTGTCGGTGCGGGGTTTGCGGGAAAGCATCGAGCGCGCGTTCGGCGGCGACGCCAGCACCTCGACGAGCGTCACCGTCGAATCGTTCGGCTTCAAGTACGGGCTGCCGATGGACGCCGACATGGTCATGGATGTGCGCTTCCTGCCCAACCCGCACTGGGTCGACGAACTGCGGCCGCACACCGGCCAGCACCCCGCCGTGCGCGACTACGTGTTGGGGCAACCGGGGGCGGGGGAGTTCCTCGACGCTTACCATCGACTGCTAACTCTGGTTGTCGACGGCTACCGCCGGGAGGGCAAGCGCTACATGACGGTCGCGATCGGCTGCACCGGCGGCAAACACCGCAGCGTCGCGATCGCGGAGGCGTTGATGCGGTTGTTGCGGGCCTCGGACACCGGAGGGCAACTGTCGGTGCGAGTGCTGCACCGGGATCTGGGCCGCGAATGAATCCGCCACAAAGCGAGGGCATCGTCGCGCTGGGCGGTGGACACGGCTTGTATGCGACGCTGTCCGCGGCGCGCCGGCTGACGCCCTACGTCACCGCCGTGGTGACCGTGGCCGACGACGGCGGCTCGTCGGGCCGGCTGCGCAGCGAACTCGACGTGGTGCCGCCCGGCGATCTGCGAATGGCGTTGGCGGCGTTGGCATCTGACAGTCCATACGGGAGACTGTGGGCGACCATCCTGCAGCATCGATTCGGCGGCAGCGGGGCGCTGGCCGGACACCCGATCGGCAACCTGCTGCTGGCCGGGCTGTCCGAGGTGCTGGCCGACCCGGTCGCCGCGCTCGACGAGTTGGGCCGCATCCTCGGCGTCAAGGGCCGGGTGTTGCCGATGTGCCCGATCGCGCTGCAGATCGAGGCCGACGTGTCCGGCCTGGAGGCCGACCCGCGGATGTTCCGGCTGATTCGCGGTCAGGTCGCCATCGCGACCACGCCGGGCAAGGTGCGCCGGGTGCGGCTGCTGCCCCCGGATCCGCCGGCGACCCGGCAGGCCGTCGACGCGATCATGGCCGCCGACCTGGTGGTGTTGGGGCCCGGATCCTGGTTCACCAGCGTGATCCCGCACGTGCTGGTCCCGGAGTTGGTCGCGGCGCTGCGCGCCACCACGGCCCGCCGCGCCCTGGTGCTGAACCTGGTGGCCGAGCCGGGGGAGACCGCCGGGTTCTCGGTGGAGCGTCATCTGCACGTATTGGCCCAGCACGCGCCCGGATTCACCGTCAACGACATCATCATCGACGCGGATCGGGTGCCCAGCGAACGCGAACGCGAGCAGCTGCGCCGCACCGCGACCCTGCTGAAGGCCGAGGTCCAGTTCGCGGACGTGTCCCGACCTGGTACACCTTTACATGATCCGGGCAAGCTGGCGGCGGCCCTGGACGGGGTCCGAACGGGCCGCACGGGTCCGGCAGCGCCTTCGGCCAAGGCCACCGCAGAGATTCGGGTCGACGGTGAAAGCTCAACGACGGGCGTGAACGGACCAGCTGGCAGCGGACCAAGGGGTGACGACGCGTGGCGATGACGACCGAAGTCAAGGACGAGCTGAGCCGGTTGGTAGTGAAATCGGTCAGCGCGCGTCGAGCCGAGGTCACCTCCCTGCTGCGGTTCGCCGGCGGGCTGCACATCGTGGGCGGCCGCGTGGTCGTCGAGGCCGAGGTGGACCTGGGCAACATCGCCCGCCGGCTGCGCAAGGACATCTTCGACCTCTACGGCTACAACGCGGTCGTGCATGTGTTGTCGGCCAGCGGGATTCGCAAGAGCACCCGGTATGTGCTGCGGGTGGCCAACGACGGCGAGGCGCTGGCCCGCCAGACCGGGCTGCTCGACATGCGCGGGCGTCCGGTGCGCGGTCTGCCCGCCCAGGTCGTCGGCGGCAGCATCGGGGACGCCGAGGCCGCGTGGCGGGGCGCCTTCCTGGCGCACGGGTCGCTGACCGAGCCGGGCCGTTCGTCGGCGCTGGAGGTCAGCTGCCCCGGCCCGGAAGCGGCGCTGGCGCTGGTGGGCGCGGCCCGTCGGCTCGGGGTCAGCGCCAAGGCCCGCGAGGTGCGCGGCGCCGACCGGGTGGTGGTGCGCGACGGCGACGCGATCGGCGCGTTGCTGACCCGGATGGGTGCCCAGGACACCCGGCTGGTCTGGGAGGAACGGCGGATGCGCCGTGAGGTGCGCGCGACGGCCAACCGGCTGGCCAACTTCGACGACGCCAACCTGCGCCGCTCGGCGCGGGCCGCGGTGGCCGCGGCGGCGCGGGTGGAGCGGGCGCTGGAGATCCTCGGCGACATCGTCCCCGACCATCTGGCCTCGGCCGGCAAGCTGCGCGTCGAGCACCGGCAGGCCTCGTTGGAGGAGCTGGGCCGGCTTGCCGACCCCCCGATGACGAAAGATGCTGTGGCAGGCCGTATTCGGCGCTTGCTGTCGATGGCCGATCGTAAGGCGAAGGTCGAAGGCATCCCCGACACCGAGTCGGCCGTGACGCCGGATCTGCTGGAGGATGCGTAGCCTCGCGACAGTTATCTCGGTGCCACGCACACGAGCTGACTGATTGCCGGGGGGGGGGGGGGGGGGTATCCCGGGACCCTCCACCTCTTCCGGCGGCTGCAGCGTGATCGCGGCCGAGTCGCAATGTTGTCCGGACGCCGGGCTCTTGACATCGGTGACCACGACCTTGCCGAAATCCATTCTGCCCGACGGTGTTTCGCCACCATGTAGCAGTCCGGCCACCCGCGGCGCCGGCAGCGATTCATCGCAGGCTGACGGCGCATACAGCAGCACCCCCGGCTCGGAATCGGCCACGGCCGGATAGCAATACCCGACCCGCACGAGATACTTGAGACAGTAGTACGCTCGGCCATCCCGGGTGAGGGATTCGTAGTCGAGCCGCATACAACCCGGGGCGTTGGCGTGGAATCCGTCGTTGCGGATCCGGGCGTCCGGGCTGTCACAACCGACGATTTCCGGGTGAGCTGGCGCCAGCTTGGAGTCGTAGGTGAACCTGTTGAGGCACTGGCCCGATTGCATGGAGAACACCAACTGCAACGTCGCCGGGTCGTAGCCTCGCGGTTGGTCATAACCCGAAGCGGAAATGCTGTGGCAAGCACTCAGCAGCAGGGCGGCGGTCGCCGGCACCCCGACTCGGGACAAAGCCTGCATGCGATGACCATAGCCGGATGGGACGGCCACTTGTCGCACCATATGGTCGCGCTGGGAGCCGGCGAGGACTACGGTCAACGCATGAAGCGGCTTTCGAGCGTTGATGCGGCGTTTTGGTCTGCAGAAACCGCGGGCTGGCATATGCATGTCGGTGCGCTGGCGATCTGCGATCCCAGCGATGCGCCGGAGTACAGCTTTCAGCGACTTCGGGAACTGCTGATCGAGCGGCTGCCCGAGTTGCCGCAGTTGCGCTGGCGGGTCACCGGCGCGCCGCTGGGGCTGGATCGGCTGTGGTTCGTCGAGGACTCCGAGCTCGACATCGACTTCCACGTCCGCCGCATCGGCGTTCCCGCTCCCGATGGTCGGCGCGAGCTGGAGGAGCTGGTCGGCCGACTGATGTCCTACAAGCTGGACCGCGCGCCCGCTCTGGGAGTTATGGGTGATCGAGGGTGTCGAAGGCGGCCGGATCGCGACGTTGACCAAGATGCACCACGCGATCGTCGACGGCGTCTCCGGGGCCGGGCTGGGTGAAATCCTGCTCGACGTCACGCCGGAACCTCGTCCGCCGCAACGGGAAACGGTCGGTTCGCTGGTCGGCATCGAGATCCCGGGGATCGAGCGACGCGCGGTGGGCGCGCTGATCAACATCGGCGTCAAGACGCCGTTCCGGATCGCCCGCCTGGTGGAGCAGACGGTGCGCCAACAGGCCGCCGCGCTGGGTCTGGCCAGTAGGCCGCCACGGTTCTTCGAGGCGCCCAAAACCCGGTTCAACGCACCGGTTTCGCCGCACCGCCGGGTCACCGGAGCCCGTGTCGAGCTGGCCCGCGCCAAGGCCGTCAAGGACGCCTACGGTGTCAAGCTCAACGACGTCGTGCTGGCGCTGGTGGCCGGTGCCGCCCGCGAATATCTGCAGAAGCGCGGCGAGCTGCCGGCCAAACCGCTGATCGCGCAGATCCCGGTCTCCACCCGCACCGACGCCGACAAGGACGACGTCGGCAACAAGATCAGCTCGATGACGGCATCGCTTGCCACCGACATCGAGGATCCGGCCGAGCGGCTGCGGGCCATCCACCGCCTACACCGCCACCGGGTTGTCGCGAAACCTGGCCCCGCTCAACCTGGTCGTGTCGAATGTTCCCGGTCCGCCGATGCCGTTGTACATGGCCGGCGCGAAGCTGGAATCGCTGGTGCCGCTGGGCCCTCCGGTGATGGACATCGCGCTGAACATCACCTGCTTCTCCTACACGGACTACCTGGACTTCAGTTTCGTGACGACACCGGAGGTGGCCAACGACATCGACGACATGGCCGACGCCATCGAGCCGGCGCTGACCGAGCTCGAGAAGGCCATCGAGCCGGGCTAGTCGCGGCGCAGGTAGGTCGTCGCGTACACCCAGGACAGGAACCGCGCCACCGCCTCGGCCGATTTGTGCGCCCGCGGGGAGCCGAATATGTCGAAAGCGTGCTGCGCATAAGGCAATTCGGCATAGGCGACCGGGGATTTCGACACCGCGCGCAGTTCCTCGACGAACTCCCGCGCCTCGCCGACCGGTATCAGCGAGTCGTCGTGGCCGTGCAGGACGAAAAACGGTGGCGCGTCGGCGCGCAGCTGCCGGATCGGCGACGCGTCGAGGTAGACGTCGCGATGAGAGGTGAATTTTTGCTTCACGACGAACTTTTCGAGCAACTCGACGAACTCGCGGCGGCCTTCGCCGCTGGTGGAGAACCAGTCGTAGCGCCCGTACATCGGAACGGCGGCGACCACCGAGGTGTCGGCGTCTTCGAAACCCGGCTGGAATTGCGGGTCGTTGGGCGTCAGCGCGGCCAGCGAACAAAGGTGCCCGCCGGCCGAACCGCCGGTGATGGCAACGAAATTCGGGTCCCCGCCGTAGCCGGCGATGTTGTCCTTCACCCAGGCCAGTGCCCGTTTGACGTCGACGATGTGGTCGGGCCAGGTGTGCTTCGGGGACACCCGGTAGCCGACCGACACGCACACCCAGCCGCGTGCGGCCAGATGGCTCATCAGGGGGTAGGCCTGTGGGCGACGCATCCCGATCACCCAGGCGCCGCCGGGGATTTGCACCAGCACCGGCGCCTTGCCGTCGCGCGGCAGATCGCGGCGCCGCCAGATGTCGGCCCGGTTGGCGCGGTGCGGCCCGTAGGACACGACATTGGTCTTCTCCACATAGTGCCGTCGGGCCACGGTGATTCCCAGCGGCAGGCTGAGCCGTCCGCGGCGCTCCGGGTCGGTCTGCGGCAGTGCGGCCACCGCCTCGCGATAGTCGGGTCCCAGCTGTTCGCGCAGACCCGCCTCCAGCACCGGGCCCGGGGTGGTGACGTTGCGACGGCGGATCACCGCCAGGATCGCCCACGACGCCGCCGTCAGGGCTAGCGCCGCCTTGCCCCGGCGCCCGGCGAAGTCGCCGCGGCGGCCGCGACGCAGGACGTCGGCCAGCGAGCCGGCGAAGTACAGGCCGGGCACTTCCGAGGGCGGCCAGCCGAACCAGAACACCAGCACGGTGCTGTAGCCTTTGCGGGCCAGCGGCCGTAATCCGTTGGCGGCGTTGGCCAATTCGATTGCCGCGCGTAACAACGGCCTGCGCCGGCGCATCAGCCGTTCACCCGTGCTTGCAACTCGGCGCGCAGGATCTTGCCGGTGCTGCTGCGAGGCAGCTCGTCGAGAACTGAGATCTCGCGCGGCACTTTGTAATTGGCGAGGTTGTCGCGGACGTGTTTCTTGAGCGAGTCGGGCGTGGCGGTGGCGCCGGGCGTCAGCACCACGAACGCCGCCAGTCGCTGGCCGTACTGTTCGTCGTCCACGCCGATCACCGCGGCCTCGGCGACGTCCGGGTGCGCGGCCAGCGTCTTCTCCACCTCGATCGGGTAGACGTTCTCGCCGCCGGAGACGATCATCTCGTCGTCGCGGCCGACGACGAACAAGCGGCCGGCCTCGTCGAGATAGCCGACGTCGCCCGAGGACATGAACCCGGCGTGGAAATCTTTGGTCGTGCCGGAGGTGTACCCGTCGAACTGGGTGTCGTTGCGGACGGAGATGGTGCCGACCTCGCCGGTGGGCATCTCGTTGAATTCCGGGTCCAGGATCCGGATCTCGGTGCCGCCGGCCGGCTTGCCCGTGGTGTCGGGGGCGGCGCGCAGGTCCGCCGGCGTGGCCGTGGCGATCATGCCCGCCTCGGTCGCGTCGTAGTTGTTGTAGATCACGTCGCCGAACTGATCCATGAACGCGGTGACGACGTCGGGCCGCATCCGCGAACCCGACGCCGCGGCGAACCGTAATGACTTGCCGCTGTAGCGGTTTCGTACTTCGTCGGGCAGGTCCATGATGCGGTCGAACATCACCGGCACCACCGCCAGCCCGGTCGCCCGGTGCCGGTCGACGAGCTCGAGCGTCGCTTTCGGGTCGAACTTGCGCCGGGTGACGATCGTGCAGGCCATCGAGGCGGCGAAGATCAGCTGAGAAGCCCCAGGCGTGCAACATCGGCGCCACGATCACGATCGTCTCCTCCGCCCGCCACGGCGTGCGATCCAGAATCGCCTTGAGCGTCCCGATGCCGGTGCCACCGCCGGACTGCTTGGCGCCCTTGGGGCTTCCGGTCGTCCCGGAGGTCAGCAGGATCATCTTGCCCTTGCCGCCGGTGCGCTGCGGCCGTCCTCCGGCATGCGAGGTGATCAGCTGCTCCACGGTCAGCTCGTGCGGTCCCTCGGTCCAGGCTACGATGCGGGTGGCGTCCGGCTTGTCGGCCAGCGCGCGGTCCACCGTCTCGGTGAACTCCTCGTCGTAGATGGCGGCGTCCACGCCCTCGCGGTTGACCACCTCGGCCATCGCCGGCCCGGCGAACGACGTGTTCAGCAGTACCACGTCGAAGCCGATCCGGCTGGCCGCCACCACCGCCTCGACGAAGCCGCGGTGATTGCGGCACATGATTCCGATCACCTTCGGCTGTCCCGACGGCAACCGCTGCAGCGCGGCCGCCAGCGCGTTGATCCGCTCGTCGAGCTGCCGCCAGGTCAGCACGCCGAGTTCGTCGATCAGGGCGGGGCGATCCGGGCAGCGCTGCGCGGCGCCGGCGAAACCGACCGTCATGCCCATGCCTTCGCGACGCATCGCCGCGGCCATCCTGAGGTAGCGGTCGGGCCGCATCGGCGCGATCATCCGGGCCCGGCGCAGCGTCGCCAGGACGCCCAAGACGCCGCGAGCCTGCTGTAGGGGAGATGGCATGGCTCAGCCCAGAATCGGGAAGCGGCGTTTGGCGGCGAGGTCGTTGAGCGCTTCCTGCATCACCGCGCGCACGTGCGCGTCGACCTCGTCGATGTCGGGGTCCGCGCCGAACCGCGCGGCGATGTCGATGGGTTCGAGCACCCGCGTGACGATCTTGGTGGGCAGCGGCACATTCGGCGGGACGACCGCGCTGAACCCGAACGGGAAGCCGAACGTGACCGGCAGAATGACGCTGCGCAGCGGGCGCTTGATGCCCAGCCGCTCGGCCAGCCAGGTGCCGCGGGTCAGGTACAGCTGAGTCTCCTGGCCGCCGATGGACACCGCGGGAACGATCGGCACACCCGCTTCGATCGCGGTGCTGACGTAGCCCTTGCGGCCGTTGAAGTCGATGACGTTCTCCGCGACGGTCGGCCGGTAGGCGTCGTAGTCACCGCCGGGAAAGACGACGACCACGCCGCCGGACCTCAACGCCTTGGCGGCGTTGCTGCGTTGGCCCGGATGTAGCCGGTGCGCCGAAACAGGCCACCGGTGAAGCCCATGAACAAGAAGCCCATGAACAAGATGTCGTGGCTCAGCGTGTACATGGGCCGCTGGTAGCCGAACTTCTCGTAGAAGTCGACGCTGAAGATCGGGACGTCCATCGGGAACATGCCGCCCGAGTGGTTGCCGACCACCAGCGCCCCGCCGGGCGGGAAGGTGTCCAGCCCGTGCACCTCCGACCGGAAGTACCTCTTCACGATCGGGCGCAGCACGCCCATCAGCCGCTGGGTCAGCACCGGGTCGAATTGGCCGATCTCGGGGTCGTCCCCACCTCGGCCGTCGCCATCGCCCACTTCGCTCACCGATGCCCCCTTGGCGTCGCTCGACGGTCCCGCGTTGAGTCCCTCGATGGTAGCCAGGGCTCTCATTTGGATGGCCAACAGGCAAACACGCCCACCTTCCGGCTCGCGGGCGCGCACAGTGAGGGGTGGGGCAGAACCGGATGGAAGGTGGCCGGCATGGTCGACGTCATTGCGGACCCGATGTCGGTGATCGCGCGGGAGATGGACCGCATTCGGGAGGACTGCATCGCCGAGGTATTCGAGGAGATCAAGGCCGAGAATCGCGACCTCGATTACGACGCCGCAATGGTGGACCTGTGGTGGGCCAGCCTCACCGACAGCGTGGTCGCCGGCATCGAATTCCTGGCCCAGGGCGCGACGGCCGAGTGGCTGGAGGCACCGGCGGCGTCGGTGGCCTACGTGCGCGCGGCCGCGCGGCGCGACGTTCCGCTGTCGGTGTTGGTGCGGGCCCACCGCATCGTGCACTCGCGGTTCCTGGAGGCGGCGATACGGTTCGTGGCGCTGGTGGACCCGGCCCGGCAGGTGCCGACGATCGTCGACCTGGTGTCCCGCTCGGCGCTCTTCGTCGACGCCGTCGCCGACCAGCTGACCGTCTCCTACGAGCTGGAGCGCGACGAATGCGCGGGCGACGGCGGCCGACGGCCGCGGCCGGCCGGCGAGGCGGGGGACAACATTCCGGTCGCCACCGCGGTGGCCGACAACGTACTGACCTATCCGCTGGACGGGGTGCACGTCGCCGCGGCGCTGTGGGTGCACGAGACGGTACCGGCCCGGGACGTGGTGGCGTCGTTCGAGCGGGTGCGCCGCGCGGTGGGAACCGCCGTGGACGTGGTCAACGGCACGCTGATGGTGCCAACGGGTGACCGCGAGGCGCGGTTGTGGTTTGCGCTCGACGAGTCCGGCAAACGGGAGATCGACCGGTCGCGGGGTGCGCGCGGCTTTCCAGGCCGCGGGCGTACCGGGCGGTCTGGCGATCGGTCGGGTGGAAGACGGGCAAGGCGGATTCCGGGCGTTGCTGAAGCAGGCGGAGCGGGTGAAGACGGTCGCTTTTGCCGGCGGTGGCCGCGGCGCTACCCGGGTGGTCTTCTACAGCGAGGTCGCGCCAATTGCGTTGATGGCGGGCGACTTGGACGAGTTGTGCTCCTTCGTCGCCGATACGCTCGGCGACCTCGGACACGACGACGAGCGCACCGGGTGGCTGCGCGAGACGTTGCGCGAGTACTTATCCCGCAATCGCGATCACGTAGCGACAGCCGACGCAATGCGGTTGCCGCCCAACATCATTCAGGAAGCAGTGGCGCGGGCCGGGCAGATGTGCGGGCAGCGTTTCGGCGACCCCGACGCGACGTTGCGATTGCAGATCGCGCTGGAGGCCTGCCGGTGGATGGCCCCGGCGGTGTTGCACATGGCCCACGAATGTCCTTAGCGGCCACCGTCTCTGACCCAAGTAGTCAGGGCCTCCGAGCGGCTGACCTGGCGATTATGCCCTGCTAGCAAAAGCGACATACGGTTAGTCGCCGAAGCATATGGCGCTTCTCGGATTCGGGGGGTTATGGTTACCGCGCTAAACAGTGAACTGCCAGTTGAGAGAGAAATGATGGACTTCGCTGGTTTGCCTGACGAGCGTGCTGCGCGCTCGGTCGCCGCGCACACATCTGGTGCTCGTGACCGGCGCGGGCTTCACCCTCGCGGCGCCGCAGTCCGTCCCGGTCCGGGGTTTGTCCGACAATCGGCCGCGACCGCAAGCCGGCCCGCCGCCGCTCTGGATCGTTCCGCGGTTGTGGCCGACACCGCGGATCAGCGCCAGGCCGACTACTTCCTGCGGCTGCTCACTGCGAACCGCCGGCTGATCGACCAACGGATCGACGGCTACTACAAGGCGATTGCCGTCGCCGAAGCCAGCGGCGACGGCGAAAGCGCGTGCGTCTTCCGGCGCACGGCCCGCGCGGAGGAACAGGAGCGCAAGGCGCTCGACGAGCTGATCGAAAAGCTGCAGCGCCGATTTGTGGTTCAGCCCACAGCCGAGGTTCGGCGGGGGCCGCGGCTGCTGGTCCGCTAGGGCCGCACCTCCCACCGCCTATCGCATCGCGTGACCCGGCCACGCCGTCTAGCTCGGTGTTTGGGTCGCTGGGGTCTTGGACTGTTACCGACCCAGCAACCGTGTCCACTACTGATCTAGGCTGACGCCCAGGGGTTCGACACCAGACTTACCGAGGGAGACACAAGTGAGTGTTCGGGTAGGCATTAACGGCTTCGGTCGGATCGGACGTAATTTCTATCGTGCGTTGTTGGCCCAGCAGGAGCAGGGCGGCGCGGACATCGAGGTGGTGGCGGTCAACGACATCACCGACAACCACACGCTGGCGCACTTGCTGAAATTCGACTCCATCCTGGGCAGGCTGCCCCACGATGTCAGCCTCGAAGGCGAGGACACCATCGTGGTGGGCCCGGCCAAGATCAAGGCGCTGGCGGTGCGCGAGGGCCCGGCCGCACTGCCCTGGGGGGATCTGGGTGTCGACGTCGTCGTCGAATCCACCGGCCTGTTCACCGCCCGAGCCAAGGCGCAGGGCCACCTGCAGGCCGGGGCCAAGAAGGTGATCATCTCCGCACCGGCCAGCGACGAGGACATCACCATCGTGCTGGGGGTCAACGACGACCGCTACGACGGCAGCCAGAACATCATCTCCAACGCCTCGTGCACCACCAACTGCCTGGGCCCGATCGCCAAGGTGCTGCACGACGAGTACGGCATCGTCAAGGGCCTGATGACCACCATCCACGCCTACACCCAGGACCAGAACCTGCAAGACGGCCCGCACAAGGACCTGCGCCGGGCCCGCGCGGCCGGGCTGAACATCGTGCCGACCTCCACCGGCGCGGCCAAGGCCATCGGCCTGGTGCTGCCCGAGCTCAAGGGCAAACTCGACGGGTATGCGCTGCGGGTGCCGGTTCCCACCGGCTCGGTGACCGACCTGACCGTCGAGCTGCGCACCGCGGCCAGCGCCGAGGAGATCAACGCCGCGATGAAGGCCGCCGCCGAGGGCCCGATGAAGGGCATCCTGAAGTACTACGACGAACCGATCGTGTCCAGCGACATCGTCACCGACCCACACAGCTCGATCTTCGACTCCGGCCTGACCAAGGTCATCGACAACCAGGCCAAAGTGGTCTCCTGGTACGACAACGAGTGGGGCTACTCCAACCGGCTCGTCGACCTGGTCGCACTGGTCGGCAAGTCACTGTAGACCGTGGCCGTCCCAAACCTCGAAGACCTTCTGTCCGAGGGCGTTTCGGGCCGTGCCGTGCTGGTGCGTTCCGATCTCAACGTCCCGCTCAACTACGACGCGGGGGGAGCCGGCGAGATCACCGACCCGGGTCGGATCACCGCGTCGGTGCCGACGCTCAAGGCGCTGCTGGACGCCGGCGCCAAGGTGGTGGTGACCGCGCACCTGGGCCGCCCCAAGGACGGGCCCGACCCGAAGGTGTCGCTGGCACCGGTCGCGGCCGCACTCGGCGAGCAGCTGGGCCGGCACGTGCAGCTGGCGGCCGATATCGTCGGTACCGACGCCTTGGCGCGTGCCGAGGGCCTGACCGACGGCGACATCCTGTTGCTGGAGAACATCCGCTTCGACGCGCGCGAGACCAGTAAGGACGACGCCGAGCGGCTGGCGTTGGCCAAGAAACTTGCCGAATTGGTATGGCCGGGAGGCGCTTTCGTCTCCGACGGCTTCGGCGTGGTGCATCGCAAGCAGGCCTCGGTCTACGACGTCGCCACGCTGCTGCCGCACTACGCCGGGAAGCTGGTGGCCGACGAGATCCGGGTGCTCGAGCAGTTGACCAGCTCGACCACCCGCCCCTACGCGGTGGTACTCGGCGGGTCGAAGGTGTCCGACAAGCTCGGCGTCATCGAGTCGCTGGCCACCAAGGCCGACAGCATCGTGATCGGCGGCGGAATGTGCTTCACCTTCCTTGCCGCAGAAGGCTTTTCGGTGGGCAAATCACTGCTCGAAGAGGACATGGTCGCGACCTGCCGCCGGCTGCTGGACACCTACGTCGACGTGTTGCGTCTGCCGATGGACATCGTGGTCGGCGACAAATTCGCCGCCGATGCGACACCGCAAACGGTCGCGGCCGACGCCATCCCGGATGACCAGATGGGTCTGGACATCGGGCCCGGGTCGGTGAAACGCTTCGCGGCGCTGCTGTCCAACGCCCAGACAGTGTTCTGGAACGGCCCGATGGGCGTCTTCGAATTCCCGGCGTTCGCCGCCGGCACCCGCGGTGTCGCCGAGGCGATCGTCGCGGCGACCGGTAAGGGAGCCGTCAGCGTGGTGGGCGGTGGCGACTCCGCGGCGGCCGTGCGCGCGCTCGGCATCTCCGAGGGCGACTTCTCGCACATCTCCACCGGCGGCGGCGCATCGCTGGAATACCTGGAGGGCAAGCAACTACCGGGCATCGAGGTGTTGAGTCGCCCGCAGCCGAGCGAAGGGGAGCAGCCGTGAGCCGTAAGCCGCTGATCGCCGGCAACTGGAAGATGAACCTCAACCACTTCGAGGCCATCGCGCTGGTGCAGAAGATCGCATTCGCGTTGCCGGACAAGTACTTTGACAAGGTCGACGTCACGGTGCTGCCGCCGTTCACCAACCTGCGCAGCGTGCAGACGCTGGTCGACGGCGACAAACTGCGGTTGACCTACGGCGCCCAGGATTTGTCCCCGCACGAGTCGGGCGCCTACACCGGCGACATCAGCGGCACCTTCCTGGCCAAGCTGGGCTGCACTTTCGTCATCGTCGGGCACTCCGAACGGCGCACCTACCACAACGAGGACGACGCGCTGGTGGCCGCCAAGGCCGCGGCCGCACTCAAGAACGGCCTGACCCCGATCGTGTGCGTCGGCGAGCACCTCGACATCCGCGAGGCCGGCAAACACGTCAGCCACTGTGAGGCGCAGGTGCGCGAGTCGCTGGCCGGGCTGTCGGCCGAGCAGATCGGCCAGGTCGTCATCGCCTACGAGCCCGTGTGGGCGATCGGCACCGGCCGGGTGGCCAGCGCCGAGGACGCCCAGGAGGTCTGTGCGGCGATCCGCGCGCAGCTGGGCGAGCTGGCGTCCCCCCAGGTCGCCGAGACCGTGCGGGTGCTCTACGGCGGCTCGGTGAACGCGAAGAACGTCGGCGAGCTCGTCGCGCAGGACGACGCCGACGGCGGGCTGGTCGGGGGAGCGTCGCTGGACGGCGAGCAATTCGCGACGCTCGCCGCCATCGCCGCCGGCGGTCCGCTGCCCTGAGCACTCCGAGCGTCGGTTACGGCCGGCCCAACGGCAACCGGTAAGCTGTCCGTCATGGTTTTGGCCCTACAGATCACCCTGGTGGTCACCAGCATCCTGGTGGTGCTGCTGGTGCTGCTGCACCGGGCCAAGGGTGGCGGCCTGTCCACGCTGTTCGGCGGTGGTGTGCAGTCCAGCCTGTCCGGGTCCACGGTGGTGGAGAAGAACCTGGACCGGCTGACGATGTTCGTGGTCGGCATCTGGCTGGTGTGCATCATCGGCATGGCGCTGCAGATCAAGTACCGCTGACGCATTCCCGTCGGCGGGCGGGCCGATTCGCCCCGATACTGGATCGCATGGTTGAGGTTTCCGAGCCTGTTTCCGAGCCTGCGCTGGCGCCGATCGGTGCCGTGCGGCGCACCCGCGTCGGCCGGGAGGCGACCGAGCCGATGCGCGCCGACATCAGGATGCTGGGCGCCATCCTCGGCGAAACCGTGCGCGAGCAGCAAGGCGACGAGGTATTCGACTGGTCGAACGGGCGCGGGTGGAATCGTTCCGGGTGCGTCGCTCCGAGATCGACCGGGTCGAGATCTCCCACATGTTCGACGGCATCGACATTCACCTGGCGATCCCGATCATCCGGGCGTTCAGCCACTTCGCGCTGCTGGCCAACGTTACCGAAGACATCCATCGCGAGCGCCGACGTCACGTTCACGTCGACGCGGGCGAACCCCCGCAGGACAGCAACCTGGCCGCCACCTACGTGAAACTCGACTCCGCCGAACTGGATTCGGCCACCGTGGCCGAAGCGCTGTGAGGTGCGCTGGTTGCTCCGGTCATCATCGCCCACCCCACCGAGACCCGTCGGCGCACCGTTTTCGTCGCGCAGCACCGGATCACCGAGTTGATGCGCCTGCACGCCGAGGGCCACCTGGAGACCAGTGACGGCCGCAGCATCGACCGCAAGCTGCGCCGCCAGGTGCTCACGCTGTGGCAGACCGCACTGATCCGGCTGCACCGGCTGCAGATCACCGACGAAATCGACGTCGGCCTGCGGTATTACCAGGCCGCGCTGTTCGAGGTGATCCCGCAGGTCAACGCCGAGGTGCGCGACGCGCTACGCGCCCGCTGGCCGGTCGCCGAGCTGCTGTCGGCACCCATCCTGCAGCCGGGCTCGTGGATCGGGGGCGACCGCGACGGCAACCCGAACGTGACCGCCGAGGTGGTGCGGTGGGCCACCGGCAGCGCCGCGTTCACCGCGCTGGCGCATTACCTGTCCGAGCTGACCGATCTCGAGCAGGAGCTCTCGATGTCGGCCCGATTGGTGAGTGTCACAACGGAATTGACCGCGCTGGAGCAGAGCTGTCCCGAACAGGCTCGGGCCGACGAGCCGTACCGGCGCGCCGTGCGGGTGATACGGGGCCGGCTCAGCGCCACGGCCGCCGAGATCCTGGACGACGAGCCACAGCACCTGCTCGACCTGGGGTTGGCGCCGTACGCCACACCGGACGACCTGCGGGCCGACCTGGATATCCACGACGCTTCGCTGCGCACCCACGGCAGCGCGCTACTGGCCGAGGACCGGCTGGCGCTGTTGCGAGAAGGCGTGCACGTCTTCGGGTTTCACCTGAGCGGGCTGGATATGCGGCAAAACTCCGACGTGCACGAGGAAGTGGTCGGCGAGCTGCTGGCCTGGGCCGGCGTGCATGCGGACTATCGTTCGCTGCCCGCAGAGCAGCGGGTCGAGCTGTTGGCCGGCGAATTGAGCACGCGGCGGCCACTGCTGTCCGACCGCGCGCGGCTGTCGGAACTGGCCCACAAGGAATTGAGGGTGGTCGAGGCCGCCGCGTTCGCCGTCAAGCGGTACGGCCCGGCGGCGGTGCCCAACTACGTCGTGTCGATGTGCCAGTCCGTCTCCGACGTGCTGGAGGCCGCGCTGCTGCTCAAAGAAACGGGACTGCTCAAAGAAACGGGACTGCTGGACGTCTCCGGGTCCGAACCCTATTGCCCGGTGGGCATTTCCCCGCTGTTCGAGACGATCGACGACCTGCACAACGGGGCCCGGATCCTGCACGCGATGCTCGAGCTCCCGATCTATCGCACGGTGGTGGCCACCAGGGGCGACAGCCAAGAGGTGATGCTCGGCTACTCCGACTCGAACAAGGACGGCGGCTATCTGACCGCGAACTGGGCCGTCTACCGGGCCGAGCTGGCGCTGGCCGAGGTGGCCCGCAAGTCCGGAATCCGATTGCGGCTCTTCCATGGTCGCGGCGGCACGGTCGGCCGCGGCGGCGGCCCCAGCTATCAGGCGATCCTCGCGCAGCCGCCCGGGGCGATGAACGGTTCGCTGCGGCTGACCGAGCAGGGTGAGGTGATCGCGGCCAAGTACGCCGAACCGCTGTTGGCGCGCCGAAATCTGGAAAGCCTGGTGGCGGCGACGCTGGAGTCGACGCTGCTGGACGTGGAGGGCTTCGGCGGCGCGGCCGAGCCGGCCTACGCGGTGCTCGACGAGATCTCGACGCTGGCCCGGGACGCCTACTCCGAATTGGTGCACGAGACAACGGGTTTCGTCGAGTATTTCAAGGCGTCCACGCCGGTCAGCGAGATCGGTTCGCTGAACATTGGCAGCCGTCCGGCCTCGCGCAAGCCCACCGAGTCGATCGCGGACCTGCGCGCCATCCCGTGGGTGTTGGCCTGGAGCCAGTCGCGGGTCATGCTGCCCGGTTGGTACGGCACCGGGTCGGCGTTCGCGCAGTGGATCGCCGCCGGGCCCGAAAGCGAAAGCGAGCGAGTCGAAGTCCTGCACGACCTGTATCAGCGGTGGCCGTTTTTTCGCAGCGTGCTGTCGAACATGGCGCAGGTGCTGGCCAAAAGCGACCTGGGGCTGGCGGCACGGTATGCGGAATTGGTGGCCGACGAGTCGTTGCGGCGCAGGGTGTTCGACAAGATCGCCGACGAGCACCAGCGAACGATCGCCATGCACAGGCTGATCACCGGCCAGGACGACCTGCTGGCCGACAATGCGGCGCTGGCCCGTTCGGTGTTCAACCGCTTTCCCTACCTGGAGCCGCTGAATCACCTGCAGGTGGAGCTGCTGCGCCGGTACCGCTCGGGAGACGACGACGAACTGGTGCAGCGCGGCATCCTGCTGACGATGAACGGGCTGGCAAGCGCGTTGCGAAATAGCGGTTAACAGCAGCTGAACCGAGCGCTGTGTCGCGCCGGTCCCGAATACGCTGGCGCCGGGCCGAATCGCGCCGAAGTGCGCCGACCAACCCGCGGTCCATTCGCATCGGAGCGACAGCTGGCAAGGAGATCGTTGGACGGACCCGGAATACCACTTTGGCTGCTGCTGGTCTGTGGCGTCGGGGGCGCGATTTTGGTGGCGGTGGGCTGGATAGCATTTGCCAGTCGGACGATGAAACAGGTTGGTAAAGACCATAATTCGACGATGTCGCCGTTCGTCGCGATTGTCGGTCTCGTTTACGGCGTGCTGCTCGGATTCACCGTCGTCATCGCGTGGCAACAGTTCTCCTCGGCAAAGGTGGTGGCCGCCAACGAGGCGTCCGCGCTGACGACGATGTACCGCCAGACCGTCGCCATGCCGGAACCGGAGCGGTCCCAGCTTCGACAGCTGATGCGCAGTTACGCGAGCGCGGTGGCGTCGAGCGAATCGACTACCCGAAGCGGTGACGTTCCCAGCGACACCGCGCGATCCGCGATCACCACCATGTACCGCATCGTCGGCACCCAACCGTCCGGCACCGCGTCGAGCCCGATCAACGCGGAGTTTCTCAGCGAGTTGAGCGTGTTGGCGTCCGACCGTACCCAGCGCATCATCGACACCGAGCCGCGGATACCCCCGCTGCTGTGGGCGGGCCTGATATTCGGCGGGATTGTGTTGGTCGGGCTCACGGCATTTCTGAGCATGCAGAGCACCGTCGGTCATACGGTGGTGACCAGCACCATCGCGGTGCTGCTCGGCCTGCTGCTGTGCATCGTCTTCACCCTCGACCATCCATACGAAACCGATCGCAGAATCACCGCCGAGCCGTTTCAGCACGCGCTGGAGGTTTTCGACGCCGTCGACCACGCGACGTAGCCGACCGGGGCTGGGTCCCCTGCCGGTCGCGGGCTACCGCGTCGGCCGTTTGCGCAGCGGGTCCACCACACCGCGCACCGCGTGCTCGGTCACCGCTAGCGGCGACATCACCGTCTCACCGATGCCGACGATGTAATCGATGCGCTTGACGATCGCCTCCATCGGCTCGACGAGCGCGATCAGGCGCTTGGCGAGCTCGTCGAGGCTTTCCATGGTTCCTTCCAGGTGGTCCAGGCCGCCGTCGAGGCGCTCGACGGTGCCGTTCAGCCGGGTCAGGGAGCTGCTCAGCTCGTTCATGGTTTTGCCGAGGCCGTCGAGGACGTCCTCGACCTGCTTGACGGTCTTGTCGGCGTTCAACGCCGCCTGGGTGAGCGTCTTGATCCGGTTTCGCTCGGGCCCGCCGCGCGCCGTTCTGTCGGCCATGACGGTAATTATGACCGCGACGGAACCGCCGAAAACCTCTGCGTATCGAAATAGGTGTGCAAAGACATCACTGTGACGGTGGTTGACGTGGAGATCTGACCCGCGACTGCCGGTGCGAGGTCACCCAACGGTTGGGCGAGTATGTGGCCGGCTACACCGACCGGAAGGCGGAGCGGGCGGGGTCCTAGTCTGAGCGTGGAGCGTCGAAAAGCGCTTCCCCAGCACGATCAATGGCGACCGAATGCGAACGACACCTCGACCGGCCGCTTCGGGCGAATTTCGAGTTGAAAGACGTCGCCTACGGCATTATCTTGAGTTGATTTCGTGCTGGCAGTCGCGACCGAATAGGGAGTCACGATCGTTAACCACCATTCGGTATCGCCCGGATATCCCGTCAAATCCGGATCGGAAAAAGAAAGATAAACGGCCATGGACTTTGGGTTGCTGCCGCCGGAAGTCAACAGCGGACTGATATATGCCGGGCCCGGGTCGGCGCCGATGCTCGCGAACGCCGCCAGCTGGGAGGCGCTGGCCGCCGAGCTGGAATCCACTGCCGCCAACTACGCCTCGACGGTCGCGCAGCTGACGGGACAGGCGCGGACCGGCCCGTCCTCCGAGCTGATGACGGGCGCGGTGACCCCCTACGTGAAATGGTTGCAGGCCAGTGCCGCCGCGGCCGGGCACACCGCCGCCCAGGACTACGGGGCGGCCGCGGCCTACGCGTTGACCGTGCCCCCGCCGGTTGTCGCGGCCAACCGCGCCCGGTTAATGACGTTGATCGCCACCAATATTCTCGGGCAGAACACTCCCGCGATCGCGGTCACCGAAGCCGAATACATGGAGATGTGGACCCAGGACGCCATCGCCATGTACGGCTATGCCAGCGCCGCGGAGGCGGCGACCACCCTCACGTCGTTCGACGAACCGCCGCAGACCACCAACCAGGACGGGTAGCTCGACCAGGCCCGAACGACGGCTCAGTCCATCGGCAACGTCGCCAGCCGGCGCTCCGGGGGCCCGCTACAGCTCGTGCCGGACGACACCTCCGAGCCGACCTCCACCGGCAGCACCACCGGCACCGGGACCACCAGCGCCACGAACACCACGCTGAGCGGCACCACAAGCGGGCTCGCGACCACCACCAACGGCCCCATCACGACCACCTACATCAGCACCCCGATGACGATCACCACCAGCTACACCATCGGGGCCAACCAGGCCGTCGTCATCCAGAACGGCGGCTCCATCGAAGTCGCCGCCAATGCCACCCTCACGATCGACTCAGGCGGCAGCCTCGAAGTCGCCTCCGGCGGCACACTCACGGTCGACTCCAGCGGCACCCTGGCCAACGCCGGCACCCTGACCGTCGACGCCGCCACCAGCCCGCTCGACGCCGGCCGCTCACCAACACCGGCACCCTCACCGTCAACGGCACGCTCACCAACACCGGCACCCTCACCAATTCCGGTGCCATCGTTATCAACTCTGGTGGCACCCTCGAAGTCGAAGTCACCGACACCCTGAGCAATTCCGATCTCATCACCGATTACGGCGCTTTCACCATCGACAACAGCGCCTTCGGTTCCATCGACTCCGGCGGCACGGTCACCCTCGACTCGGGCGGCAGCATCACCGTCGAACCCGGCGCCACCCTCACCGACACGGGCACCCTCATCCAGTCCGGCGGCAGCCTGACCGTCGACGCCAACGGCACGCTCGAGATCAGCCCCAGCGGGGCTATCTGTCCCTCGACGGTGGCACCCTCACCAACAGCGGCACCTTGAACGTCGACTCCGGCGGCTATCTGGCCATCAGACCCGAGGGCACCCTGATCGACTCCGGTCACATCACGGTCGAGGCCTACGGAGGCAACATCACCGACGCGTGTACCATGACGATCAACCCCACCGGTACCGTCGACATCTAGCCCGGCGCCTACTGACCACTGAGGACGGTGCCACCTTCACCAACTACGTCGCCATCACCGTCCAGGACAGCGGCACGTTCAACTGCTACGGCACCATCGCGGACTACGGCACCATCGACATCCAGTCCGGCGGCAACTTCTACGACTTGGACAATGGGTCCACCATCAACTTCTACGACTTGGACAATGGGTCCACCATCATCGAGTCCGGTGGCAGCCTCACCGACCAAAGTGGCGGTAGCATAACGCTTTACGACAGCAGCACGCTCACGATCGAATCCAATGGTTCCGTGACCGATTCCGGCACCATCACCGACTGGGGAACCCTGACGGTCGGTCACGGCGGCACCCTCACCGAAAACGGTTTCCTCGACGTGAACAACACGCTCATCGATTCCGGTACGGTGACCGTCAACTCGGGTGGCACCATCTACGTCGAACCCGGCGCCACCCTCGAGGTCGACTCCACCGGCATCCTGAACAGCAACACCGGCAGCAACCTCACCGTTTACGCCGGGGGCAGCGTGCCCATCGAAACCGGGGGCGTCCTCAGCGTCGGGACGGGCGAAGTCGTCTCTGTCTACTCCGGTGGCTCGTACGGGACCGGCGGCACCATCGGGCAAGTCGTCATCTCGCAGGCCACGGACCCGGCGTGGCACAACACGTCATAGCCCGGGCGTAAGCCGTGCTTACTGTACGGGAAGCCTGCTCGCGGCTTCCCGGTCCAGCAACCACAGCGTGGTCTCGATGCCGACGGCCCCGGCGGCAGGTATCTCGACCGGCGGGGCACCGTCTCGGGCCGCGGCCACCGCGTCGGCCTTGCCCGCTCCGGACACCAGCAGCCACACCTCGCGAGAACGCTGAATAGCGGGCAATGTCAAGGTGATTCGTTGCGGCGGCGGTTTGGGGGAGTCGTCGACGGATACCACCATGCGGGTGGTCTCACGCACCGCCGCGGTGTCGGGGAACAGCGAATTGATGTGTCCCTCGGGGCCCATGCCCAGCAGGTAAACGTCGAAATTCGGTACCTGCTCGCCCGGTTCGGCGTTGGCCGCCAGCAGTTGTTCGTAGGCCAGCGCGGCGGCGACGAGATCGCTGCCGAATTCGCCGTCGCTGGCGGGCATCGGGTGCACGTTGCTCGACGGGATGTCGATGTGGTCGACCAGGGCGTCGCGGGCCTGCTTCTCGTTGCGCTCACCGTCGGCCAACGGAACGTAGCGCTCGTCGCCCCAGAACAGGTGAACCTTCGACCAGTCGACCTGGCCGGCCTCGGCGCGCAGATACTTCAGCAGCCCGATGCCGTTGCCGCCGCCGGTCAGCACGATCAGGGCGCGTCCGCGCGCCGCAACGGCGGTACGCATGGTCTCGACCAGCCGGCGGCCTGCGGCTTCGACCAGGTTGTCGCTGTCCGGGAAGACTTCAACGGTTGTGCTCACGCGTATTGCACCTTAGGGATTCCTTCGAGCGCGCTGTAGTAGACCTCGTCGGGGTCCAGGCGTCGCATGTCTTCGGCCAGGCATTCACGGGTTTCCCTGCGCGCCAATGGAACCAGAGCGTCCGGTCGGCCGGTCCGGCTCAGGGTGGCCGTCGTTCCCTCTTGCGGACGGCTCAAGGTGATGGTCTCGGTCCGGCGCACCAGTTCGACCTTGAGTTCGCCGACCTCCCGGCGCACCGGCCCGTCGATCCGGCTGGCCAACCACCCGGCCAGCACGTCGAGCGAGGGTTCGGTGCGCAGCCCCGAAACCAGCGCGGATTCGATTTCCTCGTGCGGTTTCTGGTCGACCGCCGAGGTGAGCAACGCCCGCCAGTACGTGATCCGCGCCCAGGCCAGATCGGTGTCCCCGGCGGTGTATCCGGGCAACCTGCTTTTGATCGCCGACAGCGGGTCCTCGGCGTTGGTCGCGTCGGTGATGCGGCGAATCGCCAACTTGCCCAACGGGTCCTGCGCGGGAACCGCGGGAGCGACGCCGGGCCACCACACCACGACCGGGATGTCGGGAAGCAGGAACGGGATGACGACGCTCGCGTAGTGACCGGACAGCGGGCCGGACAGGCGCAGCACCACGACCTCCCCGGCGCCGGCGTCACCACCGACGCGAACCTGAGCATCCAGGCGCGCGTCGCGGCCGTCGGTATCACCGGCCGCCACGACCAGCACCCGGCTCGGGTGTTCGTGGCTGGCGGTGTTGGCTGCCTCGATGGCCTCTTCCAGCAGAGTGTCGTTGTCCGACTTGATGATCAGTGTCCCGACCCGGCCCATCATCACCACGCCGGCCTCTTCGCGCAGCCTGTCGAGCTTCTTGTTGACCGCGGTGGTGGTGGTGTCGAGCAAATCGACGATCATTGGCGCCGCTCCTCAGCATCGCGACGCTCTGCATCGTCGCCGGCGCGGATCATGGCCGGCGCCATTCCCGGTCGGTGCGGCGCAACATCTCGTTCGCCGAGGCGGGGCCCCAGGTGCCCGCCTCATAGGGGTCGGGCTTTCCGTCCGCTGCCCAACGATCGAGGACGGGATCGAGTATCTGCCAAGCCAATTCGACCTCCTCGTTCACCGGGAACAGTGACGGCTCACCCAGCAGCACATCCAGGATCAGCCGTTCATACGCCTCGGGGGAGTCTTCGGCGAACGCCGAGCCGTAGGAGAAGTCCATGTTGACGTCGCGGACCTCCATCGCGCCCGGGACCTTGGAGCCGAACCGCAGCGTGATGCCCTCGTCGGGCTGTACCCGGATGACCAACGCGTTGGCGCCGAGTTCGTCGGTCATGGTGGCGTCGAACGGCAGATGCGGGGCACGTTTGAAGACCAACGCGATCTCAGTCACCCTGCGGCCCAAGCGTTTTCCGGTGCGCAGGTAGAACGGCACCCCGGCCCAGCGGCGGGTGTCCACCTCGAGCGTGATCGCCGCGAAGGTTTCGGTGCTGGATTCCTTCGAAAACCCTTCCTCGTCAAGCAATCCCACCACCTGCTCGCCGCCCTGCCAGCCGGCCACGTATTGGCCGCGGCTGGTGGTCTCGTCGATCGGCTGGGCGAGCTGGGTGGCCGAGAGCACCTTGATCTTCTCGGCCTGCAGCGCTTTCGCGTTGAAGCTGACCGGCTCTTCCATCGCCGTCAGCGCCAACAGCTGCATCAGGTGGTTCTGGATGACGTCGCGGGCCGCGCCGATGCCGTCGTAGTACCCGGCCCGTCCGCCCAGCCCGATGTCCTCGGCCATCGTGATCTGCACGTGGTCGACGTAGTGCGCGTTCCAGATCGGGTCCCAGAATTGATTGGCGAAGCGCAGCGCCAGGATGTTCTGAACCGTCTCCTTGCCCAGGTAGTGGTCGATGCGGAACACCGACTCCTCCGGGAAGACCGAGTTCACCACGTGGTTGAGATCGCACGCGCTCTTCAGGTCGTGGCCGAACGGCTTCTCGATGACAACCCGGCTCCACCGATCCGCTTGCGGACGGGCCAGGCCGGAGGAGTGCAGT
This sequence comes from Mycobacterium genavense ATCC 51234, assembly GCF_000526915.1. Lineage (GTDB taxonomy): Bacteria > Actinomycetota > Actinomycetes > Mycobacteriales > Mycobacteriaceae > Mycobacterium > Mycobacterium genavense. The sequence continues at coordinate 417,852 of NZ_JAGZ01000002.1, read as the reverse complement.
TGTTCGCACACCACCGGGAACGACTTCGGTGGGATCGCCAGATAGAACACGTGATTGCCGCCGATACCACGCTCGGCGTCGAGCTTGTCCAACGTCTCGGCCAGCCGGGTGAACGCGGCGTCGTCGTCGAACGCGCCCGACACGAACCGCAGTCCCTCGGCCAGCCGCTCCCAGATGGCCTGGCGGAACGGGGTGCGGCAGTACTGCTTGACGTCGTCGTGGATCACCTGGGCGAAGGCGTCGTGATCCCAGTCGCGGCGGCCGAAGCCGATCAGCGAGAAGGTCGGTGGCAGCAGCCCGCGGTTGGCCAGGTCGTAGACCGCGGGCACCACTTTCTTGTGCGCCAGGTCGCCGGTGACGCCGAACAACACCATGGCGCACGGGCCGGCGATCCTGGGTAGCCGCTTGTCGTCGTTGTCCCGCAAGGGGTTGCGCCATTGCGCGCCGGCAGCGCCCGGGGTCATTTGGTGGTGGAATTCAGCTGCTTCTGTGTCTCGTCGAGCAACTCGGTCCACGATTCGACGAACTTCTCCACGCCCTCGTTCTCCAGCACCAGAAACACGTCGGTCACGTCGATGCCGACCGCCGACAGCTTGTCGAACACGCCCTGGGCCTCCTGTGCCGTGCCGCTGATCGTGTCACCGGTGATCACGCCGTGGTCGGCGACCGCGTCAATCGTCTTCTCCGGCATGGTGTTCACCGTGTTGGGCGCGACCAGCTCGGTGACGTACAGGGTGTCGGAGTAGTCCGGGTTCTTGACACCGGTCGACGCCCACAGCGGACGCTGCACCCGGGCTCCGTCGGCTTTCAGCGCCTCGTAACGCGCACCGCCCTCGAAGACCTCCTGGTATGCCGCGTACGCCAGCCGGGCGTTGGCGACGCCGGCCTGACCGCGCAGGTCCAGCGCTTCGGGCGAACCGATCTTCTCCAGTCGCTTGTCGATCTCGGTGTCTACCCGGGAAACGAAAAACGATGCCACCGAATGGATCTTGGACAGGTCGTGCCCCGCCTCGCGGGCCTTCTCCAGCCCGGCCAGGTAGGCGTCCATCACCGCGCGGTGCCGCTCGACGGAGAAGATCAGCGTGACGTTGACCGAAATCCCTTCCGCCAGAACGGCACTGATGGCCGGCAGGCCGGCCTCGGTGGCCGGGATCTTGATGAACAGGTTGGGCCGGTCGACGATCTTCCACAGCTCGACGGCCTGCGCGACGGTCTTGTCGGTGTCGCCGGCCAGCCGCGGGTCGACCTCGATGGACACCCGGCCGTCGACGCCGTCGGAGGACTCCCACTGCGGTGCAAGCACATCGCAGGCGGTGCGCACGTCGTCGGTGGTGACGGTGCGGATGGTGGCGTCCACGTCGGCGCCGCGCTCGGCCAGCTCGGCGATCTGGCTATCGTAGGAGTCGCCCTCGGCGAACGCCTTCTGGAAGATCGACGGGTTGGTGGTCACCCCGACGACGCTCTCGGTGTCGATCAGCTCCTTCAGGTTGCCCGACTGCAGCCGCTGACGCGACAGGTCATCGAGCCACACGGATACCCCGGCGGCGCTCAGCGCGGCCAGGTTGGCGTTCTGGGTCATCGGAATCAGCCTTTCTCAGTTGTCGACTACTTCTTCCGCGGCGGCAGCGACGGCCTCCGCGGTGAAGCCGAACTCGCGGAACAATGTCTCGGCGTCGGCGGATTCGCCGTAGTGCTCGATCGAGACGATCTTCCCGGTGTCGCCGACGAGCTTGTGCCACGGTTGGGCGACGCCCGCCTCGACCGCGACCCGCGCCGAGACCGACGGCGGTAGCACGCTGTCGCGGTACTCGGCCGGCTGGGACTCGAACCATTCCACACACGGCATCGACACGACGCGTGCGATAATGTCCTTGTCCGCCAACAGCTTCGCGGCACCCACCGCGAGCTGAACCTCGGAGCCGGTGGCGATCAGGACGACGTCGGGTTCGTCTTCGCCCTCGTCACCCAGCACGTAGCCGCCGCGCGCGACGCCCTCGGCAGTGGTGCCCTCGAGCACCGGCACACCCTGACGGGTCAGGATCAGACCGACCGGACCGCTGCCGTTGCCGCGCGCCAAAACCGTGCGCCAGGCGTAGGCCGTTTCGTTGGCGTCGGCCGGACGTACCACCGACAGCTTCGGGATGGCCCGCAGCGCGGCGAGGTGCTCGATGGGCTGGTGGGTCGGGCCGTCCTCGCCCAAACCGATGGAATCGTGCGTCCACACGTAAATGGTGTCGATGTCCATCAGCGACGCCAGCCGCACCGCCGGGCGCATGTAATCCGAGAACTGCAGGAAGGTGCCGCCGTACGCGCGAGTCGGCCCGTGCAGCACGATGCCGGACAGGATGGCCCCCATCGCGTGCTCGCGAATCCCGAAGTGCAGCGTGCGGCCATACCAGTCGGCGGTGTAGTCCTTCGTCGAAATTGACGGCGGCCCAAAGGATTTTACGCCATCCATGGTGGTGTTGTTGCTGCCCGCCAGGTCTGCCGAGCCGCCCCACAGCTCGGGCAGTTTGGGTCCCAGCGCGGAAAGTACCTTGCCCGACGCCGCCCGGGTGGCCAGCGCTTTGGACCCGGGCTCCCAGTACGGGATGTCGGCGTCCCAGCCCTCGGGCAGCTTTTCCGCGGTCAGCCGGTCCAGCAGCGCCTTGCGCTCGGGTTCGCGCTGGGCCCACGCGTCGAACTCGGCTTGCCACTTCTCGTGGGCTTCCTTGCCCCGGTCTACCAGCTTGCGGGTGTGGGCGATGACGTCGTCGCGCACCTCGAAGGTCTTGTCGGGGTCGAAGCCGAGGATCTTCTTGACGGCCGCGACCTCTTCGTCGCCGAGCGCCGCGCCGTGTGCCTTGCCGGTGTTCATCAATTTGGGCGCCGGGAAGCCGATGATGGTGCGCAGCGAGATGAACGACGGCTTGTCGGTGACGGCCTTGGCGTTGGCGATGGCCTCCTCGATGCCGACGACGTTCTCGCCGCCCTCCACCTCTTGCACGTGCCAGCCGTAGGCGCGGTAGCGCGCGGCGGTGTCCTCGCACAGCGCGATGTCGGTGTCGTCCTCGATCGAGATCTGGTTGCGGTCGTAGAACACGATCAGGCTGCCCAGCTGCTGAACGGCGGCGAGCGAGGACGCCTCGGAGGTCACGCCCTCCTCGATGTCCCCGTCGGAGGCGATTACATAGATGTGGTGGTCGAACGGGCTCTCGCCGGGGGCCGCGTCCGGATCGAACAGGCCGCGCTCGTAGCGTGCCGCCATCGCCATGCCGACCGAGGACGCCAGGCCCTGGCCCAGCGGGCCGGTGGTGATCTCAACGCCCTTGGTGTGCCGAAACTCCGGGTGGCCGGGGGTCTTGGAGCCCCAGGTCCGCAGCGACTCGATGTCGGACAACTCCAGGCCGAACCCGCCCAGGTAGAGCTGCAGGTACAGGGTGAGGCTGCTGTGCCCGGCCGACAAGATGAACCGGTCGCGACCCAACCAGTGCGGATCGCTCGGGTCGTGGGTCATGGTCCGCTGGAACAGGGTGTAGGCCAGCGGGGCGAGACTCATCGCGGTCCCCGGGTGGCCATTGCCGACCTTTTGCACCGCGTCGGCGGCCAGCACCCGCACGGTGTCGACGGCGGCCGAGTCGAGGTCGGTCCAGTTGTCCGGGTGACGCGCTTGCGTGAGTGCGGAGATGTCTTCTTCGAGTGTGGTCACAGACGTCAGTCCTTGGGGTGGCCGGGCGTGTTGCGCGATTTATCCTCACCTTATCCTCACCCTAGTGCGCGAGTGGCAGCGTTTGCAGTGCGGGATCGGGGGTATTCCTGCGGGCCTCCGCGGACATGACGGCCAAGCGTCGCCGAGCTTGCGAGCAGCGCCGCCGTCGGGAAATTCTGTGTGAATAGACCCTGGAGGCGGAACGCGGTGCCAACGCGGTCTACCATCGTGCGTAGTAGATCCTGCGCCCCGCTGCGACCCGAGGAGTTATTGCGTGAGCGTTCGCGGGCGCCTGTTGCCAACCCGAGTGCCGAGCCGAATACGAGGCACGGTGCTGGCCTACCTGGCGCTGACGAAACCACGCGTCATCGAGCTGCTGCTGGTCACCGCGATCCCCGCGATGTTGCTAGCGCACCGCGGGCACGTCGACCCGGTGCTGATCCTCGACACGCTGATCGGTGGGATGCTGGCCGCCGGCGGGGCGAACACGCTAAACTGCGTGGCCGACGCCGACATCGACAAGCTGATGAAGCGGACCGCGCGCCGGCCGTTGGCCCGGGCCGCGGTGCCCACGCGGAATGCCCTGGTCCTCGGGTTGCTGCTCACCGTGGGCTCGTTCGTGTGGCTGTGGTGGACGACCAACCTGCTGTCGGGGCTGCTCGCGATCGCCACCATCGCGTTCTACGTGTTCGTCTACACGCTGCTGCTCAAGCGCCGCACCTCCCAGAACGTCGTCTGGGGCGGCGCGGCGGGCTGCATGCCGGTGATGATCGGCTGGTCGGCCGTCACCGGCACCATCGGCTGGCCGGCGCTGGCGATGTTCGCTATCATCTTCTTCTGGACGCCGCCGCACACCTGGGCGCTGGCGATGCGGTACAAGGACGACTACAAGACGGCCGGCGTGCCGATGCTGCCCGCCGTGGCGACCGAACGTCAGGTCACCAAGCAGATCCTGATCTACACCTGGCTGACCGTGCTGGCGACCATGGTGCTGGCGCTGGCCACCGGCTGGCTGTACACGGCCGTCGCCGTGGTGGCCGGGGTCTGGTTCCTGGCGATGGCACACCAGCTGTACGCCGGGGTCCGCGCCGGCGAACCGGTCAAGCCGCTGCGGCTGTTCCTGCAATCGAACAACTATCTCGCGGTGGTGTTCTGCGCCCTGGCGATCGACTCGGTGATCGCCCTGCCGACGCTGTTCTGATCCCGTCGGCCTGAATCACATCCGTCCCTTCGGCACCGCCGAAGTGGGCACCACTGCGCTTCCCAAACGTGATAGCGCAAGCGATATCGCAATCTGAAACCGCCCGTCCTAACCGCCGCGAGGCCCGTGTGGCGGATGTGACCGGTTTCTTGGGATCGGTAGCCGGCTGCCGGGGATGCAATGGCCGGGCTGATTCACATAGCCAAAACCTATGCAGCGCAAAGGACGCAGCTCAATACTGAGCCTCAGCAGCAAAGCATGCAGAAAGGGACGTGACGTCATGGCACCCCACCACATCGTCAGGAAAATGATCGCCGCGGCGCTGCTGTCGGGCGGTCTGGCATTGTCCGATTTCGGCCTGACCGCGGCCATCGCCGGGGCCCAGCCCGTCCCGATGCCGTTGGATGCCTGGCCCGGCTGCCCCAACGACCATCCGGCGGGGCCGTGCCACTGGTGCCCGGGGCAACCATTGCCGCCGACCGGCAACCACGTCACCAACCCGGTGGTGTGGGACAACAACATGTGCCACACCTATTACTACGTCTACTTCGGGCAAGGCAATGTGGCCCAAAACATTTGGGACGGCGAGAATCCGCCGCCGCCCCCACCGCCGCCGCCGGGCCTGATCAACAAGGACAACTGCCAGCAGATTCTGGGCATCTTCTGCCCCAAGGCCTGACGGGCGTCAAAGCGTCGTGGTCTAGGGCAGCAACACGATCGGGCCGGCGGTCTTGCGCCCCTGTAGGTCTTGATGGGCGCGTGTCGCTTCGGCCAGCGGATAGCGGCCTGAAACCTCGATGTTGATCGCCCCGCCGGCGACCGCCTCGAACAATTCGTCGGCCCGCCAGCTGAACTCCTGGCCGGTGCGCATGAAGTGGGCCAGCGTGGGACGGGTGAGGAACACCGAGCCGGCGGCGTTGAGCCGCTGCGGATCCACCGGCGGCACGGGTCCGCTGGCGGCGCCGAACAACGCCAGGGTGCCGCGCACGGCCAGGCTGGCCAGGCTGGCGTCGAACGTGGTGGCGCCGACGCCGTCGTACACCGCCGCCACCCCGAGACCCCCGGTGAGGTCACGGATCTGCTGGCCGAACCGGGCCGGGTCGTCGGGGTAGGAGAGCACCTCGTCGGCGCCGGCCTTCCTGGACAGCGCCGCCTTCTCGGGTGTGGAGACGGTGGTGATGACCCGGACACCGAGCAGGTGCGCCCATTGGGTCAGTATCAGCCCGACGCCGCCGGCGCCGGCGTGCACCAGCACCACGTCGCCGGCCTGTACGGGATACACCGACTTCAGCAAATAGTGAGCGGTCAGGCCTTTCAATAGCGCCGCGGCCGCCACCTCGGAGCTGACACCGTCGGGCACGTGGGCGGTCAAATATGCTGGTGCAGTGGCAAATTCAGCGTAGGCGCCGGACGCTGCCGCGGACACCACCCGGTCACCGACCCGGAACTCCGTGATACCCTCGCCGGTGGCCGCGACGGTGCCGCACACCTCGGACCCGAGCACGAGCGGCAACTCGCTCGGGTATTGCCCGGATCGGAAATACGTATCAATGAAGTTGACGCCGATGGCCTCGGCCCGGATCAGTAGCTCGCCGAGTCCCGGCGCGGGTTGGGATGTCACGACGTAGCGCAGGACCTCGGGGCCGCCAGTTTCACTGATTTCGATTGCGTGCATGTGGATATCATGCCCGGGCATGAAGCTTGCCCGCCCGGACGTCTTCCACCCCCGCATCGTGCTGGCCGGACGTCCCCGCCATCCCGACGACGCGGGCCTGATATCCGCGCTACGAACACGCGGGCTGCACGCGCGCTGGCTGCAGTGGGACGACTCGGACACCGTCGGCGCCGACCTGGTGATCCTGCGCGATGTCGCGGACGCCGGGCGGCGCGACGAGTTCCTGGCCTGGACCCGCCGCGTCAAGAACCTGCTGTCCGCCGCCGGTGATCGAATGGAATCTCGATGAGGGGTACCTCGACGACATCGAGAAGGCCGGTGTGCCAACGCTGCCCGGCGCGACCGCACGGTCGGTGTTGATCTTTCTCGGCGGGCAGCGGTCCCACGCTTGGCCGGTCGAGCCGGAGTTCGAATCGTGGAACCTCGGTTATGCCGCGATTGCCGCGGTGGCCGAACACGTCGGAATCGGCACCGGCGAGCTGTTGTACGCGCGCGTCGAGCTCAGCGGCGGCCGGGTGGCCGGGCTGGACGTGGTGGCGCCGTCGCTGGGCTGGCGGCAGCTGGACCCCGGCGCGCGCGAGCTGGCCCAGCGCGCGTTCGCACTCGGCGTGGAGTCAGCCTGCGAGCGGCTCGGGCTCGGCCCGTTCTCGCATCGACGCCCATAGCGCCGCCGTCGCGGCCGTGCACGCGGCGGCACCCGCCACGTGGAGGGCGACCAAAACGGCGGGGACGCCGGTGAAGTACTGCGTGGTGCCGACGGCGGCTTGCGCGCACACCAGTACCAGCAGCACGCCCAGCCGCAGCATGATGGCCCGCGTCGCGCCGACCGCCAGCAACCCGAAGCCCAGCCCGACCAACAGCGTGAAGTAGGAGACCAGCAGCGTCGAGTGCAGGTGCACCAGCGTGGTGATCTCGACCTTCAGCCGCGGCACCGTGCGGCTGGGGCTGCGGTCCCCGGCGTGCGGGCCGGCGGCGGTCACCAGCGTGCCGGTGACCAGCACCACCGCCAAATTCATTCCGGTCAGCGCGGTGAGCAGGCGCAGCGGCTTGGCCACGCGCTCGTGCACCACGCCGTCGTCGGGTTCGCCGACCTTGACGTAGAGCAGCACGGACAGCCACACCATCGTCATCGACACCAGCAGGTGAATGGCCACCGTCCACCACAGCAGCCCGGTGCGCACCGTGATGCCGCCGATCACCGCCTGGACCACCGTCGACACCGGCATCAGCCACGCGTAGGCCCGCACCTCGGCGCGCCGGCGGGCCCAGTAGACCGCCAGCACGGTCAGTGCCGCGGTTACCACCACCGCCAGGCTGAACATCCGGTTGCCGAACTCGACGGCCTGATGCACCCGCGGCACCTCGGCGACGGCGACGGGCACGAAACTGCCCGGGAAACACTGCGGCCAGGTGGGACAGCCCAGCCCCGACGCGGTGACCCGCACGATCGAGCCGGTAACCGCGATACCGCCCTGGGACAAGATCACGGCGGCGGCGATGATCCGCTGGACGCGCAGGCTGGGGTCGGGGAGCAGGTCCACCAGTCGTATCAGCAGTCGTCGTGCCACCGCCCGATCGTAGGCCAACGACAACTACGACCTGTAGTACAGGTCTACTGTGCGCCGAAACTGAAACCACGGCGACATGTGTCGTTTCAGTGTCGCGGTCGGCGGGGGCAACGTCAGGTGAAGCGGAACCAGCGCAGCGCGCCCAGCGCGGCCACCGCGCCCCACGCCACCAGGACGACGACGCCGAACCAGTCGACCGACAGCGTCATCGCCTGCGACAGCGCCTCGGTCAGCGCGCCGGACGGGGTGAGCCGGGCCGCCCACTTGACGGCCGTCGGGATCATGTTCGTCTCGAGGGTCAGCGCGCCTAGCCCGGCGAAGACGAACCATATCAGGTTGGCCACCGCCAGCACGATCTCGGCCCGCAGCGTGCCGCCCAGCAGCAGCCCGAGCGCGGCAAACCCCGCGGTGCCCAACGCGATTACCGCCGCGCCCAGCGCGAGAGCCAGCGGGGCCGGCCGCCACCCCAGCGCAAAACCGATGGCGCCCAGAATGATTGCCTGTAAGAACACGACGGTGATCACCGCCAGCGATTTGCCGGCGATGATGCCCCACACCGGAAGTGGCGTGGCCCCAAGCCGTTTCAACGCCCCATACCTGCGGTCGAACGCGATGGCGATCGCCTGCCCAGTGAATGCCGTCGAGATCAGCGCCAGCGCCATGATGGCCGGCACGAACGTCGTGGCGCGGTTGTGCCCGAACGAGCCGAACGGCAGCAGCGTCATCCCGACCAGCAGCGTGATCGGGATGAACATGGTCAGCAGTAGTTGTTCGCCGTTGCGCAGCAACAGTTTCAGCTCGAGCCCGAACTGGGCGGCAAGCATCTTGGGCACCGCGCTGGGACGTGGGTCGGGGGTGAAGGTTCCCGGCGGAAACGCCGGGGTGTTGGTGTCGGTCACGATCGCAGCTTCCGGCCGGTGAGTTCGAGGAACACGTCTTCGAGGCTGCGTTGCTCTACGCGCATATCGGTTGCCAGCACGTCGATTTGGGCACACCATGCCGTCACGGTCGCCAGCACCTGGGGGTCGACCGGGCCCTCGACCAAATATTCGCCCGGTGTGACCTCGGTGGTCTTGTAGTCCTCGGGTAGCGCAGAGGCCAAGAGCGACAAGTCAAGTCGCGGCGGCGCGGTGAACCGCAGTTGGTCCTTCGCGCCGGAGCGCATAAGCTCGGTCGGGGTGCCCTCCGCCACCGTCGCCCCGCGGTCGATGATCACGATCCGATCGGCGAGCTCCTCGGCTTCCTTGAGCTGATGCGTGGTGAGCACCACCGTCACGCCGTCGCGGCGCAGCGCGTCGATCAGCTCCCACACCAGCAGCCGGGCGTGCGCGTCCATGCCGGCGGTGGGCTCGTCGAGGAAAACCAGTTCGGGTCGCCCGACCAGCGCGCAGGCCAGCGCCAGCCGTTGTTGCTGCCCGCCGGAGAGCCGCCGGTAGGTGGTGCGGGCGGCATCGGTGAGGCCCAGGGTGGCCAGCAGCCACTGCGGGTCCAGCGGGTCGGCGGCGTACGAGGCCACCAGATCGAGCATTTCGCCGGCCGGGGCCGCCGGGTAGCCGCCACCGCCCTGCAGCATCACCCCGATGCGCGCGCGCAGCCGGGCGTTGTCGGCGACCGGGTCCAGCCCCAGCACCTCGATCGTGCCCGTGTCCGGGCGCACGAAGCCCTCGCACATCTCGACCGTCGTCGTCTTGCCGGCGCCGTTGGGGCCCAACAGCGCCAGCACCTCGGCGGCGCGCACTTCCAGATCGAGGTTGGACACTGCTGTCGTCGAGCCGTACTGCTTACTCACCCCGCGCAGCCGCACCACTGTTTCGGGGGCTGGGGGGACATGCTGGCCCGAACTCACGTCGAGTCAGCGTAGGCGTCGGGTGCCGCTTTTGTTCGAGGGGTGGCTCGCGGTGCCGGGACCGGCGTGGGCGTCTCGACGCCGGGCGCCCCGTCGTTCGACGGCAGCGGTCGCCAGGGCAGCCGGGTGTAGGTCAGCGCGATCAGCACGGCCATCACGGCGGCGCTGGCCAGGGTTGCGTCCAGGATCTGGAACAGCGCGAACCGGTCGCCGTTGGCCGTCGGCCCGAAGATGCCGACGACGAGCGTGATCACGATGACGGTCTCGCGGAAACCGGTGCGGGTGGCCCAGCAGGCCAGCGGGATGATCGCCCACAGCAGATACCAGGGCTGTACGACGGGAAACAGCATCACGCAAATGCCCAGCGCGACGCCCAGGCCGCCGATCGGGTGCAGCCGGCCGCGGAACACCGCGTACAGCAACCAGCTGACCAGCACCATGATGATCAGCACGCCGATGAAACGGGTCAGGGCCAGCACGGCGGTGGTGTGATCGCCCAGGCCCAGCCGGATGCCCACCTGCCCGGTGGCCAGGGCCAGCAGCGTCGGCGGCGACATCCAGCTGCGCACGACGTTGGCGGTGCCGAGGGTGAACATCCAGCCGAATCCGAGCCCGCTGTCCCAACCCACCAAGGCCATGACCGCCAGCGACAGCGACCCGATCCCGCCGCCGGCCAGCAGCAACGCCCGCAGGTTGCCGCCGCAGCGGTAGGCCAACGCCATCGTCACGAAGCCCAGCGCCAGCAACGACGGCAGCTTCACCTGCGAGGACAGCGTGATCAGGATGGATCCGGCCAGCAGCATGCCGAGCGGCTCCCAGTCCGGGCCGCGTCGGCGCCACGAGGTGGGCCAAAGCCGGGCTGAATCGATGCCGCGCAACGCGCATTCGGCCCCGATCAGCATCAACCCGAGCATCAGCGCCTCGTTGTGGATGCCCGCGACCAGATGCATCAGCAGCAGCGGGTTGGCCACGCCCAGCCACAGCGCGCTGACCTCGGCGACGCCGCAGCGGCGGGCCAGCCGCGGCACCGCCCACACGATCATCGCCACCCCGGCCAGCACCACCAGGCGGTGGCAGAGCACCGCGGCGACGATGTTCTCACCGGTCAGGGCCGAGATGCCGCGCCCGATCCACAGGAACAACGGGCCGTAGGGCGCCGGCGTCTCCCGCCACACGCTGGGCACCGACAGGGTGAAGACGTGGCCGAGACCCAGGCCGGACGCCGGACCGACCTTATAGGGGTCGAGCCCCTCCAGCGAGATCTGGCTCTGCGCCAGGTAGGAGTAGACGTCCTTGCTGTACATCGGCGGCGCGATCAACAGCGGCAGCATCCACAGCACCAGGGTGCGATCCAGCTCGCCGCGCGACATCTGCCGGTTGCCCAGCGCGAACCGGCCCAGCATCAACCAGGCCAGCGCCATCATGACCGCCCCGACCGTGGTCATGGTCAGCGACACCGTCTGGATCCGGGACGGCAGGTTCAGCAGCCGCACCCCGAAGGTGGGGTCCTGGACGACGGGGCGGGCCCCGGCGCCCAGCGCGCCGATGCCCATCAGGACCGTTCCGGTGGCGCCGAACAGGCGGGTGCGCCGCAGCGCGGTGAGTTCGGTCTCATTGAGCGGTGAGCCCACGGGCTTCTCGTCGCCGTGCAGCGCGGCGATCGACGAGCTCAGCGAGTGGTGGCGCTCTGCCATCAGTGCAGCGTAGCGACATGGTGGGAAGCCGCGGCCCGATGCTTGCCGGGTTACCGGCCCGACACGCCACTGAGGGCAGCCTTGGTAGACCGATTTCCGGAATTGCGTCACACTGGTGTTGTGAAAATCCGGACCACTGACGAAGCCGTCGCCGTGCCCGCGACCGGCGCGGTGGCTCCTGCCGTGCTGCCGGATGGTCACACCCGCCGCGCCATCGTGCGGCTGCTGCTGGAATCCGGGTCGATCACCGTCAGCGAGATCTGTCACCGGCTGGGTCTGGCCGCCGCCGGGGTGCGCCGTCACCTGGACGCGCTGGTCGAAGCGGGTGACGCGGAATCGGCGGCCGCCGCGGCATGGCAGCAGGCCGGACGTGGGCGTCCCGCCAAGCGGTTCCGGTTGACGGCGGCCGGGCGGGCCAAGCTCGACCACGCCTACGACGACCTGGCGGTCGCGGCAATGCGCCAGCTGTGGGAGATCGGCGGACAGGGGGCGTTGCAGACGTTCGCGCGCCGCCGCATCGACACGATCCTGGCCGACGTGCAGCCCGCCGACAGTGCCGCCGACGCCGACGTCGAGGCCGCCGCCGAGCGGGTGGCCGGCGCGCTGACCAAGGCCGGCTACGTCGCGACCACGACCCGGGTGGGTCCGCCGCTGCACGGCGTGCAGATCTGCCAGCACCACTGCCCGGTATCGCACGTCGCCGAGGAATTCCCGGAGTTGTGCGAGGCTGAGCGCGAGGCGATGGCCGAAGTGCTCGGTACCCACGTGCAGCGGCTGGCGACGATCGTCAACGGGGATTGCGCCTGTACCACCCATGTGCCGCTCGCACCGGTTGCGAGCAAGACAGCAAGCAAGACCTAGCATCAAGCGGCGCCCAGCCTGCGCCAGCACCGACACCAAAGGAGCGTCCGAATGACACTCACGCCAGAGGCCACTAAGGGTTCTGTGCCCGCTGCGCCGTTGACCCAGGAGCAGGCGATCGAATCCCTGGGCAAATACGGCTATGGCTGGTCGGACTCCGACGTCGCGGGTGCCTCGGCCAGACGGGGTCTTTCTGAGGCGGTCGTCCGCGACATCTCGGCGAAGAAGAACGAGCCGGAGTGGATGCTGGAGGCCCGGCTGAAGGCGCTGCGCATCTTCGACCGCAAGCCGATGCCGACGTGGGGCTCCAACCTCGAGGGCATCGACTTCGACAACATCAAGTACTTCGTGCGCTCCACCGAGAAGCAGGCGGCCTCGTGGGAGGACCTGCCCGAGGACATCCGCAAGACCTACGACCGGCTGGGCATCCCCGAGGCGGAGAAGCAGCGCCTGGTCGCCGGTGTCGCCGCGCAGTACGAGTGCTTGGCGGGGGAAACCTTGGTGTGGACGGCCAATCGTGGGCAGGTCCCGATCAAGGAGATCGAATCAGGTGATCGGGTCTTCGCGTACGACGAGGACGCCGAGCGATTCATCGTGGCACCGGTCAAGGCGTCGGCGCAGACGGACACGCGGCTGACCTACGCTGTCAAAACGACCCGTCGCAGCATCCGCGCCACCGACAACCACCCGATGCTAGTGCTGCGCGACGAGCGCAAGACGGGCCGGCAGCGCGCCCGGTACGTCCGGCGGTGGGTCACGGTGGGCGAGCTCAACCCGGGCGACTTCATCGCGGTTCCCAGGGCAATTCCGGACGCGGGCGTGGCCGCTCAACTTCCGGGTGTTGCCGGATTGACTTCCCCCACGGTCAGTTCAACCGACCTGATGTGTCTGCTCGGCCTGTACATCGGCGACGGGAACCTGCATCTGTCGGCAAAGACGTATCGTGTGCAGTTCGCCATCCCCGCAACGGATGTCGAGGTCCGGGCCGAGTTGACCCGGGTGGTCAAGGACCTGTTCGGCTTGCGCTGCATCGACGCCGATGAGTACCGCGTGGTAGTGAACTCCAAGGCGCTGACCGAGTGGATAGCGCAAGTGGGCTTTGGTGGGGTGTCACTGACCAAGCATGTGCCGGACTGGGTCTACGGATTGCCAATCGATCAGCGGCTGGCTTTTCTCGGTGGATGGGTCGACGCCGACGGCTATGTGGGACCTGCCGACAGCGGTTCGGTGCTTTTGACGTGCGCCAACGAATCGTTGTTGGGTCAGGCCCGTGAATTGGCCGAACTGTCGGGTTTGCGCGCGGGTGGGCCGTGGTCGTTCACCCAGCCCTGTCGGCACGCTCCGGAGCGCATGCAAATCGCTTGGCGGCTAGGCATTTCCGGTGATTTCGAGCGCCTGGGATGCCGTAACCCCAAGCGGACCGCGCGCTTTGGCTGTCGCCGCTACATGCACTCTTCCCACGGAGCGCATGGAACCACCATCCGGGCGCACTGTAACGACTGGCTCGGCTTTGAGCGGGTCAAGTCCGTCGAACCGTATTTGGTCGAGCCGGTTTACGACATAGAGGTCGACGGCCCGCACAACTTCGTCGCCGAAGGCCTGGTGGTGCACAACTCCGAGGTTGTCTACCACCAGATCCGTGAGGACCTGGAGAGCCAGGGCGTCATCTTCCTCGACACCGACAGCGGGCTGCGGGAGCACCCGGAGATCTTCAAGCAGTACTTCGGCAGCGTGATCCCGGCCGGCGACAACAAGTTCTCCGCGCTGAATACCGCTGTGTGGTCTGGTGGTTCGTTCATCTACGTGCCGCCGGGTGTGCACGTCGACATCCCGCTGCAGGCCTACTTCCGGATCAACACCGAGAACATGGGCCAGTTCGAGCGGACACTGATCATCGTCGACGAGGGCGCCTACGTGCACTACGTCGAGGGTTGTACGGCGCCGATCTACAAGAGTGACTCGCTGCACTCCGCGGTGGTCGAGATCATCGTGAAGCCCGGTGGCCGTTGCCGTTACACGACCATCCAGAACTGGTCGAGCAACGTCTACAACCTGGTCACCAAGCGGGCCCGCGCCGAAGCCGGCGCCACCATGGAGTGGGTCGACGGCAACATCGGCTCGAAGGTCACGATGAAGTACCCGGCCGTGTGGATGACCGGCGAATACGCCAAGGGCGAGGTGCTCTCGGTGGCGTTCGCCGGCGAGGGCCAGCACCAGGACACCGGTGCCAAGATGCTGCACCTGGCGCCCAACACGTCGAGCAACATCGTCTCCAAGTCGGTGGCCCGCGGCGGTGGCCGCGCGTCCTACCGTGGCCTGGTGCAGGTTAACAAGGGCGCCCATGGATCGCGTTCCAGCGTGAAATGCGATGCGCTGCTTGTCGATACGGTCAGCCGCAGCGACACCTACCCGTACGTCGACATCCGCGAGGACGACGTCACGATGGGCCACGAGGCCACCGCGTCCAAGGTCAGCGAGGACCAGCTGTTCTACCTGATGAGCCGCGGCATGACCGAGGACGAGGCGATGGCCATGGTGGTGCGCGGCTTCGTCGAGCCGATCGCCAAGGAACTCCCGATGGAGTATGCGCTGGAGCTCAACCGGCTGATCGAGCTGCAGATGGAAGGCGCGGTCGGTTAGTGACGAATGTGACCGAGGCGGTTGAGGGTTCGGCCCTCACTGCTGCCAACAAGGGCGAGCTGTTCGCGTCGTTCGACGTGGACGCCTTCGAGGTGCCCAGCGGCCGCGACGAGATCTGGCGGTTCACCCCGCTGCGCCGGTTGCGGGGCCTGCACGACGGGTCCGCGGCGGCGACCGGTAAGGCCGAGATCACCGTCGGTGACCAGCCCGGTGTGACGGTCGAGACGGTGCGCCGCGGCGACGAGCGACTGGGCCAGGGCGGGGTTCCCGCCGATCGCGTTGCAGCCCAAGCATTCTCGTCGTTCAACTCCGCGACGGTGGTGACGGTGGCGTGCGACACCGACGTGGCCGAGCCGATCGAGATCACCGTCACCGGACCCGGCGCGGGCGCGGTCGCCTACGGGCACCTGCAGATCCGCGTCGAAGAACTCGCCCGGGCCATTGTCGTGGTCGACCTGCGCGGCAGCGGCACCTACGCCGACAACGTCGAGATCATCGTCGGCGATGCGGCGGCGCTCGGGGTGATCTGGATCGCCGACTGGGCCGACGACATGGTGCACGTCAGCGCGCATCACGCACGGCTGGGCAAGGATTCGGTGCTAGGCCACGTCAACGTGACGCTCGGCGGCGAGCTGGTGCGCACGTCGACGACGGTGCGTTTCACCGCCCCGGGTGGCGACGCGCAGCTGCTCGGCACCTACTTCGCCGACGACGGCCAGCATTTCGAATCCCGGTTGCTGGTCGACCACGCGTTTCCCAACTGCCGCTCGGACGTCCTGTACAAGGGTGCGCTGCAAGCCGATCCGGACTCTAACCGACCCGATGCGCACACCGTCTGGGTGGGCGACGTGCTGATCCGCGCGGAGGCCACCGGCACCGACACCTTCGAGACCAACCGCAACCTGTTGCTCACCGACGGCGCCCGCGCCGATTCGGTGCCCAACCTCGAGATCGAGACGGGCGAGATCGTCGGCGCCGGACACGCAAGTGCCACCGGAAGATTCGACGACGAGCAAGTGTTCTATCTACAGGTTCGCGGCATTCCGGAAGACCAGGCCCGCCGGCTGATCGTCCGCGGCTTCTTCGGCGAGATCATCCAGAAGATCACCGTCGCCGCAGTACGTGATCGGCTGACCGAGGCCATCGAACACGAACTTGAGTTGACCGAAGGAATCAAGAACTGATGACCACGCTCGAAATCAAGGATCTGCACGTCAGCGTCGCGCGCACCAACGAAGCCGACGCGATCGGAATCCTCAAGGGTGTCGACCTGACGGTGTCCTCGGGCGAAACGCACGCGCTGATGGGTCCCAACGGGTCCGGCAAGTCCACGCTGTCCTACGCGATCGCCGGGCATCCCAAATACGAGGTGACGTCCGGCTCGATCACGCTGGACGGCCAGGACGTGCTGGCGATGAGCGTCGACGAGCGGGCGCGGGCCGGGCTGTTTTTGGCCATGCAGTACCCGATCGAGGTGCCGGGCGTGTCGATGTCGAACTTTCTGCGCACCGCCGCCACCGCCGTGCGCGGCGAGGCGCCGAAGCTGCGGCACTGGGTCAAGGAAGTCAAGGGCGCGATGGACGACCTTGGCATCGATCCGGCGTTCTCCGAACGCAGTGTGAACGAAGGCTTTTCCGGCGGTGAGAAGAAGCGCCACGAGATCCTGCAGCTGTCGCTGCTCAAGCCCAAGATCGCGATCCTCGACGAGACCGACTCCGGGCTGGACGTCGACGCGCTGCGCGTGGTCAGCGAGGGTGTGAACCGCTATGCCGAAGCCGAGCACGGGGGCGTGCTGCTGATCACGCACTACACTCGGATCCTGCGCTACATCCGGCCGCAGTTCGTGCACGTGTTCGTCGGCGGGCGCATCGTGGAATCCGCCGGCCCCGAACTGGCCGACGAACTCGAAGAGCACGGCTACGAGTGCTTCACCTCGGCTGCCGCAGGGGCATAACGATGACGGCCTCCGTGACTCCACTGGATCTCGCGGCGATCCGTGCCGATTTCCCGATCCTCAAGCGCATCCTGCGCAGCGGAAACCAGTTGGCGTACCTGGATTCCGGTGCGACGTCGCAACGCCCGCTGCAGGTGCTGGATGCCGAACGCGAATTTTTGCTGACTTCCAACGGCGCCGTGCACCGCGGGGCGCACCAGCTGATGGAGGAGGCCACCGACGCCTACGAGCAGGGCCGCGCCGACATCGCGGCGTTCGTCGGAGCCGACCCGCAGGAGCTGGTGTTCACCAAGAACGCCACCGAATCGCTCAACCTGGTGTCGTATGTGCTGGGCGACAAGCGATTCGACGGCGCCGTCGGTGAGGGCGACGTCATCGTCGTCACCGAGCTCGAACACCATGCCAACCTGGTGCCGTGGCAGGAACTGACCCGGCGCAACCGGGCGACGCTGCGCTGGTACGGCCTGACCGACGACGGACGCATCGACCTGGACTCGCTGCAACTCGACGAGCGGGTCAAAGTCGTTGCCTTCAGCCATCATTCGAACGTCACTGGTGCGATGGCGCCGGTGGCCGAGCTGGTCGCCCGGGCCAAGGCCGTCGGTGCGCTGACCGTGCTGGATGCCTGCCAGTCGGTGCCGCACGAGCGGGTCGACTTCCACGCCCTCGACGTAGACTTCGGCGCGTTTTCCGGCCATAAGATGTTGGGCCCTAACGGAATCGGGGTGCTTTACGGCCGTCGCGAGTTGCTCGAGGCGTTGCCTCCGTTCCTCACCGGTGGTTCGATGATCGAGACGGTCACGATGGAGGCCACCACCTACGCCGCGCCGCCGCAGCGATTCGAGGCCGGTACCCCGATGACCTCTCAGGTCGTCGGCTTGGCCGCGGCCGCACGCTACCTCGGCGCCATCGGGATGGACGCCGTGCAGGCCCACGAGCACGAGCTGGTCGCCGCGGCGCTCGAGGGCCTGTCCGGCATCGACGCCGTGCGCATCATCGGTCCGACGTCGATGGAAAACCGTGGCTCCCCGGTCGCCTTCGTCGTCGACGGCGTGCATGCCCACGACGTCGGTCAGGTGCTCGACGACGAGGGGGTCGCGGTGCGGGTCGGCCACCATTGCGCGTTGCCGCTGCACCGCCGGTTCGGGGTGGCCGCCACGGCGCGGGCGTCGTTCGCGGTCTACAACACCGTCAACGAGGTCGACCGGCTGGTGGCCGGGGTGCGCCGGGCCAAAGAATTCTTCGGCGGAGTGTGAGCCGTGCGCCTGGAGCAGATGTATCAGGACGTGATCCTCGATCACTACAAGCACCCGCAACACCGCGGTCTGCGCGAGCCGTTCGGCGCGCAGGTGTATCACGTCAACCCCGTCTGCGGCGACGAGGTCACGCTGCGGGTGACGTTGTCCGACGACGGCCAGACCGTCGCCGACGTTTCCTATGACGGACAAGGCTGTTCGATCAGCCAGGCGGCCACCTCGGTGCTCACCCAGCAGGTGATCGGCCAGAGCGTGGGGGAGGCACTGATGACCATCACCGCGTTCACCGAAATGGTGTCCTCGCGCGGAACGGTCGAGGGCGACGAGGAAGTCCTGGGCGACGGCATCGCCTTCGCCGGGGTTGCCAAGTACCCGGCCCGGGTGAAATGTGCTCTGCTGGGGTGGATGGCGTGCAAAGACGCACTGGCCCAGGCCAGCCATGCTTTCGAGGAGGACCAACGATGAGCGAAACCACCGCACCCGACCAGGAATTCATCGCCGACCTGGAGGAGGCGATGCGCGACGTCGTCGACCCCGAGCTGGGGATCAACGTGGTCGACCTGGGGCTGGTCTATGGCCTCGACGTCGAAGACGGCGACGGGGGAAAGGTCGCGACCATCGACATGACACTGACGTCGGCGGCCTGCCCGCTGACCGATGTGATCGAAGACCAGTCGCGCAGCGCGCTGGTGGGCAGTGGTCTGGTCCACGACCTGCGGATCAACTGGGTCTGGAACCCGCCGTGGGGACCGGACAAGATCACCGAGGAGGGCCGCGAACAGCTGCGCGCCCTCGGCTTCACGGTCTAAGCGCCGATTCGGGCGGTTGGCCGCCGCCGAATCGGGGTATGCCTCGCCCATCTTTCGATTGGGTCGGTTTCGAGGGGATGAGTAATCGGCGATGGTCGGCTGGCTGGACGATTTGCAGCAACGCAACCGCGGCGCGAGTGTGACCGTCGCCGTCATCTACAAATACCTCGATGACCAAGGCGGCTACCTGGCCGCACTGATCACCTACTACGGCTTCGTGTCGCTGTTCCCGATGCTGTTGCTGTTGACCACGGGGCTGGGGGTGTTGCTCGCCGGCCGCCCCGATCTGCAAGAGCAGGTGCTACACAGCGCGCTGAGCCAGTTCCCGGTGATCGGCAGTCAGCTGCACCAGCCCGAGGGGCTGAGCGGGGGGACGGTCGCCGTCGTCGTCGGAACTCTGGGTGCGCTCTACGGTGGACTGGGCGTCGGCCAAGCCGTGCAGAACGCGATGGACTCGGTGTGGGCGGTGCCGAAGAACAAGCGTCCCAACCCGATTCGGGCCCGCGTGCGCAGTTTCGGTTTACTCTTCGTGCTCGGCTCGGCGGTGATCGCGGCCACCGTGCTGTCTGGGATCGCGCAGACGACCGCGGAATTGGGCGTCTTCGGAAAGATCGGCGTCACGCTGACCGCCGTGGCGATCAACGCGCTGATCTGTCTGGTGGCCTTCCGGATGACCACCGCAAAAGAACTCACCTACCGGCAGGTGTTACCGGGAGCCGTTGCGGCAGCGTTCATTTGGCAGATACTGCAGTGGTTCGGCGCCGGCTATATACAGCACACCGTCAAGACGGCCAGCGCCACCAACAGCATTTTCGCTTTGGTGCTGGGTCTGCTTGCCTTCCTGTATCTGGTGTCGACGACGCTGGTGCTGTGCGCGGAGCTGAACGTTGTCCTGGTCGAGCAGCTGTACCCGCGGGCCTTGCTCGGCGCGTTCAGCGACGACGCCGAACTCACCCCGGCCGATCGCCGGACCTACGCGAAGCGGGCCAAAGCCGAACGCGTCAAACGGCTCGAGCGGGTGATCGTCCGGTTTCAACGACGTCAACAGGCCGGTGACGCCATAGCGCTCAGAACGCCTCTTCGGGAAGCCGCATCACGTCGTCGTCGATGGATTCGATGACGCGGCGCAGTGAAGAAAGTTTCGGCAGCATGTTCGTGGCGAAGAACGCCGACGTCGCGATCTTGCCCTGGTAGAATGCCTTGTCCCGATCGCCGGGGTCGCCGGCCAGTGCGGCGTGTGCGACGCCCGCGCCCACCAGCAACCGCCAGCCGATCAGCAGGTCGCCGACCGCGAGCAGATAGCGCACCGAAGCCAGTCCTACCTTGCAGATCTCCGTGGGATGCTGCGTCGCGGACATCAGGTAGCCGGTCAACGCGCCCGTCATCGCCGTGACCTCGTCGAGCGCGGATTGCACCGCCTGTGCTTGGGATTTCAGCGCCTCGTCGCAGTCGTCGATGGTCTGGCTGATCTGAGCGGTCACGAACTGCAGGGCCGCGCCGTGGTCGCGGACGATCTTGCGGAAGAAGAAGTCCAGCGCCTGGATCGCGGTGGTGCCCTCGTAGAGCGAGTCGATCTTGGAATCCCGGATGTACTGCTCCAGCGGGTAGTCCTGCAGGAAGCCCGAGCCGCGCAACGTCTGCAACGACTCGGTCAGGATCTCGTATGCCCGCTCGGAACTGACCCCCTTGACGATCGGCAGCAGCAGATCGTCGACCCGGTGTGCCATCTCGTGGTCGGCACCCGAAACTTGTTGTGCGAGAGCGTCATCCTGATGCGCAGCGGCGTACATGTACAGCGCACGCAACCCTTCGGCGTAGGCCTTCTGGGTCATCAGACTGCGGCGCACGTCGGGGTGGTGCATGATCGTGACCCGCGGCGCGGTCTTGTCGGTCATCTGGGTCAGATCGGCGCCCTGCACCCACTCCTTGGCGTAGGCCAGCGCGTTGAGGTAACCGGTGGAAAGCGTGCCGGCGGCCTTGACGCTGATCGTCATCCGCGCGTGCTCGATCACGGTGAACATCTGCGCGATTCCGTTGTGCACGCCGCCGACCAGATACCCCACCGCGGGCACATCGGTGGCGCCGAAGGTCAGTTCGCATGTGGGGGAGGACTTGATGCCCATCTTGTGTTCCAGCCCCGTGACGAAAACGCCGTTGCGGGCGCCGAGTTCGAACGTGTCGGGGTCGAAAAGGTAGTTGGGCACGTAGAACAGGCTCAGCCCCTTG
This sequence comes from Mycobacterium genavense ATCC 51234, assembly GCF_000526915.1. Lineage (GTDB taxonomy): Bacteria > Actinomycetota > Actinomycetes > Mycobacteriales > Mycobacteriaceae > Mycobacterium > Mycobacterium genavense. The sequence goes on along the minus strand of NZ_JAGZ01000002.1, from coordinate 396,434 downwards.
GTGCCGGGTCCGGCACCCTCCGGGCGAGACAGCACCAGATGAAACACGTTGTCGCACCCACGTCACCTCCGGAGATGAACCGCTTGACCCCCTCGATGTGCCAGGTGCCGTCGGGTTGCTCGATGGCCTTGCTGCGGCCCGCGCCGACGTCGGAACCCGCATCGGGTTCGGTGAGCACCATCGTGGCCGCCCAGCCGCGTTCGACGCCCTCTGCCGCCCAACGCTTTTGCTCCTCGTTGCCCTCGGCGTAAAGCGCTTGCGCCATAAAGGGGCCCAGGCAGTAGAAGCTCGCGGATGGATTGGCACAGAAGATCATTTCGTTGACGGCCCAGGCCAGCGGCGGCGGCGCGGGCATGCCACCGATCTCCTCGGCCAGGCCCAGCCGCCACCACTCGGCGTCCTTGATCGCCTGCACGGTCTTGGCCAATTCCGGGGCCACGCTGATCGTGTGCGTGTCGGGATCGAACACCGGGGGGTTGCGGTCGGCGAACGCGAAGGTCTCGGCGACCGGGCCCTCGGCCAGGCGCGCGGCTTCGGACAGGATGGTCCGCACCGTGTCGGCGTCCAGCTCGCTGTATTGCCCGGCACCCAGAACCGCGTCTACCTCGAGAACTTCGAAGATGTTGAACTCGAGATCACGGACGTTAGCGATGTAGTGGCCCAAAACATCTCCTCGATTGGTCCCATCGGCCCTAAGTCTGTCCGAGCGCCGAAACCTCCGCAACCGTAACCTCGGCGCACCGGCGGTTGTGGCCGCAACCGAAAGCCCAACTGCTCATTGGGAAGCCGTTGCGCTGGCCAATCGCCGCTGACCGGAGCAGTATGGGGGTGCGCCAATGGTCGACATTCGCGCGGGAACATCCGAGCAGGACCGGGCGTTAGGCCAAATGTGACAACACAGGATCTCACTGCGGAGCAGTTCAACGCGACCATCGAGAACAACGACATCGTGCTGGTCGATTTCTGGGCGTCCTGGTGCGGGCCATGCCGCCAGTTCGGGCCGACGTTCCAGGCGTCGTCGGAGAAACACCCGGACATCGTGCACGCCAAGGTGGACACCGAGGCCGAATAGCAGCTGGCCGCCGCCGCCAGATCCGCTCCATCCCGACGCTGATGGCGTTCAAGAAGGGCAAGCTGCTGTTCAACCAGCCCGGCGCGTTGCCGCCGGCGGCCCTGGAGGATCTGGTGCAGCAAATCAGGGACTTCGACGTCGAGGCCGCTCAGGGTGACCAAGCCTGACCCGCGCCGCCGAATAGGTCACCGGCCTCGGTCGCGATACCGTGCTCGGGTGAGTTTGGTACTTGTCGAACACCCGCGCCTCGGTGTGGCCCTGCTCACCCTCAACAGGCCCGAGCGGATGAATTCCATGGCGTTCGACGTCATGGTGCCGCTGAAAGCGGCCCTGGAAGAGGTCACCTACGACAACTCCGTGCGGGTGGTCGTGCTGACCGGGGCGGGTCGGGGGTTCTCCTCGGGTGCCGATCACAAGTCGACGGGCACGGTGCCGAATGTCGACGGGCTGACCCGCCCGACGTACGCGCTGCGCTCCATGGAGGTGCTCGACGACGTGATCCTGGCGCTGCGGCGCATGCACCAGCCGGTCATCGCCGCGGTGAACGGCGCGGCCATCGGCGGGGGGTTGTGCCTGGCCCTGGCCGCCGACATCCGGGTGGCCTCCACCATCGCATATTTCCGGGCCGCCGGCATCAACAACGGGTTGACGGCCAGCGAGCTGGGCCTGTCCTACCTGCTGCCCCGGGCGATCGGGGCGTCGCGAGCGTTCGAGATCATGCTCACCGGTCGCGACGTCAGCGCCGAGGAGGCCGAGCGCATCGGGCTGGTGTCCTGCCAGGTGCCCGACGACCAGCTGCTGGACACGTGCTACGCGATCGCCGCGCGCCGAGCGGCGGCCCCCGGTGTTCACCGACGAACAAATAGCGTGCGACAAGGAGAGCGATCGTGATCACGGCCACGGACCTCGAGGTCCGCGCTGGTGCGCGCATCTTGCTCTCACCCGACGGTCCCGACCTTCGGATTCAGCCCGGCGACCGCATCGGGCTGGTCGGGCGCAATGGAGCGGGCAAGACCACCACCCTGCGCATCCTGGCCGGGGAGAGCGAACCGTACGCCGGATCGGTCACCCGCACCGGCGAAATCGGTTACCTGCCACAGGATCCCAAGGAGGGCGACCTCGACGTGTTGGCCCGCGACCGGGTGCTGTCGGCCCGCGGATTGGACGTCCTGCTCACCGATTTGGAAAAGCAGCAGGCGTTGATGGCCGAGGTCGCCGACGACGAAGCGCGCGACCGTGCCATCCGGCGCTACGGCCAACTCGAGGAACGGTTCGTCGCGCTGGGCGGCTACGGCGCCGAGAGCGAAGCCGGCCGCATCTGCGCGAGTCTCGGCCTGCCGGAACGGGTCATGACGCAGCAGCTGCGCACCCTGTCCGGTGGTCAGCGCCGCCGGGTGGAGCTGGCGCGCATCCTGTTCGCCGCCTCCGATACCGGCGCGGGTTCGTCGATCACGCTGCTGCTCGACGAACCGACCAACCACCTCGACGCGGATTCGCTTGGCTGGCTACGGGATTTCTTGCGGTCGCACACCGGCGGCCTGGTGGTCATCAGCCACAACGTCGAATTGCTCGCCGACGTCGTCAACCGGGTCTGGTTCCTCGACGCGGTGCGCGGCGAGGTCGACGTCTACAACATGACCTGGCAGAAGTATCTGGACGCCCGGGCCACGGACGAACAGCGCCGACGCCGGGAACGCGCGAATGCCGAGCGCAAGGCCGCCGCACTGCGTTCGCAGGCGGCCAAGCTGGGCGCGAAGGCCACCAAAGCCGTTGCGGCCCAAAACATGTTGCGTCGTGCCGATCGGATGATGGCCTCCCTCGACGAGGAACGCGTGGCCGACAAGGTGGCCCGGATCAAGTTCCCCACCCCGGCCGCGTGCGGGCGCACCCCGCTGGTGGCCAAGGGGCTGAGCAAGTCCTACGGATCGCTCGAGGTGTTCACGGGGGTCGACCTGGCGATCGACCGGGGTTCGCGGGTGGTGGTGCTGGGGCTCAACGGCGCGGGCAAGACGACGCTGCTGCGCCTGCTGGCCGGCGTCGAGACGCCCGACACCGGCGGGCTGGAGCCCGGACACGGTTTGCGGCTGGGCTATTTCGCGCAGGAGCACGACACGATCGACAACGACGCGACGGTGTGGGAGAACATCCGGCACGCCGCACCCGAGTCGGGGGAGCAAGACCTGCGCGGGCTGCTCGGAGCGTTCATGTTCAGCGGCCCGCAGCTTGACCAGCCGGCGGGCACCCTGTCCGGTGGCGAGAAGACGCGGCTGGCGCTGGCCGGCCTGGTAGCATCCACGGCCAACGTGTTGCTGCTCGACGAACCGACCAACAACCTCGATCCCGCGTCGCGAGAGCAGGTGCTCGACGCGCTGCGCAGTTATCAGGGCGCGGTGGTGTTGGTGACCCACGATCCGGGGGCAGCCGAAGCCCTGGACCCGCAGCGCGTGGTCCTGTTGCCCGACGGCACCGAGGACTATTGGTCCGAGGAGTATCGGGATCTGATCGAGCTCGCCTAGAGCACTATAACTCATCGCACGCGAATTCGGCGAAATCGACACGCGTATGACGACTGCTTCTTACTCTTGGTGCTTGGGTTTGCGCTTCAAGCGTGGAGGGGTCAGTGTCAAAGTCCAAAGAGATGCGCACCGAGTTGTTGCACGAGCTGCGCAACGCCTACGAGGGCGGAGCGAGCATCCGGACGCTCGTTGCCAATACCGGCAGGTCGTACGGGTCGATTCACAGCATGCTGCGCGAGTCGGGTACCACGATGCGCAGCCGGGGCGGGCCCAACCACACGGCTCGGCAGCGCTAGACTTCCGCGGAGCTAGCCCCGGGCCCAGAATCGTTGCGGCGCACCGAGTTTTCGACCAGGTCGAGGACGGCGGCCAGCCGTTGCGGATCCTCGCCGGAGGCTAGCCGGGCCACCAATCCGTCCAGGACCAGTTCCAGATAGCACTGCAACACGTTACCGGGTACGTCGTCGCGCACCCGGTGGGCTTCCTTCTGCCGTTGCAGCCGAGCGTGGGTGGCCGCGGCCAGTTCCGCGGAACGCTCGGACCATCCGCGGCTGAACGCGGGGTCGTTGCGCAGCTTGCGCGCGATCTCCAGCCGGGTGGCCAGCCAGTCGAACTGCTCCGGCGCGGCAAGCATGTCGCGCATCACTCGGATCAGCCCCTCGTGTGACGCGACGTCGGCCATCCGCTCGGCGTCCTCGTGCGCGAGCGCGAAAAATAGCGCGTCCTTGTTGCGGAAGTGGTGAAAGATCGCACCCCGCGACATCCCGATCGACTGTTCCAGCCGCCGCACCGTGGCTCGGTCATAGCCGTGCTCGGCGAAGCAACGACGAGCACCGTCGAGGATCTGGCGGCGGCGCGCCGCCAGATGGTCCTCGCTGACTTTGGGCACCTGCGGCTTCGGCTAGCCGGACTTGAGGATGTTGCGCAGCACGTACTGCAGGATGCCCCCGTTGCGGTAGTAGTCGGCCTCGCCTGGGGTGTCGATGCGCACCACCGCGTCGAATTCGACGTCACCGGAGTCCTTGCCGGCCTTGACGTGCACCGTCTTTGGCGTCTTGCCGTCGTTGAGCGCGTCGATGCCGGTGATGTCGAACACCTCGGTGCCGTCCAGCCCCAACTCTTGGGCCGTCTTGCCCTCGGGGAACTGCAGCGGGATCACACCCATCCCGATCAGGTTGGAGCGGTGGATGCGCTCGAACGACTCGGCGATCACCGCCCGCACGCCCAGCAGCCGGGTTCCCTTGGCGGCCCAGTCGCGCGACGATCCCGACCCGTACTCCTTGCCGCCCAGCACCACCAGCGGAATATCCTGTGCCGCATAGTTTTGCGCCGCGTCGTAAATGGACGCCTGCGGACCGCCGTCCTGGGTGAAGTCGCGGGTGTAGCCGCCCGACACGTCGTCGAGCAGCAAGTTGCGCAGCCGGATGTTGGCGAACGTGCCGCGGATCATCACCTCGTGATTGCCGCGCCGCGACCCGAAGGAGTTGTAGTCCTTGAGATCCACGCCGTGCTCGTCGAGGTACTGCGCGGCCGGGGTGCCCGGCTTGATGGCACCGGCGGGGGAGATGTGGTCGGTGGTCACCGAATCGCCCAGCAGCGCCAGCACCCGCGCACCGGTGATGTCGGCGACCGGCTCGGGCTCGGCCGGCATGCCCTCGAAGTACGGGGGCTTGCGCACATACGTCGAATCCTGCGCCCACTCAAACGTATTGCCGCTCGGGGTGGGCAGGTTGCGCCACCGCTTGTCACCCTTGAACACGTCGCCGTAGTTCTTGGTGAACATCTCCCGATTGATGGCCGAGGCGATGGTGTCGGAGACGTCTTTCTGCGACGGCCAAATGTCCTTGAGGAACACATCGTTGCCGTCGTTGTCTTGACCGAGCGGCTGTGACTCGAAGTCGAAGTCCGTGGTGCCGGCCAGCGCGTAGGCCACCACCAGCGGCGGTGAAGCCAGGTAGTTCATCTTCACGTCCGGGTTGATGCGGCCCTCGAAGTTTCGGTTGCCCGACAACACCGCCGTCACCGAAAGATCGTTGTCGTTAACGGCTTTCGAAATCTCTTCCGGCAGCGGGCCCGAGTTGCCGATGCACGTGGTGCAGCCATAGCCGACCAGATAGAAGCCGAGCTTTTCCAGGTACGGCCACAGGCCGGCCTTGTGGTAGTAGTCGTTGACCACTTGGGAACCCGGCGCCATCGTGGTCTTCACCCACGGCTTGGAGGACAGGCCCTTCTCGACGGCGTTGCGGGCCAACAGCGCGGCGCCCAGCATCACTTCCGGGTTGGAGGTGTTGGTGCACGAGGTGACCGCGGCGATCACCACCGCGCCGTGGTCGAGCACGAATTCACCACGCTCGTCGGAGCGGACCGTGACCGGGTTGCTCGGGCGACCCTTGGCGTGCGCGGCCGCCGACTGCACGGTGGGCACGTCGTCCGCGTGCCCGTTGGACGCCGCGCCGGGATCGCTGGCCGGGAACGTCTCCTCGACCGACTCGTCCAGTTTCGAGTAGCCCTGCTTGCCGTCCTCGTCGTCGTCGACGTAGCTCAGAATATGTTCGCGGAAAGTGGATTTGGCTGCCGACAAGGCGATTCGGTCCTGCGGACGCTTCGGTCCGGCGATCGACGGCACCACCGTGGACAGGTCGAGCTCGAGGTACTCGGAGAACGCCGGCTCGTGGGCCGGGTCGTGCCACATGCCCTGCTCCTTGGCGTAGGCCTCGACCAGTGCCAGTTGCTCGTCGGTGCGGCCGGTGAACCTCAGGTAGGAGATGGTCTCCTCATCGACCGGGAAAATGGCTGCGGTGGAACCGAATTCGGGACTCATGTTGCCCAGCGTGGCGCGGTTGGCCAACGGTACCTCGGACACACCCTTGCCGTAGAACTCGACGAACTTGTCGACCACACCGTGCTTACGCAACATCTCGGTGACGGTCAGCACCACATCGGTGGCGGTGACGCCCGGCTGAATCTCGCCGGTCAGCTTGAAACCGACGACACGCGGGATCAGCATCGACACCGGCTGGCCGAGCATCGCGGCCTCGGCCTCGATCCCACCCACGCCCCAGCCGAGCACGCCGAGGCCGTTGACCATCGTGGTGTGCGAGTCGGTGCCCACGCAGGTGTCGGGGTAGGCGGTGACTTTTCCCTCGTCGTCTGCGCGTGACATCACGACGCTGGCCAGGTACTCGATGTTGACCTGGTGCACGATGCCGGTGCCCGGCGGGACGACCTTGAAGTCGTCGAAGGCGCCCTGCCCCCAACGCAGGAACTGGTAACGCTCACCGTTGCGCTGATATTCGATCTCGACGTTGCGTTCGAAGGCGTCGGCGGTGCCGAACAGGTCCGCGATCACCGAGTGGTCGATCACCAGGTCCGCCGGCGCCAGCGGGTTGACCTTCTCCGGTTTGCCGCCCAGCTCGCCGATCGCCTCCCGCATGGTGGCCAGGTCGACGATGCACGGCACGCCGGTGAAGTCCTGCATGACCACGCGGGCGGGGGTGTATTGGATCTCAATGCTGGGCTCCGCCTTGGGATCCCAGTTCGCGATCGCCTCGATGTGGTCCTTGGTGATGTTGGCGCCGTCCTCCTTGCGCAGTAGGTTCTCGGCCAGAACCTTCAGGCTGTAGGGCAGCTTCTCGGTGTTGGGCACGGCGTCGAGGCGATAGATCTCATAGCTCTGGTTGCCGACCTTCAGGGTGTCGCGGGCTCCGAACGAATTCACCGAATCTTTGCTGGTCACATCAACTCCCTGGGATTAAGTTCTTCCGTCGGCGGGGCTGTGCCGGCGGTGCATGCCAACCTTAACAGTACGCTTGTCCTGCAATGCGGTGGCACGTCAATTTCAGTGTTGTCGGGTCTGGGCCGGGTTGAAACCCCTTTTCCCTACTGTTCGCGTACGGTGCCTGTAGCACTTGGGCTGTTTAGTGGGAGGAGGCACACAGTGACCGGGCAGGGTTCGTTCGACGAGTTGCCGCAGAACACCTTCTTCATGCACCCGATCCTGCCGGCCTACATCCCGGAAGACGTCGACATGGCGGCGGTCAAGGCGCAGGTCGCCGCCTCCGGCGTCAGCGCGCCACCGAACCTCAAGCCGGCCCTGCTCGTCGTCGTCGATCAAGCGCATGCCGCCGGCATCGATTTGAAAATCGTGCTGCTCGACCACAACCCGCCCAACGACACACCGCTGCGCGACATCTCCACGGTGATCGGCGCCGACTATCCCGACGCGACGGTCTTGACGCTCAGCCCGAACTTTGTCGGCACCTACAGCGCCCAGTTCCCGCGCGTCACCCTGGAGGCCGGCGAGGACATCGCCAAGACGGGCAATCCGGTGGTCTCGGCGCAGCACTTTCTGCACGAACTCCAGACGCCCGAATTTCCCTGGACCGGGCTGACCATTTTCTTGCTGATCGGCGTTCTCGCCGCGGCCGTCGGCGCGCGGTTCCTGCAGTTGCGTGCGCGGCGGTCAGCAACCTCGGCGGATGCGGGGAGCTCACCCCGGGAAAGCCCGCTGAGGGCGGCTAACAAGCGCGTCCGGCTCGGCCGGGGCGAATCGCGGGTGCGGCGCGGCAAACCGCGCAGATAACCGTTCGGTCACAGTAAACGCACGTAGTGGGTTGCGATTTGTGACGGGCATATCTTCGTCGACCACTGTGACGTACGGTGCAAATGATGCTCGTGTTGTCTTTGGCGCCTTTAGTGAAACAAGGGGCTGGCGCCGCCGTCCGCGTTGAGCCCAAGGGGAGCTAAGTCGAATGAGACTCACACGCCGGGGCTTTGCCGTGCGACCATTCGCCAGGCTGGTCCGCCCGGTCCTTCCGTCGGTCCTGAGTGTGGTCGTTCTCGTCACCACACCGGGCCTGGCGCAGGCCGATCCGAACGCCGACAGCCTCGGCGCGTTGATCGCCAACGTCGCCAAGGCCAACCAGCGCCTGGAAGACCTGAGCGCCGAGATCCAGGGCGAGCAAGAGGCCGTCAACAAGGCCCTCGTCGATGTGGAGACCGCCCGGGACAACGTGACCGCGGCCGAGCATGACCTCGAAGTCAGCCGGCAATCGGTCAACGATGCCAACGCGGCAATCGCTGCGGCACAACGTCGTTTCAACACCTTCGCGGCGGCCACCTATATGAACGGCCCCTCGGGCAGTTATCTGACCGCGCGCAGCCCCGAGGACATCATCGCCGCCGAGAGCGCCTCGAGGACCCTGGCGGCCAGCGCCCAGACGGTGATGGACAACCTGCAGCGCGCCCGCACCGAGCAGGTGAACAAGGAGTCGGCCGCGCGGCTGGCCAAGCAGAAGGCCGACAAAGCCGCCGCCGACGCGAAATCCAGCCAGGATGCCGCGGTCGCGGCGCTGACCAGCTCGAAGCAGAAATTCGAAGAACAGCGTGCGCAGATCGCCCGCCTGGCCGCCGAGCGTGACGAGGCGCAGGCCAAACTTCAGCAGGCCCAACTCGCGTCCGCGCACTGGTCGACCGGCGGCGGCGCGCCGGCCTCGGGTGACCGCTGGGACCCGGGAGCCCCGGGGGGGGCGACCCCGTCCGGCGGAAGGCGTTGGGACGGTTGGGATCCCACGCTGCCGATGGTGCCCAGCGCCAACGTGCCGGGCGACCCCATCGCGGTGATCAACCAGGTGCTGGGCATCTCGGCGACCTCGACACAGGTCACCGCGCAGATGGGCAAGGGCTTCCTGCAGTCGATCGGCATTCTCAAGCCTGACGACACCGGCATCACCAACGCCACGCCCAACGGGGTGGGTGGACGCATCCCGCGCGTCTACGGGCGGCAGGCGTCGGAATACGTGATCCGGCGCGGCATGTCGCAGATCGGCGTGCCCTACTCCTGGGGTGGTGGCAACGCGGCCGGCCCGAGTAAAGGTATCGACTCGGGTGCCGGGACCACCGGCTTCGACTGCTCGGGTCTGGTCCTGTACTCGTTCGCCGGGGTGGGCATCAAGCTGCCGCACTATTCGGGCGCGCAGTACAACTTGGGCCGCAAGATCCCGTCCTCCCAGATGCGTCGCGGCGACGTCATCTTCTACGGCCCGGGCGGCAGCCAGCACGTGACGATCTACCTCGGTCAGGGCCAGATGCTGGAGGCCCCCGACGTCGGCCTGAAGGTGCGAGTGGCGCCGGTGCGCACCAGCGGCATGACGCCCTACGTGGTCCGCTACATCGAATACTGACGAGGAGCCATGCGGCACAAGCGTTTTCGCCTGACCAACTTGGCCTGGATCACCACACTGGTGACCGGACTGATGTTGTCTGTCGCCGCCCCGGCCGACGCCGACCCCGGCGCGTGGGATCCCACGCTGCCCGCCCAGATCAGTGCCGGCGCCCCGGGCGATCCGCTCGCGGTCGCCAACGCGTCGCTGCAAGCCACCGCGCAGGCCACCCAGACCACGATGGACCTGGGCCGGCAATTCCTCGGCGGGCTCGGGATCAACATCCTCGGTGACCCCGCGCCCGCGGCCGCCACGCCGACCAACCCGGGTGGCAAGATCCCGCGGGTCTACGGTCGTCAGGCCATCGAGTACGTGATCAAGCGGATGGGGTCCCAGATGGGTGTGCCGTATTCGTGGGGCGGCGGCTCGCTGCAGGGCCCGAGCAAGGGTGTCGGTGACGGCGCCAACATCACCGGGTTCGACTGCTCGGGCCTGATGCGGTACGGGTTCGCCGGGGTGGGGGTGCTGATCCCGCGGTTCTCCGGTGACCAGTACAACGCCGGGCGCCACATCCCGCCCAGCGAGGCCCGACGCGGCGACCTGATCTTCTACGGGCCCGGCGGCGGGCAGCACGTCACCATGTATCTGGGCAACGGTCAGATGCTGGAGGCCTCCGGTAGCGCGGGCAAAGTGACGGTGAGCCCCGTGCGCAAGCCCGGTATGACGCCGTACCTGACTAGGATCATCGAGTACTGACCCTGATTAGCTCGTCAGCGAAGCGTGGCGTCGACGGAATCCCAGGGGCCTGGAATAGTTGGACGAGGGCGCGCCGCTGCCCCACGACATTCGTCGTGATGAACAGAAGAGGTTGTAGTAGATGACAGCAGCAGGTGGGCCGCCCCCGGGCGCCAGCGGTTACTCGGGTCCGGGCGGGCCGTCTGGTGCCGGAGCCCATGCGGCGCCGTCGGGCGGCTCCAATACTCCGGACGGATTGGCTGCCGAAGTACACACCCTGGAACGGGCCATCTTCGAGGTCAAGCGGATCATCGTGGGTCAGGACCAGCTGGTCGAGCGCATGTTGGTCGGTCTGCTGTCCAAGGGGCACGTGCTGCTCGAAGGTGTTCCGGGCGTCGCCAAGACGCTGGCCGTCGAAACGTTCGCGAAGGTCGTCGGCGGCACGTTCGCGCGTATCCAGTTCACGCCCGACCTGGTGCCCACCGACATCATCGGTACCCGCATCTACCGGCAGGGCAAGGAAGAGTTCGACACCGAGCTCGGCCCGGTCGTGGTCAACTTCCTGCTCGCCGACGAGATCAACCGGGCGCCCGCCAAGGTGCAGTCGGCGCTGCTGGAGGTCATGGCCGAGCGTCAGGTGTCCATCGGTGGTAAGCGGTTCCCGCTGCCCAACCCGTTCCTGGTGATGGCCACGCAGAACCCGATCGAGCATGAGGGCGTCTACCAGCTGCCCGAGGCGCAGCGCGACCGCTTCCTGTTCAAGATCAACGTCGGCTACCCCTCGCCCGAGGAAGAGCGCGAGATCATCTACCGGATGGGCGTCAAGCCGCCGCAGCCTAAGCAGATCCTGGACACCGGCGACCTGCTGCGGCTGCAGGAGATCGCCGCCAACAACTTCGTCCACCACGCGCTGGTCGACTACGTGGTGCGCATCGTCACCGCGACTCGTCATCCCGAACAGCTCGGCATGAACGACGTCAAGACCTGGATCTCGTTCGGCGCCTCGCCGCGTGCCTCGCTGGGCATCATCGCCGCGGCCCGTTCGCTGGCGTTGGTGCGCGGTCGCGACTACGTGATCCCGCAGGACGTCGTCGAGGTCATCCCCGACGTGCTGCGCCACCGGCTGGTGCTGACCTACGACGCGCTGGCCGACGAGATCTCGCCCGAGATGGTGGTCAACAGGGTCCTGCAGACTGTTTCTCTTCCGCAAGTGAATGCCGTTCCGCAACAAGGGCATTCGGTTCCGCCGGTGATGCAGGCTGCGGGCGCGGCTAGCAATCGGTGACCGATCCGAAACCCGCCGCCAAGTCGGCGTTGCATCCGCCGTCATTCCAGCGCGGGCAGATCGACGACCCGAAATTGTCGGCGGCGCTGCGCACGCTCGAGCTGACGGTCCGGCGCAAGCTCGACGGTGTGCTGCACGGTGACCACCTCGGCCTGATCCCCGGGCCGGGTTCGGAGCCCGGGGAGTCGCGCGAATACCAGCCCGGCGACGACGTCCGGCGGATGGACTGGGCGGTCACCGCGCGCACCACCCACCCGCACGTCCGGCAGATGATCGCCGACCGCGAGCTGGAAACCTGGATGGTGGTCGACATGTCGGCCAGCCTCGACTTCGGGACCACGGTCTGCGAGAAGCGTGACCTGGCGGTGGCCGCCGCCGCGGCGATCACGTTTCTCAACAGCGGTGGCGGCAACCGGCTGGGTGCGCTGATCACCAACGGGGCGACGACGGTGCGGGTGCCGGCCCGGTCCGGGCGTCAACACGAGCAGACGCTGTTGCGCACGATCGCGACCATGCCCAAGGCGCCGACGGGGGTGCGCGGCGACCCGGCCGTGGCCATCGACGCGCTGCGCCGGCCGGAACGCCGTCGGGGCATGGCCGTGATCATCAGCGACTTCCTGGGCCCGATCAACTGGATGCGCCCGCTGCGCGCGATCGCCGCCCGGCACGAGGTGCTGGCCATCGAGGTGCTCGACCCGCGCGACATCGAACTGCCCGACGTCGGCGACGTCGTGCTGCAGGACGCCGAAACCGGTGTGACCCGCGAATTCACCGTCGACGCGCAACTGCGCGACGACTTCGCCAAGGCGGCGGCGGCGCACCGTGCCGACGTGGCCCGAACGATTCGCGGTTGCGACGCACCGGTTTTGACGCTGCGCACCGACCGCGACTGGATCGCCGACATCGTCCGCTTCGTGGAGTCCCGCCGGCGCGGGGCCATGGCGGGGCGCCAGTGACTCGCGCTTCTTCCACGGCGGTGACGGGTCTGCTATGACGATGCCCTTGCTCGGCGCGATGTCGCTGTCCGGGTTCGCTCACGCGTGGTGGTTCCTCTTCCTGCTTGTCGTCGTCGGGTTGGCCGTGCTCTATGTGCTGATGCAGCTGGCCCGCCAGCGGCGGATGCTGCGCTTCGCCAACATGGAGCTGCTGGAAAGCGTGGCCCCGAAGCGGCCCGCGAAATGGCGGCATGTGCCCGCGATCCTGCTGGTGGCCTCGCTGGTGTTGTTGACCGTCGCGATGGCCGGGCCGACCAACGACGTCCGGATTCCGCGCAACCGCGCGGTGGTGATGCTGGTGATCGACGTGTCGCAGTCGATGCGGGCCACCGACGTCGAACCCAACCGGATGGCCGCCGCGCAAGAGGCGGCCAAGCAGTTCGCCGACGAGCTCACCCCCGGCATCAACCTGGGGCTGATCGCCTACGCGGGGACCGCGACGGTGCTGGTGTCGCCGACGACCAACCGCGAAGCGACCAAGGTCGCGCTGGACAAGCTGCAGTTCGCCGACCGCACGGCTACCGGGGAGGGCATCTTCACCGCGCTGCAGGCCATCGCGACCGTCGGGGCGGTCATCGGCGGCGGCGCCAAGCCGCCCCCCGCGCGCATCGTGTTGTTCTCCGACGGCAAGGAGACGATGCCGACCAACCCGGACAACCCCAAGGGCGCGTTCACCGCCGCGCGCACCGCCAAGGACCAGGGGGTGCCGATCTCGACGATCTCGTTCGGCACGCCGTACGGCTTCGTCGAGATCAACGACCAGCGCCAGCCGGTGCCGGTGGATGACGAAACCCTGAAGAAGGTCGCTCAGCTGTCCGGCGGGACGTCCTACAACGCCGCGACCCTGCAGGAGCTCAAGGCCGTCTACTCGTCGCTACAACAGCAGATCGGCTACGAGACGATCAAGGGCGACGCGAGCGTGGGCTGGCTGCGACTGGGCGCCCTGGTGCTCGCACTCGCTGCCCTGGCCGCCCTGCTGATCAACCGCCGCCTCCCCACCTAGCTTCTTGCCCGTTTGGCCCCTCTCGGCCCCCTCTTGCCCGCGCTTGGCCCCTCTTGCCCGCGACCGTAAGCACCCTCTTGCCCGCGAGCGTAAGCACCCTGCGAAATCCGGCGCTCATTTTTCGCGGTGTGTTTACGCTCGCGAGCATTGTCGGTGTGATTGCGCACACTTCCGGTCATGACCGAGCCATTCTTGGGCAGCGAGGCGCTGGCCGCGGGGCCCTGACGCCCTACGAGCTGCGCAGTCGCTATGTCGCCCTGCACAAGGATGTCTATGTGCTTCGGGACGTCGAGCTGACACCGGTGCTGCGGGCGAAGGCCTGCTGGTTGCGATCGCGCCGACGTGGCATCCTCGCCGGTTACTCCGCGTCAGCCCTGCACGGCGCCAAGTGGATCGATCCCGCGTCGCCGGCCGCGATCATCGACGTGAACCGCTTCGCAATCGCTGGAGTGCAGGTCTGGGAGGAGCGGATCGAAGAAGACGAAATCGGTGTCATCGGCGGTATGCGGGTCACCACTCCGGCTCGGACCGCGCTTGACCTGGCACGTCGACTCCCGCTGGGAGCCGCGGTTGCTGCGATCGACGCGCTCGCGCAGGCGACTGAGCTGAAGATGCCCGACGTCGACGTTCTGCTCGATCGCTACCGGGGCCGCCGCGGCCTCAAGTCCGCCCGGGCCGCACTCGCCCTTGTCGATGGCGGTTCGCAATCGCCGAAGGAGACGTGGTTGCGGCTGCTGTTGGCCAAGGCAGGATTTCCGCCGGTGCAGACGCAGATCGCGGTTCGCAACGAATGGGGTTGGGTGGAGGCCTATTTGGACATGGGGTGGGAGGACATCAAGGTCGCCGTCGAATACGACGGCGACCAGCACCGGTCGAATCGGCGGCAATACGTGAAGGATATTCGCCGGATAGAAATGGTGGAGCGGCGCTACGGATGGCTGGTAGTCCGGGTCGTTGCGGAGGACCACCCGGACGACATCGTCCGCCGGGTCGTGGAGGCCCGTACCAGCCGCGAGGTCCCGCGACCCCGAGCGTAAGCACGCTGCGAAATTCGGCACGGTTTTTCGCAACCTGCTTACGTTCGCGGCCAAAGCGGCGGGAACGCTCGCGGCCAAACATGACGGGGCAGATTTCAGCCCTGCCACATCGAGACGATAAGTTGGCCAGGTGACTGACATGGCCACTGAGAACGCCACCGAGGCCACTACCGCCGGCGGAAAACCCCCATTCGTATCCCGTTCGGTCCTGGTGACAGGCGGAAACCGGGGGATCGGTCTGGCAATCGCGCGGCGGCTGGCCGCCGACGGGCACAAGGTCGCCATCACCCACCGCGGATCGGGAGCGCCCGAGGGGCTGTTCGGCGTCGTGTGCGACGTCACCGACAACGCGGGCGTCGACCGCGCCTTCAAGGAAGTCGAGGAGCACCAGGGTCCGGTCGAGGTGCTGGTGTCCAACGCCGGCATATCCAAGGATGCGTTCCTCATCCGGATGACCGAGGAACGGTTCGAGGAGGTCATCAATGCCAACCTCACCGGGGCGTTCCGGGTGGCCCAGCGCGCGTCACGCAGCATGCAGCGCAAGCGATTTGGCCGAATCATCTTCATCGGTTCGGTCTCCGGCAGCTGGGGTATCGGCAACCAGTCGAACTACGCGGCGGCCAAGGCCGGTCTTATCGGCATGGCCCGCTCGATCTCCCGGGAGTTGGCCAAGGCCGGCGTCACCGCGAATGTGGTGGCTCCGGGCTACATCGACACCGAGATGACCCGTTCGCTCGACGAGCGGATCCAAGAGGGCGCCCTGGACTTCATCCCCGCCAAGCGAGTCGGCACCGCGGAAGAGGTCGCCGGGGCGGTCAGTTTTCTGGCATCCGAAGACGCGAGCTACATCGCCGGTGCCGTGATTCCGGTTGACGGCGGCATGGGCATGGGCCACTGAGAGAAGGACGGAAATGTCAGGACTGCTCGAAGGCAAGCGGATCCTCGTCACGGGGATCATCACCGACTCGTCGATCGCGTTTCGCATCGCCAAGGTGGCGCAGGAGGCAGGCGCGCAACTGGTGCTGACCGGGTTCGACCGGTTGCGACTGATCCAGCGCATCGCCGACCGGCTGCCGGAGAAGGCCCCCCTGATCGAACTGGACGTGCAGAACGAGAAGCACCTGGACACCCTGGCCGACCGGATCACCGCCGAGATCGGCGAGGGCAACAAGCTCGACGGCGCGGTGCACTCCATCGGATTCATGCCGCAGACCGGCATGGGCATCAACCCGTTCTTCGACGCGCCCTACGAGGACGTGTCGAAGGGCATTCACATCTCGGCGTACTCGTATGCCTCGCTGGCCAAAGCGGTTCTGCCGATCATGAATTCGGGCGGTTCGATCGTGGGGATGGACTTCGACCCCACCCGGGCGATGCCGGCGTACAACTGGATGACGGTCGCCAAGAGCGCGTTGGAATCGGTCAATCGGTTCGTGGCCCGCGAGGCCGGTAAGGTCGGGGTGCGCTCGAATCTCGTTGCTGCCGGGCCGATCCGGACGCTCGCGATGAGTGCGATCGTCGGTGGCGCGCTCGGCGAGGAGGCCGGTGCCCAGATGCAGCTGCTCGAGGAGGGTTGGGACCAGCGCGCCCCGATCGGCTGGAACATGAAGGACCCGACGCCGGTCGCCAAGACGGTGTGTGCGCTGCTGTCGGACTGGCTGCCGGCCACCACCGGCACCGTCATCTACGCCGACGGCGGCGCCAGCACCCAATTGTTGTAGCCCGGCAATGGATTTCGATGCCGTCCTGCTGCTGTCCTTCGGCGGGCCAGAGGGGCCCGAGCAGGTTCGGCCCTTCCTGGAGAACGTCACCCGGGGCCGCAATGTGCCACCGGAACGCCTCGACGACGTCGCCGAGCACTACCTGCATTTCGGCGGCGTCTCGCCGATCAACGGCATCAACCGGGCGCTGATCGCGCAGCTGGAAACTGAGCTGCGCAATCGCGGCCTGGATCTCCCGGTGTATTTCGGCAACCGCAACTGGAAACCCTACGTCGAAGACACGGTAAAAGCCATGCGCGACAACGGTGTTCGTCGCGCCGCGGTGTTCACCACGTCAGCGTGGAGCGGGTATTCCAGCTGCACGCAATACAGCGAAGATATCGCCCGCGCGCGCGTGGCCGCGGGGCCGGATGCGCCCGAGTTGGTCAAGCTGCGGCCGTATTTCGACCACCCGCGCTTCGTGCAGATCTTCGCCGACAGCATCAAAGCGGCCTCGGGCGCGTTCGAGCAAGAGGCCGACGCGCGTTTGGTGTTCACCGCGCATTCGATCCCGGTGGCCGCCGACGAGCGCGTCGGCCCGAGGCTTTACAGCCGCCAAGTCGCTTACGCCGCAAGCCTTGTCGCGGCGGCCGCCGGGTACCCCGAATACGACCTGGCCTGGCAGTCTCGGTCGGGGCCGCCGCGGGTGCCGTGGCTGGGACCTGACGTCGCCGACCATCTCAGGACGCTGACCGCCAAGTCGGTCATCATCTGTCCGGTCGGTTTTGTATCCGACCACATCGAGGTGGTGTGGGACCTCGATACCGAGTTGGCGGCCCAGGCCGAAGCGGCCGGCGTGGCGCTGGTGCGGGCGTCGACGCCCAACGCGCATCCGCGGTTCGCCCAGCTGGCCGCGGACCTGATCGACGAGTTGCGCGACGGCCGCCCGCCCGAGCGGGTGACGGGCCCCGATCCGGTGCCGGGCTGTCTGGCCAGCGTCAACGGCGCGGCTTGCTGCCCGCCGCATTGCGTTGCGCGCGCGGACGGTTAGTCGGTCCAGGCCGAGTGCAGGATCGCGCTCACCGCGGCCATCCGCGCCGAGCGCACCACCGCGTTGAGTGGCCGCAGCGCGTCGCCGGCGATCCGGGCCTCCGACGCGGATTGCGTGCCGAGGGGTTCCAGGCCCGCGGAAATCGGCGCGGTGGAGTCGGCCCGGCTGAGCCCGGCGCTCACCGCGATGATGGCGTCGACGTGTGCGGCGTTCTCCAGCACCCGCAACGCACGCGACGGCGCGTGGTCCGGAATTCGGTGTTGCCGTGTGGATTCCAGCAACTGCTGGACGAGGCCCCGCGGATCGTCGATGTCGCTTGCCGATCCCAGCCCGATGGAGCCGAGCGCATCGGCGGCCGACCGCACGGCCGAGTGTAGCGAATACTCGGCATCGCCGAGCTCGTGATGGTCGAACACCGGCGCTCCGGGCAGCGAGTACACCGTCCAGCACAGTGCGCACAGCTCCGGCGGAGCGTCGTCGGCCTCGTCAAGATCGTCATAGGAGAACTCGGGCACCAGACCGACCGCCGCGGTGGGATCGTCGGGGTGGATGATGATCACCGCCTCACCGGCGGCCAGGGCGTCGCGTTCGAACTGGGTCCCGGGGGCCAGGCCGCGCACGTCGCCGGGAACGGGCAACACGACGTTGATCGTCCCCTGCAACGGACCGGCGCCCCCCGGCAGCGCCGCCCGGCCAACCGCGGTGCGCAGCGTCTGCAACAGCGAGACGCTCCCGGCGTCGTGGACGTCGGGCCACGGCAGTCCGGTGTGACCGGCGGCGACGGCATCATACGCCGTGACGGATTGTTTTGGCGCCCAAAGAGATAACGCGTCCAACACATCGTCGGGCGCGGCCTTGCCCGCGAGCCAGGCGTTGGCCCACACGGACAGCGAAACACTTGGACACCACATGGTCTCGCAGTGTAGTTGTTCGGTCCGGGCAAAGGCGGATCGCGCGTATTCTGACGGCATGGCGATCGCGCTGAGCTGGCTGATCTTCGCGCTGGCCCTTGCCGGTGCCGAGGCGCTGACGGGCGATATGTTCCTGCTGATGCTGGGCGGCGGTGCGCTCGCCGCCTCGGCCACCGCGTGGTTCACGAATTGGCCGATCCTGGCCGACGGCGCGGTGTTCCTGGTGGTTTCGGTGCTGCTCGTGCTGCTGGTCCGGCCGGCGCTGCGGCAGCGGCTGACGCCGAAGTCGCTGCCGACCGGCGTCAAGGCGCTGGAGGGCAAGAGCGCCCTGGTGCTCGACCGGGTGGCCCGCGACGAGGGCCAGGTGAAACTCGACGGCCAGGTGTGGACGGCGCGCCCGTTCAACGACGGCGACGTCTACGAGCCCGGCGAATCGGTCACCGTCGTGCACATCGACGGCGCGACGGCGGTGGTCTTCAAGCACTAGAACACGCTGCGAGAGAAAGAAACTCCGGTGGGAGGTGCGGTTGCAGGTTTGGTGTTGCTGGCCGTCCTGGGGATCTTTGCGATCATCGTGGTGGCCAAGTCCGTCGCGTTGATCCCGCAAGCCGAGGCCGCGGTGATCGAGCGGCTGGGCCGGTACAGCCGCACGGTCAGTGGGCAGCTGACCCTGCTCGTGCCGTTCATCGATCGTGTCCGGGCGCGGGTCGACCTGCGTGAGCGGGTGGTGTCGTTCCCGCCGCAGCCGGTGATCACCGAGGACAACCTGACGCTCAACATCGACACCGTCGTCTATTTTCAGGTCACGGTGCCCCAGGCGGCCGTCTACGAGATCAGCAACTACATCGTCGGCGTCGAGCAGCTCACTACGACCACGCTGCGCAACGTCGTCGGCGGCATGACGCTAGAGCAGACCCTGATCTCCCGCGACCAGATCAACGCCCAGTTGCGCGGCGTGCTCGACGAGGCGACCGGCCGCTGGGGTCTGCGGGTCGCCCGCGTGGAGCTGCGCAGCATCGACCCGCCGCCGTCGATCCAGGCCTCGATGGAAAAGCAGATGAAGGCCGACCGGGAAAAGCGGGCGATGATCCTGACCGCCGAGGGCACGCGGGAGGCGGCGATCAAGCAGGCCGAAGGGGCCAAGCAAGCGCAGATCCTGGCCGCCGAGGGCGCCAAGCAGGCCGCGATCCTGGCCGCCGAGGCCGACCGGCAATCCCGGATGCTGCGCGCGCAAGGCGAGCGCGCCGCGGCCTACCTGCAGGCCCAGGGCCAGGCCAAGGCCATCGAGAAGACGTTCGCCGCGATCAAGGCCGGCCGGCCCACCCCGGAGATGCTGGCCTACCAGTACCTGCAGACGCTGCCGGAGATGGCGCGCGGGGACGCCAACAAGGTGTGGGTGGTGCCCAGCGACTTCAGTGCGGCGCTACAGGGTTTCACCAAACTGCTGGGCACGCCGGGCGAGGATGGGGTGTTCCGCTTCCAGCCGTCGCCGGTCGAGGACGTGGCCAAGCACGCCGACGCCGACGACGACGCCGAGGTGGCCGACTGGTTCTCCACCGAGACCGATCCCAAGATCGCCCAGGCGGTCGCCAAGGCCGAGGCGATCGCCCGCCAGCCGATCGACGGCCAGCCGCCGGAATTGACCCAATAGGAGTGCCTCAGTGAGTGTTTTGAGCTGTTCTTGGCCCTGGTCGCCGCGATGACGGTGAAGGGGCCGGACCACACCTAGTCCAGGCGCGCGGACCAGCGGCAGGCACCGCAACACCCACCCGGCGGCGGCCGAAAGTGAATGTGCTTGTGCCACTTATTCTTTCACGGCTGCGGTTCGAGCGGAGCCGACGACGGCTGCGCGTGCGGGCCCGGCGGCAGCGGGGGCACGGGCACGACGCTGGGTGCGGGTGCGGTGGTCGGTGCGAAACTCGTCGTCGGAGGGGCGGGCGGCGTGGAATACCCCGGCGTCTGGGACGAGAACGGCGGTGGATACGGCGGCGGGGGCAGCTGGACGCGGATCGTGAACACCAGACCGGTGACCGCGAAGGCGGCGATCGCGCCGACGATCAGGCCGGCCAGTCCGGCAGCGACCAGTGCCGCGGTGGAAAATCGCCGACCGGGTGCGCCGGTGTCGGTTTTCTCGGAGGTCATGTCGCTCCCGTCACGGCGGTCCGGATGGTTGTGCGGTCATGGCGGTCAGATGCCAGTTGTCCAGCCACGGCTGTACCAGCTCGGCAACCGAGAACTTAGCCGGGGCAAGGTATCCCGCGTTGGGGTTGGCGGGATTGCTGCCGCGGATGTCGATGCCGACGGCGGTGGCGGCGCCGTCGCTTTGTATGAGGTACACCGGGCCGCCGGAATCCCCGCATTGGCCGCCCGCCGCGAACGAAACCTTGCTGTCGGTGACGTCGAGGATCTCCCCGCATTCGGCCTCACCGCTGCTCATGCCGAACTTGCACAGCTGCTGCCCGAGCGACAGCGCCGTGGTGACCCCCGTGATCGGTAATCGGGCCGCGACGGCCGGGCTCTGCGGGACGTGGTCGCCGTCGAGCACGATCAGGCCGATGTCGTGCTGCTCGTCGTGGACGCCCTCGTTGACGGTCTGCACGAATGTGCCCAGCTTTGCGTACGGCAGAATTCCGCCGAGGTTCATCACCACCGTGGTCGGTTTGCGCGGCCGATTGCAGTGACCGGCGGTGAGTACGCCGGTCTGGCCGCTGCTGGTGCGCACCAAAAATCCAGCCATACAACCCATTCCGCCGGAGCTGTCGGCGTATTCGACGTAGATGCCCGCTCCCGGGCCGACGGCGGTGGCCGCCGGCAACGCGATCGGCGTCAGGTCGGGCTGCACGGTCTCCGCAGGGTGCTCGACATTCTTGGGCGCCAGCCAGATGGCCGTCATACACACCACCGCGGCCAACGCGGCGCCGATCGTCAGCCACGAGACGCGGGTGCGATCCGGTGGTGCCGGCGGGTAGCGAATCGCCGGTGAGGCGAGGACGCCGCCGTGCGGAACGCGATACAGCTTGATCCGGTCGAGCAGAAACGACAGGACCGCGATCGCCACCGATGCCAGGGCGCCCAGCAAGAGCATGAGGAGCCCGGCCCGCGACGGCGGCAAGCTGAAGCTCGCCAACTGCTGCGCATAGACCCGCTCCATTCCATAGATCTTTCAGGCAACGGGCGGCGCGCTCAACAAAACGGCGCGGTTAGCCCAAAATGGCCGGCTCGGAAGCGGGCTCGTCGGGCTGCCGCCGGTGGTGGCGGCGGTAGTGCCGGATTTCCAGCAACAGCCCGGTGAGGCCCAACGCGCCGGTGACCAGCGACACCAGGAACAGCAAGGGGCTGGGGTGACCGGCCAGCGCGTCGCCGAGAAAGACGACCGCGGCGGTACCGGGCAGCAGGCCGGCCAGCGTGGCCAGCGTGTACGGCAGGATGCCGACCGCCGACGCCGCGGCCGCATAGTTCACGACGGAGAACGGCAGCACGGGAATCAGCCGCAGCGACAGGACCGACACCCAGCCCCGCTCGCGCAGGCGTTCGTCGGCCCGGTGGATCGCGCGGTAGCGAACCAGTCGGTTCAGCCGCCATCCCGCGGCGCGGACCAACAGCAGCGCCAGCACCGCGCTGGCCGTGCTGGCGATCACCGCGATCAGCACGCCCAGCGCCGGTCCGAACAGCAGGCCCGCGGCCAGGGTGAACGCCGTGCGGGGGACCGGTACCACGGTGACGACGACGTGCGCGGCCAGAAATGCCAACGGGAACCACGGGCCCAGCGACTGCGCCCAATCGCGTAGCTGCAGCGCGCTCGGCAGCGGAACCCACAGCGCCACGGCGACCAAGACTGTGATTACGACCACTGCCGCCAGCGCGCGCGGCCGGGACAGCTGGCGCACGCTGGTCCCCAGCGCGCGCGAGAGACTGCGCAGCGTGCCGGCGGTTTTGGCGGTGGCGGGACTCGTCACGCCACTCAACGTTACGGGCCAGAAATGAATTGCCTGTATCGCAGGCGTGGTGTTTCGCGGTTGCCGCGGCCCGATCGGCGCACCGCGCGGTTTCTTGGCGGCGGGGGCGATCATTTAGCCTGATTAGCGAGTTGCGTGTTCTCCGCAACTGCACGCAACGTTGCCAATAGCTGCGACAACAGGAGCAGTCGGTGTCCATTGATGTACCCGAGCTCGCCGACCTGGAACAGGTCCGCGAGCGCTGGCGCACCGCGGTTGCCGGTGTGCTTGCCAAGAGCACCCGCAAGGAACCCGCCGAGTTGGGCGAGCAACCCGAGCAGTTGCTGGACACCCCGACCTACGACGGGTTCGCGGTCCGCCCGCTCTACACCGCGTTCGACGAGCTGCCTGAGCCGTCGCTGCCCGGGGTGTGGCCGTACCTGCGGGGCGCGGACCCGTTGCGGGACGTCAAGTCCGGCTGGAAGGTGGTCGAGGCGTTTCCAAGCGCCGGAGCCACCGCCGCCGAAACCAACGCGGCCGTGCTCGGTGCGCTCGGCGACGGCGTCAACGCGCTGCTGCTGCGCGTCGGGCAGGACGGCGTCGCACCGCGGGAGCTCGACGGGCTGCTGGCGGGTGTCTACCTGAGCATGGCGCCGGTCATCCTCGACGCCGGAGCCGACTACGCGGCCGCGGCCGACGCGATGCTGTCCCTGGTGGCCGAGGTCGAATCCGACCAGCGCGCGACGTTGTCGATCGACCTGGGCGCCGACCCGCTGACGGCGGCGCTGAGCGGACGTCCCGCGCCGTCGATCGACGACGTCGTGACGGTCGCGTCACGGGTGAGCGGCGAATACGGCGTCCGGGCGATCACCGTCAACGGGCCCGCGTTCCACAACCTGGGCGCCAACGCGACCTGGGAGCTGGCCGCCAATATCGCGGCCGCGGTCGCCTACCTGCGCGTGCTCACCGAGTCGGGGATCTCGGTTGCTAATGCGCTGCGCCAGATCAGTTTCCGGCTGGCCGCCGACGACGACCAGTTCATGACGATCGCCAAAATGCGTGCCGTGCGGCAACTTTGGGCGCGGGTCGCCGACGTCGTGGGGGAGCCCGACGCGGGCGGGGCGACCGTGCACGCGGAGACGTCGCTGCCGATGATGACCCAGCGCGACCCCTGGGTGAACATGCTGCGCTGCACGCTGGCCGCATTCGGCGCCGGTGTCGGCGGCGTCGACACCATGCTGGTCTACCCGTTCGACATCGCGATCCCGGGCGATTTTCCCGGCACCGCACGAAGCTTCGCGCGGCGCATCGCGCGCAACACCCAGCTGCTGTTGCTGGAGGAGTCGCACGTCGGCCGGGTGCTGGACCCCGCCGGCGGATCGTGGTTCGTCGAGGACCTCACCCAGCGGATCGCCGAGGGCGCCTGGGAGCACTTCCAGGCCGTCGAGGGTCGCGGCGGATTCGTCGAGGCGCGCGACCACATCGCCGAGGAGATCGCCGCCATCGCCGCGCGGCGCGCCGACGACATCGCACATCGGCGCACGGCGATCACCGGCGTCAACGAATTTCCGAACCTTTCCGAACCCGCACTGTCGCACAGCGATTCGATCGGCCGGCCCGATGTCGGAGATTTGCGGCGCTACGCCGCGGGATTCGAGGCGCTGCGCGACCGCTCGGATGACTTCCTGGCCCGCACCGGCTCGCGCCCCAAGGTACTGCTGCTGCCGCTGGGCCCGCTGGCCGAGCACAACATCCGCACCACGTTCGCGGCGAACCTGCTGGCGTCGGGCGGCATCGAGGCGGTCAACCCGGGAACGCTCGACGCCGACGGGGTCGCCGCTGCGGTGTCCGACGCGGGCTCGCCTGCGGCGGTGGTGATCTGCGGCACCGACAAGCGCTACGCGACCGAGGCGGCCGCGGTCGTCGACGCCGCGCGTAACGCCGGAGTGTCGCGGGTGTACCTGGCCGGACCGGAGAAGGCGGTCGCCGACACCGATCCGCAGCACCGGCCCGACGAATACCTGACAGCCAAAATCAATGCGATCGAAGCCCTTTCGGACCTGCTCACTCGGTTGGGGGCCTGACACGATGACGACGTCTACTCCGGTGATCGGCAACTTCGCCGACATCCCCCTGCACGGCGATCGGGAGGTACGCCGTCCCACCGCAGCCGCCGTGGCCGAGCACGTCGCCGCGGCGGCCGCGGCGCACTGGTACACGCCCGAGGACCTGGTGTGGCACACCCCGGAAGACATTGCCGTCAAACCGGTGTACATCGCCGCCGACCGCGCCGCCGTCGAGGCCGACGGCTACCCGCTGCACAGCTTCCCCGGCGAACCGCCGTTCGTGCGGGGCCCGTACCCGACGATGTACGTCAACCAGCCGTGGACGATCCGGCAATACGCCGGCTTCTCCACTGCCGCGGAATCCAACGCGTTCTACCGCCGCAACCTGGCCGCCGGGCAGAAGGGCCTGTCGGTGGCGTTCGACCTGGCCACCCATCGCGGCTACGACTCCGACCATCCCCGCGTGCAGGGTGACGTCGGAATGGCAGGTGTGGCAATCGATTCCATCCTTGACATGCGCCAGCTGTTCGACGGCATCGATCTGTCGTCGGTGTCGGTGTCGATGACGATGAACGGCGCCGTGCTGCCGATTCTGGCGTTGTACGTGGTGGCCGCCGAGGAGCAGGGGGTGCCGCCGGAGAAGCTGGCCGGCACCATCCAGAACGACATCCTCAAAGAGTTCATGGTGCGCAACACCTACATCTACCCGCCCAAGCCGTCGATGTGGATCATCTCCGACATCTTCGGCTACACCAGCGCCAAGATGCCGAAGTTCAACTCGATCTCGATCTCCGGCTATCACATCCAAGAAGCCGGCGCCACAGCGGATTTGGAGCTCGCCTACACCCTGGCCGACGGCGTCGACTACATCAAGGCCGGGCTGGACGCCGACCTGGACATCGACAAGTTTGCGCCGCGGCTGTCGTTCTTCTGGGGCATCGGGATGAACTTCTTCATGGAGGTCGCCAAGCTGCGGGCCGGGCGGCTGTTGTGGAGCGAACTGGTCAGCCAGTTCAACCCGAAGAGCGCGAAATCGCTGTCGCTGCGCACACATTCGCAGACCTCGGGCTGGTCGCTGACCGCGCAGGACGCGTTCAACAACGTCGCCCGCACCTGCATCGAGGCGATGGCCGCGACCCAGGGGCACACCCAGTCGCTGCACACCAACGCGCTCGACGAGGCGCTGGCGCTGCCCACCGATTTCTCGGCCCGGATCGCGCGCAACACCCAGCTGGTGCTGCAGCTGGAGTCGGGTACCACCCGGCCCATCGACCCGTGGGGCGGTTCGTATTACGTGGAGTGGCTCACGCATCAGCTCGCTCAGCGCGCGCGTGCCCACATCGCCGAGGTGGCCGAGCACGGCGGCATGGCCCAGGCCATCGACGACGGCATCCCCAAGCTGCGCATCGAGGAGGCCGCCGCGCGCACCCAGGCCCGCATCGACTCCGGGATCCAGCCGGTGGTCGGGATCAACAAGTATCAGGTCGAAGAGGACCAGGAGGTCGAGGTCCTCAAGGTCGACAACAGCCGGGTGCGCGCTGAGCAGCTGGCCAAGCTGAAAGACCTACGGGCGAACCGGGATTCGCAGGCCGTCGAGGCCGCCCTGGCCGAGTTGTCCCGGGCGGCCGCCGCGCACGGCCGCGCCGGGGAGGACGGGTTGGGCAACAATCTGCTGGCCCTGGCCATCAACGCGGCGCGGGCCAAGGCCACCGTCGGGGAGATCTCGGACGCGCTGGAGAAGGTGTACGGCCGGCACCAGGCGGAGATCCGGACCATCTCCGGCGTCTACCGCGACGAAGCATCGGGAGGCGGAAACATGACGTCCTTCTCTGACGCCACCGAACTCGTCGAGAAGTTCGCCGAGGCCGACGGCCGCCGGCCCCGGATTCTGGTGGCCAAGATGGGCCAGGACGGCCACGACCGCGGGCAGAAGGTCATCGCGACGGCCTTCGCCGACATCGGGTTCGACGTCGACGTGGGTTCGCTGTTCTCCACCCCCGAGGAGGTGGCGCGCCAGGCCGCCGACAACGACGTGCATGTGGTCGGGGTGTCCTCGCTGGCCGCCGGGCACCTGACCCTGGTGCCGGTGCTGCGCGACGCGCTGGCCGAGGTGGGCCGGCCCGACATCATGATCGTGGTCGGCGGCGTCATTCCGCCCGGCGATTTCGACGAGCTCTACGCCGCGGGGGCCGCCGCCATCTTCCCGCCCGGGACGGTGATCGCCGACGCCGCAATCGGCTTGCTGCACAAGCTCGCCGAGCGGCTGGGCTACGACCTCAGGACGTGAAGGCCGTCGCGAAAGTGCAACTAGCGACGCCGCTACTCGCACAATGCGTCGGTAGCTGCACTCTCGCGGCCCCGCGAGGAGCCCTATGAGCACGGACGACCTCGCCGACGCCATTCGCGGCGGCGACCGTGCGGCCCTGCCGCGGGCTATCACGATGCTGGAGTCCACCCGCGCCGACCACCGCGAGCGGGCCCAGCAGTTGCTGCTGGATTTGCTGCCCGACTCCGGCAACGCCCACCGGGTGGGCATCACCGGGGTGCCCGGGGTCGGCAAGTCCACCACAATCGAGTCGCTGGGCATGCATCTGATCGACCGCGGCCACAAGGTAGCGGTGCTGGCGGTCGACCCCTCCTCGACGCGCACCGGCGGCTCGATCCTGGGCGACAAAACCCGCATGTCGCGGTTGGCGACGCATCCGGACGCCTACATCCGGCCCTCGCCGACGTCGGGGACCTTGGGCGGTGTAGCAAAGGCCACCCGGGAGACGGTCGTGCTGCTGGAGGCGGCCGGTTTCGACGTGATCCTGATCGAAACCGTCGGCGTCGGCCAGTCCGAGGTGGCCGTGGCCAACATGGTCGACACCTTCGTGCTGCTGACCCTGGCCCGCATCGGCGACCAGCTGCAGGGCATCAAGAAGGGCGTGCTGGAGCTGGCCGACATCGTGGTGGTCAACAAGGCCGACGGTGAGCACCTGCCCGAGGCGCGCAAGGCCGCCCGGGAGCTCTCGTCGGCGATCAGGCTGATCTATCCGCGCGAAACCCTTTGGCGCCCACCAGTTCTCACGATGAGCGCGATCGAGGGCAGCGGACTGACCGAGATGTGGGAGACGATCGAACGCCACCGTCGAATGCTCACCGAGGCCGGCGAGTTCGACGCGCGACGACGCGCGCAGCAGGTCGACTGGACCTGGCAGATGGTCCGCGACACGGTCCTGGACCGGGTGCTGACCAACCCGGCGGTGCGGAAGATGCGCGCCGAGCTGGAGCGCCAGGTCAAAGCCGGCGAGCT
This sequence comes from Mycobacterium genavense ATCC 51234, assembly GCF_000526915.1. Lineage (GTDB taxonomy): Bacteria > Actinomycetota > Actinomycetes > Mycobacteriales > Mycobacteriaceae > Mycobacterium > Mycobacterium genavense. The sequence continues at coordinate 368,672 of NZ_JAGZ01000002.1, read as the reverse complement.
GACGCCCGCGATGGCGGCCCAGCAAATACTGGACGCCGCGTCGCGCTAACGGGACGGTAAATTAATCGGGGTTTGGGCATCCGACAGGCGGATCCGAAGTAAATTCAAAATTGTGACGGTAGACAACGGGATCGATCGCCGCACGAACCCCTCCCGCGATGTCCCTGACGCAGGTCATCGTGTGTTCGGTGCGGTGGACCCAAACTTCTCTTGCGTTGTACGCGGTTTTTCGAGCATGTTCCCCGGCCGCCGCTTCGGCGGTGGCGCGCTGGCGGTTTACCTCGATGGCCAACCTGTTGTCGACGTGTGGACGGGCTGGTCGGACCGAGCGGGCCGGGTGCCCTGGACGGCCGACCGGGCGCCGATGGTGTTCTCGGCGACCAAGGGCATGGCGGCGACCGTCATCCACCGGCTCGCCGATCGGGGGCTGATCGACTACGAAGCCCCGGTGGCCGAGTACTGGTGGGAGTTCGGCGCCAACGGCAAATCCGCGCTCACCGTTCGCGAGGTGATGCGGCACCGCGGCGGCTTGTCCGGCCTGCGCGGCGTCACCCAGGAAGATTTGCTGGATCACCTGGTCATGGAAGAGCGGCTGGCCGCCGCGTCGCCCGATCGCTTGCTGGGTAAACCGGCCTATCACGCACTGACCTTCGGCTGGCTGATGTCCGGGCTGGCCCGGGCCGTGACCGGCAAGGGGATGCGCACGCTGATTCGCGAAGAACTGGCCGAGCCGCTGGGCACCGATGGCATGCACCTGGGCCGCCCGCCGGCCGACGCCCCGACCCGGGTCGCGGAAATCATCATGCCGCAGAACATCATCGGCAATCCGGTTATCAGCTACGCGGCCCGCAAGATCGCCATGGAGCTGTCCGGTGGTTTCCGGTCGCTGTACTTCCAAGGCGTCATGGCGGCGGTGCAGGGCGACATTCCGCTGCTGGACGCCGAGATGCCGGCGGCCAACGGGGTGGCGACCGCCCGCGGGTTGGCGCGGATGTACGGCGCGATCGCCAACGGTGGTGAAATCGACGGCACCCGATTCCTGTCGCCGCAGATCGTCGCCGGGCTGACCGGGCGACGCAGCCTGAAGCGGGACCGAAACATCATGGTGCCCTTGTCATTCCACCTCGGATATCACAGCGTGCCGTTCGGCAATGTGATGCCGGGGTTCGGACACGTCGGGATGGGCGGGTCGTTCGGCTGGGCCGACCCCGCGTCGGGGCTCGCCTTCGCGTTCGTGCACAACCGGTTGTTGTCGCCGTTTCTGGTGCTCGATCACTCCGGCGTGGCCACGCTGGGCAATCTGCTTCGGGTGGGCGTCGCCAAGGCCCGCAAGCGCGGTTTCCGCCCGGTCGCCGAATCCGAGTCGCCATATCGCGAGCCGGGTGCCGTCGCCGGCTGATCCGGTCGCTCTCGAGCGAAATCCGGTGGGTAAGACCAGCCAACCTCGTTGGTGAACGACCGGTTACCGGCCCACGAACCGCGAGGTAGAGGGCCGAGTGAAAGGCTTGCCGGTGCGCAAATGCCAATACGCAACCGACGTTTCCGTGCCAATTTCCCTGCCGGGGCCTAAATTACCTTGGGTAATGATTAAAAGTCGATGCAGCGCATCGACGCACACGCTGGGGGCCCTTGCATGGAGCGGTATCCGTGACGGGGACGGTTGGCCGGGCCAAAGGCGCGAATCGCAGGGTCGTCCTGTTCGTATTGGGGCCGCAACGATCCGGAACGTCGGCAATTACCCGCGTGCGCTCCCTCTCCGGCGGTGCCCTGCCGGCCGGGATGTTGGGCGCCGATCCGGGCAATCCGCGCGGCTATTGGGAACCGCGCAAGGCCATCGCCATCAACGAGACCATCCTGCATCGCCACCGGACCGCCTGGTTCGACCCATCGCTGCGCGTAATGGACGACGACACCCTCGACACCAGGGCGAAGGCCGCCTGCATCCGATCAATCGAGGCCTATCTCAAGAAGATGCCCGACGCCCCCGTGCTGGTGATCAAGGAACCCCGAATCACGACGTTGTCATACCTGTGGTTCGAAGCGGCGCGACGGGCCGGGTTCGACGTTGCGGCGGTGATCGCCCTACGCCACCCGATGGAGGTCATCTTCTCCGTCGCCGCGACCTGGCAAGTCTTGCGGGAGCTCTCGGGTGCGCTGTGGGTGAAGTACAGCCTGTTGGCAGAGCGATACACGCGCGGCATACCGCGCGTGTTTGTTGACTACGCCGACTTTTCGACGACTGGCGTCGGGAAGTAAAGCGGATAGCGACGACTCTCGACATCGAACTGAACACGCAAGAAGACGACGCAATCGAGGAGTTCCTCACCCACGATCTCCGGCGTCAGCGACACTCCGGATGTGTGGACGGGCCCGGCGGTGAGGACTGGATTTCCACCGTCCACAACACGCTCGGTGCGGCCGCGCGCGACGAGCCACTGGACGAGGCCACCCTCGATCGGATTTACGAGTCGTACGGCGCGAGCGAACCCCAGTTGCGCTCGGCCTTCGAGGATTTCCAGGCGCTCTCCAGGAGAGCCCTGTACCGGTTCCTGCGGCCATCGATCGCGATGCCGATGATGGAACTCGTCGCGATGGCACACGGGTGCCGCGGGACCTGGGCCTGACGCCCGCCGACCCAAACGAACCGGGCGACAGCCGAGCTATCACCCGAATGCGGGTGGTCATCGATATGATCGGTCAGACCTATTGACGAACGGAGATTCCGGCTCTTGTCACAATCCGTGCTGATCACTGGGGGAGCTGGATTCATCGGGTCTGCGTTGGCGCGCCGCCTGGTCAGGGCCGGTTATGACGTCGCCGTGATGGATGTCCTGCATCCCCAAGTGCACTCCGTGGGTCAGCTGATCGACTTGCCGGCATCCGTGCGGCTATTCACCGGCGACGTCACCCACGCACCGGACTGGGATGCGGTGCTTTGGTTGTTCCGCCCGTCGCAGATCGTGCATTTGGCCGCGGAGACGGGCACGGCACAGTCGCTGTCCGATGCGACGCGGCACGGCTCGGTCAACGTGGTCGGGACCACGCAGCTTCTCGATGCCTTGAGCCGCTCGGGACTTGTGCCCGAGCAGCTGGTGCTGGCGTCGTCAAGGGCCGTCTACGGCGAGGGCGCCTGGCGCAGCGGCGCACAGGTCTTCTACCCGCGGCCGCGCAGCCACGCGCAGCTGGTGGCGGGCATCTGGGACCCGCAAAGCCCCACGGGTGAACCCGCGGTGCCACTGCCGAGCCGCGCGGACCGAACCGAGCCTCGGCCCACCAACGTGTACGCGGCGACCAAGCTCGCCCAGGAGCACACGCTGGCAGCCTGGACGGCCGCGCACGACACGAATGTCAGCGTGTTGCGCCTGCAGAACGTCTACGGGCCGGGCCAGTCGTTGACCAATTCCTACACCGGAATAGTGGCTCTCTTCGCTCGGCTGGCGCGTGAGCTGCATTCGCTGGAGGTCTACGAAGACGGTCAGATCATGCGGGATTTCGTGTATATCGACGACGTGGTCGACGCGTTGTTCGCGTCGGTGCAGCAACCGGCGGTCGAGCATCGCTGCCTGGACATCGGTTCGGGCACCCCGACCACGATTCACGAGCTGGCGCAGACGATCAGCGCGGTTTGCGGGGCTCCCGAACCGGTCGTCGTATCGAAATTCCGCGACGGCGATGTACGTGCGGCCAGCTGCGACATCGAACCCGCGACAGAAGCGTTGGCCTGGCGCCCGAAATGGACACTTGCCGACGGTTTGCAAAAACTGCTCGAGTGGATCGCGCAGCAGCGTGAATCCTCTTCCGCCGCAACCGATCACGCGCGTGAGCCAAACCACTCGATAGCCGAACACGCCGGGCGGCAGTAGCGGCGTTCGAGGAGCAGGCGGCCCGGCGGGCGGGACGTGGTGAAGTCGGGTTGCTGGTGGGGCTCGTGATGACTTACGAGCAATCGTGTGGTTCATTCACCAACTTGGAGTGCTTCGCCTTAGGCTAGCTAGGACTGGGAGGTGAATCGGTTGGGCGTGGTGGTCGACAGGCGGGCAGTGGAGCGCGCGGCCGTTCATCGCCTCTGGAAAGCGATCCTGGTCGGCATTGCGCTCGTTGTCGCTGCGGCCTGTTTCTTCGTACCCGTTCTCCTTATCCCGATCGGCGCGATCCTGCTGTTGCTGGCGGGGGCTCGCATCATTGCTCCGAGTCGCGATCGTTACATTCCCAATTTGTATGCGCGGGACACCAGGATTTATGACGGCGCCTACGGCGAGTTCATCCGCCAGACGATGTCAGATTTGCGGCGGCGCCGAATTCGCAATCACACACTGCTGTCCGAAGCGTCGAGTTTGGCCGGGCTGTCTTTGGGAGACTCCGACGAACTGATCCTCGACCTCGGCGTCTGGATCGGATGGTCGACACGGCTGATATCCGACGCGAGTGGCCGGATGGTTTACGGTTTCGACAGCTTCGAGGGTCTGGTTGAGGACTGGAAACTCGAGGACCATGTCGTCAAGCGAGGAACGTTTTCACTGACAGATCCGTTCGCACAACGGTTTATGCAAGATACCGGTGTCAGTTTCCACGACGGCCTACCCGACGCCCTTGGTCGTAAAGTCCAGTTCATTAAGGGAAGCACGTACGACACGCTGGCCCCATTTCTGGCCGAGCGGCCCAATGCGCCGATTCGGCTTTTCCACATGGATTTGGATACCTATGAGAGTTGCCTGCACGCCCTGGAAACGTGCAAGAAACACTTCGTTCCGGGATCGATTCTCGTTTTCGACGAGTACCTCGTCACCAATGGCGAAATGCGAGCTTTCTTCGAGTTCCAGTCACGCTACGAACTGGAATGGCAATACCGGGCCTGGGGTCTCGAGATGATGGAAATGAATCTCGAGATGGTTTCTGCCCGTTGGAAACGCATCTTCTACCGCATGATCGCGATCCCGGTGTACTGGCTGATCGGGGAGGGTAGCTTCGCCGTGAAGTTCTTGAAAAAGCCGTTCTGGCGATTTTGGTTGGGCGCTCCCATAAGCGACATGCTTTTCCTGCTCGGTGCCGCCGGATCGCGGAAGTCGGTCAGCCTCGAAATCACCGGGCTGGGTAAGCTCGAGCGTATGCGCTAGCTCGGTGGGCGAATGGCGGTAGACTGCCACACGCTGGGGGATCCGGGGAAGGCGTAGATTCTTGCGGTCATGCGGCACGGTGAGGCCGGCACGCTGGTGACATGGGGGAAATCCGCGAAACCCGCTCGCGGCGCTGGTCGGCGTCTAGGCTGAACAACCGGCCGACACGTGGGAGTTAAAGGTATGGCAAGTAAGGGGCAGATTTGACCGCGACTGAATGCGACTCGCGATCGGCGTATCTCGACCTGCTCCGTCGCGACCTCACCAGATACGGCCAGGATCAGCTGGTGCCCGTCGGGTGGTATCGCCTGGGGCGGCCCGTTCTCAGTAGCCGCAATTTTATGCTGGTGCGTAAATATCCGTTCAACCAGCATGCCCGGGACTTGGGTCTGGATTGGCCGACGGATGCGCTGACGATGATCGGTATGCAACGGCTGACCAGCCTGCAGCATTGCGTCGAGACGGTGCTGGCCGACGGGGTTCCTGGCGATCTGGTCGAATGCGGCGTGTGGCGCGGTGGCGCCTCGATTCTGATGCGTGCGGTGCTTTCGGCGTACGGGGATCGGACCCGCACGGTCTGGCTGGCCGATTCGTTCGCCGGTGTGCCGCCCCCCGATACCGCGAATTACAAGGCAGACAAAGGGGTAAAGCTGCACCGTCACGCGAAAATTCTGGGGGTTCCGGAGGCGGAAGTCAGGGCTAATTTTGAGCGCTACGGTTTGCTCGACGAGCAGGTCCGCTTTATACCCGGCTGGTTCAAAGACACGCTGGCCGATGCGCCGGTTAAGCAGATTGCGGTGCTGAGGCTGGACGGCGATCTGTACGAGTCGACGATTCAGGCCCTTGATGCCCTTTACCCGCGCTTGTCGTCCGGGGGCTTTTGCATTATCGACGACTATCACGCGCTGAAACCATGTGAGCAGGCGGTGGCCGACTACCGCGAGACGCATGGAATAACCGTCAAGATCGAAGAAATCGACGGCACCGGCGTGTTATGGCGGAAGCCATAGCGGGCGCCCGACCTGAGGCCTGAGTTCGCAATGAAATTCGTGCTGGCAAATTACGGAACTCGCGGCGATGTCGAGCCGTCCCTGGTCGTGGCACGCGAACTGCAGCGCCGGGGCCACGACGTGCAGATGGCCGTCGCGCCCGACATGATGGATTTCGTCGAGGCGGCCGGTCTCCCCGCCGTTTCCTACGGGTTGGACACCCGGACTTGGCTGGACGTGTACCGCAATCTCTGGACGACGTTCTTCAGCAGATTTTGGAGGGTCCGCCAGCTGAGAAGGCTGTGGCGTGAGATGTGGGAGCTCAGCGACCAGTGTTGGACTCAGATGAACACGACGCTGGTGTCGCTGGCCGAGGGTGCCGACCTGTTGTTCGCCGGCCTGAGTTATCAGGAACCCGCCGCCAACGTCGCCGAGTATTACGACCTTCCGCTGGTCACGCTGCACCACGTCCCGATGCGGCCCAACGGCCAGGTCGTTTCGTTCCTGCCGCCGCCGCTGGCCCGCTACGCGATGAGGGTGTTCGACTGGTTCTGCTGGCGACTGAACAAGAAGGTCGAGGATGCGCAGCGCCGCGAACTTGGCTTGCCGAAGGCGGCTGGCCCGTCCCCGGGACGGATCAGGCGGCGCGGATCGCTGGAAATCCAGGGCTACGACGAGGCGTGCTTTCCTGGGCTGGCGGCCGAATGGGCGAGATGGGACGGGCAGCGTCCGTTCGTCGGCACGTTGACGATGGAGCTGACCACCGAGGTCGACGACGAGGTCGCATCGTGGATCGCCGCGGGCACCCCGCCTATCTGCTTCGGCTTTGGCAGCATGCCCGTCGAATCCCCGGCCGAGATGATCGAGATGATCAGTGCGGCCTGCGCGGAATTGGGTGAGCGCGGACTGGTATGCGCCGGGTGGAGCGACTTCAGCGGCGTCCCGCACTTCGACCACATCAAGGTGGTCGGCGCGGTGAGTTACGCAAAGGTCTTTCCCGCGTGCCGCGCGGTCGTGCACCACGGCGGGTCCGGAACCACGGCCGCGAGCATGCGTGCGGGCGTACCCACGTTGATCCTTTCGATGGACCCCAACCAGACGATTTGGGGAGCGCAGCTCAAAAAGCTGAAAGTCGGGACCACCCGGCGCTTTTCGAGCACGACCCGCAAGACGCTGATCGCGGACCTGCGCCTGATCCTGGCACCGGAATACGCCACGAGAGCTCGGGCCCTGGCGACCCGACTGACCAAGCCCGCCGACAGCGTCAGCAAAGCCGCCAATTTGGTAGAAAACTTCGCTCGCGCGAAGCATTCGGTTTAATTGGCAAACACGGTTGGACGTCAATTCCTGCGGCATTGCCCCTTATGGCGCCGGGATGAATCCTGGCCCGACCGCAACGCTCGATTTCGTATGTGCGGCTGGGGCGCATACCCATCACCGACGCGGAGTTCTGATCGAATATCAAATCCGCAGACCGCCTTTGGTCATCTCATTAGTCCTCTGACGGCAGGCGAGTGCGGCTACGATGTACGCGTGGCGTCGGCGAATTTCGGGCAGATCCGCACCACGAAAGAACGTTGTGAACCGGGGGTAAACGCGCAAGCTCCGGCTTGCTCAGGCCGCCGCGAAGTGATAGGTCTAGCCTCGCGATGAAATTTGCTCTGGCATGTTATGGAACCCGGGGGGATGTCGAGCCCTCTCTTGCTGCGGGGCGCGAACTGCGGCGGAGGGGCCACGAAGTCCGTATGGCAGTCCCACCCAACTTGATCGGCCTGGCCGAGACGGCCGGGCTCGATGCCGTCGCCTATGGGCCGGAGATGCAGGCGTTCTGGGACGACGAATTCCTGCGCAACTTCTGGTCGAGGTTTCGCCGCACATTCTGGACCATCAAGGGGCCGATCAAGCTGGTCCAGGAGGCCTGGGAGCCTGTACTGCGGTCCTGGACGGATATGAGCGAGACTTTGACGGCGCTGACCGCGGGAGCCGACGTGCTCTTCACCGGCCAGCTGTACCAGGACCTCGCGACGAACGTCGCCGAGTACTACGACATCCCCCTGGCCGTGCTGCATTACATCCCGATGCGGCCCAATGGGCAGCTCATTCCGAACCTGCCAGCGCCACTAGTGCGCACCGGTATGGCGGCATACGACTGGATGGTTTGGCGGATGAACAAGAAGGCCGAGGACGCCCAGCGTCGCAAGCTCGGCTTACCTAAGACGACCTGTGCCTCTCCGCAGCGGATCGCCAAACGGGGGTCTTTGGAACTGCAGGCCTACGACGAGGTGTGCTTTCCCGGCCTGGCAGCCGAATGGGCGAAATGGGGCGAACGTCGGCCGTTTGTCGGCGCGCTGACGATGGGATTGACGACGGATATCGACGACGACGTCGCGGCGTGGGCGAACGCCGGAACACCGCCAATTGTCTTTGGCTTTGGCAGCATGCCGGTCAGCGAAACCCCGGCCGACACTGTCGAGATGATCGCCGCGGCGTGCGAGCAGTTGAGCGAGCGGGCGTTGATTTGCGCCGGCTGGGCGGACTTCAGCGAGGTGCCGCATTTCGATCACGTCCGGGTTGTTGGTGCGGTGAACTACGCGAAGGTCTTCCCCAGCTGCCGTGCGGTGGTCCACCACGGCGGTTCGGGGACCACGGCCGCCGGGCTGCGCGCCGGTATCCCCACTTTGATTCTCTGGACGGCGGGCGATCAGCCGTTCTGGGGCGCTCACCTCAAACGATTGAAAGTCGGTGCGGCCCGCAAGTTTTCGGCCACCACCAAGGAAACGCTGATCGAAGATCTGCGGCAGATCCTTACCCCCGAGTGCACCGCCAAAGCGCGGGCAATCGCCGCTCGAATGACGCCGGCGGCCGACAGTGTCACCCGCTCTGCTGACCTGCTGGAAAGGTTTGCTCACAACGGACGTTTTGCGTGAAGGGCGGGTCCGGGTGAATCGGGTGGATGTCGCACTTCAGCACCGCGAATCGGAAGTTATGCGCCTGGTACTCAGCTAACATGCTTTGGGGGCCGGCATGGACGGCATATGAACCCTGGGTTGTTATGCGGGATCGAGATGGCTCGAGCGGGGGGAGTTGACGAAAGCAGTGCAAGGCGTTGGTGGCGCCGGGGGGCGTCTAGGCTCCATGACTGGAAGTAGTGGAAATGCGAGGAGAAGGCCGTTTTGACCGTGACTGATACCGACGCGCGGTCTGCATACCTCGACCTGCTCCGTCGTGACCTCACTCGATACGGTCAGGACGAGTTGGTGCCGGTCGGGTGGTATCGGCTGGGACGACCGCTGTTCAATGCCCGGAATTTCATGCTGGTGCGCAAGCGCCCATTCAGTCAATATGCGCGGGATCGGGGCCTGGACTGGCCGGCCGATGCGTTGACGATGATCGGTATGCAACGGCTGACCAGCCTGCAGCAGTGTGTGGAGACGGTGCTGGCCGACAGCATTCCCGGTGATCTGGTCGAGTGTGGCGTGTGGCGAGGCGGCGCTTCGATATTGATGCGCGCCGTTTTAGCGGTTTATGGGGACTAGACACGGCAGGATTGGCTGGCTGATTCGTTTGCGGGTGTGCCTCCGCCGGATACCGCGAATTACAAGGCGGACAAGGGGATTAGGCTACACCGGCATGCGAACGTCTTAGGGATTCCCGAGGCAGAGGTCAGGGCGAATTTCGAGCGCTACGGTTTGCTCAATGAGCAGGTCCGGTTTTTGCCGGGGTGGTTCAAAGACACGTTGCAGGACGCTCCGATCGAGCGCATCGCCGTGTTGCGGCTTGACGGTGATCTCTACGAATCGACGATCCAGGCCCTCGATGCGCTCTACCCGTGGTTGTCATCCGGCGGGTTTTGCATCATTGACGACTACTACGCCCTGAAAGCGTGTGAGCAGGCTGTGACCGACTACCGGCAGCAACATGGGATATCCGCAGAAATCGTGGAAATCGACGGCACCGGCGTGCTGTGGCGCAAGCCTTGACCGCACAGCCGCAGGCGTAAACCAGGCTCCCGAAGCACCGGGCGGCGAGAATCCCTGTCGCGGTAAACCTGTGTCTACGAACGTGTTTGCTGCGCCGAATGCTGCGCAATAGGTCAAACAAATCGGCGGCAAACCCATGCGATCGCCGGAGGCGCGGGGCTTGCTAATGCTATGGTTGCCGCCGTGGCAACCGGTCTAGATGCTAAGACAAACCTGCTGATGTGGTGGGTGCGCGCCGAGTACTGGCTCGCACGCAAACTGCTGCCGGACGTCTACGCAAGCGACGGGTTGATCAGCTTTCACAACGATGCGTTCCTGGACGACCCCGCGTTCCAACGTGCCTACAAACGCGGCGCTCGTGCCCTCCCCAACCAAGACTGGTACCAGTGGCAGTGGCGAGTGCACGTTGGGCTGTGGGCGGCAGAGAACGCGAGCAGGCTGGATGGCGATTTTGTCGAATGCGGTGTTAGCTATGGGTTTCTGAGCAGCGCCATCATGGAGCACCTCGACTGGGATCGGCTAGGCAAGACTTTCTATCTACTCGACACCTTCGCAGGAATCGATCCCCGTTTCGTAACCGACTCGGAACGCGAAGGGGGAGAGGTTGAGCGCAGCCAGCTCAAGTTGCGCAATGGGATGTATGTCAGCGGAGTCGAGGGTGTCCGGGCGAATTTCGCGGAGTGGAAAAATCACCGAATCATCGTTGGTGCTGTCCCGGAAACACTCGATCAAGTCGACGCCCAGTCGGTGGCCTACCTGCATCTCGACATGAACTGTGCGCCACCCGAAGTCGCTGCGCTGCGCTACTTTTGGCCGCGGCTTACGCCGGGCGCCTTCGTGCTCCTGGACGACTACGCGAATCGCGGACGCGAGGAGCAGCGCGTGGCCATGGACACCCTGGGGGCCGAATTGGGCGTGCCGGTGTGCGCACTGCCCACCGGGCAGGGTCTGCTGATCAAGCCGGCAAAATGACTCGCTCAGCCAGGCGCATTCCTGCGGACGGCGTCTTCTAGGAGATCGGCAGCGCGCCCGATACTTTGGGCGGGTTTGGTCATTTGGGTCGCAAGTTCGCGGGCTCGAGTCGCGTATTGCGGCGCGAGAATTTCGCGCAGATCCTCCAGCAGCGTCTCCTGTGTGACTGTTGAAAAGCGCCGGGCCGCACCGACTTTCAGGCGGTTCACCTGCGCTCCCCAATAGGGCTGATCGGCCGAACTCCACAGGATCAGGGTGGGAATCCCCGCACGCATACTCGCCGCGGTGGTGCCCGAGCCACCATGGTGCACCACCGCGCGGCAGGCGGGGAAAACCGTCGCGTAGTTCACCGGACTCACCAGCCTGACGTGGTCCGGATGCGGTACGTCGGCGAAGTCGGTCCCGCCGAAGCAGACCAATGCACGCTCGCCCAACTCGGCACAGGTGGTGCCAATCATGTCGACCAACTCGGTCGGAGATTCGACCGGGATGCTGCCCGAACTGAAGCAGATCGGGGGAGTGCCGGCCGCGATCCACGTGGTGACTTCGTCGTCGGCATCGGTGGTCAACTCCATTGTCAGCGCACCGACAAATGGTCTGCGACCGTCCCATTTCGCCCACTCGGCAGCTAAGCCGGGAAAGCACACCTCGTCGTAGCCCTGGATTTCCAGCGATCCGCGCTGGGCGATCCGTCGCTGCGAGCGGCATCTGGCTTTCGGCAGGCCGAGTTCGCGGCGCTGGGTGTCCTCGACCTTTTTCGTCGTGCGCCAAAACAACCACTCGATCGCGGTCATCGACGAACGAACCAGTGGCGCCGGCACGGTCGGCACCAGCTCTCCGTTGGCCCGCATGGGAAAGTGGTGCAAGGTGACCAACGGGATGTCGTAATATTCCGCAACGTTGGCCGCGGCCTGTTCGAAATTGATGCCGGTGGATAGCAGGTCTGCGCCGTCCGCCATCGACATCAACGTCGCGTTAACCTGGTCCCAGTGCACGATGATGGGTTCCCACACCTTGCGCACCACCTTGATCGGACCGGTGATCGTCCAGGCGCTGCGGAAAAAATCCGTCCACATGTTGCGCAGGAAGTCTTCGTCCAGGAATTGCTCGATCGGTGGACCGTAAGACACGGCCTTAAGCCCCACCGCCTCGGTGAAGTCTAGCAGCCCGGGAGGCACCGCCAGGGCGACTTCGTGGCCCCGGCGGTGCAGTTCGCGCCCGACGGCGGCCGACGGCTCGATATCGCCGCGCGTTCCATAGCTTGCCAGGACGAATTTCATGGCTACTTTTTCGCTACCGGTACTCGGGCAAAATTTTCCAGCAAATCGGCTGTCTTCGTGGCACTTTCGGCGGGTGTCGTCATCCGGGTGGCGATCTCACGGGCGCGTGCGACGCAATCCGGCGCAAGAATCTCGCGCAGGTCGCAGACCAGGGTTTCTTGGGTGGTCGCCGAAAAAGGCCGGGCAGTACCAACTTTCAGTCGTTTGACCTGGCCGGCCCAGATCCGCTGATCACCCAGGCTCCACAGGCTGAGCGTGGGGACCCCGGCGCGCAATCCGGCGGCGGTGGTGCCGGCGCCGCTGTGGTGTACGACGGCGCGACAGGCGGGGAAGACCGTCGCGTAATTCACCGGGCCCACCACATTGACGTGGTCGAACTGCGGGACGTTGCTGAAGTCGCTCCTTCCGGTGCACATTAATGCCCGCTCTCCCAGCTGCGCGCACGCTGCGGCGATCATCTCGACCGTCTCGGCGGGCGACTTGATCGTGGTGCTGCCAAAGCCGAAGAAAATCGGGGGAGTGCCGGCCGCGATCCACGAGGCGACCTCCGCGTCGGCATCGGTGGACTGCTCGATCGTCAAGGTGCCGACGAACGGCCGTTGGTTGCCCCATTTGGACCATTCGCCTGCCAGCTCCGGGAAACAGGCCTTGTCGTAGGCCTGGATTTCCAGTGACCCGCGTGCGGTAATTCGTCGAGGCGCCGGTCCAGTGGCCTTCGGCAAACCCAGATCACGACGTTGGGCGTCCTCGGCATTTTTCGTGACGAAACGCTGCGGCCAGTCCAGCAGCTTCATCGCCGTGCGCACCAGCGGCGCCGGCAGACCCGGGGAGACCTGGCCGTTGGGCAGCATCGGGAAGTAGTGCATCGTGGCCAGTGGAATCCCGTAGTACTCGGCGACGTTGGCTGGGACCTGAGGGAATCCGGGGCCGGTGAACAGCAGATCGGCTCCGTCTGCCAGCTCAACCAGCGTCGCACTCATCTCGGCCAGCGAAACCTTCAAGAGTTCCTGGGTTTTGCGCCAGGACTCGATCACCTCGTTGACCTTCCAGAACTTGCCGAGGAAATCCACGTCCCAGAAGCCGTCTTGTTGATCGGGTCCGTACGCGACGGCTTCCAGTCCGGCAGACTCGACGAGGCCCACCAGGTTGGGCGGCACGGCCAGCCGGACGTCGTGCCCTCGGCGTTGCAGTTCACGGCCGACGGCGGTGCTTGGCTCGATGTCGCCCCGGGTTCCGTAGCTCGCCAGGGCAAATTTCACGGATCCTGCCTTTCCGACGTCGGGTGCTAGGCGAAGTCAGCAGCAATTATCCCAGCCGTCTCGGTGCGCGGCCCGGTTTCGCTGTTGCGACCGACCGCGTGGTGACTGCCCGTTCGGTCCAGGCGGGCTGCAACATTACGCGTTGCGGATTAACAATCCCGGATGAGGCCATGGGCCACGCCCGGTCGCCCTCCTGACTACCATCTTCATCACGGCAGCGTATTTGCTCACGGCGTAAAGTACGGCCTGACGGCCTTTAGTCTGGGGTACCCCGAGTCTCGCCTCGAGCTCGTCTTTATCAGAGCTCACCACGAGGGCGGTCGGATGTGTCAGGGGTAATTCCAGCTCCTCGGCGTCCAGGCAAGCATAAATGCTTGCCTTCGTGTGCAGCGCATCGGGATGGATGCCGATATTGGATACCAAGTTACGAGCGGGAGTGACGCACAGGCCTGAGCTTGCCCAGATGCCCAAGAACCACTGGTAGTCCCATGTGCCAATCTTGCCTTCGTAAGTGTATTGGAATATGCATTCCCAATAATAACGGTCAATCGTCCTCGGAAAGTATTGGTCAAAAAGCTTTTTATCCCTGATCGCTGGCCATTGTTTCATCTCAAGATCATACTTATCCCAGGCGCGCCGCCAGGTAGCCCAGCCCCATATATGCGGATATCGTGAGAAGTAGTAACTGTCCTCGGTTGCTGTGCGCCCAAAGAGGCGGTTCTGGCCATTAATCATCATAATGCGCTCGTCGTGTTCGTAGCGATCAAGCAACTCGGCGCAATAGGGAAAGAATGAGCGGGACGGTACGCAGTCATGCTCGAGTATTATGGCCTTATCGACGAGTTCGAAGGCCCAGGTTATGCCCGAGGAGATGCGCAGGCGCGGGCCTATATTGGCATCAGAGAAATTCTTGTGGACGTCGCAATTCCAGTCCACTTTGTCGATAATCTTACGTGTTGCCGCGCACTTCTCAGCCTCTCCAGGCCTGTCTCTGCGTGGCCCGTCCGCGATCACGAGAAGCGTCCTCGGCCTCGCGGCCCTTATAGCCTCGAAGACCTGCTTACTGCGCTCCGGTTGGTCGAAGATGATGAAGATCACAGGAGGTGTCGTAGTCACAATTCCTATTCTTGCACCACTCGCAGGAGTTTAATTCGGTTGTGGCTGATTGATCCAGGGGGCACCTGTATGAACGTCGGCGCAGGTTTCTTCAATGCGGTTCGCACAAACCTGCTGCGCGCCGACGTTTAAGTCGTCGACGAGCGCACGACGGCTTCAATCGTTTAAATCGGCCGAGTTCCCAGATAATGGTGCATCCAAGCTTGATTTAAGATTTGTCGTAACCTGACCGCTGCAGGATGTTTTTTCCACAGCGCTGGGATCACGATGACGAATCTTAATTTTGCCCACGGAGTGGGAATATCAATGACTATCTGATATTTCTTCCATGGGGCGGGATTCTGTATGAGAAGCACCTCGGTGCCGGCTACCTCTTGGATACCACAATTTATGGCATCGCCTTGCGCGGCGGCCCACTGAACCAAATTCTCACGCGTTTCTCGCGCTGTTTCCCTATTCCAAGTGCCATAAAATTTCTGTTCCGAAATGCATATAGGTATTAAACCGTCATTGGCTACAGCCTCCCACACGGCGGCCGCCACGCCCGGTGTGTGGAGCGCACGAAAATCATCCATCACGACCACGCCGTCGTCATTCACAAAAGTCTGGCTGTTGGCGATATCCGAGCGGACGACGTTATATAAATGGCTTCCGTCGATATGAGCAAAACGCAGCGACCGAGGCTCGACCCTCTGGACAAGTTGCTGGGATAGTTCCTGAATCACGACGGGCGGCTGATCGACCCATCGCAGGTAGTTCTCCTCGAATTTGCTGCGGTTGAGCCCCGCGTAAGATTGCGCATTTTCCGCGGCGTTCTCGGCGCCTCCCTCGGTGTCATTGAAAATGTCGCAAACAATTACTTTTTCTTCGGGCCTGGCGTTGCAACCCAACACGATCGCGCTCTTGCCGTATAGTGCTCCGATTTCAAGCAGATCTCCACGAACGCCACGTTCGAGTTGCGTCCGCAAAATTCGATCGAACAAGAGAAAGTCGATGTCCCAAAACGCTCCTACAACTGTATTCCGCTGCTGCCAATACTTCTGGACGGAGTGAGACATATCCAAAACTGTCATCCTTTAAGGTTCGTAGGCTGCACCGCGTGGACCTGTTGTTGACGAAAGTTTCCGACCTGAGTGAAACATGGAGGCGTTGAACATTCTGTGCTGAGCAGAGTAACGGGCATTAGCCGTTCGGCTTGTATCAGCCAGTTCAGCTTGCAGCTGTCATGGTCCAGGACCGAGGCGAAGCAATTAAACCGGACTTCGCGATCGGTCACAACCGCCCCCTCCGGCATTTCAGCCTCCGTCCGAATTTCCAATGGAGAGCCTACCCTTCCAGCAACACCGAAGTGCCAACTTCAGGGGATACGAGTGAGTTCGGAAAGTCGGGTGCAGCGTTGATACGTGGCCTAGGGAGAGCGAGGGATCCGCGCCTCAGCGGTGGTCGTCCCACGTTTGCCCTGTTCTGGAAGGAGTCCAGTTCGGGACGGCATCGCTTTGGCAACTAACATGGGGTGACAGCGATCCCGACGCGAAAGCGATCTAGGAGTACCTTGCCGCGACGTAATCCCCGACGTGTGGGGGCCAGAATGCATGGACGAGGAACCTAAGTGAAACGAGCGTTGATAACCGGAATCACTGGTCAGGATGGGTCGTATCTCGCCGAACTGCTCTTGAGCAAGGGGTATGAGGTTCACGGGCTCATTCGTCGGGCCTCGACCTTCAACACATCGCGGATCGATCACCTTTACGTGGATCCACACCAGCCGGACGCTCGGCTGTTCCTACACTATGGTGACCTTACTGACGGGACGCGATTGGTGACCCTGCTGAGCACCATCGATCCCGACGAGGTGTATAATCTTGCCGCGCAGTCCCATGTGCGGGTGAGCTTCGACGAACCTGTGCACACCGGCGACACCACCGGCATGGGATCAATACGACTCCTCGAAGCCGTCCGCCTGTCTCGGGTTGAATGCCGCTTCTATCAGGCGTCCTCGTCGGAAATGTTCGGGGCTTCGCCGCCGCCCCAGAATGAGCAGACGTTGTTCTACCCGCGGTCGCCCTACGGTGCGGCGAAAGTTTACTCCTACTGGGTTACTCGCAATTATCGAGAAGCGTACGGACTATTCGCGGTGAACGGGATCTTGTTCAACCACGAATCACCAAGGCGCGGTGAGACATTCGTGACCAGAAAGATCACGCGGGCCGTGGCCCGGATCAAGGCCGGCGTACAGTCCGAGGTTTACCTGGGAAACCTCGATGCCGTCCGGGACTGGGGCTATGCGCCGGAATATGTCGAAGGAATGTGGCGGATGCTGCAGGCCGACGAACCCCAAGACTTCGTCCTGTCGACGGGGCGCGGCTACTCGGTGCGCGACTTCGCCCAGACGGCTTTCGACCATGCCGGACTTGACTGGCAGAAGCACGTGAAATTCGACGACCGCTATCTGCGGCCGACCGAGGTGGATTCGCTGATAGGCGATGCGACGAAGGCGGCCAAGTCGTTGGGTTGGAAGGCTTCGGTTCATACCGCCGAACTGGCGAGGATCATGGTGGATGCCGACATTGCGGCATTGGAGTGCGATGGCAGGCCGTGGATCGACAAGCCGGCCCTGTCTGGCTGGAGCTGAACACAAGCATGGATAAGCCAGTCGGCGTCCTTGACCGCGCGTTGCCGGTATATGTAGCCGGGCACCGTGGCCTGGTCGGATCCGCTCTGTTGCGCATGTTTGAGGCCGAGGGCTTCACCAATCTTATTGTGCGATCACATGATCAACTGGACCTGACCGACCGCGCTGCGACGTTCGACTTCATCCTAGGGGCCAGGCCGCAAGTGATTGTCGATGCCGCAGCACGCGTCGGTGGGATCATGGCCAACAACACCTATCCCGCCGATTTCCTGTCGGAGAATCTGCAGATTCAGGTCAACCTGCTCGACGCGGCGGTGGCCGCGCGAGTACCGCGGTTGCTGTTCCTGGGCAGCTCGTGCATTTACCCCAAATTCGCGCCTCAGCCGATCGAGGAGACCGCGCTGCTCACGGGTCCGCTGGAGCCCACTAACGACGCCTATGCGATCGCGAAGATCGCCGGCATCCTGCAGGTGCAGGCGGTCCGGCGCCAATACGGCCTGGCTTGGATTTCGGCGATGCCGACCAATCTCTACGGCCCCGGTGACAACTTTTCCCCGTCAGGCTCGCATTTGCTGCCGGCGCTCATCCGGCGGTATGAGGAGGCCAAGGCCAGTGGTGCGCCGGCAGTGACAAACTGGGGGACCGGCACGCCGCAGCGGGAACTGTTGCATGTCGACGACTTGGCCAGCGCATGCCTCCATCTGCTGGAGCACTTTGACGGTCCCAATCACGTGAATGTCGGGACCGGGATTGACCACACCATCAGGGAGATTGCCGACATGGTTGCCGCGGCGGTCGGGTATTGCGGCGAAACGCGCTGGGACCCAACCAAACCGGACGGCACACCCCGCAAACTGCTGGATGTTTCGGCGTTGCGAGAATCTGGATGGCAGTCTGAGATCTCGCTGCGGGACGGCATCGAGGCCACGGTGGCCTGGTATCGGGCAAATGCCGACACGGCACGAGACTGACGTACGGGTCCAGGTCCTTGAGCTTCCCAATCAGATTGACGCCAGAGGGCCGCTGGATCAACCACGTGTGGCCCGTTAGGGTCACCGTTATGTCGAGGATCTTGCGCGGGCTGTTCGGGATCGCGCTTAACACGTTCCACAGCAAGGATTCGCTGGAGCCGACACGTCGAGCTGCCGTCTATGGTTGGTTCCATGGCGAACACCTCGTTTCCCCGCCCGCGATCGCGAAGCGACGACATCTACTTAACACGCTGAAATCCCGTGGGCACCGTATCTTCGTCGAAGCTGGCACTTACAAGGGTGCAACCACGGCGTTCTTCGCGCAGCATGCAGATCAGGTGATCTCAGTTGAGCTTCACAAAGGCCTTTACGCCGCAGCCAGGCAACGGTTTGCGGACTGCCCCAACGTAAAGCTCGTCCGCGGCGACTCGCTTGTCGAGATACCGAAGATCGTGGCGGACTGCGCGACCCCGCCCCTAGTGTTTCTTGACGGCCACTTCTCCGGCGACGGAACGGCACAGGGGGAGGAGATGGAACCAGCAGAGCCGACGCTACGGCGACTCGCCGACGTAACTCCGGCCGGCGCTACCATTGTGATTGACGATCTGCGGCTGTTCGGTTCCGGGCTCGCTGGGTTTCCTCAGCTCGACGCAATTACCACTGCCGCGCGAGCGGCCTTTCCGCGCGCCATTATTCGCACTGGCCTAGACTCGATCGTTGTCGAGGTACCTGACGACCACGGGTAGAAGCCGCCCCGCCGCAAAACGCCGCACGTAAGCACTCCGTGGGACCCGGCCGCGACGACCTGGGACCTTAAAACCTGTCGGTAGCGTACCAAACGTCAGCACAACGCGATGTTCGCCCGCGCGGTCGCTCCATTTCGCTGGGACACCGAACAGCCGGGCAGCTCGCAAGCTACTGCCGCATGTTAATGTGACGCGATGGATTTGTTCCGCCGTGGTGGTTTGATCGCGCGTAGTGCCACTGTTGAGGTGTCCTTCCCGTACTTGGAGAGAGGTTGGAAACGCCAGTTTGTGAGGCAACTCGAATCGCGGGGAGTAAACACCGTGTTAGATGTTGGCGCCAATTCTGGTCAATATGCGACTGACCTTCGCAAAGCGGGATATGCAGGTCGCATTATTTCGTTCGAACCCTTATCGGGCCCATTTCAAATTCTCGAGAGATGTGTGGCAAAGGATTCGCGTTGGGAGTGCCGACAGTATGCACTCGGTGACGTTGATGGCGAAATCGTGATAAATGTAGCAGGCAATGCCGGCGCGAGTAGCTCTGTGCTGCCGATGTTGAAAAGCCATCAGGATGCATTTCCGCCAGCAAATTACATCGGCACCGAAAAGGCATCGATACGCAGACTCGACTCTTTGACACCAGAATTTTTGCGACCCGGCGATGTCACTTTCCTCAAGATCGACGTTCAAGGCTTTGAAAAGCAGGTGCTCGCCGGCGGCGCATCGACCATCAACGACCGTGTGGTAGGCGTGGAGCTCGAATTATCCTTCCTGCCGCTGTATGAAGGTGGCATGTTAGTCCGGGAGGCGCTCGACCTTATGGACTCGTTGGGCTTCACATTGACGGGTTTGCAGCCAGGGTTTACGGATCCGCGCAACGGTCGAATGTTGCAGGCCGATGGCGTCTTCTTTCGTGAGGACACTTGAAAAGTACAGCGTTCCCAATGCTGCGGTTGCGCCATGCTCCGGGCTGCGAAGCGCCTAGCCGCTAGCCCGTGCGACGGAATCGTCCGTATAAGAAGGCCAAAAAGTCGAAGTAGTATTCGCAACCCCGTAGGTAGGCCCGTGACATTCGCCGTCCACCGATCGGGTAGCGGCCGTGCATATCCCACATGCGACGCAGGTCGTTGAAGACCTCGCTCGGGGGCCGATTCGTTCCAACTCCGCTGGTGTCGAAATCGCAGAGCACGCGCCGGAGTGTGATCGGCTCGCGCAGCAACGCGGCCCGCAATATGAACTCTTGATCAGCGGCGATCCCGAAATCTAGGTCGTATCCGGCCAATTCGCTTACCAGCGACGCTCCATAAAACGAGGCTTGATGGGGGACCACCTGCCAACCGGCGAGGAACTTGCGGAGGTTAAAGGGTATGGGGCTGCGCACGCGCCCGAGCCCGACGAGGTTATCCATGCCGTAGCCCCAAAGGTCACGGACCGGCCCTAGGCCCGAGATCGCCTCCACGGCGGCGGCCACAGCGCCGGGGTCGGGAAAGCAATCGCTGGAGTGCATGAACCACAACAAATCCCCAGATGCATGCGCAATGCCCTGATTCATTGCGTCGTACCGACCGCCGTCTGGCTCGGAATGCCAGTACGTAAATCCTGGCTCGGTCCCAGAAAGATATTCGACAACGTCGTCACCGGATCCACCGTCGATCACGATGTGCTCGATGGACCCCGCGTAGCGCTGCAATCGCACGCTGTCGGCAGTGCGTTTCAGGCCGTCGAGATCTTTGAAGGTAATAGTTATCACCGAGACTGTCGGTGCTGATATCACCGGTTTCCCCCTCGCGTGTTCATGGACACTCTATGCGGTCCAACCGCGCAGCTCATGGTCTCGGCGGCATCGGACACCATGATTTCAGCCTCCCTAAGCCCGCTAAACCCCCGAAGAACCCCGTCGATCGTAGGCCCGACGTCCGCAACGACAGCGTTGTAGGAGGGTGCACCTAGCAATCCCGTAGCGATCACCTTAGACCCTGGTTTGTGCGATATCTGCGAGTTGCTGACGAAAAAGGCCTGTTTCTAGACCGGCCCGAAATCAAACGATGGGCTGACCGGCATGTAGGGTGATCGCCTGGGCCTTGGATTGCATGGCGGTAGAGCGATACGCAAAGCGATTTGGCCCACGGCTAATCAGGCTAGCAGGAGGTAGAGAGCTAACGATGTTCGGTGTCTTCCGGAAAATTCTCCAAGATAAAATCGAGATTATAGATCAAGCATTCTCATCTCTGAACATCGATTCGTTCGCCGATCTTGGGGGTGTTTGGCGGGTGGAAGGCGGGTACACGTTCCACGCGCTCGACAAGCATAAAATAATAAACGCCGCTTTAGTTGATACGCACCCGACGCAGAAAGTGCTCAAAAAGGCGAAGTTGTATCCCCAGCTTCGGCTGATCAAAGGTAATTTCGGCGATCAAAAGATTGCTGATGAAGTGGGCTCCGTTGATGCCGTCCTACTGTTTGACGTGCTGCTGCACCAAGTGTCGCCCG
Source organism: Mycobacterium genavense ATCC 51234 (assembly GCF_000526915.1). Taxonomy (GTDB): domain Bacteria; phylum Actinomycetota; class Actinomycetes; order Mycobacteriales; family Mycobacteriaceae; genus Mycobacterium; species Mycobacterium genavense. The sequence continues at coordinate 347,123 of NZ_JAGZ01000002.1, read as the reverse complement.
ATTGGGATGCGATCTTGGAAATGTATGCGAAAAATGTGCGCGCCTTAATCATTTACAATCAGCAATGGACAGGGCCGGGGAATAATATACGACTGCTCGATTTAGGTGAGGAAGAATACTTCCGTAATATTCCGCATAACCCGCGTCAAGAGAACTATAAGGATCTCTTCGGACGACTGAACGAGATTCATCCGGAGCACGATAGGCCCTGGCGCGATGTACACCACATTTGGCAGTGGGGCATCACCGACGCCGACCTCGAGGCGAAGGTCGACGAACTAGGATTCAAATTGCTGCACAAGAAGAATTGCGGTCGGTTCGGTCGGCTTCCAAATTTCGAGAACCACGCCTTTATCTTCACGCGTCCGTAGTGAGCGGGTGGGCGATGAGCCGCTGCGCGGCCTAAGAATCACCGTGGACCAGCGGGCCATGCGGTTCGTTGTGGGTGTTCGACGCGTCCAGATTGCCGAGCGGCTGCGCGGAACTTGACATTGCCTCGGTCTGCCGGCGGACAAAGGGCCAGACGTCCACCAGCCCTCCACGGCTCGGCGCAAGAATGGTTAACCTACGCCATGACTCCTTGAGCCGCTGCGAGCGCGGGGCCCAGTGGTGCTTCATTGCCAGCTCCGCCATTCGAGGGTGGGCCGCGATTGCTTCCGCGAGCGCTTCCCTCCCCTCGCGGCCCGGGACATTGGCGATCTGGTGCAGGATCCAGTCGGCCATGGCTGCGATGAGCTTCTCACGCTGAGGATCATCGGGGAACAGGTCGAGCATCGCGTCAAAGGTCGCCACATGCCCTGGGCCGAGTGTCAGCCAAAACTTCGGAGGATCCACAACCTGGTTGTGCCACATCCCCTGAGAGTGACGACGGTAGACGGACATGACGTCGGGCAGCATCCCGATATCGCCGTGCGCCGCGTGCCGCACATGCAGGTACCAGTCCAACGGCATGACGTCTGTCGGTATGTCGTCATAGCGTTCGAGGCGACGATAGACAACGGAGTTGGTCTGAATAAAGTTCATCAAGAGCAGGGCGTCGACGCTCAGATTGCCTCGTAGATGAACCGGCGGAAATTTTGAATTCTTCGCGAAACCGTCCTCCCACACCACGCGTACGGGATGGAAACACACCATCGCCTCCGGATGGCGGTCGAGGTACGCGACTTGCCTGCTCAGTTTCAACGGGTCGCTCCAGTAGTCGTCCGCCTCACACAGAGCGACATATTCGCCGCGGGCGGCGGAGAGGGCGCCGGTCATATTCCGGTTGAGCCCAAGGTTTTCCGGCCTGAAGATTGGGCGAAACAGCTGCGGGTGCCGGTCGGCATACTGCTGGATGATCGACGGTGTGGCATCGGTCGACGCGTCGTCGGCGACGATGATCTCGACGGGGAAATCGGTCCGCTGGGCTAGAAAGCTGTCGAAGGCCTGCCGTGCGTAGTCTTCCTGGTTGTGCGTAGTCGCCACGATGCTCACTTTGGGTGATTCGGGCGCCCCGCCGCTCCTCATGCGGGGGATTCGGCGGCGGACCGGTAGCCGCGCATTGCCATGGGCGTGAACATCGCGAGCAGCGCGACCGTCCAGAAGAAAGTCATCGCCGCAGGCCACAAGAGGGGGCCATTGTGAGCCAGCGCATACATCACCTCGATGGGTGGTGACATCGGCTGCATGCGGGCAAACAGCCGAAGCCAACCCGGGAACTGATCGATCGGAGTTGTGCCGGGATTGATAAATGCCAGCGAAACCGTCGCGGCGACCAGCCAGCTCATGATGCTGCGGCCATTGGTGCGGATCGCCAACGCCATTACCAGCGCCGTGAAGCCGATGACCACAATCGACGGGATCAGGATGTAGGCCAGGGCCGTCGCCCACCCGTGCGTAAAGCGCAGCCCCAATGCCACCCCGATGCCGGTGATCAGAACCGTGCCGACCAGCGCGCGCACGGCCTCGGCGGCCATACGTCCCGTGAGCGTGCTGATCCGGTGCAGTGGCAGCACCCACAGACGCGTGAATAGCCCGGACTCGCGCTCCATTTGTATGCCGATCGCGGTGTTGAAAGCGCCGAACAGTGCGGACAGCACCGCGCACAGCGGAACCAAGCCGTAAACGCTCTCAACACCGGTGACTTTATGCACCCGCTCGTCCAGCACCACGTAGTAGGCGAGCAGCAGACAGACGGGAATGCTAAGCGACCCGACCAGTACGCCCCGGTCCCGACGCCACCGGGTGAGGAGCCGACCGGCATGCAGCCAGGTCTCGGTCAGCCACGCGCTTCGTATGCTGTGTTGCTGCGCTACCACTATCGCCGCCTCTGCACGCGCAGGGTGATCGTCCCGAAGATCAATACCATGCCCACGCACCAGGCCAGCGTGGCCACGAAATTGCCTACGATTACCCGTCCGCTGGCGAGTCCGCGCAATGTTTCGGCGGCCTGCGACACCGGCTGATTCCGCACGAACGGACGCAACCAATGCGGAAACGTATCTTCGGGCGCAATTCCAGTCGAAAGCAAAAACAGCATTACCTGCGGGACAAACAGCGCTTGGCTGGCCGCTTGGACGCTGCTCGCACTTGATCCCAACGCATCGGCGCCGAAGGCCACTGCTAAGCACAACAGCAGCGCAATGAGTACGAAAGCTAACGCATAGCCCAGTCCGCCCGTCATTCGGAATCCGAATGCATAGCCGGCTGTGATCGCCACCGACAGGACGAGCAGACCTCGAATCAAGGTTGCGACCATCCTGGCGCTCACGGGGACGGCCGCGGAGAACGGTAGTGTCCGCATCCTTTCACCAACTCCCAGGAGGCGGTCCCGCGCCGCGCGGTCGGCGGTAAGCAGCCCTACGAAAATCACCGACTGCACCACCACCGCCGGCGCTAAGTATTGCGAATAACTCGTATGACCGGTGTCCACCAGTCCGTGCAGCGCAACGCTGAATCCGGCCAAATACGCAACGGGCGACAGAATTTCGAACATCAACCCGCCATCGCGGGCCGCAGCCATCAATGAACGTTCGGTCAGTGCTGCGAGGGCGCTCATGATTGAGCAACGGTATTTTCGGTGAGGTGCAGGAAGGCCTCATCGAGGGAGGGCTTCCGCAGCGAGATGTCGGCGAGTTCAATGCCGCGCGCATCGATCCGGCGTAACACATCAGCCAGTGTGGACACCCCGTCGGGTGCGAACACCGATACCGAGTTTGTGTCGGGGTCGATGTCGACGCCTCTGAGACCCGTCAACGCCGACGCGACATCAGCCAGATCAGCGGGATCGGCCGGACTCACCTGACAGTAGCTAGTACCCACTCTGCGCTTGAGATCCTCGGCGGTGCCGCTGGCGATCACCCGACCGTGGTCGATGACGACGATGGAGTCGCTCAGCACGTCGGCCTCCTCCAGGTACTGCGTGGTCAGCAGCACGGCGACGCCTTGTTGAGCCAGCGAAGTTACCAGGCCCCACATGCCGCGGCGACTCCGTGGGTCCAACCCGACGGTCGGTTCGTCGAGAAATAGGACCTCTGGCAGCACCATTAGAGTGCTGGCAAGGTCGACGCGCCGCCACATGCCTCCGGAGTAGGTCGATACCCGCCGGTCCGCTGCGGCACCGAGATCGAATTGTTCGAGCAGCTCGTCGGCGCGAGCTTTTGATTGCCGACGGCTCAGACCACGCAGCCTGCCAAACAACACCAGGTTCTCCCGGCCAGTGAGCAGGGGATCCATCGCGCTGGTCTGACCGGTCAACCCGATGCTGCCTCGTACCTGGGCGGGCTGGCGGACGACGTCATATCCGTTGACACGGGCTTGGCCTGAGGATGGGCGGATCAGCGTAGACAGAATGTTGATCGTGGTTGTCTTGCCCGCGCCGTTATGGCCGAGGACGCCGCACACGGTGCCGGGCGGAACGGAGAAACTCACGCCACTCAGTGCTGAGACGTTTCGCCCGAAAGTCTTCGTGAGGTCGACAACCTCGATGGCCAGTGGGCTCATATTTCGGAGTATTTCATGCTGGGTGTCTGCATGTTGGCGGTATCGCTAGCGGATGACAACGTCCTGGTTGGCACAGCCCTCGTCGCGGTGGCCGCCGGCGCGGGAGCGAAAACGGCGTCGCCAATCAGACGGATTGCCTTGGGATCTCGGCCGTAGGCGCGTCGTCGGGATGCTCCTGACCCAGCAGGGCGCGCACCAGGGGACGCGGACCTTCCGGCCGCAGCATCGAACTGGCCGGGCGTGGACGAACCACCTGCGGCCACCAGAACCAGCGTCCGAGGATTGCGGCAATGGACGGCGTCATGAACGAGCGCACGATCAAGGTGTCGAACATCAGACCCAGGCCAATGGTCGTACCGACCTGACCGATGATGCGCAAGTCGCTGGTCGCCATCGAGGCCATTGTGAATGCGAACACCAGACCCGCGTTGGTCACGACCTTGCCGGTACCGCCCATTGCCCGAATGATGCCGGTGTTGATACCCGCGCTTATTTCTTCTTTCATCCGGGATACCAGCAGCAGGTTGTAGTCAGACCCCACCGCCAGTAGGACGATCACCGACATCGGCAGCACCATCCAGTACAGCTTGATGCCCAGAATGTACTGCCAGATCAGCACCGAAAGCCCGAACGATGAGCCCAGCGAAAGTGCCACTGTCCCAACGATTACCAGCGCGGCCACGAAACTTCGCGTGATGATGAGCATGATCGTGAAGATCAGGCAGAGTGCGCCGATTCCCGCGATCAACAGGTCGAACTTGGAGCCGTCCTTGAAGTCCTTGAAGGTCGACGCGGTGCCGGCCAGATAGATCTTGGCGTCTTCGAGCGGCGTCGTCTTGAGTGCCTCTTCCGCCGCCGTCTTGATCTTGTCCACCCGGTCCACGCTTTCGGGCGTCGCCGGGTCACCCTTGTGGGAAATGATGAACCGCGCCGCTTTCCCGTCGGGCGACAGGAACTGGCTCATCGCCTTCTGAAAGTCGGCGTTTTTGAAAATCTCCGGTGGCAGATAGAAGGAATCGTCGTTCTTCGAGTTGTCGAACGCCTGGCCCATCGTAACCGCGTCTTTGTTGTCGACGTTGACCTGGCCGATGATTCCTGCCATGGTGCTGTGCATCGTCAGCGTCGTCGTCTTGAAGAACTGCATCGTAGCGATCATTTGCGGGTATTGCTCAAGCAGCTGAGGCAGCAATGCATCCATCTTGTGGAGATCGACGAGCAAATCCTTCAGTTTGTCGCTGAGCTCGTCGACCTCGTCGAGTGTGTCGAAGATCGATCTCAAGGACCAGCAAATCGGGATATCAAAACAGTGTTTTTCCCAGTAAAAGTAGCTCTTGATCGGCCGGAGGAAATCTTCAAAGTCCGCAAAATGGTCTCTCAACTCATACAAGAGCACTGTCATCTCGTCGGTCTTGGTGATCGATTCGTGCGTAAGTGCGGTCAGTTGCTTCTGAAGTTCGTAAAGGCGCTTCATTGACGCGATCTGTATGTCCATCATGTGGACCTGCTCGAGCATGTCGTCCATGCGAGCCTTCATGTATTTGATGTTTTGTGACTGGGCCGAGTTCTGCATGGCCAGCATGAAGGGGATCGAGGTGTGCTCGATCGGCGTCCCCTCGGGCCGGGTTATGCCCTGAACCCGGGCTATTCCGGGAATCTTAAATATGGCCCTGGCCAGCCTGTGCAGCACGATGAAATCGGCCGGGTTGCGCATGTCGTGATCGGACTCGATCATCAGAATTTCCGGCAGCATCCGCGCCTGCGAGAAGTGCCGGTCGGCGGCGGCATAGCCGATGTTCGCCGGGATGTCGTCGGGCATATAAAGGCGGTTGTTGTAGCTGGTCTGATACCCCGGCAGCGTTACCAATCCGACTAGCGCGACTGCGATGGTCGCGACGAGGATGGGCACCGGCCACCGGACGATTGCCGTGCCAATTCGCCGCCACCGACCGAACCGGATGGCGCGGGTGGGATCGAGCAGCCCGAAGCGGCCGCCGACGGTAAGAACCGCCGGAACCAGTGTCAGCGCGATCACGACAGAGATGACCAAGCCGATGGCGCACGGTACGCCCATCGTCTGGAAGATGGGCAGCCGGGTAAAGCTCAGACACAACATTGCTCCGGCGATCGTCAAACCAGAACCCAGGACGACGGGCACGACCCCGCGAAATGTGTTGTAGTAGGCGGTTTCCCGATCCTCGCCGGCCTGCCGCGACTCCTGGTACCGGCCGAAGAAGAAGATCCCGTAGTCGGTTCCGGCCGCCATCGCGAGCGCCACCAGCAGGTTGACGGCGAATGTCGACAGTTGCACGAGGCTGTGGTCGCCGAGGAAGGCCACGATTCCACGGGCCGCAAGCACCTCGACCCCGACCGTGATTAACAACAGGATCACCGTGGCGATCGACCGGTAGACGAATAACAGCACCACGAAAATGATCGCTGCCCCGACCGCGGTCATCTTCAGAATCGATCGATCGCCGGCCTCCTGCATGTCTGAAAACAGTGCCGAAGGGCCGGTGACATAGGCCTTGAGGCCGGGCGGCGGTGGATTCTTCGCGATCATGTCGCGGACGGCGGCAATGGAGTTTTGGGCCTGCGTCGTGCCTTGGTTACCGTCCAGGTTCATCTGGACGTAGACGGCCTTACTGTCAGCGCTTTGCGCGCCCGCCGCAGTGAGCCGATCGCCCCACAAATCCTGAACGTGTTCAACATGTTTCGTATCGGCCTTCAGCAGGCGCATCAACTTGTCGTAGTACTTGTGGGCGCCGTCCCCCAGCTCGTTCTGCCCTTCGATCACGAGCATCACGAAGCTGTCCGAGTCGGACTCTTTGAAGACCTTGCCCATCCGCATCATGGCCTGCACCGCGGGCGCATCTTGCGGCGCCAACGGCACCGAGTGCTCCCGGCCCACCCGCTCCAGCGACGGAACCGCGAAAGTCACCAGCAGCGTCAGCCCTACCCACCCGAGGATGAAGAGCAGCGAAAGATTGCGGATCGTCCGCGCGGCGAACGGCTTCTGGACCGGAGTTTCGGCGCTTTGGGTCACTATCGGTTCGGTGGTCATGCGCGCCTCACCGCGTTTCCTTCAGCAACAACGAGCGCACCAACGGCCGCGATCCCAACGGGCGCAGCATCTGGCTAGCGGGGCGGGTGCGCACTCGTTGCGGCCACCAGAACCAACGCCCGAGCAGTGCCGCGACGGCGGGTGTCATGAAGGCGCGCACCACCAGGGTGTCGAACATCAGGCCCATCCCGATCGTGGTGCCCAACTGGGCGATGCTGCGCAGGTCACTGACCGCCATCGAGGCCATCGTGAACGCGAACACCAGACCCGCGTTGGTAACAACCTTTCCGGTACCCGCCATGGCGCGGATGATCCCGGTGTGGATGCCGGCGGCTAATTCCTCTTTCATCCGGGAAACCAGCAGCAGGTTGTAGTCAGAACCCACCGCCAAAAGCACGATCACCGACATGGAAAGCACGGTCCAGTGAATTTGCAGTCCAAGCAAATACTGCCAAACGAGGATGGACATCCCGAAGGAAGCGCCCAGTGAGAGCAATACCGTACCGACGATGACTAGCGCGGCGAGGAAACTCCGCGTCATGATCAGCATGATGATGAAAATGAGGCAGAGGGCGGCGACTCCGGCGATTAAGAGGTCGTATTTGGCGCCGTCGACCAAGTCTTTCACCACCGCGGCGGTTCCGGTGAGATAAACCTTCGCGTCTTCTAGAGGCGTGCCCTTGAGTGCCTCCTCGGCCGCCGTCCTGATCGGTTCCACACGCGAAAGCCCCTCGGGCGTTGCTGGGTCACCTTTTTGCGAAATCAGCATGCGGGCGTTCTTCCCGTCAGGCGACAGGAAGATCTTCATGACCCGCTTGAAAGTATCCGAGCCGTCGATAATGCTCGGCGGAATGTAGAAGCTATCGTCATTCTTGGAGGTGTCGAATGCCTGCCCCATGGCATTCGGGTTTTGGCCGCCATTAACCTCCATCTGGCCAAGAGTTCCTTCCATGGTGCTGTGCATTGTCAGCATCATGGTCCGCATGCTCTGCATGGTTTCGATCATTTGCGGGATCTGTACGAGGATCTGCGGCAAAAGCATGTCTAGCTTATCGAGGTCGACCACCAATTCGCGAAACTTGTCGTTCACCTCGTCGACGCCATCGATTGCGTCGAATACCGACCTGATTGCATAGCAGGCGGGAATATCGTAGCAGTGTTTCTCCCAGTAGAAATAGCTGCGTAGCGGCCTAAAAAAATCTTCGAAATTCGAAACACGGTCACGCAATTCTGCGGTGGTCTTCTGTATTTCATGTGTCCGGGCGACCATGTCGTGGGTGGTGGCGGTGAGCTCTTTCAACAGTCCCAGCATGTGCTGCATCAGCGCAATCATCTTGGCCATTTCTTCGGCCTGTTTCATCATGTCGTTCATGCGGTCCTTTTGGAACGCCATATTTGTCAGCTGGTTCGACTGCGACATGCTCATGATGTAGGGAATGCTGGTGTGCGCCAGCGGGGTTCCCTCCGGCCTAGTCACGCTCTGAACCGTTGAAACGCCCGGCACCGCGAGGACACCCTTGGCCAATTGGTTCAATACCAGCATGTCGGTCGGGTTCCGCAGGTCGTGATCGGCTTGCACCAAGAGGATTTCCGGCATCATCATGCGCGACTCGGGGAAGTGCCGTCCCGCGGCCGCATTTCCGACGCTGGCGGGAATATCTTCGGGAATGAATTTCTGGTCGTCGTAACTCGGGTTGTACCCCGGCAGTGTCAGCAGCCCGACCAGGGCAACGGCTAATGTGGCTATAAAAATGGGCGCGGGCCAGCGAACGATCGCCGTGCCTATTCGCCGCCAACCGCGCACCTGGAGCCTCCGCTTTGGCTCGAACAGGCCGAACCGGCTTCCGACGGCGATCAGTGCCGGCGTGAGCGTGAGAGCTACTAAGACCGCAACGGCGATACCCACCGCGTTGGGAAGGCCTAGCGGCTGGAAATAGGGGAGGCGAGTGAAGCTCAGGCACAGAACAGCGCCGGCGATTGTCATTCCTGAGGCCAACACCACCTTGGCGACACTGCTGAAGGTGGTATAGAACGCGGTTTCCTTGTCCTCGCCGGCCTGGCGGGCCTCCTGATACCGCCCGACGAAGAAAATTCCGTAGTCGGTCCCGGTGGCGATGACCGCCGCTACGAGCAGGTTGACCGCGAAGGTGGTGAGGCCAAGAACCCCGTGATAGGCGAGAAGTGCCACCATTCCACGGGATACCGTCAATTGCAGCCCGACCATGAGCAACAACAGAATGACGGTGAAGATCGAACGATAGACGAGCAGCAACATAATGAAGATCACCGAAAGGCTCGCCAGTGTGACAGTTGTGACCGTCTCCTGACCCGCCTTGTTCATATCCGCCACGGTGGCAGCCGGTCCGGTGACATAGACCTTGAGGCCCGGCGGAGTTTTCAGTCCCGCGACGATGCCTCGGACGGCCGCCACAGATTCGTCTCCCGCGGTCGCGCCCTGGCTACCGCCGAGGTTCAGCTGCACATACGCGGCCTTGCCGTCGATGCTTTGCGCCGCGGCCGCCGTGACCGGATCTCCCCAGAAGTTCTGGACATGCTGAACGTGTTTGGTATCGGCCTCGAGCCGGCGGACCAATTCGTCGTAGTACTTGTGATCTTCCTGGCCGAGAGCCCGGTCCGCCTCCAGGACAATCATCGCCAGGGCGCCGGAGTTGGATTCCTTGAAATCCTGGCCGAGGCGCGCCATCGCCTTGAAGGACGGCGCCTCGACGGGATTCAGCGACACCGAATGCTGTTGCTCGACAACCTCCAGCGGCGGGATGCCGACCGTGACGAAGACGGCGAAACCCAGCCACGCCAGGATGATGAGTATCGAAAACCGGTGGATCGTCCGCGCTATGAACGGCCGCTCCGTGCCCATGTTTTCGTCGCTCATGCAGCCGTCAGCACGCAGTACGTGAAGGCGTTCACCTCGTGGGATACCTTCTCGGACTTGACGGTGCCGTCGACGATGATGCGGCAGCCGATGGTATCGGTATCACCTTGTGCCACTACGTTTCCCACGATCGACGGCAGGGTGGTCGACAAATCCATCGACCACGGCAGGGTGACGCCGTTGATGTGCTGAGGGTCGGCGTTGACGTCGAAATAGCTGATGTCGGCAACGGTGCCCGGTGCACCGAAGACCTCGTACTTCAAATGCTTGGGGTTGAACGGTTTGCTGTCCTTGACCCGGGTGTCGGCATAGGACTGGCGCTTTTCGGAGCCGAATATCCCGTGTAGGCGCGAAACGGTGAATCCGCCGGCGGTGAGCACCGCCAGGATCAGCAACGGGATCCACAGCCGCCCCAGCAGCTTGACGATCCCAGCTCCCGGATTCCGCCTGCCCTTTCGAGGCGCACCGGTCGGGGGCTCTTGGGGACCGGACTGGCGGCCGAACCGCCGCAAGCGCCCCGCAGGCTCGCTCACGCCCTGGCTGCCATCGGCGGCGACGTCGGACCGGGCTCGAACATCGTGTTCGACCACCACACCCCCTTCAACCCGTTCACAGACTCGCTATTTCAACCGCTCGGACAGTACCCAAATCTCGATCGCACCACGCCAGACCTGCGGCGGTCGGCTCAATCGAGTGGCGTTCGACCAGTGCAACCAGATCTTGATGAGTAAACCATGCCATTGGCCCCGACATCAGATCTTTGGAAACCCGATGTGGGATCATGACTCGTACCGTGTGCGTACGAGCACGGTAGCAATCAGTGAAATCCGCCCCCCGCGGCAGGTGTTGTATGCGTCATTGGCCCGAGCAATGGTGACACATATTACATTATCGCGTGGCCTCGCGCAGAAGAGTCATCTACCAATCTTGGTCGCCGAGGGCGGTGAGCATGCGATTTGTCGGCGTCAGACCAACGTCTTGTGAACCAGCGCAGCGGCAAAGCAGACACCGACGCTCGGCTTCGGCAGCTACCGTGCCGCCCCGGCATTTGCTGGTGATGTTCTGCGGTCGTTTCCGGTCTGATCTGCGGGTCCACCCCCGGAGGTCGGCGACGGTATTTCGGCGCGGCAACTAACGAGCAACGAGAGCGTAACTCGGTCGTTTTCTGGCCGCCGGTACCGTACTCTTGGCGGGCGGCAGACAGCCCGTACCGTCGCTGCAGGTCACTGCGCTCCGGGGCGCCAACGTCCAAGTGTTGCGCCGCGCGCCGATTTGCCAAGAGGTGCCCCGAGTGCTTAGCAGATCACAGCAGGAACTTTGTCGAAACCTCCGACCGAGCCTGTAGGCCTCCAGTATGGTTTGGAACGACCCCACCTATATCGAGAGAACGCCTGGAGAACTGTGAGCACGAATCCATTCGACGACGATAATGGCAGTTTTTTCGTGTTGGTCAATGATGAGGAGCAACACAGCCTGTGGCCGACCTTCGCCGATGTCCCCGCCGGATGGCGGGTGGTATATGGCGAGGCCGACCGAGCGGCGTGTCTCGAGTACATCGAGCAGAACTGGCCCGATATCCGGCCGAAGAGTCTGCGCGAGCGGCTGGCAGCGGGTCGGAGTTTTGATAAGTAAACCGGCCTGGGTATGGGGACTCGGGTGGAGCTTTGGGGGACTCACATGGAACGTGGTGAGCGGGCACACCCGCTGACGCGTGGACAGCTCGATATTTGGCTCTCGCAGGAAACGGGTTTCGCGGGTACCGAGTGGCAGCTCGGTCTTTTGGTGTTGATCGAGGGCCCGGTCCATCATGATTTGCTGCAGCAGGCGATCAGGCAAGTCGTCGCGGAGTCCGAGTCGGGCCGGGTTGCGTTCTTCGAGTCCGAGGGTCATGTATTACAGAAGGCCGTCGATTATCCGGATGCAGAGCTGGGCTTCTATGATTTCCGGGGCGCCGACGACCCCGTGCGAAAAGTCCGCGAAATGGCGTCCGCAATTCAGCGCACGCCAATGCCATTCTCGGGCCCGCTTTTCATTTTTACGCTATTCCAGACGCAAGACGACGAATTCTATTTATTCGCTTGCTGCCACCACATCGCCGTAGACGGCATGGGCATGGCGCTGGTGAGCCGCCGCGTCGCCACCGTCTACACCGCACTGGTGGCCGGCGAGCCCGTCCCGGACGCGTACTTCGGGTCGCTGCAGGACCTGATCGACTGCGAGTCGGCTTACGAGGCGTCCACCGACTACTCCGATGACCAGGCCTATTGGCAGGAACACCTGCCCACTGAATCGGGATTCCACTACCGGCTGCCGCAACTCACCACCGAGCGCGACCCCTATCTGACGTCGGCCTCGGTGCAGTTGGATCCGGCCGTGGTGGGCCGAATGCAACAGCTGACCAAACAGTTGCGGGTCCGGCGGTATTCGGCCATTACCGCCGCGTGTGCGCTATTGGTGCGTGGCTGGTCCGGAAATGCGTCCGAGGTGACGCTGGACTTCCCGGTCAGCCGCCGAGTGACTCCGGAGTCGAAGACGCTGCCCGCGATGCTGGCCGGGGTTGTCCCGCTGGTGTTGACGACGGCTCCGGATTCGACGGTCGGCGATTTCGTCGCCCATGTCGACACGCGTATTCGGGAACTGTTGCAACATCAGCGTTTTCCGGTGCATGCCTTGGAAGGCGAGGGCGGGGCCCGTCAGGGTGCAAACCGGGTGGGTGTCAATTTCATCCCGTCCCGGCTGACCCTGAACCTCGCTGGCGCCCCGGCACACGCTGGGTACACCAACCACGGCCCGGTGGGTCACTTCGGGTTTTTCTTCCTGGGGGCCGGCGATCAACTGTTCCTGAGCACGGCCGGTCCTGGGCAACCGTTCGCGAATTTCGACGTCGCCGACCTGGCGGCGAAGTTGCAGCATGTGCTGTTGGCCATGGTCGAGGATCCGACGGCGCCCCTGTCGTCGATCGCAGCGCTCGACGCCGACGACATGACCCGCCTCGACGAGATCGGCAACCGGGCCGTCCTGACCGAGCTCGCTCCGGCGAAGGTGTCGATTCCGGAGACGTTCGCCAAACACGTCGAGCGCACCCCCGAGGCGGTCGCCATCACCTTCGAGGGGCGATCCACGACCTACCGGGAACTCGACGAGGCCGCCAACCGGTTGGCGCACCTGCTGGTCAGCGAGGGCGTCGGCCCGGGCCACGTTGTGGCACTTCAGTTTTCCCGGTCCGCCGACGCGATCATCGCGATCCTGGCCGTTTTGAAGACCGGTGCGGCATACCTGCCGATCGATCCTGCGCTGCCACCTGCGCGCACCGAGTTCATGCTCGCCGACGCCGCGCCGACGGCGGCGGTGACCACCACCGACCTGCGGTCGCGGCTGGACGGACAGGATCTGGTCGTCATTGACGTCGCCGATCCTCGCATCGCGGCCCAGCCCAGCACGGCCCTGCCGATACCGGACCCGGACAACCTCGCCCACGTCATCTACACGTCCGGCACCACGGGCACCCCCAAAGGTGTTGCGGTCACCCATCACAACGTCACGCAGCTGTTCGCCTGCTTCGATGCCGGCCTGCCCCGCACCGGCGTGTGGTCGCAGTGCCACTCGTTGGCCTTCGACTTCTCGGTGTGGGAGATCTGGGCCGCCCTGCTCGGGGGCCGTCGGCTGGTGGTGGTGCCGGAGTCGGTGACCCGTTCGCCAGAAGACTTCCACGCCTTGCTCGTTCGCGAACATGTCAGCGTGCTCACCCAGACGCCGTCGGCGGTGGGGATGCTATCGCCCGAGGGTTTGGAGACCGCGGCGTTGGTGGTCGCCGGCGAGGCCTGCCCGCCGGAAATCATGGACCAGTGGGCGCCCGGCCGGGTGATGGTCAACGGCTACGGCCCCACCGAGACCACGGTGTGTGTGGCGATCAGCGCGCCGCTGGTGCCGGGATCCGGTGTGGTGCCAATCGGTTCGCCCGTTCCGGGCGCGGCGTTGTTCGTGCTGGACCGGTGGTTGAAGCCGGTGCCGCTCGGCGTGGTCGGCGAGTTGTACGTGGCCGGCGCCGGCGTGGCGTGCGGCTATGTGCGCCGCGCCGGTTTGACGGCGTCGCGGTTCGTGGCATGCCCGTTCGGGCAGCCGGGGGAGCGGATGTACCGGACCGGAGACCTGGTCTCCTGGGGCGACGACGGGCAGCTGCTCTACCTCGGCCGCGCAGACGAGCAGGTCAAGATCCGCGGCTACCGCATCGAGCTGGGCGAGGTGCAGGCCGCCTTGGCCGTGCTGGACGACGTCAGGCAGGCCGCGGTCATCGCCCGCGAGGACCGGCCCGGCGACAAGCGGCTGGTCGGCTACGTCACCGGTACCGTCGATCCCGCCGCGGCCCGGGCCAAGCTGGCCGAGCGGCTGCCCGCGTACATGGTGCCCGCCGCGGTCGTCGTCTTGCCGGCGCTGCCGCTGACGCCTAACGGCAAGCTGGACACCCGCGCCCTGCCGGCGCCCGAATACCACAACGTCGGCGGCGCCTACCGTGCCCCGACCACGGCCGTCGAAGAGGTGCTGGCCGGCATCTACTCCGAAATCCTCGGCCTCGAGCGGGTCGGAATCGACGACTCGTTCTTCGACCTGGGCGGCGACAGCATCCTGTCGATGCAGGTCGTGGCGCGCGCCCGGGCGGCCGGAGTGCTGCTGCGCCCGCGCGACATCTTCGTCGAGCAGTCCGTGGCGCGGCTGGCCCAAGTGGCCAGCGTGGCCACCGGCGAGATCGGGGTGGCCGACGAGGGTCTGGGCGAGGTGGTGTCCACCCCGATCATCCGCTGGCTACAAGACGTCGACGGCCCGGTCGAGCAGTTCAACCAGGCGATGGTGGTGCAAGCCCCGGCCGAAGTGACCGAGCCGGACGTGGCGGTGGTGCTTCAGGCGCTGGTGGACCGGCATGCCACCCTGCGGATGCGGGCCGACGACGACGGCGCCGGCGGCTGGTCGTTGTGGGTGCCCGAGGTCGAGTCGCTGGAAGGCGCCGGTCTGGTGCACACGGTCGACGTGCTGACCGACGAGGCGCTCGCGCAGGCGCGCTCGCGGCTGAACCCGGCCACCGGGGCGATGCTCAGCGCCCTGTGGGTGACCTCCACCAACCAGCTGGCGTTTATCATTCACCACCTGGCCGTCGATGGCGTGTCGTGGCGAATCCTGTTGGAAGACTTGAACATCGCGTGGGCCCAGCATCACAGCGGGCAAGAGGTCCAGTTGCCGGCGCCGGGGACGTCGTTCGCCCGGTGGTCCGCACTGCTGGCGGAGCACGCCCGCGACGCAGCCGTCGTGGCGCACGCGGACGCCTGGCGGCAGGTGGCGTCGACCCCGGCCGTGTTGCCGGCGGTGCAGCCGGCGGTCGATACGCACGCCAACGCCGGACGGCTGGCGGTGGACCTGGACGTCGACACCACCCGTCAGCTGCTGGGTGAGGTCCCCGCCGCGTTTCACGCTGGGGTGCAAGACATTCTGTTGATCGCGTTCGGGTTGGCCTGGGCCGAATTCCTCGGCTCCCCGGGCCGGCCGCTCGCCATCGACGTCGAGGGGCACGGGCGCAACGAGGAGCTCACTCCCTACGTGGACCTGTCGCGCACGGTCGGCTGGTTCACCTCCAAGTACCCGGTATCGCTGACCGTGGGTGGCCTGGACTGGTCGCGGGTGACCGCCGGCGACCCGGCTCTGGGCGCGGTGATCAAGGAAGTCAAGGAACAGCTGCGCGCCCTGCCCGACGGACTGACCTACGGTCTGCTGCGGTATCTGAATGACGAGGTCGACCTGGGCGGAGCCGATCCGGCGATTGGTTTCAACTACTTGGGCCGCATGGGTGCCTCGGCCGCCGAGCTCTCCGAGGACCTGTGGCGCGTCAGCCAGGACAGCCTCGCGCTGGCCGGTGCGGCCGCCTCGATCCCGATGCCGTTGGCGCACACCGTCGAACTCAACGTCGGCACCGTCGACAGCGAAGCCGGCCCGCATCTGCACGCCAACTGGACCTGGGCGCCGTCGGCACTCGACGAGACCCAGATCAACCGGCTCAGCCAGCTGTGGTTCGAGGCGCTGGCCGGCATCTGCGCGCACGTGCGTGGCGGTGGCGGCGGCCTGACGCCGTCCGACGTGGCCCCGGCGCGGCTGAGCCAGCAGCAAATCGATGAGCTGTCCCGGCAACTGCGGGTCGCTGACGTGCTTCCGCTGACCCCGGTGCAGCAGGGGCTGTTGTTCCACAGCGCGCTCGCCGAGGGTTCCGGCGACGACTTGTACGCGGTGCAGTTGGGTATCACGGTGACCGGCCCGCTCGACCAGAAGCGGCTGCGCGAGGCGGTGCAGACCGTGGTCGACCGCCACCCCAACCTGGCCGCGCAGTTCTGCCAACAGTTCGACGAGCCGATCCAGATCATCCCGGCCGAGCCCGTCATGGCGTGGCAGTACGTCGAAATGGCTGGCGGTGAAACGGAAGTCGACCAGCGGGTCCAACAGCTGTGTGCGGCAGAACGCGCCGCGGTGTGCGACATCGCGGGGGAGCCGGCTTTCCGGGTGGCGCTGATCCGCACCGGGGACAACCAGCACCGGTTTGTGATGACCATCCACCACATCGTGGTCGATGGCTGGTCGCTGCCGATCCTGCTGCAGGAGATATTCACGCTCTACTACGGGCAGCGGTTGGCCGCGCCCCCGTCGTATCGCAGCTTTGTCACCTGGCTCGCCGAGCAGGATCGCGACGCCGCACAGGCCGACTGGGGCAAACTGCTGGCCGGCTTCGACACGCCGACGCTGGTGAGCCCGCCCGGGCAGGCCGCCGAGCGCGGCGTGGAATCGTATCGGGTGCCAGCCGATGTCACCCAGGCCCTGACCGAGCTGGCGCGCGCGAACCACACCACCGTCAGCAACGTGCTGCAGGCGGCGTGGGCGCAGGTGCTGATGTGGCTGACCGGCCACCACGATGTTGTCTTTGGCACCGCGGTTTCCGGCCGGCCCAGCGATCTGCCCGGCGCGGACGCGTTGGTGGGTCTGCTGATCAACACCATTCCGGTGCGGGCCAGCGCCACGGCCATCACCACGATCGCCGACCTGTTGGCCCAGTTGCAGCGGTACCACAACGACACCCTCGAGTACGACCACCTGGCGCTGCGGGACATCCACCGGGTGACCGGTCACGACCAGCTGTTCGACACGCTCTTCCTCTACGAGAACTACCCGGTCGACGCCGGCGCGCTGTTGGGCGTGCACGAGTTGGCCATCACCGATTTCAGCAGTCGCGAATTCAACCACTACCCGCTGTCGGTGGTCGTGTCGCCGGGCCATGAACTGAGCCTGCGCGTCGAATTCGACAGCCACGTCTTCGATGTCGCCACCATCGACTCGCTGATCGAGCGGTACCGGCGGGTGCTGGTGACGATGACCACCGATCCCACCCGTCGGCTGTCGTCGATCGACCTGCTCGACGCCGACGAGCATGCCCGGCTCGAAAAATGGGGCAACCGCGGGGTGCTGACGCTGCCCGCCAGCACCCCGGTGTCGATTCCGGAACTGTTCGCCGCTCAGGTCGCCCGCGCCCCGGAGGCCGTCGCGGTCAACAGCGGCGAGGGGTCGTGGACGTACCGCGAACTCGACGAGGCCGCAAATCGGTTGGCGCACACGCTATCCGACCGCGGCGCCGGACCCGGCGAGCGAGTGGCGGTGCTGCTCAACCGATCTGCCGAAGCGATCGTCTCGCTGCTGGCGGTGCTGAAGACGGGCGCGGCGTATCTGCCGATGGATCCGGCGCACCCGACCGCGCGGATGGAGTTCATGCTGGCGGACTCCGCGCCGATCGCCGCTCTGACCACCGCGGACCTGCGGCCCCGGTTGGACAACGCCGACCTGCCGATCATCGATATCGAGGACCCGGCGATCGGCGCCGCACCCAACACCGCATTGCCGACCCCGGCGGCCGATCACGTTGCCTACATCATCTACACCTCGGGCACCACGGGTAAGCCCAAGGGCGTGGCCGTCACACACCGCAATGTGACCCAGCTGCTGGAGTCGCTGGACGCCGAGATGGAGCTGGGACAGGTTTGGACGCAATGCCATTCGCTGGCGTTCGACTACTCGGTGTGGGAGATCTGGGGAGCACTGCTGCACGGCGGCCGGGTGATCGTGGTCCCCGACGCCGTGGTCCGCTCGCCGGAAGACCTGCACGCGCTGCTGGTCAGCGAGCAGGTCAGCGTGCTGAGCCAGTCGGCGTTCTACGCGTTGCAGGCCGCCGATGCGCTGCAGCCCGAGCTGGGACAGCAGCTGAAGCTGCAAACCGTGGTCTTCGGTGGCGAAGCGCTTGAGCCGCAACGTCTTCAGACGTGGTTGCACAACCACCCGGGACTGCCGCGGATGATCAACATGTACGGCATCACCGAGACGACCGTGCACGCCTCATTCCGCGAGATCGTCGGCTCCGACATCGACAGCAACAACAGCCCCATCGGGGTGCCGTTGGCGCATCTCGCCTTCTTCGTGCTGGACGGCTGGCTGCGGCCCGTCGCGCCCGGGGTGGTCGGCGAGCTGTACGTGGCCGGCGCCGGCGTGGCGAGCGGATACGTCGGCCGCCCGGACCTGACGACGACGCGGTTCGTCGCCTGCCCGTTCGGCGGGCCCGGATCGCGGATGTACCGCACCGGCGACCTGGTGTCCTGGGGCACCGACGGGCAGCTGCGGTACATGGGACGCGCCGACAAGCAGGTCAAGATCCGCGGCTACCGCATCGAACTCGGTGAGATCCAGGCCGCGCTGGCCGGGGTGGACGGCGTCTCGCAGGCCGTGGTGATCGCCCGCGAGGACCGCGCCGGCGACAAGCGCCTGGTCGGCTATGTCACCGGGACCGCGGACCCGACCGAGATCCGCGGTCAGCTGGCCGAGCGGCTGCCGTCGTACATGGTGCCCGTCGCGGTGGTGGTGTTGGACGCGCTGCCGTTGACGGTCAACGGCAAGCTCGACACGCGCGCCCTGCCCGCACCGGAATACGCCGGCGTTAACGAATATCGCGCGCCGAGCGACGCGGTCGAGGAGATCCTGGCCGGGATCTACGCCCAGGTGCTGGGTGTGGAGCGGGTCGGTGTCGACGACTCCTTCTTCGACCTGGGCGGCGACAGCATCCTGTCCATGCAGGTGGTGGCGCAGGCCCGGGCGGCCGGCGTGTTGTGCCGTCCCCGTGACGTTTTCGTCGAGCAGACCGTCGCGCGGCTGGCCCGGGTGGCCCGGATGGGCACCGAGGGCGACGGTGTGGCCGACGAGGGCCTCGGTGAGGTCATCGCCACCCCGATCATTCGCTGGCTGCAGGAAACCGACGGCCCGGTCGAGCAGTTCAACCAGACCATGGTGGTGCAGGCGCCCGACGGGGTGACCGAGGCCGACGCGGTCGCGGTGCTGCAGGCCCTGGTGGACCGGCACGCGATGCTGCGGCTGCGGGTGGACGACGACGGCGACGGTGGCTG
The DNA here is from genome assembly GCF_000526915.1 of Mycobacterium genavense ATCC 51234. Taxonomy (GTDB): domain Bacteria; phylum Actinomycetota; class Actinomycetes; order Mycobacteriales; family Mycobacteriaceae; genus Mycobacterium; species Mycobacterium genavense. The sequence continues at coordinate 327,718 of NZ_JAGZ01000002.1, read as the reverse complement.
GTCGTTGTGGGTGCCCGAGGTCGGCTCGGTGGACGCCGCCGCGCTGCTGCGCTCGGTCGACACGCTGTCCGACGAGGCGCTCGTCGAGGCGCGCGACCGGCTGAGCCCGTCCGCCGGGGTGATGCTGAGCGCGCTGTGGGTGAGCTCCACCTCGCAGCTGGTGCTGATCGTCCACCACCTGGCCGTCGACGGGGTGTCGTGGCGAATCCTGTTGGAAGACTTGAACATTGCCTGGGCCCAGCACCACAGCGGGCAGCCCGTCGCACTGCCGCCCGGCGGGACGTCGTTTGCCCGCTGGTCGTCGCTGCTGCAGGAGTACGCGCAGCGCCCCGCGGTGACCGAGCAGGCCGAGGCGTGGCGGCAGGTGGCCGCCGTGCCCGCCGCCCTGCCGGCGGTGCGCCCCGAGGTGGACACCTACGTCAGCGCCGAGCAGATGTCGGCCGAGCTCGACGTCGAGACGACTCGGCTGCTGTTGGGTGAGGTGCCGGCGGCGTTTCACGCTGGGGTGCAAGACATTCTGTTGATCGCGTTCGGGTTGGCCTGGGCGGAGTTCCTGGGCAGCAAGGGCGCGCCGATCGGCATCGGCGTCGAGGGCCACGGCCGTCACGAGGAATTGGCTCCGGGCGTCGATCTGTCGCGCACGGTCGGCTGGTTCACCACCAAGTACCCGGTCTCGCTGGCCGTCGGCGGTCTGGATTGGGCGCAGGTGGTCGCCGGCGACACCGCGCTGGGGCCGGTGATCAAGGACGCCAAGGAACAGCTGCGCGGCCTGCCCGACCCGCTGACCTACGGACTGCTGCGCTACGCGAACCACGACGTCGACCTGCACGGCAATGACCCGGCGATCGGGTTCAACTACCTGGGCCGGCTCGGCGCCGGCACGGCGGCGGAGCTCACCGGCGATCTGTGGCGGATCTCCGAAGAAGGCCTTTCGGTCGCCGGCGCGGCCACCGCGGTGCCGCTGCCGCTGATGCACACCGTCGACCTCAACGCCGGCACCATGGACACCGACGCGGGCCCACACCTGCACGCCAGCTGGACCTGGGCGCCCTCGGCGCTGGACGGCGAGCAGATCAGCCGGCTGAGCCGGCTGTGGTTCGAGGCGCTGACCGGCATCTGCGCGCACGTGCGCAACGGCGGCGGCGGCCTGACCCCGTCGGACCTGCTGCCCGCGCGGCTGACCCAGCAGCAGCTCGACCAACTCGAGCAGCAGTACCAGCTGGCCGACGTGCTGCCGCTGACCCCGGTGCAGCAGGGCCTGCTGTTCCACGCCAGCGTCGCCCAGGGCGGCGACAACGGCGACGACGTCTACGCGGTGCAGCTGGGCATCACCATTTCCGGTTCGATCGACCCGCAGCGTCTCCGCGAGGCGGTGCAGACGGTGGTCAACCGGCACCCCAACCTGGCGGCCCGCTTCAGCGCGCAGTTCGACGAGCCGGTGCAGGTCATTCCCGCCGAACCCGTCATGGCCTGGCGGTACATCCAGCTCGACAGTGACGAAGCCGGCCACGACGAGCAGATCGAGCAGCCGTGCGCGGACGAGCGCGACGCGGTCAGCGACCTGCTCGGCCGTCCGGCGTTCCGCGCGGCGTTGATCCGGATCGCCGAGAACAAGCACCGGTTCGTGCTCACCAACCACCACATCGTGATGGACGGCTGGTCGCTGCCGATCCTGCTGCGCGAGATCTTCGCCAGCTACTATGGCGAGCGGCTGCCCGCGCCCGCGTCCTACCGCAGCATTCTGACCTGGCTCGCCGAACAGGACCGTCCCGCCGCCCAGGCGGCGTGGCGGCAGATGTTCGAAGGTTTCGACAACCCGACGCTGGTCGGGCCCGCGACCCGGATGGGGCTGGGACGCCGGCGCGTCGACTCCTACCGGGTGTCCGCCGAGACCACCCGGGCGCTGAGCACGCTCGCCCGCTCCTGCCACACCACCGTCAACACGGTGCTGCAGGCCGGGTGGGCGCAGCTGCTGATGTGGCTGACCGGGCAGCGCGACGTCGCGTTCGGCACCACGGTGTCGGGACGGCCGCCCGAGGTGCTGGGCTCGGAATCGATTGTCGGCCTGCTGATCAACACCGTTGCGGTGCGGGCGAACACCATCGTGGCCACCACGGTCGCCGAGCTGCTCGACCAGCTGCAGACCGCGCACAACAACCGGCTCGAGCACGAGCACCTGGGCCTGTCCGACATTCACCGCGCCACCGGCCACGACCAGTTGTTCGACACGCTGTTCCTGTACGAGAACTACCCGATCGACACCAACGTGCCGGTGGGCGTGCACGAACTGGCCATCACCGACGTCACCAATCGCGAGTACAACCACTATCCGCTTTCGGTGATGGCGCTGCCGGGCCACGAACTGGGCATCCGCGTCGAGTACGACACCGACGTGTTCGACCCGGCCAGCATCGAAACCCTGGTGGAGCGGTTCCAGCGGGTGCTGGTCGCCATGACCGTCGACCCGGCCCAGCGGTTGTCGTCGATGGACGTGCTGGATGCCGGTGAGCACGCCCGGCTGGACGAGTGGGGCAACCGCGCCGTGCTGACGCAGCCCGCGCAGGGCACGACGATCCCGGCGATGTTCGCCGCGCAGGTGGCACGCACCCCGGACGGCGTCGCGCTGGTGGACGGCGAGCGGTCCTGGACCTACCGCGAGCTCGACGACGAGGCCGACCGGCTGGCCCGGGTGCTGGTCAGCGACGGCGCCCGGCCGGGTGAATGTGTGGCACTGCTGTTCAACCGGTCGGCCGAGGCGATCATCGCGATGGTGGCGGTGCTCAAGTCCGGCGCGGCCTACCTGCCGATCGACCCGGCAATGCCCGACGCGCGACTGGACTTCATGCTCGGCGACGCCACCCCGGTCGCCGCGATGACCGACGCGACCATGCGGTCCCGTTTCGACGGCGCCGACCTGCCGGTGATCGACGTCCACGACCCGGACCTGTCGATCCCGTCGGACATCAGCTTCCCGGTGGCCGCGCCGGAGGACCTGGCCTACACGATCTACACGTCGGGAACGACCGGGGTGCCCAAGGGTGTGGCCATCACCCACGGGAACGCGACGTCACTGCTGGAGGTGCCCGACCCCGGCGCACCCACCGGGCCCGGGCAGGTATGGTCGCAGTGGCACTCCTACAGCTTCGACGTCTCGGTGTGGGAGATCTTCAGCGCCCTGCTGCACGGCGCGCGGCTGGTGGTGGTGCCCGAATCGGCGGCGTCGGCCCACGAGCTGCGCGACTTGCTGGTCGCCGAGCAGGTGACCGTGGTGGGTCAAACGCCGTCGGCGCTGGCGATGATGCCGGGCGAAGGGCTGGAATCGGTGACCCTGGTGATGGCGGGGGAGGCCAGCCCGAACGAGCTGGTGGACAAGTGGGCGCCGGGCCGGGTGATGATCAACGCCTACGGCCCGACCGAGGCCACCATCTATGCGGCCATCAGCAAGCCGATGAAGGCCGGCGAGGGCGCCCCGATCGGTGTTCCCGTACCCGGCGCGGCCCTGTTCGTGCTGGACAAGTCGCTACGGCCGGCGCCCGAAGGGGTGGTCGGCGAGTTGTACATCGCCGGTCGCGGTGTGGCCGTCGGGTACCTGCGCCGGGCCGGGCTGACCGCGTCGCGGTTCGTGGCCTGCCCGTTCGGCGGGCCGGGCGCGCGGATGTATCGCACCGGCGACCTGGTGCGCTGGGGCGCCGACGGGCAGCTGCAGTACCTGGGGCGCGCCGACGAGCAGGTCAAGATCCGCGGCTACCGCATCGAGCTCGGCGAGGTGCAGGCGGCGCTGGCCGCCCTGGACGGGGTGCAGGCCGCCGCGGTCGTCGCCCGCGAGGACCGTCCCGGTGACAAGCGACTGGTCGGGTACGTCACCGTCACCGGCGACGTCGACACCGCCCAGATGCGCGCCCGGCTGGGCAAGCGGTTGCCGGCCTACATGGTTCCGACGGCGATCGTGGTGCTCGACACCTTGCCGCGGACCGTCAACGGCAAGCTCGACAAGCGCGCGCTGCCCGCACCCGAATACCAGAGCGCCGTGCGCTACACCCCGCCCGCGACGCCGACCGAGGAGATCGTGGCCGGGATCTACGGCCAGGTGCTGGACATCGAGCGGGTCGGCGTCGAGAACTCCTTCTTCGACCTGGGCGGTGACTCGCTGTCGGCGATGCGCGTGGTCGCCGCGATCAACACGGCGTTCGATGCCACCCTGTCGGTGCGGACGCTGTTCGAGGCGCCGTCGGTGCGCACCATCAGCGAGCGGTTGGACCGCGACCCCGACGCCGACGAGACCGATGCCCACGGCCCGAGTTACGTTGCCGTGCACGGCCGCGACACCGAGGGGCTGCGCGCCAGTGACCTCACGCTGGACAAGTTCATCGACGAGACGACGCTGCTCACCGCCCCGGCACTGCCGGGGCCGAGCGCCGAAGCGCGCACGGTGCTGCTGACCGGCGCGACCGGCTTCCTCGGGCGATACCTGGCCCTGGAGTGGCTCAAGCAACTCAAGCGGGTCGACGGCAAGCTGATCTGCCTGGTGCGGGCCGGCTCCGATCAGGAGGCGTGGCGCCGGCTGGAGAAGACCTTCGACACCGGCGACCCGCGGTTGGTGGACCACTTCCACCAGCTGGCCGCCGATCACCTCGAGGTCGTCGCCGGCGACAAGGGCGAAGCCAACCTGGGCCTCGACGAGCAGACCTATCAACGACTGGCCGACACCGTCGACCTGATCGTCGACTCGGCCGCCGTGGTCAACGGCGTGCTGCCCTATCGAGAGCTGTTCGGGCCCAACGTCGTTGGCACCGCCGAGCTGATCAAGTTCGCGCTGACCTCGCGGATGAAGCCGTACGCGTACGTGTCGACCTCGGACCTGGGGCGTCAGATCGAGCCGGCGTTGTTCACCGAGGACGCCGATATCCGGGTCATCAGTCCGACCCGCGTCCTGGACGGCAGCTACGCCAACGGCTACGGCAACAGCAAGTGGGCCGGCGAGGTGCTGCTGCGGGAAGCCAACGGCGCGTTCGGGCTTCCGGTTTCGGTGTTCCGCAGCGACATGATCCTGTCCGACGTCAGCTACGCCGGCCAGTTCAACATGACGGACGTGGTCACGCGGATGATCCTGAGCGTGGTCGCCACCGGCGTGGCGCCCGGTTCGTTCTACCGGCGCGACGACAACGGCAACCGGCAGCGGGCGCACTTCGACGGCCTGCCGGTCGAATTCGTCGCCGAGGCGATCGCCACCCTCGGGGCCCAGGTGGTCGACGGGTTCGAGACCTATCACGTGATGAACCCGCACGACGACGGCATCGGACTCGACACCTACGTCGACTGGCTGATCGAGGCCGGCTATCCGATCCAGCGCATCGACGACTTCGCCGAGTGGGTGCGCCAGTTCGAGGCCGGTTTGCGGGCTCTGCCGGACCGGCAGCGCCAGCACTCGGTGCTGCAGATGCTGCAGTTGATGCTGCACAACCCCGAGCAGATCCAGCCACTCGAGCCGACCCGCGGGTCGTTCGCACCGACGGACCGGTTCCGCGCCGCGGTGCAGGAAGCGAAAATCGGTGCGGACAACGACATCCCGCACATTTCGGCGCCGGTGATCATCAAGTACGTCACCGACCTGCAATTGGTGGGACTGCTCTAGCCAACTGCCGCTGACTACGATTAAAAGTCGTTCCGCCAGTTGATCGGAGTGCCCACGCGATGACAACCGCCCGCGTACCCGGACTGCCGCTCGGCGAGGCCAAGGCCGCCGCCGACGAAGCGACCGTACCCGACTACATGGCCGAGCTCAGCATCTTCCAGGTGTTGCTGAACCATCCGCCGCTAGCGCGCGCGGTCGACGACCTGCTCGCGACCATGCTGTGGCACGGTTCGTTGGACGCGCGGCTGCGGGAGCTGGTGATCATGCGGATCGGTTGGCTCACCGCATGCGAATACGAGTGGACGCAGCATTGGCGGGTCGCCACTGCGCTGGGTGTCACCGCCGAGGACCTGCTCGGGGTGCGCGACTGGCAACGGCACGACGGGTTCGGGCCCGCCGAGCGCGCGGTGCTGGCCGTCACCGACGACGTGGTGCGCGACGGCGCGGTCAGCACGCCGAGCTGGGCCGCCTGTGAGCGCGAATTACGAAGCGACAAAACGATTCTCGTCGAGCTCGTGACCGCGATCAGCGCGTGGCGCATGGTCTCGTCGATACTGAAGAGTCTCGAGGTCCCGTTGGAGGACGGTGTGACGGGCTGGCCGCCCGACGGGCGTGCGCCCGCGGGTTGATTGCCATGTCAGCCGATACCTCTTAGCGTCGAGGAATGCGGACCAGGGTCGCCGAGCTGCTCGGTGTGGAGTTCCCGATATTGCGCCTTCAGCCACTGTCGTGACGTCGTCGCCGCGGTCACCAACGCGGGCGGATTCGGGGTGCTCGGCGCCGTCGCACACAGCCCGCAACGGCTGCGCAACGAGCTGACCTGGATCGAGGAGACCGGCGGCAAACCCTACGGGGTCGACCTGCTGCTGCCACCGAAATACGTCGGCGCCGAGCAGGGCGGCATCGAGGCCAAGCACGTCAGGGATCTACTGCCCGAGGAGCACCGCGCGTTCGTCGAAGACCTGCTCGCCCGCTACGGCATCACGGCGCCCGCCGAACCCCCGCGCCCATCCGTCGGGAGCCTGAACATCTCGCCCAAGGGCTACGAGCCGCTACTGGAAGTGGCCTTCACACACCACATTCGGTTGATCGCCAGTGCGCTCGGGCCGCCGCCGGCCGACCTCGTCGAACGCGCCCACAAACACGATGTGTTGGTGGCCGCGCTGGCCGGGACCACCGCGCACGCGCGACGGCACGCCGCGGCCGGTGTCGACCTGATCGTCGCGCAGGGCACCGAGGCGGGCGGCCACACCGGCGAGGTGGCGACCATGGTGCTGGTGCCCGAAGTCGTCGACGCCGTCGCACCGGTTCCGGTGCTGGCGGCCGGCGGCATCGCCCGCGGCCGCCAGATCGCGGCGGCCCTGGCCCTGGGCGCCGAGGGCGTGTGGTGTGGCTCGGAGTGGCTGACCACCGAGGAAGCCGAGACCGACCCGGTGGTCAAGGAGAAGTTCCTGGCCGCCAGTTCCTCCGACACGGTGCGCTCGCGGTCGATGACGGACAAGCCGGCCCGGATGCTGCGGACGGCCTGGACCGACGAATGGGAGCGGCCGGAAAACCCGGCCTCGCTCGGAATGCCGTTGCAGACCACCCTGGTCACCGAACCGCAGCTGCGCATCAATCAGGCCGCCGCCCATCCCGGCGCCAAGGCACGCGAACTGGCAACCTATTTCGTCGGCCAGGTGGTCGGCTCGCTCGACCGGGTGCGGCCGACCCGTTCGGTCGTGCTCGACATGATCGAGGAGTTCGTCGACACCATCGGACGGCTGGAAAACTTAGCGGACAACTAACTGTCGCGTTTTCCCTAGATGTGAACGATGCCACAGCGCGGTGTTTAGCCTGGTCAGGGGCGTTACAGCTGATCGAAAGCTGTGAAGACGCCTAAAAGTTGCGCAATACACGCCAGATCACATTGACCGGGTCGGGGCCCTGGTGGAGTATTGCGGAAGCACCTCGTTAGGTGAGGCGGCTACACGAACACAGGCCACTGACCCCGAACGTCGAAAGACGCCCCGGGTCAGGACAGCTCCTCCCGGCTTAAGGGTTGAGCCAAAGTGGCTTCCGGAGTTCCGGACACGTCGTGTGGTGCCAAAGCTCTGACGAGAGGGGTGCGGATTTCCGGCGGTCGCCGGATTCTGAACTCCTTGTGGTGCGGGCAAATAGACGCGGTAACCGCGCGCGTCGTAGCCGTAGAGGAGGTGAGGGACGTATGAGTTCCAGTGGCAGTCCGGATGGATATCCGGACACGCTCCGTCCCAAGCCGACCTCCGGCCCGACGCCTCGAGCTAACGAATCAGCTTAGTGCTCAAGCGTTTTCGGATCGGAACCCGGACGGGTCGGGACGTCTCAGTCCAATCACGTACCCGTTTTGCAATTCCGTTAGGAGACGATCATGACCGCAGTACTCTTCGACGAAGTCGTTGCCGTAGCGCCCGCCCGCAACCTGCGTGTCGTGCCCGACATTACCAAGGCCCCCGCGCCCAAGAAGAACGCCCGGCCCGCCAGCGCCCTGCCGTTCGGCCTCGGCCACGACCCGATCGTCGACGGCGTCGCGATCCTGCTGACCTACCCGGTGCGCCACGTGTACGCGGCCCTGCTGCGCGCCGGTGTGCTCGAGGTCCGGGCGTGAGCTTGCCTACCGCGAGACTGCATCTGCCGACGTCGTCACTCGGCGTTTGCGTGGGCAGTTGCAGTCTCGCGGTAGAGTAAAGCGGCGTTGATCCGGCCATCACCGGGGAGCCTTCGGAAGAACAGCCTCACAGCCCAGTAGAACCGAACGGGTAGGCCCGTCACAGCCCGAATCGAGCGGCCGCGCGTGAGCGTGGCAAGCGGGGTGGTACCGCGGTGCTCGCGCAGGTTGCGCGGCCTCGTCCCCGGCCTGACCGTAGGCACGCAGGAGACGACGCGCACCGTGACCGAAAATGCTGACGCCAGGGCTTATCCCAAGCTCGCCGGGGGAGCCCCCGACTTCCCGGCGCTGGAACTCGAGGTCCTCGACTACTGGACTCGCGACGACACCTTCCGGGCCAGCATCTCCCGCCGCGACGGCGCCGACGAGTACGTGTTCTACGACGGGCCACCTTTCGCCAACGGGCTGCCGCACTACGGGCATCTGCTCACCGGCTACGTGAAAGACATCGTTCCGCGGTATCGCACGATGCGCGGCTACAAGGTGGACCGTCGCTTCGGCTGGGACACCCACGGGCTGCCGGCCGAACTCGAAGTCGAACGACAGCTGGGCATCACCGACAAATCGCAGATCGACGACATGGGCATCGCCGCATTCAACGATGCCTGCCGGGAATCGGTGTTGCGCTACACCGACGAATGGCAGGCCTACGTCACCCGCCAGGCGCGCTGGGTCGACTTCGACAACGACTACAAGACACTCGACCTGCCCTACATGGAGTCGGTGATCTGGGCGTTCAAACAGCTGTGGGACAAGGGCCTGGCCTACGAGGGCTACCGCGTGCTGCCGTACTGCTGGCGCGACGAAACCCCGCTGTCCAACCACGAATTGCGGATGGACGACGACGTCTACCAAAGCCGCCAGGACCCGGCCGTCACGGTGGGCTTCAAGGTGGTCGGCGGCGAACTCGACGGCGCCCATCTGCTGGTGTGGACGACCACGCCGTGGACGCTGCCGTCCAACCTGGCCGTCGCCGTCAACCCGGAAATCAGCTACGTGCAGATCCGGTCGGGCGACCATCGTTTCGTGCTGGCCGAGCCCAGGCTGGCCGCCTACGCCCGCGAGTTCGGGGAAGAGCCCGAGGTGCTGGGCAGGTATCGCGGCGCGGAGTTACTGGGCACGCGCTACCTGCCGCCGTTCCCGTACTTCATGGACACCGCCAACGCATTCGTCGTGCTGCCCGGGGATTTCGTCACCACCGACGACGGCACCGGGATCGTGCACATGGCACCGGCCTACGGCGAGGACGACATGGCGGTTTGCGATGCGGGCGGCATCGCGCCGGTCACCCCGGTCGACTCCAAGGGCCGCTTCGACGTCACCGTCCCGGATTACCGGGGGCAGCACGTCTTTGACGCCAACCCGCAGATCATCCGCGACCTGAAAAGCCAGAGCGGGCCGGCGGCGGTGAACCAGCCGATCCTGATCCGCCACGAAACCCACGAACACTCCTACCCGCACTGTTGGCGATGCCGCAACCCGTTGATCTACCGGGCGGTTTCGTCGTGGTTCGTCACGGTCACCGAATTCCGGGATCGCATGGTGGAGCTCAACCAGCAGATCACCTGGTATCCCGAACACGTCAAGGACGGCCAGTTCGGCAAGTGGCTGCAGGGCGCCCGCGACTGGTCGATCTCGCGAAACCGCTACTGGGGCACCCCGATTCCGGTGTGGAAGTCCGACGACCCGGCCTACCCACGCATCGACGTCTACGGCAGTCTCGACGAGCTGGAACGCGACTTCGGGGTGCGGCCCACCAATTTGCACCGGCCCTTCATCGACGAGCTGACCCGGCCCAACCCGGACGACCCGAGCGGGCGTTCGATGATGCGGCGCATCCCCGACGTCCTGGACGTGTGGTTCGACTCGGGCTCGATGCCGTATGCGCAGGTGCACTTCCCGTTCGAGAACGCGGACTGGTTCGACGGTCACTACCCCGGTGACTTCATCGTCGAATACATCGGGCAGACCCGCGGCTGGTTCTACACGCTGCACGTGCTGGCCACCGCGCTGTTCGACCGGCCCGCCTTCAAAACCTGTGTGGCACACGGTATTGTGCTCGGATCCGACGGGCAGAAGATGAGCAAGTCGCTGCGCAACTACCCGGATGTCTCCGAGGTGTTCGACCGCGACGGCTCCGACGCGATGCGCTGGTTCCTGATGGTCTCGCCGATCCTGCGCGGCGGCAACCTGATCGTCACCGAGCAGGGCATCCGCGAAGGCGTGCGCCAGGTGTTGCTGCCGCTGTGGAACGCCTACAGCTTCCTCGCGCTGTACGCGCCGAAAGTCGGGACCTGGCGCGTGGATTCGAGCAACGTGCTGGACCGCTACATCCTGGCGAAGCTGGCCGTGCTGCGCGACGAGCTCACCGGCTCGCTGGAGATCTGTGACATCTCCGGGGCCTGCGAGCAGCTGCGCCAGTTCACCGAGGCTTTGACGAATTGGTATGTGCGACGGTCTCGTTCGCGGTTCTGGGAGGAAGACGCCGACACGATCGACACCCTGCACACCGTGCTGGAGGTGACCGCCCGACTGGCCGCCCCGCTGCTGCCGTTGATCACCGAGATCATATGGCGAGGCCTGACCGCCGAGCGGTCCGTGCACCTGACGGACTGGCCGCACGCCGACGTGGTGCCCCACGATGCCAGCCTGGTCGCCGCGATGGACCGGGTGCGCGAGGTGTGCTCGGCCGGCTCGTCGCTGCGCAAGGCCAAGAAATTACGAGTCCGGCTTCCGCTACCGAAACTGACTGTGGCCGTGGAGGATCCGCAACAGCTGGTGCCGTTCACCGACCTGATCGCCGACGAGCTCAACGTCAAGAGCGTGGAGCTGACCGACGCGATCGACACCTACGGCCGCTTCGAGCTCACCGTCAACGCCCGGGTCGCCGGACCGCGGCTGGGCAAGGACGTGCAGGCCGCGATCAAGGCCGTCAAGGCCGGCGAGGGCGTCGTCAATCCCGACGGCACCCTGACCGCGGGCCCCGCGGTGCTGCAGCCCGAGGAGTACAGCTCGCGGCTGGTGGCCGCCGACCCCGAGTTCACCGCCGCATTGCCCGGGGGAGCCGGGCTGGTCGTGCTGGACGGCACCGTCACCGCTGAGCTGGAGGCCGAGGGCTGGGCCAAGGACCGCATCCGCGAGCTGCAGGAGTTGCGCAAGTCGACCGGGCTCGACGTGTCGGATCGCATCCGGGTGGTGATGGCGGTACCCACCGAACGGGCCGGCTGGGCGAGCGCGCACCGCGAGCTGATCGCCGGCGAAATCCTGGCGACCAGCTTCGAATTCGGCGATCCCGCCGACGGCGCCGAGATCGGCGACGGCGTGCGAGTGAGCATCGCCAAAGCCTGAGCCTGGCCTCCAATCGCGAAACTGTATTCCGCGACGCATTTCCCGAGAGGCGCCGTCGCTACTTGCAGTCTCGCGGCATGTCGGTCTGGCGTGGCACGCTGCCCGGGTGACCTCGGAGCACTTTGTCGGAACTGACGCGGTTCGCGCAGGAGCGTGGACACAGCGCGAGCTGCGGCGCTCGTGCCAGCGGATCTACCGCAACGTCTACCAACGGCGGGGCAGCGCACTGACCGCGCGGGATCGGGCGGTGGCCGCGTGGCTATGGTCGGGGAAAGAAGCGGTGGTGGCCGGTGTTTCGGCTGCCGCGCTACTGGGCGCTGAGTGGATCGATGCTCTCTCGCCGGCGGAATTGGTGTGCGGGCGCACTCGCCCGCCGACGTTGATCATCACCCGGAACGACACGTTGCTGGCGGGCGAGACGGCGGAAGTGGACGGGGTGCCCGTGACGTCGCCCGCCCGCACTGCGTTCGATCTCGGTCGGCGCCCCGGACTGCAAGCCGCGGTCATCCGGATCGACTCGCTGGCGCGGGCCACCGGCATCGCCGCGGCCGATGTCTATCCCGTCATCGACGATCACCGCGGGGCACGCGGCCTGAGGCAGCTGCGACGGGTTTTGCCTCTCATCGATGCGGACGCGGAGTCGCCGCAGGAGAGCAGGACCAGGCTCGTGCTGATCAACGGCGGCTTACCGAGGCCGCAGACCCAGATCGTGATGCGCAACCACTGGGGCTCGGTGGTGGCGCGCATCGACATGGGCTGGGAGGAATGGCTCGTCGGCGTTGAATACGACGGGGCTCAGCACTGGACCGATGCGCGCATCCGTGCCAACGACATCGACCGCACGGTCGAACTGGAGCGGAGGAGATGGCGCCTGGTGCGGGTCAGTGCTGATCTGCTGCGTCACCGGCCAGACGTGCTCGTCGACCGAGCCCGAAGTGCATTGCTGGCTGCGGGCTGCCCGTTGTGACCGCGAGACTGTAAGCGCTGACGCATTTTCCGAGAGGCGGCGTCGCTACTTGCAGTCTCGCGGAGCGTTAGCGGTAGCGTCCGTTAGCAGACACCGGCAGAGGAGGCGTAGTTGCGGATTCTGGGCGTATTTCGGGTGCACAACGGTGCGGACGTGTTGCCTCGGGTCCTGGACGCGCTGTCCGGCTGGTGCGACGACATCTACGCGATCGACGACCGCAGCACCGACGCCAGCGCGGAGATCCTGCGCCGGCACCCGTCGGTGACCAACCTGGTGCGGGCCCGCTCCGACCTGCCGCGCACGCCGTGGCTGACCCCCGAACCACCCGGATTGGAATTGCTGTACCGGATGGCCGATTTCTGCCGGCCAGACTGGATCGTGATGATCGACTCCGACCAGATCGTCGAGGCCGACGCCGACATCCGCGAGGTGCTGGCGAGCACGCCCGACGATGTCGCGGCGCTGATGTGCCCGATGATCCCGGCCTGGAACGACCCGGACTACCCGGAGATGATCCCGGTGATGGGCACGGCGGAATCGGTGCGCGGGCCGTTCTGGCGCTAGCGCCCCGGGCTGCGCGCCGGCACCCGGGTGATCCACAACCCGCACTGGCCCGCCAACATCACCGAGCACGGCGGCATCGGCCTGGTGAACGAGATCCGGTTACACCACACCGGGTGGGCCACCCTGGCCGAACGGATCGGCAAGGTCGAGCACTACCGCAAGATCGATCCGGACGCCGAGATGAACTACGGCGTGCCCTACGACCGCGCCCTGCTGTTCGGCTACGCCTACGAGGAGATCGACCTGCTCAACGCCGACTATCGGCGCCGGGTGCGGGGCGATTTCGACCCGACCGAGCCGGGGGCCCGGCTACCCATCGACCGGGACAGCCTGGCGATCGGCTCCGGCTATGGGCGCCGGGCCGCGGCGTTTCACCCCGGCGTCGACTTCGCCGCGGACCCCGGCACCCCGATTCACGCGGTGACATCTGGAATCGTCTCGGCCGCACACGATCTCGACGACAGCGGGCTTCGATCGGTGACCGTCTCACGCGGCGACCTCGACACCGTCTACGTGTTCCGCCCGGGCGACGAACTCCGCATCGCGGTCGACGACCGGGTGGCCGCGGGAGCACGGCTCGGCGCACTGGGCCCCGAGCCCCAATCCCGGGACGGCTTCTTGCATTTCGAGGTCCGCGTCGACGGCGAACACACCAGTCCGGTGCGCTATCTGGGCAACCTGGGGCTGCAACCGTGGCCTCCGGCGGGGCGCCCGCGACCGGTGTCGGGCACGTTCCCGGCCTCGTCGCCGTGCACCATCACGGAGTGAGCTGTTCGATTAGCCCACGGCGGATCGGATCGCCGAGCGGACCTCCTGCAGCACCTTGGCGTGATGCTGTTCGTCCCTGTCGCCGAGCCTGTTGTACCGCTCGACACCGAAACTTGCCGATTCCACCCCTATCCCGAACGGCACGGCCAGCGAGCGCAGCGCCTCGAAATGCAGGTAAAGGCCGACGGCTGGCCGGTCCCCATCAGGCAGGACGAACCGGCCATGCCGACCGTCCGCGCGGCGAAGGTGTAGGTGTCCGCGGAGTTCGCCCTGCGCCGGTCCGGGTCGGGCGACGGCGTCTCGAGCAGCGTGATCGGCACGCCCAGCTCGTTGCTGTCCGGCGCGAAGCGCCACACCGTCTCGTCGCCCTGCGGCCGGCCGGCCCGCCGGCGGGTGTGCTCCATCAGATCGCGGGTGTCGAGCCCGAATGCGTCGGCCGCCCCGGCGGTCATCAGCTCGAATTCGGTGCGGGCACCCGGTGCGCACGTGTCGATGGCGTCCTGCTCGGAGTTGAGCACCGGCCGCGACGCCGCGGCCAGCACCACATGGCCGATGCACCGGCCGCCGGCCATCTCACGCGCGTAGCGAGCACGCAGCAGGTTGGTGTATCGGGCGCTACCGATCACCAGGACGTAATCGAAATCCGTTCCCGCGGGCGTGGTTTCGTTCGTCACGCCCAGCGCGGCCGTCGCCGCGGCGATCCTGTCCAGCTGTTCGGCGGGCAGCGTCAACCGGGGGATCAGCCACCTGGCGGCCCCCGCGGCGTCCTGACTGCTGAGTCGTTCCGCGGCGGCCGCGCGGGCCCGGCCACGATAGTCCCATGCGTCGCTGAACTCGTCGAGAAACGCCAACCGGTCGCGCAGGCTCAGTCCGTCGGGAACGGCGCCGCCGAACAATTCGACCAGCTCCGCCAGCGCGGGGTGCGCAGACCACACCGCGACCTGCCGGCGCAGCTCGGATGTGTCGATCGCGGCGGACCCGACATGGGACGAACACACGTGGTGCTCCCTGTTCCTTCGAAAGCGGGGCGCTCATTGGGCGATTCACAACGTACCGCCAACAACGGCCGATAATCGCCCACTTCACCGATTTTTGCGGTAGCGACAATATACGGCCCGCTGGGTGGCTAGGATGCGGCAAAGACTCACACGACGGGGAGCGGAATGTAGTGCGAATTCTCGTAACTGGCGGGGCGGGCTTTCAGGGCAGCCATCTGTCCGAGGCCCTGCTCGTCGGCGGACACCGCGTGACCGTCCTCAACACATTGAGCATTGCTGCCAAACGAAATTTGCGTGTTTTCGAGATGAACGAATCGGCCGACATCGTGTTCGGCTCGGTGATCGATTGGGAATTGGTCAGCAAGACCGCGCGCGACCACGACGTCATTTTCCATCTGGCGGCAAACGTCAACGTGAACAAGTCACTTGACGATCCGAAAAGGTTCCTCGAGACCAATGTGATGGGCACCCACCATATTCTCGAGGCCGCGCGCGAGCACGGGTCACGAGTCATCTACGCGTCGACCTGCGAGGTGTACGGCGACGGGCACAGCCTCGGCGCCGACGCGCAGCTCGACGAAACCGCCGAGCTGCGACCGAACAGCCCCTACGCCGTGTCGAAGGCCGCCGCCGACCGGCTGTGCTACTCGTACTTCCGCTCCTTCGGCATGGACATCACAATGGTGCGGCCCTTCAACATCTTTGGCGAGCGGCAGAAGAGCGGGGCGTTCGGCGCGCTGATCCCGATCCTGGTGCGCCGCGCGATCGCGGGTCTGGACCTCACCGTCTTCGGTGACGGCTCGGCCACCCGGGACTACCTTCACGTCAGCGACGCGGTGAACGCCTACCTGCTGGTGCTCGACACCCCGGACCTCGAGGGCCGCGCCATCAATTTCGCCAGCGGCACCAATACCCGGGTGCGCGACATCGCCGCATACATCGGCGCGAAATTCGGCACCCGCGTGGTCAACGGACCCGCCCGTCCGGGCGAGGTGAGCCGATTCCCCGCCGGCATCGCCTTGGCGCAAAGCCTCGGCTTCGCACCGAAGGTCGACATCTGGGAAGGGATCGACCGCTACATCGAGTGGGCAAAAGAGCAGCCGCAACAACTAGCCGGCTAGTTTGACCGCGCGCCAGCGCAGCCGCCCGCCGCGGACCTCGACCTCGACGTATCCAAATCCCGCCGCGCGCAAGCGATCCGGCAAGGTGTCCGGTGGCACGGTGTTGCAGATGTCGCGGAAATGCAGGATCCGGGACCGCAACGAATTCACGCTGTCGCTGCCGGCGAACACGCCACCGGGGCGCAGCACGCGGAACGCCTCGGCGAACAGCTTGTCCTGCAGCTCGACCGTCGGGACGTGGTGCAGCATCGTGAACGACACCACCGAGCTGAACTCGTCGACCGGCAACCCGGTATTGGTGGGGTCGCCGTTGATGATTCGCACCCGGTCGCCGTAGCGGCGCTGCAGACGCTGCGCCATCGGGGTGTCGAGTTCGACCGAGGTGACCCTCGGCGTCTTGTCGACCAGCACCCGCAGGATGGCGCCGTAGCCAGGCCCGATCTCCAGGGTGTTGTCGCCCAGGTCGACGTCGGCCAGCGCCCAGGGCAGCAGATCGTCTTCGACTGCCTTAGCCCAGCGGTCCGAGCTGCAAATCCGTCGGTGCGCGAGATTCATGGCCATGGAAAAACGTTAGCCCAGTAGCGCAATAGCATTTATCGGATGGAGTCGCGTTGGGTCCTGCACCTGGACATGGACGCGTTCTTCGCCTCCGTCGAGCAGCTCACCCGCCCGACGCTGCGCGGCCGGCCGGTGCTGGTCGGCGGGCTGGGCGGCCGGGGAGTGGTGGCCGGCGCGAGCTACGAGGCGCGGGTGTTCGGGGCCCGTTCGGCCATGCCGATGCACCAGGCCCGCCGCATGGTGGGCCGACTCGGTCCGGCGACCGTCGCCGAAACCGCGGTCGAGTCCCACATGTCGGTGGACGCCGGCGAGCTGTGCGGGGCCTATCGGATCGTGGTGATGCGGACGGGATATGCCGAGGGTCTGTATCGGGGTCTTTCTTACGCGGCGGGGCCGGATGCGGCCACTGTGTACCCGCCGCACGGTCGCGCGTCGGGAAAGTGGAGTGCCGGAAGCAGATTCATCTCGTTCAAGATCGAGCGGTCCGCCGCCGACGACGCGCTCAGCGATGCACTGGACTGGCAGGTGATGTCCCAGCCCGACTTCTCGCCGGTTATGCGGACCGATTCCGCCCCGACCCGAAGCTGGATCAACATGATGGCGCTGTTCAAGGAACAGGTCTTCCGGCCCGACAGTGTGCTGAACCAGCCGCTGGTCGGATTGCCGTTCGTCGACAGCTTGGTCCGCGGGTTTCTACTCGCGGCCGACCATCCCCACCGCGAAGCTCTTGCCAAAGACGTCCGGTTGTTCGCACCCCGCGCGATTCGATCGGCGATCGAAATCATCGAAGAGGAGGCGCATCTCCCGCTGACCTTGGCGTCGATCGCCACCCGGACCCACATCAGCGTGCGGACTTTGCAGCAGGGTTTTCAGCGGCACCTGGACACCTCGCCGATGGCCTATCTGCGCGAGGTCCGACTGCGGCGGGCCCACCAGGCGCTGCTGAGGTCGGACCCGTCGCAGGTGACCGTCGCCTCGGTCGTCTATCGCTGGGGTTTCACCAACCTCGGCCGGTTCGCCGCGGCCCACTCCGCCCGCTACCGTGAGACGCCGACGGAGACCTTGCGCCGCAAGGCGTTCCAACGCTTCACCACCGAAGAACGGAATCACCTGAGATCCGCTCGCCGGTGTTAGGTTGCGCCTCCCAGCTACGACGATTTGGACTGGAGGTAACCGGATGACGGCAGACAACTGCGCTTGGGTGGCCGTGCGGTCGCTGGAAGACTTCGGCGCGTTGCGCACCAGCCAGTCGGCGACGCCGTCGCACTGGTGGCCCGATATCGGGCCACACGGCGACACGGGCTCGTTCTCGTTCATGCACCGGATGCGCCGCCTCGGCCCGATTACCGTGCTGGACATCAATTTTCACGACGACGTGTGGGTGAACGGCAGGGAGGTTCGTCCGCACTATCATGTCACGGTGCCGGCCGCGGCGTCCGTGATGGGCAAGGATAGCCGTCCGTGCTTCGTCCGGAACCGGGCTAGGTGGGGGTATACGGCCGGGAGGGCAAGGCCTGCGTCTCCCGTTACGTCGGCCGGATGCTGGCGGTGATGATCGATCGGCACGCCGTCGAGGATGCGCTCGCCGGCGCGCTGAGACGTTCCATCACTTCCCAGATCGACTGCCGGCCGGTCATAGCGACGACGGCTCCGGCGGTCCGCAGCTGGCTCACCATGGTGTCGTTGTTCACCGAACAACTGTTCGAGCCCGGCAGCCCACTGCAGCAGCCGATGGTCGGATTGCCGTTCGCCGAGAGCATCGTCCACGGCCTGCTGCTCGCCACCGACCACTCCTACCGGGCGGCACTGGAAGCCGAGCCTGAGCCGCCCGCGGTCCGGGCCGCGATCGACGTCATTGAGACCGAGGCGGACCAACCGCTGACGGCCTCGGTGCTGGCCGAGCGCAGCTATGTGAGTGTCCGCACGCTACAGCAAGGTTTTCGCGATCACCTCGGTGTCACCCCGATGGCGTACCTGCGCGCACTGCACTACGCAATCTGTCCAACGGAGCGCGCGCAGTGGCTACTTCATTTGCTTTGTGCCCCTTAGTGTTAACGACGTGCATAGCCGCGCCGCGATCGCGCTGACGCCCATCCTGATGGTGGTGGCGTTGTTGTGGTGGGAGACAACGAGTTCCGCGGGGTTGACGTTCGGCAGGGCCAAGCACGAGGCAAACACGCCGGGTCCGGTGCCGCTGAGCGCCACCGAGTACCCGGCCCCGACAGCCCGCACCGAGGACAACGATGCGCGCCGGGCGCTGATCACGTCGGGAATATTCGGCAGGACCAGTCCCGACGTGGTCGCCGCCCTGTCCGGGAAGCTGCATCTCGAGAACTTCTCACCGGGTCGGGTGATGAGCGCGCGAAGTGACTTCGGCGGCTACGTGTACGTGATCGTCCGCGGGAAGGTCAAGGCCTGCTACCGGCGATCCAGCGGCGACGAGATCGTGCTCAACATTCTGGGGCCCTCGGAAATATTCGGTGCCATCACGCTTTTCGACCCGGGTCCACAAGACATGAGCATGATCACGCTCACCGAAGTGCTGGCAATGCCGATCGCCCGTGATCAGCTCCTGACGTGGATGGTCCAACGCCCGGAAGTGTGCGATCAGGTGCTGCGGCTGTTCGCGCGGTGGGTGAAGGCGATGACGAACTCGTTGGTCGACTTCGGGTTTGCCGACGCGCAGGGCCGCGTCGCGAGCCGGTTGTTGTCGCTACGAAAACGGTTCGGCCGCCACGACGGTGATGTCGTGCGGGTGGTACACGATCTCAGCGCCGACGACTTCTCTTCGCTGGCCGGCGTCGATCTGGAGACCATCGGTGTGACACTTCGCGGATTCGAGGCCAACGGCTGGATCCGTCTGGAGGGCGACAGCATCGTCATCGTCGACGGGCACGCTCTTAGTCAGGTACGGCAGGTGAGTATGGGGGAGGTTTGTAATGTTTGATCGATTTGCGTTGGGGGATTTGACTGTTCGAGTTCTCGGCGCACCCATGGCGGGGGGCCCGTCGACCCCAGCCTTGGCGGCCGCCGTGTCCAACGGTGGCGGTCTGGGATTTCTGGCCGGGGGCATGCTGTCGGCCGAAGAGCTGGCCGATGCGATCCTGGCGGCCCGCAGGCTGACCTCGGGCCCACTGGGCGTGAATCTGTTTGTGCCCCAAGCGCGGGTTGCCACTCCCGACGAGTTGGGCACGTTCGCGGCGGCGCTGGAGGACGAGGCCGAATTCTACGGCGTGGCGCTGGGCGAACCGCACGGCGGCGACGACGACGAGTACGCGGCGACGCTCGACGTGGTGTGCGATCTGCGGCCGGAGGTAGTTTCCTTCACGTTCGGCTCGCCGAGCGAGGCGGCGTGCATACGACTCGGCGACGCCGGCATCCTGACCCTGGTCACGGTGACCACGGTGCGAGAAGCGTTGATCGCGGTCAGCTTTGGGGTGAGTGGGCTGGTGGCGCAGGGACCCGATGCGGGCGGACATCGGGCTACGTTCGACCAGATCGCCGCGCCGGCCACCGACCCTCTCGACGATCTGGTGTCGGCATTGGTCGCCTGCTTCGACTGTCCGGTCGTCGCGGCCGGGGGGCTGGGGACTCCCGCCGCGGTGCGGCAGGTGCGGGACGCGGGTGCGTCGGCGGTGCAGATCGGGACGGCGTTCCTGCTCGCCGACGAGGCCGGGACAAACCTGGTGCACCGTGCGGCATTGCGCGATCCGCAGTTCACCGAAACCGTCGTGACGCGCGCGTTCACCGGGCGGTATGCCCGCGCGTTGCGCAACCGATTCATCGACAAGCACGACGCTGACGCGGTGTTCGGCTTTCCCCAGGCAGCCATGATCACCGGTCCCATCCAGGCGGCCGCGGTGAAGCTGGGCGACCCGCACGGCGTCGGCATGTGGACCGGCGCGGCGTTCGGCCACCTACGAACCGGTTCGGCAACCGACATCGTGCAAGAGCTGGCGGGCTGACCGCCTGGCGGAAAGGTACTGACCATGGGACGCACGGAGCAGAAGGTCGCGATCGTCACCGGTGCCTCACGCGGAATCGGCGCCGGCCTGGTCGAGGCGTACCGCAAACACGACTACCGGGTGATCGCCAACTCGCGAGCCATCGAGGAGTCGCCGCATCCCGAAGTGGTCAGCGTCGCAGGCGATATCGCCGACCCGCGGACGGCGGAGCGAATCATCGAGGAGGCGCTGGCGCGGTTCGGCCGGATCGACACGCTGATCAACAACGCGGGGGTGTTCATCCCGAAACCCTTCACCCTCTACACCTACGACGACTACGCACTGATCACCTCGGTGAACACCGCGGGCTTCTTCGGGATCACGCAGCAGGTGGTCGCCCAGCTGCTCGCTCAGGGCGAGGGAGGCCACGTCATCACCATCGCTGCAACGCTGGCCGAGCAGGCACACACCGTCGTACCCTCGGCCTTGACGGCATTGACCAAAGGCGGCCTGATCGCGGCGACGAAATTGCTGGCGATCGAATACGCCGCCAACGGAATCCGGTTCAACGCAATATCTCCCGGCGTCATCGACACTCCCATGCACAGCGGCGTCGATGCGGTCACCGCGTACGCGGGGATGCATCCGCAGCACCGGATCGGCACCGTCAGCGACATCGTGCACGGTGCGCTGTATCTCGAGGCGGCGTCCTTCGTCACCGGCGAGATCCTGCACGTCGACGGCGGCCAGAGCGCCGGCCGCTGAGGGATCGGAGCCAATGTGGTTGTTCCCGAAGACAATACCTTCGACGTCGTGATCGTCTGCTTCGGCGCGGCGGGCGCGTGCGCGGCCATCGCCGCGGCCGAGCGTGGTGCCCGGGTGCTTGTGGTGGATCGGTCGGTCGGCGGAGGTGCCACGGTCTTGTCGCGTGGCGTGGTGTACGCGGGTGGCGGAACGCGCTATCAGCGAGTCGCCGGCTTCGAAGACACCCCGCAGAACATGTTCGACTATCTGCGCCAAGAGGTCGACGGCGCGGTCGACGACGAGACCCTGCGCACGTTCTACGCCGGTAGCGCGCAACGGCTTTCGTGGCTGGAGCGGCACGGCGCCCGGTTCGCCGGCCCGATGGGCGACAACAAGATGTGCTACCCGACCGACGATCGGCACAACCTGTTTTTCTCCGGCAGCGAGCGCGCCTACCCCTACCGACTGCACGCCACACCGGTTCCGCGCGGACACCGGCAGGTCGGCAAGGGCATGGGCTTCGGTCGCGCGCTTTACCGCGCGCTGCGCCGCTCCGCCGAAGGACTGGGCGTCCAGTTCCTGCCGCTGACCCGCGTCGAGGAAGTGGTGATGGCAGACGGCCGAGTGGCGGGGCTGCGTTGTCGCACCGTGACGGACTTCAATCCGTTGCTGCTGCAGCACTATTGGCGCACGGCGCCGTTACGGCACAAGTTGACCAACTGGGCTCCCAACGTCGGGCGTGCGTTTCCCACCGGGGCGGCCCGACTCTGGCGGCGCATGATCGAGCTGATGCTGGTTACACCGAACGTGATCCTGGCCGCCGGCGGATTTGCGTTCAATCGCGACATCGTTCAATCGCGACATGTTGCCGCGTTACGCACCATCCTTTGCCGGGATAACCCCGGTGGGAACACCGGCCGACGACGGCAGCGGCATCATGCTCGGGACCGGGGTCGGGGGAGCGACCGCACAGCTGAACAGCGTGGCCGCCTGGTGGTTTCCTTGTCCGCCCTCGTCGATGCTGCACGGCATCGCCGTCGAACTCAGCGGCGAACGCATCGCCAACGAAGACCTGTGCGGTGCCACCCACGCCGGCATCATGGTGGCCAAGTTCGGCGGACGCGGATTCATCGTTCTCGATTCGCTGATGTGGAAGCGGGCGCGGACCGAGCTGGTGACCAGCCGGACTTCGCCGCTGCTACGACTGCACATGTCGCTCGTTTTCAGTGCCGATCATCGCAAGGCCGCCACGTTGGCCGAACTTGCTGCAGGGCTAGGCATTTCGACATCGGGCTTGGTCGCCACGGTGGCGGCCTACAACGACGCCGCCGAGGCGGCGCGCGAAGATCCCGCGCACAAGACGCCGTCGATGTGCCGCCCGCTCAGGCATCCGCCGTACTACGGCATCGATATAATCCTGCGGGGATCGCTGGCCTACTTCGTTCCCGGCATGACGTTGGGTGGCTTGCAGGTGGACGGGGCGACCGGTCAGGTATTGGACGAGGCGAGGTCTCCCATTCGCGGGCTCTACGCCGCCGGCCGCACCGCGGTGGGTGTGTGTTCGAACTCCTATGTCAGTGGACTGTCGCTGGCGGACTGCGTGTTCTCAGGCATCCGGGCGGGTGAACACGCCGCGATTAGCAGCCTCACCGGGATGCACGAATTGTTCAGGGGGGCAACCGGTGTCGACTGATTACCGCGCGGATGGCGCTACCTGATCATGTTGTTCGAGATAGCGCTGCCCAAATACGTGGTGTGGCTGTCGGTGACCCGGCTTCCGTACCGTGTGACCGAACGAAGAATCACCTCCGCGGCCCTGGTGTTCGGCAGAAGCCGAGCATGACGGTCAAGAAGCAGCCGCGCAAGATGCTGCAGTCCATCATCGACAAGGCGAACGACTAGCGACGGCTAGATGTCACCGGTGCCCGCAAGACTGGGGCCATGCTCGACTTGATCCTGCCGCTGGAGTGCGGCGGCTGCCGGACCCCGTCGGCGCGCTGGTGCGATGCGTGCGCCAGGGAACTCGTCGTCAAGCCCGACGAACCGCACCTGATCAACCCGCGCATCGATCCACGCGCACCGGTGTTCGCACTCGGGCGCTACGTCGGTGCCCGTCGCCAGGCGATTCTCGCGATCAAGGAGCACGGCCGCGGGGATCTGGTCGTGCCGTTGGCCCAGGCGCTGGCCGTCGGCGTGCACCGGCTGCTGGCGTGGGGCATCGTCGAGACCCCGTTGACGATCGTGCCCGCGCCGACCCGGCGCTCGGCGGCGCGGCGGAGACCCGGTCGCCCGGCTGGCGCAAGCCGCGGTGTCCCGGCATCCGGATGTCGGCGTCCGTGCGGCCTTGCGCGTGAAGGCACTGACCCGCGACTCGGTGGATCTCGGCACCGCCGAACGCGAGCGCAACGTCGCGGGCCGGGTATCGCTGCGCGGCCGGCCGCCGCACACCGAGGTGCTGCTCGTCGACGACATCGTCACCACCGGCGCGACGGCGTCCGAGTCGGTGCGGGTGTTGTCCGCGGCGGGAGTGCGCGTGGCGGCGGTGCTGGCCATCGCGGCGGCCTGAGTCGGCCAATCTCGGGATAAACCAGTAAAGTTGCCAAGAAGACGTGGAGAACTCGCTACGGGTTCATCAAATCGGTGGCACGGCGAGGCGAACACGAGCTAACGTCGAGAACAACCTTCAACAACTCTTCGGGACCTACCGGTTCCGACTCGCGGGTCGCGATTTCGCACGTTGAGACCGCACTACGGAGGGGGTGAGTATTCGACACCTTGCGACGGCGGGCTGCCTGCGGCGGTGACAGTTTCGACACCGCTTCCAACCCCGTCGGAGCTTTCTCATCAACGCCAAGAGAAACGAGTTGTCACGTATGCCAAGGCTAACCGTGGATTCCACTCAGCTTCTGGACGAACTACCGGCACGGGCCGACACGCAGGAACCCGGGACAACCGCCGAGGTTGTCTTCAAGGGCCGCAACGTCGAGATCCCCGAACACTTCCGCGTCTATGTCTCGCAGAAACTCGCTCGCTTGGAACGATTCGACAAGACCATCTACCTCTTCGATGTCGAACTCAAGCATGAACGCAACCGTCGCCAACGCAAGTCCTGTCAGCGCGTGGAGATCACCGCGCGGGGCCGTGGCCCGGTAGTCCGCGGCGAGGCGTGCGCTGACAGCTTCTATGCCGCGCTCGAATCGGCAGTGGTGCGGCTGGAAAGCCGGCTGCGCCGCGGCAAGGACCGCCGCAAGGTGCACTACGGCGAAAAGACGCCCGTGTCCCTGGCCGAGGCCACCGCGGTGACCCCACCGGAAATGGCGTTCCGCAACAACCACGCCCCCGAGCCGGCGCACCAACACGACGGCGACGAGGATCGAGACCATCAGCCGGGCCGGGTGGTGCGCACCAAGGAACACCAGGCCACCCCGATGTCGGTCGACGACGCGCTCTACGAGATGGAGCTCGTCGGGCACGACTTCTTCTTGTTCTACGACAAGCAGACCGAGCGGCCGTCCGTCGTCTACCGCCGTCACGCCTACGACTACGGACTGATCAGGCTGTCCTGAGGATCGGGGGCCATCAGCAGGTCGTCCCCTACGATGGGAGTCGCCTCATCGGAAAACCAGACTCCTACCCACAGGGGACCTAGCTGTGCTGTCGAAGCTGCTGCGCCTTGGCGAAGGTCGCATGGTCAAGCGCCTCAAGCGCGTGGCCGACTATGTCAACACGTTGTCTGACGACGTCGAGAAACTCACCGACGCGGAGCTGCGGGCCAAGACCGACGAGTTCCGCAGCCGCCTCAACGACGGCGAAACCCTCGACGACCTGCTGCCCGAGGCGTTCGCGGTGGCGCGCGAAGCGGCCTGGCGGGTGCTGGATCAGCGTCCGTTCGACGTGCAGGTGATGGGGGCGGCCGCCCTGCACCTGGGCAACGTCGCCGAGATGAAGACCGGTGAGGGCAAGACGCTGACCTGCGTGCTGCCGGCCTACCTCAACGCGCTGGCCGGCAAGGGCGTGCACATCGTCACCGTCAACGACTACCTGGCCAAACGTGACAGCGAGTGGATGGGCCGGGTGCACCGCTTCCTGGGCCTGCAGGTCGGGGTGATCTTGGCCAACATGACCCCCGACGAGCGACGGGTGGCCTACAACGCCGACATCACCTACGGCACCAACAACGAGTTCGGCTTCGACTACCTGCGCGACAACATGGCGCACTCGGTCGACGACATGGTGCAGCGCGGACACGCCTTCGCGATCGTCGACGAGGTCGACTCCATCCTGATCGACGAGGCCCGCACGCCGCTGATCATCTCCGGGCCCGCCGACGGCGCGTCGAACTGGTACCTCGAGTTCGCCCGGCTGGCCCCGCTGATGCAAAAGGACACCCATTACGAGGTGGACCTGCGTAAACGCACCGTCGGTGTGCACGAACTCGGGGTGGAGTTCGTCGAGGACCAGCTCGGCATCGACAACCTGTACGAGGCCGCCAACTCCCCGCTGGTCAGCTACCTGAACAACGCGCTGAAGGCCAAGGAGCTGTTCCACCGCGACAAGGACTACATCGTCCGCGACGGCGAGGTGCTGATCGTCGACGAGTTCACCGGTCGCGTGCTGATCGGCCGCCGCTACAACGAGGGCATGCACCAGGCCATCGAGGCCAAGGAGCACGTCGAGATCAAGGCCGAGAACCAGACGCTGGCCACGATCACGCTGCAGAACTACTTCCGGCTCTACGACAAGCTGGCCGGGATGACCGGTACCGCCCAGACCGAGGCGGCCGAGCTGCACGAGATCTACAAGCTCGACGTGGCCAGCATCCCGACCAACAAGCCGATGATCCGCACCGACCAGTCCGACCTGATCTACAAGACCGAAGAGGCCAAGTACATCGCGGTGGTCGACGACGTCGCCGAACGCTACGAGAAGGGCCAGCCGGTCCTGATCGGCACCACCAGCGTCGAGCGCTCGGAGTACCTGTCGCGGCAGTTCACCAAGCGGCGCATCCCGCACAACGTGCTCAACGCGAAGTATCACGAGCAGGAAGCCGGCATCATCGCGGTGGCCGGGCGCCGGGGCGGCATCACGGTGGCCACCAACATGGCCGGCCGCGGTACCGACATCGTGCTGGGCGGCAACGTCGACTTCCTCACCGACCAGCGGCTGCGCGCCCGCGGCCTGGACCCGGTCGAGACGCCCGACGAGTACGAGGCGGCCTGGCACGAGGAGTTGCCCAAGGTCAAAGAGGAAGCCAGCGCCGAGGCCGCCGAAGTGATCGAGGCCGGCGGGTTGTACGTGCTGGGCACCGAACGCCACGAGTCGCGCCGCATCGACAACCAGCTGCGCGGCCGCTCGGGCCGGCAGGGTGACCCGGGCGAGTCCCGCTTCTACCTGTCGCTCGGCGACGAATTGATGCGCCGGTTCAACGGCGCCGCCCTGGAATCGTTGTTGACCAGGCTGAACCTGCCCGACGACGTGCCGATCGAAGCCAAGATGGTCACCCGCGCCATCAAGAGCGCGCAAACCCAGGTCGAGCAGCAGAACTTCGAGGTCCGCAGGAACGTCCTCAAGTACGACGAGGTGATGAACCAGCAGCGCAAGGTGATCTACGCCGAGCGCCGCCGCATCCTCGAGGGCGAGAACCTGCAGGAACAGGCGTTCGAGATGGTGCGCGACGTCATCACCGCCTATGTGAACGGGGCGACCAGCGAGGGCTACGCCGAGGACTGGGACCTCGACGCGTTGTGGTCGGCGCTGAAGACGCTGTACCCGGTCGGGATCGAACACGAGTCGCTCACCCGTCGCGACGCGTACTCCGAGCATGACGACCTCACCCGCGAGGAGTTGCTCGAAGCGCTCATCAAGGACGCCGAAAGGGCTTATGCCACAAGGGAAGCCGAGCTGGAGCAAATCGCCGGCGAGGGGGCGATGCGGCAGCTGGAACGCAACGTGCTGCTCAACGTGATCGACCGCAAGTGGCGCGAGCACCTCTACGAGATGGACTACCTCAAAGAGGGCATCGGGCTGCGCGCGATGGCGCAGCGCGACCCGCTGGTCGAGTACCAGCGCGAGGGTTACGACATGTTCATGGCCATGCTCGACGGCATGAAGGAGGAGTCGGTCGGCTTCTTGTTCAACGTCAGCGTGGAGGCTGTCCCCGCGCCGCAGGTCGCCCCGGTGCAGACGCCGGACGGGCTGGCCGAGTTCGCGACCGCCGCCGCTGCTGCCGCCCAGCAGGAGGGCGACTCCGGTGCCACGCCCGCACCGGAGCCCGAGCGGGCTCCAAGTATGTTGCGCGCCAAGGGTATTGACAGCGAAGCTCTCGCGCTGACGTACTCCGGTCCGGCGGAGGACGGTTCGGCGGAGGTTCAGCGCAATGGCGGTGGCGCGCAGAAGACCCCGGCCGGGGTGCCCGCCGGCGCCAGCCGGCGCGAGCGCCGCGCCGCCGCCCGCCAGCAAGGCCGGGGCGCCAAACCGCCGAAGTCGGTCAATAAGCGCTGATCGTCACCCTAGCGCCCCGGCGATTTGAGGCATAAGCCTCATGCGCCGGCCCGGGACCGCCGCGCAGCATCGGCGCATGACTACGTTGCACACTCCCGCCGATGCGGCCTCGGCCGTCCTGCACGACGCCGTGTTGCACCCCGGCGACGACGAAAGATTCGCCGGCTTCGGGGTTTTGGGGCTTCCCTTCGCCAGCGGGCACTATCTCGCGCTGCGCTGCATACCGACGTCGTCGTTCGCGCCCGGCTACCGATCGGTGTGGCATCGCGACGCGGCCGGGGTGTGGACGTTTTACGCGACGAGCCCCGGCGAACTCAGTTGCTCGCGCTTCTTCAGTGCGGCCACGCCGAACGACGCCGTGCGGTGCGACATCGACGTCGCGTGGGTCACCCCGTGGTCGTTGTTCGTCCGGATCGCCGGCTTGCTGGAGTGGCAGCTCGACCTCGGTACCAGCCCGTCCACCAGGTTGATGAGCGGGATCGCCCCGCGGCTGTCCGGCTGGGCATGGAGTAATCGGCTGGCGCTCGCTGCCCTCGGCCGGATCGCCGGACCGATGATGGGCACCGGGCGGGTCCGGCTGTCCGGCAGCGCACCCAACGGTCAGCGATTCATGATCGCCTCCAAACGATTCTGAGCCGTCACCGAGTCGCGCGCGGTGTGGCGCGGCGCGGACCTCGGCGCCGTCGCACCGCTGCCGCAGCAGTCGCGCCTGGCCGACTTCTGGGGGCCTCAGCGCGGGCTCTTCGTGACCGGGGGTGGGCCGGCTGGAGGTGTTCGACCCGAGCCGCCACCACGCCGTAGGGCGCACAATTTCGATTTGCTGACGCGGTCGCGACCGAAGGGGACAATGAGCCGATGGTGTCGCATGCAGCCGAGCCGGCGTCGGTCGGCGAGGCGCCCAGCCGGGCCGAGCTGCTGGCGGCGCTGTCCGTGGCTATCGATCTTGGTCTGGGACAGCTCGCCGAGCACATGCTGCGTGCGGCGACGATCGCGACCCGGCTGGCGGATCGGTTGGGGCTCACCGGCGCCCAGCGGGATTGCGTCTACTACACGACGCTGGTCATGTGGATTGGGTGTCACGCCGACTCGCATGAATACGCGCGGTGGTTCGGCGACGACATCGCGGTGCGGCATGACTCGTACCTGGTCGACTGGTCCGGGCTGCCCTACTGGCGGTTCCTGTTGGGCAACATCGGCCGTGGTCAGCCGTTGACGCAGCGGCTGACCATTATGGCGACGCTGTTCGCCAACGCGCGCGGCCAGTTGTCCCGGCTGATCCACTCGCACTGCACCTCCGCGGCGCTGCTGGCGGATCGCATCGGCCTGGGTCCCGACGTGCAGGCCTCGTTCGTCTTCGCTTTCGAGCGCTACGACGGCGGTGGCCTGCCCGCCGGCGCGCACGGCGACGAAATTCCGATCCAGATGCGGGTTGCCCAGCTCGCCGAGATGGTGGAGGTGCACCACCGCACCTACGGGCTCGAGGGCGCCGTGGCGATGGCGCGCGGCCGCCGCGGTGGCCAGTTCGACCCGAAGGTCGTCGACACGTTCATCCACAACGCCGACGCGATCCTGGCCGGCCCCGCGCCCGGCGATGCGTGGCCCGCGGCACTGCGCGAGGCCCCCGACCGCCACCAACGGCTCGACGACAACGCGCTGGACGCGCTGCTGGTCGCGTTCGGAGACTTCGTCGACCTCAAATGTCCGTTCACGCTTGGACATTCGCGCGCGGTGGCGGGTCTTGCCGGCGACGCGGCGCTTGCGGCCGGGCTCGATGCCGACGCGGCGGCGCTGACTCGGCGGGCGGGCCATGTACACGACCTGGGCCGCATCGGGGTGTCGAACCAAATCTGGTCCAAGCCAGGCTCTTTGACCGCAGGCTAGTTCGAGCGGGTGCGGCTGCATCCCTATCTGACCGCCCGGATCCTCAACCAGGTCCGCGGTCTGGGCCGGCTGGCCGAAGTCGCCGGAAACCACCATGAATGCCTGAACGGGTCGGGATATCCACGCGGTCTTGCCGGTACCGCGCTGAGCTTGCCCGACCGTATCCTGGTCGCCGCGGTCAGTTACCAATCCGGTTGTGAACCAAGGCCATACCGCGCCGAAATGTCGCCCGGTGCCGCGGCCCGGCGGCTGCGCGAGCGGGTGAACGCCGGCGAACTCGACCCCGTCGCGGTCGACGCGGTGCTGCATGCCGCGGGCCAGCCCGCCCAGCGGCCCAAGCCGCGTCCGGGTGGACTCACCCCGCGTGAGATCGAAGTGCTTCGCCTGGTCGCAGGCGGCGCGTCGAACAAGGAAATCGCGGCGGCATTGGTGATCAGCGAGAAGACCGCGCGCAATCATGTGGGGCGGACATACGCGAAGATCGGCGTCTCAAATCGCATCGGGGCCAGCATGTATGCCCTGCAACAGGGGTTGTCAGCCCCGTAGCGGGTGGCGATGAAAATTGAGGCAGCTGCCCCATTCCATTACGCGAAATTCGGCGGACACTCAGTACATGAGTCGATATTTGACAGTCTGTTACGGCGCAGTGGCTTATCTGCTGTTTTTGGTGTCGTTTACGTATGCAATCGGATCGTCGGCAGCATCTGGGTGCCGCGCAGTGTCGACAACGTGCTCTCGGCCCCCGTCGGCCTGGCGGTGCTGATCGATGTAGCGCTGCTTGGTGTTTTCGCGATCCAGCACAGCGTGATGGCGCGGCCCGCGTTCAAGCGGTGGTGGACGCGCTTTGTGCTGTCGTCGATCGAGCGCAGCACCTATGTGGTGCTGGCAAGCGGCGCGCTGCTGCTGCTTTACTGGCAGTGGCGGACCCTGCCGGGCATCGTGTGGGACGTGGGGCTGCCCGCGGGCCGGGTGCTGCTGTGGGCGTTTCTGGCTCGGTTGGGCGACGGTGTTCTTCTCCTCCTTCATGGTGAGCTACTTCGACCTGTTCGAGCTGCGGCAGGTATACCTGGCCTGGCGTGGAAAGCCTTACTGCGACTTGGACTTTCGTGTTAGGTATCTGTACCGGCTGGTGCGGCATCCGCTGATGCTGGGGTTTTTGATCGCGTTCTGGGCGACGCCGGTGATGACGGTCGGGCACCTGCTGTTCAGTGTCGCCACAACGGGTTACATTCTGATCGCGTTGCGGCTGGAAGAACACGACCTGGTCGAGGCACTGGGCGAGCAATACGTTGCCTACCGACGCGAGGTGCCGGCGCTGGTGCCGGGGGCACGCCGTCGTCCGAACGCGGCGGCGGGTCAGCACTAACCCTCGGGCAGCGTCGCGACGCGGTCCGGCCGGCAGCGCAAAGACCACTGGCAGAGGAGTAATGCGGTAATCGGTTGCGGATTCCCGGTATGTTGCGGATATGGATGTCAAGGAGGTGCTACTCCCGGGCGTCGGCCTGCGATATGAGTTCACCAGCCACCAGGGCGACCGGATCGGCATCATCGCGCGGCGCGGCGGCGACTTCGACGTCGTCCTGTACGGCTCCGACGACCCCGATCAGGCCCGGCCGGTGTTTCACCTCACCGACGAAGAGGCCGACACCATGGCCCAGATCCTGGGCGCTCCCCGCATCGCCGAGCGGTTCACCGAGCTGACCCGCGAGGTGCCGGGCCTGGAGGCGGGTCAGGTCGACATCGAGCCGGGCAGCCCGTTCGTCGACAAGCCGTTGGGGGACACCCACGCGCGCACCCGCACCGGGGCGTCGATCGTCGCGATCGTGCGCGACGAGGATGTGCTCGCCTCACCGGGTCCGGCCGAGATCCTGCGGGAGCGAGACGTTTTGATCGTCATCGGCACCGAAGACGGCATCTCTGCAGTAGAGCAGATCGTCGACAAGGGCTGAGCAAGTGCAAGTTTCGGGGGCGCTGCTGTTTCAGCTAGGCGCCCTGCTCGCCGCACTCGCGGTGCTGGGCGCCGTCTCGCGGCGGTTCGCACTGTCGCCGATCCCCGTCTATCTGATGGCCGGTCTTTCGCTGGGCAAGGGCGGCATCTGGCCGGTGGCCGCCGCCGGCGACTTCCTCATGACGGGCGCGCCCATCGGCGTCGTGCTGCTACTGCTGACCCTAGGGCTGGAGTTCTCCGCGACGGAGTTCGCCGCCAGCTTGCGTCACCACCTGCCCTCGGCCGGGGTCGACGTGGTTCTCAACGCCACCCCCGGAGCGGTCGCGGGGTGGCTGCTGGGCTTCGACGGCATCGCGATCCTGGCCCTGGCCGGGGTCACCTACATCTCGTCCTCGGGCGTGATCGCACGCCTGCTCGAGGACCTGCGCCGGCTCGGTAACCGCGAAACCCCGGCCGTGCTGTCGGTGCTGGTGCTCGAAGACTTCGCGATGGCCGCCTACCTGCCGCTGTTCGCGGTCCTCGCCTCGGGCGGCACCGGGCTGGAGGCGGTTGCCGGGATGGCCGTCGCGATCGGTGCCCTGTTCGCGGCGTTCTTCGCGTCGTACTACTGGGGCCATCACGTGGGCCGGCTGGTGGCGAACGCCGACTCGGAGCAGCTGTTGCTGCGGGTCCTCGGCGTCACCCTGATGGTGGCTGCGCTGGCCGAATCGCTGCACGCCTCGGCGGCCGTCGGCGCCTTCCTGGTCGGGCTCACCTTGACCGGTGACACCGCGAAACGGGCGCGCAACGTGCTGGTCCCGTTGCGCGACCTGTTCGCCGCGACGTTCTTCGTGGTGATCGGCCTGCAGGTGGACCCGCACGAGCTGGTTCCGATGCTGCCGGTCGCCCTGGCCCTCGCCGTCGTCACCGCCGCCACGAAGGTGGCCACCGGGATCTTCGCCGCGCGGCGCGACGGGGTTGCCCGGCGCGGCCAGTTGCGGGCCGGCACCGCGCTCGTCGCGCGGGGGGAGTTCTCGCTGATCATTATCGGATTGGTGGGCGCGACGATCCCCGCCGTGGCCGCGCTGGCGACGACGTATGTGTTCGTCATGGCGCTGCTGGGCCCGGTGCTGGCCCGGTTCTCCGGCGGGCCCCCGCCCGGGAGCGCCGCCGCACCGGCCTGACGCGTCACCCGATGTCCAGGGCCACCACCTGCCACCGCACCCCGCTGCCGGTGGGCAGCCGCTCCACCCGGGCGGCGATGGCGTGGACGCGATCCCCGCGGCTGTAGCAGCCGAACACCTCCGCAGCGCTCTGCGGATCCCGGTGCCCAACCGGTTGCAGCCGCATCCGGCGCAACACCGCGGCGGCCTGGCGCCCGGCACGCGATTGGCTGACCGCCAGCACGGAGTCGACGAGACCGGGCACCAGCAACGGCCGCAGCGCGGTCACCGGCCGGCGGTGGTCGATGACTTCCAGCACCCGGCGCAGCGCGGCGTCGGCGAACAGCGCGGCCTGGCGCATCGGCACCGACCAGGTCGGCGCCGTCGGCTCCGCTCGTCTGACGGCCCGCCCGCTGTACCGCGGCGCGCCGCCGGTCCTGCGCGCCACGGTCGACCGCCGGCATTCGGCGACGTTGCGCGGCACCTCCCGCGGCGGCGGTTCGTACTCGACGACGGGCACGACGGCGAAATCGCCACGGTGAGCGGGGTTTACGGGCCCGATGGTCAACGTGCACTCTCCAAGTCGACGGTGAACGAGCGATCTGCAGGAGAGTGGCAGACAATTGAATCTTTAATTGCCGGTCATCATCGCACAATTCGACATCGCGCGTACCCGCGCCGTGGTGCGCCCTAGCGGACGATTACGGTGAGCGAGAGCATCGGGGAACGCCAAGGATCGACCTAGGAGGCCAGGGCCGCAATGGTGACCCGGTTGTCCACAGCGGACGCGGCCTTCTACCGGCTGGAGAACACCGCCACCCCGATGTACGTCGGATCGCTGTCAATCCTGCAGCGCCCGCGGGCCGGACTGAGCTACGAGACGCTGCTGGCCACCGTAGAACAGCGACTCCCGCAAATACCCCGCTATCGCCAGAAGGTCCGCGAAGTGGCCGTCGGCATGGCCCGGCCGGTGTGGATCGACGACGCCGATTTCGACATCACCTACCACGTACGGCGCTCGGCGCTGCCGTCGCCGGGCAGCGACGAGCAGCTGCACGAGCTGATCGCCCGGCTGGCCGCCCGGCCACTGGACAAGACGCGGCCGCTGTGGGAGATGTACCTCGTCGAAGGCCTGGCCAAGAACCGGGTCGCGCTGTACACCAAGTCGCACCAGGCGCTGATCAACGGGTTGACCGCACTGGAGATCGGCCACGTGATCGCCGACCGGACCCGGCAGCCGGCGCCGTTCCCCGAAGACATCTGGATTCCGGAACGCGAGCCCGGCTCGACGCGGCTGTTGCTGGGTGCGCTCTCCGACTGGGTGGTGGGACCGGGCACGCAGCTGCAGGCGGTCGGCTCCGCGTTGGCCGGCGCAGCGACCAACTACGGCGAACTGCTCAACGTCGGCCGCCGGGTCTTCGATATCGCGCGCACCGTCGCGCGCGGCACCGCGCCGAGTAGCCCGCTCAATGCGCCCGTGTCACGCCATCGGCGGTTCACCGTCGCCCGCGGAAGTCTCGAGGACTTTCGGACGGTGCGCGCCCGATATGACCGCGACATCAACGACGTGGTGTTGGCCGTCGTGACCGGCGCCCTGGGCAACTGGCTGATGTCGCGCGGGGAAGGCGTGTCGTCGAGCGCGACCATCCGGGCGATGGCGCCGCTGTCGGTGTATGCCGAGGGCCAGCATGACTCGACCGGCCCGGGTCAGATCAGTCAGGTCACTCCGTTCCTGGTCGACCTGCCGGTGGGCGAGGGCAACGCGGTGGTGCGGCTTTCTCAGATCGCGCACGCCACCGAATCCAATCCGTCGGCCGCCCGTCTGGTCGACGCCCGCACCATCGTCACGTTGTCCGGTTTCGCGCCACCGACGCTGCACGCCATGCGCATCCGGGTTGCCACCAGTTTCTCGGCGCGGTTGTTCAACTTGCTGATCACCAATGCGCCCGGGGCGCAGTCGCAGATGTACGTGGCCGGGACGAAACTGCTGGAGACCTACGCGGTGCCGCCGCTGCTGCACAACCAGGCGCTGGCCATCGGTGTGACGTCGTACAACGGCACGCTGTATTTCGGAATCAACGCCGACCGCGAGGCGATGAGTGACGTCGACCTACTGCCGGCGTTGTTGCAGCAATCACTCGGGGAACTACTCGACGCTTCCCGCTAGTTGGTGGCGTTCAAAATCGCTATGTGGATCTACTATTCGTTGATGTGAGCACCTCGAACGACGGCGCACCGGCAAAGGCGAAGAAAAAGAAATCGTCTGCGCGGGACGTACCCACCATCTCCGATGCCGTCTACGAAGCCGAATTGTTCCGGCTACAAACAGAATTCGTGAAGCTGCAGGAGTGGGTACGGCATTCCGGCGCGCGAATCGTGGTGCTGTTCGAAGGCCGGGACGCGGCGGGCAAGGGCGGGGCCATCAAACGGATCACCGAATACCTCAGTCCCCGTACCGCCCGCATCGCCGCGTTGCCGGTACCCACGGATCGCGAGCGGGGCGAGTGGTACTACCAGCGGTATATCGCCCACCTGCCCACCAAAGGCGAAATCGTGCTCTTCGACCGGTCGTGGTACAACCGCGCCGGCATCGAGAAAGTCATGGGATTCTGCACGCCGCAAGAACATGCGCTGTTTTTGCGGCAGACGCCGATATTCGAGCAGATGCTGATCGACGACGGGATTCTGCTGCGCAAGTACTGGTTTTCGGTATCGGAGGCCGAGCAACTGCGCCGGTTCAAGGCCCGCCGCAACGACCCGGTACGGCGCTGGAAACTGTCCGCGATGGACCTGGAATCGGTGTATCGCTGGGAGGACTATTCGCGCGCCAAAGACGAGATGATGGTGCACACCGACACTCCCGTAAGTCCTTGGTACGTAGTGGAATCCGACATCAAGAAACACGCGCGGCTGAACATGATGAACCATCTGCTGTCCAGCATCTCCTACGTCGAGGTCGAAGAGCCGAAGGTCGAGCTGCCCGAGCGTCCGGTCGTCAGCGGCAACTACCGGCGTCCGCCGCGCGAGTTGTCGAAATACGTCGACGACTACGTGGCCACCCTGGTCGAGTCATGATTCAGGTCTACATTCCCGCCACGGTGGCGATGCTGCAGCGGCTCGTCGCCGACGGCTCGCTTCGGCCCGTCAACGGCACCGCGTTCGCGGTGACGCCGACCCTGCGCGAGGCCTACGCCGAGGGCGACGAGGACGAGCTCGCCGACGTCGCGCTGCGTGAGGCGGCGTTGGCCTCGCTGCGACTGCTGGCGGACGACCAAGCCGGGGGAGCCGATCAGACGGCGCGGCCGCGGCGTGCGGTGCTGGCGGCCGAGGTCGATCCCGGTGAGTCTGGGCTCACCTTCCGTCCCGATCTCGACGATGCGGTGGTCCGGCTCGCCGAGCCCGTCTCGATGGACCAGGTGATCGCGGCCTACGTCGACACCGCCGCCGCGGAGGAGGCGGTCGAGAAGGCGATCGAGGCCATCGATGCCGCTGACCTGGGGGACGAGGATGCCGACCTGATCGTCGGCGACGCCCAGGACCACGATTTGGCCTGGTATGCGAACCAGGAGCTGCCGTTCCTGCTCGACCTGTGGTGACGACCGAGCGGTGTGACGCAATCGGGCAAGTAAGCCTGGAAAGATTACCGTAACTTACGGTACCGTAGACTTTGTTATGGGTAGGAAATACCAATCGCTCACCGCGAACGTGGTCGATACCAAGCGCCCCACCGTCGCGGGCGCTGAGCGGCATCCCGGCTGGCATGCGCTGCGCAAGATCGCCGCGCGCATCACGACGCCGCTGCTGCCCGACGACTATCTGCAGCTGGCCAATCCGCTGTGGTCGGCGCGGGAATTGCGCGGCCGCATCGTGCAGGTTCGCCGCGAGACGGAGGACTCCGCGACCCTGGTCATCAAACCGGGCTGGGGCTTCAGCTTCGACTTCGAGCCGGGGCAGTACATCGGGATCGGCCTGCGGATGGACGGCCGCTGGCGTTGGCGTTCGTATTCGCTGACGTCGAGCCCCGTCGCGCGGTCCGGCTCCGGGCCCGAGCGCACCGTGACCATCACCGTCAAGGCGATGCCGGAAGGCTTTTTGTCCAGCCACCTGGTGGCCGGGGTCGCGCCCGGGACGATCGTGCGGCTGGCCGCGCCGCAGGGCAACTTCGTCCTGCCCGACCCGGCGCCGCCGTCGATCCTGTTCCTCACCGCCGGATCGGGTATCACGCCGGTGATGTCGATGCTGCGAACGCTGGTGCGCCGCAACCAAATCGGTGACATCCGGCACGTGCACTCGGCGCCCACCGGATCGGACGTGCTGTTCGGCAGCGAATTGACCGCGTTGGCGTCGGTGCATTCCGGATATCGGCTGCAGGTTCGCGAGACCCGGACGCAGGGCCGGCTCGACCTCGCCCGGCTCGACGACGAGGTGCCGGACTGGCGCCAACGTCAGACCTGGGCGTGCGGGCCGGAGGGCATGCTGGCCCAGGCCGAGAAGGTGTGGGCGGCCGCGGGCATCAGCGACCGGCTGCACCTGGAGCGGTTCGCGGTGGCCAAGGCCGCACCGGCCGGAGCCGGCGGAACCGTGACCTTCGGCCGAAGCGGTCGCACCGTCACCGCCGACGCCGCGACATCGTTGATGGACGCGGGGGAGGGCGCCGGAATCCAGATGCCTTTCGGCTGCCGGATGGGGATTTGCCAGTCGTGCGTGGTACCCCTGCTGGACGGCCACGTCCGTGACCTGCGTACCGGGCAGGAACACGAGCTCGGCAGCCGGGTACAGACCTGCATCTCGGCCGCATCCGGCGATTGTGTGCTCGACATTTAGCCGCTACTCATAGGTAACCTACGGATTCGTAGATTACGATAGCGTAGGTACTGACCACAGGAACAACCGCCGGGAGGTGAGAACTATGGCGATCACAGATGTCGACGTATTCGCACATTTGACCGAGGCCGATATCGACGCCCTGGCCGTTGAGCTGGACGCGATTCGCCAGGACGTAGAGGACTCACGCGGCGAGCGGGATGCCCGCTACATCCACCGCACCATCGCGGCGCAGCGCGCGCTGGAGGTGACCGGCCGGCTGCTGCTGGCCGCGAGTTCGCGGCGTTCGGCGTGGTGGGCCGGAACCGTGACCCTGGGCGTGGCCAAGATCATCGAGAACATGGAGATCGGCCACAACGTCATGCACGGCCAGTGGGACTGGATGAACGATCCGGAGATCCACTCCTCCTCGTGGGAGTGGGACATGAGCGGGTCGTCCAAGCATTGGCGCTACACCCACAACTTCGTGCACCACAAGTACACGAACATCCTCGGGATGGACGACGACGTGGGCTACGGCATGCTGCGCGTCACCCGCGACCAGCGTTGGCGCGAGTACAACCTGTTCAACTTGGTGTGGAATACCTTGCTGGCCCTCGGTTTTGAGTGGGGCGTCGGCTTGCAGCACGTCGAGATCGGCAAGATCGTTAAGAAGCGCATGGACCACGACGAAGCCCGCGAGCGTACGGACGAGTTCTTGGCCAAAGCGGGCCGGCAGGTGCTCAAGGACTACATCGCTTTCCCGGCGCTGACCTCGCTGTCGCCCGGGGCGACGTACAAGTCCACGTTGAAGGCCAATGCCATGGCCAACGTGATCCGCAACGTGTGGGCCAACGCCGTGATCTTCTGCGGCCACTTCCCCGATGGCGCAGAGAAATTCACCAAGACCGACATGATCGGGGAGTCGAAGGGTCAGTGGTACCTGCGCCAAATGCTGGGCAGTGCCAACTTCGAAGCCGGTCCGGCGCTGCGGTTCATGAGCGGCAACCTGTGCCACCAGATCGAGCACCACCTGTACCCGGATCTGCCGAGCAACCGGCTGCATGAGATCTCGGTGCGGGTGCGCGAGGTCTGCGACAAGTACGACTTGCCTTACACCACAGGGTCTTTCCTGGTGCAGTACGGCAAGACGTGGCGCACCCTGGCCAAGTTGTCGTTGCCCAACAAGTACCTGCTGGACAACGCCGACGACGCGCCGGAAACCCGCAGCGAGCGGATGTTCGCCGAACTCGACCCGGATTTCGCCGGTACCGATCCCCAGACCGGCCGGCGCCGCGGACTCAAGACCGCCATCGCCACCGTTCGGGGTTGGCGTCGCAACAAGCGTGCGATGAAGAAAATGGAGCAGCTACTCTCCGACGCCAACGACCTGGCGGCCTGAGCCCGGCGCCTAGACCTGGGCGAAGAACATCAGGGCGGTGCCGGCGGCAGTGCACAATTGATACACCGGTTCCGCGCGGGTGGACTGCCGCCGGGTTACGCACCGGCCTGACCAATACAGCGCCGCCACCACGAACCCGAAAGCCGCGATCCAATTCGCGGTGGTGGTCCACCCGGGTCCCGCTGGCGCCGTGAACATTTCGTGTTCGGGCAGCTCCATGCCGGACATGTTCATCGCCAACGAATTCACGCTCGGTGGCTGGCCTGGCCCGGCAGCGTGCCGCACATCACCGCGTACATGAACGCCATTGCTGCCGTCATCAAGGCGAAATAGGAGTTGGTGAGTCGCTCGCCGGTCGCCGACGAAGCTCGGATGGCGGTACACACGAACCAGGCCCCAGCCGCGGTGAAGAAGGTCATCGGCACGACGGTCGGCAGATCCAGTCCGATGTGCCATGCCATCAGGATCATTGCCACCGCCATTGCCACGTGGAGCAGATGGTTGATGATGTCCGTCGATCGGACACGTTGCGCGACAAGGAGATAGACGTATATGGCAATACTGATACCGAAGAGCGCAGTGACAACCCACCGCAGCGTGACGTCGCCGATCAACTCGGCACCGAAGCTGTAGACATGCGGCGAACGGTACCCCCCTAGGTACTGTGGTCAAGCAACCGGACCACCCGCGCGCCGCGGCGGAGACCGACGTTGCCGCGCGCCGACACGGCGCCGATCCGCTGCGATAGCCGCCGCCGAGCGGGCCCGCTGGGCCACATATCCGGTGGTGGCGGTGCAAGGCTGGGCGGCTGGCGCAGACGCCGGACGCGAGCCTGCTCGGATTGCTGCCGCCGGCGGAAGCCACCCCGCCCACCGATCAGTGCATCGGATTGTGGCTACCGGTGATGACACCCATGGTCAGCAGCGATCCTCGCCGACAGGTGCCGCACCTGAGACCTTCAACGCCTACGCAGCTCACGCCCGCGACATCGCTGTCCACGATGCCTGCTGCGCGGCCGACTCGGGAGCGCCACGCAGGGCCGTCCGGGACTGGCTGTACTGGGAAGCACCTGGCCGAGCTTCTCGGGGCCGCGTTACCGGTGGCGTCGTAGTCGCGGCGCACTTGCCGCCTGGGTTTACTCTCGGAAATATGCTTGCAGCGTTTGGATTCGAAACTCTGGGTGTCGTCGTCGGGGACATGTTCTTCGTCGACCCAACCCCGAACGAAGGTCAGGAAACCCCGGAACGGGGAGTACGGCTGGAACTGCGTGTCGTCGACCGGGCCGAGCCGCAGGGCTCGATCTATGCCGGCATCCCGATCGCCTTCAACCGCCCGGTGTGGCGGGTCGACCTGTTCGGATCCACCGAGAGTCCCCCGGGAACGTTGGACCGGGCCCATCACGATCCCCGATTCAAGGGTTGGGAACCCGGACGGCGGCATTTCGTCCCCGAGCTGTCGGCCGACCCGGTGTCCTGGTTGGCCGAACAGCTGGCCGACCTGGCCGCCGTGCTGGCCCGTGCGGGTGTCGAACCCGACGAGGTCCCCGAGGCCGACAAGGCCGGGCTCGCCGCGGCAGCACCGGACATCGTGGCTGCGGTGAAACGGATGCTCGACGGGGAGCTGGCCCCGGCTCCCGCCGAGCCGGTCGCCGCCGCGCGCACCGGCTGGCTCTGATTTCCTAGCGCGTCTTCCGCGGTGAAGACGTCGATCGCGTGCTGGGGCGACAGCATCACCAGGGGGATCGGACGGCTGGTCGACCGCTGATAGGTGAGGTACGGCGGGTAGAGGTGGGCCATGTAGGCCCAAACGTGATGGCGTTCCTCGCCTTCGGGCTCACGCCACGTGGCCTCGAAGGCCTGGGTGGCGACCTGGACGCCGATTGTCTTGCTAGCCAAGATATTCAGGTACCACTGCGGATGCGAGTCGGCACCCCCTTGGATCCGACGATCACGATCTCGCCACCGTAGTTGCCGTAGATCAATGGTCTGATGTAGCGCTTACCCGATTTGCGGCCGACGCACTTGATCAAGCAGTGCGTGGTGAATTCCCGGCCTCCCACCGCGCTCACATCCAGAATGTGGCCTCGGGTGCCGCCGGAGGCCAGGTATGTCTCGAGGTGCTCGGCTACCCAGTCAGCTCGCGCCGCCCGAATCGATGCGGCCTCGGCGTCGCCCATGCATGACTCCCTATCTGAACCGGACGACGGCCATGGGGCCGCGCGTTCGTCGTTGACGTTCCAAGGTTAGCCTCAGAGGCTGACTACCGATGTATCGGCCATGCCTCCAAGTAGGCGTCAATTGCGGCCTCGATTGCCAAGCCATACTCGTTTGGGACATAGTCGGGCCCGAAGTTCTCTCGCAGTGCCGGCGCGAGAACCCCCAACACCACGCCATCGCTCTGGTCGTTGGTGGGTCTGTCTGCAGTACGCAGCTCCGCCAAGAGAGCCGAGTTACGACGTTCGAGCTCTTCGATGATTAGCGCTCGGGCCCGGTCGGGGATGACGTCGAAGACCTTGCTCATGGATTACTCCATCCATCCCGACTATTCGCCCATGCGATTATCACTTTTCCGTCCTTGCTAAGGATGACTGTCGCGTCCTTGCCCACGTATGTGTAGTTGCCGCCGTACTGATCTTGCGCATACTGCGGCGGTCCAATCGGATGCTCGACGGCGTCCCGCAATGCATTGTCGTTGACTCCGTGCCCATCTCGGCCTCCTATCCGCTCCCGGCCATGATCTGTGTATCCGTCGATCTGCGTGGGCGGCGGAAATTGCGGGTGCCTCAGCTGCTGTCATATCTTTCGGGTCGGGTGGTGGCGGCATTGGTGGGGCTTGTTTAACGGTGTGGTTATCGACCGCGCGGACGAGTTCGTTCTGCGACGGGGCGATTGGCGCGAATGTGTCACGGATGCCGGACACCGCCGCGGTGACCTTGCGCGCTACCTGAGCATCAAGGGTGACTAGTCGTGCCGCCCGCTGCCGGATATCACCAGCCAACGCTTGCGCCTCGGTCGCCCGAGCGGCTCGCTGTGCACCTGATCCG
Organism: Mycobacterium genavense ATCC 51234; assembly: GCF_000526915.1. Classification (GTDB taxonomy): domain Bacteria; phylum Actinomycetota; class Actinomycetes; order Mycobacteriales; family Mycobacteriaceae; genus Mycobacterium; species Mycobacterium genavense. The sequence goes on along the minus strand of NZ_JAGZ01000002.1, from coordinate 285,668 downwards.
CCGGCTCTACGATCGGTGACCGAAAGATCTTGGTGCACTTCGAATCCCGCTGCGAGGGCGTCTTCGACAGCGTAACGCACTCGTGAGCGGGCCGCATACAGATCCGAGGCTCCACTGCGCGCAACGCTGGCTGCGGTCTGGAGCTGGTCGACGACTGCGCTGGTGGTTGTCAGATCGGCGTGCGTCGCGACATGCAGCGCGTCGGCGGATTCGCCTTGCCAATCAACAGACGTCGCGTCCCGCCACACCTGGTGGACTACTGCGTAGCTACTCTCGCCTACGCTCTCCCGGTGGTCGGCGGCCTCGGTGAGGTGGTCGGTGGGCCAGGCCAACAGCTGCGACAGACTGGGAATCCCCCCGACCGCGGACATTGCTATATGTGAGTCACCGGTTGAGCGACAGCGGCAACCTCGGCGGCCGAAGCCACTTCATTCGCGACGTAACGCATGTCGGCTTGAACGACGGCGGTAGCGCAACCACTTACGCGCGCGGCAAGCTGCGCAGTGAATGCCGCGACGTCGACGTGGGCGGCGTTGACCGCGGCCGTGCTGCCCTGACAGGACAGCCCCAGCCCTAGCCGGAGCTACCAGGCCAGTCAGCTCGCTCACTGAAGCACCCCAGCGGTCGGCAATCGCCTGCACACCGGCTGTATCCACCCGCAACATCGGTTGCACGCCCGAGTGTAGGCGGGTGACCGCTCGTCAACCAGTCACCGCGACCCGCCTTACCCCAGCCGCTCGACGATGGTGGCGTTGGCCATGCCGCCGCCCTCACACATCGTCTGCAGGCCGTAGCGACCGCCGCGCTGTTCCAGCGCGTTGACCATCGTGGTCATGATGCGAGCACCGCTGGCGCCCAACGGATGTCCGATCGCGATAACGCCGCCATTGACGTTGATCTTGGCCAGATCGGCGCCGACGTCCTTTGCCCACGCCAGCACCACGGGCGCGAACGCCTCGTTGACCTCGAACAGGTCGATGTCGGCCAGCGTCAGGCCCGACCGCGCTAATACCTACTCGGTCGCCGGGATCACGCCGGTCAGCATGTAGAGCGGGTCGTCGCCGACCACGGTCGTGGTGTGGATGCGCGCCAGCGGCCGCAGGCCCAGCTTCTTGGCGACCTCGCTGGTGGTGATCAGCACCGCCGCGGTGCCGTCGGAGAGCGGTGACGAGTTGCCCGGCGTGATCTCCCAGTTGATCTGCGGGAAGCGCTGTTCCATCTTCTCGCTGTAGAATGCCGGCTTCAGCGTGGCCAGCGTTTCCACCGTCGTCGCGGGCCGGATGATCTCGTCGGTATGCAGCCCGGCGATCGGGACCAGCTCGTTCTCGAACAGCCCGTCCTTGGTGGCGCGGGCGGCCTTGTCGTGGCTGCCGGCCGAGAACTCGTCTAGCTGGGTGCGCGAGAAGCCCCACTTGGCGGCGATCAGCTCGGCGCTAATGCCTTGCGGCACGAGCCCTTCGGGGTATCTCGCGGCCATGCCTTCGCCGAACGGGTCACTGCCCGGCAATACCTGGGTGCCCATCGGGACGCGGCTCATCGACTCCACGCCGGCGGCGATCACCAGGTCGTAGGCGCCGGCGACGACACCCTGGGCGTCGAAGCTGATGGCCTGCTGGCTGCTGCCGCACTGGCGGTCGATCGTGACACCGGGAACCGACTCGGGGAAGCCCGCGCCCAGCAACGCGTTGCGGGCGATGTTGACCGCCTGATCGCCGACCTGGGTGACGGCCCCGGCGATGACGTCGTCCACCTGCGCCGGGTTCACACCGGTGTGGGCCACGAGTTCGCGCAGGCTGTGCGCCAACAGGTCGACGGGCAGCACGTCGTGCAGTGCGCCGCCGGCCTTGCCCTTGCCGATCGGGGTGCGGACGGCGCCGACGATTACGGCGTCGCGGCGTTGAAATGCGGACAGGGCTCCTCCTCGAGACCTGGGTATGACTAGCTATACTCAGCAAAACGCCTAGGTATACTAAAATCAACCCAGACGGGAGGTGATCTACATGACATTTCTGCAGGGCGCCCTGGCGGATCGTGACAAATGGTCGGCGGTCGGTCAGTGCGCGATCGAGAAGACGATGGCGGTGGTCGGCACCAAGTCCGCGATGCTGATCATGCGCGAGGCGTATTACGGCACCACCCGGTTCGACGATTTCGCCCACCGGGTCGGCATCACCAAGGCGGCCACGTCCGCGCGCCTGTCCGAGCTGGTCGAGCTCGGGCTGCTGGCGCGCCGGCCTTATCAAGAGCCGGGGCAGCGCAGCCGCGAGGAATACGTGCTGACCGAGGCCGGCATCGATTTCATGCCGGTGGTCTGGGCGCTGTTCGAGTGGGGACGCAATCATCTGCCCGGCCGTCACCGGCTGCGGCTGACGCATCTGGGTTGCGGCGCCGAAGTGAGCGTCGAAATTCGTTGCGCCGAGGGCCATCTGGTGCCGCCCGACGAGCTCGGTATGCGGCTGGCTAAGTCTCCCTGAGCGCGGCCAGCAACCGGCGGGCCGCTTCGACGCGGCGAAACGCGGGACCCGACAGCGTGTCCAGCGCGCACTCCGGGTCGGCCGGCGGTCCCATGTGGCCACAGCCGCGCGGGCAATCCTGCACCGTCTCGGCCAGATCCGAGAACGCCATCAGCACGTCGTCGGGCCGGATGTGCGCCAGCCCGAACGAGCGGATGCCCGGGGTGTCGATCACCCAGCCGGAGCTGGCCAGCGGGAGCGCCACCGACTGCGTCGAGGTGTGCCGACCCCTGCCGATGTCGGTGACCGCGCCGACCGCTCGATCGGCTTCTGGCACAAGCCGATTCACCAAGCTCGATTTGCCGACGCCGGAGTGGCCGAGTAGCACGGTGATCTTGCCGACCAACAGGTCCGCCACGGCCAGCAGCGGATCGTCGCGGCCCGCGGCGATCACCGTCAAGTCCAGATCCGCGAACTGCTTGGCGAACGGCTCCGGTGGGGCGAGGTCGGTCTTGGTCAGGCACAGGATCGGCGTCAGCCCACCGGCATAGGCGGCGATCAGCGCCCGGTCGACCAGACCGGTGCGCGGCGGCGGGTCGGCGAGTGCCACCACGATCAGCAGTTGATCGGCGTTGGCGACCACTACCCGCTCGGTGGGATCGGTGTCATCGGCGGTGCGCCGCAACACCGTTCGCCGCGGCCCGCGACGCACAATGCGCGCCAGCGTGTCCGGCCGCCCGGACAGATCGCCCACCACGTCGACGTCGTCGCCGACCACGATCGGGGTGCGGCCCAGTTCGCGGGCCCGCATCGCGGTGACCCGGATATCGGGCCGCGCGTTCAGTACGCATCCCCACCGGCCGCGGTCGACGCTGACCACCATCGCGGCCTCGGCGTCGGCGTGCTCGGGGCGGGTTTTGGTCCGGGGTCGTGAACCCCGGCCGGATCGGACCTTGACGTCGGATTCGTCGTAGTCGCCCGGTCTCAACCGTTGGACTCCAGCATGTGGGCCCACAGCTGCGGGAATTCCGGCAGTGTCTTGGTGGTGGCGCCGATGTCGTCGATCTGCACCCCGGCCACCCGCAGTCCGACGATCGCGCCGGCCATCGCCATCCGGTGATCGGCGTAGGCGCGCCACCTGCCGGCCCCCAACGGTGTCGCGGTGATCACCAGGCCGTCGGCGGTCTCCCGGCAGTCGCCGCCCAGGCGGTTGATCTCGGCACTCAACGCGGCGAGCCGGTCGGTCTCGTGGCCGCGCAGATGCGCGATGCCGGACAGGCGCGACACCGATCCCTCCGCGGCCAGCGCCGCCAGCGCCGCGACCGACGGCGTCAGCTCACCGACCGCGCGCAGGTCGACATCGAAACCCGGGTAGGCGTCCTCCGGGCCCCGCACTTCCAGATATGAATCAATCTGGGTGACAACGGCATTCAGCTTGCCGAGCACATCGAGAATATCGTCGGCGGGTTGCACGCTGGTCGACGGCCATCCGGTGATGCGGACGGTGCCGCCGGTGACCACGGCCGCCGACAGGAACGGAACGGCGTTCGTGAGATCGGGTTCGACATCCCAGTGCCGGGCCGCGACGGTGCCCGGGCGGACGTGCCAGCGGTTGGGCGCCGAGTCGTCGACGCTGACTCCGCCTTGCCGCAACATCGCGGTCGTCATCGCGATGTGCGGCGCCGAGGGGAGCGAGGAACCAGTGTGCTGCACGGTCAGGCCATTGCTGAACGACGCACCGCACAACAACAGGCCGGACACGAACTGCGACGACGCCGACGCGTCGATGGCCACGGTGCCGCCGGCGACCGATCCGCCGCCCAGCACCCGGAACGGCAGACCGGTGCCTTCGATCGGGACGCCCAGGTCGCGCAGCGCGTCGAGCAGCGGCGCGATCGGCCGGGACCGGGCCTGTTCGTCCCCGTCGAATTCCACCGGCGTGCTTGCCAGCGCCGCCAGCGGCGGAACGAATCGCAACACGGTGCCGGCCAGGCCGCAGTCCACCCGGGCGCCCGGGCCGGGGTCGAGCCGGCCGCTGACCGTCAGCTCGGTGCCGTCGGAGTCCACGCGCAGTCCCAGCGTGGTGAGCGCACCGATCATCAGGTCGGTGTCGCGGCTGCGCAGCGCCCCGCCGATGGTCGAGGCGCTCTGCCCCTGCGCGCTGGACAGCCCCGCGAGCACCAGCGCTCGGTTGGTCTGGGATTTCGAGCCCGGCACGGTCACGGTCGCGCGCACCGGTGTCGGCGCGGTCGGGGCCGTCCAGGGGTCGATGCTCACGGCTTCATCCTGCCGTGTCGGCGGGTGTCGTGAGTACGGGGCACCATGGAAGTCATGTGTGGACGGTTTGCGGTCACGACGGATCCGGCACTGCTGGCCGAGAAGATCAAGGCGATCGACGAAGCCACCGGTACCTCGGAGCGTGCGTCGGAGTCCAACTACAACGTGGCTCCCACCACTACGATCGCGACGGTGGTGTCGCGCCATAGCGAACCTGACGACGAGCCGACGCGCCGGGTGCGGCTGATGCGCTGGGGTCTGATCCCGCCATGGGTGAAGGCCGACGCGAACGGAGCTCCGGATTCCAAGGGGCCGCTGCTGATCAACGCCCGGGCGGACAAGGTGGCCACGTCGCCGGCCTTCCGGGGTTCTGCCAAGAGCAAGCGATGCTTGGTGCCGATGGACGGCTGGTACGAGTGGCGGGCCAGACCGGATGGCGCCGCGGGCAAGAAGACCGCCAAGACGCCGTTCTTCATCCATCGCGAGGACGGCGAGCCGCTGTTCATGGCCGGCCTGTGGTCGGTCTGGAAACCCGGCAAGACAGAAGACCCGTTGCTGAGCTGCACGATCATCACGACCGACGCGGTGGGTGAGCTCGCCGCGATCCACGACCGGATGCCGTTGGTCCTGGCCGAGCGCGACTGGGACGCCTGGCTGAACCCCGACGCCCCGCTGGATGCTGAGCTGCTGACCCATGCCCCGGATGTGCGGGGCATCGAGCTGCGCGAGGTGTCGAGGCTGGTGAACAGCATTCGTAACAACGGGCGCGAGCTGCTCGAGCCGGCCGAGCCGGAGCCCGAACAGATCACGCTGCTCTAACCCAAAAACGCGAAGTGACACACCAGGTTTTCTGGGCTGGCGAAGTCCGGCAGCCGTCATCGCGAAGACTCCTGATCAGTGTGCCCGGGTTCTCCGCCGCTGGTGGAGGGCCCGGGGCCTCCAAAAGGTAAGTCGACCAATACTTTTCACGTGCTGGCTCGATCAGCACTACCATGCGTATCGTGACCGGCTCGTACACGTATACATTCGACGACATCCAACACCGCCCCGTCGCGGTGATCGGGGCGGGCACCTTGGGCCGCCGCATCGCCCTGATGTTCGCCTCCCGCGGCGGGACCGTGCGAATCTACGCGCGGCGCCAAGAGCAGCGTGACGAGGCCACGCAGTACGTGACCGAGGCGTTACCGAAGTTGGTGGCAGACCGTGGATTTGGCGCGGTGGGAAATGTAATTGCCACCGGTTCGCTCGACGAGGCGCTGGCCGACGCGTGGCTGGCCGTCGAGTCGGTCCCGGAGAAGCTAGAGATCAAGATTCCGCTGTGGGGAGAGATCGACCGAGCGGCACCACTGGACACCATCTTCGGGACCAACTCGTCGTCGTTACCGTCGCGGCTGATGGACGAAAACTTGCACGACAAAACACGTTTCTGCAACATGCACTTCTACATGCCGCCGGACATCACCGCGATCGAGTTGATGTCCAACGGCCAGACCGACCGCGGCCTGCTGGACACCCTGCTGACGGTGTTGCCGGAATTCGGCGTGCATCCCTTCGAAGCGCGTAAGGAAAGCACGGGTTTCATCTTCAATCGCGTCTGGGCCGCCATCAAGCGCGAGTCACTGGCCGTGGTTGCCGAGGGCGTCGCCCGGCCCGAGGATGTCGACGGGATGTTCAAGCTGGCCCTGGGAGTGTCGGTTGGCCCGTTCCAGATGATGGACCTGGTCGGCCTCGACGTGGTGCTCGACATCGAAAACCACTACGCCGCACAGTTTCCCCACCTGCCGAAGAACGTGCGCGACCTGCTGCAGTCCTATATCGACGCGGGCAAGCTCGGTGTCAAGACCGGTGAGGGCTTCTACAGGTATTAGTTGCTCAGAACCAAGCGCCAGTTGCCCTGAGCGTTGCGGTCCGGCACGCACCAAAAGTTGTTCCAGTTACCCGGCGTGGTGGCCTTCACGCCCGGGCCGGCGTCCTGACAGGCCTCCCGCGTCGGATAACTGCCCTCGGTCTGAATCGTGTCGGCGTTGCCGACGCCCAGACCGGCCGTCATCAACCCCGCGCACGCCAGCACACCGGCGGCGAAAAGTCGTTTCGTGTTCATGGCCACCACGTTAGGCCTAGTCAGGCGACCGCATGAGGGTTTTCGCCGCGATGCTTACGCCCGCTGCAGCGACACCGCGGTGGCTACGGCCTCCAACAGGCCGGCGAGTTGCGCGGCGTTGCTGATCGTGCGGTCGCCGCTGGCAAGCCGGATGAACACGCCGGCGATGAACGTGGTGACGGCGGTCGTCTGCGTGTCCAGCAGTTCGGGATCATCGGTGCCCGGCTGAAGATGGGCGATCGCCTCGCGGGCCATCGCGTTGATCCGGGTGACGAATGTCTGGGACGTCTCGGCCAGGCCGGGATCGCGCACCGCGTCCAGCAGCAGTTCGTGCCGCGCCCGGTTCAGCACCAGTCCGGGCCCGTGCGCCTGCATCATGGTCAGCTCCGCCAGGTGCGCGAACGGCGAGAGCGGGTCGAGCGGCTCGTCGATCACCGATTGCAGGTTGGCGACGTCGATTTCGGCGATCCGCCTGACGACGCCACGCAACAGTGCCGCCCGGGTGTGGTAGTGGTACGACGTGGTGCCCTCCGGTACGCCCGCGCAGCGATCGACCTGACCGTGCGTCAGGCCGCGGGATCCCCGCTCGGCCAGCACCTGGATCGCGGCATCGCACAGTGCGCGCCGGCGCTCGTCGCCGTTGCGTTTGCGGGATGCGGTACCGGCTGCCATGAGGTCACCGCAGGACGGTGCCGCCGTCGATGTTGACGACCTGACCGTTGATCCATTCGCCTTCCTCGGACAGCAGGAAGGCGACCAACGCGGCGATGTCCTGTGGATCGCCGACGCGTGTCCCGCGAATCCGCTTCAACGCCGCGGCCTGCAGGTCCGGCCATTGCGGAACCGAGCGGATGGCCTCGGTGGCGGTGAACCCCGGCGCCACCGCGTTGCAGCGGATGCCGTCCTTGCCCCACCGGGATGCGACATGGCGGGTCAGCGCCCCGATGCCGGCCTTCGCGGTGGCGTAGGCCGGGCGGGCGGGCTCACCCTGGAACGCCGCCGCCGAGGACATGTTGACGATCGCCCCACCCCCGCTGGCGAGCATGCGCGGGATGGCGTATTTCATCGCCGCCACGTACCCGCGCAGGTTCACCGTCATCACTCGGTCCCACACCTCGAAGTCGATGTCGACGACATCGGTGTCGGCGCGGATCGTGCTCATGTCGGCACCGACGTTGAACAGCAGGTCGACACCGCCGAAAGTCGTTGCCGCCGAATCAATCAGGCCGGACACCGACACGGGATCGGCGAGGTCGAATGCCACGTGGACGGCCGTGCCGCCGGCCGCGACGATGCGCGCGGCGGTCTGTTCCGCGGCGTCGGCCGCGACGTCGCCGATCACCACCCGGCAGCCTTCGGCCCCGAGCCGGCCGGCGGTCGCGGCCCCGATACCGGTGGCGCCGCCGACCACCACCGCAACTCGTTCCGCCAGGCCCCGCAGTCCCATGGATATTGACTTTACCTCTAGAACTGTAGAGGGTCGCAAGTCATGGCCGGAATTCACCGGGAGCGTCCCGGGGCAGCCGATCTCGCGGCGGCAACCGACACTCCCGCGACACCGCTGGGCAACGACATCTGGATGTCGCCCGGCGTCTCCAACTCCTACGCGATCGCCACCGACGACGGGCGGGTCATCGTCAACGCCGGACTGGTGTTCGAGGGTCCGTTGCACCGCAAGGCTTTTGCCGACGTGCCGGGCCCGGCGCGGGCCATCGTCGTCACCCAGGGCCATGCCGACCACTGGGGCGGGGTCAACACGCTGCGCGACGACGGCACCGACATCGTGATGCACCGCAACTACCGGTACTGGCGCGACGACAACACACTGCTGATGGGTTATCGGGTGCCCAAGACGTCGTTCGCCTTCGCGAAATTCTCCGACGCCGTGCTCGAGCACTTCAAGACCATCGACCCGGCCACGATCGACTTCTCCTTCCCCGCGCCGACCACGACGTTCGACCTCCACCACGAATTCGCCTTCGGCGGTAGGACTTTCGAACTGGCCTGGACGCCCGGCGGCGAGACCACCGACGCGCTCGTGGTGTGGCTGCGCGGGGATCGAATCCTGTTCAGCGGCAATCTGTTCGGCCCGCTGTTCGGGCACGTGCCGAATCTGATGACCATCCGCGGCGACCGATACCGCGACCCGATTCTGTACGTCGAGTCGCTGAACACCGTGCTGGATTACGGTCCGCAGCGCCTGATCACCGGCCACTTCGACCCGATCGAGGGCGCCGACCGCATCGCCGAGGAAGTCACCGCGATGCGCGACGCCATGCAGGCCGTGCACGATCGCACGGCCGAACTGATGAATTCCGGCACCGACCTGCACACGGCGATGCGCGAGGTGACGGTGCCCGAGCAGTTCGACGTCGGCGAGGGCTACGGCAAGACCGCCTGGAACGTTCGCGCCATCTGGGAGATGTACACCGGATGGTTCCGGCACCGCTCCACCACCGAGCTCTACGGGGTACCACCGGATTCGATTGCTGCCGATGTGGTCGACGCCGCCGGTGCCGACGCGCTGGTCGAGGCGGCCCGCGCGCACGTCGAGGGCGACCGGCCGCTACAGGCGATTCACCTGACCGACCTGATCCTGTCCGCACAGCCCGCGCACCCGGCGGCGCGCGCGGTGGCCGCCGACGCGCACGAGGCGCTGCTCGCCGACACCGAAAACTTCTGGGAAAAAGCCTGGCTCACCAAATCCATCAACGAATTGAGGACCTCAGAATGAACTCCATCAGGTTCGACTTCACCGGCGCCAAGGTGCTGGTGACCGGCGGCACCAGCGGCATCGGTAACGCGATTGCCGCCGAGTTCGCCAAGGCCGGCGCCGCCGTCACCGTGACCGGCGCTCGTGAGTCGACCGCCGACTATCCGGAGATCGACCTGAGCGCATTCACCTACCGGCAGTGCCGGATCCAGGATCCCGACGCCGTCGACGCGCTGGCGGACTCGCTGGGCGAACTCGACGTCCTGATCAACAACGCGGGTGGCCCGTATCCCGCCGGCGACGAGTACGACCCCGACGGCTACGTCGCGTCGGTGACGCAAAACCTGTTGGGCCCCATGCGGTTGACGATGTGCTGCCACGAACGCCTGAAGGCCAGCACTGCGCCCGGGGGCGCCAGCGTCGTCTCGATGTCGGCGTTTCGTTCGGCGGTCTTCGTCCCGGGGTATGCCTCCTCGAAGATGGGCCTGATCTCGCTGACGATGAACCTCTCGCGTCGGTGGGCCGACGACGGAATCCGGGTCAACGCGATCGCGCCCGGGTTGATCGACACCCGAATGACGCATCCGGCCATGGAAATTCCCCAGGTGATGGACGTCGAGATCGGTTTCCACACCCCGTTGGGCCGACCCGGGACACCTCAGGATTGCACCGGCGCGGCGCTCTTCTTGTGTACCGATGCCGCGTCGTACATCACCGGCACCACGATCGCCGTCGACGGCGGATACCTGACGGTCGGAACGATGGGCGAATACGACAACCTCGCGACCGCCGACGACGTCCTCAAGCTGGCGGCACAGCGCACCGGGCTCACCGAAATCGAATCCGACTCGTGGCGGGACGGATTGCAGCTCCTCCTCGACGACGTCAACAACTCGCCGGCGTTCACCCAGTACGGCCGGGAGCGCATCCTCAACGACGCGACCGACGCGCTGGGCCGGCGGCTGCAGGTCCACGGCTATCTTCAGCAGCATCCCGAGGTGCTCGAGGCGCCCGTGGAGCGGCCGCTGATCGTGCTCGGCATGCCGCGTACCGGGACCACCGTGATCAGTTACCTGCTCGACCAGGACCCGGCCCGGCGCTCGCTGCTGCACTGGCAGTGCGTGCACCCGATAGCGCCGGCGCCCACCGAGTCGCTGCGCACCGACCCGCGCTGCGTGGCCCTGCTGGAGGAGCAGCGCAAAATCCTGGAGATGGTGACGAAAGCGAAAGTGCCGCTGACGCACTGGGAAGACGCCGACGGGCCCACCGAAGACATGTTCATCCACAACCAGGACTTCAAGGCCTGTCCTGGATTCGTTCCTGTCCACCTCGCGGTATGCCGAATGGCTGTTCGACGAAACCGACATGACGAGCGCCTACGCATATCAGAAGCGCTATCTGCAGGTCCTGCAATCGAAAGCGCCGGGCGCGTGGAGCCTGAAGATGCCGTCGCATTCGGTGCACATCGAGGCGTTGCTGAAGGTCTTCCCGGACGCCCGGCTGGTGTGGGCGCATCGCGACCCCTACAAGGCAACCGGGTCGCTGGCCAACCTGTTGACGCTGCCCAAGACTATAACGCACCATCCCGAAGCAATCGATCCAGAAGCCATGGGGCGCAACGTAATGTGGCAGATGGGCTATCACGTGAACCGGCCGCTGCGGGCCCGCGAGCGCATCGGCGACGACCGCTTCATCCACATGCACTACCACGAGATGATGCGCGACCCGATGGACGTGCTGCGCCGGCTGTACGAGTGGGCGGGCGATCCGCTGACCGCGGAAACCGAAGCACGCATGCGCAATTGGCTCGCCGAGCATCCGCAGGACCGGTTCTCGCTCAACTCCTACAGCCTCGACAAGTATGGCCTGAGCGTCGAACGACTCGAGCCGGTCTTCGCCGAATACCTGGACACCTTCGACATCGAACTCGAGGCAGCGCCATGAAAATGTCCGTGGTCACCGGACCGGGTAAGGCAGAGGTCCTCGACGCCGACCGTCCGCAGACCGGCCCCAACGACGTGCTGGTCCGGATGCGCGCCTGCGGCATCTGCGGTTCCGACGCGTTCTACATCAGCATCGGCGGCATCCCGCCGCGCCAGGGGCACACGCCGCTCGGGCACGAACCGGCCGGCGAAATCGTCGAGGTCGGCGACCAGGTAGCCGGTGTCGCGGTCGGCGATCACGTCGTGATCAATCCCATGGCGGCGCCCGGCAACATCATCGGCAACGGGGGATCGGCCGGCGCGCTCGCAGACTACCTGCTGATCGAAAACGCCGTCCGCGGACGAAGTCTCGAAGTCATCCCGAGCCACGTTCCGTGGGAGGTGGCCGCACTCAACGAGCGATGGCCGTCGCTCGCCACGGGGCCAACCAATGCAAACCCAAGCCGGCCGACAAGGTCGTCGTGTTCGGGGCAGGGCCGATCGGGCTAGGCGCCACGCTGGCCTTCAAATCCCTTGGGGTAAGCCGCGTGGTGGTCGTGGACCTGATTCCGTCCCGGCTGGACAAGGCGCTGCAAATCGGCGCCGACGCCGTGATCAACTCCGCCGAAGAGCCCGTCGTGCAGCGCCTGATCGAACTGCACGGCGCGGGCGAGGCTGGCATTCCTGGGTTGCCCGGGCGCGCCGGCACCGATATCTACCTCGACGCCGCCGGGGCGCCGGCGGTCATCCACACCGCGCTGACCGCCGCCAAGAAGGGTGCAACCCTGGGAATCGTTGGCGTCCATAAGTAATCGGTGCCCGTCGAGTTGGTCAACATCATGAGCAACGAGATCACGATCGTCGGCTCGATGGGATATCCCGACGAGATCTTCGAGGTGACCGAGGACATCGTCGCGAACTGGGAGAAGTACGCGCTGATCGTCAGCCACACCATCGCGTTCGATCAGGTCGGTGAGGCACTCGAACTCGCCGGCACGCCCGGGGCGGCCGACAAGGTGGTGGTGACCTTCTAGGCGCGGGCCAAGTAATCCAGGGCGAGCCGCACGGCGTTGGCGCCGCACATGCCGTGCGCCCCGGGCCCGGGCGGGGTGGCCGCCGAGCAGATGTACATGCCCGGTACGCCAATGGTGTAGGGCGACAAGGTAATTCGTGGGCTGAAGGTGAGCTGGCGAATATCCTTCGAGCCGGTCATGATGTCGCCACCGGCATAGTTGGCGTTGAACGTGGCCATCTCGGTGGTGGCGCGAACGGCGCGGCCGACGATGCGGTCGGAGAACCCGGGTGCGAACCGCTCGATCTGGGCGATGATCGCCGCCGTCGCGTCGCCGGTGCAGCCGTTGGGCACGTGCGCGTAGCTCCACACCGGATGGATATTGCCCACCGACCGCTGCGGATCGGCCAGGTATTGCTGACCCACCAGTACAAACGGACGCTCGGGCATCCGCTCGGCGTGGACATCCCGCTCGGCGGCGGCAAGCTCGTCGTAGCTGCCGACCACATGCACCGTGCCGGCCCGACGCGCATCGGGGCTCGTCCAGGGCACGCCGCCCTCGACGGCGAAGTCGACTTTGAACGCGCCCGGACCACGCCGAAACCTGGTGAAAGCGGCGGAGATTCGGCGGGGAAGACGGTCCCCGAGGATGTCGGCGACGGCGCCGGGCGCCAGGTCGAACATCGTGACGTCGGCCGGCGGCAGGTGCGACGTGTTCTGCATCCGGACGCCGGTTTCGACCTTGCCGCCCAAGTCGGTCAGCAGCGTGACCATCGCGTCGGCGATCGACTGCGACCCGCCCTCGGCGACGGCCCAGCCGTGCCGGTGCCCGGCCGCGATCAAGCCCCATCCCGATTGCCGAAGTCATCGGGTAGTGCAGCGGCCGAAAGGCATGGGCCGCAATGCCTCCGAACAACGCGCGGCCTTCCTCGGTGCGAAACATCCGCGCGAACGTCGACCCGGGCAGCAGCGTGGGCGCACCGAAGCGGGCCAGCATCAGCGGGTGATGCGGGACGCGTAGCAGCGGACCCATGATGTCGTCGCTCAGCGCGTCGAAACGGGCGGACGAGTAGCCGAACGCCAGGCGCCACCGCGACCCGTCGCGACCCAGGCCGGCCGCCGTCTGCTCCACCGAGCGGTACAGCACACTGGCGTTGCCACCGTCGAGCGGATGGACGCAATCGATCTCCGGCCAGCGCCACGACAATCCGTACCGCTGCAGGTTGAAGCGGTTGAGGAAGGGCGAACCGACGGCCATCGGGTGGATCGCCGAACACTGGTCGTGCAGCAGGCCGGGAACGATGGCTTCGGTGCTGCGTGTGCCGCCGCCGATCCCGTCGGCGGCCTCAAGCACGGTGGTCTGCACGCCCTTGGCGGCCAGGCAGATGGCGGCCGCCAGCGCGTTGGGGCCACTACCTACCACCAGCGCGGTACTCATAGTTACTGCACGCTACCGCGAGCGCGCAGCGCCCAGCGCATTGCTCTCAAGACCCGTTCGCGATGCGCAATGTGTCGCTGCGGACATTTTCTTTTCACCAATTGTGGCTAATGATGTGGCTAATGATATTGAGATGGCTATTCACGACGATACCGTTTTCGAAGGCCCTCTTCGGCAGCTTGCTCGCAGTGCGTGGCGAGTGCTGCTCCTCACCGGCATCCTGGCGATCGCGCTTGGCATCATTGTGCTCGCCTGGCCTGGAAAGACACTGTTTGTCGCGGGTGTCTTGTTCGGCATCTACCTGGTGGTTTCCGGGGTCGGCTACGTGTTCGCCGCCTTCGGCTCACACGCCGGCGCCGCGATGCGGGTGCTGACGTTTATCACCGGCATCGTGTCGTTGATTCTGGGATTCTTTTGCTTCCGCGACGAATTCGAGGCGGTCACACTTTTGGTCATCTGGATCGGCATCAGCTGGCTGTTTCGCGGGATGACGCTGCTGGCCGCGGGGTTGTCCTTCGATCATATGCCCGGCCGCGGCTGGCAGGTGCTGTCCGGGCTGGTGATCGTGGTCGGCGGCGCGGTGCTGATCGTGTCGCCGCTTCGCTCCATCGCCGTGCTGGCCCTGGTCGCCGGCTGCTGGCTGATCGCCATCGGTGTGGTCGACGTGATCAGCGCGCTAAAAGTTCGCAGCCGGGCGAAGGCCACCTGATTGGCACCGTAATCCTTTGCAGCACAACGCCGGCCGCCATGCGGCCGGCGTTGTGCATAAGAGCCGGCCCGAATATCGTCGGGCCCGCCCGACGCGGCATGTGCCAGGTTTGCCGATCGCGGTCCGGGGTAGCTATAGACTGTACCATTTGGGGGAGTTCGATCAACTTCGATCGCACGCCGTAAAGCCCAAACGAACGCGATCCAGAAAGTTGTGCCTTGTCCTTAAAAGAAACCGAAACTCCGGGCTTGAAGCCGCATTTCGAGGATGTGCAGGCGCACTACGACCTGTCCGACGATTTCTTCGCACTTTTCCTGGACCCTACGCGCACCTACAGCTGCGCCTATTTCGAGCGTGACGACTTCTCGCTGGAAGAGGCGCAGTACGCCAAGGTCGACCTGTCGCTGGGAAAGCTCGGGTTGCAACCCGGCATGACGCTGCTCGACGTCGGCTGTGGCTGGGGCACCACGATCGTGCGCGCGCTGGACAATTACGACGTCAACGTCGTCGGCCTGACCCTGAGCCGCAATCAGGAGGCGCACGTCCAGCGACGCCTGGACGAGCATCCGTCGCCCCGATCCAAGCGGGTGCTGCTGCAGGGCTGGGAACAGTTCGACGAAAGTGTCGACCGCATCGTGTCAATCGGTGCCTTCGAGCACTTCGGCCGCGACCGGTACGACGACTTCTTCGAGATGGCCTACCGGGCGCTCCCGGACGACGGGGTGATGATGCTGCACACCATCATCAAGCCCAGTGACCAGGAGTTCGCCGAGTGTGAGCTGCCGCTCACCATGACGAAGGTCCGCTTCATGAAGTTCATCATGGACGAGATTTTCCCGGGCGGAGACCTGCCCAACGCGAAGTCCGTCGAGGAGCACGCCACCCGGGCCGGCTTCAGCCTGGCGCTCTACCAGCCGCTGCGGCTGCACTACGCGCGCACCCTCGACCACTGGTCGGCGGCGCTGGAGGCGCGCCGCGACGAGGCCGTCGCGATTCAGTCGCAAGAGGTCTACGACCGATACATGAAGTACCTGACCGGTTGCGCCGAGCTGTTCCGCGAGGGCTACACCGACGTCGCGCAGTTCACCCTCACCAAAAGCTAGACCTGATGTCCGCGGCGGTTACGGCCCGGTGTACCCGGGTGGGTTCACGCCGTCCACCCAGAAGTCGACGCCGAGGGTGCCGCCCGGCACACAGTTGTACACCGACAGATCGGTGACGCCGCTTTCCAGCAGCACGTCCTCGCACAGCAGCATGTTGCCGGTGTACTCCTTGGCCGGCTTGTTGAGGACGACGTAGGCCGCGTCGGAGTAGACCTCCGGCTTGCGGGCCCGAGCCATCGCCTCGTCGCCGCCGAGCAGGTTCTGCACCGCGGCGGTGGCCACCAGCGTGCGCGGCCACAGCGTGTTGGACGCGATGCCCTCGGCCCGCATCTCCTGCGCGATTCCCAGCGCACACAGCGTCATGCCGAACTTGGCCATCATGTACGCCGTCGGCTTGAGCCACTCCTGCCCGAGCAGCACCGGCGGAGACAGCGTCAGCACGTGCGGGTTCTCCCGGCCCTTCATGTACGGCAGACACGCCTGCGACACGGCGTAGGTGCCGCGCACCTGGATGCCGTTCATCAGGTCGAACCGCTTCATCGGGACCTCGGTGATGGAGCCCAGGTTGATCGCCGACGCGTTGTTCACGCAGATGTCGATGCCGCCGAACTGCTCGACGGTCTGGGCCACCGCGGATTGGACGGAATCGGGGTCCCGGACATCCCCGACGATCGGCAGGGCCTGCCCGCCGGCCTCCTCGAGCTCCTTGGCGGCGGTGTAGACGGTTCCCGGCAATTTCGGATGCGGGTCGGCGGTCTTGGCGATCAGCGCGACGTTGGCGCCGTCCTGTGCGGCGCGTTTGGCGATGGCCAGGCCGATACCGCGACTGGCGCCGGAGATGAACATGGTTTTGCTGTTCAAGGACATGGCGTCACAGTAACCCGCAGTCCCAACCAAATCGGGCGGGGGGACCTCGGCACCGGAAATAGCACGTCGGCCGGCGCTGTTGATCAAATCGGTCTCTGAAACGCGGCAAGCGACCCGGGCAAATGATGTCGGTCGCAGCATTTAGATTGGGAGGGGAGGATCTGGTGTCAACGGCGACGAGCCTGTTAGGCAGTTCAATGGGCGAGGAGCAGTTGGCTCGCTTGTTCGCGAGTCAGGTGTCGCTGGGGGTGCTACGTGGCGACGCTGCGACGGAAGGGACCGTGTTAATCGAGATGGCCGAATCAAATGATGGCCCAGACACCGTGACCGGTTCAGACACCGTCGAGCCCATGCCTGTTGACGAGACCGACGAGGAGCTGGCCGCGCGGTTCGAGCGCGACGCGATCCCCCTGCTGGATCAGCTCTACGGCGGCGCGCTGCGCATGACGCGCAACCCCGCAGACGCCGAGGATCTGCTGCAGGAAACGATGGTCAAGGCCTACGCCGGGTTCCGGTCGTTTCGGGCCGGCACCAACCTCAAGGCCTGGCTGTACCGGATCCTGACCAACACCTACATCAACAGCTATCGCAAGAAGCAGCGCCAGCCCGCGGAGTATCCGACCGAGGAGATCACCGACTGGCAGCTGGCGTCCAACGCGGAGCATTCCTCGACTGGGCTGCGTTCGGCCGAGGTCGAGGTGTTGGAGGCGCTGCCGGACACCGAGATCAAGGCGGCCCTGCAGGCGCTGCCGGAAGAGTTCCGAATGGCGGTCTACTACGCCGATGTCGAGGGTTTCCCGTACAAGGAGATCGCCGAGATCATGGACACCCCGATCGGGACGGTAATGTCTCGGCTGCATCGGGGCAGACGCCAGCTGCGCTCGTTGCTGGAAGACGTGGCCAAGGACCGCGGCTTCATCCGGGGTGAGCAGACGCACGAGGAGGTGCCGTCATGAGTGAGTTTTCGCCCGATGGCGCCTCGGCGCGGTCGGATCCGCGCACCAAGGCCGAGTGTGCCGAATTGATCGCCGAGGTATGGACGCTGCTCGACGGTGAGTGCACCCCCGAGACACGCAAGAAGCTCAAGCAGCATCTCGAGGAATGCCCGCCCTGTCTGCGGCTGTTCGGGATCGAAGAGCAATTCAAGGCGCTGATCGCCACCAAGTGCAGCGGCGACAAGGCCCCCGAGGGCCTGCGAGAGCGGTTGCGGCTGGAGATCCGCCGCACCACGATCATCCGGGACGTGCAGTAACGGCGCGCCTCAGCGCGGCCGGCGGCTAGGAGTTGGGACGCTTGCCGTGGTTGGCCTTGGTGTACTTGCGGTCACGCTTCTTGCGGCCACGCTTGGCCATCGGGGGAACCTCCGTCGTTCGGTCATGATCCGGGCGCCGGGCACCCGTCGAGTTGCCGACAATTCTCGCACGGCCCGGGCTGTGCTATTTCACACCCCACCGCGCACCGGCCCGCGCGCCGGTATGCCCGTGATGTTGTGGTTCGATATACATGAGCTTGAGATGGAAGCCCGGACCAGCCAGCATGCGCAATGGTCGAGACGAGTGGGGTGAAGATGGCCGAGGATGTTCGAGCCGAGATCGTGGCCAGCGTGCTCGAAGTCGTTGTCAACGAGGGCGACCAAATCGGCAAGGGCGACGTCGTGGTGCTGCTGGAGTCCATGAAGATGGAGATTCCGGTCCTGGCCGAAGTCGACGGCACGATCAGCAAGGTGAGCGTGGCCGTCGGCGACGTCATCCAGGCGGGCGACCTGATCGCCGTGATCAGCTAGCCATTCGGCGCTTCGCACCTACCGCCGTGGGACGACGCGGGAGTATTTGATGTCCACGCTCGGTGATCTTCTCGCCGAACACACCATCCTGCCCGGCAACGCCGTCGACCATCTGCACGCGGTGGTCGGGGAGTGGCAGCTGCTGGCCGACCTGTCGTTCGCTGACTACCTGATGTGGGTTCGCCGCGACGACGGTGTGTTGGTGTGTGTGGCCCAATGCCGGCCTAACACCGCGCCGACGGTGCTGCAGACCGACTCGGTGGGCAGCGTCGTCGACGCCGACCGGCTACCGCTGGTCGCCGAGACGTTCGCGTCGGGCACCGTGCAGCTGCAAACCTCAGCTGCACAACAAGATTCGTGGCAGCTGCCGGGGCCGCACGTCGCGGCCTCCCCGGTGCGCTACGCCGATCAGGTTGTCGCGGTGCTCACCCAGCACCAGACGTCGCTGCCCACCAATCAGAACTCCGGGCAGCTGGAGACCGCCTACCGCGAATGCGCCGCCGATCTGGTCCACATGCTGGCCGACGGCACGTTTCCCGACGTCCGCGATGTCGCCATGTCGCGCTCGACGCCACGCGTGGGCGACGGGTTCATCCGCCTCGACGTCGACGGCGTGGTCGCCTACGCCAGCCCCAACGCCCTGTCGGCGTATCACCGCATGGGACTGACCAGCGAGTTAGAGGGCCACAACCTCATCCGCATCACCCGGCCGCTGATCTCGGACCCGTTCGAAGCCCAGGAGATGGCCGAGCACGTGCAGGACCTGCTGGCCGGCGGCAAGAGCATGCGCATGGAGGTCGACGCCGGCGGTGCCACCGTGCTGCTGCGGACCTTGCCGCTGGTGGTGCACGGGGCCGGCGCCGGCGCCGCGGTGCTGATCCGCGACGTGACCGAGGTGAAACGCCGCGACCGGGCCCTGATTTCCAAGGACGCCACGATCCGCGAGATCCACCACCGGGTGAAGAACAACCTGCAGACGGTGGCGGCGCTGCTGCGCCTGCAGGCCCGCCGGACGGTCAACGCCGAAGGCCGCGAGGCGCTGATCGAATCCGTGCGACGGGTGTCGTCGATCGCCCTGGTCCACGACGCGCTGTCGATGTCGGTCGACGAGCAGGTCAATCTCGACGAGGTCATCGACCGGATCCTGCCGATCATGAACGACGTGGCCTCGGTGGATCGGCCGATCCGGATCAACCGGGTCGGCGATCTGGGCGTGCTCGACTCCGACCGCGCCACCGCGCTGATCATGGTGATCACCGAGCTGGTGCAGAACGCGATCGAGCACGCATTCGACCTGGCCGCCCAGGAAGGGTCGGTGACGATCCGTGCCGAGCGTTCGGCGCGCTGGCTCGACGTGGTGGTGCACGACGACGGCCGGGGGCTGCCCGACGGCTTCAGCCTGGAGAAATCCGACAGCCTGGGCCTGCAGATCGTGCGCACCCTGGTCGCGGCGGAGCTGGACGGAACCCTGGGGATGCGTCAAGCACCCCGCGGTGGCACCGATGTGGTGCTGCGGGTGCCGATCGGCCGTCGGTCCAGGTTGGTGCTGTAGGGCCCACGCAACAGCGCGGCCCCGACACATTGTCGGGGCCGCGCTGTTCAGAGCCTTGGATCAGACTCCGCTGCGGGCCTTCGTCCGGGCTTTGCGGCGCTTGAGCGCACGCCGCTCGTCTTCGCTCATACCGCCCCACACACCGGAGTCCTGACCCGTGTTCAGTGCCCAACCCAGGCACTCGGTGGTCACCGGACACCGGTTGCAGACCAGTTTCGCGTCAGCGATCTGCGCGAGCGCCGGGCCACTGTTACCCACCGGGAAGAACAGCTCCGGGTCCTCGTCGCGACACACCGCCTTGTGGCGCCAATCCATAAGTAATTACTCCTCACTATGTGCGCAGCATCGCGCACTGGCGTTATTCTTCGGCTCTTAACGCTTGCATGAGTAAGGGTCCGTTAGGTACCCCCACAATCTGTGCATGCAACCTTTCGATCGTTTCACAGGCACAACAGAAGTCAATAGCGTGAGTTAGTGCGTGGGCTATCTCACTTTGGTTAAGGCTTAGTCAAGCCTTCACTCCATTGTACTACACTCGCCGATTACCCCGCCAAAGATTTTTGGTTGCTCTCACCGTTCGGTTAGGTGTTTCCGCAGCTCAAGACGGTCTCCTTCGCGGCGGCGCCGCGACGGGAAGTGCATCGCGCACCGCCCGGAATGTCATCGAATCGCGCAGCCCGAGGTACTCGCCGTCGTACTGGCTGGCGATCGGCTCACCGCCGGAGGTGATTCGCAGACAAGCGGTGTCGTCGTCGCGGACGAGTTGATCGGCTTGCGGCTGCGGGTTCTTCGCGAGAATCTGCCGCAGTAACCGAAGGGTGGGAATCACCTTCATGTTCGTGACCGCAAACACACCCAGGCCCGACTCGAAGCTGCATCCCGGGTTCGTCACCATCGGCCGGCTGTTGCTGTAGGTCCACGGCGTGGTGTTGGACACCCAGGCAAACTTCGCGCCCGAGACGGGATCGCGGCCCGGCAGCTCCAGCGTCATGTCCGGCGCGCGGCGGCTGTAGCGAATCGTGGCGGGCACCGCCACCCGCCAATAACGCAGCGGCGTGACCGCGACGCCCTTGTTGCGCTGGGCTTCCACCGCGGCGACCACCTCGGCGTCGACGCCCATTCCGGCGTTGATCACCGCGTACTGCTCACCGCAGTCGATCAGGCTGATCCGTCGCCAGGTCTGGTGGCGGCGGTAATCGTCGATCAGCTGGATCAGCTGGTTAGTGGCGGCGACCGGATCCCGGGAGATTCCCAGCGCCCGGGCCAGCACATTCGCCGAACCGCCGGGCACCACCGCGACGGCGGGGACGTGCGCCGGCCGCGGCGCGCTGGGACGGCCCAGGATGCCGTTGACGACCCCGCTCACCGAGCCGTCGCCGCCATGCACGACGACTAAATCCACCCCGCTTTCGGCGGCGGCCCGCCCGAGTTCGGTCCCATGGCCGCGGTGGTTGGTGTGCTCGACGGTGAGGTCGAGGCGGCTCTTGAGCGCATGGGCCAGCAGATCGCGGCCGGCTGGTGTGGTGGACGTGGCTGCGGGGTTCACGATCAGCACGGCTCGCATGACGCACGAGCTTATGCGGGGCGGTTAAGGCCTTGCTGTGGGGGAAGCGTCGGCCCGATGGGCCACGGGCGGAGCGTGGCTACGCTGACGCTGTGAACCGCGCCGCCCGCAACCGGGAGATACCGCAGCCCCCATCCGCCGTGCGGGGCGCCGGATTCATCGTCGCGGCGCAGGGATCGGCGGCGCTGCTGATGGCCGCGGTCCTGGTGGTGCGCGCGGTCGCGGGCGCCGATCAGCGAGTGGTCAACGGGCTGGGTACCGCGCTGTGGTTCCTGGTGATCGGCGGCGTGGTGACCGCCGGCGGACGCGCGCTGGTGATCGGCCGGCGGTGGGGGCGCGGGCTGGCGGCGTTCACCCAGTTGCTGCTATTGCCGGTGGCCTGGTACCTGGCGGTGGGTTCGCATCGCGCATCGTTCGGCATACCGCTGGCCGTGGTGGCGCTGACGGTGTTGCTGTTGCTCTTCACCCCCGCGGCGCTGCGCTGGGTCGCCGGTGGAGATCAGTGCGGTCGCGCCAGCTCGGACAGCGACGGCCCGGACAGCCGGTAGGTGGTCCACTCGCGCTGCGGTTGGCCGCCGATGTCGTCGTACAGCGCGATCGCGTCCACGTTCCAGTTCAGCACCGCCCACGCCAACCGGGTGTAGCCGTTGTCGACGCATTCGGCGGCCAGGGCCGCCAGCAGCGTGCGGGCCAGGCCGCGGCGCCGAAATGCGGGGCGGACAAACAGATCTTCGAGGTAGATGCCTCCGACGCCGTCCCAGGTGGAGAAGTTGACGAACCACAGCGCCATCCCCGCGATCTCGCCGTCGACTTCGGCGACGTGTCCGTGCGCGATCGGCGATTCGCCGAAAAGTGCTGTAGAGATTTGCTTTTCGGTGACGGTGCAGTGATCGGCGGCGTGTTCGAATTCGGCCAACGCGTGGATCATATCGGTAATCGCGGCGACGTCTTCGGGTGTGGCGCGGCGGATGTTCTCGCTCACAGCTGCGCTCCTAGCGCGTTGAGTATCGTGGCGAATTTCGTTGTGGTTTCCTCGACTTCGGCATCGGGATCCGATTCGGCGACAATGCCGCCGCCGGCGTGGGCCAGCGCGGTGCGCCGATCCGCCGACAGCTGTGCGCAGCGGATGGACACCACCCAATACCCGTCGCCATGTCCGTCGCACCAGCCCACCGCGCCGGCATAAAAGCCGCGGTCGCCTTCGAGTTCGGCGATCAGCTCGGACGTGGCCTTGGCCGGCACCCCTCCGACCGCCGGTGTGGGATGCAGCGCCAATGCCAAATCGATTGCCGTAGTTGACTTATCGCGCAACCGGCCGTTGATCGGTGTGCACAGGTGCCACACCGCGGCGGTGCGGCTCAGCTGCGGCTCGGGTGCGATCGTCAGCTCGTCGCACAACGGTTCCAGCGCGGCCCGCATCGTGTCGATGACCAGCTGATGCTCGTGGCGGTCCTTGGCGGACGCGGCCAGCGCGGCGCCGTTGGCGGCGTCGCGTTCCGGATCAGCGGCGCGGGGAGCCGAACCGGCGAACGGCTGGCAGCTCACTCGGTCGCCGGTCCGCGCGACCAGCAGCTCCGGGCTGGCGCCCACCAAAGCCGCGCCCGCATAATCGCTGCCGGCAGTGGTCAGGTCGGCCAGATAGCAATAGGCGGCGGGGTCGTTGGCGGCCAGGCGGCGCAGGATGACGCGGGCGTCCAGCGCGCCGTCGGCGGCCAGCCGCAACGCCCTCGCCAGCACCACCTTGCTCAGCGGCGTGCCCGGTGCCGTCACCTCGTCTCGGGCGCGGCTGATCCGGGCGCGGTAGTCGGTCGGCGGCGGGACCGCGGCGGTGATGCGAACGCCGGGCAGCGGGCCCGTCGGCCAGTCGGGTGGTCCGTCGCTGCGCAGCACCGCGTCCGGCACTAGCAGTGCGGCCGGCCGGTCCACGTCGAAAGGCAACGCGCCCAACACTATTGGAGCAGATCCCGATACCAGCGTGGCCTGTGCGGCGGCCACGTCGCTGTAGCGCGTCCGCACGCCTTCGCCGATCAGGGTGCCGCGTGGGCCGCACAGGGCGAACGGCGGTTCGACCGAGTTCACACCGTCTGACCGGTCAGCCCGAGGGTGAGCAGCTGCTGGACCCCGTGCTCGAAGCCGCACATCGCGATCGAGGCGGTACGCATGCCGAATCGGCGGCCTTCGAGCAGCGGCAGCTCCAGCCACCGAATGATCACCGCGCGGGAGAAGTGGCCGTGGCTGACGAACACCACGTCGCGCGATTCCATGTACTGCTGCGCCATTGCGATCGCGCGGTCCGCGCGGTCGCTGACCTGCGCGACGCTTTCACCGCCGGGGCAGCCGTGCGTCCACACCAGCCAGTCCGGGACGGTCTCGCGGATCTTTTCGGTTGTCACGCCTTCGTATTCGCCGTAATCCCACTCGGCGAGCAGCGGCGAGATCTCGTCGACGGTCAGGCCCGCCAACTCGGCGGTGACCCGCGCACGCTGCCGGGGGCTGCTGATCACCAGCGGGTTGTCCAGGCTCAGTCCACCGAGCACGCCGCCGGCGAGTTTAGCCTGCGTCCGGCCGTTTTCGGTCAAGTCGATCTCGGTGCTGCCGGTGTGCTGACCCGACAGCGACCACTCGGTTTCGCCGTGCCGCAGCAAGAGCAGTCGGTGGTTGTGCAAGCCCATGTCGACTGATTCTGCCCGAGACTCATGGGCCCGTCGTTGCTAGCTCCCAGCCCCGACGTGCCAGGATGGCAGGTGTGAGTGGGACGCGGGTACTGGCAGTCGCCAACCAGAAGGGTGGCGTCGCCAAGATGACGACGGTCGCCTCACTGGGTGCGGCGATGCTGGACATGGGCAAGCGGGTGCTGCTCGTCGATCTGGATCCGCAGGGCTGTCTGATGTTCTCGCTCGGCCAAGATCCCGACAAGTTGCCGGTGTCCGTGCACGAGGTGTTGCTCGGTGAGATCGAGCCGAACGCGGCGCTGGTCACCACGACGGAGGGAATGACGCTGCTGCCGGCCAACATTGACTTGGCGGGCGCCGAGGCGATGCTGCTGATGCGGGCCGGCCGCGAGTACGCGCTCAAGCGCGCACTGGCCAAAGTGGCCGAGCAGTTCGACGTGGTCATCATCGACTGCCCGCCGTCGCTGGGGGTGCTCACCCTCAACGGGCTGACGGCGGCCGACGAGGTGATCGTGCCGTTGCAGTACGAGACGCTGGCCCACCGCGGTGTCGGCCAATTCCTGCGCACCGTCGCCGATGCCCAGCAGATCACCAATCCGAATCTGCGGCTGCTGGGCGCGTTGCCGACGTTGTACGACTCGCGCACCACGCACACCCGCGATGTGCTGCTCGACGTCGCGGACCGCTACGACTTGCCGGTGCTCGCTCCGCCGATCCCGCGTACGGTGCGTTTCGCCGAGGCCAGCGCGTCGGGCGCGTCGGTCATGGCGGGGCGCAAGAACAAGGGCGCGGCGGCCTATTCCACCCTGGCGCATGCGTTGATCAAGCACTGGAAGTCCGGCAAACCGCTGCCGACGTTCACCGTCGAGGCGTAGTCGAGGGTGTGCGGCTACGCCGCCCTGAGCGCACACCCGCAGCCCTGAGCGCACACCGAACGGGCGCTGGCGTCTAGCCGAGCGCAACCACGGTGTCGCCGCGCTGCTCGAACACCCGGGAGCCCGACACCGCCGGGACCACCGCCCGGTTGCTCGGCGCGCGATCGACCGGGATGTAGCGTTCGTTGGCTCCGGACACGGGGTCGTAGACGCCGATTCCGCCGGTGACCGGGATGAGCAGCTTGCCGGCCATCATGGCGCCGGGCCCCAGCGGCACCGTCTTGTCGCCGGCGGCGATGGTGTAGCGCAGGTGCAGGCTGCTCGCGTCGAACACCAGCACCGAATCGCCAGTCCACCAGGTCATCACGTTGCCCGCCTGCGACACCGCCGAATTCGACGGCGGCTTGGCCAGCAGTGCGCTGGATACCGTGGTGCCCATCTCATCGATCACGTCGACCCTGGGCTGCGGCGCCGGCAGATACACGGCCGTGTTGCGCTGCCACACGGTCAGCACCCGAGCGCCCGAGTTCACCCCGATCCCGGGCTCGGAGACCAGATGCTGGGCAGGTTCGTCGTCTTCCTTGCCCGGGCGTAGCAGGGCCAGCCGCAGGTCGGACTGGTTACCGCAGCTCTCCAGCACCGAAACGGCCAACGAGCTGGCGGCGCCCGAGTACAGCTTGCAGCCGGAGTGCAGGCCCCGCGCCGACGGCTTGACCCGGGCGTCGGTCTCGCCGTAGGCCAGCATCCGGACCATGTCCGAACGCCACAGCTCCAGCCGGGTGTCGCCGACCGACAACACCGTCGTGCCATCGGAGGACAGGCGAACCTGCGGATCGGCGTAGCTACTGCGGGCGGGCCCGCGCCGGCCGGTGGACCCGTCGATGGTGCTGACCTGGCCGCAACCGCGGTCGTCGCGGTACACCGCGACCGCGAAGTGGTAGACCCACGACAGGCCGCACAGGTCGGTGTCGCGGGAGTAGCTCCAGCGCGTCTGGCCGGTACCGGCGTCGCGCCCGTCCACCTCGCGGCCGTCGCCGGTGGTGACGGTCCCGCCCACGATCACCGGTGCCGTGGTGGCGGAACTGGGAGCCGTCCACAGCTGCCGCAGGCTGGCCGGCACCTGCTTGGCCAGGGCGGGGTTCGCCGCCGGGGTCGCGGCGGGACGGCTGATCGTGGCCCGCGCATCGCTGGTCCACCAGATCAGCGACGCGGTGGCGGCGACGACGACCGCGATCGCCGCGGCGGCCAACAGATCGCCCTTGGTTCGGCGTTCGGGTTTGACCATGCCTGGGTGTCGGGTCAGTTGGCGGGCGTGGCGGCTTCCGCCGGCTTGCGGCGACGACGGCGGCGACGGTTGCTGCCGCCGTTACTGCTGGACGCCGAATCCGACGGCGCCTCCGCGGTGGCCTCGCCGTCGCTGCCGTTGCCCGACGGGTGGCCGCTGACCGGCTGGCCGGCGCGGGTGCGGCGGCGGCGGTTCCCCGAGCGGGCGCGCGCCGGCTTCTCCGTGGGGCTGACAGCGCGGTCGGCGTCGCGGCGCTTGACCGGTGACTTGCGCGGCGAGCCAACCGTGCCGGAGGCCTCGAGCGGAATGCCCAACTCGGTGTACAGGTGCGGCGAGCTGGAGTACGTCTCGGCGGGCTCCGGGGAGCCCAGGTTCAGCGCCTTGTCGATCGCCGCCCAGCGGGGCAGCTCGTCCCAGTCGACCAGGGTGACCGCGATGCCGGTCTTGCCGGCGCGGCCGGTACGGCCGATCCGGTGCACGTACGCCTGCTCGTCCTCGGGGATCTGGTAGTTGATGACGTGGGTGATGTCGTCGATGTCGATGCCACGGGCCGCGACGTCGGTGGCCACCAGCACGTCGACGTCACCGTTGCGGAATCCCTTGAGCGCCTTCTCCCGGGCGATCTGCCCGAGATCGCCGTGCACGGCGCCGACCTTGAAGCCGCGCTCGGCCAGTTCGTCGGCGACCTTCTGTGCGGTGCGCTTGGTGCGGGTGAAGATCATCGTCGCGCCCCGACCGTCGGCCTGCAGGATCCGGCTGACCAGCTCCACCTTGTCCAGCGCATGGGCGCGGTAGACGAACTGCTCGGTGGTGTCGTGCGTGGCCGCCGAATGCGGCGCCTCGGCGCGGATGTGCGTGGGCTGGACCATGAACGTGCGGGCCAACGTGATGATGGGATCCGGCATGGTCGCCGAGAACAGCATCGATTGCCGGTCGGCGGGGATCTGCCGCAGGATGCGCTCGATGTCGGGCAAAAAGCCCAGGTCGAGCATCTCGTCGGCCTCGTCGAGCACCAGCACCGAAAGCCCGCCCAGCTGCAGGTGGCCCTGCTGCGCGAGGTCGAGCAGCCGGCCCGGCGTGCCCACCGCGACGTCGGCGCCGGTGCGCAGCGCGTCGATCTGCGGTTCGTAGGCCCGTCCGCCGTAGATCGCCACCACCGACAGGCGACGACCCTCGTCGGCGGTCAGATGCTTGGCCGCCGCGGCCAGGTCCTCGGTGACCTGCAGGCACAGCTCGCGGGTGGGCACCACGACCAGCGCGCGGGGTGTGCCGTTGAGCGGCCGGGCGCCCGAGCCGTTGGTGATGCGCTGCAGCAGCGGAACGCCGAAGGCGAGGGTCTTGCCCATACCGGTGCGGGCCTGGCCGATGACGTCGTCACCGGCGAGTGCCATCGGCAGGGTGAGTTCCTGGATGGCAAAGGCGTGTTCGATGCCCTTCTCGGCGAGTGCCCGGACGATTTCGTCGCGGACGCCGAGTTCGGCAAAGGTTGGTTCAGTTTTGCTGGTCAATGCGGTCATGCGTGAGTGACGTACCTTTCGGTGACTATTCGGTTGGAATCGGTTCTCTGTCGCGGTCACGCGCGCACGAATTCCGACTCCGAGTCGCCAGGCCCTGCCGAGGCCGGCCAGTGGTGTACGCACATTTCGCCGATAGCTGCGGTTTGAAGAAATACAGCCGCTATCTATCTGCATGATAGCTGGTCGACAGCTCACACCCATCTTCGTCCAGGTCCGCCGACTACAGTGAGGCGCATGACTTCGGCCTCCTCTGCCGACCAAGTAGACGATTCGCCCGCCGCGGGGCTGACCGCGGACCATCCGGGCGTCAACGAACTGTTCGCCGTGCTCGCCTACGGCGAGGTGGCCGCGTTCTACCGGCTGACCGACGAGGCGCGCATGGCGCCTGACCTGCGTGGGCGTATTTCGATGGCGAGCATGGCGGCCGCCGAGATGCAGCACTACGAGCTGCTGCAAGCCGCCCTGGAAAGCCGCGGCGTCGACGTGGTTTCCGCCATGTCGCGCTACGTGTCGGCGATCGAGAACTACCACCGGTTGACAATGCCCAGCACCTGGTTGGAAGCGCTGGTGAAGACCTATGTCGGTGACGCGCTGGCCGCCGACCTCTATCTCGAGATCGCCGACGGGCTGCCCGACGAGGTCGCCGACGTGGTGCGGGCGGCCCTGTCCGAGACGGGGCACTCGCAGTTCGTCGTCGCCGAGGTGCGCGCCGCGGTGACCGCCAGTGGCAAACAGCGCAGCCGGTTGGCGCTGTGGGCCCGCCGGCTGTATGGCGAAGCGATAACCCAGGCGCAATATTTGCTCGCCGACCATGACGAGCTGGTCGATCTGGTGGTGTCGGGCACCGGCGGCCTGAACCAGCTCAGCGCATTCTTCGAGCGGCTGCAGCAAACTCACGACCGGCGGATGCGCGAGCTCGGCTTGCGCTGAGCCCTACCTGGTGCAGGTCGCCAGGTTCGAGTTGTTTGCCGACGCGATCTCCACCTGTCCCTGGGCGTTGACGATCGCGCAATTGAGCTTGCCCACGATGCTGGTCGCGACGACGGACTGGGTCGTCACGCCCGGATTCAGCACGACCACCTTGGTCCAGGGCAGCGACACGTTGAACTCGGTCTGGGGGTAGCCACGGGCGTCGGTGTAGACGACGTTCACCAGGTCCAGCAGCGTCTTCGTCCCGGTCACGCTGTAGTAGATGGTCCTCGGATTCACGGTGGCCCGAGGTGCTACCACCGCGGGAGGTGGCGCGGCCAACGGTGGGGTGGTCAGCGTCGCGCTCGGCGGGGCCAACGTGGTGATAGTCTCCGGCGGTAGCTGAGGTGCCTGCGAGGTGCTCGGGGCCGGACGCTGCGTCGCGCTGGGCGGGCTGCTGGTCCGCGGTGCGGAGGTCACGGTCGTGGGCGCCGGCGGCGCCACGGTGGCCTTCGTCGACGCGCTGTCGCCGCTGTTGATGATCACCGCGGTCGCGATCGCGCCGATCGCCACCACCGCGCCGAGCACCGCGACCGCCGGGCGCCAGGTCCCGATGGGCCACAGTAGTTCCTTGAGTTCGTCGTACTCCTCGTAGTCCTCGTCGGAGTAGTCGTCGTCGGCGTATCCGTCATCGCCGTAGCCGTCGTAGTCGGCTCCGTGGTATGTCGCATCATCGGGGTAGGCGTGGACCGGTCCGGTGCGATCATCAAGCATGTTTCTGATGATGCCGATGTTACTGACGTGAATGGACAGAGACGGGCGCCGTGCGCCACCTTGATCCAGCTGGGAGCCAATCGTTATCTGTCGTTAGGCGGTGTTTCGCTTACCGCGAACCCCTCTACGCGGAGCGCGGCGGCGGTGTCCACTAACCTGCTGCTGACACGCCTGCGACGGAATATCAACGGAAGGGGCCATCGTGGAGGTCAAGGTCGGTATCACGGACAGTCCGCGCGAGCTGGTCTTCTCCAGTGCGCAGACGCCTGCGGAGGTCGAGGAGACCGTGAGTGCCGCACTGCGCGCAGGCTCGGGTCTGTTGAGCCTCAGCGACGAGAAGGGCCGCCGCTACCTGATTCATTCCGCCAAGATCGCCTACGTCGAGATCGGTGCCGCCGACGGCCGTCGGGTCGGCTTCGGAATCGGAGCGGACACCGGCGTGCATTCCGCCGGTAAGCGCGCTAAGAGCGAGTAAGCGGCACGTGTGACAGCCCCCCCCAGGCGAACTGGACGGTTCCCTCGACGGCGTCCGACTTGGAGATCGGGCGGTCGGAGTCCAGCCAGTACCTGGCGCAGTCGACGCTGATGCCTACTAGGCCCACCGCGATCATCCGGGCGCGGTGCGGGTCCAGCCCGGAATCGGCGCTGATCAGCGCGAAAACCGCGTCGATACACGATTCGGTGGCGGCGCGAACCTGCGCGGCGACCTCGGGCTCGGTGACGTAGTCGTTCTCGAAGATCAGCCGGTAGCCCTGGCTGTCGTGCTCGATGAAGTCGAAGAAGGCCTGGACCGCCGCATGTAACCGCCACCGGTTGTCGGTCGTGGTGCTCAGCGCGTTCTGCACGCCCGAGACCAGGTTGTCGACGTGGCGATTGAGCACCGCCAGATACAGCTCCAGCTTGGACGAAAAGTGTTGGTACAGAACGGGTTTACTGACCCCTGCGCGGTCGGCGATCTCATCCATGCCGGCCGCGTGATAGCCGTGGTCGACGAAGACATCGCTGGCCACGATCAGGAATTGGCCGCGCCGCTCGTCGCGCGGCAACCGGTTCCCCCGCCGGTTCGGGGTCGCTATGCCGTCACTCGGCCGACCGCGGTCACCCGATCTGACGGCACGCCGTGCCGCCGACTTGGCGAGATCGCTCACGTGGTCCTCATTTGAATAGTGGCGACCGACCATCGAATGTCGACAGGCCCGTCGCGCGCCGCTCGTCGCACAGACATTACTACCCATGGTGTACGTGCAACCGGCATCGGCGCGGTCGGCGCAGGGAGAACCGGCGTCGTAGGGCGCTCCAGGGACGTGCGGCGTCCCGGCTGTGCCATCCTGGGGCAATGACGTCCGAGCCGCCCGTGCAGGGCAGCGGTCGAGTGCCGGTGCTGCGTGACGAGTGGCGCGAACCACTTCGCGCGCTGCGGGACCCGATCGCGCTGGGCACCGGGCGCAGCCGGGCCGACCGTGATCGTCCCCGCCAGTGGCGGAAACAATCGTGGCTGGGCCGCTTCATCTCCACCTACGGCTGGCGCGCGTATGCGCTGCCGGTTCTGGTGGCGCTGACCGCCGTTGTGCTCTACCAGACGGTGACCGGTGTCGGCGCGCCGACACCGACGGCGAGCAAGCCGGCGATTCAAGGTCCGCCGGCCATCGGTGCGGTGGGCACCGCGATCCTCGACGCACCGCCGCACGGCCTGGCCACCTTCGACGCCAACCTGCCGGCCGGAACGCTGCCGGACGGCGGCCCGTTCACCGAAGCCGGGGACAAGACCTGGCACATCGTGCCGGGCACCACACCGCAGATCGGGCAGGGCACCGCCAAGGTGTTCCGTTACACGGTCGAAGTCGAAAACGGTTTGGACCCAGCGATGTTCGGCGGTGACGACGCCTTCGCCGCGATGGTCGATCAGACGCTGGCCAACCCCAAGGGCTGGACGCACAACCCGCAGTTCGCGTTCGTCAGGATCGACGCAAGCAGTGTGGGTAAACCGGACTTCCGGATTTCGCTGGTGTCCCCGGTGACCGTGCGCGAGGGCTGCGGCTACGAATTCCGGTTGGAGACTTCCTGCTACAACCCGGCGTACGGACCGGAGCGGCAGGCGCGGGTGTTCATCAACGAGGCGCGTTGGGTGCGCGGCGCCGTGCCGTTCGAAGGGGACGTCGGCTCGTACCGGCAGTACGTGATCGACCATGAGGTGGGCCACGCCATCGGCTACGTCCGCCACGAACCATGCGACAAGCAGGGCGGCTTGGCGCCGGTGATGATGCAGCAGACGTTCTCCACCGCCAACGACGACGCCGCCAAGTTCGACCCGGACTACGTCAAGGCCGACGGCAAGACCTGCCGCTTCAACCCCTGGCCGTATCCGATCGCCTAAACCCCCACCGGGGGAAGCATTGGCGGCGATCGAGGCGTTGACTGGAGACGTTGAATCGCGAAGCTGACCGAGGAGATGTTCGGTGTCCACATCGTTGCCGCCACTGGTCGAACCCGCCGGCGAGCTGAGCCGAGACGAGGTGGCGCGCTACAGCCGCCATCTGATCATTCCGGACCTGGGTGTCGACGGGCAGAAGCGGCTGAAGAACGCGCGGGTGCTGGTGATCGGCGCCGGCGGACTGGGCGCACCGGCACTGCTGTATCTGGCCGCGGCCGGCGTCGGGACGATCGGCATCGTCGACTTCGACGTCGTCGACGAGTCCAACCTGCAGCGCCAGATCATCCACGGCACCGCCGACGTCGGGCGGCCCAAGGCGCAGTCGGCGCGCGACTCGATCCACGCGATCAATCCGCTGGTCGAGGTGCGTCTGCACGAGTTTCGGCTGGAGGCGAGCAACGCCGTGGACCTGTTCGCCCAGTACGACCTGATCGTGGACGGCACCGACAACTTCGCCACCCGGTACCTGGTCAACGATGCCGCGGTGCTGGCCGGAAAGCCGTACATCTGGGGGTCGATCTACCGGTTCGAGGGCCAGGTCTCGGTGTTCTGGGAGGACGCTCCCGACGGCCTGGGCCTGAACTACCGCGACCTGTACCCCGAGCCGCCCCCGCCCGGGATGGTGCCGTCGTGCGCCGAAGGCGGCGTGCTGGGCATCATCTGCGCCTCGATCGCGTCGGTGATGGGCACCGAGGCCCTCAAGCTGATCACCGGCCTGGGCGAGCCGCTGCTGGGGAGGCTGATGATCTACGACGCGCTGGAGATGAGCTACCGCACGATCAAGATCCGCAAGGACCCGGCCACGCCGAAGATCACCGAATTGATCGACTACGAGACGTTTTGCGGTGCGGTTTCCGACGATGCGGCCCAGGCGGTCAGCGGCTCGACGATCACGCCGGGGGAGTTGCGCGCGCTGCTGGACTCGGGCAAGAAGCTGGCCCTGATCGACGTGCGCGAGCCCGACGAGTGGGACATCAATCACATCGACGGGGCCCAGCTGATCCCGAAGTCGTCGATCAGCTCCGGTGAGGGGCTGGCAAAGCTGCCGCACGACCGCACGGCGGTGCTGTACTGCAAGACGGGTGTGCGCTCGGCCGAGGCGCTGGCCGCGGTGAAGAAGGCCGGATTCTCCGATGCCGTCCACTTGCAAGGCGGAATCGTGGCGTGGGCCCAGCAGATGCAGCCCGACATGGTGATGTACTGACGGCTCCTCAGCGCGTCGTGCCGACGCGCATCGTCGCCCCGCTAGGCTAACCCCCGTGAACGTTGAACCACCGCCAGAGCATGTGCTTTCGGCGTTTGGTTTGACCGGCGTCAAGCCGATCGCTCTGGCCGCCAGCTGGGAAGGCGGCTGGCGCTGCGGCGAGGTCGTCCTCTCGGTGGTGGCCGACCACGCGCGGGCAGCCTGGTCTGCGCGAGTGCGGGAAACGCTGTTCGTCGACGGGGTGCGGCTGGCCCGGCCGGTCCGCTCGACCGACGGCCGTTATGTGGTCTCCGGATGGCGCGCCGACACGTTCGTCGCTGGCACGCCGGAGCCCCGCCACGACGAAGTCGTCTCGGCCGCCGTGCGCCTGCACGAGGCCACCGGCAAACTGGAGCGCCCCCGATTCCTGACCCAGGGACCCACCGCGCCGTGGTCGGACGTCGACGTGTTCATCGCCGCCGACCGCAGCGCCTGGGAAGAGCGGCCACTGCAGTCGATCCCGCCGGGCGCGCGCACCGCCCCGCCCAGCGCCGACGCGGAGCGATCCGTCGAGCTGATCAGCCAGCTCGCCACCCTGCGCAAGCCGACCAAAAGCCCCAATCAGCTGGTGCACGGGGACCTCTACGGGACGGTGCTCTTCGTCGGCACGGCCGCGCCGGGGATCACCGACATCACGCCGTACTGGCGCCCCGCCTCATGGGCGGCCGGCGTGGTCGTCGTCGACGCCCTGTCCTGGGGCGAGGCCGACGACGGACTGATCGAACGCTGGAACGCTCTGCCGGATTGGCCACAAATGTTGTTGCGCGCGTTGATGTTTCGTTTGGCTGTTCACGCGCTGCACCCACGGTCGACCGCCGAGGCATTCCCCGGCCTGGCCCGCACCGCGGCCCTGATTCGCCTGGTGCTCTAGGCGGTCGGGCGGCGACACCGACGCCAGCGCGACGACACGCCGAGACAGTGCACGCTCACGTCGATTCGACGGGGTGCCCATCACGGAAACTCGTAGCGAACGTGGGCGAGCGCGATCCTGCCGTCTTTCGACAGCACTCCTTCGGCGCGCAGGAGTTCCAATTGCCGCGTCGTCAAATGCCGGGCGGGTCGTCCGGACGCGGTGATCACCAGGTGCCAGGGCAGGTCGGAGGAGTCGGTGCGCATGATCCAGCCGACGATCCGCGGGCTGGAAAGCCCTGCGACAGCGGCGATGTCGCCGTAGGTCGCCACGCGGCCGGAGGGGATCGCGGCGACCAGAGCACGCACCCGCTCGACTTGAGCCTCGGTCACCGGCGCCATGGTCAGCGCGCCCGCAGCTGCTTGCGGACCAGCGCGGCGACCTCGGTCGGTTTGGCGCCGGGCACCATGTGGTTGCACTCGTAGGTCAGCAGCTCGAAATCGGAGCCCAGTCGTTCCCGCAGACCGTCGACGAGTTCATCGGTGACGTAGGGCGGCGTCGTCCAGGCCGCCCGCACCAAGGTCGTCGGCGTTCCCGCCGGCGGAAACACGGTGGGACGGGCCAATTCGCTCCAATAGGACATCATCGCCGGCACGCTGACCCGCCAGCCGTAGCGTCCACTGGGCAGCCGCACCAGATGCTCGTCGAGTTCGGCGTCGAGCGCGCTGGCATCGACGTCCGCCCAGGAGCCCGTCGCCTTTTCCATGCGGGCTTCGGCCGGATCCGGGTAGTCGGGCGAGGAGAACATCGCCTCGGCGATTTGGCGCATCCACTGCCCGTCCAAGCCGACCGCGGGGTCCAGCAACAGCAGCGCCGCCACCAGATCCGGCCGGACCGCGGCCAAGTGCATCGCCAGCCCGCCGCCGAACGAGTGCCCGACGACCAGCACCGGGGCCTGCGCCACCTCGTCGAGCAGCGCAGCCAGCGCCGCGATGTTGGCGTCGATCGTCCACGGTGCCGCCCACGACGACCTGCCGTGACCGAGCAAATCGGGAGCGGCGATGGCGATTTCGGGCAGTTGATCGCCCAACAGCTGCCATCGCTGGCCGTGGCCGGTCAGTCCGTGCAGGGCGAGCATCTGCACCGGGCCGGGCGGGCCGAAGCGGTGCACGTGAAGGTCGGCGGTCACGCGTCGATGATGCCAGGCCCGGCCGACATCGTCGGCCGCAGCCGCATCGACTTGTCAGACCCTCGTGATGTCATGCCGGTATGTCGTTGACCTGGGGTGCCGAGGCGAGCGCCGTGCTGGCTCCGGGTGCCCGCGGCCTGATCCGAATCCTGGGCGGCCCGGGCACCGGGAAGAGCAGCCTGCTGGTCGATGCCGCGGTCGCCGCGGTCGACGCGGGCGTCGATCCGGAATCGGTTCTGCTGCTTACCGGTTCGGGGCGGATCGGGATGCGGCAGCGCAGTGCGCTGACGATGGCATTGCTGTGGGCGACCGGCCCGGGCCGGTCCGCGATCCGCGAGCCAGTGGTGCGCAGCGTGCACAGCTACGCCTACGCCGTTTTGCGACGCACCGCCGAGCGCGCCGGGGACGCTCCGCCGCGACTGGTCACCAGCGCCGAGCAGGACGCCATCATCCGCGAGCTGCTGGCCGGCGACCTCGAAGGCGCGGGCACCTGCGCATGGCCGGAGCATCTGAGGCCCGCCCTGAGCACCGCCGGCTTCGCCACCGAACTGCGAAACCTGTTGGCGCGCTGCGCAGAACGAGGTGTGGACCCGCAGGATCTGCAGCGCCTCGGCCGCCTGCGCGGCCGACCCGAATGGACCGCGGCGGGCCGATTCGCGCAGCAGTACGAGCAGGTGATGCTGTTGCGCGCGGCGGTCGGTACCGCGGCCCCGCAGGCGACGACGCCGGCGCTGGGTGCCGCCGAACTCGTCGGCGCCGCTTTGGAGGCTTTCGCGGTCGACGCCGAGCTGCTGGCCGCCGAGCGCGCCCGCATCCGGGTCTTGTTGATCGACGACGCCCAACAACTCGACCCGCAGGCAGCACGCCTGGTCCGGGTGCTGGCGGCGGGACGCGAACTGGCCCTGGTCGCCGGCGACCCCAACCAGGCGGTGTTCGGCTTCCGCGGCGGCGAGCCGGCCGGGCTGCTCGACGGCGACTCGACGGCGGTGACGCTGACCCAGTCGCATCGGTGTGCCCCGGCGGTGGCTCGTGCCGTCAGCGGCATCGCCGCCCGGCTGCCCGGCAGCAGCGAGGGCCGGCAGATCGACGGCACCGGCACCGAGCGGGGAGCGGTGCAGGTGCGGCTGGCGGCCTCGGCACACGCGGAGGCCGCGCTGGTCGCCGACGCGCTGCGGCGCGCGCACCTGGTCGACAACGTGCCGTGGTCGCGGATGGCGGTGATCGTGCGGTCGGTGCCACGCGCCGGGGCCCGGCTGCCGCGGGCGCTGGCGGCCGCCGGGGTGCCGGTGGCCGCACCCGCGGTGACCGGATCGCTGGCCGCGGAGCCCGCGGTGCAGGCGATGCTCACGGTGCTGGCCGCGACCGCCGACGGCCTGGACGGCGACCAGGCGCTGGCACTGCTGACCGGCCCCATCGGTCGCGTCGACCCGGTCACGTTGCGACAGCTGCGCCGCACCCTGCTGCGCGGCCAACCCGCCGGTGTCCCAGCGAGTTTCGCCGAGATGGTGGTGGCCGCGCTGGGCGGCCAAACGCCGCCACCCGCGTCTCGCCCGCTGCGGCGGGTGCGCGCGGTGCTGGATGCGGCCGCGCGCTGTCACCGCGACGGCCAAGATCCGCGCTACACGCTGTGGGCGGCATGGCACCGGTCCGGCCTGCAGCGCCGCTGGCTGGCGGCCGCCGAGCGCGGCGGCACCGCGGGCGCGCAGGCCACCCGGGACCTGGAGGCGGTGACCGCGTTGTTCGACGTCACCGATCAGTACGTCTCGCGCACCCCCGGCGCGTCGTTGCGCGGCCTGCTCGAGCACGCCGCGGCATTGCAGCTGCCGAGCGTCAAGACCGAACCGGCGTCGCCGGCCGAGCACGTCCAGGTGCTCAGCGCCCACGCCGCGCTGGGACACGAATGGGACATGGTAGTCATCGCCGGCCTGCAGGATGGGTTGTGGCCCAACACTGTTCCGCGCGGCGGGGTGTTGGCCACCCAGCGGCTGCTCGACGTCCTGGACGGCGTCTGCCCGGACGCCTCGGTGCGGGCGCCGCTGCTGGCCGAGGAGCGCAGGCTGCTGGTGGCCGCGATGGGCCGGGCCCGGCGCCGGCTGCTGGTGACCGCCGTCGACAGTGACACCGGCGGGACGGACGGCGGAGCCGCGCTGCCCTCACCGTTCTTCTTCGAGGTCGCGCAGTGGGCCGACGAAGACGCCGAACACGCTGCGGCACAGCCTGTTTCGACTCCTCGGGTGTTGTCGTCCGTGGCGCTGGTGGGCCATCTGCGGGGTGTGGTCTGCGCGCCCGGCGGCACCGTCGACGATGCGGCCCGCCACTGTGCGGCAACGCAATTGGCACGGTTGGCCGCCGCGGGTGTGCCGGGCGCCGACCCGTCCGGCTGGCACGGTCTGACCGCGGTCAGCACCACCGATCCGCTGCGCGACCGCGGCGATCCGGTCACGCTGACACCGTCGACGCTGCAGATGCTGAACGACTGCCCGCTGCGCTGGCTGGTCGAGCGGCACGGCGGAACCAACCCACGCGAGCTGCGGTCCACGCTCGGCTCGGTGCTGCACGCGCTGATCGCCGAACCGGGCAAAACCGAAACGCAACTGTTGGCCGAGCTGGAACGGGCTTGGCAGCACCTGCCTTTCGACGCTCGTTGGTATGCGGACAACGAGCTGACCCGGCATCGCGCGATGATCGAGGCGTTCGTCGAGTGGCGAGCACAGACGCGCAGCGAGCTCACCGAGGTCGGCGTCGAGGTCAACGTCGACGGCGTCCTCGGCGCGCCGGGCGAGGACGGCGGTCAAGTCCGGCTGCGCGGCCGGGTCGATCGGCTGGAACGCGACGGGGCCGGCCGATTGGTGATCGTCGACATCAAGACCGGCAAAACACCGGTCAGCAAAGACGATGCGCAACAGCATGCTCAGCTGGCGATGTACCAGCTGGCGGTGGCCGAAGGCCTGCTGGCCGACGGTGACGAGCCCGGCGGCGCACGGCTGGTCTACATCGGCAAGACCGGGCCGGCGGGCGCCACCGTACGAGAGCAGGACCCCCTGACAGTGGCCGGTCGCGACGACTGGCGCGACCTGGTGACGCGCGCAGCCGCCGCGACCGCGGGCCCGCAATTCGTCGCCCGACGTAACGACGGTTGCTCGCACTGCCCGATCCGGCAGTGGTGCCCCGCCCACGTCGACGGGTCGGCGTCATGAGCCCGCGCTACAGCCCGGAGGAATTAGCCTGCGCGCTCGGGCTTTTCCCTCCCACCGCCGAGCAGGCCGCCGTGATCGCGGCCCCGCCCGGACCGCTCGTCGTGATCGCAGGGGCGGGCGCGGGCAAAACCGAGACGATGGCCGCCCGGGTGGTGTGGCTGATCGCCAACGGCTACGCGGAACCCGGTCAGGTGCTGGGGCTGACGTTCACCCGCAAGGCCGCCGGGCAGCTGCTGCGCCGGGTCCGTTCCCGGCTGGCGCGATTGGCCGGTATCGGCTCGGGCGTTCTCGAATCGGCGGGCACCCCGACGGTCAGCACGTATCACGCGTTCGCCGGCTCGCTGCTGCGCGACCACGGACTGCTGTTGCCGATCGAACCCGACACCCGGTTGCTCGGTGAGACCGAGCTGTGGCAGCTGGCCTTCGACGTGGTCAACGGCTATGGCGGGCAGCTGAGCACCGACAAGACGCCGGCCGCGGTCACCTCGATGGTGCTGCGACTGTGGGGCCAGCTCACCGAGCATCTGGTCGACACCGACCAGCTGCGCGACACCCACCTCGAGCTGGAGCGGTTGGTTCATGCCCTGCCCGCCGGGCCCTACCAACGTGACCGCGGCCCCAGCCAATGGTTGTTGCGCCTGCTCGCCGCGCAGACCGAGCGCACTGAGCTGGTGCCGCTGCTCGACGCGTTGTGGGAGCGGATGCGCACCGCGAAGGTCATGGATTTCGGCGTCCAAATGGCTTCGGCGGCAAGGCTTGCCGCCAATTTCCGGCAAGTCGGGGAGGACCTGCGCAGCCGCTACCGGGTGGTCCTGCTCGACGAATACCAGGACACCGGCCACGCCCAGCGCGTCGTGTTGTCGGCCCTGTTCGGCGGCGGCTCGAACGGTCAAGACGACGGGTTGGCGCTGACGGCCGTCGGCGATCCGATCCAGTCGATCTACGGCTGGCGCGGCGCGTCGGCGACCAACCTGCCCCGGTTCACCACCGACTTCCCCCGATCCGACGGCACTCCGGCGCCGGTGCTGGAGCTGCGGACCAGCTGGCGCAACCCGCCCAGCACCTTGCACATCGCCAACGCGATTTCCGCGGAGGCGCGGCGCCGATCCGTGGCCGTGCACGCGTTGCGATCCCGGCCGGACGCCCCGCCCGGCACCGTGCGTGCCGCGCTGCTTCCCGATGCCCAGGCCGAACGCGAGTGGATCGCCGACCACCTGCACGAGCACTACCAGCGGGCGGCCGCCGCCGGTGTCAGCCCGCCGACCGCGGCGGTGCTGGTGCGCCGCAACGCCGATGCCGCTCCCATCGCCGACGCGCTGCGCGCCCGCGGGGTCCCGGTTGAGGTCGTCGGGCTGGCCGGGCTGCTGTCCATCCCGGAAGTGGCCGAACTGGTGGCCATGCTGCGGCTGGTCGCAGACCCCACGGCCGGTGCGGCGGCGATGCGGGTGCTGACCGGGCCGCGCTGGCGGGTGGGCGGCCGGGATGTCGCCGCGCTCTGGCAGCGTGCCGTGGCCCTTGGCGCGGGACGGCCCACCGACGCGTCCTCGGCCGAATCGATCGCGCTGGCCGCCGGTCCGTCCAACATCGAAGCCGACGCCGCGTGTCTGGCCGACGCCATCGACGATCCCGGCCCGGCCGCCTCGTATTCGACTGCGGGATATCAACGCATCACCGCGCTGGCCGCCGAGCTCCGCGCCCTGCGCGGTCATCTCGGCCATTCGCTGCCCGATCTGGTCGCCGAGGTGCGACGCGTGCTGGGCATCGACTGCGAAGTCCGTGCCGCTGCGGGCCATGGCGGCTGGGCCGGCGCCGAACACCTCGACGCCTTCGCCGACGTGGTCGCCGGCTACGCCGAACGAACAAGCGCGACCGACGTATCCGTGTTGGGGCTGCTGGCCTACCTGGATGCCGCCGAGGTCGTCGAAAACGGTTTGGCGCCCGCGCCGTTGACCGTCGCACGGGATCGGGTCCAGGTGCTCACCGTGCATTCCGCGAAGGGGCTGGAGTGGGAAGTCGTCGCGGTGGCGCACCTGTCCGGCGGAACGTTCCCGTCGACCACGTCGCGCAGCAGCTGGCTGACCGATGCCGCCGAGCTGCCGCCGCTGCTGCGCGGCGATCGCGCGTCGGCCGGCTCGCTGGGCATCCCGGTGCTGGACCTCTCGGACGTCACGAATCGAAAACAGTTGTCGGACAAGATCGCCGAGCATCGCCGTCAGCTGGAGCAGCGGCGTGTCGATGAAGAGCGCCGACTGTTGTACGTCGGGATCACCCGGGCCGAGGACACGCTGCTGGTCTCCGGTCATCACTGGGGCCCGACGGGGATCAAGCCGCGGGGGCCGTCGGAATTCCTGTGCGAACTCAAGGACATCATCGACCGGTCGGCCGCGGCCGGCGATCCCTGTGGGGTAGTGGAACACTGGGCTCCAGCACCCGCCGAGGGTGAGCCAAATCCACTGCGCGACAAGATCATCGAAGGCGTCTGGCCTATCGACCCGCTGGCCGGGCGCCGCCGCGACGTGGAGCGTGGCGCGGCGCTGGTGACCGAGGCGATGGCGTCGGGCCCGGCGCACGACCAGGTCGACATCGACGGGTGGGCCGCGGACGTCGATGCATTACTGGCCGAGCGTGCTCGCTCCGAACCACGAGTTGCCCGGGCACTGCCCAGCCAGCTGTCGGTCAGCGGCCTGGTGGACCTGGCCCGCGATCCCGAGGGCGCGGTGCAGCGGCTGGTGCATCGGCTGCCGACCAGGCCTGATCCACATGCGTTGCTGGGCAATGCCTTTCACTCCTGGGTGCAACAGTTCTACGGAACCGAGGCGCTGTTCGATCTGGGTGATCTGCCCGGGGCGGCGGATTCGGATCGCGGCCACACCGAAGAATTGGCCGCGCTGCAGCAGGCCTTCATCCGATCGCCGTGGGCGGCCCGCACACCCGTTGCCGTCGAGGTCCCGTTCGAGATGCCGATCGGCGACACCGTGATCCGCGGGCGCATCGACGCGGTGTTCGCCGAGCCCGACGGCGGGGCCACGGTGGTGGACTGGAAGACCGGCGAACCGCCGCGCGGCGCGGAGGCGATGCGACAGGCCGCCGTCCAACTCGCCGTCTACCGCCAGGCGTGGGCGGCGTTGTCCGGATGCCCGGCGTCCGCGGTGCGGACTGCGTTCCACTACGTGCGCACCGGCGTCACCGTGGTCCCCAACGAACTGCCCGATCTCACCGGGCTCGCGGGACTGGCCCCCGCCGGCGAGCGCGACGTCGCCGTGTGAGGGCGATCAAGTGTCTGCCGCGCGGCGATCGTGGTTACATTTGAGTCGTGCGTGTGGCGTGCGTGGTGGTCCGGCCAGTGATGGACCGCAGTGCCCAAGGGTAGTTTGCGACGGCTGCGTGGTCTCGACGAGAGACTGACTACCCAGCCCGGTCACCTGCTGGTCGGCGTGTTGCGTATCCCCGAAGACCACGGCAGCCCGGCGCGCGTCATCACCCGGCGGCTGGTCATCGCGCTGCTAGTGCTGTTCGGGGCCGCCCTCGTCGTCTACCTGGACCGCAACGGCTACCGCGACATCCGTGGCACACAGCTGACGTTCTTGGACTGCCTGTATTTCTCGGCGGTGTCGCTGTCGACGACCGGCTACGGAGACATCACGCCGATCACCGACAACGCGCGCTTGATCAACACCGTCGTCTTCACCCCGCTGCGCATCGCGTTCCTGGTCGTGTTGGTCGGAACCACGCTCGAAGTGCTCTCCGAGCGGTCCCGCCAGGGGTGGAAAATTCAGCGTTGGAGGAACAGAGTGCGTAACCACACCATCGTGATCGGGTACGGCACCAAGGGCAAACGCGCCGTCGCCGCGCGGGTCAGCGACGACGCCGCCCAGGGCGAGATCGTCGTCGTCGACACCGATCGCGGCGCCCTCGAGCACGCCACCACCGCGGGTCTGGTCACCGTGCACGGCGACGCCACCAAATCCGACGTGCTGCGG
Source organism: Mycobacterium genavense ATCC 51234 (assembly GCF_000526915.1). Taxonomy (GTDB): domain Bacteria; phylum Actinomycetota; class Actinomycetes; order Mycobacteriales; family Mycobacteriaceae; genus Mycobacterium; species Mycobacterium genavense. Next base: position 243,252 of record NZ_JAGZ01000002.1, on the reverse strand, counting down.
CTGGCCGGCGCGCAGCACGCGTCGTCGATCATCGTCGCCACCAACCGGGACGACACCGCGGTGCTGGTGACCCTGACCGCGCGAGAGATCGCGCCCAAGGCCAAGATCGTGGCCGCCATCCGGGAAGCCGAGAACTCGCACCTACTGCAGCAATCCGGCGCCGACTCGGTGGTGGTTTCCTCGGAGACCGCGGGCCGGCTGCTCGGCCTGGCCACCACCACCCCCAGCGTCGTGGAGATGATCGAGGACCTGCTGACCCCCGACGCCGGGCTGGCCATCGCCGAACGCGAAGTGGAGGCCAGCGAAGTCGGCGGATCGCCGCGGCATCTGCGCGACATCGTGCTCGGCGTGGTGCGCGACGGACATCTACTTCGCATCGGCACACCCGAGGTGGACGCCATCGAGGCCGCCGACCGGCTGCTCTACATCAAAAACACGGGGCATTAGTGGCGATCACAAGCGCGGGCGCACTGGGTCGGCGCCGGGGAGGCATAGCGTGGACTTTCAGCTGAGCAGTGTTCCGTTGCTCTCGCGCGTCGGCGCCGATCGGGCCGACCAACTGCGCACCGACGTCGAGGCGGCCACCGTCGGCTGGGCGGATGCGGCGCTGCTGCGGGTGGATTCGCGCAACCAGGTGCTGGTCGCCGACGGCCGGGTGGTGCTCGGCGACGCGACCGAACTGGGCGAAAAGCCGCCCCACGACGCGGTTTTCCTCGGCCGCATCGAAAACGACCGACACGTCTGGGCCATCCGTGGCGCGCTGAAAGCACCCGAGAACCCGGACGTCCGAACCGAAGTGGTGAACCTGCGCAGCCTCGGCCCGATCTTCGACGACACCAGCAGCCAACTGGTGTCGTCGGCCGTCGCGTTGCTGAATTGGCATGACAGCGCGCGATTCAGCGCGGTCGACGGCTCCCCGACGAAACCGGCCCGGGCGGGCTGGTCACGGGTCAACCCGGTCACCGGGCACGAGGAGTTTCCGCGCATCGACCCCGCGGTCATCTGCCTGGTGCACGACGGCGGCGACCGAGCGGTGCTGGCCCACCAGGCGATGTGGCCCGAGCGGATGTTCTCGCTGCTGGCCGGATTCGTCGAAGCCGGAGAGTCTTTCGAAGTTTGCGTGGTCCGCGAGATCCGGGAGGAAATCGGCCTGAACGTGACCGATGTTCGCTACCTGGGCAGCCAGCCGTGGCCGTTTCCGCGGTCGCTGATGGTCGGCTTCCACGCGGTGGCCGACCCCGACGAGGAGTTCGCGTTCAACGACGGCGAGATCGCCGAGGCGGCCTGGTTCACTCGCGAGGAGGTGCGCGCGGCGCTTGCAGCCGGGGACTGGGGCAGTTCGTCGGAGTCGAAACTGCTTCTGCCCGGGTCGATTTCGATCGCGCGGGTGATCATCGAATCCTGGGCCGCGCTGGACTGAGGCGTCAGCCGATGCGATCGGTGATGATCTGCAAGACCGAGTTCGCGACCTGATCCGAGGATTCCAGCCCCACCACGCCGACCGACGCCAGCGCCGCGTTGTTGGTTCGGTACAGGTGACACCACTGGTGGGCGGTGATCCGCAGCGTCGACGGATCCGGTCGGTCGAGGGTGAAGCTGTAGTTGGGATCGTGCAGGTCCATGCAAGCGTGCAGTGACGATTCCAACTGATGGAATGCATCCTGTGCCGCGGCGGGATTCGCGTACCGCCCCACCGCCTGAGTCACTCCGTTGACCATGGCCCGGCCCAACGGCGGGATGTCATCGGTGACCCCGTGGTAACCCGCGCTACGAAACTCCGTCCAGTTGTTGCCGAAGGTGAGCTCGTTGTGTCCCACCACCCGACATGGTCCGGGAGCACTGGCGTCCGACGGCGCCGGCTTTGTCAGGTCCGCCTCGGCGCGGTCGAGATCGTCGGCTTTGGCGATGCGCCGGACATCGTCGAGGCCGACGATCATGTCGTCGACGTGGGTGACGGGAGCGTGCGGCTTGGCCGGCGTGCTCGAATGTGAGCAACCCGGCATCAGCAGCATTGCCCCGCACGCGATTGCGGCCGGCCAGAATTCGCGAAGCGGGCTGTTTTGTCGCGGCCGCAAATTCGACGCCATGGTTGGTATCGTAAGGCGCTCGCGATGTCCTGTTCAGCTCCGAGCTTGCTGCGGTTCAGCCGGCGACCTCGGCCAGCTTCGCTTTCACCTCGGCCGCACTAGGGTTGGTCAGCGTCGACCCGTCGGCAAACTTCACCGTCGGCACGGTGCGGTTGCCGCCATTCACCGAACCAACGAATTCCGCGGCCGCCGAGTCGTGTTCGATGTCGACGGTCTCGTAGGGGATTCCGTTGGACTTGAGCACGGTCATGAGCCGATGGCAGTAGCCACACCATGACGTCGTGTAAACGGTAATCGGAGCGTTGCTCATAACCCGATAACGTAGCCCGGCGACGATGCGTTCCGCGCGGCGCGCGCGCCTCGGCGTGGCGAAACACCCGGTTTGTCGGCGACCGCTGCCAAGATGGACGGCATGCCGATCGTCGCCGACCCACTGACCGCGGGACTGGACGACGAACAGCGTGAGGCCGTGCTGGCGCCGCGAGGACCGGTCTGCGTGCTCGCGGGCGCCGGAACAGGCAAGACCCGCACCATCACGCACCGCATCGCCCAGCTCGTGGCGGGCGGCCATGTCGCCGCCGGGCAGGTGCTGGCGGTGACGTTCACCCAGCGCGCGGCCGGGGAGATGCGCTCGCGACTGCGGACGCTGGACGCCGACGCACGAATCGGATCGGGCGTCGGCGCCGTGCAGGCCCTGACCTTTCACTCGGCCGCACATCGGCAGCTGCGGTACTTCTGGCCCCGGGTGGTCGGCGACACCGGCTGGCAACTGCTCGACACCAAATTCCCCGTCGTCGCCCGGGCGGCCAGCCGGCTGCGGCTCAACGTCAGCACCGACGATGTGCGCGATTTGGCCGGCGAGATCGAATGGGCCAAGGCCTCCCTGATCGGCCCGGAGGCCTACCCGAGCGAGGTCGCCGCCGCCGGTCGTGACATCCCGTTGGACGCCAAGAAGGTCGCCGACGTCTACGCGGCCTACGAGGCCCTCAAGGTTCGCGACGAGGCCGTGACGCTGCTCGACTTCGACGACCTGCTGCTGCACACCGCGGCCGCGATCGAAAACGACGCCGCGGTCGCCGAGGAGTTCCGCGACCGCTACCGCTGCTTCGTCGTCGACGAGTACCAAGACGTCACCCCGCTGCAGCAGCGGGTGCTGTCGGCGTGGCTGGGCGACCGCGACGACCTGACGGTCGTCGGCGATGCCAACCAGACCATCTACTCCTTCACCGGTGCCTCACCGAAGTTCCTGCTCGACTTCTCGCGGCGGTTTCCGGACGCCACGGTGGTGCGCCTGGAGCGCGACTACCGCTCGACTCCGCAGGTGGTCTCGCTGGCCAACCAGGTGATCGCCGCGGCCCGCGGCCAGGTGGCCGGCAGCAAGCTGCAGCTGTCCGGCCAGCGCCCGCCGGGTCCGGTGCCGACGTTTCACGAGCATCCCGACGAAACCGTCGAGGCCGCCGCCGTCGCGAAGGCGATCTCGGGGCTGATCGAATCCGGCACCGCGCCAGCCGAAATCGCGGTGCTCTACCGCGTCAACGCCCAGTCCGAGATCTATGAAGAAGCCTTGACTGAGGCCGGCATCGCCTACCAGGTGCGCGGCGGCGAGGGGTTCTTCAACCGCCAGGAAATCAAGCAGGCGATGGTGGCCCTGCACCGCGCGGCCGAACGAGGTGTCGAGGGCCCGCTGGAAAAGCGACTACCCGAGGTCGTCCGCGCGGTGCTGGAACCACTGGGTCTGACGGCCTCCGAACCTGTCGGCACCCGCGCCCGCGAACGTTGGGAGGCGCTGAGCGCGTTGGCCGAACTGGTCGACGACGAGGTGGCCCAGCGCCCGCAGCTGGAACTGCCGGGCCTGGTGGCCGAGCTGCGGATCCGGGCCGACGCGCGGCATCCTCCCGTCGTGCAGGGCGTCACCCTGGCCTCGTTGCACGCCGCCAAGGGCCTGGAATGGGATGCGGTGTTCCTGGTCGGGTTGGCCGACGGCACTTTGCCGATCTCGCACGCGTTGGCCCACGGCGCCGAGAGCGAGTCCGTCGAGGAAGAGCGTCGGCTGCTCTACGTCGGAATCACCAGGGCCCGAGTGCATTTGGCGTTGAGCTGGGCGCTGTCGCGCAGCCCGGGCGGCCGGCAGACCCGCAAGCCGTCGCGGTTTCTCAACGGCATCGCGCCACAGACTCGGGCCGACCCGGCGCCGGGGAAATCCCGGCGCAAGCAGAGCCCGGCCCGCTGCCGGATCTGCAACAACAACCTGACCACCCCGGCGGCCGTCATGCTGCGGCGCTGCGAAACGTGCTCCGCCGACATCGACGAGGCCCTACTGCTGCGGCTTAAGGAGTGGCGATTGGACGTCGCCAAGCAGCAGAAGGTGCCCGCGTATGTCGTGTTCACCGACAACACGCTGATCGCGATCGCTGAACTGCTGCCCGACGACGACGCGGCCCTGATCGCCATCCCCGGTATCGGTGCACGCAAACTCGAGCAGTATGGGCCCGACGTCTTGGACATGGTCCGCCGCCGCTGACGGCAAACGCGCAGGTCAGAAAATCGGTTGTCAGCGCCGTGGGCTATTATCTAGTCTCGAAGTCGCATTTTCGCTGTCTGATGCTCAGAGGAGGTGGCCGCGATGATCAACGACACGTTCGAGGTAGCCGTGGCCGGCGCGGCGCCGTCCGCGTGGACCTCCCACGCCGCCCACGTCGCCGCTACGCCGGCGGCTGCGCTTAAGCATCGCGCCGCCGCCGCGACGGACGCGTCCGTGGATCGGGGTCTTACCTAACCCCGTTCACACCAGATGGCCACGGACCCGAAGTCACAGGATCCGTGGCCGAATTTTTTGGGGCAGAAGATTTTCAAAGCCGCAACCTGGTCCGGATCACCGAAAAAGGACACCCAACCAGGAAGCAGGTGAGCAGGACATGTCGGCACTGACAGTCCCCAGACAGCCGCGGCCGGCGTTGCCATGTCACGCCGGCGATCCCGACCTATGGTTCGCCGAGACCCCGGCGGACCTGGAACGCGCCAAGACGCTCTGCACGGACTGCCCGGTTCGGCGGCAGTGCCTGGCGGCGGCGCTGGACCGTGCCGAACCGTGGGGAGTGTGGGGCGGCGAGATCTTCGAGCGGGGCGCGATCGTGAGCTACAAACGTCCGCGCGGACGCCCCCGCAAGGGCGCGGCCGCGGCCTAGACGGCCGCGACGTCGGGGTCGGCGAACCCGGGCACCAGTTCTTCGGTCAGCGCCTTGATCGGCACGTGCGCATCCAGCTGGCACAGGATCGCCGCCACCGACATGATCACCCGCATCGGGATCACGAGTTTGGGCGGTAGATCCATCTGGCGGGCGGTCCGGATCTGCGACACCGACCGGTCGATCTCGACGGCCGACATCTTCTGCAGCCACTTGCGGGTGTAGTGGAAGACCTCCACTACGACCGGCTCGACGTACTGGCGCAGCATGTCGTCGATGTCGCGCACGGACACCTGCTGGCCTTTCTGGATGAAGCCGGCCTTCTCCATCGTCGGCAACAGCAGGTCGTAGTTCTTGTCGCGGGCCAACCGGATGGTCATGCCGAGCTCGACCGGAAAACCCCCGGGCATGGGCGCGACGGCGCCGAAGTCGATGACGGCCATCCGGCCGTCGTCCAATAGCATGAAGTTTCCCGGGTGCGCATCGCCGTGCAGCATCTCCAACCGGCGCGGTGCGTCGAAGGTGAGCTCGAGCAGCCGGGTGCCGATCAGATCGCGCTGCTCGACGGTGCCATGGCGGATGATCTCGGCCATCGGCAGACCCTGGATCCACTCCTGGACCACCACCTTGGGCGCGCTGGCCACCACGCGTGGCACCGCAAAGTGCGGATGATCGCGATAGGCCTTGGCGAACGCGCGCTGGTTGTCGGCCTCCAGCCGGTAGTCGAGTTCCATCTCGGTACGTTCGATCAACTCGTCGACCACGCCCTGGACGTCGGCGCCCGGCGCGAGCTGCTTGGCCACCCCGACCATCCGCTGCATCGTCTTGAGGTCGGCGCGCAGGGCCTCGTCGGCGCCCGGGTACTGGATCTTGACGGCCACGTCGCGTCCGTCGGACCAGACCGCCTTATGCACCTGGCCGATGCTGGCCGAGGCCACCGGGGTGTCGTCGAACGAGCTGAACCGGTCCCGCCACTTGGTTCCCAGCTGCGCGTCGAGCACCCGGTGCACCTTCTCGGCGGGCAACGGCGGGGCGTCTTTCTGCAACTTCGTCAGCGCCTCGCGGTACGGCTCGCCGTACTCCTCCGGGATCGCGGCCTCCAGCACCGACAGGGCCTGGCCGACCTTCATCGCCCCGCCCTTGAGCTCGCCCAGCACCTGGAACAGTTGGTTGGCGGCCTTCTCCAGCAATTCGGCCTGGACTTCGTCCTTCGATTTGCCGGTCAGCCGCTTACCGATGCCCAGTGCGGACCGCGCGGCAAACCCGACCGGAATGCTGGCCAGCTTCGCGTTGCGTGCCGCCCGGCCCCGTTTGATCTCTGACACACACCCATCATCCATGACGACTCGTCCGGGCCGGGCTTGATCTAGACAACAGTGCGGCCTCGGTGCGACCGATGGTTACCGGGATTCGCCGCGTTGGCAGGAACACAACGGATCGGGGGACCACTGCCGCGCGACGATGGCACCGGCGTGCAGGTCGAACTCCAACGTGGCGTTCAGCGCCTGCGGCGGCCCGGGATCGGGCCCGGCATCGTGGCCGTGCACCGCGCCGATCACCCGGTTCACCTGGCTCAACGCCAGCGCCGCCGTCGCCAACAGCGTGGCCCGATCGACCACGCCGACGGTGCCCCGCAGCTGGGCGGCGGCCGCCGGCCACGCCGCGTCGCGGTCGCTGCGGTGGAGGTCAGCGCAGCCCAGGTAGCTCGTCACGCCCGGGATGACCAGCGGCCCGACCAGCCCGATGCCGTCGCGCACCCGGACGGCTAGGTGCGCGACGCCCTGGCTGTGCAGGTCGCGCACGATGCGCGAATCGGCGATCAGGAAGTCGGCCAGCACGACCAGATCCACCGCGGCGCGTGACACCGCGGCGTGCGGCTGGCTGCTGTGCGCGATTCGCGCGCCCGAGCAGCGCAGCGATTCCATCAGCAGGTCCGACAGGGGGCCGCGGCCGTGCACCCGGATCGAGGCCGCGCGACCGCCGGCCTGCCGGCTTGCCGGAATCACCACACCGGCGTTCACCAGCTGCGCGACCAGATGGGACAGGCCCTCGGGATCGGCCAGCCCACGTTCGACCGCGTGGCGCCGCAACTCGGACAGCGGTAGCGGTGAGCGCATCGCACGCAACAACGCGGCCAGTGCGGCGGCGGCCAAACCACGGGCGGACGGACCAGCACCGCGCGGCGGGGGTCCCAGCCCACCTGCACAGCGCCGTCGGGGCGCAGCAGCACGGGCATCGCCGGGTCCAGCGCGTACATCGTGGGCCCCGGCATGTCCAGACTGTGCCACGGCCGGCGCAGCGCTTCGATCGGTCATCCACAGCCCGGCGGGCGCCGGGGGCGCGACGGTGTATCTACCGAAACTCCGCCTGCGCTCGAAGAACGGAGCTGTGATAGTGATCGCGGGCGTTCGGCGCGGTTCACAGAATCAGGACAGAGGTGAGGTCGGTTGAACATTCGTCGTGGTGGGCTGCGGCTTGTCGTCCCGGTGCTGCTCGTCGCGGCGGCCTGCGCTTCGCAACCGACGAACCCGGCCGCTCACGTCGCCACCGCGCCGCTGACGTCGAACGTGACCTTGACCGAGATCGGTTCCAACAACCTCTACCCGCTGATGGACGCGTGGGCCGCGGCGTACCACGCGAAGTACCCCAACGTCACGATCAACGTCGACAGCGACGTGTCAGGCAATGGAATCGCGCAGGCCGCCGACGGCGCGGTCAACATCGGCGCATCCGGGCTCTACCTGACCGACGGCGACATGTCCGCGCACCCGGGACTGCTGAACATCGCGTTGGCCATCTCGTCGCTGCACGTCAACTACAACGTGCCCGGTGTCGCCGGGCACCTGAAGCTGAACGGCAAAGTGCAGGCCGCGATGTACAAGGGCGCGATCAAGACGTGGAACAACCCGCAGATCGCTGCCCTCAATCCCGGGCAGAACCTGCCGGGGATCCCGGTGCTGCCGCTGCACCGCACCGACCCCGGAAGCAACGACACGTTCCTGTTCACCCAGTACCTGTCCAAGCAAGACCCCGACGGGTGGGCAAGTCGCCCGGCTTCGCCACCGCCGTCGACTTTCCCGCGTTCCCGGGCGCGTCGGGTCAGAACGGAATGGCCGCCGTGGTGGCCGGCTGCGCCCAGAGCCCGGGCTGCGTCGCCTACCTCGGCACCCGCTACCAGGCGGAGGCGGCGCAAAAGGGGTTGGGCGAGGCCGAGTTGGCCAATGCCTCAGGCCATTACGTGCTGCCCGACGCCGATAGCGTCGAGGCCGAGGCCGCTGGGTCGGCGCCGCAAACGCCGGCCAACCAGGTCATCTCGTTGGTCAACGGACCCGCCGCGGAGGGCTACCCGATCGTCAATTACGAATACGCCGTCGTCTACAGCAAGCAGAAGGACCCGGCCGTCGCGCAGACGATCCAGGCCTTCCTGCACTGGGTCTTGACGGACGGCAGCGGCCCCAAATTCCTTGACGCCGTTCACATTTACCTCAGGCCGATCCCGGACGCGGTGCGAACGTTGTCCGACGCCCAGATCGCCAAGATCACCGCCTAGGCGGATCCGGTAGGTCCGCTCTCGGGGCCGGGGTCGTCTTGCTCGAGTCGTGCGATCGCCTCGTCGATTCCGCTGGTATCACCGCCGATGACGCGGTCGATAAACCCGGCGGGCTCGTCGAGATCCTCGGCGCCCGGCAGCAGGTCGGGATGTTGCCAGACGCCGTCGCGAGCATCCATTCCGGCCGCTTCGGTCAGCCGCTCCCACAGGGCGGCGGCTTCCCGCAGCTTGCGCGGGCGCAGCTCCAGGCCGACCAGCGTGGCAAATGTCTGCTCGGCCGGACCGCCGCTGGCCCGGCGCCGGCGCAGCGTCTCGCTGAGCGCGGCCGCGCCCGGAATCCGGTCGCCCAACGCGGCGGTCACCACCACCTGCACCCAGCCCTCGATCAGCGCGAGCAGTGTCTCCAGCCGTTCCAGCGCCTGGGTCTGCGCGGGCGTCGCTTTGGGCTCGAAAACGCCCTGACCGAGCAGGTTTTCGATCGCGGCCGGGTCGGACAGCGACGCGGGGTTGAAGTCCCGGGCCAGCTCCTCGATCCCGCTCATGTCGATCTTCATGCCCCGGGCGTAGTCCTCGACTGCGCCCAGCAGCTGGCTGGCCAGCCAGGGAACATGGCTGAACAGCCGGTGGTGGGCCGCTTCGCGGGCGGCCAGGAACGTCATGATCTCGCTGCGCGGCTGCTCGAGCCCGGCGGCGAAGGTTTCCACCGCGTCCGGCATGATCGCCGCCACACCCTTGGGCCCCAGCGGCAAGCCGATGTCGGTCGACGTCAGCACCTCGCGGGACAACCGGCCCAGGGCCTGGCCCAGCTGCGAGCCGAACGCCATGCCGCCCATCTGCGACATCATCGCCATCAGCGGACCGGCCATGCTCTTGGCTTCCTCGGGTAGCGACGACGCCCACACCGTCGAGATCTGTTGGGCCATCGGGTCGCACAGCCGCTTCCAGGTCGCCAAGGTATTGTCCACCCAGTCGTTGGGGCTCCAGCCGACCGCCTTGGTGGTACCGGCGGGCAGCGCGGTGACGCCGTCGAGCCAGGTCTCGGCGAGGTGGACCGCATCGGCGATCGCTGAGTTCGTCGTGGCAGGGATCGGCGCGACGAAGCCGATCGAGCTGGTCGCGACTTGGCGGGCCAGGTCGTAGTTGACGGGTCCCGACGCGGGGCCGCCGGCCGGTCCGCTGCCCGCGTTGCTGAACATCTGACCCAGCTGCGTAAAGATCTGCCCCAGGTCACCCATGCTGAAATCCCCGCTCATGCCAAATGCGCCGAACGGGTCCGAGCCGGACTCGGGCTTCTTCTTCCCGCGCTCGTCGCGCTCGGGGTCTTCTCCGGAGGAGAAGCCGAAAGGCAGGTCAGCCATAACCCCAACGGTACTCACCGCGGGAATAGAAGTTGCCATCCGGCGTCACGCTTGTAGCTGAACGAGCCGCCGCGGTGTCCGGTTAGTGTAAGCGGCGTGAACAGGCGGATTCTGACCTTGGTGGTCGCGCTGGTACCGATCCTGGTCTTCGGCGTGTTGCTCGCGGTGGTGACGGTGCCGTTCGTCTCGCTGGGCCCGGGCCCGACTTTCGACACGCTCGGTGAGGTCGACGGTAAGCAAGTGGTCGCGATCGTGGGCACCCAAACCCACCCGACGACCGGGCATCTCAACATGACGACGGTGTCCCAGCGTGACGAACTGAGCCTGGGAGAGGCCCTCACGCTGTGGTTCTCCGGCCAGGAGCAGCTGGTGCCGCGCGACCTCATCTACCCGCCCGGCAAGTCCCGCGAAGACGTCGACAAGGCCAACAACGCCGCCTTCAAAGACTCCGAGGACAGCGCCGCCTACGCTGCCCTGGGTTATCTGAAATACGCGCCCGCCGTCACCGTCGCCACCGTCACTGACCCCGGTCCGTCGACGGGCAAGCTGAAGTCCGGCGACGCCATCGACGCGGTCAACGGCACCCCGGTGGTCAACGTCGAGCAGTTCACCGGATTGCTGAAGAACACCAAACCGGGCCAGACCGTGACGATCGACTACCGCCGCAAGAACGAGCCGGCCGGCGTCGCGCAGATCACGCTGGGCACGAACAAGGACCGCGACTACGGCTTCCTGGGGGTCGCGGTGCTCGACGCGCCGTGGGCGCCGTTTTCGGTGGACTTCAACCTCGCCAATGTGGGTGGTCCGTCGGCCGGGCTGATGTTCAGCCTGGCTGTCGTCGACAAGCTCACCACCGGTGATCTGGCCGGTTCGACGTTCATCGCGGGGACCGGCACCATCACCTCCGACGGCAAGGTCGGCCAGATCGGCGGCATCACACACAAGATGGTCGCCGCCCAGGAGGCCGGTGCCACGGTGTTTCTGGTGCCGGCAAAGAATTGCTACGAGGCGGCCTCGGACAATCCGCACGGCTTGCGGTTGGTGAAAGTCGAGACGCTCGGGCAAGCGGTGGATGCGCTGCACGCGATCCAACAAGGAGGTCAGGCGCCGAGTTGCTAACCCGCAATTCTGCGTACAGTTGTGACCGTCGAGGTCACATTGATCAGGGAGCGTAGCCAGTGGGGATGCGGCCCACCGCAAGGATGCCGAAGCTGACTCGGCGCAGCCGGATTCTGATTTTGATCGCGCTCGGTGTGATCGCGCTGCTGCTCGCCGGCCCGCGACTCATCGACGCCTACGTCGACTGGCTGTGGTTCGGCGAGCTCAGCTACCGCTCGGTGTTCACCACCGTCCTGATGACCCGCATCGTGGTGTTCCTGATCGCCGGGCTGCTGGTCGGGGGCATCGTGTTCGCCGGGCTCGCGCTGGCCTACCGCACCCGGCCGGTGTTCGTCCCGAGCAACGACAACGACCCGGTGGCGCGCTATCGCACCGTCGTCATGTCCCGGTTGCGGCTGGTGGCCATCGGGATCCCGGCCTCGATCGGACTGCTGGCCGGAATCATCGCGCAGAGCTATTGGGTGCGAATCCAGCTGTTCCTGCACGGCCAAAGCTTCGGGATCAGTGACCCGCAATTCGGCAAGGATCTCGGCTTCTACGCATTCGAGTTGCCGTTCTACCGGCTGGTGCTCAGCTACCTGTTCGTGTCGGTGTTTTTGGCGTTCGGGGCGAATCTGCTGGCGCACTACATCTTCGGTGGTATCCGGCTGTCCGGGCGCACCGGCGTCCTGAGCCGTTCGGCGCGGATCCAGTTGGTCAGCCTGATCGGCACGCTGGTGCTGCTCAAGGCCATCGCCTATTGGCTGGACCGCTACGAGTTGTTGTCGCACACGCGCGGGGGCAAGCCGTTCACCGGTGCCGGCTACACCGACATCAATGCCGTACTGCCGGCCAAGCTGATCCTGATGGCGATCGCGCTGATCTGCGCCGCCGCGGTCTTTTCCGCGATTGTGCTGAAGGACTTACGGATTCCGGCGATCGGCCTGGTGTTGTTACTGCTGTCGTCGTTGATCGTGGGCGCCGGTTGGCCGTTGATCGTCGAGCAGATCAGTGTGAGACCCAATGCCGCGCAAAAGGAAAGCGAATACATCGGCCGCAGCATCACGGCGACGCGGCAAGCGTATGGGCTGACGTCCGACCAGGTGACCTATCGCAATTACAGCGGCGACAGTCAGGCCACCGCCCAGCAGGTCGCGGCCGACCGCGCGACGACCTCGAACATCCGGCTGCTTGACCCGACGATCATCAGCCCGGCGTTCACCCAGTTCGAGCAGGGCAAGAACTTCTACTATTTCCCCGACCAGCTGTCGATCGACCGTTACCTGGACCGCAACGGCGTGTTGCGCGACTACGTGGTCGCGGCGCGAGAACTCAACCCGGACAGGCTGATCGACAACCAGAGCGACTGGATCAACCGGCACACCGTCTACACCCACGGCAACGGATTCATCGCGTCGCCCGCCAATACCGTGCGCGGCATCGCCAACGATCCCACCCAAAACGGCGGCTACCCGGAGTTTCTCGTCAACGTCGTCGGCGCCAACGGCAGCGTGGTGTCCGACGGACCGGCGCCGCTGGACCAGCCGCGCATCTACTTCGGGCCGGTCATCTCCAACACCTCGGCCGACTACGCGATCGTCGGGAAGAACGGCGCAGACCGCGAGTACGACTACGAGACCAACACCGAAACCAAGAACTACACCTATACCGGGCTCGGGGGGGTCCCGATCGGCGATTGGCTGTCCCGCAGCGTGTTCGCGGCCAAGTTCGCCGAGCGAAACTTCCTGTTTTCCAGCGTGATCGGCTCCAACAGCAAGATCCTGTTCAACCGTGATCCGGCTGCCCGGGTGGAGGCGGTGGCTCCGTGGTTGACCACCGACAGCGCGGTGTACCCCGCGATCGTCAACAAGCGCCTGGTGTGGATCATCGACGGCTACACCACGTTGGACAACTACCCGTACTCCGAACTCACGTCGCTGGAGTCCGCGACCGCCGACTCCACCGAGGTGGCGTTCAACAAGCTGGGTCCCGACAAACAGGTGTCCTACATTCGTAACTCGGTGAAGGCCACGGTCGACGCGTACGACGGGACTGTCACGCTGTATCAGCAGGACGAGCAGGACCCGGTGCTGAAGGCCTGGATGCAGGTGTTCCCGGGCACGGTCAAGCCCAAGACCGACATCACCCCCGAGCTTGCCGAGCATCTGCGCTATCCCGAGGACCTGTTCAAGGTGCAGCGCATGCTGCTGGCGAAATATCACGTCAACGACCCGGTGACGTTCTTCTCCACGTCGGATTTCTGGGATGTGCCGCTGGATCCGAATCCGACGGCCAGCAGTTATCAGCCGCCCTATTACATCGTCGCGAAAAACATTGCGAAGAACGACAATACGTCGTCGTATCAGTTGACCAGCGCGATGAACAGGTTCAAACGCGACTACCTGGCCGCCTACATCAGTGCCAGCTCCGATCCCACGACGTACGGCAAGATCACGGTGCTGACCATCCCGGGTCAGGTCAACGGCCCGAAGCTGGCCAACAACGCGATCACCACCGACCCGGCGGTGTCCCAGGACCTCGGTGTGATCGGGCGAGACAACCAGAACCGGATACGTTGGGGCAACTTGCTGACGCTGCCCGTTGCGCAGGGCGGATTGTTGTACGTCGAGCCCGTTTACGCCTCTCCCGGCGCCAGCGACGCCGCCTCGTCGTACCCGCGGTTGATCCGGGTGGCGATGATGTACAACGACAAGATCGGCTACGGCCCCACCGTCGGTGATGCACTCACCGGCTTGTTCGGTCCCGGTGCTGGTGCGGCCGCGACGGGAATCGTCCCCACCGATCCCGGGGTGCCCGCGAACCCGCCCGCGGCTCCGCCGGCGCCCCAGGGTGCGCCACACGCCCCGAGCAACCCGCCCACGGCGGTGCCCCCCGCCCCGGACGGGTCTACGACGCTGTCGCCAGCGAAAGCCGCTGCCCTGCAAGAGATTGAGACAGCGATCAACGCAGCGCGGGACGCCCAGAAGAAGGGCGACTTCGCCGGCTATGGGGCGGCGCTGCAGCGGCTCGACGATGCGATCACCAAGTACAACAACACCAAGTAGGCCGGCTCTCTAGATCAGGTGAGGATGCTTCGACGGTAGCCCGTCGGTGTCGTCGCGAGCCGTCGGCGCATCACGGTGGCCAGGTGTTGAGAACTAGCGAATCCGCACCGGTGGGCGATCTCGGTGACGCTGTATGACGGGGTGGCCAGCAATTCACAGGCCCGGGTGAGGCGGCGGTTCATCAGCCAACGGTGCGGTGTTTCGCCCGTCCCCTCGCGAAAAAGCGCCGTCAGGCGGCCCGGTGACAGGCCTACCGCGTCGGCGACCTCGATGAGGCCCACGTCGGCCGACAGGTGCGCCTCGAGGTAGTTGATTGCGCGTCGCAGCCGCCAATCACGGTATCCTGAGCCATTTTTCGCTGCGAGAGCCCCCGACCCGGAGGCGCTCGAATGCTGACGCACCAGGCGCACGGCAAGTTGGTGGCCGAACGACTCGACCATCATGCGAGAACACCCGTCGCGGTGTTTCAATTCGTGGACCAGTCCCCGGCTGATCTGCTCGGTCAGTGGATCTCGGGAACACATCGGATCGATCAGGGTGACCGACCGGCCCGCCTTGACCGCGCCGCTGTCCACGGCGATCCGCTCGACCATGGCGTGTGGGAGATACACGTGCAGATAGCTGAATGGCCGCTCCGAGCGGAAAATTCCTCTCGGTTCTTCACCCGCGACCACCACGTTCATGTGAAAGGGCGGGTGCACCCGGCTCCATTTGCGGCGGCCGTTGCCGAAATAGGTGTGGTGGTGGGCCCCGCTTATCGTGATCGAGATCAGGTTCGTGTTCTCGACCGCCGGACCACGCAATTCGTACTCCGACTGGTGTTCGAATCGCCAGATGGCCGCCGAGAGGGTGCCGCTCGAAGCCGTCATTCTCGCCACGGGCGCGAAACCCGTTCGGTACGACACGTTTTCAGGCGTGATGAATGCCGGTGTGTGCTCCGGGCCCGCGCGGCAGTCGGGACGCCCCTCGTGTCGCGAAGTCACGCTGCCCATTGTGGGGTTCGGCGCGTTTCGGTGGCCGGTTCAGACAGGACAGCTTTCCCACAAATTGCGACACCGCACGCGCAACCGTAGTCGGCGCGCGTCTGGTGTACATCACGCACGTCTGCGACACGCCTTCGTCTTTCTCTCGCGATAGACCTGATGTGCGGCCACCGCCGTAGGACTTCGACGTCACAGTAGAATACGAAACTTGCCTGAATCCCACTGCTGCGCAATCGTTTTCGGACCCAGTGTCGCTGGGCTGCTGGCCGCCCGGGTGCTGGCCGAATCGTATGACCAGGTCACGGTCGTCGAGCGAGACATGCTGCCCGGCCAACCGGTGTCCCGCCGCGGCGTGCCGCAAGGCGTCATGCCCCACATTCCGGCGGCGCGCGGAATGCGGATCATGGATCAGCTGTTCCCGGGTTTTCTCGACGAGTTGGTCGCCGCCGGCGCACGAGTTTGGGACGACGGCGACCTGTCGCGGTTGTGTGTCACGTTCAGCGGGCACCAATTCCAGCGATCGGGCCGAATTCCCGACCCGCAATCGCTGACCATGTACTACGTGTACCGAGTGTTTTTGGAGTGGAGCCTGCGTCGTCGGGTGACCGCGATTCCCAACGTAGACGATTGTCGACGGCCACGATGCGGTCAGGCTCACCTCGACCGTCCGGGGTGACCGGGTGACCGGCGTGGTGGTGGCCCACCGGGCCTCCGGCACCGAGACATCGCTGAGTGCCGATCTTGTCGTGGACGCCACCGGACGGGGGTCGCGCACCCCGGTGTTTCTCGAACAGCTCGGCTTTCGTCGGCCGCGGGAAGACGAACTGACCGTGCACGTCACCTACGCCGGGTTGCCGGTCCGCCTGCCCGCGGGCGCGTTGCGCGAATTCATCGCGTTCGCCGCGCCCCACCCCAGCCGACCGCGCGGGTACGCGATGTTCGCCGGCCAGGATGACACCTACATGCTCGCGGTTCAGACGGTGGCAGGACAGCCGGCGCCGTCCGATCACGCGGCACTGCTGGATTGCCTGAGCGAGCTGGCGCCCGCGCACGTGCTGGCGGCCGCGCGGCGCGCCGAACCGCTCGCGGACGTCACCCAATATCGGTTTCCCTCCAACCGATGGCGCCGTTACGACAAATTGGCTCGGATGCCCGCTGGGCTCATCGTCATCGGCGACGCGCTGTGCAACTTCAATCCGCTTTACGGACAAGGCATGTCCGTCGCGGCCATCGAGGCGCTCGTCCTGCGCGACTGCCTATCACAAGGTGATCGTGGGCTGCAGCGGAGGTATTTTCGCAACTGCACCAAGGAGATTCGCGTGGCGTGGCGTTCGGCTGTGAGTTCGGATTTGGCGTTACCCCAGATCGCGGGCAAGCGGCCGGCCAGCGTACGAGTGGCCAATGCTTATCTGGGACGGGTGTTCGCCGCGGCCGAGACCGAGCCCGCCGTCGTCCAGCAGTTCTTACGCTCACCCAACATGATTGACCCGCCATCTCGACTGCTGAGGCCCTCGATCGTGGCCCGGGTTGCTAAAGGGCCGCGCGCCGCACGCGGACGGATACCGGCAGCGGTCGTCGCAGACCACCGCGAGGTGAACACGTGAAGGTCGGCCTGATCGAACAGCCGCTGCACACCCGTTACTCGTCGACGGCGTTGGTGAGCCTCGGTTATCTCACCGCGGTCGGCACGGGGATGGACTCGTACTGGTTGCCCGACCACATCAACTCGCTGTTTCCTCCGGCAGTGATGACCGCGGAGTATGTCGCAAGTGCGCGACTGGCGCCCAATATCGACGCGCACTACGACCCCTGGACGGTGCTGGGTCATCTGGTCGCCCGAAACCGATTGGGAAAGCGGCGGCTTGGGATTGGGGTGACGGATGCCAGCCGGCGCAATCCCGCCGTCACCGCCCAAGCAGCGGCGACGTTACATCTGATGACCCGGGGACGAGCGATCCTCGGAATCGGAACGGGCGCCCGGGCCAGCAACGAACCGTATGGCGTGGAGTGGTCGAAGCCGGTGGCGCGCTTCGAAGAAGCCCTGGCGACCATTCGCACGCTGTGGAACTCCGACGGTGAACTCGTCACCCGCGACTCGCCGTTCTTCCCGCTGCGCAACGCCGCGTTCGGATTGCCGCCTTACCGCGGGAGGTGGTTGGATGTCTGGATCGCCGCGCACGGGCCGCGCATGCTGCGGGCCACCGGGCGGTATGCGGATGGATGGTTTCCCGCCTCCTTCACCTACCGGCCGAAGGACTACGCCGCCGGCCTGGCGACGGTCCGGGCCGCGGCCTGCGACGCCGGGCGCGATCCGAGGTCAATCACCGCCGCGGGCTTGTTCTTCGTGATGACCGGCCACAGCCGCGACCATATCGAGGAAGCGTTGGACTCGCCTCCGATGAGAGCGTTCGCGCTCAACGCACCCGCCCCGTTGTGGGCCGCCCACGGAGCGAATCATCCGCTTGGCGGCGACTTCACCGGTGCTCAGGACATCATCCCGCAGACGTTGGACGAACGGACCGTGCTGTCGCTGACCGCCGACGTACCGCCAACGCTGCTGCGCGAGATGCTGCTTACCGGAACCCCCGCCGACATCCTCGACCAGTTGGCCGAATGGCGCGATCAGGGCTTGCAGTACCCGGTGATCAGCAATATCAGCGGCCTGCAGCGCAGGCTCGGCCGCGGCCTGGCCGCAAACGTCTCGTTCGCCAAAGTCCTTCGCGGACTGCGCAAACTGTGAGCTGCCCTACCGTGCTGCGACCCCCGACGTATGTGCTGATACCCGGCGCCTGGCAGGGGGCCTGGTCCTGGCGGCCGGTAGCCAAAAGGCTTCGCGCCGAGGGGCATCGGGCGATCGGGATTACACTTCCAGGTTTGGGCGACGGCGACGACCCGGCGGGCCACCGACTGCGGGACGCGGTCGGCTACATCGCCGAAAAGGTGCGCGAACTCGACGAAGTTGTCCTGGTCGCGCACAGCTGGGGCGGCTACCCTGCTGCCGGCGCGGCACATCTGCTTCAGGACACCGTGCACAAGCTGGTCTACCTCAACGCCCATGTCCCTGATCGGGGTAGGTCATTGGTAGACGAAAACCCAACCGAGAAAAAGGAATTGATCCTGCGACTGATCGACGAATCACCCGTCGGCGCGATTGCACCGACCCTGGCGTATGTCGAGCGGGAATTGATGCAAGGCGTCGCCGCACAACTTCAGCGGTTGGTTGCGGAGCTGCAGACAGCTCAGCCCGGTCGTTACTTCCTCGATGCCCTCGACGTCGAGGCGGGCGATCTCGACGTTCCCACGGCCTACATCGCCAGTGACAGTGATCGCGCATTGCCAAGGCCCGTCGCGGAATTCGCCGGGCGGCTCGGTGTCTGGCCGACGGTCGTACCGGGCACCCACAACTGCATTCTGACCCACCCCGACGAAGCGGCCGCCGCGATCTTGTCGGCCTGATTCAGGCGCAGGCCGTGCGGAACCTATCCCGGTAGGCTTTCGGGCTGATGCCGAGGTGATTGACGAATACCCGGCGCAGCGTTTCGACGCTACCGAAGCCCGCGAGATGCGCTGTCTCCGTGACGGTCCGCCCTGCTTCGAGCCCGGCGCGGGCTAAGTCGATCCGAACCAACTCGACGTAACGCGCCGGTGTCATACCGAGCTCGGACTGAAACAGCTGGGTCAGCTGACGAGTACTCAACGACGCCTTGGCTGCGAGCTTGGACACGCTGTGATCGCGAGCGGTATCGGCCGCAATCGCATCGGTGACCGAGCGCAGTGGCGAGCCCGCCGGGGGATCGGCCTCGACCAACACCGAGAACTGTGATTGGCCGCCCGCGCGTTTGAGATAAACGACCAGCCACCGGGCCACGTCCCGGACCAGCTCTGTCCCGTAATCCATTTCGACCAACGCCAGCGCCAGGTCGATGCCCGACGAGACCCCGGCGGAGGTGAAGACGTTGCCGTCACGGACGAAGATCGCGTCCGGCTCGACGGTGACATCCCCGAACGCCCGGGCCAATCGCCGGGTTTCGTGCCAGTGCGTGGTGGCGCGCCGGCCGCTGAGCAAGCCGGCCTGCGCGAGGATGAACGACCCCGTGCAGATCGACGCCAGACGCCTGGTCCGGGCACCCACCGCTCTGACGGCCCCGACCAGCGCGGGATGAATTGCTTGCCGGGGCAGATTGTCACTGCCGGCGACCATCACGGTATCGGCGGATTCGATTGCCGAAAGGGAGTCGGTGACGCCCAACCGCGTCCCGATCGAGCTGGTCACATCGTTGCCGTCCAGCGAGGCGATCTTGAGCTGGTAGTCGGCGCCGAACCGGTTGGCCTCGACGAACACTTCGCCGGCCCCCGCGACATCCAACAGCGTCACCCCGTCGAAGACGACGATTACCACCACTTTCGAACGCGCTCCGGCTTCGGCCACCAAACCATTGTGTCGCTTTCTGTGGCAAAGACGTCGGGAACCACAAGGGTCGGTCCGCCCGTGTCCCCGCAAACTGACAACCAACGCCAACGAGGAGGTCAGATCATGGATATTCAGGTGATGGACACCATTGCCGGCATCGCGATCCCCGACACTGAACTGGTGCGCGAGATCACGGCGCACATCCGCGATGCCGAAGACGACTTGCTCTTCGACCACTCGCGCCGGGTTTTCCTGTTCGGTGCCCTGCAGGGACGCCGGCGCGGACTGAAACCCAACCTGGAGCTGCTGTACGCGGGGGCGATGTTCCACGACATCGGCCTCACCGCGCGCTACCGCACCTCGATGCTGCGCTTCGAGGTCGACGGCGCCAACGCGGCACGGCCGTTCCTGCTGGAGCACGACGTCGATCGGTCCGACGCCGACAAGGTGTGGTTGAGCATCGCGTTGCAAACCACTCCCGGCATCCCCGAATTCCTGGCACCCGAAGTCGCCTTGGTGACCGCCGGGGTCGAAACCGACGTGTTGGGCATCGAGCGCGACGAGCTGTCTCCCGAGGCTCTGGATGCGGTCACCGCGGCTCATCCGCGTCCGAATTTCAAGCGGCGCATCCTGACTGCGTTCAACGACGGCATGAAGCATCACCCGCACAGCACCTTCGGCACTGAATGACGACGTGCTCGCGCACTTCGACCCGGCGTTCGTCCGCGACGACTTCGTCGACGTCATCTTGTCCAACAACTGGCCCGAGTAACGGTGGGAATGGCGACATGGACCTTTATGAAGGCCTTTACACCACCCGGATGATGCGCCGGCTGCGGCCGGATCCGATTCCGCTGGACACGCAGGCCCGCATTCTCAACGCGGCCGTTCGCGCTCCCGATGGAGGTAACACCCAACGCTGGCACTTCCTGGCCGTCGACGATCGCGAACTGATCCGTGAGCTCGCCGGCTTGTTCCGACGGGCCCGCGCTGGAATACGACAAGTTCAAGTCGGGGACGGGACCGATGGTCGCGACGGCTTCCGGTGCGGACCCGGCCGCGCACGCCGGCACGATGCGCCGGCTGAAAAGTTCGGGCGACTACCTGGCAGATTATTTCGAAGAAATTCCGTTGCTCCTTTTCGTTTTTTGCCATCGACGACCTCGGGGGCGCCAACATCTATCCCGCGATTTGGAGTGCGTTGCTCGCCGCCCGGGCAGAGGGCGTCGGCGGGGTGATGACGATGGTGCTCCGCAACTTCGAGGACGAGGTCAACCAGCTGTTGGGCGTACCGGTCGAGGAGGGCTGGAAAATGTCGGCGATGTTGGCCCTCGGCTACCCGCTGGGCAAGTGGGGCGTGGCGGCCAATCGCCATCCCGTGCACGAGGTTTCATCGCGAAACGAATGGGGCAAGCCATTCGGAATCGAAGTGCCGCAACCACTCTGGCCGCCGCACTGAACCGGGCATTGCGGCGCAAGGGTATACCGAGGAAGGTGGGCCAGATGAACCAGATCGGTGTGACGGTGGTGCGGCCGGGGGAGGGCGAGGTCGTGGCGCTCCCGGGTTTCGGGGCGGTGTTCAAACTGTCCGGCAAGACCAACGGCGGGGAGGTGTCCATCGTGGAGCATCCGTTCGAGGTCGGGTTGCTCACCGCGGCGCACCGGCACACCCGCGAAGACGAGCATTCGATCGTGCTGGCCGGTGAGATCGGCTTCCGCTCCGACGACAGCGAGGTGGTGCTCGGCCCCGGTGGCTACATCACCAAACCGCGCGGGTAGATGCACGCGATGTGGAACGCCGGCAGCGAGCCGGGCCGCATCGTCGAGATCATCACCCCGGGCGGGTTCAAGAATTACTTCCGGGAACTCGGTGAGCTGCTCGTCGAGCACGCCGATGACCCCGGGGGCAGGCCCCTGCACGAGCTGCCCGAGTTCGGCGAACTCGCCGACAAGTACGGGCTGATCTATGGTTCGTCGGCCTGGATGGACGACATCGCGCACCGATACGGGCTGAACCCGCCTTCCCATTGAGGTAGGCACTGATCAACGGAGTCACCCCTGCTGAGCCCGCGATTTGGTCGCCTCGACACCGGTTCGGTAACCTTGCATTTACCGACGCGGGGTGGAGCAGCTCGGTAGCTCGCTGGGCTCATAACCCAGAGGTCGCAGGTTCGAATCCTGTCCCCGCTACTAGTGTCATGTCTCGGGACATCGTTGACAGGTGTCCCGAGACATCGTTTACACCTTGAGCCTGTTTTCGGGGCTGTTTCCGCATTTGACGCCGCGGGGTTGGTAGTCGCGGCTGGCCAGCAGCAGGCGGGAGTGGTCGTCGAGGTCGGCGGCAAAGCGTTTCCAGGCCGAGCGGGGGCGCTTGTGGGGTTCGGGTGTGACGAATCCACGTTTGTGCAGGATGCACCAAATGGTGGATATGGCAGGAACATTCGTGATGGTCGGGTCGCGGGTCAAGTGTTCGGCGATGGTGCCTGCGCCGGCGTCGTAGCCGCGTCTGGATAGCGACTTGCGCAGCCCCACGATCTTGTCTTCGACCTCGGCGCTGACCACGTGGCGGTGGTGGTGTGGGCGTCGGGAGTGCGACTCGAAGGCGGCGGGCCCCTCAACGTAGTAGAGATTGACCAGTTGGTGTACCCAGTACCGGGACAGCCCGTAGCCTCGGGCGACCTCGATCACACGGCGACTCGTCTCGCCCGGCCGTTCCGGTCGACTCACGGCGTCGATGTCGTTCCTCGGCGGGCGGGGGTGGCACCGCGCTTGTTGGCGGTGATCGCATCCAGCGTTCGGCTCGGTCGGGATGATTGTCTGACGCCGCCGAGCGGCTGTTCGGTTTCGAGTCTGTGCAATCGCGCCGTCACCGTCTCAATTAAGCGTTCGGACGGCCAGCCTTCGGTGATGTCACTGGGCAGGCTCTGGATGCCTGCGCGGACGTTCGTTGATCTGGATGCCTGCGCGGACGTTCGTTGAGAGTTCGTCGAGCGTCTGCTCGGCCACGCGAGCGGTGAGGCCCATGGCCTTCGCCTCGTCGAGAAGCGCCTGCCGATCCACTTTGGCGAGCGATTGTCGGGCACCGATCTTGGCGCCCATGGTCCCTGATAGCTCGGGGTATTCCAGCGTGCAGGGCGAGTCGTATAGGGGCGACATCAGGACCACTCCGTCATGGAGCATCAGTGAGTAGTTCTTGCCGTGGCCGTCCTCGTCGCCGACGACCGCGCGGAATGCGACCTGCTTGAAGATGTTCATGATTTCCTGATGTGGGGAGTCGGCGAATTCCCGAAGCACGCGGGCCATGCGTTCGGAGGGCCGACCGATCAGGTACTTGTCTTTCGGGCGGAGCCCGACGGCCTGACACATGTCCTCCTGGTGCAGGCGGTGTATTGTTCCGTCGCCCTTGACGGTCCGGTCATAGCGCTCGGCAACGAGTGCGGTCGCATCGCCGATTCGCTCGACCCACCCTGCGTTATCTGACAGGCCGCATTTCCGGGACAGGGCGAGCACTAGTGCCTCGTTCTCGGCACTGTGGGGCCACACGGTGGTGGGCTTGATGATGTGGGTCGAGGGTTAGCCATCGACGGGCACGCACCACCGCCCGTTCACGCGGGTCAGCAGCAGTTTGTCCTGGGCGCCCGGCAGTGACATCCGGATTCCCCTGCCGGGTCGGCACCGAGAGGTCTCGTCGGCAGATTCTGGATGAGGTCGGCAAGTTCCTGCTCGCTCAACGGAGATGACAAATGCCCCTCGGTCGGCAACCCTTCTCCGGAAGGCACCACAACTACTGCCCCAGCACATTCCCGCCCGTATTCGGCCAGGAGTGCAATGACATCTGAAGGGGTTGCGGGAGCGCCGGCCAGGTCGAGTTCCACGCCTCGCAGGCGTGCGGCGGCGTGCTGTAACGCGTGCCCTTCCGGAAGCAATCCTTCCAGGAAGGAGCGTGAGACTGAGGGTGCGTTCGGTCCCGGGATCGAGGGTAGGGAGCAGGACAGGATGGGCGCACCGCCGCCATAGTCGAGGCGCCCGTCGTCGGTGTACTCGATCACGATCTTGCGTCCCGCGGATTTTAGGGTGGCGCGTGCGGTGAGTATTCCGTGCAGCCAAATATCGAGGCTCATCGGGTTTTCAAGCCTTGGCGAGGGCGGACCACCAGTTCGAGATCAAGTGCGGCGAGCGTGTCGAACAGCTTCTCGATGGCCTTGGTGGCCTCGCCGGTTTCCAGTTGGGCGATGGAGAATCGGTTGGTTCGGGATCGCTCGGCGAGTTCGCTCTGAGTCAGTCCTTGGGCCTGACGCGCAGCGCGGAGCGCACGCCCGAGTGCGGAAGCTGAGCGCGCGTCATCTCATAACCGCCAGATGTTGCCATTTACTCACATTAGTCGCCAGAGATGCTGATGGCAAGAAATCATCACATTGTTCCCGAGTGGTCCTGATGTTGGTTTTTTCCAACATTTTCTGACGATCTCACATCGAGCGCCGGGTATTCCCCGCGAGTGGACCCGGATCTGTCGGTCGGATTCCTTACGCTTGCCTCGTGGATTACGCGGCGATCGACGCGCTGCGGGAACGACACCCCGCATGGCGGCTGCTGCGCGCCGGCAATTCCGCGCTGATCCTGGCCTTCCTCGGGGAGTTTTTCGTCGAGGGCAACCGCGGCGCCTGCCCGGCAAGCGAGGTCGCGGCGGGGTTGGACGACCACCTGCACGCGCTGAACACCGAGATCTCCACCGAGAGCGGGGAGGAACGGTTTCCGAAGGACGCGCGGTCCTATCTGGAAGACTGGGCGGCCACCGACGTCGCCTATCTGCGGCGGTTCTATCCGCCCGGCGACGACGAAGTTCACTACGAGGTCACCCCAGCATTCGAGAAGGCCTACGCGTGGGTCATTGCCCTCAAGGGCAGGTCCTTCGTGGGAACGGAGTCCAGGTTGCATACCGTGGTCGAGCTGCTCCGCCAGATCGTGCACGGAACCGAAGCCGAACCCGACGTCCGGCTGACCGAACTACGCCGCCGCCGCGACGAACTTGACGCCGAGATCGCGGCCGTCGAAGCCGGCGTCATCACGGTGCTCGACGCGACCGGGGTCCGCGACCGCTACCAACAGCTCGCTACCACCGCCCGGGAACTGCTCTCGGACTTTCGAGAGGTTGAACAGAACTTCCGGCTCCTGGACCGCGCCGCGCGAGAAAAGATCGCGGCATGGGACGGCTGCAAAGGCGAACTGCTCGCCGAGTTGGTCGGAAGCCGCTCCGAGATCGCCGGTTCCGATCAGGGGCGTAGCTTCCAGGCGTTCTACGACTTCCTGGTCTCCGAGTCACGCCAGGCCGAACTGCCGAGTTGCTCACCAGGGTGTCAGCTCTCGACACGATCGAGCCCGATCACCGCATTCGCGGCATCCACCACGACTGGTCTGAAGCTGCCGAACGGGCACAGCGCACAGTCCGCCGGATTTCCGAACAACTGCGACGCTTTCTCGACGACCAGGTCTGGCTGGAGAACCGGCGCGTCCTCGACCTGGTCCGGGCCGTGGAGGGTGTCGCTCTTGAGCTCCGTGACAATCCCCGGAACTTCGGGCTCGAGGTCGATCTGCCGGGCATCGAGATCGCGCTGCAGTTCGAGCGCCCGCTCTACCAACCACCCGTGGCGGTGGCGGTTGAGAGTCGGATCGCAGAGGCGACCGAGGAGGTCGACGCCGAGCTGCTGTTCGCTCAGACGTTCATCGACCAGGCTCGCCTGGCCGAGGTCATCCGCACCGTCCTGCCCGAGAACTCCTCGGCGCTGCTGGCCGATGTCGTCGCGATGCACCCCATCGAGCAGGGCGCGGCGGAGATCGTCGGCTACCTCGCGCTCAATGACGAAGACATGGCGGTCGAGATGGATGACACCGACGAGACGTTCCTGGAGTACTCCGACCCCGCCGACGTGGATGCCACTAAGAGGGCGAGGCTGCCGAAAGTCACGGTGAGGCGTCGATGAGCAGCGAGCATGCTGTCGCCAGCTCGATCATCCGGTTGATGCAGGGCGTGGTCTACCGCGAGTCTGACGAAGACACCTGGTCGACGCTGGAACGCCTCGGCGCCGGTGTGCGCGACCATTTCGGCACCATCGGGGTCGACGTCGTCGTGGACGACGCCGAAGGCTACGCGAATCTTCGATCCCGACCTGAGGACGAAGGCCAAGATGCGCAGGAGGCGCTCCCGCGCCTGGTGCGCAGGCGGGCACTGACCTACAACGTCAGCCTGCTGCTGGTATTACTGCGCAAGCGACTCGTCGAGTTCGAGACGACCGGCGGTGACGGCCGACTGGTCCTGACCACTGACCAGATCGTCGAGATGTTGCGACTCTTCCAGGCCGAGTCCACGAACGACGCACGAGTCGTGGACCAGGCGGAGACGACCATCAGGAAGGCCGTAGAACTCGGGTTTTTGCGGCAGCTCCGCGGTCAAAGCGACCATTGGGAAGTGCGGCGCATCCTCAAGGCATACGTTGACGCCCAGACACTTTCGGATTTCGCGACCAAGTTGCGAGAGTATGCAGGAGCGGTGGCCAGTGATGACTGACGGACTGTTCTCGATGGTCGGGCTCAGCGATACCCCAAGGGCCGGTTACCGGCTTCAGTACACCGAAGTATTCAACTGGGGCACGTTCGACTCCCAGGTTTGGCGTCTGACTCCCGACACCGAAACCGCCCTGCTCACCGGGGATATCGGCTCCGGCAAGTCGACGATTGTCGACGCGCTCACCACGTTGCTGATGCCGTCGCACAAGGCCGCCTACAACAGGGCCGCGGGCGCCGACGCCAAGGAACGCACCCTGCGCTCCTACGTCGAAGGCCATTACAAGTCCGAGCGAAACGAGGTCACCGGGCGCTCGCGTGCCAAGGGGCTGCGCGAGAACAAGCGGACCTACTCGGTTGTCCTCGGGGTCTTCGTCAACCACGGATACGACGAGACCGTCACCTTGGCCCAGGTGTTCCAGCAGCGCGAGAGCACGGGCCAGCCCTACCGCTTTTCCTCACCGCGACGAAAGCGCTCTCGATCGCAACGGATTTCGCCGACTTCGGCACGGACCTGCGCGACCTCCGCAAGAGGCTGCGCGCTACCGGAGCCGAGATCTTCGACGAGTTCCCCTAGTACGCAACGTCGTTGCGTCGCCTGCTGGGAATCCGATCCGACCAAGCGCTCGAGCTGTTCCACCAGACCGTCTCGATGAAGTCGGTCGGAAACCTTGACGACTTCGTGCGCGACCACATGCTCGAGCCCAGCGACTCCACCGGGCGGGTTCGCGACATTATCGCCCACTTCGACGACCTGACCAAAGCCCACGACGCCGTCAAACGGGCGAGAGAGCAGCTCGAAGCGCTCGAGCCCGTCGCGGCGGCCGCGGCAAAGTACGACGCTGGGCTCGACGAGCGTGAGTCGTTACAGCGCGAGCGATCGGCCGTTCGGCTGTTCATCGCCGAGCTGCGCTCCGGTTTGCTCGCCGACGAGATCGCCGAACTGGAGGCTGAAGGCTCGCGCTTGTGGCAGGAGCAGGACGCCGCGAAGGCCAAGGAACAGAGGCTAAAGGACGAACGCGACTCCCTCATCGAGGAGCGCGCCAAGGCCGGCGGGGACCGCATCGGCGAGCTGGAGCGCCTAGCGGGCGAGGCCCGTGCCCACGCCCAGAGTCGTCATCACGCCCGGACGCGATTCGACGCCGCCGTCACCGATGCCGGGTTGGAGCCAGTCATCGGCAGCGATGACTTCGCGGCACTGGCTGCTTTGGCCCCCACCGAGCGGTCGCGACTAGCCGGGGAGAAGCGGACCCTCGACATGGCCACGGCCGACGCGATCGGACGGGAGAGGGAGTTCGGGCGGCAGTGCGGCATCATTTCCGAGAAACTCACGAGCCTGGAGCAACGCACCAGCAACCTGCCCGTCGAGCAGTTCGAGGTGCGTGCGGAGCTGTGTGCGGCCCTCGGGCTGACGCCGGACGACCTTACCTTATGCCGGAGAACTGCTTGACGTCACCGACGAACACGCCGAGTGGCGGGGCGCCGCGGAGCGGGTGCTGCGAGGGTTCGCTCTGTCGCTGCTGGTGCCGCAACAGCACTACGACGCCGTGGCCGGTTGGGTGAACGGCCGAAGGCTCACGTTCCATGGCCGCGGCGGTGAGGCGATCGGAGCCAAGCTCGTCTACGAAAGGGTTGCCAGGCAACGGGTTCCGCTGCAATCGCCGGGGCAAGAAGGCCTTTGGCTCGTTGACTGCATCGAGGTCAAGGACGGGCCCTTCCATCAGTACGTCGCCGACGAGCTCACGAAACGGGCCGACTACCGATGCGCGCTGAGCCTTCAGGAGTTTCGCGGCCAGCGCCGCGCCGTGACTCGCGAAGGCCAGGTGCGCTCGGGTGATCGCCACGAGAAGGACGACCGGCACCGCGTCGACGATCCCCGTCGCTGGGTTCTTGGCTGGGCGAACGAGCGAAAGATTGCCGTGCTTCGCGACGAACTCGCCGAGCTGCAAGAACAGCAGGCGACGGCTACTGCCGAGTTGACTAGGCTCGATGCGCAGCGGGATGCGGTGCAGACAAAGCTGCAAGCCCTTGCCTGGCTTGAGGAATACCGCTCTTGGAACGACCTTGATGTCGACGAGGCCGAGTCGCGTGCGAACGATCATGACGCCGAACGCGTTCGCTTGCTGGCCGGCTCTTCGCGACTGGAGGAGATCGCGCGGGCGCTTGACGAGAATGAAGCGCAAGCCAACGTCGTGGGGGAGTTGATCGAACGGCTCACCGGCAAGCTCGCCACCACTGCAGCGGCGAAAAGGGCAGCGGAGCAAGGAAAGAGGCGCGACGATGAGTTTGTCGCGGCGCAGCCAGACGAAGAGCTGATCACCGCCCGCGCCTCGTATGCCGCCCTCTACGAGCGCCTGGGGAGGAACCGCCCGGTCCGCGCGGCGGACTGCGCCGCCGCGGAGGTAACGCTGTCGGAGGATCTGCACCGGCGCATCGAACGCCTCGCCGGCCAACTCAACGGCCACGCGCTGAACCTCACTCAGTACATGAGCGAAGTCTTGCGTCGCTGGCCCGAGCTTCGCGCGGACATGGACGCCAATGTCGAGGCACGCCAGGACTTTTTGGTGTTCCGCGATCGTGTCGCGACCGATGACCTCCCGCGTTTCGAGGCCGAGTTCAAGGAGCAACTCAACAAGAACGCCATCCAGGAACTCGCGGGCTTCAACAATTGGCTCAACCGGCAGGCATCGGCGATCGACGAGCGCGTGGATCGCATCAACGAGGCGCTCGGCGCAGTACCGTACAACCCGGGTCGCTACATCCGGCTGGAGAAGGAGGCGACTACCAACCAGGACATCGTGCTATTCCGTTCGGACCTGCGCAACCTGACCAACGACAGCCACTCGATCGACGGCGATCAATACTCCGAGCAGCGCTTCGGAGACGTCAAGCGGATCATTGAGCGCTTCTGGGGCCGCGACAACCACGCCGAATCCGACAGGACGTGGACCCGGCGCGTCACCGACGTGCGCAACTGGTTCGTCTTCTCGGCGTCCGAGCGCGACGCCGAAACCGATGAGGAATGGGAGCATTACAGCGATTCGGACGGAAAGTCCGGCGGTCAGAAGGAGAAGCTCGCTTATACGATCCTCGCGGCGTCACTCGCCTATCAGTTCGGGCTCGAGTGGGGCGCCGAGCGGTCACGCGACTTCCGGTTCGCCGTCATCGACGAGGCGTTCGGGCGCGGTTGGGATGTCTCCACGCGCTACGCGCTGCAGCTTTTCGCCACCCTTGGGTTGCAACTTCTCATCGTCACCCCTCTGCAGAAGGTTCACGTCATCGAACCCTACGTGAAAGCGATTGGCTACGTTGACAATCCGACCGGAACGTTCTCCCGCTTGTGGACCATGACCATCGAGGAGTACCGGACGCGGCGTGACGGACCGCGGTCGTGAGTGCCGCGTGGACCACACCAGCCGACATTGCCGCCAGGGTGAAACGACGGTGGGACGACGGATCGCTGCTGCGGGCCCACGCCAATGGCGATCCCTTTCAGACGATCGAAGTGCCGCTGCGCGGCCCCAAACCGTCGCAGGTAGGTGACGACATTGCTGCCGCCCGCGAGTGGGTGGCCGCCCTGGATGCGGGCCGACGCGACGACACCCGATATGCCCTGCGATGGCAGTCGATCGGCGGCCGCCAGATCGGCCGCAACCTCCTGCCCGTCCGTGCGGTGGTGTCCTCGATCGAGCAGGCGTGTGCGCTCTTGGCCGTTACGACGACGGTCCGTCGCTTCGACGAACTCCTGGCCCTGACAGACCCGCATCCGCGGGTCCGAGACTGGATCGTCGGCCATCCGCATCGCGCGCTTGAGCTGGCGCCCGAGATGCCACAGTTGATCGCTGCCTACGTTTGGCTGGACAGTCACCGTCAGTCGCAGCGATACCTTCGCGAGATCAGCGCCCCCGGCGTTGACACCAAGTTCGCCGAAAGGCATCGACCAGTCCTGGCCGCGATGCTTCGCGTTTCAGCGACGGCCACCGGGTTCCTGGCCGATCTGGGTCTGCGGCGCAAGCCCGGATTGGTGCGGCTCCGGCCCTCGCCGTCGCTGGGCTTCCCGGGGCCGACGCTGACTGAGTTTGCGGCGCGTTTTGACGAGTTGGCGCAGCTCACTGTCGAACCGCGCATTGCGCTAATCGTCGAGAACGAGATCAGCTATCTCAGCATCGATGTCCCCGAAGACGGGGTTGTGTTCTGGGGGAAGGGCTTCGAAGTCGACAGCATAGGTCGGCTGCGATGGCTGGCGGAGGCCGACGTCCTCTACTGGGGAGACATCGACACTCACGGGTTCGCCATTCTCGACCGCCCCCGGGCGCGGCTCCCGCGGGCGCGCTCGGTGCTGATGGACCGTGACACGCTGCTGGCCCACCGCGATCGGTGGGTGACCGAAGACCACCCCACGAAATCAATCCTGGCGCGACTGACACCTGACGAGTATGAGCTGTATTCGGAGCTGGTTAGCGACGGGACCCACTTCCCACGAAAGTTGCGAGGCTCGCCAACGTATCTTCCAACTGTGGTGGCGACGTCGTTTGGGCCAATGGAAGCCGACCGCCCGGAGCCAACTTGGCTGCCGGCGGAGCACCTGTTTCTGGGGGATCGATGGCGACGTAGATGTCGCCCAGCACGGTGGCTTGCTCCAGCGCCGCGTGGGCGTTAGATGGCACCGCGACGTCGGCGCCGATTCGCGCAGTGACGTCGACAAGTCGGCGTGTCATCGTCACCTGGGTAACGACGCCGACGGTCACGCCGTTGAACTGCACCTTTGCCCGGTCGGGCAGGTTGAGAACATCTTCGAATTCGAGAGTGATGTCGTATCCATCGCGGTACGAAGTGCCCGACTGTGGTAACGCGTTGACGTCGAGCTGTGTACACGACGTCACGGGGAGCACGCAGGCCAGGACCGCTGCGATTAGCATAATTTGGCGTCTCATCGGTTGGCGGCCTGGGTCAGTACGTACTGCAAGAGGCTGACGTCGACGGCGTACGGCATGCCGGCGATGTTCGCGCAGCTGCCAGGCATCGCCGCGTTCATAAGCCCGCACTGGGCCCATCCATCCGGCGTTCGCACCCTGTACAGCGGCGGGCGATACCTGATGGTGAACGCCGCGACTCCGGAGGTTCCGCGGCTTTCGGCGAAGTTCGCTAGGCCGCTGATCAATCTGGGCGCGACGTTCAACATGCTGGCATAGAAAGGCGCACGCGGCGAGATTTTCCGCACGACGACAGATACCGAGTCAAGAGTTTGCTGAAATTCGCCGCCGAGCTGCGTCTCCAAATCGGCGACCATGGTGATCAGCGGTATGAGCCCGTGGAACAATTTGTCCGCGCCCAGCGCCGTTGACGCAACCTCTGGACCCACCTGCACCAACTCTTCGAGCGTGCTCTTCACAGTTGGCCTTATCACACGGACGGTCGAAGTCAACTGCGAGATGTTTTTCATGATGGAACCGATGTCTCCGATTGCCTGATCCGGCGAATCAAGCAGTGCTGACGCCTTGGTCAGCGCCATGTTGATGTTGGCTCCTTGGCCGCGCAACGCATGGTCGACGCCGTTGACGACGTCGCCGATGTTTGTTGACCCGTCAGGGTTGATCGCATTGGCGAACTTGGTCGACGCCCCGATAACCTCAGACAAGCTCTTAGGAGTGAACGACCGGCCGAGCGGAATGCAGCCATCGGCTGGCAGTTGAGTCCCGCCCTGGTAGTTGCCGACGAGCTCGAGTGAGCGGTCAGCAAGCAGCGAGTCCGATCTGATGACCGCCTTGACATGACTTGGGAGGGGCCGCTTTTCGGTCACGACAAAATCCACTCGAGCGCTCAGGTTTTCGGGGGTGATGGCGGTAATCTTGCCGATCTGCATGCCCATCTGCGTTACCGGGTTGTTGACATATAAGCCCACGGCGTCGGGCATGACAGCGCAGTACGCGAACTGCTGTACCTAGGCGCTGCTCGGCGCGCAGGAGCTACAAGGGAAAACCAAGGTTGACATGACCAGCGATGCCGAAACCCCCCGGTAGGTTCGATACACCCTCGATGTGCGCATCAGCATGGACTCCCTGGTATCGGAATGCACAAGTCGGCAGCCAACAGCGCGGGTCTTGCATTCTGGGCGTCAAGGATTCGGTCGAACAGGTTCTGCGCTCGCTGTAGGGCGCGCACCGTCAATCCGTTACGTTCCACAAACATCCGAGCTCTATGCTGATACTGCCGAATCCTTTCGATTAGTTCGAGTCGATGGATTTCATACGAGTCTGCAACCGGTTTGATTACCAACAGCGCTTCGCCTAGCCCATCGATCTGCGCCTCAAGTCCCTTGCCGTAGAGCACAAGGGTCTGCGTCACGATCGACATCTTCCGGACTAATCTGACAATTTCATCGCGATGATTATTCAGGGTCCACATATATTCATTGATCACATCTAGAATCGCGGACACCTGATCTTTTTGCTTCTCTATGGTCGACATGAGAGAGTTCCCGGCATCGATTGCAGTCGAAATTGCTTCCACATTTGTACCTGTGAGCCCTTGTTGTATTTCGTTGAGGGATTGGTTTATTGGCTTCGGATCGACGTTTTGGGTGGCTTTGGTCGTATCGGTAAGGGCTTGCATCAGGTTGTAGGGCATCGTCACGCGTTCTAGTGGAATCGGCTCAGCGCCCAAGGGGGTGTCGCCAATAGAATTGATGTTCACGTAGTAACCGCCGACTACCGTGAGCATGCGGACATCCACCTGTGACTCGTCACCGACAAACGCCCCATCTTTAACGTGCAGCTGTACCCGCACCCGGTTTGGTTCCAGCGAGAGATTCTCGATCGTTCCTACCCGGATACCCGCCATTCGCACTTCGTCACCTGGCCGAATCGCTGCGGCATCCGCGGTGTAGAAAGTGACCATTTTGCTTTGGCCGGGAGGTTTGTAACATCTCACCGGTTTCCACCTTGATGAAATGGTTCCCTGACCGCCCGGGGATGGCGACCGGTTTCGCCATCATGGGCTTCGGCGGTGGGGCACTGATCGCCTCTCCGTGGTCGTCGGAGTTGATGAAGTGGTTCGGCACCGATCGGCACGGCCTGGCGGCGACGTTCTTGGTCATGGGTGGGGTGTACGCCGTCTTGATGTCGTTGGGAGTCCTGCTGATCCGCGTTCCACCGCACGAATGGGACCCGCCCGTCGTCCGGGTCGCCGCGTCGAAGATGCCGCATGCCGCCGGGCCCGATCGCACCGCCAACGAAGCGATCAAGACCCCGCAGTTCTGGTTGCTGTGGATTGTGCTGTGCTTCAACGTCACTGCGGGAATCGGCATCCTGGAACGGGCCGCACCGATCTATCGGGACTACTTTCCCATGCCGGGTCTCGCGCGGCATTGACCGCGGCCGCGGCGGGATTTGTCGCGATGCTCTCGCTGGCGAACTCGTCGGGACGTTTGCTGTGGTCCGCGGCCTCTGATGCGGTCGGCCGCAAGAACATGTACCGGCTCTACCTCGGCCTGGGGGCGATGCTTTACGCCGTGTTGATCATCGCGCAAAACGCAAGCAAGCCATTGTTTTTGGTGGTATGCATCTTGCTCTTGTCGTTCTACGGCGCGGGGTTCGCGACAGTGCCCGCCTACCTGCGCGACCTGTTCGGCTACCTCGAAGTCGGGGCGATCCACGGCCGGCTGCTCACCGCGTGGTCGACCGCGGGTGTGCTGGGACCGGTGATCGTCAATGCGATCGCGGACAACCGCATTGCCGCCCATGTGGTCGGCCCCGAGCGTTACCGGTGGTCGTTCATGATCATGGTGATCCTGTTGCTGATCGGCGTGGTCTGCAACGAGCTGATTCGTACCCCCCCCCCCCGGGCCGCCCGGCTTCATTGTCTCGACGGTGGATACGCGAAAGCCCGAGTGCGTGATTTCTGGAGAAGCTGCACAATGAGCGATCAAACGGTCACGGCGACATCGCCCCGCGTCAAGCTGCTGGGCTTGGTCAGCCGGTTGTGGGTGGGCGTCCCCTTCACCTATGGCCTCTACGAGGTGGTGGCGAAGATCCCGGCTTTGTTTACCAACTGATCGGGAATAGCGTGGCGCGGCTGGCGCGTTCCCCCCGGCCATGGATTCTTTCAGCGAGAGCGAGCGTCAGGAATCCCTCCAAGCCAAGCACGTCGGCGTCTTGTCGGTGGCCGCCGACGACGGCCGTCCGCCGGCGAGCGTCCCCATTTGGTACGACTACGCGCCGGGCGGAAACATCCGGATCAACACCGGAGCTTCGTCGCGTAAGGCCAAGCTCATCGAGCGGGCCGGGGTGGTGACGCTCGTCGTGCAGCGGGAAGATCTTCCGTATCAATATGTGGTCGTCGAGGGCACCGTGGTCGAGACCACCAGGCCCACGTCGCTGGACGTCCGGGAAGAGATCGCGATCCGCTACCTCGACGAGGAGGGCGGCCGCGCATTCGTGAGCAGCATCGCCAATCAGGAGAGTGTGTTGTTCACCGTGCGTCCGGACCGCTGGATCACCGCCGATTTCTCCGACGGGCTCTAAGCGCGTTCCCCCCTGGCAAACGGCTAAGCCCCGTCATTCCGGGCGGCAACACGAGCACCGAGGTGCCCCGCGTATTTGCGGTTTGGTGCGCCGTCATGAGGGTATTCCCTAACGACTTCTCCTGACGAAAGGACCTCAGATGTTGCATTCGGTGATACTTGCCAGTTCGGATCCGCTTGCCGCAGGCCTCATTCTGCGTGGGACTAAGGGCATCTTCGTCGCCATTGGCAGCGTGATTGCCGCGATAGTTTGTGGTCTCATTGCCGCGATGAAAGGCCGCAATCCTTTGGGATGGGGACTTCTCGGGCTGTTCTTCTCGATCCTCACCTTGATCGTCGTTATCGTCATTCCGAGTAAGAAGTCGTAGTGCCCTTGGCAAATCGTAGGCTACCCTTTACGATCTTGATCGAATTGTGGGGTCGACGCGCTCGTGCGCGGTCATCAGTAGGTGGTCGTAGTCCGACTGTGAGCTGGGACGTGGACCGAGGATCTGTTCGGCCAGCAGCCGCAGCTTGATGTTGGCTTCCTGGGACAGCCACTTGAGCAGGTCGAAGGCCGCGTCGTCGCCGATGCCGTAGACCAGCATCAGCATCCCTTTCGCCTGCTCGATGCCGGCGTGCTGCTCGGCGATCTCGGCCAGCTGCGCGGTGACGAGGTCTTCACGCTCTCGGTCGGGCAGCGGGGAGACGTCGACGTAGAAACCGTGTGTTCCGATCACCTCGCCCTGGTCATTGTGTAGCTGGTCGCCGACGACCACCACGTGGCGCACCTGTCCGCCGGTGTCGATGATCCGATGGCGGGTGCTGAACGCCTGGCCGGTTGTTGAGGATCTGATCGATGGTGGCCGCGACCTGTCTGCGATCGTCCGGGTGTTTGTGGGAGAGCACGAGCTCGGTGGTCGGGGTAACGCTGCCGGGCTCGTACCCGTGCAGCCGTTGCACCTGCTCGGACCATTCCCAGTGCTGGTCGGAAAAGTAGAACCGGAACCAGCTGGCCCGCTGCGGCACACCGCCGGCCAGGGCTTGTTCGACGTCGGCCGACTGGCCGTTGAGGTCCCAACTCATTGCGGACTTCGTCTCCTCGGGTTCAGCTCACTGGACTCGACCGGCCGGTGCCGCGCGTGCATCGTTGATGGGGTAAGGAAAACATGCGGGAACTCGCGAAGCCACGACGTCGATATCGGGGGCGCTGACTGTTCAGCGCCCCGGTCGTTTCAACTGACATAACCGGTCCCACTCAGCAGTTTTACCCGCGGGGGCGGCGGTCGCGCAAGCGGGCCGCCGCCCCCGCGGACGATCAGGCGTTGATGACCTCCCGTGGTGCGGCATGGTCGTCGATGGCCTGGCGTCCATTGCCCCGGCCGACGGTGATTTTGCGCGGCTTGGCTTTCTCGGCCACCGGGATGCGCAGGCGCAGAACGCCTTCGGTGTAGGAGGCCTCGATCTTGTCGGTGTCCAGGTTTTCACCGAGCACCAGCTGTCTGCTGAACACTCCGCGTGACCGCTCGGCGGCCAGCATCTCCCGGTCGGGGTCGACGGCGGGGCGCTCGGCCCGTA
This sequence comes from Mycobacterium genavense ATCC 51234, assembly GCF_000526915.1. GTDB lineage: Bacteria > Actinomycetota > Actinomycetes > Mycobacteriales > Mycobacteriaceae > Mycobacterium > Mycobacterium genavense. The sequence continues at coordinate 206,879 of NZ_JAGZ01000002.1, read as the reverse complement.
CGGTCACCACGTTGCGTTCGATGTCGATGTCCAGCGAATCGGCGTCGATGCCCGGCAAGTCGAACTCGATGACGAATTCCTCGCCGTCGCGCCACGCGTCCATCGGCATCACCGCAGGACGGGCGGCCGTGCCCAGTACCTGTTGGGCGAAACGGTCGAGTTCGCGGAAGGGGTCGGTACGCATCAGCATTGCAGCCATTTCTCACTCCAATCTGTTGCTGTGGGCTCACTTGATCTATGCCTTGAGGCATAGGTTTTATATAGCACCGTCGACAAATTACCGCAAGTGTGATAACAGTTTTTCTATGCGAGCAAGCAAGGAGGTGCTCGATGGCTGACCCGTCGGGGGCCACCGGTGCACCGTCGTCCGATCAGGGGGTCTACGGCATCTCGGTGGCTGCCGAACTGTCCGGCATCGCCGTGCAGTCGCTTCGTCTCTATGAGCGCTACGGCCTGCTCACGCCGTCGCGCAGCGAGGGCGGAACCCGGCGTTACAGTGCCGACGACATAGCCCGACTGCGGCGGATCAGTGCGCTGGTCGACGCCGGGGTCAACCTGGCCGGCATTGCCCGAATCCTCAGCCTCGAAGACGACAACGCGGAGCTGTCCGCGGCCAACACCGATCTGCGCTCGAGCAACCGCACCCTGCGTGACGCCGTGCGAGCCAAGCGCGACAAAGCGACCTAGGCGACGACCCGGAATTGTTGCGCCGTCGCATCGGCGGGGTCGGGCAGCGTCATACCCGCCTCGACACCCGAACGCAGGTAGTCGATCACGGCCTCATCGAGACGCTCGCCCGGCACGACCGCTGGGATGCCGGGCGGGTACGGCGTTATTTGCTCGGCCGAGATGCGACCGGCGGCCCGCGCCGCGGGCACCATCTCGGTCGGCCCGAAGAACGCGTCACGGGGCAGACACACGGTCTCGAGCTGCAAGTCCGCGGGCGACGGCAGTTGTAGCGAGGGCGGCCGATCAAAACCCCTTGCCGCTTGCCGCCATTCGTTCATCGCGGCTACCAGGCGGTCGGTGGTCTGCTTGTCGTCGGCGAACGACATGGTGGCCAGGACGCGTCGGTGATCGCTCATGCCCAAGTCGATGTGGCGGTTTTCCCGGAGCCAGTCCGCGGCCTGGTATCCCGATGTGCCGGTCGCGGCAATGTCCATCAGCACCTGCGTCCTGTCGAGATCGCAGGACGCCTCGGCGCCCAGTAGCTCGTCCTCGAGCACCTGCAGGTCGGCGATCTCGGCGAGGCGGCCCCGCAGGTCGCGGGCGAGGTCGAGCTCGGCACCGAGCAGATCGTGGCCCCGCTCGACCATCTGGCGCCGCCAACCATCGAGGGCCGCATAGACCATGACGTTGGGGCTGGTCGTCATCAGCAGGTCGGCGCACGCGGACAACCGGGTCGGGTCGACCAGGTCACCCTGCAAGTGGAAGACGGACCCCTGCTCGAATCCCGCACCCATCTTGTGCACGCTGACCGCGCAGACGTCGGCACCGGCGTCCATCGCCCACGTCGGCAGATCCTCGTGGAACGGAAGGTGGGCGCCCCAGGCCTCGTCGACGATCAGTGGTTTGTTGCGGCGATGGCAGACGTCGGCAATGGCGGCGATGTCGGCACAGGTGCCGTACGGGCTGGGGGCTGACGATCAGGGCCCCGGCCGCGTCGGGGTGTTCCTCCCATCCCCCCGCACCTGCTCCGGTGCGGGGGGATGGGAGAAGTGGTGCTCGCTGTCCCAGCGCGGGGTGATCCAGCGGGGCCGCACCCCCGAGAAGATCAGGCCCGCCACGATGGATTTGTGACTGCCGCGGGGGACCAGCAGCCCGCCATCCGCCCCGCCCGCGACGGCCATCATCGCGGCCTTCACCGACAGCGAGCTGCCGCACGTCGAGAAGAAGGCTGTCTCGGCACCCACGGCGTCGGCCATCAATTCCTCGGCGCGTGCCAGAAACTTCCCGCCCGCCCGGCGATCGTCGAGGCCGCCCGTGGCCAGCACGTCGTCGCGGAACGGCTCCTTGCCCAACACGGCCAGCACGCGTTCGTCGGCGCCGGCTCCTTGGCGGTGCCCGGGTGGGCTGAAGCCGTACCGGTTTTTACGGTGGTAGTCGGCCAGTGCCCCAGCAACGGGGCCTGCGACTGATCCATGGTCAACGGGGTACCCCACCCCGATGGCTCCAATCCGGCGACCGGGCACCGGGCAGCCCGCGGCCGCGAGGTTTCCCCCTCATGTGTTGCGGCAGTATGCGTTGCTCGCCGACGGTGAACGCGGCGTGGTGGTCGGGCCATGCGGCGACTATTGCTGGATGTGCTTGCCGCGCTGGCACAACGGGGCGGTGTTCAATTCCTTGCTCGGCGGCCCCGGCGTCTACGCCGTGGCACCCGACCAGCCGCGCTTCGTCTGGGGTGGCTATTACCTACCGCGCTCGCTGATCTGGGTTTCACGATGGGTGACCAACGACGGGATCGTCGAATGCCGCGAGGCGCTGGCGATGCCGAGCGACCACCACGCTGCGGTGTTATTGCGCCGAATTCATGCCGTGGACGGGCCGGCGCGCATGCACATCACCCTGGACGTGCGTGCCGACTTCGGCGCCCACGCGATGTCTGATCACTCTTGCAGCGAGGAAGACGGGATTCCGGTGTGGAGGGGTCGATCTGGACCCTGCCGATTCCGCTGGACGGCCGTCGACGGTGTGCGCGTCGAGGCTGACGGTGCGCTGCACGCTTTGCTCGACGTCGTGCCCGGACGCGATCACGACCTGGTCCTCGAACTGTCCGACCACGAACTCGACGCCTCACCGGCGCGGGCGATCCAGTCCTGGATGGCTACCGAAAGCTTTTGGGCGCAAGCGGTTCCGGACTTCGGTGACAGCCTGGCCGACGTCGACGCACAGATCGCCTACGCAGTGCTACGCGGCCTGACCGGCGATGACGGCGGAATGGTCGCCGCGGCGACGACCTCGTTGTCGGAGCGGGCCGACCAGGACCGCAACTACGACTACCGATACTGCTGGATTCGCGACCAGTGCTACGCCGGGCAGGCGACAGCCGCCGCCGGGGCCTATCCGTTGCTGGACGACGCCGTCCGGTTCGTCAGCGCACGCGTTGTGGCCGACGGCCCGCGGCTCAAGCCGGCCTATTCCGTCGACGGCATGCCACCGCCCCGCGAACAGGACCTTGACCTGCCCGGTTACCCCGGTGGCGTAGCCAAAACCGGCAACCGGGTGTCACGCCAATTCCAAACTGGACGTCCAGGGCGAGGCGCTGCTGCTGCTGGCGGCGACGGCGCGCCTCGATCGTCTCGATGCCTCGCACTGGCAAGCCGTTGAGACACTGGTGCAGACCATCGAACAGCGTTGGCGTGAACCGGATTCCGGGATCTGGGAGCTAGACGATCGGCGTTGGGCGCATTCCCGGTTGATGTGCGCGGCAGGGCTGCGCGGTATCGCTGCGTCGGTGCCACCGCGATCGGCCGTGTCATGGCAGCGCCTGGCCGATCGGTTGATCGCCGACGTCGGCTCGAACTGTCTGCATCCCAGTGGGAGATGGCAACGGGCTCAAGGGGATTCGCGCGTCGACGCGGCGCTGGTGTTGCCCTCCATTCGGGGCGCGCTTCCCCGGGACGACCCGCGTACCGTCGCCACGCTCGACGCGGTGCGCCGGGAATTGACCGAGCAAGGTTTCGTCTACCGATTCCGCCCGGACGATCGACCGCTCGGTGAGGCCGAGGGTGCATTTCTGCTGTGTGGGTTTTTGACGGCACTGGCAGAACACCAGCAGGGCAACTCCCTTGCGGCGGTCCGATTATTCGAGCCCAATCGGACCGCGTGCGGTCCACCCGGGCTGTTCGCCGAGGAATACGACGTCGGGCAGCATCAATTGCGCGGGAACCTGCCGCAGGCGTTCGTGCACGCGCTGTTGCTGGAGACCGCGCATCGTCTCACCTCACCCGGCAGCTGACCCGGGCGATCACTTCTCGACGTCGAAAAATGAGTCACCGTCTTCGGGCGTGCCGTCGACCTGACCCCGCGTGCGCCCGTAATCGTTGATTTCCATCCGATCCAGCTCGTCGTCGCCGATTACCTCGGGCCGACCGTAATCGCCTGATTCGTCCGCGCCTGGATTTTCGGAGTTCTCCGCCGCGAGCTTGTCGTCCAGCGACTCGTGGTCGTCGGCATCGATCCACCGGTTGGGTGGGTCGACCACCTCGTCGCCGTCGTCGTTGCGAACCTCGTCGGAGTCCAGGCTTTCCGACTGTTCCAGCATCTCGTCGTCGTTGTTATCCACGTTCGCCGATTGCCCGGCGCGGCAGGGCATTAAACGAGTCGCGGCTTCGAGTTCGTTTGGCCGCTGGCCAGGGACTGGCCCAGGGATGAGACATGGTGTCGAGCGGCTTATGCTTGCGGCAGTGCACCTCGGCGCCCGGTAACCGATCGTCCCGTGACAGGTGGCCCCGCGCCCGTAAGGGGGTGGGACATGCCGGACAAGAACAGCTCGATCGTTGCCCAGCTTGCCTAGCTTGTTGCCACTCTTGAGCGTAAAGGCACCGATACGGCCGCGGTTCTGCGTGAACTCATCGACAACGGGGCTCATCGCGTCGAGGGCTGCCGATACGCGGGGATCACCGTTGCCGACAGCGGCGCGGGGATATCCAACATCGCCGCGACACATCATTACGCAACCGACCTTGATGCCGTTCAGGACCGTTATCGGGAAGGGCCATGTGTCGCGGCCGCATGGGAGCACCACGTCATGCACATTGCCGATCTCGCCACCGACGCACGCTGGCCGCACTACCAGCAGTACGCGCTCGAGCACACGCCGATCCGGTCGATCCTGTCCTACGAGTTGTTCGTGGACGGTGGCACCACCGCGGCGCTGAACTTCTATGACGAGCAACCACATGCGTTCAGCCAGGACTCGATCGAGCTCGGCGGTGTGTTCGCCACCCACGTCGCGCTGGCGTGGTCGATGATGCGGCGCAAAGATCAGTTTCGCAGCGCCCTGGCGTCGCGGGACATCATCGGCCAAGCCAAGGGCGTGGTCATGGAGCGTTTCAACATCGATTCCGTGGAGGCATTCGAACTCCTCACCCGGCTATCGCAGCAATCCAACACCAAGCTGATCGATCTCGCCGCGGCGTTGATCGAAAGCGAACATCCGCTCAAGCGCCGGCATCGTCACTAGTCCTCGATCGAGAAGGGTGCGGGCCGACGTTCGGCGATCAGCTGTTCGCCGCGTTCGTAGTCTTCGTCGCGGTTGTAGGTCAGGACTGCGACCACCGCATCGCCGGACGAGTACCAGACCGTGAAGCCGCCGGGATGGTCGCGCAGCTCGCTGTGCTCGTAGCCGTCTCCCCAGGCGTGGTACTTCAGCGTGGCACCTCCCACTGACGTCCAAAATCCCGGCACGCCAACCCATTTGGTGAGCCATCGCGCCGCGCACGCACCCGCGACGGCGCCCTGCTCGGCCGCGTCCTGCCAGTGCTCGACGACCAGGTGACGCCCCGCGACCTCGTGCCGGGCCAGCGCCACGTCGCCCGCGGCGTAGACGCCGGCCGCCGAGGTGGCCATGTCGGAGCCGACGACGATGCGGTCGTCGCGAATCTCCAAACCCGCCTCGGCCGCGATGGCACTCTGCGGCGTAACTCCCGTCGCGGCTAGCACGAGATCGCAGTCGATCGTTACGCCGTTGTCCAGTCGCGGGCCGGCGTCGGTGATCTCCTTCACGGCAACCCCACCGACATGGCGGGCTCCGGCGTGAATCACCAAATCGCGCAGGCGCGCAGCGGCCTCGGTACCCAACCGCCTTTCTTGTGGAAGTGGTTGGGGGGGGCAACCAAAGTCACCGATACGTCGCGCAACGCCAACGATGCGGCCGCCTCGCAGGCGATGAATCCGGAGCCGATCACCACCGCGGAGGCGGCGGTGTCGGCGGCGTTGCGCAGCGCGGTGGCGTCGGCGAGCGAACGCAGCAACAGCGCCCGCCGGCCGCCCGGAACCGGTGGTGGCCCCGGCGCCGCGCCGCACGCCAGGATCAAGGTGTCGAACACATGTCGTCGATCGCCGGTATAGAGGGCATGCTCACCAAGGTCCAGCCGGGCAACCGCCGCACCGGTGATCAGCTCGATCGCCCGGTCGTCATACCACGCCGCGTCGTGCAATGCGACGTCGTCGGTCTCCCCGCGTAGGTATTCCTTGCTCAACGGGGGGCGGGCGTAGGGCAGATCGAGATCGGCGGTGAGGATCCGTACCGGTCGGTGACTGTCGTGTTCGCGAAACGTCTCCGCCGCGGCCAGGCCGGCGGGCCCACTGCCCACGACGATCAATCCCGACTCGGCCACTTCGGCGTGGTACCCCCGTCCGACGGGGATGAACCCCTGTTGGTCGTTTCGGACGGCCGCAGACTGGTATGCGCCAGCAATTCCAACGGAGCGACCGTTCTGGTAGGAGTGGCGATGAAAGCTGTCACCTGGCAAGGCAAACGCGACGTGCGCGTGGAGTCGGTGCCCGACCCGAAGATCGAACAGCCCACCGACGCCATCATCGAAGTCACGTCGACCAACATCTGCGGGTCCGACCTGCATCTCTACGAAGTTCTCGGGGCGTTCATGAAGCCGGGTGACATCCTGGGTCACGAGCCGATGTGGATCGTCCGCGAGACCGGACCGGAAACCGGCGATCTCCGCGTCGGCGACCGCGTCGTGATCCCGTTTCAGATCTCGTGCGGCAGCTGTCACATGTGCCACCAGCAGCTTTTCACCCAGTGCGAGACCACCCAGGTGCGTGAACAAGGAATGGGGGCAGCGCTTTTCGGCTACTCGGAACTCTACGGCGAAGTCCCCGGCGGCCAGGCCGAGCTGCTTCGTGTTCCGCAGGCGCAATTCACACACATCAAAGTGCCTGTGGGCCCGCCAGATTCGCGGTTTGTTTACCTCTCGGACGTGCTGCCGTCCGCCTGGCAGGCGGTGGCGTATGCCGACATCCCCGACGGCGGTACCGTCGCGGTCCTCGGGCTGGGGCCCATCGGCGACATGGTCGCCCGCATCGCCGACCATCTCGGCTACCGGGTCATCGCCGTCGACCTGGTGCCCGAGCGATTGGGACGCGCCGCCAAGCGCGGCATCCACACCATCGATTTGGGGCGGCTGGAGAATTCTCTCGGTGACGCGATCCGCGACCTGACCGATGGGCGCGGTCCGGACTCGGTGATCGACGCGGTGGGCATGGAAGCGCACGGTTCCCCGGTTGCCAAGTCCGCTCAACAGGCCACCGCGGTGTTGCCGGATGTCATTGCCAAGCGGATGCTGCAGACCGCGGGCGTGGACCGGCTGAACGCGCTGTACTCCGCGATCGACATCGTGCGGCGCGGCAGAACGATCTCTTTGGTCGGCGTCTACGGCGGCATGGCCGATCCGCTGCCGATGCTCACGCTCTTCGACAAACAGGTGACTCTGCGCATGGGGCAGGCCAACGTCAAGAGATGGGTCGACGACATCATGCCGTTGTTGACCGACGACGACCCGCTCGGTGTCGACTAGTTCGCCACCCACGTGTTGCCGCTCGACCAGGCTCCGCACGGCTACGACATCTTCCAGAAGAAGCAGGACGGCGCCGTAAAGGTTATGCTCAGGCCATGAGCGGGCGAAGGGCCAAGAGTCGCGAAATAGTAAGTCCCTTATGGCGTTTCGAATGATTGTTTGATTGCCGCATGTCCCGGGTATCAAGTGCGCCATGACCACAGCCGACGCGCCCGTTCCGACGCCCACCGGTGAACTGTGGCCCGGTAAGGCATACCCGCTGGGGGCCACCTACGACGGCGCGGGCACCAACTTCGCGCTGTTCAGTGAGGTGGCCGAACGGGTCGAACTGTGCTTGTTCGACGCCGACGGCGCCGAGACGCGGATCACCCTGCCCGAAGTCGACTATTTCGTTTGGCACGGCTACGTACCGGCCATCGAGCCCGGTCAGCGCTACGGCTACCGCGTCTACGGCCCGTACCAGCCCGCCGAAGGGCTGCGGTGCAATCCGAACAAATTGCTGTTGGACCCGTATTCGAAGGCCATCGACGGAACCTTCGACTGGAACCAGGCGCTGTTCAGCTACGACTTCAACGATCCCGACAGTCGCAACGACGAGGACTCCGCGCCGTCGATGCCCAAGTCCGTGGTGATCAACCCTTACTTCGACTGGGGTAACGATCGCCCCCCGAGCCACGAGTACGCCGACACGGTCATCTACGAGGCACACGTCAAGGGGCTGACGCAGACCCATCCCGACATTCCCGAACAGATCCGTGGCACCTACGGCGCGGTGGCGCACCCGGTGATCATCGAGCACCTCAAAAGCCTGGGCGTCACCGCGATCGAGCTGATGCCCGTGCACCACTTCGCCAACGACTCCACCCTGGTCGAGCGGGGTCTGTCGAATTACTGGGGCTACAACACGATTGGGTTTTTGGCCCCCGACTTCAAGTACTCCACCGGTTCGTCTCCCGGTGTCCAGGTGCAGGAGTTCAAGGCGATGGTGCGTGCGCTGCACGAGGCGGACATCGAGGTGATCCTCGACGTCGTCTACAACCACACCGCCGAGGGCAACCACCTGGGACCGACGTTGTCCATGCGGGGGATCGACAACGCCGCCTACTACCGGCTCGTCGACGACGACAAGCAGTACTACATGGACTACACCGGCACGGGCAACAGCCTCAACGTCGGGCATCCGCATTCGCTGCAGCTGATCATGGACTCGCTGCGCTACTGGGTGACCGAGATGCATGTCGACGGGTTCCGGTTCGACCTGGCGTCCACGCTGGCCCGCGAGTTCTACGACGTGGACAAACTTTCGACGTTTTTCGAACTCGTGCAACAGGATCCGACGGTCAGTCAGGTCAAGCTGATCGCCGAACCGTGGGACGTCGGGCCCGGCGGCTATCAGGTGGGCAATTTCCCGCCGCAGTGGACGGAGTGGAACGGCAAATACCGCGACACCGTCCGCGACTTCTGGCGCGGCGAGCCTTCCACGCTCGACGAGTTCGCCTACCGGCTGTCCGGCTCGGCCGACCTCTACGAGCACACCGGGCGCCGACCGGTGGCGTCGATCAACTTCGTCATCGCCCACGACGGGTTCACGCTGCGCGACCTGGTCTCCTACAACGAGAAGCACAACGAGGCCAACGGCGAGGACAACAACGACGGCGAGAGCCATAACCGGTCGTGGAACTGCGGCGCCGAAGGGCCGACCGACGACGCCGGTGTCAACGAACTGCGCGCTCGTCAGCAACGCAACTTCATCACCACTTTGCTGCTGTCGCAAGGGGTCCCGATGATCTGCCATGGCGACGAGCTCGGTCGCACGCAAAGTGGCAACAACAACGGCTACTGCCAGGACAGCGAGCTCACCTGGATCGACTGGGCCAATGCCGACACCGGCCTGCTGAAGTTCAACCGCATGGTGTCGACGCTACGCGCGAGCCACCCGGTGTTTCGCAGGCGGCGGTTCTTCAGCGGCAAGCCGGTGGGCCGCCGCGGCCGCGACGGCCTGCCCGATATCGCCTGGTTCGGCCCCGACGGCGACGAGATGACCGACAAGGACTGAGGCGCGAGTTTCGCGAAATCGGTCGCGGTCTTTCTCAACGGTCACGGCATCCCCGACCGCGATGCGCGGGGCCAGCGGGTGCTCGACGACTCGTTCCTGCTGTGTTTCAACGCGCACTACGAGGCACTCGAATTCACGCTTCCGCCAAAGGAATTCGGAGCCACGTGGAATCTGGTGGTGTACACCGGGCCGGAGGAGACCACGCCCGCAGATGAAGTTCCCGGCGGGGGCACGCTCACCGTGGAACCGCACACCGCCGTCGTGCTGCAGGAGCTGTCGGCCAACGAGTCCTGAGCCTCCCGGCCGAACAGCCGCCCGGCGGTTACCCGTGCCGTCCCTGCTAGATACGCTGTGCCTGCAGCGGGCACGTTACAGGAGAGGGCGAATATGTCACGGACAGTGGTGGTCGGCGCATCAAATGGTCTTGGGCGTTGTATCGGAATCGGGCTTGCCCAGCGCGGCGATCGGGTCGCGTTGCTGGCCCGCCGGTGTGCGCGCCTGGAAACGGCCGCCCAGGAGGCCGGGTCGGGCGCGATCGCCGTCGAGTGCGACATCACCGACCAGGCGTCGTGCCGGTCGGCCATCGGTGACGTCGCCGACGCGTTCGGCGGCATCGACAACGTGGTGTACACCCCCGCCATCAGCCCGCTGGTCCGCATGGTCGACACCGATGCCGAAACGTGGCGCCGCATCTTCGACACCAACGTGGTCGGGGCCTCGCTGGTAACCGCGGCGGCGATGACCCACCTGACCGAGTCGGCGGGCAAGGTGGTCTATCTGTCCTCCGACGCGGGCCCGTACGGTCCGGTGTGGCCGGGGCTGGGCGCCTACGGCGTCAGCAAGGCGGCCCTCGAACGACTCGTCGAGGCGTGGCGTGCCGAACACCTCGACGTCGGGTTCACCAACCTGATCGTCGGGGAGTGCGCCGGCGGCGAGGGTGAGGCGGCGACCGGGATGAACGCCGGCTGGGATATGGACCTCACCATGCAGGCCTATCCGCTCTGGGTCTCGCGCGGTTGCATGCCGGGCAAGTTGATGCCCGTCGAGGACCTGATCGACGTGGTCCACACGATCCTGCGCACCAACGCCTCGACGTCGATGCCGCTCGTGGTTGCCCGCGGCGCGCCGTCGAGCCCCGCCGCGTTCGCCGAGGCCAATCAGTCATAGCTCAACGACCGGCGACCTTCTCCCGCACCAGGTCGGTGACGAAGCGAATCGGCGACACCGGCCGGAACGCCAGGGCGGCCTCGGTGAGCGCGTCGCGGGATGCGATGGGCAGCTCGATATCGGCGGCGGCCACGTTGAACTCGAGCTGTTCGACGCTGGATGCACTCGGAATGGCGACGACGCCCGGGTAGCTGATCAGCCAGGCCAGCGCCACCTGCGCCGGCTTGGCGTCGACCTCGGTGGCGACGTCGCGCAACAACTGCAGCAACGGCTCGAGGCGGCGCAGGTTTTCCGTGCCGAACAGCGAGTTGATCGCGCGGATGCCGCCGGGCCGGTTGTCGACGTTGTACTTGCCGCCCAGCAGCCCCTGCTCCGGCGGGCTGTATGCGATCACGACGCGGTTCTCCCGCTCGGCGAACGGCACCAGGTTCTTGAGCGCCTTGGGAAAGGCGAGCGAGAAGTGGACTTGATTGCTGACGACCGGACGGCCGAGCGCGGCATCGGCCTTCTGCCAGCGCTCAAGCGAATAGTTTGAGACGCCCGCGGCGCCGATGTCACCGCTGTCGAGGAGGTCGCGCATGCCCGGCATGATCACCGTGTCGGGGACCACCGGGTTGGCCTGGTGGATCTGGTAGAGCGGGATGCGGTCGAGCTGCGGCGCCGCACGCTGGCCCGCTCGCGCTGCTTGATCACCGCCGGGAAGGGTGCGATCGGCATGATCTTGCTGGTCACCGCCACCTCGGTCCGCTCGTCACCGAGCGCCTCGCCGAGGATCCGCTCGCTTTTGCCCAGCCCGTACACCTCGGCGGTGTCGAACAGCGTCACACCCATCGCGCGAGCGCGTTGCACGATGTCGCGGGCGGCGCCGGCGGCGTACTCGTCCCCGTAACCCCATTCGCGTGAACCGAATTGCCAGGTGCCCAACCCGATCCGGCTGACTTGCCCCACTCCGTCGACGTCGAGATATTTCATGTGTTTCACCGTACTGCGGTAGGCACCGCACCGGGCGCCGAGCGTGGGCCCGACGTACGCCGAACCCCCTCGTCCATCGGCCCCACGCCGGCCACTTCGGCTAGTCGGGGATCTTGGTGAGGATGTAGTTGGCGATGCTGACGGCGGTTTGTCGGGCGCCGCCGGCGTCGGTGGTGCCGAGGTTGACGACGTACAGGTCGACGACGACGTTGGCTTTGGCCGCCGCCGCGCGGACAAAGCGCACCTTCAGGCCCTTGGGTGCCAGATCCATCGTGGTGATGCCATTGCCGGCATCGGCGGGTGGGCTGAGCGACAGCTGGTAGGTGGGCCCGCCGTGGGCGGTCAGTGTCACCGGCGCCCCACCGCACTCACGCCAGCCGTCGACCAACCCCGTCACTTGTGCCTGCGCGGTCGGCGAGTCCCGAAACGCCATGACCGCTTGGATGACCTGGATCGACTTCAACAGGGTTTGCGTGTCGGAGTACGCCTCCGCGCGGTAGCGCAGCATGGCCTTGAGGTCGTAGGCCTCCGGGGCGCCGGGCATCACGGCGCCCCAGCACTGCGGACGATCGATCGCCGCGTCCGTATCGCTTTTACCCGGCCGATCCCAGGTTGGGCCGGCCTCCAGGTTTTGGTCGTTGGTGAGGCTTTTCAGGGCCTCCAGTTTGGGCAGCAGCTCAATCACGTCGTCGGGTGCCACCTTCGGCGGCGGTTCGGTGCTGGTGCCGGGGGTGGCCGTGATAGCCGGCGCGGCGCTCTGGTGCGGCCGCGACACGGCCAGGGTGGACAGCGTGGCCCACGCCGCCACGGCGATGACGGTGAGGGTGATGAACGCATACGACAAGGACAACCCGACGAGTGCCCGGTCACGGCCGAGCTCGCCGGTGCGCCGGATCTGCGCCAGGCCGAGATGCCCGAGAATCGCTCCGACAGGGGCGAACACGAACGCGAACACCACCGACAGCGTCGCGAACGTGTTGACCGGCGGGGGCGGCGGCGGGGGTGGGGGCACGAAGACCGGCGGTGGGGCGTCGGGGGCGCGGCCCAACGGATCGTAGCTCAAGGATTCTGGGCTAAAGGGGCTAAAGGGGCTAAAGGGGCTAAAGGGATTGTGTCCGAACGGATCCTGAGGGTTCGTCTGGGCCTCCTTGGTCTGGGATCCTGCCCAGACTTTAGTACCGGGACCTAGGCCATTGGTAGTTTGCCGTCAGCTGCGCCGCCACACCAGCCTGGCGTAGCGCGGCACACCGTTGAGCACAATCGGTTCGGGCGGGCCGAGTTTCAGGTAGCGGTCCCGCAAGTGGGCCTTGCGGTATTGGATCCCCCCGATCCAGTTGGGCAGCAAGCTGACTTCGACATGATGGGCGATCAGGCCGTCGTCGACGACGGAGAACGGGCCGGCATAGCTCATGTATCCCCCGGCCGCGGCGGCCAGCTCGTCGTCAGGCGCGTGATGCGGATCGTCGCGGTCGAACGGCGTTCGGTCGGCGCGCATCAGCTGGGCTGACATGTAGCCGTCCGGAATGTACATGATGACGCCGCGGGCATCGACGCCCAGTGGGTAGGTCATGTCGGACCCGTCCAGCGCGCAGCTTTCGTACGACTCCAGGGTCCAGGCGCCAATCAGCTTGGTGCGCAACTCTTCTGCTGTCGTTGTCGTCATCGGGCCGGTGACCCCGCTGCCACCTCGGCGCTCGCGGTGAGGGCGGCGATGGCGGCGTCGAACGGCTCGGGGCTGCGCAGCACCCGGCCGAGTATCAGAGCCCCTTCCATGGCGGTGACGGCGTTCACGGCGAGTTGCCTGGCACCGTCTTGGGGTATGCCCTTCTCGGCCAGACGAGCCGCCAGCGTGGCGATCAGGTCGCCGAAGCCGCGCCGGGCCGTGTCGGAAAGCTGGACCGAGGCCGGGGTGGATTCGATGACGATGGGTGCGACGGCGCAGCCCTCGCGGTAGTCGCTGGCCATGAGTTCGTCGCGGAGGCGGCCGATGAACGCGGCGAGCAGCTCGGCCGCCGTGCCCGTGGTGCCCGCGGCCCGGTTGATGTGGGCGATGGTGTCGGCGGAATGCACGAGGGCCACCTCGGTGGCGAGTTCTTCCTTGCCGCCCGGGAAGTGAAAGTACAGCGATCCGCGCGGCGCCGAGCTCTCCGCGACGACGTCGGACAGTGCGGTGCCGAAGTAGCCGTGCTCGCGGAACAGCCGTCGGGCCGCCGCGATCATCCGGTCCTTGCTGTCACTCCTTTTTGGCATGTCGTCCATCATACATAGTTCTTGACTATATCCGATAATCAGCCTTACTGTGGTGTTTATATTAAGTAAGACGACCGACATAGAAAGATGGGAGAAGTTCATGACTGAGCTGGATCAGCCGGCCGGCGCGATACCGCCGGTGCATGCGCCGAACCGGGACTCGTCACCGGTGGCGCGCGAGATGGATGGCGACGTCGCGGTGCTCACCATGCAGCACGCCCCGCACAACTTCTTGGGACCGCACTGTTCGACGCGCTGCTCGACGGGATCCGCTGGGCGACCGAGCAACGAGCCCGCGCGATGCTGCTGCGCAGCAGCCTGTGCAATTTCTGCGCCGGCGCCGACGTCACCTTGTTCGACAGCGCCGAGCGTGGCGAGACCCCGGATCTTCCTGTTCTCGAACTGCTGCGCGCGTTCGACGCGCTCCCGATACCGATCGTCGCCGCCGTGCACGGTGTTTGCCTGGGCGGCGGTCTGGAGTTGGCGATGGCCTGTGATCTGATCGTGGCCAGCGAGTCGGCCAGGATCGGCAACATCGAGGCATCGCTCGGGTTGAACCCGTTGATGGGGGGTATTCAGCGGATCACCCAGCGTGCCGGCGCGGCGCGGGCCAAGGAGATGGCGCTGCTGGGCCGTCGCTATGACGCCCGCACGCTGGAACGGTGGAACATCATCAACCGCGTGGTCGCCGACGAACAACTCGCAGCGGTGACCACCGCGCTGGCCCAGGAGCTGGCCAACGGGCCGACCGTCGCCCATGCGTCCACCAAAGCCATTGTCTCGCACGCTATCTCGCACGGCGTATCGGAGATCGACGAGGCGATGTAAGAGTTGCAGAAGGACATCTGGAGATCCGAGGACCTGAGGATCGGGCTGGCCTCGCTGGCCGCCGAAGGTCCCGGCGCCGCGCGGTTCGGGGGGCGGTGACCATGACGCTCCCGCTCGACGGTGTCCGGGTGATCGACTTTACCCGGGTGTTGGCCGGTCCGCACTGCACCAAGCATCTACTCGACTTGGGCGCCGAGGTGATCAAAATCGAACCACCCCACGGCGACATCAGCCGCCTGGCGTTTCCGCGCCAGGACGAGATCAGCGGCTACTACGCGCAACAGAACGCGGGCAAGCGCAACTTGAGCATCGACCTCAACGTGCCCGACGCGCGCGACGCGGTGCTGCGGTTGTGCGATACCGCCGACATCATCGTCGAGAACTTCCGCCCGGGCGCGCTGGCGTCATTGGGCCTGGACTATCAGTCGGTGGCGGCGCGCAACCCCGCCGTCGTCTACGCCTCGATTAGCGGCTACGGACAGACGGGGCCGTGGCGAACACGCATGGCGTACGCGCCCACCGTGCAGGCCGAGGTCGGGTTCACCCAGAACACGTTGCGCCAGTTCGGGGTTGACGGTGTCGATCGCCGGTCGGACTCGTTGTCACACGGCGACATCTATGCGGGCCTGCATGCCGCCATCGCGGTCTTGGCGGCCTTGCAGCATCGGCGAATCACCGGCGAGGGACGCTACGTCGACGTTGCGATGGCGGCGGTCCTGACGTCGCTCAACGAGCGTGTGCACTATGACCTTTCGGACGTCGACCTCGGTGAGGAAACACCGATCCTGGGTGCCACCGACTGCGTGTTCTTCACCAGTCCCGAAGGCCACCAGTTCGTTTCGCCGATGAGCCTGGTGGGGAGCATGAGTTTCCCGTTCTACCTGCACGCGATGCGGCGCGCCGATCTCGGTGACGACCCGCGGTTCCGTACGCCGGAGCTACGCCGCCAGAACCTGGCAGCACTGCACGAGATCGTGCAGACCTGGATCTATACCTTCGATTCCATGGACTCGCTGGACGCGCAGTTCGACGAGGCCAAGATCGCCACCGGTCAACTGCGTGACATGGTCGAGTTCAGCGAAACCGACTGGGCCAAGGGCTGGGGCGTCACCCGCGAAGTGTCCGACCGGCACGGCGGCAGCATCACCATCCCCGCACCGCCCTGGCACTTCAGCGGCCACGACGACACCCTGAGCAGCCAACTGCCCGCCCGCCAGGGCGAGCACAACGAAGAAATCCTAAAAGAGATCGGGCTGACCGCAGACGAGATCGAGGCTTTGGTGCAATCCGGGGCGCTGATCGAACCCGCGCGGTCGGCATTCGTTTGAGCCGGCCGCTCACGGGTACGCCGCGGCGGTGAGCCTTCGCAGCCGGCTATCTCGAACGCTCAGACTCGGTGGGTACGTCGCGTTCGATCTGCCCAGGACGGTGACGGGCTTGGGTGTTTTGCTGCTGTCGGGTAATGCCGCGACGCACCTTTACGCTGCGCTCAGCCAGCCGGCGCCGCCCGGCTACTTCACGATCTACGCCACGGTGGTGGCAGTCGGCTGTGTGTTGCTCGCCGGCGTCCTCTACTTCGGACGCAATTCCCTGGTGGCCCACTCGGGTTGGCGTTTCGGCAGCTTGCTGTGTCTTGCCGTGCTCGGCGCCGACGTCGGCACCCGGATGGCGAGGCTGACCGGCATGACGGCGATCACCGGCCGGTGGGACTTCGCGCCGGCCACCTTCGCACTGGCCTTCGCCGGTGCCTTCGTCGCGCTGCACGCGACCGTGCTGCTGGGGATCAATGTCGCCTATCCGCAACGGCAGCACTGGACGGATTGATCGGTCGCGACATGACGACGCTCGACTACCCGGCCTGGCTTCGCGTCGACCATTGGCTCAATGTGCTATTCCTGACGCTGTTGCTGCGCAGCGGCATCGAAATCCTGTCCACCCATCCCAAGTTGTATTGGCACGACGATAGCAGGCCCGGGACCGAATGGGCACGGTTCACCCCGAAGAAGATGCCGAACGACAAGCTCTACGACACCCTCGACGAGGAAGAGGACTACAGTGCGCTGGTCGCCCTGCCCGGGCACAAGAAACTCGGCATGGGACGCCACTGGCACTTCGTCTCGGTGATCGGTTGGATTGCGGTCGGACTGTCCTACTACATCCTGCTGTTCGCCACGGGCCAATGACACCGGTATTGGCCCTACTCGTGGTCGATCTTCACCGAGCCTGGAATGACATCGTCACCTACGCGACGTTTAACCTGCCCCCGCTGCTGCCCGGCGAACCGTTGGACGCCATGCAGAAGCTCACCTACGCGGCTGTCGTTTTCCTGCTCGCCCCGTTCCAGATCCTCACCGGGGCGGCGCAGTCGCCGGCGATCGAGGCCAGATTCCCTTGGTTTGTAAGGCTTCTCGGTGGACGCCAAGGCGGCTGGACCGGGGTGGACCTGGCCGAGCTTGGCGACAACGATCCGTTGCGCTACAGCGAGACCGACGCCAACCGCTCGGCGCTGGCCTCGTTCACCACCGACGAGAGAACCTGGACGGCAAGGGAATTGGCCGAAGAGATCGGTATCGGCGGTCGCGGCCCGGTGCTGGTGGGCTCACCCACCGAGGTCGCCGACGAACTCGAGCGCTGGGTCGAGGAGGCCGATGTGGACGGTTTCAACATCGCCTACGTGACGACGCCGGGCACCTTCGTCGACTTCGCGAAACTGGTCGTGCCCGAGCTGCGTCGACGCGGCCGGCTGCCGGAGCACGTGGCACGCGGCACCCTGCGTGAACGGCTGGGCGGGGCCGGACCGCTATTGCCGGCTGACCATCCGGGCGCGGCTTACCGCCGCTGAACCTCCGCATCGTCGACGTCTGCTTTGACAAATGATCGATCATCGATCAAAGTCACCGGGAAAGGTCCGTCCCACTCGAGCCGAGGAACCGATGACAGCAACTGTTACGCCCCAGTCCACCCGCGCCTACGACGATTGGCGGCTGACGGATATCCCGCAGTATCGGGAAGGGATCAGCACCTACGAGTTCGTGCGCGCCACGCACGAGGCGGACTACCGCACGTACCAGGCCGAGGCCGTGGCCGGGCGTTCGTTCGGTTTCAACGGAATCGGTCGGCTCACCGAGGTTGCCCTGCACATCCCGACCAAGCACACGCTGCACGACCAGAGCTCCCAGTACAAGGAGAATCCCGCGTTTTTCCAAGGGCTCATGGGCGTGCCGGATCGTAATCCGGTCGACCTGACGGCATTTCAGCGCGAAACCGAAGAACTGTCAACGGCATTCGAGAACAACGGCATCACCGTGCACTGGATCGACTACCCGGAAGAGCCGTCCAATCCGTACGGGCCGCTGATGGGGCATGTGTTCCTGTCGTGGGGCTCGATCTGGCGCGGGGGCTCGGTGATCTCGCGTTTCGGATTCCTGCCCGGCATGGTCGGGGTCAGCGAGTACCTCGCCAAATGGGCATGGAACACACTGAACATCCCGCCGCTTGTCGCGATCACCGAAGGTGCCATGGAGCCGAGGGCGTGCAACATGATCGCCGAGGAGGTGTTGGTCACCTGCCTGTCGGCCTCATACGATCAGCGCGGAACCGACCAATTCGTCAATGCCATCTCCAAGGCCAGCGGCACCGACGAGTTCCACAATCTTCAACTGCGGCCCGCGGTGGAGAACTTCTTCAACCAAGCCACCGGCGCCTGCGCTCACCCGGACATCAACATCAACGCGATCGACGTCGGAAAATTGGTGGTCTCGCCGGCGGCACTTGACTGGGAAGCACGTACCTGGTTGCACGACAACAACTTCGAGCTGATCGAGGCCGACGCGCGGGAACAGCGCGACTTTCTCGCGCCCTGCAACGTGTTGTTGCTGGAACTCGGAAAGGTGATCGCACACGCGGACTGCCACGTGACGAACGCGAAGATCCGCGCTGCCGGCGTGGAGGTCATCGAGGTAACCGGCACCGAGATTCGCAAGGTATGCGGAGGCATCAAATGCCGCGTAATGCAGATCAACCGGGAGCCGGGCCCGACTCTTCAGGACGTTCGGAACCGGGTTTGGCGGTAGAGCCCTAGAGTTAAACGGTGTCCAACACTCCCGGCGCTCGCGCCGAAGTTCGTGGTCAGCCACTTCGCGAACAGATCTTGGGTGTGCTGCTCGACGGCCTGATCAGCGGTCGTTGGCAGCCCGGCGACCGGATCGTCGAACGGCAGGTCGCCGCCGAGCTGGACGTCAGCCAGGCGCCCGTGCGGGAGGCCCTGCGGGATCTGGAGGCGCTGCGCCTTGTCAGCTCGGTGCCGAACAAGGGCGCTCGGGTCCGCGACATCGGCCCGGATGATCTGTTGGAGATGTATCCGGTGCGAGCGGCGCTGGAAGGTTTCGCCGCCTCGGTCGCGGTCGACAAACTCGCCGGCGACGTGACCGCATTGCAGCGGCATGCCGACGAGCTTCGCGAGGCAGCGGAGCTGGGCGACATCGGCATGCAGGTTTGGGCCGGTGTCGCCTTTCACCGTGAGATCGTGGCCGCCGCGGGCAACCGGGTTCTGCTGGCGGTCTGGGAATCGCTCGGCATCGAGGTGTGGACGAATCTGTCGATCCGCTTGCTGCGCACCGAATTACATGCCAACGCCGACGACCACACCGCGATCGTGGAAGCTTTCGCGACACGCGATCCGAACGTCGAGGCGCTGGTCCGCGAGCACGTGCTGTCCTACTGTCACGGCAGCCCGACTCCCGTCGCCGTACGACGCGAAAAGGGTTACGGCGCAACCGTTAACCAGTCGGCGAATCCGGACGAGTCGTGACGGCCCAGCGCGCCGTGCTCGTAGAGGCCCCAGCCCTCGACCGGAGGCTTGTCGCCCTCGATGCAGACCGCGCGACCGACGTGGTCGATCACACCGAAGCCGGCGCGCCCGATGATCGCCGGGTCGGTCATGTCGTACGTCAAACGTTCGGCGAACTTTTCGCCCTTCCACATGCCGTGTATCCAGTCCGAATCGCCGCCGTAGCCGCCGCCGACGTGAATCGGTACCGGCAGCTTGGACTCCACGTCGAAGCGCACGGGGGAGCCGTCCGGGGTGGTCGCGTCGATCGTGGCGCCGGTCGGAATGCGGGTGCCCGACGTGTAGTGGATCTTGACCCGCGGCCAGCCCAGCTGCTCGACGCGACCGTCGCGCCAGATCCGGGTGCAGTCGTTGAGCGAGCGGAACCCGTTGGGCTCCTCCTGAATGATCAGCACGATGGCGAAGTCGTCGAAAGCCATTGGCACGTAGAGCCACCACATCCCTCGAACGGCGGATCGGCAGGCCGTCCGGCCGGTTCGGCCTCACCGATCGGTCGGATGCCCCAGGACCGATCGCGGCTGCCCAGCCAGGTGTTGGGGTCGACCGTGATCTCCTCGCCGTCGATCACGAGGTGTCCGCTCCAGGTGCCCAGTTGCGCGAACCGCTGGGCGTCCGGCGTGACCCGGTTGCCCGACCGCAGGATGTGCGGCTGTTCCTGGACGACGTCGAACAAATCCTTCCAGGTGAGATCGGCTGCGATGCCTTCGGTTTCGTCGAGGACGATGCGCAGCTTGTGTAGCGGTTCGATCACCTCGACGCGGTAGCCGTTGACGTGCTGGTTGAGCCGGTCTTGATCGATCGCGTCAGAAACGTGCACCGCGGTCTGCGAGTCTCCGCGCCGGACGAGCACGAAGGCATCCTTGACGCCGAGGTTGGGGTAGTAGCCGATGCCGCTGATGACGAAGATGTTTCCGGTGCGGTCGTAGGCGTTGAAGTAGGACCGGTCGTAGAAGTTGCGGTCCGAGGAACCGGGCCAGGCGACCGGCTGGGGAATCTGGTGTACCGGGTACTCGTCGAGCGGTCCGAGCATTACTGGTCCTCTCCGATAAGACGTTTCATCAACCCGGCGTGGTAGAACAGCGACTCGACATCGTCGGGTTTCTCGGTTTCGCCGAAGTGCACTCGCCGAGCGCCGGTGCGCATGAACACACACGCCCACATCACGCCGGAGTACACGTAGAACCAACGCAGGTCGCCCACCTCCACGCCGGACAGTCGCCGGTAGGTGGCGCGGACGTCCTTTTCGCGCATCACGTCGGGCAGTCCCGGCAATCCGGCAAGTCCGGTGAGCTCCTGGAACACCATGTGCGTAGATCATCCACGCGACGTCGAGCTCACGCGGGCCCAACGTCACCATCTCCCAGTCCAGTACCGCCACCGGCTGGAAGTGCGGTAGAGCACGTTGCCCACCCGGGCGTCACCCCACAGCAGCACGGGCTGACCCGCGTCCACTGCCGTCGGGCAATTGTCCTCCAGCCACGTGAAGCTGCGTTCCAACAGCGGAGACCGGCCGATGTCGGGCACCGCGAAGTCGTACCAGTCCCGCACCCCAGTTGTAGTGTCGGCGCAGCGCGGTCTCACCTTTACCCTCGGTGAGGAATCCAAATATGCCCTCCGCGTTGGGGATTGAGTGCAGCTTGGCAAGCACGCCGACGGTCGCATCCTGAAGTTCGCGCTGCCGCTCTTTGGCCGCATCGGCGAACCAGTTGTTGCCGAAGGTGTAGGGCATCACGTCGGGTGGCACCTCGCCGTCGACGTAGTCCATCACGAAAAACGGTGTGCCCAGCACTTCGCCGGAGGGCTCAAGCCAACGCACCGGCGGTACCGGGACGTCGGTGAGTTCGCCGACCTTGCGAATCACTTCGAATTGGTGATCAAGTCGGTAGGTGGGGAAGAGCTGTACGTCCTCGGCGCTGGGCGCTACACGCGTCACCAGCTTCTGCTCGACCGGCTGGCCGTCCTCCTGCCACCGCGCGGTCAGGATGATGGTCTTCGAGGACATGCCCGTCGAATCGATGCCGCTTTCGACCGTGACGTCGGGTTTCGCGCCGTCGGGCAGGACGGTGGACAGCCATTTCGACATCACCGCCGGCAGCGTCGTGACATCGCGGCTGAAGCGCTGCAGTCGGTCGACGTTGTCGAGCACAGGTTCATTGGCCACGGCGAGACCTTTCGCGGCAATTACGATACGGTAGGTCGCGTTATGAAAGCAGACCCGTCCGACCTTGACAAGGCCCCAGGTGCTGGGCGCCCCCGGGATCCGCGTATTGACTCTGCCATCCTCGCGGCCACCGCGGAACTGCTTGTGGAAATCGGCTATTCGAATCTCACCCTGGCCGCCGTAGCCGAGCAGGCCGGCACCACGAAATCGGCGTTGTATCGCCGGTGGTCGAGCAAGGCCGAACTGGTGCACGAAACGGCGTTCCCGACGGCGCCCAGCGCGCTGGAGACGCCGGCCGGTGACTTCGCCGCCGATCTGCGGATGATGATCGCGGCGGCGCGGGACGTCTTCACCAGCCCGGTGGTGCGTGCCGCGCTGCCCGGGCTGGTGGCGGATATGTCGGCCGATCCCGAACTCAACGCCCGGGTGATGTCGCGTTTCACCGACCTGTTCGCGGCGGTCCAGGTGCGGCTGCGCGAGGCCGTCGACCGAGGTGAAGCGCATCCTGACGTCGACCCGGACCGGTTGATCGAGCTGATCGGGGGAGCGACCATGCTGCGGATGCTGCTGCGCCCGGACGAGAAGCTGGACGAGGCGTGGGTGGACCAGATCACCGCCATCGTCGTGCACGGGGTGACGCGATGACGCGACGACTCGCGGGGCGTTCGGTGATCGTCACCGGCGGCTGCCGCGGGCTGGGCCGGGCGATCGCGCTGGCGCTTGCCGCCGAGGGCGCAACGGTGGCGGTGGCCGGGCGCACCGAGCAGGTGTGGGATGACCGGCTGCCGGGCACCATCGGCGAGACCGTGGCCGCCATCGCGGCGGTCGGCGGGCGCGCGGCGGCTGTCCGTGCCGATCTGACCGACCGAGAAGACGTCGCCCGGCTGGTGACTGAAGCGCGAGATGCGTTGGGGTCCATCACAATTCTGGTAAACAACGCGGCCTTCACCGCGCCGGGGCGCCCGCCGGTGCCCGGTGGGCCGCCGCGGGTGGAGCCCGCCAAACCGGCCGGCGCCGCCAAACCCGGTTGGCCGGGGTTCGTCAGCACGCCGTTGTCCGCTTTTCGCCGCCATTTCGACATCGCGGTGTTTGCGACCTACGAGCTGATGCAGCTGGTGTCGCCGGACATGATCACCGCCGGTGGTAACTCCGTCATCAACATCACTTCGGCGGCGTCGCGGTTACCCGGCGACGGACCCTATCCCGATCGCAGCGGTGGTGTCTTACCTGGTTACGGAGGCTCCAAGGCCG
Source organism: Mycobacterium genavense ATCC 51234 (assembly GCF_000526915.1). Lineage (GTDB taxonomy): Bacteria > Actinomycetota > Actinomycetes > Mycobacteriales > Mycobacteriaceae > Mycobacterium > Mycobacterium genavense. The sequence goes on along the minus strand of NZ_JAGZ01000002.1, from coordinate 183,807 downwards.
CACTCGAGCATCTGACCCAGTGCGCGGCGTTCGATCTGGCCGATCACAACATCGCCGTCAACGCGCTGGCACCGTCGAAGCCGATCATGACGCCCGGCCTGTCGTATTACGCCACGGCCTTCGGCGACACCGCAACCGAAGATGAATTCGTGTTGGCGGCAGTGCAATTGGCGCTCGTTGACCCCGCGACGGTCACCGGGCGGACCATCGGCCACCACGAGGTTCTCGACGGCAGCTTCCGGCCCTTCGATCCTGTCTAGAACAACGCCCGCTCGCGAGCTGGGGGCACCTCCCGCTCGCGGGGGAATACGCACTGCGAAATAGCTGGCTCGATTTCGCAGTGCGCTTACGTTCGCGGGATACCGGCGAACCCTGGTCACACGACGGCCTGACGTGCAAGTATGGATCAGGCCTGTGCCGCAACGGCATAGGAAAACCGGCGAGTGGTGTGGCCAGAAGCCCGATAAGCCGACAGGGCGCGTCGTTGCGCTCATCGTGCTGTTGATCGTCGTTGCCGCTGCCCTGCGCGGATACCTCCCGGCTCGCGGTGGTGCGACACACGCCGAAGGTAGTGGCCGCGCGGCGCTGGTGTTCGTCGTCGTTCTGCTGGGTGCGGCAATCGCCTTGCTCGCGGTCGCGGTCATCGCGCGACTACGCGATCCACGCGCGATGGCGCCGAGAACGGGCGATATCTCCGGGATGCTCGGCACCGGCCGCGGCCGACCGAGTTGGCGCGTGTTGTTGATCGGGCTCGCGGTGATTGGCGCGTGGCTGTTGATCGCGATGCTGCTGTCCCGCTGGTGGGTGCCGCATGGGGTGCCGCCCATGCAGCAGGATGCCGGCGCACCGCCCCAGCCGGCCGCGCCTGCGCCGCCACAGCACCGGCCTGCGCACCACGACCGCGGCGACATGCTGGGCATCCTGCTGGGCGCCACGGTTCCGATGATGCTGCTGATCGTCGTCGCGTCGTTTATCATGTCGCGGCGGCGATTCCGCGCCGCGGTGCTGCACGCCGTTGCCGAGGATGACGCCGAATATGCGCCGCCGGCAGCCCGTTCGGAATCCCTGGTGCGGGCCGCCGAACTGGGATTGGCCGAAATGGCGGACCCGAGTCGCGAACCGCGCGAGGCGATCATCGTGTGCTACGCCGCGATGGAACGTGAGCTCGCGCGGGTTCCCGGAGCCGCCCCGCAGGAGTTCGACACCCCGACCGAGGTATTGGCCCGCGCGGTGGAACGCCATGCGCTGCATATCGATAACGCCGTTCAACTGGTGAACCTGTTCGAGGAGGCGCGGTTCAGTCCTCATGTGATGAGCGAGGGTCATCGCGACGCGGCGGTCGGGGTGCTGCAGCTGGTTCTTGCCGAGCTACGGAGTGCGGTATGAAAAGGCTGATAGCTCTGGGTGTTTGCTTCATCGTAGGGTCGGAGCTGCTGGTGCTGATCGTGCGGGAGCGGTCCGTGGTGTCTGTGGTCTCAGGGGTCGCCCTGGCGCTGGTACTGCTCGACGTTCGTCGGCTGCTGGGACACGGGGGAGAACTCGCGGCTGACCCGGATCGACGATCTCGGTGATTCGTTGCGCCGCTGGCTTGCCACCACCGAGACGACGATTCGCTGGTCGGAGTCCACGCGCGCGGACTGGGATCGACATCTGCGTGCGATGCTCGCTCGCCGGTACGAAATGGCGACCGGCCAGCGACTTGCCAAGAACCGGCGGCGTTTCAATCGACCGGGCGCATGCTGTTCGGCGCCGAGCTGTGGGAATGGGTAAATCCCAACAATATCAGGCGTGTTGTTGATCACCAGCCCGGCCCCGGCCGGGCCGTGTTCGAAGAGATTTTCCGGAGGTTGGAGCAGGTATGACAGGGGGCGCCACGATGCCGGCCGCGATGCCCGCCAGTACCACTACCGCACACTACGAGGCGGTGCTCGACGAAATCGAACGCGTGGTGGTGGGCAAACGTTCGGCGCTGACCCTCATCCTCACCGCGGTGCCGGCACGTGGCCACGTACTCATCGAAGACCTGCCGGGACTGGGCAAGACGCTGATCGCGAGATCCTTTGCGGCCGCGCTGGGTCTGCGGTTCACCCGGGTGCAGTTCACACCGGACCTGTTGCCGGCGGACCTGCTCGGTTCGACGATCTACGACATGCAGTCGGGGCGTTTCGCGTTCCGCGCCGGCCCGACCTTCACCAACCTGCTGCTTGCCGACGAGATCAACCGCACCCCACCCAAGACCCAGGCCGCACTGCTCGAGGCGATGGCCGAGGGCCAGATCAGTATCGACGGCGAAACACACAAGCTGCCAACACCATTCATCGTTCTGGCGACCGACAACCCGATCGAATACGAGGGCACCTACCCGTTGCCGGAGGCGCAGCTGGATCGATTCGCGATGCGGTTGGAGCTGCGCTATCTGTCCGAACGCGACGAGACGGCCATGCTGCGTCGCCGTCTCGATCGTGTCTCAGCCGAGCCGACGGTCAATCAGATCGTCGAAGCCCAGGATCTGCTGGCGATGCGCGAATCCGTCGAGCGGGTGACGGTGCACGAGGATGTCCTGCACTACGTGGTGTCACTGGCCACCGCCACCCGGCGCCATCCGCAGGTCGCCGTCGGTGCCAGCCCGCGTGCCGAACTCGACCTGGTTCAACTCGCCCGCGCTCGTGCGCTGCTGCTCGGCCGCGACTATGTGATCCCGGAAGACGTCAAGGCTCTGGCCATCGCGGCGGTCGTGCACCGGATCACGCTGCGCCCGGAGATGTGGGTGCGCAAGATTCAGGGCGCCGACGTCGTCGGCGAACTGTTGCGGCGCTTGCCGGTGCCTCGCGCCAACGAGGGCACCAAATGAGCCCGCCATGAACGGCCACGAAGCCGAGTTCCGCTGGCGCGCATCACCATTGACACGGGCCATCGCGACTTGTGCGGGTGTCGCGCTCGTTGCCACCGTGATCGGCGCGCATTGGCAGCTCATCGCGTTCGCGGCTCCTCTGCTCGGCGTGCTGTGTTCGATCAGCTGGCAGCAACCCGTGCCGACGTTCCACGTGCGCGGGCAACCGGAGTCGCAGCGATGCTTCGAAGGGGAGCAGGCGCGGGTGACACTGTCGGTGACCGAGGCCGCCGGTGCGGACCGGGCGTGGACAGCGGAGCTCACCGTTCCCGCCGTCGAGAGCATGGCGCTCGAAGTTCTCGATGCGGCTTCCCCGCACGCCAAAACGGTTGCGGCCGTGGCGCAGCGGTGGGGAAACTATTCGATCCCCGCTCGCGTCGACCCGGTCGCGCGCGGCGGGCTGGTCACCGGCACCGCGATCGTCGACGTCGCCAATGTGATCGTGTTTCCACTGACACCGCCGCAGTCGACGCCCATCCCGCGAACCGAGTTACTCGACCGGCTCGGCGCCCACCTGACCAGGCATGTCGGCCCCGGCGTCGAGTATGCCGACATCCGTCCGTATGTTCCAGGTGACCAACTGCGAGCGGTGAATTGGCCGGTGAGCGCGCGTCGTGGCCAGTTGCATGTCACGGAGCGTCTGACCGACCGCGCCGCCGACGTGGTGGTACTGATCGACGGGTACCGGCAGCCGGCGAGCCCGGCGACCGATGCCACCGAACGAGTGGTGCGCGGTGCGGCTCAGGTAGTGCAGACCGCGCTGCGCTACGGCGATCGCGCCGGAATCGTCGCGCTCGGCGGACATCGGCCGCGCTGGCTCGGCGCCGACATCGGTCAGCGGCAGTTCTATCGCGTCCTGGACACCGTGCTCGGCGCCGGCGATCGATTCGAGAACACCACCGGAACACTGGCGCCGCGTGCGGCCGTCCCGGCCGGGGCCATCGTCATCGCGTTCTCCACCCTGCTCGACACCGAATTCGCGCTGGCGCTCATCGATTTGCGCAAGCGCGGCGATGTCGTGATCGCGGTCGACACCCTGGACGTCTCGCCGTTCGAAGACGATCAAGACCCGTTGGTGGATCGGCTGTGGGCGTTGCAGCGCTCGGCCATGTATCGCGACATGGCGACGATCGGTGTCGACATCGTCTCCTGGCAGGCAGATCACACCCTCGAGCAGTCGATGGGTGTGATGCCGGATCGCCGTCACCGGGTGTGTGGACGGCTGCGGGGGTAGTGATGTCATTCGGTGCACGATTCGGGATCCACGCTTGGGCAACGATATTCGGTCTGCTGATGGTCGGCCTGGCCGCGGTGGGCACCCACGGGCCGGAGGTGGCCGCCGGAATGACGGCGCTGGTCGTTGTGGGCGTCGGGGTCGTGTTGCGGCCCGCCGCAACGGTTGCCGTGTTGCTGTGCGTGATTGTGATCGTCGTCTCCGATCGCTCCTATGTGTTCGCGCTGCTTTCGGGGCTGTGCGCGGCCGGCTATCTGGTCTCGCGCCACGCGGCGGGGATGTCGGATGCGGTCGTCATGGCAAGTTGGCCGACACTTGTTGGCGCCGTAAGCTTTACCGTGGTGGGCGCGGTGGCCATGTCGTTCCCGCTGCGGCTGCCCTGGGTACCGCTGGCGGCCCCGCTTGCGGTGTTGGCGATCTACCTGTTGGCTACCCGCCCGTTCTTGGGCTGATCACGCATTGGGCCTGACAACGCCGCGAGTCATCACGAGTATGCGCTGGATTTGGCTGTTTTCCTTGGTGGTTTGACGTACCTGCAAGGTTTTTTGTCCTGGCCGCGCGCTGTGCCGATAAGCAGGATGTGGCGGCACCCGGTGTCGACGAGACGCCGTCAGACAAGGGAGCCATGGTGAGCCACCGAACACACACAACCGACTTCATCGTGGTGGGCGCGGGCGCGTCCGGCAGTGTGGTCGCGCGCCGATTGCTGGACCGTGGGTATTCGGTGCATGTGCTGGAGGCCGGCCCCGCCGACATCAACCCCGATATCCACATCAGTTCCAGATGGCCCGCATTACTGCACAGCGGGCAGGACTGGGCTTTCATGACTACCCCGCAACGACACGCCAACAATCGGCGTCTGTATTGGCTGCGGGGAAAGGTGTTGGGCGGGAGCAGCTCCCTCAACGGCCAGATCTACATCCGTGGGCACCGCAGCGACTACGATGAGTGGGCCCAACTCGGTTGTAAGGGTTGGGATTTCGAGAGCATACTTCCGTTGTTTCTGCGCTCGGAGGACCACGTGGACGGCGCCAGCCGGTGGCACGGAGCGGGCGGACCGCTGCCGGTCGAGCGCATCACCCGACCGAACCCGACATCGGTCGCGTTCATCGACGCGGCGAGTGCCCTCGGGCACCCGGTGATCGATGATTTCAACGGGCCGCGGCAGGCCGGTGTCGGCTACAGCCAAGTGACCACCCGCAACGGTCGCCGGGCCAGCGCGTGGCGCAGTTTCATGGCTCCGGTGCGGGGAAATCCGCGCCTGGCCGTGACCACCGGGGCGCTGGTGCACCATGCCGTCATTCGCGGTGGCCGCGCGGTCGGGGTGCAGTATTCGGCGCGCGGGCAGATTCTTCAGGCGTCGGCCGACAGTGAAGTGGTGCTGTGCGCGGGCACCGTGGGCTCACCGAAGCTGTTGATGCTCAGTGGCATCGGACCCGCCGAGCACCTGACCGAAATCGGCGTGAAGGCCACTGTCGATCTTCCCGGGGTGGGCGAGAACCTGCACGACCACCTGCTGGTGAGCAACATCTACGAGGCGGCGCGGCCGATGGAACCGCCGCACCACAACCTGCTTGAGTGCCAACTGTTCACCTCCACCGCGTACTGGCGTGGTCCGGGGCCCGATCTGCAGCCGTTGTTCATGCACCTGGTGTACCCGGCCGAGGGCTATCCCGTGCCGCGCAACGGATATACGATCGCGCCCAGCATCATCCGTCCTCGGTCGCGCGGCATCCTGCGGCTTGTCTCGGCCGATCCAGCGGCCGCGCCGCGGTGCGATCCGAATGTCCTGGCCGAACCCTACGACGTCGAAGCGCTGGTCGACGCGGTGGAGATCTGCCGCGAGATAGGGGCCAGTGCCGCCTTCGACGAGTGGCGCTACGCCGAGGTCGCACCCGGACCGGCAGCACGCACGCGCGATCACCTGCGCGCATACGTGCGGCGTGCCGTCGGCAGCTACCACCATCAAGTCGGGACGTGCCGGATGGGCGTCGACGACGACGCCGTCGTAACACCGGATCTCAGGGTGCGTGGCGTGGCGGGCTTGCGGGTCGCCGACGTGTCGGTCATGCCGTCGATCACCGCCGGCAACACCCATGCACCGGCAATCATGATCGGGGAGAAGGCATCCGATCTGATAATGGGTGCGCCCGTGAGTCGCGGTGTTACTGCAGCAACCGCGCGGCATGATCCGCGAGGTCGAGCAGTGGCTGCGGGAAGACCTCAAGAATCACGGTGATCGCGGCGCACAGCGCGATCACGATCTTGCTCAGCACGGTCAGCGCGACAACTTGATCACCCGGGCCTCGAAGTAGGCGGCGATCCCGCTGGCGATCCCACCGGTGATGACCAACGGCACAGCGCCGCCCTGCGCCGCGAGGCCGTGCCGGAGGGCTGCCCGACAATCATTGGCGCCATTGGCTTTACTGGCGTCGGGTTGGTCGCGGCATCGTTGTCCTCAGGACGGCTTGGTGGCGCTGTAGGGCGGCTGCGGTCTAGCGCGTCCATTTTGAACTGACTGCTCTTCGGCCCCGAGGCAGCTGCACGACACCCAATTTATTTCAGTATATATTGCTGCCATACGTGCATGCCCGTATATTTGGACCAGCACGGATCCGACAAGGTGCAGAAGCGGATAGGCGCATGTCATTCCGTCCCGCAAGGCTGGGACATGACCCGTCGCAGCCGTTCCGTCGAATAAGCATGTCGTCATGGCTGGAAGGGAAACAGAGCCATGGATTTTGGGTTGTTGCCGCCCGAGATCAACTCGGAGTTGGTGTATACCGGGCCCGGGGCGGGTCCAGTGCTGTCGAACGCGGCCGGTTGGGACGCGGTGGCCGCCGAGCTGGAATCCGCTGCGGCCGGTCACTCCTGGGAGATCGCGGGGCTGACCGGACCGGTGTGGTCCGGCCCGGCATCGCTAGCGATGACCACCGAGGCGACGCCCTATGTGGAATGGTTGCAAGCGAGTGCGGCTGCGGCGGCGCAGACTGCAGCCCAGGCCTATGGTGCGGCGGCGGCGTACGAAACGGCGTTCGCGATGACGGTGCCCCCGCCGGTGATCGCGGCCAACCGCGCGCAGCTGATGACGCTGGTCGCGACCAACTTCCTCGGGCAGAACACCCCGGCGATCGCGGCCACCGAGGCCGAATACATGCAGATGTGGGTTCAAGACGTCACCGCAATGTACGGCTACGCCGCCGACTCCATGACTGCGGGCGCCCTGGCCGCGTTCGATGACCCGCCGCAGACCACCAACCAGAACGGGCAGACGGACCAGGCCCGCGCCGTAGCCCAAGCCACCGCCAACACCACCAGCACCCAAACCCAAACACTCACACAGCAACTCAGCTCAACCGCCAACTCCGGTACCACCACCACCATCAGCGATGGCCAGACCCTCACAATCGTCTCTGGCCAGACCTACACCATCGGCGCCGGCGACACCGTCATCGTCGAATCCGGCAGCAGCTTCACCGTCGCCGGCAGCCTCACCGTCGACGGCACCCTCAACAACGGCGGCATCCTCACCGACTACGGCACCGTCACGCTCAGCGACGCCAGCACCCTCACCAACGGCGGCTCTCTTACGGTCACCGACTCCGGCACCCTCACCATCGACGGCACCCTCACAGACCGCGGTGCCCTGACCATCGACAGCGGCACTGTCACCATCGACAGCGGCGGCACCGTCACCGTCGACCCCACCGGCACACTCACCATCAGCGGCACTATCGACGACATCAGCGGCATCCTCACCGATGGCGGCACCCTCACCGACTACGGAACTGTCAGTATCAACTCCGGCGGCGGCCTCACCGTCTCCTCCGGCGGCACCCTCACGGTCGCCGACGGCGGCACTCTCATCGATTCCGGCACCCTCGCCTCCTCTGGCACCGTCACCATCAACTCCGACTCCACCCTGACTATCAATAGCGGCGGCACGCTCACCGACAGCGGTACCCTCACCGTTTACTCCGGCGGCACTCTCACCGATTCCGGCACCGTCGCGGTCGGCGACGGCAGCACTCTCACCGATAGCGGCACGCTGACCGTCAACGCCGGCGGTGTCCTCACCGATAGCGGCACCGTGACCGTCGACTCCGGCGGCACCCTCACCAACGACGCCGGGATCACGGTCGGCGGCAACATCAATACCGGCGGCATCCTCACCGTTGGCGCCGATGGCACCCTGACCAACAACGACATCCTTACCGTTGGTGCCGACGGCATCCTCACCGTCAACAGTGGAGGCACCGTCACCCTCAACGCCGACAGCGGCCTCACAGTCGGCCCCAGCGGCACCCTGACCATCAACGGTGGTGGCGTCCTCACCGACAGCGGCACCCTGACCATCAACGGTGGTGGCGTCCTCACCGACAGCGGCACGCTGACCGTCGACGCTGGCGGTGTCCTCACCGACAGCGGCACCCTCAACGTCGACGCCGGCGGCACCCTCATGGACGGCGGCACTCTCACGATTAGCGGTGGCGGTGCCCTCACCAATTCCGGCACTCTCACCGACTCGGGCACTCTCACCGTTAGCTCGGGCGGCGCTCTCACCGATTCCGGCACCCTGACTATCAATAGCGGCGGCACCTTGACGGACTTGGGCACTCTCAACGTCAGCAGTGGTGGCGCCCTCACCATCGACTCTGGTGGCACCCTCACCGATAGCGGCACCCTGACCGTCAACGCCGGCAGCACCCTCACCGATAGCGGCATGCTGACCGTCAACGCCAGCGGCAGCCTCACCGACAGCGGCACCCTCAACGTCGCCGACGGCGGCACCATCGCCAACAGCGGCGGCCTCACCGTTAACGGCGCCCTCAACGTCGCCGACGGCGGCAGCGTCACCAACAGCGGCGTCGTCACCGTCAATACTGGCGGCGCCCTCAACGACTCCGGCATTCTCACCATCCAAAGCGGCGGCAGCCTCAGCGTCCAATCGAGCACCCCCGGCGAGAGCGGCGGCGCCCTCACCATCAACGGCGGCATTTTGAACGACGCCGGTATTCTCACCGTCCACGACGGCGCCACGCTCACCGACGGCGGTACCCTCAACGTCCAAAGCGCTGGCTCGCTCACTAACAGCGGCACCCTGACCGTCAACAACGGCGCCACCCTCACCGATTCCGGCGCCCTCACCAACAACGGGGCGCTGAACGATTACGGCGCCGTGACTGTCCAATCCGGTGGCACGCTAAGCGATTACGGCACCCTAACCGTCGAATCCGGTGGCACGCTGGGCAATGACGGTACCGTCACAGTCCAACCCGGCGGTACCCTCGCCAACGCCGGTAGTGTCAACGTCAACCCGGGCGGCACCCTCACCGACAGCGGAACCCTCACCAATGCCGGCACTTTCAACAACGCCGGTGCTGTCAGCATCGACTCGCGGATCTGCGCCAGCTTGATCAACAACGGAAACCTCACCAACACCGGCACTCTCGACAACGCTGGCACCCTCAACCTCAACTCCGGCAGCACCCTGATCAACAGCGGTAGTCTCACCGACAGCGGCAGCCTCAATGACTACGGCACCCTCACCATCACCGACGGCGGCAACTTCAACGTCAGCCCCAGCAGCTACCTCAACGTCAACGCCGGCGGCAGCCTCAATGACTACGGCACCCTCACCAACACCGGCGGTCTCATCAGCGACCAGGGGACGCTCAACGTAAACGGCAACGGCACCCTCAACGACACCGGCACTCTCACCGTGAACGGCGGTGGCACCATCTCGCTCAACTCCGGGGGCCTCCTCAACGACTCCGGCACCCTCACCGTTGACACCGGTGGCGTTCTCAACGACGGCGGTGCGGTCTCCGTCGAATCCGGGGGCGTCCTCGACGACTACGGCACTCACACCGTGAACAGCGGTGGCACACTTACCGATTCCGGGACCCTGAGCGTCGACCCGGGCGGCGTCCTCAGCGACCACGGCACCCTGACGATCGACACCGGCGCAGCCCTCAACGACTACGGGGCCCTCACGGTTGATGGCGGGGGCGTGCTCAGCGATTACGGCACGCTCAGCGATTACGGCACTCTCACGGTCAACACCGGCGGCGTGCTCAACGATTACGGCACGCTTAGCGACTTCGGCACCCTCGCCGTCCAACCCGACGGCACCCTGGCCATCCACGCCGGAGGGGCCCTTTTCGACGCCGGAACTTTGACCAACGGTGGCACTCTGACCAACAGCGGCACACTCATCGTCTATTACGGCAGCACCTTGACCGTCTAATCCGGCGGCGCCATTACGCTCAACCCCGGCACCACCCTGACCGTCGGTGATGGCGGCACCCTTGCCATCGACGGGGGCGGCTATCTCACCGTCAACGCCGGCAGCACCGTCCCGGTCGAATCCGGTGGCACCCTTGCCATCGGACCCGGCGATATCGTTACCGTCGGCCCCGGCGGCTCCGTCGGGCGCGGCGGCTTGATCGGCCTGGTTACCGTGGCGCCCGGGATGCCACCGGCTCCGCCGACCCCTGCGGGGCCTCCAGGGCTCAGCGCCTTGGCCGCGCCCGGGTTATCCGGAACCTCGGGAATTCAACCCCAGTTAAACGTCGACGCCCTGTTGGATGCCTGGGATGCGTTCTCATACAGCGCCGACTGACCGCGACGAACTTTTTCGGCCAGAACACGCCGGCGATCGCGGCGACCGAAGCCGAATACGTGCAGATGTGGGTTCAAGACGCGGCTGCGGTGTATGGCTATGCGAGTGCTTCGGAGTCCGCGAGCACACTCGGCGCGTTCGACGAACCGCCGCAGACCACTAACCAGGACGCACAGACCGACCAGGCCCGTGCGGTCGCCCAAGCCGCCGGCAATGCGGCCCGCACCGAGAGCACCGGCACGACCACTTACATCGGCGACGGCCAAGTCCTCCACATCGGCGAAGGTGACACCTACACCATCGGCTCCGGCGACACCCTGATCGTCGAGACTCTTACAGGCGCTCTCATACACCGCTGACTAACTGGGTACAATTCCCTTCTGCAGCAACGGGTTTGAGTGGCCCGACGGGTGACCGCTCCGGTGCGACCGTCATTGATGTGGACGGATTCCACGCCGGCAGCCGCACTTATTTAAGTATATGTTGTTACTAACTACGTATGCCGGCATATTCAGGCTGTCGTCCCGCCGGCGGGCGTCTGAGCTGGCGCGGTATTTCGTCGAGCAGGTGTCTGGACATGGCTGAAAGGGATACGGGGCCATGGATTTTGGGTTGCTGCCGCCTGAGATCAACTCGGGGTTGATGTATGCCGGTCCTGGGTCGGGGCCGTTGCTGTCGAGTGCGGCGGGTTGGGATGCGCTGGCTGTCGAGTTGGAATCTGCTGCGGCCGGTTACTCGGCGCAGCTCGCGGGCTTGACGGGGCAGGTGTGGTTGGGTCCGGCGTCGGTGGCGATGGCGGGGGCGGCGACGCCGTATGTGCAGTGGCTGCAGGCGAGCGCGGTGCAGGCCGCGCAGACCGCCGCGCAGGCTAATGGGGCGGCGGCGGCTTATCAGGCGGCGTTTGCTATGACGGTGCCCCCGCCGGTGGTCGCGGCCAACCGGGCGCGGTTGATGGTGTTGGTTGCGACGAATTTTTTGGGGCAGAACACTCCGGCGATCGCGGCGACCGAGGCCGAGTACTCCGAGATGTGGGTTCAAGAAGCGACGGCGATGTATGGCTATGCCGCCGATTCGTCGGTCGCGGGTGCTCTGCAGCCGTTTGCCGATCCGCCGCAGACGGCCAATCAGTCGGGGCAGGCCGATCAGGCTCGTGCGGTTGCCCAGGCGGCCGGTAATGCCACTGGTAGTCAAACCCAACCTTTGTCACAGCAACTCAGCTCGAGTGTCGATGGCGGCACCCTTACCATCGGCAATGGTCAATCCGTCACCATCGGCGCCGGCGGAGATTACGGCTCCCTCACCATCGGCGAAGGCGGCACCTACACCTCCGTCACCGTCGAATCCGGCGGCACCCTCACCGTCAACTCCGGCGGCAGCCTCGCCGTCAACTCGGGTGGCGTCGTCACCAACGCCGGCGTCCTCACCGTCAACTCCGTCGGCGAGCTCACCATCAACTCCGGCGGCCTCCTTACCAACGCCGGCACTCTCACCAACGCCGGCGCCCTCACCAACGCGGGCACCCTCACCGTCAACACCGGCGGCACCCTCATCCTCACCCACGACGGCACCGTCGGCAGCTTCCTCGCCAACAGCGGCACAATGACCGTCAACACTGGCGGTACCCTAACCAACGGCGGCGGCATCATCACCAACACCGGAACCCTGACCAACAGCGGTGGCCTCACCCTCACCGATGGCGGCGTCCTCACCAACGCCGGGCAACTCACAAACGGCGGCACGCTCACCGTCGACACCGGAAGCACCCTCACCAACGGTGGCACCCTCGTCACCACCGGCACCCTCAACGATGCCGGCACTCTCATCATCCAACCCGGCGGCACGCTCAGTGACGCCGGCACACTGACCGTCGACGCCGGTGGCACCCTCAACGACGCCGGCTCCGTGACCATCCAACCCGGCCACCCTCACCAACACCGGCACCCTCATCGACAACGGCATCTTCACCATCGACAACGGCATCTTCACCATCGACATCCACGCCACGCTGACGAACAACGGCACGCTCGCCATCACCAACGGGGCCACGCTGACGAACGCCGGCACACTCACCGTTAACAGCGAGGGCACCCTCGCAATCAACACCGGCGGCTTCCTGACCGTTAACGCCGGCGGCACGGTCCCGGTGGAACCTGGCGGCACCGTCGTCATCGGCTCCGGCGAGACCGTCGTCGTCGGCCCGGGCGGCTATGCGGGCCACAGCGGGTTCATCGGCCCCGTAACCGTGGCTCCCGGGACCGAACCGGTGCCCCCGGCTCCCGCGCCGCAGCCTGAGCTCCTCAGCCTGGTGGCTGCGCCAGGCCTATCCGAGACTTCAGGAATCCCGCCGCAGTTAAATGTCGACGCTCTCTTGGATGCGCTCTTATCCAGTGCCGACTGACCCTGGACACCCGAGCTTCGACCCGCGCACCGGTGGATAATTCCTCAGCCGACGTTGCACACCCTGCATTAATAGTTGCACACCCTGCATTAATATAGGTGTACATGCGGGAGGCCCGGCGCAAACGGAGGTACGGTGACCCGGCGGCGAGCCAGCACGGACGGCCCAGTGTCCACGACGGATTTGGCGAACAAGCTCAACAAGCTGTTTGAGGTCATGCATAGCCCGTCGGAGTCGCCGCTGTCGAATGCCGCTGCTGCTGAAGCCATTACGGAAAAGACTGGCGTCTCGATCAGTCCGGCGTACTTGTGGCAACTTCGCAGTGGGCTGAAAACCAATCCGACGGTGGCGCATCTACGCGCGATCGCGGAGTTTTTCGGGGTGTCTGCCTCGTATCTAATCGATGCCGAGGTTGATGAGCGCCTCGACGCCCAGCTGGGCTTACTGCAAGCCCTGCGCGACGCCGGGGTGCGCGATCTGGCCATGCGTGCGTCCGGGCTGACCGGTGCCGCGCTCACCAATCTGGTCGCGATGGTTGACCACATCCGCGAGCTGGAGAAGCTTCCTCCGCTCGCGCCGGACCCCGGGGGCGGTGATGACCACTCCTGACGAGTTGGTGGCATTGGCCCGCCGGATGCCGATCCCCGTCCCGTGGGACCGTCACCAGTTCGTGGACAGCGTGGCCCGGATGCGGGGCCGACCGATTCGGCTGGTACCGACGCCAACACCGACACTGGCCGGTAACCCGTGCGGGTTGTGGTTGAAGCGCGACACCGACGACATCATCGTCCACGACATCGGCACCTCCGAGTACCACATGGACCAGATCGTCTGCCACGAGATCGGGCACATGGTGCTCGGCCACGACCAGCCCCACATTAGCGAGTCTGTCGGCTCCAGCCACAGCCAGATGTGCGCCACCCTGCTGCCCGACCTCGACCCGGCCGCCGTGCGCGCCGTGTTGGGTCGCACCGACTACGCCAGCGCGCAGGAACGCGACGCCGAGACATTCGCCTCGATCCTGATGCTCGCCGTCGCCGACGCCGGTGCGCAGCGTTCGGTCATGCGCAGCGTGTTCTTCCGCTCCCGATGACCAGCACCGTACCCCCTGCGGTGGCGTGGCCACTGATCCTGTTCATGGTGCTCGTCGTGGTCACGTGCTACGTGGGGTTCAACACCAATCTTTTTGAACCCATCTCAACAACACGTTGGCGATGTTGCTGACGGCCCAGCTACTGCGCGAACACGCTGTCCAACAACTGCTTTCGGGCGTTGGGTTGATCACCGTCGCCACCGCTACTACCGTTGTGCGGCAGCACTATTGGCCATCGGTTATCTCGTCGCGGCAACGCGAGCGCGAGTCGCGGCAAAGCCCGTCGAAGTTGTCGGCGGCTGGGACGGAGTGCTCGCCTACGTTTGCTACTCGACGATGTTCCTCGTGTTGGTCGTTCAGCTGATGCGACTGAGCATCCGTGAGCTGACTCGCCCGGGTGCGCCGCGCCGCGAACGCCCCATCGCCGCCTGTGGGGTGGTATTGGCAGTGGCGATCGGATGGGTGACCGTGGAATCGTTGCTACTGCTGGTGTTTGAACAGCTCGGGTGGCTACACACCGGCGCGTACCGGGTCAAGGTCCACGGCGTGTACTTTTTCTGGAAGGCCGTCGGTTGCACCGCACTCGCCGCAGTCCCGTGTCTGCTGGCGATTGTCGCCCGTGGCGGGATGGACCCCGTTAGTCGACAATGGCGCAAACTGCAGCCGCTGCGGAACAGCCTGCGACAGGCCTCGCCAGAATGCAGTTTCGATGTGCAGCAAGACGGTGTCCTCCGCCGTAAAACCACGCTGCAACTCCATCAGACCGTCGTCGAGATTCGGGATCTCATATTGCGGTTACGGCCGTATGCGGGCGACATCCCCCGGGACAGGTGGACCGATTCGTCGCGGCGCATTCCATCCCCTCGACCGATCGCGACATGGCGATCCTGGCCCTGCAATTGGCCCACGCCGCCGCGGTCAAAGCGTCAGGACGCGCCCCGCAACGACTCGATGCAACCCGCATGTCACGTCCCGGGCTACAACGCTCGAGGAGGAAACCCACGAATTGGTGCAGCTGGCCAAGTGGTGGCTTCCCGCCGCGGCTGCAATTACTGCAGCAACTGTGCGGCGTGGTCGGCGAGGTCGAGCAGCGGTTGCGGGAAGATCCCAAGAATCACGGTGATCGCGGCGCACACCGCGATCGCGATCTTGCTCAGGATGCTCGGGGCGACGACCTGAGGGGTGTCGTCGGTCGGTTCGGTGAAGAACATCAGCACGATCACCCGGACGTAGAAGTAGGCGGCGACGCCGCTGGCGATCACACCGATGATGACCAGCGGCACGGCACCGCCCTGCGCGGCGGCCTTGAACACCGTCAGCTTGCTGATGAATCCACTGGTCAATGGGATTCCGGCGAAGGCCAGCAAGAACATCGAAAGCATCACGCCCACAATGGGAGAACGCTGTCCGAGCCCGGCCCAGTGCGACAGCCCGGCATCCTCGACACCATCGGAGTTGCGGACCAGGCCGACGATCGCGAACGCGCCGACCGTGCTGAAGCTGTAGGCGACCAAATAGAACAACGTGGCGGCCAGACCCGAGTGGTTGTCGGCGATCACACCGGTGAGGATGAAACCGACATGGGCGACCGACGAATAGGCCAGCATGCGTTTGACGTCGGCCTGGTTGACCGCGGTCACGGTGCCGACGGCCATGGTGAGGATCGAAATCGCCCACAGCACGGGACGCCACTGCTCGTGCAGCGGCGGCAACGCGACGTAGACCACGCGCAGCAGCGCGCCGAACGCCGCGACCTTGGTGGCCGCGGCCATGAAGCCGGTGATCGGGGTGGGGGCGCCCTGATACACGTCCGGGATCCACGAATGGAACGGCACCGCACCGACTTTGAACAACAGGCCGACCGACAACAGTGTGACCCCGACCAACGCCATCGAGCTATCGCCGTGCGCGGCAAGCGCATCCCGGATGCCGGGCAGCAGCAATGTTCCGGTCGCGCCGTAGACCAGTGCCACGCCGTAAAGGAAGAACGCCGACGAGAACGCGCCCAGCAGGAAGTACTTCATCGCCGCCTCCTGCGACAGCAGCCGGCGGTGTCGCGCCAGCCCGCACATCAGGTACAGCGGCAGCGACAGCACTTCCAGCGCGACGAACATCGTCAGCAGGTCGTTGGCCGCCGGGAACACCATCATGCCGCCGACCGACAGCATCAGCAGCGGGAAGAGTTCGGTCTGGGCGGCTCCGGCCCGTTCGGCCTCACGCTCGGCGTCGCTGCCCGGCACCGCGGAAGCCTGCGGGGTAAAGGCGTCCAACCCGGAGGCACCGCCGGAAACACCCGCCGCGACCTTCACCTTGTTGGCGGTTGCGGCGATGTTGCTGCGTTCGGCGATGAAGATGACGGCCATCACGGCCACCAGCACCACGATGCCCTGCAAATACAGCGTCGGCCGGTCGATGGCCATCGCGCCCAGCACCCCGCTGCGACCCGATGCCGGCAGGGAGCGGCTGACCGCGATGTCGGCGACGAACGCCGCGATCAAGCCACCGAGGGCCAGGGTTACCTGGGACACATAGCGAATGTTCCTGGGCAGGAACGCTTCCGCGAGAACCCCGACCACGGCGACACCGAAGACGATGAGCATCGGGCATAGCAGGAAGTACTCGATGCTGGGGGTGGGAAGGGTCATTGGTGCGGTCCTTCGGCTGTCCGGGGTACGCCCACTAGTACTTTCGGCGCGGGGTCATGCTGGCCGATGGTGATCATGGTGTGGTCCACGGCGGGATTGATGATGTCGAGCACCGGCTTGGGATAGATGCCGAAGACGAACAGCAGCGCCATCAACGGTGCGACGACGGCCAGCTCGCGCAGCCGTAGATCACCGATTCCCTCGTTGCCTTGGGCCACCGGTTTGGTCATCACCCGCTGGTAGAGCCACAGCATGTAGATCGCGGCCAGCACTAGCGCGGTCACTCCGAACGCGCCCGCCACCCAGTACCGGTTGAAAGTGCCCAGCAGCACCAGGAATTCGCTGATGAACGGCGCCAGCCCGGGCAATGACAGGGTGGCCATCGCCGAGACCAGGAAGGTGCCGGCCAGCACCGGTGCCACATTCTGCACACCGCCGTAATCGGCGATCAAGCGACTGCCGCGCCGCGTCACCAGGAATCCGGCGATCAGGAACACCGCCGCCGTGGACAGGCCGTGGTTGAGCATGTACAACGTCGACCCGCTCTGGCCCTGGCTGGTCATCACGAAGATGCCGGCGATGATGAAGCCGAAGTGCGAGATCGAGGTGTAGGCGATCAGGCGCATCATGTCCTTTTGCCCGATCGCCACGATCGCGCCGTAGATCACCCCGATAATGGCCAACGTCACGATCAGCGGCCGGAAATACGTTGAGGCATCGGGGAACAGCTGCAGGCAGTAGCGCAGCATCCCGAAAGTGCCGACCTTGTCCATCACGGCGGTGATCAGGACCGCGGTCGCGGGGGTGGCCTCGACGCAGGCGTCGGGTAGCCAGCGGTGGAACGGCCACAGCGGGGCCTTGACGGCGAACGCGAACATGAAGCCGCCGAACAGGGCCTTGAACACCGCGGGGTCGACGCCGGCGAAGCGGCCCGAGGAGATGCCGGTCACGATTTCGCGGAAGTCGAACGTCCCCCCGCCGTGCTGCTCGGTCACCGCATACAGCTCGATGACCGCGGCCAGCATGATCAGACCGCCGAACAGGTTGTACAGCAAGAACTTCACCGCCGCACGCGAGCGGGCGGTGCCCTTGCCGAAGCCGCCGATCAGGAAGTACATCGGGACCAGCATGGCCTCGAAGAACACGTAGAACAGCAGCACGTCCAGGGCGATCACCGAGATCAGCACCATCGACTCGATGGCCAGCGTCAGCGCGACGTATGCCTGCGGTCCTCGGGGGCTCTCGCCGCCGTCGTTCCAGCCCGCCACCAGCAGCAGTGGAACCAGGATCGCGGTCAGCAGCACGAGGATCACCGCGATGCCGTCGACGCCGAGGTTGTAGCCGGCGCCGACGGCCGGAATCCAGGGATGCTTTTCCAGGAACTGGTAAGGGGCGCCGCCGGTCTTGAAGCCGAGCGTGACGCCGAGTGCGACCGCCAGCGTCAGGATGCTGATGACCAGGCCGGTCCACTTCGCGAGCTGACGCAGGCCGGGCGGCATCAGGATGATGAGGATGGAACCCGCCAGCGGCACCAGCCACAGCACACTCAGCCAGGGCACGTTAGTCACCACAGTTGCACCGCCAGGATGGCCGCGACCAGTAGGGTGGCACCCGCCAGCATCGACAGCGCGTAGGAGCGGGCGAAGCCGGTTTGCAGCCCCCGCAAGCGATTCGAGGTCCGGCCGACCAGCGCGGCCAGCGCGTTCACCGAGCCGTCCACACCCGCGTCGTCGGCTTCGACCAGCGCATCGGTCAACTGCGCGCCAGGGCGCATGAATACCTCCTCGTTGAAGGCATCGCCGTACAGGTCTCTGCGTGCGGCCGTGGTGAGTGCCGACACCTGGACGGGAGCAACTCTGGGAATCTCGGCCCTGCCGTACTTTTGATAGGCCACTGCGATTCCGACCGCGACCACCCCGAGTGCCAGCGTGGTGTTGACCCAGGCCGGAATGGCGTGCGCGCTTTCCTCGTGCGCGCCGACGACCGGCTCCAGCCAATGGGGCAGGGTGCCCCCGATGGCGAACAAGCCGCCGGCGAACACCGAGCCGAACGCGAGCAGGATCATAGGACCGGTCATCAGGGCGGGCGCCTCGTGCGGGTGACTGCCCGGCGCCCAACGCTTTTCGCCGAAGAAGGTCATCAGCATCACCCGGGTCATGTAGAAGGCGGTGATGCCCGCGCCCAGCAGCGCGGCCCCGCCGAGGGTGTAGCCGCGGACGCCGCCGGCGCCCAGCGCCGCCTCGATGATGGCGTCCTTGGAGTAGAATCCGGCGAACGGGGGCACGCCGATGATGGCCAGGTATCCCAGGCCGAAGGTGACGAAGGTGATGGGCAGGGCGGCACGCAGCCCGCCGTAGCGACGCATGTCCTGCTCTTCGTGCATCGCATGGATGATCGAGCCCGATCCGAGGAACAGCCCGGCCTTGAAGAAGCCGTGGGTGAGCAGGTGCATGATCGCGAACGCGTAACCGGCGGGCCCGAGTCCGGCCGCCAGCACCATGTAGCCGATCTGGCTCATCGTCGACGCCGCCAGTGCACGCTTGATGTCGTCCTTGGCGCAGCCGATGAATGCACCGAACAGCAGGGTGACGGCGCCGACCAAGACGACGCCGAGTTGCGCTCCGGGAGCGAGGTTGTAGAGCGGGTTGGACCGCACGATCAGGTACACACCCGCGGTCACCATGGTGGCGGCGTGGATCAGCGCGGACACCGGGGTGGGGCCCTCCATCGCGTCACCCAACCAGGCCTGCAGCGGGACCTGTGCGGACTTGGCGCAGGCGCCCAGCAGCAGCAACAACCCCATAGCGGTCAGTACGCCGCTGCCGGCGGCCGGGGCGCCGGCGAAAACCCCGGCATACGAGAGGGTTCCGAACGTGCTGAACATCAGGAACATGCCCACGGCCAGGCCCGCGTCGCCGACCCGGTTCATCACGAACGCCTTCTTCGCGGCGGTGGCCGCCGACGGCTTGTGGTACCAGAAGCCGATCAGCAGGTAGGACGCCAGGCCCACGCCTTCCCAGCCGACGTAGAGCACCAGGTAGTTGTCGGCGACGACCAGCAGCAGCATCGAGGCCAGGAACAGGTTGAGGTATCCGAAAAACCTGCGGCGGTCCGGGTCTTCGGCCATGTAGGCGACCGAGTAGATGTGAATCAGCGATCCCACGCCGGAGATCAGCAGCACGAAACAGATTGACAGCTGGTCGATCTGCATCCCGAAGTCGACCTGGAACTTGTCGACCGGGATCCAGGTGAACACCGTTTGGTGGATGACGTGGTGCTCACTGTCGCGGCGCAGCAAGTCCGTCAGCAGTGTGGCGCCCACCCCGAACACTCCCAGGGCGGCGAGGACGCCCAGCCAATGCCCCCATGCGTCGGTGCGTCTGCCGCCGAACAGCAAGATGGCGGCAACCGCGAGTGGGAGCACCACCAGCAGCCAGGTGTAGTCAGTCATCGTGGCGTTCTTAGCCTTTGAGTAGGTTCGCGTCGTCGACCGACGCCGATTTGCGGGCACGGAAAATCGTCATGATGATGGCCAGGCCGATGACGACCTCGCACGCGGCCACCACCATCGTGAAGAACGCGATCATCTGCCCGTCCAGGTGGCCGTGCATGCGCGCGAAGGTGACGAACGCCAGGTTCACGGCGTTGAGCATCAGCTCGACGCACATGAACATGACGATGGCGTTGCGGCGCAGCAGCACACCCGAGGCCCCGATCGTGAAGAGCAGCGCCGAAAGGTAGAGGTAGTTGGCCGGATTCACGACGTACCGCCTTTGATGGCTTGGGCGCGGGGTGTTTGCTTGCCGTCCGCGCCGCGGGTTTGCAACATGCTCGACACCGACAGATCCGAGTAGGAACCGTCGGGCAGCAACGCGGCCACGTCGACCGCGTTGTGGCGGGCATAGACGCCGGGGCTGGGCAGCGGGGTCGGGCGACCGCCGGAGCGGAACCGCTCTTCGGAGAGTTCGCGCTGGGTCTTGCGGCGTTCGAAACGTTCGCGGTGCGCGAGCACCATCGCCCCGACCGCGGCGGCGATCAGCAGGGCGCTGGTCAGTTCGAATGCCCACAGATAGCGCGAAAAGATCAGTGCGGCCAGGCCTTCGACGTTGCCGTTGGCGTTCGCGGTGGTCAGTCCGACGAAGCCACCGGTTGTCACCTTGCCGATGGCGGCGACCAGCAGGATGCCGAACCCTACTCCGGTGATCACCGCGGCGACGCGCTGGCCGCGCAGCGTTTCCTTCAGCGACTCCGCGGAATCCACGCCGATCAGCATCAGCACGAACAGGAACAGCATCATCACCGCGCCGGTGTAGACCACGACTTGAACCACGCCCAAGAACAGTGCGTCCTGGATCATGTAGAAGATCGCCAGGATGATCATGGTCATCGCCAGGAACATCGCCGAGTACACGGCATTGACGGCCGTGACCACCCCGATCGCGCCGATCACGGCGAGAGCGCCCAGCAGCCAGAAGGCCACCGCTTCGCCGGTGGAGGTGCGAGTGATAACGTCGCTGGCCAGGTTGGTGATCACCGGGCGTCTCCTGCGTTCTGATTGCGGCGCAAGCCATCCGCGGTGACGTTGCCCAGGTAGTAGTCCTTGTCGGTGGCGCCTTCGGTCCTCGGGTGCGGCGGCGCGAGCATGTTTTGCAGCAACGGCGCCAGCAGCCGGTCTTTTTCGTAGATCAGGTCGGCGCGGTTGTCGTCGGCCATCTCGTAGTTGTTGGTCATCGTCAGCGCGCGGGTCGGGCAGGCCTCGATGCACAGACCGCAGCCGATGCACCGTAGATAATTGATCTGGTACACCCGTCCGTACCGCTCTCCCGGCGAAAACCGTGCCTCATCGGTGTTGTCGGCGCCCTCGACGTAGATCGCGTCGGCTGGGCAGGCCCAGGCGCACAGCTCGCAGCCGATGCATTTCTCCAGGCCGTCGGGGTACCGGTTGAGTTGGTGACGGCCGTGATAGCGCGGGGCGACCGGGCCGGGTTTCTCCGGATACTCCTGGGTGACAGTCTTTTTGAACATTGCCGCGAACGTCACGCCGAATCCGGCCACGGCGTCGAGGAATTTAGCCATGTGCTTCCTCCTTGCTCGCACTGACTGCCGACGTCAGCACTTTGCCCGGCAACGGTGGGGTCGGGAAGGCCGGCGGGGGCGGTAGAGCGTCGGCGCGCTTGCGCAGCTCCCGTGCCAGTGCGCGATTGCCCGGTGTGCTGAATGGCTTGCGCAACAACATCACCAGCGCCACGGCGAAGACCAGGCTGCAGACCACCAACAGCGGAGTCCAATGGGCGTACCCCTGGTTGCGCAGCGTGCGGATGACCGCCGCGATCAGCACCCACACCAGCGATGCGGGGATAAGGAGTTTCCAGCCCAGGGCCATGAACTGGTCGTAGCGCAGCCGGGGCAGACTGGCCCGCAGCCACATGTAGATGAACAGGAACACCCACATCTTCGCGGTGAACCAGAGCACCGGCCACCAGCCGGTGTTGGCGCCGTCCCACATGTTCAGCGGCCACGGGGCGTGCCAGCCGCCGAAGAACATCAACGTGGCGAGCGACGAAACCGTCATCATGTTGACGTATTCGGCGAGCATGAACATCGCGAATTTCAGCGACGAGTACTCGGTGTGGAAGCCGGCGACGAGTTCACCCTCGGCTTCCGGCAGATCGAATGGGGCGCGGTTGGTTTCGCCGACCATCGAGATCAGGTAGATGATGAACGACGGCAGCAACAGAAAGATGTACCAGACGCCGTCCTGCGCCTTGATGATTCCGGACGTCGACATGGTGCCGGCGAACAGGAAGACCGCCGCGAACGACAGCCCCATCGACACCTCGTAGGAGATGACCTGCGCGGTGGACCGGACCCCACCCAGCAGCGGGTACGTCGAGCCGGATGCCCAGCCGCCCAACACGATGCCGTAGACGCCGATCGCGGAGAGCCCCAGGATGAACAGCACCGCGGCCGGCACGTCGGTCAACTGCAGCGGCGTGCGGTGGCCGAAGACCGTCACCTCGGGGCCGAACGGGATGAACGCGAACGCGGTGAACGCGGGGATCGTCGAGATGACCGGCGCCGCCATGTAGACGAACCAGTCTACGCCGCGGGGAGTGATGCTCTCCTTGAGCGCCAGCTTGATTCCGTCGGCCAGACTCTGCAGGACTCCCCAGGGTCCCGCCCGGTTGGGGCCGGGCCGGCGCTGCATCCAGCCGAGGATCTTGCGCTCGAGCAGGATCGCGAGCAAGACGTTCAGCATCAAGAAGACGAAGATCGCCAGCGCCTTGCCCAGCACCAGCCACCAGGTGTCGTGTCCGAAGGCGGTCAAGGTGCTCGTCATGAGCCCACTCCGATCTTCACCACGCTGCCGACGGTGACGCCCAGGTCCCGCTGCACCGCCGAGCCGGGCGAGTTCAGCGGTAGCCACACCACTCGGTCGGGCATGTCAGTGATGTTCAGCGGCAAGCTGATTGATCCTCGCGACGTGCTGACCGTGACCGTGTCGCCCTCGGACGCGCCGATCTCGGTCGCGGTGCCGGCCGACAGCCGGGCCACGGGTTTGCGTGCCGTGCCCGCCAGATACGGTTCGCCGTCTTGCGCACGACCGTTGTCGAGCATCATTCGCCAGCCGGTGAGCACCGCCTCGCCCTGGCCGGGCCGCGGCGGCTCGGGTGCTTGAACGGTTGCGCCGCTTGCGCGCTCGCCCTCCCAGTTGCCCAGCGCCGAGACTTGCTCGCGAGCCGCCTGGACGCCGGTCATCCCGAGGTAGACACCCATTTCGTCGGCCAGCGTGTCAAGGATCTGGTGATCGGATTGGGTGGCTCGCTGGGTGGTGCCGTGTAGCGCGGGCTCGAACGGCCGGAACCGGCCTTCCCAGTTGACGAATGCACCCGCCTTCTGTGTGGTGGACGCGACGGGGAACACGACATCGGCGCGTTCGGTGACCTCGCTGTGCCGCAGTTCCAGGCTGACGACGAAGTTGGCGGCGTCCAGCGCGGCCAGCACCGCATCCGGATCGGCGAAGTCGCCCGGCTCGATACCGCCGACCAGCAGCGCGCCCAGGCTTCCGTCCGTCGCGGCGGCCAGGATGCCGTCGACGTCACGCCCTGCGGCAGAAGGCAATTCGTCGACATTCCAGGCCGCCGCCACCTCGGCACGGGCGGTATCGTCGGCCACCGAACGACCGCCTGGCAACAGGCCGGGCAGTGCGCCGGCTTCGAGCGCGCCACGTTCGCCGGCGCGTCGCGGCACCCAGGCCAGTCGCGCCCCGGTGGCATCGGCCAGACGCGCCGCCGCGGACAATCCGCCCGGCACCGTGGCCAGGCGTTCGCCGACCATGATGACCGCTCCGGCCTTCGCCAGCAGCTCGCCCACCTCGCCGGTGGCCAGGCCGTCCAGTGTGGACGGTTCCGCGCCGGGCACGGTTTGAAGCAGCCGACCCGACATCTTCGTCAGCGCGCGAGTGGCGAACGGGGCGACCGCGTAGATCGGCACGCCGCGCTTGCGTGCGGCCTTGCGCAGCCGCAGGAAGACGATCGGTGCCTCGTCCTCCGGCTCGAAACCGACCAGCACGACCACCGGCGCCGATTCCAGATCGGAGAAGGTGACCGTGAGCGGTCGGCCCGCGATGCGTGCCGCGAGAAACTCCGTTTCTTCGGCTGAGGATGGGCGGGCACGGAAGTCGATGTCGTTGGTGTCCAACACGATTCGCGCGAACTTGGAGTAAGCGTAGGCGTCTTCCCAAGTACCGCGGCCCCCGACTAGCACACCGGTGCGACCGCGGGCTGATTCGAGGCCCTGCGTCGCGGCCACGATCGCGTGGGCCCACGACGCGGGCTGCAGCGTGCCGTCGGCGTCACGGACCAGGGGAGTGGTGAGCACGTCGGGCTGAGTGTCGTAGCGGAAAGCCCACCGGCCCTTGTCGCAGTTCCACTCCTCGTTGACCTCGGGGTCGTCACCGGCGAGCCGGCGCAGCACCTTGCCGCGGCGGTGGTCGGTGCGCTCGGCGCAGCCGCCGGCGCAGTGCTCGCACACGCTGGGGCTGGAGACCAGGTCGAATGGGCGGGCCCGGAATCGGTAGGCGGTGCCGGTCAGCGCGCCCACCGGGCAGATCTGCACGGTGTTGCCCGAGAAGTAGGAGTCGAATGGTTCGTTGGCGTAGATGCCGACCTGCTGCAGGGCGCCGCGTTCCTGCATGTCGATGAACGGATCTCCGGCGATCTGCTCGGAGAACCTGGTGCAACGCGCGCACAGGATGCACCGTTCGCGGTCCAGCAGCACCTGCGACGAGATGTTGATGGGCTTGGCGAAGGTGCGCTTGACATCTTCGAAACGAGAATCGGTGCGGCCGTTGGACATTGCTTGGTTTTGCAGGGGGCATTCGCCGCCCTTGTCGCACATCGGGCAGTCCAGCGGGTGGTTGATCAGCAGCAGCTCCATCACGCCGTGCTGGGCCTTGTCCGCGGCCTCGGAGGTGAGCTGGGTGCGCACCACCATGTCGTCGGTGCACACGATGGTGCACGACGCCATCGGCTTGCGCTGCCCCTCCACCTCGACCATGCACTGGCGGCACGCTCCGACCGGGTCGAGCAACGGGTGGTCGCAGAACCTCGGAATCTGGATACCCATCAACTCGGCCGCGCGGATCACCAGAGTTCCCTTGGGGACCGAGATTTGGGTGCCGTCGATGGTCAGCGTCACCATGTCTGGCGGCGTCACCTCGTCGCCGGTCTGGGTCTTGGCCGCGGTGGTCATCAGGACTGTGCCCCTTTCCGGCCATTCGGCCCTGCCGTAAGCATGGACTCTCGGGGGTCGAACGGGCAGCCGCCTCCTTCGACGTGGGCGATGTACTCGTCGCGGAAATACTTGATCGACGACATCACCGGGCTGGCCGCACCGTCGCCTAACGCGCAGAACGACTTTCCGAGGATTGCGTCGGAGATGTCCAGCAATTTGTCCAGATCCTCGTGCGTGCCCTTACCCGTCTCGAGCCGTGTGTAGATCTGGTCGAGCCAGAACGTGCCCTCGCGGCACGGTGTGCATTTGCCGCACGACTCGTGCTTGTAGAAGTAGGACCAGCGCTGCACCGCGCGCACTACGCAGGTGGTCTCGTCAAAGATCTCCAGCGCCTTGGTGCCCAGCATCGAGCCGGCGGCGCCCACCCCCTCGTAATCCAGTGGCACGTCGAGGTGTTCGTCGGTGAGCAGCGGTGTCGACGATCCCCCCGGTGTCCAGAACTTCAGCCGGTGTCCGGCGCGGACCCCACCGGCGTAGTCGAGCAACTCGCGCAGCGTGATGCCCAGCGGGGCTTCGTACTGGCCGGGGCGGGTGACGTGCCCGGACAGCGAATACAGGGTGAAGCCAGGCGATTTCTCGCTGCCCATCGACCGGAACCATTCGACGCCGTTGAGAATGATCGACGGTACGCTGGCGATGGTTTCGACGTTGTTGATCACCGTGGGGCAGCCGTAGAGTCCTGCCACGGCGGGGAACGGCGGGCGCAGCCGGGGCTGGCCGCGCCGGCCCTCCAGCCCCTCCAACAGCGCGGTTTCCTCGCCGCAGATGTAGGCGCCCGCACCGGCGTGCACCACCAACTCCAAATTGAAACCGGAGCCCAGGATGTCGCGGCCCAAATAACCGGCGGCGTACGCCTCAGCAACCGCGTTCTGCAGCCGGCGCAGCACGGGCACCACCTCGCCGCGTACGTAGATGAAGGCGTGGCTGGCCCGGATCACATAGGAGGCGATGATGGCACCCTCCACCAGCAGGTGGGGCGTCGCCAGCATCAGCGGAATGTCTTTGCACGTACCGGGTTCCGACTCGTCGGCGTTGACCACCAGGTAGTGCGGCTTGGCGGCCGGGCCGGAGTCGCCCTGCGGGATGAACGACCACTTGGTTCCGGTCGAGAAGCCGGCGCCGCCACGACCGCGTAGGCCCGAGTCCTTCACGGCCCCGATCACCGCGTCGGGATCCATCGCCAGCGCCTTCTTCAGCGCCTGGTAGCCGTCGTGACGTTGGTAGGTCTCCAGCGTGAACGACTTCGGGTCGTCCCAGTAGCGGCTGATGACTGGGGTCAGCGGGGTGGTCATGACTTGCCTCCGGGAGCCGGCGGGGGTTCCATGCCCTTCTCCTTCGCGACCCGCAGCCCCGCCAAAGTGGCTGCGCCAGCGCCACCCTGGCCTTCGTCGGGGCGCTCGTCGGGGAGGCCGGCCAGGATGCGGGACGTCTCGCGGAATTTGCACAGGGGTGCACCGCGGGTGGGCGCCTTGGGCTGGCCGGCCCGCAGCGAGTCGACCAGTTCGATCGCGGACTCGACCGTCTGGTTGTCGTAGAACTCCCAGTTGACCATCACCACCGGCGCGAAATCGCATGCCGCGTTGCATTCGATGTGCTGCAGGGTGACCGATTCGTCGGCGGTGGTTTCGTCGTTGCCGATACCGAGATGCTCTTTGAGCGAATCGAATATCGCGTCGCCGCCCATCACCGCGCACAGTGTGTTGGTGCAGACGCCGACCACGTAATCGCCGGTGGGGCCGCGGCGGTACATCGTGTAGAAGCTGCCCACCGCCGATACCTCGGCGCCGGTCAGCCCGAGCTGCTCGCCGCAGAACTCCAGGCCCGCCGGGGTCAGGTAGGAATCCTCCGCTTGGACCAGGTGCAGCAACGGCAACAACGCGGAGCGCTTGTTGGGGTAGCGGCTGATGATCTCCTTGGCGTCGACCTCCAGCCGAGCCCGGGCCTCCGGCGAATACGACTGCGGCGCACCCTCAACCACGAACTGGTTGGGTTCTTCGGGCGGCGGCCCGAGGCGCAGGAACACCCGTTCGCCGCTGCTCACCTTTTTTGAGTCACCATTGGGTACCGTCATCGGTCGACTCCGCCCATGACCGGGTCGATGCTGGCGACCGCGGTGATCAAATCGGCGACCATCCCGCCCTCGCACATCGCGGCGACCGACTGCAGATTGGTGAAGGAAGGATCGCGATAATGCACTCGGTAAGGCCGGGTTCCGCCGTCGCTGACCATGTGCACGCCGAGTTCTCCGCGCGGTGATTCCACCGCGCTGTACACCTGACCGGCCGGCACCCGGATGCCCTCGGTCACCAACTTGAAGTGGTGGATCAGCGCTTCCATCGACCCGCCCATGATCTTGGCGATGTGCTCGGGCGAGTTACCCATGCCGTCGGGGCCTACCTTGAGGTCGGCGGGCCAGGCAATCTTGCGGTCCTCGACCATGTACGGCCCGGGCTTGAGCTTGTCCAGGCACTGCTCCACGATCTTGATCGACTCCCACATCTCCTTGACGCGAATCATGTAGCGCCCGTACGCATCACACGTGTCGGCGGTAATCACGTCGAACTCGTAGTTCTCGTACCCGCAGTAGGGCTCGCTCTTGCGCAGGTCGTGCGGTAGGCTGGTGGCACGCAGGATCGGCCCGGTGATACCCAGCGCCATGCAGCCCGCCAAGTCGAGATAGCCGACGTCCTCGGTGCGCGCTTTCCAGATGGCGTTTTCGTTGAGCAGATCGCCCATCTCGCGCAGCACTTGCTTGAGTTCCTTGAGGCTTTCGACGATGTCGGTTTCGGCGCCCGGCGGCAAGTCCTGCGCCAACCCGCCCGGGCGGATGTAGGCGCTGTTCATCCGCAGACCACTGATCTTCTCGAACAGGGTCAAGACGATCTCGCGTCCCCGGAAGCCGACGAACATCGGCGTCATCGCGCCCAGTTCCATGCCGCCGGTGGCCAGT
This sequence comes from Mycobacterium genavense ATCC 51234, assembly GCF_000526915.1. Classification (GTDB taxonomy): domain Bacteria; phylum Actinomycetota; class Actinomycetes; order Mycobacteriales; family Mycobacteriaceae; genus Mycobacterium; species Mycobacterium genavense. The sequence goes on along the minus strand of NZ_JAGZ01000002.1, from coordinate 155,176 downwards.
GCGACCAGATGCGAGGAGATCCGGTTGAGCTCCATCATCAGGACGCGGATGACGCTGACCCGCTCCGGAATCTCGTCGGTGATGCCGAGCAGCTTCTCGACACCGAGACAGTACGCGGTCTCGTTGAAAAACGGTGACAGGTAATCCATTCGGGTCACGAAGGTGACACCCTGCGCCCAGTACCGGTATTCGAGATTCTTCTCGATTCCGGTGTGCAGGTAGCCGATTCCGCATCGGACCTCGGTGACGGTCTCGCCTTCGATCTCGAGGATCAGCCGCAACACCCCGTGCGTGGACGGGTGCTGGGGCCCCATGTTGACGACGATGCGTTCGCCGGGATCCGCGGCGCGGGCGGCCTCGACGACCTGCCCCCAGTCCTGTCCGCCGGCGACAACGACAGTTTCGGCGCCACCATCGTGCGTCGAGTCGGTGATTGTGCTCATTAGTTGTACGCTCTCCGCTCGTCGGGCGGGGGTATCTGTGCTCCCTTGTACTCGACGGGAACACCGCCGAGCGGGTAGTCCTTGCGCTGTGGATGGCCGTGCCAGTCGTCCGGCATCTCGATGCGGGTCAGCGAGGGATGCCCGTCGAAGATGATGCCGAAGAAGTCATACGTCTCGCGCTCGTGCCAATCGTTGGTCGGGTAGATGCCATACAGCGACGGGACGTGCGGATCCCCGTCGGGCGCAGACACTTCCAACCGGACGCGGCGGTTGTGCGTGATCGACTGCAGTGGGTAGACGGCGTGCAGTTCGCGGCCGGTCTCGTGCGGGTAGTGCACGCCGCTGACCCCGAGGCACATCTCGAAGCGCAGTCCGGGTTCGTCGCGCAGCCGTTGAGCCACGTGTGGCAGTGCCTCGCGGCGGACGTGCAACGTCAGCTCGTTGCGGTCGACGACGACTTTCTCTATGGCGTTTTCGAATTCGATGCCGCCGGCCTTCAGCGAGTCGGCCAGCCGGTCGACCACATCGTCGAAATAGCCGCCGTAGGGCCGGGGACTGCTGCCCGGCAGCGTGATCTCGCGCACCAGCCGCCCGTATCCGGACGTATCACCCGAGCCGGAAACGCCGAACATGCCACGGCGCACGTTGATCACTTCTTCGTCGCGGGAGGGCACCAGTCCGCCCACTTCGCTGGCGGCTACCTTCGGGTCGTGTTCCGGTGAGCTCATCGCAGCAGTCCACGCATCTCGATGGTGGGCCGGGCGCCCAGCGCCGCCTGCTCGGCTTCGGCGATGGCCTGCTCGCGGTTCACGCCCAGCGGCATTTGCTGAATCTTCTCGTGCAGCTTCAGAATTGCGTACAACAGCATCTCCGGGCGGGGTGGGCAGCCGGGGAGGTAGATGTCCACCGGAACCACGTGGTCCACGCCCTGGACGATCGCATAGTTGTTGAACATCCCGCCCGACGACGCGCAGACACCCATGGCCAGCACCCATTTCGGCTCTGCCATCTGGTCGTAGATCTGCCGCAGCACCGGGGCCATCTTCTGGCTCACCCGTCCGGCCACGATCATCAGGTCGGCCTGCCGCGGCGTCGCCGAGAACCGCTCCATCCCGAACCGTGCGATGTCGAACCGCGGTCCGGCCGTTGCCATCATCTCGATCGCGCAGCACGCCAACCCGAACGTTGCCGGCCACAGCGAGTTCTTGCGGACGTAGCCGGCGATCTTCTCGACCGTCCCGAGCAGGATGCCGGCGGGTAGCTGTTCTTCCAGGCCCATGAGTTACCTCAATCCCAGGTCAGGCCGCCGCGGCGCCACACGTAGGCGTAGGCCACGAAGACCGTCAGCATGAACACCACCATCTCGACCAGAGCGAACGTTCCCAGCGCGTCGTAGCTGACCGCCCACGGATACAGGAATACGATTTCGATGTCGAAGACGATGAACAGCATTGCGGTCAGGTAATACTTCACCGGAAACCGCTGCCCGGGCGTCGCATGCGGACCACTCACCGACGTTGCGGTCGGCTCGATTCCACATTCGTAGGCCGCCATCTTCGACTTGTTGTGCCGCGATGGGCCGGCCAGGCTGGCGATCACCACCGAGCCCACAGCAAAGGCGGCGGCGATTCCGCCTAGCACCAGGATGGGTATGTAGACGTTCAACTCGCTCCAAGATCCGTCGTGGGCCGCCTATAAAGCGACCAGGCGGCGACCGGGCTGCTGTGATGAGCCGGGTCTGTAGCCCATCACAGTGATCTTCAACATAGCGTTGAGGTGGCTGGGACGCGTGCTCGGGGTGATGGTAATCACTTGGCTGTGATCTTCGCCGAGTTTAGACAACAACTCGTCGGCGGGCAGCCTGGCCATGCTCGCCGGCCTCCGCGCGCGGTGTGGGCGGGCTAGATCGCGGGAGCGCGCAGCAACCCGAGCACGGTGCGACCCAGCACTATCGGGTCGATCGGATGCGGTACCGCGGCCTCGGCGCGCGACCACGTCGCCAGCCACGCGTCGTCCGGGCGACCGGTCAGCACCAAGATCGGCGGGCAGTTTTCGAGTTCGTCTTTGAGTTGCTTGGCGATTCCCATGCCGCCGGTCGGCGTCGCTTCGCCGTCGAGGATGGCCAGGTCGATGCCGCCCTCATCCATGGTGCGGATCACCATCGGACCGGTAGCCACCTCGACGTAGTTCAACTCGGGTAGATCCGGGTGCAGGCGCGTGCCCAGCGCCCGCTTCACTTCGTCGCGGGTGTTGGGGTTGTCGCTGTAGACGAGTATCCGCAGGGCGATGGTGGCGTCGGGCACGGTGCAGATGCTACTGGTGCGCGACTGGCTTTATCGGTCGGACCGCACGAAAACGACGTGCGCCGCCGCGTGGGCCGTCGGCGCGATCATGCCGAACTTGTTCGAGCCGATGTCGAACCGGGATCGATCGTGGTTTCGCCCGAGATCTGGATCGAACCGTCGCCCGTGGAGCTGCCGGTCAGTGTCACCAAGACCGGCGCGGTGACGCCCTTGATCGTGAAGCTGGCGTGCAGCTCGGTGGCGTTGCCCACGGTCGGCTGGACCGCGGTGACGACGACGCTGATCTGCGCAAAACGGTCGACATCGAAGAAATCTGGCGAGCGCAGATGCTTGTCGCGGCGGCCGATGCCGGAGAACTCGGTCTCATCTCATCAGCGGCGCAATTTCGGTGGGGTCGAAATACTCGTCGATGCGGTCGATCAGACCGTTGGTGCCCACCCCGATCACGATGCAAACGCGCATGGAGATCGATTGGCCGGCATGACCGGTGGCGTGCAGGACGTGCTGCTGGACAAAGCCGCTGATCGAGCCGTCTGAAAAATCCCCGAAGAGCCGGCGATCGAGGATCTCGTAGCGGCGCTGTGTGGTCGCACCGATGAACCAGTCGATGACCTTCAGCGCGCGGATCTTGTCATCCGTCCTGAAGGGATCCTGGCCAGCGCCCACCCGCCACACCGCGATGTCGTCGCTCCACAGCCGATCGACCGCGGCCCTGTCGCCCTCGACGATCGCCGAGAACAGCCGGTCGGCGGTGTCGATGACGACCTCAGCGGTTGCGGGCATGGCGGGCTCCTATTCGCTGTCGTATCTGGGGTGGGCAACCGCCAACCGATTGCGCACCAGGATTCTCAGGACGGCGAGCACCTCGCCGGCACGCTCGTCCAACTCGCCGGCCCGGATGGCGGCGGCAAGCTGTTCCTCGTCGCCGAATCCCAAGCCGGCCAGCGTGGCTCGAGACTCCGCCTCGCTTTCGTCGAGCAGTTCGCGTTCGACGATGCGCAAGGCGTTCGCGGCCACCCGGGCGTGGAAGTTGACCTGCCCGCTGGTCGCCTCCCGGACGTCGGTTTCCAGGAATTCGGCCACCGCCGCCACGAGTTCGGCCGCCAGTGGGCGCCCATAAGCACCGATCACGACGGGACCTCCTCGAGCAAATTGAGAATGTCCCACTCCGTCTCGCTCACCCGGCGACCGATCGTCGCCAGCTCTACCGACCGGGACTGACCGCTCAAATGCCGCTCCGCCTGGTATCGGCAGATCACACCCCAGCGCAGGGTGGCCAGCACCATCCACCAATGCAGCGTCGCTCGGTCGACGGTGGTCCCGCTGGCCTGCTCGTAGTCGCGCACGAAGCTCTCGATGCTGCCGAGGCCGCCGGCGCCCAGGCTGGCCGGAGCGCCGAACCGCCAGGCGCGGATGCAGAACCAGGTTAGGTCTTCGTAGGCCTCGCCGAGGTGAGCCAGCTCCCAGTCGAGCACCGCGGCCAAGTTGTATCCGTCGACGATGAGGTTTCCCATCCGGTAGTCCCCGTGCACCAGCACCATCGGCGTCGGTTGCGGTCGGTGGGCGGCCAGCCAACGAAACGCCCATTCGAAGGTGGCGGTGGTGTCGTTCATCGCGTCGAGTCGCTCGCGGTATTCCACCAGCTGGTCCTCGTAAGCCAGGCCGTCGATTTGCGGGTCCGCCCGGTGGATCGCGGCCAGCGCCTGTGCGCATTGCCGCAGCAGCTCGGTTCGGCGGGTGTGCCCGCCGGCATCGAGCCGGCGCTGGATGCGTCGGACGATGGTCTCACCCTTGACCTCGTCGCAGATCAGAAACGGATTACCAAGCGCGGCAACCGAATCGTCGGCGACCAGGATGTGGGAGACCGGCGCCCCGGCCGCCGCGGCCGCGGCCTGCGCGCGGGCTTCCAGCTCCATGCCGGCGTGCACGTCGTCGGGTGGGCCGGTGCGCAGGATCAGCGCGCGGCGCCCCGCGCCGGTAACCGCGTCGAACGCCCAGGTGGTGCGGCTGGCGCCACCGGTGAGCGCGCGCAGGTTCTCGATCGTGGTGCCCGCGCCCAGCACCGGCACCAGCACCGCTTGGAGTTTGGAGCTCAGCTCCTCGGTCACTGCTTGCCAAACTTGAACAGCCGCTGGGCCACTCGGCGGATCTGGATTTCCTCGGCGCCCTCGGTGATGCGGTAACGGCGATGGTGGCGGTAGATGTGCTCGAACTGCTCGTGACGGCTGTAGCCGAGTCCGCCGTACACCTGCATGGCGCGGTCGGCGGCATCGCAGACCAGCCGGTTGGCACGATAGTTCGCCATCGACACCTTGTCCGAGACCTCCATGTGGTGGTCGCGGTCCAGGTGCCACGCGGCGAATTGCACCAGCAACCGTACTATTTGGGCTTCGGTCTGCAGCTCGGCCAGCGGCCATCGCACGGCCTGGTTGACCGACAGCGGCTTGCCGAACACCGTGCGCTTGGCGGCGTATTCGGCGGCACGGTCGATGCAGTACTGCGCGGCGCCCAGGCTGCTCGCTGCTTGGCGAATCCGGTTCTCGTGCAAAAAGGTTTGCGCGACCTCCAGTCCGCGGTCGACCTCGCCGAGCACCGCGTCGGCGGGGATGCGGACATCTTTTAGCTCGACTTCGCCGTAGTCGGTGGGCATGTTGAACGTCCACCAGTAGTACGGGACCGTGAATCCGGGGGTGTCGGTCGGGACCAGGAACGCGGTGATGCCCCGGGCTTGTCCCGTCTCGCCGGACGTGCGGGCGAAGACCAGGTCATGCGTGGCGCGATGCATGCCGATATTAAATCGCTTGGCGCCGTCGATGACCCAGCTGTCACCGTCAAGGCGCGCGTAGGTTTCTAGCCAGGTCGCGTCGGACCCGTGCTGCGGCTCGGTGAGCCCGAACGCCATGGACCGCTCCCCGGTGATCACCGCCTCGGACCACTCCCGGCGCTGCTGGTCGGTGCCGAACCGCTCCATCATGATCACCTGGGGAAAGTTCCCGACGATCGACGACCCGTTCTGCAGGTCATTGTGCAGCACAAGGCCTTGTGCGCCAAGTGTTCCCGGATCACGGCCATGTCGACGTTGGTGCCGTCGCGCCCGCCCAGCGACGTCGGCAGTCCGTAGCGCAGCCAGCCGGCCTTGTCGGCGCGCCGGCGCATCTCGGCGAGTAGTTCCTCCCACTCTTGCGTCGGGATGCCGTCGTGGTCCCAATCGGTGCGGGCATGCTCTCGGCGCTGGTCGAAGTACTGGATGTTCTCCCGTTCCAACGGTTTGATCTCCGCCTCGATGAACGCATCCATCTCGGCCAGCACACCCGGAAGATGTTCCGGGAGAGTGAAATCCACGTTGATCTCCTTACCCGCCGTAGAGAGTTTTCTTCCAAACCGTCGACAGAGTGGTGATGGCGTCCTCGTCGCTGATTTCCATGCCGATACCGGACTGCCCGACGAAGACGGTGGTGAAGTTCTCGAACAGCAGCGCGATGGCCGCCGCGGTGTGTTGCGGGTTGAGCTTGCGGCCGTAGCCCTGCTCCTGGGCGCGCCGCACCGAGGCGGTCACGATGTCCATGCCGAACCGCCGAAATTCATTCTGCACGACCGCAAATCGGTGCTGGGTGGTGGCCAGCTGGGCGACGGCGATCATGATGCCGATGTTCTGCTTGAAGATGTTCCAGTAGCCGGTCACCACCGAGGTGAAGAACGCGTCGTCGTCGGGAGAGTCGGGCAGGTGCACGCTCAACCCGGACGGGGCCACGACGTCGTGCAAATAAGGACTCCGCCAGCGCAACCAGCAGGTCTTCCTTGTCGGCGAAGTAGCGGTAGAACACCGCCGGTGATTTGCCGGCAGCCGACGTGATGTCGGCCAGCGTGGTGCCGTGAAAGCCACGTTCGGCAAACAGTTTTCGCGCCGCGGTCTCGATGGCCTCCCTGGTCTGGCGGCCCTTGGAGGTCAGCGGTTCGGGGGCGGACACACCCATCAGTCCCGGATCCGGTCGCCCGCGCGCAGCAACGCGCTCGGCAGTTCATGGCCCACAGCCGACTTCGCGACGTCGGCGGCGGCAATCGCGGCCTGCAGGTCGACGTCGACGTCGATGCCGCTGTCGGTCAGCAGGTACACCAGATCCTCGGTGGCGATGTTACCGGTGGCGCCCGGATGCACACGGGCAACCGCCCAGCCCGCCGACCGAGGCGTCCAGCCGGGTGACGCCGGCGCTGACGGCCGCGTAGGCGCTGGCCAACCCGGCGCCGCGGGTGTTGTGGAAGTGCGCGCCCAGCGGCAGGTCGCCGATCACCGGACGCAGTTGGGCGATCAGCGAACTCACTCGTCCGGGAGTGGTGGTGCCGATGGTGTCGGCGATCGACAAGCGGTCGGCCCCGCGGTCGCGGGCGGCGGCGGCGATCTCCAGCACGCGCTGCGGTGGGGTAGGGCCCTCGAACGGCGAGTCCCATGCGGTGGCGATGACGACCTCGACGGTCACGTCGCTACTGTGTGCGATCGCGACGATGTCGTCGATCTGGTCGGTGGCCTGCGTGCTGGTGCGACCGACGTTGGCCTTGCTAAACGTGTCGTCGGCGGCCACCACGTATTCGATCGAGCGCAGTCCGGCGGCGACGGCGCGCTTGGCGCCGTTCGGGCTGGCGACCAGGGCGGAGAATTCGATGTCGGGATAGTTGTGCAGCTGCGCGGCGAGTTCGGCGGCGTCGGCCATCGACGGCACCTTGGTCGGGGACACGAACGCGTGGCCTCCACTTCCCGTACCCCGGTGGCGGCCACCGCGGCGAGCAGTTCCAGCTTGGCCGACAACGGGATTGGCTTTTCGATCTGCAACCCGTCGCGCAGCGACACCTCACGGATATCGACGTGGGTATTCACAGCACCCCCTCACCGCGCAGTGCCTCGAGCTCGTCGGCGGTCTTGCCCAGCAGCCCCGCGTAGACGTCGTCGTTGTGTTGTCCCGGGCGCGCCGGCCCAGCGTGCCGCACGCTGCCCGGCGATTCGGACAGCACCGGAACCACCCCGGGTCCCACCACATTGCGCCCGATGCGTTCGTCGTAGTGCTCGACCAGCATGCCGCGCGCCCGCAGCTGAGGGTCTTCGACCACTTCCGCGACGGTGTTGATCGGGCCCGCGATCACGCCTGCGGCACTGAGGATTTCGACGATGTCGGCCGGCTCGCGCTCGGCGGCCCACGCGCCGATGATCTTGTCGAGTTCGTCCTGGTTGCGGCCGCGGGCGGTGTGCGTGGCGAAGCGGTCGTCGCCGGCCAGCTCCGGGCGTCCCATCGCGGCACACAACCGGGCGAACACGGTGTCCTGATTGGCCGCGATCACCACCCACGAATCGTCGGCGCTGCGATAGATGTTGGACGGCGCGATGCCTTCCAGCCTGGTGCCCGACGGACCGCGAACCACGCCACCGACGTCGTAATCGGGAATCGTGGATTCCTGGACGGCCAAGCACGATTCGGTCAGCGCGACGTCGACGACCTGTCCGCGCCCGGTCACACTGCGGCGATACAGCGCCGCCATCGCGCCCTGAGCGCCGAACATGCCGGCCAGGCTGTCGCCTAGCGAGAGCGCAAGCCGGGGCGGCGGCCCACCGGGAAAACCGTTGAGATGCCGCAGTCCGCTGGCGGCCTCGGCCACCGAGGCATAGCCGGCCTTGTGCGCGTCGGGCCCGGTCTGCCCGTAGCCGGACACCCGGACCAGGATGATGCCGGTGTTGCGGGCGCTGAGCACGTCGTAGCCCAGGTCCCACTTCTCCAGCGTGCCCGGGCGGAAGTTCTCCACCACGATGTCGGACTTCTCGACGAGCTCGAGGAACAACTCGCGGCCGTGCGGCCGGCGCAGGTCGAGCGTGATGGCTTTCTTGTTCCGCGCGGCCACGGTCCAGAACACGTGGTGCCCCCGGTGTTCGGCCTGGCCCCAGTTGCGCAGCGGGTCCGGGGCGCCCGGCGGCTCCACCTTGATGACTTCCGTGCCCATGTCGCCGAGCAGGCGGGCGGCGAACGGACCCGCGATCAAGGTGCCCAGTTCGAGCACCCGGATGCCGTCCAGCGGTCCACTTACGTTCATTCGGCGCTCGCGAAATCGTGGCGGATCAACCAATCGGTGACAGCGTTGACCGCTTCGCGCAACTTGTCGCGCTGGTCGGGGCCGGCGTAATAGTGTGTGGCGCCGCGGATTTCGTACATCTCCTTGTCGGGGTGCCCGATCGCCTCGAACAGCCGCCGGGTGTGGCTGGGTGTGCAGGCGTCGTCGGCCAGGTTGCCGATCACCAGCGCGGGGATCGCGATGTCTCGCCCGCAGGCCACGCCGTCGCCGCGGGCGTCGTCGTAGCTCCATTGCGACAGCCAGCCGCGCAATGTCGAGAAGCGGGCCAGCCCGACCGGGCTCATGTTCACCACCTGCGGGTCGCCCAGGTAGCAGGTGCCCGGCGTGCGCTCATTGGGATCCACGCCTGCGTCCAGCCAGCGCGGGTCTGCATCGTGTCATGCACGACGAATCCGAACTCGTCGTCGGGGCGGCCCTGAGCGCTCAATTCAGCCAGCTTCTCTTTGACCCATGCGGTGATGCGGCGGTTGCGGTCGATCTGCGCTTGACGGTACCGGTCCAGGAATTCCTGCGTATAGGGCGGCGGTTGGGATTGTCGGGGTTGTACAGGTCCAGTTCCGGATCGCGCTTGGTGGGATCGAATTCGTCGAGGATGGACGCGTCGAGCCATTCGGTCAGCGTGCCGTGCCGGCTGATGTGGGCGGCCAGCAGCATGATGCCGTCGGCGGCGGGCAGTTCCAGTTTCGTCAGATCCGGGCCGTCGCCGGTCGGGCTCGACGTGATCGTCGCGTGCTGAGCCTGCTGCTGGTAGAACACCGACAGCGAGCCGCCGCCGCTCCACCCGGCCAGCACCACCTTGGAGTAGCCCAGCCGGTTCTTGGCGTCCTTGATGCACTCGCCGAGGTCCTCGACGACCTTCTCCATCAGCAGCGCCGAATCCGTGCCGCGGAAGCGGCTGTTGCAGTAGATGACGTGGTGGCCGGCCCGGGCCAGCGCGTTGATCATCGGCAGGTACGCCCCACCGCCGATCGGGTGCATGAACACCAGCACGGTGTCCGACGGCTTGTCCTTCGGCTTCAGTAGGTAGCTCTCCAGCACGGTGATCTCGGCCAGCCCGTCGTAGACGTCACGGACACCGGAATCGTTCTGGAAGGCAACCAGATACGGGATTCGTTCGTAGTCGTGCTTGACGGCTGTGGTCATGAGTGCTGCCCCAGGTCGTGGGCCAGTACTTCGGGTGACGGGGTCAGTCGCTTGCGGGTGTCGACGGCGATGACCTGCCAGTCGACCCGCGAATGCTCGTCGAATTTGCGGCGGGCACGTTCGCGCGCTTTCTCCGGCGCGCCGTGGTGAAGCCCTTGCGGCGCATGGGTAATCAGGCCCGGCGGCATCGGGACGCCGTAGAGCGAGCCGCCGTGGAAGAACGCGATTTCGTCGTAGTCGACGTTGCGGTGACCACGGTGTGCGTTCGGTGCCGGGAACGCCCTCGGCGGGTTTGGGTAGGAAGTTCATCACGTAGACGCCGGTGGCCTGCATGAACAGATGCACCGTCGGCGGCAGGTGGACGCTGTCGGAGGTGATCACGTTGTAGTCGTCGATGTTGAAGGTGAACGCGAAGTTGTCGCCGCGCCATCCTTCGATGTCGAGCGGATTATATTGGTAGACAAGCGTTGTCGGGCCACCTTCGTGGATCAGCCGTACCTCGTACTCGTCACGGCCGTCATCCTCGATCGGCGCGGGTTCGGGGATGGTGGCCTGCGACGGGTCGAACGGGAAGTGCCGGCCCAGCGGGCGGGGCGATGGCACCCGGAACTCGTCGGTGGCCTCGATCATCACCCATGTGGTTTCGCGATCCGGCACCTGACGCCACGTGCATGCCTTGGGGAGGTAGACCCAGTCGCCCTCCCGGTAGCGCAGCGGACCGAACTCGGTCTCCACCAGCCCGGTGCCCTGGTGGACGAATGACAGCAGATCGCCGTCGACGTGGCGGGTGAAGTAGGGCATCGGCTCGTGGCGACGGCTGAGCAGAATGCGGCAGTCGTCGTTGCTGAACATCAGCAGCGGTCCGCCGTGGGCGTCGGTGGCGTCGCCGGGCTTGAGCTCGCTGGACAGCACGTCGACCGGGCGCAGCGGTCCCGACGATCGGTAGGCGGTGGGGTCGTGGCGGCGGTAGATGTTGGCGGTCCGCCCGGTGAAGCCGCCCCGGCCCAGCTCGTCGTCCTTGAGGCCGTCGAGGTCGGCGTGCAGGCGATGCGGTGTCTTGCCTTTGCGCAGGTGAACAAAGGATTCCATGGGGACCCCCGAGTAGGGGTGGTCAGTGCGCCAAAACTGAAATTGACATTACTTTCTCTTTTAGGCGCACACAAGGGCGCCGGGGACGAGTCTCCGCGAGACTTAATCCATCGCGACCCGCTACGGCGTGTCTTCGCTGACGTTTCAGTGTCGCGAACAACACACAGGGCGAGCTAATCGCGCACGCGCAGGACGACTTTGCCTTTGGCGGTGCGATTCTCCATCGACGCGACCGCGGCGGCGGCCTGCTCCAGCGGATACACCTCCGGCTGCGGGGCGGTGAGCTGCCCGGAGGCGAGCAGCCGCTCGAGTCCGGCCCACTGCTCGTCCAGCGCGCCGGGATGCGTCGCCGTCCAGGCGCCCCAACCCACACCGACGACGTCAATGTTGTTGAGCAGCAACCGGTTCACCTTCACGGGGGGTATCTCGCCACCGGTGAACCCGACGACCAGTAGCCGTCCGCCCGGAACAAGCGAGCGCAGCGAGTCGGTGAACCGGTCAGCGCCGACCGGGTCGACGACCATGTCCACGCCGCGGCCGCTGGTCAATTCCTTGACCGCGTCCTTGAAGCCGTCGGCCAGCACCACGTCGGTCGCGCCGGCGGCGGTGGCGATCTGGGCCTTCTCCTCGGTGCTGACCACCGCGATGGTGCGCGATGCCCCGAGCGCCGGCGCCAGCCGCAGCGTCGAGGTGCCGATCCCGCCGGCGTGCACCAGCACGGTCTCGCCCTGTTGCAGGCGGCCACGCACCGTCAACGCGAAGTAGACCGTCAGATCGTTGAACAACAGGCCGGCGCCCGCCTCAAAGCTGACGTTGTCCGGCAGCTTGAACGCACGCTCGGGGGAGAGCAGCTCGACCTCGGCCATGCCGCCGGTCAGCATCGTCAGGCCGACGACCCGGTCGCCGGGCCCCACATGACAGCCGTCCGGTGCCGATCGAACGACGCCCGCGATTTCGGCGCCGAGCACGAACGGTGGGTCCGGCCGGTACTGGTAGAGGCCGCGGGTCAGCAGCGCGTCCGGGAAGGCGGCACCGGCGGCATGCACCTCGACGACGATCCCGTCGCCGGTGGGCTCGTCGACCTCGCCCACCTCGATCGCGTCCGGACCGTCTAGCCGAGTAACCCGTGCTGCGCGCATGGTCGAAGAGCCTACTGCCACCTCAGAATCCGCCTGCGACACGTACCACCGCGCGGCCCGAGTGGCTACCCGCGCGCAGTTGATCCAGCACCCCGACGACGTCTTTGACGTCGACGTCGTTGCTGACCGCGTCCAGGTGCCGCGGCTTGAGCGAGTCGCCGAGTAGCGCCCACAGCTCGCGGCGCCGGGCGATCGGCATCAACACCGAGTCCATACCGAGCAGCGCGACCCCGCGCAGGATGAACGGCATCACGGTGGTGTGCAGCGCGGGCCCGCCGGTGAGGCCGCTGGCGGCGACCGCACCGCCGTAGTCGACGGTGCTGAGCACATCGGCCAGCGTCGCGCCTCCGACGCAGTCCACCGCGCCCGCCCAGCGCGCCTTGGCCAGCGGTCGCGGCTTGGCATCCGGATCGGCGGGCAGTCGGCCGATAACCTCTGTGGCGCCAAGGTCTTTCAGCATTTCGGCGGCCGATTCCTTACCGCTGGAGGCGACCACCTGGTGGCCAGTGGCCGCCAGGTGGTCGACGCTGACCGAGCCGACTCCGCCGGAGGCCCCGGTGACGACGATGGGGCCCGACTCGGGCGTGATGCCCCAATCGATCAGCGCCTGCACGCTCATCGCGGCGGTGAAGCCGGCGGTGCCGATGGCCGCACCTTCGTGCGGGGTCAATGCACCGAGGGCCACCACCTGATCGGCGGGCAGCCGCGCGTATTCGGCGTAGCCGCCGTGGTGGCCGGTGCCGATCTGATACCCGTGGGCCAGCACCTTCTCGCCGACGCTGAATTCCGGTGACCGCGACTCGACGACTTCGCCGGTGCGGTCGATGCCCGGCACGATGGGGTAGTCGTGCACCACGCCGCCGTTGGGGGTCAGCGCCAATGCGTCCTTGTAGTTGACACTGGAAAACAGCACCCGGATCGTCACGTCGCCGGGCGGCAGGTCTGACGGGTGGAGCGTTTCGACCGACGCGGTGATCCGGTCACCATCTTGGCGTGCCACCAACGCGGCAAAACTGTTCATGCACCGACGTTAGCGCTGGGCTTGCGCTTGGTCGCTTTTCGGTCACCCGTATAGGCTTTGCCGAGTCCCAACCCGAGTCGGACCGCTGCGGAGAACTAAGGATGGCAGCGCAGCCGTCACACGTGTCAGAGTCCGCGATCAGTCGCGAAGCCCCCGGCAACGGGATCACCGAGACCACCAACACGGAGCTGGACGCAGTTTTCCGCGTCCACCGGTGGCGTTCCTTGCGGGTCGCGTCGGTGCAGCGGTTGGTCGTCGTCTTCATCATGATCGGGGCTGTCCTGGTCCACACGGATTACCGGGCCCCCAGGTGGGCTCCGGACGACGCTGTGGTCGTGGTGTACGCGCTCATCGCATTGGGCGTCGTGGTCCTCGTGTATTCGCCCGCGCGTCGAGTGATGGTCCCCGACCGTGCCTTGTTCGTTCTGGCGATGGTCGACGTGCTGGCGATCGTCGGTTTCAAACTTTTGTCGCCGGGCGGGCACATCCCACTGCTGTTGATGGTGCTGGTGCCGCGCATGGTTGCCCTGGATCTGTCCGGACGGCGTGCCACCGTCGGCCTGAGCTGCGCGTTCGTCGCGTTCACCGCGTCGATCCTGCAAGACCCCGTCATCCCTCGCCAACTGGGTTGGCCCAAGACTTTGCTACTCGTGCTGATCTATGGATTCCTATGCGGCACAGCCTTGTTCGCGGTCATCTTTCGACAGCGCTATGTCGACGAGATAGCACGAATCACCGCGTCACGAGATGCGTTGCTCGCCGAGACGATGACCGCTTCGGAGCGCGAACGGCGAGAAATTTCCGAAGCCATCCACGACGGGCCTTTGCAGGATGTGCTTGCGGCCCGACGCGACGTGGTGGACTTCGCCAAGAAGTCACCCGCCGAGCCGTTGCAGCGGGCCATCGCCAGCCTCGACGACGCCTCCCGGCGCCTGCGGGAGGCGACCTTCGAGCTGCATCCGGCCGTACTCGAACAAGTCGGCTTGGGTGCCGCGGTCGAGAAGTTGGCCGCCTTCACCGCCGAACGCGCGGGCATCACGATCACTACCGACGTCGATTACCCGGGCCACAACGCCATCGATCCGATGGTGTTCGGGGTGGTTCGCGAGTTGTTGTCCAACGTGGTCCGCCATTCCGAAGCGACCCAGGCGTCGGTGACACTCAAGGTCCGCGACGGAACATGTCGACTCGATGTCGCCGACGACGGCATCGGGGTCACCGCCGACGCGATGATGCGCCGCCTCGCCGAAGGGCACATCGGTCTGGCCTCGCAGCGGGCCCGGGTGGAAGCCGCCGGTGGCAGCTTGACAATCCTCGACGTTCCCACGGGGGCACACATATCCGTGGAATGGCCACTGCAGAGCTGAGGTCACTCCAGCAGCCAACGCCGCATCGCCTCGGCGACGGGCCGCGCCCCGGTCGGACACACCGAGCTTCTCGTACAGGTTCTGCACGTGCGATTTGATCGTGCTGGGCGCCACGAAAAGCCGTGCCGCGATCTGAGGTACCGACAGGCCTTCGGCGATCATGCGGACGACCTCGAGCTCGCGTGGTGTCAACAACGCCGCCTCGCCGCGGGCTCGAAGTTTCACCTCACCCGCCAGCGCCCCGGCCAACTGCGTCGGCATATACGTCGCACCCTTCTCGCACTTGAGCACGGCGGTCACGATCTCGTCGCTGTCGGAGTCTTTCGTCAAATAGCCCGCGGCGCCCTCGGCGAGGGCTTGGTAGATCACCGCACTGTCCTCGAAAGCGCTGAGTAACAGGACACAGGTGTCCAAGCCGTCCCGCACCACCGCTCGGACCACGTCGAGCCCGTTGAGCTCGGGCATTTTGTAATCGATCAACGCCACCCTGGACTTTAGCTCGCGGATCGCCGTCAGCGCCGCCCGACCATCGGACACTTCACCGATCACCTCGATCCGCCCGCTGGACTTCAGCGCCCGCACGACGCCTTCGCGGGTTACCGGGTGATCGTCGTCGACGACGACCTTGACACGTTCTGAATGGGACGACATCGGTTGCGCTTCCAGGCCGTTGGGTATCTCGGGCGCGCCCGTCCCGGGACCGGCGCCGTCCTATTCTCTCTTGGCCGAATCGGCCCGGAGGGCGTTTGCGCCAACCTCACCACTGCGGGCCGGGCCGTCGGGCACGGTGGTCTTCTCCCCCTATTGGGGGAGGGCACCTCATCCACCGAACCCGACGTTTGCTCGAGAGACCAGACCTCAACCGGTCGCGCCGGAATAGTCATAGGCGATCGCGGCGAGAAGCCGAAACGCCAATTTCAAAGACCGCACAGAGGAGATGATCCGCCATGACTCAGCCGCAGACGCTCAATGTGGAATATGCCGAATTGATTGCCCGGGCCAACGAGATCGAGGAACTGCTTCCTCCTATTCCGGCCACCAACCCGCAGCCTCCGTGCCGCCCTGGCGAGGGCTTCTGACGCCGTGACGCAACTGGGCATTTCTGCGGACGCAATCCGGCTCTACTTGAGGGGCTGCGAGCGGGAATGGAAAGTTGAGGGGCTGCGAGCGGGAATGGAAAGCACTCGCCAAGTCCCTACGGAAAGCGGCAAAAGCTTCGAAGAGGTCGACGAGGGAGCTGCGGACGCCATAACCAACGAGACGCCGAATGCGTTGGACGGCAATGGCCAAATTTCGGCGCTCGACGACTCGGACATGCCGTGGGACCCTCCGGCGCCGTTGCCTGCGCCGCCGATCGGCGACGATCCTTACTACGAGGTCAGGCAGGCGTCGATGGCGATCGAGGCCGGCGACCAGGGCGCGGCCTGCAAGGCTTTCGCCGAGGAATGGCACACCTTCCAGTTTGCGCTGCAGCAGATCGCCAGCCGGTTTCGCCCGTTTACCGCGTGGGAGGGGGAGGCGCGGATGGCCGTCGAGCAAAACTTCGAACTGCACCGGCAGTGGATCGCGTCGATGGTGCAATTGTGCGGCACGCTGCGTGACCAGGCCAACGACATCGTCGAGGCGCAAGTAAAGATCCGGCCCGCAAGTGGGACGGCGACGCAAGATTCCAACGGCAATTACCTCATTCCCGAAGAGTACCCGGGTCCCGGTGACATCTTGATCGTCGAAAACACCTACAAGGCTGGTGTGGACGACCACATGGAGGCGCTTATTCAGACGGCGATTGAGTGGTATGCCGTTCTGCAGAAGAAGTCGGAGACGGCGCTGAAGTTTTATCGCGACAACACCGCATTGGCGCCGCTGAACCCACCGATGTTCCCGACCGCGGCCGCGGCCGCCGAAGCGGTCGACGGTGGCTCCGGTGGCTCGGGTGGCATTGATTTCGGGGACCTGCCCGACGGGCTGCCTTCTGGCGACAGCCTTTCCGGGCTGCCGGCGATGCCCGCGATGCCGGGTGCCGGGATGCCGACGATGCCGAACGCACCCCTGGCGAGGGGTGCCGTGGTGCCGCCGCTGCCCACGGCCGGTAAGGGCCTGCCGAAAGGGGCTCCGGTGAAGCCGGCGTCACTCGGCGGCGGCATTGGTGGCATCGGTGGAGGCGCTTTTCCGAAGACGCCCCTGCAACCCTGGGCGAACACCGGAGCCAGCGCCGGGCCCGCCGCCGTACCAGCGGGGGCGGGTGGTGGGATCCCGGTCCCGGCCGCGTACGCCAAGCTGAACGGGGCGGGCGGCGGTATGGGCGGCGGCATGCCGATGGGTGGTGCCGGCGGTCAGGGCCAAGGTGCCGGCAAGGGCAAGCGTGTGCAGACCGAAGGTGAAGCGCTCTACACCGAAGAGCGGGCGTGGACCGAGGGTGTGATCGGCCGACGCCGCGCCTCGTGACCCGGAGCACGACGCTAACCTCACCGATATGGATCCTTTTCCGCTTGGTCGCTATTCGGTTGCCCGCGTCGGTTTCGGAGCTATGCAGCTGCCCGGTCCCGGCGTGATGGGGCCGCCGCGGGATCGTGACGAGGCACTGGCGGTAGCTGCGCAGGGCCGTCGAACGCGGCGTCGACCACATCGACACCGCGCAGTTCTACGGCCCGGATGTGGCCAATGAGCTCATCCGCGAGGCGCTGCATCCCTACCCGGAGAACCTGGCCTTGGTGAGCAAGGTCGGCGGGCGTCGCGATGAGGCCGGTACGTGGCTGCCGGTAAGCGAGCCGGCCGACCTGCGCCGCGACATCGAGACGAACTTGCGGACGCTCGGTGTCGATCAGCTGGCCGCGGTCAATCTGCGGATCTTCGAAAGCGACGGGCCCGACCAGCTGTTCGACGACCAGCTGTCGGTGATGATCGATGCCCGGGATCAGGGATTGATCGGCGGAATCGGGCTGAGCAACATCAACCGCGAGCATCTGCTACACGCACTGGAGCGCACCCAAATCGCTTGTGTACAAAATGCATTCAACATCGTTCAGCGGGACTCGGTCGCCGTGCTTCAGGAGTGCACCAGGCGGGGGATCGCCTTCGTCCCGTTCTTTCCGCTGGGCGCTTCGTTTGTGCAGCCCAACCCGGTGCTCGGTCACGAGCTGGTACGGGCGGCCGCCGAGAAACTCGGTTACACGCCCGCTCAGGTCGCGCTGGCGTGGACGCTGAGCGTGGCGCCCAATGTGCTGCTGATTCCGGGCACCTCGTCGGTGCGGCACCTCGAGGAGAACCTGGACGTCGCGTCCATCGAGTTCGATGACGAGACTCGAGAGCAGCTAAACGCCGTCGGTGCCTGATGCCGTCGGTCGTCAGACGCGCGACCCTCGCCGAACGTTAACTCATGGCGGAAAAGAGCCGAAAAATGCGCCATGGTTGCACGTTCGGCGTTAAGCCGTGATCGCTATTTGAGTTCGGCCGACGACAGGCCCAGCAGGCGGCGGGCGACAACCAGCTGCTGAATCTGTTGGGTGCCTTCGAAGATGTCCATGATCTTCGAATCGCGTGCCCACTTCTCCAACAGCGTCTGCTCCGAATAGCCTGCGGTGCCCCCCAATTCGACGGCCTTGAGGGTGATGTCGGTGCCCACCCGGCCGGCCTTGGCCTTGGCCATGGACGCTTCCTTGGAGTTGGGGATCTTGTTGTCGGCCTGCCAGGCTGCGCGCAGGGTCAGCTGGTAGCTGGACTCCCAGTCGGCCTCCATGCGCAGGAACTCCGCCGCGGCGGCGCTTTGGGCGTGTGCGGGCCTATCGTAGGAGATCTCCACGCCGGCCTCGGTCAGGATCTTGCGCAGCTCCTCGAAGGCCGCCCGGGCGATGCCGATGGCCATGCCCGCGACGACCGGCCGGGTGTTGTCGAAGGTCTCCATGACACCGGAAAACCCTTTGCCTGACTCGATTTCGGGATTGCCCAGCAGGTTGTCCTTCGGGATCCGCACGTTGTCGAACCGGATCACCGCGGTGTCGGAGCCCTTGATGCCCAACTTCTTCTCGAGCCGTTCGACGCTGACCCCGGGATGTTCACGCGGCACGATGAACGACTTGATCGCCGGGCGGCCCAGCGACTTGTCCAACGTCGCCCACACCACGATGTGCGTGGCCCGCGAACCCGCTGTGACGAAGATCTTTTCGCCGTTGATCACGTATTCGTCGCCGTCCAGCCTGGCGGTCGTGGACACCGCGGCCGAGTCGGATCCGAAGCTCGGTTCGGTGATCGCCATCGCGGCCCAGACCCGGCCCAGCCGGTTCAGCTGCTCGTCGGTGGCCACGCCACTGATCGCCGCGTTGCCCAGGTCCTGATAGGGCATCGACAGCATCATTGCCGCGTCGCCCCAACTGGCCTCCAGCGTCTGCAGTACCGCAGCCATGTTGGCGCCGTTGCGGTTTTCTTCCTTGCTTTCGCTGCTGCGGAACGCCTCGGCGCCGGTGAGCGCCATGGCGTTGGATTTGGCGGCGCCGGAGAACAGGTTGGACAAGGTGTCCAGCTCCACCGGATAGGCGTGCTCGTGGACGTCGTACTTGCGGGCGATCGGGCGCATCATTTCCGCGGCGCCCTGGTGCGCCTTGTCGATCACCGCCTGCATCTTGCGAGGCAGTTCCAGATTGATTGCCATGATTGGTCTTTCGCTTGTGAAGTTAGATGATGACAACACCCTCGGCGATGCCGATGGCCCGCAGGTCGCGGTACCAGCGTTCGACCGGGTGTTCCTTGGTGTAACCGTGGCCGCCGAGCAGTTGGACGCCGTCGAGGCCGATCTGCATGCCCTTGTCGGCGCCGAGGCGCTTGGCCAGGGCCGCTTCGCGGATGAACCGAAGCCCTTGTTCGGCACGCGCCGCGCCGCGCCAGGTGATCAGCCGCAGCCCGTCTAGCTCGATGGCGATGTTGGCGCACATGAACGCAACGGCCTGACGGCGGGCGATGGGCTCGCCGAATGCTTGGCGTTCCTTCACGTACGGGACGACGTAGTCGAGGACGGCGTGCGAGGTGCCCACGGCCAGCGCCGCCCAGCCGGGACAGCGCGATCGCCTCGGAGTAGTCCTCGTCGGTGGCCTCGCCTTCGCCCAGCCGGGCGTTCAGCGGCACCGAGACCCCGGAGAGCTCAAGCCGGCCCAGGGCAGCGGCCCGAATACCCATGCTCGGATCTGCTTTGACGGTAAGGCCTTTGGCGCCCGATTCGACGATGAACAGTGTCGGCTTGCCGTTGAGTTGAGCTCCGACGACGAACAGCTCGGCGTCGGCCGCGGCCGGCACCAACGACTTCACACCGTTCAGCCGGTAACCGCTCGGCGTGCGTACCGCGGTGGTCTTCAGCCGGGTGGGGTCGAACAGCGGTTGCGGTTCGGCGATGGCCACGTACGCCTGCGGGACATTCTCGCCGGCGAACTCGGGCAGATAGGTGGCTTGCTGATCCGCGCTGCCCCAGTGGGTCAGCGCGGCGGCCACACCGCCCGGCGCCAGCAGGGGCAACGCCAAGCCCATGTCTCCGTAGGCAAGTGCCTCGGCCACCAGTACGTTGGTCACGCTCGAGCGGTGTGCGGCGATGCCGTCGAAGTCCTTGGGGATGTTGATCGCGGTGATGCCGAGTTCGGCGGCCTTCGCGATCAGGTCGGGCGGGTAGCTCGCCGCCTCGTCGGCGTCGGGCGCCGCGGGCCGCAGCACCTCTGCGGCGAATTCCTCGAGGGTCTCGACGATCATCTTCTGCTCGTCGTCGGGCCTCAGGTCGTAGTAGTCCTTGCCGCTGGACTTGTGCCGGGTGGGTCCGCTGCGGATGCTCTGGACCCGCTTGAACTGCCGGGAAGCCGCGCCCGCGGTGGAAAAGATCGCCTTGGTGCCGTAGCGCAGGCCCCGGTTCATCGGGTCGCGCAGATGGTATTTGTCCAGGAATTCCTGGCCGACCAGCGGAGTCAGCAGCGCCAGGGTGATGTCGATCCCGGTGCGGCGGTGCGGTTGCATCCCGACGCCGGTGTTGCGGCCACGCCGTTTCCCGCGCGTGCCGTGAAGTGTTTGACCCGGAGACAGTGTCCGTCATTTCAGCAGCCTCTGTAGTCGGGGCGATGCAGTCAAGAGCCTATCTTACTCCAGAGTAAGATAAAGAGCGCTTGTTAGCTACTTCAGACCCAGGCTGCGCAGTACGCGCTCGTGTAGCAGGCCGTTTGTCGCGACGACATCGCCGCGATGCGGGCCCGCGGTGCCGTCCAGGCCGGTGAACGTTCCGCCCGCCTCCCGCACCAGGATGTCGAGCGCCGCCAGATCCCACACCGACACTTCCGGTTCGGCCGCGATGTCGACGGCACCCTCGGCGAGAAGGCAATACGAGAAGAAGTCGCCGTAGGCGCGTACCCGCCAGACCGCGTCGGTCAGCTCGATGAAACGGTCCCGCAGGCCGCGCTGGGCCCACCCCGACAGGCTGGAAAACGACAGGCTCGCCGAATCCAGTTGCGCCACTGAGGAAACCGACAGCTGGCGCGCCGAACCGCGGTCAACCGAGACGAAGGCACCGTGGCCGCGCGACGCCCACCACCGCCGGTGCAGTGCCGGCGCACTCACGACGCCGACCACCGGCACGCCGTCGTGCAGCAACGCGATCAAGCTGGCCCATACCGGAACCCCGCGCACGAAGTTCTTGGTGCCGTCGATCGGGTCGATGATCCATTGCCGGCCGGTGAAGGTTGTGGTCCCGCCGAATTCCTCGCCGACGACGCTGTCGTCGGGCCGCTCGCGCCCCAGCACCTCACGCACCTGCGCTTCGACCGCCCGATCGGCGTCGGTCACCGGGGTCAGGTCGGGCTTGGTGTCGACGCGCAGGTCCAGCGCGCCGAAGCGCTCGCGAGTCAGCAGGTCCGCGCGGTCGGCCAGCGTGAGCGCCAACGCGAGATCGTCCTGACTCATGCCAGCAGTCCTACGGCCGGTGCCGCGGCTGTCATCCCCGGTGATTGAAGTTGTCGACGACGCCCTTCAACGCGTCGGGGTTGCGCAGAAACGGCGTGATGATGTCGACCGGCAGGGGAAACACCACCGTCGAGTTCTGGTCGGCGCCCAGTTCCAACAGCGTTTGCAAATACCGCAATTGCAATGAGGCGGGGCTCTTGGACAGGGTCTCGGCTGCCTCGCGCAGCTCCGCGGAGGCCTGCAGTTCCCCGCGAGCGTTGATGACCTTCGCGCGGCGCTCACGCTCGGCCTCGGCCTCGCGGGTCAACGCCCGCTGCATCGACTCGGGTATCTCGACGTCCTTGATCTCCACCACCCGAACCTCGACACCCCAGGGTTCGGTCATCTTCTCGATGATCGTGCGCAGATCACTGTTGAGGTCCTCGCGGTGCGCCAGCAGCGTGTCGAGATCGGCGCGCCCCAGCAGCGAGCGCAGTGTCGTCTGGGCGATCTGCGAGGTGGCGACCGCATAGTTCTCCACCGCCAGGATCGCCTTCAGCGGATCCACCACCTGGAACATGACGACCGCGTTCACCCGGGCCGGGAGGTTGTCGCGGGTGATCAGCTCCTGCGGTGGAATGGTCAACGTCACCAACCGCTGGTCGACCCGAATCATCTTGTCCACCAGCGGAATCAGTAGCCAAAGGCCGGGCCGGTACAGGGGGCGGACGTGGCCCATCCGGAACACCACCCCACGCGCGGATTCGCGCAGTACCGTCAGGGACCACCACGCAACGACGATCAGCACCACGGTCAGCGCGACGAGAACCGCAATCGCTACTCCAGTCACTTTGCCTTCTCCTTGTTGACTTCCCAGCTGCCCCAGCGGGTGGAATACCGGTCGATCGCGACGGCCACCTGGTCCTCGATCGCGGTGCGGTGCGGCAGGTGTTCGGGTGCGTTGGACGGCGTGTTCCACAGGTGACGGGCAAGGGGCAGACCCAGCGCCACCACCACCAGCATCGCTCCCGTCAGGACCAGCAGGTCGCTCGGGGAATGGTTGGCGACCAAGGTTGCCAGCGGCAGGATCACCCCCAACGCGGCTACGCAACAAGCGATCCCGCGATGGAAGCGCCCGGCATCCGAATGCGGCCAGGGGTCGACGTCGCGACTGATCTCACCGTGCTCCGATGTCGTGCAGCTTGCCTTGACCGGGCAGCTGTTGCACACGACGGGCAACGCGCGATACCGCATCACCCGGTGTTTCGGATCGAACGAGCTCGGCCACAGCCAATGATCCTGCGGGCACACCCACGCGTCATGGTCGGGCCGATACACGAATTGGCCTGTGCGCCATCGCGCCGCACGTGCCGACGCGTGCCGGGCCATGGTGTCGAAGCCCCATCCGATGGCCACCAGTGCCAGCGAATACCCGGCGATCAGCCACACCGACGTGGCCGGCGGTGGCATCGTCAGTCCTTCGCCGGCGCGATGGAACCGACCTCGGCGTAGAGCGAGTGCTCCGGCAACTCCTCGGCCGTCGTACCGGAACGGAAGTGGCGCAACGCGGTCCACGCGATCCAGACAAAGGGCAGAACTCCGCCGACGATCATGATGACGTCACCGGGCAAGCGCAGCCATTCGAGGACCGCGTTGCCGGGCTTGGTGATGTAGCCCAGCGACCGCGCCTCGAAGTACCCGTCGCCGACCGAGTGATAAAGCTGCAGCACACCGAGCGGCAACAGGGTGGCGAACACCATCCATGCCAGACCGATGTTCATGCACCAGAACGAGATTCGGGCCAGCCGCTCCGGCCAATTGTCCGGCGGGATCACATAGCGGAACGCGAACATCGTCAGGCCGACGGCGAGCATGCCGTAAACCCCCATCATCGCCGCGTGCGCGTGGTTGGCGGTCAGGGCGGTCCCGATCTGGTAGTAGGACACCACCGGCAGGTTGATCAAGAACCCAAAGATGCCCGCCCTCAAGAAGTTCCAGAAGCCGACGGCGACGAGGAACATCACCGCCCAGCGGTGCGGGAAGGGGTTCGCGTCACCCGACTGCTGGCGCGCGCCCAGCTGCAGGAACGCCCACGCCTCGACCGTCAGGAAGGTCAGCGGGATCACCTCGGCCGCCGAGAAGAATGCGCCCAGCGCCATGTGCTCGACCGGCGTGCCCGAGAAGTAGAGGTGATGCATGGTGCCGATGACGCCACCGGCCGAGTACAAGATGACGTCAAGGAAGATCACGCCCAACGCAATTCGTTCACGCACCACGCCCAGCAGCACGAACATGTAAGCCACCATCACCGTGGTGAACAACTCGAGAAAGTCTTCGACCCACAGGTGCACCACCCAGAACCGCCAGAAGTCGGCGACCGTGAAATGCGTTTCACGCCAGCCAGCAGCCCCACGGCATAGAACGCCGGGATCGCCAGCCCCGAGAAGAAGAACAGCCACGGCATGTTCATCTTCGATTCGCCTTTGAGTCGGGCACGCATGCCACGCCAGATAATCGCGATCCACACGAACAACCCGAGGACCAACAGGATCTGCCAGAGCCGCGGCAGATCGAGGTACTCCCATTGCTGCGAGAACAGCCCGCCGCGGGGGATCACCCCGTAGATCGACAGCGCCTCGCAGATCAGCGAGCCGAACACGACCACGGCGACCGCACCCAGCAGCACATACGCCAACAGCCCCTGACGTTTCGGTTCACGACGGGCGATGAACGGCACCAGGAAGATGCCGCCGGCGAGAAATGCCGCGGCGGTCCAGAACAACGCCAGCTGGAGATGCCAGGTGCGGGCCAGGTTGTAGGGCAGCACCCGGGCCAGATCCAGACCGAAGAACGTCGACAAGTCGGCGCGATAGTGCTCGGCGGCCGCGCCCAGCAGGGTCTGCGCCAGGAACAGCACCGACACCACCGCGAAAAACCAGATGCAGGCCCGCTGCGCGGACGTCAGGCTCACCTCACCGGGCTGGCGGAAGGACAGATTGGACGCCTCGGCGCTGTGCCAGCCGATCTGCTGACTCCACCGCCCGTAGACGGCGAACATCACGCCGATGCCGCCCAACAGCGCGATCAGCGACAACGCCGACCAGACGATCACCGGGGCGGTGGGACCGTTGTCGACCCGGGGTTCGGCCGGCCAGTTGTTGGTGTAGCTGTACTTGTGGCCGGGGCGTTCGGCGGCCGCCGCCCACGCCGTCCAGGCATAGAATGCGGTCAGGTCGCGGATCTGTGCCTTGTCGGTGATGAACTGCGGCAGCAGCCCGTATTTCGTTGAGTTCTCGCTGAAGTAGGCGGCGTAGTGGCTCTGGATATGCTCGAACGCCGCGGCCTGACGGTCGGTGAACACCAATGTCCTGGTGTCGGCGTTGTAGCGGTTCGTTCGGAATTCGGTGACCACTCGATCGCGCGGATCGGTTACCCCCTGCCCGCGCAGTTGGTCGGCGACGTCATTGGTTGCCATGCGCAGGTATTCGGCGGTGTAGTCGGGCCCCAGGTAGGCGCCATGCCCCAGCATCGACCCGTACTGCATCAGGCCGCGGGACTGAAACAGTTCCTGGCCCCGGGTGATGTCGTCACCGGTGAACAACAACTGGCCCGATTCGCTGACCACTTTGTCCGGCATGGGCATTGCCGCGGTGTAGGTGCGATAGGCCAGGATGCCCATCACGAGAAAACCGAAGATCATGACCAATGCAACGCCCTGCAGCCAGCCCTTTCCGATCAGGGGTTGCGGCGAGCTCTGTTGGACGCTTTGGTCAATGGCCATTTCGACGACCTTCCTGTCGGACGAGGGCTGTGTTCCGGCTTCGATCGCGTGGCGACGCCACATGAACATCCAATGCGCCTTCTTTCGCGGAGGCAACAGTATTGGCCGCCGAATTTGAATGACGGGGAGCAATGGCACCCACGCGTTGCCAATACCAGTGGGGGACACGGGCTTCGGGGCCACACCGTACGGAATCGAGGCGCGGTGATGAAGGGACTTTCGGCCCTAACGCGGCAGGGGCGCCCGGCAGGATCATGTAACTGTGGGTTGCAGATAATCCTCGGTAGCTCGGAAGGTCGCACATCATGAACCGCTTGACCACGCTAGATGCCGGTTTCCTCAAAGCCGAAAACGCCGATCCACGGGTCAGCCTGGCCATCCGCGGCCTCGCGGTCATCGAGGGCCCCGCCCCCGAGCACAGCGCGTTGATGTCTGCATTCGCCGAGCGGATACGCGCCTGCCCGCGGTTTGGACAGCGGTTGCGGTCGCGGCCGTTCGACCTCGGTGCTCCGCAATGGGTGGATGACCTCGACTTCGACATCGGCCGGCATATCCGGCGGGTGGCACTGCCGCAACCCGGCGACGACCAGGAGTTGTTCGGGGTGGTCGCCGATTCGATGGCGAGGCGGCTGGACCGGGCCCGACCGCTATGGGAGATCTGGGTCATCGAGGGTCTCGCCGAGGGGCGATGGGCGATCCTGACCAAGATCCACCACTGCATGGCCGACGGGATCGCGGCCGCCCATATGCTTGCCGGCTTGTCCGACGACGGCGTCGGAGACAGTTTCGCCCGGCACGTCAGCGCTGGCAAGGAAGCAAAACGTCCTGTAGCGGAGATGAATCCGCTCGCGATAGTGGGCGGGCTGTGGAACATGTCGACCTCCGTGGCCGCGGCTGCCGCGCGAGTTGCTCAGGGCGCCACGGAAATCGCGCTGGGCCTGCTGCGTCCGGCGGCGTCTTCGCTGAACGGGCCGATCGGCGGATTGCGTCGATACAGCGGCGCACGGGTCTCCCTGGCCGATGTCGAGCACGTGTGCGCGACGTTCGACGTGACCATCAACGACGTTGCGCTGACGGCGATTACGGAAAGCTATCGCAATCTGTTGGTCAAACGCGGCGAACGGTTGCAGCCGGGTTCGTTGCGCACCTTGGTGCCGGTGTCGATGCGGTCTGCCGATGCGTTCGACAAGACCGACAACCGGGTTTCGGTGATGCTGCCGCAGTTGCCGATCGACGAAGACAACCCGGTGCAGCGGCTGCGGATCGTGCATTCGCGACTGGACAGGTCGAAGGCCGGCGGACAAGCACAGGCCGGAAATGCGTTGGTGTGCATGGCAAATCACATCCCGTTCGCGTTCACCGCGTGGGCGCTCGGGTTGCTGACGCGGCTGCCGCAGCGCGGCGTGGTGACGGTGGCGACGAATGTTCCCGGGCCACGCCGGGCCCTGCGAGTGATGGGCAAAAAGGTGCTGGCCTTGTTCCCGGTTCCGCCGATCGCGATGCAATTGCGAACCGGCGTCGCAATGCTCAGCTATGCCGACGATCTGTTCATCGGAATCCTTGCGGACTACGACCGGGTTGCCGACGTTGACGAGCTGGCGCGCGGGATCGAAGCCGCGGTGGCTCGCCTGGTGGCCATCAGCAAACGGCGAAAGGATCATTACGCTCGCGGACCCTTATCCCTGGTCGTGTGACGATGAACGATCTGGTCGACTGCGCCGACGTCGAGGCGCTGTTGCGACGCTTCTACAACCGGGCGCTGACCGACGACGTTTTGATCGAGCCCTTCGCCGAGTTGCGGTCCGAAGGGTTGGACAACCACATCCCGATCATGTGCGACTTCTGGGAGACCGTACTCTTCCGCGCCGGCCGCTACCGAGGCAGCGCGCTCACGGTACACCGCGTCATACACCAACGAACCCCGTTGTCCAGCAAGCACTTCGTGCGTTGGCTGACCATCTGGCGCGCCACCGTCGACGAGATGTATCGCGGGCCGGCGGCCGAGCGGGCCAAAGTGCAGGCCGCCCGGATCGCGTGGGCGATGCACCGGCGCCTGACCGGGGTGGACGCCGACGAACTCGACGCGCTGCTCGCGAGCTGACCGGGTCAGGCAAAGCTCGCGTTCGGGTCGGGTTCCGGGCCGAAGGTGAAGTGGCGACCGGTGATATCGATGGGGATCACCCGGACGTAATGCTTCTTGACCGTCGCGGTCCACGGCATCAGCTCGGCGCGCTCGGCTTCTTCGATCTCCGCCGCCGTCTGCAGCAGCTTTGCGCGGCCGCGGACGATCACGCTCCAGCCCTGCGCGACGTCGTGGTCGTCGGCCTCGAACAGCACGACGCTGTGACCCACGGCGGAAAACAGCTTGGTGCCCTCGGCGGTCCGAAACAGCACCGTGCGGTTCTGCACCGCGTAGTTCACCGGGAAGATCTCCGGCTCACCCGCGAAACTGGTCACCAGCCGGCCCAGGGCGACGCCACCCAACCTGCGCCAGCTCTCGTCTTCCGACAAGACGACCGCGGGCTCATCCGTCATCGACCTCACCTTTCCGTCGGTGCACCAGTATCCACGACGCTACGGTGAATTCGAGTACGACTGTAGGGTCCTAGGTCAATTCGGCCGAACACTGCGCCGGCCGTCCTACGATGGCGACGTGTGGGAATTCGCTCTGTTACTTCTGCTCGTCGCGGTGTTGGGCGGATTGATTGCCCAGCGGTTCATCCCGCGCGGCCCGCGCGGCGAGCTGCTGAGCGGCACACTGTTGGTGACCGGGGTGAGCCCGCGACCGGACACCACGGGCGAGCAATACGTCACCATCGCCGGTGTGATCAACGGACCGACCGTCAACGAGTACCCGGTCTACTGGCGGATGGCGGTCGACGTCGAGCAGTGGCCGCGCATGGGCGAACTGCACGAGGTGGTGTATTCCTCGAAGAATCCCGACAACTGGAAGTTCACTCCGCCCGCGGTCTGACCGATGTTCGGGTCCTCGTCGGCGGGGAAACGTGACGGCGCCGTCCGTCGCTTGCGTAACGCGTAACGACGTTCGGGTCACCATGTCGCCGGCGCGGGTGGCAGCACCCTGACCCGAACGCCGTACCGCGGGACCAACAGCGTGGCGCGGTGGGCCGGCCGCATTCCCGGGACGCCCGGCAGCCCGTAACCGCTACTGACCAGTTCGCCGGTGGCCGCGAGGGTCGGCGAACCCGGGCTTGGCAGCACGGCGGCGGGACCGGTTGCCGCCCCGGCCCAGCCGGTCGGCACGGACATCGAGCCGATCGAACCGGCGCCGCCGAGAGTCGCGGATACACTGCCCAGCCCGCGGCCGACGTTAGGCGCGGCCGTGGCGGTTGCGGGCAGTGGAGCGCTCACGGCGGGCAGCGCGCACGAGCCGGGCAACACGCCCGCGCAGCGGCAGGCTGCGATGATGTCCTGAGGGAAGGACTCCAGGCTCGCCATGTTGTCCGTCGAGGCAAAGAGGGCCAGGGCGCCGTCAGTGAAGTCGAAGCCGGCCGGAGCGGACACGCTGTTCGTTGACGCGTCAGCGCCAGAAGTGTTCTGCGCCAACAGGTTTGACGCTGCGCCGCTAACCGCCGCGTCTTGACTGGCCGCCGCGTCTTGGTTGGTGGTCGGACGCGGCGAAGAAAACGGCGTCAACCGCGTCGTGGCCGCCGATGACGTCGCGTAGCCATACATCGCGGTGGCGTCCTGGGCCAATACTCGGCGTACTGTGCCTCGGTGGCCGCGATCGCCGCGGTGTTCTGGCCGAAGAAGTTGGTTGCTACCAACACAGCCAGCTGGGCGCGATTGGCCGTCACCGCCGCCGGGGGCACCGTCATCGCACGGGCCAGTTCGTAGGCCGCGGCCGCGGCTCGCGCCTGCCCGGCCGTCTGCCTTGCCTGCTCGGCGGTGCATGCCAGCCATGTCGCATAGCGTGCGGCCGTGGTCGACATCGATTGTGCCGCAGGACCTCGCCAGTGCAGCCTGGTCAGACCGGACAGCACCGACCCGCAGCTCTCGGCGGTGTTGTGCAGCTCCGCGGACAGCGCCTCCCAGCTTGCGGCGGCGGCGAGGAGCGGGCCCGCGCCCGGCCCGCTGTACATCCGCGCAGAGTTGATCTCTGGCGGCAAAAGAACGAAATCCACCATCTCACAGGCCCGATGCACGCAACGTCGGCAGCGGCGGGCATCACCCGCCCGCGAGTGGGCGCGACATCACGGTGGGCCGCATGCCGTATTTCGGCCCGGGGGCCGAGCCCTTGGAGACGGCCGCCCCGGCATCCCGGGATAGCCCGGATACTCGGCGGCTTCTTCGGTTCCCGGGATCGCCACCATGCCCAGTGGTTCAAATCGCGGGACCGGGGCGGTCGACGGTGGGCACCAGCTCGCCGGCACTGACATCGGCTTGATCGAGCCGGCGCCGCCAAGGGACGCGCTGACGTTACCCAGCCCCGCGCCGCCGGCAAGGCTCGCGGCGACGGCGGTTCCTTCGGTGGCCCCACTGAGTGCGGCGGGGGCCACGACCGGCGCCGCCGCCGCAGCGCCGACGCCGGGCAGCAGACCCAAATTGCTCTCGGCCGCGATAATTCCGGTGGCGAAGCTTTCCAAGTTGTAGGTCGAGTTGATCGCGCCGTAGCCCGCCAGGATGCCGTCGAGCGCGGTGAAATCGCTGGGGACGAATCCATTCTCGGTCAACCATCCCGTCTGGCCGACCGCAGACAGCGCCTGTTGAGTCGAAATTCGTTGCGGCGGCGTCGGTGACGGCTCGGGCCACCGCGGGCTTCTGCACGGCTGGCGCCTCGGCGTTGGTGGTCGGGTCGGGGGACGGGAACGGCGTCAACTGCGCCGTGGCCGCGGCGCAGGAAGTTTCATAGCCCGACATCGCGGCGGTGTCCTGGGCCCAGAAATCGGCGTACTGGGCTTCGGTCGCCGCGATCGCGGCGGTATTTTGTCCGGCGTAATTCGTTGCGATCAACGACCTCTGCCGCGTGCGATTGGCGTCGATCGCTGCCGGGGGCACCGTGGACGTCCACGCCTGTTCGTACGCCGCCGCGACCGCCCAGGCTTGCCTGGCCGCCTGCTTCGCCAGCCGGGCGGTCTGCCTGAGCCAATCCGCATAGGGCGTGGCCGTGGCCGCCATCGCAGCCGCCGCAGGACCCTGCCAGTCCAAACTGGTCAGGTTCGACAGCACCGATTCATAGCTGTCGGCGGCCGTGGTCAACTCGACAGCCAGCGAATCCCATCCGGCCGCAGCGGCCAGCAGCGGGCCCGACTCCGGGCCGCAGTACATCCTCGCCGAGTTGACTTCCGGCGGCAGAAACGCGAAATCCATTGTGTGCCAGCTCCTTCGTTGGTAAACCGCGACGAATCGCACGGCAATCGGCGGTCGATGCCGTTGTCGTGTTCTGGGACAGTCGATTTGCGGATTCAGAAGCAAACGGTCTGTGCGGCAGTTGTTTGGGTGACCGGCGCGGGACGCTAAGCTAGCGTCGCAGTCACCGAATCGTCGGTGGGGCGTGCGCACATGGCATTCGGGGCCACCTTTGCTAACTGAACGCCATAAAAATCCCAAGCCGTGCAGCGGCCCATCGCGGTTTGGAGTGAATTTCTCGGAGCTGTCGAGTGAATTTCCGATGCCGGAAAACGGGCAATTACCGGCTGGTGGCGAGGCCCTATTCGGCCCATTACCGTTAGCTTGATCAATAGCCTGTATCGCGAATGCCGCTGCGCCGAGGGCCGGGCAAAACCGCGCAATTGCTTGCATTGCGGTTGCCGGGTGGCATTCTTTAGCCATGGCGGGCAAAGAGATCGACCCGGTCCGGGCAAAAGTGCGCTTGCGGTGATCCGGCAGCACCCGGTGCTGTCGCTGTCCGCGGTGTCGCCGGCGCTCGCGGTACTGGGGGTCATCTGGTGGCTCGCCGGCGCCGGGTGGGCTATCGCGGCAGCCATCGTCGGGCTGCTGGCCGGGGCCGGCCTGATTGTGCTGCGACGCTGAAGCGAGTCAGCCGTGGCCGATGCGCAACAGCTCGGCGAGGTTCGGCAGTTTGACGCGGGGGCGCCCGTGCGGCTCGCCAGCCGCACGCTCATAGGCGTCGATGACGTCCCAGTGTGCCGAGGTGACCAGTTTCGGCTGGCGCGAGGCCAGCCAGTCGGCCAACTGATCGGCACGATCGGCCGGGGATTCGGCCAGCTCCTGCGTGCCGGTCAAATCGCTGATCAGGGTGTCGACGGTGTCCTGGGAGTCCTTCTTATTGGTGCCGATCACTCCGGTCGGCCCGCGCTTGATCCACCCGACCACGTATTCGTTGCGACGGCCCTGGACCCGGCCGTCGGTGTTGGGGATGGTCGCGCTCTTGTCGTCGAAGGGCAGGCCCGGGGTGGGCAGGCCGCGATAACCGACGGAGCGCACCACCAGCTGCGCCGGTAGCTCCTCGCGTTCCCCGGTGTCCTTGGCCGATACCCGCCCGCTCTCGTCGGTGACCAGCTCGTTGCGGCCGAGCACGATCGCCTCGACCCGCTCGTTGCCCTTGATCTCGATCGGGGAGGTCAGGAAGCGAAACACCATGCGACGATGTCCCGGGCGCGGCTCGCGGTCGGCGTAGTCGCGCAGCACCTTGATGTTCTGTTTGGTGGTCTTGCCGGCGGCTTCGGCTTCCTCGTCGGTGATGCCTTCCAGCTGTGCGGGATCGACGATGACGTCGACGCCTTCGAGGTCGGCGAGCTCGCGCAACTCCAGCGTGGTGAACGCGGTCTGCAGCGGCCCGCGCCGGCCGAGAATCACCACTTCTTCCACGGCGCAGGGACGCAGCGATTCCAGGGCGTGATCGGCGATGTCGGTGGCCTCCAGTGCGTCGGGCGCGGTGACCAGTATGCGGGCGACGTCGAGTGCGACGTTGCCGTTGCCGATGACAACGGCGCGACGGCCGCTCAAATCGGGCGAGATCTGCTCGAAGTTCGGGTGGGCGTTGTACCAGCCGACGAAATCGACGGCGGCGACGCTGCCGGGCAGCTCCTCGCCGGGGATGTTGAGAACACGATCGGACTGCGCGCCGACCGCATAGATCACGGCGTCGTAGCGCTCGGCGAGTTCGGCGGCCTCGACGTGATCGCCGACCACCACGTTGCCGAAGAACCGGAAGCGCGGATCAGCGGCCGTCTTTTCGAACTGCTTGCTGATCGATTTGATCTTGGGGTGGTCGGGCGCCACACCGGAGCGCACCAGCCCCCACGGCGTCGGCAACATCTCGAGCATGTCGATCGCGACGTCGATCTCGTCAGAGGTACCGGCGGCCTTCAGCAAAGAGGCCGCAGCGAAGAACCCCGACGGTCCGGAGCCGACGATGGCGACATGGAATCGACGCATACTCAAGCCTTCTGTTCATGCCCGGCTGCGACGCAAGGGCTGGGAACGAGTTGGGCGTCGCAGTCGCAGGCGCACATGATGGTGATTCGATGGTAGTCGGTGTGGCCACACCGGTGGTCGAAGTGCCGCGCGTCGCGACCTGAGCATTCGCCGGCGACCAGCACGCCGGTAACGTGGTCGGCTGTGGAACCCGACCGTCAAGCCGATATCGCCGCCCTCGACTCCGCCCTGACCACGGTGGAGAGGGTGCTCGATGTGGATGGTCTGCGCAGCCGCATCGAGAAGCTCGAACACGAGGCGTCCGATCCCAAACTGTGGGACGACCAGGCCAACGCGCAGCGGGTGACCAGCGAGTTGTCGCATACCCAGGGTGAGCTGCGCCGCATCGAGCAGTTGCGGCAGCGAGTAGACGATCTGCCGGTGCTCTACGAGCTGGCCGCCGAGGAAGGCGCCGCGGACGCGCTGGCCGAGGCCGACGCCGAGCTGAAGGCCCTGCGCGCCGACATCGAGGCCGCCGAGGTGCGCACCCTGCTGTCGGGGGAGTACGACGAGCGCGAGGCGCTGGTCACCATCCGCTCCGGCGCCGGTGGGGTGGACGCCGCGGACTGGGCCGAGATGTTGATGCGGATGTACATCCGGTGGGCCGAGCAACACAACTACGGCGTCGAGGTGTTCGACACGTCTTACGCCGAAGAGGCCGGGATCAAAAGCGCCACCTTCGCCGTGCACGCCCCGTTTGCCTACGGCACGTTGTCGGTGGAGCAGGGCACCCATCGGTTGGTGCGCATCAGCCCGTTCGACAACCAGAGTCGCCGCCAGACGTCGTTCGCCGAAGTCGAGGTGCTGCCGGTGGTGGAGACCACCGACCACATCGACATTCCGGAAGGTGATCTGCGGGTCGACGTGTACCGATCCAGCGGTCCGGGCGGCCAATCGGTGAACACCACCGACTCGGCGGTTCGACTCACCCATATCCCGACCGGTATCGTCGTGACTTGCCAGAACGAAAAGTCGCAACTGCAGAACAAGGTTGCGGCGATGCGGGTTCTTCAAGCAA
Organism: Mycobacterium genavense ATCC 51234; assembly: GCF_000526915.1. Classification (GTDB taxonomy): domain Bacteria; phylum Actinomycetota; class Actinomycetes; order Mycobacteriales; family Mycobacteriaceae; genus Mycobacterium; species Mycobacterium genavense. The sequence goes on along the minus strand of NZ_JAGZ01000002.1, from coordinate 121,460 downwards.
AGTTGTTGGAGCGCAAGCGTTTAGAAGAACGAGCCGAGCTGGACGCGCTCAAAGGTGACGGCGGCAGCTCCTGGGGCAACCAGATGCGCTCCTACGTCTTGCATCCGTATCAAATGGTCAAGGATCTGCGGACCGAGTACGAGGTCGGCAATCCTGCGGCCGTTCTGGACGGGGACATCGACGGGTTCCTCGAAGCGGGGATCCGGTGGCGCAACCGAAAAGATGACGATTAACACGACCATTGTTGCTACCGCGATGACGCAGCCGTGGCATAACTTCTGGCGCGGCCATATCGGCGGCTGGATCCTCGACCAGGGTCTGCGCATCGTCATGGTGCTGATCGCGGCGGTGCTCGCGGTCCGCTTCGTGACCTGGGTGGCTCAGCAGGTCACCCGGCAGCTCGACGTCGGCTTCGCCGAAAGCGATGCCCTGGTGCGCTCGGAAGCGACCAAGCACCGCCAGGCCGTGGCGTCGGTGATCCAGTGGGTGTCGATCGTAATGATCGCGATCTGGGGCGTTGTCCAGATCGCCGACGTGCTCAACTTCTCCGTCGGCGGTCTGGTCGCGCCTGCCACCGTGATCGGAGCGGCGCTGGGTTTCGGTGCTCAGCAGCTGGTCAAGGATCTGCTCTCGGGTTTCTTCATCATCGTCGAGAAGCAGTACGGCTTCGGCGATCTGGTCGAGTTGACGATCAGCGGTATCTCGAATCCGGCACGGGGCACGGTGGAGAACGTGACGTTGCGGGTGACCCGGCTGCGCTCGTCGGACGGCGAGCTGTTCACCATCCCCAACGGCCAGATCGTCAAAACGGTCAACCTGTCCAAGGACTGGGCGCGGGCGGTGGTGGACATCCCGGTCTCGACCAGTGCCGATCTCAACCGCGTCAACGAGGTCTTGCACGAAGCGTGTGAACATGCCATGGACAACCCGTTGCTGGCCGAGTTGCTGCTCGACGCACCCACGTTGATGGGTTTGGAAAGCATCGAGGTCGACAGCGTCACGTTGCGCATGGTGGCCCGCACGCTGCCCGGCAAGCAGTTCGAGGCGGGCCGGCAGTTGCGCGTACTGGTCGTTCGGGCATTGGGCCGGGCCGGCATCGTCACCACGGCCGACGCGAGGGTGAGCGTGGTGGAAGACGACCTCGCCTCCCCCTCAGCGCAGCCCGATGACGCCGCGCACGAGTCGGTGAAACGGTGAAACTCACCTTCAACGTCCTCGAGAAGCACCGCGACGACTCGGACAAAAGCTGGCCCGGCCACATGTTCGGGGGCCGGATCCGCACGTCGACCCTGCTATTGATCGGCGCGTTCCTCGCAACATGGTGGTTGTACGACGCCAACCGCCTCGAGCCGGCCCCCAAACCACCGCCTTCGCAGGTGGTGCCGCCGGGCTTCGTGCCCGACCCGAACTACACCTGGGTGCCGCGCACCAGGGTGCAGCCGCCGGCCAACACCTACGTTCCGACGCCGACCAGCACGCTGCCGCCGAGCCCGACGACCACCACACCGCCGCCGCCGACGACGACCACGCCGCCGCCGCCGTTCCAGCTGCCCTGCCTGCTGCCGCCGCCCTTCTGTCCGCCCAGCCCAAGCCCCACGCCCACACCTCAACAGCAACCGATGCCGGGCCCGGGGCCGGTTCCCACATCGGCGCCACCCGCGGGCTGATCTCCGCGGTCCAGCGAAATTCACCGCTACACTGGCGTGCCGTGATGATCACCCTTGACCATGTCAGCAAGAAGTACAAAGCGTCGGCGCGTCCGGCGTTAGACGACGTCAACGTTAAAATCGACAAGGGTGAATTCGTCTTCCTGATCGGTCCGTCGGGCTCGGGAAAATCGACGTTCATGCGGTTGCTGCTGGCCGCAGAGACGCCGACCACCGGCGATGTGCGGGTGTCGAAGTTCCACGTCAACAAGCTGCCCGGGCGGCATGTGCCCAAGCTGCGCCAGGTGATCGGCTGCGTTTTCCAGGACTTCCGGCTGCTACAGCAAAAGACGGTGTATGAGAACGTGGCCTTCGCGCTGGAGGTCATCGGCAAGCGTGCCGACCAGATCAACCGGGTGGTGCCCGACGTGCTGGAGACGGTCGGCCTGTCCGGCAAAGCCAACCGGCTGCCACACGAACTGTCGGGCGGTGAGCAGCAGCGGGTGGCGATCGCGCGCGCGTTCGTCAACCGGCCGCTGGTCCTGCTGGCCGATGAGCCCACCGGGAACCTGGACCCCGACACCAGCAACGACATCATGGACCTGCTGGATCGGATCAACCGCACCGGGACGACGGTGCTGATGGCCACGCACGATCACCACATCGTGGACTCGATGCGGCAGCGCGTCGTGGAATTGTCGCTGGGCCGGTTGGTTCGCGACGAGCAGCGCGGCGTCTACGGGATGGACCGCTAGTGCGCTTTGGCTTCCTGCTCAACGAGGTCCTGACCGGTATTCGTCGCAATGTGACGATGACGGTTGCGATGATCCTGACGACCGCGATCTCCGTCGGCCTGTTCGGCGGCGGTCTGCTGGTGGTGCGACTGGCCGAGCATTCCCGCGCAATCTACCTCGACCGCGTCGAGACGCAGGTGTTCCTCACCGAAGACGTCTCGGCCAACGATCCGGCGTGCAGCACCAATCCGTGTAAGGGATTGCACACGAAGATCGAGGGCCGCGACGACGTCAAATCGGTTCGCTTTCTCAATCGTCAGGACGCCTACGACGACGCCATCCGAAAGTTCCCGCAGTACAAGGACGTTGCGGGCAAGGATTCGTTTCCGGCCTCGTTCATCGTCAAGTTGAACAATCCCGAGCAGCACAAGGACTTTGACGTGGCGATGCAGGGGCAGCCGGGAGTGCTCTCGGTGCTCAACCAGAAAGATCTGATCGATCGGCTGTTCGCGGTCTTGGACGGTCTGAGCAATGTCGCGTTCGCCGTCGCATTGGTGCAGGCGGTCGGCGCGATCCTGTTGATTGCCAACATGGTTCAGGTGGCGGCCTACACACGGCGCACCGAAATCGGGATCATGCGGCTGGTGGGGGCCAGTCGCTGGTATACCCAGCTGCCGTTCCTGGTGGAGGCGATGCTCGCGGCCGCTCTCGGTGTGGCGATTGCGGTCGGCGGCCTGATCGTGGTGCGCGCCCTGTTCCTGGACAACGCGTTAAACCAGTTCTACCAAGCCAATTTGATCGCCCGCGTGGACTACGCCGACATCCTTTACATCTCTCCGATCCTGTTCCTGCTCGGCGTATCGATGGCCGGGCTGACGGCGTACGCGACGCTGCGCCTCTACGTGCGGCGTTAGCTGTGGCCGCAAAGTCCGGTGGGGGTAAGGCCAGTGGTGGCAAGCGCGACGACAAAAAGATCGTGGCCACCAATCGCAAGGTCAGGCACAACTACGCGATCGAGGAGTTGTTCGAGGCAGGAGTGGCTTTGGTCGGCACCGAAGTCAAAAGCCTACGGCTGGGCCAGGCTTCGCTCGCTGATGCGTTCGCAACCGTCGACGACGGCGAAGTGTGGTTGCGTAACTTGCACATTCCCGAGTACGAGCACGGTAGCTGGACAAACCATGATCCTCGTCGCAATCGGAAGTTGTTGTTACACAGGCGACAGATCGACACACTGATCGGAAAAATTCGCGATGGTAACCTCGCCTTGGTGCCGCTGTCGTTGTATTTTTCCGAGGGCAAGGTCAAGGTCGAGCTCGCACTGGCACGAGGTAAGCGAGCGTACGACAAACGTCAGGACCTCGCCCGCCGTGATGCCCAGCGTGAAGTGGTTCGCGAACTGGGACGACGAGCAAAGGGTATGAACTGATCGGAGCCGCCTACGCCCAGCTGTCTGCCGTGTCCTACGGCGTCAGCGACTTTGTGGGCGGCGTAGCAGCGCGGCGGGTGGTCGCGCTGCGCGTGATGGTGGCGGCATACCCGGTCGAGGCCGTGCTGCTCGGGCTGATCGCACTGTGCGTGGGTGGGCCGATTCATTCCGGTGCGATCTTCTGGGGCTGCTTGTACGGCATCGGTCAGGCATTCGGCATGTGGGCGTTCTACGCGGCGCTGGGCTCCGGACCCATCTCGGTGGTCGCGCCGTTGGCGGGGGTGCTCAACGCGGCCGTGCCCGTGGCCGTCGGTGTCGCCTTCGGGGAGAGACCCGGCTCCGCGGCCTCGATAGGCGTCGTGCTGGCCATCATCGCGGTGCTGCTGGTCAGCCGGGAGGCCGGCGCCGAGGGCAAGACCCAGTTCCGGTTCACGCCCAAAGTGGCGTGGCTCACCATATTGGCCGGGTGTGCGTTCGGACTGGACCTGGTGTTCCTGCACCAGTCGCCGCACGATTCCAAGCTGTGGCCGTTGATGTTCGCGCGGCTGTCGGCGACCGTGGTGATCACCGCGCTGGCCGCCTCGAGGCGTACCTTGCGGCTGCCGCGCGGCGAATCGATGAAGCTCGCGCTGGCCATCGCGCTGCTGGACATCTGCGCCCTGGTCGCCCAGTTGATCGCGCTGCAGTCCTGGCTGCTGTCACTGGCCAGCATCATGATCTCGCTGTATCCCGCCGCCACCGTCGTCCTGGCAATGATGGTGTTGCGCGATCGAGTGAGTCGCTGCCAGAGCGTCGGCATGGTGATGGCTGGGTTCAACCACGACGGCGGTCATCCGACGGTGGCGCTACGCGTGGCGACCGGAGTGCTCACCGCGGCGCTGATCGTCATTCTCGGCCGACTCCTGCATGCCATACCCCGCACGGTTCTGGTGTCGGTCCTGCGAGAGCGGGGCTTTGTCGTTGCCCGCCTGGTGCATGCGGTGCTGGTGATCGGGCTCGGAGCGTTTGTCACCGCCTTCGGCGGATTGATCTGGACGATCGGGGCGTCGGGCATTCTGTGGATCGTCGGTCTGGTTCTGACGCGAGCGGCTAACGATCGGGCGCTAATCGGCCTAGCATCCGACCATGACTACGCGTGCTGTCACCATTCTCGACAAGTCCGATGTGCTGAACGGATTGTTCGCGGTGTGGGACTCGATCGATGCACTGCTGGCCGGGTTGCCCGAGGCGCAGTGGCGGGCCGCGACGCCGCTGCCGGGCTGGGACGTGCAGGGCGTGGTGTCGCGCACATCATCGACACCGAGTCGTTCTTGCAGGGCGTCGCGGCGCCCGAACCCGACATCGACGTCAAGGCGCTCGATCATGTGCGCAACGACATCGGGGCGATGAACGAGTGCTGGGTGCGCCACCTCGGCACCCAATCCAGCGGCGCTGTGCTGGACCGATACCGTGCGGTGACCGAAGATCGTCGCAAGGTCCTGCAGGCGATGTCGCAGGCAGACTGGAACGCCGAGACGTTCACGCCCGCGGGTCCGGAAAGTTATGGACGGTTCATGCGGATCCGGGTCTTCGACTGCTGGATGCACGAGCAAGACATCCGCGTGGCGATCGTGCGGCCGTCGTCGGATGCGGAGCTGGAGGGGGCGGCGTCGCGGCTGTCTCTGGATGAGGTCGCGGCCACTCTGGGCTTCGTCGTCGGCAAACTCGCGAAAGCGCCGAGGGGTCCCGGATCCTTTTCGACCTGACTGGTCCGCTGGCGCGCAGCATCCGGGTCAGCGTCGACGGGCGCGCGCAGGTGGTACCGGACTTCGGGGGGCAGGAACCGACGGCGACGGTCCAGGTGGACGCGTTGCAGCTCACCAGGCTCGCCGGCGGGCGCCCGATGTGCCCGGCGCGTCCGCAGGACGTCGAACTCGGCGGCGACCGGGACGTCGCGGCGCGGATCGTCGAGCGGCTCAACTTCGTGATCTGACCGCGGTCGACTTCCGCGCGAACGTCGAGTTGTTGGGCTGATGTGGCGCTGTGCGCCCAACAAGTCGACGCTCGTCGGACAACGGAACATAATCCCGTTGCCGCTGGTTAATGCTGCCGTAGAATGGAGTGTCTGCCGAAAGTCGGCAGGGTGCGAGGGGCTGAGCGGTTTCGACTTCGCGCATCGAATCAAGGGAAGCGTGCCGGTGCAGGCAAGAGACCACCGTAAGCGTCGTTGTAACCATATAAGCGCCGATTCACATCAGCGCGACTACGCTCTCGCTGCCTAAGCGAAGCTAGTCTGTCGGACCGGGCCGCCCTCGACCCGGACCCCGGCATCAGCTAGAGGGATCCACCGATGAATCCGGTCGCGGGACTCATCGGGACACCAACAGCGACTGGGATCGTCATCCTGGCTAGTTCGCGTGACCAGGAGATCCGAGCAGGGGCATAGCGAACTGCGCACGGAGAAGCCTTGAGGGAATGCCGTAGGACCCGGGTTCGACTCCCGGCAGCTCCACCACTTAACAGCAGTTCAAATCGCGTAAACTGCTCACGTAGCCGCCACGTCAACACCACGTCAAACGTAGAATGCCGTTAGCGCGCCGCCGAGCTTCTAAGACAGCCGTATCTGGTTGCGGAGCAATTCGCCGAATCCATGTCGCTCGAGGCTATAACGCATGGTGAGACCTGGTTTATTGGTCGCTAGCCATTCGCGAATTGCTTCGCTCTGCTTCTCAAACGGCGCGTCCTTGACGTGGAGCTTGCGAAGCAATACGGGAACAGTCGTTGGCGCAACACTGCCTCGCGGCCTGAGCGGAATGTCGTCGGAGAACCTACCCATCGCTCACCTCCATCTCCACGATTGGCGGCGTGCCGCTGTCGTCTACCGCGAGAATACGCGCCTCTAGACCAGGCAGCAGGAGTAACTCCATCTGGCGCGCCTCCTCCGCAGCGCCAAGCGGGGGTATCCAAACGGCCTCAGTTCCGGCTTCCACCCTGACGCGGTACAGCGCTGGCGCGGGTGCTGGCTCGGTGAATTCCTTCACGGCCACTCTGCGGTCTACTGATGTGGCGAAGAATTGGTCGATCGCAAACGTCTGGCCGGCGAGAGTATAAAGTTCGGCCAGAGACACTCCAAAGGTGACAGTGACCGATCTGATCCCTCGCCACACCACGATGGGTCGTGGATCTGGACGAAGAATTCCAGCAGTGCCCGGTAATCGGTCTCGTCTGGGTCGTAGGTGATTTCGAGTGCCTCGGCGTGGCCGGGGTGATTGCGGTAGGTGGGGTGTCTGTTGCTGCCGCCGGTGTAGCCGACACGGGTGGAGACCACACCGGGCCGCCTGCGGAACAGGTCCTCCATGCCCCAAAAGCACGCACCGGCGAGAACGGCGATTTTGTTGTGGCCGGTCATGATCTCTCCTCGCCGACGCGATCGTGTTGCTCCAACGCATCTTTGGCGAACAAGCCCAGATATTGCCCATAACCCTGGGCTTCCAAGTCGTCGCGGTGGATGAATCGCAGCGATGCTGAGTTGATGCAGTAGCGCAGCCCGCCGGCTTCGGTGGGCCCGTCCGGGAATACGTGCCCCAGATGGCTATCGGCGTGGGCGGACCGCACCTCGACCCGATTCATGAAGTGGCTGCGGTCGCGCCGCTCGACAAGGCTGTCGGCATCGATCGGCTGGGTGAAACTGGGCCAGCCGCTTCCGCTGTCGAATTTGTTCACCGAGGCGAAAAGCGGTTCGCCAGAAACAATGTCGACGTAGATGCCGGGCTCGTGGTTGTTGCAATACTCGCCGGTGAGCGGAAGCTCCGTGCCGTTCTCCTGCGTGACGTGGTACGCTCGGGGCTCAGCGCCTCAACCGCGGCAGGGCTCTTGCTGTATTGGTGTGACATGGAAATCCTCCAGCGGGCTAGTTGCGGCCGGCCATGATGCCGCCGTCGACGTTGAGAATGGCGCCGGTGACCCAGCTGGCCTCATCAGACAGCAGATACGTCACGGCGTTGGCGACGTCGGCGGGGGTGACCACTCGTCCCAGGGGATGAAGTGGCGCGAAAGTGGCAAGCGTGGCGTCAATCTCGTCCTTCGCGATGAAGCCCTCGTAGAGCGGGGTCTTGACGACGGCCGGCGCTACCGCGTTGACCCGAATCTGATGCCCGGCAAGCTCGATCGCCAGATTGTGGGTCAGCGCATGCAGCCCAGCCTTTTGCATCGAGTACACCGACGAGGGGGTCAGACCGATCGCCTGATGCGCCCACATGCTGCCGATGTTGACGGTAGCCCCGCCCTCACCCTTGGCGACCATGCCCGCGACGACGGTCTGCGTCAGGAAAAACAGGGCGTAGTTGAGTTCCATATAGGAGTCGTAGACCTGCGCGTCGTACTCGAGAAACGGCTTGGGAACGAAGAATCCGGCCGCGTTGACCAACAGCGTCGCGTCGGCGTGCTGTTCGGAAAGCACGCGCTGCACATCGGCGACCGCGCTTCGATCCGTCAACTCGGCGGTGATCCCCCAGGCCTGGCCACCCCCGGCGGTCAATTCGGCCACGGTGTCATCAACACGGCCCTTCGACCGGCCGACAATCACCGCGCTGCCGCCGTGGCGCACGAGGTCGGCGGCGACCTGTTGGCCCATACCGGCGCTGCCCCCGACGACGATGGCTTTACTTGGAACCGAAGTGCATGGTGACACCCTTCTGCTGGTCGTTGCGTGCTGGCGACATCTCGGTCGCTGAACTGCGGCCAGTCTGCTGGGCGACGGGGCGGGGTGTCATCACGCCCACGTTGTTTCACCCGGGTGAGCTCCGCGGCAAGGTCAGAGTTCCGCCACTTCGCTGAGTTGCGAACGTGCGGTGTGGGATTGGGCAGGCGCAGTCCTAGTCGCATACGGTGTTAATGATGGAAGTAAGCGGTGAGGACTGATCCCAGTGAAGCGTAGGGGCGACCTGCTGGCGGAAATGCTTGCAGCGGTCGTCGTGCTGGTGCAGTGCGCCTCCGCGCCGCCACGGCCCCCGAACCCACCATCGTCGTCTGCCACATCTTCGGCGGCGGCCAGCGTGTCGTCGGCACCTGCCCCCGCGACCGTAGCGCCGGTCACCGCCGCCGAACTCGGCGCGACCCGGCGGCCGGAATGTCCCGTCGCGCCGGGACAACTGCGACGGGTCGACGCCGCCTACATCGGTTTCGACGGCCAGACCCATCGCGGCGACCTGATCGTGCACGAAGACCTGGTGCCCGACGTGATCGCGATCTTCGAAAAGCTTTACCAGCTACGCTATCCCGTCGAGAAGATCCGCACGGTCGATCACTACCCGGACGCCGACGACGAGCTATCCATGGAGGACAACAACACGTCGGCGTTCAACTGCCGACGCATCCCAGGTACCGACGAATGGTCTCCCCATGCTTACGGCCGGGCCATCGATATCAACACGCTTGTCAACCCGTGCCTCTACGCCAGCGAGTATTTCGAACCGGTGAACGCCGCGGCTTACTTGGACCGCAGCCGCACCGACCCTGGTCTCTTGCACAGCGGCGACCCAGCGGTGCACGCCTTCACGGAACGTGGCTGGCGGTGGGGTGGCGAGTGGGCGGCTCCCCTTGACTACCAACACTTCGAGCGGACCCGAGCCCTCAAGGGCCCAGAGCCCGGGCCGCCGCCGTCGCAACCTCACCTCGCAGATCCGATATCGGTGGGCTGCCCCGGGTGTAGCTCGAGTTCGAGAGCAGAACTAGGTACGTATCCGAGCCCGGGTCTATCCAGATCGACGTTCCGGTGAATCCGGTGTGGCCGAAGCTACCGATCGGGAAAACCATGCCCCGCGGGGAAAGGACCGTATCGATGTCCCAGCCAAAGCCGCACAGGTTCTGCCCAGGGATCGCCGGATAGCGCGGCGCTAGCAGCGGATCCCGGGTATTCGGTCTCTTCGCGACGGCTTCTCGGGTGGCTTCGTTGGCTGCCTCGAGTTGGCCAGGGGTGTGTCCCGGCTGCTGCGGAGCCGTCATCAACTCCAAAGTTGGTTGCGCCAACGGGAATTCGCTCGGACGACCCGCGAGCCGGTCCAGCAAGGCTTGGGCAAAGACACCGACATCGTGGGCCGTCGAGAACACGCCGGCATGCCCGGCCACGCCACCCATGTGCCGCGCCGTCGTGTCCTGCACGGTGCCCCGCAGCAGATGATCGAGATCGGGATTCTTGCCCGGATCGGCTCTGCCCTCTTCGTCGCGCGCCGTCGGCGCGATGCGGGGCAACAAGCCGGTGCTCCAGGTACCCGCGGGACACGCGTCCGGCGCGCCACCCGTCGGCGCGTGGGCCCAGGCGATCGCAGACCCGATCGTGGTGTGCGGACCACACGCCTTGGCGGGGGGAAGGAAGTGGGTGTCGGCCATGCCGAGCGGCTCGAATACGTGTCGCTGAGCGTAGATGTCAAGTGCCTCACCCGTGATCTTCTCGACCAACGCGCCAAGCAGAATGTAATTGATATCCGAGTAGCGAAAACCCGCACCGGGGCCCGACTCCAGCGGCGTGGTGAGCGCGCGACGAATGCCTTCGGTCTTGTCGGCGCCGTCGAGCCCCCACGGATCTCCCAGATTGACATCCCCCGGTTCGCCCGACGTGTGGGTGAGCAACATGCGAACGGTCACCTTTGCGCGCCGCGGGTCGTCCACCGTGGTGAAGTCGGGCAGGTAGCGCTGGACGGGGTCGTCGAATCCGACCTTGCCTTGTTCGTATAGCTGCATGACCGCGGTCGCCGTGGCGAGGCTCTTGGTCAACGACGCCAAGTCGAAAATCGTGTCCTCGGTCATCGGCTTGGCGGGTGCAGGCAGTCCGTCCAGCCCGGGTTCGCCGGCAAGCTTGCGCCAGCCATACGCATGGCGGAAGACGACGTTGCCGTCGTGGCCGATCACAACCACCACCCCCGGCAGCTTGTTCGCGCCGATCGCATCATTGATCAGCTTGGACACAGGTGCGAAAGCGGGCGCGGTGGCCGCGTCGGGCAGCTCGGAAAGTGTTGCGGAGTACGGTGTTTGAGCCGCTGCCGATGTCTGCGTTGCACCCTGGGTTTGGCTTACTGCAGAGTGCGCCGCATCACCGCGCGAGCAACCCGCAATGAGTGCAAGGAACACGGCTGTTACGGCAGCGGCTTTTCGGAAGGTCTTTCGCATCGGTCCACCGGAATCATGGCTGCTAGCCGGATGCGCGGCGTCGTCACTCGGTATCGCCCGGCGCCGCCGGGGTTGCGGAACTCGTCGGCGTCGTGGGACTCGTTGTGGTCGCACGACTCGTGGTGGTCGTGGGGCTCGTTGTGCTCACCGGGCCCGTCGACGTCGTCGGTCGCACGGAGCTGGTAGGACTCGTCGGGCTCGTGGGGCTTGTCGGAGTCGGAGGGGTCGTGGGCGTGCTGGTCGCAAGGCCGGGCCCGACGCCACACCAGTCCGCAACGTCTTTCGGGTACTGCTCGAGCGGCGGCGGACACCGGTGCCCCGGCGGGAAATTGGCGCCGGCGTTGAGCAGATCGCAGGGCACGTAGACCTGCTTGCCCGTTTGCGTGTTGGTCAGACACTTCGTCGGCGGTTGGCCATGGGCCTGGCCGGGAACGACGGCCGCCGCCACCACCGCGGCGAGCGCCCAAACGAGACGGCGATTTGTCATCAGTCCTCACTCTGGCTGCGAAAGTTCGTCACTGGATTTGACCGGTGGTAATCCAAGCAAACCCGATTCACGTGACCGTGATGCGGTGCCGGGCTCGCATACCGTGACATGGCCGTCGCGTGACGATAGAGCCGCTCGCCCCGGCACGATCCAACCCATTGCCTTGGCGAAGCTCCGGTGCGTACCTAGCACATCGCTTTGAACAGACGGTCCTTGCAGACAGATATGAAGTAGGCGGTTCGGCAGGAGTCGGCGCAGCTAGACCACAAAACGACGATTCACCAAATCTGCATCCAGCGGGGTGCCGCAGATCTCGAGTTCGGCGTGGGCACGGTCGTGTGGCGGCTCGATTCGGCTGTTTGCCGCGGAATTCATCGAGCTGTTCATTGAGATGGACGACACTTCCCTTCTGAGGCGAACGTTCCCCTCTACCGCCTGAGGTTTCGGTTCAGGTTTAACGGCGGCAAGACCGGGTCCGGACAGGCTGCCGAGAAGTCGCCAGGCACCTGCCGAAGGCGGCCCCCATAGGAAACCGGTACCACGCTTCTGCCGTTCGGCAGCCAACCCGCCATGTGAACTATCTTTCGCCAAATTCCCGCCGCCTGCGTTTTCACGGATTACCGTGTTGCCCCGAAACAGGTATGGCTGGAGGCAGCGGGAGGTCGCGATGGGCTCATCACGACGAAAGAACAGCTCGCCATCCTCGGGAGGTGGCGCTGTCATCTTGCTTTTGGGCCTAGGGGTGTGCGCATTGGCGTGGCCTTACTGGGGCGGTACCTATCTCGCCGTGCGCATGGGTGCTGAAAACCCGTCCACTACTCGCTCAGTCGTGGGATGGGTTTTCGAAGTCCTATGGCTTGGATTCCTGGCCGCGATGCTTATCGGCTGGATCGTCACCAAGTCTCGGCGCAACAGCCCGAAGTCCAACATCGACGTTACCTGGCCGCACCCACCCGTGTGTCCCCCTCAAGGTATCCCGCCTGCGGCTGTGAGCAGGCGCCGACGACCATCCATTCCATACGTCGGCCTTACTCGCAAGATCACACCTTTTCCCACCACCAACGTCACGTTCACAGAAGTGGACCTGGAAACAACGGGGCTGGATTCAGACACTGACCGGATTGTTGAGGTCGGCCTGGTCAAGTTCTCCGCAGATGGGAAAACAATCCATGAGTTCGCGACGCTGGTAAACAATCCTGGCTCGAGCACTGACGCCGTCGCCATCCACCACATCCGTGATAGCGATCTGGTGGGTGCACCGTGCATCGAAGATGTGCTCCCCGAAGTATTCGCGTTCATGTCTGACACAGTCGTTGTCGGCCATAACTTCTCGTTCGAAAACGAATTTTTGTCGGCGGCCGCCTTACGAGCAGCAATTCCCTTACCCCGTGTCGTCGGTGTCTGTACGCTAGATGCTTGCCGCAATCACCTCGACGGCAGGGCCTTCAGCTTGCCGGTGATGTACAAAACTGCGACGGGTGAATGGGCTCATGACAGACACGCGGCGCTAGGTGACGCACGGGCTGTGAAGGAGGTTCTGCTATGGCTTCTACGCAAGGCCCCCTCTGCTATGTACTTCACCCAGGACCCACACGGCGGTCCGCCTTCCGCCGTATCTGAGACCTGTCAGATCCGCTGTCGCCCAGTACCTCTCGTACGCGCCTCGATGGACAATCTTCTGGCTTCGTTTCCACAATCACCTAGGCCCCGCAAGGGCAATCCGCAAGTCGTCCAAGACTACCGGCGGCTCCTAGACACATCGGTCGACGACAGCCGCCTCACGATGCAAGAAGCGTCCGATTTAACTCGCATAGCCATGGCCACAGGTCTGACCGGCACGCAACTCCGGCAGCTTCACCGGCGGGCCTGGGACACTGCCTTCAACAACGAGAAGGACGTGCCATGGACCGCTTTGACACCGGTGCGGCGGCGAGAAATGTTCCTATTGGCCGATGCTCTTGGTCTCACAGACGTAGCGGGCAGGGTCAACGCGGTTATTGCCGATTGCTCAGAGCCAGAGCCACGACCCGAGGCCAGGTACCTGCGCGGGCTTCGAATCGCCGTCGTGGGCGAGGACACGGAGATCATTGCGTTACGTGAACGCGCCGAATTCTATGGAGCAAAGCTGGCGGTGAACGTCACGAAAACCGTTCAATGGCTCGCCACAACGACGCCAGACGCCCTCGACTCTCGGCATGAGTCAGCGCGCAAACTGGGCATTCCGATGCTGACCCCTGCGCTCGCCCAGGCTCGCCTCAACGAAGCGATCCAAGATGCCGAGCTGAAAGCCTATGAGCGCCAACGCGAGATAGACGAGTTCGCCGCGATGCGCCGCCAGCGATTGGACGCATTGGAAAGGAGAGGCCGCGATGGACGCCATCCCGGCGATCGAGGATCAATTTCATGCGCTACAGCCCGCCTGCAGCGCCCAGCGGGTGCCGAGCGGCAGTACATGCGGTGCGCCGGCGGTGGCGGTCGCCGAGATCCACGCCATCGACGGATGCGACCAGATGGGGCTAAGCCCAGACGGCGACCTCGTCGAGGCGCTCTGTCAAGACTGTCTGGCTACCGTGCAATGGGCGATGGCGACCTACGTGGGCGACAAGCGCGCTGTGGCGTCCAGATGGGGCACTCGTCCGGTGTGCACCACCTGCGGGCGCCCCACTGGATACTTGCGCAGCTTCGCTGTGCGGCCGATCGGGACCGAGGCGCCGAAATCATGACCCGAATACGGGTGAGCGCCCGTGACCGGCAGGCAGCCGCCGCCGCCGACCAACAGTGTCGTTTATGCGTCGGCGTCTGCCTAACTCCTAGTGATCACCTAGATTCATTGACCCGCGGAGCGCCCGCTTCTGCGGGGCACACAGGCCGTCCCTCAACTAACAGAGTGCACGATGAGCCCGGTCCGGAAGTATTGACATGAGCGCACCCGCCACGGTGTGGGGTTCACCGCGCCCCGGTCTAAGAGCAGCCAGGGCACGAAAAAGTCGACGGCACGCACGCCGCGCGGGCGCCGTCGTTGACGTCGTCCAGGACGGTCCGAGCATGGCCGGTCGCATCGCCTGGCTGAGCGCCCGGCTGATGATCCGGCCCACCTTGAGTGTGGGAAGCTACTTGCCCTCGGCGCCGTGGCCCTGGGGCGTCGTCGAGATCGCCGCCCGCGCCGTCACGCCGCCGCCGGGCACGGAACGCACCGGCATCGCGCTGGCGCATTGCACCGCGCAGCTAATCCGCGCCGCCGGAGTGCTACCGGTCGACGGCACCCGCCGGGTCGTGCTGTATCTGCATGGCGGGGCCTTCCTCACCTGCGGCGCCTACTCACACGGCCGGCTGGTGAGCACGCTGTCCAGGTTCGCAGACAGCTCTGTACTGGTACCCAATTACCGTAAGATTACGCAACATTCGATCAGCGACGCGATCGACGACTGCTACGACGGCTACCGATGGTTGCGCCAAAGAGGTTACCAACCCGACCAGATCGTGCTGGCCGGCGATTCCGCGGGCGGCTACCTGGCGCTGGCGCTGGCCCAGCGTCTGCTCGAGTGCGATGAGCAACCGGCGGCGCTGGTGGCAATGTCACCGCTGCTGCAACTGGCCACACGACCCAAGACGACCCACCCCAACATCGACTCTGATGCGATGTTTGGGCCCAGAGCCTCCGCCGCTTTCCACGGCTTGATCACCCGCGCCGCAGCCCACCGCGACGCCACTGGGCATCCTGATGCGCTCTACGAGCCACTCGATCACATCGAACCCGGCCTTCCACCCACGATGATCCATGTGTCCGGTAGTGAGGTACTGCTCCACGATGCACAGTTGGCGGCCCAACGACTGGCCACCGCCGGCGTGCCAGTCGAAGTGCAGGTGTGGCCGGGCCAAATCCACGTGTTCCAATTCGCCGCGCCGCTGATCCCCGAAGCCATCCGCTCGCTGCGACAAATTGGCCGCTACATCCGCGAAGCAACCGGATAACCAAGAACCCGAAGGCTTTCGAAGCTGGATTTCTCGGTGTTGCCGGTCCACCCCTGCTGCCGCCGATCCGCCCAGCAATGCGTCGTACTCACCCGGGTGAATTAGCTCGCCGGGTGATGACGACTCATCTCGCGACGATAAATGCTGGTTGCGCAGTTCGCGAGCGGAGGACAAATGCAGCCGACGACGTACCGGATGTGCATTCAAGGCCGCTTGACCGACCGGCTCGGATGCGCGTTTGAAGGGATGCGCTTCGAGGCTGGCGCGAACGAAACCGTGTTCACCGGTGAAATCCGCGACCAGTCACAGCTTTACGGACTTCTCGACCGGGTCCGCGAGCTAGGCCTCGAACTCGTCAGCGTACAACCGCAGCCCGCGGTCGAGCCGACGACCACAACCCACATTAGAAAGGACCTGTAATGCGAGCCATCACCGTTTCGGATCATGACGCCGGCGTCGCCGGCTTCTCGCTGACGGAGCTTCCTTACCCGCAAGCGGCCGACAACGACGTCATCGTCCGCGTACACGCCGCGGGTTTCACCAGCGGAGAGCTCGACTGGCCGCACACCTGGATCGACCACGCAGGTCGTGACCGCACTCCGAGCGTCCCCGGCCACGAGCTGTCCGGGGTCGTGGCCGAGTTGGGCTATGGCACCACGAGTTTGACCGTGGGTCAGCGGGTGTTCGGGCTCGCCGACTGGGCTCGCAACGGCTCACTGGCGGAGTACACCGCTGTGGACGCCCGCAATCTCGCACCGTTGCCGATCGATGTTGATCACACGGTGGCCGCGGCGTTACCAATCTCCGGATTGACCGCCTGGCAAGCCCTGTTCGACCACGGCCGCCTCGCCGCCGGACAGATAGTCCTGATCCACGGCGTCGCGGGCGGGGTCGGGTCGATCGCGGTGCAGCTGGCTCGCGAGGTCGGTGCGCGCGCCATCGGCACCGGCCGAGCCGCGGATCGAGACCGCGCGCTGGAACTGGGCACCCACACGTTTGTCGATCTGGACACCGAAAAGCTGGAGGACGCAGGCGAAGTCGACCTGGTGTTCGATGTGATCGGCAACGAGGTCCTCGATCGGTCGGCCGACCTGGTGCGGCCCGGCGAAACACTTGTCACCATCGCCGAGCCACCGAAGCACCAGCCGCACGACGGGCGGGCACTTTTCTTCCTCGTCGAGCCCGATCGCGCTCGGCTCGCCGACCTCGTCGCGCGAGTACGCGATGGGTGCCTCAAACCGGTGGTGGGTGCCGTGCTGCCACTCGCCGAGGCTGCCGCCGCATTCGCGCCAGGCAAGCGCATCCCCGGCAAGACGATCCTGCGCGTAGCCGAAGACTGAAAACGATCCGTCGAACCTGCTGGCGTACAACGTGGCTCGGGTCTGTGCGGTCATTCCGGATCGCGCTATCACAGCCACTAGTCGTCAAACACCCCAAGGGAAGGCGGCTAAACATGGCCTTGAAGATGCCACTCGCCGCACTGACAGTTGCGGTGATGCTCGCAGCTGCGGCACACGCCGAGTCAGCTCCAAAGAATTCGGATCAAAACCCGGTTGTCCGCGAGGTTTTCAATCAACCTGCCAATCTTCCGGGCAAATCACTTGAAGCAGTGACCGTCAGCTACGCGCCCGGAGCTAAGAGCGGAGCCCACCATCATGCGAAATCAGCCTTCATCATGGCGTACGTGATCTCCGGAGCAATCCGAAGCCAAGTCGACGCTGAGCCGGAACGGGTCTATCACGCCGGCGAGACATGGAGTGAAGCCCCCGGCGCGCACCACACGATCAGTGAGAATGCCAGCATCACCGAACCCGCTGAATTGCTCGCCGTTTTCCTGCTCGATACCGGAGACGGGCCGCTTACCACGGACGACAACCCAAGAAAATGATCTGTCGCAAGCCGGTGCGGCCCCTGACGATCCGACGCGAGTCGGCTTGTTGTGACGGGTGACGCGCACTCAACCACACCTGGACGTACCGATCATCGGAAATGAGGGGAGACGTGACCGGCAAAGAGTTTGTCGTGGTCGTCGTAGGCGGCGGGGTGGGTGGTGTGGCCACCGTGCGAAAGCTTGCGTCCGCAGGCTTTTCGGTAGCGCTCGTGGAGGATCGTCTAGTCGGCGGGGAATGCCACTACTTCGCCTGCAACCCGAGCAAGACACTGATTCGGCCGATCGCGGTGTGCAATCTCGCGAAGGCGGTCCCCGTTGTGCGAGAAGCTATTTCGGGTGGCGCAATAGACGTTGCGGCCGTCTTCGCGAAACGGGACGCGATCATAGAACACCTCTCCGACGAAGACCGAACAGCATCACTACGGCAAGCCGGTGTAGCAGTGTTTCACGGACGCGCCCGGTTGGCCGGCGAACGAACAGTGCGGGTGGCCTATGCCTCGGGAGGTACCACCGAGGCGGTCTTGACTGCACGACACGCGGTTGTTGTGGCGTCCGGCACTCGTCCTAACGTGCTGGCCATACCTGGGTTGTTGCACGCACGCCCGTAAACCAATCGGGACTTGACAACGATGACTCAAGTGCCATCTCGCGCACTGGTGCTGGGTGGTGGCCCGGTCGGTGTCGAGTTCGCGACCATACTCGCCGGTTTGGGATCCGCGGTAACGCTGCTGGTGCGTGGGAACGCCCTGCTTCCCAACTTCGAACCCGAAGCACGTGACCTGGTGGCGCAGTCACTGCGAAGCAAAGGCGTGACGATTCACTTTGAGACGGAGCTGTTGGCGGTAGCCCGCCCCGTGCCGGGCGGGCCCGTTACCGCGACGTTCCATCGCCAGACCATCGAGGTTGACGAGATCGTCCTGGCCGCCGGGTGGTGCACGAATACCGACAACCTCGGACTGGAAACCGTTGAGCTGCCGGGCCGGGTCATTTCTGTGAACGATCATCTCCAGGCGATCGGTGTGACGGGCGGTTGGCTCTACGCCCTGGGAGATACCACCGGACGGGCGCGGCTGTCTCATATCTCCACGTACCACGGTCGTCTCGTGGCCGAGATCATCGCGGCTCGGGCCGAGGGGTGTAACTGTGCGGCACCGAGCTGGCCGCCCGCGACGTCGGCAGTCTTGCGCAAGTTATCTTCACCGAGCCTCAAGTGGCCCGGGCGGGACGCACGGAAAGTCAGGCCCGCGCAGAAGGTTTCGCAGTAAGAACGCGAACTGCTCGTTACCCCGACACGGTGTCACACCTCGCGCTTTACCGGGATGGCTTCGATGGATGGGCGAAATTGGTCATTGACGCCGAGACCAACACACTGCTGGGAGCAACCTTTGTCGGGCCGGAGTTCTCCGAATGGGTTCAAGCCGCCACCCTGGCTATCGTCGCAAAAATCCCAGTGAGTCTGCTACGCCATGCTGTCGCGCCACAACCAACCGTCAATCAAGTCTGGGATCCGCTTCTCGCGGAAGAATCCGAACTCGCCCCACTACTGAAAAGTGGGGAACAGGGCGCTCGGGCGAATTGCCTTGTCTATCAGCCTCGTTGAAACTCGACCTTTGAGAGGACTCTCAATGACCTACGACTGGCCGGTCGTCTCGCTGTGACCATGGTGGTAGCGGGTGTGCGCACGCTCGGCGGCAAAGTGGAGATGCTCGGCGTCGACGATCCGCGCCCGTTGGCGGCCGAAGAGGTGCTCATCGAGGTTCGTAGCGCTGGGATTGGCAACTGGGACAATATCATTCGCGCCGGAGGTTGGGACGTTGGCGCGAAGCCGCCGATGACGCTCGGCGTCGAGGCTGCCGGGATCATCAAGGCGGTCGGTGACCGGCCGGGCGGATTCAGTGTGAACGATGCGGTGCTGTGCCACCCTGTGCCGCTGCGCGACCAAGGCACGTGGGCACCGCGACTGATCGCACCCGTGGGATCGCTTGCCCACAAACCGCCCGCGATTCTGTGGGAGACCGCAGCGATCTTTCCGGTGCCGGCGTTGACCGCCGAGCAGGTGATCGGCGAGGCGTTGGCGCTTCGTGTTGGAGAAACGTTGCTCGTTCACGGCGCGGGCGGAATCACCGGCGGGCTCATAGTCCAGTTGGCCGCCCTGCGCGGACTCGATGTGCTCGCCACCGTAAGCCCGCGCAGCAGGAACCGGGTCCGCGGGTATGGCGCCCGCGAGGTGATCGACTACCGCGACCCAGTTCGGCCACGACTCGCAAGGAAGTTGGCGAAGGACTCAATCCAAGCCCTCGCCAACGCGGCCCCCCGGGGGTGCTGCCGCGGCGATGACTGCGCTTGCCGACGGCGGCCGGCTGGCCACCATCACCCCCGACCCACCCGCATCCACTCGCGGTATCAGCGTGACCGCGGTCTACGTCCGTTCCGACGGCGCCCAACTCAACCGCCTGACCGCGCTTCGGGACTCCCATCGATTGCGCATGCCAACCCCGCGCAGCTGCAACCTGGATCAGGCCGTCCACGCCCTCACGGACGTCGTCGCAGGACACGAGTCCAACGGAGTAGTCATCACGCCCAAGGAGTCTCGCGATGACCGCGTCACTGCTGGCATCGACGCGGCCCCGATTCCATCGAGAGAGGTCGATGCATGAGAAGCGATTACCCCACCGCCGCGTCCGCGGGCACTCTGGAACTCGGTGGCCGCCTCACCGTCAACCGCCTGGGTTTTGGAACGATGCGACTAACCGGGCCCGGTAACTGGGGGCCGCCCCGTGACCGCGCTCAGGCGCACGCGGTTTTGCGCCGCGCGGTCGAGCGGGGCGTCACATTCATTGACACCGCAGACTCTTTCGGCCCGTTCATCGCTGAGGAGTTGATTCGCACCGCCCTGCACCCCTACCCCGCCGACCTCGTCGTGGCCACCAAGGCCGGATTCTTGCGGACCCGCCCCGACCCGACGAACACACCGTCACCGGAATCCTGGACTCCGCTAGGCAAACCCGAGTATCTGCGCCAACAGGTCGAGATGAGCTTGCGCAGGCGCGACACCGACTGCATCCACCTGTTCCAGCTGCACCGCGTCGATCCCGACTATCCCCTGGAAGACCAGGTCGGCGAACTCGCCGACTTGAAGGCCGAAGGCAAGATCGGGCTGATCGGTCTGTCCGAGGTCAGCGTCGATCAGCTCGAGGCGGCACTGAACATCACCGCGATCGCCTCCGTGCAGAACATGTACAACCTCACCGCACGCGACGCCGAGCCTCTCGTGAACGCCTGCACCCAGCACGGCATTGCGTTTATCCCGTGGTTTCCACTAGCTGCCGGCCCGCTGGCTGCTAGCGACGGTCCGTTGCGGAAGATCGCAGCCGCACACCAGGCCAGCCCATCGCAGTTGGCACTGGCCTGGCTGCTCGCGCGCTCACCGATCATGCTGCCGATCCCGGGCACGTCCTCGGTGGAGCATCTCGACGAAAACATCGCTGCCGCGTCGGTGGCCCTCGCCGATGACGACCTCAAAGCACTCAGCGCCCTCTAGTTCCGCCACCGCCTAACAACACGAAGGAGTCTTGAGATGACTACCAGTACTCGCATCCTTACCGGAGTGGGCGCTCACATCGCTCCGGGATACGCCGACGCTATTGTCGTGTCCGGCGGTGGCACACAGATTTTCGTCTCTGGAACACCCGGGCTGCGCGCAGACGGCTCCACGCCTGAGGACTTCACCGACGAAGCCCGACAGTGCTGGGGCAACGTCGAAAGCGCGCTCGCCAAGGCCGGTGCCAAGCTCACCGACATTGTGTACATGCGCCAATGGCTCCCAGCCGCGACAATGTGGCCGCCTACCTGGCGGTAAGCAAAGAGATCATCCACCACGAACCCGCCGCGATGCTCAGCATCATCGACGGACTGGTGTGGCCCAACCTGCGCGTGGAAGTTGAAGTTATCGCCATCTTGGCGGCCTAAACGGTTGGAGCGCGCGAACATTCCGCCGCGCCGAACGGATTCCGCTCGACTGCGTGTTGCATTTCGACCGGCGGCGAGTGGGCCCGCCACGCCGAGGTGGTGCCGGTCACCCCAAGCGCGACCGAAATTTCCAGAAGGACAATCATGAACGGCGATTACGGCGAATCGTGGCCCGGTAATACCCTGGGTCGCAGCGGATCCCGAGATTCCGATGACGGGCGCAATGACAACGGCCAGAAAGCGATCACCAGCCGCGACATTGATGCGTTGGTGCAGCTCAAGGCTTTGCGAAAGGCGCTCTGAGACAACGCCGATGACCGACGCACGCAACAGGTCTGGCGCTCAGCCACCGTCACGCGCCCGAAAGGCCCGGCGGTGACGCTGCGTGACACGGCGCCGACCAGCCGCGCGATGGTCGTCGCGGTGATGGTGTCGATGGTCGCCTTCCTCGACTCCACCGTGATCAACCTGGCTTTGCCGGCCACGGAGCACGACCTCGGCGGCGGATTGGCGCTGCAGCAATGGATCGTCGACGGTTACCTGCTGGCGATGGCGGCCGCAAATCTGCCCGGCGGATCCATCTCGGACCAGTTCGGGCGCGTTCCTGTAATGCGGTTCGGGCTGTTGGCATTCGGGGTGGGCTCGGTTTTGGCAGCGGTGGCCGCCTCGCCGGCAATGCTGATCACCGCGCGCCTGACCCAGGGCCTCGGTGCGGCCTTCCTCGTGCCCGGCTCGCTGGCACTGATCAACACCGTGTTCGACAAGGCGCACCAATCCGCGGCGATCGGCGTCTGGACCGGGTGGACGGGAACGGCGTTCGCCCTGGGCCCCCTGTTGGGTGGCGTGTGCGTCGATTTACTCGGCTGGCGTTGGATTTTCGTGTTGTCGGCGATCCCCATGGCGCTCGGGTATGTGCTCACCTTTTGGCTGTGCCCGATGTCGGGGCGGATCGAAGGCGCCCGTGTCGATACCGCCGGGGCGGGCCTGTCGGCGGTAGGGCTGGCCACGACCGTATATGCGCTGATCGAATCGCAGCGCGACGGCTGGACCGACCCAACGGTCATCGTGCCATCGGTGATCGGGATCGCCGCATTCGCCGGCTTCGTGGGCTGGCAGCGCCGGAGCGCATCGCCCATGCTTCCGTTGCCGCTGTTCGCCTTTCGCAACTTCGCTGCCGCTAACCTCGTCACCGCCTTCGTCTACGGCGCGTTGACGCTGGGATCGCTGGCGATCGCCCTCTACACCCAAGAAATCGGCGGATACTCGGCCACCGCGACCGGACTGGCCACCCTCCCGATTCCCGTGGTGTCGTTCGTGTTCGCCCGACACATCGGCCGCGCCGCCGAGCGGATAGGACCACGCGTGTTCCTGATCGCGGGGCCCGCCTTGGCGGGGATCGGCCTGCTCCTGATCCGCCCGAAACCCAACGGATTCCACGCGATCACCGATCTGGCCCCCGGGATAACGGTGCTGGCGATCGGGTTGGCCGCCACCATCACACCGCTGACGTCGGTGACGTTGGCCTCGGTACCGACCGAACACAGCGGCCTGGCGTCGGCGATCAACAATGCCGTCTCGCGGCTCGCGGCGCTGGTGTCGATCGGATCCATCGGTTTGATCGGCGTCGGCGTTCCGAGCGCCGCCGGCTTCACTCACGTATTAGAGGTGTGCGCCGGGCTATTCGTCTGGGTGCATTGTTCGCCGCGCTATTGATAACCAATCCCGCTGCCGGGTGCCAATTTGTGCCCTGTGACATCGCGGCGGTGTGCCGCGACCGGCCCGGTGTGCAACCCGCCCTTGCCAGCAGCCCCTCGGCCGCGGCCGAACCGTTCCCTCCGGAGTGAATGTGTCCCACTCGACAATCGATCCGGCGGCCAGCGCGGGAATCAATCCGGCCGCGATGGCGTTCGGCTAGCGGTGGCGGACGCAACGAGATGTCTTAATATCAGCCGATCGAGAACTCGTGAACGGGGGACACGGTGCTGAGACTGTTCAAGCGTGCATGGGTTCCGTTGGTCGTGATCGTCGCACTTATCGTCGGTGGCGTTGCGGTGCAGCGGCTCCACGGCGTCTTCCCAGGGCCAGGTCTGGCCAAGCCCGATCCCCGGGACGCGACCCCGCCATACGCGGCTAAGACCGCCGTCTACGAAATCCTGGGACCGGCCGGGACGACCGGCGTCGTCAACTGGATGGACGCCGACGCGCAACCGCAGAAGGCCAACTTCACCACGCTGCCGTGGTCGCAGACGATCGTCGCGGAAATGTCCGGCATCTTCGCCCACGTCGTGGCCCGAGGGGACAGCCCCACGATAGGCTGCCGGATCACCGTCGACGGGAAATTGGTCGATCAACAGCAGGTGAACACCCGTGACGCGCAGGTTTCCTGTTTGGACAAGTCCGCGTGACCGACAGCACGAGCGACACGGACGAAATCCCCGTCGCGCCGCACTACGAGCTTGAGCGGAAGCCGCGGCTGGCGCGCACCATCCGCGTCCTGGCGCTGCCCATCGTCGTGGTCTGGCTGCTGATCGCGGTCGTCGTCAACGTCTTCGTCCCACAGTTGGAGAAGGTTGCCGAGGATGTCTCGGTGCCGCTGTCGCCATCCGATGCGCCGTCGGTGACCGGGATGAAGCACATCGGAGAAAAATTCAAGGAGTACGACTCCGACAACCTCGTCCTGGTGACCTGGTCGGTGACAAGCCTCTCGGCGAGGACGCTCACCACTATTACGACGAGCTGGTCAAAAAGCTGAAGCAAGACACCAAGCACGTCGAACATGCGCTCGACTTCTGGGGGCAGCGATTTACCGCCTCGGGTGTCGAGAGCTACGACCATAAATCCGCCTACGTCCAGGTCAACCTGCGCGGTGACCAGGGCGGCGCCGTCGGCGACAAGTCGGTGGATGCGGTTCGCCAGATCGTCGCGGATTCGAACCCGCCGCCGGGGGTGAAGGCCTACGTCGCGGGTCAGGGAGCCCTGACCGACGACACGATCGTCGTGGGTAACGCGAGCCTGTTCAAGATGACGATCATCACCATCATCATCGCGATCATGCTGATGTTCGTCTATCGCTCCATCGGCACCGTGCTGCTGACGATGGTCATCCTGTTAGTCGGGCTGGCCACCGGTCGGGGCGTGGTTGCACTGCTGGGCGACACCGGCATCATGGGACTGTCGACCTTCGCCGTCAACCTGCTGACGGCGCTGGCCATCGCGGCCGGGACTGACTACGCGATTTTTATGGTGGGTCGCTACCAGGAGGGTCGCGAGCGGGGACTGGACCGCGAAGCCGCCTACTACGACACCTGCGCGGGGTCACCAAGGTGGTGCTGGGTTCGGGTTTGACGATCGTCGGGGCGCTGGCCTGCCTGCATTTCACTCGGCTGCCCTACTTCAGTTCGCTGGCGTTTCCCTGCGCGATTGGTCTGCTGGTGGTGGTGGCCGCCGGGGTGACCCTGACACCGGCGTTGATCGCGTTCGCGAGCGGCTTCGGCCTGTTCGATCCGAAGCGAAAGTTCAACTACACCCGGTGGCGCCGGCTGGCGACGGCCATCGTGCGGTGGCCGGCACCCATCCTCGCCACTTCCGTCATCTTGGCGATCGTCGGCGCCGTGGGATTGTCCGGCTTCAACCCGCGCTACAACGACCTGTACTACCTACCGAAGAGCGCGTCCTCGGTTCAGGCCTACGACGCTGCCGATCGACACTTCACCCAGGCCCGGCTGAACCCGGACCTGCTGATGATCGAATCGGACCACGATCTGCGCAACACCACCGACATGCTGGTCCTGGA
The DNA here is from genome assembly GCF_000526915.1 of Mycobacterium genavense ATCC 51234. Lineage (GTDB taxonomy): Bacteria > Actinomycetota > Actinomycetes > Mycobacteriales > Mycobacteriaceae > Mycobacterium > Mycobacterium genavense. The sequence goes on along the minus strand of NZ_JAGZ01000002.1, from coordinate 96,399 downwards.
CAAGATCGCCGGGGCCATCTTCCGGGTGCCCGGCATCGAACGGGTGCAGAGCATCACCAGACCTCTCGGACCACCGATTCAAGATGGATCCGTTCCGTTCCAGCTCAGTGTGCAGACCGCGCCCATCCGCGACAACCTCAACTACCTCAAGGCTCGCGTCGGCGATATCAAGAAGATCACGGGTTTCCTCGACACTCAGATCAGCCTCTCGGAGCGCCAGTACGCGGTGACCCAGCGGCTCGCGGACGCCGCGGACGACAGCTCGAAAACCACGGGGGAGACGGCTGCCATCACGGACGAGATCCGAGACCATATCGCGGATTTCGACGATTTCTGGAGACCGATTCGTAGTTACTTCTGTTGGGAGAAGCACTGCTACGACATCCCGATCTGCTGGTCGCTACGGAGCCTGTTCGACGCCTTGGACGGATTCGATCAACTGGCCGAGAAGTTCCATTCCCTCACCGGCGACCTCAAGAACACGGCGACGGCCACGCGGGAATTGCTGGCGATCATTCCGGAGAACATTGCCGTCACAAAAGCCATCCGCGATACGACGCTGACGATCTACAGCACGTTCGACAGCCTGATCGATCAGTTCGATCGGCTGACCGACACCAATGCCGTAATGGGCAAGTCCTTCAACGACTCTCAGATTGAGAGCCTCTTCTACCTGCCCCCCGAAATCTTCTCCAACCCGGACTTCCAACTGGGGTTGCGGTTGATGGTGTCGCCGGACGGCAAGGCTGCCCGCTTCATCATCACTCATTGGGTGGATCCGGCGACGACGGAAGGAATCGCGTCCGTCGACAAGGAACGCAACGCGGCCAAAGAGGCGATCAAACTGACCTCGCTGCAAAACGCCGACATCTATTTCGGTGGCACGGCCGCAACGTTTTACGACATCGCCAACGGCGCCAAGTTCGACCTGCTGATCGCCGCGGTCGCCTCGATCGTGCTGATCTTCATCATCATCATGGTGATCGTCACCCGCGCATTGGTCGCCGCGGGCGTCATCGTCGGCACGATCGTGATGTCGCTGGGAGCCGCCTTCGGGTTCTCGACGCTGATCTGGCAGCACCTTCTGCACTTCCAGTTGCACTGGTTGGCTACCGAATTCGCGCTGATCGTGCTCTTGGCCGTGGGGTCGGACTACAACCTGATGTTGGTATCGCGTATCGAAGAAGAGATTGGGGCCGGCCTGAAAACGGGGCTCATCCGCGGGATGGGTCTCACCGGCCCGGTGGTGACCGCGGCCGGTTTGGTGTTCGCCGTCAACATGGCGACGATGATCACCAGCGATCTGCTGGCGATCGGTCAGTTCGGCACGATTGGGTTGGGCCTGATGTTCGACACCTTCGTCGTGCGATCACTGATCACGTCGTCGATCATGGCGGTGATGGGACGCTGGTTCTGGTGGCCCAAGCGGGTACGGGTCCGTCCGGCCAGCCAAATGCTTCGGTCCGTCGGGCCCCGCCCGCTGGTTCGCGCACTGTTGCACCAGCCACGGCACGCGGTGCCGCGGACATAGCTGCGGCCTAGCGTCGCACTGCCCTACGGTTCGCGCTGCGCCGCTTTGGCGGCTTCGCGCCGGGCTTTCTCCTTGACGTGCGTCGAGCAGGAATGCCCCAGGTTGCAATGGAACTGGTCACTGCACTCGTGCGAGCAATAGACCGATGCGCCCGGTTGCCAGTCCGGATCGGACAGGTCACGCTGTGGCTCGTCCGGATCGAACGTATGGCCGCAATGTACGCAGGTCCTGGTCTTGGCCTTGGTTCTAGCCATACCGCTCAGGCTACGCGCCTTCGGCCCAGAAATCGTTGCTGATTTCGCATCGACAACGCATGACTCACCTGGGTGAATTCGCGGTAGGGCGATGACGGCTCACTCCGCCTGGCCGCAGGCTCGATGCGAGGAGATCCACGGGCGGCTGCGCGCGGCAAGCGAATAGGCGGTGACCAGGCGATGAGGGGCGACGAGCACGTGCACAACGTGACCGGCACCCGCGAATTGGTCACCGCGCGGCTGCGCCTGCGGCCGTGGGCGCGCGGCGACGTCGACGCCGTGCTGGGAATTTTCGGCCAGCCAGAGGTGACGCGGTGGCTGGCGCCCGCGTTGGCCGCCGTGCTCGATCGCGGCGCGATGGGGGAGGTGTTGGAGCGCTGGATCATCGAGCACGATCACACAGGCCTGCCTATCGGGCGTTGGGCCGTCGAAAGCGAACGTGCCAAGACGGTGATTGGGGCGGTGTCGCTGCTGCCGTTGCCTCCAGGCGACAACGACCTGGAGATCGGGTGGCAGATCGCCCCGGCGGCGTGGGGCCACGGCTACGGTGCAGAAGCGGGTCGCGCAATCGCGCACCAGGCGTTCGACCAGGGCGTCAGTGAAGTGTTCGCTGTCGTGCGTCCGGGTAACACACGTGGCGTCGCAACCGCTCGACGGGTCGGGATGGAATGGGTGGGCGAGACGGACAAGTACTACGGCCTGACGCTGCAGGTCTACCGCCTTACCGCCGCGGACCTAGATTACCCCGAACCCGCCGGGCCTCGGGTGCGCGGCCTGTGAAACTTCGCGCGAGCACGAGTTAGTTTGGGGCAGAGCGTATCCGACGCATGACATCCGTCAGCGTATTTCTCACCCGGGGTGATATGTGGTCTGGGCGATGACAGCCCACCCTGCCTTGCTGCAGGCTCAGTACAACCAGGAAGGGTCCCCGAATGCACTTTGAGGCAAAAAGGTCATTGTCGTCGGTGGCAGCGCCGGCATGGGCCGGCAGGTCGCGATCGACATAGTCGATCGTGGCGGGACCGGTAGCGAGCGGACCAAAAGATTCTGGCGTGCTGGACGATGATTGCGAACTCAATGAAGGAGCAACCGTGCCAAACGAATACAGCAACGGCAACCGAGTCGCACCCGGCTCCGCAGTCGACATCTTGAGGCCGGGCGGCCCGCCAGCTGAGTCTGTCGGCCGCGCCGAAGGCAAGTCGGTGTTCCTCGGGACGATCGGTGTGCGCCACATCGTCGATAACGTTGCGGCGGACGGGTGCTTCTCGGTCCTCGAGCATCCGGTGTCACCCCGAGCGTTAGCCGCCCCGCTTCATCGCCACCACAACGAAGACGAGTACAGCTGGATCATCGAAGGCCGCGTGGGTGCGTTGCTTGGCGATGAGATCCTCTATGGGGAACCCGGCGATTTCATCTTCAAGCCACGAGGCCAATAGCACACCTTCTGGAACGCGGGCGATGCGCCCGCCCGCATTCTCGAGATTATTTCCCCGGCAGGATTTGAGCGGTTCTTCGACGAGCTTGCTGATCTCGGCGGCGTGGGCAAGATAGCGACACAGGACCTAGTTGAACTCTGCGCGCGGTACCAGCTGGAGATGGATGTCGAGACCGTCCCCGCGCTGTGCGAACGCTTCGACGCGAAATTCCCCGGTGAACCGATTTGAGAATGCCTGGCGGCGTTCTAGATCCCAGTCAACGGCGACCCTGAAAGGTTCATCATGAAGATCGTAATCATTGGCGGTCGTGGGCTGATCGGTTCGAAAGTGGCGTCCAAGCTCAGCGCGCAGGGGCACGAGGTGATCGCCGCATCCCGCCGGTCGGGTGTCAATTCACTTACCGGTGAAGGTCTCGCCGCGGCCGTCGCCGGTGCGGATGTCCTTGTCGACGTGGCCGATTCGCCGTTGTTCGACGATGAATCCGTGCTGCACTTCTTCACGACAACGACCACGAATCTTCTGTCTGCTGAACAAAAGGCGGGAGTCAACCACCATGTCCGTGGTGGGCGCCCAGGTCATGCCAGATAGCGGCTACAACACCGCCAAAGCGGCTCAGGAAAATCTGATCACAGCTTCGGGCCGGCCGTATTCAATCGTGCGGGCAACTCCGTTCTACGAATTCGCGGTTGGCTTGGCCGATTCGGCGACAGACGGGGACATCGTCAGGCTGCCGCACGCGTTGTTCCGCCCCATCGCCGCCGACGATGTCGCGACCGCCGTGGCTGGCGCGGCTGTCGGGCACCCGACCAACGGAATAATTGAGGTAGCCAAACCCGAAGCAATGGGGATGGACGATTTTGTCCGCCGAGGCCTTGCCGCCGTTGGTGATCGACGTCGGGTCGTAACTGACGCGCAGGCTACATATTTCGGTGCGGTGATCGACGATCACACCCTGGCGCCGAGCTCGGACGCCAACATCTTCGCTACCCGATACTCCGACTGGATCGACGCGCATTCCCATCGCTCGGGCCCATAACGCCGCATGTTCGGCCCCGAGTGGCGGGCACGTTTCGTATGGTGTTGACCATGGACGATGTCACGCCCGTCAGTCGTCGCCGGCTGCTCCAGCTGGCCGGCGGCGCAGGAGCAGCGGCAATCGTGAGCGCTGCGGACAATTGGCGACTGCCTCAGCATTGCCGCCCAATTCGGCGTCGGCCGTCATGTTGTGTCGAGATGCGTGGGGCGCTCGCCCCGCCCGGGCCGGCGGCAGGCCCCACACGATCACTCGCATGACGCTTCACCACGAAGCAGTTGTCTCGGGAGACAACCGAAATGCCCCGGGCCACCTTCGCCAAGATCAGCGCTACCACCAGGACAAGCAGGGATGGGTCGACATCGCTTACCATGTCGGCATCGACCGTGACGGCAACAACTACGAATTGCAAACCCCACAGATCGCCGGCGACACGGCAACCGACTACGACACGACCGGACACTTCCTGGTCCTGTGCGAAGGAGACTTCGACCAGAAAGTCGTTTCCGAGGCCCAACTTCACAGTGCCGCGCTCGCTTTCGCCTGGGCCGCCCAAACCTTTCACATCGCCAGCAACACCCTGGCCGGCCACCGTGACCTTGCCCAAACCTCATGCCCGGGCGCGAACCTGTACGCCCATCTTGCGTCGGGGGACCTCAAGCGCCGCGTCGACGATCTGGTGGCCGCAGGACCCGTCAACCTCCAACACATCTGTGGGCCCGATGCGGCGACAACCGTTGCCGCCATCGAGGCGCGCTAATTCAGGGGGTCAGCTGGAGGTAGCGATGGACGTGGGCGATCGCCATGCCGCCTTCGCCCACGGAGGCCGCCACGTCCTCCACGGTGCCGGCAAGATACTCGAGTTCCTTTTCCCCGAGCGTCGATAACAGCGGAATAGTGGCCAACTCCTCGATGGTGAACACAACTGCCTCCCAGGATATTTCGCGGTGAAGCCGCCGGTTTGCGAGGGTGGTTTCGCGTGCGGTCTGCAATCTTCGATGCAGTGATCGTCCGCCGTCCGTCATGGCGGCGCATGAGGCATTCGCCCCAATAATGCCGGGGATCGGGGCTATGCACGGCGTGACAAAGCCTTGACGTGGGATCTAGATCCTCAGTCGCGCAAGTCTTTTCCGGTGGGCGCGGGGACCCAGCTTTGCAATGCCTTACGGCCGATCAATTGGCAGCCGTGTGTGTACGCCAATTGCTTTGCCGCAGTAGTAAACTCCTGGTTGCTCACCACAATGCTCCGCGTGCATCCATGATGACGCGCACCGGCAACCACTTGTTGGACGGCGGCGACGCCGACTGTTTTGCCGTGCCGCTTGCACTGGACCGCCGCGTACTGGCCATCCTTTTGCGCGATCAGGTCGACGCCATAGTCGCCGACGGCAGGGGTGAAGCTGACCTCCCAGCCCGCGCGCTGCATGCGGGTGGCGACATAGTCCTCGAACTCCACGCCGTCCATCGCATCGATCTGGGCGATTCCCGCAACGGTGCCCAGCCGCCACCGCGATCGACGGTAGGCGGGCTGTATCAAGCCCGCCAGCAACAGGCCACAGCACGCACCCACCAGGCCTAGAGCGACGCGGTGTGTGAAGAAACCAAAGAGAAGGCCGAAGTACAGGGGGAGAAAAACGAACGCGGTCTTCATGCCGTGGAAACATCTCGTAGGCGTCCGTCGTACGTGGCGGAAGCGATGATCGATGGCGCCCGATGCATGAGCCGATGATAGGGACGAGCGACGACAAACAAGGTGGTTGGCGATTCCGGCCGTGTCGCGCAGTCACCCTGGTTCGCGACGCATTCCGGACTCCGGCGGAGCAGAATCTAGGTGTCCCGCAACGAGTTGAAAACGATGGTGAGGGTGTGAAAATTCGCACGGTGTTGGTTGTGATGTCGGCAGTCTTGGTCGTGGCGGCCTGCGCGTCAGGCAAGCCCGACGGTACGTCGGGTGCTCCCACCCGGACGATCGCTACGGCACCCCCGACATCAAGCGTGACGTTGTGGGAGACCGGATCCAAGGATCTTTACCCCTTGATGGACGCGTGGGCCGCGGCCTATTACCTGAAATATCCGAACATCACCATCACCACGGACGGCACCGTATCCGATTTCGGAATCTCGCAAGCGGCTATGGGGGCGGTCAACATTGGCGCCTCCGGCGCCTACCTATCCGAGGATGATCTAGCCGCGCACCCGGGGCTGATGAACATCGCCGTGGCCGTCTCGTCGCTGCACGTCAGCTACAACCTGCCCGGCGTCACCGAGCACCTCAAGCTGGATGGCAAAGTGCTGTCGGCGATGTACCGGGGCACCGTCAAGACCTGGAACGATCCGCAGATCGCCGCCCTCAACCCCGGCGTGAACTTGCCTGCTACCCCGGTGATTCCGCTACACCGTTCCGACGGATCCGGCGATACGTTCCTGTTCACCCAGTACCTGGCGAAGCAAGATCCGGACGGTTGGGGCAAGTCGCCGGGCGTCGGCACCACCGTCGAGTTTCCGGCGGTACCAGGCGCGCAGGCTCAAGACGACGCCGACGGCAGGGCCGGCATGCTGAACGGCTGCGCCGCGAGCCCCGGCTGTGTCACCTACCACGGGACCGGTTACATCGACGTGGCCCACCAGAAGGGATTGGGTGAGGCCCAATTGGGCAACGCTGCCGGTAATTTCCTGCTGGCCGACGCCCAGAGCGTTGCGGCCGAGGCCGCCAGTCTTGCCTCGCAGACCCCGCCGAACCAATCGATCTCGCTGATCAACGGGCCCGCCGGCGACGGGTACCCGATCGTGAACTACTTATACGCGATCGTCTACAGCAACCAGAAGGACCCGCCACGGCGCGGACGCTCCAGGCGTCCCTCCACTGGGCGGTGACCGAGGGGAGCAGCCCCTCGTTCCTGGGATCCGTTCATGCCTACGTTTGGCCCCTGCCGGGTGGCGTCGCGAAGTTGTCCGACGCCCAGATCGCCAAGATTCCCAGCTAACCATTTTTGTGCGCGAAAGTATCGAAATTTAAAGACGCAGAACAGGTTTGAGCTCAAGTGGCAACCGGTTCGGCGAAACCTAGCCGACGCTTACGTGACTGTAAATTATGACAAGTGTTCTAACGGGCGGCAAATATTTGTTGCATCGGCTAATGAACGCGTCTCGGTGCGCCATACACTCCCGCCCGTGACGTCGATTGAGGTTGACCCCGACGGTTATGCCCGGAAATTGGGCCGAAATCCGGACTTGGACGGTTCGAGTTGCCATGTCGAAATGCACGACGAGGAGTATGACGAATTGCATGTGTCCGCCCAGCGAAGGCGCTCGCACGTCGGTGCGCTCAGCCAACAGCTGTGCAGTTCTCAGGCCGAACTGAAATCGACCTCAGCGCACTTCACCGAGTTGGCCGGCGAGATCCCTAACGACATCGCGGGCCTCAGCGATCGACTGTCCCGGATTCTCAATGCTGCAGCCGCCGAGGCAGAGGAGACTCGGGCGGAGGCGCGTCAGTTTGCGGCGACCGTTCAGATCGAAGCCGAAGCGTGCCGCCAGGATTATCAGTGAAGCCCGACTGGAGTATGATTCGGCGACCTCGCTGCGAGCCGATTTGGAGACGCAGAGCAAGCAAATGCGGGTTGATATTGCCAGGCTCAGGGAGCAGGCCGGTCTCAATGCCGCGGACGTCGTGCGGGAGGCCGAAGAAGCCGCCGAGGAAATGTTAACCAGCGTGCAGCGTGATATCGACGACCAGTTGACGCAGGCGCAGGCCAAGTTGGACGAACTCATCGACGTGCGTGCGCAAATCGCCACTCAGCTAAGAGATTTCTACGAGAAGTTCAACCAGCTGGACGGCTCGATGGCCCCAGTCCAGCGCGTCCAGGTGACGCGCCTGGCATCGAGCTCTTCGAATACTCGTCCCAGTCACGGCGCCCACGCGGCTGCTGAGGTGCACTTAGCGGGCGGTGCCATTCACAAGATTGGGTAGTTGGAATTGCCCACGCCACAACGGCGTTCCAGCTATCCGGGGTCTTTACCCAGTCCACGTTCCATGAAGCGCCCCATGGTCAGCACGGCGCGGCGACGCGGCATCAACCGGGTGGAGAGCAGGGTGACGAGGCGATTCGGCCGTCCGGGCATGACAAGGTGCTTGCGGCCGATGGCCCTTAGCGTTTCCGCCGCGGCGTCACGCGGGTCTGCGATCTGCCACCGGGGATACTTCGACAATGCATCCCCCTGGGTGTCCATCAGTCCAGCGGACATGACCAGTACGTCGACGCCGGTGTCGCGGGTTTCGTACCACAGCACCTCACCGAAAACGATCTGAAAAGCCTTGTTGGCCGCGTACGCGCCGGTGTACGGCGCCGGTATCAGGCCTGCCCCCGACGAAACGATCACGATGGCACCTCGTCCCCGCTTCGTCATCTGATGTGCGAAGGGGTAGATGAGGTTCACGTAGGCACGGGCATTGATGTCGATCATGGCGTTGTGGACCTCCAACGCCATGTCCAGAATCTTCGGTGTGTCCTTCGGGGTGTACATGTGATTGCAGACGAGGACGTCGACGGTGACGTCAGCCAGCTGGTCGACGATTTTCGGATAGACCGACAAGTCGCCGAGATCGGCAGCGATGGTGCGGACTTCGACGCCGTACTCGGTTCGAAGCGCCGTGGCCCGGGCCTCGAGCTCCTCAGCCAGTATGTCCACCAGTACGAGATTGACACGGCGACTGGCAATTTCGCGTGCATAGGCAAAGCCCAGTCCGCGTTCGCCGGCGCTGCCGGTGACCAGTGCCCAGGAACCCACGTATCGGTCGAGGGGATGATCTTGACTCACGAAAACTCCCATAGCGCTTTTGTCCAGCGTGCGAATAGTACGTGGAGCAGTGTCAACGCCACGTGTGGGGACGGCCGTCACGGTCGCGGCGCGGAGCGCCATGGCGACGAACCCAGCTCGGTCCGGGTGAAGGGTGTGATCTGCTGAAACCAGCTAAGCTTCACGGCACCGTGCCGGGGACGGGAAGGGGGTCATCGTGGCTGATGAGTTGGATGTCGATCTCGTCGCGCTGCACGTCGGGAGCAACCATGTGCTCAACGGGATCGGCGAGGCCGCCGTGGACTTCGTCGGCTATGAAGACGGCTTGGCCAATGCGGCGCCGGGTTGGGTCGGAACCTCGCAGCTCGCGTTGGCTCAGCTCGCGGCTCGGTGGGAGGCCCGGCATAGCCAACACAGGCTCCAGGTAGGCGGGTTGGGGACACACGTCGCCGAAGCATCGGTCGGTTACTCGACGAATGAGGATGAATCGGCTGCCATGATTAGGTCGGTGCGGGAACAGGGGTAGTGGGTGGGGTCGCTAACTCCTGCAGATGTCAAGCGCTGGGATTTGAACGCCATTCGCGCGGTGTTCGAGACGGCTACCGGACGCGCTAATACGTCGCAACGCTTGGGGGGAAAGCCTGTAACAGGCCCACAGCGTGCTCGCCGAGTGCCAGGGTGAAGCAGGCGACGCTTTTCGCGTCGACATCGGCAAGATTCGCCGCGACATCGAGGCGGACGGTGCGGAATCCAGGCAGGTGGCGGCGGCGGTGTCGCACGCTGAGGCGGACGTGAGCGCATGTAAGCGCGAGCTGGACAACATCGAACAGGCCGCTGCGGCGAACGGGTGGTCGGTCACGCCGGACTGGCGAATTGACTCCGGACCCAAGGGGATTCCGGCGAACCGACTCGACCTGGCGTACAAGCTGCAGATGCTGCAGGGCGAGCTCGACGCCTGCAAGGTGCATGCCCACACCGCCGATCACGAGCTGGCCAGCGCGATCAGCGCTGCCGTCGGTGCGGTGCCTCTTGATGCGGGAGGACCCGGGCCGGGTGGTCCGCCAACGCCACAAGGCCCACCCGCATCAGGCGCCAAGCCGAAGACCTGGCAGGACATGTTGATGCCACCCGCTACCGCCGACGCCCCGCCAGGTGGTGCTCCGTCGAGTGGGTCCCCGGCTCCGGCGGCCGCGGCGCCGGGCGGTACGCCGGCTCCCGCGGCGGTGGCGCCGGGCGGCACACCGCCGAAGGTTCCTGCTCCCGTGGCCGGCTGCAAGCCGCGGTCGCTGCAGGAGATGCTGTTGCCCAGGGGCCCCGTCCCGCTGCCTCAGCCGAGCCCGGCAGAGTTGGAGAGCGCCAAGGCGCTGTTGCGCAAGGTGATGATCGGTGATGGCGTGCCGCCGGATCAGATCGAGGCGCGGGTGAACGAAGTGGTAGCGGGCGCGCAGCGCTGGATCGACCAGGGCGGCATTCCTCCGTACATGCCTCCTGAGCCAAAGCCAATGCCACCGCCGGGATTTGGCGAGGGCTTCGCCGACCGCTGGTTTGCAACCGAGGAGAGCGTTCACAACCTTCTCGGGGTAGGGAATCGCGGATTACCGGGCGCGCTCGACGCGTGGAAGCAAATGATCCAAGGCACCGTCGAGGCCGTCCAAAACCCAGCGGGAGCGGCGATCGGCGAAGTGCAGAATTCGCACGGCCCGGCTTACTACCTGGGAGGTTAATCCGCCGATGCAGCCGTGACCTTACCGACGATGCAGTTCGGCGGCGAGGGGGCCGTCGTTTCACGCGCAGCCGAGGTAGCCGACCTCGATGCCGCCGCCGGTCTTCCACATGAAATTCCCGGCGGGCACCCACCGCTGAGTACGGGAAATCCCCTGCGCACCGAAATTGGTGAACACCACCCTCCCTTGGCGACGGGGCACCCAATCCCGGATGAGATTCCTGCTCATGATCCATATCCCATGGACAGCGCGGGCCATTATATGCCCGGGGCTTTACCGTCATATGAACAGCTTCGAGAAATTACGTCGACCGAGCCAAATAGCACATACTACTGGTCAGGGCGAAACGCTGCGGGGATTGGAGTCGGTCCTAATGATTCAGGCATAGCGGAACTTATCGCCCACGGGTCTGGTGGGAAAACGTTGGAGATGATCCTCGCAGAGAGGGGCGTTGATCCTCTGCCCGTGTGGAATCGTCATGATCCAGTGTCGGTAAAATTCTGGGAGGATGCCTCGGCAGCATATGCGGAAGGTTCACGGGGTAAAGTTACTGCAATTATCGGCTCCAACTTGCGCCCAGGAAATGTCTCGCAATCTGTTGAGATACCACGTCTCGTGGAAAATCCGAACGTAACTCGTATTGTGCAGATTGATCCAGACACTGGACAATTAGTCACAATTTTTGAGAGATAAGTGAGGTCACGCATTATGTTGTCGGATGACGACTTTGACATGAGCGACGCTATTGTGCTCTACTTGAAGCGGTATCCCGGAAAAAATCAGGAAAAGTTCGACTCATATTACGAGTCGGCAAGTGGGACTGTGCGAGAGCGGGTACGCGCGGTACTCGATGAAGCAATGCAGATTGAACCTGACTGGGATCGTCTTTCGTTAAATGAAGTCGGCGATTACGTGGAATCTGTCATGCACGATCGGCATCCGGAGCTTACCTCGAATGCGCTGGAAGCAATCGGTAATTACTACACTTTCTTGATGCGCTAGGTTGTCACCGCGGCTAACCATGAAACTAACCGAGCTGGAACGGTTTTGGGACCGGCGTTGTCCCCGGCCGGTTTCGAGCTGGACCAAGTGCAAGATGCTGAGGTTTATGGGGGTCTTGCGGCTTGGGTGGTTTACTTTCTGGCCAACCGAGGACATTGCGGTGTGCTTCCCGGCATCGGTGAGCCGCTGTAGCCTCCGCCTGAGTCGTTCTCGCCTGATACCCAAGATGCCCGCCTCATAGCGACAACTGGGACGTCGCCGGATTCTGTCGCTCGGAGGTGGGCATAACGAACGTCCCCCCGGCTGGAGGCCAGTGTGGCTCCTGTGACAACAACAGACCAACCTGTGCCGCCCCATAGGAATTAGCACCGTGCGCGCGGGCCTTGGTAACGCGGGAGACGGCAGATCAACGACGGTAACTAAGGGAGAGTATGAAGATCGGGATCTCGACGTTCGTCAATGACAACACCATCGACACGGTTTCGCTGGCACGAGCGATCGAGGAGCGCGGCTTTGCCTCGCTGGTCATCGCCGAACACACGCACATCCCCGCCAGCCGCGAATTTGCCTACCCAATGGGTGGCGAGCTGCCTGCGATGTACTACCGCACCCTGGACCCGTTTGTGACGCTGGCCGCGGCCGCGGCGGTGACCTCGTCCATCGAGTTGTTTACCGGCATCGCCCTATTGATCCAGCGCGATCCGATCATCACGGCGAAGGAAGCCGCCAGCATCGACTTGATCTCCAACGGGCGCTTCATATTTGGCGTGGGTGCCGGCTGGAACATTGAGGAGTTACGCGATCACGGCACCGACCCCAAGACCCGGGGCAAGTTGCTCGACGAACGCATCGAAGCGATCAAGGCGCTGTGGACGAACGAACCGGCCGAGTACCACGGCAAGTTCGTCGATTTCGACGCCGCGTACAGTCGCCCCAAGCCGGTGCAGAAACCGCACCCGCCGATCTTCATCGGCGGCAACTCGGACGCCACCGTTAAGCGGGTGATTCGCCATGACGCCGGGTGGATATCCAATGCCCTGCCTATCGAGCATCTGGCGAAGCGCATCGATCAACTACGCGAGGGCAGCGGTCACGATGTCCCGCTGGCGATGTTCGGTACACCAGCGGACGACCCCGACTATTGGCATGGCGCCGAGGGGTTGGGCTTTGAGCGGCTGGCACTGCTGTTGCCCACCCGGCCGCTCGACGAATCGCTGCGGTTGCTGGACGACTACGCCGCAAAGGTAAGTAGCTACCGCGGCTAGGGAGCCGCACGACTCAAGCCTGCAGGTCGGGTGCCCATCGTGGCGGGCGCACTTCCGGCCGGTGCGCCGAACGCGCGGCGGCCAACCTTGCCGCGCGCTCACCGTTGACAGCGGTTACCGGTGGCGGCTGGCCCTTGCGCAGCGTCGCGATCAACTCGCGGTAAGGGCCGATGATGATGATGATATAGACGGTGTCGCCGGCTTTCAGTAGGGCGTCGCGGCGGGGACGTAGCCGCACCGGTCCTTCCGGCCGCGTAATTGCGATGACCCGAGTCTGGGTGGACAAATCCACCATTCGTAGGCCATCGAGCTCGCTGCCTGGCGCCACCAGCATTCCACCGACCATGAAGGAGCGCTGCCCTACCCAAAACGTGCCCAGCACTTGCAGACCCATCGCCGCGCCAATGAACCACGGGGCCGCCAAGTCGACGATCGACCGCACGTTCTCGAAGCCGAACCGCCGATTCACCGCAGTGCTCAGCGCGCGCCCGTGCACACGCATGACGATTGGCACCTTGGTGTCGGATCCCAGGATCTCCAGCAAGACGATCCCGGTCTCGATGTTTTCCATGTCGTCCTGCGTCACCACCGCCACCCCGCGGGCGCGATCGACGCGGGCCGCTTCCAGCGTCTGACGCATCGCCGAGTCTCCGAAAATCACCGGCACGTCCAGTTCGGCCACGGTCGACAGAAATCGGTTGTTCGTATTCGGCTCGATGACGAGGACGTCGTATCCGGCGGCCGTCAGGTCGCTTACGACACGGACGCCAATCGAGCCCAGGCCGATCACCACGATGTGGTCGCGCATATGGCGGACCCGGCGCAACCCGACCGTCTGGACGAAGCGCCGCGACAGCATCAGGTCTGCGAGAAATGCGACGAGGATTGCGGTGACGATCGCCCCACCGAACATCAACCCGACATTGAACAGTCGCAGGAAAAGGGACTCCTGTCCGAAACCGAATTCGCCATATCGGACGGTCGTGATGGTCTCGGAGGTGAAGTACAGGGCATCCATCCACGACATCTGCTGATGCTGATACGCAAAGTGCTCCACGGCTGTGGAGCCGCAAGTGAGGAACAACGCAAAAGCCAACGAGGGAAAAAGCAGCGGGTTCACATCGTCGCGCATGGCTCGTGCGGCATCGATGGCGCGTCGGACCCGGGAATGATGCGAACGCGTCGCGGTAGACGGTGGCACCGTAATCCCCCGAGCTTCCAATTCATCTTTGACGCCGATCATCGAAGTCCAGTCGCCGGCATAGACCCGCAGATCCCGTCCGGGACACGGCACCACCTCGCCCGGGGTGGGTGAGTTCTTGCCATGCACCACCGCCACCGGAGCCAGGTCGGCGTAGATCTCGCGTAGCGCCGCGTTGTGGGGCGCCTCGGAACCCCAGACGACGAATTCGATACCGGCCGTGTCGAACTGGTGCGCATTGCGTGACAGAACTGCCTCTACGAGCGATGGTGCCGCGAGGTCGGCGACGTCCAAGATCGCGCCGGGACCGTTGACGGCGGTCACCGCTTCACGCAGCACATCGTTGGCCAGACGAGCCACCACACGGACATTGGGGCTGTATTCTCGTGCCAACAAGGCGATTTCGAGGTTGACGGCGTCGTTCGGCCCAGCGCAGACGACGGCTCGTGCGCGATGCACCCCGGCGCCGAGAAGATCGGCCGCGGTGTTGATCTTGATGATCCGCGCGCCCGCGCCCCGTAGCTCATCGGCGATCGTCTTCGACAGTCGGTCGTCGCCGCTGACGATGATTTCGCGATGGAATTGAAATATCTCGCCCATATTCCGACCTGTGCTGACACCAGCACCCGCTGGTTCATATGACTATCGGGCACAACGCTTGATAGCGCCACCGGAGAAGCCAGGATGTCAACTCCCGATCTTTATGAGGCGCAACAGGTTCGACTCGAATGCGTCACGCGGACGCAATAGTTGAGGCGTAAAAAGCGCTGTCGCGCCACTACGCAAAAGGAGCATTCTTGTCCGAAAAGACACCCGATGACATCTTCAAGCTCGCCAAGGACCGCAACGTAGAATACGTCGACGTCCGCTTCTGCGACCTGGCAGAAACCATGCAGCACTTTACGATTCCGATCTACGCCTTCGACGAGAACGTGTTTGAGGAGGGCCTGGCCTTCGACGGTTCCTCGATTCGCGGGTTTCAATCGATCCACGAGTCCGACATGCTGTTGCTGCCCGATCCGGAGACCGCGACCATCGACCCGTTTCGTGCCCGCACCACCCTCAACGTCAACTTCTTTGTGCACGACCCCTTCACTTTCGAGGTCTACTCGCGTGATCCGCGCAACGTCGCCCGCAAGGCGGAGAACTACCTGATCAGCTCGGGCATTGCGGACGTCGCCTACTTCGGCCCGGAAGCCGAGTTCTACATCTTCGACTCGGTGAGCTTCGACTCACGCACCAACGGCTCGTTTTACAAGGTGGACGCGACGTCAGGATGGTGGAACACCGGAGAAGCCAACGAGTCCGACGGCACCCCCAACCTCGGCTACAAGGTCCGCCCCAAGGGTGGGTACTTCCCGGTTGCGCCGACCGACCATTACGTCGATTTACGCGATGAGATTCTCACCCACCTGACCAACGCCGGTTTTGCTCTCGAGAAGGGCCATTACGAGGTGGGCAGCGGTGGCCAGGCCGAGATCAACTACAAATTCAACACCTTGCTCCACGCGGCCGACGACCACCAGATGTTCAAGTACATTGTCAAGCAAACCGCTTGGCACGCAGGCAAGACCGTGACATTCATGCCCAAGCCGCTCTTCGGTGACAACGACTCCGGCATGCACTGCCACCAGTCGCTGTGACGCGACGGCATCCCCTTGATGTACGACGACACCGGATATGCCGGCCTATCGGACCTGGCCCGCCACTACATCGGCGGACTGCTGTACCACGCCCCCTCGTTGCTGGCGTTCACCAACCCGACCGTCAACTCCTACAAACGGCTGGTGCCCGGCTACGAGGCCCCGATCAACCTGGTCTACAGCCAGCGCAACCGTTCAGCGTGTGTACGCATCCCGATCACCGGGAGCAACCCGAAGACCAAGAGGCTGGAATTCCGCTGCCCCGACTCGTCGGGTAACCCGTACCTGTCGTTCGCGGCTCAGTTGATGGCGGGCTTGGACGGGATCAGACACAAGATCGAGCCCCCGCCGCCGGTCGACAAGGACCTCTACGAGCTGCCGCCCGAGGAAGCCGCGGAGATTCCGCAGGCTCCCACCCAGTTGGCAGCGGTGATCGACCGGCTTGAGGAGGATAGTGAATACCTGACCGAGGGAGGCGTTTTCACGCCGAACCTGATCGAGACGTGGATCCACTACAAGCGCGACTACGAGCTTGCCCCTTTCAACCTCCGGCCGACCCCGCACGAGTTCGAGCTTTACTACGACGTTTAAACCAGCGGAGCTGCTGGCTCAGGCGCGCTCTTCGCGCCGGATCCGCCACCACGCGACGCCGGCGAAGAGCACGGCCAGCATCGCCAACATGGTCATGTCGAAAAGCCATGTCGACGCGGTGCGATGCCAGTGGGTGTCGTCGGCAATTCCCGCCACGAGGTGAGTCAGATCCGCCGTCGACGCGGTGGCCGCGAAGCCCCAGCGCCCGGGCGTGAACCAGGCCAGGGTTTCGAACAACGGTCGATTCGTCACCGGGATGAACCCGCCGGCCAGCACCAGTTGCGCCATCAGTGTCATCGCCAGCAGCACGATCACCTGATCACTGGTACGCGCCAGCGTCGAAATCGAAAGCCCCGCAACCACTTCCGTCACCGATGTTGCCGCGACGCCGACAAAAAGTTCCAACGTCGGGCGACCCAGGATCGCCGTGCCCGTCGGCCCGGGCTTGCCGATCCCGGGCGCCGTAACGATCAGGACCAGGATCGCCGACTGTGTCATCGCGACTCCGCCGAAGACCGCGATCTTCGCGAGAAGATATGCGGTGGAAGATAATCCGGCTGCCTGCTCGCGGCGGAAGATCGCACGCTCACCGACGAGATCGCGCGCGGTGAGTGTGATGCCCATCAGGATCGCGGCGAAGCTCGTCAAGGCGATCACGTGCTTGGCCTCGAACGGCACGGAGGTATCCGCGCGACCGAGTCCGGCGTGACCGGCCACGGTCAGTGGCAGCAGCCCGACGATGAACGGCAGTACGGTGAGAAATACGAAGTAGCCGCGGTTGGCCACGAGGAGGCGGACCTGTCCGCGCGCGAGCGTCCACAGCTGGCGCCATCGGCCGGCGCGTGTGGGTTGCGTCGGCTCCGCGGGCCGGATGAGCCGAACCATCGTCATCTCAGCTTGTGATCCGGCACTTGCCACGAAGCGACGCTGAACGCCGGCGGGGTCGGCGCAGACGATGCTGAAGATGTCGGCCCAGTCGACGGCTCCGATGACCGACCCGATCTCGTCAGGGCGACCGCAGAACGCGGTCTTGCCACCCGGCGCCAGCAGCAACACCTGGTCGCACACGTCAAGGAAGGTCAGCGAATGCGTCACCACCACGATCACGCGACCCGCGTCGGCAAGCCGACGCAACATCGCCATGACGGTGCGGTCCAGCGCCGGATCCAGCCCCGTCGTCGGCTCGTCGAGCACCAGCAGCGAGGGACGTATCAACAGCTCCAAGGCGATTGAAACGCGTTTGCGTTGCCCGCCCGACAACTTTTCGATGCGGGTCGCGGCGTGCGGTGTGAGCTCGAGTTCGTCGAGTACTGCCGCGATCACCTGACGGCGGTCGCAAGCCGCGGTTGCGGCAGGCATCCGCAGTTCCGCGGCGAACTCCAGCGCCTGCCCGACGGTCAACCGACCGTGCACGACGTCGTCCTGGGGTACCATCCCGATCCGGTTGTGCGACAACACGCATGCTGTCCCGTCCAGCGACACCGCCCCGGCCGTCGGCCTCGCAGCTCCGGCGATCACCTTGGCAAGAGTGGACTTGCCTGCTCCCGACGGACCGATTACGGCCGTCAGCGTCCCCGGCCGAGCGGTGAATGAAATTCGGTCCAATGCAACGAGATTGCCGTCCAGAGTGAGACTCACGTCGCGTACGTCAAGGCCGCCGACCGTGGCGGCCGGTGGGATTCGCGGGGTGATCACTGTCGTAGCGCAGGTCATCTGAGTCCTCACCCGATTAAGTAGGCCAGCGGGAGCACCACCAGCAGTGAGTCGATCCGATCGAGCAGACCTCCAAACCCGGGAAGCCAGCATCCGGCGTCCTTGACCCGGGCCTGCCGCTTCAACATCGATTCCAGGAGGCCACCGAAGACACCACCGACGGACACCGCGACAAGCAATCTGATCGAAATGGTGCCTAACAGCGTGAGGATGACGAATGCGCCGATGATCGCGCCGACCATCCCGCCGACCGTCTTGTTGGGGCTCAACGGGGAAACGGCCGACGCGCCCAAGCCATCCGGCGAAGCCCCTTTCCGCCACACCATGCGGCGACGTCGGTGGCCGCGACGGCAAAGCACAGCAGATAGGTGTCGTGCCACACCATGACGAGGTGAGACAGCGACCAGCAGATCCACAATGACGCGAATCCGGTAAAAGCCGTTCTCTTGGAGCCGTGTTCGACGTCGCCGCCCAGGACCGAGGGCGCCGCGCACAGCAGTGCGACGACGGGCGCGAGCTGCAGCAGCGACGGGCGCAACCACGCGGCGACCGGGGAGAGGACGGCCAGCGCGATGAGCAGGTAGGTATCCGCGCGGCGCAGCCTTGCCAGTCGCGCGTACTCGGTCACCGCGACGACGGCCAGCGCCGCCGCCAACACGGCGGTGGTGCCGCGACCGATACACACCGGGATGCCGACCGCGGGCGCGATGAGCGCCCAGGTGCGCCACTTCTGGATCAGTTCCGGCTTGCGGGAGACGAGTACGACGATGCCCGCCAACGCCAGGATCGCCACCGTAACCCACAGCAGAAACACGGCCCGGGAGTAGAGGTGGATGCGCAGCGGACCCAGGTCGACGTTGAGCGGCATCCGCCGATCCCCGCGGACGAACGACAGGTAGTTCTCGACGATCGCCATGTCAGGATGCGAGCGCATAGCGGTCGGCCACGCTGTCCTCGCGCAAAGCCAGCACGTGTGCCCACAGCTGCGCGGTCGACGTGGTGTGCGGGTCCAGCGGCGCGCCGACGTGGACGTGCATCGGGGCGGGGGAGTAATGGCCGTCCTTGGGCAGCACGTCGGCGGTCCCCGCGATCGCGACGGGTATGATCGGCACGCCGCAATCGCGCGCCAATCGTATTGCACCGGAACGAAACTCACCAATGGTGCCGTCAGTCGACCGGGTCCCCTCGGGGTAGATGACGACGGCGCGTCCGGCCTTCAGCGCGGGTTTGGCCGCCGCGAGCAGCGCGGCGTAGTTGCCGTCGCCGGACCGCCGTACCGGCAGGATCCCGGCCAGCGGAGCCGACGCAACCCGCACGCGCCGGCCGACGGCGGAAGCGCCGCGAGCAGCACCGCGGTGTCGGCGTGCGAGCTGTGGTTGGCCACGACCACGCAACCACCGGTGGCGCGAAAGCGCCCGGTGACCCTCAGGCCGCCCGACGCGGCGCACACGGTCCGCCAGAGCCAGTGCCGAAGCATGCTTGGCATCCGGTTCGCGGTCATGCCGCCACTGCCGTCAAGGGTTGCGTGACGAGGTTCAGCGGTTGGGTGATCGTGTTGATCGGCTGCGTGACCGCATCGATGTGCTCGACCAAGACGACGCGCTGAAGTTTCAGCTCGCGGTGGGCCGCCCGCAGCCGCAGCACCGTGGTGATCAGTGAACCGTTCACCAGCTGCGCCAGCAGCACCGGCATGACGACCGGAAACGCCGTGGCCAGCACCACGAACAGGCATCGTTCGGTCTTGCCGAGCGGGCCGCCGTTGCGCCGCGTTGCGCCCGCTGCGGCCGCGGCCAGGGACGCGAACGTCGGAAGCGTCGCCGCGAGCGCGGCAACGAGCACCTGCAGCACGAGCCAGGACAGCCAGTGTAGTCCGGGACCGTGCTGCCGGGCCGCCCACACCGCCAGGCCGGCGAAGGCGAACAGGTCAGCCGTGCGGTCGCCGAGCTCGTTGACCACGAACCCCCACGGCCGGCTCACGCCGCGGGCACGCGCCACCGCGCCGTCCAGGTTGGCCCCGGCCAGCCGCAGCACCAGGAACAGCGCCGCGAGCGGCCAGCATCCGAACGCGACCGCTACTCCGGCCGCGGCGGCGATGACGCCGGCAACGGTGAACACATCCGGGGAGACCCGCCGCGCCACAGCGGCGTCGACAAACGGCTTCAAGCGCCTGGTGAACCACGGCTTGAGCGCGTAGAGGCTGGTCACGGCCGGCTCCTTTCGTGTCGTGCCGATTTGTTGCACATTCGCGGCCTGGGTGGCCTTGCGATTGCGATGAGTACATCGACCCGCAGCGACTACCGATCCCAAAAACCGTCGGCAGGACAAGGGCGCGTGCCTGTAGGAGGATGAACCGATGCGAGGGGTCATGGTTTTTGCGAGTTTTGCCGCTGCCATCGCCGTTGCCGCCCCGGCACAGGCCGATCCGGGTACAAATTCGAACTTTCTGACCGAGCTGAAGAACGCCGGCATCACCTATCAGACGCCGAGCGCCGCCATCGGGGTCGGCAAGAGCTGTCCGGCCGGCGCTACCTGACGGACCGCGCCTACTCCGGCCGGCCGGGCGCTCAACTCGACCGGTAGGCGTTTGAATCCGTGCAGAGTGACCAGCTCGAGTGGTTCGGGCCGTTCGAGCAGGCGCAGATCCGGGAACCGGTCGAACAGGCTGCGCAGGGCGATGGCACCCTCAATTCGTGCCAGGGCCGCGCCGAGGCAACCGTGGATCCCTGAGCCGAACGCCACGTGATCTTTCGCATTGGACCGGGTGATGTCGAACCGGCCGGGGTCGCTGAACACGCGTGGGTCGCGGTTGGCGCCACCCAATCAACAGCACGAACATCGAACCGGCACGAATGTGCTCGCCGGCGATCTTGGCGTCGCGGCGGGCGGTGCGCACGAGCATCTGCACCGGGCTTTCGAATCGCAGCATCTCCTCGACTGCCGCCGGCCACAACGACGGGTCGTCGCGCAGCAGGGCCAGTTGACGGGGATGCTGCGGCAGCAGCACGATTCCGTTGCCGATCAGGTTGACCGTCGTTTCGAAGCCGGCGCCCACCAGAAGTGCTGCGTTGGCCGCGAATTCGCGATGAGTCAGCTCCCCACCGGCGGCCACCCGGCCGAACGGATCGTCGCGCGCATCACCCGCGCGGGCCTGCTGGATGAATTGCGCGGCGTAACGGTCGACTTTGCGCAGCCGCTCGACGGCGTCGAGGAACATTTTCCAGCTGGTACCGAAATCCAGCAGGGGAGCCAGGCTGTACCCCCATTCGCGCACCTGCGGGCGCGCATCGACTGGCAACCCGAGGATCTCGGTGATCACGGCCACCGGCAGTTCGGCCGCGAAGTCGGCGACCAGGTCGGGCCGTGGGTTTCGCCCCAAGCCGTCGAGCAGTTCACCGGTGATCTCTTCGACGCGGGCGCCGAGCCTGTCGATGGCCCGAGGCGTGAAGCTCTGGGCGAACAAGCGCCGGTAACGGGTGTGATCCGGGGGGTTCGACATCATTATCGCCGGACGCTCGACCGGATTGGGCAGGCCGGGATCCGTTCGGTCCAGCAAGGCCGGGACCGGCTGCGGCAGAGGCGCATTCACGATGTTGGTGACCCCGAACCGGTCATCACGCAACACCATTCGGCAAATCTCGTGGTCGGCGCTCACCCACACGAACGGCCGTCGTACCAGGCGGCCCTGCTGCCTGATGTCTTCCACCAGACGATACATTTCGTCTCCGCGGGCCCGGGGCCCAGTAGAAACCGGGCCAACGGTTGTCCGCGGCGAGCCTGCACCGCCAAGAAGGCGCGCGGCGCACCGTACCTCGCCACCCAGCGAAACCAGATGCTCGTCCGGATAACGATCCTCCTTGGGCGGGACGCGACGTCGTGGCCGGAACATATTACCGTGGCCTGGTAGCGCGCGGTACAGGTAATCCCTAGGCGGGACACAACGATTCCTCACGGTACGGCACCAGGATGTAACCAGAACGGGGATTGAATAGCGCGTAGCGGCACCCGAGCCGCTGGTGAGGGGGATGATTGGGTTACCAAGGAAATTCGGTCGTTACGCCTGCTACCCGCGAACCTCTCTGCGCAGTGGCCGACGTCGGCGTCCGACCCGCTGCCGATGCCCGTACCAGGCCGCGGCTGCGCGGTTGGATTCACCTCTATTGCGCCGTAGGGGCCTTCTTTGCGGGTACCATGCTCGTGGCGTTGTCGTGGGTCCTGGATCCAAGCGGGTCGGGCACTCGACGTTGACCTACACCTTGGCGATTGCGGCGATGTTCGCGGTCAGCGCTATTTACCACCGCGTCTCCTGGGAGTCGGTGACCGCCAGAAAGTGGATGCGACGGCTCGACCATTCGATGATCTTCGTATTCATCGCTGGCAGCTACACACCGTTTGCCAGGTTGGACATGCCGCGCGAGACCGGGTACGTGGTGCTGGCCATCGTGTGGGGCGGGGCGGTGGCCGGAATCGCGCTGACGCTGTTTTGGCCGTCGGCGCCGCGGTGACTCGGGGTGATGTTGTACCTGCTACTGGGCTGGGTTGCGATCTGGTACACCCCGCTGATCCTGCATAACGCCGGAGTCGCCGCGACCGTGTTACTGGCCGTCGGCGGGGCGCTGTACAGCATCGGTGCGGTCTTCTATGGGCTGCGCTGGCCCGACCCGTGGCCAAGGACATTCGGTTATCACGAGTTTTTTCACGTGTGCACCGCGGTCGCGGCGATCTGCCAATACATTGCGATGTGGTTCGCTGTCTTTTAAGAACGTCACTCCCGCCACATCGGCATCGCGAAGTGTGGGGCCACGTCGTTAGACACGCAATAGTGCATTTCAGATATGGTCTAGCCCAACCCTTTTAATACTGGCGCGGCCGGTATGTTCAAAGACCCAATGCCGGGACGTTTGCGAGGGCAGTAGCCTCTGTTGCTATGCCGGTGGCTGCTCGGGCGGCGTTGTCCGCGATGTGCGCATTGCTGCTGGCGATCAGCGGCGTCGGGGCAGCAGGAAAGTTACATGCCGAGCCGGTCACGCCGGGAGTGCGCGGCAAAGTGGTGGGCTGGGACACGTATCGGCGATTGGATCTGCTGCCGTATCTGAGCGCCGACGCGCAAACGCTGCAAATGTCGAGCTTCGACCGCATCTGTGGGGATTTCGACATCTCCACGGGCAACAAGAACGGCAGCGGTGGATGTCTGACGTCCGGCGGTGCCGGTTGCGTGGTTGCCGAGGATCACGGTGCCGGAGAAGTCGATTCGATCTGGTTCACCCGCGACGGCGGCAACGTGCGTGCAATCGGCGCGATCCGCATCGAACTGGACGGTCAGACAGTCGTCGACGCCCCGCTGCAGTCGTTGGTCGACGGCGCGCTGGATGCGCCATTCGTGTGGCCGCTGGTCGCCAACGCCGCGCAGTCGCCAGGTGGCGTCTACATCAAAGTGCCGATGCCGTATCGGCAGTCGATGCGGATCAGCGTCGCTTCGCATTTGGAGTACTACCACGTCGACTATCGCCGGTTCTCCACCGCCGACGGCGTGCGTACTTTCTCGAGAACGGACCCCGCGCTGGATGTGATAGCCACCCTGCGCGCCGCGGGTATCAGCGACCCCAAACCGGCAGAACCCGCTGCGGAACACGCTAATCAGTCCCTCGATGTTCCAGCTGGTGCTGGGCGAACGGTCGGCGAAACGGTCGGGTCGGGAATGATCTCCGCACTGCACATGCGGCTGCCGGAACCGACCGATCAAATCCTTTCAGGGTTGCGGCTTCAGATCGAGTTCGACGGACTCACTATGGTCGACTCCCCGCTAGGCGAATTCTTTGGCGCGGGACTGGGCGCCAACCATGTGCGATCGCTGATGTTCGCTGCGACGCCACAGTCCAACGGATCGATATCGTTATCATGTTGGTGGCCAATGCCTTTTGCGCGCAACGCACACATCAGCCTGGTCAACACCACGGCTGATCCCGTGTCCGGAATCGACACCGATGTCGTCACTACTCCGGACCCGCAATGGGCGCCCGCGTTGGCCAGCGGCCGTGCGGGCTACTTCACCGCGCGCTCGCGGGCCGGGCCAACGACGATCGGTCAGGATTGGTTGTTCGCCGATGAACACGGCCACGGAAAATTCGTCGGTGTCAGCCAGGCGATCCATGGCTCGAGGATTAGGACGTCGTTCGGCGATGACGCCCCATACTTTCTCGAGGGTGCCGAACGTGCCTACACAGACGGCTCCGCATCGCCACAGTGGTACGGCACCGGCACCGAGTATTTCTACGAAGGTGGTTGGTATTTCAAGGGCGGGACCCGCTACAGCGACCCTCTCACCGGTCAACCGGATCGACGCACGACAACCGGCGGATGCGCGGACTACTGTGTCGCCGTCTACCGGCTGATGCTCGCCGACGCTGTCAGCTACCACTCGGCGATTCGATTCGGCATTGAGCATGGCAAGCGCAACATGGTCCAACCCGAGTACAGCTCAACGGCATTCCTCTACGCCCAGCCGAACGACACCATTACTGCCGGTGACGACGTCAATACCGGCGATCCCGTCGGACGATTTCTGCACGGCTACAACGACACTGACGCTGACGACCGTGGACTGATCAGCCAATACGAGGGGAGCGAGGACACTCGAACCATCGCCGGATTGGTTCGCGCGACCACCGCCGCAATCACATTCCACGTCCAAATCGATCCGGACAATCGCAACGTCCTGGTGCGCCGCACCTCGGATCAGGAGACCGGCTACCAGTCAGCAGGCGTCGCCATCGATGGCGTTCCCGCACGAAACTGGTTGCAGCCACGCAGCAATGGTTCACACCGTTGGCTAGACGACACCTATTTGGTGCCGGAAACTCTCACCGCGGGCAAAGCTCTCATCACGATCACGCTTACCCCCGCTCCGGACAGCCCGCCGTGGACCGCCAGCCGCTATCACATCGACACGATGACTGGCCCGCGAGCGGGTTAGGGCCCGCTGCCGACTAGGTTGTTGTGCTGCGGGCAGTAAGCGTGGACCGAGGTGGTCACGTACGCCTCGGCGTGGCCGCTCAGCGCGGGATTGCTCGCTCGGAAATCGGCGATTACCTGCTGCACCGTCATGCCCAGACGGATGTTCTCGCACACCATCTTTCCGTTGTAAACGGCGGCGTCCGGGTTGGCGAACGAGATTCCCTGGTCGTTGAGAATCTGGATGTACTTGTTGTCCTGTGCCGGTGTCGACACGATCGAAGACGGGGCGGTCGTCGATGCCGGTGCGGGGGCCGGGGCCGTCGTGGATGTCGGTGCCGCCGTTGGTGGGGGCGCCGCGGCTTTGGGATGACTGGTCAAAAGCGAACGCCCAAGCACGATCGCCCCCGCGATTACCAGCCCGGCCGCGAACAGCGCAGCGGCCGTGCGCCAGGTGGCACGCCACGATTGGCGCGGGTTGGCCGCGTCGCTGGGGACATCGTCGTCGGCGTCGTCGCGTGACCACGCGTAGCCGCCCGAGTTCGCCGAAGTGGCCGCCTCGGGTTCCGCGGCCGTGGGCGCGGCGACGGTCTCACTGCCGTCGAGCCCGACGGTCTTGTCGGTACCAGGAACCGGCTCGGACATGACGGCCATGGTACGGGCCGCCGGCGACGAGTCGGGGTGCTAGTCGGGTGCCCGGGTGCCAAGCAGTTCGCGGACCTGCGGACGGGTCCCTTCGGACCGCAGCAGGTAACTGGCCGGTCGCGGCCGCACTTTCAGCGGCCACCAGAACCAGCGCTTCAACAGCGCGGCGATGGAGGGCGTCATGAACGCGCGCACGATCAGGGTGTCGAACAGCAGGCCCAGACCGATCGTGGTTCCGATCTGGCCGATCACCTTCAGGTCGCTGACGACCATGGAGGCCATCGTGACGGCGAATACCAGGCCCGCGGCCGTGACGACCTTTCCGGTACCGCCCATCGCCCGAATGATGCCGGTGTTGATTCCGGCGCCGAGTTCTTCTTTCATTCGCGAGACAAGCAGCAGGTTGTAATCGGATCCCACCGCCAACAGGATGATGACCGACATCGGCAATACGAGCCATTCCAACCCGAGCCCGATGATGTGCTGCCAAAGCAGCACCGACAATCCGATGGATGCCCCCAGCGAAGTCACCACCGTACCGACGATCACCATTGCCGCCACAAAACTCCGCGTGATCATCAGCATGATCGCGAAAATGAGGCAGAGAGAAGCGATTCCGGCGATCATGAGGTCATATCGGGACCCGTCGTGCAGGTCTTTGTAGGTCGCGGAGACGCCACCGACATAGATGCTGGTGTTCTCCAGCGGTGTCGACTTCAACGCCTCCTCGGCGGCGGTCTTGATCGCCTGGACGCGCGCGATGCCTTCGGGCGTGGCGGGATCACCCCGGTCCGAAATCGTCATCCGCGCGGCCTTGCCGTCCGGCGAGAGGAACAGTCCCATGACCTTTTGGAAGGTGGGGTTCTTGAAAACTTCCGGCGGGAGGTAGAACGTGTCGTCGTTCTTCGCCGCGTCGAACGCCTCGCCCATCTCCGTCGAGATGTTGCCCTGCGAGTCCGCCTGGCCGATGATCCCGGTCATGGTGGAGTGCATGGTCAGCATCATCGTGCGCATGCTTTTCATGGTTTCGATCTGAATCGGCAACTCGGCGGCCAGTTTTGGTATCAGCACATCGATCTTGTCGATGTTGATCACCAGTTCGCCCAGCTTGTCGTTGATCGCGTCGATGCCGTCGAACGAATCGAATAGAGACCGGATCGCGAAGCAGACGGGAATGTCGTAGCAATGCTTTTCCCAGTAGAAATAGCTGCGGATCGGCCTCAGGAAGTCCTCGAAATTCGAGATCTGATCGCGTAGCTCACCCGTGATCTGCTGGACTTCGTGCGTTCTGAGTGCCAGGTCGTGAGTGACGACGTTGAGCTGCAGAATCAGGCGATACAGCGTCGTCGTGATTGCGATGGTTTTATTCAGCTCGTCGGCCTGCTTGAGCATGTCGTTCATGCGAGCTTTTTGATACTCGAGATTCACCAACTGGCTTGCGTTCATCACGCCGAACCGGAACGGAATCGTCGTGTGCGCCATCACCGTTCCCGACGGACGGGTGACAGATTGCACCCGGGACACGCCCGGAACCGCGAGAACACCCTTGGCCAATCGCTCCAAGACCAGGAAGTTCGACGGATTGCGCATGTCGTGATCGGCCTCGACCAACACGAACTCGGGCAACATCCGGCCCAGAGGGAAGTGCCGACTTGCGGCCGCGTATCCCTGGTTGGTCGGGAGGTCGTCGGGGAGATACACCCGGTCGTGGTAGTTGGTCGTATATCCCGGCAGGGCGAGCAGGCCCACCAGCGTGACCGCGCATGCCGCGGCAAAAATGGGCCCCGGCCACCGGACGACTGCCGTGCCGATGCGCCGCCAACGCCGATCGGTGAGCCTTCGCCGGGGTTCCAGCAGGCCGACCCGGCCACCGATCGCAAGAACGGCCGGAACCAACGTGAGGGCGATCGCCACCGCGACCAACATGCCGACCGCGCAAGGGATACCGATCGTTTGGAAATAGGGCATTCGGGTGAAGCTGAGGCAGAACACCGAGCCGGCGATCGTCAACCCGGAAGCCAGGACGACCTTGGCGGTACTGCGGTACGTGGTGAAATAAGCCGTCTCCGGATCTTCGCCGGCCTGCCGCGCCTCTTGATAGCGGCCGACGAAGAAGATTCCGTAATCGGTCCCGGCCGCCAGCGCGAGTGTGACCAGCAGATTAACGGCGAACGTGGAAAGACTGATGGCGTCGATGCTGCCCAGGAAGGCGACGATTTGCCGGGCCACTTGCAGTTCGATTCCGACCATCAGCGACAACACAATGACGGTGGTGAGTGAGCGGTAGATCAGCAGCAGCATGATGAAGATCACCGCGAGACTCACCAGGGTGACTTTGAGCAGCGTCTTCTGACCGCTGTGGTTCAGGTCGGAAATCAGCGGTGCGGGTCCGGTGACATAGACCTTGACCCCTGCCGGGGGCGGAATCTTGTTGACGATGTCGCGCACCGCGTCAGCTGATTCGTTCGCCAGGCGCGTGCCTTGATTGCCGGCGAGTTTCAGCTGCACGTATGCGGCTTTGCCGTCGTCGCTTTGCGCGCCGCTGGCCGTGACGGGGTTTCCCCACAAGTCCTGGATGTGCTGGATATGCTCCGGGTCGCTGGCCAATTGCTGCAGCAATTGGTTGTAGTAGTGGTGAGCGTCGTCGCGCAGCGGCTGCTGGCTCTCCAGGACGATCATTGCCAATGCGTCGGAATTGGATTCCTTGAAGTCCTGGCCCAGGCGCTGCATGGCCTGGATCGACGGCGCATCTTTGGGGCTCAACGATACCGAACGCTGTTGCTCCACCTTCTCGAGCGAGGGGACGCCCATCGTCACGACGACGGTAAGAGCCAGCCACGCCAAGACGATGGCCACAGACAACCGATGGATCGTCCGCGCGACGAAGGGGGTGCGGCGTTCGCCGTCCACGCGTGGATGGCTCATGCGGCCCTCAGCCAGCAGATGTTGTCGGCGTTCACATCAGGCGTGTTCCCGCTGAAGCGCGCCGTCCCCCCGGGTGCGCCAGCAGCTGCTGTCACTAGTTTTCGTCTCCTCTGGTGGTGCGTCGACCCGCCGCGAGAGCGGGTGGCGTCCAGGCAACGCTTCCAAAGTCTCTCATTGATGAATCGACGGCGACAGGAAACGTATTACAGGCTGCGGCCACCGGCACCGCTCGAACCCACCCACAAGGCCCATGACCTGCGGCAATAGCTTCCAGCTCGGTGTCAGATGGCGGCATTTCTGATGTGCCAGTAAGTTCACGAGGGGGGCAATCGGGCTGTTTCCGCGCGGAGTTTCGCGCAAGGACGGGTGTCAATGCATTGGGCGATCACTGGCGCGACCGGGTTTCTCGGTATTCACATCCTGGGTGAACTCCTCCGCGGGGACGACACGTTCACCCTGCTGTCCCGGCCGCCGTCGGACCCTATCGCCCGGATCGGCAAGGCGCTACCGCTCGCGGTCACCGATGGGCAGGTGTGGACCGAGGAGGAGTTGCGCGACCGGTTCACCGTCGTGGCGGTGGACCTCGCTGCGCCCAAACTGGGGCTCTCCGACGAGCGATTCCGGGAGCTGGCCGACAGCGCCGATGCCATCCTGCACTGCGCCGGCAGCATAGAGCTGGACGCCGATCTCGCCGACCTGCGCCGAACCAACGTCGGCGGAACGACCCGGATCCTCGAACTGGCCGAGGCCGGATCACGGGCACCAGATCTGTTCCACGTGTCGACCGCCTTCGTCGTCGGGAAGCGCCGCTCGGGTCTGATCTGCGAGTCGGAGCTGGCGGACGACGAAGGCATCGAGAACAACTACGAGCAGTCCAAATTCGAGGTCGAGTCGCTGGTGCGGGATTGGGCGCAGCGCACCGGGCGCCGCGTCGTGGTGCTGCGGCCGAGCGCTCTGATCGTCGACCGGCCGCCGCATCCGGACTTCCCCCTGCATCCGCTGTCCTTTCTATCGACGTCCGCGGACAGCGGTATGCGCCTGTTCTCCGTGTCTGGGCGGCCAATGCGCACCAAGATGTCGATCAGGCTTAGGGGCGATCTCAACGGCCATCTGAACTACATGCCTGCTGACGAAGCCGCCGACGAGATGGTCCGCCTGATGCGGCTGGCCCCCGACGGCCTGAGCACCTACCACGTCGTCCACCACCACGACGTCAGGGTGCAAACGCTGGTGGACTTGTTCAACGCTCTCACCGATACCGCTGACGTTGGTCGACGGCCCGATCGAGGACCCCAATCTGCTGGAACGACGCCTGCGGTGGGCCAGCGGCTTCTTTCCCTACCTGGCGCACAGTCGGACTTACGACACGACCAATGCCCGAGCCGTGATCGGTGAGCCGCACCGCGAGACCATCGTCGACTTCGACTATCTGCTGGGCAGCGTGGGCCGGTACAAGCGCTACCTCACGTTCAAACGCGAGAAGCACCAACCCCGGGAGGCGGTGGCGCCCCTAGTGTCGGTCGGGAGTCCATTCGACGTCAGCGTGCACAGCGCCGACGCGGCGCGCCCGATTCGGGGTTTGACTTTCATAGTCACGGTGGGACGAAGCGGATCGACCGCACTGTCGCGGATCCTCACCGCTCACCCAGATGTGCTCAGCCTCAACGAGTTCTACCTATCGATGCGCGCCTCGTCGGTGGCCGACCAGCCGCTGTCGGGCGAACAGTTCTGGCGGATGCTGGCCGAACCGCACCCGATTTTCGACTCCATGGTCCGCGGTGGTTCGGCCATGCCGGAGTTCATTTATCCGCGACTGCAGGGAACCCGGTTCGACGCGAACACCACCGGGATTCCCGCGATCTCGATGATGACGCTGCCGCATCTGTCCTCGGACCCCGATGGTGTGTTCGACGCGCTCGCGGCGGAGGTTCCGACGTGGCCGGGGCAGACGTCGCGGATGCACTATGAACAGCTCTTCTCTTGGCTTGCAAAGCATTTCGGCGGGACTGTCGTCGTGGAACGGTCAGCCATGTCGCTGAGCAGTGTCCCGTGGCTGCGCGAGACCTTCCCGGACGCGAAGTTCGTGCACCTGTTTCGCAACGGTCCCGACACCGCGGTCTCGATGAGCGAGCACACCGGATTCCGTTTGATGGCGCTGATCCAAGACGCGCTGGACCTTCTCGATCTCGACCCGGAGCGTCGACACTCCGGCCTGCGGCTGGATCCCACGGCGATACCGATCGAGCTCGCGTCTCTGGTCGGCGACACCTGCGAGGTCGACACCTTGATGGGTCAGAACCTGCCCATCGCCCGCTTCGGCCGGATGTGGAGCGAGCTGATCGTCACCGGCGAGGCCGAGCTCGCCCACCTGTCCGCGGACCGCTACCTTCCGCTGTCTTACGCGGATCTGGTAGCGGACACCCACTCGTCGCTGGCGCAGCTGGCGAGCTTTCTGGATGTCGAGGTTGACCCGAAGTGGCTGGAATGCGGCGCCGGCGTCATCGACTCGAAGTACACCGGCGCCTCTGCGCGGCTGTCCGCCGAGGAACTGCAAGCGGTCGTCGAAAGCTGTGCTCCCGGTACGGCCTGCCTTGCCAAACACGCCGTCGGCGCGGAAACGGGCGGGGTTTCCGCGGCCCAGTGAGACAGAGATAGGCTGCGGCCATGCCGATCGACCGTGCCGCACTTATAGCGGGCAGCATCCGACTCGCCTCAGGTGTCCATTTCCTCGTCGATCCCCTCGGGGCGAACAAGCTGTGGGGTGACCCGGGGGAGCCGATCCCGACCGCGCGACTGTTGCTGCGATCGATGGGTTACCGCGACGCCCTGATCGGCGGGCTGAGCACCCCCCACTTCACCCCGGTAGGCCCGCCCATTGCCCACCCGGCATCGAACCTCGCACGACTTCGGCCCACTCGGGATCCGATCAAGTGACACGCGGGCCTTAATGCGGTTGACTGATGACCGCGACGAGGGGAGTAAACAATGGGTTTCGGTGTCCTAACTTTCGTGACCGATGAGGGCATCGGCCCGGTCGAGCTGGCCCGCGCGCTCGAGGAGCGCGGATTCGAGTCGCTTTATCTGGCCGAGCATTCGCACATCCCGGTCGATGCCAAAACCCCCTACCCCAGCGGTGGCCCGATTCCGCGAAAGTACTATCACACGCTGGATCCATTCGTGGCGCTGACCGCCGCGGCGGTCAGCGCCACGATCTGCTGTTGGGCACCGGGATCGCGCTGGTTGTGCAGCGCGATCCCATTCACACCGCTAAAGAGGTCGCATCGCTAGATGCGGTGTCGCAGGGGCGATTTCGCTTCGGGGTGGGCGTGGGCTGGCTGCGCGAAGAAATTGCGGACCACGGGGTCGATCCCTCGGTGCGCGGACGGGTTGTCGACGAACGACTGGATGCGATGATCCAAATCTGGACACAGGAGAAAGCGGAATACCACGGAAAATTCGTCGACTTCGACCCGATCTATAGCTGGCCCAAGCCGATACAGCAACCGTATCCACCGCTATATCTGGGCGGAGGGCCGGCCGGCTTCAAACCTATCGCCCGGCTCAACGCGGGCTGGCTCTCGATGACGCCGTCACCGAAGGAACTCGCGCCGCAGATTGACCAGTTGCGCGAGGTGGCCGGCCAGGACGTACCAATCGTCCACTTCCACGGGGGCGAACCCTCCGCCGAAGAGTTGACGTGCTGTCGCGATTTGGGGTTGGAACACGTCTTGTTGGACCTGCCGACCGCACCCCGCGACGAGACGCTCCGCCACTTGGACGCGCTACAGGCCGAGACCGCCAAGTTAGCGTAAAGCTAAGTGCCGCAGAAGGTTTGGTATTTGCCGAAGGCTTTTGGCGCCGGACTCGCATAGCGCTAGAGTCCGGGTCGTTCGTCATAGGGAGCCCGCACCGCGCCCAGCAGCTGCTGAACCGGACCCAACTCGCCGGCCGTCGCGGCGGCCAGGGCTTCCTCGACCAGGTGGTTGCGCGGAATGTAGATCGGGTTGACGCGATCCATCGACTCGGCGTCGGGACCCCACGCCCGCCAGCGCGACATCCACTCGTCGAACCCGGCGAGGTTGATGAAAAGACCACGCGCGGATTCGGCATCCCCGCGCGCCGCCTGGCCGAGCTGGCGGAAGAACGAGGTGTAGTCGACACGGCTTTCCGTGAGCAGGGCCAGCAACTCGACGACCAATGACGTCAGCGTCCCGGCTTCGACGGTCGTAGGTAAGCCGAGCTTGGCGCGCATGCCCGACGACCAGGTGGCGTCGTACTCGGTTTGGGAAACGCCGAATGTCTGCTCGGCGAACGCGATTCCCTCCTCGATCGTGTCGGCCAGCAGCGGAAGCAGGGCCTCGGCGAACCGGGCCAGATTCCATCCGGCGATCGTGGGCTGGTTGCCGTAGGCGTAACGCCCCCAGTGGTCGATCGAGCTGAAGACCGTGTCGCTGTCGTAGGCCTCCATGAACGCGCACGGACCGTAGTCGATCGTCTCGCCGGAGATCGTCGTGTTGTCGGTGTTCATCACGCCGTGGACGAACCCGATCAGCATCCATCGCGCGATCAGCGAAGCCTGGACCCGGACCACTGCTTCGAACAGCGCGCGGTAGGGGTGCTCGGCCTGTGCTGCCGCGGGATGGTGGCGGGCGATCGCATGGTCGGCGAGGCGCCGCAACAAGTCGTGGTCGCGGGTCAGGGCGGCGTATTGGAAGGTACCGACCCGTAGGTGACTACTGGCGACGCGCACCAGCACGGCGCCGGGCAGAGCCGTCTCGCACTGCACCGGCCGCCCGGTGGCGACCACGGCCAACGCGCGTGTCGTCGGCACGTTCAGCGCGTGCATCGCCTCGCTGATCACGTATTCGCGCAGCATCGGGCCTACCGCCGCGAGGCCGTCGCCACCGCGGGCGAACGGGGTCGGGCCCGAGCCTTTCAGGTGGATGTCGCGAACCCGTCCGTGCTCGTCGGTCAGCTCACCCAGCAGCAGCGCGCGCCCGTCGCCCAGCCGGGGCGCAAGACCGCCGAACTGATGCCCGGCGTAGGCCTGCGCCACCGGAGCCGCGCCGGGCGGCAGTAGATTGCCGACGAGGAATCGCAGGCCGTCGGTGCTGCGCAGCCACGCCGCGTCGAGCTCGAGGCTGGCGGCCAGCGGCTCGTTGAGGACGAGCAGCTGCGGGTTCGGGGTGGTCTCGGATCGCCAACGTATGCCCAGCTCGGGCAGTTCACGGGCGAAGCGGTCTTGCAGGGGGACGCGGATCTCCGAAGCAACGCTCACCCCATCGAGACTACGAGCATCCCGTCAGCCGATGACGTGGCGGAGCGCATCGCGGGCGCGGTCGAGCATCGACGCGAACGGCCCTAGTGCGAAATTCAGCTTCGCCGACTCCACCCCGGGATGAGGATGCGTCGGGGCAATCGCCTGGGCCGCCTTCACCGCTATCGTCATGCGCTTGAGATCGTCCGCATCGAGCACCTTTTCCAGATACGGAAATTCTCCAGATACGGAAATTCGTTGTTTTCCTCGTTTTCGGCGTGATCGAGAACGGCCTCGCGCAACTTCGCGAGTTCGTCGATGAACTCGTCCGAAGTGATGTCCAGCTCTTCGATCTTTGACAGCAGTTGTTTGGCTTCGTGCTCCTCCTCGAGCCGCGCGTCGACGACCGCGTCCCCAGCATCGGCGTCGCGCCGCACCCGCGGATGCACCACCATTTCCTCGGCCGTCTCATGGACGGCCAGCAGCTGACGCAAAGCCGTGAATGGTTCCTCGCGCGCCGCGGGGTCCGACGCAAACAACACCTCGTCGAACATGTCCTCGATCAGATTGTGCTGCGCTTTGAGGAATGCGACCACTTCGTCGGGGGATTCGATGATCATGTCGGTCACGGGTACCTCCGGAATCAAGATGAGGGAAAGGCCGTCGGCGCCGGGCTGGGCGACGTCCATTGATGCGTACCCGGGTGAGGTGTACATAAACGCCGGTACGCTGATCACCACCCTTTTTCGCAATAGCTACCCTGGTGGAATGGGCGCCAAAGCCGCATCCGGGTCGAGCGCATCTATGAAGACGTCGGCCCCGACGACGGTCAGCGCGTCCTGGTCGATCGCATCTGGCCGCGGGGTATCCGCAGGGACGACCCCCGCGTGGGCATCTGGTGCAAGGACGTCGCGCCGTCGAAAGAACTCCGCGAGTGGTACCACCACCGGCCCGAACGTTTCGACGAATTCGCGTCGCGCTACCGGGCCGAACTGGCCGGCAACACCGCGCTCGACGAGCTGCGCAAGCTGGCCAACCGCGGTGTGGTAACCCTGGTCAGCGCCACCCGCGACCTGGATGGAAGCCACGCGGCGGTCCTGGCGAAGTTGCTCAAAGGCCGCTGAAACTCGGCGTGAGACGATCGTGCGATGCAAATCGGATTGCACGCATTAGGAATGGGTCCGTCGCCGATCGGGCGGTGATCGACGCCGTCGCCTCATGTGCGGACGAATGCGGCCTCGCCACACTCTGGGCGGGCGAGCACGTCGTCATGGCCGATCGATCCGCCTCACGTTATCCGTACTCCGATGACGGTGTCATTGCCGTTCCCCCACAAGCGGATTGGCTTGATCCGGTGGTCACGCTGGCATTCGCCGCGGCCGCGTCGTCTCGGATCACGATTGCTACCGGCGTCTTACTGCTGCCCGAGCACAATCCGGTGGTGGTGGCCAAGCAGGCCGCGAGCCTGGATCGGCTGAGCGGCGGGCGGCTGACGCTTGGCGTGGGCGTCGGATGGTCCAAGGAGGAATTCGCCGCCCTTGGAGTGCCATTCGAGAACGTGCGGCGCGCACGGCCGAATACGTTGCCGCGATGCGTACGCTGTGGCGCGACGACGTCGCGTCCTTCCACGGCACGTTCGTCGGCTTCGATTCGATTCGAGTGAATCCCAAACCGGTTCGCGAGCGCCGCATCCCAATCATGTTGGGCGGCAACAGTGATCCTGCGCTACGGCGGGTGGCGGCCTGGGGAGACGGCTGGTACAGGTTCAACCTCGACGATGTGGCGGCGGTGCGCGAGTGCCTCGCCAAGCTGGATCGGCTGCGCGACGAGGCAGGTCGCGACCGTGCCGAGCTGCGGTTGGCTGTGGCGCTTCGTAACCCGCGCGAAAGCGACGCCGACGCGTTGGCCGAATTGGGCGTCGACGAACTGGTCCTGGTCGCCACTCCGCCGGAGCGCGCCGATGCGGTCACCGACTGGGTTGCCGCGCTTGCCGATCGGTGGATCGCGAATCGCCGTTAGGCCTGCGACGATTCGGGGTAGGCTGCACGGAAGACATGACAGACTCTGAAGTGATCCTGCCCCGGCAGCTGACCGACATCAGCGCCGAGGTCCGGGATGTCGCGCCGCCGCCGGTGCCGCAACTGCCCGAGCCGTACGGCTTGCGGCTGGCGGATCCGGACACCGACGCCGAGATGATCTCCGAGTGGATGAACCGACCGCATCTGGCCGAATCGTGAGAGTACCCCTGGCCGGCGGAGCGGTGGCGTCAGTACCTGCGTGCGCAACTCGACAGCAGCTTCTCTCGCCCGTTGGTGGCGAGCCTGGACGGGATTGACCGCGGCTACCTCGAACTGTACCGGGCAGCAAAGGATTCCATCGCGACCCGATACGAGTACGACCCCCACGATTTGGGTCTACACGTCGCCGTGGCCGATTTGGATTACCTGAGTCAAGGACACGTCAGCTACCTGCTGCCGCACTTGCTGGTCAGCATATTCAACCTTGAACCGCAGTGTCGCCGAATCATGTTCGATCCCGACCACCGCAACGTGTTGGCGCGCAAGTTCTGTGAGCGAGGCGGCTGCGTCTTTCTGGGCGAGCACGACATGTCCAACCGGCGGATGGCTTTGTACGTCCTGCCGCGTGCGCCAGACGACGTGCCCCGGGCTCGCGAAAGCTAAGCTGTCTCTGCGACAGTGAGTGGTCATGTGGGCTCGGCTGGTGGTGGCACCGTAGTGGGTGCTGTGGTTGGTGAACGCCGCGACGTTCACGATCGCACTTTCGGTGATCTGCGGGCTGGGGCTGCCCGGCTTTGCCGCCTCCGGATGGGTCTGGCCGCTGCTGTCGGTGCTGGTGTTCAGCGTGGTCGTGACCGCGTTGATAACCCGCGCCCGGTGTCCGATTCGGCAAAGCTACGCGCGGGCCGTGACCGGGCTGGACCTGGCGCAACGCTCCCAAGCGGTCAAGGCGCTGCGGGGTGGTGAGGCGCCGGCGGACCCGGCCGTGTTGGCGGCCGCCATCCGCATCGGTGACCTTTCGATGGCATACCGGCGCCGGGTGCCGGTCTGGCAGCGACGGGTGGCATGGGCCGTGCCGGCCCTGTGGGTGGTGGCCGCGGTGCTGGAGTTCGTCGGCAACGACATGCGCGCCGGACTGACCTGGAGCGGATTGGCCCTGCTGGTGGCGGCTCGAATGGCTTGGGCGGTCGATAAAGCGCGCCGGCTACCGGGACGCCTCGAACTGCTGCGTGCCGCGGCCGATTCCAGCCCGCAGGCACTCGCGGTGCTGGCCCAGGCGCATGACACCGCCGCCCCGCCGCCAGGTCTGCGGTTACGCCTGGCCCTTACGGCGGTCGTCATCGTCGCCGTGCTCGCCGGAGTTTTCGCGGTGTATCAGCAGGCTCAGCCGAGCCGTGACTGTCGCACCGCCGAGGCGGTCGTGAACTACATCCATGCGAATCCCGAGATGCTCGACGCCTTGCTGATCGCTCCAGGCGGCCCCGGCCTGAACAGGTACCGGGACTGGTCAGATCGGCTTGTCGGCTACTCGCGGCAGGCGTCAGCGCCCGACCTCGCACCGCACCTGCAACGCATCGCCGAGATCTCCACCGACGCGGTATCGGTGGTGACCGCGGCGCGCGGCGACTCGTTCGCAAGCCCCTCCACCGAGGAGATGCTTAGGCGACAAACCACCTACCACACCCTCGTCGGCCATCTCATCGACGAGGACAACGCACTCATTCCACCGTGTCATCCCCACCGTTAAGAGGTTGCCCGCGAACGGGTTTGGCTTTAGTAGTCGTGCTGTGCCAGTGAGATGTCGCCGAGGCGTCGTGTCTCGTCGAGCGACAGCACCGCCGGAACCATTTCGCTCGTCACCAGTCCGTGGCGCCCGGTCAGCTCGTCGACGATATCGAAACTGCGCGCGATCGACTCCGGTGTGTCGACGATGATGGTCATCACCGGAACGCGCCTGGCGACCTGAAATAGCCTGTCTCCGTGCGGTTTATGGTCACCGTGAAATCCCCACATGCCGCGCAGCAACGTTGCGCCGCGTGCCGTTCCCGACCGGATCAGGCGGTGCACCAGTGCACGGTGGATCGGCAGCGCGTCGTGCCAAGTCGCCTCGGCGGTGTACACCATCAACTTTTGCCACAGGGTGCGGCCCTGGTCGTCGGTTGTCGGCAGCTTCTGTGGGCGCGCGAACATCTGGCCGTCGCGTTTGCACAATCGCGCCCGTTCGACCGTCAGCAGCGGCTCGGCCAACACGTCGGCCAATTCCGTCGCGGCGGCACAAACCTGCTCGGTGGACCCGACACCGATGACCATCATCGGGACGTTGACGTTGCGACCGAAGAAATGGGCTCGCCGGCGCTGCCCATGTGCGGTGCCGTCGACACCGAGAAGCGCTATGGGACCGGCGATCCCGTGCCGATACATCAGGTCGCAGACCGCGTAGTAGGCGGCCTTTCCGGCGACGCGTTCCTATCGGCCGACGTACGCGGCCAGTTTCGCGGCGTCGCCGTTGTGCGCGCCGAAGTCCCCGAGCGCGTCGGTACCCCGTTGCCGGGTCACCAGCCGCGCGCGT
Source organism: Mycobacterium genavense ATCC 51234 (assembly GCF_000526915.1). GTDB lineage: Bacteria > Actinomycetota > Actinomycetes > Mycobacteriales > Mycobacteriaceae > Mycobacterium > Mycobacterium genavense. Next base: position 57,847 of record NZ_JAGZ01000002.1, on the reverse strand, counting down.
TCCAGCGTCAGCAGCCCGCGGCCGGTCAGTGCGGCGACTTCGTCGACCAGGGAGCGAATCTTGGGCTCGACGTCGACCGCGGCGATCGCCACCGCAGGGTCCTCGGAGAGGCTCAACGACACGTCGGTGCGCAGCTCATGGCTTGCCCCGAAACTGGCGATACCGCGCAGCATCACGCTGGTCGCAACATCGTTGGCGCCGAACACATCGAACATCGCGTCGGCCAGAAAGCGCCGGCCGTCGCCGACGATGCGTTGGCGCTCGCCGAAGTACGCGGTCAACTTCAGGCACGGCTGGTTCATAGCTGTTCTGCCAACCATTGTCCGAGCAGTGCGCCGGCCACGCCTAGCACGACGCTGACCACGATGTTGGCCGCCGCCGCCCACGTCCGTCGCTCCTCGCCGAGGCGCTGAGTTTCCAGCATCCAGGTGGAGAACGTGGTGTATGCGCCGACAAATGCGGTGCCGGCCAGCAATGCCGCGTCCTTGCTCAGCGCCAAGCCGCCGAGGAAGCCGAGCAGCGCGGCACCGCTGATGTTGACGGCCAGCGTGCCAACCGGACACGGCCGCGCTACCCGGCGGGTGACCCAACGGTCCGTCAAGAAGCGGGCCACCGAACCGATGCCGCCGATCAGTGCGACACCCGTCCAGACGAAGAGCGTCGTCATGGGCGCACCCGGACCCGGCGCACCAACACGGTCGCCAGATGCGCGGCCAGCAATCCCAGCACGATGCTGGTGACGGTGTAGGTCAGCGCCAGCAGCCAATGCCCGTGCTCGAGCATCCTCAGCGTCTCGACCTGCATGGTCGAAAAGGTCGTCAAGCCGCCGCACAATCCGGTGCCGAGCAGCGGCCGCCGGTAACTCGACAGCGGCAGGCGTTCCAGTAGGCGAGTGGTGAAGTAGCCCACCAGGAACGCCCCACGATGTTGACGGCGAACGTCGGCCACGGCCAGGTCGCCGGGTCGGATTGGGCGAGCGTGGCCAGCGCCGCGCGGGCGATCGAGCCCACCGCGCCGCCGGCGAAAACCGCGCCCAACTCGCGACAGTCGGGTCGTGCCACCGCTTGGTTCCCTTTCGTTTTCCAATGCGCTACGCAGCGTAGAGCGACGTGCGCGTCGGACACGGGCACAATCTGTAGACATGGCCAACCCGCGAGCCGGTCAGCCGGCCCAGCCCGAAGACCTCGTCGATCTGCCACATCTGGTCACGGCGTACTACACCATCCAACCCGACCCCGACGACGTTGCGCAGCAGGTTGCCTTCGGAACGTCGGGCCACCGCGGCTCGGCCCTGAACGGCGCGTTCAACGAAGCCCATATCTTGGCCATCACCCAGGCGATCGTCGAATACCGGGCCGCGCACGGCGCCACCGGCCCGCTGTTCATCGGCCGCGACACCCATGGCCTCTCCGAGCCGGCGTGGGTGTCCGCGCTCGAGGTGCTGGCCGCCAACGACGTGGTCGTCATGATCGACTCGGCCGACCGCTACACACCGACCCCGGCGGTCAGCCACGCCATCCTCAGCTACAACCGTGGCCGCACCGACGCCCTGGCCGACGGGATCGTCGTGACGCCGTCGCACAACCCGCCACCCGACGGCGGCTTCAAGTACAACCCGCCCAACGGCGGTCCGGCCGATACCGACGCGACCAACGCAATTGCCAAGCGCGCCAACGAGATTCTGCGGACCGGTGGCGCGGGGATCAAGCGGGTGTCGCTGGCCCGTGCGTTGCAGACCGCCCAGTGGCACGACTACCTGGACGCCTACGTCGCCGACCTGCCCAACGTGGTCGATCTCGACGCGATCCGCAAGGCGGCGGTGCGGATCGGCGCCGATCCGCTCGGCGGGGCCAGCGTCGACTACTGGGCCGCGATCGCCGAACGGCACAACCTTGAACTGACGGTGGTTAACCCGCTGGTCGACGCGACGTGGCGGTTCATGACGCTCGACCACGACGGCAAGATCCGGATGGACTGCAGCTCGCCGAACGCGATGGCTGGGCTCATCGCCAACCGGGATCGCTACCAGATCGCCACCGGCAACGACGCCGACTCCGACCGCCACGGCATCGTCACTCCCGACGCGGGGCTGATGAACCCCAATCACTATCTGGCGGCGGCCATCGAGTACCTCTACACCCATCGGCCGTCCTGGCCGGCCGGCATCGCCGTCGGCAAGACCGCGGTCAGCTCGTCGATCATCGACCGGGTGGTCGCCGGCGTCGAACGCAAACTCGTCGAGGTGCCCGTCGGCTTCAAGTGGTTCGTCGACGGCCTGATCGGCGGCACCATTGGCTTCGGCGGCGAGGAGTCGGCCGGGGCGTCGTTCCTGCGGCGCGACGGATCGGTGTGGACCACCGACAAGGACGGCATCACGCTGGCGCTGTTGGCTTCCGAGATTTTGGCCGTCACCGGATCTACGCCGTCGCAGCGGCATCAGGCGCTGGCCGACAAGTACGGCACCCCGTTCTACGCCCGGGTCGACGAACCCGCCAACCGCGAGCAGAAAGCCCGGCTCGCCAAGCTTTCCGCCGACGAGGTGACCGCAACGGAGTTGGCGGGGGAGCCGATCACCGCGAAGCTGACCGCGGCGCCCGGAAATGGCGCCGCCCTGGGTGGACTGAAGGTGACGACGGCCAACGCATGGTTTGCTGCACGGCCCTCCGGCACCGAAGACGTCTACAAGATTTACGCCGAATCCTTCAACGGCCCCGAGCATTTGGCCGAGGTGCAGGAAACCGCGCGCGAGGTAGTTAATAAAGTCATTGGGTGACCTTTACCCTCTGTCGTGCCCGCTCGGGGGGCCGCGGGTCCAGTTCAGCTCGGTTGCCGCGCGAAGTTTGGATTCTGAGCTGGGCGAATATCATGATTGCGCTGGGCTACGGTGTCGTCTCACCCGCGCTACCCACATTTGCGCGAACCTTCGGGGTCAGCATCAAGGCGGTGACTTTCTTGGTCACCGTCTTTTCGTTGAGCCGGTTGTGTTTCGCACCGGTAAGCGGGTTACTGGCCCAGCGGTTGGGTGAGCGACGCATCTATATCGGCGGTTTGCTGATCGTGGCCGTGTCGACGGCCGCCTGCGCGTTTTCCCAGACTTATTGGCAACTGCTGCTTTTCCGCCTTCTCAGCGGCATCGGCTCGACCATGTTTTATGTCTCGGCGCTGGGACTGATGATCCACATTTGCCCGCCCCGACGCGCGCGGGCGGATCGCGGGCCTATTCACCACCTCGTTTATGATCGGCGCGGTCGGCGGTCCGGCGGTCGGCGGCCTGGCGGCGGGCTGGGGGTTGACCGCGCCGTTTGTCGTGTATGGCGTCGCACTGCTGGGGGTGGCGGTGGTGCTGTTTTTCAGCCTGCGAAATTCCGCGCTGGCCGCGCCACCGCCGCCGACGCGAGCAACGGTGACGATGCGAGAGGCGCTGCGGGTTCGCGCGTATCGGTCGGCGCTGCTGTCGAATTTCGCGACGGGTTGGTCGGCGTTCGGGCTGCGCGTAGCGCTGGTACCGCTGTTCGTCGCCGACGTGATGCACCGCAGCGTCGGCGTCATCGGCGCGGTGCTCGCGGCGTTCGCCGCCGGTAACGCGCTGGCCGTCGTCCCCAGCGGCTACCTGTCCAACCGGATGGGACGGCGCATGTTGTTGATCGTCGGCCTGACGTCCACCGGCGCCGCGACTGCCTGGCTGGGGTGGTGTCGTCGTTACCGGTGTTTCTGGCCGTCGCGGGCCTGGTCGGGGCGACGACGGGCATTTTCATGTTGCCGCTGCAGGCCGCCGTCGCCGACATCCTCGGCTGTGAGGCTCGCGCGGGTCTTCCGGTGGCCGCGGTGCAGATGGTGACGGATCTGGGCGCCATCGTCGGCTCCATGGCGGTCGGTTGGGTCGCCGAGCAGCTGACCTACGGGTGGGGCTTCACGATCAGCGGAATTGTGCTGCTGATCGTGGCCATCGGCTGGGTGGTGGCGTCGGAGACGCGGCCGGTGCTCGATCTCCTTGCGGCCGAGGCGGAGCTCGATGCGGCCTGACCAGCAGTTTTGAAGGAGGGTTGCCGGTGGTGTAGCTTCGGTTGGCACAACTTCTCGGGGCTATGGCGCAGTTGGTAGCGCACCACACTGGCAGTGTGGGGGTCAGGGGTTCGAATCCCCTTAGCTCCACCGATGGATAATCTACTGTGAGCACGTCTCATCCGTGATTCGGCGTTAGCTGCCCGTGCCGTCTCGATCGTTTACGCCGATGACCGGGTTCACCGTTCGACAACGACGAGTGTTAGGGCAGCCCCGCGCGATCGAACTCCAATTGGAGTTGAGGCCGGCGGCGGTACCGGTCGCGGAGGTCGGCGATCAACTCATCGACCTCGGTGGCCTGATCCGATCCACCGGCGAGCTTGCGCATCTTCTTGAGCCGCCGAGCGGCGCTTCGATAATGCTGGGCGTCGGTTTCGGCCAGTTCCTTCTCTACCAGCGTGGCGTGGACCGGCAGTACGGCGAGACGGTCGACTTTCGCGTATGCCTTGGCGAGGTCACTCCAGGTGCGGTCGTCGTCGAGACCTAGGTCATGCGCGGCGGTCCACGCGAGCGGGATGTCCTTGAGATGAGCCAGCGCAAAGATCACGGTCTCACGCGCCGGCATCGGTGCCAGACGCGCAAATACGTCATCGCGGTAGTCGGGCCACGCGGTTCCGGCGGCCTTATAGAGGTCTGCGGCCGTGGTCGACGATGGCCAGCGGCGGAATACCTCCGCCCGAGCAGCCAGCAGGTCGTCGGGCCTATACGTAGCGAGGAGTTCGCACCAGTAATTCGCGGCCCGCCGCGACTGATGGCCGGAGTCGAAATCGGTTGTCTGCCTAGCCCACTCGAGCGCGAGATCGATCTGCCCGATTTCCTCGAGGGCCTCGGCGGTGTCCTGAAGCCACGCCGCGACCCGCCGGTCTCGGGCATGGGTGCGGATGATCGCGTCAACGTCTCTATCGAGGACGGCCAGGCGTTGCGCATTCCAGTCGAGGACGTACCAAGCGCTGGCGTGCGGGGCCGTCCATCGTTAATCTTCGGATGGGCGGGTCCCGAGATTTGCCGCGACCGCATCGAGTTTCGTTCGGTACCGCGCGATGCCCAGGTCCCCAAGGGCGGGCGCGTAGGCGACGGGGTCGATTGCAAAGTAGTCACATTCGTTCTCGAACTGGAACTTGATCATCCAGTCGATCAACTCGGCAGTGGCCGGACGGGCCATCTCCGCCATTCGGGGGTGCAGATCCAACAGATCGCAGGCGTCACCGATGATTCCGCTTGAGTCATCGGCGCGCATGATTACCCTGAGCGCCGACGCGATCGCCTTCTGGGTTACGGCGAACACGACGGTCGGATCTTCGGTTTCGGCGGCTTCGCGCAGGGCAGCAACCGCATCATGCATCCGGGCCCCGTGCGCATCGGCGACGTTCCACCGCCAAACCTGCGCCCGTGTCCTGATCAGCGGCAGGACGGTGTCCGCGAGGGCAGTCACAAGGTCATCTTGATGAATCGCGACCTCGACTGCAAGGTGATAGGCCGCGTTCTGGTCGGAATGCTTTCTGCTAAATCGATTGCCGCATAACCAGAAACGACTTCGAAACCGGTATCCCGCCCGGACCGGTACCTGGGTTGATAACGAGATTAGGCCGGATGGCGGAGTTGGTGCTCGACTGCCCGCCGGATCCAAGACGAGACCGAGCGGTCGTCTGCCGCGGCTGCAGTGCGTACCTGCTCTAGAAGCTCGGGTGGGAAGCGAACGGGCACGGTGGCGGTCAGCCGGCGGCGCCCTGGTCCCTGGGGTTCGTGGTTTTCCGGACGAGCGTAGAACTCGTATTCCTCTTCGGGGGTCATGGGGTGATTCATCTGTCTCTCCGGTATCGGTCAGCGAGGTGTTTGGAGGCTTCGTAGCAGCCGATGGGGCGGCACCATTTGGGGTTGCCGTCGCGAGCAGGGGCGAGAGGCACCACCGGATCTGCACTTGAAGGCCGCCGCGCTGTTGCACTCGCTGGCTCGGAATCATGCGCTGGTGGACGGCAACAAGCGACTCGCGTGGACAGCCTGTCGGACCTTCTTGGCCATCAACGCACAGTGGATCAGCGCGCCGGAGGATGACCGTTTCGATTTCGTGATCCGGGTCACCACTGGTGCAACGACTGGTCTCGACGAGATCGCGGAACCACTGCGCAACTGGAGCTACCAGGAGGGCTGAGCTGCCGTACGGGGTCCACCGTAACGACAACTGCTTCCGATGTTTGCTTGGCGGATTGGGGTTGGCCTACCTGACTAGCTGCGATCCAGGGACCGCCGCGAGTATCGCCGGGTTAGACCCAGACGTCGCTTGACTGCGACGGGATCCTTGGATGAGCGGCCCGCTCCTCGGCGCTTTTGAGCGCTTGCACATGGCGCAGCCGCGCCACGAACGAGATGGGTGGTGGTTGGGCATCGTTGCTCCCGGCCGCAGACTCCCGTGAGTGGAAGAGCGCAAAGATACCCGGCGGACGTCGAGGCGAGCAAGCGCCAACTCCCGCCATGTGTCGAAGCCGCCTCCTGCGATACCTGCTTGCGAGCCCGTCGCACGGCAAGAATCTTCCAAGACGTGCGAGTTAGCTTGCTAAGCCTTCGATCTGCCGCGCAGGGCTCGAACCCCTGGTGGAACCCAGAAGGGAATAGCGGTCGAATCTTCCCTCGTCGATCGCGGCGGCGGCACGGGTCTGGCTGAGTGCGGCATACGTGTCGACGACCTCGCGGGTGAAGCCCTCCAGGGTCGCGATGAGGTCAGCCGAAATGCCTTGCGGAACAGTCGGATGAAGTGCTCGCAGGCCCGCGTTGTTGCCGTCGATCGTCGGCACTCCGGCGGTGACGTCCCATCGCGACATCGATTCGACGCCACCGGCGATCACCAGATCGTCGGCGCCCGCGGCAATCGAGGATGCCGCGACGGTGACGGCTTGCTGCCCGGATCCGCAGAACCGGTTGAGCGTCATCCCCGGCACGGTCTCGGGCCAACCGGCCAATAGCACCGACAGCCGCGCGATGTCGTCGCCGTGGTCACCCGACAGGATGCCGTTGCCGGCGATTACGTCATCGACGTTTGCAGGGTCGAAACCGGTGCGGTCGGCCAGGGCGGTGAGGCAGGTGGCGAAAAGGGTCTGCGGATGCACGTTGTGCAGTCCGCCATCCGGGCGGCCCCGTCCCCGGGGTGTGCGTACCGCATCGAGAATCCAGGCGTCGATGTTGGGCTCCGATCGTGGTGCAAGGGGGTCGATCCGGCGGATCCGTACCGATCGTAAATCGTCTCTCGAGTTTGGAGAATAACCCTCTCTAAATCTGCGAAGCCATTCTCGGTGCCGCGGGGCCCGAAGCTCCGGCTACACCCTGGCGGTTTGCGCGGGCGGGCTCGACTGAGACAGCGGGGTCGCCCGGCCCGACCGACGCAGCGTGGCCGCCGGTGTCTCGCCGTACCGCGAGGCGTGTGCGGCGGCGAACCGTCCGGGGTTCGAGTATCCCCAGCGCTTGGCGATCGAGGCCACGGTCTCGACCGAGGGATCCGACTCGAGCAGCTCCTGGTGCGCACGCCTCAGCCGCACCTGCCGGAGGTAAGTCATCGGCGACATGCCCAGGTGGCGAATGAAACTTTGCTGCAGAGCGCGCGAGCTGACGTGACACTCGGCCGCCAGCGACGTAACCGTCAAGGGGAGATGGGGCTCGGACTCGATGATGTCTACCGCGGGCCGAATAGTATGGGGTGCAACAAGTTTGGTCCGCTCTGCGAGCGCGTTCCGGTACGGGTGGTCAGCGGCAAGCAGCAGTGCGTGGAGCAAGCTGTCCACGAAAGGCGTTGCCACCAAGGGTTGTGTCAGGGCGCTGTCTTTTCGAAAGAGTTCCTGGGCGAACACGGTGAACATGTGCATCCAGCTGCGCGCGGGTCCCTTGGTGGTCACCATGGACGGCTTGAATTCGATCTGCGCGGTCAATGGGCGCCCGAGCGCCTCGCCGAGCGTGTCCTCGAGCGCATTGCGGTTCACTCGCAAGGCAATCACTCGGCAGCCCGCCTGCCAGCGGGGAACGACCAGTTCTCCCTTGGGCAGACAAATAGTGGCAAGTCCGGGCGCATAGGTTATCGAGGAGCCGCGCTGCACTAGCTCCATTTGCCCGGACGCGAGAATGTTGACTTGGTAAAACGGCCGATCGTGGGCGCAGCGGAGGCAGGCATCGACGTTGAAGGCCAGGTCAAGCACGGTGATCGGCCCGACGCTGTCGGCGCGTTGGGTCAGCGAAAGCGGCTTGCGACGGTCCACCGGGCCGAGTGTTTGCAGGCACGGAAAGAATTTGGCGACTTGCTTGAAGGCGTCGGTTGCCTTGAGTTCCGCAACGGTTTTCGGTTCACTCTTTTCGCCCATTTCGAACTCCGCTTCTCCCGCTTGAACGGACTACTCGGGCATTCGCGGCGAGTGCCGGTACGGATCGCTTAATGTGGCGGACGTTACATCATTTGCGAAGCAGCATTTTTCGGAAGTTCGCGTGTCGCCGGTCTCGGTAAGAGGCCGAACCTAGCTATGCGTAGCAAAGTGTCTCAAACGTTGCGCGAACTGTACCGACAAAAGGTATCGCGACTCTGGCGGCTCTAGCATCGCTGTGAAAGCGTTATCCGACAACGGATTTCGCAATTGCGATCGGAGTGAGATGACAACATCGTCTGCACAGTGTCCCACAGCACACGAGGAGCTGTTGGCAGCGGCGGTGCGATTACAGCCGCTGCTACGCGAAAGCACGTTGGCCAGTGAAGCCATGCGGAAGCTGCCGCAAGAGGCGATCGATGCACTGACCGAAGCAGGGTTCTTCCGCTTGCTCAAGCCGCGTCGGTTCGGGGGTGTGCACACCCGACAACGGACGATGCTCGAGATCGCTGAAACGCTCGGCCAGGCAATTGCATCCGCGGCATGGCTGGTGAGTATCGGAGCCACGGCCGCGGTCGTGGTGCGGCACGGCTCGGAGCAGGCCCAGTCCGAGATCTTCCGCGCGCCCGATGCCCGGATTGCCGGCGGGCTGTCCCCGGGCACCGCGCACCGCGTGGATGGTGGATTCACGATCAGCGGCAGCTGGTCATACGCATCCGGCGCCCCGCATGCCGACTGGGCATCGATCGGCGTGGTGGTGCCTGGTCAGGACCCCGATCAGGACCGTGCCGACGTGCAGAACTTTCTGTGCTTCGTGCCGGCCACCGATGTGCGGCTGCGCGACACCTGGCACACGGCCGGCATGCGTGGCACCGCGAGCCAAACATTCTTGGCTGATCAAGTTTTCGTTCCCGAGCACCGTGCCATCGCATTCGAATCGTTGGCGACCGGGCGGACGCCGGGAGGTGGCTCGGGTTACCGGCTTCCGCTGGCACCGGTGGCCGCCCTGCTTTTGGTAGGGCTGTTGCTCGGCCTTGGTCAAGCGGCCGTAGACCTGGTGCTTCAAACGTCTCCGTCGAAGTCGTTGACCGGCACATCCTTTGTCCACCAGCGTGATTCGACGGGGGTGCAGATTCAGGTCGCGGAGGCACAACTCAAGTTGCGCAGCGCTCGGCTACATGCTTTCGAGGTCGCCGACGCGTTGGACTCCGGTGAGATCGTCAACGGCCAGGCGGGATATCCGCTTCGTGCACTGGCGCGAGCGCAGTGCGGCTACGCCGCCCGGCAGGTGCTGGAGGCGATACAGATCCTGATCGACGTCCACGGCGCGGGCAGTTTCGCCGATTCCAGTGCAATGCAGCAGTATTGGCGCGACGCGAACGTCGCGGCACGACATGCCGCGCTGAATTCCTACGTCGGTTACGAGATTTACGGAAAGTCACTGCTGGGCGTGCCCGAACGCATAGGCCCGCTGGTCTAAAGGGGGAGAAATGTCGACATTCGTTTTGGTGCACGGATTGTGGCACGACGGCTCGTCATGGGACGGGGTCGTTGAACGGTTGAATACTCGGGATCACAAAGTCTTCGCTCCGACCATGGCCGGTCACGGAGTGGATGCGGACCGATCCGTGACACACGCCGCGGCGACGCGGTCGATCGTGGATTTCGTCCTGGACGACTGAAGCCTGGAGGAAGCATGAATTTCGTCAGCCCGTTTCCCGACGTCGTCATCCCGGACGTCGCGGTGTACGAGTACGTGTTCGGCGACCTCGGCCAGGCCGACGGCGAGCGCGTTGCTCTCGTCGAGACCGCAACGGGAACCGAAGTCACCTACCGCGCACTGGTTGCCCGCATCGGGTGCGTCGCCCGCTCGTTGGCCCAGCGGGGAATTGGCGTGGGCCACGTGGTGGCCCTGCTGTCACCGAACAGCGCGGCGTTCGCGGCCGCCTTGCACGGAATCCTGCGGGCGGGGGCGACGGCGACGCCGATCAACGTCTTGTCCACCGTGGACGAGATCGTGCTTCAGTTGCGGGATTCGGGCGCGCGACTGGTAATCGTGGCATCTCGATTTCGGGAGCAGGCCGAGGAGGCGGCGAATGCGGCGGGCCTATCCAGCAGCGACGTGCTGCCGCTCGATATTGACGATTGCGTAAACCCAACGGGCAGCGGCGGTCCGGAGGTCGATTTCGATCCGGCGACACACGTGGCGGTGCTTCTGTTCAGTTCGGGCACCACCGGAAAGCCCAAGGGCGTGATGCTGACTCATCGCAACCTCGTCACTAACGTAGCCCAATTGCACCCAGTGTCAGGAGTCAGTCCCGATGAGACACTGATCGCGGTGGTTCCCTTCTTTCACAGCTACGGATTGACCGGACTCTTGTGCGCCGCATTGCGAGACCGAGCGCGGGTGGTCGTCATGGCGGCCTTCGACCTGGGCGAGTTTCTGGCCACCATCCAGAATTACCGCGTCACACAGGCTTACATCGCGCCGCCGGTGGCCGTCGCATTGGCCAAAGACCCGATGGTGGATTCCTTCGACCTGTCTTCCCTGCACACCCTCACCTCGGCGGCCGCACCCCTGGACGAAGAACTGGCCAAGGCGGTGGAGCAGCGACTCGGATGCCGGGTCGTGCAGGCGTACGGGATGACCGAACTGAGTCCGGCCAGCCATGTGATTCCGCTGGACGGACGGCATCCGACGGGCGTGGAGGCACCCGTCAGCTCGTGCGGGTGGACCGTGCCGAACTCGCAGAGCAAGCTCGTCGACATCGAGACGGGAGCCGAAATAACGCTTCCCGCTTCGGGCTTGAGCGAGCCGGGTGAGCTGTGCTTCCGCGGACCCAACGCGATGGCGGGTTATCTGCGAAATCCCGCGGCGACCGCGGAGATCATCGATGCCGACGGCGTTCTGCATACCGGTGATTTGGCACCGGTGGACGCCGCGGGCTGCGTGTACATCGTGGACCGGCTCAAGGAGCTGATCAAGTACAAGGGTTATCAGGTCGCGCCCGCCGAACTCGAGGCGCTGTTGTTGACTCACCCGGGCATCGCCGACGTCGCGGTTGTGGGTGTCATCCATAACGCCTCGGGTGAAGAAATCCCGAAGGCCTTCGTGGTACGCCAGCCTGGCATCGCACTGTCGAAGGGTGAAGTGATCGACTTCGTCGCGGGAAAAGTGGCGCCGTACAAGAAGATTAGGCAGGTCGAGTTCGTCGAGAAGATCCCGAAGTCACCGACGGGCAAGATTCTGCGCAAGGATCTGCGAGCGCGCCAATCATGACGAACGTACGGCACAGGGGTGACCGCGGCGTCGTGGTCGTCGGTTCGGGGACGGCGGGATTGTTCGCGGCACTGAGCCTTTGCGACTTGGGCATTCGGCCGCTCGTCGTCGAGCGCGCCGGAGAAGTGGCCGCGGTGTGGCGTGGCCGCTATGACCGGCTCAAACTCAACACCGGTCGGCAGTTCTCGCATCTGCCCGGAAGGCGTTATCCCAAAGGAACTCCCGTTTATCCGAGCCGCGACCAAGTGGTCGAGCACTTCGCACGTCACGCCCGCGAATCCGGTGTCGAGCTACGGGTGCATACCGACGTAAAGCGGATCGACCGGGATTCGTCTGGATGGTCGGTGAGCACGTCCGACGGCGAGATCGCGGCCCGAAACGTCGTGGTTGCCATCGGCTATCAACACACACCGGTCATCCCGAACTGGCCGGGTTGCTTCGCCGGCGAGCTGTCGCATTCCTACAGCTACCGCAATCCGGCACCCTATGCCGGCAAGCGGGTACTCGTGGTCGGGTCCGGGTCGTCGGGCATGGAGATCGCCCACGATCTGAGTACGGGCAGCACCGCCAAGGTGTGGCTATCGGTGCGCACACCGCCAAACACCATGCCCCGCAAGGGTCCTGCCGGCCTTCCCGTCGACGTGCTGTCGATTCCCTTGTACCACCTGCCCGCGCGGCTGTCCGACCGGATCGCTGCGGCCGCGCGCCTCAGGGCGTTCGGGGACCTCAGCGATTTCGGACTGCCCGTGCCCGCCGAGGGGCCGTTCGCCAGAGCGCACCGGCTGCATGTCGCGCCGACCATCGTCGACCTCGAGGTCGTCGATGCTGTGCGCGCGGGATCGGTCGAGGTGGTGCCCGCGTTGTCCGCGTTCGACGGCGGCGAGGCCGTGCTTGAAGACGGCAGCCGAATCAGCCCCGATGCGGTGATCGCGGCGACGGGTTACCGGACCGGGCTGGAGCTGTTGGTCGGTCACCTGGGTGTACTTGGGTCCGACGGCGTGCCGCTGCATTTGGCACCGATGCCCGCCGCCGACGGACTGTACTTCCACGGGATGCTGACGCGGCCCGCGGTGATCGGCTACGCGGCCAAACAGTCACGGGCACTTGCCAAACGCATTGCTACCGACGAACGGTGCTGACTCAGTCGAAGTCGGTACCGCTGGTCAGCTGCTCCCACTTGGCGATCTCGCTGGCGCGCGCGTCCGCGGTGTAGCGATACAGGGCAAGCGCGTCGGGGCCCAGCAGCAGGAACGCCGGCGGCTCGCTGGATTCGACGGCGGCGACGATCGCGGCGCCGGCCTTGGCGGGGTCGCCGGCCTGCGTGCCGTGCATGCTGTCGTTTTCCTTGCGACGCTGTCCGGCGGTTCCGGCGTAGTCGTCGATGACGGTGGCCGACTGAACGAGCGAGCACCGGCGAAGTCGGTTCGAAATGCCCCGGGCTCGACGACGGTGACCGATATGCCGAGCGGGGCCAGTTCCCCGCGCAGCGCGCCGCTCATGCCCTCGAGCGCTGCCTTGGCGGCCGCGTAGTAACCCGATCCGACCGGCATCACCTGGGCGCCGATCGAGGAGACGTTCACGATCGCGCCGCTGCGGCGCGCGCGCATGCCGGGCAGCACGGCCTTGATCATCGCGACGGCGCCGAAGAAGTGGGTCTCGAACAGGGTGCGGACTTCGGCGTCGTCGCCTTCTTCGACCGCGGCCCGATATCCGTAGCCGGCGTTGTTGACCAGCACGTCGACGCCGCCGAACCGCTGTTCGGCCTGTCGCACGGCCGAGTCGATCTGGTCGGGCTTGGTGACGTCCAGCGCGACGGCCAGCACCCGATCAGGCGCGACGTCGGCCAGGTCGGCGACCTTTGCGGCGTCGCGTGCGGTGACGACCGCATTGTGGTGGGCGTCGATGACAGCTTCGGCCAGCGCGCGGCCGAGTCCGGTCGAACAGCCGGTGATAAGCCAGGTGGGCATCGGCGGCCCCTTTCTCTTCGTGGCGAAATCAGCACCGGCGTTGTTTCTAGCTCAATCGGTGAGCGCGCGGCCCACAATCAACGGATCCGGCTTGCCCACCACCTCGTCGTCCTTGTCGTCGTAGTCGGATTTGGCCAGGACGTAGCGCATGGCGTTGACGCGGGCCCGCTTCTTGTCGTTGCTGCGCACCACGATCCACGGCGCAACATCGGTGTCGGTCGCCTTGAACATCGCTTCCTTGGCCTCCGTGTATTCGCTCCACCTGTTGATCGACTCCATGTCCATCGGCGAGAACTTCCAGTTCCGCACCGGGTCGACCAACCGGATGGCAAAGCGGGTGCGCTGCTCGGCCGGCGAGACGGAGAACCACAGCTTGGTCAGGTTGATCCCATTGGCGACCAACATCCCCTCGAAAAGCGGTGCCTGCTGGATGAATTCGGCGTACTGCTCGGGGGAACAAAAGCCCATCACCCGTTTGACGCCGGCCCAGTTGTACCAGGACCGGTCGAACAGCACCATTTCACCGCCGGACGGCAAGTGGCTGACATAGCGCTGGAAATACCACTGAGAGCGTTCGCGCTCGGTCGGTTTGTCGAGCGCCACCACCCGCGCGCCACGCGGATTGAGGTGCTCCATGAATCGCTGAATGGTGCCGCCCTTGCCCGCCGCGTCGCGGCCCTCGAACACGATGACGTGCCGGGCCCCGGTGCGCTTGCTGTGGTTCTGCAGCTTGAGCAGCTCGATCTGCAGGCGCCGCTTCAGGTCCTCGTATTCGCCGCGCGGCATCCGGTGGTCGTAGGGATATCGCTCCCGCCACGTCTGCACGTGGTTGCCGTCCCGGTCGAGCAGGATCGGGTCGTCGTCATCATCGTCGTTGACGGTGTATCCGTGTTCGGGGGTGGACAGCGCCTCGAGATCTATCTCTGCCATGTTTGACGCTTACCCTCACGTGCTGGTGCGCCAACGTCGCGGTGTTGGGCGACTCTCACCCGATGACTAGACGGGGCTATACCGCGGCGCGGCGCGCCAACCGGAAGGTTCGCATGAACCCGCCCGGCTGCGTCGTCAGCGTCATCTCCACTGCGCCGCTGGGCGCGACCACGTAGCGCTCCTCGACATCCGGCCCCTCGGTCCACCGTCCGACCGGCTGGCGCCCGAGGTCGTCGCGATCGTGGAGGGCCGGATCGAACGGGAACAGCACCGGATCATAGGGAGTGACGTCCCCGTCGGGACGGCCGTTGACAAGACGGCTGCATTCCACGAAGCGGAAATGCCCGATGTTGTGCGCCGCGCGGTACGTCCGGCGGACGACGAGCGGGCTCTCGCCGTCGGCGGGCAGCGAGACGTCCTTGCCGACGATCGGGTCGAAGACGACGCCGGCGCCGGCCTCGGCCTCGCGGAAGACGTCGAAGTGTCGCGAAAAGCGTTCGGACAACGCGAATCCGGCCTCTTTGTCGAGGAACACGGCCAGACCGATAGCCGTCGCGGCAAACGGGTGCGGTGAGCGTTTGACACGCTTTTCGCCGAAGGTGCTGCGCAGCATCCGGGAGATGAGCGGATAGCCGCCGGCCCCGCCCACCACGTAGATGCCGGTGACTTCCGACCAAGCCACGTCGCTGCTGCCGTCTCGCAGGATGCGGTTGAGCAGGTCGATCGTGGGGGTGACCAGCGGCGCGCACGCGGAGTAGACGTCGTCGATGCCGCAGGAGAACGGTGGCCGGCCGGCTGCCGTCAGGTCCACCAGGAAGCGGCGTGTCTGCGGCCCGACGGCCTCCTTGCGGGCCGCGCACAGCTCGCGCAGCAAATCGAGCGTGCCGGCTGCCACGTCGCGCAGATTCGCGCCGGCGCACACTAGCCGCACAATCGCCTCGTCGAAGTCGTCACCGCCCAGACGCTGGATCCCCTCGCTGATCATGACCTCGTTGGAGTGCCCGGTCATCTTGAGCAGTGACGCGTCGAAGGTGCCACCGCCGAGGTCGTAGATCAGGACGTATTCACGTTTGGCGGCGATGGTGGATCGGTAGCGATGGGCGTATTCGAGGCTGGCGGCGGACGGCTCGTTCAGCAGCGCGACGTGAAAACCCGCCGCCACGAAGGCATCCAGCGTCAGCAGGCGCTGGAGGCGTTGGCGGGCACGCTGATGGCCGCCTCGATGTCCTCGCCCGGGGTCAGGCTGCCGTTGGAGCGCTGCAGAAGATCGCTTTTCAGCTGCGCCAGAAACCCGGTGAGCAGTTCGGTCAACCGGTAGCTGCGGCCGGCCAGGCTCACCTCGGTTTGCGGTCCGGCGTCGTTGAGCAGTCGTTTGATCGATCGCAGCACCGACCACCCGGGATCGTGGCGCACGGTGGCGGCGTCCACCCCGAAGCGCAGCTCCCCGGCGGCGTTGGCGGCGATCAGCGAAGGCCAGGCATCGACGCCGTCGAACGAGACGACCGGGTAGTTACCCCGGTCGACGAGCGCGACGACAGTGTGGGTGGTGCCGAAGTCGATGCCGACTCTCATTCCGCACAATCTTAGGGCGGTGCAGCGAAATTCGGGACTCTAGGTTTGTCCGGCGTGGCGCTCGCCGGCCGGCGATGCCCGCGGGGCCTCCCACTGCCGTTGTACCTCCCGCTCGGCGGCGGTGGCAATCAGGCTCGAGGGCGCGAACCGCTTCGACTTTATCGATTCGTCCTCGGTCAACGGCCTGCCGCCGCCACGAATTGCCTTGAGCGAGACGGCAATTCCGATTGCCAACACGATGATCACCACGACCGCGAAGGGTATCGACAGCGTGCCCTGGATGAAGGTGTTCCTGATGACTTCGTCGAGCTGGTGTGCATTCTTGGCCGAGCCGAAGGCGGTCTTGCCCGCGTCCCTGGCGGCCGAGTACTGCGCGTGTTGTGACCAGTAGCCGATCGTCGGGTTCGCGGAGAAGATCTTCTGCCACGACGCGGTCAGCGTGACGATCAGGTCCCACAGCAGCGGGACGCCCGGAATCCAGGCCCATCTCAGCAAGCCCTTCTTGATGACGACGACGGTGATGACGGTCAACGCGATCGCCGCGAGCAGCTGGTTGGCGATACCGAACAGCGGAAACAGCGTGTTGATGCCGCCGAGTGGATCGGTCACGCCCATCAGCAGGATGCTGCCCCAGCCCGCGCAGACGGCCAGGCTGCAGCCCCACACGCCCGGGCGCCAGCTCGGGTTGCGCAGCTTGGCCAGCGGACCGCCGAAGTTGCCCAGCGCGTCGGACAACATGAACCGGGCGACCCGGGTGCCGGCATCGACCGCGGTCAGGATGAACAGCGCCTCGAACATGATCGCGAAGTGATACCAGAACGCCTTGAGGCCCGCGCCGCCGAACACTCGGTACAGGATCTCGGACATGCCGACCGCCAATGTCGGGGCTCCGCCGGTGCGCGACACGATCGACTTTTCGCCGACGCCGGCGGCGGCCTGGTTGAGCTGATCCGCGGTCGCCGGGGCGCCGGACAGGCCGAGGCCGTTGACGTAGTGCGCCGCGGTCCCGCCGGTCTGGGCGGCCGGCGCGTTGAGGGCGAAGTACAGATGCTGGTCCAAAATCGACGCGCTGATCAGCGCCATCACCGCGACGAACGACTCGGTGAGCATGCCGCCGTAGCCGATGAAGCGCATCTGGCTTTCTTTCTCCAGCAGCTTGGGCGTCGTTCCCGACGAGATCAGCGCGTGAAATCCGGACAGTGTGCCGCACGCGATGGTGATGAGCAGGAACGGGAACAGCGAGCCGGGAAACACCGGTCTGTCGCCGCTGGAGGCGAACCGCGAAACGGCCGGCGCCTGCTAGCAGGGGGTGCGCGATAAAGATGCCAACCGCCAGCAACGCGATGGCGCCGACCTTCATGAACGTCGACAGGTAGTCGCGCGGTGCCAGCAGCAACCACACCGGCAGCATCGAGGCCACGAAGCCGTAGATGATGAGCAACCAGGAAACCGTGAGCGCGGACAGCGTGAACCAGGATGCGCCCCAAGAGGTTTCGCTGACCCAATTGCCGGATGCCACAGCGATCATCAGCAGCGCGAAGCCGATCACCGACACCTCGGCCACCCGCCCGGGTCGCAGGAACCGCAGGTAGCAGCCCATGAAGAGCGCGATCGGGATGGTCATCGCGATGGAGAACACACCCCACGGGCTCTGGGCTAGACCACGGACCACCACCAGCGCCAGCACGGCGAGGATGATCATCATGATGACGAGGACGCCGACCATCGCGGTGGCGCCGCCGGTGTTCCCGAGTTCGTCGCGGGCCATCTGGCCCAGCGAACGTCCGCGTCGCCGCGTGGAGATCCACAACACCAGGTAGTCCTGCACGCAACCACCGAGAACGGCTCCGATGACGATCCAGAGGCTACAGGGTAGATAACCCATCTGCGTGGCGAGCACGGGCCCGACCAGCGGACCCGCTCCGGCGATGGCGGCGAAATGGTGGCCGAACAGGACCCGACGGTCGGTCGGCACATAATCGGTGCCGTCTTCGAAGATTTCCGCCGGTGTGGCGTGGTCGTCACGCGGGCGGACGATCTTCATTTCGACCAGCCGCGCGTAGAACCGGAACCCGATGATGTAGGTGCAGATCGCCGCGACCACGATCCAGACCGCATTGACCGCCTCCCCGCGTACGAACGCGATGACGGCCCACGCGATCGCGCCGATCACGGCGATGATCCCGAAGACGATCCGGTGGCGCAGGCTGATGGGGGAGTGGTCGACGATCGCGACGGGCGGCAGGTCGTCATGCGTGCGGATGTAGCTGACATCGTTGTCGTGCACAGTCACGGTCAAACACCCTACGACGGCAGGGCGTCTTCCGCCCGGCCCAATTAGTACAGGGCACGGACGTTGTCGATGGTGTCGGCCTCGGCCGGGCTCTTATCGTCGCGATAGCGCACCACCCGGGCAAACCGCAGCGCCAGTCCGCCCGGATAACGCGTCGAGCGCTGCACGCCGTCGAGCGCGATCTCGACGACCTGCTCGGGCCGCAACCGCACCACGTATCCGTCCGTCGACCCGACGGCAAGTTCGCTGAATCGCGCCGTCTGCCAGTCCAGCATGGCATCGGTCATGCCCTTGAAAGTCTTTCCCACCATGATGAATTCGCCGGTTGCATCGCGTGCGCCCAGATGGATGTTGGACAGTTTGCCGCTGCGACGTCCCGAACCCCATTCCACGGCGAGCACCACCAAATCCAGGGTGTGCACCGGCTTGACCTTGAGCCAGCCCGCTCCGCGACGGCCGGCCAGGTAGGGCGCGCCCGGCGCTTTTGCCATCACGCCCTCGTGACCGGCCGCCAGCGTCGCCTGCAGAAACGACGCGGCGGCATCGGGATCGGAAGTGGCAAGCCGGTCGACCCGCTGGGAGGCCGGCACCAACGCGTCCAAAGCGGCCAGCCGCTCGGTAGTCGGCGCGTCGAGCACATCGACACCGTCGTAGTGCAGCAGGTCGAAGAAGAACACCGAAAACGGTTGCGCCGCTTGGGCTGCCACCACGTCGACCGATCGGCCGAAGCGGGAGGCGGTGACCTGAAAGCGGTGCGGCCGATTGTCGGGTCGCAGCGCGATCGCCTCGCCGTCGGCGATCAGGTCGCGCACCGGCAGCGCCAGCGTCGCCTCCACCACCTCGGGCAGCCGGGCGGTGACGTCGTCCAGGCTTCGGGTGTAGACCGTGACCGCATCCCCGGCACGGTGGATCTGCACCCGCGTGCCGTCCAGCTTCGCCTCGAAAATCGTTCTACCGCCGTGCTTTTCGAGCGCGTCGACGACGCTGGCCGCGGTCTGCGCCAGCATCGGACCGACCGGTTGGCCCACCCGCAGCGTGAATGCCTGCAGCGCGACCGCGCCACCGGACAGTGCGGCCGCCGCCGCCGACGGCAGATCCCCGCCCAGCATCGCCGCGCGCTGGACCGCGGCGGCCGGAATGCCGGCGGCCTTGGCCACCGCGTCGGCCATGATCCCGGCCAGTGCGCCCTGGCGCAGCTCGCCGGAGAGCAGCCGCACCAGGAACGTCTGCTCGGATTCGGTGGCGGCGGCGAACAGCGTCGCGAGCAGTTCGGCGCGTCGCGCCTGCGATCCCTTCCCCGAGATGGCGCCGATCTCGGGGAAGGCGGCATGCACGCCGGCGACGGTGAGCTGCGGCTCGGCGGCCGGTGCCGGGCGCAACCGCAACGACACCCAGCCCACGCCGATCTGACGTTGGGGCAGCTCACCGGAGAGCCACGACACCACGATCGCGACCACCTCCGGGTCGGGTGCGGCGCGGGTCAGCAGGTCCGCGATGCGCGCGACCTTGGTCAGCCGGGACGACGTGGCGCCGACGTCGGTCGACGTGGCCACCACCTCGAGAAGAAGCACGTTTGCCAGCTTGGCATGGCTCGGTGACAACCCTGCCGGGCGGACACGCTAGCGTTCCTGCGTAACGTTACAGATTGCACATGATCTGACAACCCAAAAAGGAGACGTCCGGATGGAGATCAATGGGAAGAAGGCCGTCGTCATCGGCGGCGCGTCGGGGATGGGTCGGGCCACGGCCGAACTGTTCGCCGAGCGCGGTGCGGATGTCGCCGTCCTCGACCGCGAGGGGTCCGACGGAAAAGCGGTCGCCGAAGGCATCGGCGGTGCGTTCTACCCGGTCGATGTCACCGACTACGCCGGCACCGAGGAGACCCTGCAGACCGCGGTCGACAAGCTGGGCGGCCTGCACGTCGTCGTCACCACGGCCGGTGGCGGCATCGCCAAGCGCACGTTGACCAAGTCGGGCCCCCACGATCTCGAATCCTTCCAATCGGTTATCGATCTCAACCTGATCGCCACCTTCAACATCAGCCGGCTGGCCGCCGCGCACATGGCCAAGAACGAGCCCGAGGACGAAGAGCGCGGCGTCATCATCAACACCGCTTCGATCGCGGCCTTCGAAGGTCAGATCGGGCAGGTCGCCTACACCGCCGCCAAGGCTGCGATCGCGGGCATGTGCCTGACCATGGCCCGCGACCTGGGATCGATGGGGATCCGGGCGCTGGCCATCGCCCCGAGCCTGTTCCTCACCGGCCTGACCTCGATGGTCCCCGACGAGATGGCGGCGACGCTGACCCGCGACGCGGCCTTCCCCAAGCGGATGGGCCGGCCCGAGGAGTACGCCAAGCTGGCGTTGGCCATCGTCGACAACCCGATGCTCAACGGTCAGTGCCTGCGCCTGGACGCGGGACAGCGTTTCGCGCCCAAATAGCAGTAGGGGGCCGCTATCGGCCCGAGCGCAATAAGTACACTCTTTAGGCAGCCGCCCCGCTTCCCCTCGGAGCGGGGCCGGCTGACCACCCGGCGGAGCGGGTACTGGCGCGAGGAGGTCCCCATGGGTATCGCACTTACCGACGACCATCGCGAGCTCGCCGAGGTCGCTCGCGCGTTCATGACGTCGCAGAAGGCGCGCCCGGCGGCGCGGGCACTGCTGGACAGCCCCGACGAGGGCCGCCCCACGTTCTGGCCCGGCATCGTCGAACTCGGCTGGCTCGGCCTGCACATCGACGAGGAACACGGCGGGTCCGGCTACGGATTGCCCGAGCTGGTCGTGGTGGTCGAAGAGCTCGGCCGCGCGGTCGCTCCCGGTCCCTTCGTCCCGACGGTGATCGCGTCGTCCGTGATCGCTAAAAATGGTTCAGCAGAACAACAATCGCGGTTGCTGCCGGGCCTGATCGATGGATCGGTCACCGCGGGCATCGGGCTGGACGGCCGGGTGTGGGTCAAAGACGGTGTCGCCGACGGCGAGGCCGGAGTGGTGCTGGGCGCGGGCCTGGCCGACCTGCTGCTGATCGCCGCCGGCGACGATGTTCTGCTGCTGGACCGCGGTCGCGCCGGTGTCTCGGTCGAGGTCCCCGACAACCTCGACCCGACCCGGCGGTCCGGGCGGGTCCGGCTGGACAACGTGAGCGTCGGTTCCGCCGACATCATCGCGGGGGCGCGGGAATCGGCGCTGGCCCGGGCCCGGACCCTGCTGGCCGCCGAGGCGGTCGGCGGGGCATCCGACTGCGTCGACG
The DNA here is from genome assembly GCF_000526915.1 of Mycobacterium genavense ATCC 51234. Taxonomy (GTDB): domain Bacteria; phylum Actinomycetota; class Actinomycetes; order Mycobacteriales; family Mycobacteriaceae; genus Mycobacterium; species Mycobacterium genavense. The sequence goes on along the minus strand of NZ_JAGZ01000002.1, from coordinate 36,159 downwards.
CCGCCGTCGAGTACGCCAAGGTGCGCCAGCAATTCGGCCGCGCCATCGCCACCTTCCAGGCCGTCAAGCACCATTGCGCGAACATGCTCGTCGCCGTGGAGTCGGCGACGGCCGCGGTCTGGGATGCCTCGCGTGCGGCCGCCGAAGACTCATCCGAAGACGAAACGCAGTTCCGACTGATCGCGGCAGTCGCTGCGACACTGGCCTTTCCGGCGTACGCGCGCAACGCCGAACTCAACATTCAGGTGCACGGCGGTATCGGCTTCACCTGGGAGCACGACGCGCACCTGCATCTGCGCCGGGCACTGGTGACCTCGGCGCTGTTCGGTGGTGACGCCCCGGCCCGCGACGTGTTCGAGCGCACCGCGGCGGGTGCGGTCCGGGAGAACAGCCTGGATCTGCCTCCCGAGGCCGAGGAGCTGCGCACCCGCATCCGTGCCGCCGCCGCCGAGCTGGCCGCCCTGGACAAGCAGGCACAACGCGACAAGCTGATCGCGACCGGCTACGTGATGCCGCACTGGCCCAAGCCGTGGGGTTTGGCCGCCGACGCGGTGGAACAGTTGGTCATCGAGGAAGAGTTCCGCGCGGCCGGCATCAAGAGGCCCGACTACGGCATCACCGGGTGGGTGATCCTGACCCTCATCCAGCACGGAACTGATCGGCAGATCGAAAGATTCGTCGAGAAGGCGTTACGCAAGGACGAGATCTGGTGCCAGCTGTTCTCCGAACCCGAGGCGGGCTCGGACGCGGCGTCGATCAAGACCAGGGCCACCCGGGTGGAGGGCGGCTGGAAGATCAACGGCCAAAAGGTGTGGACCAGCGGGGCCCACTACTGCGCGCGGGGCCTGGCCACCGTGCGCACCGACCCCGATGCGCCCAAGCACGCCGGCATCACCACGGTGATCGTCGACATGAAGGCTCCCGAGGTCGAGGTGCGCCCGCTGCGGCAGATCACCGGCGGCTCGGACTTCAACGAGGTGTTCTTCAACGACCTGTTCGTGCCCGACGAAGACGTGGTCGGAACGCCCAACTCGGGGTGGACGGTCGCGCGGGCGACGCTGGGCAACGAGCGGGTCAGCATCGGCGGCAGTGGGTCCTTCTACGAGGGCTTGGCGACCGCGCTCGTCGAGCTGGCCAAGCAGCACGCGGATCGGTTGGCGGGCGCGGACATCCGGGTGGGGACCTATCTGGCCAACGAAACCGCGTTGCGGCTGCTCAACCTGCGCCGGGTGGCCCGCAGCGTCGAAGGCGCGGGGCCGGGCCCGGAAGGCAACGTGACCAAGCTGAAACTGGCCGAGCACATGGTGGAGGGCGCCGCGATCATGGCCGCCCTCACCGGCCCGGAGGTCGCGCTGGTCGACGGGGCCGGAGCGGCGGCGGGCCGGTTGATCATGGGCGCGCGCGGCATGGCGATTGCCGGCGGTACCTCGGAAGTTACCCGGAACCAGATCGCCGAGCGGATCCTCGGCATGCCGCGTGACCCGCTGATCAACTAGCCGGTGCGAACAGTGGCGCCCCGCCGGCGCCCCTCTCGGGCCGCATGCTCACCGGCATCCCGCATGTCACCGAATCTGGTTCGCAGTCAACGATATTGGCGGCGACTCGCAGCCCGGGTTGTTCGGCGAGCTCGACGATGGCGATCACGTAGGGGACGGGGGATGTCCGGGTTGTACGGATGGTGGTTGACCGTGAAGGTGAACACGGTGCCCTGCCCGGAGACGGGGCGCGCGACCAACGTCGCGCCACAGTCCCGGCATTGGCCGGTCGCGGGGTGCACCCAACGCGAGCAATCGGCGCAATGCTCGATCAGCAGCTGTGACGTCGACTCCGCTGGCACGGGCAATACAGTACGCTCAATTGGTTCGGTGTGCGTACGACACGTGGTTCTCTGACGGGCGGTGCGGATGGCGTATTTCGGAAAAGACGCGATCGTATCCGGTGTCGGTATTTTCCGGATCGGCATCCCGGGGCGAGACCTGACCATGGAAGCGGTGCGCGCCGCGATCGCCGACGCCGGCCTGGCGCCCGCCGACATCGACGGCATCGCGACCCTGGGCGATACCCCGGCCGAAGAGGTCAATGCCGAACTGCGGATCGAGGCGGCGGACTGCGGCAGCGGGTTCGGTACCGGGGGCTGCTCAGCCCGGTGATGTCGGCCTGCCGCGCGGTGTCCGAGCGGCGGGCCCGGCACGTGGTGGTATACCGGACCATCCAAATGCTGGGCGGCACGGTGCCGGTCAAGCAGCAAGAGTTCGCGCCCGCTCCGCCGCTGGCGCGAATGTTCGAAACACCAAAGGGCGCCGAGAAACCCGCCGTCGGCACGATGGACGATGCCAACGATCTTGTTGCGGCCCAGGCGTATTCGGCGGCGAACTGGCTGGCGCTGAACTGTCGTCGGCATATGGAGCTGTATGGAACCACCAAGGAACAGCTGGGTTGGCTGGCGCTGAACGGCAGGCGCAACGCCGCGCTGAATCCGCTTGCGGTGTACCGCGAGCCGATGACCATGTCCGACTACCTGGGGGCGCGGCTGGTGTCCACGCCGTTCGGGCTGTTGGACTGCGACGTGCCGATCGACGGATCGATCGCGGTCGTCGTGTCCAACGCCGACTACGGTCCCGATTGCCCGCACCGGCCGGTGCGGGTGGAGGCGATCGGCGGATCCGACGGCGCCGGTGGCTGGTTCCACCGCGACGACTACCCGAAGATGGCGATGTCGGACGCCGCGGCGCAGATGTGGTCACGCACGGAGTTGAAGCCCGTCGACCTCGCCGTCGCCGAGCTGTACGACGTCTTCACCTACCTCACCCTGGCGTGGCTGGAAGCCCTGGGGATCTGCGGCGACGGCGAGGCCGGCCCGTTCGTCGAGGGCGGTACGCGGATCGCCCGCGACGGGCAACTGCCGTTGAACACCTACGGTGGCCAGCTGTCGGCCGGGCGCATGCACGGCTACTGGGCCCTGCACGAAGGGTGCCTGCAGTTGCGCGGCGAAGCGGGGGAGCGGCAGGTGTCGCAGCGTCCCGAGGTCGGCGTGGTTTCCGTGGGCGGTGGCCCGGTCGCGGGTTGCTTGCTGCTTACCTGCTGAGAATGGCTGTGGGAGTGCAGTATTGAGCTTCAGGTAGGACCCACACCGCCCGTCGGCGGAACCAAGAAGCTGGGCTCGACGATTGCCCGCGATATAGAGGCGGACATCGTTCGCCGCGGCTGGCCGGTCGGAGAGTCGCTGGGTTCCGAGCATGCGGTGCAACAGCGCTATGGCGTCAGCCGGTCGGTGTTGCGGGAGGCCGTTCGCCTCGTCGAGCACCATCAAGTGGCCCGGATGCGGCGCTGACCGGGCGGCGGCCTGCTGATCAGCGAACCCGACGCGGGGCCCGCGACGCGCGCCGTGGTCATCTATCTCGAATACCTCGGCGTCACGCTGGCTGAGCTGTTGAACGCGCGGCTGGTCCTCGAGCCGTTGGCGACCTCGCTGGCGGCCGAACGGCATCGACGAAGTCGGCATCGACCGGCTGCGGGCGGTGTTGCGGGCGGAACAACAGTGGCGCCCCGGTCTGCCGGCGCCACGCGACGAGTTCCACATCGCGCTGGCGGAGCAGTCGAAAACCCGGTCCTGCAACTGTTTATCGACGTGTTGATGAGGCTTACCACCCGTTACGCGCTGCGGTCGCGGACCGACTCGGCAGCCGACGCCATCGAGGCGCTTGACTACATGCACAACGACCATTTCGACATCGCCGCCGCCGTGACAGTCGGAGATGCAGCGCGCGCCAAGACGCTGTCCGAGCGCCACGTCGAAGCGGTGAATGTCTGGCTGCAAGAGCATCAACCGCGCAAGGGACGCACCGGTCGCCGGCGTGTGCCCGCCGACGGCGAAGTACCGCGCGGCAAGTTGGCAGAGGTGGTGGCGGCCGCCATCTGCGACGAAATCGGTTCCGGCGGTTGGGAGGTCGGATCGGTGTTCGGCACCGAGACGGCTTTACTGGAGCGGTATCGGGTGAGCCGCGCGGTGTTGCGCGAAGCGGTGCGACTGCTCGAATACCACTCGGTCGCGCAGATGCGTCGGGGACCCGGCGGCGGCCTGGTCGTGACCAAACCCTATGCGCAAGCCAGCATCGACACGATCGCGCTGTATCTGCAATTCCGAAAGCCGAGCCGCGAAGACCTGCGCTGCGTGCGGGACGCGATCGAGATCGACAACGTCGCCAAGGTCGTCACACGGCGCGCCGAACCCGAGGTGGCTGCCTTCCTGCACGCCCATCGGTCCGCGTTGGAGGGCACCCCGCGCGCAGTCGATGACGCGCGCCAGGCAACGTCGGAGGAATCGCGGTTCCACATCGGGCTCGCGCAACTGGCCGGCAATGGGTTGCTGGACCTGTTCTTGCGGATCATCGTCGAGTTGTTCCGCCGGCACTGGTCCAGCACCGGACAGGAGCCGCCGTCCCGCGACGACGTCGTCGCCGTCGAACACGCGCACTTGCGGATTCTCGACGCGATCGCGGCCGGCGATGACAGCTTGGCGCACTACCGCATTCGTCGTCATCTCGATGCGGCCGCCTCCCGGTGGCTGTGACGTACATCGGGTTTCCGAAACCGGTTTGTGACCACTTTCCTGCATAGGGATCGCGCGGGTGGGGTACTGGCATGGGTAATGGGGCGCGGATACGTAGCGGGCCCGTCCGGCTGGGGGTTGGCATTGGTGATGGAAAGCGGGAGCGCCGAAATGATTAGGGGCACGGAGAACGAGCGTCAAGGCTTGGTTCATTCCGCGCTCTGGTACCACTCGCAGCGGGAGTTCCTGGACGCGGTGGTGCCTTTCGCGCTCGAAGGCTTGGCGATGGACGAGCCGGTACTGGTGGCGGTGCCCGGTGACTACTTGAGCTTGCTGAGCGACGCGCTGGGCGGCCAGGGCTCGACGGCGGGGCTGCAGCTGATCGACGTCGCCGAAGCGGCGCGCAACCCCAGCCGCTTTCTGGCACTGGAGGGCTCCTTTGTCGAGGAGAACGGCGGCCGGCGCGTGCGCATTGTCAGCGAAGTCTGCTGGCCGGAGCGCAGCGCCGACGAGTTTGCGGCCTGCAAACAGCACGAGGCGCTGGTCAACAGCGCATTCGAAGGATGCCAGCTGAGCTCGCTGTGTCTGTTTGACGGGGAACGGCTTGACGACGATGTGCTGGCAAGCGCACGTGCGACCCATCCGCTCCTGTGGAAACGCGGTTCACTGCAACATAGCGCCGACTACGCGCCGGATGACGTACTCGCGCAATGCAATCAGCCGCTACCGGCAAATCCGGGCGCCGTGACCTATATGGTCCGTAAGTCCGCGGACCTGCGCCCGGCGCGGTCGTTCGCCGTCAACTACGCCGGGTGGGTCGGCCTTTCCCAAGACGGCATCGAAGACCTGCAATTGGTGGCCACCGAATTGGCCACCAATAGCTTGATGTACACCGATGGCGCCTGCCGGCTGGCCTTCTGGCGCGATGACGACCACCTGGTGTGCGAGGCGCGCGACAACGGGCGCCTCGAGGATCCGCTGGTCGGGCGCTTGGACCCCGGGCCGAGCGGCCCCGCCAGCCGCGGATTGTTTCTGGTCAACGCCATCTCGGATCTGGTCCGGACCCATACCGCGAGCACCGGAACGACGATCCAGGCCTACCTGCGGCTGAGTTCTTCGGCCGCGCCGATCAGCTGAACGGAAGACGGCCCACCAGGAACTGAGGTTCCCGGCGGGCCGCCTGCCCGAACGGTTAGAGGATGCTGATAACCCCGGGAATCGAGATTACGGGCGGCAGATCGACCAAAGGCGCGCCCGTGCCGCCCGCGGCTGTTGAGCAGCCAGGTATAGAGCAACACGGCGGCCGCGCCCACGGCAGCCGCGAGGGCTTTGACGGTTTTCTTCGGGGTGATTGCCTTCATGACTATGCCTTTCACATTATTCGACATATCTTGAACAAGGATCCGATGCGGCTAGGCACTGGCCGATATCGAAGCGGTTTTACCCGTGACTGGGCCGCCGGTTGGTCATCTAGGGCTAGGAATCGCTTGCCCTGGTTGACTACAGGGGAAGGTCTTAGGCACACCGCGGAACATCCCGTGCCGCCTACGGCTGTAGAGCATCCTGTCGCTGCCAGCAATAGAGCAACTGCTCCGGTCGCTGCAGCGATTGCTCTCAGGGTTTTCGTAGTGCGGGTCGACTTCATCGTCTTGCCTTTCCGAGGAGTGGACAACGGCATTGCGAGCGACAGGTACCCCCTGTTAAGCGCGCGCAAATCAGATTTCGTGATTTTCTTCACAAAAGGTTTGGCGCATGTTTTGTCATATTTGCACTGGCGCAACACCATTGAATGGTGTTGCGCCGCAGCGCTACGGCCGGAGACGATCCGTTCACTACCAACACATTTGGCGCGGTCATGCTGCGGGCTGGCGCGGCAGTGGTGCTCGCCGCCTGGGTGCCGGCGGCGGCAAGTCCTCGGCCGCTGCGACTTTCCGCCACGCAGCTGCAAAGCGCGCGGGCACCAGGAGTACTTGGACCAACCCGACCGCCACGGCTGTTGCCTCACGGGCACTCTCGATTCTCGTCGACGTCATTGTCGATGCCTTTCATCTGGGGAAAGCATGGTCATGTGGCGAAAGCATGGTCATGCGGAGATCAAGGCGACGAGTGGGGTAACCGCTATTCGACACATGTAAACCTGGCAGGAAAAGGGTTTGCCACGTGACCGGTTGGAGGTCTAATGTCGCGCTCGTACGTCTTCTCAAGAGTGCCGTAGTAGCCAGCACGCGCAGCGGGGTCTGATTTAGACCGACCCCCCGCTGTGGGTCGGAAGCTACTACCGTCGGTCGCTCGTTTCGACCAGAGAAGACCGACACAATGCCTCTTACACAGCCGTTATCCAGGCCCCATCACCGTCCGGACCTCACGTCCCCGGGCAGTGCTGCGCACCGCCGTGACGCCAACGCGTGGTTTGGCGAGCGCTTCGGGGTCGCCCTGCCGCGCGGCCTGCGCGAACAGGCCGGTGCGATGACGTGGGAAAACTTCGTGGCGACCTACGGCCAGGCCGCGGGCCCACTGCGGCTAAGGCAATGGGTGTGCGCCGACACCGAGCGACCCACCGGACGCCTCGGTCCGCAAGCCCACAATTTCCGGGCGATGATCGCCGTCGGCGATCACATCAGCACCTCGACCGCTGCGGCCAGCGGGCCGATCGCCGCACTCACCTCGATGCTGCACGAGCGCGGGATCGCCATCGAGACGTTGAAATTCCACCAGATGGCCTCGGACGGGTGCACCGCCACGTTCATCTGTGGCAGCGACGGCCTGCATGCCGAATGGGCGGTGGGCCTATCCGAGGATCCGACGCAGTCGGCGTTACGCGCGCTGATCGCGTGCGCGAACCGGTTGCTGGCCTGAGCTCGAACTCACAGTGGGCGCAACATGATTGGCATGCCGTCTTTCGGCACCGGCATGCCGCCGTAGTCCCACTCGCACTTGTAGCCGGGGCGGGGTGGCTCCAACCGGTAGCGGCGCAGCAGGCGGTGCAGGATCGTCTTGATCTCCAACTGCCCGAACGTCATTCCGATGCACTTGTGGGCGCCGCCGCCGAACGGCGTGAACGCATAGCGATGCCGCTTGTGCTCGTTGCGCGGTTCGGTGAACCGCTCCGGGTCGAATTTCAGTGGGTCCGTCCATAATTCGGGCAGCCGGTGGTTCATCCCCGGGTAGGCGATGACGTTGGTGCCCTTGGGGATGTAGTAGCCCAGCAGGTCGGTGTCGCGGACCGTCTGCCGCATGGCCCACTGCACCGGGGTCACCAGCCGGATCGACTCGTTCATCACCAGGTCGAGTGACTCCAGCTTCTCCAGCGACTCGATGTCGACCGGGCCGTCGCCGAGGCGGTCGGATTCTTCGCGGCAGCGCTGTTGCCACTCCGGGTGTTGCGCCAGGTTGTAGGCCATCGTCGTCACCGTCGACGTCGACGTGTCGTGCGCGGCCATCATCAAAAAAATCATGTGGTTGACGATGTCCTCGTCGGAGAACTTGTTGCCGTCCTCGTCTTCGGTACGGCACAACACCGACAGCAGGTCGTCGCCCTGGGTGGCGCGCTGTTCCTTGACCCGCTCGCGGAAGTAGTTCTCCAGCAGCTCGCGCGCCTTGAGTCCGCGCCACCAGGTGAACGGCGGCACCGAAGTGCGGATGATCGCGTTGCCCGCGCGCGTGGTGATCGCGAACGCGTTGTTGACCTTGGTCACCAGCTCGTGGTCGGTGCCCGGCTCGTGACCCATGAACACAATCGACGCGATGTCGAGCGTGAGCGTCTTCATCGCCGGGTAGAGCAGGAAGCGCGCGTCGTTGGCCACCCAGTCGTTGGCGACCGTCTGCGACACGACCTTGTCCATCTGCTCGACGTAGCTGACCAGCCGGGAGCGGACGAAGGCCTCCTGCATGATCCGCCGGTGGAACATGTGCTCCTCGAAGTCGAGCAGCATCAGGCCCCGGTGGAAAAACGGGCCGATCACCGGCACCCAGCCCTGCTGCGAGTAGTCCTTGTTGCGGTTGGAGTAGATGATCTGGGCGGCGTCCGGGCCCAGGGCGGCGATGCCCGGCAGCACCGGCGAGTCCCCGAAAACCACCGGGCCCTTGGTGTTGTAGAGGTGCATCAAATAGTCGGGTCCGCCCCGCAGCATCTCGATGATGTGCCCGATCACCGGGAGCCCCGCGTCGCCGACGGCCGCGTTGAGGCCGCTGCCCGGCGGTGGATCGGCGAGCTTCCGCTCGGGGAACTGGGTGTTCAACAGCTTGCGTTCGATCAGCCCCATACCGGGGAAGTTGTTGATCGACGGCGTGAACCGGCGCTTTGCCTGGTCGATCAGGTAATGCGGCGTGCTGATGGTGGCGGGCATGGACGCTCCTTTGCGAACCCAGGGCTGGTGACATCCGTCACTTGTCACTATCCTTCGGGAAAAAGTTGACGGCTGTCAAGTTTGCTTTTGGAGCGGCGTGGTGCAAGGTCAGGGGATGAGCAGCCACGCGGAGCCGGGCGAGCCGGCCACGCGGCGACGCGGCGACAAGCAGCGCCAAGCGATCATGCAGGCAGTGCGGGAACTGCTGCAGGAGCGGCCGTTCGCGGAGCTGTCGGTCAGCACCATCAGCCTCCGGGCCGGGGTGGGCCGATCCGGCTTTTACTTCTACTTCGACTCCAAGTACGCGGTGCTCGCGCAGATCGTGGCCGAGGCCACCCAGGAGCTCGAAGAACTCACGCAGTTCTTCGCTCCCCGACGGCCCGACGAGTCACCCGAGCAGTTCGCCAAGCGGATGGTGGGCAGCGCCGCCGCCGTCTACGCCCACAACGACCCGGTGATGGCGGCCTGTAACGCCGCCCGCTACACCGACGTCGAGATCCGGGGCATTCTCGAGCAGCAGTTCGAGGTGGTGGTGGGTGAGATCGTCGCGATCGTCGACGCCGAGATGAAGGACGGGACCGTCAATCCGATCAGCGATGACATCCCCACGTTGGTGCGCACCCTGACCGGCACCACCGCTCTGATGCTGACCGGCGACCCGGCGTTTATCGGCCGGGGCGACGACATCGACCGTCGCGTCAGGCTGCTCGAGCAGTTGTGGCTGAACTCGTTGTGGGGCGGCCGCCGCGGATAACGCGGGCCAGCCGTTACCGGCGGTATCGTCACCACCATGGCGCAGAGGGGACCCGCGCGGTATTACGCGGGGAAGCGCAGCCTGATTACGGGGGCGGCCAGCGGGATCGGCCGGGCTACCGCGTTGCGGCTGGCGACGCAGGGGGCTGAGTTGTTTCTGACGGATCGCGACGCCGACGGCCTTGCGCAAACCGTGGCCGACGCCCGGGCGCTGGGGGCGCAGGTGCCGGCGCACCGGGTGCTGGACATCTCCGACTACGACGAAGTCGCGGTCTTCGCAGCCGACGTCCACGCCACGCATCCGAGCATGGATGTCGTGATGAACATCGCCGGGGTATCGGCCTGGGGGACCGTCGACCGGCTCAGTCACGAGCAGTGGACCAAGATGGTGGCGATCAATCTGATGGGTCCGATCCACGTCATCGAGACGTTCGTGCCCCCGATGGTGGCGGCTCGCTGCGGCGGGCATGTGGTGAACGTGTCGTCGGCGGCCGGGCTCGTCGCGCTGCCGTGGCATGCCGCCTACAGCGCCAGCAAGTACGGCTTACGTGGCCTGTCCGAGGTGTTGCGCTTCGATCTGGCAGCCCACCGCATCGGTGTCTCGGTGGTAGTACCCGGGGCCGTGAAGACACCGCTGGTCGACACGGTCGAAATCGCCGGCGTGGACCGCGAAGACCCCAGGGTCAGCCGGTGGGTCGACCGTTTCAGCGGTCATGCGGTCTCGCCGGAACGGGCCGCCGAGAAGATCCTGGCCGGAGTCGCCAAGAACAGATACCTCATCTACACGTCGTCGGACATCCGGGCGCTGTACGCATTCAAGCGGCTGGCCTGGTGGCCCTACAGCGTGGTGATGCGTCGGGTGAACGTCATCTTCACCCGGGCGCTTCGGCCCAGCCCGGCGACGATGCGGGCCGCGCAGCGGCCTGAGGAGGAGGCGGGCAATTAGCTCCAGCCCGGCGCACTCAGGCCGGCATGACCAACTCGAGTCGCACACCGAGTAGTCGGACCGGACGGTCGAGTTCGAACAGATCCAGGACGTTGCGCGCTGCGGCGACGATGGCGTCGGTATCGGTCGTAGGCGATGGCAGCTTGCGAATCTTGGTGCGGGTGTAGAAGGTCGCCGTGCGTACGGTGACCGCCACCCGCGTGACGACGCGTCCGTTCGCCGTGACTTCCTCCAGGGATCGTCTCGCTAATCCTGTTACGGCCGAATCCATTTTGGTGCGATCGGTGAGATCGCGCGGGAACGTGACGACATGGCTGCGCGAGCGCGGCACCCATGGCTCGGCGCTGACCTCCGTGTCGCCACCGCCCTTGGCGAGCAGCAGCAGCCACAGGCCGGTGCGCGGTCCGAAGGTGGACGTCAGCAGCTCGGCATCGCTATGGGCCAGCTCCCGTACGGTGGTGATATTCAGCGCCGCAAGCTTTTTCGCCGCCTTCGGACACACACCCCACAACGCGTCGACCGGACGATCGGCCATCACGTCCATCCAGTTCGCGTCGGTGAGCGTGAAGACGCCGCCCGGTTTCCCGAAGCCGGTGGCCACCTTGGCCCGTTGTTTGTTATCGCTGATGCCCACCGAGCAGGACAGCCCGGTTGCGGAAAACACAACGGCGCGAATCTGTTCCGCGCCCTCGGTGGGGTCGGCCGCCGTCACCGACACGTAGGCTTCGTTCCAGCCCCACACCTCGACCGGGTGCCTCAGATCGCGCAGCAGCCCCATCACCGCCTCGGAGGCCTCGTCGTAGGCGGCCGGATCCGACGGCAGAAAGGTGGCGTCCGGGCAGCGTCGCGCGGCCGTGCGCAGCGGCATGCCGGCGTGCACCCCGAACTCGCGGGCTTGGTAGGAGGCGCAGGTGACCACCTTGCGGGCTTCGGTGGGATCGCCGTTGCCGCCGACGATTACGGGCAATCCGGCCAGCTCGGGATGGCGGCGCAGCTCGACCGAGGCTAGGAATTGGTCGAGATCGACGTGCAAAACCCAGTTCGACGTCGGCGCGGCCATGTCGATCAGATCACCGCCCACATAGCTTGCGCGCCAGGCTCTCCCACGCATCGCCCAGGGTCTCGAGGGTGTGGCCGCCGTAATCGAGTTGGTGCTCAACGTAATCCACGTCCAGCAGGGCCAGCAGTGCATCGGTCTGGACGTCGAGATCACCGCTGGTGCCGGCCGTCTGCAACAACACCCGTACATGGGTGCGCTGCACCGACGCTGCGCCCACGTGGCGGGTCAGTGGCTCACCCTTGGCCGCCGACAGCAGCGCGTGGTGGGTGTGCGCGAAGCGCAGCCGCTCCCGGCCAAAGGCCACCAGTCGATCCATGGGCGGTGCGTCCGGCCCCAGCGGCGGCGGGCCGAACAGGAAGGCCTGCTGGCTGGCGCGCTCGTCCTCGTCGAGCAGCACCATCATCAGGCCGGCCCGGCTGCCGAACCGGCGGAACAGCGTGCCCTTGCCGACTCCGGCGGCCGCCGCGACGTCGTCCATCGTGACCGCATCCGCCCCGCGCCGGGCGACCAGGTGCCGGGCCGCGCGGAGCAACAGCTCGCGGTTGCGTGCGGCGTCACCGCGTTCCGGTGGCAGCTCCCGCGGGGCCGACACGGGCAGCTCGACCAACCTCTCGACACCGCTCACCACTGCACTTTAACGCGGCCGGAATAAAACGGACTACAGTCCGTTTGAGGCGTGGAAGGATGTAGACCATCAACCGAAGGGAAACGACACAGTGGCAGAGATCAAAGTCTTGGCGTTGGTAGGCAGCTTGCGTGCCGGATCGATAAACCGCCAGATCGCGCATTTGGCGGCTGAGGTGGCTCCCGACGACGTCACGGTGACCGTGTTCGAGGGGCTGGGCGACCTGCCCTTCTACAACGAGGAAATCGACGACGCGATGAACGCCGAGGCGGGTCCGCTGGCCCCGGTGGCTGCCTTGCGCGCCGCGGCGGCGGAGGCGGATGCGGTGCTGGTGGTCACGCCGGAGTACAACGGCAGCTACCCCGCACTGGTCAAGAATGCGATCGACTGGTTGTCTCGCCCGTTCGGTAGCGGCGCGCTCAAGGACAAGCCGTTGGCGGTGATAGGCGGGGCTTTCGGCCGCTACGGCGGAGTGTGGGCGCACGACGACACCCGCAAGTCGTTCGGCATCGCCGGCGCGCGGATCGTGGAGGCGATCAAGCTGTCGGTGCCGTTCGCGACCCTGGAGGGCAAGGCGCCCGCCGAGCTGGTGGCCAATGTACGCGACGCGGTCGGCAAGCTCACCGCCGAAGTCGGTTGAATTTGGCGGTATCAAACAAGCCGCTCACGCGGTGACCAGCAGCATTCGAAGAAGTTAATAGTCAAAGCCGCCAGCTCCTGCTAGCGGCTTTGCTAGCGGCGGGTGGGCGCGCCCACGACACCCTGGCTGTCGGTGGCGCCTGCTATACCGAGACGCATGCACGTCCCGGGCCGGGTTTGTGACTTGCGACACGCCGGTGCGTTGCGCCACGACAGCGCTTACGACCAGGGAATTTCAGAATTGTTATTCAGAACATCTTGTATCTGCCCATCTTGTCACCCACTAGGTGTAGTGTTTGGCGAACCGGCAGACCCCAGGTTCACCAAGCCAGCACGGCGCGGTGGAACGTCCCGGAATCGGCTCGGACGGTCCGAAGCAGGCGCTTCTCCCGGACAGTCGCAGGACGGGAATGTTGGGGCTTGGCGGATCGCTGAAGGTAACGGCGATGTAGTGCCCCCAGCAGTTGCCAGTCCGTAACAAAGTTCCCGATCTTCCTTCCCCGCAGAGGAGCGGCTTCCATGAGCATCACCGTGTACACCAAGCCGGCATGTGTGCAGTGCAGCGCCACCTACAAGGCGCTGGACAAGCAGGGGCTCGCGTACGAGACGGTCGACATCAGCCTGGACAGCGAGGCCCGTGACTACGTGATGGCACTGGGTTACCTGCAGGCTCCCGTCGTGGTGGCAGGCGATGTCCACTGGTCGGGCTTTCGGCCGGATCGCATCAAGGCGCTTGCCGGAACCGCGCTGAGCGCCTAGGGCAGTAGATGAGCAAGTGAGGAGGTTGCGGTGCCATGGCTAGCGCGCAGCGCAACCTGGATTGGATGAGTGACGACCCGCGGCCGTCGGGTTTGCGATCGTCGCTGGTCTATTTTTCGTCGGTGTCGGAGAACACCCACCGGTTCGTGCAGCAGCTGGGTGTTCCCGCCACGCGCATCCCGCTGCATGGACGCATCGAGGTCGACGAACCGTACGTGTTGGTTTTGCCTACGTACGGCGGCGGCAAGGCCACCCCCGACATCAACAGCGGTGGCTATGTCCCCAAGCAAGTCATCGCCTTTTTGAACAACGAGCACAACAGGTCGTTGATCCGCGGCGTCATCGCCGCCGGCAACAACAACTTCGGTGCCGAATTCGCCTACGCGGGCAACGTGGTTTCCCGCAAATGTGGCGTGCCCTACCTCTACCGCTTCGAACTGATGGGTACCCCGGACGACGTGGAAGCCGTCCGCGCGGGCTTGGAAGAATTTTGGAAGGACCAGACGTGCCACCAACCGTCACTGCAGAGCCTGTAACGACCGGAGCCCACGCGTTGCCGGGGGAGACCGACTACCACGCGCTCAACGCGATGCTGAATCTGTACGACGCCGACGGCAAGATTCAGTTCGACAAGGATCGCGAGGCCGCGCATCAGTACTTCCTGCAGCACGTCAACCAGAACACGGTCTTCTTCCACAATCAGGACGAGAAACTCGACTACCTGATCAAGGAGAACTACTACGAGCGTGAGGTGCTCGACCAGTACAGCCGCAACTTCGTCAAGACGCTGCTGGACCGGGCGTATGCCAAGAAGTTCCGGTTCCCGACCTTCCTCGGGGCGTTCAAGTATTACACCTCCTACACGCTGAAGACGTTCGACGGGAAGCGCTACCTGGAGCGTTTCGAAGACCGGGTCGTGATGGTTGCTCTGACGCTGGCCGCCGGCGACACCGGCCTGGCGGAAAAGCTGGTCGACGAGATCATCGACGGCCGGTTCCAGCCGGCCACCCCGACGTTTCTGAATTCGGGGAAAAAGCAACGCGGTGAGCCGGTTTCGTGCTTTCCTGCCGGAACGCCGGTGGATACCCCCGACGGGCCACAGGCGATCGAGACCCTGCGCCCAGGCGACCGGGTGCTTTCCCACGATGGGTCCTTCTCCGTCGTCGAGTCCGTCGTCGAGAACCCCAACGACCAAGCACTCATCTCGATCTCGCATTTCGGGCACAGGGAGCCAATTCTGTGCACTCCCGAGCATCCGATCCTGGTGTGGACGACGCGTGATGTGCAGACCCTCATCGAGGGCGACGGCGCTGACACCTTCAATGGATTCGTTTGGTTGGCTGCCAAAGACATTGATCCGACGGACTTCATCGTGACTGCAGCGCCGTTGGAGGCGCGGGCACGGCGGGTCTATGACCTGATGGAGTACGCCGGCGCGGGCGAGTATGAAGATGTTGACGGGCTGATCCGCAAGGTCAATTGCGATCGGAAGCACCGCAACACGCAGCGCCACTCCATGCGTTTCGTGTCAGTGAATCGCTATGTAGAAGAGTCGTACGACTTGGGTCTCATTCTCGGCTGGTACATCGCCGAAGGGCATATCTCCAAGCGATCGAGAGGCACCGACCGGACCCCCAACGGTATCCACTTCACGATCGGCACGCACGAACTGTTGTACCAGCAGGAGTTGGCGGCGGCGTTCAAGCGAGTGTTCGCAGCGGACCTCGCCGTACATCAGAGCGTGTCGGACCAGTCGGTGCGCATGATCTGCAACAGCAAGGTCATTGCGTCGCTGTTCCTCTCCCTGGTCGGCACGGGCTATCACTCAAAGCGGTTGTCCCACGACGTCTTAACGGCCGACGAAGAGTTTCAGCGTGGATTGCTGGCCGGTTTGTTCCGTGGAGACGGGTGCAGCACCGCCGGCGGCATGGTGCTCGACCTGGTGAATCCGGAGCTGATCGATCAAGTGCAGCTACTGTTGCGCCGCAACGGGATCCAGTCCAGGGTCCGTCAGTACGTCAACCAATCCGGCAATGCGACAGGACAGGTGTTCGTACCCGGTCTGCCCGGAGCCAACGAAGATTTCATCTTCGACGTCGGCAAGAACCTCCACAACTACGTCGGCCAGAAGGGGACCTCGCGCACGACCTATCGGGTCGTATATGGACGACACGTGTACGGAATCCGTGAATTGAGGCGCACAGACGAGGTTCCCTCGAAGGTGTACAACCTCCACGTCGAAAACACGCATACCTATACGATTCGCGGCACGGTCGTACACAACTGTTTCCTCCTTCGCATCGAGGACAACATGGAGTCGATCGGGCGCTCGATCAACTCCGCGTTGCAGCTGTCTAAACGCGGCGGCGGAGTCGCGTTGCTGCTGACCAACATTCGCGAGCACGGCGCGCCGATCAAGAACATCGAGAACCAGAGCTCGGGTGTCATCCCGATCATGAAGCTGCTCGAGGACTCTTTCTCCTACGCCAACCAGCTGGGTGCACGCCAAGGCGCCGGCGCGGTGTACCTGCACGCCCACCACCCCGACATCTACCGGTTCCTGGACACCAAGCGCGAGAACGCCGACGAGAAGATCCGGATCAAGACGCTGAGCCTCGGCGTGGTGATTCCCGACATCACCTTCGAGTTGGCCAAGAAGAACGAGGACATGTACTTGTTCTCGCCGTACGACGTCGAACGCGTCTACGGCGTGCCGTACGCCGACATCTCGGTGACCGAGAAGTACTACGAGATGGTCGACGACGCGCGGATCCGCAAGACCAAGATCAAGGCGCGCGAGTTCTTCCAGACGCTGGCCGAGCTGCAGTTCGAGTCCGGCTACCCGTACATCATGTTCGAGGACACGGTGAACCGGGCCAACCCGATCGAGGGCAAGATCACCCACTCGAACCTGTGCTCGGAGATCCTGCAGGTCTCCACGTCGTCGGAGTTCAACGACGATTTGTCGTATGCCAAAGTGGGCAAAGACATTTCGTGCAACCTTGGGTCGCTGAACATCGCCAAGACGATGGACTCGCCGGATTTCGCGCAGACGATCGAGGTGGCGATCCGGGCGCTGACCGCGGTGAGTGACCAGACCCATATCTGGTCGGTGCCCTCAATTGAGCAGGGCAACAACGAGTCTCACGCGATCGGGCTGGGGCAGATGAACCTGCACGGCTACCTGGCTCGCGAGCGGATCATGTACGGCTCCGAGGAAGGCATCGACTTCACCAACATCTACTTCTACACCGTGCTCTACCACGCGCTGCGGGCGTCGAATCGCATCGCGATCGAGCGCGGTGTCAAGTTCGGCGGCTTCGACAAGTCCAAGTACGCCTCGGGTGAGTTCTTCGACAAGTACACCGATCAGGTGTGGGAGCCGAAGACCGAGCGGGTGCGCCAGTTGTTCGCCGAGGCGGGAATTCGCATTCCGACGCAGGAGGATTGGCAGCGGCTCAAGGAGTCGGTGCAGGCGCACGGCATCTACAACCAGAACCTGCAGGCCGTCCCGCCGACGGGGTCGATCAGTTACATCAACCACTCGACCAGTTCGATCCACCCGGTGGCGTCCAAGATCGAGATCCGCAAGGAAGGCAAGATCGGGCGGGTCTACTACCCGGCGCCGTATCTGACCAACGACAACCTGGAGTACTACCAGGACGCCTACGAGATCGGCTACGAGAAGATCATCGACACCTACGCCGCGGCCACCCAGCACGTGGACCAGGGTTTGAGCCTGACGTTGTTCTTCAAGGACACCGCCACCACCCGCGACGTCAACAAGGCGCAGATCTACGCCTGGCGCAAGGGAATCAAGACGCTGTACTACATCCGGCTACGCCAGTTGGCGCTGGAAGGAACCGAGGTCGAGGGCTGCGTCTCCTGCATGCTGTAAGCGCAGTCTGCGCAGGTCAGCACCTACAGCGGCGTAAGGTGCTTTAGGTGGTGAGAATGCCCCGACCCGCCAGACCGCACCCGAGCGTCAAGCCGGGGGCCAAGGTCGACGCGCGCAGCGAGCGCTGGCGGGAACACCGCAAGAAGGTGCGCGGCGCAATCGTCGAGGCGGCGTTCCGCGCGATCGACCGCCTGGGGCCCGAGCTGTCCGTGCGCGAGATCGCCGAAGAGGCCGGCACCGCCAAGCCGAAGATCTATCGCCACTTCCACGACAAGTCTGACCTGTTCCAGGCGATCGGCGAGCGGTTGCGCGACATGCTGTGGGCGGCGATCTTCCCGGCGATCGACCTGGCCAACGACTCGGCCCGCGAGATCGTCCGGCGCAGCGTCGACGAGTACGTCAACCTCGTCGACGAGCACCCCAATGTGCTGCGGGTGTTCATCTCCGCGCGCTCCGGAGCGACCACCGAGTCGACGGTGCGCACCCTCAACGAGGGCCGCCAGATCACGTTGACGATGGCCGACATGTTCGACAACGAGCTCAAGGACTTCAAGCTCGACCATGCCGCCTTCGAGCTGGCCGCGCACGCCGCGTTCGGATCGGCCGCCTCGTCCACCGAGTGGTGGTTGGGCGATCCGGGCAGCCCGCGCCGCATGCCGCGCGACCAGTTCGTCGCGCATCTGACCACGATCATGATGGGCGTCATCGTCGGCACCGCCGAGGCACTGGGCATCGCGGTCGACCCCGATCAGCCGGTCCACAGCGCCGTGCGAAGCAATTCCGCGGCCAGCTGAGGACCAAAGTCCCGTTGACATCATCCGGGCATTCGTCAAGACTCGGTCCTCCCCGATACCCGGGGTACCGGGTATCCGCGTAACCAGCCGGGGGTAGATACCGAGTGCACCCGCTAACGCGCGAGCTATTAGCCCAATAGAAGGACCGATCCACCGTGACCGATGCATTGACACAAATCGAGCCGACCAAGGCACACCAGCCGGTGCATACCCGCGCGCTGATCATCGGGACGGGGTTCTCCGGCTTGGGCATGGCGATCAAGCTGCAGCGCCAAGGCGTGGACTTCGTCATTCTGGAGAAGGCCGACGACATCGCGGCACCTGGCGCGACAACAGCTACCCCGGATGCGCCTGCGACATCCCGTCGCGCCTGTACTCGTTCTCCTTCGAGCCGAAGCCGGACTGGAAGAACCCGTTCTCCTATCAGCCCGAAATCTGGGACTACCTGAAGGGTGTGACCGAGAAGTACGGGCTACGCCGCTACATCGAGTTCAAGGCCCATGTGGACCGCGGCTACTGGGACGAAGACGAGTACCGCTGGCACGTATTCACCAAGGACGGTCGCGAATACGTCGCCCAGTTCCTGATCTCGGGCGCCGGTGCGCTACACATCCCGAAGTTGCCCGAAATCGAGGGGCGTGACGAATTCGCCGGTCCCGCTTTCCATTCCGCCGAGTGGGACCACAGTGTCGACCTGACCGGCAAACGGGTGGCCATCATCGGCACCGGCGCCAGCGCCATCCAGATCGTGCCCGAGATCGTCGATCAGGTTGGCGAGTTGCAGCTCTACCAACGCACGCCGCCGTGGGTGGTGCCGCGGTCCAACCCCGACCTTTCCCCGACGCTGCGCAAGGCCATGGCGAACGTTCCGGGGCTGCGAGCGCCGGCGCGGCTGGCCATTTACTGGGGGCAGGAGGCCCTGGTGTTCGGCATGACCAAGCGGCCCATCACGCTGAAATTTCTTGAGGCGTACTGCAAGTACAACATCCGCCGCTCGGTCAAGGACCGCGATCTGCGCCACAAGCTGATTCTCAAATACCGCATCGGGTGCAAGCGCATCCTGAACTCGTCGACGTACTACCCGGCCGTGGCGAACCCCAAGACCAAGCTCATCACCGACGGCATCGTGCGGATCACCCGCGACGGGATCGTCACCGCCGACGGCACGCAGCACGAGGTCGACGTGATCGTCTACGCGACGGGATTCCACGTCACCGACTCCTACACCTACGTCGGCATCAAAGGCCTGCGCGGTGAGGACCTGGTCGACCGGTGGAACCGGGAGGGTATCGGTGCGCATCGCGGGATCACCGTCGCCGAAATGCCCAACCTGTTCTTCCTGCTCGGTCCCAACACCGGGCTGGGCCACAACTCCGTGGTGTTCATGATCGAGTCACCGATCCACTACGTGGCCGACGCGATCAAGACCTGCGAAAAATACGGCGCCCAGGCGCTCGCGCCGACCCGCGCGGCGCAGGACAAGTTCAACGACGAGTTGCAGGAGCAACTGAAGGGCTCGGTGTGGAACACCGGCGGCTGTAGCAGCTGGTATCTCGACGAACACGGCAAGAACACGGTGCTGTGGGGTGGCTACACCTGGCAGTATTGGCGGGCGACCCGCTCGGTCAAACCCGACGAGTACCAGTTCTTCGGTGTGCGCAGCGGCGCACGCGCCAACCGCGCGACGGTCGGTGCGAGCTAAGTCCCGCCGGATGGGTATAACCGCAGGCTATTCACCAAATCGGCTTCGTCAGCGAGACTGTGGCGGATGAGCGCCTATCAGACTGTCGTCGTCGGCACTGATGGCTCCGAGTCGTCGCTGCGTGCGGCGGACCGCGCGGGTGTGATCGCCGCTGAATACGGCGCGAAATTGGTCATTGCGACTGCGCACCTTCCCGTGCTCGAAGAGAAGGGCCGTTACGCCATTCCGCCGGGCAGCGACCACGGTCAGGACTATCGGACGGTGGGCGAGGCCCCGTACTACGCGATCCTGCGGGAAGCCGCGATTCGGGCGCGCAAGGCCGGGGTCAAGGACATGGAGGAGAGGTCGGTGGTGGGTGCGCCCATCACCGCGCTGGTGAACCTGGCCGACGAGGTCAAAGCCGACCTGCTGGTCATCGGCAACGTCGGACTCGCCAGTGTCGCCGGTCGGCTGCTGGGATCGGTCCCGTCCGAAGTCTCCCGCAAGGCCAAGAACGACGTCCTGATCGTGCACACCTCCGACTGAGCATCTGGCCTAGGCGCCGACCGAAGTCTTTGTGGCGCTTACCTTTCATTTGTACCCTTGGCGAAGGATCGAAGGTTGGCGCGCACGATCCGGTCCAGCATCCGGTCGGAGACCAGGCGGCTGATCCGCACCAGGATCGCGGCGTCACGCCCGATCGTGTAGCGAGTCCGTGGTCGAGATGCGGTGGCCGCCTTGGCTATTACCTGTGCGGCGTGCTCGGCTGACACGCCGACCTCGGTGAACGAGTGAGCTTGCGCCGTGATGGCCGCCGTCAGGTCGCCGTAGCGTGCGAGTTGGGCCGCGGTCATGTTGGCCTTCAGCGCCTCCGCGGTCGTGAGGCCGCGGTCGACCATCTCGGTTTTGACCGCGCCGGGTTCGACGACGACGACCTTGATGCCGAGCTTTGCGACCTCGCGCCGTAGGGCATCGCTGACCGCCTCGAGCGCGAACTTCGACCCGGCGTAGGCACCGTAGGTCGGCAAGACCACCTTCCCGCCGACGGAGCTGATGTTCACCACGGTGCCCGAGCTGAGCAGCAGCGCCGGCAAAAGCGCCTGCGTCATCGCGATGTGACCGAACAGATTGACCTCGAACTGCTTGCGCCACTGGGCAATCGGCAAGGCTTCGACCGGCGCGTTGATCGCGATGCCGGCGTTGTTGATCAGGGCCCGCAGGGGCCGACGCAGCGGATCGCGGCGACGCGGTCCGCGACGGCGGCCACATCGGTTTCCATCGTGATGTCCAGGATCACCGGCTCGAGCCCCTCGGGCCCGCCGGACACCAGCGCGTCGGCGTCGGCGTCGCGTCGTACCCCGGCAAGCACGTGAACCTTTGCGGGCCAGTTCTTTAGCCGTTGCCGCGCCCATACCTGTCGAGGCGCCGGTCACGACGATCAGCTCCTGACGGTCGGCGTGATTCGAGGAATGCATGGCGGTCTCCATTCGCCGGACGAGCCTTTGAGTTGACGTTGTCAACTCAAGACGCTGGCTTATGCTCGGCGAGTGGCGACACGAGCGGAGAGTGCTGCGGCGACCCGCCGCGCGCTGCTCGAGGCCGCCGAGGTATTGCTCGACCGCGGCGGTGTCGATGCCGTCACGCTGCGCGAGGTGGGCGCTCGGGCCGGCGTGTCGCACTCGGCGGCGTATCGTCACTTCGCCGACAAGGAATCGTTGCTGGCGGTTCTGGCCACGAACGCGCTGAGCGAATTGGGCGACCTATTAGAGGCTTTGGTCAACAGCGACGACTCGCCCGAGGAGTCGTTGCGCTCCGGTCTGCTCTCGTTGATCGACCTCGGCCGCACCTGTACCGGTTGATGTTCACTCCGCCGGCAGGTGATCCGACCGATGCGATGCGGGTGGCCGAACGCGCGCAGGATCTGTTTCTCGACCTCGTGGGCCGCATCACCGGTCCGCAGCAGGCCCGCCGCTACGGGGCGCTGTTGTTGACCAGCGCCCACGGCATCACCGGATTGGACCTGAGTGGCCACATGGATTTGGACAAGTGGCACACCAACGCCGAGGAGCTCGTCGACACCCTTATCTCGGTGATGCCCAAAGCCTGAGCAGGTCGGCGAAAGCCGTCGCGGCCGCCTCCACGCCGACATCGTCATCGGTGGCCACCAGGTCGAGCAGCAGGCCCCGGGTGACGGCCAGTCCGAGTCTGGCCATCGCCGGGTCGAATGCGTCGCCGGCCACCGTCTCGACGGCGTCCAGCCACCCGCTGACCGCGTTGGGAACCATTCGGGCGAAAGGCTTTTCGCCCTGCGTGGCGCGGGCGTAGCACTCGAAGAACAGGCGCTCCAGCCGGCGCAGTTCGGGACGGCGCAGATCGGCCCACATGGCGGCGAAGCCGTCGGCAGCATCGGTGGGCAATTCGGCCAGCTGACCCATCTGGCGGTGCTCGACCTCGTCGACGACGGCCAGCAGCAGCTCCTCTCGAGAGCCGAAGTGGTGGAGCAACATTCGGTGGCTGGTGCCGACGGCGTCGGCTACCTCCCGCAGCGATCGGTCGCCGATGCCGCCGTCGGCGAACTCGTCGATCAGCGCGTCGAGCAGTTGGCGGCGCCGAGCCAGGTTAGGCGTGCGAACCATTGGCGCGGCTGAGCTGCTCCGATCGAGCCTTGAGTCCCTGGGCTTCCAGTTCGAGGAAACGCCGCGTCTTCTTGGCCATCAGCCGCCCGACGAGCGCCCCGAGCACGCCGCTTTGGTCGAGTTCCTGGCAGACCAGGGTGCGGCCACCCCGGCCGGTCACATAGTGGCGCGCGGTCACCAGTGAGCCGGGTGCACGTTGCACCCAGGTTCAGGACTTGCCCGGGTCGAGCTCGGTGACTTTCCAGACCAATTTCTGCATGCCGGGCTGTTTGATCGCGAAGCGCTTGCCGACGGCGAGGTTTGGCCCGTCGAGTCCGACCAGCGACGTCACCGAGGCGGTCCAGTCGGGCCAGTGCTCGACGTCGCTGAAGACGTCCCAGACCAACTGCCGCGGCGCGTCGATTTCGATGCTGTTTGGTTAAACATGTACCAAATGGCACATCTAACGGAGGGTGCTGCAAAGGGTCATCGAGATCGCGCTGAGCGCCCCGGAGGCGGACTCACGACCCCTTGCGAGAGGCCGGATTGGATTGAACGTCACGACACGGAGACACAAGTTGTTGTGTTGCACCGGCTTGTCGGCCCCCAGGGGTAGTGTTTGTGGTCCAAGCAACAGCAAACAGTCCAGCAGCCAATTTGGTGTGTGAAGTGGGGTTCTGGTGACCGAAAACATGAAGCTGATCGACCGTGCTTCGGCGATCAACTGGAACCGGGTGCAAGACGAGAAAGACGCCGAGGTTTGGGACCGGCTGACCGGAAACTTCTGGCTGCCCGAGAAGGTGCCGGTGTCCAACGACATCCCGTCCTGGGGAACGCTGACCGCCAGTGAGAAGCAACTCACGATGCGCGTCTTCACCGGGCTGACGTTGCTGGACACCATCCAGGGCACCGTGGGGGCGGTCAGCCTGATTCCCGATTCGCTGACGCCGCACGAGCAGGCCGTCTACACCAACATCGCGTTCATGGAGTCCGTGCACGCCAAGAGCTACAGCTCGATTTTCTCCACGCTGTGCTCGACGGCCGAGATCGACGACGCGTTCCGCTGGTCGGAGGAAAACCCCAACCTGCAGCGCAAGGCCGAGATCGTCGTGGAGTACTACCGCGGCGACGAGCCGCTCAAGCGCAAGGTGGCCTCCACGCTGCTGGAAAGCTTCCTGTTCTACTCCGGCTTCTACCTGCCCATGTACTGGTCGAGCCGGGCCAAGCTGACCAATACCGCGGACATGATCCGGCTGATCATCCGCGACGAGGCGGTGCACGGCTACTACATCGGCTACAAGTTCCAGCGTGGCCTGGCGCTGGTCGACGAGGCCAAGCGCACCGAGCTGAAGGACTACACCTACGAGCTGCTTTTCGAGCTCTACGACAACGAGGTGGAGTACACCCAGGACCTCTACGACGAGGTGGGGCTGACCGAGGACGTCAAAAAGTTCTTGCGCTACAACGCCAACAAGGCGCTGATGAACCTGGGCTACGAGGCGCTGTTCCCGCGCGACGAAACCGACGTGAACCCGGCGATCCTGTCGGCGCTGTCGCCCAACGCCGACGAGAACCACGACTTCTTCTCCGGTTCGGGTTCGTCATATGTGATCGGCAAGGCCGTCGTCACCGAAGACGAGGACTGGGACTTCTAAAGCGGCAGGTTAGGCAGTCAACCTGGCGGGGTCACCAGATGATTACCTCCGCGTTGTCGCCGCCGTGGCAGCGCGTTGAGATCTTGGTCGAGCCATCGTTGAAATACGCGGGGTATCTGCCGACACAAGTCATCTCGTAGCCGGCACCCGCAATCGGCGAGGCTGTCATCATCCCAAGACTGGTCGGTCCGGGTGGAACCTGTTGTCCTGCAGGGTTATTGACGTTGGCCGGGTGCGAACGCCACATCGCGACACCGAAACCATGGTGACGACTCGCCGAGGGGTGTCGCAGGGGTTAAAGTTACGCGACCTTTCTGCGGCGCCGTCGCGCACGCCGATTCGCGTCTCGGGGCAGGATGGACCGGTGAGCAGTGACGGGCCCGTGGGGGCGGCGGACTTCCGTCGCGCGTTGGCGCTGATCCAGCACGGCGAGCGCGGCGACGAAGCCGGCATGCGCGTCATCATCGACGACGAGGTGCTGCCCACCGGCCGGTTGCCGCAGCTGATCCGCGCCACCGTGCCGATCTTCTGGCAGCTGGTGGCTCAGCTGTGCGATCCGCACGAGATCTCCGAGATCGGCCAAACCCTGACCGCGGCGTCCGCGGCCGACGAGTTCGATCTCGACCGTGACAATCGACTGGTGGCCCGGATCACGATGGCACAACACGCGGAAGATCTGAGCGCCGAGTACGACGTGATCCGCGACGCTGACACCGCGCCCGACGGCCTGATCCGTCTCGGGCTCACCGCCGCCGGCGTCGTCTCCGCGATGCTGCCCCAGTTACGCACCGAAGCCGGGCGGCAATTGCTCAACAATTTGGCGATGCAGGCTCTCCGCGAGGAGAACGGTTAATCCGCAACTAGCTGGATGCGCACATTTCGCGCGGTCTTCGGCGCCTCGCCGATAGCCTCCCGCCCCATGGCACAGGCGGTCGTCATACCAAATCGTCAAAGACGCGTGGTCGCGGTCAACCGCATGCGCCGCACGCCGGGGGCGGGCGTCGCCGGTAGTGGGAGGCTTTAGCTAATGCCGCAGACTCCCATGCCGTCCGGGCAGTCGATTGTGCATCCCGCGGTCGCGGACGCGGCGAACGAGGACCAAGGCGACCAGGAGTTTGCTCGTAAGACCAGACATGACCACTCCGTTCTTCCGGGCAGGGCCCGGGCCGTTGTCGGCTCGCTTATCGTAGTTCGCTGGAGCCGCAAAGAGAACCGATCCTGCCCAATCGGCCTCCGAATGCCGACCGCTGGATTCCAAGCACCAGATGTTCTGGTCGTGAACGGCATGTGAATAGTCACCATGGTCGGACGCCACGGCAGCGTCCCTACCATGAAACTGATGGGGTGTCGGAACATCACTCTCATAAGCACGCGAAATTCCTCAAGTCAGTGATCCGCTGGCTGGACGTCGGCTACCCGCAAGGTGTCCCCGGCCCCGACCAGGTCGCGTTGTTCGCCCTGCTGCGGAGCACCCCTTTGACCCAGGAGCAGCTCGAAGAGGTTGCTCACAACATCGCCGCGAAGGAATCCCAGCCGGGAGTTGACGGCGTCGTCAGCAAGGAAGTGATCGCCGAGTTCATCACCAAGACCACCCACCACGACCCGGGCAAAGAGAACATTCAGCGGGTGGCCGCCACGCTGGCCGCCGCCGGCTGGCCGCTGGCCGGTATCAGTGTCAGTGCGGTAGCCCCCGACGACGAGCACGTCGCCGCTACGGAAGAAATCGCGTGGCGCCGCGACGACCTGGCCGAGGGCGTCTCATAAGGTCGAGATGTCGATGACGAAGCGGTAGCGCACATCGCTGGCGAGCACCCGCTCGTAGGCCTCGTTGACGTAATCCGCTTCGATGACTTCGATTTCGGGGGTCACCTGGTGCTCGGCGCAGAAGTCGAGCATCTCCTGGGTTTCCGCGATGCCGCCGATGTTCGAGCCGGACAGGCTGCGGCGTGCCAGCGCCAGCGGGAACGCCCCGATCTCCATCGGGTGCTCGGGGATGCCCAATTCGACGAGCGTGCCGTCGACGTCGAGCAGGCTCACGTAGTCGTCGAGCTTGAGGTTCGCTGAGACCGTGTTCAGGATCAGGTCGAAGCTGCTGCGCAACTTCTTGAAGGTGTCACGCTCGGCGGTGGCGTAGTAGTGGCTGGCGCCCAGCCGCAGCCCATCCTCCATCTTCTTCAGCGACTGCGACAGCACGGTCACCTCGGCGCCCATCGCCGCGCCCAGCTTGACGCCCATGTGGCCCAGGCCGCCGAGGCCGATGATCCCCAGCCGCGTGCCCGGCCCGGCCTTCCAGTGGCGCAGCGGGGAGAACAGCGTGATGCCCGCGCACAGCAGCGATGCCGCCTTGTCCAGCGGCAGCGAATTAGGGATGCGCAGGACGAAGTTCTCGTCGACGACGATCGCCTGGCTGTAGCCACCCATCGTCGGGGTGCCGTCCTTGTCGGTGGAGTTGTAGGTGAAGATCGCGCCCCGCTTGCAGTACTGCTCGAGCCCGGCCTTGCAGCTGCTGCACTTGCCGCACGAGTTCACCATGCAGCCCACGCCGACGTGGTCGCCCACCTTGTGCTTGGTCACTTCCGCGCCGACGGCGGTCACCACGCCGGCGATCTCGTGTCCCACGACCACGGGGTAGTTCGGCACGCCCCATTCGGATCTCGCGGTGTGGATGTCGGAGTGGCAGATGCCCGCGAACTTGATGTCGATCGCCACGTCGTGCGGACCCGGATCGCGGCGGGTGATGGTGGTCTTGGTCAGCGGCTCCGTCGCCGAAGTGGCGGCATACGCGGAAACAGTGCTCATAGCGATCCCTCTTCGATTCGGTTGCGTCCTAGAAAAGCTTACCTAAGGTAAAGGTTTCAGGCCAATCGAGCTTGGTCACACATGAGCTTATGACGATGTGTGCCGACCGGACCGGCCGCCGCTAGTTGATCGCGGCGTTGACCAGGCGCAGGTCGTCGACGATGCCTCGGGCCGCGATCACACCCTCGCCGGTCTGCCATACCTCGTCGTTGACGATGTAGGCACGGTTGTCCCGGTTGGCGGACAGTTTGCGCCACGGGGCACTATCCAAGATCGTCGCGGCGCGGTCGGCGGCGGCGCGATCGGCGCAGGACATGTAGATGACGTCGGCTTCGGCCGCCGAGAAATCCGGATTCTTGGCCAGGTCGGCGTCGGTCGCGCCGATCTCGACGTAGGGCTTGTCGGTGAACCGCTGCGACGCCGGCCGGTCCACCCCGACCGCCCTGAGCACGCTGGCCGGAAAATTGTTGGCGCCGAAGATCCGCATGCTGTTGACGGTCAACTGAACAACCGACGCCTGGAAATGAGCCGCGTCGTGGGAGGCGCCGATCTGGTTGGCGCGCTGGGCGAAACCGTTGATCAGCCCGTCGACCGCGCCGCGGCGCGCCGTCGCGTCGCCGATGATGCGCAGGTTGTCCTGCCAGGCCGCACCGGGTGCGCCGGTGAACACCGTCGGCGCGATCGCCGCGAGCCCCGGATACGTCCGCGGCGTCAGCGCGACCGAGCCCAGAATGAGGTCCGGGTGCAGCGCGGCGATCGCGCGCAGGTCGGGATTGCCGCGGGCGCCGACCCCGGGCAGGGCGTGCACGGCCTCGCCCAGATAGGCCGGCTGACTCGACGAGCCGTCGGGCAGGGCGGCGGCGACGATGCGAGACTGCAGGCCGAGCGCGCACAGCGCGTCGAGCTGATCGCCGGCGAGCACCACGATGCGCTGGGCCTCCGCGGGTACCTGGACCACCTCCGGAGTGAGTCCCGCGGCGTTGTGGGCCTGCCGGGTCGCGGGGCCCGCGTCGGCCGGGGCCGCGTCGCGCGCGCACGACTCGTCGGGCTTGCGGTCGTTGCCGAGCACCCCCGCGCCCGCGATCTGGGTGGTGGGGGTGACCAGCGACCGCGTCGAGGGCCCCTTGGGGCCGGACTGTCCGGAGCCGCAGCCGCTGCCCGTCGCGATCGCGGCTGCCGCGATCGCTGCGACGGCCATCAGACGTCCAACGAAGCGTCGCCTGTGGCCGGATTGCACGCAGTCGACGCTAACATCTGGCCAGCTGGAACCCGGTCTGCCGACGCGCCCGGGCGCCCCCGATGAACCAATTACGACAGTTTGTAGGACCAGCACTGCCAGCGGCTTGATAGGGAGCTAAGATTCGGTAGAACCCTGTCTGGGATGGATGTTTGGAGGAGCTGTTGACAGCCGAAGCGCCCCCGTTGGGAGAACTCGAGGCCGTTCGGCCGTACCCGGCCCGCACCGGTCCCAAAGGCAACCTGATCTACAAACTGATCACGACCACCGATCACAAGCTGATCGGCATCATGTACACGGTCACCTGCATCGTCTTCTTCTTCGTCGGCGGACTGCTGGCGCTGTTGATGCGCGCCGAGCTGGCCGCGCCGGGTCTGCAGTTCTTGTCGAATGAACAGTTCAACCAACTGTTCACCATGCACGGCACGATCATGTTGCTGTTCTACGCGACCCCGATCGTGTTCGGCTTTGCCAACCTGGTGCTGCCGTTGCAGATCGGCGCACCCGACGTGGCCTTCCCGCGCCTGAACGCCTTTTCGTTCTGGTTGTTCCTGTTCGGTGCCACGGTCGGGCTGGCCGGCTTCATCACGCCGGGCGGCGCGGCCGACTTCGGCTGGACCGCTTACACCCCGCTGACCGACGCGATCCACTCACCCGGCGCCGGCGGCGACCTGTGGATCATGGGACTGATCGTCGCCGGTCTGGGCACCATCCTGGGGGCGGTCAACATGATCACCACCTGCGTGTGCATGCGCGCACCCGGTATGACGATGTTCCGGATGCCGATCTTCACCTGGAACATCATGGTGACGTCAATCCTGATCCTGATCGTGTTCCCGTTGCTGACCGCCGCGCTGTTCGGGCTGGCGGCCGATCGTCACCTGGGCGCTCACATCTACGACTCGGCCAACGGCGGAGTTCTGTTGTGGCAGCACCTGTTCTGGTTCTTCGGCCACCCCGAGGTGTACATCATCGCGTTGCCGTTCTTCGGCATCGTCTCGGAGATCTTCCCGGTCTTTGCCCGCAAGCCGATCTTCGGCTACACCACGCTGGTCTACGCGACGCTGTCGATCGCCGCGCTGTCGGTGGCGGTGTGGGCCCACCACATGTTCGCCACCGGAGCCGTTCTGCTGCCGTTCTTCTCGTTCATGACATACTTGATCGCGGTGCCGACCGGGATCAAGTTCTTCAACTGGATCGGAACAATGTGGAAGGGCCAGTTGACCTTTGAGACGCCGATGCTGTTCTCGATCGGCTTCATGGTCACCTTCTTGCTGGGTGGATTGACTGGGGTGCTGCTGGCCAGCCCGCCGCTGGACTTCCACGTCACCGACAGCTACTTCGTGGTCGCCCACTTCCACTACGTGCTGTTCGGCACCATCGTGTTCGCCACCTACGCCGGAATCTACTTCTGGTTCCCGAAGATGACGGGCCGGCTGCTGGACGAGCGGCTGGGCAAGCTGCACTTCTGGTTGACGTTCATCGGTTTTCACACCACGTTCCTGGTGCAGCACTGGCTGGGAGACGAGGGCATGCCGCGCCGCTACGCCGACTACCTGCCCACCGACGGCTTCCAGGGGCTAAACATCGTCTCGACCGTCGGCGCATTCATCCTGGGCGCCTCGATGTTCCCGTTCGTATGGAATGTCTTCAAGAGCTGGCGCTACGGCGAAGTGGTCACCGTCGACGACCCGTGGGGTTACGGCAATTCGCTGGAGTGGGCAACCAGTTGCCCACCGCCGCGGCACAACTTCACCGAGCTGCCCCGAATCCGTTCGGAGCGGCCGGCTTTCGAGCTGCACTATCCGCACATGGTGGAGCGCATGCGTGCCGAGTCGCACGTCGGCCGGGCCCACGGCAAAGAAGGCCACGACGTGACCCGACTCGACGACGTAGATGTCCGCAGCTAGGGGTTCATAGCGGGTGAACACACCACCTAAGGTGTCGGTGCTGATCACCGTCACCGGCGTGGATCAACCGGGTGTGACGTCGGCGCTCTTTGACGCGCTCTCCGGTCACGGAATCGACCTGCTCAACGTCGAGCAGGTGGTCATCCGGGGCCGCCTGACCCTGGGCGTATTGCTTTGCTGCCCACCGGAAGTCGCCGAAAGCATCGTGCTGGGCGACGATGTCGAGGACGCCATCCACGCGGTGGGCCTCGACGTCACGATCGAGCGCAGCGAGGCCGTGCCGATCATCCGCGAGCCCTCGACGCACACCATCTACGTGCTGGGTCGGCCCATTACGGCCGGGGCGTTCGGCGCGGTGGCTCGCGAAGTGGCGGCGCTGGGCGTCAACATCGACCTGATCCGCGGCGTCTCCGACTATCCGGTGACCGGCCTGGAGCTGCGGGTCTCGGTGCCGCCGGGAGCCGACGGCCCGCTACGGCCCGCGCTGAACAAGGTCTCGTCCAACGAGGGCGTCGACGTCGCGGTCGAGGACTACAGCCTGGAGCGGCGGGCGAAGCGGCTCATCGTGTTCGACGTCGACTCGACGCTGGTGCAGGGCGAGGTCATCGAGATGTTGGCGGCCAAGGCCGGCGCCGAGGGCCGGGTCGCCGCGATCACCGAGGCCGCGATGCGCGGCGAGCTGGATTTCGCGGAGTCGCTCCTGCAGCGGGTGGCCACGCTGGAGGGCCTGCCCGCCACGGTGATCGACGAGGTCGCCGATCAACTGGAGCTGATGCCCGGCGCGCGGACCACCCTGCGGACGCTGCGACGACTGGGCTACCACTGCGGCGTCGTCTCCGGCGGGTTCCGGCGCATCATCGAGCCGCTGGCCGCGGAGCTGATGCTGGACTTCGTCGCCGCCAACGAACTCGAGATCGTCGACGGCAAACTCACCGGCCGGGTGGTCGGGCAGATCATCGACCGGCCCGGGAAGGCCAAGGCGCTGCGGGACTTTGCGCAGCAGGCCGGGGTGCCGATGGCACAGACCGTGGCCGTCG
Organism: Mycobacterium genavense ATCC 51234; assembly: GCF_000526915.1. GTDB lineage: Bacteria > Actinomycetota > Actinomycetes > Mycobacteriales > Mycobacteriaceae > Mycobacterium > Mycobacterium genavense. The sequence continues at coordinate 4,856 of NZ_JAGZ01000002.1, read as the reverse complement.
GGGACGGCGCCAACGACATCGACATGCTGGCCGCGGCCGGGCTGGGGGTGGCGTTCAACGCCAAGCCCGCGTTGCGTGCGGTCGCCGACGCGTCGTTGAGCAGCCCGTACCTGGACACGGTGCTGTTTCTGCTCGGGGTCACCCGCGGCGAGATCGAGGCCGCCGACGCCGTCGACGGCGAAGTGCGCCGCGTCGAGATTCCCCCCGAGTAGGACGCGCTTGCGAGGCATGCGGCACGATGATCGGGTGCCCGAAACCGGCCCCGAAACTGACGCTGAAACAGACAGCCCCGTGGCCGATCCCGATCTGTTAATCGACTTCCGAAACGTCTCGCTGCGACGCGGCGAGCACGTCATGGTCGGACCACTGGATTGGGCGGTCGAGCTCGACGAACGGTGGGTGATCATCGGCCCCAACGGGGCGGGCAAGACGTCGCTGCTGCGCATTGCCGCGGCGGCCGAGCACCCGTCGACCGGCATCGCGTTCGTGCTCGGCGAAAAGCTGGGCCGAGTCGACGTGTCGGAGTTGAAGGCCCGGATCGGGCTCAGCTCTTCGGCTTTGGCGCAGCGCATCCCCACCGACGAAATCGTGCGCGACTTGGTCATCTCGGCCGGCTACGCGGTGCTGGGCCGCTGGCGAGAACGCTACGAAAACGTCGATCATCAGCGCGCCGTCGACATGCTCGAGAGCCTGGGCGCCGAGCATCTGGCCGATCGCACCTACGGGACCTTGTCCGAAGGGGAACGCAAACGGGTGCTGATCGCCCGCGCGCTGATGACCGACCCCGAGCTGCTGTTGCTCGACGAACCCGCCGCCGGTCTGGACCTGGGTGGCCGTGAGGAACTGGTGTCGCGGCTGGCCGACCTGGCCGCGGACCCCGACGCGCCGGCGCTGGTTCTGGTCACTCACCACGTCGAGGAGGTGCCGCCCGGCTTCAGCCACTGTATGCTGCTGTCGGAGGGTGCGGTGGTGGCCGCGGGGTTGCTGTCCGATGTGCTGACGGCGGAGAATCTGTCGGCCGCTTTCGGGCAGTCGATCGCGCTGGACATCATCGACGGACGGTACTTCGCGCGGCGCGTCCGTGCCCGCGCGGCGCACCGGAGGAGGCCGGAATGAGCACCACCCCCGAGCCGCTGCCGACCCGACCGGCGGCCACCGTGATGCTGGTCCGCGACGTGCCCGGCGGCGTGAAAGTCTTTTTGATGCGCCGGCATTCGAAGATGGAGTTCGCCCCCGGCGTCATCGTGTTTCCCGGTGGTGGCGTCGACGACCGCGACCGCAATGCCGATATCGCGTGGGCCGGCCCGCCACCGGACTGGTGGGCACAGCGGTTCGGCATCGAGACCGACCTGGCCGCGGCGCTGGTGTGCGCGGCGGCGCGGGAGACGTTCGAGGAGTCCGGGGTGTTGTTCGCCGGTCCGGCCGACGAGCCGGACGAAATCGTCGGCGACGCTTCGGTCTACGCCGACGCCCGCCGCGCCCTGGACGACCGGACCCTGTCGTTCGCGGACTTCCTGCGGACCGAAAACCTGGTCTTGCGCTCGGACCTGCTGCGGCCGTGGACGAACTGGGTCACCCGGGAGGCCGAACGCACCCGTCGCTACGACACCTACTTCTTCGTCGGCGCCCTGCCGGAGGGGCAGCGGGCGGACGGGGAGAACACCGAATCCGACCAGTCCGGCTGGTCGACTCCGCAGGCCGCGATCGACGACTTCGAGGCCGGGCGTTGCTTCCTGCTGCCGCCGACCTGGACGCAGCTGGACTCGCTGACCGGCCGTACCATCGCCGAGGTGCTGGCCGTCGAACGCCAAATCGTCACGGTGCAACCACATTTGGAGATCCAGGGGGATAACTGGATCTTCGAGTTCTTCGACTCCGACCGCTACCACCAGGCCCGGGAAATGAGCGGCATGGGGTGGCGGCATTGAGCGAGTTCGTCCACGTCGTGGTCAGTGACGGCTCCCAGGACGCCGGCCTGGCGGTGCTGCTCGTGTCGCGGCCCCCGACCAACACGATGACCCGGCAGGTATACCGGGAGATCGCGGCCGCGGCTGCCGAGGTGGGGGAACTAGACGACGTGGCCGCGGTAATTTTGTTCGGCGGCCACGAAATCTTCTCGGCCGGCGATGACATGCCCGAGCTGGCCACGCTGAGCGCGGCCGAGGCGGACGCCGCGGCGCGGGTGCGCGCCCGGGCCATGGACGCCGTGGCGGCCATCCCGAAGCCGACCGTGGCCGCAGTCACCGGTTACGCGCTGGGTGCGGGCCTGACGCTGGCGCTGGCCGCGGACTGGCGGATCAGCGGTGACAACGTGAAATTCGGGGCGACCGAGATCCTCGCCGGCCGGACCCCCGGGGGTATGGCCCGCTTGACCCGCGCGGTCGGGGCGAGCAAAGCCAAGGAGCTGGCGTTCAGCGGGCGCTTCGTCGACGCCGAGGAGGCGCTGGAGCTGGGCCTGATCGACGAGATGGTGGCCCCCGACGACGTGTACGACGCCGCCGCGGTGTGGGCGCGGCGCTTCCTCGACGGGCCGCGGGTCGCACTGGCCGCCGCCAAGGCCGGCATCAACGCGGTGTTCGAGGCCGGGGTTTCCGACTTCTGAGCCGTCGGACAGACGCAATCGCGAGTATGACTCCCATTGCTATGTGGTGGGTATTTTGGCGGCGATCTGATGCGCGATGTTGACGCCGTCGTTGGACTGGGAGTCGGCCCGGTTTGAACTAGATGCTTCGACGTCAACGACGACGTTGTTGGCCACCGTCAGCGCCCGCTGACAGGTTTGCCAAGTCCACGTCGAACCGGCGGCGGTAAAGCTGGCGCTCAAAGTGCCGTTGGTGTTAACGACGGGCCCTACGGTCCGCACGATGTCTGGTCTGCCGGTCACCGTCTTGATGAACTGTCGGTTGGTGCAAGCCGGCCAGTTTTGGGCGGAGGAGTCGAAGAAGGCGCCCGCCTCGTGCGCGGAGTGAAACACCGCCACACCCTGATCGGTGAGATGAGTCCAGGTGGTGCCGGGCTCGCGCAGCACCTGCTCACGAAAGGCGCTCCACCCGCTGTCCGCATACACCGGGGCTAGCAACGGACCGCCAATCGGTCGGCAAGCCTTGTCCGGTACGTCGGCACTGTTGTCCCCATTGCGGTGAGCGTGCGCACGACCATCATCCCGTTGGCGCCCATCGCGGTGTTGACGTCGACGGGGCTGAGCAGCAGCCCGTCCAGTGCACCTTCCGCGACAGGAGATGGCCCGGCCGGGGTGGGCGGCGGGGGATGTGAGTAGCGGTGGAGGGTTGCGACGCTCGGGTTGAAGATGCGGGCGAATGTGGTCGTAACACGTAGCCCGCGATGCCGGTGCCGACGGCCAGGATTACCACCGAGGCGACGATCAGGCCCAATTGCACCGGGCGGCGTTGGCGACGCCACCACGGCGCGAGTTGCGGTGTGGGGGTCTCGGGTACCGGGCCGTGTTGGGTTGTCACGGGGATGGGGTCGACGACATATGCTTGGGCGGCAAGTTCGGTCACCGGCATGGATGCCGCTGTGTTCGCCGCGAAAGCCGCTGTTGTGGGCGGGATTTGGGATGCCGGGCAATCGGTGCGGTGATGGCGTCGGTCGCGGCGTTGGCTAGCTCGATGGTGGTGGCATACCGCTGGTTCGGGTCTTTGGCCATGCCGGTCGCAATGACGTCATCGACAGCCGGAGGCACATCCGGTCGTATGGTCGAGGGCCGAGGCGGCGGGGCGTTGAGGTGTGCGGTGACCAGGTGGGCGGTAGTGCTGCCGGGGAAAGGTGGCTCTCCGGTGAGGGATTCATACAGGACGCAGGCCAGCGAGTAGATGTCGGCGCGGGCGTCCTCGTCTGCCCGGGCGTCTAGACGCTCGGGTGCGATGTATTGGAAAGTGCCGATTGTGTCGCCGGACTTGGTCATTCGCGTCTCGTCGATCGCACGGGCGATCCCGAAATCAATCAGATAAGCGAAGTCGTTGTCGTCGAGCAGGATGTTGGACGGCTTTATGTCCCGATGTAGCAATCCCACCTTGTGCGCGGCATGCAACGCCATGGCGACTTGCTCGATGATGCGCACTGCGCGGGCGGGATCCAAAGGCCCTTCGGCAAGGGCAGTTTGCAGGTCGCGACCGTCGATCAGCCGCATATCGACATAGAGCTGGTTGTCGATCTCGCCGTAGTTATGGATGGGTATGACGTGCGGGTCGTTCAGTCGCGCTGCCGCGTGGGCCTCTCGGCGGAAGCGGTGCTTGAATTCCTCGTCGTCAGACAGAAAGGCGGGCAACAGCTTGATGGCAACGATGCGGTCGGTTTCGGTGTCGTGGGCCCGCCATACTTCGCCCATACCGCCGCGACCCAATAACTCAACCAAGCGGTATCGCCCGAACGGGGTCCCGTCCATATCAGCCTCCCGGTGGCAACGGTCGAAGACACGATAAGCCCGACGCGGTGTTCGCAGCTAGGAATCCGAACAGATGCGGGCTCAGCTGTCCGGCCACTCTTAGGTGGCTGCCGTCGGGCGCGTTTGTGGATGAATTCGTGGCTGTGGATAAGGCGCGTCTGGGCGCTCGGGGGTTAGGGGTTTGGGGCCGTGGTTTGTCGTGGCCGGTTGTGAGGATGGGGTTATGTCTTCGATCGCTTCGTCTTCGGCGGTGGTGGTGAGCCCGAAGGAGCGGTTGGAGGTGTTGTTTGGTGAGTTGGCGGAGTTGGCTGGTCAGCGCAATGCCATTGATGCCCGCATGGTGGCGATCACCGCCGAGATTGACCGTGATGGGTTGTGCGGGATGACCGGTGCGCGGTCGGTGGCGGCGTTGGTGGGCTGGAAGACCGGGTCGTCGCCGGCACACGCCCAG
>NZ_JAGZ01000001.1 GCF_000526915.1 Mycobacterium genavense ATCC 51234 | reverse complement strand
AAAGTTTTGGAAACCAGTGGTTTTCGCGGTTAGTGGCTGAGGGCCTGCTGCGAGGCCTGCTCTTGCGTCTCGTAGTTGTTGGCGTCACGGATCAGTCCGTCCCGCACGCCGTGGAGCATGTTGACAATGTTGTTGAACGCCTGGTTCATCTGACCCATCGTGTCGTACGAGGTCGCCTGGGCCTGACCACTCCAGCCCGCACCGGCGATGTTCATCGACGACGCCCACATCTTGCGAGCCTCATCCGACACCGTCTGCGCGTGCATCTCAAAACGGCCCGCCATCGCACGCATCGCGTGCGGATCGGTCATAAAACGTGTTGCCATACTTCCTCTTCCCTGGGTAGCGGACTGAACCCAGCGACGGCCGACCCGTTGTCCGACCGTCGCTCTCAACCAGCTGCCGGCGAATGCGGCACCACGCTGCTGGTTCGTGGCACTTCGAAACGAGGTTCGGCGTCGCCTCCCCATCCGTTCCAATGCCCCCATTCCTTCTTCTCGCTCATGCCATCGGCAGCCGCTTCTGAATCCGGCCCGTCGGTCGCGTTGACCTCGGCATCGGAGAGCTCTTCGCGCTCCGGTGCCCAATGGTCATAGTCGTCCGGCGGAACGGCCACGCTCCAACTGAGCGGAACCGTCAAGCGACCGAGCATGCCTGACTCACCCCGAACTGCCACCACCGAATCGTCCGGCAGAGGTGAACCAAGAGGCAAAAGCATGATGCCCCCTTCCACACCCGAAACTCTGTTCACACAGACCCCAACGGCGCACAAATCGCCGCCGAGTATTTGTCATAGTAAAGCAAGCAGGAGGACAATTGTTGGAAATTTCGGATTTTCGTCGTGGTTAATCACGAAAATTCAGCCGCGCGGTAACCAGCCGTCACGATCGTCGCCGCGCCGGTGGATCGAGGCATCGACCGACGGTGCCGGTTAGCGGAACGGTTGCTTATCCGGCCGTTATCGTCAGCGCGAATTTTGTTGCTCGGCAGGGATTCTGCGGTCATGTCGCGGATGCGTGCGGGGCGGGCACGCCGCACCACGACGCCGCACCGGCAACCGCTGCAAGCTCGTCGAACCACCGCGCAGGACCGGCACCAAGGATCGGGGCCACCCGCGAACGCATCTTTCTGCCGAACATTGCGGGCCCGCAATCATTCGCGAGCACAAACCGTACCTAATAGTTTGATTAAGCGGGTAACCGATGAATACAAGTTCGCAACATGTCGAGAAATTTGCGACATGTCCGATTCATTCGTATGACCGCCCGAGCAATTGCATCCGGGCCCGCCGAAGCCCCCCTTACGCGCCCTTTCTCGGCACCACCCTAGGCCGGGTCTGCACGACGTGCGTCGCGCTGGTTCCGGCGCGTCCCACCATTTCGGCCGGCTTGTCATGACCCGCGGCCGCCCGCACCGGCATCGGCACGCCGCTGGTGGATCCGACCGGCTCCGCCACGGCACCGGACGTACCCGCCCCCGCCATCGCGGAGCTGACGATCGGGGCCGACGTCGAGCCCTGCCATACCGGGGGCACCGATATCGCGCCGGCCAGCCGCGCCCGGCCCAGACTGGCCGAAATCGACGAGCCCCAGCTTCCGTCGCCGCTCATTACCCGCGTCGCCGGTGCGCTCGAACCGACGGTTTGGGCCGCACCAGTGGCGGCCATATTCGTCGCGCCGGCCAACGAGGTCACCGGCGCGGTACCTGATGCCAGCGCCATCATCGGCGCCGTCACCGCGGTCGCCGGATACATCCCGATCTGGGCGACCGACATCAGCGACGACACCGGCGCCGAGGTGACGATCGACCCGACCTGGGTCAGCGCGGTCTGGATCGCGGTCACCGCCGACGAGAATCCGGGCCCGAATATCTGCCCACCCACCGACGACAGCGCCCCGGCGAATTGGGATGCCAACGTGCTCAGCGGGGTGGTGAACAGCCCCGCCAAGCTCGACGGCGCCGCCGTGATCGACGGCAACGCCGACATCACCGATCGCGCCCCGGCGTGATAGCCGAACATGGCCATCACGTCCTGCAGCCACATTTGCAGGTATTCGAATTCGGTCATCGCGATTGCGGCGGTGTTCTGGCCCAGAAAGTTCGTCGCGATCAGGGTCATCAGCTGGACACGGTTCGCGGCGATCGCCGCCGGCGGCACCGTCGCCGCGAACGCCGACTCGTACGACATCGCCGCCACCCGGGCTTGCACGGCCGACATCGAGGCGTGCGCGGCCGCCGTGTGCAGCCACTGCAGATAGGGCGCGGCCGCCTGCGTCATCGACTCCGCGGACGGACCCGTCCATTGCCCATTCGACGCCAGGCCCGACACGACCGAGTCGAAGGACGACGCCGACGCCCACATGTCGGCGGCCAATCCATCCCAGGCAGCGGCAGCCGCCAACAGCGGCCCTGAGCCGGCACCGCCGTACATCAGGGCCGAGTTGATCTCCGGCGGGAAGAACGCGAAATCCAGAACCATCCACTACCTCGACACGACCAGCCGTTTGTACGGCCGTAGAACCGCACCCCGACAGTCACAGCGACTGGACACTGCGTATAAGACTAAGGCCGGATCGTGGACAGCACTACACCAAAACGACCCCGGTCGCCGAAATGGCCGGTTCGCCGGCGCGCTAGGCGCCCTTGAGCCGAACCGCTAGGTAGTCCGCAACCGCGTCCATTGCCACCCGCTCCTGCGTCATGGCGTCGCGTTCGCGCACGGTGACGGCGTTGTCCTCGAGCGAGTCGAAATCCACCGTCACGCAGAACGGCGTGCCGACCTCGTCCTGGCGACGGTAGCGGCGCCCGATCGCGCCGGCGTCGTCGAACTCGATGTTCCAGGACTGCCGCAGTTCTGCGGCCAGGTCGCGAGCCTTGGGGCTCAAGTCGGCGTGCCGCGACAGCGGCAGCACCGCCGCCTTGACCGGGGCCAGGCGCGGGTCGAGCCGCAGCACGGTGCGCTTGTCCACCCCGCCCTTGGCGTTGGGGGCTTCGTCCTCGGCGTAGGCGTCGATCAAAAACGCCATGAAGGACCGCGTCAGGCCGGCTGCGGGTTCGATCACGTACGGCGTGTACCGGGTGTCGCTGACCTGGTCGTAAAAGGACAGGTCGACACCGGAATGCTTTGCGTGCGTTGACAAATCGAAGTCGGTCCGATTGGCGACACCTTCCAGCTCGCCCCACGGGTTGCCCTGGAAGCCGAATTTGTACTCGATGTCGACGGTGCGGTCGGAGTAGTGCGACAGCTTGTCTTTGGGGTGTTCGTACAGGCGCAGGTTCTCCGGTTTGATGCCAAGGTCGGTGTACCACTGATGCCGGGTGTCGATCCAGTACTGATGCCATTCCTTCGTGGTCGACGGCTCGACGAAGAACTCCATCTCCATCTGCTCGAACTCACGGGTGCGGAAGATGAAGTTGCCCGGGGTGATCTCGTTGCGGAAGCTCTTGCCGATCTGGCCGATGCCGAACGGCGGCTTGCGCCGGGCGGTGGTCACCACGTTGGCGAAGTTGACGAAGATGCCCTGCGCGGTCTCGGGCCGCAGGTAGTGCAGTCCCTCCTCCGTCTCGATGGGCCCGAGGTAGGTCTTGAGCATCATGTTGAATTCGCGCGGCTCGGTCCACCGGCCGGGCTCCCCGGTCTCCGGGTCGCGGATATCGGCCAGCCCGTTGGGTGGCGGGTGCCCGTGTTTGGCCTCGTAGGCCTCGATGAGGTGGTCGGCGCGGTAGCGCTTGTGGGTGATCAGCGACTCCACCAGCGGGTCGTGAAACACCTCGACGTGGCCGGAGGCCACCCACACCTGCCGCGGCAGGATGATCGACGAGTCGAGTCCCACGACGTCGTCGCGGCCGGTGACCACGGCGCGCCACCACTGCCGCTTGATGTTCTCCTTGAGTTCCACGCCCAGCGGCCCGTAATCCCACGCCGACTTGGTGCCGCCGTAGATCTCACCCGAGGGATAGACGAATCCGCGTCGTTTGGCCAGGTTGACGACGGTGTCGATGACGGACGCCACGGGGTGGTCCACTCCCTTTCGGATGCCTGAAGAGGCGGGGCGGCGAATCGTCGCCCGCGAAACATCAGCAATGGTATCGACCGGGCCGAGGTCTTTGACATGCATCATCATGCATGTGACAGTGGAAGTCGTTCCCTATAGTGGGCACTCCACGTACCCGGCACTTTTCGAGGAGATGACGCTCGCATGATGATGCCCTCCTCGTCATCGGCCTCATCGTCGGATCTGGTTTCCCCCCGGCACGGCCCGGCGGGCGCAGGCGAACATGCCCCGTTCGCCGAGTATCCGGAGCCGCCGTCGCGCGAGATCCTCGATGCCGCCGGTGAGCTGCTGCGCGCGCTGGCCGCGCCCGTACGGATCGCCATCGTGCTGCAACTCCGCGAATCCCAACGCTGCGTGCACGAGCTGGTCGACGCGCTGGGCGTGCCACAACCGCTGGTCAGCCAGCATTTGAAGATCCTCAAGGCGGCGGGAGTGGTCGCCGGGGAGCGCTCCGGCCGCGAGGTGCTGTACCGCCTGGCCGACCACCACCTGGCGCACATCGTCGTCGACGCCGTCGACCATGCCAGCGAGGACACACCATGACCCGACCCAGCGTCCGTTCCACCCGTCAGCGGGCGGCGATTTCCACGCTGCTGGAGACTCGCGACGAATTCCGCTCGGCCCAGGAGCTGCACGACGAGCTGCGCCGCCGCGGCGAGAACATCGGGCTGACGACGGTCTACCGGACGCTGCAGTCCATGGCATCGGCCGGAATGGTGGACACGCTGCGCACCGACACCGGCGAATCGGTCTACCGGCGCTGCTCGGAGCACCATCACCATCACCTGGTGTGCCGGCACTGCGGATCCACCATCGAGGTGGGCGACCACGAGGTCGAGGAGTGGGCGTTGCAGGTGGCCGCCAAGCACGGCTATTCCGACGTCAGCCACACCATCGAGATCTTCGGCACCTGCTCGGACTGCCGCTGAGACCGTAATGCCCGACCCAACGCGCGGCTGGCCGCGCGCTCGGCGCCCAATGCGCGGGGCGCCCGGGCCGCGGTCAACGGCCAGCGGGCCAGCCGGTCAGGCGGTCAGTAGGCGCCGCATCTGGGCGCCGGTGTCGAGCACCAGCAGGATCAGGGTGCGCAGGGCGTCATCGGCCAAGCCCGCGCCCGGGAAGTTGTACCGCAGCATCACGTCCGCAGTTTTGGGCGCACCCTTACCGGAGTTCCGCGCCGCGGCCTTCTCGCTGACCTTTTCGACGACGGTCACACTGCCGAAGTTGCTGTTGTGCGCCTGCTTGGCCACCTGATCGCTGAGCTTCTTGGTCAGCGGCAGATCCCACGCCACGACCTGGGTCAGCGACACCAGGTCCAGGCCCTCAGCGATGTTGACCACCCGCAGCGACGCGAAGGTGCCGTCGTGGTGCACGGTCAGGCCGCCGTCGGGTTCGTCCTCGACATGCAGCACGTCGCGCAGGATCGAGCCGAGACGTTCTTGCAGCGATGTCATCAGGCGCTCCCAAACCGTCGGTTGCGGTCCGCATATTCCTCGCAGGCCGCCCACAGGTCGCGACGGTCGTAGTCGGGCCACAACTTGTCGGAAAAGATGTACTCGGCGTAGGCCGCCTGCCACAGCATGAAATTACTGGAGCGCTGCTCCCCCGAGGTCCGCAGGAACAGATCCACGTCGGGGATGTCGGGCCGCTGCAGGTGATGGGCCACCGTCGCCTCGGTGACGCGTTCCGGGTTCAGCTGGCCCGCGGCCGCTAAACGCGCGATTTCCCTTGCGGAGTCGGCGATTTCGGCGCGCCCACCGTAGTTCACGCAGTAGTTGACGGTGATGACGTCGTTGCCCTTCGTCATCTCCTCGGCGATCGCCAACTCGTTGATCACGCTGCGCCACAGGCGTGGCCGTGACCCCACCCAGCGGATCTTGACCCCGATCGTGTTGAGGTTGACCCGGCGCATCCGCACCACGTCGCGGTTGAAGCCCATCAGGAAGCGGACCTCTTCGGGGGATCGCTTCCAGTTTTCGGTGGAGAACGCGTAGAGGCTGAGCCACTTGATCCCGATTTCGATTGCCCCGCAGACGACGTCGATCACCACCGCCTCCCCCGCCTTGTGGCCGTCGGTGCGGGTCAGGCCGCGCTGAGTGGCCCAGCGGCCGTTGCCGTCCATCACGATGGCCACATGGTTGGGCAATCGGTCCGCCGGGATGCGCGGCGCGACGGCCTTCGAAACGTGCTGGGGTGGCCGGCTCGGGCCGCCGTCCGCAGCCGGCGGCAACTCGGGGAACACCACCGGCCAGGTCGACTTGTCGGGAAAGGTCGGATAGCTCGAGGGCGCGGCGGGCAATTGCGGGAAGTTGCGGTCGTGGGTCTTAGCCACAGGCCTCATCCTGCCCGATCGGCGCGGCGCGCTGATCGGCGATGGTGCGGTCGACCCGATAATTGCGCTCCACCAGCGGCAACGTCTTGAGCTGGCGTTCCAGATGCCATTGCAGATAGGCGGCCACCAATCCGCTGACATGGCTGCGGTGGGATTGCGGCGTCGCCTCGGCGGCCTCCCAATCGCCGTCGTGCAGGGCGGACATCAGCTCCAGCACACCCAGTGGCGGTGTGGTCGAGCCGGCGGGACGGCAGTGGCCGCAGACGCTGCCCCCGGCGGCGATGTGGAATGCCCGATGCGCGCCGGGCGTGGCGCAGCGCGCGCACTCGGTCAGCGCCGGGGCCCAGCCGGCGATGCCCATGGCGCGCAGCAGGTAGGCGTCCAGGAGCAGGTCACGGGGGCGGCGTCCGTCGGCCACCGCCCGCAACGCGCCCACCGTGAGCCGGTGCAGCGCCGGGGCGGGCGCCCGCTCCTCACCGGCGAGGCGCTCGGCGGTTTCCAGCATCGCGCACCCGCAGGTGTACCGGCCGTAGTCGCTGACGATGTCGGTGGCGAACGCGTCGATCGAAACGACCTGGGTGACGATGTCGAGATTGCGTCCGGGATGCAGCTGCACATCGATGTGCGCGAACGGTTCCAGCCGCGCGCCGAATTTGCTGCGGGTGCGGCGCACCCCCTTGGCCACCGCGCGGACCAACCCGTGATCACGGGTCAACAGCGTGACGATCCGGTCGGCTTCGCCGAGCTTGTGCTGGCGCAGCACTACCGCTCGGTCTCGATACAGCCGCATCTCAATAGTTTTGCACCCCGCCGCGACATTGCGGGGATCCGCGCCGATAGTCTCGTACCCCGTGATTGGCGCTCCTGGGTTCCCTTCCGGGTCCGTTTCCGGGTCCCGCGGCGCGCGCCTGCCCACACTCACTGACCTGCTCTATCAGCTGAACAGCCGCTCGGTGACCTCCGAGACATTGGTACGCCGTTCGCTACATGCGATCGATGTCAGCCAGTCCACGTTGAACGCGTTCCGGGTGGTGCTGACGGAGTCGGCGTTGGCCGCCGCGGCCGAGGCCGACCGGCGCCGCGCCGCCGGCGACACGGCGCCGTTGCTGGGCATCCCGATCGCCGTGAAAGACGACGTCGACGTTGCTGGCGTGCCCACCGCGTTCGGCACCGACGGCTACGTCCGACCCGCCACCGAGGACTCCGAGGTGGTGCGCCGCCTCAAGGCCGCCGGAGCGGTGATCGTCGGCAAGACCAACACCTGCGAGCTGGGGCAGTGGCCGTTCACCAGCGGGCCCGGGTTCGGGCACACCCGCAATCCGTGGTCGCGGCGGCACACGCCGGGCGGATCGTCGGGTGGCAGCGCGGCCGCGGTGGCGGCCGGTCTGGTCACCGCCGCGATCGGCTCGGACGGCGCCGGCAGCATCCGCATCCCGGCGGCCTGGACGCACCTGGTCGGCATCAAGCCACAGCGAGGCCGCATCTCGACCTGGCCACTGCCGGAGTCGTTCAACGGGATCACGGTCAACGGCGTGCTGGCGCGCACGGTGGCCGACGCGGCGCTGGTGCTCGACGCGGCGTCGGGCAATGTCGAGGGCGACCGACACAAGCCGCCCGCGCTGCGGGCGTCCGACTATGTCAGCATCGCGCCCGGGCCGCTGAACATCGCGCTGTCAACCCGCTTCGCGTACACCCTATTTCGGGCCAAGCTGCATCCCGAGATCCTGGCCGCGACCCGCGCCGTGGGCCAGCAGCTCCAACTGCTCGGCCACACGGTGGTGAGCGGGAACCCCGACTACGGCGTGCGGTTGGGGTGGGACTTCTTGGCCAGATCGACTGCGGGACTGCGGGATTGGGAGGAGCGCCTCGGCGACGGGGTGGTGCTGGACCCGCGCACCCTGTCCAACCTGCGGATGGGCCATATATTGGGGCAGGCGATCCTACGCAACGCACGACGGCACGAGGCGGCGCTGCAGCGGCGGGTGGGCTCGATCTTCGACATCGTCGACGTGGTGCTGGCCCCGACGACCGCCCAGCCACCGCCACTGGCCCGAGCCTTCGACCGGCTGAGCGGCTGGGGCACCGACCGCGCCATGATCAAGGCCTGCCCGGCCACCTGGCCGTGGAATGTGTTGGGGTGGCCGTCGATCAACGTACCCGCAGGGTTCACCGAGGACGGCTTGCCGATCGGTGTGCAGTTGATGGGCCCGGCGAACAGCGAGGGCATGCTGATCTCGCTGGCCGCCGAGTTGGAGGCTGTCTGCGGCTGGGCGGCCAAGCAGCCGACGGTGTGGTGGGAGCACGACCACTTCCATCCGTCCGACTAACGACTTGTCGGCACCGAAATAACGCTGTTCGGAAAAGCTTTGGTGCCACCGGGCAGCACGGGTACCGGCGGCAGGCACCGGCAAACGGTGAACACCGGAACCTGGACGACCGTGTTTGGCTGCCGATGCCCCGGGTACCCCGCTGCGACGATCAGCCCCGCCTACACCCCCAGGAGGCAACCAGTGTTCACACACAACAAGGATCTTCAATTCGAAGTACGCGTCACGGAGCCCGACCCGCGTTTCGCATCGTTGCTCATGGAGCAATTCGGTGGCGCCAACGGCGAACTCACCGCGGCGCTGCAGTACTTCACCCAGGCGTTCGTGCTGCGGCAAAAGAACCCCAAGATGTACGACCTGTTCATGGACATCGCGACCGAGGAGCTCAGCCACCTCGAGATGGTCGGATCGATGATCACCATGCTGCTCGACGGACTCAACGACGACCTGAAGATCGCGAATCAGCGGTGCGACTGGATGCCGGCGGTCGCCAGTACGGACGGGCGCGCACAACATCATCCACCAAGTCGCCGTCAACCCGCTGTTTCTCGTGCTCAGCGGCGGCGGGCCCGACGTTAAGGATTCCGCAGGCAACAACTGGACCGGGGCGTTCATCGACGCGAACGGCGATCCCACCGTCGATTTGCGCAACAATGTCGCGGCCGAATCCCGCGCGAAGGTCATCTACGAATACCTCAAGCAGTTCACCGACGACCCGGGCGTGCAGGACACCCTGACGTTCTTGATGACCCGCGAGGTGGCGCACTATCAGCTAGTTCACCGCCGCGCTCAACGAACTCCCGGTCAACTTCCCGCCGGGCCAGCTGCCGGGCGATCCCCGCTTCCAGAATGTCGCGTTCAACATGTCCAACGGCGGCGAATCGGTCCGCGGTCCGTGGAACCAGGGCCAAGGTCCGTGGCCGGAGGGCATGGAATGGGAGTACGTGGAAAGCCCGAGCAGCAGTGGCTGGGCGGGAAGACGCGCAAGAACAAGGGCACCGGGCAGAACCCGCAGGGGGCTCACCGGCGGTCGAGGCCGAAAAGCCCTTCACGCACGAACAGCACTCGCCCACCACCTGATCGACAACCAAAAGGCCGGGCATCGGTTGCTCCGATGCCCGGCCTTTCGTTATGGTTCAGTGCGCCTGCGGATCGGGTGGGTTGTCCGCCGCGCGCCCGGTGAACGCGTCGCGCACATGGTCCACCACCGCGGCGCCCATGCCCATGGTTTTCAGGATTGCCGGGTCGGGCGGGGTGTTCGGGTGAGGCCGGGTGGGCGCGATCTTCTTCGCGGTCTCCAGCTTCTCGCCCAGCTTTTCCAGCTCCTCACGGCTGATCGCGAGTTCGACTTGCGGCCACACCACCTCTTGCTCGTAGGCGATGTGCTCACGTCCCGCTTTTACGAACGCCTGCAGCGCCTCGTGGTAATCGGGCTCGCCGGGCTTGCCGTCCTCCAGCCGCTGCAGCAGCTTCTTGCCGGCCTGTTCCTGATCGATCGCTTTGTCGGCGAGTGCGTCGCCGAGCGCGTCACGCACCGCGGACCAAAAGTACTGCTCTTCGATCGCTTCATGCTGTGATTCGGCGATGATCAGATTGTTCACCATGGTCTCCAGGCCGCTGGCTTCGGCGCCGGAGCCCGAGGGTGCTCCATCGAGCGTCTCGAACAAACCGAGAACACTTTTGTGGTCTTGACGGAGAAAAGTTAAAGCATCCATGCCTTGCCTTCCGATTGGGCTGTCTCAGTCGGTAAGTGGTACCCGGGCCGACGACACCAAAACGGACGAATTCGGCGGCCGGAACGGCTTGGCTCGTGTCCACGTCCAATCCACCCGGCGCGGGTTAGCGGAAACGCTTGTCGTTCAGATCTTCTCCATCCGGCCGACGAGTTGCTTGTCGATGTTCAAGCCCGCCTGTTCGTCGGCGCTGGTGTAGGTGTCGGCGGCCCGCCCAGTTTGTCGGCGAGTTGGCGGGAGGCAGTTTGCATTGCTTCGATTACCGACCGGCGGGCACTCTCGGCGTCAGCCAGCGCCACGTTGGACGGTCCGCTGACAATACCGTGGGTGACCCAGACCTCGTCGCCGATTCCTTTGGCCACTGCGGCGGCAGTCGCGCTGTTGTCGGAGGTTTGCCGCTGAATTGTCGCCAGTCGATCGAGGTAGTTTGGGGTGACAACCAAATCGGACATGAGTTGATCTCCTTAAGTGTGTGGTATTGGGTTGGTGCACAACGGTTTCGACCGTGCTAACGACTCACCGGGGCGCTCTCGGCGGTGCCACCCGCCGCCGCGAACTCGATCGGTGCCCGTTCGGCGCCATCGGCGCCGTGGGCCGATCCGGCTTCGTCGACGGATCCGGCTTCGTCGGTAGGAGCCGCTGTCTTCTGGCCCTGCTGGGCGGCCGCGGCCAGAGGCCGTATCGGCCTCATCCGCTGGGTGAGAGATGCTGCTTTCCTTGGCATTTGAGTCACCTGAGCCAGTGCCGGCTCGCCGTGCGACGGGATCGGCGGGAGCGTCGTCTCATCCGATTCGGCCAGCGCATGACGTCCCGTCGAGGTTTCGCCCGCACCGTTGGGACTGCTTTGCTTCCACGGCCGTCCGGGTTCACCGGCGTGGCGACATCGGTCCCGGTGATCACGGCGGTCAGCTTGCTCGACGCGTCCCCGAAGTTGGGCGTGGTCGATGTCGGCGCGTCGGCCACGCGAGACTCGGCCGACGTGGTGCCCGGGAGCACCGCGCGCGGTGCTCCCGGGCGCGGTACTCAGAAGCCACATCCTTTGCCTTTCCGCTGTTTTCGGTCGAGTAGTAGAGCAGGGTGCCGATGAAGCCGCAGGCAACGCCGACGGCCAGGCCCGAAACTGTCAGCGCGCATGATGCCGCCAGGCCGGGGCCGGCCAGAGCGGGCACCGCGAACTTCATGGCGAGTTCGATGGCGAACGCCGCCAGTAAGAGGTCCTTCAAGGCGCCGAAACCCAAGCATGGGTGACCCATTCAGCCTGATTCTTTGTGATCTCGGCAAGCTGGTGGTCCAGATCGGCAATCTTCTTCGCGAGATCGCTCAGTGCCGTGACTTGTTCGGCATAGTGTTCCGACGCGTCGCCCTGCCAGGTGTCGTCCGGCAGGGCCGTCTTCAGCTGTGCACAGATTTCGGTGAGCTGCTCCGAACCCGCGGTGAAGTCATCTCCCTCGTAAGGCGGTCCGAAGCCGGTCGTCAGCTCCAGCATGTCGACGAAGGTGAGCGTCTTGAGAATGAGACCTGGTGCTGTCCTTCAGCCCGTCGTTCATCTGGGCACGCTCTGCGGGACTCATATTCCGGGCCAGTTGGTATTGCTTGACCATCTTGTAGCCGACGAGGCCACCGGACACGGCATCCGCGCCCATACTGGTAACGCTCGAAGCAAGATATTCGCCGCTGTAGTTTGCACCGCCGATGCCTTTGAATTGTTCGCCGAGGCTGCCCAAGTTGACGATGAGCCTGGCGGCGTCTACGAATACGTTCATCTGCGTTTCCTTTCGATGATGGTGCGCAGGCTCGGCGGTGCACCAGTCGGCCGATGACCGTCGGCCCGTGCGGCAACCCTCTACGAAGGTCCTAAAAGGATTCTTGGAGCGGGTCGACCGATCGACGCCCCATCTGGCTAAAAGCCCAGCCGGCCAAGCTGTTTGGGGTCACTCTGCCAGTTCTTGGCGACCTTGACCCGCAGGTCGAGGTAGACCTTGATGCCCAGCAACTCCTCGATCTGCTCGCGCGCGGCCGTGCCGACCTCGCGTAGCCGCGTCGCGCCCTTGCCGATGACGATGCCCTTCTGGCTGTCCCGTTCGACGTAGAGCAGCGCGTGCACGTCGATCAGGTCGTCGCGGTCCTCGCGCGGGTTGACCTCGTCGATCACCACGGCCAGTGAATGCGGAAGTTCGTCGCGAATGCCCTCCAAAGCGGCCTCGCGAATCAATTCGGCCATCAGGATCTCTTCGGGCTCGTCGGTCAGCTCGCCGTCGGGGTAATACGCCGGACCCGGCGGCAGCGCCGCGGCCAGCACGTCGATCAGCACGTCGACCTGGGTGCCGGCCAGCGCCGACACCGGGACGATCTCGGCCGCGCCCTCGACGAGTTCGTTGACCGCCACCAGCTGGGAGGCCACCCGATCCCGTGGCACCTTGTCGATCTTGGTGACGATGACGACCAGGGTGGTCTTCGGTGCGACCGCACGAATCTGGTCCAGGATCCAGCGGTCGCCGGGACCGATCGCCTCGTCGGCCGGGATGCACAGCCCGATCACGTCGACTTGCGCGTAGGTATCGCGCACCAGGTCGTTGAGCCGCTTGCCCAGCAAGGTGCGCGGCCGATGCAGGCCCGGGGTGTCGACCAGGATGATCTGGAAGTTCTCCCGGTGCACGATGCCGCGGATGGTGTGGCGGGTGGTCTGCGGGCGTTTCGAGGTGATCGCCACCTTGGTGCCGACCAGGGCGTTAGTCAGTGTCGACTTGCCGGTGTTCGGCCGGCCCACCAAACAGACGAAGCCCGAACGGAATTCGCTCATAACGGAGTACCGGCACGGTTGGTCAAAATGATCGCCGCGGTCGGGCTGAGCTCGCGCACCGCGGCAATGCCCGGGTCGTCGGCCGACCCAGCGACCAACACGGCGGCCTCCAGACCCGTCGCCCCGCTGGAGACGGCCGCGGCCACCGCCGCCTGTAGTCCGGTGAGTCGCAGCGCCGAAAGACCCACCGGCGCAGCCGCATACGTGCGGCCGTCGGCATCTCGCACCGAGGCCGCGCTGCCGGCCTGGACGCGGGCCATCGCGGCGCGCCCCAACACCACAAGCTTGGCGTCCTCGGAATCGAGGTGCTCAGCCATGGCGCGTGTCCTCGAGTTCGCGATCCTCCGAGTCGGCCGGGCTCAGCAGCACCGTGTGGATGCGCACCCGCCCGCGATGGTCGGGGCCCCCCTCGGCACGCAGCCGCAGGCCGTGCGAGACCACCTCGGCGCCGGGCAGCGGCACCCGGCCCAACTCCAGCGCCAGCAGGCCGCCGACGGTGTCGACGTCGAGATCGTCGTCGAATTCGATGCCGTAAAGCTCGCCGACGTCTTCGATCGGCAGCCGGGACGACACGCGAAAGTGCTTGTTGCCCAAGTCTTCTACCAGCGCCACTTCTGCTTCGTCGTACTCGTCGGCGATCGCGCCGACGATCTCCTCCAGCACGTCCTCGATGCTGACCAGACCGGCGATCGCGCCGTACTCGTCGACGAGCAGCGCCATGTGGTTGCGGTCGCGTTGCATTTCACGCAGCAGCGCGTCCAGCGGCTTGGAGTCCGGCACGAACACCGCCGGGCGCATCACCTGCGCCACCTTGATGTCCCGCCCGCCGTCGGCCGCCAAAAATGTCTGCTCGACAAGGTCTTTCAGATACACCACGCCGACGATGTCGTCGACGTTCTCGCCGATCACCGGAATGCGGGAATGACCACTGCGGACGGCCAAGTTAGTTGCCTGGCTGGCGAACTTGTCGCTATCGATCCAGATCATCTCCGTGCGCGGCACCATCACCTCACGCGCGGAGGTGTCGCCGAGCTCGAACACCGACTCGATCATCCGGCGCTCGTCGGCGGCGACGACGCCGCGCTGCTGGGCCAGATCGACGACTTCGCGCAACTCGATCTCGGACGCGAACGGTCCGTTTCGCAGGCCGCGGCCCGGGGTGAGCGCGTTACCGATCACCACCAACAGCCGGCTGATCGGCATCAGCAGCGACGAAATCACTTGCAGCGGAATGGCTAACACCAGTGAGATCTGATACGCGTGCTGACGCCCGAGGGTGCGCGGGCCGACGCCGATGACGATGAAGCTCGTCAGCACCATGATGGTGGCGGCGCCGAAGACCGCCCAGTTCAGGCCGAAGTTGTCATAAAGAAAGACCACCAGCAGGACGGTCGCGGTGACCTCGCAGCTGATACGCAACAGCACCACCAGGTTGATATAGCGCGGCCGGTCGGCCATCACCTTCGACAGGGACCGGGCGCCAGGGCGCTCGTCGCGCACCAGCTCGGCCACCCGAGCCAGCGACACCGTGCTGATGGCTCCATCGATCGCCGCGAAGACCCCACCCAGAACGATCAACGCAAGCGCGCCGAGCAGCTGAGATATCCCGGTCAACGGCGCTAATGCCTTGACTCGGTCGCCGACTCTTTTTTGGCGTCGTCGCTTTTGGCCCGACGATTGAGCAACCCGGCAATGACGACGACCGCCAGCACCAACAACCCGTACCGCACCGCCCACGGCCACCAGGCCTGAGCGGGCGGGGCGGGCTGAGCGGGTTGGGTTTGGTCCCCGCGAACCGCCAGCGCCACCAAGAAGTCGCCGTTGTCGGTCGGCCCGAAGCCCGGCAGCGACTGGGTCTTGCTCACCCTGATCTGCACCCCGTTGGTGGGATCGACCACCTGGCCCCAGGCCACGGTGGTGTCGTCGAGCAGGAAGCTGTCCTGGCTGCCCACCGGCTGGCTTTCGTCGCGGCCGACCACCGCCACCTGGCCGACTTGCACGATCAGGTTGTCGGCGGGGACCTCGGCCAACACGTTCTGGTACAGCGTCGGGGGCGCCGGCGCGGCGTACTCCGGCGGCGGCGGGCCGGCGAAATTGGGCGGCGGTACGAACGCCCCGCCGTAGAAGCTGCCCGCCGCCAGATAGCTCTCGCCGACCGCGGTGAACGGGACCAGCCCGACCGTGCCGGCATCCAGCACGATCCGGCCGCCGGCCGGAAGGTAGGCGTCGCGGGAGGCACCGTCGTAGGTGTAACGGAAGGTCATCGCCTGGCTGAGCGGGTTGTACAGGGTCGGGCGGTGATACTCGTCGTAGTCGACGAAGTCCCAATGCCGCGGCCGGACCAGCACCTTGTTGTCGGCCCTGATCTGGTCGACGTTCTCGCTGCGGGCGCTGATGACGTTCTGCACCTGTTGGTTGAAGTCCGTCGGGGTCGGCGGCTTCGGAGGGTCAGCGGGATTCAGCCGCGCCGCGGGTGCGGCCTTGGCGGCCGCGACCGCCTGCGGAGGCGCATCCAGCTTCTTGGGCGGCACCATCACCCCGACGTTCCGCGGCGCCCCCGGCGCCGGCGGACTGATCTTCGGGGTCTGCACCGGTGTCGGCGCCGGGCGGGCGGAACTCGGCGGCAGCGGCAACGGCGGCGGCTCCGGGATGTACACCGGGGTGCTCGTCGGTGCTGGGGCGGGCCGCGGCGCCGGGGCGTTGCAGACGTTCGCGGTGTGATACGCGTTCACGTAGAACAGGCAGTGCTGACACGACACCGGGTTTGACCCCTCGCCGGCGCACGGAGACGCCTGTGCCACGCCGGTGGCGGCGGCCAGCACCACCGACGGCGCAAACGCCATCGCGGCGCAAACCGAGGTCCAGAGTGCTCTCTTCATAAGGGCTCAATTGTCGAAATACCTTGACTTGTCCAGCAACCGGCGATCTCGTTCGTCCTGCCGGTCGTAGTGGTACGCCTCGACCTGGTCGGCTACCCACTCTTCGAGAAGTCGCCCCTGCAGGGCGAACATCTCCTTCTCTTCGTCGTGCTCGGCGTGGTCGTAGCCGAGCAGGTGCAGCACACCGTGAATTGTCAACAGCGCCAACTCATGTCCGAGGCTGTGGCCCGCCGCGGCGGCTTGCTCGGCCGCGAATTCCGGACACAGCACGATATCACCCAGCATCGACGGCCCCGGCTCGGGCGCGTCCGGACGGCCGCCGGGCTCGAGCTCGTCCATCGGGAAACTCATCACGTCGGTCGGCCCGGGCAAGTCCATCCAGCGCATGTGCAAATCGGCCATCGCCGCGGTGTCCAGCAGCAGCATCGACAGTTCGGCCCCCGGGTTGACGTCCATCTTGGCGATGACGAACCGCGCGACACTCACCAACTCCGCTTCGGAGATGTCGATCCCCGACTCGTTGGACACTTCGATCGTCATGGTCTGCTCACCGCACCATCATCGGCGATTTCGGGTGCCGGATGCCCGCCGAGCCGCCCGATTCATGCCCGAGTTGGATTCCTCCACCCTCGCATAAGCGTCGACGATCTCCGAAACCAGCCGGTGGCGCACCACATCCACGCTGGTCAGCTCGGCGACATGGATGTCGTCGATGTCCTCGAGGATCTCGACCGCCGCCCGCAGGCCGGACTTGGCGCCGCCCGGCAAGTCCACCTGGGTAAGATCCCCGGTGACGACCATCTTCGACCCGAACCCCAGTCGGGTGAGGAACATCTTCATTTGCTCGGCGGTGGTGTTCTGCGCCTCATCGAGGACGATGAAACCGGAGTTGAGGCTCCTGCCGCGCATGTACGCCAGCGGTGCGACTTCGATGACCCCGGCGGACATCAGCTTCGGGATCAGCTCGGGCTCCATCATGTCGTACAGCGCGTCGTACAGCGGGCGCAGGTACGGATCGATCTTCTCGCTCAATGTGCCCGGCAAAAAGCCAAGGCGTTCACCGGCTTCCACCGCCGGTCTGGTCAAGATGATCCGGCTCACCTGCTTTGACTGCAGCGCATTGACCGCCTTGGCCATCGCCAGATAGGTCTTGCCGGTACCGGCCGGGCCGACCCCGAACACGATGGTGTGGGCGTCGATGGCGTCGACGTACCGCTTCTGGTTGAGGGTCTTGGGCCGGAGCGTCTTACCGCGGCGGGCCAGGATGTCGAGGGTGAGCACCTCGGCGGGTGACTCGTCGCCGGTGCCCAGCAGCATCGCGACGCTGTGGCGCACCACCTCCGGGGTCAGCGACTGGCCGCTGGCCACGATCGCGACCAGTTCGGAGATCGCGTGCTCGGCAAGCGCGACGTCGGCCGGTTCGCCGGACAGGGTGACGGCGTTGCCACGCACATGCAGGTCGGCGCTCAGGATGCGTTCGAGTGCGCGCAGATTCTCGTCCGACGAGCCCAGCATGCCCACGACGAGATCAGGAGGGATGTCGATGCTGCTGCGAACCTGTGCTTTGAGATCGGGGCCCGGCAGGGCCTCAGCTGCATCAGCAGCGTTAGTCTCGCGTGGCGTCACGTGGTTTCCGGTGCCTGCCTTCTCGGCTCGTCAGGGGTAGATCGGATGACTTAGTCTACGCCCGAGGGCTCCGTCTGGTCAGCCGCGAACGGCTCAGGCGGCCCGACCTCGACGGTTTGCTCCCATCGCGCCGTGAGCACGCCGAGTGCGCCCAGGGCCACCGCGGCGGCCGTCGACGTCCGCAACACCTGCGGCCCCAGCCGCACCGCGACGGCGCCCGCGTCGGTCAGCGCCGCCAGCTCATCCGGTGCGATACCTCCCTCGGGCCCGACGACCAGGAACACCGCGCCGGCCCACGCAATCGCGACGTCCGCGATCCGCTGGGTCGCCGCCTCGTGCAAGACCAGTACCGCCGCGCCGGCGGCCACTTCGTCGCGGATCCGCTGGACCAGCGCCGCCGTCGGCAACACGCCCTCCACGGGCGGGATGTGCACCCGCCGCGATTGCCGGGCCGCCGAGCGGACCACCGCGCGCCAGCGGCGCAGCCCCTTCTCGACGCGCGCGCCCTGCCAGGTGGCCACGCAGCGGCTGGCCTGCCAGGCTACGAACGCATCGGCGCCGGCCTCGGTGGCCAATTCGATCGCCAACTCGGAGCGCTCGGATTTGGGCAGCGCCTGCACCACGGTCACCGCCGGCTTGCTCGGGTCGACGGTCCAGCGGTCCAGCACCCGGGCCCGGAGGCCGTCGCGCCCGGATTGCTCGACCACGCAGCGCGCCAGGCTTCCGGCGCCGTCGCCGAGCACCAATTCCTCGCCGGGCCGGGTCCGGCGCACGGTCGCGGCGTGAAACCCCTCGTCGCCGTCGACGACGGCCAGCCCACCGGTGTCGGGTAGTGCTTCGACGTAGAACAGCGTCGCCACCATGTGCGGGGGCCCGAAGGGTCCTAGCGCCCGGTGAAGGTCTCGCGCAACCGGCTGAACAGCCCACCGCCGGTGTTCGTCGACCGAACCTCCGGCACGTCGCGGCTGCGGCGGCTTTTCAGCTCGCGCAACAGGTCGCTGTCGTGGCTGTCCAGCCGGGTGGGAACCACCACCTCGACGTGGACGTGCAGATCGCCGCGGGTGGTCGAGCGCAGCTGTGGCATCCCGTGGCCGCGCAACGTGATGACCGAACCCGGTTGGGTGCCAGGTGGAATCGCGATCTCGCTGGTGCCGTCGAGGATGGCGTCGAGCCTGAACGTCGCACCGAGGGCGGCGTCGACCATCGGCACCGAAACCGTGCAGTGCAGGTCGTCGCTGTCGCGCACGAAGATGTCGTGGGCCTGCTCGTGCACCTCGACATAGAGGTCACCGGCCGGCCCTCCCCCGGGCCCGACCTCGCCCTGCGCGGCCAGCCGCACCCGCATGCCGTCGCCGACCCCGGCGGGGATCTTGACGCTGATCTCGCGGCGAGCGCGCACCCGGCCGTCGCCCATGCACTGATGGCACGGGTCGGGGATGACGACGCCGACGCCGCGGCAGGTGGGGCACGGCCGTGACGTGACCATCTGGCCCAGCAGGGAGCGCTGCACCGACTGCACCTCGCCGCGACCGCCGCAGGTGTCACACGGGATGGGGGCGGAATCGCCGTTGGTGCCCTTGCCTTGGCAGCGGTCGCACAGCACGGCGGTGTCGACGGTGACCTGCTTGGTCACCCCGGTCGCGCACTCTTCGAGGTCCAGCCGCATCCGCAGCAGCGAGTCCGAGCCCGGCCGAACTCGGCCGATCGGTCCGCGAGAGGTCGAGCCCCCGCTGAAACCGCCGCCGAAGAACGCCTCGAACACGTCACCCAGGCCGCCAAAACCGCCGAATCCGCCGGCCGCGGCGCCGTTTTCCATCGGGTCCCCGCCGAGGTCGACGATCCGCCGCTTCTCCGGATCACTGAGCACCTCATAGGCGACGCTGATCTCCTTGAACTTCGCCTGCGCGGCCTCGTCGGGGTTGATGTCGGGGTGCAGTTCGCGCGCCAGCTTCCGATACGCGCGTTTGATCTCCGCATCGCTGGCGTTTTTGCTCACGCCCAGCAGCCCGTAGTAGTCGCGTGCCACGCCTGACCTTTCTTGTGCCGCGCGTTACGCGGCTGTCCACAAACCCTGCGGGTGCGCGGTCATCGAGCACCCAGGACTTCGCCAATATAGAGAGCAACCGCGGCAACGCTGGCGATAGTTCCCGGATAGTCCATTCGGGTGGGCCCCAGCACACCCATACCGCCGTACACGGTGTCCATGGTGCCGTACGCGGTGGACACCATCGACGTGCCCGCCATCTGCTCGGCCGCCGTCTCGTGACCGATGCGCACCGTCACCTTGCCGGCCTCCTGCTGGGCCGCCAGCAACCGCAGCACCACCACCTGCTCCTCGAGCGCCTCCAGAATGGAGCGCAGCGAACCGCCGAAATCCGCGGAGTTGCGGGTCAGGTTCGCGGTGCCGCCCATCAGCAGGCGCTCTTCGGTGTGCTCGACCAGCGATTCCAGCAGCACCGTCGCCGATCGGCCGATCGCATCGCCCAGCCCGCCGGCACCACCCAGCTGCTGGGCGAGGTCGGCCACCGCGACCGAAGCCGCGGACAGCTTCTTGCCTTCCAGGGCCTGGCCCAGGACCTCGCGCAGCTGCGAGAGCTGGTGGTCGTCGATGACGTCGCCGAGTTCGACGATGCGCTGATCCACCCGCCCGGATTCGGTGATGACCACCATCAGCAGCCGGGCCGGCGTCAGCGCGATCACTTCCAGATGCCGCACCGTCGACGTCGACAGCGTCGGGTACTGCACCACCGCGACCTGACGGGTCAGCTGAGCCAGCAGCCGCACCGCGCGGCGCAGCACGTCGTCCAGGTCGACGCCGGATTCCAGGAAGCTTTGGATCGCCCGCCGTTCGGCCGACGACAACGGCTTGACGTCGTCGATCCGATCCACGAACTCGCGGTAGCCCTTCTCGGTGGGCACCCGCCCGGAGCTGGTGTGCGGCTGGGTGATGTAGCCCTCGGCCTCCAGCACCGCCATGTCGTTGCGGATGGTGGCGCTGGACACGCCAAGGTTGTGCCGCTCGACGAGCGACTTCGACCCGATGGGTTCCTTGGTGGCGACGAAGTCGGCGACGATGGCGCGCAACACTTCGAAGCGACGCTCGTCTGCACTGCCCATCGGTTGCTACCTCCTTGATCGTGTCCATTTTACGGTCTCATACCACGCGATGACCTCGTTGCGCGCGCGTACAGCGCGCACGGCCGACAACTTTGCGGCTAGCCTGTCCAGCAGGTATCCGTAGGGCCTCGACGACGCATCGGAGCAGACCCGCCAATGATTTTCAAGGGCGTACGAGAAGGCAAGCCCTATCCGGAACACGGGCTGTCCTACCGGGACTGGTCCCAGATACCGCCGCAGCAGATCCGGCTCGACGAATTGGTCACCACGACCACGGTGCTGGCGCTGGACCGGCTGCTGTCGGAGGACTCCACCTTTTACGGCGATCTCTTCCCGCACGCGGTGCGGTGGCGGGGGATCATCTATCTCGAGGACGGCCTGCACCGCGCGGTGCGCGCCGCGCTGCGGAATCGCACCGTGTTGCATGCCCGGCTGTACGACATGGATGTGCCGCTGAGCCAGCAGACCCAGGGGTCGGGTTCGACGTTCGGGCGCTAGCCCGGTCACGTTTGTGCGTCGCCGGGTGTCGACGTAGTGAGGGCCTAAAGGTCCGCACCGCGACTATTCGGGAGGTACGCCATGTCCCGGCTTCAGGGAGTCTCCGACCGCGACGCCAACCTGGGCGCCAAGATCGCCTTCTTTTTCACCAGACGCAAGCTCGCGCAGATGGCCGGGTTGGAAACGGCCGGCATGCTCGAACCGCTGCGCATGTATGCCCACATCCCCCGGCTGCTCAGCGCCTACGGCAAGCTCGAGCAGGCCGAATCGAAGCTGGACATACTCAGCCCGCGCCACCGGGCGCTGGCGGAGTTGAAGGCGGCGACGACGGTGCGCTGCGAATACTGCATCGACCTCGGCTCCCAGATCGCCCGCCGGTGGGGAATCACCGACGAGGAACTCAGCAACACCTGGGGGCCGGGCAGCGCCGCCAGGCGCTCCGCGCTGTCGGTGCGCAGAAACCGCAGCAGGCCGTAATCGACTCCGTCGCCGGGAATGGCGGCCAGGTTTTCCCCGACGCGGTGCGGGTCGCCGAGGCCACCCGCACCGGATAGATGGAACTGAGCATGTCTTCGACATCGGTTGCCGCAGCGGCGGTTTCGGAGTCGATCACCTCCGCCAGCTCCCGGACGTTGACGCAGTCGAGGATGAGCCTGGCCCGCAACGCCAGCCCCCGCGCTCGGGCCGCCTGTACCACCGACAACGCCATGATGCTGTCCAACCCCAACTGCACGAAGTCCGCGGACACGTCAACCCGGGGCAGGTGCAGCAACTCCGAAAGCACCTCGGCCAGAACGGCTTCCGTGGGCGTTTCCGGATCGGCCCCGGCTTCGGCGGCCTCGGCCGCATCGACTGCGCTCAGCGCGGCCTCGTCCAACTTGCCGTTCGCGGTCAGCGGGATCTCGTCGACCGCGATGATGCGCTGCGGAATCATGTAGCGCGGCAACCGGGAACCGAGCATGGCGCGCAGCTCCGCGGTCGGCGGTTTCTGCCCGCCCGCAATCACCACGTAAGCGGTCAACCGCGCACCGGTGTCCAGACTCCGCGCCAGAACACCGGCGTGCTGAACGGCAGGGTGCGACTCCAACGCGGCGGCGATCTCGCCGGGCTCGACCCGGTAGCCGCGAATCTTCACCTGCGCGTCGGCGCGCCCCACGTACCGCAGCGAGCCGTCAGCACCGCGACGCACCAAATCGCCGGTGCGGTACATCCGCTCACCGGTCGCGAACGGATCGGCGAGGAATCGGTGGCTGGTCTCCCCCGGGCGGCCCAGATAGCCGCGGGCCAGCTGCGCGCCGGCCAGGTAAAGCTCACCGGTCGCCCCGAGGGGCACCGGGCGCAGCCCCGAGTCCAGCACGTAACCGCGGGTGTAGCGGGTGGGGCGTCCGATCGACGGCTCCTCGTGGTCCGCGCTGGCGGCCACCACCGCCTCGACGGTGGTTTCGGTCGGGCCGTAACAGTTGAACGCGCGCAACCGGTATCGTGCGCATTCGGCGCGGATCAGCGTCCAGGCGGATTTACCGAGCGCTTCGCCGCCCAGCGCCAGCACCGCCAGCGGCACCGTGCTGAGCAACCCGCAGGCGGTCAGCTGGGCGAACATCGACGGCGTGGTGTCGATCATGTCGACGCCGTGCTCGGCGATCGCCGCGACGAGCGCCTCGGCGTCGGTCTGGGGCCGCTCGTCGACGACGTGCACCCCGTGCCCGTCGAGCAACGCGACCAGGGGCTGCCAGGCGGCGTCGAACGCGAACGACCACGCATGCGCGATGCGCAGCGGGCGACCCAGCCGGGCCGCCGCGGACCGCAGCACGCTGTCCAGATGATCGTCGGCATACGCGCTGACGGCCGCGTAAGTCCCGATGACCCCCTTGGGTTCTCCCGTCGTCCCGGAGGTGAAGACGACATATGCGGCCTGCTCCGGGAGCACCTCGACGGCGTGGAAATCGGCGGCGTCGCGGTTGTCGCCCCTCAGCAGTTCCTCGGCCAGCCTCTGATCCAGGACGATCGACGCCCCGGTTTGACGCAGAATCGACTCCACTCGTTCGGGGGGGCGCCCCGGCTCCATCGGCACGCACATCCCGCCGGCCTTGAGCACCGCGAGCATCGCAACGATGTACTCCGGTCCGCGGAAAAGCCGGATCGCCACGGGGGTTTCGGACTGCACCCCGCGCTCGGCCAGCCGAGCAGCCAGCCCGCTGGCGCGTGCGTCGAGTTCGCGGTAGCTCAGTGCGCCGCCCCCCAGCTGACGGCGACGTTGT
This sequence comes from Mycobacterium genavense ATCC 51234, assembly GCF_000526915.1. Taxonomy (GTDB): domain Bacteria; phylum Actinomycetota; class Actinomycetes; order Mycobacteriales; family Mycobacteriaceae; genus Mycobacterium; species Mycobacterium genavense. The sequence continues at coordinate 897,218 of NZ_JAGZ01000001.1, read as the reverse complement.
CCGGTGTCTTCGCCGCGACCTCGGCGAACCGGGTGTGGATGCCGACCGCCGGCGGGGCCCCGGCACCTTCGGTCGTGACATCCTCGTCCTCGAACAGGACGCTGATCTCGCGCAGCGGGCGCTCCCAGCCGTGCAGCAACCGCTCGGCGGTGGCCAGCACTCGCCGGCCCAGCCGTTCGGCGGAGGTGACGCCCAGCGCGCCGTCGAGCACCTCGACCAGCACCACCAGCTCGCGGCCCTCCGGGTGGGCGGCGATCGCGATCGGGAAGTGGGACAGGGGCTCTACCAGCTGCGACGGCCGGAATCTCGCGTTCCCGGCGGTCAATTCGCCGCCGGCGACCAGCCCGTCCATCGGAAAGTTCTCGTAGACCAACAGGGTGTCGAACATTTCGCCCACCCCGCCCAGTGCGCGCAGCTGTGCATGCCCGAGGTAGCCGTGCTCGCGCAACAGCGCGGCAGTGCGTTGCACGGCGCGGCATTGCTCACCGACGCCCGCGCCGGGCGCTAGCGTCATGTCAGCCACGGCTGTATTGTTTTGCGAGTGCTGACTTGTGAGGCGCGAGAATCGGCCCTTGCCCGCCTCGGGCGGGCGCTGGCGGATCCGACGAGGTGCCGGATCCTGGTGGCGTTGCTCGACGGCGTGCGTTACCCCGGCGAATTGGCGGTCCAGCTCGGCCTGACCCGGTCGAACGTGTCCAATCACCTGTCCTGCCTGCGGGGTTGCGGCCTGGTGGTGGCCACCTACCAGGGGCAACAGGTCCGGTACGCGTTGGCCGACGCGCATCTTGCCCGCGCATTGAGCGAACTGGTTCAGGTGGTGCTGACCGTCGATACCGATCAGCCGTGCCTGGACGAGCCCACTGCCGCCAAGACGAGCGCGACGCGATGAACGACAAGGATGCCTGCGCCGGGCCCTGCTGCGGCGCCGAAACCACGAATCTCGTTGCACCACAACGGCGTGCCGTGTTGTCGCGACGGGTGTGGCTGCTGGTCTCGGCGGCGATCACCTACAACATCATCGAGGCCGTCGTCGCGCTGTCGGCCGGCGCGGTGGCATCGTCGGGCGCGCTGATCGGGTTCGGACTGGACTCGGTGATCGAGGTCTCCTCGGCCGCCGCGGTCTACTGGCAGTTCGCCGGACGCGACCCCGAGGCTCGCGAACGCGTGGCGCTGCGGGTCATCGCGCTGTCGTTCTTCGCTTTGGCGGCGTACGTGACGGTCGAATCCATCCGCTCCCTGACCGGCGGTGAGACGGCCGGATCCTCCACCGCCGGAATCATTTTGGCGGCCGTGTCGCTGGTGGTCATGCCGCTGTTGTCGTACGCACAGCGCCGCACCGGCCACGAACTGGGTTCGGCGAGCGCGGTCGCCGACTCCAGCCAGACGCTGCTGTGCACCTACCTGTCCGGCGTGTTGCTGGTAGGGCTGCTGCTGAACTATCTGTTCGGCTGGGCGTGGGCCGACCCGGTGGTGGCGCTGGTGATCGCCGCCGTGGCAGTCCGGGAGGGCCGCACCGCCTGGCGGGGCGAGCACTGCTGCTAGCCAAACCGCCTGTGCTGCAACATATTCGGTTGCCTAGTCGGGCAAACCAGCCCTGATGGCCGCATCCTGCTTGCGTACCACATCGAGGGCGATCTCCGGCGGCACCGGGTCGTTCGGCGCGCTCTCGCACGCGACGAGGGCGACGATCTTACCCTCGCCGAAGATCACCGACGTCTTCGCCTTGCTGCCGTCGGGCGAGGGATTCGACACCATCGTGCCGCCGACGCCGACGTCGGCCGGTGCCGTGGTGCCGCCCTTGATGGCGCCGTTCTGCGGGTCGGTGTAGGACTTCGTCAGCGAGTCGCGGTCCTTGTCCGCCGCGCCAGGGTCAGGATACACCAGCAGCGAATCGATGATGCTGCGCGAGCCGGCCTGGTTGGTGAACACGCCCTCGATGCCCGGCGCCGGGTCGGTCAGCTGCCGTGTTTTGGGCCCAGTGAAGCTGTCGCCGGGCACCACGATGTCGGTCGACTTGACCAGCAAATTGCTGTAGTCCGAAGGCTGCGCGGATGCGCTGGTCGACGTCGGGGTGGGCGACGACGCGGCGGACGAAGTCGACGTCGGCGATTTCGACGACGACGGGCTCGACGACTTGTCACCGCCACAGCCCGTGACCGCTGCGCCGACCACCAGAGTGGCTGCTGCCAGGCCGGCTACTGCCACCGACACGTTCCGCACGATTGGCTCCCTTGACTGTCGTCCCGATTTGCTAGCGTCTCGCGCAACATAGCCGATCCGGGGCGCGCGGAAAGTGAATTTCCCGTGCCGATCACCACCACGATGGCGTCGGGAGCGTTGCGGGAACCTGGACGAGCGCTCAGTCGCCGACCGCACCCTCGGGCTTGGGTCCCCGACCCTCGCCGGTCAGGTACTTGGGGCAATACGAACCGGCGGCGATCGCGGTGAACTTCGCCGCGCCATTCTCGGCGAATCCCGGGTTGCGCAGCTGCAGGTTGTTCACGATCTCCTGGTCGGAATGTCCCGCGTCGACGAGTTCGCACACCGTCTTGCCGGCCGAGATCGCCGCAGCCGGGTCCGAGAAGGTGAGACCGGCGTCCTTGAGCTCCTTGAGGAAGTTCGCATCGGTGGCCGGGTCAGGCGCGGGGCTGGGGCTCGTGCTGGGGTCGGCGTGGGCGGGAACCGCCAGGGCAATCGTCGAAGCGACACTGAGCAGCATCATGAGGCGTCTCATAACTTTCGAATTCTCCCAGAGTTGCCGAGACCACGCATCCCGCCTCGTCGCGTGGGCGAGGCGGGATGCGGCATGGTGTTGGCTAGGACGACGTGACTGCCATCTTGATTGTTCTGGATGTCTTTGTCGGCATCATCGCCGTGGTCGGACTGTTCTTCGCGTGGAATCAGCTGCGGACTTGCCGCACCAGGACGGGCGCCAAGGGCGTCGACCTGGATGTCGACCGCCTCACCCCGCGTCGCAAGAACGTCGCCCGCCTGCAGGTGAGCCTGCGCATGGTCGGACCGACCGTCCGCTATGAGGTGGGACTGGATCTCGAGGCGGACGGCAACCCCTTCGAGGTGTCCGCCCCCAAGCCGGAGATACGCCCGTCGATGGGTTGCCAGGCGAAATGTCTTGGGTCTTCGAGGTTTCCGAAGACGAATTGGACAACGTGTGGGTCGTCGCCTCGTGGATGGCGACCGAGAACGCCAACCTCCGGATGGCCGCCCTGGCCACGAATCTGGGCACCGCGCAGACCTACGAGTGGAGATGGGCCGCCGATTGGCGCATCTCGGGTGCCGGTCACTGGCACAAGCGCCGCAGCCCGACGACTCCCCGCGCACCGTGCCGGGAATGGGGCCGCTGCAACTGGGGCGGGCGCCCGGTCAGGGACGCGCACCGTTACCGAAAACCGCGCCGCCAGAACAGGACTAGTCCGCGTTACTGGGGGGCGCCGGCGGGGGTGCTGATGGTGCTGGTGCGCGGCAGCGCACCGGGGCAATAGGCGGTGGCCGCGATGGCCGCGAACTTGGCGGCGTTCTCCTCGCGCAGCCCCGGGTTACGGTCTTCGACGGTCTTGACGACGTCGACCATCTGCGTGCCCTGGCCGACCGCCTGGCACACCCACTTGCCGCCGCGATCGCCCGACCCGGGTCGGGGAAGGTGACGCCGGACGCCGTCAGGAATTGGTCGTCCATCGGGTCTGCATACGCCGGGGCGGCGGTGCCCACCGCGGCAACCGCGCTTACCAGCATCAGGAGGCGTTTCATAGCCTCCTGATCGTCGCAGACCCGCGGCAAACTCGCATTCCTGCCTCGGCCGGAAATTCCCGGCCCACCCGAGTGTCAACCCATGGTTGACACGTGCCATGGCGTCAACCTAGTGTTGACGGTATGTCCGAGCCGACGCCCATCGTCTATCCCGTCCGCCTCGACGAGCTGATCAACGCGATCAAGCAGGTGAACAGCGATGCGCTCGATCAGCTGGCCGAGGCCGTGCTGGCCGCCGAGCACCTGGGCGAGATCGCCGACCATCTGATCGGGCATTTCGTGGATCAGGCACGCCGGTCCGGGGCGTCGTGGACCGATATCGGTAAGAGCATGGGTGTCACCAAACAGGCCGCCCAGAAGCGGTTCGTGCCACGGGCCGAGCCCACCACCCTGGACCCGTCGCAGGGCTTCGGACGCTTCACCCCCCGCGCGCGCAGCGCCGTGGTGGCCGCCCAGAATGCCGCGCACGACGCCGGCAGTAGCGAGATCACGCCCGACCATGTGCTGCTGGGCCTGCTCACCGACCCGGCCGCGCTGGCCACCGTGTTGCTGGAGCGCCAGCACGTCGACGTCGCGGCGCTGCGCGCGGCGGCCACCCCCGCGGCCGGGGACGGGCCGGCCCATCAGCAGCCGGAGCTGATCCCGTTCAACGTCGCGGCCCGCAAGGCGCTCGAACTGACCTTCCGCGAAGCACTTCGGTTGGGCCACAACTACATCGGCACCGAACACGTGCTGCTGGCGTTGCTCGAACTCGAAGACGACGCCGGGCCGCTGCACCGATGCGGCGTCGACAAGGACCGAGTAGAGGCGGATCTGATCGCCACGCTGAAATCGCTCGCCGGCGACAAATAGCCCAATTAGCGGCCGGTGCAACCCCTCCCGCCGCACTAGGTGGTGTGCAATCATGCGAAGATGCGCCGCTGGCTGATCGTCCTGTCGACATTGCTCATCGCCGCCGCGAGCAGCGCCGCTCCCAGCGCGTGGGCTCAGGACGCGCCGATCGGTCACATCGGCGACACGCTACGGGTTGACACCGGCACCTACATCGCCGACGTCACGGTCAGCAGCGTGTCACCGTGCAACCCGCCGCCCGGATTCGGCTACACCCGCAGCGGGGTTCCGATCAAGAGCTTTCCCGGCAGCACCCCCACCCGCGCCGACGTGACCGTCCGCGCGATCCAAGTGCCCAACCCGTTCATCATGGCGACCGCGTTCAGCTTCGACGGAGTAACCCCGTACGCCGACGCCTACAAGCCGCGCGCCACCGACGCACCCGACGCGCTGGACAACGTGCTCACCAACGCGCCGAACGGGGCGATCGTGCGCGGCGGGGTGTATTGGGACACCTACCGCGATCCGGTCTCCAACGTCGTGCTGCTGGACCGCAAGACCGGCAGGCACCTCGCGCAGTGGAACCTCTGACACTGGCCATCCAGCGGGTCGCGACGGGTTCCGTCGATACTGCAGAGCTGGCTCACGTTGCGGCGCTTACCTTTCCGTTGGCGTGCCCGCCCACCGCGACGCCCGACAACATCGCTGCCTTCGTCGCGGCCAACCTGTCGCCCGCCCGCTTCGGCGAGTATCTGGACGATCCGAAGCGTGCCATTCTGACCGCACGCCACGACGGGCGAATCGTCGGTTACGCCATGGTCGTTCGCGGCGTCTCCGACGACGCCGGCGTGCAGCGGGCGGTGGAGATCCGTCCGGCCGCCGAGCTGTCCAAGCTGTATCTGCTGCCCGACCAGCACGGCAGCGGGGCGGCCGCGGCGCTGATGGACGCCGCGCTGGCGGTCGCGGCCGACTGGGACGTGCGCTGCGTGCGGCTCGGCGTCAGCAAGGCAAACCAACGCGCCCAACGCTTTTACGCCAAGAGCGGTTTCACCGGCAGCGGCACCAGGACGTTCCAGGTCGGCGATCACCTGGAAAACGACTACGTCATGACCCGCGAGGTTGGGTAGCCGCCGCGGTCAACGCCAGCAACCAGGAAATGGCCCGCAGGTACTTCTTTCGGTACCCGCCGGCCAGCATCTCGGCACTGAAGATGGTGTCCAGTTTCGCGCCGGACGCGACCACCGGAATGCCGGCGTCGTACAGGCGATCGGTCAGCGACACCAGCCGCAGCGCGACGTTCTGGTCGTCGATGCCGTGCACACCGGTCAAGAACACCGCCGTGACACCCTCGATCAGCGTCAGATAGCGGCACGGTGCATGGGTGGCCAAATGCGCACACAGCGCGTCGAAGTCGTCCAGCGTCGCCCCGGCCACGCCGGCGGCGCGCGCGATCACCCCGTCGTCGGTCGGCGGCTGCGGCGCCGGCGGCAGGCCGCGGTGCCGATAGTCCGGGCCCTCGATCCGCACAGTGGTGAAAATGCTTGCCAGCGTGTTGATCTCGCGCAGAAAATCCTGGGCGGCGACGCGGCCCTCCCCCAGCTGCTCGGGCAGCGTGTTGGAGGTGGCGGCCACCGAGACCCCCCGCTCGACCAACGACGACAGCAGCCGCGAGATCAGCGTGGTGTTGCCGGGGTCGTCGAGTTCGAACTCGTCGATGCACACCGCGGTGTAGTCGGCCAGCAGGTCGATGCATTCGGTGAAGCCGAACACCCCGGCCAGCTGGGTCAGCTCCCCGAACGTCGCGAACGCCTTGGGACGGGGTCCGGGCAGCTGGTAGTAGGCCGAGGCCAGCAGGTGCGTCTTGCCGACCCCGAATCCGCCGCCAGGTAGATCCCGACGCCCGGCAGCACCTTACGACGGCCGAGCAGCTTCTTGCGGCCCGCGCGCCGCTGTTGCGCCTGCCGGCAGAAGTCCTGACACGCCGCCAGGGCGGCGGCCTGCGTCGGTTCGGCCGGATCCGGTCGGTACGTCGCGAAGCCCACGTCGGCGAACGTCGGCGGCGGCCGCAATTGCGCGATCAGCCGTTCGGGCGACACGCTCGGATGCCGATCCACCAGATGCGGTGCGGGCCCGAAACCATCCGCGGAGGTGGACCCGTGCATGCGAAAACTCTAACGGTGTGCTGCAATCGTCCTCATGCCCGAGTCAGGCAGAGCCGCCGACATCCCGTTGACCCTGCTCGGGTCGGGCCGCGAACTCGACGACGGCGAACTCCCCCAGCTCTACGCCTATCCGGACGGGGACAGCACCTGGGTGCGGGCCAATTTCATCACCAGCATCGACGGCGGTGCCACCGCCGACGGCAAGACCGGCCCAATGGCAAGCCCCGGTGACCGCCTGATCTTCTTCCTGCTGCGCGAGCTCGCCGATGTCGTCGTCGGTGCGGGCACCGTGCGGATCGAGGGCTATTCCGGGGCGCACGCGGGAATCGCCGAGCGCCAGCGTCGGCAGGCCCGCGGGCAAAGCGAAGTGCCACAGCTGGCCATCGTCACCAAGTCCGGCCGGCTGGAACGGGAGATGGGGGTGTTCACCCGCACCGAGGTGGCGCCCCTGGTGCTCACCTGCACGGCCGCGGCCGACGAAACCCGCCGCTGCATCGGCGATCTGGCCGAGGTCATCGACTGCTCGGGTCCCGATCCGGAAAAGGTCGACGAGGCCGCGCTGCTGGCGATCCTGCCGGCCCGCGGGATGCGGCGGGTGCTGACCGAGGGCGGGCCGATGCTGCTGGGCGCGCTCATACAGCGCGACCTGCTCGACGAGCTGTGCCTGACGATCGCGCCGTATGTCGTCGGCGGGCTGGCCCGGCGCATCGCGACGGGCCCCGGTCAGGCGCTGACCCGGATGGGCTGCGCGCACATCCTCAGCGACGACGCCGGCTACCTGTACACGCGCTACGTGCGGGCTTAGCACCGCGGCATGGCTACTGTGGTCGGCATGAGTCGGCACATCAGGTCGGTGACCACGCTGGTCGCGGTCATCACGCTGCTGACCGCCTGCGTCCCCGGCCTGGCCGCCGACCCGCGCTTCGCGACGAATTCCGATGCCCGGCCGCAGGGCGCGGCCACCACGAAGCCGCCGCCGGCCGGTCCGCCGCCGATCGCGGCCCCCAAGAACGACTTGTCGTGGCACGACTGCACGTCGAAGGTGTTCAACGACGCCGGCGTTCGCAACGCGCCCACCGGCGTCCGGCTGGATTGCGCGAACTACGACGCCGACCTCGACCCGGTCAACGGCGGATCGGGAACCGTCAGCGTCGGCGTGGTGCGCGCCCGGTCGAATCAGACCCCGAAGGACGCCGGACCGCTCGTCCTCACCACCGGCTCGGACCTGCCGTCGTCGGCGCAGCTGCCGGTATGGTTGTCCCGGGCGGGCAGCGATCTGCTGCAGGCCCACCCGATCGTCGCCGTGGACCGCCGCGGCATCGGCATGTCGAGCTCGATCGACTGCCGGGATCATTCCGACCGGCAGTCGATGCGCGATCAGGCGCAATTCCAAAGCGGCGACGACCCGGTCGCCAACCTGTCCGACATCTCCAACACCGCCACCACCAGCTGCACCGACGCCATCGCCCCGGGTGACAGCGCCTACGACAACTCGCATGCGGCCTCGGACATCGAGCGGCTGCGCAGCCTGTGGGACGTGCCCGCGGTCGCGTTGCTAGGCATCGGCAACGGCGCGCAGGTCGCGCTGGCCTACGCGTCGTCGCGTCCCGACAAGGTCGCGCGGCTGCTGCTCGACTCCCCGATTGCGTTGGGCGTCAACGCCGAAGCGGCCGCCGAGCAGCAGGTCAAGGGACAGCAGGCCGCGCTCGACGCGTTCGCCGCGCAGTGCGTCGCGGTGAACTGCGCGCTGGGCCCCAACCCCAAGGGCGCCGTCAGCGCGCTGCTGGCCGACGCCCGGGCCAGCCGGGGGCCCGGCGGTGCTTCGCTGGCCGAGGTCGTCAACGCCATCACCGTCGCGCTGGGCTTCCCGTCCGGTGGCCGCGTCAACGCCACGACGAGTCTGGCCAGCGCGCTGGCCGCGGCCCGCGCCGGCGATGCCAACCAGCTGACCAGCCTGATCAACCGCGCCGACGCCACCGTCGACACCGACGGTCAGTTCGTCAACTCCTGCAGCGACGCGATCAACCGTCCGACCCCGGACCGGGTGCGCGAACTCGTCGTCGCCTGGGCCAAGCTCTATCCGCAGTTCGGCACCGTCGCCGCACTCAACTTGGTCAAGTGCGTGCACTGGCCCACGATCTCGCCGCCGACGCCGCCCAAGGAACTCAGGGTCGACGTCGTGCTGCTGGGCGTGCAGAACGACCCGATCGTCGGCTCCGAAGGCGTGGCGCAGACGGCGGCAACGATCATCAACGCCGGCGCGGCCAGCCGCCGGGTGATGTGGCAGGGCATCGGCCACGGGGCCAGCATCTATACGGCGTGCGCGATCCCGCCGATCGTCGGCTATCTCAACACCGGCAAGCTGCCCGGCACCGACACTTACTGTCCCGCCTGAACTGTCGGCGCGGCGCCGCGGTGTACGGTGCGCTGGTGACGGCTGCTGACTCGACTCGAACCGGCCTGCGCGATTGGCTGCTGGCCGCCTTCCGTCCCCGCTCCGGACCGCCCAGCACGGCGACGATCCTGCGGTCGGCGCTGTGGCCGGCGGCGATCCTCTCGGTGCTGCACCGCAGCATCGTGATCACCACCAACGGCAACATCACCGACGACTTCAAGCCGGTTTACCGTGCGGTGCTGAACTTCCGGCGCGGCTGGGACATCTACAACGAACACTTCGACTACGTCGACCCGCACTACCTGTATCCGCCCGGCGGCACGCTGCTGATGGCGCCGTTCGGCTACCTGTCGTTCGCGCCGTCGCGTTACCTGTTCATCCTGATCAACACGATCGCGATCCTGATCGCCTGGTACCTGCTGTTGCGGCTGTTCAAATGCACCCTGGCCTCGGTCGCGGCTCCCGCCCTGCTGCTGGGCATGTTCTGCACCGAGACGGTGACGAACACGCTGGTGTTCACCAACATCAACGGCTGCGTATTGCTCGCCGAGCTGCTGTTCCTGCGCTGGCTGCTGGACGGCAAAAACAGCCGTCAGTGGTGGGCCGGTGTGGTGATCGGGTTGACGCTCACGCTGAAACCGGTGCTGCTGCCCCTGCTGTTGCTGCCGCTGCTGAATCGCCAATGGCGGGCGCTGGTGCCGGCGTTCGTGGTGCCGATCGTCGTCAACGCGGTGGCGTGGCCGTTGGTCGCCGACCCGATGGACTTCGTCACGAAGACGGTGCCGTACTTCCTGGGCACCCGCGACTACTTCAACAGCTCGATCGAGGGCAACGGCGTCTACTTCGGCCTGCCCACCTGGCTGATCGTGTTCCTGCGGCTGCTGTTCACGGCGCTGGCGATCGGCGCGCTCTGGCTGCTGTACCGCTACTACCGCACCCGCGACCCGCTGTTCTGGTTCACCACCTCCTCGGGGGTGCTGCTGCTGTGGTCGTGGCTGGCGCTGTCGTTGTCGCAGGGCTACTACTCGATGATGCTGTTCCCGTTCCTGATGACGGTCGTGCTGCCGAATTCGACGATCCGCAATTGGCCGGCCTGGCTGGGAATCTACGGCTTCCTGACACTCGACCGGTGGCTGCTGTTCAACTGGATGCGATGGGGCCGGGCGCTGGAATACCTCAAGATCAGCTACGGCTGGTCGTTGCTGCTGATCGTGGTGTTCACCGTGCTCTACTTCCGCTACCTCGACGCCAAGGACGAAAACCGGCTGGACGGCGGGATTGACCCGGCCTGGCTGACACGCGCTAGCGTGGACGCATGACTTCCGACGTGTCACGCCCTAAGTTGCAGCTCACCGACGACGAGTGGCGTCAGAAGCTGACCCCCGAAGAGTTTCAGGTGCTGCGTCGCGCCGGCACCGAGCGGCCGTTCGTCGGCGAGTACACCGACACCAAGACCGAGGGCGTCTACGAATGCCGGGCCTGCGGGGCGGAGTTGTTCCGCAGCACGGAGAAGTTCGACTCGCACTGCGGCTGGCCGTCGTTCTTCGACCCGGCCAACTCCGATGCGGTGATCCTGCGCCCCGACCACTCGCTGGGCACGACGCGCACCGAGGTGATTTGCGCGAACTGCCACAGCCACCTCGGTCACGTGTTCGCCGGTGAGGGCTATCCGACCCCGACCGACCAGCGGTACTGCATCAACTCCATCTCGCTGCGCCTGGTGCCGAGCGGGGCATGATCCGCCGGGGATTCCCCGACACTTAACCAGTTGCGACGACACGCCGAAAAGCGTGGCCATGGTTTGAGTTTCGCGGGATCTCATCGCCGCGTCGCGACGTCTTTCAGATGTGGACGAGGTGTTGATGGGCAGCGAGGCGGTGCGGCGAGGCCAACTGAGCTGGTATCGGTTGCGGACCGACTTCCGGGCGATCTATCCCGATGTGTACGTGCCGAATCGCTCGACGGCGACGCTGCGAACGCGTTCGATTGCGGCATGGCTGTGGTCGCAGCGACGGGGTGTCCTCGCCGGGCTGGCCGCGGCGGCACTGCATGGATCGCGGTGGATTGACGACGACGAGCCCGTCGAGCTGATTTGGCGCAACCCGCATCCGCCGGCCGGCGTGCTGACCCGAAACTCGCGCATCGCACCGGATGAGGTGACCACGGTTGCCGGTTTGCCGGTCACTTCTGTTGCCAGGACCGCGTTCGACCTTGCCCGGCAGCTGCCACGAGGCGAGGCGGTCGCGCGTATCGACGCGTTGATGCGGGCGACACCGTTCTCGAGCGAGGACGTGCTGCGGCCGGCCAAGCGGTACCGCGGTGCGCGCGGGCTGCGCCGGCTGCGTGCGGCCCTGCCGTTGGTCGACCCGGGCGCCGCGTCTCCCAAGGAGACGTGGCTGCGTCTACTGTTAATCGATGCTGGACTACCCTGTCCCACAACGCAATTGCCGGTGCAAGAGAACTGGCATCTGATTGCGTGCCTCGACCTGGGCTGGGAAACCTACCGGGTGGCCGCCGAGTACGACGGCGATCACCATCGCGCGGACCGCCGCCAATACGCTCGCGATCAGGTCCGGCTGCGCAAAATCGAAGAGCTGGGCTGGATCGTCATCCGGGTGATCGCCGACGACAAGCCCGACGACGTGGTGCGACGCGTGCGGCGAGCGCTGACCCGTCGCGGATTTCGCGACACTTAACCAGTTGCGACGACACGCCGAAAAGCGTCACTATGGTTTAAGTTTCGCGGAACTGACGCGGGCGCGGGGCGCTCAGGCGGCGCGGGGCGCTAATCCACGCGGGCGCTAATCCACGCGGGTGGCGTGGATTTCCCAGAACGGGGCGTGCACCCGGCCACCCTTCAGCCAGGGTTCCATCGCGCGGTACCGCTTCAGCATGTCTTCGACCTGATCGGCCATGTCCGGATTGCGCTTGGCCATCAACTCGATGCTCTCGGCGCTGACGTTGACCTGGTAGGTCGTCGTGCCGAGGTAACTGATCTCCCAGCCGGCGGCCGGCAGCACGTCGCGAAAGTCCTTCTCGGACAACGAGCGCATCATTGTGAAGCCGTTGACGTCGTGGGCGCCGAACTCGAACATGTACAGCCGCGCGCCCGGCTTGGTGGCCCGCCGCAGCGCCTGAGCGTACCGCTGGGCAAGCTCGGGCTCGGTGCTGAAGGTGTGGTAGAATGCGCAGTCGACGACGGTGTCGAACCGGTTCTCCAGCCCTTCCAGCTTGGTCGCGTCCGCCAGCTCGAAATTGACTGAGACACCTGCCTTTTGAGCGTTCTCCCGGGCCCGCTGCAGGGCCGTCTGCGACCCGTCGATGCCGGTCGCCACGTAGCCCTTGGACGCGTAGTAGATCGCGTGGTGTCCGGGCCGGTGCCCGGGTCGAGCACCTCGCCCTTGATCGTGCCCAGCGCCACCAGCTGCTGGACCACCGGCTGCGGCCCGCCGATGTCCCACGGTGTCGCGCTCGACAGGCCGTGTGACGTGCGCTCGTCGCGGTACATCTCCTCGAAGCGAGCGGGGTCGTTCGGGCCGAATTCGGTTGTCATGGCAGCGAATTCACCAGCTGCTCGACGGACACCCGGGGGCCGGTGAAAAACGGTGTCTCCTCGCGGGTGTGCCGGCGGGCGTCGGTGGCCCGCAGTTCGCGCATCAGGTCGACGATGCGGTGCAGCTCGGGAGCCTCGAAGGCCAGGATCCATTCGTAGTCGCCGAGCGCGAACGCCGGCACCGTGTTGGCGCGCACGTCCTTGTACTCGCGCGCGGCCATGCCGTGCTCGGCCAGCATGCGGCGGCGTTCCTCGTCGGGCAGCAGGTACCACTCGTAGGACCGCACGAACGGATACACGCAGATGTAGGCGCCGGGCTCCTCGCCGGCCAGAAACGCCGGGATGTGGCTCTTGTTGAACTCCGCCGGCCGGTGCAGCGCCACACTGCTCCACACCGGCGCGCTGACCTGGCCCAGGGTGGTGGTGCGGCGGAAGTCGGAGTAGGTAGCTTGCAACGCCTCGACCCGCTCGGCGTGCGTCCAGATCATGAAATCGGCGTCGGCCCGCAGGCCCGCGACGTCGTACAGGCCGCGTACCACGACACCGCGTTCTTCCTGCTGCTTAAGAAACCGGGTCGCGTCGTCGATTACGGCTTCACGCTGCTCACCGAGTTCGCCGGGTTCCACCGAATACACCGAGAACATCAGATAGCGAATCGTCGAGTTCAAGGCGTCGTAGTCGATCTTGGCCATGAGACCTATCGTGCCACTTCCGCGTCGGAGCCCTCGGTGGCCCTGATCACACGGTCGACGGCCTTGCCAGCGGCGCCGATGCAGGCCGGCACGCCGATGCCGTCGAGGTAGCTGCCCGCCACGGCGATCGTCGCCGGCAGGCCCTCGCGCAGCCTGGCGACCAGCCCGGCGTGGCCCGGCCCGTACTGCGGCATGGCCTCGATCCAGCGCTGCACGCGGGCCTGCACCGGTTTGACGGTCAGCCCGAAGACGGCCTCCAGGTCTTGGCGCGCCCAGGCCAGCAGGTCCTCGTCGGAGGCGGTGGCGGCCAGGTCGTCGCCGTAGCGGCCGAAGGACAGCCGCAGGAACTGCAGGTCGCCGCCGATGCCCCATTTGCGCGACGACAGGGTGATCGCCTTGCCCCGCAACTGCTCACCGCTGGCGGCCAGCACGCCGGAGCACTCCGAGAACGCCGTGTCGCCGGGCACCGCGAGCGCGACCACCACCGACGACGCGCTGGTGATGCGGCCGGCGGCGGCCGACGTCTCCGGCGCCACCCGAGCGATCAGGCGCGCCAACCGCGGGGCCGGGACGGCCAGGATCACCGCGTCGGCTGTCCACTGCGCGCCGGTGTCGTCGCGCAGCGCCCAGCCCCGCCCGGCCGGCTCGAGCCGGTCCACCGCGGCCCGAATCCACCGCGGCCGGGCGCGCTCGACGAGCTCGTCGATCAGCACCCGATAGCCACCCTCCAGCGCCCCGAACACCGGGGCACCCGTCGCCGGCGGCAATCCCCGGCGGACCGCGTCGGTCAGGCTGGTGGCGCCGCGGTCCAGTGCGGCGGCCACGCTGGGCGCCGCGGCGCGCAGCCCGATCGTGGCCGCCGAGCCCGCGTACACGCCACTGAGCAGCGGGTCGACGGATCGAGCCACGGTCTGCTCGCCGAACCGCTCGCCCACCAATTCCGCGGTGGGCGGGTCGTTTCCGGGTTCCCAGTGCAGCGGCCGGCCCGGCTCGGCCTCGATGCGCGCGACGGTGGCCTCGTCGACCAATCCGGCCATCGACGCCGCCGACGAGGGAATCCCGACGACGGTCGCCGCCGGCAGCGGATGCAGCTCTGCCTGGCTGTAGATCAGCGGCCGGGCACCGGTGGTGCCCAGTTGGCAATGCGACAGGCCCAGCTCGGCCAGCAGGGCGGGCATCTCGGGCCGGCGCAACACGAACGCCTCGGCGCCCAGGTCCATCGGGCGGCCGCCGATCTGCTCGGTGCGCAAGATGCCGCCGAGCCGGTCGGCCGGTTCGAACAGCGTGATGTTCGCGCTCTCCCCCGCCGCCGCACGCAGCCGGTAGGCCGCGGTCAGGCCCGAAATGCCGCCTCCCACAACACAATACGAGCGGCCGGTCATAGCGAGTGAACCAGCGAGACCAGGTCGGTCAGCACGCCTGGGTCGGTCTCGGGCAGCACTCCGTGACCCAGGTTGAAGACGTGCCCCGTGGCGCCGGTATCGACGGCACGGCGGCCGTCGTCGACGACGGCGCGCGCGGCGCGTTCGGTCACCGGCCAGCCCGCCAGCAGCACCACCGGATCGAGGTTGCCCTGCAGCGCCGTGCCGGGCCGCACGCGTGCCGCGGCGTCGGTGAGCGAAGTGCGCCAATCCACCCCGACCACCGTCGGACCCGCTTCGCTCATCGCGCCCAGCAATTCGGCCGTCCCGACGCCGAAATGTGTCATCGGAAGGCCATATTCGGCCAACGTCGCGAACACCCGGGCGCTGTGCGGCAGCACGTATTGGCGGTAGTCGGCCAGCGACAACGTCCCGGCCCACGAATCGAACAGCTGGATGGCATCCACCCCGGCGTCGATCTGGCCGCGCAGGAATTCCACGGTGAGATCGGTCAGCTTCGCCATCAGCGCGTGCCAGCTGGCCGGCTCGGCCAGCATCATCGCCTTGGTGCGGGCGTGATTACGGCTGGGGCCGCCTTCGACCAGATAGGACGCCAGCGTGAAGGGTGCACCGGCGAAACCTATCAGCGGAACGTTGCCCAACGCGTCGACCAGCAGCGACACCGCCCGGCAGATCGGCTGAATTGCTTGCGGGTCAAGGGGTTTCATCGATTCGATATCGGCGTTGGTGCGGATCGGGTGTGCGATCACCGGACCGACGTCGGCCACGATGTCCAAGTCGATGCCCGCGGCGCGCAGCGGAACCACGATGTCGGAGAACAGGATCGCGGCGTCGACGTCGTGCCGCCGGATCGGCTGCAGAGTGATTTCGCACACCATCTCCGGCTGCAAGCACGCCCCCAGCATGCTAGTGCGTTCGCGCAGCGCCCGGTATTCGGGCAACGAGCGCCCGGCCTGCCGCATGAACCACACCGGCACCCGGTGCGGTTTGCGGCCGGTGACCACGGCCAGGTAGGGCGACTCGGGAAGTTCGCGACGGGTACTCATCGACCTCAATGCTGCCACGAGGCCACCGCGGCGGCCCGGACACGCTGCGTAACATCAACCCGGTGGCAGTCGCACCGATCTCCGTCAACTACGACGAATTCCCCAGCCTGCGCTTCGAACACGGCGACAACGGCGTCCTCACGGTGGTTCTCGACGCTCCCGGGCTGAACTCGGTGGGCCCGCAGATGCACCGCGATCTCGCCGACGTCTGGCCGGCCATCAATCGCGACCCCGACGTGCGGGCCGTCCTGATCCGCGGTGAGGGTAAAGCGTTTTCGTCCGGCGGCAGCTTCGAGCTGATCGACGAGACCATCGGCGACTACGAGGGCCGGCTGCGCATCATGCGCGAGGCCCGTGACCTGGTGCTCAACATCGTCAACTTCGACAAGCCGATGGTGTCGGCGATCCGGGGCCCCGCCGTCGGTGCCGGCCTGGTGGTGGCACTGCTCTCCGACATCTCGGTGGCCGGGCGGACCGCCAAGATCATCGACGGCCACACCAAGCTCGGGGTGGCGGCCGGCGACCACGCCGCGATCTGCTGGCCGCTGCTGGTCGGGATGGCCAAGGCCAAGTACTACCTGCTCACCTGCGACACCCTGCTCGGCGAGGAAGCCGAACGCATCGGCCTGGTCTCCCTCTGCGTCGACGACGACGAGGTCCTGGCGCGGGCCACCCAGGTCGCCGACGAGCTGGCCCAGGGGGCGCAGAACGCGATCCGGTGGACCAAACACAGCCTCAACCACTGGTATCGCATGTTCGCGCCGGCATTCGAGACGTCGCTCGGCCTGGAATTTCTGGGTTTCAGCGGCCCCGACGTGCGGGAGGGCCTGGCGGCGCACCGCGAGAAGCGCCCGGCCCGATTCAACGGGTGACAACGCTCTGAGCAGGCTAAACGGCGATTGTTGACGATGTGACACGACCCGATAACAGCTTGGTCGCGACGAGTTTGGAAACCGGCGCGCCTGTCGTGGCGGGTCCGGCGATGGGTCTAGCGTCGAACGCTGTGACCCGTGCCTACGACGATCCGGAACGCGGGCGACGAGGAGGAGTGGCGCCACTGACTTCAGTCGAACCGGCTCCATTCCGCGAAGCGGTCGCGGCCATGAACGCCGTCAACGCCCGGCCGGAGATCGAGCTCGGCCCGATCCGGCCCCCACAGCGCCTGGCGCCGTTCAGCTACGCGCTGGGGGCCGAGGTGAAGCACCCCGACCTCGAAATCGTCCCCGAGCGGTCGGAGGGCGACGCGTTCGGCCGGCTGATCCTGCTCTACGACCCGGACGGCGCCGACGCCTGGGACGGCACCACGCGTCTGGTCGCCTACATCCAGGCCGACCTGGACTCCAGCGAGGCCGTCGATCCGCTGCTGCCGGAAGTGGCGTGGAGCTGGCTGGTCGACGCCCTGGAAGCGCGGACCGACCAGGTCACGGCGCTGGGCGGCACCGTCACCGCCACCACTTCCGTGCGCTACGGCGACATCTCCGGGCCGCCGCGCGCCCATCAGCTCGAGCTGCGGGCCTCGTGGACGGCGACCACGCCGGCCGTCGGCGCCCACGTCGAAGCGTTTTGCGAGGTGCTGGAGCACGCCGCAGGCCTCCCGCCGGCTGGGGTCACCGACCTGAGCTCGCGGTCACGCGCCTGACATGGGTGAGCCCGGATCCGAGGGGTCTGACAGCGGCGCGCCCGGACCCACCCCGCTGCTGCACCCGGCCGAGGGCATACCCGAACTCTCGGTGACGGTCGCCCAGATCGCCGACGCCGCCCGATTCCTGGACAGTGGGCATGGGCCGTTCGCGGTGGACGCCGAGCGCGCGTCGGGTTTCCGCTACTCCAACCGGGCCTACCTGATCCAGATCCGGCGGGCTGGGGCCGGCACCGTGCTGATCGACCCGGTCAGTCACGGCACCGATCCGCTGACGGCGCTGCGCCCGGTCGCCGAGGTGCTGGGCACCGACGAGTGGATTCTGCACGCGGCCGACCAGGATCTGCCGTGCCTGGCCGAGGTCGGCATGCGCCCGCCCGCGCTCTACGACACCGAGCTGGCCGGGCGCCTGGCCGGGTTCAAGCGGGTGAACCTGGCGGCGATGACCGAACGGTTGCTGGGGCATGGTCTGGTCAAGGGCCACGGCGCGGCCGACTGGTCCAAGCGGCCGCTGCCCACCGAGTGGCTCAACTACGCGGCCCTCGACGTGGAGCTGCTGGTCGAGCTGCGGGCGGCGATCGCCGCTGAGCTGGCCGCGCAAGGCAAAACCGATTGGGCCGGAGAGGAATTCGACTACTTGCGCGGCGCGGGCAGCAGGGAAGCCACGCCGCGGCGCGACCGCTGGCGGCGCACGTCGGGCATCCACAAGGTGCGCGACCGTCGCGCCCTGGCAGCGGTGCGCGAGTTGTGGACCACCCGCGACAACATCGCCCAGCGCCGCGACATCGCGCCGCGGTGCATCCTGCCGGATTCGGCCATCATCGAGGCCGCGATCGCCGACCCGAAGACGGTCGAAGACCTGATCGCGTTGCCGGTGTTCGGCGGGCGCAACCAGCGGCGCAGCGCGGCGACCTGGCTGGCCGCGCTGGAGGCGGCCCGCACCAGCCCGGACCCGCCCGAAGACGCCGAGCCGCCGAACGGGCCGCCGCCGCCGGCGCGGTGGAGCAGACGCAAACCGGAGGCGGCCGCCCGGCTGGAGGCCGCCCGGGCCGGGCTGTCGGAGCTGTCGGAGCGGGTGAAGATCCCGACCGAGAACCTGGTCTCACCCGACCTGGTGCGCCGGCTGTGCTGGGACTGGGCCGACGCGCCGGACCCGGTCGAGGCCGTGGAGGATTTCCTGCGCGCCGGCCAGGCGCGGGCCTGGCAACGCGAGCTCGTCGACCCCGTGCTGGCCGCCGCGCTGCAGCCGCCGCCCGAGGGTACCGACGATTAGTCGAGGTGCTCGCGGATCTCGGGTTCGGATTCGTAACTGCCCAGTGCGGCAACCCATCCGGTGATCCGGCGGGCCACGTCCTGGTCGGTCAGCCCGAGATCGGCAAGCACCTCACCGCGGGAGGCGTGCTCGTAGAACTCCTGGTTGAGGCCGACGTCGCGGCACGGCATGTCGATCTCCGCGCGGCGCAGCGCGGCCGAAACCGCCGATCCCACACCGCCATTGACGCCGTTGTCCTCAAGCGTGACGAGCAGCTTGTGCTGCTCGGCCAGTTCGAGAACACCGTCGGACACCGGCAACACCCACCGCGGATCGATCACCGTCACCCCGATGCCCGGGCCGTGCAGCCGCTTGGCCACCTCGAGTGCCATCGCGGCGAACGCGCCGACGGCCACCAGCAGCACGTCGTGGTTCAGCGCTTCCGCGGGCACCGCCAGCACGTCGATTCCCGCCCGCTGCTCGAGGGCCGGAATGTCTTCGCCCACATCGCCTTTGGGGAACCTCAGCGCGGTCGGGCCGTCGTCCACCTCGAGCGCCTCGCCGAGCTCCTCACGCAGTCGGGCGGCGTCGCGCGGGGCGGCCACCCGCATGCCGGGCACGATGCCCAGCATCGACAGATCCCACATGCCGTTGTGGCTGGCGCCGTCGGAACCGGTGATCCCGGCGCGGTCGAGCACGATCGTCACGGGCAGCTTGTGCAGCGCCACGTCCATCATGATCTGGTCGAACGCCCGGTTGAGGAACGTCGAGTAGATGGCCACGACCGGGTGCATCCCACCCATCGCCAGCCCCGCCGCCGACGTCAGCGCATGCTGTTCGGCGATGCCGACGTCGAACAACCGATCCGGGAATCGTTGCCCGAACGCCGTCAGCCCGGTCGGACCGGGCATCGCCGCCGTGATCGCGACGATGTCGCGGCGCTTTGCCGCGTAGCCGATCAGCGCGTCGGAGAAGGTCGCCGTCCAGCCCGGGCCCGGGATCTTGGTGGCCTGGCCGGTGGCGGGGTCGATCGGCGCGGTCGAGTGCATCTGTTCGGCTTCGTCGGCCTCGGCCGGGGCGTAGCCCATCCCCTTGCGGGTGGCCACGTGCACGATCACCGGGGCGCCGAACTCGCGGGCGCGGCGCAGCGCGGCCTCCACGGCCCGCTCGTCGTGGCCGTCGACCGGGCCGACATATTTCAGCCCGAGATCGGTGAACAGCAGCTGCGGGGCCAGCGAGTCCTTGATGCCGGCCTTGACGCTGTGCATGAGGTGGTAGCAGATCTCACCGATCAGCGGCACCGCCCGTACCACGTCGCGGCCCTTTTCCAGCACCTGCTCGTAGGCCGGCTGCAGCCGCAGCATCGCCAGGTGGTCGGCGACCCCGCCGATCGTGGGGGCGTAGCTGCGGCCGTTGTCGTTGACGACGATGACCACCGGACGCCCGGATGCCGCGATGTTGTTCAGCGCCTCCCAGCACATGCCGCCGGTGAGCGCGCCGTCGCCGATCACCGCGACCACGTGCCGGTTGCGGTGCCCGGTCAGCTCGAACGCCTTGGCCAGACCGTCGGCGTAGGACAGCGCCGCACTGGCGTGGCTGGACTCCACCCAGTCGTGCTCGCTCTCGGCGCGCGACGGATACCCCGACAGGCCACCCTTTTTGCGCAGCGTCTCGAAGTCCTGGCAGCGGCCGGTCAGCATCTTGTGTACATAGGCCTGGTGGCCGGTGTCGAAGATGATCGGATCGTGCGGCGAGTCGAAGACCCGGTGCAGCGCCAGCGTCAGCTCGACCACGCCGAGGTTCGGTCCCAGGTGGCCCCCGGTAGCAGCCACCTTGTGGATCAGGAACTCGCGGATCTCGGCGGCCAGATCGCGGAGCTGCTGCCCCGAAAGGTGTTGCAGATCTGCAGGGCCGCGGATCTGTTCCAGCATCCCGTCAGTGTACGCAGCGACGGCCGGATCTAGCCTCCTACGAGGCGCCGAACAACTCGGCGAGGTCGTCGTGAAGTTCGGGATCGGCCAAGACGACGACCTCGTCGCCGGCCCGCAGCTCGGTGTCACCCCGCACCGGCACCAGGCCGGTGGCGCGCACGACGATGCTCACCCAGATGTCGCCGACGCGGTCGCTCAAGCCCTCGATGGTGCACCCCTCAGCGGCCGAACCCGGGGCGACGTGCAGCCGGTGCACCCCCTCGGGTTCGTCCTGGAGCCGCACACCGATCTCCCACGGCTGCGGCTCGACGGTACGCATCGGCAGGTGTAGCAGCTTTGCGATACCGGGCACCGAGCTGCCTTGCACCAGCGCCGAGAAGACCACGACGACCACGACGATGCCGTAGAGGCGTTCGGCGTCGGCGATGTGTGCGGCCCGCAGGAACTCGCCCAGCAGGATCGGCACCGCCCCCTTGAGCCCGGCGACGAGGATGAAGATGCGTTCGTTGTGCTGCAGCCGGACCGGAACCAGGCAGCAGCCCACCGCCAACGGCCGAATCACCACCGTCAGCGCCACGCCGAGGACCAGGCCGGGGATCCACACGTCGGGATGGCCGAGCACGTTGAGGTCGACGGTCAACCCCAGAACGGCAAACGCGACGATTTCGGCCAAGCCCGCCAAGGCGGCGTGGAATCGTTTGATGTCCGGTTTGTAGGGCGCGCGCGCGTCGCCGATCACGATGCCGGCGACGAACACCGCCAGGAATCCCGAGCCGTGGGCCAGCGTGGCAATGCCGTACAGCAGCAGGCTGGACGCCAACGTCCGCAGCGAGTACAGGCCCTCGCTGGGCAATGCCACGCTGCGCATGAACACGAGCAGGGCGCGACCGCCGAGCACGCCGACGGCCAGGCCGATCACCATCTGTAAGACGAATTGGGTTGCCACGCTGGCGAACCCGGCCGCGCTGAGGCCACCGGCGGCGATCAGGCTGGCCATCAAGGAGATGCCGACCGGGTCGTTGGCGCCGGACTCTCCTTCCAGGATGGTGCTACTGCGGCCGGCGATCTCGCGTTTACCCAGCACGGAGAACACCACGGCCGGGTCGGTGGGTGCCACCGCGGTGGCCACCAGCACCGCTGGGAACCAACCGATTCCGCACAGGTAGTGCAGTATCAGCGCCCCGCCGGCGGCGGTGAGGGCGGTGCCCACGACGCCGACCGACAGAATGGGGGCGACCGCCGCGCGAAAGCGCTTGAGCCCGATATGCATTCCGCCGTCGAACAACACCAGCACCAACGCGATGGTGATCACCCGCTCCACCGCCCGCTCGGACGGTGGCTGTACCGCGGGCATGCTGTGCACCGCCACGGCGGCACCGACCAACACCAGCAGGGCGACCGGGACCTTGACCCGCTCGGTCAGCCGGTTCGCCAGCACCGCGATCAAACCGACGGCGCTGCAGAACAAGACGATCAGCGCGTAACGGATGGTCTCGGTCACGATCGCGACCCGCCCGGGCGAGTCAGCAGCGCCACGCACTCGGTGTGATGGGTCAGCGGGAAGGCGTCGAACACCTTGATCTTCTCGACCGTATAGCCATGACCGAGGTACAGCCCGATATCGCGCGCGAAAGACGCTGCCTCGCAACCGATGTGTACGACTCGCGGCACACCGGCGGCGGCCAGCAGGTCGATGACGTCGCGTCCGGCGCCCGAGCGCGGCGGATCCAGCACCGCGACGTCGGCGCCGGCCTGTTGCGCCGCCACCGCGCGGCGCACCGAATCGGTGACGATCTCCACCTGCGGCGGATCGACCAGCGCGGCCCGCGCCGCGCGCGTCGACGCGCGGGAGGTGTCGACGGTCAGGACCCGCCCGGACTCCCCCACCGCGTCGCCCAGCGTGGCGGCGAAAACGCCTGCGCCGCCGTAGAGATCCCACACACTCATCCCGGCGCCGGGCTGCGCCCAGTCGGCGACCAGCGCGCTGTAGACCCGCGCCGCCTCCCGATGCGCCTGCCAGAACGCGGTCACCGGCACCTCCCAGCTGCGCCGGACGACGCGCTGGGTCGCCTCGTAGTTGCCCTGCACCACATTAGTCGCCGTGCGCGCGCCGCGGCGCAGGGTGCGCACCACATGCCGGCACCCGTCGTCGTCGACGGCGACGTGCAGTTGCGCGGTCGGCGCCAGGTCGGCCGGCGCACACACCTGGGCCAGGCCATCCAGCATTCCCGGCGGCAACTGCGCACAACTCAGGTCGGTCACCAGCTGGTCGCTGTTGTAGCGGTGAAAGCCCGGGCGCGCGTCCGCGCCCACCTCGAGGCGCACCCGGGTACGCCAGCCGGTGACGCCGGACTCCGAAAGTGGTTCTGCCGCACCGCTCCAGCGATACCCACCCAGCCGTTCCAATTGGTTGGCCACCACTTGCGCCTTGAACGTCCGAACCGCCTCCGGGGTCGCGAAGGCCAGATCACAACAGCCGGCGCCGTCGACCCCGGCGATCGGGCACAGCGAATCGATCCGATCCGCCGACGCCTCCAGGACGTCGAGAACCTCTGCATGCCAATAGGATCCGCGGTCGGCGGTGACCCGCACCCGCACTCGTTCGCCGGGTAGGGCATAGCGCACGAACACCACCCGGCCTTCGTGGTGGGCCACGCAGCTGCCGCCGTTGGCGGGCGCACCGGCGACCAGCGTCAGCTCCCCCGGTGATAGCGACGCCTCGGCACTCATTGCGTTTTCCCGTCTAGGCGGTTCAGTCGAAGATTCCGCGCCGGGCGTCACCGGGAGCCGCGTGCGGCTGCAGGGTTTTGAGTCGCTCCGACGAACTCAGTTGCCAGGGAACCGAAGTCACCATCACGTTGGGCATGAACAGCAGCCGGCCCTTGAGCCGCAACGCGCTTTGGTTGTGCAGCAATTGCTCCCACCAATGGCCGACGACGTACTCGGGGATGAACACCGTCACCACGGTGCGCGGCGAGTCCTTGCTGACCCGTTTGACGTACTCGAGCACCGGGCGGGTGATGTCCCGATAGGGTGAGGCGATCACCTTCAGCGGCACGCTGATCTCGCTGTGCTCCCAATCATGCACCAGCGCACGGGTTTCCACGTCGTCCACGCTGACCGTGACGGCCTCGAGCACATCGGGACGGGTGGCACGCGCGTAGGCCAAGGCGCGCAGGGTCGGTAGATGCAGCTTCGACACCAGCACGATGGCGTGGTTGCGGCTGGGCAGCACCACGTCGTGCTGGGCGGCGGCCTGCTCCTCCAATTCCCGCGAGACGGTGGAGTAGTGCTTGCGGATCATCTTCATGACGACGAACAGCGCACCCATCGCGACGATGGCGATCCACGCGCCGGCGAAGAACTTGGTGACCAGCACCACCAGCAGCACCGTGCCGGTGGACAGCAGACCGATCGTGTTGATCACCCGCGAGCGCTTCATCTTGGCTCGCACCCTCGGGTCGGTCTCGGTGCGCAGCAGCCGAGTCCAGTGCCGGACCATGCCGATCTGGCTCAGCGTGAACGAAATGAACACGCCGACGATGTAGAGCTGGATCAGCGCGGTCACCTCGCCGCGGAACGCGACGACGATCGACAGCGCGGCCGCCGACAGGAACAGGATCCCGTTGGAGAACGCCAGGCGGTCGCCGCGGGTATGCAGCTGGCGCGGCAGGTAGCTGTGCTGCGCCAGCACCGAGCCGAGCACCGGGAAGCCG
This sequence comes from Mycobacterium genavense ATCC 51234, assembly GCF_000526915.1. GTDB lineage: Bacteria > Actinomycetota > Actinomycetes > Mycobacteriales > Mycobacteriaceae > Mycobacterium > Mycobacterium genavense. The sequence goes on along the minus strand of NZ_JAGZ01000001.1, from coordinate 872,854 downwards.
TTGAACGCGGTGTTGGCCGCCAGCACCAAGATCAGCGCCGTCACCGTGGCGATGAGCAGAAACCCGATCCGGAAGCCGCCGAACACCGTCTCGGCCAGCTGGGTGACCAGCGTCTTCTGTATGTAGCCGGCCGGGATGCCGGTCAGCTGGGTGGCGGGGTCGTCGACCAGCTGCACGTGGATCTGCTGGGCCAGCACGATGATGCCCATCAGCAGCGTCACCGCGATCACGCCGAGCATCAGCAGAGTCGTTGCGGCGTTGCGCAACTTGGGTTTCTGGAACGCCGGCACGCCATTGCTGATCGCCTCGACACCGGTCAGCGCCGCGCAGCCCGAGGAGAACGAGCGGGCCAGCAGGAACGCGAACGCGAAGCCGACGATCTGGCCGTGCTCGCCGTGCATCTGGTAGCCGGCCGACTCGGCGCGCAGCGGGTTGCCCAGCACGAAAATCCGGATCAAACCCCACCCGATCATTGTCACGACGCCGATGATGAACGCATACGTCGGGATCGCGAAGGCCGCCCCGGATTCCCGGATCCCGCGCAGGTTCAGCGCCGTCACCAAGACGATGGCTGCCACACAGAACCACACCTTGTTCTGGGCCACGACGGGGACCGCGGAACCGATGTTGGCCATCGCCGACGCCGTCGAAACAGCAACGGTGAGAACGTAATCCACCATCAGCGCACTGGCCACGACGAGGCCGGCGGTCTCGCCCAGGTTGGTGGTGACCACTTCGTAGTCGCCGCCGCCGGACGGGTAGGCATGCACGTTCTGCCGGTAGCTGGCCACCACGACCAACATGACCGCGGCCACCGCGAGCCCGATCCACGGCGTCAACGCGTAGGCGGCCGCGCCGGCCACCGAGAGCATCAAGAACACTTCCTCGGGCGCATACGCCACCGAGGACAGCGCGTCGGAGGCGAACACCGGCAAGGCGATGCGCTTGGGCAGCAGGGTGTGGCTCAGCCGGTCACTGCGTTGCGGCCGCCCGATGAGCAACCGGCGCGCTGCGGTTGAAAGTTTGGACACGAGAGCCAAGAGTAAGCGCAACGGGCCATGCCGGTAGCGTTCCGTGGGCGAGAATGTTGCCGATGGAAATCGGCTGGCCACACAGTTTGCCGATGATTGACACGTGCTCCGACTCAGCCGAGAGGACCTGACGTGCGGGTGGTTGTAATGGGTTGTGGCCGGGTGGGCTCGTCGTTGGCCGACGGGCTGTCCCGGATTGGCCACGACGTCGCGGTGATCGACCGCGACAGCGCGGCGTTCAACCGGCTGAGCCCGGAGTTCGCCGGCGAGCGGGTGCTGGGCCAGGGGTTCGACCGGGATGTGCTGCTGAGGGCCCGCATCGAGGAGGCCGACGCGTTCGCGGCGGTGTCGTCCGGGGACAACTCCAACATCATCTCGGCGCGGCTGGCTCGCGAGACGTTCGGCGTCAACCGCGTGGTGGCCCGGATCTACGACGCCAAGCGCGCCGAGGTCTACGAACGCCTCGGCATCCCGACGATCGCCACCGTGCCGTGGACCACCGACCGGCTGTTCAACGCGCTGACCCGGGAGAGCGAGACCGCCAAGTGGCGCGACCCGACCGGGACGGTCGCGGTGTCCGAGGTCGTCCTGCACGAGGACTGGGTGGGCCGACGCGCCACCGATCTCGAGCACGCCACCGGGGCCCGGGTGGCCTTCCTGATCCGGTTCGGCACCGGCATCCTGCCCGAACCCAAGACGGTCATCCAGGCCGGCGATCAGGTCTATATCGCCGCGATCTCCGGCCGCGCGGCCGAGGCGGTGGCCATCGCCGCCCTGCCGCCCGCCGAGGACATCGATTCAGGGGCGGGGCATTGAGTCCGCGCCGCCCGACCGCGACCAAGGAGCAGCGCAGATGAAGGTAGCTGTCGCCGGAGCCGGCGCGGTCGGCCGCTCGGTCACCCGCGAGCTTCTCGAGAACAACCACGACGTGACCCTGATCGAACGCAACCCGGACCACGTCGACGTCGACGCGATCCCAGCCGCGCACTGGCGACTCGGCGACGCGTGCGAGCTGAGCCTGCTCGAATCGGTGCACCTCGAGAACTTCGACGTGGTGGTCGCCGCGACCGGTGACGACAAGGCCAACGTGGTGCTGTCCCTGCTGGCCAAGACCGAGTTCGCGGTGCCCCGGGTGGTGGCCCGCGTCAACGACCCCCGCAACGAATGGCTGTTCACCGACGCTTGGGGGGTCGACGTGGCGGTGTCCACCCCGCGCATGCTGGCGTCGCTGATCGAAGAAGCGGTCGCCGTGGGCGATTTGGTGCGGCTGATGGAGTTTCGGCGGGGCCAGGCCAACCTGGTCGAGATCACCCTGCCCGACGACACCCCGTGGGGCGGTAAGCCGGTACGCCGGCTGGAGCTGCCCCGGGATGCCGCACTGGTCACCATTCTGCGGGGCCCGCGGGTGATCGTGCCGGAGGCCGACGAGCCGCTGGAAGGCGGCGACGAGTTGCTCTTTGTCGCGGTCACCGAGGTCGAAGAGGAGCTGCGCAAGCTGGTGCTGCCGGCGGTCGCGCCGCCCGCGAGCTAGTCGGCGTCGACCACCGCGGCCGGCCCGAACGTTTCCTCGGCGCCGTCGATCGCGCGCTGCGCGGCCCGGATCGCCACGTAGGTCGCGAGCGCCGCCAGCGCGGTCAGTGGCCAGCCCATCCCGATGCGCGCGGCGGCCAGCCAGCCGGTCTGGTCGGCGTCGTAGAGCAGGCGCTGCACGACGAACCGCGCACCGAACACCAGTACCCAGCCCAGCGTGGCGACGTCGAACGCGTAGACGGCCCGAGACACGTTGCGCCAGTGGCGGTCACGCCCGGTGGCCCAGCTCCACGCGTAGCCGACCAGCGGTCGCCGGATCAGCACGGACACGGCGAAGACCACGGCCCACAACAGCGAGACCCAAATGCCGAGCAGGAAATAGCCCTTGGACGCTCCGACGAGGTAGGCGATCAACGCGCAGACGGCGACCCCGACGAACCCGGAGAACGCCGGCTGCGTCGAGTCGCGGCGAATCAGCCGCCACACCAAGACGACTGCGGCCACGCCGAGCGCGACCCCGATCGCGGGCACCAGCCCCAACAGGCTGGACGCCGCGACGAAGGTGACGACGGGCAGCGACGAGTAGATCAGACCGCTAACCCCGCCCAGCTGGCTCAGCAGGCGTTCCGGGTGGATGCGGTCGGAAGTGTTACGAGGCAGTGTCAACGCTGAATTTCGTAGTGCGGGTTGTAGATGGCCTTGGTGCCGTTCTCCAGCTTGCCTATCCGGCCGCTCACCCGCAAAGTGCGTCCCGAGTCGATCCCGGGGATGCGGCGCTGGCCCAACCAGACCAGGGTCACGGTGTCGCTGCCGTCGAACAGCTCGGCCTTCACGCCGCCCGCGCAGCCCTTGCCGTTACATTCCACGCTGCGCAGCGTGCCCACCATCGTCACCTCTTGGCCACGTTCGCAATCGATCGCACGCTGTGCACCAGTGCTGGCGACCTCGTCGGACAATTCCTCGGAATCGCGTTGCTCCGGATCCTCCGTCAACCGACGGGTGAGACGGCGCAAATAACCCTGGGCACCCATGGCCACTCCTGACAATTGGAGAAAAGCTGCGGTGCTTCATCTATGCCAACGAACATCGTAGACCTGTTGGTTCCCCGGCGCCAACCGAATCAAACTGATTTCCGAACGCGTGTCGCGCCGGGCAGTATCGGGGCGTGGCTGTCGATCTGCGGGGTGTCACGGCGGTGCTGTTGCCCGGAACCGGCTCCGACGACGTGTACGTCGATCGGGCGTTTTCCGGGCCGTTGCGCGGCGTCGGCGCACGGCTGATCGCCCCCGCGCCGCGACCCGATCGTCTGGTCGGCGGCTACCTTTCCGCGTTGGACGACGCCGCGCGCGACGGGCCCATCGCCGTCGGCGGAATCTCGATCGGAGCAGCGGTGGCGGTCGCCTGGGCACTCGTGCATCCAAGCCAAACGGTCGCCGTGCTGGCCGCGCTGCCCGCCTGGGCGGGGCCGCCGGGATCGGCGCCGGCCGCACTCGCGGCGCGGTATTCGGCGTCGACGCTACGCGCCGACGGCCTGGCCGCGGCGACCGCACAGATGCGTGCCTCCAGCCCGTCCTGGTTGGGCGACGAGCTGGCCCGGTCCTGGCTTGCCCAGTGGCCGTTGCTGCCAGACGCGATGGACGAAGCGGCGGCCTATGTCGCGCCCAGCTGTGACGAACTCAACCCCCTGGCCGCGCCGCTCGGCGTGGCGTCGGCGGTCGACGATCCGATTCATCCGCTGCAGGCCGGTGTCGATTGGGTGGCCGCGGCGCCGCGCGCGGCGCTGCGGACGGTGACGCTCGATCAGATCGGCGCGGATGCCGCCACACTCGGGGCGGCGTGTCTGGCGGCACTGGCCGACGTGTAACGGTCCGCGGTCACGACTTTCGGTGTGCGCTCATGGCTTTGCCTGTGTTTTGGGGCCGCCCGCAATACACGGTCACGGCCACGGATTCACACGCGAGCCCGCGGGTGCGGGCTACCCGCCGGTGGTGGTGCGCAGCTGTTGCATGGCCGAGCCGTCCGCGCTGCGCCGGGCGGCCGGCTCGTTGGACGGCTGCTGGGCATCGCCGTGTTCGGCGGCCTGCTGCGCCTGTTGCATAGCGGCCTGACGCAGCTGCTCGGCCATCGGCTCGGGCAGGTTCACCGGCAGCGGTGTGCGCACCGGCAGCGGGGTGTCGCCGCGGCGAACCACCGTGTCCGCCAACGCCGCTCGCGCCTCGCCCTCCAGGGCCTCGATGGTTTCGTGCGGGCCGTTGACGACGCAGCGAATCATCCAGCGGTAGCCGTCGATACCGATGAACCGCACCACTCCCGAGGCGGTACCGACCACCTCGCGGCCCCACGGGCCGTCCTTGATGCTGACTTGTGCCGAGTCCTTGCGCAGCGAGTCGGCGAGCTCGCTGGCCACCTCGCGCCACAGGCCACCCGTCTTGGGTGCGGCATAGGCGGCGATGGTGAATCGCCCGTTGGGCGTGACGACCCACACCGCGCTCGGCACACCGGTCTCGGTCAGCTCCACCTGCAGCTGGCCGGCCTCGGACATCGGGATCAGCACCGAGCCCAGGTCGAGCCGGGCCAGCTCCGCGACCGACGGGTCGTCGAAGTCGTCGATGTCGAACGGGCCCTCCAGCTCCTCGTCGAACTCGTCGTCGATCGGGTCGGCCGCGCCACCGGCCGCCGACTCGTCGCTGTCGTCTTTGCCTGATCTACCAAGTGCCATCACAAACTCGCATGTCCGCCGGAGGACCCGTGACCACCGTCGCCACGGGATGTTTCGGCCAGCCCGGCCTCGTCGAACGACGCGACCTCGACCAACTCGACCAACTCGACCCGCTGCACCAGCAACTGGGCGATCCGATCACCGCGGCGCACCACGATCGGCTCGGCCGGGTCGAGGTTGATCAGCGCGACCTTGATCTCGCCGCGATAGCCCGCGTCGATCGTACCCGGGCTGTTGACGATCGAAAGTCCAACCCGCGCAGCCAATCCCGAGCGAGGATGCACCAAACCGACCATCCCGAACGGGATGGCGACCGCCACGCCGGTGGAGACCAGGGCGCGGTGCCCCGGCGCCAGGGTGACGTCTTGGGCGCTGAACAGGTCGACCCCCGCGTCGCCGGCGTGGGCACGGCTGGGCAGCGGAAGCCTGGGGTCGAGACGGACGATGGCCAGACTGGTCGACACGGGGCCACAGGCTACCCTTGACCGGGTGTCGAGTACGCGCGTCGCGCCGCACAGCGTGCGATATCGCGAGCGGCTGTGGGTCCCCTGGTGGTGGTGGCCACCGGCGTTCGCGCTGGCCACCCTGATCGCCGTCGAAGTCAACATGGGTGTCAAGGCGCTCCCCGACTGGCTGCCGTTCGTGGTGTTGTTCATCGTGGCCGTCGGCGCCCTGCTGTGGCTGGGCCGCATCGAAATCTGGGTCACCGCCGCCGACGACGGCGAGGTGCAGCTGTGGGCCGGGGAAGCCCACCTGCCGGTCACCGTGATCGCCCGATCCGCGGAGATAGCGCCCACCGCGAAGTCCGCGGCGCTGGGGCGCCAACTCGACCCCGCCACATACGTCCTGCATCGCGCGTGGGTAGGGCCGATGATTTTGCTGGTCCTCGACGACCCAGACGACCCGACGCCGTACTGGATGGTGAGCTGCCGTCACCCCGACCGGGTGCTGTCGGCATTACGCAGCTGACCGATCAGGCCGCGCAGTCGGTGCAGATCATCACGCCGTTCTTCTCGCTGGCCAGTCGACTGCGGTGTTGCACCAAAAAGCAACTCGAGCAGGTGAACTCGTCGGCTTGTTTCGGAATGACCCGAACCAACAGCTCCTCGCCGGACAGGTCGGCCCCAGGCAGTTCGAAGTTCTCGGCTGACTCGGATTCGTCTACGTCGACAACACCCGACGCCGCCTCGTTCCGTCGAGCCTTGAGCTCCTCCAGCGAGTCCTCCGAAACATCGTCGGTTTCGGTACGCCGTGGAGCGTCATAGTCGGTAGGCATCGTCCAATCCCCTCACATGCCTGCGTTACCTCAAGCAACGCTTTGTACCAGCGTCGAACGCATCCACCAAACGATTCGTGCCCGGAACCCGGGCGATTCGATTGTGATTTACCTCACACCCCCGGGTTGACCCTCATATCGGCCTTTAAACAGTGGATTTGGTGTGCGGCTACAGTGCAGCTGTGGTCGCACAAATCACCGAGGGTACCGCCTTCGACAAGCATGGTCGGCCGTTTCGGCGTCGCAATCCCCGACCCGCGATCATCGTGCTGGTTTTGCTGGTCGTGGTCACCGGCGTGGTGTGGACGGTGGTGCTGACGCGGCCCCCGAGAGTTCGCGAGGCGCAGGTGTGCAACCCGCCCCCGCAACCGGCGAACGGATCGGCGCCGGCCCAGCTCGGCGAGCAAATGTCACGCAGTGCCATGGCCGACGTGCCGCCGGCCAAACTCAGCGACACCAAGGTGCGGGTGCTCAACGCCAGCGGCCGCGGCGGCCAGGCCGCCGACGTCGCCGGCGCGATGAAGGATCTGGGCTTCGCGCAGCCGACCGCGGCCAACGACCCGCTCTACGCCGGCACCCGGCTGAACTGCCAAAGCCAGATCCGCTTCGGCACGGCCGGCGGGTCCGCCGCCGCCGCGGTGTGGCTGGTCGCCCCGTGCAGCGAGCTGTTCAACGACAACCGCGCCGACGACTCCGTCGACCTGGCGATCGGCACGGAATTCACCGCGCTGGCGCACAACGACGACATCGACACGGTGCTGGCCAGCCTGCGCCCCGGTGCCACCGGATCGTCAGATCCCTCGCTATTGGCGAAGATTCACGCCAGCAGCTGCTGATTCAGTCCGCGATCGGGGCAAGGGCGCCGAATCGCTCGAGGGCCGTCAACAGTTCGTCGGCGATCCCGGGCGCGGCCGCCACCACCAGTCCGGCCTCTGTGCCAGGCGGGCCGAGCGGCGTGGGCAGCAACACCCGTGCCCCGGCCTCAGCTGCGATCAGCCCGCCCGCCGCGCGATCCCACACCTGCAGCCCGTGCTCGTAGTAGGCGTCCAACCGCCCCGCCGCGACCATGCACAGGTCCAGTGCGGCGGAGCCGACGCGACGCACGTCGCGCACCAACGGCAGCAGCCGCGCCAGCAGCGCGGCCTGGGTGGTGCGCCGCCCGATCGAATATCCAAAGCCGGTGCCCAGCAAGGCCATTGAGAGATCGCCGACGTCGGTGCACCGCAACGGCTGCGTCCCTTGCGCGTCCACGACATGCGCGCCCAGGCCTTGCGCCGCGGAGTAGACCCGGCCCCCGACGACGTCGGCGATCGCGCCGGCCACCGACACGCCGCCGACTTGCGCGCCGACCGACACCGCATATGCCGGGATGTCGTAGACGAAATTCACCGTGCCGTCGATCGGATCGAGCACCCAGGTAACCGCGTCCTGAGACGCCGCGTCCGGTTCGGCCGGGCCGCCGCCCTCTTCCCCGAGAATCGGGTCACCGGGCCGTAATTTGGCCAACCGATCGCGCAGCAGGCGTTCGGTCTCGGTGTCGACCACCGTCACCGGATCGGTCGGCGTGCTCTTGGACCGCACCGCGGCACTGTCGGTCCCGGCCGCGCGCGCACCGAACACCTCGGCGCGCCGCGACCTGACGAACTCGGCGGCTTCGGCGGCGAGCAGTTCGGCTACGGCGCGCAACTGCGCGGGCTCGGATCTCGTCACGGGTCCATCGCAACACAGTCGGCTGCCGCCGCGCAGAGCGGCGACACTCCTCCGATCGCCCGGCCGCAACCAGGTCGTCGCCAGCTAAGGTGTGACACAGCCCGATCTCGCCAAGGAGACGTCGATGACCAGCACCGACTCGGCCACCAATGCACCCGGCACCGAGGCAGCCTCCGGCACGCCGCAGCGTCGCGGATTCGGCATCGACGTCGGCGGCAGCGGAATCAAGGGCGGAATCGTCGATCTGGACACCGGCCAGCTGATCGGCGAACGGGTCAAACTGCTGACTCCGCAACCGGCCACCCCGTCGGCCGTGGCCAAAACCATCGCCAAGGTCGTCGACGAATTCGGCTGGGCCGGGCCGCTCGGCGTGACCTACCCCGGTGTCGTCACCAACGGCATCGTGCAGACCGCGGCCAACGTGGATCGCGCCTGGATCGGGACCAACGCGCGCGACGTGATCAGCGCCAAGCTGGACGGCCAAGACGTCACGGTGCTCAACGACGCCGACGCGGCCGGGCTCGCCGAGGAGCGCTACGGGGCGGGCAAAGGGCACGAGGGGCTGGTCGTGCTGCTCACCTTCGGAACCGGCATCGGCTCCGCCCTGATCCACAACGGGACGCTGATACCCAACACCGAATTCGGCCATCTCGAAGTCGGCGGCAAAGAGGCCGAGAAACGCGCGGCCTCGTCGGTGAAAGACAAAAACAAATGGAGCTACCCGCGCTGGACCAAAGAGGTGACCAGGGTGCTGATCGCGATCGAGAACGCGATCTGGCCCGACCTGATCATCGCCGGCGGTGGGATCAGCCGAAAGGCCGATCAATGGGTGCCGCTGCTCGAAAACCGCACCCCGGTGGTGGCCGCGGCATTGCTGAACACCGCCGGGATCGTCGGCGCCGCGATGGCCTCGACCGTGGACGTGACGCACTGAAATTTCCCCGCTAGGGCGGCGGTACGAGCGCGCACTGTCGTTACAATGGTCCACGGCGACCGCCCGACAGAAAGCGTGCGAGCCTCCACGCTCATACCAACACCGACATTCGACATAGCAGGCACTTTCGGTTAACCATGCCCAAACCCACCGAAAGTGAGTCCAACCGAAGGGGTGTAAGTGGCAGCGAGCAAGACCAGTCCGGCAACAGATGAGCCGGTGAAGCGCACCGCCACGAAGACTCCCGCCAAGCGGCCCGCGGCCAAGGCCGCCCACGGCACCGCGCCGGCCAAACGCGCCACCAAGGCCGCACCCCGGGCCGCCAAGCCCGCCGGCGAAGACACGACCGCCGAGAAGAAGCCCCGCACTCCGGCCAAGGCCGCCGCGAAGGCGCCGGCGGGCCGCGGCATTAAGGCCGCACCCAAGGATCTCGCCGACGACGAGAACCACGAGGGCATCGACGACGCGGCCGAGGAGCTCGACGCAGAGCCCGATCTGGAAGGCGAAGACCTCGACATCGAGGGCGACCTCAACCTCGACGACGACCTCGAGGACGAGGTCGTCGTCGAGGTTGACGCGGACGACGAGGCCGACGTCGGGGACGACGAGGCCGAGGACGGCGCGGACGTGACCAAGCCGGCCGCCAAGAAGGCGGCGGCCGAGGACGAGGAGGAGATCGCCGAGCCGTCCGAAAAGGACAAGGCGTCCGGCGATTTCGTCTGGGACGAAGACGAATCTGAGGCGCTGCGGCAGGCCCGCAAGGACGCCGAACTCACCGCGTCCGCGGACTCGGTTCGCGCGTACCTCAAGCAGATCGGCAAGGTGGCACTGCTCAACGCCGAGGAGGAGGTCGAGCTCGCGAAGCGGATCGAGGCCGGCCTGTATGCCACCCAGCTGATGGCCGAACTGGTCGAGCGCGGCGACAAATTGCCCGCCGCTCAGCGTCGCGACATGATGTGGATCTGCCGCGACGGCGACCGCGCCAAAAACCATCTGCTGGAAGCCAACCTGCGACTGGTTGTGTCGCTGGCCAAGCGCTACACCGGTCGCGGAATGGCCTTCCTCGACCTGATCCAGGAGGGAAACCTGGGTCTGATCCGCGCGGTCGAAAAGTTCGACTACACCAAGGGTTACAAGTTCTCGACCTACGCGACGTGGTGGATCCGCCAGGCCATCACCCGCGCGATGGCCGACCAGGCCCGCACCATCCGCATCCCGGTGCACATGGTCGAGGTGATCAACAAGCTGGGCCGCATTCAGCGCGAGCTGCTGCAGGACCTGGGCCGCGAGCCCACGCCCGAGGAGCTGGCCAAGGAAATGGACATCACGCCGGAGAAGGTGCTGGAGATCCAGCAGTACGCGCGTGAGCCCATCTCGCTGGACCAGACCATCGGCGACGAGGGGGACAGCCAACTCGGCGACTTCATCGAGGACAGCGAGGCCGTCGTGGCCGTCGACGCGGTGTCGTTCACATTGCTGCAAGACCAGTTGCAGTCGGTGCTCGAGACGCTCTCGGAACGGGAAGCCGGCGTCGTACGGCTGCGCTTCGGTCTCACCGACGGCCAGCCCCGTACCCTCGACGAGATCGGCCAGGTCTACGGTGTGACCCGCGAGCGGATCCGCCAGATCGAATCCAAGACCATGTCAAAACTGCGCCACCCCAGCCGTTCTCAGGTGCTGCGCGACTACCTCGACTAGCACACGCGTCAAACTTGTTGCTGCACAGTCAAAATCGCTGTTGCGCACAGCGGTGCGCCGGAAATTCGGTTGGGCACAAGGAAAATGCGCCGGCCGTCGGCGCCGCCGTAGTGTGACCCATGTCCGGTAACCGCAGACTCGTCTCGTCAGGATCCGACTTCGAATCCACGGTCGGCTACTCGCGCGCGGTGCGGGTAGGCCCCTACGTGGCGGGCCCGGCACCACCGGCGCCGGGCCCGCCGACGACATCGCCGCGCAGGCCCGAGATGCCTTGCGCCGCATCGAGATTGCGCTGCAGCAGGCCGGGGCCACGCTGAACGACGTGATCCGCACCCCGCATCTACGTGACCGACATTTCGCGGTGGCGTGAGGTCGCGGAGGTGCACGCCCGGGTCTTCGGGCAGATACGGCCGACGGCGACCATGGTCGAGGTCACGGCGCTGATCGCACCGGAGTTGCTGGTGGCGATCGAAGCCGACGCCTACGTCGAGCCCTGAGGACCGGCCAGCGGGGCGAAGGTGCCCCCGGGACTGGGCGAGTAGACGGTGACCCGTTTCACAGCGGTGACCGGCAGCGGCCCGTACAGGTGCGGGAACAGCATCGCCTCCGGATCCGTTGGCACACCGGGCTCCCACCGCACCGGCGAGTCCAGCAACGCCGGGTCGATGTGCAGCAGCACCAGGTCCTGGCGGCCGCTGAACAGCCGATTGGCCGGCAGATGTACCTGCTGGGGCGCCGACAGGTGGATGAAGTCCCCGGCGGGCGGCACCGGGATTTCGCTGCGGCGCTGGGCGTCCGACCATTCGTCGGCCGCGCACAGGTGTACGAGCAGCTCAGAAGGGAATGTCATTGGTTGACCACTCTAGAAAGCCCGACGAAACCAAACGTTTACCGCTCGTGAGAAACGACACACCCGATAACGATCGGGGAACAACGCAAAAACGCCAAACGTCTGAGACAGTGAATACAAGAGAACGGAGAAGCCAGTGAATGCAACTTTGACGACAAGTGCCGAGCTGACTAGAGCCGACCGCTGCGACCGCTGCGGTGCCGCAGCTCGGGTACGTGCCAAGCTGCCTTCCGGAGCCGAGCTTCTCTTCTGCCAGCACCACGCCAACGAGCACGAGGCCAAGCTGATCGAGCTCGCCGCCGTGCTGGAGGTCAGCGGAAGCTAGGTCCAGCGAAACTCGCCCACCCAGAATGTGCGGCGTGGGCGAATTCTTCGGTAATGCTGGACCGGTATGAGTGATCAGACCGTAAAGCCGTCGCGCCATCATCTTTGGCGAATCACGTTGCGGACTCTCGGGAAAAGCTGGGACGACTCCATCTTCACCGAGTCCGCCCAGGCGGGCTTCTGGTCGGCCCTTTCCACCCCGCCGCTGCTGCTGGGAATGCTGGGCAGCTTGGCGTATGTGGCCCCGCTGTTCGGGCCGGACGCGCTGCACAGCATCGAGAAGAGCGCGATCTCGGCGGCGCACAGCCTGTTCTCGTCCAGCGTCGTCAACGAGATCATCGAGCCCACGGTGCGGGACATCACCGCCCATGCTCGCGGCGAGGTGGTCTCGCTCGGTTTCCTGCTGTCGCTGTGGGCGGGGTCGTCGGCGATCTCGGCGTTCGTCGATTCGGTGGTCGAGGCGCACGACCAGACACCACTGCGCCACCCGGTGCGCCAGCGGCTGTTCGCGCTGTTCCTCTACGTGGTCGGACTGGTGTGCGCGGTCGTGGCCGCGCCGGTGCTGGTGGTGGGCCCGCGCACGGTGTCCGAGCACATCCCTTACGCGCTGGCCAACGTGCTGCGCTACGGCTACTACCCCGCGCTGGTCCTCGGGTTGATGACCGGCGTCGTAATCTTGTACCGGGTGTCGCTGCCGGAGCCGCTGCCGACGCATCGGCTCGTCTTGGGCGCCATCCTGGCGACCGCCGTGTTCGTGATCGCGACGCTGGGCCTGCGCGTCTACTTGCGGTGGATCACCAGCACCGGTTACACCTACGGCGCGCTGTCCACGCCGATCGCGTTCCTGTTGTTCGCCTTCTTCGGCGGCTTCGCGATCATGCTCGGCGCCGAGCTCAATGCCGCGATCCAGGAGGAGTTCCCCGCGCCTCGCACGCACGCCCACCGGCTGCGCAAGTGGTTGATGGCGCGGTCGCCCACCCTGAAGCGACGGCGGAGGCCCTGTCGAATCCGGTGACGACGAATCCCGCGAGGCGGGAACGCGATGTCGAGCCGGCGAGGCCGCCGACCTGACCTGATCAGCCCTTCTTGAGCTGGTCGTAGATCCTCTTGCAATCCGGGCAGACAGGTGAGCCCGGCTTGGCCGCGCGCGTGACGGGAAAAACCTCACCGCACAGCGCGACCACGTGGTTCCCCATGACCGCGCTCTCGGCGATCTTGTCCTTCTTGACGTAATGAAAGTACTTGGGGGTGTCGCTGCCGGTCCCGTCGTCGACGCGTTCGTCGGTGTCGGTGCGTTCGATCGTCTGGATCTGCATACCTCACATTGTGCCTGCCAAGGCGCCCCGACCGGAATCGGCCGGATGTGGGACAGTGGAGGAATGAAGCGCGGCCCGGAATTAGGGTTCGATGACAAGGGCCGGCCGGTGCTCATCACCGCCGCCGAACCGTCCTACGAGGAACAGCATCGCGCGCGGGTCCGTAAGTACCTGACGCTGATGGCCTTCCGGATTCCGGCGCTGATCCTGGCCGCGCTGGCCTACGACGCCTGGCACAACGGGCTGATCTCACTGCTGATCGTGGGCGCGTCGGTGCCGCTGCCGTGGATGGCCGTGCTGATCGCCAACGACCGCCCGCCCCGCCGCAAGGACGAACCCCGTCGGTTCGACGACGCGCGGCGGCGCACTCCGTTGTTCCCGACAGCCGAACGACCCGCCCTGGAGGCGCCGCGATCCGCGCCACCGCAACCGGGTTCGCCCGGCCGCGAGCACCAGGCTTACGACGCCGGTCACGGGTACGACGCCGGTTCCGGTTGACCGGCGGCGGAGCACTCTTCTCAGGACATTCTCAGGTATGCGGCACATTTGTGCACGTCAAAGCGTGTGAGATGGCATCGGCGGGGGAACTCTCAGGGCTGATATGTCGTTTAACACCATGACAGCTACAAGCCAATCGGGAGGCCGCCATGGCGAATGCCATCACAGGCAGGATCGACACCAGCGATCTTGATGCTCAAAGCCCTGCAGCGGACCTCGTGCGCGTATATCTGAACGGCATCGGGAAGACGGCGCTGCTGACCGCCGCGGACGAAGTCGAACTGGCGAAGCGTATCGAGGCCGGACTGTATGCCGAGCATCTGCTCGCGACGCGGAAACTCCTGGGCGAGAACCGCAAACGCGATCTCGCCACCGTCGTACGTGACGGTCAAGCGGCGCGTCGGCACCTGTTGGAGGCGAACCTGCGCCTGGTGGTCTCGTTGGCCAAGCGCTACACCGGTCGGGGAATGCCGCTGCTCGACCTGATTCAGGAGGGCAACCTCGGACTGATCCGCGCGATGGAAAAGTTCGACTACACAAAGGGATTCAAGTTCTCGACGTACGCGACGTGGTGGATCCGTCAGGCCATCACCCGCGGCATGGCCGACCAGAGCCGCACCATCCGGCTGCCCGTTCACCTCGTCGAGCAGGTCAACAAGCTGGCGCGGATCAAGCGCGAGATGCACCAGAACCTCGGCCGGGAAGCCACCGACGAGGAGTTGGCCGCCGAGTCCGGAATCCCGGTCGAGAAGATCAACGATCTGCTCGAGCACAGCCGCGACCCGGTAAGCCTGGACATGCCGGTCGGTTCCGAAGAGGAAGCACCGCTGGGCGATTTCATCGAGGACGCCGAAGCGATGTCCGCGGAGAACGCGGTGATCGCCGAGCTGCTGCACACCGACATCCGCAGCGTGCTGGCCACCCTGGACGAGCGCGAGCACCAGGTGATCCGGCTGCGGTTCGGCCTCGACGACGGCCAGCCGCGGACGCTGGACCAGATCGGCAAGCTGTTCGGCCTGTCCCGGGAGCGGGTCCGGCAGATCGAGCGGGACGTGATGGCCAAGCTGCGCAACGGAGAGCGTGCCGACCGGCTGCGCTCCTACGCCAGCTGAGGCGCCCGGCCAGATAGCACCGACAGTATGCCCGCCGCACATCCGCGGCAGGCATACTTGCTTGCCTACCGAAGCGTTAGACCTATTTCGGCAGCTGGCCAAGTAGACTCGGCGTCAATGGAGGGTGCTGAATGAACGACCTGGTTGATACCACCGAGATGTACCTGCGGACCATCTACGACCTCGAGGAAGAGGGCGTGACGCCGCTGCGCGCCAGGATCGCCGAACGACTCGACCAGAGCGGGCCGACCGTCAGCCAGACCGTCTCCCGGATGGAGCGCGACGGTCTCCTCCACGTGGCCGGTGACCGGCACCTGGAACTCACCGACAAGGGCCGCGCGCTGGCCATTTCCGTGATGCGCAAGCACCGCCTCGCCGAACGACTGCTCGTCGACGTCATCGGTTTACCGTGGGAAGAAGTGCACGCCGAGGCCTGCCGGTGGGAGCACGTGATGAGCGAGGACGTCGAACGCCGGCTGGTCAAGGTGCTCAACAACCCCACCACCTCCCCGTTCGGCAACCCGATTCCCGGATTGCTGAACCTGGGCGTGGGCCCGGACTCCGGCACCGACGGCATCAACCTGGTCCGGCTGACCGAGCTGCCGGCGGGATCGCCGGTCGCGGTCGTCGTCCGCCAGCTCACCGAGCATGTGCAGGGCGACATCGACCTGATCGCGCAGCTCAAAGACGCCGGCGTGGTGCCGAACGCGCGGGTCACCGTCGAGACCGGTCCCAGCGGGGTCACCATCCTGATCCCCGGGCACGAAAACTTCACCCTGCCGCACGAGATGGCGCACGCCGTCAAGGTCGAGAAGGTCTGACTCCCCCTATCCAGCACGGCGGCCGAACGCGCGCCGCGGCGGTAGCCGCACCCCGAGCCGCTTGGCCAGCCGGTAGCCGGTCCTCGCGAGTTCGCGGATCTGTTCGGGTCGCAGGCCCGACTGCAGCGCCGTGTCCAGCATGCCCGCCATCCGGTGGTCCGGGTCGCAGCGCAGCGTGGCCTCCAGGGACACCCCCGCCAGCGGGCCGTCGCCGCGCACATACGCGCTGAACGCCAGCAACACCAGCGCTTCGACCCGCCACGGCGTGGGCAGGGCGCGCGCCAGCGCCGCCCACAACGCCTCGGCTTCCCCCGCCTTCACGCCGACCGCCAGCGCGTACAGCGTGTCGCGCACCTGGCCGTCGTCCAGCGCGCAGCCCAGCGCGGCCAGCTCGGCGTCCGACAGCGTCTGCCCGGCGCCCACCCGGGCGGCCGCGGCCATCGCGCTTTCCAGGTCGCGCCGCCTACAGCACGCGGGATCCGCGCGATGCGCCGCCGCGTGGGTTTCCGCCTGCTCGCCGACCAAACCGGCCAGTGCGGCGCTGCGGGCCGGATCCTCGACGGCGATCACGGCCTGCAGATCGGCGCGACGCGCATACAGCCGCCGGCCTTCCAGCACCGCCGCGGCGGCCAGCGGCGACGCGGACGGATCGTCGACTGCGCCGCTCGCGCCGCAGCCATCCACGCAATGCCAGCGCCCGCCGCGGGCCACCCGATCCACCACATGGGCCGCCCACAGCTCAATGTTGTGCTCCGACAACACCTCTGCGAGCATCGCGCACAGCTGCCGGTACTCCTCATTGCACATTGAGCATTCGGCGCCCTCCTCGTCGACAATCACCGCGATCGCGGCCTCGGGCGCCGCCGCCGCGGCCACCTCGACCAGATGCCCGAGCCGGCCGGCCAGCTCCTGGCCGAGGTCGACCCGCAGCACGGCTCCCAGTTCGCCACGTTCCAACGACACCAAAACCAATGAATTCTCCGGGACGAAGCCGAGAACGGCCGGTAGCGCGGCGATCAGTGTGCCGGGGCGGTTCAGTTCGAAATCGGGTGCATGCGGTGTCATGAGGCCCAACGCTGATCGCCGCCACCGTCAGAACGCGCTCGCGCAACGCAATTGCGCCATCCGTCTGTGGAGAAAGTCTCGACTGTGGGCTTTATCGTCTATCCCATGGGATCGATGCAGGAATACGACATGGTCGTGATCGGCTCGGGGCCCGGCGGCCAGAAGGCCGCTATCGCCTCGGCCAAGCTCGGTAAATCGGTCGCGGTGATCGAACGCGGCCAAATGCTGGGCGGCGTGTGCGTCCAGACCGGCACGATTCCGTCAAAGACGTTGCGCGAAGCGGTGCTCTACCTCACCGGGATGAGCCAGCGCGAACTCTACGGCACGAGCTACCGCGTCAAGGAGAAGATCACCCCGGCCGACCTGTTGGCCCGCACGCAGCACGTGATCGGCAAGGAAGTCGACGTGGTGCGCAATCAGTTGATGCGCAACCGGATCGACTTGTTGATCGGGCACGGACGATTCATCGACCCGCACACCATCGAGATCGAAGCCCCGTCCCGGCGCGAAAAGCTAACCATCAGTGGCAAATACGTCGTGATCGCCACCGGCACCAGGCCGGCCCGACCGTCCGGGGTCGAGTTCGACGAGGACCGCGTGCTCGACTCCGACGGGATCCTCGACCTCAAGGCGCTGCCCACCTCGATGGTGGTCGTCGGCGCCGGTGTGATCGGCATCGAGTACGCGTCGATGTTCGCCGCGCTGGGCACCAAGGTCACCGTCGTCGAAAAGCGCGGCGACATGCTGGACTTCTGCGATCCCGAGGTCGTCGAGGCGCTGAAGTTCCACCTGCGCGACCTGGCGGTGACGTTCCGGTTCGGTGAGGAAGTGACCGCGGTCGACGTCGGCTCGGCCGGCACCGTCACCACCCTGGCCAGCGGCAAGCAAATCCCCGCCGAGACGGTGATGTATTCCGCTGGGCGCCAAGGGCAGACCGATCACCTCGATCTGCACAACGCCGAGTTGGAGGCCGACAATCGCGGCCGGATATACGTCGACGACTTCTTCCAGACCAAGGTGCCGCACATCTACGCCGTCGGCGATGTGATCGGCTTCCCCGCGCTGGCCGCCACCTCGATGGAACAGGGCCGGCTGGCCGCCTACCACGCGTTCGGTGAGCCCACCGACGGCATCACCGAGCTGCAGCCGATCGGCATCTACTCCATTCCCGAGGTCTCCTACGTCGGCGCCACCGAGGTGGAGTTGACCAAGAACGCGATCCCCTACGAGGTGGGCATGGCCCGCTACCGCGAGCTGGCCCGCGGCCAGATCGCCGGCGACTCGTACGGCATGCTCAAGCTGCTGGTATCCACCGAGGACCTCAAGCTGCTCGGGGTGCACATCTTCGGCACCAGCGCGACCGAGATGGTGCACATCGGGCAGGCCGTGATGGGGTGCGGCGGAACCGTCGAGTACCTGGTCGACGCGGTGTTCAACTACCCGACGTTCTCCGAGGCGTACAAGGTGGCCGCCCTCGACGTGATGAACAAGGTGCGCGCGCTGAACCAGTTCCGCCGCTGACCGGCTAGCAGGTGTCGTCCAGGTCGACCGGTATCGGATCACCCGGTCCGCCGGCTTCGGCGCGGGCCAGCAGCGCGGCGATGTGGTCGTCGAACGGCGCGGAGTAGGACACGTTCTCGGCGCAGCCGCCGCGCTCGAGTCCGCCGATCAGCCCGACGACGGTGGTTCCGCTGACCCACGGCGCGCCGCTGGTGCCGCCGACCAGCCCTTGGCACACCAGTGAGGGAAATCCACCGTCGGTGACCGCGGTGCTGCCCTGGCAGCCGATCGGCGAGCCGCCCACGCCGGACGGATAGCCCACGACCGTGACGTGACTGCTCGGCGGCGGGGCGGTGCCCAGGGTCAGCGCCAGACCGGCGCGCGACTCCACCGATCCGCCCTGGTCGCTGTTGACCCGCGCGATGGCGTAGTCGGCGTGTGGATCCTTGCTGGCCAGCCACCGGGGATCAAGGTAGACGTTGTCGGCGTTCCACAGATCGGGTGGCGCGGCGTTGCCGGACAAGCCGGGCACGAACGTGATCCGGGCGGCTCCGGCCAAGCAGTGCGCG
Source organism: Mycobacterium genavense ATCC 51234 (assembly GCF_000526915.1). Classification (GTDB taxonomy): domain Bacteria; phylum Actinomycetota; class Actinomycetes; order Mycobacteriales; family Mycobacteriaceae; genus Mycobacterium; species Mycobacterium genavense. The sequence continues at coordinate 853,901 of NZ_JAGZ01000001.1, read as the reverse complement.
GCCGTCAGCACCAGGTTGCCGGCCGCCGAATGCAGCACCGAGCCGGTGCACACGTGCTGGGTGCTGCCGTCCAAGAAGATCGCTCCCACCCGCCGGTCCGGGTCCACCGGGCCCGCGACCGCGCCCGGCTCGGGCTGGCTGAGGCGCTGGACGGACATGCTCGTCTTCGGCGCCTCGGTGCTGGTGGGCAGCGATACGTGCAGCACCGGGCGCCCGCACGACGCCAGTAACGTCGCCAGGCCGACCAGTGGGCAGAGCAGCAGCAGCCGGACGCGCATCGATTCCCATCATGCCCGACCTGCGGGCTGGAAGCGGGATTCGACGCCGCACACCGCGGCGGTAGATTTGCCCGCAGCTGCGGTACCGCCGAAAAATGTTCCACCCGGATTACGTTCGCGCGTCATGCCGTGTCATGTACAGGTGCCGATGAATTCGGGAGACACTGGTTAGGGCACCCTGGAGGATTCCCGAGAGGAGGCAACACCCGATGTCTGACGAGCATCGCGACGACGATCTCTACTACCAGCCAGGGCAACCCGGCATGTACGAGCTGGAGTTCCCGGCGCCCCAGTTGGTCACATCGGACGGCCGCGGCCCGGTGCTGGTGCACGCCTTGGAGGGCTTCTCGGACGCCGGCCACGCGATACGGCTGGCCGCGGCTCACCTCAAGGCCGCCCTGGACACCGAGCTGGTCGCGTCGTTCGCCATCGACGAGCTGCTGGACTACCGCTCGCGGCGGCCGTTGATGACCTTCAAGACCGACCACTTCACCAACTACGACGACCCGGAGCTGAGCCTGTACGCGCTGCGCGACAGCGTCGGCACCCCGTTTTTATTGCTGGCCGGGATGGAACCGGATCTGAAGTGGGAGCGCTTCATCACCGCGGTGCGCCTGCTGGCCGAGCGGCTGGGGGTGCGGCAAACCATCGGCCTGGGCACCGTCCCGATGGCGGTTCCGCACACCCGGCCCATCACGCTGACCGCGCACTCCAACAACCGCGAGCTGATCGCCGATTTCCAACCCTGGATCTCGGAGATCCAGGTTCCCGGTAGCGCGTCCAACCTGCTGGAATACCGGATGGCTCAGCACGGGCACGAGGTGGTCGGTTTCACCGTCCACGTCCCGCACTACCTGACCCAGACGGACTACCCCGCCGCCGCCCAGGCGCTGCTCGAGCAGGTCGCCAAGACGGGCTCGCTGGACCTACCGCTGTCGGTGCTGAGCGAGGCGGCGGCCGAGATCCGCGCCAAGATCGACGAACAGGTCGACGCCAGCGCCGAGGTCGCTCAAGTGGTGGCCGCACTAGAGCGCCAGTACGATGCCTTCATCGACGCTCAGGAGAACAGGTCGTTACTAACACGCGACGAGGACCTGCCTAGCGGCGACGAGCTCGGTGCCGAGTTCGAGCGATTTCTTGCCCAGCAGGCGGAGAAGAAGCGCGACGACGACCCGGCTTAACTGTCCGGAAGGGGCGCGACGACAGGGGTGCCGAGGTGACCGAGCGCAAGCGCAAGAGCAATCTTCGGCCGGTGCGCGAACTGACCACCCCCAGGCTCGAGTTCCGCACCATCCACGGCTACAAGCGAGCGTTCCGAATCGCGGGCTCCGGGCCGGCGATTCTGTTGATCCACGGTATCGGTGACAACTCGACGACGTGGAATACCGTGCATGCCAAGCTCGCTCAGCGGTTCACGGTGATCGCGCCCGATCTGCTGGGACACGGGCAGTCCGACAAACCGCGGGCGGACTACTCGGTGGCGGGCTACGCCAACGGCATGCGCGATCTGCTGTCGGTGCTCGACATCGAGCGTGTGACGATCATCGGCCACTCCCTGGGCGGCGGGGTGGCAATGCAATTCGCTTACCAATTTCCGCATCTGGTCGAGCGGCTCATCCTGGTGGCCGCCGGCGAGGTCACCAAGGACGTCAACGTCGCCTTCCGGTTGGCCTCGCTGCCGATCGGGACCGAGGCGCTGGCGCTGCTGCGGCTGCCCCTGGTGCTGCCGGCGGTCCAGTTGGCGGGACGGCTCGCCGGCCTGGCGATCGGATCGACCGGATTGGGCCGGGATCTGCCGAATGTGTTGCGCATCCTGGACGACCTGCCGGAGCCGACGGCCTCGTAGGCGTTCAGCCGGACGCTGCGGGCGGTGGTGGACTGGCGCGGGCAGATCGTCACCTTCCTGGACCGATGTTATTTGACCGAGGCCATCCCGGTGCAGATCGTCTGGGGCACCGGATGTAGTGGTTCCCGTCCGCCATGCCTGGATGGCACACACCGCAATGCCCGGTTCCCGGCTGGAGATCTTCGCCGGCTCCGGCCACTTTCCGTTCCACGAAGACCCGGCCCGCTTCATCGATGTCGTCCAGCGCTTCATCGACACCACCGCCCCCGCCAAATACGACCAGGCCGCGCTTCGCGGGCTGCTGCGCACCGGCAGCGGCGAACGCACCGTCACCGGACCGGCCGACACCCGCGTCGCGGTGCTCAACGCGATGGGATCCGACGAGCGCAGCGCCACTTAGAAATTGGTTTGACCCGGCCCGTACAGTCGGGCCATGGGCATCGATGTGACGGTGTTACGTGTCTTCACCGACCGTGACGGCAACTTCGGCAATCCGCTGGGCGTCGTCGACGCCAGCCGGGTCGCCCCCGCCGATCGCCAACGGCTGGCGAACCAATTGGGTTACAGCGAAACGGTATTCATCGATCTCCCGGCCGCCGGCGCAACCACGGCCCATGCCACCATCTACACCCCACGCGTCGAGATTCCGTTCGCCGGTCACCCGACGGTCGGGGCGGCGTGGTGGTTGCGCGCCAACGGCACGGCAATCGATACCCTGCGGGTGCCGGCCGGTGCCGTCCGGGTGCACTACGAGGACGACCTGGTCGGCGTCCGCGCCCGCCCGGACTGGGGTCCCGAGTACGTCATGCACGAATTCGACTCCGTGGAGCGAGTTCTCGCCGCCGATCCCGGCCAGTTTCCCGACGACAGCGCGCACTACCTATGGGCCTGGACCGACCGGTCCGCCGGCTCGTTGCGCTCCCGGACGTTCGTCGCGAATCTCGGTGTGCCCGAAGACGAAGCGACCGGCTCCGCCGCACTGCGGATCACCGGCCAGCTGCGCCGAGACCTGAGCATCACCCAGGGCAGCGGATCGAGGCTGGAAACCGTCTGGAGTCCCGACGGCTGGATCCGCGTCGCCGGTCGCGTCGTCAACAACGGTGTGACACAACCGGATTGAGATCAGGGCTGGCGCCGCAACACCGCTGCCAGATAATGCTGCAAAGGCTGCCCGACCGCACCCATCCGTACCGAGTAGGACAGCTGGCCGTCGTCGACGCGGAACGAACGACCAAGGGCGGAAACCTCTTTGGCGGTCGGAGTCAGTCCGACCGCCGTGGCGGACAGCTCGATTTCGATGCGGTCGCCGGTCACGGAACAGGTGCCGACCTCGATTTCGGTGATGCCGCTGGGGTGTGCCAGCACCAGCTCGACGTGACCGGGCTCGGGCACCCGAAGGTAGCCGGTCTCGGCGTGCAGCGGTTTGCCGTCGGCCACGCCCTTGGTCTTTTGCGCGTAGGCCAGAAACGGCTTGCCCACATGGGAAAACACCACTTCTTCGAGATACTCGAAGGGCTGGATCGTCGGGTATTCGCCCGCACCCCGGCCGGCCCAGGTGCCGACCAGCGGGGCGAGCGCCTGTAGGTCGGGATGCAGATCCGGGGCCATCGAGGTCACCTCGGCGCCGATACTTTGCGGTGCTTGCGCAGCGCCGCGATCTCGCGTTCGAAATCGTCGGCCGACGAGAAGGACCGGTACACCGAGGCGAAGCGCAGGTAGGCTACCTCGTCCAGGTCGCGCAGCGGGCCGAGGATCGCCAGCCCGACCTCGTGACTGGGCACCTCCGGCGAACCGGCGGCACGCACGGTGTCTTCCACCTGCTGGGCCAGTAGATTCAGCGCGTCCTCGTCGACCTGACGGCCCTGGCAGGCGCGGCGCACGCCCTTGATCACCTTTTCGCGGCTGAACGGTTCGGTGACACCGCTGCACTTGACGACGGCCAGGACCGCGGTCTCCACCGTGGTGAACCGGCGCCCACACTCCGGGCAGGATCGGCGGCGCCGAATGGCTTGGCCTTCATCGGTTTCGCGCGAGTCGATCACCCGAGAATCGGGATGGCGGCAGAACGGGCAGTGCATGACCGCTCCTTCGCTGTGCCGGCATCTCGGAAGAACACTCCGAGCGTACCCGTGTGCTCCCCCGCCGGGCCAATGCAGCCGCAGCACGTGGTCTGTCACCGCCGGGAGAACCGAGGAGCCTTGGCGTAGAGCGGTTTTCGTGAACTCGGCGGTGCCGTCAGCCGACCGGTGCGATGAGGGTCTGACCGGCGGCCAGCGCCGGGGAGTCGAGGTTGTTGAGTTCACGGATACGGTCGGCGCCCTGGCGGGCCGGCGCTTCCGGTGCCACCCGGTGCGCCACGTCCTGAAGCGACTCGCCGGGCTCGACCTGCACGACGGACAGCCGGTCCGGCACCGGGGCGGCCGCGGCGTCGCCGTTGGCGATCTGACCGAGGTCGGCGACCAGGCCCAGCCACAGCGTGATCATCCCGGCCATCAGGGCCAGGCCCACCGTCGTGCGGAGCCTGACCGGGCGGCGGCCGTGCGGCGCGTCCGACATCGAGACGCCGGTACCGCGGTAGCGCATCGGCGCTCCGGCCGGCCGGGCCGGCGCGGGTCGGCGCACCACGCGTTCCTGGCCATAGCGAGTCCGTGCGATGTCGTAGCGAGGCCGCACGACCAGCCCGTCGCTCGGGCGCCGCACAGTGCTGGTCCGCGGTGAGACTGTGTGCATGAGCGTCATGGTGCGTTCCTCCGGTCGTGTAAATGCTCACTCGTGCGTTCGACACTATCGCTCGTGTGTTCGAAATCCGAACATTTGAGCGAAGCGTGTCGCACGAGCAAAACGCTAGACCACGCCACCGACAACTGCTGCCGGTCGCCAGCCTTGCCATGCGCCTCAAATACCCGATATGTCGCAGAGTTACACCATTGTTATTCGGCCGGTCGTGCGGGCCACTCCATGCGAAACACCGCGGCGGCGACACGCCAGTCGAACACATGTTTGATTCTCGGGTGCGAGGCGGCTACATTCAGTGCCATGAGCGACAGCAACGACACTTCGGCGACCGGCTCCGACACCTGGCTGCACTCCGTGGATTCATCGCTTACGCAGCGGCAACGCACCATCTTGAACGTCATCCGAGAGTCGGTGACCACCCGTGGCTATCCGCCGAGCATCAGGGAGATCGGCGATGCCGTCGGCCTGACCTCGACCTCGTCGGTGGCGCATCAACTGCGCACCCTCGAACGCAAGGGACACCTGCGTCGCGACCCGAACCGCCCCCGGGCCGTCGACGTCCGCGGGGCCGACGACACGACCGCGGCCGCGCCGGCGACCGAGGTCGCCGGGTCCGACGTCCTGCCGGAGCCCACGTTCGTCCCCGTGCTCGGGCGGATCGCGGCTGGTGGGCCGATCCTGGCCGAGGAAGCCGTCGAGGACGTCTTCCCGCTCCCGCGCGAGCTGGTCGGCGAGGGCACGCTGTTTCTGCTCAAGGTTGTCGGCGACTCGATGGTCGAGGCCGCGATCTGCGACGGCGACTGGGTGGTGGTGCGGCAGCAGAACGTCGCCGACAACGGCGACATCGTCGCCGCCATGCTCGACGGTGAGGCCACCGTCAAGACGTTCAAGCGTGCGGGTGGTCAGGTGTGGCTGATGCCGCACAACCCGGCGTTCGATCCGATCCCCGGCAACGACGCGACCGTGCTCGGCAAGGTCGTGACGGTGATCCGCAAGGTGTAGCCGCCGAAAGCCTCGGTCAGTCGGCTTTCACGAAGCCGTTGACCAGCGCGGCTTCCTCGCTGGACAGCCAGATCTCGGCCAGCGTGTCGTGGTAGAGGTCGCTGTCCGGCGTGTAGTACAAGCCGAAGCGGGCGCTCGCCTTGATCGGATAGCCGTCGGGTATCTGGTAGGGGTCTTCCAGCGGCAGGTGGATCGTCGGGCGTCCGGCCGGGCCCAGCGCCCCGAGGCCCGCTATCGGCGCGTAGTCCGCCTCGTCGTCCGCCGCGGCGTGCCGTCCGGCTCTCGGCCCGCTACCGGACGCGGCGCTCAGCGCGGCCGCCAGGCTGGATGCGGCCCCACCCGCCGCGGCGCCACCCGCAGCAGCGGCACCGGAGGCCGCACCGCCCGCGCCGGCGAGATCCGGCGGCGTGTGCGGCACGGCGATGTCGGGATGCGCGGCCTCCGGCTCTTCGGCGGGATAGCCGGCTTCGGGATAGGCCCGATCCTCGGCGCCCGGGTAGCCCCCCTGCGGATAGGCGGCAGTCTCGTCGGCGCCTTCCGGATAGCCGGCGTCGGCGGCCTCCGGATAGCCCGCCTCCGGGTAGCCGGCGTCGGGGTAGGCGCCTTCGCCGGCGTCGGTGTAGTCGGCGTAGTCGTCTTCCGGGACGACGTCCGGGTACGCGGCCTCCGGTATATCGGGGCTCTCGGGGTAGCCGGCTTCCGGAAGCTCGTCGCCGTAGCCGGCCTCGGACAGGTCCGCGGCCGACACCACGGGGATGGAATCGGTGTCGACGGAGTCAGGATCCCGCTCGTCGACCTCCAGATGATCCCATTCCTCTTCGGTGACCGGCGCCGGCGGCTCGTCGTATCCGCCGTTCCCGTCCAGGTCGGCCGTTTCTGGTGCGTGCGGCCACCTGGCCAGCGGTGCGTCATGGGTGTCGTGGCGTTCCGGTGCGTGCGCGTCGCCGAACGAGAAGTGCTCGGTGGACGCCTGAGCGTAATCGGAGGCGTAGTCGGGTCCCCAGCGCGGCTCGCCCGCGTCGTCATAGCCGCCGACGTCGACGTCGCGCTCCAGGTCATAGGGTGCGCTGTTGCGCCCCGCGCGATGCCGGAGCCAGCGCAGCGCCACGAACACCGCCAGCAGCACCAGAACCAGCAGCGGGACCACGGCGAACAGGTACCACCAGCTCCAGCTGAACCACTTCTTGGGGTGCGGCGGCGGCGCGGAGCCGCTCGGCTGGTTCTGCCCCTGCACCTGCAGCCCGGACAACAGCGGAGCCAGGTTGGCCGGGTCGGTGGAGAAGGTGTTCTTGGCGCGGTTCCACGAAATCTTGCCGCCGGTGAACTTCTGCGAGATCACGTCGCCGTCGACGGTCTGATCGGCGACGGGTGCGCCCAGTTTTCCGGTTGGGCCGCGCAGCTTATCCCAGGCGGCCTTCATGGCGCCGCGCACGACGAAAGCGCCGTGGTCGGAGGTCCAGAAGATCACCGGCTTGTCGGCCGCCGAGAAGGTAACGATCCGGCTGTTGGGGCTGACGCCACCGTCGGACTCGTTGGCGGTCGGGAACCCGAGGTCGCTGCCGACCGGGCCGCCCACCGCCTCGTACTTCGCCAGGATGTCGCTTTCGACGGCGGCCGCGCCGGTCGCCGGGCTGAAGAACACCTTGCCGCCGGCGAAGTTCTGGACGATGCCGTCGCCGCCGATCGGATTCTGGCCACCCTGCTTGGCGCCCAGCGGGCCGTTGACCCCGCCGGCCGCGCGCCAGGCCATGTTGATGGCCGCGGTCGGGTCGATCGCGACCTGCAGGCCCTTGAGCTGGTCGGCCAAATTCGCTGGCTCGGTGGTGAATTCCTTGGTCTTGCGGTTCCAGGAGATCTGGCCGCCGGTGAACTTCTGCGAGGACACCTCACCGTCGTAGGTCTCGTCGGAGACCGGGGCTCCGAGCACACCGCCGGAGCTGCCGAGCTTGTCCCAGGCGGCGTTCAGGGCACCGCGCACGACGAACGCGCCGTGATCGGGCGTCCAGTAGATCACCGGTTTGTCGCTGGCCGAGAACGTGGCGACGCGAGTGTCGGGCCCGGCCAGGCCGGGCACCTCGTTGATCGTCGGAAAGCCCAGGTCGCTGCCGGCCGCGCCGCCCAGCATGTCGTACTTTTCCAGGATCGGCCCGTAGATGAATTTCGCTCCGGTGGCCGTGGTGAAGTACATCTTGCCGCCGTCGAAGTCGCACGCGAAGCCGTCGGCGACCGGGTAGACATCACCCTTGCGGGGTCCCAGCGGGGAGGTATCGCCGCCGGCCTTGCTCCACTCGGCCATGATCGCGGCCTCGGCGTCACCGATCGGAGACGCCGACACGGTAGGTGCCAACAGCACGACGGCCAACGCTGTGGTCGCCACGCCGATCAGCGCCCGACCCGCGAGCCTGCGCACTTGACCTCTCTTCCCGATCACCAAGCCTCCCAGCCGACGGATATGCCCTTATGTATGGCCATGCCCGTACCCTGCGGCCACTGCGAGCGGTTGGTACGCCGAACGCGGGTGACGAACCCCACCGCTTTCGTATTATCGCCGGGCTCGCATAACTTTGCTCTAGCGAACGAGAAATACGAAGGCAATTCGCGAATATTACGAAAACGGAGACCACTCCGATGTCGAAATGATGCGGGACGACGATCGTGTCGCGACCGGTCCCGCCTCAGCACACGCCGGGAGCGGGCGACGACGCGCTCCGGGTGCCCGATGGACATGCGCCGACCGTACGCGAGGCGCCGGCGATCCGCTCGAGCAAAGGAGCTATTCATGGGCATCGACTATTTTGCCGTAAACCCAAGCAATGACAGCGTAAGCCGGCGACTTGCGCGTGGTTCGTGTCCTCATCCGCGCGGAGGTCGCGCGCCTGCCCGCGATTCGTTGTTGCGCGACAGCGAGATTGGTTCACCGCCACCGACGTTAGCCGATGGGCGTTGGGATCACGGGACTAGACCCCGAGACTGTGCCCGACGATCTCCTTCATGATCTCGGTTGTGCCGCCGTAGATCGTCTGTACCCGGGCGTCGAGATAGGAACGAGCGACTGGGTATTCGCGCATGTAGCCGTAGCCGCCGTGCAGCTGCAGACACCGGTCGATCAGGTGCACCTGTTTTTCGGTGGAGTACCACTTGGCCATCGCCGCCTGCTCGGCCGTCAGCTTCTTGTCCAGGTGCAGTCGCACGAACTCGTCGACCATGATGCGCACCACGGTGGCCTCGGTCGCCAGCTCGGCCAGCACGAAGCGGCTGTTCTGGAAGCTGCCGATCGGCTTGCCAAAGGCTTTGCGCTCCTTGGTGTATTGCAGCGTCTGCTCGAGCACCTGCTCCATCGCCGCGGCCGCCATGACTGCGATGTTGATCCGCTCCTGCGGCAGGTTCTGCATCAGGTAGATGAAGCCCTTGCCCACCTCGCCGAGCAGGTTTTCGACGGGAACCTTGACGTCGGTGAACGACAACTCTGCGGTGTCCTGCGCGTCGAGCCCGATCTCGTCCAGATGCCGGCCGCTCAAAGCCTTCCATGCCGCGCTCGACGACCAGCAGCGAAAAGCCCTGTGAGCCCTTGTCCGGATCGGTCTGCGCGACCACGATCACGAGGTCGGAGTTGATTCCGTTGGTGATGAACGTCTTTGCGCCGTTGAGCAGATAGTGGTCGCCGTGCTTGACCGCTCGGGTCTTGATGCCCTGCAGATCGCGGCCGGTTCCCGGCTCGGTCATCGCGATCGCGGTGATCATTTCCCCGGTGCAGAACTTCGGCAGCCAGCGCTGCTTCTGCTCCTCGTTGGCCAGCTCCAGCAAATACGGCGCGACGATGTCGTTGTGCAGTCCGAAACCAATTCCGCTGTATCGCCCGGCGGTCGTTTCCTCGGTGATGATCGTGTTTTAGCGGAAGTCGGGGTTGCCGCCGCCGCCGTACTCCTCGGGCACAGCCATGCCGAGGAATCCCTGCTTGCCGGCCTCCAGCCAGACGCCGCGGTCGACGATTTTCGCCTTCTCCCACTCGTCGTGGTACGGCGCGACGTGGCGCTCGAGGAAGGCCCGGTAGGACTCGCGGAACAGATCGTGCTCGGGTTCAAACAGTGTGCGCTGGTACTTGACTGCACTGCCAATGGATAACCTCCGGCCGCCGGGAACTCTGCGGCCCAAGATATACCAACCAGACGGTTGGTCGGCGGCTGGCCCCGTCGCGTGCCCGACGCCGTGGTTAGTCGGCGGCGTATTCCCGCAGACTGGCGGCCAGCGCCACCGGGACCCGGGCCTTGATCCGCGTCCCCTCGGGGTTGTGCTCGGCCTGCTGGACCCGGCCGTCGGAGTGCAGGCGGGCCACCAGGTCGCCGCGGTCGTAGGGGATCACCACGTCGACGGGGGCGTCGGTGGGCGCGGCCAGTTCGGCCATCCGGCGGCGCAACGCGTCGATGCCGTCGCCGGTGTGCGCGGAGACGAACACCGCGTCGGGTAGCCCGTGTCGCAGCTTGGCCAGCATCAGGTCGCTGGCCGCGTCGATCTTGTTCACCACCAGCAGCTCCGGCGGCGGCTGGCCGTTGTGATCGGAGATCACCTCCGAGATCACCTGACGCACCGCATTGATCTGGGCGAACGGGTTGACGTCGGAGCCGTCCACGACGTGCAGCAGCAGGTCGGCGTCAACGACCTCCTCCAGCGTCGAGCGGAACGCCTCGACCAGCTGGGTGGGCAGGTGCCGCACGAAGCCGACCGTGTCGGTCAGCACGAGTGGCCGGCCGTCCTCGAATGCGGCGCGCCGGGTGGTGGGCTCCAGGGTGGCGAACAGCGCGTCCTGCACCAGCACCCCGGCCCCGGTGAGCGCGTTGAGCAGACTGGACTTGCCGGCGTTGGTGTAGCCGACGATCGCAAGCGACGGCACATCGCTGTGCAGGCGGCGGCTGCGCTGGGTGTCGCGGGCCTGCTTCATGTCCTTGATCTCGCGGCGCAGCTTGGACATCCGCTCGCGGATGCGGCGCCGATCGGTCTCGATCTTGGTCTCACCGGGACCACGCAGGCCCACGCCGCCGCCGCTGCCGCCGGCGCGACCACCGGCCTGCCGGGACATCGACTCACCCCAGCCGCGCAGCCGCGGCAGCATGTATTCCATCTGGGCCAGCAACACCTGCGCCTTGCCCTCGCGGCTGGTGGCGTGCTGGGCGAAGATGTCGAGGATCAGTGCGGTGCGGTCGATGACCTTGACCTTGACGGCCTTTTCCAGCGCGGTCAGCTGGGCCGGGGACAGTTCGCCGTCGCAGGTGACGGTGTCGGCGCCGGTGGCCACGACCACTTCCCGCAATTCCTGGGCCTTGCCCGAGCCGATGTATGTCGACGGGTCGGGTTTGTCGCGGCGCTGGATGAGCCCCTCGAGCACCTGCGAGCCGGCGGTTTCGACCAGGGCGGCCAGCTCGGCCAGGCTGGCCCGGTTGTCGGCGGCGCTGCCCTCGGTCCACACTCCCACCAACACCACGCGCTCCAGCCGCAGCTGTCGGTACTCGACCTCGGAGATGTCGGCGAGTTCGGTCGACAGTCCGGCGACGCGGCGCAGTGCCGATCGGTCTTCGAGAGCGAGTTCGCCGACGCTGGGCTCGGACGCCAGCGGGTCGGCCGGCTGCTCGTGGAACGGGGTTTCGGGATGTGTCATGGGCAATTAGCAATAGTGCACGTAGCAATAGTGCACGCCAAATTTGTGACGTGCATCCGAATTATTGGCGTGATTATTGGGCGTGCCACCAGTCCTCGCTCACTAGGCCGCGGGCCAGCAGCATCGACGGCCCGCGCAGGTAACTGGTGGCGTCGGTGACGGTGACGACGACGTCGCCGCCGGGCACGCGCACGGTCAGCGTGCCGGTGTCGGACCCGGTGTCGGCGAGCGCGGCCACCACCGCCGCGACCGTTCCGGTTCCGCACGAACGGGTTTCGCCGACCCCGCGCTCGTGCACCCGCATCTGCACCACGCCCCCGGCGGCCGCGGTGAGCACTTCGACGTTGACCCCGTCCGGGAACTGCGCCCGGTCGAACTGCACGGGCGCGGCGACATCCAGCGCGGCGAGTTCGTCGCCGGTCAGCCGCGGGCCGACGCACGCCAGGTGCGGATTGCCGACGTCGATCGCCAGCCCGTCGAATCTGCGGCCGCCGACGACGGCCTCCCCGGTTCCCAGCCGGTTGGCCTTGCCCATGTCGACGGTGACGTCGGCGGTGGTGGCGTCGGCTTGGTGCAGGGTGACCATCCGCGGCCCCGCCAGCGATCCGACGACGAACTCGTCGCGGGCCTCCAGGCCGCTGGCACGCAGGTAGTGCGCGAACACCCGCACCCCGTTGCCGCACATCTGCGCGGTCGACCCGTCGGCGTTGCGGTAGTCCATGTACCAGTCGCCGGCGTCCACGCCGTCGGGCAGCCGCTCGACGACACCGGCCTGCAGAGCGGCACCCGCGGTGGTGATCCGCAGCACGCCGTCGGCACCCAGCCCGCGGCGCCGGTCGCACAGCGCGGCCACCCGCGCCGCCGTGAGCGGCAGCTCGGCGTCGAGGTCGGGCAGCAACAGGAAGTCGTTCTGGGTGCCGTGGCCCTTGGCGAAGATCATCGGCGGATCACCTGTTCAGGGTACGTGCCGCCACGCCCGCAGGGTGTCCGCGACGGTGCGGGCGCGCTCGGATTCGGTCGCGGCGCCCACGTCGACCCAGTGCACCCGGTGATCGCGGCGAAACCACGACCGTTGCCGCCGTACATAGCGCCGGGTGCCGATGAACGTCAGCTCCTGCGCGTCGCGCAAGGCGGCGGGATCGTCGGCGTCCAGCGCGGCGAGCACCTGCGCGTAGCCGAGCGCGCGCGACGCGGTGACACCGTCGCGCAGGCCTTCGCGCAGCAGCCCGCGCACCTCGTCTATCAGTCCGCGGGCGAACATGTCCTCGGTGCGGCGGGCCAACCTCTCGTCGAGAATGGTTGTGTCACAATCCAATCCGACGATGGCGGTGTCCCAGCGCGGTGCACCGATGCGGGGCGCGGACGCGGCGAACGGCTGACCGGTGAGCTCGACGACCTCGAGCGCGCGCACCGTGCGGCGGCCGTCGGTGGGCGGGATCGCCGCGGCGGCCGCCGGGTCGCGGCGGGCCAGCTCGGCGTGCAGCACGCCGACCCCGACCTCCGCCAACCGCTGCTCCCAGCGGGCCCGCACCGCGGGATCGGTCGCGGGAAAAGTCCAGTCGTCCAGCAGCGACTGGACGTAGAGCATCGAGCCGCCGACGATGACCGACACCGCGCCGCGTGCGGCGATCGCCTCGATGTCGGCGGCGGCGGCTCGCTGATAGCGGGCCACGGTCGCGGTCTGGGTGACGTTGAGGACGTCGAGCTGGTGGTGCGGGATGCCGCGGCGCTCGTCGACGGGCAGCTTGGCGGTCCCGATGTCCATGCCGCGGTAGAACTGCATGGCGTCGGCGTTGACGATCTCCGCGTCCACCTCGCCACCGAGTTGCTCGACGACGTCGAGGGCCAGGTGCGACTTGCCGGTCCCGGTGGGGCCGATGATCGCCAGCGGTCTCATGGCTGCCAGGCCCCGGCGAAGTAGCCCACGCCGTAGGGCGCTCCCCGGTACAGCTCCTTGGCCGAACGCGGTCCCGGCTCGGTCAGCCCGGCCAGCACTCCGAACGCGACCCGCCCGAGGATTTGCTCCGGCAGCGTGCGCAGCGCGCCGATCTCGCAATTGGCCAGGGCGTCGTCGAGGGCCCGCTGTGCGGCGGGACTCCCGGGGTCGTAGCCGCCGGGGGCTGCATCGGTCAGGCTGTTGGCGCCGTCGGCGACGATCAGCACACCCACCGGTTCGGGCGCGCCGTCGAGCTCGGCGCGCAGCTGCCGGCCCAGTTCCAGCGCGGCGTCGACGTCGTGGTCGCCGCGGTAGACGCGAACCTGCGCGTCGGCCTCGGGCCGGGCCCGGCCGCGCACCCAGCCGGCGATCAGCGCGCAGAGCGGGAACTCGGCCGGCTGTTGGCCCGGCTCGGCGGCCGGCGAGAGTCCGACCCGCACGTCGGCGCCGTAGCCCGCGAAGCTGCCGATCTCGTTGTGGCCCAGGACTTCGTCGACGCCGCCAGTTCCGATCGCGACCCACCGCGGCGGCAGCAGCGCCGCCGCCGCCAGCACTGCCGTGGTCAGCTCGGCCACCTCGGCGGCCGCGGCCCCGGAGAGCTCTGGCACCAGCAGCGGGGTGGACGGAACGATCGCGATGGCGCTCAGCACGACATCAAACTAATCGAGGGCCACCAGGGTCAGCTGCTGCACTCGGCCTCGGCGAGCCGGACTTCGGTGGAGCGGCGCAACGCTTTTTTCGCCAGCTTCTCCGCGAGACTGCTCGACATGGTCGCGGCCTCACCGCGGGCCAGGGCCACGGTCGCGACGACCACCACCACGACCCCGACGGCGAGCACGATCTTGGCGGTCCCGTCGCAATCCAGGTACTCCCCCAGCACGGCCATGCCCAGGATCGAGCCGACCACCGGCTTGGCCACCACGGAGGTCGGCAGCGAGGCCGTCAGCGAACCCGCGTGGAATGAGGACTGCTGGAAGATCATGCCGGCCAGCGCGGCGGCGATCCACGCGTAGAACTCGGGCGCGGTCAACCACGCACCGACGCCGCCCCCGACGATCACCACCACGGCCTTGGTCAGCACCGCGAACAGCGCCAGCGACGAACCGGCGACGATGGCCAGCAGCACCGCGGCCACCGAGCCGGGCCACTTGCGGGCGCCCCACACGCAGAACACCAGCGCCGGGCCCATCACCAGGGCCACCACCAGCCAGGTTTCCAGCGAACCGCGCGAGGCCCCGGGATCCGGATCGCCGATGACGACCACCACGGCCAGCGCGGCGGCCAGCAGCAGCGCCCAGGTCCATTCCCAGCGGGTGACCGAGCGCCGCGTCATGCGCGCGTAGATCGGCAGCGCAAAGAGCAGGGCCGTCACCTGCAACGACGTCACCAGCATCACGGAGCCCAGCGTCAGCGCGGCGGCCTGCAGGGCGTAATTGGCGACGGCGCCGCCGGCCCCCAACCACCATTTCGAATCGCGCACCGACATCCGGAAGAGCTCGAGGTGGCCTACCGGTTTGTCGGTGATCTCCTGCGCCGAACGCTGACGGACGACATTCCCCAGTGCCGATGCAAACGCGGCGAGCAGGGCGAGAAAAACCGCGGCATCTGCCTTCTCCATCTGCGACCTCCTCCCCCGGCGTGCGGCCACCTGGGCCGCCATCTGCGGCGGGTATGCACTACCCGTTTCGGATCCGTCTCCATTGGTGTCGGACTGAAATCGCCCGTGCCACTTGATGAAAAAACGGTCCTGCGCAATACCTAGTTCACGAACCTATGTAGAGCCTGTGGCAAGACTGTGGCCGGCTGGTGACGCCCAATAGGACCGAAGAACCCCGCCCCCATGGTGTCATAGGCGGACGGCCCGCGGGCGCCCCGGCTTACTCACCGACGACGATCCCGGCAGTCGTGCACGGACCTCCGCAGCCACCCCACCCTCGCTATCATGACGCGTCCCCTCCAGCCCCACATGTACCAACAACACCAATTGTCACTACACCCTACCGGGCGCGGGGTGGTCGCCCTACGGGTCCGGCAACGGTGGAATCGAACCGTTACCCGGGACCGCGTGGCCTCGACGCGTTTGCTGCTGGCACGCACGGCGCGCAACTCGACGCGAGCAGCGCGCCCGTCCAGGTGCGGTTTCTCCGCGGAGTCGAGGGCGATTCACGAGTGAAGATGCCGATGTTTCACGGGGCAGCCGCACCCGGCGACAATCAGGTTGCGGCGCACAGCCCGCCAAGCTGCTTGAATACTGGTGGAATCGGTGACGGAGCAGCCGTTAGACACAGCAGGTCTCCCGACCGTAGAGGTGCCGCTACGAGCGGCAGGTGCGCGGGAAAGCGAGCGCGAAAGGGTGTAGAAAATGGTGACGAGCGCATGACCGACGACGAGCCCCGCTCCAGCGACGCACCCAAGCCGGCACCACGTCCCGGTCCGCGACCGGGCCCTCGCCCGGGGCCGGCGCCGCGGCACAGCGCCCACCCGGTGGTGTTGCCCCCGACCAGTAATCCGCACCAGTACGGACGCGTCGACGACGACGGGACGGTGTGGCTGGTCAGCTCGGCCGGCGAACGCATCATCGGCTCCTGGCAGGCCGGTGACCGGGAGGCGGCTTTCGCCCACTTCGGCCGCCGATTCGAGGACCTGAGCACCGAGGTCACCCTGATGGAGGAACGGCTGGCCTCCGGGAGCGGCGATGCGCGCAAGATTAAGGCCAACGCCGCCGCCCTGGCCGAGAGCCTGCCGACGGCGTGCGTGCTGGGCGACGTCGACGCGCTCGCCGGCCGGTTGACCACCCTGGTGGAGCTCGCCGAGGCCGCCGTCGCCGCCGACCGGTCCCGCCGCGACGAGCATCGGGCCGCGCAGACCGCACGCAAGGAGGCGCTGGCCGCGGAGGCCGAGGATCTGGCCGCCAACTCCACGCACTGGAAGGTCGCCGGGGACCGGATGCGCGAAATTCTCGACGAGTGGAAGACGATCACCGGCCTGGATCGCAAGGTCGACGACGCGCTGTGGAAGCGCTATTCCGCGGCGCGCGAAGCGTTCAACCGGCGGCGGGGTTCCCACTTCGCGGAGCTGGACCGCGAGCGCGCGGGCGTGCGGCAGGCCAAGGAGCGGCTGTGCGAGCGCGCCGAGGAGTTGTCCGATTCGACGGATTGGGCCGCCACGAGTGCCGAATTCCGCAAGCTGCTGACCGAATGGAAATCCGCGGGGCGGGCCAGCCGGGAGGTCGACAACGCGCTGTGGAAGCGCTTCAAGGCCGCCCAGGACGCCTTCTTCACCGCGCGCAACGCCGTCAGCGCGGAGAAGGATCAGGAGTTCCGGGCCAACGCCGCCGCCAAGGAGGCGCTGCTGGCCGAGGCCGAGAAGATCGACACCGGCAACCCCGAAGCCGCCCGGGCGGCGCTGCGGACGATCGCCGACAAGTGGGACGCGATCGGCAAGGTCCCCCGGGAGCGCTCGGCCGACCTGGAGCGGCGGCTGCGCGCCGTCGAGAAGAAGGTGCGCGACGCCGGGGAAGCGAATTGGACCGACCCCGAAGCGCAGGCGCGCGCGGAGCAATTCGCCTCCCGCGCCGAGCATTACGAGCAGCAGGCGCGCAAGGCCGCCGCGTCCGGCCGGACCAAGGAAGCCGAGGAGGCACAAGCCAACGCCGAACAATGGCGGCAGTGGGCCCAGGCCGCCGCCGACGCGCTGACCCGCCGGTCCTAGCGGCCGGAGGGCTGGTCCGGCGGCGTCTCGGCGTCGGGGCTGTCGTCCCGATCGCCCAGGCTCTGCAGCAGCGTCTGGGACTGTTGCTCGGCGCTGAACCGTCGCCGCTGCTCTTCGGCCGCGAGTTGCACGACGGTGCGCGACCACACCACCCGGGCCCAGTGGAAGGTCAACAGGACCACCAGGATCCATGCCACCCACAGCCCGATGCCGGGGCCGGGATGACCGGCGGTCGCGGTCTGGCGTGACCACACCGCCAAGAGTCCGGTCGCGCCGGCCATCGACGAGCCGGCCAGCGCGATCCACGCCAGCGTCCAGCGACGGGTCAGCAGTGCCAGCATGGAGAACCCGACACCGAAAACCAGTGTCAGCCAAGCAAATACCTTGGACGGCAACGACAGTGCGGCCGCACCAGCGCCGTGGCTGCTGAACAGCACATCCCAGCCCCGAACCTGGCCGGTGTGCGGCAAGATGAACGATCCCAGCAGCAGGAACACCAGGATGGCGACGACGAATCCCCTTGGTCCGGGGTCGATTTCGCGTGCGACACGGCGTTCCGCGGCCTCGCTCTCGGCACGCAGGGCGTCAATGTCGGTGTGTTCTTTGGTCATCGGGCACATCCCTGGGTGTCGACGGTACGAGTGGCCGGACCGATGCCGGGCATGCCCAAACCGATACCGCGCGGGCGGGTTCCGGCGGCGTGCGCGTCACCGGCTCGGGTACGGCGGTGGGTCAGGATGCCGGCGTCGGCGATCAGGTGGTGCGGCGCAGCCTCGGTCACCGTGGTGGTGATGATGTCTCCGGGCCGCACCGCGGTGTCGGCGGTGAAGTGCACCAGCCGCCCGTCGCGGCCGCGCCCGGTCATGCGGGCGGTGCGAGCGTCCTTGCGGCCTTCGCCGGTGGCGACCAGCAATTCGACGGTCTGACCGATGAGTTTGCGGTTACCCTCCAGCGAGATCTGCTCCTGCAGTGCGATCAGGCGCATATAGCGTTCCTGCACAACGTCTTTCGGAAGTTGTCCGTCGAGCTCAGCGGCCGGGGTGCCGGGCCGTTTGGAATACTGGAAGGTGAAGGCCGCGGCGAACCGGGCCTGGCGTACCACGTCCAGGGTGGCCGCGAAGTCCTCTTCGGTCTCGCCGGGAAATCCGACGATGAG
This sequence comes from Mycobacterium genavense ATCC 51234, assembly GCF_000526915.1. Lineage (GTDB taxonomy): Bacteria > Actinomycetota > Actinomycetes > Mycobacteriales > Mycobacteriaceae > Mycobacterium > Mycobacterium genavense. Next base: position 835,586 of record NZ_JAGZ01000001.1, on the reverse strand, counting down.
GTCGGTGGTGATGGCCGCATGCGGCATCGCCGCCCGCACCCGGTCGATGATGCCGAGGTAGCGCTCGGCACGGTACGAGCGCCGCATCGCCCGCAGCATCCGGTCCGACCCAGACTGCAGCGGCATGTGCAGGGCCGGGCAGACGTTGGGCGTCTGCGCCATGGCCTCGATGACGTCGTCGGTGAACTCCGCGGGATGCGGCGAGGTGAACCGCACGCGTTCCAGCCCGTCGATGTCACCGCAGGCCCGCAGCAGCTCGGCGAAGGCGCCGCGGTTGCGGGGCAACGCCGGGTCGGCGAACGAGACGCCGTAGGCGTTGACGTTCTGCCCCAGCAGCGTGACTTCCAGCACGCCGTCGGCCACCAGCGAGCGCACCTCGGCCAGGATGTCGGCCGGGCTGCGGTCGACCTCCTTGCCCCGCAGCGAGGGGACAATGCAGAACGTACAGCTGTTGTTGCAGCCGACGGAGATGGAAACCCAAGCGGCATAAGCAGATTCGCGAGCACTCGGCAGCGACGACGGAAATTCCTGCAGCGCCTCGACAATCTCCACCTGGGCAGCCTTGTTGTGCCGGGCCCGCTCCAGCAGTGTGGGCAGCGATCCGATGTTGTGGGTGCCGAACACGACGTCGACCCAGGGCGCCTTGCGCAGCAACGAGTCTCGGTCTTTCTGGGCCAGGCACCCGCCGACCGCGATCTGGAATTCCGGGTTGTCGCGCTTGCGCGGGGCCAGGTGGCTGATGTTGCCGTACAGCTTGTTGTCGGCGTTTTCGCGCACCGCGCAGGTGTTGAAGACGACCACGTCCGCGTCGGTGCCCTCGTCGGCGCGCCGGTAGCCCGCCGCCTCGAGCAGACCCGCCAACCGCTCGGAGTCATGGACGTTCATCTGGCAGCCGTAGGTGCGCACCTGGTAGGTACGCGCGCCCGAAACGTCACGGGCCACCGTCGAAGTCACGGGGCCATGGTACGGCGACCAGCGCCCGAGGCATTAACCCCCAGCTAGACGCGGCGACTTGCCGCTCGGCGCTTAGCTCGGCACCGCCGCCAAACCGGCATCCAGCTCGGCCCCGGTAATACCGGAAAGGCTCTGCGCCCAGGCGGCAAGCCCCTCGGCATTGAACTGCGGCTGAATCGCCGCGGTCCCCGCCAACCCCGGCGAACTCGCCAATCTCGACGTACTCGCCAATGGGGTTACCGCCGCCATTGCGCCGCTTGACGTGCCAGCGGCCACCGGTGCTACCGGGGTCACAGCTGCCGGGGCAACGTTGATGCTGCCCGTCGCGGTGAGGACGCCGGTAACGGGGTTCCAGGTGAACGCGCCAGCGGCGCCGGTGACGTCGACAGCAGCCTGAGTAACGGTCATGGAAGCCGGTGTCGTCGCGCAGACACCGTTCAGCGCATATATGGAGCCGGACTCAACGGTGAAGCTCATCGTTCCTGCCGGCGCATACGCCGGATAAAACGCATACGCCGGATAAAAGTAGCCGCCTGGGCCCAGGGTCACGATGCCGGACATACCGTTGACGGTGCCCTGCGTAACGTTGATGACGGCGCCGTTACTGGTGGCGAACCCGATGGGGAACCCGCGTACGACCTGGACACCGGAGCCGGCGTTGAGCGTGATCATTCCGCCGCCCGGTGAAGAGTGATGGTGTTGCCCGGTTGCAGGGTGGGGTCGACGAGCTGAGCGAGTGTATGGGTGACCGCTTGTTGCGCGCGGGCAGTTGCGGTCTGGCTCATGGCTCGGGCCTGGTCGCTCAGCCCGGCCTGGTTGGTGGTCTGCGGCGGCTCGTCAAACGAGGTCAGAGTGCTCGCGGTCTCGGCGTCAGCCGCATAGCCGTGCATCGCTGTGGCATCCTGAACCCACATCTCCGCGTATTCGGCTTCGGTGACCGCGATCACCGACGTGTTCTGCCCGAAAAAATTGGTCGCCACCAACACCGCCAACTGCACCCGGTTGGCCGCGATCACCGGCGGGAGCACCGTCATCGCGTAGGCCACCTCATAGGCCGCGGCCGCCGCGTAGGCCTTTCCGGCGGTTAGCCCGGCCTGCGTCGCGCTTGCCTGCAGCCATTCCACATAGGGGGCGGCCGCGGCTTTCATGCGCACCGACGATGGGCCAAACCACGTGTGTCCGGTCAACTCCGCGAGCTCCGAGGCGTAGCCGTCGGCGGTGGACTCCAATTCGGCGGCCAACGCGCCCCAGCCCGCTGCGGCCGCCAACATCGGTCCCGATCCGGGCCCGGCATACATCAACCCGGAATTGATTTCCGGCGGCATTAACCCAAAATCCATGACCGGTTTTCTCTTTCGCTCAAATTGTCCGCTCTCGTCGTGACGGGTGTCAGCGTGAGCACGAGGAACTACACACGGCTGTTGTAAATGATTCGTGACAGGATGCTGAAGCATTCACGAAGCTATGAAGTCGTGAAAAAGACACCGACGCTGGACTTTTCGGGACCGTGTCGAACCACGCCTCACCGAATCGGCGGTACGGGCGCGCCTCGTCTGCTAGACGCGGCGGCGTTCCCGCTCGGCGCTCAGCTCGGCCAGCACAACCTCGCAGACCAGGTTCTGGCTGTAGCCGCGCCGGGCCAGCATTCCCACCAGCCGGCGGGTGATGCGCGCGTCGTCCCCGCTGAGCGTCTCCCGCCGCAGCTTGGCCCGGATCAATTCCTCGGCCCGGTCTCGTTCGGCACCAGCGTCGATGCCGGCCAGCGCCGTGTCGATGACGTCTTTGTCGACGCCCTTGGTGTGCAGCTCGGCGGCCAAGGCGCGCCTGCTCTTTCCCGCTCTGGTATGCCGGGATCGGACCCACTGCTCGGCGAAGTCCCGGTCGTCCACCAGCCCGACGGCCGTCAGCCGGTCGAGTACCCGAGCGCTGACGTCGCCTGGGTATCCGCGTTTGGCGAGCTGGCCGGACAACTCGGCCCGGGTGCGCGACCGGGCGGTGAGCAGGCGCAGGCACAACGCCCGCGCCTGCTCTTCGCGGGAGGGGTCAGAAATCGACGGGGGCTGGGAGGACGTCATCGTCGGTCAACACCGCGCCAATGCCGAGCTTCTCCTTGATCTTCTTCTCGATCTCGTTGGCGATATCGGCGTTCTCCACCAGGAAGTTGCGGACGTTTTCCTTGCCTTGGCCGAGTTGCTCGCCCTCATAGGTGAACCAGGAACCGGACTTACGGATGAAGCCCTGATCCACACCCATATCGATCAGCGAGCCCTCCCTGCTGATACCGCGGCCGTAGAGGATGTCGAACTCGGCCTGCTTGAACGGCGGCGACACCTTGTTCTTGACGACCTTGACCCGGGTGCGGTTGCCGACCGCATCGGTGCCGTCCTTGAGCGTCTCGATCCGGCGCACATCCAAGCGCACCGAGGCGTAGAACTTCAAAGCCTTTCCGCCCGTTGTTGTTTCGGGGCTGCCGAACATCACGCCGATCTTTTCGCGGAGCTGGTTGATGAAGATCGCTGTGGTTCCCGAATTGTTCAGCGCGCCAGTCATTTTCCGCAGCGCCTGGCTCATCAGCCGGGCCTGGAGCCCGACGTGACTGTCGCCCATCTCGCCTTCGAGTTCCGCGCGCGGCACCAGGGCGGCCACCGAGTCGATGACCAGGATGTCCAGGGCGCCGGAGCGGATCAGCATGTCGGCGATCTCCAACGCCTGCTCACCGGTGTCGGGCTGGCTGACCAGCAGCGAATCGGTGTCGACGCCGAGCTTGCGGGCGTAGTCCGGGTCCAGGGCGTGCTCGGCGTCGATGAACGCCGCGACACCGCCGGCGGCCTGGGCATTGGCCACCGCGTGCAGGGCGACGGTCGTCTTACCCGAGGATTCCGGGCCGTAGATCTCCACGACCCGGCCACGGGGCAACCCGCCGATGCCCAGGGCCACGTCCAACGCAATGGATCCGGTCGGAATGACCGAGATCGGCTGACGCTGCTCGTCACCGAGACGCATCACCGAGCCTTTGCCGTAGCTCTTCTCGATCTGGGCCATCGCCAGCTCGAGAGCCTTCTCGCGGTCGGGGGCTTGCACCATGGTGCTCTCCTATAGTCGGTGTTCTTCTGACCGGTATCGGTCGGTTGGCCGTGACACTAGAGCTGGCCACCGACAAGTCGTCCTCTTCGGGTGATCACCACAGTAGACGAACACCTGTTCGATTCAAGTTCGACACGCCGCGAGAGTCGGGTGTGGCAATATCGGCTACCGACAGGGCGCCGACGGGCCCGCATGACCCTGCATGACGAGGAAACCGGTGCGAATCCGGTGCGGTCCCGCCACTGTGATCGGGCAATGATTCGGGCCCGAGAGCCAGATACTCACCGCCGGCGCTTCTCGCTGCATGCTGGGGCGGATCTCCCCGGAGAGGCTGGACGCGTACGCATGGATATCTCCGGCGAGCTTGCCGAAATATCTTCCTACAAAGGGTTTTTCGCGTTGACCGTGGGCGGCGGCGCGCTCGGATGGCACCCGGTCCGTCGGGACTACGCCGACGGCTTCGCCGGCTTGATCGACACCACCGCACAGCGCTACCGCACGACGGACCTACGGATCGCCGCCTCGCTCGTTCACCTCGGCCACGCCACCCGGCTGTGGTCGCCGGTGCTGGCCTGCGCGTTGGCCCACGGCGTCGTCGTCGACCTGCACGACTTGCAACGCGCCGACGACGGGGCGCAGCTGCGCCTGCCCGAACCGATTGGCGAGCCGGTCACCGACCTCGCCGCCCAGGTGTATCGCCTGGTGGTGCACCACCACATGCTGCCGTTCGCGGCCGGGCTGCGGGTCAAACTGGCACCCGCCCTGCTGGCCGGCAACATCGCGTCCGCACTGGTCGGCACGTCGCGGGCGCTGCTGGCGGCCCGGCCCGACCTGCGCGCGCGGATCGTCGAGATCACCGAATCGCTGCTGGACACCGGCGTGCTGAACGGATCCGGCGCGCTCACCGGCTCACATCTGGGCTTCCGGCGCGACAGCTGCTGCCTGTTCTATCGCCTCCCCGGACGATCCGTGTGCGGCGACTGCGTGTTTCGGCAGACGCCGCGCCAGGCCCGGCATTGAGTATGCGCCGGCGGTGGCCAGTGTGCTCGTGTGGCGCCCTAGACACACACGGCTAGGGGTTCACCACTGCTCGCGGGGCACATCGAAGTCGACGCACAACGCCCGCCAGACGTCTCGGGGTTCGATGCCGTCCTCGATCGCCTGGGCGGCGGTCCGGCCGTCGAAACCCGCCAGCACGTGATCGACCAGCACCGACGCACCGTAGGCGGCGCCGAATCGCAGCACCACCCGCTCGTTGAACTCCGTCAGCCGCACGCCAGCCAACATACCGAGCCCGGCTATTTCGCGAGCGCCTGATGGCATACCCGCACCGGGTCGGCGACGCGGTGGATGCCGGCTGCGGCGGTGCGCGCCGCCTCACGGTAGCGAGACGTCGACAACACGTCGTTCACCGCCTCCACCAGCGCATCGGCAGTCAACGGCCGAATCAGCCGCGCGCTGCCCTGACGCATCACCCGGTTGGCGATCTCCCATTGGTCACCGCCGCCGGGAACCACCACCAGCGGTACCCCGGCCAGCAGCGTCTTGGCAACCATTCCATGCCCGCCGCCGCAGATCACCAGGTCGGCATGCGCCAGCAACTCGTCCTGACGTCCCAGCCCGACGGCCGCCCATGGCGGCACCGTCAGATCCGGGCCGTCCAGCCGCGACACCAGCAGCCGGGACCCCGCCGGCAACGTCTCCCCCGGCCTCAGGCAGTCCAGCGCGACCTCGGCCAGCCCCTCAGTGCCGATCAGGGCGGTCGACGGCGCGACGACCACCACCGGCCCGGAACCGGCCGGGACCTCGAGGAGGTGATCGGTCGGCTCGAAGTGCAGCGGCCCGACCACGACGGCCTCGGCCGGCCAGTCCGGGCGGGACACTTCGAGTGCGGGCAGCGTCGCGATCAGCCGACGCAGCGGCCCGGGATCGCGTGCCGGCAGCCCGATCTCCGTGCGCGCCGACGCGCGCTGCGCCAGCCCCGCACGCACCGAGCGCGCCGTCAGCGCCCGCATCACGGCATCGCGCAACCGGCCGCGCAGGCCGGTCCCCGGCGCCAGCCCGCTGCCGATCGGCGGCAACCCCTTCGACGGCAGGTACAGCGGATGCGGGTTGAGCTCGATCCACGGAATCCCGAGCAGCTCGGCGGCCATGCCGCCGCCGGCGGTGATGACGTCGGACACCACGAGGTCGGGCGCCAGGTCGCGCAGCAGCGGGACGTTGAGCACCGCCATCCGCGCCGCGCGCCGGTGGATTCGGGCCCCGGCGTCGACGTCTTCGTCGGTGGCGGCCAGCCCGTCGAGCGCGACCACGGAAATGCCGGCGTCGCGCGCGGCCGGCAGCCATTCCTCGCCGGTGAACAGGGTGGCCTCGTCGCCGGCGTCCCGGAACCGCCGACACAGCGCGATCGCGGGAAACAAGTGCCCGGGATCAGGCCCGGCGACCACGGCGACTCGCACCGCCTCACCCTGCCACAGCGCCCGATGGCCACGCGCCTACGCTGGCACCATGACCGAGCTGACTGGGACAGCCGTCGCGAACACGCGCACGGTCGAGACGTTTCTGAACGCGCTGATGGACGCGGATTACGAGACCGCGGACGCCTCCCTGGACGACAACCTCGTCTACGAAAACGTCGGATTGCCGACGATCCATGGCCGGGCCCGGACGATGAAGCTCCTCCGCCGCATGGACGGTCGCGCGGGATTCGAGGTGAAGATCCACCGCATCGCCGCCGACGGCGCCGCGGTGCTCACCGAGCGCAGCGACGCGCTGATCATGGGCCCGCTGCGCCTGCAGTTCTGGGTGTGCGGCGTGTTCGAAGTGCACAACGGACGAATCACGCTGTGGCGGGACTACTTTGACTTCTTCGACGTGACCAAGGCGTTGCTGCGCGGGGTGGCAGCGCTGGTCCTGCCGTCGCTCAAAGCCTCGTTCTAACGGCCCGGCAGGCCGCCGAGTTCGTCGATCGCCTGAGCCCAGCCGGTCAGGCGATCGGTGGCCTCGACCAGTTCGGCGCGGTAACGCTGGTGCGCGTCGGCTAACCCGTCACCGTTTGCCTTACCGTTTGCCGAGGAAACCAATTGCGCTGCGGCGGTGACCATTTCGTTGTACTGCCGGACCCCGGCGCCGAGCTGCGCGGTGAACGCGTTGATGGTGGGCACCAGATATGCCCGCGACGACTCGGAGTTGCACGCCGCGCTCCATCGACACCACCTCCGCGGCGGTGGACGCCATCGCCGCCGAGGTTCTGTTCGCCGCCGCGCTCAGGCCGGCGATCTCGGCGGGCGGCAACATGGCGCCGCGTTCGATGACGCCCAGCAGCGAGAAGAAACCCCGCTCGGACGCGCCCAGCACATACATCGCGGGGCGCGCCGCCGAACCCGGTGGCGGCAGCCGGCGCGCGACGGCGGGCCGGCTGGCCGGCAGCGGCTCGGCCTTGAGCCAGTGGTAGCGGAAGAACAACAACGTCGCGGGGATCACCTCGAGAACCGCGATCGCGCCGGTGATCTGCAGCAGCAACACGAACCAGCCCCACCACGCCAGCACCGCCGTGACCAAACCCCAGAACACGCTGCCGACGGTGAAGATCCAGGCCCACCGCAGCGCCCGACGACGCCGGCGCAGCAGCCAAGCCCGCGGATCGGCGGCCGCGCTGATCTTCTGGGCGACGAAGCCGGTCAGGTCGGCGACGGTGTCCAGCCCCTGCTGCAACAACGCCCGCCAGAGCCCGCGATGCGTCGCCTTCACCGCCACGTCACACCGGCCGGGCTACTGGCCGAAGGGTTTCTCGGCCACCTGGCCACCGGCACCCTCGGCGGGCGCGGGGGTGGCCGGCGTGGCCCCGGGGGTGGCTGTTCCGCCCGTCGGCAGCGCCTCGCCACGCATCGACGCGCGGATTTGCTCGAGCCGCGAATGACCGGCCATCTCGACGCTGGCCTGCTGGACCTCGAGCATGCGGCCCTGCACGGAATTCTGGGCGAGCTCGGCGGAGCCGACGGCGTTGGCGTAGCGGCGTTCGATCTTGTCACGCACCTCGTCGAGGCTCGGGGTGTTGCCCGGCGCGGCGATCTCGCTCATCGACCGCAGCGAGGCGCTGACCTGTTCCTGCATCTTCGCCTGCTCGAGCTGGCTGAGCAGCTTGGTGCGCTCGGCGATCTTCTGCTGCAACACCATGGCGCTGCGCTCGACGGCCTTCTTGGCCTGTGCGGCCGCGCCCAGGGCCTGGTCGTGCAGCGTCTTGAGATCTTCGACGCTCTGCTCGGCGGTGACCAGCTGGGCGGCGAACGCCTCGGCGGCGTTGGTGTACTCGGCGGCCTTGGCGCCGTCGCCGGCGGCGGTGGCCTGATCGGCCAAGGTCAGCGCCTGGCGCACGTTGACCTGGAGCTTCTCGATGTCGGCGAGCTGCCGGTTGAGCCGCATCTCCAGCTGACGCTGGTTGCCGACCACCTGCGCCGCCTGCTGGGTCAGCGCCTGATGCGTGCGCTGAGCTTCCTCGATGGCCTGCTGAATCTGGATCTTCGGGTCGGCGTGCTCGTCAATTTTCGCGTTGAACAACGCCATGATGTATTTCCACGCTTTGACGAACGGATTGGCCATGAGTAAGCTCCGTTTCCTTGTGTGCCGGACGGCCCTGTCGCTCAATTTAACGGGTCGGAGCCGATCGCCCCACCCTCAGGCCACCGCGAAAGACGCGACCTGCGGGATGACGACCTTGGTGGTGACGTCGATGGTGGACGCGCTGGCCTCGGCCGTCCGCGCCGCGCGTTCCTCGTTCGCCATCCGCTCACCGGTGTCGGTGAGCACCGCCGACACCGGGACGTCCAGCGCGTCGCAGATCGCGTGGAGCAGCTCGCTGGAGGCCTCTTTGCGGCCGCGCTCCACCTCGGACAGATAACCGAGGCTCACCCGCGCGGCGTCCGACACCTCGCGCAGCGTCCGGCCCTGCGTGGTTCGGGCCAGGCGCAGCACCTCGCCGATGACCTCGCGCACCAATGGCGACATCCCGCTCTCCTTCGTCGACTGCCTAATGAAGTCAACGCCGGCAGCGGCCGGCTAGGTTCCCGTCCGCCGCACTTCCCTGACGGTCGAGGCCACATAGTCGACTCCGGTGACCACGGTCAGCACGATCGCGGCGGCCATCACCACCGACGCCGTTACCAGGAACGGCCCCGACAGATCGCTTAACGGCAGCACGAACAACCCGATCGCCACCGCCTGCACGAAGGTCTTGATTTTGCCGCCCCAGCTGGCCGGAATGACGCCCCGGCGAATCACGGCCAGCCGCAACACCGTCACACCGATCTCGCGGGTCAGGATCAGCACCGTCACCCACCACGGCAGGTCGCCGAGCATCGACAACCCGACCAGCGCCGAGCCGATCAGCAGCTTGTCGGCGATCGGATCGACGAACGCGCCGAATTCGGTCGCCATGCCGTAGTTGCGGGCCAGCAGGCCGTCCAGCCGGTCGGTGATGCACGCCACCGCGAACACCACGAAAGCCACGATCCGCGCGACGGTTTCGTGGCCTCCCCCGGCGAACAATGCGAGCAGGAAGATCGGAACCAGCACCAACCGCAACAGCGTGAGGACATTGGCCAGGTTGGCGATGCCGGCGCGTCCGGCCGCCGGTCCTGTCTGCGGCTGCCCCGACACGGCAACAGGATAACGGTTGACCAGCACACCCGCCCCCGATGTCAATACTGTTATCCGTGACCGAACGTTCCCGGGATAGCCAGCAGGTCGTCGTCCGGCGCGCGCGCACATCCGACGTCCCCACGATCAAGCACCTCGTCGACACCTATGCGGGCAAAATTTTGCTGGAGAAGGCCCTGGTGACGCTGTACGAGGCCGTCCAGGAATTCTGGGTGGCCGAGATCGACGGCCGGGTGGTCGGCTGCGGGGCGCTGCACGTGTTCTGGTCGGACCTCGGCGAGATCCGCACCGTCGCGGTCGACCCGGCCGCGACGGGCCATGGCGTCGGCCACGCGATCGTCACCTGCCTGCTCGACGTCGCCCGCGAGCTGCAGCTGGAGCGGATCTTCGTGCTGACCTTCGAGACTGAGTTCTTCGGCAGGCACGGGTTCACCGAGATCGAGGGCACGCCGGTCACCGCCGAGGTGTTCGAGGAGATGTGCCGCTCCTACGACATCGGTGTCGCCGAGTTCCTCGACCTGAGCTACGTCAAGCCGAACATCCTGGGCAACACCCGAATGCTGCTGCTGCTCTAGCGTTATTCGGCGCCGTCATCCGCGCCGGTGGCGTCGGCCCCGCCGCGGATCAGCGCCAGCGTTCCGGCCAGCTCGTCGGGCTTGACCAACACCTCGCGCGCCTTGGACCCCTCCGAGGGCCCGACGATGCCGCGGGTCTCCATCAGGTCCATCAGCCGGCCCGCCTTGGCGAAGCCGACGCGCAGCTTGCGCTGCAGCATCGAGGTGGAGCCGAACTGGCTGGACACCACCAGCTCGACGGCCTGCAGGAAGACGTCCATGTCGTCGCCGATGTCGGGATCGACGTCGGCGCGCTCGGCGGAGGGCTTGGCGGTGGTGACGCCCTCGGTGTACTCGGGTTCGGCCTGCTCTTTGCAGGCGGTGACGACGGCGTGGATCTCCTCGTCGGTGATGAAGGCACCTTGCAGCCGCAACGGCTTGTTGGCGCCCATCGGTAGGAACAGGCCGTCGCCCATCCCGATCAGCTTCTCGGCGCCCTGCTGGTCCAGGATCACCCGGCTGTCGGTCAGCGACGACGTCGCGAACGCCAGCCGCGAGGGCACATTCGTCTTGATCAGCCCGGTGACCACGTCGACCGACGGGCGCTGGGTGGCCAGCACCAGGTGAATGCCGGCGGCGCGGGCCTTCTGGGTGATCCGCACGATGGCGTCCTCGACGTCGCGCGGCGCGGTCATCATCAGGTCGGCCAGCTCGTCGACGATCGCCACCACATACGGGTAGGGCCGGTATTCGCGCTGGCTGCCCAGCGGCGCCGTGATGGCACCGGAGCGCACCTTGGCGTTGAAGTCGTCGATGTGCCGCACCCGCGAGGCCTGCATGTCCTGGTAGCGCTGCTCCATTTCCTCGACCAGCCACGCCAGCGCCGCGGCCGCCTTCTTCGGCTGGGTGATGATCGGGGTGATCAGGTGCGGAATGCCTTCGTACGGCGTCAGTTCCACCATCTTCGGGTCGATCAGGATCATCCTGACCTCTTCCGGGGTGGCCCGCGTCAACAGCGACACCAGCATGGAGTTGACGAAGCTGGACTTACCCGAACCGGTGGAGCCGGCCACCAGCAAGTGCGGCATCTTGGCCAGGTTCGCCGAGATGAAATCGCCCTCGATGTCCTTGCCCAGCCCGATCACCAGCGGATGGTGGTCGCGCCGGGTCGACGGCGCGGTGAGCACGTCGGCGAGTCGCACCATCTCCCGGTCGGTGTTGGGCACCTCGATGCCGACCGCGGACTTGCCGGGGATCGGGGCGAGCATCCGGACGCTCTCGGTTGCCACGGCGTAGGCGAGGTTCTTCTGCAGCGCGGTGATCTTCTCGACCTTGACGCCCGGCCCCAGCTCCACCTCGTAGCGGGTGACGGTCGGACCGCGGGTGCAGCCGATCACGGCCGCGTCGACCTTGAACTGGGTCAGCACCTCGCCGATGGCCTCGGCCATCTGCGTGTTGGCCGCGCTGCGCTTCTTGGGCGGGTCGCCGGCGACCAGCAGCTCCAGCGACGGCAGCGTGTACGGGCCTTCGACGACCCGGTCCAGCACCGGGGTGTCCGGCTTCTTGGCGGCACGACGGCGGCTCTTCGGGATCGCCGGGACGGTCGGAGTCTCGTCCGGCGGCGGATCGTCCAACGCGACGGCAGGCGCCCACGCCTCGGGTTCCTGCTCGAGCGCGCCGTCGTCGTGGTAGCCGTCGGAAAAGTCTTCGCGCGCTTCGTCATCGACTTGGTCGTAGTCGTAGTCGTCGTCATAGTTGGCGGCGTAGAGGTCGTCCACGAACGGGGTGCCGAACAGGGCCCGCATCATTTCGGGCAACTCACGCAGCGTGGTACCGGTCAGCAACAGCAGCCCGAACAGCGCGCCGATGAACAACAGCGGTGCGGCGATCCAGGCTGTCAGCCCGTCGGCCAGCGGGCCGCCGATGGCAAAGCCGATGAATCCCGCGGCCCGGCGGCGCAATTCGGGGTCACCGGGCGAACCTGACCAGAGGTGGCGCAGGCCGAGCAGCGAGAAGCTGATCATGCTGGCACCCAGGATCAGCCGAGGTCGCGCCTCGGGATTGGGCTGGGTGCGCATCAGCACGATCGCCACCACGCCGAGCGCGACCGGTAGCGCCAGCACCCCGGCGCCGATGAACGTGCGCAACACCTCGTCGACCCAGGCGCCGATCGGCCGCGCGGCACCGAACCATGAGCTGGCGGCGATCACGACGGCCAGGGCGAGCAGAACCAGCGCGATCCCGTCGCGACGGTGCCCGGGATCGATGTCGCGGGCCCGCCCGATCGACCGTGCCGCACCGCCGGTCCCCCGGGCCGCCATCAGCCAGAGGGCCCGCAGCGCGCGCCCGCCGGTCACCCCCGCGGCAACCAGCAGCGACCGGTGGTGCCGGTTGGCCGGCCGGCCGACTTTCTTGGCGGCCTTCTTGCGGGCAGGCGCCGGCCGCGCACTTCGGGACCCACTGGACCGCGAAGTGGCCTTTGACCTGCTCGTTCGAGTTCCGGAGCGAGCAGCGGTCTTACTAGCCATGGGGTCCAGCCTAGTCGCATCGGCCCCATATTCACCATCTGCCACACGGGTCACAAAAACGTGACAATTCGAGCGTCCCAGCGCCGGTGGACGCGGGCTGACTCACGCCACTGCGGCGTGAGTAGGGTGACAGCTATCGCCTCCATCACCCCTCAAGGAGCCCGCATGGCCGTCGTCGTCCTCGCCACCTTCGTTGTGAAGCCGGAATCGATCGACACCGTTCGCGACATCCTCAAGGCCGCCGCCGAGGAGGTGCACTCCGAGCCCGGCTGCCAGCTGTACGCGGTGCACGAGTCCGGTGAGACCTTCGTCTTCGTCGAGCAGTGGGCCGACGAGGAGGCGCTGAAGGCACACAGCACCGCCCCCGCGGTGGGCAAGATGTTCACCGCGGTCGGTGAGCATCTCGCCGGCGCACCGGACATCAAGATGCTGCAACCTGTCCCGGCCGGGGATCCGGACAAGGGCCAGCTGCGCAGGTGACCGAGGGCCCGTTGCGGGGCGCGCTGATCACCGGCGCGGCCCGCGGCCAGGGCCGCGCCCACGCGGTGCGACTGGCCAGTGACGGCGCCGACGTGATCGCGGTCGACCTGTGTGCGCAGATCCCCAGCGTGCCCTATGCCCTGGCCACGCCCGAGGACCTGGCGGCCACCGTCAAACTCGTCGAAGACGCTGGCGCCCGCGTCGTGGCCAAACAGGCCGATGTGCGCGACCGCGCGTCGCTGGCGGCCGCGGTGCAGGCCGGTATCGACGAGCTTGGCCGACTCGACATCGTGGTGGCCAACGCCGGTATCGCGCCGATGCAGTCCGGCGACAACGGCTGGCGCGATGTGATCGACGTCAACCTCACCGGCGTCTACAACACCATCAAGGCCGCGATCCCGACCATGGTCGCCCAGGATGACGGCGGGTCGATCGTGCTGATCAGTTCGAGTGCCGGGCTGGCCGGCGTCGGCAGCGCTGACGCGGGTTCGGTCGGCTACGCCGCCGCCAAGCACGGGGTGGTGGGGCTGATGCGGGTATACGCGAATCTGCTTGCGCGGGAGATGATTCGGGTCAACTCGATTCATCCGTCCGGTGTGGATACGCCGATGATCAACAACGAGTTCACCCGGGAATGGCTGGCCAAGATGGCCGCCGCGAGCGACGCACCCGCCGCGATGGGCAACGCGATGCCGGTGGCGACGCTGGACGCCGAGGACATTGCCAACGCGGTGGCCTGGCTGGTGTCCGACCAGGCCCGCTACATCACCGGGGTGACGTTGCCGGTCGACGCGGGCTATCTGAACAAGTAGCTGTCATGGCTCGAAACCCCGCTGCGCAGACCGCTTTTGGGCCGATGCTGCTCGCCGCCGTCGAGCAGAACGAACCGGCCGGGCGGCGCCTGGTCGACGACGACCTCGCCGACCTGTTCTTGCCGGCCCCCATGCGCTGGCTGGTCGCCGCGACCCGAGCGGCGCCAATCCGTCGCCTGATGGTTCGTGGATCGGAATGGAGCGGGCCCGGGCTGTGGGCGAATCTGGCCTGCCGCAAGCGATTCATCGCCGACAAGCTCAACGAGTCACTGGGTGATATCAACGCCGTCGTCATCCTGGTAGCCGGACTGGTCACCCGCGCCTACCTGCTGAACCGGCGGGTCCGGATGCCGGTGTTCGAAGTGGACCTGCCGGTCAACATCGCCCGCAAGGCCAAGGCGGTCCGCAGGGTGCTGGGCAGCCTGCGGCTCTCGGTTCGATTGGTGGCCTTGGATTTCGAGCGCGACGACCTGCTGACCGCCCTGGCCGAGCACGGCTACCACACCGACTACCGCGCCCTCTTCATCTGCGAAGGCGTGACGCAGTACCTCACCGAGGACGGCGTACGGAGAACACTGGACGGACTACGCGCGGCGGCGCCGGGCAGCCGGCTGGTGTTCACCTACGTCCGCCGCAACTTCATCGACGGTATGAACCGCTACGGCACCCGCACGTTGTACCGCAATGTGCGTGAGCGCCAACAACTTTGGCATTTCGGGCTGGAGCCCGACGAGGTCGCCGGATTCCTCGCCGAGTACGGGTGGCGGCTGATCGAACAGGCCGGGCCAAACGAACTCGTCGCGCGTTATGTCAAGCCCACCGGCCGCAAACTCAAAGCCTCGCAGCTGGAATGGTCGGCCTACGCGGAGAAGACCTAACGCGTCGATCAAAGATCGAGCAGCTGCTTGTCGATGCTCTTGCCCGCTTCGTCGTCGGCGCTTCCGTAAACGGCCTTCGCGGTGCGCAGCTTGCCGGCAGGTCGGTCGACGCCTTGCTCATGGCGTCGGCGGTCTTTTTCCGTGCGGCCGCGGCTTTGGTGAACGCCACATTGGACACCCCGCTGATGACGCCGTGGGTGACCCAGGTGGCGATTTCCACATTGGAGCCCGCCGATGCCGCGGTCGTCGCCTGGGTGGCCGCTTGGTCTTGCTTGATCGCCAAACTGTCGAGGTGTTCTGGGGTGACGGCCAGGTCAGCCATGGTTACTTCTCCTTGAATCCTGATGAATACCGTTGGTTAGCGACGAATCACACGCCGCGCGGAGACGCACTCGGCCACTGCGCCGGTGTGTCGCGGGGTGGCGCGACCTGAATGGGTGCGCGCTCGGCCGGACCGGCGCCGGCACCCGCGTAAGCGGCCTCCTCGGTGAGGACCTCGGGCAACACCGGCGCCCGCTCCTCCGCGACCGTGTAGGCGTACTCCTGCAGCTGTCCCTTGGCCTGGTTGACCAGGGTTTCGGGCTTGGACACCCGCCCGGACAGGCTGGTGCCTGACATCGCGGCGGTTTGAGCCAGCGTCGGCATGGTGCCCGTGGGAATGGACGAGGACACGTACTCCGGTGCCGCGGGGGCCGCCGCCGGTGCCGCGGGGGTCGCAGGAGCGGCAGGAGCCGCAGGAGCCGCAGGAGCCGCAGGAGCGGCGGGAGCCGCGAAGGCCGCGGGGTCTCGCTGCACACGTTGGTCCGCACGATCGGCGGCCAGCACCGGCCGGCGGCGCAACGGCGACCACGGACGGCCCGGACAGGCCGGCCGAGATGGCCCCGAAGCCCGACACCGCGGACGTGGACTGACTCGCGACGACCGTCTGCGCCGCAGCGACCGAATCGTTCTGAACGATCCCGGAGGCCAGCTGAGAGTAGCTGGCGGCCAGCGCATCTGCCGTCTTACCGTTCTCGATCGAAAAGCCGAGCAGGGTCCCCAGCAAGCTCACGGCAGCCGCGATCCCCAAACTCGCAACCGCAATTGCGAAAATCTTCGCCGCGACAGGCCCGGCCGGGGCCGGCACCGTCAGCGTGAGGATCACCTCGACGACGAGAGCAGCGAGCAGGACATCGTTCAATATGCCGAAAGCCAAATGCATGTGGGTGACCCAGTCGGCCTGGTTTTTCATCAGGTCCGCCAACTGGCTGTCCAGGCTGGCCATTTGCTGCGAGACGTTCTGCAGTGTCGTGTCCACGTCGGCATACGCTTCCGAAGCCGTGCCCTCCCAGCCGGAGTCGGGAAGGGCGGACTTCAGCTGGCCGGCGAGCGTGGTGAATTGCTGTGACCCGGTTTTCAGGGAAGCGCCGTCATAGGGTGTCCCGAAGCCGGTCGTCAGCTGCAAAAGCTGGACGGCGGTGATGGTCCAGGAGATGATGCTGAGCCCTTTCGCGAACTCTTTGGCGCCCTCCGCCCCGCCCATCTGGCTTGTCAGATTCATCCTGGAGGTTAAGGGCAGGGACTTGAAATAACTCAATATCATCTTCCCGGTAAAGGGAGCCGCAAGAAATCCGATGTCACCAACGGTATTGGTCGCCGTCGCCGCATAGCCTTCGGCGCCCGGTTCGGAGCCGCTCCAACCGCTGGTATCCAGGCCAAGGCCCGTTCCTTGTTGACCCAGCGCGGCCAAACTGGTGAGAATCTTTGCAGCAGCAGCAAACGCAGACATCCGAGATTCCCTTCATGCTTTTGAGATTTATTCACGACGGCCCGGGGCGTCGCGTCGTCAACTGAGCGTAACCCCGGTCAGGGGGTGGTTATCGCACGAATTTTTCGGGGCAGCAATTGCAATTGAAAATCAGATTCACTCAAGAAAACTGCTGATAAACACATGCATTCGGAAAGGAAAAGACACCTTAAACTTGAGGAAACACTGGCCCGAAACTCGCATCAATGCTGCTGCCGGAAAGGAAAGGACGCCATGATGACCGACCAAATGCACCCACAGGTCGCCGAGGCGCTGCGTCAAGCACAGCAGTTTCAATCGGCCCTCGACGACCACATGCACCGCACTAACACCGGTACCTTCACGGCCACCGACGAAACCGAGACCGTCAAGGTGACCGTGAACGCGCAGCTGGTTTTGACCGACGTCGACATCGAACCGGGCCTGCTGCGGCTGGGCCCCGAGGTGGTCGAGGAGCGCATCAACGATGCGCTGCGCAAAGCGGAGGCCGTAGCGACCGCGAGCAACGAAACCGACGAAGAGCGCCTCGTCGCGTCACTCGCCGAGATCACCTGCTCGCTGAGCAACGTCCTGGACGTGCCCTTTGCGGACACCGGAAAGTAGTGCAGCAGTTAATGTTTCGTTGAGCCACCTCACACTTCGATGACGGTCGGCACGATCATCGGCTGACGGCGATAGGTTTCGCCCACCCACTTTCCGACGGTTCGCCGCACACCCTGAGCGATCCGGATCGGGTCGGTTACATTGTTGGCGATCAGTGACTCCAGCTCTTCGGAGACTTTGCGCACGGCGGGCTCGAGCGCCTTGGGGTCCTCGGAGAATCCGCGGGAATGCAGGTGCGGTGTGGTCACCGGTCGCCCGGTGCCGCGGGTCACCACCACGGTCACCGCGACGAAGCCCTCGGACAGAATCAGCCGCTCGCCCAGCGTGATATCGCCGACGTCACCGGTGACCAGGCCGTCGACGAACATCTTGCCGACCGGTACCGCCCCTGCGATCGACGCCCTGCCGCCGACCAGATCGACGCTGACACCGTTCTCGGCCAACAGGATCGACTCTTCTGGGACACCGGTGCTGGCGGCCAGCTTGGCGTTGGCGCGCAGCATGCGCCAGGTGCCGTGCACCGGCATCACGTTGCGGGGCCGCACCCCGTTGTACAGGAGGAGCAGCTCACCGGCGTAGGCGTGGCCCGAAACATGCACGCGGGCTTGGACATTGGTGACCACTCGGGTACCGATCTTGGACAGCGCGTCAATCACGCCGTAGACGGTCTCCTCGTTGCCGGGGATCAGCGACGACGACAGCACGACCAGGTCCCCCGCGGTCAGCGTGATGCTGCGGTGCTCGCCGCGCGACATCCGCGACAACGCCGCCATCGGCTCGCCCTGTGTGCCGGTGGTGACCAGCACCACCCGCTCCGGCGGCATCATCTCGGCCGCACCGATGTCGATCAGGTCGGAGTCGTCGACCCGCAGGAACCCCAGCTCCCGGGCGATGCTCATGTTGCGCACCATGGACCGCCCGACGAACGACACGCGTCGACCCAAAGCCACTGCGGCATCGATGATCTGCTGCACCCGGTCGACGTTGGACGCGAAGCAGGCCACGATCACGCGGCCTTCGGCACCGCGGATCAGCCAATGCAAGGTCGGGCCCACCTCGCTTTCCGACGGCCCGACGCCGGGGATCTCCGAGTTGGTGGAATCGCACAGGAACAGATCGACACCGGCTCCGCCGAGCCGCGACATGCCGGGCAGATCGGTGGGCCGGCCGTCCAGCGGCAATTGGTCGAGCTTGATGTCGCCAGTGTGCAAAACCGTTCCCGCGCCGGTGTACACCGCGATGGCCAGCGCGTCGGGAATGGAGTGGTTGACGGCGAAGTATTCGCAGTCGAACACGCCGTGGCGACTGCTCTGCCCCTCTTTGACTTCGACGAACACCGGCTTGAGGCGGTGCTCGCGACACTTGGCGGCCACCATCGCCAGGGTGAACTTGGACCCGACGACCGGAATGTCGGGCCGCAGCTTGAGCAAAAACGGGATAGCCCCGATGTGATCCTCGTGCGCATGCGTCAGCACCAGCGCCTCGATGTCGTCCAGACGGTCCTCGATGTGGCGCAGGTCGGGCAGGATCAGGTCGACGCCGGGCTCGTCGTGGGTGGGAAACATCACCCCGCAGTCGATGATCAGCAACCGACCCAGGTGCTCGAAAACCGTCATGTTGCGGCCGATTTCGCTGATGCCGCCGAGCGCAGTCACCCGCAACCCACCTGCGGTCAACGGACCTGGCGGGCTGAGGTCTTCGTTCACCTGTCGATCACCGCAGTACCGAGGCCGCGCGCATGTCGGTGGCCAGCGCGTCGATCTGCTCCGGCGTGGCCGGCACCTGCGGCAGCCGCGGATCGCCGACGTCGATGCCCTGCAGGCGCAGACCGGCCTTGGACAACGTCACTCCGCCCAGGCGGCTCATCGCGTTGCACAGCGGCGCGACCGCGACGTTGATCTTGCGCGCGGTGGCGATGTCCCCGGAACCGAAGGCGGACAACAACTCCCGAAGCTGACTCGGCGCGAGATGGGAGATAACGCTGATGAAGCCGGTGGCCCCCATCGCCAGCCATGGCAGGTTGAGCGCGTCGTCTCCGGAGTAGTAAGCCAAGCCGGTTTCGGCGATGATCTGGCCCCCGCTGTGCAGGTCGGCCTTGGCATCCTTGATCCCGACGATATTCGGGTGCGCCGCCAGCGCGCGGATGGTGTCCGGCTCGATCGGGACCACCGACCGCGGCGGAATGTCGTAGAGCAGCACCGGCAGCTCGGTCGCGTCGGCGACGGCGGTGAAGTGCGCGATCAGCCCGCGCTGCGGCGGCCGCGAGTAATACGGCGTGACCACGAGCAAACCGTGCGCACCTTCGGCCGCGCTGGCCTTGGCCAGCTTGATGCTGTGCGCGGTGTCGTAGGTGCCCGCCCCGGCGATGACGCGGGCCCGGTCGCCCACGGCTTCCAGCACCACCCGCAGCAGTTCGAGCTTCTCGGCGTCGGTGGTGGTCGGTGACTCGCCGGTGGTTCCCGAGACGACCAGGCCGTCGCAGCCGGCGTCGACCAGGTGATTTGCCACCCGCGCCGCGGCCGCGGCGTCGAGCGAGCCATCGGCGGCAAACGGCGTCACCATTGCGGTCAGCAAGGTTCCCAGACGCGCGGAGGCATCGAATCCGACGGAACTCACGGGTCCCAGATTACCTGGCGGGGCCAAGCCGATTTCGTCGCCGCGCGGCCGGGGCACCACGCGCGCCAGCCCTCGATTGTGCACTCAGGGTTTCATCCGTGCGCTCAGGGCGGCGACCCGTGCGCTCAGGGCGGCGACACGCCGGGCGATGGAGACTGGGACGCACACGCGACGCCACGCCCGCACACTCGAATTCGCCGCGCGTCTCACGCTTCGGTGGCCAGCGGGCTGGTCGCGACCTCGGTGCCATCGGCGAGGGTGGATATCTCGAAATCGGCGAACACCGCCGGGGCTACCTCGACGAGCCGTCGCAGGCATTCGATGGCCAGCCGCCGGATTTCCACGTCGGCGTGCTCGCTGGCGCGCATCGCGACGAAGTGCCGCCAGGCGCGGTAGTTCCCGGTCACCACGATGCGGGTCTCGGTGGCGTTCGGCAGCACCGCCCGGGCCGCCTGGCGGGCCTGCTTGCGGCGCAGCACTGCGTTGGGTTGGTCGGCGAACTTGGCTTCGAGCTGGGCCAGCAGTTCGGTGTAGGTGGCCCGGCTGGCGTCGGCGGCCGCGGCCAGGATCTGCCGCAGCTCGGGGTCGTCCTCCATCCCCGGCGGCACGACGATCTGCGACTCGGTCTCCGGCACGTAGCGCTGCGAGAGCTGGGAGTAGGAAAAATGCCGGTGCCGGATCAGTTCGTGGGTCAACGACCGCGAGATGCCGGTGATGTAGAACGACACATTCGCGTGCTCGAGCACCGAAAAGTGGCCGACGTCGATGATGTGCTTGATGTAGCCGGCATTGGTCGCGGTCTTGGGGTTGGGCTTCGACCAGCTCTGGTAGCAGGCGCGTCCGGCGAACTCGACCAGCGCGGGTCCACCGTCGGCGTCGGTGGTCCACGGCACGTCCGGTGGCGCCAAGAACTCGGTCTTGGCGATCAGTTGTACGCGCAGGAGCGCGATCTCGGCCACGGCGCTCACCCTAGCCCGCGGGGTCTGAGGTCAGGAAACACCGCCCGGGTGTTCGGACGGCACGGATCGCTTGGCGTGCCGCAGATGTCGTTGCGCCGACACCGTGCCGAGTTCGGCCGCCGGACTGGGTACGACGACGGTAGGGGGCATTTCGCCGGCAGCGTCACCAGGCGCCGACTTATCGTGGACCGGTTCATCGGGCACGACCGGGTTGATGATACCGATGGCGCAGACGACGGCACCCCCGACGTACAACCCCGCGGAAACCTGCAGCAGCCGAGCGAAACTGACGTTGCTGAGCGGGCCGGCGGTGATCAACCCCACGCATGCCACGGCGGTCAGCGCGGCAGTCCGTCCCACCGCGTTTTGGATCGCCGCGGCGACACCGCTGTGGGCGGGTTCGACGCAAACCAAGATGACCGAACTCAACGGCGCGATGGTGAGCACCAGACCGGCGGCCAGTACCAATCGGCCCGGCAGCAGGTGGGTGGCGAAGTCGAAATGGTGCGCCCAGGGGCAGATGATCAGCAGCCCCACCGCGGCCAGCACCGGGCCCCCGATCAGAAAGATCCGCGGGCCGATGCGCGCGGCCGCGTTGCCCACTCGGCGGGCAAACAACAACGACGCGATCGGGGTGGGCAACGTGATCAACCCCGCGGCGAGAGCCGGATAGCCCGCGACCTCTTGCAAATACAGCGCCATCGCGATCGAACCCATCGTCAGGCCGGCATAGATGAACGCGGTCGCCAGATTGGCCCCGGCGAAGTTGCGCATACCGAACATGTTGGCACAGCACGTAGGGCCCGTGTGCGATGTACGCGAAAACATTTACTTGCGAAGCCGCATCATACGTATAGGCAGTAGTGCCCGGATGGCGAGGAATCGGAATGGGGTGAGTCGACTGCGGACCGCTGTACTTGGTTTGAATACTCGCGCTCTTTGCACCCATATCGGTGGCAGCGGCCATCGCGTCTTCCGGTGTGGCGAAGCGCAACACTACATTTATGAGCTCCTTTGTCATCGCCCTGCGGGCAGTAGCAAACCCGGTGACGAAATTATGGTTCTCGGCACCGTCCGGAATCGGTTCGGGTAAAGCCAAACCGATCGCGTCGGTGCTTTGCAGCGGGTTCGTAAGTGTGGTCGTCCGATCGGACAGGCTGGGATCCACCTGAAAGGGCGGAACTACATTGCTAGCCAAGCGGCGCGCTTCCAGCAAAACACCGGCATGAACGGTACCGGCACGGCCGAGCGGCGGTTGCGCAACAGTTGGAAAATTGCCGGTGACGAGCGCTCCCGAGTCGACACCGTCCACGACTTGGTGCACTGTCCCCGCGGTGCCGCCTACGCTGCTTGTGCAGGCGGAAGCTCCGATGCAAACTGCAACAACGCAAGACAAAACTCGCGCTCGCGTCACTTGACGGTCAGCAATCGGCTCGCCGTGCCGCCAGTATCACGTCCATCATCATCTCGCCGTATCGATCTTGGCCGCAATCGGTTTGATCAAAGCTGGTATGACGGAATCGGACACGTTGTACCCGCAGTCGGAAACGTCAATAATGATGTTGTTGCGCACAGATACACCACGTTGACAGTTCCTGCCATCGCCACCCTCCCACAGCAGCGAAGTGGAGACAATCCCGTCTTTCTCGGACACCTGGCCAACCATCTCGAAAGCCCCTGCGGAATTAGGCACGTTAACCTCGCGGACGTTGAGGGTCCGATTTGCGCACTGATGGAATCTGTCGGTCGCTCGCTGGTAGAACTTGCCCGCCGCGCCCGCATCGTGATAGGCGACCACCGCTTCGACCACGGAATACTTTATTGCAGCGCTGTCTGGCGAGTCCGCTAACTCTTGCCTGCACATGGAGACCCAACCAGTACCGTCATAGAACGATTGGACCACCGCAAAAACCACGCCAACGCAGTTATTGTCGGCGATCTCGTCACCAAAAAACGCATGAGAATCCGCGGGCTTTGTGAGGGAGACCAACGGGGGTGCTGACACCGCCGCAGCGACGTCGGCTGGGCTTGCCAACATGCCGTCAAGCGCAGTTATCGGAACTGGCGGCATCGACAAGGTCGACGGCTCGGTAATGTTAACGGTCGCCTGCCGGTTATCCGAACTGCCCGAAAATCTGGCGATATCAAGCCCAGCTATTACGGCCACAACGACAAATACCGCGAGGCCGCCGATCAGCCACCACAGTCGTGGGCGACGGGGTTTGCCGACCGGTACCCAACGTAGCCCTGTGGCGCCCCAATGGCCATTGCGGGTGGGCCCATATTTAGGCCACTCCCGCGCCAAGC
Organism: Mycobacterium genavense ATCC 51234; assembly: GCF_000526915.1. Taxonomy (GTDB): domain Bacteria; phylum Actinomycetota; class Actinomycetes; order Mycobacteriales; family Mycobacteriaceae; genus Mycobacterium; species Mycobacterium genavense. The sequence continues at coordinate 812,370 of NZ_JAGZ01000001.1, read as the reverse complement.
CGCATCAGCTGGCGGCGGATGTCCTCCTGGTGGAAACGGCGGGCCGTAATGTATAGGCGGCCCAGGGGATCCGGTCGGCACTTGGTAATTGGGTGGCCGTCCGCGGCCCGCTGCATCTTCGTTCACAACCGCCCCGTTTCGAACTGCAGAATGTCGGTGAAGCAAAGGTACCGAAGGAATTCGACCGGTAATAGAACGAGTTCCTAGTACTTTCTACACACTAAAGTCGAGCCACGGTAGCCACCTTGATCGTTGACCCGCGCCGCCGTTGCAAGGTTCCCCACGACCTGCGCGCTGTGCGACCTGCCTAGGACACCGGCACCACGACCAGTTCGTGCGGCCGGTTGTTGACCGGCAACGCGCCGTCCTCGGTCACGACGACGATGTCTTCGATACGGGCACCCCAGCGTCCCTGGAAGTAGATGCCCGGCTCGATCGAAAAGGCCATCCCCGCAGTCAAAGGCAGGTCGTTGCCGCTGACGATGTAGGGCTCCTCGTGCACCGAGAGTCCGATGCCGTGTCCGGTGCGATGTACGAAAAACTCCGCGAGCCCGGCTGAGGCCAGCACGTCGCGCGCTGCGGCGTCGACCTGCTCGGCGGTCACCCCCGGACGAACCGCCTCAAGAGCCGCCTGTTGGGCCTGCTGCAGCAGCGAATACTGTTGTGCCACACCGGCAGAAGGTTCCCCCAGGCTGTAGGTGCGCGTCGAGTCGGAATGGTATCCGGCCTCGTAGGCTCCCCCGATGTCGACCACGACGATGTCGCCGGCCCGCAGTTCGCGATCCGAATAGCTGTGGTGCGGGTCCGCCCCATGCGGGCCGGAGCCGACGATGATGAACGACACTTCCGAATGGCCCTCGGCGACAATGGCTTCGGCGATATCGGCGGCGACGTCGGCCTCGGTGCGACCCGGGACCAGGAACTCCGGCACCCGGGCGTGCACCCGGTCGATGGCCGAGCCGGCCTTGCGCAGTGCGTCGATCTCGCACTCCTCCTTGACGATCCGCAGCGTGCGCAGGATGTCCGTGGCCAACACCGGCGTCACGCCAAAAGCCCCCGCCAACGGCAACAGGTGCAGCGCCGGCATGGAATCGGTGACGGCAACGGCGGCCGGGCCGCCCAACGCGGCAAGCACCAGCTGATACGGATCGTCACCGTCGACCCAATCGCGCACCGCCAGGCCGAGTTCCGCGATCGCCGATCCCTTCAGCGAAGCCAGTTCCAGCCGCGGCACCACAACGGTCGGATCGCCGGCGGCCGGCACTACTAGCGCGGTCAGCCGCTCGAAGGTCTGCGCGCGTGAGCCGCTGAGGTAGCGCAGGTCGTATCCCGGGGTGATCACCAGGCCGTCAAGTCCGGCCTTGGCGGTCGCCTCGGCGGCCGCGGCCAGGCGACGGGCATAGACCTCGGCGCCGAATCGGTGAGAGTCCATGGCAGCCAGGCTAACCGCACCAGCCGAACGTCGAGTTGATGTGGTGTTGTTGCCGGATGGGCGACAACAAGTCGACGTTCGACAGCGTGAAAAGATAAGCCGCATGCCCGCACCTCTGTGCCTCCTCGACGGCGCCAGCATGTGGTTCCGCTCGTATTTCGGGGTGCCGTCGTCGATCACCGCGCCCGACGGCCGGCCGGTCAACGCCGTCCGCGGCTTCATCGACTCGATGGCCGTGGTCATCGCCCAGCAGCGGCCGAAAAGGCTGGCCGTCTGCCTCGACCTGGATTGGCGACCGCAGTTCCGGGTCGACCTGATCCCGTCGTACAAGGCGCATCGGGTGGCCGAGCCCGAACCCGAAGGCACGCCCGACATCGAGGAAGTGCCCGACGACCTGACGCCGCAGGTCGACATGATCATGGCGCTGCTGGACGCGTTCGGGATTCCGAGGGCCGGCTCGGAGGGATACGAGGCCGACGACGTGCTGGGCACGTTGGCCGCCCGGGAACGCCGCGACCCGGTCGTCGTGGTCAGCGGGGACCGCGACCTGCTGCAGGTGGTGGCCAACGATCCGGTCCCGGTGCGGGTGCTCTACCTGGGCCGCGGCCTGGCCAAAGCCACCCTGTTCGGGCCCAAAGAGGTCGCCGAAAACTATTCAGTGCCGGTCGAGCGGGCCGGGCCGGCCTACGCCGAACTCGCGCTACTGCGCGGCGATCCGTCCGACGGCCTGCCCGGCGTGCCGGGGGTCGGAGAGAAGACGGCCGCCAGCCTGCTGGCTCAGCACGGCTCGCTGGACCAGATCCTGGCCGCCGCCCACGACCCGAAATCCAAGCTCGCCAAGGGTTTGCGGGCCAAACTGCGCGGCGCGACCGACTACATCGAGGCTGCCGGCAAGGTGGTGCGAGTCGCCACCGACGCGCCGATCACGCTGTCGACGCGCAGCGACGAGTTACCCCTGGTCGCCGCCGACCCGCAGCGCACCGCCGCGCTGGCGACGGAATACGGCGTGGGATCCTCGATTGCTCGTCTGCAGAAAGCGCTCGACTCGTTGCCGCAGTGAGTTACTGCGGCCGGCCCACTTCGTAGGTGCCCTTGTCGTCCTGGAAGGTCACGGTCACCTTCTTCTGGGCGCCGTCAATGCTGACGCTGCAGTCGAAGGTGGCGCCCTTCGCCACGGTGGGGTCGGCGCCGTTGTTGCACTTGACGTCTGTGACGTTCTTGGCGCCGTATCCGTTGGTCTCGTCGGTCAGGACCTGCTGCACGCCACTCTGCGCCTTGTTGATGTCCAGCTTGGTAGTGACGAAAAAGCCGGGCTCCCAGAACCCGAGCACCAGCACGATCGCGATCAGCAGACAGGCGACCGCACCGGCCACGCCACCGATCAGCGCCATCGACCGCTTCTTCTGCGGCTGACCCGGATACTGCTGCGGGTACTGGCCGGGCTGACCGTACTGGCCGGGCTGACCGTACTGGCCGGGCTGACCGTACTGCCCCGGCTGACCGTACTGGCCATACTGCCCGTACTGGCCCGGCTGCGCGTATTGCCCGGGCTGGCCGTATTGCCCCGGCTGGCCGTACTGGCCGTATCCCGGCGGCTGTTGCTGGGGGTAGGGCTGGTAAGCGTGCTCAGTCGGCTGCTGGTACTGGGGGTACTCGGCGGGCGGAGTGTATGCCGGCGCCTGCCAGGTCCCCTCCTGGGCCGGCGGCTGCTGCTGCCAGGGCGAGCCCACCTGGCCGATCTGAGTCGGTTCCTGGGAGCGATCGGCACCCTCGCCGGGCGGTTGCCACTGCTGGCCCGGGTCCGATCCCTGCGGTCCGCTCATCGTTTCTCCTCAATCGCCTTGTGTCTTGGCCCTGTAACGGTAGCTCGGCGCCAGCCTACCCGGCATCAACTGCGACGACGCCGCGCCGAACATCGTTGATAGCCCGCTTCGCCGTCGCCCGCACATCAGCATCCGGGGCGGCGTTGCGGACCTGGTCCAGCAGGTCGAGCACCTGGCGGCACCACCGTACGAAATCCCCGGCCAGCAACGGCGAACCGGTGCCCGTTGCGTCGGCCGCAGCCAGCGAGGCGGTCAGGTCGCCGGTGCGGGCCCAGCGGTAGATGACGGCGACAAAGCCATCGTCGGGTTCGCGGCTCGGCGCGATGCGGTGTGTTTGCTCGTCGGCGCGCAGCGCGAAGGACAGCTTCGCCGTCTGCAGCAAAGCCTGCCGTAATCGCGGCGTGGGAGCCTCGGCCGCAAACGGCGCGCCGGGCCCGTCGCCGCCGCGGCTCTCGTAGAGCACCGACGAGACGACGGCGGCCAACTCGGCGGGCTTCAGCTCCGCCCACGCCCCGGAGCGCAGGCATTCGGCGGCCAGCAGGTCGCTCTCGCAGTAGATGCGGGCCAGCAACCGGCCGTCGTCGGTGACCCGCGGATCACCCGCGGAGCCCTGGATGAACTCGCGCTCGGTGAGCAGCCCAACGATCCGGTCGAACGTGCGAGCCAGCGAGTTGGTGGCCGCGGCGACCTTCTTTTCCAGCTGCGCGTTGTCGCGTTCGATGCGCAGGTAACGCTCGGCCTCGCGTACCTTCGCCTCGACACCGGGGCTGTTGTGCGCCGGGTGGCGCCGCAGCTCCTCCCGCAACGACGCCAGTTCCGGGTCGTGGAAGCCGCCGTCGGGATCCGCGGCCCGACGGCGCGACGGAACATCGAGCGGAGCGGCGGCCGACCGCAGCGCCGAAGCCAGATCACGCCGAACCCTGGGCTGGCGATGCTCGACCCGCTTGGGCAACGACATCGACCCCAGCGGCGCCACCGCGCCCGAGTAGTCGGCCGACGAAATCCGGCCCGCCCAAAGGTGTTCGGTGAGCACCAGGGGCCGCGGGTCGTCGCCGTCGCGCGCCGATTCCAGCACCACCGCCAGGCCGCTGTGCCGGCCGTTGGCGATGGTGATGATGTCACCGCGGCGCAGCCCGGCCAGCGCCTCGTTGGCGGCCTGGCGCCGGTGCAGCCGCGACGCCCGGGACTGCGCGCGTTCCAGCTCGGTGATCCGCGCGCGCATCCGGGCGTATTCCAGGATCGGCGCGTCGGCCCCACCGAGTTCGGTGGCGATCTCGTCCTGCATCCGCTTGCCGCGATCGATGCCCTTCACCAGCCCGACGACGGAGCGGTCGGCCTGATACTGGGCAAACGACTGCTCCAACAGCTGATGCACCTGCTCCGGGCCCATGTGCTGCACCAGGTTGATCGTCATGTTGTACGACGGCGCGAACGAACTGCGCAGCGGAAACGTCCGGGTGGACGCCAGCCCGGCCACCGCCGACGGTTCGGAGGTCTCCTCGGCCGGATGCCAAAGCACCACCGCGTGACCCTCGACGTCGATGCCGCGCCGCCCGGCGCGCCCGGTCAGCTGCGTGTACTCCCCCGGCGTCAGCGGCACGTGCGCCTCGCCGTTGAACTTCACCAGCCGCTCGAGCACGACGGTGCGAGCGGGCATGTTGATGCCCAGCGCCAGCGTCTCGGTGGCGAACACCGCCCTGACCAGCCCGGCGGTGAACAGCTCCTCGACCGTGTGCCGGAAGGCGGGCAACATCCCGGCGTGGTGGGCGGCCAGACCGCGCAGCAACCCCTCGCGCCACTCGTAGTAGCCGAGCACCGCAAGGTCGGCCTCGGGGAGATCGCCGCAGCGGTGCTCGATCACCTCGGCGATCTGGGCGCGTTCCTCCTCGCTGGTGAGCCGCAGCGGCGAGCGCAGGCACTGCTGGACCGCGGCGTCGCAGCCGGCGCGGGAGAACACGAATGTGATAGCCGGCAACAGTCCTTCGGAGTCCAGCGTCGCGATCACGTCGGGCCGCGGCGGCGGCCGGTAGAAGCGCGGCCGCTCCGGCCTGCCCCTTCCCGTCTGCCGGCGGGGGCCGCGCCAGTCGCCCATCCGGTCCGCCTCGCGGCGCTGCGCAATATGGCGCAGCAGTTCAGGATTCACCCGCGGCTGACGATCGGCGGCCGGCTTGTCGTGCTCGTAGTCGAACAAGTCAAACAGGCGCTTGCCGACCAGAACGTGCTGCCACAGCGGCACCGGCCGGTGCTCGTCGACCACGACCGTGGTGTCCCCGCGCACGGTCTGGATCCAGCCGCCAAACTCCTCGGCGTTGCTCACCGTCGCCGACAGGCTGACCAGTCGCACCTCGTCGGGCAGATGCAGGATCACCTCTTCCCACACCGGACCCCGCATCCGGTCGGCAAGGAAATGCACCTCGTCCATCACTACATAGGAAAGTCCTTGCAGCGCAGCAGAATCCGCGTAGAGCATGTTGCGCAGCACCTCGGTGGTCATGACCACCACGGGCGCATCGGCGTTGACGGACATGTCGCCGGTCAGCAGCCCGATCTTCTCGCGGCCGTAGCGCGCGGTCAGGTCGGTGTGCTTCTGGTTGCTCAACGCCTTGAGCGGGGTCGTGTAGAAGCACTTGCCACCGGCGGCCAGCGCCAGGTGGACGGCGAATTCGCCGACCACGGTCTTGCCGGCACCCGTTGGCGCACAAACCAATACGCCATGACCCCGTTCGAGCGCCGCGCAGGCCCGCGTCTGGAAATCGTCGAGGGCGAACGGCAATTCGGCGGTGAACCGAGGCAGCTCGGTCAGTTCGGTGACGCCGCCGTCAGGTGCCGCGGCCATTTACGTGACGTCGTCGTGTTGCCCGGCGTGCAGCGACGGCTCGGGCGACGGCGCGGGTATGGGTCCGGGCGGCTCGATGACCGACGCTTCGTCGTCGCGGATCTCGGTTTGGGCTTCGCGCTTGGCTTTTCGCTTGTCGTGAACACGGGCGATCTGAATGGCCAACTCCTGCAGCACCGACAGCGCGACGCCCAGGGCGGTCATCGAAAACGGATCCGAGCCGGGCGTGAAGATCGCCGCGAACACGAACATCGCGAAGATCAGCCCGCGCCGCCACGCCTTCAGCTTCTGGTAGGGCAGCACACCAACCATGTTGAGCATGACGATCAGCAGTGGGAACTCGAAGCTGAAGCCGAACACCAGCAACAGGTTGATCAGGAAGCCGAAATAGCGGTCGCCGGACAGCGCCGTCGCCTGCACGTCGCTGCCGACGGTCAGCAAAAAGCCCAGTGCCTGCGACAGCACGAAGTAGGCCAGCACCGCGCCCCCGACGAACAGCAGCGCGGCGGGGATCACGAACCCGATCGCGAAGCGGCGTTCCTTCTGATACAGCCCGGGTGTGATGAACGCCCACAGCTCGTAGAACCACACCGGGCAGGCCAGCACGATCCCGGCCGTCATCCCGACCTTGAGCCGCAGCATGAATTGGTCGAACGGCGCGGTGGCCAGCAATCGGCACTGCCCGTCGGCGCTGATGTCCGCGCGCGCCGACTGCGGCAGCGAGCAGTAGGGATGGCGCAGCCACTCACCCAGGCTCTCCAGCCCGAACAGCGAATGCCCGTACCAGACGAAACCGAGAATCGTGGTGACCAGGATCGCGGCCAGCGAGATCAGGAGCCGGGTGCGCAGCTCGGTCAGATGCTCGACGAGCGACATCGTCGCGTCGGGATTGGTGCGACTGCGCCTGTTGCGCGGGTTGAGATGCCTCAGCAGCGCAGCAGTGCGCGCTGAAGTCTTGAATGCTTTCACGACGCTCGGTCAGTGGCACTCGGGCACCGTGGCCGAAGCCCGGCTAAGCGGGGCGCGCTTCGCTGTGGCCCTGCTCGGAAGCCGGCGACGGGTCGACCCGCTGCGACTGCACGGGCGCAGGGGATTCGATGGAAGGCGCGTCGGATTTGTTCTCCGTCTGCATTTCGCGCAGTTCGGACTTGAAAATGCGCATCGATTTGCCCAACGAGCGCGCTGCATCCGGGAGCTTCTTGGCGCCGAACAGCAGAATCACGACGACCGCGAGGATCGCCCAGTGCCACGGACTTAGACTGCCCACTTTGTTTACCTCCAGACGTCCACCCGATGCTACCGCAGCGCGGCCGACAGCCGGTGTGCCCGCGCCGCGGCGATCAGGACGTCACTGCCTGGTAAGACTCCAACGCGGCCACCGCGGCAGCGCGTACCCGCTGCGCAAGGGAGTGCGGTTCGACGACCCGCACGTCCGACCCGAAACCCAGCACCAGGCGCGTCATCCACTCCTCGGAGGCGTAGGTCATGACCGCCTCGCACGACCCGTCCGGCAACTCGCGCACGTCGCGCATCGGGTAGTACTCGAACACCCACGACGCCGACGGCGACACCCGCAGCCTGGCCGACGGCAGCGACGGGTCGCCGTCGAACAGCGACGTGTCCGGCGGGGCCTGCAGCACCGGCTGCGGCGGGGCGGCCGGCTCGCCGAGTTCGGTGGCCTCCACGATCCGGTCGAACCGGAACAGCCGCACGCCCTCGGCCTCGCGCGACCACGCCTCCAGATAGCTGTGACCGCCGATCAGCAACACCCGGATGGGGTCGACTATTCGGCTGGTCAGGGTGTCGTGCGAGGCCGAGTAGTAGTCGATGGCCAGCGCGTGTTTGTACTGCACGGCCGTGCGTACGGTGGCCGCGGCGCGGTTCTCGATGGGCGCCGGGTCGTCGATCGCGGTGACCGAACTCGTCGCGTCCTGCCCGACCGCACCGGCCGCCGCGGCGATCTTGGCGATCGCGCTGCGGGCCGCCTCCGGATCGACCACACCCGGGATGTCGGCCAGCGCCCGCAGCGCTACCAGCAGACCGGTGGCCTCCGGCGAGGTCAGCTTCAGCGGGCGATCGATGCCCGCCGAAAACGTCACCTCGATGGTGTCGCCGGAGAACTCGAAGTCGATCAGATCGCCCGGGAAGTAACCGGGCAGGCCGCACATCCACAGCTGGTTGAGGTCCTCTTCCAGCTGCTTGACCGTCACCCCCAGCTCGGCGGCGGCCTCGGCCCGGGTGATCCGCGGGTTGGCCTGGAAATACGGCACCATGTTGAGCAGCCGGACCAGGCGGGTGGAGACAGCGGTCACGCCGGGGCCTCCGCTTGGGCGCGCAGCCGGGCCAGCACGTCGTCGCGCAGCGACTGCGGCTCGAGCACGACGGCGTCGACGCCGTATCCGGCGATTTCGCGGGCCAGCCGGTCGGTGGAGCTGATGCCGAGCTCGATCACCTCGCCGTCGCGGCCGCCCAGCTGCTGGGCACCGGTGGATCGTCCGGCGCGACGCAGCGCGGTGGCCCGCCCGTCGGCGACCCAGACCAGGGCCTGCGCGCCGGTGGGCGTCTCGGCCACGATCTGCGCGACGATCTTGCGCAGGTCGACGTCGTTGGGGACGGTGACCGCCCCGGCCGGGCCGATCGGCTCGACGTCGGCGCCGATGCGGGACAGCCGGAATGTGCGGGTGGCGTCGCGGTCACGGTCGTGGCCGACCAGATACCAACGACCCTTCTCGGTGACCACGCCCCACGGCTCGACGGTGCGCATCGTGTACGGCTCGGTGCGTGACGGCCGATGCGGAAACCGCACGACCTGTCGAGAATCGATGGCGGACAACAAGATTCCGAGCACATCCTCGGACCCGCGCAGACCCGGCACGCCCTCCGGGGAGGCGATGGCCACCGGGGCCTCGGGGTCGACGTCTGCCCCGGCGGCGCGCAGCTTGAGCAGCGCGCCCTGCGTTGCGGTGATCAGTTCGGGCGATTCCCACAGCTTGGTGGCGACGGCAACCGCAGCCGCCTCGTCTGCGGTGAGTTCGACCGGCGGCAGCGAATAGGCGTCGCGGTTGATGCGGTACCCCTCGCTGGGGTCCAGCGACGAGACCCGGCCGACCTCGAGCGGGATGCCGAGGTCGCGCAGCTCGTTCTTGTCACGCTCGAACATCCGGGAAAACGCTTCGAGGCTTGGGCTTTCGGAATAGCCGGCCACGCTGGTCCGGATCTTCTCCGCGGTGATGTAGCCGCGAGTGGACAGCAAGGCGATGACGAGGTTGACCAGCCGTTCGACTTTCGAGGTCGCCATTTGCTCCAGGTTAGATGGCCCGCACCCGGCGCGCGCACCGACTCGCGGGGCCTACATGCTGGCGATGAGTCGCTTCACCCGCTCGTCGACCGCCCGGAACGGGTCCTTGCACAGCACGGTGCGCTGCGCCTGGTCGTTGAGCTTGAGGTGCACCCAGTCGACGGTGAAGTCGCGGCCGGCCGCCTGGGCGGCGCTGATGAATTCGCCGCGCAGCCGCGCCCGGGTGGTCTGAGGCGGACTGTCCACCGCTTCGGCAATGTCCTCGTCGGTGGTGACGCGCGCCGCCAGGCCCTTGCGCTGCAGCAGGTCGAAGACGCCCCGACCACGCTTGATGTCGTGGTAGGCCAGGTCCAGCTGGGCGATCTTGGGGTCCGACAGCTCCATGTTGTAGCGGTCCTGGTAACGCTGGAACAGCTTGCGCTTGATCACCCAGTCGATCTCGGTGTCGACCTTGGCGAAATCCTGGCTTTCGACGGCGTCCAGTTGCCGGCCCCACAGGTCGACGACCTGCTCGATCTGGGCGTTGGACTCGCGCGTCTGCAGGTGCTCGACGGCGCGGCTGTAGTACTCACGCTGGATGTCCAGCGCGCTGGCCTGACGCCCGCCGGCCAGGCGCACCGGCCGGCGCCCGGTGATGTCGTGGCTGACCTCGCGGATGGCGCGGATGGGGTTGTCCAGCGAGAAGTCGCGGAATGGGACGCCGGACTCGATCATCTCCAGCACCAGCGCGGCGGTGCCTACCTTGAGCATCGTGGTGGTCTCGCACATGTTGGAGTCGCCGACGATGACGTGCAGCCGTCGGTACTTCTCGGCGTCGGCGTGCGGTTCGTCGCGGGTGTTGATGATCGGGCGGCTGCGGGTGGTGGCCGACGACACGCCTTCCCAGATGTGCTCGGCGCGCTGCGACAGGCAAAACGTCGCGGCCTTGGGGGTCTGCAGCACCTTGCCGGCCCCGCAGATCAGCTGGCGGGTGACCAGGAAGGGCAGCAGCACGTCCGAGATCCGGGAGAACTCCCCGGCCCGCACGATCAGGTAATTCTCGTGGCAGCCGTAGGAGTTGCCCGCCGAATCGGTGTTGTTCTTGAACAGGTAGATGTCCCCGCCGATGCCCTCGTCGGCGAGTCGCTGCTCGGCGTCGACCAGCAGGTCTTCCAGCACCCATTCCCCGGCCCGGTCGTGGGTGACCAGCTGCACCAGGCTGTCGCATTCGGCGGTGGCGTACTCGGGGTGGCTGCCCACGTCGAGGTACAGCCGGGCGCCGTTGCGCAAGAACACGTTGGAGCTGCGGCCCCATGACACCACCCGGCGGAAAAGGTAGCGGGCTACCTCGTCCGGGGACAGGCGGCGATGGCCGTGGAACGTGCAGGTGACACCGAACTCGGTCTCGATGCCCATGATTCGTCGCTGCACATCATCGAGGGTACTGGTTGTCTGAGCGCGCCGGTCAGCCGCCGCGCCCACCGGCGCGAAACCGGTCAGGACTCGTCGTCAGAATCCGTGGAATCGCCCTTGGCTTTCGCGCCCTTCGAATCCTGCAGCAGGTTTTCCACGGTGGGCCCACCGATGCGCCGGAACGCCCGTCGCGGCCGGTTGGCGTCCAGGATGGCGACCTCGAGGTTGGCCACGTCGAGGCTGGGCTCGTCGCCGCCGTTGCTACTGCCGGCCCGCAGCGCGTCGACGGCGATGCCCAAGGCGTCGCGCAGATCCGCGTTTTCGGCGTAGGACTCCTTGAGGGCGGTCGTGATCGGCTCGGTGGTGCCGCCCATCACGACGAAGTGCGGCTCGTCGGCGATAGACCCGTCGTAGGTGATCCGGTACATCTCCGGCGGTTTGGTCTCGCCGTAGTGCGCGACCTCCGCCACACACAGCTCCACCTCATACGGTTTGGCCTGCTCGGTGAAGATGGTGCCGAGGGTCTGCGCGTACACGTTGGCTAGCTGCCGGCCGGTGACGTCGCGACGGTCGTAGGCGTAACCGCGGGTGTCGGCGAACTGGATGCCGCCGCGGCGCAGATTGTCGAACTCGTTGAACTTGCCCGCGGCCGCGAAGCCCACGCGGTCGTAGAGTTCGCTGATCTTCTGCAGGGACCTCGACGGGTTCTCGGCGACGAACAGCACGCCACCGGCGTAGGCGAGCGCCACCACGCTGCGGCCCCGGGCGATGCCCTTGCGTGCGAGCTCGCTGCGCTCACGCATCGCCTGTTCAGGCGAGATGAAATACGGGAAGCTCACTTCTCACCGCCGTCCGGGCCGAAAGTGTCTGCGCGTGAGCGACTTTCGATCACCTCGCGGGCCAATTCGGCGATGCGGCTCTCGGGCACCTCGGCCGCGCCTTCGGCGCCGATGGTGACCGCGGTCGGGAAGATGCCGCGCACCAGATCCGGTCCACCGGTGGCGGAGTCGTCGTCGGCGGCGTCGTACAGCGCCTCCACGGCCACCCGCAGCGCGGAATCGACGTCGGTGACCCGGGCATACAGTTTTTTGATCGAGGACTTGGCGAAGATCGAACCCGACCCCACCGACTGGTAGCCCTCTTCCTCGATGTTCCAGCCGCCCGCGGCGTCGAACGAGACGATGCGCCCGGCGCTTTCCGGGTCGGCCGCGTGGATGTCGTAGCCGGCCAGCAGGGGCAGGGCCACCAGGCCCTGCATCGCGGCGGCGAGGTTGCCGCGCACCATGATCGCGAGCCGGTTCACCTTGCCGGCGAATGTCAGCGGTACGCCTTCCAGCTTCTCGTAATGCTCGAGCTCCACGGCGTAGAGGCGGGCGAATTCGACGGCGACCGCGGCCGTGCCGGCGATGCCGGTCGCGGTGTAGTCGTCGGTGATGTAGACCTTCTTGACGTCGCGGCCGGCGATCATGTTGCCCTGCGTCGAACGCCGGTCACCGGCGATCAGGACACCGCCGGGGTATTTCAGGGCGACGATCGTGGTGCCGTGCGGCAGCCCGGCGTCACCACCGGATTGTCCGCCACCTCCTAGCGCCGCCGGCAGCAATTCCGGCGCCTGACGGCGCAACAGGTCGGCGAAAGACGACGTATTTACAGCAGAGAATCCGGGGAGAACCGAGTTAGTGGACAGGCGATCGGGAAACGGCCAGGTCACTGTCCGCCCTTTTGGACATACGCGCGGACGAAGTCCTCGGCGTTTTCCTCCAGGACGTCGTCAATCTCGTCGAGCAGATCGTCGGTTTCCTCGGTCAGTTTCTCGCGACGCTCTTGGCCCGCGGCCGTGGTGCCGACGACGTCGTCTTCGTCGCCACCGCCACGTTTGGTCTGCTCCTGCGCCATCGCCGCCTCCTGCTATGTCTGGGCTGGCTTACCGACCGCTTAAGCCGCCCGCTGGTATCTCTACCCTACCGGTCAAACCCGAGGTTCTTTGGTTAACAACCCTTAGCTGGTGAGTTGTTCCACCAGCTCGACGGCGCTGTCCACCGAGTCCAGCAGGGCTCCGACGTGCGCCTTGCTGCCGCGTAACGGCTCCAGGGTCGGAATGCGCACCAGCGAATCTCCGCCGAGATCGAAAATCACCGAGTCCCAACTGGCCGCGGCGATGTCGGCACCGAACCGGCGCAGGCATTCGCCGCGGAAGTACGCGCGGGTGTCCGTCGGCGGATTGTCGACAGCCTCCAACACCTCGTGTTCGCTGACCAGCCGCTTCATCGAGCCGCGGGCGACCAGCCGGTTGTACAGGCCTTTGTCCAGCCGGACATCGGAATACTGCAGGTCCACCAGGTGCAGTCGGGGTGCCGACCAGTTCAGGTTCTCCCGCTGCCGGAACCCTTCGAGCAGCCGCAGCTTGGCCGGCCAGTCCAGCAGCTCCGCGCATTCCATCGGGTCGCGCTCCAGCTGGTCCAGCGCGTGCGCCCACGTTTCGACAACGTGCGATGCCCGCGGGTCCGGATCACGACCGTCGACCAGCTTGGCCACCCGATCGAGGTAAATCCGTTGCAGCGCAAGCGCGGTCAGTTCCCGGCCGTCCGCCATGGCCACCGCCACCCGCAGCGACGGGTCACGGCTGATCGCGTGCACCGCGTGCACGGGCCGCGCCAGTGCCAGATCGGACAGGTCGATGCCGTGTTGCGGGCCTTCCTCGATCAGATCCAGCACCAGCGCGGTGGTGCCCAGCTTCAGGTAGGTCGACGTCTCGGCGAGGTTGGCGTCGCCGATGATCACGTGCAGCCGGCGGTACCGGTCGGCGTCGGCGTGCGGCTCGTCGCGGGTGTTGATGATGCCGCGCTTCAGCGTGGTTTCCAGCCCGACTTCGACCTCGATGTAGTCCGAGCGTTGGGACAGCTGGAAGCCGGGCTCGTCACCGGAGGGGCCGATGCCGACACGACCGGAGCCGGTGACCACCTGCCGGGACACCAGAAACGGCGTCAGGCCGGAGATGATGGCCGAAAACGGCGTCTGCCGGCTCATCAGGTAGTTCTCGTGCGATCCGTACGAGGCGCCCTTGCCGTCCACGTTGTTCTTGTACAGCTGCAACTTGGCGGCCCCGGGCACGCTGGCCACGTGGCGGGCGGCGGCCTCCATCACGCGCTCACCGGCCTTGTCCCAGATCACCGCGTCCATCGGGTCGGTGCACTCGGGCGCGGAGTACTCCGGGTGCGCGTGGTCGACGTAGAGCCGCGCCCCGTTGGTCAGGATCATGTTGGCCGCGCCGACCTCGTCGGCGTCGACCACCGGCGGCGGCCCGGCCGAGCGGCTCAGGTCGAAACCGCGGGCGTCGCGCAGCGGCGACTCCACCTCGTAGTCCCAGCGGGTGCGCTTGGCGCGCTGAATGCCGGCGGCGGCCGCGTAGGCCAGCACCGCCTGAGTGGAAGTGAGGATCGGGTTGGCAGTTGGGTCCGACGGCGACGAAATGCCGTACTCGACCTCCGTCCCGATAATCCGTTGCATCCGTTAAGCGTAGGCCGGGCAACGGTGTGCCCACTGCGCCGGGGCGGTTCGAACGCCCCGCGGCGAAGCCGCTGCGCCATTAGGGTGTGCCGGTGTGGACGTAACTGTGCGCCGCAGCCCGAAAGGCCAACGGGCAGCAACGGCCGCGGCCGAACGGTGGTTCCTGGAGCGCGGCCTGCCGTCGGTGCTGACGACGCGGGGCCGTTGGCGACGGTTGTGGCCGCGATGCGCCCCGATGCTGACCGCCTGGGCGGCTGTGGAAGCGTGCCTGCTCGGCGTCTATTTCGTCAGCGACGGCAACGAGGTCTTCATCGACGGAAACCCGAGCACCCACCAATGGGTGATCCTGGCGTTGCTCGCCGTCGCGCTCCCGCTCGGCGCGCTGGCCGGGTGGCTGGTGTCGCGGATCTCGAGCGGACGCACCCGCGCGACCGTCGCGACCGCGGCGCTGGCCTTCGCGGTCTGCTGCGGACTCGTCGAATCCGGGCCCGTCCAACTGACCCGCGACGCCGTCATCCTGGCCGTGGTGCTGTTGTTGACCGGCTCCGGTGTCGGGTCGGTGCTCGCCTGGGCGGTGCGCATGACGCTGGAGCACCTGTCGACGGTCGGCACGCTGGCGGTGCGGGCCCTGCCGATCGTGTTGCTGACCGCGTTGGTGTTCTTCAACACCTACGTCTGGTTGATGGCCGACCTACGTCTGGTTGATGGCCGACCTACGTCTGGTTGATGGCCGACCTACGTCTGGTTGATGGCCGCGAACATCAACGGGGAGCGACTCTCGGCGGCCATCTTCTTTCTGCTCGGCATCGCCGGGACTTTCGTCGTCTCCAAGACGGTGGAGCGGGTGCGGCCGCTGCTGAAGTCGACGGCCTCGTTGCCGGACGGCAGCGACAATCTCGCGGGCACACCGTTCGCCGCGATGCACGATCCGTCGATCGGCTCACCGTTGAAGCGCACCGAACGCCTCAACGTGGTGTTCCTGCTGGCGACCTCGCAATTGATCGAGATTTTGGTGGTGGCCGCCGTCGGCGCCACGATGTACTTCATCCTCGGCATGATCATCCTGACGCCGCCGCTGCTCAAGGAATGGGCGCACAACACCGCCACCACCTCGACGATTTTGGGCTTCACGTTCCCGGCCCCCGACTCGCTGATCCACATGTGCCTGTTCCTGGGCGCGCTGACGTTCATGTACATCAGCGCCCGAGCCGTCGACGACGAGTACCGGGCGATGTTCCTCGACCCGCTGATCGACGACCTGCACACCGCCCTGGCCGCGCGAAATCGCTATCTCGGCAACGTCGCAACGATAGAAAGCGAGTAAGCAAGCGCCCGATCTATTCGGAATGCGTTACGGCGAAGTACTTCTCGTCGAGGTCGGCGAATCCGGCCCGCAAGCCACCGTCTACAACAGCATTCCGCTCAACGACTGCCCGGCCGAGCTGTGGTCCAAGCTCGACGCGGCCGCCATCGCCGCCGAACATGGCGCGGCGGCGGCCTTGCTCAACGGCCCGCGCTACTGGCTGATGAACGCGATCGAAAAGCAGGCCGACGGTCCCCAGGAGCGGATGACATTCGGCGGGATCGAGATGATCAAGCAGGCAACCGTGGCACTGTCGTCGATCAACCCGGCGCCGTACACCGTCAACGAAGTGACCCGCAACACCGTCTTCGTGTTCAATGCCGGCGAAAAGATCTACGAGCTCACCGATCCCGACGGCAACCGCTGGGTCATGCAGACCTGGAGCCAGGTCGCCGACCCCGACCTGTCGCGGGCCGACCTGGCCGGGCTGGCCGACCGGCTGACGCTGCCCGACGGGTGGAGCTATGCGCCGCGGGTGCTCACCGAGACGTTGCGGGTGGACACGACGACGCGTCCCGCCCGCGTAACGCAGGACGACCTGACGAACAGCTACTCGTTCGAATTCGACTGAGCCGCACCGTCATCGCGCCGAGACTTAAACCATTGCGACGCCACGCGGCGTGTCGTGTACGTGGTTTATGTGTCGGCGCGGGCTGGGGCCGCTGCGGGCATTACAGGTACTGGCCGAGGTTCGACTCGGTGTCGATGGCGCGCGAGGCGCTCGACGACTTGCCGGTGACCAGGGTGCGGATGTACACGATCCGCTCGCCCTTCTTGCCCGAGATCCGCGCCCAGTCGTCGGGGTTGGTGGTGTTGGGCAGGTCCTCGTTCTCGGCGAACTCGTCGACGATCGAGTCGAGCAGGTGCTGGATGCGCAGACCGGGTTGACCAGTCTCCAGCACCGACTTGATCGCGTTCTTCTTCGCCCGGTCGACGACGTTCTGGATCATCGCCCCGGAGTTGAAGTCCTTGAAGTACATGACTTCCTTGTCACCGTTGGCGTAGGTGACCTCCAAGAACCGGTTGTCGTCGATCTCGGCGTACATCCGCTCGACGACCTTTTCGATCATCGCGCGAATGCAGGCCGACCGGTCGCCGTCGAACTCGGCGAGATCGTCGGCGTGCACCGGCAGAGTCTCGACCAGATACTTCGAGAAGATGTCTTGTGCCGCTTCGGCATCGGGCCGTTCGATCTTAATCTTCACGTCGAGACGGCCGGGCCGCAGGATGGCGGGGTCGATCATGTCCTCTCGGTTGGAGGCGCCGATCACGATGACGTTCTCCAAACCCTCGACACCGTCGATCTCGCTCAGCAGCTGCGGGACCACCGTGGTCTCGACGTCCGACGAGACGCCGGTACCGCGGGTGCGGAAGATCGAGTCCATCTCGTCGAAGAACACGATCACCGGCGTTCCTTCCGACGCCTTCTCGCGGGCCCGCTGGAAGATCAGCCGGATGTGCCGCTCGGTCTCGCCGACGAACTTGTTCAGCAGCTCGGGGCCCTTGATGTTGAGGAAGTACGACTTGGCCTCCCGGGCGTCGTCGCCACGCACCTCGGCCATCTTCTTGGCCAGCGAGTTGGCCACCGCCTTGGCGATCAGCGTCTTGCCGCAACCGGGCGGACCGTAGAGCAGCACGCCCTTGGGCGGACGCAGCGCGTACTCCCGATACAGCTCCTTGTGCAGGAACGGCAGCTCGACGGCGTCGCGGATCTGCTCGATCTGGCGGGTCAGCCCCCCGATGTCCTGGTAGCTGACGTCGGGCACCTCCTCGAGCACAAGGTCTTCGACCTCGGCCTTGGGGATGCGCTCGAACGCGTAGCCGGCTTTGGTGTCGACCAGCAAAGAATCGCCAGGCCGCAACTTGCGCGGCCTGGTGTCGTCGTTGAGAGCATCGGGAACGCCGTCCGGCAGGTCCTCTGCCACCAGCGGCTCGGCCAGCCAGACGATCCGTTCCTCGTCGGCGTGCCCCACGACCAGTGCGCGGTGCCCGTCGTTGAGCACCTCGCGCAAAGTCGAGATCTCGCCGACGGATTCGAACGTCCCCGCCTCGACGACGGTCAGGGCTTCGTTGAGCCGGACCGTCTGCCCCTTGCGCAGCGCCGACACGTCGATGTTGGGCGAGCATGTCAATCGCATCTTGCGGCCGGAGGTGAACACGTCGACCGTTTCGTCGTCATGCGACGACAGCAAAACGCCGTAGCCGCTGGGCGGTTGGCCGAGCCGGTCGACTTCTTCCCGCAGCGCCAGCAGCTGCTGCCGGGCCTCTTTAAGAGTTTCCATTAATTTGGAATTGCGGGCAGCCAGAGAGTCGATGCGGGCTTCGAGTTGGTGAACGTCGCGCGCGGAGCGCGTGGCGCCCTGCGATTCGGCGGCCTGCTCGAGCTGCTCGCGCAGCGCCGCCGCCTCGCGGCGCAACTGTTCCAGCTCGGCAGCATCGCTGCTGGACATGCCGGTTTCGCGATCGATACCGAATGCTTCAGAACGCTCTGAGTCACCCATGTTGCGCTCCTTTCCCGCCCCGAATAAATGCGGTGGATCCTTACAACGCTACCGGCGATTGCCCGTTCGTGCGTGAACTCAAAAGCCATCAAAAGTCGCGTCTTTACTCCCGCTGGTAACCTCGGAGTCGATTTGGGACCACCGAGAGGACACCCCTTGACCGCAAACCCCTCACCACAGGCCTTGCCGTGGTCGCGGTCATCAACGCAATGTTTCCAACTGTGACTTCCATTGCACCAGTTGGCCGCACCGCAGCAACCACCGGGCTCCAAGAATCAAGCGTGGCCGAATAGTTTGGCCGAAATCTCCGGATGCACCGCAACCTGTCCGTAGCCCTGAGCACCGCCACTGCCGTGGCGGCCCTCGGGCTCGCGGCATGCTCGCACAGCGAACCCAAGGTGCTGCCGTCGTCTGGTTCGGCGGTCCCGGCGCCGACGTCCAGCCCGTTGCTCGTCGCGGCTCCCCCGACCGCGCCGCTGCCCGTGCCCGAGGCGTTGGTCGAGGTGCTGAACCGGCTTGTCGACCCCAATGTGCCGGGCATCAACAAGCTGGCCCTCGTCGAAGGCGCGACGCCGGACAGCGCGGCCACGCTGGACAAGTTCATCAACGCGCTGCGCGACAACGGCTATCTGCCCATCACGTTCGTCGCGAACAACATCGCCTGGTCGGACAAGAATGCGGCCAACGTGGTGAGCACCGTCGGCGTCAACACCGCCAAGGGACCCAACGGCTCGTTCACCTTCCCGATGGAGTTCGCGCCGATCCAGGGCGGCTGGCAGCTGTCCCGGCGAACAGCGGAAATGCTGTTGGCACTGGGCAACTCGCCGGCACCGCCGCCGCCCAGCCCGACGGTTCCGCCGCCGCCACCGGAACCCGTACAACCGCCGCCGGGCTGATGTGGATCGCCTGGCTCGAGTTCGACGTGCTGCTGGGCCCGGAGCTTGGGGTGCGATCGCTCAAGGAGAAGCGCTCGGTGATCCGTCCCGTCGTCGCCGAACTGCGCCGCAAGTTCAGAGTGTCGGCCGCCGAGACGGGTGCCCAGGAGCTGTATCGGCGAGCCGGGATCGGGGTGGCCGTGGTGTCCGGTGATCGTACGCATGCGGTCGAAGTGCTGGACGCGGCCGAACGCCTGGTCGCCGCGCATCCGGAGTTCGAGCTGCTGTCGGTGCGACGCTCGCTCGTCCGCAGCGACGATGACTAGCCGCGCTTAGCCGTCCCTGCCCGCCCGCTTACGGCCCAACGGCATCGGGGCCACCGTGCCTGGCGCGAGCCGGCGCGTCGCCACCAGGAACGCCGTGTGCCCGCGCATCGTGTGCTGCGGTCGCACCGCGAGGCCGACGACGTGCCAACCGCGCTGCATGGTTTCCCAGGCGCGCGGTTCGGTCCAGCACTCCTGGGCCCGCAGCGCCTCGACCACCTTCGACAGCTGAGTGACCGTGGCCACGTAGATCATCAGCACCCCACCGGCGACGAGGAGCCGCGCCACGGCGTCCAGCACCTCCCACGGCGAGAGCATGTCCAGCAGGGCCCGGTCGAAGGACGCGTCGGGCAGCCCGGATTCGGCGACGTCTCCGACGATCAGCTCCCAGTTGGCGGGCGCGCCGGAGAAAAACACGTCGACGTTGTGCCGGGCGTGTTCGGCGTGATCCGCGCGCACCTCGTAGGAGACCACCCGCCCGCCGGGTCCCACCGCGCGCAACAGCGAACAGGTCAGCGCGCCGGAGCCGGCGCCGGCCTCCAGCACGCGGGCACCCGGAAAGATGTCGCCCTCGTGCACGATCTGCGCGGCGTCCTTGGGATAGATGACCTGGGGTCCGCGCGGCATCGACATGATGTAGTCCACCAGCAGCGGGCGCAGCACCAGGTAGGGGTTGCCGTTGCTGGACTTGACGACGCTGCCCTGTTCCAGCCCGATGATCGCGTCGTGGCCGATCGCGCCGCGGTGGGTGTGGAACTCCGCACCTTCGGCCAGTTCCACGGTGTAGTGACGGCCCTTGGCGTCGGTGAGCTGAACGCGCTCGCCGACGACGAATGGACCGGTGTTGGACACGCCGTTCAGCGTGCCAGCCGACTCGCCGCCGGCGATGCTCGGGGTTGTCGGTACCGGGACCTAGGCTGCGAACATGACCGACCAGCCGCAAGACCAGGCGCGGACGGCCGCCAGACCGGCACTGTCACCGTCGCGAGCGGCGGACTTCAAGCAGTGCCCGTTGCTGTACCGGTTCCGGGCGATCGACCGGCTGCCCGAGCCGCCGTCGACGGCGCAGATCCGCGGGTCGGTGGTGCACGCCGCGCTCGAGCAGCTCTACGGTCTGCCCGCGGCGGCACGCAGCCCCGAGACCGCGATCTCGCTGGTGGAGCCCGCCTGGGAGCAGGTGATGGCCGCCGAGCCGGACCGGTTCTGCGAGCTGGACACCGACCAGCGGACCCAGGTGCTCGACGAAGCCCGCGCGCTGCTGTCCGGCTACTACCGGCTGGAAGACCCGACGCGATTCGACCCGCAGTGCTGCGAGCAGCGGGTGGAGGTGGAACTGGCCGACGGCACCCTGCTGCGGGGGTTCATCGACCGGATCGACGTCGCCGCCACCGGGGAGCTGCGGGTGGTCGACTACAAGACCGGCATGGCGCCGCCGGAGGCGCGGGCCCTGGCCGAATTCAAGGCGATGTTCCAGATGAAGTTCTACGCGGTGGCGCTGTTGCGTACTCGCGGCGTGCCACCCACCCGCCTGCGCCTCATCTACCTCGCCGATGGTCAAATGCTGGACTACTCGCCCGAGCTCGACGAGCTGCTGCGCTTCGAGAAGACCCTGATGGCGATCTGGCGCGCCATCCAATCCGCCGGGCAGACGGACGATTTCCGCCCCAGCAAGTCGCGGTTGTGCGACTGGTGTCCGCACCACGAGTACTGCCCGGTTTTCGGTGGCACCCCGCCGCCCTACCCCGGATGGCCGGAAGACGTCGGCGCAAGCTATTTCGCGTTTCGACGAACCGGCGGCATGATCGCCTTCGGCTAGTCGAGCGGCGACATCTCCTGCAGGATCGTCGGAATGAGTTCGCTGACGGTGGGATGGATGTGCATCGTGCGCGACAGCGTGGTGTAGGGCGCCTTGGCCGACATGACGTCCAGGATCGCGTGGATCGCCTCGTCGCCGCCGACGCCCAGGATCGCGGCTCCGAGAATCTGCTGCGTCTCGGCGTCGACCACGACTTGCATAAAGCCTTGCGTCTCACCTTTTTCCACGGCCCTGCCCACCCTGGTCATCGGCCGCCGACCGATCAGCGCCTTGCGCCCCGACTTGCGGACCTCGCCGACCGTCATCCCGGCGCGGCCCAGCGGCGGATCGATGTAGAGCGCGTAGGTGGGGATCCGGTCGCTGACCCGGCGCGGGTCGTCGTCGAGCAGGTTGGCGGCCACGATCTCGTAGTCGTTGTACGAGGTATGGGTGAAGGCGCCCTTGCCGTTGCAGTCGCCCATCGCCCAGATGTGGTCGACGCTGGTCTTGAGCGCATCGTCGACGACGATGAAGCCCCGAGCGTCGGTTTGCACACCGGCGGCCTCGAGGCCCAGATCGTCGGTGTTGGGCCGCCGTCCCGCCGCCACCAGCAGATGGCTGCCTGCGACGGGGTCGGCACCCGCGCTGGGCGTTAGTTCGAATCCTTTGTCGCTCTTACTGATCCGCACGTCGTTGGCATTGAGGATGATGTCGATGCCTTCGGCTTCCAGTATCTCCTTGATGGCGGCCGAGACATCCGCGTCTTCGCGTGCGGCCAACCTGGGGCCCCGCTCCACGACCGTGACCACAGCCCCGAAGCGGCGGAACATCTGGGCGAACTCCAGGGCGATGTAGCTGCCGCCGATGGTAACGAGATGTGTTGGCAGCGTGTCGAATTCGAGGATGGACACGTGGGTCAGGTAGTCGACCCCGTCGAGGCCCGGGATGTCGGGCACGATCGCGCGGCCACCGACGTTGAGGAAGATCCGGTCGGCGTGCAGTTCCCGGTCGTCGACGCGCAGGGTGTGCGGATCCGTGAAATGGGCGTGTCCGCGAATCACGGTGCAGCCGTCCATGCCGGCCAGCCAATCCTCGACACCCTTGCGGTCGGCCAGCACGATGCCATCCTTGCGCGCCTTGATCTTCGCCATGTCCACGCTGATCCACCCGGTCGCCACACCGTAATCGGCGCTGCGACGGGCCAGCTGGGCAACGTGCGCGCTGGCCACCAGCGTCTTGGTTGGGATGCACCCGGTGTTGACGCAGGTGCCGCCGATCAGTTTGCGCTCGATGACCGCGACGCGCTGCCCGGCGGCGGTCAGCCGTCCCGCAAGCGGGGGTCCGGCCTGGCCGGCACCGACGATGATCGCGTCGAAATGTTCGCTCACTTGACGGCCGACAGCAGGTATTCGGTCAGCAGGTGACCCGTCAGTGCCGCAATGGCGAACCCGCCCAGGACCGCGACCGCGTCCTCGAGCAGCGCGATCGGCAGGTCCCGCCCACCGCTGAGCGCCACCAGCCGCTTGCGCGCTTGATAGCCGCCCAGGGTGCCGAGCACCGTGCCGACGATGCCGGCCCCGAGCGCCGAAAAGGTCCAGTGCGGCCACGCGCCGAGCGCCGCGCCCGCCAGCCCGCCCATGACGAGCCGGGCCGCGAACTCCGGAGGCGCCGTGCGCGCCGGCGTCTTGGGCAGCTTGTCGTTGACCAGTTCGCCGACGGCCAGGACGCTGAAGATCACAACGGTGATGATGTTGCCCATCCACGATGCCCACGTGCCGTGCAAGTCGATCCAACCGAGGTATGCGCCCCATGCGACGACGGCGGGAGCCGTCAGGGAGCGCAACCCCGCGACCACCCCAATCAGCAAAGCCAGCAAGAGAACAAGGGCATGTGTCACGGCGAGCCTCCTGGGAATGAACAGCGCGGCAACCATAAAGAAGGGACGGCCGTGCCGGCCTCTCCCCTAGCCGGACGCTAACACAGCTGGGGCCGGGCCGATGAGTTCAGAATCGGCAGAACCGGATATCGGAAGCCAGAATGGCTTTGGCGCCGATGGCCGCGAGCTCGTCCATGATCTCGTTGACGCCCCGACGCGGCACCAGTGCGCGGATCGCGACCCAATCCGGGTCGGCCAGGGGGGCGATGGTCGGCGACTCCAGCCCCGGCGTGATGGACGTGGCCTTGTCCAGTACCGCGCGCGGGCAGTCGTAGTCGAGCATCAGATACTGCTGCCCGAACACCACCCCCTGAATGCGGGCAACCAATTGATCGCGTGCCGCGCCCGGTGCGCCCTGGCCGTCCGGACCGGCGCGCTCGATCAGCACCGCCTCCGAATCACACAGTGGCTCACCGAAGGCCACCAGGTCGTGCAGGCTCAGCGTGCGGCCGGATCCGACCACATCGGCGATCGCATCGGCTACCCCGAGTTGCACCGAAATCTCCACGGCGCCGTCGAGTCTGATGACCGTCGCCTCGATTCCTTTGTCCGCCAGGTCCTTTCGCACCAGATTCGGGTACGCGGTGGCAATCCGCTTGCCGGCCAGATCGGCCGTCGTCCACTCCAGCCCGGCCGGCCCCGCGTAGCGGAAGCTGGACGACCCGAAACCCAGCGCCAGGCATTCGCGTACCGGCGCATCCGAGTCGAGCACCAAGTCTCGGCCGGTGATGCCGAAATTTAGCTGCCCCGAGCCGACGTAGATGGCAATGTCTTTGGGCCGCAAAAAGAAGAACTCGACGTTGTTGGCGCGGTCGATGACGGTGAGGTCTTTGGAATCGGTGCGCCGCCGGTAGCCCGCCTCCAAAAGGATCTCGCTGGCCGGCTCGCTCAGCGTACCCTTGTTGGGAACCGCAACTCGCAACATGCTCACAGCTTCCGATAGACGTCGTCGAGGGACAGCCCGCGCGCGATCATCAGCACCTGCGCCCAGTACAGCAACTGGCTGATCTCCTCGGCCAATGCATCGTCGGATTCGTGCTCGGCGGCCAGCCATACCTCGCCGGCCTCTTCGAGGATCTTCTTGCCCAGCCCATGAATCCCGCCGTCGAGCGCGGCGACCGTGGCGCTGCCGGCTGGTCGGGTGCGGGAGAGCTCGCCGAGTTCGGCGAACAGGCCCTCGAATGTCTTCACGGCCAGCGATTGTTTCACGAGGCGGCGAGCAAAGTCATCTCGGTTTCTCACCGGTGCCATCGGCTACGGCAATCCCGTAGCGCCACAGTTTGTTTCGCAGTGCGCGGCACCGCTAATCGAACCCGGACAGCGTGGTGCGCAGCGCGTCTTCCAATTGGGCACTGAACGGCGGACTCCCGGCCGTATCGGAGGTCAGCCACCGGTCGAGGACGAATTTGACTGTGGCCAAACTCGTATGGACCAGCAGCGCGGGGCGGACGTCGGCCGTGGCATCGACGCCCAGCCGGAAAGCGACCTGCTCGAGGAATGTGTCGTGGTCTTTCTCGCTGACCAGCGCCGTTTTACTCAACAAATGGGGCGCGGTGGCGATGGCGTGCCGCCAGGTATCCAGATTGTAAAGTTCGTCGGCGTCGCGGGCACGCGTGACGAATACCCGAATCAAGGCCTCCACAGCCGACTCGTCGGGCGGTCGCGCGCCGTACGAACCGACGATTTCGCCGATCGCGTCCCGGACGGGATCGACCAGCAGGCCCTCTTTGGTCGGCGCGTGCCGGAAATAGGTACTGATGGAGATTCCGGCGGCCGCGGCAATGTCCTCGGTCGTGACGGCATCGAATCCTCGTTCGGCGAACAGCTCGAAAGCGATGTGCTGAATCTGCGTGAGCAACTCGGCACGGCGCCGGTCCCGTAGCGATCCGGTGTTTGCTGAGGGCATGCCATTACTTTCGTCGAGCTGACATCCAACGCGTATGCGCCGTCCGGCGACGATCTCAGGTGAGTGACTCTACACTATTGAAAGTCCCTATCAAGTAGGCTACTGTGACTCAGCACACACCGAGAACTGCAGTTTACGGAGCTTGGTGGCGGTACCTTTATGCAGATGCATTGTGCCCCACCTCGCTCCCCGCGTTCTGCGCTCGTGCACTTGTTGGTGAGGGGAGCGCCAATGGAGGCAGTGACTGGTGCGCGATGATCGCTAGCCTGGGTTTGCTGGGCAGACCGTCGGGTGCTCGGAGATGACGACCCGGGAAGACGGCGTCATCGCCATCCAGAACTGGTCTGCCGGATACGTCAAACGTCATCCGGTTGCCTCGCTGACGACCGTCGGCGAACAGTTCGTCCTTGGTGTGCGCACCGTTCAGTATTTCTTCGTGGATTTGGTGACCGGCCGATTTCAGTGGCAGGAATTTGTTCGCCAGGGCGCGTTCATGGCCGGCACCGCCGTGTTGCCGACGATTCTGGTTTCGCTGCCCATCAGCGTCACGCTGTCCATTCAATTCGCCTTGCTGGCCGGGCAGGTGGGCGCCACCTCGCTGGCCGGCGCGGTCAGTGGGCTGCGGTCATACGCCAGGGCGCGTCGCTGGTGGCCGCCGTTCTGATGGCCTCGGCCGTCGGGTCGGCGATCACCGCCGATCTGGGTTCGCGCACCATGCGCGAAGAAACCGACACGATGGAGGTGATGGGCGTCTCGGTGATCCGCCGGCTGGTGGTGCCGCGTTTCGCGGCGGCGATCATGATCGGCGTCGCGCTCACCGGCGTCGTGTGCTTCGTCGGATTTTTCGCCAGCTACATGTTCAACGTGTACTTCCAGAACGGGGCGCCGGGCAGCTTCGTGTCGACCTTCGCCTCGTTCGCGACGACCGACGACATGACCCTGGCGTTGGTGAAGGCGGTCATCTTCGGCGCCATCGTGGCCGTCGTCTCGGCGCAGAAGGGCCTGTCCACCGTCGGCGGCCCGACCGGCGTCGCGAACTCGGTGAACGCGGCCGTCGTCGAAGCGATCCTGCTGCTGATGATCGTCAACGTCGCGATCAGCAGCTTTACATCATGTTGGTGCCCAGGACGGGGCTGTGACATGGCGGTTTCTGCCTACCGGCCGTTGGCAGCACTGACCGTCCCGGCGGTCCGGCTGTACCGCAGGGGAACCGTGCCGATCCTTCGGCTGGGCCACCTGCTGGTCTTCTTCGTCCGGGCGCTGGTGGCGGTGCCGCTCGCGTTGCGCCATTACCGCGGCGAATTCTTGCGACTGCTGTCCAACATCACCTGGGGCAACGGCTCGATCGTGGTGGGCGGCGGAACCGCCGGGGTGGCCGTGGTGCTCGGGATGACCGTGGGCGCGCTGGTCGGCATCGAGGGTTACAACTTCCTCGACCTGCTGGGCCTGGGCCCGGCCACCGGTTTCGTCTCCTCGTTGGTCAACACCCGCGAGCTGGCGCCGCTGATGGCGCCGCTGGCCTTCGCCATGCAAGGCGGCTGCCGCTTCACCGCTCAGCTGGGGTCGATGCGGATCGCCGAGGAAATCGACGCGCTGGAATCGATTGCCATCCGCCCGATTCCGTATCTGGTGACGACCCGGCTCGTCGCCTCGGTGGCGGCCAGTGTCCCGCTGTATGTCGCGTGCCTGGCGATCGGCTATCTGACCACCCAGCTCGTGGTGGGGATCAGCAGCGGCGGCTCGACCGGCTCCTACCTGCACTACTTCACGCTGATGCTGGCCGGCCAGGACATCGTCTACTCGTTGATCAAGGCCGTCATCTTCGTGTGGATCGCGTCCACGATTCAGTGCTAATACGGCTATTACGCGACCGGCGGGCCCGAGGGTGTCGGAGTGGCCGCCGGGCATGGCATGCGGGCCAGCATCACCGTCGTGATCATGGTCAACATGCTGCTGACCATGGCGTTGTGGGGGGGTAGACGCCGGCCCAAGGTTCGGTGGGTAGGCAGATGCGTCGGGGGAATTCCTTCGAACTGGACGGCCGCGGGCCGACGGATCGGCAGCTGCTTGCCACAGGTGTGGCGGTGGTGGTGGTCGCGGCCCTGCTGACCGCCGCGATGTTGCTCAAGTCCACCGGCCGGCTCAACGACTACGTCCGGGTGATCGCGGATCTGGTCAACGTCGGCGACGGGCTGCCCCAGAAGTCCGACGTCAAGTATCACGGCGTGCTCGTCGGGATGGTCGACGACGTCGTTCCCGCGTCCAACGGCAAACCCAACTACGTGCACATCGATCTGAAACTCGAGTTCGCCAAGTCGATTCCGGCCGCGGTCACCGCGCGCGTGGTGCCCAGCAACGTCTTCGCGTTGTCTTCGGTCCAGCTGGTCAGCGCCGGCAAACAGCAGGGCCCGGCTGGGGCGATCCGGCCGGGAGCGCACATTCCGGAAGACAGCGGGCTTCCGACCGTGCTGTTTCAGACCACGATCAGCAAGTTGCGCGACCTGCTGGCCGCCGCCGGCCGTGGCCGCGACGACAGGTCGATCGGGATCCTGGCCGCACTGGGCGCGGCCACCGATCACCGCCGGGTGCCCCTGCTCAAAGCCGGGGCGCAACTGAATCGCCTTCTGGACCAACTCAATTCGATTGTCAGCACGGACGCGGGGCCGTCGACGGTGTCCGCACTCGTCGACGCCGCCGGTGGACTCGCCCAGACAGCACCCGATCTTCTCGACGCCCTGCACCAGGCCGTCGAGCCGATGCGGACCTTCGCCGAGACGCGCGGGCAGTTGACCTCGCTGCTGTTCGGCGCCGAAGACACCGTCGGTACCGTGCATGAGTCGTTCGACCATCACATCGACCAGCTCATCCACATCACCAGCGATTTCACGCCGGTGCTCGGTGTGTTGGCGATGAAGTCGAACAATTTCGTGCCCGCGGTCACCAAATTGGACAACCTGGCCAACAACTTCATGGAGGAAGTCTGGGTGCCGGGGCGAGACGTCGGCAACATGCGCGCGATGCTGACCTTCACCCCGTCGTCCACCTACACCCGCGCGGACTGTCCGCATTACGGAGAATTGAAGGGGCCCAGCTGTTTTACCGCGCCGCTGGTTCCGGTGCGCCCGACCTGCCGGAAGTGCTGCTGCCGCAGAACTATCAGCCGCCCAAGGATCTGGCACCGCCGCCGGGCACGGTCATCGGCCCGGACGGAAACCTCGTCGCGGTCGGACTACCGCTGATCAACCCGAACCCCAACCTGGCCGATCCCAATCCCCCGCTGCCCTCCTGGCTTCCGCCGTCGCCACCGGTACCGGGCTGGGCAGCAAGCCACCGGATTCCGGCAGCTGCACGGTGACCCGGTAGGACGACGCGAACGGTGTCACCCGCAGTGCCCCGATCAGCAGGTAGGCGGTTCCGACCACCAGGGTCAGCACCAGTCCGGCCGCCGACAGCCACACCTGTCGGCGGTGCGCGGCCCGCACCACCTTGACCACGACGTCGACGGCAGTGGCGATCACGGTGGCGGCCCCGGGGCGATGTCGATCTGGCCGGGGACGGTCGGGTCGGGGATGACGGGAACCTGCGGCGAGTTCGGTCCCCGGCCGACCACCCGTTCTTGCAAACGCCACAGCGTGTACTTCAGCGTGCCGACGAGCAGGTTCATGTTGTAGTGATGCGGACCGTGCAGCCCGATGTCACCGGGGTACCCAATGTCGGGCAGCGACCCGAGGATCAGCTTG
The DNA here is from genome assembly GCF_000526915.1 of Mycobacterium genavense ATCC 51234. Classification (GTDB taxonomy): domain Bacteria; phylum Actinomycetota; class Actinomycetes; order Mycobacteriales; family Mycobacteriaceae; genus Mycobacterium; species Mycobacterium genavense. The sequence goes on along the minus strand of NZ_JAGZ01000001.1, from coordinate 783,643 downwards.
TCGACACCCACATGCACCGAAATCGCGCTGCCCGACGTCGATTTCACCAGCGGGGGAATCAGCCGGTTCACCGCGTAGAAGCTGGTACCGGGCTCACCGCCACGTCGTTGGTCGCCCCGGCGATCGTGTTGAGGTCGGCGATGATGCTGCGCCCGCTGGTGTCGGTTCCCCCGATCGACGGGAACCTGGCCAGCAACCGGGAGGTGTTGCCCACCTGCACGGCCAGGTTGGACAGCTCGGCGCTGTTGTCGGCCAGGGCCGCGGTGGCGGGCCGGGCCGCGGTCATCAAATCGGTGACGGTGGCGTTCCTGGCATCGAGTTGGTCTGCCAGACGGGACAATTGGGTCAACGCGTCCGAGATCTGGCCGGACCTGGCATCGAGCGTTGCGACCAGCTGGTTGGACTTGCGGATCAGCTCACCGAACGCCTGGCCCTGATCACCCGTGGCCTTACCGAAACCGTTGATGATGTTGGTGAAGTTGCGCACCGCTCCGCCGTTGACCAGGATCGCCGCTGAGCTCAACACCGATTCGACGGTCGCCGCCGCGGCCATCGAATCCGGGCCGATGGTGTCGCCGTCGTGCAGCATCGGATCGCCGGCGGGATCGTTGGGGGGGCGGCTTCAGCGCGACGAACACGTCGCCCAGCGGTGTGGCGGTGCGCAATTCGGCGGTACTGCCGCGCGGCAGCAGCACGCCGTTTCTGATCCGCAGCGTGGTGACCGCAGTGTAGTCGTGTGCGACCATCGCTTCGACCTGCCCGACGTCGGCGCCGGCGAGCTTGACCTTGGCGTTCATCGGCAGGTTGAGCGCGTTGGAGAACACCGCGGTCAAGGTGTATCAGCCGGACCCCAGCCCGGGCGCCGGAAGGGGAAGGCTGGCAAGGCCATTCGTGCCGCATCCGAGGTGATCAGCACCGTGGCCGCGACGGCGAGGCATGCTCGGACGGCCGTCATTTATGCCCCATCGCGGCCATGCCGTCCAGCACGTAGATCAGCCCGAAATCCGGCCCGAAGTCCTGGATTGTGCCCGTGCTGCAGCCGAGTTGGCGAAGACCCATCAGATTGCAGATCTCTTTGGTGTATTGGCTGTCGAACACCAATCGGTCGGTGAGGAATCGAGCGCGCACGGCGCCGTTCGCGCGGTCGATCATGTTGTAGGCGTTGTCGACCAGCATCGGCGCCATATCCAGCAGCTCGGTGAGGTCTCGCCGTTGGTCGGTCACCATCTTCAGCGTGGTGTTGCCGTTCCGCAGACTCTGCTTGATGGCGTCGCGGTTGGCGTCGAGCAGGTCGCCGGCCCGTTCGACCAGTTGCTCGAATCTTCTTCCGGTGCTGCCGCTTCCGATGTCCTCGTCGGCCATGATCTGGCTGACCTGGTGGATGGTGGCGGCGAATTCGCGCAGCTTGCCGTCGTTGGCGGCCAGCGCGTCGAACAGCGTGCTGATGTTCTTGACGATCGTGGTGATCTGCTCACGGGTCGTCGCACCGCCGTCGCTGGACAGCCGCAGCGCCTTGGCCAGCTCATCGAGCGACGATTTGATCTGGTCGCCGTTGCCTTGGACCACCTTGGTCCCGTTGTTGAGGACGTCGGCGACGGGGCCGCCGCCGTGGCCGTCTCCCTCCAGCGATTTGGTGACCTTGTCGAGGACGCTGAGCACCCGGCTGAATTCGACCGGCGTCCTGGTCCGGGTCAACCCGATGGTGTCGTGATTTTCCAGCACCGGGCCGCCGCGGTACGGCGGGGTGAGCTCGATCTGCCGGTCGGTGAGAATCGAGGTGGACACCGTCACGGCCTGGGCGGTGGCGGGAACCTTGACGTGGCGATCGACGGTGAACTCGACTTCGACGTAGAGGCCCTTGGCGGTGATCTTGGTGATCTTGCCCACCGGCATCCCCAGCACCGCCACCACATTGCCCTCGTAAAGGCCTGAGGCGCTGTCGAATTGGGCCGTCACGGAGATCGTCTCCTGGTCCGAACCCAGGCACCACCAACCGACACCGCCCGCCGCGGCCAGCACCGCCAGGGCGGCGAGGATGGCCACCGCCCTGGACCGCAGCTTCGACGCCATCACTTGCAGTCCTTGAAGTACTGGATCATGCCGAACTGCTTGGCACGCCCGCTGATCACACACATCCACGAGTCGATGAGCGGGACGTTGTTGGCGTTGAAATTGACCGCGTTGCCCTCGCCAGTCAGGTTGGCCGCTTCGCGGAAGAAGATCGGGCTGATCTGCAGCAAGTTGCTCAGCAGGTCGTCGTGCTGAGCCATCATTGCGGTGAAGTCCCGCATGTCGGCGACCAGCGAGTCCAGACCGGAGCGGTCGTTGACCAGGATCCGGCTCATGGTGTCCACCAGGGTGGTCAGCGATTGCATCATCGCGTGGAAACGGCGCGCCGTGCGACGAAGTGGCTCAGCAGGTCCTGCCCCTGGTTGATGAGATTGCCGAGCCCGGCCTGCTGACGCCGCACCGTGTTGGTCACCCGTTCGGTGTTGAGCAACAGCTGGCCCAGTTGGTCGCGGCGCACCGCGATGATCGACGACAGCGATCCGATGTTGCGCATCGCCTGCGGCACCACCGCGGGCAGTCCCTCGAGCTGCTTTCCCAGCACCGCGAGCGACTGGGCGAAGCGGTCCGAATCGACCTGCTCGAACGTCGTGGTGGCATCCTGCAGCGCCGATTGCAGATCGTAGGGGACTTCGGTGTGCGCCAGGTCAAACGTGTTGTGCGGCAGTGTCGCCGAGCCGTTGGGCTGCACCGACAGATAACGCGAACCCAGGATGGTGGTGACCTTGATCGCGGCTCGCGAATCCTTGCCCAGCACGATGTCGTCGCGAATCTTCAGACCCGCCTCGACGTGATCGCCGTCGAGACGCATGCTGGTGACTTCGCCGACCGGGATACCGGCGACGACGATCGGGTTGCCGGCCCGCAGCGAGGCCGCTTGCAGAAACTCCGCGGTGTAGTGCCGGTAGCCGGCCCCGATGGCGTGCACCGCCAGCATCGCCCCGATCAGCACCGTGACCACCGCGACGGCGATAAACCCAAGCCACGTGGGGTTGTAGCTCTCCAGCGGGCGCTTCGTGAAACGCTGCCATACCGACGAATCAGCCACCGGCGGTACTCCTACACCTCGGGGTGTGCCACATCTTGTTTCCCGGGGTGGCGGCGGCGGCGATGATCGGAACGACGTCATTGAGGCCGGGGAAGAATCCCATGAAGTTGACGTCGCACACGTAGGCATTGCCGTAGGCGCCCTGGTTACCCACGCGGACAAGCCCTTTCAGTAGCAGCGGGATGTTGTCGCCGAAGAACGCCAGCTGTGGCTCGACGTCCATCAGATGTCTGGCCACACCGGGCTTGCGGTCGATGAACTCGCGCAGCGCCGGGTACACGTCGTTGGCCGAAGTCGAAAGCCGCCCCATCACCCGGGACAGCTCGCCCACCGAGGCCACCAGCTCCGGGCGCCGTCGGTCCAGCCGGTCCACCACGTCGCGTGTTTGGGATGACCCCGTCGAGGCTGTCGTTCTGCCGGGCGAGGTTTCCGACCACCTTGTTGAGGTTGGTGATCACGTCGCCAAGGGCCTGATCGCGGCCCGCGAATGTTTCGGTGAGCGTTGATGTTTGGCTGATCAACGTGGTCAGCGACGCGGTGTCGCCCTGCAGCGACGCGATGATCCCCTTGGTGAGGTTGTCGGCGTCCTGCGGGTTGAGCAGGCTGAACAGCGGCTCGTAGCCGTTGAGCAGCGCGGTGACGTCGAAGGACGGTTCGGTGCGGGCCAGCGGCAGCACGCTGCCCGGCGGGAGCGGGGCATGACTGCCCTCCGGCCCCAACGACAGCCCGAGGTAGCGCTGTCCGACGATGTTTTGGTACGTCACGGACGCGACGGTGTTGCCGTACAGGTGTTGATCGGTTTGCACCACGAACGCGACTCGCGCGAGTTTCCGGTCCAGAGCGATGCTTTCCACCCGGCCCACCCGGACCCCGGCCATCCGGACGTCGTCGCCTTCGCGCAGCCCGTACACGTCGGTGAACAGCGCCGAATACTTGGCCGTGTCGCCGGCAACGTCGCGGCGCAGGCTCACGTACACCAGCCAGGTGAGCGTCAATGCGACGACCATGAACAGCGTGAGGCCGATCAACGGTGCCCGGAATCTCATTGAGGTCCTCCGGATTTCAGCGATACCGTGGTGCCGCGCGCGATTGGGCCCAGCAGTAGCTCGGTGGCCGGCGTGGCGACCGCACCGGTGATCACGCTGAGCATGTTCCGCTCGTATTGGCTGCCGACGGGGCCCACATTGCCCCCGAAAGACGACTGGGGTATCCACGGGGCCTTCGGCGCCACCGGCGGCACCCACGGCCGGTTCGGCACCGGAGTCGCCGGGGCTCCGGGCGACGGGTTATCGGGGTTGGCGCAGCGTGCGCGGTGTCTGCGTGGTCAGCGCCCACGCCTTGTACGCGCCGGAGTACACCTTGTCGGGGGCACACCCGAAGAACTGATCCTCTACATGCCCGACTACCCCGTCGGCCACGACGAGCCGATCAACTTCTCCCCGGGCCTGCCGCAGTGGTACTTGGACGGCGGCACCGTCCAGGCGCACATCCCGCTCTCGGCGCTGGCGCCGGTGCTGCGCCTCTAGTCGGCGCTCGGGCGTGGGCGCGTACAGTAGCGGTGGTTACGTCAGCTAACTAACGCGGAGATGGAGCGGCACGGCGCGCACCGAGAATGACACCTGGGATCTGGCATCCAGCGTCGGGGCGACCGCGACGGCTGTCGCGACTCAGCGCGCGATGGCTTCGCAGGGGCCCAATGCGTTGCTGAACGACCCCTGGGCCGATCCCCTGGTGCGGGCGGTGGGTAGCGATACCTTCATCAAACTGATCGACGGAAAACGGGGCGACACCGACGATCCGGTGATGAACCGCAAGGCCGTGATCGAGCAGATCACCGTGCGCACCCGGTTCTTCGACGACTTCTTCACCCAAGCCACCGCCGCGGGTGTGCGCCAGGCCGTGATTCTGGCATCCGGCCTGGACACCCGAGCCTACCGGCTGCCGTGGCCGGCCGACACGGTGGTGTACGAAATCGACCAGCCGGGTGTGATCGAGTTCAAGACCCGCACGCTCGCCGAGCTGGGCGCGCAGCCGGCCGCGCAACGTCGCACGGTCGCGATCGACCTGCGCGAAGACTGGCCGGCGGCGCTCCTCGACGCCGGATTCGATCCGTCGAGGCCGACCGCGTGGAGCGCCGAGGGGCTGCTCGTCTACCTGCCGCCGGACGCGCAGGACCGGTTGTTCGACAACGTCGCCGCACTCTCGGCGCCGGGCAGCCGAATTGCCTGCGAGCACATGGACTTTCGCAACATTCCCGCGGATTGGGCAGAAAAGCTCACCGAGCGCTCGCGGCGCATCGGCTCCAAGATCAACCTGGCCGAGCTGTTCTACACCGGTGATCGCAATGCCGCCAGCGAGTACCTCAGCGAGCGCGGGTGGCGGGTCGACATCACGACGAGCGAACAGGCCTTCTCCGCCAACGGTTTTCAGCTGCCGCAGGACGAGCTGGCCTCGTTCGGCGGATCCTCCGGTTACCTGTCGGCAATGTTGACCGCAGAACCGGCCGTGTAAGGCGGCCCGACGCGGGTACACCGACGAATGTGTCCCCGGTGCCCGAAGACCTACGACGACTGGCCAAAGCCCATGGGGTGGCGACCTTTTACCGCAATGAACGACGCGAGGCGGTAGAGGTCGACGCCGACGTCGTGATCCGAGTTCTGGCCTTGCTCGAGGTCGACGCCGCCACGGAAGCCGACCGGCGCCGCGAATTGGCAAAGCTGGCCGAGCAGGCAAGCGCCGGGGCCCTAGCGCCGACGATCGCGATGCGCGCGAACGGCCGGCCGCACCCCGTACCCGGTGCGGTGGCGCTGGTGGGCGAGGACGGCAGCCAGACCGACGTGCGCGACGCGGTGCCCGGCGATGTGCCGCCGGGCTTCTACCGGTTGCACACCGGTGACGGCCAGGAAATCACCCTGGTGGTGGCCCCACCGCAGGTTCCGCAGACGCCGGTCACCTGGGGGTGGGTGCTGCAGCTGTACGCGCTGCGCTCGCAGCGCTCGTGGGGGATCAGCGATCTTGCGGACCTGCGGGAATTCATCGGTTGGACCGCAACTGCGCACAGCGCCGGTGCGGTCTTGGTCAATCCGTTGCATGCACCCGGCCCAACGCATCCGGTGCAGCCGTCGCCGTACACCCCCGTCCAGCCGCCGATTCGCCAACCCGCTCGCCCTTCGCATCGCATCGAGGACCTCGACGCCTACCATCGAGCCGACCAGCAGACGCGCACGGAGGTGGATGCGCTGCGGGTCGCGCCCGATACCGAACGCATTGACCACGACCTCGTCTGGGCCGCCAAACGCGCTGCCCTGGAATTGCTTTGGCGCGCCGAGGGCCGGCCCAACCCGCTAGATGAGTTACCGGTGTCGACGGGGTTGCGCGACTGGGCCACGTACTGCGCACTGGCCGAACGCCATGGCGGGCGCTGGTCGCGATGGCCGCAGCCACTGCGGGATGTCGCAGGACCGGCCGTTACCGCGGCTCGCGACGAGCTGACCCCCAGGATCGCCTTCCACTCCTGGGTGCAGCTACGGTGTTCCGAGCAACTTGGCGCCGTGCGTGACGCCGCACGACAAGCCGGTATGGCACTGGGCGTTTTGCACGACCTGCCGGTGGGCGTGGACGCCGATGGCGCCGACGCGTGGGCACTGGCCGACATGCTTGCCACCGGAGTCCATGTCGGCGCACCCCCGGACAACTTCACCCCGCGCGGCCAAGATTGGGGCCTCCCGCCGTGGCGGCCGGACCGGCTTGCCGCCACCGGGTACGCGGCCCTGCGCGACATGCTGCGCGCCGTGCTGCGGCACTCCGACGGTTTGCGCATCGATCATGTCGCCGGATTGTGGCGGCTGTGGTGGATACCGCCGGGCGACTCGCCCGACCGCGGCACCTACGTCCATTACGACGCCGACGTCATGCTTGCGGTGTTGGCGCTGGAGGCGCAACGAGCGGGAGCGATCGTCATCGGCGAGGACTTGGGCACAGTCGAGCCGGAAGTCACTGCGGCACTTGGCGATCACGGCATGCTGGGTTGTGCCGTGTCCTGGTTCACTCGCGACCAATCCGTGCCCGAGCAACCGTTGCTCCCCCCGTCGAGGTGGCCGTCACGCGCAGCCGCCAGCGTGTCCACGCACGACCTTCCCACGGCGGCCGGCTTCTTTCGCGGGGAACACGTGCGGGTGCGCGCGAAGCTCGGTCTGCTCGACGATGTTTTGGCCGAAGAGGCCTCGGCCCGCAACGAAAAAGCGGAGTGGTCGGCGCTGCTGCAATCCGAAGGGTTTCTGGTCGGCGAACCGGACGAGGCCGCATTCAGCGCCGCGATGCACCGCTTCTTGGCCGCGACACCAAGTCGGTTGAAGTTGATCTCGCCCTACGACATTCTCGCCGAGCGGCGCCAACCGAACCTGCCCGGCACCATCGACGAGTATCCGAATTGGCGGTTGCCGCTGCCGGAGACGCTGGAACAGCTACGCGCCGACCCTCAGGTCGGCGAGATCGTGGCGCTGTTCAAAGCGGCACCCGAAAGCCGACCTGGCGCTCAGTCCTCCGGGTTGTAGCCGAGGTTGGGGGCGAGCCAACGCTCCGCTTCGGGCAGCGTCCAGCCCTTGCGCTTCGCGTAGTCGGCGACCTGGTCCTGGGCCATGCGGCCGACCACGAAGTACTGCGACTGCGGATGCGAGAAATACCAGCCGCTGACTGCGGCGCCGGGCCACATCGCCATCGACTCGGTCAACTCGATGCCGGTCCGCTCCTTGACGTCCAACAGCTGCCACAGCGTCACCTTTTCGGTGTGCTCCGGGCAGGCCGGGTAGCCGGGGGCCGGGCGGATGCCCTGGTACTTCTCGTCGATGAGCGCCTCGTTGTCCAGCTGCTCGTCGGGCTGGAATCCCCAGAATTCCTTGCGGACCCGTTGGTGCATCCGTTCGGCGAAGGCCTCGGCCAGCCGGTCGGCGAGCGACTCCAGCAGGATCGCGCTGTAGTCGTCGAGGGCCGCCTTGAACTCCGCGATCTTCTCCTGGCTGCCCAGGCCCGCGGTGACGGCGAAGGCGCCGACGTAGTCGGCCAGACCGGTGTCCCTGGGCGCGATGAAGTCGCCCAGGCTCCGGTTCGGGATGCCCTCGCGGTGCTCGCCCTGCTGGCGCAGGTTGTGCAGCGTGGTCAGCACCTCGGTCCGAGTGTCGTCGGTGTACACCTCGATGTCGTCACCGACCGCGTTGGCCGGGAAAAACCCGATCACCCCGTTGGCCGTCAGCCATTTCTCCTTGATCAAGGTGTCGAGCATGTGCTGGGCGTCGTCGTAGAGCTTGCGGGCGGCCTCGCCCGAGGCCGGGTTGTTGAGGATGTCGGGGAAGCGGCCCTTCATCTCCCAGGCATTGAAAAACGGCTGCCAGTCGATGTACTCGCGCAGCTCGGCGAGGTCGTAGTCGTGGAAATCCCGCACCCCAAGGCCAATGGCGGGCACCGGCGGCGTGTAGCCGTCCCACTCGATCGGCGTCCGGTTGGCGCGGGCTTTCTCCAGGGTCAACATCGGCCGCTCGTTCTTCTGCGAGTGCCGTTCACGCAGCGATGCGTAGTCCTTCTCGGTGGCCTCCAGCAGGGCGGGCCGCTGCTTGTCGTCGAGCAGCGCGGCGGCGACCGGCACCGAGCGGGACGCGTCCTTGACCCAGACCACCGGACCGGAACGGCGCGGCGCCACCTTCGCGGCGGTGTGAGCACGCGAGGTGGTCGCGCCGCCGATCAGCAGCGGGATCTGCAGCCCCTTGCGTTCCATCTCGGCGGCGAAGTTCACCATCTCGTCCAGCGACGGGGTGATCAGGCCGGACAACCCGATGATGTCGGCGTCGTATTCGTCGGCCGCAGCCAGGATCTTCTCGGCGGGCACCATCACACCGAGGTCGATCACTTCAAAGTTGTTGCACTGCAACACAACCCCGACGATGTTCTTGCCGATGTCGTGGACGTCGCCCTTGACCGTCGCCATCACGATGGTGCCGTTGGTGTCCTTTGACTGGTCGGTACCGTTCTGCTCCTTTTCGGCCTCGATGAACGGCAGCAGGTAGGCGACGGCCTTCTTCATCACCCGGGCCGACTTCACCACCTGCGGCAAAAACATCTTGCCCGAGCCGAACAGATCGCCGACGACGTTCATGCCGTCCATCAGCGGGCCCTCGATCACCTCGATCGGGCGCCCGCCCGCGGCGGCGATCTCGGCCCGCAGCTCCTCGGTGTCGTCGTCGACGTGGGCGTCGATTCCCTTGACCAACGCGTGCGTGATCCGTTCGCGCACCGGCAGACTGCGCCACTCGGCCGCGGCCGGGTCGTCGGCTTTCTCCGTGCTGTTGAACCGCTCGGCGATTTCCAGCAGCCGCTCGGCCGCGTCCGGGCAGCGGTTGAGCACGACGTCCTCGATCCGATCCCGCAGCTCCGGGTCGATCGAGTCGTACGGCACCAGTGCACCGGCGTTGACGATGCCCATGTCCAGGCCCGCCTTGATGGCGTGGAACAGGAACACCGAGTGGATCGCCTCGCGGACGGGGTTGTTGCCGCGGAACGAGAACGAGACGTTGGAGATGCCGCCGGAGATGTGCACCCCGGGCAGGTTCTCCTTGATCCAGGCGCAGGCCTCGATGAAGTCGATTCCGTAGGTCGCGTGCTCCTCGATGCCGGTGGCCAGCGCGAAGCAGTTCGGGTCGAAGATGATGTCCTCGGGCGGGAAGCCGACCTGTTCGGTCAGAATCCGGTAGGCGCGCCCGCAGATCTGTTTGCGGCGCTCCAAGTTGTCGGCCTGCCCCTGCTCGTCGAAGGCCATCACCACGACGGCCGCACCGTACTTGCGGCACAGCCGGGCCTCGCGAACGAACTTCTCCTCGCCCGCCTTCATCGAGATCGAGTTGACGATCGGCTTGCCCTGCACGTTCTTCAGGCCGGCCTCGATGACCTCCCACTTGGACGAGTCGATCATCACCGGGACGCGGCTGATGTCCGGCTCGGCCGCGATCAACTTGGTGAACCGGTCCATCGCGGCGACGCCGTCGATCATGCCCTCGTCCATGTTGATGTCGATGACCTGCGCGCCGACCTCGACCTGCTGCAGGGCAACCGAGAGCGCGGTGTCGTAGTCCTCGGCCTTGATCAGGTTGCGGAACCGGGCCGAGCCGGTGATGTTGGTGCGCTCCCCGATGTTCACGAACAGCGACTCGTCGGTGATGTTGAGCGGCTCCAGGCCCGAGAGTCGGGTGGCGACCGGGATCTGGGGCACCTCGCGCGGCGGTTTGCCGTCGACGACCTTGGCGATCTCGGCGATGTGCGGCGGCGCCGTTCCGCAGCAGCCGCCGACCAGGTTGACCAGCCCGGCCTCGGCGAAGTCGGCGATGTAGCCGGCCTGAGCCTCCGGGGTCTCGTCGTATTCGCCGAAGGCGTTGGGCAGACCGGCGTTCGGGTAACAGGACACGAAGGTGTCCGCGATCCGCGCCACCTCGGCGATGTAGGGCCGCATCTCCGGCGCCCCCAGGGCGCAGTTCAGACCCACCGCGAGCGCCTTCGCGTGCCGGATCGAATTCCAGAACGCCTCGGTGACCTGACCCGACAAGGTCCGCCCCGAAGCGTCGGTGATGGTGCCGGAGATGATCACCGGCCAGCGGCGGCCACGCTCCTCGAACAGCGTCTCGACGGCGAACACCGCCGCCTTGGCGTTCAGCGAGTCGAAGATCGTCTCGACGATGAGCAAGTCGGCACCGCCGTCGACCAGGCCATTGGCGGATTCGAGGTAGGCGGCCACCAGCTGGTCGTAGGAGACGTTGCGCGCGCCGGGGTCGTTGACGTCCGGCGAGATCGACGCGGTCCGCGTCGTCGGGCCGATCGCGCCGGCCACGTAGCGCGGCTTCTCGGGGGTGCTGTACTCGTCGGCGGCCGTGCGGGCCAGCGCGGCCCCGGCGTAGTTCAGCTCGTAGCTCAAATCCGACATGTCGTAGTCGGACAGCGAGATCGCGTTCGCGTTGAACGTGTTGGTCTCGATGATGTCGGCGCCCGCCTCGAGGTATTCGCGGTGGATGCCGGCGATGATCTGCGGCTGCGTCAGGGTGAGCAGGTCGTTGTTGCCCTGCAGGGCGGTCGGCCACTCCGTGAACCGGTCACCGCGGTAGCCGGCCTCGTCGGGCCGGTCGCGCTGGATGGCGGTGCCCATCGCGCCGTCGATCACAATGATTCGCTGGCGCAGCGCCGCCGTCAGTTCGTCGGTGCAGTCCGGGCGGATATTCGGCTCGAAGTCGCTCACGTACGTCCCTTCCATGGCGGAAGGCGTCCTTGACTCTGCCGAGCGTGGCGGAAACCGATTGAAACCGGCGAACCGTTGCAACGCCTCTCGACGGTGGAAAGTCTACGTCGTCCCCCGACGGCTGGACGCCCAGGTAGTTACCAAGGTTAACCAGATTGCGGACGAGCGTATTTCGTCGCAATCACGTCACAAGGATAGTCGGCCTATTCAAATGGCCTGGTGTGCTGGGCAGTCGTGCTCCCGCTGCGCGGCTGCGGACGGTCGCCCGGGCGCAGGCCTTAGGCTGATTCTGTGACTCCGCCCGATCGTGGCCCGCAAGCTTCTGCGCTGCCTGACCTCCACAACACGATTGTTGTGGCGGCGTTTGAGGGCTGGAATGACGCCGGTGACGCGGCCAGCGACGCGCTGGAGCATCTGGACGCGATCTGGGAAGCGCAGCCGGTCGTGGAGATCGACGACGAGGCGTATTACGACTACCAGGTGAATCGCCCGGTCATCCGGCAGGTCGACGGGGTGACCCGCGAACTGGTGTGGCCGGCGATGCGGATCACTCACTGCCGGCCGCCCGGCAGCGACCGCGACATCGTGTTGATGCACGGCGTGGAGCCCAACATGCGCTGGCGCACGTTTTGTGCGGAGCTGGTGGCCATTGCCGATAAGCTCAACGTCGACACGGTCGTGATCCTGGGCGCGCTGCTGGCCGACACCCCGCACACCCGGCCGGTGCCGGTCTCGGGTGCGGCCTACTCCCCCGAGTCGGCGGAGCGGTTCGGGTTGCAGGAGACCCGCTACGAAGGGCCGACCGGTATCGCCGGGGTGTTCCAGGACGCCTGCGTGGCGGCCGGGATCCCCGCGGTGACGTTCTGGGCCGCGGTGCCGCACTACGTGTCGCACCCCCCGAACCCGAAGGCGACGGTCGCGTTGCTACGCCGCGTCGAGGACGTGCTCGATATCGAGGTTCCGCTGGCCAATTTGCCCGCTCAGGCCGAGGAGTGGGAGCTGGCGGTCACCGAGATGGCCGCCGAGGACGAGGAGCTGGCCGAATACGTGCAGTCGCTGGAGGAACGCGGCGACGCCGAGGTCGACGTCAACGAAGCCTTAGGCAAGATCGACGGCGACGCGCTGGCCGCCGAGTTCGAGCGCTACTTGCGCCGACGCCGTCCGGGATTCGGGCGGTGATCGGGCGGCTTCTCCTGTTGCCCTCCCGTGCCGACTACGAAAAGATCGCTGGCAAACCACGCTAGACACTGGGCGAACGACGACGATTGGACCCCCCATGACCGCGCTGCCCGAGACGCCTCAGCCCGACCCACACCCCTCGGCACCTGTCAACGAGGAAGCCGGCTATCACAAGGGGCTCAAACCCCGGCAGCTGCAGATGATCGCGATCGGCGGCGCGATTGGCACCGGGCTTTTCCTCGGTGCCAGCGGGCGACTGGTCAAGGCCGGTCCCGGGCTGTTCCTGGTGTACGCGTTCTGCGGAATCTTCGTGTTCTTCATGCTGCGGGCGCTGGGCGAGCTGGTGCTGCACCGCCCGTCGTCGGGTTCGTTCGTGTCCTACGCGCGCGAGTTCTTCGGCGAGAAGGCCGCCTACGCCGTCGGCTGGATGTACTTCCTGAACTGGGCGATGACATCGATCGTCGACACCACCGCGATCGCCACCTACCTGCATCACTGGACGGTCTTCGGGCCGATCCCGCAGTGGGTGCTCGTCCTGATCGCGTTGGTGGTGGTGTTGTCGATGAACTTGATCTCCGTCGAATGGTTCGGCGAGTTGGAGTTCTGGGCGGCGCTGATCAAGGTGGTGGCACTCGTCGCCTTCTTGGTCGTGGGAATTGTGTTCCTGGCCGGGCGATTTCACATCGAGGGCCATGACACCGGACCCGGTATGTGGGCCGACCACGGCGGAATGTTCCCGCACGGCGTGGTGCCACTGCTGGTGACGGCCTCGGGAGTGGTATTCGCCTACGCGGCAGTCGAATTGGTCGGCATCGCCGCCGGCGAGACCGCCGAGCCGGAGAAGATCATGCCGCGCGCGATCAATTCGGTGATCCTGCGCGTCGCGGTGTTCTATGTCGGATCGGTTGCGTTGCTGGCGTTGCTGCTGCCCTACACCGCTTACCAGGCCGGCGAGAGCCCGTTCGTCACGTTCTTCTCCAAGATCGGCTTCCACGGGGCCGGTGACCTGATGAACATCGTGGTCCTAACCGCGGCGCTGTCCAGCCTCAACGCCGGTCTCTATTCGACCGGCCGCATCATGCACTCCCTGGCGGTGAGCGGCAGCGGCCCCAAGTTCGCGATGCGAATGACGAAACGCGGTGTGCCCTACGGGGGTATCGCCATGACCGCGGTCATCTGCCTGGGCGGAATCGCGCTCAACGCGTTCAACCCCGGCGAAGCCTTCGAGATCGTGCTCCACGACGCCGCGCTGGGTATCATCGCGTCCTGGGGCATGATCGTGCTGTGTCAGCTCCGGTTCTACAAGCAAACCCAGGCGGGCACCCTGCCCCGCCCCGGCTTCAGGATGCCGTTCACCCCGTACAGCGGCTACCTCACCTTGGTGTTCCTGGTCGGCATCGTGGTGCTGATGGCGTTCGACGAACCGGCGGGCACCTCGACCGTCGCCGCGCTGATCGTGATCGTCCCGGCGCTGATCGGGGGCTGGTTCTTGGTTCGCAAGCGAGTGGCGGCCGCCACCGCGCAATGGTGAGTGAGCGCGGCAACCTCGACTTACAGTTCCACCCCGAGCAGCGCATCGACCACAGCGGCCACCAACTTTGGCGCGTCCTCGTCGTGTCCACCGTACTCGAGTGCGTCGGTGGTCCAACCATCAAGTGCCGCAATAGCTTTGGGTGTGTCGAGATCGTCGGCCAGATACTTGCGGACCCGCGTGACGACATCGGTGGCATCCGGGCCGGCGGGCAGCGTCGTCGCGGTGCGCCAGCGCTGCAGCCGGGTGGCCGAGTCGTCGAGCAGCTGCTGGCTCCACGACCGGTCCGCGCGGTAGTGCCCGGCCAGCAGGCCGAGCCGAATCGCCGACGGCTCAACACCTTGCGTGCGCAGCGCCGACACCAGGACCAGGTTGCCCCGACTTTTCGACATCTTGTGCCCGTCCCAGCCGATCATCCCGGCGTGCACATAATGGCGGGCGAATCGCCTTTCGCCCCTTACACATTCGGCGTGCGCGGCGGTGAACTCGTGGTGCGGGAACACCAGGTCGCGGCCACCGCCCTGAATGTCCAGGCCGCTGCGGATGCGGCTGAGCGCGATCGCCGCGCATTCGACATGCCAGCCGGGCCGGCCGGCGCCGAATGGTGAATCCCAGCTGGGCTCCCCGGGCCGTTCGGCGCGCCACAGCAGCGCGTCGAGTTGGTCGGTCTTGCCGGTGCGGTCCGGGTCGCCACCGCGCTCGGCGAACAGCCGCAGCATGGTCTCGCGGTCGTAGCCCGACTCGTAGCCGAACTGCGGTGTGGCGTCCGCGCGATAGTAGACGTCGGGGTATTCCCCGACTTCTGGGTCGACCACGTACGCCGCTCCGGACGCCAGCATCTTTTCGACGAGTTCCACGACCTCGGGAATGGCCTCGGTCGCCCCGACGTACTCGCGCGGCGGCAGCACCCGCAGCGCGGCCATGTCCTCGCGGAACAGCGCCACCTCGCGATCGCCGAGCTCACGCCAGTCGACACCGTCACGCGCGGCCCGCTCGAACAGCGGGTCGTCGACGTCGGTGACGTTCTGCACGTAGTGCACGGCGTGCCCCAGATCCAGCCACAGCCGGTGCACCAGGTCGAAGGCGAGATAGGTGGCCGCGTGCCCCAGATGCGTGGCGTCGTACGGCGTGATCCCGCAGACGTACATGCTCGCCGTCGACCCGGCCGCCACCGGGCGGACCTGGCGGTCGGAGGTGTCGTAGAGCCGTAGCTCGGGGCCGCGTCCGGGTAGCACCGGAACCTGTGCGGGAGACCACGACTGCATGCTGTCGACTTTAGGCCCGCCGACGATGCGGCCCGCGCAGCGGGCGGCTGAGAGAGACCCCGCAAACGGTATCCGCACGACACGATTTGTGGTTTGCTGTGCCGTACCGGGCAAATCCGATGAGCCCACTTTCCGAGGTGATGGCAATGACGCTGAATACGACGGATCGAATCGGCCGAGCCGAACCGAATGCGCGTCAGGAAGTGGTGGTCAGATGCCCGGCCACCGGCGACATCGTCGGCAGGGTCCCGGTGTCGGCCCCGGATGAGGTCAAGGCGGTGGCCGACCGGCTGCGGGCGGCCCAGCCGGCGTGGCAGCAAATCGGTGTCGCGGGCCGGGCGAAGTGGCTCGGCAAGTGGCGCGACTGGATGCTCGACCACCGCGACGAGGTGCTGACACCGCTGCAACTCGAGACCGGCAAGTCCTGGGGTGACACCGGAATCGAGATCGCTGCGGTACAAATCATCAACTACTGGATCGACAAGGCCGCTGAATTCCTGGCCGACGAGTCGGTCCGCCCGTACGGCGCCGCCAACGCGGCCAAGAAGCTGACCATCGTGTACGAGCCCTATCAACTCGTCGGGGTCATCACGCCGTGGAACGGTCCGCTGTCGGTGCCGCTGCTCGACGTACCCGCGGCTTTGATGGCCGGCTGCGCCGTGCTGTCCAAACCCTCGGAGATCGCCCCACTCGGCTGGCAGGTGGCGGTCGACGGCTGGAAGCAGATCGGTGCGCCCGACGTGCCGGACACGGTGCACGGATTCGGCGAAACGGGCTCGGCCCTAGTCGATGTCGTGGACTACGTGATGTTCACCGGCTCGACCAATACCGGACGACGGATCGCCGTCGCGGCCGCCGAACGGTTGATTCCCTGCAGCCTGGAGCTCGGCGGCAAGGACGCGATGATCGTGTGCGCCGATGCCGACATCGACCGGGCCGTCGACGCCGCGGTGTGGGGCGGGTTCGTCTACAGCGGCCAAGTCTGCATCTCGGTCGAGCGGATCTATGTCGAGGAGCCGGTCTACGACGAGTTCGTGAACAAGTTGGTGGCCAAGACATCCGCGCTGCGCCAGGGCATGGACGCCGGGCATGACTACTCCTGCGAAGTCGGGTCCTTGACCACCGCACAGCAACTCCGCATCGTGTCCCGCCATGTCGACGACGCGGTTGCCAAGGGCGCGAAGGTACTCGTCGGCGGCAAGGCGCCCGATGCGTCCAGCGGGTTTTTCTATCCGCCGACGGTGCTGGTCGACGTCGACCACGACATGGATTGCATGCGTGAGGAAACCTTCGGCCTTACCCTGCCGGTGATGAAGGTGCGCGATGTCGCCGAGGCCATCGAGAAGGCCAACGACTCCGATCTAGGGCTGGCCGGCAGCGTGTGGACGCGCGACAAGGACAAGGCGAATACCATTGCGCGGCAACTGAATACCGGGACGGTCAACATCAACAACGTGATAACGGGCCTGCTGCAGTTCGGCGTGCCGATGCCCGGGTGGAAGGAGTCGGGGCTGGGTTCGCGCTCCGGCGGTGCCGACGGCATTCGCAAGTACTGCCGCCAGAAGAGCATCGTCGCCGAGCGCGTCGCGATGAAAAAGGAACTGCTCTGGTATCCCTACAGCCGCAAGAAGGGCAGCTTCACCGAAAAGGTGGTCAGGATGCTGTCGGCCAAAGACTGGCGGCGCCGCCTGGGTCGGTAGTCGGGTCAGCGCCACGCGTCGCGGATGGCGGCGAGCAGGATCGGGGCCACCTCCGCCCGACACATCACGAAGTCGGGCAGATACGGGTCCTCCTGGTTGTAGCGCATCGGTGAGCCGTCCAACCGCGACGCGTGCATGCCCGCGGCCATCACCACCCCGGCCGGTGCCGCCGAATCCCATTCCCATTGACCGCCGGCGTGCAGGTAGGCGTCGACGTCGCCGTCGATGATGGCCATCGCCTTGGCACCCGCCGAGCCGATCGCCACCGGCTGGATCGCCAGCGACTGCCGCATCCGATGCAGCACGGCCGGCGGCCGGGTGGCGCTGACCCCGATGCGCAGCGTGTGCGGGATCCCGACGCGTGCCCGGCTGTCGGTTACGGTGTCACTGCGATACACAATTGTTGTCCCGCGCGCGCAAAGCGACTGCCGCATCGGTGATTTCGCGTCGGCCGTCGGTGGGACGCTGCCACAGCGCGATGTGCACGGCCCAGTCGTCGCGGCCGGGGGTGGAGAACTCGCGGGTGCCGTCCACCGGGTCGATGATCCACACTCGGTCGTGGTTGAGCCGCTTGAGATCGTCGTAGGCTTCCTCGCTGAGCACCGCATCATTGGGACGCTCGGCTCGCAGCCGCCGCAGGATCAGCTCGTTGGCCAGGCTGTCGCCCACGTCGCCGAGCATCCAGGGATGATTGAAGCCGACCTCCTCGCGCACTTTGAGCAGCACCTCGCCCGCGTCGGCGGCGAGATCGGCGGCCAATTCGGCGTCAGTCATCTCCTCGGCAGCCGGGCTCACCGATCCAGTATCGCCGACGGCGTCGCGGGGTCCTAAAAGGCGGGCCAGGGAATGGGCCGGTGCCGATTGGGGACGGGCATCACCGGGTTGTCCAGCAGCGCGTGCGTCCGCATGCCCAGCGCCGCGATCTCGGTGCGGGTGATCTGTTCGGCCAGCGCGTCGCCCAACTCGTCGCCCAGCGCATCGGCCAAGCCGGCGACGGCCGTCAGCGTCTGATCGTCGATCGGCTTGCCGGCCCAGCCCCACAGCACCGTGCGCAGCTTGTTCTCGACGTGCAGGCACACCCCGTGGTCGACGCCGTAGATGTTGCCCTGAAGGTCGCGCAGCACGTGGCCGCCCTTGCGGTCGGCGTTGTTGACCAGCACGTCGAACACCGCCATCCGCCACAACCGAATGTCGTCGGCGTGCATCAGGATGACCTCGTCGCCGCGGTAATCCTGGGCCCACAGCACCGGCAGATAACCCGGCTGCTGCCGGCCGGCGGGAAACAGGTCCACCAGGTCCGGTCCCGGCCGCGGATCGCTGTCCACCTCGTCCCCGGGCTGCTTCACCCACAGCTGCAACATGCCCGGGCCCGCCGGGCCGTGCCGAATGATGGTGTAGGGCACCAGGTTCCAGCCCAATTGCGTCGACACCAGATACGCGGCGCGTTCGCGGCCGGCCAGGGTCCCGTCGGGGAAGTCCCACAGCGGCTGTTCACCGGAGATCGGCTTGTAGACGCAGTGCACGCTGGACTCGCCGAGCGTGGCCTCGCACAGGAACGTGGCGTTGCTGGCCGAGCGGATCCGTCCGAGAACCGTCAGTTCGCCGTCCCGCAAGACCTCGCAATCGTCACTCCTCGGGTTCATCGTTAGACCCGAGCAGCGCACCGCGCTTGTAACCGTTGGCGCGCGCGCAGATGTGGCCGTCGGGGTCCAGCGGTTCGTCGCACAGCGGGCAGGGCGGACGTCCCGCCGCGATCACGCGATTGGACCGGGTGGCGAACTGCCGCGCCGACTCCGGGGTCAAGAACACCCGCACCGCGTCCGGGCCCTCGTCGGTGTCGTCGAGCACCACCGAGGCGTCGAACTCGGCGTCGGTGACGGCCAACAGTTCGACCACGACGGTTTGGGCTTCCGAGTCCCAGCCCAGGCCCATGGTTCCGACCCGGAACTCCGCGTCGACCGGCGTGATGAGCGGGTTGAGGTCGTCGACCTCGGCCGGCTCCGGCGGGACGGGTGTGCCGAACCGCCGATTCACCTCAAGCAGCAGCGCCCCGATGCGCTCGGCGAGCACCGCGACCTGTTGCTTCTCCAGCACCACCGACACCACCCGGGAATCGCCCACCGCCTGGATATAGAAGGTGCGATTTCCGGGCTGACCGACGGTCCCGGCCACGAAGCGGTCGGGTGTGCGGAATACATGGATTGCGCGAGCCATGGCACCTCCAAAATACCGGCTGTTGCCGCCGCAAGGCGATTCGATGCGGTTGGCGCAACCGAGTTAGTCAGTGGCTCCCCCGACGACCGCGTCGCTCGCCTGCTCTGCGTCGGCCAGTTCTTGTTGCGGCTCTTCTGATTTGTCGCTTTCGGCGTCCGTCTTGGGTGGCGGCCCGGCCCGCAGCGCCGCGGCCAGCCGCCCCCCGGTGTGGTTGACGTGTAGCACGAACGGCCGCAGCGGGGTGTAGCGGATGACGCTCACCGACGCCGGGTCGGCGGTGACCCGCTGGAAACCGTCCAGATGCATGCCGTAGGCGTCGGCGATCAGCGACTTGATGACATCACCGTGCGTGCAAGCCACCCAGAGCGCGTCACCGCCGTGCTCCTCGGCCAGCCGCCGGTCGTGTTCGCGCACCGCGGCCACCGCCCGCGCCTGCACGTGCGCCAGCCCCTCACCGCCGGGAAACACCGCCGCGCTGGGATGCGCCTGCACCACCCGCCACAGCGGCTCCTTGCCCAGCTCGCCGATCTTGCGGCCGGTCCACTCGCCGTAGTCCACTTCGGCGATCCGGTCTTCGACGAGCGGCTCCAGGCACAGCGCCTCGGCCAGCGGGGCGACCGTGTTCCGGCAGCGCAGCAGCGGCGAGGTGATGACCGCGCGGATCGGCAGGTCGCCGATGCGGTCGATCAGTCCCGCGGCCTGCTCGCGGCCCTTGTCGTCGAGGTCGACGCCCTCGGAACGGCCGGCCAGCACGCCCGCGGTGTTCGACGTCGAACGGCCGTGGCGCAACAGGATCACAGTCACGTCGCGGCCACCGTCCCATTCGCCAGCAGGAGCAGCACGACGGCCCCGGCCACCACCCGGTAGCCCACGAACCAGTACATGCTGTGTTGCACAAAAAAGCGCAGGAACCAGGCTACTGCGCTGAGTCCGATGACGAACGCGATGAGGGTGGCCACCAGCAGCTGCGGGCCGGTGGCACTCGTGCCCGAGGTGACCGGATGAAAGGCGTCCGGCAACGAGAACAGCCCCGACGCGAACACGCCGGGGATGGCGAGCAGGAAGCCGAATCGGGCGGCCAGCTGCCGGTCGAGCCCCAGGAACAGCCCGGCGCCGATCGTGGCCCCCGACCGCGACACCCCCGGAATCAGTGCCAGGCACTGCGCGGCGCCGACCAGCTGCGCGTCGCGCCAGTTCAGCTGCTCGATGTGACGGCTCTGGCGGCCCAGGCATTCGGCCAGCGCGATGACGGCCGAAAACACCACCAGCGCCGTCGCGACCACCCACCGGTCGCGCACGCCGGAACGGATCTCGTCCTTGAACAACAAGCCCAGCACGCAGATCGGGATGCTGCCGATGATGACGTACCAGCCCATCCGGTAGGCGAGGTCCCGGCGCGCCTCGGCGACCAGGCCGCGGAACCACGCCGTGAGAATGCGCCAGATGTCGCGCGCGAAGTAGACCAGCACGGCGACCTCGGTGCCCAGCTGGCTGACCGCGGTGAACGAAGCCCCGGCGTCACCGGCGAAGAAGACTCGCGACACGATGGCCAGGTGCCCGGACGACGACTGGCAGGAATTCGGTCAGCCCTTGCACCACCGACAGCACGACGACCTGCCACCACGACATCGCCGGCACCGCTGTCACGACGACGACCGTACCGAACGCTGGTCGTGGCTTATGGAGGCGATCAGCGCGAGACGGGGACCGCTGCGGCCACCGCGTCACGCACCGCCGCGATCAGACTGCGCTCGTCGGTGACATCGATGTCGACCAGACCCCGCACCGCCGTCGCGACCACATCCTCGGCCTGCGGAACGGGCCCGTTCAGGTACGGCCGGTAAACTTCGACGACGAGTGAGCGATGCTCGATGCGAAACGAAAAGCTGCGCCCATCACCAACTTGCCCGTATCCGCTCGCAAAGATTCCTGTCGAAATGTCTTCGACAGCAAACTCTTTGTCTGCGGTATGCCGGTCAGCGATGACGGTCATAACCCGACCATACCTCTCCAGTACGGCCGTATGTGGGCGACATGGCCCTATTGGATGCGCAACCGTTCCTTAGAATTTGTATTCCACGTCCGCAGAATTTGTATTCCACGTCCGCCGATTCAAGGTTGGTTGTTGCTATCACATCGCGAGACTAAAGAACGAGCAGTTCAACGACGTTTCGTTGGCCTGATAACTTTGCTGACTTTGGTCGGTGGTTGTTCATCGAATCCACTCGACAGCGCCCCGCCGACCATCGAAGCGGCCCGTCCGGCCCAGTCGCCGCCGACGTCGCAGCATCCCGCCGGCGCGGTGCGGCCGCTGGCCGCCGTCGGGGCAGCGACGGTGTTTGACGACGCCACTCACCAGCTGGCGGTGTTGACCCCCGGCGCCTCTTTGGACGCGTCCGCCAGCGTCGCGGTGCTCGGGCCGGGCCAGCTCGCGGCTCGGATGGTCGGACTGCCCGGGCCGGCGACCGCGATCACCGGAGACGGCCACGGCACGGCCTACCTGGCCGCCCGCGGCGGTTATTTCGCCGTCGATCTGGCCGCCGGCCACGCCACGCGGGCGAACGTCGCCGATGCGGCGAGCGTGGAGTTCACCGCGATCGCGCGCCGGGCCGACGGCAAACTGGTGCTGGGCAGCGCCGACGGCGCGGTGTACATCCTGGCGTCCGGCGGCGCGGCCGTCGAGAACCGGAAGAAGATCTTCGCTCGGGTTGATTGGCTTGTCACACAGGGGAATACGACCGTGGTCCTGGATCGCGGGCAGACCTCGGTGACGACGATCGGCGCCGATGGCCGTGTCGCGCAGTCGCTGCGGGCCGGCGCGGGCGCGACCACGATGGCCGCCGACCCGGTGGGCCGCGTCCTGGTGGCCGACACACGTGGCGACGAGCTGCTGGTGTACGGCGTCGACCCGCTGATCCTGCGGCAGGCCTACCCGGTGCGGCAGACCCCCTACGGATTGGCCGGTTCGCGCGACTTGGCCTGGGTGTCTCAAACCGCATCGAATATGGTTATTGGTTACGATTTGTCAACCGGAATTCCCGTCGAAAAGGTGCGTTACCCAACCGTGCAGCAACCCAACTCGCTGGCCTTTGACGAGGCCTCGGACACCTTATACGTGGTATCGGGGTCCGGCGCGGGGGTCCAGGTCATCGAGCACGCGGCGGGACCGCGTTGACGGCGCCGCGGTGGAGTCGGCTACCGGCCGGCTGGGTCTCGGACATGTCCGACGACTACGAGTGGGTGCCGCTGTGCCTGCCGCCGGACGTGACCCGGCTGAGCGCGTCCACCCGGCTGTCCATCGAGGCCGAATACCGGGGCTGGGAGCTGACCAGAGTGCGGCTGTATAACGACGGCAGTAGACGAGTGTTGTTGCGCCGCAAGAAATCTCGACTCAGCGACCGACGGCCTGATCAGGCGGAACTGTGACGGCGGGCGGCGGCGTGTACGGTCTGCTGCGCCGGCTGTTCTTCCTGATCCCGCCCGAACGCATTCACACCCTGGTTTTCGCCGCTCTGCGTGCCGCGACCGCGGTCGGGCTGCCGCGTCGGCTGTTGCACCGGTTGCTGGGCCCGGCCGACCCGGTGTTGGCCAGCACGGTCTTCGGGGTGCGCTTCCCCGCGCCGCTGGGGTTGGCCGCCGGGTTCGACAAGGACGGCTTGGGGCTGCGCACCTGGGGCGCCCTGGGTTTCGGTTACGCCGAGGTCGGGACCGTCACCGCCCATCCGCAGCCCGGCAACCCGGCTCCGCGCCTGTTCCGGCTGCCCGAGGATCGAGCGTTGCTGAACAGGATGGGGTTCAACAACCACGGCGCCGGGGAGCTGGCGACCCGCCTGGCGCGTCATCGGCCGGACGTGCCGATCGGGGTGAACATCGGCAAGTCGAAGGCCACCCCGGCCGCCGACGCCGTCGCGGATTACCGGGCCAGCGCCCGGCTGGTCGGCCCGCTGGCGTCGTATCTGGTGGTCAATGTCAGCTCGCCGAACACCCCGGGCCTGCGTGATCTGCAGGCGGTCGAGTCGCTGCGCCCCATCCTGTCGGCGGTCCTCGCCGAGACGTCGGTGCCGGTGCTGGTCAAGATCGCACCGGACGTCTCCGATGCCGACGTCGACGACATCGCGGACCTGGCCGTCGAGCTGGGGCTGGCCGGCATCGTCGCGACCAACACCACGGTGTCGCGCGACGGCCTGCGCACACCGGGGGTCGACGAGCTGGGACCCGGCGGCATCTCCGGGCCGCCGGTGGCACATCGCGCCGTCGAGGTGCTGCGCCGGCTGTATAGCCGGGTCGGCGATCGGCTGGTGTTGATCAGCGTCGGGGGCATCGAGACCGCCGACGACGCGTGGGAGCGGATCACCGCCGGCGCATCGCTGCTGCAAGGCTACACCGGCTTCGTCAATTCAGGCGGCTTGTGGCCCAAGCACATTCACGACGGCATCGCGCGACGGCTACACGACGGCGGGTTCGCCTCGCTGAGCGATGCGGTCGGGTCGGCCGCGCGCCGGGGGCGGCCGGCGGACTAGGCCGCGCCGCCATCTGCGTCTGCCTCGTCATCTCGTCGTCGCCGTCGCACGACAGCTTCTCGGGTGATGGAAGACGCTGGGCGGCAAGCCTTTTCGCTTGCGACCAGCCGTTGCGACGGGACGTTTGATTACACATCGGCCAGATATGCGGCGACGAAGTCCGCGGTGTGCCGGTGCCATTCACCCGCGCGCCGCAACATGGCATGGCCCTCGCCCTCGATGCCCACCCACTGGGCGTCGACCCCGCGCTGGCGCGCTCGCAGCGTCTGGACGCGCGAGGCGTGCGGATCGGTGCGGGTGTCGGCGGTGCCATGCACGACCAGCAGCCGGGTCGACGGCGGAATGAGATCACCGTCGTCGCGGGGCCAGTACGGCGCGAGTGCGACGACGACGCCGACCTGCCCACCGGCGGCCAACCGCGTCGCGACACGACCGCCCATCGAATGTCCAACCACCACAATGCTTTTCGGCTCGAACCGGCGACGGACATCATCCAGCACCGCGCGGGCGTCGGCGACCGCGTCGTAACGTGGACTGTTCCATCCGCGCAGCCGATACCGGACCAGTCGCACCTCGACGCCGCGGCCCAGCCGGTACCGCAGGGCGGCGGCGACCAACGTCATCCGGACGTTGGCGCCCTGCCACCACCGCGACGCCTCGTCGCTGCGCACGCGCCCGCCCGGCAGGACGAGCACACACGCGCGAGGTTTCACCTAGTTCTGTTCGTAGGTGCCGTAAATGTAGGCCCGCGCGATCGCGTGCTGGAACAGGTTGCAGCCGAGAAACGCCGGGCTGGCGTCCTCGCTGAGGTCGAGCTTGTCGACGTCGACGGCGTGCACCGCGACGTAGTAGCGATGGGGGCCGTGCCCGGGCGGCGGCGCGGCACCGATGAAGCGCCGCATACCGGCATCGTTGACCAGTTGCTGTGCGCCGCCGGGCAGCTCGCGCCCGTCGCCCGCATCCGCGGGCAGCTCGGTGACGTCGGCGGGCAGGTTGGCCACGGCCCAGTGCCAGAAGCCGGACAGTGTCGGGGCGTCGGGGTCATAGACGGTGACCGCGAAGCTGCGCGTCTCGGCGGGGAATCCCGACCAGCTCAGCTGCGGGCTGACGTCTTCTCCCCCGGCGCCCATGATCCCGCTTACCTGCGCTTTGGCCAGTGGCTGACCGTCGGTGATCGAGGTCGAGGTCAGGGTGAACGACGGCAGTTTGGGTAGCGCGTCGTACGGGTCGGCCGTCTTGCTCATTGAGAGTCCTCTCGTTTGGCGTTGATTTCTAGCAGTGGGTCAGGAAGTGGGCCAGCACGTCGGCGCCGAACCGCAGCGCATCGACGGGTACCCGCTCGTCGACGCCGTGGAACAGCGACGCGAAATCCAATTCCGGTGGCAACCGCAGCGGCGAGAAGCCGAAGCAGCGAATTCCCACGCGCGCGAACGCTTTCGCATCGGTACCACCGGAGAGCATATAGGGCACCGTGCGTCCGGCCGGGTCGACGGCCAGCACCGCGGCGTTCATGGCGTCGACGAGGTCGCCGTCGAAGGTGGTCTCGTAGGACGGCAAGTCCCGGATCCACTCCCGGGTGACGTCCGGGCCGAGCAACTCGTCGATCTCGGCTTCGAAGGCGGCCTGGCGGCCGGGCAGCACGCGGCAGTCGATCACGGCTTCTGCCGTCCCGGGTATCACGTTGGCCTTGTAGCCGGCCTTCAGCATGGTCGGGTTGGCGGTGTCGCGCACGATCGTCTTCAGCATCCGCGCCATCGGGCCGAGCTTGTCGATCACGCCCTCCAGATCGTCGGAGTCGGTGTCGAAGGTCAGGCCGGTCTCGTCGCTGATGGCGCCCAGGAACTCGACGACGGTGTCGGTGAGCACCAGCGGAAATTGGTGCCGGCCGATGCGGGCGACCGCCTCGGCGAGCAGCGTGACCGCGTTGCGATCGTTGGCCATCGAGCCGTGCCCCGCCTGCCCCCGGGCGGTCAGCTTCATCCACTGCATGCCCTTCTCGGCCGTCTCGATCAGGTACAGCCGGCGTTCGCCCCCGTCGTGGCGCGGCACGGTCAGCGAGAAACCGCCCACTTCGCCGATCGCCTCGGTGACGCCTTCGAACAGGTCCGGGCGGTTGTCGACCAGCCAGTGTGCGCCGTACCGGCCGCCGTGCTCCTCGTCGGCCACGAACGCGAACACCAGATCGCGTGGCGGCACGATGCCCGCCTGTTTCAGCTGGCGGGCGACGACGATCATCATGCCGACCATGTCTTTCATGTCGACCGCGCCGCGGCCCCAGACATAGCCGTCCTCGACGGCGCCGGAAAACGGGTGCACGCTCCAGTCGGCGGGTTCGGCCGGCACGACGTCGAGGTGGCCGTGGATCAGCAGGGCGCCGCGCGAGCTGTCGGCGCCCTTTAGGCGGACGAACACGTTGGCCCGCCCGGCACCGCCGGACTCGAGATATTCGGGCTGGTAGCCGACGGCGGCCAGCTGCTCGGCGACCCAGTTGGCGCATTCGGCCTCGCCCTGGGTGGTCTCTGGATCACCAGTGTTGGTGGTATCGAACCGGATCAGCCTGCTGACAACTTCGACCACATCGTCACTCGGATGGTTGGGAGCGCCGGTCTCAACTGTCACAACCACCTTTCCTACCACTGCCCGGGTTGCCCGGCTCGGGCAGCGCAGGCACGGAGGTCGCGCTGTCGGCGAGCTAAGTTGGGTCCGCGCGGGCCGATCCGCTAGCCTTAGCTGCCAACTCTCGTTGGTCTGGTCCGAGTGGCGGAATGGCAGACGCGCTAGCTTGAGGTGCTAGTGCCCTACTAATGGGCGTGGGGGTTCAAGTCCCCCCTCGGACACGCGTGTGATGAGTCGCGTCATGGGTGACAGATGAGTCGCGTCATGGGTTACAGATTCCCCGGCCATGGGTCGGGGTTTTTGTTTTGGTTGCGCCAGTGAACTACCCCAGGTTTTGTTCCGATCCTTATATGGAGGATTGGACGCTATGCCTCGTCAGTATTCGCTAGAGTTTCGCCAGCGCGCGGTGCGGTTGGTGGACACCATGATGGAAACCGCCGATGTTTCTGAGTTCGAAGCCATCAAGTCGGTGGCTAGCAAACTCGGTGTCGCGCAGGAGTCGGTGCGCCGGTGGCGGCGCAAGGCCCAAGTCGATGCCGGTGAGCGGCCCGGCACGACCAGCTCCGAGCATGCCGAGATCCGCTGGCTCAAGCGCGAGAATCTTGAATTGCGCAGGGCTAACGAGATTTTGAAGTCCGCCTCCGCGTTTTTCGCTGCGGAGCTCGACCGCGCCGCGACGAAATGATCGCCTACATCGACACCCACCGCGATCAGTTCGGGGTCGAGCTCATCTGCCGCGTGCTGCGGGCGCTATTTCGGGATTTCTCACCTCCCGCGGTTATCGGGCCGCGCGCACGCGGCCACCGTCGGACCGTGAGATCCGCGATGAGCAGCTGATCGCCGACCTGCGCACGTGCACGAGCAGAATTACTCGGTCTACGGGGTCAAAAAGATGCACCAGGCCATGAAACGGCGGGGCTGGAACATGGGTCGCGAGCAGACCCGCCGGCTGATGAAAAAGGCCGGGCTGCGTGGTCTGCAGCGCGGAAAACCGGTGTTCACCACGATCACCGACCCCGCCGCTACCCGGCCGGCTGATCTGGTCAACCGCCAGTTCAAGGCCTCGATACCGAACCGTTTGTGGGTGGCCGACATCACCTTCGTGCGGACCTGGCAGGGATTCTGCTACACCGCGTTCGTCACCGATGCGTGCACCAAAAAGATCGTCGGGTGGGCGGTCGCGGCGACCATGCGCACCGAGGATCTCCCATTGCAGGCCTTCAATCATGCCGTGTGGCAGTCGAACTCGACTCTATCTGAGTTAGTGCATCACTCCGACCGCGGATCGCAGTACCTATCGCTGGCCTATACCGACCGACTGGCCGAACTCGGGATCGCCCCCTTGGTCGGCTCACGTGGGGATAGTTACGACAACGCCCTCGCCGAGGCAGTCAACGCCGCCTACAAGACCGAGTTAATCAACCGCGGCAAACCGTGGCGGTGCATCGACGACGTCGAACTCTCGACCGCTGAATGGGTGGCCTGGTACAACCAGGAACGCCTGCACGAAGCCCTCGGCTACCAAACCCCAGCCGAGTACGAGGCCGCCCTCACCGGCACCTCACACCCCGCGAGCCAGCCAACCCCGGCCCTCGCAACCGAGTAGGAACAAAACCTGGGGTACTTCACCAGCAGTTTTTGTCGGGGTCGATGTGGTGGCTGCTCAGGACGTGGTAGCCGGTTTTGCTGATGACGGTGACGGTGTGGGTGGTCACCAGGATCAGGACTGGGGTATGGGCGTGGGTGCGGCCGATGCCGAGGTGGTGTAGGCGGCTGGCGTGGCGCAGGGTGAGTTTGCCGCATTGGTCGACGGTGTCGTGGCGGATGCGAAATTGCGGTTGGGGTTGGCCGGTGGGGTGGCTTTGGGTCGGGCCAGGTAGGCCTGTTCGGGGGTGAGTCTGGCGGGGTGGGCGCGGTGTCGCACCTATTACGCGACTCATCCGATATCGGCACAGCTGTCACCCATGACGCGACTCATGTGTCACCTATGGCGCGGACTCACCCCTCGGGCATCGACGGGTGCGTGTAGCTGCGCTACGTGACGATATCGGTGCTGCGTTGCACGAGTATCTCGCCGGCACAGTCGGCGACGTCGTCGGCGGCGCGGCTCAGCACACGCGGACCGCAATCGTGGATGCGGTCGACGGTAATCGCTTGTCCGTCAACGAGAATCGGCCGGCCGGCCGACACCGTCACGCAATAACAAGGCGACCACCCCGCGGCAGCGGTCGGCGGGCCGTGTCCGCGTGATGGTACTCGAAGCCGAGCACCATCGATTTCGCAGGGACACAACCGCAGGGACACAACCAATGTATTGGCGGAGTGCGATGCTCGCCTGCCAATCCCTTTGATACGTAAGATATTCGATCAACGTGAGCGGGGCGCGTAAGCTTGGCCACTAACGATGAATCCACGCAACGGCTTTCTCCGCCGCACGGCGCCGCGATCCTCACGAAGCTTCGTGGACCGCCACGAAGCCGGTCGCGCGCTGGCCGAGCAGCTGACGGCTTACCGCGACAAGGACAACGTGCTGGTGCTCGGGCTGGCGCGCGGCGGCCTTCCGGTCGCCTGGGAGATCGCCTCGGCGCTGCACGCCCCGCTGGATGTGTTCCTGGTTCGCAAGCTCGGGGTGCCGCGCTGGTCGGAGCTCGCGATGGGCGCGCTGGCCAGCGGCGGCGGCGTGGTGATGAACGACAACGTGGTGTCCAGCCTGCACATCACCGACGAGCAGGTGCGTGAGGTCATCGACAACGAGACGGCCGAGCTGACGCGGCGCGAGCAGGCGTATCGAGGGGGTCGTCCGATCGCCGATCCGGCGGGCAAGATCGTGATCCTGGTCGACGACGGCATCGCCACCGGCGCAAGCATGCTGGCCGCCGTCCGGGCGATCCGGGCAGCCGGGCCGCAGTCGATCGTCGTCGCGGTGCCGGTCGGACCGCAGTCGGTCTGCCAGGAACTCGCCCAGGTCGCCGACGACGTCGTGTGCGCGACGATGCCGCCGGGATTCGAAGCGGTGGGACAGGTCTACGGCGACTTTCACCAAGTCAGCGACGACGAAGTGCGTCAACTGCTGAACACGCCGACGCGCTGAAACTACTTGGCCGAGTCCTCGCCGCGGGGTTCGGCCGCGACCGTCTCGTCCTCGGCGGCCGGTGGTTGCGTGCTCTCGTCCGGAACTTCCTCCGAATAGTCGACCGTCTCGTCGGTGGCCGGCTGCTCAGCGTCGGCGTCCTCACTCGTGTCGCGGCGCTGCCGCTCCCGCAGCGCGTCGACGATCAGCAGCACGACACCCAGGACGCTGGCGCCGATGCACACCCAGGCGACCAGCTCGTTGCTCGTCACGACCGCGAACACCAGGGCCACCAGCCCGATCAGGGCCAGCACCAGCGCAATGATCAGCATCGGTCATCCTCCAGCCGAAGGTGGGACTTCCAGGTCGGGCCGAATAGGGCGTCCGGCCCGTGCTCCCGGCTAGTTGTTACCCCGATTGAATTGGTCGAACCCACCGGCGTCCGCGCTGGAGTCGACGGGCGCCGCCGATCCGCGCTGGCCGAGCTCCTCGAGCTGGGACTCGAGGTAGGTCTTCAGGCGGGTCCGATATTCGCGTTCGAAGGTGCGCAGCTGCTCGAGACGGCCTTCCAGCACGGTGCGCTGCTGGTTGATGGTGCCCATGATCTCGGAGTGCTTGCGTTCGGCGTCGGCCTGCAGGGCGTCGGCCTTCTCCTGCGCCTGACGCAACTGCGTCTCGGAGCGGGTTTGCGCGTCGGCCAACATCGCGTCGGCGCGCTGACGGGCCTCGGTGACCGTGGCTTCGGCGGTCTGCCGGGCCTCGGTCAAGATCTGGTCGGCGTTGGCGCGAGCATCCGACAGCAACTTGTCCGACTCGGCCTGCGCGGTGCTGGTCAGCCGGTCGGCGGTGTCCTGGGCCAGGCTCAGCACCCGGGCGGCCTTGAGGGCCTGCTCCTCGTTGGTGGCCGTCGCGGCCGGCGCGGCGGCCGCCTTCACCGGCTCGGGCTCGGGCTCGAAGGGCTCGGGCTCGAAGACAGGGGCGGCGGCAGAGGGGGCAGCGGCACCGCCGCCGGCGGCCAATTCACGGTCGAGCTCCTCGACCCGCTGGCGCAGATCGGAGTTCTCTTCGATGAGCCGCGTCAGCTCGTTTTCCACCAGGTCGAGGAACGCGTCGACCTCGTCCTCGTTGTAACCGCGCTTGCCAATAGGCGGCTTACTGAACGCCACATTGTGGACGTCGGCTGGTGTAAGCGGCATTGTTTCGTCCCCTCAAGTTCCTGTCAAACGTTCTCGAAAGTGTAGAACGGTGTGGCAGCGGTTGTGCATCTGCCGCCCATCCTGTCACACCAGACCCGGCGGTCGCCGATTGCCCAATAATTAAGAACCAATTTCAAACGCTGACAGCCATAAAATCTCAATCCTTAGAATTTGCAAATCGCGCGCATCAAACCGAAGCCGATCCGTAGCCAAACCGTCGCTTAGGGCCGCCGGAACATATCGCGGCTCACGCCGCGGCGCCGAAAGCGAGCTGCATGCCGATGAACGCGACCAGCAGCAGCACCATGATGGACAGGTCGAAGCGGACCGCGCCGATGGTGAGTTGCGGGATCAGCCGCCGCAGCAGTTTCACCGGCGGATCCGTGATCGACATGATGAGTTCCAGGATCACCACTGTGATACCGGTGGGATGCCAGTCACGGCTGAACGAGCGGATGAACTCGACGACGACCCGAGCGATCAGCAGCAGCCAAAAGATGAACAGCGCAAACCCAAGGATCTGAAAGAACAGCACCAACGAGAGCCCGACCTTACCGATGAGACGTCTACCGCCGCGCGATAGCGCGGACATCGCAAGAGTACCGACTCACGCCCCGAGCGGACATCTCAGATCCACCCGGAGACCGAGCGCCTTGACCCCGCGCGCCAGCGGGGCGGATGAGGCTATTGGTAGGCGTAGAAGCCGGTTTCGGCGATCCGGCGCCGCTCCTCCGGCGAGACGTCCACGTCGGCGGGCGACAGCAGGAACACCTTGGTCGCAACCTTGTCGAACGAGCCACGCAGGGCGAACGCCAACCCGGCCGCGAAGTCGACGAGCCGCTTGGCGTCCGCGTTGTCCATCGACACCAGGTCCATGATCACCGGGGTGCCGTCGCGGAACCGCTCACCGATGGTGCGGGCCTCGCTGTAGTCCTTGGGTCGCAGCGTGGTGATCTTCGACAGCGGGTGGCCCTCTTCGAACATCATCGCCATCCGGCGCGGGTCCATGGCCAGCGCACCGCGGGTGGAACCGCTGCGCAACCACGACCCCAGGCGCGGGCGGCCCAGGTCCGGGCGGTCGAAGTCGCGGCCGCGGAACGGCGGCGGCGGCTCGTCGGCGTAGCCGCCGCGGTAGCCGGGGGGCACGTAGTCGCCCGCGTCGCCACGCGGGTCGTCGTAGTCGGGGCCGTCATAGCCGCGGACGTAGCCCTCGTCGAACCGAGCACGAGGGAAACCGCGGGAAGGTGCGCGGTCGTCGTAATACTCGTCCTCGTAGTCGTCCATCGGGGCCATGCCGAAATAGGCCTTGACCTTGTGCAGTGTGCTCATCGCGTATGACCCCTTCTAGCCCATGGGATTTCTGTTGTCTGTGATGAAGGTGTGACTACAGTGACTACTCACGGTGACGGTAACCGCCGCGGGCCCAATAGCGCGGTACCGACACGCACACACGTCGAACCGTGTTTTACGGCAATTTCGAAGTCGTTGGACATCCCGGCGGACAACCCGACCGCATTCGGGTGCGCTTCGAGCACCCGGCGGTGCTCGGATTGCAGCCGCTCGAACGCCGCTTCGGGATCGGCGTCCAGCGGCGGAATGCCCATCAGCCCCACCAATTCCAGGCCTTGGGCCTCCTCGACCTGCGCACACAGCTCGTCCAGGGCCCCCGGGTCGGCGATGTCGACGCCGCCACGTGCGACGTCGCCGTCCAGACTGACCTGAACGTAGACGCGCAACGGGTCCCGCCGTCCACCCTCGGCCAACGTGGCCGTAACCGCCCGTTCCAGCGCCGTTACCAGTTGCGGGCTGTCGACCGAGTGGGCCGTGTGCGCCCAGCGCGCCAGCGAACGCGCCTTCTTGCGCTGAATCCGTCCCACCATGTGCCGCTGCAACTCTCGCGAATCCGGCCGCCCGAAAGCGTCCGCCAAACGAGTGAGTTCCGCCACCTTTGCCACCGCTTCTTGGTCCCGCGATTCACCCACCGATCGACAACCCAATCGAGACAAAATCGCAACATCGGTTGCCGGAAAGAATTTCGTAATTGGCAGCAGTTCAATTTCGCTGACATTGCGGCCCGCCGCTTGCGCGGCCGTCGCTAGTCGCGAACGCACTGCCGCCAACGCATGAGTCAATTCGGTTTCCCGGTTGTCCTGACTCGATCCCGCGTCCGGCATTCCAACCGCCATGGCGGTCACTCCATCCAGACCAGCGACGCCAGCCGGCCGGTCGGCGCGTCGCGGCGATGGCTGAACAGCGTGGCGTCGGCGACCGTGCAGCGCGGATCGATGTCGATCGAGGTGACACCCAAACCCTTTAGCTGGCAAGCGATTCCGGCGCGAAGATCCAGGGCCGGCTTGCCGTTCGCGGTGGCGGCTCGGCTGCCCGGCAGGGCCGCCTCGACCTCGTCGGCCATCGCCGCGGGCACTTCGTAGTTGCGCCCGCTGACCGCGGGGCCGAGCAGCGCGGAGATATCGTCGGGCGTCGCGCCCAGCTGCAGCATCACCCCGAGGGTGCGCGCCACCACTCCCCGCTGCGCACCGACCCGCCCGGCGTGGATCGCGGCGACCACCCCCGCGCGAGCGTCGGCCAGCAATACCGGCACGCAGTCGGCGGTCACCACCGCCAACGCCAGCCGTGGCGTGCGCGTCACCAGCGCGTCGGTGTCGTCGAAGGCGGTCTTTCGTGGCTCGTCGACAACCGCGACCCGATCACCGTGCACCTGGTTCATCCACACCACCCGGTCGCCCAGGCCGATGGCGCGGGCCAGCCGGGCGCGATTGGCGGCCACCGCCGCGGGATCGTCACCGACATGGTCGCCGAGGTTGAAGGTGTCGAAGGGCGGCTTCGAGACGCCGCCCGCTCGGGTGGTCGTCACTCGCCGGATGCGAACGGTCACGTGACCAGTATCCGGAGCGTCGCGTTTCCCCAGCGTCAGCGGCGCATGAAGGGCGGCACATCGACGTCGTCGTCATCGCCACCGATACTCAGCGTCGCGCCGTTGGTGTGCACCGGCACGCTGACGGCGTCGACCGGCTCGAACAGCGTCGAGGTGAGCTTGCCCGCCTTGGCCGACTCGATCCGGTGCGCGCCGCCGGCCTTCTCCCCCTTGTCGGCCCCGATCACGGGCTTGCGCCCGGGCCCGGCCGCGTCGAAGCCCGCCGCGATGACGGTGACGCGCACCTCGTCGCCCAGCGAGTCGTCGATGACGGTGCCGAAGATGATGTTGGCGTCCTGGTGGGCGGCGTCCTGCACCAGCGACGCCGCCTCGTTGATCTCGAACAGGCCCAGGTCGCTGCCGCCGGCGATCGACATCAGCACACCCTGGGCGCCCTCCATCGACGCCTCAAGCAGCGGCGAGTTGATCGCGATCTCGGCGGCCTTGAGCGAGCGGCCCTCGCCGCGGGCCGAGCCGATGCCCATGAGGGCGGTGCCGGCGCCGGACATGATGCCCTTGACATCGGCGAAGTCGACGTTGATCAGACCGGGCGTGGTGATCAGGTCGGTGATGCCCTGGACACCGTTGAGCAGCACCTCGTCGGCGCTGCGGAACGCGTCCATAAGCGACACCGCGGCATCGCCCATCTGCAACAGGCGGTCGTTGGGAATGACGATCAGGGTGTCGCAGCTCTCGCGCAGCGCGTTGATGCCGTTTTCGGCCTGATTGCTGCGGCGTTTGCCCTCGAACGAGAACGGCCGGGTGACCACGCCGACCGTCAGCGCGCCCAGCTTGCGCGCGATGCTGGCGACGACCGGCGCCCCGCCGGTACCGGTTCCGCCGCCCTCACCGGCGGTGACGAACACCATGTCCGCGCCCCGCAGCAGCTCTTCGATCTCGTCCTTGGCATCCTCGGCGGCCTTGCGCCCGACCTCGGGATCGGCGCCGGCGCCCAACCCGCGGGTGGAGTCGCGGCCCACGTCGAGCTTGACGTCGGCATCGCTCATCAACAGCGCCTGCGCGTCGGTGTTGATCGCGATGAACTCGACGCCCTTGAGGCCCTGTTCGATCATCCGGTTGACAGCGTTGACGCCGCCGCCACCGATACCCACAACCTTGATGACGGCCAGGTAGTTGTGCGGGGGGGTCACCATCTCGTCTTCCTCCCTGGTGGGGATTCGGTTCTTACCGGTACAGTGGCGGTTCGCCCTGGCAAACTCTCAACCTCAACCATAGAGTTAGAGTTATGTCAAGTAGTTCCGCGCAACCAGAACGGTATGGGTACGACGCGCGCTAACCCCGCAGGCGCGCCGACATGCCGCGCGCAAATTTTCGTCAATTTTCGGGCACTGAGCGGCCCCGAAGCGCCCGGACGCTACTTGACGGTGGGTAGATCGGGGCTGGACACGTCGTAGGTCTTGCCCGGCTGGGTGAGCAGGGCGGCGAGCTTTTCGGCCTTCTCGTCCGTGCGATCGGTGGTGCCCCAGATCACCACCCGCCCGTCGCCGAGGGTCAGCGTGATCGAGGCAAGCGAGGGCGCCGCGATCCGGCCCACCTGGTCGGCGACCTCGGGGCGCAGCGCCAGCAATACCTGCAGCGCGGCCTTGGTCGTCGGGTCGTTCGGCCCGGGATTGGTGACGTCGATGTACGGCAGCGCCGGTGGCGGCGGTGCGGTCGCGAAGTCGACGCCGTCGCGGTCGAACAGGTGCGGCCCGTCGGGAAAGTCCTTGACCACCACCGGGACTCGCTCGACGATCGTGATCCGCAGCGCCGACGGATATTGCCGTTGCACCCGGGCGCTGGCCACCCGGCGGATCGCCGCCACCCGGTCGGCGACCTGGTTGGTGTTGATCTGCAGCAGCGGTGTGCCGACCCGCACCCGCGCGGCGTCGAGCACCTCTTCGCGGGACACCGCGCCGGTGCCGGTGACGACGATGTCGCGCGCCGACATCACCGGCGTGAAGTAGAGAATCAGCGCCAGCCCGATCCCGACGATGACCAACATCACGGTCGCGAGCAACATCTTCAGGCCCCGGACCACGCCGCGCGCGGGTTTTTTGGGCGGACTGACGATGCGTCCGCTGGCCCGGCGCTTGGCTTCGCGGCGCGCTTGCTCGATCGCGATGGCCCGTTCCTGTGCGGCGCGGCGCTCGGCGCGTTCGCGGCGGGCCCGGCGGCGGGGCCCCTCGAATTCGACTTGCTGGCCCGCGGATTGCCCGGCCTCGGGCTGGGCGTCTTCGACGGGGATCGGCACGGTGACCGCGCTCTCGTCGACGGGCGGGGTGGGGTCGGTCATCGCAACACCCCGGGCGCACCGGGCGCGCTGCGATTGGCGCGCACCCGCAGCGCGGCGACGATCTCGGCCCCCAGCAGCGTCACGTCGCCGGCGCCCATCGTCACGATGACGTCCCCGGGACCGGCGGCCGCGGCGACCTGCTCGGCGACCGCGGAGAAGTCGGGCAGGTAGCGCGCCGGCACGCTGACATGCTCGGCGACGGTGGCCCCGCTGACCCCGGCCGACGGCTGTTCGCGCGCGCCGTACACGTCCAGCACGAACACCTCGTCGGCAGCGTCCAGCGCGTGACCGAACTCGGCAGTGAAAGCCTTTGTGCGCGAATACAAATGGGGCTGGAACACCACCAGCGAGCGACCCTCGCCGCCCTGCTCGACGACGGTGCGGACCGCCGCCAGCGCCGCGCTGATCTCGGTCGGATGGTGGGCGTAGTCGTCGAACACCCGCACCGACCCCACGGTTCCGACCAGTTCGAAGCGACGTCGCACGCCCTCGAAACCGGCCAGCCCGTCGAGCACCTGGTCGGTCGGCGCGCCGACCTCGATCGCGGCCAGCAACGCGCCGAGCGCGTTGAGTGCCATGTGCCGCCCGGGCACCGACAGCCGCATCGCCCGCACCGGTTGGTCGCCCAGCCGGATGTGCGCGACGGCCCCGGTGCCCTGCTGCTCCCAGGACAGCAGCGTCCCGGCCTGGGGGTACCTCCCGCTTGCGGGGGCCTCCCGGTCCGACGGCCCGTGTGTCCCGGATCCGTAGCGCACTACCCGGATGCCCAGCTCGGCGCTGCGCCGCGCCAGCGCGGCCGCACCCGGGTCGTCGGTGCACACCACCAGCGCGCCGCCGGGGGCCAGCCGCTCGACGAACGCGTCGAAGACCGCGACGTAGGCGTCTTCGCTGCCGTAGAAGTCCAGGTGATCGGTCTCGATGTTGGTGACGACCGCGACGTTGGGCGTGTACTCGAGCAGCGAGCCGTCGCTTTCGTCGGCCTCGGCGACGAAGCAGTCGCCGCTGCCGTGGTGGGCGTTGGTGCCGGCCTCGCCGAGATCCCCGCCGACCGCGAACGAGGGGTCGCGCCCGCACTGCTGCAGGGCCACGACCAGCATCGAGGTGGTCGTGGTTTTGCCGTGAGTGCCGGTGACCATCAGCGTGGTGCGCCCCTGCATCAGCTTGGCCAGCACAGTCGGCCGCAGCACCACCGGGATGCCGCGGCGGCGGGCCTCGACGAGTTCGGGGTTGGTCTTCGGGATGGCGGCGTGGGTGGTGATGACCGCGGTCGGGCCGCCGGGCAGCAGGTCCAGCCAGGACGGGTCGTGTCCGATGCGGATCTGGGCGCCCCGGGCCCGCAGCGCGTGCACACCGCGCGACTCCTTGGCGTCGGAGCCGGAGACCTGTCCGCCGCGGTCCAGCAGGATGCGGGCGATGCCCGACATGCCGGCTCCCCCGATGCCCACCATGTGCACCCGTTGCAGGTCCGCGGGCAACTGGTCGGCGGTCATCGCGGCCCCCCGGCTGCCGGCCCCCTATCACGTGCTTGGCGCGCGATGTCCAGGGCCGCCTCGGCCACCTGGCGCGCGGCGTCCCGATGCCCCACCCGGGCGGCCGCGGCCGTCATCGCCGCCAGCCGCGGCGGGTCGGTGAGCAGCCCGATCACCTCGCGGGCCACCAGGTCCGGGGTCAGGGCGGCGTTGGGGACGACCATGCCGCCGCCGGCGTTGACCACCGGCAGCGCGTTGAGCCGCTGCTCGCCGTTGCCGATCGGCAGCGGAACGTAGATCGCCGGCAGACCGACGGCCGACACCTCGGCGACTGTCATCGCCCCGGAGCGGCAGATGGTCAGATCGGCGGCCGCGTAGGCCAGGTCCATCCGGTCCAGATACGGCACCGCGCGGTACGGCGGATCGCCGGGCTGCGGTTCGCGCAGCTCGAGGGTGTTCTTCGGGCCGTACGCGTGCAAGACGGACACGCCCGCGGCGGCCAAGTCGGCCGCGGCCGCGGCGACCGCGCGGTTCAGCGAGACCGCTCCTTGCGAACCGCCGAACACCAGCAGCACCCGCGCGTCGGCTGGGAATCCGAAGTACCGGCGGGCCTGCGCGCGCAGCGCCGCGCGGTCCAGCGTGGTGATGGCCGCCCGCACCGGCACCCCGACCACCTCGGCACGGCGCAGCCCGCAATCCGGCACCGCGGACAGCACCCGGTCCGCGGTGCGGGCACCGACCCGGTTGGCCAGCCCGGCACGGGCGTTGGCCTCGTGAATCACCACCGGGATGCGGCGCCGGAACCCCGGAAAACCCCGGGCCGCGAGGTAGGCCGGGAGGGCCACGTAGCCGCCGAAACCCACCACCACGTCGGCGTCGACGACGTCGAGCACCGAGCGGGTCTCGCGCACGGCGCGCCACACCCGCGGTGGCAGCCGGGCCAGGTCACCGCTGGGTTTACGCGGCAGCGGGACCGGCGTGATCAGCTCGAGGTGGTAGCCGCGCGCCGGCACCAGCCTGGTCTCGAGTCCGCGCGCGGTGCCCAGCGCGGTGATCCGGACCCGCGGATCCAGCACGCGCAGCGCATCGGCCACGGCCATCGCCGGCTCCACGTGTCCGGCGGTGCCGCCGCCGGCTAGTACGACCGACAGGGCGGCTTCGACCGATGGCCGGACCGATGATGCGGCACCCGCGGGCGAGGGACCTACCCCCTGCCCGCCGGCCGGCTGCTTGACCGTGTGGTTCACCCGTAACGCTGACCTTCCAATGCGCGAGCGCGCCGCGTCCGGCGCTGACCGGCTCCCTGTCTGGGGTAGCGCTGGTCAGATCCATGATGCCTTGACCGGGGTTCCGCGCGGGCGGCTGTCCGCCCGAAAACCGGTCGCAGTGGCGGCTCGGGCTCGCGGGCGGCGGTGCGGACCGGTGGCTCGGCTTTCCGGGCCGGGGCCTTGCGGCCGCGTGCGGGCGCGGGTCGGCGCGGCGGTCGCGGCTTTGCGCGCGTCCGGTCGCGAAACGTCTCGAGCCGCGTCGGCGAATACGGTTCGGGCAGCGGCAGCCGCAGCAGCCGGTTCATCTTGTCGTCGCGTCCGGCGCGCAGCGCGGCCACCGCCTCGGGTTCGTGCCGCGCCGCGTTGCACATGATCCCGATCATGAAAAGCGTTGCGGCGGTGGATGTTCCACCCGCGGATATCAACGGCAGCTGCAGGCCGGTGACCGGCAGCACGCCGATCACGTAGCCGATGTTGATGAACGCCTGCCCAATGATCCACATCGTGGTGGTCGCGGTCAGCAGCCGCAGGAACGGGTCGGCCGACCGTCGCGCGATCCGCATGCCGGTGTAGGCGAACAACCCGAACAGCGCCAGCAGCCCGAACGCGCCGATGAAACCGAGCTCCTCACCGATGATCGCGAAGATGAAGTCGTTGTGGGCGTTGGGTAGGTAGTTCCATTTGGCGGTGCCCTGGCCGAGGCCGTCGCCGAAGATGCCGCCGTGGGCCAGCGCGAACTTCGCCTGACGGGCCTGATAACCGGTGTCCTGCGGGTCGTTCTCGGGGTTGATCCACGA
Source organism: Mycobacterium genavense ATCC 51234 (assembly GCF_000526915.1). Taxonomy (GTDB): domain Bacteria; phylum Actinomycetota; class Actinomycetes; order Mycobacteriales; family Mycobacteriaceae; genus Mycobacterium; species Mycobacterium genavense. Next base: position 744,203 of record NZ_JAGZ01000001.1, on the reverse strand, counting down.
CCGCACCCGCTCCGACCGGTAACCGGCGGACATGGCCAGCACCGCGCCGGCCATGAAGACGGCCAGCAGCGACGTCCCGAAGACGCGCAGCGGCAGCCCGGCGTACCACAGCAGGGCCAGCAGGATGATGCCCATCGACATTGTCTGCCCCAGGTCGGGCTGGGCCACGATCAGCCCCAGCGCGATGACGGCCGCCGGCACCAGCGGGATCAGCATCTCGCGCAGCGAGGCCCGCTCCATCCGCCGGGACGCAAGCAGGTGTGCACCCCAGATGGCGAACGCGATCTTGGCCAGCTCGGAGGGCTGCATCGAAAAGCCCGCGACGACGAACCACTTCCGCGAGCCGTTGGCGAGGTTTCCGATGCCGGGAACCAGCACCAGGACCAGCAAGATGATGGTGACGAGGTAGGCCGGGAAGGCCACCCGGCGGATGAACCGCACCGGCAGCCGCATCGAGACGTAGGCGCCGACGACCCCGATGATCGTCCACAACACCTGCTTGCCGAAGATCACCCACGCCGACCCGTCGTCACCGTAGGAGCGCACGCCCGACGCGGAGAGCACCATGGTTAGGCCCAGCGTGGTCAGCAACCCGGCGATCGCGATGATCAGGTGAAAGGAGGTCATCGGCCGGCCCAGCCAGACGCCGAAACGAGCTCCCGGACGGTGCTGCGGATCTTTGACCTGGACCTTGGCCGCCGCCGGGGCCTTGTCCTCGGGCGGTTCGGGGGCCTCGGGAGCGTCCGCGGTGTGCATCGTGTCCGTCGGCGCCTCGTCCTCGGCGACGTCCGCCGCCTTGACCGGATCGACCGGCGGGGCCTCGATCTTCGTCTTCCCCCGGCGGAGGCGCCGGGTCAGCGCGTTACCCACACCCGCCTACCGCAGCGCCGCGCGTACGGCGGCGGCGAAGGCTTCACCACGGTCGGCGTAGCTGCTGAACTGGTCAAACGATGCACCTGCCGGTGCCAGCAGCACCGTATCCCCCGCTTTTGCCAAGTCACGAGCCGCCGCCACCGCAGCGGTCATTACGCGAGCGCCGAGACTATCCCCCACACTGTCAACATTCGTCACATTAGCATCAGCAGTCGCATGCATATCAGCATCCTCGCCTGTCACAACCTGGACGACGGGGACATCGGGCGCGTGTCGCGATAACGCCTCGGCAACCTCTTGCCGGTCTCGGCCGATGAGCACGGCGCCGACCAGCCGAGATGCGATCCTGGCGACCTCCGCATCCAGCGAGGCGCCCTTGAGCAAACCGCCGGCCACCCACACCACCCGCGGGTAGGCCATGATCGAGGCCTCGGCCGCGTGCGGGTTGGTGGCCTTCGAATCGTCGACGTACCGAATCCCGTCGGCCACCGCGACGGTCTCGCTGCGGTGCCGGCCCAGCTGAAACATCGAGACGGCCTCCGCGATCGCCGCGGCGGGCACGTCGACGCTGCGGGCCAGCGCCGCCGCGGCCAGCGTGTCGAGCACGCCGACCGGGCCGGGCACCGGGATCGCCGCGGCCGGCAGCAGCTCCAGATCGTCGGCAAACGCGCGGTCCACTAGCAGACCGTCGCGGACACCGAGCTCCCCCGCGGCCGGCTCACCGAGCCGGAAACCCACCCGCACCGGCGCCGCGGCGCCGCTCAGCAAGGCGGCCGCGCGGCTGTCGTCCAGCCCGACGACCGCGACCCGGCCGCCCAGCACCCGGGCCTTGGCCGCGGTGTACTCGGCCATCGACGCATGCCAATCCAGGTGGTCCTCGGCGATGTTGAGCACCACGCCCGCCTCGGGACGCAGCGACGGTGCCCAAAACAGTTGGAAACTGGACAGTTCCACGGCCAGCAGGTCGGCCGGCTGGTCCAGAAAGTCCAGCACCGGGTCGCCGATGTTGCCGCACAGCAGGCTGCGCCGCCCGTCGGCGACCAACATCGCGTGCAGCATCGAGGTGGTCGTGGTCTTGCCGTTGGTGCCGGTCACCACCAGCCAGCGCCGCGGCGTCCCGTAGCACCCCGCGGCGTCGAGGCGCCAGGCCAGTTCCACGTCACCCCAGATCGGCAGGCCCGCGGCGGCGGCCGCGGCAAACACCGGAGCCGACGGCTGGAATCCGGGGCTGGTGACCACCAGCGCGTAATCCGCGATCTGGCGCACGGCGGTCGCGGGATCGACTGTGCGGACACCGTTTTCGGCGTCCGGGCCGAGCATGGCCGGATCGTCGTCGCACAGGGTGGCGACGGCGCCGAACCGGGTCAGCGCGCCCAGGATCGCCCGACCGGTTACCCGGGCACCGGCGATCAGGACGGGTGCACCGGCCACCAACGGTTGCAGCCCGGACATGTCATGCGCCGATCGTGGCGAACCACTCACCGTAGAACAGCGCCACACCCAGCCCGCAGGCGATCGCGGTGAGCAGCCAGAACCGGATGATCACCGTCGTTTCGGCCCAGCCGCTCAACTCGAAATGGTGATGAAACGGCGCCATCCGGAACACCCGGCGCCCGGTGGTGCGGAAGGTCAGGATCTGTAGCACCACCGAGACGACTTCGGCGACGAACAGCGAACCCAGCACCACCGCCAGCAACTCGGTGCGGCTGGCCACGGACAGGCCCGCGATGATCCCGCCCAGCGCCAGCGAACCGGTATCGCCCATGAAGATCTTGGCGGGCGCGGCGTTCCACCACAGAAAGCCGATGCAGGCGCCCGCGGTCGCGGCGGCCACCAAGGCCAGGTCCAGCGGGTCGCGCACGTTGTAGCAGCCCAGTCCCGGCGCGGTGGCGCAGCCGTTGCGGTACTGCCAGAAGGTGATCAGCACGTAGGCACCGGTGACCATCGCCATGCAGCCAGCGGCCAGCCCGTCGAGGCCGTCGGTGAAGTTGACCGCGTTGGACCAGGCGCTGACGATGACGACGCAGAACAGCACGAAGAGCCCTGGAGCCAGGGTGACGGTGGCGATTTCACGCACGTAGGAAATATCCACGCTGGCCGGTGTCAGGCCGTTGGCGTTGTGGAACTGCAAGACCAGCACCCCGAACAGCACCGCGGCCACGATCTGCCCGACGGTCTTGGCCGTCTTGTTCAGGCCCAGGTTGCGCGAACGGCGGATCTTGATCAGGTCGTCGAGGAAGCCGACGCCGCCCAGCATTGTGGCCAGCCCCAGCACCAGCAGGCCCGACGCGGAGGCGCCCTCGCCGTCGAACGCCAGCCCGGCAAGGTGGGTGCCCAGGTAGCCGGCCCAGATACCCGCTACGATCGCCACGCCGCCCATCGACGGCGTACCGCGTTTGGTGTGGTGACTCGGCGGGCCGTCCTCGCGGATCTGGTGGCCGAACCCCTGCTTGGTGAACAACCGGATCAGCGTCGGGGTCAGCAGAATCGACACGGTCAAAGCGATCGCGACGGCCACCACAATCTGTCTCACGGGCGGGCCCCGCCCTCTGCCGCCAGCGTGTCGGCCAGAGCGCCGAGTCCGGCGGCGTTGGACGCCTTCACCAAGACCACGTCGCCGGATCGCAGTTCGGCCCGCAACAACTGCAACGCGGCGTCGGCGTCGGCCACTTGCACGGCCCCCCTATCACCGGGCGCTCCCCACGAGCCCCATGCCCCTTCCAGGACCGCAGCGTGGTGCATCGCGGCTACCGACCTCCCCGTTCCCACGACAACAAGTCGAGACACATCTAAGCGCACCGCCAGCCGGCCGATGGCATCGTGCTCGCTGATCGCCTCCTCGCCGAGCTCGGCCATCTCGCCCAGCACGGCCCAGCTGCGTCGCTCCGTCGGGCCACCCCGGGCGATCGAGGCCAGCGCCTTCAGTCCGGCCCGCATCGAGTCGGGGTTGGCGTTGTAGGCGTCGTCGATGACGGTCACCCCGTCGGCCCGGTTGCTCACCTGCATCCGGTGCCGCGACATCGGGCCGGCCGCGGCCAGCGACGCGGCGATCTGCTCGACGCTCGCGCCGCACTGCAGGGCGACCGCGCTGGCACACAGCGCATTGGTGACCTGGTGTTCGCCGAAGACGCCGAGTTGCATCTCGACCTCGGCAGCGCCGCGCGCGTCCATCGCGTGCAGGGTAAAGCGCGGCCTGGCCAATTCGTCCAGCGACACGCCCTCGGCCCAGACGTCGCTGGGCCCCGAATCGGTGTGCCTGGCCCGGCTCACCCGGACCACCCAACCGGAGCAGACATGCGCCATCGCCGCAACCGACGGGTCGTCGACGTTGAGGATGACCACGCCGGACGGCGGAACAGCTCGTGGCAGTTCGGATTTGGTGCGCGCGATCGCCGCGCGCGAGCCGAACTCGCCGAGGTGCGCGGTGCCCACGTTGAGCACCACCCCGATCGCGGGCGGGGCGATGCGCGCCAGCTCGGCAATATTGCCGGGATGGCGCGCCGACATCTCCAGAACCAGGTAGTCGGTGCGCCGGGTGGCGCGCAGCACCGTCCAGGGATGACCCAGCTCGTTGTTGAACGATCCCGGCGGGGCCACCACTTCGCCCAGCGGCTCGAGCACCGCGGCCACCAGGTCTTTGGTCGACGTCTTTCCCGACGAGCCGGTGATCCCGATGATGGTCAGCCCGCCGGCGACCAGCTCCTCGGCGACCGCCTTGGCCAGTTTGGCCAAGGCGCCCAGCACCGCGGCGCCCGACCCGTCGGGGTCGTGTTCGAGCACGCCGGCGCGGCTGTCGCCCGGTTCGGGCGCGACGACGATCGCGGGAACCCCGACCGGCCGGGCGGCCAGCACCGCCACCGCACCGGCGGCCACCGCCGAGGCCGCGTGGTCGTGTCCGTCCGAGCGCGCGCCGGGCAACGCCAGGAACAGCCCACCGGGACCGACCGCGCGCGAGTCGAATTCGACGGTCCCGGTGACGCGGAGTTCGGCGGCCTCCTCCGCGGAGACGTCGGCCAGGGTGCCGCCGACGATTTCGGCGATCTGCGCGACGGTCATCTCGATCATCGGAGGTCTTCCAACGCCTGCGCGAGTTCCACCCGGTCGTCGAACGGGCGCACCACATCGCCGGCGCGCTGTCCGGTTTCGTGGCCCTTGCCGGCGATCAGCACCACGTCGCCGGGCCTGGCCCAGCCGACCGCGTGCCGGATCGCCTCCCGCCGGTCGCCGATCTCGACCACCTGCGCAGCGAATCCCGTTGTACCGTCCAGGATTTCGCGGCGGATCAGCGCGGGATCCTCGCTGCGCGGGTTGTCGTCGGTGACGACGACCAAGTCGGCCAGCTCGGCGGCGACGGCCCCCATCGGCCCCCGCTTGCCCGGGTCGCGATCGCCACCGGCGCCGAACACCACCGCCAGCCGCCGACCCGGCTGCCGCAGGGTGGTCAGCACCGCGCGCAGCGCGCCCGGCTTGTGCGCGTAGTCGACGAGGGCGAGGAAATCCTGGCCGCGGTCGACCTCTTCCAGTCGCCCGGGAACCCGGGTGTCGCGCAGCCCGTCGGCCGCCCGATCCGGCGAGACCCCGACTGCGTCGAGAATGGCCAGTGCCACAAGGCAATTCGAGATGTTGTAGGCACCAGTGAGCCGAATCCCGATCCGGTGCCGGCCGCCGGCGGGGTCCACCGCGGTGAACTCCTGTCCGGCTCCCCGCTGCGTCACGTCGGTCGCGCGCCAGTGCGCCGGTTGGCCCGTCGCGCTGACCGTGATCGGATCGGTGGCCCGCTGCGCCATCGCACGTCCAGCGTCGTCGTCGACGCACACCACGGCCGTGCGGGCATGCAACGGCGAATTCTGGTCGAACAGCAGGGCTTTGGCCTCGAAGTAGTCGGCCATGGTGGGGTGGAAGTCGAGGTGGTCGCGAGACAGGTTGGTGAATCCGCCTACCGCGAAACGGGTTCCGTCGACGCGACCCAGCGTCAGCGCGTGACTGGAAACCTCCATGACGACGGTGTCCACCCCGCGCTCGGCCATCGCGGCCAGCATCGCCTGCAGCGCGGGGGCCTCCGGAGTGGTCAGGGCGCTGGGGATGTCGGCGCCGTCGATGCGGATGCCGATGGTGCCGATCAGCCCCGCGGTGTGACCGCCGGCGCGCAAACTCGACTCGACGAGATAGGTCGTGGTGGTCTTGCCGGAGGTACCGGTGATGCCGACCACCGTCACCCGGTCGGACGGGTTTCCGTAGACCGTGGCCGCCAGCCCGCCGAGCACACTGCGCGGGGCCGGGTGCACCAGCGTCGGCACGGCGGGGGCACCACCCATCTCGGCGAGCCCGGCGGGGTCGGTGAGCACCGCGACCGCGCCACGTTCGATCGCGTCGCCGGCATAGCGGGCGCCGTGGGTGGCCGAACCGGGCAGCCCGGCGAACAAATCACCGGGCACCAGGTCCTGAGCCCGCAGCGTCACGCCGGTGATCGGCACGTCCGGGACGGCGCCGCCGCCGGCCGCCACCGCGCCCACTTGCGCCGCCAGTGCGGGCAGTCGCACGCCCGCGCCCCTGCTGGGGCGCAGCTCATCCGACGCCTGCATTCAAGTCACACCTTCCCGGGACGCCGCGTGATCGTCACGATCAGCCATGACACCCTATCGAGACGCGCCCGGCCGGGGAAGCCACGCCCGCAGCTTGGGGCCGCGCCAGCAGCGGCTAGGTGGCCTGCAACAGCAGCGGCGGACCCGGGTCGGGCGACAGCGGGACGTTCTCCCGCTGCATCAACCAGCCCGCGATGTTGTGGAACAGCGGGGCCGCGGAGTGACCGGGCGTACCGTCGGCGTTGCGCTCCGGGTTGTCCATCATGATGCCGATCACGTAGCGCGGATTGTCGACGGTGGCCATCCCGGCGAAGGTGATCCAGTAGACGTTGTCGAAGTAGCAGCCGCAGCCCGGGTTGATCTGCTGCGCGGTACCGGTCTTGCCGGCCATCTGGTAGCCGGGCACCGCGGCCGCAGGACCGGTGCCCTGCTGGTAGCCCATCGGGTCGTGTTGCACGACGGCGCGCAGCATGTCCCGCACGGTCTGCGCGGTCTGCGCCGAGACCACCCGAACACCTTCCGGGCGCGCTTCTTCGGTGCGGGTGCCGTCGGGGGCGATGGTGGCCTTGATGATTCGCGGCGGGATCCGCACCCCGTCGTTGGCGATGGTCTGGTACATGTCCGTCATCTGTAGCAAGGTCATCGAAAGACCTTGCCCGATAGGCAGGTTGGAGAACGTGCTGCCCGACCACTGGTCGATCGGCGGCACCAGCCCGGCACTCTCACCGGGCAGCCCGACGTTGGTGCGCTGCCCCAGCCCGAACTTGCGGACCATGTCGTAGAAGCGTTCCGGCCCGACGCGTTGCGCCAGCATCAGGGTGCCGACGTTGGAGGATTTCCCGAACACGCCGGTGGTGGTGTAGGGCATCACGCCGTGATCCCACGCGTCGTGCACGTTGACGCCACCCATGTTGATGGAGCCGGGCACCTGCAGCACCTCGTCGGGGTTGGAGAGGCCGTATTCGATGACCGACGACGCGGTGATGATCTTGTTCACCGAACCGGGTTCGAACGGCGAGGACACCGGCAGGTTGCCCAGCTGCCGGTCGCCCTGGCGACCGATGTCCTGGGACGGGTCGAAGGTGTTGTCGTTGGCCATGGCCAGCACTTCACCGGTCTTCGCGTCCAGCACGACGGCCGAAACATTGTGTGCCCCAGACAGATTCTTGGCCTGCTGGACCTGCTGCTGCACGTAGAACTGGATGTCGTTGTCGATGGTGAGCTGCACGGTCGAACCGTTGACCGCCTTGTGCCGGTTGCGGTAACTGCCCGGGATGACCACGCCGTCGGACCCGCGGTCGTAGGTGATCGAGCCGTCGGTGCCCGACAGCACCGAGTCCATGCTGTCCTCGAGGCCCAGCAGGCCGTGGCCGTCCCAGTCGATGCCGCCGACGACGTTGGCCGCCAACGACCCGCCCGGATACTGGCGCAGGTCCTGCCGCTCGGACCCGACCTCGGGGTACTTGTCCGAGATGGCGCCGGCGATGGCCGGGTCGACGGCACGCGCCAGGTAGACGAAGTTGTCGCCCGATTGCAGCTTCTTCAGCAGGGTCGCGTAGTCCGGCTTGTTGTCCAGCCGCGCCGCAACCTCTTTGGCGATGTCCCGCAGCCGCTGTTGGGGATCGGGAGCGGACGGGTTCTTCTTCCTGGCGTCTTCCAGTTGCTGGCGGATCCGCTTGGGCTGGAACGTCAGGGCCCGCGATTCGATGGTGAACGCCAGCTGCTGGTTGTTGCGGTCGACGATACTGCCGCGGATGGCTTTCGAGACGTCGGTGACCTTGAGCTGCCCGGCGGCCTGGGCGCGCAGCTTCGGCGCGTTGGTGACCTGCAGGACGAACAGCTGCGCCCCGGCCACCAGCATCAGCACCAGGATGACCACGTAGCCGACGCGATGCCGGACGACGAACAACCCGCCGCGCGGGGCCGCATCGACGACGTGGCGGGTACGCCGTTCGTTAGCCGAATGGCCGAGCGGGGCCTCGCCGGATTTCTTGGCTTTGCGGAATCCCTTTGCTTCCGGCTTGCGCGTGCGGTTCGGTTGCCGGACGTCTTTGGCCTGTCGCGGTTTACGCGGACCGCGCGTCGGTCGCGGCCGGCGTGTCCGGCCGTCCTCGCCGCGACTCACCGGGTGGGCCCTGCTGAGGCGCCGGGCGGTGCGACCTGCGCGCCGTTGTTCCGAGTGGCTGGCGGCCCGAGCAATGCCGGGACGGCGGCTTGCGGCGCCCGTTGTACCGGGACCGGCACTTCCGCCGGTAATGGCGTCGGCACCGAAAGGGGCGGTCCGCCAACCGGAATCGGCACTTCGGCGGGCATCGGAGCGGCCGCCGGGCCCGCGGGTGCGGGCAGCCCGGGCATCGGCAGACCCGGCGTCGGCAGCTCCGGGGCCGGCAGCGCCTGTGCCGGAAGTCCTTGCGTCGGAAGTCCTTGCGTGGGAAGTCCTTGGGTCGGCAGTCCTGGCGCCGGCAAACCCGGCGTCGGCAGCATACCCGGGAATTGCCCGCCAATCGGGCCACCAGGGCTGCCCGGCGCGCCGGGCGCAGCCGGCGCCAGATGTTGACCACCCAGTGTCGTCGAGCCATCCGGAGCGCGCAGCAGCGCCTCGGGCCCGCCGGCGCGGCCCGGCACCAGCGCAGCACCCGGATTCGGTTGCACGCGGACCGGGACTTCCGGCGGCAGCGCCGCCGGTTTCGGCGGTGCGGGCGGGCCTTCCTTGGGCAGCTTGGTGTTCAGCGGAGGTGGCGGCACGCCGTCGGCGGGCTTGGGCGTGCCGACCACCACCCAGCTACCGGACGGATCCTGCACCAGATGAGCGGTGTCGCGGGTCGGGATCATGCCCTGCTTACGGGCGGCTTCGGCCAGCGCCGGCGCGGCCTCCGCCTCGCGCACATCGCGTTCCAGCGCCTCCTTTTGCTGCTGCAACAACCGGTTCTTCTCGCGCGCGTGACTCAACTGGTAGGAACGCTCCGCGGAATCGGTGGATAGCCACAGCGTGAGCGCCAGGCCGAGACCGAGCGCGCCGATGACCAGCACGACGAACGGAACCTTGGCCAGCAGCGTCTGCGGACGCAGGTCGACCGACGACAGCCGAATGGCTATCCGCTCACTCAGCCGAGGCCGAACAACCTTGGGCGCTTTGGCTTTCCGCGCCTTGGCGCGGGCCTTGGCCTGGCCGCGGCTCTTGGGACGCGCCTTGCGCTCGACCGGCCGTGCGTTGGGGCTGGTTTGCGGGCCGGAGGTGGCCGCCCGTGCCTCGCGACCGGTCGCCGTACCCCGCGCCGGCCGGGTGCGCCGCGTCGTGGAGTCCGCCGCGTTGCGCCTGGCCTTGCGGGCGGCAACGTCACGCCCACCGCGCCGGTCGGTGCGGCGTTTCGGCGCCTCGCGCTTGGCTTTCGCTTTCATGAGTCGCCCTTCTCGGTCACCCGCGGGTGTGGTTGTCCCTCGACGTCCAGCCGTTGCAAGGCCCGTAGTCGCACGGCGGTGCTGCGCGGGTTACGTTCGATTTCGTCGGCGCCGGCGCGCTCGGCACCGCGGGTCAGCGACCGGAATCGCGGGCCGCGGCCGGGCAGCTCGAACGGGAGATCCACCGGCGTGCCCGAAGCGACCGCGTCGGCGAACTCGCGCTTGACGATCCGGTCTTCCAGCGACTGGTAGGCCATCACCACGATGCGTCCACCGACGGTGAGCGCATCCAACGCGGCCGGGACGGCCCGGCGCAGCGTGTCCAGCTCGTCGTTGACCGCGATCCGCAGCGCCTGGAAGGTGCGCTTGGCCGGGTGCCCGCCGGTGCGCCGGGCCGCGGCCGGAATCGCCTGGTACAGAAGCTCGACGAGCTCGCCGGTCGAGCGCAGCGGGGCGCTGGCCCGCCGGCGGACGATGCGGGCGACGATCCGGCGGGCGAACCGCTCCTCGCCGTAACGGTGCAGGATGTTCGCCAGTTCGGCCTCGTCGTAGGTGTTGACGATGTCGGCCGCGGTCAGCGGGGACGACGGATCCATCCGCATGTCCAGCGGCGCATCCTGGGCGTAGGCGAACCCGCGCTCGGCCCGGTCGAGTTGCATGGACGACACACCCAGATCGAACAGCACCCCGTCGATCGATTCCTGTGCGGCATAACCGGATTCGGCCAGGGCTTCGTCGATGCGGTCATACCGCGTGTGCACCAGTGTGATTCGGTCGGCGAACGGCGCCAGCCGGTCGCGGGCAATGTCAAGGGCGCTGGGATCGCGGTCGAGACCGATCAATCGCAGGCCCGGAAGTTCGGTGAGGAATCGTTGGGCGTGCCCGCTCGCGCCGAGGGTGGCATCGACGAGCACCGCGCCGGATCCGTCGGCGTGCCGACGGGTCAATGCCGGGGTGAGCAGTTCGACGCACCGCGAAAGCAGCACGGGCACATGCCCGAAGTCCTTGTCGGCCACCGCAACACCTCCGGGGGTCGGGCGAGCTGCCTGTGCGCTCCTGTGGCCCTGCCGTACCGCCAAGGCTGGGGCCCAGGCACCGAGGTCCCTGTCCGAAGCTACGAACCTGGCGTTGGGGAAGTACGCCAGGGTCGGTTCGGGCAGAGGCCACGATGCACGGGCATGCGCCTCAGATGATGTCGCCGAGTGCTTCATCGCTGGCCGCGGAGAAGTTCTCTTCGTGCGTTTGCTGGTAGTCCTGCCAGGCCTGGGCATCCCAGATCTCGAGGTAGTCGACCGCACCGATCACCACGCACTCCTTGGATAGGTTGGCGTAGCGGCGGTGGTCGGCCGACAAGGTGATGCGCCCCTGGGCATCGGGGTGCTGCTCATCGGTGCCGGCGGCCAGATTGCGCAGGAACGCCCTGGCTTCCGGGTTACTTCGAGACGTCTTGCTGGCCCGGCGGGCGAACTGCTCGAATTCCGCCCGCGGGTAGACGGCGAGGCTGTGATCTTGGCTCTTGGTGACCATCAACCCCCCTGCCAACGCGTCACGGAACTTGGCGGGCAACGTCAGTCGCCCTTTGTCGTCGAGTTTGGGCGTGTAGGTGCCGAGAAACACCTGCTCACCTCCTGCGGAGACCGGCTCTCGCCGCGCCCAAACACTTCAGCCACCATACCCCACAGTCCCCCACTTTGCCCCATAAAAGGGGTGTCGGCGGGGCGTTTCGCGGATCATTTGCCACGTCACGCCGGCCCGCGGCCGCGGACCGTCGTTTCCGAGCGCGGGCGCGCCATTGGGAAACCGCATTTCAGACGCCAAAGTCGGGCGGTGGGGCGAAGTGGGGCGCCCCGGTGGGGCGGAGTGGGGCGCGGATCGGCCTCGATTGGGATTCGAATCGGACTCGAGGCACAAAAACAAGGGGCAGCCGGTCGGCTGCCCCTTAAGGTTTGCGGTTGGTCACTCGTCGAAGCGACGGCGGAAGCGGTCTTCCATGCAGCTGGTGAAGGAGCCCCCGCCCCCCTTGTTGCGGCGTTGCCGCGAACCCTGCGCGGGCCCGGATGGGTTGGGGCGCCCGGACATCCGCGGACCGGTAATGGCGAACACCACGCCACCGAACATCACAACGAAGCCAACGACGCTGAGAATCGGGAAGCTGCCAATCATCGTGGCCTTGAAGGCCACGCCGGAAACCAGCATCGCCAGACCGATAACGAAGAGAGCCGCACCCTGCAGACGGCGTCGCGCAGTGGGTGCGCGGAACCCCCCGCCACGTACGCTCGACGCGAACTTGGGATCCTCGGCGTAGAGAGCGCTCTCGATCTGATCGAGCATCCGCTGCTCATGATCGGAGAGTGGCATTCGTCCCTCCTTGCCGACAGATTGACACGTAACTATCGATAGCACGCGGATGCCCATTGTATGGGCAACTAAGTCAAATGATACGAGGTCAATCTGACCCGTACCACTGGTTCGTCCGCGATTCTATCTCCGTTGCTTCCCGACGATCATCGGGCCGCAACGGCGAAGCGTTACAACACCCTTGCCGAAACCCGCCCGGTCGTCGACAGATTGCCACCACCGCCCGTCACCCGAACGCCCCCGGACCCGATAATGGCCATACGGGCCCGGGCCCGCTGCGCCGCCGACGCCGACAAGTGCACGACGCCGGATCACTGTGACGAGGAGGACACCGCGAGTTGGCGATATTCCTCATCGATCTGCCACCGAACGATATGGAGCGCCGCCTCGGTAACGCCCTCGCGGTCTACATCGACGCGATGCGGTACCCGCGGGGCGCCGAGAACCAGCGGGCCGCAATGTGGCTCGAGCACATCCGCCGCCGTGGGTGGCAGGCCGCCGCGGCGGTCGAGACGGACGTCCCCGAGGGCGGCGCGGTGCCGTCGGCGTCGGAACTGAGCGATGCGCCGTTGCTCGGGGTGGCCTACGGGTACCCGGGGGCGCCCGGGCAGTGGTGGCAGCAACAGGTGGTGTTGGGGATGCAACGCGGCGGTCTGCCGGCTCAGGAGATCGCGCGGCTGATGAGCAGCTATTTCGAGCTGACCGAACTGCACATTCATCCGCGCGCCCAGGGCCGCGGGATCGGCGAGGCATTGGCCCGCCGGCTGCTCGCCGGGCGCTGCGAGCGCAACGTCCTGCTCTCGACACCGGAAACCAACGGTGAGGCCAATCGCGCGTGGCGGTTGTACCGGCGGCTGGGCTTCGACGACATCATCCGCCGCTACCACTTCGCCGGTGACCCACGGGCGTTCGCGATCCTGGGTCGCCCGCTACCGCTCTAGCACCACCGGATCTGGCACGATGACCTGGTGCGCGCCAGCTCTCCCCCACGTCGAACCCGAGCAATGACTCGCGTGCTGGCCATCGCCATGCTGATGCTGCTGGTGCCCCTGGCGACCGGATGCCTGCGAGCCAGAGCCTCGCTGACCGTCTCGCCCGACGACCTAGTGTCCGGGGAGATCATCGCCGCGGCCAAACCGAAGACCCCCAAGGACACCGGCCCGCAGCTCGACACCAACAATTTGCCGTTCAGCGAGAAGGTGGCGGTGTCGAACTACGACAGCGACGGCTACGTCGGGTCGCAGGCGGTGTTCTCGGACTTGACGTTTGGCGAACTGCCGCAGCTGGCCAACATGAACTCCGACGCCGCCGGTGTGAACGTGTCGCTACGGCGCAACGGCAACGTGGTGATCCTGGAAGGCCGCGCCGATCTGACGTCGCTGACCGATCCGGACGCCGACGTCGAGCTGACCGTCGCCTTTCCCGGCATCGTGACGTCCACCAACGGTGACCGCGTCGATCCCGACGCGGTGTCGTGGAAGCTCAAGCCGGGTGTGGTGAGCACGATGACCGCCCAGGCGCGTTACACCGATCCCAACACCCGTTCCTTCACTGGCGCGGGGGTGTGGCTGGGCATCGCGTCGTTCGCGGCGGCGGGCGTGGTCGCGCTGCTGGCCTGGATGAGCCGGGACCGCTCCGAGCGGTTCACCACCCCGGGCAACCAGCCGCCATCGGGCTAGACGCGCTGGGTAGGAGACCAGTACTCGATCATCTCGGCGAAGGTGGCAAACGCCGGGCCGGACAGCCCGTAGGTCGCCTCCAGGTGGATGCTCAGCGGAAAGCCCAGCTCGCCGACACCGTCCACCACCCGCTTGTACAGGTCGAGCATCATCTGGCGCTTCCGAGGCGGTTCGCAGGCGGCGAGCTGCTTGACGAACTCCTGCTCGGCGGCCACCGCGGCGTTGCCCGGGTCCTGAATGAGCCAGTTGATCAGGCCGGTCTTGTTCTCCATCTGCGGTACGAAGCCAAACGACAGCAGGATCTCGGGCCGGTGATCGGTGGTCTTGGCGAAGTCGGTCAAAAAGCCCACGATCGCGTCGGAGTACAGCAACTGGGTCATGCCGTAGGTGGCGCCCTGGTCGCATTTGAAGTTGAACCGACCGTGTTCGCCCTCGCGGGTGGGAATCAGGATCACGCCGCGGTTGACCACCAGGTCGCGATAGATCGACAGGGCGTCGGTCGGTGCGACGCCGGAGCCCTCGCCGTCGTTCATGGTGCGCGGGACGCCGACGAACACGACGCCCTCCATGCCGGCATCGGTGAGCTCGGTCAGCCGCTCCCGCAGCGTCGATTCGTCCATGAACGCGGTGACCTGCGTGCATAACCCGGCGATGCCGGGCAGTTCGGGCTTGATGACCGACCAGAAGTCCAGCACGTCGAATTTGGGTTTCATCGGGACCGGACGGTCGTCGTCCTCGGCGATGATGCCGGGGATCATCACGTGACGGATGCGACCGTCGAGGCCGGACTCGGCGGAGAACTGCAAAACCTTGCGCGCCTCGTCCAGCGCCCGCTCCCGACCCCCGTCCACGTTCGGCGGCACCAGCTCGAGCGCGACGGTGCTGAGAGTCACGCGGCTCCTCTCCCTCGGACTAATGGCACCTCGCCAGCATAGGGGCGCGGGGTTACCGCCCGCCTTGGCGGGGACTCGTGGCCATGGGAAGGTGGACCCCGTCGGGGTGGCGAATACACTGGTCGGGCTATAGAAACACCGAGGCATGTCAGAGCAGAAAGGGGCGCCGCGCTGAGCCTCAAATCGCCAGCGGCAACCGTCGAGTTGACCGGCGCGATTTCCGAGCAACTCCGCCGGTACCTGCGCGCGCGGCGCGGCGAGACCGCCTACATCGGTGGCGACTATCCCACGCTGATCTCGACCCTCGAAGACTTTGTCCTCACCGGCGGCAAACGGCTGCGGCCCGCCTTCGCCTACTGGGGATGGCGCGCGGTCGCCGACGCCGAGCCCGACGGGCCGGCGCTGCTGCTGTTTTCCGCGCTCGAGCTGCTGCAAGCCTGCGCGCTGGTGCATGACGACGTCATCGACGACTCCGCCACCCGCCGGGGCAAGCCGACCGTGCACGTCCGTTTCGCCGCGCTGCACCGCGAGCGGAAGTGGCGCGGCTCCGCGGATCGGTTCGGGATGTCGGCGGCCATCCTGCTGGGCGACCTGGCCCTGGCGTGGGCCGACGACATCGTGTTCGACGCGGACCTGTCCCGGGATGCGCAGCGGCGAGTCCGGCGAGTCTGGGCCGACATCCGCACAGAGGTACTGGGCGGCCAATACCTCGACATCGTCGCCGAGGCCGGCGCCGACGAGTCGATCGCGTCAGCGATGAACGTCGACACATTCAAGACCGCCTGCTACACGGTGACGCGGCCGCTGCAGCTCGGGGCGGCCGCGGCCGCCGACCGCCCGGATGTGCAGGCCGCCTTTGCCCAACTCGGAACCGACCTCGGGGTGGCATTCCAACTACGCGATGACGTGCTGGGCGTGTTCGGCGATCCCGCCGTGACGGGCAAGCCATCCGGCGACGACTTGCGCTCGGGCAAGCGCACCGTGCTGCTGGCCGAAGCAGTGGAATTGGCGGACAAGTCAAATCCCTTGGCGGCCAACCTCTTACGGGATTCCATCGGCGCGCCGTTGACCGACGCGCAAGTGGCCGACCTACGCGAGGCCATCGAGTCGGTGGGAGCCCTGACCGCGGCCGAGCAGCGCATCGCCTCCCTGACCGAGCGGGCGCTGGCCGCACTCGCGGCGGCACCTATCAGCGCGCCGGCCAAGGTCGGGCTGTCCGAATTGGCCAGATTGGCCACCGACCAGGCCGCCTGAGGCGATGACCATGCCGAGCGACGTCGACGGTGCGCCAGCGAAAAGGTCTGTTGCGGAACAATTTTCCTTACTCAAGGCGTTCGCTGCCGCGCCGCAGGCCCGCCCCGCGAAGCTGGGGTTCGTGGGTTCGGTGCTGATCACGGCCGGCGGCCTGGGCGCGGGCAGCACCAAGCCACACGACCCGGTGCTGGAGTCGATCCACATGTCCTGGCTGCGGTTTGGCCACGGGCTGGTGCTCTCGTCGATTCTGTTGTGGACGGGCGTGGCGCTGATGCTGATCGCCTGGCTGGCGCTGGGCCGGCGCGTTATTGCCGGCGAGACCACCGAATTCGTGGTGCGCGCCACCACCGGCTGCTGGTTGGCGCCACTGCTGTTATCGGTGCCGGTGTTCAGCCGCGACACCTATTCCTATCTGGCGCAGGGCGCGCTGCTGCGCGACGGCTTCGACCCCTACGCGGTGGGCCCGGTGGCCAACCCGAATGTGTTGCTGGACAACGTAAGCCCCATTTGGACGATTACCACCGCGCCGTACGGTCCGGTGTTCATCCTCATCGCCAAGCTCGTCACGGTGATGGTCGGCAATCACGTGATCGCCGGAACCATGCTGCTGCGCTTGTGCATGCTGCCGGGGCTGGCGCTGTTGATCTGGGCCGCTCCCCGACTCGCCCACCACATCGGCACCAGCGGCGCGGCCGCGTTGTGGATCTGTGTGCTCAACCCGCTGGTGCTGATCCACCTGATGGGCGGGGTGCACAACGAGATGCTGATGGTGGGCTTGATGACCGCCGGCATCGCGCTGACCTTCGCACGCCGGCACGTCCTGGGCATCACCCTGGTCACGATCGCGGTCGCGGTCAAGGCGACCGCCGCGCTGTCGTTGCCGTTTCTGGTCTGGGTGTGGATGCGCCATCTGCGCGATCAACGCGGATATCGGCCGGTGCGGGCATTCGCCGCGGCCACCGCGATGGGGCTGCTGATCTTCGTGGCGGTGTTCGCCATCTTGTCCGCGGTCGCCGGCGTCGGCCTGGGCTGGCTCACCGCGCTGGCCGGATCGGTGAAGATCATCAACTGGCTGACCGTACCGACCGCGGCGGCCAACGTGATCCACTTTCTCGTCAACGGGTTCGTCCCGGTCAACTTCTATGCCACGCTGCGGATCACCCGCTACATCGGCATCGTGATCATCGCGGTGTCGCTGCCGCTGTTGTGGTGGCGGTACCGTCACGACGACCGGGGCGCGCTGACCGGCATGGCGTGGTCGATGCTGATCGTGGTGCTGTTCGTGCCGGCCGCGCTGCCCTGGTACTACTCCTGGCCGCTGGCGGTGGCGTCCCCGCTGGCGCAGTCCCGACGGGCGATCGCCGTCATCGGCGGGCTTTCCACCTGGGCCATGGTGATTTTCAAGCCCAACGGATCCCACGGCATGTATTCCTGGACGCACTTCTCGATGGCGACCCTGGCGGCGCTGATCGCCTGGCGGGCGCTGTACCGGGCGCCGGAAGCGCCCGGTAGGCAGGCCGAAGAACCTCTCGCCGCTTAGTACGCCATGGCTTGGGCCCGGCGCACCACCTCGCGGGCCTGGTGGGCGTGCAACGCGTCGACGGGGCGGGCGTTGTTCAGCGCGTCGCGGCTGCCGTCGCGCGTCGCCGTCAGCGACGAGTCGGGGGTGAACAGCCAGCGCGCGATCTCGGTCTCGTGATAGCCGCCGTCGTGCAAAATTGTCAGCAATCCCGGCAGGCTCTTGACGACCTCCCCGCTCTTGGTGAAGAACACCTGCGGTATCACCACACCCCCGGCGCGGCGGATCGCAAGCAGGTGACCTTCGCGCAGCTGCTGCTGCACCTTGCTCACCGGCACGCCGAGCAATTCGGCGACCCGGGGCAGGTCGTAGGTTGGCTCGTCGGGGTCCAAAACATCGTCGCCGGCCGGAATACTGCCCACGGCGCCAGTGTAGGCCGTGGTAGCCGGCGCGGAGGCGCCTTGACCGGATGTTCTGCCGGCGATCGCCGACCCGCACCTACGATGGCCCCCGTGAGCAGACCCGGCCCGGGCGACCCGTTGAACAGCACGTTGCTGGACGGCCGCTATCTGGTGCAGGGCAAGATCGCCAGCGG
Organism: Mycobacterium genavense ATCC 51234; assembly: GCF_000526915.1. Lineage (GTDB taxonomy): Bacteria > Actinomycetota > Actinomycetes > Mycobacteriales > Mycobacteriaceae > Mycobacterium > Mycobacterium genavense. Next base: position 726,051 of record NZ_JAGZ01000001.1, on the reverse strand, counting down.
CGGGACCTCGACGGTGTACCACGGCCTCGATATCCGGCTCGACCGCCCGGTCGCGCTGAAGGTGATGGATTCGCGCTACGCCGGTGACAGCCAGTTCCTGACCCGCTTCCAGCTGGAAGCCCGCACGGTCGCCCGGCTCAAGGATCCGGGGCTGGTCGCGGTCTACGACCAGGGGCTGGACGCGCGGCACCCGTTTCTGGTAATGGAGCTCATCGAGGGCGGCACCCTGCGCGAGCTGCTGGCCGAACGCGGCCCGATGCCGCCGCATGCCGTGGTGGCGGTGCTGCGCCCCGTGCTGGGTGGGCTGGCCGCCGCGCACCGCGCCGGGCTGGTGCATCGTGACGTCAAACCCGAGAACGTGCTGATCTCCGACGACGGCGACGTCAAGATCGCCGATTTCGGGTTGGTACGTGCGGTCGCGGCCGCCGGGATCACCTCTACCAGTGTCATTTTGGGCACGGCGGCCTATTTGTCGCCCGAGCAGGTGCGCGACGGCAATGCCGGCCCGCGCAGCGATGTCTACGCCGCCGGGATCCTCACCTACGAACTGCTGACCGGCCGCGCGCCGTTCACCGGCGACTCCCCACTGTCGGTCGCCTACCAACGACTCGACCACGACGTGCCGCGTCCGGGCAGCGTGATCGACGGTGTGCCAACCCAATTCGACGACCTCGTGGCGTGTGCGACCGCGCGCGATGCCGCGCGGCGGTACGCCGACGCCATCGAGATGCTCGCCGACGTCGAGGCGATCGCCGAGGAGTTGGACCTGCCCGACTTCCGGGTGCCGGCGCCACGCAACTCCGCCCAGCATCGCTCGGCGGCACTGCACCACAGCCGGATGACGCAGCAGCGGCCCGCGGCGCCGCCCCCGCCTGCGGCGGTGCGCCCGCCCACCCGCCAGCTGAGCCGCGGACCCGGCGACTGGCCGGAACCCGAACCCGGGAGCCACAGCGAAGCCGAATACCAATCCGTCACAGGCGAATTCGCCGGCATCGCGATAAGCGAATTCGCCCTCGCCCGTCAGCAAAACCGCCGCATGGTGCTGATCTGGGTGGCACTGGTGCTGGCGCTGACCGGCCTGGCCGCGACGGCCGGCTGGACGATTGGCAGCAACCTGACCGGACTGCTGACGGCCGGGTAGTTTTTCAATGTCAGTTGAAATGCTATCGTTCGCAGGTGTCGTCACCTGGGAAAACGATCAAGCGGCGCGGCAGACGCCAGGGCGAGCCGGTATCGCGCGACGTCGTCCTGCGTGCGGCCAAGCGGCAGTTCGCGTCGCACGGCTATGACAAGACGACCCTGCGAGCGATTGCCGACGACGCGCGAGTCGATCCGTCGATGGTCCTGTATCTCTTCGGCTCCAAGGCGGCGTTGTTTCGCGAGTCGATGAAGTTGGTCCTGCCGGCCGACTTGCTGACCAGCGTGATCGCCGAGAAAGACGACGAGTTGGGCTTCCGCGTGGTGCGCGCCTACCTGAGTATCTGGGAGCATCCCGAGACGGCCGCAAGCATGGCCTCGATGATCCAGTCGGCGACGTCGAACACCGATGCCAACGATGCGTTTCGGGGTTTCCTGCACGACTATCTGATGACCGCGGTGTCCGGCGCGCTGATGACCGCGGTGTCCGGCGCGTTGGGCGGCGGCGACGATGCGAGACTGCGCGCGATGCTGGCCGCGACCAACCTCGTCCGCACCGCGATGCTGCGATACGTCATGCGTGTTCCACCCCTGACGTCGCTCGGGGTCGACGAGGTGGTCAGGCTGCTGGGGCCTGCGGTACATCGGTTCCTAACCGCCCCCGCCGACGAGCTGGGACTGGAACCGCCGGGCAATAACTACACCGCGGTTGCCTCGACGATGGACAGCGGCGACACCGTGTCGACGACGCGGTTCATCCGGAAACCGGCTTGATCGAACAGCCGCCCGTACTCGTCCGCCGTGCGTTCGCGGGCGCCGGCGACGGCCAGCATCTCGATGCCCATCCACTTTCCGTGGAAGTCGCGGTCGTGGTTGGGAATGACGAACTCGCACAACAACAGTCGCGCACCACCGCGGGCCGCGGTGCGGACGTTCTTCAGGATGCGGACCGCGTCTTCTTCGGGCCAATCGTGGATGACGCTCTTGAGCACATAGGCGTCACCGCCCTCCGGCACGGAATCGAAGAACGATCCCGGTTCGATCCGCACGCGGTCGTCGACTCCGAATTTGCGCAACAACTCGGGTGCGCCCGCCACCACCTCGGGAAGATCGAACAGCACGCCGCGCGAACGCGGGGCCGTCTCCAGGATCGCGGCCAACAGCCGGCCGTGTCCGCCACCGACGTCGACGATCGTGCCGAACGCACCGAAGTCGTAGGCGGCGGTCAAGGGCACGATCGCGAACTCGGACAGATTGGTCATGGCGGAGTTGAAAACCGCCCCCAGCTCCGCCTCGTCGGCCAGGTACTCTAAAAGCGGTTTGCCGCGCAGCTCGGGGACCACCGGATGCCCGGTCTGGATCGCGTCGGTCAAATGGCTCCAGTGCTCGCGATGCTGGGGCGACCCGACCCACCGCGCCATCCCGGCCATCGACACGGGGGGCGTCGGTGCACAGTGTTGCCGCGAGTGGGGTAAGTGCATAGCGGCCGTCGCGGCGCTGGCGGAAAATGCCGATGCCGATCAACGCGCGCATGAGTCGCCTCAGGGCGTCGGCGTCGGCGCCCACCCGGTCGGCCAGCTGCTCCCCGGACAGCGGGCCAGCTGCCAGAGCATCTGCCACGCCGAGATCCGCCGCGGCCGTAATTGCCTGTGCGACCCACGCATTCAGGATCAATTCCATCATCACCGCCGCAGCCGGCGCGGACCGTTGGCGCAGTCGTGACAGTTGATAGCGGGCCCGTTCCACGGCTCGGGCGACCTTGGCCGGCGGCACTTTAGACGTCAAATGACTACTACCTTCCTCGTCTGAGCGCGGTGCCGCGCGACCGCTCGCCCAGTCGCTAATGGACTATGCCCGCAAACAGCAATTTTTTCAATATCTATTGAAAAAATTGCTGTTTCGACATCGAGTTCCGGGAGGGGCCGAACGAACGGAGTCGTCATGCCACGTCTAGCCACCAAGGTCGTCGTTGCGGCGATCCTCGCCTTCACCGCCATAACGGCGAGCGGATGCGTTCCCGCGGCCACCGCGCCCGATGCGGGACCGCCCCTCGGGGTCGCAGCGGGGTGATGCCGCAGCGCGCCGAATGCCCCAGCGGCAATCGGTGAATCAAGCAATCCTGTCGCGGCCCTGGTCGATCGGGCGCTATACTCGATCGGCCAGGGCTGCCTGCCGAATACCTTGCCGCACAACGTTTCTCGCTGTCAGTTGCCAGCCGCCCTCGGCGCGGCGACCCAGCCATGCATATGCCCACCCTCAGCCTGCGGCGGTTGCGGCTTGAACCGAATCCAGCAGCGCATCGACGTTGAGCTGGGGCTGGATGCCCGCCGTGCCCGCCAGGCCTGGCGCGGCCAACCCGGCCAGCGGGGCCGCCACTGTGCTCGACGTGCTCGGGACGATGGGGGAAACGGAGGAAGCGACCGCGACGGCGCCGTAGGCGTTGGTGATGGACGCGCCCCCGGAGCCGGCGAGGGCGGTCGCGGTGTTTGCGGTGGTCACGACGGCGACCTGCCCCACGCCGACGCAATGGAGGGTGGCGGAGCCGTCGAGGAGGTTGACCAAAACCTCCAGATACGGCCCCGGAGTGAGGATCACGGGACTCGATCCTGCAGTGACTAGGGTGTTGACGGGAATCACCACACCGTCCTCAGTACAGTCGATGATCGTCTGAACCGCGCTGCCGGGGTTGACGATGACCGAGCCGTAGGTGACGAGTTGGGTGCCGGGACCGATGACCGTGATCGAGCCGCTGTTCAGGAGCATCCCGGTGTTGGTGCCGAGGGTGATAGTGCTGTCCGGCGAGACGGTCACGGTTTGGTCCGGACCGACGGGCCCGACGAAGTCAACGTCGGAACTGAGGGTTTGCATGGTCGCCTGCTGGGTGGCGCTGGTGACGTTTTCGGTGGCCTGTTCGGTGGCCTGCGCCACCGCCTGGGCCTGGGCGTTTTGCCCGGTCGAACTGGTGGTCTGCGGCGGCTCGTCAAATGAGTTCAGGGTGCTGGCGACCTCGGAATCGGCCGCGTAGCCATACATGGCGGTGGCGTCTTGAATCCACATCTGCATGTACTGCGCTTCGGTCGCCGCGATCGCCGGGGTGTTCTGTCCGAAGAAGTTGGTTGCGACCAACGTCGTCAGCTGTATCCGGTTGGCCACAATCTCCGGCGGGGGCACCGTCATGTCAAACGCCGCCTCGTAAGCCGCCGCCGCCGCGGAGGCCCGGGCGCCGGTCTGCGCGGCCTGGGCGGCGGCTACAGACAGCCACTGCACGTACGGCATGGCCGCGGCGGTCATCAGCAACGACGAGGGTCCGGACCACGCCGGGCCGGTCAATCCGGCCAGTTCGGCCGCATAACCGCTCGCGTTCGACTCGAGCTGGGCGGCCACCGCGTTCCAGCCCGCCGCGGCTATCAGCAATGGCCCCGACCCGGGGCCGGCGTACATGAGCCCGGAGTTGACCTCCGGCGGTAGCAACGCAAAGTCCATGTCCTCGGTCCTTCCCGCGGTTGGCGGACGGCTATTTCAATTTCAATAGTCATTGAATTTTTTTTCAAACGGCCATAGATATAGCCACCACCGTGGTCCGGCACCAGAAAATGGACTTAAACGATGCGTGACGGCAAGCCGCACGGATGAGCGGGCGACACGAATCTTAATGTAACCTCAAGAATATCTTATTTTTCTTATTTTTGGTGTAGCGTGCTGCTGCATGAGTTCGACAACGCTCGGCGTCGACTCGCCGAACCGGCTCGGCGAGCACGCAGTCGTACTGGGTGCCGGAATGGCGGGTTTACTTGCCGCGCGCGTACTTTCGGAGTTTTACGATTCGGTCAGTGTGGTCGAGCGGGATAGGTTGCCCGACTATCCGTGTCATCGCCGGGGCATCCCTCAGGGTCGCCATGTCCATAATTTCCACAGCCGCGGCCTGCAGGTGCTGGAGGAACTGTTTCCCGCGTTGTTACCCGACCTGGCCCGGGCCGGGGCGGGCGTCGTCGACGACGGTGAGCTGTCGAACTTCTACGTGCGGTTCGGGCGCTACGAGATGAAGACGTCCGGCAGATTCGCCGATCCGGCCGCGCTGGCGATTCATCTGGCCAGCCGGCCGTTTGTGGAGTATCACCTGCGCCGGCGCGTCAAGGCCCTGCCCAACGTGACCTTCCTGGACGGACACGACGTGTCCGAGCTCGTCACCACCGCGGACATCGTCAACGGCGTGCGAATCATCAGGCGCCACAACGGGTTTCTCACGACGCTGGACGCCGATCTGGTGGTGGATGCCAGGGGCCGGGCGGCGCGCACCCCGGCGTTTCTGGACAAGCTGGGATTCGAACGGCCCGCCGAGCTCCGGGCGCAGACCCGGTTGGGCTACTCGACCCAACAGTTGAGCATCCCCGACGGCTCCATCGCCCAACGGCTGGTGCTGTTCAACCCGGGAGGCGGCCAGCCGGGCGGCCTGTTACTCGCCTGCGAGCACGATATGTGGATGCTGGCGATAGGCCAACCGGCCGAAACCGGCGACCCGCCAACCGATTTCGCCTCGATGCTTGCGATCGCCGAGCAGAGTCTTCCCCCGGCGATCGCCGAGGGGCTGCGCAATGCCCAGCCCCTCGGCGAGGCCGTCACCCATCGCCACACCGCCGCGGTCTGGCGGCGCTATGACCGGATGCCGCGGTTTCCCGCGGGGCTGCTGGTGATCGGCGACGCGTTGTGCAGCCTCGACCCGACCTACGGTCAGGGCATGACGATCGCCGCCCTGGAAGCGCTGACCCTGCGCGAGTGCCTCAGCGTCGGCAGAACCGGCCTGGCACAACGTTATTTCCGGGCGACGGCGCACTACATCGGCGAGACGTGGGCCGCCAATCAAGCCAGGTCGCGGGTCACTTCCCCGACTCACGACCGGAATTCCATGTGGCAGCGGCTATCCCGCTGGATGTCCAGGGCCGCGCTCAAAGCCGCCGCCCACGATGTTGTGCTGACCGAACGCTTCTTTCGGATCTTTAACTTCGTCGACCCACCGTCGCGGCTGCGGGATCCCGCCCTGATACCGCGCATCGTACTGGCCAATCTGCGGGCGCTGCTCACCCGGTCGCCGCAGCATTCCGTCGCTGCAGTGGCCGCCCCGCAACCCGAGCCGGTTACGGTGCGAAGTTAGTCGCGCAGCATCTCGGCGACCAGGAACGCCAGCTCCAGTGATTGCTGAGTGTTCAGCCGCGGGTCGCAGGCGGTCTCGTAGCGGCCGCCCAGGTCGTGGTCCGAAATGTCTTGTGCGCCACCCAAACACTCGGTGACATCCTCGCCGGTGATCTCGACGTGGATGCCGCCCGGGTGGGTGCCCAGCGCGCGATGCACCTCGAAGAAGCCCTGCACCTCGTCGACGATGCGATCGAAATGACGGGTCTTGTACCCGGTGGAGGACTCGTGGGTGTTGCCGTGCATCGGGTCGCACTGCCAGATCACCTGGTGGCCGGTGGCCTGCACCTTCTCGATGATCGGCGGCAGCAGATCGCGGACCTTGTTGTTGCCCATCCGGCTGACCAGCGTGAGCCGTCCCGACTTGTTGTGCGGGTCCAGGCGCTCGACGTACTCCATCGCCAGCTCGGGTGTCATCGTCGGGCCGAGCTTGACGCCGATCGGGTTGGCGATCACCTCGGCGAACGCGATGTGGGCGCCGTCGAGTTGCCGGGTCCGCTCCCCGATCCACACCGTGTGCGCCGACAGGTCGTACAGCTGGGGCTCGCCACCCTCGGATTCGGACAACCGCAGCATCGCCCGCTCGTAGTCGAGCACCAGGGCCTCGTGGCTGGCGTAGATCTCGGCGGTTTGCAGGTTGCGGTCGGCCACGCCGCACGCGCTCATGAAGCTCAGCGCGCGGTCGATCTCGGCCGCCAGCGCCTCGTAGCGGGCACCGGCCGGCGAGGTCCGGACGAACTCCCGGTTCCAGTCGTGCACGCCATGCAGCGAAGCCAACCCCGACGACGTCAGCGCCCGCATCAGGTTCATCGCCGCGCTGGCGTTGGCGTAGGCGCGCACCAGCCGCGACGGGTCGTGCTCGCGCGCGGCGCCATCCGGGGCGAAGCCGTTGATCATGTCGCCGCGGTAGGACTTCAGGCCCAGCGCGTCGATGTCGGCCGAGCGCGGCTTGGCGTACTGACCGGCGATGCGGGCCACCTTGACCACCGGCAGGCTGGCGCCATAGGTCAGCACCACCGCCATCTGCAGCAGGGTGCGGACGTTGCCGCGGATGTGAGGCTCGGTGTTGTCGACGAACGTCTCGGCGCAGTCGCCGCCCTGCAAAAGAAACGCCTCGCCGTTGGCGACCTGGGCGAGTTGTTCCTGTAGCCGCACGATTTCGGACGGCACCGTCACCGGCGGAACGGATTCCAGGACCGTGCGCATCGCCGCGGCCTGCTCGTCGGGCCAGGCCGGCTGTTGAGCGGCCGGCTTGGTTAGCGCGGCGTCCAGCCGGGTCCGCAAGTCAGCGGGCAGCGGCGGCAGTGCAGGCAGCTGGTCGATCGGTATGTCGACGGTCCAGTTCATCGGTCCATGATATCTGTGGCCAGCCTGGGCTAACGCCACTCGTCGATGCGCGCAGCAGCTCGGGCCGGGGCTATTTATCGGGTCGCTTTCGCGCCCGCGTCGTCGCCGGAGACTATCAGCCGGAATCGGCGCATCTGATCGCGGGCATCGACCAGCGCGTCGTGGACGTCGCGGTGCCGCGGCGGCAACCGCGGCGATCCCCGGTCCTCCCACAGTTGGCGCAGCTCCCGGGTGAAACGCGGTATCGCCTTGGGCAGTCCCGGCATCGGCCCCCACAGTTGGCACAACGCAACGTGGTCGTAGGCCGCCACCCAGGCCCACAGCTCGATCGGTTCGGCGGCCTCCCCGTCAAAGATGCCGAAGAACTCTTCCAGGTCCTGGCGAATCTGCTGGCGCGAGCGCCACAGCTGCGAGGCCGATGGCGGCAGCTTGGGCAGCACGTTGGCGCGCACCCAGGCGCCGGCCCGCCCGGGATCGAATTCGGTGGACACGGCGTAGTACTCGCGACCGTCTTCGGCGACCACCCCGATCGAGATCAAGTCGATGGTGCGGCCGTCCTCGATGAACTCGGTGTCGTAGAAGTACCGCACCAAGAAAGCCTAGGCGAGGAGGCCGACGGTCAGCCCAGTCCCCGCTATCTGGCGATCAGGATCGGCTTGGTCCCCTCGGGTGGCGCCGCGGGATGGACGTCGTGGTCGAGCTGGGCGTCGACCAGGCGGTCGTCGGGCAGCCGCGGTGTACCGGCGATCGCGCACTGCAGCCACAGGCAACCGACAGCAGCACCCCGCTCATCAGCGCGGAGACGGGCGCGGGAGCTTGGCTGTGGGCGTCGGCCAGCAAGGTGTGGAACGGGAAGAGTCCGGCCTTGGCGCCATAACCGATCAGCAACAGCCCACCGGCCAGCCGCGCTATGGCGGGATTCAGGCCGTGGGCATGCGCGGCAAGGGCATCGAGGTTCAACGCGTGCGCGGCCGGTGCCCCGCCGTCGCGCGCGGCGAAGTACAGCAGCACGGTCCCCAGGAATGCGACCGCTATGCCGACCGAGCAGATCACGACGTACTTCCAGGTCGCTTCCAGCGCGGTGCGGGTGCGGCGATGCCCCACCAGGAAGGTGGTGATCACCGTGGTGGCCTCGATCGCCACCCACACCACACCAATGTTGTTGGCGCACACCGCGAGGACCATCGCCGCCAAGAACGCCGGTGTCAGTACGCCGTATAGGCGGGCACCACGCTCGTCGGTGTGGGCGCGCTCGAGTTCGCCGTCGATATAGGACATGCCCGCCCAGGTGGCCAGCGTGCCGACCGTCCCGATCACGATGAGCATCGTCACCGTGAGCGCATCGGCTCGCAGCAGCCCGCCGAGCGCGAACCCGGTACCGGCGCCGACCCGAATGCCCAGCGCCACGCCGCACACCAGCACGGCGACCGCGGACAGCACTGTCAGCGCCGCCGTCACGCGCTGCCACCCGCCGGCCAGGGCGGCAACGGATGCTGCGGCCGCGGGCAAGGATCGCGGTGAGCAGTAACACGGTCATCAGTCGCGCAGTTCCTGCAGCTTGTCCAAATCGGCGTCGCCGAAGGCGTGTCGCCGCCGGCCGGTCAGCACGCCGATCACGATGACGGCGAAGAGCACGTCCAGTGAGGCTCCAAGTTCGACGATCAACGGAACTCCCGCGGTGAGGAGGAACGCCGTCGCGGCAATCCCGTTGTCCAGCATCAGGAATCCGGCCGCTTGCGAGACCGCGTGCAGCCGGGTGGTCAACACGAAGAGTGCGATCAGCATCACCGCGAACGCGGCGGGCACGGCGCTGGTACTGGGGCCCGGCTCCAGGTCGACCACCGGCTGCGTGATCGCAAACGCGGCGACCGTCAATCCGCCGGTGATCAGCAACGAACTGGTGGTGTTGATCAGCCGGGTGGCCTCGCGTCGCGCGACGACGTCGGCTCCCACCGCGCGGGCGAGCAGCCACGGCAACACCACCACGCGCAGCACCAGCACGGCGACGGCCACGCCGATCAGCGCGACATCGTGGTCGTGGATGCCGCGCAGTGCCGGGATCGCGGCCAGTGCCAGGCCCTGCCAGGCCAGCAGATGGACAATGGCGGACAGCTCGCGGCGCCACACGATCAGGACGGCGGCCAGCACGAGTCCGCCGGCGGCGAAGTCCACCAGGGTGGAGAAGTTGGCGTCGGTCATCGCTGAGCCCTCACGCGCGGACGGTGAAGAAGTTGGCGGCGGTGACCGCGAGCAGGGCCAGCAGGAACGAACCGGCCAACAGTTCGGGCACCCGGAACAATCGAAGTTTGGCGACGAACACCTCGAACGTCGCAAGCAACGCGGCCAGCAACGCCACCTTGGCCACGATCGCCACCACCCCGGTCAACACCTCGAGCGCGGTGGGGGTCGCGCCGGCAATCCCCACGGCAGGAACAGGTTTGCCAGCAGCGCCAGCAGCACCGTCAGCCGCATCCCGGACGCCCATTCGACGAGCGCCAACCGGGGGCCGGCGTATTCGAGCACCATCGCCTCGTGCACCATCGTCAACTCCAGGTGGGTCGCCGGGTTGTCGACCGGCAGCCGCCCGGTTTCGGCGACGATGACGACGACCAGCGCGACAAAGGCGAGCACCGCGGTCAAGAACATGACGTGATCGGGGTGCGCGGTCGTATTGGTCACCAGCGCACCGAGATTGGACGACCCGGCGGGAATGGACAGCGCGAACACCGCCAGCAGGATGGTCGGCTCGACCAGGGCGGCGATGGTGATCTCGCGGCTGGCGCCCATACCGCCGAACGAGGTGCCCGTGTCGATGCCGACCAGGGTGAGCGCAACCGTGCGGCGACCACCGCGGGTGCGGCGGCGCACACGATCGTCGTTCCCGTCGGCGTGATCTGTTGCTTGCCAAGCTGTTTGAGTAGATCGCGCCACGGCTGCAGCACGCCACCGCCCGCGCGCCCCTCCCAGCGGGCCCGCACCTGACGCGTCACACCGACCACCAGCGGCGCGCCCACCGTGACCACGCCGAGCTGCGCCGCACCGGCGACGTAGGACATCGCGTTCACTTGGCCGCCACCAGCACGATCAGCACGCCCAGCGCACCGTAGGCCAGGTAGAGGTGCACGCTGCCGGCGTGAGCGCGCCGCATCCACCCGGCCATGGCCCCGATCGCGCCGACCACCGGGGTATACAGGCGCTGTTCGATCGCGTCGGTGATCGCGGTCCGGTAGGCGATTCGGTCGGCCATGAAGCGCGTCTCGGCCGTCGGGATCACCTCGATGTCGGTATCGGGGCGCAGCACCTCCCCGAAGACCCGCTGCAGCGACTCGGCGAAGGACGTGGCGGTGTACTGCATCCGCTCGGTGAGATCAGCGGCGCCGCAAGCCCATAGCGGCAACTCGACCGGTTCGGGCCGCCGCCGGGAACGCAGCAGGGTCAGCCCGGACGCCACCAGCGCCGCGCCGAGGACACCGGCGGCGATCACGCCGGGCGCGATCGAACCCGGCACACCGGGCAATCGCACCACGGTGCCGAAGTCGGTGAATGCGACCGCGCGGCCCAGCGGCAGCGTTGCGATGGTCCGTCGCACCAGTGGCGCGACGAGCCCCGGCGCCATCGCCAGGATCAGGCAGGCGCCCGCCGCGACCGCCATGCCGGCGCGCATGCTGGCCGGCGCCTCACCCGCGCCGGCGGCCTGGCTGGAGCGGGGACGGGCGAAGAATCCGATCCCGAACGCCTTGACCATTGCGGCCACACTCAGACCGGTGGCGTGTGCGACCGCGCCGACGGCCAACGGTGTCGTCAGCGCCACCATCGGATCGTCTCCGGGGGCGGCGTGGACCAGGGACTGGACCAGCAGCCACTCACCGACGAAGCCGGTGCCGAGCGGCAGCCCGCAGGCGCCCAGCGCCGCCACCCCGAAGCACCCGGTGGTGATCGGCATCCGGCGGGCCAGTCCGCCGAGCAGGTCGAGGTCGCGCAGGTGTGTCGCGGCTACCACCGATCCGGCCGCCAAAAAGCCCAGGCTCTTGAACGCCGCATGCGCCATCAGATGCACCACCGCGGCGGCCGCGGCGATCGTCGCCGGACCGAGGGCACCGGTGTCCACGAAAAGCGTTGCCGCACCGAGTGCCAACGTGACCAGGCCCATGTTCTCGGTCGTCGAATAGGCCAGCAGCCGTTTGATGTCGGTAGCCACCGAGGCCTGCAGCACGCCGTACAGCGCGGAGATGGCGCCGACGGCCATCAGCGCCAGCCCCCACCAGCGGGGCCCCGGCCCGAGCAACTGCAGATCGAAGCGAACGATGCCGTAGATAGCGAGGTTGACCATCGCCGCACTCATCAACGCCGACACCGGGCTGGGCGCCTCGGGATGGGCGCGCGGCAACCAGGCGTGCAGCGGCACCAACCCCGCCTTCGACCCGAAGCCGGCGAACGTCAGCACGAACACCGTGGCGCGGGCCCCGCCGGACACCCCGGTGAGGTCGGCGAGCCGGTCGGATCCGCCGGCCGCCGACAACACCATCAGCCCGACCAGGATCGCGACGAACCCGAGCTGGGTCATCACCGCGTACGACAGACCCGCCGAGCGGACCTGCGGCCGGGTGTCCTCGGACAGCACCAGCATCAGCGACGTGACCGCCATCAACTCCCAGGCCAGCAAAAAGGTCGGGACCGATCCCGCGGCCGGCACCAGTTCCATCGCCGCGACGAACACCGGCAGCACCGCCAGCGTGGTCGAACCCAGCCGCTCGCGCCGGGCGCACCCGATCGCATAACAACCCACCGGGACCGCGACCGCGCCCGTGAGCGCCACGAAGAATCCGCCGAGTGGGTCGAGTTTGATCCGTACGCCGGACAGCGGGAGAAGCCAGTCGATATCGGCCGGACGTACCGATCCGAACATGCCCCGCAAGCCCAGGCACACCCCGACGATGCCCACGGCGGACGTGGTCACGCCGCCGATGATTCGGCCAAAACCGGTTCTTGACAACACATTTGGTGTCGACGTCGCGACGACGGTCGACGTGGTTGTCGTCACTTCCCCGTCACCGATCGCAGCGCCGCGACGATGTCGGCCGGTGTGGGCGTGGACATCCCGCAATCTCGACATCGACGGGCACCACCTCCCCCACCGAACCCGCGACGGCGTAGGCATCCCCGAACACCCCTCGGTTCAGGGCGCAGTCGCCGCACGCGATCACCACCCGCGGCCGCGGCGTCGCAGCAAGGGCATTGCGCAGCGGGTCGGCCATGTTGCGCGTCACCACCCCGGTCACCAGCAGAGCATCGGCGTGCCGGGGCGAGGCCACCAGCCGTGCCCCGAACCGCTCGGCGTCGTACACCGGGCCGAACGCTCCGGAAATCTCGACCTCGCATCCGTTGCATGAACCCGCGTCGACGTGCCGGATCTGCAGCGACCCTCGCACCCCCGCCGGCGGTGCCGTTGCCGACGGCCCGGCCGGCGCCGCGGCTTCGACGATCCGGCCGACGCGAAGGATTTTGGCGAACCATCCCATGGCGCTAATTCGCCGCAGGGTCGGCGCGCAGGTCTTCGAGCACCGCGACCCGATCTGTCAGCACCCGGGCCATTACCTGGCGGGCCACCGCGAGCAGTTCGGCGATGTCAGGCGAGGCGAGCGAGTAGGTCACGACGTTGCCGTCGCGGTCCGCGACGACAACACCAGCCCGGCGCAGCACCGCCAGCTGCTGGGAAAGGTTCGACGCCTCGAGTCCGACATCGGACGCCAGCAACTCCCCGACCGAGCGGTCGCGCTGCACCAGCAGCTCGAGGTTCCGGATGCGGGCCGGGTGCCCAAGCGTCTTGAAAAAGTCGGCTTTGAGCTTGTAAAGGGGATTCGACTCCACCTTTGTTCTTGAACGATTCAACGTTCCTTTAGTTGATCAGTTGAAGAAGTCATCATACGGCTCGGTGTCGTCGCGGCTGACCGGAGGTCGACGGGGCCGGCAACCGTGAGCCGAACCGGCTCGCGGTCGGCTCGCTAACCTGTCCCCATGCGATGCAGGCAGGCCCGCCGGGCATGATCCGGTACCTCGCTCGGCGGTTCCTCAACTACGTCGTCCTGTTGGTGCTTGCGTCTTTCCTGACCTTCCTGCTGACCTCGCAGACGTTTCATCCGCTCGACAGCTTCATCCAGCGCCACCCGACCCCGCCGCCGGAGGCCATTCACGCCAAGGCCGTCGCGCTGGGCCTGGACAAGCCGGTGGTCCTGCGGTACGCGGACTGGATTTCCGGGGTAGTGCGCGGTGACTTCGGGGTGACGGTCAGCGGTCACCCCGTCGCCCAGGAGCTGTGGCGCCGGGTCGGGGTGAGCCTGCGGCTGGTGGTGACCGGTTCGGTGCTGGGCACGCTGATCGGCGTCGTCGTAGGCGCCTGGGGTGCGGTGCGCCGGTACCGGCTCAGCGATCGGGTGATCACGGTGCTGTCGCTGATCGTCTTGAGCATCCCGTCGTTCGTGTTGGCTAGCCTGCTCATCCTGGGCGCCCTGCGGATCAACATGTTCGTGGGCATGGGGATCTTCCAGTACACCGGGGAGACCTCACCCCTGCCGCCCGATGGACCCGTCGACGCGCTCACCGAGCGCCTGCAGCACATGGTTCTGCCCACCCTGACGCTGGCCCTGGGCGCAATCCCGGGTTTCAGCCGCTACCAACGCAATGCGATGCTCGACGTGCTCGGTGAGGACTTCATCCGGACGGCACGCGCCAAGGGCCTGACCCGGCGGCGCGCGCTGTTCAAACACGGGTTGCGCACCGCACTGATCCCGATGGCCACCTTGTTCGCCTACGGCGTGAGCGGGCTGGTGGTGGGCGCGGTGTTCGTCGAGAAAATCTTCGGTTGGCACGGCATGGGCGAATGGGTGGTGTCGGGAATCGCGACCCAGGACGCCAACGTCGTTGCCGCGATCACGCTTTTCTCCGGCGCGGCGGTATTGCTGGCAGGACTGTTGTCCGACGTGATCTACGCGGCACTGGATCCGAGGGTGCGGGTTTCATGACACCAGAAACCGCCCCGGTACGGTCCGGCGTGCATCCGGTTGCGACGTTCGCGTCGCGCCGAAACCTGTTGATTCGCCGCTTTTTTCACAACAAGCCCGCTGCGGTGGCGTTGATCCTGCTGGCGTTGGCGTTCATCGGCTGTTACGCGTTACCGCCGCTGTTACCGTACCGCTATACCGATCTGGACCTGCACGCCCTGCTGCAGCCGCCGTCGCCGCGACACTGGTTCGGCACCAATGCGCTGGGTCAGGACCTGCTGGCCCGGACCCTGACCGGCATGCAGAAGTCGCTACTGATCGGCGTGTGCGTCGCCGTGATCTCGACCAGCCTGGCCACCGCCGTCGGATCGATCGCCGGCTATTTCGGGGGCTGGCGCGACCGAACGCTGATGTGGCTGGTGGACCTGCTGCTGGTGGTGCCAAGCTTTTTGCTCATTGCCGTCGTCACGCCCCGCACCAAGCATTCGCACAGCGTTCTTTGGCTGATCGCGCTGCTGGCGGCGTTCGGCTGGATGGTCAGCTCCCGGATGGTGCGCGGGTTGACGATGAGCCTGCGGGAACGCGAATTCGTCCGCGCCGCAAGGTATATGGGCGTGTCGAGCCGACGGGTGATCATGCACCACATCGTTCCGAATGTCGCCTCGATCCTGATCATCGACGCGACGCTGAACGTGGGGTTCGCGATCCTGGCCGAAACCGGGTTGAGCTTCCTGGGATTCGGCGTCCAGCCGCCGGACGTGTCGCTGGGCACCCTGATCGCCGAGGGCACTCCGTCGGCGACCACCTTCCCCTGGGTCTTCCTGTTCCCGGGTGCGGCGCTGATCCTGATCGTGTTGTGCGCCAACCTCGCCGGTGACGGACTGCGTGACGCCATCGATCCGAGCGCGAAGCCGGCTCGACGCAAGAAAACCAAGCCGGTCGGGCGGCCGCGGTGACGGCGCTGCTGGAAGTGACCGACCTCGGCGTCACGTTCGACACCGGGGATGCACGAGTCCCCGCGGTGCGCGGGGCGACCTACCACATCGACCCGGGCGAAGTGCTGGCGATCGTGGGCGAATCCGGCTCGGGCAAAAGCACCGCCGCCATGGCGGTGATCGGGCTGCTGCCCCCGTACGCCCAGGTGTCCGGTTCGGTGCGGCTGCACGGCCAGCAGCTGCTCGGGCTGTCCGACCAGGAGATGTCACGGATCCGGGGCAAGACGATCGGCACCGTGTTCCAGGACCCGATGTCAGCGCTGACCCCCGTCTATACCGTAGGGGACCAGATAGCCGAGGCCATCCGGGTGCACCACCGCGACGTCGGCCGCGCCGCGGCCCGCGCCCGGGCCACCGAACTGCTGGAGCTGGTCGGTATCGCGCAGCCGGACCGCCGCGCAAAAGCGTTCCCGCACGAGCTATCCGGCGGCGAGCGGCAACGGGTGGTGATCGCGATCGCGATCGCCAACGACCCCGACTTGCTGATCTGCGACGAGCCCACCACCGCGCTGGACGTCACCGTGCAGGCCCAGATTCTCGACGTGCTGCGCACCGCCCGCGACGTCACCGGGGCGGGCGTGTTGATCATCACCCACGACCTGGGGGTGGTCGCGGAGTTCGCCGACCGGGCCATGGTCATGTACGCCGGGCGCGAGGTGGAGATCGCGACCGTCGACGATTTGTACCGGGACCGCCGGATGCCCTACACGGTCGGGTTGCTCGGTTCGGCACCGCGGCTGGATGCCCCGCAGGGCACCCGGCTGGTTCCGATTCCCGATGCACCACCTAATCTTTCGACGCTGGCCCCCGACGCCTGTCCGTTCACGCCGCGCTGTCCGCTGGCGATCGACGAATGTGGTGCCGCTGAACCTCCGCTGATCACCGTCGCGCAGGACCACCGGGCGGCGTGCATCCGCACCGACGACGTCGCGGGTCGTTCTGCCGCCGAGATCTTCGACGTCACAACCGCGCCACCGGACCTCGATACAGGGGCCGAGGCGGGTGCGACGGTGTTACGGGTGGCCGACCTGCGCAAGACCTACCTGCTCACCAAGGGCATGGTGTTCCGCCGGCGGGTGGGTGAGGTGCGGGCGGTCGACGGCGTCAGCTTCACCCTGCGGCAGGGCCGCACGCTGGCGATCGTCGGCGAGTCGGGTTCGGGCAAATCGACTACCCTGCAACAGATCTTGGAATTGAGTGCGCCGCAATCGGGTTCGATCGAGGTGCTCGGCGCCGACGTCGCGGCGTTGAATCCGGAAGGCCGGCGCTCGCTGCGCCGCGACATCCAGGTGGTGTTCCAGGACCCGGTGGCATCCCTGGATCCCCGGCTGCCGGTATCCGAAGGCATAGCCGAACCGTTGCAAGCGAACGGATTTCCCAAGGCCGATGCCGACGCGCGCGTCGCCGAACTGCTCGACATCGTCGGGCTGCGCCACGTCGACGCCACCCGCTACCCGGCCGAGTTCTCCGGGGGGCAGAAGCAGCGCATCGGCATCGCGCGGGCGCTGGCGCTGCAGCCCAAGATACTGGCGCTGGACGAGCCGGTGTCGGCGCTCGACGTCTCGATCCAAGCGGGGATCATCAACTTGCTGCTCGACCTGCAAGACCGGTTTGGTCTGTCGTATCTGTTTGTCTCACACGATCTTTCCGTCGTCAAACACCTGGCGCACCAGGTGGTGGTGCTCTACCGGGGCACCATCGTCGAGCAGGGCGACGGCGATGAGGTCTTCACCAAACCGCAGCACGAATACACCCGGCGGCTGCTGGCCGCCGTTCCCCGAGCGCACGCCGATGCGGGTTAGCATCGGCGGGGTGACGGTGACCCCCCGCAAATTCGCGGCCCAGGCCGCGGCGCTCGCGGTGCTGGTGACCGGATGTTCGAGCGGGTATGACGACCTGCCGGAGACCCGGGCGGCTCAGCTCGGCGCCACCAGCGACATCAACCCGCAGGACCCCGACACGCTGCGCGACGGCGGCAACCTGCGCCTGCCGCTGACGGCATTCCCGGACAACTTCAACCAGTTGAACATCGACGGCAACACCTCCGACACCGCCGCGGTGCTGGCGGCCACCCAGCCCGGGGCGTTCATGACCCAGGCCGACGGCAGCCTGCAGCTCAACACCGACTACTTCACCGGCGCCGAGCTGACCGGGACCAACCCCCAAACCGTCACCTACACAATCAATCCCAAGGCAACCTGGAGCGATGGCACGCCGATCACGTGGGAAGACCTCAAGTCGGAGGTGGACGCGTGCAGCGGCCGCGACAAGCGGTACTTGATCGCCAGCCGGGCCGGGTTCGAACGGGTGAAGTCGGTGACCAGAGGCGTCGACGACCGCCAGGCCGTGGTCACCTTCTCCGATCCGTACGCCGAATGGCGCGGCATGTTCGCCGGCGGGATGCAACCGCGCAGCATGACCGCCAATCCGGAGGTCTTCAACAAGGGTCAGCTGGAAGGCCCCGGCCCGTCCGCCGGGCCGTTCATCGTGTCGACGATCGACCGGACCGCGCAGCGCATCGTGCTGACCCGCAATCCCCGCTGGTGGGGCCGGAAGCCACGGCTGGATTCGATCACCTTCCTGGTGCTCGACGTCTCCGCGATCATCCCCGCCCTGCAGAACAACGCGATCGACGCCGCCGGTATCACGACGCTCGACGACATGGTGACCGCCCAGCGCACGCCCGGCATTGTGATCCGGCGCGCGCCGGCCCCCACCTGGTTCCACTTAACGTTCAACGGTGCCCCGGGGTCGATCATGGCCGACGAGCGGCTGCGCCGGGCGATCTGCCAGGGTATCGACCGACAGGCCATCGTCGACGTCGTCGAGCACGGTCTGACCACTGATCCCGAGCCGTTGAACAACCACGTCTATGTGGCCGGACAGGTCGGCTATCAAAACAACAGCGCGCCAGGCGATTACAACCCGGGGGCGGCCCGCCGAGAGCTGGACGCCATGGGGTGGAAGCTCAACGGTGCGGTGCGGGAGAAGGACGGCAAACAGCTCGTCGTCCGCGACGTCCTTTTCGACGCGGCATCCAACCGGCAGATCGCCATGGTGGCGCAGAACAGTCTGGCGCAGATCGGGGTGAAGCTGGTGCTCGACGTCAAAGGCGGGAATGGCTTTTTCAGCCAGTACATCGGGGTCGGCGATTTCGACATCGCCCAATTCGGTTGGGAAGGCAATGCTTTCCCGCTGTCTGCCCTTCCGCAGATCTACACCTCGGACGGTGACAGCAATTTCGGCAGGATCGGCAACGCCGCGATCGACGCGAAGATCGCCGAGACATTGTCGGAGCTGGACCAGAACAAGGAGCGTTCCCTAGCCAATCAGGTTGACCAGATGATCTGGCAGGAAGGCTTCAACCTGCCACTGTTTCAGTCGCCCGGCAACCGGGCGGTACGGCGTGATTTGGCCAATTATGGTGCGGCCGGACTGGCCGACGTGGACTACACCGCGATCGGGTTCATGCGGACCTGAGCCGCCGCCACAGCGCGTCAGCACCGGCAGGGCGCCCTCCGCGATCGCGGCCAGCTCGACCGCCTTCCACAGCACACGCATGGCGGGACGGGCCAGCAGGGTGTCCAGCGCGGGTCCGCGACCGGCGAGCGTGTCGACGTCGCCGCGGCACACCGCGGCGGCGATCATCAGCGCGGCGGGCTCACGGAAGTCCACGGCGCTGTGCGCCATCGTCGGCAATGGCAACAACAGCGCGTTGGGCACCAGCGAGGCCACCCGCTCCGCCACGGCCCGCGGTGTCACCAGGTCGCGGCCGCCGGAAATCATCACCGTGGGCCAGGTGAACTTCGGCATCTCGGCCACCAGATCGTACGGCTCGGCTTCGAAAGCGTCTGTTTCGCTGATGATTTCACGCAGCGCCAGCGCAGGATCCAGCGGCAGGCCATCGGGCTCGGCCGCGCAGTCGAGTTCGCGGAACGCGATGCGGCTCACCAGATCGATCTCGTGGCGGTATGCGACATTGCGGGCGACCAGGCCGGAGAAGCGGGACAGCATCCGCCACACCATCATTCGGCCACTGAGCAGCAAGTCGAGCTCGCGCTCCAGCAGCGCGGCGCCGCCGTAAGCGTAGATGGTGGTGGCGATCTCTCCGGCCGTTTCGGTCATCACCCCGGTGTCGATCAGCTTGCGGATTTTGGGCGCCAAGGCAGCGGTTTCCGGGGAATCGCCGTCGAACAGCAGACCGCGCACGGCGCCGCGCACGAGCGCGATGTCGTGTCGTGACAGCAATGGGGAGTCGAGAATCATCGCGTGCACCCGGCCGGGATGGCGTACGCCGAAGCCCGCCGCGATGTAGCTACCGTACGACGTGCCATAGACGACCGCGGAGTCCACGTGCGCGTCGTCGAGCACGGCGGCGACGTCGTCGACGACCTGATCGACGGTGATCGCCTCGGGCGGCAGATCGTGGTCGGCGTCGTCGTGCCGCGACATGCCGATCCCGCGGTGTTCGATCATGATGACGTCGAGACCCGCGAGGGCGGCGCGACGCCGCAATCCCTTGTAGACCTGCAGCGAGGCCACCCCCGGCCCGCCCGGAATGACCACCAGCGGGTGGGCGGACTTGCGGCCGGTGCGCACATAGTAGAGGTCGAACTCCTCGGCGCTGCTCGGAGCGATCGGCCTGCGCACCGGCCGGACGCCCGGCATTGCCGCAAGCCGTTCGTGCATCCGGCGCCGCTTGCAGTTCATGGTCATCGCTGCCCATTCTGCCGGGGTCGCTCCCGGTCAGCAGCGCGACCGCTGCTGCGCGCCCGGGGCCCTACGCAGTGAGCTCGATGCGGTGCGCACCCTTCACGCTGTCGTAACGATCGGGGCTACACGTCAACACGATCACCTGGCCGTGGGCGCCCACGGTGTCGAACACCTCGCCCATCTTGGCCAGCCGGTCGGGGTCGGTGAACCCGAGTGCGTCGTCGACGACGACCGGAACGGCGTCCTCCTTGGCGACCAGGGCCGCACCGGCCAACCGCGCCAGAATCCCGAGTTGCTCCTTGGCCCCGCCGGACAGCGAGTCGTAGGGCACCGTGACACCGTCCAGGGTCCGGCTGCGGATACACAGGTCGGTGTCGACGTCGACCTCGAAGCTGGGCCCGAACACCGGACGCCCGAGCCGCTGCAACTCCGCGCGGTAGGGCTCGACGTAGCTTAGCCGGGTGGTGTCGCGATGGCGGGCCATGACCGAACGCAGCAGCTGTGCCGCGCGGGCCCGGCCCCCGATCCGGCTGTGCTGACTGGCGGCGTGCTCGCGCTCGACCTCCGCGGCGTCGAGTTTGCCTTGGCGGCCCTCGCTGCCGAACACCGAGAGCTCGATGGCGAGTTCTCGCAACGTACGGGCCGCGTCTTCGTAACGGACGCGCAGCGACTCGGCGGCCTCGGTGGCCGCGGCCAATTCGGCGGTCACCGCATCGGGTGCCAAGGCGCCCAATTCCTCGGCCAGCTCGACGGCTCGGTGCTGCGCGGATTGCGCGGCCCGCTGCCCGGCTTCCGCGGATGCGGCCAGATCCTCGTCGGTCACCGCGGCCCGCTCCTGCGCCAGCTGATCGGTGGCCCTAACCAGTTCGGCTCGTTGGGTTGTCGCTTCGTTAAGCAGAAACGTTGCCCGGGTGGAGGTCTCGGCAACCCGGGCGTCGGCCGCCGCGGCGGCCTGACGACGCGTCTCGCAGTCGGCTTCCGCGGCCAGGAGGGCAGCCTGCGCGGCCTCCAGTTCGGCACGCGCCGACGCGATGTCGGTGGCGAACAGATCCGGCTCGGCCGGGTGGCCGGCACGCAGTTGCGCCAGCCGGTCGCGGAGCTGCTCGATGTCGTCGTCGCCGCACAGTCCGGCCAGCGTCGCGCTCAATTGGTCGCGGCTGCTCTGCAATTCGCGGCGGTGCTGATCCGCCGATCGCGCCGCGGCGAGATCGCCGACCTGACCGTCGGCCAGCGCCGCGGCCAGCTCATGTTGTGCCGCTGCGTATTTCGCCTGCAAATCGAGTGCCGTCGCACCGGGAGTGATCCGCGCGGTGAGGACACCGGGAACCTCGACCTCCGTCGTTCCGGTGACCGTGGTCGACCAGGTTTGCCCTGCCGACAGCGACACCCGTTGTTCGCCGACCGCGAATTCGATGTCGGCTGTGGCGGTGAACTCGACCGCCGCCGAGATCGACGTCAGTTGGTCGCCGGCGCGATCGACAGCGGCTGCGGCACTTTCGATTCGGCGCAATAGTCCCTCGGTGAGTACGACCTCGGAAAGCTCCGCGGCGACCCGGTCCCGGTCGCGCCGCACGGCGTCGATCTTGGCCAGCCGGGCGCTCAGCCGGTCGATCTCGTCACGCTCGGCGAGCTGGTCCACGGCGCGGCGGGCGGATTCGACGCGGCGCGCCACGTCGGCCAGCACCCGGGTGGCCTCCTGTACTGCGGCACCGGCCATTTCGGCGTCGGCCTGCGCGGCCGTCTGCGCCTCGGCGGCTTGCCGGGCTTCGGTGTCGGCGGCGACGACGGCGGCCGTGCGAGTCTCGATCTCGGCGACCAGACGCGACCGGCCGGTGTGCGCGGCGTCGGCTGCGGCGCTGGTCGCCGCCGCGGCGGCCGCGACCAGCTTTGCTTCCCGCACTTGGCGAGTGAGCTCCGCGGCCTTGTCGGCGGCAGCCTGCGCGACGGCCAACCGCGGACCGGCGGCAAGCCGCAGTTGGGAAAGCTCGGCCACTTGCTCGGTCAGCTCGGCGTGGCGGCGCACCCGGTCGTCGACCTCGGCGACCACCGCCCGGCACTGTTCGACCGCGGCCTCGGCGTCGGACAGCCGAGCGATCGCCGCCGCCCACTCGCCGGTAGGACGCCCGGTAGGGGTGAAGTAGCGCGCGTACTCGGCATCGATCCGCTCGATGAGCAGCGGCTCGTTACCGGACAGCGCCGCCTGGTCCCCGGCCGCGACATCCAGTGCACGCGAAAGGGCGTCGCAGCCGGAAAGGTCCACTGCGGCCGTGGATGTCGACTGCAGCACGCGCTGAGCGTGCCACAGTTCGTTGTCCACCGTCTCGGCGAGCATGCTGCGGACCCGTTCGTGGGCTTCGTCGCCGGTCAGCTGCTCGCGGCGCGGAACCAGCACTGTCAATTCCGTCTCAGGTTTCTTGTGGAAGCGCTTGCGATAGATGAAACGGTAAGTGCCGCTGCTGATTTCGGCTGTCACCTCGGAGCCGACGTCACTGTTGGTGGGCTTGACCTGCTTGACTTCCTTCTTCGTCGAGCGGTCCCTGGATTCCAGCAACAGGTCCAGCGCCTCGATCATCGACGACTTGCCGATTTCGTTGGCGCCGCTCACCACAACCACGCCGTGGTCGGGAAACTCGATCTCGCGGTGCCCGATCCCGCGGTAGTTCGTCAGGACGAGTCGGTGCAGCTTCATGCCGACCTCCGGTCGGCGGCCCGCACTTCTGTCGATGCGGTCAAGCGCAGCAAGAGTGCCAGCGCGGCCTGGGCGTCGGCGGCGAAGTCGCCGTCGTCTCCGCGCGCGGTGGCCACCAGCTCTTCGACGGCCGCGGCGGCGAACCCGCCGATGCCGAGGTCGGTGAACTCGCCGTCGGCCGGTATCACCGCCAGGTCCGTGTGGCTGTCCCAGGTGCGCAAGTCGGCGAACAGCCGCGCGTATCGATCGAGGCACGCATCCAGCGCGGCCCGGTCGGTGACCGTCAGCGAGCCCGTCAGCGCCAGGCGCACCACGGTGCGATCCTTTTCGGTCATCAGATCGAGGTTCAAGTCCAGGTCGGCGATGTCGCGGCTGGTGTCGACCTGCCGGTGCACGGTGACGAACCGCCAACACCCCACGTGCCGGGGCGTCACCGTCACCTGGTTCGTTTCGTCGATGTCGACGACCAGGACATGACCCGGATTGGCTTCGACGTCATCGAAATTCGTGACTTCCGGCGAGCCCGAATACCACACCCGACCGCTCTCGCCGACCCGGGTGAGCGAGTGCTTGTCCCCCAGTGCCGCGTAGTGGATCGCGCCACGGGCCAGCGCCGCTTCCAGACCGGCCAGCCGAATCAGCGACGGCTTATCGCGGTCGGGGTCGAGCGCGTCGACGCCGCCGTGGGCGACCAGCACCCGGGTGACGGCGTCAGGGTTTTCGAGACCGTCGAGGACTTCGGCGACCAGGTCGGTGGTCGGCGCCTTGGATCGCCAGGGCGCGGCGACGATCTCGAGGCCCGGCTTCACCCGATGCGGGCCGGCGCTATCGAGCACCACGACGTTGTCCGGGCATTCCCGGGTGAACAGCGCGCTAGTGAATACCGACGACGCGTCGAGCGGATCGTGGTTGCCGGGCAACAGGTACACGGGAATACCGATGGCGCGCATGGCTTCCAACGACTGCCCGATCACCTTCGGGTCGAGCTGGTTGTGTTCGAAGACGTCACCGGCGACCACGACGAACTCGGCGCCGACCTCGGTCGCGAGAGCGCCCAGGCCGGCGACCGCGTCGCGCCGGGCGGCCGAGTACCGCGGCTGGACGTCCCCGGCCAGAAAGTGTCGGGTCATGCCCAGCTGCCAGTCGGCGGTGTGCAGGAATCGCATTCCGGCGCCCCCTTCGACAATGACGTGGCTATCAAGGCACCGCGAAGTCTAAGGGCGTTCACCGACAAGTCTTGGGACGTGCGTCGGCATGCCTTCGCGCGGTGTCGGATTTGCCCGCCTTGTAGCGACACGTTGCCGTGGTCGCTCGCTGGTGAAACCTCGTGTGTCACTTGTCTTTCTGCAGTCACAACGCCCGGTTTTTGTCGGTGGGTGCGTTCCCCCGTGCACCTACCACCGACAAACTCCTCACCGACCGTGACGACCCGCCGTCACGATTGGCTAGCGTGGGTCGCGTGAATGGTGAGCGCACCCTGCTGCTGATGCGGCATGCGAAATCCGGCTATCCGCCCGGCGTCGTCGACCACGACCGGCCGTTGGCACCCCGCGGTATCCGGGAAGCACGGATCGGCGGCGACTGGTTGCGCGCCCATCAACCCGCCATCGACGCGGTGCTGTGCTCCACGGCCACCCGCGCGCGTCAGACCCTGGCCAACACCGGCATCGACGCGCCCGTGCAATACCGCGAGCGCCTCTACGACACCACCACGGGCACGATGATCGACGAGATCAACGAGGTTCCCGACGGCGTCGACACCCTGCTCGTCGTCGGACACGAACCGACCATGTCGGCACTGGCGCTCGGCCTAGCGGGCGCTGAGTGCACCAATGACGATGCCGTGCAACGCATTTCGGAGAAATACGCGACCTCGGCGATCGCGGTGCTGAAGGTCACCGGCGACTGGAAAGACCTGCAACGAGGCCAAGCGGCGCTGACCGACTTTCACGTCCCGCGCTGAGGCTAGGAGTTCGTCGACAGCGTCAGCTCCATCAGCTTGAAGGCCTGCCCGCAGGCGTCGATACCGGGTGCCTGCGGGTTGACCCACCAGCCGACGACACCGGCCGCGTCGCTGGCCATCCCGCACGCGCCGTTGGGGTCGTCCGGGCGCATCACGATCGAATTCACCCCCGCGATCGTCCGCGTTTCCACCTTGTACTTGAGGAAGTCGGCGACCTTGCGTTCCTCGCTCAGGCTGCCCTGTTCGAACCAGAACCGGGTGATGTCGATCAGGCCGACCGGGTTTGCGGCCTGCCAGCGGCAGATCGCGCCGACGAACGTGCTCTGAATGTCGAGCGGGTCGGCACCCACTGTCTTGGCCAGGATGTCGCTGGTGAGGACTTCGCATTCCTTGAGCAGGTTCGGATACTGCTGCTGGGAATTGTTGTTGCGTGGCACGCCGCCGGAACCGGCCTTGACGGCGTTACCCGCGATCGACCTCGAACAGCCGGTCAGGACCATCAGCGCGCTGGTCAGGATGACCAGCGCCGTCCGGACACGTCGTGTGATCATTTCGAGTTCGCAATCGATTGACGAGTCAGTTCTTTGGCGATGTCACACGGCGGCGGGAACGGCTTCTGGCTGAAACTGATCGACCACTCGATGAAGTCGTCCTGAAACTGGATGCCGACCTCACACAGCGAGTCGCCCAGGTTCGGCTCGTTGCCGATCGCGATGAAACCGCTGTGGCCGTTGATGTTGATGTCCTCGACGCTGGCGCGCGACAGTTCCTCGGTCTTGCGCTCGCGTCCGATCGGGCTGCCGCGATACCAGGAAAAGGAGAAGTGCGGGCCGAGGATGCCACCGCCGGCCAGCCACTGGCAGCCCACGGAGTTGCGCGCCGTGTTGATCAGACCGCTGACCTTGGTCAGCTCGGCAACCTGCTGGTCGTTGATGCCGCCGCATTGCGGAAACATCGGTCCGTGGTGCCCCGCGGCGTTGCCCGGCGACGACGAGGACGTCCCGCCCGGCTTGTTGTCGCCGGAACCCGAGCAGCCCGCAACCGCCGGGATAACGATCATCAGGGCCGCAAGGGCTTGCACCGCGAGGCTACGACGCACCGCTACCCTGCTTCTGCTTGGCCTGCTGCTGGTCCACACGATGCACTGTAGCGGCAGCCCAGCGGGTCAACCACCGACGCGCCACTTGATCAGGCATTTCAACGGCTTTGCCGGACGCGGCACGCGCACCCAACCGGCCCGGCGGTGCTCGCCGCCGCAACGCACGCCGTATGCGACAGTTACCAGATGCTTCTGGCACTGCTGCGCGAGTACATCCGGCGGTACCGCCGGTTGGTGGCGGTGCTGATGGTGCTTCAACTGATCAGCACGCTGGCGACGCTGTACCTGCCGACGGTCAACGCCGCGATCATCGACGACGGCGTCGCGAAGGGCGACACCGCGACGATCGTCCGGCTCGGCATGGTGATGCTGGCCGTCACCGGGTTGCAGGTGTTGTGCTCGGTCGGGGCCACCTACTTCGGCTCCCGGACCGGGATGGGGTTCGGCCGTGACCTGCGCCGGGCGATGTTCGAGCACGTCACCACCTTCTCCGAGCCCGAGACCGCCCGATTCGGCGCGCCGACTTTGCTGACCCGCAGCACCAACGACGTCCGGCAGATTCAGTACCTGGTGCAGATGACGGGCACGGTGCTGATCACCGCGCCGATCATGTGCATCGGCGGAATCCTGATGGCCATTCACCAGGAAGCCGCGCTGACCTGGCTGCTGCTGGTCAGCGTCCCGGTGCTGGCCGTGACGAATTACTGGATCATGTCGCACATGCTGCCGTTGTTCCGCAGCATGCAAGCGCTGATCGACGGCATCAACCGGGTGCTGCGCGACCAGCTGTCCGGCATGCGAGTGGTTCGGGCGTTCAACCGCGAAAGCTTTGAGCGCGAACGGTTTTCCCGCGCCAACACGGCACTGTCGAATGTGTCGCTGACCGCCGGCAACTGGCAAGCGCTGATGCTGCCGGTGACCACCCTGACGATCAACGTGTCCAGCGTCGCGCTGATCTGGTTCGGCGGCCTGCGCATCGATCGCGGCCAGATGCAGGTCGGCTCGTTGACGGCTTTTCTGGCCTATTTCACGCAGATCCTGATGGCCGTGTTGATGGCGACGATGACGTTGGTGGTGCTGCCGCGCGCGTCGGTGTGCGCCGAGCGCATCACCGAGGTGCTGTCCGCTCGTCCCGCCATCGTCAGCCCGCAACACCCCAAGCTTCCGCACGCCGGGATTACCGGCGTCGTCCGCCTGGACGGTGCGACATTCACCTACCCGGGCGCCGAGCGCCCTGTGCTGCAAGATATCTCGTTGACCGCGCGACCCGGCACCACCATGGCGATCGTCGGCAGCACCGGCTCGGGCAAGTCGACGCTGGTGTCGCTGATCTGCCGCCTCTACGACGTGGCCGACGGCGCGGTGCTGATCGACGACCTCGACGTCCGCGCCTACGACACCGAGCGGCTGTGGTCGGCGATCGGCCTGGTCCCGCAGCGCGGCTACCTCTTCTCCGGCACGGTCGCGGAGAACCTGCACATCGGCAAGACGGACGCGAGCGACGACGAGATATGGGCAGCGTTGCGGGCCGCCGCCGCCGACGACTTCGTCCGGGCGCACGCCGACGGGCTGCAGATGCGCGTCGCCCAGGCCGGGATCAATTTGTCGGGCGGACAACGGCAGCGGCTGGCGATCGCCCGGGCGGTCATTCGCCACCCGCCGATCTGCCTGTTCGACGACGCGTTCTCCGCGCTCGATGCGCACACGGAGGCGCGAGTCCGGGCCGGCGTACGGGAGATCTGCGCCGGGTCGACTATAATCGTTGTCACACAGCGTATTTCGACGGCGGCGCAGGCCGACCAGATCGTCGTTATCGACGACGGGAGGATGGTGGGCTCGGGCACCCACGAGTCGCTGTTGGCCGAATGCGCCACCTACGCGGAATTCGCCGACTCGCAGTCGGTGGGCGCCGGATTCGAGGCCACGAAGTGACTGCGGCGACGAACCGGGCCGCCCGCGAAGCCGCCACGGCCACGCCGTCCCGCGACTTCTGGGGCACGGCGGTCCGGCTGGTGAAACGGCTTGCGCCACAACGAGCACTCAGCATCGCGGTGATCGCCCTGGGGCTGACCGGCACGGCGATCGGCGTCGTCGTTCCCCGAATTCTCGGCCACGCCACCGATTTGCTCTTCAACGGCGTGATCGGGCGGGAACTGCCCGCGGGGATCACCAAGGCGCAGGCCGTCGCCCAAGCGAGGGCGCGCGGCGACGCGACGTTCGCCGACCTGCTGTCCAAGATGAACGTGGTGCCCGGCCGGGGCGTGGACTTCGGTGCGGTAGCGCGCACACTGGCCGTTGCCTTGTCCCTGTATGTCGCTGCCGCACTGTTGCTTTGGGCACAAGCACGACTGCTCAACCTCACCCTGCAGCGGACCATGATCGCGCTGCGCGCGCAGGTCGAGGACAAGGTCCACCGGCTGCCGCTGTCTTATTTCGACGGACGGCTGCGCGGCGAGCTGCTGAGCCGGGTGACCAACGACATCGACAACGTCCAGTCGTCGCTGTCGATGACGATCAGCCAACTGCTCACGTCGATTTTGACCGTGGTCGCGGTGCTGGTCATGATGTTGTCGATCTCGCCGCTGCTGACGCTGATCACCACGCTGACCGTGCCGCTGTCACTGCTGGCGTCCCGGGCGATCGCACGCCGGTCGCGGCGCCTGTTCGTGGCGCAGTGGACCAGCATCGGGCGGCTCAACGCGCACATCGAGGAGACGTACAGCGGGTTCACGGTGGTCAAGACCTTCGGTCACCGCGACGCGGCACGCGAACGATTCCGCAGCCTCAACGACGACGTCTACCACGCCAGTTTCGGCTCGCAGTTCTTCTCCGGACTGGTGGCACCGGCCACCGCATTCATCGGCAACCTCGGCTACGTCGCGGTCGCGGTGATCGGTGGCCTGCAGGTCACCACCGGACACATCACCCTCGGCAACATCCAGGCGTTCATCTCCTACGTCCGGCAGTTCAACACCCCGCTGGACCAGGTCGCCGGGATGTACAACACCCTGCAATCCGGGGTGGCCAGCGCCGAGCGGGTGTTCGAGCTGCTCGACGAACCCGAGGAAGCGCCGGACCCCGCGCCGATGCCGCCCAACGGCCAGGCCCCGCAACCCCGCGGCCGCGTCGAGTTCGAGCACGTGAGCTTTGCCTACCACGCAGGCACGACGGTGATCGAAGACCTGTCGATGACGGTCGAGCCGGGCAGCACGGTGGCGATCGTCGGACCGGCCGGAGCGGGCAAGACCACGCTGGTGAACCTGCTGATGCGGTTCTACGACATCGATGCCGGCCGCATCCTGCTCGACGGCGTCGACATCACCACGATGAGCAGGCAAGCCCTGCGATCCGGCATCGGCATGGTGCTGCAAGACACCTGGCTGTTCGACGGCACCATCGCGGAGAACATCGGCTACGGCCGGCCCGACGCCAGCGCCGACGAGGTGGTCGAGGCCGCCCGGGTGGCCTATATCGACCGGTTTGTCCACACCCTGCCGGGCGGCTATGCGACCCGGGTCACCGGCGACGGTGCCAACATCAGTGCCGGCGAAAAGCAGCTGATCACGATCGCCCGCGCGTTCCTGGCCCGTCCGCGGCTGCTGATCCTGGACGAGGCGACCAGCTCGGTCGATACCCGCACCGAGGCCCTTATTCAGCGGGCCATGCACGAGCTTCGCCGAGACCGCACGAGTTTCGTTATCGCGCACCGACTTTCGACGATCCGTGCTGCCGACCGCATCGTGGTGGTCAAGTCGGGACGCGTCGTCGAGCAGGGCAACCACGCCGAACTCATGGCGCGCCGGGGTGCCTACTACGCGATGAGTCAGGCCTGACCTTTCCCGGGCCTGAGGCGTTACTGAAATGACGCCAAGAAGTTATTGAGGATCCATTTAGAACGGCGGCTGAGGCTAGCCACATCACCACCCCAACCGCACACCCTGAAAAGGATCCAGCAATGTTCTCTCACCGCCTCAGCACGATTGCCAGCACCATGATCGGCGCCGCCGCCATCGGGATCGTTGCGATCGGCGCAGCCGGCACCGCCGGAGCCACCACCGCCGACGTTGCGTTCCTCGCTTAGATGGACAAGCTCGGCATCTCCTTCAGCTCACCCGCCGACGCGATCAAGGACGGTCACAAGGTCTGCCAGGAGCTCGCCTCCGGCAAAACCGGAACCGACATCGCCACCGAGGTCCTCCAGCAGACCAACCTGACCAGCCACCAGGCGGCCTACTTCGTCGTCGACGCGACCCACGCCTACTGCCCGCAACTCGCTCCTCAGCGCACCTGATCGCCCCCACCCGAGAATGGGCGGATCCCGGTAACCGGGATCCGCCCATTCGCCATCTGCACGTCGCTGCGCGGTGGGCCCTCGTTCACGCCGGACTCGTCCCGCGTTCGACGACAACGCCGCCTCCGCGGCACCGCGCCAAGTTTGGAAAGCGTTGCCAAACAAGGTGATTCGGCGCCATGTTGGGCGGGATACCAATACACTTCGACGCCGCGCCGGCGCGGGATTTGGTTGAGACCTTCCGCATCCCGCATCGGCCTCACTAAGCTGCGGGTGTCGGCTGTTGATTTGCTGCGCGGCGATTGCTATGCAGTAACCAGCTGTGGCCAACACTGAAGGAGATGTTGATGAAGCTCTCGCCTCGCACCGTTAGCGCCGCCGCTGCCGCCGCGCTCTCCCTCGTCTTGGCCATCGGTGGCTGCTCGAGCACCTCGAACACCGGCAAAGCGCCCGGAACCAGCGCCACCACCCCCAGCAACGAGACGGCCACCCTGCTCAAGCAGGCCGCGGACGCGATGACCAAAGTCACCGGGATGCACGTCGCCGTGACGGTGCAGGGCGACGTGCCCAACCTGCGGGTGACCAAACTGGACGGCGACATCTCCAACACCCCGCAAACGGTTGCCACCAGCACCACGACACTGCTGGTCGGCAAATCTCCCCAAGACGCGAAGTTCGTCTACGTCGACGGCCACCTGTACTCCGACCTCGGGCAACCCGGCACCTACACCGACTTCGGCAACGGCGCCTCGATCTACAACGTGTCGGTGTTGCTGGACCCCAACAAGGACCTGGCCAACCTTCTGTCGAAACTGCAGAACGCCGCGGTGGCGGGCACCAAGCAGGTCAAGGGCGTGGCGACCACCACGATTACCGGCGACTCGTCGGCCGACGACGTCGCCACGCTGGCCGGCTCCAAGTTGACCGCCCGAGCGTGACGACGGTGCCCACCACCGTCTGGATCGCCTCGGACGGCTCCTCACACCTGGTGCAGCTGCAGGTCCACCCGACGAACGACACCTCGGTGACGCTGACGATGTCCGACTGGGGCAAGACGGTCACCGCCACCGAGCCCGTATAGGTCCGTCTGGTCAGGGCGTGCGATCCCTGGAAAACGTGGAAACCGCCGGAGCGCCGGCATTCGGAAAGGAATCACCTATGAGGATGATTACTCGTCGCCGGGGGTTCACCATGGCCGCCGCTGCCGCCGCCATCGGCGTCGCGCTGGCCCCCGCGGCCGGCGCCGCCGACCAGTACGGTGCGATTGCCTACTCCAGCAACGGTTCCTGGGGCCGCAGCTGGCCCTACCCGACCCGCCCGGCCGCGGAGGCCACCGCGGTGAAGAACTGTGCCTACCCGGACTGCAAGGTGCTCACCAGCTTCACCGACTGCGGTGCCGTCGCGACCAATGGCAAGGCATTCCAGGGCGGCGTCGGCGCCACCCTGGCCGCCGCGATGAAGGACGCGCTGACCAAGCTCGGCGGCGGCTCCATCGACACGTGGGCGTGCAACTAGTCCCGAACCCGGCGCGAGGTCACTCCAAGAATGCGTAGAGATAACAGATAGGCCACGATCGGAACCTGTTCTCGACCACCCCGCACCACCGCGGGACGAGAAAGGGGACACCGATGAAGACCGCCAAGATCGGTGCGATCGCCAAGACCGCCACCCTCGCCGTCGTCGCCGGTGCCGTCGCCCTGGGCTTGGCCGGACCGGCCGAGGGGGCGGCCGGCACCATGTACGGCGACCCCGTCGCGGCCGCAAAGTACTGGCGCTACCAGAAATACGACGACTGCGTCCTGATGTCGAGCGCCGACGTGATCGGCCAGATCACCGGCAAGGAGCCCTCGGAGCGGGCGATCATCAAGCGGGCGCAGGCCACGCCGAGCGTCGTCCACCCCGGCTCCATCTACACCACGCCGGCCAACACCAAAAACCCGAATTCGGAGATGGGCACCAGCTTTGCCGACATCCCGACCCTGCTGAAGCTGTACAAAATCGACGCCACGATCACCAACAAGGAGCACGCCGCCAAAGACGGCATCCTCGGCGGCATCGAAGGGCTCGAAGAGCAACTGAGCGAGGGCCACAAAATCATCGTCAGCGTCAACGGCGAACTCATCTGGGGACAGCCGGTCGAAAACAAGGACGACAACGGAAACCCCCGGGGCGACCACGCGGTGGTGGTCACCGGTATCGACACGGCCAATAATGTGGTGCACCTCAACGACAGCGGCACCAAGGACGGGCGCGACGAGCAGATCCCGATGGCGCTCTTCATGAAGGCATGGGAGGCCAGCAAGGAGCTGATGGTGTTCACCACCATTTAGCCGGTCACGGATGTGGCGGGCAGCCTCGGCGAAGCACGACGGCTGCCCGCCTGCTGCGGTTTGGATGAAGCGCAACCGGATTCGACCGAGGCGTCGATGACCACGCTGGCGGGGAACACATTTCAGCGGGTGGCAACCGCGCATGGCCGTCACCGAGGCACACCAAGCCACCGGTATTACCGAATTCGGGGCCTTCGTATCACAATGTGAATGGCAGCGCGGAGAACCCGGAAGGTCTGGTTAGCGACGATGGTAGACAAGAGTCTCGAATTCGGCCTGCTCGGGCCGTTGGAGATGACTGTTGGCGGCGGCATGGTGCCGTTGGGCACGCCCAAGCAGCGCGCGGTGCTGGCCATGCTGCTGATGAACCGCAACAGCCCGGTCGGCGTCGAGAGGCTCATCTCCGCCCTGTGGGAAGACGAGCCGCCGTCCGGTGCGCGGACCAGCATCCACTCGTACGTGTCCAATCTGCGCAAGCTGCTCAGCACCGCCGGCATCGACCCGCGCGTGGTGCTGGCCGCGGCGCCGCCGGGCTACCGGCTCGCCGTCGACGAAAACAGTTGCGATCTCGGACGGTTCATCACCGAGAAGACCGCGGGCGTGCACGCGGCCGCGGTCAGCAGGTTCGAGGAAGCCAGCCAGCACTTGTCGACGGCGTTGGCGCAATGGCGGGGACCGGTGCTCGAGGACCTGCGCGACTTTCAGTTCGTCGACACCTTCGCCACCTCGCTCGTGGAGGAAAAAATTCTGGTCCACACCGCGAAGGCGGAGGCCGAAATCGCTTGCGGACGTGGCGCCTCCGTGATCAGCGACCTCGAAACGCTGATCACCGAGCACCCCTATCGCGAGCCGCTGTGGGCCCAATTGATCACGACGTACTACCTGACCGACCGCCAATCCGACGCGCTGGCCGCCTACCGGCGGATAAAGACGACACTGGCCGACGAACTCGGGATCGACCCCGGCCCGACATTGCGTGACCTGAACGAAAAAATCCTGCGCCAGGAACCACTGGACGCCAAGAAGTCGGCGCGGACCACCGCGGTCGGCACCATCACCCTGCTGGATCAGCGCACCAAGGTCCCGGCCGGCAAGCCCGCCGCGTACCTGCACGAAGCGTCGGGCCGCAGCTACCCGCTGCGCGCGACGGAGACCCAGATCGGCCGTCTCAGCGACAACGACATCATCCTGGCCAGCGCCAACGTGAGCCGCCACCACGCCGTCATCGTCGACACCGGCACCTGCTACGTGATCAACGACCTGCGCTCGTCCAACGGTGTACATGTGCAACACCAACGCATCCGGTCGGCGGCCACGCTGAAAGACGGCGACCACGTCCGCATCTGCGACCACGAGTTCACCTTCGAGATCCCCCGGGGCTACAACAGCGAGGCCGCCAACTGAAAGTGACTGCTGCGCAAGGTGTTCCGTAGCATCGGCCAGCATGACCAATCATTGCAAGGCTTTTCGTTCCGGCTGCACCGGCGTCCACACCCGACTCGCCCGCGCCGGGTTCTCCCGATTGTCACTCCTGTGGGTTCGCGAGGGCTTACCGTGATGGTTGCTAGTGGCGGTGCTTACCAGCGACGATCTGCCCATAATTGTTGATATCGTCGGCGGATCCGCGGCCGGTTTGGAGGATCAGCGATGAGCGCGGAGCAGAACTCGCGCGTGGGCACGATGTTCGGGCCCTACCACCTAAAACGGCTGCTGGGCCGGGGTGGGATGGGCGGGGTCTACGAGGCCGAGCACACCGTCAAGGAGTGGACGGTCGCCGTCAAGGTGATGACCGCGGAGTTCAGCAGGGACCCCGTCTTTCGCGAGCGGATGCGGCGCGAGGCGCGCACCGCCGGCCGTTTGCAGGAGCCGCATGTGGTGCCCATCCACGACTACGGCGAAATCGACGGGCAGATGTTCATGGAGATGCACCTGATCGAGAGCATCGATCTGGACGACATGCTCAAACGATTCGGCCCGCTGACCGCCCCCCGCGCGGTCGCGGTCATCACCCAAATCACCTCGGCGCTCGACGCGGCCCACGCCGCGGGGGTCATGCACCGCGACGTCAAGCCGCCCAACATCCTGGTCACCCGATATGACTTCGCCTATCTCGTCGACTTCGGTATCGCCAGCGCCACCAGCGACGAGAAGCTCACCTAGCTCGGCACCGCGGTGGGCACGTGAAAATACATGGCGCCCGAACGGTTTACCAATGGTGAGGTGACCTACCGCGCCGACATCTACGCGTTGGCCTGCGTGCTCTACGAATGCCTGACCGGCACTCCGCCGTATCGCGCGGGGACCGCCGGCGAACTGGTCAGGGCGCATACCTCCGACGCCATCCCGGCACCCAGCGCGGTGCGCTCGGGCATCCCGAAAGCCTTCGACGCGGTGATCGCGCGGGGCATGGCCAAGAAGCCCGAGGACCGTTACGCCAGCGCCGGCGACCTGGCGCTGGCCGCCCACGAGGCGCTGAGCACTCCCGATCACGACCACGCCGCCGACATCCTGCGCCGCAGCCAGGAAGCGACCCTGCCCGGCAAGGACAAGCTCGACCAGCCCCCGACAATCGCGGGCACCGCGGCGGCGCCCCCGGGGCAGCGGCCCAGCACGCCCCCGCCGCCGTACCCGCGACCGAGCCCCACTCCGGTACCCCCGCACCATGCCCCCAGTCCTCGGCCGTGGGCGCCGGAGAGCGGCCTCGTCCGTACCCCGGCACAGCCCGTCGCACCCGCGCCGCATTACCAAGGCGGCAGCTGGGGCGGCCCACCGACAGGCAATCTGCCGCCCGGCCAGCCCGTCGGCCACCCCTGGGGCCTGGCCCAGCCGCCCAAACCCAAGCGCAATCCCTGGCCGACCACCGCCGCGGCCGCGGTGGTGGTCGTGGTCGTGGTCAGCGCGGTGGCGATCTGGCTGATCATCCCCGATCCGAAGCCGCCACCCGAACCGATCGCGGCCACCCGTCTCAGCTCGCTGCTGCTGAGCGCCTCGGACATCAACACCATCATGGGCGCGACGAACATCCAGCCCGGCAAGCCCATCACGTCGATGGGCACTTCCACGATGGAGGTGTCGGTCCCGGCCTGCCAGGGAGCGCTGTACACGACGCAGGACGCGGCGTACGCCGGAAGCGGCTACACCGGCATCAACGGACTGGTGTCCGCCGAGCCGGGCGACAACAACGACCACTGGGTCAACCAGGCGGTGGTGGCATTTCCGACCGCCGACAAGGCCAAAGCGTTCCTGCAGAGCTCGCTGGACAAGTGGAAGACCTGCGTCGGCCAGACGGTGACCGTGACCAACTCGTCGGGCAAGACCTATCGGTGGACTTTCACGCCCATCCAAGGCAATTGACCGAAGATATCGGTGCTGCAGATCCAGGAAGGCGCCGACGGGTGGCGGTGCGAGCACGCGATGAGCGTGGCGAACAACGTGATCGTCGACGTCAACGCGTGCGGATACCACATCAGCGATCAGTCCAGCCAGATCGCCGACAAGGTCAACAACGTCTAGTTGCCCCAATATCCAAGCGGCACTGCGATATTGGCTTAGCTCGGTAAGTCCGGCCCCTGCGCGCGCAGATCGTCGACCGCCGACATCGCGTCGCGCAGCTTGGCCAGCCATTCCTCGGTGTGTTCACCGACCAGCTTGACCGACCACGCCAGGGCATCGGCCCGCGACCTCGCGACACCGGCGTCGACCAACGTGTCGAGGACCTGGCGTTCCGGTTGCTTCAGGCGTGTCATCACCGGAACGGCGATGTGCGTGAACAGGATTCGCTCGCCGTTGATCTCCACGCCCCAAGAAACCTTGCGCCCGTAGCGATCCTGCGCTTCGTCGGCAATGCGCATCCGCTCGGAACGGGTCTCCTCGCGAAACCGCGAGGCCCGGCCCTCGGCGCGCGCCTCACTCTCTTCTGCTCCGTGCGCCAGCTTGCCGATGACGGTGATCTCTTCGCGGTCGACGACGACGGTCGGGTCGCCGTCGAACCAGGCCTCGGGCAGGCGTCCGGCGAACCATTCCGCCGCGCCGGTGGCATCGGGCTGCTGGGCTTGCTGACAGCCGCCGGGGCGGCCGTACCGCCGCTGACTGTGCGATTTCATAATTACATGAGTACATCGTTACACCTGTAATGGATAAGGGTTCGTTCTTGACGCCCTTGAGCCGGCGCGCGCCGGCGAACGACGCGGAGAACGCCCCGGATTCGCCGACCGCCTCCCACACCGTATCGGAGACCAGCACGGTGCCGGGGCGGGCCACGCCGGTGACCCGGCTCGCGACGTTGACCGGGCTGCCGAACCAGTCGCCGGCCCGGCTCACCGCCATTCCGCCGACACCCCCGCCCGCAACCGCGGAAAGTCGTTGTCGGTGTCGACGGTCTCGACGAGCTTCAGCACGACATCGAGTAGCGGTGCGGGCTCGGGGCAGACGAACATCACCGCGTCCCCGATCGTCTTGATGAATCGGACCGGCGGGGCCGGCACGTCGCAGGCCAGGCCCGCCAGCCTGCCGGCCAGGTGACTAAGCTCCTCGGGCGACACCGCCTCGCCCAGCCGGGTGAAGCCGACGAGGTCGGCGAACGCGACGCTGACCTGTCGCGCACCGGGCAACGGCCGGCCCGCGGCCCGCTCGGCGGCGTTGACCGCCTCGGGCTCCATCATGTGACGCAACTGCATGAACAACATCTGCTCGATCATCGGGCCGAGCTGCGGGCCGATCTGACTCACCAGCGCCTGCGACGCCTTGGCGATCTCCAGCTCGCTGGCCCCGGGGCGCATGATCGCCGCCAGCGCGGCATAACGCATGATCTCGGCGGTGTGGGATAGGCCTTCGCGCGAGCACCCGCACGACGAGCACCACCTGATCGGGGTTGAGCCCCATGTCCACGAAGCGCTGGGCGTAGGCGGCCGCCACCCCGTCGGCGCGCATGTGGATCGCCGCGTCCGAGTCGTCCACCCTGGCCAGCCCGATCGCCCGCTGCACGCGCTGTAGCAGCGTCAGGTCGATGTGGTGCTGCTCGCTGATCTCCCACGCCGACACGTAGGTGCCGTCGTCGCCGATGATGCGGCGACTGGCCAGCAGCAGCGGCGGATTGGTGGCACGAATCTCGGCGGGGGTGATGCCCTGTTCCAGCAGCCAGGCCACCAGCTCGGCGCGTTCGGTGCGCACGGCGCCCTCGAGCCCGTCGAGCAGATCGTCGATGCCGACTGTGCCGTTCGGGGAGTCGTCCACGTGGTCAACGTACAACGCCGACGGGCGATGACGGGAGGCGATGACGAATCCCGTCTGGCCGCGCTGCGAAGCCATCACGTGGCACCGTGGGACGTGCTGCGCAGCTGCCCGCCGGGCCGGCAGCGTAGACTCGGCGATCGATCCGAAAAGCTTGGTGGTCAACGACTTTGGGGCGGCCTGGCGAGTGCTGTGCCAGTAGACCCGGTCATGACACCGGCGGTCGGCGGTGCGCCCACGGTCGCGCCGCTTCGATCTGCGCGGACAGCGACAACAGCGTCGCCTCGTCGAACGGCCGGCCGACCAGCTGCACCGACAACGGCAGGCCGTCACCGTCGAAGTCCCACGGCACCACCGCGGCCGGCTGGCCGGTCGCGTTCCAGGGCGCGAAGTACGGAACCTGCTGGGCGACCAGCAGCAGCGTCGAGATCGCGCCGCGGCGACGGTAGGCACCGATGCGCGACGGGCCGTCGGCCGTGCCCGGCGTGAGCACGACGTCGACATCGTCGAAGATCGACTGGATCTTGGCGTTCATCCGCTGCTCGGCGGCACGCACCGCCGCCATCCGGCGGTCGGAGAAGAACGAGCCCATCCGCGCCAAGGTGCGGGTGCGGGCTTCCAGCCGTTCCGGATGCGCCTGTGCGTCCGCGGCGTCGCTGATGCCGCGCAGATAACGCGGCAGGAAGTTCGCATACAGCGAGTCCACCGGATACTCGGGGTCGGCGGTGATCACCTCATGTCCCAGATCGCGCAGCAGCGCACCGGCCTGCTCCACGGCCACCAGCTTTTCGCGCCCGACCCGCTGCGGAAGCGTTGGGATCTTGGTGCTCAACGCGATTCGCAGTTTTCCCGGATCACGCGACGCGGCGGCGACGAATTCGCCCTCGGGCCCCGGGACCGTCGAGGTGGCGTCGAGAAACAGGGCCGCGTCGTGGACCGTTCGCGCTATCGGGCCGTTGACGGACAGGCCGTACCAGGCGTCGTCGTGCGGTTCCAACGAGACGCGGTCGCGTTGCGGCTTCAACCCGAACAGGCCACACCACGACGACGGAACCCGAATCGAGCCGCCGCCGTCGGATCCCAGCGCCATCGGGGCCAGCCCGGCGGCGACCGCTGCCCCGCTGCCGCCGCTGCTGCCGCCCGGGCTGCGGCCGAGGTTCCACGGGTTGCGCGTCGCGCCGAAGGTCAGCGACTCGGTGAACGGAAAGATCATCAGCTCAGGCACATTGGTCTTGCCGATGATGATCGCGCCGGCCGCGCGCAAGCGGCGGACCACTTCGGCGTCGGCGGTCACCGGCGGGCCGTGGCCGCCGCTGCCGCACGCCGTCACCTCACCGGCGACGTCGACATCGTCCTTGATCGCGATCGGCACACCCAGCAGCGGCAGCCGCTCGCCGGCATCGAGGAGTTCCTGGGCGGCGTGGGCGTCCTCGCGGGCGCTGTCGGCCAGCACCACGCGGTAGCAGCGCAGGTCGGTGTCCAGGCGTGCGATCCGGTCCAGGTAGACCTCGAGCAGGTCGACCGCGCTGATTTCACCGTCGGCCAGCATCCGCGCCAGTGCGCCCGCACCGGCGAAGGCGAGTTCGCGAGCGTCCACTGCGGCAGCGTAACTCCCGGGTGGGGGCAGCCAGTACCGTGGCGACATGTCCTGCGTGTTCTGTGCGATCGTCGCCGGGGAGGCTCCGGCCATCCGGATCTACGAAGACGACGACTACCTGGCGATCCTCGACATCCGCCCCTTCACGCGCGGGCACACCCTGGTGATCCCCAAACGGCACAGCGTCGATCTGACCAACACCCCGCCGCAGACGCTGGCCGAGATGATCACCCTCGGCCAGCGGATCGCGCGCGCCGCCAGGGCCACGGAGCTGGCCGACGCGACGAACATCGCGATCAACGACGGCAGCGCCGCGTTCCAGACGGTGTTCCACATTCACCTGCACGTACTGCCCCGTTGCAACGGCGACAAGCTCTCGGTGGCCAAGGAGATGTTGCTGCGCCGGGACCCGGACCGCGAAGCCACCGGTCAGATCCTGCGCGACGCGCTGGCACGCATCGACGCCAATCAGTAGAACTGAGGTCATGAGCAACCTCACCACGCTGGAGCGGCTCTTTCTGGCCCCGCTGCTGCGCGTTCACGACACGCTGTACCGGAAGACCGACGGGCGGATCGGTCACCACATCCCCGGTATGCCGGACAGCCTGCTGTTGCACACGATCGGCGCCAAGACCGGTCAGCAGCGGTCCTCCACGTTGACCTACGCCAAGGACGGTGACTCGTACCTGGTCGTCGCGTCCTACGGCGGTAGTGACAGCGCCCCCGGCTGGTACCACAACCTGCGTAAGCGTCCGGAGTGCGAGATCAACGTCGGCTCCAAGCGGTTCCCGGTGACCGCGCGCATCATCGGGCCCGATGACCCCGACTATGCGCGGCTCTGGCCGATCGTGAACAAGAACAACGCCAACCGGTACGAGGGGTATCAGAAGCGGACGTCGCGGCCGATCCCGATCGTCGCGTTGACGCCTACCAAGTAGCAATAACCTGCACAAAAGCGCCAGTTAACCCGACCGAAACGTTTATTCTGCCGTAGCAGTGGTGAAGCGCATCCATGCGTTCACCTCCGGGGGGACAGATCGGCTGACGCGGCAATGAAGCGCTGGACGGGGATTCCGTGGCAGCGATTCGGCCTGTCCGAGCGCATCGCATGGTTCGTCGTCGGGGGATACGGCTTCGCCGGGGTGCTGATCGTCATCGCGGACGTCCGCGACTGGGAGGGCATCTACGCGACGCGTCCGGTCGACGAAATCGCGTTGGCGATCAGTCTGTTGTTCGGTGCGGGATGCTGCCTGCGCGCGGCGCGCTTCGCCGAGGGGCGGCGCCGAGTCGGCTGGCTGGCCATGGTCATCGCCCACCTGGGGTGGGCGATCGGGGAGCTCATCTGGGCGTTCTACGACGTGCGCTCACAGCTGGACCATGCCGCGCACCCAGCCGCGGCCGAGATCGTGCTGCTGTTATGGCCGTTCGGCGCCATGACGTCGTTGGTGGCGTTGTCCAACGTCTCTCGGCACAGTTCACGGCGGCTGGTGCTGGACGGACTGATTTTGTTCACCTCGCTGCTCGTCGTCTCGTGGGTGTTCGTGCTGGAAAAGCAGCTGCGCGACACCACCGGCTCACGGACGGCGACGGTCGCGCAGGTGGTCAACGACGGCATCCT
Organism: Mycobacterium genavense ATCC 51234; assembly: GCF_000526915.1. Lineage (GTDB taxonomy): Bacteria > Actinomycetota > Actinomycetes > Mycobacteriales > Mycobacteriaceae > Mycobacterium > Mycobacterium genavense. The sequence continues at coordinate 684,858 of NZ_JAGZ01000001.1, read as the reverse complement.
GCTGTGCACGGCGATCCTGATGCTGTCGCGCGGCCGCCCCGGCGAGCGACCGAGCCGCAGCCTGGTCGCCGCCGGCATCGCGGTGATCAGCATCGCCGACATCACGATGGTGTTCGACACCGGGATAGGCAGCTATCACGTCAGCGATCTGGGCGACCTGGGCCGGGCGGCCGGGTTGTGCATGATCGCGCTCGGCGCGTTGGCCAGCGTCGACGAATCCACCTGCGTCTCCGCGGCGCGCAGCGAGGTGTTGTCGCGCACCTTGCTGTGGTTGCCGTACCTGCCGCTGGCGCTGGCCGCGGTCGTCGGATTCGGCGCGGTAGTCCGCGCGCAGCACGGAGTGTTGACCGCCCTGCTCGGCATCCTGGTGGGCGCGGTGCTGGTTCGGCAATTCATCGCGCTCACCGAAAATCAGGACCTGCTGTCCGCGGTCGCGCAAGAAGCGTTCCGGGACAGTCTGACCGGGCTGGCGAATCGTCCGCATTTCCTGCACCGCCTCGAAGACGCCGTCGCCGCGCGAAACGAAGACAGCCCACCGATTGCGGTGCTGTGCCTCGACCTGGACAACTTCAAAGCGGTCAACGACGGTTTGGGCCACCCGGCCGGGGACGAGCTGCTGATCCGGGTCGCCGGGCGACTCACCGCCGCCCTGCACGACAACGGCCTGATCGCTCGGCTTGGCGGTGACGAGTTCGCGGTGTTGCTCGAGGGTTCGATCGAAGAGGCCCAGGCCGCCGCCCAGGATGTGCTCGAGGCGTTCAGCGCCCCGATCGTGATCGACGGCGTGCCCGTCGCGGTCCGGCCGAGCATCGGCTTCACGGTGGCCACGGCCGCATCGACGTGCACCGTCGACCAGCTGCTGCGGCACGCCGACCTGGCCATGTATACCGCCAAACGCGAAGGCGGCCAATGCGTCCGCAGCTTCGTGCCGGATATTCCGTTCTCCTATACCTTCCCGCGGTCGACGGAGTCGGCGTTGTCGGCGGTCTCGGCCTTGCCGGCCAAGCTGGCGGATTGGGCGCCGGTTTCGGCGGCCGCCTCGAGCGCCTCCACCTCACCTCGCGTCACCCGCGTGGAGCCGAAAGTACCTGACACGGTGGAGGATTCGCCAGGCAGCTCGGACTGGGCATCGACGCCGATCCGGATTGCCATGGGAGTATTGGCAATTGGTGTGATCACGTTCACCGCGACGAGTGTCGCCGGCCTCAACGCCCGGGACAGCTTCTTCGCCAATTTTTTGTACGCGGCATTGAACCTGTTGGCAGCCGGACTGATTGCCATGCGCGCCTACCGGGTGGCGACCGATCGGTCGGCCTGGTGGCTGATCGCGCTCGGAATGGCATGCTCGGCGGTCGGTGACGTCGTCTACCTGTTGCGGGTGCCCGACGGCCAGTCCCCCTCCGCGGCCGACCCGGCGTACCTCGCGTTCTATCCCCTCGTCTATCTCGGCCTGCTGCTGGTATGGGCACGCCTGGGGGCCGTACCGATTCCGATCCGGCTCGATCCGCTGGTCTGCGGTCTGGCCGTGGCCGCGCTGGGTGTGGCGCTGTACGCCGGGCCGCTGCACGCCGCGGCGACCCGGGCGCCGCACACCGTCTTGGTCGGGCTGTTGTATCCGTGGGGCGATCTGGTGCTGGTGGCGCTGGCCGCCGCCATGCTGGCAATCGTCGGTTGGCACAACGAATTCCGCTGGATCTTGCTGGTGGCCGGTCTGGCCGCATTTGCGCTCGCGGACACCGTCTATCTCTTCGAGACCGCCGGGGCCGCATATCGCGCCGGCACCACGCTGGACGCCGTCTGGCCGGCGGCGTCGTTGCTGGTAGCGATGGCCGGCTGGGTGCCCACGTCCTCGGTGGTGCCCGCACTCAAGCGTGGATTCGGCTCCTACGCCGTGCCGGTGGCCGGCACAGCCATCACGCTGGGAGTGGCAATTTTCGACGAAAGCTCCCGTCTTGCAACGGGTTTGGCGGCACTGAGTCTGGTGACCACGGCCGTGCGGTTTTCGCTGACGCTGCGCGACGTCAGCCTGATGGCCGAAAGCTACAAGCACGCCATGACCGACGAGTTGACGACGTTGCCCAACCGCCGGTCGTTGGCCACCGCGTTCACGGCGTTGTCCGACTCCCCGCCGACAGAGATCGACCCGGCACTCAAGACACCGTCGCGCAAGGCGTTGCTGTTGGTGAAGCTCTACGAGATCGACGAGATCAGCGACGCACTTGGTCGCCGGTTCGGCGACCAAGTGTTGCGCCACATCGCGGATCGACTCGCCAACAGCGTGCGTCACGAGGATCTGCTGGCGCGGGTCAGCGACGACGAATTCGCGATCCTGCTGACCGAGGGATCCGACCTGACCGGCGCCCGCGCGCAAGCCGGCCGGCTACTCGAATCCCTGGGCGAGCCGTTCGCCCTGGATCCGGTCACCGTGCGCGTCGACGCGCGCATCGCGATCGCGCTGTGCCCCGACCACTGTGAGCATCCCCAAGAGCTGCTCAGTCGCGCCGAGGCGGCGATGCCGCACGCCAAGTCCGCGCCGGGCAAGATCGCGGTGTACGACTCGGCGTTCGAGGTGTACCGCGAAACCGACCCCAACCTGATCGAGGAATTGCGCACCGCGCTGTTCGAAGGTGACGAACCGACCTTGTATTACCAGCCCAAGGTCGACTCCACCGACGGCAGCGTGCACAGCGTCGAGGCACTGCTGCGGTGGAACCATCCCACTCGCGGACTACTGCTGCCCGAGAAATTCCTGCCCGCCGCCGAACGTGCCGGGCTGATGCGCAAGATCGCCGACCGCACACTCAAACTCGCTCTCACCCAGATCCAGTACTGGCGCGAAAAGGGCATCACCTCGTCGGTGTCGGTGAACCTGGCGACGACCAACCTGCTCGACCTGGAGCTGGTCGGCTCGATCGAAAGGCTGCTGTGGGCCCGCGGTTTGCCCGCGGACGCACTGATCATCGAGATCACCGAAAGCGCCCTGGTCGACTCGGTGCGGTCGCACAACACCATGGCCGAGCTGCAGCGCCTGGGCGTCCGCATCTCACTGGACGACTACGGCACCGGCTGGTCGTCGCTGGCGCGCCTGCAGGACGTCTCGGTCGACAAGTTGAAGCTCGACAGGATCTTCGTGGCGCGGCTGGCGCAAGACGCCCGATCGGTCGCGATCGTGCGGTCCACGGTGGCGCTGGCCGACAGCCTGGGCGCGGACCGGGTGGCCGAGGGAGTAGAAGACCAGGTCACGTTGAACGCGCTGCAACGATTCGGCTGCACGATCACTCAGGGGTTCGTGCACACCCCGCCGTTGTCGCCGGCCGAGCTCGAGGAGTGGATCAGCCACCAAGTGCCGCAACGCAAGTCGACCCGGCGCGAGCAGGCCGGCGTCGCCGACTAGAACAATTCCTTGGCCAGCAGCTCCAGGGTTGCCACCCGTCCGGGCGCGGTGGCGGGGTCGGTGCCGCGCCGGGCCGACGCGACCGGGTTCACCATCACCTCGTCGACCGCGAACTGCTCGGCCAGCGTTCGCAGTTGCTCGGCAGCTTCGGCCGGGGTACCGAGGACGGCACGCCGCAACCCGCTGTCGACGATGTGTTGCTGCGCCGGGGTCAGCTCCGCCACTTCGGCCTCCTCCACCAGCAGGACCGGGCCCAGCGGCTGCCCGGTCCGCAGCCGCGCCATCATCTGCAGGTTCGGCAGCATCAATGCCGTTGCCTCATCGTGTGTTTCGGCCACTGCGGCGTTCACCGTCAAGAACGTCACGGGCTCTGGGGTCAAGGCGCTGGGCTGGAACCGGGTGCGGTAGATCTGCAGCGCCTCTTCGGTTCCCTTGCCGGAGAAGTGATGTGCGAACACATACGGCAGCCCCTTGGCCGCCGCCAGATGCGCCGAATACATCGACGAGCCCAGTAGCCACAGCCGCGGCTCGCCGGCCGCCGCGGGAGTCGCCTTGAGCCGGTAGTCGCCCGAGCGCAGCGGAACCAGCACACCGCGCGCACTCATCAGCGCCGCCACGTCGTCGAGGTATTCGGGGAAGTTCTCGATGTCGCGATCGTCACGGCCACCGCGCAACGCGTACGACGTCACCGGGTCGGAGCCGGGCGCGCGGCCGATACCCAGGTCGATGCGGCCCGGAGCGGCGGCTTCCAGCAGCGCGAACTGCTCGGCGACAGCCAGCGGCGCATGGTTGGGCAGCATGACCCCACCGGATCCCAGTCGCACGCGCGACGTCTGCGCGGCCAGGTAGGCCAGCAGCACCGGCGGGCTGGTGGCGCCCACCGACGGCATGTTGTGGTGTTCGGCCACCCAGTAGCGGGTGAACCCCAGCCGGTCGGCGGTCTGCGCCAGCGCCACGGTGGCCGCCAGCGCGTCCCCGGTCGACTGGTCGGTGCGTACCGGGACGAGATCGAGGACGGATAGACGCACGATGGGCTCAACGCATTCGGTGCGGTGTTCGTTCCCGTCAGTAATTGCTGAGCGAAATCGAATTCACGACCGCCTCGAACTGCTCCTGCGATATCGGGGCACCGCCGGGAATGTTGTCGGTGGCCAGGAACTGGGTGCGTTCGGTGTAGCCGTGAAAACGCTTGAAGTAGTTGGTAAACGCGACCCCATGGTCGACCCAGTCGCCTTCGGTGGCGCGCTTGAGCTCGCCGGCCAGGATGTAGGCGCCCAGCAGCGCGACGCTGGTTCCCTGACCCGACAACGGCGAGCAGCAGTATGCGGCGTCGCCCACCAGCGCCAACCGGCCGATCGACCAGTGATCCATCACGATCTGCGCCATCTCGTCGAAGTAGAAATCCGGCGCCTCGCGCATCAACTTCAGCAGTTGCGGGCGGACCCAGCCGTCGTCGGACATCCGCTGCTCGTTCTCGGCGAACTGGGCCTCGACATCGCGGTAGTCAGGCGCAGTTCGGTGTCCATGAAGCCCAGCATGGCGCGCGCCTCGGCGTTGTTGCGGGCGCTGTAGATCCCGGCCATGGTGGTGTCCCCGTAATGCCACATCTGCCAGAAGTCCAAATCCAGGAAATTGGGCACGGTGAAGATCGCCGCATGCGTCCCCAACCGCTTGATGAAGCGCTCCTCGGGCTCGAAAACCAGCCGGCACACATTGGAATGCAAACCGTCAGCCCCGATCACCAGGTCGAAGCTTCGCGCGGGTTCGCGCTCGAAGGTCACGTCGACGCCGGTGCCGCGGTTGTCCATCGCGGTGATGTTGTCGTCGAAGAGGTACTCGGTCGCGGGCTGGGTTGCCTGGTAGAGCAACTCGACCAAGTCGTCGCGCAGCAGCTCGATGTCCGGATTGTCGATCGGGCCGCCGGTCGGCGTCGATTCGGTGTCGCGCGACAGCTCGTTGCCGTCACAGTCGACGACCGAAGAGCCCCGAATGCCCGTCTTGCGGTCCGCGGCGGCCTGCAGCAGACCCATGCGGTCGAGCACCGTCAGCGCCGGGCCGCGCACGTCGATCGCCTGCCCACCCGGGCGCAGCCCGGGGTGCCGCTCCACGACGGTCACCGAATAGCCATGCTGCCCAAGCCAATACGCCAACGTTGTACCGGCGACACTGGCCCCGGAAATCAGTACCTTAGTCATGGAAAGTCAATTGATCCCTGCCAGCTTCTTGGCTTCGATGAAGATGTCGTCAAGCATTGCCGGAGTCAGCCTACCGGTGAACATGTTTTGCTGGCTGGGGTGGTAGCAGCCCAGCAAACGCACTCCCGATCCCAACTCGGCGACGGCGCCGTGGCCGAACCGCGGCTTGGGGGTCCCGGTGACGCCCGGCAGCCGCAGCGCGATCTGCCAGCCGAACCCGCCCAGGGCCACCACCGTGCGGACGTGCTCGGACACCAACCGCCATTCGGCTTCCAGCCAGGGCCAACAGGTGTCCCGCTCGTCCGGGGTCGGGGCGTTGGCCGGCGGCGCGCATCGCACGGGTGCGGAGATCCGAATCTGCTTGGTCTGCAACCCGTCTGCGGCATCCACACTGATGGGCTGGTTGACCAGTCCGGCCCGGTACAGGGCGGCGTAGAGCTGATCCCCGGACCGGTCCCCGGTGAACATCCGGCCGGTCCGGTTGGCGCCGTGGGCCGCCGGCGCCAACCCGACGATGAAGATTCGCGGCCGTTGCGATCCCCAGCCCGGCACCGGCCGGCCCCAATAGGGCTGGCCGGCAAACGCGCGCCGTTTGGCCACCGCGACGTCCTCGCGCCAGGCGACCAGCCGCGGGCATGCTCGACAGACGCTGATCACGGCGTCCAACTCCGGTATCGAGCCGGTCGCAGCGGCCAGCGCACGGACTCCCGCCGCGTCGGCTGCCTTGGGTGTGAGCGGGGTGGCCGGATCGCCGGGCCATCCGGTGCCGGGCGCGACCGGCGAATCGAATGCCGATCCGGTATTCGGATGAACAAGCACGTGAACATCCTGCATTCAGCCGGCGGTCGCCACGAAATTCGGTGGCTGCCGCGATCGCTTTGCGGTTAGATTTTCCCGGCGATATCTATGACGAATTCCAGCCGCGGTCCGGCGCTTCTGATCCTGTTCGCCACGCTGGTGGCGACCGCGGGTACCGGCATTTCGCTGGTTGCCTTCCCGTGGCTGGCGTTGCAGCATCGCGGCAGCGCCGGCGACGCGTCGATCGTGGCCGCGGCGATGACGGTGCCCCTGGTGCTGTCCACCCTGGTCGCCGGCACCGCGGTCGACATTTTCGGGCGCCGCCGCATTTCGCTGGTCTCCGATTCACTGTCCGGCTCGGCGGTCGCGGCGGTCCCGGTGCTCGCCTGGCTTTTCGGCGCGAGCACGATCGACGCCACCGCGCTGGCCGCATTGGGGTTCTGCTCCGCCGCTTTCGACCCGGCCGGTACCACGGCCCGCCAGTCGATGCTGCCGGAGGCCGCCGCCCGGGCCGGCTGGTCGCTGGACCGCACCAACAGCGTCTACGAAGCGATTCTCAACCTGGCTTACATCGTCGGCCCGGGCATCGGCGGTTTGATGATCGCCACGGTCGGCGGCGTCAACACGATGTGGATCACGGCGAGCTGTTTCGCGTTGTCGTTGTTGGCAATTGGGGCGCTGCGGCTGGAGGGCATCGGCAAGCCGCACCACGCCACCCGACCCGACGGGCTGGTGTCCGGGGTCGCCGAGGGACTGCGATTCGTCTGGAACCTGCGGGTGCTGCGCACGCTGGCCCTGGTGGACCTGGTCGTCACCGCGCTGTATCTGCCGATGGAAAGCGTGCTGTTTCCCAAGTACTTCAGCGATCGTCACGAACCCGAGCAGCTGGGCACGGCGCTGATGGCGCTGGGGGTCGGCGGTGTGGCCGGCGCGCTGGGCTACGCAGTGCTGTCGCAATACGTGCGGCGGCGCACGGCCGTGCTCACCGCGACACTGACCTTCGGCGCCGCGTCGGTCGGCATCGCGTTCTTGCCGCCGCTACCGGTGATCCTGGCGTTGTGCGGTCTGACCGGCCTGGTCTACGGGCCGATCCAGCCGATCTACAACTACGTGATGCAGACCCGGGCTCCGCAGCATCTGCGCGGCCGGGTGGTCGGGGTGATGACGGGGCTGACCTTCGCTGCGGGCCCGTTGGGCTTGCTGGTGGCCGGTCCGCTGGCCGACGCCGCCGGGCTGCGGGTCACCTTCCTGACGTTGGCTGTGCCGATCGTCGCCGTCGGCCTGGTCGCCTGTGCGCTGCCGTCGCTGCGCGAACTCGATCGCGCGCCGAAGTTTGCCGGGGATTCAGCGCCGTAAAATCGCCCCGTGAGCGCCGCAGTCAACGCAGACATGCTGGCCGGCCTGATCGCCGACCTGCCGGACGGGATGGTTGTCACCGACCCGACCATCACCGACGGCTATCGCCACGACCGGGCCTTCGACCCGTCCGCCGGCACGCCGATGGCCGTGGTCCGGGCGCGCTGCACCGAAGACGTCCAGGCCGTGCTGCGCTGGGCCACCGCCCACCGAGTACCGGTGGTGCCCCGGGGCGCCGGCACCGGATTGTCGGGCGGGGCGACGGCGCTGGCCAACGGGATCGTGTTGTCGACGGAGAAGATGCGCGACATCACCGTCGACCCGGTCACCCGGACGGCGGTATGCCAGCCTGGGCTGCTCAACGCCGAGGTGAAAAAGGCCGTCGCCAAACACGGCCTGTGGTATCCGCCGGACCCGTCGTCGTACGAGATCTGCAGCATCGGCGGCAATATTGCCACCAACGCCGGGGGCCTGTGCTGCGTGAAGTACGGCGTCACCACCGATTACGTGCTGGGCATGCAGGTGGTGCTGGCCGACGGCACCGCGGTGCGGCTGGGCGGGCCACGCCTGAAGGACGTCGCGGGCCTGTCGCTGACCAAGCTGTTCGTCGGCAGTGAAGGCACGTTGGGCGTCGTCACGGAAGTGACGCTGCGGCTGCTGCCCGCGCAGAACACCTCGGCCGTGGTGGTGGCCACCTTCGCCTCGGTCGAAGCGGCGGTCGACGCGGTGCTCGGGGTCGCCACCCGACTGCGCCCGGCGATGCTGGAGTTCATGGATTCGGCGGCGATCAACGCCGTCGAGGACATCTTGCGCATGGATCTGGATCGCGGGGCGGCCGCGATGCTGGTGGCCGGCTCCGACGAGCGCGGCCGCGCTAGTGGCGAGGACGCCGAGCTGATGGCGGCGATATTTGCCGAGAACAATGCAACGGACGTTTTCACCACCGACGACCCGGTCGAGGGCGAGGCCTTCGTCTCCGCGCGACGCTTCTGTATCCCGGCCGTCGAGGCCAAGGGGTCGCTGCTGCTCGAAGACTTCGGGGTGCCGCTTCCCGCGCTGGGCAAGCTGGTCACCGGCATTGCCCGCATCGCCGCGCAGCGCGACCTGATGATCTCGGTGATCGCCCACGCCGGCGACGGCAACACCCACCCGCTGATCGTGTACGACCCCGCCGACGCCGCGATGGCCGAGCGCGCTCAGCTGGCGTTCGGCGAAATCATGGATCTGGCCATCGGTTTGGGCGGCACGATGACCGGTGAGCACGGGGTGGGCCGGCTCAAGCGGCCCTGGCTGGACGACTACCTCGGGCCCGAGGTGATGGCGCTCAATCAGCGCATCAAGCAGGCGCTCGACCCGCTGGGCATCCTCAACCCCGGCGCGGCGATCTAGTTCTTACGGCGGCTCTACGCCTGACGCGCAGGCGGCCGGGGCGTTGAATGTGCGCCCAGGGCTTCCGTGCGTGCCTGGGGCGTCCGTGTGCGCCTGGGGCGGCGACACGCCGGGCGAGGGCACCCAGGACGCACACCCGAAGCCGCCAACGCACACTAAGCCGAGGCATTGACATCCCGCAACAATTGTCGTACGAATGAGACATGACTGCGGTTATGTCTCACAACGCGCCCGTCATGTTCGAGTTGGCCAACGCCGACACGTGGCCATGCCCGTGGCCGATGTACCGGGCGCTGCGCGACCACGACCCGGTGCACCACGTCGTTCCCGCCAAACACCCCGAGCACGACTACTACGTGCTGTTCCGGCACACCGATGTGTGGTCGGCGGCCCGCGATCACGAGACGTTCTCCTCGGCGCAGGGCCTGACGGTCAACTATGACGACCTGAAATTGATTGGGCTACGGGATAATCCGCCGTTCGTCATGCAGGACCCACCGGTGCACACGGAGTTTCGCAAGCCGGTGTCGCGCGGGTTCACGCCACGACAGGTCGAGGCCATCGAGCCCAAGGTTCGCCAGTTCGTCACCGAGCGCATCGAGGGGTTGCGGTCGAACGGCGGCGGCGACATCGTCACCGAGTTGTTCAAGCCGCTGCCGTCGATGGTGGTCGCGCATTATCTCGGTGTGCCCGAAGAGGATTGGGTCCAGTTCGACGGCTGGACGCAGGCCATCGTCGCGGCCAACACCGCCGACGGCGGCGTCGCGGGTGCGCTGGAAACCGCCGGTGACGCGGTCGGCTCGATGATGGCCTACTTCACCGCCCTGATCGAACGCCGGCGCACATCGCGGCGACACCATCTCCCACCTGGTCGCCGCCGGAGTGGGAGCCGACGGCGACATCTCGGGCACGCTGTCGATTCTGGCGTTCACCTTCACGATGGTCACCGGCGGCAACGACACCGTGACCGGCATGCTGGGCGGCTCGATGCCGCTGCTGCACCAGTGGCCCGATCAGCGAGAGTTGTTGGTGCGCAAGCCCGGGCTGATCGGCGACGCGGTTGAGGAGCTGTTGCGGCTGACCTCGCCGGTACAGGGCCTGGCGCGGACGACCACGCGCGACGCGACGATCGGCGACACCACGATCCCGGCCGGCCGTCGAGTGCTGCTGCTGTACGGGTCGGCCAACCGCGACGAACGTCAATACGGACCGGACGTTGGCGAACTCGACGTCACCCGCTACCCGCGCAACATCCTGACATTCAGCCACGGCGCACACCACTGCCTGGGGGCGGCGGCGGCCAGGATGCAATCCCGGGTCGCGCTGACCGAACTGCTGGCCCGCTGCCCCGATTTCGACGTCGACGAGAATTCGATCGTCTGGGCCGGCGGTAGCTACGTGCGGCGCCCGGTGTCGGTGCCGATCACGGTGAAGTCCTGATGGCCGGTAACGATTGGCTAGCCTCCAGCCGCAGCGAAGCAGCCGTGGACCGCATCCTCGACGCGGCCGAGCAACTCTACACCCAGCGCGACTCGGATTCGATCGGCATGAACGAAATCGCCAGGGCCGCAGGCTGTTCCCGCGCCACGCTGTATCGGTACTTCGACAACCGCGAAGCGTTGCGCACCGCGTACATCCACCGTGAGACACACCGGCTGGGTCGCGACATCATCGCGCGCACCGGCGGCATCGAGGATCCCGGCGAGAAGCTGGTGGTGAGCATCCTCGTCACGCTGGGGATGGTTCGCGAGAGCCCCGCGCTGTCGTCGTGGTTCGCCACCACCCGCCCCCCGGTCGGTGGGGAGTTGGCAGGGCAGTCCGACGTGATCACGGCGTTGGCGTCGGCGTTTTTGCAATCACTGGGGCCCGACGATCCCGCCGCCATCGAACGGCGGGCGCGCTGGACGGTGCGGGTGATCGTCTCGCTGCTGACGCATCCGGGCCGCGACGAAAACGAGGAGCGGGCGACGATCGAGGAATTCGTCGTCCCGGTCGTCGCCCCGGCAAGCGCCCGCCGCTGACCGAAAGTCACTCAGTTGCGCACCCGGGTGAACCGGTGCAGCAGCCAGGCCGGCGGGATCGTCACCGCCAGCGTCGCGACGAACAGGTACAGCATCGGACCGGTGTAGACGTGGGCGCGCACGATGTAGACCATCGCGAATTCCATGGTCACCAAATGGATCAGGAAGATTTCATAGGAGATCTCGCCCAGCCACACCATCGGTCGGCTGGCCAGCAGTTGCCAGTACCAGCCGTGGCCCTGTAGGGTCAGCGGCGCCACCGCCAGGGTGGCGATCACGGCATAGAACACCGTCTTGACGACCGCCTCCGGGGTCGTCGCCGGCGATGTCGTGGGAGCGCCGCCGATCGGGGTGGACACGATGAAATAGCAGATGACCGCCAACGGTATGGCCGCGAACGCATAGCAGCGCACGCCCATCGCCTGCAGCACCGCCAGCAGCATGCCGCCGAGAAACCAGGCCAGGTAGGTCGGCAGCCACAGCCGGGCGCCGTCGGCGAACCAATGATCGGTGTGCACCAACACCACCCAGGCCGGGCTGATCAACGACAGCCCCAACAAGGTGCCCACCAGTAGTCGCGGCTGCCAGCGCCGACGGCAGATGACCACCAACAGCAGGTAGGCCAGAAACGGCAGCACCACGTAGAAGGACACCTCGACGGCGAGGCTCCACATCTGGGTCAGCCCCTGATGCAGATACTTGCCGAGGTAGCCGTCGGTGTAGATCTGCGTCAACGTGAGATTGCGAGTCAACCCGATCCAGGAGTGTCCGGGGTTCGGTCCGGCGTTGCGGAAGTGGTAGAGCACATAGGCGAACAGCACGGTGATGACATAGGCCGGCATGATGCGCCGAACCCGGTGCCACGCATAGCGACTCACCGAGGGCGGCGGTCTGCCGTCGACGGCCGTCTTGATCCAGGGACCGAACAGCAAGAAGCCGGACAGCACGAAGAAGATCGGTACCCCGATCTCCATCCGGGCACCGGCCAGGCCCCAATAGCCGTGCGTGTACTTGCCGGTGGTGTAGGCGGCGTGGGTGCCGACGACCAGGATCGCGGCGACCGCGCGGATTCCGGTCAGGGAAGCGACCCGGTCGACGCGCGAGACCTGCTCGAGTCCGCCCTGGGCGTCCCGTTCGTCGGACAGCGTCATCCAGCGTCTTTTCTACGCGGCTTGGGCCCACCGCGCCGGGGCTTGTCCGCGGACTTGCCGGACGCGCGATCCGGCTTGAGGTCGATCAGTACACCCGAGATACTGGTCTTTTCAAGCTTTTTCAGCGTCGACGGCGACAGCTTTGCCGGCAACTCCACCAACGAGAAATCCGGCCCGATGGCGATGTGCCCGAAATCGCTGCGGTGCAGGCCGCCCTCGTTGGCGATGGCGCCGACGATCGCGCCCGGCCCGATCTTGTGACGCTTGCCGCCGGCGATCCGGTAGGTCTGGAACGACCGTATGCCCCTTGGCTTTTCGGGCCGCTCCCGGCGCTCGTTGTCCCGCTCGCGGCGTCGCGGCGGCGGTTCGGGCGACATCAAAAACTCTTCGCCGTCGCGGGACTGCAGCGCCAGCGCCGCGGCGATGTCGGCCATCGGCACGTCGTGCTCGCGCTCGTAGTCCTCGACCAGCCTGCGAAACAGCTCGAGGCCCGGGCTGCCCAGTGCGCCAGTGATGGAGTCGGCGAACTTCGCCACCCGCTGGGCGTTGACGTCTTCGACGGTGGGAAGTTCGGCCTCGGTCAAACTCTGCCGCGTCGCCTTCTCAATCGCCTTGAGCAGGTGGCGTTCCCGCGGCGAGACGAACAACAGTGCGGCGCCCAAACGCCCGGCCCGGCCGGTGCGCCCGATGCGATGGACGTACGACTCGGTGTCGTGCGGGATGTCGTAGTTGAGCACGTGCGAGATGCGTTCGACGTCGAGGCCCCGGGCCGCGACGTCGGTGGCCACCAGGATGTCGATGCTGCCGTCCTTCAGCGCGGCCACGGTCCGCTCGCGCTGGGCCTGCGCGATGTCGCCGTTGATGGCGGCCGCGGAAAAGCGCCGGGCGCGCAGCTTTTCGGCCACCTCTTCGATCGCCTGCTTGGTGCGCACGAAGACGATCGTCGCCTCGAACGGCTCGACTTCCAAGATCCGGGTCAGCGCGTCCATCTTGCGCGGCCCGGCTACTTGAATGTAGCGCTGCGAAATGTTCTCGGCGGTAGCCGTTTTCGCCTTCGAGGTGACTTCGAACGGGTCGTGCAGATACTTGGTGGTGATCTTGCGGATCGCCGGTGGCATGGTCGCCGAGAAGAGGGCCACCTGCTTGTACTCGGGCGTCTCGCTCAGAATGCGGTCGACTTCGTCGGCGAAACCCATGGTGAGCATCTCGTCGGCCTCGTCGAGCACCAGGTAGTCCACCCGGGACAGATCCAGCGTCCCGCGTTCGAGGTGGTCGATGACCCGGCCCGGCGTGCCGTCCACCACCTGTGCGCCGCGGCGCAGCCCGGCCAACTGCACGCCGTAGGACGCCCCGCCGTAGATCGGCAGCACGTTGAGCTGCGGTAGATGGGCACCGTATCGGCTGAACGCCTCGGCCACCTGCAGCGCCAGTTCGCGGGTGGGCGCCAAGACAAGGGCCTGAATGGCTTTGTTGCCGACGTCGATCTTGGACAGGATCGGGGTGGCGAACGCCGCCGTCTTACCGGTGCCGGTCTGCGCCAGACCCACCACGTCCGAACCCGCCATCAGCGCCGGAATCGTCGCGGCCTGGATTCCCGTCGGCGACTCGTAGCCCACATCGGCGAGGGCCCGCACGACGTCGGGATGAATCTGCAGGTCGGCAAACGAAGTAGCGGCCGCGCTCGGCGAGCCGTCGGGGACTGTCATCGTCTGAGAAGTTTAGTGGTGACCGGCAGCGCAGCGCAGCTGGGCGCGTGGGGGCACCGCCGGTCTGGGCAGTGGCACGGCATGCCTGCCACACCGGCGCCCGCGATGCCGGTACGGTGGCGCGGTGTGGGGTGCCTACCATGCCGTGTCGAGACACTGACCGTCGGCGTCCTGGCCGCCGCGACGTTGGCCGGCTGCGGTTCGGGAGATTCGACGGTCGCCAAGACGCCGCAAGCCACCACGGCGACCGCGTCGATCACCGCCCCGGCCACCCCGAAGCCGACCGAAACCGCGTCGCCGGGTTCCAGCCCGCCGGCCGACCCGTGCGCGGTCAATCTGGCCTCGCCGACGATCGCGAAAGTGGTCTCCGAGCTACCCCGCGATCCGCGCAGCCAACAGGCGTGGAACCCGGAGCCGTTGGCCGGTAACTACAACCAGTGCGCCCAGCTGTCCGCGGTGATCATCAAGGCCAACACCAACGCGATCAATCCGACGACCCGCGCCGTGCTGTTCCATCTCGGGCAGTTCATCCCGCAGGGCGTGCCGGACACCTACGGGTTCAACGGCATCGACGCGGCCCAAACCACCGGCGATACGGTCGCGTTGACCTATCCCAGCGGGATCAACGGCCTGAACACCAACGTCCGATTCCATTGGAACGGCAACACCGTCGAGCTGATCGGCAACGGCCCCGGGCACTGACCCGGCGCGCGGTCGCGGCACCGCATCGCTGTCGGTCGCCTCACCTACAGTGGCTGCTGTGTTCGTCACCGACGACAGCATCGTGTACAGCGCGTCGGACCTGGCCGCGGCCGCCCGATGCGAATACGCCCTACTCCGGAATTTCGATGCCAAGCTGGGCTGGGGCCCCGCCGTCGACGTCGAGGACGAACTGCTGGCGCGCACCGCCGCCCTCGGTGACGAGCACGAGCAACGCGAACTCGACCGGCTGCGTACCGAGTTCGCCGAAGGTGTCGCCGTCATCGGCCGTCCGGCCTACACCTTGGCCGGGCTGACCGCCGCCGCCGAGGCGACGCGGCGCGCGATCGCCAACCGCGCCCGGGTGGTGTATCAGGCGGCGATGTTCGACGGCCGCTTCGTCGGGTTCGCCGACTTCCTGGTCGCCGACGGCGAACGGTATCGGCTCGTCGACACCAAGCTGGCCCGCTCCCCCAAGGTCACCGCATTGCTGCAGCTGGCGGCCTACGCCGACGCGCTGACCGGGATGGGCGTGTCCGTCGCCGACGAGGCCGAGCTGCGGCTGGGCGACGGCTCGATCGTGCGTTACCGCGTCTGCGATCTGATCCCCGTGTTTCGATCCCAGCGCGCGCTGCTGCAGCGCCTCCTCGACGAGCATTACGCCGCCGGAACGGCGGTGCGCTGGGAAGACGACGCCGTGCGGGCGTGTTTTCGGTGCCCGCTCTGCGTCGAGCAGGTGCAGGCGACAGACGACCTGCTGCTGGTGGCCGGGATGCGAATCAGCCAGCGGGACAAGCTGATTGCTGCCGGGATCGGCACGGTCGCCGACCTGGCCCGACACCGCGGGCCGGTGCCCGATCTGGCGCCCAGCGCGCTGGACAAGCTGACCGCTCAGGCGAAACTGCAAGTCCGGCAACGTGATACCGGCGTTCCGCAGTTCCAGGTCGTCGATGCGCAGCCGCTGGCACTGTTGCCGGAGCCCGACCCCGGCGATCTGTTCTTCGACTTCGAAGGTGATCCGCTGTGGACCGCCGACGGCCGGGATTGGGGCCTGGAGTACCTGTTCGGCGTGCTGGACGCGGCCGGGAAGTTCAGCCCGCTGTGGGCGCACAACCGGGTCGAGGAGCGCAAGGCTTTGGTCGATTTCCTGGCGATGGTCAAAAAGCGCCGCAAGCGCCGGCCCAACATGCACATCTACCACTACGCGCCGTACGAGAAGACGGCACTGTTGCGGCTTGCCGGACGCTACGGCGTCGGCGAGGACGAGGTCGACGAATTGTTGCGCAGCGGGATCCTGGTCGACCTGTACCCGTTGGTGCGCAAGAGCATTCGACCCGGCGCCGAGTCGTTCAGCCTCAAGGCCCTCGAGCCGCTCTACATGGGCGCCCAGCTGCGCTCGGGCGATGTCACCACGGCCGCCGATTCGATCACCTCCTACGCCAAGGCCTGCGAGCTGCGCGACGCCGGCCGCGTCGGCGAAACCGAGACCGTGCTCAAGGAGATCGAGGACTACAACCAGTACGACTGCCGCTCGACGCAGGAACTGCGCAACTGGTTGCTGGTGCGCGCCTGGGAGTCCGGTGTCACACCGGTTGGCGCCCAGCCGGTGTCCGGCGGCGACACCGCCGACGACCACGACGAGCTGGCGGCGACGCTGGCCGCGTTCACCGGGGACGCCGCGGCCGGCGACCGCACGCCGGAGCAGGTCGCCGTCGCCCTGGTGGGCGCGGCGCGCGGCTACCACCGGCGGGAGGAAAAACCGTTCTGGTGGGCCCATTTCGAACGGCTGAACTTCCCGGTCGACGAATGGGCGGACGACACCGACGTCTTTGTCGTCGACGCGGCAACCGTCAGCGTGGACTGGCATACCCCGCCGCGGGCCCGCAAGCCGCAGCGGCGGGTGACGCTGCGCGGTGAGCTCGCGCGCGGCGACCTGATGACCGACGTGTTCGCGCTGTACGAGGCACCGGCCCCGCCGAGCATGAGCGACAATCCCGACCAGCGGGCGGCCGGACGGGCCACCGTCGTCGAGGTCGACGATCCGGCGGTCCCCACCGAAGTCGTCATCCTGGAACGAATCGGCAAAGACGGCAACACCTTTCATCAACTACCCTTCGCGCTGACCCCCGGCCCGCCGCTTCCCACCGCCGCGCTGCGTGAATCGATCGAAGCCACCGCGACCGCGGTGGCCGCCGCGCTGCCGCGGCTGCCCCGCACCGCCATGATCGACCTGCTGCTGCGCCGCGCGCCCCGCACCAAAAGCGGCGGCGCGCTCCCACGCACCGGCTACACCATCGCCGATATCACCGCCGCGACGCTGGATCTCGAGTCGTCCTACCTGGCGGTGCACGGCCCACCGGGAACCGGAAAGACCTACACGGCCGCCCAGGTGATCACCCGCCTGGTCACCGAACACCGCTGGCGCGTCGGTGTGGTGGCCCAATCGCACGCCACGGTGGAGAACCTGCTCGACGCCGTGCTGGACGCCGGGCTGGAACCGGGCCGGGTCGCGAAGAAGAAATACGACCACCACGCGCCGCGCTGGCAGGAGATCGACGGCAGCCAGTACGGCGCATTCATCTTCGCCACCAGCGGATGCGTGATCGGGGGTACGGCTTGGGATTTCGCCAACGCCAACCGGGTGCCGCCGGGCAGCCTGGATCTGCTCGTCATCGACGAGGCCGGCCAGTTCTGCCTGGCCAACACGATCGCGGTGGCGCCGGCGGCCGGCAACCTGCTGCTGCTCGGCGACCCCCAACAGCTGCCGCAGGTCAGTCAGGGCACGCACCCCGAGCCGGTCGACTCGTCCGCGCTCGACTGGCTGGTCGACGGTCAGCGCACACTGCCCGATGAGCGCGGCTACTTCCTGGACCTGTCCTACCGGATGCACCCGGCGGTCTGCGCCGCGGTCTCCGAGCTGTCGTACGAAGGCAGGCTGCATCCGGTGACCGAGCGCACCGCGGCGCGCCGCCTGGAGGGCTGCCAGCCCGGTGTGCGCGTGTGTTCGGTTCACCACCAAGGCAATTCGACTGAAAGCCCCGAGGAAGCCGACGCGATCGTCGCCGAGATCCGCCGGCTGCTCGGATCCGCCTGGACCGACGAGCACGGCACCCGGGCGTTGGCCGCCCCGGATGTGCTGGTGCTGGCGCCGTACAACGCTCAGGTGTCGCTGGTGCGCCAGCGGTTGGCCTCCGCTGGTCTGGGCGCGGTGCGGGTTGGAACCGTCGACAAGTTCCAGGGCGGCCAGGCACCGGTGGTCTTCATCTCGATGACGGCATCGTCGGCCGACGAGGTGCTGCGGGGAATCTCGTTCCTGCTCAACAGGAATCGGCTCAACGTGGCAGTCAGCCGGGCGCAGTACGCGGCGGTGATCGTGCGTTCGGAGCTGCTGACCGAGTACTTGCCCACCACGCCGGCCGGCCTGTTAGAACTGGGCGGCTTCTTGGCGCTGACGGCGAACGCCTGAGCGGCTACCTACCCGAGGAGTGCCGGCCGCTACCTCTTGCGTCGTCGTCCGGGTCCGGGCCGTAGCGCGGACCCCGCGCGCCCCGCGTGGCGCCGTTCACCCGCCGCCCCGGCGACGGCGCACTGCGGTCGCTGCGGG
The DNA here is from genome assembly GCF_000526915.1 of Mycobacterium genavense ATCC 51234. GTDB lineage: Bacteria > Actinomycetota > Actinomycetes > Mycobacteriales > Mycobacteriaceae > Mycobacterium > Mycobacterium genavense. The sequence continues at coordinate 666,545 of NZ_JAGZ01000001.1, read as the reverse complement.
TGGCCGGACCGTGCCAGTGCGGTGGCAGGTCGACGGTGGGTCGGAAGCGTTTTTCGCGGTCGACGTGAGAGCCGTTGTGGGCGAAACCAATCGGTTCGGGCCGCGACGGCGGGTCGTCGCGGCGGCGGCGGCGCGACTCGACGGGGTCGGTATGCAGCACCTCGGGCGGCGCGCTCACCGCTGTCGGCTCGCCGGCCTGCTCGCGGCGCAGGATGACTTCGACGTAGTCGTCGTCATCATCGTCATCGTCAAAGTCGGGCGGCGCCGCACCGACGCCGGAGGGTGCGAAGCCGATCAGGAACAGGGCGGCGCCGATCCCGAACAGCGTGATGAACGCCGGTAACAGCACCGACTGCGACATCGCGACCGAGAAGGGCTCGCGCACGAATTCGGGCAACTGTAACCGGATTGCGCCATCCCCCGCGTCCCGTTCGGACCCGTCGGGCAGCTCGGCACCGATGCGCCACGTCATGAACGCGGCCATCGCCGCGCTGCCGAACACCGCCCCGAGCTGGCGAACCGAGTTGTAGACAGCGGAGCTGGCGCCGGCCAGCTCCGGCGGCAGATTACGGCTGGCGGTGGCCGTCAGCGGCGACCACACAAACGCCATGCCGACACCGATCGCGGTGAACGGCACCGCCAATCGCCAGATCGGCGTGTCCGGGGCCATCTCGAACGCCAACCAAGTCAGCGCGATCGCCAACACCGAAAAGCCGAAACCGAGCACCGGCCGTGGGTGGTATCGATCGACGATGCGGCCGGCCAACGGCGCGAGCACACCGTTGGCGATCGCCATCGGCGCGATCAGCAGCGCCGAGCGGGTCGGCGACAACCCGCACACGGTCTGCGCATAGAAGATCACCGGCAACATCAAGGCCGTGGCCGCGAATGAGGTGATGCCGACCCCGAGGCTGCACAGGCTGAAATCGCGGTCGGTGAACACGTCCAACGGGATCAGCGGCTCCTGGGTGTTCACCGACTGCCAGTAGACGAACGCCGAGACGAACCCGATACCGGCGACGACCGTCGCCCAGATCCACGGCTGCCATCCGGCGGACTGGCCCTGCTGCAGACCGAACACGATCAGGAACGTGCCCACCCCGGACAAGCAGACGCCCACCAGATCGAACCGATGCGCCCGGGTGGGCAGCTGTGGCACCAGCCACACCGCCAGCGCCAGCGCGACGATGCCGATCGGGAAGTTGACGAAGAAGATCCACTCCCAGCCCAGCCCGTCCACCAGTACACCGCCGGCCAGCGGCCCCACCAGGCTGGCGACCCCGGCGGTGGCCCCCCACACGCTGGCCGCCACCCCGCGCCGCTGCGGCGGGAAGATCCGGGTGATCACCGTCAGGGTCTGGGGGGTGAGCACCCCGGCACCGATGCCCTGCACCACCCGAGCGGCGATCAGCATGCCGGCGCTGCCGGCCAGCCCGCACCACAACGAGGCGGCGGTGAACACCACCAGACCGATCAGATAGAGGTTCTTCGGGCCGAATCGATCGCCGAGCCGGCCGGCCACCAGCAACACCACCGCATAACCGAGCAGGTAGGCGCTCGTCACCCAGACCACGGCGTCGTAGCCGATGCGCAAGTCGCTCATGAGGGTCGGGTTGGCGATCGCGACGATGGTCGAGTCGACCATGATCATGAAGAACCCGATCATCATCGCCCACAGCACGTGCCACGGGTTTCGGCTGCCGCGCGACCCCGATCGGGCAAGTAACTTCTGGTCCGCGGACATATCGGCACGACTCGGCCCCGTGCGCCGGGCTTGCCCGGACGACCCGGACGTGGCCGTGGTCATGTACTCACCTCGCTTCAGCGCCCGGCGACCGGCTTGTCGCCGTGAGCAGGTGTTGTACGCAGCGACTCCCCCAGCCGCGGCCGACAAACGGCTCGAGCGGTGTCCAGCCTGCATTATTCCGGGTCGGCCGGCCGGAGGTCGCCGGCGGTCGGGCAGACGCGCGCACCTCGGCGTTTGCGCCGCGTTCAGCAAACTCGCGTTAGCCTGAGAGGAACGCCATTCGCCAAGAGAGGCACCCATGAGCGCGCGACGCAACAGGTCAGGGCTCAGATCCCTGAGACGATCCGAGCAACCGCCCGAGAACGCGTCGCCCGGTCGCCCGAAGGCAGCTACGCGCGCATTGGCGCAGGTCATCGAGCGCAGTTCGCGGGTCCAGGGCCCGGCCGCCGAGGCCCTGGTGGCCCGGCTACGCCGGACCTACCCGGGCGCCAGCCCGGCCGAGATCATCACCAAGCTGGAAAACCGCTACCTGACCGCGTTGACGGCCAGCGGGGCCGCGGTGGGTTCGGCGGCGACCTTCCCCGGGATCGGGACGTTGACCGCGATGTCGGCGGGCGCCGGCGAAACGGTGTTCTTCCTGGAAGCGACCGCGATCTTCGTGCTGTCGACCGCCCACGTCCACGGCATCCCCGCCGATCACTACGAGCGGCGCCGCGCGCTGGTGCTGGCCGTCCTGGTCGGCGACGACAGCAAGCGGGCCATCGGCGAGCTGATCGGTCCGGGGCGCACCAACGGCGGCTGGCTGGCCGAGGGCATGGCATCGCTGCCGCTGTCGAGCCTGGGGCGGCTCAACACCCGGATGCTCAAATTCTTCGTCAAGCGGTACGCGCTGCGACGGGGCGCTTTGATGTTCGGCAAAATGCTGCCCGTCGGCATCGGCGCCGTGGTCGGCGGTGGCGGCAACCGTATCGTGGGAAAGAGGATCGTCCGCAATGCGCGCCAGGCTTTCGGCCCGCCGCCGCCCCGCTGGCCGAACCCCTTGCACGTGTTGCCGACGGTGCGCGAGGTGGGCCGGTAGCACTCGGTGGTCACGCTGGCGAATTACCCGCGAAGGGTTAGCCTTTATGGGGCGGAAGCGTAGTAGTCCGCCGCGGGTGTGAGGTACCTCGTCAACCGAGGTGCACAGAGTCGCGGGCGTCGGGGCGATAGCTCTTGACAGAGCCTGCAGGACAAAAGGATTGAGGCGAACAGCGGCCGTGAGCAACAGCAGTTCCCCATTCGGGCAAAACGAATGGCTGGTCGAGGAGATGTACCGCAAGTTCCGCGACGACCCGTCGTCAGTGGATCCGAGCTGGCACGAGTTCCTGATGGACTACAACCCCGAGCCCACCGCCGCCACCCAGGACACCCCGAGCCCCGGTGACGGACAGCCCGCCACGGCGCCCAAGCCGGTCGCCGTCACCGAGCAGCCGGCCGCCGCGCCCACGCCCGCCTCGGCCAAGCCCGCCGCCACCGCCGGCGCCGGCAACGGCGCCGCGGCACCGCCGCCCACCGCTCCCGCTCCGAAGCCCGCCGCGGCCCCGCCGGCCGAGGGCGACGAAGTGCAGGTTTTGCGCGGCGCCGCCGCGGCCGTCGTCAAGAGCATGTCGGCGTCGCTGGACGTGCCGACGGCGACCAGCGTCCGGGCGATTCCGGCCAAGCTGATGATCGACAACCGCATCGTCATCAACAACCAGCTCAAGCGCACCCGCGGCGGCAAGATCTCCTTCACCCACCTGCTGGGCTACGCGCTGGTGCAGGCGGTCAAGCAGTTCCCGAACATGAACCGGCACTACGCCGAGGTCGACGGCAAGCCCACCGCGGTCACCCCGGCCCACACCAACCTCGGTCTGGCCATCGACTTGCAGGGCAAGGACGGCAAACGCTCCCTGGTGGTAGCCGGCATCAAGGGCTGCGAGACCATGCGGTTCGCCGAGTTCGTCTCCGCCTACGAAGACATCGTGCGCCGCGCCCGCGACGGCAAGCTGACCGCCGAAGACTTTGCCGGAGTGACGATTTCGCTGACCAACCCGGGCACCATCGGTACCGTGCACTCGGTGCCGCGGCTGATGGCCGGCCAGGGCGCCATCATCGGTGTGGGCGCGATGGAGTACCCCGCCGAATTCCAGGGCGCCAGCGAGGAGCGCATCGCCGAACTCGGGATCGGGAAGCTGATCACCCTCACCTCGACCTACGACCACCGCATCATCCAGGGTGCGGAGTCCGGCGACTTTCTGCGCGCCATTCACGAGATGCTGCTCTCGGATGCGTTCTGGGACGAGATCTTCCGCGAGTTGGGCAACCCGTACCTGCCGGTGCGGTGGAGCACGGACAACCCGGACTCGATCGTCGACAAGAACGCCCGGGTGATGGAACTGATCGCGGCCTACCGCAATCGCGGGCATCTGATGGCCGACATCGACCCGCTGCGGTTGGACACCAGCCGATTCCGCAGTCACCCGGACCTGGAGATCCTCAACCACGGCCTGACGCTGTGGGATCTGGACCGGGTGTTCAAGGTCAACGGCTTTGGCGGCCGCCAATATTCGAAGCTGCGCGACGTGCTGGGCCTGCTGCGCGACGCGTACTGCCGCCACATCGGCGTCGAGTACACCCACATCCTCGAGCCCGAGCAGCAGCGCTGGCTGGAAGAACGGATCGAGACCAAACACGTCAAACCGACGGTCGGCGAGCAGAAATACATCCTCAGCAAGCTCAACGCCGCCGAGGCCTTCGAAACCTTCCTGCAAACCAAATACGTTGGGCAGAAACGATTCTCACTGGAAGGCGCCGAAAGCCAGATCCCGCTGATGGACGCGGTGATCGACCAGTGCGCCGAGCACGGCCTGGACGAAGTGGTCATCGCGATGCCGCACCGCGGCCGGCTCAACGTGCTGGCCAACATCGTGGGCAAGCCCTACTCGCAGATCTTCTCGGAGTTCGAGGGCAACCTCAACCCCGCGCAGGCGCACGGTTCCGGCGACGTCAAGTACCACCTCGGCGCCACCGGCGTGTACCTACAGATGTTCGGCGACAACGACATTCAGGTGTCGCTGACGGCCAACCCGTCGCACCTCGAGGCCGTCGACCCGGTGCTGGAGGGATTGGTTCGGGCCAAGCAGGACCTGCTGGACAAGGGCGACAGCGAGGACGGTTTCTCGGTCATGCCGCTGATGCTGCACGGCGACGCCGCGTTCGCCGGCCAGGGGGTGGTCGCCGAGACACTGAACCTGGCGCTGCTGCCCGGCTATCGCGTCGGCGGCACCATCCACGTCATCGTCAACAACCAGATCGGCTTCACCACCGCACCGGAGTTCTCCCGGTCCAGCGAGTACTGCACCGACGTGGCGAAAATGATCGGCGCGCCGATCTTCCACGTCAACGGCGACGACCCGGAAGCGTGCGTGTGGGTGGCCCGGCTGGCCGTGGACTTCCGCCAGAAGTTCCGCAAGGACGTCGTCATCGACATGCTGTGCTACCGCCGCCGCGGCCACAACGAGGGCGACGACCCGTCGATGACCAACCCCTACATGTACGACGTCGTCGACACCAAGCGCGGCGCCCGCAAGAGCTACACCGAGGCCCTGATCGGCCGCGGCGACATCTCGATGAAGGAGGCCGAGGACGCGCTGCGCGACTACCAGGACCAGCTCGAGCAGGTGTTCAACGAGGTCCGCGAGGTCGAAAAGCACGGCGTGCAGCCCAGCGAATCGGTGGAGGCCGACCAGCTGGTGCCCGCCGGGCTGGCGACCGCGGTGGACAAATCGCTGCTGGCCCGCATCGGCGACGCGTTCCTGGCCGTCCCGGAGGGATTCACCGTGCACCCGCGCGTGCGGCCGATGCTGGAAAAGCGCCGCGAGATGGCCTACGAGGGCAAGATCGACTGGGCCTTCGCCGAGCTGCTGGCACTGGGATCCCTGGTCGCCGAGGGCAAGCTGATCCGGCTGTCCGGACAGGACACCCGCCGCAGCACGTTCTCGCAGCGGCATGCGGTGATCATCGACCGCCACAACTGCGCGGAGTTCACGCCGCTGCAGCTGCTGGCGACCAACCCCGACGGCACCCCGACCGGGGGCAAGTTCCTGGTTTACGACTCCCCGCTGTCCGAGTACGCCGCCGTCGGTTTCGAGTACGGCTACACCGTGGGCAACCCGGACGCGCTGGTGTTGTGGGAAGGGCAGTTCGGCGACTTCGTCAACGGTGCGCAGTCGATCATCGACGAGTTCATCAGCTCCGGCGAGGCCAAGTGGGGCCAGCTGTCCAACGTGGTGCTGCTGCTGCCGCACGGGCACGAGGGCCAGGGTCCCGACCACACCTCCGGGCGGATCGAACGCTTCCTGCAGCTGTGGGCCGAGGGGTCGATGACGATCGCGATGCCGTCGACGCCGTCGAACTACTTCCACCTGCTGCGCCGCCACGCCCTGGACGGCATTCAACGCCCGCTGATCGTCTTCACCCCGAAGTCGATGCTGCGCAACAAGGCGGCCGTCAGCGACATCCGGGACTTCACCGAGATCAAGTTCCGCTCGGTGCTGGAGGAACCCACCTACGAGGACGGCATCGGCGATCGCGGCAAGGTCCGCAGAATCCTGCTGACCAGCGGCAAGCTCTACTACGAGCTGGTGGCACGCAAGGCCAAGGACAACCGCGACGACGTCGCGATCGTGCGGATCGAGCAGCTCGCGCCGCTGCCGAAGCGGCGCCTGGGCGAAACGCTGGACCGCTACCCGGACGTCAGCGAGTATTTCTGGGTGCAGGAAGAGCCGGCGAATCAGGGCGCGTGGCCGCGGTTCGGCCTGGAGCTGCCCGAGCTGCTGCCGGACAAACTGACCGGGATCAGGCGCATCTCACGGCGGGCGATGTCGGCGCCCTCGTCGGGATCGTCCAAGGTGCACGCGGTCGAGCAACAGGAGATACTCGACACCGCGTTCGGCTGAGATTCACCATTCACCGGTTGGGCGGCTGTGGGAACCGGTTAACCTCGACGCATGGAGCGGCCTTTGGAAAGGGTGTACATGCAGAAGTTCGCCGGCAGGGTCGCCGTCGTGACCGGCGCGGGTTCGGGCATCGGTCAGGCGCTGGCCATCGAGCTCGGCCGCGCGGGTGCCAGCCTGGCGATCAGTGACGTCAATAGCGAGGGTCTGGCGCAGACCGAAGAACAGCTGAAGGCCATCGGCGCGCCGGTCAAAGCCGACCGGCTCGACGTCACCGAGCGCGAGGCCTTCCTGGCCTACGCCGACGAGGTCAACGACCACTTCGGCAAGGTCAACCAGATCTACAACAACGCGGGGCTCACCCACATCGGCACGCTCGAGCTCAGCGGCTTCAAGGACATCGAGCGGGTGATGGATGTCGACTTCTGGGGAGTTGTCAACGGCACCAAGGCTTTTCTGCCCCACCTGATCGCCTCCGGGGACGGCCACGTCGTCAACATCTCCAGCGTGCTCGGGGTGATGGCGCTGCCGGGCCAGGTCGCCTACGTCTCGGCCAAGTTCGCCGTCCGCGGGTTCACCGAGGCGCTGCGCCAGGAGATGGCGGCGGCCGGCCACCGGGTGAGGGTGACCGTGGTGCACCCGGGTGGCGTCAAGACCGCATTCGGCAGCAACGCCGTCGTCGCCGAGGGTATGGGTATCGACCACGACGAGATGCTGGAAAATTTCGACCAGCAGGTCGCCAAGACGACACCGCAACAGGCCGCCCAGACCATCTTGGCGGCGGTGGGCAAGAACAAGGCCCGCGTGCTGGTCGGCGCCGACGCGAAGTCCGCGGACCTGCTGGTCCGGGTGGCCAGCAATAGCTATCACGAGGTCCTGTTCGGCGGGCCGGGCCTGGTGGGTCGGGTGGCGACCGCCGGGCGCCGACTGCTGGCCCGCATGAGCTGACGCTCGGCGACCCGGCTGCTGCCCGAGACCGCCGGTACCGGTAATCTCGAGGCACTCGAGACAATGGCCGACACGACGGAGGGTGCGCATGCAGGGTTTCGCCGGCAAGGTCGCGGTGGTCACGGGCGCGGGCTCGGGTATCGGTCAGGCGCTGGCCGTCGAGCTCGGCCGCGCGGGTGCCAGCCTGGCGATCAGCGACGTCAACACCGAGGGTCTGGCGCAGACCGAAGAACAGCTGAAGGCCATCGGCGCGCCGGTCAAAGCCGACCGACTCGACGTCACCGAGCGCGAGGCCTTCCTGGCCTACGCCGACGAGGTCAACGACCACTTCGGCAAGGTCAACCAGATCTACAACAACGCCGGCATCGCCTTCACCGGCGACATCGAGGTCAGCCAGTTCAAGGACATCGAGCGGGTGATGGATGTCGACTTCTGGGGAGTTGTCAACGGCACCAAGGCTTTTCTGCCCCACCTGATCGCCTCCGGCGACGGCCACGTCGTCAACATCTCCAGCGTGTTCGGGTTGTTCTCCGTGCCGAGCCAGGGCGCGTACAACGCGGCCAAATTCGCGGTGCGGGGCTTCACCGAGGCGCTGCGCCAGGAGATGTGGGTGGCCGGGCATCCGGTGAAGGTCACCACCGTGCATCCGGGCGGCATCAAGACCGGGATCGCGCGCAACGCCACCGCCGCCGAAGGACTCGACGCGGCCGAATTGGCCAAAGCGTTCGACAAGAAGATGGCCAGCACCACCCCGGAGAAGGCAGCGCGAGTGATCTTGGAGGGCGTTCGCAAGAACAAGGCCCGGGTGCTGGTCGGCACCGACGCCAAGATTCTCGACGCCCTGGTGCGGCTGACCGGCTCGGGCTATCAGCGGCTGTTCGCACCCGTCACGCGTCGGGTCGTGCCGCGCAAGAAGTAGACCCTCAGCGCCCGAGCGGGTGTTCGGCGAGCCAGCCGCCGGCGACCGCCACCGCGTCGGCGCCGCCGGCCACTTGGCGGCGCATGTCGGCCAGCGCCGAGGTGTCCAGCACGCCGGCCACCTCGTTGATCGCCAACACCTGCCGATCCGTCAGTGCATTGCGCCGATACAGCGGCACCACGTTCTCCGCGCGGATCAGCGCGGGTTTGCCGTCGGCCAGCGCCACCAGGTCCCCCGGGATGGCCGGGTCAGCGGTGGTGGTCCACCCCGCGGTCAGCTGCCCGCCCCGTACTGCCGCGAACATCGTTGTGCCATCTGAGAATTCACGCGGCGTGGGCAGCTTGCACCCGCCGATCACCGACGGCGCCCAGTGCCCGGCCACTATCCCGACGACCAGGCCGTCGCAGTGCTTTGGCAGCGCGGACAGCTCCGCGCTGCGGTCCTGACTGCCCCAGGCCTTGGCGGTGGGTTGCGTCACCAGCAGCACGGGCTTGTCCTCGGCGGCGGTGGTGTAGTCGCCCGCGGCGACGCCCTCGGGCAGTGCCGACACCATCGCGCGGTAGACCTGCGCGTCGGAGATCGCCGTCGCGTCGGGCTGCAGGGCCTGCAGCGTCTGGCCGGTGAACGCGGGCGTGACGGTAACGGCGCCCGAGTCCAGCCGCGCCAGCGGATCGTCGACGGTCTCGGCGCGGGCGGCGAAACCGTAGGACCGCAGCGCGGCGAGGTAGACGCCGGCCAGCAGCCGCGAGGTGGGGTCGTGCTTCGAACCGACCACCAGGCCAGGCGTTTCATCACCGGTACCGGCCGAACAGCCGGCGACGAGCCAGCCAGCGAGCACGACGGCGGACAACAGCGCCGCGAGCTTGCCGATACTCACTCCGAGGGGTCTGCCGCCCGCGCCACGGCTCGCGCCACCGCCTCACCGACACCCGGGTCCAGCGGGCTCGGCACGATCCGGTCGGCCGCGAGGTCGTCGCTGACGACGGAGAAGATCGCCTCGGCGGCGGCCACCATCATCGTCTCGGTGATCCGTCGCGCCCCGGCATCCAGCGCGCCGCGGAACACCCTGGGGAAGGCCAGCACATTGTTGATCTAGTTCGGGAAATCGCTGCGGCCGGTGGCCACCACGGCGGCGTACTTGGCCGCGAGGTCGGGGTGGATCTCCGGGTCGGGGTTGGACAGCGCGAACACGATGCAATCGGGGGCCATCGTGGCGATCAGCTCCTCGGGCACCACGCCGGCCGACACCCCGAGAAACACGTCGGCTTCCTTGAGCGCTTCCACCATGCTACCGGCCAGACCGCGGGGGTTACTCTCGCGGGCCAGCTCGGTCTTGACGGTGTTCATGTCGTCGCGCCCGGTGTGCAGGATGCCGCGTGAGTCGAGCACGGTGATGTCCGAAACCCCCATTGCGAGAAGGAGTTTCGAGCACGCGACGCCTGCCGCCCCGGCGCCCGAGACCACCACCCGCAGCGAGCCCATGTCGCGGCCGAGCAACTTGGCGGCGCCCATCAGCGCGGCCAGCACCACGATCGCAATGCCGTGCTGATCGTCGTGCATGACCGGGCAGTCCAGCGCCTCGATGACCCGTCGTTCGATCTCGAAGCAGCGCGGCGCGGAGATGTCCTCGAGGTTCACCGCGCCGAACGTGGGCCGCAGCCGCACCAGGGTTTCGACGATCTCGTCGGGATTCTTGGTGTCCAGCACGATCGGGATCGCGTCGAGGTTGGCGAACTGTTTGAACAGCGCGCTCTTGCCCTCCATCACCGGCAGCGCCGCCGCCGGTCCGATGTCGCCGAGACCGAGCACGGCGCTGCCGTCGCTGACGACGGCCACCAGCCGGTTCGCCCACGTGTAGCGGTCGGCCAGGGTGTGGTCGGCGGCGCTGGCCCGACTGACCTGTGCGACACCCGGCGTGTAGGCGATCGACAACGCGCGCTGCGTGTCCAGCGGGGCCTTCATCTCGACCGAAAGCTTCCCACCGACATGGGCCTCGAAGATCTCGTCGTCCCCGATGACGATCTGTGGTGGCACGATTTCGGACACGCGCTCAGGGTACTGACTACTCATTAGTAGCCCTATCGACTGGGTCACACTCCAGTCAGATCAGCTTCAGCTCGGTGACCGCGGCGCGCTCGGCAACCAACTCGGCGGTGCTCTTGTCGATCCGGCCGCGGGAGAACTCGTCGAGCTCCAGCCCCTGCACGATCGACCAGTTGCCGCCGGAGGTGGTCACCGGGAACGACGACACGATGCCCTCCGGCACGCCGTAGGAGCCGTCGGAGTAGACGGCCATCGACACCCAGTCACCGTCCGGGGTGCCCAGCAGCCAGGAGCGGGCGGCGTCGACGGTGGCCGAGGCCGCCGAGGCGGCCGACGAGGCGCCCCGCGCGTCGATGATGGCCGCACCGCGCTTGGCGACGGTCGGGATGAAGTCGTTCTCGATCCAGTTCTGGTCGTTGACGACCTCGGCGGCGTTGCGGCCGCCGACCTCGGCGTGGAAGATGTCCGGGTACTGGGTGGCCGAGTGGTTGCCCCAGATCGTCATCTTCTTGATGTCGGTGACCGGGGCACCGGTCTTGCGGGCCAGCTGCGAGATGGCACGGTTGTGGTCCAGGCGGGTCAGCGCCGAGAACCGCTCCTTGGGGATGTCGGGGGCGTTGCTGAGCGCGATCAGCGCGTTGGTGTTGGCCGGGTTACCGGTCACGCCGATGCGGACGTCGTCGGCGGCAACGGAGTTCAGCGCCTTGCCCTGCGCGGTGAAGATCGCACCGTTGGCCTCCAGCAGATCGCTGCGCTCCATGCCCGGGCCGCGCGGCCGCGCACCGACCAGCAGGGCCAGGTTCACGCCGTCGAAGATCTTGTTGGCGTCCGCCCCGATCGCGACGCCGGACAGCAGCGGAAACGCGCAGTCGTCGAGCTCCATCACCACGCCCTCGAGCGCCTTGAGCGCGGGCTCGATCTCGAGCAGCCGCAGTTCGATCGGGCGGTCGGGCCCCAGCAGGGAGCCGCTGGCCAGGCGGAACAACAGGCTGTAGCCGATCTGACCGGCGGCACCGGTGACGGCGACCTTCAGAGGAGTTGCGCTCACGTCGAATGGCTCCTTATGGAGAGGCGTTTTGCTTCGGGTCGAAACTAGCGCACCGTTGCTAGCCGGAAACCTCCGGTCCGACGCTGCCGCGAGGTCGGGGTCGCCCGTCGCGCAAGCGTGGCCATCGCGCGCCGTTTCATCCGGCGTTTTAGCTGTACGCGTAGCATTGAGCACCGCTCTGCCACACCTGCGCCGGGATTGGAGGTTCGAGGTGTTCGAGGCTTTCGACTCGCTGCCGGAGGCGCTACGCACGATCGCGCACGAGCCGCGTCCCGAAATCGAACACCCCGAGCCCCACGAGGCCCTGGTCGACTGCGGGGTGTATGTCGCCGGCCACCGGCTGCCCGGCAAGTTCAGCTACACGGCCGCGTGTAGCAAGGTGCACCAGATCGAGATGCTGGGGCATGAGGCGTTCGTCTGGGTCGGCCTGCACGAGCCCGACGAGGTCCAAATGAAGGAAGTCGCCGACGTTTTCGGGCTGCACGCGTTGGCCGTCGAAGACGCGGTGTGCGCACACCAGCGACCCAAGCTGGAACGCTACGACGACACGCTGGTGCTGGTGCTCAAGACGGTCCAGTATGTCCCGCACGAATCGGTCGCGCTCGCGCGCGAGATCGTGCAGAGCGGTGAGGTGATGGTCTTCGTCGGCAAGGACTTCGTGGTCACGGTCCGCCACGGCGAACACAGCGGGCTGGCCGACGTGCGCAAGCAGATGGAAGCCGAGGGCGAACAGCTGATGCTGGGCCCCTTCGCGGTGATGCACGCGATCGCCGACCACGTCGTGGACCACTACCTCGAGGTGACCCGGCTGATGGAAGCCGACATCGACAGCATCGAGGAGGTCGCGTTCGCGCCGGGCCGCGGGCTCGACGTCGAACCGATCTACATGCTCAAGCGTGAGGTCGTCGAGCTACGCCGCTGCGTCAACCCGCTGTCCAACGCATTCCACCGCATCCAGGTGGAGAACAAGGACGTGATCTCCAAGGAAGTGCGGCGCTACATGCGCGACGTCGGCGATCACCACTCCGAGGCCGCCGACCAGATCGCCGGCTACGACGACATGCTTAACTCGCTGATACAGGCGGCGCTGGCCCGGGTCGGCATGCAGCAGAACAGCGACATGCGCAAGATATCGGCCTGGGCGGGTATCGTCGCCGTGCCCACCATGTTCGCCGGCATCTACGGCATGAACTTCGAGTTCATGCCCGAGCTGAAGTGGCACTGGGGCTACCCGGCGGTGGTCAGCGTCATGGTCGCCTTTTGCCTGCACCTGTACTTCCAATTCCGCAGGAACAACTGGCTTTAGCCCGCTGTCGGCTCGATCTCAATTCGGTTGTGCCGCACGACGATTCAGGTCCATCACGTCGATGCCGTCGCTGTGCCAGGCCTGGCGCATGGCCTCGGCGCCCTTGAGCCGCACCCACGCCGCCTCGGTCGCGGTGATCGGCGTCGCCGACAGAAAGGTCACCGGGTCGCGTGGCGGTTCCAGCGGCAGATCGGCGATGTCGCTGCGGCCCAACAGCACGGCCGTGCAGGGCACCCGCCACGGTCTTGTGGAGGCCCACTCCCACAGCGGCGCGCCGAGATCGATCAACGCGTCGGGAACGAGCACAACCCCGTCGACGGCCGGCGAGGTCGCCAGTACCGCCAGGCTGCGGGCAATTCCGGTGGCCGGCCCGGGATCTCGCAGACAGAGTGTGATTTCGGCGCGCGGCCCACGCTGCGGGTCGACGACGATCTCGGTCAAGTCGCCCATCGGGTGGCGTGCGCACCCCAGCGACACGTATTGCACCAAACCGTCTTTCGCGCGGAAGCGCAGCACCTCCATGGGCTCGGTGCCCAGGAACGTCACGCTCGCCGAATCGGGTTCGCCCCACTGCCCTGTCGTCGCGAAGTGGTCGCGCAGGTGCGCCCGCACCTGGTCCAGGATTTGGGTCACTGCCCGGCGGGCATGGTCAGGTTCACCCCGGAATCGGCGTCGAACACGACGAGTTTCGCGATGTCGAAGGCCAATTCGACGGACTGGCCGATGGTGGCCTTCGACTCGGCGGGAACCCTTGCCACGAATTGGTTTTCGGCGATCTCCGACTCCGCGGCGAGTTCGTCGAGCTGCGCGGCGTGCACGGGGGCGCCCGCGGTGGTGAAGTACACGTACTTGTCGGCCCCCAGCGATTCGACCAGGTCGACCTTCACCTCGAAGGTCGTCGCGGTGATGCGCTGGTAGCCGTCGATCAACGCGGCGTCGGCCAGGTGCTCGGGCCGCACCCCGACGATGACGTTGTCGGGTTTCGGGTGCTGCCCGATCACGTCCTGGACGTCGGGGGCCAACATCACCTCCCCGAAGGGCAGCGTAAGCCCGGACGAGGTGAGGGTGGCGGGAAAGAAGTTCATCGGGGGCGAGCCGATGAATCCCGCGACGAACAGATTGGCGGGGCGTTCGTAGAGTTCCGCGGGCGTGCCGATCTGCTGGGCCACACCGCCGTGCATCACCACGACGCGATCCCCCAGCGTCATCGCCTCGGTCTGGTCGTGGGTGACGTAGACGGTGGTGGTGCCCAGCCGGCGCTGCAACCGGGCGATCTCGCCACGCATCTGCACCCGCAGCTTGGCGTCCAGGTTGGACAGCGGCTCGTCCATCAGGAACGCCTTGGGATGGCGCACGATGGCCCGGCCCATCGCGACCCGCTGCCGTTGCCCACCCGACAACTGGGAGGGCTTGCGGTCCAGAAGCTCGCTCAGGTCAAGGATTTTCGCCGTCTCCTCGACCTTCTGCGCGATGTCGGCCTTCTTCATCTTGGCCAGCGTCAGCGGGAACGCGATGTTCTGCCGGACCGTCATGTGCGGGTACAGCGCATAGGACTGGAACACCATCGCGATGTCGCGGTCCTTCGGCGCCTTCTCGTTGACCCGTTCACCGCCGATGCGGAGCTCACCCGAGGAGATATCCTCAAGGCCGGCAATCATGTTCAGCGTGGTGGTCTTGCCGCAGCCGGACGGGCCGACCAGGATCAGGAACTCGCCGTCGGCGATGGTGAGGTTCAGGTCGCGCACCGCCGTATGCCCGTTGGGGTAACTCTTGTTGACGTGCTCCAGCACAATCTCGGCCATCGCGCTATCCCTTCACCGCCCCTGAGGTCAACCCGGCGAGAATCCGTCGTTGGAAGATTAGAACAAAGGCGATGATCGGCACCGTGATCACGATGGCCCCGGCCGCGATCGATCCGGTCGGCTCCTCGAATTGCGAACTGCCGGGGAAGTTCGCGATCGCCACCGGCGCGGTGATCGCGGCCTTGGTGGCGGTCAGCGACAGCGCCAGCAGCAGGTCGTTCCAGGCGAAGATGAACACCAGGATCGCCGCGGTCACCAGTCCGGGTGCCGCCAGCGGAACGATGACCTTGCGGAAGGCTTGCCCCGGCGTGGCACCGTCCATCTTGGACGCCTTCTCCAGATCCCAGGGGATCTCCCGGAAAAATGCCGACAACGTGTAGATGGCCAGCGGCAACGCGAAGGTGATGTAGGGCAGGATCAGCCCGGGCCAGGTATCGAAAAGCCCTACAGCGCGCTCGATTTCGAACAGCGGGGTGACCAACGAGATCGCCGGGAACATGGTGATCAGCAGCGTGGCGCCGATCAGCAGCCGCTTGCCGGGAAAGGTCAGCCGCGCGATCGCGTAGGCCGCCATCGCGCCGAGGACCACCGCGATCGCGGTGGCGATCAACGCGATTCCGATGGAGTTGACCAGCGCCGACGTGAAGACGTCGCCGCGGAAGATGCCGCGATAGTTGTCCAGGGTGACCGACGACGGAATCAGCTTGCCGTCCCGCACCATTGACGTCGGCTTCAGCGACAGGCTGAGAATCCACAGCACCGGCAGCAGCGCGTACACCACGACCACCGCATCGATGGCGACCCACATCGCGGTGCGACGCGCGCCGGATTCAGCGCCCATCGACGTCACCGCCCGGGGCTGATTCAAGTTGGTGGCCACCGAACACTTTGATGAAGACCAGCGCGATGATGCCCACGCACACGAAGATCAGCACGCTGATCGCCGAGCCGAGGCCTACGTCGAAGCCTTCAAACAGGTTGTCGTAGCCCAACATCGACACCGAGCCGGTGTTGTTGCTGCCCTCGGTCAGCACGTAGATGTTGTCGAAGATGCGGAACGCGTCCAGGGTGCGGAACAGCAGCGCGACCACCACGGCCGGCTTGATGATCGGCAGCATGACCCTGGTCAGCCGCCGCCAGGCACCGGCGCCGTCGACCTGCGCGGCCTTGAGCAGATCCTCTGGCACCAGCGCCAACCCGGCCAGCAACAGCAGTGACATGAACGGCGTCGTCTTCCAGACCTCGGCGAAGATGACGACGCCCAGCGACGGAATCTGTTCGGTCAGCGGCGCTTGAGGAAATCCCGACAGGTGCGGCAGCAGGTTGGCCAGGTAGCCGGTGCCCGGCGTCCAGGCGTAGTACCAGCTGTACGCGGCGACCACGGTCACGATGCCGTATGGCACCAGCACCGCGGTACGAACCACGCCCCGGCCGATCAGGGTGTGATGCATCACCAGCGCGAGCGCCAGCCCGAGCACGAACTCGAGCGACACCGCAATGACCGTGATCGCCAGCGTCACCGCCAGCGCCGTCCACCAATACCGGTCGGTCAGGATCGTCTGGTAGTTGCCCAAACCGATGAATCGGGTGTCGTTCGGGGTGGCCAGATTGTTGTGCTGCAGGCTCAGCCAGATCGCGTAGCAGATCGGATAGGCCGTCACCGCCAGCATCAGGGTCGCGGCGGGCGCCACCAAGACGAAGGCCAGTCGCCGCTCGGGCGGGCGGGTCACGGCAACAGCCCCTTCCCCTCGATCGCCTTTTTCACTTGCACGGCGAGCTCGTCGGCGGTGCGTTCCGGGTCGATCTCGGTGATCGGGCTCAACGCCGCCGCCAGCCGGATCGACACCGCTTGGTAGGCCGGCGTCGCCGGGCGCACCGCGGCGTCGGTCAGCTGCTGGCGAATGATCGTGTGCATCGGATACTTGACCTGGAATTGCGGGTCGGAGTAGACCGAGGTGCGCACCGCCGGCAGGCCGCCGGCGATCGAGATGTACTTCTGGTTCTGCGGGCTGCGCAGGCACCTGATCGCGTCGAACGCTTCGGCCTTGTGCCGAGTGGTGCCGGCCACCGCGAGGTTCAGCCCGCCGATCGTCACCTTCGCCGGACGCCCCGGCACCACACCGGGGTAGGGGGCGAAGCCGAACACCGACTGGGCGGCTTGATACGCGATGCGGAATTGCTCGTCGCTGGGCACGAAGCTGCCGAACTGGTTGATGCTGCCGGCCAGGGCCGGATTCTGGTTCAGCGGAAGGAAATTCACGCCGCCCTTGACCGCGTTTTCCAGCATCGACGCCAGGACGTAGGGCCAGTTGACTTCCAGCGCGGCGTTGCCCTGCTCGACGGCCAGCCGCGCCGTGCTGGAGTCGCTGCGGTCGATCGACGGGTCGGCTCCGGGCGCGGTGGCCACCGCCTTGAGGATGCGCAGCGCGCTGACGGTGGCGGCCCGGTGCGCGGGAGTGTCGGTCAGGGTGACGTGCTTGCCGTCCTCGGAGAGCACCTGGCCGCCGGCGCTGACCAGCAGCGTGTTGAACCACACCACCAGCCCCTCATCCTGGCTGGCCTGTACCGCGATCCAGCTGGGCTTACCGGCGGCGTGCAAACTGGCCACCTCGGCGACCATGCCGTCCCAGTCGTGCGGCGGCTGATGCACCAAATCTGGCCGGTACCAAAGCAATTGAGTGTTCGTCGTGAGAGGTGCGGCATACAGCCGGTGTTTCCAGCCGGCGGTGGCCAGCGGGCCCGGCAGCGTGTCGGCGGCGGCGTCGGCCTCGGCTTGACCCGCCGGGTCGTCGGACAGCGGCAACACCCAGCCCGCTTCGGCGAACTCCGCTGTCCAGATGACGTCCAGCGACATCACGTCCAGCGTGCGGTCACCGCCCGCGAGCCGGCGGGCGTACTGCAACCGCTGCGCGCCGGGGGCTCGGGGCAGGCTGACGTGCTGCACGGTGTAGCGGCCCCCGGCCTGCTGGGTGCAGCGGTGGGCGACTTCGGCGAACGTCGCGCCGTCGGCGGCCGGGGTGTAGAAGGTGACCACCAGCCCGGTGGGGCCGGACCCGCAGCCGGACAGCGCGGTGGCCAGCGCCGCCAGCACGACTGCACCTACTCGGCGCACCCGCCCGCGGCGACTCACCGCCAAGCTGCCGTCAGATCGCCAGGCGCGGCAAGCAGATCCCGAGCTTTCTCGGCATTCTGCGGATCGCAGAGTACGTCGTAGCGCCCGGCGACCAATTGCATGGTCGAGCTGAAATCCCTGGTGCCGCGGGCCATCGAGTACGGAACAGCCGAGGTGATCAAGCCGAAGAACACTCCGGCGACCAAACCGGTGGCCAGCGCGCCCCACGGGTTCGGGCTGAAGAAGCCGAGCACCAACCCGATGAACAGCCCGAGCCAGGCCCCGCTGAGCACCCCGCCACCGAGCACCTTCGGCCACGTCAGCCGGCCGGTCACCCGTTCCACCTGCATCAGGTCGACGCCGACGATGGTGACCTGCTGCACCGGGAACTGCTGCTCGGACAAATAGTCGACCGCGCGCTGCGCCTCGGCGTAGGTGGGATAGCAGCCCACCGGCCAGCCTTTGGGCGGCGTCGGCAACTGCGGTACACCGCGCCGGCCCGCGCTCGCGCCGCTGGGCGTCGAGCCGGGGACTTGGCCAGGCTGGAAAGGACTAGTCATCAGGCTCATTCTGCTACGCCGTGGCGGTCGTTTCACCTCGGCCCTACCACCGTGGCGGGGCGGCCTGCAGGCTAGGTTGAACAGCATGACAGCTCCCGGCGGCGACAGCGGCGAAGACGCCGCACGGGCGGGGAGTGACGAGAACCACGAGCAGCCGGGATGGGCGGCCGCCTGGGAGTCCCCCGCAGCGCCACCCCCCACGCAATATCCGGAATATCCGCCCCCGCCCTACCCGCCGCCCGGCTGCCCACTCGACTACCCGCGGTTCACCCCGCCGTTCGGCTACCAGCAGCCGCCCGGTGCCCCGCCCTACCCGCCAGCCGGTGGCCCGCCACCGGGCTACGGTCCGCCGCCATATCCCGGCGGCTACTACCCGGACTATCCGGGTGATCACTGGTCGCCCGAGGCGGTCCGCTCGGGCACTAACCCGATGGCGATCGCGGCGCTGATCTCGTCGTTCACCGGCTTGTTCTGCTGCATCGGCGGCATCGCGGCCATCGTGCTGGGCACCATCGCGCTCGACCAGATCAAGCGGAGACGTCAAGAGGGCTACGGCATGGCCATCGCCGGCATTGTGATCGGCGTCGCGACCCTGCTCGTGGGTTTGATCGTGATGATTTTTGCGGTGCATTTCCATTAGGGGGGCGCGCCAGAGCCGGTTGGCTGCCATCGCGCGAACGGCTGCTTAGGCTTTCTCCCATGGCATCGGTCAACAGGGTGTACGTGGCGCGGCTGGCGCGGATGTTTGTGTTGGGGCCGATGGGCGAAAACTTCGGCCGCATCCGCGATGTCGTGATCAGCATCAGCATCGTCCGCCAGCAACCGCGGGTGCTGGGCCTGGTGGTCGATTTGGCGACCCGCCGCAGCATCTTCATACCGATCCTGCGGGTCGCCGCGATCGAGCCCAGCGCCGTGACGCTGAACACCGGAAGCGTGTCGCTGCGCCACTTCGAACAGCGTCCGGGCGAGGTGCTGGCGATCGGTCAGATCCTCGACACTCCCGTCACGGTCAACGACCCCGAACTACCGGAGCTGCTCGGCCGCGAGGTGGTGATCACCGACCTGGGAATCGAGCAGTCCCGGACCCTCGACTGGCTGGTGACCAGGATCGCCGTGCGCAGCCAGCGTCGACTTGGACGGCGCGGCCCGGCGCACGTGGTCGACTGGCAAAGCGTGCACGGATTGACACCGTCGGCGCTGGCGATGCCGGGCCAGGCGGTGGCGCAGCTGCTCAACCAATTCGAGGGGCGCCGCGCGGTCGACGTGGCCGACGCCATCCGCGGGCTGCCGGCCAAGCGACGCACCGAGGTGTTCAAGGCCCTGTCCGACGAGCGATTGGCCGACATCCTGCAGGAGCTGCCCGAGTCGGAACAGGCCGACGCGCTGGCGCACCTGGGCACCGAGCGCGCGGCCGACGTGCTCGAGGAGATGGATCCCGACGACGCCGCCGACCTGCTGAGCGAGCTGAACCCGACGGATGCCGAGCTGTTGCTGGCCCGGATGCATCCCGACGAATCCGCCCCGGTGCGACGGCTTTTGAAGCACTCGCCGGACACCGCGGGCGGGTTGATGACGTCCGACCCGGTGGTGCTGACCGCCGACACCACGGTGGCCGAAGCGCTGGCGCTTGTCCGCGATCCCGACCTCACCCCCGCGTTGTCGTCGATGGTGTTCGTCACGCGCCCGCCCACAGCCACGCCCACCGGGAAGTACCTGGGCTGCGTCCCGCTGCAGAAGCTCCTTCGCGAACCGCCCAGTGAGTTGGTCGGCGGCATCGTCGACAGTGATCTGCTCACCCTGACACCGGAAACCCGACTGGCCTCGGTGACCCGCTACTTCGCCGCCTACAACCTGGTGTGCGGACCCGTCGTCGACGACCAGCGCCACCTGCTCGGGGCGGTCACCGTCGACGATCTGCTCGACCACCTACTGCCGCACGACTGGCGCGCACAAGCCCAAGAGCTGACCGCCGCCGTCCGAGGCACCGAAGCAACTGAGGGGGCCTCGTGAGCAAATCGGCGCCGGTGCGGCGGCTGTACACCCCGCGGACATCGCGTGGGCTGTCACTGCGCGTGGACCCCGAGGCGGTCGGCCAGAGCACCGAGGCCATCGCGCGCTTCTTCGGTACCGGCCGCTACCTGCTGCTGCAGACCGTCGTGGTGGTCGTCTGGATCGCGATCAACCTGACCGCGGCGAGCCTGCGCTTCGACCCCTACCCGTTCATCCTGCTGAACCTGGCCTTCTCCACGCAGGCCGCCTACGCCGCGCCGCTGATCTTGCTGGCCCAGAACCGTCAGGAGAACCGGGACCGGGTCGCCCTCGACGAGGACCGTCGCCGGGCCGCGCAGACCAAAGCCGACACCGAGTATCTGTCCCGCGAGCTGGCCGCCCTGCGGCTGGCGATCGGTGAAGTGGCCACCCGCGAATACCTGCGCGACGAGCTGGACGAACTGCGGGCCCTGCTGACCGGACCGGACCGCCAAATCCCGCTGGAGGAGCCGCCGGCCCGGCGGTGAACAGCTGGTCCCGACCACTAAGAGATCCCCGTGAATACCGAATCCGCCATTGCTCCACTCCCGTCACAAGAGTTATGTATGGTGATCTAGTTCACGAGGCTAAGAACAGGTTCCGGCAGCTCACAGGGTCTCCGGCGGCCCACATACTTAGGACGGTGGAGTGCGCATAGGCGGTCGCTTGGGTGCCCGGCCGGCCGTCGCGGCGGTGCGGAAGCTGAGGCTTCCGGTATCTCGGGCACAGGCCTTCAGCGTCGCGGTGATCAGTCCGCTGGTGTTCGCGGGTGCCGTCGGCGCCACGCCCGAGCCGCTCCGGGGTCAGGCAAAGAGCCCCATCCCGTCGCTGCACGCGGTCATCACCCCGGTCGCAGCCGTGTCGCCCTCCGTCCCCGACCTGTCCGGACCCGTGGTCATCGCCATCGACCGGGCGCCGACCGCCTTTCACGTCGCCGCGGGCGCCTCCTCGGCCCCGCCGCCGAGGGTGGTGAATGCGCCTGGCGCGCTGGGCATTCCGATGATGGCGCTGACCGCGTACCGCAACGCTGAACAGAAGATGAGCGTGTCCGACCCGGCCTGCGGCGTCAGCTGGAACCTGCTGGCCGGAATCGGGCGCATCGAGTCCGGGCATGCCGGCGGCGGTGCCGTCGACGACCGCGGCACCGCGGTCACCCCGATCTACGGCCCGTCCCTGGACGGCACGTTGCCCGACAACGAGGTCGTCATCTCCAGCAGCGTCGGCAACCGCGTCACCTACGCCCGCGCGATGGGGCCCATGCAGTTTTTGCCCGGCACTTGGGCGAAGTACGCCTCCGACGGTGACGGCGACGGCGTCGCCGACCCGCAGAACCTGTTCGACTCCACGCTGACCGCCGCCCGCTACCTGTGCAGTGGCGGTCTCAACCTGCGCGACCCGGCGCAGGTGATGGCCTCGATCCTGCGCTACAACAACTCGACGGCCTACGCCCAGAACGTGCTTGGCTGGGCCGCGGCCTATGCCACCGGCGTGGTTCCGGTTGATCTGCCGCCGATCACCGGCCCGCCGCCCCCGCTCGGCAACGCCCACGACGAGCACCCCGAGGGCCTCGGGCCGGGCCTGCCGATCAACATGATCGGCCTGCCGCAAGACGACCCGATGGCGCGGATGCCATTGATCGACTTGACCGGTCAGCCGCAGCAGCTCAACCCGACCTCGCCGATGTTCCCCTGGATGACGCCGCCGCCGAGCCAGGCGCCGACGATCGGGCACATGCCCGGGTGCACGGTGATCTGCATCAGCTCGCAAACCCCGCCGCCGGGTGGGCCGCAGCTGGGTCCGCAGCCGTTCCCGCCGCCACCGTTCGCGCCGCCGCCCGCACCGTTCGCGCCACCGCCGCCGCCGAACGCCCCGCCCTGGGCGCCTCAGGCACCGCCGCCACCGGCGCCGCCGCAGCCCGCGCCCGCTCCGGCCGGCTGACGCCTGCCACCAGCCCGATCGCCGGGCCGCCTACACTCGGCGGTGATGTCCGGTCATGACTCCCCCGATCTGAACGCCGCCGTTCGCGCCGCGCTGGGCAAGGTGATCGACCCCGAATTGCGGCGTCCCATCACCGAACTCGGCATGGTCAAGAGCATCGACATTGCGCCCGACGGCGGCGTGCACGTCGAGATCTACCTGACCACCGCCGCATGCCCCAAGAAGACCGAGATCAGCGAGCGCGTCGGCCAGGCCGTCGCAGACGTCCCCGGTACCGGGGTGGTGAAGGTCAGCCTGGACGTGATGAACGACGAGCAGCGCACCGAGCTGCGCAGGCAGTTGCGCGGCGACGCCAGCGAGCCCGTCATCCCGTTCGCCCAGCCCAACTCGCTGACCCGGGTCTACGCGGTCGCGTCCGGGAAGGGCGGCGTCGGGAAGTCCAGCGTCACGGTCAATCTGGCCGCCGCGATGGCCGCCCGCGGACTGTCGGTCGGCGTGCTCGACGCGGACATCCACGGCCATTCCATCCCGCGGATGATGGGCACCACCGACCGGCCCACCCAGGTCGAGTCGATGATTCTGCCGCCGATCGCCCACGAGGTGAAGGTCATCTCGATCGCGCAGTTCACCGAGGGCAACACCCCGGTGGTGTGGCGCGGGCCGATGCTGCACCGCGCGTTGCAGCAGTTCTTGGCCGACGTCGACTGGGGTGATCTGAACGTGCTGCTGCTCGACTTGCCGCCGGGCACCGGCGACATCGCCATCTCGGTGGCTCAGCTGATCCCCAACGCCGAGATCCTGGTGGTGACGACGCCGCAGCTGGCCGCCGCCGAGGTCGCCGAACGCGCCGGCAGCATCGCGCTGCAGACCCGGCAGCGCATCGTCGGCGTCGTCGAGAACATGTCCGGGCTGGTCCTGCCGGACGGCTCGACCATGCATGTCTTCGGCGAGGGCGGCGGCGAGCAGGTCGCCGAGCGGCTGTCCCGCGCGGTCGGGGCCGACGTGCCGCTGCTGGGTCAGATCCCGCTGGACACGGCGGTGGTCGCCGCCGGTGATTCGGGTGTGCCGATCGTGCTCAGCGCACCCGATTCGTCGGTGGGCAAGGAACTGCGCGGCATCGCCGACAAGCTGTCGTCGCGAAAGCGCGGCCTGGCCGGCGTGTCGCTGGGCCTGGACCCGACGCGCAAGTAAGACCGGCCGGTCACTCGCCGCGAGCGTAAACGGGCAGCGACTCCGGGTCGCGAAATTCGCAGTGTGCTTACGCTCGCAGCGCCGAAGGGCGCCCCACGATCAGGTGGCGTCGGTGTCGAACGGCGCCGGGCCGGGCTGGCCGACCCCGAACGTCGGGTTTCCGTTCGGCGTCGACGACTGCGGGGTCCCGTTGACCGGCCGCTCGAAATTGCCGGTGAACAGCGAATCGTCGCCGTCCCGCAGGTGTTTGGTCAGCGCCGCGCGCGGCGTCATGCCCCGCAGTTTCTGCAGCTCGCTCAGCGGGCCGCGCAGGTCGTCGAACTCGGGGCCGATGTCCTCGCGCAGCTGGTTGGTGACGCCGCTGAGGTAATCGCGGGCCTGGCGCAGCGCGGTGGAGGTCCAGCGAATCGCGCCGGGCAGCCGTTCCGGGCCGAGGATCACCAGCCCGACCACGACGAGGACGAGCATCTCCCCCCAACCCACGTTGGCGAACATCAGCCGCCGTCGGCGTCGGGTTTGACGGTCAGGGTGACGTTGCGGCCGCCGCGGACCACCTCGACCGGGGCGTCGTGGCCGATCGTCAGTTGGCGCACGGCGACCACGAATTCGTCGGCGTCGGCGACCTTGCGGTTACTGACCTTGACGATGACGTCGTTCTCCAGGATGCCGCCCCGTTGCGCGGGGCTGCCCGCCTTCACGTTGGCGACCTGGGCGCCGGCCGCGATCGAGTTGCTCACCGAGCGGGTGCTGACGCCCAGCGTCGGGTGCACGATCTTCCCGTCCTTGATCAGCGTCTGCGCCACCGACTTGACCTCGTTCACCGGGATCGCGAACCCGAGCCCACTTGCGCTGTCGGACAAGGACTTTCCTGCGGTGTCGATGCCAATCACCTGGGAGTCCATGTCGATCAGCGGGCCACCGGAGTTGCCGTGGTTGATCGAGGCGTCGGTCTGCAGGGCGTCGATGACGGTGTCGGTGTCGGAGCCCTCGCCGGACAGCGGGACCGGGCGGTGCAGGGCGCTGATGATGCCGTGCGTCACGGTGCTGCGCAGGCCCAGCGGTGCACCCGCGGCGAGCACCTCGTCACCGACGCGCACCTTGTCGGAGTTGCCGAGTCGCGCCACGCTGAGGTTGTCGACGTTGTCCACCTTGAGCACGGCCAGGTCGGTCTTGGGGTCACGACCGACGAGGTTGGCGGGCACCTCCTTGCCGTCGTTGAACACCACGGTCGTCTTGAACTGGCTGGGGTTGTTGGCGGCCTCGGAGATCACGTGGTTGTTCGTGACGATGTAGCCGCGCCCGTCGATCACGACGCCGGAACCCTGCATGCCTTCCTGTTCGCTCTTCGACTCGATGGTCACCACCGAATTAGCGGTCGCCGCAGCCACTTTGGCGAAGCGGCCCGCCGGTTCTTCGGTGTTGTTGTTGGTCGACAACGTGACCTTGGAGGTGGTGAACGCCTCGACGACCTCGGCGGTCTTGTTGCCGATCAGCCCGCCGACGGCGCCGATGGCCAGCGCGATGACGAACAGGACGGTCAGGGCCAGGTAGGACACCTTCTTGCCGAATAAAACGTCGCGCACGCCCAGCTTGCCGGCGTACCCCGACGGCGTGTGTGCCGCGGTGGGGGCGACGGCCGGGGTACCCAGTGCGGCCGCCGCGGCCGGGTCGCGCCACGGATCGTCGGCCTCGTCCTCGTCGAAACCGTTCTGCTCGGCCGCCAGCGCGGTGGCGTCGATCGGGTGGCGCTGCAAGGTCTCGGTGCCGCCGGCGGGCTTGCTGAAGGCCTCCTCCAGCACCGGGTCGCGGCGTTGATCCTGCGGAGTGAACTCGCCTTGGTCCCGGTACTTCGACGGGCGCACCCACTCCGCGACGAACGATCCCCGCAGCCCGGCGGGGCGGCCGAAGGCTTGACGGGCCGCGGGGTCGACCGGCGGCCGGGAAATGGGGCGCGGCGCCAGGCGGTTGGCTCCGTTGTCGCCGCCGTCTTGCCCTTGCTGGGAGTCTTGGTCGGAGCTCATGAATCCTCTACTTGAGTGCTAGAAACGGCCTCGCACAGGGCCCCGGTCCAGGGCGAGCACCAGGCACAGATTTGTCCGTGTCCACCCTAGTATCCACCGTTGCCGGCCGAGCTGGGGTGACCCGAGCGTCAGCGGCGCTTGCGCTGGTCGCGCGCATCGCGATCAGCGAAACGGTCGGTTGCCGGCGAGGGCGTGTCGTCCGGCGGGTAATGCGGAATCTGCGACAGCATCCCGAGCAGAGTGCTGGGGATGCGGATCGGGTGCGAGTCACGCAGCGCGGCGCGCGCCCGGCTCTGGTCATCGACTTCGGACGCACACTGCGGGCATAGCGACAGGTGATGGGCCGCCCGCAAGTGGGCGTTCATCCGCAGCTCGCCGTCGACGAACGCGGCGATCGCCTCGACGGACAGATGCTCGGTCGACCCGAATTGGCGCGGCGCGCCGACCGGCGCATCGCTCTGGGAGGCGAACTGTGCGGGGAGCCAGGAGAACGCGCGGCGGAACACATGTCCCCGGTCGGCCATCACCAGCTCCTTTCGCTGCCACGTACCCCTCGAATGTAGCGCGACAAGGTGCCCCGCACCGCTTTGGAACTTGCGAAATCGCATGATTATCGGGCCCGCGGGCCGCGTCCGAAACCGGTCTAGGCCGATTTGGCGCGGGTTTCCGGCTCGCTGTGCGCGGCCAGGTAGTCGCGCAAAGCCTGACGTCCGCGGTGGATCCGGCTGCGGACGGTGCCCAGCTTGACGCCCAGGGTGGCGCCGATCTCCTCGTAGGACAAACCTTCGATGTCGCACAGCACGACCGCGGCACGAAACTCCGGCGGCAGCGAATCCAGTGCGGCCTGCAGGTCCGGGCCCAGGCGCGCGTCGTGGTAGATCTGCTCGGGGTTGGGCTCGTCGGCCGGGACCCGGTCGTAGTCCTCCGGCAACGCTTCCATCCGGATGCGGGCCCGCCGCCGCACCATGTCGAGGAACAGATTCGTGGTGATGCGGTGCAGCCAGCCCTCGAACGTGCCGGGCTGATAGTTCTGTACCGACCGGAAAACCCGGATGAAGGTTTCCTGGGTCAAGTCCTCGGCGTCCTGCTGGTTGCCCGACAGCCGGTAGGCCAGCCGGTACACCCGGTCGGCGTGTTGACGCACCAGCTCGTCCCACGACGGCATGGTGGTCTTGTCCCCGGTCGCGTCGAACACCGCCGTACCCTGTAACCCCTCGGCCGGCTCCACCCATTCGTCGTCGGGAAGTTCCTGGGCGTGCGACATGGTGTTCGGGCTCAAGAGAGTGGTGTTGATCGAATCGTCCGAATCATTTGCCCTGCCAAGTGACGGCAGATCGTCATCGACGGCAACACGAAGTTGCCAATCCGTATTCCCCGCCCAACGTCCTCCACGTTCCATACCGACACCGTCGCCCATCGGCGTATGCGCGGTATAGGAGCAATCTGAGGTTTGGCTGAGAAACCTTTTCGTTACCTGGCGTAAGCAGGGCATATCCGGAAGGGAGTGACGTTGGCCGCGCGGGTCCATCCGGGCGTGTCGGAAACGGTCCGACTCGCCGCGCGCCTGGCGGGCGGCGGGCCGGCATGCAATACGCTGCGGGCATGGACGGCAGCGACGAAACCCCCGGCCAGGTGGCCCCCAGTCGGGCCGACGCACTTGCCGCGCATGCGGAGGCGTCGATATCCGAGGATGCGATCCTGGCCGGCGCCCGCGAACGCTCCGTCGACATCGGCGCCGGGGCGGTCACGCCGGCGGTCGGCGCACTGCTGAGCCTGCTGACCAAGCTCAGCGGCGGCAAGGCGGTCGCGGAGGTGGGAACCGGCGCCGGGGTCAGCGGGCTTTGGTTGCTGTCGGGCATGAGCGACGACGGCGTGCTGACCACGATCGACATCGAGCCCGAGTATCTGCGGCTGGCCAAGCAAGCCTTCTCCGAGGCCGGAATCGGCCCGTCGCACACCAGGCTGATCAGCGGCCGCGCCCAGGAGGTCCTCACCCGGCTCGCCGACGAGTCCTATGACCTGGTGTTCGTCGACGCCGACCCGATCGACCAGCCCGACTACGTGGTCGAGGGCGTGCGGCTGCTGCGGTCCGGCGGGATCATCGTCGTGCACGGTGCGGCGCTGGGCGGGCGGGCCGGCGATCCCGCGGCGCGCGACGCCGACGTGGTCGCGGTGCGGGAGGCGGCCCGCTTGATCGCCGAGGACGAGCGGCTGACGCCCGCGATGGTGCCGCTGGGCGACGGCGTGCTGGCCGCGGTCCGCGACTAGCGGGCACAACACCGACCAAAAAAACATTTACGCATCCCTTACGGGGGTGTCCCCTTGACCGTCGGCTGAACGTGTGTTTAGTGTACTGAACATGCGTTCAGCCGACTTGACGGCCGCCGCCCGGATCCGCGACGCGGCGATCGAGCAGTTCGCCCAGCGCGGCTTCTCGGTCGGGCTGCGCACCATCGCCGAGGCCGCGGGCGTCAGCGCCGCTCTCGTCATCCATCACTTCGGGTCGAAGGAAGGCCTGCGCAAGGCGTGCGACGACTACGTCGCCGAAGAGGTTTGCATCGGCAAGTCCGAGGCGATGCAGACCAACGATCCAGCCACCTGGCTGGCGCAGATGGCCGAGATCGAGTCCTACGCGCCGCTGATGGCCTATTTGGTGCGCAGCATGCAGTCCGGCGGTGACCTGGCGAAGAAGTTGTGGCAGCAGATGATCGACAACGCCGAGCAGTACCTCGACGAAGGGGTGCGCAACGGCATCATCAAGCCCAGCCGCGATCCAAAGGCCCGAGCCAGATACATGGGCTTGAACAACGGCGGAGCGTTTCTGCTCTACATCCAAATGCACGACAACCCAACAGATTTGCGGACGGTCCTGCGCGACTACGCCCGCGATATGGTGCTGCCGGCCCTCGAGCTCTACACCGAGGGCCTGATGGTCGACCACACCATGTACGACGCGTTCCTGGCCGAAGATCAAGGAGGAACCCATGCCGGCTGATATCGCGCCAATCGAAATCCGCAACCTCACAAAAAATTTCGGTGCGGTGCGGGCGCTGGACGGGCTCGACCTGACGGTGCGGCAAGGCGAAGTGCACGGCTTTCACGGCCCCAACGGCGCCGGCGAGTCCACCACGATCCGCATCCTGTTGGGCCTGGTGAAGGCCGATGGCGGAAGCGTCCGACTGCTCGACGGTGACCGTGGACCGACGCGGTCGAGTTGCACCGTCAAATCGCTTATGTGCCAGGTGATGTCACGCTCTAGCCGTCGCTGACCGGCGGTGAAACCATCGATCTGCTGGCCCGCATGCGCGGCGGCATCGACGACCTGCGCCGCCGGGAGCTGATCGAACGCTTCGACCTGGACCCGACCAAGAAGTCGCGTACCTACTCCAAGGGCAACCGCCAGAAGGTCTCCCGGGTCTCGGCTTTCTCGTCGCGTGCCAGCCTGTTGCTGCTCGACGAACCAAGCAGCGGCCTGGACCCCTTGATGGAGAACATCTTTCAGCAGTGTGTCGCCGAGGCACGCGATCGCGGTGTGACGGTCCTGCTGTCCAGCCACATCCTGGCCGAAACCGAAGCGCTGTGTCAGACGGTGACCATCATCCGGGCCGGCCGGGCCATCGAGAGCGGTTCACTGGATTCGATGCGGCATCTCAGCCGCACCTCCATCAAGGCCGAAATGGTCCGCAACCCCGCGATCTCACTCGCATCAAGGGCGTCGAGGACGTCAGCAGCCAGGGCAACACGCTGCGTGCACAGGTCGACAGCGAGAGCCTCGGGGAACTCATCCGGGTGCTGGGCGACGCCGGTGTGCGCAGCCTGGTCAGCCAGCCGCCGACTCTGGAAGAGCTTTTCCTGCGCCACTACGACACCGGACACAGCGAGAAGAGGGTCCCGGCATTATGAGCACCGCAACGCTGGATCGATCCGAACATGCTGTTCCGCAACGCGGTTCGAACTTCACCGGCACGCAGGGCATGCTGCGCCTCTACCTGCGCCGGGACCGGGTCTCGCTGCCGTTGTGGGTTCTGCTGTTGTCACTGCCGTTGGCGACGGTCTACGTCGGAAGCATCGAGAGGGTCTACCCTTCCCAGGCCACCCGGGCCGCATTCGCGGCGACCATCACGGACAGCCCGGCCCAGCGTGCCCTCTACGGGCAGATCTACAACGACAGCCTTGGCGCGGTGGGCATTTGGAAAGCCGGGATGTTCCACGTGTTGATCGCGGTGGCCGTCATCCTGACGGTGATCAGGCACACCCGCGCCGACGAGGAAAGCGGCCGCACCGAGCTGGTGGACTCGACCGGGGTGGGACGGTACGCCAGCCTCACCGCAGCGCTGATCCTGTCGTTCGGCGCCTCGATCGCGACCGGCGCGATCGGGGCGGCGGGATTGCTCTTCACCACCGTCCCCGCGGGTGGATCGCTGGCCTTCGGTGCCGCGCTGGCCGGCTCCGGCGTGGTGTTCACCGCGGTGGCCGCGGTGGCCGCGCAGCTGTCGACGAGCGCGCGATTCGCCCGCGGTGCGGCCTTCGCGGTGCTGGGAGCCGCATTCACGCTGCGCGCCATCGGCGATGCCAGTTCCGGCACGCTGTCCTGGTTTTCACCGCTGGACTGGTCGCTGCAGGTGCGGCCGTACGCCGGCGATCGCTGGTGGGTGCTGCTGCTGCATCTGGTCACCGCGACCGCCCTGACCGCCGTGGCGTATCGACTGCTGGCCGGCCGTGACGTCGGCGCCGGGCTCGTCGCCGAGCGGGCCGGCCCGGCCACCGCGGCGCCGGCGTTGAGCAACGTCTTCGGGTTGACCTGGCGGCTGGACCGCGGCGCACTGCTGCTGTGGACGGTGGGGCTGTGCCTGTACGGGCTGGTGATGGGCGGCGTGGTCCATGGCATCGGCGACGAGATCGGCGGCGGCATGGCCCGCGACATCGTCGCGCGGATGGGCGGCACCTCCGCGTTGGAGGAGGCCTTCCTGGCGGTGGCGTTCAACATGATGGGCATGGTGGCATCCGCCTTCGCCGTCTCGCTGACGCTGCGAGCGCACCAGGAAGAATCCGGCCTGCGCGCCGAGACGACGCTGGCCGGTGCGGTCTCCCGAACTCGTTGGCTGACAATCTATTTGGTCACCGCGTTGCTCGGGTCGGCGGTGGCGATGCTGGTCGCCGGGGCGGCGGGCGGGCTGCTCTACGGCGTCGCGGCCGGCGACGTCGGCGGCAAGCCGGCGATCGTGATCGGCACCGCGGCCGCACAGTTGCCGGCCGTCTGGCTGGCGTCGGCGGTGACCGCCGCGCAGTTCGGTGTCGCACCACGTTTCACGCCGGTGGCGTGGGGGGTGCTGATCGGGTTCGTCGCCCTGTACCTGATCGGTTCGCTGGCGGGCTTCCCGCAATGGATCCTCGATCTCGAGCCGTTCGCCCATGTTCCGCGGGTCGGCGACGGCTTCAGCGCCGTGCCGCTGCTGTGGCTGCTGGTCATCGACGCGGCGCTGATCACGTTGGGAGTCATGGCATTCCGTCGAAGGGACATGCGCTCATGAACACCGCCGTTCGGGCGACCGCGTCCACTGTTATCGGGCTGGCCGTCCTGGGGCTGCTGCTGTTTTTACCGGCCGGGACGCTCGACTATTGGCAGGCATGGGCCTTCATCGCGACCGCCATGGTGGCGACGATCCCGCCGACGATCTACCTGTACCGCATCAACCCCGCCGCGCTGGAGCGCCGGATGCACGCCGGCCCGGGGGCCGAAGGGCGAACACTGCAGAAGGCCTTGATCACCGGCGCGTTCGTGGCCTTCACCGCGATGCTGGTGTTCAGTGCCTACGACCACCGGATGGGCTGGTCGCGAGTGCCCGGCTGGGTGTCGCTGCTCGGCGATGGGTTGGTCGCGATCGGGTTCGGCATCGCGATGCTGGTGGTCGCCCAGAATGCCTACGCCGCAGCGACGGTCAGGGTGGAATCGGGTCAGACGCTGGTATCCAGCGGCGTCTACAAACACGTGCGGCACCCGATGTACGTCGGCAACTTCGTCATGATGATCGGCATCCCGCTGGCGCTCGGCTCCTATTGGGGACTGCTGTTCGTAATCCCCGCCCAGGCGGTGATCGTCCTGCGCATCCTCGACGAAGAAAAGCTGCTGACCGAGCAACTGCCCGGGTACCGCGAACACACGCAACGGGTGCGCTACCGTCTGCTGCCCTACGTCTGGTAGGCCACGGCGGAACCGTTCTAGGGTAAGGGCGTGGTCCGACATTCAACCCCCTGCCCTGGACACACCATGGCGGCGCCCGGGCGCCCTGCGGTACGCGCTGGGCCGAATTCGCGGCATCGCCAGACCGCCGGTCACCGTCACCGAGCCACCGGCCGACGTCGCGATCGATCGCGACGTCGACGTGCCCACTCGTGACGGAACACTATTGCGCATCAACATCTTTCGAAGAGGCCAAGAAGCGGGCCCGGTCATCCTGAGCATCCATCCCTACGGCAAGGACAAGCTACCGAGCCGGCGCGGCAAGAAGTCGACGTTCTCGACCCAGTACCGCGTTTTACGCCAGCCCACCCCGCTGGCCTTTTCCACGCTGACGGGTTGGGAGGTGCCGGACCCGGCGTGGTGGGTGCCGCAGGGCTTCGTCGTTGTCAATGCCGACTCGCGCGGCTGCGGGCATTCCACCGGTACCGGCAAGCTGCTGTCGCGGCAAGTGGCCGAGAACACCTACGACCTGGTGCAGTGGATCGCCGACCAACCCTGGTGCGACGGCAACGTGGTCATGCTCGGCGTGTCTTATCTGGCCATCAGCCAGTACGCCGTCGCAGCCCTGCAACCGCCGGCGTTGCGCGCCATCTGCCCCTGGGAAGGCTTCAGCGACGCCTACCGCGACCTGGCCTTTCCGGGCGGCGTCCGGGAGACCGGTTTCACCCGGCTCTGGTCCCGCAACTTGCGCCGCGACACGCGGCAGAGCTATGACTTCGAGCGGGTACAGCAGGAGCATCCGCTGCGCGACGACTTGCGGCGCTCGGTGGTGCCCGACCTGACCGCGATCACGGTGCCGATGCTGGTGTGCGGCAGCTTCTCGGACAACAACCTGCACAGCCGCGGCTCGATCCGGGCGTTCACGCAATGCGGCTCCCAGCACGCCCGCCTCTACACCCATCGCGGCGGCAAATGGGCGACCTTCTACTCCGAGGCCGCCCGGGCCAGCCAGCCGCGCTTCTTCCGCGAGGTGTTAAACGGCGTGGCCGCTTCTCGCAGCATACAGCTCGAGGTGCGCGAGGATCGTGAGACGGTCACCGCCGTCCGCGAGGAATCCGAGTGGCCGCTGGCCCGAACACGTTGGCGGGCTTTATATCTGGGTGACGCCAGACTGCTAACACCCGAGCAGCCACCGACGCCGGGCAGCGTCACCTTCCAAACACGTTCTCGCGCAGCAGCATTCAGCTGGACGCTGCCCGCGGACCTCGAGCTGACCGGGCCGATGGTCGCGCGGTTGTGGGTCCAGCTGCACGGCTGCGACGACGCGAACCTGTTCGTCGGCGTCGAGAAGTGGCGCCACGGACGCTACGTCGGATTCGAGGGGTCCTACGGCTATGGACGCGACCGGGTGACCACCGGGTGGCAGCGGGTGTCGTTGCGCGCGCTCGACCCCGCGCTGTCGCAGCCATGGGAACCCGTCCCGCGTTGCACCGAGCCGCAACCGCTCTGCGGCGGCGAGGTGGTCGCCGTCGACGTCGCGCTGGGCCCGTCGGCGACGCAGTTCCGCGCGGGCGAACAGCTGCGCCTGGTGGTCGCGGGGCGCTGGTTGTGCCCGACCAATCCGCTGATCGGTCAGATGCCCGCTGCCTACGCCAACTCGGCGAAAGGTCGCATCACGCTGCACTGGGGCCCGCGGTACGACGCGCATCTGTTGATTCCGGAAATCCCCGGCTGACCGAAAGCGGCAGCCGACGATGGGGAGACCCGAGACTAGCCGGAACTAGACCCAGACGCCCTTGCCGACGGCGACCACGCCGCCGGCGCTGATCGCGAAGCGTTCCCGGTCCTTTTCCAGATCCACCCCGACCATTTCGCCGGGTCCGATCACGACGTTCTTGTCCAGGATCGCGTGGCGAACCACCGCGCCGCGGCCCACCCGGGTCCCCGGCATGATCACACTGCCCTCGACGATGGCGCCGTCGTCCACCACCACGTTCGACGACAGCACGGAGTTCCGCACCGACGCCGCCGAGATGATGCTGCCCGCGCCGACCACCGACTCCTGGGCGGAGCCGCCGTTGACGAACTTCGCCGGCGCCAGGTTCTCGGTCGCGCCGCGAATCGGCCAGCGCCGGTTGTACAGATTGAACACCGGGTGCACAGACACCAGGTCCATGTGCGCGTCGTAAAACGCGTCCAGCGTCCCGACGTCGCGCCAGTAGGCGCGGTCGCGATCGGTGGCGCCGGGCACCTCGTTGTCGTTGAAGTCGTAGACCGCGGCCATCCCGTCGTCGACCAACCGCGGAATGATGTTGCCGCCCATGTCGTGGTCGGAGTGGTCGTCGTCGGCGTCGGCGCGAATGGCGTCGACGAGCACCTTGGTGGTGAAGATGTAGTTGCCCATCGAGGCGAACGTCGTGTCCGGGTCGTCGGGGGTGCCCGGCGGCTCCAGTGGCTTCTCGACGAAGCTGCGGATCCGTCCGGATTCGTCGGAGTCGATGCAGCCGAATGCCGAGGCCTCGCTGCGCGGCACGCGGATGCCGGCCACCGTCGCGCCGGCGCCGCTGTCGATGTGGAAGCGGACCATCTGCTCGGGGTCCATCCGGTACACGTGGTCGGCGCCGAAAACCACTATGTAGTCCGGATCTTCGTCGTAGATCAGGTTCAGGGACTGATAGATCGCGTCGGCGGAGCCGGTGTACCAGCGCGGGCCGAGGCGCTGCTGAGCCGGCACCGGGGTGATGTACTCGCCGGCCAGCCCGGACAGCCGCCAGTTCTGCGAGATGTGTCGGTCAAGTGAATGCGACTTGTATTGCGTGAGAACGCAGATCCGCAAGTATCGGGCATTGACGAGGTTGGACAGCACGAAGTCGATCAGCCGATAGGCGCCGCCGAAGGGAACTGCGGGCTTGGCCCGGTCCGCGGTCAGCGGATACAGCCGCTTGCCCTCACCGCCGGCCAGGACGATGCCCAGCACGTGTGGTGCTTCCCTCATGGCTCCAAACCTATCGGCCGTGACGAACAGCTGCCAGGGGAATCCCTTCGGTCACCGTTGCGGCGGGCTATCCGTCAAGGTATTTGGCAAACTTGACGCGCCGCTCACCGTAATCGATTACGGCGTCCGGCGCGCGGCGGCACCGCGGATTCACCAGCCGCTTTTCCACCCGACTCGCGGGCGGCGACGCAACCGAACTACGGTGCGGTGTATGCGGGTGGCGATGATGACTCGGGAGTACCCACCAGACGTCTACGGGGGAGCCGGCGTACACGTCACCGAGCTCGTCGCCCAACTGCGCCGACTGTGCACGGTCGACGTGCACTGCATGGGTGCGCCGCGCCCGGGCGCGCTCACGCATCAGCCCGATCCCCGACTGCACGACGCCAACGCCGCGTTGTCGACGCTGTCGACGGACCTGGTGATGGCAAACGCGGCAGCCGAAGCCACGGTGGTGCACTCGCACACCTGGTACGCCGGGATGGCCGGGCACCTGACCGCGCTGCTCTACGACATCCCGCACATCCTGACCGCCCACTCGCTGGAGCCGCTGCGGCCGTGGAAGGCCGAACAACTCGGCGGTGGCTACCGCGTGTCGTCGTGGGTGGAGCGCACCGCGGTGCTGGCGGCCGATGCCGTGATCGCGGTGAGCGCCGGCATGCGCGAGGACGTGCTGCGGGTCTATCCGACGCTGGATCCCAGCCAGGTGCATGTCGTCCACAACGGAGTCGACAGCGACGTGTGGTATCCGTCCGGACCGGTAGACACCGGGTCGGTGCTGGCCGGGGTCGGGGTGGATCCGAACCGGCCGATGGTGGCGTTCGTCGGGCGGATCACCCGGCAGAAGGGCGTCGGCCACTTGGTGGCCGCCGCGCACCAGTTCAGCCCGGACGTGCAACTGGTGTTGTGCGCCGGCGCGCCCGATACCCCGGAGATCGCCGAGGAGGTACGCGCCGCGGTCGACGAACTGGCCCGCGCCCGCAGCGGCGTGTTCTGGATCCAGGAGATGCTGCCGGTCGGGGAACTACGCGAAATACTTTCGGCGGCTACAGTTTTCGTGTGCTCGTCGGTGTACGAGCCGTTAGGCATCGTGAACCTCGAGGCGATGGCGTGTGGGGCCGCAGTGGCCGGCCGGCGACGTGGGCGGAATACCGGAGGTGGTCGTCGACGGAGTCACCGGCTCGCTGGTGCATTACGACGCCGACGACGCGCGCGGATACCAGACGCGATTGGCTGAAGCGGTCAATGAGCTCGTCGCGGACCCGGCGCGGGCCGAGCGCTACGGGCGCGCCGGACGCCAGCGCTGCATCGAGGAATTTTCCTGGGCGCACGTGGCCGAACAGACGCTCGAGATTTACCGGAAGGTGTGTTCTTAGCTCCCCCCGCCACCTTGGCGGCTTAGCTGGTGACGCCTTTGAGTTCGTCCCCCAGGGCCGCGGCTTCGTCGGGCGTCAACTCGACGACGAGACGGCCACCACCTTCGAGTGGTACCCGCATTACGATGCCGCGCCCCTCCTTAGTCGCTTCCAGAGGACCGTCTCCGGTCCGGGGCTTCATCGCCGCCATCGAGTGCTCCCTCCAGATTCGAGTTCGCCCGTCCTCGCGAGCCTGGTCGGCGGCGAGCTTGTCCCGCCAGCGGATTTCCAGCCATACCCGACTTTGAACTGCCAAATCACTCCCCCATTGTTCCCTATTCCGGTCGCTAAATGCACAAGACCCGTATCTAGGGCCCGCCGCGGGGGTCGGGAACCCGGTTTGCCGGGCCCGCCGCCCGGGCCGTCACCGAGGCGAGGGCACCCAGCAATCACGCACGTGGTCGTCGACCATCCCGGTCGCCTGCATCAGCGCGTACGCGGTGGTGGGGCCCACGAAACGGAATCCGCGGCGTTTGAGTTCTTTCGCGATGGCCTTGGATTCCTCAGTGGCGGAAGGGATTTCGGAGCCGTCGGCGGGGCGTGGCCGCGACGGGGGCGCGAACGACCACAGCAGCTCGGACAGCTCGTCGGAGGTGCCCAACTCCGCGACGGCGCGTGCGTTGGCAATCGTCGCGTCGATCTTGGCCCGGTTGCGGACGATGCCGGGGTCGGCCATCAGCCGGTGCACGTCGGTGTCGGTGAAGTGCGCGACCTTTTCGATGTCGAACCCGGCGAACGCGCGCCGGAAATTCTCCCGTTTGCGCAGGATCGTCAGCCACGACAGCCCGCTCTGAAAGACCTCCAAGCTCATCCGCTCGAACAGCGCCACCCCGTCGCGCAGCGGGCGGCCCCATTCCTGGTCGTGATAGTCGCGGTACAGGTCGAAGTCGGGCCCGGGCCGGCCCACCGCCCAGCTGCAGCGAACCCGCCCGTCGTCGGTCACGCCGGATCCTCACCCGGGGCGTCCTCGGCATTCGCCGCCTGATCAGTGGCTTCGGTCCCGGCCGCGTTGACGGCCGCCAGCTGGCCCCGCAGCGCTTCGAGCTCGCGGGCCAGCCGGTCCAGCACCCAGTCCACCTCGCTGGTCTTGTATCCGCGCAGTACCTGGGTGAACTTGACCGCATCGACGTCGCTGCCCGTCACACCGTAGGCGGGCAGCACGGTCGCCGTGGTCCCCCGGGGCAGCGGCGGCAACTGTTCACCACGCCCGAACAGCAGGCTCGCCGCACCGAACAGCACAATCGCCACCAGCACCACGATGTAGAGCAAGACCAACGCCACGGAATCGATAGTGCCCTATACCCCCGACAAGTCGGCGCGCGTGGGGCCTATCTTAATCGGGGCCGAACCCCGTTCATCGGCGGCCGGTCGGACAGCGACACCGGCCAGGTGTGCTGGGTGTAGCCCTCGCCGTCGGCGAAGAACTGCGTCAGCCCGACCCCGGAGTCGGGGATGCCGCACCGCGACAGCAGGGTGGCGATCACCTGCCGGCTCATCGCGCCCAGCTCGGCCAACGGCCGGTTGCGATGCGCCCGCACACCCAGGTTGACCTGGGCGATCGCGTCCAGACCCAGCCGGTCGAAGGCGTCGACCAGCAGGCCGATCTCAACGCCGTAACCCGGGGCGAACGGCAGCGAGGTCAGCAGTTCGCGGCTGGCCGCGTATTCGCCGCCGAGCGGCTGCAGCACGCAACCCAGCTCGGGTCGCAGCGCCGCCAGCAGGGGCCGGGCCACCAGTTCCGTGACCCGCCCGCCGCCGGTGGTCGCGTCCGCATGCGTCTCGCCGTGCGTCAGCGGCCGCCGGTAGAAGCTTTTGACCAGGTGAATACCGTCGCCGAGCAGCAACGGCCCCAGCAGCCACGGCACGAACATCGGGTGCGGGTTGATCAGGTCGGAGTCGACGAACACCACGATGTCGCCGCTGGTCGCGGCCAGCGAACGCCACAACGCCTCGCCCTTGCCGGGCCGGGTCGCGACCTCGGGCAGCGCCTGTTCGCGGCTGACCACCCGGGCACCGGCCGCGATGGCACGGATTTCGGTCTCGTCGGTGGAGCCGGAATCCAGCACGATCAGCTCGTCGACGAGCCCCCCGGTCAGCGGCGAGATGCTGCCGACCACCGAGGCGATGGTTTGTTCCTCGTCGAGGGCCGGCAGCACCACCGACACGGTCCGGGCGCCCTTGGCCTCTTCCAGCTGCTCGATCGTCCAGGTGGGAAGGCTCCAGCTGCGCTGAGCCAGCCACTGCCGCGCGGCGGCGGCCCCACTGCTGGTCAGCTCCGCGGCGACCAGGTCGGATGCCGTCATGCCAGTCCTCTCACCGTGCGCGCCGGCGGGCGGATGCCCTGAATCGAGGCGACCATTTCCAGGACGCGGCGGGTTTCGGCGACCTGATGCACCCGAAACACGCGCACCCCGGCGGCGGCTGCCAGGGCCGTCGCGGCCAGCGTCCCCTCGAGCCGTTCGGTCAATGCCACCCCCAGAGTCTCCCCGACGAAGTCCTTGTTGCTCAAAGCCATCAGCACGGGCCATCCGGTATTAACAAGTTCGCCCACGTGGCGCAACAGGACCAATCCGTGGAAGGTGTTCTTGCCCATGTCGTGCGTCGGGTCGATCAACACCCGGTCGGGGGCCACTCCGGCCGCGACGGCGCGCTCGGCGGCCCCGGTGACCTGACGGATCACGTCGTCGACAACGCCGCGCGTCGTGGTGCCGAAACTCACCCGAAACGGCCGGGTGCGCGGGCGAGCGCCACCGGTGTGCGAACACACCAGGCCCGCGCCGAACTCGGCGGCGACCTCGGGCAACACCGGGTCGACGCCGGCCCAGGTGTCGTTGATCAGGTCCGCGCCCGCCGCGCAAGCCAGTCTGGCCACCTCCGAGCGCCAGGTGTCGACGCTGATCAGCTGGTCGGGGTAGGCGCCGCGCAGCCATTCGATGAACGGCACCAGCCGGGCGATCTCGGTGCTCGCGTCGACGTCCTCGCCGGGACCCGCCTTGACGCCGCCCACGTCGATCAAGTCGGCACCGTCGGCGACGGCGCGGTCGACGGCGGCGCGGGCCGCTGCGTCGCTGAACGTCGCGCCCTGGTCGAAGAACGAGTCCGGCGTGCGGTTGATGATCGCCATGACCAGCGCGCGATCCGCGGCGACCGGTCGGCCGCACAGAGTTGACTGCACACGTCCATAGTGCCGGGTGACCACGCCGACCGCGGCCCGGGGATCGGTCGGAGGGCGTGACGACGGGACGCCTGCTCAGCCTTGCGGTCGCTTACCCGCCGCGACCTCGTCCGGGTAGTCGTCGTAGTACGGCACATAGCCCTCGTCGCGACCGGCCAGCACGTACAGCGGGTCCGTCACGTCGGGTCCGTAGGCCTGGTCGCGCAGCTCCACCTTGCGGCTCTTGAAGGTCGTGGTGTGCTCCAGCGTCTTCACCACCCGCACGAACAGCGGCAGCGCGTAGGCCGGCAGCTGCTCGTACACCGCGCGGGCCAGCGCTTTGCCGTCGAACTTTGCCCCCTCGCGCAACTGCACCGCGGCCATCCCGGCACGCCCCCCGGTGCGGGGTACCTCGACGCCGAAGACCGTGCACTCCTCGACGGTCTGGTCCGACGCCAGCGCCGCCTCGACCTGCGTGGTGGCGACGTTTTCGCCCTTCCAGCGGAAGGTGTCGCCGAGCCGGTCGACGAACGCGGCGTGCCGCATGCCCTGCGGGCTCATCACGTCGCCGGAGTTGAAGTAGCAGTCGCCGTCGCGGAAAGCGTTGCGCACCAACTTCTTTTCGCTCGACGCCTGGTCGGTGTAGCCGTCGAACGGCTGCAGCCGGTTGACCGGGCTGAGCAACAGCCCGGGCTGGCCGGGCGGCACCCGGCGCACCCGACCGTCGGCGTCGCGCAGCGGAGCGCCGGTGTCGGGGTCGTACTCGACGTACACCAGCGGTAACGGCGCGATGCCCGTCGACCCGGGCACGTTGAAGATGTTGATGAACGCCGTGTTGCCCTCGCTGGAGGCGTAGAACTCGCACACCCGCGCGATGCCGAACCGCTTGGTGAACTCTTTCCAGATCTCCGGCCGCAGCCCGTTGCCGGCGATCAGGCGCACCTTGTGCCGGCGGTCGGTGTCCTTGGGCGGCTGGTTGAGCAGGTAGCGGCAGATCTCGCCGATATAGATGAACGCGGTGGCCTCGCTGTCGATGACCTCGTCCCAGAACTTCGACGCCGAAAACGACTTGCCCAGCGCCAGCGTCGCCCCGGAGTTGATCGCCGACGACAGCGCCACCGTCAGCGCGTTGTTGTGGTACAGCGGCAGGCAGCTGTACAGGGTGTCGGAGGTCTTCAGCCGCAGCCCCAGCCCGCCGAACGCCGCCAGTGCCTTCAACCAGCGCAGATGCGTCATCACGCTGGCCTTCGGGTACCCGGTGGTGCCCGATGTGAAGATGTAGAACGCGGTGTCGCGGGCCTGCACCGCCGCCACCGAATCGGGGTTGGTGGCCACCGCGCCCGCGGCGAAACGCTCCAGGTCTTCGATGGGCAGAGTGGTGGCGGTGCCCGCCGAACCGGAGTCGGCGACGGCGCTGACCAGGTCGGTCTCCGCGATCAGCACCTTGGCGTCCAGCAGTCCCAGGCTGTGCGCGAGCACGTCGCCGCGCTGGTGGTAGTTGACCATGCCGGCGACGGCCCCGCACTTGACGGTGGCCAGCATGGCCAGCACCGCGTTCGGCGAGTTACGCAGCATGACCGCGACGACGTCGCCGTGGCCGATGCCGCGCGCGGCCAACACGGCGGCATACCGGTTGGCGGCCGCGTTGGCCTGACGATAGGTCAGTTGCTGGTCGCCGAACCGCAGGAAGACCCGGTCGCCGTAGCGGGCGGCACGATCCTGGAACACGCTGCCGATCGACTTGTGCGATCCCGGCTGGACCGCCAGCCCGGTCAGCGCGCCGCGGACGATCACCGGCAGGTCGGCCAGTACGCTTGGCAGCCCCGACGCGATATCGGTCAGGCGGATCCGTCCGCGTGCTCCCCCGCCGTGATCGGACACGTGCTTCCTCGTTCCCCTCGACGCAGCCGACCTCAGGTTGGGGCGCACGCCTCGATTGCGGCATCCACCTTATCGACCAGCACCAGCCGGTCCATCGCCACCTGCGAGATGTAGCCGCTGTCGACCAAGCCGTTCAACCACACCCACAAGCCTTCGTAGTGCCCCCAGGTGTCCAGCAACACCACGGGCTTGTCGTGCATACCCAACGAGCCCGTCGTCCATGCCTCGAACAGTTCGTCGAGCGTGCCGATACCACCGGGCAGCGTGACGAACGCGTCCGACCGGTCCTCCATGATCCGTTTCCGGTCGCGCATGTTGTCGGTGACGATCAGCTCGCCGGCGTCGCTGTCGGCAAGCTCGCGCCGCAGCAGCTGTTCGGGGATCACGCCGACGGTCTTTCCGCCGCGGGCCCGTGCCCCGCTGGCCACGGCTCCCATCGCCGAAACGTGGCCGCCACCCCACACCAGGGTCCAGCCGCGCTCGGCGATCGCCGCGCCGAGTTCGCTGGCCAGATCGAGCAATTCGGGATGCGTCGGGCCGGACGCGCAGTAGACGCAGACCGCCCATTCGCCTGGGAAATCACCGTCGGGGCGCATAACCGTCAAGGTAGACCAAAGCCGTTCGAGCCGCGCACGTATCGGGCTTTCGCGCCGGCTAGTCACCGGCTGGACACCGCCTCGCAATAAAATTCGGCGATGCCGATTCGACGGAACGTCCCGCAGCACGCGTCCACATTGGAACAGCTGGGTTCGGCCTTGGCCGACGGGACGCGGCGCGGGGCGGTGGTGCTCGGCCCCGACGGCGTCGGCAAGTCCACGCTGGCGCGGCTGGCCGCGAAGAACTTCTCGAGCGCCACGCCAAGCACTTTCGTCCGCTGGGTCACCGGCACCCCGACCGAGCGCGTGGTCCCGTTCGGCGCCTTCAGTCACCTGGTGGACATCTCCGACATCGGCAAGCCGGCCGCGTTGTTGCGGGCGGCGCGGGCATCGCTGAGCCGCGACGCCCACGGCGATCTGCTGCTGA
This sequence comes from Mycobacterium genavense ATCC 51234, assembly GCF_000526915.1. Classification (GTDB taxonomy): domain Bacteria; phylum Actinomycetota; class Actinomycetes; order Mycobacteriales; family Mycobacteriaceae; genus Mycobacterium; species Mycobacterium genavense. The sequence continues at coordinate 624,260 of NZ_JAGZ01000001.1, read as the reverse complement.
TCGTCGACGACGCCCACGACCTGGACATCCTGTCGGCCACCCTGGTCTACCAGCTGGCGTTGGCGGGCACCGCGCGGATGATCGTCACGGCTCGAGCCGAGGCCGCACCCGAGGCCATCGCGGCGCTGTGGACCGACGGCCTACTGCAGCGCATCGACGTCGACGCGCCCGGCGCGGCCACCAGCTCGGGCCAGGTCGACACTTTCCTCGCCGAGTTGCCGACGGCGGCGCGGGCGGTGCTCGACTACCTCGCCGTCGAGGAGCCGCTGTCGCTGGCGGACCTGACCGTGTTGGCCGGCGACGGCGCCATCGCCGAAGCCCAGCAGTGGGGCGCGGCCGAAACCCGGGTGCGCGACGAACAGGCCGACGATCCGGTGGTGTACACCGCCCACCCGCTGTTCTCCGAACGCGCGCGGGCCGCACTCGGCGACGAGGGGGCCCGACGGCGGCGCACCGAGTTGGTCGAGCTGCAGTCCCGGCATCCGTCCGATCACCTGTCCGACCGGCTGCGGCTGGCCTCGCTGGCCCTGGACAGCGACGCCCCGCAACCGGTGACCGACGTCGTCGACGCGGCTCAGCAGGCGTTGCGGCTGGGCGATCTCACGCTCGGCGAGCGGCTGGCCCGCTCCGCGCTGCAGCGCTGCGACGACGCCCACGCCCTCGCGGCCCGGCTGCCGCTGGCGAATTCGTTGGCGTTCCAGGGTCGCGGCCGCGAGGCCGAGGAGCTGCTGGCTGCGGTCGACCCCGCCGCGCTGTCCGAAGAAGAGCTGATGGCGTGGACCCTGCTGCGGGCGGCCAACCAGTTCTTCATGCTCAGCGAGCCGGAGCGAGCGACGGCGTTCTTGTCGACCATCCGCAATCGCGTCCCCGACGTCGGGCCGCGCCTCACCCTCGACGCGCTCAGCGCCACCTTCGCGATGAACGCCGGCAACATCGAGGGCGCCGTCGAGACCTCTACGCCGGGTGTTGGACGCACCGGCCGCCGACGACCAGGCGGTGGCCTGGGCGGCCAGCGCGGCCACGCTGTGCTCGGCACGCCAGGGCCGCTTCGCCGACGTCGAGCCGCTGACGCAGCGTGCGCTGGGCGCGGAGCACCCGGGGCTGCTGCGGTTCACGGTCGGCCTGGGCGAGACGACGACCCTGCTGATGGCGGGACGGGTCGAGACGGCAACCGAATTGGCGCAGCAGTTCACCGATTTCGCCGAGTTTCAGCAGCCGGGCCGGGCGATCGGCGAGGTGCTGCTGGCGCACACCCTGATCGCCGCCGGGCGGTTCGCCGCGCCCGCCGCGCTGCTGGGCCCGGCGGGCGCGACCTTGGAGCGCACCGGCTATTCCTGGGGCCCGCTGTCGCTGATGCTGCTGACCACCGCACTGGCCCAGCAGGGCGACATCGCCGCGGCGGCAAAAGCGTTGAGCCGAGCCGAATCTCGGCATGGCACCAAGTCGGCTCTGTTCAACCCCGAGCTGGGCGTGGCGCGGGCCTGGCGGCGGGCCGCCGAACGCGACTCGCATGGGGCGATCGCCGCGGCCCGCGACGCGGCGCGGATGGCCGAGCGGCGCGGGCAGTCGGCCGTGGCGATTCGCGTCTGGCACGAGGCCGTCCGCCTCGGCGACGTCCACGCGGTGGATCCGCTGGCCCGGCTGCGCGACGAGGTCGACTGCGTGGTCGGACAACTCGCGCTGGCCCACGCCAAGGCGCTGGCGACCCATGATGGGGACGCGCTGCGGGCGGTGGCCGGGGAGCTGACGGCCGTCGGGATGCACGCGGCGGCCGCCAGTGCGGCCGCGCAGGCACAACAGTGCGGTCAGCCGCCCAAGTAGGGCCGCAGCAGGTCCACCGCGGCGGTGATCGCGGCGACGGGCACCCGCTCGTCGCGGGTGTGCGCCAGGTTCGGGTCACCGGGCCCGAAGTTGACCGCCGGGATGCCGAGGGCGGCGAATCGGGACACGTCCGTCCAGCCGTATTTGGCCCGCACCTGGCCGCCGGCGGCCTCGACCAGAGCCTTGGCGGCCGGCTGCGACAGGGTGGGCAGCGCGCCGGCCGCGCCGTCGGTCTGCTCGATGTGCACGTCGATCCCGTCGAGCACCTCGCGCACGTGGTGCAGCGCGTCGGCGAGTGACCGGTCGGGCGCGAAGCGGTAGTTGACGGTCACCGAGGCGGTGTCGGGGATGACGTTGCCGGCGACGCCGCCGTCGACCCGCACCGCCGACAAGCCTTCGCGATACTGGCAGCCGTCGATGTCGACGGTGCGGGCCCGGTAGCTGACCAACCGGTCCAGCACCGCACCCAGTTTGTGAATTGCGTTGTCGCCCAACCAAGACCGCGCCGAGTGCGCGCGGGTTCCGGTGGCACTGACCACGACTCGCAGCGTGCCCTGGCAACCGGCCTCGATGTAGCCCCCGGTGGGCTCACCGAGGATCGCGACGTCGGCGGCCAACCACTCCGGCAGCTCGCGCTCGATGCGGCCCAAACCGTTTGCGGCCGCGTCGATTTCCTCGCAGTCGTAGAGCACCAGCGTCAGGTCGTGGGCCGGCTCGGCCACCGTGGCGGCCAGGTGCAGAAAGACGGCATCGCCGGATTTCATGTCCGAGGTGCCGCAGCCGTGCAGCACGTCACCCGCTGCACCGCTGCTGCGACTGCTGGGCAGGTTGGCGGCGACCGGGACGGTGTCGAGGTGACCGGCCAGCAAAACCCGGGACGGCAGGTTGCGCTGGGTGCGGGCCAGAACGGCGTTGCCGTTGCGGACGATCTCGAAGCCGGTCGTCTGCGCGCGCAGCGCGGCCTCGACCTCGTCGGCGATGCGCGCTTCGTCCCGCGACTCGCTGGGGATGTCGACCAGCGCCGCGGTCAACGCGATCGGGTCCCCATGCAAGTCCAGCACGCAACCAGCGTAGTCGCTGGGCGCGCACGACCGGCCCAGGACAGGCCGGCGGCGCATTCCCGGCCCATCGGCCCGGAGTCCGGCATCACCGCGCGGTGTCGGCGGGTCGCAGGCACCACTGTTCGCTCGGCGGTCAATATTGCTGCCGAACAACCACTTTCGTCGCATCAGCCGGTGGCGGGTCGCTGACACCCCACCGAGTACCCGTGTCGTCCGTCAGAACACTTTCTACGCCGGGGCAAGGCACGCATTTGGTGTCCGCCCGGGCGGGAAAGTAACCTGACCGCCATGACAAGAGCAGCAGGTGCCGAAGGGATAGGCCTGGCGACACTGGCCTCCGACGGATCGATCCTCGACACATGGTTTCCCGCACCGAAACTGACGGAGTCGGACACCACCGGCACCTCGCGCCTCGCGCTGTCCGACGTTCCGCCGGAACTGGCCGCGCTGGTCGGCCGGGACGACGACCGCAACACCGAAATTGTCGCCGTGCGTACCGTGATCGCGTCACTGGACGATGTGGCCGCCGACGCCTACGACGCTTACCTGCGGCTGCATTTAATGTCTCACCGACTGGTCGCGCCGCACGGGCTGAACGCCGGCGGCTTGTTCGGGGTATTGACCAATGTGGTCTGGACTAATCACGGACCCTGCGCGATCGAGGGTTTCGAGTCGGTCCGCGCCCGGCTGCGGCGCAAGGGCCAGGTGACCGTCTACGGCGTCGACAAGTTCCCGCGGATGGTCGACTACGTCATGCCCACCGGGGTCCGCATCGCCGACGCCGACCGGGTACGCCTGGGCGCGCACCTGGCATCCGGAACCACCGTGATGCACGAAGGCTTCGTCAACTACAACGCCGGGACGCTGGGCGCTTCGATGGTCGAGGGCCGCATCTCGGCCGGCGTGGTGGTCGGTGACGGTTCGGATATCGGCGGCGGGGCGTCGATCATGGGCACGCTGTCCGGCGGTGGCACGGAAGTCATTTCGATCGGCAAGCGGTGCCTGCTCGGCGCCAACGCCGGTCTGGGCATCTCGCTGGGCGACGACTGCGTCGTCGAAGCCGGCCTCTATGTCACCGCGGGCACCAAAGTCCTTACGGCCGAAGGCAAAACACTGAAAGCGCTGGAGCTCTCCGGCGGCAACAACCTGTTGTTCCGCCGCAATTCGGTCAGCGGGGCGGTGGAAGTGGTGGCCCGCGGCGGTCAGAGCATCGCGCTGAACGAGGACCTGCACGCCAACTGAGCTACAGCGTGGTTCCGCGGGTCTCCGGCAATAGATAGGTACAGACCAGGCTGGTCAAGGCGAGGGCGGCGAGCATGACCCCGATCGACCAGCTGCCGTAGGTCGCCAGCAGCGTCCCGGCGACCAGCGGCGGCAGCGCCCCACCGAGCACACCGGCCAGGTTCATCGCCAGCGCCGAGCCGCTGTAGCGGTAGCGGGTGGCGAACAGTTCGGGGATGAAGGCGCCGATGGGTCCGCTGCCCATCCCGGAGACGGCGAAGATGCCGACGATCGCGACCGCGTACAACGCGTGATTGCCGGTGTCGATCAACGGGATCACCACGAACGCCCACGGCACGCACGCCGCCCAGCCCGCCAACATCAACCGGCGCCGCCCGACCCGATCGCACAGGCTGGCCGAGACCATTACGGTCGCGATGCTGACCAGCCCGCTGAGCACCCCGACCGACCAGATGAAGCTGCGGGTATAGCCCAGGTGGGTGTGCGCGTACATCGCCAGATAGGTGTTGCCCATGTAGCAGAACGCCATGGTGCACAACACGCTGCCGGCGGCCAGCAGGATCTCCCGGCCCTGCAACCGAAACACCTCGGCCAGCGGCGCTTTGGGCACCAGATCACGCGACCTCTCCTCGGCGAACACCGGAGTCTCGTCGATGTTGAGCCGCACGTACAAGGCCAGCGCGATCAGCACCGAGCTGATCAGGAACGGGATCCGCCATCCCCACTGCAGGAACTCCGGGCTGTATTCGCCGATCGTGACGTTGACGCCGAGGAAGGTCAGGCTGCTCAGCACTCCGGCGACACCGCCGCCGAGCAGGGTGAACATGCCATACCGGCCGCGGCGGTCCCCGGGTGCGTATTCGGCACTGAGTAGGGCCGACCCGGCCCATTCGCCGCCCACCGCAAACCCCTGCAGCAGCCGCAGCCCCATCAGGATCAGCGGCGCCGCCATCCCGATCGACGCGGTGCTGGGCTCCAGGCCGACGCTCACCGTGGCCACGGCCATGATCAGCAGCGTGGACACCAGCGTCTTCTTGCGGCCCAACCGGTCGCCGAAGTACCCGAACACGGCCGCACCGACCGGCCGGGCCAGAAACGCCGTGGCGAATGTTCCCATCGAGGCGATCATGGCCACCCCGGGCGTGAGGTTCGGGAAGAACACGGCGGGAAACACCAGCGCCGCCGCGGTGCCATAGATCAAGAAGTCGTAGAACTCGATCGCCGAGCCGACCAGACACGAGACCGCGACCCGCGCCATCGGTGTGGCACGCGGCTGGCCCGCGATCGTCGTCGCAGCCCCCGCCGGTGAGATCGACTCACCCATTGCACATCCTTACCTGTCCCGTTGGTGTGCTTGCCTGCATGCCCACAGACGAAATTATGCGAAGCAGTGAACTCTCGTCCGCCGAAAACCTGGCAATATCCTGCGTGTCGGTTAAAGTTCCAGCTGACAACCCATTTTGTGATGTGTTGGTTACCTCAGCGGTACGACGGCCTCAACCCTGCTTACCAGAAATGGCTCTGCGTCTCATCCTTCGGACAGCAACTGCTACTTGACGACCTTACCCATCGCGTTGCGCGGCAACGCGTCCACGAACCGCACTTCGCGCGGTCGCTTGTCTATCGAAAGGTCTTGAGCGACAAAGTTAATCAGCTCGTCGGTGTCGAGTTCGCAGGAGCCGACGACGAACGCCACGATGCGCTGGCCCAGGTCGTCGTCGGGCATACCGACCACGGCTGCTTCCTGCACGCCCGGATGCCCGAGTAGGGATGTCTCGATTTCGCCTGCGCCGATGCGATATCCACCCGATTTGATCAGGTCGACCGATTCACGACCCACGATGCGATGCATGCCCGCGTCGTCGATGACCGCGACATCGCCGGTGTGATACCACCCGTCGGCATCGAAAACTTCGGCGGTGGCCTCCGGCCGATTCAGGTAGCCGTCGAACAGGGTCGGCCCCCGAACGTGAAGCTTGCCAACGGTTTCCCCGTCGTGCGGGACCGAGTTGCCGGCGTCGTCGAGCAGCCTGGTCTGCACTCCGGCCGGCGGCAGGCCGACCCAGCCCGGGCGACGCTCCCCGTCGGCCCGGGTCGACACGGTGATCAACGACTCCGAGGCGCCGTAGCGTTCGACGGGCCGATGCCCGGTCAGCTGCTCCAGCCGGTCGAACACCGGGACCGGCAGCGCCGCGCTACCCGACACCAGCAGCCGCGCCGATCGCAGTGTCGCGGCGTCCGACCGATCGGCCACCACCCGCGACCCCACCGTCGGCACCGCGAAATAAAGGGTGCCGCCCGATTCCGTAGCGGCCCGGGCATAACCGGCCGGTGTCGGTTTCCCGTTGTGCACGAAGCGATTTCCGACCCGCAACGACCCGAGCAGGCCCAGCACCAGCCGGTGGATGTGGAGCGGCGGCAAACCGTGCACCAGCACGTCGTCCGGGGTCCACTGCCACGCCTGCGCCAGCGCGTCCAGATCGGCCGCGATCGCCCGGCGACTCACCACCACGCCCTTGGGCAGTCCCGTGGTGCCCGAGGTGTAGATGACCAATGCGGTGGCCTCCGGCGGCGGCTCCGGGTAGCGATGCCAGGAGCGGGCGTGCAGTCGCACCGGGATGTGCGGCAGGCCCTCCGTCTCCTCCGGGGCCGGGCCCAGCCAGGCCTGCGCGCCGGAGTCGGTCAGCATGTGGCGGCGTTCGGCCGCGCCGACATCGGAGGGCACCGGGACGAACGGGACGCCGGCGATCAGGCAGCCGGTGACCGCCAGCACGGTCGACACGCTCGGGGTGGCCAGCACGCCACCCGCTGGGCGCCGGCGACGCGTTCGGCCACCGACGTCGCCCCGCCGACCAGGTCGCTGCGACTCAATACGGCGCCGTCGATCCTGACCGCATCGGGGATGTCTGTGGTGTCGGCGTTCAGGGATGCGAGCAGCACCTCAGCAGGCTACCGACAATGGTCAAGTACGGGCCGTCAGCCCTGCTCATCCCAGATTTTCATCAGCGTGGACAGGATTTCTTCGCCGCGACCCAGCCCGGCGAGGTGGCTTTCGCCCGGCAGCACGACCAGTTCACAGTCAGGCAGCAACGCCACCACGTGTTGGCCGTGGGCGAAGGGCACGATGTGGTCACTGTCGCCGTGCCACCAGCGTACCGGGACCTTGACCTCGTCGAGCCGAAATCCCCAGTCGCGGGTGAACAGGATGACGTCGTTGAACGGCGCCGCGAGCTGCTTGCGGCTGCCGTTGAGCAGGTCGTCGAGGAACATGGCGCCGAACTCGGGCCGGGTGAGCAGGCGCCGGTCGGCCTCCGGCGAGATCGCGGCGTACAGATACAGTGCGGGATTCGCGACCGGTCGGATGGCCCGGACCAGCAGGCTCGCGCCGATCCGCAGCGGGTCGCCGCCCAGTTGCAGCAGCGGCGCCACCCGCTTGCCCAGGTTCATCAGACCGCTGCTGATCCCTTCGTCACCGACGAACGGCGCGACGCCCCCGAGCACACCGGTCGCCACGACACGATCGGGCAGCACCGCGGCGGCGGCGAGTGCGTACGGGCCGCCGCCGGACAGCCCGATCACGGCCATCCGGTCGATGCCGAGGATGTCGGCGATCGCGCGCAGGTCGTCGGCGAACGCCCGGATGTTCGCGTAGCGATGCGGCGTCGACGAACCGACACCGGGGCGGTCGAGTCCGATCAGCCGGATGCCGTGTTCTTCGGCGTAGACCCGGGCCTCGGTGGGTATCTGCCGGCGCGCACCCGGTGTGCCGTGCAGCCAGAACACCGCCCGCCCCTGCGGATCGCCGAATTCGGCGAACCCGATTTGGCGGTCTTCGCCAACCGCGACGTTTCCTTCTAGTTTCGGACGGGCGATGTCGAAGACCATGCCAGCAGCTTGGCACGGATAAGCCGGTTACGAAATGGGCAGCTCCGCGTTCGGTAGGGTGCTGCTCGACCAGGTCAGGGAGGCTCAGAAAGGCTCGGGCCATGCAGACTTCGTTTCCGTTGCACTCCCCCGACTTCTACGCGGGCGATCCCTACCCCGGCTACCGAGAGCTGCGCGCGACGGCGCCGGTGTGCTGGAACGACGTCGCAAAGTTCTGGGCCCTGCTGCGCTACGACGACGTCCGCTTCGTGTCGACGAACCCAGCCCTGTTCACCTCCACCAAGGGCATCAACATTCCCGTGCCGGGCATGCCCAACCCGGTGCAGGAGACATGCCCAACCCGGTGCAGGAGAGCAGCCTCATCTTCACCGACCCGCCGCGGCACCGGCAGCTGCGCAAGCTGATCAATCCCGGCTTCACCCGCCGCCAGGGCACGCTGCTCGAGCCGGCGATCCGCGAGATCGTCGCCGACATACTGGCCGGCATCCGGGCCGGCCGGTCCTACGACTTCATCGAGACGATCGCTGCTGCGCTGCCGGCGCGGGTGCTGGCCGCGCTGCTCGGGGTGGCACGCGACGAATGGGAGCAGTTCCGGGTCTGGACCGACGCGGTGATCGGAACCGCCGGCACCAACCGTGATCTCGACGCCTTCGAGACCACCGGCCGGCTCTACCATTGCGTCCGCCGGCGAGTCGCCGCGGGCCGCACCGATCCCGGCGGCGACGTGCTGTCGGTGGTGGCCGGCGTGGAGGCCGACGGGTTGCGGCTCAGCGACGATGACCTGCTTGACTTTTCGTTCCTGCTGCTGGTATCCGGCATCGAAACCACCCGCAGTCTGCTCGCCCTGGGAACGTGCGCGCTGCTTGCCCACCCCGACCAGCGCCGGCTACTCGTGGCGGATCCGGCGCTGATCCCGGGTGCCGTCGAGGAGATGCTGCGCTGGACGAGCCCGGTGACGCACACGGCCCGCACCGCGACCACCGACGTCGAGATCCGGGGGCAGCGGGTCGCCCGGGGCGACTTGGTGGTGATGCTGTACGGCTCGGCCAATCGGGACGAGGATGTATTCGGTTCCGACGCAGAAGAATTCAAGGTGACCAGGTCTCCGAACCCGCACATTGCCTTCGGCTGCGGCGAACATGCTTGTGTCGGCGCGCAGTTGGCCCGCCTGACGGCGACGGTGTTTTACGGTGAACTGCTGGGCCGCTTTCCCGGTCTGGAGCTGGACGTGAGGTGGACCGGATGCCGGCCACGATGCTGCCGTTGATCACGCGGATGCCGGTGCGCTTCGGCTAGGCGTTGCGCATCCGGTCGCCGATCGCGAAAGGCTTTGCGGTGCAAGGACTTGCAGGCGATGCCGGTGACACGGAGTCCGGTCCCGTCATGCGGGAACCCCGATGGCCATCGTCTCCATGTACTGGTGAATCCCGCCGATGCCACCGCCCTCACGGCCCAGCCCGCTGAGCTTGAACCCGCCGAACGGCGCGCCCGCAGGGCTGACGCCGTTGACCGCGACCTGCCCGGTGCGAATGCGGCGCGCGACGGCGACGGCGCGGTCCACGTCGCCGCCCCACACCGCGCCGGACAGTCCGTACTGCGAGTTGTTCGCGATCGCTACCGCGTCGTCGTCGTCGCGGTAGCGCAGCACGGCCAGCACCGGACCCAACACTTCCTCTTGCGCGATGGTCGAATTCGGTTGCACCCCGGTCAGAATGGTCGGCTCGAAGTAGAAGCCGGTGTTCAGGCCGGGTGGACGACGGCCGCCGGTCACCAGCTTGGCGCCGTCGTTCAACGCGCCGACGACGTGCGCCTCGACCCGGCCGCGTTGCGCCGCGCTGATCAGCGGGCCCATTTGCGCCTCGGGGTCGGCGGGATCGCCCACCTTGACCTCGCGAACCAGTGCGGCGAGCCGATCGACCACCTCGTCGTGCAGCGAGTCGGGAAGCAGCAGGCCGGCTGTGCAGGATGCACGCCTGCCCCGCATGCAGCGAACAGGACTGAAACAGCATCTGCTGCAACATCTCGTCGGTGAGCTGCGCGTCGTCGAGGACGATGCTCGCCGACTTGCCGCCAAGTTCCAGCAGGATCCGCTTCATCGTGTCGCCGGCCGCGGACATCACCTCGCGGCCGACGACCGAGCTGCCGGTGAAGCTCACCATGTCGACGCGGGGATCGGTGGTCAGCAGCTTGGCCGCCTCGACGCTCGACGGGGTGACCACGTTGACCACCCCGGGCGGGATGTCGGTGTGCTCGTCGATGAGTCGGGCCAGCGCCAAGCCGGCCAGCGGGGTCAGTGGCGACGGCTTGAGCACGACGGTGTTGCCCGCTGCCAGAGCATGATTGAGCTTCATGACGTTCAGGCAGTGCGGGAAGTTCCACGGCGTCAGCACCGACACCACGCCGAGCGGCACGTGCCGCAGCAACGTGGTTCCGGCACTCATCCCGGCGACGGGCTGCTCGGCCAACTCGGCGGCAAGCGCCGCGGCGTGCATCGACATGAACCCGGCGCCGTCGATCTGCATGACGCGCTCGTTGGCGATGCAGCCCCACTCCACCTGCGACAGCGCGAAAAAGTCGTCGGCGTGCTTCGTCAGCGCATCGCCGAGCTGACTCAGGCACCCGGCGCTCATCGTGCCCCACGGTCCGCTGTCGAAGGCACGGCGCGCGGCCGCGATCGCGTCGCCGACCTGCGCGACGCTCGCGTCGGGTTCGGTGGCGATGACCCGCTCACTGGACAGGGAGATGTCGTCGTAGCGACCGTCGGCCGGCTCGACCCAATGGCCGTCGATGTAGAGCTGGTACGTGTCGACGAAAGTGTTCGGAGTTTGCAGCTCGGTCATCGGCGTCCTCACCCGGCAGTCGGTCATCCAAACACCCGGTGTACACGTCCTGTGCTTGTGACGTCAATCACCAATCCCATGAATTCCGGGCTATTGCACCGCGTTGCGCATGTATTGACAGGGTCGGCCGGACCAGCGTAAACGCGACGTCGCAGGACACATTGCGGCAATATGTCGGATGGCGATCCCGCCGGAACGCCAGGGAGGCCAGGCCGTGCCGACCACTTTTCCACTGCACTCCCCCGACTTCTATGCGGGCGATCCGTACCCGGCCTACCGGGAATTGCGGGCCACGGCGCCGGTGTGCTGGAACGACGTCACCCACTTCTGGGCGCTGCTGCGCTACGAAGACATCCGCTTCGTGTCGAGCAACCCGGGCCTGTTCACCTCCACCCGGGGCATCACGATCCCCGACCCGCAGCTGCCCTACCCGGTGCAGCCGGGCAGTCTGATCTTCACCGACCCGCCGCGGCACCGGCGGCTGCGCAAGCTGATCAACGCGGGATTCACCCGGCGCCGGGTCTCGGTGCTCGAGCCGAAGATCCGCGGGATCGTGGCCGGCATTCTCGACGGCGTCGAGCCCGGCTCGGTGCACGAGTTCGCCGAACAGATCGCCGCACCGCTGCCCACGCGAATGATCGCCGAGCTCATCGGTGCCCCGCCCGACGACTGGGAGCAGTTCCGGGCCTGGTCGGATGCGGCCACCGGAACGGCCGATCCGGAGATCGAGCTCGACCCGTTGGTGGCGGCCGGCCAGCTCTACGAGTACTTCCGGCAACTGATCGCCGCCCGGCGCAGCCACCCCCGCGACGACCTGCTGTCGGTGCTGGCCGACGCGCAGATCGACGACGAACGGCTCACCGACGAGGACCTGCTCAACTTCGCGTTCCTGTTGCTGGTCGCGGGCAACGAAACCACCCGCAACCTGATCGCGCTGGGCACCTACGCGCTGATCACCCATCCCGACCAGCACCGGCTGCTGGTGCGGGACCCGACGCTGATCCCGACCGCCGTCGAGGAGATGTTGCGGTGGAACAGCCCGGTGGTGCACATGGCCCGCACCGCCACGTCGGATGTCGAGATTCGCGGTCAGCAGATCCGCGCCGGTGAGGTGGTGGTGATGCTGTACGGTTCGGCGAACCGGGACGAGGAGATATTCGGTTCCGACGCAGAGGAATTCAAGGTGACCCGGCATCCGAACCCGCACATCGCGTTCGGTTGCGGGGAGCACTCCTGCATCGGTGCACAACTCGCACGCCTGGAGGCCACCGTCATGGTCGACGAACTGCTGCGGCGCTTCCCGGCGCTCGAGCTGGTCGGCGACGTGGACCGGATGCGGGCCACAATGGTGCCCGGAGTCAAACGCATGCCGGTGCGGCTCGGCTTCCGAAATAGCCAGGAACAGTCAGGAGGACCCAGCACGTGACCAACCAAGATCCCGAGTTCCTCGCCAAGCTGCGGGGGCTGGTCAACCAGCCCACCGGTGGGAGTGGAAAGCCCACCGTGGCACCGGATCCGGTGAACCAGCCGATGATCCGGCATTGGGCTCACGCGCTCGACGACCTGAACCCGGTGTACCTTGACCCGGAGTTCGCGGCCACCTCACGGTTCGGTGGCATCGTGTCGCCGCCGGTGATGTTGCAGACCTGGACGATGCCGTCACCGAAGCTGGAGGGGATCCGCGAGCGCGGCGGTGCGCCGCTGGAGATCAAGGACAACCCCACGGCGTTCCTCGACGACGCCGGATACAGCAGCACGGTGGCGACCAACTCGGAATTCGAGATCGAACGCTATCCCCGGCTGGGCGACGTGATCAGCGCGACGTCGGTGTTCGAGGAAGTCTCCGAGGAGAAGAAGACGGCCAAAGGGTCCGGCTTCTTTTTGACCTGGGTGATCACCTACACCGACCAGAACGGCGAAGTGTTGGGCCGGCAGCGATTCCGGGTGTTGCGCTTCAAGCCGGAGACCTCATGACCGCCCGGCTGGCGCCGGCCATCACTCCGGACACCGAGTTCTTCTGGAACGGGCTTCGCGAGCACAAGCTGCTGATCCAGCGCTGCACCGGCTGTGGGGCTCTGCGCAATCCCGCGCGGCCGATGTGCCCGCATTGCCGTTCGCTTCAGTGGGAAGCGATCGAGTCGTCGGGCCGCGGCACCGTCTACAGCTACGTGATGCCGCACGAGCCCAAGTTCCCGTTCTTCGAGTATCCCTACATCGTGGTGCTGGTCGAACTCGCCGAGGGGGTGCGGCTGGTGTCCAACCTGTGCGAGATCGACCCCGCCGACGTAACGGTCGGGATGCCAGTCGAGGTTTTCTATCAATCTTTCGACAATGACCTTGTGCTGCACCAGTTTCGGCCGAGCAGCACCCACCGAGAAGGAACCCGATGACGACGACCGCTAACCGCATCACCACCTTGAAGTGGGCCGACATCAACGTCGGCGACGAGGTCACCCCGCTCGAAATTCCGATCACCACAACGATGATCGTGGCCGGGGCGATCGCCTCGCGTGACTTCATGCCGGTGCACCACGACGTCGAATACGCCAAGAAGCAGGGTTCGCCCAACCTGTTTATGAACATCCTGACCACCAACGGCTATTGCGTGCGCTTCCTGACCGACTGGGCCGGCCCCGAAGCGATGCTCAAGAAGCTGTCGAGTCGCCTTGGGGTGCCGTGCTTTCCGGACGATCCGCTGCGCTTCACCGGCAGCGTGACCGGCAAGACCGAAGGCTCGGGCGGCGAGAATTTCGTCGAGGTGACCTTCCGGGGCGCCAACAGCCTGGGCGATCATGTCTCGGGCACCGCAATCCTCAGCCTGCTCGACGGGGCCGGCGCATGAGTCGGACGCTGCCGGGTGCCGCGGCCATCGTCGGGATCGGCCAGACCGAATTCTCCAAGGAATCCGGGCGCAGTGAGCTGCAATTGGCGTGCGAGGCGGTCAGCGCCGCGCTCGACGACGCGGGCCTGACACCCGGCGACGTCGACGGCATGGTCACCTTCACCATGGACTCCAGCGACGAGATCGACATCGCCCGCAATGTGGGCATCGGCGACCTTTCGTTTTTCAGCCGCGTGCAGCACGGCGGCAGCGCGGCCGCGGGCACCGTCGTGCATGCGGCGATGGCCGTCGCGACCGGGGTGGCCGATGTGGTGGTGTGCTGGCGCGCGTTCAACGAACGCTCCGGTTTTTGGTTCGGCGGTAGCGGGCGCGACATGTCGGAGACCCCGCTGTTCATGGCGCACTACGCACCGTTCGGATTGCTCACGCCCGCGGCGTGGGTCGCGATGCACGCCCAGCGCTACATGTCGACCTATGGCGTCACCAACGCCGATTTCGGCCGCATCGCGGTCGTGGACCGCAAGCACGCCGCCACCAACCCCGACGCCTGGTTCTATCAACGTCCGATCACGCTGGAGAATCACCAGAATTCCCGCTGGATCGTCGAATTCGTGCTGCGACTGCTGGATTGCTGCCAGGAAAGCGACGGCGGGGTCGCGCTGGTGGTGACCAGCGCCGAACGGGCCCGCGACCTGCGGCAACCGCCGGCGATCATCACCACCGCCGCCCAGGGTGCGGCCGCCAACGGCGAGATGATGACCAGCTACTACCGCGACGACATCACCGGGCTGCCGGAGATGGGCGTGGTCGCCGACCGGCTGTGGCGCGACTCGGGCCTCAAGCCCCAGGACATCCAAACCGCGTTCATCTACGACCATTTCACGCCGTTCGTGTTTACCCAGCTCGAGGAACTCGGTTTCTGCGGGCGTGGCGAAGCCAAGGACTTCGCGACGGTCGAGCGGTTGTCGCTGGGCGGGGAATTCCCGATCAACACCAACGGCGGGCTGCTCGGCGTGGCCTACATCCACGGGATGAACGGCATCACCGAGGGGGTGCGCCAGGTTCGTGGCACGTCGCACAACCAGGTCGACCACGTCGAACACGTGCTGGTCACCTCCGGCACCGGCGTGCCCACCAGCGGCCTGATTCTGGCGCCGGCCGGGTAAGCGTTTCGCGGAGGGAAGGAACATAACGCAGGCGTCCGCGCTGACCGAAACCCGCGAACTCATCGTCGAGTCCGCGTTCGCGTGTTTCGGTAAGCAGGGGCTGCAGAAGGCGACGATCGTCGACATCGCCAAGCGGGCCGGGGTGTCCCGCAGCACCATCTACGAGTACTTCAGCGACAAGGCGGCGATCATCGAGGCGTGCGCCGAGCACGCGTCGGAGTGGTTCTATCGCAAGATGACCATCGCGATGGACCGGGGCGGCACGCTCGAGAACAAGCTGTGTTCGGCGGCGGTGTTCGTCACCCAGGCGCGACGAGTCATGGCGTTCGAGGAGTACTTCGACGAGGAAGCGATCAGCCTGCTGCTGACCAAGGATGCGGGCGTGCTGCTGCGCGAATGCGGGGACTTCCTCGCGCCGTATCTGTCCGCGGCCAAGCTGACCGGGCGAGGTCCGCAAGGACCTCGACATCGAAGCCGCCGGCGAATGGTTCGCGCATCCTGTTCTCGCTGTTCAGCACACTGTCGCCGATCCGGGACATGGACGACCCCGACGTCGTGACGGAGTTCGTCGGCGCGCACGTGGTGCGCGGGTTCGCCAGCGAGCGACCGCGACGACGTTGACGGTGACGACGTTGACTGTGAATCCTCGGCGCCCCCAGTGTACACCCGAGGCCGTCAGTGCACGTCAACGGGTATCAGTGGCCGCGCTGCGCCAGCGCCCGCAGGAAGAAGGTCAGGTTGGCGGGACGTTCGGCGAGCCGGCGCATGAAGTAGCCATACCATTGCGAGCCGAACGGCAGGTAGACCCGCACGTGGTTGCCGGCCTCCGCAAGTCGGCGCTGTTCGTCGTCGCGAATGCCGTACAGCATCTGGTATTCGAATTCGCTTGTACCCCGGCCTGATTCGCGCACCATAGCGGGCACCGCGCTGATGATCGCCGGGTCGTGCGAGGCCACCATCGGATACCCCGATCCGGCCATCAACACCCGCAGGCAGGCCAGATAAGACTCGGTGACCTGGTCGCGGCCCCGGTAGGCCACCGACGCCGGCTCGTCGTAGGCGCCCTTGCACAACCTGATCCGGGCGCCGGACGCGGCGAATTCCTCGCAGTCGCCGAGCGTGCGGCGCAGATAGGCCTGCAAAACGGTGCCCAGCCAAGGAAATTCGGTGCGCAGATTCCGCACGATGGACAGCGTCGAATCGGTGGTGGTGTGGTTCTCGGCGTCCACCGTCACCCACACGCCGGCCCGCGCGGCGGCGTCGCAGATCGACCACGCGTTCTCGCGGGCGATCTTGTCACCGTCACGCTCCAGCGACTGCCCCAGCGCGGACAGTTTGACGGACACCTCCAGGGGCCGGATGCCATCGGAATCGCCTGCGCGGCCCAGGTTCTCGATCAAATCGAGGTAGACCCGCACGTCCGCGTCGGCGTCGTCGCCGTTCAGGACATCCTCGCCCAGATAGTCGATGCTGACGTAACGGCCCGATTTGCGCAAGGCGGCAACGCTGTTCAGCGCCGACTCGATCGTCTCGCCAGGGACGAAGCGGTGCACCACCCGGCGGGTGGCCGGCAACCCCTCGGCGGCGCGTCGCAATCCCGGACGCCGACTGGCGGCCATGATGGCCGGCCGCAGGGTGGCCGCGAACACACCGGCCATCAGTCGGCCGCCATGTGCGGATACGCATGCGAAGTCGCCGGGACGAACGTCTCCTTGATGGTGCGAGCCGACGTCCAGCGCAACAGATTCAGTACCGACCCGGCCTTGTCGTTGGTGCCCGAGCCGCGGGATCCGCCGAACGGCTGGCGCCCGATCACGGCCCCGGTGGGCTTGTCGTTGATGTAGAAGTTGCCGGCCGCGAACCGCAACCGATCCTGCGCGGCGAGCACGGCCCGGCGATCGTCGGCGATCACCGCGCCGGTCAGCGCGTAGCGCGACCCGGTGTCGACCACGTCGAGGATGCGCTCGTAGGAATCGTCGGGGTAGACGTGAACCGACAGCAGCGGGCCGAAGTACTCGGTGGAGAACGCCTCGTCGGTCGGGTCGTCGGACAGCAGCACGGTGGGACGGACGAAATAGCCTACGCTGTCGTCGTATTCGCCACCGACCGCGATCGTGACACCGGATGCGCCCTTGGCCCGTTCGATGGCGGCGACGTTCTTGTCGAAGGCCCGGCGGTCGATCAGCGCGCCACCGTAGTTGGTCAGGTCGGTGACGTCGCCGTAGCTCAACCCGGCCGTCGCGCCCAGGAAGTCGTCGCCCATGCGCTGCCACACCGAATGCGGGATGAATGCCCGCGACGCCGCCGAGCATTTCTGGCCCTGATAGTCGAATGCCCCGCGAATCAGCGCCGTGCACAACACCTCCGGGCGCGCCGAAGCGTGGGAGAGCACAAAATCCTTTCCGCCGGTCTCGCCGACCAGCCGCGGATAGCTGTGGTAGCGGCCGATATTGGCGCCCACCTGCTGCCACAAATACTGAAAGGTGGCCGTCGACCCGGTGAAGTGAATGCCGGCCAGCCGCGGATCCGCCAGTGCCACCTCGGAAACCGCGAACCCGTCGCCGGTGACCAGGTTGATCACCCCGGGCGGTAACCCAGCCGCCTCGAGCAACCGCATGGTCAGATACGCGGACAGGGTCTGGGTGATCGACGGCTTCCACACCACGGTGTTGCCCATCAGCGCGGGCGCGGTCGGCAGGTTGCCCGCGATCGAGGTGAAGTTGAACGGCGTGATCGCGTAGACGAAGCCGTCCAGCGGGCGGTAGTCGCTGCGGTTCCACTCCCCCGGCCCGCTGACCGGCTGCTGCGCCAGGATCTGCTGGGCGAAGGCCACGTTGAACCGCCAGAAGTCGATCTGCTCGCACGGGGAGTCGATCTCGGCCTGGTAGACCGACTTAGACTGGCCGAGCATCGTCGCGGCGGCGATCTTCTCCCGCCACGGGCCGGCCAGCAGATCGGCGGCCCGCAGGAACACCGCCGCCCGCTCGTCGAAAGGCAGCGCCGCCCAGTCGTGCTTGGCGGCCATCGCGGCTTCGATCGCCGCGGTCGCGTCGGCGTGGCCGGCGTTGGTCAGGGTGCCCAGCGCGGCGGCGTGCCGGTGTGGCTGGACGACATCGATGCGCTCGCCGTCGCCCATCCGGTGTTCGCCGCCGATGACGTGCGGGAGCTCGATCGGATCGTCGGCCAGCCCGGCGAGTTCGGTGTACAGGCGGGCGCGTTCGGGCGAGTGCGGGGCGTAGTCATGGACCGGGTCGTTGGCCGGCATCGGCACCTGGGTGATCGCATCCATGCTGCCCAGGATCCTCGGCGCGGGCCCGCGATCTGTTGGCTGATTGGACAAGATAATTTGTGCTGCGTAGTAGGATCGGACAGTATGCGGGTGCCTCGCGTCGGACTGGGCCAGCTGCTGCTCGCTCTGGATGCGACGCTGGTCAGCCTGGTGGAGGCGCCGCGCGGTCTGGACCTGCCGGTGGGGTCGGCCGCGCTGATCGATTCCGACGACGTCCGCCTCGGCCTGCCGGCAGCGGCAAGCTCCGACGTGTTCTTCCTGCTGGGGGTCAGCGACGACGAGGTACCCGCCTGGATCGACAAGCAGGCGCGCGAGCGCGCGCCGGTCGCGATCTTCGCCAAGGAGCCGTCGAACGCGCTGGTGACCAAGGCGGTCGCGGTCGGGTCGGCGGTGATCGCCGTCGAGCCGCGGGCCCGCTGGGAGCGGCTCTACCAATTGGTCAACCACGTCTTGGAGCACCACGGCGATCGCACCGATTCGACGGAAGACTCCGGCACCGACCTGTTCGGCCTGGCGCAATCGCTGGCCGATCGCATCCACGGCATGGTCAGCATCGAAAACGCCCAATCGCACGTGCTCGCCTACTCGGCCTCCAACGACGAGGCCGACGAGCTACGCCGGCTTTCCATCCTGGGCCGCGCCGGGCCACCCGAGCATTTGAAATGGATCGACCAATGGGGCATTTTCGACGCGCTGCGGTCCGGCGGTGAAGTGGTTCGCGTCGCCGAACGCCCGGAGCTGGGCCTGCGCCCGCGGTTGGCGATCGGGATCTATCAGCCACCGGCCGGGCCCCGCCGGCCCCCGGTGTTCGCCGGCACCATCTGGGTGCAACAGGGCTCGGCGCCGCTGGCCGACGACGCCGAAGAGATCTTGCGCGGTGCGGCGGTGCTGGCCGCCCGCATCATGTTCCGGCTGGCGGCGCGGCCGTCGACGCATGCGCGACGGGTGCAACAACTGCTCGGCCTGGCCGACGGCGAGCCGGCCGACATGGCGGGGATCGCCCGCGAGCTGGGGCTGGCCGCCGACGGCACCGCGGCGCTGATCGGCTGGGACGCCACCGACGCCGGGGCCCGTCATGCTCGGCTGACCGATGTGCTGGCGTTGAGCGCCAGCGCTTTTCGCCGGGACGCCCAGGTCGCATCGCGGGGCTCGCGGATGTATGTGCTGTTGCCCCAAACCTCGACGGCCCGGTCGGTCACGTCGTGGGTCCGGGGCACCATCAGCGCGCTGCGCACCGAACTCGGTGTCGAGCTGCGGGCGGCCATCGCCGCGCCGGTCGCGGGCCTGGCCGGCATCGCCGAAGCGCGCAGCGAGGTCGATCGGGTACTGGATAGCGCTGAGCGGCATCCGGTTTCGATTGGACAAGTGACATCGCTGGCCGAGGCGCGCACCACCGTCTTGCTGGACGAGATCGTCACGACGATCGGAACCGACCAGCGGTTAATCGACCCGCGGATACGCGACTTGCACGAGCGGGACCCCTTGCTGGCCAAGACTCTTCGGACCTATCTGGACACCTTCGGCGACGTCGGCCTCGCCGCGCACTTGTTGCAGGTGCATCCCAACACGGTTCGCTACCGTATCCGTCGGATCGAGAAGCTGCTGTCGACCTCGCTGGGCGATCCGCAAGTGCGCCTGCTGTTTTCGCTGGGCCTGCGGGTGCTGGAGCGGGGATAGGACTGTTGCTGACGGGCTTTCGACAATGCGTTCGGCACCAGGTATTGACCTGCGCTTCGCCGGATGCGATGGTCCAATTGACGGCCGCACTCAAAGGGGGGTTCGATGATTCGTTCGTTGGTCTCACATGCCTGCGTCAAGGTCGCGAAAATGGCTGTGGCCGTTGCCGTTATCGCACTTGTTCCTGCGCGCGTACCCGCGAACGCGGCGCTCTTTTCCGCCGACCTGCCCACCGGTCCCGATGATCCCCGGTGTTTGCAGAACCCCGGATACGCCGCCTGTGTGGGCGGTCCGTATTGGGTGGGCCCGCCCACAGCTCCCACACCGCCCGGACTTCCCGAGTCGCCCACCGGCCCACTGGATCCACAATGCCTGTCCAACCCCGCCGACGCGGCGTGCGTGGGAAGTCCGTTCCTGCCGCCCACGCCATCGGTCATTCCCCCACCGCCACCGCCACCACCGATCGCGCCCCCGATAGATACCGGACCGGCGATGGGCGGCATGCCCGGACACATCTAGCGGCGGCCGGGGCGAATTATGCTCAGCGTGAAGGAAAATTCCCAGATTGCAGCGTGTTTTCGTCCGGCTAGGCTTTGCTGGTGGCCGAAAAACCGTCGTCGTATCTGGTGCTGGCGTCCCAGCGCAGCGGCAGCACGCTGCTCGTCGAATCGCTGCGCGCGACCGGCGTGGCCGGCGAGCCTCAGGAGTTCTTCCAATATCTGCCCAAGACCAGCCAGGCGCCCCAGCCGCGGGAGTGGTTCGCGGGCGTCGACGACGAGTCGATCCTGAACCTGCTCGATCCCTTCGACGAAGGCACACCCGACCTCGCGCCCGCCGAGATCTGGCGCGACTACATCCGCACCGTCGGCAGGACACTGAACGGCGTCTGGGGCGGCAAGCTGATGTGGAATCAGACCCCGCTGCTGTTGAACCGCGCAAGCGAACTGCCGAACCGCTCCGGCGACGGCCTGCTGGCCGCGATTCGCGACGACGTCGGCGAGGAACCACTGCTCATTCACATCCACCGGCCCGACGTGGTCTCCCAAGCGGTGTCGTTCTGGCGGGCCGTGCAGACCCGGGTCTGGCGGGGTAGACCCGATCCAACCCGCGATGCGCGTGCCACCTATCACGCCGGAGCCATCGCCCACGTCGTCACCATGCTGCGCGAGCAGGAGAGGGGCTGGCAGACCTGGTTCGCCGAGGAGGACGTCAAACCGATGGAGGTGCCCTATCCGGTGTTGTGGCGCAACCTGACTCAGGTGGTGGCCGCCATCCTCGAGGCGCTCGGGTTCGACCCCCGGCTGGCGCCGGCACCGGTGCTGGAGCGGCAAGCCGACAAGCGTTCCGACGACTGGGTGGACCGGTACCGGGCCGACGCCGAACGAGAGGGGCTACCTACATGACGACCACGACCGAAACCCGGGTCGACGAATTGCGGCTGCTGGAAGCGGAAGCGGTGCACATCATCCGCGAGGTCGTCGCCGAGCTGGAGCGCCCCGTGCTGCTGTTCTCCGCCGGTAAGGATTCGATCGTGCTTCTTCGCTTGGCGGAGAAGGCTTTTCGACCGCTGCCGTTGCCGTTCCCGGTGATGCATGTCGACACCGGTCACAACTTCGCCGAGGTCATCGAGTTTCGCGACCGCCGGGTCGCCGGCGTCGGACACAAGCTGATCGTCGCGTCGGTGCAGGAATCCATTGACAACGGCCGGATTCCCGATCCCGGTCCCGGCGCGTCGCGCAACCGGGCGCAGACGCGCACGCTGCTCGACGCACTGGAGGCCGGCGGGTTCGATGCTGCGTTCGGCGGCGCCCGCCGCGACGAGGAGCGGGCCCGGGCCAAGGAGCGGATCCTGAGCTTCCGCGACGAGTTCGGCCAGTGGGATCCCCGCGCGCAACGGCCGGAGCCCTGGTCGCTGTACAACGGCCGGATCAAGAAGGGCGAGCAGGTGCGGGTGTTCCCGCTGAGCAACTGGACCGAACTCGACGTCTGGCGCTGCATCGAGCTGGAAAGCCTTGAAATACCGTCGATTTACTACGCACACGAGCGCGAGGTGTTCGAGCGCGACGGCATCCTGCTGGCGGTGTCGGAATACGCCGCCCCGCGCAACGGGGAGACATCCGCCGTCGAGTGGGTGCGCTACCGCACCGTCGGCGACCTGACCATCACCGGGGCGGTGCGTTCCCGGGCGACCGACATCACCGGGGTGATCGCCGAGATCTCGGCCGCGACGGTGTCCGAGCGCGGCGAGACACGAGCCGACGACCGGACGTCGGCCGCGGCGATGGAAGACCGCAAGCGAGAGGGCTACTTCTGATGACGGCCACCGAGAACGCCGCACCGAGCCGGCCGCACCAGGGCGGCACGCGGCAGCTGCTGCGCATCGCCACCTCCGGTTCGGTCGACGACGGCAAGAGCACGCTGATCGGGCGGCTGCTGCACGACACCGACAGCCTGCCCCTGGACCACCTGGAAGCCGTGACCGACGACGAGGGCGTCGCCGACCTCGCGGCACTGTCGGACGGTCTTCGTGCCGAACGCGAACAAGGCATCACGATCGACGTCGCCTACCGTTTCTTCTCCACCACGTCGCGCAGCTACATCCTGGCCGACACGCCCGGCCACGAGCGCTACACCCGCAACATGTTCACCGGCGCGTCCAACGCCCACGTGGCCATCCTGCTGGTCGACGCGCGCGCCGGGGTGCTGCGCCAGACCCGAAGGCACGCCCGGATCGCGAAGCTGTTGGGCATCAAGCACTTTGTCGCGACCGTCAACAAGATCGGCCTGATCGACTTCGACCAGGCCGGATTCACGGCCGTCGAGGAAGAGCTGCGGCGGTTGGCGGCCCGGCTGGGCGAGGTGGACATCACGGTGATCCCGACCGCGGCCAAGCACGGCGACAACGTCGTGCACCGCTCCGAGCGCACGCCGTGGTACCACGGTCCCACCCTGCTGGAGTACCTGGAGGGCATCGAACTGGCCGCGCCGAACGCCAAGCCGGCCCGGCTGCGCCTGCCCGTGCAGTGGGTTTCGCGACCGACCGCCGACGTGCGGCGCCGCTACACCGGACGGCTTGCGGCGGGAACGCTGGCGGTCAGCGACCCGGTGATCTCGCTGCCCGCCGGTACCCGCTCGACGGTGACCGCGCTGGACACCCTGGACGACGAGCGCAGCACAGCTGTTGCGCCGCTGTCGGTTTCGATCGAGTTGGCCGACGACATCGACGTGGGCCGGGGTGAGGTGCTGGTCAGCGGGGCCGACGACGCGGTGCTGCCGGTGTCGGCCCGCGAACTGGACGCGACGGTGTGCTGGTTCGTCGACACCCCGCTGCGCGCCGGCGACCGGCTCGCCCTCAAACAAACCTCCAAGACCGTGCGGGCCACGGTGCAGGAACTGCACTCGCGGCTGGATCCGGAGACACTCGACGAACTCGACCAGCCAGTTGAGCTGGCGCTCAACGACATCGGCACCATGACCCTGCGAACCAGCTCGGTCGTGATCGCCGACAGCTACACCGACAATCGCGACAGCGGCGCGTTCATCCTGATCGACGAGACCACCAACGACACCGTCGGCGCGGTACCATCATCGAGGCGCGCGAGGTCAAGCCGGGAACGCACCCGCGCACCGACATTCGCTGGCATCCCTCGGCACTGGACCGGGGGCACCGGTGGCGCGCCACCGGACAGGCCGGGGCGACGATCTGGTTCACCGGGCTGCCGGCATCCGGCAAGTCCACCGTCGCGGTGGCCGTCGAGCGCGCGCTCGTCGAATCCGGCCGAATGGCCTATCTGCTCGACGGCGACAACCTGCGGCACGGGTTGTCCGACGATTTGGGCTTCTCCCCCGGCGATCGGACCGAAAACATCAGGCGCGTCGGTCATTTGACTCGCCTGCTGGCCGACGCCGGTGTGGTCGCCCTGGCCTCGCTGGTGTCACCGCTGGCGTCGGACCGCGAGACCGCGCGGGCGCTCAACGACGCCGCCAAGCTGCCCTTCATCGAGGTGCACGTCGCCACCTCGCTGGCCGAGTGCGGAGGGCGTGACCCCTGTACGCGCGGGCCCGCCGGGGCGAACTCAAAGGCTTTACCGGTGTCGACGCACCATACGAACCGCCGGAGAGTCCCGACCTGGTGCTCGACACGTCCGGCGCCGATATCGACGAACTCGCCGCCCGGGTCATCGCGTTGCTCGACGAGCGCAGCCCCCGGCGCCCCAGCTAGATTCAGCGCGAGCCGATCCCTTGGCCCGCCACGCCGGGCCCGGCAATATGCGTGCGTGAGTGATTGGCGCGAGCGGGTCGGCTCGATATCGGTGGACTGGTGGGCGACGGTGGTCGCCGGGGTGATCGTGGCGTTGGCGGTGGCCAATGCGCTGCCGAAGATTCCGTGGTGATCGCGTGAGTATCACGCGCATCGGACCGGACGAAACGCTGGACGAACCCACGTTTACCAGCAGGCAACCGCTGGACTACGTGCCGGGGATCCTGCTGCTGATCGGCGTGGGCCTGCTGGGCAAGTACGCCCAGATCTGGTGGAACTCGCTGGCCAAGCATGAACACTGGCGGGTGCCCGACATCGAATATGTGTTGTGGACCATCGTGATTGGACTGCTGATCACCAACACCGTGGGCCTGCACCGGATATTTCGCCCGGGTGTGCAGACCTACGAGTTCTGGCTCAAGGTCGGGATCGTGGTGCTGGGAGCGCGGTTCGTGCTCGGCGACATCGCCAAGCTCGGCGGGATCAGCCTGGTCCAGATTCTGGTGGACATGACGATCGCCGGAACCGTCATCATCGTCGTCGCCCGGGCCTTCGGCCTGTCCGGCAAGCTCGGTTCCCTGCTGGCGATCGGCACCTCGATCTGCGGGGTGTCGGCCATCATCGCGGCCAAGGGCGCGATCCGGGCCCGCAACTCCGACGTCGGCTACGCCATCGCGGCGATCCTGGCCCTCGGTGCGGTCTCACTGTTCGTGCTGCCGCCGTTGGGCCATGCGATCGGGCTCACCGACCACGAATTCGGGCTGTGGGCGGGCCTTTCCGTGGACAACACCGCCGAAACGACCGCCACCGGCTACCTGTTCTCCGACCACGCCGGCAAGATCGCGGTGCTGGTCAAGTCGACCCGCAACGCGTGGATCGGGTTCGTCGCGCTTGGTTTCGCGCTGTACTGGGCCGCGCGCGGGCAGGCCGATGAGATCGCCTCCGGGGCAACGGCCAAGGCCGCGTTCATCTGGCAAAAGTTCCCGAAGTTCGTGCTGGGCTTTCTGGCTGTATCGGCGATCGCGACGGCCGGGTGGCTGACCAAGGGGCAGACCGCCAACCTGGCGAACGTGTCGAAGTGGGCGTTTCTGCTCACCTTCGCCGGGGTGGGGCTCAACACCGATTTCCGTCAGATCGCGCGCACCGGGTAGCGGCCGCTGGTGGTGGCTGTGATCGGCCTCACAGTCGTCGCGACCGTCTCGCTGGGCATCGTCCTGCTGACGTCGCGCGTATTGCATTGGGTTGCATTGGGGCGTAACCACCTAGCGAGAACTCGCGAGGCGCAACACGCCGGTGCGTGGCCCAGACGGTAACGTAATGCTCATGCAGCACTCGTCCGTCGTTGCTCTGCTACGCGAACGCGCTGGTCTACCGGGTTTCATTCGCACCACGTTGGACGCCCGGGCAGCCGAATCCTGACATGTGGATCACCCTGCTGGTCATGGCCTTCGCGATGAGCGTCGAGCCGTTCCGGATCGGCATGACCGTGTTGATGCTGAACCGGCCCAGGCCGATGCTGCAGCTGTCGGCATTCCTGTGCGGCGGCTTCGCGATGGGCATGACCGTCGGCCTGTCCGTTGTGTTCGGGCTGCAGCGCCGACTGCTGAGTTCTCCGCAGGTAAGTTTGCCGAAACTTCAGATTCTGATCGGCGGTTCGGCACTGCTTGTTGCGATTGTGCTGAGCGCACAGGTCATGTTGCGGAACAAAGTGTCCCGCTTCAAACGTCCACCGGCCGACGAGCCCGAGTTGCGCGAGCATCACGGCCTGGGGCGGTTCTCGCGGCGGCTGCTGCACGGGCGTTCACTGTGGGTGGCCGGGGTGGCCGGCCTTGGGATCGCGTTGCCGTCCGTGGACTATCTGGCGGCGCTGGCCGCCATCGTGGCCTCCGGCACGGCCGCCGCGACCCAGTTCAGCGCGCTGTTGATGTTCCATGTCGTGGCGTTCGCACTGGTGGAGATTCCGCTGCTAGCTTACCTGTTGGCGCCCGACCAAACGCGGGCCTGGATGGTCGCACTGCAGATCTGGATCCGCTCGCGCCGCCGCGTCGAGGTCGCCAGCCTGCTGGCCGCGGCCGGGTGTGTGCTGGTGTTCATCGGCATGCGGAGCCTGTAGCACACGCAGAGCGCGGAATTCCGGGGCTCAGTCGTCGGTGCCGGTCGCCGCCGGACGTTCGCGGCGGGCATAGATTTCGGCAAGGAACTGCTCGACTGCCACCGCCGCATGCGCCGCGCGGGCCGAACCGAAAATGTCGAACGCGTGCTGCGCCCAAGGCAATTCGGCGTAGACCACCGGCTCGCGACTGACCTGGCGTAGCCGCGACACGAAATCGCGGGCCTGTTGCACCGGAACCAGCGAGTCGTTGGTGCCGTGCAGCACGAAAAACGGTGGGGCGTCCGGATGAACGTGGGCCACCGGCGAGGCCTGGCGAAACGGCTCGGCGATGTCCGTGCGACTGACTTTGAAAACGTTCTTGGCCACCATCGCCGCCATCAGTGGATGTGTCGCGGTCCCGGTCGCGTTGAAGTCGTAGACGCCGTAAAACGGCACCGCCACGTCCACCCGGGTGTCGGCGTCTTCGAAGCCCGGCTGAAACCGCGGGTCGTTGGGGGTCAGGGCGGCCAGCGACGTCAGGTGCCCGCCGGCCGAACCCCCGGTGATCGCAATCCAGTCCGGGTCGCCGCCATAGGAGGCGATGTGCTCCTTCGTCCACGCGATCGCGCGCTTGACGTCGACGATCTGATCGGGCCAGGTCGAGCGCGGGCTGAGCCGGTAGTTGATCGCCACGCAGATCCAGCCCAGTTCGGCCAGATGGCTCATCAACGGATGTGCTTGTCCGCGTTTGTTTCCCACCATCCAGGCGCCGCCGGGAATCTGCAGCAGCACCGGGGCCCGGCCATTGCGATCGAGGTCGGGCCGTCGCCAGATGTCGAGGTGGTTGCGGGAACCGCACTCGCCGTAACTGATGTCGCCGTCGTGGGCGTAGTCGCGGTAGATGCGCAGCATGCGTGCCGCACCGGGCCGCTTGGCGGTCGCACCGCCGGGCGCGGGGCGCTTCCACAAATCGCCCGACTCGGTTCGGCGGTCGGGTCCCAGCCCGGCGTCGAGCGCGGCCGTCAGCGGTTCGTTGGCGTGGTGCCCGAAGTGACGCAACCCCAGTAGGCCCAGCGCCGACACCGCCGACAGCAGCCAGCTGATGCGCAGGGTCCGCGCCGGCAGCCGGCGCGACAGCGCCGCCAACGTCGCGAATTGGAGCCCGAGCATCTGCATCGGCAGCTCGGAGGCGAAGACGCCGTAGGCGAATGCGAATACCGAGCCGTAACCGCCCTTGCTCAACGGCCGATAACCGTTGGCGGTGAACGCCAGGCTAGCAACGGACGCCACAAGGGCGCGCAGTCGCTTCACTGAGAGTCCTTTCGGTGGAACGCCGACTGTAGGTGTCACCACGTTAACGCTCAGGTTATGCCGGTTTGTGAGGCCCCGGGCCGGCCGGCCTGGGCCGGGTCCTCCACGATGTGATACATCGGGTTGACCATCGTCATCGGCCGGTTGCCGCCCTGCTTGGGCTTACCGGTGACGCGCAACAGCTGGCCGGGCTGAATGTCGGCTCCGCCACGCCCGGACGGGAAGACCACGATGATCTCACCGCTGTGGTCGCCGACGACGATCGACCGGACGGTGCGCCTGCCCTTGCTGGTGTCCTCGACCTCGCTGACGCGTCCTTCGAAGGTGGCGCTGCGGCCCGGAATCAGGCCCGCGACGGTGATAACCGAACGCGACGGGTCGGGATGCTCGTAGGCCGCCACGTTTTCGTCCTCGCCGCGGGTGACCCACTCGCCGAACTTTTCGAATTCGCGGGCGATCCGTTGCTCGAAGCGTTCCGGGTACGCCTCCTCGATCCGCGTCTGCACGTCGTACGGGACGATCGTCGCCGCGGCGTCCGGGATCATGCTGACCGCCCGGGCGATCTTGTCGGCGGTGCGGTCGTGCAGCAGCCGGCCCACCAACGGGTTGTAGGTGCGGCGGGGCCAACAGCGCCGTCACGTTGGTGTCCCGATGTTCGTCGCGCGCCTTGGCGATGAACAGTTGCGCGGCCCGGATGATCCGGCGGTCCGGGCAGTCCACGACGCGCAGCCGGGTGTCGAGCTCGAAATGGTCCCAGCGCTTTCGTAGTTGCGCCGCATAGGCGGCATCCACCATGAAGTGCACCGCGATCATTTCGTCGGATCGCAATCCCTTGCCGTAGCGCAGCGCTTCGATCACCGCGAGGTCGACCGAGTTCACGAACACCTTGTGCCGCGCGTACTTCACCAGATCGGGCCGGTCGGTGCGGAACATCTCGAGAATCGCGGCCTCCGCGCGATATTCCTGGTTCAGCCGCATCAGGATGACCACCAAGATCGGGAACACGACAACGACCAGCCACGCCCCTTCGGTGAACTTCGCCACCGCGAAGATCGCGACCACGACCGTGGACAGGATGCCCGCGGAGAGGTTGATCGCCAACCGGGTTCGCCAGCCCGGCTCGCGGTGCGTCAGATGGTGTCTGGTCATGCCGTAACCGGCCATCGCGAATCCGGTGAACACCCCGATCGCATAGAAGGGCACCAGCGCGTTGACCGATCCGCCGGTCACCACCAGCAAGACCACCGACAGCGCGGTGAGCGCGATGATGCCATTCGAAAACACCAGACGGTGACCGCGTTTCATCAACTGCCGGGGCAGGAACCGATCCTCGGCGACGAAACTCGCCAACGCCGGGAAACCGTTGAAACTGGTGTTCGCACCGGTGAACCGGATCGCGGCCGTCGCGGTCTGCACCAGGATGTAGCAGACATTGCCGAGTACGCCGCCCCCGAAGACCGCACGCGCGATCTGCGACAGCACCGACGGGAATTCACTCTCGTACGGCGTGCGTGGGTGGCGAACGCGAGATAAGCGACACCGGCGAGCAGGAAGCCCAGGACGGTGGCCATCGCGGTGAGCACCCGACGTGCGTTGCGGCCCTGCGGCTTTCGGAACAGGTCGACGGTGTTGGAGATCGCCTCGACACCGGTCAGCGACGAACCGCCGTTGGCGAACGAGCGCAACAGGGTCAGGATCGTCGCGCCCATCACCAAGCCGTCGGCCTTGTGCACTGGCACCGTTCCGGGCAGCTGCGCGGGGTCGTACACCGGCAGATCACCCAACAGCACCCGCGCGACGCCGACCACGATCGTCAGGCCGACCATCACGATGAAGAAGTAGGTGGCGAACGCGAACTGCCATCCCGCTTCCTTCAACCCGCGCAGGCTCAGATAGCAGATCAACAGCACCACCCCGACCGTGATCTGCAGGCTGTGCGGCCCCAGCGACGGGATGGCCGACCCCACCGCCACCGTCCCGGCCGCCGACTGCACCGCGACGGTGACCACATAGTCGATCAGCAGCGCCGCGGCCGCGACCTGAGCGACCCGCGGCCCGAAGTTCTCCCGCGCCACGATGTAGGACCCGCCCGCCCGGGTGTAGGCCATCACGACCTGCCGATACGACGCGGTCACCAGCACCAGGATCAGCAGGATGACGCCGGTGATGGGAAGCAACAAGGCAAAGGCCGCCAGGCCGGCCGCCGGCAGCAATTCGATCAGAATCTGCTCGGGACCATAGGCGGTCGACGAGATCGCATCGGGTGAAAGCGCGCCCAGCGCAACGGGATTCGACAACTTCTCGCCGACCAGTTCCTCGGTGATCAGCGGCTTCCCCAGAAAGATGCGCTTGGCGACGTCCTGGACCGACAGCGGAAGGCGCAGTTTGCTAGCCGAAGTTGTCACGACAACATTCCTTACCCGACAGAACGCGGTTGGGTATTGCCTTCGATGCATTCTGCCGGTTGGCCTGATTGCCGGCAGACCGATGCGGAGATTTCGCGCGGTCAGCGCACGGGTGCGGCGGTGAGCCGCTGCACCGCGGCGTCGATGCGCTCGTCGGTGGCGGTCAGCGCGACGCGCACGTGCCGCCCGCCGGCCGGGCCGTAGAACTTGCCGGGCGCCACCAGGATGCCCCGGCCGGCCAACCATCCGACGCTGTCCCGAGAGGGCTCGCCGCGGGTTGCCCACAGATACAGCCCGGCTTCGGAATCGTCGATCGTGAAGCCGGCCGCCCGCAGCGCCGGCGCGAGAGCGGCGCGCCGCCGCGCATAGCACTCGCGCTGCACCTTCTCGTGGTCGTCGTCGTCGAGCGCCGCGACCATGGCCGACTGCACCGGCGTCGGCACGATCATTCCGGCGTGCTTGCGCACCGCCAGCAGCTCGGCGACCAGACCCTGATCGCCTGCGACAAGACCCGCGCGGTACCCCGCCAGCGACGAACTCTTGGACAGCGAGTGCACCGCCAGCAACCCGCTGTGGTCGCCGTCGCAGACCGAAGGATGCAACACCGACAGCGGCTCGGCTTCCCAGCCCAGTCCCAGGTAGCACTCGTCGGACGCCACCACGACGCCGCGTTCGCGCGCCCACCCGACGACCTTGCGCAGATGATCGACGCCCAGCACCCGTCCGGTCGGGTTGCTCGGCGAGTTCAGGTAGACCAGTGCCGGCGATTGCGGCCCCAGTTGGGTCAGCGAATCCGCGCGGACGACCTGCGCTCCGGCCAGCCGGGCGCCGACGTCATAGGTGGGATAGGCGAGCTCGGGAACCACGACCATGTCCGCGGGACCAAGCCCCAGCAGGGTCGGCAGCCAGGCGATCAGTTCCTTGGTGCCGATCACCGGCAACACGGCGCTCTCGGCGAGCCCGGTGACGCCGAAGCGGCGGCCCAGGGCGGTGACCGCGGACTCGCGCAGCTCGGCAGTGCCGGCGGTGGCGGGATACCCGGGCGAGGAACCGGCGGCAGCCAACGCCTCCTGGATCACCGGCGCCACCGGGTCTACCGGGGTTCCGATGGACAGGTCGACGACGCCGTCGGGATGCGCGCCAGCCAGCGCTTTCGCCTCCGCCAGGGTGTCCCAGGGAAACTCCGGCAGAGATGCCGACACGTCAGGTCGGCCCCCCCTGGGCTGCTGCGCCACTGCGCCCCCTTAGTCTCCTTCGCCTTGCGGCGGCAGGTCCTTGACCGCTTGTGGGTCATTTTCGGTCATCCCGACCTTGGCGGCGCCCCCGGGGGAGCCCAGCTCGACGAAGAAGTCGGCGTTGATCTGGGTGTACTGGCTCCACTGCTCGGGCACGTCGTCTTCGTAGTAGATCGCTTCGACAGGGCAGACCGGTTCGCAGGCGCCGCAGTCCACGCATTCGTCGGGGTGGATGAACAGCATCCGTGCGCCCTCGTAAATGCAGTCGACCGGGCATTCTTCGATGCATGCCTTGTCTTTGATGTCGACGCAGGGTTGGGCGATCGTGTACGTCACGGACGTCTCCTCAACGTTTTCTCGTTGTCATGCTGAAGTGGGCTGCTGGTTGCCTCGCCGCGGCGCTCCCGCCAGCCTAGGCAAAGCTTTGGTTACTGATACTAGACGTTGCACATACACGTCAACCACCGGGCACGCCACGGCGAATGCCAAGTTTCATACCGCCAGTCTCGCAGCCGTGCAGGTAGCCGCGCCGACTATTCGAACGTGTCGATTCGATCGCCGACCGCCGCCGCGCCCGACGCCGCGCCGCGTGTGACGAACGTCACCCGGGTGTTGATCTGCGGATAGTTACATTCGGGCAGGGTCTTCCGAATAACGGTGAGACAGAAGAAGGTCCGCGGCGGCTGGTAGCCTCGTCCCAGACGGCAGCCGCTTGGGTTAATTTCGTAGCCGTCGTTGGCTTCATAGATCTGGGGAAGGTGTCCAAGCATGATGACGCTGTCGTTAAGCAAACTGGCAGCCGCGGTCGGTGGTGCGGCAGTGGCGCTCAGCGCCGCGGCGGGGGTTGCTTCGGCAGACCCGCTGGACCCGATCATCAACATCACCTGCACGTACCCGCAGGTG
The DNA here is from genome assembly GCF_000526915.1 of Mycobacterium genavense ATCC 51234. Classification (GTDB taxonomy): domain Bacteria; phylum Actinomycetota; class Actinomycetes; order Mycobacteriales; family Mycobacteriaceae; genus Mycobacterium; species Mycobacterium genavense. Next base: position 592,230 of record NZ_JAGZ01000001.1, on the reverse strand, counting down.
ATGGCCGCTCTGAACGCTAACGATCCGGCGACTGCCCAGGAGTTGAACGGTTCGCCGTTCGCGCAGAAATACATCCGGCAGTTCCTCGCCGCGCCGCCGCCCAAGCGCCAGCAGATGGCCGCGCAGATCCAGGGCATGCCGGCCGCCGCAAAGTACTTCAACACGATCCAGCAAGTCGCCATCGTCTGTAACAACTACTGAGCCTCAGTAGCCGCTGAGCAGTAGCCGCGGTCGGCCCGGGTTCTCCGGGCCGGCGTGGCCGCAGATCCGCGACGCCGGGCGACGTCCCCACCGCGGCAGTACGCGCGCGGCGGCATCGGTTTCCCGCGTGGCCGGCCCGTCGGCCGCGTCGACGAACGGCTGCCATTCCGGTCGGTTCGACGGCGTGCTTCACGGCCTCGGGTATACCCGCGGGCCCGACGGCTACGCGGCCAGCGGGCTGTAATCGGTGCTGCGCTGGCGCGCCGGGCGGCCGATGCCGTGGGCGATCGCGGCCAGCTCCGCCACCGTCTTGGCCGACCCGTGCTCGGAGCCGGCCATCCGCGAGATGGTTTCCTCCATCAGCGTGCCGCCCAGATCGTTGGCGCCACCGTTGAGCATCACCTGGGTGCGCTCGATGCCGAGCTTGACCCAGCTGGTCTGAATCTGGGAAATGCGGCCGTGCAACATGATTCGGGCCAACGCGTGCACCGCCCGGTTGTCCCGATGAGTGGGCCCGGGCCGCGCCGCGCCGGCCAGATACAACGGTGAGCTCTGATGCACGAACGGCAACGGCACGAACTCGGTGAAACCTCCGGTGCGGTCCTGGATGTCGCGCAGCACGTTGAGGTGGCCGACCCAGTGCCGGGGGCTGTCGACGTGCCCGTACATCATCGTCGACGACGACCGCAGACCCACCTCGTGCGCGGTGGTGACGATGTCGATCCACATCGACGTGGGCAACTTACCCTTGGTCAGCACCCAGCGCACCTCGTCGTCGAGGATCTCCGCGGCGGTTCCCGGGATGGTGCCCAGGCCGGCCTCGCGCAGGCTGATCAGCCACTCGCGCACGCTCAATCCGCTCTTGGTCACGCCATTGGCGATCTCCATCGGAGAGAACGCGTGCACGTGCATCGACGGCACCCGCGCTTTGACGGCGCGCACCAGGTCGGCGTACCCGGTGACCGGCAGCTCGGGATCGATCCCGCCCTGCATGCACACCTCGGTCGCGCCGGCGACGTGCGCCTCCCACGCGCGGTCGGCGACTTCGGCCGTCGACAGCGAATACGCGTCGGCGTCGCCCTTGCGCTGCGCGAAGGCGCAGAACCGGCAACCGGTGTAGCAGATGTTGGTGAAGTTGATGTTGCGGTTCACCACGAATGTCACGTCGTCGCCGACGGTGTCGCGGCGCAGCGAATCCGCAAGCGCGGCAACCGCTTCCAGCGCTGGGCCATCGGCGGTGGCCAGCGCCAGGTACTGGTCGTCGCTGCAGCCGGCGGGGTTGCGTTCGGCGGAGCGCAGTGCGGCCAGCACGTCGGTGTCGATACGTTCGGAGGCGCGAGCGGCCAGCTCGTGCACGTGCGCACGGATCGATTCCCAATCGCCGAACGCACTTTCGAGATCGCTGCGCGCCTCGCTGTTGCGGCCCTGGGTGTCAATCGCGGCGTTGAGATCCACCCGCCCGGTGGACTGCGCGTCGTCAGGTTCCTGCCACGGCATGCCGGTCGGGTTGACGTCGCGGGCCAGGCCGGTCGCCGGATCGGCCAGCGCCGCAACGTGCCCGGACACCCGCGGGTCGATCCACGCCGCCCCCGCTTGCACGTATTTGGGCTGGGCGGTCAACCGCTGCACCAAATCGAACCCGGCTTCGGCGGTCACCGCGGCCAGCTCGTCCAACGCGGGCCAGGGTCGTTCGGGGTTGACGTGGTCGGGCGTCAGCGGCGAAACCCCGCCCCAGTCGTCGACGCCCGCGCCGACCAGCGCCAGGCACTCCTGCCGGGACACCAGATTCGGCGGCGCCTGGATGCGCATGCCGGGACCCAGCACCAGCCGCGCCACCGCGATCGTGGCCAGGTAGTCGTCGATTCCGGCGTCGGGGACGTCGGCCATCGCGGTGTGCTGCTTGGCCCGGAAATTCTGCACGATCACTTCCTGGACATGAGCGAATTCCTTGTGCGACTTGCGAATCGCATGCAAGGTGTCGGCGCGTTCGGCGAGCGTCTCCCCGATGCCGACCAGCAGACCGGTGGTGAACGGGATCGACAACCGTCCCGCGTCGGTCAGCGCCCGCAGCCGCACCGCCGGGTCTTTGTCCGGGCTGCCGTAGTGCGCAAGCCCTTTCGTTTCGAACAGGCGACGCGACGTCGTCTCGAGCATCATGCCCATCGATGGCGCGACCGGCTTCAGCAGCGACATCTCCGACCAGCTCATCACGCCCGGGTTCAGGTGCGGCAACAGCCCGGTTTCCTCGAGCACCCGGATCGCCATCGCGCGCACATAGGACAGCGTCGAGTTGTAGCCGCGCGCGTCCAGCCATTCACGGGCCTGCGGCCAGCGGTCCTCCGGCCGGTCACCAAGGGTGAATAGTGCTTCCTTGCAACCGAGTTCGGCACCGCGGCGGGCGATGTCGATGATTTCGTCGGGCTCCAGATACATGCCGGCGCCCTGGGCGCGAAGCTTGCCCGGCACCATGACGAATGTGCAGTAGTGGCAGTTGTCCCGGCACAGACGAGTGACGGGGATGAACACCTTGCGCGAGTAGGTGATCGGCAGCCGACCGTTGGGGCCGCGTCGGCCCGCCGACCGCAGACCGGCGTCGCGCACCCGCGCGGCACTCGCACACAAGTCGGCGAGGTCGGCACCGCGGGCGGTCATCGCCACGGCGGCCTCGTCGACGTTGAGGGCCACACCGTCGCGCGCCCGGCGCAGCACGCGTCGCAATGCGGACGCGCTGGCCTTGGGTGGAACGACGGGATCAGGCAGAGCGGTGGGCTCCTCGCCTACAGGCCCCGGTGTCATTGGCACGTTGGTGTAACTTCCCCACGATCGAATTTCATCCGCGCGTCCCAACAAACTGAATTTCGGCAACCATAGCCGGTGCCATATGCGCAACAGTAGCGCCAGGCCGGTTCCGGTCAGCCGTAGCGGTGGCCGCGCCGCCACAACACCAGCACCGGGGGCGTCACCCCCAGCATGATCAGCAGCAGCGCGCCGTAGGCCATCAGCCCGCTGCCTCCCAGGATGACGTCGTCGGCGGGGCCGGCCATGCTGATCACCGCGACCGTCAGCAGCCATGTCCACAACGGCAGCGCCGCCCCGCGCGCCGTCCGGGTCCAGCGGCCGGCGGCCCACACCAAGGCCGCGTTGACCAGACCACTGATCAGTCCGCTGATCGGAAACGGAATCGTGCCGATATAGCTAGGCAGCAGCAGAGCCCCGGCTAGTGCGGACAAGACCCCGTCGACAGCCAACAGCGCCAACACCACGACGCGAATAGCGGGGTCTGTCGCGCCGGCGTCCTCGACGGACGCGGCGTGCGGCTTGATTGCGGTCAGGTCGGGACGCTGTCGATGTTGGACATGATGGAGCCGATAACCCACTGCAGGCTGTCGAGCCGGTCCTGCCAGTGCTGCAGGTTAGGGTCCAGGTCGGGGTCCATGCGAATTCCTTCCGTGGCTGCCTGTTTGGCAGCCTACTCCTCGGTGGACCCCCCGAGATTCAGTCCCGCGAGCAGGTCAGTTTCCCAACCGCGCTCGTCGCGGGGCCCGGCGCAGCCGCCAACCAGAACGTAGTGTTCGTCGCCGAGGATCGGCAGCGCGATGTTGTTCGACAGGGCACACGCCCGCCCGGTCGGACCGACGACCACCTGGGTGGCGTGCGCGGCGAGCGCGGCCACCTTGGCGGCCAACGCATCCGGCGTCGTCGACACGACGGCGTCGATCGCGTCGTCGGAGTACCCGAAGTCGAATTCCTCTGGCGGCGGGATCGTCCACCCGGGCAGGAAATCGTCGGGACCCAGGGCCTGCCAGCCGGCCATGAACGCGTCGACGGAGAGCACCGTCCAGTAGAACTTCAGCACGTCCCATGGCTTTCCGGGGTAGTCAGACCCGCCGGCCGCCGCGACCGCGGCGGTGGTGACGGTGTGGGCGCGGATGTGGTCGGGATGCCCGTATCCGCCGTTGGGGTCGTAGGTGACGACGACGTGCGGGCGTAGCCGTCGAATGAGCTCGACCAGCGCCCCGACGGCCTCGCGTTCGTCGGCGTCGATGAAGCGCTCGCGGCGCCGCTTCTCGGTGCCCGCCATGCCGGAGTCGCGCCAGCGTCCCGCGCCGCCGAGATAGATGGGTGCGCCGATGCCCAACGCCCGCAATGCCGCGGTGAGTTCGCCGATTCGGTAGCCGCCGAGCTGGTCGGCCCGATCGACGGCGAGCTCGGCCCAGCGGTCCCCGATGACCTCGCCCTCCTCGCCCAGCGTGCAGGTCACGACGCTCACCTGGGCGCCACGCGCGGCGTAATGCGCGATCGTGGCACCGTTGCTGAGGCTCTCGTCGTCGGGGTGCGCGTGCACGAACAACAGCCGCGGGGTCTCAGGCATGGACGCACCCTACCCGGAGCCGACCCGCTACTCTCGGTCGTTGTGTTGCACCAGAGTGCGCCAAATAGGAACGCCGACGGCTACTATCGAGAAATGTCGCAAGCCACCGAGACAGCGTCGACCGGCATCCGCAGCCGCCGGCGCGGCGAGGTGCTCGAACGCGCGTTGTACGAGGCCACCCTGGCGGAGTTGACCGAGGTCGGGTACGGCGGGCTGACGATGGAGGGGATCGCCGCTCGCGCCCAGACCGGCAAGGCCGCGCTGTATCGGCGCTGGTGCAGCAAGCACGACCTGGTCCATGCCGCACTGGTTTTCGCGCTGCCGCCGGTGCCCGAGCCGCGTTCGGGCCGATCGGCCAGGGATACCCTGCTGACGCTGCTCACCGCCCACCGCGACGTCCTGGCCGGCAAGACAGGGTTTCCCGGCCTGCACATCGTCCAGCAACTGCTGCACGAACCCGAGATGCGTGCCATCTTCGCCGACGCCGTGGTGTGCCCGCGGCTGCAGATCGTCGAGTCGATCCTGCAGGCCGCGATCGAGGCCGGCGAACTCGACCCGGCCGCGGTCACGCCGCTGACCGCGCGGGTCGGGCCGGCTCTGATCAACCACCACTTCCTGCTGACCGGCGAACCGCCCAACCGGCGTGAGCTGGCGCTGATCGTCGACACCGTGATCCCGCCCCGCGCCCCGGCCTCGCCGACGAGTCCCTAGGGGCCCGTTTTCACCCATTGCCCGGCGTCGCCGACGATGCCGACCGGGACGGCGCCCGACAGGCTGACGTTCTGCACGCTCGGGCCCGCCCCGACGATCGTGGTGTCCTGCAGGATCGGCAGCACCGTCGACATGTTCCACAGCCGCGGCTCGACCGCGGTGATCACGTCGTTGATGCTCTTGGTGCCGGCCAGCGCGGCGTCGATGTTGGACTGGATGCTGTGATCACAGATCCCGGTGAGGTTCGACGGCGCCTGCACCAGCGCGCCCGGATCGGGCGAATGACTCGGCGTCGTCGGCGCGGTGCTGGCCGGCATCGTCGGCGACGCCGGTGAGGTCGAGGCGACCTGGGTGGTCGTTGGCGGTGCGGGGGCGGTCGGCACCGCCGTCGCCTCCAAGGCGGGGCAGCCGTAGCGCGACGCCAAGAGCGTCGCCAGGTTGCCGCCGGCCTGATGCCAGCCGACGATCGCGTCCACCTGGTTGTTGTTCAGCGCGTCGCGATACAGCGTCACCGGATCCAGCGCCGACACCGATGCGGCGATCCCGACGTTGCGCAACTGGTCGGCGGCGGTGTTGGCCACGGCCACCGAGGTCGGGTCGTTGGCCGCCACCCCGATCACCAGCGACAGCTGCTTGCCGTCCTTGCTGATCCGGCCGCGGATCACCTCCGGCGATCCGGTGGGCGGCTCGGGCGGCGGCGCGCTGTTCTCGACCTGGTACCCGGCCGCCGAAAACAACGCCAGCGCAGCCTGTTTCGTCATCGCGGGCGGCGCTGTCGGTTCGTAGCCGGGATCGCTGGGCGACCGGATCTGCGCCTGGTCCAGCGAGATGGTGTTGTCGCTGCCGGCGCCGACGGCCGCGAGCAGGTCGACGTCGAGCAATCCCAGAATTCCCTTGCGGATCCGGGTGTCGGCCAGCTTGGGCTGGTTGGCGCGCAGCGTCAGCTGCATGACGCGCGGTGTCATGATCCGGGCGGTGCGCACGCCGGGGATGGCCGACAGCTGAGCAAACGACGCCGAGCCGCCGTGCACCTGGGCCACCTGGGTGTCGCCGTTGCGTACCGAATCGGCCAGCGCGGCCGGCGCGCCGGCCCGGCGGAACTGGATCAGGGCGGGTTTGGCGGGCGGCCCCCAATAGCGGTCGTTGCGGGCGATCAGGATCTCGTCGCGCTGCGGGTCGATGTTCTCCACCCGGAACTGCCCGCCGGTGACCGTCAGCGACCGGACCAGCCCGGCCGCGAAACCGCCCGGCACGTCCTTGACGATGTGCGCCGGCAGCAGATCGTTGAACAGTTCCTTCCATGCCGGATACGGCTGGGCGAAGGTGACGACGGCCTGCTTGCCGCCCTCCAGCGACTGCACGCCGGTGATCAGGTCATAGCCGGCCGGATCGACCACCCCAGGCTGCGTGACCATTTGATGCCACAGGTACCAGAAGTCGTCGGCGCCGATCGGGGCGTTGTCGGTCCACTGCGCCTCGGGGCGGATCTTGTAGGTCACCGTGAACGGGTTCTGGCTGGTCACGTCGGCGGACAACAGCAGGGTCGGGTCCAGCTCCCACCGCGAACCCGTGGGCGTGGTGGGATCGGGCACCGGCCGGAACGCGCTCGGCAACACCAGCGCGCTGATCGCCGCGTTCACCGGGGACAGATCGGACAGCAGGTGCGGGTTGAACCCGGCGCCGATCGAGTCGATGCCCATGATGATCTGGGTGACCCGCTGCGGCGGGGGCGGTGTGTTGTGCGGCGTATCGGTGCTTTGCGGCGCGGGCGGCGGACTGACGGTGCAGGCCGCCAGGGTCAGGCCCAGCAGTGCGAGCAGCACCCCGACCATCAGCAAAACGTGGCGGGCCCGGTGCAGCACGAGCATCAGGGTATCGACCGCCTGCCCGGCGGCTTTTCGAATCCTTCGGGCGAAGGGCGACAACAAGCTACCCCCGAGCCTTCGCCCGTGCCTTGCTGCGCGCCCGGGAGGTGGCGTCCAGCTCGACCTTGCGCACCCGGACGATCTCCGGAGTCACTTCGACGCATTCGTCGGCCGCGCAGAACTCCATGGCCTGCTCCAGGTCGAGTTCGAGCGGACGAGCCAGCGTCTCGATCACGTCGGCGGTCGACGACCGCATGTTGGTCAGCTTCTTCTCCCGCGTGATGTTGACGTCGAGATCCTCTGCGCGCGGATTGATTCCGACGACCATGCCCTCGTAGGTGTCCTGCCCGGGCTCGACGAAGAACTGGCCGCGGTCGGCGAGCTGGATCATCGCGAACGGCGTGACGGCGCCGGCCCGATCCGACACCAGCGAGCCGGTGTGACGAACGCGGATCTCTCCCGCCCACGGCCGATAGCCGTCGAACACCGCGTTGGCGATGCCGGTGCCGCGGGTGATGGTCAGGAAGTCGGTGCGAAATCCGATCAGGCCGCGGCTCGGCACGATGAAGTCCATCCGGACCCAGCCCGCCGCGTGGTTCGTCATCTCCTCCATGCGGCCCTTGCGTCCGGCCATCAACCGCGTGATGGCACCGACGAACTCCTCGGGGCAGTCGATCGTCATCGCCTCGAACGGCTCGTGCAGCTGGCCGTCGATCGTCTTGGTGACCACTTGCGGCTTGCCGACCGTGAGCTCGAAGCCCTCCCGGCGCATCTGTTCGACCAGCACGGCCAGCGCCAGCTCGCCGCGGCCCTGCACCTCCCAGGCGTCGGGCCGGCCGATGTCGACCACCCGGATCGAAACGTTGCCGACGAGCTCGGAATCCAAGCGGGACTTGACCATTCGCGCTGTCAGCTTGTGGCCGGACACCTTGCCCGCCAACGGTGAGGTGTTGGTGCCGATCGTCACCGAGATGGCCGGCTCGTCGACCGTGATCCGCGGCAGCGCGTGCGCGTGATCGGGGTCGGCCAGCGTGTCGCCGATCATGATCTCCGGGATGCCCGCGACGGCGACGATGTCCCCGGCGACCGCCTCGTCGGTGGGTGTGCGCTCCACGCCCTCGGTCACCAGCAGTTCGGTGATCTTCGCGGCTGAGATGACGGGTTGGCCGTCCACCTCGCGCATCCAAGCGACCTGCTGCCCCTTGCGGATCCAGCCCTTGTAGATGCGGATCAGCGCGAGCCGCCCGAGGAAGGCCGAGGCGTCGAGGTTGGTCACCAGCGCCTGCAGCGGCGCCTCGGGATCACCCTGGGGCGGCGGGATGTGCTCGAGCAGCACGTCGAACAGCGGGTCGAGGTTGTCGCCCGCTGGGTTTTCACCGTTGGCTGGTGCGATCGTGCTGGCGATGCCCGCCCGGCCCGAGGCGTACAGCGTCGGCAGGCCGAGTGCGTCCTCGGCGGCCTTCTGCGCTTCCTCGTCGAGGTCGGACGCGACGTGGAGCAGCAGGTCGTGACTGTCCGAGACGACCTCGGCGATCCGGGCGTCCGGCCGGTCGGTCTTGTTGACGACCAGGATGACCGGCAGGTGGGCGGCCAGCGCCTTGCGCAGCACGAACCGGGTCTGCGGCAGCGGGCCCTCGGAGGCGTCGACCAGCAGCAGCACCCCGTCGACCATCGACAGCCCGCGTTCGACCTCGCCGCCGAAGTCGGCGTGTCCCGGGGTGTCGATGACGTTGATGACCGTCGTCGATCCGTCCGCGTGCTTGCGATGCACGGCCGTGTTCTTGGCCAGGATCGTGATGCCCTTTTCCTTCTCCAGGTCCCCGGAGTCCATCAGGCGCTCGACCGCATCGTCGCCGCGATGAGTCAGCGCGCCGGACTGGCGCAGCATCGCGTCGACGAGGGTCGTCTTGCCGTGGTCGACGTGGGCGACGATGGCGACGTTGCGGAATGGCACGTCGGTGATTCTGGCAGCGGTGGCCGGTCGATGGCGAGCCGGCAGGTGGCCGGCGACCCGCTACCAGCCGCGGCGGCGTGACGCCGAGGCGACCATCTAGTCTTGGTCCGCCGCCTCGCGGCTGCGGTAGACGATGTAGGGCCGGAACAGATAGACGATCGGGGCGCTGAACACGTGCACCAGCCGGGTGAACGGCCACAGCGTGATCAGCACCATCCCGATCAGGGCGTGCAGCTGGTAGTCCAGCGGCGCGTTGATCATCACCTCACCGTGCGGCTGGAACAGCCAGATCCGCCGGAACCACAGCCCGACGGTGTAGCGGTAGTGGGAACTCGCCGCCGTGCGGGCCCGTGCCGATCAGGTCGCAGTACAGGCCCACCACGATCGCGAGCACGAGCACCACGTACATCACCGTGTCGCTGCGCGTGGTGGCCGCCGACACCGCCGGGCGGGTCAACCGTCGGTAGATCAGCAACCCGATTCCGACCAGCGTCGCGATGCCGGCCAACGACCCGGCGATGACGGCCTGCAGGTGGTAGGCGTGGTCGCTCATTTTCAGCAGGTGCGTCACCCGCGGCGGGATGAACAAGCCCATCACGTGTCCCGCGAACACGGCCAGGATGCCGAAATGGAACATCGGGCTGGCGATGCTGAGCACCCGTGATTCGTAGATCTGCGACGAACGCGAGGTCCAGCCGAACTTGTCGTAGCGGTAGCGCCACCAGGTGCCGACGATCAAGACCGACAGCGTGACATACGGCGCGATGTCCCAGAACAGGACGTTGCTAAACACTTCGAGTTCCTTTACGGGGCGGTACGGTTAGCTGAAATGGTTGCAGCCCAACGGATTCCGCAGGGGGCCCGGCCTTCGCCAACCGCTGCGCACGGCGCATTTCCTGGTCGGTGGCCACCGGCAGGGTCGCGCAGACCGCCGCCACGGTGGGCTCGTAGGACGACTGGGCGTCGGCCAGCGCGCCGCGCAACACGTCGATGGGCACCCGGTGCTCGGTCAACAACCGCCGCCCGCCATCGGGATCGACGGTGGTGGCGAATTCCAGCACGACGGGCAGGTGATCGGGTGCCTCGGCGTGGGGCGGCTGCACGCCGGCGGCGCGGTAGGCGGTGGCGAACGCGAGCATCTCGCGGCCGCGATTGCGGGTATCCCCGGCGGTCCAATAGGTTCAGGTCATCGTGGCGCGGCGGCGCATGTCGAACGTCGCGACGTAGTCCATCGCGGCGGCCATCGGCTCGCGGGCCCGCAACGCCCGGACCGTCTGCTGGAGCAATTCGGCCGCCGGATCGCTGATGTGGCCCAGCAATTCGTCGACGGTGTCCAGCCGTCCCGGCAGCTGATCGTCCGGGTAGGCCAACAACAGCGATGCCGCCTGCCACACCAGCCGATCCTGCATCGTCCGGGTGCCGGCGCAGTCCCGGATTCCGGACAGCAGTTTCATGGCCGGTGCTCCTCAGGGAACATCCCGGCCGGCACCTTGCCGCCGTCCCAGTTGAGCAGGTTCACCCTGGACCGCTGCTGAGCGTGGAATGTCTCCACGGACACGGGTGTCGGGTCCCCCGACTCGTACATGCCCGGGCCACCTTCGGTGTCCAACGAGCAACCCATCTGCTCCAGGTCGCGGGCCGGCGGGGCGAAGGCGGTCGGAATGACATAGCGCTCTTCGTATTTCGCGATCGCGAGCAGCCGGTACATCTCGTAGATCTGTTCTTCGGTCATCCCCACCGAGTGCGGTATGTGGGGTTGAGTTTCGCGCCCGAGGTTGATGTCGCGCATGTACGAACGCATCGCCGCAAGTCGCTGCAGCACGCCCTCGACCACGCCGGTGTCGCCGGCGGTGAACAGTTCGGCCAGGTACTGCATCGGGATGCGCAGCGCGTCCAGCGCGCCGAACAGGTTGCCCAGATCCTTCCCCGTCGTGACCGTCGCGGCTGACCGCATCGACCACCGGCGACAGCGGCGGGATGTAGCAAACCATCGGCATTGTGCGGTATTCCGGGTGCAGCGGCAGCGCCACCTGGTAGTTGTGGATCAGCGCGTACACCGGGGAGCGCTGCGCGGCCTCGATCCACTCCTCGGAGATGCCCGCCGCGCGCGCTGCGGCGATCACCTCGGGGTCGTTCGGGTCCAACAGGATTCGGCACTGCGCGTCGTACAGGTCGGTGTCGTTTTCCACCGACGCCGCCTCCAGCAGCCGATCGGCGTCGTAGAGGACCAGGCCCAGGTAGCGCAGCCGTCCCACGCAGGTTTCCGAGCAGATGATCGGCAGGCCGACCTTCATCCGCGGGTAACACAGCGTGCACTTTTCGGTAAGGACATCCGGACACGCACATCCGCCAGCCGCGGCAGCGGTCCTGGTCGACCAGCACGATGCCGTCCTCGCTGCGTTTGTACATCGCACCGGACAGGCACGACGCCACGCAGGACGGGTTAAGGCAGTGCTCGCAGATGCGGGGCAAGTAGAACATAAACGTCTCTTCGAGCGAGAGTTTCACGCTGTTATTGACGTCGCTCAGCTTCCGAAGGATCGGATCCTTGGCCAGGGGTTTCCGGCGAGCCGGCCAGGTTGTCGTCCCAGTTCGGCCCCCAGGACACCTTCATCGGCTTGCCGGACAGCTGACTTCGGGGCGCGGCCGTCGGGAACGTGTCACCCGCGGGCGCGGTGGTCAGGTTCTCGTAGTCATAGGTCCACGGCTCGTAGTAGTCGTCGATGACGGGCAGGCGCGGGTTGGCGAAGATGCGCAGCAGCTTCACGATGCGGCCACCGTCGCGCAGCCGCAACCGGCCCCGCTTGTCGCGTATCCAGCCGCCGCGCCAGCGCTCCTGGTCCTCGTATGTACGTGGATAGCCTTGGCCTGGGCGGGTTTCCACGTTGTTGAACCACACGTACTCGGTGCCGGCGCGGTTGGTCCACGCCTGCTTGCAGGTGACCGAGCAGGTGTGACAGCCGATGCACTTGTCGAGGTTCATCACCATCGCCAGCTGCGCCATGACCTTCATCAGTAGGTCACCTCCTGGCTGCGACGGCGTACCACCGTGACCTCGTCGCGCTGATTGCCGGTCGGGCCCAGGTAGTTGAACGCGAACGCGTGTTGGCCGTAGCCGCCGGCCGGATGGCTGGGCTTGATCCGCAGCCGGGTCAGCGCGTTGTGGTTGCCGCCGCGCTTGTTGTTGGTCTCGGTGCGCGGCGTGTCCACGGTGCGCTCCTGCACGTGGTAGACGAACACCACGCCGGCGGGCATTCGGTGGCTGACGATCGCTCGGCACACGTAGATGCCGTTGGCGTTGACCGCCTCCACCCAATCATTTTCTTGCACATGAATTTTCGCCGCGTCGCCCGGGCTCATCCACATCGTCGGGCCGCCGCGCGACAGCGACAGCATGTACAGGTTGTCCTGGTAGATGGTAATGGAACGACCACTTCGAGTGCGGCGTGAGGTAGCGCACCGTCAGGCCGATCCCGTCCTCGCATGTACCTAGTTCGGGCTGGCCGAACAGTCGCTTCATGTCCAGCGGCGGCCGGAAGACGGGCAGGTGCTCGCCGAGTTCCTCGATCCAGTCGTGGGCCAGGTAGAAATGCATTCGGCCGGTCAGGGTGTGGAACGGCTTGAGGTTCTCGATGTTGATGGTGAACGGCGCGTAGCGGCGCCCACCCGTTTCGCTGCCCGACCACTCCGGGCTGGTGACCACGGGAACCGGCCGCGCCTGGGTGTCGGCGTAGCAGATGCGCTTGTCCTCGCTGCCCTCGGCCAGATGCACCAGCCGCTGGCCCGTGCGCTTTTCCAGCTCGTGGAAGCCCTCGACGGCCAGCCGGCCGTTGGTGGTTCCCGACAGCAGCAGCAGGACGTCGGCCATCCGCGCGGCCGTGGTGATGGCCGGACGGCCCGCTCCCACACCGGAATTCATCACCCCGAACTTCGCGGCGAGCTCCTCGACCTCTCGGAAGGGGTGCACCGTGACGCCCTTGGTAGTGAGCCCGAACTTCTCCACCGGCGGCCCCAGCGTGACCCACTTGTCGTAGATTGCGCCGTAGTCGCGCTCCACCACAGTGAGTTTGCCCATGGTCCGCCCGGGCACCGACGTCGCGCCGGTGTGCAGCCAGTCGGCTTCGGTACCGTCGGGACAGGCCATCGCGTCGGGTGTGTCGTGCTGCAGCGCGGTGAGCACCACGTCGCTGCGGGTGCCCAGGTGTTCCTTGGCCATCGCGCTGAACGCCCGGGCGATCGCGGCGAAAGCGTCGAAGTCCGAACGTGTTTCCCACGGCGGATCGGTCGCGGCGCTGAACGCGTGCACGTAGGGGTGCATATCGGTGCTGGAGATGTCGGACTTCTCGTACCAGGTCGCGGCCGGCAGCACGACATCGGACACCAGCGTCGTCGAGGTCATCCGGAAGTCGATCGACATCATCAGGTCGAGCTTGCCCTCGGGGATGTCCCCGTCGCAGACCACGTCGACGGGTCGTGCCCCGTCCTCCGGCGGCTGCGCCGTGGCGTTGGAATCGGTGCCCAGCAGATGACGCAGGAAGTATTCGCCACCCTTGCCGGACGAACCAATCAGGTTGGCCCGCCACACGGTAAGCACCCGCGGCCAGTTGCCCGGATTATCGGGATCGGTCACGGCAAGCTTGAGCTTGCGCTGACCGAGTTGCTCGGCGACGTACTCGGCGACGTCGCGTCCGGCCGCGCGGGCCTCGTCGGCAACGTCAAGGCTGGAGCGGTCGAACTGCGGGTAGAACGGGCTCCAGCCCATGGCCGTCGCCGATGCCAGCAGGTCCATGGTGTGCTTGCCCGCGAACCTGCCCCGACCCACGGGGCTGGCCAGCTTGTCCGCGCCGTAACCGTCATAGCGCCACTGGTCGGTGTGCGCGTACCAGTACGAGCGCCGGGCACCTGCCGCGGTGGGCGCATCCAGTCCAGCGCCATCGACATCGTCTGAAAACCAGTGAGCGGCCGCACTTTTTCCTGACCGACGTAGTGCGCCCAGCCCCCGCCGTTGCGGCCCATCGACCCGGTCAGCATCAGCAGCGCCAGCACCGCGCGGTAGATCGCGTCGCTGTGGAACCAGTGGCAGATACCGCCACCCATGATGACCATCGACCGCCCGCCGGACTCCTCCGCGCTGCGCGCGAACTCTCTGGCCACCCGGATGGCCTGGGCGGCAGAAACTCCGGTGATCGCCTCCTGCCACGCCGGGGTGTTCTGCTGACTGGCATCGTCGTACCCGGTGGGCCATTCGCCCGGCAGGCCCGGTCGCGCCACGGCATATTGGGCGAGCATCAAGTCGAAGACGGTGCACACCAGGTGCTCGCCCACCCGGCGGATCGGAACACCGCGCGCCACGGTCGTGCCTTCGCCGTTGACGGTGTCGAAGCTGGGCAGGTGAACCAGCGCGGTGTCGTCACCGCCGGTGCCGCCGTGCACATCTCGCACACTCAGCGCCGGGACGAGGCTACCGAGGTCCAGGTTCCACTTGCCGACACCGTCCTCGCCGTAGCGGAATCCCAGCGAGCCCTGCGGCACCACGATCTTGTTGGTGGCCGCGTCGCACACCACGGGCTTGAGCGCCGCGTTCTCGGAGCTCTTGAAGGCCTCCCCAGATCCGCCGCCGTCAGATTCTTCCCGGGCACCAGCATGTCGCCGCGCTGGTCAAGCTTGATCAGGAACGGCAGATCGGTGCAGCGGCGCGCGAAGTCGGCAAAGAACAGAACCTGTTTGCGCACATAGCATTCCGTGAGGATGACGTGACCCATCGCCATGGCCAGCGCGCCGTCGGTGCCGGCCGCACACGGCATCCACTCGTCGGCGAACCTGGTGTTGTCGGCATAGTCGGGGCTGACGGTCACCACCTTAGTGCCGCGGTAGCGCGCCTCGGCCATCCAGTGCGCGTCGGGGGTGCGGGTGATCGGGACGTTGGAGCCCCACATCATCAGGTAGGCCGCATCCCACCAGTCACCGGATTCGGGCACATCGGTCTGATCGCCGAACACCTGCGGCGAGGCCACCGGAAGGTCAGCGTACCAGTCGTAGAACGACGTCATGGGGGCGCCGATCAGTTCGTAGAACCGCGAACCCGCGGCATTAGACACCATCGACATCGCCGGGATCGGAGAAAACCCGGCGACCCGGTCCGGGCCGTAGGTCTTGATGGTGTGCACGTGGGCGGCCGCGATCATCTCGGTGGCTTCGGCCCAGATGACCCTGATCAGGCCGCCCTTGCCGCGGGCCTGCTGGTAGCGACGCCGGCGCTGCGGGTCGGCCTGGATCTCGGCCCAGGCCAGAACCGGGTCGCCCAGTCGGGCCTTGGCCTCGCGGTACATCTGGACCGGCACGCCCCGGGCGTAGGGGTAGCGCACTCGGGTGGGCGAGTAGCTATACCAGGAGAACGACGCGCCCCGCGGACAGCCACGCGGCTCGGATTCGGGGCGGTCCGGGGCCACCGAGGGATAGTCGGTCTGCTGGGTCTCCCAGGTGATGATCCCGTCCTTGACGTAGATCTTCCACGAGCACGATCCGGTGCAGTTCGCTCCGTGCGTGGACCGGACCACCTTGTCGTGGCTCCAGCGGTCGCGGTAGAAGACGTCGGCTTCGCGCCCGCCCTCGCGGGTGACCGTGCGCAGATCCGCCGAGACTCACCGGGCGTGAAGAAGCGCCCGGTGCGCTCCAAGCGCTCCTCGAGCGCCCCGCCGACGTGAGGGGTAGCGGTCACCCGGTGTCCTCCCTATCTCATTGACGGCGCGCCTCCCGTCCGCATGTGATCCGTCCGGCCCCACCGCCATGTGTTGAGAATTGTGGGCTGCTCGGCCATCGCAATCCGCTGGTAGACCTGCGAGCGGCAGCACATCGAGGTTACGGGTTGGTGGGCGCCATTACCTTCCAGTTTTGCGCGTGTCCGCTGCAATAGCACTGAACGTTCCCTGAGGGAAAACTGTGCAGTTGTTTTCACATCCCTCATAGTATCCTGACCAGGTCTTTTAACCACAAGCGGTCGGCTGGTACCCAGTCGAGATCGGGCAATTGGGCCGCCGTCACCCAGCACAGCGCCCGGTGGTCATGCGGGTGGGGTTCGCCGCCGCGCAAGCGCACCAGGTAGGCCCGCAGTGTCGTCTCGTCGTCTAGCGAAATGTCGTCGCCGAGCCGATCCCCGACGGCGATGTCGGTGATGTGCAGGCCCAACTCCTCGGCCAGCTCGCGGGCCAGGGCTTGCGGCTCGGTTTCGCCGGGCGTGACCTTGCCACCGGGAAGTTCCCAGCGTCCGGCCAGTTCCGGCGGCCAGACACGTTGCGCAACCAGGACGGCGGAACCGCGGACCACGGCTCCGGCGACGACGATCCGGGTTTCCATGCACGGGTCAGCCCGCCACCGCGCCCCGCACCGCTTCGACGAATGCACGCAAATCGCGTTCGCGATTCCCGAAGCGCACCGGCCAGTGCGTCAGCCGCAAGTCGGTGACGCCGGCTTTCACCAGCGCGGCCGCATCCGCGGCGACGGCGGCCAGGTCCGGCCGATCGTCGGCGTCGGCGGTGACCCGAAGCGAGCCGGTGACGCCGAACCCGTGCGGGTCACCGCCGGCACCTCCGACCGCCGCACGCATCCGCCCGATTCCCTGGCCGACCTCACGGGCGTCCTCACCCCACGGGATCCAGTACTTTCCGAATCGCGCCAGCCGGCGGGCGACGGCACGATTGACCGTCCCGCTCACCCAGATCGGCACGCCGCCGGGCTGCACGGGCTTGGGCATCTGGTGGATCCGATCGAAGGTCAGCTCCGGGGATGCGTAGCTGACCTCGTTCTCCAGCCACAGCCGCGTGCACACCTCCAGCGTCTGGTCCAGGATCGCCCCGCGCCGGTCGAAATCGACACCGGCCACCTCGTATTCCTCGCGCTGCCAGCCGACCCCCACCCCGAGATCGACCCGCCCACCGGACAGAACATCCAGTGTCGCAACGGTTTTCGCGAGAACAGCGGCGGGACGCAGCGCGGCGAGCAGGATGTTGGTGCCCAGCCGGATGCGTTTGGTCCGCGCCGCGAGATAGGTCAGCACGGTGAGCGGTTCCAGCCAGGATCCGTCCGGCCCGGTGGGCTGGCGACCGCCGGTCGTTCCCCCCACACCCGGGTCGGAGTAGGCGTCCATGTTCATGCCGAACGCGATGTGCTCGGAGACCAGCACGCGGTCGAATCCCGCGGCTTCCAGCACGTGCGCCCAGTCGGTGAGGTGCTCCCAATTCGCCAGCGCCTCGGCGGAGAAGGAGGGGATTCTCATCGAGAGCTGTATCGAGGCCATTCGACAAGTTAACCGGTCGCCACCGGCCGAGGACCGGCCGCATCGGCCATCGAGCGGATGGAGTGGCCCTCATCCGGGATAGCTACCGAAATCTTTTGGGCCACATCCGGTATCACACCCGGTTCGGGTACAAGTCGTTGAGGTCAGCGGCAATCAGTTTGGCTACCTCGTCGGCCCTCTCGAGGGTTTCGTACGGGCCGCCGATCTCGCTGAAGACGCTCCATTCCCCGTCGGCACCGGCGATGACTTTGACGGCGTCGGGTCGTGCAAGGTACTCGCGGTGCAGAGCGATGAAATCCTCGGGCTTCATGCGGCCAGGGTAGGGCAGCTGGGCCGACGCCGGCGCGCCATTCATACTCGCGTACAGCAAAGTTCGCGTGATGGCTAGCTGAAGCTCGTCAACCAGCCGAACTGAGGTGGGCTGCAATCGCATTCATTTGCGCAACGTGAACTGGTTGACGTCGATGTAGCCGTCCCGGAACGCCTCGGCGCAGCCGGTCAGGTACCTCATGTAGCGCTGGTAGACCTGTTCGGATTGGATCCGGACGGCGTCTTCGTGGCGCCGCAGCAACGCCTCGGCCCAGAGGTCCAGCGTCCTGGCGTAGTGCAGCCGCAACGACTGGCGGCGGGCCAGGTTGAATCCCATCTTCGAGGCGTGGAACTCCACCATCTCGATCGCGGGCAACTGGCCGCCCGGGAAGATCTCGCGGGCGATGAAGTCGTTGAAGCTGGTCTGCTCCTCGGTCATCGGCAGGCCGTGTTCGACGATCTGCTGCGGTGTCAGCATGGTGATCGTGTGCAGCAGCATCACGCCGTCGGCGGGCAGGGCGCGATAGGCCATCGCAAAGAAATCGTCGTAGCGGTCGTAGCCGAAGTGCTCGAACGCGCCGATGGAGACGATCCGGTCGGCGGGTTCGTCGAACTGTTCCCAGCCGCACAACAACACTCGTCGGCTGCGGGTGGTGTCCATCGCGTCGAACGTCTTCTGCACGTGGGCGGCCTGGTGTTCGGACAACGTCAGGCCGACGACGTTGACGTCGTACTTCTCGATCGCGCGGCGCGACGTCGCGCCCCAGCCGCAACCGACGTCCAGCAACGTCATGCCGGGGCGCAGACCCAGCTTGCCCAGCGACAGATCCATCTTGCGCAGCTGCGCGTGTTCGAGGCTGATCGGCCGCAGCCGGTCGAAGTATGCGCAGCTGTAGGTCATGGTGGGGTCGAGGAACAGCCGGAAGAAGTCGTCGGACAGGTCGTAGTGCGCCTGGACGTCTTCGAAGTGCGGGGTCAGATTCTCTGTCATGGCAGCCCACTGCCTCCCTGAACTCCGGGGCCAATACCTACTTGACGAGGCGCGCGCCGACCCGGTTCACGCCGACTTCCCCAAGCTGCCCGGGTCAAACGGCTAGCGCCATGGCGTAACGTGGCACCCGGCAAGGTTTTCGCTTAGAAAGGTTTGCTAGTCATGGCCGTGTTGACGGATCAAGAAGTAGACGCCGCACTGCCCGACCTCGACGGCTGGGAACGTGCCGACGGAGCATTACGCCGTTCGATCAAGTTTGACAGCTTCCTGGCCGGCATCGACGCGGTGCGCCGGGTGGGCGAGCACGCCGAACGCAAAGACCACCACCCCGACATCGATATTCGTTGGCGGACAGTGACTTTCGCGCTCGTCACACACTCCGAGGGCGGCATCACCAAAAACGACGTCGAGATGGCGCGCGATATCAACGGGATCGTCGCGGGCTAGCCCAGCGACGACGCGGCCCGCGGTTGCGATTGCTGGGCAGGCACGGAATCCGGGCCGGCCCTTCGTTTGCCAGACGCGGCGATGACAATCAGCGTTGCCACCGCCGCCGCGATGTAGGCCAGCCCGGCCCAGGCGAAGTACCAGGGTCGGCTGATCTGCCAGATGTCGGGCTGGGCGAACAGCAGTAACCACGGCACGCCCACGATGGTCAGCGCCAGCCAGCCCCAGCCCGCGAACCGCATGCCGGGCCGCGTGCGCGACGGTCCGTGAATCAGCCACATCATCAGCGGCACCACCCACACCCAGTGATGCGTCCACGAAATCGGCGACATCAGCAGCCCGAACATCTCGACCACCAACAACTTGCCGAGCCGATCCGAGGAGTCCACCGCGCGCCACGCCAGGACGGCGAGCACCGCCGTCACGGCGATGGCGATCAACACCGGCGCAGAAAACCCGGCGTCGTGGCCCAGGATCCGGGAAATGCCGCCGCGCCACGACTGATTGATCGACGTCGCAATCGGGCCCACCCGGCGCGCGTCGCCGAGCAGCTGGGTGAAGTAGTAGCGAGTCTGGTCGCCGACGACCACCACCGACAGCGCGACGGTGCCGAAGAAGACGACCGCCGCGAACGCGGCCGCGGCGAACCGTCGGGCGCCGACGAGATAGACACCGGCGATGGCCGGGGTCAACTTGATCCCCACGGCCACGCCGACCAGCAGCCCCGAGAGCCACCAGCGCGTGGTGTAGACCGCCCCCAGCACCGCCAGCATCAAGAAGACGTTGATCTGCCCGTAGTCGAAGTTGTTGCGCAGCGGCTCGATCCAGATCGTGATCGCCGTCCACGCCATCGCGACGCGCCGGCCGCTGCCGGGCGGCACGCCGAGCAAGCGCTGGCTGATCCGAACCGAGCCGTACAGCGCGACCGTCATGGCGACCAGCCACAAAAAGCCCGCCAGCCCGAACGACAGCAGCTGCAGCGGGTAGAACACGATCGCCGCGAACGGCGGATAGGTGAACGGCAGCGGGAAGTCCGGCGTGTGCTCGCTGTAGACGAAGTCGTACAGCGTGCCGGGGTGGTCGATCGCGGCCGCGCCGCCCAGATATACGTGCAGGTCGACGAAGTTCGCGCCGTTGGGCGTCAGGTACGTCAAGCCGAGTCGTGCGGCGACGCTCACGACCAACAGCAGCGGCGCGGCGGAGTTCCTCAGACTCGCCAGGCACCGGGAGACGGGTGTCGCCGGGGCGGCCGGATTGGTGGCTACCCACCTGACTTTAGCGACGACGGCGCACGGCGGCGCCCCGGCGACCGGCTGGTCACCGCGATCACTCGTATCGGTAACGATCAAATAAATGCCACACGTGTCACTTGAGTCCCACCAGCATCAAAGTAGCTTCGGCTCCGTCACCTGTTGTCGATCCCTTGGGGGAGCAATGCCAAGCATCTGGACTTTCGCGAAAGCCGCCGCCGTCGTCGTCGGCTCGTCTGCCGCCCTACTCACGGGCGGTATCGCCCACGCCGACCCGGTGTCGGCCGTTCCCGACCCCGTGCAGAACATCCCGCAGCAGTTGATCGCCTCGGCGGCCAACGCCCCGCAGATTCTGCAGAACCTCGCGACCGCCCTGGGCGCTCAACCGCCGCAGGCACCGGCCGCTCCCGGCATCACGTTTCCGGGAATGACCTCGGCCGCACAGGCGCCCACGGCGTCCGCCCCGGCCGGAATCCCGTCCATCCCGGGTCTCAACCCCGCCACGCCGACCGCCTCGACGGCGGCCAGCCCGACGGTTCCCGGTCTCGGCTCGATACCCGGATTGGCACAGACCACCCCGGCGGCCCCCGCCGCGCCGGCGAGTTCCGGTATCCCCGGGCTGAGCTCGATCCCGGGCCTGACGTCGCCGACGCCGGCTGCTCCCGCCGCCGCACCGGCGTCGGCTCCGCTGTCGAACGTGGCGAACGTGAACATGCCGGCGCTGCCCGGCCTGCCGCTGAACGTGCCGCCGAAGCTGTCGCTTCCGGGCGACCTGGCTTCGCTCGCCACGGGCACCGTCCCGGGGACGCCGGCCGCCCCAGCTTCCGCGCCGGCAACGCCGCCGTCGCTGCTCTCGGCCCTGCCCTGAGTAATCACCCAACCGAAGGACCGGAGGACATCGTGGCAAGCACTTGGAATCTTTCCAAAGGTTTGGCCGCGGTCGTGACGGCATCGGCTGCCGCGTTCGGGTTGTGCCCGAGCGCGGCAGCGGATCCGGCGGCACCGCTGCCGATACCCCAACCCAACGCCGCGCAAGGGCTCCCCGGCCTGCCCGCGCTGTCGCAGCTGAGCCCGATCATTCAGCAGGCGGCAGCCGATCCCGGCCAGGCGACACAGCTGTTGATGGCCGCCGCACAAGCGTTCACCCACAACCCGTCCGCGCCCGGCGAATCGAAGAACGTGGCCGCGTCGGTGAATCAATTCGTTCAGGAGCCGGGGGCCCCGGTTCCCGGTGCGCCGGCGCCGATCGCCGCCCCGGCCGAACACGTTCCCGGGGCCGGCATTGTGCCGGGCGCCCAGGCGCACCTGCCCACGGGCGTCGACCCGGCCCACGCCGCCGGTCCGGCGCCGGCGGCCGCACCCGCCCCGACTCCCGCACCCGCGGCAGCGGCGCCCGCCCCGGCTCCCGCACCCCCCGCGGCGGCACCTGCCCCGGCGCCCGCGCCCGCTCCGGCCGCGGCGGCCCCCGGTTTCGGCCCGGACGCGCCGACCACGCAGGATTTCATGTACCCCTCGATCGGCAGCAATTGCCTGGCCGACGGGAGCAGCTCGATCGCGACGGCGCTATCGGTGGCCGGGCCGGCGTCGATTCCGTTGCCCGGTCCGCAAGCCGGCCAGACCGCCTACGTGTTCACCGCTGTCGGTACGCCGGGACCCGCCGAGGTGCAGAAGCTGCCGCTGAACGTCACCTGGGTGAACCTGACCACCGGCAAGTCGGGCACCGTGACGCTCAAGCCGCGCACCGACATCAACCCCGACGGCCCGACGACGTTGACCGCGATCGCCGACACCGGCTCGGGCAGCATCATGTCGACGATCTTCGGTCAGGTCACGACCAAAGAGAAGCAGTGCCAGTTCCTGCCCACCATCGGCTCGACGGTGGTGCCCTGAACCCTCCACTGGCGCGAGCGCGTGTGTCCCGCACGACACGCGCGTTTGCCCTGTGGCCCTTCGACGCCGAGCGTGTACCGGTTGCGAAATGTAGGCCGGCGCCCGGCCGCGTCAGTACGCCATGAACAGGATCGCGCCGCGGTCGTACTCCAGGCCCGGATGAACGCTGGCAAGGTGAGCCTGCGTCAGCTCGACCAGCTCTTCCTCATCCTTGCCGACGATGGCTTCTCCGCACGGACACGTCAGGTGTGTCTTCACGTTGGCGCCCTTCCCTTCTGGTGACCTACTACTTAGCCGCCTTGGCTGCCGCCTTCATCTGCTTCTTGTACGCCCGCACCTTGCCCATCGATTGGTCATCGACGATATCGGCGACGGAGAGGTGCGATCCGGCCTTGCCGAAGGCACCGGCGGCGGCACGCCAACCCTTCGGCGTCACGCCGTACTGCTTGCCCAGCAGGGCCAAGAAGATCTGCGCCTTGACGTCGCCGAATCCGGATAGTCCCTATGATCCGCCGCAGCAGCTCGTTGCCGTCCGGGTCGCCGGCGGTCCACAATCCCGCCGCGTCGCCGTCGTAGCGGTCCACGATGATCTGCGCAAGCGTCTGATGCGTTTGGCCATCGCTCCCGGAAAACGATGGATCGCAGGCTATTCCGAGCACAGTGCGGCGAACTTGTCCGGGTCGTAGGCGGCGATCGCGGCGGCGTCAAAGCTGCCCATCCGGTCGGCGATCTTCTTCGGTTCCGCGAACGCGGTTTCGAACGTGACCTGGTGATCCAGCACCATTCCGATCAGCAAAGCCAGCGGATCGTCGGCCAGCAGCTGGTCGGCCTCGGGATCCTGGGCGAGGCAAAGTTTGACAGTCAACGACCAACCTTTCGCCGAACGACCGATGACGTACTTGTCGACAGACTACTCACCGCAAACACCGCGTTATCGTGGCGAGGTGGTGGACGAAACCAAGCTGGCACTGATGCTGGCCCGCGACGAACTGCATCAACTGGTCACCGCCTATTGCCGGGCCGTCGACCGCGCCGACTACGAAACGCTGCGGGAGCTGTACCACCCCGACGCGACCGATTCGCACGGCTCGTTCTCGACCGGCGGCGTGGACGCGTTCATCGCACAACTACAGGCGGCGGAGCCGTATGTGCGTGTCTCCCAACACAACATCACCACGACGAACTTCGTGGTCGACGGTGACGGGGCCCGCGGCGCGATCTGCTGCCTGGTGTTTCACACCTTCGCCGGTCCTGAACACGACATCGACGTCATCATCGGCGGCCGCTACCTGGACACCTACATCAAGCACGACGGCCGTTGGAAGTTTTTCCAACGCACCATCGTGGCGGATTGAGCATACCAAAACGACCCGTCGCGAGTGGACTTCTCGCATCCCAGCACCCGCGGCAGCTTGCGCGGCAAACCGGGCAAAGCCGACCCGTCCATCGGATTGTTCAACCTGACTCAGGGCTGACCCAAAGTCCTTGCCCGCCACCAACTCCGGGTAGACTAGCCGCCGCTCGTGCGGCGAAATTCCCGACGGCCCCCGGCCACGGCGCCGTGCGCCCGGGCCTGCTTGCCGCCGGCGTCTTTGTGGTCGGATCCGCCCGTCGACTTGGCCATCTTGCGCTCCAGGGCTTCGCGAAACTTGCGCTTGGTGTCGTCCTCTGCGCCCGAAGCGTCCGGCTCGGACTTCGATTCAGCCATAGCGGCAGCCTAACCCGACTACCGCTTGCCTGGAGGCAGGCCGTACAGGTGAGAGATCGGCAGCGTCAGCAGCCCGGCGGTCGGTGACCATCGCCTGCCGGTACTCGTCCCAATCCGGATGCTCACCGGCGATATTGCGATACAACGCAATCAGCGCCTCGACGGTGTCGTCGTCGGGCGCGGCGGCCGGTGGCGTCAGTTCCGCGGTGCCCTCGGCAACCGCGTACGACCAGCCGTCATCGGAATCGACCAGGATCGACGCCCGCGGGTCGCGGCGCAGGTTGCGGGTCTTGGCCCGTGGCTCGGTGATCGATACCCGAATCACCAACTCACGCGGGTCGAAGTGATAACTCACGTTCGACAGTTGCGGGCGCCCGTCGGCCTTGATGGTGGCCAGCACCCCGAGGAAGTTTCCCGCGATCAGTGCCAGCAGTTTGTCGTCGAAGACTTGGCGGCCTATCCCCAAAGACTACGTCGCTCTGGTGCAATCGGATCATGACCAGGTATGCGGTGTTCCTGCGCGGCGTCAACGTCGGGGGCGTCAATTTGAAGATGGCCGACGTCGCGGCGGCGCTCACCGACGCGGGCTTCGGGGCCGTGCGCACCGTCCTGGCCACCGGCAACGTGCTGCTGGAGTCGTCCGCCACCGCGGCGGCGGTGCGCACGACGGCCGAAGCCACCCTGCGCGAAAAGTTCGGTTACGACGCGTGGGTGCTGGCCTACGACCTCGACGCGGTGCGAGTCGTAATCGAGGCCTACCCGTACCAGCCCGAGGTGGACGGCTATCACTCCTACGTCACCTTCGTCGCCGACCCCGCGGTGCTCGACGAGCTCGCCGGGCTGGCCGACGACGCCGGCCCCGACGAGAAGATCAGCCGCGGTGACGGCGTCATGTACTGGCAGGTACCCAAGGGCAGTACCCTGGACAGCACGATCGGCAAGACGATGGGCAAGCCCCGGTACAAGTCGTCGACCACCACCCGCAACATGCGGACGCTGGCCAAACTGATGCGGTGCAGCGAGACGCCCGATTCCGTTGGCCGGCAATCGCTTTGACCGACGATGCCGGAACTCGGCTAGCGCGGATCCTCGTCGGGCACCGCTTCGATGTAGCGCAGCGCGTCGGCCTTGTTCAGGCCCAGTCCGCGGGCGACCTGGACGTACTCGCGGGCCGCGGCCGCCATCGCCGCGTCGGTCGGATCGTAGCGGGCGATGAAAGTGCCGAAGCGCCCACGGGTTTCGACGATGGCCGCCGTTTCCAGCTCACGGTAGGCGCGCGCAACCGTATTGACGGCCACACCGAGTTGGCCGGCCAGCTCTCGCACCGTCGGCAATCGGCTGCGCGGCGGCAGGGCGCCTTCCCGGACCCCATCGATGACCTGCGTCCGGAGCTGGTCGAACAGCGGACGGCCACCCTTGAGGTCGACCCGTAGCCATTCGCCCAGCTCCACGTATCCAGTATTACCCCAACCACCGCTATGTTGGGTGCATGCGTGTGACGGTGCTCAGCGGCGCGGGGATCTCCGCGGAGAGCGGCGTGCCGACATTTCGCGACGACAAAAACAGACTGTGGGCCCGTTTCGACCCCTACGAGCTGTCCAGCACCCAGGGCTGGCTCAACAACCCCGAGCGGGTGTGGGGTTGGTATTTGTGGCGGCACTACCTGGTGGGCACCGTCGAACCCAATGACGGACACCGGGCCATCGCCGCGTGGCAGGACTACGCCGAGGTCAGCGTCGTCACCCAGAACGTCGACGACCTACACGAGCGCGCCGGCAGCTCCCCGGTGCATCACCTGCACGGCAGCCTCTTCGAATTCCGTTGTGCGAGTTGCGATATGCCTTACAACGACGCCCTGCCCGAAATGCCCGAACCGGCGCTCGAGGTGCCGCCGCCGCTGTGCGCGCGCTGCGGCGGGCTGATCCGGCCCGACATCGTCTGGTTCGGCGAGCAGCTGCCCGAAGAACCCTGGCGCCTCGCCGTCGAGGCGACCCAGGCGGCCGATGCGATGGTGGTCGTCGGGACCTCGGCAATCGTCTATCCGGCCGCCGGCCTCGCCGAGCTCGCGCTCTCGCGCAGCACCACCGTGATCGAGGTCAATCCCGAGCCGACCCCGTTGTCGGACAGCGTCACGCTCAGCATCCGCGAATCGGCGAGCCGAGCGCTGCCGGGTCTGCTGCAGCAGCTGCCCGCCCTGCTCAAATAGCGCTAGGGCCGGCGCGCGCGTCCCAGCAACAACTCCGACACCGGCATGGGCGACCACGCGGGCAGCGTCCACTCGCGACGAGAACTGTTCACCTCGAACCCCGCGGCGATGATCGCGCGTTCGGTATCGCGATGGGTATGACAGTTGCCCAGCAGCCGGGGCCACACCGTCGCGTCGGCGAACCGCTGCAGCCGGCCGCGCATGCCGGCGCTGGCGACGTGCTCGAGATAGCGCAACTCCCCGCCCGGATGCAGAAACTTGTACAGGCGCTGCAGCACCAGCTCGGGGTCGCGCACGGAGCACAGCACCAGCGAGCACACCACGGCATCGAACGGCTCGTCGTCGTGGAACTGCTCCACGGTCTCGTTGGTCAGGACGATCGGAACCGGCGCGGCCGCGGCGGCAGCCTGTGCCCGGGCCGCCAGTCGCGGCTCGGGCTCCATCGCCACCACCTGCTGCACGGAGGCGGGGTAGTTGGGGAAGTTCGTCCCGATGCCCACACCGACCTCGAGCACCCGGCCCGACAGGCCGGCCAGATTCTCCCGGCGCAGGGCCCGGACCGCCTCCGTCTCGTGAGCCGCGGCAAGCGGCCACACCCATGCGAAAAAGGGGTTGTCGCACGGTGCTGTTACTGCTGCTGTCATCCCCCACCTAATCGATTCGGAACAGGCCCCCAGCATAAAGCCCGATGGCACTTGGGATTTGTGGATTCATAGCTTAACCGGGCACTCAGCCGATCTTCGTCGCCGTCTCGCCGACGGGACGCCCGTTGTGCTGCACGGGGATGT
Source organism: Mycobacterium genavense ATCC 51234 (assembly GCF_000526915.1). Classification (GTDB taxonomy): domain Bacteria; phylum Actinomycetota; class Actinomycetes; order Mycobacteriales; family Mycobacteriaceae; genus Mycobacterium; species Mycobacterium genavense. The sequence goes on along the minus strand of NZ_JAGZ01000001.1, from coordinate 565,245 downwards.
CGGCCGGCTCGGTCGGCGCGGCCGGCTCGGCCGGTCCCTCGCTGATGCCGAACCGCTCGTGCAGCCACAGCAACGGCCGCGGCGCCCACCAGTTCCAGCGGCCCATCACGTGCATGAATGCCGGCACCAGAACCATCCGCACCAACGTCGCGTCCACGAACACGGCCAGCGTCAGGCCCAGACCGAACATCCGCATGAACGACACGTGCGCGGCGATCAGCGCGGCAAACGACATCGACATCACCAACGCGGCCGCGGTGATCACCCGGCCGGTGCGCGCGACGCCGTGGGCCACCGCCTCGTCGTTGGCGGCGTGCGCCTCTTTGGCCGTCGACGCCATCGGCCGGTACCGCAGCCAGTACTCCCGAATGCGGGAGATCAGGAACACCTCGTAGTCCATGGACAAGCCGAACGCGATGCAGAACAACAGCACCGGCATGTTGGCCACCAGCGTGCCGCTCGGCGTCGTTCCCAGCGCGCCCAGATAGCCTTCCTGGAAAATCCACACCAGCGCGCCGAACGCCGCGGTGAGCGACAGCACGTTGCACATCAGCGCCTTCACCGGCAACACCACGCTGCCGGTCAGCAGGAACAGCAAGATGAAGGTGATCACGGCCATCACACCGAGCACCATCGGAAGCCGGTCGGTCACCGCGTCGACGCTGTCGCGGTTGACCTGTGTGACCCCGGCCAACTCGATGGAGCGCCCGGCGGGCCCGGGCACCTGACGCAACTGCCCGAGTTGGCTGTCGGACGCGGGCGAGAACAGCGGCGCCGTGCTGCTGACGGTCAAGAACACGCTGCCGTCGGCGACCCCGGTGGCACCCGCCGGCGGCCCCACCGGGTTTCCGCCGACGAATCCCGGGACGGCCTGTTCGAGAACGTGCGTCGCGGCGTGATCCCCGCACACATCTACAACGACAAACAGCTGTTTGCGCTGGAGAAGGAACGGATGTTCAGCCGGGCGTGGACGTTCGTCGGCCACGAATCGGAAATTCCGCACGACGGCGACTACGTGGTGCGTCGGGTGCTCGACGACTCGTTCATCCTCACCCGCGACGCTGATAGGGACATCCACGCCTTGTTCAATATGTGCCTGCACCGCGGCATGCAGGTATGCCGCGCGGAGATGGGCAACGCCTCCAACTTCCGGTGCCCGTATCACGGCTGGACGTATCGCAACGACGGCCGGCTCACCGGCCTGCCGTTTCACCGCGACGCCTACGGCGGCGACGAGGGCTTCCGCAGAAGCGCCCACGGCCTGCTGCCGGCGCCGAACTTCGCCAGCTACAACGGTCTGCTGTTCATCAGCTTGGATCCGCACGCCGAGCCGTTGGCGGAATACCTCGGCGACTTCACGGTCTATCTGGACTTCTACACCAAGCAGAGCGCCGGCGGTGTACAGGTGCGGGGGCCGCAGCGCTGGCGGATCAAGGCGAACTGGAAGATCGGCGCCGAGAACTTCGCCGGCGACATGTACCACACCCCGCACACGCACGCGTCGATCGTAGAGATCGGCCTGTTCCGAGAACCCAAGGCGCAGAAGCGCAAAGACGGCGCCACCTATTGGGCGCAGCGCGGCGGCGGCACCACCTACAAGCTGCCGCCCGGCAACTTCGAGGAACGGATGCGCTATGTCGGCTATCCCGACGAGATGATCCAACGGATCAAGGGCGTGTGGACGCCGCAACAGCAGCGGGTGGTCGGCGAGGACGGGTTCATGATCTCGGCGGCCACCTGCTTTCCCAATCTGAGCTTCGTGCACAACTGGCCCCGGGTGCGCGACCGTGACGACGTGGTGCTGCCCTTCATCTCAATCCGGTTGTGGCAGCCCATCAGTGAGAACGAGACCGACGTCTGCTCGTGGTTCGCGGTGGACTCCGCCGCGCCACCGCAGTACAAACTCGACTCCTACAAGGCGTATCTGATGTGCTTCGGGTCGACCGGCATGTTCGAGCAAGACGACGTGGAGAACTGAGTGTCGCTGACCACCACCGCGGGCGGCTCGATGGCACGTCGGTTGCTGCTGAACAGCCGGATGGGCCTGCTGTCCGACGATCGCCCGGTGGTCGACGCGTTGCCCGCCGAGTCCTTCCACGGCCCCGGTCGCACCCAGGTCGGCTACAACGAGTACAACCAGCGCGAGCTGCTCAAGTTGTGGGCGGAGTACCTCGCATGAGGAAACCATTGCCGTTCAATGACTTTCGACATTTACAGGCACACCAGTTCCTGGTGGACGAGGCCTACCTGCTGGACGCCCAGCACTACGAAGACTGGCTGGACACGCTGACCGACGATGTGCGTTACGTGATGCCGGTCCGCGTCACGACCGCCCGCGGCGCCGGTTGCGACACCTCTGCTTTTCCGAATCCCGGCATGGCCCACTTCGACGAGGACAAGTACTCGTTGAGCCAGCGGGTCGCGCGGATGCGTACCGAGCACGCGTGGGCCGAGGATCCACCGTCGCGGCCGCGTCACTTCGTCACCAACGTGCGCACCTTCGAATCCGACGACGCACACCTGGTGGTCGAGTTCGCCGAACTGCTGTTCCGCAGCCGCGGCGACGTCAACGAGAGCGCGCTGTCGTCGTGCGGTCGCCAAGACCTGCTGCGTTGGTGCGATGATCGATGGAAGCTCGCGCGGCGCACGATCAGTGCCGACGAGTCGGTGTTGCGGATGCAGAACCTGGCGGTGTTCCTGTGAACGACGACCTCGAGCGGTTGATGACGGGTGCGGTCGGCGAACCACTCACGGTCGCAAACGAATTCACCGAGGTCGTGGTGCGGCGAGTCGACACCCGCAACGGATCGCGGCTGCTGATCCGCGCACCCCGGACGGGGCGCTGGATCAGCCTGGAAGCACTAGAGGTGGAGGCACTGACGTGGCAGAACCCCCGAACGATGGCGGCGATGGTGGGAAACTCACCCGCGCCGCTGCTGCCCGACCCGGAGCGAGGGCCTGGTTGCCCGGCAAACGTGCCCTGGTGGTGGGCGGCGGATCCGGGATCGGCCGCGCGGTCGTCGATGCCTTCCTGGCCGAAGACGCCAGAGTCGCGGTACTGGAACGCGATCCGGGCAAGTGCGAGATGCTGCGCACGCAGCGCCCCGAGGTTCGCGTGGTCGAGGGCGACGCGATCACCGGCGAGGCCAACAACCGAGCGGTCACCGCAGCCGTCGAATCCTTCGGCGGGGTCGACACCCTGGTCAACTGCGTGGGAGTCTTCGACTTCTACCGGGGCGTGGCCGATCTCGACGCCGACCACCTCACGGACGCCTTCGACGAAATGTTTCGCACCAACGTGCTGAGCCATTTGCAGTCGGTCAAGGCGGCGCTGCCCGCGCTGCAAAACGGTGCCGAGCCGTCGATCATCCTCACCGAGTCCGCGTCGTCGTACCACCCCGGCCGCGGCGGCGTGCTGTACGTGTCGTCGAAGTTCGCCGTGCGCGGGCTGGTGGCCTCGTTGACGCACGAGCTCGCACCGCACATCCGGGTCAACGGCGTGGCGCCCGGCGGCAGCCTCAACACCGACCTGCGCGGCCTGGACAGCCTGGGGCTCAAGGACACCCGCCTCGACGACTACCCCGACCGGGCACGCGACGTCGCCGCGCGCACCCCATTGAACGTCGCACTGTCCGGGGCAGACCACGCCTGGTCGTTCGTGTTCCTGGCCTCCGGGCGATCCCGTGGCATCACCGGCGAAACCATCCACCCGGACGGCGGATTCGGCCTCGGCGCCCCGAAAGCGCGCCCGCGATGACCGGCGGGCTGGACGGCCAACGCGCACTGGTGGCCCTGGGCTGCCGAGTCGCCGCGGCCCGCGGCCTGGTCGACGGGATGCTGGGGCACCTGAGTCTGCACGTCGACGACGATCGTCTCCTCGTGCGCTGCCGCAGCGACTCCGACACCGGCGTGGCCGACACCCGGCCCAGCGGTACCCGCCTGATCCGATTCGACGGCAGCCCAGGCGCCGACGGCGAACTCGACGGATACCGCGTCCCCAACGAACTGCCCATCCACGTCGAGACCATGCTGGCCGACGCACAGCGCCTCGCGGTCGCACATCTGCACCCACCGGCGGTCGTCGCCGCGGACCTGGCCGGCGTCACGATCCGGCCCATCTACGGCGCCTACGACATTCCGGGTGCCTGGCTGGCACGCGAGGGCGTGCCGGTCTATCCGCGCGCCGTGCTGATCCGCAGCAGCGCGCTGGGCAAGGAGATGGTGGCCGCGATGGGCGAGCGGCCGATGGTTATCCTGCGCGGGCACGGAATCACCAGCGCCGCAACCACTGTGCCGCAGGCGGTGTTGCAGGCGATCAGTCTCGACAGGCTGGCCCGCATGTCGTTGCGGGTGCTCTCGGCCGGCGGCACCCTGCGCGATATCGACGACGCCGACTGGGACGCCCTACCCGATTCTGGGGTCGGCCTTCACCGCCGACGCGGCGTGGCGCCATGAGGTCGCCCGGCTACGAACCGGCTGACCAAGGTCACAACTTTCGTATCTGCCGGCGACACTCGCCGGTGATGCGCCGGATGGTCGCGGCGACCGGCTTAGCCTTTGCGGGTGACCGAACTGGATCGCCGGCGCTTCCTGGTCGTGGTGGCCGCCACGATTGCGGTCACCGGCCTGTCGTGGTCTTCTGCCAACGGCCCCAAGGCGACACTCGCCCGCGCCGACGTCGTCGGATCCGCACCCAGCCCGGTCGCTCCCCCGCCACCGAAGTTGTTGCCGCCGCCCGGCCCGGCGTCGCGCGTCGCGCTGCCCGGCAGCGCGGCGCTGAGCAAGCTCCCCGGCAACGCAGACCTATTGGCGTGGACCGTCGATGACGGCGTCGACACCGAGGTGGTGCGGGCCTACACCCAGTTCGCCAAGGACAGCGGCGTACGGCTCACCTATTTCGTCACCGGCGTCTTCAAGTCCTGGACGGAGAACGCCGGCCTGCCGCGACCGCTGGTGGAATCCGGGCAGATCCAGCTGGCCAACCACACCTGGACGCATCGCGATTTGACCAAGCTGTCGCCGCGCCAGATCGCCGAGGAGCTGAAGAGCACGGATGCGTTCCTGCGCAACACCTATGGCGTGGACGGCGCACCCTACTTCCGGCCGCCGTACGGCCACCACAACGCCGTGGTCGATTCGGTGGCCGCCGATCTGGGTTACCACGTTCCGACGTTGTGGAACGGCGACTTGCGGGACTCCGCGGTGCTCCCCGAGGACCAGATCGTCAAGCTGGCCGGCCAGTACTTCGTGCCACAGAACATCGTGATCGGCCATCTCAACCATGCGCCGATCACCCGGGTGTACGGGCAGCTGGTGGAGCTCATCCGGACCCGCAAGCTGCGCACCGTCACCCTCAATGACGTTTTCCTGCGCCCGGAAATCCCTTACCGGACACCGGGTTTAGCTAACTGAGCGGCCGCCTCAGCCCAGCTGGTCGCCAATCTCCTTGGCCGCCTTCACAAGTGCGGCCGCCACCGAAGCATGCCGCGTACTGTCGAGGCGATGCTGCGGCGCGGCCGCGTTGAGCGCGAGCCGCAAACCGGGAGCACGGGTGGGGATGGGCACCGCGACCGAGGCGACGCCTTCCTCGCTCTCCTCGCGGTTGGTCGCGTAGCCGCGCTCGCGGATACGGAAAAGCTCGTCCTCCAACTCGGCGCGGCTGCCGATCGAACGCGCGGTGATGCGCTCCAGTCGTTCGTCGGGCAGCAGCGCATGCAATTGCCGCTGCGACAGCTGGGCCAACATGACCTTGCCGGTCGAGGTGCAATGCGCCGGCATCGTGCGCCCGAGGCGCGACGCCACTCGGACCGCGGTCGGGCCCTCGACCGCGGCGACGAACCGGACGTTGGCGCCGTCGAGCATCCCGACATGAGTCGTTTCCCGCAGCTGGTCGGAGAGCGCGCGCATGACGGGCGTGGCGCAGCCCTGGATGTCGATGCGGCTGAAGATCGCAAACGCCACACCGGTCAACGACGGACCGGGTAGGTAGGCCTTGGACACCGGGTCCTGCCGGACGAAGCCGCGATAGGTCAGCATCGCCAGCAGCCGGTGCGCGGTCGACGACGCGACCCCCAGATAGCGGGTCGCCTCGCTCAACCGGATCTGCGGTTGCTCGCCCAGCAGGAGCAGCAGCTTGAGCGCATTGTCCACCGACTCGATCGGGTACTGCGGCTCAAGCGAATCGGCGGCCGGCTCGGTCGCGGCGTGCTGCTGCTTCTTCTGCACGTGTTTCACGGTACTCAGTTGCCGTACTCGCCACACCCGTCTGCGGCCGACGCGACTACAGCACGCTGAGAACTGACGCGCCGACCAATCCCGCGGCGACGACCACGCCCGTCGCCGTTGCGATCGCCTTCCATCCGAAACTCCGCAGGACCATCGCGACACCGGGGATGCTGATGGCCGGCAGCGTGATCAGTAGTGCACCGATCGGCCCCGACGAAACGCCCAGCAGCGCCAGGCTTTGCAGGATGGGTATCTCCCCTGCCGTCGGAATGACGATGAGGGTGCCGACGACCGCCGCGACGAGCACGACGAGCAGCCCGTGGTGAGACGGCTGGGTGAGGGTCACCAGCCAGCCGCGCAGCGCCCCGACGAGCAGCACCATGATCGCGTACTCCGGCAACAGAACCAAGCACAAGCAGAGCAGAGAGCGCACGAATTTTGTTGCAGCCCAGCCGGACTCGCTATCGTCGGGAACGACCGCCGCGGGCACGGACGGTCCCGACCCGCGCCGGTGACCAACGCCACCGCCACCGCGACGCCGATCACGGTCGCGATATTGACGACCGCTCGGGTCAGCGTCCACTGCCAGGGAGCGACGAAGAACAGGAAAACGAGTACCGCGGGATTCAGTAACGGGTTGCCGAGCCAGTAGGCGATGGCGGCGGCGCGGGTGACGCCATTGCGCCGCAATGTGACCGCAACCGGAGCGGCACAGCAGGTGCACATCATCGAGGCATGCTCGCAACTCCGCCCGCGAACCCGCTGGACATCGAGCCCCGCCGGTTCAATACGCGGGGTAACCACGCCCGCGGCACCAGCGCCTGAATCGCGGCACTGATCAGCAGCGCCACCACCAGCGGCGGACAAATCGAGGCAACGTACGCCTAAAAGAAGGTGGTGGCCGCATGCCACGTCGGAGCGTCGCCGGCCCGCACTCCACCGACGGCGAGGATGTTCGATCCCGACCAGTGATGGGTCCGCTGTGCTTTCAGGGCCTTGCCGACATATGGCGTCCACTTCGCCCACAGCAGCCCGCCCACGAACACGCTCAGCGCGACCAGCACACCGGCGCGGCTACGGTCAGACATCTTGCGCCGTCTGGGCTTTCGCCCACCGGTAGTCGGCCTTGCCGGACGGTGACCGCTGCAGGCGGTCGCGGAAGACCACCGCCTTCGGCAGCTTGTAACGCGCGATATGGCGAGCGGCCTCGGCGATGATGCCGTCCGCGTCGGCCGTCGCGCCGTCGGCCAGCGCCACGATCGCGACGACCTCGTTGGTCCAGCGCGCGCTGGGCCGACTGGTCACCACGACGTCGTACACGGCGGGATACCCGGTGATCGCGGCCTCGACCTCTTCGGCGAAGATCTTCTCGCCGCCGGAGTTGATCGTCACCGAATCGCGGCCCAGCAGCTCGATCTGGCCGTCGGCGAACCAGCGGGCCCGGTCGCCGGGCACCGAATGCCGGATCCCGTCGATCACCGGAAACGTCCGGGCGGTCTTCTCCGGGTCGCCGAGGTAGCCCAGCGGTATCAGGCCCCGCTGGGCCAGCCAGCCGATCTCGTCGTCGCCCGGCGACAGCGTCCGGGTCAGGTCGGCGCTGACCACCACCGCGCCCGGATTCGGGGCGAACCGGCCGCTGGCACCCTGCGCCCGGCTGGAGACCTGCCCCATCTGCGAGCCGGATTCCGACGACCCGCCCGCGTCCAGGATCGTCAGCTGCGGCAACAGGTCGAGGAACCGCTGCTTGAGCGGAGCGCTGAGTGCCGCTCCACCGGTGATCAGCACGAACAGCCCGGACAGGTCGTAGTCCCCCGCTTCCAGGGCGTCGGCCAGGGGCCGCCCGAACGCGTCGCCGACGAAAGACAGCGACGCCACGCGTTCCCGGCTGGCCAGCGCCCACGCCTCGGCCGGATCGAAGTGCGTCGTCGTCGGCGCCATCACGAACGGCCGGCCGCTGTACAGGTTGATGAATGCCGCCCATTGTGCGGCGCCGTGCATCAGCGGCGCGCACGTCATCAAACCGGGGCCCTCGGCCCGTGATCGTTCGACGATCTCCTCCAGACTGGTCGTCATCTCCCCGGTGCCGAACACCCGGCCGCCCATCGCGTTGAGGTAGATGTCGTTCTGGCGCCACAGCACCGCCTTGGGCATCCCGGTGGTGCCGCCGGTGTAGAGGATGTAGAGATCGTCGGGCGAGGGCACGACGTCCAGCGGCTCCCCATCGTTGCGGTCCAGCAGCTCCTCGTAGCGCACCGCCCCGGGCAACGGATCGTTTCCGGACTCGTCGTCGACGTGGATCAGCCGCAGCGGGCAACCGTTTCAGCGCCTCGGCCAGCGTCGGGGCGAAGCGCCCCTGGTACATCACGGCTTCGGCGCCGGCATTGCCCAGCAGATAGACCAATTCGTCGGCGACGTAGCGATAGTTCACGTTGAACGGCGCAACCCGAGCCTGGTACGCGCCCAGCATGGCCTCGAGGTACTCGTTGCCGTTGGCCAGGTACAAACCGAGATGGCTTTGGCCCGATTCGTGCACGGCCAGCTCGCTGCGTTCCCGACGCACGCCCAGTCCCCACGAGTGCAGCGCCCGGGCGAACCGTCGGGCGCGTTCGGCAGTTTGCGAGAAAGTGAACCGTCGGTGTCCGGATACGATGCAGTCCCGATCGGGATTGGCGGCCGCCACAGCCAAGAACACTTGGGCGAGATTGAATTCCACGACTCTCCTGACGCCGAGCGGTCCGGCCAGCGCCACGCTACAACAGCGTTTCGGGTCGGATGTCACGCATGGCGAATCGGATCGGGTTTAGTCTCGGCATCGTGTGCGGCGCTACGCAGGCCGGATACTCCAGGTTCGTCGCCCTCGGTGACAGCCAAACCGAAGGCCTTTGGGACGGTGACGAAACCACCGGTCTCGTGGGATTTGCCGATCGGCTCGCGGTCATGCTCGACACGCTCTACCCCGGGCTGCAGTACGCCAATCTCGCGGTGCGCGGCAAAAAGCTGGGCGACGTGCTCACCGAGCAAATTCCGCCCGCGCTGGCGATGAAGCCGGATCTGATCACCATTTGCGCCGGGATGAACGACGTCATCCAGCCGGGACGACAATTCCCGCGGGCGCTGGCCGAACTCGATTACGTCTATGCGGCGCTGGCCAGATCGGGCGCGACGGTGGTGACGACGACGTTCCCGAACGTCGCGCAGTTTTTGCCGTTCGGCCGCATCGTGTCCAAACGGCTGGCCCGGATGAACAACGCGATCACCGTCGCCGCCGGCCGTTACGGATTCAAACTCGTCGACCTCTACAACGCGGCCTCGATGCGCGATTGGGACACCTGGAGTTTCGATCGCGTGCACGCGTCCCTCAAAGGCCATATCCTGTTTGCCGCCGCGGCCGCCGAAGCCCTCAATTTGCCTGACAGCAGCCATGATTGGGCCGCAGCGCATCCCAATCCCACGCAGCTGTCGATCGCCGACGGCGCGTACGGAAGGCTGCGCTGGACGCAGGAGAACTTCTTTCCCTGGCTGTGGCGGCGGATGCGCGGCCTGTCCGCGGCCGACGGGCGATTCCCGAAGCGCCCCGAGCTGCAGCCGGTCCGCGGATGGCACGTCGGCGCCCGCGCCGACGGCATTGCGACGCCGGGTGGACATCAGTCAGGCATCCTGGACCCATGAATGTCGAGGCTTTGCTGCAGTCCATCCCGCCGCTCGCGGTCTACCTGGTGCTCGGCGGTGTGGTCGGGGTGGAAAGCCTGGGCATCCCGCTGCCGGGCGAGATCGTCCTGGTCAGCGCGGCGCTGCTGTCGTTGCATCACGACATCGCCGTCAACCCGATCGGCGTCGGCGTCGCCGCGGTGATGGGCGCGGTGGTCGGCGATTCGATCGGCTACTCGATCGGGCGGCGCTTCGGCATGGGGCTCTTCGACAGGCTGGGCCGGCGCTTCCCGAAGCATTTCGGCCCCGGGCACGTCATGCTGGCCGAGCGCTTGTTCGACCGCTGGGGCATCCGGGCGGTGTTCTTCGGGCGCTTCATCGCCCTGTTGCGGATCTTCGCCGGGCCGCTGGCCGGCGCGCTGAAAATGCACTACAGGCGCTTCTTGGCGGCCAACGTGTCCGGCGCGATCTGCTGGGCGGGCGGCACGACCGCGCTGGTCTATTTTGCCGGGATGGCCGCCGAACGATGGCTGAAACGGTTCTCCTGGATCGCGCTGGTCATCGCGATCGTCATCGGCGTCGTCGCGGCAATCCTGCTGCGCGAGCGCACCTCCCGGGCGATCGCCGAATTCGAGGACGAGCACGCCCGCACGACCGGAACGACCGCCGCGTGACGGCGGGGACGAGTTAGCCCGTCGCCTCCCCCACCTCCAGCTCAGCGGGCGGCCGGTGTTGCTCGATCAGCGATATGGCCATCTTCTGGGCGCGCCGAGCAGCATCCAGGTCGCCGACGGCCGCGAGAACGATGGCACCCTTCATCAGGATGTGCCACGACGAGGCGAACTCCTCGACGTCGGTGAGCCCGGCCGCCAGCGCGCGGCGGCGCACGATGTCTCGGACGTGGTCGATGTGCGCGATGCTGGCTTTCCCGGCGAGGTGCTCGGCGCCCAACTCAAGCAGCACGTTGATGAAAGAGCACCCTTCGAAGCCGTCGCGGAGCTGGAACCACTCGTGCATGACGTCGAAGATCGCCAGCAACTGCTGCTCGGGCGTCGCGCCCCGCTGCTCCGACTGCGCCTCGATCAACCCGTGCGTCCAGATCTGTTCGCGGCGCTGCAGGACGGCCAGCACCAGGTCGTTCTTCGTCGTGAAATGGCGGTACAACGTCGCCTTGGCCACGCCGGCACGCTCGATCACCTCATTGGTGCCGACCGCACGGATCCCACGCCGGCTGAACAGTTCATATGCCGCTTTCAATATCCGTTCCCGGGCAGACAGCGCGGCCGGCGCGATGTCGGAGCTTTCCACGCCGGCTCACGATACTCTTAACTCCAACCTATAGACAGACCGCCCTGTCTCGTTATACAAAGGAGATCCGCGCATCGCGGACAGTCTGTCTTCAGAACCAGGACGGATATCCATCGCGGCGCCCCGGCGCCGGTTGACTAGGAGTCCCCAATGAAGACAATCGCCGATCACGCTCCCCCCATGGCGGGCCCGCGCCAGACGCTCCACACCCGACTCGTCCACCAGCTCAGCGATCCGCACAGCACGCTGCGCGCGACCACGGATCGCCGCGGCGCGGCCGTGCTCATCTACGCGGGCGGCGAGATCGACGCCTGCAACGAGCAGACCTGGCGTGGCCTGGTCAGCGAGGCGGCCGGCGTCGCCGCATCGCCCGGCTCACTGATCGTCGACGTCACCGGAGTGGATTTCATCGCCTGCTGCGCGGTCGAGGTGCTGGCCGAGGAGGCAGCAGCGCTGCGCCGCCGCGGCGTCGAACTGCGGTTGGTCAGCCCGCAGCGGATCGTCGCCCGCATCGTCGACGCGTGCGGCCTCGGCGGGGTGCTGCCGATCTACCCGACCGTGGACGCGGCGTTGGCCCGGTAGTGCCCCCGGCGGCTGGATGCATCACCTACCCAGCTTCGGCGTGGAGGAGGAGTTCCTCCTGGTCGATCCCGAGACGGGCGAACCGGCGCCGCGCAATGACGAGGTGGCTGCCGACGCCAAGCGCCGGGGTGTGCAGCTGCAGCTGGAATTGAGCAGCTGCCAAGTCGAAACCACTTCCGGTGTGGCCACCGGCAGCGCCGAACTCGGTGCCGAACTCGCGCAGTTGCGGCGCACCGCCGCGCAGGCCGCCGAGGCCAGTGGGTACGCCTGCTGGCGTTGGGTCTGCCGCCGGTCACCCCGCGCGAATTCCCCGTCACCGACACCGAGCGCTATCGGCGCATCGGGGAGAAGTACGGGATGATCGCGCACGAGCAAGGCATCTGCGGATGCCACGTGCACGTCGAGGTGCCCGACCGGGCGGCCGCGATCAAGGTCAGCAACTTGCTGCGACCGTGGCTGCCGTCTTTGCTTGCGCTGTCGGCGAATTCGGCGCTGTACCGCAACACCGACACGGGCTATGCGAGCTGGCGCAGCATCCTGTGGCGGCGCTGGCCGGCCGCCGGCGCGCCACCCTTCTTCAGTTCGCCAGAGCAGTACGACAGCACCGTGCAAATGCTGGTCGACAGCGGGGTGATCCTGGATCGCAAGATGGTGTATTGGGATGTGCGCCCGTCGGCGAACTTCCCAACGGTCGAGGTGCGCGTCGCCGAAGTGCCGGCGACGGTCGAAGAGACGGTGCTGCTGGCCACCCTGATCCGGGCCGCGGTGATGACGGCGCTCGAGGCGGATCGTCGCGGCGAGGACGCCAGGCGGCTGCCGCCGGCGGCACTGAGGGCGGCGTATTGGAAGGCCGCGCACGACGGACTGTCCGGGCAGCTGCTCGACTCCGACGGCGATCACAGCGCGGTGCCGGCACGACAGCAGCTGGATTCGCTGATCCGGCGGGTCCGCACGGCGCTCGACGAACTCGGCGAATACGACCGCGTCACCGCCGCACTCGATCGCATCACCGCGCAGGGCAACGGGGCGATGCGACAGCGCAAGATCTGGCAGCGGAGCGGCGACATGCTGGACGTCATCAACCACGCCGCGGCCGCCACGCACGGCTGAGCGCTAGACGGCCAACAGGCGATACAGCCCGATCAACCCCACCACCACGATCGTGGAACGCAACGCGTTCGCCGACAGCCGGCGGCCGTATCGCGCGCCGACCACACCACCGGCCAGCGAGCTCGCCGCGATGGTTGCGGCCACCGGCCAACTGATCCGATCCGACGCGGCCAACGTATAGCCAACGGCCGCAACAATATTCACGACGAGAGCCAACAGGTTTTCGCCCCGTTCATGCGCTGCATCGACTCCGGCAACAGCGCGCCCATGACACCGACCAGCAGGATGCCTTGCGCCGCGGTGAAGTAGCCGCCGTAGACGCCGATGGCAAAGGTGCCAAACACCAGCAGCGCCATTCGCACCGGCGAGACGTGTTCGGCGGAACGTCCCTGGGCCTCGGCCCTACTGCGCGCCCAGGATTGATTCCGCGGCCCGGCCACCACCAGCATCAGGGCGAGCACCAGCAGCACCGGCACCACCGCGGTGAACACCCGCTCGGGCAGGTGCAGCAGCAGGAACGATCCCAACACACCACCGGCCAACGAGGCCGGGATCTGCCAACGCAGCCGGTCCCATTGGCCGCTCAGCTCGGCGCTATAACCCCAGGTGCCCGAGACGCTGCCGGCCACCAGGCCGACCGCGTTCGACATGGTCGCGGTGACCGGCGGGTAGCCGAGCGCGACGAGTGTGGGGAACGTGATCAAGGTGTCCGATCCGACGAGCGCATTGATTGCGCCGGCGGCGAACCCAGCCAGGCCGATCAGAATGACATGAGAAGCCAACACTTCCAACGACATTAGTCGGCCGCGGCATCGGGCCGGCATTCGTGCAGCTCTGCGCCTTGCCGTCAGGCCGGAGGCGCTTCGGAACCGCGCGCGACACCGGTGCGCAGCTTGACCGAGGCCGAATACGCGAGGCTACGGAAATGCAGCACGGGGTCGTCGGACGGTTCGATGCCGTCGGTCACCCGCATCGGGTCGAAAACGACGATGTCGCCGTCGTGTTCGCGCTCGGTGTCCAGGCCGGTGATCTGCAGAGTGCCGACAGTGACCGTCTCGGCGCTTCGCCACGGCGCCGACGGGTCGGTCGTCGAGTCCTGCGGCCCGGCGATCTGCACGCGGTAGTCGAATCGGACCGGCCCTTGTGCCAGACGAGTATTCAGCTCGTCGGTGAGGAAATCGGGGCCCGCGCCCCGCGCATCGGATCCCGCGAGGTAGCTGACGCCGGCGGCGGGAATCAGGTGATAGCGAACAAATCTGGCGTTACCGTCGGCGCTGACCCACCGGAATGCGTGCAGGCCATGGTATTCGATGGTGGCGTAGCTGGTCGAGACCTTGTTGGCGTCGCGCAGCACCGGCGACGCACCGAGCAGTCGCGGATGCGTGACGAAGTACTTCGCCATGCGCAGCGGCGTCGTCAGCCCAGGCCGCATCGCCTTGAGCAGATCGACGAAGCCCTCCGGCTTGCTGGAGACGAACAGCCGGGCGGTCTGCGTCGACACGTCGGTGGTGGATCCGTCGGGCAGGGTGAACTTCACCGCCAGGCCCCGCACTGCGGGCGAGCCGTCGGATTGTTTCGGGTTGCCCGATCCGTTGGAGAACCGCACCAGCGCCCGAACTTCGCTGCCGTCGAGATGCTTTGCCCGGGACAGGGCTGCCGCGTCAGGGGTGGCGGTGAAGGTGCCGCGGTACAGCGTGCCTTTCGCGTGCAGCGCCCGGGCGCCGGGTTGGGCTCCCCCGGTACCTCGAATCGCCTCGATCGCATCGTCGGGAGTGACCATGCGCGAATCTTAAGGCGCTACTCGGGAAAGCCGAATAGTTTGACGACACCGTGATCGCGACCGGCGGTGTAGCCGCCGTCGACGGCGATCGCCTGGCCGGTGACGAACGACCCGTCGAGCGACAACAGGAACGCCGCCATCGCCGCGACCTCGTCCGGCCGGCCGAGCCGTTGCAGCGCATGCTCGGAGGTGATCGAGGCCAGCGGGCCTTCCATTCCCGGCAAGCCGAAAACGCTTTGGGCCATCGGTGTATCGATGAAGCCGGGACAGATGACGTTCGCCCGGATGCCGCTCGGACCGTAGTCGAGCGCAATGTTCTTGGTGAGCAGCACAACTCCGCCCTTGGCCGCGTTGTAGGAGCTGCCGCCCGCGGTGCCTTCCAATCCCTCGATGCTGGCGACGGTCACGATGGAGCCGCGTTCGCCGTCGACCCTGTCCTGCTGGATCATCTTGGCCAGGGCCGCCTTGGCGACCAGGTAAGGTGCCGGTGAGGTTGATCCCGATCACCCGATCCCACTCCGCGCGGTCGAGCAGATGGACCGGTCCACCGCCCGCGACACCGGCGGCGTGGAAGACGCCGTCGAGACGGCCGGGCACGGCGGCCAGCACCTGGTCGATGGCCGCCTCGTCGGTGACGTCGGCCGCCACGAAATGGAAGTCGGGCCCCACGTCGGGCGGTGATTCCAGATCGGCGCCGATCACGGTGCCGCCTTCGGCTACCAGGCGGCGCGCGGTAGCCAGGCCGATGCCGGACGCCGCCCCCGTTACGACGAATGTGCGATGACGGGCGCGATCAACATTGACCATGAGTTGATTCCTTCGTGCGGGGTTTGCCCAGCAATGGTTACACATGTTGTCATCGCGATTCTGCTAGGCCGTGACTCCCAGTGCCGCACTAACATTTTCAAACGTGGAGTTGCGTCATCTTCGTTATTTCGCAGCGGTCGCCGAAGAGCTGAATTTCGGTCGCGCCGTGAAGCGTCTATGCATTGCCGGACCGTCGCTGTCCCAGCAGATCAAGGTCCTCGAGCGGGATCTGCGGGTGCGGTTGTTCGATCGCGACCGGCGCTCGGTCACCCTGACAGCAACGGGCGCGGCGTTGCTTCCGTCGGCCCGCACGCTACTGGATCAGGCAGATCAGTTGCGCCGATCGGCAATCGGGCTGTCGCTGGCCGAACCCGTGCGGATCGGCTATGCGCAGTGGCTGCCGCCCGACCTGACCGACCGGACCTCCGCGGTCGCCAAGGTGCACATCGACACGTGGGTGCTGCCGTCGCACGCCCAGGTCGCCCGGGTCGCCGAGGGCGGCGTCGATCTGGCGATCTGCGGGGTGCGGACCGCCGACCTGGACCGGCATGGTCTCAGCGCGCATCTCATTGGCGCCGAACAGCTCTACGCCGTCAGCGTCGGCTCGGACCCCTCGCCGGTCGACGCCTGTGACGCGGTGATGTTGCTCGACGCCGACTCCGGCAGCTGGTTCTCCTGGAACCGATACGGCGAGCAGTTCGCCAGGGAGACAGGTGCCCGCACGGTGCGGATCAGCGACGGTGGCCTGGCGGCCCCAATGTTTTTCGAACATGTTCGCCGGCTGGGCCGGCCGATGCTCGCCTCGCCCAAGGCCCAAACCGCGACGCTGCCGGCAGATCTCGTGCAGCGTCCGATCACCCCGCCCGCACCCTTTTGGACGTAATCGCTGCTGTGGCGCCGCGTCGAAAACCGCGAAACCGTGCGTGGGGTGATCGACGCGTTGACGGCCGACGCGGAAGTGCTCGATCTGGACGAGGACTGGCTGCCTTTCACCGATCCCTACCGGTCACGAATCACGTTGGCCACCGCGTGATTACGCCGTTCACACCGCGAAGTTGATGCGCTCCGAAGCCCCGAGGATCGACTGTCCGTAGGGCGGCTTTCGGTCACGACCGCGTTACTACCAGGATGGAGGCCCGCACTCTCAGCACACCGTCGTGGACAGGGTGACTAGCCTTGGCTGCAGTGACCCGGGAAATCCACGAGCATCGATGAGCGGAGAAAAGCAATGCCACCAGCCGACGTCAGCATCGGTACGACGGAGACGCTGGTCGGGATGGTCGACCAGCACGCGGCGCGGCGACCCGACGACGTCGCGATCCGTTTCGGGGAGCGGCAGTGGTCGTGGGCGCAGTGGGCGGCGCGGATTCGTCAGGCGGCCACAGTGCTGCGGGACACCGGCCTGCGGCGCGGCGAGGTGGTGGCGTTCCTGGACAAGAACCACCCCGCCTGTTTGGAAACACTGCTGGCAGCCACCTCGATCGGCGCGGTAACCACGATCGTCAACTGGCGGGTGATCGGCGACGAACTCGTCCACGTCCTCGCCGACAGCGGCACGCGGGTTCTCGTCGTCGGCGCCGAGCTGGCGCCCGCGGTCGACGCGATCCGCGCGAAAGTCCCCGGCGTGCAGCGCGTCATCGTGGTGGGCGGCTCCGACGACGAGTACGAAACCCTGGTCGCCGCGGCGTCTCCCGCCGAGGTCGATCCCGACGTCGCCGACACCGATGCGGCCATCACGATCTACAGCTCGGGCACCACCGGCCGCCCAAAGGGTGTTCAGCTGTGAATCTGTCTGCGCCGTTTCCGTTTTCGCAGGGAGACGCCAACTTGGTGGCCATGCCCTTGTTCCACGTGGGCGGTATCGCGTATGCGTTCTTCGGCATCCGGGCGGGTGTCCCGACGTTCCTGACCCGCGAGCCCGAGGCCGCGACAGTCATCGGTGCCGTGAAAGCCGGTGCCACACATGCCTTTTTCGTCCCGCCGGTGATCGACCGGTTCCTGGACGCCGGTGCGGCGGCGACCGCCGCGCTGTCGGGCCTGCGCTACCTGGTCTACGGGGCCGCACCCATGCCGGTGCCGCTGCTGCAGCGCGCGCTCGCCGCCTAGCCGGAGATGAACTTCGTGCAGGTGTACGGACAGACGGAGCTGTGCGGCGCGATCTGCGCGCTGGACGCCGACGACCATCGCGACTCCAGCCGGCCCGAACTACTCGTGTCGGCCGGAAAAGCCGCTCAGGGCAACGAGATTCGCATCGTCGACCCCGAGACGGGTGAGCAGCTGCCGCACGGCGAGTCCGGTGAGATCTGGGTTCGCAGCAATCAGCGCATGATCGGCTACCTGAATCGGCCGGAAGCCACCGCCGACACCATCACCGCCGACGACTGGCTGCGCACCGGCGACGTCGGCCGCCTCGACGCCGACGGCTACCTCTACATCGAGGACCGGCTGAAGGACATGATCATCACCGGCGGTGAGAACGTGTACGGGCCCGAGGTGGAAAGCGTGCTTTTCGAACATCCCGGAATCGCGGACGCGGCGATCATCGGCGTGCCCGACGATCAGTGGGGCGAATCGGTCAAGGCGATCGTCGTGGCCGGCACCGAGCTGGACCCCGCCGAGATCATCGCCTTCTGCCGCACCCAGCTGGCCGGTTACAAGTGCCCGCGGACGGTCGACTTCGTCGACGAGCTGCCCCGCAATGCCAGCGGCAAGATCCTGAAAAACCAGCTCCGCGAACCGTATTGGAAGGATCGCGCCCGCAAGGTGTGATGAGCAGGCGGCGCATCCGGCCCGATACCCCGAGGGAAGGCGAAGTCAGCGCGACCCGCCGACCGGCGATGTTATAGCCTGCTTTGGACCCGATCGATTTCTCCGCTAGTGCATCAGGGGCGACATGGGCGAGGCAGTAGAGGCGAAGCGACGGGATAACTCGATCGCCGTGCTGGGTGGGCCGACGACGGTCATCGATATCGCGGGCCGCAGGATCGTGATGGATCCGACGTTCGACCCCCCGGGCCCGCATGACTACCTGACGAAGCTCACCGGCCCGGCAGTCAGCGCCGAGGACTTGGGGCAGGTCGACGTGGTGCTGATCAGCCACGACCAGCATCCCGACAATCTGGACACCGCCGGCCGCCGATTCGCCGAGGTGGCGCCGTTGATCGTCACCAACCCGGGCGCCGCCGGCCGCTTCGGCGCGACGGCGGTGGGGCTGAAACCGTGGCAGTCCTTCTACCTTCCGGGCGGCTTGGGACGTGTTGCGGCGCAAGCTGTTCCGGCCGTGCATGGTCCGGCCGACGGCGTGCGCGACATGGAGGGGCACGTCAACTGCGAGGTC
This sequence comes from Mycobacterium genavense ATCC 51234, assembly GCF_000526915.1. Classification (GTDB taxonomy): domain Bacteria; phylum Actinomycetota; class Actinomycetes; order Mycobacteriales; family Mycobacteriaceae; genus Mycobacterium; species Mycobacterium genavense. The sequence continues at coordinate 546,448 of NZ_JAGZ01000001.1, read as the reverse complement.
ACGGGATTCGTGTTGTACGGGCCCGGCCTGCCCACCGTCTATCTCAGCGGGGACAACGCATCGATGGGTGCGGTCGGCGAGGTGGCCGACCGGATCGGCGAGATCGACGTCGCGGTGCTGTTCGCGGGGGCCGCGAGCGTGCCGACCAAAGAGCGCGGACGTCCGCTGACGCTCACCTCGGCGCGTGCCGCCGCGGCCGCCGAAGTCCTCGGCGCCAAGGTGGTGATCGCGGCCCACGTCGACGGCTGGGGCCACTTCACCGAGGGCCCGGGTGAACTGGCCGCGGCATTCGACCAGGCCGGAATCAAACGGCTGCTGCGCTCCGCCCCGCACGGCGAGTGGATCGACCTGACCTAGACCGTCTTTCAGGCGGCCGTCGGTTCGCAACTCCGGATGCACCCAGTCCGGCGAGCGTCGCTCCTTGAAGGCCCGCACGCCCTCACGCGCCTCGGCGTCCATCAGGCTGCTGGTCATCCCGATGCGGTCGTAGAGGCCCAGGTAGTTGTCGATGCTGGACTTGATGACATTGCGGGCGCGGGGCGCGATCCGGCAGCTTTGCGCGAGCAGGTCGCGGGCGGTGGCCAGCAGGTCGTCGTGCGGCACCACCCTGGTCACCAGGCCCCAGTCCAGCGCTTCGGCCGCGGTGAGCACCCGGCCGGTGAACGTTAGGTCGCGGGTGCGTACCGGTCCGACCAGACGCAGCAGCATCTGGCTGTAGTAGATGTCGGCGTAGCCGCGGAACAGCTCGGGAACGCGGAACGTCGCACGCTCGCTCACCACCGACACGTCGCTGCACAGCGCGATCTGCATGCCGCCGCCCTGGCATAGCCCGTTGACCGCGGCGACGATCGGCTTGGCCGAGGTCCGCACGGCGTCGAACGGGGTGACGTCCATCCCGAGTGCGGCGCCGAAGGTGATCCAGTCGTCGGCGCCTCCCCCGCCGGTCATGTCACCGCCCGGCGCGAAGACGCCCCTGGTGCCGGTGATCAACAGCCCGGCCAGCCCGGGGTCCCCGTTGACAAGGCCGACGTCGTAACGGATTCCGAAGTACTTCGCGGGTGTAAAGGCGTTGCGCGCCTCGGGACGGTTGATGGTGCACACCGCGATCGGCCCCTGGCGCTCGAACCGCAGATACGGGGTGCCCAGCCAATCCCCGTCCGGTGGCAGCGGTGTCGTCGGGGTCTAGCGTCACGGGGCTCCTTCCGAGTCGGCGCCGTCCAGACGGGCGCCGCGGGCTCGCTACTGAAACTCTTACAGTATGCGCGAGGGGCGTCAGACGAACGGCAGGGTGGCGACCTGGCTGGTCTCCGACATGCTCATGACCAGGTTGCGATGCTTGTCCTGCAGGGTCGTCGAGTCGTCTCCCACGGCGCGGTCGCATTGGGGGCAGCGGATGGTGAACCGCGGCTGATCCTGTTCGTCCGGCCAGAATCGGCGCGGCCCGACCTGGAACCCCGGATCGTAGACGACCTGCTGGTGCGGGGCTTCCTTGAGAATTCCGCCGACGGGATGGCTTTGCGGGCACTCGAGTTTCAGGATGCCGATCCCTTCCTGGTTACTCATCGTCTGCTCCTGTGGGTGTTGGGTCTGGCACTGGTGTTCTCTCATTGTGTCGTCACGGAGCACGCGCATCACCCGGCCACCGGTGAGCGGGGAACCACCCGAGGTCGGTGGCCCATCCGACGCGCCGAGGTGGCCGACTCCCGTTCGACCATGGCACCCATCGGCAGGTTGGACACGGCGATGTCCGGCGACGACGGCGACCGCGTCGCGCCCCATCGGGCCGGTGGGGCTGCGTTACCGGCGGACAGCGGCACGCCCGAAGACACGGCATGGACCCAACTGGGCGGCGCCGACAAGGCACCAAGCGGCGCCGCCCGACCCATCATTGCCGTTACCCGGGTGCCCAGTGCGGGTACGGCCGTGAGACCGCCGAGATTTCCGAGACCATCTACACCCGCACCGCCGATGCCCAGCATCGAATCCGCGCCTTGCAGATCTAGCGACATGCCGTAGAGATCCATCCCGATTCCGCCGCCCTCGGCGCCCAGCCCCGCGGCGTCGGAACCCAGGTCGGCCACGTCGGAGGTCAAGCCGGCCGTGTCCCCGCTGGCCTCCTTTGCGGTGCCTGCGGCCAAGCCGGAGAGGGCTCTCATTCCGGCGCCGGCGGTGTGACTGACACCTTCGCTGGTCAGGCTCGCCAGCTCGCCGAGTGGTGCCTGGGCCAACTCGATGGCCTGGCCGGCGGTCGTCGCCGGGTTTGTCGTATGCGGGGCCGGTGTGAACGGCGCCAGGGTGGAGGCGGCCGCGGAATTGGCCGCGTATCCATACATCGCCGTCGCGTCCTGCACCCACATTTCGCTGTAGGCCGCCTCGGTGGCCATGATCGCCGGCGTGTTCTGGCCTAGCAGGTTGGTGCTGACCAACGTCGCCAGCTGTATCCGGTCGGCCGCTACCGTCGGTGGCGGCACCGTCAGCGCAAACGCCTCCCCGTAGGCGGCCACGGCCAAAGTCGCCTGCCTTGCCGCGTTTTCGCACTGGGCGGCGGTCTGCCGCATCCACAGCAGGTAGGGCGCGACGGCGCTCGCCATGGACATCGACGAGGGCCCCAGCCACGATCCGTCGATCAGGTTGGTGATCACCGACTGATAGCCGGTTGCCGCAGCGTCCAATTCGGCCGCCAGTGCCTCCCAGGCGCCGGAGGCGGCGAGAAGCGTCGAAGGCCCCGGGCCCGTGTACATTCGGGCCGAGTTGATCTCCGGAGGTAATGCCCCGAAATCCACTTTGAAATCCTTTCGGTACTGCGCCATGTCGCGGGGGCCACTGGAATGGCAACGGCGACACGCACATTGGCGCGCGTGTTGGCTACCGAGCCGTGGCGAGACCCTCAGAGTTCGCCGAGGCCGCTAGTACATGAGCCAAGGACGGACATGGCGTCATTCAATGAGGTATGCGAGCTAGCGCCCAGGCTGCCGACCGGCGCCGTGCAGCCGAGGCGAGGGCACTCGAACGACCGCGCAGGGTCGGGCTGCCTAACGCGGATTACCGGGTATCGGCGCACCAGCCCTAATCACGGTGCTGGCGGGTATCGATCAGCGCCGGGATACGCAGAGCTGGGTCAAAAGATTTGGGCAGGCATGAACATTCGCGGGTGCGCGCGCACTGCCGGCACCGGCCATGCCGGCGATAAGCCCACGGGCGTCGAAGAGCTCGGCGGGGACGCCCACGACGTGAAGGTCGGCGGTCGGTTGCGCCTTAATCCCGCGTTCTTGATTGTCTTGCCGTGGTGGAAGTTCGAGACGGAATGGACCTGACCCGGCGTCGCGGAGTGGTCCGTCAGCTGCGCCGGGCTGGAGGTTGGGTTGAGCAACGCCGTCGCCGACGGCGGGGATACGTCAGTCGAGATCTCGGCACGCAAAACCCAATAACCGTGGGCAGCTGCGAACAAGGAAAGCACGGCAACAAGCGCGACGATGGACCGTCGCCGAGTTGCAGTCCTAGACCGAGTTCGCACAATACCGACAACCTTAGCAGCGATTAGTGCGACTTTCATGAGGCCTAGCTGTGAAAACGGTTGCCACCAAGGACATTTCGAATTAATTGGTCGCCTTTCGCAAACACATTGTGCGGTAGGGATTTTGGCTGCCGATGGGCGCGACGCCTGGGATGCCAACCGATCCGCAGTCGGCCAGCGCCTCGAAGAAAAACCTCAAGGTGGTGCCCGACCGGCCCAAGGGGCCGGGACTCAAGCCGGCATCGGGCGGGGCCGGTCTGCCGTCGATGCCCAAACTGCCCTCGCGGGTCCGGCGGATTCCGCGACGACGTCCCGCCCCGGCCCGGCCGTCACGGGCGAGGGTATCCCGATCCCGGCCGCGTACTCGGCGCTGAACAAAGGCGGCGGCATAGGCATTCCGATGGGCGCCGCGCCCGCCGGCCACGGTCAAGAGGGCACCAAGAGCAAGCGCGTGCCGCACGACGGTGAGGCGCTCTACACCGAGGACCGGGCGTGGACCGAGGGGGTCATCGGTCCACGCCGGGCCTCATGAACTCAGCGCTCGATACCCAGGGCGGGCAACACGATTGTGTCGATGACCTGGCGGATGAACTCCGCGTCGACGCTTTGCCCGTTGAGCACTCGCTGCAGGCACATGGCGTTGAGCACGTCGGCGACTAGGGACCAGTCGCGGTCGGCGGCGATCTCCCCGCGGGCGGCGGCGCGCGCCAGGATCGTCGACATGATGCGGGGTGCCCTTGACCAGCATCAGATCGCCGAGAGCCTCGGCGATCTGGGGGTCACGGGCGCCCTCCAGGGCGACGCGGAGCACCAGGTCGTTGGTGATCGACTCGCTGTCGTTGCGTGCGGCGCGCTCGATCAACGCTTCCATGTCGCCGGCCAAACTGCCGGAGTCGGGGACGTCATGGTTGCGCAGATCGGGGCGTCAGTAGAGAAGAACGTCGGTGATCAACGCCGCCTTCGACGACCAGCGTCGGTAGATCGCGGCCTTGCCGACGTCGGCGCGCGCGGCGATGTCGTCCATATTGGTGGCGTCGTAGCCGTTCTCGGTCAGTGCGGCAATAGCGGCGTTGAGGATCGCGGGATCGCGGGAACGATCCAGCTTGCCAACGGTGCGTTGACGAAGCTTCAACTCCATCTCACTCATCTGCGCTACACCGTGGTCAGGCGCGGGATGGGAGCGGTAGCGCTCTCCGGCTGTTGGTCGTTCTTCCTCATCTTGAAGGTGTCCAACGGCCACCAGAACCAGCGGCCCAGCGCGGCCGCGATCGCCGGGGTCATGAAGGCCCGCACGATGAACGTGTCGACGAGCAGGCCCATCCCGATCGCGGTGCCGAACTGCCCGATCACCACCAGGTTGCTGACGATCATCGACGCCATTGTCGCCGCAAATATCAGGCCGGCCGCGGTCACCACCCGGCCGGAAGCGCCCATGCCCCGGATGATGCCGGTGTTGAGGCCGGCTGGAATCTCTTCCTTCAGACGGGAAACCAGCAGCAGGTTGTAATCGGACCCGACGGCCAGCAGGATGATCAACGTCAGCGGTAGCACGATCCATTGCGGGCCCACCCCGAGAATGTCCTGCCAGAGCAGCACGGACAGACCGCACGCGGTGCCCAGCGACGCCAGCACCGTACCGACGATCACCAGGGATGCCACCAAGCTGCGGGTGATCAGCAGCATGATCGAAAAGATCAGGATCAGCGCGGCGATGCCGGCGATCGTCAGGTCGATCTTCACGCCGTCCTGCATGTCGCTGTACATCGAGGCGGTGCCGGCCAGCGAGACCTTCGCGGACTCCAGCGGAGTGCCCTTGACCGCGTCGGCGACGGCCTGCTTGATGCCCTGGACGTGCCGGATGCCGTCCACCGAGGCGGTCGCCCTGGTGGGTGATGATGAACCGGACCGCCTTACCGTCGGGCGAGACGAACATCTTCAGTCCGCGCTTGAAGTCGGGGTTTTTGAAGACCTCCGGCGGCGGATAGAAGCTGTCGTCGTTCTTGGCCTGGTCGAAGTAGTTGCCCATCATCGTCGAGCCTTCGGCGTTCTCTTGCATGTGACACTGAATGCCGGCCATGGAGCTGTGGGTGGACAGCATGTAGTCGCGCATTCGTTGCATCGACTCGATGGTCTTGGGAAAGTCGGCGAGCAGTTGCGGCATCAACCGGTCCAGGGTGTCGATGTCCTTGGTTGTCTTTCCGATGTCGTCGGCCATCACGTCGATGTCGTCGAGCGTGTCGAAGATCGACCGCAACGACCAGCAGACCGGGATGTCGAAACAGTGTTTCTCCCAATAAAAATATGAGCGAATCGGCCGCCAGGTGTCTTCGAAATCCGCGATGTGCTGCCGCACTCCCTCGATGTCCGACTGCAAGACGTGCATGTCACGGGTCATCTCGTGAGTGGTGTCGGTCATCTGCTGCATGACGCCGTACATGTGCTGCATGACGCTGATCGTTCTGCCCATCTCGTCGGCGTGCTCGAGCATCGACGCCATGCTGTCGTTCATGAATTTGGCCGTCTGGAGCGTGCTGGTGCTGTTCATGGCGATCACGAACGGGATCGAGCTGTGCTCGATCGGCGCGCCCAGCGGCGGGTGCTGGTTTGCACCCGGCCGATGCCGCGTTAATGGAAGACCGTCTTGGCGATTCGGTCGATGATCAGCATGTCCGCCGGGTCGCGCAGATCATGGTCGGCTTCGACCATCAACAATTCGGGATTCATGTGCGCCGGGGTGAAATGCCGCTCGGCCGCCGTCTGCGCGACGTTGGCCGCGATGTCCGGCGGGGTGAATTTCTTGTCGTTGTACGTCGGGACATAGGTCGTAAGGCTGACGAAGCCGATCACCGCGACGAAGGACGCCACGACGATGATCGGCACCGGCCACCTCGTCACCATGGTGCCGACTCGGCGCCAACCCCGTTCCGACACTTGACGTTTCGGATCGAAGAAACCGAACCTGGACGCGACCGCGAGCAACGCGGGAGCCAGCGTCACGCCCGCCAGCATCGTCACCACCAAGGCGATGGCGCACGCGATGCCTATGGTCTGGAAGTAGGGCAGCTTGGTCGCGGTCAGGCACAGGCAGGCGCCCACGATCGTGAGACCCGATCCCAGGATGACGTGCACGACGCCGTTGTAGGCGCTGTAGTACGCCTGCTCTTTGTCTTCGCCACGGGATCGGGCCTCGTGATAGCGGCCCAACAGGAAGATGAAATAGTCGGTGCCCGTGGCGATGGTCAGCATCGTGACCATGCTGACGGCGTACGGGGTCAGCCCGATGATGTCCAGATTGCCCGCGGTCGCCACGATGCCTTCGGCGGCATAGAGCTCGAAGCGGACCAGTATCAACGCCAGGATCGCGTTCTTCAGCGAGCGATAGATGATCAGCAGCATCACGAAGATCACGCCGATCGTGATCAGCGTCATCAGGTCCATGCTGTTGTGCGCGGCGACCAGTGTGTCGGTATTGAGCGCGGTGTTGCCGGCTACGTAGACCTTGACGCCCGGCGGCGGCGGGACCTCGGCGACGATCTTGCGCAGCGCGGCGACCGACGCGTGGGAGGGGGTGGCGCCCTGCGCGCCGTCGAGGAAGACCTGGACGTAGGCGGCCTTGCCGTCCGGGCTCTGGGAGCCGGCGGCGGTCAGCGGGTCACTCCAGAAATCCTGGAGGAACTGAACATGCTTGCTGGCCTTGAGCTTATCGACGATCTTGTTGTAGAAGACGTGCGCGCTGTCGCCCAGCTTGTCGTCGCCTTCCAGCACGACCATCGCCAAGGAGTCGGTGTCGAACTCCTGGAACTTGTGGCCGATGTTCATCATGTCTTTGAACGCGGTCGCGTCCCGCGGAGTCATGGGCACCGAGTGCTTGCCCGCCACCTCGCCGAGCCCCGGGGTGAGCAGGGTGGTGCCGAGCGCGACGAGAAGCCAGAACAGGATGATCGGCACCGCCAGGACGCGGATCAGGCGGGCGATGCGGGAACGAGAGCCGGGCTCGTTGCTCATACGGATTTCACCAAGCAGTAGATGAAGGGTTGGTATTCGTCGAGGCTGCGGTCGTCGCGGACTTGGCCGTCGACGATGACCCGGCATCGAAGCTGGCGGATGCCGGTGTCACCCTGGGCGACGATGTTGGCCGACATCGACGGCAGGGTGGTCACGATGGTGTACGATCATGGCAGCGGCGCGTTTTCGACAAGGTGGGGTTGCCCGTTTTCATCGAGGTAGTTGACGCTGACAGTGCCGCCCGACGGGGCCGTCACCTCGTAGGTGATGTGTTTGGGGTTGAACGGCTTGGTGTCTTGGGCGTTTGCGTCGGCGCTTGCCGCGTGAGCGTTGGCTCCGAAGCTGGCACGGACCCGCAACACCACATATCCGCCGAGCGCGACAACGACGACCAGCAGCAGCGGTATCCACGCCTTCTTGAACAGTTGATACAACCCGCACCACCTCCTCTGACGGCCACCGCCGAGCGGCGCGCCTCGAGGTCGACGTACCGGATCGCACCCGCTGACGGAACTTGAGTTCCATAGTTGGGTAGTTCAGAACTGTACAGCATTGCGGAGCGCTGTGAAGACCCAGGTTGCCCGGCATCGATGCTTGGGCAACGGCGGTCGCGGCTGTGCAGCGCGTGAATTTCCTTAGCCGCTCCGAGATTTGGGGAAATGCCGTGCGATCCGGGCCGCGGTTCAGGTGGGGAGCACTCGCGGTGGGTCGCGTAAGACCCGGGCGGCCCGCGACCGTGCGTGCCGCAGGTTCTTGCCGCTGATCGTCAGCTCGGCCAGCGCCGTCGCGAAGATGTTGTCGGGACCGGCGACGTCCTGCCCGATCTGGCCAAAGACGTCCAGCTCGACTCCCATGCCGGCATCGGGAGCAACGTCGGCGAACGGCAGCTGCGCCAGGCGGCCGGTGGCGGGGGCATAGACGATCGCGTTGACAACCGCACACCGGGGCTTACGGCTCGGCTTGATCGCCTGGGGCAGGTCCAGGCAGCTACGAAGCTGGGCTTCGATCAGGTCGACGCCCCACACCGCCTCGACCATCTGGTGGATCCTCGTGCCCCCATCCAAGCGTTCACCTCGATCACGCGGGGGCCGCTACCGGTGCACTTGCCCTCCACGTGCAGCACCCCGCGGCGGAACCCGAACGATTTAACCGTTCGCACGCTCAGGTCGACGAGTTTGCGCACGGCCGCTTTGTTGTGGTCCGGCGGGATGTGCAGGCCGGTCTCCTGGAACGAGGGCTCGGCCGTCGGCCAGTTCTGCGACACGCTGGCGAACACGCAGGTGCCGTCCTGCAAGACGAGGTCGACGTCGAACTCCACGCCGTCCAGGTACTGCTCCAGGACCAGGTCGTTGCCGGCGCGGAATATCGCATCGTGCTCGGGGGTGACGATGGCACGAACGCGGTGGTACACCCCTGGCAGCGAATCGAAGTCGTCGACTCTGATGCAGCCCAATGCGCTCGCGCCGAACTCCGGTTTCACGACGGCGGGAAACCCCACCGCCGCGGCGGCGGCAAACAGCTCATCCAAGGATCGGACCCGCTGAGCTGCCGGTGTGGGCAGCCCGAGCCGCGCGGACAGCTCCCGGGTGCGGACCTTGCTGCGCGCCGCGTCGACCGCCTCGGGTGGGTTGCCCGGCAACCCCAGCGCCGCCGCCACGCGCGCCGCGTCGCACACCCGGTCCTCCCAGAACGTCAGGACACCATCGGCGCGAACGCCCGAACGCTCCAAGACGGCAAGCGTCGCGGCGGCGTCGACATTGGGGTCCCCGCTGAATGACGCTGCCACCCAATGTATTTCGGCGCTTTGGTCGGCGAGCGACTCGGACCAGTGTCCCGGCTCGTCGACGATCACCAGGCGTGCGCCGAGTTCGACGAGCCGCTCATAGCAGCGGCGCTTGCCCTCGTAGCCGGCACCGACGACGACCACGGTGGGCCCGTCGAGGCTCACGCCTCGCTCCAGCGCGGGTCGTCCACCAAGGCGGTTTCGCCGGGCGGGACCTGCACTCCAGGCGCGGTGCTGCTGAGATCCAGCGCGGGTCGCAGGCTCGGCGCGGCCTCGAGAGCGTAGAGCAGCACATCGCCTTCCACCCGGAGCAACGTCGTGTCCATCTCGGTGGTAACGGTGGCGTTTCGAGGCACCTGGTCGAGCAGGCCGCGTTCACCGAAGCTGTCACCCGGACCTAGATGCACGACGGCCCTGCCGTCCCGGTGCACCACGACGCGTCCCGCTACGACGGCGTAGAACGCGTGCGCCGGGGCTCCCTGAACCACGACGTCGACCCCCGGTGGCAGCGGGCAGAACTGTGCGGCCGCGGCCAGCTGCTCCAAGACGATCCGCGGCGCTCCGGCCGTGACGGGAAGACCTTGCAGGACGTTGATCCTGGAGGTGAGCGCGTCGAGTCCGCGCAGGCCAAGGCCGCACAGCAGGGTGATCAGCACGGCGGCGGCGCCGAGGATCAGCAGGCTGGCCCGCAGTGAGGTCAACGTCAGCAGAACCGACGCCAGGACTGCGCCGGCGATCATCCCGGCAATGCCGACAGCGTCGAAGATCCCGATCACGCGTCCGAGCGCGTCGCGGGGGGGGGGGGGGGGGCGATGCGCGCCAACGTCGTCTCGCCGACGACCTCGCACGAGACCAGCGCGGCGTTGGCGATTACCGTCACCGCCAGCGCAAGCGTCAGCACCTGCGTGCCGGCGTACGCCAGCTGGGAGGCGCACGCCAGCAAACCGGTGACGACGACGATCACCGATACCTGTCTGCTGACGGACAAGCGGCCGTTGACGAGCGCGCTCACCAGCCCGCCGGCGCCCGCCGCCGTCAGCAGGACACCGTAGCCGCCGCTTCCGAGCCCGAGCGACTGCGTGGCGTAGACGACGAGCTGCACGGTCTGGGCTCCGTAGGTGAATTCCACCATCGCCACAGTCATGATCAGCAACCACGCGAACGGAGTCGCGTGCACCGTCCGCAGCCCGCCGGCCAGCCGACGTCCCGACGCATGCTCGCCGACCGGAGCCGGATCGGGATGAATGGTCGCGATCAACAACGCAGAGACCGCGAACGTGACGCCGTTCGCCAGGAACGCGATCCAGGCGGGAGCCACGGTGAGCAAGATCGCTCCGATCGCCGGGCCGAGCCGCGTCTCCCCGACCAAGCGGGGCAGGATCGCCAGCGCGGCCGGCCTCTCGGCGCAGGCGGCGGCCGACGCCAGGGTGGTCAACGCGATAACCAGTGTCACCGGGCCGGTACTGGCCACCGTCACCGCAAGGGCAGCCATGAGCAGCATGCGCAGGGAGTCGCCGGCCAGCAGTACGGTGCGCCGCCGGTAGCGGTCGGCGATGATCCCGCCGAACGGGCCGAGCAAGACCAACGGGAAAGACGGCAGACGGTTGCGGCGCCGACCCAGGCGGCCGAGTGGGTCGCGCTGTACACGTAGCCGAGCAGCGCGGCGTTGTACAACCAGTTGCCGATTTCCGAGGCGGCACTAGCCCCGATCAGTGCCCGGGCGCCGGGGACGGCAATGACGTCTCGATACACCCCGGCCATCGCGTTACCCGATGCGACGCGGCGCTGCGGACGTCATCACGACGCTTTTTATACCTCCGAGCCGACGCCCCAGCAAATGATTCGCGGTCGGGGGCGCGGGGCGAATCAGCTGGTCGAAACGGGTCCGCTGACGAGTTGTGGGCATCGCGACCGCGAGCCCAGGCCGGGCCAGCCGTCATGCAAATAGTGAGTGGTCCCGGCTGGGATCGAACCAGCGACCTTCCGCGTGTGAAGCGGACGCTCTTCCACTGAGCCACGGGACCGGCGCCGAGAGGCGAACGAGGGAGAAGACTAGCACGAAACCAGCGTCGCAGATCCCGCCTCATGCGCCCCCGGCGGCTGCGCTATAACCTAGAGCGACAACGCGCCAAGGGATTTGTGTGTGCCCGCGTGGGTGGACTATCGTCGTCCTTCGCACCGGGCGACGATCTCGCTCGTTGCACGCGGATGTAGCGCAGTTGGTAGCGCATCACCTTGCCAAGGTGAGGGTCGCGGGTTCGAATCCCGTCATCCGCTCGAAGGTGCAAGCGGCATCAACCCCAGCGGTGGAGTGGCCGAGTGGTGAGGCAACGGCCTGCAAAGCCGTGCACACGGGTTCGATTCCCGTCTCCACCTCCAATTTTTTCTCCCAGCGCGATTAGCTCAGCGGGAGAGCGCTTCCCTGACACGGAAGAGGTCACTGGTTCAATCCCAGTATCGCGCACCACGTTGATGCAGGTAGAGGTGGTTTCAGTCAAAAAATTCGGGCTCTTGACCTCGATGAGCTGACAGATCGGCCGCCTCGAACGTGTAGCGCGCCGCGTCGAATCCCGGCCCGGTTCAATGTCGAGTGTCGGCCAGCGGTGAGCAGTTCGCCCACGACTGCGCCGAGCGTCACATCAGCGTCAGCCTCGCCGACGCACTGTTCCCGGAGACGCGCGTGTCGCGCCGCGCTACCCACCAACAAAGAAGTCACGGAGACGTATTCACTCATCCTGCGGCCGGACAGAATTACCCCCTTCTGCACCTCACCGATGCAGGCTTACTCGCCAAGAGACGCCCTCAGGTACGCGACCTTCGGGCCGTACATCGCGGCGAAGAAACGCACCGTGACACTTGCGCAGCACACACTGTTCGGCACCGCTTAGGGGTTAAGTAGATCCGACAGCGAATGGACACGACTGAGCACGTCATCGAACGTTGGCCGTTCGGTGCCGTAGTGGAACGAATTCATTGCGATCTCGTGCTCTCGGCGAAGGTCTTTCGCAAATTCACCGCTTGGGTTAAACGCCTCCGAGGCCGCGAAACCTCCATCGGGTATTGGATGATCGCCGCCGAAAGCCTCCGATACCTCGAAGACACTGGCGAGGATGTCGCCGACGGTTTCGCTGTCAGCGAGCAGGGCCGTGACAGAAGCATCCCCGAGTAGCGCCCAGATGTCGTAAAACTGGCGACCGATACGGGCTAGCCCGTACGCGGTGCCGCGTTTTGCCGGGTCGACGAAATTGTCTGACCCGCAAAAGTTTTTCGATGAGTGTGCGGCCCGGGTGCAGGACGGTCACTTCGAACGGCCGCAGGTCATCCCACTGGCCGGCAAGGTCCGTCGCGGCCAGTTCGCGGTACAACAGTGACTCGACTTGCGTTACGAGCGCCGGTTTTGGTCCGCCGGTTTGACCCAGTTCGACTAGAACAGATTTGGGATCGGCCAGTCCGCCTGATTGGTCGCTCTGGGTGAGGGGTAGGTCCAGCCAAGCCGCTTGCCTGGCAGTTCCCAGTTCGCCGGCCGACTTCCGATCGCGGTGCTGTTGTCCGATCGCTAATGCCGCCGTGTCCAACATGCCCTTCATCGCTCGCTTGACAGCACGAAAGTTGGCGTAATCGCCCAGCACTAGGAGATCGAGATCCTCGGAGAAGCGTTGAATAATGCGTAGCTTCTCTAGGCTGGTGCCGCCCTTGAATATGATCACGTCACGGTGGGTGGCGACGATCGCGCGCAGCACCTCACAGACCCAGTCATCCTTCTCGACTGCGAGGGGTTGCACGCCGAGCTGTTCAGCTGCAGCAACGACGGTGGCCGCGAAAACCTCTGGATCGTCGGCGCGCCAAAGTGCCACGCTAGACGGGGACCAGACCGGCTAGAGCCTTGGCCTCAACCCGCGGGTCGGCCGCCGACATCGTGTCTGCGAGATCCGCGCGCCCCGCACGGTGCAGCAGGTGGCGCAGCCGTGCACGTGCGGAACCGAATTCTGTGCCACTGGCTCCGGCAAGGCGGTCGGGGTCGATGGCGCCGGAAGTTATCAGTTCGGTTAGCCGCTCCATCGCCTCGTCAGGACCGATCTCGATCACCCTGTCCCACCCGTCGAGCACTTCCAAAGTCGCCACCTCGGTGGGGCTCAGTGCCCGCTCTGCGCGACCGCGCCGAGCCGAACGGTCCACGAAATGCACTGTTGGGCCGTCCGTCGGTGGGCGGCCCACTACGGCGAACTCCGCGCGGCGGGGAATCTGGGTGGACAGTCTTAGTGCATTGGCGGCGGACAGTCCCGCTGGGCCGATGCCGTTTTGCCCGGCAAGTTCGGTAGCCAATGTTTGAGGCGTGGGGAGTGCCATACCCAGCGGAGTCTTGATGCCGCGCCAGTACAGGCCCTTACGGATGTGGCGCAATTCGCCCTGTGCCACCAGTTCGGCCAGCAACCGCTGTGTAGTCGATGGCACTGTGTCCATGTCGGACGTACGCCAAAACCGGTTACGAGAAGCAAGGATGGACCGCCGGGCGGCATCCACGCCGCCGCGGTCGTAGTGACCCCGTGTGGTCAACATCGGCAACTCGCTTTCCGCAACAAGATACGAGAATCTCTCAATTAGTGCCACCACGACGCGTGGGCCCATCGCACGTTTGTTCGCTCAAGAGCGTAAAATCGCATCTCAGCTGGCTCTCAGCCTTTACGGCCACCGTGTGCCAAACAATCTGCGTCTGGACGAAGCAAATTGCTAATCACGCTGTCGTGGTCTGTCGATGCGTCGAAACGCGGACACCTTCGACGCATTGCGCCACATCCGAGGCGGTCGAACGACCTCTCCACGGACGCGGAACACATCGACCACTGGGCGGACATCTCCGCGCTCCCTGCTTAATCCCAATACCGGCACCGCGAAGCGCCCAGGATACGACGATCATGCCCGCTACCACCGGAAGAGTGAATGGTTGCCGTGAATTTCTCGCTGGTCGTAAGGGAGTTGCGAGTCCCCGTGGCATGCAAACCATTTCGCCCTCAGCGAGCTAACGAAAGCGTGATCGCGACCCGAGACGAAACCGTCGGCTACCGTTCAACCATGCCCAACCCCGTAGACCTGTCGTGGTTTTATTCGCTCAACCTGCACGACCGGGTCAACCTGCTGAACAACCCGCGTCAATCGCTGATATCTGCGTTCGTTGAACGCATTCTCGCCCAAGTCAAACAGCACGGGATGCAGCAGCAAGAGGTCGTAGAGGAAACACAGTGGAGCGGTTCCTCGACTTGGAAGCTCGATGGATCGGTGGTGGCAAAGCTCGAGGAGGACCGTCGAAGGCTCGATACGTGGTTCGATGCGCTAGCACCCACCGAGCGCCACCATGTCATTGCGCATCGCCGCGACGAGGGCACGCAGGCGGCGTCCAAAGCCACCGGCGTCGACCCAGGCATGGCCCAACCCCTATCTCGACATGAAGGCAACCAAACTCGGTCTGCCGTAAGACAGCGACACTGGCACCACGCTAACCGGTCAGGATCGTCGGGAACGGGCTGCGCTCGGCGGGCAGGTCGGCGGGAAAGCACGGCGAAATCCCTTGCAGCGTAGGGGCATCGCCAGGTTGATATCGGGCGATGATCTGCAGGATGTAACCGTCGGGGGCGTAGCCGAACCGGTGGGGCTTGTAGAAGCCGTCGCGCTCGTACACTTGCCAGCCCCAGCTCTTCCAGATGTCACCGGCCTTGGCGACGATGGTGTTGGTGTCGGTGCCCGGCGGCATGATACGGTCACCGTTGGTGGCGAATTCCATTGGCGGCGTCCAGGTTTCGACATCCTTGCACGGATGCACAGTACCACCGCCGCTGTAGCGGCTGGCGTCCAGCGTCGTCCCGGGCCCCAACGCCTGCAACGTCTTCTTCAGGTAGCCGATCACCGTATCCTGGTCCTGCTGTTGGGTTTTCGGCACAACGGGCTCGAGCTTGTATCCGGGCGGGGGCGGTGGTGTTGCTTCCATGGATGGTCCTCCCAGCGGA
This sequence comes from Mycobacterium genavense ATCC 51234, assembly GCF_000526915.1. GTDB lineage: Bacteria > Actinomycetota > Actinomycetes > Mycobacteriales > Mycobacteriaceae > Mycobacterium > Mycobacterium genavense. The sequence continues at coordinate 531,147 of NZ_JAGZ01000001.1, read as the reverse complement.
GTGGCGCCGGTTGGCGTTTGCGGCCCCAGGGCGCGGTCGTGGCTGCAGGCGATTACGAGCATGACGACCGACGCGGCGCCAACAACCCTCAAGCGGCTCATGATGCTAAGCCTCCCCCGGTGCCGGCCCGCGGCGGCGGAACGCCGGCGATCACGGCACCCAGGTTGAGCAGCGCCGGATTTCCCTCGCTCCAATAGCTGCTGTGCGCGGCAACGCTGGGCGTCAGCCCCAACGGGTCGCTGCTCGGCCCGGCAGCCGCGAACAGCCGCGTCGCACCGAAATCGTCGGCCGTGGGATCGTGTCCCAGCGTCATGTCGGTCACCAACTCGATGATGTCATTGCGGGCCCGCATGGCATAGACATTCGCGCCGGGATCCAGGCTCAGGTCGCCGGCATGCTCGACGAGCATTCCGGGGCTGCCGACCGCGATGACGTTGTCGGCGTCGAGATGATGCCCGCCCGAGGCGGCCGCACCGACCAACGTGGAACCGTAACTGTGCCCGATCACCGTGTCGACCGACGGCGACCCGACGTGCGACGCCCGCTGCCCGCTCTCGAACGCGTTTATCGCGCCGGCACCCGCCCGGGCCCGATCGGGCCACGCCGCCTCGAAGAGATCTACCGGACGGTCGTAGCCCATCCAGGTCGTCACCGCGACATCACCCGCCCGCAACCCCGGATCGGCCACGATCGCGGAGTTGTACATCGCCAGCGATTTCAGATCGCTGCCTTCGAAGGCCGCAAGGTCCTGGCCGGTGCCGGGCACCAGGATCGCATTGCGCTTGGCGTAGTCGGGATTACCGATGGCCACCGCCCCGTGGCCCCGGTTGTCGATCAGGCCCAGGTAGCGGCGCACGCCGTCGTTGCGATCCAGCGCGGTCTGCACCGCGTGGTAGCTGTCGCGGCTATGCCGGGCCGCCAGCAACTGCGGCGCAGCGCGTTGTATGCGCCGGTCGTCTCCTCGCTGTGATCGCCCATGTAGATCCGCGCCGCCAGTTCGTCGACCCGGTGCTGCAGCCGGTCGATATCGGCCTGCGCCTGCTGCGCCAACTCGGGCAGGTGAAGCCGGTTGTAGTAGTCCTTACCGCGATGGTCCGGGGGGTCCCACGGCATCCCGGGGTGATTGCCGATGTTGTGGTCCTGGCCATAGAGCCAGTCCTTCTCCTCCGGTGTCAGCTTGTTCCACAGGTCGGCGAACTGCCGGGGGTCCTGCGGCAACCGCCGTTCCAGGGCTCGCTGCACCTCCGGCCGGTTGTCGTGGGGCCTGGGCGGAATGGGCGCGTCGCTGTCGGCCATGTCGATCGCGGTCGCCAACTGCTGGTCCACGCCGTTGGCCTCGGCCACGATCGCGTTCAAACGAGTCTGCAGGTCGGCGCGCCGCGTCTGCATCGACGCCCATTCGAGTGCGGTGTATCGCAATTGGGGAATCGCCACCACCTGACTGGTCGCCGCATCGACCTGTAGCCGAGCGGCGGCCGCGTCCGCACGCAGCGTCGCGAGTTCCGGCCTTGACCTTGTCGATCCCGCCGGCGGCCTGCTCGGCGGCCCGGGCGACCGCGAGCGCCTCGTTCCCGTGCGCGTCGAGGTCTTGCCGAATCCCGGCGTTCTGGTGTGCGGCGGCGTCGCGGGATGCCCCCTCCCACATGGCGAACACCGAAAGCGTCGCCAATTCGCGGGAGGCGCGCTCGGCGCTCTGCGAGCGGGCGGAGGCCGCGTGAAACACCTCGCGGACCGCTTCGGCGTTCCACCGGTCAATGTCTGCGACCGACAAGGTCATGCCCCACGGGTCTCAGCCGCGCCCGCTGACCGCGCCGGCCCGGGCAGCGACCTCGGCAAGGGCCTGTGCCCGTTGCGCCTCGGCCGCTGCATGCGCGACCGCGGCGTCTTGCAGCGCGAACCCGTGCTCCCCGACCCGACCCACCAACGCCTGCGACACCGGCAGCCAGCGAGCCACCCGGGCGCTCAGCGCCATCGACGACATGCCGGCCCAACCGTATTGCGCCGCCTCGATCCGGTTATCGGCCGCCAGGAACCCCGCCGCCAGGTCCTCGGCTTGACCGCTCACCTGCCGTCCCGAACTCGTCAACTGCTCCACATCGATGTTGATGTCGGACACCGTCGGCTCCCCCTCCCGGCTGGTGACAGGCCTAAGCCTGCACCTTTAGCCGGAGCGTATGCACCCGACGCGCCGTACGCACTTCACCAACACGGCGCATTGGGAAATTGCGCCGCACGCTCACCCACCGGCCTCCCAGCACGCTCTACATGCCGACAGTTGTAACTCTCTGGCCAAAAAGAGCCTGCAGGTATGCGTTCGCGACTGGACGCAGACCTCGAGAATTACATATTGCGGAATTTGGCAGAGCGTCAAACCCGGAGGTATGGATTTTTGAATGTGGACAGACTTGCGGATTTATCAAGACGTTATTTGGTTGCCATTGATCGACGCCAAAGTCGGTAGAGTTTCTTGATTTTGGCGGATTCGTTGTCTTCGGTTTGTGGGTACTCCGGGCGGAAATCATTAGGTTTGCAGCGGGAGGGTGAAATGCAGACAATAGCGCTAATAGTTGCGGCGATGATTGGTGCATTCATGCTCGTTTTCGGCCTCGGCAACATCGGTTGCTTCAGCGAGTGCGCCGGCAACGCCAGCGGAATCAAGTGCTCCACCTGCGACTCTCCGTCCGACGGCCAGACCAAGCTGGGCTATCACTACTCCGCCCACTAATTAGCGCCTCTACCAGCACCGACGAGCCAAACTCCCCTGCCCGGTTACCCGGCCCACCAGGCCCATCCGATCGGCGAACCGTCGGCTGACTTCAACGGCTTCAGCCGGTCGATCGCATCGGCCGGCTGAGCATGACACCGGCCGGCCCACGATCGGCTCAATACCCCGGCAACCAGTGGCGGTCCGGCAATAGAGTTCTGCCAATTCGGCCACCATCAAGATCGATCGCACGCAATCAATATCGGATTAATCTGTCATCAAGATCAGATAACTGCGGAATCGGGAGTCACTCGACCCAACGGATCAAGATCGATCACCGAGCGCGCGTCAAGGACAAATGAATTTCACGCCGTCTGCCGATTTCCCGGTGCGTCGACGCCGAATGTGTGGTAATGCGCCCAACCGCAATATGCGGCACCGCACAACCGCAATAGCCTTGGGACACAGCCAGACTCGGCGGCAGCGCCGTGCACAGGCAAGAGAGGCGGGCCGAAAAATTCGGTGAAGCGGCCACCGAGGATCCTCCCGGTGGGCGCCTCGTCGGCCATTAAACGATGCTAGCTTTCGGCCTCGATTCCCGTGCCGTTTTCGCGACTTCTTGCCGAGATCCCACGGCCCCCAACGCAACAGTGCAAGTCACCGCGGATGCTGTGCACCGCCGGCAACCGTCTGGTGGGAAAGCGTTCACGTTTAGACCGCCGGATCGGTGGCACCCGCGTCTCATGAGTCTCAGGATCAATCTCGCCGACGTGGTGATGAAGATGGTGGAGTTCGTGCGGGCGGGCTACCTGGAAGGCGTTCCACCGACCGATTGCTTCGCGCTGTTGGCGGTGCTGCGCCGCCGGTTGACCGACGAAGAGGTGTCCGCGGTGGCCGCCACGCTGGCAGAGCGCGGCGATCTGCAAATCGATGCGGCCGAAATCGGTTCGGCCATCACACGAATCACCGACGAGCCGCCGTCGGACGACGAGATCGATCGCGTACAGCGTCGCTTGGAGGCCATCGGCTGGCCTCCCGACGCGACCCGCTAGTCCGCATGCGGACCGCATTTCATCACCAGCTCGATGCGCTCAGCCAGCACATCGCCGACATGTGCGATCTCAGCGGCACCGCGATGGCCCGGGCCACCGAAGCCCTGTTGGGTGCGGACCTGGTCCGGGCCGAAACCGTGATCAGTGCCCACCCGGACTTCGTCGCGCGCGTCTCCCAGACCGAGACCGGCGCCTACAACCTGCTGCTGCAGGCGCCGGTCGCCACCGACCTGCGGGCGATCCTGGGCAGCCTGCAAAACGTCGCCGACATCTACCGCATGGCCGCCCTGGCCCTGCATGCCGCCGACACCGCCCGGTTGCGGCATCCCGCAAGCGCGCTCCCTGACGACGTCAAGCCCTACTTCGTCGAAATGGGCCGCATCGCTGTGGATCTCAGCCGCAGTGCGACGAAGGTTGTGCTGTCCGGAAATCCAGAGCAAGCCGCCGAGCTCGCCGACGACGACGCGATGGACGAGCTACACCGCCTCGTGTTCACGATCCTGATGGACCGGCAGTGGTCGCACACCGTCGCCGCCGCTGTCGACGTCACGTTGCTCAGCCGCTACTACGAACGGTTCGCCGATCACGCCGTGATGGTCGGTCGACGGGTTATCTTCCAAGCCAACGGATCCCACCGCACTTCGTGAGGCCGCGCGTTTGTCAGCGAGACAGCGGCTTGTAGAAGACCACGCCGTTGCCCTTGATGTCGTAGACCACGGCCCGACGCTCGTGGGCGTCGTCGTACGGTCCTTTCACGATGCCGCCACCGCTGGCCTCGACCGCCTTGGCCGCACCGTCCACATCGGCGGTCTTGATGCCGACGACGACCTGCCCGGGGATGGGATGGTCCACGTCGGTCGCCAACGCGAGGGTGATCGGCCCGCCGTCGAGGGCGGCGAAGTGGGCGCCGTCGCGGAATTTCAGCGGCATGCCCAGGGTCTCGCTGTAGAACCGGATCGATTCGTCCAGGTTGTCGGTGGACAGGATGATCATCTTCACTTCGTGATCGCTCAACGGGTGCCTCCTCTGCACTGAGTCGGCTTCAACCCTAAGCACCGATCGCGCAGCGGGCACCGCGGGTCAGCGGCGAAAGACCACCCACCGCATCGCGCTGTACATGTACGCCGCTTCGCACATGCCCGCGACAATGCGCGACAGCTGGTATTGCACGCCGAGGACCGACAGCAGCGTGGTCACCCCGAGAATGAACGCCAGGTAGTTGACTACGACCACGACGACGTAGACGGCGACCTGGGAACCCACCGCGCCGTGGGACTGAAAGTTGAAGGTGCGGTTGAGCACGTAGCTCAGCGCGAAGGCGCACGCGTAGGAAACGGTGACGGCAACCGGCACCGGAAGGTCGAGCCCGTCGCGCAACGTGGTGAGCAGCGCGAGATCGACGCCGAAGGTGAAGCCGTTGATCAAGCAGAAGCCGAGGAATGTCGAGGCGATGACCGAGCCGAGCCCAAACGGAAGCCGGCTGACGACCGCCTCGCAGCACTTGTGGAATCGGTCGACCGCGCGTATCCGGCTAACCTGGGATTCGGCTGTCACGCGGCTACCGTGCCATGACCGGGTATCCGCCACGTGAGCAGTTGGCCAACTCTTCGCTTGCCGGGCACGTCACTTGGCGGGCAGCTTCACGACCCGGTCACCGGTGTAGTCGGTGACGAAGATGTTGACCGCCTTGTCCACGGCGATGCCGCTGGGGTGGTTGAGGCCGACGAACGGGAGCACGCTCTGTTTGCCCGTCCCGGCCTCCATCTTCAGCACCCGATTGTTGGTGTAGTCGGTGACGAAGATGTCACCGCCGCTGTCCACCGCGACACCGCTGGGGTCCCCAGGTCTGAACAGGCCGCTGAACGGCACCACGCTCTGGCGGCCCGACTCCGCCGCCAGCTCCACCACCCAGCTGTTGCCCGAGTCGGCGATGTAGACGTTGCGAGCGTTGTCCAGCCCGACTCCCTCGGGCCCGTTGAGGCCGGTGAACGGCAGCTCGATCGGGCTGTTCGAGCCGGGGGTCAGCTGTAGCACCCGGTTGGCGTCGGTGTCGGCCAGATACAGCGCGCCCGCATCGTCCGTCACCACCCCCTGGGGCCGGTGCAAGCCGGTGAACGGCAGGACAATCGGGGTGTTCGTCCCGGCCGGCACCGTGAGCACCCGATTGTTGTTGGTGTCGGCGACATACAGGTTCCCGGCGCTGTCCCCCGCCACGCCCTCGGGCGAATTGAGGCCGGTGAGCGGAAGCTGCACCACGGTGCTCGACCCCACCGCCAGTTTCAGCACTCGATTGTTCATGTCGTCGGCGACATAGACGTTGCCGGCGGGATCCACCTCAACATCGGCCGGGTGGCCAAGTCCGTTGAACGGCAACGTTATTTGCGGGCCGAATACGGGGTCGTGGTAGACGGCGGCCTGCTTGGTCCGGCCGCTGTCGAACCTCACGACGATCACGACGACCGCTGCGACCGCGACCGCCGCCGTCAACGGCGCGGCAGGAACCACGATGACCGGCCGTCGCCACCACGGGCGCCGTGGCGAGGTGTCGGCCTCGTCTGGCCACGGCTGCCTGAACGGGTCCAGGCCGGACGGCTCTTCGGCCGGCGATGCTTCGACCGCCAGGTACGAAGTGACGGGTGGTGGCGGGGGCGCGACGTGCCGGTTCGCGGCCGGAAGCGGCTCCGGTTGCGGTGGTTGGCCATCGGGCACAGCGTGTTTGGCCATGTTGGGCACCTGCTTGCGTCGTGGTGGGGGCGGGGCGATCGCGTGCTGGGCGGCGTCGGCCATCGCGATGGCCGTGGCATAACGGTTGGCGGGGTCTTTGGCCATGCCGGTGGCGACGCCGGCGTCGAGGCCCGGGGGCACGCCGGGCCGGTTGGCCGACGGCCGGGGTGGCGGGGTGCTCAGGTGCGCGGCGAACAGCCACGTGTCCCCGGCGAAGGGCGGCTGTCCGGTCAGGCATTCGTAGAACACGCAAGCCAGCGAGTAGATGTCGGCGCGAGCGTCGGCTTCGCGGGCCCCGGATCTCTCTGGAGCCATGTAGTGCCAACTGGCAATCTCCTTGTCGGAGTTCGCCAATCGCGTTTCGTACCACGGCGCCAACCGAGCCAGCCCGAGATCGATCAGGTAGGCGAAGTCGTCGCGATCAAACAGGATGTCGGAGGGTTTCACATCGCCGTGCACCAGCCCGGCCCCGTGCGCGGCGTCCAACGCCTGCGCGACTTGTCCGATGATCCGCACCGCGCGAGCGGGCTCGAGCGGCCCGCCCGCCAATACTTCTAGCAGATTGGGCCCATCGATGAGCTCCATGTCGAGATAGAGCTGATCGTCGATCTCGCCGTAGCCGTGGATGGGCACGATGTGCGGATGGTTCAGCCGTGCCGCCGCGGCCGCTTCCCGACGGAACTGCTCCGCGATCGCGGGGTCGGCGGCCAACTGTGGCGGCAGCAGCTTGAGTGCGGCGGTGCGATTGGCGGTCTCGGTATCGTACGCGCGCCACACCTCCCCCAGGTCGCCCCGGCCCAACAACTCGACGAGCCGGTAGCGGCCAAACTCCTTTCCCTCCACCGGCTCACCATACCCAGGCCGGCACCTCTTTGGAGGCCAAGTTTCGGCCCGCCGGTCGGCGGGCTGCTCGGGTATTCGGTTCCGCCACACGGGTATTGGGCGCGCGCACTCAGCAAACTTTCACGCAAATAACATCACCGTCACCAAAAGCGGCGTTCGGCGACCGCGATGTCGCCGAACCGTCTCGGACCCGGTGGGGCCGGTCTAGGACTTGGGCGCCTTCTGGGCGTCGATATCCATGTCCGGGCAGAACGCCTCGACCGCGGCGAAGGCGATCATCTTCGTCTGCTGCTGGGTGTAACCCATGTTCTGGATACGCTGCAGGGCCTGATCCGGTGGGATCAGGTTGTTACGCAGCTCGTTGCACAAGTTCGTCCCCACGTGGACGATCGTCTCGTGGCTGGAGTAGTGGATGTTGTTCTGGTCGAGGTAGGAGATGTACTCGGGCGTATGCTCCGGGTCGGCGTTGGCGACTGCTGGCACTGAACACAGCAGTGCGGGCAGGGCGATGGAGGACGCCGCTAGTGCTGCTTTCATGGGTGTGAGCATATATTTACCCTCCAACTTGTAGGTGAACTGGAAGCAAACGGCGGGCCTTACGACCTGCTGTGGCAAAGTCGGCGGCGGGAGTTGCCACGCCGGATCGACCGGGCTCGCTACAGTTCGCGATTCAATGGCACACCTGACCGACCTCGTCTCGCCCGCGACCCGGACGACCATCAAGAACGCCGCGGCCGGGATGCTTTGCGCCGCCGGAGTACCCGCGCTTGCCCGGCGGCGATACCGCGATGTGCTCGGCATCGTGATGTTCCACGGAGTCGAAGACGAACCGCTGTCGCCGGCGTGCTGGCATGTCATGGACTCGGCGATGTACCGCCGTCAACTCGAATACATCCGTGAGCACTTCAACGTCCTTCCGCTCGAGGAGGCCCTGGATCGGCTCGAGTCCCGGAGTTTGCCGCCGCGTACGATGGCGATCACCTTCGACGCCGGCACCCGCAATCTCGCCACACACGCCGTGCCGGTGCTGCGCGAGCTGGGTCTGCCCGCGGCGGTGTTCCTGGCGACGGGCCCGATGGTCAGCGGCGAAACCCTTTGGCCCGACCGGCTTTGGCTCGCGATCGCACACACCACCGCGACCGAGGCCGATCTCACCGCACTGGGACTGGGCACGTGTTCGCTTACCGGCACCGCCGAGCGCGGCAAGGTCTACGCCGCCGTCGTGCAGCGGTTGAAAGACCTGAACGACGCGCGACGGATCGCGGTGCTGGACGACGTCGTCGGCGCACTGGGCTGGCGCGACGACATCGACCCGGGTCCGTTCCGGATGCTTTCTTGGGCCGACGCGCGCGAAATGGCCGCCGACGGGCTGGTGACGTTGTATCCGCACTCGGTGACGCATCCGATCCTGTCCCGCTGCAGCGACGACAAGGTCGAGCGCGAAATAGCGGAGTCCTGTGCGGCGCTGGAACGTTAGACCCGCAGCGCGCCAACGGTTTTCGCGTATCACAATGGCCGCGCGCAGGATTTCGACGCCCGCGCCCAGGACGCGCTGCGCGGCCGCGGCGTGCGGTGGGCGCTGTCGACCATGCCGGGCTTCGCCGACCGCCGCTGCGATCCGATGGCGCTGCCGCGACTGGCGGTGGGCAGCGATACGTCGTTCGACTACTTCCGCCTGATGGTCTCCGGCTGGCGGCCCCGCCGCTAGCGCGACGGCCGCCAGCCACACCTCGTGCAGCCCGGCCCGCCAGCGAGCGACGTCGAATTCACGGCCCGCTCATAGGCGGCCGCGGCGAGCCGATTGCGCAGCTCGGTGTCGACGATCAGGGACTGCAGCGCCTCCGCCAGCTGGTCAGCGTCGCCGGGCCGAACCAGCACACCGTCGACCCCGTCGGTGATCACCTCCGGTATCGCGCCCACCGCGGTGGTCACCGGGACCACGCCATTGGCCATCGCTTCCAGCACCGCCATGGGGAGGCCCTCGCTGTAGCTGGGCAACACGAAGATCGCCGACTCCGCCAACAGCCGGTCTCGCTCCTCGGGCCCGACCCAGCCGACGACGTCGATGGTCTCGTCGAGTGCGTCGGCCCGAACGATGCCGCGGACCTGCTCGACGTCCCCGTCGCCGGCCAGTGTCAGTCGCAGCTTGGCGCGAATGTCGCTGGGCAACATGCCGATCGCGCGGACCAGGTCGTAACTTCCCTTGTTTTCACCGAGCCGGCCCAGCGCTACCGCGCGCATCGGCTGCCCGGTGCGCGATGACGGTGCGACGGCGGGCACCACCACCGGGTTGTAGAGCACTCGGATGCGCGATTAGTCGAATCCCAGGCTGTCGCACGCGTGCTGCACGTGGAATTGGCCGAGCACGATCGAATAATCGGCACGCAGCGCGCGGCGTACGGCGCGCCCCACCGGCCGCGGCAGTTCACCGAGCCACGAGAAGAAGTGCGTGGTGTGGCTGTGGACGATGGTCGGGACGCCGCACAGCCGGGCCACGAACAACGGCACCGCCTTGCGCACGATGCTGCCGCGCCACGAATAGTGCACGTGCAAAACGTCGACGAAGCCGAACACCAACAGCGCGGATGCCTTGAACATGCCCACAATCCCGGTCCACAGCTGCATTGGCCGCGGGGCGCCGATATAGGTGGGCACCAGGCGGATCCGGAACCGCGCGTCGTTGTCCTCGATCAGCAGGCGCATCATCGTCGCCATGCCGCCGCGACTGTTGGGCCCGGCCGGGGCGTTGCCGATCGTCAGCACCCGGATCGGACGGCGCGCTGTCGTCGTCACGTGCGTGCCACCCGCCGTACTCCCATCGCTGGCCTCACCACAGCACGCTGCGGAACAGCAGAGCATCGGCCACCAGTCCGACGCCGACGACCAGAAATAGTATTCGTACCGAGATCGGACCGTAGCGACTGAGGCCGCGCACGATGCCGCGTTGCACCCGGACGGCTCGTTTGGTCTTGCGGGTGGCCAGAAACAGAATCACCAGCGACGGCGTCAGCGCCAGCATCCAATAGCCGCAAATCAGCAGCGGCCACCCGGGCGGTCGTGGATGCAGCGCGGCCAGCATGGCCAACCCGATGAGGTAGGGAATCGAGGTCGGCGCTTGGCCGCTGCCGACTGCGGAGCCGAGAATTCCGAGCAGCCAGGGGCGCTGCCGCATGGCCGCCAGCGCCCAGCCCGGAGCCGACGTCTGCGCGGTCAACGGAAAGTAGGCCAGGCACATCAGCACCACACCCAATGCGAGTTGGCCCCAAAAGTGAAGCGCCGGAGTGATTTTAAAGTCGACCGAGTGCTTCAGCAGCCCGAGTCCGAGTACGGTGCAGACACCGAACGTGATGTTGACCGCGAACAGTCCTGCGATAAAGCTCATGCGGCCCGGGACCGGCGATCGGCGATCGAGTCGGCTGGCGTACACGACGGCTGACACGACGCCCACGTTGAGGACATTCAGCGAGTCGAGGAAGGCCAGACCGGCAAGCGCCAGCAGAAGAGCTTCCATGATCGAACCGAAGTTACTGCATCGGGTCCGGGCCGCCCGCACGCGCGGGCACAACCGGGCGCCGGCCCGGGGAAATATGGAAATGTTAAGAACGGCCGTTGCCTGGCGCGGTTGCGCCCGAACGGCTCGACCACCAGGGTCGAACGGTCGACGTGTAGGCAGTTCCGCGAGTAAGGATCTCCCGTGAAATTTGCGCTGGCCGGTTACGGCAGCCGCGGCGACATCGAGCCCTTCGCCGCCGTCGGCAGGGAGTTGCTACGTCGCGGTCACGACGTGGCCATGGCGGTCACGCCCAACATGATCGGTTTTGTAAAGTCGGCGGGGCTGGCCGCCGGCCCCTTCGGCCCGAATCCTCCTCAGCACATGGACTTTTCGCACACGACGCGGCAGAACCCGATCCTGCTGATGTCCGCATTCACCGATCAGATCCGACAGGCATGGGTCCAGTGGGGCACGTCGCTGCTGGCTCTTGCGGACGGCGCCGACCTGGTGCTGACCGGCAAAAGCGAGCAGGGACTGGCCACCAATGTCGCACGCCACTACGGCATCGCCCAGGCGGCGCTGCACTTCTTCCCGGTCGACGCGGTGAACCCCAATGACCTGCTGGCGCGGCTGGCGGCCGAGGCCGAAGCGGCCCAGCGCGCCGAACTGGGCCTGGCGGAGGCCGGCGGAGGTGCCGCGTGCGAGATCCAGGCCTACGACAAGCTCTGCTTTCCCGGGCTGGCCGCGCACTGGGCGCAGCAGGGTCTGCGGCGGCCCTTCGTCGGATCGCTGACGCTGGAGTTGCCGACGGACGGCGATGCCGAGGCCTTGTCCTGGATCCGCGCCGACACCCCGCCGATCTACTTCGGCTTCGGCAGCGGCGTGCGGGTCACGTCGGCCGAGACCGTCGCGATGATCGCCGAGGCCTGTGCGCAATTGGGCGAGCGAGCCCTGATCTGCAGCGGCCCCAACGACTTCACCGCCGTCGGCCATTTCGACCACGTCAAGGTGGTCGGTGAGGTGAACCATGCGGCTGTCTTTCCGGCGTGCCGCGCGGTCGTCCACCACGGCGGCGCCGGCACCACGGCCGCGGGGCTGCGGGCCGGAGTTCCGGCGTTGATCCTGACGCTCGGGGTCGACGATCAACAGGTCTGGGCGGAGACCGTGCAACGCCTGAAAGTCGGCTCGAGCCAGGAGTTTCGGGCAACCACGATGGATTCGCTGGTCGCGGAGTTGCGCCGCATTCTCGCTCCGGAATACACCACTCGCGCCCGCGCGATCGCGGCCCTGCTGGCCACCCCCGGCGAAAGTGTGTCCTCGGCCGCCGATGTCCTGGAGGAGCAGGCCCGGCGGCCGGGTCGAGCCGCACCCGCATCGGCACGGTGTTGATGAACAGGCCGATCATCGTCTCGACCCCGGAAAGTTCGGGTGGCCGACCGGACACGGTGACGCCGAAGACCACATCGCGGGTGTCGGTGAGCCACGACAACACCAGCGCCCAAGCCATTTGCATCAGGGTGTTGACGGTGATCCCACGCGAGCGGGTGCCTTCGACGAGCCGTTCGGTGACCTCGGGCGGCAGCCGCAGTTCGGTGGTGCGCGGCAGGCCGGCCGTCCGGCCCTCGGCCGCCTCGGCCGAACCGAGCGCGGCGGCCAGCAGGGTGGGACCGGGCCGACCGGCCAGGTGCTGGCGCCAAACCCGTTGGCTAGCTTCCGGATCGCGGCCGGCCAGCCACCCGATGTAGTCACGGTACGGGCGCGGCGCCACGGGCAGCGCGGCCGGGTCTCCCCCGGCGGCGTACAAGATCATCAGCTCGTTGACGAACACCGGCCGCGACCAGCCGTCGATCACGATGTGGTGGGCGGTGATCACCAAACGCCATCGTGGCCCGGCAATTCGATCAGCATGAAACGCATGGCGGGTCCGCGCTCCAGATCGAACGGTCGACGACGTTCGCCCACCTCCAGCGCCTGCACCTGGTCGGGCGAGGCTTTGACGAGTTGCCAAGGCAACTCGACGCGCGCCGGCACTATCTGCACCGGGCGCGGAACCCGCGGCTGAAGAAGCTGGCCCGCAGGTTGGGGTGTCGCACCAACATCTTTGTGGCGCAATCGCGCAACAGCTCGACGTCCAGCACGCCGGAGATGTCGGCGGCCATCCCGATCATGTACGGATCGTCAGCCGCTTCGCCCTCGACGAATTCGGTCAGCGCGCTCAGCGAATACAGGCCCTCCTGCAGAGGGCTCAGCGCCATCACGTCCTCGATGTCGGGTGCGACATCGGCCTTCGTGGCCGTCATGACGTGCCGTCGCGCGACGACGCCCACAGCTGCGACACGGCAGCCAGATCGTCGGCCGACAATCCGGACGCGGCCATCGGCTCGAAACGGGTGTCGGCCGCGGCCGCATCGGCGTCGGTCTGGCCGTCGCCCAACGCGTCCAGGGCGGCGGCCAATTGCGCGGGCGTCGGATGCTCGAAGACCATGCGCGGGCTGACCGGCAGGCCGGCGGCGCGGGCCCGCGCCGACAGCTGCACCGACAGGATGCTGTCTCCGCCGAGGGCGAAGAAGTCGTCGAAGCGCCCGACTTCCGGGGTGGACAGCAGTTCGGCGAACACCGTCGCCAGGGCGCGTTCGGTATCGGTGCGCGCCGGTTCGGCCCGGGCGGTGGTGCTGACCGACGGCTGCGGCAGGCCGGGGCGGTTCAGCTTGCCCGACTCCGTCTTGGGCAGGGCGTCGAGTACGGTCAACGACGACGGCATCATGTATCCCGGCAGCGTCGCGGCAACCGCGGCGCGCACCGCGTTCGCGAACGCCGCCTTCTCCGCGTCGTCGACGATCGGCCGATGCGGCACAACGTATCCGGCCAGCGACAGACCGCCGCGCACCTCCCAGGTCCGGGTAACCGCGGCGGCCACCCCGTCGGCCGCAGCCAGCGCGGCCTCCAGCTCGCCCAACTCGACCCGGAAGCCCCGCACGTTGATCTGATGGTCGATGCGGCCGGCGAATTCGAGCTGGCCGTCCGGCGTCCACCGGGCCAGGTAGCCGCTGCGGTACAGCCGCGACCCGGGTTGGTGGCATAGGGATTGGCGACAAACCGCGCCGCGGTCAGGCCCGACCGTTTCCAGTAACCCCGGGCCAACTGGCCGCCGGCTTAATACAGTTCGCCGACCACCCCGACCGGCACGGGGCGCAGGCGGTCGTCGAGCAGGTAGGCCTCCGCACCGGCTACCGGCTTCCCCACCAACGGATTCGGCAGACCGAGCGGCCCGCGGGAGACCGCACCGGAGGTCTCGGTGGAGCCGATGTTGTTCAGCAGCTGAATGTCGGCGTTGTCGGCGCACGCGGCCACCAACCGCTCCAGCAGCGACCTGCTCACCGGCTCGCCACCGCAGACCAGCCGGGACAGCGAGCGCACCACATCGGGCCGGGTGTCGACGAGCGCGGAGACCAGGCTGGGCACCGCGGTCACCTGCGCCACCGAATGCCGGTCCATCAGCGCCGCCAGTGCTTCGGCGTCCCGGTGCTCGGCGTCGTCGGCGAGGATCATCGTGGCCCCGGCCGCCAACCCGGCCAGCATCTCCATGCCGCCCTCGAGGAAGGTGATCGAGGTCTGCGCCAAGCGAATGTCGTTGGCGCACGGCGGGTAATGCCGCAGCTGCCAATCCAGGCGGGCCGCCATCGACCGATGCGTACCCACCGCGCCCTTCGGCTTGCCGGTGGACCCGGACGTGAACACCAGATACATCGGGTCGTCGGGATGGGGTGCGGGCGCCGGCGGGTGCACCACGTCACTGCTCTCCACGGCCGCCCGCACCCGCGGGTCGTCTAGCGAAATCACCGTGACCCCGGGCACTTCCGGCGTGCTGTCGGCGGCTTCGGCCGTGGCCAACACCACCGGTGGTACGACGTCGTCGAGCATGAATTGCTTGCGTGCCAGCGGATAATCGGGGTCGATCGGGAAGTAACCGGCGCCGGCCTTCATGATGGCCACCAGCGCCACCACCATGTCGATGCCGCGTCGTGTCGAGAGCCCGACCAGTAACCCCGGGGTCACCCCGTGTTCGCCCAGCAGTGCGGCCAGGTTGTCCGAACGGCGATGCAGCGCCGGGTAGTCGATCTAGTCGTCACCGCAAACCACCGCGACCCGGTCGGCACCCCAATTCCGGCTGGGAGCAAGCAATTCCGGAATCGTGCGCGGCCGATCCTGTGGCGAGCGAGGACCGCGGCTCCACTCGGTCAGGATGCGGCGCTGTTCGCCGTCGTCGATCACCGTGACATCGCTCAGCGTCTGGTCGACATTGTCGGCGAACTCGGCGATGGTGCGGGCCAACCAGCCGGCCACCCGCTCGATCGTCGAGCGGCGGTACAGCTCGGTCCGCAAGATGACGTTGCAGCTGTATCCCGCGCCGTCAGTGCCGTCGACGCCCAGGAAGTTGATGCTGAGGTCGGCATGCGCCATGTCGAAGATCGGATCCAGCGAGGTGCACACCGTGTCCGCGCCGTCCCGGCCGTCGGGCCCCGCCTCGATGATCCGGGTGGCCGGCAGGTGATCACGCACGTGCACCACGACACCGAACAGCGGGTTGCGCGACAGCGAACGCACCGGGCTCACGCTGTCGACCACCCGGTCGAACGGCGGATCCTGATGGGCGTAGGCCGCCAGCGCCGTCTCCCGCGCCCAAGCCAGCAGTTCGCGCAACGTCGGGTTGCCGTCGAAATTGTTGCGCAGCACCAGGATGTTGACGAAAAAGCCGATCAGCTGGTCCAATTCGGCTTCGGTACGTCCGGCAACCGAGGTGCCCAACGGAATGTCCACGCCGCCACCGACCTTGTGCAGCACCACGGCGACGGCCGTTTGCAGCAGCATGAATTCGGTGATGCCCAACTCGCGGCACAACTCGGCGAGCTTGCCGCGGGTGGCCGCGCCGATGCGAAAGTCGACGGATTCACCCCCGCCGCTGGGCACCGGCTGGCGGGCAAAATCCGGCCGCAGTCCGGTGTCCTCCGGCATCCCGGCCAGCTGCCGGGTCCAGTACCGGCGTTGCTCGATGGCAACAGCGGACTCCTGGCCATTGGGATCGCTCAGGAACGCGCGCTGCCATGCCGCGTAAACGGCGTACTGGACGCGAAGGGGCGCCCAGGACGGGGCCTCGCCGGCTCGCCGGGCCCGGTACGCGGTGAGCACGTCGGAGAACAGCACGCCCGCCGACCAGTGGTCGGAAGCGATGTGGTGGACGACGAATGACATCACATGGTCGTCGGTGTCAATGCCGGTGCGCAGCAGCGCGATTCGGATCGGGCGCTCCGCGTCCAGTTCGAAGCAGTGCTGACGTTCGATGTCCAGTTGTTCGGTCAGCCAGGCTTCGCCGTCATTGACGGCACCGTCGAAAGAGGCACGCCGGATCGGCAGCTCACCGGCCGGATTCACCACTTGATAGGGCACCCCGTCGATTTCGACGTAGCTGGTGCACAGGATCTCGTGGCGGGGGACGATGTCGCCGATGGCGGCGATCAATGCCTCGACGTCCCACGGGCCGCTCAGTTTCGCGGCGAACGGAATGTTGTTGACCCAGCTGGGCCCGTCGATGCGGTAGGTGAACCAGCTGCGCAGCTGGGAGGCCGACAGTGGTAGTGGTTCGTCGTGCGCGGTCGCGATCAGCTTGGGGCGTGACTCGGCCGGCGCCCCGGAACCCAGCTGGTCGACCCGCTCGGCGAGCCGGCCCACCGTCCCCAACTCGAACACGTCGCGGATGCCGATCTCCACACCGCATTCCGAACGGATCGCGGTGACCAGCTTGGTGGCGACCAGCGAGTGGCCGCCCAGGTCGAAGAAGGAGTCGTCGACACCCACCCGGTCGTGGCCGAGCAGCGTGGAAAACATTGCGGCGATGCGACGTTCGGTCGCGGTCGCCGGATCGCGGTACTCTGCGCCGGCCACGATCTCCGGTTGCGGCAGGGCGGCACGGTCGATCTTTTGGTGCGCGGTCATCGGGATCTCGTCGAGCACCACATAGCCGGCCGGGGTCATGTAGTCCGGCAGTGCCGCGGCGACCCGGGCCCGGATCCGTTCGACGTCAACGGATTCGATGTCGCAGTCGGGGGCCGGGGTCACGTAGCCGACCAGGCTCTTGCCCAGCCGGGGCAGGTCGACGGCCTGTCCGACGCTGGGGTCGACCGAGATGGCGGCGGCGATCTCGCCGAGCTCGATGCGAAAGCCGCAGATCTTCACCTGCTCGTCGGCGCGGCCGACGAACTCGATGTCTCCGTCGGCGTTGCGCCGGGCCAGGTCGCCCGAGCGGTACATCCGCCCGCCGGGGGTGAACGGGTCGGCGACGAAGCGTTCGGCCGTCAGCCCCGGCCGCCGGTGGTAGCCCTGCGCGACATGTGTTCCGGCGATGTAGATCTCGCCGATCACGTCGACCGGCACCGGCTGCACGGCATCGGGCGAGGACGCCGCGCGCCGACTCACCAGCTCGGGCAGCGTGGCGGCCGGGGTGATAAACTCTTCACCGATGCCGTGTGTCCCCCACTCGACGGCGGCGACCCTGACCAGCATGTTCACGCCGGCCTTCGACACGCAGTAGGCCCCCATGTCGCGGTCGGCGATCGAGCCGCTGATGCTGGACACCGCGCCGATCGAACCGCCCACCCGGGCCTCGATCATGGCCTGCGCCGCGGCGCGGATCGTCAGCCAGGTGCCGGTGAGGTTCACCGCCAGCACTCGTTCCCAATCCGTGGGCGCCTGGTCGAGCAGCAGCCCGACCGCTCCCACCGCACCGCACGTCACCACCCGGGTGGGCACCCCGCGCTCCCGCACCGTTCGTTGCATCGCCGCCGACACCGCCTCGGAATCCCTGATGGCGCACTCGATGTCCGCATCCGACAGGTCCCAGACCACGACGTCGTGACCCGCGTCGCGCAGCCGTCCGGCAACTTCGCGGCCGATGCCGGATGCGCCCCCGGTGACCAGTGCGGTGCTCATTTCGCCTTTCCAATCAGTCCGACGAGCACGCCGTCGGTCGCGCTGAACAGCTCCGGCCAGTCACCGATGAACTCGTAGTCGGTCATCTGGGTCAGGCCGAGGCCGTAACGCCAGAATCGAAGGGAGCGTTCAACATCGGAGGTACAACTCGCACAGTGATGGACACCTGACATGTGGTTCCTCTCTGCCTACATTTTGATCGCCGGAATCAACCGACTGACGTTCCAGGTTCGATTTCTTCGTGCGGACAGCGATGAAATCGCCAGTGAGACAACCGTTATGACAACCAGGACGACGATCGCCTGCCAGAGCCGGGCATCGATGCCGCCCAATATGAGCTGTCGAAGGCCATTGACTCCGTAAGTCATCGGGTCGAAGCGATGCAAAATCTGGAAGGGTCGCGACGTGGTCTCCACGGGATACATGCCGCCGGCGCTGACGAGTTGCAGCATCAGCAGGGCCATGATCAACACCCGGCCCACCGCCGGCCCGACGAGCGCGTTGAGCGCCTGTGTCGCGGCCACGAATGCGCCGGAGATGAGGACCATGAACGCCAGCATCGCCACCGGGTGTACCGCGTGCATCCCGAGGGCGAATCGGACCACGCAGTAGAGAATGACCGCCTGGAAAAGCGCGATCGCGGTCGCGGGCAGGTAACTGGCCAACACCACGCGGACTGCCAACACCTCCGCGGCGATCGCGCGGCTCTGCAAGGGCCGCAACACCATCCACAGCACCAGTGCGCCGAAGAACAAGGCCAGCGTCAGGAAGAACGGAGCCATACCGGTGCCGAAGTTCGGCGCGGCGTTCTCGTGTGAGGCGTCGAGTTGGACCGGGCCGCCGATGGTGTCGGCGACCGCGTCCTTCTGCTGGGCCGTCCAGTTGGGCAACTGCTTGGCGCCGTCGGCGAGTTTGGTCGACAGCCCGGCCGATCCCGCCTTGAGCTGGTGGGCGCCATCGTCGAGTTTTGCAATGCCGCTGGCTAATCCGGCGTTGCCGGAGGCGACCTGCTGGGCTCCGTCACGAAGTTGGGTGAGCTTGCTCGTCAGCTGCTGTCCCTTGTTGCCGACTTGGTCGAGGGCGGAGCCCAACGGGCTGCCGGGTGCGCGCAGCGAAGTGGTCATCGCGATCGCGGCGTTTTGCGCGTCGATCAGCTGCTGGCGAATCTGCGGTGTGAACTGGTGGCCGCGGAGCTGATCCTGAACGCCGCGCAGGTTGTTCGCCAACGGATCCTGCCGTGCCGAGAGCTGATCGATCACCGATGACAACGCGTTCGCGGCGGCGTCTTGCGCCGTGCTGATGGCACCGATTTGGTCACTGGCCTGCTGTAGTGCGCTGGCACCCTGTTGCAATTGCTGCGTATTGCCGCCGATCTGCGACACCGCCTGGGAAATCGCCAGCAGTGGCTCGGTGGCCTGGTTGATCCCGTCCGAGAGTTGCCGGGCGCCGGTGGCAAGCTGGGCCGAACCGGATCGGGCGGAGTCAAGGCCGGCCACCAGCTGACCGGCCCCGTCATCGAGTCGGGCGGCCCCGTCGGCCGCCTGCTTTATTCCCGCTCCGGACGAAACCACCACCGACAGCATGTGATTGACCGCCTGCCCAGAGATCCGGTCGGACACCGCACTGAGCACCTGGCTGATGGCGGTGCGACCGATGCGCGTCGAAATGTAGTTGTTGGCATCGTTGTAGACGGCGATCAGGTTGGCCTTCTTGGGCTGCCCGGTCACCGGCGACGCGATTGCCTCACTGAAGTCGGGCGGCAGTTCGACCATGAAGTAGTACTTGCCGTGATCGACTCCGCTGCGCGCTTGCGCTAAGTCCACCACGTGCCAGTCCAACCCGCCGTCGGCGGTCAGGCTCTTGGCGATCTCCGCACCGGCGTTGAACTGCTCCCCGGACACCATGGCGCCACGGTCCGAGTTGACCAGGGCCACCGGCATTTTGCTGGTGTGGCCGAAGGGATCCCAGAACGCCCACAGGTAGAGCGCCCCGTACACCAACGGCAGCAGCATCAGCACCACGATGGCCACGCGCGTCAATCGATTGCGGCCGAAACGCTTTATTTCCGAGCCGAATGCGAGTCCAGCCAGCATCGTCAGTCCCCTCCGGTCAGGATGCGGTGATCGTGAAGTTGATGGTCGGGCGCGTCGGCGCCGAGTGGGTTGGTGACTCCGACGACGACGGTGCGTTGCTTGGCGATCGCGCCGAGTCGCTCCACCGCGATCGCGCGCCGGGAATTGTCACGAACCTGCTCGAGGTCGCCGACCACCAGGATCGGGCGATCCGACAGCAGCGCCAGGGTAATGCGCAGCAAAAACAGCTCCAGGTCCGACAATTCGACGATGTAGGCCCCCGACGGCGGTGCCGGCGTTTCACCGAAAACTTCGGCCAGCTCGGCCTGGCCGCTCTGCGGCGGCACCAGTGAGTACCACGGCGCCAACCATCGGCGTTGTTCGGCGAGCACGGTCTGGACCGTCACCGACTCCTCCAGGTCGTCGATGTCGTCGAAGGCGGCAATTGCGCAATGCCGCCGAATCGCGTGCGGCGCCGTTTCGCCGAGCACGGTCAGCGAGCCGTGGGTGGCCTTGAAACGCCCCGCGAGGGTCAGCAGCAAGGTGGTCTGACCCGGGCCGCCCGGCATCTGAATTGCGTGGAAACCCGGCGTCAGCTCGAGATCGACGCCGGAGAACAATGGTTCGTGCTCGCCGCTCGCCCCCAATCCGGTGGCGACGATCACCGGCGCGGCGGCGTCCGACTCGTCTGTATCCATGCGTGGCTCTTTCTATTGGCCGGAATCCGGAACCGATTCCAGCAGTGCGGTGAACAGTTGGGTCAGCAGGTCGGGGTTGATGGTTCCGGGGCGCAAGACCTCTTTCATCGCGACGCCCAGATTCAGGGTGACGACGAGCTGAGCGAGGTCGGTGAGCCGGCGATCCGAGGGCACGGTATCGGTTGATCTGACGAGGTGAAACGCCTGGTCAGCGGCGGCGCGACGACGTTCGATCAGACGTTCGCGCAGCTGCGGATCACGCTGCGCACGCAGCCAATACTAAACCAACAGGACGTAATAGTCGGAATGGTCACGAACCGAGTCGAGCACCGAACGACTCAAGTCGCTTGCGGCAAAACCGGTGTCACCGCCGCTGCCGTCGAGCACCGTCGCGATCTGCGCGCCGCGCAGCTCGAACTCGCGATCGAGCAAAGCCAGGAACAGCTCGTCCTTGGACTCGAAGTTCGAGTAGACCGCGCCCTTCGTGAAGCCTGCGGCCTGGCCGACCGCGTCGATGGTGGCACCGGCGAACCCTTCGGCGGCGAACACTTTCGCGGCCGCATCCAGGATCCGGTCGCGCACCTCGTCACGAGTGGGCCGAGTGCGGGGCGGTTTGACCGGCGACATGCCCGGTAGCATACTCGCTGGTATTGATTAGATACTAATCAATATCGAAAGTGCGCGCTGCTGTCGGCTCAGCCGGGCCTGGCCGCGGCGCGTTCCCACAGCTCACGGGCCGCCGCGGATCGGCCGCCAGGCGACCCGCCTTGGCGATCTGGTGTTTCGCCTAGTACTCGCCGGACGTCCAGTCGAACGCGCCGGACGCCAGCCA
This sequence comes from Mycobacterium genavense ATCC 51234, assembly GCF_000526915.1. GTDB lineage: Bacteria > Actinomycetota > Actinomycetes > Mycobacteriales > Mycobacteriaceae > Mycobacterium > Mycobacterium genavense. The sequence continues at coordinate 509,745 of NZ_JAGZ01000001.1, read as the reverse complement.
CACCAACTGGTCGGCGAGCCCGATGCGCGGCCGAAGTTGGAGTCGAGACCGACTCAGATCAGCGAGTAGCGCACCGGCAGGTGCTTGAGGCCGCCGACGAATGTCGTGGCGACCAATTCCGGATCCCCGGTCAGCTCAATCGATTTGAGTCTGGGCAGCAGCTCGGAGAAGAAGCTGTTGACTTCCATCCGGGCCAGCGCGGCCCCCATGCAGAAGTGCACACCGTAGCCGAAGGCCAGATGCTTGTTGGGGTCACGCGATACGTCGATGCGGAACGGGTCGTCGAAGACTTCCTCGTCGCGGTTGGCCGACACGTAGGACAGCAGCACGGAATCCCCCGCGGCGATCGGTACTCCGCGCACGGTGGTGTCCTCGTTGGCGGTCCGCATGAATTCCTTGACCGGAGTGACCCAGCGGATCATCTCCTCGGTGGCCAGCGGCATCAGATCCAGGTTGTTGCGCAGGCGGTCCAGCTGGTCCGGGTTCTCGATGAGTGCCTGCATCCCGCCGGAAATGGTCGCGCTGGTGGTGTCGTGACCCGCGGTGGCCACTATCAGGTAGTAGGACACGGTGTCGATGTCGGACAGCGGTTCTCCGTCGACGCGGGCATTGGCGATGGCCGACGCCAGGTCCTCGGTCGGGTTCGCCCGCCGTGACGCCGTGACGTCGTTGAAGTAGCCGAACATATCGAGCAGCGCCGGAATCTGGTCCGCATTCGAGGTGCCGCGCTTGAATTCGCTGTCCTCGCTGCCGAACAGCTCCTGGGTGAGCTTGAGCATCCGGGCGAAGTCGGACTCCGGGATGCCCAGCAGCGACATGATCACGTAGAGCGGATAGTTCACCGCGACCTGCTGGACGAAGTCGCATTCCGGCCCGACGGCCAGCATCTTGTCGACGTAGATCTTGGCGAGTTCGTCGACGCGTACCTTCATCGCGCGCATGGCTTTTGGCCGAAACCAGTCCGAGCCGATCGCGCGGACCACCCGGTGTTGCGGGTCGTCCATGTGAATCAGCGTGCGCACCCCGGCGCTGGCCTGCAACTCGTCGCCGACCGTGGTGGTCAGCACCGGGCGGGGCCAGTTGGTGAACAGCATGTTCTGCCGCTCGATGTCCATGATGGCGGCGTGTTTGGTGATCGCCCAGAACGGCTTGTAGTCCGGCACCTCCACCCACGACACCGGAGCGGTGGCACGCAGGTGAGCCAGCGCCGCGTGCAGCCGCGTCTCGTCGGTGTACGCCAACGGATCTGCCAATAGCCTTCCGGCATCGTCCATCGTCGTTGTGCTCACTGGCGAAACTCCTTCATTGCAGCGGTAATACAGGACGCCGAAGCGGCGTAGAAGATCGGCAGCACGCGGTCGACCACGCCCTCACACCGGCTTTTCAGCGCGGCGCCGACTTCGTCCACGCGGCCGACGACAGCGAACGTTCCCAGCATGTCGTCGTCGATCAGCGAGCCCATCGCGTCCCATTCGCCTTGCTTGGACAGGCGATTCAGCTCGGCGTGCAGGTCGCCCCAGCCATGCAGCTCAAGCACTTTGCGGTAGGCGGGCGTGGAACCGTAGAAGGCGATCTGCTTGCGCGCGGCGGTCATGGCCGCCGCCAGCTCGGCGTCGCTTTCTCCGGTCGCCACCATCACCTCGCACGACACTTCGAAGTCGCCGCGGTCGCGCCCGCTGCGCGCCATCCCACGCAGCAGCGCCGGCACGGTCACCTCGTTGAGGTAACGCTTCGAGACCATCGGGTGGCCGAGGTGTCCGTCGGCGACTTCCCCGCACATCTCGGTCATCACCTCACCGACCGCGGCGATGAACACCTTCGGCACCGGGTACGGGTGCTGCTCCGGGGTGAACATCGGCGTCATGATCTTGTGGGTGTAGAAGTCGCCCTCGAAATTCAGCTTGGCCTCGCCGTTCCAGGCGGACCAGATGGCGTGCAGCGCGGAGACGAATTCCCGCATCCGGTGGGCGGGATGGCTCCACGGCATGCTGAATCGTTTCTCGATGTGGGGCTGGATCTGGGTGCCCAAGCCGAGAATGAAGCGGCCCCCCCCCCCCCCCCCCCGAGTACGCCTGCAGGTCCCAGGCGACGTTGGCGACGATCAGCGGATTGCGCGCGAACGCCACCGCGATGTTGGTGCCGAGCTCGAGATGCGATGTGTGCTCGGCAGCCAGCAGCAGCGGCAGAAACGGGTCGTGACTGGTTTCGGCCGTCCAGCCCCCGTCGTATCCCTGTTGTTCCAGGTTGCCGACCACCTCAACCACGCGTTCGAGACGATTGGGGATGCCGCCGTCGATCTTGAGTTGGGGGCCATCAGGCATGCGGTTAACTTTACAGTAAGCAATCCAGTATATGACCCTGCTGATCTGGACGCGCGACCGCTTCCCCTCAGAGGTAGGAAAGAAGCATGACAAAACCCCCGGATTGGGAGGAGACGCTCACCGACCTCGACCGTCGGCGCCGCCACGCGTGGGGCATGGGCGGGCCCGAGCGGCTCGAGAAGCATCGCGGCAAGGGTAAGCTCGACGCCCGCGCCCGCATCGAGCTGCTCCTGGATCCGGGCACCTTCCGCGAAATCGGCACGCTCGTCGGCGGCGAGATCGCGGCCGACGGGCTGGTGGTTGGCTCGGGCTCGATCAACGGCTCGCCGGTGATGCTCGGCGCCGAAGACTTCACCACCCTGGCCGGCAGCATCGGGCCCGGGGGCAACTCCAAGCGCTACCGCATCGGGGAGCTGGCGCTGCGCGACAAGACGCCGCTGGTGATGCTGCTCGAAGGCGCCGGCTTTCGCCCCGGCGGTGGGCACTACGAGCGCGCCCCCACCGACCTGCTCGCCCAGACGCAGTGCTCGGGCAAGGTGCCGACCGTCGCCGCGGTGCTGGGCCCCTCGGCCGGGCATGGCGCCCTGGTGGCCCCGGTGTGCGACTTCCGGATCATGAGCACGCAGGGCGCGATCTTCACCGCGGGGCCACCGGTCGTCAAAGAGTCGACCGGAGAAGACATTTCGAAGGAGGACCTCGGCGGGCCGGTCACCGCCTTGCCCAGCGGGGTGATCCACAACGTCGCCGACGACGACGAAGCGGTGATCGCCGACATCCGGCGTTACCTGTCCTACTTCCCGCCCAGCGCGTGGTCGTATCCCCGCCCGCTGCCCCCTGACGAAGACAGCGAGCCTCGGCCGACGCCGGAACTGCTCGACATCGTGTCGCGCGACAACCGCCGCGTGTACGACATGCGCGCGGTGCTCGACGTGGTCTTCGACCGGCCGGACTGGTTCGAAGTCCAGCCCCAGTACGGCAAGGCGATCATCTGCGCGCTGGCCCATCTCGGTGGTCACCCGGTCGCGGTCGTCGCGAACCAGCCCAACGTGCTCGCCGGCTCCATCGACGCCGAGGCCGCGGACAAGGCCGCGCATTTCATCATGGTGGCCGACTCGTTCCACCTGCCGCTCATCTTCTTCGCGGACAACCCCGGCATGCTGCCCGGTAGCCGGTCCGAGCGCAGCGGGGTGCTGCGTGCCGGCGCGCGGATGTTCGCCGCCCAGACGGCGGCCAGCACCATCAAGCTGCACGTGACGCTGCGCAAAGCATACGGATTCGGGTCGATGGACATGTCGCTGCTGGGTTTCGACCACCAGAGCGCGACCTTCGCCTACCCCGGCGCCACGATGGGCGCCATGAGCGCGGCCGCGCTGGGCCGGGCGACGCACGCCGGCGAGGACGTCACGGCGAAGCTGCGTGACGCCGAGTTGCAAGCGTCCTATCGCTCGGCCGAAAGCATGGGATTCGACGAGCTCATCGACCCCCGCGAGACTCGCGACGCCTTGCTGGCGGCCCTGCTCCGGGCGCTGTCGGCCCGACAGGCCGCCGCCGAGCCGGTGAGCCGGACCGTCATCATGCCGTAGCCGGTTCGCCGGATGTCGATGTTCGGCAAGTTTTCACCTTGACACCACTATGCCGTTGGTGTGGTCGTTGCTAGCCTCCAATCCGGCCGCGACTTAAGGGGATTGACCGCATGACCAACGCCCCATCCGCGGCGTCCGGCGGCCGACGCGGATGGGGCGTGCGTCCCGCCGGGTCATTGACGGCCGACGGTCGCCAAATGACTTACGGCACTGCGCTTCGCGACGACATCCAAGGCGAGCATGTCACGCCGCTCATCGGTGTGTTCGACATGTTCTCCGCCTCGCTGATGGCCCAACACTACGGCGGCATGTTCATCTCCGGCTTCGGCTTCGCCGCCTCGTATTACGGCCTGCCCGACATCGGTTTTATCGCATGGCCAGACATGGTCAACTTCGTGCTGCGACTCCGGCTGGCCTTTCCACGACAGCATCTTCTCGTCGACATCGACGACGGCTACGTCGACCCCGAGGTTGCCTGTCACGCGGTGGAGAACCTGGAACAAATCGGCGCATCCGGGGTGATCCTCGAGGACCAAAAGCGACCCCGGCGTTGCGGACACGTCGAAGGCAAGCAGATCTTGCCGCTCGACGAATACCTGGAGAAGCTGCGGCTGGTGCTCCAGACCCGCACCGACCTGGTCGTGGTGGCCCGCACCGACGCGACCGAGGATGACGAGATCCTGCGTCGGGCAGAGGCTTTGGCGGCCACAGACGCCGACGTATTACTGGTCGACGGGGTGCGCAGCACGGACTGGATCCGCAGGGTCCGCGGAGTCATCGGCGATAAACCGTTGCTGTTCAACCAGATCGCCGGCGGGAAGTCGCCGCGGCTCTCCCTGACCGAGCTGGAAGACCTCGGCGTGAATGTGGCGATGTACTCGACGCCGTGCCTGTTCGCCGCGCATGCCGCCATCGAGGAAGCGCTGCTGAAGTTGCGGGCCGACGACGGACGGTTGCCCGAGGCCGACACGGGCGCAGTCGGCGTCGCGCACTCGATCGAGTTGTTCGAACGAAACATCTCACGGCATCACGGTGAACCGAGCAGCCTCGGTGTCACCGCCGCCGGTTGACGTCCGGCTAGCCCGCAGAACCCGCCCGGTAGGCCGCGACCACCGGCTCGAGCTCGTCGGGCGTCGCACCGTGCATGATCACCGCGTCGGCGCCGTACTCGAATTCCTTGCGTATCGGATCCGCACATTGCTGAGCCGACCCGGTGGCCAAGGGCTCCAGCCACTCGTCGGGGATCAGCGTGGCGATGTGCTCGATCTGCTCGGCGGTGGCCTTGTGATCGATCCCGCCGGCGTATACACGTGGTGCAGCGCAACAGAGAAGGAGCAGTTATGACCACCGGTCTGAACACCAAGCTGAACACCACATTCGAGGACGCGGTCGAACGCGTCACTCGAGCTCTGGCGGACCAGGGATTCGGAGTGCTCACCAGGATCGATGTCACGACCACCTTGAAGCAAAAGCTCGGCCAGGACATGGAGGACTACCTGATCCTGGGTGCCTGCAACCCGGCACTGGCACACCGGGCGCTAGAGGTGGACCGTCAGATCGGTCAGCTGTTGCCCTGCAATGTGGTGGTGCGAGCGGATTCAAGCAGCCAGAGTGGGGCGGTGCTGGTCGAGGCGATGGATCCACAGATCATGATCAAGGTCGCCGCCCAGCCAGCGCTTCAGCCAATCGCCGATGAAGCCACCACCAAGCTGACCGCCGCGATCGAATCCTTGGGCCGTAATCAAGGTTCGTGACCCTTAGCCCATAGCACGCCTAAACATACTGCTGGGCAGGCGAATTCGGAAATCAGCTAGGTTTCGTGTCCCGCGAAGCAAGTCGTCACGGTCGTGGACCCATCGGTCCCATTTCACCGGGTCGCATCATGCCGCCCGTGCTCATCATTGGGCATGTTCCTGCCTTGCCGGCGGCTCCGTCGGGCCAGTCATCACCGTGTCGCCAGCCAACGCCCTCAGCGGACCGGCCGATCAGGACCCCAGAAAAGAAGATCACGGCTACCACGAATACTATGCCGGCTACGATGCCCACCCACGCCGCAGTTTGACCGAGCCGAGTCGGCCGGTCATATTTTTCTACGCGGCGCGGTTGTTCGACACCGGTGCTCGTTTCGGATCCCGGTTCGGATGATTCAGCCATGGTTAGAACGATGCAGCAGCTACACCCCTGGCGGTAGAGTCCATCGGCCCTACGAACGCATGGGGATCGTTACACTGCCGGCCAACCCAGAAGTATTCACCGCCAGCGCTACCTCGGGCGCCGAGATCGCCACCTTCCCCTTGCCAGTGGCCGACGCGGTGGCAGCCGCCGCTTAATATGTCGCGTGAGCGTGACTGGACCCTTGCCCGTTGGGTGTTGACCGATAGAGCGTCGCCGCATCGGCATCCTCGCCCAGTAGAAGAGAACGAACCATTCGCCGCGGTCCGAAAGGCCGCAACATTTGGCTGGCCGGGCGTGGTCGCACTCTAAGCGGCCACCAGAACCAGCGGCCGAGCAGCGCGGCGATCGACGGCGTCATCAACGAGCGCACGACCAAGGTGTCGAACAGCAGGCCGAGGCCAATCGTGGTGCCGCCCTGGCCAATTGAGCGTAGATCGCTGGCGGCCATCGACATCATGGTGAAGGCAAAGACCAGGCCGGCCGCGGTGACGACGCCACCGGTTTCGCCCATCGAGCGAACGATACCGGTCTTCAGCCCCGCTCCGATCTCCTCCTGGAAGCGCGACACCAACAGCAGGTTGTAGTCCGAGCCGACGGCGAGCAGGATGATCAACCCGAACACGGGTGCGATCCAGTTCAAATCCAGTCCGAACAGATGCTGCCACACCAACACCGAAAGCCCGAAGGCGGCCCCCAGGGACAGCAGCACCGTACCGACGATCACCAGGGACGCCACCAGGGCCCTGGTGATAATCACCATCACCACGAAAATTAGTGTCAGAGCGGCAATCCCGACTATCAACAGGTCGTACTGCGAGCCCGACTGGATGTCGCGGTAGATTGCCGCCGTGCCGGCTAGGTAGAACTTCGCGTCGGTCAGGGCGGTGCCCTTCACCGCTTGATGCGCGGCGGCCAGTTCGGGTTTGACCGCGGATATGCCTGCCGGAGTGGCCGGGTCCGTGTCATGGGTGATTATGAACCGGGCCGCCTTGCCGTCCGGCGACAGGAAAAGTTTCAGGCCGCGCTGAAAGTCCGGATTTTGGAACGCTTCCGGCGGCAGGTAGAAGTAGTCGCTACTGCGCGAGGCGTCAAACGCCTGGCCCATCGCGCTCGCCGTGTCCGTCATCTGGGCCATCTGGGTGACCAGATTCGAGAAGCTGCTGTGCATGGTGAGCAACGTCGCCTGCATCGATTTGGCGACGGCAATGATCGGCGGGAACTGCGCCAGCATTTGCGGCATGAGCGCATCGGCGTTGTCGATGTCCTTGATCAACGTGCTCATGTTGTCGCTGAATTTGTCCACACCGTCGATCGCCTCAAACACCGACCTCGAAGCCCAACACACCGGAATGTTGAAACAGTGTTGTTCCCAATACAAATAGCTGCGGAACGGCCTCGCGAAATCGTCGAAGTCCGCCAGGTGGTCCCGCATCTCGTCCAGAGTCGCTTTCATATCACGCATGTCACCGACCATGTGATGTGTGGTGCTGCTCATCTGGCCCAACAGGCCCTGCATCCGCTGCATCGCGCCGATCATGGCACCGAGGTCGTCGCTCATCTTGAGCATGTCGGCCGTACGGTCCTGCATGAATTGCAGGTTCTGCTGGATCGGGATCGACTGCGCACTGATCTGGAACGGTATAGACGTATGCTCGATCGGCCCGCCCAACGGGCGGGTAATGCTTTGCACCATCTTGATTCCCGGGGCTCGGAAGACATCCTTGGCCAGCCTGTCCAGGATGATCATGTCGCCGGAATTGCGCATGTCGTGGTCGCTCTCGATCAGGAGAATGTCGGGATTCATGGTGGCGGCGCTGAAATGGCCCTCTGCAGCGGTGTATCCGACGTTCAACGGCAGGTTGCGGGGTATGTAGAAGCGATCGTTGTAGCTGACCTTCATGCTCGGCATGATCAGGATGCCGACGATCGCGATCACCAGCGAGGCCGCAAAGACCGCGCCGGGCCAGCGCACGCTTGCGGTGCCGATGCGCCGCCACCCACGGGTCTTGATCATCTGCCTCGGGTCTAGTAAGCCGAATCGAGTGGCCACCGCCACCACGGCCGGCGCTGCGGTCAGCGCTCCCGCGACCACGACAAGCAATCCCAGGGCCGATGGAATGCCCAGCGCCTTGAAATAGGACAGCCTTGCCAAGTGCAGGCAGAAGGTCGCCCCGGCGATCGTCAATCCCGAGCCCAAAATGATATGAAAGGCGTAGTTGCCGAGCAGCGCGATGAGGCCTCTGGCCGTACCCATCTCGAAACCGACCATGTCAAGAACCAGAAGCACGGTGCTGACGGAACGATAGGCGATAAAGAGCATGATCATAATGACCACGCCCGTCACGCCCATCATTTTGAGCATGCTCTTGTCAGCAGCCTCATTCATGTCTGTCGTCAGCGGTGCCGGTCCGGTCACGTGAACCTTGAGCCCGATCGGCGGTGCTGATTTGCCAACGATCTCGCGCACCGCTGCGACGGACTCGTTGCCCACGGTGCTGCCCTGGTCACCAGCCAGATTGAGTTGCGCGTAGGCGGCTTTGCCGTCTCGGCTCTGCACGCCAGCGGCGGTGAGCGGATCTCCCCAGACGTTCTGGACATGCTGCACGTGCGTCGGGTCGTCCTTCAACTTTTTCACCAAGCCGTCGTAATAACGGTGGGATTCTTCGCCTAGCGGCTTATCGCTCTCAAGAACGATCATCGCGGTGCTGTCGGAGTCCGACTCGTGGAACAGGGCGCCGATCCGCTTCGCGGCAATCATCGCGGGCGCATCTTGGGGCGACATCGTCACTGCATGGTTACGCACCACCGACTCTACCAGCGGCACAAGCACGTTCAAAGCGACGGTCACCAGCAGCCATGCCACCAGGATCGGCACCGCGAACGTGCGGACAAACCGCATGAATTTCGGGCGGGCGTCGTTGCTCATGCGGCCTTCACCAGGCAAGCAATTTGGGCGTGGTGACCCTCCGTAGTTCTTTCGTCCTTGACCTCGTCGTTGACGATGATGCGGCACCCGATGCGGTCGCTATCGCCCTGTGCCACCACGTTGGCGATCACGGTCGGCACCGTCGTGATCATCGTGAAAGTCCAGGGCAAGCCGGTGAAGTTCGCCTGTTCCGACCTCGTGTCCGTGTTCAAGTAGCTCACCCTGCCTGCTGTGTCGCCGGGCCCATAGACCTCGTATGTCACCCGCTTGATGTGTAACGGCTCGAGCGGGTCGGCACTGCTGCCGGTTGCCGCGAATATCGCATCTGAGCCGAAAACGCCGCGCAGTCGATCCACGGCGACACCACCAAAAGCAACTGCCACCGCCACCACGATCAGCACCCAGGTTCGTTTGAGAACGGTCAACATCGGTGTACTTCCTTTAGCCACTCATGTCGTCAGTTTCGCGCCCGGCCTGCAAACTGAACAGGGCCGTTTGGCCCGCGCCCAAATGGCTTTCGGCAACATCTCGCACATCGTGCGCGGTGCCGATCGACGCCCGGCGGCCACGACTGCGTGCTGCGCGCTCCGTTCGGTCCCTTCTCCGAGGTGATAACGCCACCAGACCGGTGACATGCGGGCCCCCTCGTCGCGCCAATCGACCTCGGCCTATACCGTACCTGGTATAGGTTATGCCGAGTTGCGGCGAAGCGTCCGTCACCCGACTAATCGCCCGACGGGCTGCTGATCGTTGCCGTCCTGCGCTCGGTTCTCAAGTGTTGCAAAGATTCTGCGGAATAGATCGCCCGCTACGACCCGTGTGACTCTCGGCGGCAGTCGGCCCCAAGCCACGCCTGTCCCGCCAAGAGGGGCAACAGGCTGCACCCGATGGCCAGCGTCCACCCTTCGACGCCGATCGGTACCACCTGCAGCACCGAAGCCAGCACCGGAATACTGACTGCCGCGACGATCAACACCAGACACAGCGCTAGCGAGTACCAGACGAACCGGTCGCGTGTCACAGCGTTGCGCACCAATGAGCTGCGACGGCCACGCATGTTGAAGACATGCCACAGCTGGGCCAGCGCGATGGTGAGAAGCGGCCCAGCGCCGACCACCCGAACCCTTACGGCAACGCTGCCGGGGCTGCTGCTAATTGCCGAGTCACAGGCCGGCTTCTTTGTGCCGCAATGTAATCAGCCACCGCACCAGCGGCCTCGGATCATCGACTGGCACCAGTGGGCAGGGTCAGGCCAGCGCCAGGAAGAGCTTCTCAAGCTCGTCTTCGGTCAACGGCTTTTTTCCCTTCGCCCCTTTCCCGGTCGTGCATTCGCGCATGCCGGTGGCGACGATCTTGAATCCGGCGCGATCCAGCGCGCGCGACACCGCGGCGAGCTGCGTGACCACGTCCTTGCAATCACGGCCCTGCTCGATCATCGAAATGACACCGGCCAGCTGGCCCTGCGCACGGCGCAACCGGTTCAGTACGGCAGCAATGCTGTCTTCGTCACCAACCATCACAGTCCCCTTACCTGTCACCCGCCAATATATGCCATCATCCCCCGGGGGGGTATTTCGAAAGTGGCGTAACTGCGAGTTCTCGCTCTGCGAGGGGTCAGGAGACCTTCTTGACCGGCGGTGAGTAGTTGGGCTTGCCCAGGCCGAGCGTGTACTGCCCGATCATGCTGCGGAACACCTCCAGGGTGCCGCCGTAGATGCCGACCAAAGGCGCGAACCGGTAGACGTATTCGGCGCTGCCGTCATCGGCGGCCCCGTCGGTCCCGAACAGCAGCGCCGACGCCGCGCCGTGGATGTCCATCAGGTCCGGGGAGATGTCGCGCATCGTCTGGCCGATGGCGACCCGCCCGTAGATGTTGAGAGAGGACAACACCGCCTCCAGCCGGGCCACGCAGCGGCCCAACCGATAGGCGACCGACTCGTCGTCGACGAGCTTGCGCCCGTGGGAATCGGGGCGCGTTACGGCCGTCACCGCGTGGTCGACGGCGGTGGCCATCGAACCGGCCTGGTGCATCATGATCGAGGTGTCCTGCAAGCCGTCGGGCGCGGCCGCGACCGCGCCGTGCTCGGTGTTGAGCGGCTCGCGCAACACCGTCCAGCCCGCGTTCACATCACCCAGCCCGTACTTGTCTTCGACGCGGACATCGCTGCAGTAGACGATGTTGGTCCGGTCGCCGTCCACGGTGCGGATGCCCTGGATCTCGATTCCCGGGGAGTCCAGCGGCACCAGAAACATGGTCAGGCTCTTGTGCTTTGGCGCATCCGGGGCGGTGTTGGTGATCAGGAATACGTACTGGCAGTTGTGCGCGCCGGTGGTGAACATCTTCGAGCCGTTGATCACCCAGCCCTCACCGTCGCGCACCGCGCGGGTTTTGCAGGTGGCGATGTCGGAACCACCCTCGGGCTCGGTGTAACCGAGGCAGAGCCTCACCTCGCCGGTGAAGACCCGCGGCATGACCTCGTCGCAGAGCTCGGGCGAGCCGAATTTCGCGACCGACCGGGCCACCATGGCGGTCGTCCCCCAGGTCACCCACGGCACGTGAGCACGGCGCTTCTCCAGCTCGTAGATGCGCCGGCGCACGCGACTGAATCCACCCTCGGATTCCGGCTTCCATTCCTTTGCCAGATAGCCCGCGGCGCCGAGGGGCAGATGCACGCCCTCGTCGAAGTTGTCACCGGTCTCGCGGTCGCACCGCAGAACTTCCTCGGTCACATGGGTTTTCAGGAAACTTCGCAATTCCTCGCGAAACGCCTCGTCCTCGTCCGAGAGCTCCATCCGGGAGAAGTCCATGTTTGCTCCTGTCCTAGACGGCCGCTGCGGCGCTCTCGCGGGCGGTCACGATCTCGGCGACCCGCTTGGCCGTGGCACCCGGATCCCCGGCCGCCAGCGGCCAGCCCCGGGCCCGCACCAGGTACGCCGTCGCCGCGGCTTCGGACGAAACACCAAGTCCGCCTTGGATGTGCACGGCCATGGTGGCCGCCTTGGCCGCCTCCTCGGTCATGAACACGAACGCCGACGGCGCGAGTTCGTCGCGTTCGCCCGGTTCGTTGTCCAGGAACCAGGCCGCCCGCCGGGCCAGGTTGCGTCCGCCCTGCACGGTGATCGCCATGTTGGCCAGCGGATGCGAAATGGCCTGCAGCGTCGAGATTGGAACGCCCAATGTGTAACGGGTCTTGGCGAACTCGGCGGCGATGGTCATGGTCTCTTCGACCAGGCCCACCAGGGCCGCCGCAGTCAACAGCCGCCACTCGTCCAGCGCGAGTAGGTAATTCGCCAGCGCTTCGGGTCCCCGCGCGATGACCGTGCGGGTGTCGGCGTTGGCCGGATCGACCCAGGCCATCGGCAACCGGCCCAGGTTGTCGACCTTGGCGGGCCGGGTTGGAAACCTCAGGCGCACGACCTCGTCGCCGTCGCGGACGATGATGTGGTCGGCGATCGACCCGGTCGGGATCAGCCGCGGGCCCGGTGCGGCGTCGATCCGCGCGTCGATGCCGGCCAGCTGTTCGCCGTCGGCGACCCCGGCGGTGTCGGCGCCCCGCGCCTCCAGCCGGCCCAGCAGCCGCGCCGCGCACACATGGTCGATCCACGGCACCGGCGCCAGCGACCGCCCGATCTCCTCGGCGACCAGCGTGAGGTCGACCAGCGTCGCGCCGTCGCCACCGCTGGACTCGGGCAGCGCCATCGTGGTCGCGCCCGTCGCGCACAACCGCTCCCAGAGGTTCTTGTCGAACCCGGAGGGCTCCGCCGCACGCACAGTTTCGATGGAGCAGTGCGTCTTGAAGAATTGCTTGTACGCGCTCTGCAGATCCACGTGATGGTCGGACAGGCTGTAGTCCAACCTGCGTAGTTCGTAGCGGTCCATGGTCATCGCTCCTGTCCGAAGAAAAACGCCTGTGCGTTGTTGTACAGGTAGTTGTCCAGCACCTCGGCGGGCAGGTCCAGCGCGCGGGCTTCCGGGATCACCCAGTGCATCCGCAGGACCGGCCAGTCGGACGCGTAGATGACCTTGTTCGGTCCGCGGGTGCGCATGTAGTGCAGCAGGCTTTCCGGCAGCCGCTTGGGCGACCAGGCCGACGTCATCAGACGCAGGTTTTCATACTTGAGCAGCAGCCGGATCGCGACGTCCCACCACGGGTCGGCGCCGTGGATTATGCACAGCTTGAGCTCTAGGAAGCGCACGCACACCCGGTCGAGGTGGATGGGGTTCTGCACCTCTCCGGGGATCGGCGGGCCCGGAATGCCGGTGTTGACGCACAGCGGCACGCCCCGGTTCCGCGCACTTGGCGTAGAGCGGGTAGTAGACGGCATCGCTGGGCGGATACTGGCCGTCACCCCAAAAACTGGGTCCCACCACGGCATAGGCGACCGGCAGATCGCGCACGACCGCGGTCAGCTCGCGCAGCGGCCCCACCGGCCGCAGTAGGTTGACCCCACCCATGGCCAGCGCGAAGCGCTCCGGCTTGGCCTCGACGAACTTTCGTGCGGTGGTCGACGGGCTGGCGAGGTTGTCCATCAAGACCGCCTTCTGCACCCCGTGAGTGTCCATCTCGTCGAGCAGCTCGGACAGGTCGACCGGCGCGAACATCGACTGCGGGCCCTTGAAGTAGTCGTCACGGACCTTGAGCATCCAGGTGGGCTGGGAGTCGGCCTCGCCGAAGTGCACGTTGATCAGGCAGTCGATCGCTTTGTCGTTCATGCGGGTCCTTCTGCATCGACACCTGCCAATGCGGTAGCCGGCAGTTGTTCTGCAGCAACCTGTTTGGCCCATCGGTAGTTCGGCTTGCCGTTGCCCAGGCGCTGCACCTGCTCGACGAACAAGACGGCCTTGGGTGCCTTGAAGTGGGCCAGCCGCGACTTGCACAGCGCGGCGAGCTCGGACTCTTCGACGACGCCGGCGCCGGGCGCCACCGCGACCAGCGCGACGACTTCCTGGCCCCACCGCTCGCTGGCCCGCCCGACGACCAACGCGTCGGCGACGCTGGGATGGGTGCGCAGCACTTCCTCGACCTCTTCGACGAAGACCTTATTCCCCACCGGTGTTGACCACCAGCGAGTCGCGTCCGTACAGGCGCAGCGTGCCGTCCGCTTCGATGCTCGCCCGGTCCCCGGGGATCACCACCCGCGTGCCGTCGATTTCCGGGAAGGTGCGCTGGGTGGCCTCGGCGTCGTCGAAGTAGCCCAGCGGAATCCGGCCACTTCTTGCCACCCAACCGATTTCGGGATCGCCGGGCGCCAGGAAACGGGTGCGGTCCTCGGACACCACCGCTCCGCCCTCGCGGAGCACGAAGGTCTCGCTCTGCGTGCCGCGTTGGCTGTGCCCGAATCCCATGTTTCCGGATTCCGACGAACCGTAGCCGTCGATGATGGTGACCTGTGGCAGCTTTTCCATCAGCGCCTGCTTGAACTTCGGATTCGTCGCGGCCCCGCCGGTGCCGATTCCGTTCAGCGCGACAGGTCGTAGGAGCAACTCGGCGACCAGCGGTCCGGCGTACGCGTCGCCGACCATCGTCATCATGCCGACTCCTTCGCGCTCGGCGGTCTGCCATACCGCGCGCGCGTCGAGTTTGCCCCGGCCGTCATAGAGCACCGCGGTGAACCCGCTCATGATCGCCGCGAAGGCGGTCCACATGCCGGCCGCGTGCATCAGCGGAGAGACCGCGAACCACGGCTGGCCCCCGTTGCGCACCTTGGCATGGATCTCGTCGACGCCGGCGTGGTCGGCCCCGACCATCGACGCCACATACATGTCGGATTGGCGCCACAGCACCCCCTTGGGACGGCCGGTGGTCCCGCCGGTGCACATCATGATCAGATCGTCGGGCGATCCGGGAACCGGATTGCCCGAACCCCCCTGCGCCAGTGCGTTATCCAGCGTCACCGCGCCCGGCAGTTCGGCGACGTCGCTGCCGTCGTCGATCGAGATCAGCAGCTCGGCACCGTCCGACGGCAGCACCTCGGCGCACCGCGCGCCGAGCGATCGATGGTAGATGATGCCGCGCGGCCGGACATAGCGGAGCAGGTCGGCGATCTCGAGCGGCGAGTAGCTATAGTTCACGTTGACCGGGACCACGCGGGCTTTCAGGCACGCGATCACCGCGTCCGGGTACAGGTCGTTGTACATCAGCAACGCGACCCGGTCCTGACCGCACTCCCAGCGGTTCAGCGTGTGCCGTTCGCGATGCGCCCCGAAGCCGGTGGCGATCAAGAAGTTCGCCAATCGACTCGTTCGGTCTGCCGACTCGGCGAAGGTGCTGCGACGGGTTCCACAGACCGTCATCAAACGGTCGGGGATGACGTCGGCGATCGCGTCGAGCACCGCCCCGACGGTCCATTCACTCACTGCCCAGGCCGCCTAGGCCGCCACCGTGGCTTTGACGCCGAGAAGATCTAACGCATTGTCGCGCATAATCTTTCGGACGTCCGATTCGCTGAAGGCGGTGAGTTCCTCGGCGAACGAAACCGGTGACCCGAGACCTTCGCCGTGCGGCCAGTCGGAGCCGAACAAGATGTTGTCCACGCCGATCACCTCGGCCAGCTCCGGCAGGTCGTCCTCGTAGTACGGGGCGATCCAGACGTTGTTGCGCAGCTGCTCCACCGGATCCTCGGGGAAGTCGCGCGGTTGGGTGTTGGCCGCCTTCTTCAGGCGCTTGATCAGCCGATGCACGAAATACGAACCGTTTTCGATGCTGACTGCCTTGAGTTTGAGGTGGCGGGTGAACACGCCGTGCACGATCATCGAGGCCATCGTGTCGTGGATCGCCCGGTCATCGAGCAGCACGTTGTCCAACGGGTCCTTGGCGCCGAACCCTTCGAACGTCGCCTTACCGCCCCACGCCGCCGCGATGTGCAGATAACCGCTGTCGGACAGGTGGAATCCCACCGGCACCCCCGCCTCGGCCAGCCGTGCCCACACCGGGTCGTGGCTGGGATGCCCCAGCGACCGCGGCTTGACCAAGCCGGGCGCCGGCCGCACCAGCACCAGCTTGGCGCCGCGCGCCAACACGAAGTCGACCTCTTCGAGTGCCTTGGCCGGGTCGGCCAGCGAGATGATCGGCGCGGAGATGATGCGGTGATCCGGACGGTCGAATCCCCAGTCCTCGTCGAGCCAGAGGTTGAAGGCGTGCACCGAGGCCATCGTCGCCTCGATGTCGTGCTTGAGGGCCTCCTCGACCCCGCAGCCGAACGTCGGCAGCATGAAGACGGTGTCGATGTCCTGGGTGTCCATCACGGCGATGCGGGCGTCGCGGTTCTGGTACTCGGGGTGTTCGGCCAGCCGCTCGACCTTCATCAGCGACGCCGGGTCGACGCCCTCGGGGATCTCACCGCGGAACAACAGGTCTAAGCAGCCCGGCACGATGATCGGGCCCAAGGTGGGGTTGGGCACGAAGTGGTTCACCCGTCCCCCGATCACGGCCAAGGTTCGCTTGCCCTGGGTGACCATCTGCACGCCGCGGGTCTTGAACGGCTTGTCCAGGTACCGGGTGAACGCGTCCAGCGGTTCGTAGTAGTGGTTGTCGACGTCAATCGCCTTGTATCTCAAACTGTTCATGATCTTCCTTTCCGGGCGCTACGCGTCGGTTGAGCTGAGTGAAGGAACTGCGGGGGCCGCTTCTCGAGGAAGCTGGTGATCCCTTCGATGACGTCCGGCCGTGACATCGCCTCGCGCACCAGGACTTCCGAGCGGTCGTTGGCGTCCACGACACCGCGGGTGATGTCGCCGTAGACCTGACGCTTGATCACTGCCATCGAGGCGGGCGAGCAGTTGGCAGCCATGTCCTCGGCGTATTCCAGGACACGCTTCATCAGGTCGTCGGCCGCCACAACCTCTTTGACCAGACCCAGCTCGGCGGCCTCCTCGGCGAGAAACGTGCGGCCGCTTAGCAGCAGATCCAGGGTGACTCCCATGCTGGTCAGCCGTGGCAGGATCCAGGAGATCCCGAATTCGGCGATCAGGCCGCGACGCGAGAACACCGCGCCGAATTTGGCGCCGGCCGCGGCGAACCGGACGTCGCACATCAGCGCCTGGGTCAGACCGATCCCAACGCACGCGCCGTTGACCGCGGCGATGACCGGCTTGCGCAGCGTGGTCACGAAGTGCGGTGGCCGCTCGCCAACCAGGTCGGCCAGGTTCGTCTGGCTCGCCTTCTCCATCGACTCACCGACCTGGGCCGCCGCGCCCGGCGCGCCCAGGTAGGCGCCGGCGCAGAAGCCCCTGCCCCGGCCGGTCAGCACGATCACCCGGATGGCGGGGTCGGCTTCGGCACGGTCGATGCCGGCGTAGAACCCCGCCGCGATGTCGGGACCCCACGCATTGAGGCGGTCCGCCCGGTTGAACGTCAGGATCGCGACGCCGCTGTCGGTAGCCTCGTAGAGCACCGCATCGTCGGTGTTGGCGGCACCGTCGCTGCCGGACATTTTGCGTGGCACCTCCTGCTGCGTCGACTACGGATTTCGGTGGGCTTTGTACCCATACTGTATACCTATCGGTACTGCATTCCACAACCGCGCTCGCGGCCCTGCGAACGGGCATCGAACAGCGAATTTCACGATGCGCAACCGTGCTGCCGGTGACCGTGAAAGGCCCGGCCCGTGTCGGCAACGGCGAAGCGAAATCTTCGGCAACGAAGGCGAACATTGTTTGGGATGGCGACTCGCCGGGTTACCGACACCCAGGACTTCAATTTCTGGCAGCTAAGGGGATCAGTCGTGAAATCGCAGGTGAAAGCGGTGGTGCATCGCCTCAAACAGGCGCGGTCGGCGATGCTCTAGATTGAGGCGGCGTGGGCGGGAACGCAATTCCTGGTCGCGCTGGGACCGTTGGGTGTACTGATCGTGCTGGTCTGGTGGGCGCGACGGCGACGCAACAGCGATGAGCCTGCGCAGACGGACTCCGCGACGGCGCCCGCGACCGCAGAAAACGTGCCAGTGACCGCGAATTCAGCGGCCACTGTTGAGGGGCTGGCCCACTGACAGCTGTGGCGAGCGCCACGTTGCCATCGTGTTTTCCGGCCTCGGGCGGCCGGGAAGAGGAAAGGGTGGCACCCACTAGGCAGGAGGAGGGAATCGCCAATGGTTGACGTCATCAGGGGCGTCATGGAAGACGTGGTCGGCAAGGCCAAGGAAGTAGTCGGTACGGTCGCGGGTCGCAACGACTGGATCACCGAGGGTCAGGCGCAGCAGGACAAGGCAGAAGCGCTGCGCAACGCCGCCAAGAAAGAAGCCCAAGCCGACAAGGCTCGCGCCGAAGCGGAAGTTCACCAGGCACGCCAGCGCACCGAACAGAACTAGTCGACGCGTCACGTGCGCTAGGCCCGGTCACCATTTCGGTGGCCGGGCCGTCGCATAGGCTTGTGACACAAGGGATCTAGCACCTAGTTGATGAGGCCGAGCTTGCGGTATGCGGCCTCCATCAGCCGGTAGGGGTCGCTGCCGTCGACACCGACCGAGTTGGCCCAGCCGACGAGCGACTCAGACGCGATGCTGCCCGGTGACACCACGTTGACCAGGATCTCGTCTTTGGCCAGCAACAAGGACAGGTTCTTCGAGACGCTGGTCAGCATCGACTTGGCGGCGGTGTAGGCCGGCAGCATGATGCTCTGGCGCTGCGTCGAATGCGCCGAGAAGTTGACGAGGCGCGCTCACTCGGCCTTGCGCAGCAGCGGCAGCGCCGACCGCACGCAGCGCACCATCCCCAGCACACCGTCTTCGACGGCCTCACGCCACTGTTCGTCGGTCAGGTTTTCAAAGCTGCCCGGCGCTCCCGGCCCGACAGTGTTGACGAGCACGTTGAGTTCGCCGTTCCATCGGCCCGAAATTTCGGCGACCAGGTTGTCGACCGCCGCCACGTCACCGATGTCGACCGCGAATCCCACGGCATCCGGGCTGCCGCGATCGGTGAGGTCGGCCACCGCGCTGTCGAGGGCGGCTTGAGTTCGGCCGACCAGCGCCACCCGGGCACCGACCTCGGCGAGGCAGCGCGACGCTGCCAAACCCATGCCGCGGCTACCGCCGACAACCACCGCTGTCGCATTCCGAAGGCCTAGATCCATATGGCGATATCCGCGCCTCACACGGTGGGTCAGCCAATGGCGTGCGTCCAGTCATCTTTGCCCGTCCAGCCTCATATACCAAAAAGCCTACGATAGGTATTATAGTAGCAGATGGAAAAGCGTACGAGAGCCCGATTGACGGTCATACCCCAATGGCGACACGGGAACATATACGCAGGTGGGAGCGGACCTGCGAGTAGATTTGGTTCAATCGGTGGCACCGTTGCAGACCGTACGCGCAGGATACATTTTTGATGGAGGTGCCCGTAGTGGCAAAGCAGGCAACCGCCGATAAGCGTCAACGACGCGAACGTGGGTCCATCAACCCCGACGACATCATCAGCGGCGCATTCGAACTCGCGGAGCAGGTGTCGATCGACAATCTGAGCATGCCGCTGCTCGGCAAACACCTCGGTGTCGGTGTTACCAGCATCTACTGGTATTTCCGCAAGAGGGACGACTTGCTCAACGCGATGACCGACCGCGCCTTGAGCAAGTATGTGTTCGCCACGCCCTACGTGGAGGCCAGCGATTGGCGGGAAACCCTGCGCAACCACGCGCGGTCGATGCGTAAGACGTTCATGGGCAACCCAATTCTGTGCGACCTGATTCTGATTCGGGCGGCACTGAGCCCGAAGGCAGCCCGACTGGGCGCCCTGGAGATGGAGAAGGCGATCTCCAATCTGGTCGAGGCCGGCCTCACGCCCGAAGACGCCTTCGACACCTACTCGGCGGTTTCGGTGCACGTCCGCGGCTCGGTGGTGCTGCAGCGACTCTACGAAAAGAACCAGTCCTCCGACGTCGGTCCGCGCACCATCGAGGATGCCGTTGCCATCGACCCCGACAAGACTCCGCTGCTGGCCCGGGTGAGCCGGATCGGTCACCGGATCGGGGCGCCGGACGAAACCAATTTCGAGTACGGTCTCACCTGCATCCTCGACCACGCCAGCCGATTGATCGACGAGGGCTCGAAATCCGCCAAGTCGACGCCGTCTCGGCCGCGCAAGGCGGCCAAGTCCTTTTCGCGGCCCAAGACGACCGCGCACCGTTAGTAGCGAATCCGGTTGCTACGCTTCGGGTTCCGGCACATGGAAGTGCTCGTCGCGTAACCGGAACGCTTCCTTGGTGCCGTGCTGGCGCGGGTTTTGACGAAGTTGAGCTCGTCCGGCCCGAACTGCAGGTTGGTGCCGTAGGCGTGGAACAGATAGCTCGCTACCTCCTCGCCGTTGTACGCCTGGCTCTGCTCGACGAGGCGGAACGCCTCCTTGGCGATGACGACGCCGTCGGCGGGCATCTTCGCCGCCTTCTCGGCCCAGTACCGAGCGCAGGCGGTCACCGCGCCGGGATCGCATGTGTCGGTGAAGATTCCGAGATGCTCGACCTCGCCGGCTTGAATGACATCGCCCGTCAACAGCAGGCGCCGGGCCAGCACCGGCCCGAGCCGGTGAAAGAACATGTGCAGGCTGCCCAGCGCGGGCCCCAAAAACCGCGTCGCCGGCATGCCGATCTTCGTGTCGCGTGCGATCACCGAGATGTCGGTCATCAGTGCCATTTCGAAGCCACCGCTCAAAACGTAGCCGGAGATCTCCCCGACCGTCACCTTCGGAAAGCCCATGAAATTGTGGTAGAAGCCAAATGGCTTGCGGTCCAACGTAAGTCGCCGACGCTGACTGGGCCGCCGCTTGGCCGCATCGGACGACTGGTTCTTGTCGCCATACCAGCCGTATGCATTGTTCATGTCGGCCCCGGTGGAGAACACTCCCTCGGCCCCGCGCAGCAGCACCACCGTCAGATCGTCGTCTTCGGCCACCCGGTCCAGGCAGCGGCCGACGGCCTCGCGCATGGCGGCGTCATAGGAGTTGCGCTGCTTGGGATTGTTCAGCGTGATCGTCGCGATTCTCTTGCCGGGGTCGACCTCGAAGAGCACCCGATCGTCGTTCGAGCCGGTCATGTCGCCGATTCCTTTCGCCGTCTGCCGAATCGGTATCCGGTCAGCTTGTCCGGCTGCGACGCCAGGGTGTTCACCTCGCCGACGCACAGCACTTCGCCGCCGAGCAGCAGCCGCGCCGTCGACGCGATGCCGTGCTCGACTTGCGAGCGGACGATGTCGAAGCTCAGCTCGGTCAGCAACGGTGTGGGCCGCCGGAAAGCGACGTTCAGTGAGCGCGTCTTGCCGGACAGCCCCATGACGCAACTGTGATGCTGGATGACGCAGTCGAAGAACACCGACAGAAAGCCGCCGTGCACCAAACCCGGCGGTCCTTCGTAGACGAGTGGGAACACGACCCGGCCTTCGGCCTTGTCGGCGTCGAGGTAGTCGAAGGAGTACTCGGGGAAGCACGGGTTGTAGGCACCGATGTCGGTGGCGTGGTTGAGATAAACCCGGCGCGGATCGTCGTCCGCTTCGCCGATCCGGGGCGCGCTGTCCCGCGGCGCCGCGCACGCAAGCTCGCGTTCCCATTCGCCGAACTTCACCAGCATCGCATCCACGGTCGGATGCGGATGTTCCAGGGACAGCAGCAGCGAACTCAGCCGCCTCATCGCACCGGCGGCCGCCACGGTTTGCGCAAGGGACATCTCGCCGAACTTCGCGTCGTCCGCGCGCACCGGTGTCCCCTCAGGCATGCGACCCTCTTTCACCGGGCATTGACCCGGTTGTTCCGTCGGCAGCGTTTCCTTGATAGCTTATACAGCGTATCAATTGTATTGCCTACTGTATGGGTAACCGTATCGCTGAGGAAAGCCGAATCCGACGGTGAGTCACGACGCCGATGCGGCCGACGCCGAGGGGTCGGTGACAGCACGCCGAGATGGTGCGGTCCTACGGCTCACCCTCGATCGCCCACAGCGGCGTAATTCGTTGACCCACTTGATGATCGAGACATTGGTCCGCGCGCTCACCGAGGCCGCCACCGACGACGCGTTGCGCGCGATCCACCTGCGCGGTGCCGGCGACGACTTCTGCGCGGGTGCCGACTGGGTCGCCACCAACAGCGCCACCGCAGCGCGCCCGCGTACCGGCGATCTGGTGCGCCGGATTCCACACGCCGCCCACCGGCTGATCGAGCTCGTGCAAACCATCCAGCTGCCGGTGGTCTGCACCGTGCGGGGCTGGGCGGTGGGGATGGACTGCAATCTCGCGCTGGCCGCCGACTTCACCATGGCTGCCGACGACGCCGTGTTCTGGCAGCCGTTCATCGAGCGCGGATTCAGCCCGGACTCGGGTCCTAGCTGGCTGCTCCCGCGATTGGTCGGAGTGGCGCGGGCCCGGCGCATGCTGCTGCTCAGCGAGAAAGTGAGTGGGTCCGACGCGGGCGACTGGGGTCTGATCCACCAGGCCGCCGGCGCTGCCGAACTCGACGACAGCGTGGAGCGGCTGCTGGCGAGGCTGGCCGGCGGGCCAACCGTGGCGCTCGGACTGGCCAAGGAAGCCCTGCACTACGGCCAGCACGCGTCGCTGAGCCAATCGATGACACAGGAGCTGTTCAACTTGGAACTGTCTTGTCGGACAAACGATTTCAAAGAAGGCCTGGAAGCCTTTCGGCAACGACGCGAGCCGACATTCGACGGCCGCTGAGCTAAGCTCTCGGTCACACCAGTATGAAGGGAACACGGATGCCTGCTGACTCGTTCGACACGATCAACTACGAGGTCGACGGGCATACCGCCACCATCACCCTGAACCGGCCCGAGGCGCTCAACGCGCTGAGCCCACACATGATCACCGAGCTGCGCGCGGCCTACGACGAAGCCGAAAACGACGACAACGTCTGGCTGACGATCGTCACCGGCACCGGCCGCGCGTTCTGTGCCGGTGCCGACGTCAGGGAAATTCCCAAAGACGGCAAGGTGATCTACGAGCGGCCGTATCTGTTGACCTACGACCAGTGGGAAGCTCCCCAGGAAGGCACTCCCCCGTTTCGCACGATGGCCAAGCCGGTGATCACCGCCGTCAACGGAATATGTTGTGGCGCAGGCATGGATTGGGTCACCACGACTGACATCGTCATCGCATCCGAGCAGGCGACGTTTTTCGACCCGCACGTCAGCATCGGGCTGGTGGCCGGCCGCGAATTGGTGCGGATCTCCCGGGTGCTGCCCCGTTCGATCCCCCCTGCGAATGGCGTTGATGGGCAAACACGAACGGATGAGCGCACAGCGGGCCTACGAACTCGGGTTGATCAGTGAGGTCGTCGAGCACGACAGCCTGTTGGACCGTGCCCGTGAGATCGCCGACATCGTCGACTCCAATGCGCCGCTGGCGGTTCGAGGTACCCGGTTGGCGATCCTGAAGGGTTTGAACGTTCCGCTGCACGAAGCCGAGATCATGGCCGAAACCTTCCGCGAGCGGGTGCTGCGCACCGAGGACGCCGCCGAAGGGCCCAAAGCCTTTGTGGAGAAGCGCAAACCGAATTGGCAGTGCCGGTGAGTACTCCGCGCTTCGAAACCATCCTCCTCGACATCGACGGGGGCGACCATGTCGCCACCATCACGCTGAATCGGCCCGATCAACTCAATGCGTTCAACCGCACGATGTGTGAGGAGATGGCCGAAGCCTGGCGCATCGTCAAGCTCGACGAGTCGGTACATGCGGTGGTGTTGCGGGCGGCCGGCAGCCGGGCCTTCAGCGCCGGGTTGGACATCAAGACGCCGTACGGGCAACCCGAAAACGTATGGAATCACGAAAATCCCGGCGAATTGCTTAGCCCCAAGTGGCAGAAGATGTTCAAGCCGGTGGTGTGCGCCGTTCAGGGTATGTGCACCGCGGGTGCGTTCTACTTCCTCAACGAGTCCGACGTGGTCATCTGCTCGCAAGACACGACGTTTTTCGACTCGCACGTGTCGGCCGGCCTGGTCTGCGCCCTGGAGCCGATCGGCCTGATGCGCCGCATCGGACTGGGCGAAACGTTGCGTATCGCGTTGATGGGCAACGACGAACGCGTCAGTGCCGACACCGCGTTGCGGATCGGGTTGGTCTCCGAAGTGGTGGCAACCGACCAGCTGGCCGGGCGTGCTCACGAGATCGCGGCGGCGATCGCGGCCAAGCCGCCGTCGGCGACGCAGGGCACCGTGAAGGCGATCTGGGAGTCGCTTGACAAGCCCTACCGCGCCGCTCTGGAGCAGGGCCTGATCTACACCCGGCTGGGCAACCCGCTGGGCACCGCCGAACTGGCGGCACAGCGGGACGCCGACCGCAAGGGCGCCGAACCAAAGATCCGCTGATGGGCCATCATCCGCTGAGTCGACGCATCGCCGCGGTGCTGGAGCTGCAGCCGGGCGCAGGCGCGATCGAGTACCGTGGCCGCTGGCTGTCGTAGGGCCGGATCGCCGACGCCACTTGGACATGGCCTCGGTGACGGCCGAACACGGCGGCAACCCCGCGATCGGAATGTTGCTGCGCAACCGGCCCGGCCAGGTGGCGGCGTTCCTGGGCGTGCTGCTGGGCGGCGGGACCGTGGTCACCATCAATCCGTTCCGCGGCGACGCGCGCACCCGGTCCGACATCGCCGCGCTGCAACTGTCCCTGGTGGTCGGCGAGGCCGACGACCTGGCCACGCTGGTCGCTCCCGGCACACCGACCCTGCCGATCTCCGGGAGCCTCGACGACCCCGGCGAGTCGGCACGCAGTCACGACGGACCCACCGCCGCAACAGAAATCGCGGTGCGAATGCTGACCAGCGGAACGACGGGACCGCCCAAGCGAATCGACCTCAGCTACGACATGCTGGCGCGCAGTGTGCTGGGCCCCGACCCCGAAAACGCGCCACCGCCGCAGCAGCTGCGACGCGGTGTGGCGATCGTGAACTCGCCGCTGGTGCACATCGGCGGCGTCTTCCGGGTGCTGCAATGCTTCACCGAGGCGAGACCGTTCGTGTTGTTGGAACGCTTCGAGCTCAACGCGTGGGCACAGGCGGTGCGAACGCACCGCCCCCGGGCGGTATCGCTGGTGCCGGCCGCGTTACGGACGGTGTTGCACTCGGACCTGTCGCGGGCCGACCTGGACAGCATCCGCGCCGTCACCTGCAGCACCGCACCACTGTCGGCCGACGATGCCGACGCGTTCACCGAAAAGTATGGTATATCCGTTCTAACGTCTTATGCGGCAACGGAATTTGGCGGCGGCGTGGCGGGTTGGACACTGGCCGACTACCAGGCCCACTGGAGCACCAAACGCGGTAGCGTGGGGCGGGCCAACCCCGGCGCCCAGCTGCGGGTGGTCGACGACGCCGGCACGCCGCTGGGCGCCGACCAGGTCGGTCTGCTGGAGGTCAAGCCGGGTCAACTCGGCCCGTCGACGCAGTGGATGCGGACCACGGACCTGGCGCGTATCGACGCCGACGGCTTCCTCTGGATCGTCGGGCGCGCCGACCAGGCGATCATCCGTGGCGGGTTCAAGGTGATGCTCGACGACGTCCGCGTTGCCCTGGAGAGCCACCCCGCGGTGGCGGGCGCCGCCGTGATCGGCCGACCCGACGCCCGCCTGGGCGAGACGCCGGTCGCGATGGTGGAGCTGCGCGGTTCCCCCGGCACCGATGCCGACACTTTGGTGGAGTATCTGCGAACGCGATTGGACCGCTACGAGATTCCGACCGAGATCGCGATCGTCGACACGATTCCGCGCACCCCGTCCGGCAAGGCCGACCTGGGCCAGATCCGGCGCTTCTTCGACGCGGCGCAGCGCGACCATGGCCGGTGATTCCACCGTCGCCGACGTCCTGCGACATCAAGCCCGATCGCGTGATCGCCATCCCCTGCTCGTCTGCGACGCCGACCGCATCGCCTACGCCGAAGCCGACTCCCGATCGGCGCGGCTCGCCCGCGGGCTGATCGCGCTGGGCGCCGGCAAGGGGACCCACGTCGGCGTGCTCTACCCCAACGGCACCGACTTCGTCGTCGCGATGCTGGCCGCCGCGCGCATCGGAGCGGTGGTGGTGCCGTTCTCGACGTTCGTCACCGCGCGTGAGCTGCGCGAGCAGCTGGTCGACAGCGACGTCGAGATCCTGTTGTCCGCAGCGTCTTATCGCTCCCACGACTACGTGCAGCGATTGGGCGAAGTCCTGGCGGACACCGATCTCGATTCTCGGCTGTTCTCGCCCGCCACCCCACAACTGCGCCACGTCGCGATCACCCGCGAGACGGTGTACGGGCGGGCCGGCGCCGTCGACCCGCAACTGCTGGCGGCGCTGGAGGCCAATGTCTGCGGCTGCGACCCGCTGGCCATCGTCTACACGTCGGGATCCACCAGCGCTCCCAAAGGCGTGGTGCACACCCATGCCGGGTTGCTCGAACATCAGCGCAACCTCAACACGATTCGCGGTTTGACGGCGGCGGACAAGCTGTTCTGCAATTCGCCGTTCTTCTGGATCGGCGGCTTGGCGTTCGGCCTGCTGGCCACCTTGGTGGCGGGTTCGACCCTGGTGTGTTCCAACGCGGTTGACGCCGGGGCCACACTCGACCTGCTGGAAGCCGAAAAGCCGACCATTACCAACGGATTCGCCGCCGGGATCGCACACCTGGCCGACCACCCCAGCTACGCCGGCCGGGATCTGTCGTCGCTGCGGCGGGGCAACCTGTACCCGATCATGGCCCCCGACGCGCGACCGGCCGACCCGGAGCTGCGGCACAATATGGCATGACCGAGGCTGGCAGCGTCGTGCTGATCTCCGGGGATGAATCCGACCAACCCGAAACGCGTCGCGGCTCGTTCGGCAAGCCCGCACCGGGATTCGAGACGATGGTGGTCGAGCCCGACACGACGAATAGCGTTGCGCTCGGCGAGGTCGGTGAATTGTGCATCCGCGGGCCGTATGTGATGCAGGGCTACTACAAGCGCGCGGGAAGAGTGCTTCGACGCCGACGGTTGGCTGCACACCGGCGATTTGGTCCGCACGGACGCCGACGGATTCGTCTATTTCGTCGGCCGCCGGGGCGCGATGATCAAGACGGCCGGCGCGAACGTCTCGGCGGCCGAGGTGGAGAAGGCCATCACCAAGGTCACCGGCGGCGCGCCGGCGTACGTCATCGCCCTGCCCGACGACCGGCGCGGGCAACTCGTCGCCGCGGTGGTGGTCCGGCCTGACGGCGCGGCGGACCTCGACGACGCCACGCTGACCGAGCGTCTCAGATCCGAACTGTCCGCGTACAAGATCCCCAAGAGGTTGGTCACGCTGGTACGCGCGGACGTGCCGCTGCTGTCCAGCGGCAAGGTCGACATGCGGCAGCTCCGGAAGTTCTTCGATGCCTGACACCATCAACGACCTGGTGCGGTTTCGCGCCGACCACGACGGGGACACACCGATGGTGATCGATCCCACCTGCCGGGTCAGCTATCGCGACCTCGATTCGGCCACACGCGAACTGGCCGCGGCGTTCGTCGAAGCCGGTGTGGGCAAGGGCACCCGCGTGGGTTTGATCATGCCCAACAGCGCCCGCTGGGTCCAGGTCGCCATCGCACTGACCCGCATCGGCGCGGTGTTAGTTCCGTTGAGCACCTTGCTGGCCGCGCGCGAACTCGTCGCGCAGCTGCGCGTCGCAGCCGTGCAATTCCTGGTGAGCGTCGACGAATTCGGGGCCATCGGTATCTCGATGACCTTCGGGCGGTGCCGCGTTCCGAACTTCCTGCGCTACGCCAGGTTTGGTCGATCTCCCAGCTCGACGACGCGACGGCCGGCGAGGGCGCGCGTCGGATCATCGACGCCATGACCGCGACGGTCACCGCCGCCGACCCGCTGGTCATCATGTTCACCTCCGGTAGCAGCGGCACACCGAAGGGGGTCGTGCACTCGCACGGTAACGCGTTGGGCGCCGTCCGGTCCGGGCTGGCGGCGCGGTGCATCACCTCCGACACCCGGCTGTATCTGCCGATGCCGTTTTTCTGGGTCGGCGGTTTCGGCAGCGGAATACTGTCCGCGCTGCTGGCCGGCGCCACCCTGGTGACCGAGGAGATCCCCCGGCCCGAAACCACGCTGCGACTGCTGGAGCGTGAGCGCGTCAACCTGTTCCGCGGCTGGCCCGACCAGGCCGAGGCATTGGCCCGGCACGCGAGCTCGGCCGGTGTCGACCTCTCGGCGCTGCGGCCCGGCAGCCTGGAGGCCCTGTTGCCGCCCGAGCGGCGGGCCCGGCCGGGCGCCCGGGCCACGTTGTTCGGCATGACGGAGGCATTCGGACCGTACTGCGGCTACCCCGCCGACACCGACATGCCCGAGACGGCGTGGGGCAGCTGCGGAAAACCGTTCGACGGCATCGAGGTCCGCATCGTCGACATCGACACCGGGCAGCCCGTCGCGGCGGGAACCGCGGGTGAGATCCAGCTTCGTGGGCCGCACACGATGCGCGGCATCTGCGGTCGCAGCCGCGAAGAGTTGTTCACCGTCGACGGCTTCTACCCGACCGGCGACCTTGGCCACCTCGACGAGGACGGGTTCCTGTTCTACCACGGGCGATCCGATGACATGTTCAAGGTCAGCGGCGCCACGGTCTACCCCAGCGAGGTCGAGCGAGCGCTGCGCACGCTCGACGGCATCGACAACGCCGTCGTCACCAATGTGCCCGGCGCCGCGGGTGACCGGGTGGGCGCGGCCGTGGTGCGCGCTGACCGCCGAGCAATTGCGCGACTCCGCGAAAACCGTGCTGAGCGCCTTCAAGGTGCCGACGGTGTGGCTGCTGCTGGACTCCGACGACGCCCTTCCGCGCGGCGGCACCGCCAAGGTCGACATCCGCCGGCTGCGGGAGATGTTGATCGAGGGGCTCTAGGGAACCCGCGTCCAGGGTTGACAGTTCAGCGACTCGAAGGCCTTCACCGAAGTGTTGATGTTCGCGAACATCGGAGCGATGGAGGTGTTGGTCTGCAGGACGTGGTCCTTGTTCGCGTCGGGCGTGCTGTAGGTAAACCACGAGCACATCGAGTCTTGGGTCGGCACGTTGTTGATCCAAACGCCGAACGCCGAACCCGACCCGCCCGTGTGATACAGGCCCGGTGCGATGTCGGGCCCGACGACGAAGACGCCATTGCCGGGGATCGGGTCGAGCAGGTCGGCATGCGCGGGTGCCGCGAACGCGATGGCTGTCGCGTCCGCCACCAAGAGGGCCGATGTGCGAAGCGTTGGAGTCATCTTGTTCTCTCCAATCGTTTGCCCACCCTGCTGGCAGCGTATGCCCAATCCAAGTGTGCTACAAGCCGGATTGCCACATTGCGCCGCGCCGTTGCCGGGGCCGTGCCGCTCCCGGGCAGCATGCATCGAAAGCGTTTCGCGCCGAGCGGGTTTCGCATCAGCGATGGTCGTCGCCACGCGGATCAACGCAGCCTAGGCCGTGCCGGTGTCTTCGGTCACCACGCCCCGCGCGACGAGGTGATCGATCAGCGGAATCGCCCCGGCGGCCAGGTGTTCCGACATCGCCGCGCGGGCAAGTTTGTCGTCGTGAATCTCGAGCGCGGCCAGGATCTCCCGATGGTCCTTGATCGACTGGCTGGCCAGCCCTCGATCGAGGGAAACACCGACTCCGGGGCGTACCGGGTGATCTGCGACATCAGCTGAGCCAGCTTCGGCGACTCCGCGGCCACATTGATGGCCCGGTGAAACTCGTGGTTCAGCCGCACCGTGCGCTCGTGGTCGTCGCCGGCATAGGCCTGCTCCAGCTGGGCCTGCAGCTCCTTGAGCTCGTGCAGCTGCTCGGGGGTGATGTTGACCGCGGCCCGCGCGGCCAGCTCCCCACCGACGTGTGCCTGCACGTTGGCGACGTCGGTGACGTCTCGCCCGGTCACCGGCAGCACCACGAAGCCACGGCGGGGCTGCTGGGCGATCAACCCCTCGGCGCGCAGCGCGAACAGCGCCTCGCGGACCGGTGTGACACTGATCCCCAACTCGGCCGCGAGTTGGTCCAGCCGAACATACGACCCCGCGGCATAGACGCCGTCGAATATCCGCCCACGGATGATGCGCGCGACGTCCTCGGAAAGTTGAGGCCGCGCAGCGAAATCCGGAACGCTCATCAGTTCACACCTGGTACTCGGCGAGCAGTCGCTTGCTGATGATGTTCTTCTGGATTTCGCTGGTTCCCTCGCCGATCAGCAAGAACGGCGCATCACGCATCAATCGCTCGATCTCGTATTCCTTGGAATAGCCGTAGCCGCCATGAATCCGGAAGCTTTGTTGGGTGACCTCGGTGCAGTACTCGCTGCACAGATACTTGGCCATACCGGCGGCGACGTCGTTGCGCTCGCCGGAATCCTTCAGGCGCGCGGCGTTGACCATCATCAGATGTGCCGCTTCGACTTTCGTGGCCATCTCGGCCAGCTGGAACGCGATCACCTGGTGCTCGGCGATGGGCTTGCCGAACGTCTGGCGCTGTTGCGCGTAGCGCACCGCGAGCTCGAACGCGCGCAGCCCGACTCCGCACGCTCGCGCCGACACGTTGACCCGGCCGACCTCGATACCGTCCATCATCTGGAAGAAGCCCTGCCCGGTGGCGCCGCCGAGTACGTCGTCGGCGCCGGCCTGATAGCCGTCGAAAATCATCTCGGTGGTCTCGATGCCCTTGTAGCCCAGCTTGTCGATCTTGCCCGGGATATGCAGCCCGGGAGCGACTTCGCCGAACCCGACCGGCTTCTCGACCAGAAACGCGGTCAGGTTGCGGTGCGGCTTGTCCGAGCCCTCGTCGGTACGCACCAGCACCGCCACCAGCGTGGAGGTGGCACCGTTGGTCAGCCACATCTTCTGACCGTCGATGGTGTAGGTGCCGTCGGAATTGCGGCGGGCCCGGGTGCGGATCGCCGCCACGTCAGAACCCAGCTCCGGCTCCGACATCGAAAAGGCGCCACGGGTCTCGCCCCCGGCCATCCGGGGCAAAAAGCGCTGCTTCTGCTCGTCGGTGCCGTGCTGGCGCAGCATGTAGGCCACGATGAAATGCGTGTTGAGCAACCCGGATACGCTCATCCAGCCCCGGGCCAGCTCCTCGACGCAGAGCGCGTAGGTCAGCAGCGACTCCCCCAGCCCGCCGTACTCCGGCGGGATCATCAACCCGAACAGGCCCATCTCACGCATCTGGTCGACGATGTGCTGGGGGTAGGTGTCGCCGCGTTCGAGCTCGGCCGCGTTGGGGATGACTTCCTTTTCGACGAATTGCCGCACCGTGGCGACGATCTCGGTCTGGAATTCGGTGAGCCCGAGGGTTTGGGCGAGCTTGGTCATCTGGGCTCCGTTCGGTCGATCGTGTTGGTGCTGGTGAGGCGCTCGATGTCGGCGGCGGTCAAGCCCAGTCGCTGCTGCAAGACATCGGCGGTGTGCTGGCTCAGCGCGGGCGCGGGCTGGCTGTACGCGTGGACCCCGTCGAACGCGGCCGGTAGCCCGGTGGCCAGATATTCGCCGACTCCCGGCTGGTGCAGGCGCGAAAACAAGGGATTGGCAGTCACTTTCGGACCCGCAACCACCTCCGCGAAGGTACGGTAGCGCTCGAACAACACCGTGGTGTCCGACAGCGCCGCGGTCACCTGCTCGGCCGTGTGCTCGGCGAACCATGCCGCGAACAAGCCGGACAACACATCACGATAGCGGTAGCGATCACCTTCGACGTTGAAGTCCACGCCCAGCGCCTCGGCCAGCGCGGCCACCGCGGACTCCGTGCCGGTCACCTCGACCATGTCGCGAAAGTGCCTGGCAGTCAACAAGACCACCATGAACGCGACTCCGTCGGAACTGGTGAAGTCCTGGCCGTACTGGCCGTAAATCGCGTTGCCCAGACGCTCCCGCTGGGTCCCGCTCACTTGCGGCTCGGTCAACAATCCCAGATTTCCGGCCGTGGCCAGCGCGACATCCTCGAGCGCCAGGGTGATCCGTGCACCCACCCCGAACCGCTCGCGTCGGTGCAACGCGGAGACGACGGCCAGTGCCGCATACAGCCCGCAGCACACATCCCAGGCCGGCAGCACGTGGTTGATCGGGCCGGCGTGGTCGGCAGGACCGGTCACCAATGGATATCCAATGGCCGCATTGACGGTGTAGTCCACCCCGGTGGACCCGTCACCGCGGCCGAGCAGCTGCACGTGGATGACGTCGGAACGCTTGGCCGCCAACAGATCATGACTGAGCCAGGGCAGCACCGCGTTGGTCACGACGATCCCGTCGCCCTCGGTGATCAGCCGCTGCACCAATTCCTGGCCCTCGCCCGAGCGCACATCAATGGTGACCGAGCGCTTCCCTCTGTTCAGTCCGGTCCAGTAGATCGAGGTGCCGTCGGCGGCCAGGGGCCACCGCTTCACGTCCGAGGCGCCGCCGATGGGGTCGACGCGAATCACCTGTGCACCCAGCTGATTCAGCGTCACACCGCACAGAGGTGCCGCCACGAAGCTGGATAGCTCGATGACGGTCACCCCGTCGAGCGGCCGCACGTCAGCCGACCCGTTCGAAGATCGCGGCCAGCCCCTGGCCGCCGCCGATGCACATCGTCTCCAGCTCGTAGCACGCCTGGCGGCGGGTGAGCTCGCGGGCCAGGGTGGCCAGCATCCGGCCGCCCGTCGCGCCGACCGGGTGGCCCAGCGAGATTCCCGAGCCGTGCACGTTAGTCCTATCGAAATCGCTTGTGCCGAACTTCCATTCGCGGGTCACCGCAAGCGCTTGGGCGGCAAAGGCCTCGTTGAGCTCGATCAGGTCGATGTCGGACAACTGCAGACCGGCCTTGGCCAGCGCGGCCTCCGTCGCCGGCACCGGGCCGATGCCCATGATCTTGGGCGCCACCCCCGCCAGCCCCCACGACACCATCCGAACCAGCGGCGTCAGGCCGTACTCGGCCGCCTTGTCCAGCGTGGTCACCACACACATGGACGCGGTGTCGTTTTGACCGCTGGCGTTGCCGGCGGTCACCGTCGCTTCCGGATCATCCTTGCCCAGAACCGGTTTCAACTTGCTCAACGACTCGACCGAGGTGTCGGCGCGGGGATGCTCGTCGGTGTCGATCAGTTCCTCGCCCTTGCGGTTCCGGACGGTCACCGCAACGATCTCCTCGGCCAGGATGCCGTCCTGTTGCGCGGCCACCGCCCGCTGGTGCGACCGCACCGCGAGCTCGTCTTGCTCCTGGCGGGAGATCCCGTACTGCCGGCGCAAGTTCTCGGCGGTCTCCAGCATCCCGCCCGCAACCGGGCAGTGACGGCCGCCGGCGGTGGTGCGCCCCCGCGCCAGCCCGTCGTGCACCTGAACGCCGTTTCTTGCGCCCCAACGCATGTCGGTGGAGTAGAACGCGACATTGCTCATGCTCTCGCATCCCCCGGCCACGACGAGGTCGTTGTCGCCGGCGCCCACCTGCAAGCACGCCTGCATGACGGCCTGCAGGCCCGACCCGCAGCGCCGGTCCACCTGCATGCCGGGCACCGTCACCGGCAGGCCGGCATCCAAGGCCACCACCCGTCCGATCGCGGGCGCGTCGCTGTTGGGATAGCAGTGGCCGAGGATCACGTCTTGCACGGCATCGGGCGCCAACCCGGTTCGCTCCCGCAGCCCTTTCAGCGCGGCGACCCCGAGGTCGACGGCGGACAACGACGATAACGTTCCGCCATAGCGGCCGATCGGTGTCCGGACCGGCTCGCAGATGACGACGTCAGCACTCATAGGTGGCGACCACCGGTGATTTCCATGACCGTGCCGGTCATGTACGACGACAGGTCCGAGGCCAGGAAGAGCGCCACGCTGGCGACCTCGCTGGGCTCGCCGGCCCGGCCCATCGGCACCTCGGCCACCTTAGAGTCCCAAATGCGTTGCGGCATAGCCTCTGTCATCGCGGAGCGGATCAAACCGGGAGCGATCGCATTCACCCGCACCCCCAGGTAGGCCAACTCCTTGGCCGCCGCCTTGGTCATGCCGGCGATGCCGGCCTTGGCCGCCGAGTAATTGGTCTGACCGACCATGCCCACCTTGCCCGAAACCGAGGACATGTTGATGATCGCGCCCCGCTTGTTCTCCCGCATGATCGCCGCCGCCAGGCGGGTCCCGTTCCAGGTTCCCTTCAGATGCACGTTGATGACCTGGTCGAATTGCTCCTCGGTCATCTTGCGCATGGTCGCGTCGCGGGTGATGCCGCCGTTGTTGACGATGATGTCCAGGCCACCGAAATGCTCGACCGCGGTCTGGATCAGAGCCTCGACCTCCGACGACTGCGTGACATCGCACCGCATTGCGACCGCGACGTCGTCACCGCCGAGCCGCTTGGCCGCGACTTGGGTTTCCTCGAGGTTGACATCGCCGAGCACCACGCGCGCGCCCTCGGCGACAAAGCGCTCCGCGATGGCCAGCCCCAGTCCCTGCGCTCCGCCGGTGATCACCGCGGTCTGACCTGCCAACAACGCCATCTGGATTCCCATCCTTCACTGTTTTCGCCACCACCGGGCACGTCCACTGTTTTCGCCACCACCGGGCACGTCTCGGCAAATATCATATTTGATATGATCCTGCCCTGGGCCGGGGTATCCCGGCCCAGGAGAGGCGTGTGGAGCTCATGGCCACCGCCGGATACACCGCAGTCAGCGACGATGATTTCCGTGAAATACTCACTCAGACAAGGCAATTCGTGCGCACCACCGTCGTCCCCCGCGAGCAGGAGATCCTCGAGACCGATCGCGTTCCCGACGACCTGCGCGACGAGGCCAAGAAGATGGGGCTGTTCGGCTACGCGATCCCCAAGAAGTGGGGCGGTCTCGGCCTCAACCTGATGCAGGACGTCGAGCTGGCGATGGAACTGGGCTACACCTCACTGGCGCTGCGTTCGATGTTCGGCACCAACAACGGCATCGCCGGGCAGGTCCTGGTCGGGTTCGGCACCGACGAACAGAAATCCCGCTGGCTGGAGTCGATCGCGTCCGGCGACGTCGTCGCCTCCTTCGCGCTGACCGAACCGGGCGCCGGATCCAACCCGGCCGGCCTGCGCACCAAAGCGGTTCGCGACGACGACGATTGGGTGATCTCGGGCCAGAAGCGCTTCATCACCAACGCGCCCGTCGCCGACCTGTTCGTGGTGGTCGCGCGCACCCGCCTCGCCGACGACGACAACCCGGGGATCGCCGTCTTCCTGGTTCCCGCGGACACCGCGGGCGTCGAGGTCGATGTCAAGGACGCGAAGATGGGCCAGGAAGGCGCGTGGACGGCCGACGTCAGCTTCACCGACGTGCGCGTCGGATCGGATGCGCTCGTCGGCGGCAGCGAAGACGTCGGCTATCGGGCCGCGATGACCTCGCTGCCGCAGGGTCGGGTCCACATCGCGGCGCTGGCAGTGGGCATCGCGGCGCGCGCCCTCGACGAGTCCGTCGGGTATGCGGCCACCGCGACTCAGGGCGGCACGCCGATCGGAGACTTCCAATTGGTCCAGGCGATGCTGGCCGACCAGCAGACCGGGGTGATGGCCGGCCGCGCACTGGTGCGCGAGGCCGCGCGCCTGTGGGTCGCGAACGAGGATCGCAGAATCGCCCCGTCGGCCGCGAAAGTCTTCTGCACCGAAATGGCCGGCAACGTCGCGGATCTCGCGGTCTAGATTCACGGCGGCAGCGGATACATGCGCGGCGTCGCCGTCGAACGCATCTACCGCGACGTGCGGCTGCTGCGGTTGTACGAGGGCACCAGCGAGATTCAGCGTCTAATCATCGGTTCGAACCTGGTCAAGGCGGCGCAACGAGCTACGAAGAAGGAGCGCTAATGGCGGGCAAGCTCGAGGGACGAGTCGCTTTCATCACCGGAGCGGCGCGCGGCCAGGGCCGCGCCCACGCCGTGCGCCTGGCCGCCGAGGGCGCCGACATCATCGCCGTCGACATCGCCGGCAAGCTGCCCGACTGCGTTCCCTACGATCCGGCGACGGAGGAAGACCTCGCCGAAACGGTCCGCCTGGTCGAGCAGACCAGCCGCCGCATCGCCGCCTCGGTTGTCGATATCCGCAACCTGGCAGCGCTGCGCAAGGCGGTCGACGACGGTGTCGCCGCCTTCGGACGTCTGGACATCATCGTGGCCAACGCCGGTGTGGCGGCTCCGCAGCCGTGGAACGAGATCACGCCGGCGGACTTCGCCGACGTGCTGGACATCAACGTGACGGGCACCTGGAACACCGT
This sequence comes from Mycobacterium genavense ATCC 51234, assembly GCF_000526915.1. Taxonomy (GTDB): domain Bacteria; phylum Actinomycetota; class Actinomycetes; order Mycobacteriales; family Mycobacteriaceae; genus Mycobacterium; species Mycobacterium genavense. Next base: position 473,596 of record NZ_JAGZ01000001.1, on the reverse strand, counting down.
GATGGCCGGCGCGGACAAGATCATCGAGGGCGGCCGCGGCGGCTCGATCATTCTGATCAGCTCGGCGGCCGGGGCCAAACAGCAGCCGTTCATGGTGCACTACACCGCCAGCAAGCACGCCGTCACCAGGCTGGCCCGCGCTTTCGCCGCCGAACTGGGCAAGCACTCGATCCGGGTCAACAGCGTGCACCCCGGCCCGGTGAACACCCCGATGGGCTCCGGTGACATGGTCGAGGCGGTGGCCAAGGCGATGGAGACCAATCCGCAGCTGGCGCACGCCCTGACACCGTTTCTGCCCGACTGGGTTGCGGAGCCGGAAGAGATCGTCGACGCCGTCTGCTGGCTGGCCAGCGACGAGTCGCGCAAAGTCACCACGGCCCAGATCCGGATGGATCGGGGTTCCAGCCAATACTAAGCCAGCGCGCACCATGACGGAAAGACATGCCCGCGGCTGCGGTCCCGAATCACTGGCCGCGCCAAAATATTACACGCTGACAACGGCGGATGCAACCGCGTATTGTCGTTCGAATTCGCAGGTCGTTGCAGGGACGTCATGTGATACACATCACGTCCCTGCAACGTCGTGGGCGACACACCCACCCGGTAAAGCAAAAGACTAAGAGCGCGTTACTTATTCTCTCAACATGGGACGGCCCCATTTGTCGGTTGATGCTGTTAAGCCACTAGCGGCTGACTTAAACGACTACATTCTCGACGACGGCTCGATCGTCTTGCCCGACGGCTTGACGCTGACCTCGTTCTTCGATCAGAACTGTGCGGCATTTGGCGACCGCCCGTCATACCGGTTCATCGACTACGCGAAGGAGCAGGACGGTCGCGTCCTCGAACTGAGCTGGAATGAGCTGTGGACCCAGGTCCGTTCGATCGGCGCCCGCCTGCAGCAAGTCGCCAAGCCCGGGGACCGCGTCGCGATCTTGGCACCCCAGGGCCTCGAGTACGTGGCATCGTTCTTCGCCGCCGTCCACGCGGGCAACATCGCGGTCCCGCTGTTCGCCCCCACCCTGGCCGGCCATACCGAACGGTTGACGGCGGTATTGGCCGACGCGCGACCCGCCGTCGTGCTGACGACCACCGCGGCGGCCGAGTCCGTGCGGGAATCGCTGCGGGCCCACCCGGTGGCGGGGCGGCCCCGGCTGATCGCGGTCGACGCGATCCCGTCGTCGCTGGCCTCGATGTTTGTCGAGCCGACCATCGGCACGGACGACATCGCGTACCTGCAGTACACGTCGGGGTCGACGCGCAGCCCGGCCGGCGTGGAGGTCACCCATCGCGCGGTCTGCACGAATGTGCTGCAGATGATCCTGGCCGGCGACCTGCACCGCAACACCCACAGCGTGAGCTGGCTGCCACTGTATCACGACATGGGCCTGATCATGATCATGTTCCCGGCATTGTGCGGTGGCGAGTACCTCACGCTGCTGGATCCCATGGCCTTCGTGCGCCGGCCGTTCCGGTGGATCAAGGGGCTAAGTGCCGAAGCCGCCAACGGCCCGACGTTCGCCGCCGCACCCAACTTCGCCTACGAGTTGGCGGCCGAGCGCGGGCTACCGCCCGAGGGCGTCGACATCGACCTGCACAATGTGGTCGGCCTGCTCAACGGTTCCGAGCCGGTCACCATTGCCGCCATCGAGAAGTTCACCAACGCGTTCGCGCCCTACGACCTGCCCGCTACGGCGGTCAAACCGTCCTACGGCATGGCGGAGGCGACGCTGGGAGTTGCCAGCACCCCTCCGCATGCCGGATACAAAGCGGCCTATCTCGATCGCGCGGAACTGGCCGCGGGACGCGCGGTGCGCGTCGAGCCGGACACCGAGGGTGCGGTCGCCTACGTGTCCTGCGGCCACCCGTTCCGTGATCTCTGGGCGGTGATCGTCGGCCCGGATGGCGGCGAGGTGCCCGACAACACGGTCGGGGAAATCTGGCTGCACGGGAACAACATCGCCCGCGGCTACTTCGGACGCGAGGAAGAATCGCACCGCACATTCGGCAACAAGCTGCAATCCCGGCTCGAGCGGGGCAGCCACGCCGAAGGCGCGCCGGACAACTGCTACTGGCTGGCCACCGGCGATCTCGGTGTCTACATCGACGGCGAGATCTACCTGACGGGCCGAATCAAAGACCTCATCATCATCGATGGTCGTAACCACTACCCGCACGACATCGAGACCACGGTCAGCGATTCGTCACCGGCCATCCGCACCGGCTACGTGGCCGCGTTCTCGGTGCCGGCCGACGAATCCGACGGCGGTTCGGCCGAGCAGCTTGTCATCGTCGCCGAACGCGCCGCGGGTGTCGGTCGCGCCGATCCCGACGCCATCGCCGCGGTCGTCCGGGCGGCGGTGGCACGCGAGCATCAGGTGCGGGTGGCCGACCTGCGACTCGTCGCCGCCGGCACGATTCCCCGCACCACCAGCGGCAAGCTGGCCCGCAACGCGTGCCGGGCCGAGTACCTCGACGGCCGGTTCAACCGGTGAGGCCGGCTCAGCCGAGCAGTTCCAGCGTCCCCAGATCACGCACGGCCTGGCAGCCACGGCTGAGCATGGCAAGGACCATGTCGTCACCACGTTCGGTGGAGGTCGCGAAGGCGAACCCGAGGGCGGAGATCAGCAGCGCCTGCGGCATCCCGAGTCGGTAATCGCGCCAACATGTTTCGCGGTCGTAGCCGGTCACGCCATGCCCTAGCAGCGCGCGATGATACTCGTCGACGAGGTCTTCCTCGATTGCCGACCGCAGCTCCGAATTCAGACTCGTCGCAGTGAAATACGGGAGATCACGAGCCGGAAGGCCGACGCCGAGTGTCTGCCAGTCGACCACGCTCACCCAGGTGTGCGCCGGGTCGAACAGCAGGTTGTCGAGTCGGTAGTCACCGTGCAGCAGCGCGAAACGATCCCGCTCGACCGACAGCCATGGCGCCACCTTACCCATTGTCGCAGTGAAGGTTTCGCGGTCTTCGGCACTCATTCGGTCGCCCAGCTTTTCCAGGGTGATATCCGCACTCATCTTCGCGACGTCGCCGAGGCCCTGCGCCCCGGCCTCGTCGGGGCGCGGAAACGCCAGCCCGGGCAGATCCAGCCAGAAGGGGTCACACCAGCTGGGCCCGTGCAGACCCGCCAGCGCCAGCACCGACAGGCGCGCCTCCTGCTCGCCGCAGCCCGCGATCTGGTCTCCTTGCACCGCGGGCGACTGGTCGGCCAGCAGCAACGCGTATTCCATTGCGTCGTCGGTGATTTGGCAGTAGAAGCAGCTCGGCGTCGGCACCCGCACCCGGTCGGCCACCGTCGTGTAGAACGCGCATTCGCTGCGGTAGCCGATCACGACGCGGTCGCGCACCGTGTCGTCCTGGACCGGCAGCTTGATCACGAAGGTCTCCGGCAGATCGCCGCGATCGGCGGCGTATCGCGCCGTCACGCGATAGGTCGCCCCGGTCTGGCCGGTGCCGATGGGCACCACGTCGACGTGCTACACCTCGACCGGCGGGCGACGTTCGCTCAGTGCGGCCGACAGCCACGCGGGTGTCACATCACCGGGGTACCGCGGAATCGACACCACAGCACTCATAAGCAACCACGCCTCCAGGCTTCAACCGGCCGACTGACTGCTCAACTGTAAGGCATACGGCAAGCGCCGCCCGCCATCGCCTACTCCGCGACTATGTGCCAGTCGGCGGCCTCGTGTTGCTGACGCCAGAATTCGCTGAACCGGCCACCCGCGGCTAGTAATTCGTCGATCGACCCGTCCTCGGTCACCCGCCCGTCGTCGACGAACAGGACACGATCGGCATGGCGGATGCTGGCCAGCCGATGCGCCACGATGACGCGGGTCCGCGCCTGCGGATCGGCGGTGAGCGCGTCGACCACCACAACCTCGTTCTCGGTGTCCAGGGCGCTGGTCGCCTCGTCGACCAGCAGCACGGGCGCGGGCTTCAGCAGCGCCCGCGCGATGCTGACCCGCTGCCGTTCGCCGCCGGACAGCGCCGAGCCGGCCTCGCCGACGACGGTGTCCGCGCCGTCGGGCAACCGGGCGATCAGCTCGTCGATGTGCGCCAGCGCGATGGCCCGGCCGAACTGGTCGTCGCCAGCCGTGGGGTTTGCGGCGTATACGTTGTCGCGGATCGTCCCACCGAACAGGTAGGGGTGCTGGAAGACGACGCTGCTGACCGCGCGGCGCGCGTCGGCGGTCAGCGTGGCGGCATCGGTGCCGTCGATGACGACGCGGCCGCTGGTCGGTTGGTGCAGCCCGGCGATCAACGCCAGTATCGTGCTCTTTCCGGAGCCCGACGGCCCGACGATCGCGGTCGTGGTCCCCGGCTCCAGGACGAAGCTGACCCCGTCCAGCACCGGCGTGCTGGCGCCGTCGTAACCGAAGGCGACGTCGTCGAATTGGATGCACGGGGCGGTGGTGGTGTCGGGCAGGTCGGCGGCGCCGGCCGTCACCGCCGGTGCGGTGAGCACGGCGCGGATGCGGTCGAGCGTGGCGCGGGTGCTCTCCAGCGCCGGCGCCAACTCGCTGACGGTGGTGAACGGTTCCAGATACCGGGCGATCACCGCGATCAGGGCGACCGCCTCGGCCACCGTCAGCGTGCCGTCCATGGTCAGCGCCGTGGTGGCCCCGGCCAGCGCGATCAGGGCCAGCTGGCTGGCAACGCTGAACAACAGCTGGCCCGGGATCTGCATGCCGAGCAGCCGCATCGTCGCGCCGTGCTGCTCGGCCAGCGCGGAGCCCACCAGGCTGTGGGCCGGCTCGACCCGCCGCGCGGCGCGCAGCGCCTGCTGGGTGCGGGCGAACTCGATGATCCGTTCGGTCAGGGCGGTATTGGCGTCGCCGGCCGCCGCGTCGGCCCGACACGTCAAGACGACCGTGGCCCACAGCGCCCCGAGCAACAACGGCACACCGGCCAGCGCCGCCACGCCGAGCTGCCACGAGATTCCCAACAGCGCCAGGCCGATGACGGCGGGCAGCAAGATCGACGTCGTCAGCGGCGTCAGCAGATTGACCACCAGGCCGACGAGCTCGGGGCCGGTGGCCGCGATCGCCTGACGGGCCGTCGCGGTGTTGTCGGCGGTGAACCAGTCCAGCCGAACCCCGGGTAGCGGGTCCGCCACGTCGTGCGCAAATGGTCGAGCACCGCGAAGCCCAAGTCGAAGCTGGTGCGCGCGGTGATGGTGTCGACGATCCATCCGGCCACCGTCGCCACGGACAGCCAGCCCAGCCAGGCCAACGCGTGGTGCGGAGCGGCGCTGAACAGCGCCCCCACCAGCGGGATGAGCAGGACGGCGCCGACCGCGCGTACGACGACCGAAACCAGCGCCAGTACCGCGTAGACGGTCAGCTTGGCGCGGTGGTGCGCCGGCACGAGGCTGATCCAGGTGCGAATCATTGCCCGCCCTCCTGCGCCCCGCTCACGACAACCTGGTTGCCCTGGCCGGTGTCCCACAGTCGCCGATAGCGCCCGTCGGCGGCGAGCAACTCTTCGTGGGTGCCGCGCTCGGCGATCCGTCCGTGATCGAGCACGACGATCTGATCGGCCCGGGTGATGGTGTGCAGCCGGTGGGCGATCACCAACACCGTACGATCATGAGTCAGCCGGTTAAGTGCTTGCTGCACAAGGTATTCCGACTCCGGATCGGCGAACGCGGTGGCCTCGTCGAGGATCAGGACCGGCGTGTCGGCCAGGATCGCACGGGCGATGGTGAGGCGCTGCCGCTCGCCACCGGAGAGCGCGGCATCGGCGCCCAGCACGGTGTCATACCCGTTCGGCAGCCGTAGCACCCGGTCGTGGATCTGTGCCGCACGGGCCGCGGCCTGGATCTGGTCGGGGGTGGCATCCGGGACGGCCAACGCGATGTTCTGCGCGACAGTGCCGTGCACAAGTTGGGTTTCCTGCAGCACGAAACCGATTCGGGTGTAGAGCTCGTCGGCGGTCAATGACCGGATGTCTTGTCCCCCAACACGTATCGCGCCGAGTTCGACGTCGTGGAACTGGGCCAGCAAGGCCGCCAGCGTCGACTTCCCGGATCCGGACGGGCCGACCAGCGCGGTCACCGTGCCGGGGCGCAGTTCCAGTGACACGTCGTCGATCACCGGCACCCCGGGGCGATAGCTGAAGCCGACGTGGTCGAACACGACGGTGGCCGCGGTGTCGGTGGCCGGCACGTCCGGCTGCTCGACCACCTCGAGGTCCGGTTCGTCGAGTGCGACCTGCAGACGCCGGGCGGCGAGCATTCCGGTGCGGATGCCGCCCAGGCCGTAGGCGATGCCGAGCAGCCGGACACCGAAGGTGGTGCCCAGCAACAAAAACGGCAGCAGGTTGACCGGGTCCATCCGATGCGTGACGACCAGCAAGGTCCCGATGACCGAGATCAACCACAGGAAGGTGGACGGCCGGGTGGCCAGATCCATTCCGGTTTTCTTGCCGGCCAGCGGGCGCTGCCAGGCCACCAGGAAGGCGACGTACTCGTCCAGCCGACGCCGGAAGCTCGACGCCGCCGCGCCCCCGAAGATGCGGATCACCGGCTGGCCCTCCAGGTAGGCGCCGGCCTCGGTCGTCATTCGTTCGGCCCAGCGCTGCGATTGCGCGATCTTCGGACCGGATTGGATCGACAGGGCCGAGGCCATCACCAGATAGACCAGCACCGGCCCGAACAGCACCAGTGCCACCCGCCAGTCGACGGCGAACAGGTAGACCAGCACCGCCACCGGCGCGACGATCGCGTTGACCGCGTCCGGGATCGCGTGGGTGACCAGGTAGTGCAGCGACAGGGTGTCGTCGGTCACCAGTTGTTTGATCGAGCCCGACCCGCGGGCGGTGAACCAGCCCAGCGGCAGCCGCGCCATCTTGGTCAACAACCGCGAGCGCAGATCGCGCGCGAAGCGGGCGTCGACCACGTGCAGCCACGGGGTGAGGGCGGCGCCGAGCAGGGTGCCCAGACCCAGCAGCGCAACCGCGGCGATGCCGACGTCCCACAATCGCGACGCGTCCGCGCCCGACACCAGGAGCCGGGCCAGCTCGACCAGCAGCACGAACGGCGCGAGCTGCACGAGTGTGATCACGGCTTACAGCACGCCGGAGACGATCAGCGCCGATCGCAGCGGCGCGAGCAACCGGCCGGCGGCCTGGGCGCGCCAGTTGCCGACGTTGACCGGGGCCGGCTGGTCGGCGGCGGCCGGCGGTGTCTCGGGCTGGGCCGCAATGCTTTCCCTCGACGGCGGTGTCCGCCTCACCGCCGCGGGTGGTGCCCATCTCGCGCCCGGCGCTCCAGTAGGCCTGCGCGTGCACCTCGGACTTGGGGAAGCCGAACGCATCCTTGAGCCGCTTGCGCACGTGCTTCAGCGCGGTGGCCTCGGGGGTCGCCCAGGCATACCAATTCGACCAGTCGCGCGTCTCGATCGCGGCCGCCAGCGATTTCTCGTCGTCGCGGCGGACCCAGTGCACGCGGAGCCGGGGATGGCACGTGATCGGGATGGCCGGGTCGTTGTCGTCGTGCTGCTCGCGGTACATCTCGATCGGCACCTCGTCGGGAATCGTGCCGATGATGCCGTTCATGCCGGGGATCGACGCCGAGTCGCCGATCAGCAGATAGCCGGCCGGCTGCTCCTCGGGCGGGTCGAACCGTGACGAGCCCATCAGCGACATCACCGCGATCGTCGTGCCGGGCGTGACGGTGCGCGCCCAGGTCGACGCCGGGCCGGCGGGTTCGTGCAACACCACGTCGACGGCGAAACGCCCTTTGGCGGCATCGGCCTCCGAGATGGTGTAGCCGCGCTGGAATTCGGTATCCGAGCCGGCCGGATCAGGGAACCAGAACCGCAGCCACGCCGCGGGCTCGGCCTCGACGTCTTCGAACAGCGTCGCCGACTGCATCCGGATCCGCACGAAATGTGGTGCGATCGGTACGGTTTCGAGTACGGTTGCGATGTGATCGCGCGCGCCGAAGCCACGCAAGATCGCACCCTGGAACCCGCGTGCCATCGGCGGTCCTCTCCCGCGGCGGGAAGTTCCGCCGCGCACCAACTAAGGTTTGCCTTACCATAGCTGAAGCCCTGGAAAGGGTCGAGGCGCGGTAGCCGGTGCACGGATTTACGGCTGAAGCGCGCAGTGCGCTACGGGTGCGGGCGGAGGGACTCGAACCCTCATGCTCTTTCGAGCACCGGCACCTAAAGCCGGCGCGTAAGCCAATTTCGCCACGCCCGCAGACCCGCGATTTTATCGCTTCACCTACGGGCACGGCGGTCTGGCCTAACTTGTAGTCGACGACAGGTGAGAAGACTGTTGTCGGGCCAAAGTCGTGAGTTGGGATCTAGCCGTTTGGCATGCCTACCCTAATTCCAAATCGGGGCTCGGGTAAGGTCAGCAAACGATGAACGGAGCCGCAAGCACCCAGACCGACGACACCCAGGTACTCAAGCGCGAGCGCAAGGACCTGTCCGAAGCAGTACAGCGCGTCGGCCGGCCGCCGGTCCCCGCGCTGGAGCCGCCATACGAGATCCGTGCCACGGCGAGCGGCGACGCAGAGCTGGTGTGGGAGTGGATGAATCGCCCTCATCTCGCCGAGACCTGAGAGTACGCCTGGCCCCCGGCGCGCTGGCGCCAGCACCTCGATGCTCAGCTCGAGGGAACCTACTCGCTGCCGCTGATCGCAACCCTGCGCGGCGAAGAGTGCGCCTACCTCGAGATCTACTGGCCGGCAAAGGACATGATCTCGCGCCATTACGACGCTCATCCCTACGACATTGGGCTACATGCGGCCATCGCGGATCTGAGGCTGGTCAACCGCGGCTTCGGCCCGCGGCTGTTACCGCGGATCGTGGCCAGCGTGTTCGACCAGGAACCGCGGTGCGCGAAGATCATGTTCGACCCCGATCACCGCAACACCACCGTGCGCCGGCTGTGCGATTACGTCGGATGCCGTTCGCTCGGTGAGCACGACGCGCCGAACCGGCGCATGGTGCTCTACGCGTTGGACCGTGCGACCCAGTCCTCGTAACCGGCGTGGTCGGGTTTCAGGCCGGCCGCGACCAATTCCCAGAGGACCTCGTCGGTGCCGCCGCCGACCCGGGCCAGTTTCATGTCCCGCCACACCCGGCCAAGCGGTGTCTCGTCGACGAGATAGCCCGACCCACCGAAGATGTGCATGCACTCGCCGATGACTTCTTCGCCGAGGCGGGCCGCGGTGACCTTGATCCCCGCGGCTGCCCGCAGATCCAGCCTCCCCTGAGCGGCGATGCCGTGCAGCGCGAAGCGCAGCTGGTCGACGCGCGCCTGCAGGTCGGCCATTCTTAGCCGCAACGCCTGGTGCTCGAACAGCGTGTGGCCGAATTGGCGCCGATTCATCATGCGGGCCAAGGTAATTCCGATCACCCGCTGGCACGACGCCGCGATCTGGCCGGCGATCGACATACGCTCGTGCGCCAATCCCCAACTGATGGCCGCCAGCCCGGTGCCGGCCCGCGCGACCATCGCGTCGACCGGGACCCAGGTATCGATGTGGACCGCCGCGGTATCCAACGGCCCGGCACCCACCTTGTCGTAGGGCTGCTGCACGTCGACGTGCGTCGTCGGCACCGCCACCACGACGACGTTGCCGTGCCGGCTGGACGAGTCGTGGTCGACGCTGCGCGCCGCAACCATGATGTGGTCGGCGATGGGAGAAAGCGAGACGAACTTCTTGACGCCGCGGACGGCGAAACCGCCGTCGTGCGAACGAACTTCGGTCTCGACGATCTGCAGATCCGATCCACCGGATTGTTCCGAGGCACCGATGCACAGCACCGCCTCGCCGCGAATCGCCTGCTCGCAGATGTCCTTCAGGTAGTCCGATTTGCCGAAGCGGCGCAGCAGCGCGATGGCCGAGTCGTGCAGGCTGACACCGACGCCGATACCGGCGGAGGCCAGCTGACCCAACGCCAGGGCAAGCTCGACGAGCTTGCCGACATCGGGCTGGGTCTGGTCGGTCCACTTCGCGGAGAAGACACCGCTGGCGCCCAGGTGCTCGATCAGCTTGCGCGGAAACCGTTGCTGCGCCTCGGCTTCGGCGGTCCACTCGGTGACGCGGTCGTCGAACGCGTCAGCAAGTAGCGCGCGGTAGTCGGCGTCGAAAACGATCTGGCCTGTCGCGGTCATATCAGTCCACCAGCTCCAGTGTCCGCCGCACTTCCAGGCGCCGCAGTTTGCCCGAGGAGGTGCGCGGCAGAGAACCCGGTGACATGAAAATCACGTCGGCCGACACGATTCCGCACACCGACGCGATGCGTTGAATCACTTCGGTGCGGGCTTGTCCCTGGTCGTCGCCTTTGAACTCGGCCGCGACGACCAGGCCGGGACGCGCGGATCGCTCGCCGGTGCCCAGCGCGACCACGCAGCCTTCCCGCACCCCGTTGACTTGGGCCGCGATCAGCTCGATCTCCGTCGGGAAGATGTTGCGCCCCGCGATCGAGATGATTTCCTTGGCGCGGCCACACACGACCAGGCCGCTTTCCCCGAAGAAACCCAAATTACCGGTGGGGAACCATTCTTCGCGATCGATGGCGGGGTGGCCTAGGTAGCCGTCCATCATCGACGTGCCGCGAATCTCGATCTCACCGATCTCGCGGTCGGCCGTGCCAACGTAGCGTTCACTGGCCACCACCCGGATCTCCATACCGGCCAGCGCCTTGCCCAGGACAGCGTATTTGCGTGATCCGTTGTCGTCGGAGACGGTGTCGAAGTGCAGTCCGGTGCCCGGCGTGGGCAGGGCCACCGCGCAGGTGGATTCGGCCAGGCCGTACGACGGTGCGGGCGCACCGGCGTCAAAGCCGAACGGCGCCATGGCTTCGGTGAACCGGGCAAAACCGTCGCAGTCCACCGGCTCGCCGCCGTTGATGGCGAACCGCAATGCACCGAGGTCGACGTCGGATACCAGCGCCGCGTACTTGCCCAGGATGTTGTAGGCGAGGTTGGGCGCGGCGGTGATGGTGGCACGGCTCTCCGAGAGCCAGTTGAGCCAGTTGAGCCAGTTGAACGGCGACGCGGAGAACGCTGTCGGGGACGTCAGCCACAGCGGCAGACCGAGCAGCGCCGGGGCGAGCACGCACGTCAGCCCCATGTCGTGAAAGATCGGCAACCACGAGCACACCACATCGTGGGTGGGGTCGAGGTCAAGCCGCTGCTCGAGCCCGCGCATGTTGCTGAGCACCGCTCGCGGGGAAAGCATCGCGGTCTTGGGCGATCCGGTCGACCCCGCGGTTCCCTGCAGGACGGCGATGCCGGTGGAATCGGCCTGCGGCAGACCCGACGTCGACCGGTTGGTGCTCGCCGCGGCGGCGAGGTCTTCGGTGACGATGCCCGCGCGCCCGACCGCTCGCAGACTCTCCAAGTGGGAGCCGTGGCTTAATACCGCCGCTACCCTGATGCCGGCAAACCGGGTCAGCGTCGACTCCGCCCAATGCTGCAAGTCCGCGCCTCTTACCGGCCCCGGCAGGATCGAGACGGCGGCGCCGGTTAGCCAGGCACCCTGGATCGCGGCGACGAACTCGATCGTCGGCTCGCCGACTAGACCCACCGCGGCGGGCCGGTCGTGGTCGAGAAGCCAGGCCGCAACTCACTCGGCTAACCCGTGTACGTCCGGCCACGGGCGCCGCTGCCATGCCGCGGTCTCCTTGTCGAAGACCGCCAGCTCGGTCGTCGCGGTCTGCATCGACCGCGTCATTGCTGCGGCAAGTTCGCTCATTGCGCTGTTTTCGCCGCGATTGCCGCGTCCAGGTCGCCGACCGTATCGCACGTCAGCAGTTCTTCTTCGGACAACGCGACACCGAGTCGCTCCTCGATGGCGACCATCCCCACAGCAAAGGCCACCGAGTCGAGTCCGACGTCGTCGATCAGTCTGGCTTCGGGCGTGACCCGGGTCATGTCGACGTTGAAGTCGTCACGCAGAATGCTTTGCAGCGCAGCGGTCACCGTAGAGGATGAGGAGGCCATGGCGACGGACCTTACTACGTTCGGGTAAGGCTAGGCTAGCCCATCCACACGCACTGAGAGTTTCACCACACCAGCCACCGGCGAACCCCCCGCTCTGGTCGCACGGCTCGTTGTGCATGCGCGGTACCGTCGAGGGGTGTCCAGCCCGGCCCGTCGGAGGCGTCATCACCGGCCCGCATTGATCGTCCTGGCGATCGCTGCGGCCTGCGGCTGCCTGGCCCTGGGCTGGTGGCAGTGGACACGCTTTCAGTCACCGTCGGGCACCTTCCAAAACCTCGGCTACGCGTTGCAGTGGCCGCTGTTCGCCTGGTTCTGCGTGTACGCGTACCACAATTTCGTCCGCTACAAACAGGCCCCGCCGGAGCCGCGCAGCCACGGTGCGGTCACCGAGATCCCGGCCGGGCTGCTTCCCGAGCGACCCGCGCCCGCTCAGTCACCACCCGACGATCCCGCCCTGCGCGAGTACAACGCTTACCTGGCCCAGCTCGCAGCCCAAGATGCCGAAAAGCAGAACAGGACGACCGCATGACCACACCCGAGACGCCCTCCGAAACCAGCGCAGCCGTCTCCGCCGACCGCATTCGCCCCGCCCTGCTCGGCTACCGGATCATGGCGTGGACGACGGGTCTGTGGCTGATCGCACTGTGCTACGAGATCGTCTCGCACTTGGTGTTCCACCACGAGATCCGGTGGATCGAAGTGGTGCACGGCTGGGTCTATTTCGCTTACGTGCTAACGGCTTTCAATCTGGCGATCAAGGTTCGGTGGCCGATCGGCAAAACGATCGGCGTGCTGCTGGCCGGAACGATTCCGCTGCTGGGCATCATCGTCGAGCACTTCCAGACCAAGGACATCAAGGCCCGCTTCGGGCTATAGATTCAGGCCAGCTCGCGCAGCGCGGGCAGCAGCAGCGCCAGCGCGCGGCCACGGTGCGAGGCCGCGTCCTTATCCGCAGGACTCAACTGCGCCGCGGTGCGGGCCCCGAATTCCGGGCCGTCGGGAACGAACACCGGGTCATAGCCGAACCCGCCGTCGCCGCGCGGCTCCCGGGCGATCGCGCCCGGCCACTCGCCACGGACGACCACTTCGCCGCGGTCCGACACCAACGCGCAGGCCGACACGAACGCCGCGGTGCGGCGCTCGTCGGGGACATCGCGGAGCTGGGCCAGCAGCAGCGCGGTGTTGGCGGCATCGTCGCCGTGGGCGCCCGCCCAGCGCGCCGACAGTACACCCGGCATACCGTTGAGCGCCGCCACCTCCAAACCGGAGTCGTCGGCCACGGTGGCCAACCCGGTGGCCGCGAACGCATCGCGCGCCTTGGCCAAGGCGTTGTCCTCAAAGCTCGCTCCGGTTTCGGGTGCCTCATCGAAGGGCGACACGTCGTTGAGCGACACCAGCGTGAGTGACGAGAGCCCAGCGCCGTCGAGCACCCGGCGCAGCTCGGCCAGCTTCTTGGGGTTGCGGCTGGCGACCAGCAGCCGGGTCACCGGTTGCCCCATCGACTCATATGTCCCCATTCGTTCGATATCGGGCCCCGCCCGGCGTCGGGAATGCCGCACAATGCCCAGATGTTTTGCCCCACATGACACAAGCAGCTTTCAGCACCACTGATTGGGTGCGCGAACACACCGAACGCATTCTGGCACAGGGCACCACGGCAGGCATTGGCGAAAGCGACGAGAGAACCAAGAACCGACCGATCGTCCTGTTCACCGTGACCGGAGCAAAAACGGGCCTGAGGCGGTATGTCCCGCTGATGCGGGTGGAGCACGACGAGCACTACGCGATGATCGGCTCTACCGGCGGAGCACCCAAGGACCCGGCGTGGGTCGCCGATCTTCGGTCCAACCCCAAAGTCTCGGTCCAGGACGGCGATCGGGTGTTCGAGGGCACGGCCCGTGAGGTTGTCGGGGCCGAGCGAGAGACGTGGTGGCAGAGGGGAGTTGAGGCCTACCCCCACTACACGACGCTGCAATCGCTCACCGACCGAAAGATCCCGGTTTTCGTCGTCGAGTGACCAAATCCGGAATCCGTTGCGGCCCAGTGGTCTTAGCGACCCCTGGGTCGGCTCAGCTGCCGAACGCCTTCGGCGCGGCCGGGCCGGCGGGCAACACACCCGGGTAGGGCAACTCCAGCGCCTCACGCTGGGCGGCGAACAGCGTGTCACACGCGCCGAGCGCCATGTCGAGTAGCTTGTCCAGCGTCGAGCGCGGGAACGTCGCGCCCTCGCCGGTGCCCTGGATCTCCACCAGGGTTCTGGTGTCGGTGGCGACGACGTTCATGTCGACCTCGGCGCGCGAGTCCTCCTCGTAGGGCAGGTCGACGCGGATCCTGCCGTCGACCACCCCGACGCTCACCGCCGCGATCGCGCACGACAGCGGCCGCGGATCCGACAGCTTGCCCGCCGCCGACAGGTAGGTCACCGCGTCGGCCAGCGCCACGTAGGCGCCCGTGATCGCCGCGGTGCGGGTGCCGCCGTCGGCCTGCAGCACGTCGCAGTCCACGGCGATTGTGTTCTCCCCCAACGCCGCCAGGTCGATGCACGCGCGCAACGAGCGCCCGATGAGCCGGCTGATCTCCTGGGTGCGCCCGGACAACCGGCCCTTCACCGATTCCCGGTCGGACCGCGTGTGCGTGGCCGAGGGCAGCATGGCGTATTCCGCGGTCAGCCAGCCCAGGCCGGACCCCTTGCGCCAGCGCGGTACTCCTTCGGTGACGCTCGCGGTGCACAAGACCTTGGTTCCCCCGAACCCGATCAGCACCGAACCCGCGGGGTTTTCGGTGAAGCCCCGGATGATGACCACCGGGCGAAGCTCGTCGTCGTTGCGACCGTCTTCTCGTTTGGACACGACGCAACCCTAGCCCGCCGGTGCGTCCGACAACCGGTCGGCCGAATCAGACTCGTTCGGAGTGCCGGACGTCGAACGTCTCGTTGCACACCACGGCATGCACCGGACCGTCGAATTCGGCCTTGGCCTCGCTGATGACGTCCTCGCGCGAGGTCCACGGTGGGATATGGGTCAGCAGCAGCTCGCGAACGCCGGCCTGCGCCGCGACCTGGCCCGCTTCGGTGCCCGACAAATGCAGGGCCGGCGGACGGTCGGGCTCGTGCGTCCAGGACGCCTCGCACAGGAACACATCGGCGCCGCGGGCCAGCTCGACGAGCGCATCGCAAACTCCGGTGTCGCCGCTGTAGACGAACGACGCTCCGCTGGGGTCGGTGATCCGCAAGCCGTAGGACTCGGTGGGGTGTGCGACAACGCGTGGTGTCACGGTGAGTGCACCGACTTCGACGGGCTGGCCGTCGACCCAGTGATGCACGTCGAATATGTCCGAGCAGTCGTCGATTTCGCCGCCGTAGGGCGACGACGCGGCGCCCAGTCGCGACCAGGTGTCGCTGGGGCCGTACAGAATCGCCTTGCCGAGCGGACGCGACGACGGGTGGTAGCGCCGCCACACGAACAGGCCCGGCATGTCCAGACAGTGGTCGGCATGCAGGTGGGACAAGAGCACGTGGACGGACGCCGGGTCGGCAAAGCGCTGCAGGGCGCCTAGCACGCCCCCTCCGAAGTCCAGCACCAGCGGCGGAGTGTCCGGAGCCCGAAGCAAATATCCCGACGCCGGTGAGTCCGGACCGACCACGCTGCCCGAGCAGCCGAGCACGGTTATTCGCACAGGCACTACTGTGCCATGCCCGGAAGCACCATGAGAAAAACATCGCGTGATTGATGTGATGAGAATCTCGCAGCCGGCTATCCGATCGGCGAATGATGCACGGGCCGCACCCCGCTGACGGCGGGCCCCAGGAATCGCGCCGCAAGTTTGGTGAAGGCTTCGGGGTCGCCGGTGGCTTCGAAGACGCGGGTGGCCGGCGGCGCGTCATGCGGGCGCAGCAGATCCTGTTCGGTGAGCACCCGCAGCACTTCCTTCGCGGTTTCCTCGGCGCTGGAAACGAGCGTCACGTTTTCGCCCATCGCCAACTGAATCAACCCGGACAGCAACGGGTAGTGCGTGCAACCCAGCACCAGCGTGTCGACCTGAGCGCGCTGCAGCGGCTCCAGGTAGCCCTCGGCCAGCCCCAGCACCTGACGCCCGCTGGTCACGCCGCGCTCGACGAAGTCGACGAAACGCGGGCACGCCACCGCGGTGATCTCGGTGTCGCGGGCGGCGGCGAAGGCGTCCTGATAGGCGTGCGAGGTGATGGTCGCCTGGGTGCCGATGACGCCGATGCGGCCGGTGCGGGTGGTGGCGACGGCGCGCCGTACCGCCGGCAGGATCACCTCGACCACGGGCACGTCGTAGCGCTCGCGGGCGTCGCGCAGGCAGGCCGCCGAGGCGGTGTTGCAGGCGATCACCAACGCCTTCACGCCGCGGCCGACCAGATCGTCGCCGATGGCCAGCGTGTGGGCGCGCACCTCGGGAATCGACAGCGGTCCGTAGGGGCCGTTGCCGGTGTCGCCGACGTACACGATGTCCTCGTCCGGCAGTTGGTCGATGATCGCGCGGGCCACCGTCAGTCCCCCCACGCCGGAGTCGAAAACCCCGACGGGCGCCAGCGGTGAGCTCATGAGTGCGTGCCGGTTTTTATGCGCGCCCGGGCGTTACGTTCGGGGGCCGACAGCAGGTAGGCGGCGACGACCCCGGCGATGGCACCGCACAGGTGACCCTCCCAGGACACCCCGCCGCATTGGCCGAGCACCGGCATCGCGCCCCACAGCACGCCGCCGTAGATGAACAGCACCACCAGGCCGATCAGGATGTCGCTGAACTTTCGGACGAAGATGCCGAAGATCAACAAGAACGCCAGCCAGCCGAAGATCAGCCCGGAGGCGCCGATGTGATCGGTCGGCCCGCAGTCGCTGCCCCAGTTGCCGATCAGCCAGGTGCCGAAACCGCCCAGGATCCATACGATCGCGGTGGCCCACACGAACCGGGACAATCCGGCCAGGGTCATCAGAAATCCGAGCACCAGCAGCGGGACCGTGTTGGCCATCAGATGCTGCCAGTTGGCGTGCAGCACGGGCGCGAAGACGATGCCCCACAAACCGTCGGTTTCCAGCGGCCTGATGCCGTTGGCGTCGAGGGAATGCCGTGACAGTTGGTCGAACAGCTCGATCAAATAGAGCAGCGCGACGAAAGTGAGGATCGTGGCCCCACCCACCATCCACTGGGGCCGCTTTTTCTGCGTAGCGGGTACGCGCTGCTGTCCCGGGCTCATGCCCATAACTGCCCTTCTAGAGCGTCCTCGGCTTCGTCCAGGCTACCGGCATAGGCACCGGTGGATAGGTACTTCCAGCCGGCGTCGGCGACCACGAACGCGATGTCGGCGCGTTCGTCCGCGGCCACCGCCTTGGCCGCGACGCCCAGGGCGGCGTGCAGCACGGCACCGGTGGAGATGCCCGCGAAGACGCCTTCGGACTCCACCAACTCGCGGGTGCGACGGACGGCGTCCAGCGAGCCGACCGAGTAGCGCGCCGTCAGCACGTCCGGGTCGTACAGCTCCGGCACGAACCCCTCGTCGATGTTGCGCAGCGTGTACACGCCCTCGCCGTAACGCGGCTCGGCCGCGACGATCTTGACGCCGGGCACCCGCTCGCGCAGAAAGCACCCGGTGCCCATCAGCGTGCCGGTGGTTCCCAATCCCGCGACGAAGTGGGTGATGTCGGGCAGGTCGGCGAGCAGCTCCGGGCCGGTGCCGTGGTAGTGCGCGTCGGTGTTGGCGGGGTTGCCGTACTGGTAGAGCATCACCCACGACGGGTTGGCCGCGGCCAGCTCCTTGGCGGTGGCCACGGCGGTGTTGGAGCTGCCGGGCCGGCGAGTAGACGATCCGCGCGCCGTACAGCTCGAGCAGCTGACGGCGTTCCACCGAGGTGTTCTCGGGCATCACGCAGATCAGCCGATAGCCCTTGAGCCGCGCGGCCATCGCCAGCGAGATCCCGGTGTTGCCGCTGGTGGGTTCCAGGATCGTGGCGCCGGGCGCCAGCCGTCCGTCGACCTCGGCCTGCTCGATCATCCGCAGCGCCGGCCGGTCCTTGATCGACCCGGTCGGGTTGCGGTCCTCGAGCTTGGCCCACAGCCGCACGTGCGGCTCGTCGGCCCAGCGGGGCGACAGGCGTTGCAGACCGACCAGCGGGGTGTTGCCCAGCGCCGCCAGCAGCGAGTCGTAGCGCGTCATGCGCTCGGCTCACCCACCGGCCACGGCGGGCAGGATGGTGACCGAGTCGCCGTCGGCGATCACGGTGTCCAGGCCGCCGGAGAACCGCACGTCCTCATCGTTGACGTAGATGTTCACGAAGCGGTGCAGCTTGCCGGAGTCGATCAACCGCTCGGAGATGCCCGCGTAGTGGGCTTCGAAGTCGCCGATCACGGCGGCCAACGTGCCACCGCTGGCCGAGACGCGCTTCTCGCCGCCGGTGTGCGGCCGCAGGATGGTCGGGATCGACACGGTGACGTTCATGTGGACCTTTCTGGGTACTGCTCAACGATATCGACGGGCTCCTCGGTGACCTCGCCGTCGACGATCCGGTAGCTGCGCAGCTCGTGGGTTTCCGGGTCGCGGGTGGACACCAACACGTAGTGCGCGTCCGGTTCGGCGGCCAGCTTCACGTCGGTGCGGCTCGGGTAGGCCTCGGTCGCGGTGTGCGAGTGGTAGATGACGACGGGCACCTCGTCGGCTTCGTCGAGCGCCCGCCACACCCGCAGCTGTTCGCCGGAGTCGAACTGGTAGAACGTCGGCGAGCGCTCGGCATTGACCATCGGGATATGCCGCTCGGGGTCGGAGCCTTCGGGCCCGGCCAGCACCCCGCACGCCTCGTCGGGGTGATCGCGGCGCGCGTGCGCGACCATAGCCTCCACCAGGTCGGCGCGAATCATCACCACGTCAGCTCCCTGTCCCGAATGCACCGGGCAACGTGTCGCGGTAGGTCGGTATTCCGGCGATCGACTCGGCCGCCAGCACCCCGACCAACACCGCACGGGCCAGGCAATCGGCCGCCGCCGCACCCACCTCGGTGACCAGTCGGGTCTCCGGCGACATTCCGGCGGGCGCATCGCCCGGCGGCGGCACCTCGACCGCACCCGTCGCCAACGCGAACACCGTGTCGCCGTCCAGCGGAGTGTGCGCCGGCCGGATCGTGCGGGCCAGCCCGTCCTGGGCGGCGATCGCGACGCGCCGGCACGCCGCCGGGCTCAGCGCGGCGTCGGACGCGACCACCGCGATCGTCGTGTTGAGCGGCTCCAGCGGGGAGGGCAGCCGCGCGAGCGCGTCGATCTGCCCAGCCGGCGGTCGCGTCAGCGCGAACTCTTCGATCGCATCTGCCATCCACGGCAGGCCGGTGGTCCGGTCGACGACCTCTCCCGCGGAGTTCACCGCGACGATCGCGCCGACGGTGACGCCCGACGGCAGCGTCGTCGACGCCGTTCCGATGCCGCCCTTGAGCACGCCGGCCCGCGCCCCGACACCGGCGCCGACCGTGCCGACGGCCACCGCCGCACCCGCGGCTTCACACGCCAAGTAGCCGAACTCCGCCGTCGGCCGGCGATCCCAGCCGCCCACCGGCAGGTCGAAGATCACCGCGCCCGGCACAATGGGCACCAGCCCGCCCGTCATGACCAGGCCGCGCTCGTGTTCCTCCAGCCAGCGCATCACGCCGTCGGCGGCGGCCAAACCGTAGGCACTGCCGCCGGCCAGCAGCACCGCGTCGACGAACCGCACCGTGTTGGCCGGATCCAGCAGGTCGGTCTCCCGGGTGCCGGGCGCACCACCGCGGCAGTCGACAACGCCGACCGTCCCCGGGGGTGTCAGCACGACGGTCACGCCGCTGGCCCACCCCGCCCCCAGCGAGGCGTCGGGGTCCAGCCGCTGATAGTGGCCGACGCGGATGCCGCCGACGTCGGTGAGCGCGCTCATCCGGCCGGCTTGCCCATCAGTACCAGGACCAGATACTCCTGCAGCACGGTGAGCCACTGATAGACGTCGAAGTGCGTGGCCATCGGATGGTCGGCGGGCAACCGTTCCGGCCCGTCCGGCCCGATGTCGAGCATGACGCCCAGCGCCAGCCGAATGTCGTTGACCGCCGAGATCCAGGCGTTGGCCTGGTCCTCGCTCAGCTCGAACCGACCGCCGCTGTCCGGAATGGTGCCCAACAACTGTTGTGCCGCAACACGTTTGGCGTCGATGATCTCCGGCTCGTGCAAACTGCGCAGCGCGGCGTTGAGACCCGCGTTCGTGGGGTCCTCGTCGTCGGGTCGGTAGAAGTCCGGCAGCAGCCGCCGCAGCGTCGGGTCCGAAGGAGGTTCCGAATTTCCGGTCTTGATGCCGGTGATGTCCTCGAGTTCGTCTGCCGGCGAGGAGGATTCGCGTTCGTCGAACAACTCGATCAACGCACCGACCAGATTCTTCAGCAACTCCGCCTCGTGCGGAGCCAAGGAGGACCGGAAACGGGGACCATCGGCGGTCTCCACCCGCTTCCATTTGCGCACAAGAAATCCCGGATGCCCTCGAATCTCAGCGGTCCTGCTGCAGCGTCGCCCACAGACCGGCGGCGTGCAGCTTGGACACGTCGACTTCCATTGCCTCACGGCTACCCGCCGACACCACGGCCTTGCCTTCGTTGTGCACCTGCAGCATCAGTTTGATGGCGTGCGGCTCGCTGTAGCCGAACAACTTCTGGAACACATACGTCACGTAGGTCATCAAATTGACGGGGTCGTCCCACACGATGGTGACCCACGGACTGGCGGTGACCTCGACTGGAGCGGACTCGCGTTGCCCGGTGGTGCCGGGCTTGGTGGGCGCTGACACAGCAACCATGGCCTCCAGGATACCGAGCGAGCCGCCGTCCGCAGCCAGCCGTTACCGTTGCGACATGAATGAGCCGGCCTTAGCTGGGCTGTTGACCGACAAGTACGAGTTGACCATGCTGGCAGCGGCCTTGCGGGACGGCACGGCCGAGCGCCGGACCACGTTCGAACTGTTCGCCCGCCGCCTGCCCGAGGGCAGGCGCTACGGCGTGGTCGCGGGAACCGGTCGTTTGCTGGAGCTCTTGCCACGGTTCAGGTTCGACGACGACGCATGCCGGCTACTGGCGCGATTCCTCGACGCCGATACCTTGCGCTATCTCCGCGATTTCCGCTTCACCGGCGATATCGACGGCTACGCCGAAGGCGAGCTATACTTCCCGGGCTCTCCGGTGCTGTCGGTGCGCGGCAGCTTCGCCGAATGCGTGGTGCTCGAGACGCTGGCGCTGTCGATCTTCAACCACGACACGGCGATCGCCTCCGCGGCGGCCCGCATGGTCACCGCGGCCGCCGGCCGCCCGCTGATCGAGATGGGTTCGCGGCGCACCCACGAACGCGCCGCGGTGGCCGCCGCGCGGGCGGCCTACCTCGCCGGGTTCGCCGCGTCGTCGAACCTCGAGGCCGAGCGCCGGTACGGCATACCGACGGAAGGCACCGCCGCGCACGCATTCACGATGCTGCACACCGACGAGGAGGGGCCCGACGAGCTCGCGGCCTTTCGTGCCCAGGTCGACGCGCTGGGCGTGAACACCACGCTGCTGGTGGACACCTACGACGTGACGACCGGCGTGACCAACGCCGTGGCCGCCGCGGGGCCGACGCTGGGGGCGGTGCGGCTGGACTCCGGCGAACTCGGCGTGCTGGCCCGGCAGGTGCGCGAGCAGCTCGACCGGCTGGGCGCCACCCGCACCCGCATCGTGGTGTCCGGCGATCTCGACGAGTTCTCCATCGCCGCGCTACGCGCCGAGCCGGTGGACAGTTACGGCGTCGGCACCTCGCTGGTGACCGGTTCGGGCGCGCCGACCGCAGGCATGGTCTACAAGCTGGTCGAGGTCGACGGGATGCCGGTGCAGAAACGCAGTAGCCACAAGGAATCCCAGGGCGGGCGCAAGGAAGCGCTGCGGCTGTCCCGCCCGACCGGCACAATCACCGAGGAGGTCGTGTACCCGGCGGGCCGGCCCCCCGCGACCACCGAGCCGTTCCGGGTGCTGACCGTCCCGCTGGTCCGCGGCGGCGAGGTGGTGGCGAGCACCGACCGCGCAGCCCTGGCCGCCGCCCGGGACCTGGTGGCATCCGGCCTGCACAGCCTGCCGTGGGAGGGCCTGAAACTGGCGCACGGCGAACCGGCGATTCCGATGGTGCGCATCCCGGTCGCGGCGCTACCGTCGAACTAGCCGAATCCGGTCGCAATCAAGGGAGTTATCACGCCAGAGGTGTCCGTGCCCGAGCTGCTGGCCATCGCCGTGGTCGCGCTCGGCGGCAGCGAACGCAGCGGCCAGGTGGAGATGGCCACCGCGGTCGCGCGCATTCGGAACCGGTGAGCACCTGGCGGTGCAGGCGGCTACCGGGACCGGCAAGTCGCTGGCGTACCTGGTTCCCGCGATCGTGCACGCGATCGCCGACGAAGAACCGGTCGTGGTGTCCACGGCGACGATCACCCTGCAGCGCCAGCTCGTCGAGCGTGACCTGCCCCGGCTGGCCGAGTCCCTGGCCGACGCGCTGCCCCATCCGCCGCGGTTCGCGCTGCTGAAGGGTCGGCGAAACTATCTGTGCCTGAACAAGATTCACAACGGATCGACCGCGGAGCCGGACCGCGAGGAGGGACGGCCACAGGAGGAGCTGTTCAACCCGATGGCGGCCAGCGAGCTGGGCCGTGATGTGCAACGGCTCACCGCCTGGGCCTCGACCACGGATTCAGGTGACCGCGACGACCTCAAACCCGGTGTGCCGGAACGATCCTGGTCACAGGTCAGCGTCTCGGCGCGGGAATGCCTCGGGGTGGCCCGCTGCCCGTTCGGCTCGGAGTGCTTTTCCGAACGCGCCCGCGCCCGGGCCGGTGTGGCCGATGTCGTCGTCACCAATCACGCGCTGCTGGCCATCGACGCGGTCTCGAAATCGACCGTTTTGCCCGAACATTCGCTGTTGGTCGTCGACGAGGCGCACGAGTTGGTCGACCGGGTGACGTCGGTGGCCACCGCGGAGTTGACGTCGGCGGCCCTGGGGGTCGCCGCGCGGCGGATCACCCGACTGGTGAACCCGGAACTGGTCGGACGTCTGGAGGCGACGGCCGCCGCCTTCGCCGCGGCGATCCACGACGCCACCCCGGGCCGCATCGATCACCTCGACGACGAGCTGGCGACATACCTGCGGGCACTACGCGACGTGGCCGGCGCCGCGCGCGCCGACATCGACACCACCAGCGACGCCAAGGCGGCCGCGGCACGCGCGGAAGCCGTTGCGGCACTGAGCGAGATCTCCGACACGGCCTCGCGGATCCTGACGTCGTTCGGGCCCGCGATCCCCGATCGCAGCGACGTGGTGTGGCTGGAGCACGAGGACAACCGGGGCTCGCCGCGTCCGGTGTTGCGGGTGGCGCCGCTGTCGGTGGCCGGCCTGCTGCGCACCCACGTGTTCTCCCGGTCGACGACCGTGCTGACCTCGGCCACGCTGACCGTCGGCGGATCCTTCGACGCGATGGCCTCGTCGTGGGGTCTGACCGGAGGAGACGACGCCCCGGATCGGCCGAACTGGCGCGGGCTCGACGTCGGATCGCCGTTTCACCATGCCAAGGCCGGAATCCTGTATGTGGCAAAGCATCTGCCGCCACCGGGACACGACGGCACGGGCTCGGCCGAGCAGCTGAGCGAGATCTCCGAACTGATCACCGCCGCCGGCGGACGCAACCCTGGGCCTGTTCTCGTCGATGCGCGCGGCCCGGGCCGCCGCCGATGCCATGCGCGATCGGCTGTCCACGCCGGTGCTGTGTCAGGGCGACGACAGCACCTCGGCGTTGGTCGAGCAGTTCAGCGCCGACGCGGAAACCTCGCTGTTCGGCACGCTGTCGCTGTGTCAGGGCGTCGACGTGCCCGGGCCGTCGCTGTAGCTGGTGCTGATCGACCGCATTCCGTTTCCACGGCCGGACGACCCGCTGCTGGGTGCCCGGCAGCGCGCGGTGGCCGCCCGCGGCGGCAACGGTTTCATGGCCGTCGCCGCCAGCCACGCGGCGCTGCTGCTGGCGCAGGGTTCCGGACGGCTGCTGCGTCGCGTCACCGACCGCGGGGTGGTCGCGGTGCTCGACTCGCGGATGGTCACCGCCGGCTACGGCGACTACCTGCGCGCGTCACTGCCGCCGTTTTGGCAGACCACGAACGCCGAGCAGGTCCGCGCCGCCCTGCGGCGGCTGCGCGCCGACGACCCGCCGACCTGACGCCGCGTTACCCGGCGAGGGCGACCAGGCCGAGCTCGTTGGCGGCCGCGAGCATCGGGTGCCGCGGCAGCACCCGGACCGTGTAGCCGACCGCTCCCGCCACCGGCAGCGAGGTCGTCGTCGAGAACACCTGGTTGCCGCCCTCGGCCGTTCCGGTGTAAGACATTTCGACGGTGACGGGGTCCAGCAGCGCATCGCCGGAATCGACGCGGCCCACCACCGCCTCCACGGTGACCTCGTCGGGCGCCAGACCGGCCAGCTGCACGGTCGCGGTCAGGGTGAGCTTCGAGCCGAGCACCGGGGTGTCGGGCAGGCCGGTGGAATCGACGTCGGTGATCGCGACCTTCGGCCACGCCGCCACGGCGCGCCGCCGGTACTCGGCCAGTTCACGCGCGGCGCCGAACGGGCCCGCACCGGCGTCGGCGATGGTGTTGCGCAGCGACTCGGCGGCCGGCGCGTAGTACTGCTCGACGTAGTCGCGCACCATCCGGGAGGCCAGCACCTTGGGGCCGAGGGTTTGCAGGGTGTGCCGGACCATCTCGATCCAGCGCGGCGGCACCCCGTGTTCGTTGCGCTCGTAGAACTTCGGCGCCACCGCTTGTTCCAGCAAGCCGTAAAGGGCACTGGACTCCAGCTCGTCGCGGCGCTCCTCGTCGTGCACCCCGTCGGCCGACGGTATCTCCCAACCGTTTTCGCCGTCGTACCACTCGTCCCACCAGCCGTCGCGGATGGACAGGTTCAACCCGCCGTTGAGCGCGCTCTTCATTCCCGACGTGCCGCAGGCCTCCAGCGGCCGCAGCGGGTTGTTGAGCCAAACATCGCAGCCCCAATACAGCAGCCGGGCCATGGACATGTCGTAGTCGGGCAAGAACGCGATGCGGTGGCGCACCTCGGGCCGGTCGGAGAACCGCACGACTTGCTGGATCAGGGTCTTGCCGCCGTCGTCGGCCGGGTGCGACTTCCCGGCGACGATCAGTTGGATCGGCCGTTCCTCGTTCAGCAGCAGCCGTTCCAACCGGTCGGGATCGCTGAGCATCAGCGTCAGCCGCTTGTATGTCGGCACCCGACGGGCGAAGCCGACGGTCAGCACATCTGGATCGAAAGCCGTTGAAATCCAACTTAATTCAGCATCCGAGGCGCCGCGCTCCTGCCATGAGCGGCGCAGCCGGCGTCGGACGTCATCGACCAGCAGCGCGCGCAGCTGGGAGCGGATCCACCACAGATGCCCGGCGTCAACCTCCCGCAGTCGCAGCCACACGCCCGGATCGCTGAACGCCGCGTCGTCCGGCCCGGCCAGCTCTCGGCCCAGCTGCAGCCACTGCGGGGCGGCCCAGGTGCGGGCGTGCACCCCGTTGGTGATCGACCCGATCGGAACCTCGCGGCGGTCGAATCCCGGCCACAACTCGTTGAACATGGCCCGGCTCACCCGCCCGTGCAGCAGCGACACACCGTTGGCGCGTTGCGCCAGGCGCAGACCCATGTGCGCCATGTTGAATTTGGTCTCGTCGTTTTCCGCGCCGAGCGCGATCACCCGATCGATGGGCACGCCGGGGAGCAACGCGGGCGGTCGGTCGTCGGGAGCCACGTCGGAGTGGTCGTCGAAGTACCGCCGCACCATCTCGACCGGGAAGCGGTCGATCCCGGCGGGCACCGGCGTGTGGGTGGTGAACACGGTGGCCGCTCGCACCACCGTCAGCGCCGTATCGAAGTCCAGCCCCTGATCGGCGATCAGTTCCCGGATGCGCTCCACGCCGAGGAACCCGGCGTGGCCCTCGTTCATGTGGAACACCTCGGGGGCGGCCAGGCCCTCGATGGCGGTGAACGCACGAATCGCGCGCACCCCGCCGATGCCGGCCAGGATCTCCTGGCGCATCCGGTGCTCCTGGTCGCCGCCGTAGAGCCGGTCGGTGACACTGCGCAGATCGTGCTCGTTCTCCGGAACGTCGGAATCCAGCAGCAGCAGCGGAACCCGGCCCACCTGCGCCACCCAGATCCGCGCGGACAGCCGCGCCGAATCCGGCAGCGCCAATTCCACCAGCGCGGGATCCCCGGCGGCATTTGTGAGCAGCCGCAGCGGCAGACCCTGCGGATCCAGCGACGGATAGGTCTCGTTCTGCCAGCCCTCGGCGGTCACCGACTGGCGGAAGTATCCCGAGCGGTAGTACAGGCCGACCGCGATCAGCGGCACACCCAGGTCCGACGCGGACTTGAGGTGATCGCCGGCCAGGATGCCCAGTCCACCCGAGTAGTTGGGCAGCACCTCGGCGATGCCGAACTCCATCGAGAAGTAGGCGATCCCGGTGGGCATCGCTCGGCCATTTTCCACACCGGCTTCCTGCTGCTGCTGGTACCACCGCGGACGGGTCAGGTAGTCGTTCAAGTCGGCGGACAGCTCGTCGAGCCGGCGCAAAAAGCCCTCGTCGAGCGCCAACTCGTCGAGACGCGCCGGGTTGACCGCGCCCAGCAGCGCGACGGGATCGCTGCCGCAATTCGCCCACAACGTCGGATCGATGCTGGCGAACAAGTCTTGCGTCGCCTTGTCCCAGGACCATCGCAGATTGATGGACAGTTGTTCGAGTGCGGCGAGCCGCTCGGGCAGGTGGGCGCGGACGGTAAAGCGACGTAGAGCTTTCACGCAAGACAACCTTAACTAACGATGGACGGGCTCGCAGGATCAGTCTTCGACGTTCGCCGGCAGGCGGGTGTGACCGGACACTAGGGTGGGTACGGGTAGTACTTGGGGCCGCAAAGACGCTTCCCCAGCACAGGAACTTTCCCCACGAGACGAAGTTTCGGATGCGACGGGCATTCCGCGCCGCAGCACATCCGCGGTTTGCCGGCGAACGATCGGACGGAACGGAGTGGTGGTGCCCGGTCGTGTCGAGATCGATAACGTCGCACCCGTCGTTTCCTGCGGTGCTTACCCCGCCAAAGCGGTGGTCGGCGAGACGGTCCCAGTCAGCGCCGCGGTGTGGCGAGAAGGCCACGACGCGGTCGCGGCGACCCTGGTGGTGCGCTACCTCGGGCCGCGCTACCCACAAGTCACCGAGACCCGCCGCGTCACCGCGGTGCAGGCGCCGGAACAGCTGGCGTCGTCCCCGGTCGACGGCAAGCCGGCCGAACGGGTCAAGCCGCTGCGGCTGCCGATGACGATGGGTCTGGAGCCCTACGTTTTCCACGGCCAGTTCACGCCCGACCGGGTCGGACTGTGGACCTTTCGGGTGGACGGGTGGGGTGACCCCATCCACACCTGGCGACACGGCCTGGTGGCCAAGCTGGATGCCGGCCAGGGCGAGAAGGAACTGTCCAACGATCTGTTGGTCGGCGCCGGAATGCTCGAGCGCGCCGCGACCGGGGTGCCCCGCGCCCGTCGTGATCCGTTGCTGGCTGCGGCCGCTGCCCTGCGGGTCCCGGGAGATCCGGTGACGCGCAGCGCGCTGGCGCTGGCGCCCGAGATCGAGGAGATCCTGGCCACCTACCCGCTGCGCGAGATCGTCACCCGCGGCGAGCAGTACGGGGTGTGGGTGGATCGGCCGTTGGCCCGCTTCGGCTCCTGGTACGAGATGTTCCCGCGGTCGACCGGCGGCTGGGACGCCGACGGAAACCCGGTGCACGGCACCTTCGCCACGGCGGCCGCGGACCTGCCGCGCATCGCCGAGATGGGATTCGACGTCGTCTACCTGCCGCCGATCCATCCGATCGGCAAAATTCATCGCAAGGGGCGCAACAACTCCCCCACCGCGGCGCCCGGGGACGTGGGTTCGCCCTGGGCGATCGGCAGCGACGAGGGCGGCCACGACGCCATTCACCCCGACTTGGGCACCATCGAGGACTTCGACAAATTCGTCGCCGCGGCACGAGATCTGGGCATGGAAGTCGCCCTGGACCTCGCCCTGCAGTGCGCCCCGGATCACCCCTGGGCCCGCGACCACCGGCAGTGGTTCACCGAGTTGCCGGACGGGACCATCGCTTACGCGGAGAACCCGCCGAAGAAATACCAGGACATCTACCCACTCAACTTCGACAACGATCCCGCCGGCCTCTACGACGAAGTGCTGCGCGTGGTCCGGCGCTGGGTTGACCACGGCATCAAGTTCTTTCGGGTCGACAACCCGCACACCAAGCCGCCGAACTTCTGGGCCTGGCTGATCGGTCAGGTCAAAGACAGCGATCCCGACGTGCTGTTTTTGTCCGAGGCGTTCACCCCGCCGGCCCGCCAATACGGGCTGGCCAAACTTGGCTTCACCCAGTCCTACAGCTACTTCACCTGGCGGACCGCCAAATGGGAGCTCACCGAATTCGGCAACGAGATCTCCGCGCTGGCCGACTTTCGGCGGCCGAACCTGTTCGTGAACACCCCCGACATCCTGCACGCGATCCTGCAGCACAACGGTCCCGGTATGTTCGCCATCCGCGCGGTGCTGGCGGCGACGATGAGTCCGGCCTGGGGCGTCTATTCGGGCTACGAGCTGTTCGAGCACCGCGCGGTACGCGAGGGCAGCGAGGAATACCTGAACTCGGAGAAGTACGAATTGCGCCCCCGCGACTACGCCGCGGCACGCGCCGAAGGTCGGTCGCTGGAGCCATTCCTGGCTCGTCTCAACGCGATTCGCCGGGTCCATCCCGCTTTGCAGCAGCTCCGCACGATTTACTTCCACAGCGTGGACAACGACGCACTGATGGCCTACAGCAAGTTCGACCCGGCCACCGGGGACTGCGTGCTGGTGGTGGTGACGCTCAACGCGTTCGGACCCGAGGAGGGCACGCTGTGGTTAGACATGGCGGCATTGGGTATGGAGCCCTATGAGCGTTTTTGCGTGCGCGACGAAATCACCGGTCAGGAATTCCAGTGGGGGCAGTCAAATTACGTTCGCATCGACCCCGGACAGGCGGTCGCCCACATCATCAATATGCCAATCATCCCGCAGGAGTCTCGAAACACGTTGCTGCGCAGGAGGTAAGAGCGCCCGAAAGGGGATACCAGCATGAGTCGAACCGAGAGCCGAACCGATCAGACGCACCTGGCGCCTGACCCGGGTGACTTGGCCCGGCTGGTGGCGGGCACGCATCACAACCCGCACGGCATCCTGGGGGCGCACGAGTACGGCGACCACACCGTCATCCGGGCCTTCCGCCCACATGCGCGGCAAGTCGTCGCGCTGGTCGGGGATGACGAGTTCGTGATGGAGCACCTCGAGTCCGGGTTGTTCGCCGTCGCGTTGCCGTTCACGCAACTCATCGACTACCGGCTGAAGGTGGACTACGGCTCCGGCGCGCACATGACGGCCGACGCCTACCGCTTCCTGCCCACCCTGGGCGAGGTCGACCTGCACCTGTTCTCCGAGGGCCGCCACGAACGACTCTGGGAAGTACTCGGGGCCCACGCCCGCTCCTTCACCACGGCCGACGGCGTCGTCGACGGCGTGTCGTTCGCGGTATGGGCACCGAACGCCAAGGGCATCAACTTGATTGGCGAATTCAACGGCTGGACAGGCACGGAGGCCCCGATGCGGGTGCTGGGTTCCACCGGGGTATGGGAGTTGTTCTGGCCGGGGTTCCCGACGGACGGCCTGTACAAGTTCCGCGTGCACGGCGCCGACGACGTCGTCACCGAGCGAGCGGACCCGTTCGCGTTCGCCACCGAGGTGCCTCCGCACACCGCGTCGCGGGTGACGACCAGCAACTACACCTGGGCCGACGAAGACTGGATGACTCAGCGCGCGCAGAGCAATCCGGTGTTCGAGCCGATGAGCACCTACGAGGTACATCTGGGCTCGTGGCGCCCCGGCCTGTCCTACCGCCAGCTCGCCACCGAACTTACCGATTACGTTGTCCAGCAAGGGTTTACCCACGTCGAGCTGCTGCCGGTGGCCGAGCACCCATTCGCCGGATCCTGGGGATACCAGGTCACCTCGTACTACGCCCCGACCTCACGATTCGGCACACCCGACGATTTCCGGGCACTGGTCGACGCGCTGCACCAGGCGGGCATCGGCGTGATCGTGGACTGGGTTCCGGCGCACTTCCCCAAGGACGCCTGGGCGCTGGGCCGCTTCGACGGCACCCCGCTGTACGAGCATTCCGACCCCAAGCGTGGTGAGCAGCTCGACTGGGGCACCTACGTTTTCGACTTCGGCCGCCGGGAGGTCCGCAACTTCCTGGTCGCCAATGCGCTGTACTGGCTGGAGGAATACCACATCGACGGCCTCCGGGTGGACGCGGTGGCGTCCATGCTCTACCTGGACTACTCGCGGCCCGAGGGCGGCTGGACACCCAACATCTACGGCGGGCGCGAAAACCTCGAAGCGGTGCAGTTCCTGCAGGAGATGAACGCGACGGCGCACAAGGCCGCGCCGGGCATCGTCACGATCGCCGAGGAGTCGACGTCGTGGCCCGGCGTGACACGGCCGACCAACCTTGGCGGCCTTGGCTTTTCGATGAAGTGGAACATGGGCTGGATGCACGACACGCTCGACTACATCAGCCGCGACCCGATCTACCGCAGTTACCACCACCACGAGATGACCTTCTCGATGCTGTATGCGTTCAGCGAGAATTACGTGCTGCCGCTCAGCCACGACGAGGTGGTGCACGGCAAGGGCACGCTGTGGGGCCGGATGCCGGGCAACAACCACGTCAAGGCCGCCGGGCTGCGCAGCCTGCTCGCCTATCAATGGGCCCACCCCGGCAAGCAATTGTTGTTTATGGGACAAGAATTCGGCCAGCGCGCCGAGTGGTCCGAGCAGAACGGCTTGGACTGGTGGCAGCTCGACGAGCAGCGGTTCTCCAACGGCGTGCTGCGTTTCGTACGCGACATCAACGCCATCTACCGCGACCGTCCGGCCCTGTGGAGCCGCGACACCACGCCGGAGGGGTATTCCTGGATCGACGCCAACGATTCCGGCAACAACGTGTTGAGTTTCCTGCGGTACGGCAACGACGGCTCGGTGATGGCCTGCGTGTTCAACTTCGCGGGTGCCGAGCACAGCGGCTATCGGCTCGGCCTGCCCAGCGCCGGCCGTTGGCGCGAGGTGCTCAACACCGACGCGACGGACTACAACGGTTCCGGAATCGGCAATCTCGGTGGCGTCGACGCCACCGAGGACCCCTGGCATGGCCGCCCGGCCTCGGCGCAGCTGGTGTTGCCGCCGACGTCGGCGCTGTGGCTGGAACCCGAGTAGACCGCATTACGCTCGCCGAGCGTCGACTTGTTGTGGGGTTAAGGCCCCGCACGGCACGACAACTCGACGTTCGCGGCCGGATCAGTACAGCGCGTTGGCGAGGTTGCGTCGACCGGCCACGACCTCGGGGTCGGCGGGATCGAAGAGTTCGAACAACTCGATCAGCCGGGTACGCACTCGGCTGCGTTCGTCTCCGGAAGTGCTGCGTACCAACGCGATCAAGCGCTCGAATGCGGCTGTCACGTCCTGATTGAGGATCTGCAGATCGGCTGCCGCGAAGGCGGCTTCGATGTCGGTCGGCGAGGCGTCGGCGACGGCCACCGCATCGGGACGCTGCGCGGTTGCGCGGGTGAGGAAGTCGATCTGACGGATCGCCCCCTTGGCCTCGACGCTGTCCGGGTTGGTGTTCAGCAGCGCCTGGTAGGACTGCTTGGCCGCCTCGAAGTCACCGGCCTCCAATTGTTGGCGGGCCTGCTCCAGCGCCGGGTCGACCTCCGCGTCTTCCGCGGAACCTGTTGCGCCCTTGAGCTTTCCGGCCGTCGCCGACAACAGTTGGTCCAGCCAGCGGCGTAATTGATCGGCCGGCTGCGAACCCTGGAAGCTGGACAGCGGCTGGCCGGCGGCCAGCGCGACGACGGTGGGAACGGCCTCGACGCCGAAGATCTGAGCCACCCGGGGTGCCACGTCGACATTGACCGTCGCCAGCGCCCATTTGCCGCCGTCCTGCGCGGACAGCCCGGACAGCGTGTCGACCAGTTCGACGCACGCCTGGCTGCGCGGCGACAACAGGGCGACCACGACGGGCACTTCGTCGGAGCGGATCAGCACCTCGGCTTCGAAATTGGCCTCGGTGACCTCGGTGGTGCCCCCCGGAGTCGGCCGGCCCGCCGCGCCGGCGGCCGACGGGCTCTGCTGAGCACGTTGCTTCAGACCGGACAGGTCGACCGCACCAGCCAGCGCGGGCCCGATCGAGGATCTCGGACGCGTCACGCCGTCAAGTCTGTCATGCGCGCCGACTACCCATCCACCCGGTGGCGCGCGGGCCACCGGACCGGCAAATCCGGCCCACGATCGGGCCCGCGAAGGACGCTGGTCGGCTCATATGAGCAACGTCACAACGATCCCCGCGTGTCGCCTCCCAGCAACGCTGACCCGTGGTCAGCCGGCCCGCAGGATCAGGGCGTCGCCCTGGCCGCCCGCGCCGCACAGCGCCGCGACGCCGTAGCCCGAACCGCGCCGCGCCAGTTCCAGTGCAACATGCAGGGTGATCCGGGCACCCGACATGCCGATCGGGTGCCCCACCGCGATCGCGCCGCCGTTGACGTTCACGATGTCGGGGTTGACGCCGAGCTCGCGGGTGGAGGCCAGGGCGACCGCCGAGAACGCCTCGTTGATCTCCACCACGTCGAGCTGGTCGACCGTGATGCCCTCTCGCCCGAGTGCCTTCTTGATCGCGTTGGCCGGCTGGGACTGCAGCGTCGAATCGGGCCCCGCCACCACACCGTGCGCGCCAATCTCGGCCAGCCAGGACAGACCCATTTCCTGCGCCTTGTCCTTGTTCATCACCACGACGGCGGCGGCACCGTCGGAGATCTGCGACGCCGAGCCCGCAGTGATGGTGCCGTCCTTCCGGAAGGCCGGTTTCAGACCGGCCAACGACTCGGCGGTGGTGTTTGCCCGGATGCCCTCGTCCTCGGTGAATTGCAGCGGATCACCTTTGCGCTGCGGGATGTTCACGGGCACGACCTCGTCGGCGAAAACCCCGTCCTTCCACGCCGCAACCGCCTTTTGATGCGACCGAGCAGCGAACTCGTCCTGCTCGGCGCGGGTGAACTTGTCGACGTCGTTGCGCTGCTCGGTCAGGGCGCCCATCGGCTGGTCGGTGAACACGTCGTGCAGGCCGTCGTAGGCCATGTGGTCGAGCACGGTCACGTCGCCGTACTTATAGCCCGCCCGACTGTCCATAAACAGGTGCGGCGCCTTCGTCATCGACTCCTGGCCACCGGCCACCACGACGTCGAACTCCCCGGCCCGAATCAGCTGGTCAGCAAGCGCAATGGCGTCGATGCCGGACAGACACATCTTGTTGATGCTCAGCGCCGGGACGTCCCAGCCGACGCCGGCGGCCACCGCGGCCTGGCGGGCGGGCATCTGCCCGGCGCCCGCGGTCAGCACCTGGCCCATGATCACGTACTGCACCGCGGAGGCCGGCACGTTGGCCTTCTCCAGCGCCCCGGCGATCGCGATCGCGCCCAGATCACTGGCGGAGAAATCCTTCAGCGAACCCATCAACTTGCCGATCGGGGTCCTTACTCCAGCAACGATCACCGATGTCGTCATAACAACCTCCTAGCGACGCATGGACGGCCCGTTCGGCCTCCCGGAGAAGCGCAATCTTTGCCGCCAGGTTACCGTTATGTGATGACGATCGATCAAGTCGATGCCCGTCAGATCCTGGCCACCTCACTGGTAACGGCGGTCGATCACGTCGGCATCGCAGTCGCCGACCTCGACGCAGCCATCGAGTGGTACCACGACACCCTCGGCATGGTGCTGGTGCACGAGGAAGTTAACGAGGACCAGGGAATCCGCGAAGCCATGATCGCCGTGCGAGACGGCGAACCCGGCACGGCCCAGATCCAGTTGATGGCCCCGATCGACGAGACTTCGACGATCGCCAAATTCCTGGACAAGCGGGGACCCGGCATCCAGCAGATGGCCGTGCGCGTCAGCGACCTGGACGCGCTCTGCGAGCAGCTGCGGTCGCAGGGCGTCCGGCTGGTCTACGACGCGCCGCGGCGCGGCACCGCGAACTCGCGGATCAACTTCATCCACCCTAAGGACGCCGGCGGGGTGCTGATGGAGTTGGTGGAGCCGGCTTCCTAACCGCTTATCTCACGACCACTTTCGCGTCGGGCCGCGATTCGCCCGATTGGTCCAGCACGGCGTGTGCCAGTGCCGACGGTCATCTTCGCGCGTTTGTTGGGCACCGCCGACCGAGTCCGCCGGCCACACCACCAAATGCGCTACCCCCGAACGGATTTCGTGATCGCAACCGGGGCATCGATAGGTCTTGAGCGCCCGCGAGGCCGCGACCGGGCGCACCTCGTAGTCGTAGCCGTCGGGCCCCGTTTCCACCCGCCGCAGCACCGGCGACAGCGCAGGCAGTTGTTGCCGGCGGGGCGGGGTGCGGCGCCGAGCCATGCCGACGAGTCTAATCGGGCAGCTCAGAACAGCCGGTACTCGTCGTTGTCCATTCCCCGCATCTTGTCGTAATCCAATGTGAGACAACGTATCCCGCGGTCGGTGGCTAAAGTTCGCGCCTGAGGTTTAATCTGCTGCGCGGCGAACACACCCTTGACGGGCGCGAGCACGCTGTCGCGATTCAGCAGTTCGAGGTAGCGGGTCAGCTGCTCCACGCCGTCGATCTCGCCGCGACGCTTGATCTCCACCGCAACCGAGCCGCCGTCGGCGTCTCGACACAACAGATCGACGGGGCCGATCGCGGTCATGTACTCGCGGCGCACCAGGGTGTACCCCTCGCCCAGCAGCTGGACGTGTTCGGCGAGCAATGCCTGCAGGTGTGCCTCCACACCGTCCTTGACCAGCCCGGGATCCACACCCAAGTCGTGGCTGGAGTCGTGCTCGATCTCCTCGACGGTGATGCGCAGCTGTTCGCCCGCCTTGTTCTCCACCACCCATACCGACGTCGCGCCGACCACCTCTTCGGTCAGCCAGCACGGCGGGCTCATCCAGTTCAACGGCTTGTAGGCGCGATCGTCGGCGTGCACGCTGACCGACCCATCCGCCTTGAAGAGCAACAACCTGCGCGCCGACGGCAGATGCGCCGTGAGCCGGCCAACGTAGTCGACGGTGCACTGGGCGATCACTAGACGCACCCGACTCACCTTAGAGCGTCGTCAACGAATTAGGCTGACGCCACCATGTCGGCCAACAAGACTCTGGCGCAGCGCTTGGGACGGGTGCTCGAAAGGGTCACCCGTCAGAGCGGCCGATTGCAGGAGACGCCGGCCTACGGTTCCCTGCTGCTGGGCCGGGTGACCGAGCGTCAGGCCCGCCGCCGGGGCCGCATCCAGCTCATCCTGACCATCTTCATCCTCGCGACGAATCTGATCGGGATCGGCGTGGCGGTGCTGCTGTTGGCGGTCGCATTGCCGTCCCCCAGTATCTTCACCGACGCGCCGGGCTGGATCACCTGGGCGGTCGCGCCCGGATACGTCGCCGTCGCGCTGGCGCTGGGCACCTTCTGGATCACCCGCCGGACGATGACCGCGCTGCGGTGGGCGATCGAGGAGCGCACGCCCACCCTCGACGACGAGCGCAACACCTTCCTGGTCCCGTTCTGGCTCGCGATCGGGGTGCTGGTGCTGTGGGGCGCCGGGACCGCGTTGCTGACCACGCTTTACGGGCTGATCAACAAGCTGTTCATTCCGATTGTCGGTTTCTCGGTGAGCTTCTGCGGCATCCTGGTGGCCACCGCGTGCTACCTGTTCACCGAGTTCGCCCTGCGACCGGTCGCCGCGCAGGCCCTCGAGGCCGGGCGCGCCCCGCAGCGGCTGGCGCCGGGCATCATGGGCCGGACCCTGACGGTCTGGCTGCTCGGTTCCGGTGTGCCGGTGCTGGGCATCGCGCTAATCGCGTTCTTCGCGCTGGTGCTGGGCAATCTGAGCGAGACGCAACTCAGCGTCGCGGTGCTGATCGTCGCGACCGTGACGCTGATCTTCGGCTTCATCCTGATGTGGATCCTGTCCTGGCTGACGGCGACACCCGTGCGCGTGGTGCGTACCGCGCTCAAGCGGGTCGAGCAGGGTGATCTGCGGGGGCAGCTGGTGGTGTTCGACGGCACCGAACTCGGCGAACTGCAGCGCGGTTTCAACGCCATGGTCGACGGGCTGCGTGAGCGTGAACGGGTGCGCGATCTCTTCGGTCGGCACGTCGGGGGCGAGGTCGCCCTGGCCGCCGAGCGCGAGAAGCCGAAATTGGGCGGCGAAGAGCGCCATGTCGCGGTGGTATTCATCGACATCGTGGGCTCCACGCAATTGGTGACCAGCCAACGACCGACCGAGGTCGTCGGCGTGCTCAACCGGTTCTTCGCGATCGTCGTCGAGGAAGTCGACCGGTACCACGGACTGGTCAACAAGTTCGAGGGCGACGCATCGCTGGCCATCTTCGGTGCTCCGAATCACCTCGACCGTCCCGAATACGAGGCGCTGGCCGCCGCACGCGCGATCTGCAGCCGGCTGGCGCACGAAATGTCGGAACTACAGGCCGGTATCGGCGTGGCGGCCGGGCAGGTGGTCGCCGGTAATGTCGGCGCCAAGGAACGGTTCGAATACACCGTGATCGGCGAACCGGTCAACGAGGCGGCCCGGCTGTGTGAGCTGGCCAAGTCGTACCCGGGCAGATTGCTGACGACCGGCGGACACCGTCGCGGGTGCCAGCGAAAGCGAAAGCGCCCGTTGGTCGTTGGGCGAGACGGTGACGTTACGCGGCCACGACCACCCGACCCGGCTGGCCTTGCCCGACCGCGGCGAGTAAACCGTGGCAACTCTCGTCGCCTTCCACGCGCATCCCGACGACGAGGTGATCCTCACCGGTGGCACGCTCGCCGCGGCGGCGGCCGCGGGGCACCGGGTGGTCCTGGTGACCGCGACCGACGGACGCATGGGCACCGAGGACGACGACACCCGAATGGATGAATTGCTGTCGAGCGCAAGCATTCTCGGCGTGCACCGAGTCGAGTGCCTGGGCTACGCCGACAGTGGCTACGGGCCGATCTTCTACCGGGATCCATCGGGCCGGGTCCGGTTCGCGCGAGCCGAGGTCGAAGCGGCGGCACAGCGACTGGCCGCCATCCTGCGCGACGAGGACGCCCGACTGCTGCTGAGTTATCAGGCCAACGGCGGATACGAGCACCGGGATCATGTGCGCGTCCATCACGTCGGCAAGCGTGCCGCCGAGTTGGCCGCGACTCCGCGGGTGCTCGAGGTGACGATGCCGCGCGAGTTACTGGTCCGCGTCTCCAACGTCTGTCGCCTGCTTCGGCTTCCGGCGCCCTACGATGCCGAAACGGTACGCACCGCGTACGCCCCGCGGGCCACGATCACGCACCGGATCGACGTGCGGGCATTCGCCCGGCAGAAGCGCGATGCGTTCGCCGCGCATCGCTCGCAGATCGGCGGCGGCCTCGGCGCGCGTCTGTTCGGGTTGGTGATGTTATTGCCGCCGCGGGTGTTTGGACTGGTGTTCAGTCACGAATGGTTCGTCGATCCGGCTGCCCAGCCGGGGCCCCTGCGCCGCAACATCTTTGACGGCTGACACCTAGGAAGCGTGCCGAAGGTGGGCTCGGAGAGCCGAGGCGATGTCGGCCAGCGCCGAGGAGCAGGCGCCCCCAAGGGCGTCGAATTGACCGAAACCGTGAATCAGCGAGCCGAATCGCCGTAGATCGACGACATTGCCCGCCGCTTCGAGCGCGGCGGCATACGACTCGCCCTCATCGCGCAGTGGGTCAAATCCGGCGGTAGCCACGATGGCCGGCGGCAACCCGGCGAAGTTCCCGCTGCGCAGCGGGGAAATGCGCGGATCGGCGACGCGGATCGGCGACATCGATTCCGCTGCCGTCCAGGTAGTAAGCCCATAGCAAGCCGATGTCTTTCGCGGTCAACAGAAAGCCCTGGGCGAACAGCTTTCGCGAGGCGGTTTCGCCGCCGAAATCGGTCGCCAGGTAGAGCAACAGTTGCAGCGCCGGCGCGATGCCGTCGTCGCGCGCCTGATGCGCAACGACGGCGGCCATGTTGCCGCCGGCACTGTCGCCACCGACGCAGACTTTGCCGGGGTCGGCGTCCAGTTCGTCGGCGTGCGAAAAGGCCCATCGGTAGGCCGCATAACCATCCTGCAGCCCAGCCGGAGCGGGGTGTTCGGGTGCGAGTCGGTAGGCGACCGATAACACCTGAACCCCGGCATCGCGACATATCAACCGGCAGAGCCGGTCATGGGTATCCAGGTCGCAGAACACGAAGCCGCCACCGTGGTAGTACACCAACAGCGGGGCACGTCCGACCCGCTGGGACCGGTAATGCCTTGCGGCGATGGGACTTTCGGCTCCCGAGATGGTCAGCTCGGCCACCACCGGCCCGGTGATCGGATTGCGGTTGAACGGCGCGACCGTCTGGCGGATGTTGTCGCGTACGACGACCGGCCGATCGCCGTCGGTGAGATTCTGCAGTCCCATCGCTTTCCGCGCGGCGAGCATGATCTGCAGGGTGGGGTCGAGCACCTGCCCGTCGATCGTGACAGCCCGCCGGCCGATCAGTATTCGCTTCGCGCGGTCCGGCACCAGTGGTAATGCCCGGGCACCCAAGCTGTTTCCCGCGGTGTTGACGGATGTCATCAATCTCGAATTCGTTGCTAGCATCTGACGCACGCTCCCCCCTTCGCTGCCAACACCCTGCAATGGTGTGACACGGGCCAGCAACCTATCGGCCGGAGCGCGCATCATTTCGGCCACATCGCGCACCGGCCCGACGGTTAAGACAGACTGCGAACCCGCACGGTCACAGTCGCTCTCACCAACGACGCCACCAGTAGCAGGGCGAAGATCAGCAGCGTACCCACACACCAGACGGTGGCCGGCCAACCGCCCACGCCGTAGATCAGCCCGCCCAGCGCGCCGGCGACCGAGCCGCCCAGGTAGTAGCTGAACAGGTACAGCGCGGAAGCCTCGGCACGATCTCGGTGTGCCACCGCACCCACCCAGCCGCTGGCCACCGCATGGGCGGCGAAGAACCCGCCGGTGAAGACCGCGGTCCCGGCGACGACCGCGGGCAGTGCGTCCAACAGTGTCATCAGCAAGCCCACCACGGTGATCGGCAGGGCGCAGGCCAGCACCAGCACGCGTCCCCGGCGATCGGCGAGCCGTCCCGCCACGGCCGATGTCCAGGTGCCCACCAGATACAGCAGGAACAGCAGGCCCACCACCGAGGGCTGCAACCCGAACGGCGCGCCGGCGAGCCGGTAGCCGAGGTAGTTGTACACGGTGACAAACCCGCCCATCAGCGTGAAAGCTAAGGCAAAAAGCCTGAACAACAGCGGGTTTCGCAGATGCGCCAGGATGCTCTGCGTCGTCACGCACGGGCTTACCGGCTTCGGGGTGAAGAACTGGGAACGGGGCACCAGCAGGGCGAACACCACCGTCGCGGCCAGCGTCGTCAGCGAACACACCAGCAGCGCGACCCGCCAGTCGCTGACGTCGAGGACCAGCGCCGGGACGATCCGGCCCGCGCAGCCACCGATCGTCGTCCCCGCGATGTAGCGCCCCATCGCCGATCCCAGCGACGACGCGTGCACCTCCTCGGCCAGAAACGCCATCGCCACGGCCGGGATCCCGGCGAGCGCGACACCCTGGGCGGCCCGCCCGACCAACAGCACGCCGAGCGAGGGGCTGAACGGCAGCAGCAACCCGATGATGCTGGAGGTGATCCCGGAGATCAGCATCACCCGGATGCGCCCGTAGCGCTCGGACAGCGCGCTGGCCGGAACGATAGACAGCGCCAGCATTCCGGTGGTGAGTGAGACTGTCAGCGCCGAGGTGGCTGGGGCGATGCGGTAGTACGCCGACAACGCCGGAAGCAGCGCCTGCGTGCAGTACATCGCGGCGAAACTGGCCAGGCCGGCGCCGCACAGCGCCGCGGTTACCCGCCGGTATCCGCTGCTGCCGGCAAGATGGGCGGTCGCAGGCGCGGCGAGCTGGGGCATACCGACGATGTTCGGCGCCAGGCGACTCAATAGGAAATGAATTATTAGCGGCTTTATAATGCAATTCCAACATAAGCAGAGGTAACGGGCATGGCCGATGGCGACTACGAGTGGTTCCTCACACTCGCCGAGCTCCAACACGTCATGGCGGCGGCTCAACAACTTCACCTCGCGCAGCCGACCCTGACTCGGATGCTGGCGCGCCTGGAACGCCGCCTCGGGGTGCCGCTGTTCGATCGGCACGGCCGCCGGCTCACGCTGAGCAGCTACGGCCGGATCTTCTACGAACACGCGCGCCGGGCCCAAATGGAGCTCGATTCGGCCCGGCGCGAAATCGAGGACCTGAACAATCCGGCCGCCGGTGAGATCCGGCTGGGTTTCCTGAGTTCGTTTGGATCTGTGGTGGTGCCGCGCCTGATCGCCGAATTCACCGCGGTGTCCCCGCGCGTCACGTTCACCCTCGAAGAGGGCGCCGCCGAGTCGATCAGCGAGCGCGTGCTGGAGGGGGCCGTCGACGTCGCGGTGGTATCGCCGCGGCCGCAGAAACCAAATCTGGCCTGGCGCAGCCTGTTTCGTCAGCGACTCGGTGTCGCCGTGCCCCGCGAGCACCGACTGACGGACGCGGCGGCGGTGTCGATGACGGACCTCGCCGACGAGCCGTTCATCACGATGCATCCGGGCTTCGGTATGCGGCAACTCCTCGACGAGCTCTGCGCCGCAGCACAATTCCAGCCACGCATCGTCCTGGAATCGGCGAACCTGACCACTAACGCCGGGCTGGTGGCCGCCGGCCTGGGCATCAGCCTGACCCCAATTGACGGCGGCGAGCATGCGCCCGGCGTCAGGGTGCTGCCGCTGGCCGATGCCGACGCCTACCGCGACATCGGGATGATCTGGGATTCGGCGCGGCCGTTGTCCCGCTCCGCCCGCGACTTCATCGCCTCGGCGACGCGGCCGGTCTGAGTCCGGCGCCGACCCTTGCGCAACGGCGGCCAAGCCGGCACTGGCCCGACAAGTCACGCATTCGCTGTCTGCGGTTGAGCTTCTCGGCATCGCCGTGTCGATCACCGGCACGACGGCCTACTACGTCGCCGAGGTGCGCGCAGGGCTCCACGGCATCGGGCAGGGCGCATTTGGCTTCTGGTTCAAGTTCATTGGGGAAAAGTTCCCTACCTGATCCTGCCCTACTTCGTGCTTTACACAATCTACTATCTGGTAAATCAGCTGACACGTGAGGCGGGCGCGCGCGGTGCAGCGTCAAGATCGGGCGGCCGCGACACCTTAACCGCCGGGCCGCCACAGCTCCACCGTGGTGCGCGCCCCGCCGGGCAGCTCGAGTATTTCGATGGGCGTGTCGTCGGGGTCGTAGACGAAGAACATTCGCACGCCACCGATATCGACGATCGGCTCGGGGCGCACCTGGGGATGCTGGCGCCGCACGGCGTGGAAGGTGTCGTCGAGGTCGGCGACGCGAAACGAGATGTTGGTGTAGCCGCGATGCGGACCGGCGGGGCCGGCGGGAACGTCGCCTAGAAACAGCAGTTCGACCATCGCTCCCCCGATCAGCCCGCCGACCATGCGACCGTTTCGGGCCGCGCCGCCGGTCACCGCATCGAGCCCGCCACCTTCGAGTTCGACATCGAAGACCACGTCGATGCCCAGCACCGCGATGTAGAACGCCAGCGACCTGTCCATGTCGGAGACACCGATGCACACATGGGAGAAATTCTCGACGGCAATGGGTCTCGGCGCGGTCATGCGGACTCCTGTCGGGTGATCAATCGTTCCAGCATCGCCTACCGCACGCAGTGATGTCGCTTTTCCGCCAGTCTTGTCGGTCCTCAGGTGTAACTGTGGAGGCGTGCACGACGATTTCGAACGCTGCTACCGGGCGGTCCAGTCCAAGGACGCCCGGTCGACGGCTGGTTCGTCACCGCGGTGCTGACCACCGGCATCTACTGCCGGCCAAGCTGTCCGGTGCGCCCGCCGTTCGCGCGTAACGTGCGGTTTTATCCGACCGCGCCAGCCGCGCAGCGGGCGGGTTTCCGAGCGTGCAAGCGATGCCGTCCCGACGCCTCACCGGGTTCGCCGGAATGGAACGTGCGTGGCGATGTCGTGGCGTGGGCGATGCGGCTGATCGCCGACGGCACCGTGGACCGCGCCGGGGTGAGCGGTCTGGCCGCCCACCTCGGGTACACCACCCGGCAGCTGGAGCGGCTGTTGCAGGCCGAGGTCGGCGCCGGTCCGCTTGCGCTGGCCCGCGCGCAGCGAAGCCAGACCGCCCGGCTGCTGATCGAGACGAGCGACCTGCCGTTGGGCGATGTCGCGTTCGCGGCCGGCTTCTCCAGCATCCGACAATTCAACGAGACCGTGCGCCTGGTGTTCGAAAGCACACCCACCGACTTGCGCCGGCGCGCGGCGGCTCGGTCCGGGTCCGGTGCGACTTCGACTGGGACAGTGTGTGTTCGGCTGCCGGTACGGACCCCGTTCGCTCACGAAGGCGTCTTCGGTCATCTGGCCGCGGGCGCCGTCCCGGGCTGCGAGGAAGTGCGTGACGGCACATATCGGCGCACCCTGCGGCTTCCGGCCGGCAACGCCATAGTGGCGCTGACCCCGGCCGTGGACCACGTCCGCTGCCTGCTCGTGCTCGACGACTTCCGCGACCTCACGACCGCGATCGCCCGCTGCCGGGGACTGCTCGACCTCGATGCCGACCCGGAGGCGATCGTGGACACGCTGAGCCGCGACCCGGTGCTGGCTCCCGTCGTGGCCAAGGCGCCGGGGCAACGCATTCCGCGCACGGTCGACGAGGCCGAACTCGCGGTGCGCGCGGTGCTGGGCCAGCAGGTATCGACCAAGGCCGCACGCACTCACGTCGGCCGATTGGTCGCCGCCTACGGCCAACCGATGCACGACCCCGATGGCGCACTGACACATGCCTTCCCGTCGATCGAGCAGCTGGCCGAGATCGATCCCGTCCATCTGGGGGTGCCCAAGTCTCGGCAGCGGACGATGACCGCGCTGGTCACCGGGCTGCTCGACGGCAGCGTGGTTCTCGACGCCGGCAGCGACTGGGACAGCGCCCGCACCCAATTGTTGGCCCTGCCGGGTATCGGCCCATGGACCGCCGAGGTGATCGCCATGCGCGGGCTCGGCGACCCGGACGCCTTTCCGGCCAGCGACCTCGGGCTGCAGCTCGCCGCCAAAGCGCTGGGCCTGCCGACTAATCAACGCGTTGAGCACACCGCACATTGGCGCCCCTGGCGCTCGTACGCCACTCAGCATTTGTGGACCACCCTCGAGCATCCGGTAAACCAATGGCCGCCCCAGGAGGTCGCATGATCAGCTACCGCACCATCGACAGCCCGATCGGGTTGCTGACCCTGGCGGGACACAATTCGGTGTTGACCAATCTGCGGATGGTCGACCAGACGTATGAACCCAGCCGCGCCGGCTGGTCGCCCGATCCGAACGCATTCGCCGCGGCCGTCGACCAACTCGGCGCGTACTTCGCCGGCGAGCTCACGACTTTCGACATCGAACTTGACCTGCGGGGCACCGAATTCCAGCGGCGGGTCTGGCAAGCGCTGCTGACGATTCCGTACGGCGAAACCCGCTCGTATGGGGAGATCGCCGCACAGATCGGGGCGCCCGGCGCCGCGCGTGCCGTCGGATTGGCCAACGGCCACAACCCGATCGCGATCGTGGTGCCCTGCCATCGAGTCATCGGCGCCAATGGCAGCCTCACCGGCTTCGGCGGCGGACTCGGCCGCAAGCGCACGCTGCTCGAATTGGAAACTCAGCGCTCGAATTTGACGCTATTCGATTGACTGCCGAACGTCGAGTTGTTGCCGCGATTTGCCGCATACCTCTGCAACAACTCGACGTTGGACGGCAACCGAAAATGCAAAAATGCCCCCTGAAGCCAGGGGGCATTTTTGTGTGTGTTCGGCGGTGTCCTACTTTTCCACCCGATCGGGCAGTATCATTGGCGCTGACAGGCTTAGCTTCCGGGTTCGGAATGGGACCGGGCGTTTCCCTGTCGCTGTGGCCGCCGTAACTCTATTTACTTTTACCATTCAAGTGTATTGATGGGGATGTGGTATTCGGCGCGACAAATTATCCGCAAATGAATAGTAGTTGCGATTGTGTTGGTAAGTTTTCGGCCGGTTAGTGCCAGTTCCCTGCACTCATTGCTGAGCTTCTAGG
Source organism: Mycobacterium genavense ATCC 51234 (assembly GCF_000526915.1). Lineage (GTDB taxonomy): Bacteria > Actinomycetota > Actinomycetes > Mycobacteriales > Mycobacteriaceae > Mycobacterium > Mycobacterium genavense. The sequence goes on along the minus strand of NZ_JAGZ01000001.1, from coordinate 429,231 downwards.
TCTGGCCTATCAATCCCGTGGTCTGCGGGGGGCCTTATCCCTCTAAAAGGGTGAGAAACCTGATCTTGGAGAAGGTTTCCCGCTTAGATGCTTTCAGCGGTTATCCTGTCCGAACGTAGCTATCCAGCAGTGCCTCTGGCGAGACAACTGGTGCACTAGAGGTTCGTCCGTCCCGGTCCTCTCGTACTAGGGACAGGTTTCCTCAAGTTTCTGACGCGCGCGGCGGATAGAGACCGAACTGTCTCACGACGTTCTAAACCCAGCTCGCGTGCCGCTTTAATGGGCGAACAGCCCAACCCTTGGGACCTGCTCCAGCCCCAGGATGCGACGAGCCGACATCGAGGTGCCAAACCATCCCGTCGATATGGACTCTTGGGGAAGATCAGCCTGTTATCCCCGGGGTACCTTTTATCCGTTGAGCGACACCCCTTCCACTCGGGGGTGCCGGATCACTAATCCCGACTTTCGTCCCTGCTTGACGTGTAGGTCTCGCAGTCAAGCTCCCTTGTGCATTTACACTCAACACCTGATTGCCGTCCAGGTTGAGGGAACCTTTGGGCGCCTCCGTTACATTTTAGGAGGCAACCGCCCCAGTTAAACTACCCGCCAGGCACTGTCCCTGAACCCGATAAGGGTTCGAAGTTAGGTGTCCAATACGGTCAGAGTGGTATTTCAACAACGACTCCGCTCTAACTGGCGTCAGAGTTTCACAGTCTCCCACCTATCCTACACAAACAGTACCGAACACCAATACCAAGTTGTAGTGAAGGTCCCGGGGTCTTTTCGTCCTGCCGCGCGTAACGAGCATCTTTACTCGTAGTGCAATTTCGCCGAGTCTATGGTTGAGACAGTTGGGAAGTCGTTACGCCATTCGTGCAGGTCGGAACTTACCCGACAAGGAATTTCGCTACCTTAGGATGGTTATAGTTACCACCGCCGTTTACTGGGGCTTAAATTCTCCGCTTCACCCTTACGAGTTAACGGGTCCTCTTAACCTTCCAGCACCGGGCAGGCGTCAGTCCGTATACATCGTCTTGCGACTTCGCACGGACCTGTGTTTTTAGTAAACAGTCGCTTCCCACTGGTTTCTGCGGCCGGTTCCCGCTCCCAGCGCAAGGCTGTTCACGGTAAGCCGGCCCCCCTTCTCCCGAAGTTACGGGGGCATTTTGCCGAGTTCCTTAACCATAGTTATCTCGTACGCCTTGGTATTCTCTACCTGACCACCTGTGTTGGTTTGGGGTACGGGCCATGTATGCGCTCGCTAGAGGCTTTTCTTGGCAGCTGAGGATCACCGAATTCGCCTCAATCGGCTATGCATCACCTCTCAGGAACATGAGCGACGGATTTGCCTATCGCTCTCCCTACAGGCTTGCCCCAGTATTACCACTGACTGGTACGGCTACCTTCCTGCGTCACCCCATTGCTTGACTACTACCCACCCGGGTTCCCACGCAGCAGGCGGTCTTCGCACCCCGAAGGGATTGATAGACCACCATTTGGGTGGTTAGCAGAATGGATTCGTCAGGGACGCTCATACACGGGTACGGGAATATCAACCCGTTGTCCATCGACTACGCCTGTCGGCCTCGCCTTAGGTCCCGACTCACCCTGGGCGGACTGGCCTGGCCCAGGAACCCTTGGTCTTTCGGCGGGCAAGGTTCTCACTTGCCTAATCGCTACTCATGCCTGCATTCTCACTCCCCCAAACTCCACCATCGGTTACCCGACAGCTTCGCTGCATGGGGGACGCTCCCCTACCCAACCTTGCGGTTGCCGCGGCTTCGGCGGTGTGCTTGAGCCCCGCTACATTATCGGCGCACAATCACTTGACCAGTGAGCTATTACGCACTCTTTCAAGGGTGGCTGCTTCTAAGCCAACCTCCTGGTTGTCTCTGCGACTGCACATCCTTTTCCACTTAGCACACGCTTAGGGGCCTTAGCCGGCGATCTGGGCTGTTTCCCTTTCGACGTACGGAGCTTATCCCCCGCCGTCTCACTGCCACGCTATACACCACGGCATTCGGAGTTTGGCTGACGTCAGTAACCTAGTAGGGCCCATCGGCCATCCAGTAGCTCTACCTCCGTGGTGAAACGCGTAACGCTGCACCTAAATGCATTTCGGGGAGAACCAGCTATCACGGAGTTTGATTGGCCTTTCACCCCTACCCACAGCTCATCCCCTCAGTCTTCAACCTAAGTGGGTTCGGGCCTCCACGCGGTCTTACCCGCGCTTCACCCTGGCCATGGGTAGATCACTCCGCTTCGGGTCCAGAACATGCCACTCAAGCGCCCTATTCAGACTCGCTTTCGCTGCGGCTACCCCACACGGGTTAACCTTGCGACATGTCCCTGACTCGCAGGCTCATTCTTCAAAAGGCACGCCATCACCCCACAAGGAGGCTCTGACGGATTGTAGGCACACGGTTTCAGGTACTATTTCACTCCCCTCCCGGGGTACTTTTCACCATTCCCTCACGGTACTAATCCGCTATCGGTCATCGAGAAGTATTTAGGCTTACCGAGTGGTCTCGGCAGATTCACAGCAGATTTCACGGGCCCGCTGCTACTCGGGAGTTGATAAAGGCAGGTGCCGGGTTTTCGCGTACCGGGCTCTCACCGTCTGCGGCAGACCATCCCAGGCCACTTCCGCTAACCACGACACTTTCTGACTGCCCCTCAGCCGGGTAGTGCTGAGAAAATCAATCCCACAACCCCGCACGCACAACCCCTACCCGGTTACACATGCATGCGGTTTAGCCTGTTCCGCGTTCGCTCGCCACTACTATACGGAATCACTTTTGTTTTCTTCTCCTACGGGTACTGAGATGTTTCACTTCCCCGCGTTCCCTCCCGCACCCTATATATTCAGATACGGGTAACACGACATAACTCGTGCTGGGTTTCCCCATTCGGAAATCCTCGGATCAACGCTCGGTTGACAGCTCCCCGAGGCATATCGCAGCCTCCCACGTCCTTCATCGGCTCTCGATGCCAAGGCATCCACCATGTGCCCTTAAATACTTACGAACACAAAAACCAAAAGAAAAATTACACATTTTTGACGAACGCGCACCACTGGGGAACGCATCCGTCTAGATGCTCGCAACCACTATTCAATGCTCAAACACCACACCCCACCACCAAGATGGAGGGACACCACGTCGACCTCAGTCGGCCGAGTGTTGTCTCAGGGCCCAATAGTGTGTCCGGCGATTGCCTGTTGTTGTGCACCCGGCCCTCGTCCACTACAGACGAGAACCCCTCACGGCTCACACCCCACCAATTGGGGTGTTTCTCGTGGTGCTCCTTAGAAAGGAGGTGATCCAGCCGCACCTTCCGGTACGGCTACCTTGTTACGACTTCGTCCCAATCGCCGATCCCACCTTCGACAGCTCCCTCCAAAAGGTTAGGCCACTGGCTTCGGGTGTTACCGACTTTCATGACGTGACGGGCGGTGTGTACAAGGCCCGGGAACGTATTCACCGCAGCGTTGCTGATCTGCGATTACTAGCGACTCCGACTTCACGGGGTCGAGTTGCAGACCCCGATCCGAACTGAGACCGGCTTTAAAAGGATTCGCTTAACCTTACGGCATCGCAGCCCTTTGTACTGGCCATTGTAGCATGTGTGAAGCCCTGGACATAAGGGGCATGATGACTTGACGTCATCCTCACCTTCCTCCGAGTTGACCCCGGCAGTCTCTCACGAGTCCCCGGCATTACCCGCTGGCAACATGAGACAAGGGTTGCGCTCGTTGCGGGACTTAACCCAACATCTCACGACACGAGCTGACGACAGCCATGCACCACCTGCACACAGGCCACAAGGGAACCGACATCTCTGCCGGCGTCCTGTGCATGTCAAACCCAGGTAAGGTTCTTCGCGTCGCATCGAATTAATCCACATGCTCCGCCGCTTGTGCGGGCCCCCGTCAATTCCTTTGAGTTTTAGCCTTGCGGCCGTACTCCCCAGGCGGGGTACTTAATGCGTTAGCTACGGCACGGATTCCAAGGAAGGAAACCCACACCTAGTACCCACCGTTTACGGCGTGGACTACCAGGGTATCTAATCCTGTTCGCTCCCCACGCTTTCGCTCCTCAGCGTCAGTTACTGCCCAGAGACCCGCCTTCGCCACCGGTGTTCCTCCTGATATCTGCGCATTCCACCGCTACACCAGGAATTCCAGTCTCCCCTGCAGTACTCCAGTCTGCCCGTATCGCCCGCACGCCGAGGGTTAAGCCCCCGGTTTTCACGAACAACGCGACAAACCACCTACGAGCTCTTTACGCCCAGTAATTCCGGACAACGCTCGCACCCTACGTATTACCGCGGCTGCTGGCACGTAGTTGGCCGGTGCTTCTTCTGCAGGTACCGTCACTTGCGCTTCGTCCCTGCTGAAAGAGGTTTACAACCCGAAGGCCGTCATCCCCCACGCGGCGTCGCTGCATCAGGCTTGCGCCCATTGTGCAATATTCCCCACTGCTGCCTCCCGTAGGAGTCTGGGCCGTATCTCAGTCCCAGTGTGGCCGGACACCCTCTCAGGCCGGCTACCCGTCGTCGCCTTGGTAGGCCGTCACCCCACCAACAAGCTGATAGGCCGCGGGCCCATCCCACACCGCAAAAGCTTTCCACCACAAAACATGCGTTCCGTGGTCATATCCGGTATTAGACCCAGTTTCCCAGGCTTATCCCGAAGTGCAGGGCAGATTACCCACGTGTTACTCACCCGTTCGCCACTCGAGTACCTCCGAAGAGGCCTTTCCGTTCGACTTGCATGTGTTAAGCACGCCGCCAGCGTTCGTCCTGAGCCAGGATCAAACTCTCCAAACAAAAACTCCTCGCCAAGCGAGGTGTATTCGAATCAGAGAAAATCTGACCTAACAAAAAGACACCATCTTACTGGCATCAAAAACGACCATACCCACACACGGGGAGTGTAAAAAGTATGGTCAAAAAAACAACAACAAACAAAAACACCAAACACACTATTGAGTTCTCAAACAACACTCTTGCTTGTTTCGCCCGCTTCGGGGCAACCCTGCCAGCCTAATACGGATCCGGCAGAGGCGTCAACCCCCAATTTTCTTGCGATCGTGGTGATCGCTGCGAGGGCAGCCGTACCAGGCTAGTACCAATCCGGCGAGGGAGTCAAGCCCCGGTCTCGGTCCCCGTCGAGTGGTGACCGCGCCTGTGGGGCACTGACTTTGGCTACTGTACCCGCTCGATCTCCGCTCCCAAAATCGCCAGGTTTTCGACGAACAACGGGTAGCCGCGATCGATGTGGAAGACGTCGTGCACTTCGGTGTCACCGTCGGCGACGAGGCCGGCGAGCACCAGGCCGGCGCCGGCCCGGATGTCCGAACACCAGACCGGGGCGCTGGAAAGCTGCGGCAGTCCGCGCACCACGGCGTGATGGCCGTCGGTGCGGGCATCGGCGCCGAGCCGGATCATTTCTTCGACAAACCGGAAGCGCGCCTCGAACACGTTCTCCGTGATCATCGAGGTGCCGTCGGCGATCGACGCCAACGCAATCGCCATCGGTTGCAGGTCGGTCGGAAAACCCGGAAACGGCAACGTCGCAACGTTCATGGCCTTAGGGCGTTCGTACTGGGTCACGCGAAAGCTGTTGTCCGTCTGGGTGACGGTGGCACCGGCGTCGTGCAGCTTGTGCAACACCACCTGAAGGTGCGCCGGGTCGATGCCGCTCACCGAGATGTCACCGCGGGTGATGGCAGCGGCGATCCCCCAGGTGGCGGCCACGATGCGGTCGCCGATTACCCGGTGCTCGGTGGGGTACAGCCGTGGCACCCCAGTGATCGTCATCGTCGGTGAGCCCGCACCTTCGATCTGTGCGCCCATCTGGTTGAGCATCGTGCAGAGATCGACGACGTCGGGTTCCCGCGCCGCGTTGTGGATCATGGTGACGCCTTCGGCGACGACGGCGGCCATCAGGATGTTTTCGGTGGCGCCAACCGAGGGGAATTCGAGTTGAATCTCCGCACCGCGCAAGGTATCTGCGTGGGCGACGACGCAGCCGTGCTCGATGTTGCACGTGGCGCCCAGTTGGCGCAGGCCCGCCTGGTGCATGTCCAGGGGACGCGATCCGATCGCGTCACCACCGGGCAGCGCGACCTTGGCCCGCTTGCATCGTCCGACCAGCGGACCCAGCACACACACCGAAGCCCGGAACTGCCGCACGGCCGCGAAGTCCGCGTCGTACTTCGGTTCGTCGGGTGAGGTGATGCGGGCGACGTCGCCGTCGAGTTCGACGTTGGCACCCAGCCCGCGCAGCACCTCGGCCATCAGCGGCGCATCGAGAATGTCGGGGCAGTTGGTGATCGTGCTGGTGCCCTCGGCCAGCAGGGTCGCGGCCATCAGCTTGAGCACGCTGTTCTTGGCGCCCCCCACCGCGACTTCGCCGGACAACCGGTTGCCGCCGGTCACCACGAATCGCTCAGCCACCCGCGTCAGTCTAGTGAAGCGGTATCGGCTTGTCAGTGAGGCGAGTCCTGCCGAGTACCGTTTCGCTCATGGCCATACATCTGACCCGCATATATACGCGAACCGGCGACGACGGGACGACGGGATTGAGCGATTTTTCACGGGTCTCCAAGAACGACCCCCGCCTGATCGCCTATGCGGACTGCGACGAGGCCAACGCCGCGATCGGCGTGGCGATCGCCCTCGGCCGGCCTGACGACGAAATCACCGGTGTGCTGAGCCAGATCCAGAACGACTTGTTCGACGCCGGCGCGGATCTGTCGACACCGGTCGTGGACAACCCGAAGGTTCCTCCGTTGCGTGTCGCCCAGTCCTACGTCGACCGGCTCGAGGGATGGTGCGACAAATACAACGAGGCGCTGCCGACGCTGAACTCCTTTGTGCTACCTGGTGGTTCGCCGCTGTCGGCGCTGTTGCACGTCGCCCGCACCGTGGTGCGTCGCGCCGAGCGATCAGCCTGGGCCGCAGTCGATTCCGCGCCGGACGACGTCAACGCACTGCCGGCGAAATACCTGAATCGGTTGTCCGACCTGCTGTTCATTTTGTCGCGGGCAGCCAACCCCGACGGCGACGTCTTATGGAATCCGGGCGGCGGTGGCTAAACCCGTTGCACCACTACGCATTTAGTCAGACGCTGCGACGCCGCGAGCGCGGTGACGGACGAGACTCCAGCCACGACAAGAACGCGGTCAACGCGCCCTGATCGAGCGCGATTTCGTAGCCGAATCTGCGTTCCTGCGTGGTATCGCGCAGCTCCACCACCACGATCGCGTCGGTCATGATGTCGAACTCGTCGCCGCGCGGCGCGCGCCGGCCGACGATCTCGACACCCCGCCGGGACAGCCGTCGATCCGGCCACAGACGCAGGCTGGACAGCCGATAAAAGGCGGCCTCGCCACCGCGGTAGCGGATCACGCCGTGCCGCCAGCCGTGCCCTCCGATCGCCGGGATATCGCGCATGATGCCCGCGGTGCCGCCCTGCCGCAGCTTCCACAGCCGGTAGCTCAGCGCCAGCACGGCCGCGCCTAACACGACGACGAGCACGACCATGCCGATCATGGGCGCGCTCACGGCCGGCTAGTCGATCGCGCCGACGGCGCGCAATCTGGCGCGCCCCCTGGCGGCAGTACGAGGATCGTCGGATTCCGCATCCTGTTTGGCCGCAGCCTCGTCGATCTCCGACTCGAACTCGGCGGACTCGGCGAGAATGGTGACGCTCTCCTCGGTCACCGACAAGAAGCCACCGTCCACCGCCACCCGCAGGTCGTCTTGGCCTTCCCGCTCGACGCGCACCATGGCGTCGTCGACCAGCTGAGCCACCAACGGGATGTGACGGGGCAGGATGCCGATCTCGCCGACGGTGGTGCGGGTGAACAGGAACGTCGCCTCACCCGACCAGATCTTCCGGTCGACGGCGACGATCTCGACGTTCAGTTCAGCCATGCCACACCACCTTTCGACTCATCGACGAGACTAGAGCTTGGCGCCAAAACTCTCGGCCTTCTTGGCCAGGTCGTCGAGACCGCCGATCAGGAAGAACGCCTGCTCGGGCACGTGGTCGAACTCACCCTTGGTCAGCCGGTCGAACGACTCGATGGTCTCCTTCAGCGGCACCGTCGAGCCCGGCTGACCGGTGAACTGCTCGGCCGCCATCATGTTCTGCGACAGGAACCGCTCGATACGCCGGGCCCGGTTGACCAACTGCTTGTCCTCTTCCGACAGCTCGTCGATACCGAGAATGGCGATGATGTCCTGAAGATCCTTGTACCGCTGCAGGATTCGGATGACTTCCTGCGCCACCCGGTAGTGCTCGTCACCGACGACACCGGGGTCGAGGATCGTCGAGCTCGACGCCAGCGGGTCCACCGCCGGGAAGATGCCCTTGGAGAACACCGACCGCGACAGCTCGGTGGTGGCGTCGAGGTGGGCGAACGTCGTCGCCGGCGCGGGGTCTGTGTAGTCGTCGGCGGGCACGTACACCGCCTGCATGGACGTAATCGACTTACCACGCGTCGAAGTGATGCGCTCCTGCAGTTCACCCATTTCGTCGGCCAGCGTGGGCTGGTAGCCCACCGCGGACGGCATCCGGCCGAGCAGCGTCGACACCTCCGAACCCGCCTGGGTGAATCGGAAGATGTTGTCGATGAACAGCAGCACGTCCTGGCCCGCCTCGTCGCGGAACCACTCCGCCATCGTCAACGCGGACAACGCCACTCGCATACGGGTCCCGGGCGGCTCGTCCATCTGACCGTAAACCAGCGCGGTGTCCTTGAGCACGTTGGCTTCCTGTAGCTCGACCCAGAGGTCGTTGCCCTCGCGGGTGCGCTCCCCCACACCGGCGAACACCGACGTACCACCGAAGTTGCGGGCAATCCGGTTGATCATCTCCTGGATGAGCACCGTCTTGCCCACGCCGGCACCGCCGAACAGCGCGATCTTGCCACCACGCACATACGGGGTCAGCAGGTCGACGACCTTGAGGCCGGTCTCGAGCATCTCGGTCCGCGGCTCGAGTTCTTCGAACGGCGGCGACTTGCGGTGAATCGACCAGTGCTCGAAGTCTTCTCCGTATCCGGGCTCGTCCATGCAGCGACCCAGCGCGTCGAAGACGTGGCCCTTGACTTCCTGGCCGACCGGCACCGAGATCGACGCGCCGGTGTCGATGACCTCGACGCCGCGCACCAGACCGTCGGTGGGCTGCAGCGAGATGGTGCGGACCAGGTTGTCGCCCAGGTGCTGGGCGACCTCGAGGGTGAGCGTCTTCTTCAGCTCTTCGAAAGTGATATCGGCGTGCAGCGCGTTGAACAGCTCCGGCACGGAGCCACGCGGGAATTCGACGTCGACGACCGGTCCCGTGATCCGTACCACGCGTCCGCTGGTGTCGGCGCTTGTCGACTTCTTGCTCTTTTCGGCAGTCGCAGTCATTTCTTCTTCGCTTCCTCGTGGTGCTATCGGGCTCGGGCGTCGGCGAGCGCGTTTGCGCCGCCGACGATTTCGCTGATCTCCTGGGTGATCTGGGCCTGCCGCTCGCGGTTCGCCATGAGCGTCAGCGCCTTGATGAGGTCGTCGGCGTTGTCGGTCGCCGACTTCATGGCCCGCTGGCGCGACGCCAGCTCCGACGCCGCCGATTCCAGCAACGCGGTGTAAACGCGAGTGGTCACATAGCGCGGCAACAGGGCGTCGAACAATGTCGTCGCGTCCGGCTCGAACGAGTACAGGGTATGCAGTGGCTCCGGCTCGTCGGCGTACTCGACCACCATCGGAGCCATCCGGTGAGCCACCGTGGCCTGCGACAACATCGACTTGAATTCAGTGTAGACGATGTGCAATTCGTCGACGGCCCCGTTGTCCGATTCCTCGTCGGCGCCGTCGCTGCCCGGGATGAAAGCGTCCACCAGCGTGGAGGCGATCTCGGCGGCCTTCTCGACCGCGGGTTGCTCGGAGAAGCCGGTCCAGGATTCAGTGATGTTCCAGTTTCGGAAAGTGTAGTAGCCCAACGCCTTACGACCGACCACGTAGAGCACCGGCGTTTTGCCTTCTTCCCGCAGCAGCGAGAACAGCTCCTCGGCGCGGCGGAACACGCTGGAGTTGTAGGCGCCACACAGACCTCGGTCCGAGGAGACCACCAGCACGCCGGCCCGTTTCGGTTCGGGCCGCTCGACTAGCAACGGGTGATCCAGCGCCGCCTCGCTGGACAGCGTGGTCAGCATGTTGGTGATCTCTTCCGTATACGGGCGGGCAGCCTGAAGCCGGCTCTGGGCCTTGCCGATACGCGACGTCGCGATCAGCTCCTGGGCCTTGGTGATCTTCTTGATCGCACCGGCGGACCGAATCCGTCCGCGCAACTCGCGAAGTGTGGCAGCCATCGAGTATTACTTCTTCTTCTCTTCCGGCGCGGGCTTGTTGACCTTCACCGATTCCTTGGCCAGGTCCTCCTCGTCGAGGGCCGCGACGTGTTCGTCCGGCACCACCGAGCCGCCACCGGTGGCGGCGAAGAAGCCCTTCTTGAACTTCTTGATGATTTCCTCGAGCTGCTTCTCGACCTCTTCGGAAAGCTTTCCGCTGTCCCGGATTGCGGCCAGGGTGCTGTCCTCCGACGCCCGCATGTGGTCGAGCAACTCGGTCTCGAACCGGCTGACGTCCTCGACGGGTACCGAGTCCAGGTGACCGCCGGTGCCCAGGAAGATCGAAACCACTTGCTCCTCAACGGGCATCGGCTGGTACTGCGGCTGCTTGAGCAGCTCGACCAGCCGGGCGCCGCGATCCAGCTGCGCCTTGGAGGTGGCGTCCAGGTCCGAGGCGAACGCGGCGAACGCTTCCAACTCGCGGTACTGCGAGAGGTCCAAGCGGAGACTTCCTGCTACCTCTTTCATAGCCTTGATCTGCGCGGCACCACCGACTCGGGACACCGAGACACCGACGTTGATGGCCGGCCGCACGCCCTGGTTGAACAGGTCGGACTCCAGGAAGCACTGTCCGTCGGTGATCGAGATGACGTTGGTGGGGATGTAAGCCGAGATGTCGTTGGCCTTGGTCTCGATGATCGGCAGGCCGGTCATCGAACCGCCACCGAGCTCATCGGAGAGCTTGGCACAGCGCTCCAGCAGCCGCGAGTGCAGGTAGAACACGTCACCCGGGTAGGCCTCGCGGCCGGGCGGGCGACGGAGCAGCAGCGAGATGGCGCGGTACGCCTCGGCCTGCTTGCTCAGGTCGTCGAAGACGATCAGCACGTGCTTGCCGTCGTACATCCAGTGCTGGGCGATCGCCGAACCGGTGTACGGCGCAAGCCATTTGAACCCGGCGGCGTCGGACGCCGGCGCCGCGACGATGGTGGTGTAGTCCATCGCGCCGCCCTCCTCCAAGGCGCGGCGCACCGAGGCAATGGTGGTGCCCTTCTGGCCGATGGCCACGTAGACGCAGCGCACCTGCTTCTTCTCGTCGCCGCTCTCCCAGTTCTGCCGCTGGTTGAGGATCGTGTCGACGCAGACGGCGGTCTTGCCGGTCTTGCGGTCACCGATGATCAACTGGCGCTGGCCCCGACCGATCGGGGTCATCGCGTCGATGGCCTTGATGCCGGTCTGCAGCGGCTCGCTGACGCTTTGGCGCTGAACCACCGACGGCGCCTGGATTTCCAGCGCCCGGCGGACGTCGGTCTCGATGTCGCCTTGGCCGTCGATCGGCTCGCCCAGCGGGTTGACCACGCGGCCCAAGAACGCGTCGCCGACGGGCACCGAGAGGACCTCGCCGGTCCGCTTGACCTGTTGGCCTTCTTCGATCTTCTCGAAGTCACCCAGGATGACCGCACCGACGCTGTGCTCGTCGAGGTTGAGCGCGACGCCAAGCACCCCGCCGGAGAACTCGAGCAGTTCCTGGGTCATGACCGACGGCAGACCGTCGACGTGCGCGATCCCGTCTCCGGCGTCGACGACGGTGCCGACCTCTTCGCGAGAGGTGTCGGAAGTAAAGGAGCCTACGTACTCCTCGATTGCGCTCTGGATGTCATCAGCGGAGATTGTCAACTCGGCCATGGCTTTTCGTCTTCCTACTTGGTTCTGTCGTTCGCGAGGTTTTGGTTGGGGTTCAGTCGAGCACTTGTGCCTCGGCCGCGGCCAGGCGAGACGAGAGCGTCCCGTCGATCACCTCGTCGGCCACAGAGATCAGCAATCCACCGAGCAGTTCCGGCTCGATCTGCAGGTGCACCGTCACCGGGTGACCGTAGATGCGACCGAGCACCTCGGTGAGGCGGGCCCGCTGGGCGTCGCTGAGCTCGGCCGCCGCACTGACTTGGGCGATGACTTCGCCGCGGCGAGCCGCCGCCACTTCCGCCAGGAAGCCGATGGCCTCTTCGGCCGACTGACCGCTCAGCAGCTCGATCGTCTGGGTCAACAGTGCCAGCACGATCGGGTTGACCCGAGCGCTCGAACTGTCAAGTACGTTGCGCAGCAACGTGACTCGCTGCTCGGCCGGAACGACGTAGTCGCCCAGCAAGATCGCCAATCGCGGCTGGGCATCCAGGACCCGCGAAAAGCGGAAGAGCTGGTCTTCGACCTCGTCGACCTGTCCCTCGCGCTCGGCGATCTCCAGCAGCGCCTGTCGTGACACGTGCTCGATCGCATCGCCCAGATCGGCGTTGGCCGACCAACGCTCCGAGACCGCCGCACGCAGCACCTCGAGCGTGGCGTCGCCGACCTTGCCGGACACCAGCCGCTCCATCAGCCGAACGCGCGGCGACGCGTCTTCTGCAGGCACGGTGAGATAGCGCGTGACGACGGCTTCCCGGCTCAGCAGTTGACCCACCGATACCAGTTCGCCCGACAGCTTGGACAGCGCGTTGTTGTCCAAATCCTTGGCGATCGCCGTGAATCGGTCCGACAGGTTGGCCAGCGCTTCCCGGCTCGACGAGCGCAGCTTGGCCAGCAGCGGATACTGAACGTCGGCCGATGACGGCGCTATTTCGTCCAGCTCGTCCAGGAATCGGTCCACGGTTGACGCTTGCTGGTCGGCGTCGGCGACGTAGTTGCGCACCAATTCCCGTGCCTGACGCACGGATTCGTGACCAAGTTCCAGGCGGAGCTGGCGACTCAGCTGGGTCCGCAGCAATTCGACCTGCCGCGATCCCTGCCCGGTGATGCGCGCCGCTTCGACTTCGGCCTGAGCGCGCAACTGCTCGGTGATGCGCTCCGCGTCGGACTTGGCCTCTTCGACGACGCGTTCGGCTTCGGCCTTCGCGGATTCGACGGCCTTGCTATGCGCGGTAGTCGAATCGGCCAGGCGGTCGGCGGCCTTCGCCGATTCCTCCAGCTGCTGGCGCACCGTGTTCTGGCGAGCGGTCATCAATTTGCGCGCCGGCGGCACGACATAACACACCACCAGGAACACGATGGCGGCGAAGCCGATCAGCTGCCCAATAAACGTCGACATTGATGATTACCTTGTCGCGGCAGTGGTTGTGACGTCGACACCGAGGATGCGGCTGGCCAACGTCGCCGACATGGCAGCCACGTTGGCACGCAAATCCAGTTCCACGGCGTCTCTTTCCCGCTTCAATTGCTCGGCGGCCGTCTGCACGGTCGATGCGACCTGCTGCTCGGCGCGGGCGCGCGCGTCCTCGATGACCTTACGACCCTCGGCCCGGGCGTGGTCCCGGTAGGACGACGCTTGAACGCGGGCTTCCCGCATGGCCTCGTCGTAATCCGCTTGGGCTGCTTCGAACTGCTCGTTCGCCTTCTTGTTGTCGGTGGCGGTCTTGGCGACCATTGCGTCGCGTTCGCGCAACACCTTCATGACCGGCGGCACGACGAACGTGCCGATGACGGCCAGCACGATCAAGAAGATCGCCAGCACGAAGAAGAAAGTGCCGTTGGGGACGAGGAAGTTATTGCCCTCCTCGGCTGCTAACTGGCTGGACGCCAGAACGTTACGGCTCGCGTCACCCATCACTGCGAACTAGCCGACGGGAGTGGCGAACACGAACAGCGCCATGAAGGCCAGGTTGATGAAGTACGCCGCCTCAACCAGACCGACGGTGATGAAGAACGGCGTGAACAACCGGCCTTGCGCCTCCGGTTGACGGGCGATTCCGGTAACCAGCGCGTTACCGGCGATACCGTCACCGATACCGGCACCGATTGCGCCGCCGCCCATGATGATTCCACCGCCGATGAGAGCAGCGGCAGCGACTTGGGGGTCCAGGGCCATTCTTATCCTCCTTGTAACTGGTAGGGGTCTACCAGGCTTTCTGTAATGGTTTGTGGCTCAGGGCAGATCAAGGGTGTTCTCGGTCATGGTGATCCTCGATCTCCATGGCTTGGCTGAAGTACAGGATGGTCAGGATCGAGAAGATGAACGCCTGGATCGCACCGACGAACAGGTCGAAGGATTTCCAGATCGCGTTCGGCGCCCACATGATGTAGGGCGGGAAGAGCGCGATCAGCGCGACCAGGATGCCGCCGGCGAAGATGTTGCCGAAAAGTCGCAGCGACAACGAGATCGGCTTGGCGAGTTCCTCGACGAGGTTGATCGGCGCGAGGAACGCCACGTGACCCTTGAGCACCGCCAGCGGGTGGCCGACGATGCCGCGGCGCCAGATACCGGCGACGTGGTAGCAGACGAAGACGAAAAGGGCCAGGGCCAGAACGTAATTGATGTCCGCGGCCGCCGAGCTGAGCAATTCGGTGGTGTGCCCGGACTTGTCGGTGTACTGCAACGGCAGCACCGACAGCCAGTTGGAGATCAGGATGAAGATGAAGATGGTGACCGCCAGCGGCAAGACGAACGGCGCGATGCGCATCCCCACCGCGCTCTCGATCTGATCGCGCATCTGGACGGTGATGACCTCCCAGAACAGCTGCACGCCGCTGGGAACGCCGGTCGAGGTGATCTTCGCGCGCAGGAAGAAGGCCAGCGCGATCATGATCAGCGCCGCAATGGCGGTCGACAGGATGGTGTCGGTGTTGACGGTCATCCCGAGCCAGGTGGCGTGGCTGTGCTCGCCGACCTCGATTGCGCTCTCGGCCAACAACCTCGTCTCACTCATCGCTGGTGTTCCCTCTTTCGGTACCTTCGGAGGCCGACTCGGCCCAGTCGCCGGCGCGCAGCTTCTTCCACACCGGCAGCGCGGTCGAGAGCACCAACACCACCTGGAACAGGGCCAAGCCGAACACCACGCCCAGACCGGCGGGCCGGAAAATGTAAGCAATGACCAAGCTGATGACGGTGATGATCGCCAGCCGTGTCGCCGAGTTCAGCGCCATCGTGCTTTTCATCGGATGTTCTTTCGCGGTTATCGGATGTTCTTTCGCGGTTATCGATGCCACCGAGCGGCGCACCAGAAGCGCGTTGAGCAAACCCAGCAGCAATCCGACGCCGAAGAACACCCCGACCATCAGGTGACCGCAGAAATAGGCGGCAGCTACCGCCACCAAGGTGATCGCGCCGCAGACCACCAGCAGCCGGAATGGATTGAATGCAACAGAGGGAAACACCAACGGCGCGTCCTGCGCTGGTGTCGTCACTGCAGCACCTCAATCCGGACTGGTGGAGCGGAAAACTTCCGACCGACTGATCGGTAGCCCGCCGAGCGTATCGCACGTCACAGTGGATTCTCTCAAGGGGTAGCTCCCTTAGTCGGTCGTCGATCGGCGCCAGCGGAAAACGATCCGGCGGGCCGACTGGCCGGCAACCCTCAAGATTCTTTTTGGGGTTCTACCAGCACCGTACCATAAGGCCGGTGCTGCTACTACTGCCCGTCGTAGTGCTCGTCGTCGTAGTCCTCGCGGCGGCGCAACACGCGGGATCGCCGTCGCTACGCCGGCAACCACGATGGCACCGAGCATCACCGCGCCGGTGTCGCGCGGGTTGAAAAAGATGGTGCTGGCGGCGCCGAACGCGACAATGCCGACCCATAGATAGATGAGCAGCACCACCCGACGATGCGAATGGCCGATCTGCAGCAACCGGTGGTGTAGATGCATTTTGTCGGGGCTGAAGGCGCTGCGACCGGCCCGGGTGCGCCGCACGATGGCCAGCAGCAGGTCGAGCATCGGCACGAACATCACCGCTACCACCAGCAGGAACGGCGACAGCAGGGCAAACACATCGCGGGCGCCGTAAGCGTTTTGCGAGATCGGGCCCGCCGCGGTGGTGGACGCGGCCGCGAGCATGAGGCCGATCAGCATCGAGCCGGAGTCGCCCATGAAGATCTTGGCCTTGTGGAAGTTGTGTGGCAGGAAGCCCAGGCAGGCGCCGGCCAGCACGACGGAGATGACGGCGGGCGGGTAGAACAGCACGTCGCCGCCGTGGTCGCGGAGCAGGCCGACCGAGAAGATGCAGATCGCCAGCGCGGTGATGAGTCCGAGCCCGGCCGCCAGACCGTCGAGCCCGTCGACGAAGTTCATCGCGTTGACAATCGACACGGTCAGCGCCAGCGTCAGCAGGATCGACGAGGCCTGGTCCAGCACGATGGTGCCGACGCCCCCGAACGGGATGTACAGCACGCTCCAGGCAACGCCCATCGTGACCAGCACGCTGGCCGCGGTGATCTGGCCGGCGAATTTCGTCAGGGCATCCAGACCCCAGCGGTCGTCGATGAGCCCGATGCCCATGATCACCGCGCCGGCCACCATGACCGCGGGCATGCCGGTGGAATAGACGAACCCGCGGGTCAGCGCGGGCAGCTGGGAAGCCAGGAACACCGCGGATGCCACACCGACGAACATCGCCAGCCCGCCCATGCGCGGGGTCGGCGTGACGTGCACATCGCGTTCCCGCGGATAGGCGACGGCCCCCAACCGGGTGGCCAGCACCCGCACCGGTCCGGTCACGAAGTAGGTGATGATCGCGGCGGTCAGTCCGACCAATGCCAGCTCACGCAGCGGAACCCCGGCACCGCGATCGGCCAGGGCGTGCAAACCAGCGGCGAGGTTGACGAGATCGCTGGACACCACGAGACCGTACGCCACCTTCCTGAGACTTCGTCACCGATGCGCCGCTAGGCGATCAACCGTTCCGGTTCCATTCCAAGCACTTCCGCGATTCGCTCGACACTGACCGGTCCGGACCGCAGCAGCCGCGGTGTATCTCCGGTGAGGTCGACGATGGTCGAGGCGGCCTGCTGTTCGGCGGGTCCCGCGTCGAGATAGACGTCGACGAGATCGCCGAGCTGGTCGCGGGCCTCGGCGGCGGTGACCGCCGGTGGGCGCCCGGAGACGTTGGCGCTGGACACCGCCATCGGCCCGACCTCGCGTAACAGCTCGATCGCGACCGGGTGCAGTGGCATCCGCAGCATCACGGTGCCGCGGGCATCGCCCAGATCCCACTGCAACGACGGCGCTTGCGCCACAACCAAACTCAGTGCGCCGGGCCAGAACGCCCGAATCAGTTCGCGGGCCCCGTCGGGCATCGTGTAGACCAGGCCCTCGATGGTGTGCCAGGACCCGACCAGCACGCCGACCGGCGTATCGCGTCCGCGCCCCTTGGCCGCCAGCAGTGCGGTCACCGCGGAGTTGTCGAAGGCGTCGGCGCCGATGCCGTACACGGTGTCGGTCGGCATCACCACCAGCCGGCCACCCTTGAGCGCCCCTATGGCCGAGCTGATGCCGACCGAACGCTGTTCGGGTTCAGCGCAATTGAACACCTCAGTCACTCGGCGCTCCTCATGGCGGTCACGAACCTCGGCCGGCCGGTGAGATCTCGCCGCACCCGGATGTCGTCGAAAAGCCCGGTGCGATCGATCAATTCGACGGTGAGCGACGACGTGGTGTCGTCGTGCTCGACGGCAATCAGGCCGCCGGGGCGCAGCCAGCGTCCGGCGACGTCCACCACCGCGTCGATCACCGCCATCCCGTCCAGGCCGCCGAACACCGCGTGCGGCGGATCATGCTGGGCGACTTCGGGATCCAGCTTGACACCGTCGGGCACGTAGGGCGGATTGGCGACCAGCAGGTCGACTCGTCCGTCCAGCTCGGGAAGCAGGCCTGCCGCGGTGACGTCGGCGCGAACCAGCTCCACCGCGGTGCCCTCGACGTTGCGGCGCGCGTAGTCCAGGGCCACCTCCGTGTCGTCGATGGCGATCACCCGCGCGGCGGGTCGATGCCGGGACAGCGCGACCGCCAAAGCGCCGGAGCCGGTGCACAAATCGACGATCACCGGCTTTGAAGCGAGGCGTTGTGCGGTGGCCCACTCGAGGATGGCCTCGGTCTCCGGCCGCGGGATGAAGACGCCGGGGCCGACCTGCAGCACAACCGGGCCGAATGCCGCGGTCCCGGTGAGATGCTGCAACGGCACGCGTCGCGAGCGGGCGGCGACGACATCGTGGTAGCGCGTCAGGAATTCGTCGTCGATCGACTCGATCAGGGTTAGCCGCCCGCGCTCGGCACCCGCGACGTGCGCGGCCAACTCCTCGGCATCCCAACGCGCAGAATCGATTCCGGCTTCGGCCAGCATCGCCGCAGCAGAGTCGATTGCGCGCCGCAGGACGGTCATGCCTGTTGCAGCCGGGCCTGTTTTTCGGCGGCGCTCAATGCGTCGAACAGCGCATCCAAGTCACCGTCGAGAACCTGGTCGAGATTGTGTGACTTGAAACCGATCCGATGATCGGTGATCCGGTTCTCCGGGAAGTTGTAGGTGCGAATGCGCTCACTGCGATCCACGGTGCGGATCTGGCTGGCCCGGTCCGCCGACGCGTCGGCCTGCGCCTGCTCCTCGGCGAGCGCCTGCAGTCGGGCGGCCAGCACCTGCATCGCCCGGATCTTGTTCTGCAACTGCGATCGCTCGTTTTGGCAGGTGACGACGATTCCGGTGGGCAGGTGGGTGATGCGCACCGCCGAGTCGGTGGTGTTGACGCCCTGGCCGCCCTTGCCGGACGAGCGGTAGACGTCGATGCGCAGATCCGACTCGTCGATCTGCACCTCGCCGACTTCCTCGGGTTCGGGATAGACCAGCACGCCGGCCGCCGAAGTATGCACGCGGCCTTGGGATTCCGTCACCGGCACGCGTTGCACGCGGTGTACCCCGCCCTCGAACTTCAGGCGTGACCACACCCCGTCGGCCGAGTCGCCCTTGCTCGCGATCGTCAGCGACGCATCCTTGTACCCGCCGAGGTCGGAGGTGGTTTCGTCCAGCACCGTGACCGTCCAGCCGTGCCGCTCGGCGTAGCGGATGTACATCCTGGCCAGATCGGCGGCGAACAATGCCGATTCCTCGCCGCCTTCACCGGATTTGACCTCGAGCACGACGTCGTCGGCGTCGTGCGGATCGCGCGGCGCCAGCATGTCGGTGAGCTGGGTGTCCAGTTCGGCCACCCGTGCTTCGAGTTCGACGACCTCGTCGGCGAATGAATCGTCGTCGGCGGCCAGTTCGCGGGCGGTCTCCAAATCGTCGCGCGCCGACTCCAACTTGCGATGCGTGGCCACGATCGGGGCCAGGCGGGCGAATCGGCGGCCGGCCTTGCGCGCCTCGTCGGGATTGCCGTGCAGCTCGGGGTCGGCCAG
Organism: Mycobacterium genavense ATCC 51234; assembly: GCF_000526915.1. GTDB lineage: Bacteria > Actinomycetota > Actinomycetes > Mycobacteriales > Mycobacteriaceae > Mycobacterium > Mycobacterium genavense. The sequence goes on along the minus strand of NZ_JAGZ01000001.1, from coordinate 409,741 downwards.
TCGCCGCTCCAGTTCGGCGTGCTCGGCGAGCAGCACGTCAATCGTCTGTACCGGCTGCGTCATCACACACCTCCTCCCGCAAACGCGAACCGACGCCCGGCCTGCGCGGTTGCGTGCACAGTTCGGGCGTCGGTAAGGCAGCTATTTGTCGGCCGATTCCTTGTCGGCTCCGGCCTTGCGCTTTCCGTAGCGCTTCTCGAAGCGCGCCACGCGGCCACCGCTGTCCAGGATCTTCTGCTTACCCGTGTAGAACGGGTGGCACTGCGAGCAAACCTCGACGGTGATGTGACCGCCTTCTTTGGTGCTGCGCGTGGTGAACGTGTTGCCGCAACCGCAGAGCACGGTGGTCTCCGCGTAGGCGGGATGAATGTCAGCTTTCATGATGTCCCTCTTCGGTCGTTGTCGCCCTGGTCCCCCGCAGGGATCCGGCCGTCGGGCGTGAACTCGGAGCCTCACCGGGGGCTCCGGGCAGTCGACGCTCGATTATGCCAGGTCAACTCCCTTCTGCCCAAACACCGAGATGCTCCCGCACATTCCCGGCGGCCGGCCTCGCCGTCTCAAGCCACGGCGGCGTGTCGGGTGCGTGGTTCAAATGTCGCGGTTCAGCGGCGGCGCACAGCGCTAGTCGTTGTCCATGCTGCCCGGCGTCGTCTTGGACACCTGGACCAGGAATTCGTAGTTGGTCTTGGTCTTGCGCAGCTGGCTCATCAGCAGGTCGATGGCCTGGTGGGAATCCAGACCCGACAGCACCCGGCGCAGCTTGTGCACGATGGCGAACTCGTCGGGTGAGAGCAGCAGCTCGTCCTTGCGAGTACCGGACGGGTTGACATCGACCGCCGGGAAGACCCGCCGCTCGGAGATCTTGCGATCCAACTTGAGCTCGGCGTTACCGGTGCCCTTGAACTCCTCGAAGATGACCGTGTCACCGGTGGACCCGGTCTCGACCATCGCCGTGGCGATGATGGTCAGCGATCCGCCTTCCTCGATGTTGCGCGCCGCGCCGAGGAAGCGTTTCGGCGGGTACAGCGCGGTGGAGTCGACACCACCGGACAGGATCCGGCCCGACGCGGGCGACGCGTTGTTGTACGCGCGGCCCAGGCGGGTGATCGAGTCGAGCAGCACCACGACGTCTTGGCCCTGCTCGACGAGCCGCTTGGCGCGTTCGATCGCCAGCTCGGCGACGGACGTGTGGTCTGACGGCGGCCGGTCGAAGGTCGAGGCGATGACCTCACCCTTGACCGAGCGCTGCATGTCGGTGACCTCTTCCGGGCGCTCGTCGACGAGCACCACCATCAGGTGGCATTCCGGGTTGTTCTTGGTGATCGCGTTGGCGATGTCCTGCAGGATCGTGGTCTTACCGGCCTTGGGCGGCGACACGATCAGGGCACGCTGGCCCTTGCCGATCGGCATGATCAGGTCGATGACCCGCGTGGTCAGCCGGTCGGGGGTGGTTTCCAGCCGCAGCCGCCGGTTGGGGTACAGCGGCGTGAGCTTGGTGAAGTCGGGCCGCTTCTTGGCGTCTTCGACGGGTCCGCCGTTGACGCTGTCCAGGCGGACCAGCGGGTTGAACTTCTGTCGCTGGTTGGGCTGCTCGCCCTCCTTGGGCACCCGCACCGCGCCGGTGACCGCGTCACCGCGGCGCAGGCCGTTCTTGCGCACCATATTCATGGAGACGTAGACGTCGTGCGGGCCGGCCAGGTAGCCGGACGTGCGCACGAAGGCGTAATTGTCGAGGACGTCAAGGATGCCGGCTACCGGCTGGACGACGTCGTCTTCGCGCAGCTCGGCCTCGCCCCCGCCGTCACCGGAGCGCTCACCGCGACGCCGGCGGTCGCGGAACCGGCGGCCGCCGCGGCCCTCGCCGTCGTTGTCCTGCTGGTTCGAGCCGCCGCGGCCTTGCTGGCCACCCGAGCCTTGATCGGCGTTCTGGTCGCCCGCATCCGATCCGCGGTCCTCGGTCTTGGACTCCTTCTGTCCCCCGTCGCGCCGGTCGCGCTTGTCGCCGTCGCGTGGGCCGGTGCCGTTGCGGCTCTCCGAGCCCTCACCGTCGGTCTCGTCGGCGGTGCGGGTGACCGACCCCGCTTCGCGGGAGGCGCCGCGCCGTTCCCGGCGTGGGCTCTCGTTCGCCGAATCCGGCTGTTCCCCTTGGGTAGTCGGCTCTTCGGCGGCCGTTTTCTCTTGGTTCTTGTCCTGTTCGGACTTGCCGGTGTCCTCGGACGGGGTGGCGACGGCGGAGGTGCCGTTGGCCTGTCCCCTGATTTCCTTGATCGCGGCAATGAGTTCGTTCTTACGCATCCCCGACGTCCCCTTGACGCCGGCCTGACTGGCCAGCGCACGCAACTCGGGCAGCACCATGGTGGACAGGGAGCCGGCCGAGACGTTGGTTTTGACGTCCGGAGTGTCTGTGGTCACGGCGTTCGACAACTGATTGCTGTCGGTGCTTTCGTCAGCCGTGAACAGGTCCGTATCAGTCACGGATTTCCTTTCTTCCCTCGCTGATCACGTCATACGAGGGTTCGTTGCATTCAGCCAAATTGCCGAGTGCGCCCAATCATCGACTCTGCAACGGTGATCGCCTGGGATGGCGGAGAAAACGGCGAACCTCGTTCACGAGAAGAATTGGTGTTGTACCAGCGGCAAGGCAGTGTGTATGCAGATGCAGATGACTGCGATTGCTGGACGATGCCGAGGATAGCCCGCATCTGTGCTCGAAGCAAGCAAACCCTCCGGTGAGCTTGTGGATTAACCGGCGACGGTGACGCCCGGGCTCCACCGAACCCGTTCGCCGGCCGTCATCTCTGAGATGGTAAATCCGTTCGCAACGCCGCAGTCCAGCGCCTCGGACGGCAACTCCGACTCGGTGGTCAATGCGATAACCGACGGACCCGCCCCCGACAGCGTCGCCGACACATTAAGACGCCGCAGCAGCCGCAGATATTCCGCCGACGCGGGCATCGCGGGGGCCCGTTGCGGTTGATGAAGCAGGTCCTCGGTGGCCGCCATCAGCAGATCCGGGCGTTCGGTCAGCGCGACCACCAGCAATGCGGCGCGGCTGACGTTGAAGCGGGCGTCCTCGTGGCTGACCTGGGCGGGCAGCAGCACCCGCGTCTCGGCGGTCGACGAGCGCTGCTCCGGGATCGCACAGAACAGCCGGATATCGGGGTGCAGTGCCAGCGGGATGGCGGAGTACACGGGCGCTTCGCCGCCTTGCTCGGTCCACGAAACCACGGCACCGCCCAGCACCGCCGCCGCGGCGTTGTCCGGGTGGCCCTCGAACTCCGCGGCCAGCTGGATCAACTGGGCATCGCTAAATGGGGTCGAATCCATCTGTGCGACAAGACCATTGACGGCAGCCAGTCCGCTGACCACGGCTGCCGCGGACGAGCCCAGGCCGCGGGAATGCGGGATGGCGTTGCGGCAGCGCACCACCATGCCGGGGGCCCGGACACCGGCGGCCTGCAACCCGCGCTCGATGGCGCGCACCACCAGATGCTCGGGGCCCAGCGGCACCTGGCCCGCGCCCTCCCCTTCGACCTGCACAACCAAGCCGGAATCGGTTGTCTCCAGGATGATCTCGTCGTAGAGACTCAGCGCGAGACCGAGGCTGTCGAAACCCGGGCCGAGGTTGGCGCTGGACGCCGACACCGCGGCGCTGGCCACCAGCCCGGCGGGCAGCTTCTGGGTCACGCCAGCCCGAGCTTCTCTAACACGAGTACAGGATCCACCGGCAGCGGCGACACGCTCGGCATATCCCTCAGCGCCGTGTCCGGATCCTTGAGTCCGTTGCCGGTCACCGTGCACACCACCGTCGATCCGCGGGGGACCCAGCCGTCTTCGACGGACTTGAGCAGACCCGCGATGCTGGCCGCCGACGCCGGCTCGACGAACACGCCTTCGGATTCGGCCACCAGATGGTAGGCCGCCAGGATCTCCTCGTCGGTCGCGGCCAGGAAGCGCCCATTGGATTGCTCTTGGGCCGCAACGGCCGCCGTCCACGACGCCGGCGAACCGATGCGGATCGCGGTGGCGATCGTCTCGGGGTCTTTGACGGGTTTGCCGTGCACCAGGGGCGCGGCGCCGGCCGCCTGGGTGCCCAGCATGCGGGGCAACTTCTCGAACACGCCGTCCTGGTGGTACTCGGTGTAGCCCTTCCAGTACGCGGTGATGTTGCCGGCGTTGCCGACGGGCAGCGAGTGGACGTCCGGGGCGGTGCCCAGCGCGTCCACGATTTCGAACGCCGCCGTCTTTTGGCCCTCGATACGCACCGGGTTGACCGAGTTGACCAACGAGATCGTCGGGAAATCGGCCGTCATCTTGCGGGCCAACTCCAGACAGTCGTCGAAGTTACCGTCGATCTGGATGATCTTGACGCCGTGCATGACCGCTTGCGCGAGTTTGCCCATCGCGATCTTGCCCTGCGGGATCAGCACCGCGCAGGTGATGCCGGCGCGCGCCGCGTAGGCCGCCGCCGACGCCGAGGTGTTTCCGGTGGACGCGCACAACACGGCCTGCTGCCCGCGGGCCACCGCGTCGGTGACCGCCATCGTCATGCCCCGGTCCTTGAAGGAGCCGGTGGGGTTGAGGCCCTCGACCTTCAGGTGGACCGTGCAGCCGGTCTTCTCCGAGAGCCGGGTCGCCGAGATCAGCGGCGTGCCGCCTTCGAGCAGGGTGATCGGCGTCCAGTCGGCGCCGACCGGTAACCGGTCGCGGTAGGCGGCGATCAACCCCGGCCAGGGTTGGTGGACCGCGGTACGCGGCGCGCTCATATGCTGGTTCCTTCCAATCTCAGCACGCTTGCCACACTCTGCACGACGTCCAAATCGGCCAGCGCATCCACGGTTTCGGACAGTGCCGCATCGGTGGCGCGGTGCGTGACCACCACGACGCGGGCGCCGACCCGTCGTCCGCCCTCGTCCGCGACGCCTTCCTGCCGCACCTCGGCGATGCTGACCTCGCGCTTGGCGAATTCGGCCGCCACCGACGACAACACACCGGGCTTGTCCGCAACATTCATGCTGACGTAGTAGCGGGTAGAAATGAAACCCATTGGCGCGACCGGCAATTGGGCGTATTTGGATTCTTTCGGCCCACGGCTGCCCAGTACCCGGTTGCGGGCGGCCATCACCAGGTCGCCGGTGACCGCCGACGCGGTGGGCGCGCCGCCGGCGCCCTGGCCGTAGAACATCAGCCGGCCCGCCGCCTCGGCCTCCACCACCACGGCGTTGAACGCTCCGTTGACGGTGGCCAGCGGATGCTCCAGGGGCACCAGCGCCGGGTAGACGCGGGCCGAGACCCGTTGCTGGCCATCGTCGGTCGTGAGGCGTTCGCAGATGGACAGCAGCTTGATGGTGCAGCCCAACGCGTGCGCGGACGCGAAGTCGGCCGGGGTGATCTTGGTGATGCCCTCGCGATAGACGTCGTCGGCGGTTACCCGGGTGTGGAAGGCGATGGATGCCAGGATCGCGGCCTTGGCCGCGGCGTCGTAGCCCTCCACGTCGGCGGTGGGGTCGGCCTCGGCGTAACCCAGCGCGCTCGCGTCGGCCAGGGCGCTGTCGTAGTCCGTGCCGGTGCTGTCCATCGCGGAAAGGATGTAGTTGGTGGTGCCGTTGACGATGCCGGCCACCCGGATAACCGTGTCGCCGGCCAGCGACTGGGTGAGCGGGCGGATGACCGGAATCGCACCCGCGACCGCCGCCTCGAAATACAAGTCGACATGCGCGTTTTCGGCTGCCTGCGCCAATTCGCCGGTCGACGTGGCCAACAACGCCTTGTTGGCCGTGACGACGGACTTACCGTTCTCGAGCGCGGCCAGGATCGCCTTGCGCGCCGGCTCGACCGGCCCCATCAATTCGACGACGATGTCGACGTCTTCCCGCGACACCAGCTCTTCGATGTTGTCGGTGAGCAACTCGACCGGGACACCGCGATCGGCTGCGACGCGACGAACACCGATGCCGCGCAATGCAAGAGGCGCGCCGACCCGGGCCGCCAGATCGTCCGCGCTCTGTTCGATGATGCGGACGACCTCGCTGCCGACATTGCCGTACCCGAGCACCGCCACGCCGACTGGCTTTCCATTACCGGACACAGTTCACCTCACTTCCAAACTCAGCAGATCGTCGACCGTCTCCCGGCGCAGGATCGGGCGGGCCCGTCCGTCGCGCACCGCCACGACCGCGGGTCGGCAAATCATGTTGTAACGACTCGACAGCGAATAGCAGTAGGCACCGGTCGCGGCGACCCCCAGCAGGTCACCCGGTCGCAGGTCGCCGGGCACCCAGGTGTCGCGGACGACGATATCGCCGCTCTCGCAGTGCTTTCCGACGATGCGCGCCAGCGCTGCCGCCGCGTCGCTGACCCTCGACACCAGTCGGGCGTCGTATTGCGCGTCGTAGAGCGCGGTGCGGATGTTGTCGCTCATGCCGCCGTCGACGCTGACGTAGCGCCGGATCGCCTTGGTGCTGACCTCGACGTCCTTGACGGTGCCGACCTCGTAGAGCGTGATGGTGCCCGGTCCGGCGATGGCCCGTCCCGGCTCCACCACCAGCCGGGGCGCGGGCAGACCCACCGCCGCGGACTCATTGCCGATGATCGTGCTCAGCTTGGCCGCCAGTTCGGCCATCGGCGGCGGGTCGTCGGATGCCAGGTACGAGATACCAAGGCCGCCACCGAGATCCACGGTGGAGATCTGCGCGGTCTTCTCCACCCCGAACTTGACGACGATCTCCTGCAGCAGGCCGAGGACGCGGCGGGCGGCCAGTTCGAAGCCGGCGACGTCGAAGATCTGCGAGCCGATGTGGCTGTGCAACCCGACCAGGCGCAGGTGGTCGGTCGCGAATACCCGTTCCACCGCCGCCATCGCCGCGCCGCCGGCGACCGACAGGCCGAACTTCTGGTCTTCATGCGCGGTGGAGATGAACTCGTGGGTGTGCGCCTCGACGCCGACGGTGAGCCGCACGAAGACGTCCTGGACGACGCCGGCCTCGCCCGCGATCGTTTCCAGGCGCTCGATCTCGGTCATCGAGTCCACGACGATATGGCCGACCCCGGACTTGACCGCGGTCGTCAACTCCGCAATCAATTTGTTGTTGCCGTGCAGGGTGATCCGCCCCGGCGGGAAGTTGGCGTGCAGCGCCACGGCGAGTTCGCCGCCGGTGCACACGTCGAGGCAGAGGCCCTCTTCGTCGATCCAGCGCGCTATTTCGGTGCACAGGAACGCTTTTGCGGCGTAGTGCACATTGGCGCCACCGCCGAACGCCGCCGCGATCTCACGACACCGGGACCGGAAGTCGTCCTCGTCGACGACGAACAGCGGAGTTCCGTACTCGTGGGCCAGGTCGGTCACCGGGATCCCGGCGATGGCGGCCACGCCGGCCTCGTTGCGAACCATGTTGAGCGGCCACACATTCGGCGCCAGGCCCAGCAGCTCCTCCGGGGACTGCGGCCGCGGCGGGCTGTCGGTGTGACGGATTTCTTCGGCGTGCCGAGGACCGGCGGGATGGACGTTCACATTCTCTCCGGGGCGCTGACGCCGAGTATGGCCAGTCCGTTGGCGATGACCTGGCGGGTGGCCTGACACAGCGCCAGTCGGGCGATGTGCAGGTCCGTGGGTTGTTCGTCGCCCTGGGGTAATACCCGGCACGAGTCGTAGAACCGGTGGTAGTCACCGGCAAGGTCTTCCAGATAACGGCAGATCCGGTGTGGTTCGCGCAGCGACGCGGCGGTGTCGAGCACCCGCGGGAACTCGCCGATGGTGGGCAGCAGCGCGCCCTCCTTGTTGTGGCTGAGCAATTCGAGGTGCCCGGTATCGGGGATCAGGCCGAGCTCGGCGGCGTTGCGGGCCAGCGCACAGAGCCGGGCATGCGCGTATTGCACGTAATAGACCGGGTTTTCATTCGACGCCGAGGACCACAACGCCAGATCGATGTCGATCGCGGTGTCCACCGACGAGCGGATCAGGCTGTAGCGCGCGGCGTCGACGCCGAGCGTGTCGACGAGGTCGTCGAGCGTGATCACGGTGCCGGCGCGCTTGCTCATCCGCACCGGCTGGCCGTCGCGGACCAGGTTGACCATCTGCCCGATCAACACCTCGACGGTCGCGGGGTCGTCGCCGAAGGCGGCCGCCGCGGCCTTGAGCCTCGCGATGTAGCCGTGGTGGTCGGCGCCGAGCATGTAGATGCACAAGTCGAAGCCGCGTTGCCGCTTGTCCAGGTAGTACGCGATGTCTCCGGCGATGTAGGCGGGTTTGCCATCGCTTTTGATCACGACGCGGTCCTTGTCGTCACCAAAAGCACTGCTGCGCAACCAGGTTGCGCCATCCTTTTCGTAGATGTTGCCGGACGCGCGCAGGCGGGTGAGGGCCTCCTCGACCCGCCCGCTGGTGTGCATCGAGTCTTCGTGGCTGTACACGTCGAAGTCGGTGCCGAACTCGTGCAGCGTCTCCTTGATGTGGGCGAACATCAGGTCGACGCCGATCTCGCGAAACGTCTCGTGCATCTCGGTGTCCGGCAGGCTCAGCGCGTCGGGCACCTTCGCCAAGACCTGCGCGGCGATGTCGTTGATGTAGGTGCCGGCGTAGCCGTCCTGCGGGGTGGGTTCGCCCTTGGCCGCGGCGATTAAGGAGTTGGCGAACCGGTCGATCTGCGCGCCGTGGTCGTTGAAGTAGTACTCGCGGACCACGTCGGCGCCCTGCGTCGTGAGCAGCCGGCCCAGCGCGTCGCCGACGGCGGCCCAGCGCGTGCCGCCGATGTGGATCGGGCCGGTGGGGTTGGCCGAGACGAATTCCAGGTTGATCTTGGTGCCGGACAGCGTGTCGGAGTAGCCGTAGCGGTCGCCGGCGTCGATGACGTTGGTGACGACCTTGGCTTGCGCCGACGGCTCGAGGCGCAGGTTGATGAAGCCGGGACCGGCAACCTCCGCCGAGGAGATGCCGTCGGCCGCGGCCAACGCGTCGGCGAGCCATCCGGCCAGCTCACGCGGGTTGGTGCCGACCTTCTTGCCCAGCTGCATCGCCAGGTTGCTCGCGTAATCGCCGTGCTCGGGATTGCGCGGCCGCTCCACGGTGACCGCCGCAGGCAGCACCGACACGTCGAGGCCATGCTCGGCCAGCACTGCGGATGCGGTGACTTTGAGCAGCTCAGCCAGGTCAGCGGGGGTCACGAGCGTCCATCCTATTGGTTGGCGCGCCTACGCCCCGAATCCATTGCTTTGTCAGACCGGCCACCCGGATGCGTTAGTCTGTCCCGGATAGTTTCAAGCCCATTGGCGCACTATCGATATCGTGCGCCCCCGTAGCTCAGGGGATAGAGCGTCTGCCTCCGGAGCAGAAGGCCGCAGGTTCGAATCCTGCCGGGGGCACCCAAGTCTCACCGGGTAAAACGCAGTCTTGCCATCTAACCCCCGCTTGCGCCTGGCCCCGCGCCGTGTCGTGTCCACCCCGTAGCGAAGCCAACCATCCCCTTTAACTTCACTTAGTGAGCTAAATGAGGCCATGCTGGGGCAGTGTGGCGGGCTAGCTGAAATAACGTCAGCCCAGTTGACTTCAGTTTTGTAGTTAAGTGAAGCTACTCTAGAGTCATGACTTCACTTAGGCCCGTGACCTACGAGGACGTTCGTTGGGAACCGCAGGGGGCGCGGTACGCCGGCTCGGCGTTGCCGAAGCACGGCACCTACCACCCCGCTGTGCCGGCCAGCATTGCCGACCTGACCCTCGACCTTCCGCCGTCGGTGTTCGCAGCAGCCGAATCCGCCGGCAACGAGATCACCCGCTTCGACGCCGAACTCGGCGGCGAGATCGCACCGTTTGCCTCCGTGCTGGTGCGGTCAGAGTCCGCCGCCAGCTCACAGATCGAGAACCTGACCGCGTCGGCCCGCAGTATCGCCGAGGCGGAGTTGTCCACCGGCAAGTCCAAGCGCAACGCCGAGATGATCGTCGCCAACACCGCCGCCATGCGAGCAGCGGTCAGCTTGGCCGACAGCGTTGACGCCGACGCCATCTTGGCGATGCACCGCGCGTTGATGGCCAACGAAACACGCCATACGCCAGGCGAATTCCGTACCGAGCCGGTGTGGATCGGCGGCGGCTCCTCCCCCATCGGCGCGGCATTCGTCGGCCCGCGCCACGAACTGGTCCCCGACGCGATCAACGACCTCATCACCTTCGCGCACCGCGACGACGTTCCCGTGTTGCCCCAGATCGCGGTGGCCCATGCACAATTCGAGACAATTCACCCCTTCACCGAAGGGAACGGACGCACGGGCCGCGCGTTGGTGCAAGCCATGCTGCGCAACAAGGGCCTCAGCCAGCGGGTGACGGCGCCGCTCTCGGCCGGGCTACTGGCCGACACGAACGCATACTTCGCCGCGCTGACCGCCTATCGCAACGGTGACGCCGCACCGATCGTTGAGCAGTTCTCGCATGCCAGCGTCTTAGCTATCACTAACGGGCGCCAGCTGGTCGCCGACATTCGCGGTATCAGGGAAAGCTGGAACGACATAATCAAGGCCCGATCCGACTCGGCGGTGTGGAAGGTCGCCGATTTGCTGACCCGTCGCCCGGTCGTCAACGCCGCACTGCTGGTGCGGGTACTGGGCATCGAGTCCAGCAACGCGCACCGCTACTTGAGACCGCTCACCCAGGCGGGAATCCTCGTCGAGACGACCAGCGGACCCCGCAATCGCATATGGCGTTCTCCCGAAGTGCTCGCCGCGCTCGACACGTTCGCCGACCGGGCCGGACGGCGAGGCTAATTCGTTGGCCCCAGCGCGTAGGCCCCGGTCTCCGGATGGTGATACCAGCCGCTGGCCGCATGCGTGCCACCGTCCACGTGAATCGTCTGGCCGGTGATGTAGCTGGACATGTCGGAGGCGAGAAACACTGCCGCGCCGGCCATTTCGTCGACGTCACCCGCGCGTCCCATCGGCACCGTGAAGCCCGTCCGATCCCGTGACCCCGGCGGCGCCATCTGCTCGAGGCCTTCGGTCCACGTGATGTCGGAGGCCAGCGCATTGACCCGGATGCCGTGCGGGGCAAGTTCGAGCGCGGCGGTCTTGGTGTAGTTGATGACGCCCGCCTTGGCCGCCGCGTAGGTCGCGTAGCCGGGAGCGGCACGGACCCCCTCGATCGAGGTGACGCTGATGATGCTGCCGGGCAGCTTCTGCTCGACGAGGTGGCGGGCCACTCGCTGCGTGCACAGGTACACGTGGCGCAGGTTCGACCTGTACAGCGCGTCCCAGCCGTTCTCAGTGGTATCGAGGATCCCCGACCAGAAGACGCCGCCGGCATTGTTGACCAGGATCGACACCGGCCCGAGCTCTTCTGCGGTCTGCGCCAGCGCGGCGTCCACGGCGGCGCTGTCGCGGACATCGACCGGAATTCCGAGAGCGCCGATTTCGTCGGCGGCGGCCGCGCAGGTGTCGGGGTTGCGTTCCCAGATCGCGACCCGTGCACCGAATGCCGTCAGGCCCGCCGCGATGCCGCGGCCGATACCCGCACCCCCACCGGTGACGACCGCGACGCGGTCGGTGAGCAGGACGCTGGAGGGATCGAGTGCCATGGACCCGAATATAGGACAATCCCACGTCGGCATTTACAGTCCGTACTAGTTTTGTAATGTGGCGCCGCGGTGGGCGCCATCGCGAGCCTGCTCGAGACTCAGCCATCCGGGCGGCCGCCCGATGTGGAGCCGGGCTTCGAAGCGCACGCCGGATGGCCGCGGCCTTAACGATGCACGGAGGGTGCCATCGCGGGAACCGCGTTGAGCCACTGCATCTTTCCCGAGGCCGCGGCCGGGTTGACCGCCTGAGGTCGGCGGGTGAGCGGACCCGGATGCATGTCGATTTCAAGAACTGTTCGGTCCCGCCGACCCATTTGTCTTTCAATTCGATATGCGTTCAAGAGTGACTGGAATCTCTCGATTAGTTTGCTGATACGTTCGCGTCAGATGTCTCGCGCGGCGGGTAAAACCAAGATTTGAGGGCGGAAAACATGAAGGCCCACACACTGATCGCGGCTACCACATTCTTTGCTGGCCTGGCTGCATCGCCGGCACCCCTCGCTTCTGCCGAACCACCGGCGGCCGCCGACGACACGAAGATGAACGGCGTTTACCACTACGCGGACGAAGACGGCGACATCGGAACGTGGACGATCAACACCACGTGCAAGCAGGTCTGCGTCGCCCACGTGAGCACCGGTCCCGGTCAAGGCTTCAACGCCCCGCTGATCGACGGCCAGTACACCGTGACGCGCACGATCCCGGAAGCCGCGATCTGCGCCAACGACTCCAGCCTGCACCCGGTCCATGTCCACCAGTCCTGGGACCCGCTGACCCTCACCGGTGTTGCGGTCTTCTTGGACAGCGCGGCGCCGTGCGGCCTCACCGACCCGCACGACGCCTTCACCCTCACCAAGATCGGCTAGGGCCTGCTCCACAATTGTTCTAGCCCAACACTTTTGGCACTAAGACGCAGGTCAGACCTTGGCGCCCAGCCCCGCGATCAGGTTGATCGTGACCGCGAGAACCACCGCGCCCAGCAGGTAGGACACCAACGCTTGTCGCAACACCGTGGCCCTGATCGACGTCAGGTTGATCTCGGTGTCCGACACCTGGTACGTCATCCCCACGGTGAAGGCGACGTACACGAAGTCCTGAAACCGCGGTGGCTCCGGGTCGTGGAAGTCGATGCCGCCGGGTTCGCCGGAATAGTAGAGCCGCGCGTAGTGCACGGTGTACAACGTGTGCACGGCGAACCAGGACGCCGCGACGCTGAGGACGCCGACGATGGCGGCTTGCAGAACCTCGGCGCCGGAGCGCGATCCGGCGGCCACCACATATCCGACCCCGCCCAGGCTCGCGACGCTCGCGGTCAGGATGATCGCGTCGGCGGCCCACCGAGTCGGGTCCTCGCGCGTTGCCCAGATCCGGGTTTGGTCGGCATCCATTCCGCGCAGGATCGGCTGCGTCCACACCACATACACTCCTGCCGCGGTGATCCAACCGACCAGCGCGTACCGCGAACCGGCGGCGTGCCCCACCATGATGTCGACGACAACTCCGAGCACCACGACAACTGCCATCCGAACCGCGACGGTGTCGCGGAACAACTTCACCAGGGACGTCACATTCCGACCCTAACCATCATCGGATAACAACACTCGGGAGAAACTCCGAAAAAGACATGATTGCAGCGGGTCACTATTTCGTGCGTGTGGGAAAAGCACACCATTTCGTGCCCGGGCCTGGCCATTTTCCGCCTGCGCGCTTATTTTGGGAAACTATTTTGCCCAGCGCTCGCCGAGCCGACCCCGCTGGAGCGGGGTTGCGGTAGGTACAGCGGGATCTCGGGCGCTTCGGCCCGGCGACGGCGCACGCTCAGGTCTTTGCCCGCTTCATTCAATCGCTATGCACTCACGCGTCGCGAACAGCATAATAGGGCGTCGCACTTGACCGACCTCAAAAGGAGCCGACATGTTTTCTGCTCGCACACTCTGCGCACTGAGCGTCCCCGCTATTGCCGTTGCCGCCGCATTGACTGTGAGCACCGGGGTCGCCGCGCCGACGATGACGCTTACCTCGCCCAGATCCACAAGATCGGCCTCACCGGGGACAAGGACGGACTGATCCAGCGGGCACCTCATCTGCGCGGACCGCAGCGCCGGCGAGACCCCCGACCAGCTGGCCCAGGTGGTGCAGAGCAAGAACCCGGGGATCAGCCTCAGTGACGCGACGGGCGTCGTCAGCGCCGCCGAATCCAACTACTGCCCATAAGGCGCCGTCATTGGCCTAGTCCAGGCGAAACTTCGTGGCGCCGAACGGTTCCGATGTGCCCAGCGCGAACACCGCCGACGGCCGGGCACGATCGACCGGCCGGGGCGGCGGCCCCGCCGACGGCGCACTGTACTCGGTGGTGAGCGCGTCGCCGATGACCCGGGCGGGCCATCCGGACTGAACGAAAGCCTCTGCGACGGAGGCTAATTCGCTGCCGTCGGGATTGATCGTCGTGAGCCACGCCGTGTGGCGCTGCGGACCACCGGCGCCCGGCGCCTGTATCAGCTGACCGTCCAGCACCGTTTTTACCCGGGCCCACTCGATCGTCGGCGCTTCGTACCCGTCGAGATTGATCGTCATGACGATGGTGACCGGGGCCGGCCCGCAAACTCATCGCCCGCGTAGCAGGAACAGCCCGTAGGCCGCGACGGACTGCGAGTCCGCGATCACTCCCGAGCGCATCATCTCCTCGACGTCCTCGCGGGAGAACCACGCACTGTGCATGTCCTGCTCCTCGTGCTCGCGGTTTGATTCGCCCTCGGAGATGCCGGTGGCCAAGAACACCCAGCCGCGCTGACTGGTCAGCCGGGTGCGACATCGAGCAGGCCGAGCGCCTCGAACGAGGTCGCGCTCAACCCGGTTTCCTCGCGCAACTCGCGGGCAGCCAGCTCCGCGGGCGGGGTGTCTGCCAGATCGGGCGCGGTGCCTTGCGGAAACTCCCAGCGCCGCGCGCCCACCGGGTAGCGGAACTGTTCGACGAGCCGGAATCGCTCGCCGTCGTAGGGCAGCACCAGCGCATAGGTCGGCTTGTCCACCACGGCATAGATGCCGGGGCTGCCGTCCGGGCGGCGAATGTCGTCCTCCCGGAAGATCAGCCACGGATTCCGGTAGATCTCGCGCGACGCGAGACGTTCGATGAATGGCACGCAGCCCAGTATGAATGGGACCAACCCGCCACGACCGTGATGGCGAGCAGGTAGCGTTCGAAGCCATGCCTTCCCAAGACGTCATCACCGAGATCGTCAACAGCTATCTGACCCACGTCGCCAGCGGCGCCACCGACGAGATCGTCAACCTGTACTCCGCCGACGCCACCATCGAGGATCCGGTCGGATCCGAGGTGCGGCGCGGCCGGGATGCGGTCCGCGAGTTCTACGCGGCATTCCAAGATGCCAAGAAGGACACCGAACTCGCCGAGAGACGCATCGGCGGTAACGAGGCGGCGTTCTTCTGGCACCTGACGCTCAACGCCGGCGACACTCGCACCTAGATCTCGCCGATCTCGTTGATGACGTTCGACGACGACGGCAAGATCACGTCGATGCGGGCGTTTTGGGGTCCGTCGGACGTTCGCGTCCTGTAGCGCAAAGCCGTTATGGCCGAGGCAGATACGGGCCTGGCGCGCCGGCGGCCCTTGACCTTCCCGATGTTGCGCTGGCAGAAATCGGCACAGTGGCCGATAGTCATAGCAATGTGACGTTCCGGGAGGCGGGGTGAGTATGCGGGGCCACATCATCGTCAGCGGTGACAACGCGCTGGCGATGACGATCGCCGAGGAGCTTCAGAACGCGGGCGCGCGGATCGTCAAGCTCGTCGACGACACTGTCGCCGACACCAAGGAGGACCTCGCCCAGGCCGGGATCGATCATGCAGCGGCCGTTGTCTGCGCGGGAAACGACGACGCGATAAATCTCGAAATCGCTTTGCTGGCAAGGAAAGCCGACCCGAACGTGCGCGTGGTGGCCCGGCTGGCCAACGATGTGCTGCGCGAAGCGGTTGCCGCCGACAACGGCCCCGGCGCGATCCTCGACGTCGCTGAATTGGCGGCGCCCTCGGTCGTCGAAGCGGCCCTGGCGCACACCGCGCACCCGTTCGAGGTCGCCGGCATCAAATTGCTGGTGTCCGGCGCGGAGGCGCCCTACGACGGGACGTTGCGTGAGATCTACGGGGATCTGGCGCCGGTGGCGGTGATCCACGGCAAGAACTCCCCCACGCCCGGCTTTGTCGAAATCTGCCCGGCCCGCGACGTGCAGGTGCGTACCGGTGACTGGACGGCCATGATCGGCACGTCCGAAGAGTTGGCGGCGCAGGGCATCAGGGTCCGGGCACCCAGCGCGGCACGAGTACGTACCCGCTGGGTGCGGCGCGCCATCGAAGCCGTACGCGGGCCATCGAAGCCGTACGCGGGCTGTGGGCAGCGACGCCAACCCGATGTTCTTGCGCGCGATAGCCGCGGTGTTGACCGTGCTGATCGGCTCGACGGTGCTGTTGCGCTACAGCTACCAGCCGCACGCGAAAATGACCTGGGTCGACGCGTTGTACTTCAGCACCGAGACGATCGCGACCGTCGGCTATGGCGACTTCAGCTTCCTGTCCCAACCCACCTGGCTGCGACTGTTCGGCATCGGGCTGATGTTCGGCGGACTGATCACCACCGCCGTCCTGGTCGCATTCATCGCCGACCTGTTGATCTCGCGACGCTTCGCCTTCAGCGCCGGACGCCGCCGGGCACGCCAGCTGCGCAATCACGTCATCGTTGGGCTGGGCTCGTTCGGCAGCCGAGTCGCCGCCGATCTGACCGCAGCCGGATACGAGGTCGTGGTCATCGAGATCGACGAAAACAACCGCTATTTGTCGACCGCAGCCGAGCTGGGCATTCCGGTGATCTTCGGGGACGCGACGCTGCCGCAGACGCTGGAGGCGGCCCACGTCGAACACGCGCGTGCCGTGACGGTGCTCAGGCACGACGACATGGTCAACATCGAGACCGGGATCGTGCTGCGCGAGATGCTGGGCCCGCGGGTGATGCCGCAGGTCGTCAGGCCCGACGTTCCGATCGTGCTGCGCATCTACGACCATGTGCTGGGCAGCGCGGTCACCGACCGGTTCGGGTTCGACACCGTTCGTTCGACGGTCGAACTGGCCGCCCCGTGGTTCATCGGCGCCGCGATGGGCCTACATGTGCTGGGGACGTTTTCGGTCGGGCAGCGCTACTTCATGGTCGGCGGCATGCACGTGGCGCCGGGCAGCGAGCTCGACGTGCTGCGGATGTTCGAGCTGTCCACCCAAACCCGGGTCATCGTGATCACCCGGGAGGACGCGCCCGTGCAGCGCCGCCCCCGCCGCGACGCGCGGCTGCGCGGCGGCGACACCGTCTAGCTCGTCGGCCCGTATCGCGAGTTGCTGGCCACGCTGCGCAAGGGGCGGCCGCCACAGCAGCCGGACGTCGGCCGCGAGCGCCGCCCGGCCTAAAGCCGCCCGGCCACGTCGGCGGCGCGGCGCACCTGGTCGACGTCCGAACTGGTCGGAATCAGCTGCACCTCGTCGGTGCCGATGTCGGCGAACTTGCGCAGCACCGCGGCCAACTCGTCCTCGCTGCCGGCCCAGCCGGTCGTCGGCGCCATCGCGTCGACGTACTCCGCCGGGATCCAGTTCATGTAGCGGCGCAGGTGCCGATGCACCTGGGCGCGCGACTGCTCCGGTGTGCCGAAGGCGAACCAGAACGAGGTCGCCAGATGGGGTTTGGGCTTGCCGGCCCCTGCCCATGCCTCCCGTGCGACGTCGAAAAGCTCGTTTTGCTTGTCGACGTCGAGGTCCAGGGTGGTGCCGGCCAACCCGTCGGCCCAGGCCGCGGCGCTGCGGATGGTCTTCGGCCCGATGCTGCCGACGAGCAGCGGCGGACCGCCGGGCTGCACCGGCGCGGGCCCGACCGGCAGCACCGACTCGGTGAGCTTTTCGCCGACCCACACCCGCTTCATCACCGCGACCCGCGCGGCCATGTCGCGCCTGGTCTGCGTCGCCGGGTCGGCGCCGACCGCGTGGTAGTCCTCCTGCCTGCCGCCCACACCGATGCCCACGGTCAACCGCCCACCGGACAGCATTTCGCCGGTCGCGAGACCTTTCGCCAGCATCGTCGGATCGTGCAGCTGCGGCACGATCACCGTCGTCATCAGCCGCACCCGTTTCGTCCACGCCGCGAGCGCGCCGAGCAGGGTCAGGTTGTCCGGGTTTTCGAATGCGATGCGCTCGCCCCAGCACAGCGACGAGAACGGGCCCTCGTCGATCGCGCGCGCCCAGGTCTCGAGGACCGTCGCATCCAGATCCGGCTCCATCACCGGCATCGTCATTGCTATCCGCACGACGGCGATTGTGGCATGCCCTCTACATGTGGTCCCCGAAGTGGCAGCATGGGGTGAGTGCCCTTAGCCAGTACGTCCATCGCACATGTCCGCCTGACCGTCACCGATATCGAGCGATCGCGGCCAGTTCTACGAGAGCGTGTTCGACTGGCCGGTGTTGCTGGAAGTGCCCGAGAATGCCGACGAGGCGACCCGCGACCAGTTCTCCTTTTTGTTCGGCGGGGTCGTCTACGACCTCGGCGGTACCCTGCTCGGGCTGCGCCCGGTCGCCTCGGACCGCTTTCACGAAGACCGCTGCGGCCTGGACCACATCGAGTTCCGGCTCGCCAGCTTGGACGAATTAGACGCTGCCGCAGCACATCTCGATGACATCGGGATCGAGCACGAGCGGATCAAAGACATCGGGCCGTACTATATTCTGGAATTCCGCGACCCCGACAATATCGCCTTGGAGCTGACAACGTCCAAGTAAGCAGGAAAGAATCATGTCCATCAGTTTCAACCACACCATCGTCGCCGCCCGCGACAAGCGCGAGTCCGCGGAATTTCTCGCCGAGCTCTTCGACCTGCCCGCCCCGAAACCGTTCGGCCACTTCATGGCCGTCGCGCTCGAGCACGTCGCCACCCTCGATTACGCCGACGCGCCGCAGGGCGAGGAGATCTACCGCCAGCACTAAGCGTTCCTGGTCTCCGAGCCGGAGCTCGACACCATCTACGGCAAGATCACCTCGCGCGACCTGCAGCACTGGGCCGATCCCGGCCGCCAGCGGCCGGGCGAGATCAACCGCCGCGACGGCCGGCGCGGGGTCTACTTCCTGGATCCGTCCGGACACGCCATGGAGATCCTGACTCGGCCGTACGGGTCGGGCCCGGTCTAATCGCGCCGTACGGGTCGGGCCCGGTCTAATCGCTACGCCCGGCGCCGTGCCGCCGGCTCTCCTGGCCCCGATAGTCGTCGGCGAGCTTGGCGACGTGCTTGGGCAGGGTGCCGGACGCCACGTCGGCCAGGCTGGTCTCCTCCAGCACCGATCGCATGCTGGCGCGCAACGCACGCCAGACGTCGGCCAACGGTGCCGTCGGCCCGGAGTACGGCAGGTCACCAAGGCCGATGTCACGGACGCTGGCCAGCGGCCCGTCGATGCAACGCAGCACGTCGGCGATGCTGATCTCGCTACCCGGGCGGGCCAGCTCGTAGCCCCCGTCGCGGCCGCGGTGGCTGCGCACCAAGCGGTCGGTGCGCAGGTTGGTCAGGATGTCGACGAGAAACTGCGGCGGTATGCCCTGCGCCTGGGCCAAGTCGTCGGTCTTGACCAGCGTGCCGCTTTCCACGGTGGCGAGCTGGATCATCGCCCGCACCGCGTACTCCGCCTTGGCTGACATCCGCACCTTGAGGATTGTGCCATCCCGTGCGGCAGGTCGAACCTGTGCGCCTAGGCGCCCAACTCCAGCATGTCGATGACACGCTGCGCCATCTCCTCGAGCGAACAGTTCGGGACCAGCCGCAGATCGGGATTCTTCGGCCGCTGGTACGGACTGTCGATACCGGTGAAATGCGTGATTTCACCGGCCCGGGCTTTGGCGTACAGCCCCTTGGGATCACGGGCCTCACACTGCGCGAGCGGGGTATCGCAGAACACCTCGAAGAACTCAAACCCGGCGTCGGCGTGCACTTTCCGAGCCATCTCGCGGTGCTCGGCCAGCGGGCTGATCGCGGGCACCAGCACGGTCTGGCCCGAATTGGCCAGCAATGTCGCGACGTGGGCCAGCCGGCGCAGGTTCTCCGCCCGGTCGGCCATCGAAAAGCCCAGGTCGGCATTCAGGCCGTGGCGCAGGTTGTCGCCGTCGAGAACATAAGCGGGCGTTCCCTTTTCGAGCAGCTTCTGCTCGACCAGCATCGCCACCGATGACTTGCCCGCACCCGACAGGCCGGTGAGCCAGACGGTCCGGCCGCGAGCCGCCCGGTCTTTGGCGGTGACCAGCGATTCGTGCCGCACGGTGTTCGGGCTTGCCTTCTGCGCCGTGACGTCGCGCAACACCATACCCGCCGCGACCGTGCCGTTGGTGTGCGGGTCGATTAGGATGAACGATCCCGTGCTGGCGTTGCGGGTGTACTCGTCGAGCAGCAACGGCACCTGCGCGCGCAGCGAGATACGGCCAAGTTCGTTGAGCTTCAAGGCCGTAGCGCTCTTGTCCCGATGCAGGGTGTTGACGTCGAGCCGGTAGTCCAGCGCGGTGACCCGGGCCCGGGTGGTGCGAGTGGTGTGTTTGATGACGTAGTCGCGGCCCGGCTCGAGGGAAGCGCCGTCGGCCATCCAGCACACGGTCGCGTCGAATTCCTGGGTGACCCGGGGCTGGTTGTTGGCGCGGGCGAGCATGTCGCCCCGCGAGATGTCGATATCGTCGGCCAGGTTCACCGAGACGGCCATCGGCGGAAACGCTTCTTCTATCGGGCCATTCGGGCCTTCGATGGCGGTGATCCGGCTGGTCTTGCCGATCGGCAAGACCACCACCTCGTCGCCCGGGCGCATCACGCCGCTGGCCACCGTTCCGGCGTAGCCGCGGTGGTCATGGTGTTCGTGGGTCTGCGGTCGGATCACGTACTGCACCGGGAACCGCACGTCGACCAGAATGCGGTCACCGGCGATGTACACCTCCTCGAGGTGTGAGAGCAGCGCCGGACCCTCGTACCAGGGCGTCTGATTCGATTTGGTGACGACGTTGTCGCCGTGCAGAGCCGAAATCGGGATGGTGGCCACATCCTGCACGTCCAAACGTGCTGCGAAGGCGTGGAATTCGTCTTTGATCGCGTCGAACTTGGCGCGGTCCCAGTCGATCAGGTCCATCTTGTTGACGGCGAGCACGATGTGCTGGATGCCCAGCAGCGACGCCAAAAAGGCGTGCCGGCGGGATTGCTCGAGCAGCCCCTGGCGGACGTCGACGAGCACGATCACCAGCTGCGCGGTGGACGCCCCGGTCACCATGTTGCGGGTGTACTGAATGTGGCCCGGGGTGTCGGCGATGATGAATTTCCGCCTGGGCGTGGCGAAGTAGCGGTACGCGACGTCGATCGTGATGCCTTGCTCCCGCTCGGCCCGCAGGCCGTCGGTGACCAGTGCCAGATCGGTGTAGTCGTGACCGCGTTCCTTCGACGTCTTCTCGACCGCGGCCCACTGGTCTTCCATCACGGCCTTGGAGTCGTACAGCAGCCGGCCGATCAGGGTGGACTTGCCGTCGTCGACCGAACCGGCAGTTGCGATGCGCAGCAACGTGGTTGGGGCAGCCATCAGAAGTAACCCTGCCTCTTCCGGTCTTCCATTCCAGCCTCCGAGATGCGATCGTCGGCCCGGGTGGCCCCGCGCTCGGTCAGCCGGGAGACCGCGGTCTCGGCGATGACCTCCGACACCGTGGCGGCCTCCGATTCGACGCACCCGGTGCAGGTGACATCGCCGACCGTGCGGAACCGCACCGTCTTCTCCACCACCTGCTCGTCGGGGCGCGGCTGCATGTGGCGGTGTACGGCCAGCAGCATCCCGTCGCGCTCGAAAACCTTGCGCCGGTGGGCGTAATAGATCGGGGGCAACTTGACCTTCTCGGCACCGATGTAGGACCAGATGTCGAACTCGGTCCAGTTCGACAGCGGGAAGACCCGGATGTGCTCACCCTTGTGGTGCCGCCCGTTGTAGAGGTTCCACAGCTCGGGCCGCTGGGCCTTGGGGTCCCACTGGCCGAATTCGTCGCGAAAGCTGAACACCCGCTCCTTGGCGCGCGCCTTCTCCTCGTCGCGCCGCGCCCCGCCGAACGCGGCGTCGAACTTGTTCTCCCGGATGGCGCGCAGCAGCGTCACCGTCTGAATCGGATTGCGCGACGGGATGGTCTCGACGACCCGGCCGGCGTCGATGTCTTCTTGCACCGACGCCACCACCAGGCGCACCCCGAACTCCTCGACGAGTTCGTCGCGAGTCGAGATCACCTCGTCGAAGTTGTGACCGGTGTCGACATGCATGACCGGGAACGGCAGCCGCCCGGGGCGAAACGCCTTGAGCGCCAGGTAGAGCATCACGATCGAGTCCTTGCCGCCGGAGAACAGCAGCACCGGGCGCTCGAACTCCGCGGCGACCTCGCGGATGATGTGGATGGCCTCCGCCTCCAACGAGCGCAGATGGCTCAATTCGTACTGGCCCGCCGCGGGGCCCGCCGTCACGGTCATCGCTTCCTGTCCGAACCACTTATCCGGATAAACTTGGTCGAACGGACCATGTTTACGGTCATTGAGGTTTATAGAACCAGCCGGCCCCGGCCGTGTCAACAAACGGGCGACGTGGGGGCGGGCCGAGTACCGGGCACCTCGCACCAGACCTTCCACCACGACCGATCGGTGCGGCAGCATGGACGAATGACCACCTCCTCCGCCCCCCCAGCGGGCGCGACGTGATCGCGCAGTTTCTGCCTCAATCACCGTTCGTCACCAAGCTGGGCATCGTCGCAGACCAGCTCACCGACGACGAGGTGCGGCTGCGGCTGCCGTGGGATCCGTCCAACGTCACGCTCGGCGACATGGTGCACGGCGACGCCATCGCCACCCTGGCCGATCTGACCGTGATGGCCGCGGCATGGTGCGGCAGGGAAGCCCCGCCGCAATTCCGCGGCGTGACCGTGTCGATGGCCCTGGACTTCATGGCGCCGGCCCGGGCCACCGACGTGATCGGGGTGGGCCGGGTGCTGCGGCGCGGCCGGTCACTGACCAACTGCGAGGCCGAGATCGTCGACCCGGAGGGCCAGCTGATCGCCAAGGCCCTCGCGACCTACAAGGTCGGCTGACGCCGGAGGATGTCACGATGTGCCCGCCTCCGAGCGACAACCAGGCCGCTGGCGCGGAGCGCGGAATTTCGTTGTCGCTGTGAGGCGGGCACACGCCGGGTGACCCGCGGCCCGTCCGGGCCAACGGAGGCGCTAGAGGGTTACCTCGTCGAGCTTGCCGGTGGCGACGTCGAAGACGAAGCCCCGCAGCGACACCTGTTTGGTGACAAACGGGTTGTTTTCGATGCGGCGCAACGACTGCCGGACGTCTTCGGCGGGATCCGGGAAGGCCTCGGCCGCCCACGGCGGCTTGACGCCCGTCTCTTCCTGGATGGCGCGCTTGAAGTCGTCGTCGGTGAAGGTGAGCATCCCGCAGTCGGTGTGGTGGATCAGGATGATCTCCCGAGTCCCCAGCAGCCGCTGGCTGATGGCCAACGAGCGAATCACGTCGTCGGTGACGACGCCGCCGGCGTTGCGGATGACGTGGGCCTCGCCCTCGTTCAGGCCCAGGATGCGGTAGACGTCGAGCCGGGCATCCATACACGCGACGACCGCGACGTGTTTGCTCGGCGGCATGGGCAGTGGCCCGTTGAACGTGCTGGCGTATCCGGCGTTGTGGGCCAGGTAGTCATCGGTAACCGTCACGGCAGGCCTCCTCGCGGCAGCGCGGCATGGAATTGCTACACAGTCGGTGCCGCAGTGTATCGCTTTCGGTTCCCGCCCCCTCTAATTTTGCTCTGCGGGGTCTTAAATCCGGCAAGCGACGGCCCCGGGTGTGGCCGGGCTACAGGTCGTTGCCCGCGTACGACTGGTTGAAGCTCTTGTGGGCCAGCGGGAAGTCCGGGACGACCGTGTCGGCCATCGCCACCGGCAGCGCGGGCCAGTTGAACCAGGAGGGGTCGACGATTTTGGCGCGGGTGATGCGATCGTCCGCGTCGACTTCGACGCGGTGCACGATGGTGCCGCGCCAACCTTCGACGATGCCGACACCGCTGCCCACCGTACCCACCGAGTCGGCGCTGACCCTGTATTCGATTGGGCCGCTGTGTGATTCGACGATGTGACAGGCGAGGGCAACCGAGGCCGCGAACTCGTCGCGCCGCACGGTGTAACGGGCGAGGACGTCGCCGTCCGGCACGCAGATCTGGGCAACGGGCAGTTCGACGGTGGGGTGCTCGACCCGGGCATCGGTACGCAGGCCACTGGCGCGGGCGACGTAACCCAAGCAGCCCAGGGCGGCGGCGTCCTCGCAGCGCAGCGTCGCGGTGCCGGCGAAGCGGTCGTAGGCGACCGTGTTGCTCAGCGTCAGCGCGGCGAGCTCAGCCACCTCGGCGCCGAGCCGTCGAATCTCCTCGGTGTCGGGAAGTTTTTGCAGCACCACTGCGCCCGGGTGGATGGCTCCGCGCAGCAGCCGGTGGCCGGTGACCGTGGCGTTGAGCCGCAACAGTCGTTCCCGGATGCGCAGGGCATGCGCGTTGGCGATGCCGTAGCCGATGTCGTTGGCCGGGGCGCCCAGATCGGCCGCGTGGTTGTACAGTCGCTCGAGCTCGACGATCAGCGCCCGTAGCCGATGCACCTCGTCGGGCAGCTCGATGCCGAGCGCGTCTTCGATGGCAAGGCTATGGGCCAGGGCGTGGGCGGCCGACGTGTCGCCGCTGATCCGTTCGGCGAGATCGATTGCCCCCGCGGCGGACTGGCCGTGAAACAGTCTCTCGATGCCGCGGTGCACGAACCACAGCCGGGCCTTCAGCCGCACGACGGTTTCGCCGGCCACGGAGAAGCGAAAGTGGCCGGGTTCGATCAGGCCCGCGTGGATGGGGCCGACCGGGATCTCGTAGACCCCGGGGCCTTCGACGTTGAGGAAGGGGAATGCGCCGGTGTCCGCGAATTCGGGCGCGGGCCCCGCGTCGACACGCATCGGATGCCAGTCGGGCCAGTGCGCGTGCCGCACCAGGCGGCGCGGTTTGGGGTGGCCGACCGGGTGGATTCCGTACAAGTCGGCCATCTCGCGCTCGAATCGGCTTGCCGGAAACGATATGTAGGCCAAGGATTGGATGCTCGGGTTATCCACGGGCACAACGTATTCGAGCTCTACACGGCGGTCCGGACAGCCGGCCAGAAAAAGGTAAACCACCCGCAGGCTGTCGGTGTCGTCGTGCGCGGCGACCAGCGCCGGTCGAAACGAATCGCCCAGGAGCTGTTCGGCCATCTCGGTCAGCTCAAGCTGGGATACCCTGTGTCGCAACCAAGTTCGTCTCACCGCGGGGCTCCCACGTTGCTGCTGGCGGCGACGGCGAACAGGTGAGCGAGCGGGCCGGCCGTGACGCCTAGGGCTGCGCAGACGGCGATGCCGATGATCAAAACCATTGCAGCCGTGGCGGGCACGACAAGCGACGGCGCGCCCGCTGCGGGTGCGCTGAGCAGTACTCGCCCGGAGTTGCAGACCAGCGCGGTGAAGGCGATCGCGATCAGCAGCATCGCGACGCCCAACACCCAGACCAACCGCGCACGGGCCAGCGACCGCGCGATCGCCAGCTCACTGGCGAACATCGCGAAAGGAGGCAAGCCGAGCAGGACGATCGAGCCGGTGGCGAATGACAGGCCGACCAGCCGCGACCGGCGCAGCACGCCGGTGATATCCGCGATCGCGGTGGAGTCGTCCGCGGCCTGCAGGTGGCACCCGCAAGGAACAACACCGTCTTCGCGATCCCGTGGGCAAGCACATGCAGCAGTAGCGCGGAGATCGCCAATGTGGTGCCGGCGGCCGCGGCAATCGCAATCAGGCCCATGTTCTCCATCGAGGAGTACGCCAGCATCCGCTTGATGTCACCGGTGATGGTCAGCATCAGGGCGGCGATCAGCAGCGTCATCAACCCGACCACCAGCAGCCCGCCGCGCAGGAAGGTGGGGCCGGTGGCGGCGTCGATGATCGGCCGCAGTCGGATCAGCACCGAGAAGTTTGGCCTGCACGACGGGCCGACGCCATCTGCGTTCCCGCTGCAATGCGCGCCGCATCTTGTCCGGCGCGGTGGTGTATCGCCAGCGGGCCCACGGGGCATGCGGTCGGGACAGCCGAATCGCCCCGATGACCAGCAGCACCACGATGAACATGCCGAGCAGGCCGGTCCACACCTTGCCCTTGAGCACAACGCCCATCGCCAGCGGCAGCGTCATCACCAGCGCGCCGACCACCGCGACGTGCCAGGCCGACGACGCCGTGTCACGGGCGACCGGGAACAGAAACATCAGCGGGTGCAGGCCCATGATCAGCAATCCGGCCACCGCCACCGCGGCGAAGACGGCTTCCACCGAACTGCGGCCGTCCTCTTCCCAGTACACGTCCGACAGATGCAGGATCAGTGCGTACTCGTCGAGCACCAGTGCCGCACCGATGCCGAAACGATTGCCGACACCGTGTTTTCGGCTTCTTGGCCGTTGTCCGACAGCGTCACCAACGTCAGCCCGGAGATCATCACCAGCACCACGCCGAACGTCACGTGGTGGATGTGCACTCCCCCGATGTGGACGTTGCGCGGCTGCCACCACCGGGCGGGCAGGCCGCGCTCGACGCGGTGCCGGATGAAGCGGACGAAAGTTCGGGTGACGAAGAAGGTCAGGATGAAGGCGACCAGGCAGCACAGCAACGGCAGCCGGCCGCCGTGGACGATGTCGTGGGAGAACCAGTGGGCCACTCTGTGTAGGAACCAGTCGAACACCTTTGCAACCTACGCCCGGCCGTCCCCGCGACGCGGGAGCCGCGCTGCGCGACCTGACGGCGTGCGGCACCGATTACGCTGTTGTGCAACATGAGTAATTCGCAGGCACCCATCGTGGGCAGCCGACCGGGGCGGGCGTTGTTGTGGTGTCTGTTGTGGCTGCTGGCCGCCGCGGCGCTGGGCTACACAGCCTGGGGCCTTTTTGCGCACATCCCGTACCGAATCGATATCGACATCTATCAGATGGGCGGCCAGACGTGGCTGGACGGCCGTCCGCTGTATCGCGGCGACGTGTTGTTCCACACACCCATCGGCCTGAATCTGCCGTTCACCTATCCCCCGCTGGCCGCGATCGTGTTCAGCCCGTTTGCCTGGCTGCACATGCCGGCGGCCAGCGTCGCGATCACCGCGCTGACCCTGGTGCTGCTGATCGTCTCGACGGTGATCGTGCTGACCCGACTCGACGTGTGGAGCACCTCGTCGCTGGTCCCCGGACCGGCCTGGCTGCGCCGGTGGTGGCTGGCGGTGGTCGTGGTGGCGCAGGCCTCGATTTGGCTGGAGCCCATCGCCTCGAACTTCGCCTTCGGCCAGATCAACGTCGTGCTGATGACGCTGGTGATCGCCGACTGCGTGCCGCGCCGCACGCCGTGGCCCCGCGGGCTGCTGCTGGGGTTGGGTATGGCGCTCAAGCTCACCCCCGCGGTGTTCCTGCTGTATTTCCTGGTGCGTCGCGACTTCCGCACCGCGCTCACGGCCGTGACGTCGTTCGCCGCGGCAACGCTGGTCGGGTTCGTCCTGGCCTGGAGCGACTCGTGGGAGTACTGGACGCACACCGTGCACCACACCGATCGGATCGGCTCCGCGGCGCTGAACACCGACCAGAACATCGCGGGCGCGCTGGCCCGGATCGGGCTTCCCGAGCAGCTGCGTTTCCTGCTGTGGGCGGGCCTGTGCCTGGCGGTGCTCGCGCTGACCGTCTGGGCGATGCGACGGGTGTTGGCGGCCGGCGAGACGACGCTGGCGGTCATCTGCGTGGCCCTGTTCGGGTTGATGGTGTCGCCGGTGTCGTGGTCACACCACTGGGTGTGGGCGCTTCCGGCGCTGCTGGTGACCGCGGTCCTGGGTTGGCGACGCCGGAACATCGCGCTGGGCGTGCTGACCGCCGCCGGCGTGGGACTGATGGTGTGGGAGCCGCTCGAGCTGATGCCCAAGCACCACGAGGAGACTGCCAACTGGTGGCGTCAGCTGCTCGGGATGTCCTACGTGTGGTGGGCGCTGGCGGTGATCATCGCGGCCGGACCCACCGTCACCGCCCGGGTCAGCGCTCGGGATGCGCAGGTGCGCAGCGACTCCGAGGCCGGACGTCAGCTCGTCACGGACGTGAACGTCGCGACTTAGTCGGTCAGCCGGCCGCGGTCTCGGGGATCCGCGCGGCGTCGTCGTCCGCCCCCTGACCGTTCGAGCCCTTGCCGCGGTTCTTGATCGTCGCAGCGTAGACGTCGACGTACTCCTGACCGGACAGCCCCATCAGCTCGTAGATGACCTCGTCGGCGACGGCCCGCTCGATGAACCGGTTGCCGGCCAGGCCGTCGAATCGGGAGAAGTCCATCGGCTTGCCGAATCGGACCGTCACCTTGCCGAAGCGCAGCATCGTGGTGCCCGGCGGGTTGACGACGTCGGTGCCGATCATCGCGACCGGAATCACCGGCACGCCGGTCTGCAGCGCCAGCCGGGCCAGGCCCGTCTTGCCCTTGTACAGCCTGCCGTCGGGCGAGCGGGTGCCCTCCGGGTACATGCCCAGCAACTTGCCCGCGCCCAGCACCCGCTGCGCGGTGTCCAGGGCGGCCTGAGCGGTATCGGCATTGCTGCGGTCGATCGGCACCTGCCCGACCGCGGTGAAGAACCACCGGCTGAACCAGCCCTTGATCCCGGTGCCGGTGAAATATTCGGACTTCGCCAGGAAGGTGATGCGCCGCCGCACCACCAGCGGCAGATAGAAGCTGTCCATCACCGCGAGGTGGTTACTGGCCAGGATCGCCGGGCCGTGAGTCGGAACATGTTGCAGGCCTTCAACTTTCGGGCGGCCAAGCAACTGCAACAGCGGGCCCAGGAGGATGTACTTGAATAGCCAGTACCACATGGCCCTCCCTCTCGCCCGAAACCCGTTGATGTTCTGCGCCAACTGTACCCATCCGCGATCCAGCGGACCACTTCCAAACCCTGTGGATCACTCTTCGATCGTGACCGGGATGGGCTGGTATCGCGTCCGCACCTCGGCCCCGCCCGCGGGGGCGTCCTCGGCCGGTGCGCCGCCGCCGGGCGGCCTGTCGGGAGGCGATGGCGCGGACCGGTCGATGTCGTCGACGATCGCGCGGATCACCTCCAGCAGCGCGATGCTGTGGT
Source organism: Mycobacterium genavense ATCC 51234 (assembly GCF_000526915.1). GTDB lineage: Bacteria > Actinomycetota > Actinomycetes > Mycobacteriales > Mycobacteriaceae > Mycobacterium > Mycobacterium genavense. The sequence goes on along the minus strand of NZ_JAGZ01000001.1, from coordinate 380,917 downwards.
CCGCGATCACGGTCAGCAGCGGGTGCTGGTCGCCGGTCGCCAGCGCGGCCAGCGCGCACACCGGGCACCAGACCTGCTGACACTTGCCGGTCCCGACCCCGTTGCCCGCCGTCATCGCGGCGGGCAGACGCACGGCGGGGTCGATCCCGTCGAGGATCGCCTCGGCGAGCTTGCGCAGTTCCGGACCGATGTCGGGGTGTGCCTGACTCACTTAGGCCACACCTCCGGATCTGGTCGAAAACGTACGGTCAGCTCACCGCCCCGCAGATGCGCGTCTTGCACCGTGCACCGTCGTAGTACGGACGCCAACCGAACCCGGCGCCGCAACCCGCCGGCGCTGATGATCAGGTCGTCGTCCACCCGGCCCAGCGACAGCGTTCCGGGGTCGAGCTGGGGCAACGTTAGCCGCATCCGGTAGATCGACCCAAGTCCCGACCCCGATTCGAGATCCACAATAGGACGCAATGGACCTGGTGGGGCCGCTCCACGTCGAAGTCGGGCGCTGTCGAGCAATCCGCCCAGCGCTTTGGGGCCAATCGGTTCCCCGGCCAAGTGCGGCGTCATGACCAGCGCGACGTCGCCGATCGTGGCGTCGAGCTCCTCGAGCACCGCGCGCTGCTCACTGATGCGTTCGCCATACCAGTAGAAGGCCGGGTGCTCGGGCAGGTTGCGGTACTCGTAGGACTCGTCTTCGACCAGAACCTGATTGACGATCAGCTCCTCGACGCGGACCCCCATCAGCGACAGCGAGCCCAGCGTGCGGACCGCCTCGGCGGCCACCACCCGCTCGGGCGTCAGCACCAGGTGCGCGCTGACGCGATCCCCGTCGGTGAGCAGCGCGCTGAGCCGCTCGACGCTGGAGCTGATGCGTTCGATCAGCTCGACCACCGCAGCGGAGCGGGCGTCGTCGGCGGTGATGGACAGCCGGCGGTGGCGTGGCCAGGCGCGCTCGACATAGAGCCCGAACGTGGCGGGCAGGGTGAGCATGCGCAACGCGTCGGCGGTCGAGGCGCAGTCGACGACGACGCGATCCCATTGTCGCGACGCCGCGAGCTCGCCGACGGCGTGCAGTCCGAGCACTTCCTGAACGCCCGGCAACGCCGAAAGTTCTTCGGGCGCAATGCTGCTCAGCTCCAAATCGGGGAACCGCCGATCCAGCGCGGTGACCACCTCGTGCCAGCGGGCCTCGAGCAGTGCCAGGGTGTCCAGTGCCATCGCGTCGAGCCAGCCACCGCCCGTCTCGGCGGTCTCGTCGGCCAGCACCCGAACCGGCTCGCCGCGACCGCTGGGCGGCACGGGAATGCCGAGCACGTCGCCCAGCGAGTGCGCCTGGTCGGTGGACACCACCAGCACGCGCTGCCCCTCGATCGCGTCACAGACCGCGGTGGCAGCGGCGAGGGTGGATTTTCCTACCCCGCCCTTCCCGACGAAGAGGCTGATCTTGGCCCTGAAGAAAGGAGGGGTGGGTGACACGGACTCACTCAGCCTCGACTCGTTTCTTGAGATCCTTCAATGCGGTGTCGGTCAGCCGGCGCTCGGCCTTGCGCTTGAGCAACCCGATCATCGGGATAGCTAGATCGACCGAGAGTTCGTAGGTGACATCGGTCCCAGAACCCTTGGGCGCCAACCGATATGAGCCCTCGAGTGACCGCAGCAGCGAGCTGGATACCAGGGTCCAGCTCAGCGACTTGTGGTCGGCCGGCCACTGGTAGGACATCACCATGGTGTCCTTGATGACCCCGGCGTCCATCACGAATCGCACGGTCTTCGGGTAGCCGTCGGCGCCGCGCTCCTGCACTTCGGCTTCCTTGTACTCCGAGATCCAGTCCGGGTAGGAGTCGATGTCGGCGATCACCTGCAGCACCGTGCCGGGATCTGCCTCGATGTGAATCGTGTGGGTCGTCTTTTCCGCCACGTGGCCGCTACCTTCTCTCCCGCATGGGGGTTCACCCCGATCATCTCCGGTAGTACCCGCCTTCGGACCAAAACGGTACTCCCCGGGCGAACGTTGACCGGAATCAAACTACCGGAGAAGCACCGACGGGTCGTGATCGTTCCAAGGTCGTCTTGACCTCGAAAGCCATTTTCTTGCCCGCCGCCCGGCGGCGGTGTGTCATTTTGGCCAGGTTCAGTTTGGCCAGCTGGTAGGCGGCCACCCCGGTGGGCTCGGCGTGCAGGAAGTAGTGCAGCACCACTCCGTCCAGCGAGGGCTCCAGCCACACCTCCATGGTGCCGGTCAGCGCCCCGGTGACCGCCCAGCGGATGCCCTTTTCGGCCCGGTCCTCGACGACCTTCAGCCGCAGATCCGGCCACCACCGTTGCCAGTTCGACCGATCGCCGATCGCGGCGCCGACCAGTGCGCCATCGGCGGCAACATACGTCTGGTCGGCGATCTGGATGCTGTGCATCGTGTCAGCTTCACACATCTATATGGGCGGATTGGCGCCGAGTCGACGCCAATCCGCCCAACCGACCGCTTGGTTGCTGCGCGAATGCCGCGATTAGGCTGGGCAACAGCAACCCGGCCACCGGTCACCAGACAATCGAGGTCAAAACCGTGCGTGAGTACAGCGTTCCCGCCCGCTTCTCTGTCGGGGAGCACGAAAACATCGCGACCATGGTCTTCGAGCACGAGCGCGACGACCCGAGTTTTGTCATCTACCGACGGCAGGTCGACGGGGTGTGGACCGACGTCACGTGCGCCGAGGCGGCCCAGCAGATTCGCGCGGCCGCGCTGGGCCTGATCTCGCTGGGCGTGCAGGCCGGCGACCGGGTGTCGATCTTCTCGGCCACCCGCTACGAGTGGGCGATCCTAGACCTGGCCATCCTGTCCATCGGCGCCGTCACCGTCCCAGTCTACGAGACCTCGTCGGCCGAGCAGGTGCGCTGGGTGCTGCAGGATTCCGAAGCCGTCGTGGCGTTCGCCGAAACCGACGCACACGCCGCGACGGTCACCGAGCTCACCGGCGAACTCCCGGCGCTGCGCCGGGTGCTGCACATCGACGGTGCGGGCCCCAAGGCGCTCGACCAGCTCGTCGAGGAGGGCGCGTCGGTCGATCCCGAGCAGCTGACCGCCCGGCTGGCCGCGCTGCGGTCGGACGACCCCGCGACGCTGATCTACACGTCGGGAACCACCGGACGTCCCAAAGGGTGTCAGCTGACGCACTCCAACCTGCTCTACGAGACGCGGGGTGCCAAGGAGTGCCTGCCGACCCAGCTGAACAAGGGGCAGCGGCTGCTGATCTTTTTGCCGCTGGCCCACGTGTTGGCCCGCGCGCTGACGCTGTCGGCGTTCGCCAACAAGGTGACCGTCGGCATCACCAGCGACATCAAGAACCTGCTGCCGATGTTCGCGGTGTTCAAGCCGACGGTCGTGGTGTCGGTGCCGCGGGTGTTCGAGAAGGTCTACAACACGGCCGAGCAAAACGCCGCCAACGACGGCAAGGGAGCGATCTTCGCGCGGGCCGTGCAAACCGCCGTCGACTGGAGCGAGGCCCACGACGAGGGCGGGCCCGGGCTGCTGCTGCGCGCCAAGCACGCGCTGTTCGACCGGCTGGTCTACCACAAGCTGCGCGCGGCGCTGGGCGGCGACTGCCACTCGTCGGTGTCCGGCGGCGCACCGCTGGGCGCGCGGCTCGGCCACTTCTACCGCGGGGTCGGCCTGACCATCCACGAGGGTTACGGCCTGACCGAGACCACCTCGGCCATCACGGTCAACCAGGTCGGCCGGTCAAGATCGGGACCGTCGGAACGTTGTTGCCGGGCAACAGCATGCGCATCGCCGACGACGGGGAGCTGTTGGTGCGCGGCGGCGTGGTGTTCAGCGGCTACTGGCGCAACGAACAGGCCACCGCCGAGGCGTTCGCCGACGGCTGGTTCAAGACCGGCGATCTCGGCGCGCTCGACGAGGACGGCTTCCTCAAGATCACCGGACGTAAGAAGGAGATCATCGTCACCGCGGGCGGCAAGAACGTCGCCCCCCGCCGTGCTGGAGGACCAGCTGCGCGCGCACCCGTTGATCAGCCAGGCGATGGTGGTCGGCGACGCCAAACCCTTTGTCGGCGCACTGATTACGATCGACCCCGAGGCCTTCGCCGGCTGGAAGGAACGCAACAGCAAGGCCGAGGGCCCGTCGGTGGGCGATCTGGCCACCGATCCCGATCTGGTCGCCGAGATCGACGCCGCGGTCAAGCAGGCTAACCTGTCGGTGTCGCATGCCGAGTCGATCCGCAAGTTCCGCATTCTTCCGGTCGACTTCACCGAGGACACCGGCGAGCTGACCCCGACGATGAAGCTCAAGCGCAACGTGGTGGCCGAGAAGTTCGCCTCCGATATCGAAGCGCTCTACCAGAAGGAATGACGTCCCGGGCGGCTCACGCCGGTGTCAGCAGCTCGGCCAGCCGGGCGGCCAGTGTGTCCCAGCGCCATTGCGAGGTCACCCACGCGCGTCCCGCCGCGCCCAGCGCGGCGGCCCGGGCCGGGTCGGCCAGCAACTCGGTGACGGCGTCGCCGATCTGTTGCACCGAGTTTCCGTCGACGACGAGTCCAGTCTTGTTGTGCTGCACGGCTTCCGGGGCTCCGCCCGAATCCCCGGCGATCACCGGCACTCCGGTCGCCGAAGCCTCCAAAAACACGATGCCCAGGCCCTCGATGTCCATGCCCGCGCCGCGGGTGTGGCACGGCATCGCGAACACGTCGGCCAGCGCGTAGTGGGCGGGCAATTCCGCCGACGGCACCGCGCCGGTGAACGTCACGTGGTCGGCCACGCCGCAGTCGGCGGCCAGCTTGCGCAGCGGGTCGAGGTACGGGCCGCTGCCGACGATCACCAGCGCGGCGCCGTCGACACGGCTCCGGATCGACGGCAACGCCTTGATCAGCATGTCCTGGCCCTTGCGCGGCACCAGCCTTGACAGGCACACGACGGTGGGCCGCTGCCCCAGCCGGTAGCGCCCGCGCAGCTCCGCGCGGCCGGCCGGGTCGGGCCGGAATCGGTCGGTGTCGACCCCCGACGGCAGGTATTCCAGCGATGCCGCGGGCCCGAAGGCCGTCGCGAACCGCGACCGCGTGTAGCGGCTGACGAACGTCACCACGTCGGTGTCGTTGCCGATGCGCCGCAGCACCGACCGCGCCACCGGAAGCATCGACCAGCCCACCTCGTGGCCGTGCGTGCTGGCCAGCACCCGTTTCGCGCCGGCCCGCCGCGCCCGCCCCGCCAGCAGCGCCAGGGGTGCGGCCGCGCCGAACCACACGGTGTCGATGCCGTGGTCGCCGATCAGCCGGCGCATCCGGGCATCGACGGCCGGCCCCGGCAGCATCAGGGTGCCCGGATGGCGCACCACTCGATAACCGGCCGCCTCCGCGTCGAAGACGTCGGCGCCCTTCCATTGCGGTGCGTACACCAGCACCGCGTGCGACCCGGTGTTCACCAGCCGGTCGACGAACTCGCGCAGGTAGGACTGGATGCCGCCACGCCGTGGCGGAAAGTCGTTGGTTACCAGCAGGACCCGGCTCACTTGCGTCAGGCTAGCCTGACGGCGATGCAGGCCGGCAAGCGGTGTGAAAAGGGGTCAGGCGATCAACCCCCGCCGCCCATCCATTGCTGCCGGCGCCCGAGCAGACCGACCGGGTCGATGTCGAGGACGTCGTGCGCGGCAGTGAACGGCTCGACGCGCGCGACGCCGCACACCGCCAGATAGTAGGCGCGCAATTTCGGCGCCCCGAAGGTAGCGGCGACGAAGCGGGCGAATCACCAGGCGCGGTCGTAGGCCACCGAGCGCTGCGGCCCGGGCGTGTCGAGGTCGATGTCCGAGGGCAGCGAGACAGGTTGCGAGCTCGCCTCGACCGGGACCCCGGTGGCGGGCCGGGCTATGAAATCGGCGGTGCCCTCGGTCAGCCACTGCGGCGCGTCGAGCGCGGTGTCGGCGCGCCGCATAGTGAAAAAGCTGGTGTGCCAACACAATTCGCAAAGCGTTGTCGCTCATGTTCGCCGCGCCCGGCGCGAACACCATCCGCTGGCCGACGACCACCCGGTGCGCGGGATCGATGCGATCGGCGACGGTGATCGCGGCGATGTCCGCCCACTGCGACGGCGGGCCGCCGCCAGCGGCGGCCCGAAACTCGGCGTCGGAGCCGGCGATCACCACCGAGATGTCGCGCGACCAGTCGACGCCCCAGAACGCCTCCACCTTTTCGATCGCGGTGCGCATCTCCGACGCGATATGGGCCAGCAGGCGGTCGGCGGCCGGTCCGCCCGGGCCGATCAGGCGGACCTGGCGGTCGCCGACGATCAGGGGTGCCCGCGCGGCGACCGGGCGACTGTGAGCGGGCGACGAGTTGTGCGGGTCTTGTCCGGCCGTCGCGCGCGTCCGACGGCACGGCCGCCGCCACCGCGATCTCGACGACGAAGACCCAGGCCAGCAGGACCGGAAGCCACCGGCGATGCCGACGGTAACGCCGGTGCCGCGAGAGGGGTCAGTAACGGCGAGCGTCGTGAATCGGGCCGGCGGCATTCATCGGCACCACCCGCACCGGCACGCCATAGGTCGAGGAGTGGACCACCATGCCGTCGCCGACGTAGATGCCACTGTGCGACGCATCGGAGTAGAAGGTCACCACGTCACCGGGCTGCAGGTCCGACAGCGCGACCGGTTGACCGCCGTTGGCCTGCGCCTGGCTGGAGTGCGGCAACGAGATGCCAGCCTGCTGGAAGGCCCACATCACCAGACCGGAGCAGTCGAATCCGCCAGGGGCCGCACCGCCCCACGAGTACGGCGTTCCGACCTGGGTCAGCGCCGCCTGCACCACGTTGGCGCGGTCGCCACCGATGCCGCCGGGACCACCGGGAGCCATGCCGGGCATTCCGGGGAACATTCCGGCCGGCTGCGGAGCCTCACCCGGCGGCAACGCGCCGGGCGGCAACGCGTCGGGCGCCGGCGCACCGGGGGCCGGAGCCGCCGCGGGTATCGGCCCGGGGTCGGCCAGCGCGGTGCGCTGCCGCGGCGACAGGGACACGTACTGAGATTTCACGACGGCGATCTGAACCTGCAGTTGGCTCTGCTTGGACTGCAGGCTGGCCCGGACCGCGGCGGCCTGCTCGGCCGCGCTCTTGGCTTCGGCGGCGGAGCGGGCCGAAGCCTGCTCGGCCTTGGCGGCCTGCTCACCCGCGGCGCGGAAACTTGCCATCTGCGCTGACATTTGGGTCGCCATCACGCGCTGCACGGCCATCTTGTCGATCAGCCCCTGCGGCGATTGCGCGGTCAGCATCGCCTCCATGCCGTCGACGCGGCCACCCATGTAGGTGGCGGCGGCGAGTTTGTTAACGGCGTTCTGGAAGGTGGCCAGCCGGGCCCGCGCCGCGTCCACCGCGGCCTGGTCGTCCGAGTGCTTCTTGCCGGCGGCCCGCTGGGCGGCGAGCTTCTGGTTGAGGTCGAGCTGCGCACTGTGCATGGCCTCGGTGGTCCGCTCGGCCTGCCGGGACAGCTCGGTGAGCTTTGCCAGGGCGTCGTCGGCTGGATCGGCCGCCACCTGCGCCGCACCCACACCCGATAAGACCGTAAGCCCTGCCAGCGTCCCGATGACTGACCGCGTGATGACACGCGAGATCGAATGCGCGGAGCCGAAACTCAAAGTATTGCTTCCTTAAACTGCCATCGACGGTCGAGGTCGAGCTGGGTTTAGGTCTCAAACAGGTTACGAAACGATATCTGCGTTTGTCCAAACCAGATCGTTAAGAAAATGGAAAGATTTCTGTCATAAGTATTGTGTAACGAGACGGGCCGCGCGGGGCATCCAGGGGTTTTGGCACTCGGGGCCATTAGGCGACGCCCGACCCGCGGTTTCGATGAATCGGCACCAGCCGCAGCCGCGGCGCCAACCCGACCTCCGCCAGCACTTCGAGCGCGGCCCGCTCGTCCTGCAACAAAGTTTCCGGTACCCCGAGTAGCACGCTGACCACGCAATCCCGGCATCCCGGGCCGCGCGCCGCGCAGTCGTCGCAGTCGATCACCACCGGTTCACCCGGTCCTGACGCGGTGCCGCCTTTGCTGTGGGTTCCGCTGCTGTGGGCCATCGGAATCGGTCCTCTCATCCGGCCTGTCAAAACTCAACTCGTCCTGACCCGAACGCTAACCGCGGGCACCGACACCTTTCGGCGCGCTTGCCCCACCGGTGTCGGCCCCGACGCTTAACGTCACGCCCATGCGTGTGACGGGTGGGACTCAGCTGAGTTTCGCCGACCTGGCAGCCGGTGGGGACTCCCCCTGGGCGCCCGCCGACGACCTCTCGCTGCGAGAGACCACCTTCGTGGTGGTGGACCTGGAGACGACCGGCGGACGCGGAAAAGACGGTGCGACCGCCGACGCCATCACCGAGATCGGGGCGGTCAAGGTCCGCGGCGGCGTCGTGCTCGGCGAATTCGGCACCCTGGTGGACCCGCAGCGCAGCATCCCGCCGCAGGTCGTGCGGCTGACCGGGATCACGACGGCGATGGTGTGCGACGCCCCGACCATCGACGCGGTGCTGCCGATGTTTTTGGAGTTCGCCGGCTTGGACAGCGGGGCGGTGCTGGTCGCCCACAACGCGGGGTTCGACGCCGGGTTTCTGCGCGCGGCCGCCGAACGCTGCGAAATCCGTTGGCCCAGAACGCAAGTGCTGTGCACGGTGCGGCTGGCGCGCCGGGTGCTGAGCCGGGAGGAGGCGCCCAGCGTGGCGTTGTCCGCGTTGGCGCGGCTGATCGCGGTCGCCGCCCAGCCCAGCCACCGGGCGCTGGACGACGCCCGCGCGACCGTCGACGTGCTGCACGCGCTGATCGAGCGGGTGGGCAACCAGGGCGTGCACACCTACTCCGACCTGCGCTCGTATCTGCCGGGCGTGAGCCCGACCCAGCGCCGCAAGCGGGTGCTCGCCGCGCAGCTGCCGCGCCGACCCGGGGTGTACCTGTTCCGCGGGCCGGCGGGCGAGGTGCTCTACGTCGGCACCGCCGTCGACCTGCGCCGCCGGGTCAGCCAGTACTTCACCGGCGCGGACCCGCGCGGCCGGATGAAGAAGATGGTCGCGCTGGCCGCCGCGGTCGACCACGTCGAGTGCGCGCACGCGCTGGAGCCGGCGTGCGCGAGTTGCGGATGCTGGCCGCGCACGCGCCGCCGTACAACCGCCGCTCGAAGTTCCCGCACCGGTGGTGGTGTGGTGCTGAGCGACGAGGCATTCCCGCGTTTGTCGGTGGTGCGGGCCCCGCGACGCGACCGCGCCATCGAGCCGTTTCGGTCCCGCGCCGACGCAGCCGACACCGCGCGGCTGCTGGCGCGGTTCACCGGAATCCGCACCTGCACAACGCGACTCGGCCGTTGCGCCCGGCACGGGCCGGCCTGCCCCGAGGTCGTGGTGTCCCCCTGCCCCGCCACCCGCGACCTGACCGCCGCGCAATACGCCGAGGCGACGCGGCGCGCCGCGGCACTGATCGACGGCGCGGACAACAGCACCCTGGCCGCCGCCGTCGGTCAGGTCACGGCACTGGCCGAGCATCGCCACTTCGAGAGCGCGGCGCGATTGCGCGACCGCACCGCCACCGCCGTCGAGGTGCTGTGGCGGGGCCAGCGGCTGCGGGCACTGGCCGCGCTGCCCGAGCTGATCGCCGCGGCCTCGGATGGCGACGGGGGCTATCACCTCGCCGTCATCCGCTACGGCCAGCTCGCCGCGGCCGGAACGGCCCAGCGCGGGGTGCCGCCGATGCCGGTCATCGACGCGATTCACGCTGGCGCACAAACGATTTTGACGGCCGATGCGCCGCTGGGCGGTGCGCTGGTCGAGGAGACCGCACTGATCGCGCGGTGGCTGGCCGCCCCGGGGGTGCGCATCGTGCGAGTCGCCGATGACATCGGCTGGGCCTCACCGCTGCGCTCGGCCGGCCCCTGGGCGGGGTGGGCGGCAACGGCGTGCTCGGCGCGGCTGGCGTGGCAACAGGATCCGGTGCGCGGGCCGGACTCAGGCCTGCTGGCTGAACCGCACCCAACGCGCGAGCAGCTGTTCGGCGGCCCCGGAGTCGATGGCCGCACTGGCCCGCTCCAGCCCGTCCTCCCACGCCGGCAGCCATTCAGCGCGGCTGGATAGGCCCGCGTGCGCGACGATCGCGCCGGCAGCGTTGAGCACGACGGCGTCACGGACCGCCCCCTTGACCCCGCCCAGCACGGCGCGCACCTCCTCGGCGTTGGCGTAGGCGTCGCCGCCCAGCAGTTGGTCCAGCTCGGCGCGGGCGAATCCGAACCCCGCGGGATCGAACGTCAGCTTGTCCACCGTGCCGGCCTGCACGCGCCAAATGGTGCTGGTGGTCGTCGTGGTCAGTTCGTCCAGGCCGTCGTCGCCGTGCACCACCAGCACGCTGGCCTGCCGCGCGGCGAACACCCCGGCCATCACCTCGGCGAGGTTGGCGAACGCGCACCCGATCAGACCGGCCCGTGGCAACGCCGGATTGGTAAGCGGCCCAAGCAGATTGAAGACCGTCGGGATACCGATCTCGCGGCGCACCGCCGAGGCGTGCCGGTAGGACGGATGGAACGCCGGGGCAAAGCAGAACCCGATCCCCACTTCGGCCAGGCTGCGCGCGACCTGGTCGGGCCCCAGGTCGATGCGCACCCCGAGGGCCTCGAGCGTGTCGGCACCGCCGGACAGCGAGGACGCCGCCCGGTTGCCGTGTTTGACCACCGGCACCCCCGCGGCCGCGACCACGATCGCGGCCATCGTGGACAGGTTGACGGTGTTGACGCCGTCGCCGCCGGTGCCGACGATGTCGACGGCGTCGCCGCGGACCGCCTCGGCGGGGATGCGGTGCGCGTGGCTGAGCATCACGTCGGCCAGCTCACTGACCTCGGCCGCGGTGGGAACCTTCATCTTCATCGCGACCGCGAAGGCGGCGATCTGGGCCGGGCGCGCGTTGCCCGTCATGATCTGGTCCATCGCCCAGGCGGCCTGGCCGCGGGCCAGGTTCTGCCCGTCGGTCAGCCGGCCCAGCAACTGCGGCCAGCTCGGCGCGGCCCCGGGAGCGGTTGCGGAAAACGCCCGGGGCATCCCTGGACCGCCTGGAGCCTCAGATGACAGAGCCACGCGCCGATGGTCCCACGCCGCGCAACCGACACCCAACCGTCGCTGCGGCCGTCGTTCCCGGCGTCGTTTCCGAACCCGGAAAAGTTCCGCAAAAATGACGCGCGGGGCGAATTTCCGCCCCGGGTAGAGTTCAACAACTACAAAGCGTCATACTTGCGGATGTGACGAGTGCTGTAGGGACCTCGGGGACCGCGATCACGTCGCGAGTTCATTCGCTGAATCGGCCCAACATGGTCAGTGTCGGCACCATAGTGTGGCTGTCGAGCGAGCTTATGTTCTTTGCTGGCCTGTTCGCGTTCTATTTCACGGCGCGGGCGCAGGCCGGCGGGAGCTGGCCACCGCCGCCGACCGAGCTGAATCTGTACCAAGCCGTACCGGTGACTTTGGTGTTGATCGCGTCGTCGTTCACCTGCCAGATGGGGGTGTTCGCCGCCGAGCGCGGCGACGTCTTCGGCCTGCGCCGCTGGTACGTGGTCACCTTCCTGATGGGACTGTTCTTCGTCCTCGGGCAGGCCTACGAGTACTTCCACCTGGGCACCCACGGGACGACCATCCACGGCAGCGCCTACGGCAGCGTGTTCTATCTGGCCACTGGTTTCCACGGCCTGCACGTCACCGGCGGGCTGATCGCCTTCATATTCCTGTTGGTGCGCACCGGGATGAGCAAGTTCACGCCCGCCCAGGCGACGGCCAGCATCGTCGTCTCCTACTACTGGCATTTCGTCGACATCGTGTGGATCGCGCTGTTCACCGTGATCTATTTCATCCGCTGAAGGCCGGCGCTTTCAAAGAGGAATGAACAGGAGTGCTCGGTTGAGGAAACTGGGATTCACCCGATCCCGCGGCCGCAAGCCGCAGAGCCAGCTTGGGAAAAAGGCCGGAAAAGAGCAGAGCAGGCGGCGGCTGCGCCGTCAGCTGTCCGGCGGCCTGCTGCTGATGATCGCGCTGACCGTCTCCGGTGGGCTGGCCGCCGTGCTCACCCCGACTCCGCAGGTCGCCGTCGCCGACGAGTCGAGCTCGGCGCTGCTGCGCAACGGCAAGCAGCTGTTCGACACCTCGTGCGTGTCCTGCCACGGCGCCAACCTGCAGGGCGTGCCGGATCACGGGCCCAGCCTGATCGGCGTCGGCGAGGCCGCCGTCTACTTTCAGGTGTCCAGCGGCCGCATGCCGGCCATGCGCGGCGAGGCGCAGGCCCCGCGCAAGGAACCGATTTTCGACGAGGCGCAGATCGACGCGCTCGGGGCGTACGTCCAGGCCAACGGTGGCGGCCCGACCGTGGTGCGCAACCCCGACGGCAGCATTGCCATGCACTCGCTGCGCGGCGACGACCTGGGCCGCGGCGGGGACCTGTTCCGCCTCAACTGCGCCTCCTGCCACAACTTCACGGGTAAGGGCGGCGCGCTGTCGTCGGGCAAGTTCGCGCCCGACCTCGGTGAGGCCAACGAGCAGCAGATCCTGACCGCGATGCTGACCGGCCCGCAGAACATGCCGAAGTTCGCCGACCGTCAACTGTCCTTCGAGGCCAAGAAGGACATCATCGGCTACGTCAAGAGCGTCACCGAGGAGCGGTCGCCGGGCGGCTACGGCCTGGGCGGCTTCGGACCCGCGCCGGAGGGCATGGCGGCGTGGATCATCGGGATGGTCGCCGCTATCGCGTTGGCACTGTGGATTGGGGCGCGAGCATGAGCTCGGAAAGCACAGGAGTCGGTAAAGAACCGGACCAGGCCGCATTGGCCGCGATGTCCAACCAGGAACTGCTGGAGCTGGGCGGCAAGATCGACGGCGTCGAGACCGTCTTCAAGGAGCCGCGCTGGCCGGTCGAGGGCACCAGGGCCGAAAAGCGCGCCGAGCGCGGCGTGGCCCTGTGGCTTTTGCTGGGCGGCGGCTTCGGGCTGGCGCTGCTGCTGATCTTCTTGTTCTGGCCGTGGCAGTACAAGGGCAACGGACAGGCCGGCAGCTTCGTCTACTCGCTGACCACGCCGCTGTACGGCTTCACCTTCGGGATGTCCATCCTGTCGATCGCCGTCGGCGCGATCTTGTTCCAGAAACGCTTTATCCCGGAAGAAATTTCGATCCAGGAGCGTCACGACGGCGCCTCCCGCGAGCTGGACCGCAAGACGGTCGTCGCGAACCTGACCGACGCGTATCAGACGTCGACGATCGGGCGCCGCAAGCTGATCGGGGCGTCGTTCGGCCTGGGCCTGGGCGCGTTCGGCCTCGGCACCCTGGTGGCGTTTGCCGGCGGGCTGATCAAGAACCCGTGGAAGCCGGTCGTGCCCACCGCCGACGGCATGAAGGCCGTGCTGTGGACGTCGGGCTGGACCCCGCGCTACCACGGCGAGACGATCTATTTGGCGCGCGCCACCGGCGCCACCGACGGCGCGCCGTTCGTCAAGATGCGGCCCGAAGACATCGACGCCGGCGGCATGGAGACCGTGTTCCCGTGGCGGGAGTCCGACGGCGACGGCACCACGGTGGAATCGCACGAGAAGCTGGTTGCCATCAAGCTGGGCGTGCGTAATCCCGTGATGCTCATCCGCATTCGGCCCTCCGACATGCCGCGGGTGGTCAAGCGCCAGAAGCAGGAGAGCTTCAACTTCGGCGAGTTCTTCGCCTTCACCAAGGTCTGCTCGCACCTGGGCTGCCCGTCATCGCTGTACGAGCAGCAGTCCTACCGAATCCTGTGCCCCTGCCACCAATCGCAGTTCGACGCCCTGCATTTCGCCAAGCCGATCTTCGGACCGGCGGCCCGCGCGCTGGCGCAACTGCCGATCACCATCGACTCAAACGGGTATCTGGTTGCCAACGGTGACTTCATCGAGCCCGTCGGTCCCGCGTTCTGGGAGAGGACGACAACATGAGGCCGAGACTGAGTCCCCCGAAGATCGGTGATGTGCTGGCCCGCCAGGGCGAGGACATCGACACCCGTTATCACCCGTCGGCCGCGGTGCGCCGGCAGCTCAACAAGGTCTTCCCAACGCACTGGTCGTTCCTGCTCGGCGAGATCGCGATGTACAGCTTCTTCGTGCTGCTGATCACCGGCGTGTACCTGACATTGTTCTTCGACCCGTCGATGGTCGACGTCACCTACAACGGCGTGTACCAGCCGCTGCGCGGCGTCGAGATGTCGCGGGCCTACCAGTCCGCGCTCGACATCTCCTTCGAGGTGCGCGGCGGCCTGTTCGTCCGCCAGATCCACCACTGGGCCGCGCTGATGTTCTCCGCGTCGATCATGGTGCACCTGGCGCGTATCTTCTTCACCGGCGCGTTCCGCCGGCCCCGCGAGGCGAACTGGGTGATCGGCTCGCTGCTGCTGATCCTGTCCATGTTCGAGGGCTACTTCGGCTACTCGCTGCCCGACGACCTGCTCTCCGGTATCGGTCTGCGGGCCGCGCTGTCGTCGATCACGCTGGGCATGCCGGTGATCGGAACCTGGTTGCACTGGGCACTTTTCGGCGGGGACTTCCCGGGCACCATCCTGATCCCCCGGATGTACGCGCTGCACATCCTGTTGATCCCGGGCATCATCCTGGCGCTGATCGGGCTGCACCTGGCCATGGTGTGGTTCCAGAAGCACACCCAGTTCCCCGGCCCGGGACGCACCGAGCACAACGTCGTCGGTGTGCGCGTCATGCCGGTGTTCGCGGTCAAGTCCGGCGCGTTCTTCGCCGCCATCGTCGGTGTGCTCGGCCTGATGGGCGGCCTGCTACAGATCAACCCGATCTGGAACTTGGGGCCCTACAAGCCATCTCAGGTGTCGGCCGGCTCGCAGCCCGACTTCTACATGATGTGGACGGAAGGCCTGGCGCGTATCTGGCCGCCGTGGGAGTTCTACATCGGGCACTACACCATCCCCGCGGTGGTCTGGGTCGCGCTGATCATGGGTGCGGTGTTCATCCTGCTGATCGTCTATCCGTTCCTGGAGAAGCGATTCAGCGGCGACAAGGCGCATCACAACCTGCTGCAGCGGCCGCGCGATGTGCCGGTGCGCACCTCGATCGGCGCGATGGCGATCGCCTTCTACATGCTGCTGACGCTGTGCGCGATGAACGACATCATCGCGTTCACGTTCCACATCTCGTTAAACGCGACGACCTGGATCGGGCGCATCGGCATGGTGGTCCTGCCGCCGCTGGTGTTCTTCATCAGCTACCGCTGGTGCATCGGGCTGCAGCGCAGCGACCGCGCGCTGCTCGAGCACGGCGTCGAGACCGGCATCATCAAGCGGCTGCCGCACGGTGCTTACATCGAGCTGCACCAGCCGCTCGGCCCGGTCGACGAGCACGGCCACCCGATCCCGCTGGAGTACCAGGGGGCGCCGATACCCAACAAGATGAACAAGCTGGGTTCGGCCGGTACGCCGGGCAGCGGCAGCTTCTTGTTCGCCGACCCGCCGGCCGAGGATGCGGCGCTGCGCGAGGCGGCCCATGCCTCCGAGCAGCGTGCGCTGACCGCGCTGCGGGAACGCCAGGAGACCAACGGGTTCCCGAACGGCGAGCACTAGCTACAGCTGGCGCGTTGCTGTTGGGCGGCGCGCAAAATCGACTCCGCGGTAACGTAGGCGGGCTTGTCCCGGTCGGCGGCACTGACTGGCAGCTCGGCGGCGCGGCCCAGCACCATCAGCGCCAGCGCGCTGTAGGTCGCGTACGGAATGATCAGCAGGTTGACCCGACGGTCTCCGCCTCCGATGGTCATCACGTGGTGGCGCTTCTGGTCCCATCCCGGCCAGTTGAAGTCGGGTGGCCGTTGCAGAGGTTGCCAATTGACGTTGATCGACGTGATGTCGCCCAGCATGGGAGTCAGAATGGCGACCAGGTCGGGCAGTTCGTTGCTGATGCGGTCGGCGCGGGGCCACCACGCGCCGTCGATGACGCGGCCAAGCTGACGAGCCACCGATAACCGGACGGGTTTGGCCCGACCCCGACCGCCGAACGGACGGCTCATCACCGATGTCGCCGGCTCGCGCCGCCGGGGTTATACAATTCACGGGCAATCCCTTCGCATCGACATCGCCCCCCTCGGTTGGGGGCGGCGGAGCGGGGCGCGACGCGGTATACCACCGCTGACAACGAGGCCAACTCACGCTTGACGCTACGCCACAGGTAGGCGGAGACCGAACGTGACTAGTGTGAAGCGGCCCAGAAATGGGGATGGCTATCTGATGGCGATTCAAGACTGGAACGACGCACCCGAGATTCACCCGTCGCAGATTCGAGTGGGTGACGTCATCGGCACGATTCGTCCCACCACTCTTCGCTATACGGTCAAGATGATCGGCTCACCGCACACGGGTCCACGGCAGTGGACGTTCTTCTGCCGCGACGACGGAGGTCAGCAGCACACCAGCACGTTCCGGGAGGACGAGTTGGTCCGCAGGTACACCAAGGCGTCGTGACACCGACCGGCTAGGTTGCGGCGGTTTCGCGGAGTAGCTGCCGGACATAGAGCCACTCGATCACCGGCATCGCCGCGGTGACGGCCGCGGCCAGCCCGTAACCGGTCCACGACAGACCGTCCTGCGTGATGGCCATCGAATAGGTCGCGGCGGCGACGGCAATCAGCGCGATACCCATCGTGCCGGTCAAAACGACGATGCCGCGCAAGAAGATTCGGTCCACGGCCTCGCCGGACCACTCCCCGGTATCGCCGGTTTTCTGGGCATGCTGCGGGCGCACTCGCTCGACGACGGTGCGGGTGGTGGACTGCCGGAGCGGCGGGCGGCCCTGTAGGGCGGTCGACCGGACGATCGGCGGTTCGGTCTTGGTCAGCCGCCGCGCCCGCAACAGCACCGGGATGGCCCCGGCGATGATCAGGGCGGACACGACGATCACCGTGTACAACACCCACGGCGTGCCGTGGGTGTTCCGGGCCGCGCTGTGCAGACCGCCGCCCAGCTCGGCCAGCGCGACGGCAGCGGCCACGCTGACGCCCAGCAACAGCAGCCAGATCGCGGCGCAGGTGCCCAGCAGAAGTCGATCGATGACATCCGGCGGAACGGTGTCGGACCCGCGTCGATACGCGGAGTATCTGCTGACCATCAGCAACTCGTCTGGGGCTGGTCGGCGTTGTTCGCCGACAGCACCGTGCCGTCGCTGGTGGTGATCGAGCAGTTGAGCCGGCTGACCCGGAACAGGCTGGACGCCTGCACCGAGCCGACGTCGGATTGCGAGATCGGCGTGACCGTCATGGACCACGGGATGTACACGTTGTGCTGGGTGCGGGAGCGGCCGGAGGCGTCGACGTAGGTCACCGAGATGATGTCGCCCGGCGCCTTGGTCCCCGTCACCGAATAGGTGACCTGTCGCGGACCGGCCGGCGTCGTCGGCGGCGGGGGCGCTGGAGGCAGGGCGGCGGTGGCCGACGTGGTGGCCGGCGAGGGTGTGGTGGCCGGCGCGGGTGTGGTGGCCGGCGCGGGTGTGGTGGACGGCGCGGGAGGTGGCGGCGGCGGAGGTGGCGGCGGCGTCACCGTCACAGTCTGGGTCTCCGTAGCTGTCGGGGGCGGTGGCGGCGGAGGTGGCGGCGGCGGAGGTGGGGGCGGCGGTTTGGTCGTGGTGATTTCGTCCTGCATCGGCTGCGTCGTCGAGGTGCTGGTGCCCGGGTTGGCGAGTTGGCTGGTGTCGGTGCGGGCGAACAGCAGCGACACCGAGACCACCAGCGCGATCGCGGCCACGATGGCCGCCACCCCGACCACCCACGGCCAGCGGGGCGTGCCGTGGTCGTCGTCGTCGGATGCGTCGTCGTAGTTCTCGTAGTCGTAAAGCCTCAGGTCGGCCGGCAGATAGGAGCCGCTGATGAAATGCTCGGACTCGGGAGCGGAGTACGCGCGCGAATACGCGTCCGTCTGACCGGTCTCTGCCGCCGGTATTGCGTCGCTGTCGCCGAACGGTTCGGCGTGTAAGGCCTGGTCGTGGTCGTCGAATTCATCGCCGGGCTCGCTACCGGAATGCGGTTCGTCGTCGACCACCCTGGCGGAATCGGATTCGTCGGGTTCCCATCCCGGGTGTTTCGGCCCGCTCATGTCTGCCTGCCCTATCCAACTGCCTCACCTGCGCACGGGGCTTCAGGGGTACCTCGTGTCGCGCGCGATCGGGAGATTCTCATGTGCCTGCGAAAACCCTACCGAACCGAGTAGCGCAAAGAAGTCTTGGCGAACGGGCGACAGCTCAACTGATGCCCGGATTGTTACCTTTGAGATGCAAATCAGTGCTTCTCTGGGCCTACGTAGTACTCGAAGACCAATCCGGCCGCCGAGGCAAGGATGAACGCGACGCCGGCAACGATCAGCCACGGCAGCCACAGCGCGATGCCCACCGCGGCGACCGAGCCGGACAGCGCAAGCAACAGCGGCCACCAGCTACGCGGGGCGAAGAATCCCAATTCTCCTGCACCGTCGCTGATTTCGGCGCCCTCGTAGTCCTCGGGCCGGGTGTCGAGGCGGCGAGCCACGAACCGGAAGAAGGTGGCCGTGATCAATGCCAGGCCGCCGGTCAGCGCCAGCGCGGTGGTGCCCGCCCACTCTTCACCACCGGTGGCGAACATCGCGGTCAGCACCCCGTAGAGCACCGCGGTGACGACGAAGAACGCGGCGATGAACTCGAACAGCCTCGCTTCGATATGCATTGCGTGTCCTAACCTATTGGTTGGGTCAGTTCACCGCGGCGGGTGTCGAACGGGTGGGTGGTCACCGCTACCGGTGACTGGGCGATCGCCTGCAACGCTTGGGCATTCGTCTTTCCGTCGATCCGTTGCTGCAGATAGGCCTTGAAGTCATTGGGCTCGACGACCCGGACCTCGAAGTTCATCATCGAGTGATAGGTGCCGCAGAACTCGGCGCAGTGACCCACGAAAGCGCCGGTCTTCTGGATCTCTTCGACCTGGAAGACGTTGACGGAGTTGTTTTCCTTGGGATGCGGTATCACGTCGCGCTTGAACAGGAACTCCGGCACCCAGAAGGTATGGATCACGTCGGCCGAATTCAAAACGAATTCGATGCGCTTGCCGGCCGGAAGCACCAGCACCGGAATCTCGGAAGGCGTTCCCAGGGTTTCGACCTTGTCGAAGCCCAGATAGGTCCGGTCTTCGAGGTTGATCCCGTGCACCGGCCCGACGCGCTCCTCGCCGTGCTCGTCCTTGCCCTCCGGCTTGGAGACCATCGCCTTTTTGCGGGCCTCGTCGGCACCGTCGTAGCTGAGCGTGCCGTCCTTGAAGTTGACGCTCTGATAGCCGAACTTCCAGTTCCACTGGAACGCCGTGACGTCGATCACAACTTCGGGGTTCTTGTCCAGATGCAGCATCTTCTCCTGCACCACGACGGTGAAGTAGAACAGCACCGAGATGATCAGGAACGGCGTCACCGTCAGCACCAGCTCGAGCGGCATGTTGTAGCCGAACTGGCGGGGCAGCTCGGTGTCCGACACCCTCTTGCGGTGGAACGCCGACGACCAGAAGATCAGGCCCCACACGGTGGCACCGACGACCAGCGAAGCGATCACCGCGCCGATCCACAGCTCCCGGTTGAGGTGGGCCTGCGGGGTGATGCCCTCGGGCCAGCCCAGCCCGAACACCGTCTGCCAGCTGCATCCGCTGAGGGTCAGTGCCAGCACACCCAGCGTCGCGGCCAGCGCCAGTGGTCGAAGTCGACAGGAAAGACCCCTGGGTGCGTCTGGCGAACGGCGCTGAAATATGCCCTGCGACAAACGCTGCGAACGGAATTGCCCGCCGGGTGTCACGTTGGCGCCTCCTGCTCGAACGTCGAATACTACGTAGCGTAGACCACGCCGCTCGGCGCGGCGACCAAAACCCCGGCCCGTCGGCCGCCGCGTCGGCGCGACCGGCCCGGTGCGGCGCCCCCAACGATCGCCGAAGTATGGCATACTTGGTGGCCGTGTGTGGACTGCTGGCGTTCGTCGCGGACCCGGCCGGCCCGGCTGCGAGCGGCTCCGATCACGCGGCCGCCGCGGCACGGACCGACAGCGCCGTGGCCCGCTCGTCGCATCTGATGCGCCACCGCGGCCCCGACGAGCCGGGCACCTGGACGGATCTGGGCGCCGACGGGTCGGTCGTGTTCAGCTTCAACCGGCTGTCGATCATCGATATCGAGCATTCACATCAGCCGCTGCGCTGGGGGCCGCCCGACGCGCCCGACCGCTACGTGCTGGTGTTCAACGGCGAGATCTACAACTACCTCGAGCTGCGCGACGAGCTCACCGCCCGGCACGGGGCCGCGTTCACCACCGACGGGGACGGCGAGGCGATCGTCGCCGGCTACCACCACTGGGGTACCGAGGTGTTGACCCGGCTGCGCGGCATGTTCGCGTTCGCCCTCTGGGACACCGTCACGCGCGAATTGTTCTGCGCCCGTGACCCTTTCGGCATCAAGCCGCTGTTCATGGCGACCGGCGCCGGCGGCACCGCGGTGGCCAGCGAGAAGAAATG
This sequence comes from Mycobacterium genavense ATCC 51234, assembly GCF_000526915.1. Classification (GTDB taxonomy): domain Bacteria; phylum Actinomycetota; class Actinomycetes; order Mycobacteriales; family Mycobacteriaceae; genus Mycobacterium; species Mycobacterium genavense. The sequence continues at coordinate 360,388 of NZ_JAGZ01000001.1, read as the reverse complement.
TCTGCTGGATCTGGTCGAGCTGGTGGGATTCGACACCGCGATCGACAGCCGAGCCGTCCAGCACTACACCGGGCTGCAGTACGTGCCGGAGCCCGAGACGCTGCACCGCGGCGTGCGCCGACTCGAATCGGGCTGCTACGCCCGGATCCGGCCCGGGTCAGCGCCGCGGGTCACCCGCTACTTCGCGCCGCGCTTCGCCGCGGTGCCGTTGACCCGCGACACCGCGCAGGCCCGCTACGACGAGATCACCGCGGTGCTCGAGGATTCGGTGGCCAAGCACATGCGCGCCGACGTCACGGTTGGGGCGTTCCTGTCCGGCGGCATCGACTCCACCGCGATCGCGGCGCTGGCCATCCGGCACAACCCCCGGCTGATCACGTTCACCACCGGCTTCGAGCGCGAGGGATTCTCCGAGATCGACGTCGCGGTGGCCTCGGCCGAGGTGATCGGGGCGCGCCACATCGCCAAGGTGGTCAGCGCGGGCGAGTTCGTCGCCGCCCTGCCTGAGATCGTCTGGTACCTCGACGAACCGGTCGCCGACCCGGCACTGGTCCCGCTGTTCTTCGTCGCCCGCGAGGCCCGCAAGCACGTCAAGGTGGTGCTCTCCGGCGAGGGTGCCGACGAGCTGTTCGGCGGCTACACGATCTATCGAGAACCGTTGGCGCTGAAGCCTTTTGACTATCTGCCGCGGCCACTGCGGCGTTTTATGGGCCGGGTCTCCAAGTCGCTGCCCGACGGCATGCGCGGCAAGAGCCTGCTGCATCGCGGTTCGCTGACGCTCGAGGAGCGCTACTACGGCAATGCCCGCAACTTCTCCGACGCGCAGCTGCGCGACGTGTTGCCCGGGTTCCGCGCGGAGTGGACGCACACCGACGTGACGGCCCCGGTGTACACCGAATCGGCGGGCTGGGATCCGGTGGCGCGCATGCAGCATGTCGACCTGTTCACCTGGCTGCGCGGCGACATTCTGGTCAAGGCCGACAAGATGACGATGGCCAACTCGCTGGAGCTTCGGGTGCCGTTTCTGGACCCCGAGGTGTTCGCCGTCGCGTCCCGGTTACCCGTCGAGGCGAAGATCACCCGCACGACGACGAAGTACGCGCTGCGCCGGGCGCTGGAACCCATCGTCCCCGCCCACGTGCTGCACCGGCCCAAGCTGGGGTTCCCGGTGCCGATCCGGCATTGGCTGCGCGCCGGCGAACTGCTGGAGTGGGCCTACGCGACGGTGGACGCTTCGCAGGCCGGTCATTTGGTCGACACCGCCGCCGTGCGCCGCATGCTCGACGAACACCGCAACGGCGTCAGCGATCACAGCCGCCGGCTTTGGACGGTGCTGATCTTCATGCTCTGGCACGCGATCTTCGTCGAGCACAGTGTGGTGCCCCGGATCAGCGAGCCGGTCTACCCGGTGCAGCTCTAGCCCGCGGGCCGGCGGGCCGCGCGTTCAGTGTGAATCCTGGCCGCCCTCAACGCACGACCAAAGCCGTGCGTTCACCCTGAACGCCCGGCCCGAGCGGCTTAGGCCAGCACCGCGGCGATCTCGGCGGCCGCGCCGTCGCCGTAAGCGCCCGCCAGCCGCGTCTTGGCGACCTCGTGATCCCACGTCCACTCCTGGGTGCCGGTCGACTCGAGCACCAGCACGGCCACCAGCGAGCCCAGCTGCGCCGAGCGCTCGAGGCTCAGCCCCGCGGTGCGCCCGGTCAGGAAGCCGGCCCGGAACGCGTCGCCGACGCCGGTGGGGTCGGTCTGGCTGTTCTCCGGCACCACGCCGACGTGTGTGGTGGTGCCGTCCTTGTCGACGATGTCGACGCCCTTGGCGCCCAGCGTGGTCACCCGCAGACCGACCTTGCCCAGCACGTCGTTCTCCGACCAGCCGGTCTTGTTGAGCAATAGCTCCCATTCGTAGTCGTTGGTGAACAGGTAGGCGGCGCCGTCGATCAACCTGTCGATCTCTTCCCCGGACAGCCGCGGCAGCTGCTGGGACGGATCGGCCGCGAAGTCCAGTCCGAGCTTGCGGCACTCCTCGGTGTGCACCACCATCGCGTCGGGGTCGTTGGCCCCGATGATCACCAGATCCGGCTTGCCCACCGACGCGACGACGTCGGCGAGCTTGATGTTGCGGGCCTCCGACATCGCACCCGGGTAGAACGACGCGATCTGGGCCATGTCCTCGTCGGTGGTGCAGGTGAACCGCGCGGTGTGGGCGGTCTTGGAGATCAGCACGTTCTCGCAGTTGACACCGTGGCGCTCCAGCCATTCGCGGTACTCGCCGAAGTCGTCGCCCGCCGCGCCGACCAGAGCAACGTCACCGCCGAGCACCCCGATGGCGAAGGCGATGTTGCCCGCCACGCCGCCACGATGGATCACCAAGTCGTCGACCAGGAAGCTGAGCGATACCTTCTGCAGATGCTCGGCCAGCAGATGCTCGGAGAACCGGCCGGGGAAACGCATCAGATTGTCGGTCGCTATCGAACCGGTCACCGCGATCGTCACGAAAATTCCACCCTTCATCGGTAAGCGCGTCCAGCCTACCCACGCGTTTCGACCGCCGTTGTGTCCGCAGTCGGGGAACGGGTGTGCGCTAGCCTCCCTAGGGAACTCACTCAAGTCGCCGGGACCGAATACTCGGGCGGTACCCGCTCGTGGTCGGTGTCTACCAGCTAGGAGAACGACAATGGGCGGTCCGCAATCGCCGAATCACGCTGTCGGCGGCGACGGACCCGTGCCCTACACCGAGCCGGTCGACTTTCCGCGCGACCGTCCGGTCGGCGAGACCCCGTTTCCGGCCGGCCCGCCCAACGAGCCGCCGCTGGGCCCCTACCCCGGCCCGCCGCCACCGGGCTATCCGAAGCGGCGCTCCACGCGACGGCTGGTCATCGGGGTGCTGGCGGCGGTTGCGCTGGTCGCGGCGATGACGGCGGCGATCGTCTACGGCGTCCGCACCAACGGCGCCAACACCGGGGCCGCCTTCTCCGAGGCATCGGCCAAGACGGCGATTCAGGGCTACCTGGACGCACTGCAGGACCGCAACACCGACGAGATCGCCCGCAACGCGCTATGCGGCCTGTACGACGGCGTCCATGACCGCCGCTCGGACCAGGCGCTGGCCAAGCTGAGCAGCGACGCGTTCCGCAAGCAGTTCTCGCGGGTGCAAGTGACCTCGGTCGACAAGATCGTGTACCTGTCGCAGTACCAGGCTCAGGCGCTGTTCACGATGCAGGTGTCGCCTGCCGCCGGCGGCCCGATGCGCGGTCAGGTTCAGGGTGTCGCGCAGCTGTTGTTCCAGCGCGGCGACGTGCTGGTGTGCTCGTATGTGCTGCGTACCGGGGGCTCGTACTAGCCCGTCCGGCTCAGTTGAAGGAGTCCCCGCAGGCGCAAGAACCCGTGGCGTTCGGATTGTCGATGGTGAAGCCCTGCTTCTCGATGGTGTCGACGAAGTCGATCGACGCGCCTTCCACGTACGGGGCGCTCATCCGGTCCACCGTCAGCGTCACACCGCCGAAGTCGGCGGTCAGGTCGCCGTCCAGCGAACGGTCGTCGAAGAACAGGTTGTAGCGCAGGCCGGCGCATCCGCCCGGCTGGACTGCGATACGCAGCGCCAGGTCGTCGCGTCCCTCCTGGTCCAGCAGGGACTTCGCCTTGGTGGCGGCGGCCTCGGTCAGGATTACGCCATGGGTCTTGGCGGTCGACTCGTTCTGCACTGTCATTGTGTCTCCTACATGCCTGTTGTTGGGTAGGTGCCCGGGCACCCGAACCACTCGGGTAAAACCCAATGCCTCAACGGTACCTCGCAGGACCGCTATTCCCGAGTCGCGCCGCCACCTGTGACGCTAATCCCATCAGCTGGTTTGCCGCGTCGGCCAGCGCCAAGCCGACCGAGCCCGCGTATTCGGCGATCGACAGCGCGGACATGATGCCCGCCGTTCGCACCGCGGATTTGTCCAGTCCGACCTGTCCGGCCAGCACGATCACCGGAATTCCCAGCGGGCCGGCGGCCGCCGCCAGCGAGCCGACCACCTTCCCGTGCAGCGACTGTTCGTCGAACTTGCCTTCGCCGGTGACGATCAGTTCGGCGATATCGAGGTCGTCGGCCAGATGGGTGTGCTCGGCGATGATCGCGGCACCGGACTCGCAGCGGCCGCCGAGCGCCAGCAGGCCCGCGCCGATACCGCCGGCTGCCCCGGCCCCCGGCTCGGAGCTGACGTCGCGCCCGGCCACGGCCTCCAGGTGCAGCGCCCACGCCTCGAGGCGGACTTCCAGCGCCGCGACCGTGGCGGTTTCGGCGCCTTTCTGCGGGCCGAACACGCGGGCCGCGCCCCAGGGCCCCACCAGCGGATACTCGGTGTCCGAGGCGGCGATCAGCTCGACGTCGGCCAGTTGGTGCCGAGCGACTCCCAGGCCGCCCAGCTCGGCGATCATGCCTTGGCCGCCGTCGGTGCACGCGCTGCCGCCCAGGCCCACCACGATCCGCTTGGCTCCGACCCGAAGCGCCTCGGCGATCAGCTGTCCGACTCCCCTGCTGTGTGCCGTCAGCGCGGTCTCCGGGTCGACCGGCCGCCCTAGCAGGGCCAGACCGCACGCCTGGGCGATCTCCAGGTAGGCGGTCGCCGTCTCCGGATCCCACACCCACTCGGCATCCACCGTGGCGTCCAGCGGCCCGATCACCTCGATGTGCCGCTTCTGCCCTATCCGATTGGCCAGCACCTCGATGAAACCCGGACCGCCGTCGGACTGCGGGGCGACGATGAACTGGTCGCCCGGGCGCGACCGGGTCCAGCCGGTCGCGATGGCGGCGGCAGCCTCCAGCGCCGAAAGACTGTCGCCGTAGCAATCCGGGGCCACCAACACCCGCATAGCCGGCAATTGCAAACGACCCGGAGAAACGCCATTGGCAACATCATCCGAGGCCATCGAGCCGTCATTCATCACCCGTAGCCGTTCATCACCGTTAAGGGTAGGTCCAATTGTCGCGTGGCCGCAGAGCTATCGCGATGCCTGACGGGCCCATTCATCAAACGGGGCCGGCCGCGAAGTAACCTGGCGGTTGTGAAGTTGTTGGGCCGTAGGAAAACCCAAGCGGAGGTCGGCGAAGGCGATCTGGTGGCGCCCGCCGAGCCCGACACCGTCGTTGACACTGCGTCTCGCGGGTCGGCCAGGACCGGCCCCAAGGGCAGGCCCACTCCCAAGCGCGAAGCCGCCCGGCGAAATGCCAAGAAGGGCCCTGTCGCCCCGGCTCCCAAGACCGCCGCCGAGGCGCGGGCTCGCCGCAAATCGCTGGCCGGACCCAAGCTCAGCCGCGAGGAGCGCAAGGCCGAGCGCACCGCCAGCCGGGCCCGGATGACAGATCGCCGCGAACGCATGATGGCGGGCGAAGAGGCGTACCTGCTGCCGCGCGACCAGGGTCCGATCCGCCGGTATGTGCGCGACGTGGTGGATGCCCGACGCAACGTGCTCGGCCTGTTCATGCCCGCGACACTGGCGCTGCTGTTCATCATGTTCGGCGCTCCGCAGCTGCAGGTCTACATCTCGCCGGCGATGCTGGTGATCACCTTGATCATGGGCATCGACGGCCTGATCCTGGGTCGCAAGGTCAGCAGGCTGGTCGACGCGAAGTTCCCGAGCAACACCGAAAGCCGGTGGAAGTTAGGCCTTTACGCCGCCGGCCGGGCTTCGCAGATGCGTCGGATGCGGGCGCCCCGGCCCCAAGTCGAGCGCGGCAGCAATGTCGCATAGCCGTTGCCGGAAAGCCTGCTGACCCCAGTGCGCACCCTCGTGCTCGGCGGGATCAGGTCGGGCAAGTCCGAGTGGGCCGAGCAGGCCATCGCCGCGTCGGTGCCACCCGGGCAGCAGGTCCGCTACCTGGCTTCCGGGTGCTGCGACCAGGCCGACGAGGACTGGGCACAGCGGATCGCCAAACACCGCGCTCGTCGGCCCGCGCACTGGGCGATGGTCGAAACCCGTTGCGTCACAACCGAATTGTTGCGGTCACCGGACACCCCGACCCTCGTCGACGACCTCGGCGGCTGGCTGACCGGCACCCTGGATCGCCACCGGGCCTGGGAGACCGGGTCGGTGGCCGCCCCCGTCGAGGAAATGCTCGGCGCGGTCGGTGCGTTCGAGGCCACGCTGGTGCTGGTCAGTCCCGAGGTCGGGTTGACCGTGGTGCCGGCCACCGCATCGGGGCGCCGGTTCGCCGACGAACTCGGCGCCCTCAACCAGCGCGTCGCGGCCCTGTGCGAGCGCGTGGTGCTGGTGGTCGCCGGTCAACCGCTTTCGATCAAACCGTCCGAGGCATGATGGCATTCGCGCCGATCTCTCCGCCCGACGCCGACGCCGCGGCCGCTGCCCGCAAGCGCCAGGACACCCTGACCAAGCCGCGCGGCGCCCTGGGCCGCCTCGAGGACCTGTCCGTCTGGATCGCGTCCTGCCAAGGCCATTGCCCGCCAAGACAATTCGAGCGTGCCCGGGTGGTGGTGTTCGCCGGCGACCACGGCGTCACCCGCTCCGGGGTGTCGGCGTACCCACCGGAGGTGACCGCCCAGATGGTCGCCAACATCGACGCCGGCGGCGCGGCGATCAACACGCTGGCCGCGATCGCCGACGCGACCGTGCGCGTCGCCGACCTCGCCGTGGACGCCGAGCCGCTCTCGGAGCAGATCGGCGCCCACAAGGTGCGACGGTCCAGCGGCGATATCGCCGTGCGGGACGCGTTGACCGACGAGGAGACCGCCGCCGCGATCGCGGCGGGCCAGCGCATCGCCGACGAAGAGGTCGACGCCGGTGCCGACCTGCTGATCGCCGGCGACATGGGCATCGGGAACACCACCGCGGCGGCGGTGCTGGTTGCGGCGCTGACCAACGCCGAACCGGTCGCGGTGGTCGGCTTCGGGTCCGGCGTCGACGATGCCGGCTGGGCCCGCAAGACGGCCGCGGTCCGCGACGCGTTGTTCCGGTCGAAGCCGGTGCTGCCGGACCCCGTCGCGCTGCTGCGCTCCTGCGGCGGAGCGGATCTGGCCGCGATGGCCGGCTTTTGCGCACAAGCCGCGGTGCGACGCACCCCGCTGCTGCTCGACGGCATGGCGGTGACGGCCGCCGCCCTGGTCGCCGAACGGTTGGCGCCGGACGCGCGACAGTGGTGGCAGGCCGGCCATCGGTCCACCGAACCGGGGCATGCGCTGGCCCTGACCGCGCTCGACCTGGACCCGATCCTGGACCTGGGGATGCGGCTGGGCGAAGGCAGCGGCGCGGCGCTGGCGCTGCCGGTGCTGCGCGCCGCGGTGGCCACGCTGACGTCGATGGCGACGTTCACCGAGGCCGGCATCTCCGACCGGCCCGGCGAAACAGTATCGTCCACGTGATTCGTTCGCTGGCAACGGCTTTCGCGTTCGGAACGGTCTTGCCCGCACCGGCTTCCGGCCCGATGGGCCGCGGCGCCATGACCGCGCTGCCGGTGGTCGGGGCCGCCTTGGGAGTGCTGGCCGCGGGCATCACCTGGGGCGGCTGCGTGGCTTTCGGGGCGGCCAGCCCACTACCGGGAATGCTTGCGGTGGCAGCACTTTTGCTGGCGACCCGCGGGCTGCACATCGACGGCGTCGCCGATATGGCTGACGGCCTGGGCTGCTACGGGCCGCCGGAGCGCGCCCTGGCGGTGATGCGCGACGGGTCGACGGGGCCGTTCGGTGTCGCTGCCGTCGTGCTGGTAATCGTGTTGCAGGGCTCGGCATTTTCCGCACTCGGGTCGACGGGGCCGCACGGGTTTCTCGCGATCCTCGTGGCGGTGGTCGCAGGCCGGGTAAGCGTTGTGCTGGCCTGCCGTCGCTCAGTGCCCGCGGCCGACGGCAGCGCCCTGGGCGTGCACGTCGCGGGCACCCAGCCGCTGCTGGTCGTCGCCGGTTGGGTCGTGGTGCTGCTTGGGGTTTCGCTGATGGCGGGCCCGCGACCGTGGCAGGGGCCGTCGGCGGTGATGTTGGCGTTGTGCGGCGGCGCGGTGCTGGTGCGCCATTGCGTGCGCCGCTTCGGCGGCGTCAACGGCGACGTGCTGGGCGCCGCAATCGAACTGACCACGACGGTTAGCGCCGTCACGCTCGCGGCGCTGGCCCGCTGCTAGCCGACCGCAATGGCCGACAGCGACGGCCGAGCGCGCGGCCAGCTGCACGCTCGGGCCAGCTAGCCGAGGCGCGTCATCCAGCCGTGGGTGTCGGCGAAAGTCCCCCGCTGAATGCGGGTCAGCGTGTCGCGCAGGGCCATCGTCACTTCACCCGGCTGACCGTCGGCGATGGTGAACTGGGTATCGGCGTACTTCACCCGCCCGACCGGCGTGATGACGGCCGCTGTGCCGCAAGCGAATACCTCGGTGATCTCCCCCGCGGCCGCCTTCTTCTGCCACTCGTCGATATCGATTTTGCGCTCTTCGACCGAGAATCCGGCGTCAAGCGCCAACTGCAGCAAGGAGTCCCGCGTGATGCCCGGCAGCAGCGAGCCGGACAGCTCCGGGGTGACCAGCCGGGAGGTGCCGCCGCTGCCCAGCACGAAGAACAGGTTCATGCCGCCCATCTCTTCGATGAACCGGCGCTCGACGGCATCGAGCCAAACCACTTGGTCGCAACCGTTATCCGCAGCTTCGGCCTGCGCCACCAGCGACGCGGCGTAGTTGCCGCCGAACTTGGCCGCGCCGGTACCGCCCGGGCACGCCCGCACGTAATCCGTCGACACCCAGACGTCGACGGGGTTGATGCCGTTGCGGAAATACGCGCCGGCCGGCGAACCGATCAGCAGGTAGCGGTAGTGCTTGGCCGGCCGGACGCCCAGCCCGGGCTCGGTCGCGAAGATGAACGGCCGCAGATACAGCGCCTCTTCGCCGCCGGCCCTGGGCACCCATGCGTTGTCGACCGCGACAAGCTGGCGCAGGGATTCGACGAAAAGCTCGTCGGGCAGCTCGGGGATCGCGATCCGCCGGGCCGACGCGCGCATCCGGGCGGCGTTGGCGTCCGGGCGAAATGACACGACCGAACCATCGGCCCAGCGGTATGCCTTGAGGCCCTCGAACACCTCCTGGGCGTAGTGCAGCACGATCGCCGACGGGTCCAGCTGGATCGGGCCGTACGGGATGACCCGGGCGTTGTGCCAGCCCTGGCCCTCGTCGTAGTCGACGGACACCATGTGGTCGGTGAAGAACTTCCCGAATCCGGGGTCGGCCAGTATGGAGTCACGTTGGGCGGCGCTGGCGGGATTGGACGCGCGTGCAACGGTGAACTCGAGAAGGCCGCTCGTCATGCGCCGATTGTATATGCGCGTACCAATGGGTTTTTCCCGCGTGAAGCGGCGGTGGCTAGCGCGTTTTCAGCTCGACGAACGGCGGGCGCACCACTTCGCACTCGGCGGCGCGGCCGCGCACGTCGACGGTGACTCGCTGGCCGTCTTCGATCCCGGCGGCGGTGTCGATCAGGGCCAGCGCGATCCCGGCCTGCAGCGTCGGCGAGAACGTGCCGGATGTGGTGGCGCCCACCGGCTTTTCCCCGGCGAGCACCGTCAGCCCGGGCCGCAGCACCCCCCGGCCCAGCATCCGCAGGCCCCGCAGCAGCCGCCGCGGTCCCGCCGCCTTCTCGGCCAGCAGCGCGTCGCGGCCGAAGAACGCGTCCTTCTTCCAGCCGATCGCCCAGCCGCAGCGGGCCTGCAGCGGCGAGATGTCCAGCGACAGCTCGTGCCCGTGCAACGGGTAGCCCATCTCGGTGCGCAGGGTGTCGCGGGCGCCCAGGCCGGCCGGCTCGCCGCCCGCGTTGGACACCGCCGTCACCAGCGCGTCGAACACCACACCGGCGCTGTCCCAGGGCGGCAGCAGTTCGTAGCCGTGCTCGCCGGTGTACCCGGTCCGGTAGACCCGCACCGGCACTCCCGAGAACGAGGCGTCGGCGTAGGCCATGTAATCCATGTCGGTCGGCAGCCCCAGCTCGGCAAGCACGTCGGACGATCGCGGTCCCTGCACCGCCAGCACCGCATACGAGCGATGCTCGTTGGTGATCGTCAGGCCGGCTCCGGCGGCGGCCTGCAGCACCTCGACCACCGCGGCGGTGTTGGCGGCATTGGGCATCAGGAAGATCTCGTCGTCGTCGACGTAGTAGGCGATCAGGTCGTCGATGACGCCACCGGATTCGGTGCAGCACAACGTGTATTGCGCCTTGCCCGGTTGGATCCGGCCGAGGTCGTTGGTCAGCGCGGAGTTGACGAACCGCGCGGCCCCCGGGCCCCGAACCAACGCCTTGCCCAGGTGGCTGACGTCGAACAGGCCCACGGCGTTTCGCGTCGCGTTGTGCTCGCTGACGGTGCCCGCATACGACACCGGCATCAGCCAGCCGCCGAATTCGGCAAAACTAGCCCCCAGCTGACGATGACGATCTTCCAGTGGTCCCTTGATCGGCTCCGGCGCGTCGCTCACGACGACCCACCCTAGTGGCAGACTTCGATGGGTGGTCGATTCGCTCGATTTCGATGAGCTTCAGGCCGCCGGAATCGCCAACCCGCGCGACCGGGCCGACCTGATCAAGTACCTGCACGAGCTCGGGTTCACGGTCGACGAGATGGTGGAAGCCGAGCGGCACGGCCGGCTGTTCGACCTGGCCGGTGACGTCCTGTCGTGGTCGGGACGCCCGGTCTACACGTTTGCGACGGCGGCCGAGCAGCTCGGCATCGCCGCCGAAGAGGTCGCCCGCACGGGGGCCCTGCTCGGCCTGACCGCCGCCAGTCCCGATGTCCCGGTGCTGAGCCAGGCCGACGTCGACGCCCTGGCGACCTGGCTCGCGGTCCGGGCGGTGGTCGGCCAGGACGGCGCCTTCGGCCTGCTGCGAGTGCTGGGCGCGGCGATGGCCCGGCTCGCGGAGGCCGAGTCGACGATGATCCGTGCCGGGACGCCCGACATCCAGATGACCCACACCCATGACGAGCTCGCCACCGCGCAGGCCTACCGCTCGGTCGCCGAGTTCGTCCCCCGGCTCGGGGCGTTGATCGACGTCGTGCACCGCCATCACCTGATCAGCGCCCGGACCCATTTCGAGGGCGTGTCGCGCGACACCTCGGCGTCGGTGGTGTGCGGCGTGGGATTCGCGGACCTGTCCGGCTTCACCGCCTTGACGCAGGCGCTGACGCCCGCGGAGTTGTCGCATCTGCTCAACGAGTTCGCCGGCACCGTGTCCGACGTCGTGCACGCCGACGGCGGCCGGGTGGTGAAGTTCATCCGCGACGAGGTGATGTGGGTCAGTTCGGCGCCCGAGCGCCTGCTGGCCGCGGCGGTTCATCTCGTCGAACACCCCAAGGCGCGCGAGGAGGGTCTGCAGGTCCGCGCCGGCCTCGCCTTCGGCACGGTCGTGGCTATCAACGGCGACTACTTCGGCAACCCGGTCAACCTGGCCGCCCGGCTCGTCGCCGCCGCGGCGCCAGAACAGATCCTGGCCTCAGCCGAGCTGCATGAGGCGTTGCCCGATTGCCCCGCCGTCGCGCAACCCCCGTTGACGCTCAAGGGTTTTGACGCCCCGGTCACCGCGTTCGACCTGCACACCGGGACGTAGCCGACCCACGCCCCACCCCGGTGACTAGGGTTATTGCGCGTGAGTATTGAACCGGGATACCAGGCTCCTGCTGTCACTGTCGCCTCGTCGCTGTCGAAACGCGGCGCGGGTTCGTCGGTTTTGATCGTGCCGGTCGTCTCGACCGGCGACGAGGACCGGCCGGGCGCCACCGTCGTGGCCGTCGAACCCTTCCTGTCCGAGGAAGCCGTCGCCGAGATCCTCGCCGGCCTGCAGGCGCTGGACGCCACCGGGGGCAGCGAGCAGGTCCACCGGCTGGTGGTGTCGTCGCTTCCGGTGGCCAGCGTGCTCACCGTCGGCCTGGGCAAGCCGCAGTCCGAATGGCCGGCCGAGACCGTCCGGCGCGCCGCCGGGGTGGCCGCACGCTCGCTGGGCAAGGCCGAATCGGTGATCACCACGCTGGCCGAGCTCCCCGGCGAGGGCATTGCCGCTGCCGCCGTCGAGGGACTGATCCTGGGCAGCTACCGGTTCACCGAATTCCGCAGCGACAAGACCGCGCCCAAAGACCAAGGGCTGCGCAAGATCACGATGCTCGCTACCGCCAAAGACCCCAAGAAGCAAGTCGCGCACGGTGCGGCCGTCGCGACCGCGGTAGCCACCGCGCGCGACTTCGTCAACACCCCGCCGAATCATCTGTTCCCCGCCGAATTCGCCAAGCGCGCAAAGGCTTTGGGCGAGTCGGTGGGCCTCGAAGTAGAGGTCCTCGACGACAAGGCGCTGCAAAAGGAAGGCTACGGCGGCATCGTCGGTGTCGGCCAGGGCTCGTCGCGTCCGCCGCGGCTGGTGCGGCTGATCCACCGCGGTTCGAAGCTGGCCAAGAAGCCGAAGCAGGCAAAACGGGTGGCCTTGGTCGGCAAGGGCGTCACGTTCGACACCGGCGGCATCTCGATCAAGCCCGCCGCCGCAATGCATCACATGACCTCGGACATGGGTGGAGCCGCCGCGGTGATCGCGACCGTCACGCTGGCGGCACGGCTCGAGCTACCGATCGACGTGATCGCGACCGTGCCGATGGCCGAGAACATGCCGTCAGCGACCGCACAACGCCCGGGCGACGTGCTCACCCAGTACGGCGGCATCACGGTCGAGGTGCAAAACACCGACGCCGAGGGCCGGCTCATCCTCGCCGACGCCATCGTGCGGGCATGCGAGGACAAGCCGGACTATCTGATCGAGACATCCACCCTGACGGGTGCGCAGACGGTCGCGCTGGGCGCGCGCATCCCCGGGGTGATGGGCAGCGACGAGTTCCGCGACCGGGTCGCGGCGATCTCCCAGCAGGTGGGCGAAAACGGCTGGCCGATGCCGTTGCCCGACGAGCTCAAGGAGGACCTGAAATCCACGGTCGCCGACCTGTCCAACATCAGCGGGCAACGCTTCGCCGGCATGTTGGTGGCGGGGGTGTTTCTGCGCGAGTTCGTCGCCGACGGCGTGAGCTGGGCACACATCGACGTGGCCGGGCCGGCGTTCAACACCGGCAGCCCGTGGGGGTACTCGCCGAAGGGCTCCACCGGTGTGCCGACCCGGACGATGTTCGCGGTGCTGGAAGACATCTGCGAGAACGGTTAGCGCTTACCCGTCATCAGCGAGAACACGCCGCGGCGCAGCTGCCGGCGCGGCCAACCGGTCACCCCGTGGCCCGCAAGCGCGGCGCGGGCCGCGTTGCGTCCGCAGGCGCCGTGCACCGACCCGCCCGGTGTCGCCGACGCGCTGCCCAGATAAAGCCCCTCGATCGGTGTTTCGGCCCGGCCCATTCCGGCGGCGGGCCGAAAGATCAGCATCTGGTGCAACTGCGCTGTTCCGCCGTTGAGCGCCCCGAGGTGCAAGTTGGCATCGCTGGCTTCCAAGTCGGACGGACGTTGCACGAACCGGTCGATCACTGCCGAGCCGAAGCCCGGCGCATGCTCTTCGATGACCCGGTCCACGGTTGCCGCCAACCGCTCCGCCGAAGCGTCGTCAGCCACATTCCGCGGCAAATGCGTATAGGCCCAAGCACTTTCGGTGCCCGCCGGTGATCTGCTGGGATCCGCCGTGGTGGTCTGGCCCAACAGTATGAATGGATGTTCAGGCACCACGCGGGTATTCAGGTCGGCCATCCAGCGGATCAGGCCGTCCCCGTCGGCACCCAGGTGGACAGTGCCGACCGAACCCAGAATGTTGGCCCGCCACGGGATCGGGGCTGCCAGCGCATAGTTGACCTTCACCACCGGCGGGTCCCAGCTGTAGTGCGCAAGATCGCGACGCAGCGCGGCCGGAACCGCGTCGGCGGGCAGCATGTCGCAGAACAGTCGCGGTGCGGTCACGTCGGCCACCACCGCGCGACGCGCGTGCACGGTCCGCCCGGCCGCGGTGCTCACGCCGACGGCCCGCCCGGCCCACACGTGGACGCGAGAAACGTTCTGATTGCACTCGATCGCGCTCCGGCCGCGCGTGCCCGGGCGACCAGCGCCGCCGTCAATTGACCGGAACCGCCCACCGGAACCGGCCAGCCGTGATCCTGGGCCAGCATCGTCATCAGAAAACCCATCGCGCCGCTGATCGGCGCGTCGGGTGGAACATCGGCGTGCATTGCGTTGCCCAACAACAACGTTCGCGCCGCATCGCCGTCGAACAGCTCGCTCGCTAGGGCGTTGGCCGGCGCCACCAGCAGCCGCGCCACCCGGACGGCCTCCGGCGTACCGAGCTTGCGCAGCAGTCCCAGCAGCGGACGTACCGGTGGGAGCGGCGCCAGCATCGCGTCCAGCAGCGGCGTCTTGACCTTGTCCCACAATTCCACGACGCGCCACCAGTTCTCGCCGTCGGCGGGGTGTCGCCGCGCGAGTTCGGCTGCCATCCGGGCGGGATCGGGGTAGACGACGGGCGGGTCGTCGTCGGCGCCGTCGCGTGGGTGGCCGACCACCGCCGGGGCACGCGACCAGCGCAGGCCGTGGTCCTCGAGCCGCAGCGACCGCATGGCCGGAGAGGCCACCGTCATCGGGTAGAAGGAGCTGAACAGATCGGTGATGTAGCCCGGCGTCAGCTCGGCGCTGCGAACCGCGCCGCCCGGCTCGGGTTGAGCCTCCAGCACCAGCACGTCCCAGCCGGCGTCGGCCAGCATCGACGCGGCGACCAGGCCATGGTGCCCGGCTCCGATGACGACCGCGTCCGCCGTCTCCGCTGCCACCGGCTAGTCGACCTGGCTCGACTCGAGGCGTTCGGCCAAAGCCGCCAGCCGCAACAGGCACTCGCGGTTGCGTGGGTAGACGGCGGCCAGCACCAGCCGATCGGGGATGATCTTCATCGGACCCGCCGCGGGCACCTCGATCATGTCGACCCGGCATCCCTCGTCGGTATCGGTGAGCCGCAACGTAATCCGGGCGGCACCGAGCGGGCCCACGTGTGCCCGCAGCACGAGTTCCTCGCCCGGAGTGCAGCTTTCGACGACGGTTTTGTCGTTGATCACCAACGGCCACACGCCGACCGAGTGCCGGATCGCGGAGCCAGGCTGCGGCCAGTGGGAATCGACGGTGCGGGTGCGGCTGTTGCCTACCACCCATTGGGTGTAGGTCCATCCGTTGGCCATCGCGTCCCACACCCGCTAGCGGGACGCGCGTATCTCCCGGCTGGTGGCCATTTGTTCCTTTGACGTCATGTGCAGGTCCCTTCGCATCGGTCTTGGCTGCGGATACCCCGGCGGCGACAGTCCAAGCGCAGCAACCGTAACGGTGCCGTTTAACCACCCCTTCCAATGGATAACCTCCCCACCGATCAGTACTCGAACGGGAGGCAAATGATGACGGTGCGTCGGTTGATCCTGGCTGTGGCCGCCGTGCTTTTACTGGCCGGCGTGATCGGGCTGTTGGTACCGGTGTCGGTGGCCGACGGCAACGGTGGTTCTCTCGGATGCGGCAACGCGGTCGTCGCGGATCTCACCGCGGCGCGCAACGCCAACGACAAGGGCGTGGCCGGCATCCCGGTGCTCAACCAAGTCGTGCCGCACACCGACTATGTGGCGCGCTGCGAATCGGAGCTGGACAGCCGTCGCGCCTGGACCATCCCATTGGCGGTCATCGGGCTGCTCGGGGTCGCCGGCGCGTTGTTGGTAGGCCGCCAGCGCGCACCCGCGGCCTGATCGGCTCAGATCACCCGCAACCGCGCCGTACTGCGCAGCGCCTGCGGCATCAGCCGCGAAACTCCGTACAGCGCATAGGCTTCCGGCGTCACCGGGCGGATCGCCTGGTTCTTCCGCACGGACGACAAGATCGCGTCGGCAACCTTGTCGGGCCCGTACCGGCGCAGCGCGAACATCTTGCGCAGCTGACCCCGCCGGCCGTCGACGTGCTTGCCCGCGGGGGCGTCGAATCGGGTGGTGTTGACGATGTTGGTGTCGATGAGACCGGGGCAGATGGTGGTCAGCCCGACGTCGGCGGCGTCGAGCTCGGCGCGCAGGCAGTCGGAGAACATGTAGGTCGCCGCCTTGGAGGTGCAGTAGGCGTTCAGCGACTGTAGCGGCGCGTAGGCGGCCATCGACGACACGTTGACGATGTGCCCGCCGGTGCCGCGCTGCACCAGCCGCCGGCCGAACGCCCGACTGCCGTTCACCACACCGCCGAGGTTGACGTCGAGCACCCGGTCGAACTGTTCGGCGGGGGTGTCCAAGAACCGGCCGGCCTGCCCGATACCGGCGTTGTTGACCACGACGTCGGGCACGCCGTGTTCGGAGCAGACCCGCTCGGCGAACGCCTCGACCGCGTCGGCGTCCGACACGTCGAGCACGTAGGCGTGCGCGACGCCGCCGCCTGCGGCGATCGCGGCCGCGGTCTCCTTCGCGGCGGCTTCGTCGATGTCGCTGACGACCAGCTCGGCGCCCTCTCGCGCGAAGGCGTAGGCCGTCGCGCGCCCGATCCCACTGCCGGCGCCGGTCACCGATACCAGCGTGTCGCCGAAGCTGCCGCGGGGCCGGCCCACCTGCGCGCGCAGCAGCGCGCGACTCCACGCCTTGCCCTCGGTCAGGTCGACGAACTCAGCGACCGCGGCCGCCATCACCTGCGGGTGCGACATCGGCGAGAAATGCCCGGCCCTGATGTCGCGCCGCCACAGCCGCGGCACCCACCGCGCGGTCTCGTCGTAGCCGTATGGCCGGACGTATTTGTCGCGGGTGTTGACGATCAGCTGCACCGGCAAGTCGACTACATGGATGGGCTGGCCGCGTACCGAGAACGAACGAAAGTAGTTGGCGGGATAGGTTTTAACCGAGCTGGCCGCGTCCGCGGCGAAGGTGGCGGAGTGATGGATCTGCTCATCGGGAATGTTGTCGACGACCATGCGCCGCAGCGCGCGTACCGAGAAGGCCGCCCGGATCGACAGCGGCGCCAGCAGCGGGATCGAGAACAGCAACATGTAGGTCAGCCGCAACGCCTGACTGATCGAGCGGGCAAACCGGCGCGGCCGCCACGGTTGGCGCAGACCGCTGAAGATGTATTCGACCAGTTGCTCGTGGCTCGGGCCGGACACCGACGTGAACGAGGCGACCCGGTCACCGGCACCGGGCCGTTTCAGGTACTCCCAGACACCCACCGAACCCCAGTCGTGGGCCAGCACGTGCACCGGCCGGCCGGGGCTCAGTTCACTCGTCACCGCCGCGAAGTCGTCGGCGAAGTGGGCCATCGTGTACGACGAGACCTTCTTGGGCGTCCCCGTCAGCCCGACACCGCGGTTGTCGTAGCGGACGATCCGGAACCGCTTGGCCAGCAGCGGCACGACGCCGTCCCACAGCACGTGCGAATCGGGCCAGCCGTGCACCAGGACGACCGTGGGTCCGTCGGGATTGCCTTCTTCGTAGACCGCGATGCGGACGCCGTCCGCGCTGTCGACGAACTGCTGTCTTGCCGGCATCGAAATTCCGCCTCCCCGCGATCTGACGATGGCCGCCCCCTGGCGATTCGGTCCACCGTAGCGAACGGGTCAGCCCTGGTTGTGTGCCGACGCCGGGGCAATGACAGGATAGTTTCGACGTCAACTTGCAGTACACCGCGGTGTGGTAAGTCAGATGTTGACCTGCACCGACCCACGAGCAATCGAGGAGTCAATAGAGATGGCCTTCTCCGTCCAGATGCCGGCACTCGGTGAGAGCGTCACCGAGGGGACGGTCACCCGCTGGCTCAAGCAGGAAGGCGACACGGTCGAGCTCGACGAACCGCTCGTCGAGGTGTCCACCGACAAGGTCGACACCGAAATCCCGTCGCCCGCCGCGGGCGTGCTCACCAAGATCGTCGCCCAGGAGGACGACACCGTCGAGGTCGGCGGCGAGCTGGCCGTGATCGGCGACGCCTCAGAAGACTCGAGGAACGGCGCCTCGGCAGCACCCGCCGAAGCGCCCAGCCAACCGGCGGCCGCACCCGCGCCGCAAGCCGAGCCGGAACCCGAGCCCGCGCCGCAATCGGAGCCCGAGCGTCAACCCGAACCCGCCGCCCCGAGTTCCAACGACGGCAGCGCAACCCCGGTGCTGATGCCCGAGCTGGGCGAGTCGGTCACCGAGGGCACCGTGACGCGCTGGCTGAAGAAGGTCGGCGATTCGGTCCAGGTGGACGAAGCGCTGGTGGAGGTGTCCACCGACAAGGTGGACACCGAGATCCCGTCACCGGTGGCCGGAGTGTTGGTCAGCATCACCGCCGACGAGGACGCCACGGTTCCGGTCGGCGGCGAGTTGGCCCGGATCGGCACCGGCGCCGCCGCGGCCGCCCCGCCACCGCCGGCCCCCAAGCCGGAGCCCAAGGCCGAGGCCCCACCGGCCCCCAAGCCCGCACCGGAGGCCCCGCCCGCACCGGAGGCCCCGCCCGCCCCGGCGCCGGCTCCGAAGGCCGCCCAGCCGGTCGCCGAGGCCCAGGGTGACGGCAGCCCGTACGTGACCCCGCTGGTGCGGAAGCTGGCCAGCGAAAACAACATCGACCTGGCAACGGTCAAGGGCACCGGTGTCGGTGGCCGCATCCGCAAGCAGGACGTACTGGCCGCCGCCGAGGAGAAGAAGAAAGCACAGCAGGCCCCCGCCGCGGAAGCCCCGGCGGCCAAAGCGCCGATGCCGGCACCCGCGCTGGCCCATCTGCGCGGCACCACGCAGAAGGCCAACCGGATCCGCCAGATCACCGCCAAGAAGACCCGCGAATCGTTGCAGGCCACCGCGCAGCTCACCCAGACCCACGAGGTCGACATGACCAAGATCGTGGGGCTGCGTGCCAGGGCCAAGACGTCGTTCGCCGAGCGTGAGGGCGTGAATCTGACCTATCTGCCGTTCATCGCCCAGGCGGTGATCGACGCGCTGAAGATTCACCCCAACATCAACGCCAGCTACAACGAGAACTCCAAGGAGATCACCTACTACGACGCCGAGCACCTCGGTTTCGCCGTCGACACCGAGCAGGGCCTGCTCTCCCCCGTGGTGCACAACGCCGGCGACCTGTCGCTAGCCGGACTGGCCCGCGCGATCGCCGACATCGCCGAGCGCGCCCGGACCGGCAACCTGAAACCGGACGAGTTGTCCGGCGGCACCTTCACCATCACCAACATCGGCAGCCAGGGCGCGTTGTTCGACACGCCGATCCTGGTCCCGCCGCAGGCGGCCATGCTGGGCACCGGGGCGATCGTCAAGCGCCCGCGGGTGGTGGTCGACGACAGCGATAACGAATCGATCGGGGTGCGCTCGATCTGCTACCTGCCGCTGACCTACGACCACCGGCTGATCGACGGGGCCGACGCCGGACGATTCCTCACCACGATCAAGCACCGGCTTGAAGAGGGAGCGTTCGAGGCCGACCTGGGGCTGTAGGGAGGCTGTAGCGCATTGGCCAAGCCCGTCGTGGCGATTGCGGGTTCTTCGGGCCTGATCGGCTCCGCCTTGGCCGCGGCCCTGCGCGCAGCCGACCATCGGGTACTGCGGATCGTGCGCCGCACACCGGCGAATCCCGATGAGCTGCACTGGAATCCGGAGAGCGGTGACTTCGATCCCGACACGCTCGCCGAGGTCGACGCGGTCGTCAACCTGTGCGGGGTCAACGTCGGTCGGCGCCGGTGGTCGGGCGCGTTCAAGCAGAGCCTGCGCGACAGCCGCATCACGCCGACCGAGGTGCTGGCCACCGCGGTCGCCGACGCCGGCGTCGAAACCCTGATCAACGCCAGCGCCGTCGGCTACTACGGCAACACCAAGGACCGCGTCGTCGACGAAAATGACCGCGCGGGAACAGGTTTCCTGGCCCGGCTGTGCCAGGACTGGGAGGCCGCGACGCTGCCGGCTCAATACGGCGGCGCCCGGGTGGTGCTGGCCCGCACCGGCCTGGTGCTGGCCGCGGCCGGTGGTGCGTTGCGCCGGATGCGCCCACTGTTCTCGCTGGGGCTGGGCGCCCGGCTGGGCAGCGGCCGTCAGTACATGTCGTGGATCAGCCTCGAAGACGAGGTGCGGGCCCTGCTGTTCGCGATCGCGCACCCGTCGCTGTCCGGCCCGGTGAACCTGACCGGGCCCGCGCCCGTCACCAACGCCGAGTTCACCACCGCCTTCGGCAGCGCGGTCAACCGCCCTACCCCGATGATGCTGCCAGCCTTTGCGGTGCGGGCCGCGCTCGGCGAATTTGCCGACGAGGGGCTGCTGACCGGTCAGCGCGCCATCCCGTCCGCGCTAGAGCGTGCGGGATTTCAGTTCCACCACAACACAATTGGCGAAGCGCTCGCCTACGCCACCGCCCGGCGCGAGCACGACTAGCACCTCACGCGTCGTCGTCTTCGTCGTGTAGCAGCCTCTCCGGATGGTGGAACGTGTTGGTGCGGGGTTGGCCGCGGTCGAGATGGGGCGGGGGGATCCATTCGGTGGCACCATCTTTGCGTTTTCGGGTGCTCCAGCCGCGGGGTTGCAGCAGCCGGTGATGCGGGCCGCAGCCGAAGGTCAGGTCGTTGATGTCGGTTACGTGGCAGATGGCGTAGTCGGTGATGTGGTGCACCTCGCAGTAGTAGCCGCCGACGTCGCAGCCGGGTGCGCTGCAGCCACGGCCCAACGCGTACAACACAATCCACTGACCGGGCGACGCGAGCCGTTTGGTGTGATACAGCGCCACCGGTTTGGCGTTGTCGAACACTGCCAGGTAGTGATGGGCATGACGCGCCAGACGGATACGTCGCTGATCGGTAGCCGACTGCCGCCGCCGGTAATACCGCTGCCGGCGGCGGCTTCCAACTCCGCCAACGTGGTGGACGCGATGATCGTCGCCGGCAGCCCATTGTGCTGGCCCAACTTGCCGGAGGCCAACAAGCCACGCATGGCGGCGTTGAGCGCGTCGTGGTTGCGTTGGGCGGCGCTGCGGGGATCGTGGTCGATGGCGCGTTGGCTGGGCGTACCGTCCACGCACGGGGTCTCGTCGTTCGGGTTGCACATGCCGGGGGCGGCCAGTTTGGCCAGCACGGCCTCCAAGGACGCCCGCAGCTCGGGCGTCACCCAGCCGTTGATGGCGGACATGCCGTCGGCCTGCTGCTTGCCCAGGGTCACCCCGCGGCGGCGGGCGCGGTCGTCGTCGGTGTAGTTGCCGTCGGGGTTCAGGCAGTCGGCCAGGCGGTCGGCGAATCCGCCGAGTTGGTCCGGGCGGTACCGGGTGGCCAGCCGCGCCAAATCGGCTTCGGCCCGGTCGCGGGTGGGTTGGTCGATCCAGCCGGGCAATTGGTGGTAGAAGTGGCGGATCACCGCGACATGCTCGCGGCCCAACTGCCCGTCGCGCTGCGCCGCGGCGGTCGCGGCCAACACCGGTGCCACCGGCTCGCCGGTCAGCGCACGCCGCTCACCCAGATCGGCAGCCTCGCGGACCCGGCGCCCGGCCTCGGCGCGACTGATCTGAGCCCAGTCGGCAATCGCATGGGAGAGTTTGCCGCCCAGCTCTTGCGGGGTCGCTTCCTGTTGCAGTTGGTTGATCAGGCAATGTTCGCCGGCGGATAGGCGCCGTCGCGCGCGCTCGTAGCGTGCCAGCAGCGCCAAACGCTCGCGATTGCACAGCATCTGCGTATCCAGCCCGAGCATGGCGTCGATGTCGGCGTCCAACGCGTCGAAGGTTTTCGTCGCGGTTTCGCCATCCGCAAGCACCCCGAACTCATACTCGCGACGCTAGACCGACCCACCGACAAAAACCCCGCCGAGAAACCACTGAAACCAAAGTGACACAAGGGATTTTACGGTGTGCGCTGGTGGCGAGTTCTCGCCCGACGGCGCATGCCAGCAGCTTCCCCATCCGGTCAATTGGGCCGCCAGACAGCACCCGAGTAACCTCGCGACCATGATCTCCATCCGGTCGCAGGCCACCGCGATCGACGTCCGCCAACTGGGGACGGTCGAATACCGCACCGCCTGGCAGCTGCAGCGTGACCTGGCCGACACCCGGGTCGCCGGCGGCCCCGACACCCTGCTGCTGCTCGAGCACCCCGCGGTCTACACCGCCGGCCGGCGCACCGAGCCGCATGAGCGACCGGTGGACGGCACGCCCGTCGTCGACACCGACCGCGGCGGCAAGATCACCTGGCACGGGCCGGGGCAGTTGGTCGGCTACCCGGTCATCGGCCTGGCCGAACCCCTCGACGTGGTGAATTATGTTCGGCGCCTTGAGGAATCGCTGATCAAGGTGTGTCGCGATCTGGGCCTGGACGCGGGTCGGGTGGACGGCCGCTCCGGGGTGTGGCTGCCCGGCCGGTCGGCGCGCAAGATCGCGGCGATCGGTGTGCGGATCTCGCGGGCGACCGCCCTGCACGGGTTCGCGCTCAACTGCGACTGCGACCTGGGCGCGTTCGGGGCCATCGTGCCCTGTGGCATCGCCGACGCTGGGGTGACGTCATTGTCGGCCGAACTCGGGCGCACCGTCACCGTCGACGACGTCCGCGAAGCGGTCGCAGCGGCCGTGTGCGACGCGCTCGACGGGGTCTTGCCGGTGGGGGCGCACGACGTCGCCGGCGTAGCATCGGCCAAGTGACTTTGCAAGAGTTCGCAGTTCCGGAAGGCCGCAAGCTGCTGCGGCTGGAAGTGCGCAATGCGCAGACCCCGATCGAGCGCAAGCCACCGTGGATCAAGACCCGGGCCCGGATGGGACCGGAGTACACCGAACTCAAAAGCCTGGTCAAGCGCGAGGGTTTGCACACCGTGTGCGAAGAATCCGGCTGCCCCAACATCTTCGAATGTTGGGAGGACCGCGAAGCCACCTTTTTGATCGGCGGCGATCAGTGCACCCGCCGGTGTGACTTCTGCCAGATCGACACCGGCAAGCCCGCCGAGCTGGACCGCGACGAGCCCCGCCGTGTCGCCCAAAGCGTGCAGGCGATGGGGCTGCGCTATGCCACCGTCACCGGTGTGGCCCGCGATGACCTGCCCGACGGCGGGGGGTGGCTGTACGCCCAAACCGTGCGCGCCATCAAGGAACTCAACGCATCGACCGGCGTCGAGTTGCTGGTCCCCGACTTCAACGGCGCGCCCGAGCGCCTGGCCGAAGTCTTCGCGTCGCGCCCAGAAGTGTTGGCGCACAACGTCGAAACGGTCCCCCGCATCTTCAAGCGGATCCGTCCCGCCTTCACCTACCAGCGCAGCCTGGACGTGCTCGCCGCCGCGCGGCAGGCCGGGCTGGTCACCAAGAGCAACCTGATCCTGGGCCTGGGCGAGACCCCCGACGAGGTGCGCGTCGCGCTGGCCGACCTGCACGACGCCGGCTGCGACATCGTCACCATCACCCAGTACCTGCGCCCATCACCCCGGCATCACCCGGTACAGCGCTGGGTCACACCCGAGGAGTTCGACGAGTTCGCGCACTACGCCGAGGGGCTGGGCTTCGCCGGCGTGCTGGCCGGGCCGCTGGTGCGCTCGTCCTACCGCGCCGGCCGCCTCTACCAGCAGGCCATACGCAGCCGCGCCTCGGACGCCCTGGGGTAACTCGCGGCCGCCGCCTCGTATCCTTGGTGATTATGGCTAAACCCCGTACCACCGCCGAGAACAAGGCTGCCCGGGCGGCGGCGGCCGCCGAGCGCAAGGCCGCGGCCAAGGAGCGCCGCAGCCAGCTGTGGCAGGCGTTCAACGTTCAGCGCAAGCAGGACAAGCGCCTGCTTCCCTACATGATCGGCGCCTTCGTCGCGATCGTGGCCGTCTCGGTGACGGTGGGCGTGCTGGTCGGCGGGTTCGCCATGATCACGCTGATCCCGCTCGGCGTGATGCTGGGCGCGCTGGTGGCGTTAATCATTTTCGGTCGCCGGGCACAGAAATCGATCTACCGCCAGGCCGAGGGGCAGACCGGTGCGGCGGCCTGGGTGCTGGACAACCTGCGCGGCAAGTGGCGGGTCACCCCGGGTGTGGCGGCAACCGGCCACTTCGACGCGGTGCACCGGGTTATCGGCCGGCCGGGTGTCATCTTCGTCGGCGAGGGGGCGACGGGCCGCGTCAAACCGCTTCTCGCCCAAGAGAAGAAGCGCACCGCACGATTGGTCGGCGAGATACCGATCTACGACATCGTCGTCGGCAACGGCGAGGGCGAGGTTCCGCTGTCCAAGCTGGAGCGCTACCTGACGAAGCTGCCGGCCAACGTCAGCGTCAAGCAGATGGACGCCCTGGAGTCCCGGTTGGCCGCGCTGGGATCGCGCGCCGGTGCGGCCGTGATGCCGAAGGGGCCGCTGCCGGGCGCCGGCAAGATGCGTGGCGTGCAGCGCACCGTGCGCCGCAAGTGATCAACGCCGGACGACGGCCGTGTTGGTCACCCGGTCTTGAATGCCGCGTCCGTCCCAGTCGGTGAACAGCGCCGGAACCACCAGGGCAACCAGCAGCCCGTGGACCACCACGCGGCCCAGCCCCAGCCGTCCGTCCAGCGCGACCACCTGCAGACCTAGCGCCAGCTGTCCGGGGGTGAATCCGTACAGCCGCACTGCGACCACGCCGAGCAGAAACCAGATCAGCAGCACCGCCGTCGAGAGCATCCGCTCGGAGAACATGCCGAACGCCATGGCCAGCGCCGCCAGACCGTAGGCAATCAGCCAGTCGACCATCAACGCCGCCAGGCGCCGCCCCATCGACGCCAGGGACCCCGACCCGCTTTTCGGCAGGCCGAGCGTCTCGCCCGGGTAGGCCGGGCGCGACTCCGCCATCAACTTGCCCCGGTGCAGGCCCGGGACAGGCTGCTGCATCGGCGCGGCCGACCAGATACGCTTTTGCGGTCCATGGGCCTCACAATAGAACCCGCCGTTTGCACCCCTTGAGATTTGTGGGACGCGTGGTCACGTAACCTCCGCGCAACATTGGGTTGACGGGCGGGCAACATCATCTTCATAGCTTCAGGCCGCGGATTATCAAGCAAAGGAGCAATCAGTGACGGAAAAGACGCCCGACGACGTCTTCAAGCTCGCCAAGGACGAGAACGTCGAGTTTGTCGACGTCCGGTTTTGTGACCTGCCCGGCATCATGCAGCACTTCACGATTCCGGTTTCGTTTTTCGACGAGAGCGTTTTCGAAGACGGTTTGGCCTTCGACGGCTCGTCAATTCGCGGATTCCAGTCGATCCACGAATCGGACATGTTGCTCCTGCCCGACCCGGCCACCGCGCAGATCGACCTGTTCCGCGAGGCCAAGACGCTGAACCTGAACTTCTTCGTGCACGACCCGTTCACCCTGGAGCCGTACTCGCGCGACCCGCGAAACATCGCCCGCAAGGCCGAGAACTATCTGATCAGCACCGGCGTCGCCGACACCGCGTACTTCGGCGCCGAGGCCGAATTCTACATCTTCGACTCGGTCAGCTTCGACTCGCGCACCAACGGCTCGTTCTACGAAGTCGACGCGATCTCGGGTTGGTGGAACACCGGCGAGCCGACCGAGAACGACGGCACCCCCAACCGCGGCTACAAGGTCCGCCCGAAGGGTGGGTACTTCCCGGTCGCCCCGGTCGACCACTACGTCGACCTGCGCGACAAGATGCTGAGCAACCTGATCAAAGCGGGCTTCAGCCTGGAGAAGGGCCACCACGAGGTGGGCACCGGTGGTCAGGCCGAGATCAACTACAAGTTCAACACGCTGCTGCACGCGGCCGACGACATGCAGCTGTACAAGTACATCGTCAAGAACACCGCCTGGCAGGCCGGCAAGACGGTCACGTTCATGCCCAAGCCGCTGTTCGGGGACAACGGCTCCGGCATGCACACCCACCAGTCGCTGTGGAAGGACGGCAGCCCGTTGATGTACGACGAGACCGGCTACGCCGGCCTGTCGGACACCGCGCGGCACTACATTGGCGGCCTGCTGCACCACGCGCCGTCGCTGCTGGCGTTCACCAACCCGACGGTGAACTCCTACAAGCGGCTGGTGCCCGGCTTCGAGGCGCCGATCAACCTGGTCTACAGCCAGCGCAACCGGTCGGCGTGTGTGCGTATCCCGATCACCGGCAGCAACCCGAACGCCAAGCGGCTGGAGTTCCGTTGCCCCGACTCGTCGGGCAACCCGTACCTGGCGTTCTCGGCCATGCTGATGGCCGGCCTGGACGGCATCAAGAACAAGATCGAGCCGCAGGCGCCGGTCGACAAGGACCTCTACGAGCTGCCGCCGGAAGAGGCCGCCAACATTCCGCAGGCACCCACCCAGCTGTCCGCGGTGATCGACCGGCTGGAAGCCGACCACGAATACCTCACTGAGGGAGGCGTTTTCACGCCCGACCTGATCGAGACGTGGATCAGCTTCAAGCGCGAGAACGAGATCCTGCCGGTCCAGGTCCGGCCGCACCCCTACGAGTTCGCGCTGTACTACGACGTGTAACCACGCGCGAGACGAACACCACCCGTGCGGATCCCCGCGCGGGTGGTTTCGTTTTCAGCGGCCGGGTCCTCCTCGACGGCCCGGGCCGATACCGCCACCACCGGGGCCGCGTCCAGCGCCGCCCGGGCCAACGCCGGGGCCGGGACCGTCGCCGGGGGCATTGCCTTGAATCGGGCCATTGCCCTGAAACGGACCGTTGCCCTGACCGGGACCTTGGCCCTGAAACGGACCGGAACCATCGGGGGCCTGGCGCGCCGGTGCCGCGGGTTGGGGTGAGGCCTCGACCGCCTCGGCCGGCGGCGCGCCTTTCGGAGTCTGGGTCGCCGGCGGCGCCTGCTGCTGGGTCACCTGCTGCTGTTGCGGTTGTCCCGCCGGTTGTGATGGCTGCGTCGTCGCCTGCTGCTGGGTCGCCTGCTGGCTGATGTCGCCGCTCTTTTGCGTCGGAGCCGGTTCGGCGGGCACCGGTGCCGGCGTGGCCCCGGCCGCGGGCGGCGGCTGCTTTCCCGTCGACGCCGGCGCCGGGGCGGGGGTCGGGTTCTTCGTCGGGTCGGCCGTGGCGACGGGATCTGCCGCCACCATGATCGCCGCGGCGACGATGGAGCCGACCGCCAGCCCGAGCCCGGCCGGGCGGCCGCGCGACACGTGACTCATCTACCGTCCTCCGCCGTCGGGTTGTTGCGCGAAAACGTAGCTCGCACAACAAAACCGGACAGCGACATCGCCGAATCTTCCGCCGCTGGTAATCCTTCGTTAGCCCGGATTTCGTGTCCGCGGGCGCCAGGTAGCACCTCCCCGGGCACGCTCAACGCGTGGGTCTGACACCCAGGATGCCGCGCGACGCCCCGGGCTGCTGTCCGTCGGCCATGTCGACGAGTTCCAGCCAACTGCCCGGAGCGATCTAGTGCCGCTTGACGTCCTCGCGATGCATGTCGACCACCAGCACGCCCGCGTCGGTGACTTCGTATTTGTCGAATGCGCCGTAGTCGCGCGGTTCGCCGTTGCTGAACACCACCGTGAAGGGCATGCGTTCGAGTATGGCCGCGGCCGCACTCGCCGTCTAGCTTTCGAGCGCGAGATCCTTGCGGAAGCGCTGCACGGAAGATCCCACGCGGGCGCCCTTTCTGTATCCGAAATAAGGCTCCGCACAAAGACTTTGACTCAGTTCATCTCGTGTCGGTAACGCCCGGGCGTGGTACCGGCCACGGCGCGGAACGCTCGGCGCAGCTGCGTCTCTCCGCGAAATCCCGATGCCGCGGCGATGTCGGCGACGGGACGACCGGGATGGGCGCGCAGCAGACGTTGCGCTTCGGCCACCCGGATCTCCCGCAGTTCGTCGGCCAGCGACTGAGGAGTGTCACGAAACAGACGAAACAGCGTGCGCCGGGACAGGTGGCAGCCGCGCGCCACCGCGTCCGCGTCCAGGGAGGAGTCGCGAAAGGCTCCGCGTAGATGGTGCAAAACGCGCTCGCGATCGAGTTCGGCGGGCGCGGTCTCGGCGCCCGCCGCGATGGAGACGGTCGAACTGATTAGGCCGCGCGCGTGCGTCGCCAAGGCAGAATTGTCCGCTCCAGGGAGCGCACGGGAGAACGCACCCACCGCCGCCGCACGCCCATCCTCTCCTCCCAACGGCAGGCCACTGGCTCGCCTCAGTGCTCGTTCCGGTACCGCGTCGAGCGGCACCTGAACGACCACCTGCTCGAACGGGCCAGCGAAGGAGAAGTCGAACGGACGCGTGCTGTCACAGAAAACGATCGCGCCGGGCGTGAGCCGTGCCGATCGCCCGTCTTGCTCAACGCGGCACTCACCGGCGACGTGGATCGTCGCCATCGCGTACCCGGCGGTGGCGTCGTCGATCAGCGCCGAGGTCCGGCGGACGCGCTGTGCAGTCGACCTGACAGTCGTAATCCGCAGTTCACCGCAACCCACCCCATCGAGCTCCGCCCAGAACGTGCCATCACCTAGCTGAGTGGCGGCGAGGGGAACGAGTGTGCGGCTGATCACTTCGCGGTAGCTGGCGAAGGTTGGCGGCTTGACCTGCATAAGCTGTTTAACAACGCGTAAGGCCGGGGCGATTCCCCACCACTGCATCGGCGCAGGCAGGTAATTGGCACGAAGTGACCGGGCGTTGGCACTCAGGGCATCACATCCGGCAATCGGCGTTGATCAATCTGGATTTCAGCGGCCGAAATTGACGAAGGAGTGCCAATGACCACGCTCAAAGAAACGACCGATCCGACTATCGACGTCGATGCGGACCTCGTAGCCCGCGCCAGGAACCTGGTTTCACTGCTGCGCGAAAACGCCGCCCGAACCGACCGGGAGCGCCGAATCCCGGAGGAGAACGTCGCCGCGGTTAGGAACGCCGGTCTGTTTCGCCTGACCGCGCCGCGCCGCTGGGGTGGGCACGAAGCCGGATTCGCGACCAAAATCCGAGTAGTCAGCGAACTGGCTCGCGGCTGCGGATCCACAAGCTGGATCGTCGCCCTGCTCACGGGGGCCCCGGGTTCGTTGGGATGATGAATGAGCAGGCCAGCGCGATGTTTGGGTGCACGGCGCTGACACCACAGTCGCGGTCGCCGTTCCACCATCGGGCACCGCGGAGATCGTCGACGACGGGTACCGCATCAGCGGCCGCTGGCCGTACTGCTCAGGCGTCGAGCACGCCGACTGGGTGCTCCTAGGTGCCCGTCTCGACGGTCCCGACGGGCAACCGTCGGCGGTCGTGGCGCTGGTCCCGCGCGGCCAAGTCGAGATCGAAGACACTTGGCACGTAATGGGCATGCGGGGTACCGCGTCGAACACGGTGGTGACCGGTGGAGTCACCGTGCCGGCCCACCGGACGATCTCCCTTGACGCGGTTCAGGACGGGGAGATCGATACCCCATTTTCGGATGAGGCCCCGTTCCATGTGCCGATGATGCTGGGAGCGTTGAGTGATCTCGCCGGACCGCAACTCGGGTTGGCCCGGGCTGCACTGGAACTGGTGATCGACAACGCAGCCCGCCGTGGGGTCAGCGCAACCACGTACACCCGGCAGTCGAAAGTGCCGACCGTGCATCTCGCTGTTGCGTGAGCGGCGTCATCCATCGACACGGCCGAAGCGCTGGTGCTGACCGTTGCCCAGGAGATGGACCGTGCGGGCCGCGCGCTTGTCCGCCCTTCGTTGCTGGAGCGCGCGCGCACGCGGATGAGCTGACATGCGGGATCGTCGAGGCGCGTGAAGCAATTCGTGAATTGATCGCGGTCGCAGGCAGTTCCGCGCTTGCCGAGTCCAGTCCGCTGCTACGGATATGGCGCGACAGTGAAATGGCGAGCAGCCATGCCGTTGCCAATCATTCGATCAGCGCCGAGGTATACGGCCGGGTGCTCCTGGGCAGCGATGAACCGATGGTGATCCCCCTTTAAATCGCTTAGCCGAGTTTCTGTTTCAAACGCGCGCCTCAGCCGCTTCGGTTCAGATGACCGACAAGGGCGGTGATGCGACGCGCACCATCGAAGAGAACGCCACCACAAGGAGAGACTCTGCCTCGCGACTGACGCTCTGCGGGCGCCGAGCAGTGTGGGTCAATCAAATACGTTCTAGGAAGCAATGTGAATCAGTTCAAATACGTTCTGGGAAAAGATGATAACGAGATCAACCGGCTAAAGGCTCAAGCTGCAAACCTAGCCGAATCGACCGCTCTCGTACTGCAGCGTGGAGGAATCCGACGGGGCATGCGAGCGCTCGATCTCGGCTCGGGTCCCGGCGATGTGTCGTTTCAACTGGCCGAGATGGTTGGACCCGACGGATTCGTCGTCGGCCTTGAGCAAGACCCCGCGCAGATCGCCGTCGCCGAAGGGCGGCGCGCCAAGATGGGCCCCACCAATGTGGTCTTCCGCCGGGGCGACGCACGAACCTTCACCACCGAGGAGCCATTCGACGCCGTGGTCTGCCGACTATTGCTGACGCATCTTCCTGATGCTGGCGATGTGCTGGCACATCAGGTGTGCAACCTGAGGCCGGGAGGCGTGCTCGTGGCCGTCGACTTCGATGCCGGCAACTGTCGCTCTCTTCCCGAAGTCCCCCTGTTCTCGCAGGTAATTCATTGGCTGGAGGCCGGTTTCCGCTACGCCGAGGTAGATCCATTCATCGGAATGCGCTTCCCACTGTTATTTCGGCAGCTGGACCTCGAAGCTGTCGGATCGATGGGAATTCAAGCCTATTTCCCACCCGAGGATCGACATGCACTTGGGCGCCTCATTGAGCTGGTGCGCACAATCGAGGGCACCATACTGGCTTCGGGTGTTGTCACCGCCGACGAACTCGACGTCGACACCCTCGAGCAGCGCCTCGACCCCGCCCTGCGATCCACCAACGCGGTGTTCACGTTGCCGACGGTGGTCGGCGGCTGGGGTCGTCGACCCGCGCATCCGCTGAGCGCGGCCGTTGAATCCGCTTCTGCCACAAGATGAATGGACTCGCCCCGCCGATCGCCCCGCAGTCGACAACCGAATTCGGCTCGGCAGCCGGGACCCAGAAGCAAATCGCCTACAGGGCAGGACAGACTGTTATGGCCCACGTGACTCACCTAGCTAGCTGCCGAGCGTGAGATCCTTGCGGAAGCGCTGCATGCCGTCGATCTTGTCGTCGAGCGACGCGTCGGGTCCCGAGTAGAACATCCACGGCATCGTGATGATGCCGGTGATACCGGCGTCGGCGACGCGTTGATAGTCGGCGGTGGTGAAGGCGTCGGTCAACGGCGTCAGAATTGTGAAATCGTCCATGGTCAAACCATTTTAAGCGCGCAGCTCGCGGATCTTGCCCACCGCTTCGATGGCACGGTCGGTCTTGATCAGATCACCGATCCAGCCGTCGTTGCGCGCGGCGCGGCGCAAGGCGGCGTCGCTGAGCCCGCCGACGTAGACCGGGATCGGCGGCGGAGTCGGCCGCATCTCTAATCGAGGCGTCTTATAGAACTCGCCGTCGAACTCGCTCCAGCCAGGCGACCACAGCTCCCGCATCAACCGAATCATTTCGTCGGTGCGCTTGCCCCGGGCATCGAATTGTTCGCCCATCAACGCGAATTCCTCGCGGCACCAGCCGACTCCGATACCGAGTTCGATGCGTCCCGACGCCAAAACCGCTGCGGTGCCAATGGCTTTGGCCGCCGAATACGGATTGCGCATCGCCGGAATGTAGACCGTGGTAACGAATCGCAGCCGGCTGGTGACCTGAGCCAGCGCGCCGGAAAGCACCCACGGGTCGAGCCAGTCGCTGAACGGCTGCCAGCGGCGCTGGCCGTCTCTGGTGTACGGGTACGGCGTTTCCAGGGTCTCCAGGTTCACCACATGATCGGGGATGCCGATGCCGTCGTAGCCGAGTTCGTCGGCAGCCTTGGCGATCTCGATGATCTCCCGGGTGTTCAGGAATGCGCTGCTGATGTAGAACTTAATTGCCCGTCGCGCGCCCATGCCGGTTCGATGAAGACGCCATCGGCCTCCACGGTCACGCCTTCAGCATCCGAAATAGTGCCCTTGGCAAAAACTTTCACGCCCTTGGCGCAGTCGATCCACGCGTCGCAACGGAGTGGGCCCAGCGGGGTGCCGCTCAGGCACTTGACGCTGATGGTTCCGGTGAAGCGCGCCTTGGACAATCCGTCGCTGGCCGCCTCGCCGAGCAGGTGGTCGTGCACCAGTGCGCTGACGCCGCCGTGCACCAGTCCGGGCGGCCCCTCGCAGGCGCATCCCAACACGAACTCGCTGTGGCAGCGCACTTCGCCGTCGTGTTGGACCACGAGCGGTGGGGCGATCGGGTTGCACAGACCGACCACGGCGTTGCCCAACGGCAGTGAACGGCCGTCGACGCGAAAGCTCACCCCGACCGGCCTGGTCCGCCGGCGCAGCTGCTGGGTGACGGCACGAATCTCGTTGCACGCGTTGTCGACGACGTCGTCGTCGGCCTCGGTCCGGATGGTGGCGTCGATGAGTTCGCGAACCGCGTCGGCCAACGGCGCGTAGCGGTTCGTCACCCGATCTGCCTCCGCGGTGCTGAGCACCTCGAACATCGCGTCGAATGCGCCGGCCTCCATGCTCAACTCCCGAACACCTTGCGCACCACCGCTTTCGCCCGTCTCGTCACCCGCAAATAGTTGTCCAAGAACTCACTTCCATCATCGTTGTGCCAGCCGGCCGCGACCGCGACGGCATTGAGTTGACGTCCGGGCCCCGGTAACTGGTCGGTCGGCTTGCCCCGCACCAACACCAGCGCGTTGCGCGCCCGGGTGGCGGTCAACCAGGCCTGGCGCAGCAGCTCCACCTCGTCGGCGGGCACCAGCCCGGTCTCGGCGATCACGTCGAGCGATTCCAGCGTCGAGGTGTTGTGCAGCGCCGGGATCTCGTGCGCGTGCTGCAGTTGCAGCAACTGGACCGTCCACTCGATGTCGGCCAGTCCCCCGCGGCCCAGCTTGGTGTGCGTCTTGGGGTCGGCGCCGCACGGCAAACGCTCGGATTCGATGCGGGCCTTGATCCGGCGGATCTCGTGCACCGCCTCGGCGGACACACCGTCGGGTGGATAGCGCGTCTTGTCGGCCATCAGCAGGAAGCGCTGGCCCAAATCCTCGTCGCCGGCCACCGCGTGTGCCCGCAACAGCGCCTGAATCTCCCACGGCTGAGCCCACTGATCGTAGTAGGCGGTGTAGGAGTCCAGGGTGCGGACCAGCGCGCCGCTGCGGCCCTCGGGTCGCAGGTTGGCGTCGACCTCCAGGGGCGGGTCGACGCTGGGCGTTCCGAGCAGGGTGCGCAGCTGCTCGGCGATCGACGTCGCCCATTTGACCGCCACGGAATCCTCGACGC
The DNA here is from genome assembly GCF_000526915.1 of Mycobacterium genavense ATCC 51234. GTDB lineage: Bacteria > Actinomycetota > Actinomycetes > Mycobacteriales > Mycobacteriaceae > Mycobacterium > Mycobacterium genavense. The sequence continues at coordinate 327,211 of NZ_JAGZ01000001.1, read as the reverse complement.
CGCTGGCCGGTTCGCAGACGAACATCACGTCGGCGTCGGAGCCGTAGCCGAGTTCGGCTCCGCCCAACCGGCCCATCCCGATCACGGAAATGGTCGCGGGCGGGTGGCCGTCCTCGGGCAGGTTGACCCGGATCAGCGCGTCCAGCGCCGCCTGCAGCACAGCCACCCACACCGACGTGAGCGCCTCGCACACCTCGCGGACCTCGAGCATGCCGAGCAGGTCGGCCGAGCCGATGCGGGCCAGCTCCCGGCGGCGCAGCGTGCGGGCGGCGGCGATGGCCCGCACCGGGTCCTGGTGGCGGGCCATCGAGGCGATCAGGGCGCGGGCCACCGCGGCGGGCTCGGTCTCCAGCAACTTGGGTCCGCCCGGCCCGTCGGCGTAGTCCTGAATCACCCTGGGCGCGCGCATCAATAGGTCGGGCACATAGGCGGAAGTCCCCAGCACGTTCATCAGCCGCCTGGCCACCGCGGGCTTGTCGCGCAGTGTGGACAGGTACCACGTCTCCGACGCCAGCGCCTCCGACAGCCGCCGGTAAGCCAGCAGCCCGGCGTCGGGATCCGGCGTGTACGACATCCAGTTCAGCAGCCTGGGCAGCAGCACCGACTGCACTCGCCCGCGACGACCGCTCTGATTGACCAACGCGGACATGTGTTTCAGCGCGGTCTGCGGCCCCTCGTAGCCCAGCGCGGCCAGCTGGCGCTCGGCGGCCTCCGACGTCATGCCGTGCGAGATCTCTAGGCCCCGCGGCCCGATCGATTCCAGCAGCGGCTGGTAGAAGAGCTTGGCGTGCAGCTGGGATACCCGCACGTTCTGGTGCTTGAGCTCCTCACGCAGTACCCCGGCCGCATCGTGTCGGCCATCCGGACGAATGTGGGCCGCGCGGGCCAGCCAGCGCACCGCCTCCTCGTCGTCGGCCTCCGGCAGCAGATGTGTGCGCTTGAGCCGCTGCAGCTGCAGCCGGTGCTCGAGCAACCGCAGAAACTCGTACGAGGCGGTCAGGTTCGCGGCGTCCTCGCGGCCGACATAACCGCCCTCGCCCAACGCCGCCAGCGCATCGACCGTCGACGCCACGTGCAGGGACTCGTCGCTGCGACCGTGCACCAACTGCAGCAGCTGCACGGCGAACTCGACATCGCGCAGCCCGCCGCTGCCCAGCTTGAGCTCGCGGGCGCGCACCTCCGACGGCACCAGCTGCTCCACCCGCCGGCGCATCGCCTGCACTTCGACCACGAAGTCCTCACGCTCACAGGCGATCCAGACCATCGGCATCAGCTCGTCGAGATAGCGCTTGCCGAGTTCCCCATCGCCGACGGCGGCGCGGGCCTTCAGCAGCGCCTGGAACTCCCAGGTTTTCGCCCAGCGCTTGTAATAGGCGACGTGGGATTCGACCGTGCGGACCAGCTCACCGCTGCGGCCTTCCGGACGCAGCCCGGCATCGACCTGAAAGCATGCCGTCGACGCCACCCGCATCATCTCGGTGGCCACCCGAGTGGACAGCGAGTCGGCCTGCTCGGCGACGAAGATGATGTCGACGTCGCTGACGTAGTTCAACTCGCGGGCACCGCATTTGCCCATCGCGATGACCGCCAGCCGGGGCTGCGTCCGGTCGCCGCACACGGTCGCCTCCGCAGCCCGCAGCGAGGCCGCCAGCACCGCGTCGGCGGTGTCGGCCAGCTGCGCGCCCACCAACGGAATCGGCAGCACCGGTTCGTCCTCGACCGTCGCGGCCAGGTCCAGCGCCGCCAGCACCAGCAGGTGGTCGCGATACAAGGCGGACAGCCGGGGCACCACCGAATTCGGCACGGCCAACGCGTCTTCGACGCAGCCGATGAACGCGTCGTGCAGCTCGTCGCGAGTCGGCAGTTTCACCTTGCTCCGCAGCAGCTTCCACGACCGCGGGTTGGCGACCAGGTGGTCGCCCAGGGCCAGCGACGAACCCAGCACCGAGAACAGTCGCCCCCGCAGCGGGCGTTCGCGCAGCAGCGCGGCGTTCAGCTCAGTCCACCCGGTGTCCGGGTTCTCCGCGAGCCGCACGAGCGCCCGCAGCGCGGCGTCGGGGTCGGGTGCCCGCGACAACGCCCACAGCAGGTCGACGTGCGCCTTGTCGTCGTGGGCCGTCCAGCCCAGTTGCGCCAGAAGGTCAACCGCGCGCGGATCGACCAAACCGAGCCGGCCGACGCTGGGCAGCCGGGGACGCTCGGTAGTGGGTTTGGTCACGACCAAACGGTAGCGCAAGCCGCCGATCTCTCAGACCAGCCGGCAGCCGCTGTGAGCTACAGCGACAGGTAGGTGCTCAGCTCGTAGGGCGTGACATGGCTGCGGTAATTCGCCCACTCCGTGCGCTTGTTGCGCAGGAAGAAGTCAAAGACGTGCTCCCCCAACGTTTCCGCGACGAGCTCGGAGGCCTCCATGGCGTGCAGCGCGCTGTCGAGGCTGGTGGGCAGCTCGCGGTAACCCATCGTGCGGCGCTCTTCGGGAGTGAGATCCCAGACGTTGTCCTCGGCCTGCGGGCCCAGCACGTAGCCCTTCTCGACCCCGCGCAGCCCGGCGGCCAGCAGCACGGCGAACGCCAGATACGGGTTGCACGCGGAGTCGGGGCTGCGAACTTCGATGCGCCGCGACGACGTCTTGTGCGGGGTGTACATCGGCACCCGCACCAGGGCGGACCGGTTGGCCGCACCCCACGACGCCGCGGTCGGCGCCTCGCCGCCGTGCACCAGGCGCTTGTAGGAGTTGACCCATTGGTTGGTGACCGCGCTGATCTCCGAGGCGTGCTCGAGGATCCCGGCGATGAACGACTTGCCCACGTCGGAAAGCTGCAGCGGGTCGTCCGGGCTGTGGAAGGCGTTGACGTCGCCCTCGAACAGGCTCATGTGGGTGTGCATCGCCGAGCCGGGGTGTTCGCCGAATGGCTTGGGCATGAACGACGCCCGCGCCCCGTTTTCGATCGCGACTTCTTTGATGACGTAACGGAACGTCATCACGTTGTCGGCCATGGACAGCGCGTCGGCGAAACGCAGGTCGATCTCCTGCTGGCCGGGTGCGCCCTCGTGGTGGCTGAACTCCACTGAGATGCCCATGAATTCGAGGGCCTCGATGGCGTGCCGGCGGAAGTTGGACGCCGAGTCGTGGATCGCCTGGTCGAAGTAGCCGGCGTTGTCGACGGGCACCGGCGGCGTGCCGTCGTTGGGGCCGGGCTTCAGCAAGAAGAATTCGATCTCGGGGTGCACGTAGCAGGAGAAGCCGAGGTCGTTGGCCTTCTGCAGCTGGCGGCGCAGCACATGCCGCGGATCGGCCCACGACGGCGACCCGTCCGGCATGGTGATGTCGCAGAACATCCGCGCGGAATGGTGGTGGCCGCTGGGCGAGGCCCAGGGCAGCACCTGGAAGGTCGACGGGTCGGGGTTGGCCACGGTGTCGGATTCCGAGACGCGCGAAAAGCCCTCGATCGAAGATCCGTCGAACCCGATGCCTTCTTCGAAAGCGCCCTCGAGTTCGGCCGGGGCGATGGCGACCGACTTCAGGTAACCGAGCACGTCCGTGAACCACAGCCGGACGAAGCGAATGTCGCGTTCCTCCAGCGTGCGGAGAACGAATTCCTTCTGTCGATCCATACAACGAACAGTAGGCAATTGCTGTTAATTCTGTGTTACACGGGTGCTTAGTGCTCGGCACCGCTGTTACAGCCACCAGCACAAACGGCTCCGCACGGCGCCCCGGCAACCCTCACCGTTGCGAGACGCCTGGCGTGTCGCCCCGCGCCCAATCGCAACGGACTCGCACCACCGCCGTTCCCGGCCCGAAATATGCAACCCGCTAAACTGGTTACCTATTGCGAGTGTTTTAGCAGGAGGTATCGATCGTGTTCACCAAACTTCTGGCCGTCGGAACTATCGGTGCGGGCGTCGCGCGGGGACAGGCCGTGAGCCAAGCCGCACCCGTGCTGGCCGATCCGGTGTTCAACGACCTCAGCTGTACCTGCCAGGCCCCGCCGCCGGACCCCGGTCAGACGACCGAGGACCGGATCAATCAGGGCCTGCAGGACGCGTTGACCCGGTAAGACGCGGGTGGCTCAGGGCCGGCAGACCAACGCCGGCGGCGGTGTGCCCGTCATGAAATAGCGCATGATCGTGCCGTCCACGCACTGGTTGCCGCCGAACACCGCGGTGTGCTGGGTGCCGTCGTAGGTGACCAACGGGGCGCCTAGCTGCCGGGCCAGGCTCACGCCCGCCTGATACGGCGTTGCCGGGTCGTGCGTGGTGGAGACGACGACGACCTTGTCGGCCGGCATCGCCGGGGCGGTGTGCGGCGCCGACGTCGCCGGCACCGGCCACAGCGCGCACAGATCGCGGGGCGCGTCGCCGGTGAATTGCCCGTAGCTCAAAAACGGCGCGGCCTGGCGGATCTGTCGATCGGCGGATATCCAGGTGGTCGGATCCGTGGGCGCCGGCGCGTCGACACAGCGGACGGCGTTGAACGCATCCTGGTCGTTGTCGTAATGCCCTTGCTTGTCGCGGCCCTGATAGTCGTCGGCGAGCAGCAGCAGGTCGCCCGCATCGGTGCCGCGCTGCAGCCCGAGCAGACCGCTGGTCAGGTATTTCCAATGCTGCGGGGTGTATAGGGCGTTGATCGTGCCGGTGGTCGCGTCGGCGTAGCTCAGGCCGCGCGGGTCCGAGGTGCGGCCCGGCTTGGTGACCAGCGGGTCAATCAGCGCGTGGTAGCGGTTGACGAACTGGGTGGGGTCGGTGCCCAGCGGGCAGGCCGGCGAGCGCGCACAGTCCGCGGCGTAGTCGTTGAAAGCCGTTTGGAATCCGGCGGTCTGACTGATGTTTTCCTGAATCGGGTCGACGGTCGGGTCGATCGCGCCGTCGAGCACCATCGTGCGCACGTGGTCGGCGAAATGCTCCAGGTAGGTGGTGCCCAACTCGGTGCCGTAGCTGAAGCCGAGGTAGTTGATCTGCTGCTCACCGAGTGCCTGACGCACCATGTCCATGTCGCGCGCGACCGACGCGGTGCCGATGTTGGCCAAGAAGTCTTTGCCCATCCGGCTCACGCATTCGGACGCCAGCTGCCGATAGATCTGCTCGATGTGCGCCACCCCCGCCGGGCTGTAATCGACCATCGGTTCGGTCCGATAGGCGTCGAACTCGGCGTCGGTGCGGCAGCGTAGTGACGGCGTGGAGTGGCCTACCCCGCGCGGATCGAATCCGACCAGATCGAAGTGGCGGCTGATGTCGGTGTTCTGCAGATCAGGCGCCAACCCGGCGACCATGTCGACGGCCGAGCCGCCGGGTCCGCCCGGATTGATCAACAGCGACCCGATCCGCTGGCCGGTTGCCGGCACCCTGATCACCGCCAACTTCGCTTGGGCCCCAGCGGGATTGTGGTAGTCAACCGGGACCGACACGGTGGTGCACTGGGCGGTGGGGAGGTCGCTGCTGTCGGGGAGCATTTGGCTGCAGGTGCCCCAGCTCGGCGGCGTCGCCATGGCCGGCGGCGCCGGCTTCGGGGTCTGACCGGCACCCGGTTCCGGAGTCGGAGTTGCTCCGGCGGTGGGCAGTGCCGGTTGCGCGGCAACCAAGAGGCCTAACGACAGCAGCGCCGAGCTCAGCGATCTCAGGCGCGACATGGCTGTCAATCGTCGCAGCCTCGGGTACCTGTGACGGCGCGAATCGGTCACGCCTTGGTCTCGTCGCCGCGGCCGATCAGCGATCGGCGGCCACTAGCACTCGGCGCCGTTAGGCGGCGTGGTGCCGCCGATCAGATACGCCGTCACGTAGTCGTCGACGCAGCTGTCGCCCTGGAAGACGACGGTGTGCTGGGTGCCGTCGAAGGTGAGCAGCGAGCCGCGCAGCTGGTTGGCCAGATCGACGCCGGCCTTGTACGGCGTCGCGGGATCGTGCGTCGTCGACACCACGACGGTCGGGGCCAGACCGGGCGCCGAGACCGAATGCGGCTTGCTGGTGGGCGGCACCGGCCAGAACGCGCAGGTGCCCAGCGGCGCGTCGCCGGTGAACTTGCCGTAGCTCATGAACGGGGCGATCTCGCGGGAGCGGCGATCTTCGTCAATTACCTTGGCGCGGTCGGTAACTGGCGGCTGGTCGACACAGTTGATCGCGACCCGCGCGTCGGTGGCGTTGGAGTAGTGCCCCTTCTGGTCACGGCGCATGTACATATCGGCCAGGGCCAGCAGCGTGTCGCCGTGGTTGTCGGTCAGCTCCCGCAGGCCGTCGGTGAGGTGGTGCCACAGCGTCGGCGAATAGAGCGCCATGATGGTGCCCACGACGGCGTCGCTGTAGCTCAGCCCGCGCGGGTCCTTGGTGGGGACCGGCCTGCCGACCATTGGATTGTTCGGGTCGACCATCGGATCGATCAGGCTGTGGTAGACCTCGACGGCCTTGGTCGGGTCGGTGCCCAGCGGGCAGTTGGGCTGCTTGGCGCAGTCGGCGGCGTAATTGTTGAACGCGTCCTGAAATCCCTTGGCCTGGCGCAGGTCCGCCTCGATCGGGTCGGCGTTGGGGTCGACCGCGCCGTCGAGGATCATCGCCCGCACGTTGTGCGGGAAGGCTTCGGCGTAGGCCGCGCCGATCCGGGTGCCGTACGAGTAGCCCAGGTAGGTCAGCTTGTCGTCGCCGAGGGCCGCACGGATCGCGTCCAGATCCTTGGCAACGTTGACGGTCCCGACGTTGGCCAGAAAGTCCTTGCCCATCTTGTCCACGCAGCGGCCGATGAACTGTTTGGTCTCGTCTTCCATGTGCGCGACGCCGGCCGGGGTATAGTCGACGTTCGGCTCGGTGCGCAGCCGGTCGTTGTCGGCATCGGAGTTACACCAGATCGCCGGCCGCGACGACCCCACCCCGCGCGGGTCGAACCCGACCAGGTCGAACCGCTCGCGGACCCGCTTGGGCAGGGTCTGCACGACGCCGAGTGCGGCTTCGATGCCGGATTCGCCGGGCCCACCCGGGTTGATCACCAGCGAGCCGAGCTTGTCACCCGTCGCGGGGAAGCGAATCATCGCCAGCGTGGCGACGTCACCGCCGGGGTGGTCGTAGTCGACGGGCACGGCCAGCTTGCCGCACATGGCGCCGGCGGGAAGTTTGACCGATCCATTGGCGACCCGGCACGGTGTCCATTCCACCGGCTGGCCCAATTTGGGGCCCGCCAGCAACGGTTTTCCGGCGACGACGCGCACGCAGCCGCCCAACACCATCGCCGCGGCAGCGATCGCTGTCGACGCCACAAGCATGCGCGCGAACCTGTCGCGGCGAGTCAGACTCATGTCAACACATGCTGCCAGAGACAACCTGAGACTTTCGTGAGCGCCACCGCCAGTCGAAGCCGTTGCCTGTGCGGTCGCGGCTTCGGTGTGCGTCAGTGCCGCCATCGGCGCACACCCGACGAAGCCGACCATGGCGCGTCTCACACCGGCACGACGTTCCAACTGTGCAGCAGAGATGGCAGAATGGCGCAAGTCAGACGAACCCGGGGACCGCATGCGGCCACGAGGATCGACCCGACCACCATTTAGGGACAATGATGTCTGATCAGAACGTTTACGGTGCAGACGCGTCGAAAGCGCCCCGAACCAAAGTCCGCACCCATCACCTGCAGAAGATGAAGGCCGAAGGCCACAAGTGGGCCATGCTCACGGCCTACGACTATTCGACCGCCCGCGTGTTCGACGACGCCGGCATCCCGGTGTTGCTGGTCGGCGACTCGGCCGCCAACGTCGTGTACGGCTACGACACCACGGTGCCGGTCTCCGTCGACGAGCTGATCCCGCTGGTTCGCGGGGTGGTACGGGGGGCACCGCACGCGCTCGTCGTCGCCGACCTGCCGTTCGGCAGCTACGAGGCCGGGCCCACCGCGGCGCTGGCCGCGGCCACCCGGTTCATGAAGGAAGGCGGCGCGCACGCCGTCAAGCTGGAGGGCGGCGAGCGGGTCGCCGACCAGATCGCCTGCCTGACCGCGGCCGGCACCCCGGTGATGGGCCACATCGGCTTTACCCCGCAGAGCGTGAACAGCCTGGGCGGCTTCAAGGTTCAGGGCCGCGGCGACGCCGCGGAACAGACCGTGCACGACGCGATCGCCGTCGCCGAAGCCGGCGCGTTCGCCGTCGTCATGGAAATGGTGCCCGCCGAACTGGCCACCCAGATCACCGGCAAGCTGACCATCCCGACCGTCGGGATCGGCGCCGGGCCCAACTGCGACGCGCAGGTGTTGGTCTGGCAGGACATGGCCGGAATGAGCAGCGGCAAGTCGGCGCGATTCGTCAAGCGATTCGCCAACGTCGGCGACGAATTGCGCCGGGCCGCTACCCAATACGCCGAAGAAGTGGCCGGCGGAGTTTTCCCCGCCGACGAACACTGTTTCTGAGCTACTGCATTCCGCAGCGGGCCCTGAAATCGGCCAACGGCTGCCGAATTGCCTCGAGATCAGCGTGCGCCTGCGGGTTGGCGTCCATGTACTGCTTGATCTGATCGCCAATTTCGCTGCGCGGCTGGCCTTTTAGGCCGGTGAAGTAGGCGTTGACGTCCGGATGGCTGAACAGGTACACCGACGTCGCGGCGGCGACACCCGACGAAACCTGGGCGAGATCGGCGGCCGTGCAGTTCGGTGGCGCCGGCTCGGGGTCCGCCTGAGCCGCGCCGGCGGACGCGAAAAGCATTGCGCCGCCGATGGCGCCGGCAGCGACGGCGCGCGAAGTGGCGAGAGCGAAAAACACCATTGGTAGCTCCTCCATCAGCTATCCGATACTTACCCGCAGGCAAACCATAAGTGGACCAAATCCATTCATGTGGAAAACAAGCAAAATCCCGCCGCGACGACCGCGGGGGTCGATATGCTTGCGCAATGAATCGACGCCGCTGGATCGGGGCACTGCTGGCAGTGCTGGCGATCATCTCAATTCCCGGAATCGTGGTCACGACGAACTCTGCCGGGCAAGCCGAGGCCACCGTCTGCGTCGGCACCGGGCGACGGGTGTCGGTCAGCGGTTGCGCCAACGTCGCCGACGCCATTCAGCGCTACGTGCCGCCGCCGGCGGATTACGCGCCGATGCCGGAGGACACCCCGCCGCCTCCCCCACCCCCGTAGCCGATCCCGCGAAATTTGTTCTCCCAGGCCAGCGGTGGCGGACACGCCGCAGCAAAGATCGCTGCCGGCGCTGCAAGCGTGGTGTGGCACGCTAGGGGTAGCCAGTCACGAGCGTCGACGACCATGCCATGCCGCGTCGGCGCGCCCCCTACGGAGCCGAAGAGAAATGCCTGAGCCCTCGCGCCATCTGGAGGTGGAGCGCAAGTTCGACGTCCCCGATTCCACGGTCACACCGTCGTTCGAAGGCATCGCGACGGTGGGTCGGGTGGAGAAATTGCCGACGCAATCGCTGGACGCGACGTACTTCGACACACCGTCGCAGGACCTCGCCCGCAACAATATCACGCTGCGCCGCCGCACCGGCGGCCACGACGCCGGCTGGCACCTGAAGCTGCCGGCCGGGCCCGATACCCGTACCGAGATTCGAACGCCCCTGGGCTCCACGAACGACGACACCATGCCCAGTGAATTGCTGGACGTGGTGCTGGCGATCGTGCGCGACCGGCCGCTCAAACCCGTTGCCCGGATCACGACCCAGCGGGAAGGCCAGGTGCTGTTCAGCATCGAGGGCGCGCCCTTCGCCGAGTTCAGCAACGACCACGTCCGCGCGTGGGCGGAGAATGCAACCGACCACCCCGACTCGAAACCCGTCGTGCAGGAGTGGCGCGAATGGGAACTCGAGCTCGACGAATCCCGCGGGGAGGCCGACACCGAGCTGCTGAGTCGGTTGAGCAACCGGTTGCTGGACGCCGGCGGGCAACCCGCGAACCACGCCTCCAAGCTGGCGCGGGTGCTCGGGACGACGGAACCGACCAACGGCGCCCAGCCACCCGAAGATCCGGTCCAGCGGGCGATCGCCGAGCAGATCGACGAGCTGCTGGTGTGGGACCGCGCGGTGCGCGCCGACGTCTACGACTCGGTGCACCAGATGCGGGTCACCACCCGCAAAATCCGCAGCCTGCTCAAAGATGCCCAAGCGGGAATGTCCGACGACACCCACGCCTGGGTGCTCGACGAACTGCGCGAGCTCGCCGGCATCTTGGGCGTGGCGCGCGACGCCGAGGTGCTCGCGCAGCGCTACGAGCAAGAGCTGGACCGGCTGTCGCCCGAGCTGGTCCGTGGACCGGTGCGCGAACGCCTGGTTGAGGGCGCCAAACGCCGCTACCAGTCCGGGTTGCGACGGTCGTTGATCGCGATGCGCTCGCTGCGCTACTTCCGGCTGCTCGACGCGCTCGATTCGATCGTGGCCGAAAGCCCGGTCACCGCAACCGGCGAGCAGCCGCCGCCGGTCACCATCGACGCCGCCTACAAGAAGGTACGCAAGGCCGCCAAGGCCGCGGCCCAAGTCGACGAAGCCGCCCATGCCGCCCAGGAGGAGCACCCCGAGCCGTCGGCCGACGCCGAGGATCATGACGACGAGGAGCACGATCGCGACGAGGAGCACGATCGCGACGAGGCGCTGCACGTAATTCGTAAGCGCGCCAAGCGACTTCGCTACACCGCGGCGGCCACCGGCGCGGAGGACGTCTCCAAGCAGGCCAAGGCCATCCAGTCGCTGCTCGGCGATCACCAGGACAGCGTCGTCAGCCGCGAGCATCTGATTCAGCAGGCCGACGCCGCGTACGCGGCGGGCGAAGACACCTTCACCTACGGCCTGCTTTACCAGCAGGAGGCCGACCTGGCCGAGAGCTGCCGTCAGCAACTCGACGAGGCGCTGCGCAAGCTCGACAAGTCGGTGAAAAAGGCACGCTGACCTACGGCGCGAGGCTGTAACTGGCGACGCCGCCTCTCGGGCGATGGGTTGCCAGTTACAGTTTCGCGCTGAGGGCGGGCGAGTTGGCCTGTAAGCCGGATTCTGTTCCCCACCGCCGCCGCGTAAGCAACGGCGGTGGGGCGGCGACCATCCATCTGGACACACCGTCGCCGGGGGCCTCAAGCGGCCTACCCGCAGACTCGGGCGAGCAACCCTCAATCGCCTGCGCGGCCGCACCTTTCGGTGCGGCCTTCTTGACCTTGCTTCGGGTGGGGTTTGCCGAGCCACCCCGGTCACCCGGGATGCTGGTGCGCTCTTACCGCACCGTTTCACCCTTACCACCGCGAGGGTGGCGGTCTGTTTTCTGTGGCACTTTCCCGCGAGTCGCCTCGGATTGCTGTTGGCAATCACCCTGCTCTGTGAAGTCCGGACTTTCCTCGACCCGTCGCTCTACGAGCGCGAGCCGCGGCCGCCCGGCCAACTCGTCCGCACGAACACGGTACTCGCTGGTCAACCTCCTGGCCAGCGCCCCGAGCACGCGCCCGCACGCTATTGCCCAATTGTTAGCATCATTGCTTAAATAAGAAGTTGGTGCACGCTGACCGCATGACAGAAGCCCAAGGGTTCTTCGATCAGACGATGATGGGAATCGCGGAGCCGCAGCCCATGTACAAGGCGCTGCGCGAATCGAGCCCGGTGTTCCGGTCGGACCAGGCGGTGGTGCTCAGCCGTCTCGCCGACATCGAGATGGCGCTCAAGCACACTGAGCTGTTCTCGTCGAACATGGATGCGGTCAACCTCGGCAACATCCGGCCGCTGATTCCGCTGCAAATCGATCCTCCCGAGCATGCGAAATATCGGCGCGTCCTCGACCCGCTGTTCACCCCGCGGGAGATGGCCCGCCGCGAACCGCGCGTCACCGAGCTGGTGAACGAGATGATCGATCGCTTCGCCGGGCGGGGCGAATGCGACTTCCACGCCGAGTTCGCGGTTCCGCTGCCGTGCACCGTCTTCCTGCAACTGCTCGGCCTGCCACTGGCAGACCTCGACCATGGAAAGACGCCGTGATCCGCCCCGAAGGCGACGCCGGTTTCAACCACCGGCACGAAAGTTCGGCCCCGGTGGCACAACAGATCTACGACTACTTCGAGCGGGCCATCGACGACCACATCGCCAACCCACGCGACGACGTGCTGTCCGCGATGATCGCGGCCAACCTGACCGCCGAGGGCCGAACGTTGTCGCGCGAGGAGCTGCTCGACATCTGCTTCCTGTTCCTGATCGCCGGCCTGGACACCGTCACCGACTCGCTGGATTGCTTCTTCGTCTATCTGGCGCGTCACCCCGAGCACCGTCGTCAACTCGTCGAGCAGCCCGCTGTGCTGCCGCACGCGGTCGAAGAGTTGTTGCGTTAAGAGACACCGGTTCCCGGTGTCGCCCGGGTCGCGATGCAAGACGTCGAGGTGGGCGGATGCCCGATCAGCAAAGGCGAGCGGGTCAGCCCGTTGCTCGGCGCGGCCAACACCGACCCCGCCGAGTTTCCTGACCCCGAAGTGGTGGATTTCACCCGCAACCCCAACCGGCACCGCGCGTTCGGTGGCGGCCCGCATCGTTTCCTGGGATCGCATCTGGCGCGGATGGAGCTGCGGGTGGCGTTGCGCGAATTCCATCGGCGCATACCGGATTACGAGATCAAGCCCGGCACCCAACTGACCTATACGGCGGCGCTCAGATCAGTGGAATCGCTGCCGCTGATCTTCGCAGTCTCATGACTCGCGTGGCGGTCGACGCCGACCTGTGCACCGGCCACGGGCGCTGCTACAGCCTGGCGCCCGAGGTCTTCGACGCCGACGACGTCGGCCACTGTGTGGTGCTCGTCGAGGACGTCTCCGGTGAGCTCGAAGAGCAGGCCGCGATCGGGGAGAAGAACTGCCCCGAGCACGCGATCACGTTGTTGCGCTGACGCCCCCCTGCGCCGACGCTCCCATTTTCGCCGAGGCCCCCCTTTTCGCCGAACGTGCTCTGGTGGCGAGAAAATCGCCAAAATCCCTCCACCAGAGCACGTTCGGCGCAGGGCAGGCCGTCATGGAGCAGCGCCTATTCGCAGGCAATTGCGTGGTAGGCCATGTCGGCAATGGCCAGGCAGTACTCGTCGTCGATCGGCGCATCCGAATACAGCGCGCGAATATTGATCGGCGCCAACAGAATCTGAGTGGCAGCCACCGTGGTGATGCCGTCGCGTAGTTCACCGCGGTCCTTGGTCCGGTCGACGATCTGGCGCACAATCGCGAAACGGGCCCGCCAGAACATCATTCGGGTCTCTTCGTCGTGGCGTCCACGAGGCCCCATCACCAGCGCCCGCAAGAACGCACGGCCCACCTCGTCGTTGATGCGCTTGGCGACGCCCAGGGCCAACGCTTCCAAATCCCCGTGCAACGAGCCGGTGTTCGGCACGTCGCCCCAGGTCTCGAGGTCGGCCAGCGCCGCATCGACGATCAGCCGCTGACGGTTGCCCCAGTGGCGGTAAATCATCTCGGTGTCGATGCGATGACGCTCGGCCAGGGCCTCGACGCTGAAACGTTCCACACCCCAGCAGGCCAACTCGTCGAGCACCGCCGGCATCACCTGCGCCCGAATAGCTGCGGGAACTTCGCCCGGTGCTGCCCCGGGTCGTTGATCCAGCGACATGCTGCTCCTAGCGGCTAGAGATAGCCGGTCTGATTCACGAGTCGCACCGAAGATGCCCCATCCGAATAGAACTCCGCGATGCTCAAGGATGCCAGGTCAAGGTGCAATCTGTACAGGATGCCGGGCCCGGCATCCAGCGCGAGGCGCAACAACATCTTGATCGGCGTGACGTGCGAAACGACCAACACCGTTGCGCCTTGATGGGCGGCGACGATGCGTTCCCGCGCCTGGCACACCCGCTCGAGTGCGGCATCGAAACTCTCCCCGCCCGGCGGTTCCGTGCTGGTGTCGCGCAGCCAGCGGCTATGTAGTTCCGGATCGCGTTCGGCGGCCTCTGCGAACGTTAGCCCCTCCCAGCCGCCGAAGTCGGTCTCGATCAGGTCGTCGTCGACGGTCACGTCCAGGCCCAGTGCCTTGGCCGCCACCGCCGCGGTGTCGTAGGCCCGTTGCAACGGCGAGGAGATCACCGCGGCGATGCCGCCACGTTCGGCCAGGTACCGCGCCGCCGCCTGGGCCTGCCGACGCCCTAACTCGGTCAGTTCCGGATTGCCCCGGCCGGGATAGCGGCGCTGCACCGACAATGCGGTCTGCCCGTGGCGCAGCAACAGCAGCCTGGTCGGGGCGCCGCGCGCACCGGTCCAGCCGGGTGGCGACGAGGGTTGCGGCGCAGCGGATTTGACGGGATCCTTCGCAGGCTCGTCGACCGTCGAGGCGTCGACTGCGGCCGCGGCGTCCATCGCCTCGTTGGCCAGCCGATCGGCATGTTTGTTGCGTTCGCGCGGTACCCACGTGTAGCTGATCCGGTCGAAGCGCACCGCCAATTCTCGAGCCCGGGCGTGCAACTCGATCAGGTCGGGGTGCTTGACTTTCCACCGCCCCGACATCTGCTCCACCACCAACTTGGAATCCATGAACACGTCGGCCTCGCTGGCGCCGAGTTTCACGGCGTCTTCCAAACCGGCTATCAGGCCGCAGTATTCGGCGACGTTGTTGGTGGCCCGGCCGATAACCTGCTTGTTTTCGGCCAGCACAGTCGCGCGGTCCTCGGTGTGCACCACCGCGCCGTAGCTGGCCGGTCCGGGATTGCCGCGCGATCCCCCGTCGGCTTCGATAACGACCTTCACTGCCCGGTCCCCTTGACGCGCAACAGGATCGCTCCGCATTCGGGGCAGCACACCACGTCGTCGTCGGCCGCCGCCGAGATGCGGGCCAGCTCTCCCCGGTCGATCTCGATCCGGCACGCGCCGCACCGATGTCCCAGCAGGGGCCCGGCGCCCGGTCCTCCCCCGGCGCGCCGCCGCTCGTAGAGGGCGGACAGATCGGGGTCCAGGGACGCGGCCAGCCGGTCGCGCTGCGCCGCATGCGCCTGCCGGGTCTCGTCGATTTCGGCCAGGGCGGCATCGAGGTCTTGCTGGGCGCCCGCCAGCTCGGACCGCAGCGTGGCTATCGCGTCCTGCTCGGCGGTCAGCTGGGCGGCTAGCTCCTCGCGGCGTTCCATGACTTCCAGCAGCGAATCTTCCAGGCTGGTCTGCCGGCGGATCAGGGTTTCCAGTTCGTGCTGCAGATCCGCCAGCTGCTTGGCATCGGTGGCCCCCGACTCGAGCAACGACCGGTCGCGATCCTCACGCTGGCGCACCGCCGCGATCTCCGACTCGTACCGCGATACCTGAGTGTCGAGATCCTCCAACTCGATTCGCAGTGCGCCCAGCCGGTCATTGGCCGCGTCGTGCTCGGCTCGCATCCGCTCGATGGCCTCGCGCTGTGGCAGTCGAGTGGCCCGGTGCGCGATGCGGGCCAGCTCCGCGTCCAGCTCGGACAACTCCAAGAGCGAACGCTGCTGTGCTACTTCGGCTTTCATGATTGGTCTCCACATGATTCGTGGCCGATGTTCCAAGGGTCGGTGCGGGTGGTGGACACGTGCACCGGCAGGTCCGCACCGAACCGGGATCGCAGCACCTCGGCAGCTTGTGTGCACCAAGGGAATTCGCTGGCCCAGTGCGCGACGTCGATCAGCGCCACGTCCGAGGCCCGGCGATGCTCGTCGGCCGGGTGGTGGCGCAGGTCGGCGGTCACGTAGGCCTGCACGTCGGCGCGCGCGACGATGCTCAGCAGCGAGTCGCCGGCGCCGCCGCACACCGCGACCCGGGAGACGACTTTGTCGGGGTCGCCGGACGCCCGCACCCCCCAGGACGTCTGCGGCAGCGCGGCGCCGACGCGGGAGACGAAGGCGCGCAACGATTCCGGTTGCGCCAGCGTACCGACGCGGCCCAATCCGGCATCGCCGGGCGCGGGCACCAGGGCGAAGATGTCGAAGGCCGGCTCTTCGTACGGGTGGGCGGCGCGCATCGCCGCCAGCACCGCCGGCCGGGCCCGCGCGGGTGCGACGACCTCGAACCGGTCTTCGTCCACCCGTTCGACGGTGCCGACGGTGCCGACCGCGGGCGTGGCGCCGTCGTGGGGCAGGAACTGGCCGATGCCGCTGACGCTCCAGCTGCAGTGCGAGTAGTCCCCGATATGGCCGGCGCCGGCCTCGAACACCGCTTCCTGCACCGCTTCCGCGTTCGCTCGCGGCACATAGATCACCCACTTGTCGAGATCGGCTGGCTCCGACTGCGGTTCGAGTGCCGCTTCGACGGTAAGGCCAAGAGCATCCGCCAGCGCGTCGGAGACGCCGGGCGACGCCGAGTCGGCATTGGTGTGCGCGGTGAACAGCGAACGCCCACTTCGGATCAGCCGATGCACCAAGGCGCCCTTCGGCGTGCTGGCGGCGACGGTGTCGACGCCGCGCAACAGCAGCGGGTGGTGAGCCAGCAGCAGCCCGGCCTCGGGCACGTCGTCGACCACCGCCGGGGTGGCGTCGACGGCGATCGTGACCGAATCGAGCAGGTCGTTGGGGTCACCGCACACCAGGCCCACCGAATCCCAGGGTTGGGCCAGCCGCGGCGGGTAGGCCTGGTCCAGGACCTCGATCACGTCGGATAGCCGTGCGCTCACCGCTGCCTCCCGCTGACGGGCATGGTTTCCGAGATCGCCTGGACCAGCAGCGGCCACTCGGGGCGCACCGCGGCCCGCAGATAACTGCCGTCCAGGCCGACGAACGTGTCACCGCGGCGCACAGCAATCCCCTTGTCGTGCAGCCTGTTTCGTGTCTCGTCGGCATGTGGAAGGCGAAACAGCACGAACGGGGCCACGCCGTCGACCACCTCGGCACCTATCGAGCTCAGACCGGCCACCATCTCGGCCCGCAACTGTGCCAGCCGCACCGCGTCGGCAACCGCGTCGGCGCCGCTGCAGGCGGTGATGGCCTCGAGTTGCAGCGCGCCCACCGGCCAGTGCGCACGGTGAGCGGTCAACCGCACCAGCACCTCTGGCGCGCCCAGTGCATAGCCCACTCGCAGCCCGGCCAGCGCCCACGTCTTGGTCAGGCTGCGCAGAACCAGCACGTCGGGCAGCGAGTCGGCGGCCAGCGACTCCGGTTCGCCGGGAACCGAATCCGCGAACGCCTCGTCGATCACCAGGATCCGTCCGGGCCGACGCAGTGCGAGCAGCTGCTCGCGCCGGTGCAGCACCGAGGTGGGGTTGGTCGGATTGCCCACCACGACGAGGTCGGCGTCCGCGGGCACGTCCACGTGATCCAAACCGAACGGCGGACCGACGACGACGTGGTGCACCGGCACTCCGGCCGCGCTCAGCGCGATGGCCGGCTCGGTGAACGACGGCGCCAGCAGCGCCGCCCGCGCCGAGCGCAGGCTGGGCAGCAGCGCGAACCCTTCGGCGGCCCCGGCCAGCGGCAGCACCTCCTCGCGCGCCCGGCCGTGCCGCCGCGCGACCGCGTCTTGAGCGCGGCGCAGGTCCTCGACGCCGGGATAGCGCGCCAGGTCCGGCAGCCGCGCGGCCAGCCGCTCGATCAGCCATTGCGGTGGCTGCGCATGCCGGACGTTGACCGCGAAGTCGAGCATTCCCGGCGCGGCGGCCTGGTCACCGTGGTAACGCGCCATCGATTCCGGACTCGCCATCCGTGAAACACTAGTGCGCCGTCCTGGGAGCCCGGCAGGAACACCGTCACACCGCACTACCTGCCATCGACGACAATGGTGAGGTGACAGGAGCAGTTTCGGCCGACGGGCTGGCCCCCCAGCTGGTGATCTTCGATCTCGACGGCACGCTGACCGATTCCGCGGCGGGGATCCTCGCCAGCTTCACCCACGCCCTCGAACACGTCGGCGAACCGGTGCCCGAGGGCGATCTGGCGGCGCGGATCGTCGGCCCGCCGATGGACGAAACGTTCCAGCTGATGCTCGGCGAGCGCGCCGACGCGGCGTTCGCGGCGTTCCGGGCCGAATACGGCGAGCGCGGCTGGTCCAACAACAGCCTGTTCGACGGGATCGAGCCGCTGTTGGCCGACCTGCGGGCCGCCGGCGTGCGGCTGGCCGTGGCCACGTCCAAGCTGGAGCCGACGGCGCGCCGCGTCCTGGCCCACTTCGCGCTCGACCACCACTTCGAGGTCATCGCCGGCGCCTGCCCCGACGGCACTCGCCGCAGCAAGGAGGAAGTGCTGGCGCACGCGCTGGCCCAGCTACAACCGCTGCCCGAGCGGGTGTTGATGGTCGGCGACCGCAGCCACGACGTCGACGGGGCCGCCGCGCACGGCATCGACACCGTTGTCGTCGGCTGGGGCTACGGCAAGGCCGACTTCGCCGACGGTTACGCCGTCACCGGCGTGACGCATGCCGCGACGATCTCCGAACTGCGGAGGGCCCTGGGTGTCTGAGTTGCATGTGACCTTCGTCTGCAGCGGCAACATCTGCCGCTCACCGATGGCCGAGAAAATGTTCGCCGACCAGCTGCGGCGGCGCGGTCTGGGCGACGCGGTGCGGGTGACCAGTGCGGGCACCGGCAACTGGCACGTCGGCAGCGGCGCCGACGAGCGCGCGGCCAAGGTGCTGCGCGCCCACGGCTATTCCACCGACCACACCGCCGCGCAGCTCGACGACGACCACCTGGGCGCCGATCTGTTGGTAACGTTGGGCCGCAACCATTTTCGGATGCTGCAGCAACTCGGTGTGGACGCCGACCGGATCAGGATGCTGCGCTCGTTCGACCCACGCTCGGGAGCTCATGCCCTCGACGTCGAGGATCTCTACTACGGCGACCACGCCGACTTCGAAGAGGTGTTGGCCGGCATCGAGGCGGCGCTGCCCGGCCTGCACGACTGGGTCGACGAGCAACTGGCGAAAAACGGGCACGGTTGATGCGTCGGCTGGGATTTTTGCTGCGGCCAGGCTGGATAGCGCTGATCCTGGTGGTCATCGCCTTCACCTACCTGTGTTTCATGGTGCTCGCACCGTGGCAGCTGGGCAAGAACTCCCGCACGTCACGGGAGAACCATCAGATCGAGAACTCGCTGAACACCCCACCGGTGTCGTTGAAAACCTTGTTGCCGCAGCAGGATTCGTCGGCACCGAATGCGCAGTGGCGCAGGGTGATCGCAACCGGGCACTACCTGCCCGACGTCCAGGTGCTGGCCCGGTTGCGGGTGGTCGACGCGGATCAGGCCTTCGAGGTGCTGATCCCGTTCGTCGTCGACGACGGACCGACGGTGCTCGTAGACCGCGGCTACGTGCGCCCGCTGCCCGGCTCGCACGTCCCGCCGATCCCCCGCCCGCCGCAAGAAACCGTGACCATCACGGCGTGGCTGCGAGACTCCGAGCCGGCGGTCCAGAACAAGGAGCCGTTCTCCAGAGACGGTGTGCAGCAGGTGTATTCGATCAACACCGACCAGGTCTCGGTGCTGACCAAGGTGCCGCTGGCCAAGTCCTACCTGCAACTGGTCGAAAACCAGCCCGGCGGGCTCGGCGTGATCGGCGTGCCGCATCTGGACGCCGGGCCGTTCCTGTCCTACGGCATCCAGTGGATTTCGTTCGGCGTCCTGGCCCCGATCGGGCTGGGCTATTTCGCGTACTCGGAGATCCGGGTCCGGCGCCAGGAAAAGCAGGCGAAGGCCCCCCAGACTCCGATGACAGTCGAGGAGAAACTCGCCGACCGCTACGGGCGCCGCCGCTAAGGCCATTGGGTGTGCGCGCACGCCGCCCCACCCGCAAACTCAAAGCCACCACGACACACCCGACAGTGCGGCCAGCAATACGGCGGCGCCCAGCTGCACGATCCGCGACAGCGCCACCGCGCGACGCAGATCGGCCACAGCGGGCGCTCGCCCGTCGCCGAGGGTGGGGCGGATCTGCAGCTCGTGCCGATACTGCGTGGGTCCGCCCAGCCGCACCCCCAGCGCCCCGGCGAACGCCGCCTCGACCACCCCGGCGTTGGGACTGGGATGACGGGTTGCGTCGCGGTGCCAGGCCCCGGCCGCGCCCGACAGCGATCCGCCGACCAGCGGTGCGCACACCACCATCAACGCCGCGGTCACCCGGGCCGCGACGTAGTTCGCCACGTCGTCCAATCGCGCTGCGGCCCAACCGAATCGGATGTAGCGGGGCGACCGGTGGCCGATCATCGCGTCCAGCGTGTTGATTGCGCGGTACACCAGCACGCCCGGCACTCCACCCGCGGCCGCCCACAGCAGCGGTGCCACCTGCGCGTCAGAGGTGTTCTCCGCGACGGATTCCAGGGCGGCGCGGGTCAGCTCGGAGCCGTCCAGCCGGGCCGGATCGCGTCCACACAGCGACGGCAGCAGCCGGCGCGCGGCCTCGATGTCGTCGCGGTCGAGCAGCCGCGCCATCTCCAGGCCGGTGCGCGCCAACGACGTTCCGCCCAGCGCGACCCAGGTGGCCGTGGCGGTGGCGGCGATCGTCAGCAGCGGGTTGCGACGTGCGGCGGCCTGCTGCACGGCCGTGCCGAGCAGCCCCACCGTGCCGACCGCAAGGCTCACGTGCAGCCCGCCGGCGATTTTCGCGTCGCGGTAGGTGACCTGCTCGAGCTTGGCGGCGGCTCGGCCGAACGCCGCGACGGGATGGCCTCGCTTCGGGTCGCTCAGCGCGAGGTCGGCCAGGCAGCCGAGCAGCACACCGGCGATCTGGATCCGCGTCGCAACCACCTCGGCAGCGTCTCACATGCCCGGCTCGGGCCTGCTTGCTAGGCGATCGACACGACGATCAGCAGCGCGGCCACGACGGCAATCGCGGCCAGCACCCACCACAGCAGCGACGACGTATCCAGGTCCATGAGTGCCAACGTGCCCACTTTCGGCGGGTACTAACGCCCGGGGCGCCGACGTGGTCTACTCGCCTGTATGAAGCCCGTGACCCGGGTCGCCGACCTGCTCAACGCGGCAGCGCCGCTGCTGCCCGCCGCGAACGTGATCATGCAGCTGGCGTTGCGGGCGTCGGCTACGGCGTGCTGGAGAGCCCGGTGGACAGCGGCAACGTCTACCAGCATGCGTTCAAGCGAGCCCGCACCACCGGCACGTATCTCGCGGCGGCCACCATCAGGACCGAGCCCGACCGGGAGCTGATCCACAATGCCGTCGACGTCGCACACCGCCAGGTGCGGTCCACGTTATCGAGCCCGGTGTCCTACAACGCCTTCGACCCCAAATTGCAGCTGTGGGTGGCCGCCTGCCTGTACCGCTACTTCGTCGACCAGCACGAGTTCCTGCATGGCCCACTCGACGAGGTCAGCGCCGAAGCCGTCTATCGCGACGCCAAGCGGCTCGGTACGATGCTGCAGGTGCCCGAGCGCATGTGGCCGCCGGACCTCGTCGCGTTCGACGAGTACTGGAAGCGTTCGCTCGACGAGCTCCGCATCGATCCGCCGGTGCGCGAGCATATGCACGGCGTGGCCGCGCTGGCGTTTCTGCCCTGGCCGCTCAACGCGCTGGCCGGTCCGCTCAATTTGTTCGCGACGACGGGGTTCCTGGCCCCGGAGTTTCGGGCGATGATGCAGCTGGACTGGTCGCAGCGTCAGCAGCGCGGTTCGAGCGGTTGCTGTCCGCGCTGCGGCTGGCCGATCTGTTCATTCCGCACCGCACCTGGATCATCTGGTACCGAATGTACTTGTGGGACATGCGTTTCCGAGCGCGTCGCGGCTGGCGGATCGTCTAGATGGGCCGTCTTGCAGGCAAGGTCGCCATCGGTATCGGGTGGGCGGCGGCCAACCGATTCGCCGACGAAGGAGCCCGCGTCGTGTGCGCCGACATCAGCGGGTGCGAGAACGACATCTCCGAGCGCCTCGGTGCCGGTGCATGTGGACGTCACGAACGGCGCCGACGTCCACCACATGGTCGCCACCGCGCCGAAGTGCCGCGGCAGTTATCTGCCGACGCCGATGGCTCGCTGGGGCGAGCCCACCGAATTAGCCGCCGCCTTACTGTTTCTCGCCAGCGACGCGGCGTCGTTCGTCACCGGCGCCGCATTGGCCGTCGACGGCGACTACTCGGCCAGTGGCCCGATGCTCGGCCGTAGAGTCGAGTCATGACCTTTCCAGCAATCAACCACGTTGCGGTCACGGTGCGCGATGTCGCAGTCAGCGGGCCGTGGTACAGCCGCCTTTTCGGCAGCGACCCGCTCGCCGACGACCACGACGCCGAGGCCGGCTACCGGCATCAGGTGTGGCTGCTGAACGACGGTACCTTATTCGGCATCCACCAGCACGATCGCGGCGTCCCCGACGAGGACTTCAGCGAGCACCGCGTCGGCCTGGACCATGTCGCCTTCGGCTGCCCCAACCGCGCCGAACTGCAGACTTGGGTCACCCGGCTGAACGAGCTGGGCATCGCGCACGGCGGCATCGTCGATGCCGACTACGGGTCAGGCCTGAGCTTCCGCGACCCCGACGGCATTGCGCTGGAGTTCTTCGCCCTGTCGGCGTCCTAGCGCACCGTCGCGAAGAACGCGCGGACGTCGTCGACGAACAACTTGGGTTGTTCGAACGCGGCGAAGTGACCGCCGCGCGGCATATCGGTCCAGTGCGTGATGTTGTAGTTCGGCTCGCACCACGTCCGCGGTGACTTCAGCAGTTCACCCGGGAAAGCGGCTACGCCGGTGGGCAATTCGACGCGACCTCCCCCGCCCCAGACGCTGAAGCTCTCCCAGTACAGGCGAGCCGACGACGCGGCGGTGTTGGTCACCCAGTACACCATCACGTTGTCGAGTAGCTCGTCTCGGCTGACCGCGTTCTCCGGGTGACCGTCGCAATCGGCCCAGTCCCAGAACTTTTCGACGATCCACGCCAGTTGTCCGACAGGCGAGTCGGCCAGGCCGTAGCCGAGAGTCTGCGGCCGAGTGGACTGCTGCTTGGAGTAGCCGGTGCCCCACTTGCGGTGGTTGGCCAGCGCGGCCAGGGCCGCCTTCTCCTCCTCGGTCGGGTTGTCGAGGTTGCCCGGACGACCGATCGGCATGTTCAGGTGAATCCCCGCGCAGTGGCCGCCGTTTCGGCCGATCTGCGTGGTGACCGCCGCACCCCAGTCCCCTCCCTGCGCGCCGTAGCGGTGGTAGCCGAGGCGCAGCATCAGGTCCTCCCAGGCCGCCGCGGTTTTCTCCACGCCCCACCCGGTGCGGGTGGGCTTGCCGGAGAAGCCGTATCCGGGCAGCGACGGACACACGACGTGGAAGGCGTCCTCGGCACGCCCGGATGCCGGATTGGTCAGCGGCTCAATCACCTTGTGGAATTCCACAATTGAGCCCGGCCAGCCGTGCGTAATCACCAGCGGGAACGCGTCGGCGTGCGGGGAGCGCTGGTGAATGAAATGAATGTCCAGTCCGTCGATGTCGGTGACGAATTGGTCGAAGCGGTTGAGCGCGGCCTCGCGAGACCGCCAGTCGTAGTCGCTGGCCCAGTACTCGGCCAGTTCGCGGGTGTAGGCCAGCGGAATGCCTGACTCCAGTCGTCCACACATTCGGCTTCCGGCCATCGGGTGCGCGCCAGGCGCGACCGCAGATCGTCGAGTACGTCGTCGGACACGTCGATTCGAAACGGCTTCACGCATTCATACTGCCGCCGTGGGAGAACCGCCCGACAGCCGCCCGTCGCTCTTACTGTTCTCTTAATATTTGGTAGCTTGTCCGCCATGACGGAAGCGATCGCCACCGGCGCGCGGCGCCATCTGCGCTCTCTCGCCGAGGCCGCGGCGGCATACCGCACGGTGCAGCGCCGCGTCGATGCCCTGCTCCGGGGCCGCGCCGGCGTGTGTGAGCACGGCGTGCCGGCCTGCCCCGACTGGTCGATTCGCCAGACGGTGTGTCACCTGGCCGGCGCCGCCCAGGACATCGTCGCGGTCAATCTCGACAACACGGGCACCGACGAATGGACGCAGGCCCAGCTCAACCGTCTGGCCGATCACAGCGTCGACGAGGTCCTCGATCTGTGGGCGACGGCCACCGAGGCGGTTGCCGCATACTTGGCGGACAGCCCGAAACTTGTTGACGCCCAGTCGGTTTTCGACGCCCTGACGCATGAACACGACATCCGCGGCGCGCTCGGCGAACCCGGTTATCGGACAGCGGATCCGGCGTTCGCCGTGGCCGCCGGATTCGTGACGACGATGGTCGACCGGACCATCCGGCGCAATGCGCATCCCTACCTGCAATTGACCACCCCGACGACGGGAACCACCCAGCTCGGCGACCCCGCCAAAGCGCCCAGCCGAATCGCGGTTGAACTCACCGATTTCGAGGCGCTACGTGCCTTCGGCGGACGGCGCAGCCACCGTCAGCTGGCAGCCCTGCCCTGGGACGGGGACGCCGACGCGCTGCTGCCGATCTTCCACAGGGGCGCGGTGCGGCCGCCGGCCGCTGACCTTCACGAGTGAACGGGCGTCACCAGGCGTCGTCGAGGTCGGCGCCCTCGCCACGCTCGGCGTCCGTCACCCGACGATCCGCTTCCTGGATCAGCTTGCGGACCTCGTTCATCAGCTCACGCATGTCGGCGCGCAGGGCATCAACCGCGGCATACAAATCGGCCTTGGTTGCCGGTTGATTCGCCGCCGATAACGGCCCGACGGCCGGTGCCGCCTGGCCCGCACTGGCGCTCTCGACACCGGGTTGCTCGCTCACGCCCCCAGACAATGCCACACCCCGGTCATTGGCGACAATGGTTCGCCTCGCGTTCAGCCGAATGCCAACTATCCGCCGCGACCGGCCCCTTCGAGGAGATCGGCTGCCCTGGCGACGCTTTCGGCGGGTCGGGTCATCTTGGTGGCCAGCTCGCAAGCCCGCGCGACGCGGTCCGGCTGCAGAATCGCGCGCAGCCTCGCGGCCAGCGAATCCGTTGTGGTGGAACGGAATTCGCGGCCGAAGCCGACTCCTAGCCGGGTGATCGCCGCCGCCCACACCGGTTGGTCGTCGGCCGCGTGCCACAGGATCAATGCCGGGATCCCGGCGCGCAGGCCGGCGGCCGTGGTTCCGGCGCCGCCGTGGTGCACGACCGCGCGACAGGCCGGGAAGACCGCCGCGTGACTGACCGCGCTCACCAGCTTCACCCGGTCGGACGTGGCGCCGGCTAAGCCACTGACCAACGCCCGCTCCCCCAATCGCGCGCAGGCCGCGGTGATCATGGCGAGCGTCTCGGCGGGATCGGGCAGTGTCATCGCGCCGCCGAAACCGAAATAGATCGGTGGTGTTCCCGCGGCAATCCACGACAAGACCTCGGCGTCGGCGTCGGTCGGCAACTCCAGCGTCAGCGCCCCGACGAACGGCCGTCGCTTCCCCTGACCCGCCCATTGGGCGGCCAGGCCGGGAAAGCAGAACTCCTCATATGCCTGGATCTCCAACGGTTCTCGTGCGGGAGCGGCGACATCCGGCAAGCCCAGATCGTGACGTTGAGCCTGCTCGGCCTGCCGCGTCAGCGCCCCGATCACGCCACCCGGGACCGCGGGGTCGCCCGGGAAGAAGTGCAATGCGGCATGCGGGATTCCGTAGTACTCCGCGACATTGGCGGCCACCCGTTGCTCGCCCTTGCCCGTCACCAGCAGGTCGGCCCCGTCCGCCAGCGTTTTGAAGCCCGTGCTCCAGTCGGTCAGGATCTGGGTGACGCGGCGCGCGACGTCGTCCGGTCCGTTCAGCGGCGTCGGATTCGTGCCGAACGGAACCGCGGCCAGTCCCGCCAATGCGACGAAGCCGAGCATCCAGGGCGGCACCGCCAGGCACACGTCGTGCCCCCGGCCCCGCAGCTCGCGGGCGATCGCGGCGAACGGCTCGACATCGCCGCGAGTGCCATAACCGGCCAGGACGAATTTCACCAACGGAGCCTAGAACGGCCAGTGTTCGGAGGTCATAACCGCGTTGACTTCGCCGGGCTTCCCGTCTTGTACCACTCGATAAGCGACACTTGCTCCCTAGAGCGTGTCTTTCATGATTGCGAAGGTGTCAGCCCGTTCCGTAGGCTCGAAACCCGAGCGTAGGAATATATCCTGGCACGGCCCATTGACCTCGGTCGGCGTCACGATGCCCAAGATGGATGTCCCTCCATCTTGCTCACGCACGAGTTGCAGGATCTGCCTAAGTGCGTTAACTTCGACATCCTTGCCGAGCACGCGGCAGCTCATCACGAACTGGCGTACCACACTGTCGCTGACGAAGACCGCGCCGACGAGGCCGTAATCAGCAAACTTGTCCTGCACGCTCAGGGCGAACACCGCGCCCTTCTTCTCGATGAATGTGGTGATTTCCGCCAACGTCCACTTTAGGCCGGTCGTGTTGAATTGGGTGGTTTTATTCGCCAGCTCCAGCACACGTGGAAGCAGGGGCGAATCAATTTCAGTGATGTGATCGAGTTGGCTGCGGATTTGCAGACCTTTCAGGAACGACTCGCGATCCATCGAAGCCATCTCCGCATTGCTCGCCACGATGCCACGATAGGAGGTCTCACGGTTCATCGCTTCTTCAGTCATGAGGCTGCGTTGGGTTTCGGCGGCCCACAACAGAATTCGGCGCGTAACGAACGGGTTGCCGCCGATCACGCGGATGCCCGGCACACGATTCAGCACTTCGCTGCGCTCAACCGGATTGTCGTCGACGAAAAGCGCGCTTTTCGCGGTCAGGTGCAACTCGGACAGGATAGCCCGCACGTTGTCGGATTTGGACTCCCAGTTGATCTTCGGCGCTACAAAGTCGTCTAGGGTGAGCCACGGCAGGCTGACCGCGCGTGACCATCGATCGCGCACCACGTACTCGTCGTTTTTCGAACACACCGATACGACGATGCCCCGCCGCCGCAGGTAATGCACGGTCTCCCACATGCCGACCGGCCAGTTGTGTAGGTCGGGCCACTGGCGCCCGGTTTCGTAGTGCTCGGCGATCTGCCCGCGCCACAAGGTGTTATCGAGGTCGAAGATGACGATCTTCACCTGGTCGACTTGCTGCGCGACGCGATGCAGATAGCGGATTTGGTCGAGTACCAATTGAAAAAAGGGCTTCGATTGCACCTGATACAGCTCTGTGGGGTCGGGCACCGGCTCGGCCCGCGCACGGTCCGGTGCCGACCAGACAGGCCAGTTATCGTGCTGCGCCCACTCCTCGTTGAGCGCCGTGTGGCTGCCGAGTACGGAGCCGTGGCTGTAGAAATAGACAATGTCATCGAGAAAGTTGCGTTTGCCGTACGAGTTAGCAAGGCTGTTCACGTCCGCCACATAAGCGTTCTTGTACTTGCTGCGCACCAGGTGTGCGAGCTCACGGTTCAATTCGGTGATCAGCGTCGTTAGGTCGGCTTCGCCGCCGAGGCCGGCAAGACTGGGCGCTGCATGGCCTTGGGGCACAAAGAAATTGGCGACCAACGTCAGTAGCCCGTGCTGCACGTTGTAAGCCATTGCGGCATCGAGCATCGCGGCCAAGATGGCACGTGAGTCGCCGAGGATCTCGTCGAAACCTTGCGCCTGATCGATATCGAAGATGCGCACGATGCGGTCGGTCAGCACCTCGCGCAACGAGATTTGGATGTACTGCAGCTGGCAACCATCGAGTTGTGCGGCCTCCAGCGGCGCCAACTCCTGGAAATTGTTCAACGGAATGTAGTGCACCTTGAGATCGGGATCGATCTCGCGGAAACGGTTCCAGTATTCCTCGCTCAGGCAGGAGCCGACCAGCAGCATTTTCTTAAGCGGCGCATCGGTGACTTGCAACTCGGTTGGGAACAGGTAGCTCGAAATCCCGATTCGTTCGACTGCCGGTCCCGCATCTGGCATATCGGCGGCGAGGAGGGCGTCAGCCTGGCGGGCGATGAATTCGTGGAAGCGGCGTCCGCGCGGCGTGTCCGGGATTCGGTGTCTCTGATGAAAGAGATGCAAGATCCAACGTCGGCGGAGTGCACTCAGACCGGGGAGCCCCTGGTCCCTGCCGGACCGAGAGAAGCGTCCACCCGCTCGACCCGGATCGGCGCCTCGATCGGTATCGATGACGGGGTCCGTGTAAAACCGGTCTTCCTGCATACAGCCTCCGCTGTCGTTTTGGCTCGGAGCACACCCTCCTCCGCAGTGCGCGTTCGGCACATTTAAAGCATAGGGACCGCCGAGCCGATGAGTGCCGAAGTCTAGACAAGTATGGAATTCGATGTGGAACTCTCGCCGTACCGCGACTGAAAGAACATCGTGCGACGGTTCAGTTGCGTGGCGGAATCCGGGATCCGGATGAAGTTACCATGCGGAACCATGCCGTTGACCTGCAACGACATTGGTGGGCGCGGACGGTATCGAACCGCCGACCGCTGGTGTGTAAAACCAGAGCTCTACCACTGAGCTACGCGCCCTCTATGCCCGCCGCAGGCTACACGCCCGCGCACCGGGAGCTCAAACTCTCAGCCCCGCAAAGCCTCCAGCGCCTCGGTCCACAGTCGCTGATCGCGGGCCTCGCCGGGCTCTTTCATCTCGGCAAACCGGATGATCCCGGTCCGGTCGACGACGAAGGTGCCGCGGTTGGGATAGCCGGCGTGGTCGTTGAACACGCCGTATGCCTGACTGACCTCGCCGTGCGGCCAGAAGTCCGACAGCACCGGAAACGTGAACCCGCTCTCGGCGGCCCAGACCTTGTGCGTCGGCGGGGGCCCCACCGAGATCGTCAGTGCCACACTGTGGTCGTTGTCGAAGTCGGGCAGGTGATCCCGCAGCTCATTCAGCTCGCCCTGGCAGATCTTGGTGAACGCCAACGGGAAGAACACCAGCAGCACGTTCTTATCGCCGCGATAGCCGCTCAGGGTGACGCGCTGTTGGTTCTGGTCGCGCAGGGTGAAATCGGGGGCGGTCGTCCCGACCGGCAGCATTACCGCTTCCCGGCGCGCGACTTCGGTTGCACCAGCCGGCTGGCGCTCCAGTCGCCCAGGTTGACTGACGAGGTCGGCATCAGGCCGGCGGTCGGCGCCGCCTCGGCGATCTCGGCGGGCAGCACATGGCCGGGCTTGCCGGTCTTGGGCGTCAGCACCCAGATCACGCCGTCCTCGGCCAGCGGGCTGATCGCGTCCATCAGGGTGTCCACCAGGTCGCCGTCGCCGTCTCGCCACCAGAGCAGTACGACGTCGACCACCTCGTCGGTGTCCTCGTCGAGCAGCTCGGAGCCGCAGGCTTCCTCGACTGCCGCGCGGATGTCGTCATCGGTGTCCTCGTCCCAGCCGAACTCCTGGACAACCTGATCTCGTTGGACGCCCAGCTTGCGAGCGTAGTTCGAGGCGTCATCCACCGCGACCACCGTGGGACCTCCTAACAACACACCCTGCGCGCCATGCGATTGGAGATTATCGTCGCACAGCCAGAACCTGGTTCACACTCCGCCTCAGAAGGACGCCAGGCACAATTTCAGCGCCTTGGTCTTGGTGTCGTTGAGCTGGTCGACCCGACGGTTGAATTCGCCGGTCCCCGCATGGGTGCCGATCGCGTTCGCCACGCCGCGCGCCGCGTCGATATACGCGTTGAACGCGTCCTTCAGCTGCGGCGACAACGCATCGCTGAAGTTGTTGCTCACCGTCGAGGCGCTGTTGTTGAGCGCGTCGATGGCCGGGCCCTCGAACGGGCCGGTGCCACGGCCGCCGTTGAACGCCCCGACATAGGCATTGACCTTGTCGATGGCTTCCTTGCTGGTGGTGGCCAGCGTGTCGCACGAGCCGCGCACCGCCTTGGTGGTCAACGATTGCTGCCGCTGCGACTCCCGGATGCTGGACGTTGCGATCGAGGCGGACACCGACGACGACACCGACTGCCGGTAGGCCGGCGCCACCTTCGTGTCGGGGGTTGCGGTGCCGTTGGTCACGGTGGTACAGCCCACGATGCCCATCAGCACGGTGGCCACGCAGCCGAGCGCCAGCGCGCCGCGCTTGGGGAACTCTCCCCCACGCGGGCGCGGGACGACTTTCCATCCGGTGAGCACAGTTTGTGACGTTACCGGGTGCCGATTGCCGACGCCGTCAACGCACTGATGTTTCGTGTCGTTCGCCGGCGATCCGATTGCGGCTACCCGCCCGAGGCGTCGGTACGGCACGATAGGAAGTCGAACACGCATGCAGGTACCGCCGACAACAGGAGTAGTGCGTTGACGACCGAGTTCGCGCGCCACGATTTGGCCAAAACCCCAAGCAACGGAAGCGAACCCGATCGCGTCCGGGTGATCCGGGACGGTGTCGCGTCCTATCTGCCCGACATCGACCCCGAGGAAACCTCGGAGTGGCTGGAGTCCTTCGACGAGCTGCTGGAGCGCTCGGGTCCGGCGCGGGCCCGCTACCTGATGTTGCGGTTGCTGGAACGCGCGGGCGACCAGCGGGTGTCGCTGCCGGCGCTGACGTCGACCGACTACGTCAACACGATCCCGACCGAGCTGGAGCCGTGGTTTCCTGGCGACGAGGACGTCGAGCGTCGCTTCCGGGCCTGGATCCGCTGGAACGCCGCGATCATGGTGCACCGCGCCCAGCGTCCGGGAATCGGCGTGGGGGGCCACATTTCGACGTACGCCTCGTCGGCGGCGCTCTACGAGGTCGGCTTCAACCACTTCTTCCGCGGCAAGGCGCACCCCGGCGGGGGCGACCAGGTGTTCATCCAGGGCCACGCGTCCCCGGGGATCTACGCGCGGGCTTTCCTGGAGGGGCGGCTGAGCGCCGACCGGCTCGACGGCTTCCGGCAGGAGCACAGCCACCCCGGCGGCGGCCTGCCGTCCTACCCGCACCCGCGGTTGATGCCCGACTTCTGGGAGTTCCCGACGGTGTCGATGGGCCTCGGCCCGATGAACGCCATCTACCAGGCCCGCTTCAACCACTACCTGCACGACCGCGGCATCAAGGACACCTCGGATCAGCACGTGTGGGCGTTTTTGGGCGACGGCGAGATGGACGAGCCGGAGAGCCGCGGCCTGATCCAGGTGGCCGCCAACGAGGCGCTGGACAACCTGACCTTCGTCATCAACTGCAACCTGCAACGTCTCGACGGCCCGGTGCGCGGTAACGGCAAGATCATCCAGGAGCTGGAGTCGTTCTTCCGCGGCGCCGGCTGGAACGTCATCAAGGTGGTCTGGGGCCGCGAGTGGGACGCGCTGCTGCACGCCGACCGCGACGGCGCGCTGGTGAACCTGATGAACACCACACCCGACGGCGACTACCAGACCTACAAGGCCAACGACGGCGCCTACGTGCGCGACCACTTCTTCGGCCGCGACCCGCGCACTAAGGCGCTTGTGGAGCACATGACCGATTCGGAGATCTGGAACCTCAAGCGCGGCGGCCACGACTACCGCAAGGTCTACGCCGCCTACCGCGCGGCCGTAGACCACAAGGGACAGCCGACGGTGATCCTGGCCAAGACCATCAAGGGTTACTCGCTGGGCGCGCACTTCCAGGGCCGCAACGCCACGCACCAGATGAAAAAGCTTGCGATAGAAGACCTTAAGTACTTCCGCGACGCCATCCGAATTCCGATCAGCGACGCCCAGCTCGAGGAAGACCCGTACCTGCCGCCGTATTACCACCCCGGACCCGACGCCCCCGAGATCCGCTACATGCTGGACCGGCGTCGCCAGCTGGGCGGCTTCCTGCCCGAACGCCGGACGAAAACCAAGGCGCTCAAGCTCCCCGACAGCGACACCTACAAGGCGCTGAAGAAAGGTTCGGGCACCCAGGAAGTCGCCACCACGATGGCGTTGGTGCGTACCTTCAAAGAAGTGTTGCGGGACAAGGAAATTGGCCCACGCATCGTGCCGATCATTCCCGACGAGGCCCGCACGTTCGGCATGGACTCGTGGTTCCCGTCGCTGAAGATCTACAACCGGCTCGGCCAGCTGTACACGGCCGTAGACGCCGAATTGATGTTGGCGTACAAGGAAAGTGAAGTCGGCCAGATCCTGCACGAGGGCATCAACGAGGCCGGCTCGGCGGCGTCGTTCACCGCGGCCGGCACGTCGTACGCGACGCACAACGAGCCGATGATCCCGCTGTACATCTTCTATTCGATGTTCGGCTTCCAGCGCACCGGCGACGGCCTGTGGGCCGCGGCCGACCAGATGGCGCGCGGGTTTGTGCTGGGGGCCACCGCGGGGCGCACCGCCTTGACCGGTGAGGGCTTGCAGCACGCCGACGGTCATTCGCTGCTGTTGGCCGCCACCAACCCGGCGGTGGTCTCCTACGACCCGGCGTTCGCCTACGAGATCGCCTACATTGTCGAGAGCGGGCTGGCGCGGATGTTCGGCCCGAACCCGGAAAACATCTACTTCTACATCACCATCTACAACGAGCCGTATGCGCAGCCGCCGGAGCCGCACAACCTGGATCCCGAGGGCGTGCTGCGCGGGATCTACCGCTACCAGGCGGCCAGCGAGCGGCGCACCAACACCGCACAGATCCTGGCCTCCGGGGTCGCGATGCCGTCGGCGGTGAAGGCCGCCGAGATGCTGGCCGCCGAATGGGATGTGGACGCCGACGTGTGGTCGGTGACCAGCTGGGGTGAGCTCAACCGCGACGGGCTCGCGATCCAGCAGGCTCAGCTGCGCCATCCCGACAAGCCGACCGGCGTTCCGTACATCACGAAGGCGCTCGAAGGGGCCGCCGGTCCGGTGATCGCCGTGTCGGACTGGACGCGCGCCGTGCCCGAGCAGATCCGGCCGTGGGTGCCGAACACCTTCGTCACGCTGGGCACCGACGGGTTCGGCTTCTCCGACACCCGGCCCGCCGCGCGGCGGTACTTCAACACCGACGCGGAGTCTCAGGTGGTGGCGGTGCTCGAGGCGCTGGCCCGCGATGGCGAGATCGACCCCTCGGTGCCGGTCGCGGCCGCCCGGCAGTACCGCATCGACGACGTGCAGGCCGCTCCGAAGCAGACGTCCTATTCCGACGTCGCATAACGGCCCCGACAACCCGCCGAGCGCGCGGCCAGCCGCGCGGTGGACGCCGAGCGCGCAACCAGCCGCGCTCGCCGTCGAAACCGCCACAACCCGCCGGGCCTTTGGCGGAAACTTCCAGAAATCGGGCGTAGCTTTTAGGGATGACCGACAACCCGTTCGCCGGCCCGTTCGCCAAGCACCCGAGGTCGCCGCTGGAGACCCTGAACACGGTCCCGGACTCCGTGCTGCGACGGCTCAAGCAGTACTCCGGGCGGCTGGCGACCGAGGCCGTGACCGCCATGGGCGAGCGATTGCCGTTCTTCGCCGAGCTGGAAGCCTCCCAGCGGGCCAGCGTGGCGCTGGTGGTGCAGACGGCCGTCGTCAACTTCGTTGAGTGGATGCAGGACCCGCACAGTAACGTCAGCTACACCGCGCAGGCCTTCGAGCTGGTCCCCCAGGAGCTCACCCGCCGCATCGCGTTGCGCCACAGCGTGGACATGGTCCGGGTGACCATGGAGTTCTTCGAGGAGGTCGTGCCGCTGCTGGCCCGCTCCGAAGAGCAGCTGACCGCGCTGACGGTCGGCATCCTGAAATACAGCCGCGGCCTGGCGTTCAGCTTCGCCTCGGCCTACGCCGACGCCGCCGAGGCGCGGGGCAGTTGGGACAGCCGGATGGAGGCCAGCGTCGTCGACGCGGTGGTGCGCGGCGACACCGGCCCCGAGCTGTTGTCCCGGGCGGCGGCGCTGAACTGGGACACCACCGCTCCGGCGACGGTCGTCGTCGGCACCCCGGCGCCCAGCCGCGACAGCACCAACGGCGAGGTCGTCACTGGGCGAGCCAGCCAGATCGTCCGCGACACGGCCGCTCGGCACGGGCGCGCGGCCCTCACCGACGTGCACGGCACCTGGCTGGTGGCCATCGTGTCGGGTCACTTGTCGCCGACCGACAAGTTTTTGGGCGATCTGTTGAGTGCATTCGCCGACGGCCCCGTGGTCATCGGGCCCACCGCCGCGATGCTGACCGCGGCCTACCACAGCGCCAGCGAGGCCATCTCCGGCATGAACGCCGTCCGCGGCTGGGCCGGCGCCCCCCGGCCCGTGCACGCCCGGGAGCTGTTGCCGGAGCGGGCCCTGATGGGCGACGCCTCGGCCATCGTGGCGCTGCACACCGACGTGATGGGACCCCTGGCCGACGCCGGACCGACTCTTATAGAAACTCTTGACACTTACTTATATTGCGGCGGCGCGATCGAGGCCTGCGCGCGCAAGTTGTTCGTTCATCCAAACACCGTGCGCTACCGGCTCAAGCGCATCACCGACTTCACCGGGCGCGATCCCACCCAACCGCGCGACGCGTACGTGTTGCGAGTGGCGGCGACGGTCGGCCAACTCAACTACCCCACCAACCCCTCTAGTGTTGGTAACAGCGCGGTAACGGCGGTTCCGCTGCCGGTCAGAGGGAGTTCTGCGGCGTCATCGGTGCGATAGTGATCCAGGCAACAGATCGCGGCACGATATCGAATACGTTGCTTGTGGAGCGGTTTTGTTTGGTCTCTACAAAAACCTAAGACCAGGTTCATAATCTGTTACACCCGCCAAAACCGTTTCCACAGTGTTCTCTTAGACACGTGATTGCATTACTCGCGCCCGGACAGGGCTCGCAGACAGAGGGAATGCTCTCGCCGTGGCTGGAATTGCCGGGGGCGACAGAGCAGCTGACTCTGTGGTCGAAGGCCAGCGGCCTGGACCTGGTGCGACTGGGCACCACCGCATCCACCGAAGAGATCACCGATACGTCGGTCACTCAGCCCCTGGTCGTCGCGGCCACCCTGCTCGCCCACCAGGAGCTGACCAGGCGCGGGCTGCTCAGCGGCAAGGACTTCATCGTGGCCGGTCACTCGGTCGGCGAGATCGCGGCCTACGCAATCGCCGGTGTGATGGCCGCCGATGACGCCGTCGCCCTGGCCGCCACCCGTGGCGCCGAGATGGCCAAGGCGTGTGCCGCCGAGCCGACCGGCATGTCCGCCGTGCTGGGCGGGGACGAGGCCGAAGTCCTGGCCCGCCTCGAGCAGCTGGACCTGTTCCCCGCGAACCGCAACGCCGCCGGGCAGATCGTCGCGGCCGGCCCGCTGACCGCGCTGGAGAAGCTCGCCGAAGACCCGCCGGCCAAGGCCCGGGTGCGGGCTCTGGGTGTCGCCGGAGCGTTCCACACCAAGTACATGGCGTCCGCTACGGAGGGCTACGCCGCCGCGGCGGCCGCCATCGCGACCGCCGAGCCGACTGCGACGCTGCTGTCCAACCGTGACGGAAAGCCGGTCGCTTCGGCGGCGGTGGCGATGGAAACGCTGGTCGCTCAGTTGATCCAGCCGGTGCGGTGG
The DNA here is from genome assembly GCF_000526915.1 of Mycobacterium genavense ATCC 51234. GTDB lineage: Bacteria > Actinomycetota > Actinomycetes > Mycobacteriales > Mycobacteriaceae > Mycobacterium > Mycobacterium genavense. The sequence continues at coordinate 292,067 of NZ_JAGZ01000001.1, read as the reverse complement.
GACCTGTGCACGGCGACGCTGGCCGAGCACGATGTCGAAGCGATTGTGGAATTCCCGCCCGCGGGCACCCTCGCCGGCATCGCCAAGCGTGAGCTTCGGGGGGTGACGGTACGTGCCGTCAAGACGCCCGCAGACCTGGACGCGCTAGCCGACATCTGATGCCGGCGCGGCCAGGTACAACCGCATAAGAGCACATCAAACCGATTGCAACACAACACATTACGAAGGGAAAAGACTGTGGCCGTTTCGCAGGAAGAAATCATCGCCGGTATCGCCGAGATCATCGAAGAGGTCACCGGCATTGAGCCCTCAGAGGTCACCCCGGAGAAGTCGTTCGTCGACGACCTGGACATCGACTCGCTGTCGATGGTCGAGATCGCCGTTCAGACCGAGGACAAGTACGGCGTGAAGATCCCGGACGAGGACCTGGCCGGTCTGCGCACCGTCGGTGACGTCGTCTCCTACATCCAGAAGCTCGAGGAAGAGAACCCCGAGGCCGCCGAGGCGCTGCGGGCCAAGCTGGAGTCGGAGCACCCCGAGACCGTCGCCAACGTCCAGGCAAGGGCGGAAGCGGACAAGTGACCAGGCCTTCCACTGCTAACGGCGGTTACCCCAGTGTTGTGGTAACCGCTGTCGCGGCGACGACGTCGATCGCGCCGGACATCGAGAGCACGTGGAAGGGCTTGCTGGCCGGCGAGAGCGGCATCCGTGTCCTCGAAGACGAATTCGTCGACAAATGGGATCTGCCCGTCAAAATCGGGGGGCACCTCAAGGAGCCGATCGACAACCACATGGGGCGGTTGGACCTGCGGCGCATGTCGTACGTCCAGCGCCTGGCCAAATATCTGAGCGGCCAGCTGTGGGAGTCGGCCGGCAACCCGGAGCTCGATCCGGACCGGTTCAGCGTCGTCGTCGGCACCGGCCTGGGTGGCGCCGAGCGGATCGTCGAGAGCTATGACCTGATGAACGAGGGCGGCCCCCGCAAGGTGTCGCCGCTCGCCGTTCAGATGATCATGCCCAACGGCGCCGCCGCCGTAGTCGGTCTGGAGCTCGGGGCCCGTGCCGGGGTCATCACCCCCGTGTCGGCGTGTTCGTCGGGCTCCGAGGCAATCGCTCACGCGTGGCGCCAGATCGTCATGGGGGACGCCGAGGTCGCCGTCTGCGGCGGTGTCGAGGGCCCGATCGAGGCGCTGCCCATCGCGGCGTTCTCGATGATGCGGGCCATGTCGACTCGCAACGACGAGCCCGAGCGTGCGTCGCGGCCGTTCGACAAGGACCGCGACGGCTTCGTGTTCGGCGAGGCCGGCGCCCTGATGCTGATCGAGACCGAAGAGCACGCCAAGGCCCGCGGCGCCAAGCCGTTGGCCCGGTTGATGGGTGCCGGTATCACCTCGGACGCGTTCCACATGGTGGCGCCCGCGGCGGACGGCGTGCGCGCCGGTCGCGCGATGACCCGGTCGCTGGAGCTGGCGGGCGTGTCCGCCAAGGACATCGACCACGTGAACGCACACGGGACGGCGACGCCGATCGGCGACACCGCCGAGGCCAATGCCATCCGGGTCGCCGGATGCGAACGGGCCGCCGTGTACGCGCCGAAGTCGGCGCTGGGCCACTCGATCGGCGCGGTCGGGGCGCTCGAATCGGTGCTCACGGTACTGACCCTGCGGGATGGCATCATCCCGCCGACCCTCAACTACGAAACACCCGATCCCGAAATCTCGTTGGACATCGTCGCGGGCGAACCGCGCACCGGCGATTTCCGTCACGCGATCAACAACTCGTTCGGGTTCGGCGGCCACAACGTGGCCCTCACCTTCGGGCGTTACTGAAGCACGAGAGGAATATTCGCCACACCCATGACAGAGCTGGTTACGGGGAAAGCCTTCCCCAATGTGGTCGTCACCGGCATCGCCGCGACGACCGCCCTCGCATCCGATGTGGAAGACACTTGGAAGTTGTTGCTAGACGGCCAGAGTGGAATCCGCACCCTCACCGACCCGTTCGTTGAGGAGTTCGACCTTCCGGTCCGCATCGGCGGGCATCTCGTGGAGTCGTTCGACGACCAACTCACTCGTGTTGAGCTGCGCCGCACCGGCTACCTGCAGCGGATGTCCACCATCTTGGGCCGCCGGGTGTGGGAGAACACCGGTTCACCCGAAGTCGACACCAACCGCCTGGCGGTGTCTGTCGGCACCGGAATGGGTTCGTCGGAAGAGATGGTCTTCAGCTACGACGACATGCGCGCTCGTGGCATGAAGGCCGTCTCCCCGTTGGGTGTGCAGAAGTACATGCCCAACGGTGCGGCCGCGGCGATCGGTTTGGAGCGGCACGCCAAGGCCGGTGTGATGACACCGGTTTCGGCGTGCGCGTCCGGCTGCGAGGCGATCGCCCGGGCCTGGCAGCAGATCGTGCTCGGTGAGGCCGACATTGCGATCTGCGGAGGCGTCGAGACCCAGATCGAGGCGGTGCCGATCGCGGCGTTCGCCGCAATGCGCATCGTGATGTCGACCAACAACGACGACCCCACCGGCGCCTGCCGTCCCTTCGACAGGGACCGCGACGGGTTCGTGTTCGGCGAGGCCGGCGCGTTGATGGTCATCGAGACCGAGGAGCACGCCAAGGCTCGCGGCGCGAACATCCTGGCCCGGATCATGGGCGCCAGCGTCACCTCCGACGGCTTCCACATGGTGGCGCCGGACCCCAACGGGGAACGTGCCGGCCACGCGATGACGCGGGCGATCCAGCTCGCGGGCATCACCCCCAACGAAATCGACCACGTCAACGCCCACGCCACCGGCACCCAGGTCGGCGACCTGGCCGAGAGCAAGGCCATCAACAAGGCCCTCGGTAGCAACAAGCCGGCGGTCTACGCGCCCAAATCCGCTCTCGGCCACTCGGTCGGCGCGGTCGGCGCACTGGAATCGATCTTGACGGTCCTCGCGTTGCGAGAGCAGGTCATCCCGCCGACACTGAATTTGGAAAACCTCGATCCAGAAATCGATTTGGACGTGGTGGCGGGTAAACCGCGGCCGGGCAACTACCGGTTCGCGATCAACAACTCGTTCGGATTCGGCGGTCACAACGTGGCGATCACCTTTGGACGGTATTAGCACCCAACGGTATCGAACCCCGAGCTCACCGGAAACAGGAGATCTGCGATGACACTCATGGCCCCCGAGGCGGTCGGCGAGTCACTCGACCCCCGCGATCCGTTGCTGCGTCTGAGCAACTTCTTCGACGACGGCAGCGTCGAGTTGCTGCACGAGCGTGACCGCTCTGGTGTGCTGGCCGCGGCGGGCACCGTCAACGGTGTGCGCACCATCGCGTTCTGCACGGACGGAACCGTCATGGGCGGCGCGATGGGCATCGAAGGGTGCCAGCACATCGTCAACGCCTACGACACCGCGATCGAAGAGCAGAGCCCGATCGTGGGCATCTGGCACTCCGGCGGTGCCCGGTTGGCCGAGGGTGTCAAGGCGCTGCACGCGGTGGGCCTGGTGTTCGAGGCGATGATTCGGGCGTCGGGCTACATCCCGCAGGTCTCGGTGGTCGTCGGCTTCGCCGCCGGCGGCGCGGCCTACGGGCCGGCGCTGACCGACGTCATCGTGATGGCGCCGGAAAGCCGGGTGTTCGTCACCGGGCCGGACGTGGTGCGCAGTGTCACCGGTGAGGACGTGGACATGTGCTCGCTGGGCGGTCCGGAAACTCACCACAAGAAGTCCGGCGTGTGCCACATCGTCGCCGAGGACGAGCTCGACGCTTACGAGCGTGGTCGCCGCCTGGTCGGATTGTTCTGCCAGCAAGGGCATTTCGACCGCACCAAGGCCGAGGCCGGTGACACCGACATCCACGCGCTGCTGCCGGAATCGGCGCGGCGGGCCTACGACGTGCACCCGATCGTGACCGCGATCCTGGACACCGACACCCCGTTCGACGAGTTCCAGGCGAACTGGGCGCCGTCGATGGTGGTCGGGCTGGGCCGGCTGTCCGGCCGCACCGTCGGCGTGCTGGCCAACAACCCGCTGCGGCTGGGTGGCTGCCTGAACTCCGAAAGCGCCGAGAAGGCAGCGCGTTTCGTGCGGCTGTGCGACGCGTTCGGGATTCCGCTGATTGTCATCGTCGACGTGCCGGGTTACCTGCCCGGTGTGGACCAGGAGTGGGGCGGCGTGGTGCGCCGCGGCGCCAAACTGCTGCACGCGTTCGGTGAGGCCACCGTTCCGCGGGTCACGCTGGTCACCCGAAAGACCTACGGCGGGGCCTACATTGCGATGAACTCCCGGTCGCTGAACGCGACCAAGGTGTACGCCTGGCCGGACGCCGAGGTCGCCGTGATGGGCGCCAAGGCCGCGGTCGGCATTCTGCACAAGCGCAAGCTGGCCGCCGCGCCCGACCACGAGCGCGAAGCGTTGCACGACGAGTTGGCGGCCGAGCACGAGCGGATCGCCGGCGGCGTGGACAGCGCCATCGAGATCGGCGTGGTCGACGAGAAGATCGACCCGGCGCACACCCGCAGCAAGCTCTGCGAGGCGCTGGCCGAGGCGCCCGCCCGTCGCGGTCGCCACAAGAACATCCCGCTGTAATTCCTTCGCCGCTAATTCCTTCGCCACGAGCGTAAGCAGGCTGCGAAAATCGCAGCCGGAGTTCGCAATACACTTACGCTCGCGAATGACCGACCACGAACTCAGCCGCCACGGCCTCCACCCGCTCGCGATCGCGCGGCACCAGGCCGATCCGGGTCCGGCGATCGAGGATGTCGTCGACGTCCAGGGCGCATTCATGGGTGACCGCGTATTCGAACTCCGCGCGGGTCACGTCGATCCTCTCGGCAACCGGCTCGGTCGGGCGCTCGCAAGTGGCAACCGCGATCACGTTGGCCGCCTCCGCGCCGTAGCGTGCTACCAGGGAGGGCTGCAGCCGGGACGGCGAGCCCGCGACCGGGCCGGGGTTGGACGGCGCCCCGATCAGCGGCAGGTTGCGAGTCCGGCAACCCGCGGCCGGTAGCCGCCGCAGGCGCACGGCGCGGTCCAGGACGTCTTGAGCCATGAAACGGTATTCGGTCAGCTTGCCGCCGATCACGCTGATGACCCCGGACGGCGATTCGACGACGGCGTGCTCGCGCGACACGTCGGCGGTACGGCCCTCCCCGGTGTCGATCAACGGCCGTAGTCCGGCGTAGGCGCCGATCACATCGGTGGCCAGCAGCGCGGTCCCCAGCGCGGTGTTCACGGTGTCGAGCAGGAACTCCACCTCGCCCGACGACGGCTCCGGCACATCGGGAATCGGACCGGGCGCTGCTTCGTCGGTGAGCCCGAGGTAGACCCGGCCCAACTGTTCGGGCATGGCGAACACGAAACGATTGAGCTCGCCGGGAATCGGAATCGTCAGCGCCGCAGTCGGATTCCCGAACGTGCTGGCGTCGAAGACCAGGTGCGTGCCGCGGCTGGGCCGCAACCGCAGTGAGCCGTCGATCTCCCCCGCCCACACCCCGGTCGCGTTGATCACCGCGGCAGCCGACACGTCGAACGACTGCCCCGTGCGCTGATCGGTCAACCGCGCCGAGGTGCCGGTGGCCTCGGAGGCCGCGACGTAGGTCAGGATCCGGGCGCCGTGCTGGGCCGCGGTGCGGGCGACCGCGGTGACCAGGCGGGCGTCGTCGATCAATTGCCCGTCGTAGGCCAGCAGTCCGCCGTCGAGGCCGTCGCGGCGCACCGTGGGCGCCATCTCGACCACCCGATCGACCCCCACCCGACGCGACCGCGGCAGCGTCGACGACGGCGTTCCGGCCAGCACCCGCAGCGCGTCCCCGGCGAGGAATCCGGCACGCACCAGCGCGCGCTTGCCAGAACTCATCGACGGCAGCAGCGGAACCAATTGCGGCATCGCGTGCACGAGATGAGGGGCGTTGCGCGACATCAAGATTCCGCGTTCGATGGCGCTGCGGCGCGCGATTCCCACGTTGCCGGTCGCCAGGTAGCGCAGCCCGCCATGGACCAGTTTGGAGCTCCAGCGGCTGGTGCCGAACACCAGATCGTGCTTGTCCACCAAGGCCACCCGCAGCCCGCGCGACGCGGCGTCCAACGCGATCCCGGCCCCGGTGATACCGCCGCCGATCACCAACACGTCCAGCGGTACGCCGTCGGCCAGCGCGTTGAGGTCGGCGGTGCGCCGCACAGCGTTCAAAGCGGCGTTCAAAGCCGTCACGACAGGTATCCGTTCAGCGAGTGGGCGAGTTCGGTGGCCAGCGCATCGGCATCGAGAATCGGGCGCACGATCCGCTCGGACTGGATGGTCGACTGCGCGATCAGCAACACCATCGTGGCCATCTGCAGCGGATCGTCCGCCCGCACGCTGCCGTGGCGTTGGGCGGCCCGCAACCGGTCGGCCAGCGCGTCGATCAGCATCTGCTGGCTTTCGCCGAGGCGTTCGGTGATGTAGATCACCGCCAGGTGCGAGTGCATCACCGACATGATCAGCTCATCGCGACGCAATAGGTTGGCCACCGAAACGATTTGACGGACAAGCGATTCGCGATCTTCACCCAGCAGCGGCGCCTCGTGCATCACGCCGGTGATCCGTTGAGTCAGCAGCGCCGAGACGATCGACGGCGTGTCGGGCCAGCGGCGGTACACCGTCGGCCGGCTCACGCCCGCGCGCCGGGCGATCTCGGCGAGGGTTACCCGGTCCACCCCGAAATCGACGACACAGCTGGCCGCCGCCGCCAGAATCCGGTCGGCCACATCCAAACCTGCATTACTAATTGACAGCATGTGTAATACTGTAACGCATGACGCCTGATCCTGGGACCGAGCAACTCCTGCCGCCGATGAAATGGAACGCCTGGGGAGATCCCGCCAGCGCCAAGCCGCTCTCAGACGGCATCCGGTCGCTGCTGAAACAGGCTGTAGGACTGCAAGATTCGGATCACGTCGAACTCACCCCCGAGCAGGTGCAGCTGCGCCCGTCGGTGCTGACACCACAGGACAAAGACGCGCTCGCCGGGATCGTCGGCGCACAATATTGCCGCACCGACGACCGCGATCGGCTGCTGCACGCCGGCGGCAAGTCCACCCTCGACCTGCTGAAGCGAAAACTCAAAGCCCAAGACGCACCCGACGCCATCCTGCTGCCCGGCGACGAAGACGCCGTCGCGAAAATACTGCGCTACTGCTCCGATCACGGCATCGCGGTGGTCCCGTTCGGCGGCGGCACCAGCGTGGTCGGCGGCCTGGACCCCATTCGCGGCGACTTCAACGCCGTCGTCTCGCTGGATCTGCGTCGCTTGGACCAACTCCTCGAACTCGACGAGGTGTCCGGGCAGGCCGTCCTGGGGGCGGGTCTGACGGGTCCGGAGGCCGAACGCTTGCTTGGCGCGCAAGGCTTTTCGCTCGGGCACTTCCCGCAGAGCTTCCAATACGCCACGATCGGTGGCTTTGCCGCGACCCGCTCGTCGGGCCAGGATTCGGCCGGCTACGGCCGGTTCGACGACATGGTGCGCGGGCTGCGGATGATCACCCCGGCCGGAACGCTGGACCTGGGCCGCGGACCGGAGTCGGCCGCCGGCCCCGACCTGCGTCAGCTGCTGATCGGGTCGGAGGGCACCTTCGGGGTGATCACGCGGGTGCGGCTGCGAGTGCACCCGACACCGGAGGCCGTTCGTTACGAAGCCTGGTCGTTCCCCGACTTCGCGACCGGGGCGGCGGCGCTAAGGGCGGTCACCCAGAATGCCACCGGCCCCACCGTGATTCGGCTGTCCGACGAGGCCGAAACCGGAGTCAACCTGGCCACCGAGGCGATCGGGGAGAACCAGATCACCGGCGGCTGCCTCGGTATCACCGTCTTCGAGGGCACCAAGGAGCACGTGGAGAGCCGGCACGCCGAAACCCGTGAGTTGCTCAGCGCAAAAGGCGGCACGTCTCTGGGTGAGGAACCGGCGCAGGCCTGGGAGCGCGGCCGGTTCGGCGCGCCGTATCTGCGCGACTCGCTGCTGGCCGCGGGCGCGCTGTGCGAGACGCTGGAGACCGCCACCGACTGGTTTAACATCGCGGCGCTCAAGGCCGCCGTCACCGAGGCGTTGACGACAGCGTTGGCCGAAACCGGCACGCCGGCGCTGGTGATGTGCCACATTTCGCACGTGTACCCCACCGGCGCATCGTTGTACTTCACCGTCGTCGCCGGGCAGCGGGGCAATCCGATCGAGCAGTGGCAGGCCGCCAAGAAGGCCGCGTCGGATGCGATCATCGCCACCGGCGGCACCATCACCCATCACCACGCGGTCGGCGCCGATCACCGGCCCTGGATGCGCGACGAGGTGGGCGACCTAGGGGTGCAGGTGTTGCGGGCGGTCAAGGCCACCCTGGATCCCGCGGGAATCCTCAATCCCGGCAAGCTGATTCCGTGAGACGCGAGATCGGCAAGGTCACCGCGCTGACCAATCCGCTGTCGGGTCACGGCACCGCGGTGCAGGCGGCACAGGCCGCCATCGCCCGGTTGCACGCCCGCGGTGTCGAAGTCAACGAGATCATCGGCGACAACGCCGAAGACGCCCAGCATCTCGCGAAAGCGGCCGTCGAACGCGGCACCGACACGCTGGTGGCCACCGGCGGGGACGGCGTCATCTCCAACGCGCTACAAGTGTTGGCGGGCACCGACATTCCGCTGGGCATCATCCCGGCGGGCACCGGCAACGACCATGCGCGCGAATTCGGTATCCCCACCAGGGATCCCGAGGCGGCCGCGGACATCGTCGTCGACGGCTGGACGCAGACGATCGACCTGGGCCGCATCCGCGATGCCAACGGCCGCGACAAGTGGTTCGGCACGGTGGCCGCCGCCGGATTCGACTCCCTGGTGACCGATCGTGCCAATCGGATGAGCTGGCCGCACGGGCGGCTGCGGTACTACCTCGCCATGCTCGCCGAACTCACGCAACTGCGGATGCTGCCGTTCCGCTTGGTGCTCAACGGCAGCAAGGAGATCGACGCCGATTACACCATGGTGGCCGTCGGTAACACCCGCAGCTACGGCGGCGGGCTGTTGATCTGTCCGAACGCCGATTACACCGACGGTCTGCTGGACATCACAATGGTGCACACCGCTTCCCGGACGAAATTCGTCCGGCTGTTCCCGACCGTGCTCAAGGGCACGCACGTCGACCTCGACGAGGTGAGCACCGCGCGCGCCAAGACGATTCACATCGAATGCCGCGGCATCAACGTCTACGCCGACGGCGACTTCGCGTGCCCGCTGCCCGCGGAACTCTCCGCGGTGCCTGGCGCGCTGCAGATCCTGCGCCCGGACGTGTAACAAACGGTGCGACAAACGCGATATCTGGGCAGATATGGGCTGCCCTGGGAGGAACGATGTCGGGACGTCGCACAACGGCGCTGGTCGCCGCGACCGCCGCGGTCGGTGGTTCGCTATTGACGGCCTCCGCTCAGGCGGCCGATCCACTGTGGAACGGGCAATACATCCTGACGTTGTCGGCCAACGCGAAGGTGGGCACCAACATGGCAGCCCGCCAACCCGAATTCGCCCACCGGGCCAGCGTCTCGATCACTTCGAAGTGCGCGGCGGGCGTCTGCACCGCCACGGTGAACGACCCGCCGCCGCCCAAGAACGACTCGATGCCCCGCACCATCGAATTCACCTGGAACGGGTCGCAGTGGGTGCGCGAGATGACCTGGCAATGGGACTGCCTGTTGCCCGACGGCACCATCGAATCCGATCCGGCGAAATCGATCACGGCCTACACGCCCGGGCCGAATGGCGTGCTGACCGGGGTCTATCACACCGACATCAAAAGCGGTGCGTGTCAGGGCAACGTCGACATGCAGGTGTCGGCCGCGCCGGCAAACCCGCCGACCGTCCCGCCTACCGTTTGATGGTTTAGCCGACGCCCCGGCTGAGCCAGGTCACCTCGCCGGCGTCGCCGCCATCGCGGTAGACCTCGAGCGCCTCGTCCCACGCGGTTCCCAGCACCGAGTCCAGCTCGGCGGCCAGGGTGTCGGCGCCCTGCGCCATCATCGCGCGCAGCCGCATCTCCCCGACCATGACGTCGCCGTTGGCGCTCATCGCCCCGCTCCACAACCCCAGCTGCGGGGTGTGGCAGAAGCGGTGGCCGTCGACCCCGGGGCTGGGGTCCTCGGTGACCTCGAACCGCAGCACCGTCCAGGACCGCAGCGCGTTGGCCAACCGGGCGCCGGTACCCACCGGGCCGACCCAGTTTGTGACAGCGCGCAGCTGTCCGGGCATCGCCGGCTGCGGTGTCCACACCAAGTTGGCCTTGGACTGCAGGGTCGACGACAGCGCCCACTCGACATGCGGGCATACCGCCGCGGGCGAGGCGTGGACGTACACCACACCAGCCGTCACGTCGGCAAATTGGTTCGACGCACGCATCTACCTGCTCCTTCGGTTCGACGAGGGACGTCTTCCCCAACGACCTGGCGGACCGACAAGCAGATATTTTTGTCTCGTGCGTGTCTATTGTGCCCTGTGATACCCGTGTTGCGCTAGTGCTCGATGCTTATTTGATGTATTGGGCTAGCACCGCGTCAGCGACGGCCGGCCACAAGTCCACCGCCCAGTCGCCGAAAGCGCGGTCGGTCAGGGCCACCAGCACCAGCTCCGCGTCGGGATCTGCCCAGATGAAACCGCCTGCCTGGCCGAAATGGCCGTAGGTGCGCGGCGAGTTGCGGGCGCCCGTCCAATGCGGCGTCTTGGAGTCCCTGATCTCGAAACCCAGGCCCCAATCGTTGGGCCGCTGCACGCCGTAGCCGGGCAACACGCCGTTCAGGCCGGGAAACTGCACGGTCGTCGCCTCGGCATGCATCGCCGCCGACACGGTCGACGGACGCAGCAGGTCACCGGCGAACGCCGCCAGGTCGGCGACCGTCGAGGTCGCCCCGTATCCAGCCTCCGCCGCGCCGCCGGCCAGCCGGGTAGCGACCATGTGCAGCGGCTCGCACACCGCCTCGGCGAGGTAGCGGCTGAAGTCGATGCCCGACGCGCGCTCGACGGTCTCGGCCAGCACCGCGAAGCCGTAGTTGGAATACACCCGCCGGGTGACCGGCTTGGCCAGCACCCGTCCGTCCAGCATCGCCAAACCCGACGCGTGCGCCAGCAGATGGCGAACCGTCGAGCCCGGCGGACCGGCCAGGGTGTCCAGTTCGACGACGCCCTCCTCGATCGCGACCTGCACGGCGCGCGCCACCAGCGGCTTGGTGACCGACGCCAGCGTGAACACCCGCTCGGTGTCGCCGTGGGTGGCCAGCACCCCGGCGGGCCCAATCACCGCGGCGGCAGCGGCCGACACCGGCCAATCGTCGAGGGCATCGAGGGCCGTCACTTCGTCGCGATGTAGTAGTTGTTGATCGGGTCCGACTCGATCTCGGCCACCCGCACGTCGGCGAAACCGGCGTCGCCGAGCATCGACACGGCCAACTGCGTGCCCCAGGCCGTGCCCAGCCCGGCACCGCCGAGGGCCAGCGACACCGTCATGCAGTGCATCAGCGACACGGTGTAGAGGTAGGTGCTCAACGGGACGTCGACGTTCTCCTCGAGCCGGCTGGAGGCCTTGATGTCGGCCATCAAGAACACGCCACCGGGTCGCAGCGCGCGATAGATGTTCTCCAGCACCCGCGCCGGCTGCGCCTGATCGTGGATCGCGTCGAACACCGTGATCACGTCGTAGGTGTCCGTCTTGTCCAGCTCGGTCAGGTCGTGGCTCTCGAAAGTCGCATTGGTCAGCCCCAGGCGAGCCGCCTCGGCGACGCCGGTCGCGATCGCCTCGTCCGAGAAGTCGATACCGGTGAACCGGCTCGCCGGAAACGCTTGGGCCATCACGTTGATCGCGTGGCCGCTGCCGCACCCGAAATCGGCGACGTCGGCACCCGAGCGCAAGCGATCCGGTAGGCCGTCGACCAACGGCAGCACTACGTCGACGAGCGCGACGTCGAACACCATCGCGCTTTGCTCGGCCATCAGCGCGTGGAAGCGCGGGAACTCGCTGTACGGCAGCCCGCCTCCCTCGCGGAAGCAGCCGACGATTTTCTGCTCCACCTCGCCCAGGTGCGGCAGGAACATCGCCACCACGGCCAGGTTGTCCGGGCCGGCGGCACGGGTGAGTACCGCGGCACGGTGGGCGGGTAGCGAGTACGTTCCGGTGTCGGCGTCGTAGTCGACGACGCGCCCGGTTGTCATACCGCCCAACCACTCCCGGACGTAGCGCTCGTTGAGACCCGCCGCGTCGGCGAGCTGCGCGCTGGTGACCGGCCCGACGTTGGCCATCGTGTCCAGCAGTCCCGTCTGGTGTCCGATACTCAGCAGGATCACCAGGCTCGCATCGTCGATCGCCGAGACCACGCGTCCGGCGAATTCTTCGACATTCTCCACAGCCGTCACGCTCACGGACGCTACACCCGGTTCACGGCTGGACAGCCCGACGGGAGATGTATGGCGGCGAACAGTAGGTTGTAGCCCATGAGTCAGACAGTGCGAGGAGTGATTTCACGCAAGAAGGGGCAGCCCGTGGAGTTGGTGGACGTCGTCGTCCCGGGCCCCGGGCCCGGCGAGGCCCTCGTCGATGTCATCGCTTGCGGGGTGTGCCACACCGACCTGACTTACCGGGAGGGCGGCATCAACGACGAGTATCCGTTCCTGCTCGGCCACGAGGCCGCGGGCACGGTCGAGGCCGTCGGGCCGGGTGTGACGTCGGTGGCGCCGGGCGACTTCGTGATCCTGAACTGGCGCGCGGTGTGCGGGCAGTGCCGGGCCTGTAAGCGGGGCAAGCCTCAGCTGTGCTTCGACACGTTCAACGCCACCCAGAAGATGACGTTGACCGACGGCACCGAGTTGACGCCCGCGCTGGGCATCGGGGCGTTCGCCGACAAGACGTTGGTGGCCGCCGGGCAGTGCACCAAGGTCAATCCCGAGGCCGACCCCGCGGTCGCGGGTCTGCTGGGTTGCGGTGTGATGGCCGGGATCGGCGCCGCGATCAACACCGGCGCGGTCACCCGGGACGACACCGTGGCGGTGATCGGCTGCGGCGGGGTGGGCGACGCCGCGATCGCCGGGGCCGCGCTGGTCGGCGCGAAGACCATCATCGCCGTGGACACCGACAACACCAAGCTGGACTGGGCGCGCAAGTTCGGCGCCACCCACACCGTCAACGCCCGCGAATTCGACGTCACCAAAACGATCCAGGACCTCACCGGCGGGTTCGGCGTCGACGTGATCATCGACGCGGTCGGCCGGCCCGAGACCTGGAAGCAGGCCTTCTACGCCCGCGACCTGGCCGGCACCGTAGTGTTGGTGGGCGTGCCGACACCGGACATGACGCTGGAGATGCCGCTGGTCGACTTCTTTTCCCGCGGTGGATCGTTGAAGTCGTCGTGGTACGGCGACTGCCTGCCCGAACGCGACTTCCCCACCTTGATCGACCTGTATCTGCAGGGCCGGCTCCCGCTGGAGAAGTTCGTCTCCGAACGCATCAGGCTGACCGATATCGAGGAGGCGTTCGACAAGATGCACGCCGGCAAGGTACTGCGTTCGGTGGTGATGTTGTAGATGGTCGACATCGATCGGGTCGTCACCCACGGAACGTTCGAACTCGACGGCGGCAGTTGGGAAGTCGACAACAACATCTGGCTGCTCGGCGACAACTCCAATGTCGTGGTTTTCGACGCCGCTCACGAGGCGGCGCCGATCGTCGAGGCGGTGGAGGGCCGCCACGTGGTGGCGGTGATCTGCACGCACGGCCACAACGACCACGTCACGGTGGCACCCGAACTCGGCGAGACCCTCGACGCGCCCATCCTGCTGCATCCCGCCGACGAGATGTTGTGGCGAATGACGCACCCGGACAAGGACTTTCGCACGATATCAAACGGACATAAGTTGACGATCGCCGGTACAGAGATCACCGCCCTGCACACCCCCGGTCACTCCCCCGGCTCGGTGTGTTGGTACGTGCACGACCTGGGCGTCGTATTCAGTGGCGACACCCTGTTTTCCGGCGGTCCCGGCGCGACCGGGCGTTCCTACTCCGACTTCCCGACGATTCTGCAGTCGATCTCGGAGCGACTCGGCACGCTGCCCGGCGAGACCGTGGTACACACCGGCCACGGCGACAGCACCACCATCGGCGACGAGATCGTGCACTACGAGGAGTGGGTGGCCCGCGGCCACTGAGCCGCGAGCGCAATACGGCGAGCGCAAACACCGCGAGCGTATACACACTGCGAAACCCGGCCACGAAATTCGCAGCCGCTTACGCTCGCGACAACCAAAGCTAGTGCCCGTCGAGGATCCGCCGCTTTTCGGCCTGGAACTCCTCCTCGCTCAAGGCCCCCGAATCCCGCAGCGCCGCCAGCGTTTTCAGCCTCTCCAGGCGCACGACCTCGTCGGTGGGCTCGGAGGGCTGCTGAGGTGTCGCGACACTGATAACCGGTGTGGCGCCCTGCAAGTAGGCCGCGGCCGCCTTGCGCCGCGTGCCCCGCAACCACCGCCAGGCCACGATCGAGGCGGCCAGGCCCGTGACGAATGTGCCGACGAACAGCCAGATCAGGAATCCGTACGAGCTGGAGTGGCCGAAGGCCAGCCGGGGCTGAATGTATCCGTTGACCTGGCCGTCGGTGGTGATGTTGTAGATACCGTCGGCGGGGATCTGCGCCACCCACACCCGCACGTGTGCGTCATTGTCGACGATGGTTGTGCTGCCGATACTTTCGGTCATCGACGGCTGCGCCACGCCATCCGGCGGGTTGATCGTGATGCCAAGCGGCGGCACCGGCAAGCCGCCGTTGGGGCTGCCGATCACGACGGTGTGCAAACTGACGGTGACTTCGCCCTTGGGCAGCCGCAGGCTGGCCGATCCCGGGATCGGAATTTCGCCGTACGCGTCGTAGTCGTCCAAGAAAAACACGTTGAGCACGATGGCGACGACGATGCCTACCAGCGACATGATCGTCACGACGACGGCTGAGGCAAAGGACATCCTGGCGGGCAGTCTGCTCCACATCCCCGGAGTGTGTCACCGCTAGTGACCCGGGGCCACCGAAAGAGCCCACTGATAGCCATGTCCAACGATCTCGTCGCAGCCGCGCCAGACCTGTCCGGGAAGCTGGTCGTCATCACCGGAGCCAACAGCAAGCTGGGCTTCGGGCTGGCCCGACGGCTCGCCGCGGCCGGCGCCGATGTGGTCATGGCGATCCGCAATCAGGCCAAGGGCGAGGCGGCGATCGGGGAGATCCGCCGCAGCGTGCCCGACGCGAAGCTGACCATCAAATCCCTCGACCTGTCGTCGCTGGCCTCGGTCGCCGCGCTGGGTGAGCAGCTCAACGCCGAGGGCCGCCCGATCGACATTCTGATCAACAACGCGGGGGTGATGACGCCACCGGAACGCGACACCACCGCCGACGGCTTCGAATTGCAGTTCGGCAGTAACCATCTCGGGCACTTCGCACTGACCGGGCATGTGCTGCCGCTGTTGCGCGCCGCGCAGCGGGCCCGCGTCGTGTCGCTGAGCAGCCTGGGCCAGCCAAAGCGGCAAGATCCACTTCGACGACCTACAGTTCGAAAAGTCCTACGCGCCGATGTCGGCCTACGGGCAGTCGAAGCTCGCCGTGCTGATGTTCGTTCGCGAGCTGGACAGGCGCAGCCGCGCCGCCGGCTGGGGCATCGTCTCTAACGCCGCCCACCCCGGCCTGACCAAGACGAATCTGCAAATCAGCGGGCCGTCGCACGGTCGGGAAAAGCCGGCGCTGATGGAGCGCGTGTATAAGGCGTCGTGGCGTTTCACGCCGTTCCTGTGGCAGGAGATCGACGAGGGCATCCTGCCCGCCCTGTACGCGGCGGCCACGCCGCAGGCCGAGGGCGGCGAGTTCTACGGTCCGCGTGGCTTCATGGAACTCGCCGGCGGCGGCGTGAAAGTGGCCCGCACCCCCGCGCGGGCCCGCAACGACGACGACTGCCGGCGGCTGTGGGAGATTTCCGAGCAGCTCACCGGCGTCAGCTACCCGGCAACCAACGCACCCAAATACATTCGCAGCGCTGCGAAGCCATCCAACAGTGGCGCAGCGGGTTGGCCGGCGCGCGCGATGCCTACCGGCAGTGGTCCTGCGGACCACGCGTCGACGAGCCGCCCAACGTCGTCGGCGACGAGTGGTTCGAAGGATTGCGGCCGCATTTGCCTACTACCGGCGAAGCGGCCGAATTCCGCACCGCTCACGAAGTCCACTGCGACAATCCGACGCTGATGCAGCTTTCGCTGCAGATCGGTCGGATCGAAAAGGAGTGGATCGAAGAAGCGAAAGGCCGTCGGCGCCGCAGGCGAAACCGGCAGCAATAGCCCTATTGGCCAGATCCATTGACACCAACGAACTTCGTCGATGCCGGGCCCACAGCGCAATTGCGTGCCGTGCTGTATTGGGTCGGACGCGCAATAGTCAGCGGGTCGCCCAGGGCTGCCAGACACCACCCGGCAGCCGGGCCAAGCGCGCCGCGTCGGCACGCACGGCGGGTGCCGGCTCCCAATCAGGGATCGCACCGGATTGGACTGCCCCAGAGGTACTTTCGACCCGGAATCGCATCGAGGCTTTGCCGGTCGGACCGGCCGTGATGTGCTCAGTGAACCGCCCACCGGCCACGGCAAACACCAGCACCTCCATGGCCTCGGCCACGCCCTCGCAGGTCTCGTCGCAGGCGTCGCACCCGCAGGACGGGAACGCGGCCCGGTAGCCGACGCCGGCAGCTATCTCGACGCCGGGAAAGTCGGTGAACCGGAACAGCAGTCGCGCCGCATCAGCCCGTTGTGACGTCACGGCGATCAGCTTCGTGGTGCCCGGTGTCGACTCGGTGAGCGACGCAATATCAACCCGGTACGCCGTTTGGAGGTGCTCGATCAAGGCTTCGGCGATATTCCACAGCGGCGCGAACCGCGCCGGGTTGCTCACCCGCGAGTACGCATCGTCGGGCGGCGACCCCGTCCAACGTGAGCCGTACCGAATGACCGTGCCGGACTCGTCGCGAAAGTCCGGGATCTGCAGGGCGGGCGGATGTACTCGACCATGGCTGGCTGTCACGGTCGCACGGTGCCGACGCGGGCCGCAAGCGAATTCCTCGTGCGCCACCGATCGATCCGGCGTCAGCCGGTGGCGGCGAGCACCGCGTGCGCAAGCTCGGGGCGGCACACCACCACGTCCGGCAACTTCGGATCGGCCTGGTTGTAGAGCAGCGCCGACCCGTCGATGCGGGAGGTGTGCAATCCAGCCGCGCGGGCCACCGCCACGGGAGCCGCCGAGTCCCACTCGAACTGTCCGCCGGCGTGGACGTAGACGTCCGACAAACCCTGCACGATGGACGCGACTTTGGCTCCGGCGGAACCCATTTCCACCAGTGTGCCGTCCAGCGCGTCGCGAACCGCCAACGCGATGGCCGGCGGCCGGGTGCGCGAGACCACGATGCGCGGGGTGGCCGGCGCGGCGGCAGGAGCGGCAACCTCCGGAGTCGCCAGCGTGACACCCTGGGCCGGCAACGTCACGGCACCCGCGACCAGCTCGCCGGCCTGCCACAGCGCGACATGCACCGCCCAGTCATCGCGCCCGAGCTCGGAGAATTCCCGCGTGCCGTCCAGCGGGTCGACGATCCACACCCGCTCCGAGCGCAACCGCACCGGGTCGTCGGCGCCCTCCTCGGACAGCACCGCGTCCCGGGGGCGCTCGGCACCGAGCGCTTGCATCAGAAAGTCGTGGGATCGCTTGTCCCCCGCGGCTTTCCGCTCGCTCGCGTCCGCGTCGGCGAATTCCTGCCGCACCCCGAGCAGCAGCTGCCCCGCTTCGGTGGCCAGGCGTGCCGCCAGGGCGTGGTCGTTCATCGTTACTCCTAACGCGTCACGGAAGACTCAATACTTCGCTATGTTGGTAGCGTTGACCAAATTTACCACGCCCAGATCCTTCACGCGGCCGGCACCCCGACACGGACATCTGACATAACCTGGAGAACGTGAGCGCCAACGTCCCCCCCTCGGGCGGGTTGCGGCACATTCCACGGGGGCGGCTAGCGGTGATCGGCATCGCCGTGGCCCTTCTGCTGGTAGGTGTGCTGATCACCGCCGTAATGAAGCTGGGCCATGGCCATAACAGCACGGCGGCGCAGTCCACCAGCCAACCACCGCCCCCGGACAGCTACGCCATTCCGGGTTGCTACAACCTTTCGGTCCAGCCCACCGCACGCCCGAAGACTCTCAATATCCTCGGTTGCGCGAGCGTTGCCGTTGCGCTGCAAGACATGTCGTGGAGTGAGTGGGGGCCGCAGGGCGCAGACGGGACCGGCACCGCCGTTTTCAAGCTGTGCGATCCGAATTGCGCGACAGGCACCCAAGTCACGGTACCGGTCGTGGTGCATGCGTGGAATGCGCAGAAGCCGCGCGCGGACGCCATCTGCGTGGTCGGCCTCAAGATCTTCAGCGACATGATCCTGGCCTTCCCCCAAGGTGTCCCGCCGCCCAACGCGCAGCGCATCGACACCCAGTACAAGGGGATGCCCGCGGTGCACTACGTCAACTACTCGCCCAGCGACACCCGCGAGACCGAATTCATCGGCTACACGTTCTGCAATTAGAACCCGCCGAACGTGCTCTCATGGAGGAGAATTCGGCAAAATCCCGCCACCAGAACACGTTCGGCGAGCCACCAGAACACGTTCGGCGCAGTGAAACTCGCTTAGACCTCGACGACGACGGCGCCGCCCTGGCCACCGCCGGCGCACATCGCGGCGACACCGATGCCGCCACCGCGGCGGGCCAGCTCGTAGACGAGCGTGGTGACCATGCGCGCACCCGAGGCGGCGATGGGGTGGCCGAGGCTGCAGCCGCTACCGGAGAAGTTCACCTTCTCCTCGCCCAGACCGTACTCGCGGCAGGCCGCGATCGGCACCGACGCAAACGCCTCGTTGATCTCCCACAGCGCCACGTCCGACGGCGACAAACCGGCCCGCTGCAACACCTTTCCGATCACCTTGACCGCGCCCAGGCCGCAATCCCGGGCTGGCACGCCCACGGCGGCCCAGGCCTTGACGGTGCCCATCACGTTGAGCTTGTTGGCCCTGGCGTAGTCGCTGTCGACCAGCGCGACGGCCGCCGCGGCGTCGTTGGTGCCGCTGCTGTTGCCGGCGGTGATCGAGAAGCCCTCGATCACCGGGTGCAACACCTTCAGGCCGGCGAGCTTCTCGACGGTGGTGTCGCGCCGCGGGTGCTCGTCGACGGCGAACTCGGTGACCGAGCCGTCGAATTGGGTGATCTTCAGCGGCAGGATCTCGTCGGCGAACTTGCCGGCGTCCTGGGCCGCGACGGCACGCTGATGCGAGCGGGCCGCCCAGGCGTCCATCTCCTCGCGGGTGATGCCGACGGTCTGCGCGGTGTTTCAGCCCACCGTGATCGACATGTCCTTGGCGGGGGCATCCGGCGTCTCGACGTGCGTCGGCGGCATCCACCGCTCCTCGAACTGCAGCTCGGGCCCGGGGATGCGCCAGTTCGTCAGCGGCGTCATCGACAGCGACTGCACACCGCCGGCGATCAGCACCCGCTCCATACCCGAGCCGATCTGGGCCGACGCGTTGCCGATGGCGGTCAGGCTGCCCGCGCAGTGCCGGTTGACCGACTGGCTGGGGATGTGCTCGAGACCGGTGGCGGTGGCGGCGTAACGGGCCAAATCGCCACCGCCGTAATGTGATTCGGCAAAGATGATGTCATCGATGTCCGAGGGGTCGACGCCGGACCGGCGGACCGCCTCCGGGAGCACCGCGGTGATCAGGGTCTCCGGCGGCGTGTTGACCAGCGTCCCCTTGAACGAGCGGCCGATGGCCGTCCGGACAGCTCCGACGATGACGGGTGTACCCATATTCTCAACCTCGCTGGGGTGGGCGGTCAGACGACGCGAATCGTATCAAATACTGTATAGGCAATAGTAATGGTCTAAATTCGGTACGCCGGGGTCTGTGACGGCGCTAACAATTAAGCGTTTCGGGTAAACACGGAGGCCAACCGTTGAAGACCAAAGGTGCGCTGCTCTGGAAATTGAACGAGCCGTGGTCGATCGACGAGATCGAGATCGGCGAACCGCGCCGCGGTGAGGTGACCGTCCAGCTGGAGACGGCCGGCCTGTGCCATTCCGACCAACACTTGTTGACCGGTGACTTCCCCATCCCGAGCTTCCCGGTGCTGGGCGGACACGAGGGCGCCGGGATCATCACCGAGATCGGCGAGGGCGTCGAGAATCTGGCCGTCGGCGATCACGTGGTGATGTCGTTCATTCCGTCCTGCGGGACATGCAAGCCGTGCCAGACCGGGCTGCGCAACCTGTGCGACCTCGGGATGGGCCTACTGTCGGGCCAGTCGGTGTCCGACGAATCCCTTCGCGTCACAGCGAAGGGACACAACGTGCTGCCGATGTCGCTGCTGGGCACCTTCGCGCCCTATGTCGTCGTGCATCACACCTCGGTGGTCAAGGTCGACCCGTCGATCCCGTTCGAAGTCGCTTGCCTGGTGGGCTGTGGGGTGACCACCGGCTTTGGCGCCGCGGTGCGCAGCGCGGCGGTCAAACCCGGCGAAGACGTCGCGGTGATCGGGATCGGCGGCGTGGGCGTTGCCGCCGTGCAGGGCGCCCGAATCGCCGGGGCCCGAAGGATATTCGCCGTCGATCCGTTCGAGTGGAAGCGCGAGCAGGCGTTGAAGTGCGGCGCCACCGCGACTTTCACCGATGTCGCCGACGCCTTCGGCCGCATCGCCGAGGTCACCCGCGGCTTCATGTGCCACAAGGTCATCGTCACCGTCGGCCGCACCGAGGGCAGCGAGGTCGAATCCTGGATGGGCCTGACCGCCAAGGGCGGAGTCTGCTGCCTGACCGCGATGAGCGGCGTGCTGGACACCGACGTGACCCTCAACCTCGCGGGACTATCGCTGCTGCAGAAAAGCTTGCAGGGCAGCATTTTCGGCGGAGGCAACCCGCAACACGACATCCCGGCGATCCTCGAGCTCTACCAGCTCGGTCAGATCAACTTCGACGACATGGTGACCCGCGAATACCGCCTCGAAGAGATCAACGACGGCTATCGCGACATGCTCGAGGACCGCAACATCCGCGGGCGTGATCCGGTTCACCGACGCCGACCGCGCCTAACCCGGTCAAGCTCGCATCGGCGCACACGACACAATGACTCCATGACCACCACCCCCGCAGCCCAGCGTGACGCCCAGACCGCCGCATACCGAATCGCGGCAATGCTGATGGGTATCGGCACCGTGCACTTCCTCGCTCCCAAGCCGTTCAACACGATCGTCCCGGTCGAACTGCCGGGCGACCCGCGCTTCTACACCTACGCGTCGGGCGTCGCGGAGATAGCCACCGGCGCCTTGCTGGTACCGCGGCACACCCGGCGGTTCGCCGCGCTGGCGGCCATCCTGTTGTTCATCGGGGTCTTCCCCGCCAACGTCAACATGTGCCGGTTGTGGTGGAACAAGCCGTGGCCGATGCGCCTCGCCGCCTTCGCCCGGCTGCCGCTGCAGCTTCCGATGATCACCACGGCGTTGAAGATCATGCGCAACAGCTAGCCCGCGACGTCAACGCTGCAGCGGCGAACCCACGCGATGCACGGTGCCGTCGGGATCGACGTAGGCGAATTCCCTTAAGCCGTAAGGTGTATCGATTGGTTGCAGCAAGCGGCCATCGAGATCTTGCAGCGCCGCCCATTCCGCGTAGAGGGCGTCGGCGTCGCTGATATAGAGGTACACGCTGGCCGCGGTGCGCAGCGGATCGTGTTCGGCCCACTCGCTGATATGCATCGACACCGAGCCGCGGTCGACAAAGCCGTACCGCTCGGGTCCTTC
Organism: Mycobacterium genavense ATCC 51234; assembly: GCF_000526915.1. GTDB lineage: Bacteria > Actinomycetota > Actinomycetes > Mycobacteriales > Mycobacteriaceae > Mycobacterium > Mycobacterium genavense. The sequence continues at coordinate 270,187 of NZ_JAGZ01000001.1, read as the reverse complement.
GTAGCCACGGGCATCGAACCCCAGTCGGCGATAGCGATCCAACGCGACGTCGAGATCTCTGACGGGGATGATCGGGGCGACCCAGGCGAAATCGCTTTCGGGCACACCACAGTCTGTCAGTTGCCCGGTACCGGACGAATGCTGTCGTATGCTCCACCCGAGGCGACTCCAGCAGGAAGGCGCTCAACGATGAGTCAGCTACCAGCCTTCGTCGCGGTCGCGGCTCCCGCGCTGGTGATGGCGGCATGCGACAGCAACGGCGGCGGCACCGGCACCACATTGTCAAGGCCACCGTCCTCGACTTCCACAAAACAGGCGCTCGCGCCGGCGCGCTGCAGGATCTCATGCTCGGCCCGGCCGAAGTCGACACCATCCTGGGAATCACCGGCTCGAGGATCGACAAACTGTCCGACTCGATGCAAGAAGACCAAACCGCCGGAGCCGGCCCCAGCGGCTTCAGATTCCCGGAAGAATGGCTGTACGCCACCGGTCCTGCCCTCGCGCCGGTATACGCGAACAGCGGGAGCACCTCGGCATACGGCGAGCGGATTTCCGCACCGCCGGCGCGCGGAGGGTCGAAGTCAAGTGATTCCAGGCCTGACGTCAACCAATATGTGGTGATGTTTTCGTCCGCCCAGCAGGCGAGTTCCTTCTTCGACACCTCCGCCCAGCGCTGGCCTGCCTGCGCCAACCGCGAAGGCACGGTTCCCGACGGCCCGAAGTCTCCGGGCTTCCAATGGTAAGGTGAAACCGGTTTCGAATGCCAACGGAATTCTGAGCGCTCCCGTTTCCGTCAGCCTCACCAGGAACGGCGAGAACATCGTCAAGACCTGTCAGCGGGTGCTGACCGTACGCAACAACGTCGCGATCGATGTCGTCGGCTGCCGGCCGAACCCCGGTGACGTGGGCGTCGACGTCACCAATCGGATCGCCGGCAAAGTCGGCAAACAGTAGGCGTCGCGCCGTCCGCACGAATTCGGCAGCTCTCGCTGGGCTTCTCGCAAACGCCCCGGGACCCTCGCCGCTGTCGTATGCTCCATCCGCAAACAACCTCTCAATAGCCCACGCGCAGGATGCGCGAAACGCTGTCGAGCCGCCTCGAGCAGGAAGGCACGAAACGATGCGCCAATTTGCAGTCGCCGTAGCCGTCGCCACTACCGGAATACTGGTCGCTGCCTGCGGCGGCAGCAACGGGAGCGGCACCGCTTCGTCGTCGACCACGACCACCACGACATCGTCCAAGCCACCGCTGGCGCAGGCGGCACTGCCGAGCCTGCTGCTCACGCCGGGCGATGTCGACAGCGTGCTGGGTGTCACGGGTTCGAAGGTCGACAAGACGTTCGACGCGCTGCAAGAGGACATAAGCGCCGAGGTGTTTCCCAAAAATTACAAGTTCCCCGGCGATTGTGTCTACATCACCGGCGAGGCGCTGACACCCATTTACACCGGCAGCGGCAACACCGCAATGCACGGTGAGCGCGACCTTGCGCCCATTCCCCCGAGTTCGAATGATCCCAACCCCGACGTGACCCAGTTTGTGGTGTTATTTCCCTCCGCCGACCAGACCAACGCTTTCTTCAACACGTCGGCCCAGCGATGGCCGGCCTGCGTGAACCACCAGGAGACCGTTCCCAGCGGCGAGCCGGACGGCCCGGACATTCAGTGGAAGACGGGACCGGTTTCCAACGCGAACGGGATACTGAGCACCGTCGTGAGCGTGACCCTGGGCAAGGGCAGCGACACCATTTCCCAGACCTGCCAACGGGCTCTGACGGTACGCAACAACGTTGTGATCGACACCGAGGCCTGCCGCAAGGATCCGGCGGACGCGGGCATCAGCGTCGCCAAACAGATCGCCGGCAAGGTCGACAAGCAGTAGCACTCTCATGCCGGCTCCCTTGGCGTTCAGGCGAATCGGGCAAGCCCGAGACGACGCCCGCGACTTTGGTAAGAATGGGTTGCTATGCCGCGTAATTTCGACGTCTCGACCGAATCGACTGCCAGCGTCGAACAGATTTATTCGGCGTTCAGTCGGGAGGAATATTGGCTGGCGCGCATCGCGCTGGGGGACGCCGGCGACCACCACGCTGGGTTCGCTGAATGTCGACCCCGACGGCAGGCTGACGGTGCGGGTAACTCAGCACGTGGGTCGCCAGCTGTTACCCGGCCCGGTTGCCAAATTCGCGCCCGGCGAGCTGAAACTCGTGCATGAGGAGACATGGAAACCGAACGGAGACGGCCACGTCCTTGGACAGGTCAACGTCTCGACCTCACCCGGGGTCGGCGGCGCCCGGGCGGAGGCGCGGATGGAGCCCTCCGGCGACGGCACGCAGTTGCGATTCGCGATCAAGGTGCACGTCAAAATCCCGTTGGTGGGCGGCAAGCTGGAGAAGACTCTCGGCGCGGGTTTGTCCGAGAGCATCCCGGCGGTGCAGCGCTTCACCACCAGCTGGATCGCCGAACACCCTTAGCGCTTGGCAACCAGCGCCGATTCCCAAACCGGAAGCCCAAAACGATGCTTCGTAGCCGGTACGCCGCACCAATAATGGCGCTGGGCATCGCCGTCGCGGCGTGCGGCTCGCACCAGGCAGCGGGCCCGACCACATCGGGTTCGGCGAAACCGCCGGCGAATTACAGCACGGCCGCTTCTCCGACCACGAGCGTCGTACCGGCGGGGACGACTAGCGCACCGCTGGAATGCATCGGATTGTCGATCTGCACACCGCCGCCGCCGGACGCCGAGGGCAACCCGGCGTGCTACTCTCCGATGGCTGGCAAGCCAATTCGGCCGGGGCCGGGATCGAAGTCTGGTACTTCCATGAGCCGCAGAATCTGTCGAAGCCCGACAAGGTCACGGCGGTGGTCCGCAAGAAGGACGGCACCACCGAGTTCCAAGATGCCGCGATCGAGGCAGGCCAACAAGCGCACCGTTTCGAGTTCCCGACGATCGACAAGTCCGCGGTGCAAGAGGTCCTGCTCGTCACCAGCGGTGGTCGCTGCTTCGTGATCGGCGGTTGAACATGATGCTCCCCCTTTCGGTTTCGCATCCAGTGAAAGACAGCGGCTCCTTCGTGGAAGCGTAAGCCTTTCAGCCGCAGGGTGTTTAGCCGCCGGTCAACTAGGTAGGCTTCGTCGTTAGTGCAGGCGACGGACGAAGGAACACCAGATGACCCGCATACGCACCATGACGCAGGCGGACACCGACGAGTGCGCGCGGATCTGCTACAAAGCCTTCAACGCGATCGCCGCCCGGCACAACTTTCCGTCCGATTTCCCCTCGGTGCAACATGCTCACGATCTCGTCAACACGTTGCAGGCGCACCTCGGATACTTCAGCGTCGTCGCCGACTCCGATGGCCGGGTCGTGGGCAGCAATTTTCTCGACGAACGGTCGGCGATCTTCGCGGTGGGCCCGGTCAGCGTGGCCACCGACGTTCAGGACAGCCGCGTCGGTCGCGCCTTGATGCAGGCCGCGCTGGACCGAAGCGCCGAGCGGCAGGCGCTGGGTGTACGACTCGTGCAGGTCACGTATCACAACCGTTCGATGAGCCTCTACACCAAGCTCGGGTTTCAGACCCGCGAACCGCTGGCGGTGATTCAGGGCAAGCCATTGTCGATGCAGATCAGCGGATTTGACGTGCGCGCGGCCCACGAAGCGGACTTGGCCGACTGCGACAAGCTCTGTTTGCAGGTGCACGGCCACGACCGGAGCGGCGAGCTGCGCGATGCGATCGCACACGGGTCCGCCAAGGTCGTCGAACGCGACGGCCAGATCACCGGATATACCACCGATGTCGGGTTCACCGGCCACTCGGTTGCCGTGAGCAACGAAGACCTGATGGCGTTGATCGCCGCCGCGGACGAGTTCTCCTGGAATGGATTCCTTGTTCCGTTGCGCAACGCCGACCTGCTGCGGTGGTGTTTCGACCGCGGCTTGCGCATCGTCTACATGCTGAACATGATGTCGCTGGGGTACTACCAGGAGCCCCGCGGATCCTTCTTGGCGTCGATTGGCTATTGACGGCTAACCCTAAGTGCTGACCGTCATTCCGGCCGCCACCGAGTCGAACACCTGGGTCACCAGGTCGACCACCTCTTCGCGCGTGACGTCCAATTCCCCATCCAGCCAAGCGAGCAGGTAGGCGTCGGCGGCGGCTACCACCCCGACGCCGAGCAACAGTCGCGTTCGGTCATCGACGCCGTCCACCGCCGGCAACAAGTCGGCGACGAGCTGGGCCAGCTTGCGCAGTCCTTCTTGGCGTTGCCCCGCAACCGTCGGCCCCCCGGAGAACACTTCGCGAAGCTTGATGCGCGCGTGGCCGGGGTTGCCGTCCAGCCCGCGGCTGATTGCATCGATCATCGCGCGCGCACCTTCGGAGCCTCCGGCGGTGGCGGCGATCGCGACGCGGGCAGCCCTGACTTCCTCGTCGATGAGTTGGTCGTAGGCGGCCGCCAGCAGCGCGTCCAGATCGGCAAAGCTCTCGCCGAAGTAACGATCGCGCAGTTCGGCCTGTCGCAGCACCGCGCGGATTGAGGTGCTGGCATAACCATGCTCGCCAAACAGCTCGATGCCCGCATCGACCAATCGAGCGCGGCGCTCGGCGACCCGTTCCGCCGCGGTCTTGCCGTCGTAATCCCTCATTCAAAGCCTTCTGATGGCACGCGTCCCATGATGCAAAGCGTAGGTCAACCCGCGCTCTTTCCTCCATGCAACGTGAGGGCAGTCACCATCTGATTGCACTTGCCTCCAGATAACGGTACGTTCGGCGCATGACCTCTTCACGGCAAGCTCCGCCCGATAATTCGTTTGACTACGTCATCGTCGGTGCCGGCAGCGCGGGTTGCGTGCTGGCCAATCGGCTGTCCGAAGACCCGTCGGTTCAAGTGCTCTTGCTCGAGGCGGGCCCCGAGGACACCGCGGACGCCATTCGGGTCCCGGCGATCTTCAGTTCCCTGTTCGGAACCGAGGTCGACTGGGATTATCGCCTCGAACCGCAGACGAATTACCAGGGATCGATGACCTAGCCGCGCGGCAAGACGCTGGGTGGTTCGTCGTCGATCAACCTGATGGTCTACATCCGCGGCGACCGCTCCGACTTCGACGGGTGGAGCGAACGCGGCTGCCTTGGTTGGGATTACGACAGCGTGCTGCCCTACTTCGTCAAAGCCGAGAACAACAGCCGCCTTGGCGAATCGCTGCATGGGCAGAGCGGCCCCCTGCACGTCGAGGACCGGATGTTCACCCACGAGCTGTCGCACAACTGGGTCAGCGCGGCCGGTGAATGGGGCTTGGCGAACACCGACGACTTCAGCGGCGCCGCCCAGATCGGTTCTGGCGCTTACCAAGTCAGCTGCCACGAGGGCCGGCGATGGTCGGGCGCCGACGGCTATCTGAGACCGGCGCTGGATCGACCCAACCTCACCGTGCGAGTCAACGCCCAGGCGACCCGGATCCTGCTGGACGGCACCCGCGCCACCGGGGTGGCCTACGTGCACGATGGCACGGAAGTCGCCGCGCATGCCGGATCCGAGGTGATTCTGGCCGGCGGGACAATCAACTCCCCGCAACTGTTGCTGCTGTCGGGCATCGGTCCGTCCGGGCCGCTGCGCGCACTGGGCATCGATGTCGTTTCGGACCTGCCGGGCGTCGGGGGAAATCTGCACGATCACACGATGACCCCGATCGTCTGGGCGACTCAGGGCTCGACCGACCTGCTGGAGCTGGCCAGCCCGGAAAATTTTGCGCTCTGGCAAAGCCGGCACGGTGGTCCGTTCGCATCCAACGGCGCCGAGGTGGGCGGGTTTCTCTCCACCATCGGTGACGGCATCCCGAATGTTCAATTCATCGGTGGGCCAACGTCATTCGTCGACCATGGGCACTTCGCCCCGCCACTGCCCAACTTCACCATGAACGCCGCGGTGCCCCGCCCCCGGAGCCGGGGCCGGCTCTGGCTGGGCTCTGCCGATCCACTGGCGCCTCCTCGCATCCACCCGGCCTACTTCTCCGACCCGGCCGACGTGCACGACGTCATCGCCGGCCTCAGCGCAGCGATCGAGATCGCACAGCAGCCCTCGTTGCGCAAGTTCCTCAAAGAACTGAACCTGCCCACCGAGGCGAACCCGGACCAGGCCGGTTTGGCCGTTCACGCGAGAAAGTGGTCGCAGACCGAATACCACCCGGTCGGCACCTGCGCGATGGGTGTCGACGAACGAGCCGTCGTCGATCCCGACCTCAAAGTTCGTGGTATCGACGGGCTTCGGGTCGTTGACGCGTCGGTGATGCCCGCAATCATCAGCGGCAACACCAATGCGGCAACGGTCATGATCGCTGAAAAAGGCGCCGACCTGATCAAGAATTCCCGGCACCCCAAATCCGATACTCGTTGCTGACGACGACTTCCCTACTGCGGCAGCATCTCGCCGTGTGTCTCGGGCGCCAATGGAATGATGAACAGCCCGATCACGAAAACGATCGCCGTCAGGGCAACGGGTAAGTCGAGGGTATGGGTGTGCAGCACCGCCGCGCCGAGCATGAAGTTCACGCCCGCGCCAACGAAGCGGCCGAACGATGTGCAGAACGCGAACGCCGTTGCGCGGACCCGTGTCTCGAACTGTTCGGGCAGTCACAGACTGAATAGCGCGAAGTTGGCGCCGAAGAAGCCCAGCACGAACAGCCACGCGATAAACGGTGCAAGGCCGTCAGGCAGATAGAACGCCCAGCCGAAGCTGCCGGTGATCGCGACCGCCATTCCCGCGAAATAGATCGCGGCCGTCTTCCTGCGTCCGATGCGCTCGGCGATCGCCGGCAGCGCAATACAACCCAGGATCGTTTCGATCGACAACAAGCCCGTTGCCCACGATGCGGTTCTGGTGGCGTCGCCTTTGCCCATCCCCGCGTGCTGCGCCAGCTGAATCACGGCCGTCGGCTCGTACACCGCGCCCGCCCACAAGCCCACGATCGCGATCGTCAACAACGCGCAGGCCACCCAGGTTCGGCGCCGGTACCGCACGCCCAGGATTCGCGCAACGGGTTCACGCGAACGGAGCCGCCCGAGTCGGCCCGCTGCCACCTGTCGGTCTCCTTCACCCGCGTCAAGAACAGTATCGCGACCACGATGGGCACGGCCCCGGTCAGAAACATTGCGCGCCAACCGAAATGGACGCCGATGGCGTAGTTGAGCGCCGCGGCCAAGAAGAAGCCGGCGTAGTAGCCGGTCTGCAGATAACCCGCACCCATCTTGCGTCGATCCTCGGGCCATGCCTCGGCCACGTAGGTTCCAGCCAGGGCCCACTCGCCGCCGATGCCGACCCCCGCGATGAAGCGGAAGGTGGCGAGCTCCCAGACGTCGCGAATGTGAAGATCGTCGCGGCCAGCACCTTCGTCCGCCCGAACTGGTCGGCGATCGGGCCCCAGATAAAGGAAAGCCCCCAGCCCACCAGGAACAGGGCGAACAGGATCGATCCCACGACACCGACGTTGGCCGGCGTCGCGGACATGCCCGACCGCGGCAACAGTTCGGGCAGCGCCGGCGTGAGCACCAGCAGCATAGATGAACGAATCCATGCCATCGAGCGTCCAACCGGTCCATGCCCCCCAAAAGCCGAGAATTTGGGAGCGATCCAGTGGCGTCCGATGGCGTGTCGGCACCGTGCGCTGTTCTGTCGTTGAACTCATAGCGTGCCCCCGGGCTGAAATGGAATTGGCTCGCGAGATTGTGCGTTAACGCGAGTACCGAATTATATATAATATGTGATGTCCGACTTATATATAATATGTGATGTCCGACGCTATGACTCATTCCCTCCTAGCCAGACCGGCGGCAGCGTTGCCGGCTTCGCTCGCGTGAGCGGAGCGGGGCAGTACGTCGCGGATGATCGCCAACGCGTTGCGTGCCGCGATCGTCGACGGCAGCCTGGCCCCGGGCACGCCGTTGCGCCAGGACGCGATCGCGCGGCACTTCTCGGTCAGCGCGATCCCCGTCCGGGAAGCCTTGCGCCAACTCGAAAGCGAAGGCTGGGTGAAGGCCGAGATCAACAAGGGCGCCACCGTTGCGCCGCTGTCGGCACAGGAAGCGCGGGAGATATACGAGATCCGCGCCGCGCTGGAAAGCCTGGCGATCGGACTGGCCATACCCGCTCACACGCCGGCTTCGTTGCGGAATGCGGCCGCACTCTGCAAGGCGGCATCGGCCGAGAAGGATCCGTCGCTCTACGTCGCGCGCAACCAGGCGTTCCATTTGAGCCTGTATGTGCCTGCCGGCGAGCGCAGCTATTCGAGATGATCGACATGCTGCATGTCCGGGGTGAGCGTTATCTTCGGCTCAAGTTCGGCTTGCCCGCGTACAAGCGCGCCTCCAACCGCGAACACGCCGTGCTGCTCAAGGCCGTCCGCCAGGGCGATGTCGACACCGCCCAGTCGCTGGTCACCCAGCATCTCCTCGACACCGGAGAGCTGCTCTACCGCTTCCTCTCCGAGTCCGCGAACCCGGATTGATCGCAACGCCGGCAGCTATGCCGAATCGCGTAGGAGACAGAGCTTTTGACGGACCGCTGGTCTCCCGCGCCGAAACGGACGGCGCGAACCAGAAGTCGCTGTTGACGTGGATGGCGCGCGCGCATCCCAATTGGGGATATTTGCATGCATTTTCGCGCGAGTACCGTCGCCGAGCACGCCCTCAACTATGCCGCGGCGAGAACGCCGAGGCGATATCCCGCACGCAGCCGGCCACAAGCCCGCGTGCAGTGGCCGGGCGCGTCCGTATCGTCGGCCCGTAGGTAATTCCGGCCGCAGATCTGTTGCGCTACATTGAGTCATCGCCTACCAGGTTCAACGCGGAACGAGGCCATCGTGGGATTCATCACGCCGGACCTTCCAGATGTCGACCACGACACCTGGCCCACGCTGCCCCGGTCCACACGCATGCAAGTGGTGACCCGGCATTGGGTGGAGCACGGCTTCGGCACCCCGTCGGCGATCTACCTGCTGTATGTGCTGAAGATGGCGGCCTACGCCGGTGGGGCCGCCGCCGTCATCGCGTCGACCCCGGGTCTGGGCGGCCTGGGCCACATCCAACAGTGGTGGACGCAACCGATCGTGTACCAGAAGCTCGTCGTCTTCACGCTGCTGTTCGAGGTCCTTGGCCTGGGCTGCGGGTTCGGCCCGCTCACGGCCAGGTTCTGGCCGCCGATAGGCGGTTGTCTGTTTTGGTTGCGGCCCAACACGATTCGTCTACCCCCGTGGCCGCGGGTGGTTCCGTTCACCCGTGGCGATAGCCGCTCGCTCGTCGACGTCGCCCTCTACGCGATCGTGCTGGCCTCGGGCATCTGGGCGCTGCTGTCGCCCGGTCGCGGCGGCCCGGTCACCGCGGCCGGCGACGTCGGCCTGCTCGATCCGAGGGTGGTGGTGCCGATGATCGTCGCCCTGGCGCTGCTGGGCCTGCGCGACAAGACGGTGTTCCTGGCGGCGCGCGGCGAGCATTACTGGCTGACCCTGTTCGTGTTCTTCTTTGGCTTCACCGATCAAATAGCCGGCTTCAAAATCGTCATGCTCGCGCTGTGGTGGGGCGCGGCGACCTCCAAGCCCAACCATCATTTCCCGTACGTCGTGGCGGTGATGACCAGCAACCATCCGCTGTTGCGGAGCAAACTGTTCAACTGGGTCAAACACCGGCTCTACCGCGACCCGGTCAACGACCTACGTCCGTCGTGGGTGCCGAAGATCATGGCGCACGTCGGCGGCACCACGGCGGAGTTCCTGGTGCCCTTGGTGCTGGTCTTCTTCGCGGACGGCCACCGCTGGGCCTGGTTCCTGATCGGCTTCATGGTGATCTTCCACCTCAACATCATTTCCAACCTCCCGATGGGAGTTCCGTTGGAGTGGAACGTCTTCTTGATCTTCTCGCTGTTCTATTTGTTCGGCCACTACGGCTCGATTCACGTGACCGACCTGCAGTCACCGCTGCTGCTGGCGATCCTCGTCGTCGCGTTGGCCATCGTGCCGATCCTGGGAAACCTGTTCCCTCAGCAGTTTTCGTTCCTACCCGCGATGCGCTACTACGCCGGTAACTGGGCGACCAGCGTGTGGTGCTTCCGTGCGGGTGGCGAGGAGAAGATCGAAGCCAACGTCACCAAAAACTCTGCGCTGACTGCCAAACAACTGACCAAGCTCTACGACGCCGCGACCGCCGAGATCACCATCGACAAGGCCGGCGCGTTTCGGTCGATGCACACGCACGGCCGCGCGCTCAATGGGCTGCTGCCTCGCGCCATCGACGACGAAGCCGACTACCGCATGCGCGAGGGCGAGATCGTGGCCGGCCCCCTGGTCGGCTGGAACTTCGGCGAGGGCCACCTGCACAACGAGCAACTGCTGGAGGCCTTGCAGCGGCGCTGTCGGTTCGACGAGGGCGATGTCCGGGTGGTCATCCTGGAGGGCCAACCCATTCAGACCCAACGGCAGTGGTATCGCATCGCCGACGCCAAGGCCGGCGTGATCGAGGAGGGTTACGTCACCGTGGCGGACATGCTGACGCGTCAGCCGTGGCCCGAGCCCGGCGACGAGTTTCCCATCCATCTGACCCGCGGAGACGACGCCAAGCGGCTATCCACGGCCGACTAGCTGCACCTGGGTGTCTGCATCCGACCGTTGCGGCGGCGACGGCTGGCCGGTGCGGTGAACCCACCGATGTCGTCGAAATGCGCCCAGGCGCCGCCGTCGTCAACTTCCATGCGCCAGCCCAGCTCGGAACTGTCCGCGACGGTGTCCATGAACCACGCGTATGCGGCTTCTGCGCTGTCGAAATTCTTCGCCCCGACTATCTCGCCATGCGGGTCGATAACTCGAAAGGCGGTCATGCGAAGTAATTATCCCCTTCGGTCAAGTTTCAATCGCCCGCTATTTTCGACCGAAGGGGCCCGTTTTGCCTGATTACAGCGTGCGAGTCAACTGCTTCGCCAGCAATTCGGCGAATCTGGCCGGGTCCTCAAGCGCACCGCCCTCGGCCAGCAGCGCCGTTCCGTACAACAATGCCGCGGTCTCGGCGACGGTGGGATCGTCGGGCCGCTCCTGGTGGGCTTGGCGCAACCCGGTGATCAGCGGATGCTCCGGGTTGAGTTCCAGAATCCGCTTCCCGATGGGGATGTTCTGCCCGGAGGCCTGATAGATGCGTGCCAGCGCCGGACTGATCCCAAAAGCGTCGGTGATCAGGCAGGCCGGCGATTCGGTCAGGCGAGTCGACAGCCGGACCTCCTTGACGTGGTCGGTCAACGTCTCCTTCAACCAAGCCAGTAGGTCGGCAAATTCTTTCTCCCGCTCCTCGCGCTCGGCGTCGCTGGATTCCTCGTCGGAGTCGAGGTCCACTTCGCCCTTGGCCACCGATTGCAGCGGTTTCCCGTCGAACTCCGTCACGGTGCCGACCCAGACCTCGTCGACCGGGTCGGTGAGGATCAGAACCTCGTAGCCTTTGGCCTTGAAGGCCTCCAGATGCGGCGACTTCAGGATTTGCTGCCGAGTTTCGCCGGTGGCGTGGAAGATCTGCTCTTGCCCCTCTTTCATGCGCTCGACGTATTCGGCGAGAGTGGTGGCGTCCTCCTCGCTGTGCGTCGACGCGAACGAGGAGATTTGCAGCAGGGTGTCCTGGTTGTCGACATCGGACAGCAGGCCCTCTTTGAGAACCCGACCGAACTGGGTCCAGAAGGTGCGGTAGTCCTCGGGCCGCTCGGACTGCAGGTCCTTGATCGTGGACAGCACCTTCTTGGTCAGCCGCCGACGGATCGCGTTGATCTGCCGGTCCTGCTGCAGGATTTCGCGAGAAACGTTGAGCGACAGGTCTTGTGCGTCGACCACGCCCTTGACGAACCGCAGGTACTCCGGCATGAGCTGGTCGCAGTCGCCCATGATGAACACCCGCTTGACGTACAGCTGGACCCCGACGTGGGCGTCGCGGGTGAACAGGTCGAACGGGGCGTGCGACGGGATGAAAAGCAGCGCCTGGTATTCGAAAGTGCCCTCGGCCTTCATCACGATGACCTCGAGCGGGTCGTCCCAGGCGTGGGCGATGTGCTTGTAGAACTCCTTGTACTCCTCGTCGGAGACTTCGTCCTTGGGCCGGGTCCACAGCGCCTTCATCGAGTTCAATGTCTCGGTTTCGAGCGTGACGGTTTCCTCGCCGCCCTCTTCGGTGGCGGGCGTCCGTTTCTCGACCTGCATCCGGATGGGCCACGCGATGAAGTCGGAGTACTGCTTGACCAGGCTGCGGAGCTTCCACTCCGAGGTGTAATCGTGCAGCTCGTCCTCGGCGTCCTCCGGTTTGAGGTGCAGGGTGACGGCGGTTCCCTGCGGGGCGTCTTCGACCGATTCGATCGTGTAGGTGCCCTCGCCCGTCGACTCCCACCGGGTGGCTTGGCTCTCGCCGGCCTTGCGCGTCAGCAACTCGACCTTGTCGGCCACCATGAACGACGAGTAGAAGCCGATACCGAACTGGCCGATCAGTTCCTCCGACGCGGCCTCGTTCTTGGCCTCCCGAAGCTGCTGGCGCAGTTCGGCGGTACCCGATTTGGCGAGCGTGCCGATCAGGCCGATGACCTCGTCGCGGGTCATGCCGATGCCGTTGTCGCGGATGGTCAGGGCGCGCGCGCCCTTGTCGACGTCGATCTCGATGTGGAGGTCGGATGTGTCGACATTCAGGTCCTTGTTCCGGAACGCTTCCAGCCGAAGCTTGTCCAGCGCGTCGGAGGCATTCGAGATCAACTCCCGCAGAAACGAGTCCTTGTTGGAGTAGACCGAATGGACCATCAGGTCGAGGAGTTGGCGGGCCTCGGCCTGGAATTCCAATTGTTCAACACCGGCATTCATGGCATTCAAATCTACCGTTGCGCTCGGGCTCTACCCTGAACAGGTCAGCCCCACCGATGAAGGGACATCTGGTGTCTGTTGCTCAACGCGAACGTGCCGCCCTCGTCGACACCATGCGCACCGTCGGGCCGGACGCGCCCACCCTGTGCGACGGCTGGACCACCCGAGATCTGGCCGCCCACCTCGTGATTCGCGAATATCGCGCGGATGCCGCGCCCGGCATTCTCATCCCGTTCTTCGCCGGCCACACCGCCAAGGTGCAAAACGCGGTGGCTGAGCAGACGGAGTGGGAGACGCTGCTGGACAAGGTCGCGTCCGGTCCGCCCCTGTACTCACCGCTCAAGCTGCTCGACCCGGTGGCCAACGTCGGCGAGATGTTCATCCATCACGAGGACGTGCGTCGCGCGCAGCCGGACTGGGCGCCGCGCGTGCTGGAGCCGGCCCTGGCGAAGAGCCTGCGCCGCACGCTTCCGCTGATGGCCCGGATGACGCTTGGGAAGGTTCCCGGCCGGGTCGCACTCCGACTGCCGGAGGGCAAGACGGTGCTGATCGCGAGCAGCGGCCCGGCGGTCACGGTGACGGGTACACTCGAAGAGCTGCTACTGTTCTCGGTCGGGCGAGCGGCCCGCGTGGAGTTCGACGGCGACCCGTCGGCCGTGCAGGCCGTCCGCGACGCGCCCAAGGGTTTGTAGGCCACCGTCGCACCATCCGGCTCGGCTGTCACACGGGCCACATCAGCACCGCGAAGCTTCGGGTCACACGGTTTTCAAACGCGATAGCGCATGCGGTATCGCGTTGGTAAACCGTTACCGGCCAGCATTTTTGGTGCCGACGGCCTCGCGCAGCTCCTTTTTGATGACTTTGCCGAATTGGTTGCGCGGCAAGGTGTCGACGATGACGAGGTGTTCGGGATGTTTGTAGCGGCTCAGGCCCAGCGAATGACAGTGCCGCACCAGGGATTCCAATGACACGCCGTCGGCCGAGGCGGGTACCACGACGGCGCACACCCGCTCCCCCGCGCTGTGGTCGGGCACTCCGATGACGGCAACATCGGCGACGGCGGGATGGGTGGCGAGCACGTTTCGATCTCGAGGGCCGAGATGTTCTCCGCGTTGCGAATGATCGCGTCCTTGATCCTGCCGGTGACCCGGACGTTGCCGTCGGCGTCGATCAGCCCCAGATCCCCGGTGCGGAGCCAGCCGTCCTCGTCGAACGCAGCGGCGTCGAGACTCGCGTCCGCGTAGCCGAGGAAGCATTGCGGTCCCTTCAGCCGTAGCTCTCCTTCCCGACCGACGGGAAACTCGTTCTCGCGGCCGTCGACCACGCGGACGCTGACCCCCGGAACCGGTGTGCCGACGGTGTAGTCGAGCACCTCGGGCGCGGCGTCGAGCGACGGTGAGGTCGCGACCGGAAACTCGGTCATCCCCCACGCGTTCGCGATGCCGGGCACCCCGAAGGTTTCGCGAACCTGTCGTCCCAGTTCGGCGGTGATCGGCGCACCGCCGGCGATGCAACCCCGCAGTGCACCGAAGAGGGGCCGATCACCGTGGCCCGTTGCGCTTCCAGGAAAGCGGCGAAGAACGGTGTGGCCGTGCCCAGAAAGGTCGGATTGTGTGCCGCGATGGCCCGCGGGGTCGCGACCGGGTCGAATACCTCGAACAGCGCCAGGCGCATGCCGGTCATCAGCGCGGCGGCGATCATCGCGGCTCCGCCGATATGGGCGATGGGAAAGGCGATCGGGTCCACGTCGTCGGCGGTGATACCCATCGCCGCGACCATTCCACGCGAGCCGGCGATCACCGTGCTGTCGGTGTGACGAATCCCCTTGGGGGCAGCGGTAGTTCCCGACGAGTAGTAGATCCACTGGTTGTCGCCGCCGGCCGCCGCCGCCAGCGCATCGGGCATCCGCGCGCGGCAGCCGTAGCTCACCGGCCCGCGGCGGTGTCGCCAGGTCGACGGTGATGACCTGCAAGCCCCTCGCCGAGGCCAACGACCGGGCCAGCGCGCCGTGATCGAATCCTCGCCAAACGTCGGGCACCACAAGGAATTCGGTCGACAGCTGCCCGGTGATGAAGGCGAGCTCCCGCTCCCGCAGGATTGGGATGATCGGGTTATGCACCGCGCCGAGTCGGGCCAGCGCCGCCATGACGACCACGGTCTCGAGTGTGGTCGGCAGCTGCCAGGACACCACGGTTCCCGCACCGATCCCGCGTTCGGCGAACGCGGCCGCCGTCGCGCATGCGGCATCGCGAAGCTCTCGCGCGCTCAGGCTGCGGCCATGGTCGTCGGCGAACAGCCGCCGATTCGGCTGGCGGTGGGCCGCCTCGGCGATCAACGTCCAAGAGGTGACGTCGTTTCCGGTCGTCATCCGGCGGGCGGCAAGTCCGAGGGTGGTCGAAATCCGGAGTGCGCGATGGATACCGCCACCGCGCTGCCGACTGGACCACGGTGGTCCACGACGACGGCCGACCCGTTGGCCACCCCGTCGTCGCTGTAGTGAGTCAGTGCGGCCAGCCCGATATGGGGTCCTTCGGGCAGCCGGCTCAAGGTGAGCGTGTAGTCGACGTTGATGAACTCCAGCGCCTTAGTGCCCCAGTTCGCGATCGCCGCGGTGACGTCGGCACACAGCGCGGCGCGGGTGAACGGCGAGAGAGGCTCGTCGTCGATCAAGGAACGCGTCTCGTGCAGCCACGTGTACTTCGGTCCGGTCGTGTCCCAGTCGGGATCGGGGTTCTGCAGCTCACCGCCTCAGCCGTAGGTCCGCAGGAACAGCGTCGGCTTGTCACCGTCGTGCTCGGTGGGCAGCCGCGGCATCTGAAGGGGTTGCGACCACACCTTGCCGTCGGGCTGCGAGCCGCGCCGCAAAAATAGCGCGCTGGCCCGCGCGACCGGTTCGCCACGCTGCACCAGAAGGGCCTCGACCAGCCGCAATCGCCGGCGTTTGTGCTGCACCGTGGTGTGCACCTCGAACGGCTCCAGCGCGGCCGGTGCGGGCAGGTCGACCGTCAGCCGCGCGGGTTGCAGCTCTGGGTCGTCGACCTCGCCTTCGAGGGCCGCGGCCAGGATGCCGCCGCCGACGTGTCCGCTCATGGACGGGCCCCACCCACCGCGCGCTATTGCCGTTGGCACGTAATGACTTCCGTCGCGCATGAAGTAGGGTCTCGGCGTCCTGAAGTCGACGTTGTCGGGCACGATATCGGGCTCGGTCACCACATGAAGCTCCGCGCGAACAGGGCTTTCATCGAAATTCCTCCTCTGAGGTAAGCAACAGTAGATATTACAGTTCGACTTCCAGGTCATCCGTTATGCGGTCAGTGTTTGTGTTAAAACCACACTCGCACAGCAGCATTGACTTTCTCATCCATGGTTCGGCCCGCTTGCCGACCGAATCACGAGAGAGCGGCCAAAGGCTTTGCAGGGAGAAGGCACAGCCGACTCATAGCTAGGCTATCTAGTGTTGGATGAGTTGGGGGTCAGCATTCGACAAATCCACTAATGAACGAGTGGGGGAAATAATATGAGACTCAAGCAATTGAATGCGGCGGGCACGCTGGCCGGCACCTTCAGCGCGGCAGCGCTGGGCGTGGGTGCCGGTTTGGCCAACGCCGCTCCCGCAGGCCCGGGCGGCCATGGCGCTCCGGGACCTGGCGGTGTCCACGCGCCGACGGGGCCAAACGATCCCGGCGGCCCCGGTGGCCCCGGCCCGGGTGGACCGGGTGGACCGGGTGGTCCCGATGGTCCCGGTGGTCCCAGTGGCCCCGGCGAACACGGTCCTGGCGGACCCGGGTGGGCCGGGCGGACCCGGACACCCGGGTGGTCCCGGGTTCAACGGGCCGGGCGGACCTGGCGGCCCCGGCGGGCCGGGTGGCCCGGGCGGACCCGGCGGTCCTTGGCACGGCGATCCGCACCGCGGCTACTTCAACAACACACCGTGGGGCAACGGCCCTGCCCCTTGGGGACCGGGCGAACCGCCCCAGCCGGCGTGGGATCGACCGCTTCCGCCGCCGGGGGGCCCGTGGAACTACGGCCCGATCAACTACTGGGGCTACCAGGAGACCCCCGTGTGGGATCCCGGTTTCAACCAGTGGGGCTTCTGGTTCTTCGGAGTCTGGATCCCGCTGTAACAGCTGACCACAGCCCCACCGCGACGCCCGTTTCGCCACTCGGCGAGGCGGGCGTCGTGCGTGGCACTCAGGGTTCGCCCGGCGCAGCCGTACGGAACGTCTTACACTGCTCGCGTGAAAACTGCGGATGACCGTCGACGTCGACGGACGCGTGAAATCACGGTGGCCATACGAAGTTTCGTCGTCGTCCTCGTCGCGGCGTTGGCGTCGAACTGGGCGCCGGCCCGGGCCGCCGGAAACCGCACCATCACGCTGACGCTGGTGCGACATGCACAGTCGGCGGCCAACGCCTCGGGATTGATCGACACCTCGGTTCCCGGTCCCGAACTTTCACCCCGCGGCTTCTGCCAGGCGGCCGTCGTGGCCCCGCAGCTGGCGCCGAACCACTACGACGGCGTCTACGCGTCGAACCATGATCCGCACCCAGGAGACGGCGGCGCCGACGTCGCAGGTGCTCGGCGAACCCGTCACGGTGCTGCCCGGGCTGCGGGAGATCGAGGCCGGCAAGTTCGAGGACACCCCGAGGCCGACATCCCCCAGACCTACTTCGCCGCACCGGCGCGCTGGATACAGGGCGACCGCACCGCACGCATCCCCGGCTCGGTGGACGGCAACGAGTTCAACGCGCGATTCACCGAAGCCGTCCAACGCATCTACGACAGCGGCGAGCAGTACCCGGTCGCGTTCTCGCACAGCGCCGCGATCATGTTCTGGGTGCTGATGAACGCGCGCAACGCGGACCCGTCGTTGCTGAAGACCAAGTCGCTGACCAATGTGGGCCATGTGGTGGTGACCGGGAATCCGTCCGACGGCTGGACGATGACCGAATGGGATGCCGATCCCCCGCCGTGCTGATCGATCCGGCGCTTAGCTCTTGACGCCGACGGTTATCACGTCGGATACGAATCGGGTCCAGAACGCCCGCGGGATCCGGTGCTGATCGGTGACGGTGAACCCGGCACCCTCGAAGATCGACCGCACCTCGGCGGGCGAGGCGTTGTGCTGAGGTTTCCATCTGTTCGTCGACGGCAGATGCAGCAGCGTTTGTCGCGTACTCAACGCGGAGACCGCCGCCAGCCCACCCGGCGCCAGTACCCGATGGAACTCCCGCAGCGCGGCCGGCTGGTCGAAGAAATGGAATGCCGAAGTCGTCACGACCGTCGAGGCACCCGTCGTCAAAGGGCAGCTGTTCGGCCTGGCCGCGTATCCATTGCACCCGCTCGGATCTGGCCCGCGCCTGGGCGAGCATGCCGGCGGACATGTCGACCCCGTAGATCGCCTCGGGGTGTAGTTCGCGCTCGATGCGGTCACTGAGAAGGCCTGTCCCACAAGCAATGTCAGCGATCTTGCGCGATTGATGGGCACGCAGCCGCGCGATGACCTCGTCGTGCGGCGGGCGGTAGACCCACCGCTGCAACGCGGGCTGGTCGTAGACGGGGGCAAGGAAACTCCACAACCCGGTGATGGCGTTGTTGAACCCCCGGCGTTGCGGCGTGGTCATACGACTTGTTAGTGGTGGCCCGGCAATCCGGGTCCACCGGGGCCCCGGGCCCACCTGGCCCACCCGGCCCGCCTGGACCTCCCGGTCCACCGGGGCCGCCCGGTCCATTGGCGGCCGGAAGCACGAACACGCATTGGTTCAGCTCGACGCTCCAGGCCCAGCCGGGGGCACAATACGGCTCGGCCCGGCTGACGGCGGGCGCGGCGATCCACGTCGTCGGCAACCCCGCCAACACGAGAGCGAACACGCCGACCGCGCAACGCCGTAGCAATGGCGGGCGGGTCAGCGCTGTAGTCGTCTTGCTCGTGTCGGTTCTCCTCCCCGAAAGCATCCGGCCACCGACCGGCAACATCATTGTGGACCAGCCGAACCGTTCGCGGTCCGGATTGGTCGGCGTCGAGTCACGTCGCACGGCGACGGCTACGCTGCGGCGCATGGACGCGTCCAAGATCGAGCTCGGGACCGTGTTCCGGTTCCCCCACGACGACCGGCCCCACCGAGTTCTGCTGTACGACGGCGATGTCGTCATGTACGACGTCTGGGGCCGCATCTGAACAGCTGGGGCCTGGCGGACCTCGCAACCGTCCGGCGCAAGCGCATCGCCTACTACGTCACCACCGTCGCCACGCTGGTGGAAAAGGCGACGCGGCTTCGTGCCGAACCGCTGTCGGCCGACGAGCAGACCATTCACCGACCGGACTTGCCGTTCGCGCCGCTGCAAGACGCGGCAATCGCATGGTCATCTGGTCCGGCCGGGCGACTGACGAAGGGCGGATCGACGCTCAGCGCTCCCGCTATTTATCTGTCACCCTTCGGGCCTGCTGGCGACACCAAGCCGGGACGGCGAGTCGAGGCCGTCAACGGCTCCTGCTTCTCAGCCGAGGAACTGTTCGGCGCGGCTCGGGCCGTCCAGGCCGCGCACCTCGGCGATGAGTCGCCGGTGACGGGAGTAGGAATCTGCCGCTCGGGCCTACAACGGGGCCTGCCCGAGTTCTACCTGTGGGGATCCGTCAGCCGATTGCACGAAACGCTTGCAGCGCATGGGAATCCCTAAGTTCAGACACAGGTAAGCGCTCTAGCGTGGCAGAGTGACCCATCGCCAAGAACGCGCAATGTCCTTCGGATCGATCGCCGAGGACTACGACGGCCTGCGACCGCAGGCCCCGCAGCAGGCGGTGGATTGGCTGGTGCCGCCCGGTGGTCGGGTGGCCGTCGACGTCGGCGCGGGAACCGGACTGATCAGCCGCACCCTGGTGGACCGAGCAGCTCAGGTCATCGCGGTAGAGCCCGATGAGCGAATGCGCAAGGTGCTGACCGAGCGATCCCCGGGAGTGCGGGCGCTCGAGGGGCGCGGTGAGTCGATACCGCTCGCGGACGCCACCGCGGACGGGGTCTTCGTTTCGTCGGCGTGGCACTGGATGGATCACGAACGGGCCGTTCCGGAGATCGGTCGGGTGCTGCGCGACGGCGGCCGCTTCGGCCTGATCTGGACCAGCCGCGACCGAGAGGTGGACTGGGTGCGTGACCTCGGCCGGCTGCCCGGCCAAGACCTCGAGGAGGTCCAGTCGGTCGACCGATTCCGGCAACGGTTGCACTTCGACTTGCCCGAACCGCAGATCTTCCACAACATCGAGCGGCAGATCTTCCGGTTCGTGCGGACGATGACGCTCGAAAACGCCGTGGCGATGCTGGCAACCTACAGCCGGGCCATCATCGCCTCGCCGGAAGACCGCGCCCGCACGCTCGACCAAGCGCGCGCGGCCATGCAGGCACGCTTTCCCGGCGCCGACCTGATCGATATCCCGATGCGCGCCTGGTGCTGGCGCGCCGACCGGGTTTCCCGCGGTGACCAGTGATGCGGGACGTGACTGTTCGGCCACGTCATAGCGCATGCACTAGCGCTGTAGAGAAACACGTCTTCCCTTCCGCATGGTGTTGAAGTGGCCAATGAGCAGACTGCTGGTCTCGAAACGTACGCAACTGTATGCATCCAGACTTTGCTCGCATCGGCGCCTCGGCACGCTAGGCTGGGCCCGCACCACTTCGCCGATGCCCCCTGAGGCCGGACCAGGCGCGCGACAACTGAAGATCCGGGATCCGCAATGAGATTTGTACTCGCAATTTATGGAACTCGGGGGGACATCGAGCCGTCAGTCGCTGCGGCCGTGAACTGCTGCGCCGCGGCCATTACGTGCAGATGGCCGTCTCGCCCGATCTGGTGGGCTTTGCCGAAGCTTCCGGCGTCAGTGCGGTCGCATATGGGCTCGACACGCGCGAATGGCCGGATACCTATCGCGACTTCTGGTCCTCTGCCTTCCACAACGCGTGGAAATCCCGTCGCTGATCGGGATGTGGCGCGACCTTCGCGACTCGGTAATCCGGAGCTGGGTGCAGATGAGCGAGACGCTGACGCCGCTGGCGGACGGGGCCGACGTCCTTTTCACCGGCGAAAGCTTCATGGAGACCGCGGCCAACGTTGCCGAGTATTACGACATGCCGCTGGCCACCCTGCACTACGTCCCGATCCGCGCCAACGGCCAACTCGTCCCGGTCGTGCCTGCGCCATTGGCCCGCTCGGCCATGAGGGTGTCCAACTGGTTGACATGGCGGATGACCAAACATCTTGAGGATGCGCAGCGCCGGGAACTGGGCTTGCCCAAAGCAACTCGGCCCGCCTCGCGACGCATCGCCGACCGCGGCTCGCTGGAAATTCAGGCCTACGACGAGGCGTGCTTCCCCGGCTTGACTGCCGAATGGGCGAAATGGAAGAGACAGCGCCCGTTCGTCGGCGCGCTGACACTGGAAAAGACGACGGGCGCCGACGAGGAAGTCGCGTCGTGGATTGCGGCGGGAACGCCGCCGATCTGCTTCGGCTTCGGCAGCATGCGCGTCGAGTCTCCCGCGGGCACGGTCGAAATGATCAGCGCCGCATGCGCGCAACTCGGTGAGCGGGCGTTGGTGTGCTCCGGCTGGAGCGACTTCGGCGAGGTGCCACATTTCGACAACGTCAAGGTGGTCGGCGAAGTCAACTACGCCGCAATCTTTCCCGCCTGCCGCGCGGTGGTGCATCACGGCGGCACCGGCACCACGGCCGCGGGCCTGCGGGCCGGAGTGCCCACGCTGGTCCTCTCGGTGGACCTCGTCCAGACCATCTGGGGAGCGCAGATCACCCGACTGAAGGTCGGTGCCGCCCGGCGGTTTGCGAACACCACCCGCGCGTCACTGGTCGCCCATCTGCGTCGGATCCTCACGCCGGAATGCGTGGCTCGCGCCCGCGAATTCGCCACTCGGATGAGCAAACCCGACGCGAGCGTGGCCGGCGCCGCCGATCTCCTCGAGGGCCTGCCCGAAACGCTCGGCGATCAGCCCAGTTCTGCGCTCAGGTAGCTGATGGTGCGCCGAAACTCGGCCAGCAGTTCGTGATCCGGCGGCGTGAACCCGTGTTCGTCGTACAGGTCTTCGGTGGCGTACTGCGTCACCGTCCAACCGGTAGCCGCCAGATGCTCGCCGGCTTGACGCCGCTCACCGACCCACACCAGATCGGCTACGTCGAAATCGAGCCCGTGCTTTTGCCAACCGCTACGCAGGGCTCGCACGCGTTCGTCGGTGAATACCCGCATGTCGGTGATGTTTTCGGTGGCCAGTCGGCTGCCCGGGGCGCTCAGCGCGGTGATGTTGTCCAGCAGCCGATCCTGGGCATCCGGCGGCAGATACGGCAGCAGACCCTCGGCGATCCACGCCGTCGGCGCCGCGCTGTCAAAGAAGTTGTCGCGCAGGGCGGTAGGCCAGTCATCGCGTAAGTCGACGCCGACGGCTCGACGTTCGGCGGTCGGTTCGGCGCCGATCTGAGCCAACGTAGTGCCCTTGAACACGATTACCTCGGGCTGGTCCACCTCGAAAACCACCGTGCCCGCCGGCCACGGCAACCGGTAGGCGCGGGCGTCGAGCCCGGCCGCCAAGATGACCGCCTGACGGATCCCACTCGCGGTCGCCGCGAGGAAGAAGTTGTCGAAAAACCTTGTGCGCACGGTCATCTGCTCGCAGCGCTGTCGCGCTGTCAGGGGCGCATCGGCGTCGTCGAGGGGAATATCACCGTCGAGCATCCGGGTGAAGAAAGGGTGGCCCACCGCACGGACCAACGGCTCGGCGAACCGATCGTCGAGCAGCGGATCGGGTTCGCGTGACGCCAGCGCCCGAGATGTCGCCACCATGGTCGCCGTCGCCCCCACGCTGGAGGCCAAGTCCCAGCTGTCTCCTTTGGTACGCGCTGCGCCATCCGATGACACCGTTACCCCCGTCCTGAAACCGGTCCGCGAGAGCAGAACTTCGATAGCCTCCACCATAAACGACGAAGTTCGCCACACGCGTCGCAGGCGACACTAAAGTGCTCTGGATGAGCAGGAACGTGTTGGCCATCGGCAGAAGCCGCTGGATGGCGATCGCGGCCTCGCTCATCGTTTCTGCCGGCATGATCTACGCCCAGGGCACCAAGACCACGAGCTACGTCGAGCCCCCCACCGCAAGCCCGACGGTGGCCGCGGCCGCGCCCCCGAAGGACCCGGCGACCGGACTGGGACCACACGTCGCCACTCCCGCGGAAGCCGAATCGTTGGCGGCGCTGGCCGCGACCGCACCCACCGGGGCGCAGGGCTTCCAGTTCCCGCTGCCCGCCGGCATCGCGTCGGAGGACCGGTTGCAGGTCAAGACCATCTGGGCGGCTCGTGTCATCAGCGTGCTGTTTCCACAGATCAAGACCATCTACGGGTATCGGCAAGACCCCCTGCCGTGGCATCCCAACGGGTTGGCGATCGACGTGATGATTCCGAACCACGGCAGCACGGAAGGCATCGAGCTCGGCAACCAGATCGCCGGGTATGCGCTGGCGAATGCGAAGCGCTGGGGCATCAACCATGTGATCTGGCGGCAGAAGATCTACCCCGGTCCAAACTCGGGAGCCTGGACGGCCGACCTCGGGAACGAAACCGCCAACCACTACGACCACGTCCACATCACCACCGGCGGCGGCTATCCCAAGGGCAACGAGGTCTACTACATCGCCTCGATGACCCCTGCGCCGCCGGAGTAGGACCTCAGCCGGTCACCGAATGCCCGCGAGTTTGCGGGCGGCACCTTTACTCGATCTTGACCCGGAATTCAATACTCGATCTTGACCCGGTATTGAATTCGGCCACCGACGATGGCAGACGTGAGTACGCTTTTGCCGGTGGAACTGGGGGTTTTGGGACCTCTCCAGGTCCGACAGGACGGTACGCCCGTCGCCATTCCGGGCGCCAAGCCGCGCGCCATCCTCACCATGCTCGGGTTGCACGACGGTTCGGTCGTCCCCGCCGACGCGCTGGTCAAGTTGCTGTGGGGTGACGACCCGCCGCGCACCGCCGCCAAGGCGCTGCAGACCCACATCTCCGCGCTGCGCCGCGTGCTGGGCGACGGCGTCGTGCTCACCGAGGCAGCGGGCTGGCGGCTCGACGGCGCCGACGTGGACGCGCCGCGCTACAAGTCAGCGGCCAAGGCCGGGCGTGACGCGGCGGTCGTCGGCGACACCGGCCAAGCGGTGGCGTATTTGGAGGAGGCGCTCGTCCTGTTGCGCGGCGCACCCGAACTGCCCGACGGCCCACGGGGGCTGTCCGAGAAGACACGCTGGATCGAAAGCCACGCCGCGCTGGAGGATCGGGCGGACGTGCTGCTGGCCAGCGGCCGCGCCGCGGAAGTCATCGGCGACCTGGAGGCGGCGGTCGCCGAGGGGCCGCTGCGGGAACGGCGATGGGGCCAGCTGATGCTCGCCCTGTACCGGGCCGGCCGGCAGGGCGAGGCACTCGGGGCGTATCGACGGGTGCGTTCGCTACTCGCCGACGAGCTGGGGGTCGATCTCGGGCCGGAGCTGCGGCGGCTCGAGGCCGCGATCGTCGCTCAGGATGCGTCGTTGGATGTTGCTGCGGCACAGAGCCTTCCGTCGGTCACCCGTGCGGTAACCTTCTTGCTCACCGACATCGAGAGGTCGACCGCCGCCTGGGAGGCCGACGCCGATGCCATGGCGATCGCCCTCGCACGTCACGACGAACTGGTCGAGCAGGTTGTCACCTCCCGCGCCGGGCGGCTGGTCAAAACCCGCGGCGAGGGCGATGCGACCTTCTCGGTCTTCGAGCGGCCATCTGCGGCCGCGGCCTCGGCAATTGAGTTGCAGGACGCGATCACTCACGAGCCGTGGGCGTTGCGGGAGCCCATCCGAGTCCGGATGGCACTGCACACCGGCGAGGTCGAGCTGCGCGACGGCGACTACTTCGGCCGGGCGGTCAACCGGGTCGCGCGGCTGCGGTCGCTCGCCGAGGGTGGCCGGATCCTGTGCTCCGGCGCGACCGCCGAGCTCGTCATCGACTCGCTGGCCGACGATGTCATGCTCGACGACCTGAGGATGCGTCAGCTGAAGAACCTCGCCCGG
Organism: Mycobacterium genavense ATCC 51234; assembly: GCF_000526915.1. Classification (GTDB taxonomy): domain Bacteria; phylum Actinomycetota; class Actinomycetes; order Mycobacteriales; family Mycobacteriaceae; genus Mycobacterium; species Mycobacterium genavense. The sequence goes on along the minus strand of NZ_JAGZ01000001.1, from coordinate 245,252 downwards.
CCCGAGCATGTTTTCGAGCTGCGATTGGACACCGCCCCGGTTCCGCCCCAACCGCAGACCGCCGAGCAGCCGATGCAGCGTCCCGCCCTGCCCGCGGTGCTGGTCGGACCGGGCCCGTTCGTCGGGCGCGGCCATGAACTCGAACGGCTGCTGGCGGTGTGGCAGACCGCGCTTGCCGGTGGTGCCCCCACGGTACTGATCGCCGGCGAACCGGGCGTCGGCAAGACACGGCTGGCCGGTGAATGGAAGCAGCAGGCCCATGCACAAGGAGCCGTCGTGTTGTACGGCCGCTGCGACGAGGACCTCGGCGCGCCCTATCAGCCGTTCGCGGAAGCGCTGCGCTTGCTGGTGCCGTGCATGGGCGCCGACCGGGTGCGGGGGCTGCGCGGCGTCGAAGCATTGTTGCCGCTCGTGCCCGGGCTGACCGATGTCCTACCCGATCTCGCTCCCCGCGCTCACCCCGACCCCGAGACCGAGCGCTACGCACTTTTCGATGCCGTGGTCGCGCTGTTGGAGATCGCCTCCAGGAGTGCGCCGGTGCTGCTGATACTCGACGACCTGCACTGGGCGGCCAAGCCGACGCTGCTGCTGTTGCGGCACCTGCTGCGTTTCGGCGACCACGCTCGTGTGCAGATCGTCGGAACCTATCGCAGCACCGACCTCGACCGTTCCCATTCGCTGGCCGCGATGCTCGCCGACCTGCACCGCGACGGCACGGCAAATCGCTTGAACCTCAGCGGGCTTGACGAGGACGACGTGACCGCCTATGTCGCCGAGGCCGGCTACGACGACGAGGAGCTCGCTCACGCGCTGGCCTCGGTCACCGGCGGCAACCCGTTCTTCCTTATCGAGTCTCTGCGCCACGTCGACGAGAGTAGCGGCGTGTGGGATCAGAGCACACTACCGCAGGGCGTTCGAGAAGCGTTGAGTTGCAGGATTTCTCGGCTCCGTGCCGAGACGAACAAGGCGCTCGCCGCGGCCGCGGTGGTTGGGAGCCGGTTCGCATTGGAACTGCTCGAGAGCGTGGTCGGCAGCGACCTGGTCGACGCGTTCGACGAGGCTTGCCAGGCCGGCATCGTCATCGAAGAGCCCGGCGGCAACTACCGGTCCAACCACGCGATCGTCCGCCAATCGCTGCTGGCGGAGTTGGCGTCGGTGCGGCGCATGCGACTGCACCAGCGCATCGCCGCGGCACTGGAGACGCTGCCCGGTGCCGACGACGAACTGCTGGCCGAGCTGGCGCACCACTACTACGAATGCGCTTGGGTGGGAAATGCCGCCAAGGCAGTGTTCTATTGCCGCCGCGCCGCGGACCAGGCGATGGCGCGACTCGCTTACGAAGTAGCGGCCGACCTATACCGCCACGCCCTGCACTCGCTCGAGGAGCTCGACGACGAGCTGCCGGACCGCGACGAGCAAACGGCCGAACTGCTGATCGCGCGCTGCGAGGCGCTGCTGGCCGCGGGCGACGTGACTTCGGCGGCGGGTGCGGTCTCCCAATTGCAAGCTACGACAGTCGCTTCGGCGCGTCTGGCCGCATGGTCGACGTGCTTCGACGGTCAACTCGCGATGTTGATTCACCCCGAACGGTTGGATGAGGCGGAGGTAGCGTTGAGCGCGGCCGCCGCGAAGCTGGTCCAACTGGACGATGCCGCTGGAGAAGCCAAGGCGCACACCGTGCGGGCCGGGTGTCTGGCCCGCCTTGGGCGGATAGCCGACTGCGAAATCGCGTTGGACGACGCGCTGACCGCGGCGCGACGGGCGCGTGAACATCGCCGCGTGAACGCGGTTTTGGCGGGCGCGCCACTTGCGGCGTTGTGGGGGCCCAACCCGGTTCCGCGGGCGGGCGGTCGGTGTCTTGACGTGGTGCGGCTGCTGCGCATCACGACGGACTCCCCCGCGGTCGAAGCCACGTCGACGCGTTGCCAGGCCGTGCTGGAGGCCTATCGTGGACGCGCCACCGCGGCGCGACGGATGATCGACTCGGCCCGTCGCACCGTCACCGAGCTCGGCTTGCGGCACGCACGGCTGGAGGTCGAACAGTTCGCCGGCATCGTCGAACTCATCGTCGACGACCCTACGGCGGCCGAAGAGCATCTGCGCAAGGCCTACAACGGCTTTCGTCGGATGGGTCTCGATGCCGACACCGCCGAGACCGCGGCACTGCTGGGCCGCGCCTGCCTTGCGCTCGGCCGAGATGCCGAGGCAGACGAATTGTGCTCCGAGAGCGAGCGTCTGGCGGGGCACGCCTTGAAGGCGTCGATGGGATGGCGCACGCTGCGGGCACACCTGCTGGCCCGCGGCGGTGACCACGCCGCGGCTCGGCAGGTTGCGGAGGCGGCCGTGGCTTTGGCCGAACGCACTGACGCCCTGGTTGACCACGGTGACGCATGCCTGACGCTCGCAACGGTTTTGGATGCTGCCGGCGATGCTTCCGGGGCGCGATCCGCCGCCGAGCAGGCGGTTAGTTTGTACGAGCGGAAAGGCGCCGCGGCACTGGCGGAACGGGCGCGCGAAATTCTTGGCGCACGTGAACTTCCGACGGCCACGTCCGCACCCGAAACTCCGAGTGTCGAGTTCGATACTGAATGCGTACGGGTGGGCGAACGCGTGATGGCTGCTTTTCGCAACGAGGCCTGGGACGAGCTCGAGCTGCTGTTCGCACCCGGGGCCTCGGTCGAGAGTCACCGGAAGATCGTGGGCCTTACGCTCCCATCGGACGTGGTGCGACGTTCGGCGAGGCGCGATTTCGAGACGGGCGCCATGCGGATCGACCATGTGCTAATCGCCGTACGAGGAGAACGGGTGGCGCTCGTTCGATTGATTGTGGGCACTGCCGACGCGACTCCTGGAGCGCCCCACGACGAATTTCTCCAGCTATTCGCCATCGATGAAGAGGGTCGAGTCGCGCTGCAGGTATGGTTCGACCTCGAAGACATCGACGCCGCGATGACGGAACTCGAAGCGGCACATACCCGTTTCGAGCAAAAGCGACCACAAGCACCGAGACTGGACAACTCCGCAGCGCGTGTATTCCGGCACGTTTGGTCACACATGGCAGCTCGCGACTGGGACGCGATGGCCGAAACCGTGGCCAACGATTACGTGGGCATCGATCATCGGCGAGTCGTAAGCGCCGAGACTCAACATAGCCGTGCTGTCGTGGTCAGAGACCTGCGGGCGGCCGCCGACGTCGGCTTCACGATCTCGATGGTGTACGCCATCGCGGTTCGCGGGGACCGGCTTGTCCTGGCCCGAACTCGCGCGTCCGGCAACGACCCCGGCTCGGCGCAAAACAATGCCCTCAACGTGGTCGAGATCGACGCCGACGACCGAATCGCGACCGTCGTCACCTACGACGTCGAAGACTTCGACGCCGCCTTCGCCGAACTCGAATCCCGCTATCTCGCCGGAGAGGCGGCGCCTTATGCACAGACATGGTCGACAACAATTGACAACTACGCCGCGCTGAGCCGGCACGAACTCCCCCCGATGGCACCCGACGCCGTGACGATCGATCACCGCCGAGCAGCCGCGTTCGCGCCCGGTGAATTCCTCCAATACCTCCGTGCCGCAATCGATCAAAGCCAGCGGACCAACATCCACCCGATGGTCGTGCACCGGCTGAATGAGTTCGGCACGGTCATCACCCATACGGTGTATGTGACCTCGCGCGACGGCTTCGACGCCGAGTTCCAAGACGTCATCGTGTCCACGCTAACGGGCGACTTGATCAACCATTTCGAGCTCTTTGACGAGGCCGACCTGGACGCCGCGCTCGCGCGGTTCGACGAGCTCACCAGACCGTTAAGGCGGCTGGAAAACAAGGCGAGTCAAGTGACCGGGCGTTTCCTGGCCCAGTGGGCCGCACGCGACTGGGATACGATGACCGAGATACTGGCCCACGACGTTTCCAGTGAAGATCGCCGTGCGGTGGTGGGCTCGGGAATCCGACTCGGTCCCGAAGCCCAGATCGCAGACATGCGGGCGATCGCCGACCTGGGGCTCACCGAGATGATGCCGACCCTCATCGCGACCCGCGGAGAAACGCTTGGCCTCATGCATATGCGCTTCGCGTACCGCGACCACGGAGCCGCGGCGTTCGCCACCGAGGTCCTCGGCATCGGCGAAATAAACGCCGACGGCCGCATCGTCGGAATCATCTCTTTCGATCCCGCCGATACTGACGCCGCCATCGCAGACCTGGATAAGCGTTACCTCGCGGGCGAAGCCAGCGCTTACGCGAACATCTGGTCGGTCGTTGCGGCTAGCTACGCCGCACTGAATCGGCATGAGCTGCCGCCGTACATCGACCATCGACGGGAGACAGCGTTCGGGCCAGGAGACCTGACCGCTTACATCGGCGGCGGATGGGATGTCAATCAAGACATCAACATCCACGTCGAGGAAGTGCATCGGCTAAACCGCCAGGCAGCATTGGTCACCTACTCGGCGTGGGAGACTTCGCGACAGGGCTTCGATGCCGAGTGGCGCGGGCTTGCCCTTTTGATGGTCGCCGGTGACAAGGTCAACCGCTGCGAGGTTTTCGACGAGGCCGACCTGGACGCCGCGCTCGCGCGGTTCGACGAACTGCACCGACAGGGGCGGCGGCTGGAAAATGCGGCCAGCCAAGCGTGTACGCGCTACCTGGAGCGAGTCGTCGGCCGCGATTGGCCAGGAGTGACCGAAGTTCTGGCCGACGACTACTACACGGACGATCGTCGTCATCTGGTAGGCGGCGGCATCTACGGCCGTGATGCCGAGATCGTCAGCGCGCAAGCGCAAGTCAACGCTGGCATCACACACATATCGCCGACCGTACTTGCAGTCCGGGGTGAACGCCTCGCCCTCAGCCATCTCCGCTATTTGGCGCGCGATCACGCGCTCGAGGCCTTCGTTGTCGAAATTTTGATCGTTGTGGAATCCAACGCGGACGGCCAGTGTGCCGCGAGCGTAGCATTCGACGTCGAGGACATCGACGCAGCCTTTTAGGAGCTCGAAAAGCGTTACCTCGCAGGCGAAGCAGCGAACCACGCCGACACCTGGTCGGTCATCACGCAGGCATATGACGCCCTCAACCGCAATGAGCTCCCCGCGACAACAGCGAATTTTGAGGACATCGACCGTCGCCGCGCTGCGCGGGTGTCGCCCGGCGACCTCAAGGCATACCTGCGCACAGCGCTAGACGAGGCAGAGCGGACCCACCTCTACATCGAGACCGTTCATCGGTTGACCGACGTCGGGGCGGTCGTCAATCACGTGGCGAAAGCTACATCGCGTGAGGGTTTCGATGCCGAGTGGCGGTTGATCGACATCTTCACGGTCGAGGGGCACCTGCTCAACCGGGCCGAGATGTTCGAGGAAGGCGATCTCAACGCCGCGCTCGCACGCTTCGAAGAACTGCACCCAACGACACGTCGACCGCAGGATTCGGCAAGCCGGGCCAGCTCATTGGTCGAGCACTTTCAGACTCACTACGCGGCACGCGACTGGAGCTCGATGGGTGAGATCCCCGCCGAGGACATTTGCGTCGACGATCGTCGCCGTGGTGTCAACGCCGGAGTACAGCACGGTCGAGCTGCCGCTATCGACGATTTGCGAACCAGCGCGGAAGCCGGTTTCAAGGACTCGACCGCCACCGTCGTAGCTACCCGCGGCGAGTATCTGGCGCTGACGCGCGTCCGCATGTCCGATGGGGCTCAGCGACCTGAAGCATTCCGGGTCGACGTATTTCGTGTCCTTCGGGTCGACGCAGCAGGTCGAACCGCGGCAGTTGTGGTCTTCGACCTCGAGGACATCGATGCTGCCTTCGCCGAGCTTGATTCCCGTTACCTCGTAGGCGAGGCGGCCGCCGAGTCGCGTACATGGTCAGCCATCGTGCGGGTCTTCGATGTGCTGAATCGAGGCGAATTGCCCACGACGACACCAACCTTCGAAGACGTCGATCACCGCCTCGGGGCAATGCTGGCGCCGGGCGATCTGATGGAATACCTGCGCGCCTCGCTGGGCGCATCGGCGGGCAGCGTCTATCTCTACATCGAGGCGGTTCATCGGTTGAGCAACCGCGGAGCGGTCGTCACGCACGTCGCCTAGTCGGCCTCACAAGATGGCTTCTACGCCGAATGGCGCATGACCGACGTCTTTATGGTCGACGGCGACCTGATTGATCGCTACGAGTTCTTTGACGAAGCAGATCTCGACGCGGCGTCGCACGGTTTGACGAACTGCAACGTTAGGTCCGGCACCGTCCGCCCACACCCAGCAGATCGGGGCGTGGGCACGAACAGCAAATCGGGCCCCGAGCCGTCGACAACCCGGTACGCAAGGTTGACGTCGCCATCTCGCGCGTAGACGTTCGAGGGGTAGCCGCCATGCCCCAGAGCATGACAGCAAACCACGCCCGATCGCCCGATGTCGGCCTCAACTCTTCCGATGCGGCTCGCAGCCTCGCGAACTGCCGTCCCGCGAACGCTCGTTCATCGGGCTTGAGCAACGCGAACCGGTGGGAGGGGTCAACGACCCGCGTCCTCCGTTGTTAAACGAAATTCTGGTGTCCGTTCACCTGGCGGCGGGGGCCGATGCGTGCGGTGAATCGTATTGGCACCATGCCGGATTCGCGATAGGGTATGGGACATGATCAAGAACAGCATCGGGACAATGTTCATCGGCCACGGTGGTGGCGCTGGCGGCGGCCGCGGTGGTGGCGCTGGCGGCGGCCGCGGTGGTGGCGCTGGCGGCGGCCGCGGTGGTGGCGCTGGCGGCGGCCGCGGTGGCGGTGCCGGTGGTGGCCGTGGCGGCGGTGCCGGCGGCGGCCACTAAATCCCAAGCGTTTTCCTGTGCGTCCCTTCGATTATCGTTGCTAATCGTGGGGCGTGCAGTATTGTACTGCGCTTGGCCTGTCAAGGTTTTGAGTCTCGATGAGCCTGGCTGTCGCACGTACATGTCATTAGGCCGTACCTGTAACCCGGTGGCTGTTCCCTGACGGCAAGTCGTGTGCGGCGACGGCGGGCCGGGAAATCCGGACCCGCGATGCGCAGGCAAACCGGGTGACTGGAAGACTGCTGACATGCAAGCGATCAGTGACACCGTGCGCTTGGCCTCGCCTCAGGACGCGGCGGCCTGCGTTGCGATCTACCGTCCGTATGTCGAGAACACGGAAATCAGTTGGGAACTCGAGGTACCGAGCCCTGACGAAATGGCCGCGCGCATCGCCAACGCCCAAAAGGCCCATGAATGGCTGGTTCTCGAACATGAGGATCAGGTCATCGGGTTCGCCTACGGGCACGCATTGATCAGCCTGCCCTCCTTCAAGTGGTCCGCCGAGACGGGCATCTACATCAGCAACGACCGTCGCCGCGCCGGTTGGGGGCGCCGACTTTATGCGGAAGTGCTGCACCGGCTGGCCGAGCGCGGCTACCGACGCATCTTCGCTGGCATCACCCAACCCAACGACGCCAGCAACGCGTTCCACCGCTCGTTCGGGTTCGAGGACGTCGGCGCCTGGCCGCGTGTGTATTTCAAGAACGACCGCTGGCACGACGTCGCGTGGATGCAACTCGACCTGGGCACCGCCGACCGCGAGGCACCACCGAGTCCGCTCGGCTAGCGCACACCGATTACGTTGTGTCGCAGCGGCATCGCGCGGCTGTCACTTGCGCGTACGCAACGCGACGTAGTACTCGTGCCGCCGGGTGTTGTCGACGGTGTAGCTGACTGCTTTCGTGACGCCGTCATGATCGACGTCCACCCAGCGCTCGGTGCGCTGACGCTCGAATTCGCTCCACGACGCGACGGTGAACCGCTCGAGGAACGAGTTGGGCTCCTCGACGCTGTGATAAAGCCGCCAGCTGTGGCCACCGGTTCGCAGCCGTGACTGCCTGACATCGCGCATCGCCTCGACGAAATCATCGAGATTCTCCGGCGGCACCTGGTAGCGCACGGCCACCAGCACCGGTCCGTCTTGAGGGCACGGTTCGAACACGAGCGTCGGCGTCGGCCAGGCACTGGAAACCTCGACACTCTCCGTCCCGGTGCTCGGTAACAGCGGAAGCACGGCGACGCTGAGGGCAACAACGCCGAGCACCGCCGCCGACCACAACATCGCGACGTCAAGGTTCCACCGGGTGGCAAGGGTGCCCCAGAGATAGGCGCCGAGCGCCTGAGATCCGGTAGAGACCAACAGATACACGGACAGTCCGCGGGCCCGCACCCATCGCGGCAGCGACAACTGCGCTGCGGCGTTCAAGGTCGTCAACGTGATGAGCCAGGCCATCCCCGACAACACCAAGAACGGGAGCGCGGCCGCGAACGGGAACCAGACGACCGCCACCGGTACCAGACCGTAGGCCGCGGCAGAGATCGCCAGCAGCATGTTGTCCGACGCTCGTGCGTGCAACGGCTCTGCAGCGACCACCCCGAGGATGGCGCCAAATCCGATGCCGCCCAGCGCCACACCGTAGCCGCCGGCTCCCAGATGCCAGGTATGCGCGGCGGCCACCGGCAACAGGGCCAGGATGGCCGAGGCGGGGAAGAGGAAAAGCGCTGTGCGCAACAGAATCCTGCGAAAAATCGGACTGTTCTCGATGTATTGCAGTCCGGTGAGGATGGCTTGGCCGATGCGTTCGCGCTCGATCGGCACGATCTGCTTCGGCCGATTCCATAGCCGCAAAGCAATGATGATCGCCGAGAACGACACCGCGTTGATCGCGAAGACTGCCGCGGGGCCAAGCCAGGCCACCACGATGCCGCCGATCGCCGGCCCAATCGCTCGGGTGGAGTTCGCCGAGACGCTGCCCAAGACCGAAACCGCCGGAATCTGCTCACGCGGGACGACCTCGGGTTGAATCGCCTGCCAGGCCGGTCCGGTCAACGCCGACGCGAACCCGATGGCCAACGTGAACATCAACAGTCCGGTCGGCGTGAGGCGACCGAGGTTGGTCAGCAAAGCCAGGGCCAGCGCCACGAGCACGGCATATGTCTGCAGGAATATCAAAAGGCGACGCCGGTCGAACAGGTCGGCGAGTACACCGGCGAACAACCCCAACAGCAGCGTCGGCCCTAGGCTTGCCGTCTGCACCAACGCCACGATGACGTCCGGGCTGTGCTTTTCCACCAAGAACCACTGCGCCGCCACCGCCTGCATCCACGTTCCGATGTTGGAGATGAACTGAGCGATAAACAGGCCGCGGTATACGCGATTGCGCAACGGCGCCCACGTCGACGGTTTACGCTCCTGGCTCTGAATCACCACGCAGTCGATAATCGGCAGCCCCTCTACTCGGCAGTGCCCCCCGACGAAGCTGACTGGCGCTCTCTGACGTGGCGGGCAACGGGTTTCGCGTTGTTCACGGATTAGAAGTTTATGACACCCACGCTCCGGCTTCTCGACGCGGATACCTACTCCAACCATCGTCGATACGGCGGCCGTGCACCTCGCCGATAGGGTGATTCGCATGTCCGACGCGGACCGGAAACCACGCCGGCCGCTGTATTTGCTGGCCGACAGCCAGCTGCTGTTCTGGAAGCACCGGAACCGGCCGTTGCTGGCGGCGGCGCTCGACGGCCTGCCGCGCGACGCGCGTCTCAGCGCGGCCTACATCGGCGCCTCCAACGGGGACCGCCCGGAGTTCTACGAGATCTTCGAGGCGGCGATGGACACCATCGGCATCACCAGCCGTCGCATGATCGATTCGTCGTTCGGCCCTGAGGAACGCGCGTTCCTTCAAGGCAGCCAGTTGATCGTCCTCGCCGGCGGCGATGTGCGGTTGGGCTGGACCACGTTCGAGAACACCGGGATGAAGGACGCGATCCTCAGCCGCTACACCGACGGGGCGATCCTGGTGGGCATTTCGGCCGGCGCGGTCCAGCTCGGGCAATACGGCATCGACGAGACACCCCCATCCGGCGCGACCGGGTTGCTCGAGGTGTTCAAGCTCGTCCCCGCGATCGTCGACACGCACGACGAGCGTGCCAACTGGGCGCGGCTATCGCGCACGGTTCGATCGCTGCAAGGAGCGGCCACCGGGCTCGGGATCCCGTCCGGGAGCGGAGTCATCGTCCACCCGGATGGGGGCATCGAGGCGCTGCGGCGCGCGGCGTACCAATTCCGGTTCCAGGGCTCACATGTCACGCACTCGCTGTTGCGCGTGGAAAGCTAAGTCCGACAAAAGTTTTAGGAGCTGCTCCCGTTCGCAGGCGCAGCTTCGAGAATCGCGACCTTATCCAGGCCGCTTATTCCGAGGACCCGAATCAGCAAGCGGTGGACGATGATATGCAGCCCGTCGGGGATGTCGGCATGGTCGAAAAGCGCGTTGATTCCGGCGCTATCCAGGTACTTGACCGTGCTGAGATCGATGGTGATCGGCTGGCGGGTTCCCGCACTTGCCGCGTTGAGTGCCTTGACGAGCTGGTCGACGTTACTGAGATCGATCTCCCCCGTCGTGGTCACCCGGGGTTCCCGTCCGGGCCGTGGTCGGTGCTCAGCGTGAGCGCGGCGCGCATCAGGCGATCCTCGCGTACAAGTGAACTGTGGTACCAGTTTCCGTGGAGCGAATTGTCATGTCCTCCAACAGACCTCGCATCAGGTTGATGCCGCGGCCCCGGTTGGCCGCGGGGTCGTTGCGCGGGGGCTTCCAGGTGCCGCCGTCGACGACGGTCACATGCAGGGCGTCGACGAGTGCGGTCGCGTGTACCGATACCGTGCCCCCGGGTTCATCGCGGTAGCCGTGTTCGATTGCGTTGGCGACGGCTTCTCCGACGGCGGTGAGCAGGTAGGCGATTTGATCCGGTTCGACGCCTGCCCGGGCCAGCCAGCCGCGCAACGCATTACGGCTCGGGGCCAGGTGATCGAGATCGGCGGCGAAGTTCATCGACAGCGAAGCGGGCTGCCGGTAGAGCAGCATGGCCACGTCATCCAGATAGCCGCCCGCCGGCTCGAGCCGGACCATGAGATGGTCGGCCACCTCGTCGAGCGACTGGGATCGGCCGTCCTGAATCAAAGCGGTCGCGGTGGCGATGCCTTCGTCGATCGAGTGCCCGCGGCGTTCTACCAGGCCATCGGTGTACAGCAACAGCGTCGACCGCGGCGGCATCGTGACGCACACTTCGGGTCGAGTCCAGTCCGACCGCAGCGCCAGCGGTAGTCCGTGTTCACCATCGAGTTGCTCGGCATTTCCGTTGGCGTGCACCATGATCGGCGGCGGTTGGCCCGCATTCGAGTACACCAGCTCCCCCGTGTCGAGGGTGAGCACCGCGCAGAACGCGGTGGTGCAGCGGGCACCGGGCCAGCCGCGCGGCGAAGCGGTCCAACCCGGTCAGGACGGCGCCGGGACCGAGTCTCTCGAGCAGCAGCGCGCGGCACGCGCTGCGGAGTTGACCCATCACCGTCGCGGCGGCCAAGCCGTGGCCGACGCAGTCGCCGACTATCAACGCGACGCGCCCGTCTTCGAGATCGACCACGTCGTACCAGTCGCCGCCAACCTGCAGCGGTTGGCTGGCCGGGTGGTACCGGACCGCAAAGCCTTCCGGCAGAGACGCCGGGCCGAGCATCGCGTGCTGTAACGCCAGGGCAGTTTCGCGTTGCTCGTCCAATTGGTAGACGCGGTGCAGGCCTTGACTGAGTCGCCCGCCCAGCACCTTCAGCAGATTGTGGTCCTCCGCGGTAAACGGGCGATGCTCCGCCAAGTCGATCCATACGACCAACACTCCGCGGGGATGCTGCAGCGAGATGCCTGCCGTGCCAGCCTCTCCGGCCGCGGTGGTGAGTACGTCGGAATCGCGCAGCGACTCGATCAGCAGCCGATGACGTTGCGGCACTTCGTCCCAAGCACAGGGCTCGCCGGCACATAACAGTGCCGGTGCGCGGTCCGGCGAAGCGTCGCGGACGAACGTCGCGGCCAGAACACGACGCGCATTCCACGTCTGCCGAAGTTCTCCGACCGCACCCCGCAGGGTGTCGTCAAGTGTATCTGCTTGTGCCAATTGCTGATTCAGCGCAGACAGGGTAAGCTGGCTCTGCACGATGTAGTGCTCGGTGGTGATGTCGCGCAGAGTGCCAACCATGATTTTTCGTCCGGTGTCCGGGTCGTCCACATGGTTGAAGTTGGCCGCGACCCACAGCTGGTGCCCGTCCCGGTGGACCGCCGGAGTGGAAATGGCGCCCTGGGTTTCGTTCAGCAGTTGCTCGAAGACACCCTCGACTTGCCGGCGGGCTTCGGGAGCGGTTTCGGCGGCGGGCCACCACGGATGGGGCGGCACATAGGGCAGCTGTTCGGGACCGTAGCCCAGGATCTCGGTGAATGCGGAGTTGATCTCGATCACCGCACCGTATTCGTCGCAGACGAAAAACCTTCCTGCAGCGAATCCACCAGCGCGGTGCGCCACCGGGTGTGGTGGCTGCGCAGCCGTCACAGTTCGACGTTGGCGCGTATCCGGGCCAGCAGTTCGGCGGCGGCGAACGGCTTGACGAGGTAGTCGTCGGCACCGGCCAGCAAACCTTCGATGGAGGCTTCCTGCCCCGCACGGGCCGACAGCAACAGCACCGGCAACGCCGCGGTGCAGGGATCTCCGCGCAGCGCGGCGAGCAGTTGCAGACCATCCAGGCCGGGCATCATGACGTCGCTGATCACCAGGTCGGAGCTCTGCGCGTGGATGGCCTCGAGCGCCTGCTGCCCGTCGGTGACGGCCGTGACCTGGTAGCCAGACGTCTGCAGCAGGCTGGTCAGGTATTCGCGCATGTCGGCGTTGTCGTCGGCGACCAGCACGCGTGTCCGTTCGCCGTCCGTGCCGGCCGGGGCGGCGGCGGTCATCATCGCCGTGCTGCTCGCGTCGGATGGCGTGAGGCCGGGATCGCCGGGCAGCCAGCGCAACGCCTCCTGGACGTAGGGTGCGGCGATCACGCCGGTCGTCGCGCGTGCCGCCGGCGGCGCCGAGACTTCATCGGCCGGCAGATGGGCCGAGCCAAACGGCAGACGGATGGTGAAGCAGGTCCCGACGCCCTCCTGGCTGTCGACCACGATGGTGCCGCCGTGCAGCCCGACGAGCTCTTTGACCAGAGCCAGCCCGATTCCGCTGCCCCCGGTGGAACGCGCGCGTGCGTTTTCGATGCGGTGGAAACGCTCGAACAGGCGCGAGATTTCGGCGGCGGGTACGCCGACGCCGGTGTCGGACACCGTGACGACGGCATCGGTGTCGTCGCGGCTCACCGCGATCCGGATGGTGCCGTCGAAGGTGAACTTCAACGCGTTGGAGAGCAGGTTGAGGATCACCTTCTCCCACATCTCATGATCCAGATAGACAGGTTCGTCGAGCGGCGGGCAGTCCACCGTGAACGCGACGCCGGCCCGCTCGATCGCCGAGCGGAACACGCTGGCCAAATCGGCTGTGACGGGAGACAATTCGACGGGCTCGAATCGGGCGCGCATGCGTCCCTCCTCGATACGCGAAAAGTCCAGCAACGTATTGACCAGCTTCGCCAACCGCAAGCCGTTGCGACGGACGAGTTCCAGCTCTCGGCGGGCCTGCTCGTCCAGCCCGGCCCGGCCGCGCAACTCGTCGACGGGTCCGAGGATCAAGGTGAGCGGAGTGCGGAATTCGTGGGGCGACGTTCGAGAAGAACGCCGTCTTCGTCCGGTCCAGATCAGCCAGCTCCTCGGCCCGCTGCTGCTGAGCTCGATAGCTGCGCGCGCTGCCCACGCCCGCGACGATGTAGCCCGCGACCAGCTCGACGAAGCCGCGGTAGCCGTCGTCGAGCTGGCGGTACCGGTTCAGCCCCGCCACCAGGAATCCCACCGGTTCCCCGCCCTGCTGCAGCAGCGGCACCACGAGGGCCTGCGTGGGCGGCGCCGGCCAGGCGCCGGTCGGCAGATCGTGCGCTTCGCTGTCCAGGTCGATCAGCTGGGTCACGCCCTGCGCCAATATCTCGGTGGGCCAGTCGGAACGGCCCCCGGCAGGCAATATCTGGGGCGCCGCGGGATGCCCGGGCTCGATTCCGCTGACCCCGGCCAGCAACGCGTCACCGCGCTGGCCGAACAGATAGGTCGCCGTAAAGGGCAGGTCGTACGGATTGTTCGCGAGTTGCCGGGCGGCGTGGTCGAGCATCTGGCGCTCGGTGCGTACGACGCTGAGGTCCGAACCCAGGTCGCGCAGCGTTGCCATGCGGCGCGGGGCGATCACTCGATCGGTGTCTTCGCGGACCACGCACAGCATCCCGACGATGCTGGCGTCGTCGTCGCGCAGCGCACTGTAGGAGAAGGTGTGATACGACTCCTCGGGGTATCCCGACCGCTCGATGATCAGCAGCAAACCCTCGTCCCAGGTGGGCTCCCCGGTCTCCAACACGCTCGCGATCCGCGGACCGATGTCAGCCCAGATCTCGGCCCACACCTCGCTGGCCGGGCGGCCCAGCGCCCAGGGGTACTTGCGGCCCAGGGTGTCTCGGCGGTAGGCGGCATTGCAGAAGAACGTCAGCTCGGGGCCCCATGCCATCCACATCGAAAACCGCGACGACAGCAGGATGTCGACAGCCGTACGGAGGCTTTGTGGCCAGTCCTCCACCGGCCCGAGCGGGGTGGCCGCCCAGTCGACGGCTGCCAGGTCAAGAGCGATCTCCTGGTCTGCCCGGAAAACCACTGCCCATCCCTTCCGAAATGTGCTCAGACCCTCTGTCGCTGCCCCTAGCGGGTCCCTCAAGAGAACCATCACCCTGGGCTTCGTCGCCAGGCTTTTCGCTGGATAGCCCACAATTGTGACGTTTGCTCGGGCGGGCGGATTCGATAAATCGACTATCCGGTTTGCACCCGCTATTGCGGGTGGCCCGCCAGGTAATCGGCGACGGGGATCGGTGCCGATGCGGCATAGCCGATGGGCAGCAACACGTCGCCGGCGGTCGTGACGTAGTAGACGTCCCAGCGGTAGAACGTGGCAAACGCGGCGGGATCGGCGCCGATCAACTCGGCGTAATCGTCGACCGCCTGGACGTATTGGTGTGCGTGGTTGTAGCTGTAGATAGCCCGGTCGCGGTCGGTGGCAAAGCCGTCGGCGGCCAGCATGCGCCCGGCCGCCATGATGCTGTCGTGGGGCGAAGCGATGTCGCCGCCTTGGCCGTAGGACGCGAACGTCGACGGCAGGAACTGCATGGGGCCCAGCGCGCCGGCGGTGCTCACCCCGTTGATGCTGCCGAAGCGGGTCTCGACCAGTTTGATCGCGGCCAGGTAGTTCCAGCCGACGCCGGACTCCGCCTCCGCCGCGTGGTAGTAGCCGATCAGCTCGTCGGCCGGGGCCGGCGGGTCGATGCGCCAGGCCGGCACCGTGTCCCGCACGTGCGCCATCGCCTGAAGCTGTCGACGGGCGTCGACATTGCGGTCGTGGACATCGACCAGGGAGGCCGGGATCAGCGGTCGGATGGTCGTATCCCACTCCGGATGCCGACCGACGGCCCGGTAGGCCGCTTGTTCGCGGCGCGCCGCGGCCGCCAGCGCTGCATCCGGCGTCGATGGGTCGCGCAGCGCGAGTTCGTCGGCGACCAGATCGTTGGCCAGCTGGGCGGGGTCGGAGGCCAGCTGAGGCTGCACACCGCGAGGCACACCGGGCGCTTCGGCGAAGGTCGTCGGGACGGGCGAGGCCGTGGACTGGGGGCAGCCGACGACCGTGAGCACGACCATCGCGACGGCGAGTGGCCCATGTTTACGCTTCATCGCGTCCTTGACTCCTGCGGCTGTTTGCCCCGCAGCGAGTCTTTCGGATCGGACGACTGGACTTCAATCATTGTTCAGGCCGGGCAAGCAGATGGGCGCTCCGTCGCAGGTGTTCGCCCGGTTGCTCGTGCCCGAGCGACGTAATCTGAGTCGTCAAATAGTGACGGCGGTGCCGGGAGGTCGATCTGAGCGTGAAGGGCAGGCCCACCAAGGCCGACGTCGCGCGCCTGGCGAACGTCTCGACGGCGACGGTCAGCTACGTGCTGAACAACTCTGTCGGGCGCACCATCTCGGCACAAACACGTGCCGCAGTGCACACCGCCGCCGCGGAATTGGGGTATCGGCCCAACCTTGCCGCCCGCAATCTCGCCCGCGGGAAAAGCGGCGTGGTCTTGTACATCGTGCCGCAGCTCGCCGATGGTGAGATGCCGATGCAGGTCGGCACGCACATGACCACCGAGTTGACCCGCCACGGCATCGTGCAGGTTCAGCTCTTCGAGACCGAGCATGACGACGCCGTCGCCGACGCCATCAACCACCTCCAGCCGATCGCGGTGACCAGCCTGTTTCCCTTGGGCCGCAAGGCTTCCGGTGCCGTCAAGGATGCGGCCATCCCCCACATCTGCGTCCACACCCTGCCGGGGCTCGGCGACCCGCAGTATTCGGTCGGGCAGCTGCGCGTCGACCATCTCGTCGCGCGGGGGCATCGCAATCTGGGGTTTGCGTACTCCGGCGATCGGCGGTGGCGGGCGCTTGGCGACTACTGGATCGACGGCGTCCGCCGCGCCGCGCACCGGCACGGCCTGCCCGACGTCGTCGTGCGGGCATTCACGCCGGACGACAGCGCCGCGGCCGTCCGCGAACTGCACGCCGCCGGCGTCACCGCGGTCTGCGCCCAGAGCGACGAGATGGCCTTCGTGGTGCTCGACGGGATCCGGCGCGCCGGCCTGCATTGTCCCGACGATCTCGCGGTCATGGGTGTGTCGATCGCGACCGGTGGCGGCGGTGGGGGTGGCGCCGCCGGGGGTGGTGGCGGTGTGGGCGGCGCCTCGGGCACAGGGGCGTTGAGCTTGGTCGCCAACCGGCGCGCCGTGTCCTGCCGGATGGTCCGCCGCTGCGGGTCCGAATCGTTGTTGCCCGAAAAGCAGTCGCGCAGTGCGGCGTCGACGACGGCCAGAGCATCCGCGTAACGTTCATGCGCGCGTGCCCTATCCCCCGCCGCCGCGGCCCGATCACCTTGGGTTTCGCGGACCAGTTCGAGGTTGACCCGTACCGAGCAAGAACCGGCGGCATCGGTGCGGGCAAGGGCAGCCGAAAAATGGATGTCGGCGTCGTCGAGCCGACCGTCGAGCACGGCGGCGGCGCCCGCGGCGAACGAGGCCTCTGCCGGTTCCACCACGTTTGCCACGCCCAGGATTGCCGCGTCGGCCCGCACCGCGTCCGCGTCTTCGCGCGCGAACGCGGATGCCGCCGAATCGCCCGCCACAACAAGCGATATCGCCTTGACAGCGACCAACAGTGCGACGACGGCCAACGGCGCCGAGTAGAGCAGAAGCCGCCGTCGCAGCCGGCACCGGACCGGTGTGCGTGTCACCATGTCAAGTCCCGTCGCGCGATACGGCTGCGTCGGAACTCGCGTGCGGAGAAATAGATTTCGGCCAACAACAGTCCCGCCGCGAACAATGCGGGCAACCAGTACAGCTCGATCCGCTTGGCCTCGGCATTGTGCGGTGTGTCGGGCAGATCGGGCTGGAATGGCTGTGAGGGTTCGCGGCGTACGTACGGCAGACCGAGTTGGCCGGCGATCTGCCGCGATTCGGGCTCGTTGATCGCGCCGCCATAGCCCACCACGGCTCCTGCGGCCACGGATTCCCGGGCCAGATCGAAGTCACCCTGCGGGATGTGCGAGCCGGGCGCACCGGAGCCGAAGTACAGCACTACGTTTCGGGAGCCCGGATACTCCTGCGCCGCCTGCATCAGCTGGTATCGCAACACGTTATTCGCCGCGGCGGTGTTGACGTCCGCATGGTCCTGGACGGATCCGAGCGCCGCAATGGTCGGACGCAGACTCCAGACGTCTTCGGACAGCGGCCAATCCAGCGAGGCCTTGGAGCCGAACCCGACGAGTGCGTACCGAGCCGACGAGTACCGCTTCGTCAATTTGGCGATGTCGTCGCGCATCCGCACGAGCTGAGGCTCATCCGTCGACCGGTCCACGACCAGGAACACGTTGAGGTTCTCACCCGAGGCAGCCGTTGTGCCCCGCTGGTTTTCGTCGGCGCGAAGTGCCGGCAGACTGGTCGCCGTAATCGGCAACAGCACCGCCAGGGTCACGCCACTCCATCGCGACACGGCACGGCGACTCCCCGCCGACGACACCACCCGCC
This sequence comes from Mycobacterium genavense ATCC 51234, assembly GCF_000526915.1. GTDB lineage: Bacteria > Actinomycetota > Actinomycetes > Mycobacteriales > Mycobacteriaceae > Mycobacterium > Mycobacterium genavense. Next base: position 227,173 of record NZ_JAGZ01000001.1, on the reverse strand, counting down.
ACAGCACCACCGCACGCGCCAAAGCAAGCGCTCCTGCGATGACGGCCAGGATCGCCCAGGGCAGCACGGGCTGAAACGTCATCGGCGCAATACCAATAACGTGACCGACAGCACGGCCGCCGACAGCAAGCCGATCAGCAACGGTACCGCCGGCGCATCCTGGAAGGATGCGGTCTCGACGGTGCTGTCGGGCAGTCGCGCCGGTGGCGGGTGCGCCCGGATCTCGGTGAGCGCATCGGTAATCGACCCCGGGCCCGGGGCGAGGTATCGGCCTCCGGTCTGTTCGGTCAGCGCTACCAGCGCGGGGCTCGCGGGTGACGGGGCCGTGTCGACTACGTTGACTTGAACCCCGGTGTGCTCGGCCAGCTCACGCACAGAGTTGTCGGTGAACAGTGAGACAGGCGACTCCCGGGGCGCGCGCAGGTCCGACGGGCCGAGATAAATCACCGAGCGCCGGTGCGAGCTGTATTGCCGGTCAACGGGGAGCCCTGAGAGACACAGCGCAAGAACATCGTTCACGTTGGTGGCGTAATCCGTGTAGGTCACCGCAGGGGCGAACGACGTCAACTGCGTCTCGTGGCGGCCGACGTATCCGCTGAGCAGTCCCGCCGCGTATTGATGGTCGCGTGTCAACGGCAGTAGGCGGCGGTTGACCGATGTCAGGCCGATCTCTTGGGTTTTGGCTGAGGTCATGGCTTGTCGCGCGAAATGGTCGAGCAGTTCGGCCGTCGCCGCATCCGTCGCCGGCTGCCCGACACACAGCATGATGTCCTCGGGGTGAGCGACGTCGAAATCGTTGTCGGCCTTGATCGAACGGGCCCCGGCCCAGCTGGCAGCGCCGAACATGAGCGTCAGTACCACGAGTGTCACGATCGTCGACAGGGAACGGAGCCGAGCCACTTTTGCGTATTCGGGCAACCGGGTCAGCCGGGCGGTGTTGGCCAACGGCCGTAGCCGCCTGCGGGCCGCGGTCATGGGCAGCAACGCTGCCAACGCGAAAGCCGCTAGGAGGCAACCCCATCCGATGACCGCTACCGGCCACCAGTTCAGGGCCATGAGCGGATCAACTCCTGCGCCGAGGTGCTCAGGTCGCCGACGTCGACCCTGGTCTCGGCGTTGAACTGCGCGTCACCGAGTCGAGTCAGCAGGGGCGCGGCTGCGGCCAGATCCCCTTCGGCCATCGCGCCGACATGCAGGTACTGGGCAGGTTCGCCGGTCACCTGATGCAGGAAGCTGCGTACCGTCCGGCTGATCGCAGCACATGCGGCCGTAGCCGAAGTCCGTCCCGCGGTGTGCTCGTCGGCGATGCGCTGCACGCTGCGGGCGAATCGGTTGCGGATGAGCCGGGCGTGCGCGTGCCGCGCCACAGGGATACGCCGCAACCGGCGCGAAGGCAGCGTCCACACGAAAATGCCTGCATACCAAGCGAGGACGGCGACAACCAGCAGATTGGCCCACACCAGCCACCAAGCCGAGTACGGCTGCGGGCCAAACACATGGTGTAGCAGGTCATCCGGCACGAGCGGCCACCTCGGTCAGCCGGACAAGTTCGCGCCGGATGTCGTTGCTGGCGGCGATAGTTGCGTGGGGTATCGCGTGCCTGGTCAAAAACGCATCGAGGCGGGCGCCGCGAGCCTGCTCGGCTCGACGATATGCGGCGACGACTGGAGGGCCGAGGTCGGCGCCGTTCAGGACGAAGCGACCGGTGGCGACATCGTACCCGTCGGTGTTGTCGTAGCCGACCGGGGGCATGTCCGACACCATCGCCCACATGATGTCGTGCGGCCCGCTCATTTTGGCGAGGACCTCGCCGAGCCGCTCGTCGATCTCGGGCTCGTCGGAGACCACGATGACCAGCATGGTGTGTCGGTAATGGGTTGCGACGTAATCAAGTTGGGCGGTGACATAGCTGGCCCCCGGATCGGTCATGGTGTGCTGATACCACCGGTGCAGCAGTCCCTCGACGTGCGTCTCGCCCCGCTGCACAGGAACGTTCACCGAGCCGCGTCGGTCACCGTAAACGATGCCGATCTGATCGGAGCACCGCAGGCCGATCAACCCCACCGCACCCATGATGTGCGCGGCGACGTCGCGTTTGCACTCCCCGCTCGGGGCTAACGCCGACATGTTGCGACCGGTGTCCGCGACGAGCAGGATCTTGTGGTGCTTTTCGGAGACGAACCGTTTGATCAGCACGCTGCCGGACCGCGCGGACGCCTTCCAGTCGATATCGCGCACGTCGTCACCCGGAATATACGGGCGTAAGTCGTCGAATTCCATACTGCGCGTGTGCAAAAGCGCGTAGCGGCGACCTTCGAGTAGTCCGCGGGTGTCGGTGCCGAAATGGGCCTTCGCCCGGTTCAGGTGCTTACCCACGACGACCGTCCGGCACCTCAGGGGACCCGGACGGCCCGCAGCACGGCGTCGATCACGACCTCGGCAGTGATGTCGGCACTCGCCGCTTCGAATCCGAGGATGAGCCGGTGCCGCAGCACTCGGTGGGCGAGCTTCGCGATGTCCTCGGGCAGCACATGCGAGCGCCCGGACAACACCGCCTGGGCCCGGGCCGCCTTGCAGAACGCGATCGTCGCACGTGGGCTGGCACCGTACTCGACCAGCCTCGCGATCTGCTTGGGCAACGCCCGCGCGGGGTGGCGGGTCGCGCCGACGAGTTGGCTGGCATAAAGCATCAGCGCACGATCCATATGGACGTGGCGCACCACCTGCTGCAGGCGCAACACGTCTTCGAGGCTGACCACCGGCGGGCTGCGGTGCTCCTTGTCGTAGATGCCGGGATCGATCGCGACATCACCTCCACCTCCTCCTCAGGGGAGGGGTAGCGCACGATCTCCTTGAGCAGGAAGCGGTCGGTCTGGGCTTCCGACAGCGGATAGGTGCCTTCCTGGTCCACGGGATTCTGGGTGGCGATGACAAGAAACGGATCCGCGATCAGATGTTCCTCTCCGCCGATCGTGGTCTGTCGCTCCTCCATCGCCTCGAGCATCGCGCTCTGGGTCTTCGCACTGGACCGATTGATCTCGTCGAGCAGCAGGATATTGGCGTGCACCGGTCCGAGTCGCGTGACAAACGAGTTGGTGGCCGAGTCGTCTATCTGCGTACCGATGATGTCGCTGGGCAGCAGGTCAGGCGTGCATTGAATGCGGTGGAAGCGGCCGTGGATCGACTCGGCGAGCACCTTGGCGGCGGTGGTCTTGGCCAGACCTGGCACGCTTTCCAACAGGATGTGCCCACCGGTCAGCAGGCCGATCAGCAGCGACTCCCGCAGGTCGCGCTGCCCGACGATCTTGGTTGTGAATGCCGCCGAGATGGCGTCGACGATCCCCCGCACGTCATCGAGTTCTCGCTGATCCGGCTGTGTCCGTGCTGTACTCATACGCACGCTGGGATACCCCGACACCGAGCTTCCACACGTCCGCGATTTCGCACGTGCATCAGGCCGGGACGAGTGCTGCGATGCCGCAGTGATCCGATACGTCACCGGTTCCAGCGGGCTTGAATCAGCTGGCCATCAGGATGATGAGCCGTCAGCTGTCGTTGCGCGCTGTCGGCTTGGCGGGCAACGGCTTTGACGGTGTGGCGCACCGGCCGGCGGATAGGTGCGGTCGAGATCCGTTGCAGGCGTGGCGAACCGGTCGGGGCTGACGAATCTCGATCTGCGGGTTGGGGCCCGGGGATCGCCGCTCCGTTGTAAGTGCCGAGCTCACTTAGCGCTGGATGTGCTGCCTCGGCGCCGCGGCGCGCGGTGTGCGGCCAGCACGTCGGCATTGGCCAGCGATTGCGCCTCGGCGGCTAGCGTCGACGCCCCGTTGGCATGGGCAAGCGCTTCGGCCTCGTTGTCGGCGGCCTTGTCGCGCGCGGCCGCCAACTGCCGTTTCGCCTCCTCGAATCGCGTTTGGGCCTCGGCGCCGATGCTCTGGCGGTGCTTGGCGATGTAGCCGGAGATTTGGCGAATCCGGGCATCCGCGATGGGCAATGCCTGCCCCAGCGATTCCACGCGCTGCCCGTCGCGATGGTCAATCGGCTGAGTGCCGGGCCGGCGCCGGCGGGCGCGATAGACGAGCAGCACCACCACGACGACGACCACGACGACGATGACGCCGATCGCGATCCACAGCCAGGTCCGGTTTGCCGAGGCCGGCGGCGCATTGGGCGCTTGCACCGGCGCCGATTGGTCCAACCCGGTGGCCGCCGCGAGCGCCGCACCGCTCCAGTCTTTGGCGCCCACGGCCGGTGCAATCTTGTTGCTGCGCAGGCTGTTCAAGTCGGCAGCGGTGAGGCCCGGCACCTTTCCCGGCACCGAGAACGCGTACGCCTTGGTGTTGGTGGCCACGGCCAGCAGCGCGTCGTGGTCGTCCATCCCGCTGGCCGTGCGGGTCTTGTCGGCCCAATTCTCCGGTTTGTACCTGGAGAAGTTGTCGACGTAGACCACCCACAGTTGGACGTGCTGATCCCGATAGAGCCGGTCCATCGCCGAGCTGATCGTCGCCCGATCGGAATCGGACAACACCCGCGTGTTGTCGGTGATGTGGTCGGTGAGCTTGGTCGGCGGTTGTGCGCCGGCGGGCGTTGCCAGCAGCAGGCCCGCTACCAGAATCGTCAGCAATGCACCGACCGGGCGAACGATCCGCATACGGGTAATCTAGCCCGCCGCCGACCGATAGCCGAGATCATGCCCGTCTCTTCACTCCCGACAGCCGATCCTGCCGTTCCACAAGCGGATGAGCGCCCCGCTGCAGGTGTTCACCCGGGCAGGATCCGCATCCAGAATGTGCGCCCCGTCTGGAATGCCGCCGTCGGTGCCCGGCTGCCCGAGGCTGCCGCGATAGTAGTGGTGGCACAGACACTTCGCCGCAAGGTCGCGGCCCGCAGTCAGATGGTTGTGGTAACCAAACTGGTGACCGCGGGAGGCATCACGCTTTCCGGAATCTCACGCGTCGTGCGCCCGTCCTCGGTTTCGCGGGTGACGACATAGGTAAAGCGGTCGGCACCGGGGTCCCTCGCCAGTGGCTCATCGCTACTGACGATTTCCTCCAGGGCGGCGCGATCATGCGGATCGAGAGCGTCAGCGTCGACGATGGCATGAGCCTTCAGGCCGGCGCAGCCGCCACGTCGTTCAATGATGTAGCGGTCCTGCATAACTGCCTCAATCGTTCGGATCCAATGGGGGCCCACCGATGGAATCCGCTTTACGCGATGCCGACTTGGGTCCACGCGTCATCCACTGCACTGTATACGGCGGTGTCGGCGGGGAACAACGATTTGGCCGCGACGCGGGTCAGGTCGGCGAACTCTTTCATGTTCGTCGCGTGATTGGCGCTCGGGCTGGTCAAAGCCTTGAACCAGACCTTCCCCGCCTTCTGCCAGGACCGGCCGCCGATAGCGGTCGCGGCGAGGTAGAACGCGTGATTGGGGATACCGCTGTTGTCGTGCGGGTCTCCGCCGGGGATGTAGTTGCGATAGTTGTCCGGTTGCGGCGAGAGGCAGTGCGCATCGCCGGGGTCGGCCATATTGCGCAGGCACGTATACCCTTTGGCCTTCGCCGCGGGACCGATGATGTCGGCGCCGATCAGCCAGTCGGCCTTGTCGACCGATTGCTTCTTTTCCCACTGGCGGAACATCGAGCCGAACACGTCGGAGATACTTTCGTTGAGCGCCCCGGGTTCGTCGGTGTAGTCAAAACCGGCGGTGTATTGCGTGACGCCGTGCGTCAGCTCATGACCGATCACGTCATTGGATTTGGTGAAGTCGAGAAAAATCTTCCCGTCGCCGTCTCCATACGCCATCTGGGAGCCATTCCAGAAGGCGTTCATGTAGCGCACGCCGTAGTGGATCGACGAAATCAGCGTCATGCCCGCATCGTCGACGGAGTTGCGCCCGAAGCATTGCTTGTAGAACTTCGCGACGGCGGTTGTTTCCTCGAATGTGCGTACGGCGGTGGCATCCTGGCTGGTCTCCGGCGTCAGGATCGGCGCACCGGGTAGCGATGTGGTGTTCTTGCAATCGTTGACCAGCACTGACGGTGTGGGCGCGAGGACACCGGCAAACCGATTACTGGTCATTCCCCTTGCATGCAAACCCATTTGCACGGCGTCGGTCTGCGCACTGCGCAGCCTTCGCCAAGCATCCTCTAGCACAACGCTTTCCCGCATCGCCTGGCGGGTGTCTGCCGGTACCGACTCATCGTCAGCAAGCTTCGACAGCACGCTCGGCGGAACGATGTGGCACTTATGACGAACACACATGATGAAACTCCTTACACTCCAATTGATTCTGTCCTTCGCGCGGACCAAGGGGCGTTACCACGCTGGTGCGCAGCGGAATACGCAACCGACGAGTGACGTGGTTGTTCTAGTGGTCGAGCGGTGCTTACCGCACGACTGGATCGACTAGTTGGCTCGCAGCCACCTCCTTCTGTTGGGTGCAACGCCCGACCCAGCCGAGTCAAGGCGAGCCAAGTATTGGATTCACCACCGTGATTGGTCACGAGTAGTCGGCTACTCGATTCGGCTAACGAGCCGGGTGAGCGTGATGCAAGATAAGCTGATGCAGCGCAAGGTTTCATCGTGAACTCCCGCACCCTTGTCCGGCCCGGCTCGACTACCTTTTGCTCCCGGCCTTTGTACGGCATCGTCAACGCGCTCGTGTTGAGTCTGCCGGAGGCCCTCGGAATACCCGTCGCTACTGACAGCCCGTGGCCGCCGTTGCGTGCCTTACACACCTGGGGTGTCGAGCAAGAACCGCAGCATCTCGTCATGCCGCCCGCCTTGCGGGCCTCGCTGTTGTACGCGGCCGGTCGCAACACGGACTCGCGGTGGGAGACTTGCAGCGACGCCACCCGGGAGACCACGCTCACCTGACGTCGCCGGGTCTTCTCGTATGCGCGCAGCGCCCGCGACAGCTCGGCCCGGCTGCTACCGCCATCCAAACCCGAAATCGCCTTGCACAACACCATGGTGTCCAGCAGGGCCTGATTCGTGCCCTGCGCGAACCTGGGCGGCATCGTGTGCGCCGCATCGCCGAGCAGGGTCACCGGTCCGGCGTCGAGCGGTGCGGGCACCGGATGCCGGAAATGCGGGTAGGGCGACTGGGCCAGATCGTCGTCGGTCAATTTCGCGAGCACCAAATCGACCGCATCGGACCAGCCGGCGAACGTCGACCGGATCGCTTCGATCGGGCGCTGTGGCCGAATGACATCGTGGGACCACGGCAGGTCGAACCACCACTGGGCATTCGCGCCACCGGTCGGCCACAGGCCCGTGTTTCCGGCGGAGCCGATGACGAGGAAGGCGGTTTTCCGGTCCGCGATCTCGGGCAGGCTGACCAGCCCCTGCCAGCTGCACCAGCCGGTCACTTGGGCGGCCGGCGCGCCGACCACATCCCGGATCACCGAATGCAGAGCATCGGCGCCGATCAGCAGGTCGCCTTCGGCCACGCTGTCGTCCTCGAACCCAACCGCCACGCCATCGGGCATCGTGACGACCCGGATCGCGCGCGCGTTGCAGCGGATGTGATCGGCCGGAAAGTCCACCAGCAGCCGTTCCAGCAGCACCCGGCGTGGAATCATCCGAACGGCCGCACCGAGGCGCCGCACCATCGCGTCCACGTCCACCGTGGCGACCCGGTGACCTTGCGACGTCAGCAACCGGACACTGGACAGCGGTTGACCTGCGCCGTCCGTGTCGACGCCCAGCTGGCGCAGGACCGTCTCGCCGTTGGACCAGATGGTGATGGCGCCGCCGCCTGCCCGCGTATCGGCCCGCTGGTCGAAGACCGTGACGTCGTGTCCGTCCCGCAGCAATCCGCGGGCAACCGAAATGCCGCTCCCTCCCGCGCCGATCACCAGGATCCGAAGTGGTCGGCCCGACCGCGCCCGCTGTGCCGGCAAACGGCTGATATGACTGCCGGCACCGCCGCGATCACGCCGTTCCATTCGCCCGCTGATCCGGCGTGGTGTTGCCAGTGGGTGGTCGGCGATCTTGCTTCGGCTCGTCACTCCCCTGGACACGTAAGTACGCGCGAATCGGTTCACGGCGACGGGGCTGGAAATCAGTGTTGGGGTTTCGTCGCGCCAATCATCGTGTGCAGGTCCTCGATCGACCACGGCTCGGAGTCGTGGTGGTCGCGATAACCCAACACCGACGGCACCGGCCGATCGAGACGCCCGACGAATCCGCCTGCGGCAACCAGGATCTGGCCGGTGACGTCACGCGCTTGGTCACTCGCGAGATACGCGTAGAGCGGGGCCACAAAACGAGGCGGGGCACTATCCAGCGAGGTGTGCATGGTCACGTCGTCCAGCAATCCGCGGCAGTGCAAATCCGCGATGTGCCGTTCGTACTCGGCCCGGTCGACAATCGTGTCCGCGCGCCGGGGCACACGACGTTGGCCCGCCCGCCCGTGGCTTTGAGCTCCGCGGCGATGGCCATCGTCAAGGCGTTGACGGCACCCTTGCCCGCGGGGTAGCCGGTGCCGCCGTAGTCGCCCAGAAACGCCACCGAGCCGGTATTGACGATCGTCCCGTGGCCCTGCGCGACCATTGCCCGCGCGGCGGCCCGGCAGGTGTGGAACACCGTGCCGACGTGGGCGCTGATCAGCCCATCGAACTCGGCGGGCGTGATGTCCAGGATCGACGAGCCGGGCGGTTCGGCTATTCCGGCGCAGTTGATCAGGATGTCCAATCGCCCGAACGCGTCGCGGCAGCCGTCCACGAGCGCGGCCGCGACGGCCTCGTCGTCGGCGGGACCGACCACCGCGACGGCCCGCCCTCCGGATGCGGTGATGGCCGCGACGGTGTCCGCCACGGCATCGCCGTCCCGGCCGTTGAGCACAACGGCGGCACCGAGTTCGCTCAGCAGTTCGACGACCGCGCGGCCGATGCCGCGGCTTCCTCCCGACACCACCGCACCGCGCCCGGCCAATAAGCCCTGGCCGCTCACCACCAACTCCCGGCGGCATCTTCCCGACAAGGCTCCCAGATGCGCCCCGCGACGCAGCTCACCGACATTTGCCGAACAGTACGCGTTGACAGTGATCTCCGGGTTGACGGTGCTCGTCCGGGTCGTGCGGAGGTTGCTCAGCCGCAGGCAAGAAGATACAGCGCGCGATTCCCGGCCAGAGGGCGTAGTATCAGCCATTGAGTCCGTTCTGGGCACGTCGCCGTTTAGCTAAAAGCGGTCAGCAAGTCACTCGGCTGCTGGGCTAAGGCTCCGGCTATCAACATCTTCCGGTTCCTCTTCGGCGCCGCGTGCGGTGCAAACAACCGATACGTGTCCGACCGGACGGTTGTAGCGAGGCGGCGGGCATTCACCTGCGAAACCTCACTGCACACAACTTCAAAGGAAGTGCCGGAATGCAAACTCATTCGTGCACAGATGATTTCAAACCGCCGATGGTGAGCGGGCGGTTGAGTAGATGACCGACGTCCTCGCTCCGCCCCGGCCCACCCGATCGACCAGTACGCACAACGATGATTCCTACGACGACGTCGTCGACATGTTTCGGATTCTGAGCATGCTGCCGGCCGAATCGCGTGAGTACCGCCGCCAGCGCGAATGCATCGTGAGACGGTGTCTACCGCTGGCTGACCACGTGGCTCGCCACTTCGCACGACGCGGCGAGAGTCTCGACGACTCCACCCAAGTCGCGCGCCTGGGACTGATGAACGCCATCAACCGGTTCGATCCCGACAAAGGACCCAGTTTCATCGGCTTCGCGATTCCCACCATGATGGGCGAGGTTCGCCGCCGTTTCCGCGACTACAGCTGGGGCATGCGGGTGCCACGGCGACTGCGTGAGCTCCACGTCCAAATCAGCCGGGCGACAGCGGATTTGGTCCAGCGACTGGGGCGCGCCCCGACCGCGCGTGAACTGTCGGAGGAGCTGGGGGTCTCGCACGACGAGATCGTCGAATGCCAGGTCGCCGGCGACGCCTATCAACTCGAGTCGCTCGATGCACCGGTGGGCCCCGACGGATCCGGTTACGCTCGCCTCGTCGCGGATGCGGTGGGTGCCGTCGATCCCCAGATCGACCACATCACCAAACCGCGAGGCGGTGCGCTCCTTGATCGCCGAACTCCCGGAGCGTGAGCGCGAGCTCCTGCACATGCGGTTCTTTGAATCCATGACCCAGAGCCAGATCGCGGACCGAATCGGGGTGTCCCAGATGCAGGTGTCGCGCATCCTGGCGAATACCTTGACATCCCTGCGTGACCAGCTGGGATAGCCCGCAAATCGGTGCCGGGCGCTTCCGGCGACACGCGCACTTGTACTGTGCGTTTTGGGGTGGAGTCGCACCCGTCGCCGGATTCAGCCTGGAAGGAGCACGACGCGATGAGGCTTGCACAACGGGTGGTCGCCGGGGTCGCTGCGGCAACGGCGCTGACGTTGACCGTGGCAGGCTGTGGCGGCAACCAGAAGCCATCGCCTTCGACATCGGGCTCGCCTACCTCGTCAACCGGTACGAGCACCGTGGCGCCCACCTCCTCGACATCCGGTGTCGACTACACCGGCTGGCTGATCCCGGTGACCGATATCGACGCGCCGGTGCCGTTTACGGGCACGCCTCCGACGAACAACCCGAACGGACAGCCCGGCGCCACGATCACGTTCAACACCCAAGACAACAGCCACACCATCAAAGACACCATCCAGGTGCTGCCAGACCCCGGCGCCGCGACAAACGCGCTCAACGCCGCGAAGTCGGCGCAGGCCGGCGCGATCAAGCATCCGAACACCGAGGCCGTCAAGATCGGCACCGACGGAGCGGTGGTATCCGGTAACTCGCCCGACAGCTCCAAGGGCATCGCGGTACTGCTGTTCACCGAGGGCAAGGCCTTTGTCGCGGTGGAATTCGACGGACCGCCCGACACGCTGCCGCCGCCGGACTTCATCAACGACATCGGCCAGAAGCAAGATGCTGCGGTGAAGAAGGGGCTCGGCGGCTGAGTCGGCGTCGCCGCCCATTACCTCGAGATAAGCCACCTCCGTTGCCGTCGGGCATGGTCGACGGCAACGGCGACGACCGCCCCACGGATTAAATAAATGGCTTGATTTAATCCGTGGGGCGGTGTTCACTGAGGCGGTGAAGGCCGAGCGGACAGCACGTACCGACAGGTCGGTGGGTACGCGCGAAGCGATCCTGTCGGCCGCCGAATGGTTGTTCGCCGAACGCGGAATGTATGCCGTGTCCAACCGCCAGATCAGCGAAGCGGCCGGCCAGGGCAACAACGCCGCGGCTTGCTATCACTTCGGCACCCGGACCGAGTTGCTGCGCGCGATCGAAAGCAAGCATCGCGAACCGATCGAGGAACTCCGTGCCCAGATGCTGGCCGACATCGGCGATTCGACCGAACTGCGGGATTGGGTGAGCGCCCTGGTGCGCCCACTCACCGATCATCTGGCCGCCCTGGGCACGCCGAGCTGGTACGCGCGCTTCGCCGCCCAGGCGATGGCGGACCCGACGTATCACCACGTCGTCACCAAGGACGCCCTGATGTCGCCGCGGCTGGTGCAAACCATCGACGGCATCAACCGATGCCTGCCCGACCTGCCCAAGCGCGTGCGATCCGAGCGCATCGTCATGGTCCGAAACCTGTTGATGCACACCTGCGCCGAGCACGAAGGCGCACTGGCCGAGCACGGACAGCGGACGCGTTCGGCTTGGCCAGTCGCCGGCGAGGGATTGATCGACGCGATCGTCGGGTTGTGGCACGCGCCGGTTCACGTGAATGCGGCGGGCGAGCCGACCCCCGGAGACCAGGAAGGAGCACGATGACCGACATCGCCGCCGATGCAGCCACCGACATTCTGACGCGGGCCGCCGGCTGCCCGCTCGCCCCTCCTCCGGAGTCGTTGGCGCTCAACGCAACCAAGCAGCTGAGCCGGGTGCGGATCTGGGACGGCAGCACGCCGTGGTTGATCCACGGTTACGACGCGATTCGGTCGCTGTTCACCGATTCGCGCACCAGTGTCGACGACCGGTTGCCGGGCTATCCGCATTGGAACGAGGGAATGCTCGCCACGGTGCACAAGCGGCCCCGTTCGGTGTTCACCTCGGATGCCGAGGAGCATACGCGTTACCGGTGGATACTTTCAAAGCCGTTTACCTTCAAGCGTGTCGAGGGGCTGCGCCCGGCGGTACAAAAAATCGTCGACGAGCGCATCGACGCGCTGCTGGCCGGGCCGCAGCCCGGCGACATCGTGAGCACGCTGGCGCTGCCGGTCCCGACGCTGGTCATTAGCGAAATGCTGGGCGTGCCTTACGAAGACGCGGATTTCTTCCAGGAGCAGGCCCACCGCGGCACCGGGCGCTACGCGACCGAAGAGGACACCGCCCAGGGCGCCGCGTCGTTGGCGAAATACCTCGCCAAGCTGATCCGGGCCAAGATGGAAAGCCCGTCGGAGGACCTGGTGTCCGATCTGGCGGAGCGGGTGAACGCCGAAGAAATCAGCGTCCGCGAAGCCACCCAGCTGGCCGTCGGCGTGTTGATCGCGGGCCACGAGACCACCGCGAACATGATCAGTCTGAGCATCGCGGCCCTGCTGGAACATCCCGATCAGCGGCAGTTCCTGGTCGAAACCGAAGATCCGAAGGCGATCGCCACCGCGGTCGAGGAGCTGATGCAATATCTGAGCATCATCCAGACCGGTCAACGCCGCGTCGCCGTCGAGGACATCGAAGTCGGTGGTGAGACGATCCGCGCGGGCGAAGGCATCATTCTCGATGTCGCGCCGGCGAACTGGGACGAGCGGCAATCCCCCAATCCCGACCGGCTGGACCTGACCCGCGACCAGGGCCCGCACGTCGGATTCGGCTACGGCCGCCATCAGTGCGTGGGCCAGCAACTGGCCCGCATGGAGCTGCAGATCACGCTGCGCACACTGCTGCGCCGGGTCCCGACCCTGCGGCTGGCCGTTCCGGTCGAGGAGCTTCCGTTCAAGCACGACACGTTGGCCTACGGTGTCTACGAGCTTCCCGTGACATGGTGAAGCCGGAACTGACGCTGTCCGTGCCGGGTCTGGCCGGCAAGCTCGCCGTCGTCACCGGGGCCAACAGCGGTCTGGGATTCGGTCTGGCCAAGCGCCTGGCGGCCGCCGACGCCGACGTCGTGATGGCGATCCGCAACCACGCCAAGGGCGAGGCCGCTGTCGCCGAGATCCGCCGCGAGGTGCCCGCCGCGAAACTCAGCATCAAGCGGCTGAACCTGTCGTCGCTGGACAGCGTTGCGGCACTGGGCGAGGAATTGAGAGCCGAAGGCCGGCCGATCGACCTCCTGATCAACAACGCCGGCGTCATGACGCCGCCGCAGCGCCAGGAAACCAGCGACGGCTTCGAGTTGCAGTTCGGTGCCAACCACCTGGGCCACTTCGCCCTCACCGCGCACCTGCTGCCGCTGCTGCGCGCGGCGCCTGAGGCCCGTGTCGTGACCGTCAGCAGCATTGCCGCCACCCAACCGAAACTGACCTTCGACGACCCCAACGCCCGGCACGGCTACCGGCCGATGGTCAGCTACGGCGTCGCCAAGCTGGCGCAGCTAATGTTCGCGATCGAGCTGAACCGGCGCAGCATCCGAAATGGCTGGGGCGTCATGTCCAGCGCCGCGCACCCGGGGCTGAGCAAGACCAACCTGCTCAGCGGCGCCTCGTACGGCCGGGACAAACCGACCCTGCAGGCGCGGCTCACCCGACTGACCTGGCGGCTGCTGCCGTTCATGTGGCTGGACGTCGACGAGGGCATCAAACCGACGCTCTACGCCTCGGTTTCGCCGGACGCCGAGGGCGGCCGCTACTACGGACCGCGTGGCTTCTACGAAACCGTCGGCGGCGGCGTCACATTCGCCGGCGTGCCCCGGCTCGCGCGCAGCGAGATCGAGATGAAGCGAGTGTGGCAGCTCTCCGAAGAGCTCACCGGCGTCACCTATCCGGACTGACTTGAGGAAAGGCAGCGCAACATGGCGTTCGTCGGCCGCTCTGACGTGAAGGATCCCGGCGCCCAGCAAGACCAGTGGGAACGCTTGGCCCGCCGGCGCGAGCGGCGCTACGCCTGCACTCACCTCGGTGCCGCGGCGGTCTTCCGGCCGGGCATTATCCTGGCCGACAGCCGCTACGCGGGACAGCTCAACGCGCCGGACATCTTCACCCGGCGGCTGTTCAGCCTGGTGGCCACCGGTGTCGCCCCGCGGTCGTTCTACCAGCGCGGCGACGCCCAGCCGCACTACGAGGGCCTGCCGGTCGACTTCCTGGCCGAGTCGATCGCCGCGATCGGCCCCCGGCACGGCAGCGCAGTTCCAGTCCGCGGTGGAACACTCCGGTCGCGCAACCCCGCACGTCTCGCAGCAACTGATCGAAAAGTACCTCGCCGACCTCGAACACATCGGCATGCTCAGCAGGTGAACGCAACGAAGGGACGATGATGTCCAGCCCAGCCCACACCCTGTACCCCGACGGAATGATCGGCGCGCCCAAGCACCGTCACGGTCGCGCCGCGGACTTCGACACCGGCCTGTCGCCCGACACCGAGGTGTTCTCCGCCGACAACCACATCTCGGTGGCCGAGACATCTTCTACGAGCAATTCCCGGACGACCTCAAGGAGCAGGCGCCGCGGATCTGGTACGAGGACGGCGCGTACCTGCTGGGCCGGCCCGGCCAGTCCATGGTGGTCAGCGATTTCAGCGCGGTGCTGATGCAATACGACGATCTGGCCGGTGCGGCCACCAACAACGTCGAGGCGAGGATTCGTGAGCTCGCCGAAAACGGCGTCGACAAGGAACTGGCTTTCCCCAACGCGGTACTGGCGCTGTTCCACCACCCCGACCACGACATTCGCGAGCGCATCTTTCGCGTCTACAACGAGCACATCGCCGGCGTTCAGGAGCGCTCGGATGGCCATTGTTACGGCGTGGGTCTGATCAACTGGTGGGATCCGCGCGGCGCCCGCCGCACGCTGGCCGAACTAAAGTCGCTGGGGCTCAAGACGCTTCTGATGCCGATCAGCCCCGGCAACGACGCTGACGGTCAGCCCATACGATTATTCCAGCACCGCGATGAACGCGGTCTGGGACGAGATCGAAGAGGCCGGTCTGCCCGTCACCCACCACATCGGGGAGAGCCAGCCGAAATTCCCCAGCGAGGTCAACAGCGTCGCGGTGGCGATGATGGTCAACATCGACTCGTTTCGAGAGATGTTCTCCAAGTACATCTTCGGCGGCATCCTGGACCGGCACCGGCGGCTTCGGATCGGCTGGTTCGAGGGCGGAATAGCCTGGGTGCCAACGGCGCTACAGGACGCCGAGCACGTGCTGGCGTCGTACCGGCACATGCTGGCACACCAGCCCGAGCACGACATCCGGTACTACTGGGACACGCACATGTGCGCCTCGTTCATGGTTGACGACCTGGGCCTGAAACAGATCGACGAGATCGGCATGGACAAGGTGATGTGGTCGTCCGACTACCCGCACAACGAAAGCACTTTCGGCTATTCGGAACGGTCACTGGCCGCGGTGGTCGACGCCGTCGGCCCCGAGAATGCCGTGCGGGTGGTCGGCGGCAACATCAAGAATTTCCTCGGGATCTCGGAATGACTGCTATTGCTGGCCGCGGCACGGCCCTCGAAATCCCCGACCAGCCGGACCGGGCCCGGATGCGCACCGAGGTCGGGGCGCGGTTGCGTTCGGCGATGGCCGAACACGGCGTCGACGCGCTGATCCTGCTGATGAACGGCTACGTCGGGTACGCGACGGGGGCCAGTTGGCCGCTGCTGGACGCGGGCCTGTCGCACGTGGAACGCCCGGTCGCGGTGGTGCTCGCCGATGATGTGCACCCGCACCTGTTCATGCCGTTGCGCAGCGGAGCCTCGGCGGATGCACCGGTGCCCGACGATCATCTGCACGGGCCCCGCCTACCTCGAATTCGACCACGGCGTCGAGGATTTCGCGCGGCAGCTGGCCGGCCTGGTCCCGCCTGGAGCGAGTATCGCCGTCGACGAACTCACCGGGGCGATGCGCCGGGCGGCACCCAAGCTGTTCCCCGCGGGCCCGCCGACGGACGCCGCGATCGTGCTCGGCGCCGCGCAACTGGTCAAGACCCGCGACGAGCTGTCCTGTCTGCGCAGGGCGGCCCGCATCACCGAAGAGGCCATCGTCGACGTGCAGCAGGCCCTGAAACCCGGTGTGCGGCAGATCGACTTGTCGGCCACGTTCGTGCGTCGCGCGTTCGAGCTGGGCGCCACCACCAACATGCTGGAGGCCATCTGGCAGGTGATGCCGAGCTCACGGGCAGAGGGCGTGTGGACGACGCACGGGGATCTGGCGCTGCCGCTGCTGCCGACCGAGCGCCAACTGGCCGCCGGCGACGTGCTGTGGACCGATATCAGCATCACCTACCACGGATACTGCTCCGACTTCGGCCGAACCTGGGTCGTCGGCCAGCAGCCCACCGCTAAACAGCAGGATCAGTTCCGGCAATGGCGAACGGTCCTGGACGCCGTCCTCGCGGTGACGAATGCCGGTGCTACGTCAGGAGATTTGGCGCGGGCGGCGATCGCCGCCAACGGCGGGCGCAAACCATGGCTGCCGCATTTCTATCTGGGCCACGGTATCGGCACCTACCCTGCCGAAGCGCCGATGATCGGAACCGATCTCGGCGAGGAGTTCGACGACAACTTCGTCTTTCCGCCCGGCATGGTTCTGGTGCTGGAACCCGTGATGTGGGAGGACGGAACCGGAGGTTATCGCAGTGAGGAGATCGTGGTGATCACCGAGGACGGCTACGCGCCGATTACCGACTACCCCTATACGCCTTATGGCGACTGAGGTTCTGCCCGACGCCCGGGCACTGCGATCCGGGCGGCGGGAACGCGCGCTGGCCCAGATGGACGAACACGGCCTGGACATCCTGGTGCTGGGCCGGCAAGCCAACATTCGCTATGTGACTGGCGCGCCGCAGCTCTGGATCGCCAGGACGCGGCCGTTCGGTCCGATGTGCGTGCTGGTGCGCGCCACCGGAGACATCTACCTCAACAGCACCGACGATGAGGGGGTCCCGGAGGAGATCGACCACGACCACCTCTACGGGCTGGCCTGGAACCCGATGACGCTGATCGACCTGCTCAAGAAGGTCGACGGCGCCGAGGCCGCGCGCCGCGTCGGAACCGATGCGATCACACCGACTTTCGCCGCATTGCTGCCCGACGCGTTCCCGAATGCCGAACTCGTCGACGCCGAACCGGCGATGCGCGCCGCGCGGCGGATCAAGACGCCCGACGAGATCGCGGCGATGGGCAGCGCACTGCGCATCGCCGAGCACGGACTCGCCACGGCCCTAACCGAATTGGCGCCGGGCGTCTCGGAGCAGACGCTGGCCGGGGCCATGATGGAGGCGATGGCGGCGGGCGGGGTGAGCACGCCGGCCACCCAGGACGCCGCGTGGGTGACCTCGCGGCAACGGCCGTGGCATCGCGGCGCGGCCGAGGCCGGGCCGGGTGACCTCGTCGCGTTCGCCTCCGGGGCGCTGGCCAATGGCTATGTCGCGGAGGTGGGCCGAACCTGGCCGGTTGGCGACGGTGCCGAGGCGCGGGGGCTGTTCGGACGCTCGAATACGTTGTACGACAAGATGGTTAGCGCCTGTCGTCCGGGCGCGTCGATCCGCGACCTGCTTGCCGCCTACCAGGCCGCCGGTGAACCGATACCGCCGATGCCGATAGCGGCACGGTCTGGGGCTGGGCTTCGACCCGCCGGTGGTGTCCGAAACGCTGGTGGCCGCGGGCGAGGACGACCGGCTCGACGCCGGCATGGTGCTGGCGAGCACGGGCTACGTGTGGGAGCAGGGTCTCGGCGCCGTGTTCCGCCGGGCCACCGTCCACATCACCGAGGACGGCGTCGACGTGCTGACCACCAGCCCGTCGTGGAGCGATCGCTAGGCGACCCGGCCTTCCTCGGCGCAGATGCTGCCAATCCGCCGGTAGAATCGACCTCGTAATCCCTTGCGGCACTTTGGTCTCACCTGTCACAAGTGGGCCGTTTTTGTCGGTGGTCGCCGATAAGTTCGGAGTGTGAGTACGGATCGCGAGGCATTGTCAGCGGCTTTCTATACCATCGACGCTGGCAGTCCCCGATCATCGAGGACAGAGTTTCCACGGCCGAGACGTCGACGAATTGCCCTGTGCCAGTGAGCTCGCGGTGCAGCGGGGCGACGGCGGCATAGGCGGCCGCGGCACCGACCGTGGAATCGCCGTACCGCATGCTGGTTCCCAGCGGGGGCCCACCAGGATAGCCGACCAACGGCGCGAGTCCGGCCAGCGCGGCGAAGCAGGGCGCGTAGCCGGTCTGGTGACCCAGCGGCCCGTCGTTGCCCCACATCTTGATCGACACCGAGATGATGTCCGGCCTGATCTCGGTGAGCTGGCGATAGTCCAAGCCCTGCCGTTCCATCGCGCCCGGGCGCAGGTTGTTGATGACGATGTCGCTGCGCACGATCAGCTCGCGCAGCCGCGCCATGCCTGGTGCGGACTTGATATCGAGGTCCACGCTGAGGATCTCGGGATTGATGCTCAGGAAGAACGGCGCATGGTTGATGTCGGTACCGCCGTAGGCACGCATCTCCTCGGGCAGCGCCGCCGTCTCGACCTTGATCACCTCGGCGCCCAGCATGGCCAGCAGCTTGCCGGCGTACGGGCCTGCCCAGACCTTGGTGAGCTCGACGACTCGCACCCCTTCCAGCGGCCCACCGCGCGGGTTCTTCGGCGCCTTGAGCTGTGGCGCTCGCACCACGGGCGGTGTGTGAGGCGAATCGAGCCCGTCGAGGATGGCGGCGGTGTGCTGGACGAAAGTCGTTGCAGCGGAGGTGATTTCGGCCGGAAATTCCCCGAGCAGATACGGCACCGTGGGGTATGCGGCGTCGCCCAGCACCGGGTGTCGGACGGTTTGGAAGAAGCCGCGGTGCCGGTACTGCGGCGAATCGTGCAGGTCTGCGGCGTCGTTGACCGGAACCAGCGGCACGCCCAGGCTCTGCGCTTGGTCGGCCGCCTGCTCCTTGCCCAGATCGCGGACCCACGTCGCAAAGCCCTGCTGGAACGCGGTGACCTTCTGCGCCGTCACCGAGAACTCGAGCCAGTCGTCGTCGAAGTCGTCGAGCCAAGCCGGGGGCCCATCAGCTCTTTGACGCCGAGCCAGTGCGCGCGGCTGGTCATGTACAGGTAGACGAAACCGTCGGCGCAGGCGAATAACAACGCCGGGCCCTGCTGGTCGTAGTCGTCGCGAGTGCCCAGGGCGGGCACTTCCCCGGTGATCAGCCGCCCCAGAATGCAATCGGCGCGAGAGACCAGCACGGCGTGCTCAGAAATATCGATGACCTCGCCCCGACCGGTGTGCAGCCGCCCGAACAGGCTGGCCGCCACGCACAGTGTGGCGTCCAGTCCGGCTTCGTAGTCCGCCATGAACCGGCCCGGCCCCTGCAGCGGCGGCTTGGTCGCGTCCGGATGATTGGGAGTGTGGTATCCCCACCCGCTGGCATGGAAGACGTTGATGCTCTTCGCGTTTGCGTACTCAGCGGCGGCATCCTGACCGAACGGGGTGATCGAGCAGAACACCACGTCCGGGTGCTCGTCCGCCCAGCCGGTGGCGCCGTCGTCGATCACCGCGTCGGCGGTGCCGATCAGCCGGCGCAGCCGCGGGTCGCTCGCATCTAGCACGACGGAGTACTTGTTGGTGTTGAGGTAGGCGAACACGACGCTGCCGTCGGCTCCCGCGGCATCACCCACGACGGGAGAAAACGCCCGGGTGGAACTGCCACACCCGGGCGCCTCGATCTTGATTACCTCGGCGCCGAAGTCGGCCAACAGTTTTCCGCAGTACTCCCCTGCGACCGACTCCGCCGGCTCGACGATTCGCAAACCCGTCAGCGCCGACATGCGAACTCGGCCGGTCAGGGCTTCGCGCGCCCGGAGCGGCTCAGACGCCATTCGGGCGGGAAGTTCATGTCGTTGTCCTTCACGACGTTGTTCAGGCCCTTGCTGAAGGTGCCCTCGGTAAGGTCGACCTCTTCCGCGTCGTTTTTGATCATCGGCAGCATGCCCTCGACCATGCCGGTGAGCAGGCTGCCGAAGTATTCGCCCTTGTGCTGCTTGTACAGCTCGAGGAAGGTCTTCTGCACGGCGACCGTGTCGGTCGGACGGGACCGCGAGCAGGCCAGCGCGTACTTGAGGGTCTCCTCTTCCAGCTTCTCGCGCGGCACCACACTGTTGACGAAGCCGCAGTCGTACATCTCCTTGGCGCTGAAAGGCCGTCCGGTGAACAGCATTTCGGAGAACTTGCGCAGGCCCATCGTCTCGGCCCACCACCACAGCCGTGGCCCCCAGCCCACGTACCGGAACGCCGGGTGCCCGAACAGGGCGTCGTCACTGGAGATCACCAGGTCGGCGTCGCCGGCCTGGTAGAAGTGCCAGCCGTAGCAGTAGCCCTTGGCCTCGATGATGCTGATCTTGCGCAGCTCCTGCAGCGGACGGTTACCGGCACGGGCCTTGGCGTAGAAGTCGGTGACGGTGGACAGGTAACGGTACGACCCGCCCGGGGGGTACTTGACGTCGTCGTCGTTGATCGCGAGCTCGTGGTGCAGCGGCAAACCGGGGTTCTCCAGCATCGGGCGCTGCTCGGGCAGGTCCCCGCCGCTACCGAAATCCTGTCCCTCACCGCGGATCACGACGACCTTGACTTCGTCGTCAACATTGCACTTGTGGATCAGGTCGGCGTAGTTCTGCCGCATGCCCAGGCTGGTGGCGTTCTGCGCGTCGAGACGGTCGAAGGTGATGTAGGCGATCCGGTTCTTCTTGTCCTTCTCGAACTTGATGTACTGCTCGGCTTCTTTCTTGAGCTTTTCGTAGTCGAATTCAGGCATGAGCTTTCTCCACTTCTTCGTGCCTAATTGAGGTTATTTGAGCAACGCGCCCGCGTCGACGGGCAGCGAAACACCTGTGACATAACGAGATTCGTCAGAAGCGAGGAACAGGACGGCGTTGCTGATGTCGCGGGCTTCCACCCACGGCACCGGCAGCGTGTGCGTCATCTGCGAGAACGGCGCGAAGTCGTCCGGCCCGGGGTTTTCCAGATCCGGCCGAAACAGCTTGAAAGTCAACTCGTTCATCGTCATCGGCGTGTTGACCTGGCTGGGGTGCACCGAGTTGACGCGGATGTGGTACTGACCCAGCTCGACGGCGAAGGCGCGCATCAGGCCGATCACGCCGTGTTTGGCGGCGATGTAGTGGCCGGTGTAGGACATCGCCTTGTGTGAGCCGACGGAACCGGTCAGCACGACGGAACCACCGCGTTCGCCGGCGAGCATATGCGGCACACCGGCTTTCACGGTGTGCCAGACGCCGGACAGGTTGACGTCGATCATGTCCTGCCAGACGTCTTCGCGAATCTTGTGCAGCTAGTTGCCGAAGGTGCCGATTCCGGCGTTGGCGACGATGACGTCGAGTCGGCCGAGTTGCGCCACCGCGCCGTCCACGGCGGCTTTGAGTCCCGCGTAGTCGCGGACGTCGACGTGCGCTGTGACGATGCGGCGGTCGAAGTTCTGGACCAGCTCGGCGGTCTCCGCGAGATCCTCGGGTGTCGAATGCGGATAGGCCAAGTTGTCGATCGGCCCACAAACGTCGATCGCGATGATGTCCGCACCCTCTTCGGCCAGGCGCACGGCGTGGCTGCGGCCCTGGCCGCGAGCGGCACCAGTGACGAAGGCGACCTTGCCTTCGACCCGGCTGGTCATCAAGGCACCACTGTGGGCAGGGTTTCCCAACCACGCACCGACGACGTCGGGCTCAGGGTGGCGTTGGCCAGATCGAGCTCCCACTCCGGGAAGCGCTTGAGGATTTCTTCAAGGGCGACACGGCCTTCCAGCCGGGCCAGCGCCGACCCCAGGCAGAAGTGTGCGCCAACGCTGAACGTGAGGTGCGGCCGGGGCGGACGATGAATGTTGAATTCGCCGGCGTCGGGACCGAACTGCCGCTCGTCGCGGCAGGCGGACCCGATCAGCATGAGCATCACGCTGCCTTCCGGTACCGTCTGGTCGTAGAAGCTGACGTCGCGCGTCACATAGCGGGCCATGTGCGGCGCCGGCGGCTCGAAGCGCAGCAACTCCTCGATGGCCTGCGGGATGAGACCGGGGTTCTCGACGAGTTCGCGGCGCTGGTCGGGATGCTCCGCGAGAACTTTGCCCGCCCACCCGATCAGTCGGGTGGTGGTTTCGTTGCCCGCTCCAGCGACCACGTTGAGGTACACCAGGATCTCCTCGCGCCTCAGCCGGCGGGTCGTCCCGGTCTCGTCGACGAACTCCACGTTGAGCAACTCGGTCATGATGTCGTCCGACGGGTTCTCGGCGCGCCAGTCGATGTAGGCCTCGAACTGCTCGCCCACCGACAAGCCGTGCTCGGCGGCGCTCATCGGCTTGCCGGGTTCGGTGCGTAATTGGGCGTTGCCGCGGTCGCGGATGTACTCCATGATCTTCTTCGGGAATCCCGAGCAGTGCGCTGATGACCTTCATCGGCATGATCGCGCCCAGGTCCGTGACGAAGTCGAACCGCCCCGAGCCCACCAGCGGATCGAGCGATTGCGCACAGAAGTCACGGATCATCGGCTCCAGCGCGGCGATCTTGCGGGGAGTGAACATGCGGGACAACAGCTTGCGGTACACGTCGTGGATCGGCGGATCCTCGAAAATCAACATGCCCGATGGGATCTCGAGGTTGGCCTTGATCAGTTCCATGATCACGCCCCGCGCGGAACTGAAGGTGACGTGGTCGAGAATTCCCTTGTTCACGTCCGCGAATCGGCTCAACGCGTAAAGTCGTATTCCGAGTTGTAGTACAGCGGCGCCTCTTCACGCAGTCGCGCAAACATCGGATAAGGGTCGGCGATCAGCTCGACGTCGAAATCTCTCCTACCGCTGCACTTTCCGGATGCCGACGCGACAGTGGTCGGCGGCCGGATCCAATTCGGGCAATTTGTACACTCCGCTTAATTGCGTTTGCTTCGACATACGCACGGGCAAGGCTGATGCGGGCTCACCGACCGCCCGTGAACGTCGGCTTACTCTATTCTCGTAGAGAATTATATAGCGGGTGTTGTGGCAAGACCCAAAGCGCGAAGCCCGGCGCGTCGTCGTCGGATCCGGTCGTGCCCACGGTCAGCCCGAAGCGGCGGCACGGCGGCCGCGCGCCCGGTGCCCGTCGCCGGTCTCGGTGAGCCCGCCCTTGTGCGGACTCTTCAGGATGCCGGTGGCGATGGCCGCCAGGATCGCGTCGAGTTGTTCGGGCGTATCGACGATCCGGTCGCCGTGGGCCGCGCGCATCAGCAGCCCGTTGATAAATGTCAGCGTGACGTTGCTCAGATCCTCGACCACCGCCGATTCCAATTCGGCCCTGTGCGGCATCAGCTGCACGAGGATCTCGCGGTGCAGCTTCGTGAAGGCGTCCGTGGCCTGCTGCAGAATCGCGGCCATCGCGGGGTCTCGGGCGGCCTGCATCGTCAGCTCGTAGTGGGCCTTGGTCCACGACAACTGCGGCTCGGTGCCGGCCTGAATCACCACTTGCGACAGCAGCGACGGCGTGGGGTTGTCGCCCGTGCTGCCGGCGCTGTCGGCGATGGATTGCAGCCGCTGCAGATCCAGCTCGGCCAGTCGCTCGGCGACCGCGCGCAACAGCGCGGAGCGGGTCCGGAAATAGAACGAGGTGGTGCCGTCGGGAACGGCGGCCTTGCGGTCCACCTTGAGATGACTCAATCCCTTGGCCCCGTCGGCGGCCAGCAGCTCGATCGCCGCATCACACAGGTCGCGCCGGCGCTCCGCCGGATTGGGCTTTCGCCGCTGCACCGACGAGGACGGGTGTCGAGCCATGAACACAGGCTTTCCTGGCAAGGATCTACAGTGAACTTCCGCTGACGTGCAGCACGACCTTACTCTATGTTCGTAGTGTCCGTAAAGCACGCGTCGCCGCGGCAACGGTGTCATCACGATTCACGCGAATTCCGCCCGAATCGGCGACAACGGGCAGTGGACCTACTTTGCTTGGGTTTGATGTCCGCTACCACGATCGCCCGGCTGACCAGTGCCGTTCTGCTCGTTGCGCTGTGCTGCGGCTGCCATACCACCCAGCGCCCGACCGCACCCGCCCCGTCGAGCAGTGCGACGTCGACGACCCCATCCGTGGCACCGGCGCCACGGATCGCGCCGCTGCCGGTTCGGCCTGTCCAGAAATCGCAGCCGAGCGCACCCGACAAATGCCCGGCGGTGAATCTCCCGCACGCCCACATCGCGTTCGTGCGAGACGATCTGGTGCTGGAGGCGCCGATGATCGAAAACCAGGTCACGTCGGGGCAGATCGCGCTGACGACCCAAACGGCGCCGGCCGCCGCCCAGCTGGCGCAATTGGCGGGACGCCCGGCATGACGGAGCTCGCGATCGGCTTTCTCAACGGATTCGGTCTTCCGCCAGTCGAATTCGTCGACCTGGCCGCCGACCTTGGCTGCCGCTACATCTCCGCCGTGGTGCAGGGCGCGCCGTTGGTGCCGCTGGGCTATGCGCCGTTTTCACTCAAGGACGACCCGGCGCTGCGATCCGACGTGCTCGCCGCGACGCGGCGCCGTGGCGTGGCCGCCTCGCTGGGCGACGGGTTTCTGGTGCTGCTGGACACCGAAACCGGGTCATTCGGTGCGGATCTCGACGTGTTGGCCGCGCTCGGCGTCCCCCGAATCAACGTCGTCAGCCTCGACCCCGATCTCGGCCGCACCTTCGACCGGTTCGCCGCGCTGACCGAGCTCGCCGCCGAGCGCGGCATGCAGACCGTCGTCGAGCCGGTGCCCGGGCTGACGGTGGGCGATCTGCCGACCGCATTGGCCGCACGAGATACATGCGCCGGACTGACTTTCGATTGCTGATCCACACCATGCATCTGGTCCGTTCCGGGTCCGGCGCGGCCGATCTCGCGGCCGTCGACCCCGCATACATCGGCTACGCCCAACTCAACGACACGACGCTGCGCCCGCGGCTGGAAAACTACCTGGAGGAGGCCATGTTCGAACGCATGGTTCCCAACGAGGGTGAACTGCCGCTCCTCGACATCCTGTCCGTGCTGCCCGACGACATCGTGCTCGAAATTGAAGTGCCCAGGCGGTCGTTGGCGCTGGCCGGGGTCAGCCCGATCGATCGGGTGCGTCCGTGCGTCGAGACGGCGCGCGGCCTGTTGGCCGAAATCGACCGGTAGCCTCGACTTTCAGCTGGGTTCGCGAAGCGGCAGGCCCGCGGCGCGATAGATGTCGTCGATGACGGTCATGTTCTCGATCGCGTCCTGCGCAGTGGTCTTCACCGGCTCCCCGCGCAGCACCGCTGCGGCGAACGCGTCGAGTTGGTAGGCGTAGGAGGCCCGGCGCGGAAAGCTTTCCACTCGATTGTCGTCCGCGGTCCGCACCGAGAGCCGATGGAACATCTGCGGCATCGCCGGGTTGAGCACCTGCAGCCGGCCGCGCTCACCGACCACCCTGGCACTGATAGCGAACAGCCGCCGCGACCACATCGAGCACCGCACCCGGCCGGTGTGTCCGCCGGCAAACCGCAACTCGGCCGTCATCGCCCGATCGATCCGCGGATCACGCAGCTTCGCCCGTGCCGAAACGACTTCCGGTTTGCCACCGCCGAACAGTCGGACCATGTGAACCGTGTAGCAGCCCGCATCCATCGTCGCGCCACCGGCCAGCGCGTAGTTGTACCGGATGTCGGAGAACTTCGGCAGCGGGAAGCACAGCGCGGCTTCCACGTGCCGGAGCTTGCCCAGCTCTCCGGAGGCGATGATCTCCTCGACCCGCAGGGTCTGGGGATGGTAGCGATAGTGGAAGGCTTCCATCACCACTCGATCCGACTTCGCGGCCAAGTCGGCGATCTCGCGGGCTTCGGCGGCGTTGGCAGTGAACGGCTTCTCGCACAGCACATGTTTCCCGGCGGCGAGCGCGGCCCGGGTCCACTTGCCGTGCAACCCATTTGGCAGCGGGTTGTAGATCGCGTCAAGGTCCGGATCGGCAATCAGCGTGGCGTAGTCGTCGTACGCCCGGGCGATGCCGTGTTTGGCGGCGAAGGCGCGGGCCCGCGCCCCCTCGCGCGGCCACCGCGGCGACCACGACCTCGGGATTGTCCTCGGCGGGTTTGACGAGCGCCATGGGCGCGATCGCCGCGGCACCCACGATGCCGATCCGCAGTGGGGCTTCGTTTCCAGACACAAACCTCGACGCTAGCGGCGGGCGAATGCCGGGGCGCGCTCGGGTCGCACCCCGACACCGATGAAGTAGGCGGGCACGAAGGACAGCCACGGCAGTCGCCGCAGCACTGCCAGCAACGCCGCCGGCGGGGTGGGGTCGGCGCCGCGCAGCAGCGGCCCGAGTCCACGCTGCAAGCACCGTTGCACGCCTTGGGTGACCGCGGTCGGAACCAGCCGGCGGCGCCGCACGGCCGCCAGGTCCCGATCGGTGACGCGGTGCGCTCGCAGCGGCTCAGCCAGGATCGTCGCGGCCGCCACGGCGTCCTGCACCGCCAGGTTGATGCCGACACCGCCCAGCGGGGACATCGCGTGCGCGGCGTCGCCGATGCACAGCAGTCCGTCGGTGTGCCAGCGCAGCAGCCGGTCGACCCGGACATCGAGGTGTTTGACCTCGTCCATGGACCGCAGCGTCCCGACCGCGCCGGCCGACTCCGGCAGCAGCGCACCGATGTCGCGACGAAACGCTTCGATACCCGTCGCCCGCAGCTGCGCGTCGCTGCCCTTGGCGCCGAGGTAGGCGATCTGGTTGTAGCCCTCCCGCGGAATCACCCCGAGTGCCTTGCCCGGGCCGACGCGCGGCAGGAACGAGAACTCCTGGTCGCCGTCGCGCGGCAGCCTGAACCACCACACGTCGAAGTTCACCGGGTACTCACGGCTCGGCAAACCAGCCGCACGGCGCGCCATCAACCAGCGGCCATCGCATGCGACGGTCAACTCCGCCCTCAGCTCGCCCGGCCCGTCGGGGCCCCGATAGCGCACCCCGGTGACCTTGCCGCCCTCGCGCATCAGGTCGGTCGCCTCCGTGTTCATCCGCAACGTGAACGTCGGTTCCTCTTGCGCGGCATCGGCGAGCAGGTTGAGCAGGTCCCACTGCGGCACCATCGCGACGAAGGGATGGGGTTGACGCAGCCGACCGAAGTCGACATACGTCACCGACCGGGTCGGATTCAAACCGCGCGCTGCGCACCTCGCTGTGTGGTATAGCCGCGAAGCGTTCCCACAGACCCAGCTCGTCGAGCAAGCGCAACGTGGTCGGATGCACGGTGTCGCCGCGAAAGTCGCGGAGAAAGTCGCCGTGCTTTTCCAGCAGCGTGACCTCGACCCCCGCCCGGGCCAGCAGCAGCCCCAGTACCATTCCGGCCGGTCCGCCGCCGATCACCGCGCAGGTCGTCGTCTCCGTCATCACTCCCCCGATCGCCGCAGGACGGCCTCAGCCCAACAGTTCCGGGTCCACGTCGTACACCGAAACCGGTTCGCTGAGTACCCCGTTCTCCTCGACGTAGCGATCCCACAGCCCGAGCAGCTCGGCGAGCTTGTCGGGGTGGGTGGCGGCGAGGTCGTGGATCTCGCCCCGGTCGCGGGACAGGTCGTAGAGCTGCCAGGCGCCGGGGCCATAGGGCGGGGCAGGTAGAGCGCCTTCCAGTCACCCTGGCGAATCGCGCGGCGGCCGAACAGTTCCCACCCGGTGCCGGTCTCGCCCGGGTGCACCGCCTCGGCGGCGCAGGACAGGTACGGCACCAGCGATCGGCCGAGCATCGGTTCGACATCCCGGTCGCGGTAGCGGGTGCCGGGATGTTCGACGCCGGCCAGCTCCAGCACCGTGGGGGTGACGTCCATGACGGTCGCGAACGCCGTACCGATCGCGTTCTGGCGCAAAAACCCGGCCAGGTGACGAAGCCGACCACCCGGATCCCGCCTTCGGTGGTGAACGCCTTGTGCAACCGCGATGGCGCCGTGGCCGCTTGTGCCCAGCGGGGCCCGTACCAGATGACGACGTTGGCCGCCCGAGGTTTTCCAGGCTGTTGTCGCAGTTCTTTTCGATCCGCGCGACGATCTGGGGACCGCGCAGCGGCATCGCCTCGACGATCGCCCCCTCAGCGCCGTTGTCGGACATGAACATCACCACGGTGTTGTCCAGCTCGCCGGTCTCGGCCAAGTAGTCGATGACCCGACCGACGTTCCAATCCATGCGGTCCACCATCCCGGCGTACACCTCCATGGCGCGGGCCGAGATCGCGCGCTCCTCGTCCGTCATGTCGGCCCATTCGACAGCGCCGTCGGCCACGACCGGATGCGGCTCGACGTCGGGCGCACACAGGCCGAGCCGCTTGAGCGCCGCCAAGCGTTCCTCGCGCAACGCATCCGGGCCCGCGTCGTAGCGGCCCCGGTATTTGGCCACGGATTCGTCGGGCGCCTGCAGCGGCCAGTGCGGCGCCTGGAACGGCAGGTAGGCGAAGAACGGCCGGTCGTCGGCGGCGGCGCGGTCGCGGAAGTAGCGAAGCAAGGTGTCGGTGTAGAAGTCCGACGAGTAGAAGTCCTCGCCCACCGTGACGAACTGGTCGTCCTCGGTGTAAAGCGTTGGGACCGGCGAGAATCCGCGGCCCGCGGCGCCATCGTAATGGCTGGCTCTGGCCGGCAGTAGCGCGAACGAGCGCTCGAATCCCCTTGCCCACGGCGATCTTTCGATTGTATGGTCCAGATGCCATTTGCCCGACATCAGCGTGAGATAACCCGCGTCGCGCAACAGCTCGGGCAGCGCCACCACCCGGTCGTTGAGGTAACCCTCGTAACCGGGCGCACCTTGGAATCCGGGGGCCGCTACCTCCAGCATCGTGCCGATGCCGGCGACGTGGTGGTCGGGTCCGGTCAGCAGCATCGCCCGGGTGGGCGAGCAGGCCGGTGCGGAATGAAAATCGGTGAGCCGGATACCGGCGTGCGCGAGCCGGTCGAGGTTGGGTGTCTCGATTTCGCTGCCGAACGCGCCGATGTCGGAGAACCCGAGATCGTCCGCCAGGATCACCAAGAAGTTAGGCCGCTTCACGGTCAAGCATCCTGTCAGGTCCGGCACCCGAATGGAACGTTCGGGAACTCGCTAGGCTCGATTCACCGAATACACCGATCCCCGGGGGCGCCCGATGTTGGCACAGTTCGAGATGTCGATTCCGCTGGTCGCCGCGCCGATGTCGGGCGGCCCGACCACGCCGGCGATGGTGTCGGCCGCAGCCGCGGCCGGGGGCTTGGGCATGCTCGCCGCGGGCTACAAGACGGTCGAGGCCGGCGAAGCCGAGCTCGAGGTCGTTCGTGCCGCAGGAATCCCGTTCGGCATCAACCTGTTTGCACCCAACCCGCTGCCGGTCGATCCGGACAGCTACCGGGCGTACGCCGCAATCATCCAGCAGGAGGCCGAGCGGTTCGGCCTCGTCCTGCCTGCCGATCCCGTCGAGGACACCGACGGTTCGACGAGAAGATCGCGCTGTTGCTCGACGACCCGGTGCCGATGGTGTCGTTCACGTTCGGCATCCCGCCGCGCAGCGTGATCGCCGCCCTGCAACGGGCCGGTACCGTCGTGGTCCAATCGGTGACGACGCCCGACGAGGCGGCACAGGCCCATCAGGCGGGCGTCGACATGCTGACCCTGCAGGCCGTCGTCGCCGGCGGCCATTCCGGCACCCTCTCGCCGCGGCGGCCATTGCAGCCGGTTCCGCTCGTGGACCTGGTCAAACAGGTCACCGCGGCGGTGCCGCTGCCGGTGCTGGCCGCCGGTGGGCTGGCCACACCCGACGCGGTGGCCGACGTCGTCCGGGCGGGCGCGGCCGCGGCCGCCGTCGGCACCGTGCTGCTGCGCGCCACCGAAAGCGGCGCGTCGGCGACGCATCAGGCCGCGCTGACCGATCCCGCGCGCACCGAGACGGTGCTCACGCACGCCTTCACCGGCCGCCCCGCCCGCGGATTGCGCAACACGTTCATCGACGACCACGAGGACCACGCACCGTTCGGCTATCCGGCGATTCACCACCTGACCAGCCCGCTGCGCAAAGCCGCTGCGGCCGCGGGCAAGCCCGACTACGTCCACCTGTGGGCGGGGACCGGGTACCGGCACGCCACCGCCGAACCCACCGCGGACATTCTGCGGCGGCTTGCCTCCGCTCTGTGATCAGTTGCCGATGCGGACCGGAAATCGGCAATACGCGAGATCAAACACCGGTGTCTAAGCCCTAGCGGGAGAACGTAAAGCGGTTGAGTACGTCGTAGGGGCCGAACGGCGAGGCCCGCAAGAATCGGTATATCCACCGGACGACGGTGCTGTCGATCTTTTCGTAACCGGCCAGCGCCGGTGTCTGTTCGACGAATCTCAGCCTCGGATTCCAGGTTTCGATCTCGCGCGCGTCGCCGATGCCCCACTTGATGATGCCCCGGGTGAGCACCTTCGACAGCAACGGCGCCAACGCCGCGAGGGTGTCGAATTGCAGCTCCCCGCAATCGAATCGGTCCAGCAGGCGGGCGAACAGTTCGCGCACCCCGCTCTCGTCGACATACATCAGCAGGCCCTCGGCGACGACGAGGGTCGGGTGGCCGGTGGGTATCTGATCGATCCAATCCAGGTCGGTCACCGACGAGCCGACCATCCGGTAGTGCTCGGTCTCGTCGTACAGTCGGCGGCGAAGCTCGATAATGCTTGGCTGGTCGAGGTCGAACCACAACACCGCGGGCGGCACGTCGAGGCGGAAAGCACGGCCGTCGAGCCCACAACCCAGGTGCAAGACGACAGCGTCGGGGTGGCGGGCAAGGAAGTCGGCGCACCACCCGTCGAACTGTTTTGCGCGCAACGCGACCAGATACCGGTTCGACGCCGGAAATGAGCTCCGGTGAATGCGTTTGAAGTCGTAGTCGATCCGGTCGACCGCCTCGGTGGCGGTGCGGTCGCCCAGAATCGGATGCGCCGAGCGGCTTTCGTGGGCACGCAGGTACAGCGTCACGAGGTTCGTCCACTCCACTGAGCCCCAGCGGACCGAACTGAAATCAACCTTGCCCGTCACTATCCCTCCTGGTTCGGCGGTAACTACTACCGACAGCGAAGCGCATCCAGGGTCGCGATGGCCACCCCGAAGTTGTCCGCCGTCCAAACGGGCAGGTCACGTCGGCGCTGGCGGCTCAGCTACTCGGGCACCCATCCGACGGACGCTGTGCTCCGAAGAATTATCGAGCAACGGTTGTGGCGGCCGACACCGCTAGGTTTAGAAAGGGGCCTCTCGATGCGACAGGTGACGTTCAAAATGGTTGCTGCCGGCGACGGGTCACCACCGACCTCCACCGGATATTGCTACTACCTGGTGGCCCACGCGGTCGCGACGGTCTTGCTCCTGATCACCCTGGTCGCCGCGGTGTGGCAGTTCATGGACTGGGTGGTGACGCCGTCTTGCCTGGAAGCCAGTTCGGTGCCGTCGTCGGCGGTCGCGGTGGCTGCGTGGACCCCCTCGCCGCCGACGGCACGGCCCGCCCACACCGGCGAGTTGGTGTCCTACCGCGACACGGCACCGACCGAGGCCGAGGGGCGGTTCAAGTCCCGTCTCCAGGCCGACTCCGGTGACTGCCCCTGCCCGCATAGCGGCAAGTGAGTCTTCAGAACGCCTCGGGATCCCGCTGTATCGCGGCGGGCACCGGATGCTGGTACAACCGCTACGCGTTCTCCCAGGTGAACTTGCGGATCGCGTCCGGCGGTAGATCGCCGATTTCCTCGTAAATCGTTTCTTGGGTGTGCGGCCAGGTCGAGTCGCAATGTGGATAGTCGTCCTCGAGCATGATGTTGTCGATTCCGATTCGATCGCGCTGGACGAACGAAGACTTGTCCTCCACCGCGGAGAACCAGAAGTTGCGGGTGAAAATCTCTGCGGGGGTGAGCTTCTCGCCCAGCGCCTGCCACGTGCCATACATCGCGTGATAGCTGAGCATGTGGTCGAGACGGTCGAGCAGGCCTGCCACCCAACCGATTCCGCCTTCCGATAAACAGATCTTGAGATCGGGGAATCTGCTCGGCAATCCGGAGTACAACCAGTCGACGGCCGCCGAAATCGCGTAGGCGAAGAACAGCACGCCTTGTACATCCGGCGGTGCGTCCTCGGTGGTCGACGGCGACGAACCCGACGACCCGATATGCAGGTTCACCACCGTTTCGGTCTCGGCACACGCGGCCATGAGCGGATCCCAATGTCCCGAGTGGATGCTCGGCAACCCGAGCAGCGCCGGGTTCTCGCTGAACGTGACGGCGTGGAAACCGCGCTCGGCGTTCTCACGGATCATCGCCGCACCCAGTTCGGGGTCCAGCAGCCAGGGCAGCTGGCAGGGAATGATCCGGTCGAGATACGACCCGGCCCACACCTCGAGATGCCAGTCGTTCCAGGCGCGGACCGAGGCCAGCGCTAGATCGCGATCCTTCGTCACCTGTTGCAGCCGCTGGCCGGCGAATCCCGGCAGGAACGAGGGAAAGTTCAGCGACGCGTAGATGCCGTTGAGATCCATGTCCCGGATGCGTTCATGGATATCCCATGCGCCCCTGCGCATTTCGTCGAATCGGACGGGTTCGAAGCCGTATTCCGCCACCGGTCGACCGACCACCGCGTTGAACCCGACGTTCGGCAGCTCCTGATTGTCGTAGACCCAGGTCTGCCCGCCGCTGTCGGTGTCGACGACCCGCGGCGCGCGGTCGGCGAACTTTCGTGGCAGCCGGCCGGTGAAGGTGTCCGGGGGTTAGACGATGTGATCGTCGACCGAGATCACCGTGTAGCGGCGCGGCGCCCGCGGCGGGTCCGGCAGAAACGTCACCGATCGTTCGGCGCCGGTCTTGGCCGTGGTGAAACTCAAATCGGAGGCCAGCTCGTCGATCGACTTCATCTGCGGCGATGCCCTTCTGCGTCGACTGTGCGGTGACGGGTTCCCGCGCGCTCAGGTGAGCACATCAGGATCCGCCTTGATCGTCATGCGCGCCGCTCCCGCCCAGTACACGTCGGCGGCCCGCTCGATCAGCGACCGCTGCATGCCGGCCATGTCGGACCAGTTCATCGCGACCGGCTCGGTGCCGGTGAGCATCACGTCGTAGGCCAGCTTGCAGACCCGTTCGATCGACGCCGCCCGGTACACCGCCTCGGCCAGATTGCGACCCGTCGCGATCACGCCGTGGTTGGCCAGAATCGTGAGGTTGGCAGCGCCGATGCGCGCCGCGAGATCGGCTCCGCGATCGGCGCTGTCGATCTCACCGTCGTATTCCGCGACGAGGCACAGGTCGTCGAGGAACAGCGAGCCGGTCTGATGCACCAGTGCCGGCAATCTGCCCAGCGCGGCGAGCACGCAGACGTAATACGGATGATTGTGGATCACCACCCGGGCGTCGTCACGGACGCGGTGCAGCTCGGTGTGAATGTGGATCGCCGGGGTGACGTCCCACCGGCCGCGGACAACCCGAGCTTCGCTGTCCACCAAGCAGATATCCGATGCGGTGAGCTCCTGCCACCACAGGCCCCACGGATTGACCAGCATGTCGGTTTGTCCGTCGCGCTGCCAGGTGATGTGTCCGGCCATGTTTTCGGCGAATCCGATGCCGGCCAGGTGGCGGAACGCCACCGCCAGCGCCTGCTCGTGGGACAGCTCGACCCCGATCGGGGGCACCACCGACGGCGCCCATACCTGCAGACCACCTGGTCGTGGCTTAGACGGGTTCATAGTCGGCCTCCAACCTTGCTCGAATGTCTTGGCGGAGATCGCCTTTGGCGATCTTGCCACCGGACGACCGTGGTAATTCGTCGACGACGATCAGGCGTTCGGGCAGCAGCTCCTTGGAAACCCCCAGCGCCAGCAGGTGCTCGACCAGAGCGGGCAGGTCCAGGGTCGCGGAGTCGGCGAGTTCGGCGTAGAGGCAGACCTTTTCGCCGAACACCGGATCGGGTATCGCCACCGCCGCGGCCAGGGCGATCGCCGGATGCGTCATCACGGCATCCTCGACCTGCGCTGCGCTGATATTCTTGCCGGCGCGCAGGATGAAGTCGGATGTCCGGCCGGTGATGGTCAGATAACCGTCGGCGTCGAGCTCGCAGATGTCGCCCATCAACATCCAGCCATCGCGGGTGAACAGCTTGTCGTGGTCGGTACCGCCGAGATAGCCGAGGCTGGTCGCCGGGCCCCAGCAGGCCGGCTGGCCCCGCCCCGTCGCGGTGACGTCCCGATCCCCGTCGAAGAGCCGGACCGCCATTTCGGGAACGATCCGGCCGCCGGTGCGCAGCCGGCGCTCCAGCGGGTCGTACACCGTCGTCGCGCTCAGCAGGCCGGTCTCATTCGAGCCGTAGAATTGCAGGATCTTCGCGCCGGTCAGCCGTTCGAATTCGGCCGCGGGGCGGTACGGTATCGCCTCGCCGCCGGTGAAAACGACGCGCAGCGAACTCAAGTTGTAGTCGCGGGCTGCCCGGTCGGCCACGATCATCGTCAATTGTGAACTGACACAACAGAGTACGGTGACTTTGTGTCGGGCTATCGCTTCGCACGCCGCCTGCGCGGTGAAGCGCTCCAGGATCACCGCAGCGGCGCCGAGATAGATCGGGGTGGTGTGGCTGGTCCATATTCGGAAGCCGAAGGGCGTGGGGATGACCGGCAAGAACACGTCGTCGGCGCCCAGCTGCCCATTGGCAACCGCCTTCTGGTGAAAGTAATGCCACCGGTTCTGGGTGTGCACGACGCACTTGGGCAGGCCCGTGGTCCCCGACGTGGAGTTGATCAGGAAAACGTCGTCCGGGCCGAGTTGAGATTCACCCGCGACGGGCTCGGGCCGCACGTCGCTGTCCAGGCGCGGTAGGCCCGCCTGCTGACCCAGGACGGCCAGGGACACCGGCGATTCGGCCGTGACCCGCCCCGCGTCATCGGCGTGCTTGGGGTCGGTGATCAGGAGCTTCGGCCGGGTGTTGCGCAGCAGCGCGCTCACCTCGCGGTTATCGGCGCGGGCGCCGATGCCGACGACGACGGCGCCACAACGTTCGATCGCGACGAACGCCGCGTGGATCGCGGCGGAATCGCCGTGCCACACCGCGACTCGATCACCGCGCACAATGCCGAGGCCCGCCAGCTGACTCGTCAAAGCGGTTGCCACAGCATCGAATTCGCGCCAGGTCAGCGAGATACCGGGCTGGTCGGTGTAAGCGGGCCGGTCCGGTGACCGTTCGGCGTTGCGCCGCACCGCGTCTGACAACGTCGAGTCGGACCACCATCCGGCCGCGCGAAACCGGGCCGGGTCCTCGTCGGTGAAAGCCGGCGAGCCCACGGTGTCGAGTTCACCGGCGCTCATTACCAAATGATAGGAAAACCGCGCGGGATTCGGTCGGCGGGTTGACGCTATGGGTGCTGAGGTGTCGGCGCGTCCTGATGCGGGCCGTGCGCAAGCCTCGGTGCCCGCCGCTGTGGGTTGATGGGCCCACAGTTCAGGCCGAGGATGCAACGCCGCCACCGCCGGCGGGTTTGACCCGTAAGGCACCGCCGTTATTGCCCGGCGGGGCCGGAACCACGCTCGATGCCGGAACCGGTGGAGCCGCCCGGCGGCTCGTCGGCCGTGCCGATGCCGCCGAGCGCCACGGCAAGCACGGTGACACCGCCGCCCAGTGCGGCGACCGTCGTACCAATCCCCATGACATCCCAGTGTACCCGAAGACCGCGCCCGATTGTGCGGGCAAACTACGACCCGCTCAGCCGGCTGGAAGACGCGGCGGGTTGGTCGCCGGTGGCGGCCGGGTCGGGTTGATACGCCCGCAGTTCAGACCGATGATGCAGCTACCGCCGCCTTCGGGTTGGATGGTCAGGCCCATCGGCTGCGATGAGTCGCTCCCAGCAGCAGGGTCCCGGTGACGGGGGCGGATCCGCGGACGTCTGCGGCGCGACGCAGACACCGCCGATCGCCGAGGCGAGCACGGCAACGCCGCCGTACGCTGCGGCGATCGTCTTGCCGGTGCGATGAAGCACGCACCGAATTCTAGGTTCCCGGTCGCGGAATAGGTAGGGCGGCGACGCGGCCCACGCCGGGATGGCTCGCCTATCATTGCCGGGGTGTGGTCGGGACCGCATGCAATACGCCTTTGGCCGGGAGTGTTGTGCGGTGCCGCCGGCACCACCACCCTGAACGTGATCACCTACCTCGACATCGCGGTGCGCGGCCGCGCGACGAGCAGCACACCCGAACGCACCGTCGAAGCGATGGCGAGGTTGTTCGGCCTCACCGTTCCCGGCAGCGGCGACGTGCTGGCCAACCGAATCTCCGGCCTCGGTGCGCTCACCGGGTATGCGGCCGGCATCGGGATGGGCGTCATTCTCGGGGTGGCATACG
Source organism: Mycobacterium genavense ATCC 51234 (assembly GCF_000526915.1). GTDB lineage: Bacteria > Actinomycetota > Actinomycetes > Mycobacteriales > Mycobacteriaceae > Mycobacterium > Mycobacterium genavense. Next base: position 190,725 of record NZ_JAGZ01000001.1, on the reverse strand, counting down.
CGCTGGGCTGGCGGCCTGGGCTACTGGTCGCGTCGGCCATCGCCCTGATCGGCACCAACGGACCGATGACCGTTCTCGGGGTGACCGATCCGCTCACCTGGAGTCTCGCCGACTAGATCAGCGACCTGATTCCGCATCTGGGCTACGGCGTCGTCACCGCCCTGGTGCTGCACTACCTCGCGCCACTGTGCCGCCCTTCGGGCGAGGCAATTCCGTCGGGATAGCGGTGGAAGCTTTTCTCGCGGCGTGACGTTCAACTCGGCATGCGGACCGCAACGCCGAATCGACTGCTGGAACGGTATCGGTCGTCGGGCCGTTTCTTCAGCGCCGGCGGGATCAAGTCATTCGTCCTCGACGGACGGTCCCGGCGACGCGCCTGCCGTGGTGTGTGTGCACGGTGTTCCGTCGTCGGCGTACCTGTATCGCAAAGTCGTACCCCCTGTATCGCAAAGTCGTACCCGCGCTGGCCGGAACCAGGTTACGTGGCATTGCGATCGACCTGCCCGGGCTGGGGCTGGCCGAACGACCCGCCGATGCCGACTACACCTGGACCGGTCTGGGCCGCTGGTTGCTGGCGGCGATCGACGAATTGCGGCTCGACCGCTTTCACCTCGTGCTGCACGACATCGGCGGGCCGATCGGCTTCGAGGTGGCCGGCGCCGTACCCGAGCGGGTGCTGTCGATGACGCTGCTGAACACCATCATCGAAGTCGAGTCGTTTCACCGGCCGTGGCCGATGGAGCCGTTTGCGCACCGCGGCATCGGAGAAGCGTGGCTGGCGGCGTTGCGCGTGCCGGGCGCATTCCTGTCGATCATGCGACTTGTCGGGGTGAGCCGCCGGGTGCCGACCGCGGAAATCGCGTGTTGGCTCCCGCTGCTGTTCGGGGACGACCGCGGGCGGGCGTTTTTGAAGATCATGCGCGGCTTCGAGTTGACCGCCGCGAAAGAGCGCCGCTACCTCGACGTCGTCCGTAACGGCCCGTTCCCCGTGCAGGTCGTGTGGGGAGCGCGGGACAAGATGCTGCCGTGGCGGCGTTGGGGCGTCGCGGCCCAAAACGCCGCCGGTCTGCGAGAGCCAATCAAATTGCCCGCCAAACACTTTCTGCAAGAGGACTGCCCCAAGAGGTCGCCGAGGCGGTCTATCGTTTCGCCATGATGCGCGGCTAGCCCCGTCGGGGGGGCCAGCTCGGCTAGTGTCACCGTGTGCTGATCGGATTGCTGCTCGCTTTGGGCTGTTCGCTGTGCTACGGCACCGCCTCGGTGCTGCAGGCCGTCGCGACGCGGTCGGTGGAATCCGGCGGCAAGTCCGGTGTCGACGCGATGCTGCTGCTACGGGCGCTGCGCCAGTGGCGCTACCTGGCGGGCATCGGCCTCGACGGCCTCGGTTTCCTGCTGCAGGTCGCGGCGCTGCGACTGGTGCCGATCTACGTCGTTGCGGCGGCGCTGGCCGCCTCGATCGCGGTCACCGCCATCGTGTCGGTGTGGGTGCTCTCGGCCCGGCTGTCCAAGGTCGAGTGGGCCGCCGTCGGTGTGGTCTGCGTGAGCCTGGCCGCACTCGCCGGTGCCGCCGGACCCGGACACTTTCGCCATGGCCCACCGGGACTGGGCTGGCCGCTGCTCGTGGCCGTGGCCGTCATCTTCCTCCTCGGAGCCGTCGCCGGTCGGCTGCCGGATCGGGAGCGCGCGCTCGCCCTGGGTCTCGGCGCCGGAAGCGGATTCGGTGTCGTCGAGATCGGGGTGCGCCTGCTCGACGAGATCGATCCGACCAAAGCCGCGTTCTACACCGACCCGGCGCTGTACGCCGCGGCCGGGGGCGGCGCCGCGGGATTTCTGTTGTTCACGTCCGCACTGCAACGCGGCTCGGTCACCACCACCGTGGCCGCCATGGTCGTCGGCGAAACCATCGCGCCGGCACTGGTCGGCGTGCTGTGGCTCGGCGACACCGCGCGACCCGGGTGGGGCTGGCTGGTGATCGTGGGATTTGCCGTGTCGGTGGCCGGCACATTGGTGCTGGCCCGCTTCGGCGAGGCACCCACTACTGCGAAGTCCGACTGAGACTATTCCGGAACAAATTGTGCGGCAACGGTATACGTCGTGCCGCGAGCTTCTCGGGTCAGCAGCACGCCGCCCTGGGCGCTGATGCCGGCGGCGATCAACTCACGCTTGAGGATCTTGTTGGTGGCCGTCGCCGACAGCTCGTCGTTGATGCGCACGTAGCGCGGCCACACCTTCGGGGACAGGTCGTGCTGTGCGGCCAGAAACTCCTCGAGATCGGTTGGCGCCAAATCCATCCCGCGACGAAGCACCAGCGCGGCCATGACTTGGTCCCCCACCCGCTCGTCCGGCACGTCGTACACCGCGACCTGGCTGACCTGTGGCAGCCGTTCCAGGATTCGTTCGATCGGCGCCGCCGCGAGATTCTCGCCGTCCACCCGCATCCAGTCGGCGGTGCGGCCGGCGAGGTAGATAAAGCCGTCGGCGTCGCGACAGGCCAAATCGCCGGCCCAGTACATGCCGTGACGCATCCGGTGGGCCGTGGCCTCCGGGTCGTTGTAGTAGCCGACGAACGGTCCGGCACCGTGGTGTTGACGAGTTCACCGACGGCATCTTCGAAGTTGGTCAGCTTGCCGTGTTCGTCGAACTGGGCGACGGCGCACTCCTGCAGCGTCACCGGGTTGTAGATGCTGACTCCGGGATAGGGCTTACCGATCGAGCCGGGCGGTGTGCCGTCTTCGCGCACCACGATCACCGCGAACTCGCTGGACCCGAAGCTGTCGACGACCCGGCACCCGAAACGCCGTGCGAATTCCACGATATCGCGATCGGTGGCCTCGTTGCCGAACGCGATGCGCAGCGTGGTGTCGGCATCGTCGGCACGTTCGGGGGTGGACAGGATCAGAGCCAGTGGCTTCCCGACATAGTTCAGGTAGGTCACGCCGTACCGCCGGACGTCGTCGATGAAGCGCGACGGCGAGAACTTGGCGGGTACCATCAACGCGCCGCTCCCGACGGCGACGGCCCAGCCGCGGCGACGCCGTTGGAATGAGACAGCGGCATCGCCAGATAGCAGACATCGTCCGCTGTGACGTCGTATTGGTAGATCAGACTGGCACCGCACATGATCGCCATCCCGTGCGCGAACCGCACGGCCTTGGGATTGCCGCTGGTTCCGGAGGTGAAGATCATCATGAACGTATCCGCGGCGACGACTTCGCGGTGCAGTGTCAACGGCGGTGCAGCGGCGAGCGCTTCGGCGTAGCACGTCGTGCCCACCTCGAGGACCTGAATTCCGTTGAGGTCCAGGCCTTCCAACAAGGACAGGTGCTCGTCGCCGACGAGCAAGATCTTGCAGTCCGACCGCCGGATGTCGGCAAGCAACGCCGGCCCGCGGCGGGTCGTGTTCAGGCCGCACAGCACGTAGCCGCCGAGCGCCGCGGCGGCCATGGCGCGCAGCATCTCCGGCGAATTACCCAGTGCGGCACCCAAATGCAACGGGCGGGCCGGGTCGGCAAGCGCGATCAGCGCCGCAGCTTCGGTCTCGGCTTCGGCGACGTGCTCGCGCCAGGTCCAGGTCGCCTCGCCGCGCGCGATCGCCGGGGTGTCGTCGTGCCTGCGCTGCCGCAGCAGCTGCTGAACCGTCTCCGGCACCGTCTCACTTCCTCGTCGACGTCATCGGGTCGTCAACACCAACCCAGCGTAATTGCGCTGGGCGACCTCGTCGCAGTGGCGTCGGTAGGTGCCGAACCCGCCGATGTAGGGCATGAAGACGCGCTTCTTGCCGTCGATGTTGGCGCCCAGATACCACGACGATGCCGCCCTGGGGAACAGCGTCCGCTCGGCGGCCCGGGCCACCTCGTCGGTCCAGGCACGCGCCGCGTCCAGGCGTGGCTCGACCTCGCTGACGCCCCGTTGCCGCGCGGCTCGCACCAGATCGACGACCCAGTCGACCTGCACCTCGGCGTGCAGCACCATGTTCGCCAGCACCGAGGGACTGCCCGGCCCGCTGATCATGAACAGGTTCGGCAGACCCGGCACCATCAGACCGGAACGTCACCGGGCCGTCGCTCCAGATGTCGCGCAATCGCGCTCCCCGGGCCCGATCGGATTGATGCGGGTCAATACTCCGGTTATCGCGTCGAAGCCGGTGGCGAAGATCAGCACGTCCAAGGAGTAGGGCGCCTCGGTGGTTCGTATGCCGTGCTCGGTGATCTCTGTGATGGGCTCGCGGCGCAAGTTGACCAGCTGCACGTTGTCGCGGTTGAAGGTGGCGTAGTACCCGTTGTCCGTGCAGATGCGTTTGGTTCCGATCGGATGATCGACGGGGATGAGATCGGTTGCCACGATCGGGTCGCTGACGATCTCCCGGATCCGCTCCTCGGCGAACAGCCGGGCGACGTCGTTGGCAGCCAGGTCACTGGTCTGGTCGGGGAAGGTCTTGGCGAACAGGACGCCGCCTTCGCGCCAGCGCTTCCACAGCGCGTCGGCGCGCTCCCGGGGCTCGGTGTCCACGGCGTTCTTGTGGTAGGTGCCGTGCGGCGTACCGGCGGGCGCGTAGGCCGATGCCCGGCGACGCTCGGGATACTGCTCCTGGATCTCGTGTTGTTCCTCGGATGACCACGGCCGGTTGAGCATTGGGATGGTGTAGTTCGCGGAGCGCTGGAACACGACGAGGTGCCGGGCCTGGGCGGCGACGATCGGCGCGACCTGGATGCCGGATGACCCCGTCCCGATCAAGCCGACCAGCTTGTCGCGCAGATCGGGATCTTCCCGGGGCCACGCCGCCGTGAAATACACTTCGCCCGAAAAGCTGTCCACGCCTGCGATATTGGGCCGATCCACCGCCGACAAGCAGCCCGTCGCGCACAGCAGAAACTGTGCCGCATACGTCTGTCCGGTCGCGGTGTCGACGTGCCAGCGACCTTGATCGAAGGCAGCACCGACTACGTCGACACCGAAGCGGTAATGGCGGCGCAGCTCGAAGCGGTCGGCGACGTGATTCAGGTAGGCCAGGATCTCGGGCTGGGCGGCAAAGCGTTCGCTCCACTGCCAGCTCTTCTGCAGGTCCTCGTCGAAAGAGTAGGAGTAGTCCACACTTTCGACGTCGCAGCGCGCTCCCGGATAGCGGTTCCAGTACGAGGTGCCGCCCACCTCGGGGGCGGCACCTCGATGGCGATCACCGACAGGCCCGACGTCGCGATTCGGTGCACGGCGTACAGCCCGGCGAATCCGGCGCCGATCACGACGCCGTCGCTTACCTCGGTCATACCGAGGCCCGCACGGGGTCCATGGCCGGGCGCGCCTGCGCACCGGTCATCGTCGCGACGCGCGGAAATCCGGCGTTCACCTGGTCGAGCATCGCCTGCACGACATCGTCCATCTGCACCTCCGACCTCACCGTTGAGGTCACGCGGGCCGGTATCTCAGTAAGGTGATGCCGCCCTCGGGCAGAGCGTAGAACACCGGCGCCACCCGCATGCCGACGCGGATGTCGCTCGGGTCGATGTCGACCAATTCGGTGCTGATCCGCGGCCCGGCATCCCACTGCACCACGGCGAGCAGCTGCGGTACCGCGTCGGCCCAGGGCGGGGCGGTCGGCCTGCGGGTAACGGTGAAGGTGTACAGCGTTCCCGCGCCGTCGATTTCGCGCCACTGCAGGTCGTCCGTGTCGAGTGCGAGGGTGCGTGGATAGAACACGTAACGCTGCAGCGACGGCGAATACTGCACCATGATGCGGCGCTGGGCCAGGCCGTCCCAGAAGGGCTGCGAGACCGGGGTGGGTTCGGGAATCGGACGGGTTTCGGTGCTCACGGCGTCAGTCCCCCCGCATGATCAGCGCGACCTGCTCGCTCATGATCCCGCCGTTGCCGGTGACGAACGCCGTATGGCAGTCCGGTACCTGGGCGGCGTCGGCGCGACCCATCACCTGTCCCGCACCGTCGACGACGTGATGCATGCCGCCGGCCATTCCGGCTTGACCGAACGACAACTGACCGCCGGCGGTATTGAGCGGGAAGTCACCACGGTGGGTCAGATCGTGTTCGGTAACCCAGGCCATGCCTTCGCCTTTGGCGCAAAAGCCGGCGTCCTCCAGGCTCATCAGCACCGTGATCGTGTAGCAGTCGTAGATCGAGGCGATATCGACATCGGACCGGTCCAGGCCGGACATCGCGAACGCCTTGTCCGCGGCGCGCGCGATCGGAGTGGGCAGCAGGTCCTCGGCATAGGTCGGGGTCTTGAACGCGATGCGCTCGCCGAAACCCTTGATCCACACCGGGCGATGGCGGCCGTGACGGGCGATATCGGCGTTGGCGAGCAGGACGCCCACTCCCCCGTGCACCCGCATCACCGTTTCGAGCAGGTGGATCGGGTCAGCGATCATGGAACTGGCGAGAACGTCGTCGATGGTGATCGGGGTGCCGTGGAAAACGGCGCCGGGATGCGCGCACGCGTTGGTGCGTTGGTCGACCGCGATCTTGGCGACCGCGGCGGGGTCGTAACCGTATTCCGCGGCGTAGCGCTGCGCGATCTGCGCGTACGACGCGTTCTGGCCGAGATTGCCGTACGGGATTTCGAACTCGGCCTGCGGTGACCCATAGTTATTCGACGACAGCCCAAACCAATTCGGCTCTGGCGCGGGGCGCCGTCCCGATTGCGGCACGTTGAGCGAACCGGGCACCACGGCCAGCACCGCGTCGCAGATGCCGAGCTCGATCGCGGCGGCGGCCCGCCAGATCATTCCGGCCGAGGTGGCCCCGCCCAGATCGACGCGCTCACCGAAATCCAGTGCCAGGCCGAGGTATTCGCACAGGGTGGCCGGGGCGAACATCGCCGATTCGGCCACACCGTGGGTGATCAGGCCGTTGATGCGCGCCGGATCGACCCCGGCGTCCTGCACGGCCAGCTTGGCCAGTAGCGCGTACTGGTCGAGGGTGAACAAGGGCAGCCCGGTCGAACGGCGCTCGGCGGGTAACTCCGCGAAGCCGACGATGGCCGCTTCGCCACGCAATCCCGTCACGACGACGTTCCGCAGATGGTTTCTCGACGGGGCAGCTCGACCGTCGCGGTTCCGGGCATCAGCACGGTGTCGCCGCGGCGCCCGGCGATGTCGAGATCCACCAGTGCGGCGCCGTCGGCCAGGCGCTTGGCGGTGACCACTCCGTCGAAGGTCAGCGGCTCGCCGGGCAACGCGGCCGCCCGGTTCTGCACCGAAAACGACACCAGCCGACCGCGGCCGCCGATCCAGTCGCCCAGGGCACGGGCCAGCAGCGCCGCCTGCAGCGGGCCGTGCACCAGCACGTTGTCGTAGCCTTCGACGTCCCGCGCCCAGTCCTTGTCGTAATGAATGCGGTGGCCGTTGTAGGTGGCGGCACTGAAAAAGAACAGCTGGGTCTCGTCGGTGGTCACGGTCAGCGCGGGAATGTGCTCGCCCACCTCGACGTCGTCGTAGCACATCTGATCGGTCATGGCATTCCTAGGGTCGGGCGATCGTCGACGTCGCGGCCTCGGCGACCAGCTCGCGATGCTGGTTGCGGTACACCGTGTGCCAGGTGACCAGAACGAATCTTCCCGAGCGGCCCCGTTTTTCGACGATCTATTCGATGGTGCGAACCATTTCGATCTCGTCGCGATGATAGGTGGGCAGGTGAAAGGTGAAGCTCTCGCCGCCGGCCATCCGCGTCGGCGCGCGCGGAAACGCGAGGCTTCCCGAAACCGCACCCGAGGAACCGTCGGGCCGCAACGAGTCGAGATGCACGACGCCGAGCACCGCGTACTGCAGATACAGCGGCGGGCAGATGATGTCGCGATAGCCGTTGGCGCGGGCGTAATCCGGATCGAAGTAGAGCGGATTGTGGTCACCGACCGCCGCCGCCCAGCGCTGCCAGTCGCGCCGGTTCAGCTCGCCGGTCGCGGTCGCGGCAACGGTACCCACTCGCGACGCCGACTCGGCGTCGATCAGGGTGTCCTCAGTCACGAATCTCCTCCAAGGTTTCCTCCAGCCAGGCCGCGGCGACGCCTGCGTCACCGCCGAGAGTTGAACCGAGCCTTGCCCGTTCGGTCCCCAGGTGCAGATCTGTATCGGTCACGTAGCCCATCCCGCCATGCAACTGATGGGCATCCAACGTGACCAGCCGCGCCGCCCTGCCGGCATGCATGCGCGCGATGGCCGTTTGTCTCCTCGCCGTCTGTCCCCGGGCGATCCAGAAGACGGCGGAATGCGCGGTCAATCGGGCCGCGAACAAGGCGATGTGCATGTTGGCGACCAGATGCTGCGCCGCCTGAAAAGAGGCGATCGGGCGGCCGAACTGGTGGCGCAGCTCGGTGTACCCGACGGTGCGGTCCAGCACCGCCTGACCGACCCCGACCAGGTCGAGTGACCCCAGGGCGACGGCCGCATTCGCCAAGCGGAACAACGCGATCCGATCCGGTGGGACGCTGCCGACCAGCGCATCGGCACTGACGGACACATCGTCGAACCGCACCGCGAACGCCCGGTACCCGCCCGCCATGGCAAGTGGCTCCAGGCTCAGACCGGACGAGCGGGTGTCGACGGCGAAGACCAGCGTGTATTCGCCGGCAGCGGCCGACACCACGATGAGGTCGGCGACGTCGGCGTCGGCGACATAGTCCGCGACACCGTCCAGGCGCCACCCGGTCGCGTCGGAACGGGCGTACAGCACATCCGAAACATCCGCGGCGTCACGGGCATTCCACAGCGCCGTGGTGCCGCGCACGGTCCCCGCCGCCAGCCGCGGCAGCCACGCGGACTTGACCTCCGCGGAGCCGAGCTGGTCGATCGCCAGCACCGCGGCGATGGTGCCGTGCACGGCCGTCGGACACAGCGCGCGGCCGGCTTCGGTGTAGAAGGTGTAGAAGACGGCCAGATCGTCCAGCGAGCCGCCCGAGCCGCCGTATTCCTCGGCAACGGCGAGACCGAACACGCCGGCGCCGGCCAATGCCGTCCACAGCGCCGGGGTGCTGCGATCGGCGCCGGGTTCACCCAGCCCGCGGACCAGACTCGGCGGGCACTCCGCGGCCAGCAACGCACGCACCGACGCACCGAACTCGCGCTGCTGCGTGGTGGGGATCGCCTTCACGCGTCACCGTCCATAGGAGGGCATTCCGTGCCCGCGCTGGGCGATGACGTCGCGCAGCACCTCGTTAGTGCCGCCACCGAAGCGCATCAACGGGGCGGACCGGTACAGCCGCTCGAATTTGCCTGCCAAGGGCGCACTTTCGCTGCGGTGCGCCAGCAGCCCGTCGGGGCCGCCTCGACGTCGGCTTCGGCCTGCGCCAGCCGACGCCGAAGGGCCGGATCGCCGGACGGCACCGAGCCGTCGCGTCGGGGGCGGCGGGCGAGTTCGCGCAACTCGTCCACGGCGCGGCGCAGATCGCCGGCGTTGGTCAGCGCACCGCGCTCCAGGTCGAGCGCGCCGGTGATGTAGGTCCAGCCGCGGTTGACCTCACCGATCAGATTCGTGACCGGGACGCGTACGTCCTCGAAATGCACCTCGTTGGTGCGGTAGCCCGACCACGCGTACAGCGGCCGTATCTGGATCCCCGGGGTGTCGATCGGCACGATGATGACCGAAATCCCGCGATGGCGCACGCCGTTCGGGTCGGTGCGCACGCACAACCATTCGTGGGTGGCGCGCTGCGCCCCGCTGTTCCAGATCTTGCTGCCGTTGATCACCCAATGATCGCCGTCGCGCGTCGCGCGGGTGCGCAGGCTGGCCAGGTCCGTTCCGGCATCAGCCTCGGAATAGCCTACGGCACAGATCATTTCGCCCCGGGCGATCAGCGGGAGCCACTCGGTTTTGTTCTGCTCGGTGCCGTGGCGCATGATCATCGGCGCCACCGAGGTGACCGTGAGGTCGGGTCTGGGCACGCCCCAGTATTCGAACTCGCTCATCAGCAGGTGTTGATACACCGCGCCGAGGCCGAGCCCCCCGTATTCACGCGGCCAGTTCAGCCCGAACCAGCCCTTTTCGCCGACCTTGCGGCGGAACCGGGTCACCTCGCCGTCGGGAAATTCGAGGTCGCGCTCGGCGAGCTCCGCTCGTAACTCCAGGGTGACGTTTTCGGAGAGGAATTCGCGAACCTCGGCCAGCCACGCGCGTTGCCCGGCGTCGAGTTCGAAATCCATTCCGGCCCACCTCACCCTTCTGTCCGCCGCGTCAGCCTAACGCCGCGGCGAAGTGTTGCCCGCGATTTCGCACGGACGTCAAGGCCGGCCGCACTGGCGTCCGGCGCGCCCCGCGCACGGCGTTGCCCACATTTGGCTGACACCTGTCATTGACAGATGCCAGTGAAAGCGGATACGTTTCCCGGCATGCCGTCGACGACGTCGGCCTCCGAAACTGCCCCGCCGGTGAACGCTCGGGAGGCGCAGCGACTCCAAACGCGCGCACGTCTTTTCGACGCCGCGGTGGCCGAGATCGGGCGTGCCGGACTAGCCGGGGCGGACGTCGCGGCCATTGCCACGGCCACGGGTGTCGCGCGAGGCACCTTCTATTTCCACTTCCCCACCAAAGAGCACATCCTCGTCGAATTGGAACGGGCCGAGGAAGTCAAGATCGTGGCCAAACTGGCGCCCAAGATGAGCGGGGCCGGCGACCTGTTGGCGATGCTCAGCCTTCTGGTGCGGCAAGTGCTGGCCGCCGAAGAGCGCCTCGGCCCCGTGGTCTTCCGGGACATGCTCGGCTTGCATTTCTCCGCGACGCGCCCCATCGAAGACGAGACGGCCGAGCATCCGCTGGCCGAATTCGTCATCGCCGCAATCCGAGACGCACAGGCCGCGGGACGGGTGGCGCGGGACGCCGACCCGGGCGAGCTCGGCGTGATCTTCATGACCGGCCTGTTCGCCCTGCTGGCCACCAGCGAAACGCCGAAAACGCGTGCCGCGCTGCTGGACCGCTACGTCAAGACGATCGTCGCAGGAATGGAGGCAACATGACCGCCACAGGTATCGACGGCTACCGGGCCTACCTGGCGCACCGGGACGGTGACGCCGATCTGCTGCACCGTCGACTGACCAACCGTGAAGAGTTCTTCACGTCGTTACAGGCCGACCCGGTGCGCTCCGCTCGGCAGATCGATCGAGATGTGTTCCTGCGGAACCTGCGTCGCCGCCGACCCGAGGCGGGGTTGTCCCGCGAGATGCTGTTCCTGCTGGCCAGCGCGAAACTCAACCAGGCGGAGCGGTTCGGCGTGGATGACCTTCGCCTCGGGCGCATCGGCGGCGCCGACGAGCCGCCCGAGCGTATCTACCTCGCGCTCGAGGAGCACTATCATACCCGGCTGTTGGCTTACGTGCTCGAGATCTTCGGCCTGCCGTTCCAGGTAGTGGTGCCGCCGTTCGTGATGCGGCAATTCGTGAAGATGGAAGTGTTTCTGCCCGAGCGATTCGGATTCCCGTTCGTGGGCGCGGCAGAAATGGCGAGCTGCATCATGTTCGACGAGTTGCGCCGCGTCGGCGTCGAATTGTTCGCCGACGAACCAGATGTCGCGGCACGGATCGACCGCCTCTACACCGAAATCCTGACCGACGAGCTGGGCCACGTCGGCTACTGTGCGGCGCGCTGCAGCATCGCCGAGCGGGCCGTAATGCGTTGGCTTTACCCGACTTTCGGGCGTCTATTCGCTCGCCAAACCGCCGAGATCAGCCGTCACGCCGATCGGGAAAGATTGCACGCCCGGCTGGCCGCACTTTTCGACGCCGACGGACTCGCCGCCGGCGTCGGCAACGAAACCTTCGTTGCCGCACACCCTTGATCGCCCGTCCTCCAGATGCCAGTTGTTGTAAATAGGCTGTCACACTCCCGTTAATTCCCGTCTGCCCCATCGCGGAATCGGCGCCGGGCTGGGATGATCTTGAAATTGGCGGATCGAAGATCGGGAGTACTCATGCCGACTGTTGAGGCGCGCCTCCGGCAGGAGCTGCGCAACTATGCCGTTGAATTGCGTCAGCTGGCGTACACCCTGCCCCACGGGATCGGGGAGCACGATCTCCTTCGACTGTCCGATCGGATGCACGCCGCGTCCGAGCAGACGGTCCGCAAGGGGGCGTAGCTCCCCTGTCGTCGGGTGGTCAGCGCCCACCCTTGAGGCGAATCTTCCAGCGCACGAAGCACAGGTAGAAAACGCTGATTGCGATCAGCATGCCGAAGTCGAACCACCACGTGCCGGCATTGTGATACCAGAGTGCGTCCTTGGGGACCTGCGGGCCGGGTTCCAGCTTGGTCAGGTCGATGGTCGACGCCGACGCCGCGAAACCCCATCGCGCCGGTGTGGCCCAGGACATCTGGTCGAGGCCGATGCGGCCGGTCACGGGGATCATGCCGCCGGAGAACACCAACTGCGACATCACCGCAACCACCAGCAGGGGCATGATCTGGTCGTTGGACTTCGCGACCGACGACAGCAACAGCCCGAGCATCGCCGAGGCCACGGTGGTAACCGCGACATCGACGAATAGCTCCAGCGGAGCCTTGCCAAGCGCCGCGGCGCCCTGCGTCGGTCCGCCCTTGCCCAGCAACGTGATAACGGTGCCGATGCCCGACTGCACGATCGCGAACACCGTGTAGACACAGACCTTGGCCAACAGGTATGCCGAAGTGGATAGGCCGACGGCCTGCTCTCGCAGGAAGATGGCGCGCTCGCCGATCAGATCTCGGATCGTCAACGCGGTCCCCATGAACACCGCTCCGACATTGAGCAGCACCAGGATCTGCCCCGGCTCGGTGGGCGCGTCGCCCATTGGGTTCGGGATGCCGAAGCCGACGGTGCCCGGCACCGACATCGACAGCAAACCCATGATGAACGGCAGCAGCGCGAGGAAGACGAAATAGCCCCGGTCGGAGACGATCAGCCGGATCTGCCGCCGCGCGATCGTGGAGAACTGCCGCAGCAGACTCGTGTGCGACGGGTCGCCGATCTCGGCCGGTTTCTCCGCCGGCGGCGGTGGTGGCGGTGGGCCGGTCCGCGCCAGGTATTTCGCCTTGGCCGCGTCGGGATCGCCGGCGACCGAACTGAAGATGTCGGCCCAGTTGGTGGTTCCCATGGCCGGGCCGATTTGAGCGGGTGGACCGCAGAACGCGGTCTTGCCGCCGGGAGCCAGCAGCAGCACCTGGTCGCACACGTCCAGGTAGGTCAGCGAGTGGGTGACCACCAGTACCACGCGACCGGCGTCGGCCAACTGCCGCAGCATCGTCATGACCTGCCGGTCCAGCGCCGGGTCCAGCCCCGAGGTCGGCTCGTCGAGAATCAGCAGCGACGGCCCGGTCAGCAGCTCCAGTGCCATCGAGGCCCGCTTGCGCTGACCGCCGGACAGCTTGTCAACCCGGGTGTGCAGATGCTGGGTCATCTCCAGCTCCTCGAGCACCCGGGCGACGACCTGTTCGCGGTCGGCCTTCGTGGTGTCGGGCGGCAGCCGCAGCTCGGCGGCGTAGCCCAGCGCCTGCTCCACGGTGAGCTGACTGTGCACCACGTCGTCCTGCGGCACCATCCCGATCCTGCTGCGCAGCGAGGCGTATTCGGCGTGGACGTTGTGGCCCTCGAATGCGACCGTGCCGTTGCTGGGGTGGGTGTAGCCGGCCACCAGGCGGGCGAACGTCGATTTGCCGGCGCCTGACGGGCCGATCACCGCGGTGAGGGTTCCGGGACTGGCGCCCAACGAGATGTCGTCGAGCAGCGTCTTGTTGTTTTCGATCGTCCAGGTCACCCCGCGCACGTCCAGACCGCCGAGGCGGGTCTGTGCGGCGGTGTCGGCGTCCCGGCGGGCCAGCGCACCGCCGGCGAACACCAGGTCGATGTTTCCGATCGTGACGACGTCCCCGTCCTTCAGCAACGCGGAGTCGACACGCTGACCATTGACGAACGTGCCGTTGATGCTGCGGTTGTCGTGAATCTCGGTGCCGCTGGGCGTCGGGATCAGGGTCGCGTGGTGCCGCGACGCCAGCACCTCGGGAATGACGATGTCGTTGTCGTTGGCCCGCCCGATCTTGATCGCGCCCGGGGCGTCCGCGCCCGCCTTGCCCGGGCGCAGGATCTTCATCATCGACGTCGCGAGGTTCGAGCCGTCGCCGCCGACGCGGCCCGTCAGCGCGGTGGGTGGGTCGACCGGCGCGGCCGGGGGAGCCTGGCCGGGGTGTGGCCGGTAGATGTGCGGCGACGACATCGGCCCGCTGGACGGGCCGGCCGGATGGGTGCCGGTCGGGTGATGCTGCTGCACCGGGCCGGACGAGCCGGGCGGAGCTGTCGGCAGCGGCCCGGATGGCGCACCGGCATGCGGCGCGGGCGGAGGATAGGTTGGCATCGGCCGCGACGGGCTCGCCGGCGGGGGCCCGGGCAGGCCTTGCGACATCGAGCCGGTCGGTGGGCGTCCGTGTGCCAGCCGCGGATCGTGCGTCCCGGTAGAGATCGGGATCGACGTGGTCAGCGGCGGCGTGCCTGCCACACCCTGGTGACGCCCGACTTCGAAGGTCACCATCGGCCCGTCCGGGTTGCCGATGTTGACCCGCTGCCCATCCTGGATGTCGACGGCCGGTACTCGACGATTGTTGACGTACAAACCGTTGAGGCTGCCGTTGTCGATGGCGATCCACCGGCCCTGATCGAAGCGCACCACCAGGTGTATCCGGGAAATCAGCGGATGCGCGACGCGGACGTCGGCCCGCAAGTCACGCCCGATGACCACATCGTTGCCGGGTGCAAAGGTCCGTTCGGATCCCTCGTACCGCACAGTCAGCACAGGTGGGGCTGCTCGGCTCACGAGCCCCACTGTATCGGCGTCGGGGCAAAAGCGGGCACCTGTCGTCGATACCGGTCGACGCCCGTGTCGTTCTTCAGCCCTTATTTCCCCGAGCACCCCATCGGTTTTCGATCGCGCCATTGCGGGTAGTCGGCCGCGCATGCACGAGAGCACCGGTGAAATCCCCGACGACGTGCCCATCGCGGACGCCGTCGAACAACAACGCGCAACCGGTCCGGCCGCGCCGGACGACGACGCGCCGGACTGGCTGGATGATGCCGACGTGCCCCTGGAGGCAACGGATTCCGATTGGCAGGAGCAGCAACAGTCGGTCGTCACCGACCCGGAATTCGACGAACCCGAATAACCCTGCCGCGCAATCGATATGGTGCGCGCACTAGCCGGCGACGGCGGTGGCCGGCCGGCGGCCGCGGCACGGCGACTCGGCGGTGACTTCCTTGATGAAATCGCCGAGGTACCGGATCGCCCGCCTGCCCTCAGGCAGAACGTCGGCCGCCAACGGGAAGTCGTGAATCTGGCCGTCCCACACGTGCAAGTCGCAGCGAACTCCGTTGGCTTCCAACCGTTCTGCCATCAGCTCGGCATCGGGAAGCAACAACTCGTCGGCGCCGGCGTGGATGGCCACGGGCGGCAGTGCCGACAAATCGGCGTCGACGGGTGAAACAACGTGACCCGTCGAACGTCCCGGGCCGTCGGGGAGCTGCACTTCGCCGAGATAGCGCGAAAAGATCGACAGCGCCCCGGCGGTGAACATCGAGCATTTGCGTGCGTTGCGGTGCTTGAGTTTTCGGACCGGGTTCGCATCCGTGAACGGCGAGACGGTCGCGATCCCGGCCGGTGCCGCGACCTGCGTCCGGATCGCCGCCAGCGTCGTCATGAACGCCAGATATCCGCCGGCCGAGTCGCCGGCAACTACGATTCGATCGGGGTCGTATCCGCGGTCCTGCAGCCAGCTCAGGCCGCACAGGCCGTCGTCGATCGCGTCCGCGATCTGGTGCGAGGGCAGTTTCCGGTAGTCGACGATCAGCACGCCGGCATCGGCCGCCTCCGACAGGCGGCTCACCAGCGCGCGGTGCGTATTGATACCGCACGTGAGAAATGCTCCCCCGTGCAGGTACAGAATGGCCCGGGTGCCGGACACGCCGGGAGCGCGAACCCATTCGGCTTTGCAGTGCTCAAGGCGCACCGGTTCGACCTTGACGGCGGACCGGAAATGGGGCAGCAAACCCACCAAGCCGTCGACATACCCCAGCGGCCAGTGCAGATCGGGCTGCAACGCCCATGCTCGCACCACGTTTTTCACGATCAATCGGTTTACCAACGAGACGGCAATCGATTGCGCACTGCGACGATGGTGAATACGCCGCGTAGTCGGGCTGGTAATCATTTATCGACCACTCCTAATTTTCCGGGGGTACCCTCCCGGAAATGGCAATAACCCCAGCTAATCCGGGTGAAATGCAGCGTTCGTCACCGTTTGCCGAGGCCAAAATGCGGGTACCCGTGCCGTTCGGGTTGTGGCCTGGATGCCGATCGGTCTGGACGAGTGCCCGAAGATGTGGGGATGGAACAGGCACCTCAGGCCGGCGGGCTGCTGGCCGACCGGGTCGCGGTGGTAACCGGCGGTGGCGGCGGTATCGGCGCGGCGACCGCGCAGCTGTTCGCCGCACACGGCGCCCGGGTCGTGATCGCCGATATCGAAGCCGACCTCGCGGACCGGACCGCCGAGCAGATCTCGGCGTCGGGCGCACAGGCGCTGCCGATCGTCACCGACGTGCGAGACGCCGATCAGGTTGCGGCGCTGGCGCAAAGCGTGCTGGACCGGTTCGGCCGGATCGATGTGCTGGTCAACAACGTCGGCCATTGGTTGCGCCACCCGGGCAGATTCGTCGACACCCACCCGCAGTCGTGGGACGAGCTCTACCGGATCAACTTGCACCACGTCTTCTTAGTCACCCACGCGTTCCTGCCGGCGATGGTCGGTCGACGTCGCGGCTCGATCGTCAACGTCTCCTCCGTGGAAGGGCTGCGGGGCTACCCCGAAGATCCGGTCTACGCCGCGTTCAAGGCGGCCATCATTCATTTCACCCGCAGCCTCGCGGTTCAGGTGGGCCGAGACGGGGTGCGGGTCAACGGCATTGGACCCGACGTCACCGAATCGCTGCAGGTGCCCTACTCGCAGTGGCTGTCCCCCGAGGAGCAGGCACAGTGGCCGCAGTGGGTGCCGGCCGGACGGATGGGACTGCCCGAGGACCAGGCCTGCGTGATCCTGTTTTTGGCCTCGGACTGTCGGCGTTCGTCACGGGCCACACCATCCCGACCGACGGCGGCACCGCTGCGGCGGGCGGCTGGTTTCGTTCGTCGCGGCGGCCCGGCCGGGAGTGGACCAACCGGCCGATCGCGCCGTGACGCTCAGACGTAGGTCAAAGCCGCGTTTTCCAGGCGAATTCGCACGTTGAGCACCAAGGCGTTGGCAATGGTGAACACGATCGCCGTCAGCCAGGCCGAATGGATCAGCGGCAGCGCCGCCACCTCCGCGACGACCGGGATGTAGTCGGGGTGACGTACCCATCGATACGGACCGCGCCGCACCGGCGGCGCACCGGGGATCACGATCAGCCGCGGATTCCAGTGCCGGCCCAACGCCGCCGCGCATCTCCAGCGGACGATGCAGCTGAGCACTACGACGGCGAGCATCGGCCATCCCAGCCACGGCACGAACGGTCGTCCCAGGGCCCAAACTTCCACCGGACACGAAATCAGCAGTAACGCATGCAGGCTGACCATCGCCGGATAGTGGTCGAGGCCGAATTCCTTGCCGCCGTGGGCGATTGACCATTGGGCGTTTCGGTGCGAGACGACGAGCCCGATCAGGCGCTCGACGCCGATCAGCGCGATGAACGCCAGGTAGTACACCATGGCTTCTCCCCCTTCCGGTTGCGTTCTTGCTGTTGCCACGAGGATCCGGCCTCTCCGGTTCAGCAACCCCGCGAGCGTGAACCAACGCACAGCGGACACGCCGAAACGCCCACATCTCAGTCCCGGCAGAACTGTTGGCGCGATTACGCTTTGGAGTCCGTCAGCGGCTCGCAGCGGGTTCGAACCGGGCTTGATCCTCCAGGACCGTCACCGGTATCCCGTTAAGTGCACCGTTACCGGACGGTTCGTCGATGAACGTCGGCACGGACAGCGCGTTGGTGTTGACCCCCCGGTGACCCGTTGGCGACCGACATGCGCGTGCCCGGCTTGCCATGTCCCCAGCCATGCGGCATCGACACCACACCGGGTTTGATCGCGTCGGTGATTTCTACCGACACCTTGATTGCGCCGGCCTCGGACTTGACGGTGACGACGTCGTTGTCGGACACACCGCAGTGCGCCGCGTCGTCGGGATGGATCAGCAGCGTGCACCGGTCCTTACGCTTCATCAATGCCGGCACGTTGTGCAGCCAGGTGTTGTTCGAGCGCAGGTGCCGCCGGCTGACCAGGACCAACGGCTCCGCGGGCCGCTCCATGCGCGCGGCCAGCCGGGGCAGGTCGTCGAGCAGGTACTGCGGAGCCAGCCGGATCTTGCGGTCCGGGGTGCCCAGAATGTCCGGGAGCTGCGGCACCATGGGTCCGAAGTCGATGCCGTTCGGATTCTGCTTGAGCAGGTCCAATGTGAGCCCGCCGGGATTCTTGCCGTATTGATCCCCGAACAGTCCGGTGCGCAACGTGAGGTCCAGCATCCGCTCGGGGCCGCCGTGCTCGTAGAGCTTGCGGATCTCGGCGCCGTCGACGCCCCGCGTGAAGGCCAGGTAATCGAAGAAGCCGTCGTCGATCGCGACGACGTCGACATCTTCGGCCGGTGTACCCGTGCACAGGCCGGTCAGCCGGATCAGGATCTCCCACTCGTGCGGCCGATCACCCGGGTCGAATACCGGCGCGGAGTAGTTCGCGATGCTGTGGATCGCGAACAGCAGGATGAGGTCGTCGTGGTGCGGCTGTTCCAGCGGCGACAGCCCGGGCAGGATCACGTCGGCATGCCGCGTCGTCTCGTTGATCCAGAGGTCGATCGAGATCATCGCCTCCAGCATCGGCAGCACCTCGTCGAGCTTGTCACCGCCGGGCGTCGACAGCACCGGGTTGCCGGCGACCGTGATCAGGGCCTTGAGTTGCCCGTCGCCCGGTGTCGCGATTTCTTCGGTCATGCACGACACCGGGGCCTGCCCCAGCACCTCTTTGGCGCCGCGCACCCGCGTGTGCCAGCTGCCGAATTCGGCGACGCCGCCCTCCAGGCCGGGCAGCGGCTGCGTGGTGATCGACCAGGCCGCCGGCCTGGGGAACATCGCGCCGCCGGGCGTGTCGAAATGGCCGGTCAAAATATTGATGACGTCGACCATCCAGCTGGCCAGGCTGCCAAACTCCTGATTGCACAAGCCAATTCGGCCGTATACCACCGATTTGTCGACTGCCGCCAATTCGCGCGCCAACCGCCGGATGGTGTCGACGTCGATGCCGGTGACGTCACTGACCCGCTCGGGCGGCCAGTCCGCGGTGACTGCACGCATGGTGTCGACACCGTCGACGTGCGGGCCGGGGTTCACCAGGCCCTCGGCGAACAGCGTGTGGGCGGCCGCCAGCAACAACGCCGCGTCGGTGCCCGGGACGATCGGCAGCCACTCGTCGGCCCGGGCCGCCGTCGGGGTGCGCACCGGGTCGATCACGATCACCTTGCCGCGTTCGCGAATTCCGTCGATCAGGCCCATCACGTCGGGCGCGGCCAACAGTGATCCCTGCGACGCCGCGGGATTGGCACCCATGATGACGAGCAGGTCGGTGCGCTCGATGTCGGGCACCGGAAAGTTCCACCACAGTCCGTACATCAGGTGCGACGACAGGTTCTTCGGCCATTGATCGACCGTGCCGGGCGAATAGGTGACCGGCACCCCGACATGCCCATCAACACGCCGGCATAGCGGGCCAGCGAAAACGAGTGCGCCAGTGGGTTGCCGGTGTAGGCGGTGACCGCGCCGATCCCGTACTTGTCGATCACCGGCGTCAACAACTCGGTGCAGCGCCGAAAGGCGGCGTCCCAGCTGACCTCCTGCCATTCGCCGTCGACCTTGATCAGCGGGTTGCGGACGCGGTCCGGGTCGTGGTGGACCGCGCCCAGCGACACGCCCTTCGGGCAGAGATGGCCACGGCTCCACACGTCGTCACGGTTGCCGCGAATGCCGGTGACCTTGCCCGCTTCGACGTGAATTTCCAAGCCGCACATGGCTTCACACAGCGGACAGGCCCGGATATGTCTGCCGTCAGCTCCGGGTTTCATCCACCCACTGTATTGCGATACTCCGAGTAGCGGAAGTGGCAAAAACGCGGCTCAGCCGACCCAGGGCCCGATGCCGCCGACCTTGTCGATGCGGATGCGGGTCAGATATCCAGGCGGCGCGTCATCCGGCGGGAACGCCATGTTCGGATCGCCCAGGACCGGGTTCAGTTGCTTCAGCAGCTCCGGGACACCGCCTTCCACGATCCGGGCGGTCCCGGTGATCGCGAGGTAGGGTCGCATCCCCTGGCCCGCTCCGTCGAGCGACACGATCGTCACCGCTACCCGCGGATCCCGACGCACGTTGCGAACCTTCTTGTGTTCGGCGAGGTGGGCGGTGACCAGCTCGTCACCGTCCGGCGTTGACCGCAAGGCCACCCACACCAGGCTGACCTGCGAGCTTCCGTCGGGATTGATGGTGACCAGGGTGGCATCCGCCCCCGTGCCGATCAGGATACGTGCGGCGTCGTTGAGTTCCATGCGTTGTGCTACCGCTTGGCGACGATTTTCATTCCCGCCGAATGCGTAACCGCCGGCGCTATTCCTTGAGAGACATTTGAATCTGACAAGTTGGCTATGCGTGAATCTGACAAGTTGGCTATGCGTCGTCGCCGTATCGGCCCTCGCGTCAATTCGCTCATCGGGATTTCCTTTGGGACGGGCGAGCACTGCGGTAGACCATTACTTAGCCCCCACACGTAAGGACAGCGATATGAGCGACCGGGTACTCGACCGGGTGGTGGCCATGGCCGACCAATTGCGCGACCAGGCCGCCGAAGCCGAGCAAATCGGCCGGCTTACCGACGACACCGTCAAGTTGATAAAGGACGCCGGCCTGATCCGGTTGTTGCAGACCAATCAGTACCAAGGCTTCGAGGTCCACCCCCGCGAGTTCGCCGAGACGACGATGGCCACCGCGGCGCTGGATCCGGCCGCCGGCTGGATCGTCGGCGTGGTGGGCGTGCACCCCTACCAATTGGCGTACGCGGACCCGAAGGTCGCCGCCGAAATCTGGGCCGACGACGTCGACACCTGGATGGCCTCCCCGTACGCGCCGCAGGGTATCGCGAAACCGGTCGACGGTGGGTACATCTTCAACGGCCGCTGGCAGTTCAGTTCGGGCACCGACCATTGCGACTGGATCATCCTGGGCGCCATGCGTGCTGACGAAAAAGGCGTTCCGATCATGCCGCCGCAGATGCTGCACATGATCCTGCCGCGCAAGGACTACGAGATCGTCGAGGACTCGTGGAATGTGGTGGGGCTGCGCGGAACCGGCTCCAAGGACGTCATCGTCAAAGACGCGTTCGTGCCGAGCTACCGGACGATGGACGCGACCAAGGTGATGGACGGCACCGCCCAACGCGAGGCCGGCATGACCGAACCGCTGTATCTGATGCCGTGGTCGACGATGTTCCCGCTGGGCATCTCCGCGGCCACCATCGGCATCGCCGAGGGCGCGCTCGCCACGTACCTGGACTACCAACGCGAACGCGTCGGCGCCACCGGAACCCCGATCAAGGCCGACCCGTACGTCATGCACGCCATCGGCGAGGCGGCCGCCGACATCAACGCCGCCCGCCAGGAACTGCTGGCCAACGCCGACCGCATCTACGACATGGTCGCGGCCGGCAAGGAGGTGTCGTTCGCCGATCGCGCGGCCGGACGCCGCACGCAAGTGCGCGCGGTGTGGCGCGCGGTGTCGGCCGTCGACGAGATCTTCGCCCGGTCGGGCGGCAATGCGGCGCGGATGGACAAGCCGCTGCAGCGGTATTGGCGTGACGTGCACGTCGGCCAGATGCATGCCATCCACGTCCCCGGGACGACCTACCACGCGGCGGCGCTGAGTTCACTCGGCATAGAGCCGCCCGAAGGACCGCTGCGGGCGTTGATCTGAGGAGCGTTTGGTGACCGATCTGAAAAGCCTTGGCTACATTACTATTTCGACCAAAGACATCGACCGCTGGCGCCGCTTCGCGTTCGGCGTCCTGGGTTTCGCCGAGGGTAGCGGGCCGGACGAGTCGGCGCTGTACCTGAGGATGGACGAGCGGGCGGCCCGGCTGATCGTGGTGCCGGGTGAAACCGATCGCGTGCTCACGGTCGGCTGGGAGGTACGCGACCACCCGGCGCTGCAGCGGGTCAAGGCGACGCTTGACGGGGCCGGGGTGCCGTTCAAGCAGCTATCGATCGACGAGGCCGAGGCCCGCCGGGTGGAAGAGGTGATCACCTTCGATGACACGGCCGGTATCACCCTCGAGGTGTTCCACGGGGCCGTGCTCGATCACAGCCCGGTCGTCACCCCGTTCGGCGCCCGATTCGTCACCGGCGATCAAGGCATGGGCCACGTCGTGGTGCCCGCGATGGATCCCAACGCCATGTTCGACTTCTACACCGACATTCTGGGGTTCCGCTCCCGCGGCGCGTTCCGGGTGCCGTTGCCGAAAGAGTTTGGCCCGGTGCGGGTTCGGTTCCTCGGCATCAACCAGCGCCATCACAGCATGGCGATCGTGCCGGCCGCGCACATGCGCGACCCACGCCTGGTGCACATCATGGTCGAGGTCGACACCCTCGACGCGGTGGGCCAGGCGCTGGACCGGGTCAACGCCGAGGGCTTCCAGTTGTCGTCGACGCTTGGCCGGCACACCAACGACAAGATGATCTCCTTCTACGTCCGGGCGCCGGGAGATTGGGACATCGAATTCGGCACCGACGGCATGCGGGTCGACGAAACCTATTACACGGCAGAGGAAATCACCGCCGACAGCTACTGGGGCCACCAGTGGGTCGGCGAGATGCCCGCGGCGATGCGGCTGTGATGTCCCAGACACCCGACACCGACGTGACGCCGATCGCGGCGTCGTCGATCACCGCGTGGGATCACGAGGCCGACGTCGTGATCGCCGGTTACGGCGTCGCGGGTGCGGCGGCCGCGGTCGAGGCGGCTCGGTCCGGGGTTGACGTCCTGGTGCTGGAGCGCACCGGGTCCTGGGGCGGCGGCCGCGGCGATGGCCGGCGGATTCATCTACCTCGGCGGCGGCACGCCGCTGCAAAAGGCCTGCGGTGTCGACGATTCCGTCGACAACATGACCGCGTTCCTCAACGTCGCGATGGGACCGGGTGCCGATACCGAGCGCATTGCCGACTACTGCGCCGGCAGCGTCGCTCATTTCGAGTGGCTGGTCGGGTGCGGCGTCCCGTTCAAGGCGGAGTTCTTCTCCGAGCCCGGCTGGGAGCCGATGGGCGATCAGGGCCTGATGTACAGCGGCGGCGAAAACTCCTACCCGTTCAACACGATCGCCACCCCCGCCCCGCGCGGCCACGTCCCGCAGATGCAGAACAAGAAGCAGGGCGAAGCCAGCGCCGGCTACATGCTGATGAAGCCGCTCGTCGAAACCGCTACCGCGGCAGGGGCTCGCGCGCTCTACGACGTGCGGGTGGGGTGTCTGATCACCGAGTCCGACGGCCGAGTGGTGGGCATCCGCGCTCGCCAGTACGGCACCGAGATGACGATCCGGGCGCGCACCGGCGTGGTGCTGGCGACGGGAAGCTTCGCTTACAACGATTCGATGGTGGCGCGCTTCGCGCCGCGGATCGCGGGCCGTCCGGCCGCGTCGATCGAGCAGCACGACGGGCAGGCGATCCGGATGGCGCAGGCGCTCGGCGCCGACCTGGCCCGCATGGACGCCACCGAGGTGGCGATCTTCATCGATCCCCAGCAGCTGGTGCGCGGCATCCTGGTCAACGGCCGCGGCCAGCGGTACGTCGCCGAGGACACCTACCCGGGCCGCGTCGGGCACCTCACGCTGTACCACCAGGACAACACCGCCTACCTGATCATCGACAACGATGCCCAGGAGGAGGCGATGGCGTCGTGGTCACCCAAATTCATGCTGCGGCAGTCGACCTGGGTGGCCGATGACGTTGCGGACCTGGAACGCGATATCGGCCTGGCGCCCGGCTCGCTGCAGGCGACCGTGGCCGCATACAACGAGGGCGCCGCGCGCGGTGAGGACCCGCTGCTGCACAAGAAGCCGGAATGGATCAGGCCGATCGGCAACCCCCGATCGGGTGTTTTGCGGCGTTGAATCGTGCCCATGCAGGACACCGACGAAATCCGACTCATCGAGGCCCAGGCCGCACCGACGCGATTCGCCCGCGGCTGGCATTGCCTGGGGCTGATCCGCGACTTCGAGGACGGCAAACCGCACGCGATCAACGCGTTCGGCCAGAAGCTCGTCGTCTTCCGAAGCGGGGACGGCAAGATCAACGTCCTGGACAGTTATTGCCGGCACATGGGCGGCGACCTCTCCCAGGGCCAGGTGAAGGGCGACGAGATCGCCTGCCCGTTCCACGACTGGCGCTGGGGCGACGACGGGCGATGCAAGCAGGTGCCCTACGCCCGGCGCCCACCCAAGCTGGCCCGCACGGCGACCTGGACGACGCTGGAGCAGGACGGCATGTTGTTCGTCTGGAACGACCCGGAGCACAATCCGCCGCCGCCGGAGGTGATGATCCCGACGTATCTGGATTCGGTGGTGGCGGGTTCGGCACCCCGGCAGCGCTCGACGGAATTCTTGACGCACGTGCCCGGCACGGTCGACATGCTGCGACGGACCACTGCGCTGCGATTCTTCTGGGCGCGCGATTATTCCGACTACCACCCGGAGGAACCCGGTGGCAGCGCGGCGAAACGCACCTGCGAGTGCCACCCGTTCGACACCTCGCTGCTCGGCGCCTACCGCACCCGGCTGGAGCCGGGCTTGATGGAGGCCAGCGTCCCGGTGCCGACCACGGGTGCCGACTACCGCTGGATGAATCTGGTGGCGCGGGTCCCGCGCAAGGGAATTCCGGTATTCGCCAAGCGAATCGGGCAAGGAGTGGGTGGCCGGCTGCTGGGCCGGCGTTACGCCGCGGGCGGTCAGGGCCTGACGGCCGGCCTGTTCGCGGGTGTGTTGCGGGCCGGTATCCCGGTGTGGACCGACACGGCCCTGCTGCGCCTCCGCCACGACGGTGACCGGGTCCGCGGCGCGGTGGTCCGGCACGGCGTACGCAAGGTGGTGATCACCGCGCGGCGCGGCGTGGTGTTGGCCACCGGTGGTTTCGACCACAGCATGGACATGCGGTGGAAATTCCAGTCGGAGTCGTTGGGCGCCAACCTTAGTCTGGGTGCGGCGGCCAACACCGGCGACGGGATTCGCGCCGGACAGGAACTCGGCGGCGGCATCGATCTGATGGATCAGGCGTGGTGGTTCCCCGCGGTCGCGCCGTTGCCCGACGAGGCGCCAGCCGTGATGCTGGCCGAACGATCGCTGCCGGGCAGCCTCATCGTCGACCAGCACGGCCGCCGCTTCGCCAACGAGTCGTCGGACTACATGTCCTTCGGCCAGCGACTGATGTCCTTCGGCCAGCGACTGCTCGAGCTGGAGCGCTCCGGCACCCCGGTCGAATCGATGTGGATCATCTTCGACCAGCAATACCGCAACAGCTATGTCTTTGGCGCCCAACTCTTTCCGCGTATGCGCATCCCACGGGCCTGGTACGACGCGGGTATCGTGGTGCGTGCCGACGACTTCGCCGAACTCGGCGCGCGGATCGGGGTTCCGGTTGCGGACTTCACCGCGACGATCACCGGCTTCAACCAAAACGCCGCTGCCGGCGTCGATCCCGACTTCGGCCGGGGCCGCAGCGCGTACGACCGGTATTACGGCGACCCGACGATCGCGCCCAATCCCAACCTGCGCGCGTTGACCAAGGGGCCGTTCTACGCCGTCAAGATGGTGCTCAGCGACCTGGGCACCTGCGGCGGGCTGAGGGCCGACCACCGGGCCCGGGTACTGCGCGAGAACGGTGCGGTGATCGACGGCCTCTACGCGATCGGCAACACCGCCGCCAACGCGTTCGGCACGACGTATCCGGGTGCGGGTGCGACGATCGCGCAGGGGCTGGTGTACGGCTACATCGCCGCGCGGGACGCGGCCGGCGCCCACTAGTCGGCTTGGCGCTTGGCCGAGACCTGCTTTTCCACCTCGCGCCAGTAGCCGGGCGTGGTTCGCGGTTTGCCCGAACTACCCTTGGGCGCCGTCTGCATGATGCGGTCGGCCTCGTCGATGTCCTTCATCATCTCGAGGGCGAACTCGCGCTCGGCGGCGTAGTACTTGGCCGCCCAGCGCAACGCGATCACCGAGTACGCCCATGCGGGTTCGGCTTCGGCTCCATCGGCGTCCTCGACCGCCTTGCGATGGCACGTCTCGGTGTAGGCCACATAATCCTGCAGCAGCTCCTTGAGCCGGGCCGGGTTGCTCAGATGCCCCAACGTCATCCGCATCAGCACGCTGTGTTTGAGCACCGGCGGGTCGACCGGTGCGTCGGTGGCCCATTCGGTGACCGCGGCCATGCCGGCCTCGGTGATCTCGTAGAGCCGACGGCTGCGGGTGCTCTCGTCGTGCTCGACGCGAGACGTCGCCAGGCCCAGAGCCTCCAGCTTCTTCAGCTCGGTGTAGATCTGGCTGTACGACGGGCTCCAGTAGTACAGGTCGACGCTCCAGTCGATCCACTTCTTCAGGTCGTAGCCGGAGACTTCCTCTTCGTAGGACAGCATGCCCAGCAGCGCCCAGCTGGTCGCCGCAAGCGACCCCTTTACCGGCTCTTCGCTGGTCTGCGCCACGTCGCCAGGTTAACAACCCGCTGCATCGCCGCGGGTGACACTGACCGCTGGCTGGGACGCGGCGATGTCGCGGTTTTGAGTGACGACGGCGGCCGGGTGGGCTTTGATTGCCTTGTCGGCGGTATCGCAGAAGGAGTTCGCACGTGAAATTCGTCTTCCCCCTTCCGCACATGTTGCGGCTCAAGCCCACGATGCAGCCGTGGGCACCGGAGGTTACCGGCCCCGACCAGACCCGGATGGCCAAGTGTGCGGACCGTTGGGGCTACGACATGATCGCCTTCCCCGAACACTTTGTCATCCCCGCCGACCACGTCGATTTGTCCGGACCGCACTATCTGCACTCGACGGTCGCCCAGGCCCATGTCGCCGGCGCCACCGAACGCATCGCCGTCAATTCCTGTGT
Organism: Mycobacterium genavense ATCC 51234; assembly: GCF_000526915.1. GTDB lineage: Bacteria > Actinomycetota > Actinomycetes > Mycobacteriales > Mycobacteriaceae > Mycobacterium > Mycobacterium genavense. Next base: position 163,577 of record NZ_JAGZ01000001.1, on the reverse strand, counting down.
CACCGTCTTGCCGCTGCAGCATCCGATCGTCCTGGCCAAGGCGTTGGCCACGGCCGACTGGATGAGTGGGGGCCGGATGATGGTGACCTTCGGAGTCGGTTGGCTGGCAAGGGAATTCGAACTTCTGCGGGTGCCGCTTCACGAGCGGGGCCGTATCGCCGACGAATACCTCGCCGCGATCATCGAATTGTGGACCAGCGACACCCCGCAATTCGAGGGCCGCTACGTCTCCTTCGACGACATCGCATTCGAGCCGAACCCGTTCAGAAATTCCACCTTCCAATCTGGATCGGCGGTGATGCCGACGCGGCGCTGCGCCGGGCGGCCAAGCACGCCTGCGGGTGGTGGGCGTTTCTGACGCCGCCTGAGCAGATCGCCGAAAAGGTGGACTACATCAAATCCCAGCCGTCCTATGACGGGCGTCCGTTCGACGTGATGTACGGCATGGGAACCAATCGCGTCGGCGAGGGACATGTCGTCCGCGACGGCAGCAGCGACCGGCCGGGCATGAGCGCCGAGCAGATCATCGACAGGCTGAACTGGTTCGCCGAGCAAGGCGTGACCGTTAGCGCCGTTCCCATTCCCGCGGTGCGCGGCGTCGACGAATATCTCGACTACGCGCAGTGGGTGATCGAGGAGATCAAGCCGAACGTCCGTTAGCTGGGTCCGGGCCCCGTGCGAGGCAAATCCTCCGACGCGGGAGGACACGTGTCCTAGCGGTGACGGTAGCGCATCGACACCATGGAGGTGTCCGCGCGTTCACCGGCAAGTTCGCAGGTTCGGGTCGTGACGGTCGATTTCCCGGACGAAAGGTGCGGACAACCGTGGCTCGAAGATTCGCCGTTGCTGGTCGGCCGCGACGTCACTATCCGTCGCATCCCGCCGGAAGCGCGCTGCCGCCGCGGTTGTTGTGTCCCGATCATCCTTTGCTGGCCCCGATTCAGCTGGGCGCGTTATACGCACCGAACCGGATCCTGATGGCACCGATGACGCGCACCCGCGCAGCCGACGACGGGGTGCCCACCCAGTTGATGGCCGAGTACTACGCGCAGCGGGCGAGTTCGGGTCTGATCATCACCGAACCCACCTTCCCGTCGGCGCGCGGCCGGGCCTACCCCAACCAACCCGGTCTGCACACCGACGAACAGCAAGCCGGATGGGCACGGGTCGCCGAGGCGGTGCACGCCACCGGCGGCCGAATTGTGGTGCAAATCATGCACTCTGGCCGTATCTCACATCCGGACCTGCTGGACGGTCGACGGCCCGTGGCGCCGTCGGAGATCCGGCCGTCCGGCACGGTGCACACCGCCGCCGGCAAGAAAGCCTTCGTAGTTCCACACGAACTCTCCGCAGACGAAATACGCTGTGTGACGGCAGCATTCGTGAATGCTGCGGGTCGGGCACGAGCGGCCGAGGAAGACAGCGTCGAGATCGACGCCGCCGACGGATACTTGTTGAGTCAATTCCTGACGTACGACGCCAATTATCGGCGTGACTCCTACGGCAGGTCCGCACACGACCGGGCGCGGTTGCCCACCGAGGTGATCCACGCGGTCGCTGACGCGATCGGCCCCGACCGCCTGGGGTTGTGCATCTCTCCGGGCAATCCGGAGAACGACATTCACGAACCCGATTTTGAGGCGCACCTGATTCTCGCCAAGAACGCCCGCGATCTGGGGTTGGCGTATCTGCACGCTCGGGTCCCGCCCGAGCGGCCGATCTACTCCTGGCTGCGCCGCCGCTGGCCGGACCGCCTGCTGCTCAACCGCAGGTTCCAGACGACGTCCACCCGAGAGCGAGCCGTCGACGTCGTCACGTCCGGAACGGCCGACGCCGTCACCATCGACGGCGCATATCTGGCCAATCCGGATCTGGTGCGGCGGTGGACCTACGGCGCACAACTCAACAAGGCCCGCATCGAGTTCCTCTACACCGGTGGCGCGCTGGGCTATACCGACTACCCACCGATGTGACGGGTAACGAAGGTCACACTCACTGGGCACGACCCCCTCATCGTCCGGCTGGTGTTCGGCTTCGAAGAACAGGTAAAGGCGAAAGGACACACACCATGACGAGCGGATCGCTGCGCGAACTCGACTTGGCCGAGCCAGGCGACAACCGAGACGAGCGGACGGCCCGGCGGGTGGCCGAATTGTTCAACAATGACCCGCAATTCCGCGCGGCGGCGCCGCTTCCCGAGGTCATCGAGGCGGCCTGCGCGCCCGGCCTGCGGCTGACCGAGGTTCTCGCGCGACTGGTCGAGGGCTACGCCGATCGTCCCGCGCTGGGCGAGCGCGTTCGCGAACTGGTCACTGACGCCGACGGCCGCACCGTGCTACGACTTCGGCCGCGGTTCGAGACCATCAGCTACCGCGACGTGTGGGACCGGGTGCGCGCCATCGCCACCGCCTGGAGCAGCGACCCCGAAAACCCGGTCACCGCAGGCGATGTCGTGGCAACCGTCGGGTTCTCCAGCGCCGACTATCTGGTCGTTGACCTGGTCTGCGCCTATCTCGGCCTGGTGACGGTGCCGCTGCAGCACAACGCTCCGCCGGCCCGGCTGCGCCCGATCATCGAGGAATGCGAACCCAAGATCGTCGCGGTCAGCGCCGAATACCTCGATCTGGCGGCGGAGTCCGCGCTGACCAGCACCTCGCTGCGTCAGCTGATGGTGTTCGACTACCGGGCCGAGGTCGACGAGCAGCGGGAGAACTTCGAACAGACCCGGGTGCGCTTGCAGGGCTCGGGCACTCGGGTGGCCGTCACCACGGTGGACGAGGTCGTCGCGCGCGGCCGCCGATTGCCCGCCGTTGCGGCCTGCGCAGACGGCGACGACCAGCGCCTGGCGATGATCATGTACACCTCCGGCAGCACCGGAACGCCCAAGGGCGCCATGTACACCGAGCGCACGGTTACCACCGTCTGGACGACGATGCGTTTCCTGGCACCCGGCCTGCCGGTGATCAATGCGAACTTCATGCCGCTGAATCATCTCGGCGGCCGGCTGCCGCTGGCATCGGCATTTCTCAGCGGAGGCACCAGCTACTTCGTCCCCGAATCCGATCTGTCCACCCTGTTCGAAGACTGGGCGCTGGTGCGGCCCACTGAAGCCGCCATGGTGCCGCGGGTGGTGGAGATGCTGTACCAGCACTACCGCGGCGCGGTCGACCGCGGGATCGCCGAGGGGGCAGATCCCGCGACCGCCGAGCACGATGCGGCCACCGAGATGCGCGAGCAGGTGCTCGGTGGTCGGGTGCTCGGCGGTTTCGTGGGCAGCGCGCCACTGGCCACGGAGATGAAGGCGTTCCTGGACTCGATGCTGGACGCGCACATCACGGATGGCTACGGCTTGACCGAGACCGGCATGCTCACCCGGGACAACGTGGTCAATCGGAACCGGGTTATCGACTACAAGCTGATCGACGTTCCCGAGCTCGGCTATTTCCTCACCGACCGGCCTTATCCGCGTGGGGAATTGCTCGTCAAGACCGACACGATGACGCCGGGCTATTACAAGCGTCCCGAAGTCACCGCACAGGTTTTCGACGAAGACGGTTTCTACAAGACCGGCGACGTGATGGCCGAGATCGAACCCGACCACCTGGTCTACGTCGACCGCCGCAACAACGTCCTCAAGCTCGCGCAGGGCGAATTCGTCGCCGTGGCCAACCTGGAGTCCATCTACGCCGGGGCACCCCTGGTGCGCCAGATCTTCGTGTACGGAAACAGCGAACGGTCCAACCTGCTGGCCGTCATCGTGCCCACCCCCGAAGCGCTGGCCGAATACGGGAACAGCCCGGCGCTGAAAACGGCCATCCACCAATCGCTTCGACAGACCGCGGCCGCAGCCCAGTTGCAGTCTTATGAGCTGCCCGTCGACTTCATCTTGGAAACCAAGCCGTTCACCGACGAGAACGGGTTGCTCTCCGGTTTGGGTAAGCAGTTGCGTCCCCGGCTCAAGGAACGCTATGGCGAACAGCTCGAGCGGCTGTACAGCGAAATCGCGGCCGCACAGGTCGACGAGATTCGGGTGCTGCGCGAAGCCGCGGCCGACCGGCCGGCGGTCGAGACGCTGGCCGGGGCGTGCCGCGCGCTGCTGGGCACGTCGGGCGCCGACTCGGAGTCGCACTTCACCGACCTCGGCGGAGATTCGTTGTCCGCGTTGACCTTATCCCGGCTGCTGGAGGACATCTTCGGTGTCGAGGTCCCGGTCGCCGTGATCACCAGCCCGGCCAACAACATCGCTAAGATCGCCGAGTACATCGATGTCCAGCGCGGTGCCGGTATCCGCCGGCCCGGTTTCAGCACCGTTCACGGGCACGGCGCAACCTGTATCGCCGCCGCCGACCTGACGCTGGACAAGTTCATCGACGCCCAAACATTGTGCACCGCACCGTCTTTGCCGCACGCCGGCGGCGCGGCGCATACCGTGCTGCTGACGGGTGCGAACGGCTGGCTGGGACGTTTCCTCACGCTGGAATGGCTGGACCGACTCGCCGAGCGGGGCGGCAAACTGGTCACGATCGTGCGCGGCCGCGACGTTGACGAGGCCCGGGCACGCCTCGAGAAGGCGTTCGACAGTGGCGATCCCGAGCTGTTGAGCCGGTTCCGCGAGCTTGCCGCCACACATCTCGAGGTGCTGGCGGGCGATATCGGCGAGGAAAATCTGGGCCTGAGCCCCGCGACCTGGCACCGGCTGGCCGAGACCGTCGACCTGATCGTGCATCCGGCCGCACTGGTCAACCATGTGCTGCCCTACGATCAGCTGTTCGGTCCCAATGTCGTGGGAACCGCCGAGATCATCCGGCTGGCGATCACCTCTCAGATCAAGCCGGTGACCTACTTGTCCACGATCGCGGTGGCGAGCACGGTGCCGCCCGGCCAGTTCCAGGAAGACGGCGACATCCGGCGGGTGAGCCCCGACCGGCCGCTCAACGGCGACTACGCGAACGGCTACGCGAACAGCAAGTGGGCCGGCGAGGTGCTGCTGCGCGAAGCCAACGATCTGTGCGGCCTGCCAGTCGCGGTGTTCCGATCCGACATGATCCTCGCCCACACCCGCTACCGCGGCCAGCTCAACGTGCCCGACATGTTCACCCGGTTGATCTTCAGCCTGCTGGTGACGGGCATCGCGCCACACTCGTTTTACGAACACGACGGCGTCGGTAGCCGGGCCCGTGCGCATTACGACGGCCTGCCGGTCGACTTCATCGCCGAGGCGATCACCACGATCGGCTCCCGAATCCGCAAGGGGTACACCTCGTTCGACGTGATGAACCCGTACGACGACGGAGTCTCGCTGGATGTGTTCGTGGACTGGCTGATTCGGGCCGGCAACAAGATCCAGCGCATCCCCGACTACGACGAGTGGCTGGCCCGGTTCCAGACCGCACTCACGGGTCTACCCGAGCGGCAACGTCAACAATCGGTGCTGCCGCTGCTGCACGCGTTCCACCGGCCGGAGAAGGCGACCCGGGGCGCGTGTGCACCCACCGAGGTGTTCCGTGCCGCGGTACGCGCGGACGAGATCGGCCCGGACAAGGACATCCCGCACATCTCGGCGGAGTTGATCGACAAGTACGCCGACGACTTGCGGCAGCTGGCCTTGCTCGGCTGAGGCCGCACTCACCGGATCCGCAATCCGTGTCTGCGCACCCAGAACACCGCTGCGAGTGTCCCCGCGGCCCACACCGTCAACGCGATGCCCAGGTGCACAAAGCTTTTCGTGTCCCGGCCGAACACGGGCCAAATCAGCGCGGGTACCCGCGTCCACAGCAGCTGATGCTCTACGCCGTTCATCGGGTCGGCGAAGTAGTACAGCGCGTAGGGCAGCGTCAGCGCAATGATCCAGCCGCGGGTGCGGCGGCGGTCGCCACGTTGCCGCCACCGCCGCGTCAGCGGCGCGACTCCGACCGGGTGTAACACCGAGAAGAAGTTGCCCACCCCGAGCCAGGACACGATCGGCACCGCGACCGTCGGGATCGTGATGGCCAGGCGCGCCGGGGTTTCCAGCCACAACGTCAACACCACCGCCGTCACCAACGTCGGCAACCCGACGATGACGAGCAATGCCAAGTTCTTGATCACCAGCACTCGCCAGAACGGCACGCAGTCGGAGACGGCCGCAAGCACGCGATAGTGATCCGCGCCGAGCAGGTTCGTGGTGGTGACGTCGGCGAGGATCCACGACGAGAAGTAGGTGCCGACCAGCACCACCCAGTCCTGGTGGCGGCCTAGCGTCAGCGGCTGCACCACCAACCACCCCACGGCAAAGATCAGGTTGGCCACCACACCCATCAACCAGGTGCGCGGCGGAGTGAATGCCCAGCGGATTTCCGCGGCGACCGCCGGCCACAGGCTTCGCCGCAAATCGTTGGCCGCGCGTCTGGCCGCCGCCGGCCGAGGTGCCGAGTCCCGCACCATCATTCGCACGACGGCCCGCAGCCGGGGGTGCGTCGTCTGCTGCAGCTGTACCATCTCAGTCCCCAGCCGCTCTCGGGTCACTCAGGCGTTGTCCCGATCAACCGCCGGTGCAGCAGCCGGCGCGGGATCGGTTGCGGGCTGTGCCGATGGCCGTCGGCTTGGGTCGTCATCGTGAGCCGTTCCTTTCTGCCGCGGTGATACGCGTTCGGTGACCATTGCGCGCTCCGGCTGGCGGGCGGGCCGCTGGCTAATGCTAGTGGCCATGCCGGCAGGCGCCGGTGTGGCAGACGTTAAGGTCGCGACGCCGGCCCGGCGCCGCGATCCGGGAGTCGAACGCGGTGCCGATCGGCTCGGTGGACCGCCAATTCGCGTGCGGCGCCGGGGTTCCGCCCAACCGCCCAACCGCCCAACCGCCCAACCGCCCAACCGCCCGCACGGCCCGCTCCGCACGAAGGGCCCAATAGAACGTGTTACAGTTTGCCGATTCCGGGCGGCGATCCCCTGGCCGCCGGGCGGTTCAGGCGAGGAGGCCCGCATGGATTCCAACGCCGGCCGCGTCCGTCTCAGGTCACGGAAAACCCTTGCAGCAGAAAACGAGCTCGGTGTAGTGGCGCCGCGCAAACGCGTCGTGGTTGCGGGGCTGGGAGACGTCGGGTTGCTGACCGCCATCCGGCTGGCCAGGCACGCCGACGTCGTCGGCATCTCGGCCAAGCCCGCGCTGGTCAGTGGTCAGGAACTCGGGGTGCGGATCGCACGCCCCGGCGATTGGGCGCGCGACTACTGGATTCCGTTCGACCGGTTCCGCGGTTTGGATCGCGTGCGCACGGTCCAGGCCACCTTGACCGGCGTGGACCTGGCGTCTCGCACCGTGTTCGGCCACCGCGGCGATGGCACGACGATCGCCGAGGAATTCGACGCGCTGGTGATCTGCACCGGGGTGACGAACGGGTTCTGGCGTCAACCGACCATGCAGTCGGCCGCCGAGATCGGCGCCGACCTGCACGCCGCGCACAACCGACTGGCCGGCGCCAACTCGGTGATCGTCGTCGGTGGCGGCGCGGCGGCGGTCAGCAGCGCGGTGAACATGGCAACCACCTGGCCGGACAAACGGATTGACCTGTACTTCCCCGGCGAAGCCGCGTTGCGCGGCTACCACCCCCGGGCCTGGAAGCGGATCCAGGCGCGGCTCGTCGAGCTGGGTGTGGGCGTGCACCCCGGGCACCGCGCGGTGCTCGCCAACGGCTGCGCCGGGCGGGAGATCACCAGTGAGCCCGTCAGCTGGAGCACCGGGCAACCACCGGCCACCGCGGACGCCGTGCTCTGGGCGATCGGCCAGGTCCGACCCAACACCGGCTGGTTACCGCCCGAACTGCTCGACGAACACGGCTTCGTCCGCGTGTCGCCCGAGCTGGAAGTGCCGGCCATCGCGGGGTTTTCGCCGTCGGGGACGTCGCGGCCAGCGATCCGCTGCGCAGTTCGGCGCGCAATCGCGGGGATTCCTTGGTGGCGCACAACATCCGTGCCGAATTCAACGGCCGGCGGCTGCGCACCTATCGCACACCGGGACGACGCTGGGGCTCACTGGTGGGGATCCAGGCCGATGGGCTGGAGGTCTTCCTGCCCACCGGCCAGGCATTCCGGCTGCCCGCCTGATCGGTGCGACGAATCGTGATGCCGGGGCTGGTCCGCTGGGGCATGTATCGCGGGGTGCGGGCAAACGACCCGCTGCGCTAATCGCCTGTGCGCGTGAAAGTCTGTGCGCGTGAAAGTCTGGTGATTCACCGGCAATGCCGCAAGAACCGGGAGTCTCGGCCCTGCTGAGCAGCCGGAACCGCGCAGTCGGCCGCCGTTGGGCGCGATGTGATTCCAAATCGCACCGAATGGGAGATGTGATTCCAAATCGCACCGAATGGGAATAGAAAGCGGGTGAGCGAGCCGGGAGTCAGTGCGTTCGAAAAGTTGGTGGCGCTGCTCAACTACCCGATGTTCGTCGTCACCACGCAATCCAACGGCATCACCGCGGGCTGCTTGGTCGGCTTCGCCTGCCAGGCCAGCATCCGTCCCCCGCGTTTCTTGGTGGGCCTGTCCCCGCAAAACCACACCTTCCGCATCGCCGCCGACGCAACGCATCTGGCAATACATGTGTTCGATATCGAGCACATCGACCTCGTCGAACTGTTCGGCAGCCAGACCGGCGACGAGACCAACAAATTCGACCGTTGCCGGTGGCATCGCGGCCCGGCGCAGTTACCCATCCTCGACGATGCGGCCGCCTGGTTCGTCGGCCGGATCCTCGATCGCGTTTCCCTGGGTGATCATGTCGGGCACCTGCTCGAACCGTTAAGTGGCGACCCGCCGAGCGAAGAGGAGCAATGGGTGTCCTTTGACGATGTCCGCTCGCTGGACCCGGGCCACGAGGCATGACGGCGTCCGAGCAACACCGCAAGCAGTCGGACCCGGTGCGGGATTCCCCTCGCGTCGGCACGGTCCGCGACATCGCCGAGCTCGCGTCGTTCTACGCCGAGCCCCCGGACGGGGTGCGCGCCAACATGATCTACAGCGCCGACGGTGCGGCCGTATTCGGCGGTCGCGCCGGGCCGCTGTCGAGTCGGACCGACCAGGAATTGCTGAAAACCCTGCGTACATTCGCCGACGTCGTACTGGTCGGCGCCGCCACCGCACGCGCGGAGAATTACGGCCCGGTGCAGCTTAGCGAGACGCAGCAAGCCGAGCGGCAGCGCGCCGGGAAGAGCAAACCGCCCCCGATCGCGGTGGTCAGCCAAACCGGCCGACTGCCGACCCGGCTGGTCAGCGACCCGAGCCAGCCGCCGCTGTTGGTGACCTGCGCGCAGTCCGCGGCGCTTCACGATCGCAGCGGCGATCAACGCTGCGGGGTGCTGGTGGCCGGCGAGGACACCGTCGACGTCACCCAGGCGATTGCGCTGCTGCACGCGCACGGGCTGTCCCGGGTGCTCTGCGAGGGTGGACCGACACTGTTCGACGAACTCGTGGACGCCGATGTCGTCGTGGAGGTCTGCGTAACGCTGGCCCCCAAGCTCGCCGCCTGCCAGCCGGTGGGTCATCGCCGACAGCCATCGCGATTGGCGCTGCCGGCCGCGTTGCGACTCGACCACGCGCTGGTCTGCGACGACTATCTGTTCTTGAAGTATCGCCGCTGATCACGGTTGCCTGGCGGTTCCGGCGCGGATCTGCTGCGATGGCGCCGTCCGCGGTGCTGTGTCACGGTGGGTTGATGTGGCGACGCAAATCCCGAGTAGGCGTCAGGTTTCGGTGCGGTGACACACGTTCAAACGGTCGTCGAATTGCCTGTGCGACATCACGTTGCGGCCACCTCCGGCTATCTTCTCGCACTTCCGGAAGAGGACCATCGGCCAAGTGAGCAATTCAGACGACGACGACGGCGGCTACCGCAACATCGCGGTGAACGGACTGCGGCCCAACGAACTTCGCTGGGCCCTTAACCACGATGCGGTGCACGGCATCGCGTACGCGTTCAAAAACCCTGTCGCGGTGGCCAACTCCAGCGACGATCCCGACGACGAGCGAAAGACCTACTTGGTGCGGATCAAACGCGACCAGTTGGCCACCGCGCTGGGAAACATCAACGAATGGATCGTTAACAATCCCGGTACCGCCGGGATGCACGCCTATGGATTCCTCCGGGCGCTGTCGCGAGAAGGCCTTGGCGAACGCCACGCCGGCGACGAGGAATGTCACTGACCGACGGCCGGCCGCGCGCGTTTTCCGTCCCGGTCGGGCGCATTGCGGAATTAGCTGGCATTCTTTCTGTTCACCGGGCCCCCGGTTGCCCCAAACTATTAGCCTTATGCCTAGCACAGAGGAGTAGGCGATGGGTGACACCGCGGGTTCGCGGGAGGGCTCGCAATTCGGGCCCTATCTGCTGCGACGGCTGGTGGGTCGCGGCGGGATGGGCGACGCCTACGAGGCCGAGGACACGATCCGGGAGCGCGTCGTCGCCCTGAAGCTGATGTCGCAGACGCTGTCCAGCGATCCGGTGTTCCGCACCCGCATGCAACGCGAGGCCCGCACCGCGGGCCGGCTGCAGGAACCCCACGTCGTCCCGATTCACGACTACGGCGAGATCGACGGCCAGCTCTTCGTGGACATGCGTTTGATCGACGGCCTGGACGCGGCCATGATCCTGAGCCGGTACGGACCGCTGACGCCGCCGCGCGCGGTGGCAATCGTGCGCCAGATTGGCGCTGCGCTCGACGCCGCGCACGCGGCCGGTATCACACATCGCGACGTCAAACCGGAGAACATCCTGGTCAGTAAGGACGACTTCGCGTACCTGGTCGACTTCGGGATCGCCAGCGCCACCTCCGACGAGAAGCTCACGCAGTTCGGCACCACGGTCGGCACCTTCAAGTACATGGCTCCGGAACGGTTCAGCGACACCGAGGTCACTTACCGCGCCGACATCTATGCCCTGGCCTGCGTCCTGTACGAGTGCCTGACCGGATCTCCGCCGTACAAGGGCGATCAGGTCAGCGTGATGAGCGCGCACCTGCACCAGCCGATCCCACGGCCCAGCGTCACCCGGCCCGGTATTCCGGCGGCCTTCGACCAGGTGATCGCGCGCGGCATGGCCAAGGACCCGCTGGACCGGTACGCCACCTGCGGCGATCTGTCGGCGGCCGCGTACGCCGCCCTGGCCACGCCCGATCAGGGACCGGGCGACCGACATCTTGCAACGCAGCCAGGCTGCCGAACTGCCGGCCGTGTTCGCGGGCCAGGCGCCCATCGGTTTCGCGGCCACTCCCCCTGCGACGGCGAACCAGCCCACGGGCTGGCCTCCGTCGGGAACCGGGATGCCCGCTCCGCCGAGCGCGGGCTGGCCCGGCGTCACCGGCTGGGGCGAGGGGTCCGGCGTCGGGACGGGTTGGGCACAGCCGGCACCGCGGCGCGGACGCAACGCGTGGCTGTGGGTCGGCCTCGCGGCTTTCGTCGTGGTGGCGCTGGTGAGTGCGGTGCTGCTGGTCGCCCAGCCCTGGCGCTCGTCCTCGCCGAAACCGTCCGCGGCGCCCGACGCGGTCGAGCTGCGCGTCCTCGACGACGGTGTCTTGGTGGGCAGCTCCGCGGCACCGACCACCATCGACATCTTCAACGAACCCATGTGCCCACCCTGCGGCAGCTTCATCCGGTCGAATGCCGGCGACATCGAAACCGCGGTCAACAACAAGAAACTCGCCGTGCGCTACCACCTGCTGAATTTCCTCGACGACAAATCGCACAGCAAGAACTACTCGACCCGCGCGGTGGCGGCGACGTACTGTGTCGCGGCCCAGAACGACCCGAAGCTCTACATGAGCTTCTATTCGGGGATATTCGCCAACAACTTCCAGCCGGCCGAAGGCGCCCCCGAGGATCGAACCGACGGCGAGCTCGCGCAACTGGCCAAGACGGTCGGCGTCGACGCCGACGCGATCAACTGCATCAAAGCGGGTGACGACCTGGCGACGGCCAAGGCCAAGGCCGATGCCGGCGACACGACGCTGGCCGGGTTGAATGCCTCTGGCACACCGTTCGTCTGGGACGGCAACAAGTCCATCAACTACCAAGACGCGACCTGGTTGACCAAGCTGCTCGGATAGTCCGCGCGTCAGACCGTCAGATCATGTTCGCGACTTGAGGATCGGCAGTCGTCCCGACCAGGTGCGGATGCGCTTCCAGCACAGTCCGCGTCGCGATCCGTCCGGCTTCCACCGCGGCATCGATCTTCTTGAAATCCAGCGGACCGATCGTCGAGATATCCGGCTCGACGATGGCCGCGATCCGGGGCAGCTCGTGCAGGTTGCCGGTGGAGGCCGCAAGGTCGACGGTGCGCAGCAGGGTCTCTTGCAGCGGCGGCAGCGCGACATCGGTTCCGGTGAGTAGCCGCCGGACGAACCCCGGCGGCTGAACGATGGCAGGCAGCAATCCAAAATTCTTGGACGGCAGGAACTTTCGTCGCAGATCGACGCAGATGACTTCGCCGTCGCCGTCGGCGCACATCACGTCGGCCGGCAGGTTGTTCAACAATCCGCCGTCGATGAGCAGGCGCTGGTCATGCTGCACCGGCGGAATGAGGCCCGGGATCGAGATCGACGCGCGGACCGCGAGCGCCAGCGATCCCCGACGATGCACGATCTGCTCGCCGGTGATCATGTCCGCGGAGACCGAGAAGAAACCCTTCGGCAGATGCTCGATCACCGTGCTGCCGAAGACCTCGTCGAGCAAGCGCTCGATGCGCGTTCCCCGGGTCAGCGCGATCGCGGGGACCGTGTAATCGCCGAGTGGACTGGTGCTTCCGACGAATCGGTACGCCGCGTCCGTCGCCTCGTCGGCCGTCATCCCCTGCGCGAAGGCCGCCGCGGCGATGGCGCCGGCACTCGTGCCGCCAAAGCGGTCGATGACGATGCCGGCCCGCGTGAGCTCCTCGTAAACGCCGAAATGTGCCAGCCCCCGCGCGCCGCCACCCGCGAGCACCAGCCCGAAGGACCGGCCGGCGATTCTGCGGGCCACGGCGGCGATTCCGTCGGTGTCGCCGGGATGATGCGAGACCGGCTCCAGCAGATCCCACCAACTGGTATCGGCTTCGGTCAGCGTGATCAGGTGCACGTGGCCTTCGGTGTCCAGCCGATCGAGCTCGGCCGGCGGCTGGGCTTGGTCCACCAGAACCACGAGTCGATCGCTTTGCGCGACAACGTATCGCCGCCACAGCTCGCCCGATCCCCGGTCGGCCACCACCAGCACCCAATCGTGGCTGCGCTCGGCCCGGTCGAGGGTTTCCGCGAACGCCTCGACGAGTTCGGCGTGCGCCGTGACCGCGGCGGTTCTTTCGGCGGGCGGCGCGACCACGGCGATCGAACCGAACGCGCCCAGCCGGGTCGCGATCGCGTCGACGACCGGTGCCGCGAGCGCGTAGCCGGTCGAGACGACACCGATGACCCGCGGCGCCGAAGAGATGTTCGCCGACCGCGAGTCGCGCAGCATCCTCGCCATCGCCTTGACCATCGCCAACTGCAGCTGCGGGGTGCTGGCGAGCACCTCGCTGAAGATCTCGCCGGCAATCCGCCAGACCACGCCGTCACGCAGCGCTTGAACACCGGCCGAGCGTTCGGTGCCGGAAATCACCCCGAGGTCGCCGACGGAGTCGCCGGCCGCCATCTCGCGGATCACCTGTCCATCGGCGCCGACGGCGGCGAATCGTCCCGAGTCGATTACGTAAATGGCGTCCGACGGCTCGCCCAGTCGAAACAGCCATTCATGGGCCGGGATATGCAGGCGATCCACCGCGCTGGCCAAGTCGTTGAGTTGCTTGGCGTCGATGTCGGCCAGGATCGGGACATTCCGCAGCGCCTTTCGCGCATCGGCGACTCGCCACTCCCGCCGAGTACTCATGGAACGACGAGATCGGACGGATGGATGGCGCGCGGGACGGCAAACGGGTTGGGTGAACGCATGATCTTCCTCCCCGGCACTCCAAAAGGGTTGAGGTGCCGGTTAGGAGCTTATCTTCCGGCCAAGTGCCTTTCGAAAATTCCGCCGGCTCTCAGACGCGAAACCAATCCCCCGTTTGCCGCTGTCAACGCCACGGACTCAACGAAGCTTTCGGCAGCCAATATTACAGTGCCCGTTGTGCAGCCGAATTCTCTTGGGACAGAATCCAACCCAGCCACGAAGCGATCCCCGAGCAAATCACGAATGGCGCGAGGACGAAAGCATCGTTGATTAACCAGCCATTTACCCCCGATTTCGCACATGTAGGCCATTTCAAGATTTCCGAACCCGCCGGGGCGGTTTCCGGTAATGTCCGCAGCGTCACCAATCGCCGGCACGAAGGACAGCCGTTGAGCTCGAAGGACCAGCGAGTCAGCGGGATCGCGGCGAGCTTATTCACCGGGAAAGGCAGCGTATGGGTGACGATTGGCGGACTGGCGCCATACTCCGGCCCATGACAGCGTGCCATGAGACCGCGGCGACGTCGTCACTGCGGAGGAGCATTGGCATTAACCGACTTTCAGTTGGGCGGTCTGACACGGCGAGCAGCGAGGCAAGCATGACTTCCTTCATGGAGCTGCCAGGGCAGCAGCCTGGCAGGCCGCTGGCGTATCTCGTCTTGCAGGACAGCGGCGTCGAGTACCGGGTGCCGATCGTTGATCAGTTGTTCATCGGCCGTGAATGCGCGCGGATCAGCGAGTCACGCAGACTGGTGATCCGCGATCCCGAAATCTCCCGGACCCATCTCGAAATCCGGTTGGATGCCGTCGCGGATCAGGCTTTCGTGATCCACACCAGCACCAACGGGACCCTGCTCAACGGCATGCGGTTGGAGCGAGCGGTTCCGCGTCGGATCCAGCCCGGTGACGAGATCCGGATCGCCGATGCGGCATTCACCTTCCGCTCGGAGCGCTTCACCGCCGTCAACGCCGCGATGGCGCCGGGGCTGACCCGAATCAGCCAGGCCGCCATGGTGATGGTGGTCGGCGACATCATCAATTACTCGACGATCTCCGAGGTGACCGAAGAAGAGGTCATCGCGCAAAGCCTGCACACGTTGTGGCATGAGGTGGGCGACGTGTTGCACGCCCATCACGGCACGCTGCACCATTACGCCGGCGATGCGATATTCGCGATCTGGGAGGCCAACAGGTTCCCGGATGCCGCCGAACGGGCGATCGATTTCTCGCTCGCCGCCAACCGGCTGGTCGGCGAGCTCGGACCACGACTGCCGTTGCGCAGCCCGGACGGCGCGCCCATCCGGATGGGCTGGGGCGTGGTCGTCGGCCGGGTCGCGCTGGCGGCGATGACCAGATCGGTCGAGGCGGTGATCGGCGACTCCACCAACGTGGCGTTCCGACTGGCCGGCCTGGCCGGGTGCCAAGGGCGCGCGTCGGTGATGGTGACCAGCGGGGTACGCCGCACCGTCGAGTCACAATTCGCGTGGGGTGAGGGCGAGGAAGTCGAGCTCAAGGGGCGCAGCGGGAAAGAGACCGTATTTCCGGTCCTCGGCCGCGACCCGACCGGCGACTCGACGACGTTACCGGGGAGAACCGGGTCTGATTCGGGTGGCAGTGCCGAGTCCACCGCGGAAATGCCCATCCGACAAGTCGACTGAGCCGCCCGCCGGCTTTACCCCAGGGGTCAATCATGGATCTCGGAACATCCCGTGCGCAGGGCCTATCCGGCGCCACCGACAAGAGGGCAACGGAAAAGGCTGCCACGAACGGTAATACGAAGACCACGCGTCAATCGCTGGGCCCGCTCACCGTGCGCCGCCAGCCCTCGTCGATGGCCGTGCTCCTGGTGGCGGCGTTCGGCGCCTTTCTCGCCTTCCTCGACTCGACGATCGTCAACGTCGCATTCCCGAATATTCAGCAGTCCTTCCCCACCTATCCCATCGGCAGCCTGTCCTGGGTCCTCAACGCGTACAACATCGTGTTCGCGGCGTTCCTGGTCGCGGCGGGCAAGCTCGCCGATCTGCTCGGTCGCAAACGGATGTTCATCTGGGGCGTGGTGCTTTTCACGGCGGCGTCGTGGCTCTGTGCGCTGGCCACCACCGTCGAGCAACTGGTCGCGTTCCGGGTCCTGCAGGGCATCGGCGCGGCGCTGCTGGTGCCGGCCTCCCTGGCTCTGGTCGTCGAAGGCTTCGAGGTCGCGCACCGTGCGCACGGGGTGGGATTGTGGGGCGCCGCGGCCGCGATTGCGTCGGGTCTGGGCCCGCCGATCGGCGGGGCGATCGTGCAGGTGTCCGATTGGCGCTGGGCGTTTTTGGTGAACGTGCCGCTCGGCGTCGTCGCGGTGGTGGTGGCTCGCCGCGAGTTGGTCGAGAGCCGCTCGCCCGGACAGCGGCGCGTGCCCGACCTGCGTGGGGCGCTGCTGCTCGCCGCCGCGCTCGGCCTGTTGACCCTCGGTTTGATCAAGGGGCCGGACTGGGGCTGGTCCAGTGCCGGCACGATCGGGTCGTTCGTGACCGCGGCCGTCGCCCTGGCCGGCTTCGTGCTGAGCTCCCGATTCCATCCGGCACCGCTGATCGAGCCCGCCTACTGCGGGTGCAGTCCTTCGTCGCGGGAAACGTCCTGACGATCACCGCGGGTGCCGGCTTCTACGGCTACCTGCTCACGCACGTGCTGTTCCTGAACTACGTGGGGATACAACCTGCTCGAGACCGGCCTCGCGGTCGCCCCCGCGGCACTGGTCGCCGCCGTCGTGGCGGCGGTGCTGGGCAAGATCGCCGACCGGCGCGGCCATCGCACGATCGTCTTCGTCGGCGCCCTGATCTGGGCAGCCTCCTCTGGTACATGCAGCGCGTCGGGACGCATCCCAACTTCGTGCGCGAGTGGCTGCCCGGGCAGCTGCTGCAGGGACTCGGGGTGGGCGCCACCCTGCCGCTGCTGGGCAGTGCCGCCCTGGCCCGGGTGCCCAAGGGCGGCAGCTACGCGACCGCGTCGGCGGTGGTCAGCAGCTGCCGCCAACTCGGCGCCGTCATCGGAATCGTGCTGCTGGTCGTCCTGATCGGCACACCGGCGCGCGGTGGGGCCGCCGAGGCGCTGCGCCGCGGCTGGGCGATGGCCGCGGTCTGCTTTGTGGCCGTGGCCGTCGGAGCGCTGTTCCTGGGCCGCACCGGTCAGGTCGCCACTGCCCCCGTTGTTGCCAAGCCGCCACCGAAAGTCGAACCGCGTTCGCACGCAACGGCGGTCGCGCGGCACGAGCAGGTGCTGGCGGTCGACCACCGCGATGAAGATCTGCTGGAGAGCCTGCCGCTGTTCCCCGGCCTGGACGCCGACGCTCTGGCCGACCTGCCAGCCAGCGCCGAGGAGGTAGACCTCACGGCCGGCTCGTATCTCTTTCACGAGGGCGACGCCGCCGACTCCCTGTACGTGGTGTGTCACGGCCGCCTGCAGGCGGTGCAACAGGGCGTCGCGATCCGCGACCTGGGCCGCGGCGAGGTGATCGGCGAGCTGGGACTGCTCACCGGCGCACCCCGGTCCGCGGCCATCCGCGCGGTGCGCGACTCCACCCTGATCCGGCTGACCAAGTCCCAGTTCGACAGCATCGCCGATGTCCGGGTGCTCGGTGCGTTGGTGCGTGAGCTGGCCACCCGCCTGCATCAGTCACCGCCGCCGGCGACGTCGAGTCTGACCTCCTGCGACGTGGTCATCGCGGTGGTCGGCGTCGACACCGACGCGCCGGTGACGATGGTGGCCCACGAATTGGTGCACCTGCTGTCGGGTTACGTCCGCGCGGTGCGGCCCGGCCGCGTCGACCGCGGTGGGCTGGAGCGCGCCGAGCGGGCCGCGGACAAGGTGGTGTTGCAGGCGGCGGTCGACGACGCCGAATGGCGGGACTTCTGCCTGCGCGTGGCGGACCGGATCGTGCTCGTGTCGGGTACACCGGCGCCGCCCGTCGATCCACTGCCCGAGCGCGCCACCGGCGCCGACCTGGTGCTGGCCGGGCCACCCGCCGACCGAGAGCACCGACGCGCCTGGGAACAGCTGATCACGCCGCGCTCGGTTTTGACGCTGCACTCCGATGGTTCGGCCGACGATTTGCGGCCGCTGGCCGCGCGCCTTGTCGGGGTGCTCGAAGAGCTGGAAGCCGCCGGGGTCGTCGTCGACCGGTTCGCCGGCACCAGCATGGGTGCGATCGTCGCGGCGCTGGCGGCCAGCGGGCTGGACGCGGCGGGCGTCGACGCTTACGTGTACGAATACTTCATTCGCACCAACCCGATCCGGGACTACACCGTACCGGTGAAGGGGCTGACCCGTGGGCGGCGCATTCCCGCGCTGTTGCGTCGCGCCTACGGCGAGCGGTTGATCGAGGAACTGCCCAAAGAGTTCCGCTGTGTCAGCGTCGATCTGCTGGGGCGGCGCACCGTCGTGCATCGCCGGGACCCGATTGCCGACGCCGTCGGGTGTTCGCTGCGGCTACCGGGTATCTTCCCGCCCTACGTCTATGGCGGCACACTGCACGTCGACGGCGGGGTGCTCGACAACCTTCCCGTCTCGACGCTGTCGAGTACCGAGGGCCCGCTGATCGCGGTCGCGGTCGGATTCGGCGGCGACGCGACGGTGTCCACCACCGAATTCAACGGTCCCCCAAAAGTTCCCGGGATCGGCGAAACCCTGATACGCACGATGATGATGGGCAGCGGGCTGGCCGCCGCCGCGACACTGGCCCAAGCCGACGTCGTGATCCGGCCCAGCACCCGCGGCGTCGGGCTGCTGGAGTTCCATCAGATCGACCAGGCCCGCGAGGCCGGCCGCGCCGCGGCCCGGGAGGCGTTGCCCCAGATCCTCGCGCTCGCACACCGCTGAGCGTGGCTTTACCGGAAGATGCTGCGCCGGAACACGTCTCGCGGAGCGCCCACGCCGGTGCTGGCTGAAAGTCATCGACCGGCGCCGGCGACCGGTAGCACGAGCACGCATGCGTCCCCACGATGTTGTAGTTTTCGAGCGATGACAGTGGTCGGGCTCGACCGTCGTGGTTGCCAGACCGTGAATAGGAGTCAGCGATGACCGGGGCCGCAGGGCTCGCGGTTGGGGACGATGTTCGGCCCCTACCACCTCAAACGGCTGCTGGGCCGCGGCGGCATGGGCGAGGTCTACGCAGCCGAACACACGGTCAAACAGTGGACGGTGGCGCTCAAGCTGATGTCGCACGCGTACAGCCAAGACCCGGTGTTTCGCAAGCGGATGGAGCGCGAGGCCCGCATCACCGACCGGCTGCTGGAGCCCCACGTGGTTCCCATCCACGACTACGGCGAAATCGACGGGCAACTCTATCTGGAGATGCGCCTGATCGAGGGCATCGACCTGGGCACCCTGCTCGAGCAGGAGGGGCCGTTGGCCCCGCCGCGCGCGGTGGCCATCATCCTCCAGGTCGCTGCCGCACTGGATGCCGCGCACACCGCCGGGGTGACGCACCGCGACGTCAAGCCGCAGAACATTCTTATCACCCGCAACGACTTCGCCTATCTCGTCGACTTCGGCATCGCCAGCGCGAAAACCGACGAGAAGCTCACCCAGCTGGGCACTGCGGTGGGGACCCGGAAAAACATGGCACCCGAACGGTTTTCGAGTGACGAGGTGACTCCCCGCGCCGACGTGTACGCGCTGGCGTGTGTGCTGTACGAATGCCTGACCGGGGCGCCGCCGTATCCCGCAGACAGCACGGGCGTGCTGGTCACTTCGCACATGATGGAACCGATCCCGCTCCCCAGCGCGCACGGCTCGGGCGTGGACAAGGCTTCGACGCCGTGATCGCCGGCGGCATGGCCAAGAATCCGATCGAGCGCTACGCCACCGCCGGCGATCTGGTGGAGGCCGCACACGATGCGCTGTCCCGGCCGGAGCGCGACCGTGCCGCAACCATCCTGCGCCGCAGCGAAACCTCCGTGAGGCCACCGGACGCCGCGCCGAACGCGGCGGCTGCCGCACCACACACGCGATACAACCCGCTGGACTCGGCCGGGCCCGCCACCGAACCGGACAGCCCGCCACCGCCGCCGCCGACACTCGTGGACAGCGGCGCGCCGCCAACCGCCGAACAGCGGAGTCCCGCCGGATCGGATCGGCCGGCAACACCGGGCAACCGCGGTCGCTGGCCGCTCCTGGTCGCGGCCGGCGCGGCTGTCGTCGTCGCCATCGCAGCGGTGGGCATCTGGCTGTCGCTCAAACCGTCCGCCTCCCCGCAGCAACCGCCCAGGGCGGGCGGCGTGAAGACCACGGCGCCGTCCAGCCCGGGTCCCAACCCGGACCAGGCGCGGCTGATCAGCCTGCTACCGCCGGGCTACCTGGCCGGCACCTGCACGCCGGCCACACCCGAATCGGGCAGCATCTGGACCAACGCGGTGGCGATGGTATCGTGCGGGCAGAACACTCAACCCGGCGGCCCCAGCAAGGCCACCTACGGCCTGTTTCCCACCCCGGACCGGCTCAAGAAGTCCTTCACCGACGCCATCGCCAACGTCAGCCTGGTGAACTGCCCCGGGGAGGGCGCCTCGCCGGTGAGCTGGCACTACGACCAAACCCCCAACGAGACGGCGGGTTTGATCGCGTGCGGCACCTACAATGGGCGCCCCGACGTGATCTGGACCAACGACGAAAAGCTCATGCTCAGCGACGTCGCGGGCGACCCCGCCACCGTCGAGGACCTACACACCTGGTGGGACGCCTACGGACCTGGTGGGACGCCTACGGCTGATCACCCGGCCGACTGCACCGGGACATACGCTGCCGGATTCGGCGACACCAGCGCCGAGAGACGGTTCAGGGACACGGACGGATCGGCGCCGCCGAGGTCGATCCCGGCGAAGGTTTTCGCGTCGACCCGCACCCTGATCAAACACGGTCGGGTCGGTTGACCGGTGCTCGGATACGGTGTTTCGACGACGCCGTGGAAGGTCACCACCTCGACATGGTCCTCGTCGTCGAGCGCGAAGACGGTCGCCAGCGATAGCAGAGTCAGCTGGGCAATGGTGGTGGCGTACAACGCTTTACCTGCCCCGCCGGTCGCGCCGTCTCGACCACCGTCTCGCGGCTCTTGATATACCGGTACGCCTTGGCAGCCGGGACGACGGCCACCGTGGGCAGTTGGTATTCGACCGCCAATTGGCGCGCCGCCGGCGCGTACTCGACGGTGGCCTTCGGGGTGATGCCACACGGCAACGGCATTGCCGTCAGGACGGATTCGACCTGGGCGGCCAACTGGTCCGGCGCCGCCGTCGACGCGTCGGGCAGCTGCCGCAAGCCCGCTCGCAGCAGACCGGTCAGCGCGGCAATTTCGAACTCGATTTTCGCGTTCTGTGCCTCGACCTGGGCGGCCACTCCGTCGATGTTGTAGATATCGCTTTCCAGCACGACACCTTTGGGCTAGCAACTGAGCTGCCTTTCGCGCCGGCGGGCCAGCTCGGCGGCCTTGGCACGGGCTTCGGCGGCCTGCACCGCCGCATAGAGCGCCTTGGTGGTCTCGAGTTCTCTCAAACGTTGTTGCTCGCGCACCGGGTGCCGGCGGCGGGCCAGCTGGTACTGGTAGCGGGCATGCCCCAGCTGCCGCTCGGCATCGAACGGCCGATCATAGCCCGGCGGCTGGACAAAGTCCGCCAGCCGCGGCACCGGTTCGGCGATCTCGAGGTAGTGGATCCGCATCGCGCAGGTTTCGGCGTTCTCGCGGGCTTTGCTGACGGTGTAGTAGTTCTCCAGCATCTCGCACGCCGACTCCCAGTTCTCGATGCTCGCTCGCCGCGAGGAGCGCCATAGGTTCCAGAGCGCCTGGTATGCCTCCAGTTCGGCGGCACGACGCCGGCCGTCGTCAAATGGCCCCATACTCTCCCCTGACCGGGTGACTTTCTCCTTTCAGAACTTAACGTGTCAGGTGCGGCCTGTGCAGCGGGCAGCCGAAGTCGCCGGGCGTGGGAGCCGCGGATTATCAAGCTCGCGCGGACGGCCCCCACGCCCGACGACGGATTCACAGGATGTAAAGCATCTCCTGATAGGTGGGCAGGGGCCACAAGTCGTCGGCCACAACGCCTTCCAGTGTGTCGGTGGCGGTGCGCACCGCTTCCATCGCCGGCAACAGCGCTTCCTGGGCGTGCGTCGCCTCCTCGAGGGCTGATTGCGCCGAGCGGTCCGACAGGGCCGCCTGCAACGTCGCCAGCGCCGCGGACAGATCGGCCAGCGGGGCCGAGACCGCTTCCAACGCCGCCGTGTCGGGCTGTATCCCGGCTTTCTTCATCGTCTCGACGTTCTGCGCGAGTTCGGTCTGGTACCGAATTGCGGCGGGCAGGATGACGGTCGTCCCGATCTCCAGCGCCAACTTCGCCTCGACCCCGATCGTCAACGCGTACTGCTCCAGGCGGACCTCGTAACGGCTGCGCAGCTCGCGTTCGTTGAACACCCCGTATTTCGCGAACAACTCGACCGCGTCCGGTTTGATCAGCTCCGGGATGGCGTCCAGGGTGGTCTTCAGGTTCGGCAGGCCCCGCTCGGCCGCCTCGATCTGCCAGTTCTCCGAGTATCCGTCCCCGTTGAACACCACCGCCCCGTGCTCGGTGATGATCTCGGTGAGCAGCTTCTGCACCGCCTGATCGAAGTCTTCCCGTCCGCGACAGCCTGCTCGAGGATCGTGGCGATGTAGTCGAAGGAGCCGGCCATGATCGTGTTGAGCACGATCATCGGAACCGCCACCGTCTGACCGGAACCGGGTGCGCGGAACTCGAATCGGTTGCCGGTGAAGGCGAACGGGCTGGTCCGGTTGCGGTCACCGGCGTCGGTCGGCCGCGGTGGCAGGGTGTCCACACCAATGATCATGGTGCCCTTGCCCTTTGACGACGTTGCCGCGCCCTTGGCGATCTGCTCGAACACGTCGGCGAGCTGCTCGCCCAGGAAGATCGAGATGATCGCGGGCGGCGCCTCGTTGGCACCCAGCCGGTGGTCGTTGGTGGCCGACGCGACCGAGACCCGCAACAGCCCGGCGAACTTGTGCACGGCGCGGATCGCCGCCGCGCAGAACACCAGGAACTGGGCGTTTTCGTGCGGGGTGTCGCCCAGAACCAGCAGCGACCCCAGCTCGGAATTGCCGACCGAGAAGTTCACGTGCTTGCCCGACCCGTTGACGCCGGCGAACGGCTTCTCGTGGAACAAGCACTCCATGCCGTGCTTCTTGGCGATCGTCTTGAAAACCGTCATCAGCAGCTGCTGATGGTCGGAGGCGATGTTGGCCCGCTCGAACATCGGGGCCACCTCGAATTGTCCGGGCGCGACCTCGTGTGCCGGGTCTTGGCCGGGATACCGAGCTTGAACAGCTCTCGCTCGGTGTTCATCATGAAGCCCAGCACGCGCTCGGGCACCGCGCCGAAGTAGTGGTCGTCGAACTCTTGGCCCTTCGGCGGCTTGGCGCCGAACACCGTGCGACCGGCGTTGATCAGGTCCGGGCGGGCCAAGAAGAAGTGGCGGTCGACCAGGAAGTACTCCTGCTCCGGGCCGCAGAAGGACACCACCTTGTTCAGGTCCTTGTGCCCGAACAGGGTCAGGATCCGCTCGGCATGGATACCCATGGCCTGCTGGCTGCGCAGCAGCGGCGTCATGTAGTCCAGTGCCTCGCCGGTCATCGAAACGAAAACCGTTGGGATGCACAGCGTGTTGCCGTTCGGGTTCTCCAGGACGTAGGCCGGGCTGGTCACGTCCCAGCCGGTGTAGCCGCGCGCCTCGAAGGTGCTGCGCAACCCGCCGGAGGGAAAGCTCGAGGCATCGGGCTCGCCCTGGATCAGCGTCTTACCCGCGAACTCGGCGAGTGTCTGCCCGTCGGAGATCGGTTCGAGGAAGCTGTCGTGCTTCTCGGCGGTCAGTCCGGTCATCGGGTAGAAGACGTGCGCGTAGTGGGTGGCGCCCTTTTCCAGCGCCCAAACCTTCACGGCCACCGCGACCGTGTCGGCTACCGCCGGGTCGAGTTTTGCGCCCCTCTCGATTGTGGCCACCACCGACTTGTAGACCGACTTGGGCAGCCGCGCCTGCATCTCGGCCTTGGTGAAGACGTTGGAGCCGAAGACCTCGCCGGGGGTTTCACCGGGCGCAAAACTGACGGCCGGGGGGCGTATGCCTCTACGTTGTTGATCGCCTGCAGGCGCACCGCGTTTCCGCTCAATGGAGTTCCTATCGCTGAGGGGGTCCACGTTCTTCGCGTGCGGAAGGTGGACCGCCCCACCCTAGAAACCTTCGATGCCAAACTTGTTACGCATGCGTCAACGGTGCGCTTCCTCGGTTTCAAACAGGAGACGGCCGCCGCGAACTCGGTGCGATCGGCAGCACGAACAGCCATAACGGCCGACCACGGCATGATTTCCGGTGCGCCTGAAGACAATTAGAGCACTCGGTCCGCCATGCCGGCCGGCGACACACCCCGGCGGCTTCGATGACACCAGCGCAGCAGCGCGGTGTCAGCGCCGCAACTTTTCGGCGTGTTCGTCCACGAATCTGACCGACGTACCGTTTAATGCTCCCGAGAGGGCGACCAGTAACCCTTTTCACAATACCGTTGCGCGCCGCCACCGCGGCTCGAGAAAAGGACGACGATGGCCCGCACCCTGACGACGAAGGTCGCCGCGGCCGCCCTGTTATGGGCCACCGCCGCAACATCGGCGTTCGCCGGCGCAGCCGCGGCCCATGCCACCCCGGGCCCGCCGGCGCCGGACGCCGACCACGAGGTGGGCATGTACGGCGACCCGGCTGCCGCCGCCCCCTATTGGCGCCGCCAGCACTCGTCGGACTGCGGCGAGATCGCGGTCGCCGACGTCGTCGGCGAGCTCACCGGCCGCCAGCCCACCGAACGACAGATCACCGCCGTCGCCGAAAACATGCCGGGAGCAACGGGTTCCAAACCGATCTGGACGCCACCCGGCAACACCGACATCAGAGATCTGCCACTGCTGCTCTGGCACTACTGGGTCAGGGCCGACAACATCCAGACCGATCTCGGTGCCCTACAACAGAATCTGGCCGACCAGCGCAAGGTGATCGCCCTCGTCAACGCCGAGACCATCTGGAACCGCCCCGGCAACCGGAGCGTCGGCAACCACTTTGTGGTCGTCACCGGCGTCGACACCAAGGCCGGTGTGGTACATCTCAACGACAGCGGTATCGACACCGGCCGCGATGAGCAGATACCCGTCGCCGTTTTCGAGCGGGCGTGGGCGCCCAACCACAACTCCGCGGTGGTGACCAGGGGAAGCCAAACCCGTTTCAGGACAGGGTTTTGATCGCATCCGACGCGACGACCGCAGATCCGCGCCGACGGTTGGCGAGGCTGCACGACTCGCCCAATTCGGGCCCATAGGTGGCCGCACCGCACTCGCATTCCCAGCAGACGTGCCGGCCGCAGGAACACGGAATGGTGGCCACGATCATGTGTCCCGGCAACAGCCAGTGACCACGTGCACACCGTTGTGGTGGTCTGTCCATCCATTGCGTGCGCGCACCGTGCACCAGCTCATTGACACGAACACTCACGGCCACCACCCTCCCATCGGCACCGGCGCCAAGCCAGGGTGGTGAGTGAATCGTTATCGTCTCGTTGACCGTGTCGTTGCTCGCGAATCCGCGCCGATCACTTCTCGAGAGTGATCTGGTTGACATCGATTTGGCCGGTGCGCAGGGCGTTGGCCCGGCCGGTCAGGTAATGCAGGTACCGCTCGTAGACCTCTTCGGACTGCAGCCGGATGGCCTCGTCCCGGCGCGCCTCGAGCGCCGCGGCCCACAGGTCGAGGGTCTTGAGGTAGTGCGGTTGCAGCGGCTCGCGCAGCGTCAGGGTGAAACCGGCACCCGTCGCGTGCTGCTCCACCGGATCGATCGACGGCGGGCCGGTGATGGTGTGCAAGAACATGACGCCGTCGTCGGGCAGGACGGCGTAGGCCATTTCGAAGAGGTCGTTGTAGCGGTCGAACCGGCTCTGCTCGAACGCCCCGATGGACACGATCCGGTCGACCGGCTCGGTGAACTCGTCCCAGCCGCCCAGCAACACCCACTTGCTGCGCTCGGTGTCCATCTCGTCGAACATCTTCTGCACGTGGGCGGCTTGATCGCAGGACGTCGTCAGGCCGACGACGTTGACGTCGTACTTCTCGATCGCGCGGCGCATCGTGGTGCCCCAGCCGCAGGCGATGTCGAGCAGTGTCATGCCGGGCCGCAGATCCAGCGCCGCCAGCGCCAGATCGATCTTGGCGATTTGGGCCTCTTCCAGCGTCATGTCGTCGCGCTCGAAGTACGCGCAGCTGTAGGTCTGGGTCCGGTCAAGGAACAGACGGCAAAAATCGTCGGACAAGTCGTAACGTACGTGTGCGTCGTCGACGTTCGGGATCAATCCCTGAGTCATGCTTGCGTTGCCTTTCCGGACCCAGGGTCCCCCGCGTGACATCTAAAGTTTGCACATAGGTACCCGGGCACGCGCGTCGCAAAACCACATTCATAGCTAGTTCTCAGCTGTGAGCAGCGCTTTTACCAATCCTTGCGCTTGCCGATGAATTTCTGCCGGGCCACCGGTCGGACCGTTGAGTGCACAACTTCCAGAGCAAAGGTATGGATCCCATGTCACGCCCTGCCGCCCGTCGTCGACGCCCGAACCCGGCGCGCCGAGCTCGACGGACTACGCCAGCGCGAAAGGGCCGCCACCCGGTTGGCTGGACTCCCCCGATCGCCCGCGCTTACGGAAGCGCGGGCCGACCGCGAGACCGTAACTGCCGACGCGGCTACTCGGGAAACCGGTCGCTGGTTGCAGTTTCGCGAGAAATCGCGACTAACGCCGTCCGCCGTCGACGACCTTCACCTGCTTGTGCGGAAAGCGGCGTTCCGCGCACTCCTTGGCCGTGGAGTTCGGCAACACGTACAGGGTTTCCTTCTTGTCCTGCAACGGTTTTAGCACCAGATCCATGAAGCTCTTGCGGTTGTCCAGGTAGGGCTCGATCACGTCCTCGCCGGCCGGGCACACCGCCAGGCAATAGGCTGCCTTGTAGTTGGGCTTTAACGACAGGCTCTGCCACATCGAAGCGTTCTCCGAATCGGTTACCCGCGAACGGAAATCGGCCGCGTCGGTACTGTCGGCGACGGTCTGCACCCAATCGGTGAAGCCGCCCATTAACTCTCGGTAGTTGTGCGTCGAACACGCCAGCCAGTCGAAGCTGCCGTCCTTGCCGATCGCGCCGACCAGGCAGGCCGCCACGCACAGCTTGCATTCCAGGCACGGGCTGTAGTCCAGCGGCTCCCCGTAGCTGCTGATCGGGGTGTCCACCAGGATCGTGCCCAGCAGGATGAAGTTGCCGAATTTGGGGTGAATCACGTTGCGGTGGATGCCCATGAAGCCGAGGCCCGCCACGACGGCGACGGGTTTGTGCGCCACCACCCAGATCTGGCCGGGGCAGTTGTCCATCTCCATCGGAAAGGTCGCCGACGGGTTGAGCACCCGGTGGCCGGCGTCCTGCAGTCGGCGTACGATGCGGTGGGCCGCCTCGTTGAGCAGCTCGCCGCCGCGGTGAAACTCCTGTTTGGCGACGCTGCGCGCGGTCGAGCGGCTGTTGTCGCGGTTCATCTTGACCACCAGTGAGATGTAGCTCCTGGTGCCCGGCAGCGCCGCCTGGACGTGCTCGACCTCCGAGGCCCGATCGGGATTGTCGACGCTGGCGAACGCCACGTCGTCGACGCCGGCGCCCACGCACAGCTCGCGCAGCCAATCCGCGTCAAGCACTTCGGCTTTCTTTGTCCGGCGTGACCGCACCCGTCGCACGGTGGGGTGTTCCGCCAGTCGAACCGGAAGTTTCTCGGCCATGCTAGATATAGTACACAATACCTAGCCGGTGGTGGTGTCGAGCCGGCACGCACAGGACGCGGTGATCGGAACGTCGGCGTGGGCGCGCGCCAGGGTCAGCTGCTGGGAGATGATCGTTGCCTCCGCGGTGCGGCCCAGCCGCCGCAAACACTCGTGGTAGCCGTGCAGGCTCCACACGTTGCCCGGGTGTTGGCAGCACCGGCGCGCCGACGGGTCCAAACCGAGATCGGCCGCGTACACCTTCGCCGCTTCTTCCACGTGCCCCTGCTCGAGCAGCAACGCGCCATAGGCGTGGCGGGTCGGCTGCATCCAGCCCTACGGTTCGTCGTAGGGGAGGGCGTCGTCGAGTTCTACCGCGCGGCGAAGGTGCGTGAATGCCGAGTCGAATTGCCCTTGGCGGTAAGCGCTTTCACCGTCGAGCATGGCGGCGGCAACCGCTAGGATGTCACGGCTGGTGTTGTTGAACAGATACCGTGACGCGGGAATGCGGGCGTAGGCCGCGGCGAACGCTTCCCGCGCGGCTTCTGCTTGCGGCAGCTGCCCGGTCGCCGCATGGGCAATGCCGCGACCGTAATGCACCGTCGCCGCCGTGGTGCAGTACAAGTCCTGGTCGGCGGGCAGCGGCTCGGCGATGAGCTCGTCCCAGCGGCCGAAGCGGATCAGCACGTGCACCCGAAGCGGCACGAAAGCCTCCAGCCAGTCGGCCATCGGCGGTGATTGGATCGACAGCACCTCCGGGGTGAGCTGCTGGGCGAGCTCGTCGGCGGACCGCAGCGCGACGGCCGACTGCCCGGAGAACATCGCCGCGTACACGACGAAGTGGAGGTCGTGCGCGCGGTAGGCCGAGTAAAAGTTCAGTGCGCCTTGGCGTTCGAGGAACTTGCGATCCGCACGCACGGCCGCCAAGTTCGACACCACCGCGTTGCGGTAGTCGCCCCACAGCACGTCGATGTGGGTGGGCATGTGTTCGAAATGGCCGGCGTCGGGTGCCAGCCCGCGCAGCAGGTCGGCCGCGGGCAGTGCCTCCTCGGGGTGGGCGGACAGCTCCATCGTGTGCAGATACAGGTGCAGGATGCCCGGATGGGCACGGCCAACGGAGGTCGTCAGCGCGGTCTGCAGAATCTGGTTGGCCTCCAACACCCGCGGCTCCGGCGCCGGCTCGCCGGTGCAGGTGTCCCACAATGCCCAGGCCGTCGCATTGACCAGCGCATCCGCCGCCAAGGCCGCGACGTCCATGTCGTGCGGGTAGGCCGACGCCAACCTCGACATCGCGTCCGCGTACGCCGCGTTCCCGTCGGCCAGCGCCGCCATGTCGGCGATGTCGACGGCGGGAAAGCGGACGGCCAGGGCGTCGATCAGGTCGCGTTCGGTGGCCGTGGCACGGCCGCCAACGGCCAGGTGGAGCTCCTCGCGAGCCCGGGCCAGTGACGCCGCCAGATCGACGGGATCGAATGCGTCCCAGGCCTTGTTGTAGTTCGTTGTAGTTCGGCCCGACCGAGTACGCGATGCCCCACCGCGCGATCGCCAGGCCCGGATCCGCTTCGAGCGCGCGCTCGAAGCACCGCACCGCCTCTTCATGGTTGAACGCATAGGCCCACACCATGCCGCGGTCGAACCACATTTGGGCCTTAGCCGAGGTCGTGTCGACGGACCGATGGTAGGAGTCCAGGTTGTAGTAGGGTTCGACGTCGCACGGGACCGTCACGCCGCCGACGATAGCCCCGGTGCGGCCGGTCCGCTGCTATTCGTTCACCGCGGCGGCCACCGTCAGCGGCAGCGCCAGGTCCTCGAGGGCGCGTTGCTCCGCCGCGATGCCCAGCCACAGCTCGACCAGGCCCGCGACGGCCATCACGATCGCCCCGATCAAAAACGACCACAGCACCTGACCGCTATCGCCCGAATTGATCAGCTCGCCGAACAACACGGGACCGGTGATGCCGCCGATCGCGGTACCCACCGCGTAGAAGAACGCTATCGCCAGCGCCCGGGTCTCCATCGGGAAGATCTCGCTGACCGTCAAATAGGCCGCGCTCGCCCCGGCCGAGGCCAAGAAGAACGCCACCGCGAGCACGACGATGAAGGCCCAGACACCGCCGGTCCGATCCAGGAACAGCACACCGAGCACGACCGCGATCACGGCCGACCCGAGATAGGTCGCGGTGATCATCGGTTTGCGGCCGATGGTGTCGAACAGCCGCCCGAGAATGAGCGGGCCCAGGAAATTACTCAGCGCCCACAAGATGAAGAAGATTGGCACTTTTCCGGAAGGGACGCCGTAAAAGCCGCTCAGCAGCGTGCCCAGGTTGAACGTCACGCCGTTGTACAGGAATGCCTGACCGATGAACAACGCGAGCCCCAGGACCGCGCGTTTGGGGTACAGCCGAAACGCCACCCGGGCAATCTCCACGAATGAAATCGCGTGGCGCTGACGAATTCTCAGCGGCTCGCCCTCCGGCTCGGGCAGCGGTTGTCCGGTTTCTCGCTGCACGTCTTGCTCGATCTCGCCGACGACCTGCTCGGCTTCCTCGTCACGCCCGTGAATGAACAGCCAGCGCGGGCTTTCCGGAACGTTGCGCCGGACCACCAGGACGAAGTTGCCGAAAATGGCCCCGATGCCGAAGGCGAGTCGCCAACCGATGTTCGCCGGGAAGTTCGAGGTGTCCAGCAAGACCAGTGCCCCGGCGGCGCCGACGGCCGAACCTAGCCAGTAGGTGCCGTTGATGATCAAATCCACCCGGCCGCGCACTCGCGCCGGAATCAACTCGTCGATCGCCGAATTGACGGCCGCGTATTCACCACCTATGCCGGCGCCGGTGAAAAAACGAGTGACGAAGAAATACCAAGGCGCGAAGGCAAATGCGGTCGCGACGGTGGAGACGAGGTAGACCGCCAGGGTCAGGATGAACAGGTTGCGGCGTCCGAACCGGTCGGTCAGGTGACCGAAGAACAACGCGCCCAGGCATGCCCCGGTGATGTAGATCGCCGCCGCGTACCCGATCTGTGCGGGGTTGAGCTCGATCCCGCTGCCCTTCTCGGTGAGCCGGGCCGAGACGTTGCCGACCATCGTGACCTCGAGTCCGTCGAGGATCCACACGCCGCCGAGCCCCACCACGACGCGCCAGTGAAACCGCGACCACGGCAGGCGGTCCAACCGCGCCGGAACATGCGTCGTGATCGTTTTCGTCTGCGCGCCTGAGCTCATGCCGTCTCCGTTCTGGGTGGATAGGAAAACTACCCCCCGCCAGCGCGTCGCATGCCGCGGAAAGCCTGGCGTCCTGGCGGACCCTACCAGCCTGGTCAGTTCACACCGATCGCTCCAGCCCGGCGTATGCGCCCATGGCGCGGGGCGGTCCGGCTCTCAGGTCGACGGGTGGGCGTGGGCGACCACCGGGGGAAACTCGGGCCGCAGCGAGGTGTTCGGATCGTCATGCTCGATGCGTGCCCACTGGTGGGACGAGAAGTACCACGTCCACTTGCCCGTGGAAGGACCGATCTTGAGCACCGCGCCATCGGTGTCGAAATGAAGTTCGTCCCCGTACGTGATTTCGGTGCCGTCTGCCCAGGTCACTGTGAAAGACATGCGGGCACGCTACCCGGCAGACCTATCCAGCGTCTGTATAAAGGCCGACAATTTATTTCCTCTTATTTCCTCCCGCAGTGGCCGCGGGCGTGGTTGGGATGCTGTTAGCCCGCACCCTTTCCGTTGTCGACCCGGTATACGGCGCCGTGGATGGCCGATGCGGCGTCGCTGGCCAGGAACGCGACCACATTCGCGACGTCCAGCGGCTGCATCATGCCGCGCGGTGAGGCCGACCGCAGGATCAGGTCGTAGTTGGGATCCTCTGGCGCGGTGAACTGTTCGATCTGCGGGGTGAGCATGCCGCCGGGACACACCGCGTTGACGCGCAGCCGATCCGCGGTGTACTCCACCGCCAACGCCCGGGTCAGCCCGACAAGCCCATGCCTGGCAGCGCAGTAGCCGGCCGAGTAGGCCTGGCCCTCGACCCCGGCGATCGAGGCGACGTTGACGATGTTTCCGCCGCGCTGCAGCAGCTGCGACAGGGCGGCGCGGCACAGGTAGAACGGGCCGTTCAGGTTCACGGCCAGATCTTGTGTCCAGTCGTCGTCGGTCATCAACTCGGTTCGGCGCATCTGGTGCTTCCCGGCGATATTGACCAGCACGTCGAGACCGCCGAACTGCCGGACGCACTGCTCGACCGCGTCTTTGCAGGCCTGCGCCGAGCCGACGTCCACCGATGCGTAGGAACCATGCTGCACGTCGCCGAACACCTCGGCCAGGCGTGCGGTATCCCGGGCGATGCCGAAAACCGTTGCGCCCTGGCGGGAAAACAGCTTGGCGGTTTCGGCGCCCAGGCCCGACGACGCACCGGTCATCAACGCGACCTAGTTTAGCAGTGCTGTCATACCAGTCCTCTCGAGCCGCGATCGCACCCACGCCGCGCCGCGGCATGCGACTAGTAAATCAACTCCCCCCACCGCCACATCCACCAGGGGCCCGGCCGACGTCACACCAGGCTGGTGCGCCTCGACACGACCGTTACGCTGAAGGCGAGAATTCAAGCACCTCAACGGATCTCACACCCTAAATGCAAATCGCACCGCGTCAATCTTGCGCTGCGGGCGGCGCGGCTTCGACGGTGGCCAATTCGGTCAGACGCTGGCGGTGAAGCTGCGCATCAGCAGCGGGTGGGCAATGACGTGTATCTGGTCGGCACGCGCGAAGAGGGCATTGATGGCGGCGCTGTCGCGATATTCCACCTGGCTGAGGTCGACGATGAGCGCCGTTGCGCTGCCCGCAGCCTCGGCCGTGGCCGTGGCGAGCGCCTGGTCGAATGCCTCGATGTTGCTCGGGTCGATTTCACCCGTTGCGGTCAGCGCGAGTTTGCCGTCGCCGCGGCGCACGGTCTCGAGGGTGAGCGAGGTGGCCACCAGGTGATCCTTACCGATAGCTGCACCGTTGTTCCGCCGACGTCGGGGTTGATCGTGACGTCGTGCATGAGTCCTCGCATCAGGGCGATGCCGCGACCACGATGTGGTTGGCCTCCGGCTGCGGCGGTTGCCAGGAGCCGGTGTCGGTGATGGTCAACTGCACCTCGTCGACGAGCGCGGTCGCGTCCAGCGCAATGGTGCCCGCACGCCGGTGGCGGTGACCGTGCTCGATGGCGTTGGCGACAGCTTCGCCGGCGGCAATGAACACGTTCATGCTCTGCTCGGGGCCCACGCGCGCTCTGGTCAACCAGTTACGCAGGGCCGTGCGGGCCGGGCCGAGGTGGCTGGCGTCCGCGGGAAACTCCAGCTCCAGCGGAGCGGGATGGCGGTAGAGTAACAGCGCGACGTCGTCCTGATAGCCGCCGGTTGGCGCGACGCGGGACATCACCCGGTCCGCCAGGTCCTCCAGCGATGAACCGACCCCGTCCGCGACGAGGCTCACGGCCCGGGCGATGCCCTCATCCAGTGACCTGCGTCGGCGTTCGACCAAACCATCGGTGTAGAGCAGCAGTGTCGAGTGCGCCGGGATGACGACGCGGGCTTCGGGGCGGTCGCGATGGAGGCGCACTCCCAACGCAATGGTGTGGCCGTCCTCGAGCATCTGGGTCGTTCCGTCGGCGTGGACGACGATCGGCGGCGGGTTTCCGACGCTGGAATACACCAGCTCGCCCGTGTCGGGATTGAGCACGGCGTAGACCGCGGGGTGGTGCACAGCGCCCCGGGCAACTTCGCGGCGAAGCGGTCCAGGCCCTTGAGGGCGGCCGCCGGGCTGGATTGTCGAACAACAATGCCCGGCAGGCGCTGCGCACCTGCCCCATGACGGTGGCGGCGGCCAGGCCGTGACCGACACAGTCGCCGACCAGCAACGCGATGCGCCCGTCGTCCAGGTCGGCGACGTCGTACCAGTCACCCCCAACTTGCAGCGGACGGGCGGCCGCTTGGTAGCGCACCGCAAAACCGTGCGGCAGATCAGACGGGCCCAGGATGGCATGTTGCAGGGCCAGGGCGGTCTCACGCTGCTGGTCGACCTGATAAACCCGTTGCAGGCCCTGGCCGAGCCGGGCCGCCAACACGGTGAGCAAGGTTTGGTCCTCGAGGGTGAAGGGCCGTCGTTCGGACAGATCGATCCACACGACGAGCACGCCCTCGGGATGCTGCAGGGCGATGGCCGCCGTTCCCGGCCTGGTCGTGTTGGGGGTAAGCAGGCCGCCTTCGCGTAACGACTCGAGCAGTTCTCGGGTCGCGGGTGAAAGGTCGGCCCACTGCGCGGACTCGCCGACCGAGACCAGTTCCGGTGTGTCGGAAGTGGTTTCGACGGCGGAACGCTGAGTGGGTAACGTGACGGCCAGGACGCGGCGGGCCCGCCAGAGTCGACGCAGTTCCTCGGCGGCGGCCAGCACCGCCTCATCCACGCTGTCGGCCTGGGCGAGTTGCTGGTTGAGCGCGTGTTCGCGCCCTGCCGTCAGCGCCAAGGCGATTGCGGCTTGACCCGCGAAATCGCTGACCAGGTCCAGGTAACCGACGTCGAAGGCCGGCAGCTGCGGGTCGCGTGCCACGGCGATCACGCCCAGCACCGCCTCGTCGGCGATCAGCGGGATCACGATGGCGGTGCGTTCGCCGACGTCGGTGAAGCCCTCGATCGGATATTGGAAGGAGTCGGTGATCAGCGGCAGGCCGCGTCGCGCCACGCCGCCCGTGGTGGAACCGTCCATCGGTACTTGTCGACCGATCACCTGCGAGGCGTATCGGCCCGCGGTCGCCGCCACGACCAGCGTGTCGGCCTTGCCGTGCGGCCGGTCGGGCTCGCGGGGCACCAGCAGAATGGCCTGCTCCGCGTCGGCCAACTCCAGTGCCCGATTCACGATGAGCTGCAGCGGTCCCGTCTGTGGGTCACCGGACAACAGCGCGGTGGTGATCTCGCGACTGGCCTTCGTCCACCGCGCCGACTCGCGTTCCCGCTCGAAGAGCCGCGCGTTGTCGATGGCGGCCGCCGCCGCCGTGGCCAAGGCGCGCACCTCGCTCTCGTGGCTGTCGGTGAACACTCGTTCCGGCCGATCGTCGGCGAGGTAAAGGGTGCCGAAGTCGGCCGCCCGAACCGTAATCGGTATCGCGAGTAACGCCCGAATGGGTGGGCCACCGGCGGCGACCGCGACGGCCTGCGGGTGGGCGGCCAAATCGTCGACTCGGATTCCGTCACCCACCG
This sequence comes from Mycobacterium genavense ATCC 51234, assembly GCF_000526915.1. GTDB lineage: Bacteria > Actinomycetota > Actinomycetes > Mycobacteriales > Mycobacteriaceae > Mycobacterium > Mycobacterium genavense. The sequence continues at coordinate 128,605 of NZ_JAGZ01000001.1, read as the reverse complement.
GCAGATCGCCGAGCCGCCGCGCGGTGGCGTCGTCGAGTTCCCCGGTCACGAACGATGCCAAGGCGCCATCGGAGCCGCGAATACCCAGCGCCCCGTACCGGGCGCCGGTCAATTCCATCGCCGCGCTGACAATGCGACGCAACGTCACATCCAGGTCCAGGTCAGAACCGATTTCGACGATGACCCGGACCAGCTGTGCCATCTGATCGCGAGCAGCCAGCAGCTCGTCAAGTTGCTCGCGCACCCGGCTCATCGGCTCGCGCCCGGCGGCATCGGGTTCACCCATAGACACCAAGCTAGTGGGTATAGACACCAAGCTAGTGGGTCATGGTCGGCCACCTTGCCGTTTGGGTAGCGCAAGCGTCACCTAGGGGCGCGGCGGCCCGGCCGATTCGGCGAACGGCATTTCATCGTGCGTGCGGTCGCCCGAGTGCGCGCGATCCGTGTCAGAGGCTGTGGTGGTCGCGCAGGGTCTGGCCGGCACGCTCGCCGATGATGACGCACGGGGCCATCGTGTTGCCGGTGGTGACACGCGGCATGATGGATCCGTCGGCGACCCGAAGGTTATGTACGCCATAGACTTTCAACGAACTGTCGACCACCGACATACTGTCGGTCCCCATCTTGGCGGTGCCCGTTTGGTGGTGGTACGTGGTGACCTCGTTGCGGATAAACGACTCGAATGCAACGGCATTGATGTCACCCGGCATCACTTCTCGCCTGCTGAAACGGCGCAGCGGGGCTAATTTCCGATCTCGCGACACAGCCGCATGCAGGCCATCGCGGATTTCATGTCGTCGGGGTGGGACATCAGGTTGGCCTGGATCTGTAGCGGATCGAGCGGATCGGGTCACGTCAGGCAGATACGTCCACGGTTCTTGGGGCGCACCACGGCACCGAGCATCGCCCAACCTGCCTCCGGCAGACCGTATTTCGCGGCGTGTCCTCGACTCGAGTAGGGAAACTCGAGTTGGTAGGCCTGAAGGTCGAGGGTGTCCAAGTCCGGATCGCTCTTGGCAAATACCGTCAGCTCACAGCCGCTGTTGCGCCACGGCGACCGTTCTCGGGATTCCCAGACGCACGCAAACCCGGGGTGGTCCTGCAGGTTTCGCCCGACTCCCTGCAGATGCTGCACGACGTTGATCCGATGTCGCCGCAGCTCGGTGCCGTCGCCGATGCCGGATTGCATCAACATCTTGGGGGTGTGGATAGCCCCCAACGACAGCACCACTTCGGATCCCGCCCCGACGCGGTGCAGGCTGCCGTTGTGGACGAATTCCACGCCGCTGGCGGCCCGCTCGCCGGCGTGGGTGTCGAAGGTCACCCGCGTCACCAGCGCGCCGCTAAGGACGGTCACATTGGGCCGATCCATCAACGGGAAAAGGTAAGAGCGAAAGACCGATTGACGGGCTCCACCGCGGATGCGCAGATCCACGATCGAGGCGCCGCCGTCGCCTTCCATCAAACTGCCGTTTTGGTTGTCGAAGGTCGGGATACCGAGCAGATCGGCGGCCGCAAGGCCGGCCTTCGCGAGTGGGCTTGGGTCCCTGGCGGATTCGACATGCACGGGCCCTCCGGTGCCGCGATGTTCGGGATCTGGGACGCCATGCCAGTCCTCGATGGCCCGGTAGATCGCGAGCACCGATTCGTAGTTCCACCGCTGGTCCTTGGCTTCGGCGGCGAAATAGTCCCAGTCGTTCTTGTGTCCGCGCGCCCACACCATGACGCTGATGCTCGATCCCCCGCCCAGGACCTTGCCCATGGAGTACGGGATCGCGCGCCCGTTGAGGTGGCAACTGGGTTCTGCGGTGAAATTCCAGTCGCGCTCGCTGCCCAGGTTGGCCAGCCACATCTCCGGCCTGGTCGTTTCGGGCGCCTCGTCGGAGCCGCCGGCTTCGAGCACCAGCACGGTCACCTCGGGATTTTCGGCCAGCCGACGTGCCACCACTGATCCCAAAGAGCCGGACCCGCACACGATGAAGTCGTATTGCGCCTTGATCTTAGCCCCTAGGGCTTGCTGGTTGCGCCGGACTCGCTGGGCGAATTCCGCTGCGGAAAAACCTGTCTGGAAGCACGGTGAACTCATAAGTCATGGCTACCGCTCCGGTGCCGTGGCTCGCGACAATCGGACCGGCATAACGCGTTAGCTGGACAGAAAGTTTCGCTAAGCGGATAGCTGCCCGTCGCCACGATCAAATCACGCCGTGCTAGGAGGATCAGCCTCCCACCCGGGCAGCGGCCTCGATAGCATCCGAGGCGATGACTTCCCAAGACGTTGAGAAGCCGGCTCAGACCAGCCGGCCGCTCTCCGTCGCCATGAAGGAAGGCTCGGCCGAAGAACACGCCCGCGCAGAGCAGTCGCCGTTCGTGACGGAGTTGCTCGCAGGACGGGTCAACAATCGCGGGTATGCCGACTACCTACTTCGGCTGCGTGTCATCTATGCCGCCCTGGAGAACGCCGTCCGGTCTCGTCGCGACGATCCCATGGTGGCCGCGGTGTACGACCCGCTGCTGGAGCGGCTACCGGCCATCGAAGCCGACCTCAAGCATTGGAACACGCACGGCAGCAACGAGATACAGTCGCCCGCCGCGGAGGCTTACCGTGCACGCATCGCTGCGGCCTCGTGGGGCGGCGCGCTGGTCGCCCACCACTACACCCGCTATCTCGGCGACCTCTCCGGCGGGCAGGCCATCGGCAAGGTCCTCAACCGCACGTTTGCGCCCGGGGGCGCCGGGCTGGCGATGTCCGATTCCCCCTACGCGCCAAACCTTTCAAAGACCGCTATCGAGCTCGCCTCGATGCGTTGGGGCTGGGCCCCGACGCGGTTCGCCGGGCAGTCGAGGAGGTCAAGGTCGCGTTCGGCCTCAACCAGGCCGTGTTCGACGAGCTATCGGACAACCTTCCGGCATATCGGCAGTAGCCGACGCGACAGGGTCAGGGCCGCCAGAGCGCGATGATCGTGACGTCGTCGTCGACATTCCCCGAGTCCATCGCAGTCCAGATCCTCGACGCCGGTGCATCACCCGCGCGGTCCAGGGTTTCGGCCAGCCGGGCGAGCCCGTCGTCGATCACCTCGCCGCGGCGCTCCACCAGGCCGTCGGAGTACATGACCAGCCCCTGGCCGGGCTCGACGGTGAACCCGCTCGGGGTGTACGACACGCCACGGATGCCGATCGGCGGCGAAAGCTCCACCGGCGCGGAAACGGCCGTCGGGTTCGTCAGGTACGGGATCAGATGGCCGGCACACGCCGCCTCCACCAGCCCCGCGACGAGGTCGACCCGCACGGCGATGACCGTGGCGAACGCACCGGGCAGCATGTGCACACAGAAGTCGTTGAGCTGGTGTAGCGCCTCGGCCGGGGTGGCCCCGGCGAACAGCTGGGCGCGCAGTGCGTTTCGCAATTGCGCCATCGTCCCGGCCGCCGTGATGCCGTGCCCGGCGACGTCGCCGATCAGCAGGATCAACCGTCCGTCGCGCAGCTCGAATGCGTCGTACCAGTCGCCGCCGACGTTACCGCCCGCGGCCGGCTCGTAATACGCTGACAGCCGCCAGTTTTCGAGCACCGGGATCGACTCGGGAAACAGGCTGCGCTGCACCATCTCGGCCATCCGCAGTGCACCCCGGGTGCGGCGGTACAGCGACTCCACCAGGTGGCGTCGCAGCGCCGCGGCGGACTCCCGTTCGCTCTGTGTCCACGGCTCGCTGCGTTGGTGGACGATTTCGCGCCACCGGTCGAACGACTTGCGGGGGCTGAGCCGCACGTCGTCGCCCTCACCGACAGCGATCGCCTTGTTGTACGGGTCGCCACCCCAGTCCACCGACCGCAGCACCTCGCGCCGGAACCACACGGCGTACTGCCCGTCGGGCAGGTTGATCACCAGCGCGCCGGCGGCCTGCTGCGGGTCCAGCTCGAGCGCGGGCAACTCGCTGGACAGGCATTCGCTGCTGGCGATCGCGTCGTCGGCGCCGCGCGCCCAGTCGATGACCGCGGCCACCACCTGCAGCGACGGAACCGACCCACGGGTGCGGCGATCGCCCTGGATATTCACGACGACGCCCTCGGCCGGCACCAGGTCGAGCAAGTCGGGCGCCCCGAGCAGTACCGCGGTGAGGGACTCGGCGTCGTCGAGCGTCGCGGCGGTCAGCTTGCCCAGGACCGCCTGCGCGCCAGGCGCTTGTGCAGCCGTTCGTCCTCGAACCGGTCGACGAGCCGCAGCGACAGGGTCGAGCCGAGGAATTCGGCGGCCGCCCTGGTGCCGAACGGCGGCAGATGCGGACCGGCGTAGTGATGGCAGGCGATGAGCCCCCACAGCCGTCCCTCCCGCAGCAACGAGATCGACATCGATGCGTGCACGCCCATGTTCTGCAGGTACTCGACATGGATGGGCGAGACGCTGCGCAGCGTGGCGTAGGTGAGGTTTAGCGGCGCGCCGGTCTCCGGGTCGACGCTGGGCACCAGCGGTGTCGGCGCATAGTCGACATCGGAAATGAGCCGAATCCAGTTCTTCTCGTACAGGGCCCGCGCCTGCGCCGGGATGTCGGTGGACGGATAGTGAAGGCCCAGAAAGGAATTGAGGTCGTCGCGCTTGGATTCGGCGACAACCTCGCCGTTGTACTCCTCGTCGTAGCGGTACACCATCACCCGGTCGAAGCCGGTCAGATCGCGCACGGCACGCGCGGCGGTGGCGTACAACTCGGTCAGCGTGGCGGCGCGGTTCAAGTCCTCGACCGCCCCGCGCACCGCCTGGTAAGTGTTCGGGAACGAGAACGGCCGCTCGCCGTAGGCGATCTCGAGCTCCACCAACAGCACACCGTCCTGCTCACGGTGCAGGATCGCGTCGAACGCCCGCGGCTCGCCGGCCACGTCGATCATGAACTCGAGCGAATTGTGCTGACGCAGCGTGCCGAGACTCGAAGCCACCTGTTCGATGCGGGCCGCCTGCTGGTCGCCGATCAGGGCCGACAGGTGCTGACCCAGGACCGCGTCGACGGGGCAGCCGAGCAGATCGGCGACATTGGCGCTGACCTGGCGCACCTCGAATGCGGGCTCACGCACCACCGCGAGCACGCCGCGCGGCTGAATGCTGCCCGGGATGTGGATCGGATCGCGGGCGCAGTTGTCGAGGTCGATGGGTGTGCCCACCGGGACGAGATCGTCGATCTGCTGGCCTTCGGCTGCCAGCCGCGGAATCCGCGACTCGTCGGTCACGAGGGCGAGATGCTCACGGTCTGGCCGAGCACGCAATCTCCCGGAAAAGCATCCTTCGCGTAGTCCGGAAAAGGGGGCGACGGTCCGACCGTCTTCGACCAGGTTAGCGCCATTGACGCCAAGGTCAGCTACCGCATACCGAATGTCTGGGGAATGCCACTGTCGAAACTGACGTGTTCGCGGGCGTTGTCCCGACTGCTATCGAATTCGCGCGGGCTTTCGAACACCGCCGGATCACGATTGGCCCCGCCCAGATCGTCGGCTGCACCACCGGGTCGCAGCGCGCACCTCTGACTCTCGAACATGTCGAGGGTACGCGCCGACGAACGCCGATCAGCAGTCTTGGGGATCGCGCGAAGGGGGTAATCCGGTCGTCAGAGGAGGTTGCGATGACCAAGCATTCAGACACACCCGACAACGAACCCAAAGGTGGACGACCTGGCCCGACGGATCATGGCCGAGAGGGCGGAATGGCGACCCGTGAAAATGCGCCCGAACTCACCGAATCCGACCGCGGTCGTAAGCACACTGAACGCGATCAATAGCCTCGAACGTTGCTCCTGGCGTCGCCTTCCGCGCGATCAGACTTGGTTGAATCCGCCGTCGGCGGTCAGCGTCGACCCGGTGGTGAAGCTGGACAGGTCGCTGGCCAAAAATACTGCGGCATTGGCGATTTCGACGGGCTCGGCGAACCGGCCCAGCGGGATGGTGGCGACGCGGCCGGCGCGGAACTCTGCGATCGACGCGTCGGGATTGGTTTGGGCGGCCAGTGTGTCGCTTCCCGGGGTGGCGGTGGATCCGGCGACGAGGACGTTGACCCGGATGTTACGGTCGGCGAGTTCGCTGGCCCAGGTGCGGGCGAACGAACGGACCGCCGCTTTGCTGGCGGCGTAGACACTGAGCCCCGGACGGCCGCGGTCGGCGGTGGTGGATCCGGTAGGATGATCGAGGCGTTGTCGTTCAGCAGCGGCAGCGCTTTTTGAACCGTGTAGACCACACCCTTGACGTTGGTGGTCAACAGGGCATCGAGGTCGTCGCTGGTGATCTCACCCAGCCGCGAAACCCGGGTGGCTCCGGCGTTGGCCATGACGATGTCCAGGCCCTTGCCCGCCTCGGCGACCCTAGCGTAGAGCCGGTCGAGATCATCGGGCTTTCCGACGTCGCCGGCCACGGCGATGGCGCGAGAACCCAATTGCTGTGCCGCGGCGTCGAGTTCGGCTTGGCGCCGGCCAGTGATGAAGACCGTGTCGACGCCTTCGGCGATGAACCGCTCGGCGGTGGCCAAGCCGATACCCGAGTTGGCACCGGTAACGACGGCGGTCTTGTGGTCCAGCAGTCCCATCGAGGATCTCCTAAGGCGGCATCGCGTGCTCGCTGTTCAACGCCGACGCCGCTGCCGGTCTTCCCCGCCCGCGGCTACTCCGCGTCACCGATGGCAGCAAGGCGCGCGCTCACCCGGGCCAGCGCCTCGTCGAAGATCTCCACCTTTTCGCCGCGCTTTTCGTTGGCCGGCTGGGCGGAGCCGCGGGCAGCTGCGGCCTCCACCCGCGCCGCACCCTGACGACGCAACAGGCTGAAATTCTTTTCGCGTGCTTGCCGAAGCCGGCTCTGCAATTCCTTCAGCGACTTCTCGTCCATGCGGGTGAGGGCCTCGGGATGACTCTCACCGATCAACGAGCTTTCCTGCTGGGTCAGGTTCACCTGGTGGTTGCTCACCGTAGATTCATAGCCTGCACCGCACACGCGAGCGCGTCGAATCGCCAGAGGTCACGCCGAACCGTCACGCCCGGGTCACTTGACGTTCATCGTCGAGGACATGGAGTAGTGGATTACTCGTGCCGGCCCGCGGGAGCTGGCGTGACAATCCTTTGGCAATCACGACAAGCTCTGCAGCTGGAGGTAGGGCGATGCTAGGTATCGGTAATCACAACCGCACCGCGTGAGCGACGCGGTGTTGGTGGCCAAGATAACGGGGGTCTTCGGGGTCGGTGCGGCGATCATCGCCGCGGTCCCCAATCTGCTCAGCCGCCACACGCCGCCACCAGTGACGCCCCCGCTGCCGGCGCCGACGACCACCAGTTTGGCGAAACTGCCGGATAGCGGGCTCACGTTCAGCCCGCTCAAGAACGGGAAACTCATCGTGTCGGGCTCCGCCCAAAAAGACGTCCGCGGCGTGTATGTGGCGATAGGACCAAAGCCGTTGGGCGAGTACGACACCGGTTGCGGGAACGTCGCCCACGGCCGGTGGCAGGCTGTGGTCCTCACGGATGAGTCGTGGCCAAACTATCCGCTGACCACCGTCCCGGCTTACGGTTCATGTCCCAGTGCCGGCGGGGCGGCCGGCCTCGATTTCACTTTCACAAAGACCGGAACGACGACGACGTCACCGCCACCGCCGGGTCAGGTATTGGATTGCACGAGGCAAAACGGCCCCAGCTGCCTTACCGGTCCTGGTTTCGGGCCGCCGACGGTCTACCAGCCGAATCAATGAACGGACGTGCTATTCGGTTGCGCTAGCTATGGATTCCGCCCAGTTCGTGTACCACCGCGTCAAACGCGTGCAGCGTGTCCCACAACATCTGCGGGTCCCCGGCGTCCGGCTGGGTGGATAGCTTGGCCGCGACCAGCTCGGCTGCCCGGTTAACGTAGATCATCTGGCCGCACATGCCTTGACATAGCACGACGTTGTTGCCCGGGTAGGGAAACCACACCTGGTTACGGTACATGCCGCCGGGCATCTGGGTGTCGTCGGGACTGGCGGCAAACGCCTGACGGGAGTCCGGACCGCCGTCGAGCGTGTCGGCGATCCAGGCGGCCGGGACCACGTGCTGTCCGGTCAGCGAAACACCGTCATGCAGGTACAGCGATCCGAACCGGATCATATCGGTCAGGCAGGCGTTGATGCCGCCGTCGAAGAATCCGGTGCCGGCCGCGTCGACGGCGATGGTGGCATCGCATTGGGCACCGATGCGGCTCCACAACAGTTCCGACATCAGCTCGGGCATCCGCCGGCCACCGGCCGCCTCGCAGATCCAGCCGAGCACGTCGATTTCACACGAGCGGTATTCGAAGGGGCCGCCGTGCGGCGACTTCTGCTGCAGGGTCAGCAGGAAGTCACGCAGAGTGGCCGGGACGTCCGGGCTGCTGGTGGGTGCCCATCCCATCGCCTGGTCGAGGACGTGGATCTCCGCGGTCGGGTGAAGGTAGTTGTCCGAGAACGCAATACCCGAGCGCATGTCCAGCAGGTGGCGCACCGTCGCACCGGCGTAGCCGCAATTGGCCAGGGCCGGAACATATTTCGTCACCGGCGCGTCAAGCTCGATCGCACCTCCGGCGTGCAGCGCGCCCACCACGGCGCCCACCAGCGACTTGCTCACCGAGAACAGCAGGTGCCGGGTCGCTGCGCCCATGCCGTCGAGGTACTGCTCGGCCACCAGCGAGCCGCGCTGGGCGACGGCCCACCCGTCGGTGGCGGTGCCGGCCATCACCGCACCGACGGTGGTGGCGGCCCCCTCGGTGCTGGTCAGCCGGATCTCGGCGATCGGGGCGCGGGCCGCGGGCAGCGCCGCGACCGGTCCGGCCCCGCGCGAGATCACCGCGGTCGGCACGAAGTCTTCGATGTGCTGGAACGACCAATGCGCATACGGCGGCGACAGCCAGTTGTCCAGCGAGATACCGGCCGGGGGGCTCACGCTCGTGCGACGAGGCGCGACACGATGGGCGCGGCGGGCGTCAGCGGCGTCGAGGTGAACTTCGCCTTCATCCCCTTGACCCAACGTTGGCAGCGCTCGCTGAGCTTATAGTCGTCCGTCTGCAGGTGCGAACGGGTGACGAGCACGCCGAGTTGGGCGCCCTCGGAACGTAGGTCGCCGGGCGCCGCGACACGCATGTAGAAGGCCTCGGAGCCGTCGAGCAGCGTCGCCCAGTCGTTGGCGGTCCGGGAAAAGGAGACCCGGCCGTCGTCGTCGATGCGCCATATCCCGGTGCGCGGCGTAGCGGTGAAGATCTCGATGTCCGGCGAGGTTTCGGTGAGTATCACCTGGCCCCAGACCTCGTCTTCGCCGTAGCCCCGCTCCCAGCACGCGTTGATCTCGTCGATGTCCAGCTCGTAGTCCACGTCCATGTACTCGAGCAGGTGAAAGAGAAACAGCGGCATGTCGGCGTAGGCCTCGGTGGTCAAGTTCGTCATCGGGCTGGCACCGGACAGGCGCGGATTCACCTCGCCGAGGTAGAGCTCGTCGGAGTCGAGGTCGTGCAACAGGTCCACCTCGAAGTAGCCGAGGTAACCCTCGCGTCGCATGACGTCGCCCAGCTTCGTCACCATTTCCCGCGCGGCATGCGTCTGCGCGGGCGGCAGCACCTCGTGCCAAATGTCGTTGCCACACCAGCTACCCCGGCTCGGCGTCAGCTCCGAATAACCGACGAGGCTCGTCATCGCGGGGCCGACGACGGTGCCGTGGCGGGTGACGGCGCCCTCGAGGCATACCTCGACGTTGCGGATACGCTTCATGACTTTGAGGTCCTGCCCCACCAGGTCGCCAGCGTGCTGGTCCCAGTCGCGCTGACCATGCACGAAGAACGTCCCGCTGCCGGCATTGCCGTAGGCGATCGAGATGACGAGATCGTCTCCCAAGCCGGCGTCTTGGGCGAGCGCCAACAGTTCGTCATAGGAGCCCGCCCGCCCGATCCTGTTGGGCACGCTCGGGACGCCGGCCTCGTCGGCCAGGCGCGTCATGACGATCTTGGAGCCCAGCCGATTGCGCAGCTCGATCGGCGGATGCATGACCTCCAGGCCCGCCGAACGGGCGAGGGCCTGGATTTCCTCGTTCATCATCACAAAGCAGCACTTGCCACCGGGGCCTTTGCCCGCGATGAACTCGAGCGTCTCGGGGTCGGACAGCAGGTGGCTGCACACCTCGTCCATCGAGTCGAAATCACGGCGGTCGCGTCGCCTGGGCACGAACACGCGCGAGTGGGTGCCCTCGAAAGAGTCAAAGTAGGTCAGGTAGAAGAAGTTTCGTATCCAGCGGTCAACACCCAGCAGGTTGAACGGGGTCGGCGAGATAAAGAACAGCGGCACCTTGTTCGTGTGGAAGAACGCGCGCACGTCCGAGATTCCGTTCAGCTTGCGACGTGGCTCTGGCGGCATGCCCACAAGTGTGCCCCGACCCACGGATGTGCGCAGGATTTCCTGCTTCGTCGTCGAACTCAGGGCGAAAGCTGAACATGGCCGCCCGGTGGCCGCGGCGGCGGGGGCGACGGCGCCGGTGGGGGCGCCGGCGGTGGCGCCGCAGGTTCCTGCGGTTGCGGTGCGGGCCCCTGTGGTTGCGGTGCGGGCCCCTGTGGTTGCGGTGCGGGCCCCTGTGGTTGCGGTGCGGGCCCCTGCTGTTGCGGCGGCGGGGTCGCCGGCCGCTGCGCGCGGGGTGGCGGTGACGCAACAGGGGGCTCGAGCGGCTTGACCGTCGGCGCCGGGATGTCCGGCGGCGGATCGGGGGTGAGGTCGCCCAACGGGGCCGGGCCGATCATTGCGGCCAGCATCGGGCCGCCCGCGCTGGCCGACGTCACCGGTGCGGCACCGACGACGCTCGCGCCGCCAAGCACAGCGACGATCGCCGCGCACCACGCAGGTATTCGCCGGGTGCGGGCTGCCACCGGGTGAGACCGCGCAATCTCGCTCCGGTTGGATGCGGTCATACTGCTCCGCGACCGTCGCGCCCCAGTCTGCGGGTTCGCGCGAAAGTCGAGTGGTGAGTCACGATTCCGGCCAGTTACTATTTTCATCATTGCAGGCGCTGGTTGCCTCCATTGTTACCGCTTCGTGTCGATCAAATTAGACGCCGAGCCGTAACACCGACGAAGCGAGAATTACCGTGCGCACCCACCTCACGCTTGCCGGCGCTCTGGTTGGCGCCTCGGCGCTGCTCGCCGTCATGTGCGCCGGCACCGCCGGCGCCGACGCGCAGGAGGACCAGTTTGTGGCGTTGCTGGCCCAGTTACAGATCCCCGTCATCGACAATGTGCCCGGACTCGTCTACCGCGCCCACGAGATCTGCGGCGAACTCGACCACGGTGCCTCGTTCCAGTCGGCGGTCGACGAAGAGACGAACACGACGTATTCGGGCAGTCCGCACTTGCGTCTGGTTCCCGATCGGGTTACCCGCACGGCGGTCAAGTTCGTCACCGCCTCGGTGACCGTCTACTGCCCAAGCCATCAAGGCCTGATTCCGTAGCTTTTGTGTTGCGCACCAACAGAATTCACCACCGCAGCGGCACGCAGGTCGGAACCCACCCGTCGAAAACCGAGCCCGTCAAGGGGCCGAAGGGCTTGGGTTGCCACGCCTTGGGGACATCGCCGCCTTTGAAGTCGAACCAGAAGAACGAGACCTCGGCTAGCCACACCTCGAAGAAGGCGAACAGCAGCTCGCGGGCCAAATGCGACGCCGGGCACCGATGTGGTCCTCCCCCAAAGCTCCAATGCCGATGCGGACCATTCAGTTTCATGTCGTGGCCCGACATGGCGTCGGCCTCGTCGCGGTGCACCATGCCGACACACAACTCGACCGGGGACCCGGCCGGGAGGGTGGTTCCGCCGACCGTCACGTCGCGGGTGGTGCGCCGTGAAGCGGTCTTTGCGCCGCCATCCAAGCGCAGCAGCTCTTCGATGAAATCCCCTAGCCAGCCTGGGTTTTCGCGTAGCTCCTGCTGCAGCATCGGCCTGCGTGCCAACAGCGCCAGTCCGGCCTTGATGGGGTATGACGCGAACACGAAGCCGCGGACCACGGACCCCATCAGTCCCATGACCTCTTCGTTGCTGAGCGGTTCGTCGGCGAGGCGGCTGATCACGTCCGGTCCGCCGACCGGGGCCCGACGGATCATCCCGACCAACTCCGGGGTGACCGCGTCGATCGGCACGTAGGGCGGCAGGCCGCACACCGGCCCGGATGCGGTGAAACAGAGAATGTCGGCCACACGCGCACCGTCGCAGCGATCCAGTTTCGCTACGGCGCCGATACCTTCTTGGATGAGTCCGCGGATGGACTGCAACATCTCCCGCGAGCTGCCCGGGTTGAACAGCTCGACCAAGACAGAGTGGTACGGACCGAAATGCGGGTTGCCGGGCATCATTTCGCCCTGACGGCTGGCGAAAAGTTCGCCGTCACGGAGCCCGGCGAGCACATCGTCGCGGTGCCACAGCGTGTACACGCCGTTGGGCCCGAGCAGCGCTCGTTGACCGGCTCGCTCGGCGGCTGCGTGCCACTCCCGAAAAGCCGCCGCCGCATCCTCGTCGGACCGCATGACTTCCCGCACGGTCACGCCGCCGGACCCGGTCACCGCGCACCACCGACTTTCCCGATCGGCGGCCGACGCGAAGCTCGCACCAACCGCACCACCTGCAACTTCCCCGCCACTCTATCCGCAGGATCGGCCGCCCGGTACGCCGTCAAGCTCTACTGCACTGGGTAATGCTCGGCTAGGGTTCGAAGGCCGGAAGAATGGATCCCGAATCGCGAATCTCCCAGATGCTTTTCTTGCTCACGCCGTCGAAATTGATCTTGTTCAACGTTTCTCGCGAATACGTGAGGTCGATGGCGACTTGCGTCGAGGTGTTACCGTACGGGTCGGTCATCGGGAACGTGCCCTGAACGTTGACCGCGGCGGCGTCGGGGTAGGTCGCTCGTGCGTACCTGAGAATGTCGATGGTGTCGTGCCGCGCACCGTCTTTGATCATCGTCTCGGTGTAGTTGTCTCGGATGGCAAATCGGGCGTTGATTACTTCACCGTTCGGTCCCGGAACCGACGCGAAGCTCACTCCGTCGGGCTTCTTGGGGCCGGTCGTCGTGGGCGGCGCAATCGGTGCCGACGGTCCGGTCGCGATCGCACTGCTCGGTGCGGATTGCTTGTCTTCTGTCTTGTCGACAATCCAGCTTCTGCCCACGACGATGACGAGGACGAGCGCGGTGAGTGCCGCCAGGGCCAGGGCGGTCGCGTTTCCGCGAACATCGTTCTTCGGCCGCTCTAGCTGCGGCCGCCCCGGCTTCGGCCGGTCGGTGGAGTCCGCCCGCTCGGCAGAAAACGCCCACTCGCTGGTCCAACTGCTGCCGTCGAAGTACCGCTGCAAGCCGTGACCGACCCCCGCGGGGTCCGGGTACCATCCCGGCGCCGATTTCGGCGGCGGGGGCGGATGTTCAGATAGCATCCCTGCACCTTCGTCGAGCCGGTGCCTTTCGGGCTACGCGCCACGGTAGCCCCTCACTACGATGCATGACGTCGAACGACGCTGGCAACCTCGCGGTGAACGGCACCTGAGGTTCAACGTCTGAGCCGAGTCAAGATTCCGTCGACAGCGAATTTGGTTCCGAGCGGCACTCAGCAACCCGCGCCGCGGCTGACCGTCATCTCCGTCAAATGCCCACACCGCATCCCCGTATCCAGCCAAACCGTGAATCCCTGCCGCGTCGCCTCATGACAGGAATAGATGTCCTGACCCGGCACCTGCGCCGTCGGAGACCACATCGGCACTTCCCGGTCCCACCGCTCGATCACCCGTCGCCGGATCGCGGTGAACCCCATCGCCACCACGTCCACTTCGACCAGCCGGCGATCACCCGATTCCAACCATCCCCGCAACGCATCCGGCGTCACATTCCGGTAGATCGGCTCCGCCCGCGTGTTGCTCAGGGTGTAGGCATTCACATAGTGCGGCTCATGCATGAAATTCATCGAGCCGACGATGTCGACATCCTCGTCGTAGCCGATGATCCGCAGAAACGCGTCCGAGGGCGGGATGATGTCGTCCTCGAACACCACCAGCCAATCCCAGTCACCGAACGCCGACATCGCCGTGTTGGTAATGCCGTCCATTGCGCTCGGCAGCGGCACACCCTCGGTAGATACCACCCCCACACACGGGCTTTTGTCCATCAACATCCAGTTGTAAAACCACGCCACCGAGACGTGTCGGTACATCGGCATCCCGACCACGATCTTCGGGCCAGAATTGGCGCACTGCAGCGGCACCACGATGCGCTTCACGAAACGGCCTGACTCATAATTCCGGCACCCTACCCGGACCGGACGGTCGGGCGAATGAATGAGAAATGACGAAAGTTACAACCCTGCAAACGATCTCCGTGGCCCTGGCACGAGTGTGCAACTGCCGCCGAGCAAATAGTCACGCCCACCCGTCGAGGACAAGAGCTGGGTCGCTGTCGCTCACGACGACGTCGGGGCAATCGGCCGCATCGCCGAAGTTGCGGCGACCCGACCGTCGACGGTGACCCGCGGGCGCGATTGCTGCCGGGCGTCGAGTCGACGCTCCTACGTAAATTCGGCGTTGCTCAAATCCATTCTCCCGCTTTGGATTCATGATTTCTTTCGGCTCCTGCCGTTTCCCTTTCTTTCACCGCGGGCCCGTACACCTATTCACCCGTTGTCGAACTTGCCGCGGGCGCCCGGCGAAAAACTCAGCGGCAGCACCATTTTCATGCAAATGCACCGTGGACCGTAAGCGTGCGGTCGCTCGGCGTTTACGCGTGCGGCGTTAGATCCTCCTGTCCTGCTGAGGAATGGGCGAGTTTGACTGGGAAATGAGTAATGCCATGGATTTTGGTTTGCTGCCGCCGGAAATCAATTCCATTCGGATGTATACGGGACCGGGCGCGGCGCCGATGCTGACGGCGGCGGCGAGCTGGGACGCAGTGGCCGCGGAGCTGGAGTCGACCGCCGGCAGCTACTCGTCGGTCATCTCGTGGCTGACCGACGCGATGTGGTGGGGCCCGTCTTCGACGAGCATGTCGGCGGCGGTGATGCCCTACATCGGGTGGCTGCGCCTGGGCGCCAAGGCTGCCGAGCAAACCGCGACACAGGCCTACGCGGCGGTGGCAGCCTATGAAGCCGCATTTTCGATGACGGTGCCCCCGCCGGTGATCGCGCAGAACCGGGCGTTGCTGATGGCGTTGATTGCCACCAACTTCTTCGGGCAGAACGGCCCGGCGATCGCGGCGACCGAGGCCCACTACGCCGAGATGTGGGCCCAAGACGCGGCCGCCATGTACGGCTACGCGGGGTCCTCGGAGTCCGCGAGCACGCTGGCCCCGTTCAGCGAGCCACAGCAGTCCACGAACCCGGATGGGCAGAATCAGCAGGCCCGCGCGGTGACCCAAGCCACCGGCAATGCCACCAGCGCTCGCAGTCAATCGCTAGCACAGCTCGGCTCGCAGTCTGGCTCCCAGCATCTCGGCTCGACCGCCGCGGATCAGCTGGTCCCGACCGCCGGTAGCGACCCCATCCTCGGCCAGGGCACCAGCGTCATCAGCACCGGGGCAGAAAGCGCCGCGACGATCCACCCTGCCTCCGGTTCGACTGTCATCGTCACCGTGCAAAGCGGCACCGCCAGCGTCACCCTCCCCAACACCAGCTCTGCGATGCTCCTCACCGCGACCAGTGGTCCGTTCACCATCCCCCAGGGCAGCACTGTCTTTGTCGGCGAGGACACCACCGTGTCCGTGAACGTCGTGACCGGCACCGCGAACGTTCTCGGGGACGGCGAGGTTGCGATCACCACACTGACCACTCCCCTCACCTCCACCCCGGGCACCGCCGCGCCCGCGGTAGCCGCGAGCAGCACACCGGGACTGGCCGGCACCGCGGGAATCCAACCCCAGCTCAATGTCGACGCGATGTTGCGGACCGCGGTGTGCACGCCGGCCCGCGGGGAGTTGTTGGAGGCCAGTGCCGTGGCCACGCCGGCGGCCGCGTTGGCCGGATGACCGAGTAGCGGGTAGTGGATCGGGCGGTCAACTGCGGTGCGGCCGATGCCGCTGACCCATCACTTCGGCGGGTAGGCCGGCGGCGGGTACTGGCCTCGCAGGATCCACGCAAACCAGTCGAGGCCGTACTCAAGCTCGTCCGACGCGTCGTAGTCGAGGTTGGGATCGAGTGGCACATTGTTGGAGCGATCGCCGAGCGAGGGCGACCGGGAATCGGGCCGGGAGGGCGGCGGATTTTGTGGCTGCCCATAGACAGCGACCACGACCGTACGGTCCGGGCTGTTTTCAGACCACACCCCGATTTGGCTGTTGGCGCAATTGGACATGACGGCGCGGTCGGCGGGATCGTTGTACCACCGGTTAATCAATTCGATGCCGCTGATTGCCATCGCGGGGTTCATTGCCACGGTTTCTTGTACGTGTCCGTTGTATCCGGCCGCGTTGGCACGATCTTGTGGCGACGACCCATCCGAACCGATATCGCCGTCGAGGGCACGGTTGTTGAGCACATCGCGGGCGTGCCACTCGGCGGCCAGCTGCAGCTGTGGGCTGATCCGGACATCGTTGGTGCAGCCGGCTTGTTGTTGCACGGTGTACACATTGGCGACTACGCCGTCGTTAAGCCGCTTGTTGGCGGCGTGTGCTGTCGAAGCCAGCGCGACCGCTGCGGTCGTCAGCAGTACCGATGGCCCCACCAAACCTACCGGCAGCACCGCCATTTTCGTCCTTGGCCTGGTCATGTTATCTCCCAACAGGATTGGAATAGCACCCACTCGCTGCTGATCATTTGGGATCGAATCCCGAGATGAGCCACTTGCCACCGGTTTTGGTGAGTGATACCTCGACCACCGAAGTTGTGTTCGTCGGTGCGTCGGTACCGACCGTGATCGTTTGATCGACGAAAACGAGCACGGCAGCTGAACTTTCGGTCGCCCACTCCGACGCGGCGGCCGGCACGGTCGCGGTGGTAGCGATCTGCTTCTGCTTGGCCCCGGGGATGACGACCTTCTTGACCAGGTCTTCGTACGAGTTACGGAAGGGCCCGGTCAACAGATTGGCGGCAGCCGTCAGTTTGGCGTCCGCGGTGTCGGGCGTATAGGACAGCATCGCGACGGTCGCTTTGTTGGCGGCCTGGACCGATGCGAAGCGAGCGTCATCGACCGCGCGGATGGTTGCATCCTGGTATTTCATCCAGGCTGCTCCCACGCCGGCGAGCATCGCGAGCACGGGCAGCACAACGGACACCAGGGCGCGCATTATGCGCCGTCGACGCCCAGGCTGCTCGGCGGCGCTGTCCGGTTCCGGGTGATCGTCGCCGGCGGGGCTGAGTAGATCGGCTTCGGCCTCCGCACCATCGCTTGGCCCGCCGCCGGGTGCGAGCGCCTCGGCTTCGCCGTCGTTCGTCATTGCTAGCTTGGGCGTGGTCATTCGACGAACTCCACCCGCGAGACCTTCACATCCCCGGCGACTTGCTGCAACGAAATTCGCATGCGCCAGTTGTGTGGCTCGGCGCTGGGATGCCCATCGGTTGTGGTCTTGACGCCGACCGCGACCAGCACCTGCGCGTCGTTGCCGGTCGCCGATTCCACGCCTGCCGCGATGATCGTCCCGACGGATTTCGACTTCGCCTGCTTGACCGCTTCGGCAAAGGGGCCGGATCGATCCGCGAAATCGTCGTGGAACCGGCCGGTCGCCGCATCCACGATTCGTTGCACGTCGGAATCGGCGTGCTGCCAGTCGATCGTCGTGAGGTTCAATGCTTCCTGCCGAGCGATTTGCAGAAACTGATCGCGTTGATGGACAACTTGATGTGCGTGGTGAACGCGCAGCGCCATCCAGCCGGCGATCGAACCCATTGCGAGAAATACGGCCACCATGATCGCGATGCCTGACCGGACAGGTGTCAGCAGCCGCGTGGGTCGCGAATCATCCTGGCCTTCACCACCTTCGACCGGCAGTGTCGTCACCACGACGGAATCGGCCTGAACGTCATCGGCGTCGGCGATCCCCGCGGAGGGTGGCTCTGTGCCATACGGGCGCCGCAGGATCTCCACCCATCTCGATAAGCCCACGTTCTGAACCTCCTCACCTGCTCTGCTCGAAGCACCGGTCTCGGTGCGCCTGCAGCGGCATCACTCCTTCTCGGCGCGGGCCCCCCGCCCCCACTTGCGCGGCGGCGGGGACGCCCTCCTGTCTTGACACGGCAAACGCGTTACGCGGAAACGGAATCTGTCGCGCTCACCCTCGGCATGACCTCGGTGCCGAACAGCTCGATCGAACGCATGACCTTGTCGTGAGGTATGCCGCCAATCGCGTGGCTGGTAATGATCTGATCGAGGTCGAGGGCCGCGAACGAATTGACGGTGTTCAGGCACTCGTCCGGAGTGCCGACACTGATCACACCCAGGTCGATCAGGGCGTCGATCATGTTGCCGTACTTGGCTACGAGCCGCTCAATGTCGGCGGCGTCCTCCGGTAACATCTTCGCGTAGATCTCGTAGCCGCGTTTGCCCGATACGGTAGAGAAGAGCTGGAACACGTTGGCGCTGTACCACTCGACCGCGGGTCCGCCCACCGCGCGTGCCTCCTCGCGTGATTCGGCGCAGTGAGTCAGCACATACGCCGCGACTTGATCGTTGATCTCTTCCGGCGGCTTCGGGCATTGCTTGATCGCATCGCGATAGACCTCGATCAGCGGCGCGAGTTTCTCGGCGTGACCGATGATGAACGCGAGGACGCCAAGACCGTTGCGACCCGCGATCTCAAAGCTTTCCGGGCTGCTCGCCGCCATCCACATGGGCGGGCCGGAACGTTGCACCGGTTTCGGCCAGATCTCGCGCGACGGCAGCTTCATGAAGGTGCCGTCGACACCCGGGTATGGCTCGTCTCGCCACATCTTCGGGATTTCCCGCAGCGCCTCCAACCACATTCCGCGGCCGTCGGCAGGATCGATTCCGTACGCCTCCAGTTCGCTTGTGGTAGCGGCGCGTCCGGTTCCGAACTCGACACGGCCTTTGGACAGGATGTCCAGCGCGGCGATCCGTTCCGCGACGTGGTAAGGCGGGTTGAAGTTGAGCGGCAACAGAACGACGCCGTGACCGATACGGATCCGCTCGGTGTGCTGAGCGAGCGCCGCAAGCCACACCTCTGGCGACGAGCCGTGCGAGTACTCGGTCAGGAAATGGTGTTCGACATGCCAGGCATAGTCGAAGCCAACACTTTCCGCGAGCTTGGCTTGTTCGATCGCATCCCAGTAGTGGTTGTACTCAGCCTTGTCCGGCCACGGCCGCGGCCCGAGTTGCATCTCCCACAAAATCCCGTATTTCATCTGTTGCTGACTCTCCTTCTGTGCTTGGTGACAACAAGAGCACCACGAGTCGGGCTGGGGGTCATGCGTAATGGTTACGCTACGTAGCCGTGGTCGAATCCACGCTCGATCCGTCCCGGCGCTGAGCCGAGCCGCACAGCGTAGTCGATACGCTTCGCCCGGCGAACTCCCCGGAGTTAACTGTTACGGGTGAGCACCAAGCGCAGAAAATGCACCTGGCCCGGCGGGCAAGGGAATCGCGAATGCATGTGACCGATCACCTGAGAACAGCAGCCCGTTGCTGGCCCACGAGATGCGCGTTCGGCGGGACAGTGGCGACATCACTTTTTCGGCCGCGTTCACCAATGTCAACAAGATAGCCCGAGCGCTGGCCGACGACGGGTTCACCGCGGGAACTCCGTTCTCTCTGATCAGCCGGAACGATTCGCGAACCATAGTCGCGATGCTCGCCGGCCTGCGGGCCGGCGGCGCGTGGTGCAACGTCAATCTGGGCGACCCGATCGAGGTCACCGCCGAGGTGCTGCGCCGCGGCGGCTGCCAGACGTTGTTCTTCCACTCCTCGGTCGCCGACAAAGCCGCGTTCCTGGCCGATCACGTGCCGAGTTTGACCCGCATATTGTGCGTCGACTCGGCCGATACCGAGCACCCCTCGGTCGACCAATGGGCACAAGGCTATTCGGCGGAGCCGTTGGAATTACCCATCCCCGGAGACACATTGGGTTGCCAGGGGTTCACCGGCGGAACCACCGGTGAACCGAAAATTCGGCCTACCACAGCCTGGTGGAGATGCGGATGGCGATCGACGCGCATCGTCTATTGACCTACCGGGCGGCGTCGAGTTCGGTGGACGGTCGATTTCCCAACGCGAAGGATTCGACGTTCGCCAAGCTGTCAGGCTGCACCATGCTGCCGACGGTGACACACGAGGCGATGGTCCTGTGTGGTGGTGACGGGACAACGCTGGACTATGCCGCGCAGCGGCTGCACCGCGATGCCATGGCGGCGTTGGTGGCTGGAGGATCGCCGCCCGTGCTGAAAAATGTTCTCGCCACCCAGATTTTCCCAGAGCACCGGTTTCGCCAGTGACACCGACAATCGATCACGACGCCTTCGCGCGAAGGTGCCGCGAATTCCTCGATGCTCACGCCGACGGGTTCGGCGTGGCCGCCGAGGAACCTCTGGAACGGCCGGACACCATACCGATCTTCGACAGTCCAGAGCGCTCGGTCGAAGAGCAACAACTCAAACGAGCACGCACCTGGCAGCGCGCCTTGTTCGACGAAGGGCTGGCGTGAATCACCGGTCCCCGTGAGTACGGCGGCGCCGAACTTGACCAGCGCAGTCAAGAGATTTTCGACGAGACCTGCAAGCTCTACCGGCTACCCAAGCTCAACACGCTGTTCGTGACACTGCACATCATTCTTCCCGGACTGCTGGCCGCGGCATCCGAAGAGCTCAAGCGAAAGTTGGTGCCCGCGATCTTGCGCGGTGACATCATCGCCTGTCAACTGTTCTCCGAACCGGGCGCGGGCTCCGACCTATCGGCGGTGTCCACCCGTGCGGTACGTGACGGCGGCGAATGGGTCGTCGCCGGCCAGAAAGTGTGGACGACGGGAGGCCATTACAGCGACATCGGCTTGCTCCTGGCTCGTACCGGGGACGATGCGGTCCCCCATCGCCGACTCACGATGTTCGTCGCCGATATGCATGACCCTGCGATCGAGGTTCGCCCGCTGCGCGAGATGAGCGGTGGCGCACACTTCAACGAAGTGTTCATCGACGCACTGCGCATACCCGACAGCCATCGGGTCGGAGACGTCAACAAGGGCTGGGGTGTGGCCATTGCGACCCTCGGTGGCGAACGCAAAGCAGTCGGAAACAGTTCGGAAGACCCGAATTGGGTTGTCGTAGAGCGTCTTGTCGACCTCGCCGCCGTGGCGGCCAAAAAGGGCAATTGCCGGCCGCGATCCTTGACGCGGTCCTCGACTGCTACGTTCTGGGCGCAACCATCGAACACACCGCCGCGAACCTGCTGGCAGCCGAACGCCGAGGTAATTCCGCCGGACCCGAGATGTCCGTCCTCAAACTGCTGCGCAATCGTCTGCTGCGAAACTGCATCAATACCGCCGGCCACATCCTCGGGATGAACATGTTGGCCGACACCGGCGAATGGGGCACGTTCGCCTGGGGACGTGCCTCGACCCTCGCGCCCGGTCTGAGGATCGGCGGGGGCACCGATGAGATCCAACGCAACGTGATCGGCGAGCGCTTGCTGGGCCTGCCGCGAGACCGCTGAGCAGGGAACGAGGATGGTGGCGCAGGCGAAGAATCGTTGCGAATTCGGCCGACGGGACCGGGGCCTTCCGGCCACTCGCATGCTCTAATTGGTTTTTTTAGCAAGGGAATTCCATGAATCCGTCCACATCTACGCATCGGCACAGCCCGCGGCGCAATCAGCCGGCGAAGCTATTGGTCGCTACTTTTGTGGCGGTGTGCGGTCTGGTTGCAGCCACACCACAACTAGCGCCGCGGGCGGGCGCCGCACCGGCACCCGAGGTGGAATATGTCTACGACGTGGCAGTGCGGCGACACTACAACTTCCCGAACAACGATGCGATCGGTTATGGCCATGGAATCTGCGACAAAGTCACACAAGGCGAGAGCTACGCCCAAGTAATGGGCGACGTGAAGCGCGACGTGACCCCCAACGACGAATTCGCCGCCAACTACCTGGTGTCCTACGCCGTCAATCTGCTGTGCCCTGCCCAAATCTGGCAGCTGCGCAACTCTGCGGCCAACTATCAGCCACCGGCTGGTTAGTGGCTGCATCCCCCCGGCGGTGAAAGGCTTTGCTCCCCGATCCCGGGTAGCGAAGGTCGGTGCCGGTCGGCAACTCCGCAAGTGCCTGCTGAAGCAGCCGCGCGTTGTCCGCTCCGACGCTGCCGACGAAGTGCGCCAAGGCGGCGCGGCGACCGGCCGAGTCGGCGATCTCGTCCAACGCACCGAGCATCAAGTCGGCGACAAACTCGTCGAGGCCGTGGGCCGCCGCATAGCGGTAGGCACGATGGTTGCGGTATTGGACGACAAGTCCTTTGTCCGCAAGGCGACGCAGTAGTCATCACCGTGGTGTAGGCGAGGTTGCGTCTGGTGCAGATCGCGCGGTGCACGTTCCGTACGGTCTGCGGTTCCGATCCACGCCACAACTGCTCCATCACGCAACGCTCGAGCGGACCCACCAGCCTTCGGTAAGGCATGACCACACTCCTGCTCCGGATCGGTTCCGGTCTCGAGGCGATAACCCTATTGACGACGCCGATCGCGCAACGTCACCCATGTGGTGGACGCTTGGGGGGACTGGCCCGCCGCCGTCGATGAACTAAACGCTTGATCATCCGACCGCAAAACCACCGCGGCGAACCTGCAAACCGCTTGCAAAAAAGCGAATCTTGCCGCTAGCTTTCCTACCAGATGGATGCAAGCCGCCCCCGAGGAGTCGCTTTGTGGTTGGTGGTGTCGACCAAAAAAGCCTTTCCCGGCGCGTTGCGCCGCGGATCGCGCTGACCCGGCCGCAGCGGCGACGCCTGACGGCCATGCTGGCGGTGATCGTTGCGCTGCATCTCATCGGCTGGGCCACCCTGTTCTTGATCATTGAGCCAGCGCGATTAAGCGTGGACGGCAAGGCTTTTGGCATTGGGTTGGGCGTAACGGCCTACACCCTGGGGCTTCGGCACGCGTTCGACGCCGACCACATCGCCGCCATCGACAACATCACCCGCAAGCTGATGAGCGACGGGCAACGCCCGCTGGCCGTCGGTTTCTTTTTCTCGCTCGGCCACTCCACGGTGGTGTTCGGGTTGGCGGTACTCCTGGCCATCGGCGTCACGGCGATCGTCGGACCCGTCGAGGACGACGCCTCGACCCTGCACCACTACAGCGGGCTGATCGGCACCGGCGTCTCGGGGGTCTTTCTCTACCTGATCGCGATCGTCAACCTGGTCGTCCTGGCGGCAATCGTGCGGGTGTTCCTCCGGTTGCGCCGCGGCGAGTACAACGAGGCGCAGTTGGAACGGCACCTGAGCAATCGCGGCCTGATGAGCCGCGCGCTCGGCCGCGTCACCCGATCGATCACCCGGTCTTGGCACACCTACCCGATCGGATTGTTGTTCGGCCTGGGTTTTGACACCGCCACCGAGATCGCCCTGCTGGTGCTGGCCGGCACCAGCGCCGCGGCCGGGCTGCCCTGGTACGCGATCCTGTGTCTGCCGGTGTTGTTCACCGCCGGCATGTGTCTGCTGGACACCATCGACGGCTCGTTCATGAACTTCGCCTACGGCTGGGCGCTGTCCAATCCCGTGCGCAAGACCTACTACAACATCACCATCACCGCGCTCTCGGTCGCGGTGGCGCTGCTGATCGGCAGCGTGGAGCTGCTGGAGCTGTTCGCCGGACAACTGGGATGGCAAGGCCCGTTCTGGAATTGGCTGGGCGGCCTGGATCTCAACACCCTCGGCTTCGCCGTCGTCGCCCTGTTCGTCTTCACCTGGGCGGTCGCGCTGCTGGTCTGGCGTTACGGCCGCATCGAAGAGAAATGGACACCCGCCGAAAGCTGAGCTCCATCCCGCTCGACGACCGCAATCCGTTCCGGCAGTTACGCTTTCGGATCCCCCATTCGGGGTGCCCGCCGACCCATGCCGCCCCTAACGTATCCCCAACGCTCGGCGGCGCCGGGCACTGCAACCCCAATCTGATGCGGGACCGGCGGCAGAAAGAGACAACGCGTGAGTGTTCGGGTAGGCATTAACGGCTTCGGTCGGATCGGACGTAATTTCTATCGTGCGTTGTTGGCCCAGCAGGAGCAGGGCGGCGCGGACATCGAGGTGGTGGCGGTCAACGACATCACCGACAACCACACGCTGGCGCACTTGCTGAAATTCGACTCCATCCTGGGCAGGCTGCCCCACGATGTCAAGATGCGCGGCGCCGAACGCCGGAATCGTCGAGCACGTGCACGAAGCACACATCGGAGGCGGTGGCCGCGGTGATCAGCCGGGCGACCGCCGCGGCCACCGGCTCGACCGCCGGGCCGCTGCCCGTGGCGGCCACGATGTCGAGCAGCAGCGCCACCTCGCGGTCCGCGTCCACCAGGCCCCGGACCGATCCGGTCACTGGTAGATGCCTTCCCGCAGTGCCACCGCCACCGCCGCGGTGCGATCGCCGACACCCAGCTTTCGGTAGATCGAACGCAGGTGGCTCTTGACCGTCTCGTCGCCGATGACAAGTTTGCTGGCGATGCCGCGGTTGGACAGGCCGGCGACCACTAACGACAGGATCTCGCTCTCCCGCTGGCGCAGGCCCTGGCGGGCGCCCGGCCAGAATTCGTCGCGCTGCAGTCGGGCCGCCGTGTCGGCGGCGCGGGCGGCCAGGCCGGCGTCGATGGCGGTCGAACCGCCGTGGACATACTCCAGCTGGCGCACCAACTCGTCGCTGCTGATGCCCTTGAGCAGATAGCCGGACGCTCCTACCCGCAGCGCCTGGAACAGATACTGCTCGTCCTCGTAGACCGATAGCAGGATCACCTTGCTGGCAGGGGTGCGCTCCCGAATGTCGCGGCACAAGTCCAACCCGCTGGCGCCCTGCATCCTGACGTCGCACAGCACTGATGTCGGGTTGCAGGCTCGCGATCACCTGGAGCGCGTTGTCGGCGCCGACGGCCTCCCCGACGACCCGCACCCGGCTTTTGAAAGCGGCAAGCATTGCCTTGAGCCCCTCGATGACCATTTCGTGGTCGTCGACCAATACCACCCGAACGGGCATCGTAATCGGCGCTGCGGTAATCGGCATCATTCGAACACGATAAGGGCGAAAACCAATACCGTCATCCGTTTTTCAGCCCGGCCCGTCACCCCCCGGATTTCCCCGCGTTGGGGGATCCGAAATTTGGCCCCGTCGTCCTAATGTGTCCGCAACGACTTGGGAGGGAGGAGCCGCATGACGACCCCAGTTTTGGTGGCGTCGGTGCTGCCGGCCGACTTCGCCGAACTCGGCCGCGACGTCACGGCCATCGAGCAGGCGACGGTCGATCGCATTCAGTGGGATGTCATGGACGGCCGGTTCGTCCCGAATCTGACCTTCGGACCCGACGTGATCGCCGCCTGCCGCGGTCTGGTCACGATGGGCTTCGAGGCGCACCTGATGGTCGAGGATCCGGACCCGATGCTGCAGCGGTGGGTTGACGCCGGCTGCGAGATCGTAATAGTGCATGCCGAGGCGTGCCGACACCTGCACCGCACCCTGTCGAGGATTCACGAACTCGGTGCCCGCGCCGGTGTGGCACTCAATCCGACCACTGCACTGGACGAGGTCGTCAACGTGCTCGACATCACCGACCTGCTCCTGATCATGACGGTCAACCCCGGATTCGGTGGTCAGGAGTATCTGGCCAGTATGGAGCCCAAGATCGCGGCCGCCCGCGCCGAAATCGACAGGCGCGGACTGGATATCGAACTCGAAGTGGACGGTGGCATCGGACCGCACACCATCGCCGGTGCCGCGCCGGCCGGAGCCGACGTGTTCTGCGCCGGTTCGGCGTTGTTCGCCGGACCGAACATGACCGACCGCGCGAACGCATTACGCGCGGCCGTCCGTCAGACCAACGGAAGGCTGGTACCACGGTGAGCACGGCACCAAAAGCGACCCTCGTACCCGAGGCAGCCGAAACGCCGCATCGCACAGACGATTTGGACAAGCTTGCGATCAACACGCTGCGGTTTTTGGCAGCCGACGGGGTGCAGGCCGCCAACAGCGGACACCCCGGGCTGCCGTTGGGCGCCAGTGCCATCGCCTGGACGTTGTGGTCACGTCACCAGCGTCACGATCCCGCCGACCCACGCTGGCCGGACCGCGATCGCTTTGTGCTGTCGGCCGGCCACGGGTCGATGTTGCTGTATGGCCTGCTGCACATCTTCGGTTACGACCTCCCGATCGGCGAGCTGCGACGGTTCCGTCAGCTCGGATCGCGGACGCCCGGACATCCCGAGCACCGTCACACCCCCGGCGTCGAAACCACTACGGGCCCATTGGGACAGGGCCTTGCCAACGCGGTCGGGATGGCACTTGCCGAGCGCATGTTGGCCGCACGATGCAATACCGGCGAGCACACCGTCGTCGGCCACTACACCTGGGTCCTGGCCGGGGACGGCGACCTGATGGAGGGCATCAGCCACGAGGCCGCGTCGCTGGCCGGCCGGCTGCGGCTGGGCAAGTTGGTCGTGGTCTTCGACGACAACGACATCACCATCGACGGGCCGGCATCGCAGAGTTGCGCCGACGACGTCGAGGCGCGGTTCGCCGCGTACGGCTGGCGAGTGCTCAGCGTGGCCGACGGCATCGACGTGCCCGCCCTCGACCACGCCTTCACCGAGGCGGTCTACGGCGACGGACGACCGACGTTCATCCGGGTGAGCACCACCATCGGCTTCGGGGCGTCCGGTATCGAAGGCACGTCGAAAGCCCATGGCAGCCCGCTGGGTTCGGCGGTGCTCGCCGCCATGCGTGCCCGTCTGGACTGGCCCGACGAGCACTTCCACGTCCCGCTCGCGGTCCGCGCCGGCGCCGCCGCCGCGGCCGCCCGCGGTGCCGCCGCCGCGGCCGCCCGCGGTGCCGCCGCCCATGCGCTCTGGGCCCAGACGCATGCCGCGTGGCAGGTTGACAATCCGCGCCTGGCAGCGAGCTTCCCGCTCGACACGGTGCCGGCACCCGATGACCTGTCGGTGCTGACATCACTGGCCGACGGCCTGGCGTCGGGGGGAAAGTCCGCCACTCGCAAGGCATCCGGCGCGGCGCTGGCAGCGTTGGCAGCGGTGTATCCGGGGCTGGTCGGCGGATCTGCCGACCTGGCGCGTCGACCAACACCGCGATTCCCGGCGGCGACGTCACGCCGGACGACTGTGCCGGCCGGACAATCCATTTCGGCATCCGCGAACACGCGATGGCCGCGGTGATGAACGGTATCGCCCTGCACGGCGGGTTACGTCCGTTCGGCAGCACCTTCCTGGTCTTCGCCGACTACCTGCGCCCCGCACTACGACTGTCGGCACTGATGAAATTGCCGGTGGTGTATGTCTTTACGCATGACTCGATCCATGTCGGTGAGGACGGTCCCACGCACCAGCCGGTCGAACAACTGGAGTCGCTGCGGCTGATTCCGGGCCTGACCGTGCTGCGTCCGGGCGATGCCGCCGAAACCGCGTTGGCCTGGCAACTGGCCGCGGAGAACACCGAAGGCCCAACGGCTTTGGTGCTCAGCCGGTAGGACCTGCCGGTTCTGGGGGTGCCGGGCTGGACGACGTGCACCACTACGGCATGCGGGTGGTCCGGCCGGTCGCCGACATCGCCCATGTGATGCTGGCGGCCAGCGGCTCGAAGGTTGCCTTGGCCCTCGAGGCCGCCGATCTGTTGAGCGAGCGCGGCATCTCGACGATCGTGATCTCGGTGATGTGGCGCGAACGCATCCCGGCCGCGCTGCAGGCCGACGGAACCGCCCTGCCCGATCTGCCGTGTGGATCGAAGCCGGCGTGACTATTGGCTGGCGAGCACTGGCCAGACCAGGCGACACGGTAATCGGCATCGAACGCTTCGGCGAAAGCGGCCCCGGGCCCGAGGTGGCAGCGCACCTAGGCCTGACCGCGAAGGTCGTCTTCGACGCCGCGCTGCGCAGCATTGCCGCGCGATCCGATTGACACATCGCAACGGGCAAGCGGCGCGGGCCGCTGGTGGGGCGGTTCCTAGCAGATGCGCGGAAGTTGTTCGCCCAGTTGGCGTTCGATGACCTGTGTGGTGCCGAAGGGGGTCCTGCCCACGACCATCCCGGGGTGCTCGTCAACCACTAGGTCGATGATCGCCGCGTTCGCGCCCTCGGGGCGGCCCCGGACCGCGGCCAGCACCGCTTCGCTGTGGCCCGGATCGACGAACGCCACCATCTTGCCCTCGTTGGCCACCTGCAGGGGTCCAGCCCGAGGAACGAGCAGGCCGACGAGACCGTCTCGGGAACCGGGATTTTCGCCTGATCGAGTTCGATACCGACCGACGCCGCGCGGGTGATTTCGACGACCGCGGCGACCAGACCGCCGCGGGTGGAATCGCGCAGGGCGTGCACGTGGTTGCCGGCGGCGTCGAGCATGGCCGCGACCAGCAGGTGCAGCGCGGCGCTGTCGGTGGCGACAACGGTGCCGAAATCGATCCCCTCCCGCACGCTCATGATGGCGACGCCGTGCTCACCGAGGTTTCCCGACAGGATGATGTGGTCACCGGCGCGGACTCGCTCCGGCCCGACGTGGATACCGGCCGGCACGACCCCGATTCCCGCGGTATTGACAAAGAGCTGGTCGGCACCACCGCGCGCGACCACCTTGGCGTCACCGGTGACGATGCCGACGCCGGCGTTGGCGGCCGTCTTGCCCATCGTCTGGGCGACCGCGCCGAGCACATCCAGCTCGAGTCCCTCCTCCAAGATGAACCCGGCGGTCAATGCGACCGGTTGTGCTCCGCTGCAAGCCAAGTCGTTGATCGTCCCGTTGACCGCCAGGTCGCCGATGTTCCCGCCCGGAAAGAACAGGGGTTGCACCACATAGGAATCGGTAGTCAGCGCGACCCGCCCGCCCGCTCCGCCCATTTTCAGGTCCAGTAGCGCCGAATCGCGGGCGGGACCCGCTGCGCCACCGAACGCCGGCAGGAACAGGTTTTCGATGAGTTCCTCGGAAAGCACGCCTCCGCCACCGTGGCCCAGCACGATGCGCTTCGTCTCGCGCAGCGGCAGCGGGCACACCCAGTCGGCCGGGTCGATGGCGACCCGAGACTCAGGGCTGAGCGGCAGTCTCCAAACGCCGGAATTGGTAGTAGGCGGCGCAGGCGCCCTCGCTGGACACCATGGTGGCGCCCAGCGGCGTGCGCGGCGTGCAGGATTTCCCGAACGCCGGGCACTCGTTTGGTTTCAGCAGACCCTGCAGCACTTCCCCACTGTGGCATTCCGTCGATTCGGACACCCGCAACTGTCCGACCCCGAACTTCAATTCGGCGTCGAACTGCGCGTAGCGCGGCGACAGCGTCCATCCCGACTTCGGGATCATGCCGATGCCCCGCCACTGCCAATCGGTCGGCACGAATACGTCCGCGAGGGTCTGCTGCGCGACGGCGTCGCCCGCGGCGGTCACCGCCCGAGGATAGGCGTTGCGCAGCTGCGGTGTGCCCGCCTCCAGCAGATCGACGGCTTGCCGGACGCCCTCGAGCAGGTCTAGTGGTTCGAAGCCGGTGACCACGATCGGAACCCCGAATTGCTCGACCAGCGGCCCGTATTCACCGATGCCCATCACCGTGCAGACGTGCCCGGCGGCCAGAAACGCGTCGACCCGGTTGGTCGGCGAGCTCAGGATCGCCGTGATGGCCGGCGGCACCAGCACATGCGACACCAGCATCGAAAAATTCGTGAGCCCGAGCCGCTGCGCGTGCACCACCGCCATCGCGTTGGCCGGCGCAGTGGTCTCGAAGCCCACCCCGAAGAACACCACCTGCTTGTCGGGGTTGTCGGCGGCGACCCGCGTAGCGTTTAACGGCGAGTAGACGATCCGGACGTCGCCGCCCCGGGCACGCACACTGAACAGATCTTGGCTGCTGCCCGGCACCCGGAGCATGTCGCCGAAAAAACAGAAGATCACGTCGTCGCGCGCCGCGATCTCTAGCGCCCGGTCGATCGTTTCGAGCGGTGTCACACAGACCGGGCAACCCGGGCCGTGAATGAATTCGACCGCGCCGTCCAGCAATTGGTCGATCCCGTTACGGATGATCGAATGCGTCTGCCCGCCACAGACTTCCATGATGGTCCAGGTCTTGGTAACGCGTCACTTGATGTCGCTGACCAACGCGTGGGCGGCGACCGGATCGCGAAACTCGTCCAGATACTTCATGCCGGTTCCCTCCTGCCCTGGCCCTCGTCGCCGGACAATTCTTCATCCAGCACGCCGAGCTCGTCGAACATCTGCAATGTTTCCCGTGCCGACGCCTCGTCCAGCCGGGTGATCGCGAAACCGGCATGCACGATGGTGTATTCGCCGAGCTGCAGGTCCGGTAGATATGCCAGGCACACGGTCTTGGTGGTGCCGCCGAAGTCGACGGTGCACATCCGTGTCCCCGCCTCATCCCAGGTGTCGAGGACCTTGCCGGGGATTCCGAGACACATGCGCTATGCCCCCTTTCCTGCCGGCGTGCTCCGATCACGGCCTGGCCCAGCGCCAGACCACCGTCGTTGCACGGCAATACCGCATGAGTGAGCACCTCGAAGCCGTTGCGCACCAACTCTTTACGAATCCCGTCGCGCAGCAGCCGATTCACGAACACGCCGCCGGTCAGCCCGATGGTGCCGATGCCCGACGCGTGCCGGCACACCGCCTGTGCGGTGGCCCTGACGACCGCGTCGTGAAAGCCCGCGGCCAGGTCGGCCCGTGCCGTGCCGGCGCGCAGGCCACGCACCAGCTCGGTGATCAACGGCGTCGGATCCAGTACGCCTGCGGTCACCTCGAAATCCATCAGTGCCGGTTCACCACGACGGGCCAGGTGCTCGAGACGGCCGCCTGCCCCTCGTAGGTCACCTCCTGGCACACGCCGAGCAGGCTGGCCACCGCGTCGAACAAGCGACCCAGCTGGTCGTCTCGACGCATCCGATGCCGCGCGGAATCTGCTGTTCGAGAACGTGTCTCGCGTGCGCGCCGAGGCTCCCGACCGCCGGGATGTCCGGTGCCCATTCGATTTCCGCGCGGTGCAGCAGGTCCAGGGCGATCCGGCCCGGGTGGCGTACCGCGCCGTCACCGCCGGGCAAGGCGAACGCCTTGAGGTGTGCCACCCGGGTGAAGCTGGCCGGTTCGGTGAGCATCAGGAGCTCGCCGCCCCAGATGGTGCCGTCGGTGCCGTAGCCGGAGCCATCGAAGGCAACGGCGAGCATTGGCGAGCCGAGCCGGCCATGCTCGGCCATCAGCGACACCGCGTGGGCGTGGTGGTGCTGCACCTGCAGCACCGGCAGCTCCTGCCGCCTTGCCCAGTGGGTCGTGGCGTAGCCCGGGTGCAGATCGCAGACGACGAGTCGCGGTCGGCAGTCGGTCATGAAAGCGAGGTGACGTTCGGCTGATTCGAAGCAACTCTGGGTGCGCGGGTCGGCCATGTCACGCAGGTGCGACGACATGTGCGCCCGCCCGTCGGACGACAGCAGGCAGAACGTGGTCTTGAGGTCGCCGCCGGTCGCTAGGATCACGCTGGCGTCCGACGGCGCGGGCGTTGCTACCGGGAGCGGCGCATAGCCGCGGGAACGCCGGATCGGCACCACGGCGCCGGCGCCGTCAACGGTCAAGACGGAGTCTTCGCATGGCACATGGATGTGCCGGTCGTGGGTGAGCACCACGTCCGCCAAGCCGTCGATCCAATTCAAGTCGCAATCGCGGAAGACGATCGGGGAACCGTTGTCGTTGGCGGAGGTCATCACCAGAGGCGTCGACCCCAGCCGGTCGAAGAGCAGATGGTGCACGGGCGAATACGCCAGCATCACACCGATTTCCGACAGCGCCGGTGCCACGCCGGTCAAGCCGGAGCCGTCACGGGCCGGCAGCAAGACGATCGGTGCGGCCGGTGACTGCAGCAGTTGCGCGCCGGTCGCGTCGATATGACACAGGTTTTGAGCCGCAGCGAGGTCTGCGACCATCACGGCGAAGGGTTTGGCGAGCCTGCTTTTTCGGCGGCGCAGTTCGGCAACCGTCGCGGGATTGTCCGCACGGCAGGCGAGGTGGAATCCGCCGATGCCCTTGATCGCGACGATGTAGCCGTCCTCGATCGCCCGCGCGGCGGCCCCGAGCGGATCGCGGCCGCCGCCGGGGCCACGCCAGGACAGGGTCGGTCCGCAGTCGTTGCAGGCGATCGTTTGGGCGTGGAAGCGACGGTCGGCGGGATCGTGGTATTCGGCCGAGCACGCCGCGCACATCGGAAACTGCGCCATCGTGATCGAGGGCCGGTCGTACGGCAGGTCGGTGATCACCGTGTAGCGCGGGCCGCAGTTGGTGCAGGTGATGAAGGGGTGCCCGTAGCGGCGGTCGCGGGGGTCGCGCATCTCACGTAGGCAGTCGGCACAGGCGGCGATGTCGGGCGGCACCAGGGTGCGGCGGTCGTCGTCTGTTCGACTGGCGACGATCCGGAAACCGGATTCGCCGTTGGGCCGCCGCTGGCGGGCTTCGATGGCATCGATGCGCGCCATCGGCGGGTGGTCGGCGCTCAGCGCCGATACCGCCGCTGCGACGGCGTCGGGAGCACCCTGCGAACTCGCAGTGCACAGCGCCGGAGTCGTTGTACACGCAACCGGCAAGCCCATGACGTGCAGCGATGCGTGCGACGGCGGGTCGAAATCCCACGCCCTGGACGACGCCCGCGATATCCAGCCGCAACCGCACACTGGTAACCTCGCTACGCCGACTGCCCATCACGAACCTCCTGAGCAGCAAGGACCCCCGGTGCCGGGTGGGCTGTGGCACGGGCGGTCAAGCTCAGGCTAGACCGCACCCCATGTGCCGACAATCACAATTTCGCACACAAAGTCTGCGTTTTTCCGCACCTTGTTTTCGCCACACCGTTGAGCCCCGCGAGGCAGCATGGTGTAGTGCACGAGCTGTCGCTATGCCATGCCATTGCCGGGGTGGTGAAGCCCCACGCGCAGGGGCGCCACGTCGACGTGGTCCGGGTCCAGGTCGGCGCGCTGCGCCAGGTGGTTCCGGAATCGCTGGAATTCTGTTGGTCGTTGGTGTGTCAGCATCTGGACGAGAACATGGTCGACACCGTGCTGGATCTCGAACTCGTGCCCGCCGAGGTGTTCTGCCGCGCCTGTGCGCAGCGGGCGCAGATCACGTCCCGGTGGTCGGTGTGCTGCCCGGCGTGCCAGAGCGCGGAGGTTGACTTGTTGCGCGGCAACGAGTTTCTGGTCACCTCGGTCGAGATGTCCGAGGGCTTTACGCACGAAGCCGGCTCACGAAAGGTCAAGTGAATGGCACGATTTCACCGTCACGACAACGGCACCGTGCACAGCCACGATCACGGCGACGACCGTCACGAGCACGGCGACCACAGTGGCTATGCCACCAGCTCACAGCGCATCGACGTACTGGAGGCGATCTTCGCCGAGAACGACTCTCGCGCTGACATCAACCGGCGCGCGTTCGATGACCACCGCGTGCGCGCCCTGAACCTGATGAGCTCGCCGGGATCCGACAAGACCACCATCCTGGTGGCAACGCTGGACGCGCTGGCCGGCGAACTGGCCGTCGGCGTGATCGAGGGCGACATCGCCACCGACCTCGACGCCGCCAAACTCGCCGGGCGTGGCGCCCAGGTGTCACTGCTGAACACCAGCAACGGGTTCGGCGGCGAATGCCACCTGGACGCCCCGATGGTCAACCGCGCGCTGCAGGGACTGCACCTGCCCGATCTGGACCTGGTCATCATCGAGAACGTCGGCAACCTGGTCTGTCCGGCCGAATTCGACGTCGGCGAGCACGCCAAGGCGATGGTCTACTCGGTCACCGAGGGCGAAGACAAGCCGCTGAAGTATCCGGTGATGTTCCGCTCGGTCGACGTCGTGCTGCTCAACAAGGTCGACCTGGTCCCGCACCTCGACGCCGACATCGACAGCTACATCGACCATGTCCGCCAGGTGATTTCGACGGCCACCATTCTTCCGCTGAGCGCGCGCACCGGCGACGGCATGTCGCACTGGTTTGATTGGCTGCGCCAGTTCGCCGCTACCGGAAGCGGGCTTCCCCTGCCCTACAGCACGCCGGGACGGCGCGTGGAATAGGTTGAAAGCCAACGTCTTTCAACTCTCATCGCCCGCCGATGCTTGAGCACGAGCCAGATCAAACCAGCAACGATGGTCGCTACTCCGACGACAACAAGCGTCAGTGTCCAGTCTTGGACGCGGTACGCCGCCGCGGCGACGCCGCCAACCAGGGCGGCCACGCCCAGGACTAGCGCGCTCATTCCCGACCAACACAGGCGATCTATGAAGAACTCGCCGGCATACGGGCACGTGGTGCGGAAATAATCGGTCCGATCCGCGGTGTCGCCCATGGCTTCTACTCAGTAGCGCTGAGCCGAAGCTACTTTCGACCACTCAATCCACCGTCCCCCTTATGGGTGATCCGCGATGGGATTCCGGCATCGGGGCCACTGAGCTTTCCGGGTCGTTGCCGCCCATTCAGTGCCCGCTCAACGTCAGCGTGCCCTTCGTTTCAAGCACCCTGCTGGCGATGATTTTCTCCGTCTTACGAGCCTCACGCTCCAGGTAGCGCTGCTTGGACTCGTTGAACTTGTCGGAGGCTTCCTCGAACTCCTTGACCAGCACAGCGAGGTCGTCGCGCATCCTTGCGCCCTCGCCGGTGAAGTCTTCGCGTTCGAAGATGCGCCACTTCTTGAGCACGGGCATGACCACATCGTCGAGATGGATTCGCGGGTCGTAAATGCCGCCGACGGCGATGATCACCGCCTTGCGGCGAAACTCCGGCACCGTGAAGCCGGGCATCTTGAAGTTGCGCAGGATTCGATGCACCGACTTGATCGCTTGATTGGGCGCGATGTCCAGGCCCGCGGCGCTGACATCCCGGTAAAAAATCATGTGCAGGTTCTCGTCGTGCGACACCCTCGCCATCAACTGCTCGGCGATCGTGTCGTTGCTGGCTTTGCCCGTATTGCGGTGCGAAACGCGGGTAGCCAGTTCCTGAAACGAGACATACATGACCGAATCGAAGAGACTATCAGCAAACAGATTCCCCTGCCGGTTCTGGCCGGGGCTGAAGCCACGCGTAATTTGCTCGACGCGGAGCCTTTCCAGCTGTACCGGATCGACGGAGCGGGTGACCACCAGGTAGTCGCGCAGCGCGATGCTGTGCCGGGTCTCTTCCGCGGTCCACCGATTCACCCACTGGCCCCACGGGCCGTCCATGCCGAAGTTCATCGCGATCTCACGGTGATAGGATGGCAAGTTGTCCTCGGTCAGCAGGTTTTGGACCATCGCCACTCGGGCGACATCCGGAAGCTGGGTCTGTCCGGGCTCCCAATCTTGGCCGTCCAGCGCATAGAAGTTCCGACCGTCCGACCATGGCACGTAGTCGTGCGGGTTCCACTCCTTGAACATCGCGAGATGACGGTTGAGCAGCCGTTCGACTACCGGCTCGAGTTCAGTGAGTAGCTGTACGTTGGTCAATTCCTTGGACACGTAACCCTCCCAGTTACCTGCGGCTAACACCGTTCACCACGTATATGTGTCACGCGGTTACATTAAGATGACACGAGCCTGCAGGGAGGAAATAGGGTCCAAAGTCCTCACGACCGCCGGAGTGAACGATGGGATTGCGTCGCTGCCGCAGGGGCACAGTGCATTTCGCGTAACGGGTGGCGTGATGCCCGCCGATGCGCGATTCCGCTCAGCCTTGGGTTCGTTCGGCCGGGTGGCCAGCTAGGTGTTTCAAGAAGAGTGCTGGAGAACGTTTCCCCAGGTCGCGAACCGTCCCACGGTCCGGAGCGACGGCACCAACTCGCACTCATTTGTACGTACATTCGCCGTACAATCGGATACAACGCAAGTGCACGGAGAGCGGGTTTGTCCGCTGCCGAAGGTCGCACGACTGCTTTCACGCCGCGTTCTTCCCCAGGCGAACCTGTGCGCAGGCATGCTCGAAAGTCGCCCATTTTCGGGTCGTGGGCCGTTCTCCTGTTCGAAAGACCGCAAGCTCGCCGACGTTCAGATCCGACCCTACGGCGCCCAACATGGTGGCAAGGCTCCTTAGTTGGCCTGCCGGGCTATCCGCGTAGCCTTCGTAAACCCTTCGGCGAAGCCATGATTCGGCGACTGTAATTCCCGAGGCAATGTCGAGTTCAGGCGCGGTGATGCTCGGGCCGCACCGAAGGAGGTGTTCCTCGTAGCAATCATCCCAGCGCTCGATGCGCCACCCTGGCCATAGCTCGGGCAGCCACCGGAACAGTCCTGGCTCTGGATTGGTCAGCCAAATCCCCAGTGTCTTTTCAGGTACGTCAACGTGGATGCCGCTTTCTGAACGTGGATGCCGCTTTCTGGAAGTATGCCCAACTTCAGGGCGGTTTGGCCGGGGCCGGGCAGTTTCTCTAGTAGTTGTGGACCGTGCCAGGCTGCGCTACTGCCCCACCGCAATGGCCACCCACGCAATGTTGTGTCCGCGCCGACCACGGTCAGGAGGTGATGCAAGTGGGTAGTGTCCTTGGCCAGGACCAGCTCAGGCTGAAAATGATTGTTGTGCAACGGTGTATCGTGATCAACGTAAGCAGCGATTTCGGCTGTCGCATCGTATGCCCACGAAATTGAATAGCCCGGCCACAGGATCGTCAGCACTTCAAACATCGCGCGGCGCTCGTTCATCGTTGACATAAGTTCCTCGCCGAAAAGCAGGAGCTTATGCTCGACGAGATCGTCATTCGGCAAACGTCGGCTGACTGGAATCAGGCGCACACATCAAGGCCGCGGCCGACGTGCTCGACCACGCGTCAATCAGCATCACTGACGATCTTTACGGGCACACCAGCAACGACGCCGCGAGGGCCGCGGTGAAAGGACTCGGCAATGCGCTCAGATGTGATGGCGGTATACAAAGGCGGCCGGGCATAAAAAAGACGGCTCCCGAACCGCGAAAACTACCTCTGAGCTGCGTCGGGCTGACCGGATCTGAGCCCTGCGACCACTTGACCCCCAGGAAGTGGGGATAGCGCGTTTGCCCAGTTCGTTGGCGGTTTTCCCGGGTCAAGCGCGATACGTGGCGTTCACGAATGCGCACGTCGTTCGGTGACGCGCTCAACGTGCGGTCCCCGGATGGTCCCCACGACCTGCTCGCGACAGCCTCAGGGAATCATCTCTAGCTGATATCAGTTAAAGCTGATATTGTGTTCTCTGTGCGGAAATGGGAGGTCGATCTGACTCTCATCGAAGCATGGATCAACGCCCTCGATGACGAGGAATACGACAACGTGATTGCCGCTCTTGAGCAGTTGGAGGAACACGGACCGGTCACACGCCGGCCGTTCGTGGACAGCCTCGAAGGCTCAGAGCACCCGAACATGAAGGAGCTTCGGCCTCGCGCTACGAAAGACGGAGCCCACATACGAGTGTTCTTCGCGTTCGACCTCCAGTCTCGGGCGATCATGCTGGTCGCCGGGGACAAGGCAGGAAATTGGACGAAGTGGTATGCGACGATTATTCCCATCGCCGATCGCCTCTTCACCGCACACCAACAGAAGCTGTTGAAGGAGGCTGAAGCGGCCAAAGCCGCCAAGCCGAAGCTACGAAAGGGGAAGAAACGATGACCACGCTTGATGATCTTCGACGTCGCCGTCCGGGCAACCGCGCCCGCATCGACGCAATCAAGGACGAGATGGATCGCGAGGTTGCGCAGTACCGTCTCCGTGAACTGCGTGAAGACGCTGGTTACACCCAGACCTCTCTTGCAGCAGCCATCGGCGTCGGACAAAATCGCGTATCTCAAATGGAGCACGGGAATCTGGGCACCAGCCGGGTCGATACCCTCCGGAAGTACGTCGAGGCCACCGGCGGCGAGCTGGAAGTGGCGGTGAAGCGTCCCGACGGCTCTCGCGTCCTTCTCAGCCTTTGATACTGCCGCGCCGACCGTCGTCGTCGCTTAACGTGGCGCTGAACCGCCGCTGCCGGGAGGCCGCCTTGTCAGGGACCATATCCGTCAACATTGGAGTTGTGAAGCATCCTTGAGGAAGCGACCCGTCTACCGGGAAAGACCGACAGGGGCGGCGGAGTGATCACTCCCCGGGGTGACCCTCTAATGTCCGCAGCGAGTCGCAAGTGGTCCCCAGCTGCGCGTCATCTAATCCTGGCGGAATCGCGTCAACATAGGTCAGAGCACTTTTTGCTCTGCCGGGCTGACAGTGTCGGGCTGACAGGATTTGAACCTGCGACCACTTGACCCCCAGTCAAGTGCGCTACCAAACTGCGCCACAGCCCGTGTGCCGATGAGTCCACCGGCAGCAGGTCGACAGCCTACCGTAGCCGCGGCCCCAGGCCGCCATTGCCTCGCTGACTTGCGTGTCTCCTAATCGCCCGGCTTCGCAAACCAGGCGTCGACCTTTTCTATCCAGGCCAGCAGCGCCTGGGCGAGCTCGGCTTCGCGGCGGTAGAAGCGCTGCGCAGGGACGGGCACGCTGACCGCGACCGCCTCGTCGCTGCCACGTTTTAATACCGCACCTACCGCGCAGATGCCCTCGCTCTGCTCTTCGCGGTCATACGCGATGCCCCCGGTCCGGACGCTCTCCAGCTCCTTGCGCAACGCCGCCGGCGTCGTGATCGTGTTCGCGGTGAGCCTGGCGAGTCGGCTCGGCAGGGCTCGGGCCTGCTCGTCGGCCGACAGGGTGGCCAGCAAGGCCTTGCCGTTGGCGCAGCAGTGCAGCGGAAACGACTCGCCGACCGCGCTGATGGCCCGCAGGCGGTGTGGGGAGACGACCTCGTCGACGAAGGTCGCGCGATCACCGTCCAGGATCGACAGGTCGACGGTCTCCTCCATTTCGCGGGACAGCTCCTCGATGAACGGGTGCACGTCGAACACGACGCTGCGGCGAACGGTGGTAGCCATACGGGCGATCTCGGGACCCAGTCGATAGCGACCCCGCGCCGCGCGCGCGGCCACCAGGCCTTCGTCGTCAAGCGCGTTGAGGATCCGGCTCACGGTCGAGCGCGCCATGCCCAGCCGCTCGCCAATCTCGGCCTGGCTCAGCCCACCGGGGTGCGCCTGCAGCAGGCGCAACATTTCGGCCGCGCGGGCGATGACCTGAATTCCGCTGCCGCGGGCCTCATCTGAGTCGACGGTCACCTCAGCTCCCGGTCTCGATGCGGTAGCTGCCCGTGGATCGAGGATCGCCACCAAACGCACGATACAGCCGTCGCCGCCGACCCACCGCCACGGGTACGCCGAGAAGGTGACCCGCTTGCCGGTGACCTTGTCCAAGTCGCCACCCACATTCTCGAAGCCGTAGATGCCTTTGGACAGAATCGCCCGGTGGCACGGCTCCCACTCCGGGAAGTCGTCGAGCACATTTCGACCGGTGTGCTTCTCGTATTCCGTTACTGCCCAGGGCAATAACCCACCCGTATACTCGGCCGGACCATGCGGAGCGATCGCGATGGCCATCGGATGGTCCAACGCCTGGGTGTCCGTACCGACGGCTTTGACGCCCTTGGCGGCGAACCACTCCCCGGCGTCTTTGTAGAAACCCGGCGAGTAGGCGTAATACTCGGCACCATCGGCGTAGGTGTGATGCCAGCCGGTGTTGACGATCACGATGTCACCGGGCCGGATCTCGGGCGTGGCCTGCTCCAAGTCCTCGGCGGTGACGACCTCCCACTTCGTTTTCGGGATCGACACCACCACCCCGGTGCCGAAGAACGCGCTCAGCGGGATCTCGTGCAGCAGCGGCGTGCCTTCGATGACGTGGCCGGGAGCATCGATGTGCGTGCCGGAATGCATGACGGTAGTGACCTTTTGGGTCAGCACCCGGCTTTTGGCCATGGTGTGCAGCCGTTCGATCTTCACGTCCTCGAAGTACGGCCAGGCCGGCACGCCATGACCCCACGGATGCGACAGATCGTAGAATTCCAGCTTCGCTTCGGCTTTGCCCAGCGGCCAGGCCATGGTCACGACGGTTCCTTTCGGGTCAGCATGCCGTGTACCCGCCATCCAGGTACATCACCTGGCCGGTGTAGAAACTCGATGCGTCGCTGAGCAGATAGATCAGCGCGCCGACGAAGTTTTCCGGTTCGGCGAAGCGGCGCAACGGGATTCGGGCGAACATCGCCTCGCGGGTTTCGCGGCCCCTTTCGTCGTCGGCGTACATCCATTCGGTCAACTCCGATCGGAAAACCGTGGGCGCCAAGGCATTTACCCGAATGCCCTGTGGGCCCCACTCGGCGGCCAAAGACTTGGCCAGCAAGTCGGTCGCCGCCTTCGACGGGCAGTAGGCGCTGTAACCGGCGGCATGGCCGAGGCTGCCGCGCACCGAGGAAACCAGCACGACGCTGCCGCCCCCGCCCTGCCGCAGCAGCACCCGCCCGGCGGCCTGACACACCAGCCAGGCGCCGCGCGCGTTCGCCTTCATCACGTCGTCGAAATCCTCGACGCCCATCTCGGTGATGGGTGCGACGTGGTTCATGCCCGAAGCGACCAAGACGCCGTCGAGCCGACCGTGCTTGGCCACGGCCGCGGCGACCATGGCCTGCGCATCGGCCGGCGTCTCGGGCCGACGGACCACGACGGCCAGGTCGTGACGGCCGGTCTCGTCTACCAGCTCGGCCAGTCGCTCGGTGTTGCCGCCGGGCAGCGTCAGCCGGGCCCCGGCGTCGGCCAGGGCCCTGGTCGCCGCGCTGCCCAGGGATCCGGTCGCCCCGGTGATCAGGATCAACTTGTCCTGCACGCTGAACCGCGCCGCGCTCACTAGTCCTCCGATATATTCCTGCGATACGGGTAGTTTCCCCCGGTATGCGAGAGAACATCAGCATGAATCCCGCAGCACCACGCTGGGTGTGTATCCAGGGTGGCGAGTGTGGCCGGAGGGCGGCCTGGGTTCACACTCGCCGCAAGACCGGATGTCAGCGGCGCTTGGCGGTCCCGCGCTTTTCGCGCACCCGCACATTGATGCGGATCGGGCTGCCGTCGAATCCGAACGTCTCGCGCAACCGCCGTTCCAGGAAGCGCCGGTAGCCAGCCTCTAGAAAACCGGTGGTGAACAGGACGAACGTCGGCGGCCGGATGGCGGCCTGAGTGGCGAACAGAATGCGGGGCTGCTTGCCGCCGCGCACCGGAGGCGGCGTGGCCGCGACGACCTCCTTGAGCCAGGTGTTCAGCGGGCCGGTGGCAATCCTCGCGTCCCACGACGCCAGCGCGGTCTTCATCGCCGGCACCAGCTTCTGCACGGCCCGCCCCGTCTTGGCGGAGATGTTCACCCGTGCCGCCCACTGCAGCTGCAACAGCTCGCGGTCGATCTCGCGGTCCAGCAGCTCGCGCCGGTCCTCGTCGACCAGATCCCATTTGTTGAAGGCCAGCACCAGCGCCCGGCCGGCCTCGATCACCATGGACAGCACCCGCTGGTCTTGCTCGGTCAGCGGCTGCGAGGCGTCGATCAAAACCAGCACCACCTCGGCGGCATCGATGGCCGAGTGCGTACGCACCGACGCATAGAACTCGTGCCCGCTGGCCTGTCCGACCTTGCGCCGCAGACCCGCGGTGTCGACGAATCGCCAGACCTTGCCGCCCAATTCGATCAGCGAGTCCACCGGGTCCACGGTGGTTCCGGCGACGTCGTGCACCACCGAGCGCTCGTCGCCGGCCAGCTTGTTGAGCAGCGAGCTCTTTCCGACGTTGGGCTTGCCGACCAGCGCCACCCTTCGAGGCCCGCCGACCGCGGGCGCTGCCTCGGACACCTCGGCCAATACGGCCAGCACCTCGTCGAGCAGATCGGCCACGCCGCGACCGTGGATCGCGCTGATCGGATGCGGCTCGCCCAGACCCAGCGACCACAGCTCGGCCGCGTCGGATTCGACCTTCTCGCTGTCAACCTTGTTGGCGGCCAGGAAAACTGGCTTGCCGGAGCGCAGCAGGATGCGGGCGGCGGCCTCGTCGGCACTGGTCGCCCCGACCGTCGCGTCGACCACCAGGATGATCGCGTCGGCGGTACGCATCGCCACCGACGCCTGTTCGGCGACCAGCTGCTGCAAGCCCTTGGCGTCGGGCTCCCATCCCCCGGTGTCCTGGACGACGAACCGGCGTCCGGTCCACAGCGCGTCGTAGGAGACCCGGTCGCGGGTCACGCCGGGAACGTCCTGCACGACCGCTTCCCGCCGGCCCAGGATCCGGTTGACCAACGTCGACTTGCCGACGTTGGGTCGGCCGACGATTGCGACCACCGGCGCGGGACCGGGCTCGTCGAAGTCTCCCGATCCGGAATCGGCTATTTCCCAATCGCTTTCGTCGGACCAGGTGCCGTCCTGAGTCACCGCACCGCCTCGCCTCGCTGCCGGACCAATTCCAGCAGGTGATCGATCACCTGGGCCTCGGTCATGTCGCTGGTGTCGACGGTCACCGCATCGGGCGCCGGGCGCAGCGGCGACAACGCGCGGGTGGAATCGAGATGATCGCGGCGGCGCACGTCGGCCAGCACGCCGTCGTAATCGTCGGGCAGGCCCGCCGCGACGTTCTGATCGTTGCGGCGCCGGGCCCGGGTCTCGGCCGACGCCGTCAAGAAGATCTTCACCGGCGCGTCGGGCAAGACCACCGTCCCGATGTCGCGGCCCTCGACGACGACATTGCCCGGCCCCTTAGCCATTTCGCGCTGCAGAGCGACCAGCCGGGTCCGCACCGCGGCAACCGACGACACCGCCGACACCGCTCCGGTGACCTGGTCGCCGCGGATCTCGGCCGAGACATCCTCTCCGCCGAGGAAATAACGGTCCCCGTCGGGGCGGTAGTCGACCGACATCTGCACCGTCTCGGCAACGCGCGCGACCGCATCCGCATCGGCCGGGTCGATCCCGTGGCGCAAGACGGCCAGCGTCACCATCCGGTACATGCCTCCGGTGTCCAGGTAGCGCGCACCCAGAGCCTTGGCCAACCCCTTTGACACCGAGGACTTTCCGGTTCCCGCCGGGCCGTCGATCGCTACCACGATGCCGCCCGTCACAGGCCAACCGCTTTGTACAGCTGGCCGATCTCACCCTGGCTCAACGCCCGGATATGGCCCGGGCGCTGCTTGCCCAGCGAAACCCCGCCGATGTCGGTGCGCACCAGCGCCTCCACCGGGAAACCGACCGCCGCCAGCATCCGGCGCACAATCCGATTGCGGCCTTCGTGCAATGTCAACCGCACCAGCGTCTTTCCGGGAATCGCGTCGACCACAGCAAAATCGTCGACCCGCGCCGGGCCGTCCTCCAACTCAACACCGGCCCGCAACTGCTTGCCCAGCCCGCGCGGTACCGTGCCGGTGACCGTCGCCAGATACGTCTTGGGCACTTCGTGCGAGGGATGCATCAACCGGTGTGCCAGCTCACCGTCGTTGGTGAGCAGGATCAGGCCCTCGGTGTCCGCATCGAGTCGCCCCACGTGAAAGAGCTTCTTGTTGCCCCGCACTCGCCGCTCGACCAGATCGCCGATGCACGGCCGGCCGCGATCGTCGGACATCGTCGAATGCATGCCACGTGGCTTGTTCAACGCCAGATACACCTGCGTCTCGTCGACGGCGATTCGAGCGCCGTCGACTCGAATCACCGACGCATCGGGATCGACCCGGGTGCCCAGTTCGGTC
This sequence comes from Mycobacterium genavense ATCC 51234, assembly GCF_000526915.1. Taxonomy (GTDB): domain Bacteria; phylum Actinomycetota; class Actinomycetes; order Mycobacteriales; family Mycobacteriaceae; genus Mycobacterium; species Mycobacterium genavense. The sequence continues at coordinate 84,883 of NZ_JAGZ01000001.1, read as the reverse complement.
ACCACCTGACCGTCCACCTCGACGCGCCCCTCGACGATCAATTTCTCGGCCGCCCGACGCGACGCAATTCCGGCCTGGGACAACACTTTTTGCAGCCGGATCCCTTGATCGTCGGCCATCAATCCTGGTCCACGTCAAACGACAACGACTGTTCGGGCGTCTGGCCACCCGACAGCTTGATGAAACGTGGCTCGCTGTCCAGGGATTCGCTCAGATCCTCAATCGTGTCGACGTCGGGAAGCAGCGGTGCGATATCGGGCAAATCGGCCAGCGACTCCAGGCCCAGGCGTTCCAGGAACAACTCCGTGGTCGCGAACGTGGCGGCACCACTGTCCTCGTCGACGCCGGCCTCGGTGATCAGACCGCGCGCCAACAACGTTCGCATGACGGCATCCACGTTGACCCCGCGGACCGCGCTGACCCGCGCGCGGGTCACCGGCTGGCGGTAGGCCACCACGGCCAGGGTCTCCAGCGCTGCCCGGGTGAGCTTGGAGCGCGCGCCATCCAACAGCAGCTTCTCCACATACGGCGCATACCGAGCCCGGGTGTACATCCGCCACCCCTCACCGGTCTTACGCAGGTCGATGCCGCTGTCGCGGGCGGCGAGTTCCTCGGACATCGCCTTCAGCTTGGCGGCGATGCGGTAGACGGGTTGCTCGGTGGCCGCGGCCAGCGCTTCGTAGGTGACCGGGGTATCGACCACCAACAGCAGCGCCTCCAGCACGGACCCGAGTTCCTCGGGGTCCATCGGCACGACCTCGGCGATATCCGGGAGGCCACCGTCGGGATCGCCAAGATCGAGGTCGGGCAGGTCTTCGGTCATTACTCGTCCCGTATCTCGGTGCTCGGACGCTCGCCGGTCCACGAAATCTGGAGCACGCCGAGCGGCTCCGACTGGTCGAATGCTACCGCCCGGGACCGATACAGCTCGAGCAGCGCCAGGAACCGCCCCACCACCTCCATCGGTACCTCGCAGTCGGCGACCAGCTCGGAAAACGTGGCCCATTGCCCGCGACCGCGCGCTTCGAGCATCGACAGCAGCTTCTGGGCCTGCTCGGGCACCGAGACCTTGAGCTCGTGCAGGTGGCCGATGGCCACCGTTGGCACCGGCCGCGGCGTGAACGCGACCGCGGCGATCTCGGCGAAGCGTTGCGCGTCGACACCGATCATCACCTCGGGCAGCAGTTCGGTGAACCGGTCCTCCAGCGACACCGCGCGCGGGTAGCTGCGCAGTGCGGTCGCTTCCAGCTCGGCGAACATCTCCGCGACGTGCTTGAACGCGCGGTACTGCAACAGCCGGGCGAACAGCAGGTCGCGCACCTCGAGCAGCGCGAGGTCTTCTTCGTCGTCGATCTGCCCGGCCGGCAGCAGCCGGGCAGCCTTGAGATCCAGCAGGGTCGCGGCGACCACGAGGAACGCGGTGGTCTCCTCCAGATCCAGCTGGGCGCCGATCTCGCGGGTGTAGGCGATAAAGTCGTCGGTGACCTGGTGCAGCGCCACCTCGGTGACGTCGAGCCGATGCGCGAAGATCAGCTGCAGCAGCAGGTCGAACGGCCCCTCGAAGTTGGTGAGGCGGACCTGGAAGCCGGTCTGCGGCGGCGCCTCACCATTAGCTGTGTCGTTCACGCGCCGAATCGGTCGATGAACTCGCGGGCCAGCGCGCGATAGGCGATGGCGCCCGTCGACTTCGGCGCCCAGGTGGTGATCGGTTCGCCGGCCACACTGGTCTCCGGGAAACGCACGGTCCGGGTGATCACCGTGTCGAACACCAGGTCACCGAAGCGCTCCACGACGCGGGCCATCACCTCGCGGGCGTTGACGGTGCGCGGGTCGTAGCGGGTCAGCAGGATGCCGCTGATCTCGAGCTTCGGGTTGAGGCGGTCACGCACCTTGTCGACGGTATCGGTGAGCAGCGCCAGGCCGCGCAGCGAGAAGAACTCGCACTCGGTGGGGATGACGACGCCGTCGGAGCAGGCCAGCCCGTTGACGGTGAGCAGGCCCAGCGACGGCTGGCAGTCGATCAGCACGTAGTCGTAGCGGTCCAGCACCGGGTGCAGCGCCCGGCCCAGCGTCTGCTCCCGCCCCACCTCGTTGACCAGTTGTATCTCGGCGGCCGACAGGTCGATGTTGCTGGGCACCAGGTCCAGATGCTTGACCCGGGTGGACAGCAGCACGTCTTCGATCGAGACCCGCGGCTCCACCAGCACGTTGTGAATGGTCTTCTCCAGGTCGTAATGCGGGACGCCCAGGCCCGCCGACAGCGCACCCTGCGGGTCCATGTCCACCAGCAGCACCCGCCGGCCGTACTCGGCGAGCGCGGCGCCCAGGTTGATCGTGGACGTGGTTTTCCCGACGCCGCCCTTCTGGTTACACATCGCAATAACCTTGGCCGGGCCGTGCGACGTGCGCGGCTGCGGTTCCGGGATCGCCCGCGGCGGACGCCCCGTCAAGCCGATCTCGACGGCGTCGTCCGGGTGCTCGGTCGTCATGCCCGGGGTGTTGCGGAGGTGAACATCGTCGGAAAGTCTAACGGGTAGGCGCGCGTAAACCGGGCGACCCGCAGGCGAGATAACCAGGGAATATGGGCAATTCGCGCGGTCAGCGCCCGCCGGGGCGTCCAGAGTTAACTTCAGTCACACCAGCAACATTCGGCGCACGCCGGGCCGGGTCTAGGGTAGGTGGCTATGGACCTCAAACGACGGGTACCGCTGCTGCGGTGGTCGGTGTGGCGGATGGCTGCCGGAATTCACAACATCAGCACGACGGGCCAGATCGGCGACGGGCGCGAGGCGGCCGCGGTCGACTACGTCGTCAACAATGCCCGCGCTGGTGACATCGACGACGTGCTGGCCACCATCGACAAGTTCGCCTACGAAAAGGCGATCCTGATCAACGTCGGCGACGAGAAGGGCTTGCTGCTCGACACCGCCGTGCGGCGGGCCGATCCCGCGCTCGCGCTGGAGCTGGGTACCTACTGCGGCTACGGCGCGCTGCGGATCGCCCGGGCCGCGCCGAACGCCAAGGTGTTCTCCGTCGAACTCGCCGAGGCCAACGCCGTCAACGCCCGGCGGATCTGGGCGCATGCCGGTGTCGCCGACCGGGTGACGTGTGTGGTGGGCACGATCGGCGACGGCGGGCGCACGCTCGACGCGCTGGCGGGGCACGGATTCACTTCTGGCGCACTCGATTTCCTGTTCGTCGACCACGACAAGGCCGCCTACCTCGACGACCTGCTGAGCATCATGGACCGGGGCTGGCTGCACCAGGGCTCGATCGCGGTCGCCGACAACGTGCGGGTGCCGGGCGCTCCGAAGTACCGCGAGTACATGCGTCAGCAGCAGGGCAAGCTGTGGAACACCGTCGAGCACAAGGCTCACCTGGAATACCAGTCGATGGTGTACGACCTGGTGCTCGAGTCCGACTTTTTGGGTTGACCACCGCCCGCCGAACGTCGACTTGTTGCGCGGATTGCCGCGTTTTTGGCCCGACAACTCGACGTTCGCCGTGATGGGTCACGTGGCGCGGGGGTGGGCACCGGCCCACACTTCGCGCAACGCGTGCACGGTGACCAGGGTGTAGATCTGGGTGGTCGTCACCGAGGCGTGGCCGAGCAACTCCTGCACGACGCGCACGTCGGCCCCGCCCTCCAGCAGGTGGGTGGCGAACGAGTGCCGCAGCATGTGCGGTGACACCCCGGAGGTAATCCCGGCGCGCTCGGCGGCGTCCTGCAACACCTGCCACGCGCTTTGCCGCGACAGCCGTCCGCCGCGGGCATTGAGGAAGATCGCCGCCGTGCCGCGGCCGCGGCGAGCCAGCTCCGAACGCCCCCGCACCAGGTAGGCGTCCAGCGCGGCCACGGCGGGCCGACCGATCGGGACCAGCCGCTGCTTGCCGCCCTTGCCCCGCAGCAATACCGAGCGGGCCTGGGTATCGATGTCGTCGACGTCGAGGCCGACGGCTTCGGAGATCCGTGCTCCGGTGGAGTACAACAGCTCCAGCAGCGCGCGGTTGCGCAGCGTCAGCGGGCCGTCGGACGGGCTGTCCCCGCCCGCGCCTTCCAGCAGCGCCAGCACCTGGTCGATGGTCAGGCTCTTGGGCAGCCGCCGGCCCGGCGTGGGCGGGCGCACCGCGCGCGCCACGTCCAGTTCGGCCAGCCCCTCGGCGGCGGCGAAGCGATGCAGGCCGCGCACCGCGATCAGCGCCCGCGCCGCCGACACCGCCGACAACCCCGCCGCCCCGGAATCGGGATCGCCGCGGCGCAGCGCCACGAAAAACTCGCTGACGTCGTCCTCGCCGACCTTGGCCAGGTCGTGAATTCCGCGTTCTTCCAAGTGCTTTGAATAGCGGCGCAGATCGCGCCGATACGAGCTGAGGGTGTTGGCCGCGACCCCGCGCTCGATCGTCAGGTGGTCGAGATAACCCTGCAGTTGGGTCTCGAGCGTCAGCGCGGTCGTCATTGCTGGGCCGCTTTCCGGGCGGCGAAAGCCGTGGGCTTGTCTTCCCACCGGGTGTCCACCGGGCGGGGCCGCGCCAACCCGGTCGTCACGGCGTGTGCGGCCAGGATCCCTGATACCGCAATGGAATTGACCACGTCCCCGCTGAAAACGAGGCGCACCGCCTCGTCGATGGGGATCCAGCGCATCGTCAGGTCGGCTTCCTCGTCGTGGGCCTCGGGGCGGCCGATCTCGGTCAGCCCGGTGGCCAGAAAGACGCGGACCGATTCGTCGCTGTATCCGGGTGCGGTGTCGAGGTCGACGAGCACCTGCCAGGTGTCGGCACGCAGACCGACCTCCTCCTCGAGTTCGCGGGCCGCGGTGAGGTGAGCCGGCTCGCCCGCGAGATCGAGCAGACCCGCCGGCAACTCCCACAACCGTCGCCCGAAGGTGTGCCGGTACTGGTAGACCATCGCGATGCTGTGATCGTCGCGCATCGCCACGATGGCTACCGCGCCGTAGTGCTCCAGCACCTCGCGTGCTGCGGTGTTGTCGCCGGGCATCCGCACCTGGTCGCAGCGCAGAACGAAAATCTTTCCGGTGTAGAGCGTTTCGCTCGACGCCGTCTCGAATACATGCTCAGCCACGAGTGGCGGGTTCGGGTATCGACCGCTCGGCGCTGTCTCGATGCTGGTTGCCGTTGGAGGTGTGCTCGGGGATCTCCACCGGCAGCAGCTCGCCCTGCTTGTAGTCGATCGCCGCACCGACGAACGCCACGAACAGCGGGTGGGGCCGGGTGGGCCGGCTCTTCAGTTCGGGGTGCGCCTGGGTGCCGACGACGAATGGGTGGATGTCCGAGAGGTATTCGACGAACTCCACCAGGTGGCCGTCCGGCGAGGTCCCGGAGAACCGCAAGCCGCTTTCGGCGATCTTCTCCCGGTAGGCGTTGTTGACCTCGTAGCGGTGGCGATGCCGCTCGGACACCTCGGTGGCCCCATATGCTTGCGCCACAATCGAATCCGGATCGAGCACCGCGGGGTAGGCGCCCAGCCGCATGGTGCCGCCCAGGTCGGCTTCGCCGGCCACGATGTGCTCCTGATCGGCCATCGTCGAGATGACGGGATCCGGTGTGGACGCTTCGAATTCGGCCGAGTTGGCCTCGGTCAGACCCACCGAGCGGGCGGCCTCGATCACGATGCATTGCAACCCGAGGCACAGCCCGAACACCGGTAACCCGCGCGACCGGGCGTATCGAATGGCGCCGATCTTGCCCTCGATGCCACGGATGCCGAACCCGCCGGGGATCAACACACCGTGCACGTCGGCCAGCGCCGACGCCGCACCGGCGGCGCTCTCGCAGTCGTCGGAGGGCACCCAGACCATCTCGACCTTGGCGTGATGCCGGAACCCGCCCGCACGCAAGGCTTCGGTCACCGACAGGTAGGCGTCGGACAGGTCAACGTACTTGCCCACCAAGGCGATTCGCACGGTTTCGTGCGGCTCGTGCACGCGGCGCAGCAGGTCGTTCCACTGCGTCCAGTCGACGTCGCGGAACGGCAGGTTGAGCCGGCGCACCACAAACGCGTCGAGCTCCTCGCGGTGCAGCACCTTGGGGATGTCGTAGATCGACGGCGCGTCCGGAGTGGAGATGACACCGTCGATGTCGACGTCGCACATCAGCGCGATCTTGTTCTTCAGCGGCTCGGGAACGGGACGGTCGCAGCGCAGGATCAACGCGTCGGGGGTGATACCGATGCTGCGCAGCGCAGCCACCGAGTGCTGCGTCGGCTTGGTCTTGAGCTCGCCGGACGGCGCCAGGTACGGCACCAGTGACACGTGCAGGAAGAAGACGTTCTCCCGGCCGACGTCGTGGCGCACCTGCCGCGCGGCCTCCAGGAAGGGCTGCGACTCGATATCGCCGACGGTTCCGCCGATCTCGGTGATGACGACGTCGGGGCGGCGTCCGTCGGCGTCGGGTTCGGCCATCGAAAGGATGCGGCTCTTGATCTCGTCGGTGATGTGCGGGATCACCTGGACGGTGTCGCCGAGGTACTCGCCGCGGCGCTCCTTGGCGATGACCGTTGAATACACTTGTCCGGTAGTGACATTCGCTGACCCGGACAGGTTGCGATCCAGAAACCGCTCATAGTGTCCGACGTCGAGGTCGGTCTCGGCGCCGTCCTCGGTGACGAAGACCTCGCCATGCTGGAACGGGTTCATCGTGCCCGGGTCCACGTTGAGATACGGGTCGAGCTTTTGCATCGTGACATGCAATCCGCGGGCGGTGAGCAGCTGGCCGAGGCTACTGGCGGTCAATCCCTTGCCGAGCGAGGAAGCGACCCCACCGCTGACGAAGAGGTGCTTGGTGGCGGTTTGCGGGTGCTTACGCACAGGCGGCCTCCGTGAAGACGGGCAGGACGTCAATTCGTCTAGCTTTTAACCAGCTGGGCCTGCCGACCCACGGAAATCCACCCTAACACCAGTGACGCCAGGGCGCGGCTAACACGCCCGGCAACCGGACAGCGGGTGGGGAATCGCTACTGCGGAACGGTGATCGAGGTGGCGCCGTGGCCGGTGCCGTACTGCCCGACATGGCCGCCGTTGAGCAAATCGTGCAGGCCCAGGATCGCGGTGATCCGCCCGGGTGCGGCGTCGACGTCGTCGACGGTGCTGATCGCGGAGTTGATGCCGGAGTCGGCGCGCGCGACCGCCACCGCGGCACCGCCCGTCGACGATCCGTCCCGCCCCGCCAGCAGCGTCCCCGAGCCGTGCGGCGCCAGCGCCGCCGCGAAGCGGGCCACGCTCGCCCCCTGGTTTCCGGCATCCTGGGGCAGCGCGCCGCCGGTGACGATCAGGGCGGCGTTGGCCGCTCCCATGTGATCGCCGGGCGCATAGGTGACGAATCCGCTCTCGCGCAGCGCGGCCAGCACGGTGTCGCGCTGGGTGTCGTCGACGGGTGGGACCGCCGGGTTGGCGTTGATCAGCAACGCGATGCCCAACAAGTCACCGGCCTGAGACCCCTGGTCGACGAGCTTGGTGCTGAGCTGCTGACCGTCGGGCAGCACCGACGAGTTCACCACGGTCCGCAGCTTCTCCGCGGAGTTGGCGTCGACGAACTCCTGGGTCAGCGACACCGTCCCGGTGAGGGTCCCGCCGGCCTGCCCAACGATCTTGGAGACCGCGGAAACGTCGTCGTCCTTGGCGTCGGGGGTGCGGAAGACCACCACGGATTTGCCTGCCAGCCCGTCGTGCACGATCCGGCACATCAACTGGTTGTCGAAATTGTTTGCCGCACTGAGCTTTTCGTTCAGAACGTTCTTCTGGTCGTTGAGCCCGTTGATCTGCGAGTAGAGATCCCGCTTCTCGGCGCGCAGGCTGGACAGCAGGGTGTCGGACAAAAAGCCCGACCCCAGCACGACGCCGACGGCCAGCGCGAGAAAGACCGCGGCCAGCGAGAAGGCATGTTGGCGTAACGAGATCATGAGCGCACGTCCTTACGGCTGACTACGTGACCAAGTGCTGAATCCACAGGGAGAAGTGATTCCAGTAGTCGGTGACCCAGTGCAGCACCACGCCATCGGTGCGCGACACCCACAGCGCGACGATGACCGCGATCAGCATCGTCAGTGCCAGCAGCGCGATGGCCCCGCCCGAGATGTGGTTGCGGTACAGGGTGGCAACCGCCTTGGCGTCGACCACCTTCTCGCCGACCCGCAGCCTGGTCAAAAACGTCGACGGGTTGCTCTGGGTCCGCGTCCGGTCGAAGAACGTCTCGATGTTGGCGGTGTGACCGGCCGTCACCAGCAGCGCCGCGCCGTGGTGGTCGGCCAGCAACAGGGCCAGGTCGACGGCCGAACCCGCGGCCGGGAAGGTCATCGCCCCGACTCCGAGGTCCTGAATCCGCTCCAGCCCGGGGGCGTGGCCGTCGGCGTCGGCCGGGAGCACGACGTGGGCGCCGCACTTGAGGGCTTCGGTGCTGATCTGCTCCGGGTCGCCGACGATGAGCTGGGGCCGGTAGCCCGCCTTGCGCAGCACGTCGGCGCCGCTGCCCACGCCGACGAGCACCGGCTGGTACTCCTTGATGAACGGCTTGAGCGCGCGCAGGTCGTCGGCGGCGCCGTCCTCGTCGGCGACGATCACCACGTGGCGGCGACGCAGGTCGAGATCGATGTCGGGAATGCCGATCCCGTCGATCAGCAGCGGACTCTCGCTCTTGATGAACTCAATTGTGTTGCCGGCGAACGCCTCCAGATGGGCGGCCAGGCCGCTCTTGGCCTCGCGCATCAGGTCGGCGATGTCGTGGTCGGTGCGCTCGGTGCCGCGGATCAACCGACGCTCGCCCGCGTACACCCCGCCCTCATACAGCCGGATCTTGGCGCCGTCCTTGACCTTCTTGAAGATCTCCGGCCCGGTCTCGTCGATCAGCGTGACGCCGTTGTTGACCAATACCTCCGGCCCCATGTTCGGGTACCGGCCGGAGACCGACGGCGAGGCGTTGACGACGGCGGCGATGTCGGCCTCCACCAGCGCCTCGGCGGTGATGCGGTCCAGGTCCAGGACGTCGAGCACCACGATGTCCCCCGGGCAGACCCTCCGCAGCAAGCGGTCGATATTGCGGTCCACCCGTGCGGTGCCGGTCAGACCCGGCCGGGAAGCATTGCGTGTGAGCAGCCCTGACATCTTCATAGGGGCAATTCTGGCCGCGAACACCGGCTCAGGCGTGGAGGCGCGCCGTAACATCAGCCCCAGAAGTTATCTAGAGTCACATCAGTAACAGGTGGATGTCGATGCTGTCTCGAACGTCGACTTGTCGAGCTGCAGGGGCCGTTTTCGCGCAACAAGTCGACGCTGGCGGGACGGGTGACGGTTAGATCTCGTCGTTCTGGGCGCCGTCGAGCAGTTCACGGGCGTGGGCCCGGCCGCTGTCGGATTCGCCCAGCCCGGCCAGCATCCGCGCCAGCTCGGCGACCCGCTCGTCGCCGGCGACCCGGCGCACCACACTGGTGCCCCGCGGCCCGGCCGGATGCACCACCAGGTGCACGTCGGCGTAGGCCGCGACCTGCGGCAGGTGGGTGACCACGATGACCTGGTGGGTGCGCGCCAACCGTGCCAACCGCCGCCCGATCTGGACGGCGGCCCTACCGCCGACGCCGGCGTCGACCTCGTCGAACACCATCGTGGTGCCCGCCGCCGAGGCGGCCAGCACGACTTCCAGCGCCAGCATCACCCGGGACAGCTCGCCCCCAGACGCGCTCTCGGCCAGCGGCAGCACCGTCATGCCCCGGTGGGCGGCGAAGCCGAACTCGACCTGGTCGACGCCGCCGGCGCCGGCGTGCACCAGCTCCCCGGAGGGCAGCGTGAAGGTGGCGAGGTCGTCCCTGTCGGCGGTGACGTCAGTGCTCACCTCGATGGTGAAGTCGGCGTCGGCCATCGCCAGCCCAGACAGCTCCGCGGTCACCTCCTTGGCCAACCGTTTGGCCGCCTTGCGCCGACACTTGCTGAGATCGACTGCAGCTTGGGCTAATTCACCGGTGAGCTCGTCGGCGCGGCGCTGCAGTGCGGCAAGTCCCTCCTCGGAGACGTCCAGCTGGGCGAGCCGCTCGCGCGATTCGGCCGCCCAGGCCAACACCCCGTCGACATCGGCGGCGTATTTGCGGGTCAGCGTCCGCAGCTCGGCTTGGCGGGCCAGCTTGGACTCCAGCGCGCTGGCATCGACCGGCAACTCGTCCAGGTAGCCGCCCAGCTCCTGGGCCGCGTCGTCGACCACGGTCTGCGCCTCGCGGACCTGCTCGGCCAGCGCCCGCAGCTTGGCGTCGTCGGTGGATTCCAGTGCGGCCCTAGCCCGTCCGAGACTGTCGGCGGCACTGGTCCCGGACAGGTCCTCGCTCGACAGCGCCGCGCGGGCGGTGGCCGCGGCCTCGCGCAGGGTGTCCAGTTCGGAGAGCCGCACGATGTCGGCGACCAGGGCGTCGTCCTCGCCGGGTTGCGGGTCGACGGCGTCGATCTCGTCCAGCGCGAAGCTCAGCCGGTCGGCCTCCAGCGCGAGCTCGCGCATCCGGTTGCGGCGGTCGAACAGGTCGCGCCGCGCCGTCAGCCAGGCGTCGCGCAGTTTGCGGTAACGCTCGAGAGCCGGGCCGGCCTTCGCGAAGCGGTCCAGCGCGCCGCGTTGCGCCTCGGGCTGCATCAACCGCTGGTCGTTTTGCCCATGCAGGGTGAGCAACTCGGTCGTGAAGTCCCCCAACGACTTCGCGGGCACGCTGCGCCCGCCCAGATAGGCCCGCGACGGCCCGTCCCGGCTGACCGAGCGCAACGCGATCACGCTGCCGTCCTCGTCGCGCTCCCCACCCGACGCGTCCAGTAGCTCGTCCAGCTGTGCGACCGTGGCGTCGTCGAGATCGGTTGTGGTGAAACGGCCTTCGACCACCGCGCGGTCGGCGCCCGAACGCACCCGGTTCGCGTCGGCACGGGCACCGCCGAGCAGGTGCAGGCCCCTCACCACCATGGTCTTGCCGGTGCCGGTCTCGCCGGTCAGCACGGTCAGGCCGCGGTCGAACTCCCCGACCGCAGAGCTGATCGCACCCAACGACTCGATGCGGATTTCGGTCAGCATTGCATCAGTACCGCTACGGGGCCGTTACTTTCCGCGCCACCCGGTCACGGGCAACCGGAACTTTCGCACCAGCCGGTCGGTAAACGGCGCACTGTCCAGCCGTGCCCATTTCACCGCGGTGCCACAGCGTTTCACCTCGAGGCGTCCTCCCGCGGGTAACAACATTTCGCGCCGGCCGTCGCAGAACACCAAGGCGTCGTTGCCGCTGGCCTCGATCTCGATGGCGATCGTGGCCTCCGGGCTGGTGACCATCGGCCGGCCGAACAGCGCGTGCGCGTTGTTGGGCACCACCAGGATCGCCTCGAGGTCCGGCCACAGCACCGGGCCGCCGGCGGAGAACGCGTAGGCGGTGGAGCCGGTGGGCGTCGACACCAGTACTCCGTCGCAGCCGAACGTCGACACCGGTCGTCCCTCGATTTCGACGACCACACCCAGCACGCCCAGCCGCGGGCCCTTCTCCAGGCTGGCCTCGTTGAGCGCCCAGCCCTGATCGATCAGCTTCCCGCGGTGGCGCACCGCGACGTCGAGCGTCAGGCGTTCCTCGACCCGGTAGTCCCTGGAGACCACATGCTCGAGCACCCGGTCGATGGCCTCGGCCTCGGCCTCGGCCAGAAAGCCGATGCGGCCCAGGTTGACGCCCAGCACCGGAATGCCCGCGTTGCGGGCGAGTTCGGCCGCGCGCAGAAACGTGCCGTCGCCGCCGAGAACCAGCACCAGTTCGCAGCCTGCCGCGGCGTCCGGTTCGGCGTCGACCACCTCGGTTCCGACGGCGATTGCCCGCACGTCGTCGGCGGACAGCTGCAGCGGCCCCCGGTCCGCCGCCTCGGTGGACAAGACACGAAGCCCTATGCCGTTGTCGCTCAACACTTTCTGGACACGGCGCGCGGTGTCGGTGGCTTCTTCGCGTCCGGTGTGCACGACCAGCAGAATGGTGCGTTCGGCGGTCATTGCAGGCCCTCGGCTACCGCGCGGTGCACCGCGTCGACGAGCCCGTCGCCGGCCAACGCACGATCGGTGTCGGCGCGCAGCCACAGGAAGTACTCGACATTGCCCGACGGTCCCGGCAACGGGCTGGCGGTGACGTCGACGGTGTGCCAGCCCAGCTCGCCGGCGCGGCGGGCGACGGCCAGCACCGCGTCGGTGCGCAGGCCCGGGTCTTGCACCACCCCGCCGGCGCCGACCTGGCCCTTGCCCACCTCAAACTGCGGCTTCACCATGGGAACGATATCCGCGCCCGGGTCGGCGCAACCAGTCAGCGCCGGTAACACCGTGGCCAGCGATATGAACGACAGGTCGGCCACCACCAGATCGACGCGTCCGCCGATCGCCTCGGGCGACAGGTCGCGAACGTTGGTCCGCTCGACGACGATCACCCGCGAATCCGAGCGCAGCGACCAGGCCAACTGCCCGTAGCCGACGTCGGCGGCCACCATCTCGGCGGCGCCGCGGTCCAGCAGGACCTCGGTGAAGCCGCCGGTCGACGCGCCGGCGTCCAGGCAGCGACGGCCCCCGACCTCGATCCCGAAGGCGTCGAGCGCGCCGATGAGTTTGTGGGCTCCGCGCGAAACCCAGCGACGCTCGCCGTCGTCGGCGACGGTCAGGGCCGCGGTGGCCGCGACCGCGGTGCCGGGCTTGACCGCGGGCATGCCGTCGATGCTGACCTTCCCGGCGCCGATCAACTCGGCGGCCTGCTGACGGGATCGCGCCAGGCCGCGCCGCACCAGCTCGGCGTCAACGCGGGCACGTCGTGCCATGCCCGCACCTCAGCCCTTCTCCGCCGACTCCAGCGCGGCCAGCAGCACGTCGTGCGCCTTGGAAAGCCGGCGTGCGATGTCTTCGAGCTCGGCGAGCGACGGGCCGGTTTCCCGGTTTTCCGGGTCGGCCAGGTCGGGCAGCTGCGCCAACAACTCGTCGATGTCGGCGCGAATCTGTTCAGGATCGATATTCATTGCGGTTCTACGGTAGTCATCCGCTAGTCCCGGTGCACGAGAGACCAGCGCTCGAGCGCGTCGCGGGCCCGGTCGTCGCCGGCCCGGATGCGCGCCGGCCGGGCCTGGGAATCGGCGCCCCACACCGCGCTGGCGACCGCGCGCACGATCGACAGCCCGTCGTCGGCCTCGTCGTCGGCGCCGTTGCCGCTGACCGTCACCACGCCATCGCCGACCGCGATCGCCCAGCCGGGCTGCGGTGCGACCGCGAGCAGGTCGCCGTCCCGGTGCAGCGCACGCAGGTCGTGGCCGATGTAGGTGGGCCGCTGCGCGGGCACCGCGTACACCGCATCGCGCGCTGTTCACCCCGGTCAGCACCATCAGGCTGGGCAACTCGGCGGCGTTGGCGCCCTCGATGTCGGTGTCCAACCGGTCGCCGATCACCAGCGGCGCGGAATAGCCTCCGCGCGCGAGCGCATCGTTGAACAGTGTCGGCGCGGGCTTTCCGGCCACCTTGGGCTCGGCGCCGTGGCCGCTCGCAGCGCGGCCACCAGGGAACCGTTGCCGGGCAGCAGACCCCGCTCGGTCGGCAGCGTGGGGTCGACGTTGGCCGCCACCCACACCGCGCCGGCCCGGATCGCCAGTGCGGCCTCGGCGAGATCGGGCCAGCCGATCGTCATCGACAGGCCCTGGACGACCGCGACGGGGTTGTCGTCGAAGCGGCGCACCGGACGCAGTCCTACGGCGGCGATCTCGTTGGCCAGCGAGTCGGTTCCGACGATCAGCACGGGTGAATCCGGCGGCAGCTCAACGGAAAGCAGATGCGCGGCACTTTGGGCGCTGGTGACCACGTCGCCGCCGGTAGCGGTGAAACCGAGGTCGCGCAGGTGCGTGGCCACTTCGTCGGCGCTGCGGGAGGCGTTGTTGGTGACGAACAGCTTGCGGCTGGTTACGCTCGTCGAGCGTCTGTACCGCGCCGTCAGTGGCGCGGTGGCCACGGAACACGGTGCCGTCCAGATCGATAAGCAGGCAATCATATTCCTGCGCAATGCTTTTCATCATTCGCCGCTCGAGCCCAGCTCACTGACCCGGTCTTCGGCATCGGTGACACCGTCGACATCGGCGGCCGCGGAGTGCAAAAACCATTGCAGCGCTTCGTCGTTGCGGCCGAGCGCCAGCAGCGTGTCGGCGTAGGCGTAGAACAGCCGGGCGGCCGTCGTGCCGGAGCGGGTCGGGTCCAGTTGCGGCGTGGACAAGACGGTCAGCGCCGCCTCGCGCTGCCCGAGATCGGAGCGGGCGCCGGCGATCACGATGCGCAGCTCGTCGGCGTCGTCGCCGCTGAGCTGAGCCGCCTCCTCGCCGCGCGCCAATTCGATCGCCCGTTCCGGACGGCCAAGGCCGCGTTCGCAATCCGCGATCAACGCCAGCAACGAAGACTTGCTACCCATCCGGCGAGCGGCACGCAATTCCGACAGCGCCTGGGCCCAGTCGCCGCAGCGGTAGGCGGCGATCCCGACGGCTTCGCGAATCGCGGCGATCCTGCTGGACCTGGCTCGCGCGGCACGGGCGTGATTCAGCGCGGCCTCGGGGTCTTCGTCCATCATCTCACCCGCGGCGACCAGATGCCGCGCCACCGCGTCGGCGCTGGCGCGGTCCAAGGTGCTCAGCTCACCGCGGATCTCCGGGGCCAGCTGTCTGGCGTCGATGTCGGGCGGTATCGGCGGCCCGTCGTCGGGACGATCACGATCGGGGGTGTTCTGCGGCTGGGCCGCGCGCGCCCGGCCCGGTCCCGACCACCGGCCGTCGCGCTCGGTGCGCGGCCCCCGCCTCGGCGCGCTCGCGGACCCTGAGTGCGGACGTCGTTCGCCGTTGTGACGCTGCCTGTCGTCGCCCACTGGTGTCGTTCACCTCGATTGCTCCCGGCCTCCCCGAAAGGATACGGGCAGCCGGGTGAGGGTCTCGCTACGCCTTGAACCGGTCCGGGATCAACGGCGCGATCATCGCAGGACAGAACGTGCCGATCGCGATGATCGTGAAAATGCCCGCATTTTTCTCCGTCATCCCGTTGCCGGTGGCCACTTCGGACACGACCGAATCGAACGACCCGCCGGGCTGGATCAGCATCGGGCAGACCGATTGCCCCTGCGCCAAAGTCGTGGCCGGTTGGGTGACGGCAATGCCGGCATTGGTCAGCCTGGACAGAAAGGCGTTGCCTGCGATGTCGGCGCGGATGGGCGCGGCCATCGTCGCGGCGGCGGCGGTCAAGGCCGCGGTCAACGCCATGAACCCGAAGGCCTTCGCCTGTGCGCCGACCCCTAAGGTCCACTGGTACGTCATTGATTGCGCCGTCATCTCTCGCTTCTCGTCGATTGTCCGGTGGCTGCGCAAAACACTGTGACTACAGTGGCCAACGCGGGTCACGTTCAGGGCACGGCACGGTAAAGGTTTGCACACCACCGCGTTTTGCTCCGAACGTCTTGACAAGTTCGGGTGCAATATGTTCCGCCGCCGGACACCCACCCCGGTCGTCGGTCCCAGCTTGTCAGATAAATACGTTGCGGCACAAACGATTTGGTGGATTCTGCGCCACCACTTCGATCGGGCCTGTCCCCCGAATGGGGGACAGGGGGTATCCACCGGTATTTCAGCCGGTTGTGGGATACCCGCACGGCGCGGAATTGGGAAAACTGGTTCTCGCAGCGGGGATCTCGTCGCTCCTTCCAAACGAGGCCTTCCCTCCTCTCGTATCGGCTTCCCCTCCGATGACGAGGTCCCCGCTGAATAAACCTCTCTAGACCTTCTCTATGCCGGCGATGTTGCGCTTGCCGCGGCGCAGCACCAGCCACCGGCCGTACAGGAAATCCGAATCCTGCGGCGACCATTCGTCGCTGTCCACCCGAATGTTGTTGACGGACACGCCACCCTCCCCGATCGTGCGGCGCGCGGCGCCCTTGCTGGCCGACAGGCCACTGGCCACCAGCAGGTCGACAATCCCGTCGGGGCCACCGGGTTTGAGCTCGGCGACCGATGTTTCGCGCAGCGCGGCGGCCAGCGTCGCCTCGTCGAGACGGCCCAGCTCGCCCTGTCCGAACAGCGCCTTGCTGGCATGCTCGACGGCCGCGGTGGCCGCCGCACCGTGCACCAAGACGGTGAGTTCGGTGGCGAGCCGACGTTGGGCGGCGCGTTGTTGCGGACGCTCGGCGGTGGTCTGTTCCAGCTCGGCCAGCTCCTCGGCCGACAAGAAGGTGAACCACCGCAGGTACCGGATCACGTCCGCGTCGGCGGTGTTGATGAAGTACTGGTACCAGGCGTACGGACTGGTCAGCTGGGAGTCCAGCCACAGGTTGCTGCCGCCGGTCGATTTGCCGAATTTGGTGCCGTCGGCCGCCGTGACCAGCGGGACGGTGAGGGCATGCACCGTCGCGCCGAGCTTCTGGCGCACCAGGCGCACCCCGGCGATGATGTTGCCCCATTGATCCGAGCCGCCGATCTGCAGCGAACAGCCGTAGCGCTGGTGCAATTCGACGTAGTCGTTGGCCTGCAGCAGCATGTAGCTGAACTCGGTGTAGGAGATGCCGTCGCCCTCCAGCCGGCGCCGGATGGTGTCGCGATCCAGCATCACGTTGACCGAGAAGTGTTTGCCGAGATCCCGCAGGAACTCGATCGCCGACAGCTGGCCCGTCCATTCGAGGTTGTTGGCCACGATCGCGCCCGTGGGCGAGTCGTCGAAGTCGACGAAGCGTTCCAGCTGTCCGCGAATCCGTTCCGTCCAGTCCGCGACGGTGCCGGCCTCGTTCAGACTGCGCTCGCCGACCTCACGCGGGTCCCCGATCATGCCGGTGGCCCCGCCCGCGAGCACGATCGGACGGTGCCCGGCGCGCTGGAAACGCCGCAGTGCCAGCAGCGGCACCAGGTGGCCCGCGTGCAGGCTGGGCGCGGTGGGGTCGAACCCGGCGTACACGGTCAGCGGTCCGCGCTGCGCCTCGGCGGCCAGGGCATCGAGGTCCGTGGACTGCGCGGTCAGCCCACGCCAGCCCAGCTCGTCGAGGATCTCAGCACACATCGCGCAAAACTCTAGTCGCTGGCGCCCGGGGCAGGTGCCCGCGGACTTCGCCGATACGCCGAGACCTCGGGTCGACCGGCAAGCCACAGTCGCCACGGCCGGTCGGCGGCCTGGCTGACGCCGACGCGTGGGCCCGCCACCGCGCCGACGACCGCATTCAGCCTCAGCGTCACCGGGCTGTCCGGGTCGAACAGGTCAATCCCGTTGTCGGACATCGAGATTCCCAGCGCCGCGCACAGGTTTCCCGGTCCCCGCGCCAGTGCGGCGGTGCGGACGGACTCGCCGCGGCGGCCCTCGGCGATCTCGATACCGTCCTCGATCACGGCGGCGCGCAGCAGCACCGCGGCGGCCGTGCCGTCGGGTCCGCACGAGACGTTGGCGCAGGTGTGAATCCCGTGGCTGAGGTAGGTATACAGGCGTCCGGGCGGCCCGAACATCACGGCGTTGCGGCCGCTGCGGCCTCGGTAGGAGTGCGCCGCCGCGTCCGGCCAGGGACCGTCGGGAACCCCGCCGTAAGCCTCGACCTCGACCACGACCGCGCGTACGCCGCGCCCGGTGAGGGTGGCGCCGAGTAACCGGTGCGCGGCCGCGACCGGGTCGACCACCAGCTCGCCAGCACCCACCCACCGAACCTACCGAGAGCCCAAACATGGCAAACTCCCGGATGCCGCGAGGCGAAGGAGCCCAAAGAATGCATGCAATCGACCCCGCCGCGACCGCGTGGCTGCTGGCCAGTACCGCCCTGGTCCTGCTGATGACCCCGGGCCTGGCGATCTTCTACGGCGGCATGGTCCGCACCACCGGGGTGCTCAACATGATCATGATGAGCTTCGTCTCGATCCCGCTGGTCACGGTGGCGTGGCTGCTGATCGGCTACACCCTGGCGTTCTCCGAGGACGGGGCCGGCGGGTTCATCGGCAACCTCAGCCATCTCGGCATGCTCGGAATCACACCCGACACCGCGCACGGCACGGTTCCCGAACTGCTCTATGCCACCTTCCAATTGACGTTCGCGATCATCACCGCAGCCCTGGTCAGTGGCGCGATCGCCGACCGCGCCCGCTTCGCGGCCTGGATGGTGTTCGTCCCGGTCTGGGCGGTCGTGGTGTATTCGGTTGTCGCGCACTGGGTGTGGGGCTCCGGCGGCTGGCTGGCCAAGCTCGGCGTGCTCGACTATGCCGGCGGTCTGGTCGTCGAGATCGTCTCCGGTTCCTCGGCGCTGGCGCTGGCGCTGGTGCTCGGGCCGCGGATCGGCTTCAAGAAAGACGCGATGCGCCCACACAATCTGTCGCTGCTGTTCGTCGGCGTCGGGCTGCTGTGGTTCGGCTGGTTCGGCTTCAACGCCGGATCCGCCTTGGCCGCCAACGGAACTGCCGCGGCCATCTTCCTCAATACGGTCGTCGCCGGCTGCCTGGGCATGCTGGGCTGGCTCACGGTCGAGCAGATCCGCGACGGCAGACCCACGACGTTCGGCGCGGTATCCGGGGTGGTCGCCGGCCTGGTCGCGATCACGCCGTCCTGCGGCACCGTCGACACGCTGGGTGCAGCGGCCGTCGGCCTGGCCGCGGGCGTTGTGTGCGCGTTCGCGGTGACCGCGAAATTGCGCTTCAACTATGACGATTCGCTCGACGTCGTCGGTGTGCACTTCGTCGGCGGGGTGATCGGATTCTTTCTGATCGGGCTGCTGGCCACGGCCGTCATGACGTCGGGTCCGCGGGGACTGCTCTATGGCGGCGGCTTCGGCCAGCTCGGCAAGCAGTCGCTCGCGATCGTCGTCGTCGCGATCTACGCATTCGTGATGACGTTGATCCTCGCGAAGGTGATCGATCGGGTGATGCGTTTTCGGCTCAGCCCCGAAGACGAAACCACCGGCGTCGACTTCACGCAGCACGCCGAGACCGCCTACGCCGAAGGCGTGCACGGTCATCTGCCGTTGCGGCGCCCCGACTCCCCCGGCTGAACGCCGCGAGACTGCAACTACCGACGCATCGCCCGAGTGCATCCGTCGGTAGTTGCAGTCTGCGGTAGGTAAACCCACCCCTTGACACGTCCGCGCCGACGACGGATATTCATCACATGATGATTTCATCTCATGATGAATTGGTCTCGCACGGCGACGAGCCGGCGGTCGACATCGACCGCCTGCGCGACATCCGGGGCAAACACCCAGGTCTGCACGATATTTCGGTGCAAATACGGAAGGGCAGCATCACCGGCCTGCTCGGCCCGTCCGGCTGCGGCAAGACCACGCTGATCCGCTGCATCGTCGGCACGCAGATCGTGACGTCGGGTACCGTGACCGTGCTCGGCAAGCCCGCCGGCTCCCCAGAGCTGCGTCGCCACGTCGGCTACCTGCCGCAAGACCCGACCATCTACGACGACCTGCGGGTCGTCGACAACGTTCGCTACTTCGCGGCGCTGTACGGCTTCGAGGGCCGAGCCGCCGACGACGCGATCGAGCGGGTCGGGCTGACCGATCACCGGACCGCGTTGAGCGCCAACCTCTCCGGCGGCCAGCGCACCAGGGTGTCACTGGCGTGCGCACTGGTCTGCCAGCCGAAACTGCTGGTGCTCGACGAGCCCACCGTCGGGCTGGACCCGGTGCTGCGCGCCGACCTGTGGGAACAGTTCAACGACCTCGCCCGCGCGGGAACCACGCTACGGGTCTCGAGCCACGTCATGGACGAGGCCGGCCACTGCGGCGACCTGTTGCTGATGCGCGACGGCAACCTGGTCGCTCACACCACGCCGACGCAACTACGAGAGGACACCGGATGCACGTCACTGGAGGACGCGTTTCTGTCCATCATCAAGCGCACCATCATGCAGTCCGCCGGTCCCAAAGCAGGATGAGCCTCACGGGCTACACCGCCACCACGACGCGGATTCTGCGCCAGCTGGCGTCGGATCACCGCAGTGTCGCGATTATCCTCGTGGTGCCGGTTCTGGTTATCACGTTGATGTACTTCATGTTTCACAATGCCCGGCACTTGCCGGGAACGCCGTCGCCGTTCAACAACGCCTGCCTGATCCTGCTGGGCCTTTTCCCGCTGATCGTGATGTTCATCATCACCGCGATCACCATGCAGCGCGAACGGGCCTCGGGGACCCTGGAGCGGATCCTGACCACCCCCCTGCACCGGCTCGATCTGCTGATCGCCTACGGCACCGCCTTCTCCATCGCCGCGGCGGCCCAGGCGACCCTGGCGTGCATCGTGTCGTTCTGGTTCCTCGGCTTCGACACCAAGGGCGCCTGGTATTGGGTGTTCGTGATCGCGATCGTCAACGCGGTGCTCGGCGTCGGCCTTGGCCTGCTGTGTAGTGCGTTCGCCCGCACCGAGTTTCAGGCCGTGCAGTTCATCCCGCTGGTGATGGTGCCGCAGCTGCTGCTGGCCGGCATCATCGTCCCGCGCGCGCTGATGCCAGACTGGCTGCAATGGATCAGCAATGTCTTGCCGGCCGGCTACGCGCTGGAAGCTCTGCAACAGGTCGATTCGCATCCCGAACTGACCGGTACCGCCGTGCGCGACATCGTCGTGGTGGCGGGTTCCGCGTTCGCGGCGCTGCGCCTGGCCGCGGCGACGTTGCGGCGCCGGACGCCCTGACGTGACGGCCGCCAACACCACGCGCAGGCGCCCCGGGCGGCCGGCCGGAAGCTCCGACACCCGGGAACGCATCCTGGGCAGTGCGCGAGAGTTGTTCGCCCGCAACGGCATTGACCGCACCTCGGTGCGTGCGGTGGCCGCGGCGGCCGGCGTGGATGCGGCGCTGGTACACCACTACTTCGGCACCAAACAGCAGCTGTTCGCCGCCGCGATCCAGCTGCCGATGGATCCGATGACGGTGTTGAAGCCGATTCGCGAGACCCCGGTGGAAGAGCTCGGGTTGCGGCTGCCGTCGCTGCTGCTGCCGATCTGGGATTCCGAGCTGGGCGCCGGACTGATCGCGACCTTGCGCTCACTGATTTCGGGTGCCGAGGTGAGTTTGGCGCGCTCCTTCCTGCAGGATGTCATCGTCGCCGAAGTCGGTCCGCGCATCGACAATCCCGCGGGAACGGGCGCGATCCGCGTCCAGTTCGTCGCGTCGCAGTTGATGGGCGTGGTGATGGCGCGCTACATCGTCAAGCTCGAGCCGTTCGCGTCGCTGCCGGCCGACCGGATCGCGGCGACCATCGCACCGAATCTGCAGCGCTATCTCACCGGGGAGTTACCGGACGGCC
Organism: Mycobacterium genavense ATCC 51234; assembly: GCF_000526915.1. Lineage (GTDB taxonomy): Bacteria > Actinomycetota > Actinomycetes > Mycobacteriales > Mycobacteriaceae > Mycobacterium > Mycobacterium genavense. The sequence goes on along the minus strand of NZ_JAGZ01000001.1, from coordinate 63,630 downwards.
TCGCGCCATGAGGCGGGCGTGCTCGTCGTCGACGACGTCGCGCGCCTCATCGATCAGCAGCACCGGGATGCCGCCCTCGATGCGGTAGGCGCGACGCAGTCGCGGGTTGTAGAGCAGCTCGTCATCCACGAGCAGCAACGGACCCCGGTCCTGCGGGCAGACCAGAATGCTCAGCAGCGTGTCGTCAAGCATCGGCGCCCTTGTAGGTGGCGCTCAGCTCGGCCCGCACCGCGGGTGTCAGCTTGCGGTATTGCTGGGCGGCGGTGTCGAAGTACCAGGCGTGGCGCCCGGATTTGGGAATCCCGGCGGCCCGCAGCGCGCTGACCGTCGGGCGATAGGTGGCGCTCAGTGTCATCTCGGGCACGACGTGCACGATGTCGGGTCCGAGCCCGACGGGCAGGTCGGCGAACGCTTCGGTCAGGTCGGCCGCGGTGACGCTGGCTCCCGGCAGCAGCGTCACCGCGGACAGTGCCACCTCCTGGTCGCCGAACGGCACGTTGTAGGTCACGGCGAGGTCCACGCCGTTGATCAGGCCGAGCGCATCGGTGACGGCGTCGGAATAGACCACCCCGCGCGCGGTGTGCACCACCGAGCCGCGCCTGCCCAGCAACCAGTAGTCGCCGTCCTCGTCGCGGCGGAACAGGTGCTCGGTGGAGATCCAGGTGTCGGCGGGCGCGAAGACCCCGCGCTTGACCGAGGCCGTCGGGTCGATCGGCCCCCTGGATGCGGCGAGCAGCACGCCGACCTGGTTCGTGTCGGCAACCTGCACGAAGCCCCGCTCGTCTTCCAGGATCAGGTCGTGTTCGGTGTCGTAGGCCCCGAGCTCGATTCGCCCGGCCCCGGGCAGCGGGCGGCCCTTGCTGCCGACCTTGGCTCCGGACACGTTGGCCAGCACCGCCTGACCGTCGGTGGTCGCGAAGAACTCGACGACGTTGGCCGGCGCGAACGCGTCGATTACCCGCTCCCACAATCCGGTCGGCATGCCCGAGCCGATGAACAACCGCACCGGGTGATTGCCGTGCAGCACGAACGCGGGATCGTCGACGACGTCGCGCAGCATCGCCCAGGTGTAGGACACCACGGTGACCCCGTACTGCCGTATCTCGTGGACGAAACGGTCGGCGCGCAGTCCGCGCGACAACGCGATGCGGGTTCCGCCGACGACCGCGCCGCCGAGGGCGACCAGCAGCGCAGACTCGTGATGCAGCGGCGTCAGGCAGTACACGGTGTCGCGGGCGCTCAGGCCAGCCGCCGACGCGGTTCCGAACGCCGACACCGCCCACCGGTAGTTGGTGATCTGCTTGGCGACGAGTTCGCCGCCGGCCGCGCTGAGCGCGATGAACACCAGGTCGCGGGCCAGCCCCGGGTTGGGCCGGTACCAGGCGGGCAGCTCGACCGCGTCCGGGTCGATCTGTTCCATGTCGATGACGCTGCCGTCGTCGGGCAGGTGCAGATCGCGCGTCTCACCGCCGCCGAGCACCAGCACCTGTCCCGGCCATTGCCGTGCGGCCTCCAGGTTGGTGGGGTCGGTCAGAATTTCGGTGACGCGCCCCAGCCGGACCGACGCGGCCAGGTCCGCCTCAGGGTGCATCACCACCGCGACCGCGCCCAACCGTGACAGCGCGGCGATCGCGACCAGGGCGCTGGGCCGGGTCTCCATCAGCACGCCCACCCGGTCGCCCTGTCGGACGCCGACCTGAATCAGGCCGCGGACCACGTTGTTGATGCGCCGATCGACCGCTTCATAGGTGTGAACCCGACCGTCGAACAGCAGGAACTCCCCGCGGGGCGCGCTGCTGGCCTGCTCGCTGATGATGCGGCCCAACGAGATTCGCGTGTGGTCGTTGATCTGCCCGAGCCGGGCCAGCCGGGGCAGCGTGCGTGCGGTCTCCACGGCCAGGGTCCGGATGGACTTGTTGGCCGCGACCACCGCCCCGGTGGCGCCGCGGACCAATTCCAGCGCCGCCTCCGACGCCTCGCCGAGGCCGTGCGTGATCCGGGAGCTCAGCGCGACACCGCTGTCGGTGTGCTCTTCGGGCTGATCGGCCATCAGATCGATGCCGGCCGGCTTGTCGCCGCCGGAGGACAGCCACTCGACCCACGCGGCGACGGTCGGCCAACCCTGCTCGGCCGCTTTGGATCCGACGACCAGGCCGAAATGCCCGGTCCGGATGCGGGCCTCGTAGACCTCGGCGTCGGGTGCGGCCCGCCGGATGCCGCGCACCGAGGCCGGCTGGCCGATGTCGTCGACCTCGCCGACGAAGGCCAGCACCGGGCAGGTGATGTCGGTGAGCGTGACCATCTGCCCGTTGACGGCGAAACCGCCGGTCATCATCCGGTTGTGGGCGATGAACTGCTTGAGCAGCTCCGAGATCGCCGGGCCGGACCAGGCGATCCAGCCTTCGCGCTCGAGGAATCTGCGCTGTTGTTCGCGGGGCAGCAGCGCCTCGCGGTCGTGCAGCTGTCGCACGAAGTCGACCCGCGCCTTGGCGGTCTTGAGCGGATCGAGCATCTGGAAACCCGCCCGCGCCATCCAGCCGGGGATGGCCAGCCGGCTGAAGACGTGATCGGCCATGAAGTTCGCGACGGGCGGGGCAAAGTTTGCCGGGATGCCCATCGGCAACGCGGCCAGGGTGTCCACCGGCGACCCGAAGGTGACGATGCTGGCCAGCGCTTTCGAACGCCGGTAGGCGGCGACCTGGTAGCACCACATGCCACCCTGCGAATAGCCGACCAGGTGCACGTCGTTACCGGTCGTCTCCCGGACCGTATCGATGGCCTGGCTGAGCGCGACGATGTGGTCGGCCAGGTTGCGGCGCATGCCGCCCTCGACCTTGTCGGGTGAGCCGAAGTCGATCACCCAGCAATCCAGCCCGTGCGCGTGCAGGATGCCGACCGCGCCGTCTTCGCGGGTCACGTCCCACATGTCGGCCGACATCATCATCGGGTGCACCATCAGCACCGGCGGGCCGACCGGCCGTTGGCCGGGACGATTGTCGGGCGGGAAGTAGCGCCGCAGCTTGTACATCGGCACGCTCTCGACGATCTGCGACGGCGAGGGAACGGTGCCGGTTTCCAGGCCGCCGAGGCGCAAGACCTCCAGACCGTTTTGGGCCGTCGCGACCAGTCGTTCCACCGGCCGCGTGATCATCGACAAGTTCAGATCCACCGCTGCTCCCCACTCTCGACAGCGGAGACATCATGGCACATCGGCGTCCTTGGCGGTTCTGGTCAGCGCGTTTGCTCGCGGGGTGGTGCAGCCCTCGGCCCGCCGGCGGCCTTGCTACCGTCGGGCCGGTGGCGCACCTACTGGGGGCCGAGGCCGTTCACCTGGAATACCCGACTCAAGTGGTATTCGAGTCGATCTCGCTCGGGGTCAACGACGGCGCCCGCATCGGCATCGTCGGGCGCAACGGCGACGGCAAGTCCAGCCTGCTGCGGCTGCTGTCCGGTCAGCTGCAACCCAACTCCGGCCGGGTCACCCGGCGCAGCGGATTGCGAGTCGGCGCGCTGAGCCAGGCCGACACGCTGGACCCGGCGCACACCGTCGGCTGGACCCTGGTCGGCGACCAAGCCGAACACCAATGGGCCGGCAACGCAAAAGTCCGCGACGTGGTCGGCGGGCTGGTGTCCGATATCGATTGGGATGCAACGACTTTTACGCTCAGCGGCGGGCCGCGCCGGCGGGTGCAGCTGGCCCAACTGCTGATCGGCGAGTGGGACGTCATCGCCCTCGACGAACCCACCAACCACCTCGACATCGAGGGAATCACCTGGCTGGCCGGCCATCTGCGGCAGCGCTGGGCGCGCAACACCGGCGGGCTGCTGGTGGTGACGCACGACCGCTGGTTTCTCGACGAGGTGGCCACCACGACATGGGAGGTGCACGACGGCATCGTCGAACCGTTCGAGGGCGGCTACGCGGCCTACGTGCTGCAGCGCGTCGAGCGGGACCGGCAGGCCGCGGCGGTGGAGGCCAAGCGGCAGAACCTGATGCGCAAGGAGCTGGCGTGGCTGCGCCGGGGGCCGGCGGCGCGGACCTCCAAGCCCAAGTTCCGCATCGACGCCGCCAACCAGCTGATCGCCGACGTACCGCCGCTGCGCAACACCGTCGAGCTGGCCAAGCTGGCGACGGCCCGGCTCGGCAAGGACGTGATCGACCTGCTGGGCGTGTCCGTCTCCTTCGCGGGCCGCCCGGTGCTGCGCGACGTCGAGTGGCGGATCGCCCCCGGCGAGCGCACCGGCATCGTCGGCGCGAACGGCGCCGACGATGCCGGTGCTGTTGGGCTTGATCACGGGCACCGTCACGCCGGACATCGGGCGGGTCAAGCGCGGCAAGACGGTGCTGCTGGCGGTGCTCGACCAGCAGGGCGACCTGCTGAACCGATACGCCGGTGACCGGATCGCCGACGTGCTGAGCGGGCTGCGCGGCGGCTACCAGGTCGAAGGCCGCGAGGTCACCCCGACCCAGCTGCTGGAGCGGCTCGGGTTCGGGCGCGGCCAGCTCTCCGCGCGCGTCGGCGAGCTGTCCGGCGGGCAGCGGCGACGCCTGCAGCTGATGCTCACCCTGCTGGCCGAGCCGAACGTGCTGCTGCTCGACGAGCCCACCAACGACGTCGACACCGACATGCTCACGGCCACCGAAAATTTGCTCGACTCCTGGCCCGGCACCCTGATCGTCGTCTCGCACGACCGCTATCTGTTGGAACGCGTCACCGACCAGCAGTACGCGATCCTCGACGGCCGGCTGCGCCACCTGCCGGGTGGCATCGACGAGTATCTGCGGCTGGCGGCCCGGTCCCCCGGCGCCCCGGAACCGCGGCCGGCAACCGTCGAGCCGGAGACGATGTCCGGCGCCCAACGTCGCGCCGACGAAAAGGAGCTGGCCTCCGTCGACCGCCAGCTGGCCCGGCTCTCCGATCGCATCAAGGCCAAGCACGTCGAACTCGCCGACCACGACCAGTCCGACCACGTCGGCATCACCCGCCTGACCGGCGAGCTGCGTGCCCTCGAAAATGAGGTCGGCGCGCTGGAAAATCGCTGGCTGGAGCTCTCGGAAATGGTCGAATAGTCACCATGAGGAACCGGCCGATTCGCTATCTGCCCGGTGAGGGGTTGCTCGCCCTGTACCGGCTGCGGGGCCCGGTGATCAACTCCGGCGTCGGCCGGCGCGGCTACACCTATCGGCTCGGACCCGAGGCGAACAAGTTCGTGTTCGCCAACGCCGACGCGTTCAGCTGGGCGCAGACGTTCGAAAGCCTCGCCTGGGTCGACGAGCCCACCGCGCTGATCGTCAGCGACGGGGACGACCACCGCCGGCGCCGCAGCGTGGTGGCGCCGGGGCTGCGCCACCGGCAGATCCAGGACTACGTGCAGACCATGGTGTCGAACATCGACGCGGCCATCGACGGCTGGCGGCCCGGGCAACGGTTGGACATCTACCGGCAGTGCCGCTCGGCGGTCCGGCGCGCCACCGCCGAGAGCCTGTTCGGCTCGCGGCTGGCGGCGCACTCCGACTTTCTCGGTGAGCAACTCCAACCGTTGCTGGACCTGACCCACCAGCTGCCCGAGATGGTGGCGTTGCAGCGGCGCCTCAACGCCTCCGGCTGGCGCCGGGCGATGGCCGCCCGGCAGCGTCTCAACGACTTCGTCGACGCCCTGGTCGCCGACGCCCGCACCGCGCCCAGACCCGACGACCACATGCTGACCATGTTGATCGACGGCCGCGGCGACGAGGGATATGCGTTGAGCGACAACGAGGTTCGCTACTCGATCATCTCGCTGATCACCGCCGGGTACGAGATCACGAGCGGCGCGCTGGCCTGGGCGATCTACACGCTGCTGACCGTGCCGGGTGCCTGGGATCGCGCCGCCGACGAAGTTCGCCGGGTGCTGGGTGACGCACCGCCGGGCGCAGCCGACCTCGACGCGCTGACCTACCTCAACGGCGTCGTCCACGAGACGCTGCGGTTGTACTCCCCCGGCGTGATCTCCGCCCGCCGGGTGATGCGCGACCTGTGGTTCGACGGGCGCCGCATCCGCGCCGGCCGACTGCTGATCTTCAGCGCGTACGTCACCCACCGGCTGCCCGAAATATGGCCGGATCCACGCGAGTTCCGGCCGGGCCGCTGGGACCCGGACGCACCGGATTACCGCAAGCCCGCACCGCATGAGTTCATTCCGTTCAGCGGCGGGCTGCACCGCTGCATCGGGGCGGTGATGGCCACGACCGAGATGACGGTCATGCTGGCCCGGCTGGTGGCGCGAACGACGCTGCGGTTGCCTGCTCAGCGGATCCGCGCGGCCCACCTGGCCGCGCGGCGCCCCATACCGGGGCTCCTCGTCGACGTCGCCGACTCAGTGCCAGCGCAGTAGGACGAGCTCGGATGAGAATCCGGGACCGATGGCGACGATCAGGCCCGGGCTGCCGCTGGCCGGCGGCTTGGCGATGGTGTCGCGCAGCACGTGCAGCACGGAGGCCGAAGAGAGGTTGGCGATCTCGCCCAGCGAGCGCCAGGTCAGCTCCAGCGCCTCGGGCGGCAGCTCGAGGCTCTTGCCGATCGCGCTGATCACCTTGGGACCACCCGGATGCGCCACCCACGCCGCGATGTCGGCCCTGGTCAAGCCGTGTCCGGCAAGGAATCGATCGACGTCACCGGCCAGGTGACGCTCGATGACCGTGGCGAGCTCCGGAGAGAACACCGGCTGCAGGCCGGCGGGTCCGACATTCCACGCCATGATGTGCAGCGATTCGGGGTAGAGCCGGGTCCGCGAATCGACGATGTCGGGACCGCCCGGCCGGTCCTGCTGGGCCCGACGATCGCCGACGGCGACGACCGCGGCCGCCCCGTCACCGAACATCGCGGTCGAAACCAGCCCCGACACGGTCGGCTTGACCGTCGGGAAGGTCAGCGAGCACAGCTCGACGGACACCAGCGCCGCGACGCCGTCGGGCGCGCCCCGCAGGTAGTTCCGCAGCGACGCCACCCCGGCCGCACCGGCCGCGCAGCCCAGACCGAACAGCGGCAGCCGGCGCACATCCGGGCGCAGACCGATCCGTCCGGCGATGCGGGCATCCAGCGAGGGCACCGCGACGCCGGTGACGGTCGTGGTGGCGATCATGTCGACGTCTCGCGGCCGCAAACCCGCCTCGTCGAGAGCGCCCAGCAACGCCTCGCAGCCGAGCTCGACGGTGTTTTCGATGAAGATTTCGTTCGTTTCGGTGAAGTCGGTCAGCGACAGGTATCGCTCCAAGGGCAGTACGAGGTGGCGGCTGTTCACCTTCGCTCCGGCGTGCAGACGGCGAACGACCTCTTCGTGTTCCTTGAGAACCGGGAAGTTGACGAACTGGTCGGTAATCTCGCCCTGGGTGTAGCTGTGCGGCGGCAATACACCGAACACACCTGCGATGACGCTCATACCCAACCTCTACCGAAAGCGATGGCCCCCCATTGCACGAAAGTTTATGTGGTCCGGTTCGGGCCCGCAAAAATACGGCTATTTAACATGTGTCGGATACAGGCTGCGTAATCGGGCCCACCAGCGTGGATTTCGTCATTCACCATCATCGGCCTCGTCGGCCCTTTCCGATTCCAAGGCCATAGCGATCAGCGCATCGGGGCTCAACGAATCGATGTCGCTCTCCGGATCGGCAAGTGGCAGTTTGGACTCGCCGGCCAGCAGCAAGAGCTTGTCGAACAGGCCGGTTCGGCGAAGTTCGCGCAGCGGAATTTTCCGCAGCGCAGTCCAGGTCTGCTCGTCCTCGGAGTCATGGCGATCCCGTGCAGCAGCTGCCGATGCAGTTGTTCGGCCAGCGCCGACGGAGTGGGAAAGTCGAAGATCAGCGTGCGCGACAAGGCCAACCCGGTAGCGGCCTTGAGGCGGTTGCGAAGTTCGACGCCGGTCAGCGATTCAAAGCCGATGTCGGAAAAGGCGCGCTCGACATCGATGTCGCGACCGCTGGAATGTCCCAACACCGTTGCCGCGTGGGCACATACCAGTTCCAGCAGTTGCCGGTGCTGGCCTTCGGGGGCCAGCGCTGCCAGCCGCTCGGCCAGATCCGCGGCCCGGTCCCGCAACGGCATCGGGGCATCCGCGCGTGAGCCCAGCCAAAAACGTTGCCGGGCAAAGCCATACGTTGGCAGCTCGACGCGCCGACCGCCGTTGAGCACCGACGACCAGTCCACCGCCACGCCGTTGACGAAGAGTTTCGCGGCCGCGGTGAGCAGCGCGTCGTCTTCGGGCCGCTCCTTGACCAACGTCGCCACCGCGACGGCGTGCTCGGCGCTCAGCGACTGCTCCACCGCCGCGCTCAGCCCGGCGGCCGGGCCGGTCTCGACAAACACGTTGGCCCCCAACGATTCCGCCAGCCGCACACCGTCGAGGAAACGCACCGGCCGGCGCACATGGTCCACCCAATACCGAGCCGACCCGTAGTCTGCACCGGCCAACTGACCAGTCACGTTGGACACCAGGTCAATCCGCGGCTGGTCGGCCTTGATGTCGAAGATCAGACGGGCGAACTCGTCGATCATGGGCTCTACCAACGGCGAATGAAACGCATGCGACACCGCCAACCGATGCAGTCGAGCTCCCTGCTGCGCCAACCGATCGGCCACGGCACCCACCGGCGCCTCGGCACCCGAAAGCACCACGGAGGTCGGCGCATTGACCGCCGCGATGGCCACACCGTCGGTGAGCAACGGGGTCACGTCGGCTTCGCCGGCTGCCACCGCGATCATCACGCCGCCGGCCGGCAGGCCCGCCATCAACCGGCCCCGTGCCGCTACCAGCCGCGCGGCGTCGTCAAGCGTGAGCACGCCCGCGACGTGGGCGGCGGTGATCTCCCCCACCGAATGACCCATCACCAGATCGGGTTCGGCTCCCCAGCTGTGCAGCAATGCCGCCAGTGCCACCTCGATGGCAAACAGTGCCGGCTGCGCGAACTCGGTGTTTTCCAGCAGCTCCGGGTCGAGACCCCAGAGCACGTCGCGCAAACCCGAACGCAGCTGCAGATCCAACGCGGCGGCGGCCTCGTCGAAAGCCCCGGCGAACACCGGAAAGCGCTCGCAGAGTTCGCGGCCCATGCCGAGCCATTGTGAACCTTGGCCGGGAAACACGAAGACGGTCTTGCCGGTTGCTCTCGCCCGGCCGGCGACCACGTCCGGCTCTCCGGCGGCCAATCGTGTCAAACCCGATGTGAGAGCTTGACGATCGTTGCCCAGCAGCACCGCGCGATGTTCGAAGGCCGAGCGGGTGGTGGCCAGCGACCAGGCCACGTCCGTCGCGGTCAGGTCGTCGTGGGAGCGGAGGTGGGCGGCCAGCCGGGTGGCCTGGTTAATCAGGGCCTGCTTCGAACGCGCCGTGAGCACCCACGGCAGCGGGATGCCCTGACGTGGTTCGGCCACAACGGTTTCCGGCTGCGTCGGGGCCTGCTCGACGATCACGTGCGCGTTGGTTCCACCCATGCCGAACGACGACACCCCGGCCCGCCGCGGCCGGTCTCGGTCCGGCCACGCCGTCAGCGCGGTGTTGACTCGCAGCCCATAGCTTTTCAGGTCATTGTCGCCAGCGGTGCTGTCGTAGTTGAGGCTTGGCGGGAGCATGCCGCTTTCGATGGCCAGTACTGCTTTGAGTAGTCCCGCGACGCCGGCGGCGCTGCCGGTGTGGCCGATATTGGTTTTGACCGATCCCACCAGGACCGGGCGCTGCCGCCGCCCGGCGAATATTTCGCCGAGTGCCCGTGCCTCGACCGGGTCGCCGACTTCGGTTCCGGTGCCGTGTGCCTCGACGTAGTCGATGTCGTCGGCGGACAGTGCGGCGCGGGCGAGTGCCCGGCGGATGACGTCGACTTGGCCCGGGACCGAGGGCACGGTCTGGCCGGTGGAGCTGTGTCCGGCATTGCCGACGGCACTGCCGCGGATCACGGCGCGGATTCGGTTGCCGTCCCTGAGTGCGGCGGCCAACGGCTTCAGCAGGACCAGGCCGGCGCCCTCGGACCGCACGTAGCCATCGGCGCGCCCGTCGAACGCGTAGGTGTGGCCGGACGCCGAGATCGCGCCGGATTCCGTTTCCAGCATTGCGGTTTCGTCGGCCAGGTTGAGGTGAATCCCGCCGGCTATCGCCAGCGGCGCCTCGCCCGCGCGCAGGCTTTCGCAGGCGAGGTGCACCGCGACCAGAGAGGACGATTGACCGGAATCGACGATCATGCTGGAACCCTGCAACCCGAGGGCATAGGAGATTCTGTTGGCGATCATGGCGCGGCTGACCCCGCCGAACGAGTGGTGATCCAGGTTGTCCGCACCGTCGCGCAGGGTCAGCACGGCGTAGTCGTCGGTCATCGCCCCGAGGAAGACGGAAACCTGTTCGCCCCGCACGGTTTCCGGTACCAGAAACGCGTCTTCGAAGAGTTCCCACGCCAATTCGAGCGCAACCCGTTGCCGCGGGTCCATCGCGCTGGCCTCGCGCGGCGACAGGTTGAAGAAGTCCGCATCGAACTCGGCGACATCGCCGGGGAGCCGGGATTCCTCCAGCCCGTCGCGAACGACGCGCCAGAAGTCGCGCGGGCCGGCAGCGCCGGGGTACCGGCAGGAGAGGCCGATGATTGCGACGTCAGCGGGTGCCATCAGGGGCCGAGGTCGCCATCGAGGATCGCGAAGAGTTCACGTTCGGTGGCGGTGGCGATGTCGTCCTCGACGGCGTGCGATTCTTGCGGCAGGGGGGTTTCCAGCTCGCTGGCGATGGCCCGGATGCGAGCGGCCAAGCGGGTTCTGTCCTCCGCCGTCCAATTGGGTTGGTTGACCAGTGTTTGCAGCTCGCGGGTGATGTCGGTGAAGCGCGCCAACTGGTCCGGCCCACTCGCGGCTGCTTCCGGGGTGGTCACCAAACCGAGCTGTTCGTCGATATGTTCGGCCAGCGCCGCCGGTGTGGGGAAGTCGAAGATCAGGCTCGGTGAAAGGGTAAGCCCGGTCGCGGTTTTGAGCCGGTTGCGCAGTTCCACAGCGGTCAACGAATCGAAGCCGAGGTCCTGGAACGGCAGTTGGGCTTCGATGTCGGCGTTGGACCTGCCCAGGACGGTGGCCGCGTTGGTGCAGACCAGGTCTACCAGCTCGGAGTGTCGCTGTTCGGCGGACAACCCCTGCAGGCGGGCGGCCAACCCCGACGCCGACGTGGTGTCCGACTCGTCGATGACACGCCGCCCCGGCCGGCGGACCAGCTGACTCAGCACCGGCGGGACTACGCTGGTCCCACCCAGGCCTGCCGAGTCGATGCGAGCCGCCACCAGCAGCGGGCGGTCGGCGAGCATGGCCTCGTCGAACAGCTGCAGCGCGTGCGGGGTGGACAGGGGCGCCAATCCGCTGCGGCTCATCCGGGATTTGTCGCGGTCGCTGAGGTGGCCGGTCATGGCGCTGGCTTGTTCCCATAGTCCCCAGGCCACCGACAAGCCGGCCAGGCCGTGGGCGCGGCGGTAAGCGGCCAGGCCGTCCAGGAAGCTGTTGGCCGCGGCGTAGTTGCCCTGTCCCGGGGAGCCCACGATGCCGGCCATCGAGGAGAACATCACAAACGCCGACAAGTCCATGTCGCGGGTGAGCTCGTGCAGGTTCCACGCGCCGTCGACCTTGCTGCGCAACACGATGTCAATCCGGTGTGGGGTCAGCGAGGAGATCAGCCCGTCGTCGAGCACCCCGGCGGCATGGAACACACCCCGGAGCGGGTATTTCGTGGGCAATCCAGCGATCAACGCCGCCAACGCCTCTCGATCGGCCACATCACAGGCCGCCACCGACACCTCGGCCCCGGCGCCAGTGAGCCGCTCCACCAACTCGGCCACCCCGTCACCGGCCGCGCCGCTGCGGCTGACCAACACCACCTGGGCCACCCCGTAGCGCGCCACCAAATGCGCGGCCACCGCCGAGCCGGCCATCCCCGTGCCCCCCGTGATCAACACCGCACCACCAGCCAAACCCGAACCCGCCAGTACCGCGTCGGCGGGCCCGTCGGGGATGGTCAGCACCACCTTGCCGGTGTGGCGGGCCTGGCTGACGAACCGATACGCCACCGACGCACACCGCACGTCAAACGCCTTGACCGGCAACGGTGTCAACACGCCCGTTGCGAACATCGCCATCAGGTCACCGAGCATGGTCGCGGTGAGGTCCGGACCGGCCTCCATCAAATCGAAGGCCCGATAGTGCACACCCGCCGGCATGGATGCGGGGTCGCGCAGATCGGTCTTGCCCATCTCGATGAAACGCCCACCCCCGACCAGCAGCCGCAGCGAGGCGTCGAGGAAGTCCCCGGCCAGCGAGTTGAGCACCACATCCACCCCGGCACCACCGGTGGTGGCGAGGAATTTCTGCTCGAAATCCACCGTGCGGGTGTCACCGATATGGTCGTCGTCAAAACCCATCGCCCGCAACGTGTCCCACTTGCCGCGACTGGCCGTGGCGAACACCTCGGCACCCCAATGCCGGGCCAGCTGCACCGCCGCCATGCCCACCCCTCCGGTAGCGGCGTGCACCAACACCTTCTCCCCGGCCCTAACCCCGGCCAGCTCGGACAAGCCATACAGGGCGGTCAAAAACACCACCGGCACGCCGGCCGCCTCAACCAGCGACCACCCGGCCGGCACCGCGGTCACCAGCCGCGCGTCCACCACCGCCTCGGACCCGACCACCCCCAACAAGCCCGCCACCGCATCACCGACGGCCAACCCCTGAACGCCCGGGCCGACCTCGACCACGATGCCGGCACCCTCGACGCCGAGTTCGCCGCCGCCGGGATACATCCCCAACGCCACCAACACATCCCGGAAGTTCACCCCGACCGCGGCCACCGCCACCCGCACCTGCCCAGCCCCCAGCTCCACCGGGCCGGCCGGCGCGACCACGACATCTTCCAGGGTGCCGCCACCGCCCGCGGCCAGTCGCCAGCTGCCGGGCGGCAACTCCAGCACCGCACCGGCCCCGACCGCGCCCAGCCGCGCTGCGTGCGCCACCCCGGCGCGCACCACCAATTGCGGTTCACCGCAGGCGATTACCTCGCCCAGGTCCAATGACCCGTCCGAATCGACCAGCACCACCCGGCCCGGCTGCTCGGCCTGCGCCGAGCGCACCAACCCCCACACCGCCGCGCCCGCCAGATCCGTGACCTCCGCACCGGCCACGCCCACCGCGCCACGGGTCAGCACCACACACGGCCCCGCGTCACTTCCGGCCAGCCAGGACTGCAACACCCCCAACGCCTCATGAGTCGCCGCGTACACCGACTCCACCGTGTCACCGGGACCCGGCTCCCACACCGTCATAGCATCGTCACCAATAACGTTGGGCTCCACCGAAACCGGCGACCATACAACCTCATACAGCCCACCACCTCCACCGGCAGCGGCGGCCAATGCGGCCGACAACGCGCCGATCGAGATCGGCCGAACCACCAACTCCCGCACCGACAACACCGGCAAACCCGTCCCGTCGGCCAGGTCCACCGACACCGCGCTCACCCCCACCGGCGCGATCCGCACCCGCGCCCGGGATGCCCCGGCCGCATGCAGGCAGACGCCCTGCCAGGAAAACGGCAGCATGGTCTCGGACTGGTCACCGACCACACCCATCGCGTGCAACGCGGCATCGACCAGCACCGGATGGATCCCGAAGCCGCCCATCGTCACGCCCTCGCCGGTGCTCACTTCGGCGAAGACCTCATTGCCGCGACGCCACATGGCCTGCAGACCCTGAAACGCCGGACCGTACTAGTAACCTCGCCCGGTCAGCTGTTGGTACGCGTCGGCGACGTCCACCGCGATCGCGCCGACCGGCGGCCACACCGACAAGTCCGCGACCGGATTGCCCGCGTCCGTGCTCAACCCGCCCTCGGCATGCAACACCCAGTCCGAATCCGATTGCGTGCCACGCGAATACACCGACACCGAGCGGCGGTTCGCATTACCCCCCGAACTAGCTGCTGCGCCGACCACGACCTGCACCTGGACCGCGTCGGCCGCCGGCAACACCAACGGCGCCAACAGCGTCAACTCGTCGACCACCGAACAGCCGACCTCGTCGCCGGCCCGCAACGCCAGCTCGACGAACCCGGCGCCGGGGAACAACACCACCCCGGCCACCGCGTGATCACCCAGCCACGGCTGTGCCGCCAACGACAGCCGGCCGGTCAGCACCACGGCTCCGGAATCGGGCCGCTCCACCACCGCACCCAGCAACGGGTGCGCGGCCCGGGCCAAGCCGAGGCCACCGAGATCCGCACCAGCAACGCCCATCGGCGGCAACCAGAATCGACGGCCCTGGAAGGCGTACGTCGGCAAGTCGACGCGTCAACCGCTGCCCAGCGCCGCGCGCCAATCCACGGCCAGGCCGGTGGTGAACAACTGCCCGAGCGCGGCGAGCGCCGACTCCGCTTCGGGGCGATCCTTGGCCAGCGTGACCACCGATGCCGCCTGCTCGGTGGTCAACGACTGCTCCACCGCAGCGGTGAGACCGCGGCCGGGACCGACCTCCACGAAGACCCGGGCACCCAACGACTCCACGGCGCGCACCCCGTCGGCGAACCGTACCGGCCGGCGCACGTGCTCGACCCAGTATTGCGGCGACCCGTAGCCGGGCCCGGCCAGTTGCCCAGTCAGGTTGGACACCAAGTCGATTCGTGGTGGTTCGGGCGACACGTCGGCCAGCAGCCGGGCGAACTCGTCGAGCATCGGATCCATCAACGCGGAGTGGAACGCGTGCGACACGGCCAGCCGGTGCACCCGCCGGCCCTGCCGCGCGAGCTCGTCAGCAACCGCGGTGACCGCGGCGTCGGGACCCGAAATCACCACGGCGTTCGGACCGTTGACCGCGGCGAGATTCACGTCCGCGGTCAGCAACGGTGCGACGTCGTCCTCGCCGGCGGCCACCGCCACCATCGCGCCCCCGGGCGGCAACGCCGCCATCAACCGGCCCCGCCCCGCAACCACTTTGGCCGCATCCGACAGTGATAGCACGCCCGCCACATAGGCCGCGGTGATCTCGCCCACGGAATGACCGGTCACCACGTCGGGCAGCACCCCCCAGTGCCGCAGCAGCGCCGCGACCGCCACCTCGACGGCGAACAGCGCCGACTGCGCGAACTCCGTGCTCTGCAGCAACTCGGCGTCCTCGCCCCAGATCACCTGTCGCAGCGGCAATCGCAGATGCGGATCCAGCGCGGCGACCGCCTCGTCGAACGCCTGGGCGAATTCTGCGAAGCGCTCATAGAGCTGCTCGCCCATCCCCAGCCATTGCGCCCCTTGGCCGGGAAACACGAACACGGTCTTGCCCGCCGAGCGAACCCGGCCCGCCGTGACATCCGCGCTCGGTTCACCGGCGACCCACTTGCTCAATCCGGTGATCAGGCGGTCCCGGTCCGCACCGACCACCACGGCCCGGTGGTCGAACACCGCGCGCGTCGTCACCAACGACCACGCCACGTCCACCGGGTTGAGCTTCGCATCGCCGGTCACGTGCGCGAGCAGCCGCTTGGCCTGATTAACCAGCGCCCGCTCGGAACGGGCCGACAACGCCCACGCCGTTTGGATCGAATCCGGTTCGGCGATAACCTCTTGCGCCTCCGATGCCGGCGGCTGCTCGATGATCACGTGGGCATTGGTCCCGCTAATCCCGAACGAAGAAATCCCGGCCCGGCGCGGCCCGTCCCCGCTCGGCCAGGCCCGCGACTCCGTCAACAGCGACACCGCGCCCGCCGACCAATCCACATGCGGGGAAGGCACATCCACGTGCAGGCTCTGCGGCAGCACGCCGTGCTGGATCGCCTCGATCATCTTGATGACTCCGGCCACGCCCGCAGCTGCCGAGGTGTGGCCGATGTTGGACTTGATCGAGCCCAGCCACAGCGGGCGGTCCGCCGGCCGATCCTGGCCATAGGTCGCCAACAACGCTTGCGCCTCGATCGGATCGCCCAGGACGGTGCCGGTGCCGTGCCCCTCGACTACGTCGACGTCGGACGCGGTCAGGCCCGCGCTGGTCAGCGCCGCGCGGATGACACGCTGCTGGGAGGGTCCGTTGGGGGCGGTCAGCCCGTTGGAGGCGCCGTCCTGGTTGACCGCGGAACCGCGCACCACCGCCAATACCCGGTGACCGAGTCGCCGCGCATCGGCCAGCCGCTCCACCACCAACACACCGGCGCCTTCCGACCAGGCGGTGCCATCGGCGGCCCCGGCGTACACCTTGCAGCGACCATCGGGGGCCAGCGCGCGCTGGCGGCTGAATTCGACGAAAGCGGCGGGCGTGGCCATGACCGTGACACCACCGACCAAAGCCAAATCGCATTCGCCGGACCGCAGCGACCGCACGGCCAGATGCAGCGCCACCAGCGACGACGAACACGCCGTGTCCACCGACACCGCCGGGCCTTCCAGGCCCAGCGAGTACGCGACCCGCCCCGAGGTCACGCTCAACGTCGAACCGGTGAGGCCATAACCTTCCAGCTCGCCTTCCACCTGCCCGCCGTACCCGGCATGGATCACGCCGGCGAACACTCCCGTGGCCGAACCCCGCAATCCCAGCGGGTCGACTCCCGCGCGCTCCAAGGCTTCCCACGACAACTCCAGCATCAGCCGCTGCTGCGGATCCATCGCCAGCGCCTCGCTGGGCCCGACCCCGAAGAACCCGGCGTCGAAATCGCCGGCGTCGGCGAGAAACGATCCCTGCCGCACGTACATCTTGCCCGGGGCATCGGGATCCGGGTCGAACAACCCCGCGACGTCCCAGCCCCGATCCGAGGGAAAGTCCGACACGGCGTCGCGACCCTCGACGACCATCTGCCACAAGGCTTCCGGGGAGTCCACTCCACCCGGGTACCGGCAGGCCATCCCCACCACGGCCACCGGCTCGGTCGCCCCTTCCGAAATCAGGGCGAGGTACTCGCGGTTCTCGCGTTTGAGCCGCTCGTTTTCCTTCAGCGACGCGCGCAGCGCCTTGACCAGTTCGTCAGCAGTGCTACTCATGGGCAACCAGCGCACCTTTCGCACGGTGCCGATGCGCCATCGCCGTCATGTCGGCGCGCAGACGAGGCAGGGTCCATACGCCCGCATCAGTGCCAGCGCAGCAGTACGAGCTCCGAGCAGAAGCCGGGCCCCATCGCGAGCATCAGACCCGGGCTGCCGCTGGGCGGCTTCTTGGCGATGGTGTCACGCAGCACGTGCAGCACCGACGCCGACGACAGGTTGCCGATCTCGCCGAGCGAGCGCCAGGTCAGCTCCAGGGCGTCCGGTGGCAGGCTCAGCGCCGCGGTGATCGCCTCGATGACCTTGGGGCCGCCGGGGTGGCTGACGAACGCGCCGATGTCGGACGCCGTCAGGCCGTGCGCGCCGAGGAAGACGGCGACGTCGTCTTCGATGTATTGCTCCACGACCGCGGCGACGTCCTTGGACAGCACCAGCTCGAAGCCCTCGGTGCCCACGTCGTAGCCCATCGTGCGCAGCGAGTCCGGGTAAAGATGCCCGCGCGAATCGAGAACGTCGGGGCCGCCGGCGCCGATCTGCGCGGCGCGACGCTCCCCGACGGCGACCACGGATGCGGCGCCGTCAGCAAACAGCGCGCTGCCGACCAGACCGGCCAGCGAGGGCTTGTAACCCGGGTAGGTCAGCGAGCAGAGCTCGACGGAGATCAGCGCGGCCGCGCCGTCCGGATCGCCGCGCAGGTAGTCGTTGAGCCGGGCCACACCGGCCGCACCGGCCACGCAGCCCAGGCCGAACAGCGGCACCCGCCGCACGTCGTCGCGCAGCCCCAGCCGCCCGCCGATCCGGGCGTCGATGGACGGGATCGCCAACCCGGTGACCGTCGTGGTGTACAGCACGTCGAGGTCGCGTGGCCGTAAACCCGCTTCCTCCAGCGCGCCGGACAGCGCCTGGCAGCCCAGCTCGACGGCGTTTTCGATGTAGATCTGATTCGCGACCCCGAAGTCGGTCAGCCGGGGGTAGCGCTCCAACGGAATGACCAGGTGGCGGCTGTTGACCTTGGCGCTGGTGTGCAGCTGCCGGACGATGTCCTCGTAATCCTCGAAGCCCGGAATGCTCAGGAAAAAGTCAGTGAGTTCCCGCTGGGAATAGCGATACGGCGGCAACGCACCGAATACGCCTGCGATGACGCTCATTGGTCCCACCCCTTGGTGACGAACATGCAGGTCGACGGGTTCAAGCCGGAGGCTTCGAGCTGCAAGCTTATTCCTTCGAGGGCAGCGCCGCCGCAATAATGCCCTGACCTGAGACAATGCCCACAGCAAATCGGGGTTACGCGTCAGCTTTCGAATGACAGCCGCAGCCGCGCCCGCAGCTGTTCGCGGCTGTCCAGGACACCACGTAGTTGGTCGGCGACCTGGCCGGGCGAGGTGCCCCCGCGCGCGTCGCGGGAGGCCACCGAGCCCTCGATGGTCAACACGTCCCGGACCTGCGGCGTCAGTTCGGGGCTGATGGCCGCGAGCTCGTCGTCGGTCAGCTCCTCGAGCCCGATACCCCGGCCCTCCGCGGCGCGGACGGCCGCGCCGGCGGCCTCGTGCGCGGCCCGAAACGGCACACCCCGGCGGACCAGCCATTCGGCGATGTCGGTGGCCAGGGTGTAGCCGGCCGGCGCCAGCGCCGCCATCCGCTCGACGTGGAACGTCAGGCTGCCCACCAGCCCGGCCATCGCCGGCAGCAGCAGTTCCAGCTGCGCCACCGAGTCGAACACCGGCTCCTTGTCTTCCTGCAGATCACGGTTGTAGGCCAATGGCTGCGCCTTCAGCGTCGCCAGCAGCCCGGCCAGGTTCCCGATCAGCCGCCCCGATTTGCCCCGGGCCAGCTCGGCGATGTCGGGGTTCTTCTTCTGCGGCATGATCGAGCTGCCGGTCGACCAGGAGTCGTGCAACGTGACGTAGCCGAACTCCGTCGAGCTCCAGATGATGATGTCCTCGGCCAGCCGGGACAGGTCGACGCCGATCATTGCCAGCACGAACGCCGCTTCGGCGGCAAAGTCGCGGGCGGCGGTGGCGTCGACGGAATTGGGGGCGGCGATTGCGAAACCGAGGTCCGCGGCGATCGCGTCGGGATCCAGGCCGAGCGACGAGCCGGCCAGCGCCCCCGACCCGTACGGCGACACCGCCGCGCGCTTGTCGAAGTCGGCGATGCGGTCCACGTCGCGCAGCAACGGATGGGCGTGCGCGAGCAGTTGGTGGGCCAGCAGGATCGGCTGGGCGGACTGCATATGGGTCTTGCCGGGCATGATCGCCGTCGGGTGGGCCTGCGCCTGGGCGGCCAGCGCGCCGACCACGTCCAGCGCCCCGTCGGCGACCCGGCGCATCGCGTCGCGCAGCCACATCCGGAACAGCGTGGCCACCTGGTCGTTGCGGGACCGGCCGGCCCGCAGCCGGCCGCCCAACTCGGCGCCGACCCGGTCGATCAGTCCGCGCTCCAGCGCGCCGTGCAGGTCCTCGTCGGTGACCAGCGGGCCGAAACTGCCGTCGGCGATGTCTTCGGCCAGGCTGTCCAGCCCGGCCAGCAGGCCGTCGCGCTGCTCTTCGGTGAGCAGCCCGGCCCGGAACAACACGATGGTGTGCGCACGCGACGCGGTGATGTCGTAGGGCGCCAGCACCCAGTCGAAGTGCGTGGAGCGGCTCAGCGCGGTCAGCGCGTCCGACGGTCCGTCGGCGAACCGCCCGCCCCACAATGCTCCCTCGCGAGTGCTCACGCGTCGTCGGTCGCCAGGTCGCGGCAGGCCGACAGCTTGGACGACAGCCCGTGCACGTAGACGAATCCCTTGGCCGCCGACTGGTCGAAGCTGTCGCCCTCGTCGTAAGTGGCCAGGTTGAAGTCGTAGAGCGATTCCGAGCTGCGGCGGCCGTTGACCGCAATGTGCCCGCCGTGCAACACCATTCGGATTTCACCGGACACGTGCTCTTGAGTCTTGGCGACGAAACTCTCCAGCGCGGTCTTCAGCGGCGAGAACCACAGCCCGTCGTACACCAGCTCGGCCCAGCGCTGGTCGGTCTGGCGCTTGAACCGGCCCAGCTCGCGCTCGAGGGTGACGTGTTCGAGCTCGGTGTGCGCGGTGATCAGCACCATCGCGCCGGGCGCCTCGTAGATCTCGCGGCTCTTGATGCCGACCAGGCGGTCCTCGACGACGTCGAGGCGCCCGACCCCCTGGGCGCCGGCGCGGGCGTTGAGTTGCACGATGGCCTCCAGCACGGTCACCGGCTTGCCGTCGATCGACACCGGGACACCCTGTTCGAAACCGACGATCACCTCGTCGGGCGTGCTCCAGTTGAGCGTCGGGTCCTCGGTGTAGTCGTAGACGTCCTTGGTGGGCGCGTTCCAAAGGTGTTCCAGGAAGCCGGTTTCCACCGCGCGGCCCCACACGTTCTGGTCGATCGAGAACGGCGAGCGCTTGGTCACGTTGATCGGGATGGCGTTCTCCTCGGCGAAGGCGATCGCCTTCTCCCGCGTCCACGCGTAGTCGCGAACCGGTGCGAGCACCTCCAAATCCGGTGCCAGCGAACCGAATCCGACCTCGAACCGGACCTGGTCGTTGCCCTTGCCGGTGCAGCCGTGCGCGATGATGCCGCCGCCGAACTTGCGCGCCGCGGCGACCAGGTGCTTGACGATCAGCGGCCGGCTGATCGCCGACACCAGCGGGTAGCGATCCATATACAGCGCGTTGTTCAGGATGGTCGGCAGGCAGTAACCCTCGGCGAACTCCGCGCGCGCGTCGACCACGACCGCCTCGACCGCGCCGCAGTCCAGCGCCCGCTGACGCACGACGTCCATGTCCTCGCCGCCCTGGCCGAGGTCGATCACGACCGCTACCACCTCACGGCCGGTCTCCTTGCCGATCCAGCTGATCGCCACCGAGGTGTCCAGACCACCCGAATACGCCAGGATGACCCGTTCTGACATGAATCAATCTCCTATTTCAGGTTTTCCAGCGTGCGGGCCAGCTCGGCGCCGATCATCGGCTCCCGGGCGGCCACGAAGAGGGTGTCGTCGCCGGCGATGGTGCCGACGACGTACGGTAACGCGGCGCGATCGATGGCGCTGGCCAAATAGTCGGCCGCCCCCGGCGGGGTGCGCAGCACCGCGAGATTCGCGCTGGCGTCGGTGGATACCAGCAATTCGCTGAGCAACCGCGACAGCCGTGCGGTGCCGCCGGATACACCCCGGACCGGGCTGCCGTCCTCCGGGACGACGTAGACCCCGACGCCGCCGTCGGCGCCGCGCAGCTTCACCGCACCGAGCTCTTCGAGGTCGCGCGACAGCGTGGCCTGGGTGACGTCGATGCCTTCGTCGGCCAGCCGGGCCGCCAGCTCGCTTTGGCTGCTGATCGACGACGACGACAGGATCGCCACGATGCGGGCCTGACGCCCCGCGCGGGTGACGTCGGTGGTCGGCTTGGTGCGCGTCATCGGGATCGCTCCAGCAGCCACACCAGCAGCGCCTTTTGGGCGTGCAGCCGGTTCTCGGCCTCGTCGAACACCACGCTGGCCGGCCCGTCCATCACCTCGTCGGTGATCTCGTCGCCGCGGTGGGCCGGAAGGCAGTGCAGCACAATGGCTTCCGCGTTTGCCAGGCTCAGCAGCCTGGCGTTGATCTGAAACGGCCGGAACGGTTTGACCCGGTCGAGCCCGTCGGCTTCTTGTCCCATCGACGTCCAGGTGTCGGTCACCAGGACGTCGGCCCCCGCGGCTGCCGCGTCCGCGTCGGCGGTCACGGTGACCGAACCGCCAGTCTGCGCGGCGCGCTGCTCGGCGGCGACGAGAACCCCCGGGTTCGGCGTGAAGCCCTCGGGCGCCGCGATCGTGACGTGCATGCCGGCGGTCACCGAGCCGAGCATCAGCGAATGCGCCATGTTGTTGGCGCCGTCGCCGAAGTAGGACAGCGACAACCCGCACAGCGACCCCTTGTGCTCGGCGATGGTCTGCAGATCGGCCAGCACCTGGCAGGGGTGGAACTCGTCGGAGAGCGCGTTGACCACCGGCACCGTCGCGGTCGAGGCCATGGTCTCCAGCCGCTCCTGGCCGAAGGTGCGCCACACGATCGCGTCGACGTAGCGGGACAGCACCCGCGCGGTGTCCTGCAGCGTCTCGTCGCGGCCCAGCTGGGTGCTGCCGCTGTCGACGACGACGGGATGCCCGCCCAGCTGCGCGATGCCCACCTCGAAGGAGAACCGGGTCCGAGTGGAGTTCTTGTCGAACAGCACCGCGACGCCACGCGGGCCGTCGAGCGGCCGACGACTGAACGGATTCTTCTTCAGCTCCGCGGCCAGCTCGAGCACCTCGGCCTGTTCGGCCGGGGACAGGTCGTGGTCGCGCAGGAAGTGTCGGGTCATGCCGCGGCCTTGTCCAGGATGCTCGGCAGCGCAGTGAGGAAGCTGTCGACCT
The DNA here is from genome assembly GCF_000526915.1 of Mycobacterium genavense ATCC 51234. Lineage (GTDB taxonomy): Bacteria > Actinomycetota > Actinomycetes > Mycobacteriales > Mycobacteriaceae > Mycobacterium > Mycobacterium genavense. The sequence goes on along the minus strand of NZ_JAGZ01000001.1, from coordinate 41,232 downwards.
GGGCCTCGGTGATCACCAGCGGCGGCGCCAACCGGATCACGTCGGGGCCGGTGGCGTTGATCAGGAATCCGGCCTCGCGCGCGGCGGCTTCGACGTCCTTGGCGTGCGGGCCGGTCAGCATCACGCCGCACAACAGGCCGCGGCCGCGGGTGTGGTCGATCAGCGGGTGGCCCAGCGATTCGATGCCGTGGCGCAACAACTTTCCCAACTCCTCGGCGTGCCGCAGCAGGTCGTCGTCGACGAGCACCCGCAGCACCGCCCGGGCGGCCGCGGTGCACACCGGGTTGCCGCCGAAGGTGCTGCCGTGCAGGCCCGGCGTCAGCAGGTCGGCCGCGGGCCCGACGACCAGCACCGCCCCGATCGGGAGCCCACCGCCGAGGCCCTTGGCCAGCGTCACCACATCGGGGGTGATGCCGTCGTGCTGGTGTGCGAAAAACGCTCCGGTGCGCCCGATTCCGGTCTGCACCTCGTCGAGCACCAACAGGGCGCCGTGCTGGGTGGTGATCTCGCGGGCCGCGGCCAGATAGCCGGCGGGCGGAACCACCACACCGCTCTCTCCCATGATCGGCTCCAGGAATACCGCGGCGGTGGCATCGTCAACGGCGGCGGCCAGCGCGTCGACGTCGCCGTAGGGCACATGCGTGACGTCGCCCGGCAACGGCTCGAACGGGGCCTGCTTGGCCGGCTGGCCGGTCAGCGCCAGCGAACCCATCGTTCGGCCGTGGAAACCTTCTTGCGCGGCAACTAATTTGGTGCGGCCGGTGAGCCGGGACAGCTTGAACGCCATCTCGTTGGCCTCGGTGCCCGAGTTGCAGAAGAACACCCGGGTCGTGGTGTCGATGCCGAGCAGGGCGACCAACTCCTCGGCCAGCGCGATGCCGGGTTCGGTGGCGTACAGGTTCGAGGTGTGGCCCAGCGTCGACATCTGTTGCGTGACAGCCTCGATCACGGCCGGGTGGCCATGGCCGAGTACGTTGACGGCGATGCCGGCCAGCAGATCGAGGTAGCTGCGGCCGTCCACGTCGGTGACCACGGCGCCCGCACCGCTGGCCAAAGCCAGTGCCGGGGTGCCGTAGTTGTTCGTCATCACGGCTTCCCACCGCTGCCGCATGGTCTCGGTGTTGCTCACGCCGGCACCACCTTCGTGCCGGTGCCCGCGTCGGTGAACAACTCCACCAGCACGCAGTGCTCAACCCTGCCGTCGATGACGTGGGCGCTGGGCACGCCGCCCGAGACTGCCCTGAGACAGGCCTCAATTTTCGGGATCATGCCCGCCTCCAACGTGGGTAGCAGTTGCGCCAATGTGGCGGTGTCGATTTCGCTGACCAGCGAATCGCGGTCCGGCCAGCTGGTGTACAGGCCCTCGACATCGGTGAGCATCAACAGCTTTTCGGCGCCCAGCGCCTCGGCCAGCGCAGCCGCGGCGGTGTCGGCGTTGATGTTGTGCACCACCCCCTCGGCATCGGGCGCCAGCGTGGACACCACCGGAATACGCCGCGCCGCAATGAGATCCAGCACCGCGGCGGTGTTCACCGTGTCGACGTCGCCGACCAGGCCGATGTCGGTGGCCACGCCGTCGACGGTGACGCTGCGCCGCACCGCGGTGAACAACTGGGCGTCCTCGCCGGTGATGCCGACCGCGTACGGCCCGTACGCGTTGATCAGGTTGACCAGTTCGCGGCCCACCTGCCCGAACAGCACCATCCGCGCGACGTCGAGCACTTCCGGCGTGGTGACCCGGAATCCGCCCTTGAAGTCGCCCTTGTCGATGCCGAGCCGGCGCAGCATCGCGGTGATCTGCGGGCCCCCGCCGTGCACAACGACGGGGTGGATGCCGCAATTGCGCAGAAACGCCATATCGGCGGCGAACGCCTGCCGCAGCGCCTCGTCGGTCATCGCGTTGCCGCCATATTTGACCACGACGATCTTGCCGTGCAGCTGGATGAGCCAGGGCAGCGCTTCGGCCAGCACCTGCGCCTTGACTCCGGTGGGCAACTCGTCGGTGCTGATCGTCATGTGCTGTAGGCCGAGTTCTCTTCGACGTAGGCGTGCGACAGGTCGGTGGTCCGGATGGCGGCCGTGCCGTCGCCGAGGCCGAGGTCGACGGTGACGTCGACGTCGGTCCCGGACAGATCCACGTCGCGCGAACCCGGAGCGCCGGTCCCGTTGACGCACACGGTAAACCCGTTGAACGACACGGTGATTCGGTCGGGATCGACGAACACCCCCGGCGCCAGGCCCACGGCGGCCACCACGCGGCCCCAGTTGGGGTCCGAGCCGAACATCGCGGTCTTGACCAGGCTGTCGCGGGCGATGGCGCGGGCGGCCGCCACCGCGTCGGACTCCGACGACGCCCCGGTCACCGTCACGGTGACGCGCTTTGTCACGCCCTCGGCGTCGGATTGCAGCTGCAGGCACAGGTCGTCGCAGACGCGCCGCACCGCGTCGTCGAGCTCGACCTGCGACGGGGCGATCCCGCTGGCGCCGGAGGCCAGCAGCAGCACGGTGTCGTTGGTCGAACAGCAGCCGTCGATGTCGAGCCGATCAAAGGTACGCGCGGTCGCGGCGCGCAGCGCCGTGTCGAGGGCCGCAACGTCGGCGACCGCGTCGGTGGTCAGCACACACAGCATGGTGGCCAGCGACGGCGCGAGCATGCCCGCACCCTTGGCCATTCCGCCGACCGTCCAGTTGTTCTGATGATGCAGCGCAACCTTTTTGGGCACGGTGTCGGTGGTCATGATGGCCTGCGCGGCCTCGTCGCCGCCGCTCAGGCCGCCGTGCATCTCGTGCACGATGTGCGTGACGCCGGCGAGCACCTTGTCCATCGGCAGCCGGTCGCCGATCAGCCCGGTGGAGCACACGGCGACCTCGATGGCCCCGGTCTCGGTCCCCCAGTCCGACAGCGCGGCGGCGACGGCCTCGGCGGTGGCGTGGGTGTCCTGGAAGCCGCCCGGCCCGGTGCAGGCGTTGGCGCCGCCGGAGTTGAGGATCACCGCGCGCAGCGACCCGGTGGTGAGCACCTGCTGGGTCCACAGCACCGGCGCGGCCTTGACCTGGTTGCGGGTGAACACCCCGGCGGCGCCGTAGTCGGGTCCTTCGTTGAAGACCAGCGCCAGGTCACGCGCCCCGGAAGCCTTGATCCCGGCCGCGATTCCGGCGGCGCGGAAGCCGGCGGCCGCGGTGACACCCTGCGTGCGGACCAGTCGGGCAGCGGACGCCTGCTCTTCGGGCGCGATGTCGGTCACGGCGCCACTCCGACCACCGAAAGTCCCTCCGTCTCCGACCAGCCCAGCGCCAGGTTCATCGACTGCACCGCGGCGCCGCCGGTGCCCTTGACCAGGTTGTCGATCGCGGCGATCGCCACGAACGTCTCGGCGTCCTCGTCGACCGCGACGGCGACGTGCGCGGCGTTGCTGCCGATCACCGAGCCGGTGCGGGGCAGCTGACCTTCCGGCATCAGGTAGATGAAAGGCTCAGCGTCGTAAGCCTTTTCGTAGGCCGACCGCAGCTGCGACAGCGGCGCCCCGGTGCGCGCGGTGCAGGCGGCCAGGATGCCGCGGGAGGTCGGGATCAGCACCGGGGTGAACGACACCCTGACGTCGCGATCGGTGACCGCGCGCAGCCCCTGGGCGATCTCGGGGGTATGCCGGTGGGCGCCGGCGATGTTGTAGGCCCGGACCGATCCGATGACCTCGGCGCCGAGCAGGTCGGGCTTGACCGCGCGGCCCGCTCCGGAGGTGCCACTGACGGCGACCACGGTGACCGCGGGCTCGATCAGGTCCTCGGCCACCGCGGGCAGCAATGCCAGCAGTGCCGCGGTCGGATAACAGCCCGGCACCGCGATCCGCCGGGCGCCGCGCAGCCGCTCCCGATTGCCCGGCAACTCCGGTAGGCCGTAGAGCCAGCTGCCGGCGTGCGGGGAGCCGTAGAACCGCTCCCAGGCGGCGGGGTCGGTGAGCCGGAAGTCCGCCCCACAGTCGATGACCAGGGTCTCCGGGCCGAGTTGCTCGGCCAACGTCGCCGAATGCCCGTGCGGCAATCCCAGTAACACCACGTCATGGCCGCGCAACACGTCCAGTTCGGTGGGCTCGACCACGCGCTGGGCCAGCGGCGTGAGATGTGGATGGTGCTCGCCGAGCGTGCTACCGGCACTGGCCGCGGCCGTCACCGAACCGACCGTGAGCCGGCCGTCGGCGTGGGCCGGGTGCCCGAGCAACAGGCGCAGGATCTCCCCGCCCGCATAGCCGCTCGCACCGGCAACTGCCACCCTTGTCACGTCGGCCACTCCACCCATTCTGCATGGTTATGCGCTTGTTTGCAAATTCATTCCCCAGCCGACACTGCCCCCCAACTCGTGTCTCGTTTTCGCCTGTCGTGAACGTCCGCGTTACCCGGTCACGGTATTTGGGATTGATGCACCTGCGCGCCGCCGCGCCCCCGGCGCGGAACACCAAGCTGCGTGGGCTGGTAGTGGGACGCGGGCTGGTGACCACCGCGGAATGGATGTGGTACACCGTCACGACGGTGTACGCGTTCACCCTCTCGGGCGTGGGCGCGGTCGGCGCCATCAGCGTCGCCGCGGTGTTACCCCCCGCGCTGCTGTCGCCGACGCTGGGCTACGTCATCGACAGATTCCCGCACGAACGCATCCTCACCGGGGTGTTTGCCACGCGCCTGGCTGCCGTCGTGATCACGGCGGTCTCGGCGGCATTCTTTCCGGCGGTGTCCATCCTGGTCGCGGTGATCGCGGTCGAGGGCACCACCACATGTTCGTGCGACCGACCACCGCGGCGATGCTGCCGGCCATCACGCAGCGACCCGACGACCTGGTTCGTGCCCACGCGGCGCTGGGCACCACCGACAAACTGGGCATCTTGGTCGGGCCGGTCGCGGGTGGGCTGATGCTGGCCGCCACCTCCCCGACCGCCGCGCTCAGCGTGGCCGCGGTGCTCGCCCTGGGTGGCGTGGCCGCCGTCACGACCGTGCGGGTGGGTGGTGCGGAACGGGTGCGCGGCGCTCCCGGTGACGGTCCCCGGAATGCGCTGGGCGAGACCGTCAAAGGGGTCCGCACCGTCGTCGGCCCCCAGGTGCGTTCGATCGTGGTCGTGACCGCGCTGGCGTTCCTGATGCTCGCGGCCAGCGAAGTTTTCGTCGTGCCGATGGCCATCGACCTGCTGCACTGGGGACAGGCCGGACCGGGTGTGCTCACCGCGCTGATCGCCGGCGGCGGTCTGCTCGGCGGGTTGACGCTCGGCGCGATCGGCAAGTGCCGGCTCGGCCCGTGGTTCGTCGTCGCCGGGGTGGTGATGGCGCTCGCGCTGACGCTGATGGCGGCCGCGCCGCACTACGCCGTCGTGCTCGCCGCCACCATCGCGTTCGGCGCCGGCAGTGCCCTGGTGGTGATGGCCGGCCAGGTACAGATCCAAAGTCTCATTCCGCTGTCGGCGGGGGGTCGGGTGCTCGGGGCGATGGAGGGCCTGAGCCAGTTCGCGATGGCCGCGGGAGCGTGGGCCACCACGCGCGTCACCCAGGGGTGGTCACTGCGCACCAGCCTGCTGGCGCTGGCGGTGCTCGTGGTGTCGGCCACGGTCGCCGTGGCGCGCTCGTTGCTGCAAACCGACGCCTGGGTGGCGGCGACCCGGCAGCCGGTGGACGCGCTCGACGAGATCGCACTGTTTGCGCCGCTGACCAACGTGCTGCGGGAACGGATCGCCACCCAGATTCACCGCGAGATGGTCGGCGCCGGCGAAGTCGTCACCGACCAAGGTGAATACGGCGATTCCTTCTACATCGTCGAGGCCGGCACGCTCGACGTGTGCGTGGACGGACGCCACGTCCGCACGCTGGGGGCGGGCGACTTCTTCGGCGAACTCGCGCTGCTGCGCGACACCCCCCGCACCGCGACCGTGCGCGCGACGTCCGACTGCCGACTCTGGGTCTTGCCGCGCCGGGCCTTCCTGACGGTGCTGACCGGATTCGACCCGACCGGTCAAACCATCAACACGGCATCCGTTGAGCGACAAGCGAACATGCCCGCCACCGCCGACCGTGACGCGGCTCTGGCGGATGCGCCGCTGTTGGCAGCCCTGCCGGCCGCCGCCATCCGCGACCTGGCGGCCGCGGCGACCACCGAGGGATACGACACCGCGACCGTGGTGTTCGGCGAGAACGATCCCGCCCACGACGCGTACTTCATCGTGGACGGGCGCGTCGACTTCGATCGGGGCGGCGAACGCATTCGCGCGCTGGGCCCGGGCAGCATCTTCGGCGAAGTCGCCGTGTTGCGGCCCGGCGCGACCCGCACCGCGACCGCCACCGCCGCGGCCGGCACCGTGCTGTGGCGGCTGCCCGGCGCGCAACTGCGCGACGCCGTCGCCCGTGCCTAGGCGCGTATTTCGGCGCCCAGCAGCTCGGCGGCGTGGCGCACCGCGGCATCGCGGGCGGCACTGGCGTCGTCTTCGGTCAGCGTGCGATCCGGCGCGCGGAACCGCAGCGCGAAGGTCAGCGACTTGCGGTCCTCGCCGATCTGCGGCCCGGTGAACACGTCGAACAGCTGCATGTCTTCCAGCAGGTCGCCGGCGCCCTCGCGCACCGCGGCGGCCACCGCCTGGGCGGGCACGTCCGCGGCCACCACCAGGCTGACGTCCTGGAAGACGGCCGGGAACGGCGACACCTTCGGCGCCGGCAGCAGCTCGGCGATCGGCAGCGCATCGAGGTTGAGTTCCAGGGCGCAGGTCCCCTTCGGCAGACCGGCCCGCTCGATGACGGCCGGATGCAGCTGACCCGCGTGGCCGATGACGGTCTGTCCGACGAGGACCTCGGCGCACCGCCCGAGATGCCACGGCAGGTACTGCGACGACCGCAGGGTGACGTCGATTCCGCTGGCGCGGGCGATGATTCGCACCGCCTCCAGGGCGTCGGCGGCCTCGACGCGACGGCCCGGCCCCCACGGGCCGCGCGGTTCGCGCAGCCCGGCCAACACCGCGGCGACGTGCTGGGGCTGGCGAGGCAGCGACGCGTCGAGCATCGCGATCTCATCATCGGTCGGGCGGCGGTCGACCGGGATCAGCGCGACCCCGCGGGTCTGCGCGGTCGGCTGCACCACCTGCGCGACGGCGTACAGCGCGGCGTCGACCAGCCCACGGGACACGTTGCGCCCCAATGCTTCCAGCAATCCGGGCAGCAGCGTGGTAGCCAGCTCCGGACGATCGGCGTCCAGCGGGTTGAGCACCCGCGTCGCCGTGCGGCGCGGATCGTCGGCCGGCAGGCCCCACAGATCGAACACGCCGGCCGGCAAGAACGGGGTCGGCAGGATCTCGACGTACCCGGATTGCGCGAGCGCCTTGCCGATCGCGCGCCGGCGTTTCTGCGTCGGCGTCAGGCCGCCGCCGGCCGGCGTCGACGGCAGCACCGACGGGACGACTTCCAGCCCCTCCAGCCGCAGCACCTCCTCGACCAGGTCGGCGGGCTGCAGCAGATCGGGCCGCCAGCTGGGCGGTGTCACGGTCAGCGTGTCGCCGTGTTCGGTTACCACAGCGCCGATTTGGGTGAGCCGCCGGGCGGTGGTGCCCGCAGCGTAGGTCACGCCCGCGACACGGTCGGGCAGGTCGGCGGCAATCGAGATCGCCGGCTGCGACCAGTCGTCGCGCGGTGGATCCCCGCGCCAGTCGGTCAGGGTGGGCGACACCGCCGCGCCGGTGATGTCGGCCAGCAGCGCCGCACAGCGGTCCAGGGCGGCCACCGAAATGGCCGGGTCCACGGTGCGCTCGTAGCGGCGGGCGGCCTCGCTGGGCAGGTGCAGCCGCCGCTGGGTGCGCGACACTGCGGCCGGGTCCCACACCGCGGCCTCCAACAGCACGTCGGTGGAATCCGCGCGCACCTCGGTGCTGGCCGCGCCCATCACGCCGCCGATCGCGGTGGTCGCGACGTCGTCGACGATCAGCACGTCGGTCGGATCTAGTTTGCGCTCAACGTCATCCAGCGTGACGACCGTCTCGTCGGGCTCCGCGAAACGCACCTTGAACTCCCCGGTGATGCGGTTGCGGTCGTGGGCGTGCATCGGGTGACCCAGCTCCACCATCACGTAGTTGGTCACGTCCACGGCCGGGGAGGTGGCACGGATGCCGGACAGCAGCAGCCGGCGCTGCAGCCACCACGGCGACACCGCGGCCGGATCGATCCCGGTGACCGGCCGCAACGCGAGCCGTCGCACCCCGGTCTGCGCCTGCACGGTCAACGGCCACGCCGGTCCGTCGGCCGGCAACGGCTTGACCATGGCATCGGACGCCGGATCGACGAAGTTTAAGTCGTAGGCGTTGGCGATCTCGCGGGCCAGGCCGCGCACCGACATGCAGTAGCCGCGGTCGGGGGTGATGGCCAGATGGAAGACCACGTCGTCTAGTCCGAGCACGTCGGCGCCGCTATCGCCCGGGTCGGCGGTTCCCGGTGGCAGCACCAGAATGCCGGAACGGTCTGCGCCCAAACCAAGTTCGGCTGCCGAGCAGATCATGCCGTCGGAGTTGCGGCCGTAGGTCTTGCGGGCGGTGATCGCGAAGCCGCCGGGTAGCGTGGTGCCGGGCAGCGCCACCACCACCAGAACGCCGACCGCGAAGTTCGTTGCACCGCATACGATTCCGCGATCTTCGCCTTCGCCGACGTCGACCAGGCAGGCCCGGATCGGCTTTTTGAATTCGGTGAGCTCCTTGATGGCCGACACCCGGCCGACCGTCAGCGGGCCGTCGACCGGGCCCAGCGTGACGACGTCCTCGACTTCGTGGCCGATGCGCACCAGCGTCTGCTCGAGTTCGGCGGCACCGACATCCCAGCCCGGCGCCCCGGTGGCGACGACCTCACGCAGCCAGCTGTACGGAATTCGCATTACAGACCCACCCCGAATGGCACCGAGAACCGGATGTCGCCCTCGACCATGTCGCGCATGTCGGGGATGCCGTTGCGGAACTGCAGGGTACGTTCCAGGCCCATCCCGAATGCGAAGCCCGAGTAAACCTCGGGATCAATTCCCGCGGCGCGCAACACGTTCGGATGAACCATGCCGCAGCCGCCCCATTCCACCCAGCCCGCGCCGCCCTTCTTGCCGACGAACCACACGTCGACCTCGGCCGACGGCTCGGTGAACGGGAAGAAGTGCGGCCGGATCCGGGTGCGTGCCTCGGGCCCGAACTCCGCGCGCGCGAACGCGTCCAGGGTTCCGCGCAGGTGCGCCATCGACAGACCGCGGTCCACGGCCAGGCCCTCGACCTGGTGGAACACCGGGGTGTGGGTGGCGTCGAGTTCGTCGGTTCGGAAGGTGCGGCCGATCGAGACGATGTAGACCGGCAGTTCGCGCTCCAGCAGGGTCCGTACCTGAACCGGAGAGGTGTGGGTGCGCAGCAGCTGCCGGGAATCCTCCGGCGCGACGTAGAAGGTGTCCTGCTCGCTGCGCGCGGGATGGTCGGGCGGGAAGTTCAGCGCGTCGAAGTTGAACTGTTCGGTTTCGACCTCGGGGCCCTCGGCCAGCTCCCACCCCATCGCGACGAACGTGTCGGCGACGTGTTCGGCCAGGATCGTGATCGGGTGCCGGGCGCCGGGGGGCTGCCGCGTCGACGGCAGGGTGACGTCGATGCTTTCGGCGACCAGCACGGCCGCGTCGCGCTCGGCGCGCAGCACCGCCAACCGTTCATCGTAGGCACGTTGCACCTCGCCGCGCGCGGTGTTGACCCGCTTGCCGGCCGCGGCACGCTGCTCCTTGGGCAAGCTGCCCAGCGCCTGTCGCGCCAGCGCCACCGGTGAGTGGTCGCCGAGGTGCTCGGTCTTGGTTTGCGCCAGCGCGTCGAGGGTGTCGGCGAGCCCGATGGCGTGCCGGGCGGCGGCGACTGCGTTGTCCAACGCTGTCGGCGACAGGTCGACGGGTTGATCACCCACGCGGCGACACTCTCCTTGCTGACGAGGCTGTACGGGCTGCCCGTATTGCCGGCCAGCGGTGCTGAAAACAGGCACGGGTCGAGTGCCGATCATATGTGACCGCGTCGGGCGAACCGAACGCGCCGAAGGTTTAGCCGACCAGCGCCGGCCGCAGGCCGGGCAGCACTTCCGCGTCGCCGTCCGCGGCCGCGCGGGCGGCCCTAAACTGGGCGATCTTGTACGCCACCGACGCGCCGAGAGCCCCGACGACCGGGGCCGCGGCCATCGTGCCCCAGTGGTGAGCCAGCACCAGGAAGCCGAAGCCCGACGAGGCCACCAGCATCGCACCCAGCACCGGTGTCCAACGGATCGGTTGCCGGAACCGGGCGGACACCATTACGCCCAGGATCACCGCGACGGTGTGCCCGGCGTCGGTGAAGTCCGCGCCGATGATCGCCGAGGTCACCCCCGCCGAGATCCACCAGCCGACCCAGGCCGGACGCCAGCGGGACGGGATCGCCGCCGTCATCGCGCCGAGCACCGCCAGCGCGCCGTAGCTCATGCCGACGTCGCTGGCCCGGGCGATGGAGATCGGCAGCCACCCGAACTCGACCGCGCAGGCCAGCGCGGCGGCCACCACCAGGGTCGCGCCGATGTGGCCGACCAGAAACGCGATCACCAGCCGGATGGTCCGCAAATGCAGCTCGGCAAGGGCCAGTAGGCAGGTCAAACGGGAGCCAGAAATAGAGCGGGCCGGCGTCGACGACCAGCGCGCTGCCCAGCAACGTGCCGATGTGTCCGTGCGCCAAGTTGTGCAGGTTGGTGCTGGCGCGCTGGACGATGACGTCGTGCGCGTGCTGGCCGAGCAGCAGGATGGCACAGCTGACCGCGAACAAGACCGCGACATACCCCACGGTGAAACGGACCCGGCCCAGCCGGGATAGCAATCCCCCAAGCATTGAATCCATTATGCGGGCTAAATTGTTTCGTCCCCGTGATGGGACGCTGTCAAGTTGCTAAGAGTATTCGAGACGGTAGATCGCCAAGTCCGGCGGGACGCCCGGCGTCTTGGGCGTAAACACGGATTTACGTGCACGTTTGGCGACGACGCCCAGGGCGTCCAACTCGGTTTGTCCGATCAGGTCCAGCGCCGTACCCGAAATCATGATCCCGCCTTTGGTGGCCCGGTCCATCACCCGAGCGGCGATGTTGACGTCGACGCCGAGCCAGTCGGCGGCCAACCGCTGCGGCCGGCCGGTATGGATCCCGACCCGCATCCGCGGCCGATAGCCATCGACCTCGACCTGTCGCATCGCGCGGTCGGCGGCCAGCACGGCCCGCACCGCGACGTCCGGATGACGGAACACCGCCATGATGCCGTCGCCCATCCGTTTGACGATGTGCCCGCCCGCGTCGACCAGCGGCGGCTCGACGGCGCGCGCCACCCGGCGCAGCAGGGTCAGCGCGGCGTCGTCACCGGCTTGCAGCGACCACGTCGAGAAGCCGACCAGGTCGGTGAAGACCAGCGTCACCTCCGGATTCGCCGGCCGGCGCGACACCGCCTCGGTCAGCGCCTGCCAGACCTGCAGCACGCTCAAACTGACCTCGTGCGACGCCGCGTCGCGATCCCCCAGCAGCCGATCGGCGGCTCGGGCCGCGGCGCGCGGGCCACCGTCGCCGGCCGTCGAGAGCGGGTCACCGAATTCGGGATCCGGGCAGCATTCGTCGCGCCCGCCGGGTGAACGCCACCACGCCCGGGCTGCGATTGGCGCTCTGTCACCAGGTTGCGCCAGGGAGACGTCGTCGCCGCCGATTCCGGGTCCGTGTCGAAGGACTCCTCCGGTTCGGGATCGCGCGGCGCGAGTTCCACCCGGCAAGGGTAAGTAGTTTCACCGAAGCCGGGCAATGACGCGCGTCCGGTTTGTGTCAGACGTCGCATCAAAGCGACTGATTAAGCCGCTGCGACGCGGGCGTGGAATCTCGGTAACGCCTTGGCGCCGCACCCGCCGAAATCGTAGACAACGTGCGTTGTCAAATTTATCGTGGGCTCAGTCAGGAAGTAGGAGGTCGTGATGACGATCGCATCGACTACGTCCGCCGACCCACTGGGGCCAGATTCCCTTACCTGGAAGTACTTTGGCGACCTGCGCACCGGAATGATGGGCTTCTGGATCGGGGCGATCCAGAACATGTACCCCCAGCTCGGTGCGGGCGTCGAGGAGCACTCGATCGTGCTGCGCGAGCCGCTGCAGCGGGTGGCGCGGTCGGTGTACCCGATCATGGGTGTGGTCTACGACGGCGATCGCGCGGCCCTGACCGGTGAGCAGATCAAGCGCTACCACGACACCATCAAGGGAATTGATGCCGAAGGGCGTCGCTACCACGCGCTGAACCCCGAGACCTTCTACTGGGCGCACGCCACGTTCTTCATGCTGATCGTCAAGGTCGCCGAGTAATTCTGCGGCGGCCTCACCGAGGCCGAGAAGCGGCAGCTGTTCGACGAACACGTGCAGTGGTACCCGATGTACGGCATGAGCATGCGGCCGGTGCCCAAGTCGTGGGAGGAATTCCAGGAGTACTGGGACCGGGTCTGCCGCGACGAGCTGGAGATCAACCAGGCGACGCTGGACATCTTGCGGACCCGCATCCCGAAACCGAAGTTCGTGCTGATGCCCACGCCGATCTGGGACCAGATCTTCAAGCCGCTGGTGGCCGGACAGCGCTGGATCGCGGCCGGGCTGTTCGACCCTCCGGTGCGCGAGAAGGCGGGCCTGCGCTGGACGCCCGGTGACGAGATCCTGCTGCGGATCTTCGGCAAGCTGATCGAGCTGGCGTTCCTGGCGGTGCCCGACGAAATCCGGTTGCACCCGCGGGCGTTGGCCGCCTACCGCCGCGCCGAGGGCCGGGCTCCGATCGACGCGCCGCTGGTCGAGGCGCCCGAGTTCATGGCGCCGCCGCGGGATCGCCGCGGGTTGCCGATGCACTATTGGCCCCCGGGTTCCCTTCGCACTAAGTCGCTGATCGAGCGGGCCGGTTCGCTGATGCACACCACGCTGTCGCTGGCCGGGCTGCGCCCCGCCGGCGGCCGCAAAAGGGCGGCGTAGGGCCGCTCAAAAACCCTGCAACACGCCCAGCGCCTGCGCGCTCTGGTACAGGCAGATCGCCGCGGCAGCAGCCACATTCAGGCTCTCCGCACCGCCCGACATCGGGATACGCACCCGGTGGTCGGCCTGGTCGGTGATCTCTTCGGGCAAGCCGTGCGATTCGGGGCCGAACAGCCACGCCGTCGGCCTGCCCAGCAGCTCGCCGGCTTCGTCCAGGCGGGTGCCGCCGTCAACGGTGGTGGCCAGCGCCTGCAGCCCGGCGGCGCGGACCGCGGCCAGCACCGCGTCGACGTCGGGGTCGGCGACGACCGGCAGCGAGAAGATGCTGCCGGCCGACGCGCGCAGGCACTTGCCGTTGTAGGGGTCCACGCTGTGCCCGGCGAGGATCACCGCCGCCGCACCCATGGCGTCGGCCAGGCGGATCAGCGTGCCCGCGTTGCCCGGCTCGCCGATCTCGACGGCGACCGCGACCAGCCGGGGTAAGCCGGCCAGCGCCTGCTGCAGGCCGGTCGCCGGCAGGTCGCACACAGCCACCAGGCCCGCCGGAGTAGCGGTGTCGGACAAGGCTTTTGCCGCACGCTCGGTGACCACGTGGATCGGACACTGCTGGGCGGCCAGCAATGTCGCGTGCCGCTGCGCGGCGAGTTCGGTGACGAACACCTCGCGGATCAATCCGCGCGCCGACGCGGCCTCGACCAGGTTTTGGCCCTCGGCCAGGAACTGGTTCGCGCGCCGCCGCACGACATGGCGATGCAACTTGACCGCCGCGGCCACCCGGGCCGAGCGCTCGGTGAGCACGGGGGTTAGGCAGCTTCTCCGGAGGGCGCGTTGACGTCTTTGGGCAGTGCCGCCCGGGCGACGTCGACCAGCGCGGCGAACGCGGCCGGGTCGGTGATCGCGATGTCGGCGAGGTTCTTGCGGTCGACTTCCACCCCGGCGGCCTTGAGGCCCTGGATCAGCCGGTTGTAGGTGATGTCGTTGGCGCGTGCCGCCGCGTTGATCCGCGAGATCCACAACTTGCGGAACTCGCCCTTGCGCGCCCGGCGGTCGCGATACGCGTACTGCAACGAATGCAGTTGCTGCTCTTTGGCTTTGCGGTAGAGCCGAGACCGCTGGCCACGATAGCCTTTCGAGGCCGTCAGGACGCTGCGCCTCTTCTTGTGGGCGTTGACTGCCCGCTTCACGCGTGCCATGGATATTCCTACTCTCGTTCAGACGTAAATGGTCGGGTGCCGGCGGTCGGCTGGTCAGCCGTTCAGCATCGCGTTGATGCGCTTGGTGTCGTTGGCCGCGACCTCGGTGCGGCCGTCGAGCCGGCGGGTGCGCTTGCTCGGCTTGTGCTCGAGCAGGTGGCGACGGTTGGCTTTCTGGCGGACGATCTTTCCGGTCCCGGTACGCTGGAACCGCTTGGTCGCCCCGCTGTGGGACTTGGTCTTGGGCATGTTTCCTCTAGTTCTTAGTTTCGCGGTCAGGTCAGTTCGGTGAAGCCGCGCTGTCGCCGGTTGCTTCGGCGTCGTGTGCTTCGGGTGCCGGCCCGGCACCCGGCGCTTCGGGATGCCGCGCCCTGGCGCGGCTCTTCGCGCCGCGGTGCGGTGCCAGCACCATCGTCATGTTGCGGCCGTCCTGCTTGGCCGACGTTTCGACGAATCCGTATTCGGCGACGTCGGCGCCCAGACGCTGGAGCAATCGGTAGCCCAGCTCGGGGCGCGACTGCTCGCGTCCACGGAACATGATGGTGACCTTCACCTTCGACCCCGCCTCCAGGAAGCGGATCACGTGACCCTTTTTGGTCTCGTAATCGTGATCGTCGATCTTGGGTCGCAGCTTCTGCTCTTTGACAACGGTCTGCTGCTGGTTGCGGCGGGATTCGCGCGCCTTCTGCGCCGCCTCGTACTTGAACTTGCCGTAGTCCATGATCTTGCAGACCGGTGGCCTGGCGTTCGGGGCAACTTCGACGAGGTCGAGATCGGCGTCCGCGGCGACGCGCAATGCGTCTTCGATGCGCACGATGCCTACCTGCTCCCCCCTTGGGCCGATCAGTCGAACTTCAGGTACGCGGATGCGCTCGTTGACGCGGGTCTCAGTGCTGATGGGGCCTCCCTTGTTGGGCTTTCGTGGTCGCGCTGCGACCGAGGTCCGGCCCGTTGGGATTCAGCGGTGGAACACCACACCATCAGCAAAAAGCCCTGCAGCAGCAGGGCCCAATGCCGACCGATCACGGCCCGAAATACCTCCAAGCCGTCCGCGCCATGCGCGAAACAGGCATCTCGCGATGCCGGTGACCGGACCGCTGCGCCTTGAAATGATTCGCGGCTCGCGGTGGGAGCGGGACTCCACTTAACTGTCCCAGGCCGAGGCCGGGATGGTCGCCGCGCAAGTCTAGCAGCCATCGGGCGTCTTCGAGCATTTGAGCTGCTCGGCCGGGGTGCTCGCGCCCGCCCGGACCGACAATTCGTCTCGCCGCCGATTGGCGCTTTGCCAGGCATTTCACGGAGGAAAGGCTTATCCTCGCGGTCTGTGACTCTCGCTTCTGCTGCCTCGAGGCCTCGTTCGGGCAGCCGGTCGAGTTCCCGGTATTGGTGGGTACCGGCAGCGGCCGGCTGGACCGTTGGCGTCATCGCCACCCTGTCGTTGATCGGCAGCGTGTCGCCCCTGATCCGGTGGCTGGTCAAGGCTCCACGGGAGTTCATCAACGACTACCTGTTCAACTTCCCCGACACCAGCATCGCGTGGTCCTTCGTGCTGGCGCTGCTGGCGGCGGCGCTGACCGCTCGCAAGCGCATCGCTTGGTGGGTGCTGCTCGGCCAAATGGTGCTGGCCGCGTTCTGGAACGCCGCCGATATCGCCGCCGGCGACAACACCGCGGCCGAGACGTTCGGCGAGAACCTCGGTTTCGCGATGCACATCGTCGTGATCGTGCTGCTGGTGCTGAGCTACCGGGAGTTCTGGGCCAAGGTCCGCCGGGCCGCGCTGTTCAAAGCGGCCGCCGTCCTCGTCGTCGGAGACGTGATCGGAATCCTGTTGTCCTGGGGTCTGGTCGAGCTCTTCCCCGGATCGTTGGCCCGGCAGGATCGGCTGGGATACGTCGCCAACCGGGTAGTCGGGTTCGCCCTGGCCGACCCCGACCTGTTCACCGGCAAGCCGCACGTCCTGCTCAACGCGATCTTCGGATTGTTCGGCGCGCTGGCCCTGATCGCGGCCGCGATCGTGCTGTTCCAATCCCAGCGCGCCGACAACGCACTCACCGGTGAGGACGAGTCGGCGATCCGCGGGCTGCTCGAGCTGTACGGCAAGAACGACTCCCTGGGCTACTTCGCAACCCGCCGCGACAAGTCGGTGGTCTTCGCGCACAGCGGCCGCGCCGCGATCACCTACCGGGTCGAGGTGGGCGTCTGCCTGGCCAGCGGCGACCCGGTCGGCGATCCCCGGGCCTGGCCGCAGGCCGTCGACGCGTGGCTGGCGCTGTGCAAGACCTACGGCTGGGCACCCGGAGTCATGGGCGCCAGTTCCCAAGGCGCGCAGGCGTATCGCGAGCGCGGCCTGAACGCGCTCGAACTCGGAGATGAGGCCATTCTGCGGACCTCCGATTTCCGGCTGTCCGGCCCGAACATGCGCGGGGTGCGCCAGGCCGTGACGCGGGCCCGGCGGGCGGGGTTGACGGTACGCATCCGGCGGCACCGGGACATCACGGCCGAGGAGATGGCCGAGACGATCGCGCGCGCCAACGCCTGGCGCGACACCCAGTCCGAGCGCGGCTTCTCGATGGCGCTGGGGCGCCTGGGCGATCCGGCCGACGGGGAATGCCTGTTGGTGGAGGCGCTGGACCGCGACGAGCAGGTGGTCGCGATGCTGTCGCTGGTCCCGTGGGGAAGCACCGGGGTGTCACTGGACTTGATGCGCCGCTCGCCCCAATCCCCCAACGGCACCAACGAATTCATGGTCAGCGAACTTGCCCTGAACGCCGAAAGCCTTGGTATCAACCGTGTTTCGTTGAACTTCGCCATGTTCCGGTCGGCGTTCGAGCAAGGCGCCCAACTCGGCGCCGGCCCGATCGCGCGGCTGTGGCGCGGCCTGCTGCTGTTCTTCTCCCGGTGGTGGCAGCTGGAGACGCTGTACCGCTCCAACATGAAGTATCAACCCGAATGGGTGCCGCGCTACGCCTGCTACGAGGACGCCCGGTTGATCCCGCGGGTGGGCGTGGCGTCGGCCATGGCCGAAGGCTTCCTGGTGCTGCCGTTCAGCCGCCGCGACAAGGTGCACACCGGGCACCACCCCGCCGTGCCGGCCCGGCTGGCGGAATCCGGGTTGTTGCACGAAGACGGATCCGCGCCCGACGTCAGCGGCCTCAAGCGCGGCGACGAAGTCGACTCCGAGGAGTACCACCGCCGGCTACCCGAACAGGTGCGAGTACGGCTGGAAAAACTGAAGTCGTTGCAGCACAATGGAATTGATGCTTATCCGGTGGGTTCGGCGCCCACCCACACCGTCGCGCAGGCCCTCGACAGCGACGACCAGGACACCGTGTCGGTGGCGGGCCGGATCTTGCGGATCTGCGACTTCGGCGGTGTGCTGTTCGCCGAACTGCGCGACTGGTCCGGCGAAATGCAAGTGCTGCTGGATAATTCGCGCCTGGAGTCCGGCCGGACCGCCGACTTCACCGCGGCCATCGATCTCGGTGACCTGGTCGAGATGACCGGGCGGATGGGATTCAGCAAGCGCGGGACCCGCTCGTTGATCGTGGGCGACTGGCGCATGGTCGGAAAGTGCTTGCGGCCGTTGCCCAACAAGTGGAAGGGACTGACCGACCCGGAGGCACGGGTGCGCACCCGTTACGTCGACCTCGCGGTCAACGCCGAGTCACGCAATCTGGTGACGACGCGCAGCAACGTACTGTGCTCGGTGCGAGAAACGTTGTTCGCCAAAGATTTCATCGAGGTGGAAACCCCGATCTTGCAGCCGATCCACGGCGGGGCGGCCGCGCGCCCGTTCGTCACCCACATCAACACCTATGACATGGACCTGTTCCTGCGCATCGCGCCCGAGCTCTACCTGAAGCGGTTGTGCGTCGGCGGCGTGGAGCGGGTGTTCGAGCTGGGCCGGGCCTTCCGCAACGAGGGCGTCGATTTCAGCCACAACCCGGAGTTCACGCTGCTGGAGGCCTACCAAGCGCACGCCGACTATCGGGTGTGGATCGACGGTTGCCGCGAGCTCATCCAAAACGCGGCCGAAGCCGCCAACGGCGCGCCGACCGTGCTGCGGCCCCACCCGGAGCACGGCGACGGCCACCTCGAACCCGTCGACATCTCCGGGGAGTGGCCGGTGAAGAGCGTGCACGACGCCGTCTCCGAAGCGCTCGGCGAACACATCAACCCGAACACGTCGCTGGGCGAGCTGCGCAAGCTGTCCGACCGTGCCCGCATCCCGTATCGGGACCATTGGGACGCCGGCGCGGTGGTGCTCGAGCTCTACGAGCACCTGGTCGAAGAACGTACCGAGGCGCCCACCTTCTATATCGACTTTCCGACGTCGGGCTCGCCGCTGACCCGGCCGCACCGCAGCCAACCCGGCGTCGCCGAGCGGTGGGATTTGGTGGCCTGGGGTGTCGAGCTGGGCACCGCCTACAGCGAGCTCACCGATCCGGTGGAGCAGCGCCGCCGGCTGCTGGCGCAGTCGCTGCTGGCCGCAGGCGGCGATCCGGAGGCGATAGAGCTGGACGAAGACTTCCTGCAGGCCATGGAATACGCGATGCCGCCGACCGGCGGGCTGGGGATGGGTATCGATCGGCTCGTGATGCTCATAACCGGTCGCAGCATCCGTGAGACCCTGCCGTTTCCCCTGGCCAAGCCGCATTAGCCGGGTGTCGCGAGCCGCGGCGCGGCCACCGCGAACATCGGGTGAACATGTTCCGTCGCGGTTAAGAATCGATCACAATGGATCGCGTGACAGCGCCCGTGCCCGATGCCACCGGGCAGTTTTTGGCAAGCGGTCATACCTCGCTGATGCACGGCTGGGTGCCGATCACGGTCCAGGCCGTCACCGCGATCGTGCTGGCGCTGGCCGTCGGCTGGCGATCACGGCGTTGGCGGACGGTATGCCTGCCGCTGGCGGTCGCGATCGGTGCGGCCACGGCATACGGAACCCATTGATACATCGTCGATCAGGGCCTGTCCGAGGAACCCGCACCGGTCGCGCTGTGGTTGTGGACCGCGGTCACCGGTATGGCCGGGGCGGTGCTGGTGCTGGGCTGGCGCGGGGCGCGCGGCTGGCGACGCGGTGCCGCGGTGGTGTCGGTGCCGCTGTGTCTGCTGTGCGCGGTGCTGATGCTCAATCTGTGGGTCGGCTACTTCCCCACCGTCCAGTCCGCGTGGGGCCAGCTGACCTCCGGCCCGCTGCCCGACCAGACCGATCAGGCGACCGTTACCGCCATGGCGGCCAAGGGAAATCGGCCGGCACACGACAGCGTGGTGCCGGTCGCCATCCCCTCGTCCGCCTCGCACTTCAAGCACCGCGGCGAGCTGGTGTACCTGCCACCGCAGTGGTTCGCCAACAGCCCGCCGCCGGCCCTGCCGACGGTGATGATGATCGGTGGGCAGTTCAACACCCCGGCGGACTGGACACGTGCGGGCAACGCGATCAAGACGATCGACGACTTCGCCTCCGCCCACAACGGGGCGGCTCCGGTGCTGGTGTTCGTGGACTCCGGTGGGGCGTTCAACAACGACACCGAATGCGTCAACGGCATCCGCGGCAACGCCGCCGACCATCTCATCAAAGATGTTGTCCCCTATATGATTTCGACCTTCGGTGTCAGTCCCGACCGGGCCAATTGGGGGGTGACGAGTTGGTCGATGGGCGGCACCTGCGCGGTGGACCTGACCGTCATGCACCCGGACATGTTCAGCGCGTTCGTCGACGTCGCCGGTGACTTCTTCCCCAACGCCGGCAACAAGGCGCAAACCATCAGCCGGCTGTTCGGTGGAAATGCCGAGGCGTGGGCGTCGTTCGACCCGAGCACCGTGATCATCCGGCACGGCCAGAACCACGACGTGTCGGGCTGGTTCGCGATCTCGTCGGACGGCCCGCCCGCGCCGCACCGCGACGTCTCGATCGCGGACACCGCCGCGATGCGGCTGGCCGAACGCGACGCCGCCGCCAACCCGAGCAACCAGACCGCCGCGGCCTACTCGCTGTGCGCGCTGGGCCGCGCCCATGGCATCGACTGCGCGGTGCTCCCCCAGCCCGGTAAGCACGACTGGCAGTTCGCCGACCGGGTCTTCGCCGCGGCGCTGCCGTGGCTGGCCGGCCAGCTGGGCACCCCCGGCGTACCGCGGGCCCCGCTGCCCGGCACTTCGCCCGCGTCTTCGGTTGCGCCGGTGGTGATCCCGGCACAGCATGCCAACGCCGCACCGAGGTAACCGGCAGTGGGGTCCATCGCACGGCTACGACCCGTGCAGCGCGTGGACGCGCTGGGCCAGCACGCCGCTGATCCTGGTGCCGGCGTGGACGCGGCGGCGCAGCCACGCGTTCTGGCTGGCGGTTGTGGCTGGCGGTCAACCCGTTCGTCTTCGGCAAGCCCCGGCAGCTGCGCGCCTGGTCGAAGCGCGCGATGCTGGGCGAGGAACTGTGGATCAGCCGCCGCCCCCGCGACGGGGCCGCCGTGGTCAGCGCGCTGGCGTCGGCGACGGCGCTGGTCGCTCTGGTGGCCGCGCGCCGGCATCGGCGCTGGGACCCGCGGCGGTCGCCACCGTGCTGCAAATGTCGCTCACCTCTATTGGGAGCAGATGGTGCGCTATCTCGAGCGCGAACACCAGGACCCCGCCTCGCCGCAGTAGCGTGGCAACCATGCCCGACGAACCAGCAAACCTCGGCGCCGCCCCACCCGACCCCGGGTACGACAGCGCGGGCGTACCGACCTTCGAATCGGTGCGTGAGAAAATCGAAACCCGATACGCCGCGTCACTGGGCGACACGGAACTCGACGCCGACTCACCGGAGGGCCGCTCCGTCGACGAGCAGTACGACGAACGCCGGCGCGCCGCGGCCGAACGGCTGGCGCAGATCCGCGAGTCGATGCGCACCGATGAGGGCTAGCGGGGACGGCGTGGGGCCGGGGGGGAGATCGATGAGGCAAACGCGGGTGGGTACCCGGTTCGGGCACTACCACCTGCGCCGGCTGCTGGGCCGCGGCGGGATGGGCGAGGTGTACGAGGCCTACGACTCGGTCAAGGACCGCGTGGTGGCGCTCAAGCTGGTGTCCGAGCAGGTCAGCTCCGACGACGTCTTCCGCCGGCGCATGCAGCGGGAAGTGCAGACCGCGGGCCGGCTGCAAGAACCGCACATCGTGCCCATCCACGACTACGGCGAAATCGACGGCCAGCTGTTCATCGACATGCGCTTCGTCGAAGGCCAGGACGTCGGCTCCGTGCTCAACCGCACCGGGCCGCTGCCGCCGCCGCGAGAAGTCGTTATCGTCGAGCAGGTGGCGTACGCGCTGGACGCCGCCCACCGCGCCGGGGTGATTCACCGTGACATCAAGCCCGAGAACATCCTGCTCACCGAGGGCGACTTCGCGTACCTGGTCGACTTCGGTATCGCCGCCGCTACCGACCAGAGGGTGACGAAAACCGTTGCCGCCATGGGTAGTTGGAACTACATGGCGCCCGAGCGGTTCGGCAAGGACGACCCCACCTACCGCGTCGACATCTATGGCCTGGCCTGCCTGCTCTACGAATGCCTTACGGGCGCAACACCTTTCCAGACCGAGAGTCTCAGCAGACTGATGGCCGCGCACCTGATGGAGCCAGTACCGCGGCCCAGCCAGCGAAATCCCGCCGTGCCCACCGCATTCGACGAAGTCATCGCACAGGGCATGGCCAAAGACCCGTTCGCCCGCTACGCCACCGCCGGCGATCTCGCGCAGGCCGCCCTGCACGCGCTGAGCACTCCCGACCAAGACCGGGCCACCGACCTGATCCAGCACAGCCGACACTTCGCCCCACCGCCCCCACCGGCACCCGTCCCGCCGGCCTGGGTCGCCAGCCCGCCGCCATGGACGCCGCCCCCGCCGCCCAAGCCCAGACTGGGGCTGATCGTCGGCGCGATCGTGATCGTCGGCGCGGCCGTCGCGGGCACCGGGATCTGGGCGGCCGTACGTCAACCCGCCGCGTCGCGCCCGGCTACCAGCGCCGTCGAGTCCGCTACTCCGAGCCCCGCGCCGCCCGGTGGCACTGCCGTCGCGAATGTTGCTCCCGCACAACTGCATTCGGTTCTGGTTCCGGTGGAGCAGATCAACACCATCGTCGGCACCACCGGGAGCGTCGTCGACCACAACAGCACCGTGATGACCGACCCCACTCCGTCCAACACGTTGTCGGACGACGACTGCCTCGGCGCGCTGATCGGTTTCCAAACCCCGACGTACCAGAGCAGCGGCTACACCGGGATGCTGGCCCAGTTGTTGAAGAAGCCGAACAGCCACCCCGGCTACGCCGTGGTCCAGGGCGCGGTGGTATTCGCCTCCGCCGACCAGGCCCGGGCGTTCGTGACCTCCCAGCTGCCCCGGTATCGGGAGTGCGCCGGGCGAACCGTGACCCAGGTGTCCGACGGAGTCACCTCCCAATGGACATTCGGGGACGTCAGCGGGAATCCACCCAACATCGCCCTGTAACACACGCTGGGCAACAGCCCGGTGGTGTGCCAGCACGTGATCAGTGTGGTGTCCAATGTGGTCTTCGACGTCAACGTCTGTGCGCCGGGGACGATCAACCAGGCCAGGCAGATCGCCAATATGATGGCGGACCGGTTGCCCCGTTGAGGGCCGATCAGGAGGCGAACGCACGATGACCGAATCCACCCGCGTCGCTGTCTACCTCGACTTCGACAACATCGTGATCTCGCGCTACGACCAGGTACACGGGCGCAACTCGTTCCAGAAGGACAAGGCCAAGGGACTCGCGACGGACCGGCTGCAGTCGGCCACCGTCGACGTCGGCGCCATCATCGACTTCGCGTCATCGTTCGGCACCCTGGTGCTGACCCGCGCCTACGCGGACTGGTCCGCCGACGTCAACGCCGCTTACCACGGCCAACTTGTCGGTCGCGCAGTCGATCTCGTCCAGCTCTTTCCGGCGGCAGCGTACGGCAAGAACGGTGCCGACATCCGGCTGGCGGTCGACGCGGTCGAGGACATGTTCCGGTTGCCCGACCTGACCCATGTGGTGATCGTGGGCGGCGATTCGGATTACATCGCGTTGGCTCAGCGGTGCAAGCGCCTCGGCCGTTACGTGGTTGGCATCGGTGTGGCCGGTGCCAGCAGCCGATCCCTGGCCGCGGCCTGCGACGAATTCGTCAGCTACGACGCGTTGCCCGGGATCCCCACTGCCGCAGCGCAATCCAGCGGACCCAAGAAGCGTGGGGGACGGCCGAAGAACGACGCCGACGACGCACCCGCCGATGCGCAGGCCGCGGCCACCGGATTGCTCGAACGCGCGCTGCGCATCGGCCTGGAGAAGGACGACACCGAGTGGCTGCACAACTCGGCGGTCAAAGCTCAGATGAAACGGATGGACCCGTCATTCAACGAGAAGTCCCTGGGTTTCAAATCGTTCAGCGACTTTCTGAGGTCCCGGTCGGAGCTGGTGGACCTCGAAGAGACCAGCACGACGCGTCTGGCGCGGCTGCGCGGCGAGGCTGCCACGTAGCCGCGCGGATGTCGCTAGGCGCTGACCTTGCGCCGCCGGGCGGACCGCGGTTTGGTCGCCGACACGGTGGTGCGCCCGACGACCTCGGCGAGGAACTTGCCGGTGTAGCTTTCCGGCACCGCGGCGACGTCCTCCGGAGTGCCTTGGGCGACAACGGTTCCGCCTTCGGCGCCGCCCTCGGGGCCCATGTCCACGATCCAGTCCGCCGTCTTGATCACGTCCAGGTTGTGTTCGATCACGATGACCGTATTGCCCTTGTCCACCAGGCCGTTGATCACGTTGAGCAGCTTGCGGATGTCGTCGAAATGCAATCCGGTGGTGGGCTCGTCGAGGATGTAGATGGTGCGCCCGGTCGACCGCTTCTGCAGTTCGGAGGCCAGCTTGACCCGCTGCGCCTCACCGCCGGACAGGGTGGGCGCGGGCTGGCCCAGCCGCACGTAGCCCAGGCCGACGTCGACCAGGGTGCGCAGGTAGCGGTGGATGCCGCTGATCGGTTCGAAGAACTCGCACGCTTCCTCGATGGACATGTCCAGCACTTCGGAGATGGTCTCGCCCTTGTAGTGCACCTCGAGGGTTTCCCGGTTGTACCGGGCGCCCTGGCACACCTCGCACGGCACGTACACGTCGGGCAGGAAGTTCATCTCGATCTTGATGGTGCCGTCGCCGGTGCACGCCTCGCAGCGACCGCCCTTGACGTTGAACGAGAACCGACCCGGTTGGTAGCCACGGACTTTCGCCTCGGTGGTCGCGGCGAACAAGGTGCGGATCTTGTCGAACACCCCGGTGTAGGTGGCCGGGTTGGAGCGCGGTGTGCGCCCGATCGGCGACTGGTCGACCCGCACCAGCTTGTCCAGGTGCTCCAGCCCGGTGACCCGGGTGTGCCGTCCCGGGACCTGCCGAGCGCCGTTGAGCCGGTTGGCCAGTACGGCCGCCAGGATGTCGTTGACCAATGTCGACTTGCCGGATCCGGACACGCCCGTCACCGAGGTCAGCACGCCGAGCGGAAACGACACGTCGATGTCGCGCAGGTTGTGCTCGCGGGCCCCTACGACGGTGAGCTGACGCTTGCGGTCGACGGGACGTCGAATCGCCGGCGTGGCAATGCTTTCCCGGCCCGACAGGTAGGCACCGGTGATCGAGTCCTGGTTGGCCAGCAGCTCCTGGTAGGTGCCGCTGTGCACGATCTGGCCGCCGTGCTCGCCGGCGCCGGGCCCGATGTCGACGATCCAGTCGGCGTGGGCGATGGTGTCCTCGTCGTGCTCGACGACGATCAGTGTGTTTCCCAAAGCCCTTAGCCGCGTGAGGGTTTCGATGAGGCGACGGTTGTCGCGCTGGTGCAGTCCGATGGACGGTTCGTCGAGCACGTAGAGCACGCCGACCAGTCCGGAGCCGATCTGGGTGGCCAGCCGAATGCGTTGGGCCTCACCGCCGGACAGCGTGGCGGCGGCCCGGGACAGCGACAGGTATTCCAGCCCGACGTCGAGCAAAAATCCCAGCCGCGACTGGATTTCCTTGAGCACCTGCCCCGCGATCGCCTGCTCGCGCACGCCGAGGGTGAGCGCGTTGAGGAAGTCGGCACAGTCCGAGATGGACAGGTCGCAGACCTCGGCGATGGACTTGGAGCCACGGTCCCCCGCGGCCAGCGACACCGCCAGAATCTCGGGCTTGAGCCGCGTGCCCTCGCACACCGGGCACGGGATGTCGCGCATGAAGCCTTCGTAGCGCTCCTTCATCTGCTCGGACTCGGTCTGCTCCATCTTGCGCTGCAGGAACGCCAGCACGCCTTCGAAATCGGCATAGTACGAACGAGTTCGGCCGTACCGGTTGCGGTACCGCACGTGCACCTGATGGTCGGAGCCTTCCAGAATCGCCTTGCGGGCCTTGGCCGGAAGCTTGCGCCAGGGCGTGTCGACGTCGAATCCCAACTTTTCGCCGAGGCCGGCCATCATCCGGGTGAAGTACTCCGCGGTGTGCCCCGCCGACCACGGCGCCACCGCGCCCTCGGCCAGGGTGCGCTCGGGGTCTGGCACCACCAGATCGGGGTCCACCTCTTTGCGGATGCCCAACCCGACGCATTCGGGGCAGGCACCGTAAGGCGAGTTGAACGAGAACGAGCGGGGTTCCAGGTCGTCGACGGCCAGCGGGTGCCCGTTGGGGCAGGCCAGCTTCTCGGAGAAGCGCTGCTCGCGCGGGTGGTCGCGCTCGTCGCGGTCGTCGGGAAATTCCAGCACCACGATGCCGTCGGCCAAATTCAGCGCGGTCTCCACGGAGTCGGTGAGCCGCTGCTTGGCGGCGGTCTTGACGGTGAGCCGGTCCACCACCACCTCGATGTCGTGCTTCTCCTGCTTTTTCAGCTTTGGCGGGTCGGCCAGCGGGTGCACCACCCCATCGACCCGGACCCGGCTGTAGCCCTGCGCGTTGAGCTTGTCGAACAGGTCGGCGAACTCGCCCTTGCGGGTACGGACCACCGGGGCCAGGACCAGGAATCGGGTGCCCTCCTCCATCGCCAGCACCTGATCGACGATTTGCTGCGGGGTCTGGCGGGCGATCCGTTCCCCGCAGACCGGGCAGTGCGGCGTGCCGGCGCGCGCGTAGAGCAACCGCAGGTAGTCGTACACCTCGGTGATCGTGCCGACCGTCGATCGGGGGTTGCGGTTGGTCGACTTCTGGTCGATGGACACCGCCGGCGACAAGCCCTCGATGAAATCGACGTCGGGCTTGTCCATCTGCCCCAGGAACTGGCGGGCGTAGGCCGACAGCGACTCGACGTAGCGGCGCTGGCCCTCGGCGAAGATGGTGTCGAAAGCAAGCGACGACTTGCCCGATCCCGACAACCCGGTGAAGACGATCAACGAGTCGCGCGGCAGGTCGAGGGCGACGCCGCGCAGGTTGTGTTCACGGGCACCTTTGACGATTAGGCGGTCAGCCACGCTGCCTCTCTCATAAAATTCTCGCTTGCCTGTACGGCGTTTACTGCGCACGGCGCATTCCATGCTAGGTGCCCCCACCGACAAGACACCCACGCCAGCCCGGAGAGCAGTAACGTGGCCGCTAGGACTCGCGCCGGCGACGATGCTCCCGGCGCCCGCCGGGACCAAAGGAGCCGCGCATGACCGTCGTGGACGATAACTACACCGGACACGTCGACCCTGGTAACGCTGCCCGCCGCACCCTGCCCGGCGCCACGATCGTGAAGGCGTCGGTCGGCCCGATGGACAACAACGCCTACCTGGTGACCTGTTCGCAGACCGGTCAAACACTGCTGATCGACGCCGCCAACGATGCCGACGTCCTGATCGACCTGGTCCAACGGTACGCCCCGAACGTGGTGCTGATCGTGACCAGCCATCAGCACTTCGACCACTGGCAGGCGCTGGAGGCCGTGGCCGCCGCCACCGGTGCGCCCACCGCCTGCCACAAGATCGACGCCGAACCGCTGCCCGTCAAACCGGACCGGTTCCTGGCCAACGGCGACAAGGTGCAGATCGGCAAGCTGACGTTCGACGTCATCCACTTGCGCGGGCACACCCCGGGCTCGATCGCGCTGGCCCTCGACGGCCCGGCCACCGGCGGCGTCACGCAGCTGTTCACCGGCGACTGCCTGTTCCCCGGCGGCGTGGGCAAGACGTGGCAGGAGGGCGACTTCACCCAGTTGCTCAACGACGTCACCAGCCGGGTGTTCGAGGTGTACGGCGACGACACCGTCGTCTATCCGGGCCACGGCGACGACACGGTGCTGGGCACCGAACGCCCGCATCTGACCGAATGGCGCGAACGAGGCTGGTAGCCGCCGGTCAATTGGCTTGCCGCAGAACATGATCCGGGTCGCGCGACGGCGGCGCTGAGCGCGCGCGACCACGGCGGCCGCACCGGGGTCGCGGAATCCCGGTCGAGCAACGCCCGAAACGCCCTCCCCCGCCGGCGTGGCTCGGTAGCATGCGAGCCGATCACGTCTACCCACACCAGCCGCGCAGGCGGTCGTGCCCAATTGACTGATTGGCGAACGGAAATGGATTATGCGGCGTTACCGCCGGAGGTCAACTCCGGCCGGATGTACGCACGGAGCGGGGTCCGTGCCGATGTGGACAGCGGCGGCGGCCTGGGACGGGTTGGGCGCGGAACTGACCTCCGCGGCCGCGGCGTACCGGTCGGTGGTGTCCGGGCTGACGCGGGAAGCGTGGCTGGGTCCGGCGTCGATGTCGATACGGGCCGCCGCGATCGTCTTCGCGTCATGGCTGGGCAACACCGCCGAGCAGGTCAAGATGGCCGCCCGGCAGGCGCCGGCGGCGGCGATGGCGTACGAGACGGCATTCGCCGCGACGGTGCCGCCGGCCGTGATCGCCGAGAACCGCGCGCTGCTGCTGGCGCTGGTCGCGACCAACCTGTTCGGTCAGAACACCCCGGCGATCGCGGCCGCCGAGACGCAGTACGGCGAGATGTGGGCCCAGGACACGACGACCATGTATGCCTACGCGGGCGGGTCGGCGGCCGCGTCACGGCTGACGCCGTTCAGCGACCCACCGCAGACCACCGATCTGTCCGGGGCCGGCGCGCAGGACGCTGCGGTGAGCAAGGCCGCCACGTCGGCCACGGCCAGCCCCAAAGCCCTGACGCAGGTGCTGCAGACGGTGCCCAAGATGCTGGACACGCTGGCCGGTGCGCCGGGCGATCCGACCCTGTCGGACATGTTCAACGTCACCGCGAGCGCCACGTACGTCGCCAGCGGGGTGCTGTTCATCCTCGGCCCGTGGCTGACCGGCCCGGTCAATGCGGTGCTGCCGCCCACGATCCTCGGCGCGGCCGCCCCGGCGTTGGGCGCGGCAGGTGCCGCGGCGGGCCTGCTCAACGACACCGCGCCGGCCGCGTCGGGGCTGGGGATGTCGGGCGGTGTGCTGGCCAGCGCCGGCCGCGCCCTCCCGGTGGGCGCGCTGTCGGTCCCGCCGGCCTGGGCCGAAGCCGCACCGGTGCTCGCCAGCTCGGTGCGGGTGTTGCCGGAGGCCGCCCTGGCCGGACTGCCGGAAGCCGCGATCGACGGGTTCGGGCCTGGCGCCGGCGCGTTGCTGCCGGGCAGCCTGATGGCCGCGGCGGCCGGTGGCGGCGGCGCGGCGGGCGGCGGATTCGCGGCCACCCGGGCCGGCGCCACGTGTCAGCGCGGCGCGACCGTCGCACCCGGGACACCCGCCCGATACGGCGCCTCACCCGCGGTGATTCCGCAGGTGACGCGCCGCGGGGGGCCGCCCGACGGTTTGCCCGGCCCGGCGATGCCGACCGGTCAGCGCGCGTCCGACGGGGACGGCATGACGGCCGAAACCCTCCGCGACGAAATCAACGACCTGCGCAAACAGATCTCCGACCTGGCACTGGAGCGCGATGTGCTGATGCGGTCCCTGGCCCTGTGGGCCCGAGGATCCGCGGAGTAAGGAAAACCCGGCTACGACGTGGTGTGCACGATCAAGACGTCGACTTTGGCGCGGCGGGACACGTTGGCCGGGACCGAGCCCAGCAGGCGGCTCGCGATCGTGCTCAGGCCGACGTTACCGACAACCAGCAGGTCGGCCTTGACGTCTTCGGCCAGGTTGACCAGGGCGTCGACGGGGGCGCCGACGATCGGGCGCTCCTCGACGTTCTTCGCACCGGCCTTGTGTGCCCGCTCCTTGGCGTCCTGCAAGATCGCGTAGATCGGGGCGGTGCCCGCCACCTTGTAGCTTTCGTCCTTCAGCACGTCGGCGGCCCGGCCGTCCTGGTGCTGCGGCAGATACGCCGACGCGACGATCAGCTTGGCGTCCGGCCCGGCGATGGTTGCCGCACGTTCGACGGCACGCAACGACGAGTCCGAGCCGTCAGTGCCGACCACCACGGTCCGATATGCGGACATTTACCCTCCCAGTATCGTTTGCCAGGCCAACACAAGACAGTAGCGCGTTGTCCGATCTGGATGGGTCAGATTACCCACACCGAAGCGGTGTGGCGCAAGCCTGCATTTGCCTCGCCACGCTGCGGCAACGGCCTCGATCCGGCGATAATGAGGCCATGGCATGCGCCCGCCCCGGCCGGAAGGCGTTGCGTGGCGGCGTTTCCCAGGGGCCTCGGACGCGGCACGCGAACCCGTCCAGCCCCGCACGGCCTGTTTCGGCTCGCCGGCCGGACCGCTGGTGACCAGGCCGATCGGGTGCGCCCTACAGTGACAGGCAGCATGGCTACGTCCGCCCTCGAGCAGCACTCCCCGGATGTCACCGTCGAGTCCGGGCGCGGGCCCGCACGGGGCAGGTTGCTCGACCCCTGGGCGGTCACCGCCCTGGCTGCCGTCCTCAGCGGCGCCTGGGCCTGTCGGCCTTCGCTGTGGTTCGACGAGGGCGCCACCATCTCGGCCGCGGCGAGCCGGACTTTGCCCGAACTATGGCGGCTGCTGGGCCACATCGATGCCGTGCACGGCCTGTACTACCTGGTGATGCACGGGTGGTTCGCCGTCTTCCCGCCGACCGAGTTCTGGTCACGGGTGCCCAGCGCGTTGGCGATCGGGGTGGCCGCCGCCGGCGTCGTCGTGCTCACCCGGCAGTTCACCCCGGGACGCGGCACCGCGCTGTGCGCGGGCATCATGTTCGCGATCCTGCCGCGCACCACCTGGGCGGGTATCGAGGCGCGCCCCTATGCCATGTCGGTGGCGGCCGCGATCTGGCTGACCGTTCTGTTGGTCACCGCCGTGCGGCGCAATCGGCTCCGGCTGTGGGCGGGTTACGCCGTGGGGCTGATGGTGTCGATTCTGCTCAGCCTCAACCTGGTGCTGCTGGTCGGGGTCTACGCGGTGATGCTGCCGTTGTTGGCGCCCAAGGGATCCCGGAAGTCCCCGGTCGTCCGGTGGGCGGTCGGCACGGCCGTCGCACTGGGCGGCATGACACCGTTCATCCTGTTTGTGCACGGTCAGGCGTTCCAGGTCAACTGGCTGTTCCCGATCAGCTGGCACTACGCCTTCGACATCGTCCAGCGCCAGTACTTCGACCACAGCGTTCCGTTCGCGGTGCTCAGCGGGGTGATCATGGCGGCCGCGATCGTCGCCCGACGCTTCGGCGCTCCCGGCCCGGCCGGCGATATGCGCCGCCTGGTGATCATCTGCATCGGCTGGGTCGTGCTGCCGACCGCCGCCGTGGTGATCTATTCGCAGTTCGGCGAGCCCATGTACTTTCCGCGCTATCTGATCCTGACCACGCCCGCGATGGCCGTCTTGTTGGCCGTCTGCATCATCACGGTGGCGCGCCGGCGGTGGGCCGTCGTCGGGGTCGTGCTGCTGTTCGCGGTCGCCGCGGTGCCCGACTATCTGTTCGCCCAGCGCTGGCCGTACGCCAAGGAGGGCTGGGACTACAGCCAGGTGGCCGACCTGATCAGCTCACACGCCGCGCCCGGCGACTGCCTGCTGACGGACAACACCGTGCCGTGGCGTCCCGGGCCGATCCGCGCGCTGCTGGCCACCCGGCCGGCGGCGTTTCGATCGCTGATCGACGTCGAGCGCGGTGCGTACGGGCCCAAGGTCGGCTCGTTGTGGGACGGCCACGTCGCGGTGTGGCTGACGACGGCCAAGATCAACAAGTGCACGACGCTGTGGACCATCACCAACTACGACAAGTCGTTCCCCGAGCATCAGTCGGGACAGTCGCTGCCGCCGGGGGCATTCGGCCGAACGCCGGCGTATCGGTTCCCCGGTTACCTCGGCTTCCACATCGTCGAGCGGTGGCAATTCCACTACTCGCAGGTCGTCAAGTCGACGCGCTGACGAGGAGTAAAGGCGCCGGTTCCGGGTAGTTCAGGGACGTGCATTCCGGGTTGATGGGCGACCTGCTGGGCGGCGACGTGCAGAACCTGCGGCACCTCGTCGAGCTGTTCGCCGCGTTCGGCCTAACCGCCCTCATCGGCCTGGAATGAACCGTTCAGGGCAAGAGCGCGGGTCTGCGGACCCAGACGATCGTCGGCACGTCGTCGGCGTTGGTGATGCTGATCAGTAAGTACGGTTTCGACAATGTCCTGAACGCCGGCACGGTGGTGCTCGATCCGTCCCGGGTCGCCGCCCAAATCGTTTCCGGTATCGGGTTTTTGGGCGCCGGGATCACCACCACCCGGCGCGGCGCCGTGCACGGACTCACCACCGCCGCCGCGGTTTGGGAATCGGCCGCCGTCGGCATGGCGTCGGGCGCCGGCCTGCTGCTGGCCATCGCCGTCGTAGTGCTGCACTTCGTCAGCGCGCTGGCGTTCAGCGCCGTCGAGCGTCAACTCGGCGCCAGGCTGCACGGGACCGCCCGGCTGCACATCATCTACGAGAACGGGCGAGGCGTGCTGCGCGAGGTGCTGCGGGTGTGCGGGCAGCGCAAGTGGCAGCTCACCGAGCTCGACGCCGACACCCACGACATCGACGACGGCGAAGTCCGCGTGACGATGACCTTGGCGGGTGCGCAAATGGGAAGGGCGCCAAAGGCTTTCGCGGCCATCGACGGTGTCATCGCCATCCTGCGCGCCGAGGACGACGCGGATTAGTCGGCGCCGGATGATGCGGTAGGCGGCCAGCACGGCGCTGGCCGCCACCATCGCGAAAACGAGATACAACGCGCGGGCCGCCGCCGCGTCGTCGGCCTCCGCCAGGTTGACCACCACACCCGCCAGCCCACCCCCGAACGCCGCCGAGATCAGCTGCACGGTGTTGATCGACGCGGCCGCCGCACTGCCCTGTTCCGGGTCGTCGGAATCCATCGCGCGCACCACCAGGTGCGGCCAGCCCATCCCGATGCCGGCCCCGGTGATCAGCAGCGCCAGTGCCCACAGCGCGACGAACCCGAGCGGGGCGTACGCGCGCTGAGCCACCGCCGCCAGCGCCAGGCCCGCGGCCATGACCAACGGGCCGGCGACGACGACGCGCCGGATCGCGCGACGTTCGGTCAGTGACGCGCTGACGATCTCGCTGCCGGTCCATCCGGTGGCCAGCCCCGCACCGAGCAGCCCGGACTCCACCGGGCTCAGGTCCGCCAGTTTCTGGCCGAACAACGGCACATAGATATTGGCCATCGCGGCGACCATCTCCACCGACATGGTGAGGAAGATCCACTTGGCCGGTCCCCGGCCAAATACGCTGCGCGGCAACACCGCTACGTCCAAGCGCCGGTCGACGACGACGAAGGCGACGATCAACATCACGCCCGCGAACAGCAACCCCAGGTTCCGCACCACGTGGTGCGGAAGCGCCGCGATGCTCACGGTCAACGCCGCCGAACTCATCAGCAACAGCGACCAAACGGGCACCTTGCGGACCGGTGTCAGCGGGTGCTCCCGCGCCACCCGGCCGGGCTGCAAGACAGCCAGCACCAATATCGCCATCAGCCCGGCCCCAATGCCCGTCGCGGTTTGCCCCAACCGCCACAGCCCGAGTTGGGCGAAGATCCCGCCCGCCACCGGGCCGATCAGCGTCGAGACCCCCACATCGCGGACACCAGCGCCGAGCCGCGGGTCCACAGCGAACGCGGCAGGGCGGAGTTGATCAGCGCGTAGCCCAGGCCGGCCAACAGCCCGCCGGACACGCCGCGCAGCGCCCGTCCGGCGACCAGAACCGCCATGCTGGGCGCCAACATGTTCACCACGCTGGCGAGGGCAAACACGCTGAGCCCGAGCAGCTATGCGCGTCGGGCCCCGATCCGTTGCACCACCGGGTGGACTGCCGAGGCGGAGACGACGGATCCGATGAGATACAGCGTCGTCGCCCAGGAAAACAGCCGAGCTCCGCCGATATCGGCGATGATGGTCGGCAGCATGCTGACCGTCATGAATTCGTTGGTGGAGTACAGCAGAATGCCGCCGGCCAGCACCGTCGACATTCCCAGATGCTGTCCGAGCAGCTCGCGCCAACTACCGGCCTCGTCCGTCGTGACGGTCACTCATATACCGTATGGGGCAGAGCGCGTGTTTCGTCAGCAAAGCATCATCGGCGGGCGCGACGACCCGCCGGCCGGCCCGCGTGGACGCGACGACGGCCGTCGCCGCCAGCGCCGCGATGACGGCGTAGAGCCAGCGAGCCGCCGCCAAGTCCCCACCCGCGGCGTTGTTGACCACCACGCCCGCCAGCCCGGCGCCGAACGCCGCGGAGATCAGCTGGACCGTATTGATCGCCGCGGCCGCCGCACCTCCCTCGGACGGATCGTCGACGGTGTCCATGGCCCGCATCGACAGATGCGGCCAGGTCATGCCCATCCCGATACCGCCGATCAAGAACCCGATTGCCCACACCACAACGACCGCGATCGGCGCGTCGGTGCGCTGGGTCGCCGCGGCCAGGACCAGACCCGAGGCCATCACCAACGGCGCGACCGCGATCACCCGGTCGACGACGCGCGGGTTGCTCAGCGAGGCGCTGGTGAGCTCGGCGATCGTCCACCCCATGGCCAGCACCGCGCCCAAGAAGCCCGCCGCGACCGGCGTCAGATGCGCCAACCGTTGACCGAACAGCGGCACATACGTGTCGACCATCACGGCCGCCATCTGAATCCCCACCGTCAGGTAGATCCATTTCAACGGACCACTGCCAAAGGTGCTGTTCGGCAACGCTTTTGCGCTCATTCGCCAGTCGGCGTAGATGAACAGTCCGACCAGCGCCGCACCGGCGGCCAGCAGTCCGGCCATCGCGAAAGCATTGTGCGGCAACTCCGCAACGCTGACTGCCAACGCGGCCGCGCCCAGCAGCAGTAGCGACAACACCGGCACCTTGGTGATCCCCGGCGCGTCACCGGCGACGATGTCGGCGTTGCTGAGGGCTCGCGGGACCAGTATCGCCATCAGCGCGGCCAGGACGACCATGGCCCCAAATGCCCACCGCCACAGCCCAAACTGTGCGAACAGGCCGCCAATCGCGGGCCCGACCAGGGTCGCGACGCCCCACATCGCCGATACCAGCGCCGAGCCGCGGGTCCACAGCGACCGCGGCAGAGCGATGTTGATCAGCGAATAGCCCAGCCCGGCCAGCAGCCCGCCGGCCACGCCTTGCAGGGCACGGCCGGCGATCAGCACCGGCATGTTCGGCGCCGCCGCGCACACGACGCTCGCGATGCCGAAGACGGCCAGGCCGCACAGGAACGCCGAGCACGCGCCGATGCGCAACCGCAGGGTGTTCACCGTCGCCGCCGCCACCACCGACCCGACCAGATACAGGGTGATCACCCACGCATACAGCCGGCCGCCGCCGATCTCGGCGACTGTGGTCGGGAGCAGGCTGGTGGTCAGAAACTCGGTGGTCGCGTACAGCAGAACCCCACCGGCCAGGACGGTGGACGTTCCGAGGTAGCCGCCCAGCAGTTCGCGCCAACTGCCGGTGTCGCTCGCCGTGTCAGTCACCCATACACCGTATGAGGAGTGCCGCGTTACTTCAGACCGGCGGCATCCATTCCGCGCAGTTCCTTTTTGAGGTCGGCGATCTCGTCGCGGAACCGGGCGGCCAGTTCGAATTGCAAGTCACGCGCGGCGGCCATCATCTGCGCGGTGAGATCCTCGATCAGGTCGGCCAATTCGGCGCGCGGCATGCCGGCCGTGTCGCGGCCCTCGATGATGCCGGCGCTGACGACGCGACCGGGCTCGCCCTGCGCGCGTCGGCCGCGGGAAATGCTGCGCCCCGAGCCCAGCTCGACGGTTTCGCTGTCGTCGGCCTCGCGATAGACCTGGTCGAGGATGTCGGCGATCTTCTTGCGCAGCGGCTGAGGGTCGATGCCGTTGGCCTCGTTGTAGGCGATCTGCTTGGCGCGGCGCCGTTCGGTCTCGTCGATGGCCTCCTTCATCGAATCGGTCATCTTGTCGGCGTACATGTGCACTTCGCCGGAGACGTTGCGGGCGGCGCGGCCGATGGTCTGGATCAGGCTGCGCGCCGAGCGCAAGAAGCCCTCCTTGTCGGCGTCGAGGATCGACACCAGCGACACCTCGGGCAGGTCCAGGCCCTCGCGCAGCAGGTTGATGCCGACCAGCACGTCGTAGTCGCCGAGCCGCAGCTGGCGCAGCAGCTCCACCCGGCGCAGCGTGTCCACCTCGGAGTGCAGGTAGCGCACCCGGATGCCCATCTCAAGTAGGTAGTCGGTGAGGTCTTCGGCCATCTTCTTGGTCAGCGTCGTCACCAGCACCCGCACGTCGGCCTCGGCCCGCTTGCGGATCTCGCCGATCAGGTCGTCGATCTGGCCCTTGGTCGGCTTGACCACGACCTTCGGGTCCACCAGGCCGGTCGGGCGGATCACCTGCTCGACGAACTCGCCGGCGGCCTGGCTGAGCTCGTACGGCCCTGGCGTGGCCGACAGGTACACCGTCTGCCCGATCCGATCGGCAAACTCCTCCCAGGTCAGCGGCCGGTTGTCGACCGCCGACGGCAACCGGAAGCCGTAGTCGACCAGGTTGCGTTTGCGCGACATGTCGCCCTCGTACATGCCGCCGATCTGCGGCACGGTCACGTGCGACTCGTCGATGACCAGCAGGAAGTCCTCGGGGAAGTAGTCCAGCAGCGTCGCCGGCGGCGAACCGGGCCCGCGGCCGTCGATGTGGCGCGAGTAGTTCTCGATACCGGAGCAGAAACCGACCTGCCGCATCATCTCGATGTCGTAGTTGGTGCGCATCCGCAGCCGCTGGGCCTCCAGCAGCTTGCCCTGGCTCTCGAACTCGGCGAGCCGCTCCTCGAGTTCCTGTTCGATCGTGGAGATCGCCTGCGCCATCCGCTCGGGCCCGGCGACGTAGTGGGTGGCCGGGAAGATCCGCAACGAGTCGACCTGGCGGACCACGTCGCCGGTCAGCGGGTGCAGGTAATACAGCGCCTCGATCTCGTCGCCGAAGAATTCGATACGCACCGCGAGCTCCTCGTACGACGGGATGATCTCCACGGTGTCGCCGCGGACCCGGAACGAGCCGCGGGTGAAGGACAGGTCGTTGCGGCTGTACTGTACGTCGACCAGCAACCGCAGCAGCCCGTCGCGCGGCACCTCCTGGCCGACCCGCAGCTCGACCGAGCGGTCCAGGTAGGACTGCGGCGTGCCCAGGCCGTAGATGCACGACACCGACGCCACCACCACGACGTCGCGTCGGGACAGCAGCGACGACGTCGCGGAGTGCCGCAAGCGTTCGACGTCGTCGTTGATCGAGCTGTCCTTTTCGATGTAGGTGTCGGTCTGCGCGATGTACGCTTCCGGCTGGTAGTAGTCGTAGTACGAGACGAAGTATTCGACTGCGTTGTGCGGCAACATCTCTCGCAGCTCGTTGGCCAGCTGGGCGGCCAGCGTCTTGTTCGGGGCCATCACCAGGGTGGGCCGCTGCAGCCGTTCGATCAGCCAGGCGGTGGTGGCCGACTTTCCGGTGCCGGTCGCGCCGAGCAGCACCACGTCGCGCTCCCCAGCCTCGATGCGGCGCTGCAGCTCGTCGATCGCAGCCGGCTGGTCACCGGCGGGAGCATGCGGGCTGACGACCTCGAACCGGCCGCCGGCGCGCACGACCTGCTCGACCGCGCGGTACTCGGAATGCGCGACGACGGGATGTTCCGTGGCGAAAGCCATGACCCCAGGGTAGAGGCGCGCACCGACAAGTGTCGCGATGCCGGCGTACCCGCCGGCTCCGCCGAACGTGCTCTGGTGGCGGGAAATCAGCGGAAAAGTCGCCATGAGAGCACGTTCGGCGAGGCCGCGGGCCCGGCAGCGCTACTCAGTGCCGGGTCCACATCCGGGTGACCGGGTCGCATTGCAGCAGATAGCCGTCGTTCGAAGTGGACATCGCGTACACCGGGACGTCGGGCAGGTCACACGAGCTGCCCGCGGCGTGCACCCCGGTCGCGATCGGCGCCTTGTCCCAGGTGTTGCCCTCGCACACGACCTGCTCGTTGCTGGTCGGGTCGTAGGCGAGCTTGTCGACGTCGGTGCACAACCCGCCGAGCACGGCGGGCGCCGGGTGCGCCGGTGCGGTCGAGGTGCTGATCACCAGGTTGGGATCGGCCAGCGCCACCCCCACCGGCGCGTCACCGGCCCGGGTTGCCACCACCGGCACCCGCACCACGGCGCCCTGCGCACCGCACTCGTTGCTCAGCACCGTTTCGGTTTCGGTGCCCCGCAGCGTGCCGTCCGGCTGGGACGCGAACGACCAGGCGAGGGTCTCCTGCTGGGTTGCCGGGACTTGCCCGTTGGGCAGCCGGCAGCCGACCCGCTCCTGCTGCGGGGCCCCCTGCCAATAGCCGCCGACATAGCGCAAGGTGTCGGTCTCCCCGCCGTCGGCGGTGCCGGCGACCTGGTGGTTGGTGTCGTCCAGTTTGGTGCCGGTGGCCGCGCATCCGTTCGTGGTACATGCCGAGCGGAATGCCCACCAGCTCGTGCCGGAGCCGTCGTGGCGGATGGGGATGCCGTTGGTGGTCCGCTTGGTCTGGTCGTATGTCAATTGGTAGGTGCCGTCCAGCACCGGGCCGCCGGGCCGCGGGGTCGCGCTGGCGGCGGGCGCCGACGGCCGCGAGGCCAGCGTCGGGTGGGGCTGCGGACTTGCCGGCTGGAAGGAGTACAGCGTCGACCAGGTCGCCGCGACGGCGATCAGCACCGCGCAAACCAGCGCGGCCGACCAGCGAACCCTCGACGAGGACCGGTGGTACGCCGCCGCAATCAGACGCCGCCGGTGCGGCGTGGCCGCGGGGTCTTCGGCGACGGCGTCGACCCGCTCACTGACGGCGGCGGCGAAGGCGCGACAGCGCTCGAAGCGCTCGGCGGGTTTCTTGCCAAGGGCTTTGGCGAACACGTCGTCCAGGTACGCAATTCCGGGCGGTATTCGCTGAGCCACGGCGGATCCTCGTGCAGGTGCTGGCTGATCACCGCGATCGGGTTGGCGCGCTGGAACGGCGGGGCACCGGTGAGCAGATGAAATGCCGTGGCCGCCAACGCATATTGGTCCGCGCGGCCGTCTATGTTGGACCCGGCCAACTGCTCGGGTGCCGCGTAGGCGACCGTCCCGACCGCGACATTGGTCTCGGTGATCCCGCTGATATTGCCCAGGTGCCGCGCTACACCGAAGTCCGCCAACAGGATTCGCTGATCGTCATCGCCTGGGTGGGTGAGCAGAATGTTGGCGGGCTTGACGTCGCGGTGCAGCAGACCGCGGTCATGCGCGTAATCGAGTGCGCTCGCGACGGCTTGGAGAATCGCGCACACCTCGCCGACCGGCATCCCTTCGGAGTAGCGCTCTTTCACCAGCCGGGACGCGTCGGTGCCCTCGACGTAATCCATCGAGATCCACAGCCGACCGTCGAATTCGCCACGATCGTGCACGCCGACAATGTGCGGGTGCCACAGCGTGGCGGCCAAATCGGCTTCCCTGTTGAACCTTTCACGGAATTCGCTGTCGGCGGTGACGGCTTCGGCGAGGACTTTGATCACGTCGCGACGCGGCAGCCTCGGATGCAACGCCAGGTAGACCTCGGCCATCCCGCCGGCGCCCAATGGCCGCAGGACGGTGTAGCCCGCGAAGGACGTACCGTTGGCCATCGCCGGGCGCGACCCGCCGACCTGGTCCTCGGCGGGTGCCGGGTTCGGAGTCGAATTGACCGGGCGACATGACGAAACAAGTGTGCGACGGTCGCTGAATCGAACCTGGCGCGCAGCGCCTCGCGCGCCAGGCGCGGGTTTGTCAGCAGCCGCCGGCCGCTGCCCAGGCGCCGGGTCGGGCGCTTCAGCTCGTCCATGTGGTTGCCCCCTCGTGTGTCGGCATTGGTGCGCACGTCGGCACAGCTCCCCGTTGCATCCTGCCGGACGCGGATAGGCGAAATGCCGCTGGACACTATGAACCAGCTATGAGCCTGCGAACGCAAACAAAGCGAAGTCACAGGCGAGTCCCATGGGGAGGACCGACTCGGCGCACCGATACTTGAGTAGTGAGTCGACCCTACTTGAGTAGTGAGTCGACCCGCCCCTCCTGTCCTGACAATTCGGCACGACGGGTCGCAAAGAACCTTCGCCGCAGGCCAAGAGGTGATCGTCGGACGCGATCAGCACGCCGATCTGCGCATCGCCGACCCGCGGATATCCCGTGCGCATCTGATCCTGCGTTTCGATCAGGGCCGCTGGCTGGCCATCGACAACGGCTCGCTGAACGGGACCTACGTCAATGGCTACCGGATGCCGGTCGTCGATATCCACGACGGGCAGAGCATTCACGTCGGCAATCCCCGGGGACCGCGGCTGACCTTCGCCGTCGGTCCGCAGCAGGCCCGGGCCGGCCGCCCAGCGCAGCCGCGGCCGACGCCGCAATCCGGCCCACCCACGATCGCCTGGTCCGCGCTGCCCGACCCACCGACCACCACCTCGCAGCCGCTGCCCCCGCCGCCGCGCAGGCAACCGCAGCCCCAAATGCTCAGGCCGCCAAAGTATCCCGGCAGGCCGCCACGCCCGCGCGCGACACCGCCCGAGGAACTCACCGTCGTCCACGCGGCCCGGGACGCGACCCCGCCCGCCGAGTCCACCGTGATCGACGCCAAGACCACCGACGTGTCGAATCTCGCGACGCGGTTTGTGAGGCTGCTCTCACCGCGTTCGTCGTCGGCGGCGGGGACGGCGGGCGCGCTGACGATCGGGCGCGCCCCGGACAACGACATCGTCGTGCCCGACGTCCTGGCGTCGCGTCAACACGCCACGCTGGTGCCCACACCGCTGGGGCTCGAGATCCGAGACAACAGCATCAACGGGACGTTCGTCAACGGCACCCGGGTGGGGTCGGCGATTTTGAGCGACGACGACGTGGTCACCATCGGCAACGTCGATTTGGTCGTGCGCGACGGCACCCTGGTCACGCTGGGCGAGGTCGCCACGCGTTCGGGCGTCCTGCAGGTGCGCGACGTGCAGTACGTCGTCGACAACGGCAAACAACTGCTGGACCACATCTCGTTGACCGCGCGGCCCGGCACGTTGACCGCGATCATCGGCGGGTCCGGTGCCGGGAAGAGCACGCTGTCGCGGCTGATCGCCGGATACAGCACCCCCAGCTCCGGCTCGGCCACGTTCGAGGGCCACAACATCCATACGGAGTACGCCTCGCTGCGCAGCCGGATCGGGATGGTCCCCCAAGACGACGTCGTGCACCGTCAGCTGACCGTCAACCAGGCGCTGGGCTATGCCGCCGAGTTGCGGCTGCCACCGGACACCAGCAAGGCCGACCGCGAACAGGTCGTCGCGCAGGTGCTCGAGGAACTCGAGCTGACCAAGCACGCCGACACCCGCGTCGACAAGCTCTCCGGCGGCCAGCGCAAGCGCGCGTCGGTGGCCCTGGAATTGCTCACCGGCCCGTCGCTGCTGCTCCTCGACGAACCCACCACCGGCCTGGACCCGGCGCTGGACCGCCAGGTGATGATGATGCTGCGCCAGCTGGCCGACGCCGGCCGCGTCGTGTTGGTCGTGACGCACTCGGTGTCCTACCTCGACGTCTGCGATCAGCTGCTGCTGGTCGCGCCCGGCGGCAAGACGGCCTACTGCGGCCCGCCCAGCCAGATCGGCGCGGCGATGGGCACCACCAACTGGGCC